>NZ_BMGS01000001.1 GCF_014640315.1 Hymenobacter glacieicola
GGGCGTGAACACGGCCTGGTAGCGGCAGGCCGTACATTGGTACTTCGGCTGGCCTTTCAGGCTGCTGTTCTTGCGCAGGGCCGTGCTGCCGCACTTCTGGCAGGTGAGAGTCGTCTGAAGCATCCATCAAGATAACATTCACCTGCTATTTTACCACTGCCAAAAATCTATTATTCCAGTAGTGTACAAGAAGAATAGGCCTGATATAATTTGTCTGTATTTTACAATATTATGCTTTTTAAGTTCTTGGGCAATGTCAAATATGTTTAACTTATTTGTCTTCTTTTTGTTAAAATGCTTTAGTATCAATGATGCTATGTAAACCGATGAGGTGCGGAAATTTTCATCTTTTGAAATTAGCATGGCTATGTCATTGGAAAGACGTTGCATTTTATCATTTCATCTAATAAGTAGAAATGTATTGCTTGTTTATCATAACTTGCGAATCCGTTTTTTGATAACTTATCTGCGAAATAATTAACTAATTCTCTTAATGCAGCTTTGGGGTTATTATTGTGCTTAGTAAGCATTTCGTCGCTTTCATCCTGTAAGTAACTTGATATAATGGTTGCTTGGATTGAGTCCATGTTCGCTCTGCCTAGCTCTAGAGTCTTGTAATATACAGGTGCTAGGTTTTGATATCTCTCTATAAGAAAAGATGAGTGTTCAGAGAATCTATTGTAGATCTTTTTTTCAGGATCTGCAACCTCCTTTCTTTGAATGAACTCTCTATTGCTGTCATTACTTAGATAAGCAATGAGGGTCATTATTGTTTCTACTTCATTGCATTCAGTCTCAGTTCTGGGTGGTATTATTTCTTGTGTTAGAAAATTTGATAGTTGTATTAATTTAGGGGTTTCTTCGTTGTTAATTATAGCTGTCAATCTTGTTATGTCGATCACATCTTTTGTGTGATCAAAATTAAAGTTGCCGCCATCTGTGAAATCGGTTTTATAATCTTTAGCTTCTTTCGATATAAGTAATATTTTTAGGTTGTAATCTTTGTACTCGTCGTTTTTGTAAAAGCCATTTATTGATTCAGATATTTTTGTATTTGTATTTTCTGATGTTACCTGTATTGCTTGTTTCTTATTATGATCTACTAAATCAATGTGTGCTGCGTTTTGTTGGGAGAAATTAGTGTTTATATAACTGTAGCCAAGTAGATTGAGAAAGTCTCGGTAAAAATTTTCTGCATAAATATTTGAGCTAGTTAGGTTGAGGGATCCTGCTAAAGTGATTTCTGTTTTTAAGTAAGAAAGTTTCTTGATTATATTATTCATGCTTTCTTGTCTGACATCCATTATTAACACATTAAGGTGAACTTAAATTCTTGAAATGAGCTACTTTCTAAAAAAATGAGATTTCTATTGTAGAATATTAATAGATGGTGTTGCTACAGGATGCACAAATGTACTCGGTATAGATAATGTATTAGTAGCCAAAGTTGATGTATCATAACCTCTATAGTACTTCAAGTAAGTCTGCTACTTAGCATCACTAGTTTAGAGCAGCTTATAACAGCGGGGTCAGACGGGCAGTTTAGCGTGGTACGTAGCGATGCTATCTGAGTTAGACTACTAAGATTACATGCAGTGCAAGGTAAGAGAATGGACTTCACGTCTTCTGCATCAGCTTGAACCCGTCCTTGGTCACTTGGTACTGCTGGCCCTGGATGGTAATGGTTTCGCCTTCCAGCAGTTTGCTTAGGTTCTCAATGTCGCCCTCGATGGTGTGCAGGGTGAAGCCGTGCTTGCGGGCCAGGGCCAGGTACTTGGGGTTGATGTAGTCGTGGACGCCGCAGAGGATGATACGGACCTGGGCCGTGGTGTTTTTGAGGAGCTTGGCGTCGCGGGGGAAGGTGTAGTTGTCGGCAATCAGGATGAGGTCGGGGGAGGCATCGGGGCCGGCAAGCTGCTGGGCGTAGAGCAAGGCTTCGGCGTCGTTTTCGGGCGCGTCGCCGCCCCCGCCGGCCTTCATGGTTTCAATCAGCTTGTTTTTGATGGCCTCGTAGCTGTCGGTTTTTACATGGTGGAAGCCGCCGGTTTTGCCCACGCGCTTGTCTTTGTCGGGCTGGTCGTTACCGTCGTTGAAGAACACAAAGGTTTTGGGTTCTTCGAGGGCGCTGAGCTGCAGCCAGGCCAGCAGGTCGTAGGTGTAGGGGAACATGCTGCCGGTGGCGTCGGTAACTACTACCTCCTTGCTCCACTCGGGGTGGCGCTGCATCACGCGGGTTACTACGCCTGCATCGGGTGGCAGAGGCAGCTCAACGGCGGCGGTATCCGAAGCGGCCAGCAACTCGCCGGCTTTCGTGATGCGCGCTTCGCAGTAGTCGTTTTTGTGCTGCTTGTTCTTCTTTTTCAGGAAGACGCGGTAGAGCCGGGCCGCCGAATCGGGGAGGGCGAAGGTGGTGAAGCCCATGTCTGCTTCGCCTAGCAGTTGCAAGGGCCCGATGGGCAGGCGCACTACGCCTTTGGCGCTAAACGGAAACATCTTGCCCGCCACCGGGAAGCCTGAATTAAACGCCACGCTCCGCCGGATGGCTTCTTCCAACTCGGCCGTGCATACGGGCCGGGCGGAGGGTAGCACTTTCACGGTTTTAATAGTGCCATCGGCGGCTACCGTTAGGTCAAACTTCACCAGTTGGACGTCGCGCTGGGAGCAGTGGTAGTAGCGGCGCAGGCTGCGGGCCATCTGGCGGTTGCTAAAGCGGCTGATAGGTAGGTTGCAGGCCACCTTTTTGCCCGGAGACTTTTTAGCGGCTTTAGGGCGCTTCTTTTCCAGGATGCGCAGCTTGCGCGTGAGGCTGTCGAGGTCGGCGCGGGAGGTGGCGGCAGTGGCGTGCCGGGCCACGTACACCACAAATCCGTGGAAAAACGGCTGGCACTCGGTGGGGCTGTTGCAGCCGGTTTGCTCTACCAGCGTCCAGGTCACGGACTCATCCTGGAGCAGGCCCGGCACGCCCGCCGCTAGGTTGCGGATGCGGCTGAGGTTGAGCTGACGCTGATTGAACGTGGGGTTCAGGCGAAAAGCGGTGTATACCAAATCAACGCGCACGATGTGGCGGTCTTGCAGGTGCAGGGCGCGTAAATCGGCACCCGAGAAGGTGGAAGGCAGCTGTAGCGCCTCCAGGTCGGGCAGGGGCTGGTAGCGGGCAGTGCGGTAGGCGTTGAGCTGGTCGTAGAAGGTGGTGAGCTCCGCCTCGGCTGGTGGCTTGGTTTGGGCCTTGGCAGCAACAGAGAATAGCAGGAGAATAATACCACTGACAAATGTCCGGACTGACACTGAAAACATAGAATAGGGTAGCTGGGGCAAAGAAGTGCAAAATACAGCTTTGCCGGGCAGAGCCAACTGGTAACGGCAAAGCAGGAAAGCAGAACTGCGCTAAGGGTAGTGCACTTAGGGGGCGCCCGTACGGCCAGTTGACTACGCCTCAGCCTTTTTTGAGGGTAGGGGCATTATTTTCCAGTAGACTGAAAAACGTGGATGGTGCCTTCGCTGACAGGTAGGGGTATTCCTTCCGGCTGCTCGTAAGCAGAACTGTAGCCCTGATTATGAGGCGCATACGGAAACCTTCGGGCTGGCCCCTGCGAATACCGGAGTAGGGAATGGGCTGGTACCCGCCGGCCCGCCGGCCTGGAGCCGGACCCGTGGGCTCTATTCAGCATGTCAATGGCTAAGCACAAGAAAAAGCACTCCAAGAAGAAGGACAAGGTAAAGGACAAGATCAAGGATGCCGTACCAGACGACGTGCTCGATGCGGCGGCCTTGTCCATCCGCAAGTTTCGGAAGGTGACCAATGAAATTGCCAAGCTAAGCCTGGGCCAGAAACTGGCTGGCAGCGTGGCCTTGCTGGCCGCCGGCCTCATTTACCTGGACCAGCGCAAGGGTAGCGGCGAGAAGCCCCCGCACCCCCCCACGTTTGAGTGGCCCCGGCTGGGCGAAGCGCAAGAAACCACCGCTACCGAGGCAGCAGATGAGGACGAAGTAGCTGCTTCGCCCGTAACGCCCGCGCCTCCTCGGAAAAGCCACAAGAGTTCCAAGGCCGGAAAGTCGCACGGCGCCGGCAGTCGGAAGCCGCTGGCCACCGATGAAGTAGCGTAGTCAACAGGCGGCGGGTTGGGCGCGGGCTACCTGGACCCGCCCAGCTACACAACAACCTTCCGGAGCCGATTGCGAATACCATCTTCCGTCGGGCCTTTCCGTTTGCTACTCAGTTTCTTTCACTTTCCAGAATGCGTCATGAAAAAGAATAAAACCAAAGTCAAGAAGAATAAAGCCGACAAGAAAAAGTCCCTGTTCGGGGGCGCGGCTAAGTCGCTGAAAAAGCTGGGCAAGGGTTCTGGCTTAGGCCGCCTGAGCACTACCCAAAAAGTGCTGGGCGGGGCCGCCCTGGTTGCCGTGGGGCTGGGCTACCTGGGCAAACGCCGTAGCAGCACGCCCGCTACCCCACCTAGCCCCGAGGCCGAGGCCGCGGAACAGAACTTGGCCTCACTGGACGGAGGCGCCATCTAGCCTGTTGGCGGAGCATAGCCCAGCTAAGTAACAGAAAAGGCCCCGAGCAGCTTGGATGCGGCTTGGGGCCTTTTTTATCTTTAAGGGATGAAGAAGCTGATCCGAGGGTTGCTGACCGGTGGCTGCCTGCTCTGGCCGGTACTGGCCGTGGCCGGGGAGCGGGAGGAAAAGTACGCCTTTCTGCTGACCGGAGGGGTAGGCGGCGTGGCTATTGGCCTGGGCATGTACGCTTTTTTTATGATTCTGGTGGCCGCCCTGTACCGCCGCAAGCAAGTGGTAGCGGCCCTGTTCGCGCTCTGCACCACCATCTTCCTATACCTGGAATACTGGTCGTTTCGGCTGCTGACGTTCTCGGTAAACTTCCTGCAAACCAAACAGGTGCAGCCGGTGCCTGGACAGTGGCCCCTGGTTCTGAAGTGGGGGCTGGCCGTAGTACTGGCATTGGCCGTGGTCATCTTCGTGCTGGCGTGCCGGATGTGGCGCAAGTGGCACCCGCCGCGCGGTGCTGTCCCAGCTACCTGGTTGGGGCCCGACCTGCACTCCTAGGCACTACTGGCCTGGCTTCCGCCACAAGCTCCCTAAACGTGTTCCTTTCTTACTGTACTGGGTAGGCGCTTGCCGACTAAAAACGTGGGGTATGGGCTAGCTGACAGAAGGTCTTTTCCCTGCTTACAGCTTGAACTTGATAGTGAACTGCTTGGCTGCGTAGGGTTCCAGGGCCGTGAGGTCCTGCGCTATTTTAGTTTGCCAGGCGGGCAACTTGTCGTTATCGGCGTACACTTCGCTGTCGTACTTATCCTGTAGGAGCTGGGCTTCCGATATAAGCTGGCGGTAAATTTCCTGCTGCTTGCGCTCCAGCTCCTGGGTGTTGGCTACCTGCTCCTGAAGGGCCTTGGCCAGACGCCGCGAGTACAGCTCGGTAATATCAAAGTGTACCTGCTCGTGGGCCAGGGTATAGGCCGCCTGGGAAGTGGGCTTGAAGTAAGATTCCTGGCAGTCGAAGTAGGTTTCGATGGTGAACTGCACTGTGCCCTGCAAGGGAGTGCCCGCGTAATGGTAGCGAATGTTGCTGCTGGTAGCAGCCGCGAAAGGGCGGTTATCGGTGCTGCCTTTAAAGTCGGCCTGCTTTAGCCGGCGGGCCGGATGCCAAATAATTTCCTTTTCGTAGGGGGTAATGTCGGCTATCCGCAAGGCCTTGGCCCGGATGCGGTGGCAGCTGCTGCCGTAGAGGCTGGGTAGGCGGTGGTCATAAATCCGGAGCACGTTGGCGCCCATCTGCCGGGCTTTCTCGGCGGCCAGCTCCACTACCTTGTCATAGTCACAATCCAGGGTCAGGCCCGCATCCCGAATCTGGATGTCGCCTACCTCCTGGGCGGGTGCGGCAAACGTCTCGGTTTCCTTCACTACCAGAAAGCCCTCGTGCACGGCTACTGGCGCTGCCGCCTGGGTGCTACGGACCACTATTTTCGGCGAGCAGGAAGCGAAGGCCAGGCCCAGGCAGGCAACGGCAAACGTATATTTCATAGGAAGGATAACCAGAAATCAGGCGCCAGGAGCGTGGCAGTTAAACCAAGTGAAACGGCCTATGCAGCCAGTTACTACCACGGTTTACAGGCCCGGCCGTAAAGTTCTGGAAAACACCTTTCAAACCCTAGCGCAGAGCTCAGAAGCTAAACCATAGGGCCGCCTTGGTGGTTGTTTCCCTCCGGCGTTTCAGGGTCCGTTGGGCGGTTTCGCTCGCGTGTGGGCGCAACGCTCGGGCCTGCTAGCATCCTATCCCAAAAGCTCCGTACTTGCCTTTCATGCTTTCTGAACCTACTTACTTGGCGGCCCGCATGGTAGCCCCCATGGTTGAAACTCACTTTGCCCGCCACCGGGCGGCGGCCAATGCCTGGGATATTGCCCATTTATCGGCTCCCCCGCCCGCCCAGTGGGTAGAGGTTATCATTGACGCCGCCTTTTGGGCCAGTTTGCGGCGCGAGGAAGGCCACCCGCCCCGCATATCCTTGGCGTTGCTGGAGCCTGCGCAGGCCGGGCAGCCGGTAGTGTTCGGGAAGCGCCGCCTTACGCCCTACAACCTGCTGAAGCTGGCCCCGGCTGTGGAGCAGCCCGGCATTCACCTGGGCGTGTGGTATGATGCCGAGGGCCTGTACGTGTGGGGCACGGCCACCGAAATTCCGCCCCTGTGCTTTGTGCTGGAAGTGGTAGAGCCGGGCCTGCTGGTGATAAAGCACCGCCGCGCCGATGGGTTCGGCAAGTTCGTGAACGTGGCCATCCTGCGCGGCGACCAGCTGCAGTTGGTGGATGCGGAAAACGTAGCCGTGGATGACTGCCCCGCCCTACGCATGTTTCTGCCCGGCGAAGGCCTGCCCTCCGCCACCGGCGCCACCGACAACGTGCTGGTAGAGCTGGCCGCCGCCATGCGGGCCCACGGGCGGGGCGGGCTGGTGCTGGTGGTGCCGCCCAACTCAACTCAGTGGCAGGAATCTATTGTGCAACCCATGACCTACCCGGTGCTGCCCGTGTACATGGGCATTGCCGAGGGGCGGCAGCGGGAGCAGGCCAAGTGGCAGTGGCGCGAGGAAATTCAGCGCGCCATTCACGTGGTAGGCGGTTTCACGGCCGTGGATGGGGCCACCATCATCACCCGCGACTACCACCTGCTGGCCTTCGGGGCCAAAGTATCCCGGGCCGAATCCAGCGTGCCGGTTGATAAGATGGTGCTGACGGAGCCCGTGGTAGACAGCCCGGCCCGCTACCTGCACCCGGCCCAGAACGGCGGCACCCGCCACCTGGCCGCCGCTCAGTTCGTGCACGACCAGCGTGACTCCCTGGCCCTGGTAGCTTCCCAGGATGGCTTCTTTACCCTGTTTGCCTGGTCACAAACCCAGCAAATGGTGCACGCCCACCGCATCGACGTGCTGCTGCTCTGAGGTAACTCCGCCACAAGGCCCGCACGGACTATGTGCTGAGTAGCAAAACAATACCTAGAAACGCCACGCGGCGCCCGTTCTTTCCGAAAGAGCGGGCGCCGCGTGGCGTGTTGCGTACCAGGTTACCCATGTCCGGCGGGGCGGGCTTCAGCGCGAGGTAAAGCCTACGGAAAGGCGCTCCTCAGCCCCGAAGCCGCCGCGCAAGGCGGGCAGAATACGTACCAGTATCTGCATGCAGTGGCAGTTATACGGCCAGACGCACGCGTACTGCGTTCGGGCCCTTCTGGCCCATCTCAATCTCGAAGGATACTTTGTCGTTCTCCTTGATCTGGTTGATCAACCCGTTGGCGTGCACGAAAATGCTTTCCTGGGTTTTCTGATCCTTGATGAAGCCGTAGCCCTTGGAATCGTTGAAAAACGATACCGTGCCCTGGCGGATAGCGTCGGCCGGATCTTCTTCCTCCTGCTTGCGCGCGCCCAAGGTGATATCCTCAATCTTGATTTCCTTTTTCTTCTTAGTCGGGTCTGGCGGGGTAGAGGTGATGTTGCCATCCTCATCTACGTAGGCCAGCATCTCGTCCAGGTTGCTGCCGTTTTTGGCGTTGGCCTGACGCTCTTCCTTGCGCTCGGCTTTGTCGTTGCGCTTTTTCAGTCGTTTTTTCTCGTTTTCCTTTTTTCCAAAAGTGGCTTGTGATCTGCCCATGGCGTATGTCGTTTTGTGTGAGGTATCGGTGATGAAAGCGTAAGCGCACTAGGAACTCCTAGCTAGTAGCTGGCCCTGATGAAGCTGACCAAGCACTTGCTGCGGGCTAGCATATGATAACTAGCGCCGCGGCTAATAAATTTCATTATTACCCAAAATACGTGGGCAACAAGAAGATGGGTAAGGAAGGGCTACGGCTCGTAAAAACCGGGGCCTTGCCGCTGCCCCTAATTGTGGGAGCAGGCCGAGGAGCGCCCCTTGCCAGTTGCCGAACTGCCCTACTAAAAGGCAGGTTCAGCCCGCCCGCGGAAGTGGCGGCACCGTAGGCAGGAGCCCGTTCTCACAAATATACTTTATCCTAGAAGCATTTCTTTCCCGCGGCCGGTTCAGTCGGGGAAAACTTCTGGAATATACGGTAGCCGAGGCAGCGCCGCAACGCCCGAAGCACTTGGCCGTGAAGGTCCTACCCACCGGGCGCCTCCTCGCGTGCCGCCCCGGATTTAAACCGCCCACCGGAAGTAGCCGATACGGTTACTCAGGCTGATCCTCAGTAGGGATGCCCAGGTCGGCTACTTCCCGCACTTCCCCGGGAGTCAGGTTGCCGAGCCAGATGGTTCCTACCCGCACGCGCACTAGGCGCAGGGTAGGAAAGCCGGCGGCGGCCGTCATCTTGCGCACCTGCCGAAATTTGCCTTCCCTGACGATGATGGAAACCCAGCTGGTGGGGCCGTGGCGGTCGGAGCGAATGTTGCGGCCGCGGGGCGGCAGCTCGGGCGCGGTTTCCAGGCGCCGCACGCGGGCCGGCAGCGTGTGGTACACCTGGCTGCGGTGGGCAATGCCGATGCCGGTCTGGAGCTGGGCTACGGCCTCATCGGTAATCAAGCCATCAACCTGGGCGTAGTACTCCTTTTCCACATCCTTGCGACGGATTCGCTCACTTACCCGGCCATCGGTCGTGAGCAGCAACAGGCCTTCGCTGGGCTCGTCGAGGCGACCAATGGCCATGGTACCGGCCGGGAAATCGTGCAGGGCGCCGAGAAATTTCTTGCGCATCTCCCGCGGAAACTCGCTGGTAAACTGGCTGAGGTAGCCGTAGGGTTTGTAAAGCAGAAAGTGACGGTGGGCAACGGAAGAGGTCATACGGGCGGAAAGCTGGCCGGAACGGCGGCCTGGGGCGAAGGTACAACCGGCTGGTGGCCCTAAGTGGTTTTGTACAGGTACCAGCCATTGCCCAGCGGTTTCATCACGATAATCCGGTCCGGGCTCATGGCCGGAACGTGCGTAGCCTCCGGCTGGTAAAGCAGGCCCACCGTGTTACTTTTCACGCCCCCAATAACGAATTCCAGGCACGTGCTGCAGCCCAGGGTGCGCTGGGTTACCCGGCTGATATATAGGGGCCGGAGCAGGGCCAGCACGGCCGTATCGGCGTTGGCGGCCTGCTCCCCGGCCCCAGTCGTATCGGCAGCGGGGGCTGCAAAGTAGCGGCGGCTCTGAATTAGGCGAAGGGCGCGCTGAAAAGCAGGTCGGTTGCGGGTGAAATGCTGGCGGATGGTTTCATCGGAACCCACCCACAGGCGAATGTTGCCCAGCATAAACTCGTGGCTGGCCTCGGGGTGCTTCTGGTTGTACTGCGCTACTTCCGCGGGTGCCATTTCGGCGAGCAGCTTGAGCATGGGCGGCCCGAGCTGGGTCATGGACAGGCTGCGCACGGCGGCCAATTTCCAAGGGGTAGCGGCCGTGGTAGAGTCGCGGCGAAAGTGCAGGTAAATGTCGTTGCGGCTCACGGAGTCGCGCAACTCCACCGCTACTACGGCCGTGGCGGGGCCCTGCTGCACCAGCTCGCAGCGGCGCTGTAGGGTAGCCGGAATCTGCTGGCCCAGGCTCTGGCGGCGGGCCTGGCCGGCGGCTTCGCCACTGAGGTAGCTTTTCATGTCGGGCCAGCCGGTGGGGGCCACAAACTGCCGGGCAATTTGCAGGGGCTCCAGCAACGGCGCGGCCCCAACCAGCAGCGGGAGCCACCCCAGCACAAAGGCAAAAACATACTTCATCAGCAGACCTCAGCTGCCCGCTTTTCCCACCCGGGCGCGGCCGCCGAACCTCTAAGGTACGCAGAAAGCCCATGAGATTGAGCCTCCTACGGGTAGCTTATGTTGTCATTCCCGGCGGGAGGCAGGAATCTAGGGCAGCCTCAAGAATTCAACCCGGGCGACAGTAGCGCAGCGCAGCATGACAGCGGCAAGAAGCGCTAATCCGGCAGGCGGCGCACCAGCAGCACCACTACTGCACCCAGCACCGCCATTAGTCCGAACGACCACCGCAACCCGGCTGCTTCGGCAATAAAGCCTACCACCGGCGGCACCAGCAAAAACCCCACGTACCCCACCATAGATACCGCCGCAATGGCCGAGCCAGAGCTGAGCGCGGCCGTGCGCCCGGCCAGGCCAAACACCATTGGAATAACGCACGACACGCCCAGGCCCACCAGCGCAAACCCCAGCCCGGCGGCCAGTGGCACCGGCAGCAGGGCCGCCAGCAGCAGCCCGCTCAGCATCAGCAGGCCGCTGTAGTGCAGAATGGACTTCACCCCGAAGCGGTTGGCCAGCGGGTCGCCGCTGAAACGGCCGGCCGTCATGGCTACCATGTAGATCGTGAAGCCCAGGGCCGCCGATTCCTTGGGCACCAGCACCGCCTTCTGAAAGTAGATGCCGCTCCAGTCATACATGGTGCCCTCACAGGCCATGGAGGCAAAGGCAATCAGACCGAATTTCAGCAGGGTTTTATCGGGCCAGGAAAAGCCACTGCGGCGGGCTTCCGGAGCGGGCGGCAGCACCAGGCTGTGGCGATACGTGAACAGGGCTACCCCGGTCAGCAGCACTGCCACGGTGGCAAAGTGCAGGGAGGTCGGTACTTGCCGGCCAATAAGCAAGGTGCCGAGGGCTGCTGCCGCAAAACCAGCCACGCTCCAGACCCCGTGGAAAGTAGCAATAATGGACGTGTCGTAGCGGGCCTGCACGCCCACCGACTGGGCATTCATGGACAGGTTGAGCAGGTTGCGCGAGGAGCCGAAGCAAAACAGCAGGCCCACCAGCTGCCAGGTGTGTTCCACCAGCCCCAGCAGGGCCAGGGCTACGTTGTAGAGGATGGCCCCCACCAGCATCACCTGCCGGCTGCTGAAGCGCTGGAGCAGCCCCGCCGTGATGGGCAAAGTCAGCATCAGACCGGCCGGCAAGGCAAACAGCACAGCCCCCAATTGGGCCTCGCTCAGGTGCAGCTGTTGCTGAATCACCGGAATCCGGGAGGCCCAGGTGGAGTACCCAAAGCCCGAAACAAAGAAAAACAGCGCAATGGCCCACCGCGCCTGCCGGGGCGTAGCCTTCTCCTCAACTACCTGTGTCATGTGCTGGTGCTACCCTCTGTTCCGTGGCAAAACTACAACCCGCCCCGCGCCAGCGGGCGCACAACGAGTTGCCGCTTCGGGGTGCTACGGCGGCCGGCGGGGCTAAGGTTCGGCGGAGCTTGCGTTAGCGCCGGGTGTTTTGGTGGGCTTTCAACCTAGCCAGGAAATGCAGCGCTGCCTAGTACGCTTTGCTCTTCGTGCACCTCAGCACGGCCGCTACCTCGCTTCTTCGGTAGTTCCCACAATCAGTTAAACGGCACTAGGCTGTGTGGACAGTAACAGCTTTTAGTTCAGGAAAGATGGTCATGCCGAGCGGGAGCGAAGCAGCTCGCGTAGTGTTGTTGCAGTCGTCAGCCAAGCGAGATGCTTCGCTCCCGCTCGGCATAACGGCCTGTTAAGTTAATGTCCACACAGCCTAGAAGAGTAAGTGACATTAAACTGTCATTCCGAGCGAAACGAGGAATCCGGGTCTACCATTTCAACGGCTTAACCCAGATTCCTCGCTTCACTCGGAATGACAGTTACTGGTTGAACGCGGCGCAGCATACGGAATGAACGTGAATTCCATGAGAGTAGCCGGTAAAAGTGGCGGCAGCTCCTGACCAAGGAGCTGCCGCTGGGTGTTCTTATAAGAAGTGAAACGAGCCGACTACTTGGTTACGCGCGGCTTGCCTTTGTAATGAATGTCGCTGGAGCCGGAGGCGTGCGAGGACAGCTCATCAGTGACGGCCACGTACGCATCGGAGGCGCCGCTGGCCTGCACCGTGGCCGTGCGGCTCTGCAGGTTGTAGCCCTGGTAGTCGCTGCTGCCACTTACTTGCACCTGCTGGCGCTCCACGCGGCCGGTCAAGCGCAGGTCGCTGGCTCCGGAGGCGGTGGCCGTCAGGGTTTTGGCGTTGATGGTCATGGTCACGTCGGACGCGCCGCTGGCCCGGATGGTAAACTCGTCGGCCGTGAAGGGGGTAGTGCTTTTCACGTCGCTGGCCCCGCTGACTTCAACCCCCGTGAGCGTGGGGCAAGTGATGTACACGTTTACCTTCTGGTTGCTGAGCAGCATAGAAAGGCCTTTCTCCCGATAAATGCTGAGCGTAGAACCCTGCACTTCGGTCTTGATGCGGTCCAGCAGCTCCGCGGGGGCATCTACTTTCACCTCAGTGCTGGCGCCCTGCTTCAGAAATACGTTGATGGCACCGCTGGCCCGGATGGTCTGGAATCCACTGACTGAGCGGGTTTGCTGAGCCAAAACTCCGCTAGTAGTCGCAGCACTGCAAAGGGCCGCCAGGGCCAGGGAACGAAGGAGGGTAGTTGGTTTCATGGAAGGCAGGTAGGGAAAGTGGAAGGACAAGCGGGTAGATGCGCGGCGCTCCGCAGCCGTTGCCTCAGGGTTTCGGCTTTTTTAGAAGCGCTCAGCTTGAATAAGTTACTGCGTATAAACCATAATTGCTATATAGCTCCGTACGGCGCAGGTAACATCCGGGCGGCAGGCTGCGTAAGCGCCCCATCTTCCTTGTCAGGATAAATTTCTGACTGAACCTCTCCCCATATGAATAAGTCCTTGCTTTTCCTTTCCGCGGCGGCCAGCCTACTGGTGGCATCCTCCTGCAACCGCGACAAACAGGCCGCCGCCGATGCGGCCACGACTCCCTCCGCCGACACCGCCGTGGTGGTGCGCGACGAAACGATGGCTACCGACGCCACGGCTACGGCTGACGGCGACACGGCGGCCTACCGCACCGAAGCCGACCGCCTCGCCGACCGGATTGCCCAGGACCTGCGCCTGACCGATACCGTGGTGGTAACCCGCGTCGAGAAAACTTACTACACCCGTGGCCGCCGCCTCAACGAGGTGAACACCCGCTACACCACCGATACCACTGGTCGCTACGCCGCCCTGCGCCAGGTAAACGACGACACCGACCGGGAGGTGCGCACCTACATTACGGACCCTGCTCAGTACCGCACTTACCAGGAAAACCGCAACAGCTACTACGCCGGCACGCCCTACAGCAACGCCACCATCACGACCACCACGGAGCGGGAGGAGGCCCCGGCCCGGCGCCGTGGCCCTTCCATCGTGAAATACGACAAGAAGGCCAATGGCGAAACCAAAATCGTGTACTCCAATGGCAAAACGGTGAAAGTCGATAAGGACGGCGACACCAAAGTAGAGTACCGCAACGGCACCAAAGTAAAGCGCGACGCCGACGATGGCGAGGTAAAAGTAAAGCGCTAAGCCGCTACCCCCCAACGCATCAAAGCCCGCTTCCTGCCTCGGAAGTGGGCTTTTTTGTGGTGAGAAAGGCCGGCGGCTTACGGTATGATTCCGTACTGGCGCAGTTCCTCGTCGATGCGGCGGTTCCAGCGCTCCTGTGCCAGGGGGCTGCCGTGCGTTTCGGCGTCGTACTGCTCCTGGATGTGGTTCATCTCGGTGAAAGATTTCAGGTACTGCAGCTGTAGGATGCTGTTGTAATCTTCTACCGTGAGGCTGTCGGGGGTAGCCTTGCGGCGAAACCGCTCGGCTACCAGCCGCACAATATCAAAGTGGCGCTGCTCGTGGTTCAGGTGCTCGGCCGTTTGCTGGCCGGCATCAACCCAGGACGAACTGCGCACCACGAAAATTTTCAGAATCATGTCCAGCTCTATTACCCCATTTACTACCCGCGGCCGGCCCTGGTAAGCAAAGCTCGGAAACACGGAAGCTGCGTAGCGGCCTTTGGGCCGGGGTTGGCCCGTGAAGTCAGCCCAAGTCAGGGGCCGGGCCGGGTCATAAAACACCGTATCAGGTTCCGTTTGGCGGGTGTAGTAGCGGAAGGTAGGATGCACGGCCGTGGCCAGCCGCACATCGTGCGCGGCCGCGCGGGTCAGCCAGGTGTTAAAGTAAGCGAGGCTCCCTACCAGGGCCTGCCGCAGGGTTGGCTCCACCACGGCCCGGTTGGCCAGGGGGCGCAGGTAGCGGGCCCCACCGCGGTACTCGGTCAGCGTAATCGTGCGGCCCTCCGGGTTTACCCAGTCGAAGGCCAAGTGCAGGCTGATCTGGCCGGCGGCCTGGTTGGTGCCGACGGCGGTTTCCTGCACCCGGCACTCGCGCACCCGCATCGTTACTCCGTAGCGCGCCGGGCGGGCGGGCAGCGTTCGGGCCACAAACTGGCGCAGGGCAGCCTCGGTGCCTCCCTGCAGCTCCACTGCCCGGGCCGGGCTGGCCGCCACCGGCGGGGTAGCGGGCAGCAGCCACGCCACCGCCGGCCGGCCGGGGCGCTCATCGCGCACCTGCTTGATGGTGAACAGGGTAGGAGTAAAGGCGGGAGTAGCCGGCAGCAGTACCAGGGGCTTCTCGGAGGTAGGCGGTTGGGCACCCATGAGCAGCAATAGCGCGAGCAGCACCCCGGCCAGCTGCCCCCAACCCCGCGCGCGTAACGCATTCATATTCATCAAAGCAGCCATTCACCTGCTAGACAATTCTGCCCCCGCCGTGCGTTCCCCAGTGGTGAAATGGCGAGATGGCGAGTTGTCGTTCTAGGCTGCGTGGACTGTAAATCAGGAGAACGTCCTGCAGAGCCGGAGGCGAAGCATCTCGCGGGCTGACGTTGCTGGACTAATTCAACGAAGCCCGCGAGATGCTTCGTCTCTGCTTCATGCGCAGAGTGCTCTGCCTGACGGCAGCATGTAACTT
Source organism: Hymenobacter glacieicola (assembly GCF_014640315.1). GTDB lineage: Bacteria > Bacteroidota > Bacteroidia > Cytophagales > Hymenobacteraceae > Hymenobacter > Hymenobacter glacieicola. Next base: position 15,219 of record NZ_BMGS01000001.1, read on the forward strand.
ACAAGCCCTGACCATTGACTTAACCCAGAACGACAACTCACCCTTTCACTACTTGCTACTTGCCCATGCGCTGGCGGCGGTACTCGGTGGGGCTTTGGCCGGTGTACTTACGGAAGGTTTTGTTGAAGTGGGAGAGGTTGTTGAAGCCGCAGGAGTAACACACTTCCGTTACGGCCAGGTCATCGTCGAGCAACAGGCGGCAGGCCTGGCCTACGCGGTATTCCTGCAGAAAGTCGGTGAGGGTGTGGCGGGTCATCTTCTTGAAGTAGCGGCAGAAAGCCGGCACCGAAAGGTGGGCCACGTCGGCCACTTCCTGCACCGAGAGGCTGGCGCGCTGGTAGTGCTGCTCCACAAACTGGTACACCCGGCTCAGGCGCTGCTGCTCCTTGCCGCTCAGGCCCTGGCCGCCGGTGCCCGCGTGCAGGGGCAAACAGTCGTTGGCGGGCGCCTGGGCCAGCTCTTGCAGCACCTGCAGCAAGAGCAGCAGGCGCATGAAGGGGGGCGCGTTCAGGAGCTGGCGCAGGGCTGGGCCCACGGCCGTGCGGGTGCTGCCCCGGAACGATAGGCCCTCGTGGGAGCGGGCCAGCAGCTGGCGGATGGCCGCCATTTCGGGCTTGTCCCAGAAATCAGCCCCCAGAAAGTCGCCCCGCAGCTGCACCACAATTTCCTCGAAGGGAGTGCCCGCTGGGTGGCCGTAGCTAAAAGTGAGGTGGGGTAGGTCCGGGCCAATCAGCACCAGCTCGCCGTCTTCGAAGCGGGAAATGTGCTGGCCGATGTGCCGCCGGCCGTGGCCCCGCGGAATGTACACCAGTTCGTACTCGGGGTGGTAGTGCCAGAGTAGCTCGGCTTTGCCTACTTCGGTGTAGTGCAGCAGGGTGAACGAGCTATCTACCGTAGGATGAATGGGTTCGAATTGTAGCTTCACGGGGCGGTGGTGCCAGGATGGCGGAGTGGGAACGTGAAGTTAATACTTGCGGTCAATATAGCATCAAAACTGGCGAACCTGGCAGTAGCCAGCCCCCCACGCCGTCCCGAACTTGCAGGCTCAAATCACGCTACCTTTTCCATGAAGGCTCTGCACACCTTCGCTCTGACGTTTGCCATGCTGCTCCTGTTGGTTGTGGGTGCCCACTTCGCGCAGGCGGCCCGGCTGTCGTTGCCCGCCGGGCACGGCTCAGTGGAGCAGCGCACCCGCAACCTGACCAACTACCTCACCCGCGAGCTGCACCTTAGCCGCCCGCAACGGAAAATAGTTGAAAAAAGCACCCGCAATTACCTGCAACAACTTGACCGACTGGCCGTAAAGCCCGGACTGGTGGCGGCGGTAAGTGAGGGGCGTTTGCTGGAAGGCAAGTCAATAACTGAAGTTGAAAACGAATACGATACCGCGCTGGCCCGGGTGTTCACGCCCGGTCAGTACTCGGCATATAGCTGGCTGCGGGAGCACCAGCCCGAAGGCAGCCGCTAGGCTTCTTTCACATCAGACATCCAGCGGCTTTGGGTGGGAATTTTAGCCGCTGGCCGTTTCCCGGGCACCTTTGGCACCCGGAAAACGCAAAAAGAGGTTGAGGCTGTGGGAGCTTCAGCCTCTTTTTTTTGTTTCTGCACGTATGAGGGTGCCGGAACGTGGGGCCCGACAGTCAGGCTCCGCTCTTTTTCCCTATACTTAGGGTTCCAAGTTGTCCTTTATGCGCCTATACTTGCTTGGCTGCCTGCTGCTGCTCTCCTTGGGAGCGTGGGCGCAGCGGCCCGACACCACTCGCCCGGCCCGTCAGATCAATTTGTCCAACGTAGATGTAGCTCCCGCCGCCGTTGATATTTCCGGCTGGCTGCTGCTCGACAAGGATATCCAGACGGAGCTGGACGGGGCCGTGCAGAACATTTACAACTTCAAGCACGACCGGGCCGAGCGGCAGTTCCGCAGCCTGCGCCGGCGCTACCCCCAGCACCCCATGCCCTACTTTCTGCTGGGCCTGACGACCTGGTGGAAGATCATGCCCTCCAACATCACCTCCGAGCAGTACGACAAGGTGTTTCTGGCCTATATGGACACGGCCATTACCAAGGGCGAAGCGCTTTACAAGCGGGACCGGAACAACTACGAGGCCTGCTTTTTCCTGTCGGCGGCGTACGGGTTTTCGGCCCGCCTGAATGCCGAGCGGCACAACTGGCGCAAGGCCACGTTCGCCAGTAAAAATGCCCTGGCCTACCTCGAGAAAAGCCAGGAAGCCAACGGTCTGAGCCCGGAATTCCTGTTCGGGCAGGCCCTGATCAACTACTACGCCCCCTGGATTTCGGACAACTACCCGCTGCTGCGGCCCGTGCTGCTGTTCTTCCCGAAGGGCAACAAAAAGCTGGGCTTGGCTCAGTTGCGCAGCGTGGCCGCCAACGGCTTCTACACGGGCACCGAGGCGCGGGTTTTCCTGATGAAGATTCTGCAAAACCAGGAAAACAAGCCCGACGAAGCCCTGGCGCTGGCCCGCACCATGGCCACGGCCTTCCCGGATAACGGCTATTTCCAGCGCTTCTACGCCCTGATGAGCTACCAGGTAGGGGACCTAAACGAGTGCGAGCGGGTAAGCCGGGATATTCTGGACAAGATTAACCGGGGCCAGCCCGGCTACGAGGGCATCAGTGGGCGCTACGCCACGTTCTTTCTCGGCAGCCTGATGCAGAACCAGTACAAGGACCTGACCAAGGCCAAGGAATACTACCAGCGCTGCATTGTGTTTGCCGAAAGCACGAACGACACCAAACAAGGCTTTTACTTGTACGCCTTGCTCAATTTGGGGCGTATTTCCGACAAGCAAAAGGATGTGGCAGCGGCCACGCGCTACTACAAGGAAGTACAGCAAAAGGCGGAGCGCAAGTCGGAGGCCTTTAACGAGGCGCGGGCCTACCTCAAAAAGAAGCGTAAGTAATCCGGCTTAATTCCCATAATGGGCCGCAGAGGCGGTTGCTTACCTAAAAGGTAGGGCTGAGTGGAAGGGCTTGAATTTGGTCGAGAAAAGGTAGGCACTGGTAGAAAGCTGCCTGGGGGTTCATCGGGTAAATGAGGGTTGTGAGCGAAAAGGTAAATCGGGCACCTGGGGAAGCCTCGTATCTTCCATACAGTACCATTTCGATTAGCTAGGCTTACCCCATCATGGAAAAGGAGGACGCTCCCCACTTAACATTTCGCTACAACGTTCGTTTCTCGCTGCTCCGGTTCTGGTGGCAGCAGACCTCCGATACGGAGGCCCTGCCGCACTTGCTGACCCGGCTCCTGAAGGCCGTACGGCACTACCAAGCTCGTCAGTTGCTGCTGGACCTGCGACCCATGCCCCCCCTGAACCCACAGGTGCAGCAGTGGCTGCAAACCAGTTGGCTACCCCGGCTGCGGCAGTGCGGCCTGCAGCGGCTGGCGCTGCTGCTGCCTACCAACACCTACAACATGCTAGTGGTGGAAAGCATCCTGTGGACTTCGGCCCAGGAACACCTGCCCTACGAAGTGCAATACTTTGCCGAGCTCCCCGCCGCCTTGGATTGGCTTACTAATTCCGAAGTAGCTACCTCTGATGCCGACTGGCCATGCTGGAAGCAGCAGCCCATGCACTTGCGCGTCCGGCGGCGTAACTGCCCTTCCCGGGGCCTAGTACATCTGTAACCTTAGAGCTTGGTTTCGCGCAGGGCAGTAGGCGGCTTGCGGCCGGCTGCCTCGCGGAGCAGCTTTGCGGTGTGAGTTAGTAGCTCGGTCCCGCCCCATTGCCCGTGCCCGGGCACTACCACCCGGGCTTTGGGGTAGCGCGTGGCCACGGTGCGCAGTGAGGCAGGCCAGCGGGCGGGCTGCGCATCATCGAGGTTGCCTAGGGCGGTAGCCGCCTGTTCCCGAACCATACAGCCCCCGAACAGCACCTTCTGGCGGGGCAACCAGGCCACCAAGTTATCGGGAGCATGGGCCGGGCCCGGGAAGAAAAGCTCCAGGCGCGTACGGCCGGCCCGAATCAGGGTGTAAGGTTTCAGCGCGGCGGTAGGAGGTAGGGCCTGCGGGTGCAGCTGCCGGAAGCGCCGGGCCGTAAGCGGAGTGCTGTACACCTTGATGCCGTTGGCTTGCAGCACGGCTAGCCCACCGGTACGGTCATCGTGGGCGTGCGTAACAATGGCTAGGCGCACCCGCTGGTGCAGGCTGTCGGCAATCCAACGCAGCAACCGCAGGGTTTGCTCCGGGTCCCAGGCCGTGTCAATCAGTACGGCGCCTTTGCTGGTTTGTACAATCAGGCCGTTGGAGGGCACTGGGGCAGTAGTGCCCGGGTAGGTATGGTAGGAAGTGTGTACGTACACGTGGGGCGCCACGGCGCGCACCCGCAAGGTGGGTGAAGGGCGCTTAGGACTTGCGTGAACAGCGCCGGCAACCAGGAAAAGCAGCGGTAGCAACTGCCGAAAGCGGCAAGCAGAGGCGAAAAAAGAAGCTGAAAACATCAAAAACGGAGAAGACAAGTTCCGCTAACGCCCTTGCGCCCGGAAAAAGTGCCCGCCCCTATTTGCTACCTGGGAGTCAGGTCCAGAATCTGTTGAACGTGGTGCTCTAAATGAACCGCGTAGTCCTCAATCAGCCAGCCCAAGGTTACGGTGTAGCCATCATCGAGCTGGCACCGAAAATCGTGGGCCGTGGCGGGCACCCGCTCTAGTAGCCGGATTAGCAGCCGATTGTAGCTGGTCCACAGGCTCAGTAGCTCCTCCGTGGGCGTGTTCTGGTAGTCAGCGGCCCGTACCCAGGCGTCCTGGTCATAGGACTGCACCAGCAGGGGCTCGGGGGTGCTGAGGGCCAGCACGAAACGGCGGTGGTTGTTGGCGGCCGAATCAATCAGGTGTCCTAAAATCTCCTTGCGCGACCAGCGACCCGGCGACGGGGCCTCGGCCAGTTCCTGCTCGGAGCAGGTGGAAAGATGATGACTTGTTACCTCCAAAAGCTCGCGCAAACGTTCACAAACTGCTTCCATAGTCAGGGCGGAGTAAGGGGAAGGAAACCAAGTGCTTACACTTTCCGTGCTGGGATACTGGCGCAAAGATGGCAGGATAAGATTGGAACTATGGTGAGTATCAGAGACTTTTAATTTCTTTCGCCGCCTCGTCGCTTATTTCGCCCTGCCATGACTACCCTTGCTGCCACTGATCCGCTTGCGCCTACTCCCTCACCGGCCCCCGAACGTCCGCCCGTGGCGGAGCTGTTCAGGCGGCAGCAGGCCCGCGCGGAGGCTTTGCGCCGCGAGGCCGTGGAAACCCGCGCCGGACGGTTGCGCAAGCTCAGCGCCTGGATAACGGAAAACCGTACTGCCATTCAGCAGGCGCTCTACGCCGATTTTCGCAAGCCCGCCGCCGAAACCGACGTTACCGAAATCTGGTCGACGCAAACCGAGCTGAAGCACACGCTGCGCCACTTGCGGCACTGGGCCCAGCCCCGCAAAGTCGGGACGCCACTGTCCTTGGTGGGTACGCGCGGCTGGGTGCAGTATGAACCCAAGGGCGTGTGCCTGATTATAGCGCCCTGGAACTACCCCTTCTACCTGGCCCTGGATCCGCTGGTATCGGCGCTGGCGGCGGGTAACTGCTGCATTATCAAGCCTTCCGAAATGACGCCGACGGTTGCGGCCCTGCTGGCGCGCATGTGCCAAGAGCTGTTCGACCCGGCCGAAGTAACGGTGGTCGAAGGCGACAAGCAGGTAGCTACCGAGCTGCTGAAGCTTCCCTTCAACCACATCTTTTTCACGGGCAGCCCGCAGGTAGGAAAAGTAGTGATGCGCGCCGCCGCCGAACACCTGACCAGCGTGACGCTGGAGCTGGGCGGCAAAAGTCCGGTTGTGGTAGACGACACGGCCGACCTGCGCGATGCCGCCGAGAAAATCGTGTGGGGCAAGGGCATCAACGCCGGCCAGACCTGCGTGGCCCCCGACTACCTGCTGGTGCACGAAGCCGTCCGCGACCAGCTGATTGAGGAAATCCGCGGGGTAGTGCAGCGCTTCTACAACCCCAATGGTGAGGGGGTGGCCGCCTCTAACTCGTTTGCCCGCATTGTAAATGACCACCACTTTGCCCGGGTGGCGGGGTTGCTGGCTGAGGCCCAGGAGCAAGGGGCTACCGTGGCGCTGGGCGGCCAGCTGGATGCTGCGCAACGCTTCCTAGAGCCCACCGTGCTGGTTGACGTGCCAACCACCAGCCGGGCCATGCAGGAGGAAATTTTCGGGCCCCTGCTGCCGGTGCGCACCTTCCGCACCCTCATGGAAGCCGTGGACGAGGTGAACTCCCGCCCGCACCCGCTGGCCCTGTACGTGTTTACCCAAAATGCCGAGCATCAGCGCTATCTGCTGCAGAACATTCCTGCCGGCGGCGCCTGCGTCAATGAAACAATTCTGCACTTGGGCCACCCCGAGCTACCCTTCGGCGGGCTGGGCAACAGCGGCCTGGGTCGGGCGCACGGCCTGGCCGGCTTCCAGGCCTTCAGCAACGAAAAATCAGTGCTAAAGCAGCGCGTAGGCCGCACGGGCCTCAAACCCATCTATCCGCCTTACACGCCGCAGGTTAAAAAGTTGGTGAACTGGCTGGTGAAGTGGCTGTAAGAGAGTAGTTGAGCCACGGCGTAATTCATGCTGCGTGCTGGCCTTGACAACTCACTCATTCACTGAATCACTGCTTCACTATTCGTATGCAAGCCGAGTATTTCTGCGGAAAAATGACGAACTTTTAGGGCCCCGGATTATCCCTTTTAGCCGTGGCCGCCCGATTGTTTTTACCTCGCTATGCAGTTCACCGATGCCCAGTGCGCTACCCTGCGTGCCCTTGCCGATACGTTTGTTCCTGGTTTGCCGGCGCCGGCGCCGTCGGCTGATGCGGCGTATTGGGAGCGAAGCGGCGCCGCCGGAGTCGACCTGACCAAAATAGCCTTGGTGCTGGAGGCCCAGCCCGCCGGGGCCCGCCAGGAATTTCTGCATCTGTTGCAGCTGCTAAACACCCCCACACTGGGCCTGACGTGGTTTGGACCCTTACGGCCATTTGCCCGGCTGGCCCCGGAGCAGCGCGAAAAGCTGCTGCAAAGCTGGGCGGCCAGCAATGTGCCCCAATTGCGCAAAGGCTTTCACGCCCTGCGCAAGATGTTCGTGTTTCTGTTTTACGGCGGCTCCACGGCCGAGCAGGGCAACTTCGTGTGGGAGCATATTGGCTACCCCGGTCCGCAGGTGCCCGACCCCGCAGTGACGGCCGAAAAACCCATCCAGCTCCTGCAACCCACCCACGACGACGAGCACTATGACTGCGAGGTGCTGGTAATTGGTAGCGGAGCCGGCGGTGGGGTAGTGGCCGGCGAGCTGGCCGCGGCGGGGCACGAGGTGCTGGTGCTGGAGAAAGGCCCGTACTTCCACGGGCCCGACTTCACCCAGCGCGAAGTAGATATGCTCGGGGCCTTGTACGATGCCCGCGGGGCCCTGAGTACCCAGGACGGTGGCCTGGCCCTGCTGGCTGGCTCTTGCCTGGGCGGGGGCACTACTGTGAACTGGGCCGGCGCGTTCCGCACGCCGGAGTATGTGCTGGAGGAATGGGCCCGGGAACACCAGGTACCCCACTTCACCAGCCCCGATTTCGCCCGCAGCCTGGATGCCGTGAGCGCGGCGCTGAGCGTTAACACGGACTACGTGCGCCACAACGGCCAGAACCAGGCGCTGTGGAACGGCTCCCGGGCCCTAGGGCACGATGTGAAGCTGATTCCGCGCAATGAGAAGGGCCTGAGCGAGTCGGAGGTGCACTTCTGCGGCCTTGGGTACAGCGGCTTCGGCGACCGGCACGGCATCAAGCAGGGCACCCTGAACACCTACCTGCAAACGGCTTTCGAGCACGGGGCCCGGCTGCTCTGCCAAACCTGCGTGTCGAGGATAACCATAACCCAGGGGCGTGCTACCGGCGCGGAGGCCACGCACACCACTGCCGATGGTCGCACTATTCGGGTGACGGTGCGCGCCAAGCGGGTGGTAGTGGCCGGGGGCTCCGTTCAGACGCCCGCCCTGCTGCTGCGTAGCGGCCTGCGCCATCCTCACCTGGGGCAGCACCTGCATTTGCATCCCACGGTGGCCGTTTCGGGCCTGTACGCCCAGGCCATAGCGCCCTGGCACGGCCCCATGATGTCGGTGGTAAACGACAGCTTCACGCGCCTGGAGGGTAGCAACTTTGGGGTGAAGCTGGAAACCCCGCCGGCTCACCCGGGCTTAATGGCCATGGTGTTGCCCTGGTGCTCGGGTCGGCAGCACAAAGCCTTGATGCAACAGGCCGCCCACCTGGGCTCCTTCATTGTGCTCACGCGCGACCGGGACGGGGGCCGGGTGTCCATCGACAAGCACGGCACACCCCTGATTGACTACACCCTGAGCGAGTATGACCGGAACCACCTGCTGCAAGGCGTGCGCGCCGCCGCCGACGTTCACGTAGCCGCTGGGGCGCACACAGTTCTGCTGCCCCACAGTACCCTACCCACCCTGCACGCTGAGAACGGCCGCCTGCGCAACCCTGAGGTGCTGGCCGGCTTACCTTACCTAAGCTGGAAGCCCAACCAGTTTGGCCTCTACAGTGCCCACCAGATGAGCACGTGCCGCATGGGTGGGCCGGCCGCCACGCATCCTACCAGCCCCAGCGGAGAGCTATACGAAGTGGCCCACCTGTTTGTAGCCGATGCCTCGGCCTTTCCGGCTTGCAGCGGCGTAAATCCCATGCTGACCATCATGGCCTTGGCTCATCATACGGCCCAGCACCTGAAGGAAAGTTTGCGGGCGGAAACGGCCCGGCGGCCGGCCGCCCTGGCCGCCGGAATGGCCTGAATATAGCCATCGGCCCATTTTTCGCGTAGGGAGAGCACACGCCTTTCTCTCGCGCTTATGTACGCCTCCCGCTTCACCCTTTCCCTGGCGCTGGCCGCCAGCCTGCTGGCCGGTTGCGCCCGCCGCCGCAACGCTACCATTCCTACGGCTAAATCGGCGCCGGTAGCAGCTCCTGCCCCGGTAGTGGCCTCTTCCGCTGCCCGCGACCTGACCGACGTCCTCACCGAAGAGCTGAACCTGACCGGGGAGCAGCGCCGCAAGGTGAGGGCCGTTTTTACCAATACCGCCGAGCAGGCCAACGCCGCCCAGCAACGGCTCAGCAGCAACCGCCCGGCCCTCCTGACCGAACTCAAGCGCATCAACGCCGCCTCCGACCAGGAGCTGCAAACCATCCTCACCGTCACGCAATACAAGCAGCTCAAAGCCAAGCAGCGCCAAGTGCAAGCCCAGATGCAGGCCCGCAAAGCGCAGTAGCAGTAAGTCAGTAAGTTAGTGAAATGTCAGGGCGAGGTGGAGCCGAGGCCATCCTTCCACTCCTGTGCCAGCGCCCGAATGAAGTAACAAGCCCTTGGCGCCCGTGCTGGCATTAGGGGCTTGTTGCGTAAGCGGGCACGCATGGCCTTGTCCGGCATCCTCGCTACACAACGTACTAAGTCACTAGCTCATCATCAGGCAACCCTTGGGGGGGTAGGCCTCATCTGGCTGGGTAAGAACCTGCTGAAGGTCAGCGGGTAGTAAATAATCTTACCTCTTCTTCCGATGAAAACGCTACTCCTTGTCGCCGGGCTGCTACTGGCTTCGGCGGCTTCGGCCCAAACTACCCCTACCGCTGCTGCCCTAACCAAGCGGCTAAACCACCTGATGCATCGGCCCGGGGAAACCGACACGGAAATCAGGGCGGTGCTGGAAGGCTGCCACTTCACCCAGATAATCCGCAAACATCGGCTGGACGGCAAGCAGGAGGCTACGGCCTTCCAGGTAAGTCACCGCAAAAACGGCGCCGACTGGGCCGTGAAGTCGGATGAAAAGGTAGAGTTTGAGTTGAAGCTAGGGGTGGAGTGGAGCCAGGTAACGTCCCTGACGTACGCGCCAGCCCAGGATGAGAAAACCCAGCAGCGCTACTACGAAGTGAAAATCCGGCGGGAACGACCAAGCAAGGACGGCTCCGGGACCAACAGCACCACGCTGGAATTGCCTTTGTACACCACCGACGAGAGGGTGGCCCGCGACGTGGTGCAGCAGTTAGAGCAAGTACGCCGCCAGTGCGGGGAGTAGGAGCTGGCTCAACCTTACGCGGCCTGGTGCGTTTGCCACAAGCATTCGCTTCCTAACCCCGCCTTCATGGTCCGCCGTCAGCCTTATACCCTGCATTTCAACCCGAAGCACAGCCTGAACGCCTCCGGCAAGCACGTCCGCGACGGGCTGTCCTCCGCCTTGTGCACCGGCGACAACCTCTGGCTTAGCTGCGACGAGCGAACCTCCATTGAGCGCCTGCGCCGGACCGGCCCCCGGGAGTTTGGTGAGCACTGCTCCTATCAGCTGTCGGAGTTGCTGGATTTGCCCTCGGCCAAAACAGAAGAAATTGATATTGAAGGCCTGGCCGAGGGCCAGCATTACCTCTGGATAGTGGGTTCCCACAGCCTGGCGCGCAAAAAGCCCGATGCCGATGGCGAAGACCAAGCCAAGGAAATTGCCCGCCTCACGCAGCTAAAGTCGGAGGCAAACCGCTACCTGCTGGCCCGGGTGCCCCTGTTGCTCAACCCCGCCACCGGCAACTACGAGCTGTTCCGCGAGGCCCCGCACCCTACCGATCCAACCCAAACGCTCCGGGCCGCCCAGCTTCGCTCCTCCGACAACTCCAACGACCTGCGCGACCTGCTTGCCAAAGATTGTCACCTGAAGCCCTTCCTCAACATTCCGGGTAAAGACAACGGGTTCGACATTGAAGGCTTGGCTGCAGCGCCCGACGGGCGGCTGTTCGTGGGACTGCGCGGGCCGGTATTGCGCGGCTGGGCCATGGTGCTGGAACTGCTACCCCGCGAGGATAAGCACGGCCGCCTGCGCCTGAGTGAGCTGCCCGGGGCCACGGAGGTATACTATAAAAAGCACTTCCTGGCCTTGGGCGGCATGGGCGTGCGGGAGCTGCGCCAGTGCGGCCCCGATTTGCTGCTGCTGGCCGGACCCACCATGGACCTGGATGGCACCATTGCCGTGTACCGCTGGCCCGAAGCCCTGCGCTGCTCCCAGGACAGCCTCGTAGGGCCCGATAAGCTGGAGCGCCTGTTCGATGTGCCCCACGGCTTTGGCCCCACCGCCGGCCAGGACAAGGCAGAAGGAATGGCGCTGCTGGACCCGGAGCACGTACTACTTGTGTTCGACAGCCCCACCGACGCCCGCAAGCCAGCTGCCGACCACGTGCTGGCCGACCACGTAAAGGTGCAGGCCCAAGCTACCTAAAGCCGGGGCCCCAACCGGCCTTGCCAGAGTGCCTTTTACCTTGCGCCCGCTAACCTGCTATTTCCCCTCATGGCTTCTTCCCTGGTTCAAACGCCCGAAACTACCCACCGCATTCAGTTTCAGGACTGTGATATGCTGGGTCACCTCAACAACGCCCGCTACCTCGACTACTTCCTGAATGCCCGCGAGCAGCACACCCTGCAGCACTACGCCCTGAATCTGGGGCAGGTAACCCGCGAATTGGGCGCCGGCTGGGTTATCACGAAACACTACCTGGCTTACCTGCGGCCTGCCAACCACGCCGAGCTGGTGCGCATCAAGACCCAGCTGATTCACTACGACAACTCCAACCTGGTAGTGGAAATGCAGATGCTCAGCGAGGATGGCCTGCGCCTAAAGGCCGTGCTGTGGTCAGAGATGGCGTTTGTGAAGGTTCCCGGCGGCACCCGCACCGAGCACCCCGACCGCCTCATGGACCTGCTGGAAGAGCTGGACGTGGAAGACGCCAGCTACGACCCGGATGGCTTTGATGAGCGGGTGCGGCGCCTGCGCAAGCAGCTCAAGCGTGAGCGAAACGAGCACGACTGAGCCGTAAGGCCAAAATAATGCGCTAACTCTCCCGTGGTCGGCCCGTTAAACCAAAGCCCGCACTACTTCGCGTAGCGCGGGCTTTTCAATCTTATAACCCTGCTACTACGATGAGTATTTTTGGAAGCAACGACCTGAAAGGTAAGAAAATAGCAATTGTCGCCACCGATGGCTTCGAGCAGTCGGAGCTGGAGAAGCCCAAGAAGTTTCTGGAAGGCGAAGGCGCCGAAACCCACGTCATTTCGCTGAAAAGCGGCTCGATTAAGGGCTGGGACGAGAAGGACTGGGGCAACAAAGTGGACGTGGACAAAGTTATCGGCGACGTGAAGGTGGCCGACTATGACGCCCTGGTGCTGCCCGGCGGCCAGATAAACCCCGATGTGCTTCGCACCGAGCCCGAGGTAATCAGCTTTATTGGCGAATTTGTGCGCTCCGGCAAGCCCGTAGCCGCCATCTGCCACGGCCCCTGGACCCTGATTGAGGCCGACGTAGTACGGGGCAAGCAGCTTACCAGCTGGCCCAGCCTGAAAACCGACATCAAAAATGCCGGCGGCCGCTGGGTCGATGAAACGGTAGTTGTGGATGGCAACATCATCACCAGCCGCAACCCCCAGGACATTCCCAACTTCAACGACAAAATCAAGGAAGCGCTGGTTGGTAAAAAGTAGCGGCCGTAGCCTCCTTAACCACTAGCCCAAGCAACAGCCCCACCAGCTCTAGTGGCCGGTGGGGCTGTTTTATAGAAGCCGGAGCAAATCGGCGGCGTACTGGTGGTAGATGAAGTAGAACCCGGTATCGAAGAGCAGCAGAAAACCGCCCTGCAGCCACAAGGAGCGGCCAAACCCCGCCAAACGCTCGGGCCGAATTGCGTTGGCCGCGGCGGACCGGGCGCGCAGCCAGCTGCCACAGCAGAGGTAGGCCACGTCGAGGCCCGCATTGAACAGCAGGATTTTCTCGAAGCCAAACTGCGCGCTCAAGCTGTTCGGAAGGGTAAGGTCTGCCACCTGCTGCGGGTGGGCCTGCAGAATTCCCCACACGGCCAGCAGCGCATTCACTACGTTCCAGGCCACGTTCATGAGGTGGAAATGGTGGGCCTCTGAGCGAGTATCGGTGCGGGAAACGTGGTAGCCGCTCACCACCAAGTTCAGCAGCGCCCAGGTGCCGAGCACGGCCATGCCGCGTTCCGCGAGCAGCTCACGGGCCTGATTAATGGCGGGCAGCGCCGCGGTAGCAGCAAGTAGTATCATCCCTGGCGGAAATAACGGTCCTGGCGGGCCCTCATAACAAAAGAGGAAGCCTCGCGGAGGCTTCCTCTTTTGTTATGAGCACTAAACCGGTACACTAGTTTGCAATACCAATGCCCACGTACACCTGGAAGGCGCCGTTCTTGATGTTGTCAATGGCCTGCGTGCCCGTTCTGGTGGGGTCTTTAATAATGTCATTGAAGCCGGCTACGTAGCGGCCGCCTACGCGGGCCGGACCTACCCGTGCTTCCAGGCCCGCGGCCAGACCGTAGTCGAGGCTGCTGTAGCTGTAGCCATAAATGGGGTTGCCGCTGGCGTCGTTTTCATCGGCAATTTTCCGCTCCTGACCTCCCTCACGTACTTTCGTCAGCAGGGAAACCTGGGGGCCTACGTGCACGCTCACGTTATCGAGGAAGTTGTACACCAGCAGCACCGGTACCTGCACGTAATCAAGGCGCGTGAAGTACTTGCCGGTGTTGTTACGGGCCATGGAGCTACCCTCGAAACCCTGACGGGTATACAGGATTTCCGGCTGCACCGAGAATTTATCAGTGAAACCAAACTGAGCGTAAGCCCCGGCGTGGAAGTTCTGGTAAGTACCAACGTCGCCGTAGTTCTTTTTGTCGTCGCCGCGCACGTGCGCCGAGTTCAGGCCGGCCTTGATGCCGAAGCCGTTGTTGCGCGAGTCGCTGCCCGTACCGGGAGCGTAGTCAGTGGAGGAGCGCAGGCCGCTTACCCGGGGAGCTTCAGTAGGAGTCTGGGCCAGAGCAGAGGCGCTCAGGGCGCAGCCGGCGGCAAGGAGTGTAAGTTTTTTCATGGGGTGGAGAGGGAGTATGGCAGAAGGAAGCGTTGCTGACCATAGTCAAAGCAACATCAGTAAGCCGCTATACTTACGAAAGCCCAGAAGGTTACAGCCCCTGCGTAGCGGAAGCAGAAATTTTGTACGCATCCGGGAGAGATTATCTTTTACAAAAACCTACCTTTGACTTTTTACGGCCGCCGCCAATAGGTTTTGCCGGGGCGTTAGCTCAGTTGGTTCAGAGCACTACCTCGACAAGGTAGGGGTCACTGGTTCGAGCCCAGTACGCCCCACGTCAAAACCCCCGAATCCGAAGATAACCGCTTGCAAGGGCGGTTATTTTTGTGTTAGTCCGGCCCTGGTCTGCCCGTTTCTGGGGCGGGAGGCGTAGGTTCGCAGCGTATGATTTCTATTGCCTGGGCTCCCCTGTACGCCCACCCGCTGCCCGCCAACCACCGCTTTCCGATGCTCAAGTACGAGCTCCTGCCGGAGCAGCTGCTCCGGGAAGGCATAGCCCCGGAAAGTGCTTTCTTCCAGCCTTCATCCCCGCCCGACGAGGATGTGCTGCGGGTGCATACTCCTGAGTACTACCACCGGCTGCAGGCCGGGCAGCTGACGCGGCAGGAAGAGCGCGCCACCGGTTTTCCCTGGAGCCCGGCGCTGGTTGCCCGCGAAACCACCATTCTGAGCGGCACGCTGGAGTGTGCCCGGCGGGCCTTGCAGCACGGGGTGGCCTTGAACATTGCCGGCGGCACTCACCATGCCTTCCAGGATCGGGGCGAGGGGTTTTGCCTGCTCAACGACCAGGCTGCGGCGGCCGCCTACCTGCTGGCCCACCCCGAACTAGGCGTGCGGCGTGTGCTCATCGTGGACCTAGACGTGCACCAAGGCAACGGCACGGCCCGCATCTTTCAGCAGGAGGCGCGCGTGTTCACTTTCAGCATGCACGGAGCCCGCAACTACCCCCACCGCAAAGAGCAGTCGGACCTGGACCTGGCCCTGCCCGATGGCACCGACGATGCCGCCTACCTCGGGCAGCTGCGCGCTACCTTGCCCCGCCTGCTAGACCAGCACCAACCCGATTTCGTGTTTTACCTCAGCGGCGTCGATGTGCTGGCCACCGACAAGCTCGGCCACCTGGCCCTCACCCCCGACGGATGCCGCCACCGCGACGAATACGTGCTGGGCTTGTGCCACGCCCACGGCCTGCCGGTCGTGGTTTGCATGGGCGGCGGCTATTCTCCCCGCATTGCTGACATTCTGGATGCCCACGCCAACACCTTTCGGGCCGCCGCTAACCTGTGGGGGTAGTGGTGAACTAGTGATTGAGTAATTGAGTGAATCACTAGTTCACTCAATTACTCAATCACCATTTTCCTATCAGCACCTGCCAGCGGAAGGCCCAGCGCCAGCGCAGGTGGTAGTGCATGATGCCGGCTTGGGCAAGTAGCTGCTCCCAGTCGGGGCGGGTGAAGGCCCGGGCGACGGAAAGGGGCGCATCGTGGCGCACCAGACGGGAGCCGCCCAGCAGACGTGTAAGCCACCGGATGCTGTAGTAAGCCAGCGGGTGGCGGTGCAGGTCGTTGATGATGACGGCCAGACTGGCCTGCTGCTGCCACTGCCGCAGGAGCTGGGTGAGCTGCTCGTTGGAGAAGTGGTGGCAGAAGAGGCTGGCCGTTACTACGTCGAAGGGCTGCGCTTGGAACTCAGCGGAAAAAATGTCGGCCTGCTGATACCTGATTTCCGGGAACTGGGTGCTGCGGGTAGCGGCGTAGTTCAGCATAAACGGGTTGGCATCCACGCCGGTCAGCTCTACGGCTATGCCTCGCCGGCGGGCCCAGCGCGCAATATGGCGCAGGGTGTCGCCGCCGCCGCTGCCTACGTCGGCTAGGCGCAGGGGGCGGCCCGGGGGGAAGTGAGGCCGCAGCCGGGCCAGGGCATTCAGAACCGGCGCGTAGCCACCCAACCACGTGTTGATGGTTTCCAGCTCGTCCAGGTTTTGCCGAAGCTCCTCGGTGGCCAGGGTCAGGTCATCCATGAGCTCTTCTTCCGGGGCGCGGACGCGGAAATCAGGCATAGCAGGGGTAAGGGCAAGGAACAGAAGGGTAGGGCCGGGCAGCGGGTGCTAGGCCGGCAGAACGGCCACGGTTTCCAATTGCTGGGCGCTACGCTCGGTTGCCAGCGGGGAAGTTGTGTCCCAGGCTACTGTCAGGAGCATGGCTTCCAGCGTCAGGCCGGGGCCAAAGGCGAAGCTCAGTACCGGGGCGCCGGTATCGGCGGGCGTAAGAGCGCGCAGCAACTCCCGCATCACGAATAGTACCGTTGCTGAGGACATGTTGCCGTAGTCGCGCAGCACCTGATAGGCAAAGCGGTTGTCATCGGCAGTCAGCCCCAGCGCCTGCTCAATCGACTCCAGAATTTTCCGGCCGCCCGGGTGAATGGCAAACGCCCGAATGTCGGCCAGCTGCACTGGCAAATCGGCCAGCAAGCCCGCCGTAAGCCGCCCAATGCCCTGCTTAATCATGCGGGGCACGTAGGAAGACAGGGTCATTTCGAAGCCGAAGTCATTGATGTGCCAAGCCATATCGGCGTGTCCATCGGGCTCCAGTCCGCAGTGGAAAGCCGTGAGGGCCAGGCTGGGGCCTACTACCCGGGGCTGGGCCTGCACTAGTACCGCCGCCGAGCCATCCCCGAACAAAGCATTGGATACTAAGTGGTCCTCCTCGGTGCTTTTCTGAAAATGCAGGGTGCAGAGCTCGGTGCACACCACCAATACCCGCGCCACGGGGTTGGCCCGGCAGAAGGCATCGGCCAGCTTGAGGGCATTTACGGCGGCGTAGCACCCCATAAAGTTGACGCAGGTGCGCTGCACATGCGAAGGCAACTGCAGGGCCGCTACCAACTCAATATCCAATCCTGGCGCGTACATGCCGGTGCAGCTCACGGTAATCAGGTGGGTGATACTGCCCACGGCCACCTCCGGTACCTGGCTGAGGCAGTCCTGGGCGGCCTGCACCGAAAGTGGAAGCGCGTGCCGCCGGTACTCGGCCATGCGCTGCCCTACTGAGGGAAAGGGCTCCAGGTCAGGCGTATTGGCGAAAAACTCATAGCTGCCGTTGGCGCGGCCGTAGTCGGGAAGTACGGTGTAGCGCTGGCCAATGCCCGAAACGCGGTACAGGGCCCGCAGTTTGCGCGTGCCGGCCTCGTCGAGCTGCAAGGCGCCCGCCATGAAGTCAGCAATTTGAAGTTGAGGGATGCGGTGGGGCGGATTGGCCGTGCCAATGGCACACAGGTAGCTACTCATCAGTGCAGTTTACGCAAAATACCCCCCGGGTGCTGTTCGTTATTTTGGGGTTGAGTGAGAGTTGAGTGAGAAAGGTGTACGCATATGCCGGCTTCAGGGGATGTAGCCAGGGTAGCCCTTGGCTAAAACTCCTGGCCGTGGGTGCGGCGCATAAGGGCCCGTACTGCCGCGGGCCAGAGTCGCAGGCCCGCCACGGCGGCCTCGCTCAGCAGCGGCTGCCCAAACAGGCGCTGCACCGCCCGCCCCACGCGCAGGCGCGGCCCAAAGTGCTGCTGCCAGTCGTGGTGGTAGGCCGCTTCCAGGGCCGGGCGCGGGAGTCCGCCCCGCAGAAACGCGTCGGTGCGGGCGGCGGCCAGCTGGGCCCCGTGGATGGCCATGGCCATGCCGTTGCCGCACAGGGGCGTGATAAGCCCGGCCGCATCACCAAGCAGCAGCACGTGGTTTTCCACGCAGGTTTTGGGGGCGAAGGAAATTTCGTTGATAACCTCCGGCTGGGGGTATAGAAACTCCGCGTGCTCCAGAATGTGCCGCAGGTGGGGGTTGCGGGCCAGCACCTCGGCCTCCATGTGCGGAATGCTGCCGTGGGCTTTCAGGTTGCGGCGGGTGGTGAGGTAGCAAAAGCAATACCGGTCCTGCTCCACGGCCGAGATGCCCGCGTACCCATCCGCAAAGTTGTGCAGGGCAATCAGGTTGCGGGGCATGGAGGGGTAGTGCAGGTGGTACTTCACCCCCAGATAAGGCGAGCGTTGGCTGAAAAACGGCCGTTGCAGCTGCCGGTCGAGGCTGCTGCGCTTGCCGTACGCCCCCAGTACCACCCGGGCCGTGAGCACCTGCCCGCCCGCCAAGGTTACGGTATGCCGGCCCGCTGCTTCCTCGTACTCCACGGCCATGGCGGTCGTTTGCTGAAGCACCGTAACGCCGGCGGCCTCGGCGGCCTCGCACAAAAAGGCATCCAGCTGATACCGGCTAATACCAAAGCCGCCCAGATCAAGCGGTATGGAAAGCAGGCGGCCCGCCGGTGAGCTAAGCTGAAAGCGGGTAAGCTGAGCGGGGGCCAGCTGCGAAAGGTCGATGCCGAGGCGGCGCAGGTAGGGTAGCACCTCGTTGGAAATGTACTCGCCGCACACCCGGTGAAACGGGTAGCGTTGCCGCTCCACCAGCGTTACGGCGTGCCCGCGCTGGCGCAAGTCCAGGGCCGCACAAAGCCCGCCCAGGCCACCCCCAATAATGACAACGTCCAACTTATTTCATCGGGTAAAGAGGTGAGAACGAAGATAAAGAGGGTTCTTTTATCGAAGATGAGTTATATTCTGCCCTGAGAAGATAAAACCTCTGTTACTTTTGCTAACCTAAATCGGTGTCCGTCGTTAATACCCATTCCGCTCAGGCACTTTCCGTCGCTCCCACTACCGTATATGATGCAACCCTTACGCTGTTTAGTTTTATTCGTTCTACTGATCGGAGGGCTCCGTAGTAGCATGCAATCCGCCACAGCCCAGCCTGTCACGCCGCGGCCAGCGCCCGCCGCCCGCCCCGTTAGCGAGGAAAAGGCGTTGCTGGTGTATCCGAACCCTAGCACCGGCATTGTACACGTGGCCATCAATGGTTTTGAAGGCCGTAAGGTGGAGCTGCGGGTACTGAATGTAATCGGGACACTTATGTACCGCGAGGTGCTCAGCGAGCTAAACGACCGGGAAACCCGAACCCTAGATCTAACCAAGTTCGCCAACGGACTCTACTACGTACGGCTGGAATCGGAGAATGCCAGCGAAATGCGCAAGCTCGTGATTCGCTAACGCTACCCCTGCCGCCTACTTCCTAGGATAAACAGAAAGAGCAGCCTTCCGGGGCTGCTCTTGCTGTTTCCGGCTTCAAGGGCGGCGAACAGACGGATAAAAAAACGCCCCTGCTACCAGCAGGGGCGTCAGGTATAGCAAGGCTCGGACCGCCGAATTAGCGGCCGTTCTGCGCGCGCACCGGAACAGGCTTCAGCGTAGCTTTCAGTTTGTTTACCGTGTCGAGAGCGAGCAGGGCAGTCGCTAGCGCAATCCCGAAGAAAATCAGCAACATCATACAACAAAGAATTAAGGGAAAATGAAAAACTCAGCCCCCGGCAAAAGACAACCCGTGACCTGCGGCTGAGTTCATACAAGTATAACCTAAAAGTGTGCCAGGTAGTTGCAGCATAATTATGTCTTTTTCACGAGGTAGTCTACCACAAACTGCGCGTCGGCTCCGGCCCCGCCCATAAGCGCCGAGCGCCGGCTGTGCAGCCAGGGGAGCCCCAAAAAAGCCAGTCCCGGCACCGGACTCAGCCCCCGCTCGTGCCGGGGCTCCCCCTCGGGGCTAAGCGCCCCCGGCACCTGCAGCCAGTGGTAGTCGGGCCGGAAGCCAGTAGCCCAGATAACTGCGTCCAGAGCGGGGGTAGTAGCCAGCTTGCCGCGGATGGTAGCCTGGGAGGTAGCTGCCAAGGCCCGGCCCATAAACCGCACGTTCGGAAACTGCCGCAGCCGCCCCAGGTCGGCGCTAACCACCGGCTCGGGCTGACTGCGCATCAGGCGGCCAACCGGGGAGTTTCGGCTGGCCTGCAGCAGGCGGGTGCTCAGCAGAAGTGCCCACATGGCCGTGTTGTTGGGCATGGCCGGTGTGCTTTCATCAAACGCTACCCATACGGGCCGGCCGGTAGCTGCCAGGTCGGCGGCAATCTGCAGGGCCGAGTTGCCGCTGCCTACTACGGCCACCGCCCCCGTGCCCCCGAGCTGAGCGGGCCGCTGGTACGCGCTGCTGTGCAGCTGCTGCACCGAGGCCGGAAGGTCACGGCTAAATTCGGGGACTTTAGGAGTAGAGTAGGGCCCGGTACACACTATAACGTGCTGAGCCTGCAAGCGGCGGCCGGTAGCAGTTATGACTTCAAACCCAACCGGCACCGGCCGCACGGCTTCCACGCGCTGGCCGGTTTCAATGGGAAGCTGGAAGTGGCGGGCGTACTGCTGCAGGTAGGCCGCGGCTTCGTGCTTGCTGGGGTAGCGGCGGGCGGCGCCCGGCCACGCCAGGCCCGGCAGGCGGCTGGCCCAGGCCGGAGAAAACAGCCGAAGCGAGTCGTAGCGCGTGGCCCACACTTCTCCCACGGCGGCCCGCTCATCCAGGACTACGAAGGGTACACCGGCTTGGCGGAGGTAGTAAGCAGCGGCCAGCCCCGCCTGCCCCGCCCCAATAACAAGCGTGTGCAGAGCAGGGGATGAGCCCGCCGGTTCAGGAGAAGAAATCATGCCGCATAATACGACAGGCGTGGCGGATCAGGCTGGGGCGCGCCGCTTTGGTGGCGGTACTCAATCGGCCGAGAATTCCTGCTGGAGCTGGCGGATAACTTCGTCGGTAATCTGGCGCACCTGCTGCACGCCGTGCGCCAATCTTTGCCAGTCGGCAGTAGCGGGCGCGTGGGCCGCGGCTTCCAAATCGCGCAGGATAGTGCGTAAGGACTGAATCTGCAGGCCATCAACGGAGCTTTTCAGGTGGTGGGCCGCTGCCCCAAGCTTGGTCAGGCTTTGCTCCTGTAAGTGGTGTTCCAGCTCCTCCACTACCGGTGGGGTAGTGCTGATAAACAGGTTAGCCAAGCGCCGGATAAAGGTTTCGTCGTTGTTGGTGAACTGGCGCAGGCTGCTCATGTCGTAGAGCTTGCCGGGGGGAAAGGCGGGGGGTGTTTCCTCCACTACCGTTGCGGGGGGGGGCTGACTGGCAGCATCATCTATATTAAGCACGCGGGCAATGGTGTGAAACAGGGCTTCCTGCTTGAAGGGTTTGGAAAGGTAGGCGTCGAGGCCGGCCTTCTGGTAGCGCTCCGCCTCGCCGTGCATGGCGTGGGCTGTAAGGGCCACCACGGGGGTAGCAGCCCGAACTGGGTCAGGGTGCTCCCGCAGCAGGTGGGTGGTTGCTACGCCATCCATGCCGGGCATCTGAATATCCATCAGCACCACGTCGTAGGGGTGCTGTCGAAACAGGGTCAGGGCCTCCGAGCCGGAGGACGCCGTATCGACGTGCAGGCCCCAGCCGCGGAGCATTACTTGCACCAGCAGTTGGTTGACCCGGTTGTCTTCGGTGAGCAGCACCCGGCGGCCACGCAGGCGCTGGTAGTCGGGGGTGGGGGCGGCACTGCTGGCGGTGGGGGGAGTAGCAGCTCCGAAGCGCAGCGTAAACCGAAATGTGCTGCCATGATGCAGGCGGCTTTCGGCCGTTAACTCGCCGCCCAGCAGCTCAACCAGGCCCCGCGAAATGCTCAGGCCCAGCCCCGACCCGCCGTATTCGCGGGCCGTGCTGGCCTCGGCCTGCGTGAAGGGCTCGAACAGCTGCTGCAACTGGTCTTCGGAAATGCCAATGCCGGTGTCAAGCACCGAAAACTGATATTCCGGCTCGGCCGTGGGGGCACTTACGCGGCGGCAGGTAAGCAGCACATGGCCCTTATCCGTAAACTTAATGGCGTTGCTAAGCAGGTTGAGCAGAATCTGCCGGAGCCGGTAGGGGTCGCCCTGCACCCAGGCAGACGTCAGGCCCGGGGGCAGCTGCAGGCGCAGGCTGATGCCTTTTTCGGCCGCCTTGGGCATGAGGGCCTGGCAGCTGGCTTTCAGCACTTCCTGCAAGTCGAAAGGCATTGATTCCAGCCGGACCCGACCGGCACCGAGCTGGGCCATGTCCAGAATGTCGTTGATGATAACCAGCAGGTTTTCAGCTGAATGCCGGATATGGTGCAGGTATTGCCGCTGCTCTTCGTCGAGTTCGGTCTTGGATAGCAGCTCCGCCAGGCCCATGATGCCGTTCATGGGCGTACGGATTTCGTGGCTCATGTTGGTCAGGAAGGTCTGGCGCGACTGGGCATTCTGCTCCGCGGCCTCTTTGGCCTGTTGCAAGGCCTGGCCTGTCCGCTTCAGCTCGGTAATATCATTGTCAACCCCGAGCACCTGAACGGTGCCATCGGCCAGAATGAATGGGCGTTTGACGGAGTTAAACCAGTGTACCTCGCCTTGGGCATCGGTAAATGTGTCCTCGTGGGCTACCTCCTGGCGCGACTGGATAACGAGTTCATCCTGAGCCTGGTGGCGGATCAGGTCGGGAAACTGCTCCTGCAGCCAGGCGGCCGGCGTTTGCAGCAGGGCATCGTTGCTGAGGCCGTAGAGGTGGGCCGTCGATTGGTTGGCCAGGATGTAGTTGCCGCTACCGTCTTTCAGGTAGATGAGGTTGGGCACCGTATCAATCACCTGCCGGAATAGCCGGTTTTGCTCGGCCAGCCGCCGGTTAGCGGAGCGTCGTTGCTCGTCGGCTATTTTCCAGCGGGTAATGTCTTCCGCCGACCCTACAATTTTATGGACACGGCCAGCCTCATCCCGCTCAAACGGCGTGCTGCTGATGCGCAGCCAGCGGATGGAGCCGTTGCGGTGGGAAAGGAAAAACTCCAGGTGCAGAATCACCCCGTCCGCCACCCGGGTTACCTCCTCGAAGTGCTGCTGTACCCGGCGGGCTTCGGCAATGGGCATTAGACCTGCCAGCAGGCTAATGCCCATGTTCATTAAATCAGCCGGCGAGTACCCCAGCATCGACTCCACGAAGCGGTTGCAGTACACGTTCGACCGGGTTTCTACATCATAGATGTAAATCAGGTTGGGCGTGGTGTTGGTGATGCGCTCCACAAACAAGCGGCTCTGGCGCAGCTCCTCTTCCGTGGTGCGGCGCTCCGTCACGTCGGCCGCCGAGCCGACGGCTTGCCACACGGTGCCGTCGGGGTGGCGGGTAAAGCAGGTGCTTTTCAGGCTCAGCCAGCGCCACTCCCCGTTGCGGTGCTTAAACCGGTACTCCGAGGAAGCCACTTCCCCTTCTTCCATCCGCAGCATTTCTTCCTGCTTTTGCCGCAAGTCCGGCAAGTCTTCCGGGTGCACCAGCAGGGTAGCCAACTGCGGCCCCATTTCCCGAATTTCGGCTTCCGTATAGCCCAACATTTGCTCGGTTTGGCGGTTGCTGTAGAGTACGGCCTGGGTGTCCATATCGAACAGGAACACGATGTTGGGCACCGTGTCGTTGATGCGGGCCGTGAACAGCTGGTTGCGCACCAGCTCCGCCTCCGCCCGCCGCCGGGCTGTAATGGTGGTCAGGTACACGTTGGCTTCCTGCTCCTGCAGCAGCGGGGCAATGGTCCAGAGGTAAAACTCGTCGCCGAGGCGTTTTTCCACCGTGCGCAGCTGGCCGTTGCTAAGGGCCAGCGCAATTTCCTGCCGGAGCAGCCGCACGATTTCCGCCCCTGCGGGCTGGTAGAGGGCCGTAAGGGCGGGGTTGGCGGCGGGGTTGGCGTACTGGGCCACCGCTTCGCGGTTAAACCGGATAATGGGCTGGGGGCTTTGCTCGGCCAGGCGGGAAAGCTCCTGCACCCGTTCCTGGGCTTGCTGGCGCACCGTCACGTCTTCGTAGCTCCAAATGTGGAGCATGGTCACGCCGTTCTGCACTACGGGCAGGTAGTCCTGCTGCACAATGATGCCGTTGCGCAACCGGAACGTCTCGCCGCTGACCCGCTCCTGTTCTGCCTGCAGCTGCTGGTTTCTGAGGCGTACGGCCTGCTCA
Organism: Hymenobacter glacieicola; assembly: GCF_014640315.1. GTDB lineage: Bacteria > Bacteroidota > Bacteroidia > Cytophagales > Hymenobacteraceae > Hymenobacter > Hymenobacter glacieicola. The sequence goes on from NZ_BMGS01000001.1 coordinate 39,045, forward strand.
TCCTGCAACTGGGCCCGGCTTTCCTGATACAGCAGAGAGGAGTGCTTGCCCAGGTAGTACCGGGGTGGGTGGGGCAGGCTGAATAAGTCGCAGAGGCGCTGGTTGAGCAGCGTAATCCCGTGGTCCTGGTCTTCGGCCAGGATAGCCGTGCTCATGGTTTCCAGCAGGGCCGTGGCCTGTTCTGTGGCCGCCAGCGACCGGGCCTTAAGCTCCGCTACCTGGCGCCGGGCCTCCGCGGTTTCGTGCTGGGCTTGTTGCCACGCTTTTCGGGTTACACGCAGTTGGCGCGCCACATGACGGATACCAATAGAACTCATAGGATGGCAGTTAACAGCCGAGGTCAGCGAATACGGATCTCGTTGTTCTGAACCATACGATAAATGGTAGACTTTCCGATTTGCAGTTTGGCCGCTACCTGCAGAATATTTCCGTTGTGTACATCGAGGTAGCGCTGCACGATGGCCGCCATCTGCGTCCGCAACGACTCATTGGGCATGATGTCGGGGGCCGCCGCATCGGTAGCGCCGTGGCGCAGGGGCAAATCCTGGGGCTGAATCTGGTCGTCTTCGGCCAGCACGGCGGCCAGCTCCACCACCGCCTTTAGCTCGCGTACGTTGCCCGGGAAGTTGTAGTGCAGCAGCTTCTGCTGCGCCGCGCCGGAGAGCGTGCAGGTAGCCATGTTATTCTGGGAGCAGAAATCCTTAAGAAAGGCATCAGCCAGCAGCAGAATATCGTCGCCCCGCTCCCGTAGCGGCGACAACACAATGGGCAGGCCCAGCAGCCGGTAGTACAGGTCTTCGCGGAAGCGGCCCTCCTTCACTTCCTGGCCCAGGTCGCGGTGGGTAGCCACCATCAGGCGGGCATCGAAGGGTACGCGGGTGTTGCCGCCCACGCGCGAAACCTCCCGCTCCTGCAGCACCCGCAGCAGCTTGGCCTGCAGGCCCAGGTCCATTTCGGAAATTTCGTCCAAGAACAGCGTGCCCTTGTGAGCTTCCTCAAACCGCCCGATCCGGCGGCTGATGGCCCCGGTAAACGAGCCTTTCTCGTGCCCAAACAGCTCGCTCTCCAGCAAGTCGCGCGGAATGGCTGCCACGTTCACGGCCACAAAAGCCCCGTCGCGCCGGTCGGAGCGGAAATGAATGGCCTTGGCGACCAGCTCCTTGCCCGTGCCCGTTTCGCCGCTGATGGAAACCGTGATGTTTGTGCGGGCAGCCTTATCGATGAGGGTGTAGAGCTGCTTGATTTGGGGACTTTCGCCCAGAATGGCGCGCTGCGGATCGTACTTCTGTCCAATCTGCTCCTTCAGGCGGGTGTTTTCCTGGCGCAGCTCCAGCTGCTTGCGGATGTTGCCTACGGTGTTCCAGAGTCGGTCGGCGGTTTCCTCGTCCTTCACTAGGTAGTCGAAGGCGCCTTGCCGCAGCAGCCCAATGGCCGTGCGCACATCCTCCTGGCCGGAAATGGCAATAACCGCTACCTCAGGCAGGCGCTCCTTGATCTGGCGGAGCACCTGGTCGCCCTGGCCATCGGGTAAGGAATAATCGAGGGTGATGATATCGGGCTTGTCGCTTAAGTTATCCAAGCAAGCCTGCGCGGTGGTGAACCGTCGGATAACGTAATCCGGGTTCTGAGCCAGCTTGTACTCAAGTAGCTCACCATACCATGCATTGTCCTCGACAATAAAGATGGAAACAGGTAAAGGTACGCTCATGGGAAGGGGGAAGGGAATAACACAAGAACTGCAGCACCCTTGTATACTCCCTTTTCGGGAAAGCAGACACATTGGGATTATTCAATTCCTGCGGCAAGGTTCTCAATAGCTCAGAAGGGGGAAAATCGCGCAATGCTGCGAGTATAAGCGGGAGAAACGGGTATAGCAAACTTTCTCAATTTTAGAAACCAAATCCCGGAATGAAACAATATAGCATTTTTCATTTCATATCAACATTCTGATAATCAGGTTTTTGATACTAAAACTGGGGTTTGGCGGCAGAATTGGTATAGGATGATTGGTTCTTCAATCCTAGTGATTATCAATTCATTGCCCCCTGTATGAAGCTCCTCTACGCACACCTTATCCGTCCGCTGCTGCTGGCAGCAGTAGCACTCCTCGGTACTGGGGTCCAAACTACATGGGCAGCTAGTGCCCCCATCTATTCCAACACGGGCAGCGACGGGGCCCGCGTGACCCGAACCTGCACTACTTTCCTGGGTGCTACCACGTGCTTCGGCGAAATTACCAACCCCGAATTAGCTACCGACAATGACTTCAACTCGGCGGCGGTAATGAATGTTCCCGCCTCTTTGCTGGCCAGTTCCGTGCGGCTGCGGATGAATTTGTCGGCTACGGCTCCAGCCAACTACCGGGCCGGTGTGGTGGTAGAGCGCAGCGGTACCGCCCTGAACCTCTTGTCATTAAACACGGCCAATCTGATAATTGTCCGCACGTATCTGCGCAACGGCACGACCTCTACCTTGCAGGAGGAAAGAGCAGTAGACGCCTCCGTGGCTTCCGCGCTACTGGGCAGCAACACGGGCAAAATCCGGCTGGAATTTCTGGCCACCAAGTCATTCAACCAGATTGAGGTAGAAGCAGCTTCGGCCCTGAGCCTGGGTTACGACTTAAAGGTGTACTACGCCTACGCCATTGACGCCAACGTAATTACTTCGGCAAAAGGCTACGCTTCCCGTTTTGAGAATGCCGGGACTGCCAACTATAGCACCGGCGTCATCAAGGACGGTATTACCGTTTGTGTGAACTCCGCGGTTACGAATCCACTCAACGCGGTTGACAAAAGCCTGACCAACTTCGCTACCATGAAGTCGGTGGTGGATGTGAGCTGCCCCCCTACCTTACAAACCCAGTTGGAGGGCACGGCGCCGGCAGGCTACCAGGCTGGGTTCGTGCTGGGCAGTGGGAGCCTGCTCGACGCTACGGTGCTCGATGGCCTGCGCGTGACTACTTACTTGGGCGGGGTGCCGCAGGAATCGGCGACTGGCGCCAACCTGCTGAACCTGGAAGTGCTGGGCAATCAGCAGTACAACGTCAGCTTCCCAACTACCAAGCCCTACGACCGGGTAGAGATTCAGCAGACCAAGCTGCTGAGCGTGTTGGATGATTTGCGAGTATACTACGGATTCGGGCTGGAACCCCGCGTATTCCGCGACTTGCAGCCGCGCGTGTCGGAGTTCGTGGAGCCGGCCGGTAACTACCAGGTGAATGGCAGCCTGGTGTGCGTGAACTGCTCGGTGATGAACCCGCAAAACGCCGCCGACCGTGACAAGACCAACAACTACGCTACCGTGCGCACGGGGCTGAGCGTGGGCGGAACTACCCGCCTGAAGCTCCGCTTGGATGGGCCTGGCCGCGCCGGTAACGTGGCAGGTGTCGTGCTGGGCTTGGGCACCGGTCTGCTCGATGCCAATCTGCTTTCCAACATCCGCATCAACACCTATACCGGTACCCAGAACGCTACGGGAAGTGGTACTACCGGAGCGGAACTGGTCGAAAGCGCCGTAGGTAGCTCACTGCTAAGCGTAGAAGTGCTGGCCGATGGCCGTCAGGAAGTTTCTTTCCGCACCACGCGCGACTTCGACTGGGTTGAAATTGAACTGACCAACGGGGTGGCATTGCTCGATAACACGCAGGTGTACTACGGCTTTGCCGAGGACCGGCCCATGGGTTTCCCCTCCAGCATTACGGCCCCAGCCCCTTTGCCCGTGCAGCTAGTGGGCTTCAGCGCCCGGGCCAGCGGCAGCGCCGTGAATCTAGTGTGGCAAACAGCTAGCGAGCTGAACAGCAGCCTCTTTGTAGTCGAGCGTTCCGTGCGGGCTTCTGCTGACTTCGAGCCAGTAGGCCAGGTAGCGGCGGCTGGTACTTCAGCCACGGCTCGGCAATACACCTTGCGCGATGCCGAAGCCGGCGCCCAGCAGGTACCAATGCTGTACTACCGCCTGCGCCAGGTAGACCTGGACGGGAAAGAAACCTACTCGGCGGTGGTGCCTGTGAGCCTTAAAACAGTCAACCTGGCCTTCACGGTGTACCCAAACCCTGCTTCCGCCGCCGACCATATCCAGGCTACGGTGCCGGTGCTGCCGGAAGGAAGCTACCACCTGGCTATTTACAACATGCAGGGTGGGCTGGTTAGCCAGCAAAAAGTTACTGGCCAACTCCTGGAAATCTCGGCATTGCGCCTGCGCGCCGGCCTTTACCAGCTGGTACTTGCCGATGCCACCGGGCAGCGCCTGGCTACACAACGGTTGGTCATACGGGGTCAATAAGCCTTCTACTTTTTATCCCTACTCTATCTTTTTCGCTTTATCATTATCGGACTGGGAGCCCCGCTGTTGCAGGTCAGCGGGGCTCTGTTCGTTTTAGGACCATCAAGAGTGCAAACTTCTTAGGGTCAAGAATATACCCAGAATATAACAATTGTATTATTACAAGAAAATAATAATATTTAGGTAACATTGGGCTAACTCTTGCTCACCAACTTTGCCTGCACAGAGCCCACTTCGCTCCTGCTTACCCTTCCCACCAACCAAACCCTGTTTACATGTACCGTACCTTTTCCCGCGTTCTGGGCCTGGCCTTGCTTACCAGCTGCGTTGTATCGTGCTCCAAAAATGAAGTAGCTCCTTCGGTTACTCCAGCTGCAGTAACCCAAAGCGCCGACGCTACCCGCGACAACCACCTGACAATGGGCAACCCCAGTGGCGCTACGGCTAACTCGGCTAACTATTGGAACTACTTGGTCTCGAAGTCGCAGTTCGCTATGTCGTATCACCGCGACCGGGGTACGCCAAACTGGGTAAGCTGGCACTTGAGCAGCGCGTGGCTGGGCTCCACTCCGCGTCAGGACAATTTCGCCCCCGATAACACGCTGCCCACGGGTTGGTACCGCGTTAGCAGCACCAGCTACACGGGTTCCGGCTTCGATCGGGGCCATAACTGCCCCTCCGCCGACCGCACCGGGTCCGTGGCCGACAACTCGGCTACCTTCCTGATGACCAACATGATTCCGCAGGCGCCCAACAACAACCAGCGCACTTGGGCCAACCTAGAAAACTACTGCCGCACGCTGGTGAATGCGGGCAACGAGCTCTACATTATTTGCGGAAGCTACGGCAAAGGCGGTACCGGTTCCAATGGCTACGCTACTACCCTCGATGCCGGTCGCGTAACAGTACCCGCTCAGGTATGGAAAGTAATTGTGGTGCTGCCTGAAGGTACCAGCGACGCTGCCCGCGTAACCACTGGCACCCGCGTTATTGCCATCAACACTCCCAACGACAACGGCCTGCTGACCACCTGGGGCTCTTACCGCACCACCGTTGATGCCATTGAAGCCGCCACGGGCTACGATATCCTGTCAGCCGTATCGGCTTCCGTGCAGAGCGTAGTAGAAGCCCGCGTTGATAACGGCCCAACGAGCTGATCAGCGCTTCTTGATTACTGAAACCAACCGCCTAGTTCCGCCGGAGCTAGGCGGTTGGTTTTTAATGCGCTACCCCCCGGATAGTCCTTCGTCAGAAAGCCGGAAACATTCGTCGGCTAAAGCCTGACATCCATCTTTAAGAATGCGTTATTAGTCTAAATTGAGCAGGTATTTCAGATGGCTCGCTCTACCTTTGCCATGAGTGAAGTGAAGAAGCAATTGAGGGGAAGATAATAGGAGAAGCCGCGCTGCAACGCGGCTTTTCGCATTGTAAGGCAGCACCCAAAACTGACTCAGCAGGCAATAGCTGCGGTAACACCTGTAGCAGCCCAAGGGGCACTACGTTGAACTAGGCTCAGTGAGTAGGAAGTGCCTCTGATTCAGGCAAGCCCGTTCTGCACGGCGTTCTGCGCGTGAGGGCCACTTAACTTACAACCTGCCTTGCACGCATCCTAGTCAGTAACTGACAAGTCAACTCTAAGGGAGCTAGGTAGCGCTCTAAGCAATTAAGACGGTTGATTGGCCGACGTCTCGAGTGAGAACTGTTCGAACCGTCGGAAAACACACATGCCACCGGCCCGGAACTCTTGCGTTCCAGACCAGTGGCATGCGTGAAAACAATTTTGAGGGTACGGGTTGCTTAGTGTTCGCCGCCTGCTACCCCAACATGTCCTTCGGCCGGCGTGCTGTTCATGTAAGAACGAAACGACATAGCTGCTTCCGAGGCCAGCGACGACGTCTGGGCCGTTAGGCGACGTTCGTTGTGGGTTTTTTCATTGTTTTTATCGGCCCGAAGCTCAGTTCGATACTCATCAAACGTAATAATCTGAGACGGCTGCTTGGGATCCGGCACTACCCGGAAAGAGCCTACGGTGTATTCGTACCCGTTATCGTTGGCCCGGAACACAAAGTCGAACAGCACAGTAACCTCTTGGTCTTTGCCTTTATTGTCAACTCGCTTAACCTTGCTGGTGCCGGTTACCCGCACTGTTCCGGTTCCTTCATCGGCTTTCATTCCAGATTTAGGACCGTACGCAAACTTGTTTTGAGTCCAGTCCAACGCCCGGCGGTACAGAGCGGTTTTGCCAGCGCCATCAGCGGGCACCCGCTCACTGTACTCGATGGGGGCCGGAGCATCGGCTTGAGCTTTTACTTCCGGCGCTAGTGCAAGCATCCCACTCACCAACAAACCTAGTAGCACTTTTTTCATATGGAACTGAGAAGAAAATGAGAAAATCAAGGAAAAAAGCCTGTGAGACAAAGATAACAGCAACCTATTGGTAGATATAAAAACTATGCCATTATAATTTTGTTAAGATACTGGTCGGAAATAATTTTTGTATGTACAAACAGCATTTTTGCTAGCGTTGCTGATGAAAGAATGCATGTTTCATCGGTTTAAGCCGCCTGTGTACACTGTAGAATTAGCGTAAGTTCCGCAAGTTGAACATTTCTAATAATGGCACCTATTAACTCATTATGAACCGCTGCTGTTGGCGAATACGCAGAAGATGCATAAGGAGGGCGCATAGGTAGTAATAGTCTACTTGTCTTGTTTGGAACCAGTTGATAGGCAAGGGGATATAGGTAGGATTAGTAAAGTGGTCACGGTACGTGGAAAACGAGCTACTTAACAGTTTGGTAACATAAAGTTAACCTGGCTTCTCTTGTCGGGTATAAGTGAAGTAGTACTTTTGCGACGTGCTTCACCTCAATCAATATCCATTGAAGAAGCGCGGGACCCTTCAGGAAAGCGTCCTGCGAGATGACCGGAAGGTTGTTTCCCCCGTTAATTCCTTCGTTTTCACTGGTTTTGCCGCTTTTACCGCTTCGGTTTTCGAAGCGGTTTTTTTGTGCCCCTAGGTGCGGATAAGCTGCTCGAAATCAGCACGTTTTCTCTCATTTTCAAGGCCTTTACACCCCTACCGGTAAACTCATGAACGACACCACTACCCTGGCCCAGCAGATGGTAACCGCTCCTGTTGCCAGCCGCCACGTAAACCTGGGCAAGGACCCCAAGCGGATAGCACCCGGTTGTCGGCCGGGCGCTTTGCTTTTGTTGGCTGATTGATTTAATAAAAAGTACGTCCTGCTGAGCTCTGCGAAGCATCTGTATCGTGAGTAACTCAATCGTTACAACGAAACAGTAAAGATGCTTTGCCAAGTGCAGCAGGATGGTCCGATTACATCCTGAAATAACCCGTTACCTACCCAACAGCGGCAACGGGGCGGGGTGGCGCAAGGCTGCGGGGTGATAGTAAATCAGGGGGGATTCTGACGTATGTCGGTCCGCGAATTGGCCACCCCGTGTTTTCGGGGCAGTACTAAGCTAGTGGTTTGGCTGCCTCGGGCCTCGGCCGGGGGTAGCGTACTCATCCGATATTGCCGGCCGCACCTGGCTTTGGCGGGGCGCGGCCGGCAACATCATAACATTTTCAACCTATGCAACTCGGCAAAATCACGCTACAGAATCCGGTGTGCCTGGCGGCTGCCTCTTGGCAGCTGGATGGCACGGGCTACGAGCGGCTAGGGGCCATTTTCACCCGCACCGTCACGATGGAGCCGAAGCCCGGCCTCTACGAGGAAGGTATCTGGCAAGTCGCCGACCAGACCCTGCTCAACGCCACTCACATGCGCACCGAAAGCGCCGAGATTCTGGTGCAGGAACACCTGCCCACCCTGCGGCGCCACGGGGTGCCGGTGTTTGTGAGCATCACGGCTCCCGGTATTCCGGGTTTTCGCAAAATTGCGCGCTTTCTGGCCCGCGAAGCGGCTGAGCTGATAGCTGGGGTAGAAGTGTACATGGCCCAGCCCGACACGGAGAAAGGCGAGGAACTGAACGCCAAGTTTGTGCGCGAAGCCACCCAGGCCGTACGCAACGAACTGGGGCCCGAGGCCGCCGTTATTGTGAAGCTGCCGCCCTGGCCGGAGCACATCAGGGGCTTAGCCCTGGGTGCCCAGGAAGGCGGCGCTACCGCCCTGGCGGCTACCAACCTGCTCAAAGCCCTGCACCTACCCGACGATGCCACGGCCGCGCCTATAGCCGGTGGCCTCTCCGGCGAGGCGCTCCGGCCCGTGGCCCTGCGCTGCGTGTGGGAGCTGGCGCACGACGCGCGCATTACGCTGCCCATCTTCGGGACGGGCGGGGTGTTCACGGCCAGCCATGTGACGGACTACTTGCGCTGCGGGGCCAGTGCCGTGCAAATTGCCAGTGGCGAGTGGCTGGAACCCGGCATTTCAGCCCGGCTGGCCGCCGAGTGCGGCCACTTGGTGCCAGCGAGTTTGTAACACGAAACAGTACTTCGCGAATTACTTGCGCTAACCGGCACCTGCCACTGTATATAGAGTAGTCGTTCTTACGCTCGCGAAGTGCAACTTCGCGTTACACCTGCCCACCCCATGCAAAAGCTTATTTCCCGCACCCAAGCTGCCAACTCCCTGCTTTGCGTCGGGCTTGACCCGGTAGGGGAGGACGCGCAGGTGGCGCGCCGCCTGGCCGAGGTCATCGACCAGACCAGCGAGTACGCCGCCGCTTTCAAACCCAACCTGGCGTTTTTCCTGAGTCGGGAAGACGGGGTGAAGCTGCTGCGGGACACCGTGCAGCGCATTCCCGAAAGCATTCCGGTGATTCTGGACGGTAAGTTCGGCGACATTGCCAACACCGCCGACCACTACGCCCGTTTCGCCTACGACGTTATCGGGGCCGACGGCGTGACGGTGAATCCCTACATGGGCGACGATGCCATTGTGCCTTTCGCCCGGCCCGGCAAGCTGGTGTTCGTACTGGCCAAAACCAGCAACAAACCGGCGCATTCCCTGCAAGATGTGGCCCTCACCCGCGGCGGCACCCTCTCAGACTGCGCTGCCCGCGTGACCCGGAAGCTTGATGAGCAGCACGGCGGCATCGGGCTGGTCGTAGGGGCCACTAACCCCGAAGCCGTAGCGCGCATCCGCAGCCTTACGCCGGAGCAGTGGTTCCTGGTGCCCGGCGTCGGCGCCCAGGGCGGCGACCTGCAGGCCACGTTGAAAGCCGGCCTGCGGCCCGACGGCTCCGGCCTTCTCATTAATACCTCGCGCGCCCTGTGGCAAGCAACCGACGCCGGCGCCGCCGCGCGGGAGCTAGTCAAGCAGATCAACCAATTCCGCCCGGTCGTAGAGACGCAACATATTGCGTCTCCTCGTTGAACGGCCGGCTAGAACAACAGGACCTGCTCTACCTAAGAGAGCAACCTCAGCAACGACGAGACGCAAAATATTGCGTCTCTACAGCGTTCCGTTCACACCTTATATACTAGAGTAGACCCTTGACTTCCCCCCAACCCACCTTCACCCCCGAAACCCTGGAGCAGCAATTGTTGCAGGAGGACGCGCTGCTGCGCGGGCACTTCCGCCTGTCCTCCGGCCTGCACTCCGACACCTACGTGCAATGCGCCCGGTTCCTGTGCCGCCCCGACCTGGCGGCCCCGGCTGCGGCGGAGTTGGCCCGACTAATTCAGGAGGCCGGATTACAGCCCGACGTAGTGGTAGGCCCGGCCATGGGCGGCGTGGTGATTGGCTACGAGCTGGCCCGGCAGCTGGGTGTGCCCGGCATCTTCACGGAGCGCGACGATGCGGGGCAGATGACCCTGCGGCGGGGCTTTACGGTGGAGCCGGGCCAGAAAATTGTTATTGCCGAAGACGTCGTGACTACTGGCAAGAGCACCAAGGAAGTAGCGCGGGTGTTGGAGGGGCTGGGCGCAAAAGTTTTGGCCGTGGCCAGTTTAATTGACCGCACGGGTGCCCAAGCTGAGCTAAGTTTTCCGAACTTTGCCCTGCTGCCGGTTACGGCGGCCACCTACGCACCCGATGATTGTCCGCTTTGCCGGTCAGGTATTCCGGTGGTGAAACCCGGCTCTCGGCCGGAAAAAGCGTTTTCTTAAACCTACCGCAGTGGCAATCGGCCCGCGGCAAGGCATTTTCGGCGTACCTCCGCGCGAGGTGTGCTTCCTCACGCAGGCGACTGGCTTAGGCGTGGGAACCCGAAAAATAGATAACCACTCATCTTTTGGACGCTACCCAAAGAACCTTTCAGCTTCTGCTCAAGCCCGGCCAACATGATGGTGAGGGCCACCGTGTAGCCGAAGCTGCCCACCGCCACCTCGGCCTGACCACGGGCCGGGTGCAAAGCACCGCTCTCTACACGGTGCGCTACCCCGTAACGGGCGAGCAACTGCGCGACTTCGCCACCCATTGCCTTCAGGATCCGGTACTGCACGACGTGGCCCTCGACGAGTTCCGCCACGGCGCCGACTACAAAAGCTACATCCTCGTCGCTAAGCTGCCCGGGGTCACCGACGACGAAGGCATTTCGGCGCAGAACGCCCTCGGCGACTTCCTGAACCAGCCGCTGGATACGCATACCCAGCACATCTTCAGCAAACGGCTCTACTTCCTGGAGCACGAGCTGCCCGAGAGTAGTCTGCGCCAGCTGGCCGAAGAGCTGCTCGGCAACAAAATGATTAACCGCTTCGAGGTCGGCCCCATCGCCCAGATTCGCGACTACACGCCGCGGCCGGGCGGTGGGGCCGAATCCATTACGGACACCGTGCGCCTCGTTGGCCTCTCGGATGAAGAGCTGGTGAAGCTGTCGAAAGACAACCTCTACGCCCTGAACCTGGAGGAAATGCGCGCCGTGCGCGACCATTACACCAGCATGGCCGAGGAGCGCCGGGCCGCCGGCCTACCCCCGGACCCCACCGACTGCGAGCTGGAAATCATTGCCCAGACCTGGTCGGAGCACTGCAAGCACAAGGAGTTCAGCGCCGTTATTAAGTATCGGGATGCAGACACGGGCGAGGAGTTTGAAGTCGACTCCTTGTTTAAGACCTACATCAAAAACGCTACCGCCGAGGTAGACCGCCAGCTGCGCGCCAACGGCAACGACTGGCTGATTAAGGTATTCAGCGACAATGCCGGGGCCGTGCGCATCAACCCCGAGTCGTTGTTCGTGTGGAAGGTGGAAACCCACAATTCGCCCTCGGCCATCGACCCCTACGGCGGCGCCATTACCGGCATCCTGGGCAACAACCGCGACCCGCTGGCGACTGGCATCGGGGGCGCGAAGCTGCTGTTCAATACCAACGTGCTCTGCTTCGGCAACCCCGAGTTCAACGGCACCTTGCTGAGCAACCAGCTCCACCCACGCCGCATTTTTGAAGGAGTCCGCAAAGGCATTGAGGATGGCGGTAACAAGTCGGGCGTGCCGACAGTGAACGGGGCCATTGTGTTCGATGACCGGTACGCGGGTAAGCCGCTCGTGTACTGCGGCACCGGCGCCGTGATGCCCATGCAGCTGGCCGGCCTCGACTCCTGGGAAAAGAACATTGACGCCCAGGACCGCATCATCATGGCCGGGGGCCGGGTGGGCAAGGACGGCATCCACGGCGCTACCTTCTCCAGCATTGAGCTGGACGAAACTTCACCCGCCACGGCCGTGCAGATTGGCTCGCCCATCACCCAGAAGCTGGCCATGGACTTCCTGATCCTGGCTACCCGCCGCGGCCTGATCAAGTGCAGCACCGATAACGGCGCGGGCGGCTTGTCGTCGAGCATCGGGGAGCTGGCTACTATCAGCGGCGGGGCCGTGGTGGAGCTGGAAAAAGTGCCGCTAAAGTACCCCGGTCTGCGCCCCTGGGAAATCTTCGTGTCGGAGTCGCAGGAGCGGTTTTCGCTGGCCGTGGAACCGAGCAAGATGACCGAGTTAATGGCCCTGGGCCAGGAAATGGAAGTGGAGTTGACGGATATCGGCTACTTCACCTCCGATGGCAGCCTCGACGTGCGCTTCGACGGTGAGTCGGTGGCGCGCCTCGACATGGAATTCCTGCACAACGGCGTACCGCGCAAAGTGCTGGAAGCCGAGTGGCAGAAGCCTGCGGCCCAGGAGCCCAAGGTGGAGCTCCGTTGGGAAGGTAGAGACGCAATATTTTGCGTCTCCCCATTGAACGACTCACTTAAACACTATCAGCAGACGGAAGACGCAAAATATTGCGTCTCTACAACGGACGTGCTGAGCCGCCTGCTGGGTAGCCTCAACATCTGCTCCCGCGAGTCGGTAATTCGGCAGTACGACCACGAGGTGAAGGGCCGCACCATCATCAAGCCGCTCATGGGCGCTACCGGGCAGGCCCCGCAGGATGCCGCCGTGGTGCGTTTCAACTTTGAGAGCTGGGAAGGGGTAGCCGTGAGCAATGGCATTCTGCCCCGCTTCGGCGACCTGGACGCCTATGATATGTCGGCTGGGGCGTTTGACGAGGCCGTGCGCCAGATTGTAGCGGTGGGGGGGAAGCTGCCCAACCTCAGCTACGGCGACGGCAACTTCTGGTCCGTGAACGACAACTTCTGCGTGCCCGACTCGGTGTACGACCCCGCTACCAACCCCGACGGCAAGCTCAAGCTGGCCAAGCTGGTGCGCATGTGCCAGGCCCTGCGCGATGCCACGGCGGCCTACTGCATCCCGCTCACCTCGGGCAAGGACTCGATGAAGAACGACTTCAAGGCCGACGGCGTGAAGATTTCCGTTCCACCGACGGTCTTGTACTCGATGACCGCCAAAATCGAAGACGTCCGCCGCACCATCACCTCCGACTTCAAGCAAGCCGACGACGTGGTGTACCTGCTGGGCGAAACCTACGACGAGCTGGGCGGCTCGGAGTTCTACCAGCTCTTCGGCGAGCTGGGCGCCAACGTACCCAAGGTGCGGTTCGAAGAAGCCAAAGCCCTCTACACGCTGATGGGCCAGGCCAACGACCAGGGCCTCATCCAATCCTGCCACGACTTGTCGGATGGCGGTTTGGCCGTGGCCCTGGCCGAAGCCACGTTTGGTCACGGCTTTGGGGCGGAGGTAGAGCTGCCGGAAGGCCTGCCAGTGCACGTGCAGCTGTTCTCGGAGTCACACTCCCGGTTCGTGGCTACGGTGGCGCCTGAGGATGTAGTGGCGTTTGAGCAGCACTTTGGCACTCGTGCTACCCGCCTCGGTTGGGTAACGCAAAACGGTCAATTGCATGTGCGGCAGTCTGGCAAAACCATCATTTCGGCCAGCACCGCCGCCCTGCGTTACGAGTGGACCAACGGCCCGGTGAACCGCATCATCGGCTTCGGCCAGCACGAAACCGTACAATAAGCATGGACGAACAACCCAAACTGCCAGACCTGAATACGCCCCCGCGGCCCCAGCTCGACCACGGCGGCCCCATCACGGATGCCAACGGCAACCTCATCGTGCTGGGCTTTAAAAGCGTGGACGCTGGCCACGAAACCACCGAGCCCCTGAAAGGCCACGCGGCGGAGCAAACCGGAGCCGAACACGCAGAGGCGGACGAGGAGCAGCCACAGGAAGGTAGCAGCCAACAACTAGCAACCACCAATCAATCATCAGTCAAGGCGCTCATCCTGACGGGCTTCGGTATTAACTGCGAAGAGGAGTTTGCCGCCGCCTACCAGTTAGCCGGCGCCGAGCCCACCATCGTGCACCTGAACCAGGTGCTGCACGGCCACGTCAGCATCCACGACTACGACATCCTGAACTTCCCCGGCGGCTTCAGCTTCGGCGACGACCTGGGCTCCGGCGTAGTACTGGCCAACAAACTGCGCTACCGCAAAAACGCCGCGGGCCGCACCTTGCTTGATGAAATCAAGCAGTTCGTGGCCAATGGCAAGTTCGTGATGGGCATTTGCAACGGCTTCCAGGTGCTGGTGAAGCTCGGCCTGCTCCCCAACCTGAGCGGCGACGTGACGCCCGAAGTAACCCTCACGCACAACGCCTCGGGCCGCTACGAAGACCGGTGGGTGCGCCTGAAAGTCAACCCCAAGTCGAACTCGCCTTTCCTCAAAGGCATCGACACGCTGGAGGTACCCGTGCGCCACGGCGAAGGCCGCCTGATTATCAAAGGCGAAGAAACCCTGGCCGAAATCGAAACCCGCGCCCTGAACTGCCTGGCCTACACTGATTTCGACGGCTCGCCGACGGACGTGTACCCGCACAACCCCAACGGCGCCGACCTCAACTGCGCCGGCCTGACCGACACCACCGGCCAGGTGTTTGGGCTGATGCCTCACCCTGAGGCCTTCCTCTCGCTCTATAATCACCCCGACTGGGCCCGGCGCAAGCGCCTAAATCCTGGCCTGAGCGAAGAGGGCGACGGCCTGCGCCTGTTCCGGAACATTGTGGAGCGCGTGCAGGGCCAAGCCGCCGCCGTTCCTCAGGAAGCCCGCCAGTTTTCATCCTAGACACCCCGCCTGCCGCCGCTGACCTAGTGCCGGCTGCTACCTCGTCGTATGAACACCCTCAACCACTTCGATACCCCTCAGCTCGAACTCCTGCACCGCGGCAAAGTTCGGGACTCGTACCGCGCGCCTTCCGGTGAGCGGCTCATCGTAGTAACTGACCGGCTGTCGGCCTTCGACTCGGTGCTGGAAACGCCGGTGGCTCACAAAGGCGCGGTGCTGAACGGGCTGGCGGCTTTCTGGTTCGAGAAAACCCAGCACATCATTCCGAACCACGTGATTTCGCTGCTCGACCCGAACGTGACGCTGGCCAAGGAAGCCGAGCCGATTCGGGTGGAAATGGTGGTGCGCCACTACCTCACGGGCTCGATGTGGCGCGGCTACCAGCAAGGCCAGCGCACCTTCTCGGGCGTAACCGTGCCGGATGGCCTGCGCAAGCACCAGCAGTTCCCCGCGCCCATCGTAACGCCAACTACCAAGGAGGAGTCGGACCGCGAAATTACACCGGAGAACCTAGTGGCAGAAGGGTGGGTGACGGCGGAGCTCTACGAGCAGATGCGGGTGAAGTCCCTGGAGCTGTTCAACTTTGCCTCCAAGTGGATGGCCGAGCGCGGCATTATCCTGGTGGATACCAAGTATGAGTTTGGTTTGCTGGATGGGGAACTGATCCTGATTGACGAAATCCACACGCCCGACTCGTCGCGGTTCTGGAGCGCCGAGGACTACGCCAAGAACCCCGAGACCGTGGAGCAAATGGACAAGGAGTACGTGCGCCAGTGGCTGATTGCCAACAAGCAGGACGGCCAATATCCCCGCGCCCTTACCCCAGAAGTTTCCGCCGAAGCCAGCCGCCGCTACCTCGATATCTACGAGCGAATCACGGGCAGCCCGCTGCCCACCAGCAACGAAACCAACTCCGGCGACGACGTACAAGTCCGCCTCGTGGGGAACTTGGTGCGCGCCGGCATCATGAAAGACGCCATCTAAATGGAGCCCTTGCAGGCAAAAAATCTGGTAACCAACTACATCGAAGCGTACAACCGCTTCGATGTGGCCGGTATGCTGGCGCCGCTGCACGACGAGGTAACATTTCGGAACATAGCCAGCGGAGAAATCAGCCTGACCACCCACGGTAAGGCGGAGTTCCAAGCTCAGGCCGAACAAGCCACCCGATATTTCTCCCAACGGGAGCAGCGCGTCACGAATTGGCAAGTAGCCGACAGCCGCGTGGAAGCCCTTCTGGACTACATAGCCGTTGCCGCTATGGACTTTCCCAATGGTCTGAAAGCTGGCGACAAACTACAACTGCAGGGCAAGTCCGTTTTTCAGTTCACTGATGGACTGATAGTTTCCATCGACGATATCAGCTAGGCCTGTACGATGGAAAAATTGTTGAAAGATTATGCGCTAAACGACGGGGAGATTATCTCGCTGAAGATAAATGCGGCCTATACTTTCAACAGTGAGCCTGTGCTGCGCCAAGCTTCTGTGGAGCTTCTAATTCGCAAAAGAGCACGCAATGCATGGATGCCTTGCGTGCTGCAAATTGAGTTGGATGAAATTCTGAGTTTGCGCCTTAATGAAGATTTCGCTTCCCCTCGTTACTCGGATATCGTCTTCAAAAGAATTGAGGATGACCGGTGGTATCTATCCTTAGACCCATATGGTAACTCCGGCGAGCCTCACGAAGAAGATAACTTGGTAATAGTGGCCAAGTCAGTGAAAATAGATGAAGGAGTAACACAAGACAGATTTTAAGCATTGACGACCTTGGCAACTCCTAAAACCATAGTACTCCTCGGCGGCGGGGCCCGTGAACACGCTATGGCGTGGAAGCTGACCCGCGACGGGGCCACCGTGCACGTGCTGCCCGGCAACGCCGGCATTCCGAACAGCCACCCCGAAATCAGCGCTACCGACTTTCCAGCCATCCAGAGCTTCTGCGAAGCCAACGGCGTGAAGCTGATTGTGGTGGGTCCCGAAGCTCCGTTAGCGGCGGGCGTGACGGATTACTTCACTGGTTCCGACATCCGGGTGTTTGGTCCCAGCCGGGCCGGCGCCACGCTGGAAAGCTCCAAGGTGTGGTCGAAGGACTTTATGCGGCGGCATGGGGTAGCAACCGCTATGTCGTGGCAGTACCGCAGCGATAAGCTGGACGAGGCCCGTGCCAAAGCCACGGAGTTGGATGGGCAGGTAGTAGTGAAGTACGACGGCCTGGCGGCTGGCAAAGGCGTGTATGTGTGCTCGTCTATTGATGAAGCGCAAGCTGCGCTAGACGATTTGCAGCAGCAGCACACCGGCTGGTTTAGCTTCCTGCTGGAAGAAAAGCTAACTGGCCCCGAAATCAGCATCATTGGCGTAACGGACGGTAACCGGGTGCGGCTGCTGGCTCCTTCTCAGGACCACAAGCAGCTGCTGGCCGGCGACCAGGGCCCCAATACTGGAGGTATGGGCGCCTACTGCCCCGTCCCGTTCTGCGACGACAACGTGCTAGCAGCTATCCGCACTAGCATCGTGGACCCCACGCTAAGTGGCCTGCAGAACGAGCAATTCGATTTCAACGGCTTCCTCTACTTTGGCATCATGCTCACGCCTCAGGGCCCGAAGCTGCTGGAATACAACGTCCGTCTCGGCGACCCGGAAGCGGAAGTGTTGTTGCCCGCGCTGGAGAGTAGCCTGTTGGAGTTGATAGAGGCTACCCTGAACGGCACATTGCAGCAAACAGTAGTGCGGCAGCGCCGCGGCTGCTACGTAGGGGTAGTGCTAGCCTCGGGTGGCTACCCCGCCGCGCAATTTCCTACCGGCTTCCCTATCACTGGCCTGGACCAGCTACACCCCAGCATCCTGGCGTTTCATGGAGCCACCAAGCGGAACGCTGAAGGTGAGCTAGTAACCAGTGGCGGCCGCGTGATGGTGCTGGTCGGCCACGGCGAGGAGCTGGAGGACGCCGTAGCGCATGTGTACCGGGAAGCTGAAAAAGTTACATTCCAGGATGTGTACATCCGTACCGATATCGGCCAGCGGCCGGAACCCACTCTTGCAAGCAACTGGTAACCATAGCAACCGTAAGCAGCGCCTGGCGATTTTGCTGTCGGGCCGGGGCTCCAACATGGTGGCCCTGGTGCAGGCTGTGCAACACGGCGTACTGCAGGATCTGGCCGAGGTAGCCGTGGTATTCAGCAACAAGCCCGATGCGCCAGGGCTGGAAACTGCGGCGGCGCTGGGTTGCCCCACGGCCAGCCTCAGCAGCCAGGGCCGCAAACGAACGGAGTTTGATGCTGAGGTAGTGGAGGTGCTAAGCCAGTATCAGCCCGATTACGTGGTGCTGGCCGGCTACATGCGTATCCTGTCGCCCACGTTCATTCGGGCGTTTGCGGGGCGCATTCTCAACATTCATCCCGCCGACACGCACCAGCACCAGGGCCTGCACGCCTACGAGTGGGCCTTTGAAAATCAGCTGCTTGAAACCAAAATAACGGTACACTTGGTTGATGAGGGTCTAGATACCGGACCTGTTCTGGCCCAGCATCCCGTGGATTTGCGTGGGGCTGCTACCCTGGCGGAGGTCGAGCGCCGCGGCCTGGCTGTGGAGCACTTTCTCTACGCCGATACCCTAGCCCGTCTTATCCGAGGCGAGCTACCCACCATCTTACCCGAAACGGTAGCCACGGCTGCCGCTTCACCTCTTACCCCCGAGCCTCTGTTGCCTGCTCCCGCTACCCCCTCTCCGCAAGGAAAGGACGCGGGAAGCTAGGCCTATCGTCCGCCTCAACTTAGGGAAGCCCAGTGCATTCCCGGAGTTACACTTACCACCCCGGTAGCGGGCTTTCCTGCTCACTACCACTTCCTGATACTTCCCATGTGCGGAATTGTAGGTTTTTACGGTCCCGATGACGTCGCCCACGACATCGTATTTGGTTTGACGGCGCTTCAGCACCGCGGCCAGGACGCGGCCGGCATAGCCACCTTCGACGACAACTTTCACCTCTGCAAAGGCAACGGCCTGATTTCCGACGTGTTCCGCCCCAAGCAGCTCAAGAAGCTGAAGGGCAACATCGGCATCGGCCACGCGCGCTACACCACCCAGGGCTCCAACGATGCCGAGCTGGCCCAGCCGTTTACCACCAGCTACCCCTTCGGGCTGGCCATGGTGCACAACGGCAACGTCATCAACTTCCGGCAAGCGGCCAAGCGCCTGCACGAGAAGTACCACGTGCTGCCCAAAACCAGCAACGACCTGGAGCTGATCATGTACACCTTCGCCTCGGAGCTGCGCCTGAAAAACCTCGACAACCTCTCGGTTATCGACATTTTCGACGCGGTGGAAACCACCCAGGAGCTGGTGAAAGGTGCCTATGCTACTATCACCGTCATTGCCGGCCACGGGCTGCTGGCCTTCAACGACCCGCTAGGCATCCGGCCCCTGGTGCTGGGCTGCCGCCAGACGGAAAAAGGCCCCATCTACGCCTTCGCCTCCGAAAGTACCTGCTTCGACTACCTCGGCTTCGAGTTCATCAAGAACGTAGGGCCCGGGCAGGCCGTGTTTATCGACAAGGACTTCAAGGTTCACTACAAAAATCCCTACGCCCAGCCCAAAGCGTTCTGCGTGTTCGAGCACATTTACTTCGCGCGGGAGGATTCTACCATTCACGGCCGCTTGGTGGCGCGCGAGCGGGTGCGGCTGGGTAAGATGCTGGCCCGCAAGGTTATCGAATCGGGTATTCAGCCGGATATGGTGATTGATGTGCCGTCGTCGGGCTACTTTTCTGCCTCTGGTCTGGCCGAAGCCATTGGGGTGCCCTACCGCCGGGCTCTGGTAAAAAACAACCACATGGGCCGCTCCTTTATCGTGAGCAGCCAGGCCGGCCGCGAGGACATCGTCAAGAAAAAGCTTAACCCCATTCGGGAGTTCGTGGAAGGCAAGAAGATTGCCGTGGTCGATGACAGCATTGTGCGCGGCACTACCTCGCGGCGCATCGTGCGCATCCTGCGCGAGGCGGGGGCCACGGAGGTGTACTTCATCAGCAGCGCCCCGCCCATCGTCTCGCCCTGCATCTATGGCATTGACATGGCCATGAGCACCGAGCTGATTGCCGCCAACTACACGGAGGAGGAAATCTGCCGCTACATTGAGGCCGACAAGGTTATCTATCAGTCGATTGACGATTTGCGGGACCTGTTTTCGGAGGAGCGCGGCCACGGTGGCAGCTGCTTCGCCTGCTTTACCGGCCAGTACCCCACCGGCGACGTGACCAAGTACCTGCGCCACATCCAGGAGGAGCGCCAAAGCCACCGCTCCGACAAGAAAAACGACGCCAACGCGTTGCCCTCCGTCAGCGCCAAGGCTCCCGCACCAACGGAGCATTAATCGGTCAGACAGTTACTAATAGAGCACGTCATGCTGAGCTTGTCGAAGCATCTTGCGTGCTGACCTTGCCATACTAATTCAACGGCGCGAGCGAGATTCCTCGGCAAGCTCGGAATGACGGGCAAATAAGCATTGAACCCCTACAACGTATGTCCTCTTCTTCCCAAAAACCCGCCGGCTACGACATCGACCTCGGCAATGAATGCTCCCGCAACGCCTACGCCTGGTCGAAGAAGACCTTTCCGAACCGCGCCGGCAAGCCCGGTGAGGCGGCCCAGGACCTGGATGGCGGCTTTGCCAACGAAATCCGCTTTGGCAACGCCCGGCTGGGCATCAGCTCCGACGGTATCGGGACCAAGATTGAGGTAGCAGAGCGGGTAGGAAAGTTCGACACGCTGGGCTACGACCTGGTAGCCATGACCGCCGACGACCTGATTGTGGGCGGTTTCGTGCCCACCAACCTTTCCAACATCATCGACGTGAACACGCTTGATTACGAGGTGATTGACGAGATGATGCGTGGCCTGCACGATGCCTGCAACTTTGCGGAAGTAGCCATTACGGGCGGCGAAATTGCCGAATTAGGTAACCGCATTGGGGGCTGGCCAGGCGCCCGCATGAACTTCAACTGGTGCTCCACGGCCATTGGCAGCCTGCACCCCAGCCTGGAGCGGCCCTTGAGCGGGGCGGGCGTGCAAGCCGGACAAGCCGTCGTGGCGCTTCGCTCGCCCAGCTTCCGGTCCAACGGCTTCTCGCTGGCCCGCCGCACTCTTCAGAATCTATTCGGCGAGAACTGGCACTCGGCCCCGTATGATGGCCCGGATGCTACCCCCCACGGCAGCGCCGGCCACACCTGGGGTGAAGTATTGCTCGCACCTTCCCTCATCTACTCGCCCGGCGTAGCGCGGGTGCTGGACGCGGGCTTGCCGCTCTATGCGGCGGCCCACATTACCGGCGGCGGCATTGCTGATAACTTCAAGCGGGTACTCAAAAACGGCGTGGGCGCCGAGCTAACCAACCTCTTCGAGCCCTTGCCCGCCATGCAGAAGCTCACGGAGCTGGCCGGCATTACCCCCGCCGATGCCTACCTCTACTGGAACATGGGCAACGGTATGCTCCTGGTCACGGATGAGGCCCAGGCCGAAGCCGTAGCCGTCAGCCTCCGCAGCAACGGCTATGATGCTCAGGTTGCCGGCCGCATCACCCAGGAGCCCGGAATCCGGCTGCAAGTAGGTGCCGGCGAGCTACGCTACGAAGGCTAAGCTAGTGATGATCCGAAAGCCGAAAGCCGCGCTATGTGAAGTCATAGCGCGGCTTTCGGCTTTCGTAGAAAAGCGTCTTACCAGAGGAAGACTAGTGAGTTTAAGCAGATGAGCGTTTGCAGGGGCTATTTTACAGCCAGGGGTGTAACCGTGCCTGTTTGCTTATCCACTTCGAAGGCCGCTTTGTCGGGCATCCGCCCGGCCCAGTCGGCACGCGGGACCAGCACTTGCCAGTGGTTTTCTACTTCCAGGGCGCGAGCCGAATCCACTTGGTACAGGGCGGCGCTGGGTTGTTGCTGCACATAGCGGGCCACGGCAGCGCGGGCGGTGGCTTCAGTAGGAGCTCCCGGGGTAGCGGCTGTTACGCTCGGTTGGGCGGAAGTAGTTGTTGCTGGTTGGGCGGGTTGGCAGCTGCTGAGCCCCACCAAAGAGGCCAGCACCCATAGGATGGTGAGAGGCGTATGCATGGGCGCAAGGTAGGCAAGGAGTAAGCCAATCTTGCGGGCATTCTCGGAGGGCTGCTGCGCGGAGCGGGTATAGTTGCGCGCAATACCAAAGCCCCAGCTTTCCGTAGAAAACCGGGGCTTCGGGAGTGTTGGCCGACGCTTAAGCCGCGAGCGGCTCAATGTCAAACCCAGCCTGCGACACGGCTTTCATGATGAGCTCGGGAATGGGATTTTCGCCTTCCACGGTCAGTACTTTATTGGGGTTGTTGGTGTCAACTTGCCACTTGTCGATGCTGGCTTCGGCGTCGAGAAAGGGCGTTACGGCGCGCAGGCAATTGGCGCAGTTGATGCTGGTTTTGAATTGCAGAGTGGACATAAGATACGAGGGGTTAGGCTGCCATAGCCATCAAAAAAACGACCAGCAGCCGGTGAGTTGTTCTCTAACAACGAAGTGCAGGCAAAAGTAGTGGTCGTAGCAGGGCTGGTAGGTATAGGCTTTGGCTGTGGTCGTGTATAGTTTTGACGTATCGGGCCGGCCAGAAGGCGGAGCGTAATCAACGAGGATAACTACTACACACCGCAATGGATAAAAACGAATTTTGGCAGATCATTGATTCGACCAAGCAGGCTTCACAGGGCGACCAGCAGCGCCAGCAGCAGGCCCTGATCAGTTGCCTGGAAAGCTACCCGCCCGAGCAGATACTAGAGTTTGAGTGCCAGCTGCGCCAGCACGTGCTGGAGGCCGATACATTCCTGATTATGGCCGCCCAGAAAATCATCGACGGCTACGTTTCCGAGGACCCCTACCTGTACTTCCGGTGCTGGCTGGTAGGGCAGGGCGAAGCCGTATTCACGGAAGCTCTGCGCAACCCCGACTCTCTGGCTGCGCTGCTCGAGGAACCGTATCAGGAGTTTGAAGCGCTGCTCTACGTGGCCGGCATGGCCTACGCTGCCCGCACCGGCAAGCAAACGGAAGACGATACTTTTCCCCGGGCCGTGGCCATTACCCGCGGCCTAGACTACGCCGACTCCGTAACCAAGGGCGAAGACTGGACGGAAAACCAACTGCCCAAAATGCTACCCCGCCTCTGGAGAAAGTTCGGCACCTTGTAGTAGCTGGCTGGCAATTACAGAAAAGAAACCTTCACCTTCTGATGCACACAAAATGCTGCTTAATTGGTGAAGAAAGCTCCCCACTTGCCAAGCAACCTGCCTACATACGGCTACGCCGGCCGCTGGGGCCGCTTCTCCAGAATCAGGTTGGTGCGGAAGGTGTTCAGGGTTTCCTCCAGGCCCACGGGGTAGGTGTGGGGGTTGAGGAAACGGCGGATGCTGGGGTCCAGGCTCAGAACCTCCCGGTGGGCGCGGGCGCGGCTTTCCTCCAGGCTCGGGAGTTGCTGCACCAGCTGGCCCCGACGAAACACCGGCTCCAGCAGCTCCCGGTAGGTAGCATCGGGGCGCACGGGGCGGCGGCGGGTGGCATCAAGCGGATCGACGATGGTGAGCTGCTCGGGTAAGGGTTCGGCCACGTTGTAGAGCATGTCGGCGCGGGGCTGGCCCTTGTCGCTCTCGTAACGGCGCACCTGCAGAATGCCCGGAATGCTGGTTTTCGCCAATTGCTCCGAGAGCTTGATGGTGAAATCCCAGCCTGAATCATCGGGTTTGCGCAGGGCTGCCATTTTATACACGCCTCCCAGGGCTGGCTGGTCGTAGGCCGTTACCAATTGGGTGCCAATGCCCCAGGTATCAATTTTGGCCCCTTGCTGCTTGAGGCTGGTAATGAGGTTTTCCTCCAGGTCGTTGCTGGCCACGATGCGCACATTCTCAAAGCCAGCTTCATTGAGCAAGGCCCGGGCCTCGCGGCTGAGGTAGGCCAGGTCCCCGGAGTCAAGGCGGATGCCGCTCAGCTCGTGGCCGTTGGCTCGCAACTCCCGGGCTACGGTAATGGCGTGGCGCACGCCTTCCAGCGTGTCGTAGGTGTCTACCAGAAAAACCGAATCATCGGGGAAAGCTTGGGCGTAGGCGGCAAAAGCTTCCTGCTCCTGCTCGAAGGCCATAACCCAGCTGTGGGCGTGGGTGCCTTTCACCGGAATGCCAAAGCGTTGCCCGGCCAGCACGTTGGAAGTAGCATCGACGCCGCCGAGGTAGGCGGCACGGCTGGCGCTCAGGCCCCCATCAGGGCCCTGAGCCCGGCGCAGCCCAAACTCCAGCACCGTATCGGAGCCGGCCGCCTCCCGAATGCGGGAAGCCTTGGTGGCTATTAGCGTCTGGAAGTTGACGAGCGTCAGCAAGGCGGTTTCCACTAGCTGGGCCTGCAGTAGCGGGCCCTGAACCCTAATGAGCGGCTCATTGGCAAATACCACGGTGCCTTCGGCAATGGCGTCTACGTCGCAGGTAAACTTCAGCTCGCGAAGGTAGGTCAGGAATTCCGGCGGAAACATGACCCCACCTTTGGCGCTTTTCAGGCTGCCGAGGTAGTGCAGGTCATCTTCGGAAAACTGCAGATTCTGCAAGAAATCCACCACGTAAGCCAGGCCCGCGCCCACGGCGTAGCCCCCCGCAAAAGGCGGCCGGCGAAAGTACAAGTGAAATACGGCCTCGCGGTCCTGCATACCCTGGCGCCAATAGCCGTAGGCCATGGTAACCTGGTAGAGGTCGGTGAGCAGGCTCAGGGAAGGTGCGTAAAGGCCGGAAAGCGGAGCAGAATTCATGCGGGCAACGGTTGAGATGCCGAAGCTTACGCAGAATATTTCATTCCATCGATGACAAGGTCGTTCTAGTTCTACCCCGCCAGCGCGATGTTTCACCACCGGCATCAGTTACACGACCAAAAGCGCCTGGCAATCGGGGGATACCACGGGGGCTTGCCGGAGCCAACGGTTAATGCACCGGCACGTGCTGACTCCGGCAATACCGCTCGGCATCGAGCAAGGAGGGAACCACGGGCGGGCAGCTGGTGGTAGGCAGGCGAGCCAGCAACTGGTGGGCAGAGTCGCCGAGGTGGCACAGCACCAACGGAATCTGCCGCTCCCGCAGGCGCTGGTAATAGCGCACCAGCAGGCGCAGGGTAGAAAAGGACAGGTTCCGCAAGTGGCTGCAATCTATCCAAATGCTCGGCTTGCCGCTACGAATGGCCCGGCGCAAGGCATAGGAGAGCTGGGCCCGCGCCGTGGGCTGGCTGTCATCGGTGAGAATTAGCAGGTAGCTCTCGGGAAGAATTTCACGGTAGACTTCCATAATCAAAAAGGAGTAGCACAGGTGAAACTAGACACGTCACAACGTCTTCGGCACAACTTCTAAGCCCTGGGCTTTGGAAAGGGAAATGTACTAACAATATAGGGCCTGTATTCAGGATAAAATAGGTGTAAAACACTGATTTATAGCTCAGTGATTCTACGGAATGCAAGGTGGCTAGCACCTGGGCCGGTGGCCGCTCGGGCAGCGCTTACCCAGGCTGAGTGCGGCTGGGGCGTGGGCAATCCTACTACCTAACTCCAAGGCCACTAGACGGTATTAACCACCTGCTGTGCGGTTAACTAGGCAGCGCGGAAGGGTAGGGCAGGCTCGCAGGTCGTAGGTCTCGTTCAACCGCAGGCAAGGCTTGTCTCAACCCCGGATGTAATAGCGGTATGCAGCCTTCCCAGCAGTTATTCCGTACTATTGGCAACCTGTGGCCACACGGCCTTTTTACTGCTGAGTTTGAATCGAACCCCTCTATGATTCGTGTACTGCTTGCTGATGACCATACTATCCTGCGGGATGGTATCCGGGCCATTCTCTCGCGTGAGCCTGATATTCAGGTAGTGGGCGAAGCTAGCAATGGTCAGGCACTCTTAGATTTGCTGGCCACTACCCCGGCCGATGTAGTGCTGATGGATGTCAATATGCCCGTGCTGGACGGCTTTGCTACCATGGACTCCTTGCGGACTCATTTTCCTGCCATGCGCGTGCTCGTGCTGTCCATGCTTGACCACGAAAGCTACGTGCATCGGATGCTACAGGCCGGAGCTTTGGGCTACGCGCTCAAAAATGCCGAAAGCACTGAAATCACCCACGGTATTCGCACGGTAGCGGCCGGCCGGCAGTTTTTGTGCACTGAAATAGGCCTTAGCCTGCTCAACCGCACCATGCAGCGGGCAGTACCAGAACGGGCAGCTCTCATCTGCGAGCCTGCCGAGCCCCACCCATCCTATAACTTAGCACTGCACCGCAACGGGCCCGTGGAGCTGTCGGTGCGAGAAATGGAGGTGCTCAAGCTGATTGCCGAAGGACTCACCAACGCGGAAATAGCGGATCAGCTCTTTGCCAGCAAGCGAACCATCGAAACGCACCGCCAAAACATCATCGAAAAAACCCAGGCCAAGAACACAGCGGCCCTCATTCGCTACGCCATGATGCACGGCCTGATAGAGTAAGTGGTGAGGTGGTGAAATGGTGAGTTTGACGTTCCGTTGGCGCCACTTGCGCAGATAGAACGTCAAACTCACCATTTCACCACCTCACCACTTCAACGTAGCCGCGACGGGAATCGAACCCATATCAAGCGTTTAGGAAACGCCTATTCTATCCGTTGAACTACGCAGCCAGGGGTACCCCTCTTTACAAAGCTACACGGAAAGCGGCGGCTCCGCAAAACTACTTGGGGCGCTGTGCCTACCGCTAGCCCGTTGCGTATCTTCGTCTCCTCTCACCCTCACTTTCCCGCTTGGCTTCATGGGTTTATTGGACGACTTACGCGCTGACCGTCGGGCCGCCGGCAAGTTGCCGCGCCCCGGAGCCGACAAACAGCAGCCCGCCTTGCTGCTGATTCCGGATATCAGCGGCTTCACGCGTTTTATTGAGGAGTCGGGAAGCTTGCAGGCGCCGTTTCTGGTCGCAGATCTGCTGGAAATACTTATTGAAGCCAACACCCTGAACTTGCAGGTAAACGAGATTCAGGGTGATGCGGTGCTGTTTTACCGATTAGGGCCCCCGCCATCGGTGGCCGAGTTGGTGCGGCAATGCCGGCGTATCTACCTCGATTTTCAGAACTACCTGCGCATTGTGGCCCGCGACACCGGCTCGGAGCTGGCGGCGGCTCTGCACGAGCTGGCTCTCACGCTGAAAATTGTAGTGCATTACGGCCGCGTGAGCGTGGCCCGAATTCGGGAGTACACCAAGCTCATGGGCCGTGATGTGATAGTGGTACACCGCCTGCTCAAAAACAACATTACCGGCTCAGAGTACATTCTGCTCTCGGAGGGCTACCTGGCCACTCAGGATCCGGCGGCACTACAGCAGGCTTTTTCCTGGACCCGGCTGCTGCCCGGCGCTACCTATTACGAACACCTCGGCGAAACGCCCTACCACTACGCCAGCCTCTCGCCCCTGCGGCTGCTGCTCAACAGCCCGGAAATAGACGATGATGTGCCCGTAGGCCGCGGCTGCGCGCTGAAAGTACGCCGGGCCCTGCGCGTGCCCGCTCCCTACGCCGTGCGGGTTATTAACAACTTCCGGTTGCGCCCCCGCTGGATGGAGGGCGCCACCGCCGTGCACTACGATGTTACCAAGGCCGGCCGCCTCGGCACCAGCTACAAAGTAGATGTGTTTGGGGGGCAAATTGACTTTCAGGCCGTGCAGCAATTCGAGGACGAGGACGGCCGCCTGGAGTACGTGGAGAAGATTTCCCATTTTCGCCTCTTTCCTAACTCCCTGCTATTCTACGGCTTTGAGGCAGTAACTCTCGACGCCTGTCTGGTAACCATGGAGCTGCGCTACGGCCACATTGCCAGCGCCAGCCGTCTGGTGCGCTTTGGGCAGCTGCGGCGCCTGCACCGCTTCCTGGGCCGCTCCCTGCACAACCTGGCAGAACTGGTCGAGAGGCGGTAGAGCAGTGATTCGGTGCATGAGTGAAGCGGTGTCAGGGCGAGCAGAGCAACCCGTCTTTTCCGAAGTGCTACCCCTTGAAATGTGACAAGCCCTTACCTCCAGCGCGGAAGTAAGGGCTTGTCACGTTATCAGGCTTGTCACAGGAAGAGGAAGGATGGCGGCGTACCTCCTCTCTCTGACAATTCACTCATGCACTGAATCACTGCTACACCTTGTAAAGCAGGGCAATACCAAAGGATAGTGCCGTCAGGATCAGGCCTACCATGAAAATCGTGTAGCTCAGACGCAGCAGGCGGTACTTTTTGGTTAGCACGTCGCCGAGGTAGTAGATGTCCGTCACCATGTTGGTGTAGAGCGCCTCCTTCTGGCCCATGATTTCCGTCATGCCGTGCTGGAAGTCGTCGAGGCTGAGCTTGCTGAAGTTACCGAAGAACAGCAGGTTTACCCGGCGGTTGGTGGCAATTTGGGGGCTGCGCTTCAGCCACTTAAA
The DNA here is from genome assembly GCF_014640315.1 of Hymenobacter glacieicola. Classification (GTDB taxonomy): domain Bacteria; phylum Bacteroidota; class Bacteroidia; order Cytophagales; family Hymenobacteraceae; genus Hymenobacter; species Hymenobacter glacieicola. The sequence continues at coordinate 67,175 of NZ_BMGS01000001.1, forward strand.
GCTTGTCACATCGGGCTGAGCACACAGAATGGCGGTAATAACCGAGGCCAGGGCCGTCGCCAGCAAAATGCCCATCGGCACCGCAATAATGGGGTTCCGAATCAAACCCACGTTGCTCAAGGCGGCGGTTTTACTGCCCAGCTTGGCGCCGAAATAGGTAATAATCAACGACATGAGTACCGCGTTCAGCGAAATCATCATGTTCGCCTTCTTATCGGCCATGTCCGAGAGCTTCATGTGGTTGCTGTACATGGTTCGGAACATGGTTTCGATGCCGCGCTTGGGCTCGGCAAACGTGCCGCCTTCTTCTTCCTTTTTCTTCTTGTTCTTCTTTTCGGTCTTCTTCAGCTGCTTGCGCTGGTCCTTAATATTATCTTTGAACTGCTCTTCGTACCGCTCTTTGGCGGCCTTGGTGTAGTACTTGCTGGCCAGCAGGAAAGCCAGCTGATTATCGGCCCACTCTGTATTAGAGTAGGTTTTGCCGCCGGTGGCTTCCCACTCGGCTCGCAGTAGCTCGCCCTCGGCAAAGAAACTCTCGCGGCCCATGTTGCTCATGTCGGCATCTACCAGCAGCTGCTCCAGCTCGGTTTCCCGCTTGGCGTCGCGGTGGGTGGCCCGAATCAGGTTCTGGACTACCTCAATTCGATCCTCGGGGTAGCCTTGTTGGCGCAGCCACTCGCCAGCCATTTCCGCGCTGCGGAACTCATGTCCGTCGTACACTTCCGTGTAGCCCACATCATGGAACCAGGCAGCCAGCAGCAGCGCTTCCTGGTCGGTTTCGCTGAGCCCTGCTGCTTCGCCCAAGGCCCGCGCCTCCTTTACCACGGTGGCCGTGTGCTTAGGGGAGTGGTAGACGAGCTGGGCCGGGAGCTTTTCCTCCAGCAACGCCAGCACGTAGGCCTTGGCATTTTTGACAATTTCGGCCTTGGCCGGTTTCTGAACTAGAATGGTTTCCATCAGGGGCAGACAACAAACAACAACAGCGGGGGGCTGTTCGGCTTACAACGCGATTCGCGGCGCGGGGTTTTCAGGCCCTCAGCCCCAACCGTAAGGAAGGGAATTGCGTACGGCAGCGCACCGTACCTATGCGTAACAACTACCTTAGTCGTTACTGGTAAGTTTACCGTATTTCTTGAACATCCGTTCTCTTTCCTTGGTGCCCTCAGCGGGCCCTTTGCTTTCTCGCTACCTCTCTTCTAGTATGAGCAGACATTTCCTGTCCTGTTGCTTGCTGCTGGCCCTGGCGGGTGCCAGTGCGCCGGCAGCGCTGGCCCAAAAGAAACCCACGCAGACGCCCCACCCCGAGCGGCCTAATTACCGCCGGGGAGGGCTGAACTGGGAGGCCAAAACGCCGCCCGACAGCTCCCGTATCCGCTACAGCGTGTTCCTGATTGGGGATGTAGGTAAGCCAATTCCGGAGGCCGAAGGTGGCGAGCCGTCGTTGAACTACATGCGCAAGCAAATTCTGGCGGCCGGAGCCAAAAGTACTACCGTGTACCTCGGGGATAATATCTACGAGTACGGCATGCCGGAAGCCAAAGCCTCCGACCGTCCGGAATCAGAGCGGCGCATCATCGACCAGATGAAGATTCTGCGCGATTACCAGGGCGAGAAGTACATGATTCCGGGTAACCACGACTGGAAGCAGGGCAACCGCGGGGCTGTGGAGCAGGTAAACCGGGAGCAGTTTTTTGTAGAAAGCTATCTGCAAAGCGACTCGGCAGCCTTCCCCTACACCGGCGACTTTTTCCTGCCCCGCGACGCCTGTCCCGGGCCGGTTGAGGTGCGCCTGCAGGATGACGTGGTGCTGATTGCCATCAACTCGCAGTGGTTTCTCCAAACCTCCGGCGAGCGGCCCTACGGGGCTAACAGCGGCTGCGGGGTAGCCAACGAGACGGATTTCTTTACCCAGCTAGAGGACATTATTCAGCGCAACGCCGGCAAGAACATTATGGTGGTAGCTCACCACCCGCTGTTCTCCGACGGTATTCACGGCGGCTACTTCACCCTGGGGGACCATTTCTTCCCCTTGTCCATTGTGTACAAGTACGCCTTCGTGCCCCTGCCCATCATCGGCTCCATTTATCCGTTTGCCCGCAAGTACGGCGGGGTAAGTCAGGATATTCCTCACCCACTGTACCAGGCGTATAAGAAGGGGCTGATGGAGATTTTCCAGAAGTACCCCAACGTGGTGTATGCCGCCGGACACGAGCACAACCTGCAGTTTCAGAAGGAAGGTAACCTCAACCACATTGTTAGCGGCTCGGGCTGCAAAACTCAGCACGTAAAGCCCGGCAGCGGCGGCGACGCCCTGTTCTCCGATAAAGAAAAGGGGTTTGCCAGGGTAAATTACTACGACAATGGGGAGGTCTGGACCGAGTTCTACGTGCCCGAAGGCACGGGCGAAAAAGGCCGCCTCGTGTTCCGCACGCCCTTGTACGCCCAGCAGGCCATGGCCTCCACCGACTCGGTGGCGCGGCCTACCGGCGCCCCGCGGCCAAACTTTGCCGACAGCACCGTAACGGTAGCCGTGAACCCCAGTTACCTGGACCGCAGCGGCGTGCACAAGCTGTTCTTCGGCAAGCACTACCGCCAGGAGTGGGCCACGCCCGTCACGTTTCCGGTGCTGGACCTGGCTACCGAGAAAGGTGGCCTGACGCCCTACAAAATTGGCGGTGGCAAGCAAACCGCTTCCCTGAAAGTGCGCAACGAGGAAGGGCGCAACTTCACGATTCGTAGCCTTAACAAGGACCCCTCGGCCGTGCTGCCCGAGGCCCTGCGCGAGGGCGCCGCCGCCGATATTCTGCAGGACCAGATTTCGGCCCAACACCCCTACGCCTCCATTGCCATTCCGCCCCTGGCCACGGCCGCTGGTATTCTGCACACCAACCCCGAGCTGCGCTACATTCCCCAGGACCCCCTGCTGGGCCAGTACCTGGAGCGGTTCAGCAACACGCCGGGCGCCATTGAGGAAGACGCCAAGGACGACCAAAGCGACGTGGAAAGCCTGGGCAACGCCAAAAACCTGGTGGGCACCGACAAAGTGTTCGAGCGCATCACCGACGACAACGACAACCGTGTCAATGAAAAAGCCTTTGCCCGCTCCCGCCTCTTCGACATGTGGATTGGCGACTGGGACCGGCACGAGGACCAGTGGCGCTGGGCCGAGAAAAAGGACAAGGACGGGGACCGGAAGTTTACGGCCGTGCCCGAAGACCGGGACATTGCCTTCTTCAAGGGCGACGGTATTTTCCCGTACCTGGCCTCGCGCAAGTGGGCCATCCGCAATTTCCAGAACTTTGGGGCCGACTACGGCGACTGGAAAGGCCTGAACCTTACGGCCCTCAGCAACGACCGGGTATATCTGGCTTCGGTGAGCAAAGAAGACTGGGTAAAGCAGGCCGAGGACATGAAAGCCGACCTTACCGATGACGTCATTGAAAAAGCATTCCGGGAGCGGTGGCCCAAGCAAATCTACGAGTTGCACGCCCCCGAAATCATTGCCAAGCTCAAGAGCCGCCGCGACCTGCTACCCCAGGTAGCCGCCGATTACTACGAGGTGCTCAGCAAGGTAACGGAGGTGAAGGGCTCCAAGAAGCGCGAGCGGTTTGTGGTAGAGCGCCTACCCAACGATAAGACGCGCGTTACGGTGCAGAAAATCAACAAGGAAGGTGAACTGACCAAAAACCTCTTCGACCGCACTTTCGACAACAACGTAACCAAGGAGCTGCGCCTCTACGGTTTCCAGGGCGAGGACCAGTACGAGGTGAAAGGCGACGTGAAGGGCGGCCCGCTGGTGCGCATCATTGGCGGCACCGACCGGGACTCCATCGTGGACCGCTCCAACGTGGCGGGCTTCGGCCACAAGCTGCACATCTATGATGCCGACACCGGCAACGTGATTGTGGCCGGCAAAGACGCCCGCCTGCGCCTGGAGCCCGGCATTGATGTAAGCCGCTACGACGTGCACACCCGCACCGACCGCAAAGACTACACCCTGAACTACTTCGGCCCGACCCTGTACTTCGGGTACAACATCGACGACCGGCTGTTCTTCGGGGGCGGGCTCGTGTATCGGACCTACGGCTTCCGGAAGGCGCCCTACGCAACGGAGCAGAGCCTGGCAGCTAACTACTCGCCCTCGCAGAGCGCCTACAATGTGCGCTACCTCGGGCACTTCGTGGATGTGCTAGGCAAAACGGACTTGCGCCTCACGGCCCAGCTTTACGGTCCTCAGCTGCTTTACAACTTCTTCGGCCTCGGCAACGACACCCGCAACGTGCTGGCTGACGACCGGGAAACCCGCGCCCGCGACATCAACGATTTCTACCGTATCCGCTTCTCGCGGCTGTACGTGGCGCCCATGTTGGAAAAGGATATTTTCAGCTTCCTGAAATTCGGCTTCGGCCCCCAGTATGACCAGTTCCGGGTAGACCGCAGCCAGATCGGTGAGGAAATAGCAAACGGCCTCGACCCAGTTACGGGCAACGGCCGCGAAGGCACGGCCGCCGCCGGCATTCGTGCCTCTGATTTTGGCTTGAACCGCTACCTCGGGGGCAGAGCTTACCTGAACCTGGATGCTGCTTCTTCGCCCAAAAACCCCCGCATTGGTCTGCGGTGGTACAACTCGGCCGAGTACAACCACCAGCTGAACGGCGAAAAGCTGACGTATGGTCGCTTAGCTACGGAGTTCCGGGCTTACCTTTCGCCTAACTTCCCCTTCCAGCTGACCTGGGCCGGCCGCATTGGAGCCAGCCGCACCCTCGGCGACTACCGCTTCTACCAGGCCAACACCTTGGGCGGAACCACCAACCTGCGCGGCTACCGCCGCACCCGCTACGCCGGCCGCTCGTCGGTGTACGGCAACGCTGAGGTGCGCGTGCAGCTCTTCAGCTTCAACGCCTACTTGGTGCCCGGCAAGTTCGGCATCATGGGCCTGGCCGATGCCGCCCGCGTGTACAGCTCCCGCGACACGGACACTGGGCTGAGTGCCTTCCATACCAGTGTGGGTGGGGGCATCTGGGTTGATGTGCTCAAGCAGGCTGTTATCAACGCTACCTACTCCGTAGGCGAGGAAAACCTAGTCTTCGTTGGCTTCGATTTCCTCTTTTAAGCGCCGTGATTTGGTGATGATGGAGTGATTCCGGGCGGGAATTGCGTCATGGCGGGGCAGTAGCCGAAGCCGTTCATCCTTTCCTTTACCTAAGCCCGGGAAGGCAACAAGCCCTTGACGCAGCCATACGTCAAGGGCTTGTTGCATCTTGAGCGGCAGCACATTGGTCAGGACCAGTGGCCTTGCGCCACTCGCAGTGACACACTCCGGCAAATCACTAACGCACTAAATCACCAAATCACTATTGCCCCGAATCACCGCTACCTCATCCTTTTTCGCGAAAAGACGTTAAGGCTAGCCTGACGCCTTTTTGTCGTTTGTTTCTCTGCAAGCCACCCGTATGATTTCATTTTCTGCCCCGACGTTTCGGTTACTGAGGCCGCTGGCGGCCTCGGCGGTACTGCTGTGCGCCGGAGTTGCCCACGCTCAGATTACGCCCACCGTGCCCCCGGTTTACCCGCCTCCAGCCCCACCCCTCAGTGACTCGGCGGCAACAGTAACTGCCCAGGAATTTGCTACCCCCTCGGTGGTCGGGATGGGGCCCAGCAAGGGCCTAGTGTTCCACTACGAGCGGGTGCCGCGCTTCAACGTCATGTCGGACGGCAAGGTAGTAGGCTTGCAGGATTACAGCTCGGAGGCTACCAAAAACGCCCGCCTCGTTATCAAGGGCTACATTCCGATGCTTAACCGCCCCCACCTGAAGCTGATTCTGGGGGTAAACTATGAGCGGGAGGAGTTTAAGTTTCGGCAGAAACCCACCGGCTACGAGCTATACGATAACATCGAGAACAAGGGCCTCAAAACCCTGGGCACCCAGCTGGCCGTAATTCGGCCCGTCAATGAAGTCAACTGGTACATTTTCCGGGTGAAGGGCGAGCTGAGCGGCGACTACACGTCCTCGGCCCTGAGCGTGCGCGACTACCTGCGCGTATCGTCGGAATTCCTCTACGGCTGGAAGCGCAGTCCCATGTTCTCCTGGGGGGTGGGGTTGCAGCTGGGGTACACCTTCGGGCGGCAGAGCATTTACCCGGCCGTGCTCTATAACCGCACCTTTAACAACCATTGGGGCGTGGAGGCTCTGTTCCCGGCCCGCGTAACGGCCCGTTACAATGCCTCGCCCCGCTCCCTGTTCTTCGCCGGCTACTCCGTGGATGGCCTCAACTACATTGTGAAGCTGCGCGAGCCCTTGCGCCGCGAAGGCTCCATCGACCTGCGCACCCTGGAGCTGCGCGAAACGGAAGTGAAATTCCGGGGCCGCTGGGAGCGGGAAATCTATGATTTTCTGTGGTTCGGGCTGGAAGGCGGCTACCGCTACAATTACGCCTTCGACGCCTTCGACCGCACCAACGACAACCGGGTGAAAATCATCGACAGCAAGCTGGCCGGCGCGCCCTACGCCTCCGTTGAACTGTTCATTGTGCCCCCGCGCAAGTTCCTGAAGAAAACTGTGGATAAGGCCCCCAAGCCCTAAGCAGCCAGCATACTACCGCCGCCTCAGCGGTGAGGCCTGCCGGTTATTTTTGCTTGCGGTAGCAGATGTCTCTAGAAGCTACTGTTTCCGTTAAAAAGCCCGATTCGGAGGATGTAGCCTCTGAGTCGGGCTTTTTAAGCATCCGGGCAAAGCACAACGGTATTAGTTTAAGCCCGACAAATAAGTTCAGCCAAGGCTACCTCTGCATGCCTGGGTTGACCATAGGGTAACGAGTTACTGGATATAACAGGTGTAGCTGCTCTATTTAACCTGGACGGTAGCAACCTGGGGGGTAGGGAGGCCCGTTTAGTACATTCGTATCTCCCTATTTTCTCCATTTTTTCACATGCAAATCTCTAAACATACGGACCTGCGCGACGGCAGCAGCTGCGAGCTTGATTTTGACGAGGCCGATGGTTGGCTGCGCGCCATTTGGCTGGGCTACATTGACCCTAACGAGGCCTACAACGGAGCGGCCCGTTTCCTGGCGGCCATGCAAAACCTGCACTGCCCCTACCTGCTCAACGACAACAGCCGCCTCTCCGGCCCCTGGTTTGACTCGGTAGAATGGTTAAGCAGTGTGTGGGGCCCTCAGGCCGCGCGCCTGGGCCTGCGCTACATTGCCCACGTAGTGCAACCCCATGACTTGCTAGACCAAGCCGCCACGCTGAATTCTTCGTCCTTTAATGAGCAGATTCGCCTGCAGCTCTTCGACGACGTGGCGTCGGCGGAGGAATGGCTACGCGAGATGCAGGGGCGGTACCGTCCCCAGGCCAAGCCGGAGTTCGGTACGCTAGGATAAAGGCCGCCCGTATTCTGGCCCTCAGAAAACGCAAAAAGCCCCTGCAAAGCAGAGGCTTTTTGCTGTCGGGCTCACGCGTGCGGGCAGTTACCACAGCCGCGTGTCGCTGATGCCGGAGGGTAGGGGCGGATGTTCAGCTAGGCCTAGCACGCACCAGCCTTCCTCAACGCCAAAGGAGCCGCCTTGCAGCAGGTAGCTAATCCAGCGTTCGGTGGTGCGGCCGCTGTACTGCTCACTTTCGGGCTCGTACTCGCGCAGGAGCAGAGCGTCGCCTACCCGGTAGTCCCGGTCGTTGAGGCGCACATCGAAGGGCTTGGCTCCACTCACGACGGCGGCAAAGCAGGCCGGCCATACTTTCAGCTCGTGGTGGTTGGCGGTGGCGCCACGAATGGGTGCCAGGGTGCCAGACGCTATATAATGCATGATCTTGAAGTCAGAAGTGAAAGGCCACAAAGCCGTAAAAGCTGTGCCGTATTGCCTGAATGTACTTGGTTCTGTTTCTAAAACAAGCAATACAGGCGTATCGTTTACCGCTACGAGGTTTTGTTCGGGGCAGTTGCTGCCCAGCTCCGCTGGTGCGGCTGCTACAGGTGGCTGTACCGCAACAAAAAACGCCCCCATTGCATAATGGAGGCGTTTATACCCATGAAAAGCTATTTAATTCTGGCAGTCAGAAAGTTACGTGCGTAAGCCTGAGCTTGGCGTTAATGAGTGAAGTTAGCCGGCGTTAGCGGGTGCTTGGCTTGCGGCTCGGGCTACTTGCGCTTCCTGGTAGGTTTGCAGAGGCTTTTAAGGTAGTCGTAGGTGTCGAACTGGGAGCGGATGCGGGCAGCGGCAGTATCCTCGGGGCCAATGAAACGGTTGTGGAAGTCGCGCGCCTTTACGTTGTCTTGGCGCTGTAAATCCAGCATATGACGCACCTCGGCCCGCAAATCAGCCTGTAGGATGGGGAAAGCTACCTCCACGCGGCGGTCGAGGTTGCGGGCCATCCAGTCGGAGGAGGCCACGTACACCTTTTCCTGGCCGCCGTTGCCGAACACGTAGATGCGGCCGTGCTCCAGGAACCGGTCGACCATGCCGCGCTGCCGGATGTTTTCGCTCTGGCCGGCCAGTTCCGGAATCAGGCAGGAAATGCCCCGAATTAGCAACTCAATGCGCACTCCGGCCTGGCTGGCTTCGTAGAGCTTTAGAATCATGCGCTCATCTTGCAGGGCGTTCAGCTTCAGGATGATATAGGCATCTTTGCCCTCCTGGGCCAGCTGAATTTCGTGGTCGATGAGGGCCACCAGCTTCTCGCGCAGCTCAAACGGAGCCACCAGCAGGTTGTGGAACTGCCCGGTTTTGTCCTGACGGTCGTGGAAGTAGCGGAACACTTCTACCACGTCGCGCGTGATTTCCGGGTTGGCCGTGAACAAGCCGTGGTCGGCGTATATCTCGCTGGTTTTCTCGTTGAAGTTGCCCGTGCTCAGGTAGGCATAGAGGCGGTTCTGGTCTTCCTCGGCCCGCGTAATGAGTAGCAGCTTGCTGTGTACCTTCAGCTCTGGAATGCCATAAATAACGTTGGCCCCGGCCTTCTGCAGCTTCTCGGCCCAGAACATGTTGCTCTCCTCATCGAAACGGGCTTTCAGCTCTACTACCACCGTTACCTGCTTGCCATTTTTGGCGGCTTTCAGCAGGGCTTTGGCAACTTCGCTTTTGCCGGCTACCCGGTACAGGGTAATGCTGAGGCTGCTGACCTGCGGGTCTTGGGCGGCCTCCGTAATCAGGCGGGTTACGTAGTCGAAGGACTGGTAGGGCGGGTGCAGCAGGTGGTCACGCTCGGCAATGGCAGGCAGCATTTTGCCCGTGCGCGGCAACGTGGGGTGGGGCAGGGGCGGCATGGGCTCGTACTGCAGCTCCGCCAGCCCGAAATCCGGGAACCCAAAAAAGTCGCGGAAGTTGTGGTAGCGGCTGCCCTCCACCAGTTCTTCCTTGCCAATGCCGGTTTTCTGCATTACGGCCCGCAGCACCTCCTTGGGCATGGCAGGGTCATAAAGCAGGCGGGCGGGGTAGCCGGTTTCGCGCTTCTGCAGGCTGCTCTTAATCTTGGCCAGCATGTTGCCCGATACTTCCTCTTGAATGTCCAACTCGGCGTCGCGGGAAAGCTTGATGGCGTGCACCTGCACTTTCTGGTACTTGGGGAACAGCTCCCGGGCGCAGCAACGCACTACATCGTCGAGGAACATCACAAACTTGTCCTCGCCTTGGTCGGGTAGGCGCACGAACCGGCCGCCGTGGCGCTTGGTGGGCAGCTCCATGACGACCACGCGCTCCTGTTCCTGCTTTTTGCGGTTTTCGGGCTGGCTGAGCAGGAAGGTAAGGTACACACTCTGGTCGCGCAGGAACAGGTGGTGCAGGTTCTCATCGAGGATAATGGGAGAAAGCAAATCCTGCACATGCTGGCGGAAATACTCGTCAACCCAGGCCCGTTGCTCGGCCGTGAGGTCGTGCTCGGAAACCAGGTGAATGTGCTGGGCCCGCAACTCCGGCAGAATGCCGTTGCGGAAGGTGTCGCCGAACTCCTGCTGCTGGCGGCCTACCTCTTCCAGCAGGTCGCGCAGCTGTTCTACGGGGTCCTCGCCCAGCTTGGCCCGGGTTTTCTTTTTGAGTTTGACTAGGCGCCGCAGCGTGGCTACGCGCACCTTAAAGTACTCGTCCAGGTTGCTGCTGAAGATGGCCAGGAACTTGATGCGCTCCAGCAACGGTACCTCGGGGTTCTGTGCTTCCTGTAGCACGCGGCGGTTGAATGCCAGCCAGCTCAGTTCCCGATTAAGCAGCCGGGGCTGCGCCTGTGTGGTTTCGGACATGGGGTTGGGGGTAGGTTCTTGGGGTCTTGGGCGCTTAGGGTTGGGCCTGCCGTTTCGCAGAACGCTTGGCTGCGCGCTACCTCGGTGGCAGCTCGAAGCGTAGTATCCTGGATGACGTTCAATAAAGCAGGCTGCTAGCAAAACATCAGCCAAGACCCTAAGCTCCCAAGGCCCAAGAACCTAGTTGTTTTTTGGATAATCGTAGAAGTAGTACTCAGCGTTGGCCTGGTCAATTTCCGTCCAACGGGCACAATTAAATTTCAGGCACACAATGGCGGCCGTAGGCATGTCAGGGATGGTGCTGGGTGACAGCACGTTGGCAAACTCCGTGATGGTGGGGTTGTGCCCCACCAGCAGCACGGAGTCGGCAGCATCCGGGCACTGGCGTACCACGCCCAGCAGGTCCGGCACCGTGGCTTCGTAGATGCTGTCTACCACCTGAATTTTCTCGGCCGGGTATTCCAACTCGTGGGCCACCAGGGCCGCTGTGCTCAGGGCCCGGACGGCTGGCGAGGCCAGCAGTAAATCCAGCTGAATGCTGCGCTTGGCCAGGGCCTGGCCCATGGCTGGCGCGTCGTCGCGGCCCCGGTCGTTGAGCGGGCGTTCCTTGTCGGTCAGGTCATCAAAGCTCCAGCTCGATTTAGCGTGGCGCATCAGGTACAGCGTCTTCATAAGCAGGCAGGAATATGGGCAGGCCTCTTTACTGTGGCGTTAGGAAAAGGTTTTGCTCTGGGCGGGCTACCCACTCAAAATCGGGGTGGTAAGTAACCGATAAAGAAAAAGACTCGCTCAATCCTGAGCGAGTCTTTTATACGGAAGTCAGCCAGGCCATGCCGGTGGCCCGGGGTAGGTATCCGCTATTCTTTCACGAAACGCTGGTGCGTTACCTGCTGGCCGTCGGCAATGCGCAGCATATACACGCCCTTGGCCAGTTGCCCCACGTTGAGCAGGTTGCCGTCGAAGGTTACTTGCTTCATCTCGGCGCCGCGCACGTCCAACACCTTTACCGATACGGCGCTGGCGTTGATGGAGGCTGGTACTTCAATGTTGAGCACGTCGGTAGCGGGGTTCGGGAAGATACGGTAAGCGGCCTCAGCCGTAGCACCCGACTGACGCGCCGTGCCGCCGGAAATCGTGATGCTGTAGTCTTCCGTTTCGCCGTAGCTGTAGCTGCCGCAGCTGGTTGTGGCCGAGGCGTCGCTCATCACAATGCGCAGGCGGGTTTTGCCGGTTTTGGCCGTGGCCGGTACCGTAAACGTGCTGGTCAGGGTGCTGGCCGAGGCGGCGCTCCGGCTGGCCACCAGTTCGCCGGCATCCGTGAATACGCCGTTCTGGTTGTAGTCAATGTACACTTTCCAGTATTCAGTGTAAGCCGTGGAGGCGTAGCCCGCCGAGTAGCTGATGGTCTGGGCCGTGCCAGCCGTTACGGTAGTGCCGAGGGCCGTGCCGTCGTAGTAGCCGGCGTTGGCCCCGGAGGTGCGGCTGATGGAGCCTAGCTGCACCAAATCAATCCACTCGTAGGCGGTGCTGGTGCCTTTGGAAGCGCAGTACGTGGGCGTGGTGGGGGTAGTGCCGCCGGGAGCTGTACCGCCGGTGGAGGTAACCAGACCGGCGCGGGCGCCACCCGTGGCAAACAGGGCGTTCATGCGCGAGGACTGCCCGTTTGAGAACATGTACATGCAGGCGTCGTCGGTGTAGTCCATGTAGTTCATGAACATGTCTCCGTTCGGGCCGTTGGAGCACGTCACTTTCGGGAACGTGGGGCAGCTATAGTTCTGGGTCTGTTGGGTAGGCGTGTCCGAAACCAGGTCATTGCCGCAGGAAGCATCACCCCAGATGTGGCGCAGGTTCAGCCAGTGGCCTACCTCGTGAGTGCCCGTCCGGCCCAGGTTGAACGGAGCCGAAGCCGACCCGCCGCGCCCGAAGGCCGAAGTCAGGATTACGACGCCGTCGGTAGCCGCCGCGCCGCCCGGAAACTGCGCGTAGCCCAGCACCCCACCCGACAGGTTGCACACCCACAGGTTCAAGTACTTGGTAGCATCCCAGGCGTCCAGGCCGCCGAGGCTGGCTTTTTTCATGGCGTCATCGGTGCCCCAGCTGGTTTTGGTAGTCGATTTGCGCTCTATGCCCGTGGTAGCAGTGCCCGCAGGCGTACGCTTGGCCAGTACAAACTGGATGTTGGCGTTGGCCGCCAGGCCGGCAAAAGCCGCTGGCGTTTTGCTGGCATCGGCGTTGGTTTTGCTGAAATCCTCGTTCAGCACCGTAATCTGGGACTGAATCTGGGCGTCGGAAATGTTCTGGGCCGCCGTGTTATACAGCACGTGCACAACCACCGGAATCGTAACTACGGCTGTGGTGCGCTTGGCTACGGGGCTGTTGATGAACTGCTGGGTTTGTCCTTCAATTGAGGCCAGCCGCTGGGCCAGAGCCGGGTCGGCCGCAATCTGGGCCGCCAGGTTCTCCATGGTGGAGCACTGACGTACCTGTTGGGCTTCAGCAGTAAGGGAAGCACCCAGCCCTAGGCAGGCCAGTGCCATTGCGTAAATGGTTTTTTTCATAGAAAGGGGTTTTGGTTGTGTGAATGAGCAGGTGAGTGAGGGCGGTAAATAGGTGTGATGGTTGTGAAGAAAGGGGGCGGAGTGACCAAATTATTGAAAATATTTAAATATATGGGCGTATAACTGATATGAATTTCATAAACGACCAAATTTTAGTGTTCCGCTTTCAGGAAAGAGCGCCTCCAATAAATACAAAGCCCGCCCGGTACGTACCGGGCGGGCTTGGCAGCAGTAGTAAAACAGGAAAACCTACTCTTTGCGGAAGCTCTGGTGCTGGGTCGATTTACCGTCGCTGAGCACGAGGTGGTACAAGCCAGTGGGCAGGCTCGATACGTCCACGTCGCCGTTGTTGGTGCGAACCTGCTTCATTTCGAAGCCACGCAGATCGTACACCTTGGCATTCCAGTTAGCAGCCGGCGTGTTCAAGCCCGTGCGGATGGACAGCTGATCGGTAGTTGGGTTCGGGTATACCGTCAACGACTCGGCAGCCGTAGAAGCCAGCAGCGGAGCCGTGCCACCAGTAGAGGTAGCCAAGCCGGCGCGGGCGCCACCCGTGGCAAACAGGGCGTTCATGCGCGAGGACTGCCCATTGGTGAACATGTACATGCAGGCGTCATCGGTGTAGTCCATGTAGTTCATGAACATGTCTCCGTTCGGGCCATTCGAGCACGTTACCTTCGGGAACGTAGGGCAACCGTAGTTGCTGGTTTGCTGAGTGGGGGTGTCGGCCACTAGGTCATTGCCGCAGGAAGCATCACCCCAGATGTGGCGCAGGTTCAGCCAGTGGCCTACCTCGTGGGTAGCCGTACGGCCTTTGTCGTAGGGCTTAGCCGTACCGCCGGGCAACGACGAATACAGCACCACTACCCCGTCGGTAGCGGCTGCACCACCCGGAAACTGCGCATAACCCAACAGGCCCTGGCCCAGGTTGCACACCCAGATGTTGAGATATTTGGTAGCATCCCAGGCATCGTCGCCGCCGCGCTTGGAGTTCTTCACAGCGTCGTTGGAGCTCCAGGAAGTCGTCTTGGTGGCTTTGTGAATGATGCCGGTAGTTGCAGTACCCGTGGGCGTGCGCTTGGCCAGCGTAAACTGGATGTTGGTGTTGGCAGCCGCCCCCGAGAAGGCCGCCGGAATTAAGCTGGCATCGGCGTTGAGCTTGGCAAAGTCCTGGTTCAGCACGTCAATCTGAGCCTGCACCTGCGCGTCGGATACATTTTGGGCCGCCGTGTTGTACAGCACGTGCACTACCACCGGAATAGTAATGGCTGCCGTAGTGCGCTTCAGGGCTGGGTTGCTAACGTACTGGCGGGTTTGCGATTCGATGCGCTCCATGCGCTGAGCCAAGGCCGGATCAGCTGCTAGTTGAGCGTTCAACACATCCATAGTGGCGCACTGGCGCGACTGGGGAGCCGCCGCCAAACGATCCGCAATGTTGCCAAGCTGGCCCTGCTGCGCGGAAGCAGCCGATGCCATGCATGCTAAGCCCAGAGTGAGAGAGTAAAAGGTTTTCTTCATGTACGTGTGAATGGTTGTGGAGAAGGAGGCTAAATATAGGCAACTATTACTTTATTGTTAATAAAAGGTTGTGTTCAGTGTGAAAAATTAAAATTTAATCGAGAAACTACTGCTAGGTTCACAAAAAACGCCCAGCTATAAAGCTGGGCGTTAGAAAAAGCAGATAAGGACCGCGCTACAATTCAGTTTCCTCCGGTATGGGGTGCACGGAGGGGTAGCGCTCTTGGTAAATAGCCGACACGTGGCGCACGAGCAGAGCCCGCAGCTCGTCAATGTTCTCGCGCTCCTGGGCCGAGATAAAAATGACTGGATCGTGAAGCTTGGCCATGTAGGTAGCTTTCAGCTGCTCCAGCGAGGGCCGCGCGGCCGGCGCGTCTTCTTCGACGTTCATTTCCTCGAAGCCATCCGTCGAGCTAACGACAGGCTCGTGATTGTACCGGTCTATCTTGTTGAATACCAGCAGCATGGGTTTGTCGGCGGCCTCAATGTCTTTGAGCGTGGCATTTACTACTTCTATCTGCTCCTCGAAGGTAGGATGGGAAATATCCACCACGTGCACCAGCAAGTCCGCCTCCCGGATTTCGTCGAGGGTGCTCTTAAAGCTCTCAATCAGGCGGGTGGGTAGCTTGCGGATAAACCCAACGGTATCGGAAAGCAGGAAGGGCATGGTTTCCAGCACCACTTTGCGCACCGTGGAGTCGACGGTAGCAAACAGCTTGTTTTCGGCAAACACATCGGCGCGGCTCAGCAGGTTCATGATGGTGCTCTTGCCCACGTTCGTGTACCCTACCAAGGCCACCCGCACAATACCCGTCCGCGACTTGCGCTGGGTAGTAGTTTGCTTGTCCAGCTCTTTGAGGCGGTCCTTGAGAAAGGCTATCCGGTCGCGCACTACGCGCCGGTCCGTCTCGATTTCCGTTTCACCCGGTCCGCGCTGGGCCACGCCCCCACCCCGCTGCTTGTCCAAGTGAGTCCAGAGGCCGGTCAGGCGCGGCAGCAGGTATTGGTACTGAGCCAGCTCCACCTGGGTTTGGGCGGTAGCAGACTTAGCCCGCTGGGCGAAAATATCGATAATGAGCAGGGAGCGGTCCACGATTTTGACCAGCAGCTCGGCCTCCAGGTTGCGCAGCTGGGAGGGGGAGAGGTCGTCATCAAAAATGACCATGCTGGCCTTGGTGTGCTCCACGTAGGCCTTGATTTCAGCCAGCTTGCCCTCGCCCACAAACGTGCGGATATCGGGCTTGTCGAGGCGCTGCACGAAACGCTTGGTAACGGTAGCACCGGCCGTTTCGGCCAGGAACTCCAGCTCATCGAGGTACTCCTGGGTGCGGGCGTCGGCCTGGCGTTTATCGGGCACGGCCACCAGCACGGCGGTTTCAGCTTCGGGCAAGGTTTCGTAGGTGCCGTTCTTGTCGGACTTGGCCAGCAGGCGCCCTACGCGGCCTTTCACGTTGTCGGTGGCGCCGGGGTGCCGGGTGCTTTTGCCCGGTTTGCGGCCTTTGGAGGCGGGTTTATTGGCCATGAAGAAGGTAGTGCGGAGTAGGAAGGTAGGAGAAGGGCCGGAAGTTGACGGGTGTCAGCTTACTGAAACGAGAGAGTGGGCCGGCAGGATGCCTGCGAGGCGTTACGGGTTCCTAAGGGTAAGCGAATAAGCCACGACTTGCTTAATCTGCTGCTCGGTAAGCTTGCCGCCAAAGGCCGGCATTTTCTTGCTGATGCTGCCGTGCGTAACCTGGTATATGCGGCCCTGAAGGGTCAGGTTGCTTTTGGTCAGGTCGTAGGCGCCGTTGAGGCCCAGCTTGCCATCCGGGCCATGACAAACGGCGCACTGCTGAACAAACAACGCTTTGCCCGCCCCCAGCGCCTCATCCGTCTCGGCTGCCTCGGTTGGGGCTTCGGCGGCCGCGGCCAGCGTCGCTGCCTCGGCCGCGGAAAGGGTAGTAGCGGCCCGGGCAGAATCTACGGGAGCCACAGCTTCGGGGGTGGCTGTGGCCTCAGCCAAGCCCGGGGCCTGGGCGTAGGCCGCGGAGCCCGTTGGAGTGCCAGCGGATTCAGCGCGCTGCCACGTCAGGGAGCCGGTTTCCGACAAACAATACACGTACAGGAAGCCCAGAAACGTAAGCACCACGCCGGGCTTAAATTGCCGCCGCATGGCCATAATAGCCAGGGGGAGCAGCCCCAGTACCAGGCCCAGTTTCACCCAGAGCCACCCCGGGGTAGTGCCCGGATACAGCGCCAGCAAAGCCCCGCCCGAGGCCAGAATCAGCAGGCCCAGTACCGAGTCGGCCAGGCGGGTGCGGGCCCGGACGGCGCGCAGCGTATCCAGGCGGCCCAGCAGGAGCAGGCCCGCTTTGAAAGCGTAAAACAACAGGAACGTCAGTACCACCAGCTGGTGCAGGCGTAGCAGGAAAGAAAATGCAGTCATAGAAACGCAAAGATAAGTCCCGGCGCGGGGGAATGGCCTAGCCGTAAACCTATGCCCACGAGTGGAGCCGGGCTTCTTCAAAGAGAGTATAACCCAGCCGGCTTGGGCTCGTACCTTTGCACTCTCTTCCTGGTTCCTTACCTCTCCCTGAATGCGCGTTGCCGTTGTTATTAATACCAGCTGGAATATCTGGAACTTCCGGCGCAGCCTGGTAAAAGCCCTGCAGGCGGCCGGCCACGAGGTGCTGGCCATTGCTCCACCCGATGACTACTCGGCAAGGCTGGAAACTGAGCTGGGCTGCCGCTACGTCCCTATCCTGATGGAAAACAAGGGCACCAACCCCGTGAAGGACGCCCAGCTGACCCGCCGCTTTTACCGCATCTACCGCCGCGAGCGGCCCGACGTAGTGCTGCACTACACCATCAAGCCCAACATATACGGTACGCTGGCCGCCAAGCTGGCTGGCATTCCCAGCGTCAATAATGTGTCGGGCCTGGGCACCGTGTTCATTGTCAAGAACTTTGTGAGCCGGGTAGCCCTGGGCCTGTACCGCTTCGCCTTCAAGTTTCCCAAGCGGGTATTTTTTCAGAACGACGACGACCGGCAGCTGTTTCTGCAGCATGGGCTGGTCGATAAGCGTGTCACCGACGTGCTGCCCGGCTCCGGCATTGATACCCAGCGGTTCCGACCCGCCGCCACGTTTGAGCGCCACGAGCCGTTTACCTTCCTCATGATTGCCCGGGTGCTGTATGAGAAGGGAGTGGAAGAGTACTTTGAGGCGGCCCGGCTGGTGCGCGCCGCCCACCCCACCACCCGCATTCAACTGCTGGGCGGTATCGATGAGTCGGGAGGGGTAGGGGTGAAGCGCGCCGTGTTTGAGCAGTGGCTGCAGGCCGGCCACGTGGAGTACCTGGGCACTTCCGACGACGTGGCCGCCCACATTCGGCAGGCCGACTGCGTAGTGCTGCCATCTTACCGCGAGGGCACGCCCAAAACCCTGCTCGAAGCCGCCGCCATGGGCAAACCCATCGTCACTACCGACGTGCCCGGCTGCCGCGAAACCGTAATCCATGGCCAGAACGGCCTGCTCTGTGAGGTGCGCAACGCCGCCGACTTAGCCGCTAAAATGCGCCAGGTGCTGGAGCTGCCTAATCAGGAGCTGGAGCAGATGGGCAAGGCCGGCCGCCAGCTGGCCGAGCGCAAGTTCGACGAGCAGATTGTGCTAGATAAGTACCTGGCCATTGTGCGCGAAGTAACCAAAAACAGTTCCGGCCGCCTCTAATTATAGCTAACTTGCGGCCACGGCTGCTCAACTAACGCGTAGTGTATGGAGTTTAAATACTTTGATATTCAAGGAGTAGTGGAAATATTCCCGCGGGTGTTTGGCGATGCTCGTGGGGCCTTCTTTGAGTCCTTCAGCGCCCAGAAGATGCAGGACGCTGGCATTCACGGCCAGTGGGTGCAGGATAATCAGTCGCGCTCCGACCGGGGCGTGGTGCGGGGCCTGCACTTTCAGAAACCGCCCTTCACCCAAGCCAAACTCGTGCGCGTGGCCCAGGGCCGCGCCCTTGATGTGGTAGTGGATATTCGCCGCAACTCGCCCACGTACGGCCAGCACGTGATGGTAGAGTTGGACTCGGAGCGCTTCAACATGCTGTACGTGCCGGAAGGGTTTGCCCACGGCTTCACGGCCCTGGAAGACAACACCCTCTTCCTCTATAAATGCACCAACTATTACGCTCCCCAGGCAGAAGGCGGCCTGTTGTGGAACGACCCCGCCCTGGGTATTAATTGGGGAGTGCAAAACGCTACCGTATCCGCCAAAGACCAGGTTTTGCCCACCCTGGCTAACTTCGACAGCCCTTTCTAAGGTGAGATAGGGAAATAGAGAGGAAGTGAAGTATTCCTTTCTTTATTCTACCCAAAAGTCTAATAATATAACAAGCCTTTACTTCCGCAATGGAAGTAAGGGCTTGTTATATGAAAGGGGCTAACACGTTGACTGGGACGGATGGCCGTGCCCCGCTCGCTAGGACACTTCACTCCCGTTTCCCTGTCTGACCTCAAACCAGCTCTACTAAGGTTTCCAGGCCCATGCCGCGGGAGCCTTTGATTAGGAGCTGGCGGCCGCGCAGGGGGTGGGCTTGCAACCAAGCGGCCGCTTCGGGCTTGGTGGTGAAGTGCAGGAAAGCCGGCTCGGTGGCGGCGTGGCGCATGTCCTGGCCAATGAGCAGGACGGTGCCGAAGGGTAGGCCCCGCAACAGCTGCCCGAGGGCGCGGTGCTCGGCCTCGCTTTCCGGGCCCAACTCAAACATGTCACCCAGAATGACCACTTTGTCGGCGGGGTTGCCGGGGCGGGCCGCGAAACTGTTCAGGGCGGCCGTCATGCTGCTGGGGTTGGCGTTGTAGGCATCCAGTACCAGCTCATTGTGGGCGGTGCGCACCAGCTGGGAGCGGTTGTTGGTAGGGGCGTAGGCGGCCAGCGCCTGGGCAATAGCGCCGGGCTCCACGCTGAAGTAAGCGCCCACGGCGGCGGCGGCGGCCAGGTTGGGAAAGTTGTAGCCTCCGGTAATTTGGGCGGCTACCTCCGTGCCGTCAAACAAGCGCACCACTACCTGCGGGGCCGTGCTTACTAGCTCGGCGGGGTAGGTATCCGTCGGGCCGGGGTAGGTAACCTGGTCGGTGATGCCGGCGGCCATGCCGGGGAGGCGGGCATCCAGGGTGTTCACGAAGGCCGTGCCGTGTACCCGCTCCAGAAACCGGAACATTTCGCCCTTGCCCTTCACAATGCCTTCCACGCCGCCAAACCCTTCGAGGTGGGCTTTGCCAATGTTGGTAATCAGGCCGTGGGTAGGCTCGGCCAGGCGGCAGAGCAGCTCGATTTCGCCCTGGTGGTTGGCCCCCATTTCTACAATGGCCAGCTCATGCTCGCCGGGCCGGATGCTGAGCAGGGTGAGCGGCACGCCAATGTGGTTGTTGAGGTTGCCGCGGGTGTACTGCACCTGGTAGCGCTGGCTAAGCACGGCGTGCACCAGCTCCTTGGTGGTGGTTTTGCCATTTGAGCCGGTAATGGCCAACACCGGAATAATGAGCTGCCGCCGGTGGTAGTGCGCCAGCTCCTGCAAAGCCACCAAGGGGTCGGGGGCGTAGGTGTATCGCTCCGGGTCCCGGGCGGCCAGCTCCTCGTCGTCCACTACGGCGTAGCAGGCGCCTTTCGTCAGGGCCTGGGGGGCAAAGTCGCGGCCCCGGAAAGAGGGGCCGTTCAGGGCGAAGAACAGGGTGTTGTCCTGGGGCTGCCGGGAGTCGGTGCTGACGGCCGAGGCCGTGCGGAACCGGTCGTACAGGGCCGGAAGGTCGAGCATGCGGTTTTGCATGTAACTTAGAGCAGTAGAAGTGTGTTCGTAACTCGGACCATAAGCCCGTATGCATGCGCCAGTACTTTACCGGAAGCTACCTTGCCGCTCTGCTGAGTGGTTTCTCCCTCACGGCGGCGGCCCAGAGCAGTGCGCTTTTCGGCTTTGAATACCAGGCCGTGGCAAAAGTAGTGCACGGCACCGATACCCTGCGCAATGCCTGGACGGGCGGGCTGAATTCGCCCCAGTTTTCCAACATCGACCTGAACGCCGACCAGCAGCCCGACCTGTTCGTGTTCGACCGGGCCGTGGGGCGGGTGTTTACGTTTCTCAGCGTAACGGCCCCCGCCGGCCGGCGCTGGCAGTACGCGCCCGAGTACGAAGCCCTGTTTCCGGCCGGCCTGCAAAGCTGGGTTCTGCTGCGCGACTACGACTGCGACGGGAAGCCTGACCTGTTTACCTACGCCAACGGGGGCGACATTCGGGTGTACCGCCACGTGGCCAATGCTGCCGGGCGGCCCGGCTTTCAGCTCATTACCAGCCAGCTTACCTACTTTGAGCCCGGCCCCACCGGCGGCAACATCAACATCACGTCCGGCGGCTACAACATGCCCGATATCCGGGACGTGGACGGGGACGGGCGCCTGGACGTGGTGACCTTCGACTTTGCTTCCTCGGTGCCGGCCGTGAACTACTTCCGCAACACCAGCACTACCGCCTGCGGTGGCTTGCAGTTTGAGCAGGGCTCCTACTACTGGGGCGGCTTTGCGGCCTGCTTCGGCAGTTGCACCGGCTTCACCTTCGCCCCCAATCAGTGCCGGCCGGCCGGGGCCCGGCCCCAGCACACCGGCGGCTTCAACATTACGCTCTGGGACCTGGACGGCGACGGGGACCAGGATGTGCTGACGGGCCGCGACAACTGCCCGGAGCTGATTAGCCTGCGCAACGATGGTACCGCCCAAACCGCCCGCATGGTTAGCGCGGGCCAGAACCTGAGCTTCCCAGCCGGCACGGCCGCCGCGCGCGTGCCCAACTTCCCGGGGGCCTACGTGGCCGATGTCACCTTTGACGGCCGCCCCGACGTGCTGGTGGCCCCCAACCTCTACGACAACGTGGACACCGTGGATACCCGTCAGTCGGTGTGGCTGTACCGCAACGCCGGCACCGGCGCCACGCCCACGTTGGTACGGGAGCAAACCGATTTCCTGCAGCGCGACATGCTGGATTTCAGCGAGGCGGCGGCCCCGGCTTTCGGGGATGTGGACGGCGACGGACTGGTGGATATGCTGGTGGGCAGCGTAAGCCGCAACAACACCCGGGGCTTCTACCGGGCCGCCCTCAGCTATTACCGCAATGCCGGCACCGCGGCCACGCCGGTTTTCCAGCTGGTCACCCACGACTACCTCAACCTGAGCAGCCGTAAGTTTACTTCCCTGAAGCCGGCGCTGGCTGATATCAACCGCGACGGAGCCCTGGATTTGGTGTACTCGGCGGCGCAAACCGCTACCTCCAGTCCGCTGTATTATATCCTGAATACGGCCGCGGCCGGCCAAGCTGCCGTGTTTAATACGGCCGCCACGGCCACCTTCAGCAACCTGCCCAGCACCCCCGGCGACGCGCCCTGCTTTACCGATGTGGATGCCGATGGCCGGATCGATTTGCTGCTGGGTACCAATTATTTCGATGTGCCGGTGGGCTCGTTGCGCTACTACCGCAACGTGGGTGCCACGGCCGTAAGCCAGACCTTTGTGCTGCAGGACGCTGATTTCGGGCAGATTCGGACCAGTGCCGGCACCCGGCCCAGCAACCTGCACCCCGCCGTGGCCGACTTCGACGGGGACGGCCGCCCCGACCTGCTCACGGCCGATGCCAGCGGCGAAATCCGGTTTTTCTCGAACTACCGCGCCCAAACCGGCGCCTTCTCCGGGCGCCTCGACCTGTTCTATAACCCCCTTACCAGCCAGTTTCAGGCCGGCCGCCTGGGTACGGCCGCCCGCTTCCGCTACGCCCCCGTCGCCGCCGATGTAACCGCCGATGGCACGCCCGAGCTATTTATCGGTCTGGAAGGCGGGGGCATCAGCAGCTTCGTGACCCGCAACCGCACCGTTACGGCCCAGCAGCCGGCCCGCGCCTCCCTACCCCTGCACGTGTACCCGAACCCCGCCGTGGCCACGGCTACCGTAGAGGCGCCCTTGCCCGTACGCGTTACCTTGCTCGACCTGGCCGGCCGGGTAGTGCGCCGCACCACATCCGCGGCCCGGCAGCACCGCCTGGAACTAACCGGATTACCCGCCGGCATTTATCTGGTACGCTGTGAGGCCCTGACCGGAGAAACCGCCGTGCGGCGCCTGCAAGTAACAGCCGGTCGATAGGTATAGGTAGCAAAGTCAGTAGAAGTCGGTAGGCCCGGAGCGGAAACACACTTGTGTTTCCGCTCCGGGCCTACCGACTTCTAAGCATGTCTGAAAAGTTGAAACCAAATGCTTGTCATTCCAAGCAGCGCGAGGAATCTGATTTACTCATCAGAAGCCAAACCAGATTCCTCGTACTACTCGGAATGACAGCGTGAAACTTACTTCAGCAGGCGCGCTTTTTCTGCTTCGCTGCGGCGAATCAGGGTTTGCAGTTCAAATGGGTCACCGTCGTGGAGGGCCGGGAACCGCTCCCGGAAGGCTTCCAGCTCGGCGCGGCGCAGGGCGCGGGTAATGCTGGTTTCCTGGTTGCCGACTTCTACCAAATACTCGCCGCGCATGTCCAGCAGGGCCGAGTCGCCGGTGTAGGCGAGGCCGTTGCCGTCAAGCCCCACGCAGTTCACGCCCATGGTATAAGCCAGGTTTTCAATGGCCCGGGCCCGGAGCAGCGTAATCCAGGCGGTGCGGCGGGTAGCGGGCCAGTTGGCAATGTACAGGAGCAGGTCGTAGGGGTTGTCGAGCGGGTTGCGGCTCCACACCGGGACGCGCAGATCGTAGCACACCAGCGGGCAGATGCGCCAGCCGCGCCATTCCTCAATCAGGCGGTCGGTGCCGGGCGTGTACACCTGGTGTTCCCCGGCCATCGTGAACAGGTGGCGCTTGTTGTAATAGCTCACCGAGCCATCGGGCCGCACCCAGAGCAGGCGGTTGTAGTAGGCTTCTTGTTCCTTAATAATGATGCTGCCAACCACTACCGCGTCGCGGGCGGCGGCCAGCTGGCGCATCCAGTCGGTGGTTGGTCCATCCATGGACTCGGCCAGGGCGGAGGCCTCCATGCTAAAACCGGTCGTGAACATTTCCGGCAGCACAATCAGGTCCGTTGGAATAGATATTTCGTCAACGTGGCGCCCTAGCTCCTGTCGGTTGGCAATAGGGTCGTGCCATTGCAGGGAGCTTTGCACGAAGGAGACAGTCAGATCAGACACAGCAACAAGTGTTAAAAAGAAGATCAGTTGTGAAGTATACCAAAAAACACTGAGATACGGAATATCCGGTCCGGCTGCTAACCACCGCAAAGCCAAGCGGTAGCAGCGTCATCCGCACGAACTCGACCCGCAACCAGCCTGCAGCCCTACCCCGAACCTAGCTTACCAAACTAGTCATTCCACGCCCGGCTCAGAATGACCGGTAGGTACTTGCTGCTTGCTTTACTTACAGCTGCTGCAGGCGTTCGGCGGCCGTGCGCAGGGTAGCGTCCTGCTTGGCGAAGCAGAAGCGCACCAGCCGGTGGTCTTGGCGGTTGTGGTAGAAAGCGGAAATGGGCACTACCGCCACGCCGGTTTCCTGGGTAAGGCGGCGGGCAAAGGTTTCGTCGTCCAACTCGGGGGCAATATCCCGGAAGTCAGCCACTTGGAAGTAGCCGCCCTGCACCGGCAACAGGCGGAAGCGGGTAGGGGCCAGCAACTCCCGGAACAAGTCGCGCTTGTGCTGGTAGAACCCCGGCAGCGAGTCGTAGAGGTTGGTATCGGGTAGCACGTCGGCTAGGGCGTGCTGGGTGGGCGTGCTCACGCTGAAAGTCACGAACTGGTGCACCCGGCGCAGCTCCGCCGTGAGGGCCGGCGGAGCCACGCAGTAGCCTACCTTCCAGCCCGTAGCGTGGTAGGTTTTCCCGAAGGAGGACAGCACGAAAGCCCGCTCGCGCAACTCGGCATGGCCTACCACGCTGCGGTGGGGCTGCCCGTCAAACACCATGTGCTCGTACACTTCGTCGCTGAGCAGCAGGGTAGGCGAGTCGCGCAGCAGCCCGGCCAAGGTGTCGAGGTCAGCGGCAGTGAGGGTGGCGCCGGTGGGGTTGTGGGGCGAGTTGAGCAGGAGCAGGCGGGTGCGGGAGCTCAGAGCCGCGGCTACCTGGTCCCAGTCGGGCCGAAAATCGGGCAGGAGCAGGGGCACGTACACCGGCACGCCACCCTGCAGGCGCACGGCCGGGGCGTACAAATCGTAGGCCGGCTCCAGAATCAGCACCTCGTCGCCGGGCCTGACCACGGCGGCCAGCACCGCGTACAGGGCCTCGGTAGCGCCGCTGGTGACGGTGATTTCCGTGCCTGGGTCGGGGCTGTAGCCGTAGAGGCGGGCCGTTTTGGCGGCAATGGCCTCGCGCAGCCGCGGCAGGCCCGGCATGGGGGCGTACTGCTGGTGGCCGGGCGTGAGCACGTGGCGGGCCAGGGCCTCGAGCAGCGGTTGGGGCGGGTCGTAGTCGGGGAAGCCCTGGGCCAGGTTGATGGCCCCGCTTTCCTGGGCCAGCTGGGTCATCACCGAAAAAATACTGGTGCCCACATCAGGCAGCTTCGAAACGAGGGGAGGGTGCGGCATACTGCAAATCGATAAAATAACCCGTGGCGGCCCGCTTGCCTGGCCGCCTGCTTTGTTGCCCTAGGACAGGGCAGCAAGGAAGCCAAGATAGTAGCCGGCGCCATAACCGCGGGCAAGGCGTGCCTACCCCCTCCGGCGGCCAGGCGTGCCGGGGTGTTTACGCCGGGCGGGCGCTGGCCGGCAGCACTACCCGGAAGGTAGTGCCCTCGCCCACGGTGCTTTCCACGGTGAGGTAGCCGCCGGCATTCTGCACTACCCGGTTCACGAGGTACAAGCCCAGGCCGGCCCCTTCTACGTGGTCGTGGAAGCGGCGAAACAACTGAAACAGCTCGCCGCCAAAGCGTTGCAAATCCAAACCCAGGCCGTTGTCCTGCACCTCCAGCACCGGCCGGCCTTCTACTAGCGCCGTGCGCAGCTGAATGTGGGGCCGCCGGCGCGGGGCCGCGTACTTCAGGGCATTGCTAAGCAGGTTATACAGCACGCTTTGCAAGTGGGGCTGCACGAAGAACAAGGCCGGTACCGCCGTAAAATCGGAGTGGATGATGGCCCGGGAACTGGCTACTTGGTCATGAATGCTGAGTAATACCTCTTCCGTCAGCTGGGCCAGGTCGATCAGCTCGGCGGGCTGCTCGTGGCGCAGCTTCTGGATGCGCACCAGCTCCGAGAGGTTGTGAATGGTGCCGTCAATCTGGTGCAGGGACTTCTCGAACATGGCAATGAGCTTCACCGCGTCCGGGTCCCGGAAAAAGGCCGTGCGAATCAACTCCTGAAAGATGCCCGCCATGTTGTGAATCGGCTGCTTCAGGTCGTGCGAAACGGCGTACACAAAGCTGTCCAAGTCCTGGTTGGTGCGGGTGAGCTCCGCATTTTTGTCTTCCAGGCGCTGCTGAACCCGCTTGTAGTCGTCGATGTCGGCAGTGGTGCCAAACCAGCGGATAATCCGGCCCTGCTCGTCGCGCAGGGGCTGGGCCCGGTGCAGGTACCAGCGGTACTGGCCAGTGCGCACATCCAGCAGCCGGCTTTCCATGTCCAGGTCGGTGCCGGTCTGGATGCAGCGACCAAACTCGCTAAAGACGGCTTCGCGCTCCTCATCCCGTAGCAGATTAGCCCAACCCTCACGCAGGCTCTGCTCCACAGGCATGCCCGTGTAGTACGTCCAGCGGGAGTTGAGGTAGTCGATGGTTCCGTCCGGGGTAGCCGTCCAGACGATGGCCGGGACGCTTTCGGCCAGAAAGCGGAACTGCTGCTCGCTGCGCCGCAACTCCTCAGCCAGCAGGCGCTGGTCCTGCACATCGGCACAGGCCCCGTAAAAATGCTGAAGCTGACCGGCATCATCGAAGGAGGGAACCGAGTGGCTTAGGTGCCAGCGGTACTGCCCATCGTGACGGCGTAGGCGCACTTCCACGCTGAAAGGAACACTTCCGGCTACGGCCTGCTGAAAGGCCAATCGGGCGGCTTCGGTATCGTCGGGGTGCAGGGCCAGGGCCCAGCAGTTAGGCAAGTCGTCGATGGTTTGGCCGGTGTACTCAAACCACTGAGGGCTGAGGTATTCCATGGAGCCATCGGGGCGGGTAATGCTGGTAATCTGGGGCAAGGACTCGGTCATGACCCGCAGCAGCTCGTCTTGGCGGCTTAACTCCCGGTTCAGGGCTTCCAGCCCGAGGCGGGCCTGCACCCGCTCCGTTACTTCCACGGCAAAGATGAGGATGCCCTGGGTGGCACCCGCACCATCAAGCAGGGGTTGGGCCGTAAAATCAAAGTAGCGGGTGAGGTCGGGCCCGGGGCTGGGGGCGGGCAGCAGCACGGCGCGCTCCTGCTCTACCAGCGGCTGCCCACTGGCATACACTTCATCCAGCAGCTCAAACAAGCCTTGGTTAGCCAGCACAGGGGCCGCTTGCTGGGGCGTTTGTCCGGCCCGGGCCTGGCCGCCTACCAGGTCGTTAAAGCGCTGATTAATAAACCCCACGACGTGCTGGGGACCGAGCAGGGTAGCAATCAGGGCCGGCACCTTGCCCAGAATCAGCTGTAGTTGCTGGTCTTTTTTCTCCAGCTGCTGCTGGGCTTGTTTTTGGTTTTCGATATCGGTGCAGGTGCCAAACCACCGGGTTACCTGCCCCGCCTCATCCAGCACGGGGCGGGCTTGGGCCAGAAACCAGCGGTACTGCCCCGTTTGGTCGCGCAGGCGGTAGTCGCACTGGTAGTAGGTGCCAGTGCGCTTGGCCTGGGCCCAATTGGCGGCGGCCTGGGGACGGTCGTCGGGGTGGACCAGGGCAGCCCATTCTTCGTCCGTAAATTGCTTTAAGCCAGTGTACTCGTCCCAGCGTTGGTTGGTATAGAGTTTCTGGCCACGGGCATCCAGGCTCCAAACAAGCTGGGGAATCAAGTCGGCCAGCAGCTGAAACTGCTCCAGGCTTTGGTGCAGGGCGCGCTCGGTGGCGCGGGCCTCGGTTACGTCCTGGGCAGCCCCGAGCAGGCGCACCGGCTGGCCGGTTTCGTCGCGGATAATGTGGTAGCGGTCCACTACCTCGGCCCAGCTGCCATCG
Organism: Hymenobacter glacieicola; assembly: GCF_014640315.1. Lineage (GTDB taxonomy): Bacteria > Bacteroidota > Bacteroidia > Cytophagales > Hymenobacteraceae > Hymenobacter > Hymenobacter glacieicola. The sequence goes on from NZ_BMGS01000001.1 coordinate 94,585, forward strand.
GCCCGCCGCAGCCGATACGTAAGAAAGGGCGCTACTTGCTGGCCCTTCTGCACGGCCGCCACCGTGGCATCAATGGCTGGAAGGTCATCGGGGTGAAGACGCTCGTACCAGAACTGAAACGTATGGGTTTCGGCCGTGAGCGGGTAGCCAAACAGGGTCGTAAATGTCTCATTGCGCCACACGTGGCCGGTGCGCAAATCAAAGTTCCACACGGCATCGTGGGTAGTGCGGGCCAGGGTCGAGAAGCTTTCCAGGCTAAGTCGGCCCTGCTGCTGGGCCACTACCCGGTCCGTCACATCAAGCACGCGCACCAGAATATGGCGCAGCTCGCCGGCTGGGTCCAGCACGGGGCGCAGCAGCACCTGCCAGTAGCGGGTAGTAGCGTCTGCCTCGTCGGGGGTAGGGGCCTGCTCGTAGCGCAGCGCTTCCAGGCTACGAACCGCGCGGTGGGTTACTACCTCCTGCAGGGCCTCCTGCCAGAGGCTGGCACCCGGAATGCCGGGATAGGCGGGCAGCACGGTCAGTACTGGCTGGTGTACTACCTGCTCGCGGGGCTGGGCCAGCAGCTGGCACATAGCATCATTGAGGGCCGCAATCCGGAGCGTGGGCGTCAGGACCAGGTGGGGGGTAGGCAGAGCCTCAAAGAGGAGCTGGAAATCGATAGACTCGGAGGCCATGATGGGTGCGCGGCAGGAACAAGCAAAGATAGAGCGCCCGCCGCGGCCTCCCTACCCAAAACCAGCCCCCCAGTTGCGCTGGAAAAGGAATCTTTTGGACATAGACCAGATAAAAGCGTGGGCGGCCTTTTTGCCCCGACCGGGCCGGAAAACAACAGGACTTTGAGGGCGGGGCGAGTGGCTACCAGTGGAAAGCAAAAGGCCCGGTTTTCCACCCCACGCGGGAGCGAAAAACCGGGCCGAAACTGGCGCCACCTATCCGTCTTACAGCGGGCTTTTCAGCAGCTGCGGAAACTTGTGGCGGAATTTCTCAATCTTGGGCGTGGAGACGTTGCTCACGTAAGGCTCGTTGGGGTGGAGGCGGTAGTAGCCCTGGTGGTAGCCCTCGGCGGGCCAGAACTTGGTGAAGGCCATGACCTGGGTAACAATGGGGTTAGCGTACTGCTTGGAGGCATTTACGCGCTTAATGGCCGCCTCAATTTCCTGCTTTTCCTGGGGCGTGCGGTAAAATGCCACGGAGCGGTACTGGGTGCCGGCATCGGGGCCCTGGCGGTTAAGGGTTGTCGGGTCGTGGCCGGCGCGTAAGAATACATCGACCAGGGTAGCAAAGCTGATCTGCTTGGGGTCGTAGTAGATTTCAATGGACTCGGCGTGGCCCGTACGGCCGCTGCTTACCTGCTCGTAGCTGGGGTTTTTTTCGGGGCCGCCGCTGTAGCCCGATACCACGGCGCGCACGCCCTTCAGCTCCTCAAATATTTCCTCGGTGCACCAGAAGCAGCCCCCGGCAAAGGTGGCTACGCTCAGGCCCCGCAAATCCGTGGGGGCCGGGCCGGCGGTGGAGCGGGTAGGCGTTTGGGCATCGGCGGGGCGGGGCTCCGAGCAGGCCCCGAGCAGTAAAACCAAAAAGGTCAGCAATGAAAATTTCATGGAGAGCGAAAAGAGCTTAAAAGAAGAAGAGTGCAAGCTGGAGCATATACGACGGCAAACGCCGCCTGGACGCAGGAAGTGCGACGGAAACCATTTCTTTGTCTTTTCACAGAGGTAAGATCTTTGACCATGGCGTTGCGCCTTTTGCACCAGGACGAGCACATCAGCATTTACTTCGACTACAGTAATGACTGGCTGTACGCCGACTGGACCGGGGACCAAAGCGGAGAGTCAGTAAAAGCCGGGGCGCTGCGGATGCTGGAACTGCTGCGCCAGGAGCAGTGCCACAAAGTGCTTAATGACAACCGAAAAGTAACCAGCATGTGGCTAGACGCCTCGGAGTGGGGTGGCACGGAGTGGTTTCCGGCCATGGCCGAGGCCGGACTGGAGTACTTCGCCTGGATTTACTCGCCCAACGTGTACAGCCGCCTTTCCACCGACCTGACCCTGCAACACACCACCCGCCCCGTGGTGCTACCCTTCGATAACCCGGAAACCGCCGAAGCCTGGCTGCGGCAAATGTAGCAGGGCTGCTACCGGGAGAGTTTGCTTTCGGCCTGTCGAGGTAGTTTATTCGGGGATTCCAACCCGTATTCGTCGCGTGATATTTTCCTTGCGTACCCTCCTGCCGGCGGTAGCCTTAGCGGCCTGGCCCGGTAGCGCCGTGCTGGCCCAAACTCTTCCCGTGCTCGGCCAGGTGCCCGCTTCCGTGCGCTGGTACGAAGTGCGCACGCCCCATTTTCGGGTGCTCTACCCCGAAGGGTTTGCTGAGCGGGCCCGCCGCACGGCCCACCGCCTGGAGCAAGTGCACGAGCCGGCCGGCGCTTCCTTGGAGTTAGCGGCCCGCCCCGTAACGGTAGTGCTGCAAACCCGCACCACCATCGGCAACGGCTTTGTAACGCTGCTGCCGCGCCGCTCCGAGTTCTATACCACGTTCCCCCAGGACCCGTTCCTGACCGGCACCCTCGACTGGCTGGACGAGCTGACGATCCACGAGTACCGCCACGTGGTGCAGTACGACAAGGCCCGGCAGGGGGTAGGGCAGTTAGGCTACCTGGTGGGCGGCTACGGTGGGCTGGGCCTGACGACGCTGGGCGTGCCCGACTGGTTTGCCGAGGGCGACGCCGTGGGTACGGAAACTGCCCTGACCCGTAGCGGCCGGGGCCGGATTCCCAACTTCGATGCCTACCTGCGGGCCAACCTGCTGGCTGGCCGCCGCTACTCTTACGCCAAAGCTGTGGCCGGCTCCTTCCGCGACAATGTGCCCAACCACTACGTGCTGGGCTACTTCCTCACAACCCGCCTCAAGCGCACGGCCGGGGCCACTGCCTGGAGCGACGTGCTCAACCGCTACTACCGCTTCCCGGTCTATCCCCTCTCGTTTTCCGATAAGCTGCGCCGCAGCACCGGCCTGCGCACCGACGACCTGTACGCGCGCACCATGCAGGAGCTGGACAGCACCTGGCGCGCTGAGCAGGCCGGCCGGGAACTGACCCCAGCCACCGACTTGCCGGTAGCGGCCACAGAAAAGGTGTTCACCGAGTACCAGTACCCGCAGTACGTAGATAATAACACGGTGCTGGCCCTGAAAAGCGGCCTGGGTCACACGCCCCAACTGGTAGAGCTGCGCCGGAACGAAACGGAGCGGCAGCGCTTGGTGCTGGGCCTGCATCATAACCCCGAGCAGCTTTCCGTGGGCGGGGGGAAAGCGGCCTGGCTGGAATTTCGCTATGACCCGCGCTGGCAGCAGCAGGTGCATTCTGAGTTGCGGGTGCTGGACCTGAAAACCGGCCGCCTCAGCCGGCCCGGCCGGCGCACCCGCTACACGGCCGCTGTGCTTTCTTCCGACGGGCAGCGCCTGCTGGCCGTCAGTACCGACTCAGCCTACCAGCACCGCCTGCACCTGCTGGACGCTACTACCGGCGCCGAGCTGCGCACCTACGACAACCCCCAGAACCTACCTTATCTGCACCCACGCTTCGGCGCCGATGGGCGCACGGCGGCCGTAGTGCGCCTGGAGCCGGCCGGTAAAAGTCTGGAGCTGCTGGAGGTAGCAACCGGCCGGAGCCGCACCGTGCTGCCCGCCGCCAACGACAACCTTTCCCACCCCCAACCCTGGCAAGACTACGTCTTGTTCAACTCGCCCCGCTCGGGGCAGGATGAGGTGTACGCCGTCGACGTCCGCACCGGCGAGGTAAAGCAGGTAACCGCCCGACCCGTGGGCGCCTACCACGCCACCGTTGCTCCGGACGGGCAGCGGCTGGCCTTCTACGAAGTGCGGGCCCAGGGCAGCCGGGTGCTGGAAATGCCCCTGCAACCGGCGCAGTGGCGGGCCGTGGCCACCCCTACGGCCGGCAACCCCGCCAACCGTTACGCCGATGAGCTGACGACCCGGGAGCCCGGCGCCCGGCGCGTTGGCAGCGTGCTACCCCAGGACTCAGTGGCAGGGGCGCCGCTCGTCGCTCAGCGCTACCGCCGCCTGCCCCACGCCTTTAATACCTACAGCTGGGGGCTAGTGCAAAGCCCTTCTGGCACGGGGCTGAACCTGGGGTTGCGGGCCCAGGACATGCTCAGCACCACCCAGGCCGTGGTAGGGGCTGGCTTCGATGGGGTAGAGCGCACGGGCCGGGCGTTTGCCGATATTAGCTACCAAGGCTTGTGGCCGGTACTCGACCTGAGCCTGGAGCACGGCGGCCGGCGTACCGTGGGACCCGTGGCCGGCGGGGGGCTCGACTACGACCGGTGGCAATACAACCGCCTGAGCCTGGGTAGCCGTCTGCCCCTAACGCTGACTACCTCCCGCATGCTCACGGGCCTTACCGTGGGGGCCTACTACCAGCTGGAGCAAACCCAGGGCTACGACCTGCTTGCCCCACCCAGCCGCACCGAAGTGGGTAAGCAGGCCTTGCACGTGCTGGTAGGTAGCGTGGCCTTTAGCCGCACCCTGCGCCAAAGCTACCGCGACGTGGGGCCGCGCTGGGGCCAGAGCCTGAGCTTGGTGTGGCGCGGCACGCCCTTCGGCACGGGGCTTTCGGCGGAGCAGCGGGCGGCCCAGGCCAGCCTGTTTCTGCCGGGGCTGGGGCTGCACCACGCCGTGCGTCTGCGGGCCGGCTACCAGTGGCAACGGCAGCAGGAATATCGGTTCGGGGCGGCCATCTTCTACCCCCGTTCCCTGCCCTATCTGAGCTACAACGAGCTGGGCTCCTTAAGCGCCGAATACCGCCTGCCCCTGGCCGACGTGCACTGGGAGTGGGGCCGCGTGCTGTACATCCAACGCCTGAAGGGCGCCGTCTTCGGGGATATGGTCCGGGGAGCGTCCGGGCCGCTGAACGCCACCCACTACTCCGTAGGCTTCGATGTGTCGGCCGTGTTTAACCCGCTGCGCCTGCGCACCCCGCTGGAAGCTGGCGTCCGCACGGTGTATAACTCTTACTTCCGGGTTTGGGAGCTGCAGCCTCTGGTACTTAACGTTGGCTTCTAAGCTACCTGCTCATTGAACTACAAAGGCCCGACTCCGGCAATGGAATTGGGCCTTTGTAACTTTTGAAACGGCTGGCTTTTTATTCTGCTGCCTTGTACACCAGCAGGGGCTGGGCGTGCTCAGCATCATAGAGGGAAAGCTGGCGGTTGCTGATGACGTAGCGCGCTACCTGGGGCAAGAGCTGAAAGTAGCGCGCCTCCTGGTCCTGGTCGGCGCAGGCAGCGTAGGTTGAGAACTGGTCCCCGAAAGTAAGCTGAGCCGTGCCGGCCGTTAGCTGATAGTTGCCGCCGTACCGGTTGCACGGGGCCCGCCCCGAGTCCCGGCTATCCACGGAGCTCAGGAGCAGATCGGTGGCACTGCTACCGGGCTGCTGACTGGGCGCGTGCCCTTCTATTTCCGTGAGAACCCACCGCTGATCTAGCAGATACACGGGCGCGGGCATGGGCTCCGTGCCTTTGGCACAGCCAGTCAGCAGTGCGCTGCTCAGAAAGAAAGCCAAGGGTAGGAAGCGCCGCATAGACAGTAGTAGATAAGAGGGGGAGAAGTAAGGCAAGGAGCGCGGCAGAAGCCAAATGGTTGCATACTTGCACCATGTCCGCGCCGCTTTCGCTTGTTGTTTCTGATTTCACCCTTCCTTTCGCCAACCATTACCTGCGCTGCCGCACCCTCCGCCAGCCCGTAGCTGCCGCCGACGGGCGGCCCTGGCTGGTATTTCTGCACGACTCGCTGGGCAGTATCCGGCTCTGGCGCGAGCTGCCGGCCCAGCTGGCGGCGGCCCTGGGCTGCCACGCCCTCGTGTATGACCGGCGCGGCTACGGCGAGTCGGCACCGTTTGGCCCGGAGCCGCGCACTCCGGCCTACCTGGAGCAGGAAGCGCGTACCGTTCCGGCCGTGCTGGCGGCCTGCGGCATTCGCCGCGCCGTGCTGCTGGGCCACTCCGATGGCGGTACGCTGGCCCTGCTGGTGGCCGCAGCCGAGCCCGCGCTGGTAGCGGCGGCCGTTACGGTGGGAGCCCATGTGTTCGTGGAAAAAGAAACCGTGCGCGGCATTCAGGCGGCCCGGCAGCAGTACGCCACCACCGAGCTACCCCAGCGCCTGGCCCGCTACCACGGCGCCAATACCGAGGGTCTATTTCGGGCCTGGACCGACACCTGGCTGGCTCCCGACTTTCGTTCCTGGAACATCGAGCATTACTTGCCCCGCGTGCAATGCCCGCTGCTGGTAGTGCAGGGCGCGGCCGATGAATACGGGACCCCCGCCCAGGTAGCCGCCATTGCCCGGCAGGTAGCCGGGCCGGTGCGCACGGCTCTTTTGCCCGGTCTCGGCCACACGCCCCACCGCGAAGCTCCGGAACTAGTTCTAGAGTTAGTCGTTGAGTTTCTAAGCCATATTGCCTCGGGTGCTTAAGCCCTCTATCACCAGGCCAGCGTACGGCTGAGATTATATAATCTTGGCTTAGTAGTATAATTAGGTTAATTGTTGTTATTTAGTGGTAGGACTGGTGAAAGGTTGGCGCGCGATGTTACTGTAAGGAAGAGACAGGGACGACAGCTCACCCATTTTTAAGTCAGTGCGTTGGTTGTCCCCTACCTATTATTCCCCTCAGTACAGTGAGCTTTTCTTTGTCAGGCCTGGCTTCTGACCAGACCCGTGCTACCCCTACTTCACCTCTGCAACTTATCAAGGAGCTACCCCAGCTTCGCCTCTCCTATGACACAGCTAACGACTGGCTTTATGCTGATTGGCGCGGAAGGCAAACCGCCGCTACCGTGCTGGAGGGCTCGGAGCTGATTGTGGCTACCGTAGCCGCGGGAAAGTACAATAAGCTGCTCAACGACAATACTCACCTGACCATCATGGACGTAACGACGGAGGAGTGGCGCAACATCCGCGTACTCAACCGATTGTTTAACCAGGGCTTGCAGTACTTGGCCTGGGTATATTCGCCCGACCCCCAAGGCCGCCTGCACACCGACTACTCCGTAAACCAGAGCGCCTGGCCCCTAGTACTTACCTTCGAAGAGTACAGTATGGCCGCGGAGTGGCTGCGCCAGTACTAGCGCGGCCCCATGCCTGCTTAAGCCAGCCAGGACGGCTGCTTACCGACAGCCCGCCGCTGTTCGCCGAAGCCAGCGAACCAAGGCGCAGGCTGGGGGCGTACACGGGGCCTAGCAGCCGGCCGGAGCCACTCTCCCCGGCCTTGCGCGCATCCTAATGAGCATTTCTTCTCCCTCTGAACCTGAACTGCCGCTTTATTCGCAGGCTTGCGGCGAGCTGCTTCTGCTGCCTGAAGTGCCCTGCCTGCTAATCCGCTGGCATGGGTTTGCCAATAGCCGTAACCTGCGGCGGCTGCTGGATAAAGGCTTGGAACTGTACCAGCAACACCGGGCGCAATATCCTACTCTCGGCTGGCTGTCGGATACCCGACAGTTTGGGGCCATGCTTCCCGCCGACCAGCACTGGGCCGCCACCGACTGGAACCGCCGGGCCCACGCCGCTGGCATTCGGCACCTGGGCTTTCTGGGGCCCGAAAACGTGTTCGGTCAGATTGCCATTCAGCAGTATTCGCGCAATGCCACCCACGGTGCCTACCGCCTGAGTGTCAGCTACTACGCTTCCCTGAGCCAGGCCTGCTGCTTCCTGCCGCAGCTACCCCAACCGGCCGGTTATGGTCAGGCGTAAGAACTAGCCAGGTTTCGGGCTGAAAACCAGACGAAATGGAAGAAAGGAAATGGCGGGCCGGGGTAATTATTTTTAAACGAGCGGTGTTGGGCTGACATTGTTCTATTGCCTACCTTCTGCTATGCACCTATTGAAGCACCTCTGCCTGACCACCATTTGTGCCCTGGGACTGGCTACTCCAACGGCTTGCCTGGCGGCGGGCGGCCCCACTTCCGTGACGGTGGTAGTATCGGCCCTGGCTTCTACTTCCGCCACCGTGAAGCTCTACTTTTACAATGTGCGGGAGAAATTTCTGGCCAAGGGCGGCTACGCCTTTATGCGGGTGGTAAAGCCCTCCGGGCAGCGGCAGGTAAGCTTGCCCGTAGAGCTGCCGGCCGGCGAGTGGGCCGTGGCCATTACCCAGGATACCAACAACAACGATAAGTTGGACAAGAACTTTATGGGTATCCCGACGGAGCCCTTTGCCTTTTCCAACAACGTGCGTCCTCGCCTGGCCCCACCCGATTTCAACGACTGCAAGTTTACCGTCGACGGCCCGGGTAAGGTAGTCAGCATTATCCTGACCAAGTAGCGAGGGGAGCTACAGCTTGCGGAAAGGGTGCGCCCCCAGGGCCAGGCGCTCCGTTATTTCCACGGCCCGGCGGGCCCGGGTTTCCGCCTGCCGCCCGGTGCTGATGTGGTGGGCCACGGCCCGCCGCATGCTTCCCGAAAGCCGCGCAAAGTGAGTTTCCGCCTCGGGCCAGGCGGCAAAGGCTTCGGCTAATTCCTCGGGAAGGTCAACGCGGTCCGGTTCGGGGTCGGGCGCCAGGCACAGCCGGAGGTGCTGCCCTACCTGCACGTCGGCAGCCTGGCAAAGGTCCTTGTTAAGCATGAGGTAGCGCCCCCCGCCGGTTTGAGGCAGCAGGCTGAGCCGCACGGGGTGGCCATTGAGGGTGCCTACCACCCGTTTGGTGCTTTTGCCGCCCAGAGCGGCCAGAACCAGCGGTGGCACCACTACTATTTGGGTGGGCATGAAGCTCGGGCCTCCGGCCTCCAGGTACGCGTCGAAAGAGTGCAAAAGCATGTGGAATAGTTAGGCGGCCCGCAATCCGGCACCTGCCGTGGCAAGTAACCAATAGAAATACTGCATGTACTGCGGCGGCAGAAACACTGGCTTTTCACCCTGCGCCAAGCGTAGGAAACGAGGTAAGTGGAGCCGGTGCAGGCCGCGAAACCTTTTGCCGCCCCCGCGGCTTATACCCGCCTGAACTCGTAAACTTCTGCTGACATGAAAATAGAAATCTGGTCCGACATTGTGTGCCCGTTCTGCTACATCGGCAAGCGGCGCCTGGAAAAGGCCCTGGCCACGTTTCCCCACGCCAATGCCGTGGAAATTCAGTGGCGCAGCTTCGAGCTGGACCCCGAAGCCAAACCCGAGCCCAACGCAAGCCAGTACCAGCGCCTGGCCGCCAAATACGGCAACACCGAGGCGTGGGCTCGCCAGATGTGCGCCAACATGACCCAGATGGCCGCCCAGGAAGGCCTGGCTTTCGACTTCGACCGGGCCGTGCCGGCCAATACGTTCCGGGCTCACCGCCTGGTGCACCTGGCCGCCCAGCACGGCCGGCAGGATGCCGCCAAGGAACGCCTGTTTAAAGCTTACCTCGAAGAAGGCGAAGATATTAACGACGGGCCTACCCTCACTCGCCTGGCCGCCGACCTGGGCCTGCCTGCCGCCGAGGTAGAACAGGTGCTGGCTTCCGAGCAGTTTGGCCAGGAGGTGCGCCACGATGAGTACCAGGCCCGCCAGATTGGCGTGCGCGGGGTGCCTTACTTCGTTTTTGATGATAAGTACGCGGTATCTGGCGCCCAGCCTACCGAGCTGTTTCAGGAAGTGCTGGAGAAAGTGTGGGAAGAGTCGCGCCCGCAGCCGGTGCAGCTGGCCGGCGCCAACGGGGCCGCCTGTGGCCTCGACGGCAGCCCCTGCTAAAGCGCTTCGCTCACCAGCGTTTCATTCGCTTATAAAGTAAAAAGGCTACCCTCCGGTTTGAGGGTAGCCTTTTTTGGTGTTGCTTATTCAGCGGCCCTGAACAGCAGCAGGGGCTTTAAGGAGTTGCTCGCATCAAAAAGGCGCAGCTCCCGGTCTTTGATTTCGTAGCCTACAGTACGGGGCAGCGCGTTCAGATACAGCGTTTCTATGCCCAGCGCTGCACAGTTGATTCTGGTAGCCGCCTGCTCGCTAATGCGCAGCGCACCTCCCGAAGCGCCCAGGGTATAAGAGCCACCAAAGGAATTGCAGGGCCCTAGGCCCTCGGTGCGGTTGTCCTCGGTGAATTGCAGGTAGGAGCGGTACGTATCGGAGTAGCTGGAGATGGTCAAGGGCGTGTCCTCTACCTGCACCAGCATCCAGCGGGTGCCGGTTAGGGCAGCCTTTCCGCTGTTTTCTTTGTCCTGACAACTGCCCAGTACACCCAGGCCGGCTACACACGCAATGAGGAAAGGTGTACGCATAGAAGTAATAAGTGAAAGAAAAGGATAAGGGGTAACTGGTAGAGGCCGCAAGCACCCGATAGGTTGCAAACAAAAACCGCTGCCCACGTGGGCAGCGGTTTTTGTTTGTTGAAACCAGAAAAAGCTAAGCCGGCTGCCCTTGCACTTGCTCTAACTGCTGGCTGATGAAGTCGACCTCCTGGGGCGAAAGCTGCACGTTGATGGCGTGGGCGTTCTGCACGGCCTGCTCGGCGTTGCGGGCCCCCACCAGCGCTACTGAAATACCGGGCTGCGCCAGCGTCCAGCGCAGCACCAGCTGACCCAGGGTGGCGTTTTTGCCTTCCGCCATCGGTCGAATCTTATCCAGAAACGCATTCACGCGGGTTACGAATTCGGGCTTAAACAACGGGTGCGTGGCGCGCAGGTCGCTGGCGTCAAAGTGCTGGCCCGGCTTGATTTTGCCGGTGAGCAGGCCCAGTTGCATGGGGCTGTAGGCCAGAATAGCCTTGTTGTGCTCCAGGCAATAGGGCACCACGTCTTTCTCAATGTCGCGGCGCACCATGCTGTAGGGCACTTGGTTAGAGGCCAAGTTGACTACCTGCTCGGCTTCCTGCATCTGGGCCACCGAGTAGTTGCTGACCCCAATGGCGCGCACTTTGCCTTGCTCCACGAGGCGCTGCACGGCCTCCATGGTCTCAGCAATGGGCGTGGTTTTATCGGGCCAGTGAATCTGGTAGAGGTCAATGTAGTCGGTGCCGAGGCGGCGCAGGCTGTCCTCGCACTCCTTCATAATGCTGGCCGGGGCCGCGTACTTGTACACGTCAATGTCCTGGCCCTGGTTGTTTTTGCTCTTGAAGCCGAAGTCGCCCTTCTGCTCGTCCCAGCGCATGCCAAACTTGGTCAGGATCTGGACCTGGTCGCGGGGCAGGGTTTTGATGGCCTCGCCCACAATTTCCTCGCTCAGGCCTTGCCCGTAAATGGGGGCCGTGTCGATGCTGGTCACGCCCAGCTCAAAAGAGGCCCGGATGGCGCCCACGGCGTCGTTTTGCTCCGTGCCGCCCCACATCCAGCCGCCGGCCGCCCAGCTGCCAAACGTAATGCGCGAAACCCGGACTCCGGAGTTGCCTAATTCAGTGTATTCCATGGAAAAGAAGAAAGATGGCTCGAATATGCCAGCGAGTATGCCGCCGGGAAGTAGGTAGAAACCAACCCCTGAGCCTAAAGGTTATGGCTCAGCTTCACGGAAAGACTGCTGCCCAAGCTGGTAACCAGCTCCGCCGAAGCCTATAACTCGCGGGTTTTCAGAGTGCAAGTGCTGTTGCAAGTGGCGGGAGTAGCATCCGGCTTCCGAGAGAAAGGCAGGGGTAGGGAGTGGACTCTCGGGGGCGCTGTTGGCTAGGTTGGGCAGTGAGAAACAATGGCTAAACAGTTGAGCTACAGAATAAAAATGCTGAGCTGCCCGGCAGCGGCGCCGCAACTTCCGGGCCGTCGGCAGGGTATAGCGAGTTCATTCTATGCCTTTCATTTACGTAAAACCTGATGAAACCTACCCTAATTGCAGCCTTCCTTTTTCTGTTGGCACTCGTGAGCAACTGCTCCTCACCTGTGGCCGTGCAGCAGAAACCCGGCACTGATTTCAGCCGCTACCGCACCTACGCCTGGGCCAAAACCGACGTGAAGTCTGCCGACTCGCAAAACCCCATTTACAAGAGCACCCTCAACGACGAAATCATCCAGAACGCCATTAACAACGAAATGGCCAAGCGCGGCATCCGGCCCGTAGCCGGCAACGCCCGCCCCGACTTCTACCTGACCTACCACCTCTACATTGAGGAAGCTGAGCGCACGGTGGCCAACCCCCCGGCCCCAAACTACGCTTTTCCCTACGCCATGTCGTACCGGGGGCGCTTTATTCCTATCAACTACGGCTACTGGTACACCTCGCCCTACTACAACACCGGCTACCGCACCGAAACCTACAAGGAGGGCACTATGATTCTGGATATCATTGATGCGCGCAGCCGCAACCTAGTGTGGCGTGGCTCCGTGGCCGACCCCGTAGGCAACCCCGCCCGCCTCGGTGAGGAGTTTGCCAAAGCCGCCAAGGACATCCTCGACAAATTTCCGGTGGAGGAGAAAAAGTAAGGCTGCCTTCGCGCTGCTGGTTCCAGGAAACGCCCTGCCACAAGGCAGGGCGTTTTTTGTGGCTCCTGTCGCTGAGTTGGTCCATATGTAGGTAAGCAAGATGCTGCCTGCCAGAGTAAGTCGGGAGGCAGCCACCTTATTCTATCCTGCTTGATCTGTCGCTTGCTTGTTGAAGCAGCCTGCTCGAATCGTTGGGGAATTATCTTACAGCAGCACGCCAGGTGCGTTGGCTGCGCCTCAGCATGACCAACAATTTCATGGCGTTGTGCTGTCTTTGTAAGCAGACTACTGCCTAAGATGTGGCCACAAGCAGGACATTCCTGATAATTTAAACGGCAATTTTTTGTTTATTTAATACAATTTAAAGCTCCTGAGTATATCGTGCGGGAAGCCGGTAGGTAGGGCTGATCCGTTGCAAATGACCAATTTGTAAAAGGTTGGGTTAGAGGAAGATAATTATAAAAGCCATAATTATACGGGCTGAAAACCTAGCTCTGCAGTAGCAACACGGCCGGAACAGGGGCGTACACAAGGCCCTATGAACACGAGCTCCACTCCCACGCCTGAATCTACTTCCCGGCTTTCAGAACCCGTTGCCGGCGCCCCCCTGGTTCTCCCCGTTATTGAGGAGCACGCCGTTGTTGGGCGGGAGATGGTGGAAACGGGCCGCGTGCACCTCACAAAAACCGTGGAGGAGCACGAGGAGGCCCTAAACTTCACCCTGCTGCACGACGAGGTGCAGGTAGAGCGGGTACCTGTTAACCAGTACGTAGCCGATGGTGCTACCCTACCCGGCGTGCGCTACGAAGGCGACACCATGGTAATTCCGGTGGTGCGCGAGGTGGTCGTAAAACGCATGCTGGTGGTCGAAGAACTGCACATCACCAAGCATCAGGTACCAACTCAGGAAAGCCACCGCGTGGTGCTGCGCCAGGAATCGGTGCAGGTTACCCGCGAGCCGGCACCCGGCACCATCATTCCCCCAACGGCTTCAACACCTGCCTCTTAAATTACTTATTACCCATTTTCACCCAAACTCTCCTGAACGCTATGAACCAGACAGTAGTAGGAATTTTCGAATCGGCTGCCGAAGCGCAGCAAGCAGCCCAACGCCTAGCCGCCGCCGGCTTCAGCACTGAATCCGTTGACGTAGCCTCCAGCAGCAGCTACAGCAGCGCGCAGGGCGGTAGCAGCAACTACCAGAACAACAGTGGCACGGCCGTAGAGGGTGCCGCCGATGCCGCCGGTCGAACGGCTGAAAAAGCCGGCGACGGTATTAGCAATTTCTTCAGCAACCTGTTCGGAGGCGACGATTCTGAGGATAGCCGTCGGTACTCGCACGTGGCCCGCAACAGCGGCTCGGTTGTAACGGTGCATGCTCACTCGGCCGAAAATGCCCAGCGCGCCGCCGAAATTCTCGACGAAGCCGGGGCTATTGATGTAGATGAGCGGGCCGGCCAGACGGGCTACCAGTACGGCAATAGCTACGGGGCAACCGGGGCCGCCACCACGGCCAGCACCACTGAAACCGGCACTACTGCTCAGGTAATTGAGGAAAACCTGCAAGTAGGCAAGCGGGTGGAGCAAACCGGCGGTGCCCGCCTGCGCAGCCGCATTGTGGAGCGCCCGGTAGAAGCCAACGTGCGTCTGCGCGAAGAGCACGTGAATGTAGAGCGTCGCCCCGTTAACCGCCCCGCCACGGAAGCCGACTTTGCTGCCTTCAAGGAAGGGGAAATTGAAATTACGGAAAGCGCTGAGCGTGCCGTAGTGGGCAAAGAAGCCCGCGTGGTAGAAGAAATTTCGTTGGGTAAAGAAGTAACCGAGCGCGAAGAAACTATCCGCGACACGGTACGCAAAACCGAGGTAGACGTGGAGCGGCTCAGCGGCGGCACCACCAACACCGATACGGACTCGACTTACAACCAGCGCAATAGCTAAGCTGCGGCTTACTGACCAGCGTACTGAAAGGCGCCCGGCATATGCCGGGCGCCTTTTTTGCGGGCGAGCCTCGGGCTTAAACGTCCGGCGCTCCGGTGTGCTTATCTTCGGCCCCTCGGAGCGGGAGCCACGGTGCATGGCTTTCGGTTCGGGTTGTTTTTGCCGCCGGGGCAAGCTACGGCTAGTGGCTGCCGGGGCGGGCCATGCTTGTTTCTGCTGCCATGAGTTTGTTGCGCGTTTCCGGGGTTAGTTTGCAGGAGCGGGAGCGGTTTGCCGTGCACGAGGTCAGCTTTACGCAGCAGCCGTTTCAGAAAGTAGCCATTGCCGCCGAAACCGGGGCGGGAAAAAGCACCCTGCTGCAAATCATTGCCGGATTGGTGCAGCCCACGGCTGGGGAGGTGTGGCTAGAGGATGCGCGCGTGAAAGGCCCAGCCGAGCAACTGATGCCCGGCCACCCGGGCATTGCGTACCTGTCGCAGCAGTTTGAGCTGCCCAAGTTTTTGCGCGTGGAGCAGGTGTTGCGCTACGCCAACAAGCTGCCCGAAGCGGCGGCCCAGCGTCTCTATGAGGTTTGCCGCATCAGCCACCTGGCCCAGCGGCGCACCGACCAGCTGTCCGGCGGGGAGCGGCAGCGCATTGCCCTGGCCCGCCTGCTGCTCGCCTCTCCCAAGCTGCTACTCCTGGACGAGCCCTTCTCCAACCTCGACATGGGCCACAAACGCCTGTTAAAAGCCGTAATCCAGGACCTCGGCGACCAGCTCGGCATCACGTGCACGCTCATCTCCCACGACCCGCTGGATACCTTGTCCTGGGCCGATGAGATTCTGGTACTACACGAGGGGCGCCTAGTGCAGCAGGGCCGGCCAACTCAGGTGTATCAACAACCCGTATCGGAGTACGTAGCGGGCCTGTTTGGGGGCTACAGTCTGCTCACGAGTGCCGCCGCGAAGGCTCTGCTGGCCACCGCTGGCCAACCCATGCGGGCGGGCCAGCGTCTGCTGGTTCGTCCGGAGGCTTTTCAGGTGGTAGAGGCCGGGGCCGGAGGGGTAGCGGGCCGCGTTACGGCCGTCCGGTATTTTGGAAGCTACGCAGAGCTGGATGTCCGGCTAGTTAAAACGTTGGTCACCATTAGAGTACCGGCAAACCGTTTGGAGTCAGGCCAGCCGGTGCACATTGCGCTGGCGGCTGGTGGGGGCTGGTTTCTACCCGTCCCAAGCTAAACGCACAGTAGCAACAGCAGCAACAGCCAATCCCGACTGCAGCAGGCTGCATCTGAAAGCTGAAAATAAGTGCTGTCCTGCCCGTTCAGCTAGGTCGTTACTCAAACCAGTGCACCAGGAAAGCGGTGCCTTCGTTCACGTTGCTGGTGACGGCCAGATGCCCGCCCCGGCTGTCCACAATCCGCTGCACGAGGTACAAGCCCACGCCGGCCCCCGGTATGCGCGGGTGCTGGCGCTCGAAATTATGAAACGCCGGGGTAGGCTCGGTCTGCAGGTTCATGCCCAGGCCATTGTCTTGCACAAGCAGTTGGGGCTGACCGGTCTCTGACAGGCTGCTGCGCACTAGTATGTGCGGGGGGCGCTCAGGGTGCGCAAACTTAAGGGCATTGCTGATGAGGTTGTGCAGCACGGAGCGCAGGTTCGCGCGCCCGTAGGTCAGGGTAGGCGCCTCGCTCATATGCAGCTCCACTACAGCCTGAAGTTCCTCAACTTGGGCGCGCAGGCCCAGCAGTACTTCTTCCGCCACGCTGCGCAAATCCAGGGTTTCGGTGGGGGCGGCTAGTTCCCGCTGGCTCTGTACGGTAGCGGCCAGATCCTGCAGGGTGCCCTCAAACTGCCCCAGCGCTTCGTCTACCATCCGGATCAGCACTTCCTGCTCGGGGTCGGAGAAGGTAGCCACGCGACGCAGCTCGTCGAAGAGGCCGCGCAGGTTAAACAGGGGCTGCTTGAGGTCGTGGGAGGCGGTGTACACGAACGTGTCCAAGTCGCGGTTGGTGCGGGCCAGCTCGTCATATTGGGTTTGCAGTACCTCGCGCAGGCGGTGCTGGTCGTCTACGTCGGTGCAGGCGCCAAACCAGCGCGGGCCGCGGGTGTCGGTCAGCTGCCGGGCCCGGATGATGTGCCAGCGGTACTGCCCGTCGTGGCGGCGCATCTGATAAATGCCCTCGTAGTCTTCGCCGGTTCCCACGCACTGCACCCAGCGCCGGGCAGCGGCGGCTTGCTCGCGGGGCTCCAGCAGGGATATCCAGCCGGTAGGGCCTAACTCCTGGGCAGAAAGGCCGGTGTACTCCGATGTGTGCTGGTTGTAGTAGTCGATGAAGCCCTCGGCGGTGGCCGTCCAGATAAGCTGCGGGATACTATCGGCCAGAAACCGCAATTCCGCCTCGCCCCGGCGTAGGGCTTCGGCCAACTCACGCTGGTCGTGCACCTCCGTTACGGCGCCGTGCCAGAACACGGGCTTGTCGGGGGCGTGCAGCTCGGGCAGGGCGCGGCTCAACACCCAGCGGTACTGGCCGTCGTGGCGGCGCAGGCGGTATTCGTAGTTCCAGCCTACCCCGTTGGCCCGGGCCGTATCCGACTGGTAGAGCACGCGCAGCCGGTCGTCGGGGTGGATGAGCAGGGGCCAGATGGCGTTGACATCGGCCGTGGGGGGCTGGCCGGTAAAGTAGTACCACTGCGGGCTCACGTACTCGTGCTGCCCGGTGGCATCCACTGTGAAGGTGATTAGCGGGGCCGTTTCGGTGAGCACGCGCAGGCGGGCATCGAGGCGGCGGGTTTCCAGGGCCAGCTCATGGGCACGCTGCCGGGCTTCCTCCTGGGCCGTCACGTCCACGGCAAACAGCAGCAGCCCCAGAGTCTGGTCGTTTTCGTCGTGCAGGGGCTCCAGGGCCAGGTCGAAGTAGCGCGGTGTGGGTGGGCTGTCGTCAGTAGCGGCCAGGGGCAGGGAATAGGACTTGGCCACGTACGGCCGCCCCGACTGGTACACCTGCTGCATCACCTCCAGCAGGTCGGCCTCCAGGGTGCTCAGGTGCGTTGCCAGGGGCTCGCCTTCGGGCGTGTTGCCGCCCAGTAAGGCCTGCATGGCCTCATTCACGAATCCGTAGCGCAACTCCGGGCCCAGCAGGGTAGCAATACCCGCAGGCATGTGCCGAAGAATGGATTGAAGCTGCTGTTCGCGCATGAGGTGGAGTGGGGCGGGCGGAGGAGGAGGGGCGGGAAGCGGGGGCGGGAAACTACTGACGGGCCGGGCCGGGTAGGGCCTCTGTAGGCTCACTGGGGCCAAACACGGCCTGGCGCACGAGGTCCACAATCAGGGCGTCGGCAATGCTCATGGTGTCGGGCGTGGAAGGTGCATGCTGGGGCAGAAAAAAGCCCTCCAGAGCCTTGAAACCCTCTTCCGCGAGGGGGTGAAAAGCCATCGACCACTCCGCAAAGCTGCGGCTGGCAATGGGCTTATTCACGAGCTGCACCACGTTGGAATGGCGTCCGTCGCGCGAAATCTTTTCGTAGAGCGGCTCCAGAATGGCCGGGTCGCCCTCAATTAGCTGGGCAATGTTGCCGTGGCTATAAAACAGAACGCCCGTCACCTCGTGCTGGGCATTGTCGCGGCGGCACTGCTCCAGCAGGGCCTTCAAATCGTCGTCGGACAGGGGGCGCACCGCCCGGCTCATATATACAAGGTGATTCATGGAAGGAAAGCAGCAAGTTCCGCCGCCATGCCGCTGCCTGCGGGCACTTGGGGAGGAGAGGAAAGGGAGAATCAGCGCAGAAAGGGGGACAAGATACAACCCGGGCCGAAAGTAATGGGGCGGGGTCCTGCCGGAGCCCAAAAGGCCAGTTTGACAAGCTCAGCGCTAGGGCTGCTACCCCCAAGCTCGTGCATAACCGAGCCGGGCGGTAGCGCGTAGGCGTACACCAGGGCAGTCGTGGGGGAGGAGGGGCGGAAGGCCGGCTTCCTCGGGTCTGTGTAGTTCACCGGGGCGGCTGCCGCCCATTTTACCACTTCATCTGATGAAAGTAAGTCAAGCCGCCGGCTGGGGAATACTGGCCGGTGCGGCCGGAGTAGCCGCCATGACCATAGCCGAAAAGATAGAGCAGCGCTTCACCCGCCGGCCCGACTCCTACGTGCCGGCCCACACGCTGGAGCGCCTGCTGGGCCTGCCTCACAAGCCCGATGAGCAGCGCCTGGCTCTGAACTGGACCATGCACTGGGGCCAGGGCATCGTGCTGGGCGCCGTGCGGGGCCTGATGGCCGCCCGGGGCGTCCGGGGGGCGGTAGGCTCCTTTCTGTTTCTGAACCTGCGCCTGCTCAACGACCAGACCCTGGAAAACGCTACCGGCGTGGGCGCCCTACCCTGGACCTGGCCCCGCGACGAGCAGGTAATTGACCTGGTGCACAAGGGCATTTATGCCTTTGTGGCCGGCGCCATAGCTGACCGCATGGTGCCCGGCCCGCCGCGCCCGGCCGTTCCGCGGGCCGGCTGGACGGTAGGGCAGCCCGCCTAAAGCCGGCTAGCCCTGCCCCCTGCCTGGCCTACCCCCAGCGCGCAAAAGATGTTGAGCCCTGGCTAATCAGCTGGGTTTCAGTGCATGTACAACTCCTCGGTCCCTGGCGGGCTGTTTTCTATACGTGGTGCCTATGAACAGGCTTGCAAGTGTTCTACTAGTTGATGATGACGCAACTACCAATTTCCTGAATGAGCTTTTACTGAAAAAACTCAACGTAGCGGACAAGCTCCTAGTAGCCCTCAACGGCAAGGAAGCCCTGGAGCTGCTGCAACACCACTGCCAAAACGCCACACCCAGCTGCCCGGTGCTGATTTTCCTGGATATCAACATGCCCGTTATGGGTGGCTTTGAGTTCCTGGATGCCTACCAGCAACTGACCTGGATGCAACACCGTCAGGTCATCATTGTGCTGCTCACTACCTCCCTGCACTCCCGCGACGTAGCCCAAGCCAAGAGCTTGCCCGTGGCGGGCTACATCAGCAAGCCGCTGAATCAGGAAAAGGTTACCGCCATCCTGCAGGAGCATTTTCCGCAAGCCCGCCCGCAAGCCTAACCTTTGGTTAGGTGGAGAAGGTACGAGCATACCCGCCCAGCCGAGCTTTCTGCTTTAAGGTCGGCTTTGCGCCCGGCGCCAAAACGTAGCAGGACGGGCCCATAATTACTTAACCCGACGTAGCCGGGGAGGCGGCCATAAGGCAGCTCTGGCCAGGTGCCGCAAACAGGTTTTTCTCTTTACCCTTTCTTTCACTACACTCTCTTATCATGGCTTCATCTTCCGCCTCTGATGCTGGTAGCGGCTGGGTAGCTCCCGGCGGCCTCTCCCCAATTCCCAAAGAAGAACTTTTTCGTTTGCTGGACGAGGAAAACATTCAGGAGAAAGACCTGCCGAAAAAGGCCAAGCACCTGGCCGACAAAATCCGGGACATCTACGAAAAGTCGTCGGGCGACACGCTGAAGCCCGCCGATATGGAGGCGTTTCAGGCCCTGGTAGCCCGCGAGGCCACCGAGTGGATTTCCCGCCGCCCGCACGTGTAGCGCCTACCTAACTGAGCCGCTGGTAAGCCTTCGGGCGGCGAGGCACTGCGCTGCTGGCCCGCCGTCCGGCGTAGCTGTTTATACCCCGCGCCCCCGCCCCAGAGTAGCTCAACGGTTACTCTGAAGCGGGGGCGCGGGTATGTTCATGTGCCCGGGTATTTGCTACCCGAAAGGCCTTTTTCAGAAAGCTGGGCCATATCAAAGCCGGGTAAGCTACCGTAGGAAATAGCCGCAACTTCTGCTTCGCTAGCTTCTTTTACTATGAACCAGCTCCTACCTCAGCGCCAGCTTGGCGCCACCGAACCTGCGTCTTGTCGGTCGGCCTCTCGCCCCGTTTCCTTGTTGCCTTACCGGCCGTTGGTGGCGTGGCTGCTGTTGCTGCTGGGAGGGTGGCTGGGTGGCTGCGCTACCTCCAAGCCGGGCGCGGCCGTGCGGCAGCAGGTGCAGGGCAAAACCTACGTTATTGTTGGGGCTTCCAGCGGCTTTGGCCGCGGCATGGCCGAGCAATTGGGCGCCATGAAAGCCAACGTGGTGCTAGCCGCCCGCCGCACCGAAGTGCTGGAAGAAGTAGCCGGCAACATCCGCGCTGCCGGCGGCCAGGCCCTGGTGGTTACCACCGATATCAGCCAGCCCGAGCAGGTACAACGCCTGGCCGATGCCGCCCTGCAGCAATTTGGCCGGGTAGATGTATGGGTGAACGATGCGGGGGTAGGTGGCATCGGGCGGTTTTGGGAAATTCCGCTGGCCGATTACTCCCGCCTGATTGACGTGAATCTGAAGGGCGTAGTGTACGGCAGCCAGGCCGCCATCAGGATATTCCAGAAGCAGAGCAGCGGCACGCTCCTAAACCTGGGCTCGGTAGAAAGCAAAGTGCCCCTGGCTTACCACGCCGTGTACGCCGCCACCAAAGGCGCCATCCGCAACCTGGATCAGGCCCTAAACCAGGAGCTGCGCTTGCAGGGCTACCAGAACATCAAAGTGGTGACTATTGAGCCCTGGGCCGTGGACACCCCGTTTTGGGGGCACGCGGCCAACTACAGCGGCGGCACCCCGCGCATGGCCGCCATGGACCCGCCCAGTAAAGTAGTAAATGCTATGGTGCGCTCCTCGGTGCGGCCCCGGCAGGAGCTGCCGGTGGGCTGGAAAGCCCGCGGCGCCTCCTTCTCTCACCAGTTGCTGCCCCACTTCACCGAGCGAATCTCGGCCAATGTTGCCCACCGCTACCAAATCAAAACGGCCCCACCTGCGCCCGCTACCCCCAGCTCCCTGTACCAGCCCGTGCCCACCGGCCAGGGCGTGGACGATGGTGTGAAAAAGCGCATTAAGCAGGAAAACCGCCAGCGCAAGCAACAGAACTAGTTTGGCTTGCTACCCCTCTGTCTGTGGAAAAGCCAACAAGCCACCCCGTTTTCGGGGTGGCTTGTTGGTTGAACAGGGGTAGGGAAGTTTAGCGTTGGGCCTGAGCGCCGAGCAGTGCCTTTGGGGCAGCCCTTCCGCATCCTAACCCAGCTGGCCGTGCAGAAATTGGAAGCGTGGTTTCTCGGCGACCGGGCCGCTATCCAAGCCGCCTACCCCCGGGTGAGCCCCCAACATTTCAGCGGCCTCCCCCACAACCCCAATACCATTGCCGGCACCTGGGAAACTCTCTGGCGCGGGTTGCAGCAAGGCAAATACTACTCCACCGGCAAAACCAAAATAGAATGGGGCGTAAGCCATTACCCCGAGCCTTACATTCGCTCAAAACTGGCCCATGATTACGCTAGCCCCTCTGCAACCGGAACACGTAACGCACTTCTACCGGTGGATTGCCGACCCCGAAGTCATCGAGTATTCCCTCTCGGCGTTCCAGATCATGACCACGCCGGCCCAGATTGACGCCTGGTTTGCCTGCACCCTCCGCGACGACAGCAGCCTTAACCGGGGCATCTTCACCACCGATACCCAGGAGCTGATTGGCTACGCGGGCATCTCCGGCATCTCGCGGCTCAACCAATCGGGCGAGTACTTCATCTTCATTGGGGAGAAAGCCCACTGGGGCCGGGGTGTGGGCACCGAAGTCACGAAGCAAGTGCTGGCCCTGGGCTTCACCGAGCTCCACCTCAACCGCATTATGCTCACCGTATCGGAGCCCAACGTAGGTGGGGTAAAAGCCTACGCCAAAGCCGGCTTCAAGCTAGAGGGCCGCCTACGCGAAGCGTGCCTGCGCAACGGCCGGTTCCACGATAAGCTCATCATGTCGGTGCTGAAAGCCGAGTGGTAGCTGTATGCCTCTAGGCCACCTCCGTAGCCAAGGTGGAGCAAGCCCTTCAGGTTGGCTTTGGTGGCGGTAGTGGTTTTCAAAAAATGCAGACGGGTAAGGTCTGAGTTGTTCATGCGTCTTAGCTGTTTATTCTGTTCAATTAAGCACACGCTAAGCAGTAATTTAGTTAAACTGAACTTAGGAGTAGCGTCTAGGACTGTTCATAAACTCTTGTCTTGCTACTATATCATAGTTGCTGCTACGCTAAACCTTCTACTAAGCGCGAGTTTGTAGTTCGAGCTTGGTAGAAGGTTAGCCTTTTTACGTGTATAAGTAAAGACTGTAGCTTGTAATTAAGCTTGTAGATTTTGGAATAGACTAATTAAGTCTTTAGGGATTAAATCGAGGCGCTTAAAAGCCAAAGTTAAAGATCTATGGTCAATTGTAGGTCCGAACTGTTGTTGAAAAACGCCTAATAGATCCTTTCCTCTTTTTTCTAAAAACCATCTAGGGTATCTTAAAACTATGCCTTTGCTATACTCGGTGTCAATAATTTCTTTGTCATGGCTAGTCAAGGGTAGTAATTTAGATGGTAAATTATTTTCCACTATTTCAAGTATTTTATCGCTTATATCTTGTAATTGTATCTGTGTAAAACCTTTTATTTTTTCCTCATCTCCGCTTGTAAAGCCGTATTTCGGAATAGAGTCAGGGATTCTATTGCCTGCGCATAAAACAAAAATAGGATCAAGTAAATAATTCTCTATACTATATCTTTTTAGGAGATGTACACCTGGGGATTCTGTATTTCCATTATCTCTATCTATAATTCCTTTAACAACTTCACCAAGCCCAGAGTTTCTTAATCCAGTTGACCAGTGGTTTACGCTGCCTTTTCCAGTTCCAGGGACAAATGCAAGGTATGTTGTAGGATTTATTAATTTATTGTCTGATAATTTTTTATATATTGATTCAAAGAAGGGTTTGTCATTGATTCCTTCTACTAAAATGTACTTGGTATACGGCGTGACTAATATCAGACCTTCTGATAAAATGTCTATCGCAGTCTGTTTGCCAACTTTTGTGATTGATGTTGGCCCTTTTCCTAGTACATAAATTCCGCAATCTAGAACTTCAGGTGCTAATGATATTGTAGAAGCTGAATGGGTAGTCATTACTACCTGAGTTCCGTGGTTTTTAATTAAAACATCGTATATTACGTTGAAAAATAATTTGGCCATTGAAGGGTGTAGATGGGCATCAGGTTCATCTAATAACATTAATTGTTGTTGACTGCCAATTTCCTGAGAAAAAAATAATGTTAAAGCTAATGACATAAGTACTTTTTCTCCCGATGAAAGATCATGAAAACCTATTTCTGTTTGATTATCCCGATGCAGTAATTTAACCTTATAGGCGTCATTGTCAACCCTGGAAAAAGGACTAGAAAATATTTTCTCCATTTCTTCGGCTGATGGTTCATTGACAATGTATGGCAAATTAGTTGCTTCAATTACCTCATTTAAAATGCTCCAAGGTGTAATTTGGTTTCCATCGGATTCGACGCCCTGTTTTTTTAACGCAACCTTTTTATATTGATGCATAAAAAATAGAAAATCTGTACCATCGTTCCTTGCAAGATCTCTATCTTGTAAAAAAATGTGCACAGGTAAATTTATAGCAATGTCATCACGTTTAATTTTGCTCTGTTCTTTATTGGATTTTTCAATAATATATTCTTTTATTTCATTCGGTTTATTCATTACTACATTTATAAACCTATTTAGCATATTTTTTGCTTCCCATTCTTGAATATTTGATTCGTTTTTGTCAAAATAGTTGTCTATAAATCCTTGCATGCCATAGCTATTTTTTCCTTGATATTGCTGAATATGTTTGTTTAAAAAGCAATGTTCATAAATAGCATTTGTAAGAAAGTTTAGACCGTAAAAGCTAAATGAATTCTCTGAAAATCCATAATTATAGTCTCTTACATATAAATTATTAGAAGTTGGTGTATAATTTTCAAAAAAAACTTCATTATCAGTTTGATTGGTGCCTCCCTGGGTAGAATTGTAGAAAGCGGATTGCATTAAGTGTAATAATTGGGTTTTGCCAACGCCATTAAGGCCAGTTATTATTGATAGTGGAGCAATATCATTCCATTCAAAAGGAGTTAATGATTTAAATTCTTTGCGAGAAATGAAATTCATAGCGGTTTTGCTTTATTGATGTAATGACTTGTGAGATGAATACTTGGGGATTGTTATTTGTGAGTGCAAATGCAATTTGCTAAAAAGGTTTTGGGGTTTTGCCAAAGGCATTGATTAAGCCTTATTGATTCGGGGATAAACATGATGACTCCTCTTCAATCTTCGCCATCGAACCAATAATAACTCATCACCCTAATAACTCACCCTTCGCATTTTACACCCCTACCTTCTCCTCACTGCCCAACTCGCTGAGAATACGCTTGGCGGCTTGGACGCTTTTCACTTCCTCCACCGATAGAATAAGCTGCTCCTTGCGCTCCTTCATGGAGGCGGAGCGGGGGTGGGTTTGCACGTAGCTGAGGATGTTGCCGAAGGTGTCGCTCTGGAAGTAGGGCTCGTTGTTGGTGGCCGGAATGAAGCCTTTGAGCAGGTTTTTCTTGAGCGTCAGCTTCTCGAAGCCGGCCTGGCAGGCCTGCCAGCGCAGGCGCACGATGTCGGCCAGCTGCTCTACTTCGGGAGGTAGCGGACCGAACCGGTCCACCATGCTGGTGAGCACCTTGCGCAGCTCCTCGGGGTTTTTGGCCCGGTCGAGCTTGCTGTACAGCTGCAGTCGTTCGGACACGTTGCTCACGTAGCGGTCCGGAATCAGGACTTGCAGGTCCGTCTCGATGTTGCACTCCTTGGGGCCGCTGGTGCCGGCGGCTTCCTGCAGGCGCTGGGTCGGGTCGCCGAGGAACAGGTCGCGGAACTCGGTTTCCTTTAGCTCCTGCACCGCCTCGTCCAGAATCTGGTGGTAGGTTTCAAAGCCCAGGTCGTTGATAAAGCCCGACTGCTCGCCGCCCAGCAGGTTGCCCGCCCCCCGAATGTCCAGGTCGCGCATGGCCACGTTGAAGCCCGCGCCCAGGTCGGAGAATTCCTCGAGGGTGCTCAGGCGCTTGCGGGCGTCCGAGGGCAGACCAGCCACCGGGGGCGTGAGCAGGTAGCAGTAGGCCTTTTTGTTGGAACGGCCCACCCGGCCCCGCATCTGGTGCAGGTCGGAGAGGCCGTGCATGTGGGCCCGGTTGATGATGATGGTGTTGGCGTTGGCAATGTCCAGGCCCGACTCAATAAGGGTCGTGCTCACCAGCACGTCGTAGTCGCCATCCACGAACTTCATCATGCGCTTTTCCAACAGGTCGCCCTCCATCTGGCCGTGCACGTAGGTCACGCGGGCATCGGGCACCAGGCGCAGAATCAGGCTGGCCTGCTCCTCAATGTCTTTCACCCGGTTGTGCACGTAGAACACCTGCCCGCCCCGCTTCAGCTCGCGGGCAATGGCGTCGCGCACCAGCGTCTCGTCAAAGACGTGCAGCTCCGTTTGCACGGGTTGGCGGTTGGGCGGTGGGGTAGCAATAACCGACAGGTCGCGGGCACCCATCAGGGAGAAGTGCAGGGTGCGCGGAATGGGCGTGGCCGACAGCGTGAGCGTGTCCACGTTCACTTTCAGCTCCTTGAGCTTGTCCTTGGTTTTTACCCCGAATTTCTGCTCCTCGTCAATCACCAGCAGGCCCAGGTCCTTGAACTTCACGTCCTTGTTAGTGAGGCGGTGGGTGCCGATGAGAATGTCGGTTTTGCCCTCGGCCACGCGGGCCAGGGTTTCCTTGATTTGCTTGGTGCTCTTGAAGCGGTTCACGTACTCCACGGTCACGGGCAGGTTGCCTAGCCGCTCCCGGAAGGTTTTGTAGTGCTGCATGGCTAGGATGGTAGTAGGCACCAGAATGGCTACCTGCTTGCTATCGGCCACGGCCTTGAAGGCGGCCCGAATGGCTACCTCGGTCTTGCCGAAGCCTACGTCGCCGCACACCAGGCGGTCCATGGGGTGGGGCACCTCCATGTCGCGCTTCACGTCCTCGGTGGCCTTGGCCTGGTCGGGCGTGTCCTCGTAGATGAAGCTGGATTCCAGCTCGGCCTGCATAAAGGAGTCGGGGGCGAAGGCGTGGCCGGGCGCGGTTTTGCGCTTGGCGTACAGCCGGATCAGCTCGGCGGCAATGTCCTTGACCTTCTTCTTAACCGACTTTTTCTTGTTTTCCCACTCCGGCGAGCCCAGCTTGCTCATGGTGGGCGGCGTGCCCTCGGCGCCCGAGTACTTGGCAATTTTGTGCAGGGCGTGGATGCTGACGGTCAGCACGTCGTCGTCGCGGTACACCAGCCGGATGGCCTCCTGCAGCCGGTCGTTGATTTCCACCTGCGTCAGGCCCGCGAAACGGGCAATGCCGTAGTCCTGGTGCACCACGTAGTCGCCGGGCACCAGGGTGCGTAGCTCCTTCAGAGTCAGCGCCTTTTTCTTGGAAAACTTGCGCGTCTCCTGGGCCCGGTAGAAGCGCTCGAACAGCTGGTGGTCGGTGTACACCACCAGTTTCAGCGTCTCGTCGATGTAGCCTTCGCGCAAACCCAGCAGCAGGTGCTGAAACTGCACGTTGTTGTCCAGCTCGTCGAAGATGGTGCGCAGGCGGTCGGCCTGGCGCACCTGCTCGGCGGCAATGATGTTGGTGTAGCCCTTCTGCTGGTTGTCGTGCAGGTTCTTGACCAGGCGGTTGAAGTCCTTGTTGAAGCTGGGCTGGGGCTTGGCGCTGAAGCTAAACTCCTCGGCCCCGGCCTTGAAGTGGAAGCGCTTGCCGAACTCCACCACCGGAAACCCTTCCAGCAGCTTCCGAAACGTCTTGCTCGACTCAAACAAATCCTCCGGCTTGCTGACCACCTGCGTGCCGCCCGAAGCGGCCAGCAGCTCCTTGAAGCCCTGCTCGGCCTTGTCGAAATACTCCTCTACCACGTCCAAGGTCTGGCGCACGTCCTTGGCCCAAATGGCGGTGCTGCGCGGAATAAAGTCCAGAAACGACTCCCGCGTTTCCTGCAGCAGCTTGGTTTGCACGTTCGGGATGATGCTCACCTGCTGGCGCTTCTCCACCGACAGCTGGCTTTCGGGGTTAAACGTCCGGATGGTTTCCACCTCATCCCCGAACAATTCAATGCGGTAGGGCAGCTCGTTGGCGTAGGAGAAGATGTCCACGATGCCCCCGCGCACGGCAAACTGCCCGGCCTCGTACACAAAGTCCGAGCGCTCGAAGTCGTACTCGGCCAGCATGTCGCTGATAAAGTTCACATCCAGCTTGTCGCCCACCTTCACCAGGAAGGTATTTGCTACCAGGCTTTTCTTGTTAATAACCTTCTCGAACAGGGCCTCCGGGTAGGTGATAATAAGGGCGCCGGCGGTTTCTTTGGCGCTGGCTTTGGCCCGTTTGCCCTTGGGTTTGGCGGTGCCTTCCTCGGTAGCCTCGGCCGCGTCGGCGGCGTTTTCGGCATCCTGCTCGGCGGTGGTTTTGGGCCCGCGGTGGGAGTTGAGCTTGTTCAGTACCTCGGCCCGCATGAGCACATTGGCGTTTTCCGTCTCGTCGAAGGAGTAGGGCCGCTTATAGGAGCTCGGAAACAGCAGGGGCTCCTCCTCGGGCACCAGGTGCTGCAAGTCGGCCAGGAAGTAGGCGGCCTCGTCCCGGTCGTGCAGGATGAACAGGTGGTGCTGATCGGGAAACTCCTGGTGCAGGGCGGCGGCCAACACCGCATCCTGGGAACCCACCAGGCCCTTCAGGTGCAGGCGCACGGGAGCCTCGGGCTTGTCGGCCGCCGGTTTCAGCGAGTTGCGCGTGGCCGGATTCAGGCGGGCCCCTACCGTCAGCGTGGTCGGGTCCAGGGAGTAAAGCTTGAGAAAATCGGTGACCTTCAAAACGAGTATCGGCTAGGGGAGGAGGCAAAGGTAGAAGCCCGGCCGAAGTCAACTCCGGTCGGGCAAACGTGGGGCAACGGGGGCGCAGCGGCTGCGCAAGGCGCATTTCTGCGGGCGAAAGGTAGCCACTAGCTCTCCAGCTTATGCCAAGCGGAAGCTCATGGCTAGTCTTCCCCAGGAAATGTACGCTATTGAATACCCCCGCCGGCCTCCGAAAGTTTCCGACACTTTTCTTCGCCAGCCGCGTATCTTCCCAGTTCACGCGCAGAAGTGGCCCCAGCGGGCATAAGGCAATGGTGGACAAGCAGAAGGAGCAGGGAAGCGACGAGTGGGACGATATTCTGAATCATCTGCGGCAGGTAAGCCAGCAGGTGCAGCAGCAGGGCCCCCTTCCCGAGCATGAGAAGCAGCAGGTAACCGATGCTTTCCGCCGTGGCCTGGCCCTGCTGGAAACCCAGGTGCAAGCCGCCCAGGGCAGCTTGCACGGCAGCTCCGGCCATTGGTAGCAGGGCGTATGGCGGGGTAGCGGCAGTGGACGCGCTGCCGCGGTTGGAAGTTCCGGCCGCTGGTAGCAGGGCGCATAGTTGTCTAGGCTTCGCACCACTTCCCGGCGGCTGCTTTCCCGGAGTAAGCAGCCCAAGCAAGGTAAGCAGGCCGGTGCCGCCACCAGCCCGCAGGGTAGTTGCTGCCTCGCCCTACCACGTCGCCCTCTTGGCAACTCAACTTGGTTGCTACCTGTTATTTACTATTCCTGCCCATTCGCAACCTCACGCATCCCTACACCCATTTCCACTCCCATTCACTACCTGCATACCCATTCGCTACCTACGAGCCCTTTGCCCCACGCCGTCATCCTGAGTGGGAGCGTAGGAGCTTGTCACGGTAGCACGAGTTGTTGGTACGTTTGCTGTTCCGGCGTGGTAAGGTCCTGCGCGCTGCTCAGAACGACAGGCGTGGAGGAGAGGAAGCCTGAGCGTGGTAAAGGGCGCGAGTGTAACGCAGAAAGAATATGCGGTGCAGAGCAAATATGATAAGTGCTGCAAATACGCGGGCAGAAAGTGCCTTGGCATGCAGCTTAGTTGGTTGATATGGAGGAATCGGTTAATGCCGCGAGGCAGTGCTTACCAACTGCTTCATGCCAGCACAGGGGTAGCCAGTGGCCATTCGGCGCGCTGGCAACCGCAGGTGCTTCTCACTCCATTGTCCGGCATCCGGAACTGGTGGTGAGGGGGCGGAACCCGGCTGTCAACTCCCCACCTGCCGCAGCTTGACCGTAACCGCAAAAACCTGCTTCAGCTTGTAGTAAAGCGGCTCGGCTAAGCGGTATCTTTACGGCTTATTCTCTACTATACTTTTTTAGTGCGCGGTTCTTCTCACTTGGCCATTGGCCTGATTACCGGCGTGGCCGTAGCGGGCCTCGTGCCGGGTATCCCGTTTTCGCCCGCCGGCATTGCCCTGGCCGGTTTTTCCTCCCTGGCCCCGGACCTCGACCATCCTGGCTCCCGCCTAAGCAAGCGCCTGGGGTTTGCGCAGGCCTACGTGCGTTGGGCTTTTGTGGCCGTGGCGGCTGGTTTGGCACTCTACACCCATTTCCAGCTCCCCCTCGGCCCCGACCGTCGCTTGGGTTTCACCATTGCCCTGGCTTTCGGCCTGATTGGGGCCGCCATGCAGGGCGACTCCACCCGCAAGCTGGCGCTGCTCTTTACCGGGTTGTGCACGCTGGTGGCGGGGCTCTACACCGGCTACATCTGGCTAAGCATGCTGGGCTTGTTTGTGTGCGTGGCGCCTTTTACCTCCCACCGCTCCTGGACGCACACGCTCTGGGCCGCTGGTCTGTGGACTTACATCGGCCACCTAGCCGATAAAGGCCTGGGCTGGCACGGAGTGGCCCTGTTTGCCGGCTCCGGCTACGCTTCTCACTTGCTGGCCGACACCCTGACCAAAGCGGGCGTAAAGTGGCTGATGCCCTTAACCGACTTTTCCCTGAAGATTCCCCTGATCCGGACGGGCTCCAAAAGCGGTAACCTGCTGGAATTGGCCATCTGCGCCGGCTATGGCCTGCTGGTGCTCGGGCTGGTAGTGGGCCGGCTGGGGTTCTAGCAGAGGTGGGCCGCGGCGCTACCCGGGCTAATTTGCCCCTGCTGGTGGAACCCGGCGCCGTTAGTCTGTTGTTCCTGGCTCTTGGACTATAGAATAGGCCAGTCAGGCGAATTTGTGGCCGTTGGGTGGCTTAAAAATGTATCTTTGAAGAGTATCTATCCGGGCCCGGTTTGTAGCACTTCTACCGGAAGCTTCTTCGGTAAGGCCCACTATTTTCCGCAAAGCTCAGCCTATTGGGTTTGTTGCGGAAGCATGTAATTTGCATTTATCGGATTCGCATAATACATATATATCATTTAATATTGTAAAGGAGTCCGCGGGGTATAGCTAGGGGGTGATAAGGGTAGAATATCTACCGTGAGAAGCCCGTTATCATGTTCATGGATGCCTTAATTAGCCGGTTATCATTTAGTACGCGGTAGAAGCTGGCGCATATTTTTTAGCAGCTAACTCGCACGTGCTCATTCTTTAAAACAGCCTAGCCCATGGTTTATTGCACTACTGTAAGGTTCACAACTTGTATCTTTGATCGGGCGCGTACACGCCAGGCGCCCAGCCGAACCAACTTACCCGCTCTTACTCACACACACCCTTTTGCGCTCAACCCGTTTCTTGTATGAACCAGATGAATAGCCCTCTGATTAGGATCGGCGTCTTCTATGACGGCAATTATTTCCTGAAAATCAGTGATTACTACTACTTCCAGCATGACCGTAAGGCCCGTATTAGCTTGGAAGGCCTCCATGAATTTATCCGTCATCAAGTTGCTGAAGAAGAAGACGTAGACGTACGCCTGAGCCAGATTATTGACTCTCACTTCTTCCGCGGCCGCCTCTCCGCTACTGAAGCCCGCGACAAAGATCGGTTGTTCCATGACCGTCTCCTGGACGATATCCTGATGAACATGGGCATCCAGACCCACTACATGCCCCTGAAAACGCGCGATGGCCGTTTGCAGGAAAAGGGCATTGATGTGTGGCTGTCCCTGGAAGCCTTGGAGCTGGCCATCCACAAAAGCTTCGACGTGGTGGTGCTCATCGCCGGCGACTCGGACTACGCTCCCTTGATCAAGAAGCTCAACACCGTGGGTACCCGCGTGATGCTGCTGAACTGGGACTTCAAGTACACCGATTTCAAAGGCGAAAACCGCGTAACCCGCGCCTCGCAGCAGCTGCTGGAGCAGGCTACCTACCCCGTGCAAATGCACGAAGTCATTGATCAGGGCCTGAGCACGGGCGACGAGCTGATCGAGTCGATGTTCGTGAACACGCCTGAGCCGGTTGCCTTCCCCGCCCCCAAGCCCGTGCGCCCCACCGGCCCCACGGCCGCGGGCCCGGTAGGCACGGTGGGCATCAGCACCATCAAAAACCTCAAGAATGGCTTTGGTTTCGTGGTAATGCCCCCGAACAACCTGTTCTTCAGCTACGCCGACATGGCTGAGGGCGACTTCAATGAACTGCACGAAGGCGACTGGGTGGAGTTTACGGTAGGCCGCAACCACCGCGACGAAGACTGTGCCCGCAACGTGCGCAAAGTAGAAGCCCCCGAAATGGAAGAGGGCGACGAGTACGACGAGCACGAGCACGAGTCGGCCGGTTCTCCCGAACGCCTGTAATAACTAGCCTCGGTTCGGTAGCTCCCAAGCCGCCGGGCAGCCTGTGTGAGACAGGTTGCCCGGCGGCTTCTTTTTGAGCGGTGATTTAGCCAGTTCTGTCAGGGCGAGCAGCGCGACACCATCCGTCCTTCAGGAAGTGCTGCCCCTTTAAGAAGAAGCAAGTCCTTATTTCCAGCTCGGAGGTAAGGGCTTGCTTGTTTATTAGACTTCGGGTAAAGGTGATGAAGCATGGCGGCGCCGTACCCCCTCATCATGACAACTCGCTCAATCATTACCTCACTGAATCACTACCTCACTGCCTCTGAGGACAGCAAGGTGTGGAAGTCGCGCTTGGAGGCGGGGTAGCGGTTGAAGGTACCCATGCCCCGGGCTACTACCAGGTTGTCGCGGGCGGGGCAGGTAATAAAGGCGCTACTGACGACCAGCGTTTTGCCGTGGTGCTCCACCAAGCCGTGGGCCACCAGCTGATCGTGCAGATGGACGGGGTGGAGGTAGTTAATCTTGAACTCTACCGTTGAAACCAATTCCTCAGTAGTGAAGGCTAACGAAAGCGCGGCGGCACCCAGCGTAGCATCCATTAGGCCGGCCAGCACGCCGCCGTGGCAAGTACCGGGCGAGGAAAGGTGCTCGTCGCGGATGGTCATGGTGTAGCGTACGTCGCCGGGATGCTGCACCAGCAGCTCCATGCCGTTGGCGCGGCCGTACTGGTTGATTTGGTTGTAGATGGCAAGCAGGGCGGCAGTATCGGGAGTAGGCGTCATAACCGGAAAAAGCAGAAACAAACGGGTTGGAATACCCACAAAAGGTAAAGTACTTTAGGCAAACCCCTTCCCACCATGCCTGCTTCTCCCTCCTTCGCCGAGTTCTACCCCTACTACCTGCGGGAGCACCAACGCTGGGGCACCCGGGTTCTGCACTTCATTGGTACCACACTGTTTCTGGTGGCCTTAGTGCTGGCCGTCGTCTGGGCCCGGCCCCTGCTGGTGCTGGCTGGGGTAGGAGCGGCCTACGGCTTTGCCTGGGTGGGGCATTTCTTTGTGGAGCACAACCGCCCGGCCACCTTCCAGCACCCCTGGCTTTCCCTGCGCGCCGACTTTCAGTTGTACTGGGATTTGCTGCGCGGCCGGGAAAAATTCTAGTTTCGGGGTAGCTGGTTGTTAGCCGCCCGTACCCGGGCTTAGCGTAGGCAAGAGCCGGGCAAGGCGCCCTGGATAACCAAAACCGGCCACCTCAACCATTCTTCCATTTCGCTACCTCCCTATCTTTGGGCCAACCTGCGTGGGTGCCCTACGTAGCGCAGACTTTCTCCTCTTACCTCCCTTCTCCCCATGGCATCATTCGATATCGTGAGCAAAGTTGATCCGCAAACGCTTGAAAACGCGGTGAATACGGCCAAAAAAGAACTCCAGACCCGCTACGACCTACGTGATACCAAAGGTGGTATTGAGCTGGATAAGAAAGCTAATACCGTAACTCTGACCTCGGAAAACTCCATGCGCGTGAAAGCCCTGGAGGACATTCTGCTCACGCGCGTAGTAAAGCAAGGCATTGATGGCACGGCCCTGGACTTCACGGCCGAGGAGCAGGCCAATGGCGCCCTTATCAAAAAGGTTATCAAGGTGCGCGCCGGGGTCGACAAAGAGGCGGGCCGCAAAATTATTAAGGCCATCAAGGACGGTAAGGTGAAGGTAGAGGCCCAGATGCAGGACGACCAGATCCGCGTTACGGCCAAGAAAATCGACGAGCTGCAGGCCGCCATTGCCATTCTCCGCCGGACTGATATTGGCCAACCCCTGCAGTTTGTCAACATGAAGTCGTAGGGCGCGGCGGACGAAACCAGGGCTTTTTCGTAGTAAGGCCAGCTCGCTTCGGTAACTGGCCCGCCCGCTCGTCCTTGCCGTCCTGCTTGGGCTACTCCATCCTTTCACTACCGCTTCAATGCACTTCGACTTCTCCGTTTTTTCCGACCCCCAAACCTGGGTGAGCCTGCTGACGCTCACGTTCATGGAAATTGTGCTGGGTATTGACAACATCATCTTTATTTCCATTATCGTCAACCGCCTGCCCCAGGAGCAACACAGCCGCGGCCGCACCATCGGGCTGCTGCTGGCCCTGCTCTTCCGCATTGGGCTGCTGCTGAGTATTTCCTGGATTGTGGGCCTGAAAGCGCCGCTCTTCAGCATACCCGTGCCGTGGATGGCCGAGGGCTGGAACGTGACGGGCCGCGACCTAATTCTGCTGGGTGGGGGCTTGTTCCTGATTGGCAAAAGCACCACCGAAATTCACACCAAGCTGCAGGGCGAGGAAGAAGAAGGGCACAACGCCAAAGGCGGCGCCTCCATGGGCAGCGTCATCCTGCAAATTATCCTGATTGACATTGTCTTCAGCTTTGACTCCATTCTGACGGCCGTAGGCCTCGTGGATAACGTGCTGATTATGATTCTGGCCGTCATCCTGTCCATGGGCGTTATGCTGGTCTTTAGCGGCATTGTGGCCGACTTCGTGAACCGCAACCCCACCATCAAGATGCTGGCCCTTTCCTTCCTGATTATGATTGGGGTGATGCTGGTAATGGAAGCCTTCCACAAGGAAATTGAGAAGGGCTACATCTACTTCGCCATGTTCTTCTCCCTGGTGGTGGAGGTGCTGAACATGCGCCTGCGCAAAAAGGCCGCCCCCGTCCAGCTGCGCGACTCCCAGTACGATTAACTGCGCTGAACCCAGTACGTGAAAAAGCTCCCGCAACCCAGGTTGCGGGAGCTTTTTCAGTAGAATGGAGCTTGCTTTTCAGGCGCTGATCAGAAAGTAAAGTACTACCAGCAGGAGCAGCCCACACCCCAGGCTGCAGTTGAACACGAACACGTTGGAGCGGCGCCAGAAGGCCCCGGCAGCCGCTATAAGCAGCAGGAGCAGGGGCGCGAACAGGAAGTTGCCATAAATGCTTACCTGGTCGGCGCGCTGCCAGCCCTTTCCGCTCACGGCAAACTCCCGAATCTGGCCAAACAGGGCGCTTTTGCGGATGGCCAGGGCCGTGCCAATAGTCCAGTCATAGTCGTAGTTGCGGAAGTTGGCGTGCTGGGTATGAAAGGTGTAGTAGGTAACGGACCCGCTCCGGCGCGACGACAGGGAGTGCCGCTCCACGGCCTGCACCACCTCGCGGGGATATTCCTGGGTCCAGCAGAAATCAACCAGCAGCAAACCGCAAAAAACCAGCATGAGCACGCAGAAGCGGCGGGCCCAGGGAGCGTAGCGGGCGAATACTACCGCGTACGGATCGGGGGATGGGCCGCGCCGGGCCTGGGCCACTGGCCGGCGGTGCCGGTCACGGTCCCGGCCTAGGCGTGGGGGGGCAGTAGGCGGCACCGACGCGGGCGGGCGCCGCCGAATGGCCAAGGCCGCGTCGTAGAGCTGCCGGCGCTCGGGCTGGCTCAGCACGTCATACGCCGCATTAATGGCCAGGTACCGCTCGTGGGCGGCCGGGTCGGGGGTGCGGTCGGGGTGGGTCAGCAAAACCAACCGGCGGTAGGCTCGGCGGATTTCCTCGGCCGTGGCCTGCTCACTTACTTCCAGCGTGGCGTAGAAGGTACTCATCCAGGCGGCAGCAGGGTAGCAATTTCCGCTGTTTGGTCCTGCACCCGCCGAACAGCCAGTTCCAGCAGCCGCCGGTTCAGCTCGGGGCGGTGGGCGCGGTAAAATACCATTTCGGCACCGGTGAACAGGCCCGTAACCAGCCCGACAATGGTGTAGCGCAGCTTGGTATTGCGCGTGAGCAGCTCCGCCACCACCCGCTGGCGCTCCGCCGCGCCGGCCCCGGCAAACGGCACATGATGATCGGCAAGAAAATCGGCCGCCGCGGTCAGCAGCCGCTGGTTCTGGAGCTTGAGCACGGGCCGCAGGGTTTGGTGCAGAAAGTCGCCGACGGAGCTGGCCGCCTCGGTTGGCACCACGGCATCCACCGTGGGCCGCAGGGCCAGCAGCGCCGCATCAGCCGAAGACAAATCAGGAAAAGGTAAACTCATAAACGAATAACCAGGAAGAAGGCGGAAAAAGTTAAAAAAACTGCCCGCCCGGCACAAAGCCAGACGGGCGTTTCTTAACGGGAAGCAAAGCAGCCAAGACGAACTGCGCCGCACCTGTTAGTGCTGCACTACCACCTTCTTGGTGATGGTACCTTCCGAGGTAGTCAGGCGTACGATGTACACGCCGCCCGCCACGTCAGCGGTGTTGATGAGCGCGCCTTCCTGCTGCAAACGAGCCGCGGAAACCTGCTGCACGCTCACGCGCTGCCCCAGCAACGATACCAGCTCTACCTGTACGGGCGCTGCGCTGCTAACCTGCGTGCGTACCACCACTTGGCTATTGGCTGGGTTGGGGTACAACTCCAATAGTTTCTCGCTCAGCTGCTGCCGACTGCTGAGCACGGCCGGCAGGGCAAACGATACGGTTTGGTCGGTGAGGCTGCCGGAGCTGCCCTGGCTGGCGCCAAAGCCCATACCCCGCCGCGCAAACACCTGCCAGATAATAGCCGAATTCGCCGCCTTATTATTTACGGAGTCCGCCTTCAGAATGGCGTTACGGCCATCAATAAAGCCGGGTGCACAGGGTTGCAGCTTCAGGCCATCAATTACTAGTTGCAGGGCAATGTTGTTGCCACCCGTAGTGCCGCGCAGGTCGGCGTTGTAGCCATACTTCGCAATCAGGGCCCAGTTCAAATCCCAGAGGGCAGAAGCCCACACGTAGCCGATGGGGTGGGAAGCGGTGTATGCCGTATTCCCTACCGTTTTCCCCACGTAATTGTAGGTAGAAGGGTTTATTGCCATATCGGTGCTGTAACGGGTGGGGCGAATGCCCGGACCGGTGATGCTTTCGAAAGAGGCGTACGTGCCAATACCGCGGCCAGTCGTACCCACATCAGTGGGCTTGGTCGTCATCCACAGCCCGAAGAAGTCGCTCCAGCCCTCACCCATTTGCTCCGCATTGCGCAGGCAGGTTGCCGTGGCAGCTCCACCCGTGAGGCGGTTGGAAATACCGTGGCCGTATTCGTGAGCAATAATGCCGTTATCGAAGTCACCGTCGCGGTAGTAGGTAGTGGTGCCCGTTACGTTCAGGCTCACCGTGGTGCCTGCCGCCAGCGCCGTCTTGAA
Source organism: Hymenobacter glacieicola (assembly GCF_014640315.1). Lineage (GTDB taxonomy): Bacteria > Bacteroidota > Bacteroidia > Cytophagales > Hymenobacteraceae > Hymenobacter > Hymenobacter glacieicola. Next base: position 131,515 of record NZ_BMGS01000001.1, read on the forward strand.
ACGGGCCCCATCGGCAGTAGATACCATGATGGCCGGAATGCGCATGCCCGCAGTATCAGTAGCAGCCCCGAAGGTGTAAGGAGCCTGCTCGGGGTTGTTGTTGACAATAACGGCCATTTTGGCCCCAGCGACCTGGGCCTGCTGAATCTTCACGGTGAAGTTGCAGGTGCCCCGATCAATGAGGGCAATGTTGCCGTTAACGGCCGCGGCGTTTGTTAGCGGGCTACAGCCTAGGGTAGGGGCAGTGGTGCCGTCATTTACCAATACCAAGTTGCCGCTGATGGGGCCCGTTTTGGAAAGCTTCGGGGTGAAAGCAGCCTCCGTGGCATCAATGGGGCCAGCCAGGCTAGCTGGCGCCGTTACGCTAGCCAGGGCCACCGTACGGTCCCACAGGTACATCTGCATGCGCGGGTTGCGACCATCGGCGGGGGTAGCAAAGTTGGCGTTGTTCAGGTCCGGTGGGCTGGCAATGATGCCATCCTGGGCTTCGGCAAACACGGCGTCGTTGCCTCGGCCCTGCCCCGAATAGTTGAAGGCCTGAAAGTTGCCGCTGGCTTCAGTAAAGCCCTTGCGCGCCATCACATCGTGCATCAGGTTGCTCCAGTAGAACAAGTTGATGATGGCCGCATCAAGGTTGGCAGTTGGGGCCGCGGTAACAGCGCTGTTAAAGGCTGCGTCGAAGATTTGGTTAGCTCCGCCTTTCGGGGCGTAGCCCCCGCGCCAGAGCTCCGTGGTGGAGTTGTTGCGGTTGTTACGGTCCTCGTAAGCGTACACGTTGTTGCCGGCCGTGCGCAGGGAATCGGCGCCAGGTTTGCCATCCACATCGTGCCAGCCGTAGGGCGAAACGGCCGGGTCGGCGGGGTCAGTTACTACCTGCCGGGCCCCGTGGTTGGGGCTTTCCACCGTAATGGGCCACACATTGTAGCTGTTGCCAGCCGTGGGGCGGGCCGCCGTGGGGGCCGCCGGGGTAGGCGTGGAGGCCAGGGCCAGGGGCGCGGTGAGGGCCGTCATGGTGAAGGGCTCCCGAATCACCAGGTCGTGCTGGTCGAGCAGGGCGCCGCTGGAGGCATCCACGCGCACGCTCCAGTAGTTGCGGGCGTCCCGGGGGTAAATAGTCACGTCCCATACCAGGCGCAGCTCGCCGGTGGGCATGGGCAGGTACATCAGCTTTACCGGAATCGGCTCCAGGGAAATACCGCCGGTCGAGAACTCCGTGCCCGCCGCTGCGGTGCCCGCTTTGGTTACCCGCAGGTTTTGGGGCGCCGCCAGGTTCAGGGCCCGCGCGGCGGCGGCTACGGCTTGCTCGGCCGTCAGGCCTGGGGTGGCCGGCCGGGCCTGGGCTGCCGCATTCGCCACAAACGTGCTGTGCAGACTAGCCACTTGCCCCGCCGCGTTCAGGTGCACGTCGGCTACGGCGTTGTAAATTTCTACGCCCTGGTAGCGCTGGCGCAGGTACACGTGCGTGAGGCCGTTGTAGTCGTCAGTGAACGAGCTGGTTATAGCCGGATCAGAAACGTCCGTTTTCTTCAGGCCAAGGGCGGAAGTGCGCGCCTGCAACGCATTACGCGCCTGGTCAAGCAGCGCCGCCGATTGAGCCATGGCAAGGCCCGGTACTGCCAAGAGGGCAGCGGTAGCTAAAACGCGCACCGTAGGAGTAAAAGTTGACTTCATCAAGAAGGGCTAGGAGGGTAAATAGGTGTGGGCAGGGGCAATGGCCTCCCACGCGGGGCGGTCCGTTTCAAATCTACACAAGAAAACGCGTAGTTCTTACCGTAATTTTGAGTAAATGAGAGGCTTTGTTGCCAAGCTTACATTTCTGCCGCCATTTACTCGGTTAGGCCCCAGCCAATCTTGCTAATAAAGTCCCAGAGCACGACGCCGGCGGCCACGCTCACGTTCAGGCTGTGCTTGGTGCCGAACTGCGGAATTTCCACGGCCGCGTCGCAGAGGGCCAGCACCTCGTCCTCTACCCCGAACACTTCGTTGCCCATGACCAGGGCGTAGGCGCGGGCGGGGTCGGGCTGGAAGGCGGGCAGGGGCCGGCTGCCGGTGGTTTGCTCCACGGCCACCACCACGTAGCCCGCTGCCTTCAGCTGCTGAATGGCCTCAGTAGTGGAAGCAGCGTATTCCCACGCCACCGACTCAGTGGAGCCCAGGGCCGTTTTCGTGATTTCGCGCTGGGGTGGGCGGCCCGTAATGCCGCAGAGCCAGATTTTCTCAATGGCAAAGGCATCGGCTGTGCGGAAGGCGGCCCCCACGTTGTGCAGGCTGCGCACGTTGTCGAGCACTAGGGTAAGGGGGAATTTTCGCGTATTTTTGAAGTCTGCCACCGTCAGCCGGTTCAGTTCTTCCATCGAGAGTTTGCGCATGGCGGCAAAGGTAGGAACGCCCGGCCGCGCAACGGTTGTTACGCCCGCTACTGCCCCGTAGCGCGAAGCTCCAGCTTCGCGCGCCGGTAAAACCAACCCGGGCCCCGCCGTGGTCCTGCCGCCCCACGATCCGCGAAGCTGGAGCTTCGCGCTACATCTACCTGCCAGTGAAAACCAAAACTGCCGACCCCAACAAAAAGCCTATCCGCACGCACGGCTCCCTCGGGCCCGCGCCCGTCGTCGATACGCCGCTGATGAAGCAGTACTACCAGCTCAAGCAGGCGCATCCTGGCGCCGTGCTGCTGTTTCGGGTGGGCGACTTCTACGAAACCTTTGGCGAGGACGCCGTAACGGCCTCCCGCATTCTGGACATTACGCTTACCAAGCGTGGGGCCGGCACCTCCTCGGAAACCCCGCTGGCCGGCTTTCCCCACCACGCCCTCGACAACTACCTGCCCAAGCTCGTGCGGGCCGGGCAGCGCGTGGCCATCTGCGACCAGCTTGAAGACCCCAAGCAGGCCAAAGGCCTGGTCAAGCGCGGCATCACGGAGCTGGTAACGCCCGGCGTGAGCCTGCATGACAACGTGCTGGAACGCAAGAGCAACAACTACCTCTGCGCCGTGCATTTCGGTAAGCAGGAAGCTGGCATCAGCTTCCTCGACATCAGCACGGGCGAGTTTCTGGTGGCCCAGGGCACGGTAGACTACCTGGGCAAGCTGCTCCAGAACTTTCTGCCCGCCGAGGTGCTGTTCTGCAAGAAAAGCCGCCAGGAGTTCGAAAGCCACTTCGGCCCCGATTACTGCCACTTCGCGCTGGATGAGTGGGTGTTCGGCTTCGACTACGGCCACGAAACCCTCACCCGCCACTTCAACACTACCTCCCTCAAAGGCTTTGGCATTGATGGCCTGCGCGAGGGCATCACGGCCGCGGGCTGCATTCTGCACTACCTGGCCGAAACCAAGCACACCGACGTGGGCCACATCGGCAGCATCGGGCGCCTGGAGGAAGACAAATACGTGTGGCTCGACCGGTTTACGGTGCGCAACCTGGAGCTGGTGCAGCCTCAGCACCCCGGCGGCGTGCCCCTGATTGACATTCTCGACCAGACCGTGACGCCCATGGGCGCCCGGCTGCTGCGCAAGTGGGTGGTGCTACCCCTGAAGGAGCCCGCCCAAATTCAGCGCCGCCTCGATACGGTAGAAGCCCTGCTGCAAACCCCCGAGCTGCTGGAAAACACCCTGCAGCACCTGCGCCAGATCAACGACCTGGAGCGGCTGATTTCCAAGGTGGCCGTGCGCCGCGTGAACCCGCGGGAGCTCCAGCAGCTGGCCCGAGCCCTGGAAGCCATTGGCCCCATTCGGGAGGAACTGGCCGCCTCGGGCGTGCGCGCCCTGCAGAAGCTGGCCGATCAGCTCAACCCCTGCACTACCCTGCGCGAGGAAATTCAGGCCAAAATCCGGGTCGATGCGCCCATTCTGACCAACCAGGGCGGCGTGCTCAACGATGGCGTAGACAGGGAGCTGGACGAACTGCGGGCCATGGCCTTTTCGGGCAAAGACTACCTGTTTCAGCTCCAGCAGCGGGCCGTGCAGGAAACCGGTATTTCCTCCCTGAAAATTGCTTACAACAAGGTGTTCGGGTACTACCTCGAAGTTACCAACGCCCACAAGGACAAGGTGCCTACCTCCTGGATTCGCAAGCAAACCCTGGTAAATGCCGAGCGCTACATCACGGAGGAGCTGAAAACCTACGAGGAGAAGATTCTGCACGCCGAGGAGCGCCTGTTCGTCATTGAGCAGAACATCTACAACGACCTCGTGCTCTTTGCCGCCGACTACGTCACCCAGATTCAGCAGAACGCCCGCGCCATTGGCGTGGCCGACTGCCTGGCGTCTTTTGCCGCTACCGCCCGCCAGCACCGCTACGTCAAGCCCACCGTCGATGACTCCACCATCCTCGATATCCGGGCCGGTCGCCACCCTGTGATTGAGCGCCAGCTACCCCCCGGCGAGCAGTACATTCCCAACGACATCCGCCTGGACCAGGACGACCAGCAGATTGTGGTGATTACGGGCCCGAACATGGCCGGTAAATCGGCCCTGCTGCGCCAAACGGCCCTGATTGTGCTGCTGGCGCAGATCGGCTCCTTCGTGCCCGCCGACGCGGCCCACCTGGGCATCATCGACAAGATATTCACCCGCGTAGGCGCTTCCGACAACCTGAGCAAGGGCGAAAGTACCTTCATGGTGGAGATGACCGAAACGGCGTCTATCCTCAATAATTTGTCGGATAGAAGCCTGGTCCTCATGGACGAAATTGGGCGGGGTACCAGCACCTATGATGGCATCAGCATTGCGTGGGCCATTGTGGAACACCTGCACAACTCGCCCAAGGCCCGCGCCAAAACCCTGTTTGCCACCCACTACCACGAGCTCAACCAACTAGCCGACGACTGCCCGCGGGTGCGCAACTACAACGTGGCCGTGAAGGAAGCCGATGGCCGCATCCTGTTCCTGCGCAAGCTGCGCGAAGGCGGCTCCGAGCACTCCTTCGGCATTCACGTGGCCCGCATGGCCGGCATGCCCACCTCCGTAGTGCTGCGCGCCAACGAAATTATGCACCACCTGGAGCAGGAGCGCACCTCCGCCGGCCCCGATGCGGATGCCCCCACCGAGTTCGACGAAGTGCTGGCCGGCCTCGAGGACGAGCCCACCCGCGGGAAAGTAGTGCCACTGAACGGGCACGCCCCCGCAGCGGAGGTAGCCCCGCGTGGCCCCAAGGCCCAACCGACGGCTGCCATGCACAGTGCTCCGCGCCCCAGCCTGCAACTCAGTATGTTCGAGCCCGCTGACCCAGCGCTGGAACGTCTGCGGGAACTCCTGGAAAAGCTAGACGTGAACACGCTAACGCCCATCGAAGCCCTGCTCAAGCTTAACGAGTTGAAGCTTACCCTACACAGCAAGTAGGCTCCTTGTCCGCCATCCTCGAAAACCCTGCCTCACCTAAAGGCCGCCTGAATTCATCGGGTGTGGACCAAAAGTGGGGTAGGGTTTTCGATGTAGGCTGAGCAGGTAGTAGCGGCCTAGCTTTAAAAAGTGAGTTTTTGCTTGAAATTTTTCTCCCTGAAAATCAGCCTGGAAGGCCGCGAACAGAGAAAAAGTATCGGTTTTTTTGCGGCGGGCTCTTGACTTCGCAGTTTCCTGTAGTACCTTTGTCACATCAAAACGCCACTACGGCGCCAAGATCAAAAGCGAGAGTAGCTCAGTTGGTAGAGCGCGACCTTGCCAAGGTCGAGGTCGCGAGTTCGAACCTCGTCTCCCGCTCCAAAAAAAGACCCTGTCATTCGGCAGGGTCTTTTGCTTTATGCTAAGTCTTGAGTGAATCTATAGTTACAACTACTAGCAATGGCTGCCCCGCGCAAGCATAACATCACCGATGAGCAATTTCGACAGCTTGTAGCAGATAGCCTGTCTGTGGCCCAAGTTTTAAGCCGCTTGGGCTTGGTGCCGGCCGGTGGTAACTATAAAACGGTGCAGCAACGAATTCAAAAGCTCGCTCTTAGTACCAGCCATTTTACAGGTAGTGCCTGGAACTGTGGGAAGCGGTACAAGAATTTCGGGGCGACACTGGAATTAGCAGCAATTCTTGTTCAGAATTCGACTTATACTTCAACTTATAGGTTTCGTAATCGTCTGTTAAAGGAAGGTATGAAGCAATGGGAGTGCGAGCAATGCAAGTTAAGCCGTTGGCTGCAACAGCCTATTCCGCTGGAACTTCACCACATAAATGGAATAAATAATGACCACCGCATTGAAAATTTACAGCTATTATGCCCAAATTGCCACGCATTAACGGCTAGTTATCGAGGGAAGAATCAGGCAAGAGCCAGAGTGGTGGAATGGTATACACGAGTGACTTAAAATCACTTGCCCTAAGGGCTTACGGGTTCGAGTCCCGTCTCTGGTACAACAAACGTCCTCCGCGGCTTGCGGAGGACGTTTTTGCTTTTAGTGAACCGCTATACTACCGAACTTCAACGCTCTGGGCGTAGCTGGTGCCATCCGGGGAGTACAGCTTGAGCACGTACAGCCCTTTAGGTAACGAGCTACAATCGAAAGTAGCTTGGGCCTGAGTGACGTCGGCTAGGAGTAAGGGTTGGGCATCGACCACTACGCCCAGGGAGTTATGGAGCAGGGCCTTGCCGGGCAGCAGGCCAACCTTGTTTCCTGACAGGCTAGCTACCAGCCGGCCTTGCACCGGGTTAGGATACACCTGCACGCTGGCGTGGCTGCCACCGCGGTGGTGAGACTTAGCCTCCGGTAAGTGCAGGCGGCCCACAAAACCAGCGGTTCCGGCGGGCACCCGCAACGTGGTGGCCCCGAAGCTAGCGGTACCTTCCAGGCTGCCGGCCAGGTAAAGCTTGCCGGCTTTGTCTTGGGCAATGCTGGCGGTAATGCAGCTGCCGGTTTTGCCCAACGTCTCCGAGTAATATGCCGTGCCAGTGGGCTGTATGCTCTGAATTATGGTGGTAGCCTCGTTGCGCGAGTTCAGGCGGCGCCCAATCAAGGTACTGGTGCCTTCCGGAGTTGTAACCAGGCATGAACTGTACTCCGGCGCGCTGGTGCCCCCGGAGTACACCCATTGTAAGGCCCCCGTACGGGTGTAGCGGGCTAGCAATTGGTCAAAGTCGCCGTTGCTGCTAAGGGGTTGCCCCCCGAAGGCCGTGCGGCCAGCGTGCTGCCCGGCGGCGTACACGTTGCCTTGGCCGTCGGTGGCGAGGGCGCTGATGTACGCCGTTGAGCTGGCACTACCCCCGCCGCCTTGCCGGAGCCATTGCAGGCTGCCGGAAGCCGCGTGAAAGCTGGCCAAAAACGCGTCGGAGCCGGTGGTAGTAAGGGCAGTGCCGTCCAGAACCATATCGTTGGTGAAGCCCCCGCCCACCAGGCAGTTCCCGCGTCCATCCAAGGCTACGTCGGCCCCGCTGGCCCCGTAGCTGCTGTAGTTCGAAGAAACTTTGGCCCAGGCAACGGCGCCGGTTGGGGTGTAGCGCGCCACGTACATGACCCGGCGGCTGCTCCCCACCACCTGAGTGCCAAACTGAATACCGCCGTAATCAGAACGGCCAGTGACGTAGCTGTTGCCCGCGGCATCGGTGGCAATGGCGGCGCCGTAGCAGCTAAACTGCGCGATGCCGAACCGCTCAACCCACTGTACCTGACCTGCGGAGCTGAATTTTGCTACCAGTGCCGTGTTGAAACCGTCGCTGAAGCTGCTGATGGTGCCACTTTTGCCATACGACAGGGTACCGGTAAAATTGCCGATAACATACGCGTTGCCCGCCGCGTCCAGGGCTACGTCGACGCCACTAGCGGTGGGTTGGGAGTACGCCTGCGTTTTTGGGTCGCGGCCGATTTGGGTGGCCCACACTGCCTTACCAGCGGGATTGTACTTGACCAGAAACAGATCCGTGAGGCCGCGGCTGGTCAGGGACAAGTGGCCAAACGAGGTGGTGCCTGCGAAGGAGCCCGTAACGTAGCTGTTGCCGGCTGCATCCGTAACGACGCCTTTAGCAGCCATACTAGCGCCGGAGGCGCTAAGCTGGTTTACCCATTGCCAGCCCGACTGGGCTGATACCGCATAACTACCAAGCAGAAGCAGTAAGAGAAGAAGTGTTTTCATAGCGAAACAGAATAAATGGGTGGAAATTCAGGACGGTAAATGCAGTAGCTGGCCCCCAGTATTGGGGGCTGAAAAGCAGCAATGTTGGAATGGGTGGCCGTGGGTAGGGCCCGCGCGGAGCCGCACGGCTTCGCAAAGTCAACAGCACAGGTAATCAACAGCTTCAGTACCTTGAAGGTATAAATTTGCTGGTACTTGTAGTATAAAAAATTGTAGTTGTTTCATAAAAAAACACTCTGTCTCAGGACGGGAAATAAGTTGTTGCCCTCGGGCGATACCTTATAAGAAGGAGGCCTGCTTAGGGGTAGTGGCAAGGTTTCTCTACCTTTAATCTCCTTAGACCTGTTTTGCTCCCGTATGATGCCTCCGCAGTTTGCTTCGGCTCCCGACTACCAGCAGAAAATCAAGCAAGTATTTGCCGAGGTAGGCAAAGTAGTAGTAGGGCAACACTACATGCTGAACCGGCTGCTGATCGGGCTATTTACCGGCGGGCATATTCTGCTGGAAGGCGTACCTGGCCTGGCCAAAACCCTGACCATCAGCACGCTTTCGAAAGTGCTGCACTTGCACTTCCAGCGCGTACAGTTCACCCCGGACCTGCTGCCGTCTGACTTGGTCGGCACCATGATTTACAACCAGAACCAGTCGGAGTTTCAGGTCAAGAAGGGGCCTATTTTCGCGAACCTGGTGCTGGCCGACGAGGTGAACCGCTCCCCGGCCAAAGTGCAGAGCGCCCTGCTGGAAGCCATGCAGGAAAAGCAGGTGACCATTGGGGAAACCACCTATCCGCTGGATTTGCCATTTCTGGTGCTGGCCACCCAAAACCCCGTGGAGCAGGAAGGCACCTACCCCTTACCCGAGGCCCAGGTTGACCGCTTCATGATGAAAGTGTACGTAGACTACCTCAAGAAAACGGACGAGCTGGAGGTGATGCGCCGCATGGCCAACATGAGCTACGTGGGCGAGGTAAGCCCCATCCTGACCAAGGAAGATATCTTCGGTATTCGGCAGCAAATCAATCAGGTACAGATTTCCGAGACCCTGGAGAAGTACATTATTGAGCTGGTGTTTGCCACCCGCAAACCGGCCGAGTACGACCTGACGGAGTTTCAGCAGTATGTGCAGTTTGGCGTGAGCCCGCGGGCCAGCATCGCCCTGCACCGCGCGGCCAAAGCCGTGGCCTTCCTGGATGAGCGCGACTACGTGCTGCCCGAAGACATCAAGGAGGTAGCGGCCGATGTGCTAAACCACCGCATCCTGCTCAACTACGAAGCCGAGGCCGATGGCATCCGGACCCAGGATATGATTGAGGCCATTCTGCGCAAAGTCCCGATCAGCTAAGCAAGAAGCAGTGAAGTTGTGACGAGGTGGGGTTGATGTTCTGGTGTCACAAATTTGCTGCACAATGCCTCTGGGCTGGATAAGGCGTCACTTCTCTACTTTATAACGGCATCCCTCTTACTTGTCCCGATTCACCAAAACCCTGCGCGGGCTGGGCAGCCTGCTGCGCAATCCGTGGCTGCTGAACACAGTGCTGGCGGCCGATGAAGCCACTTGGCGTGCTAAAGCCCTGCGCCACGCCTCGCGCTGGCTTGTTGGAGCAGAGGGGCTACCCCTCGTGCCGCTGCCCGGTTTGCTGCCACCCGCTGGCGAAACCATCCGGCCGTTTGCCTTCCGCGACGGCGGGTCCTTGCCCACTGACTTGGCGCTGCTGCGCGCCCTGGTTCGGCAGGCCCCGGATACGCGCTATTTCGAGATTGGTACGTGGCGGGGCGAGAGTGCCGCCAACGTGGCCGAAGTAGCCTCGCAGGTGTACACTTTGAACTTGTCGGGGGCTGAGCTGCGGGCCTTGGGGCTGGCGGAGCGTTACATTGAGTTGCACGGCTTCTTCTCGCGACCCTTGCCCAACGTGCACCACCTGGAGGGTAACTCAGCAACCTACGACATGGCCCAACTCGGCACGTTTGGGGTTGTATTCATTGACGGTGACCATCGGTACGAAGCCGTCCGGACCGATACCCAGCGGGTATTTGCCCACCTCGTGGGTCCGGAAACCGTGGTGGTGTGGCACGATGCCAGCCGGCAGCCCGGGCAGCCCCGGTGGGAAGTGCTGGCAGGTATTCTGGATGGGCTGCCGGGCACGGCCACCGGCCAGCTCGTGCAGGTGGGCAACACGCTGTGCGCCGTTTATTTTCCTACCCCGCGCCCCAGCCAGCAACCCGACTACTGGGCTGACCCCAGTCCGTGGTTTGAGGTGACGGTAAAAGCCGCTACTTAGCCGCCATTCGCGCCCGCAGCAGCTGCCAGCAGTAGCGGACATCCGCCGCGCTAGGCAGAAAAGCCATCGGCAAGGCTCCCGTATCGCGCCAAAAGTGGAGCAGCAGAAAGGCCGTAGATGCACCGTAGGAAAGGGTAGCCGCCAGGGCTGCCCCCCGAATTCCGAACGGGGGAATAAGCAGTCCGCAGGCCAGCAGGGTAACACCCAGCCCCACCACGGAAGCCAGATTGTTGATTCGGTAGCGGGCCCGACCGGCAAAATAGCTGCTGACTACCATTTGCACGGCCATAATAACGGCTCCTGGGGCTAGTAGCACCATCACCGGGCGGGCGGGCCCAAACTCAGCGCCGAAAATGGAGGTAAGTACCGTGGCCGGCAGGGCAATGAGCAGCCCCACAGCCGCGGCCGTGCCCAGCACCGCCAGGCGAGCCACCCGCAGGGCGCCGGCTGGCAAAGGGCCAGCTGTGGCGGTAGAATGGACCAGGTCAACGTATTGCACCAGGGCCGCGCTCCGCGGAATCAGCCAGATAGCCTCTACCAGCGCCACGCCCACCGACAGAATGCCCACGGACGGCAGGTCGACGTAATGCGCCACGAAGTAGTAGCTAAGCCGATAATTGGCGAAAGCCAGGATGTTGGAGAAGTGGGCGCCCCGGCTGTGCCGGGCCAGCTCGCGGGTAGTAGCGCGCAAGCGCCGCCCCATACGTCGGCGCCGGTCGGGTTGCCGCAGCAGGGGAATGAAGCTCAGTAGCAGCGGTACGCCGAACGCCACGTAAGAGCTCCAGTAGTAGGCCTGCATGGAAAGCCAGGGCCCGCCCGCCTGAAAAGCCAGCAGCAAGCTGCCGGCCAACAGCCCAATCTGCGTGATGGTCAGTAGATTGTACGCTCCTTCGCGGCGGCGCCCCAGCACCAGGGACGTGTTGATTGAAAAGAAGGCTTGCAGAATACTCAGGCTGGCCAGATGCCCGAGGTAGGCCGGACCAGGTTGCCGCAGGCCGGCTACTGCCGCCGTTCCGGCCAGGCACACCACCACGGCCCACCCGTAAGCCGGCAGCAACAGGTGCCAGAGGTTGCGGCGCGGGGCCAGGTAAATCAGCGAAGAACCCCCCAGCAGCCCGATAAAGAGCAGCAGGGCCGCGCAATCCGTCACGAACAGGCTTACGGCCCCACGGCCCGCCGCTCCCAGGTAGCGGGCCGTCAGCCAGACGACGCCGAAGCTGAGGAGGGCAGTACCCAGGCGGGTAGCGAAATTGTGAACAACGCGGCGGAGCATATAGTACCAGAAGCGAACGGGCCGCTAAGATGCACCGGTTTCGGCGGGCCGGCGGGCTGCGTTACCTATAATACTGATGTACAAGTCAATAAACTGCCGCCCTACCGGCTCATAGCCGCACCGCTGTTCCGCATCTGCGCGCAATCTGTCGGAGGCGAAGGCCACGGAGTTGGTGAGAATTGTTGTCAGGGCCTGCTCCAAGGCTGCTTCGTCATCAGGCGGCACCAACAGGCCAAAAGCGCTGGGAGGCTGAAACAGCTCGGGCACGCCCCCGGTGGCGGGCCCTACCACCGGGCAGCCGGTGGCGCGGGCCTCCAGCAACACGCAGCCAAAGGTTTCGGCCCGGCTGAAGGACACCAGCGCGGCCGCTTGCTGCATTTCCTGCGCTACTGCCGGGTGCGGCAGCTTGCCCAGAAACACCACGGCACCATCGGCTAGCAGGCCTAGCTCAGCCGCTTGCTGGCGTAGCCGGTGCTCGTCGGGGCCGTAGCCGGCGAGGCGCAGGCGCAACTGGGGCCACTGCGGCCGTAAGCGGGCCACTACCCGCAAAATGCCCCCGATGTTTTTTACTTGCTCATGAAAGGCCGACACCACCAGCAACTGCCCGGGAACCCGCGGGGTAGTGGCGGGGGCAAATAGGCTTGTATCAACCACATTGGCCAGCACTACGGTTCGCGGGTTCCAAAAACCCAGCTGCTGCATGGCCCCACGTAAGCTTTCCGAAACGGTGTGCAGCACCGCCGCCCGGCGCACCACGAAGCGCGTCAGGTGGCGGCGCAGCCAGCCCAAATGATGGGCGCGCTCCGGCAGATAAATAGTCCAGTGTTCGGTAACGAGGTAGGGAATCCTGTGACGCAGCTGCTGCCACCACGCCCACAAGCCCGTCCGCAGCAGCACATGCACGTGCACTAGGTCGGGCCGGCCGCCCCAGTGCTGTTGCAACCGGCGGTACCCGCTGCTCAGGCACCAAAAATACAGCCCCAGCTTTAGCAGCTTATCTACCGGAGCCAGCCCCGTAATGCGGTTTCGGTAGTAATAGCGCAGGGTAGGAACCGGACCCGTGAAATCAAGCTCCTTATCGAGCAGGGTAGGCAGGGGGGCCCGGGCAACAGTGGCCAGAAGCACGGCCGCCTGTACGGCGCAGCCCTCCGTAGCGGCCGACTGGGCAATTGCCGCTACGTGCCGCGCTACAAAGTCCCCATCCTGGTCGTCGTAGCGGTTAGGATACCACTTGGGCAGGTGCAAAACACGCATGCGACGAAGGTAGCAAATGAAATGGGTGGGGTACCCATGTAGGCGCTAACCGGAAACCCCAGCAGCCGAAAGAAGACAAGCCATAGTTCAACTAACACCAAGAGCTTCGCCTCCAGTCAAGCGGAAATCCACCGGCTCTGCTTCCTCTCTATATAGTATACAAAGCTGTTAGAAGAGAGACGATGCTCTGATAACATAGTGGATGCTACTTGCCTCGACAACCGGCGCGTTTGTCTGGGTGCTACGCGCCAACGTGTGGTAGCCACTGGCCCGCAACCCAAGTGGCAGGGCGTGCCGGGCACAACTAGCATTTTCCTGACCAGGACCCGGTAACTGCTTTATTTATAATGAGAAAGCTGCTGAAGATGAATGGCTTGGGTTCATCTTTTAATAACAGTTCGGGTAAGCAGACTAGCGCCGATATGCTAATATTGCACTTCCCTCACGCCTGAGTCAGCGCTTCCTACAGCACCCTGACCGCGCCGGAAATACTGTTTTCGTCCTCACTTTGCTTTACCTGCTTATGCTCCAGTCGATGACCGGCTACGGAATCGCGCACCGCGAAACCGACCGCTACTCCGCCACCGTTGAAATTAAATCGCTCAACTCCAAAACGCTGGATCTGAGCCTGCGGCTGCCCCGGTTTCTGCTGGATCGGGAGCTGGAAATCCGGAATCTAGTAACCAAAAGCCTGATTCGGGGCAAAGTAAACCTGAACCTGGATTTCACGCGTCCGCGTGCTACGGGCGGCCAGGGCTCCATTGTTAATAAGGAGGTCCTGACGTTAGCCTGCCGAGAATTGCAGGAGCTGAGCGCCCTAACGGGTCTTTCCCTGGAGCAGCTCACGGCCGTTGCCCACGCTTTGCCAGGCTCCCTGCGCATTCCCACTGATGCCACGGCCGCCACTGAGGAGGAAGAGGAAACGCCTTGGGAGGAGTTACTGCCCCTGCTACAGCAGGCCCTGGACCGGGTTAACCAGTTCCGCCGCGACGAAGGCCAGGCTCTAACCTCGGAAATTCTAGGTTATGTTGACCGAATTCGCATCCTGCTCGCGGAAGTGGAGCGCTTCGATCCGATTCGTATTGAGCAGGTTCGGCAGCGCCTGCAAACCCACTTGGCCGAGATTAGCAGCAACGAGCATTTCAACCCGATTCGGTTTGAACAGGAGGTGCTCTACTACATTGAGAAGCTTGACATTGCCGAGGAAAAGGTGCGATTGATCAACCATTTGCACTACTTCGCCGAAACGGCCGGGTTGCCAGAGCCCACCGGAAAGAAATTAGCCTTTATTTCGCAGGAAATAGGACGAGAAATCAACACTATCGGGTCCAAAGCCAACGATTCTACCATCCAACACTTGGTGGTAGGAATGAAGGAAGAGCTCGAGAAAATCAAGGAACAAATCAACAACATTCTCTGAGTACTACCTCGGAAAATGTGCGGGACTAAAATCCAGGAATTGAACTTTGCCGTTAGTATCTCGTATAGGCTATTCCCAATACATTATTGGGATTTTTCAGGGAAGTCTCTGGAATATGCTTAGCTCTATATGTTGCTCGTAAAGTGCCTTTTTACGCTTTAAAGAGGTTTTTTTGCTCTAATTACAGAAGGATTTCTCCCAAAGCGGGAACTATTTTTTTGTAAAATACTTGCAGCTTGAAATTTTGTGCGTAAATTGTGTTATCCAAACAGAGCGACTTCTCACTCTTCGGACCACATCTTGCTTTTGAATTCCACCTTTTTTCAGTCCATACTTATGAAAAAAGTATTACTCGCCGCCCCCATTTTTTGCCTGATGCTGTTGCTGATGGCTGCCCGTCCCTTCGCTGAAGTGGAGCTGATCAAAAAGCGCGTGCTAAGCGAGCGGGTGGAGATTCTCATCCCCAAAGGCTTTGAGGTGATGAGCGAACAGCAAATGGATTTCAACTACGCCAAGGCGCAGAGCCGTCCAAGTGTTATCTACACCAATAGCAAGGAGGCTAGCATTGCCTTCTCCTACACCGACAACACGGCCGATCAGGATATGATCGACATGTACTCGGACAACTTCTACAAGACCTACGCCAAGCAGTTCAAAGAAGCTAAGTGGTTTAACCACGGCGTGAAGGAAGTGAACGGCCGCAAAGTAGGCTACATGGAGCTGATGAAGCCCGAGCTTGGCCACGAGGTGTACAACCTGATTTTCTTCACCGATGTGGAAGGCAAGCTGCTCATGTGCACCTTCACCTGCGCTGACCGTCAGAAGCCGGAGTGGGAAAACGTAGCCAAGCAGATCATGGCTTCGCTTAAAGCCAACAGCTAAAACACATTTGCCAAAGCTTTTTGGCAGCTGATTACTTAAAAACCGGGGCCTTTCAGCAACTACTGGAAGGCCCCGGTTTTTTGTTTGCTTTGCTAGCCAGCAGTAACCTTAATGGGCGCTTTGCTGGTTTAGGAAGTCTCGCAGCAAGCTAAACATACCGGTAAAACCAGTCAACGGTAGACTTCGGGCACGGTCGGCCACGTCGTGGTACGCCTTAATGCCGCCGCGGGTATAGAGGAAAAAAGCCGGTACGCCGCGCTCGGAAAAGTAGTAATGGTCGGAGTTAGCGGCGCGGCCCCGGGCGGCAAGAGCGGGCAGGTACTGGCCCGTAGCGTTTAGCTCCGCTAGCTCCCGATACTGACGCTCAAACACCCGTCCGTTCACTACCGTAGCTCCCTCCTCTCCCGTACCCAGCAAATCCAAGTTTAGCAGAAACCGGATGCTCGTTAATGGAACCAGGGGGTGCTCCACAAAATACTTGGAGCCGACCAGGCCCGCCTCCTCCGCCCCAAAAGCAATAAACACTAGGGAGCAGGCCGGGCGGTTTTCGGGGCGGGCATAATAGGCGGCCAGTTCCAGCAGCATGGCCACGCCGCTGGCGTTGTCGTTGGCGCCGGGAAAGTACGCGCGCTTGCCCATCGGGCCCAAGTGGTCATAATGAGCGGTTACTACCAAAAACGAGTCGGGTTGAATGCGGCCGGGCAGGTAGCCGACGATATTCTGGGTTTGGTACGATGTTTTAAGTTGAGCATCTACCCGCAGTTTGGCCGTAGCAGCAGGCGGTAAGCCAGAATAGTTACTGGCCCCTGTTAACCAAGGATGTGGCAGCGCCTCAAGCCGTATCTGTCGGCTTTGAACAGGAGCCAACGAGGCCGTTAGTTTCGGAACCAAGGTGATTACAGCAGTGGCCGAGTCGAGGCGCTGGCGGATATCCGGCGGATACTGAGCTAACCGCGCTTTAGTACGGGCCGACAAAACCACAGTACCCGGGAAGCTCGTGAGACGCAGGAACCATTGCCGGGCGGCGGCATCCGTTAGTAACGTGCTATCCAAGTAAGTTAGCGTCCGACCGATACTTAGTCGGCCTGGTCCACAGTCGGGAGCCGCAATAAAATCGAGGCCGGGCCGGAGGCGACGCTGATTACCTAGCAATGGGAAAGCAAACAGCGCCCGGCTTAAGCGGAGCTTCAGCTTACCCGGAAATGTATTGACATCTAGTGTAAAGGACTGCCGAAAATCCGGCGCAAGCGGCTGCAAGCCCAGCTGACGAAAGCGTTGCTGCAGGTAGCGGGCCGCTTTTTGCTCGCCCTGGCGCACGTAGCCCCGGCCGTGAAAAGCGGGAGAAGCCAGCTCGGCAATAGTGCTCCGCACGCGGGGCATGTCCTGGGCGTAGGCGGCCGGAGCCAGGAACAGGCCAGCAAAAGCAAGGGCCAGAGTAATAGGGGAGGGCCGGAAGCAGCGGCCAGGACGAAGCGCTTTCATTGCCAGAAACGGCGGGTAGCCCACATCAGCAGCAAGCCGCCTACTACCCCCAGCGAGTCGCTCAATAAATCTGACCATTCGCCCCGCCGGCCTAGGTCCATCAGCATTTGGAGTAGTTCAATAAAAGCGCCCATCCCAACGGTTAGCGCCAGTACGGCGCTAAAGGCGCGGGCTTGCAGCCGAGGAAACCAGGATTGCCGCCGCGCCCAATAAACTGTAAGCATGGCCTGCACCAGAAATACGCCCGCGTGGGCAGCCGTGTCAAAGGCCAGCAGCTCCCAGTGGGGCGTATCGGGCATTTCCTGGGCTGGCGTCAGGGTCAGGGCAAATACCAGCGCCGCCCACGCCAGCGGCAGGACCACAAGGGCCCGACGGCGGGGCGGGGGCGGCGCGGTAGGAAGCACGGCCAGTATAGATAGGAGCGGTGGGCTAGGCGCCTACCAACTCACCGTACGCTTCTGCAGTCAGCAAGCCGTCCAGCTCAGCTGGGTTGGCAATAGCAATTTTCACCATCCAGCCGTCGCCGTATGGGTCAGAGTTTACCAGCTCGGGGCTACCGTCGAGGGCGCTGTTTACTTCCAGTACGGTGCCAGTAATGGGGCTGAACAAGTCCGAAACGGTTTTCACGGCTTCCACGGTGCCGAATACCTCGTCTTGCGCTACCTCCTTGTCGAGGGTGTCAATGTCCACGTACACAATGTCGCCGAGTTCTTTCTGGGCGTGGTCGGTGATGCCGATGAAGGCAACGTCACCTTCCACACGGATCCATTCGTGCTCTTTGGTGTACTTCAGGCTGGCGGGCAGATTCATGGGGTGCGGTTTTGGAAAAAGTAAATGGGTGCACGCGGAGCGTGTCGGCTCAAAAGTAAAGGTTAAAGGTGAAATAGTGAGACAGTGCGTGAGTGATTGGGTGATTTAGTGAGTTAGAGATTCGTGAGTTAGAGCGTTAAGGCAAGCTCCGGATGACAGACGGGTTTAACTCATCAGTTCGCTGAATCACTCAATCACTCAATCACTACTGCACCGCTACTGCGACAAGCTGTAGCGGAGCTGGACGCCACCTTCCGTGGCCGTGTTGCGGAAGGCATTCTGCACGCGCGGGGCCGTAATATTCTGGGTGAAGAAGAACTGCAGATTCAGGCGCTGATTAAGCACGTAGTCGACGGTGGGCCGGAGCTGGAACTGGCGGGTGCCGTTGGTTACTTGGCTGGATGCCCGACCCGCCGAGGCCGTACCCGTGGTGCCGGGGTCAACTACATCCAGAATAGTCCGCTGAATGGTGAAGTTGTCGCGGATGCTGAGGTCGAAGCGCACGTTAAGCTCGTTGCGCAGGATGCGCTGCTCCCCACCCACGCGGAAGGGCAGCTTCAGGCGGTTCGTGGCAAAGCCGAAGCCCACTATCATTTCGGTAGAGTGCAGCTCCGTCACCTGGGCGTTGTTCGTGTTCAGGCCAAGGTTGCGGTCGATGCGGTATTCCAGGCGGCCGCTGAGCTTGCCGGTGGTCTGGAAGTTCAGGCCAATCAGCGGGGCCAGCCGCTCGGCAATGGTCACCTGCCCAATGATGTAGTAAGGCACGTACTGCCCGTTAGACAGGTTCACGCGGTTGGGCAGGTTTTCCGGCTCCTGGGTGTAGGTAGCGTTGGTCGTGTAGCCGTTGATGTTGTAGTTGGAGGCGTAGGCGTGGCTCAGCTGAATGGAGCGGAAGTAGCGCTGCACAAACGGCAGCTCCGACAAGCCGTTGTACGCAATAGTCCAGTTCGGGATGGGTAGTACCGCGAAGGGGTTGAACTTCTTGGACTTGTAGCCATCCGACGACTGGCCCCGGTACGCATCCAGGAAAGCGGGTAGCAGCACATCCTGGGAGTTGTAGCTGTAGGTACCGGTGCGCCCATTGGTCGGGTCTACGGACTGATTATCGGCGGCGAGGCGCTGCTGCACAAACACGCGGTTGTTTACGAAGCGCTGGAAGGCCTTCGAAATCTCGCCCCGGTTGCTCAGGTCCCCAAACAAGGTCTGGATGGAAATAAACGAGGTGTTGAAGGTGCCGGAGCCGAGGGCGTTGCTGGCTTGCGGCCCCAGGCCGGGAATGGGCGTGAGCTTCACCGTGTCTACCTGCAGGCGGTAAAACACTTCCCGATTGCGAACCAAATTGCGGCGGGCATCCAACTGAATCACAAAGTCGCGGAAGGGTTCCAGGGTAGTGCGCAGGGTTAGGGCCTCGGTGAGCAGGGAGCTAAGCGGCGTGTTCAGGTACTGGCTGCTGTCGGTGTACCAGCCCCGGCTTTCGGCCCGCTGGTACAGGTTATCCAGGTCGTACTGCCGGCCGAGCAGGAAGGGCACCCCGGGCGCGTCAAAGTCGCTGTTCATCCCGAAGAAGCGGGTGCCGGGCAGGTAGCCCGGGAGCAAGGTGCCGTTGGAGCGGGTGTAGGTAAAGTTGATGGAGCGGGCTGTCATCAGGGAGCGAAGCACGGCTTTCAGGGCCCGCAGCTCCGGTCCTTTCGCCGAGTCAGCGGCGGCCTGGGCGGGGTCGGGCACCACGCCGGGCGCGGCGCGGCGGGCAACGCCCCCGCGTAAGTCGCGCGGGTTGTCGGTGGCTTGGGCCCGGGGCTGGGGTGGCGGGGCATTGTTGATGATGTTGAGGAAGCGCACCTTATTGTAAAGCTTCACCAAGTCAATTTTGCCGTTGGCACTCAGTTCCCCGTTGTTTTGAATGGTGTTGCCCAGGTTCAGCCGCCCGGAGGTGGTATCAGCGGGGTTGCCGGGGTGCAAAGGCGCCCGCAAGGCCGTGGAAGCCGCCTGCCAGGTATAGTTGGCGGCGTAGCGCGCATCAGCCGAGAGCCAGTCGGTGAGCGGGAACTTGTCCAGGGGTAGGCGGTAGGTGAAGGCCACCGTCTGGTTGAAGTTGGTGGTGCGGCCCCCGCGGCGGAACAGGTTGTCGCGCAGTTGCTGGCGGTTGCGCTGGGCAATGGCGTCGTCGCCGATGGTGCGACCGGGGCCTTCGTCTACTACCGCGCGGTTGGTGGCGGTGTAGTCAATGGCCAGGGCTTTGGTCAGGTCCCAGCGCAGGTCGTAGATGCGGTTCAGGAAAAACGACTTCTGGAACACGCCCGGAATGCCAGCTGTCACGGGTACCTGGCCGGGCTCCAGGGTGCGTTGCAGGAACCGCTCGTTGTAGCGGCGGTCCAGGTCGGCGCGGAAGGAGAAGCGCGAGGGCAGGGGCGTGAAGTTGACCTCCTGGAACATTTTCAGGTAGGGCGAGTCGAAGGCTTTCACCTTGGCCAGGGGCGTGTAGTTGCGCGGGGTAGCCTGATACACGTAAGCCAGGGCCCCGGTGTAGGTGCGGGTGTAATCCCGGTCGGTGCGCACGTCGGTGTGCAGGCGCTCCGTGAGCGAATAGCTCAGGGCAAAGTTCTCGATGTCGTAGGGGCGGACTTTCTTTTCGGGGTTGGTGCGCTCCTTACGCACGTTGAGCAGGGAAATGCTCCGCTGGCTCGTCTGGTCTACTACCTCCCGGCGGTAGGCCGCTTTTTCCTCCGCCGTCTTGAATTTCTCCAAGGACTGGGTTAGCTCCGTGTCGGGGTCGAGCGGGTCGTACTTGGGGGCGCGACTTTCCACGCCGGCCTGCACGAGCACCGGTACCCGGATGCCCAGCTTCTCGGGGAAAAACTTGTCGGCCGAAATGGTAGCATTTACGTCGCCGCGGGCAATGTTGTCGATGGAGCGCTGCTGGGCGCGGTCCTGCAACCCGCCGAAGCCGGTAGTCACGTAGCTGCCCGTGGCCGTGATGTTGGCTACATCGGCCAGCTTGGCGTTGAAGCGGGCGGTAGCGGCCCAGCCGTTTTCGGTATCAAACTCCGACACGCGCAGCTCATCGGCCCAGAGCGTCAGGTTTTTGGTGGCGTTGTCGTCGCGCGGGTTCAGAATGCCAATCATCACGCCCTGCACCGCCGACAAGTCGGGGTTGCCCACAATGGTAATCGTGGAGTTATCGGGCAGGGTCACCACGAAGGGCTTGGTGTAGTCGGCGCTGTTAGCGGCCTGCTGGTTGCGGCGGGCTTTGGCGTCAATAAAGTCCTGCAGTTTCAGGTCGATGCGGTTGGCTTCAGGCCACACATTTTCGGCCGTGTAGGACCCGAGGCCACGTTGGGTCAGCTCCAGGGGCCGGGAGTACTCGTAGTAGTTCTGGGTGTAGTCGGTGCCGATGCGCACGAAGCCCCGCAGCTGGCCGTTGCGTACGGTGCCATCCTCGCTTTCGGCGTGCAGGAACATGCGCAGACGCTTGTAGCGCAGCATGTTCAGGTTCACGTTCTTGTAGGCAGCCTTCGCGAAACCGTCGCGCAGGCCTTCCACCACCAGGCGCAAACTCTGCTCGTTCTGCTGGCGGTTCACGGTGCTGGAGCCGTACTCCCGGTCGCGGCGGATGTTGGGCGGCAGCACGTACGGAATGGCATCGGAGCCGGCAGTTACTGCCGGGCCATTTTCCTCAATGCTGACCGTGGAAATATTGAAGGCATCGGCGTCCGTGTCGGGGCTCACGATAACCTGCGTGGGGTCGGCAATTTTGGTGAGGTAGCGGCGCCATTGGTTGGCCACAAACTGAGGCTGCACCATGCGCAAGACCACCGGCTGTTCCCACTGCGTCAGGTACATGCGCAGAAAGCGGATGGATTTGAAGCCGAAGTCCTGCCCCTGCAACGTACCCACCACTCCGGTAGGCTGGCGCACCGGAATCCGGAATTGGTACCAGGTTACTTCCTCATTATCAGTATCCCGATTCTTGTTCGTGATTTTGTCCACGATGAAGTTCTGGCCTACCTCCATCTGCCCGGGCCGCAACTGCATGCGGTACTCGTAGTAGCGCTCCGTGTCCGTAAGCACGTTGTCCCGGTTCAGGTCTTCCTTGTCGGGAAAGGCACTGGAGCTGCGCTGGCTGCCCTCCGGGGAGTTGCCTTCCATGCCGTTGAAATCCTTGTAGCGGGCCAGAATCTTGGCGTCGGCCTGGTCGTAGCTCTCGTCGAGGTGGTGGCGGAAGTTGTCGGCCGCGGGGTCGGGTACCGAGCCGTACGCGGCTGGGGCTCCGGCCAGCGTCCTTTCTTCCGTGTCGTTTACCCCATCCAGGCCCACATCCTGGCGGGCCCGGGCCCCGGGGGTAGCGCTGAAGGCATCGGTTAGGAAAGGCTGGCGTGATACCCGGCCGTAGGGCGTAGGGCTAGTATCCTGGTTACGGTTCGCGTCGTCAGCGGGCAGGCCGTTCTCAAACTCGTAGCGGTTATTGTCCTTGAGCACATCTTCCGAAACGGAGCCCAGGTTAATGTACAGGTCGCCGCCAGTCGTGTTGTTCGACTGGTGCCCGTCGGAGTCAATTACCCGGCCGTTCTCGGTGTTGATGAACGGGTCCATCAGCCAGAACTCCAGGTACTCCACGTTGGCGTTGTCGAAATCCGTATCGAAGGTGATTTCGCGCGATACGCCGCCGTAGCGGGCCCGGTTAGCGGGCGCATTCGTGGCAGAAAACCGCCGCGGCTGGCTGGGGTCGACGTTGGGGGTATAGTTGTACTGGCCCCGCTCATCGGGAAAGTAAGCCAAATCAAAGGTCGACTCGAAGGAGTTACCCGTGGTGCCTACGTCGCGGTTCGGGAAGATTTCCGTGCGCTTAATGCCGCGCACGTAGTGGTTTTTCAGGTCGTTTGCCCCAATGTTCTGGGGCTTGCTTTGGCCGTTGGTGTAGTAGGTTTGGTCCACGGTATACCAGGCCAGCTTGGCCCGGCGGTAGCCTGCTTCCAGGCCCTGCACGGTGCCGCCCAGCGGGGCTGGCGTGGAAGCCAGCCGCCAGGTAGTCGCGGAGTTGAGGCCGCCCAGCGTGTACGGCGTGCGGGCGTTTTCGAAGTCGTCGAGGTAGGAGACGCCGTTTTCGCCGCCGCTTTCCCCGTTGCCCAGCCTCGACTGGCCCGGCAGCAGCTGGGCAAACTCCCCGCTGAAGGCCACCGAGGAAACTTCCTTGGTCGAAAGCAGGGGGAGCATGTCCAGGTACTTGGTCAGGGCCCGCGACTCCCGACGCATGTTCACGTCGAAGCCGTAGATGGTGTTGTTGCCCGGCTCGTCGCCGATGTTGACGCGGTTGATGCCCGGGGCCTGGTTTTCGCGCAGGTGCAGCACCGTGGCCCCAAAGTTCAGGTCCGGCGATACGCGGTAGTCGAAGCGGGCACCCAGCAGCTTGCGGGGCTGCACCTGCACCAGCGCGTTTTTCTCGAACTCCACCCGCAGCTCATTAGCCGAGTTGAGGTAGCTGGGATTCAGAATTTTAACCTTGGCCTGATCGTAGAATACCTGGTAGTCAACACCTTCCTGGAGCAAGGTGCTGCCGGCGCGCACCCGCACCGAGCCCTCGGCAATGCCAATGCCGGGCAGGTTGATTTCGTCGGTGGCGGTAGCCTGGAAGCGGCCGCGCAGAAAGAACTTGTCCTTTTCTTGGCGCTGCTGGGCGTCGCTCTGCACCTGGGTGTATAGCTCCCGGTACACGTATTTGCGGGCTAACTCCCGCTCCGTGGCGGAGGTAGCCGTATCGAACTGGGCCGCCAGATAGTTGCCGAAGGGCTGCACTTCCGGGAAGATGATCTTGCCCAGCTCCGTGTCAATGGTGATGCCGGGGAAAAAGTCGAAGTTACCGTCGGGGTTCCGGTCGTTGTTGGGGTTTACATTGTCGAGGTTGAGCACCTCAATCAGGGGGCGGTTGGCAATGCGCTGGCCTTCCTTGAGCGAAATCAAATCCACGCCCGTTACGTCATCCTTGTAGATGATCTGGAGCTGAAAATTGTCGCGGTTGAGCTGGGAGGCGTTCAGGGGATAGATGTTTTTCATCATCAAATCCCAGGTCGGCAGGTTGCGGGTCAGCAAATTCTCGTTGCTGGGGTTCTGGCTGGGGTCGGCCAGGCCCACGCCGGGGTTGGTGGCCTTCAGCATCTTCAGGAAAATGACCTCGTCCTGGTTGCGGGAAGCGTAGTCAATGGAGCTGATTTCCCCTACCTGCTTGGGCGCATTCGAGCGGGTGCCGCTGGCCCGGTTGTCCACGTACTGATAGGAAACGGCCAGCACCTGCTCAGGCAGCAGCTGCGTGTTCAGCGAAATGTAGCCCAGCTGCGCGTTGTAGGTGTACTCGCGCGGGTCCAGCTTGCGGGCCCGGATGTGCTCGTAGTCGATGTTGCGCTGCAGCTGCAGCGTGCCCGTCAGGTAGTCATCCACGCCCAGCTCGTTGCGGGCCGTGGCCCCGCCGGCCAGAATTTGGCTGAGCAGGGTGTTGGCGTTGTTGTCGGCCTGGGCGTTGGGGCCGGCCGGCTTTTGAAAGCGCCGGCGGTACAGGCGCTGAGGCTCGCCCACGTCCATGAGGGCCACCACGTTGCGCAGGTTGTCGCTCTGGCGGTTGTCGTTCGTGACGTATACTTCGAGGTTGGTGATTTCGACCCCGCTCTGCACCGTGGGCAGGTTGCGCAGGGCCGCGTCGTACCGGTCGCGGAAGGCCTGGGACAGGAAGTAGTGCCGGTCCCGCTCGTACTGGCTGGCTTTCAGCTCAAACTGCCGGCTTTGGCCCCCGTTCTGAATCCGCACCTCGTCGGCCTGGCCGCGCAGGGTGCTGGCCACGGTGGTAATGCCCAGGCGCCCGAACTGGAACTGGGCCTTTACCCCGAACAAGTTCTGCCCGCCCGTAATCAGGGAGTTATTCAGGGGCAACGACACGTTGCCCAGCTCCACCTTGCGGATGATATCGGTTTCGTAGCCCGTGTAATCGAGCTTCATGTTGTTCTCGAAATCGAAGGCCGCGCGGGTGTCGTAGTTAAACGTCAGCTTGAGCTTTTCCCCAATCTGCCCGGTCAGGTTCAGGTTGAGGTTCTGGTCGTACTGAAAGTCGCCCACGCGCTGCTGACGCAACGTCAGGGTAGGGTTTTCGTTGCGGTTGAAGCGCGCACCCATGCGCAGCGTCACGGAGCCCTGGGGCCGGATGTCCACGTAGCTACCCCCGAAAATCCGGTCGGCCATGGGGCCCAGGTAAATTTTCGGAATCAGGCGCTTGCTGGCGGGAGTGTTGGCGTCCCCGGCCACGCCGCCGGCGGAGCGCTGGCGGAAATAGTTGCGCACGGCCTGCTGCTGCTGCCAGCGCGAGTACTCCTCAAACGTCATGCGGCTTGGGTCGCGGTAGTCCAGATCTGAGCCAAGCTTCTCGCGCACATCGAAGTTTTTCAGGCTGTCGTCGGCCTGCACGTCGAGTTGCACGTTGGAGGGTAGGGGTAGCACCAGCGGCGAGCGGCGGCGCTGCGGTGCCATGGGCGTGCCCACCCGATCCTGCGGGGCCACGCGCGGGCGCCGGCTGGGCTGGTAACGAGCCGTATCAATGCGGGGCGTATCGGGGGCAAAGCCCAGCGGCAAGCGCAGCCGCGGGGAGCTGGCGGGCAGCCAATCCGACCAGAGCTGCTGCATGGCAAACGGGGTAGCCGCGCTGCCCAGCGGCGTTGCCTGCGACCACCACGCCACCAACGATACAACTGCCGCCAGGGAGGCAGCAAGGGACTTCTTACCGGTATTCAAGCGTCAATAGTCGTCGGAAAGGGGAGAAAAGGAAGCTAGGAGCGGTCAGCTGCTACCCCTTGGCCGTGGATAACACACCAAATGAATAGCCACTAAAAAAGCTGACAACTACTAGCTTATAGCCGTCGGCTCTTAATGAGACTTAAGAGCGAATTTAATCAATTCCTCCACGCTCAGGTCGTTGCCGTGCTTGTGCTGAATCTGGTCGAGGGTTTTCTCGGCCGCGGCCCGCGCAAAGCCCAGCGTTACCAAAGCCGCTAACGCTTCGCTACGGTTGGTATTGTGCGCTTTGGCCAGCGGTACGGTATCAATGCCGGCTTTGGCCAGCAGCTCATCTTTGCGGAGCTTATCCTTAAGCTCCAGCACCACGCGCTGGGCGGTTTTGGGGCCTACCCCCTTGATGCTCTGGATGGAGCGCACGTCCTCGCTGACAATGGCCTGGCGGATTTCGCCCACCGACATGGACGACACCATCACGATGCCCGTGCCCGGCCCAATACCCGAAACGGAAATCAACTGCATGAACAAGGCCTTTTCATTGGGGTCCAGAAAGCCGTACAGCGCCTGCCCGTCTTCCTTAATGTGCTGGTAGGTATAGAGTTTGGCCTTTTCCCCGTCAGCGGGCAGCTTGGCGTAAGTAGCCAGGGAAATCCGGACTTCGTAGCCAATGCCGTTCACGTCCAGAATGGCTTGGGTGGGGTCTTTATAAGCGAGTTTACCGTCGACGTAGGCAATCATGCGGGGTGGTTGAAGTAGAAACTGTCAGAACGAGAACAACACGCTACAGCCGGGATTTGTGCCAAGGGGGTTAGTTGTTCTAATTGATTTAGCCGGCCTGGGCGGGCCGATGAGGTGGTTGAGCAAGTTGGGGCGAATTTGCCCGGAATCAAAGTGAGAGGTAATGGGGTGATGAGGTCGGGGCGTGAGGAAACCGGAGGCAGGAATGCAAAAGCCCAGCCGCTTGGCAAGCAGCTGGGCTTTTAGCACTTGTGAAGGGGAGGAAGGCTTAGGTTGTTACCTGTCACCATTCACCTCATCACCATTCACCTATTACTTTTCACCTCATCACCAATCACAGGCCTTTGCCCTCCGGGTGCTGGGCGTCCACCACGGCAATGGCGGCCATGTTCACGATTTCGCGGACGGAAGCGCCGAGCTGTAGGATGTGCACCGGCTTGCGCATGCCCATGAGTACTGGCCCAATCACCTCCGCGCCCCCAATTTCCTGGAGCACCTTGTAGGCAATGTTGCCGCTGATAACATTCGGGAAAATGAGCGTGTTGGCCCCGCCTTTGTCGGCCAGGGGCGAGAAAGGGTACTGCTCGCGGAGCAGTTCGGAGTTGAGAGCAGTGTTAGCCTGCATTTCCCCGTCCAGAATCAGCTCAGGGTAGCGCTGCTTGGCTAGCTCCGTGGCGCGGCGGGCTTTATCGGGCAGCTCGCCGGGGTTGGAGCCGAAGTTGGAGTAGCTGATAACGGCTACCCGCGGCTCGGTGTCGAAGAACTTTACGGCCCGGGAGGTAAGCCCAATAATTTCCACCATTTCCTCGGCCGAAGGGTCGATGTTCACGGTAGTATCGGCAAAGAAGTAAGGGCCCTTCTTGTGCTGAATGATGTACATGGAGGCCACGCGCTTCACGTCTTCGGCTACCCCAATTACCTGCAGGGAAGGCATGATGCTCTTGCCGTAATCCTTGCTCAGACCCGTAATAAAAGCATCCGCCTCACCGGTTTCCAGCATCATGCTGCCGAAGTAGTTTCGCTCGCGCAGCAGGCGACGGCCTTCGTAGAGCGTGATGCCGCGGCGCTGGCGCTTCTCGTAGAGCTTCTGGGCAAACTCCTCTCGCTTGGCTTCTTCGTGCAGAATATCGATGATCTGGCAGCCTTCTAGGTCCAGGGAGTTTTCCTGGGCAATGCGCGCAATCTTGTTGCGGTTGCCGAGCAAGATGGGCTGGGCAATGCCTTCATCGTGCAGGATCTGGGCCGCCTTGAGGATTTTGTAGGTGTCGCCTTCGGCAAACACCACGCGCTTGGGGTTGCTGCGGGCCGCTTGGGTAATGCGGTTCATCAGCTTCTGATTCACGCCGAGGCGGGCGCGTAGCTCGTCCTCGTAGGCAAACCAGTCGTCGATCTGAATGCGCGCCACGCCGCTTTCCATGGCGGCCTTGGCTACGGCCGGACTAACGGCGGTAATCAGGCGTGGGTCCAGGGGCTTGGGAATCAGATAGGTACGGCCGAAGGACAGGGTGTTGTCGCCGTAGGCTTTGTTCACCATATCCGGCACCGGCTCCTTGGCCAGCTCAGCCAGGGCGCGCACGGCGGCCAGCTTCATGGCCTCGTTGATTTCGGTGGCGCGCACGTCCAGAGCCCCCCGGAAAATGTAGGGGAAGCCCAGCACGTTGTTTACTTGGTTGGGATGGTCGGAGCGGCCCGTTGCCATGATGATGTCCTCGCGGGTGGCCATGGCTACCTCGTAGGGAATTTCCGGGTCGGGGTTGGCCAGGGCGAATACAATGGGGTTGGCGGCCATCTTCAGCAGCAACTCCGGAGCCAGCACGTTGGCGGCCGAAAGCCCCAGGAAAAAGTCGGCCCCTTCCATGGCCTGGGCCAGGGTAGTAATGGGCCGCTCGGTGGCAAACTGCAGCTGCAGGGCCGCCAGATCGGTGCGCTGCGGGTGAATGATGCCGTCCTTGTCGAACACCACCACGTTTTCGCGCTTCAAGCCCAGCTCCAGGTACAGGCGCAGGCAGCTAATAGCCGCGGCCCCGGCCCCGCTTACTACCACCCGAATTTCCTGGATGTTCTTGCCGACTACCTCCAGCGCGTTCAGCAAAGCCGCCGAGGAAATAATGGCCGTGCCGTGCTGGTCGTCGTGCATGAGCGGAATGTTCATCTGCTCGCGCAGGGCCGTCTCAATCGGGAAGCACTCCGGGGCCTTAATGTCCTCCAAGTTGATGCCGCCAAACGTGGGCTCTAACGACTTCACGATGCGGATAAACTCCTCGGGGTCCGTGGCGTCAATCTCAATATCGAAGCAGTCAATGCCCGCAAACTTCTTGAACAATACGCCTTTCCCCTCCATTACCGGCTTGGACGCATCGGGCCCGATGTTGCCCAGGCCCAGCACGGCCGTCCCGTTGCTGATAACGCCCACCAGGTTGCCCTTGGCCGTGTACTTATATACCTCGTCCTTGTTGGCGGCAATTTCTTTGCAGGGCTCCGCTACGCCGGGCGAGTAGGCCAGGGCCAGGTCCAGCTGCGTACTGACGGGCTTGGTCGGGACTACCTCAATTTTGCCGGCGGGGCTTTGGGAGTGGTAATTCAGGGCGTCCTGTTTATTTATTTTCAGCATGCTACGGTGCTAGGATGGAGCTTCCTTTAAAGGGCAAGAAAGCAAAATGGGCAATATCAACCCGCGGCAAAGGTACGCGCCCCCGCCCGGATAGAAAAAACGCTCCGAGTTCAGCTGAACTCGGAGCGTTACGCTGGGGTACCTAGCTATGGCAGCCTAGAGCAGCGGAATTTCTTTAAAGGTGCCGTAGACTTTTATGTCACAATCGCGCCGGCTGTCTGCCTGCGAGCCCACGGCCAGGTATACATACGGGTCCTTGGCGTTGCGAATCGTGAAGGTATATGACCCGCTGATGAGTTGGCGAGCCGCGTTAAACTCAGTAATGACGAAGTTTCCTTCCAGCCGGTGGGAGTTGCCGGAGTATTTGTTGAGGTAAACGCCCGAGCCGTAGGTGGGGCGCTCGTACGTAGCCAGCATGTCGCCCTGGCCCGGGTCGGGCTGGGAAGAAAGTGTATACGTGCCAACCAGGCCAGCCTTTTGCTTGCCTTTGGGTAGCAGGAACTCAATCCGTTCTTCGGTGCCCATGCCAGCCGGGCGGGGCTCCTTTTCAAAGACAAGCGTCAGCCTATCTGAAGCCAGCTTGCCGGAAGGTGCTTGGGCCAGAAACGTCTGCCCTTTGCTTTCAGTGGGGTAGGTATAAGTGAAGTTGAGGTTGGCCTCCTGCACGGCAGGAGCTACGGTAGGTTCCGGCATTTCGGTGTCTTTCTGGCAACCGGCCACCAAGGTCAGCATGGATATACCCGACAGGATACGTACGAATTTCAGCATAATTGAAAAGGAAGGAAAAGGACAGAGCGGCTTATAATCAGTCGTAGCCAAGCGTCGTGCCAACTTTCAAGTAAATAGTTCCCTTTCTGGAGCTAATTGATGTAATTTTTGGTCAAGTGGTTGATAGTTAGATATAAAAAAAGCGCAGAAGAAGCTCTGCGCTTTTTAATAACTAGCCGCACAAAAGTATCAGCTCTTTACAATCAGCTTTTGGCCAGGCTTTACCTCGTCTGACTGCAGATGATTCAGCTCCCGCAACTTCTCAACCGTGAGGCCCTGGTAGCGGCGGGAAATGTTGTAGAGCGTATCGCCAGGCTGTACTAAGTGTACTTGCGGAGCGGGCAGCAGAGAGCGGGAAGCCGACCGCGCAGCTCGTCGGGCTGGCTCCTGGGCCGCGGTGGCAGCTTCGCGCGTAGCGGTTAGTAGCTCCGCTGCGGGTTCCGAGGCCAGCTCCTGCAGGTTCAGCTTCTGGCCGGGCGTAAGGGCTTCTCCCGTCAGCTTATTGCGCGCCATGAGCTGAGCTACCGTCAGGCCGTGGGTGCGGGCTACCTTCTCCAGAAAATCGCCTCGCCGCACGGTGTAGGTAGTAGGCGCCGGCTCATTGGCAGCAGCGGTTGAGGCTACAGCCTCAGAGGTAGAACGAGTAGCCCGAATTGCAGCCGAGGCTGGCTTGGTAGCTGCCGGGCGGGTAAGTACTGGTTCCGTAGCGTCTTCGGTTTCTGAAGGGGTAAGCTTGGTTTTGCTAGTTCCTACCCGTGCGGGTACCGCCAGCGGCAACCGGTTGCTGGTGGCAACAAGGGCCTGGACTTCGGAGGTAGTAGCTGGCCCGGCTGGAAGTTGGGTGGCTGACAGCGGCACAAAAACTACTACCTGGCTGCGCGGCGTCAAGGCAGAGCGCTTGCCCAAATTATTCCAGCGGCGTACCTGGGCTGAGCTTACCTCGTAGCGCTCCGCTACTGACGCCACCGTTTCGCCCCGCTTCACAGTGTGGCGCACCCGGCGGTAACGAGGCGGTGAAGAATGCCCGCCGGCAGCGGCTCCGGCCACGGCTAGGCCGCGGGTAGGGAAGGGCTCAACCCCGGCTAGTAGTACTGGGCGTGGCAGCACCGGCTGCGGCAGCTCGGCCAGGGGGCGACAGTAGTCAAACAGCGTCTCCCGGTCGACTACAGCCAGGGCCGGCCGCACTGCCGCCGGCAACTGCACCGCGTACGGCCGGTAACCGTGCGGTAGCCAGGGCTTGCGCAGCTCCGGGTTCAGGCGGGCCAGTACCATAGAATCAGAGTAGCCGCAAGCCCGGGCCAGCCGCGTCAGGTCAAAGGCTCGGCCACCCAGCTGCAGGGTATCCATGGCCTCCGCGTATTGATATTTCAGGGTAGGGGAGTGCAACTGGTGCTGCTGGGCATACTTCATGGCGTACATAATGGCCGTGAAGGTGGGCACGTAGTTGCGCGTTTCGGCCGGCAGGCTCGGGTGCACCTCCCAGTACGTTTTCTTGCCCGTGCGGCGCACTACCTTTTGCATGTTGCCCGCGCCCCAGTTGTACGCCGCCAGCACCATTTCCCAATCGTGAAAAACGCCGTAGAGGTAGCGCAAATGCTTGCAAGCCGCTTCCGTAGCTTTTTCGGGGTTCATGCGCTCGTCCACCCACTCGTCGCGGCGCAGGCGCAGGTCGTTGGCCGTTGGGCCCATGAACTGCCACAAGCCCGTAGCCCCCACCCGGGACTTCGCCGTCGGAATCAGGGCTGACTCTACCACGGCCAGATACTTCAGGTCTGTGGGCAGGTTATACTTGGCCAGATACTTCTCGAAGAGCGGGAAATACAGGTTTTCGCGCTCCAGCACGCGCTGGGTATAGCCGCGCTGCCGTTCCGTGAATAGGCGCACAAACGCCAGTACATGCGAGTTGAAGACGTGCGGCACATCGGTTTCAAAGCAGCTGATCCGGTCCCCTACCAAGTCGCGCAGCTCCGGTGGAGTGCGCAGCCACGCTAGCTTCACTGAGTCAACAGGTACCGGCGCCGCTACCAAAGAATCGGGGAGCAACTCCAGGTTAACCCGCAACGAGTCATCCGCCGGTGGCAGCGTTTGAGTCGGGGAGGTAGGGGGCAGTTCGGGCCGAACCTGGGCCGCCGCGGAGCGCCCCACGGCAGCGGCAAATAACAAGGGAACAGCAGCACGCAGCAACGACTTCTTCATCTTACATGGAAACTGGCAGGTAAGCCGAAAACCTCAACTTGCTGTGCCTCAGCCCAGCGCATCTTCAAAAATAGCACGGATTGACATAAATGCCAGCCCGGCAGCGAATAAGAACCCCGAAGCTTCGCGTAGGCCCCTGCTTACGGCTGCGCTCGGCAGTCATCAGCAAGGAAGCCAAAGCGAAACTCCGGGGCTATCCTTTACGGGCTGGTTAGGCCTCTACGGGAACGACAGTTTCCGTCACGGTGCTGGCAAACGCCAGCAGGTGCTCCTCGCGGAAAGCGCCCGCCAAAATCTGCAAACCAATGGGTAAACTCTGCGCGTCCTTTCCAGCGGGCACCGAAATGGCGGGTACACCCGCCAGAGAGGCCTGCACGGTAAAGATGTCAGCCAGATACATGGCCAGCGTATCCTTGTTCACGTCGCCGATGTGGAAGGCCGTGGTCGGGGTAGTCGGCAGCACCAGGAAATCGTACTCGCGCAACAGCTCGTCGGTCTTTTCCTTGATGAGGCGGCGTACGCGCTGGGCCTTGGTATAATAGGCGTCGTAGTAACTGGCGCTCAGCACGAAAGTGCCCAGCAGAATCCGGCGCTGCACTTCGGGGCCGAAACCCTGGGCGCGCGTTTTCTTGTAGAGCGACTCCAAGTCCGTAGCGTCCGGGGCGCGGTAGCCAAACTTCACCCCGTCGTACCGGCTCAGGTTAGAGCTGGCTTCGGCTGTGGTCAGGATGTAGTACGTAGGAACGATAAAGTCGAGGTAAGGGAAGTCCACGGCTTCTACCACGTGGCCCTGACCCCGGAACTGTTCCAGGGCCTGCTCCGTGGCCGCCTTGATTTCCGGATTCAGACCCGGCCGCTCCAGGCAATCCTTGATGTAGCCGATGCGGTAGTGCGGGGCCGGCGTCAGCTGCTGGCTGTAGGCGGGCACTTCGCGCTGGCTGGCCGTGCTGTCGAAGGAGTCGGGGCCGGCCATAACTTCCAGCAGCAGGGCGGCATCTTCCACTGAGCGAGTCAGTGTACCAATCTGGTCGAAGGAAGACGCGTACGCAACCAGCCCGTAGCGAGAGATGCGCGAGTAAGTTGGCTTAAAGCCCACAATTCCGCAAAACGCGGCCGGCTGCCGCACCGAGCCACCCGTATCGGAGCCAATGGAAGCTAGGCACATATCGGCCTGCACCGCCACTGCCGAGCCCCCAGAAGAGCCACCGGGTACCCGCTCGGGGTCAATTTCATTGCGGGCGGGGCCGAAATAGGAGGTCTCGTTGGAGGCACCCATGGCAAACTCGTCGCAGTTCTGGCGGCCGATCAGGATGGCATCCTCATCGAGCAGGCGCTGCACAGCCGTGCCCGTAAACAAGGATTTGAAGCCGTCCAGGATGTGGCTGCTGCTCTGCAAGCTGTGGCCTTCGTAGGCCAGCACATCTTTCAGGCCGATAACCATGCCGGCCAGCTTGCCAGCCGTACCGGCAGCCAGCTTGGCATCAACGGCCTCTGCCTGCGCCAGGGCTTCTTCGGGCCACACCTCCAAAAAGGCGTTCAGGTGTTCTTTGCGGCGGATATTATCCAGATAATAAGCCACGAGCTGACGACAGGACGTGGTGCCTGCCGTCAGCTCGTGGCGAACTTCCGTGAGGGAGTTAAAGCGTCTCAAGACGAAAAAGGGTTTAGTTCATTTGGTCGAGGCGGGGCCGCTCTTCGGGGGTATGCGTAACCGGGTGGGTTAGGCCGCCGTCCATGGGCGGAGCCACCGGCGTAACGGCCGGGGCTTCGGCTACCGGGGCCACGGGGGCCTGGTAGGGTTGCTGGTTGAATTGCTGCTGGTAGGGCTGCTGGGGCTGGCCGGAGTTTTCAATTTCGCTCCGAATTTCACGGGAGGCATCCTTGAACTCGCGGATGCCTTTGCCCAGGCCACGGGCCAGCTCCGGAATCTTGTTCGCCCCGAAGAAAATAAGGATAACGACCATGATGAGCATTAGCTCACCACCGCCCAAATCACCTAAGAAGAGGAAGAAGGGAGTGTTCATGACTGCGAGCATTTAGCGGCGGGGAGCCGTGGGATCATTCGGATTGATCGGGCCGTCGCGAAACTCCGGCTTCTCTTCCTTGGAGGCATCCTTAAATTCCCGGATGCCCTGGCCCATGCCCCGGAACAGCTCTGGAATGCGCTTAGCTCCAAATAAGAGAATGATAGCGAGGCCGATAAGCAGTAGCTCAGTGCCGCCGAGGCCGCCAATACCAAGCAAAAGGGAGGCAAAATTCATAGGGAGGAAGACCAACAGGTCGGGTTATTATGTGGCAAAGCTACGTATACGCAGCCTTGTACGCATCGGGATTGGTAAAGGTACCGCATAATTTCAAAATCAGTTCCCGTGCGCCTCCAGGCTACCCTAATGAGCGCGCTAATGGCAATGCTCTGGAATGGACTGAGGCCAACAGCTTTAGCCAGGGAATAATGATGTTAAGCTGGCAAATCCGTCTACTCGGCGGGGCGTTAGCAACAAATTGCTACTATACCTGCTATTTAGAGAGTTGTTTATAGACTATCCTACCTTGCTCACGCTTCATCACCTGCTCCTTTCCCTTCCCTAATGTCTCCTACTTTTTCCGCCACGGAAAGCACCGTAAAGCCGCTGACCCGCCGCTTCGACGAAGCCGCTCGTCTGGAAGTTCTGCGTAATTACCGCATCCTGGACACGCCCCCCGAAGCGGCTTTTGATGACTTGGTGCGGTTGGCAGCTTATATCTGTGGTACACCTATTTCCCTGGTGTCGCTGCTGGATGCTGAGCGGCAGTGGTTTAAGGCCGAAGTGGGCCTGGGCGTTAAGAGTACACCTCGCCACCTGGCCTTTTGCCAGCACGCCATTCTCTCAGATAAGGTGTATGAAGTAGAAGATGCGACGCTGGACCCCCTTTTCAAGCAAAATGCGCTGGTTACCGGCGACCCTAACATTCGCTTTTACGCCGGCGCACCGCTGATAACCCCCGAGGGGCAGGCGTTAGGCACCATTTGCACCATCGATACCGTGCCCCGCCGCTTAACCGAAGAGCAGCGCGATGCGCTTCGCATTTTGGCCCGGGAAGTAGTATCGCACCTAGAGTTGCGGCGGGCCCGCCTGCAGCTGGAAGAAGAAAAAATCAAGTTGGAGGGACTACTACGCATGGCCAACGACACGGCAGAATCGTTCTACCTGAACGGAGGCCAGAATGAAATCTTTATAAAACAGGACCATAAACTGCTGCGGGTGAACACATCTGATATCCGGTATGTAGAGGCGCTCGGCGACTACGTGAACATCTACTCCGGCCGCGAGCGGTACACGGTGTACAGCACCATGAAGGAGCTGGAAGCCAAGCTGCCCCTCCGCGACTTTGCCCGGGTACACCGTAAGTATATTGTGCGGCTAGACCGGATCATTGCCATCGAGAACGACGCCGTTATTGTTGAGGCTGGGCGTAGTGCCGAACAGGCTGCCAGCGTGCTGCCCGTGCCCATTGGTAGCTCATATAAAGCTGCGCTACTGAGCCGCCTAAATCTTATTTAAGCTCAACAAGTGAGAAAAGCATTCAGAATGCGAGTATTCACCGAGGGAAAAAACACATTCGGCGAAATTGCTAGAGCAGGAAATAGCGCCGCATGTATCTTTCGTCATGTTATCGGGGATTACCCTGGCCAGGTTGGTGGCTTCACCGCCGCTAGCGGACCGGGGGAGGGATTCTGATAGCTAAGTTTGTTTTCATAGCTCAGAAAGACACCGCATGCTGTGCGGTGTTTTTTTTTGCTACCTACTTGCGGCCCAACCAGTTTTCCGGGTTCAGGTTGGAGCTGTTGTGCCACACCTGAAACTGCACCTCGGAGGTCCCTTCCGCATCCGTAGACACGGTGCCGATGGTTTGGCGAGCGCTAATGGTCTGGCCCTCACTGACGCTAACGCTGCGTAGCTTGGCGTACACCGTGAAGTAGTCACCGTGCTGCACCATTACAATGGTGTTCATGCCGGGCACGCTGGCCACGGTCAGCACTTTCCCGCTGAAAACGGCCCGCACCGGCTCCCCGGCATTGGTTTGAATATCAACGCCCCGGTTCTCTACTACTACATTCTTCAGTACGGGGTGATTGTGCCGGCCGAAGTGCTGGCTGATAAACCCCCGGCCCACGGGCCACGGCAGCCGGCCCCGGTTATCATGAAACGATGAAGCCAGCTCGGCGCCCTCCGGAGTCATCGTGACGCGGTCGACGCGTTCGGCCGCGGCTTCCGCGGCTGCTTCGGTGGCCTCGGTAGTGGTAGTGCGGGCAGTAGCCCCCGGGCTACGGGAAGGTGCGGTAGCCGCAGTGCTGGCGCGGGCCGCAGCGGCTTTAGCGGCGGCCCGCCGGGCCGCCAGGCGGGCGGCGCGGGCAATTTCTTCCCGTACCCGCTGAGCAATCAGGTTGTCGAGGCGGGTTACGGCCTGCTGGCGGGTTGCCAGCTCCTGACGTAGGCTCTGCTCTTGCTGGGTGAGTTTCGTGACGACCTGATCCTGCTGAGTTTTGAGCGTGAGCAGGTTTTTCTTTTCCGAAATCTGGGTAGTAAGCAGGGAGCCTTTTTCCTCCTGCTTCTCCTTGAGGCCCGTAAGTTGGGTGCTTAGGCGCTGCTGGGTGTGGCTGATTTGCGCAGCCTGGGCTTTGCGTACTTCCGTGTACTGGCGGATGTAGCGAAGGCGGAGCATGAACTGGTTAAACGACTCCGAGGCAAACAGAAACATGACCCGGTTGTAGCCGTTGGCCGTTTTGGAGCCGGCGTAAATCAGGCGGGCATACTCCGCCTTGAGCTGCTCCAGGCTTTGGCGGGTCTGCTGCACCTGGTTTTCCGTCTGCTTAACGTCGGTTTCAATGTAGCGCAGCTCACTGCTGATGTTCTTGATGACGCCCTGCTGCACCGTGAGCTTTTCCTTCAGCGCGTTAAGCTGCCCAACCGAGGCCTGCTTCTGCTGCTGGGTTTGCTCCAGAATCCGGCTGGTTTCGTTGATGCGCTTCAGGGTCAGGCGTCGCTCCCGCTCGAGCTGGGCCTTGCTTTTGCGGCCCGTGGAGCCCGTGCGCTGCGCCCAAGAGGCATCGGCTACCCCCAGCAACAACGCGCAACTTACTACCAGCAGCCAGCTTTTACTTTTTGCGCGCATAGCCCTTAGGAACCGAGAAAGGGAACTGCAGCCGCTCCTTGTCCACATCTATCGAGCGGTAGGTGATGGTAAGCGTGGAGGGCGCGGCCTGGCCTTGCTGCACCTGCACCAGGCTACTGTGGGCAAACGGCTGGGCCGTGCGCTCCAAGGGCCGGAAGTCGGAGTAGTCGACGGTGAGCTTGTTTTCACTGGCCGGGGCCTGTACCTGCAGTTGCTGAATGCGCCCACGCTCCAGGTTTACCAGCTGCTGCACCAGCAGGCCGGCCTGCTCATAATTCACGCGCTGCACCGGGCCCTCGGTAGTAACCGTAGGCTGGGTAGTGGCGCTGAGCGGGGCCAGGTAATTGCCCAGCAGCAAGGCCTGCAGCATGTCAAAGTTGACGGGTACGTTCAGGCGCTTGCTGAGGTAGGCGAAGTCGCCGGCGTAATACTCGCGGTGGAGTTTGTCGAGCACCTGTACCGAGTCGCGGGTGATGTAAATGCGGCCGCCTTCTACCCCAATCAGCGAGGCCGAAATCCAGATGACGCTGTCCTTGCGGATGCGCACATTGATGTTGCCACTCTGCTGGTCAAACTGCGCCTTGCCTTTCGCCGCCAGAAAGCGGAAATCAACGTTAGCCGCCCGCACCGACTCCGGCATGGGCACCGTTGGTTTGCTGGCCTTGGAGCCAATGGAAAGCAATTTGCGGTTGCAGCTACCCAGCATCAACGTGGCGCTGAGCAGCACCAGCAGGAGGCGGTTACTCATATAGTTTCTTGTCTTTTATCTTCCGGTCGATGAGCGGGGAAGCACCGCCTGTTTTTTTGGCTTTCTGCCACTCCGCCAGCGCCTTATCAGCCTCGCCCAGCTTGAATAGCACGTCGCCGTAGTGCTCGATTACGGTAGCATCCGTGGTCGTCTTCAGGGCTTTTTCAAACTGCTGCCGGGCCCCGTCGTAGTCTTTCAGCCGGTAGAGCACCCAGCCGTAGGTATCGAGGTAGGTGTCGTTATCGGGGTTCTGCTTGACCAGCTTGCCCGCCATTTCCTTGGCCTTGTCCAGCTTCTCGCCCCGCAGGGAAAGGTAGTAGCTGTAGTTATTCAGCGCCTGGGCGTTGTTGGCGTCAAAGGTCAGGGCCGCTTCGTAAGCTGCATCCGACTTAGCGTATTCCTTCAACTCGTGGTAGGTGTCGCCGAGCTGGGTGTCGAACTGCGCCAGCAACTCGGGGTTGTCGGTGGCCAGCTTGCGGCCGTACTCCAACGATTTGATGGCCTTGGTGGGCTGCTTTTTCAACTGGTGGCCTACGCCGTTGTAAAACCACAGCGGAGCCTGGTTGGGGAATAGCTCCAGGGCCTGCTCCGTGTGCGTGAGCAAGGAATCAACCTGGTTTAGCTCGGCATCAATCAATACTACCTGCTGCCAGATCTGGTAGCGGGAGTTGTCGAGCTGAATGGCCTTGAGGTAGTTGGTGCGGGCGGCGGGCCGGTTACCGGTTACCGTCTGAATGTCGCCGGCAATGGAAAAGGCCTTGGCTTCGCGCGGATGCACCCGGGTAGTAATGGCGGCCAGGTCCTGGGCCGTTTGGTTGAGGGCCGGGTTGGGCAGCTGCTTGATGTAGTCAACCAGAATCCGAACCTTGTCGTCGATGTCCAGGGCCGGGCTTTCAAAGGCCAGCTTGATTTGCTTTTCCGACTCCGGGGCGTTGTTCTGCTGCCGGTACACGTCGGCCAGAATCATGCGGGCCCGCGGATTATCAGGGTCCTGCTTGAGGGCCTGCTGCGCTACCCGAATGGCGTCGGGAAAACGGTTGTTGGCCGCGTACATCTGGGCCTGGGCCAGCACGTAGCGTACCTCGTTCGGGTTGGCCGTAATCAGGACTTCGCCTTCCTTCAGGGCCTTGTCGAGGTTGTTTTGCTTAAGGTAGATCTGCTGCTTTTTGAAGGATACCTCATCCAACGGCCCAAACTGCTTTTCCGCCTGGTCGAAGGTCGCCAGCGCCTCGTTTAGCTTGCCCTGGGCAATGTACAGATCGGCTAGGTTGAAGAGGTAGTAGCCCGAGTTAGGCACCTGCTTAATCAGCGTAGTGTACACGCCAATGGCTTGGTCGAACTGCTTTTGCGAGGCGTAAATCTGGGCCAGCAGCAAGTAGTAGTAGGCGTTCTGGGGGTCTAGCTTCACGGCTGCCTGCGCAAAGTTGGTGGCATCCTGGAGGTTGCCGCTTAGCAGGTTGGTTTCAGCAATTTTATAATTGACGGCCGCATTGGTGGGGTTGAGGGCGTACGCCTTTAGCAGCCGCTCCAGGGCCTTGTTGTAATCTTCCAGCAACACAAACCGCACCCCGTCCACGAAATAAGCCTCGCTCATTTCCCGGTCCTTCTCCGATAAGGGGCGTTTTTGCTGAGCGGCGGCGTCCAGGGCCGCCCTACGGGCCAACTCCTTGCGCTCTTTGCGCGTCAGCTTGCGGGGCTTCTTTTCCGGAGCCGCAGTAGAAGTGGGAGCCGCCGGCTTTGCCTGTTGGGCGTACCCGGGGCTGGCCACCAGCAGGCCCAGCAGAAGCACAGAAAAAGCACCGAATCGACTCATGAAAACAGTAGCGCGGACCCTACGGCCGCGGTTTGGAAACGAGGAAACCTAACCCCAACACGACAGACCCGGGTAAAGGTCCGCGCTACTGAAACGTCAGGAGACGCAAAAATATCACACGCGCAGCGTGTTGTAGTCTCCCAGGCTCAAATCATTGGGCGTGCTGGCAACGGTAGCGTGGCTGCCCACCATGGAGTTGGTCAGGTTGGCGTGCAGCACCGTGGCCGACTGCTGCACGATGGAGTTAGAAACGATGGACGCGCGTACGTTGGTATGGTTGCCTAAGGAAACGTGCGGGCCTACCACCGAATCGGTAATGATAACGCCTTCGCCGATGTACACCGGCGGAATCAGGACGGAATTGGTTACCTGCGCGGACTCCGACACCAGGTTTTCGCCGCGCTCCTGCAGGTACTCCAGGTAACGCTGGTTGGTGAATACGGTAGCATCCTTGTTGCCACAGTCGAGCCACTCGGTCACGCGGCCGGGCACGAAGGAGGTACCCTTGTTCTTCATGTTCTCCAGGGCGTTGGTGAGCTGGTACTCGCCTTTGTCCTTGATGTCGTTGTCGAGCAGGTATTGCAGCTCGTTTTTCAGGTACTCGCCATCCTTGAAGTAGTAGATGCCGATGATGGCCAGGTCGGAAACAAACTCCTGGGGTTTCTCCACGAAGTCGGTAATCTGGCCCTGCTCGTTGAGCTTCACTACCCCGAACGGCTTGGGGTCGTCTACGCGCTGCACCCAGATGGTGCCCTCGGCGGAAGAATCCAGAATGAAATCAGCCTTAAACAGCGTATCAGCAAAGGCTACTACCACCGGACCATCGAGGGCCGACTGGGCGCACAGGATGGCGTGGGCCGTGCCCAGGGGCTCGTCCTGGTAATGAATAGTGCCCTTGGCACCTACGGAATCGGCAATCTGCACGAGGCTTTTCTCCACCTCCGCGCCAAAGCGCCCGATAATAAAGGCCACTTCCTCTACCTGCTCGCCGCATACTTTGGCAATGTCTTCCACCAGGCGCTGCACAATAGGCTTGCCGGCAATCGGAATCAGGGGCTTAGGAACAGTGAGCGTGTGGGGGCGCATGCGCTTCCCCATACCAGCCATCGGGACGATGATTTTCATACGGGTGTGGTATTGAAAGGTAAAAGTTGATTTTAAGGGTAATATGGGCCTAAGCAGGTACTGGTTACGTAAGGATGGGCTGCTAGTGCGAGGTTACTGCCGGCCGGTGCTGCCGTAGCCGCCGGCGCCACGGGCCGTGTCGCTAAGGGCCGCAACGAGCTGCCACGCTACGGTTTCGTGGCGGGCCACTACCAGCTGGGCAATACGCTCCCCATCCTGCACCACGAACTCCTGGTCGGAGAGGTTCACGAGCAGCACCTTTAGCTCGCCGCGGTAGTCCGCATCGATGGTGCCTGGGCTGTTCACCAAACCAATGCCGTGTTTGTACGCCAAGCCGCTACGGGGCCGCACCTGCATTTCGTAGCCTACTGGAATTTCCAGAAACAGGCCGGTCGGAATAAGGGCGCGTTGCAGGGGCTTCAACGTAACGGGCTCGTCGAGGTTGGCCCGCACATCCATGCCGGCGGCGTGGGCCGTTTGGTACTCCGGCAGCGGATGCTTGGAGGTATTGATAACGGAAATCAGCATGAAGCAAAGAAGCACAGGCAGTTGCCCGCACCAAAGGTAGAAGGAGAAGAACAGGTTACCGCACTGTTTTGGCGGATTACGAGGAAATACTGGATGATTCCGATGCGGTATTTCCCCATGAAACGGCTCAAGCTAGCGTAATTTCACGGGTTTCAAGGCCGAAGCCGCCAAATTCAGAGGGCGCGCAGCCGGCGGCCTTCCACCAAAGCAATCAGACCCACAAAACCCAGTGTTAGCAGGGCGTGGAAGGCGTAGCGGGGCCAGCCGGCCGCCACGGGCAACCACCAGCTCAGAGCCACAACGCCCACGGCCAGCGCCAGCCACGTCAGCAACCGAGCAATGGGGTAGGGGACGGGAAAGTGCCGCTCCCCCAGCCACCAGCACAGGGCCGCCATCAGGAAGTAGCAGGCTAGGGTGGCAATAGCCGAGCCCATGTAACCCAGCAGCGGAATCAGCAGGAAGTTAAGCACGACCGTCAGGGCTGCCCCGGCAAAGCCAATGTAGGTGCCGTAGTACGTTTTGTCAGTGAGCTTAAACCACACCGAGAGGTTCCAGTACACGCCCAGAAACAGGTAAGCCAGCAGCAGTACCGGTACTACCGCCAAGCCCTGCAGGTATTCGGGCCGGCGCAGGAATATCTGGGCCACCAAATCTACGTTCACGCTCACGCCCACAAACAGCATGGTGCAGCAGAGCGTGAACCACTTCAGCACGAGGGCAAACGTGTAGGGTGAGTTCTTTTCGTTGCTCTGGGCGAAGAAAAACGGCTCGGCTGCGTACTTAAAGGCCTGAATAACAAGGCTCATCAGGACGCTGATTTTGTAGCAGGCCCCGTAGATGCCTACGGCCGCCAGGTTGCTTTGGCCGGGGTAAAAGTTCTCTGGCAGCCACATGGGTAGGATAATCCGGTCCAGCATTTCGTTAACCATACCGGCCACTCCCATGAGCATAATGGGGTAGGCGTACTGCAGCAGGGGCCGCAAGGGCTCCAGGTTCAGGCGGAAGCGGAAATCCAGCAGCTCCCGACCCAGCAGCACCAGCGTAAAGGCCGAGGCGGCCAGATTGGCGAGGAACACGTAGCCCACCCCAAGGGTAGGGTTGTACACGCTTTCCACCAGGGGGCGCAGGCCCGGCAGGTAGTTGCCGGCCAGCACATCGGGACAGAGCACGATGAAAAACAGGTTCAGTCCGATATTGAGCAGAATGCTAGCCAGCCGAATTCCGGCAAACTTGCGGGCCTTGTTTTCCAGCCGCAGCCGGGCAAATGGAATGGCCGCCACGGCGTCGAGCCCGAGAATAATGGCAATCCAGACGGCGTACTGTTCGTGGCCGGCCGGCAGGCTCAGCAGGCTCATCAGGGGCCGGGCCAGCAGGGCCACTACCCCGCTGAACACGACGCTGGTAAGCACCAGTAGGGTCATAACCCGGTCGTAGAGCTCCTGGCGGTCGGTGCCGGGCCGGTTGGCAAAGCGGAAGTAAGTGGTTTCCATGCCGTAGGTGAACAGCACGTTCAGAAACGAAACGTAGGCGTACAGTCCCGTCACGATGCCGTACTCCGCCGCTGCAAACCGCCCGGTGTACACCCGCACCAGCAAGAACGTCAGCACGCGCCCCACAATGCTGCTCAGGCCGTACACGGCCGTTTGCGAAGCCAGTCGCTTGGCTATACTCATTTAATGGAAAGCTAAATTCAAGGGAAAAGGAAAGCCAAGCGGGCAGGAAAAGGCCGGGGCGGCCACTGCCTGCACGGCAAATGACTACCCCGGTCCCGTAACATCAGTAAAAAATTCTGGGCCGCTGGCAGAGGTAGCCAGCTGCTACTTGCCGGTGAAGCTGGCCGGCCGCTTTTCCAGGAAGGCCGACGTGCCCTCCCGAAAATCATCCGAATTAAAGCAGCGGGCAAAGGCATCGGCCTCACTCTGGTAGCCCTGGCGGTCCTTGTCGTAGTAGGCATCCACGCAGTCGAGGCACAACCCCACCGCCAGCGGCGCCTTGGTCAGGATGCGGCCGAGCAGTTGCTTGGTAAAGCTTAGCAGCTCCGCCTGGGGCACTACGTGGTTGACCAAGCCCAGGCGCAGGGCCTCGTCGGCCTTAACCATGTCGGCCGTCAGCAGCAACTCAATGGCTTTGCCTTTGCCGATGAGCTGGGTCAGGCGCTGGGTGCCGCCGTAGCCGGGCACCAGGCCCAGGTTTACTTCGGGCTGGCCAAAACGGGCATTTTCCGAGGCAATCCGCATGTGGCAGGCCATGGCCAGCTCGCAGCCCCCGCCCAAAGCAAAGCCGTTTACGGCCGCAATAACCGGCTTCGGGCTTTCTTCCAGCAGGCGGAAAGCCTCCTGGCCCTGCACGGCCGCCTGGCGCCCCGAAACCTCATCAAGCTGGGTAAGCTCCGCAATATCCGCTCCAGCCACAAACGACTTCTCCCCGCTACCCGTCAGGATAATGCCGCGCACGGCAGTATCGTCGAGGGCCTGCTGGGCCGCGGCCCGAATTTCCTCGATGGTGGCCGCATTCAAGGCATTAAGCTTGTCGGGGCGGTTGATGGTGATGGTCAGGATGCCGGTTTCGGCGTCCAGGTGGTAGAGCAGGTTGGTGAAAGTCATAGCAAAAGAGGCGAGTGGGCACAATGAGCGGGTAAAGATAGGATGAATTACGGCGCGGCTAGACTACCAAGTCAGCTTCCCGGCTACCTCCCGCTAATGGCGGCTACCCCGGTTTCAGGATGCGAAAACCGCTGCTGCCAAGAGCCGCTACCAGGCGTGTTCACTTACGCAGCCTCGGGAAAGGATTACATTATTAAAAATATATATTTACCCCAATCCTTGCTTTCCCTTTACTCCCAAACACTTCCGTCGTATGAGCTTTGTTTCCGAGTTTAAAGAATTTATTTCCAAGGGCAATGTCCTTGACTTGGCAGTTGGGGTCATCATTGGGGGCGCCTTTGGCAACATCGTGAAGTCGCTCACGGACGACGTGCTGATGCCCCTGCTCACCATACTGACGGGTGGCCTTGACTTCAAGGAATGGTTTCTGGCCCTCGACGGCACGAGCTACAGAACGCTGGAGGAGGCCAAAAAGGCGGGGGCCGCTACTATTAACTACGGGTTGTTCCTGAACGCTATTATCGTGTTTCTGCTCATGGCCTTTGCCATTTTCTGGCTCGTGAAAATTGCCAACCGATTCAAGCGGCCCCAGCAGGTAGTAGTTGCCGACCCGGGCCCAACCAAGGAGCAACTGCTGCTAATGGATATCCGTGACGCTCTGCGTAGCCGCCCCTAAGG
Organism: Hymenobacter glacieicola; assembly: GCF_014640315.1. GTDB lineage: Bacteria > Bacteroidota > Bacteroidia > Cytophagales > Hymenobacteraceae > Hymenobacter > Hymenobacter glacieicola. Next base: position 175,691 of record NZ_BMGS01000001.1, read on the forward strand.
AAATGTCAACGACCGAGGAGCAGGCAGCGTTGGCCGGTAATTGACAGCGCACCACCGAGTTGTTGCGCCACGTGTAGCTTACAGTGGATAGGTTTGCAGCTTATGATGTAAGCTGCCGCTGAAACGCGTGGCCCGTCTTCTTACTTGGCTTGAGACTTGCTTTAGGCCGGGTAACAAGTCAAGCACTGCAACTGGGGCAGAGAAACATGCTGATTTTAGCACCAAGGCAAGCGTAGCTAAACGGCTGATTTGCAAGTTTCAGCTTGCTTTGAACTAACTTTACCACGCACCCGTTGGGCGCAAAACCGGGTTGTACTACTGCCATAGCGTACGTCGTTTATTTACCGGTTCTTACCACCTCACCTGTCCATGAAGAAGCTGTTTTTCGCCCTTATCGTAGCCGCCGTTGGGGTAGTAACAACGCCGGCTGCCAAAGCCCAGAGTACTGCCAGCGCCGCTTACTCGGGCCAGACGCAGCGAAGCAATGAGCAGGGGCTGCGCAAAAAGCGCAAGTCCTCCGCCACCGACATTGCCCGCATGCAGCAGCGCATGAGCATGAACCCCGATGAGGCCAAGCGCGACCAGCAACTCGAAATTCTGGAGGCTCGTTCGGGCATGAGCACCGCCAATACCAGCTTCGGGCGCTCGTCGGGTCCTGCCCGGCAATTTGAGAAGGGTGCTGGAGGCTTTACCGTGCGCAAGTTCAAGGATAATCGAGTAGGCACGGCTCGCCAGAAGCGCGGGCAAACCCGGGCCGCGGGTTTCGTAGACCCCAAGGGCAAACCACTGACTCACAAGAAAAAGAAGCACTTCTTATTCTTTTAATCCTCAGGAGCACAGAGCAAGAAAAAGCCCCGCTGCATCAGTAGCGGGGCTTTTTCTTGCTCTAGGTAGTTGTAAAACTAATGTCGCGCACGGGCCAGGGCCGGCCATCTGGCTGAGTAAAAGGTGGAGTACCCGGGTGCAGTAACCGGGCGCACCAGCGCCGAGCCGGCTGGCTTTTTCAGCGCGCTGAAGCTGTTACTACCCGGGTAGGGTAGGGCCCGTGACGAGGGCGCCACCTCACTTGGGGCATACGGTACTAGTTGGCGGGCTGCCAGCAGCTGCCCGCAGCAGGTTGCCCCTGCCACCAGGGTAGTAAAAAGTAAAATACGCTTCATACGAACGAATTAGAGCGTTAAACGAAGCCTGCCCAACAAAGATGCAAAAGCTAACCGAGTGGTTGCCAAGCTAGAAAATCATATTTCCAAGGTTCCCGCCCCTAATAGGTTAGGTCCCTACTCATCCCCACATCAACTTACGCACGCGACCTGCTGCAAACCACTTCCTATTCCTCCCAACTTCACTTCCTCCTTGCTTCTCCACTCGTCCGCTTTTACCGAAGCCACAGGCATAATTGGCTGTGCATCTGGTGTTTTGGCGCAAGCGTATGATCTAAGATAGGGAGCGGGTTCCGGTTTTTAAAACCAAATAAATTTTGTGGCCCTGACGCGGAGAAGCAAACTAGAGTCGCTTTAAAGCAGAAAAGCCCCAACCTGCGGAGGTTGGGGCTTTTCTGGTGGCAACAAAGCGTCCGTTTTACAGGGTGCGCTTTACCTCTTTTTCTTCGAATCCTTCAATGTTGTCCCCTTCGCGGAGGTCATTGTAGCCTTTCAGCGAGATACCGCACTCGTAACCCTGGCGTACTTCCGACACATCGTCTTTGTAGCGCTTGAGGTCTTGAATTTCGCCCGAGTACACCACAATACCGTCGCGGACCAGCCGCACCTTGGTTTTGCGGGTGAAGGTACCGTCCGTTACCATACAGCCGGCAATAGTACCCACTTTGGTAATGTTGAATACCTGGCGAACCTCGGCGTTGGCTACTACCACTTCCTGCACCGTTGGGGCCAGCATGCCTTCCATGGCATCCTTCACCTCGTTGATGGCATTGTAGATGATAGAGTAGAGGCGGATATCAATCTGCTCCTGCTCGGCCAGCTTACGTGCGCTCTGAGAAGGACGCACTTGGAAGCCAATGATGATGGCGTCGGAGGCCGAAGCCAGCAGTACGTCGGATTCAGAAATGGCGCCCACCCCTTTGCTGAGGATGTTCACGGCCACTTCTGGCGTGCTCAGCTTGAGCAGGGAGTCGGCCAGTGCTTCCACCGAGCCGTCCACGTCACCTTTCACCAGCACGTTGAGTTCCTTGAACGAGCCGATGGCCAGACGACGACCAATTTCATCCAGGGTAATGTGCTTCTTAGTGCGCATGGTCTGCTCGCGGGTCAGCTGCTGACGCTGGGTAGCCAGTTCCCGTGCTTCCCGCTCGGTTTCCATCACCTGAATCTTGTCACCCGCCTGAGGCGCGCCCGTCAGACCAAGCACCTGAACCGGAGTAGCTGGCCCGGCCTGCTTCATCTTTTTGCCGCGGTGGTCCGTCATGGCCTTTACGCGGCCGTAGTGTGGGCCAGCCAATACGATGTCGCCTACGTTCATGGTACCGGTCTGGACCAGAATGGTCGTCACGTAACCACGTCCTTTGTCCAGGGAGGCTTCGATAACGGTGCCAATGGCGTTGCGGTCCGGGTTGGCTGTCAGCTCCAGAATCTCGGCTTCCAGCAGCACCTTTTCCAGCAGATCGTCAATACCAAGGCCCGTTTTGGCCGATACTTCCTGAGACTGGTATTTACCACCCCATTCTTCTACCAGCACGTTAATAGCCGACAGTTCTTCCCGCACTTTGTCGGGGTTGGCACCGGGCTTATCAATCTTGTTTAGCGCAATGACAATCGGTACCCCAGCGGCCTGGGCGTGGTTGATGGCTTCCTTGGTCTGGGGCATTACCGAGTCGTCGGCCGCTACCACAATAATGGCAATGTCCGTCACCTTGGCGCCACGGGCACGCATGGCGGTAAACGCTTCGTGACCCGGGGTATCCAGGAAGGTTACCCGCTTGCCCGACTTGGTCATCACGTCATAAGCACCAATGTGCTGGGTGATGCCACCTGCTTCGCCCTTAGCTACGCTGGCGTTCCGGATGTAGTCAAGCAAAGAGGTCTTACCGTGGTCAACGTGACCCATGATGGTCACGATAGGAGCCCGCGGCTGCAGGTCTTCCGGTGCATCCTCAATGTCGATGGTCGTTTCCTCTTCCTCAGCACTCAGGAATTCTACGTCGTAGCCGAATTCATCCGCAATAACAGTAATGGCTTCGGCGTCGAGGCGCTGGTTGATAGAAACGAACATGCCCATGTTCAGGCACACCTTGATTACTTCGTTCACCGATACATCCATGAACGACGCCAGGTCGTTGGCAGAGATGAATTCAGTTACTTTCAGGGTCTTGGCATCCAGCTCGTTCTGAGCGCGCAAGGCCTCCCGGTCTTCGGCGGCCATGTTCCGCTTGTCGCGGCGGTACTTGGCGCGGTTCTGCTGCTGACCACCACGGCCGCCGCTGAGCTTGGCCAGCGTTGCCTTGATCTGCTCCTGAATTTGCTTGTCGTTTTGCTCGGGCGTAAGAGCCGGCGCAGGCTGACGGTTGTTGCCACCGGTTCCGGCAGGGCGGTTGTTGCCACCGCCTTGCTGACCCGGACGGTTGTTACCGCCCGTACCGGCGGGGCGGTTGCCACCACCTTGCTGGCCGGGACCACCTTGGCGGTTGCCGCCCTGTTGGCCGGGACCACCGGAGCCAGTTTGCTGGCCAGGAGTTCCGGGCCCACTCATTGGAATGCGCTGGCGCTTCTTCTTATCAGGGCTGATGCCGCTCTTGCGTACGTCCGAGGATGCTACAGGGCGGGCACCACGCCCGCCACCACCGCGCCGCGAAGAATCAAGGGGCAACTCAATCTTACCAAGAACAGTCAGGCCTTTTAGCTGATCCGCCTTGGCTACGATGGTGCCTTCTTCCGTGGCTGCGGCATCCGGAGCGGCAGCTGGTGCTGGAGCCGGGGTAGCCGGGGCAGGCTGCGGTGCCTCAGGAGCTTTCGGAGCAGGAGCTGCCGCTACGGGAGCGGTAGGCTGGGGTGCTGGCGCAACCGGCTGAGGGGCAGGCTTGGGCGCTTCCGCTACTGGGGCAGCAGGCGCAGGCTTTACCTCGGGTTGAGGCGCAGCTATTGGCGCAGGTTGGGGAGCCTCAGGAGCTTTGGGCGCAGTGGCTACGGGAGCCGGTTCAGGGGCCGGAGCCGGAGTAGGCTGAGCAGCCGGGGCTGCTGGTGCAGCCGGTCGGGGTGGCACGGGCCGGCCCTTGGCATCCAGCTCAATTTTACCCAGCACTTTCAGGCCAGGCACGCGGCTTGCCTCCGGAGCGGGGGCAGCCACTGGCTGAGGAGTGGGGGTAGCGGGTTTGGGGGCCTCAGCCGCTGGAGCGGGTTGAGGCGCGGGGGCGGCCGGCTTTGGAGCCGGCGCAGCAGGGGTAGGGGCTGGTTTAGGAGCGGCAGCTTCCGCCGCACGCGCCTGGGCCGCCGAAGCTGCCGCGGCGTCTAGCTCCGTCTGGCGCTTGGCCTGACTGAGCTTTGCGGCCTCCATCTTATCCTGCGCCGACGACTCAAACGCCTTTTCGAGCAGGGATACCTGCTCCGACGATAGCTTGGTCGTAGGTTTGTTTTCGATGATGTGCCCTTTTCCCGCCAGAAAATCTACAATCGTAGAAAGTCCAACGTTCAGGTCTTTGGCCGCCTGATTCAGCCGTTTGGTTGCTGCTTCCGCCATTCTATGCTCGCGAACGATACTCTTATTCAGTTGCAAAGGTACTATATTAAATCTTGCCGGGCGGGGTCAAAATCAAACCACCCGGCTTGATTATTTAACCCCCTTGCCGTACCGGCCGCCGCGCACTCATTGCGCGCCGCCGGAATTTTGTGCTTCTTCCTCCTGGCTGTCGCTTTCGTTGTCCTCGAACTCGTTACGGATTACGCGGAAAAGCTCCTCAACAGTTTCCTCTTCCAGCTCCGTCCGACGAACGATGTCTTCCTTGCTGACTGCCAATACGGCGCGACCAGTGTCGAGGCCGATTTTCTTCAGCTCATCGAGAATCCAGCCTTCAATCTCATCCTGGAACTCGTCCAAGGCGATGTCTTCTTCAAAATCACCGGCATCCCGGAACACGTCGATTTCCATGCCCACGAGCCGCGAGGCCAGTTTGATGTTGGCGCCGCCGCGGCCAATGGCCAGTGATACCTGGTCTGGCTTTAAGAACACCGAAACCCGTCCAGTTTGTTCGTTGATTTTCATCGACGTCAACTTAGCTGGCGACAGGGCCCGGGCAATGTAGAGCTCCAGGTTGTCGGTGTAGTTGATGATGTCGATGTTTTCGTTTTCCAGTTCCCGCACTACGGCGTGAATACGGGAGCCTTTCATGCCTACGCAGGCACCTACGGGGTCAATCCGGTCGTCGTAGCTTTCTACGGCTACTTTGGCCCGCTCGCCCGGCTCCCGCACGATGTTCTTGATGGTGATAAGGCCATCGAAGATTTCGGGTACTTCCTGCTCCATCAAACGCTCCAGAAAAGCCGGTGCGGCCCGCGAGAGGATGATTTTGGGCGTGCCGTTCAGCACGTCCACGCGGTGTACCACGGCCCGGATGGTGTCGCCCTTGCGGTAGCGGTCCTTCGGAATTTGCTCGCCCTTAGGTAGCACCAGCTCGTTTTCGTCTTTGTCCAGGATGAGGGCTTCGCGGCCCCACACCTGGTACACTTCACCTACTACTACCTCGCCTACCTGATCTTTGTAGGCCTGGTAGAGGTTGTCACGCTCCAGGTCCTTCACGCGCTGAATCAGCGTTTGGCGGGCCATGAGCACGGCGCGGCGGCCGAAGTCTTCCAGCTTAATTTCCTCGGCTACCGATTCGCCTACCTCATAGTCGGGCTCGATCTTCTGGGCCTCGGCCAGCGGAATTTTGTCCAGGTCCCAGATATCCTCGGAGTTATCGTCCACGATTTCGCGGTTCCGATAGATTTCCAAGTCGCCTTTGTCCACGTTCAGGATGACGTCGAAGTTCGAGTCATCGTCGTACTTCTTGCGAATCATCGTGCGGAACACTTCCTCCAGGATGCTCATCATCGTGGGGCGGTCGATGTTCTTCGACCGGGCGAATTCGGCAAACGATTCAATCAGGACGTTGCTGTTCATACTGATGTTAATTGGGGGTTGTTAGCGGTTGGTTGTGAGTTGTGGGGTTGTCCAAAGGCAATGGCGGCCTGACAACTGACAACTGGTGACTGACAACTGCTCTTGCTTATTTAAACGAAATAACCACTTTCGCTTCCTGAATGCTGGCGAACGGCACCAAGGCGGCGGGGAGGGTTTTCTTTTTGCTTTTCTCTTTGACTACCTCCGCCAGCTGAATGCCTTCCGCTTCTACCGCCTCGAGGGTACCGGTTTTCTCGGTGCCGTCAGTGAGCTTGAGGCTAAGGCTGCGGCCCACGTGGCGGGTGTACTGGCGGGCGTCGCGCAGGGGCTGGTCGGCGCCGGGCGAAGTAACTTCCAGGGTGTAGCTGGCGTCTTCGCCGTACTCCTCATCTACGCGGCGGGCAAGGCGGCGGCTGATCTGAGCGCACTCATCAATGCCCACGCCCTGCTCCCCGTCGAGGGTGACGGTCACTTTGGGGCGAATGGCATCCGAGACGGTCAGGTCCACCACGAACAGGCTCCCATCGGTAGGCAGGCTGTCCTGCAGCATCTCCGACAGGCGGGCACGGTCAAGTTTCATAGGCGAGGCACCGGGTGATAAAAGAAAGAGGGGACTGTCCGTCCCCTCTGTCGTGTTGTAGTTTGCAGGTGCAAAGATAATACAATTCTAGGCTGAAAACAAGGCCTATCTGCCCCTTAGCGCTGAACCGTGACCCAGCCTTTTACGCTCCGGCCATCGGCGTCTTTCAGGTGGTAGTAGTAGGTGCCGTCGGGTAGATTGTCGGCGCGCCAGTCGTTGCGGTAGTTGTCGGTTTCGTAGAGCTTGGTTCCCCAGCGGCTAAACACCCGCAGGGTGGCCGGGCGGCAGCTAAAGCGCGGGATAAACGTCTCATTCTTGGTGTCGTGGTTGGGGGTAATGATGTTGGGTACGAACACGTCGCCGACGATTACCGGAACGAAGCTGGTTTCCACGGTGCAGTTGGCGTAGCGGGCCGTGAGCTTGACGGTGTAGGTGCCGGCCGCCGCGTACAGGTGGCTAGGCCTTTCTTCCCGGCTGATGGGGCTGCCGTCGCCAAAGTCCCACTCGTAGCTGCCGCCCGTCAGCACCGGCTCGAAGGTGTGGGTAAACGGCGCCAAGCCCGTGTACTGCGGGAAGCTAGTGCACTCCGGCACGCTAAGCGGAAAGTTGACGGTAGGCGAGGGAGCCAACACTACCTGCCGGGTAGCCGATGCCGAGCAGCCATTCTCCGTGACGGTATAGCGCAAGGTAAAGATGCCGCCGCGCAGCTTGGTATCGGGCGGGGTGAAGCGGCCGTCGGGCGTGACGCCGGGGCCGCTCCAGGTGCCGCCCGCGGGAGTAGCGCCCGTAAGAGTTAGCGTCTGGGTTTCGTAGGCGCACAAGGTCAGGTCGGGGCCGGCCGTCGGAGTGGGCAGTGGGTTTACCGTTATTACCCGGCTGGCCGTGCCGCAACCCAGGGAGTCGGAGTAGGAATAGGTGAGGGTGTGGGTGCCAGCGCCCGCCTGCTGGGGGTTGAACACGTTGCCGGCCAAGCCTCTGGTAGAGCTCCAGGTGCCTCCGGCGGGCGTGGCCTGCAGGGTAACGGCCGTTCCATTGGCGCACAACGCCGGCACTGGCGCAATGGCAATGGCTAACTCCGGGGTCACAATCATGCGCAGGGGGCGGGTGCTTTGGCAAACGCCGGTGGTCATGACGGTATATTGCAGCACATTGCGTCCTACCAGGGCCGCGGTGGGCTGAAACTGGTAGGAGCCGTTGGGCAGGCGCGTAACGCCGGGGCCGGTCCAGGTGCCGCCGGTCGGCTGCCCGCCCAGCGTTACCGGCCCATTGTTCACGCAGACGTAGCGGGTAGGGCCGGGGTCGGCAACGGTAATGCCGAAGTCAATTTTAAAGGCCGCGTTGTTGCAGTTGGTACTACCATTAACGGTGGAGAAGTAGTTGGCGCCGGGCGGCACCGGAAACGACTGGGTGCTCCGGCAGCTGCCGCACACAGCCTGGTACACCATGCCGCGCTTGTCGAAGCGGGAAGTGCCCCCGTCTACATGCTCGCCGGAGCCCCCGGTTTCACCATAGAACGTGGCGTATTCAATTGTGCGCAAGCCCGCCCCGAACTGCACCAGGTAGAAGTCGGAGCCGTCGGAGGTTCTTTGAATGGCATTAGCCGTTACCGGCAGCTGGGCCATGTAGGAGATGCCGAAGCTGCGGTTGGTGTTGCCGCCCCAGCCGCACACGTATACCCGCTCGCAGTCATCGACCAGAAAAGCCGTGGGCGACAAATCGTGCGCCTGCGGGCGGCCGCTGCCAAAGGCCGTAGAATAGAGGCCGGTTTTTAGGTCGGGAGTCAGCTTCTGAATGAACTGCTGGCCCCCGGCCACGCCGTACAGGCCGCTGGTCAGTGGGTACCGGCCCTGGGTTTGGCCCAGCACGTACACATTGTTACTACCGTCTAGCTGCACGAAGTAAGCCAGGTCGTTTTCGCTGGTGCCTAGCAGGGTAGCTGCCTGCAACGTATTAGCCGTAGCCGGAAAACGGGCCACGAAACCGTTGGTGCCGCCCGGATTAGCGGTTAAGAAGGCGCCGGTGGTAGTCGGAAAATTGGGGCTGGTGCTGCTGCCGGCCACGTACACCATGTGGTCGGTGCTGAGCTGGATGGAGCAGGCCGTTTCTACGGCCGAACCACCCAGCAGCGTGCTCCAGAGTACGGAGCTCAGGTTGGCGCTGAGCTTGGCAACGACGGCATCAGCGGCGCCCTGGCGGCCGTTTTGCGCGCCGCTGGTCACCGGAAAGTCGGCGCTTTGAGTGGTAGAAGCCAGGTACACGTTATTGGCGCCGTCCGTAATAATATCGCCCCGGAAAGCGTCGCCGTAGTTATTAACGATGCCCGGACTGAGGGTTAGCCCGTCGTTGCCGCTGCCGCCCAGGTACGTAGAGGCTACCAGCGCATTACCCTGGGAACTCAGAGTAGAGATGACCAGATCGGAGCCATTGGCGTAGCGCGTGACGCCGTTGATGCCGCTGCTGAGCGGGTCGACGGCCACGCCCCCGTTGAAGCTACGGTCGTAGGCGGTCTGCGAAACGGGATAGTTCGTGGAGCTGGTGCTTCCCAGAATAACCAGCTGGTCGCTGCCGTTTACCACCAGGCTGTGGGGCGCATCGGCCGCATCCCCACCCAGGTAGGTAGCGTACAGGCGGGCCGCGCTACCCTTTATCGTGGTGTTGTACTTGATGATGGCCATGTCCATGGCGGCCGCAAACGACTGGTCGAAGGCCCCCAGAGAAGTAGGGAAGCCGGGCCCGAATGCCACCCCGCCGGAGTACATGTTGCCCTGCGCGTCGTAGGTAGCCGTGAAGCCCCAGTTATCGGCTTTGGAACCCGTGTAGGAGGAGAAAACCACGGTTGGGTCAATAAGTAGCGGCTTGCGCGCATCATAGGAGCCCAGCCGGAAGCTTACCACGCCATTCTGCAGCTCGTAGTGGCAGCTCACCAGCTGGCGCTGGCCCCCGGGACCTTCCTGCCAGGCCTGCGGGGCTTGCTCCACAACGTCGCCCACGGAGGTATGAATGCGCAGCACTCCTTCGGTCAGCTCCACGCGCTCCGGGCCCTGGTAGCGCAGGCGAATACGGCTCGGCTTGGCCCCGGGCGCCACCATAAAGTCATACTCCAGCTGCTGGGTAGCGTTTTCGTAGAGCCGCACGCCAATGCCGGGGTACACCTCGGAGTACGTGGCCTGCCGAAACCCGGGCACCTGGCTGGCCCAGTGGCGAGGGTCGTTGCCGAGGTAGTAGTTGCGCACCTCCCCGGTGGGCTGACTGCCCCGAATAGCGGCGTTGCTGTTGCCGCCCTCAAACGTAACGGAGTAGGCGTGGCTGCGGAGCGTGGCCGTGGTGGGGCCTGGCGTGTGCTCGTGGGCCGCGCGGAGTGCCGCCGGGTCGGCGAGGGTGTAGGTAAAGCCCGTGGCGGTTAGGAACAGGCGGCCGGCGGGCAGCTCGGCCATGTAGCGGGCCCGGGCATCCCACTGCCCACGGTTTTCCACAAACTCCAGGCTGGGCTCCGGTACGGGCGAGGCAAACCGGGCCTTTGGTCCGGGCGGGACGGCCGCCTGGGTAGCGTGAAGGAATGTTAATAAGAAGATAATGAGGGTAGTAGATCGAAGCATCGGCAGGAAGTAGTAAGGAAAAGAAAGGTACGGAAAGCCACGCCAAAACCCATGCCGAAGCGAGTAGCGTCAGCTTGGGCGGAACTCCTACCTTTGCCCCTGATCCTGTTGCTTGGAAAAAGGTTGCCCGTGCGTCGTTCGTTTGCCTTCAAGTGTACCGTGTTGCTGATGCTGTGGGTGCTGGTAGCTATTGCCTGCGCTCAGATTCCGGCGTACACCTTCTGGCCGGCCATTTTCGGCGCCCTCACACTACCCGTTGCCCTGGCGCTCAACCTGCTGGCCGGCCTGTACTGGCTGGTGCGGCGCTGGCCGGTGGCTGCGTTGCCCCTGGGGCTGGCGGTACTTACCTGGCCTCATTTTCAGCGCGGGCTGGCGGTGCATCCGTTCCGGGTGGCCCCGGCGGCGGCCGCCCAAACCGGCCAAGTGGTAAAGGTGCTGTCGGCCAATGTGCGCATCTTTAACGTGTACCCGCAACTGCGCGACGCAGGTCTGCACTCCTCCCGGGAAATGGTACGCTGGGTGGCCGAAAACCCGGCCGATATCCTGTGCCTGCAGGAGTTCTACAACGAGCCGGTGGGCACCCGCTCCCAGGACGGCAATGTGTTTCACACGGTGGACAAAATCGGGCGACAGGCGGGGCGGCAGGCGTTTCTTTCCAAGACGGTTACCAACAGCGCCGGGGCCGAGTTTGGCATGGCCATTTTCAGCCGCTACCCCATTGTAAACAAAGGCACCATCAGCTTTGGCAAGCTGACCCAGAACCACGCCATGTGGGCCGACATCCGCTTGCCTTCTCACGACACCATCCGTGTGTACAGCTTCCATTTGCAGAGCATGAGCATGGAAGAGAAGGACATTGTGGACAGCTACTCCAGCAAGGCCGGCCTGAAGCAGAAAGGGGTAGGGCTGCTGCGGCGCTTTAAGCGCGGTGCCATTGCCCGGCATTGGCAGGTAGACACGCTGGTGCGCCGCTTCGAGCGATGCCGCTACCCCATGCTCCTCTGCGCCGACCTGAACGACGTGCCCTACAGCTACAGCTACGACCAGCTGGCCGACCACTTCCAGAACGCCTGGGCCAGCGTGGGCAACGGCGTAGGCAGCACCTACAACGGCCGCCTACCTTTCGTGCGCATCGACAACCAGTTTGCCAGCCCGCAGTGGACAGTGGATGATTACTGGGTGCACTACGAAATTCCGTACTCCGACCACTTTCCCAGTACTGCCACCTATCGGTTAGCCAAGCGCCAATCAGCGCAGTAGTTTTTATACCACAAACAGGTCGGTATAAACTACCCAGGGAACTTTATAAACTACCGCGCCGGCAGTTTGTACCGTTTGGGTGGTAGTTTGTACTTAGTTGCGGAAATAATTAGGCTGGAAGCAGCTATTTAGGATGGTTGCTTGTTAGTATGCGCCGTAGCCAGATACAGCCGTAACGCACGGGTTACAAAATCCCAGCAATCCGCTTACTCTGCAGAATCTGCGGTTACTTTTGCACTTATGCAGCCTACCCTCTCGCTCTACAACACGCTTACCCGCCGCAAATCCCCGTTTCAGCCCCTGCACGCGCCTTTTGTGGGCGTGTACCTCTGCGGTCCTACCGTTTACAGCGAGGCCCACGTAGGCAATGCCCGCGGCCCGGTGGTATTTGATGTGCTGACGCGCTACTTGCGCTACCTGGGCTACACCGTGCGCTACGTGCGCAACATTACCGACGTCGGTCACCTGGAAGGCGACGCCGACGAGGGCGAGGACAAAATCAGCAAGCGCGCCCGGGCCCAGCAGCTGGAGCCCATGCAAGTGGCCGAGCAATACACCAACCTCTACCAGGGGCACATGGAGGCCCTGGGCTGCCTGCCGCCCGACATCACGCCCCGGGCCAGCGGCCACATCATTGAGCAGATTGAGATGATTCAGCAGATCATCAACAACGGCTTCGGCTACGAGGTCAACGGCTCGGTGTACTTTGATGTGCCCGCGTACAACGCCGCCGGTCGCGGGTATGGCAAGCTCTCGAACCGGGTAGTGGAGGAACTGCTGGCTGGCTCCCGCGACAACCTCGCCGGCCAGGACGAAAAGCGCAGCCCCCTGGACTTCGCCCTCTGGAAGCGCGCCGATGAGCGCCACCTCATGCGCTGGCCCTCGCCCTTCGGGGAAGCGCCCGGCGAAGGATTTCCGGGCTGGCACCTGGAGTGCTCGGCCATGAGCCGCAAGTACCTCGGGGCTGAGTTCGACATTCACGGCGGCGGGCTGGATTTGATGTTCCCGCACCACGAGTGCGAAATTGCCCAGAGCCAGGCCTGCAACCACCCCACCAACGAGGCCCAGGTGTGGATGCACAACAACATGATTACGGTGAACGGGGCCAAAATGAGCAAGGCGGTGGGCAACTTCATCACCATGAGTCAGCTGTTTGAAGGCACCAACACCACGCTTAGCCAAGCGTACTCGCCCATGACGGTGCGCTTTTTCCTACTCCAGGCCCATTACCGCAGCACCGTCGATATTACCGACGAGGGGTTGCAGGCGGCGCGCAAGGGCTACCGCAAGCTCATGAACGGCCTGCGCCTGCTGGAAAAGCTGGTGCTGCCGGAAGGCGCCGAGCCCGCCGCTGATACCACGGCGGCCGACGCCGAGCTGCGCAAGCTCGCCCAGGACTGCTTTGCCGGCCTCAACGACGACCTGAACACGGCCCGTACCATTGCCAGCTTGTTTAATTTGCTGCGCAAGCTCAACGGCTACGCGGCCAACCTAGCTACCCTGGCGCAGGTAAGCAATGAAGCGCTAACCGAAGCCGTTACTACCTTCCGGACGCTGGTGCAAGACGTGCTGGGCCTGCGGGATGAGCCCCGCGCCAACGTGGAGGACCTGCTGGGCCTGACCCTGAATTTCTACGCCAACGCCAAGCAAAGCGCCGCCAAAGCCCGTGAGGAAGGCAACCCCGACGAGGCCACCAAGCACTACGGCGAAATCGACCGGATCCGCACGGCCCTCAAAGACCAGGGCATTGTGGTGAAAGACACGAAAGCCGGCGTAGATTGGGCCTACAGCGAAGAGTAAACCGACCCGGTTGAACGTCATGCCGAGGCGCAGCCGAAGCATCTCGCTCGAATCGTTAGGTAGTAACTCCAACGGCAGCCGAGCGAGATTCCTCGCGGGGCTCGGAAGAGCGGCTACCACCCCAGCTTCAGCACGCGAGATGCTTCGGCTGCGCCTCTGCATGACGTTCTTTCTACCTTGTACTTGTATATGAATCTGTCTCTCTCTCGTCTTGCGCCGGCTTCGCTGGTGGCCCTGTTGCTGCTCACCGCCTGTCCGGCCAAAAAAGATACTGCCGAAACCGAAAACAACGCGGCCAGCCAGCCGGCCCTACCCCAGGCCCCAGCTTTCAACCCCGATTCGGCCTACGCTTACACGGCCAAGCAGGTAGCCTTCGGGCCGCGGGTGCCCAACACCAAGGCCCACGTGCAAACCGGCGACTGGATTATCGGGCAGTTTAAGGCGGCGGGCCTGACGGTAAAGGAGCAGCCCTTTGAGGCCATGGCTTTCGATGGGAAGATGCTTAAGTCGCGCAATATCATTGCCCAGTATATGCCCCAGGCCCCGCGCCGCATTGCCATTTTCACCCACTGGGACACCCGCCCCTTCGCCGATAAAGACAAGGAGAAGAAAAACGCCCCGCTTGACGGCGCTTCCGACGGGGCCAGCGGGGTAGGCATTGCCTTGGAAATAGCCCGCGTGCTGTCCCAGCAAAAAGACGCGGCTGCGCCCGGCGTGGGCGTCGATTTCATTTTGTTTGACTCCGAAGATTACGGCTACGACGGCAGCACCCAGGGCGAGAAAAAGAATCTGCTGGGTCAGCAGGAAAGCTGGTGCCTGGGCTCCCAGCACTGGGCCAAGAACATGGTGCCGGCTAACTACAAGCCCAATTACGGCATCTTGCTAGACATGGTGGGCGCTAAAAACGGCCGCTTCAGCCGCGAAGACCTTAGCCGCCAACAGGCCCGCGACGTAGTGGATAAGGTCTGGAATACGGCCGCCCAGCTCGGCTACTCCGATTACTTCCTGTTCAGCGACAGTCCCGGCATCACCGACGACCACGTGTTCACCAACCAAGCCGGTGTGCGCACCATTGACATCATCGACTTCCTGCCCAGCGGCGAGTTTCAGCCCTACCACCATACTACCCAGGACAACATGAGCATCATCGACAAGCGGACGCTCAAGGCCGTGGGCCAAACTCTGCTAACGACCATTTACGCCGAGTAAGAAGTACGTGAACTCATGAAAAAAAGCCTGATAGCGCGAGCTGCCAGGCTTTTTTTCGTGAAGTACTGTCCTTATAGGCTAGGGTCGTTCCGGTAGCAACTTGTAGTATACTACCGTTGCTTCTAGGGCTCCGTTGCCTACGCGGGCGAAGGCCGGAATAGCGCCGGCCGCTACGTAGCCTAGCCCCTGATACAGCAGTTCCGACCCCGCGCCTTGCAGCGTGTCCAGTACCAGCGTGGTGCGGTGCTGCTGGCGGGCCAGCTCTTCCACGGCGTGCATGAGCTGGCGGCCGATGCCCCGCCGTTGGGCCCAGGTAGGAACCAGCAGCTTGGCTACCTCGGCGCGGTGCGTGGCGTTGGCCTTGGTGGCCAAGTGCAGTTGCACGGTGCCTACTAGCTCGCCGTTCTCCTCCTCCGCGACCAGCAGCAACACGTGCCCAGTCGGTAGTGCCGCCTCAATGCCGCGCCAGTATTCCCGGGCTTCGTCGGCTGCCAGGGGCGGCAGGAAGCCCACGGAAGCGCCGGAGTCAACGGCATCCTGGAGTAGCGCAACTAGGCCGTTGAGGTGTTGTGGAAACGTAGCAACTGTCAGGGGGCGGATGTTGATAGGCATGGCATGGATAGGTTACACGTATCCCAATCGGGCGCCGGCGGCCTCTACCGTCAGGCGGGCGGGGCGGCCGCAGATGAGGGCCATGTTCTGGGGCTCGTGACCCACCGGGAAGCCGTGCGCAATGGGGAAGCCGTACTTGCCGGCGTAGTGCTGAATGATTTCGTTGGGCGTTTGGCCGTAGGGCACGGTATTGTCCTGAGGGTTGGTGAAGTGGCCCACCAGTAAGCCGGCCAGGTGCCGAAGCTTGCCGGTGCGGTCCAGGTGCACCAGCATTCGGTCGATGGAATACAGGTACTCGTCAATGTCCTCCAGAAACAGAATTCGGCCCGCGGTGGGGCAGTCGGAGGCCGTGCCGGTGAGGGTTTGCAGCATGCTCAGGTTGCCCCCGATTAGCTCGCCGGTGGCCGTGCCCAGCTGGTTGAGCGGGTGGGCTGGAATGCTGTAGCGGATTTCCTCCCCGAACAGCGCCCGGCGCAGACTATCCAACGATTCTTCCCCGCCTTCCAGGTGAAACATCAGCGGCATCACGCCGTGAATGCTCTGGTGGCCCAGCTTCAACAGGTGGCAATTCAAAGTGGTAATATCCGAGAAGCCGGCTACCCATTTCGGGTCCTGGGCAAAGCGGGAAAAGTCGAGGCCATCAATGATGCGCGGGGTGCCGTAGCCGCCCCGGGCGCACAGAATGGCCCGGATGCTGGGGTCGTCGAGCTGCTGCTGGAAGTCCTGGCGGCGCACCTCATCCTCACCCCCGAACTGGTGGTGGGCCACGTTGGTGCTAGCGCCCAGCACGACCCGCAGCCCCCAGCTTTCCAGGGTAGCAATAGCCGCCGCCAGCTCCTGGTGGGACACTTTGCGAGCGGGGCAAACAATGGCAACCTGGTCGCCGGGACGAAGCGGAGCGGGGGCAGTAGTGGGCATACAACAAGTAAGGCAGAAGCCGCAAACCTAAGCAAACGGGCCGTAGCGCGAAACGGGAGCCGGGCCCCGCCGCGCGGCTCATGCCACCTACAGCGGTTATCAGGCCGATGCGTGAGTCGTGCCCAAACGGCTATAAAAACGCAACCTCAACGCGCGGCGCCCGTGGTCAGGGCGGTATCTTTGTGGTGGCTTGCGCCGAACGCGGCCCCAGCGTATGCGATTCTGCTTTCTTCTGATTTTTCTGCTCCTAACCGCGGTATCCGCTACTCTGCGCGCCCAGACAGCCCCCGATACTACCCACGGCCGCTACCACCGGCCGGTGTTTCGGCAGGTGCAGGTGCGCCGCAACGTGGAGTTTGCCCAAGCCACTACCCTCCTGGGCATGTCGCAAACCTTATACATGGACGTGTATGAGCCCGCCGGCGACACCGTGCGCCGCCGGCCCCTGGTGGTGCTGGCCCACGAGGGCGGCTTTCTGACCGGCACCCGCGACGATGCCGTGATGACCGCCCTCTGCAACCGGCTGGCGCGACTGGGCTACGTGGCTGCTACCATCGACTACCGTCTGTACTTCTTCCCGTTTGACACCGTGGGCATTGGGCGGGCTGCCATTCGAGCTACCCAGGATATGCGCGCGGCCGTGCGGTTTTTTCGGCACGATGCGGCTACCGCGAAGAAGTTTCGGGTGCATCCGGGCTACGTGTTTGTGGGTGGTTCCTCGGCCGGCGGCTTCATGGCCTTGCAAGCGGGCTACCTCAATAAAGCCGCCGAAGTACCCGCTTACCTCGATTTGAAAGCCTTGGGCGGCCTGGAAGGCAACGGCGGCCACGCTGGCTACAGCAGCCGGCCCCGCGGGGTAGTCAATTTGTGCGGAGCCCTGGCCCGCGCCACGTGGCTGGAAGCCGGCGACGTGCCCCTGTGCAGCGTGCACGGTACTCGCGACGGGCTCGTGCCGTACGGGCGCGGCACGGTCGGCTCGGCCCTGCCGCCCCAGCTGGTGTACGGCAGCGGGGCCCTGCGCCTGCGGGCCAACGCGGTAGGCGTACCAAATGTGCTGCGTCGGTTGCGCGGGGCGGGCCACGTGCCGTACTCGTTCGAGCCGACCTATATCGACTCGGCCTTCTTTGCCATGCGCGACTTCCTGCGGCCCTTGTTGGGGGTAGGAGCGCCCGGGCCGTTGCTGGCAGCAGCCCTGAGTCCGCGCCGGGTGGCCCAGGTTACGGCCCTGCTGCTGCCGCGGCGCATCGGACTACAGGGCTTGCCCACCCCCGCTGAAATAACCTGGCGACCCGACTTGCTGAAATCCACGCCCGACTCAACCCAACGCCCCGCCGAGCCAGCCCTGCCGCTGCCCGCCGCTGAAGCCGTCCCAACCCCCACACCTCCCGCGCCACCGCAGGGTAGCACTCCAAAGTCAGAGCGGTAAACAGTAGGAAAACCAAACCCCGGCCAAAGCTCAACACCGCCTGTCATTCCGAGCAGCGCGAGGAATCTGGGGTTAACATCCAAACGACGGGACGCTAAGTGTCGCGTCTCTACACTGGGCTGTAGTGAACAGTCGGGCGCATAAATTGCATCAGCTCGTCACGTAGAGCGCAGCGAAGCATCTCGCTTGAATCGTTGGGGTAGCATAGCAATGTCAGCACGCAAGATGCTTCGCCTCCGGCTCGGCATGACGGCCTCCGCGCCAACTGGTAACAGCTCCTGAACGATGGGCGATGAACGTCTCCGCACAACCTCAGCAACGGCGAGACGCCAACCAAAGGTCAGCGTAGCTACGGGTCGCGTTTCTTCACCACGCAACGTCAGCACGAGGCTGTGGCTTAGGCTGAAACTTCCTCGGCCAGTTCTGTGCCGACGCTGATGGGGCGGAGGCGGCCGGTGCGGACGATGAAGGCGCCGTACTTGCGCAGAGTGTCGCGGTGGCGAATAAGGTTTTCCAGGGCCACATAGCCGACTACGTATTCGTCTTCGTCGGCTTCCTCGGAAATCTCGCTGAAATCGAGCAGGTCGATGATGCGGTCCTCGTCGGTGCGCAGGTAGATTTCCACTTCCAGGTCGGAGGCGTAGGTAGGAGCCGCAGCGGCTTTGGCGTACTGGTAGGCAAAGCCCTGGCGCAGAGCCGCCAAGTCGGCGAGGACGGCCGAGCCGGTGGGGTGGCCGCCGGCGCCGCGCCCGCGCAGGAACTGCTCGCCGGCGAAATCGGCCTCAATGACTACGCCGTTAAATTCCTGATCCACGGTGTAGAGCGGCGACTCCGGGCCGATAAGCTGGGGCGTCACGAGCACCGTCACGCGGCCGTCGGGTAGGCGCTGGAGGCCGGCCACTACCTTTATTTTCTGGCCCTGGCTGGCGGCAAACGCAATATCTACGGCGCCGATTCCTTCAATGCCCAGATTGAGCACCTGCTCCGGTTGCAGAAACGCCCCGTAAGCGTGGGCGGCCAGCAGCACGGCCTTGGAACGCGGATCAAACGCGCCCATGTCGAGGGTAGGGTCGGTTTCCGCGAAGCCCAAGGTCTGCGCCTCGGCCAGGGCCGGGGAATAGTCGGAGCCGTCCTCGCCCATGCGCGTGAGCACGTAGTTGGAGGAGCCGTTGAGAATGCCCGTGAGGCGGCGCAGCGGCTCGGTGCTAAAGTACGCGTCCAGGGTGCGGATAACTGGGATGCTGCCGCACACGGCGGCCTCGTATAATAAGGTGCCTCGGCCTTCGCGCTGCAACCGGATAAGCTCGGGCAGGTGACGGGCCAGCATGGCTTTGTTGGCCGTTACCACCCGGCGGCCCCGGCGCAGGGCCTCGGCTACCAGCTGAAAAGCCACCTCGGCATCGTCAATTACTTCCACCAGCACATCCAGGGTGTCATCCTCCAGCACGGCTTGCGGGTCGTACTCAAACCGCTCGGCGGGCAGGGGCCGGGCCTTACCGGGCGTTTTGACCACAATGCGCGCTATGCTGAAACCGGCCGCCGGCTGCTGGCTCAGAATATCGAACAGGCCCTGGCCCACGCATCCGAACCCAATCAGGCCAATTCGCCAGGGCTGGGCGGTAGAAGCAGACAAAGAAGCCGCAGGAGCGGAAAAGGCAGCGTTAGTGGACATAGCTCTGGACGTAGAATCGTTCGAGGAAATGGGTAATCTGGGCGGTTTCAATCAGGAAGCCATCGTGGCCGTAGTGCGAGTCCATTTCGGCGTACCTGGCCCCGCGAATGTGACGCGCCAGCAACTGCTGCTCCTGGGGCGGAAACAGCACATCGGAGCTAATGCCCACCACCAGCGTGCGGGCCCGGATGCGGCCCAGCGCCGCCGCAATGCCGCCACGCCGCCGGCCCACGTGGTGGCTGTCCATGGCCCGCGAAAGGGTCACGTAACTGTATGCATTAAAGCGAGCCACGAGCTTGTCGCCCTGGTAGCGCTGGTAGGAGCTGGCCAGGTAGTCGTCGAGCTTGCTCTCGTCGGGGTCCGTTTGGGTGCGGTCGTAGGCGTCGGGGCTGCGGTAGCTGAGCAGGGCCACGGCGCGGGCCGCGCGTAGGCCCGCCGCGCCACCTGCGGGCGTAGCCGTTTCGTAAGTGGGGTCGGCGAAAATGGCCAGGCGCTGCGCTTCATTGAAGGCAATGCCCCAGGCCGAGTGCCGGGCGCTGGTAGCCAGCAGCACCAGATGCTCGAACAGCTCCGGCCGCTGCACGGCCCACTCCACGGCCTGCTGCCCCCCCAAGGAGCCACCAATGAGGGTGTGAACAGACGTTAGGGCCAGGTGTTCCCGCAGGGCCTCGTGCGCGGCCACCATATCCCGAATGGTCAGGAGCGGAAAGTGCTGGTAGGCTGCGTGTTCCGTCAGCGGATCGGGGGTAAGCGGGCCGGTGCTGCCGTAGCAGGAGCCCAGCACGTTGGCGCACACAATAAACCAGTCGGCGGGGTCAAAATGACAGCCGGCGCCAAACAGGCCGGGCCACCAGCTCAGCACGTCGGCGTTGGCCGTAAGGGCGTGGCACACCCACACCACGTTGTCGCGGGCGGCGTTGAGGCGGCCGTAGGTATGGTAGGTAACCTCCACCCGGGGTAGGGTGGTACCGCTTTCCAGCCGCAGGGGCCGGGGCAAACGGAACAGGTGTGGTTCAGACGCAGACATGAGAAAAGAAGCGCGGGCCAAAGAAAAGCGAAGCCAGAAGCTGCTTCGGGAGGCGTTGCCAGTGGCCGCGCCACGGCAACAAGGGTCGTTCAACGAGGCGCGCAGGCAGAGGCCCAGACAGCACCTTTTTCAGGCTTTCGATGAAGTTGTGTAGCAATTGCGCGAAGGCAAACTGCGCGTTACAGGCAGTATCCTGGCCCGAAGGCGGAGCCGATCCTGCCCGGCTCCGCCCCGGCCAGGTGCGGGCGGCGTATGTTCCGATGGTTCCTCTCTCACAAAAAACGTCGGCGCCGGCCCGCTCACCGCGTGGCTGGAAGCTGCGGCCCGGCGGCTCTCTCACCTGCCGCCGGACATCAACCCCTCTCTAGGTGCTAGACTTCCAGCGTGGCGGCGTGTTCGGGTTCTGGCTCGGGCAGCAGGGTGCTGCCGGCCGCGTCGGCGGGCTGGGCTGCCACGTTCCGTACGGCCTCAAAAGCCTGGGCTAAATCGGCGCGAATGTCTTCAAAGTGCTCAATGCCCACGGAGAGGCGCAGCAGGGTCGGCGATACGCCAGCAGCGCGCTGCTCCTCTTCGGAAAGCTGCTGGTGGGTAGTAGCCGAGGGCTGAATGATGAGCGTTTTGGCGTCGCCCACGTTGGCTAGGTGGCTGACCAGCTTCAGGTTATCAATAAACTGCGTGGCCGTTTCCTTGGAACCTTTGATGGCGAAAGTGAGCACCCCGCCGTAGCCGCGCTTCAGGTATTTCTGGGCCAGGGCGTGGTAGGGGCTGCTCTTCAGACCGGGGTAGTTCACGGCCTCTACCTGCGGATGCTGTTCCAGCCACGTAGCCACGCGCAGGGCGTTTTCCACGGTGCGGTCTACGCGCAGACTCAGCGTTTCCAGGCCCTGAATCAGCTGCCAGGAGTTGAACGGGCTCTGCGAGGGGCCGAAGTCGCGCAGGCCTTCTACCCGGGCCCGAATGATGAAGGCAATGTTGCCGAACGGCCCGCCCTTGCCGAAAACGTCGTTGAACACCAGCCCGTGGTAGCCCTCGGAAGGCTCCGTGAACTGCGGGAACTTGCCGTTGCCGAAGTCATATTTGCCGCCGTCCACAATCACGCCGCCAATGCTGGTGCCGTGGCCCCCAATCCACTTCGTGGCCGATTCTACCACGATGTGGGCGCCGTGCTCCAGGGGCCGGAACAGGTAGCCGCCCGCGCCGAAGGTGTTGTCCACAATCAGGGGTAGGTCGTGCTTGGCGGCAATGGCGGCAATGCGCTCAAAGTCTGGAATGCTAAAGCTCGGGTTACCAATGGTTTCCAGGTAAATGGCCTTGGTGTTTTCGTTTATCAGGGCCTCAAATTTCTCGGGCTGGTCGCCGTCGGCAAAGCGCACCTCAATGCCCAGGCGCTTAAACGCTACCTTAAACTGGTTGTAGGTACCGCCATACAAGTGCGTGGTGCTCACGAAATTGTCGCCGGCCTGCAAAATGTTGTTCAGGGCAATGAACTGCGCCGCCTGGCCCGAGGAAACCGCCAGGGCCGCTACGCCGCCTTCCAGGGCCGCCACGCGCTGCTCGAACACGTCGGTGGTGGGGTTCATCAGGCGGGTGTAGATATTACCGAACTCCTTCAGGGCAAACAGGTTGGCGCCGTGCTCGGCATTCTTGAACACGTAGCTGGTAGTCTGGTAGAGCGGCACGGCGCGGGAGCCGGTTACCGGGTCGGGCTGCTGGCCGGCGTGGAGCTGAAGGGTCTCGAAGTGGAGGTTCTGCGTGGACATGGCAAGGCTGGGTTAAAGGCCGTTAGGACAGGAAATGAGGGAGCAAAAACGCGAAGGGAAGCCACAACGAGGCGCAGCAGGGGCCACACCGGAACCAGCCAGAAAGTGCCTCTGAAGCTGATAGAAGATGCGAGCGGGCCATGGCGGGTGCCTCTGTAGGACACCGCGGAATCAGGCCAAGAAAGGAAGGGGGTTACCTAGCCGCTGAAAAGGCTAGCAACAGCAACAACACGCGCTACAGCAGCGCATTCGCATTCGCCGGGAAGCCGGAGCAGCTACCGAAACACGGAAACCCCACGGCCTGGTAGGGCGCAGCAAGGCGACCAGGGTAGCGGGGCGGGAAGAGGCGAAAGCGAGTGTGTTTTCCATGGTACTCCTGAGTTATATGCCCCGCCAGCACAGCTGGTCGGGCAGGAATTGGCACCTTTCGCGCGGTCGAAGGTTGCCAGCGGGTCAGGGAGCCTGTTCTCTCGCCGCTTCTGTATAAATCTTATGAAAACTACCCCGCCGCGAGCGGGGGAGTACCGGGTTGGTGTTGCAAAGGTATAGCAACGGTTTTGATATATGCAATAGGGTAGTCGGATTTTTTATTGCAGTAGCTTACCACAGACACGTACAGTCGTTGAAGTTGGTGTGGCAGTTTAAGCTGCAGATTATCAAGGGTAACGGAAATATTGTTGTATAGCTTTAGGCCCGTCGAAGAAGCTGAAGCTCATCTAGGTAACCGCATAATTTGGTAAATGACCACCCGGAAGCGCAATTCTTCTCGTGCGTAAAAGCCCGAATAAGGCATAAAAAAAGCCACTCACTATTGAGTGGCTTTTTAGGATAATTCTTAGTTATAGAATTATGCTTAAATCTTGGGTAAGGTTAACACTTGGCCTACTTCGATGTGGTCAGGGTTCGAGCCAATGATTGCCTTGTTTGCATCGTAAATCTGATGCCACTTAGACGCGTCACCGTAGTGATTCTTGGCAATTTTAGAAAGCGAATCACCGCTTACTACTGTGTATTTGTCAGCCTGAGCCGCAGCTGGTTGGGCAGCGGGCTGGTTGGCGTTGCCGAAGAAGTCGGTGGCGCCGCCAGCGGCAGGTTTAGGAGCAGGTGCAACGGGCTTTTTTTCGCCGTCGTTGGAAAGGAAATCAAACAGTCCCATAGTGGTAAAGGCAAGTAAATGTGGAAGAAACGACCGACTTGCAGGGTGGAAAGAGGGCGTCGGTTTTGGCTCTTACGCCAAGGCCGACAATAAGTTGTACCCAGCTCATTTCCTTACCCCTGGGCTGAACATCTTGCGGAATTGCCCCGTAAGAAGCGCAACATCAAGCGTCCTGCTTGGTGATATTTCTCTCTCTCATTTACCTTATCTCCCTGCCCCATGAAAACTCATTTCGCTCCCCTGCGCTACCTGGCTAGCCTGCTCATGTTACTGGTACTATTCACGGCTTCCTGCGGCAGCAAGGAAGGCAAAGTGGAAGGCGTGAACATGCTGTACGGCACCGAAAGCAAAGTCTGGAAAACCGACAAAGAGCTTAGCGCCGCCGGCGACAAAGTGAAGCAGACGGATGCCCAGGAAGACGAGCGCATCACCTTCTTCGCCAACAAGCAGTACAACATGACTTCCCCTGCTGGCGCGGTTAATGGCAAATACGAGTTCGACCAAGCCGGTAAGAAAATCACGATGACGCCTGACGGTGCCGCCCAGAGCAACACCTTCGACGTAGTGACCCTTACCGACGACAAGCTAACGCTCCGTAGCCCCAAAGGTGCTGAGCTGCGCCTCGAAAAAGAATAAGCCCGGTAGCCTTTTCGCTTTACATCAAAAAAGCCTCTCTGTTGAAAGCAGAGAGGCTTTTTCGTTTCTGTTTAACAGTATCCGAGGCCAAGCCTGGTTGTTTTTGGGATATGCTGGGGGCAAAGGATTTCCTGATAAATCTTAATCAGGTGGTTTGAAAGTATGGTGTTGTATATATTTGGTTAAACTTTGAAAAAGTAAAGGAAATATTAAGTAGCTAATAGTTACAAGAATGGGATTTAGGATTTTAACGAAGCGTATTAATTTGTTTATCAGCTGTGTTGGTTTGTGTCTGCTACCGAAGATAGCTCAGAGCCAGACAACTAGCACCCTTGCTAGCTTCGATTTCAATTCAGGCGCCAGATACGACGCGCTTACCCCCGTTGTGGCTGGGGGCATTACGGCCGCAGCTTCCTCTACTGAGCCATTTGCCACCGGCCCCGGCACAGCCACGGGCACCAACGCCTTTACGGCCGCCCCCAGCGGTCCGGCATTGTCGATGGGTAATTCCAGCGGCACCAATAGCAGGTACTTCCAGTTTACGCTAAGCGGTAGCGGCTTGAGCAACTACTACGGCTATAAACTGTACCTGCAGCCCTACCGCTCTAGCACCGGCGCAACTACCCTAACGGTGGCCTACAGCACCGATGGTGCCACCACCTTCACGAACTTCCCAACCACGCTCACCGTGCCGGAAGCAAGCTTTGCGGAACGGACGCTTGATTTATCCGGAGTAACCGACCTCGATTACAAGGCTACGCTGGTGCTGCGGGTGCTGGTCAGCGGGGCTACCTCGGGCAGTGGCACCTTCCGCCTCGACAACTTTCAGGTGCAGGCTACCTCCGCCCTAAATCCCACGCCGGTTCTGACCAGCCTCAGTCCGGGCAGTATTGCGGCGGGTAGCAACGGGTTTAGCCTTACCGTTACGGGTAGCGGCTTCAGCAGCGGGAGTACGGTCCGCTTTAATGGCGTTGAGCGGGCTACTACCTTCATCAGCCCCACCCAACTGACGGCCGTTATTCCCGCTTCTGAGGTGGAGGTAGCCGGCACTTACCCCGTAACGGTGGTGAGCCCAGGACCCGGCGGGGGCACTTCCGGCAGCAGTAGCTTCATTGTTACGCCCGTAGTCCGCTGGGATGGAGGGGCCGGGACTAGCAGCTGGTTTGATAGGGCCAACTGGGACTCTGATGCGGTACCAACCACCAACGATGAGGTGCTGCTGGACCACAACAAGGTTACGGGCCGCTACACCGTAGTACTGGATGCGGGCGGGGCCGTTGCTCCCACCTCTACGCCCACCGCTGAAGTTCGTTCCCTGACCATAAATCCGGCCGCTGGCGACTCTATTCTGCTGGAAGTTTCGGCGTTAAATACCAGTTCCGTGCCCCTGCGCCTGACTCGTAGCAGCGCCACGGAAACGGCCCTTGCCATTTATAATAAGGGCGTCGTAACGAACATGAGCGACGTTGGCGTACTTGACATTCCGGGTGCGGCTCCTAGCTTCTACCTCTACAACGGCGGGACCTACCGCCACTACACCGACCGGCCGCATGTGGGCCTGCTGGAAAACCTGGCGGCTGTGGCGGGCACGGAAGCCGGAACCTGGGAGTTTCGGCCCAAAACTCAGCCTAGCAACACGCCCTCAATTGCGAATCGGACCTACCCTAACCTCGTTTTTCGCAACCGAATCGGCCAGAGTTTTACCAACTTCACGGGTAGCGGCGCTAACCCCCTGACGGTGCGCGGCAACCTGATTGTTGGGCCCGGCGCGGTGTTTACGGCCTCTACTACCAGCGAAATTCGGGTGGCCGGCGACATCGTAGTGCAGGGGGCTTTTCGCTTTGCCCCTCAAACCACCGGGACCAGCACGGTGCGAATGGTGCTGAATGGGAGCCGACCGCAACGCATCAGCGGCGTGGCCTGGGGTGCGGCACCCAGCGGCAGCCCAGCCGGTACTTACCTGGCCGCCGATGTGCCCTTGCAGCTCAATAACACTAGCCCGGAGGGCGTGACGCTGGCTACTCCCGTTACGGTGAACAACGTGCTGCAACTCACGGCAGGGCGGTTGAATACGGATGCCGTGAACATACTGACGCTGCTTAACAACCCCGCCGGCGGCTCCGAGAACAGCTTCGTAAACGGCCCCGTTGCCCGCCCGGCTAGTGGCGCGGCTACCCTGATCTTCCCACTGGGACGCATTGATGCCCAGGGCGCAGCTTACCGCCCGCTGACCTTAACCATCAGTAGCCTGAGCCGCGCTACCACGTTTACGGCAACCCAAACTGAGGGCGGCTTTGCCACAAAAGACCTGACCGGTGACCTGCGCCGCCTGAATGCCACCCGCTACTTTGCCGTGTCGCCCACGCCCGCCCTCACCAGCACCGATACCTTCGCGGGCACCATCACTCTCAGCTTCGGGCCCGATGACCAGGTAACGGACCCCACCGCCAGTACGCTGGTAGTGGCCAAAAACGACGGCAACGGGTGGGTAAACAGTGGGCGGAGCAGTAGTACGGGCAGCCCCAGCAACGGCGCGAGTGTGACTGGCACCCTAACCTCGGGTCCGCTCACGTCCTTGGGCTTGTTCACGCTGGCCAGCACCAGCCCCGACGCTACCCCTAACCCCTTGCCCGTAACGCTGCTACACTTCCGGGCCGAGCGTCGGCGGGAAAGCGTGCGCCTAGCCTGGGGTACCGCCACTGAGCTGAACAACGCCCGGTTTGAAGTGCAGCGCAGCCTCGATGGGCGGGAGTTTGTTCCGGTGGCCAGCATGGCGGGGCGGGGCACCAGCACGGCCTCCCACGCCTACACCTGGCTTGATGCCACCCCGCCCGCCGGGCAGCTGTACTACCGTTTGCGTCAGGTAGACGCCGATGGTAACGCCTACTGGTCGCCGGTGGTAGTGGTGCGGGCCAGCGGCGCGGTTGCCGCCTACCCCAACCCAGTGCAGGAGCAGCTGACAATTCAGGCGCCGGCCAGCGTACGGTACCGCATCCTCAATTCACTGGGCCAAGTGCAGATAAATGGGCAAACCGCACCGAGCGGCGCTACCTACCTGGATGTGCGGCCGCTGAAACCGGGCTTGTACTACCTGCAGGTGGATGGGGGAGAAAAGATGGAAAATGCTACCTTCTATAAGCAGTAGCTAAATAAGGCGGTGTTGGGGATTAGAGAATACAGATTATTCTATGTAAGTCATTCTGTGTAGCTTGGGCTGCAGTTTTCTTTTTGCTATTTCTTGATAATAAGTATACCTCGTGTTGTGGGCAGCGTCCTGCTGTGCATTGTGTTAGCCGCCCGCCTGTGGGCGCAGTCGGGGCGCTAAGGGTTCACCCCATCCGCAGCATCAGCCCCGCCGATACCGCTTTTCAGGATCTGGAGTTTCTGCGGCGGGAAATTGGCGGCGCGCGGGTAGTCGTGCGACTACCTCGACGAGTGCCTTAGCATCATGGGGGAGCACAATATTTTTCCGCCTTCCCACCAGTTAATGATATGTGGTATGCAGCTCAGCAGGGCCCGCAAGCTGCTGATGAAAGCCGCTGCCGGCTCCGATGCCAAACGGCAGGGGCGGGCGGGGTTCTGGCTCCAGCAGCTGCGCAGCTTACAGGCCCTGGCCCACGACCACGCTACCAACGACCCGGCCGTGAAAGACTCCGCCGAGTTCAGCGCCGCCGACAGCAACCCCGCGACGCCCAAATGGCCGACAACCTGCTGTGGTATCTGCGCCAGCACCCCCAGGGAAAGGCTATCTGCTGGGGCGCGCTGCCCCACCTGGCAAACACAGTCGAGTTCTTGGCTGATGCCGAGCTCAAAGACTACCACCCCATGGGTCGCACCGTGAAAGCGGCTCTGGGCCCCCATGCGGTGTACGTGCTCGGGACGATAAGTGGGGGCGGTGAGTATGCCTCCGGGGTCTAGGAAAAGCACACGCCGGTGCCGACCCCGTCCTCCGGAAGCCTGGAGGCGCAGCTGCTAACCCGGGTCTGGAGTACAGTTTTGTAAGCTTGAAGCCAGCGCCCAGCCCTGGCTGGTCCTGCGCCTACGCTGCCACCTACTACGAAGCCATGACTTCTACCGCCTTGCGCTTGCCGAAGATGCGGGTAATCCAGCGGGGTAGGAAAATGGCGCCCAGCACCAGGTAGAGGTAGTAGGTAAGGATGCGGTAAAGCAGCACCATGAAGTTGGTCATGGTGGGCGTACCGATAAATTTGCCGAAGAAGGTAGGGAAGGCGCCCTCCGCAATGCCCGCGCCGCCCGGCGTTATGGCAATCAGCAGGATAACCTTGTAAGTAAGGTTGCGGCCAAAAATCAGCCAGAAATCCGGCCAGGTGATGTCAATGAAGGCCGCAATCAGGCAGCCGATAACCAGGTAGCGGGCCGTCCAGACGAAGGCCGTGCTCAGGGCCGCCCGCAGCCAGTAGCCCCAGCCGTTGCCCCGCAGCTGGGCCGACGCCAGCACCAGCTCGTTGCCCATCTTGTAGGCCTTGTTGCGGAACCGGCGCAGCCCGCGCAGGGAAAACAGCCGCACCAGTAGCCGCTTCACCGACTGCGGATTAATGAAAATGGCGTACAGCATGAGCAGCGCGTACACCGTCACGAACACGTAGCTGGCAATAAAGCCGATGCGCAGTGTGGCGACCAGTCCGCCCTGCAACGCCTCGTGCGGGTACAGCGCGTCGCCCCCAATTAGTACCACCAGGGGCACGGCCAGCACGTAGTACAGGTTGTCGAGCATGGCCGTGGCCATAATATAAGCCACCGACTTACCCAGCGGAATGCCTTCTTTGTGCAGCAGCACCGGGGCCACGGCCGTGCCGCCCACCGCCGACGGTAGCACGCACGAGGAAAACTCCCAAATCATAATAACATCCAGGGCTGCGCGCCAGCTCAGCACTTTCTCGGTGAGGTAGCGGATGCGGTACACGTAGCCGGCGTCGCGGGCCACCAGTATTACCAGCATCAGGAGCAGCCAGGCGGGCTTGGCGTTGGCCAGCGGGGCCAGGTCGCCGGGCTGGTAGCTGCGCCAGAACATAAAGCCCACTACGCTCAACCCAATCAGCACCGGCAGAATGATGCGCGAGGGGCGAAGCTTGTCCAGCAGCTGCTGTTCCTCGTTCTGCGGTTCGGTGAGCTGGGGCATGAGGCTAAGGTGGGGTGGGTAAACAAAGGTAAGAGTTGCCCGCGGCCAAGGTGCTGAAGCCCGTTTAATCTGGCCGCCAACCGCAAACAATCGAAATTGCCGTAACGTTGTTACCGTTCGGCTGCCAACCGACGGGCGGGAAAAATCGTACCTTTGCCTGTTGTACGCAGTGAGCGGCCCTGGGTGTTTTAACCTTCCGTATTCCACTCCTGTTGCCTGGCTATTTATCCTCTCTTTTGCCCTGCCCCTATGCTAGTTGAACCCGGTGAACTGCTCGCGGAAATAAATTCGCCCGACGACCTCAAGAAGCTCAGCCCAGACCAGCTGGTTCAGGTAAGCCAAGAGTTGCGGCAGTTCATCATCGATTCGGTTTCCATTTACGGCGGGCACTTCGGGGCCTCCCTGGGGGTAGTAGAGCTGACGGTAGCTCTGCATTACGTCTTCAACACGCCCTACGACCAGCTGGTGTGGGACGTAGGACACCAAGCCTACGGCCACAAAATCCTTACCGGCCGCCGCGACCGGTTCCCGACCAACCGCCGCTACAAAGGCATGTCGGGGTTTCCGAAGCGCAGCGAAAGTGAGTACGACGCCTTCGGGGTAGGGCACAGCTCTACTAGCATCGGAGCCGCCCTGGGCATGGCCGTGGCTTCTGATTATAAAAAGGAGTTCGACCGCCAGCATATTGCCGTTATCGGTGATGGGGCCATGACGGCCGGTATGGCCTTCGAGGCCCTGAACCACGCCGGGGTGGAGAAGTCTAACCTGCTGGTTATCCTCAACGACAACTGCATGAGCATCGACCCCAACGTGGGCGCGCTCAAGGAATACCTTACCGACATTACTACCTCCCGCACCTACAACAAGGTGCGCGATGAGCTGTGGAACGTGCTGGGCAAGCTCAGCAAGTTTGGCCCCAACCCCCAGCAGATTGCCCGCAAAGTGGAGTCGGCCATGAAGGCGACCCTGCTCAAGCAAAGCAACCTGTTCGAAGCCCTGAACTTCCGCTATTTCGGGCCCGTGGACGGCCACGACGTGCAGCACCTCGCTACCATCCTCAACGACCTGAAGAGCATTCCCGGCCCAAAAATCCTGCACTGCGTGACGGTGAAGGGCAAAGGTTACGCTCTGGCCGAAAAGGACCAGACCCTGTGGCACGCCCCGGGCCTGTTTGATAAGGTGACGGGCGAAATCCACAAGAAAACCTACGAAAAACCTCAGCCGCCCAAGTACCAGGACGTGTTTGGCGAAACTATTGTGGAGCTGGCCGAGCAGAACGATAAAATCATGGGCGTGACGCCGGCTATGCCCTCGGGCTGCTCGCTCAACATCATGATGAAGCAGATGCCCGACCGCGCCTTCGATGTGGGCATTGCCGAGCAGCACGCCGTGACCTTCTCGGCGGGCCTCGCTACCCAGGGCCTAGTGCCGTTCTGCAACATCTACTCCTCCTTCATGCAGCGCGCCTACGACCAGGTGCTGCACGACGTAGCTCTGCAGAACCTGCACGTCGTGTTCTGCCTCGACCGCGCCGGTTTTGCCGGCGCCGACGGCCCCACTCACCACGGCTGCTACGACCTGGCTTACATGCGCTGCATCCCCAACATGGTGGTTTCGGCGCCCATGAACGAGGAGGAACTGCGCAACCTGATGTACACGGCCACCCTAGCTGAAAATGCTGGCCCGTTCAGCATCCGCTACCCCCGCGGCGAAGGCGTGATGCCTGAGTGGCGCAAGCCTCTGAAGAAAATTGCCGTGGGCACCGGCCGTGTGGTGCGCGAGGGCGAAGGCGTAGCCGTGCTCAGCATTGGGCACATCGGTAACTACGCCGTGAAGGCTACCGAGAAGCTGCTGCAGGAAGGCCTCAATCCCGGCCACTACGATATGCGCTTCTGCAAACCCCTGGACGATGGAATGCTCCACCGTATTGCCCGCCAGTACCAGGCCATTGTCACGGTAGAAGACGGCTGCCTGCAGGGCGGCTTCGGCGCTGCCGTGCTGGAGTTCCTCGCCGACCATGGCTACGCCCTACCCGTGCGCCGCTTAGGTATCCCGGACCGTATTGTGGAGCACGGTACTCAGGATGAGCTTTACAAAGAGTGTGGCTTCGACGCCGATGGTATTGCTGCCGCTCTGCGCGAAATGGCCGGCAAAGTAGCCGCCCAAGCCCCAGCAGAAACGGTGCTGCTATAACCTGCAACTGATGTAATAAAAAAGCCCTGCTGGATTCATCCAGCGGGGCTTTTCATTAGCAGCAAAGCATAAGTGATAAGCTAAAAAAACGGGCCTGCTGTGCTTATCGAAGCATCTTTCCCGCTTCGTCCTCACGATTAGGTTAGCCAGGGGTAGAGATGCTTCGATAAGCGCAGCAGGCCCGTTTTTCTCAACGCAATGGCAGACCAAAAGCCGAAGTAGCTCCTACTGCTTCGGCTTCATTGTATCCGGCGAATATGGGGATGAAAAAATATTTATTCGTGTAGGTACATCAATTGAATAAATGTCTCTACATTTGTCTCGGATTCGGCGGCGCAGATGCGCACGAATCTTTATAGTGTCATTAACAGCAACGCCTCCTACCATGGCTACTACCACTTGGGTAATTGACCCCACCCACTCCGAAGTACAGTTCAAGATTAAGCACCTCGTTATTTCGACCGTAACCGGCTCGTTTAAGAAGTTTGAGGGCCAGGCGGTTACCGAAAACGACAGCTTCGAGAATGCGCAAATTACCTTCGCGCTGGATGTAAACAGCATCGATACCAACCAAGAGCAGCGCGACGAGCACCTGCGCAACAACGACTTCTTCGACGCTGCTACCTACCCCCAGATTACTTTCACTTCCACCTCACTGACCGCAAAAGGGGACGACGAGTACCAGCTGACGGGCAACATGACCATCAAAGACGTGACCAAGCCCGTAACCCTCGACGTGGAGTTTGGTGGCGTGGCTACCGACTTCTACGGCAACGAAAAGGCCGGCTTTGAAATCAGCGGCAAAATCAACCGCAAGGAGTTTGGCCTGACCTTCCACGCTGTAACCGAAGCCGGCTCCATCGTCCTCGGCGACGACGTGAAGCTCTCGGCCAGCGTGCAGCTAGTAAAGCAGAAAGAGGCAGTAGTGGCCTAAGCTGCGGCCTCGGCGCTCTACGTTAGTATATAGTCCTATAGTCTGTATAGGGCATAAGGTAGAGAATAGAGCATAAGACCTAAAGCCCGTCATCCGGAGCTTAGCGCAGGACCTTACCAGGTAGGAACAGGACGTTGTTACGTCAATCGTTTACCCGTGATAAGGTTGTTCGCCAAGCTCCGGATGATGGGCTTTAGGTCTTGATTAACAGACCCGTTACGTTGCCAAGTCTAGTGCAGGATCCTGTTTGTTTTGCTGCCTGCTGGGAGAAGTTGAAAGCAAGCTTTAGCGTCTTACGACGTAGTTTTTTGCCGTCCCGATTACCAGTAGCGTATACTTGGGCTCTTAATTCAGGCTGACA
The DNA here is from genome assembly GCF_014640315.1 of Hymenobacter glacieicola. Taxonomy (GTDB): domain Bacteria; phylum Bacteroidota; class Bacteroidia; order Cytophagales; family Hymenobacteraceae; genus Hymenobacter; species Hymenobacter glacieicola. Next base: position 208,079 of record NZ_BMGS01000001.1, read on the forward strand.
TGTCAACTTCCCAACCCACTATTCTTTTCCTGCACGGCTTCGCTGAGTCGCGCGAGGTCTGGACGGAATTCACCCGCGAGTTTCCTGACGGCTACCGTCTGCTCACGCTTAACCTGCTCGGGCACGGCACCAATGTGCACGACATCCGCGACTACAGCATGGAGGCCCAGGCCCGCTACGTGGCCGAGCAGCTGCGGCAGAAAAACGTGGAGCGGGCCCTGCTCGTGTGCCACAGCATGGGCGGCTACGTGGCCCTGGCCTTCGCCGAGCGCTACCCCGACATGGTGGCCGGGCTGGTGCTCTTCCACTCCACGGCGCTGCCCGATTCAGAGGAGAAAAAGGCCAACCGGGACAAGAACAAGGACTTTGTGCGCCGCCACGGGGTCGAGAAGTTCATGGAGTCGTTTATTCGGCCGCTGTTTGCGCCTGCCAACCGGGAGCAGATGCTGGAGCAGCGGGAGTTTCTGGAAGACATTGGCCGCGCCGTCCCGGAGGCCACCGTGCTGGGCGCCCTGGAGGCCATGAAAAACCGCCCCGACCGCACCCGAGTGCTTCAGGAAGCTCGTTTTCCGGTGCTGTTTATTGCGGGGAAGGAGGACGTAGCCGTGCCCACCGAAAGCCTGCTGCCCCAATTGGCGCTGCCCGCCCAAAGCCACGCCCTGCTCCTCAGCAACGTGGGCCATCTGGGTTACTTCGAGGAGCCCGAGCTGACGCGCCGGGCCGTGGTGAATTTCGCCGGAATGGTATTCGCACCCGAGGCAAAGTAGCTCGGCCTTAACGACTAGCTGCCGTAACGCGTAAGAAGATCAGGGCCGCCCGATGTAGGGCGGCCCTGTTTTTTTCCTCTATGAGCTCTTCCATCCCTACCCTGGTATTTCTGCACGGCTTTCTGGAAAGCAACGAAATCTGGGACGACTTTCTGCGCGACTTTCCTGCTGACTACCGCGCGCTTCGGCTTAACCTGCCCGGCTACGGCCCGGAGCCCCAAACCGGCCTCGATTATTCCTTTGAAGCCGCCGCCGACTACGTTCAAACGCAGCTGAGAGCGGAAGGCGTGCATCAGGTGTTGCTGGTAGGCCACAGCATGGGCGGCTACGTGGCCCTGGCGTTTGCCGAGAAGTTTCCGGCCCAAGTGGCCGGCCTGTGCCTGTTTCACTCCTCGTCCTTGCCAGATTTGGAGGAAGACCAGGAGCGGCGCCAACGCAACCGAAAGTTTCTGGAAGAGCAAGGGGTAGCGGCTTTTACGGAGGAGTTCCTGAAGCCCCAGTTTTCCGCCGCCCACCGCGAGTCTATGGAGCACCACCTGGCCATGCTCCAGCGCATCGGCGCGGCCGTACCGCTGGAAACGGCCCTGGGCAGCATGGAGGCCATGGCCCAGCGCCCCGACCGGCGCCCGGTGCTGGAAAAGGCTACTTATCCGGTTCTCTTCATTGCCGGCAAAGATGACAAAGCGGTGCCCCTGGCCAAAACCCACGAGGAAAGCCTGCTGCCCGACCACTCTACGGTGCTCTGGCTGGCCAACGTAGGCCACCTGGGCTTTCTGGAGCGCCCCACCGACACGCGCAAGGCTATTGAGGGCTTTGCCGAGCTGGTCTTTGGCAAGCAGATAGCTCACTAGATCCGGAACAGGATTCTAGCCCGGTATGCGCCGGCCCAGTCAGTTACCTGCGTGCTAAATGGTAGCACTACCCTGGGTAGGAGCTGCCTTATTTGATGGCAAACGTCACGGGAGTGACAAAAAATACGCTGGCTGGTTTGCCGTTCTGGCGGCCCGGCGTGAAATCAGCGAAGCCAGCTACTACGCGTAAAGCCTCCTCATCAAGGGAAGGATCAACAGAACGGATGACCGCGGGCTGCGTAACTTTGCCCTGTTCGTTCACGACGAAGTACACGAGCACTACCCCTTGCACTTGGTTACGCAGGGCCGCTACGGGATATTGAATGCGGTGAGCCGAAGTAGCAATCAGGTTTTCCTTGCTCGGAACTGGCATTTCATCCAGGTACGGATAGATAGGCTGGGTCAGCAGATCGGCAGGAAGGGTTTGGTAGGTAATGGGTAGGGTAATGGTGCTGGCTGTTGGCCGGCCATTGGCAAGCGCTGGCTTCCAGGCCGGCATGTGGCGCAGGTATTCCTCGGCTGCAGTATACAAGGCTGCTGAAGCGGCCGCCAATTTTTTGCCTTTGACCGGAGACCGAACCGCAGTGGCCGTAGTTACACGGCCGGTGGTATCAAGGTCAACCGTCACAAACACTTTGCCTTCGATACCGCCGGAACGAAGAGCTGCCGAGTAAGGCGCTTGGTGCAAATAGGAATACAACGCTTCCGGACCACCAGGAAACTGTGCCTGCTGCTTTTCGGGCTTGGTTGCCGCTTTGCCAAGCCGTTCGGCCAGCACTTGCTCTACATCCAAAGGAAGTCGAAAGGTAATGGGCACGGTGTACGCAACTGCCACGGGGCGTCCGACTTGCTTACCTGGCTCCCAGGCCGGCAGGTTGCTAACGGCCCGTACGGCTTCCGCATCCAGGAGCGGATGCAGGCTTTTTACTACCTCCGCGCCTTCCACCTTGCCCGAGGCAGCAACCACAAACTTCACGAACACCCGCCCGTGTAGTCGTTGCTGGAGTGCCTCCGTGGGGTAAACAATAGTCTGACCGATAGCCTGATACAGCGCGCTTTGTCCACCCGGAAATACGGGCATTTGCTCCACGTACGTGTACACTGCGGCCGGAATGGTACCCGGCCCCGGCGTAGATGCCGGGGCTGGTCCATTACTGGTAGGCTGCTGAGGTGCTTGGGCTAGAGCCGTAACATGGGTTGCGGCCACAACACCGCCAATAGCTAGTACCCGAAAAACACGAATCATATAACGAAACAGTAAACTCTAAAGGCAAGCGCGTATTACGCCTTCAGCAAGCCCATTTGCAGCATTTTTTCGGCAATCTGGACGGCGTTGGTGGCGGCGCCTTTGCGCAGGTTGTCGGCCACTACCCACATGTTGAGGGTGCGGGGCTGGGTTTCGTCGCGGCGCAGGCGGCCCACCAGCACGGCGTCTTTGCCGTGGGCGTCCTTGGGCATGGGGTACACGTTGTGTTGAACGTCGTCGACTACTTCCACGCCTTCGGTTTCGCGCAGGATGCGGAACACGTCCTCCAGCTCGAATTCCTGCTCAAACTCCACGTTTATGGCCTCGGAGTGGCCGCCCACTACCGGAATGCGCACGGTGGTAGCCGTAACCCGGATGTTCTCGTCGCCCATGATTTTCTTGGTTTCCTTCACCATCTTCATCTCCTCCTTGGTGTAGCCGTTGTCCTCGAACACGTCGATGTGGGGCAGCACGTTCAGGTCGATGGGGTGGGGGTAGGCCTGGGAGGTAACCTCGGCGCCGGAGCGCTCCTGCATGAGCTGGTCCACGGCTTTTTTGCCGGTGCCGGTTACGCTCTGGTAGGTGCTGACCACAATGCGCTGCACCTTGTAGGCTTCGTGCAACTTGTTGAGCGCCACTACCATCTGAATAGTGGAGCAGTTGGGGTTGGCAATGATTTTATCGTCGGGGGTCAGCTCTTTGGCGTTGATTTCGGGTACCACCAGCTTCTTGGTGGGGTCCATGCGCCAGGCCGAGGAATTGTCGATTACGACGGTGCCGACCTCGGCAAAGCGTGGGGCCTGCTCCTTGGAAATAGAGCCGCCAGCCGAGAAAATGGCTACGGCCGGGCGGGCGGCAATGGCATCGTCCATGCTGACCACCTTGTATTTCTGCCCCCGAAACTCGATTTCCTGGCCCACCGATTTCTCGGAAGCCACGGGCAGGAGTTCAGTGACCGGGAAGTTGCGCTCGGCCAGTACTTTCAGCATTTCGCCCCCGACCAGGCCGGTGGCACCTACTACGGCTACTTTCATGGATTCTAGGTGTTTGTCGGGAGCAAAGGTACATCACGAAATGTGGTTATATTTCACCCAATTATTGCTGCCCCACGGGCGGCGGCTACCCTACGTTTTGCTGCTTATCCTTCGTGAAAAAATTACTGCTTCTGCCGTTGTGCCTGGGCGCAGCTTCGGCCAGCGCCCAACTCGCGGATACCTTCGCCGACGGTAACTTCACCCAAAATCCTGCCTGGACCGGCGACGCGGCCGCTTTTCAGGTAAATGCGGCCCAACAGCTGCAAACCAATGGGCCGGCCGTCACCGGCTCCGAAATTCAACTGGTGACGCCTTGCACCGCTACCACCGGCACCACCTGGGAGTTTTGGGCGAACCTGAAGCTGGCCACCAGCGGCGGCAACTACGCCGACGTGTGGCTCATGTCCGACCAGGCCGATCTGAAAGCCAGCGGCACCAAGGGCTACTTCGTGCGCCTGGGCGGTACCACCGATGAAGTGTCGCTCTTTCGCCAGGATGCCACGGGCAGTCCGGTGTACGTGGTGAACGGGCAGGACGCTACCCTAAGCTCCCCCACCAACAACCTCGTGCGGGTGCGCGTGACGCGCACTACCCTGAACGTCTGGACCTTGGAGCGGGACCTGGCCGGCGGCACGGCATACGTGCGGGAGGGAATGGCCACCGATGCCACCCACCAGCGTAGTGCCTTCTTTGGGGTGTACACCACGTATTCGCAGGCCAATAGTAAGGCGTTTACCTTCGATGATTTCCGGGTAACCGACACTACGGCGCCCTTACTACTACGAGCCGCCGCGCCCAGTGCCCGCCAACTGGATATTACCTTCAATGAAGCCGTGGCCGCCGCGCAGCCCGTGGGCAGCTACCAGCTGGCGGGCACCGGAGCCCCGGCCGTAACGGCCGCCACCCGGGATGCCGCCGACCCAACCCTCGTGCACCTGACGCTGGCCGCCGATGTGCCGCTGGGCACCACTACGGTGGAGGTGCGGGGCGTAGCGGATGCCTTTGGTAACGTGGCGGCTGGCCCGCTGACGGCTACGTTTCAGACCAACGGCTTTGCCGTGGCGCCTACCGTGAACCAGGTGCTCATCACGGAAATCATGGCCGATGAAACGCCGGTAGTCGGGTTGCCCGCCTCGGAGTTTGTGGAGGTGCATAACGCCTCGGCTACGGCAGTGCTGGATTTAGCTGGGGTGCGCCTGCTGAAACCGGGAAGTGCCAGCGCGGCCGTATTTCCGGCCGGTGCCGTGCTGCTGCCGGGCGAGTACGCGGTAGTGTGTGGCAGCACCCGCGCCGCCCAGTTTGCCGGCTACGGCAAGGTGTTCGGGCTAACGAACTTCCCCAGCCTCTCCAACGCCGCCGACCAGCTGGTGCTGCGTGGCAAAGATGGCCGCACCTTGTTTGAAGTCAGCTACACCGACGCCTGGTATCAGGATGCCCGCAAGAAAGAAGGCGGCTGGACTCTGGAAATGGTGGACACCGGCAACCCTTGCGCCGGGGCGCCAAACTGGCGGGCCAGCACCGCTGCCACCGGCGGCACGCCCGGCCGGGTTAATGCAGTGCGGGCCGCCAACCCCGACCGTACCCCGCCGGCCCTGCTCCGCGCCCTGGCCCTTACCCCCACTACGGTGCGGCTCTACTTCGCCGAAAAGCTGGACAGCGCCGCGGCGGCCCGACCCGCGCACTATACCCTGGTGCCTGCCGCTACCGTTACCCGCGCCGTCCCGGCTACCCCCGATTTCCGGACCGTAGACCTAACCCTGGCTACCCCTCTGGCGCCCAACCAACCCCTGACCGTAACCGTGCAGCAAGCCCTGGATTGCGTGGGCAACGCCAGCGGCCCGGCTACCTCGGCCACATTTGCCTTGCCCGCGCCAGCCGCGCCCGGCGACGTGGTCATCAACGAAATCTTGTTTAATCCGCGAGTGGGGGGAGTTGATTTTGTGGAGCTGCTCAACCGCTCCGGCAAGTACCTGAATGTGCAGGGCTGGCAGCTGGGCAGCGTGGAAGCCACCGGTTCCATCCGGACCGAGCCGATTAGCAGCGGCCCGCTGCTGCTGCCTCCCGGTGGTCTGCTGGCCTTCACTACCCGCCCCGATATTATTTTGAATCACTACCCCGCCAGCACCAACCCGGCCAATCTGGTCCTGGTGCCGGACCTGCCCACCTTCCCCGATGATGGCGGCACCGTGGCGGTGCTGGATGCCCAAGCGCAGGTGCTGGACCGCTACGCCTACTCCGAAAAACAGCACCTGAAGCTCCTGGATCAGGTTGATGGCGTGTCGTTGGAGCGGATTCGGGCGACCGGCCCGAGCGAGTCGGGCAACTTTCACTCGGCGGCCAGCAGCGTGGGCTACGCCACGCCGGGCCGGGCCAACTCCCAGCAGCAAACCGAGCCGGAAGGGGCAGGACTGCTCACGGTAACTCCCGAACTGTTTACCCCCGACGAGGACGGCCAGCAGGATTTTACTACCCTCACCTACCAGCTGGAAGAACCGGGGTACGCCGGCTCCGTAACTATTTACGATGCCCAGGGCCGACTGGCTCGTCAGTTAGTGCGCAACGAAACGCTGCCCACGCGCGGCTTCTGGCAGTGGGACGGCCTGACGGATCGGGGCCAGAAGGCGGCGGTGGGCTACTACGTGTTGCTGGTGGAGCTGTTTACTCCTGGCGGCACCAAGCGCGAGTTCCGCAAAATGGTGGTGGTAGGCGCCCGGCTGTAAAGCTCTTCCGTCTCAGATTTCGAGAGCAGAATAAGCTCAACAATATTGTATTGTTTTAAGGTGATATTACATATTTTTTATTGCTCAACAATATCCTTTTAAAAAACGAGCTCGTAAAAATGAGCAGTTATTCACTTTAACTGACTCATTCTATGAAAGTAATATCACCCCGCATGCACGGCATGCTCGACTACGGCACCATTGCCTTGTTTGCACTGGCCCCCACACTTTTTGACTTCGATGGTCCTTACGCTACGGCTTGTTACGTGCTGGCCGCCGGCTACCTGCTCATCACTTTGATGACTGATTTTCCGATGGGCGTCATGCGCATGATTCCGTTTCCAATGCATGGGGGCCTGGAACTGATAAGTGGCTTGGCTTTGCTGGCAGCCCCGTTCATCTTTGGCTTTCACGATGACAACACCCTGGCTCGTAACTTCTTCATGATCATGGGGGTAGTGTTCCTGGGCTCGTGGATGCTCACCGACTGGCGCGCTGATACCCACACCCAAGCCCATAAGAACGTTATGCCGCAGCACTAAACTGCCGCGGTACCACACCGAAAAGCCCGATAGTGTAGTGCTATCGGGCTTTTTTGTCGGAAACTGCTGGAATGCCCCGAAAGCCGGTGCTGTTTCCAGGCGGTATTCAATTCATTGTTAAATGTCTGCCCATCAACCTGTTGCTTTGTTATGAAAATTGTGTCGCCCACTGCTCACGGCTTCATTGATGTAGCCTTTTATTACGGTGCTGGCCATGGCGCCCATCATGTTTGATCTGGAACCGGCCGTCGATACGGCGTGCTTTGTGCTGGCGGGGGGCTACCTGCTCATCACCCTGCTCACCGATTTCAAGCTCGGCATATTCCGCCTGATTCCCTTTCCGGTGCACGGCTGGCTGGACTTGCTCACGGGCCTGGCCCTGCTGGCGGCCCCGTTCCTGTTTCACTTCGAAGCCGGCAGCGCCGAACGAAACCTGTCGTGGATGCTGGGGGCGGTTTCCGTTATCACATGGTTTGTCACCGACTGGAAGGGCCAGACCCGCAGCATGATGACCGACCGGGGCTAACTTACTGCCCCGAACGTGACCAATCGGCCCGCCGCTTCAACCTGAAGCGGCGGGCCGATTGATTGTTAATCAACTGTTTGAAAGTGAGTTGTCTAGCGCCGCAGCGTCAGGCCCAGGAAAAACTCCCGGTAGGTTTCGCGGGTAAGGGGTAGGCCGGCGCCAAAGTCGAGCTGACAGTTTTCGCTGAGGGTGAGTTCGGGGCCTACGTTGAGGGTAGTGCGCCAAAGCGCCTGGCGGGTATCCCAGTTGCTCATCAGCTCGGCGTACACACCCAGCACCTTATTTAAGTCGTGGTTGACGGTGGCCGCGGGCATAAACGATACAAAGTGCTGGCCCGCATCCCGGTCGTGCTCCCAGTTGCCGCGCACCTGCACCGACAGCTCCGACGTTTCGGCCAGCTTGTACGTGAACGGCACCGACACGCCCGCTTCCCAGCCCCCGTTCCCAACGCTGCCACCGGTGGGCATGCGCACGAACGTAGCCACCGCCAGCGCCCCCCGTGACGGGCCATCGTCACCGAAAATGTTGCGTTTCACCCGCAGGGTCAGGTCGCCGAAACCCCGGTTACGCGCCGGGGCGGTGTTTTCCTGGGGCCACTCTTTCTCAATCGTGTACGATTCCACCACCAGCTGCACATCGGTTTGTTCCGAAACGCCAAGCTTCACTACGGCCTGATTAAAGAGTAACTCCCGGCGCCGCGTACCATCCTCGCGGCCGTTGCGCACCCGAAAAAGGTTGGTTTCTACTTGCAAATGGCCGGGGTCAATGGTGAAACCACTTTCCGTGATGCCGGGGCGGTCGGGGTGGAGCTTGCGTAGCTGGGTGCGCGGAGTAGGTTGAAACAGAGTGTAGCGCGGTTTGGCCGTAGAGTCCGGGGCCTGGGCTACCGCCTGGCTGGCCGCGCCAGCCAGCGCGCCAGTGAGCAAAAGGACGGGAAAAAATTTCATGAGGGGAGGAGTAGCGTATGCCGCTCCGTACGCAAAAACGGCCCGCCCGATCATGCAGGCCCCGCGCTGGCCCGGCTACAGGGTGTAGCGCACGCCCAAAAACAGCCGCCGGCCCTGCAGGGGCGCGAAGTTGTAGCTGGTGTCAAAGGTGTAGCCCTGCGGATTATCCACGCCCACGTTTTTATCGAAGGGGTCAAAAGGCCGCAGCAGGGCGTAGCGGGGCAAAAAGTTGAAGATGTTCTTCAGGCCTGCGTACAGCTCCAGCCCTTCCTTGAGCTTGCGCGTAGCCTGCACGTTCTGGAGGGCAAACCAGGGCGAGCGGCCGGGCCGAAAGTCGTTCGGGAAAACGGGCAATGCCATGGGGCTGCTCACCTGTCCGGTGTAGTCGAGGCTGAGGTTCAGGCGCTCCAGGGCGTAGCTCACGGCCCAGGTGCCGGAAAAAGGCGGGGAGTGAAACTGCGCTAACCGGCGCAGCGGGCCGCCATCAGCGGGCTGCTCCCGCCGAAACACGTCCAGCACCGTCACGCCTACCATCACCTTCAGGGGCCGGGCCAGGGCCACGTCGGTGTTCAGGGTGAAGCCCCGACTAACGGCGTACCCATTGAGGTTGCGGTAGATAATCTGGTTGGGGTCGGTGTCGTAGTCGGGGCTGATTTTGTTGGTGAAGTAGGTGTAAAACACGCTGGCATCGAGGGTGACGGTAGCGCCGCTGTTGAGCTGCAGGAAGCGGTTGTAGTTTACGTTCACGTTCCAGCTCCGCTCGGGCTTCAGGGCCTCGGGCACCACTACCTGCCGGGCCCCGGTAAGGGCGGCGTGGTCCTCGGTGAACAGGTTGACTACCCGGTAGCCGTTGCCCAACCCCACGCGCCAAACCTGGCTACCATCGGGCCGGCCCCACTTGTAGTTCAGGCGCGGGCTCAGGATGCTGCCGTGGCGGGAGTTGTAATCGTAGCGCAGCCCCAGGAGCAGGGTAGCGTCGGGCGTGAGGCGCCACTCGTCCTGCACAAACGCGCCGGGCAACTGCACCAAATCGGGGGCGTTGCGCGGGGTATCAGCAGGGCCGGTGGTAGCGGTGGCGGGCGTGTTGTCGTCGTACCAGGTGGTGCGGTAGGTAGCGCCCGTCAGCAGGTTATGGCGGATGCTCAGCTCCTTGGCCCAGGTCAGCTGCCCGAAGCCTACCCGTTGCAGGGCCCGGTACAGGGTAGTGCCGTAGGCCGAGTTCTGGCGGTGCTGGTTGAAGGTGCCGCTGAGCACGAGCCGCTGCCCGCGTACCGGCAGCTGGTACTGCCCCAGCAGCTCGTAGCGGCTCGTGTACACGCTTTCCCCGTAGATGCTGTCCTGGCCGCGGTGCTCGGGCGTCCAGTTCAACTGGCCTCCAAACCGGTCTTCGTAGTAGTAGCGGCCGGCCAGGTTGGCTACCCGCTGCTCGGGTCGGGCCCAGGTCCATTTGTTGAACACCGAAACGCGCTGCTGAGTAGGCACGTCGGTAAAGCCGTCGTCGTTCACGTCGCGGCGCTGGTTGTAGTGGTAGAGGTTGGTACTGAGCAGGGTAGAGGCCGCCCCGATTTTGCGCGCCACGCCCAGGTCCAGGTTCACGTCGCGGTGGGAGGTGCCGAACAGGTCGGCGGAAAAGCGCGGGGCCTTTGCCGGGTTTTTGGTAATGACGTTGATCAGGCCGCCCACCGCTTCGGAGCCGTAAAGCGTGGAGGCCGGGCCCTTCACTACTTCCACCCGCTCAATCAGGCTGCTCGGAATGCCGCTCAGCCCGTACACCGTGCTCAGGGAGCTAACTAGCGGCATGCCGTCAATCAGCACCATGGTATAAGGCCCTTCCAGCCCATTGATGTGGATGTCGCCGGTGCCGCAGACGTTGCAGTTGAGCTGGGGCCGCACCCCGTTAATCATGGCCAGGTTCTCGAACAAGCACACCGCCGGGTTCTTGCGAAACAGCTTCGGCGAGTACAGCTCCACGGCCACCGGTGACTCGCTCCGTATCACTTCGTTCAGGGTGCCGCTCACCACTACGTCGCCCAACGCGTTGGCACTGGGGTTCAAACTTAGGTTGAGGGTAGTCGACTGGCCCGCCGCTACGCTCACGTTGCGTTCGGTAGGCAGCAACCCTACCGCGCTGCTTACCAGCTTGTAGCTGCCCGCCGGCACCTTCGTTAGCACAAAGCTGCCGTGCTCATCGGCGGTAGTACCCAGGGTTGTGCCCTTCAGCCCGATACTGGCAAACGGCACTTCCTTGCCCTCTGACCGCACCACGCCCCGTACCGAGCCGGTGGGTTGGGCCTGAACAGCTAAGTTGCTGACAAACACGAATAAGCAAAGTAGGAGGTATCTCATTTAGCAGCGGCTTTACAAATTATTTAGATAAGTCTAAATCTGGTGGGCTGAAAAAAGCGCGGCAGTGCGCGCTGTCAGGATGTAGACCGGGTTTTTCTGTTTGAAAAAGGGTAGGAATGTGGGGGTAGTTCTAGTCGCCTCACCCCTAGCCCCTCTCCAGGGGGAGAGGGGAACCAGTTTTTAGCTTTCTAAGACCTAGAAGGAAGCAGACAACAGAACGATTTTTAGAGCTAGTCCCCCTCTCCCGCTGGAGAGGGGCTAGGGGTGAGGCGACTAGAACTACCCCCACATTCCTACCCGAAAAACGTTTCATATAACAGGTACACGTTCAGCGCGATGATGATGGCCGAGACCACCCAGGCCAGCACCTGCACCCAAATCTTGTTTACGAATACGCCCATTTTGGCTTTGCTGCTCGTGAACATGACCAGCGGCACTACTGCGAAGCTCAGCTGCAACGACAGAATTACCTGGCTGAGTACCAGCAACTCACCGGTGCCTTTTTCGCCGTACAGCAAGGTCACGATGAAGGCCGGCACTACGGCAATACCGCGCGTAATGAGGCGGCGCAGCCAGGGTTTGAGCCGTATGTTCAGGAAGCCTTCCATCACAATCTGCCCGGCCAGGGTGCCCGTAAGCGTCGAGTTTTGACCTGAAGCCAGCAGCGCTACCGCAAACACAACCGAGGCGGCGCCGGCTCCCAGCACCGGGGCCAGCAGGGCGTGGGCCTGGTTGATGTCGGCTACCTCGTGGTGGCCGTTTTTGTGGAAAGCGGCGGCGGCCGTCACCAGAATGGCGGCATTCACGAAGAAAGCCAGGAACAGGGCCACGGTGCTGTCGATGGTAGCAAACTTGATGGCCATGCGCTTGCCACCTTCGGTCTGCTCAATCTGCCGGGTTTGCACAATGCTGGAGTGCAGGTACAGGTTGTGGGGCATGACGGTGGCGCCCAGAATGCCAATGGCCACGTACAGCATGCCCGGTGTGGTAACCACCTCCGGCCGCGGTACCAGCCCGCCCAGAATGCCAAACCAGTCCGGGTTCGACACGATGATTTCGTAGAGGAAGCAGCCGAAGATCAGTACAATCAGGCCCGCCACGATGCTTTCCAGCACCCGGAAGCCCTTGTTCTGAAACAGCAGCACCACCATCACATCCAGAATAGTCAGCACGACCCCCCAGGTGAGGGGAATCTTGAACAGTAGGTTCAGGGCAATGGCCGAGCCGATAACCTCGGCCAGGTCGCAGGCGGCAATGGCTATTTCGCAGAAAAACCAGAGCACCATGCCCGTGGGCTTCGAGAAATGGTCCCGGCAGGCCTGGGCCAGGTCGCGGCCCGTCACGATACCCAACTTGGCGGCCAAGTGCTGGAGCAGCATGGCAAACAGGTTGGAAATCAGAATGACGGAAAGCAACGTATACCCGAACCGGGAACCGCCCGCAATATCCGTAGCCCAGTTGCCGGGGTCCATGTAGCCCACGGCTACCATCAGCCCCGGGCCCCAGAAGGCCAGCAGCTTGCGCCAGAAAGAAGCGTTCTGGGCGGGCACCCGAATGGAGGCGTACACCTCCTGCAAGGAGGGCGCCGTGCGGGCCTTGCGCCACCCGGCTTCCGGCGGCGTAAGGGGAGGAATCTGCGTATCGGTAGCGGAAGGTAAGACTGAGGGCATAGGGCAGGGCAAAGGGTCCGGCAAGGCGCCTGAGGAACTGATAGTCACAAAGAAAGCTAAATTTAGGGCAACCTAAATTTCTTTTTAAGACAGTCTACTTACTGCTTTTGTTTCAAAAAGTTGTCGTTACGGCGAGAAGCCCGAATTTTCCCGGAATTTTGTGCCCCCTTTTCTTGTCTTTGCTTGCCTGTACCGGAGTCTAATTGATCGGCCCCGCCGGTAGCTCTGCTTCCTCACTGCACCCTCATGGCCCGCCGACTTCCTGCTCGCTCCCTGTTTTCGCTGCCGCTTAAAACGCGCTTTGCCTTACTTTCCTTGGTGGTGAGCGTGGTGCTGGTGGCGGTGAAGTTTTACGCCTGGCTGCTGACCCGCTCCCAGGCCGTGCTGACTGATGCGCTGGAGTCAATTATCAACGTGGTAGCCAGTGGGTTTGCGCTCTATAGTATCTATCTGGCGGGCCTGCCCAAGGACGAAAATCACCCCTACGGCCACGGCAAAATCGAGTACTTGTCGGTGGGGTTTGAGGGCGGGCTGATTCTGATGGCGGGGGTATACATCTTTTACACGGCCCTCCAAACCATGCTGCATCCGCATGCCCTGGCCCGCCCCGACTGGGGCATGGCGCTGCTGGCGTTTACAGCCCTGGTAAACCTGGGTACCGGCTATCTGCTCATTCAGGCCGGCCGCAAGCACCACTCGCCTACCCTCGTCGGCGACGGGCAACATCTGTATCTGGACGCCGTCAGCACGTTTGTTTCGTGCGCCGCCCTGCTGCTGGTGGTGTTTACCGGCAACGTCATTTTTGACTCCGCCGCGGCACTGGTGCTGGGCGTGTTTATTGTGGTGAATGGGTACCGCATGGTGCGCCGGTCGGTATCGGGGCTGATGGATGAGACGGACAGTACTACCGTGCAGCACGTGGTAGCGGAGCTGCAGGAGCACCGCCAACCGGCCTGGATTGACGTGCACAACCTGCGGGTGGTGCGCTACGGGGCCAACCTGCACATCGACTGCCACGTGACCATGCCCTACTACTTCAGCCTGGAGCAAACCCACGCCGAGGTGCACAACATTGAGGTGCTGGTAGATCAGGAGTTTGAAGTGCAGGTGGAAATGTTCGTGCACGCCGACCCCTGCACCTTCGCCGCCTGCTCCCACTGCCGCATGCCCGACTGCCCCGTGCGGCAGCACCCCTTCGCCCAGGAAATTCCCTGGACCCTGGCCAACGTAGTAAAGAACGAGCGGCACCACCTGACAGAAGAGCCTCAGATGCAGGACGGGTAGGGTCGCTACAAAGCAACGCATAATGCGCAAACTGCACGTACGCAGCGAGTATAACACCCAATGAGTTGTGTGCACATTAGTGTTACAGCACGTCCTGCTGGGCGCAGTCGAAGCATCTCTCCCGCTTCGGTGGTCGTTCACTAGCCCAGGGTTTAAACCCTGGGCTATGGAGCGGTGGTCGGCACAGGCTCTTTGATTAGCCAGAGGTAGAGATGCTTCGACTGCGGCTGCGCCTTCGCTCAGCATGACACTCTTTTTACATTGGATTTAGATGTAGCTCTTCACCCTCACATCCACCTACCCCCGTCTGTCATTCTGAGCCGCGCGAAGGGCCTTATCAGGCTTGAACGAGTCGTTGATACGAGGTCGTACTGGCGTGATAAGGTCCTTCGCGCGGCTCAGGCTGACAGATGGGTTTAACTCATTTAGTCGACAATCAAGCATTATTCCCCATTTCACTACCTCACTATTCTACTTCACTGCCTTACTATTCTACCACTAAGCGTTGCGTGCCTGCCGCCGTTTTCACGGAGTAGAAGCCGGGCTGTAAACCGTGCAGGGATAGGGAAAGGCTGGACTGGCCGGCGGCAAACTGAGCGGTGCGCACTGCCCGGCCAAGCGCATCGTGGATGTGGACTGTGGCGGCCGTGCTGCTTGGGTTCGGGAGTTGGAGCGTGACGGTGCGGCTGGCGGGGTTGGGCCAGAGGCGGAGCTGGCTGCTGCGGCTGGCGGCGGTGGCCGTGGGCACGAACGCCCGGTTTTCCAGCACCAGAATCTGGTCGTCGTTGGAGCCAGGCGTGGCCCGGCCGTCGCGGTTGCTGGTGCCTACGTACACCCGGCCCGCGGGCGAGACGCAAAGGGCCCGCAGCCGCCCGAAAGAAGTCAGAGTGAACACGCCGGTGCCGGCCGTCGTGCCGGCCGCATCCAGCGGAATCTGGGTGAGCTTGTTGCCGCGCAGCGTGGCAGCCAGCAGGCTATTGCGCCAGCCCGGAATGGCGGGGTGGTCGTAGTAAGTAAGGCCCGCCACGCCCACGGTAGGAGCCCAGGTAAAGATGGGCTGCCGCACATTGTTGGCCGTGCAGAAACTTTGCTCCGCCGCCAGGTTGCAGAGCCCTTCCACCGTAGGCCAGCCGTAATTGACATTCGCTTCAATAATGTTGACCTCATCCTCGGCGTTTTCGCCGTGTTCTGAGCTGTAGATGCGGCCATTAGAGGCCCGCACCAACCCTTGCGGATTGCGGTGCCCGAAGGTGAAGCTACGGTTGCCGGCTACTGGGTTGTCGGCCGGAATGGTGCCGTCCAGGTTCAGGCGCAGGATTTTACCGTTGGGGGAGCTGCGGTTCTGGGCGGCGGGCCGGTCCTGGGCGTCGCCGGTGGTCATGAGCAGGGTCCGGTCGGGCAGAATGAGCAGGCGAGAACCGCTGTGCGTGCTTACGGCCGGAATGTCGCCGAGCAGTACCATAGGGCTGCCTAGCGTGCCGTTGGCGTAGGTCAGGCGGACCAGCTTTTCCTTGTAGCCGTTGTCGTTGTAATTATAGACCACGTACACGTAGGGCGACGTGGTAAACTCGGGGTGCAGCGCCATACCCAGCAACCCGCCTTCGGAGGAAGTCGCCACGTCGGGCAAGGTAATAAGCGGCGTCACCTGCCCCGAGCTTGGGTCGACGCGGCTGATGCGGCCGCCGCGCTCGGTCATCCAGATAAAGTTATCCGGGCCCCACACCAGCTCCCAGGGCACCTGCAAGCCCGTCGTCAGGGCCGAAACGGTAACCGTGGTAGCGCCCACCGGAAACGTGGTCAGGGCCGGGGCCGTTTGGGCCATTGCTCCCGTGCCAAGTAAAAAGCTGCCGAGGATAAGCGAGTTCAGCTGTTTCATAGCCAGTGAGTTAAGAAGGGTAGATGAGTTCAGTAAGCTAACGAGACGGAGCAGCTTTTGGATGAGGACCCTAGTAGTTTTGTCGGAACCACCGTTCTTGGCCATTATCCTCACCAGCCCAACCCCGCGGCGCTGCTGCTTACCTCCCATTTTCGGCTCTTATGTACACCGTTAGCACCGACCCGACTCTGCTTGATATACCGCTGATTCACCGCTACCTAGCCGAAGACTCCTACTGGGCTACCAACATTCCGCGCGAAACCGTGGAGCGGGCCATTGCCAATTCGCTCTGCTTCGGGGTGTACGCTCCGGACGGGGCCCAGGTCGCCTTTGCCCGCGTCATCACCGACCGGGCTACCTTCGCCTGGCTCTGCGACGTATTTGTGTTGCCCGAACGGCAGGGTCAGGGCATTGGCAAGCAACTTATGCAGCAGGTGTGGAGCCACCCCGATCTGGGCACCGTGCGCCGCCAGATGCTGGCAACCCTGGATGCGCACGGCTTGTACGAGCAGTTCGGCTTTCAGCCCCTGGCCCATGCCGAGCGCTATATGGAGGTCAAACGGGTAAACCCCTACGGAGCGCCTACAGCCAATTAGGCTGGTGCCGCCTGCACCAAGGAAAAACGAAGCTTGCCGCTGCACTTGCTCACGAACAAGAGCCTGTTGCTGGCTATGGATTGATTGGTTTTATTTTCGTTTCTATTGATTAACGCCGAATTTCTCCCTTCACTCCGCGTTAGTTGCTACGTATGAATACCACCTTGGCTGCCCGCTGGCACCGCCTTACTAGCCCGTTGCTACCCAATGATGAGGCCCGGCGCACGGCTGCATTTCAGCAGTTGGAAAGCGCTTACACTGCCTCCGACCGGCACTACCACGCCCTGCCCCACATACGCGCCCTGCTCGATGCCGTAGATCAGCACGCTAGTTTGGTCCACGACCGGGAGGTAGTGGAGCTGGCCGTCTGGTTTCACGATGCGGTGTACAACCCCCTCCGCGACGACAACGAGGCCCGTAGCGCCGCCCTGGCCCTGGAGTTTCTGCAGCACTCTACCCTCACGCCGGAACGCCGCCAGCGCGTTGCCTTCCTGATTGAGCGAACCAAGGACCACACCCAGCCCCAACCCGCCGCCGACTCCGACCTGCTGCTTTTTCTGGATGCTGATCTGCAAATCCTGGGCGCCCCGGAGGCCGACTATTGGCAGTACGCCCGGCAGGTGCGCCAGGAGTACCGCCTCGTGCCTGATTTCATGTACCGCCGGGGCCGCCGCAAGGTGTTGGAGAAGCTGCTCGCGGCTGCTACCCTCTACCACACGCCCGCCTTCCACGACAAGCTCGACGCCCATGCCCGGCGGAATCTGCAGGCAGAATTGATTGCCTGGGAGAAGGGTGCGGGAGTGTAGAGCTTGTCCGAAATAGCAGGTGGCCGTAGATAAAGACAACCGTTAGTCCAGGACCGTCACTTACCCATTAAATAGCTCACTTGCGCTTGAAACACACTGTTGCGCGGGCCTTTGGGTGAGAGTGGCGTAAGGTCGTGGGTATAGCGCAGGGTTGCCCCCAAGCCTAAGGGTAACTGGTAGCCGATGCCAGCCAGCGCGCCCGCTACTGCGCGGTTAGAGCCTCCCAAGTCGGTAAATGTGCCGTTGGAGGTTTCATAGCGGGCGGCGGCTAGGAAACTAACCTGGGGTCCTAGTTCAAAAAACAGCCCGTGGGTGTTGAGTTTGGCTAGCAACGGCACATCAATGTAGTGCGAGCGGTTAATGTAAGTGCCATTGGGGTAGGTGACTTTCGAGCCTTTTGCCGAATAAAGTAACTCAGGTTGGAACAGGAAACCACCATCGGCTGAAAGCGGCACCTGCGCAAAAAGACCTGCCGCCGGGCCAAACAGCCGCTTGATTCCACCCAGATAACCCGTCACGTTACTATAATTGAGGCCCGCTTTGAGCCCCACCCGAACGTGTTGCGCCGCTGCCGGCCGCGCCCCGGCGCCTACTACAAATGCAGCGCAGAATAACAGTAGTTTTTTCATCACAAGTGAAAAATAGAAGTCCCGCGCTTCACGTGTTGATGAGCGACGTGGAATCCGTAAGCTGACCAGTAGCTGTGCTAGCCACCAGACAACCCGTACCTCAAGTTGCCGGTTGTGCCATCTGCTCACGTTGCTAACTCCCAACACCGGTTACCCCTTCTGCAATTGTCAGCATGAAACTAACCGGACACGCGCCGTCCGTTGGACCGGACCTTAACTGCTACTGCGCAACGAACCAGGAAAAGCACTGTCCATTCGTAGCCGCTGCGTAAGTTGCGGCCTGCTATTCCTCTTACCTCTCCTTCCATGTTGAAGCTTTCCATACTGCCGCTGGGTGCGGTGCTGGCGCTGCTGCCGTTTGCTGTTCACGCCCAGCAGCTGGCCCCGCTTACCGTCGAGAAAATCATGCGCGACCCGGCCCAGTGGCTGGGCAACTCACCGAGCAACATCTCCTGGGCGGAGGATGGCAAAACCATCTATTTCAACTGGAACCCCGAAAAAGCCCGCCGCGACTCCCTTTATCGGCTGCCCGTGGCGGGTGGTGCCCCGCGCAAGGTGAGCCTGCGCGAGCAGCAGGCCCTGCCTACCACCAACGGCGAGTATGACCAGCGCTACACCCGCAAAGTGTACGAGCGGGAGGGCGACATTTACCTGCTGGACCTGAAAACGCAGCGGGTGCGGCGCGTAACCAACACGGCCGAGCGGGAAACCGACCCGCAGTTTGCCCTGCTGGGCCGCGTTATCAGCTACACCCGGGCCGGCAACCTGTTTACCTGGGACCCCGCCACCGGCGAAACCACCCAGCGCACGGACTTCCGCCGGGGCAACCGGCCTACCTCGGGCGAGCCGACTGATAAGTCGGAGAAGTTTCTGAAGGCCCAGCAGCTGGCGTTGTTCGAGGTGCTGCGCGGCAAAGACCAGGATGCCAAGGCCCGGCAGCGCCAGCAGAAAGCCCTGGCCCGGCTGCGGCCCAAGGCCATTTGGCTGGGTCAGCAAACGGTGCAAAACCTGCGCCTCGCCCCCGATGGCCGGTACGTGACCTACACGTTGGTGCAGGAGCCAGCCAACGAGAAAGTAGCCCTGGTGCCCAACTTCGTAACTACTTCGGGCTTTACCGAGGACATCAGCACCCGCACTAAGGTTGGCGCCGCCCAAACAGCCTACCAGCTAGGACTGTATGATATCAGTCGGGATACCACATTTGTGCTCGGCTATAAGGAGCTGAAAGGCCTGGACGAGCAGCCCGCCTACCGCAAAGAGTACCCGCTGCAAGCCAAAGCCCCTACCCCCGCCGACACCGCTAAGGCCGCCGGGACTAAAAAGGAAAAGCCCGCCACCGAAGTGCGTCACGTTATTCCGTTCGGGCCTTTCTGGTCTGATAACGGGCAGCACGCCTTCCTGGTCATCCGCAGCACCGATAACAAGGACCGCTGGATTGTGGCCCTGGACCCGGCCACCCAGAAAATCCGCCTCCTGGACCGTCAGCACGACGACGCCTGGATCAACGGCCCCGGCATCGGGTACGACGAAGGCAACGTGGGCTGGCTGCCCGATAACCGCCGCATCTGGTTTCAGAGCGAGGAGTCCGGCTTCAGCCACGTGTATACCGCCGACATTACCTCGGGCCAGAAGAAAGCCCTGACCAGTGGCCGCTGGGAAGTGCAAAAAGCCCAGCTCAGCCGCGACCGGAAAACCTGGTACCTGACGGCCAACAAAACCCACCCCGGTGAGCAGCACTTCTACCGCATGCCCCTGGAAGGCGGCTCGCTGACGCAGATTACTACCCGCACGGGGGCCAATGAAGTTACCTTGTCGCCCGACGAGAAGACCCTGGCCGTGCGCTACAGCGCCTCCAACAAGCCCTGGGAGCTTTTCCTGATGGATAACAAGCCCGGGGCTAAGATGCGCCAGCTCACCCACAGCACTACCCCCGAGTTTGAGAGCTACCCCTGGCGCGCCCCGGAAGTTATCAGCTACAAGGCCCGCGACGGGGCCGACGTGTACGCCCGCCTTTACCGTCCGGCCAATGCCGTAGCCCAGGGCCCGGCCGTAATTTTTGTGCACGGGGCCGGCTACCTCCAGAACGCGCATAAGTGGTGGAGCACCTACTTCCGCGAGTACATGTTCCATAACCTGCTGGCCGACAAAGGCTACACGGTGCTGGATATTGACTACCGCGGCTCCGCCGGCTACGGCCGCGACGTACGCACGGGCATTTACCGCTACATGGGCGGCAAGGACCTCACCGACCAGGTGGACGGCGCCAAACTGCTCACCGACAAGTACGGCGTAAGTCCCCAGCGCATTGGTATTTACGGGGGCTCCTACGGTGGCTTCATCACCCTGATGGCCATGTTCACCCAGCCCGACGTATTTCAGGCCGGGGCCGCTTTGCGCTCCGTTACGGATTGGGCCCACTACAACCACGGCTACACCGACAACATCCTCAACGAGCCCTACAACGACTCCCTGGCCTACGCCCGGTCCTCGCCCATTAACTACGCCGCCGGCCTGAAAGGGCACCTGCTCATGTGCCACGGCATGGTCGATACCAACGTGCATTTTCAGGACATCGTCCGCCTTTCCCAGCGCCTGATTGAACTGAAAAAGGAGAACTGGGAGCTGGCTGTGTACCCCGTAGAGGACCACGGTTTCGTGGAGCCCAGCTCCTGGACCGACGAGTACAAGCGCATTCTCAAGCTATTCGAAACCAACCTGAACCCGGGTAGTGCTGCCCCTAAAACCACCAGCGGGCAGTAGCGGCAATGACAACGTCGCTGCGGCGGCGGCTCCGGCGGGCCGCCTACTGTACCGGGCTGATTCTGCTGGCAACCGTATCGTTTCTGTTTTCGCCCGCGCCCCGAACCGAGGCCGAGTACTGCGGTACCTACCTGCACCTGACCTCCTTTGCCGGTTTCACCGCCAACTGCGACGGGTTTGTGTACATGGAAGATGCCCGCCACCCCAGGCACTTGCTGGAGCCCAAGGAAGTGCGGCAGTCACGTCCCTTGTTTATTCTGCTGGGAACGGCCGTGGGCTACCCCTGTACGTGGCTGGTGGAGGCCCTGAGCGCCAGCGGATTGCTACCCCAGCAAGTAATACAGCATCTACCCGCCAAGTATCAGCCGCTGCTGGGCTTCTACATCGGGTACGTGCTGCTCAACTACGTAGTCTTGCTGGCGAGCATGCTGCTGTTTGCCCACCTGTATTACCGCCTGACGGATGGGCAGGGTAACCGGCTGCTGCTCGGGGCCATGCTGGTTTTCTTTGCCTCCAACCAGGTTACCAAGGCGTTTTTCTGGACGGTGCACCAGCAGATGTTCACATTTCTGGTGCCGCTGTTCTGCGCGTGGTTACTGCTGGAGCCCACGCGGCCACCTTTGCGCCAAGGCCGGCACGTAGCCGCCTGGGCTTGCCTGACGGGCCTGCTGGCGCTGGTGTACGGTAGCTTTGTGCTGGTGCTGCCGTGTCTGCTCTACGGTTTCTGGCAACAGAACCGGACTCGGCGTCCAGCCCACTTGTTAGGGGGTTGTCTGGCAGTAGTGGTGTTATTCCTGATGCCTACCCTGCTCTGGATTGGACTGCTGCGTGTGCAGGACGTGACGTATTACAACCATGAAGCCGAGGCCTACCACCAACTAATCTGGCTGCTGGATGCCTTCCGCCGGCCCTGGCCCGAGTTTACGCGCCTGGTCGCCGAGAACGGCTACCGATTTCTGGAAACGCTGCCTGCCGTAGGGCTGGTTGCCGGGCTAGTGCTGGGGGTGCTAGGGCTGGGGCGTTACCACCAGTGGCCGGTTAGGCGGCAAGCCTTAACGGTGGTGGTTGGATTGTTGGGGCTGTTTGCCGGCTTCTTCGCGGTGCTGGGCTACTACCAGCCCCGGCTCACGTTTATCCTGGCGCCCCTGCTTCTGTGTCTGGTGGTGGTTCTGCTGCCGCCCCGGCCACCGCGTTGGTTGGCTTGGGCACTTGTGGGCGTGGCGCTAAGCTGGCACGTGTGGCACGTTGTGTCCTACGGTCCGTTTTCCTGAGGGTGTTTGGTTAATGCCATACAACTGCAGCGCCCGCCGGATACTCTGGCGGGCGCTGCAGTTGTATTCCGAAGGTTAGGGTTCGGCCTCAGTCGGCAGCCGCAAATTGGTTAAGGCAGTGTTTCAGCGAATGATTACCAACGCGCTGAATGGAATGGTCTTGATTCTACTACTTCGGACATGCAAAGGCGAGCAGCTGTGCAAGCAGTACTCCCTACAGGTGCCGCGTCAGCAACAAACCACCGTAGGCGTGGCCATTGCTGTTCAGCCCCTGAATGGGAACCACGCTCATTCGGCCGCCGCTGCTCTTGTGCAGCTGGGGCACCAAAATGCCCGCGCCGGCCCCCACGACGTAGCCCAGCAGGTTGTCGGAGAGGAAGTGCTTACCGGCTTTCAGGCGTAGGTAGCCAACCGCTGCTGGTACGGCCGCCGCGCCAGCCCACACAAACGGCCGGGCCGGCGAGTCGGGGTGAAAATCGTGGAATACTTTGGCGGCGAAGAAGGTAGCGGAGGCCGTAGCGGCCGTGTGACCCGCAAAAAACGAGTTGGTGGAGTTGCGGCTGGTGCGGTCTGAGAGGTCGAGCCCCGGGTTATAGGCCAAGGGCCGGCTGCGTTCCACCAGCCCCGTCGCCATTGTGAACAGGGCCCCGGTGGTAGCCATGGTCTGGATATATAAGCCGCCAATCTGCCCAAACTTGCGGCGCACATCCCCGTCGGCTACCATGAGCAGAGGAGCAGCGGCAAAGGAGGCGTAAAATGGATAGTCGCTGATGCGCTTGGCCGTGGCGCTGGAGTTGCCGGCGGCAAACCGGTCGAAGCGGTTCACGTCGCGGCGGTCCAGGGCCAGGGCTTCGGCGTCGGTCAGCCCGTCCTTGTTTTTGGCCAGACTCAGGCCCAGCGCATTCACCCCGAGCAGGCCTACGGTTACGGGAGCATCTACCCCGAAGCGGGTGTGGTAGGGCGAGGGGGCCCGCTGGGCGCGGACACTGGAACTTAGAAACGTGAAAAGTACCAGCGCAAAAAGACGAAGGTGCTGCATAAGAAAGAGGACAGAGGTAGAGGGAATAGGTCCCTAAACGCAGCGCCAGCTGCTGAGTTAACCTCTAGAGAAAAAGACCAGGCGGTTTGCTGGAACGCAAGGCTATTTGGGAGTTCACCCGCTCAGCCACGTAGAAAACTTGTAGCTTTGCAGCCCTTGTCCGGCAGTACCGCCCGGCCGGGGCAGGGGCTGCCGGCCCCTCGCGTACTTCTACCTTACAAGCTGATGCCCTACCTGTTCACCTCCGAATCTGTTTCGGAAGGCCACCCTGATAAAGTAGCCGACCAGATTTCTGACGCCATCCTCGACGAATATCTGCGTCAGGACCCGACCGCCAAAGTGGCCTGCGAAACCCTGGTTACCACCGACTTCGCCCTGGTGGCCGGTGAAATTAAGTCGACGGCCCACGTAGAGGCTGAGCCCATTATTCGGGAGGTAATTCGCCGCATTGGCTACAACAAGCCCGAGTACCTGTTCAACGCCGACACCTGCGAGGTAATGAACCGCCTGCACGAGCAGTCGGCCGACATCAACCAAGGAGTAGAGCGCGCTAAGCCCGAGGAGCAGGGCGCCGGCGACCAGGGCATGATGTTCGGCTACGCTACCCGCGAAACGGAGAACTACATGCCCCTGGCCCTGGACCTTTCGCACCGCTTGCTGCGCGAACTGTCGGCCATTCGTAAGGCTGGCCAGGAAATGACCTACCTGCGCCCCGACGCCAAAAGCCAGGTAACCATCCGCTACAACGACGACAACACGCCCGAGGCCATCGAAACCATTGTGGTGAGCACCCAACACGATGAGTTCGACCAGAACGAGCAGGTCATGCTGCGCCAGATTGAGCAGGACATCAAGAACATCCTGGTGCCCCGCGTGAAGGCTCAGCTCGGCCAGGAAGTGCAGGCCCTGTTCACGTCGGACATCACCTACCACATCAATCCCACCGGCAAGTTTGTCATTGGGGGCCCCCACGGCGACTCCGGCCTCACGGGCCGTAAAATCATCGTGGATACCTACGGCGGTAAAGGTGCCCACGGTGGCGGCGCCTTCTCCGGCAAGGACTCCTCGAAAGTAGACCGCTCGGCGGCTTACGCAGCCCGGCACATTGCTAAAAACCTGGTAGCCGCCGGCGTGGCCGACCAAGTGCTGGTACAGGTAGCCTATGCCATTGGCGTAGCTGAGCCGGTAGGCGTGTTCGTGACTACTTATGGTACCACCAAAGCCACCGGCTCGTTTGGCCACTCACTGACCGACGGTGAAATTGCCGAGAAGGTACAGCGCCTCTTCGACCTGCGCCCTTACGCCATTGTGCAGCGCCTGGGCCTGCAGAACCCTATCTTCGCCGAATCAGCCGCCTACGGTCACATGGGCCGGCAGCCCGGTACCAAGCAGGTGCAGCAGGCCGATGGCTCGACAAAAACCGTGGAAACCTTTACCTGGGAAAAGCTTGACTACGTGGATAAAATAAAGGCAGAATTTGGTTTGTAGAAGCTTAGTTACCCGGTGTTGGTGACAAGTTGCTAATCCTGTTCACCACAAAAAAGCCCCGCCTGAATCCGTCAGGCGGGGCTTTTTTGTGAGCTAATGGTTGGGTTAACAAGAAGGCAGCAGCTAACAACCAGCAGTCAGCTGCCAACAATTATAGATCAGTGGCTAACCAGCTTCTCTTTATACTTAGTGATTTGGCGCTTCAGGTTCTCGGCTGCCGCGTCCGTAGCTGCTTCAAAAGTGCCGGCGTCTTCTTGCGAGAACAGGGTGGTACCAGGCACGTGCAGCTTAATTTCTACCGTTTTATTGTTTATCCCGTCTTTGTTATTCAGGCGAAGAATAACTTCTCCTTCAATCACGCGGTCATAGAAGGTTTCGAGTTTATCGAGGCGCTTCTGGATGAAGTCAAGCAGTTTTTGGTCGGCATCGAAGTGCACCGATTGCATCTGTACTTTCATCGGGAGTGGGGTTAAGGGTAAAAGGAAAAATCAGGCCTTGGGGTGGGCCTTGTCAAATACGGACTTTAGCTTGTCAATACTTAGGTGGGTGTACACCTGGGTAGCCGCCAAACTAGCATGCCCGAGCAGTTCCTTAATGGCGTTCAAATCAGCTCCTTTACCCAATAAGTGGGTAGCAAAAGAGTGACGAAGCACGTGCGGATGCTGCTGGCCGGAAGCAGTGGTTATCTGGCTCAGATAGTGCTTCACGGTCCGGTACACAAACTTTTCGTAGAGCGGCTCTCCCTTGTCCGTAACGAGGAGGGCCCGCCGGGCGTTGCTATCCAAGGCAAATTCACGTTGCTTAAACGCTATATAGCGGCTCAGCACTAGCAATAACGTTGGGTTCAGGGGCACTACGCGCTGCTTGTTGCCTTTGCCCGTTACCCGCACCGTCCGGCCGCCTAGGTTCAGGTCATCAGCTCCAATTCCAATTAGTTCCGAAAGCCGGATGCCGGTGCCGTACAGCAACTCCAGTACCAGTTGGTCGCGCACGCCGGCAAACGTGTCCGGAAACTCAAAGGAGTTAAGCAGCCCGTTCAACGAATCCTCCGGTACGAAGTCGGGTAGCTTTTTGGCAACCTTGGGTGAGGTGATGCGCAGCATGGGGTTTTTCTGGATAACTCCCGTGCGCAGCAGGTACTTGTAGTAAGAGCGAAGGCAGGCAATTTTGCGGTTTACCGTGCGCGGATCGTGCTGCTTCTGCATCAACTCCACTATCCACGACCGGATGATGGTATGGTCGGCCTGGGTAGGGTCAGCAAGGTCGTAGGTGCCGGACAAGAACTCGGCGAACTGCCGCAAATCGGTCTGGTACGAAAGCACCGTGTGCGGGCTGTAGCGCCGCTCAAACCGTAAATAGTCAAAAAACAATTCCATACATCGGGAGCCAGCCGCTAAGGCCGGACAACCAATGTATGGAATTCAAGGGAGGAAAAAAACGAAATAGTACGGACGCGAAAAAACCGGCTGACTCACGCTAGGTAGGTGAATCAGCCGGTTTTTTCGTCCTGACGAAAGCAGGGGCAGACGACTACTCGGCGGCGTCGGGGCCGTAGGTAGCCAGCTTGTAGATAGCCTTCTGCTTCTGCTTGCGGTTGGTGATGGACGGCTTCTGGAAGAAGGTGCGGCGACGCAACTCTTTCAGAACGCCGGTGCGCTCAAATTTCTTCTTGAAGCGCTTCAGCGCACGGTCAACCGACTCGTTTTCTTTGATTTGGACGATGATCATATGTTCAGTGACTTAGAAACCCGGATTGAAGGGGCCGCAAAGATAATCACAGTTTAAGCAGATTTGAAAATGATTATGCTGATTTTGTAGGGAATAGCCTCAGAAAAAGCCATAGCGAATAAAATCAGCCGCAAACCTGCCCACCGCGTAAGATTATTTCAGCAGGGCCCGGGCAATCACGAGCTTCTGAATTTCCGAAGTTCCTTCGCCAATGGTGCACAGCTTGGCATCACGGTAGTACTTCTCGGCAGGGTAGTCCTTGGTGTAGCCGTACCCTCCGAAAATCTGCACGCCCTCGTTGGCTACCCGCACCGAAACTTCCGAAGCGTAGAGCTTGGCCATGGCTGATTCCAGGTTCACGTTCAGGCCGCGGTCCTTCATGTCGGCAGCACGGTAGGTGAGCAGGGAAGCCGCCTCGATTTCCGTGGCCATGTCGGCCAGCTTGAAGCTAATACCCTGGAAGTTGCTGATGGGCTGGTTGAACTGGTGGCGCTCCTTAGAGTACTGCAGCGCCGCCTCGTAAGCACCCTGGGCAATGCCTAGGCTCAGGGCTGCAATGCTGATGCGGCCGCCGTCGAGCACCTTCAGGGCCTGCACAAACCCGTCGCCCACCTGTCCGATTACGTTTGCCTTCGGTACGCGGCAGTCGGTGAAAATCAGTTCGGTGGTTTCGGAAGCCCGCATGCCTAGCTTGTCCTCCTTGCGACCAGCCTCAAAGCCAGGAGTGCCGCGCTCAATAATAAAGGCCGTCATGCCGCGCGAGTCGCCTACCTCACCGGTGCGGGCAATAACCACAGCCACGTTGCCGGTTTTGCCATGGGTAATAAAATTTTTGGCGCCGTTTAGAATATAGTCGTCACCGTCAGCTACGGCCACGGTGCGCATGTTACCGGCGTCGGAACCCGTGTTCGGCTCCGTTAGGCCCCAGGCCCCAATCCATTCGCCGGAAGCCAGCTTGGGCAAGTACTCATGCTTCTGCTCCTCGGAAGCATGCTGCAAAATATGGCCAGTGCACAGCGAGTTATGGGCGGCCATGCTCAGGCCAATACTGCCGTCAATCTTAGCCAGCTCGGCAATGGCTGTTACGTATTCCACGTAGCCAAAACCGGCTCCGCCATACTCCTGGGGTACCAACACGCCCATTAGGCCCAGCTCGCCCAGCTTGTGGAATACGTCCGCCGGAAACTCCTGCGTTTCGTCCCAGCGCATCATGTGGGGCTTGATGTGCTGAGCTCCGAAGTCGCGCACCATTTGGGCAATCATCGTCTGGTTTTCAGTAGCGACCAGTTCCATAGTAGTAAGGGTGGGGTGGGAAGTAAGAATGGACAGGTGTAACCCATCCGGGCCAATTTTGGGTCCGCGAAAGTAGGATTTTACTGGCGTACAAGCCAATGCCTGAGTGGAGCTCAGGGTACTGAATTTTGAAAGGGGGCACTAATTCGGTTTCTTTGATGGTTTTTTAGGGAAATACTGTCCGCGCGGATTTGTTTCCTGAATTTTTTCCCACCGAATCCGGTTGTCCCGGCTTGCATGAACCGACCTACTTGCTACCACCTGTTGCGTCTCTGGATGCTGTGTTTGCCGTTAGCATTGCTCACCTTTTCCTGCACTACCTCCCGAGTTCGGCAGCAAAACATCCTGTTTCGTACTGATGGCGCCGGCCGCCTGGATACGGCTCGGCTACGCGACGTAGTAAATCGGGCCGAGCGCAACTACATTATCCAACCCAACGACTACCTCGAGGTACGGGTGTATACCAACAAAGGGGAACGAATTTTGGACCCCAATGGGGAGTTGTTTTTTGGTTCGCCCACGGGAACGAACATGGGTGGTGGTGGCTTCTCTCGCCAGCGGGCGGGCGGCGGAGGTATCCAGCAGGGGATGCAACAGCAGGGCCAGCAGCAAAATGGCCAGCAGCAAGGCAACAGCGAGTTTCTAGTGCAACATGATGGTATTGTGAAGCTACCCATGGTCGACTACGTTCGAGTAGCCGGCCTGACTCTGCTACAAGCCGATAGTCTGTTGCAGATTCGTTACACGGAGTTCTATAAGGATGTATTTGTGACCACCCGGGTCACCAATAACCGTATTATTGTGCTGGGCGCTACCTCGGGTGGGGCCCGCGTGATTCAGATGTTCAACGACAACATGAACCTGTTGGAAGTGCTGGCTCAGGCCGGTGGTATTTCGGGGGGCTTTGTGGGGCCTACCGGCGGCAATGGTCAAGCTGGCCGCGCTGACAATATCCGCCTGATTCGGGGTAGCCTGAAGAACCCCCAGGTCCAAATCATTGATTTGACTACTATTGACGGCATGCGGCGTGCTAACCTACAGGTAGAGCCCAATGATATTGTGTACGTAGAGCCTATTCGCCGGCCATTCTATGAGGCCCTGGCCGATGCCAGCCCACTGTTTGCCTTTTTAGGCGGATTGTCGGGGCTGGCGACGCTCCTCATTGCTATTTCAAAATAAGTACAAGCACGCAGCGTTTCTCTTCGGTATTTCCAAAGAGCTGTTTTCACTACTCATTACTACATGGCGGCGAAAGAAGAGGCTGATCTGGAAGAACTAATTCGGAATGCAGGCGGCGAAGCCGAGGAAGAAGACGAAGGCGGTGGGCTAGACCTGACGACCTTATTGATGGTGGTGCGCAAGAGCCTGCCCTGGATGCTCTTGCTTATTCTGCTGGGCCTGACTGCCTCCTGGCTGTTTTTGCGCTACACGCCGCCCTTGTATCAGTCTTCTTCTTCCATCAAAATTGATGAGAAAACAGAGGCCGGCTTACTAGGGCTAGAAGGCATTGGAGCACAGGCTGAGAAGCAGCAAAGCATCAATAAGCTTTCCGGTGAGGTAGAACTCATTAAGTCAGACATTATTTACCAGCGGCTGAAGGACTCCTTGGACCTTGCCGTAAATTATTACGTGCAGGGCACGGTCCTGGAAAACGAGTTGTACCGCAGTTCTCCCTTTCGGGTAGAGTACGCTGCTACGCCTGAGGCAGTGTACAACGTAAAGTTTGGGCTGAAACTGCTTCCGGGCAACCGGTTGCGGCTGCAGTATGAGCATAATGGCCAGGAAGGCGGGGGGGAGTATGGCTTTGGTCAAACAATTCGCGCCCTGGGCTTCACGCTGCAGATTTTTCCCACCAACCTGTACAATGCCGCTGCCCTGGAGCCTAACTACCACTTTGTCATCAACGACGAGGCTAGTTTAAACGCTTATCTGAGCAAAAACCTTACGGTAGAAATCGGCAATGCGGATGCCAACATCATCGGCATTTCCTTCACGGACCACAACCCGCGCAAAGCCCACGACATCGTTAACAAGATTGACTCGGTTTACCTCGTAGAAAAGCTGGCTCGCAAGCAGGAGCAGGCGGCCCGGGCCACCCGGTATATCAATGAGCAGCTAGGCGAAAACCGCAAAGACTTGCAGCAGGCCGAGGAAAACATGCAGTCGTTTGTGAAACGCAACGGCACCTATGATATCAAGGCTGATGTGGCCATGATTACGACGGCCCTGGAGGAGCAGGAGAAAGAGCGGGAGAAGTTGCAGGAAGAATCGGACATGCTGCTGGAGTTGGAGCGTTTGCTGGGCCAGAAGCGTCTGACCGATCGGGAGGATGGGGACGTGTTCCAAAGCATTCCGGCCTTGAGCGAGCTGAAAGATGAGCAGCTTTCGCAGCGGATTGTAGAGCTAAGCGACTTGCAACTGGATTTGGAGCGAGCTGAATTGTCTTATCAGCCAGGGGCCACTACTGCACTACAAATAAGGGAGCAGCGAATTGCCAACACCAAACGAGTTATTCGGGAGCTGTTACGACGTAATCAGCAACTGGTACGCCAGCAATTACTGAAGATGGATGCCAAGCGGGCCCAATTGGAAAACCGCTTGCGGGAGTTGCCGGAAAAAGCAACTGAGCAAGCCCGCTTGGAACGCCCTCTCGAATTGTACGAGAAGTACAATTTGAACATGATGGACAAGAAGATTGAGTTTGGTATTTCCATGGCGGGCACTACCGCCGATTTCCAGATTCTGTCGCCGGCAACTATGCCCTCGGCTCCTATTTCGCCGGTTAAGCTTATGGTGTATGCTATTGGCTTGGCGGCAGGCATCATCCTAGGGTTGGGCCTGATTGCTGTTCGCTACCTAATGCACAACACCGTAACCAGCATCCGGGAACTGGAGCGGGCTACCTCCGCCTCCGTACTGGGCATTATCCCGACCTACGACAAGGAGAAGATGGCCGTCTCGAAGCTGGTGGTAGACAAAAATCCCAAATCAGCCATTTCCGAGTCGATTCGTTCCATCCGGACCAACCTGGAGTTCATGGCTTCTTCCAAGAAGAAGCGCCTGATTTCTATTACTTCAACCATTAGCGGTGAGGGTAAAACCTTTGTGACGGTAAACTTGGCCGGCATTATTGCCGCCTCCGACCAGCGCGTAATCATCCTCGACCTGGACATGCGCAAGCCCAAGGTAAACCTGGCTTTCGATGCAGAAAACGTGAAAGGCGTCAGCACTATTCTCATTGAGAAGCACACCTGGCAGGAGTGCGTGCAGCACACCAGCATTCCAACCCTGGACTTTATTTCGGCTGGACCTACCCCGCCTAACCCTTCGGAGCTGATTTTGAGCAACCGCTTCGACGAGCTGATTCAAAGCTTGCACGAGTCCTACGACGTGGTAATGATTGACACCCCGCCCGTTGGCCTGGTAACTGATGGCATTCTGATCATGCGCAAGGCTGATGTGCCGATTTACATTGTGCGCGCCAATTACTCGAAGAAAGCCTTCCTCAAAAACATCAACAAGCTGATGCGGGTGAACGGCTTCACTAAGCTCTGCACCATCCTGAACGATGCCCAGGGAAGTGGGGGCTATGGGTACGGCTATGGCTACGGCTATGGCTACGGCTACGGCCAAGGCTACTACGAGGACACGGCGCCCAAGGGCGGCCTGCTGAGCCGGTTGCGGAAGCGCAATTCCTAACCCGGCTTAATGTCAGCTATGTCTTTCTTCCAGAAGCTATTTGGGCGCGCCGCTCCCGACAATGAGCTACCCGCTACGCTAGCTGTGCTGGGCGCTGATATGCACTCCCACCTCCTGCCTGGCCTCGATGACGGGGCGGAAACGCTGGAACAGTCGCTGGTATTGCTGCAGCAACTACGGGACCTGGGCTACCGCAAGCTGGTGATGACGCCCCACATCATGGGCGACTTCTACCGGAACACGCCGGCCGGAATTCAAGGCGCGTTGGACGCGCTGCGGGCGGCGGCGGCCCAAGCCGGTATTTCCGGGGTAGAGCTGGCGTGCGCGGCCGAATATTACATGGACGAAGGCCTGGCCCGCAAGCTCGAGGAAAATGAAGAACTACTGACCTTTGGAGGCGAGCAGCGCTACGTTCTATTTGAGACGTCCTACATCAATGAGCCGTTTAACCTCCAGGAAATGATGTTCAAGATGAAGGCCGCCGGCTACCGACCCGTGATGGCCCACCCGGAGCGTTATACCTACTTGTATGGCCGGTTCGAAGAGCTGATTCGAATTCGGGAGGAAGGCGTGCTGATGCAAGTAAACCTGAACTCCCTGACGGGCTACTACTCCGCCGGGGCCAAGCGCGTAGCCGAAAAGCTCATCGACGCGGGTATGGTGGACATGGTTGGTACGGATGCTCACAACCTGAAGCACGTGGACAGTATCCGGGCTAAAGTGCTACTAACCGAATACCTGCCCAAGCTGCTGGCCTTACCGCTGCTCAACTCTACCCTGTAAACGCTGCCGCTACTTTCCCTTCTTCACGAGTCACTCCACTTTCATGATTTTTGTTACTGGCGGCAGCGGCTTGGTAGGAAGTTTTCTAATCTCGGCGCTACGGCTGCGCGGGCTACCTGTGCGGGCCCTCTACCGGCAGCAGCTTCCTCTTTTTCCTTCCGCCGAGCAAGTGGAGTGGGTAGAGGGTGATATCCGGGATGGGCTGGGGCTGCGCGCGGCTTTGGAAGGCGTCACGCACGTGTTCCACTGCGCGGGGCTAGTATCCTACGCACCCCAGGACGAAGACCTGCTGCAGCAAATAAATGTGGAAGGGGCTGCCAACCTGGTAGATGCGTGCCTGGAGCGCCCCGGTATTCGGCTGGGCTTTGTTTCGTCGGTGGCCGCATTGGGCGGCACCGCGCCGGGGCCGGAGCAATTGCCGGCGGCCGGGCCGCTGGTGCTGGATGAAAATGCCAAGTGGGATTTAGGCGCTGAGCACAACGCCTACGCTACCTCCAAATACCTAGGCGAACTGGAGGTGTGGCGTGGCGTATCGGAGGGTCTGCAGGCTGTTATCATTAATCCCTCGGTTATCCTGGGCCCGGCCGATTGGGACCGTAGCAGCACCCGCTTGTTCCGCTATGCCTTCAACGAGCACCGGTTTTACACGCCGGGCAGCATTAATCTGGTAGATGTGCGGGATGTAGTGGAAATTCTGCTGCGCCTGACCCTCGACACCGCTTACAGCGGCCAGCGCTACGTAGTGAATGCCGGCGCCTTGCCTCTGCGCGAGTTTATGGCCCAGGCCGCCGCCTGCTTTCACAAGCGTCCGCCCACCGTAGCCGTGCCCGACTGGGCGGCCGAGACCATCTGGCGCCTGGAGCACGTGCGGTCCTTGCTGACCGGCGCCCGCCCACTCATTACCAAAGACACGGCCCGCGCCGGCCGCCGGGCTACCGAGTACCGGGCCACTAAAATCGAGCAGGCCCTGGCGTTCCGCTTCCGGCCCCTGGCCGAAACCATCAGGTGGTGCTGCGCCGGACTTAGCAAGGGCAAAGAGGTAGCTACCTGAGTCTTCCGCCTGGCCGAGCGGAACGATTGCGCAGCTACCGTTTTACTCCCTTACTCCTCTAGAACCCATCGGCCTCCGGTGCGGTTATTGTATATTCAGGGCGGGAGGTGCTTTCCGCTGAAAATGCCCCACTGACCCGCGAAGTCTGCCGTTTTGGCGGCGACGTGTCGATTGTAGCAGAATGAGAATGAACGAGAATTTTGAGGATCGGGACGAAGTAGAGGCTACCGTGCGTCGTTTTGAGCAGATGGTAGCCCTGAACGAGCCCGTGTTTTTTGATCTGGCCGATTTTGAAAACATCATCGACCATTACACCACCACTACTCAATACGAAAAAGCCTTGCAGGCCTGCGAAGCCGGCATTGCGCAATATCCGTTTAGTACCGAACTCCTGATTGACCGCTCCCAGGTGCTGGCCATGAAGGGCGAGTATGCCGCGGCCAGCAGCCAGATCGAGGACGTAGCCCTGCTCGACCCCGACAACCCCGATGTGGCCGTTACCCGCGGCATTATCGCTACCCAGAAAGGCGAGTTTGCCGAGGCCATTGCTTTTTTCCACCAGGCCGCCGAGCGCGCCCAGGACCGCGACGACATCTTCTTCAACCTGGGCCTGGCCTACCAGAGCTGGCAGAAGTTCAAGAGTGCCGCCAAGTACTATAAGCAAAGCCTGCGCCTGAACCCCGACAACGATGTGGCGGTGCAGGAGCTGCTGTACTGCCTGGAAGTAAGCGAGCGGCTGGAAAAGAACCTGGACTTCTTCCGTCGCTTCACCGATGAGGACCCTTACTCGGCCGTGGCCTGGTACAACCTGGGCCAGGCTTACTACCGGGCCGGCAAGCTCGATGAGGCTATCAGCGCCTTTGAGTACGCCATCCTGATTGACGGGAAATTCTACGAGGCGCACGGGTTTCTGGCCAGCGTGTACGTTACCCAGGAGCGCTACCGCGCCGCCATCAGTGAGTTTGAGCTGAGCCACCCCGAGGGGGAGCCCAGCCCGGAAGCGTTGTGCAACATCGGGGAGTGCCACGAGAAGCTGGCCGAGTGGGACTTGGCCCGCCGCTTCTACCAGCGCGCCATCGACCTGGACCCCGAGATGGACGAGGCCTGGTTTGGTATCGGCATTGTGATGAATGTGCAGGAAAAGTACTTCGAGGCCATTCACTTCTTCCGCAAGGCCGTGAGCCTCTACGAGGAAAGCGTGGAGTACTGGCTGGCCCTGGCCGCCGCCGAGTACCAGATAGGCAACATTGTCTCGTCGATTGAAGCCTACGAGAAAGCCGTGGAGGTAGCCCCCGACAACAAGGATGCCTGGCTGAACTGGAGCATTATTCTCTACGAGCAGGGCAACTTCGACGGGGCCATTGACCTGATGCGCAACGCCGTGGAAATTCAGCCCATGGAGGCCGAACTGCACTACCGCCTGTGCGCCTACCTGCTGGCCGGCGGCCGGTACCGCGAGGCCTACGAGTGCCTGGAAAACGCCCTGGTTCTGGACTTTGACAAGCACCGCCTGCTGTTCGATTACTTCCCGGAGCTGGAGTCGCAGAAAGCCCTGGCCCGCCTGATTGACCAGTATCGGAAATAGGCGCTGCTCTCAGCCCGACGGGGGCCTCCGCGGGTGCCGGCTACGTAGCTGGCCCCCGCGGAGGCCTCGCCATTTCAAAGCGGTTACAGAATTCGGGCGTACTTTTGGGCGCGGCGCCACCGGGCTTTCGCATCGTCTCGAAGCCTCGTGCCGCTTTCACGTTCATCTGACTCTAGGTCTTACAACATGAATTACACCCTCAACCAACTCCCCGAGCGCACCCAAAAACCCCGCGAGCAAGGCTTTACCATGGTCATGGATAAAGGCCTCAGCGTCCGCGAGGCGGAGGACTTTCTGGAAGTAGGGGCCGCCTACACCGACATTGTTAAGCTGGGCTGGGCCACGTCCTACGTCAACCCCAACCTGAAGCGCAAGCTGGCAGTGTACAAGGAGGCTGGCATTCCAGTGTACTTTGGCGGAACCCTGTTTGAGGCTTTTATCATCCGGAACCAGTTTGATGACTACCGCCGGCTGCTGGAAAACTTCGGTATGGAATACGCCGAAGTATCGGACGGCTCCATTGACCTGAACCACGACAAGAAGCTGGAATTTATCCGCACGTTGGCTCAAGATGTGAAGGTGTTGTCGGAGGTAGGCTCCAAGGATGCGGAAAAGATTATTCCGCCCTACAAGTGGATTTCGCAGATGAAAACCGAGCTGGAAGCTGGCGCCGTAAAGGTTATCGGGGAAGCTCGCGAGGCTGGCAACGTGGGCCTGTTCCGCAGCACCGGCGAGGTGCGCTCCGGTCTGGTAGAGGAAATCCTGACCCAGATTCCCTTCGAGAAAATCATTTGGGAAGCGCCCCAGAAAGCCCAACAAGTGTGGTTTATCAAGTTGCTGGGCGCCAACGTGAACCTGGGCAACATTGCCCCCAACGAAATTATCAGCCTGGAAACCATTCGACTGGGCCTGCGCGGCGACACCTTCACGGACTTCCTGGACATGGACAACGTGGACGAAATGTTCAAGCCTGAGCCCAAGGTAGCGGGCAAGCCCGGCACCTCTATGCCCCGGGGCTAGCTCCCAAAAGTATCCGCTTGAAAAGGCTGCGCCGCATGAGGGCGCAGCCTTTTCTGGTTTTCACGGCCCGGCATTTCAGGCTGAAATCTTCCCTCCAACGCGAAGCCAGTAGCAGCGCCGTGCGGCCCCACGCTACCTGGTAGCGGGCGGTTTCGAGTTTCTGAGACCGGGAAGTCAACTTCAACCACGGCAATTCAGTAAAGGAAAGGCCTGACTTTGTGAGGTCGGGCTTTTCCTATTTACCGATCTAGCCACTACCAATGAATCGAAATCTTTCTGGCTCCGCCCTGAGCTTGCTGACCTTGCTGGGCGCCTGCAGCGGACCCTCCAAACAGGAAAAAGCGGAGGCCGCTGCTACTACCCCCGCCGACACTGTGGCGACGGCCGCTACGGCCGTTAACCTACCCGAGCCCTACGCCAGCAAGTCGACCACCAAGCGCAGCAAAGTTATTGGCTGGCCCCAGGGCAAAATGCCCACCGCACCAGCTGGCTTCGTGGTAACCAAGTACGCCGATGGCTTCGAGAGCCCGCGCAATACCTACGTGCTGCCCAACGGCGACGTGCTGGTGGCGGAGTCGAACACGATTCCGCAGGACCCGAAGAAGAAGGTAGTGGCCGCCCTCGACCTGGACCCTTCCCGCTCGTTGCGGGCCACCAGCGCCAACCGCATTACCCTCTTGCGCGACGCTGACAAGGATGGTAAGCCCGAAACCCGGGAAATCTTTCTGGCGGGGTTGAGCCAGCCTTTTGGCATGCTCGTGCTCGACAACTATTTCTACGTGGCCAACACCGATGGCGTGTGGCGCTACCCCTACCAAACCGGCCAAACCAAAATTGCGGGTGGTGGCCAGAAAATCATGAATCTGCCAGCTGGGGGCTACAACAACCACTGGACGCGCAACCTGCTGGCGGGCCCTAACGGCCAGAAAATTTACGTGTCGGTGGGTTCTGCATCCAACGTAGCAGAACACGGCATGAAAGAAGAAGAACGTCGGGCCAACATTCTGGAAATCAACCCGGATGGTAGCGGCGAGAAGGTGTACGCCGCGGGCCTGCGCAACCCCGTGGGCATGGACTGGGCGCCGGGCACCCAAACGCTGTGGTCGGCGGTGAATGAACGGGACGAGCTGGGCGACGAACTGGTGCCCGACTACCTGACCAGCGTGAAGCCGGGCGCTTTCTACGGGTGGCCTTATGCCTACTTTGGGCAGCACGAAGACCCCCGCCGCAAAGGGGAGCGGCCCGATCTGGTGCAGAAAACCGTAGTGCCCGAAGTGCCACTCGGGCCCCACACGGCTTCCCTGGGCCTAGCATTCTACAAGGGTAACGCCTTTCCGGCCCAGTACCGCAGCGGCGCCTTCATTGGGCAGCACGGCTCCTGGAACCGCTCGGAGTTTTCGGGCTATAAGGTGGTGTTTGTGCCTTTCACTAACGGCAAGCCCAGCGGCCCCATGCAGGATTTCCTGACCGGTTTTGTGGCCAATGCTGATAAAAAGGAAGTATATGGCCGCCCGGTGGGCGTAACGGTGCTACCAGATGGTGCCCTGCTGGTGGCCGATGATGCGGCCGATACGCTCTGGCGCATAGCGGCGCAGTAAGTTACTCTTGAGCCCGACACAACGCCCGCGTTTCCCTTCGAAGCGCGGGCTTTTTGGTAGCAGCCAACTCGAGAATCCCTTATAAAAAAGAGAAGAGGTAGCGCAACGATCCGCCGCTTTAGCCGAATAACAACAGATGCGCTTCCTGTTTTGCCCTGACTATGAACTGGCTCCCTAAAATCATCCTAACCAGTACCCTCTGGCTGGCTTTTATCAGTGGCGGACAGGCCCAGCCGGCTGGCAGCCCGCGCCAATCCGTTGCCAAAGCCTCGGCTACTCCCGCCGCGCCTACCCGTGCGCTACTGTGGAAGATTTCGGGCAAGGGCCTGGCCAAACCTTCCTACCTCTACGGCACCATCCACCTGATTTGCCCCCAGGATTTGCGCATAACCGAGCCGGTTAAACGGGCCTTTACCAGCACCCGGCAACTCATGCTGGAGCTGGACCTGGATAGTCCTACGCTGCTCCAGGACATGAAAGCTGGTATGAAGATGAACGACGGCCAGACCCTGCACAAGCTGCTGTCGGCCGCTGACTACGCCCGCGTTAGCAGCTACCTCAAAGACAAGGCCGGTATTCCCATTGCCCAGGTTAGTATGCTCAAGCCCTTTATCGTCAGCTCTTTGCTTTACTCCAATCTGCTGAACTGCACGCCAGCCAGTTATGAAACCAGCTTCGTGAAGCTGGCCCAGGAGCAGCACAAGGAAATACGCGGGCTGGAAACGGTGCAGGAGCAAATGGGCTTTTTCGATAAGATCCCCTACGCCGTGCAAAGCCAACTCCTGGCCGACCTAGTTGGCCGCGAAGCAGAGGCCCAGCAGGAATTTCAGTTGCTGGTTGCGCTTTACAAGGCCCAGAAGATAGAGGAGCTGCGGGCCGTGACCAGCGCCAGCGCTTTCTCCTTTCCCGGCTACGCTGAAATGCTGCTCGACGAGCGGAACCAGCATTGGGTAGCCAGCATCGCCCAGCAAGCCGCTGGCCAGCCTACCTTCTTTGCCGTGGGAGCCGCCCACCTGGGCGGGCCAAAAGGGCTCCTGGCTTTGCTGCGGCAACAGGGCTACCAGGTGCTACCCGTAACGCGTTAATTGCAGCACAATTAGTAGGCTGTTCCTGGTCTCACGTTAAGAGGCTTCCATTGAGCTTGCCGCAAGGGCCGTATGTTTGTCCGGTATGAACAAGCTACTGACTACCCTGCGCCACTGGTTGAGTTACGCCCTGCCGCTTTCCCGCCGGGTAGAGTCGCGCTACAGCGGCCCGCTGACGGTGGAGCTGCACCGCGGCCGCAAAGTGCTCAATGCCCAATACGCGAATTACAGCTACGGCCCGCTCCAGCAGATTTTGCGCTACGGACTGTTCGTCATGGCCCCGGATGCCACGGTTGCGGCGCTAGTACTGGGCATGGGCGGAGGCTCCGTGGTTGACACGTTGCGGCGGGAGCGGGGGCACACCGGCCCCATTACGGCCGTGGAGCTAGACCCAGCTATTGTGGAGCTGGCCGCCACCGAGTTTGGCATTCGGCCCGATGCCCAATTGCAAATTGTTTGCGCCGATGCATTCGAGTGGGTGGCTACGGCCCCTACAGACGCGTACGGCTTGATCGTCATTGATTTGTTTATTGATCTAACCTTGCCTCGGCAACTCAGCGAAGTTTATTTCTGGCAGCAGGTGCGGCGGGTGCTGCAACCGGGCGGCGCCGTACTGCTCAATACGTTGGCGCAGGCTCCGCTTTTGATTACGGGGCAACTGGCTCCCGACTACCTGGCCCAGCAAAGTTTCGAGGTGAAAGACCTCGAAGTAGAGTACAATCGTCTGCTGATCCTGCGGGGGTAGTTGTGGCATCCAGCCAAAAGCCTGCCCCGTCACTAGAAGTTGCAACGCAGAAACCCCTTTCTTTGTAGGCTCAACCCCCGCTCTATGGAAATCCTGAAGCATCTGCTCGACTTTATTCTGCACCTTGACAAGCACCTGGCCGAGATAATTCAGGATTATGGCGTCTGGACCTACGCTATTCTGTTCCTCATCATCTTCGTGGAAACAGGGGTAGTGGTGCTGCCCTTCCTGCCCGGCGACTCTCTGCTGTTTGCCGCGGGTACCTTGGCTGCTCTGCCCGGCTCCCCGCTCAATATATGGGCCATGATCGGGCTGCTGATTCTGGCTGCCGTCCTCGGCGACACCCTTAACTACCACATCGGTGACTACTTAGGGCCGCGGGTGTTTCGGGAAAATTCCCGGTTTCTGAAACGGGAACACCTCGAGAAAACTCAGGCTTTCTACCAGAAGCACGGAGCCAAAACAATCATTATAGCCCGCTTTATTCCCATTATCCGCACGTTTGCGCCCTTTGTGGCGGGTGTGGGCACCATGAGCTACACAAAGTTCCTCTCCTATAACGTGGTGGGCGCGGTGCTGTGGGTAGTGCTGCTGACAGGTGCCGGCTACTTTCTCGGCAGCATCCCCTGGATTCAGCAAAACTTCGGGTTGTTTACCATCGGCATCATTGTGGTATCGGTGCTGCCGGCCGTGTTTGAGTTCTTTAAGGCTCGCCGCCCGAGCAACGTAGCGAGCCACTAACCCTTTCTGGTGTATTAAATAAATGATAAAAACCGCTCGGCCCAGGTTGGGGCTGAGCGGTTTTTTGCTGTTGTTTACAGTGCAATTACCCGCGTGTTATGCCTGAATTTGGACTTCTGGGCCGCTCCCTGCGCCACTCCTTTTCTCAAACCTATTTTTCCCAGAAATTTCACAATCTGGAGCTGGCTGATCATCATTATGAGCTGTTCGAGCTGGCTACTATGGATGAGCTGCCGGGCCTGCTGGCCCGCCACCCCGACCTGCGCGGCCTCAACGTGACCATTCCCTACAAGGAGCAAGTATGGCCGTTCCTGAACGAGGTAGCGCCCTCTGCCGCTCGGGTTGGGGCCGTCAATGTCATCGAGTTTCGGGCCGATGGGCAGCTGATTGGGCACAACACCGACTACCTGGGCTTCCGCGAGTCGTTGCGAAATTTCCTGCCCGAGGCGAAGCTACCGGAAATGCGGGCCCTGATTTTGGGTAGCGGTGGTGCCTCCAAAGCCGTGGAAGTTGCCCTCCGCGACCTAAATATTGGGTATTGGGTAGTGTCGCGCAATGCCCTAGGAGCGGGGCTGACTTACGAGGAGCTGACGCCGCGCCTGTTGCAGGACCACCCGCTCATCATTAATACTACCCCCCTGGGCACCACGCCCAACGTGGAGGAGTGCCCGCCCATTCCTTACCCCTACCTCACGGCTCAGCACTACCTCTACGACCTCATCTATAACCCCACCGAAACCGAATTCATGAAGCGCGGGGCTGCTCTCGGCGCTCAAACCAAAAACGGTTTCGAAATGCTCTGCCTCCAGGCCGAAGCCGCCTGGCAAATCTGGAATAGGTGAGACGGTGAGATGGTGAAGTGGTGATTGAGTGAATTAGTGATTCGGTGAATACATACGTGCTGTCATCCTGAGCCGCGCAAAGGACCTCTACCTCTGTTGAGTTAACCAGAGGTAGAGGTCCTTTGCGCTGCTCAGGATGACAGCCGTTCTGTTAACTCACAAACTCACCATTTCACCGCCTCACCATTACTGCTGGCCTTGGCCGCTGCCTTCGCCTTGCTTGGTATCGTCGTTTTGGATGCTGCGGCGGCGCTTCTGGGGCTGAGTAGTGGTTTTGCCGAAGCGGTAGTTGAAGGCCAGGCGCACACCGCGCAGGTAGATGTAGTTGTTGCTTACCTGCCGGAACTGGTCGGTGTCGAGGGTGGAACTGAGGTTGCGGGTAGCTTGCAGGAAGTTATCGGCGTTCAGGGTCAGGTCGGCCTTCTCCTTAAGCATGGTTTTGCGCAAACCCAGGGAGTAGAACGTCCAGGCGCGCTGGCTGCCTTGCAACTGTACGCGCGGCGAGTTCAGGCCCCCGAAGAACTGTACGCTCAG
Source organism: Hymenobacter glacieicola (assembly GCF_014640315.1). GTDB lineage: Bacteria > Bacteroidota > Bacteroidia > Cytophagales > Hymenobacteraceae > Hymenobacter > Hymenobacter glacieicola. The sequence goes on from NZ_BMGS01000001.1 coordinate 249,181, forward strand.
GCCCTTCTCGAACTTGTAGCTGGAATTCAGGTTCAGGTTGTACATCACCCCACTGTTGGAGTAGGCCGAAGTGGTAATGCTGCCTTCTTCAAACGTTAGGGCCGGGCTTTCCAGTGACACGTAGTACACGTTCACGTTGCCGCTCACGTCCCACTTCGGCACAGGCTTCACCGAGGTAAACAGGCTTACCCCGAAGGTAGCGTTGCGGCCAATGTTGCGGAAGGTCTGGTTATTCACGCCGTTGCGGTCAATGAAGCGCACCGATTCAATGGCATTGCCCGTGCGGCGGGCGTAGGCCGACATGTTCAGCACCGAGCCCTTGATGAACGTGGTGTAATTCAGCTCGTAGCTGTCCGTCAGTTCGGGGCGCAATTCTGGCTCGCCGTAGCTGATGTTCAGGCTGTCCGAAGCGTTAACAAACGGGTTCAGGAAGAAGATCTGGGGGCGCTGAATCCGGCGCGAGTAGGCTAGGCGCAGGGTCTGGCCGGGCTTCTTGGGGTTGTTCGGCTGGAAGCTCAGGCTCAGGTTGGGCAGCAAGTTGGTGTAGTTCTGTGCCACGCTGGAGTTGTCCTGCTCCTGCTGCTGAAAGCTGCCATTGATGCGCGTGTTTTCTACCCGCGCGCCCAGCTTGAAGCTCACCTTCTTAGAGGCTGAAAACCCGTAGGTACCATAACCAGAAAACACATCCTGATTGTAATCGAATAGGTTGGAGCGGCTGGCATCGTACACTGGGTCGATGTTGCTACCGTTGCCGGAGGGGCTAGTAAAGACGTCGTAGTCGCTGCTCACGCGGCGCAGAATGGCCTTGGCCCCGGTTTCGAGCAACGCCGTTTCCGAGAACGGGTGGGCGTAGTCGGTTTGCAGGGTGGTTTCCAGGTTGCGGGCCAGGTTGTCGCTTTCCTCCCGGTACGTCTTGGCCTGGTTTGCCTCCGAGCGGCCCTGAAACTGGTCGAGGTAGTAGGCCTGCACGTTGCGGTTGCGTGTGTGCTGGGCCAGCACGCTCCACTCGCGGCGCTTCTGCTCGAAGGTGCGAGTATAGGCCCCGCTCAAATCGTAGCTCTGGGTGCGAAAGCGCCGGTCCGTGTCGCGGGTAAAGGAGTTGGCAACCGGCAGCAGCAAGTTGTTGAACTGGTCGTAGTTGCCGCTGTTGCGGAACATGCTACCCTGCAACCCCAGGGTAAGGTTGTGGTACTGGGCCGGGTCGTAGTCGAGCCCGAAGCGGCCGAAGCCGCCGCCGCCCAGCGTGTTGCCATCGCCTTCCTGCCGCAACGACTCTCGTTCGCCGCCCGGGGTTTTCAGGTAGCGCACCAAATCGTTGCGGTTGGGGCTGTAGAAGCCGAAGCCGCTAACGGAACTGCTCAGGCCCACCTTGCCCTTGCGGTAGTTCAGGGTGCCGTTGCCGTTGGAGCTGCGCGTGCCCGCGGCCAGTCCCACGGAGCCGTTCACGCCTTCCAGGCTGTTTTTCTTCAAAATGATGTTGATGATGCCGCCCGTACCCTCGGCATCGTACTTGGCCGAAGGCGTAGTAATGACCTCCACGCTCTTGATTTGGTCGGCCGGAATCTGCTTCATGGCATCGGCCACCGAGGAGGCCACAATGCCCGAGGGCTTGTTGTTGATGAGCACGCGCACGTTGCTGGTGCCACGCAGCTCCACGTTGCCGTCGGGGTCCACGTTCACCAGGGGTACTTTGCGTAGCACATCGGCCGCCGTGCCGCCCGAGTTGGTCAGGTCCTTTTCAGCGTTGTAAACAATCCGGTCGGGCTTGGTTTCAATGACGTCCCGCTCACCCGTGACCGTTACGCCTGCCAGGTTCTGGGCCGAGGAAGCCAGCTGTACGGTGGGCACCGTCGTCAGGCCCGTGCCTACCGTAATATTGCGCGTTTGGGTAGCGTAGCCCACAAAGCTGATTTGCAACCGAAACTCTCCGGCCGCCAGCCCCCGCAGCGCAAATCGGCCCCGTTCGTCGCACACGCCGCCATCAACGGGCGTGCTGCCGCTCAAGGGCAGCAGCGTGACGGTAGCAAACTCCACCGGCTTTTTAGTAGTAGCATCGAGTACCGTGCCTTCCAGGCGGCCCGGGCCCTTTGGAGCCGTGGGCAGAATTGGCTTAGCGGCGCCTGCACCCGGGGCGCCCGGTGCTCCGGCTGGCCGCTGACCCGCAGCCGGAGCGCCAGCCGGTGGGGCCGTTTGAGCAAAAACCGGGACCGTGAGCAGGCTGGTCAGCAGCAGGGGAAGGGTAGCGTTTTTCATGAGGATAGCAGAAGATAGTTGCAAGGAGAGCAGCGGCCGAAAGCAAACAAAACGGCGGTAGCTGAAGGGTAGAAAACGGAGGATGAAGTGTAACCGACAGCGTATCAGGCCGAAATGACTGAAGCTGAAATCGGGGATAAGGACTACAAAGCTCTTCGGGCGTTGCCGGAGCCAGGGGTTTATTCAACCAACCCTATGTTTTTGCCCGGCAACGCCCGCGGGCAGGCACCAACCTACGCGCTTAGTTGGTCACGTTGCGGCGGTAAAGCACCAGGTAACCGGCCACCAGCACCGCGCCAAACGAGGCCAGGGCGTACCATTCGTGCCGGGCAACTTCGGGGGCTGCTTCCAGCACTCCCGCCTTGGAAACCTGCATGGACATGGCCGTCAGGAAAGGCGCCGCGTACGGAATCTTGCTAACGTGCTCCCACTGCAGCAGGGCAAACGTAGCGACTACCGCTCCCATGCCTACCCCCACCGGCACCACAAAAGAGCGCCAGAACAAACTCACGATGTACTGCACCGCCAGCAGCCCCAGCGTAGCCAGGTAGGTGCGCAGCAGCATCCAGCCTACCGTGCCAAAGGGAATGCTGTAGGTCTGGAAGCCTTGCCCGGGCCGCAGCAAACCCAGCAGCGCGCCGGCGCCCAGCAGCAAGCCCACAAACAGCAACAGGGCCCCGGCATTCAGCGCCAGCACCAGCAGCAGCTTGGAGACGAACACGGCCCCGCGCCCCACGGGCTGGGCATAGAGGTGTTTCCAGGCCGTGGCCTTGGTTTCGATGTTTACCACTAGGCTGGTCAGTAGCACCACAAACAGGGGCAGCAGCAGGGTGCCCGCCGTTTGCCAGGCCGTGCTGATAAAGCGCGGCCACGGGTCGCCGCCCGCCTTCATAATCAGGTGGCCCTTAAAGAAGAAAATGCAGAAGGTAAGCAGCACCGGCAGAGCTCCACTGAACAGGGTCAGGCGCAGGGCCGCCGTGCGCCGCAGCTTAAGCACATCGGCGGCCAGGGTGCGTCCCAGTTGCGTGACAGGAGCCGGGGCTTGCGGCAGCGCGGCAAAATCGGGTAGGATAGGCGAGGCAGGGGGTAGGGTAGCGTCCATCGTCAGGTAGCAATGAGGTAGTCAGGAAAAACAGGTGGCACCGGCTTACTGCACCAGGTCGGCTTTGACCTCGGTGAGGTGCAGAAAGGTATCTTCCAGGCTGGGCTGCTCCAGGCGCAGACCATAGAGCGGCTGACCCGCCGCCGTGAGGGCCGCGGCTAGCTCGGCGGTGTGCTCCCGCGAAAGCCAGGGCAACCACAGCGTGCCCGCCCCCGCTACCGTAGCGCCGGCCAGCAGGCGGGGCAGCAGGTTGCGGCAGGTATCGGCATCTTCCGTTTCCAGCACCAACCGCGCCCGGCCGGTTTGCAGGCGCTGCAAATCCGGCAGGCTCCCCTGAAACACCAGTCGGCCTTCCTGAATAACGCCCACATGCGTGGCTACTTTCTCGATTTCGTTGATAAGGTGGCTGCTGACCACAATGGTTTTGCCGTGCTCCTGACGCAGGCGGCGCAGCAGCTCGCGCATCTCGATAATACCGTTGGGGTCTAATCCGTTGGTGGGCTCATCCAGCAACAGCAAGTCGGGATTGGAGAGCAGGGCAATGGCCAGGCCCAGGCGCTGCCGCATGCCCAGGGAGTACTCCCGGGCGGGGCGGTGGGCGTTGTCGGCGAGGCCGACCAACTCCAGCACCTCGGCAGTACGGTGGGCCGCTACTCCGCGCAGGCGGCGGGTCGCCTCCACGTTTTCGCGGCCCGTGAGGTGGTCGTAAAGGGAGGGGTTTTCGATCAGGGCGCCCACCCGGTTCAGCAGGGTTACCCGGTGGCGGGCCATATCGTGCCCGAACAAGTGCACCGAGCCCGCCCCCGGCCGCAACAACCCCAGCAGCAGGCGCATGGTAGTGCTTTTGCCGGCCCCGTTCGGCCCCAAAAAGCCATAGATGCTGCCGGGCTCCACGCGCAGATTTACGTCGTGCAGAATAGGCCGCTTGCCGAAGTGAAAGTGCAGGCCGCGGGTTTCGAGCAGGGGGGCTAGTTGCATAGCGCCGAATTCAGGTGAGAAGGAAGACGGCAGCAAACGTAACGGCCCCAGTATATTCGGCTGGCCCTATTCAACCAACGCCCCGCCTACCCCCCGAAACTGCTGCTTTTCCTAACTGAACCCCGCTTTGGCGGTGCTGCGCAGGCCATCAGCCCGTTAGCCAGGGCGGCGGCGGCGTTGGTAGGACAAAGTGCCGGGTTGATTGAGAAACCGCCCCGCCACCGGGCGCTATTGCTGCGCCCGCCGGAAAAACACGTCTCCACTCACCGACTCCAGCCGCAGCAGTGGCCCTGTGCCCGCGCCCAGTGCGCCTTTCACCTCATACCCGACCATTGGGTTTTGCTGGCGGTTGCTGAAGGCTACCTCCTGGTCGGTGTACACTTCGCCGGTAATGGTTTTCAGGGCCACGCTGGCGGGGCGGGCGGCCGGCCAGCTCACGTCCACAAAGCCGCTGATGGAGTTGGCGCGCAGCTCGCCCGTAAGGCCGCGCACGTCCACGTTGCCGCTGATGGTGCTAATGCGCAAATTGGTAGCGGCCGGTAGGGTAATTTCGTAGTTAATGTCGGCGCACACCGGGGCGCGGCCGTCGCGCACCCCGCCTTTGCTGTGGTCCCAGTTGCCGTAGTACAGCGTGCCGCCGCTGGGGCAGTCGCCGGGCTGGGCCTGGGCCAAGCGCTTGGCGTCGAGGTCGGAGGCTACCCGCAGGTCGGTGCCGGTAGTTTGCAGGCTCATGGTGAAGGCGTCGTTGAGCTTGTTCTGGTTGATGCTCACCGTGGCCCGCACCCGCAGCTGCCCGTCGGTGGCCGGCCGCACCCGAATGGTGGAGGCGTGTTTCAGGTCCAGGGTCACCACGGAATTGCCGCCCACGGGCGCCGCTTTTTCCAGTACGGTTTGGGCCACGGCTACGCCGGAGCCGCTCAGCAGCCCCACGGTCAGAAAGCAAAAAAGCAAACGGAGCATGACAACAAGTTGTTAAAGGTGAAAGGTTGGTAGTAAGTAGCGAGCGGTAGCGTGTCAGGCCGATGATGGTCAACGTGGGTAGCGTTGATCGGCTGGCCGGCCGCTGGTAGCCCGCGGCGCAACAACAGCGGTACAATGAACTGACTGAGCCGGGTTAGACCGCCGGCCGAGAGGTAGGGCCTGCTACTTGGCTTTGCGCACGTAGATGTCGCCGCTGATGTTGTGCAGGGCCAGCTTCGTGCCGCCGCCGTTCAGGGGCACCGATACGGTTTGGCCGCCTACGCGGGTCAGGCCGTCGGGCGTGGGGCGCGGGTTCAGGTCGAAGTCGGTGTACACTTCGCCCGACATGGACCGCACGGTAAGGTTGGCCTTGGAAGCGGCGGGCATGGTCACATCGAGCTTGCCACTGACCAAGGACAAGGCCGTGGGCTCGGCGGGCAGGGCGGCAAACTGCACGGTGATGTTGCCGCTGGTGCTATTGCCTACCACGGGCCCGCTCACGTTGGTCAGGGTAGCGTCGCCGTTTTTCATCTTTACCTCCAGGCTGCCCGAGAGGCCGCTTACGCGCAGGTCGCTGCCGTTCCAATTGGTTTCGGTGAACACCAGGGCCGTGCGCCGGGGCACCCGCACGGTGTAGGTAACCTCCTTGCGGGAGGCCTGCACCACGCGCAGCACGTTGCCCTGCGCTACCACCGACAAGCCCAAGCGGGTGTTATCCTCGGCTGAGTTATAAATGGGCCGCAGCCCCTGGGCTTGTTTGGGCGGCTCCTGGTAGCCGTTGCCGCGGATCACCACCTCGTCACCGTCGTAGCCCTCTACCACCACGCTGCTGCCGTGCATTTCCAGCACGAGGCGGCGGTTTTCGCGGGTAGGAAAGCGGGTTTTGTATTCTTGCGCCCGTAAGGCGGAGGCCGTCCCGGTCAGTAGGAGCAGGCTAAAAAGGAAGGAACGTTTCATACTAGCAGAAGAAAGAGCGAGAAAAAGAAGCCGCCGCCAGGTTGCGCGGGCCCACGCAGGTAGGGAAGCAGCAAATCAATAAGTAGCATCTCGAATAGGTAGCTTCTCCAAAGCCAGACCCGAGTTGTCATTCCGAGCGCAGTGAGGAATCTGGGTCGAACTCCAGAGGCTAACTCAGATTCCTCGCTGTGCTCGGAATGACAGCGAAAAGGGCTTTGCAGACGATTCCTAAAGCAACATCAGATTAAAAGCCCCAGGCCTTGCTGGGCCTGTTGGCGCACCACGGGCAGCACATTGGGCTGGCGGGAGAGGTGCTCCAGGGGAGCCACGGCCCGCTTGTCGCGCAGAGCCACCAGCAGTTCAATCAGGGTAATCTGCACGTTAGGGTCGGTTTGGTTGGGTAGGGCCTGCACCAGGGCCGGCCCCACGCGCGGATCGGCGCGCAGGTGAAACAGCGCTTCGGCCGCGGCCAGGCGCACGTTGGGGTTAGGGTCGGCGTTGAGGGTCGTGATGAGCACCTGCACTGCGGCGTCGCCGGGCTGTACCGTGGTGGGCGCTTCGCTGACCAGCTGCAGGCGGCGGTTAGCCGAGGCGGGCTGACCAGCCAGGGTAGTAAGCTGGGCGGCCAGCTCCGGTTGCCGGGTTGGCCGCATGGCCACTTCCGGCGCAGCCACCGGCCGCAGCAGCAACCCCAGCACCGTGCCGACTGCCAGCAAGGCCACAGCGGCCGCCATCCGCAGCCAGCGCCCCGCCGCCGACGCCTCCCAAAGCGGAATGACCCTGGCACCCGGGGCGGGCTCCTCCGCGGGAGCTGGCAGGAGCGGCAGCCCTGCCGGCTGGTTGCGGTTTAGGGCTGCTTTTTCCTGATTGAGTGCCTGCAAAAAGTTTGCGCGCAGGGCTGGGGGCGGGGGCGGGGCGGGTAGGGCGTCGAGGTGCTCGAGCAGGGCACGGAGCTGGTGCAGCTGCTGGCGGCAGGCGGGGCACTGGCGCAGGTGAGCGGTCAGGGCCTCGGCGTCGGGGCGGGGGAGGGCGCCTTCGGCGTGAGCAGGTAGCAGCGGCTCCCAACGGGCGCAGTCGGCGGGTAGCAGGGTTTCGGCGGAAGAAGTCATATACAAACGGGCGGCCAGCGCCCCGAAAATTCAGCGGAAGTACAGTGTGCGCAGGGCCTCCAGGGCGCGGTGCGCTTTCACGCGGGCGGCTCCCTCGGAACACCCCAGCATCTGCCCAATCTCGGCGTAGTCAAACCCCTGGAAGCGGTGTAAATCCAGGATTTCGCGCTGGGCCGGCGGCAGCAGGGCCAGGGCCTCCTGCACGGATTGGGCGCAATCGGTGGCCGTGAGGTGGGCCTGGGCAGCGCGGCCGTGGGCGGCGGTGTGTTCCAGGTCGTGGAGGTCGATGGGAGCGGGGCGCCGCCGCTGCCAGTGGTCGGCGTGGGCGTGGCGGGCCAACTGGTAGAGCCAGGCCCGGAAGCTCAGGCCCGCCCGGAAGCTAGCCCGGTATTTCAGCACCCGCAGAAACACGTTCTGGGTTAAATCCTGCCCAACTTCTTGGTCGCCGTTGTTGAGGCGGGTCAGGAAGCCGAACAGCGGGCCGTGGTACCGCTCAAACAGGGGCGTGAGCTGGTCCAGGTCGTCAGCCTGCACCTGGAGCATCAAGTCTTCGTCGCTGAGAGAGGTAGAAACAGGCACGGGCGGAACAAAACAAGCGGCGGGACGAAAGAACCGAATCTGCCCCGAATACCGGCCGCTGGTCTATTCGTTACAGGCCCCGCAAAATAATTTTTCCGCCCGCCACCTTAGGCTGTATAGTCGAGCAAGCGCGTCATGCCGGGCGCCGCGAAGCATCTCGCTCGGATGGCCTTAGAATGGCGTTGCAAGCTGTAACTGTCCTGCTGCTTTGGCGTCCGCTGGTCAAGGCATCTCTCCTGCTTCGTTGCAGGCTTCCTCCATTAGCCGAAGGTAAAGATGCTTTGACCAGCTCAGCAGGAAGAAGTCGTTTTGTAGGATAACGGCCATGTCTTAATAACAGGATTTCAAGCTTAGCCCTAGCGGAGAGTCAGAAGCTGGCAATCTGATGCGGTACGGGGTTAGCCGGGCGCTAGCGGGCGTTGGGGGGCCGGCGGGCGGGGTTCATTGAAAAGGGCTCCTTCCGGCCGGGAGAAGGCGTATTTTTAAGCATGGAAGTATCGTCTGCGCCCATTACTGCCCCGCTGTCCGAAAAACCAGTGCTGTCCCGCGTCGGCTGGCGGGCGCGCCTGCGGCCGGTGCTGCGGTCAGCCAACTGGTCGGCCGCTTCCGAAGACACGCCCATTCCGCGTTGGGTACACGTGCTACTGTGGCTGTGGCTGGCGGGCATTGATGCACTGAAACTCAGTGGCACCGTGGCCATGCTGCCCCGTTTCCCGGCCACCGCGGCCGAGTGGCACCCGTTGCTACCCCTAATTGGCCGCCTGCTGCTGGAGGATATGACCGGAGCCTTACTGTTCTATCTGACCTGGCGCTGGCTGATTCCGCGCACCCTGGGCCGGGCCCGGGTGGTGCACTACGTGCTGCTGGCCGCCCTGCTGGTGCTGCCCTACGCGGCGCTAGTGGGCTGGGTCACTGCCCAAACCTCGCGCAAAGGCGTGCAGGTTTCTGCCTACCGGGTAACCAGCCCCGCGCAGGGCCAAAAGAAACCCGTCACGACCATTGTGAAAAGCAAGAAAACGGGCCCGCAGATGCCGGAAACGTGGATGCGCATCATCAGTGCGGGCATCATCGGCGTGTTTATCGTGGGCAGCAGCTCGGCCCTGCGCATCACCGGCGACTATATTCGGGGGCAGCGCAACCGCCGCGAAATGGAACGTCAGCAACTGCTCACGGAGCTGGCCATGCTCAAAACCCAGATCAACCCGCACTTTCTCTTTAACACGCTCAACAACATCTATTCCCTCACCAGCCGCAAGTCCGATAAAGCTCCCGAAGCCGTGCTGCGCCTGGCCGAAATCATGCGCTACCTGCTCTATGAGAGCAGCACCGATACCGTGCCCCTGAGCCGGGAGCTGGCCCACCTGCGCAGCTTCCTGGACTTGCAGCGCCTGCGCCTGCCAGCCTCGGCCCAGGATGCCATTCAGCTGGAAGTAACCGGCACCTCGCCTGATTGCGCCCATCCCATTGCCCCGCTGCTGCTCATGCCCCTGGTAGAAAACGCCTTCAAGCACGGCGACCTGACCGCCCGGCCCGTGGCCGTGCATATTTCCTTGGTGCTGGCTTCCGATGGGCTAGTGCGGTTCTCGGTGCTGAACCACGTGGCGCCCGCCGATGCGGAGCGGGAGCTGCCCAAGCAGCCCGGCGGCGTGGGCCTGGTAAACCTACGCCGCCGCCTGGAGCTGCTGTACCCCGGCCGCTACGCCCTGGATGTGCAAACCCCGCCCGGCCAGCACCTCGTTACGCTGGTGTTGCTGCAATAAGCCGTTTGTAGGGGTATGAGGGTAGGAGGGTAAGGGGTAGGAGTTGAACTGCAAACCTTACCTTTCTGCTCTAAATCCCTTACCCTCACACCTTCACACCTTCACACCTTCACACCTTCACATCCTCCTACCCTCACACCCTAATAAAGCCACTCACGCCATGACCTGCGCCATTCTCGACGACGAACCCCTGGCCCTGGACCTGCTGGCCGATTACTGTGCCCAAGTGCCGGGCCTGGAGTTGAAAGGACAGTTCGACGATGCCCTGGCCGGGCTGGCTTTCCTGCAGGATAACCCCGTAGACGTAGTATTCCTGGATATTCACATGCCCCGGCTTACGGGCGTGCAGCTGGCTCAACTGCTACCCCAGCCCGGTCCGCGCATTGTGTTTACCACCGCCTACGACCAATATGCCGTGCGCAGCTACGAACTCAATGCCGTAGACTACCTGCTGAAACCCATTGCCTTTGAGCGGTTTGTGCAGGCCGTACAGAAGGTGCGCCAGCAACTGACTACCCCCGCAGCTCCGCCAGTAGTTGCCACGCCCGCCACCAGTACCGAGGTGCACCCCGTCGCGCCGGATGCCATGTTCGTCAAGAACGAGCACCGCCTGCAGCGCGTCGCCTTCGATGATATCCTCTACATCGAGGGCATGAAGGAATATCTCATGATTTACACCTCCACCGGCAAGGTACTCACGCTCCAATCGTTCCGGAGGGTAGAGGAAGTGCTGCCTGCCGACCGATTCGCGCGCATCCACAAATCCTACCTCGTGGCCCTCAGCCGCATTGAGCACGTGGAGCGAGGCAAAGTGCAGGTCGCCGGTCGCCTACTGCCCATCGGCGACACTTACCGGGACTCCTTCACCAACCTCATTAAAGCCTACAACCTACTGTAAGTGATTCAGTGAGTTGGTGATGGAGTGGTGTCATGGCGGGATGGAGCGCCGCCATCTTCCCTCTCTTCCGCAAGAAGCCTACGAACGCAACAAGCCCTTACCTCTGGCGCGGAAGTAAGGGCTTGTTGCGTTAACAGCGTGATTCTGGGTCCGGATTGGAGTGGTAGCGCGAACTGTGGAGTTAGCGCTGATGCCGTGGAGGAAGGCGAAGTAGCTCGCCCCAAAAGAGAGGACGGATGGCTTCGGCTCCGCCTCGTCATAACGGCTTACTCACTCACTAAATCACCATCTCACCGCTACTGCGCCAGCTTGCTGGCAATCTGGGCGGTGTGCTGGCCTTGGTGGCGGGCGCCTTCCAGCTCGTTGGCGCTGGGCTGCCGCTCGCCTTGGCCGCCGGCCACGGTGCTGGCGCCGTAGGGCGTGCCGCCCGTAACTTCTTCGTGGCCCATCTGGCCTTGCCAAGCATAGGGCAGGCCCACGATGACCATGCCGTGGTGGAGCAGCTCGGTGTGCAGGGCCCGGATGGTGGTTTCCTGGCCGCCGTGCTGGGTAGCGGTACTCACGAAGGCGCCGCCAACCTTACCAATCAGCTTGCCCTGAGCCCACAAGCCGCCGGTAGCATCCAGAAACGACTGGATTTGGCCGCACACGTTACCGTAGCGCGTGGGCGTCCCGATGATGATGGCGTCGTATTGTTCCAGCTCCTCGGGCGTGGCCACCGGAATGTGCTCAAAGGCTTTCTGGGCCTGGGTAGCGCCAATCTTGTCGAGCAGAGCCGCGGGTAGGGTTTCGGGTACCCGCTTGATGGCTACTTCGTTGCCGGCAACCTGCCGAGCGCCTTCCGCTACGGCTTCCGCCAGCTTGTACACGTGACCATAGGTGGAATAAAACAACACGAGCGTCTTCATAAGCAGTTGGTTTTAAGTGAAAAAAACGAAAGACAATCAGGAAAGCAGAGGCCGCCAAAAAGCTGTGCACCGCAGGCGGAACTCATGTGGTACGAGTGTACCGCCCAAACGACAAGCTGCCTCTACTTTATAAGATATGTACCTACATGCTAATGCTGGATTAGGTTGCCGTTCTGCTTATCTTAAGCGGATTATTTCTGCTAGGGCCTGTAGTCGTAGGGCTGTAAAAAAAGGCCGGTCCGAATGCAACCTTACCCCACAACAGCAGCATCTTACCCCCACAGCCTTCCTTTCCACAATGAAGGTATCCTGCTTTATTTCTATCCGACTTCGCGACATATGCAGCATTCTTACTTGTGCGGAACCGAGCTCCTGATGGGGTTGGCCGCTGGTGAGCATCTTAATGCCGGACCCCGCCGGGGCCGGGACTTCCAATGAGCGCCCTGTCGGCCTCGCTGGGAGGGAGCGGGCTGCGTAGCCTGTTGCCGGGTAGCGCTGCTGCGGCGCGCCCAGAGTCCCACTCCTCGTCGTTAGCTGCTCCCGTGCGTCCTCTGACCCCGCCTTCCCAGCTCTCTGATTCGGAGCTGATTGATGGCTGCCTTGCTGGTAGCCGCCTGATGCAGAAGTATTTATACGAACGATTTGCCGGCCGCATGATGGCCGTGTGCCTGCGCTACGCCCAAACTACCTTCGAGGCCGAGGACGTATTGCAGGAAGGCTTTCTGACCGTATTTAAAAATCTGGCCAGCTTCCGCCGGGAGTGTCCGCTGGAATTCTGGATTCGCCGTATCATGGTCAACGCCGCCCTGCGCCAGCACCGCCGCAACGCACCCCTGGTAGCCGTCAGCGACGGGGGCGAGTACCCGGAGGATTTGGCCGGCGAAGAGTTTACGCTTTCCAACTACAATTTCGAGGAGATGCTGAACATGATTCAGGACCTCGCCCCGCGCTACCGCATGGTGTTCAACCTGTTCGCCATTGAAGGCTACGGGCATAAAGAAATTGGCGACATGCTCGGTATTTCCGAGGGCACCAGCAAGTCGCAGTACTCCCGGGCCCGGGCCATTTTGAAAAGTAAAATCGAGCGTCTCGACGCTCATCGCACGCATGGCAGCATCCGCTCCTAATACGAATACCCCCGACCCCCGCCCAACCGGCGACCTGGAGCACCTGTTTCGGCAAAAGTTTGCCGAGGCTGAAGTGGCTCCGCGCGCCAGCTTCTGGGACCAACTCGACCACGAGCTGGTAGTGCAGCAGAATGAGCAGGTGGTGCAGCAAAACGTGACCTACCGCCGCCGCCTGGTAGTGCATCGTTGGGTTGCGGCCGCCTGCTTACTGCTGGCCCTGGGCTTTGGCAGTTGGGCTTTCCTGTGGCAGAATGGCGCCGCCGTTGGCCCTGAACTAGCCATGCAATTGCCGGCAGGTTCGGCTACCTCTGCTGATGCCTCGGCCGGTTCGGCTGGCGCTGCTACCTCTGGCTTTGGGGCTGAACATGGTAGTGCCGCTTCTGATGCTGCAGCTTTTCCCGCAACGGCCTCCGGCTCAGCCAGTGACTTGCTAGCCGGCCTGGACGTACCCTCCGGCGCTACCGAATCAGAGGTGGCCGCGCTGCTACGTCGTGGTAGCGCAACCCCTGCGTATACGGCGCAGTTTGGTGCTGGTCGCTCGGCTACGGGCCTGTATTCCGCTGCTCCGGCGGAAGGAGGTAGCCTAATGGATGTGTATCGCCAAGTAACATCGTCGGCCGGAGGAGTTGGAGCCGACAACTCCTTCTTTGCCAGCCTAACCGGGATGCAGCCCCGCCCCGCTGCCTTGCGCAGCGGGCTGGGCCTGAGCCGGCCCGATACGCTGAAGCCTTCTTTGCTGATGGCCCCACAGCTGCCCACTTCTGCCCCGGAAGTAGCCGCTGTTCCCGAGCCCGAGCAGAGGGAATCCCCGAAGCTGTGGCGTCGGCTGCGGCTGGGAGCTAGCTACGCGGTGGGCTCCTATAACCCGAACATCAACTTCTCGCACACCGATGGCCGGCTGAGAACGGACATGGTAACCAACGCCGTGCGTAACTACTACCAGGATGAGGCCGAGGATGAGTACCGCCGCAACCTGCGGGCGGGCGTAAGTCAGCGGGCGGCCCTGGTAGCTTCCTACACCCTCAACGACCGGTGGACCCTTACCTCCGGGGCGGAGGTGGCTCAGCAGCGCGCTACCTCCGCCACCACGTACGGTTTCATTGATGGCAAGCAGGTAGGCCACGAGGCTGCCGACTTATTTAACCGGCCCGCCGCTTACAGCCCGGCTCCGGCCCAGCCCCGCGCCACTTCTTACCGCTACCGCACGGCGGGTATTCCGGTGGGCGTGCGCTACGGCTCTACCAAGCCCGGCCTTTCCCTGTACGCCAAAGTAGGGGCGGCCGTGAGTGTGCTGCTAGGCAGCCGTTCAGAGCTGGAGGGTTCCCCCGAAGCTACCCGCACCTACACCCTGAAATCGGCGGAGTCGCCGTACCGGCAGGTGCTGACCTCGGTGCGTGGGGGTACTGGTGTCCGATATCAACCTGCTTCGGCCGCCTGGAACGTGGTAATCGGGCCTGCTGCCGAAGCCGGCCTGACGACCCTGAACGCCCACCCCAACCAGCGTGGCGCGCGCCAAAGCCGCCCCTACAGTATCGGTCTGGAAGCTAGCATGGAATTTGGGACGGCAAAGCCCCAGCCCATTGCTGCTCAATAATTCCCGCGCCGCGTTGTCCCACCATTCATGAGTCGCTTTTTTCATTTTCTCCCTGTGTGGTTGCTGCTGTTGGGAGCCGCTACTTCCTGTTCCAGTTCTCTCGATGAGGCAATGAATGGTGCCTGCGTAACCAACTTTTCTGCTACCCTTATTGAGCAGTTGCAACGAAAACCCAAGCAAACGCCGGCGGCCGAGGTAACCCAGTACACCTACCAGGGTCGCACCGTGTATTTGGTAACGGGCGGCGATGCGACCAACTACAGCTACCTGTTTGACACGTGTGGCAATGTGATTTGTGCCGCCGGCGGTGGCCCCAATAAATCCGGTGACGGCCGATGCCCCGATTTTGCCGCTACCGCCACCAACGCTACCCTCCTCTGGCGCGACCCGCGGTGATTCGGTGAATGAGGGGGAGTGGGTAGCAGAAAGGACGCGTTGACAACAGCACGTCATCCTGAGCGCAGCAGCCGAAGGACCTTATTACGTCAGCACGAGTCGTTGTACCGATGTCGTTCGGGCGTGATAAGGTCCTTCGGCCTCTGCCTCAGAATGACGTGCTGTTGTCAACCTCGCTCATTCACTCATTCCCCGTCTTCCTTTCCTCCCGAACCATAAGCCGGATTTTAGAGTTATCATAGGCTACCTTTCTGGCCTACATTTCCCTGCATGCACTACCAACTGACCTCGGAATTCAAACCCACCGGCGACCAGCCCCAGGCCATTCGGCAACTGGTGGAAGGAATTAATAACGGCGAGCCGGCGCAGGTGCTGCTGGGGGCCACGGGCACGGGCAAAACCTTCACCATGGCCAACGTTATTGCCGAAACCGGCAAGCCGGCCTTGGTGCTGTGCCACAACAAAACCCTGGCTGCTCAGCTTTACGGCGAGTTTAAGCAGTTCTTCCCCAACAACGCCGTCGAGTACTACATCAGCTACTACGACTACTACCAGCCCGAGGCCTACATTGCCTCCACTGATGTTTTCATTGAGAAAGACTTGGCTATCAACCAGGAAATTGAGAAGCTGCGGCTGCACACTACCTCCACGCTGCTCTCGGGCCGCCGCGACGTGATTGTGGTGGCATCGGTGTCGTGTATTTACGGCATCGGCAACCCCGAAGAGTTTGGTAAAAACGTGATTTTCCTGGCTCCAGGCCTGCGCTACTCGCGCAACAACCTACTCTACTCCTTCGTCCAAATCCTGTACTCGCGCACCGAGGCCGAGTTTACGCGCGGCACATTCCGGGTGAAAGGGGACACCGTGGACCTGTTTCCGGCTTACGCCGACCACGCCTACCGCATCTTCTTTTTCGGCGACGAAATCGAGGCCATTCACAAGATTGACCCCGTAAGCGGCAAGAAGCTCGCCGACGAGAAATCCGTCACGCTTTACCCCGCCCAGCTGTTCGTAACCGGCAAGGACACGCTCAACCAGGCCATCAAGGAAATCCAGTTCGATATGGTGCAGCAGCACGCCTACTTCGAGAAGGAGGGGCGTGATGCTGAAGCCAAGCGCATTATGGAGCGCACCGAATTCGACCTGGAAATGATTCGGGAATTGGGCTACTGCTCCGGCATTGAGAACTACTCGCGCTACTTCGACGGCCGCCAGCCCGGCTCCCGCCCGTTCTGCCTGCTTGACTACTTCCCGGAGGACTACCTGCTGGTAGTTGATGAAAGCCACGCCACCATGCCCCAGATCCGGGCCATGTGGGGCGGTGACCGAAGCCGCAAAACGGCCCTGGTGGAGTACGGCTTCCGTCTGCCCTCGGCCATGGACAACCGGCCGCTTACCTTCAACGAGTTCGAAGGCATGGTGCGCCAGGCCGTGTTCGTGTCGGCTACCCCCGCCGACTACGAGCTAACCCAGGCCAATGGGGTCGTGGTCGAGCAAATCATCCGCCCCACCGGCCTGCTCGACCCGGAAATCGACCTGCGCCCCAGTGGCAACCAGATTGATGACCTCTTGGACGAAGTAGACAACCGCGTGAAGATGGGCGACCGGGTGCTGGTAACCACCCTCACTAAGCGCATGGCCGAGGAACTGCAGAAGTACATGGAGCGCCTGGGTATCAAATCCAGCTATGTGCACTCCGACGTGAAAACCCTGGACCGGGTGGAGATTCTGCGCCAATTGCGCCTGGGCGAAATTGACGTGCTCATTGGCGTAAACCTGCTCCGGGAGGGCCTCGACCTACCTGAGGTAAGCCTAGTTGCCATTCTCGACGCTGACAAGGAAGGCTTTCTGCGCGACCAGCGCAGCCTCATCCAGACCATGGGCCGCGCCGCCCGTAACGACCGGGGCAAGGTGATTATGTATGCTGACCGTATCACGGGCTCCATGCAGCGCGCCATTGACGAAACCAACCGGCGCCGTGCTACCCAACAAGCCTACAACGAGGAGCACGGCATCACGCCCCGTACGGTGCGCAAGTCGCGGGAAGCCATTATGGAGCAAACCTCGCTGTCGGATTACCGCATTGCGGAAGCGCCGGGTTACGCTGGCCCCACTGAGGATGCGGCCCTGGCCATTGCCGCCGAGCCAGTCGTTTCCATGATGACCAAAGTGGACCTGGAAAAGCTCATCAAGCAAACCGAAAAGCAGATGGAAGCCGCCGCCAAGGACCTCGACTTCCTGACCGCCGCCAAGCTCCGCGACGAGCTGGCGGGCCTCAAGCAAGTTCTCAAAACCAAGCGCGACTAGCCTTTCGGCACGATTGTAGACCACGGGAAAACCGGCTGGTAGTAGGTGTTTAACGCCTGCTGCCAGCCGGTTTGGTTTTACTCTATCTTAATCCTGGTTCAGATGATTCTACGTTTTCTGCTCTTGTCTGGCTTATTGGGTACGCTGCAGCTATCAGGGGCGGCTCAAACCGATTCGTCCAAGCCCGCTTCCGACACGCATCCGGCGCTTCCATCTTTACCTGAGTCGGCTCTGCAGCCCACGGTAGCCATTACCCAGGCAGCGGCAGTTTCCCCGGGCACCCGCTTTATGTATCAACAAATCAGAGCGGTGAACAATGAAAAAGCCTTTCTGGCCCCTGCATGGCATGGCCTACTGCACTTAGAGCCCGATGTAGTGCAGGAAAAGCGCCGTACTTCCCGCGTACCCGGCAGCTTGGACGTTAAGGTAATGCAAACGCTCAATGAGTTAGCCGAAGAAGGCTGGGAACTGATGGAGGTATATAAGCTGGTGCAGCCAGTAGGTGCGGAGCAGAGCATTACATCGGCGCTTGGATTCATGGAACCTACTAAGCGCATCGTTACGGGCTACACATCTATCAACAGTTACCTAGAAACGCGCTACCTGTTGCGGCGTCCGTTACCGACTGCGGCCAAGTAGTCTGGCGTGCTTGTTCTCAGCACTTCAGTTTGAGTAGTCAACCGCTCCCTCTAATCTGGTACTTTTGGTTGACCAGTCTTCAGCGCTACCTCAAGTGGCACTTGCTTACGCACTGGCAAGTGGGTTACCTCTGGGCATGATACACACGCTAACAACTTGGGTCCGGCAGCATCCGGCCCGGGCCTTATTTCCAGTATTGCTGCTGGCGGTTGCGCCATTGCTGCTGGTGCTGCGTGAACCCATTTACCTGTGGGATGAGTCGCGGGTAGCGGTAAACGCGGCCGAAATGGCTCTTAACCATAACTGGCTGGTAGCGCACTTCGAGGGCCAGCCCGATTTATGGAACACCAAGCCGCCCTTGTTACTATGGCTGCAGGTGCTGTGTATCAAGCTGTTTGGGTTCAACGAAGTGGCTATCCGGCTGCCTACTATTGGGGCGGTGCTGGTAACGGTTAGCGCCTTGTACTGGTTTAGCGCCAAAGTCCTGCGCACTGCGGCCGCGGGCCTGTTTGCCGTGCTTGTCCTGCTGACTACTGCTGGCTACTTCCGGGTGCACGTGGCCTGGTCCGGCGACTACGACGGCCTGTTGGTGTGCTGGCAGCTGCTCTTGTTAGTTTTTTATTTTCAGTATCTAGAAAAAGCCCGCTCCCGGGACTGGTGGCTGTTTACCGGCGCATTACTGGGGGCCATTTTGACCAAAGGGGTGGCGGGGCTGCTGGGGCTGCCGGGGTTGCTGCTCTACACGCTCTGGCAGGGTAGGCTGGGCTTCATGCTGCTCAATAGGAAGCTGTATATCTCAGTGGCCCTGTTGCTGTTGCTGGTGGGCGGCTACTACCTGGGGCACGAAATCAGCACGCCGGGTTACTGGCAGGCCGTGCGGGAAAACGAGCTGGGCGGCCGCTTTTCCACGGCCTTGAACGACCTGACCGGCCCCTGGAACTACTACCTGGTCTACCTCAAGATTCGCGACTTCGTGCCCTGGCTCTACTGGCTGGCTCCCGCACTCGTCCTGGCGTGGTGGCAGCCCAACCAGGTGCAGCGGCGGGCGGTGGGGCTGCTGGTCATCTTCAGTGCTTGCTGGCTGCTGCTGATTAGCTGTTCGGCTACGAAACTTGCCTGGTACGCCGCGCCCATCTACCCACCCCTGGCCCTGCTGACGGGACTAGGCATAGCCCAGCTTTGGCAGTGGCTGCACACGGCGTATCTGGGGCGTTACATCTCGCGCGTGGTTAGCATGGCGGTTTTTGCGCTGTTGTTCTTTGGGCTGCCCTACCGCGGCATGCTGCTCGACATGCTGATTCAGCTTCAACACCGCACCCTGTACCACTTCTACCGAAGCTACCTATCCGCCCTACCCGCTAGTGCACAACCGGCTTCCGTGGCCGTAGTAGTGCCCGATATTGTGAAGACGAACGTGGTGTCAACGGCCCGCGACCCTGGGCGTGAGTACAACCCGGTATTTACCTTCTACAAGCTGGCGTATAAGGCCGGGCGAAACCTGGACCTGCGCATTACCAGCGTCCGGCAGCTGGCCTCCCTGGCTCCGGCTGATACGGTAATCGTGTGTAATGAGGCCTTGCACCAACAGGTGCAGGCGCGGTTTGCTACCCGAACCTTGCATCAGTCAGCCCCTTGTCATACCCTGGTGCTGGTAGGGCCTAAATAACGGGAGAGGAGCCCAGTAGCTCGATATAAGCCGGTACTTCGGCCAGCGAAGCAAGCGTTTGGAAGGCTACCCCCACCAGTTGCTCGGCCGGTACTTCCTCCATAATCCAGGTGGTGTGGTAGGGCACGTGCACGGCCTGGGCCCCCAGCCGCGCCACCGGCAGCACATCCGACTTCAGCGAGTTGCCAATCATTAGAAACTCCTCGGGGCGCAGCTGGTGGCGGGCGAGGATGCGCTGGTAAGTGGCTTCGTTTTTTTCGCTCACGATTTCAACGTAGTCAAATAAGTCGCCGAGGCCAGAGCGGGCCAGCTTGCTTTCCTGGTCGAACAGGTCGCCTTTCGTGAGCAGCATCAGGGGGTAGCCCTGCCGCTTCAGGGCCGCCAGCACGTCGGGTACCGCGGGCAGCAGCTCAATGGGGAAGCTGAGCAGGCGCTTGCCGTGGTCGAGGATGTGCTGGATTTCGGTGCCGGTTACTGCGCCGTTGGTGAGCTGGATGACGGTCTCAATCATCGAGAGCATAAACGACTTGGCCCCGTACCCAAACAAGTGCATGTTCTGGCGCTGCACCTCGTTGAAGCGGTTTCCGATAACGCCTGGCTCGCCGTGGTGGGTCAGCAGCTCATACAGCTGGGCTTCGGCGTAGTCGAAATGGGGCTGGTTGGGCCAAAGGGTGTCGTCGGCGTCGAAGGCAATCAGGCGGGGCGCGGGCATGGCAGGAAGGGTGGAAAGGGGCAAAGGCTTGGGCAAAGTTACCGAACTTGCGGCCCTATGAAGCAGTTAGTAGACCTGAACACCTGGAACCGGCAGGAGCATTTTGCGTTCTTTTCCGCCTTCGAGGAGCCATTTTTTGGGGTAGTGGCCGAGGTTGACGCCGCCCGCGCCTACGCCCGGGCCAAGGCCCTGGGCGTGTCGTTTTTCCAACTCTACCTGCACTGCGCCCTCACGGCCGTGAACGAGGTAGAGGCCCTGCGCTACCGCATTGAAGACGGGCAGGTGTACTGCTACGACCAAGTGCACGTGTCGGCTACGCTCACCCGACCTGACCATACCTTCGGCTTTTCTTTTGTGCCCTATGCCTCTTCCCTCTCGGAGTTTGGGGTAGGGTTGGCGGCCGAAATGGAAGCAGTGCGCCACAGCACCGGCCTGCGCCTGACTCCTACCACGGGCCGGCCCGACGTGGTTCACTTTTCAGCCCTGCCCTGGATTTCCTTTACCAGCCTAACCCACGCCCGTTCCTTCAGCCACCCCGACAGCATCCCGAAAATATCGGTGGGAAAAACCCGGCGGCAAGGCGCGGCGTTGCTGCTGCCCGTGGCCGTAAACGTGCACCACGGCCTGGCCGATGGCTACCACGTAGGCCTGTTCCTGGCCGCGTTTCAGCGCGAACTGGAGGCTGCTGAAAACTAGTAGTTCGCTGCCCCAACAGCAATACGCTAATAGCGCGGCGCTACCGAATCAGGACCAGCGTGCCGATAACAATCAGGCCGGCGCCTACCCCCACCTGCAACGTCAGCCTTTCTCCCAGAAACACCACCGACAGTACAATGGCCAAGGCTACGCTCAGCTTGTCGACGGGAGCGACCTGCGAAACCTTGCCGACTTGCAGGGCCTTGAAATAAAAAATCCATGACAGCCCCGTGGCTACTCCCGAAAGTCCCAGAAAAAGCAAGTTGGTGCGGGAAAGCGTGTGCACGTCGGCCAGGCCGCCCCGGAAGTACACAATGCCCCAGGCCAGCGCCAAAATAACTACCGTCCGCACGGCCGTGGCCAGGTTCGGGTCAACGCCTTTGATGCCAACTTTGGCCAAAATGGCGGTTAGAGCCGCAAACACGGCCGAAAGAAGCGCGTAAATCCACCACATAGGACACTGAAAAAAAGGTGCTACCTAGTGTACGAAGCCCGGGCGCAAGCCGCTAGTCCGGCGGCTTGCGCCCGGGCTTGTAAGGGCTCCTTACTTTGTTCTACTTGGGCTGCCAGGTAAAGCTAAACCCTGGCGTGCCGCTCAGCCCCCCGCCCGTACCCAGCCCGTAGCTAGGTAGCCAAGTCGGCGAAAAGCCCATGCCCTCGGGCAGGCGGGGCTTGCGGCCCCAGCGGTTGCGGTGGGTCAGGTAGCCCAGGTGGGCCGATAAAATGCCGAAGCCCGCTCCCGCCACCACGTCGCTTTGCCAATGCTTGTTATTGATCATGCGCAGGGCGGCCACGCTGGTGGCAAGGGTGTAGGCCCCAATGCCGTACCACTGGCTTTTATCCCGAAACTCGTTGTGCACGATGCTGGCGGCCAGGAACGCTTGCGCCGTGTGTCCCGAGGGAAACGACAACTTATCGGAGCCATCGGGCCGGGTTTCGCGGCTCAAGTGTTTCACCGCAAATACCGTCGTGAGCATAATCAGCTCACTTTTCAACACGACTAGCCCCACGTTAATCCGGTCGTTTCTGGACTCAACCCCCGACAAGGCGACCAGGCCCAGCTCAGCGTAGGGAGCTAAAATCAGGATGTCGTCGAGGCGGGTCCGGAAGGTAGGGAACAGCTTGTGAATGTCGCGGTTGGCTTCCTGGTTGGTATAGAAACCGCCCCCGTCGAAGGTGTACGCCCCATAGCCAATCAGCAGGGCCGGCACGATGGTGGCCCTAACCAGCTTGCCCTTGTACCAGGGCTGCTTCACTACGGCCGGTACGCCCCCCGGATTCTCAAACTTGTGGGCTGTGTCGGCCGGAGCAGTGGGAGTGGAGGGCGGGGAAACCTGGGCCAGGCCCGGCACCATGGAAGCCGTACTGAGCGCGAAGCCAAGTGCAATCCGGCGAGCAATGGAATTCATCAAACGGAAGGTGAAAATGTGCTGATCAGAAGGATAGACGACCCGTGAACGGGCTGTATAACGGGGTACGTAACGATTTGGTAACAAATAGGTCTATCTAAATGAGAGGCAAATTACGCAGCTCAACTTTAGCCCAGTGAACCGTTGGAACCGCCCCGCCCGGCCCCGTGGGCGTACCCCAAAGCTGGCTAGATGGGGGAGAGGCAGGGAAGTGTGCGGAAAACAGCGCCGCCGGTCCAGGGTCATTTTCGCCGTTTCTGTGTACCCTTGCAGCCCGAAATCAGCCCTACTTTTCTACTTCGCATGCCCGCCGGAACCCTACTGCTCATCGACGACGAAACCAGCCTGCGCCAACTGCTGGCCCGGGTGCTGGAGCTGGAAGGCTACTCCGTGCTGCAAGCTCCCGATGCCCGCCGCGGCCTGGAGCTGCTGCGCCAGCATGCCGACGAGGTGCTGGTGGTTCTCTCCGACGTAAAGCTGCCCGACGGTTACGGCCTCGATTTGCTACCCCGCTACAAGCAAGTAAGTCCCCTGGCCGAGGTCGTCCTGATGACGGCCTATGGTACCATTCCCGACGGGGTGCGGGCCATGAAGGAAGGCGCCTTCGATTACCTCACTAAGGGCGACTCCGACGACCAGCTGCTGGTCGTGGTGGAGCGCGCCGCCGACAAAGCCCGCCTGCAACAGCGCGTGGCCGACCTGGAGAAGAAGGTGGGCGCCCAGTACAGCTTCGAGAGCATGATTGGCCGCTCCGGGGCCCTGGAGCAGGCCAAGAAGCTGGCCCAGCGCGTTGCGCCCACGGATAGCACCGTGCTGCTGGAAGGCCCTACCGGTGCGGGTAAGGAGCTGTTTGCCCAGGCCGTTCACCAGGCCAGCCTGCGCCGGAGCAAGCCGTTCGTGGCCGTGAACTGCTCGGCTTTCCCCAAGGACTTGCTGGAATCGGAACTGTTTGGCTACAAGAAGGGCGCGTTTACGGGGGCGCTGGCAGATAAAAAGGGCTTGCTGGAAGAAGCCCACGGCGGCACCCTGTTTCTGGATGAAATCGGGGAGCTGGAGCTGAACGTGCAGGCCAAGTTCCTGCGGGTGCTGGAAACCCAGCAATTTACCAAGCTCGGCGACACCAAGCCTACCAGCGTGAACGTGCGCATTGTAGCCGCCACCAACCGCAACCTCCGGCAGGAAGCCGCCGAAGGTCACTTCCGACCCGACCTCTACTACCGCCTTTCGGTATTTATGGTGCTGGTGCCAGGCCTGAACGAGCGGCGCGACGACATTGCCCCGCTCACCAGCTACTTCCTACAGTACTTTGCCGCCCGCCTGCGCAAACGCCTGCGCGGCCTCGAGTCCGAGGTGCTGGAGCAGCTCCAGCGCTACGACTGGCGGGGCAACGTGCGGGAACTGAAAAACGTGCTGGAGCGCGCCGCCATCCTGGCCGACGGCGACCTGCTCACCCTGGACGACCTGCCCGCCGAGTTCCAGTACCTGCCTACCCCCCTGACCACCGACGAAGCCGCCGACCGCAGCCTGCGCACCCTGGAAAAGCGCCAGATCCGGCAGGTGCTCCAGGAAACCGGCGGCAACAAAATGGAGGCCGCCCGCCAGCTCGGCATCGGCACCAAAACCCTTTACCGCAAGATTCAGGAGTACGGGTTGTAACTGAGAGGAAGTAAGGTCGCGGATGAGCCTCCTATATAGCTGGAAGTGTATACTAGTACACCTAAAATTTTCGTTACTTGAGAAGGTCGGCTTCTGAAGGCAGAAAGCTGGGAAGCATCTGTGTATTATCTACTTCCTCATCTCTATGAAAAAGCATTTACTGGGTTTATTGCTCGTTGCCCCCTGGCTGGCTAACGCGCAAACGGCCGCTCCTTTTACCATCAAAGGCACCCTCGGCAAGCTCAACGCCCCAGCCAAGGTGTACCTAATGCGCGGTAACGTGGTGGCAGATTCAGCAACGTTAAAAAACGGGGCGTTTGAATTAAAAGGAACCAGCAATGCGCCTGTAGCAGCCGACTTAATATTCCGACCCAAGGGGCAGCTAGGTAGCTTGTCTGGGCGGGTGCTGGACCGCACGCGCCTCTATCTGGAGCCGGGAATCACAGTCATCACCAGCCCCGATTCGCTGGCCCACGCTACTATTCAGGGCGGCCCTGTCAATACCGATAATGTACGGCTGAATGCGGCTATAAAGCCAGTTATTGCCAACATACAGGCTTTCGGGGCGGAAATACAGAAAGCCACGGAACAGCAGCGGCAGGACCCGGCTTTCCACGAGCGGAACAAGGCCCGGTTTGACGCGTTCAACAAGCAGATTGCGGCTGTCATCTACGATTTTATCAAAGCCAACCCGAACTCGTGGGTGAGCCTAGATGCCCTGATGGGGCTCCAGATGCTGGACCTGCCGCAGTACAACGTGGTGGCTCCGCTGTACAATGCCTTTAGCCCGGCCCTCAAGAACAGCCCCCAGGGCCGGCAGTATGGTGAGATGGTCCAAAAGCTGAAAGTTGTGGCGATTGGAGCACAGGCCCCTGATTTCTCCCAGCAAACGCCCGACGGCAAAACCATATCGTTGCGCGACTACCGCGGCAAGTACGTGCTAGTTGATTTCTGGGCTTCCTGGTGCGGCCCCTGCCGCGAGGAAAACCCCACGGTGGCCAAGGTCTACAGCGAGTACAAAGGCCGCAACTTCGAGGTGCTGGGCGTGTCGCTGGATAACGAAAAGCAACGTGACAAATGGGTGAAAGCTATTCAGGACGACAAGCTGAGCTGGCCGCAAGTGTCGGACCTGAAGGGCATGGATAATGCGGCTGCCCTCAGTTATTACGTGCACGCCATTCCCCAAAACTTTCTCATTGACCCTACCGGCAAAATTGTGGCCGCCAACCTCAAAGGCGCTGATTTGAAAGCTACCCTGGCGAAGTATATCAAATAAGTAGAAGCTGAGGCAGGATACTATTCCTGAGTTAACAGCAACCTCACAAACCGGGTTATTCTGACCGACGCACCGAGTCAGAATGACCCGGTTTTTTGCGTTCGGGCCATACGGAATAGTAGGCAGCGCAGAATTTAGGCACTGATTATCAGAGTGATAAATCTTTAAAGGACAAGTATAAGCGGAAGCGGGCCCGAATTGGCAAGAGGCAGCGGGCAACCTTATTACGCTTCTACTGATGACCCCACTATTGCTGATTGTTCTGCTCACTGCCGCGGGCCTCGCCGGGTTCGGGCTTTTCTACAAGTCGATCGATTTTTTCGACCACATCTAACGCCGCCTACTGCCCCATGATGGTCGCCCTCTTTTTCCTCTCCCTCGCCACGTTCTGCTACCTCTGCTACGTGCTGCTGCGCCCGGAGAAATTCTAATTCAGTTACCGCTTGCGAGTTGCCAGTTGCCAGACAAGGCACGGGCTGAAACTCGCAACCGATAACTCGCAACTCAACTAAGATGATCAACGAACTACTCGGCATCGGCGCCATTTACTTCCTGACGCTGGTGCTGGCCCTGCCGCTGGGCCACTACCTGGCCCGGGTGTTTAAGGGCGAGAAGAACCTGCTGGATTTCCTGCGGCCCGTAGAAAGCAGCATCTTCCGCCTCTCCGGCATTGATGCCCGCCGCGAAATGAGCTGGCAGCAGCACTTGGTGGCCTTGCTTACTATTAACCTCGTGTGGTTTCTGCTGGCTATGCTGGTGTTGTCTACCCAAGGCAGCCTACCCCTCAACCCCGACCAGAACCCCAGCATGTCGCCGGACTTGGCGTTTAACACGGCCATTTCCTTTCTGGTAAACTGCAACCTTCAGCACTACAGCGGCGAGTCGGGCCTGAGCTACCTCTCGCAGATTGTGGTCATTACCTTCCTGCAGTTTGTGAGTGCGGCTACCGGCATTGCGGCGGCTGTGGTGGTGTTCAACGCCCTGCAAACCCGCGCCACCGACAAGCTGGGCAACTTTTACAACTATTTCATCAAGAGCCTCACGCGCCTGCTGCTGCCGGGCTCTTTGCTGGTAGCCCTGCTGCTGGCCTTCAACGGCACCCCCATGACCTTGCAAGGCAAGCAGGAGCTAGTGACCCTGCAGGGCGACTCCGTGGCCGTGTCGCGCGGGCCGGTGGCAGCTATGGTGGCTATTAAGGAGCTGGGTACTAACGGGGGCGGTTTCTACGGAGCCAACTCGGCTCACCCCCTCGAAAACCCCAACTACCTCACCAACGCCATTGAGAATATCGCCCTGGTTATCATCCCCGTGGCCATGGTATTTGCCCTGGGCTTCTACCTGAACCGCCGCAAGCTGGCCCTGATGATTTTTGGGGTCATGACGGTAGGCTTCGTAGTGCTGCTGGCCCCCACGGTGTACTATGAGTTGCAGGGCAACCCGGCCATCAGCCACCTGGGCGTAAACCAGGCGCTGGGGGCGCTGGAAGGCAAGGAAATGCGGTTTGGGGCGGCGGCTTCGGCCTACTGGAGCATCACGAACACGGTTATCAGCTGCGGCTCGGTGAACTCCATGCACGACTCGTTTATGCCGCTTTCCGGACTGACGCAGATGTTGGGCATGATGACCAATGCCTTTTACGGCGGGTGCGGGGTAGGGCTGCTCAACTTCTTTGCCTACCTGATTATTGCCGTGTTCATTGCCGGCCTGATGGTAGGCCGCACACCCGAGCTGCTGGGCAAGAAGATTGAGGCCCGCGAGATGAAGATTGCCATCCTCGTGACCCTGCTGCACCCGCTGCTGATTCTGGCCGGCACGGCCCTGACGGCCCACCTCTACACCGGCAACCCCCAGGAGTACGCCGGCTGGCTGGCCAACCCCGGCTACCACGGCTTCTCGGAAATACTCTACGAGTTCACGTCTTCGGCCGCCAACAACGGCTCCGGCTTCGAGGGCCTCGGCGACAACACGCCCTGGTGGAATATCAGCACGGGGGTAGTGCTCTTGCTGTCCCGCTTCCTGCCCATCATTGGTCCGGTGGCTATTGCCGGCCTGCTGGCCCGCAAGAAGTACGTGCCCGAAAGCGCCGGCACCCTGCCCGCCGACACGGCCACCTTCGGCGTGATGGTCATGGCCGTCATCGTCATCATTGCCGCCCTGGCCTTCTTCCCCGCCCTGGCCCTGGGCCCCATTGCCGAGCATTTCTCCCTGTATTAATCTGATCTAGAGCTTAGAAGCAAGAACTGAGAGCATAGCTCTTATTCGTCTCTGCCTCTCATTTCTAAGCTCTGAGTTCTACACTCTCATGTCTTCAAAAGGACAATCCTTGTTCCAACCCGCGCTGGTTTCCGAGGCCGCTAAACAAGCCTTCGTAAAGCTCGACCCGCGCGTGATGTTCCGCAACCCGGTGATGTTCACCGTGGAAATTGGGACGGTGGTGATGCTGCTCGTGACGCTGGGGCTGCTCGTGAAGCCCGATGCGGCCCAGGGCTCCTTTGCCTACAACTTCACCGTGTTCATGGTGCTGCTGCTGACCTTGCTGTTCGCCAATTTCGCGGAAGCAATAGCGGAAGCCCGCGGCAAGGCCCAGGCCGAAAGCCTGCGCAAAACCCGCGAGGAAACCCCGGCCCGCGTCATCGACGAAAAAGGCAACCTCTCCTCGGTGTCTTCTTCTCAGCTCCAGAAAGGCCAGGTATTCCTGGTAGAAGCCGGCGAAATCATTCCTACCGACGGGGAAATTATCGAGGGCTTGGCCACTATCGACGAATCGGCCATTACGGGCGAATCGGCCCCGGTAATTCGGGAGGCCGGCGGTGATAAGTCGTCGGTGACGGGCGGCACCAAGGTGTTGTCGGACCGCATCAAGGTAGTGGTGACGACGGCGCCCGGCGAGTCGTTTCTCGACAAGATGATTGCCCTGGTAGAAGGCGCGTCGCGGCAGAAAACCCCCAACGAAATTGCCCTGACTATTCTGCTGGCGGGCTTTACGCTGGTGTTCATCATTGTGTGCGTGACCTTGCAGCCCTTCGCCGCCTACGCCAACACACCCATTGCCATTGCCTCCTTTATTGCTCTGTTCGTGTGCCTGATTCCGACCACCATCGGGGGGCTGCTCTCGGCCATCGGCATTGCGGGCATGGACCGCGCCCTGCGTGCCAACGTCATCACCAAAAGCGGCAAAGCCGTGGAAACCGCTGGCGACATTGACGTGCTGCTGCTGGACAAAACCGGCACCATCACCATCGGCAACCGCAAAGCCACACACTTCTGGCCCGCGCCGGGGGTAGGGGAGCAGCAGTTCATCGAGCTGGCGACCTTGTCGTCGCTCACCGACGAAACCCCCGAAGGCAAGAGCATCGTGGAGCTGGCTCGCGAAAAGCAGGTGAATCCCGAGCAGCTGCAAGGCCGCCTGCAGGGTGCCGAGCTGATCAAGTTCACGGCCGAAACCCGCAGCTCCGGCGTCACGCTGGCCAATGGCCAACGCATCCGCAAAGGCGCTTCCGATGCCATCCGGCAGCTGGCGGCCAAAGCCAACCAGCCCTTCCCTCAGGAAACGACTCAGCGCGTGGAGGCTATTGCCAGCAACGGCGGTACTCCGTTGGTAGTCAGTGAAAACGACCGGGTGCTGGGCGTGGTGGAACTGCAGGATATCATCAAGCCTGGCATTCAGGAGCGGTTTGAGCGCCTGCGCAAAATGGGCATCAAAACGGTGATGGTAACCGGCGACAACCCGCTCACGGCCCGCTTCATTGCCGAAAAGGCCGGCGTCGATGACTTTATTGCCGAAGCCAAGCCCGAGGACAAGATGACCTACATCCGCCGCGAGCAGCAGGAGGGCAAGCTGGTGGCCATGATGGGCGACGGCACCAACGACGCGCCCGCCCTGGCCCAGGCCGACGTGGGAGTAGCCATGAACTCGGGTACCCAAGCCGCCAAGGAAGCCGGCAACATGGTGGACCTCGACAACGACCCCACCAAGCTCATTGAGGTAGTCGAAATCGGGAAGCAGCTGCTCATGACCCGCGGCACGCTCACCACCTTCAGCATCGCCAACGACGTAGCCAAGTACTTCGCCATTGTGCCGGCTCTGTTCATGGTGGCCATTCCGAGCCTGGGCGCGCTGAACATCATGGGTCTGAAGTCGCCGCAGTCGGCCATCCTGTCGGCAGTCATCTTCAACGCTATTATTATTCCGCTGCTGGTGCCGCTGGCGTTGCGCGGGGTAGCTTACAAACCCATTGGCGCCTCGGCTTTGCTGCGCCGCAACCTGCTGGTGTATGGCCTGGGCGGCGTCATCGTCCCCTTCATCGGCATCAAAGCCATTGACCTGCTGGTAGGCCTGTTTTTGTAAGAACAAAACTCCCCTCCTCAGATGAGGAGGGGACGCGGCGGCACAGCCGACGCAGGGGTGGTTGACCGCCGTGAGAACGACTCGCGTCTGTGTCACCCGGGGGTATTGTTCAACGAGTAGTTAACCACTCCTAACCCCTCCTCAGATGATGAGGGGAACTAGCACTAACTCTAGCCTTAGCTTTCTCGCTTCTACTTCCATGAAACAACACCTGCTTCCCGCTTTCCGCCTGACCCTTGTACTCCTGGTTGTCTGCTGCCTGATTTACCCGGCGCTGATATGGGCCGGCGCGCAGCTGGCCCCAAATAGCGGCCAGGGCGAAACCATCAGCCACCGGAGCCGCGTGGTAGGGTATGATAATGTGGGCCAGAAATTTACCCGGCCGGAATACTTCTGGTCGCGCCCCTCGGCCGTGGACTACAACTCGGCCGGCTCGGTGGGCTCCAACAAAGGCCCTAGCAACCACGAGTACCAGGCCACGGTGCAAGCCCGCCTCGATACGTTTCTGCTCCAGAACCCCGGCGTAACCAAAGCCCAAGTGCCCGCCGAGCTGATTACCGCCTCCGGCTCCGGCCTCGATCCGCACCTCTCGCCGGCGGGTGCCGCCGTGCAGGTAGCCCGCGTGGCCCGTGCCCGCCAGCTCGACGCCGCTAAAGTGCAGGCCCTGGTAGCCCAGCACACCCAGCACAGCCTGCTGGGCCCCGACCGGGTAAACGTGCTGCGCCTGAACGTAGCCCTGGATGAGCTGTAGAAACACGACTCGTGGTTATGCCGACCTTCGGTTCGCGTCTC
The DNA here is from genome assembly GCF_014640315.1 of Hymenobacter glacieicola. Classification (GTDB taxonomy): domain Bacteria; phylum Bacteroidota; class Bacteroidia; order Cytophagales; family Hymenobacteraceae; genus Hymenobacter; species Hymenobacter glacieicola. The sequence continues at coordinate 279,303 of NZ_BMGS01000001.1, forward strand.
GGCGTCAATACAACCAGTACCAGCTGTCATTCCGACGCAGGAGGAATCTGGGTCAAGCCGTCCACAAGTAAACCCAGATTCCTCGCTCCGCTCGGAATGACAAACTACACAACGGCAGCTGGCGCCGAGATGCCACGGGGCACGTATCTACAGTCCAGCCCGGCTACTTTCGTTTACTATTACTCTTTCGTCTTTATTCTCCCCTGCCCACCCTACGCCACGGGTACTCCTCTCCCCATGAAATCTATCTTCCTGCTTACCCTCAGCTTGCTGTGCAGCGCGGCCGCTACCGCCCAAACCACCCCCGTTGCGGCCGATACGGTGGTGACGCCCGCCGAGGCGCCGGCCACACCCGCCACCAACCCGCTCACGCCCTACGGCTTCGTGGATGGCTACTACGGCTACGATATCAAGCACGTCGCCACCAACGACCGGCCCGGCTTCCTGTACTCCCACGACCGCCAGAACGAGTTTACGGTGAACAACGCCATCCTAGGTTTGCGCTACGACAACGGGCAAGTGCGCGGGGCCCTGGGCCTGCACGCCGGCACCTACGTTTCGGCCAACTACGCCGCCGAGGACCCGGTGCTGCGCCATATCTACGAGGCGTACGCGGGCTTCCGGCCCTTCCAGAAGGCCTGGCTCGACGTGGGTATTTTCGGCTCCCACATTGGTTTCGAATCGGCCATCAGCAAGGACAACTGGACGCTGACCCGCTCGCTCATGGCCGAAAACTCGCCCTACTACGAGGCCGGGGCCCGGTTCACCTACGAAGTCGACCCCAAGCTGACGCTTACGGTGCTGGTGCTTAACGGCTGGCAGAACATCCGGGAAACTAACCAGAAAAAGGCCCTGGGAACCCAAATTCAGTGGAAACCCACCGAGAAGCTGCTCATCAACAGCAGCACGTTCTACGGCAACGAGCAGCCCGAGGGCCTAGGGAAGCGCCGCCGCTACTTCCACGATTTCTACCTGAGCTACGCCGCCACCGAGCGCCTGAGCGTGGCCGGCGTATTCGACGTGGGTAAGCAGGAGCAGGCTGCCCGCGGCAGCAAGGCCGATACCTGGCACACCGGCGCCGCCTTCGTGCGCTACAAGCTGGCCGAGAAGTGGTCGGCCACGGCCCGCGCCGAGTACTACAACGCCGACCACGGCGTCATCATTTCCTCGATTTCTCCAGCCCCCACGGATGCTGACTTCAAGGTAAAAGCCGCCTCTCTCAACCTCGACTACCTGCCCACCTCCAACGTGACATTTCGGGTGGAAGGCCGCGTGTTCCACTCCGGCCAGGATTTCCTCACCGACCGCAACGGCCAGCCCTCCAACTCCTACGGCAACCTGACCAGCAGCATTGCTATTTCTTTCTAGCAAGCCGGAAGTCCGAGCGACCAAAACACGCGCCGCATCTCGCCAGCGGCCGTACGACGGTAGAGCCGCAACACCTGGTAGCGCAGCGCCAGAACGACTCTCCCTCCCTGTCATTCCGAGCGAAGCGAGGAATCTGGGTCACACACGAGAGGCTAACCCAGATTCCTCGCTCCGCTCGGAATGACAAAATAAACCACGCCGGCAACGACAGACACGCGACGCCCGCTCCGTAGCCCAGGGTTTAAACCCTGGACTAGTGAACCGCCCCGCTGGCTAGCCACGAAGCGGGAAAGATGCTTCGGCTCCGCTCAGCATGACGGACGGTTTACCACCAAACCCTGACTAACACCCTACCCCCATGACGCCTCCCAACGATGACTCTCAGCTGCGCGACCAATCGGCGGAGCGGTTTCTGCGGCTGGTGCGGGAGCCGCGGCGCGGGCGGCTGAAGGTGTACATCGGGCTGGCCGCGGGGGTAGGAAAAACTTACCGCATGCTGCAGGAGGCCCGGGAGCTGCGCCAGCACGGGGTGGATGTGGTGCTGGGCTACGTGGAAACCCACGGCCGGGCCGGCACCGTGGCCCAGCTGCGGGACCTGCCCCTGATCAAGCGCAAAAACATCTTCTACAAGGGCCGCCTGCTGGAGGAAATGGACGTGGCGGCCATCCGGCAGCGCCGGCCGGCGGTGGTGGTCATCGATGAGCTGGCCCACACCAACGTGCCGGGCTCCGAGAACGAGAAACGCTGGCAGGATGTGGAGCAACTGGTGCGGGCGGGCATTTCGGTGATTACCGCCGTGAACGTGCAGCATCTGGAAAGCCTCCACGACCAGGTGCTGCGTATTACGGGCCAGGACGTGGCCGAGCGGGTGCCCGACCAGCTCCTCAAGCTGGCCGACGAGGTAGTAAACGTGGACCTGACCGTGCCCGAGTTGCGGGCCCGCCTGGAGGAAGGCAAAATCTACGACCCGCAGAAGGTGCCCACGGCGTTGCGCAATTTCTTTCAGCCCGAAAACTTGCTGCAACTCCGCGAGCTGGCGTTGCGGGAAGTGGCCGGGCAGCTCAGCCGCCAGATTGACACGGGCGCGGCCGCGGTGCCCGCCCCGCGCCGCAACCACGACCGGCTGCTGGCCTGCATCAACTCCAACGCTCCGGCCGCCCGCGAAATCATCCGCAAAACCTCCCGCCTCGCTGACCGCCTGGGGACGGCCACCTGGTACGTGCTCTACGTGCAAACCGCCCGCGAAGCGGCCGACCGGGTGGGGCTGGCCACCCAGCGCCACCTGCTGCACAATCTGCAACTGGCCACCGAGCTGGGCGGGCAGATTCTGCGGGTGAAGTCGGAGGAGGTGGTGATGGAGATACTGCGCGTGGCCCAGGAAAAAGGTGCTACCCTGCTTATTTGCGGTGTCACGCGGGAGAAAGGCTGGTGGCAGCGCCTGACCCGCCGCGGTATTACTACCTCTCTGATTCAAGCCGTAGCCCAGACGGATACCGACCTGGACTTGTTTCTGGTGACCTACTAATGGCGCGCGCGGCTTCGCGTTCCGTTGCATGACTGGCAGCGGCCGGCGCGCGCAACGATTTTTTGCTCAATGACACGCGAAGCCCCGCCGCTTCGCGCCACTGCTCATGAACCTCAAAACCAAAATCACGCTGGCACTCCTGACCATGCTGCTCCTGCTGCTGGGTGTTAGCGCGTTTACCCTGTACTCGCTCAATCGCCTGGACCGCAGTGCCCGCAACGTACTGCAAGACAACCTGTACTCCGTAGAATTAGGTCAGCAGATGCTGCGGGCCCTCGACCGGCTGCAGGCGCAGGAGGCACCACTGGACACGCAAGCCAAGCACCGGTTTGAGCAACTGCTGGCCCGCGAGGCCGGCAACGTGACCGAGCCCGGCGAGCAGCAGGTGGTAGACTCCTTGTTCAGTGAGCTGACTGCCACGGAGCGGTATCTGGCCTCCGATACCACGGCGCCGCAACTTTGGAACGCGCACATGGGCCAGTTGCGGCAGCTTACGTACCGCATGGTGAATCTGAACACTCAGGCCCTCACGCGCAAGAACGAAGCCGCCAACCGCCTGGCCACCGAGCAGAGCGGCTACGTGCTGGCCCTGCTCACGTTTGCGGTCCTGACCTGCCTGCTGTTCGTGCTGAGCGTGCCCGAGGCCGCCGTGAGTGGGCTGCGCAAGCTCTCGGCCAGCATCGAAAACGCGACCCACCAGGATTACTCCAACTCCATTCCGGTGGAAAGCCACGACGAGTTTGGGGGCGTAGCGCGGGCCTTCAACCGCCTGCTGGTGCAGCTGCAGGACTACCGCACCTCCACACTGGCCCAGCTGCTGGCCGAGCGCAACCGCATGGTCAGCCTCGTCAACAACCTTGATGAAGGCCTGCTGCTGGTGGACGAAAATCGCCGTCTGATTCTGGCCAACCCCGTGGCCCAGCAGCTGCTGGCCCTACCCCCCGAGCAACTCCTGAACCGCCCCGCCGAGGAAATAGCCCAGCAGAACGACCTGTTCCGGGAGCTGCTGCGCCACTTGGATACCCCCGCCGCCCAGCGCCCCACCGAGGCCGCCCCCGTGCTCACCCTGGCCCAGCACGACGAGGAAGCTTACTACCGCGTCAGCGTCAACGACGTGGTGAGCTTCAACGAGGCCCTGGACAAGATGGAGTTCGTGGGCTCCATCCTGACGCTGCGCAACGTGTCGGAGTACAAGAAGCTGGATCAGGCCAAGTCGAACTTCCTGGCTACCGTGTCGCACGAGCTGAAAACGCCGCTGTCGAGCATCAACTTCAGCTTGAAGCTGCTGCAAAACGGCAAGGTCGGGCCCGTGAACGAGGAGCAGCAGAACATTCTGGTCACCATCAAGCAGGAAAACCAGCGCCTGCTGCGGCTGGTGGGGGAGCTGATTGACGTGTCGCGGCTGGAGTCGGGCAACATTCAGCTCAACTTCCAGGCAGCCCGCGTGACGGAGGTAGTGCAGTTTGCCGCCGCGACCATTCAGCTCCAGCTCCAGCCCAAGCAGCTCACCCTCGACCTCCAGGTGGCCGACACCCTACCCCCCGTGCGCGCCGACATCGAGAAAACGACCTGGGTGCTGCTCAACCTGCTGGCCAACGCCATTCGCTACTCCCCGGAACAGGCGCAGATTCACATCCGGGCCGCCCTCACCGCCGAGGCCCAGCCCCAGGTTTGCATCAGCGTGCAGGACCACGGCCCCGGCATTGCCCCGCAGTATCAGGAAAAAATCTTCCAGCGCTTCGTCCAGATTCCCAACCAGAGCGGCTACAAGGGCGGCTCGGGCCTGGGCCTGAGCATCGCCCGCGAGTTTATCGGCAGCCAGGGCGGGCAGTTGTGGGTGGAAAGTGAGCTGGGCAGCGGCAGCACCTTCAGCTTTACGCTACCACTGGCGCGGCCTGACTAACCAGTGCTTTCGTGAAGCAAATTATCCGCGAGCTAAGGCATAGAAAAAGCCACTTGCCTATTAAAGCAAGTGGCTTTTTCTATGAGCGGGAAACGAGGCTCGAACTCGCGACCCTCAGCTTGGGAAGCTATGTGTAGGCCGTTTTTACGGGTGTTTACTTGTTATCGTTTATGGCGTAATAAGCTGATTAAGCGCGCTTTTCTTGTTGTGGCTTGTTGTTAGTATAGCAGCGTCTGTTATGTTTGTATAACCCGCTGTATAATCCGGGTTATACATTATGCGCAGCAAAACCACCGAACACAAAGAGGGAAAAGCCACGGTTAAGATCGTCTACTTCACTAGCAAGACGCTGGCCGACGGTTCGCATCCGTTCGTGGTGCGCGTAACGAAGAACCGCAAGCAAGTATACCGCTACACAGGCTTGAGCTTGCACCCTAAGCACTGGAACGCTACTAAGAAAGAAATACGCCGTACCTACCCGGACAAGTTGCGGGAAGACTTGCTGGACAAGCTAGATGGCTGGCGGAAGAAATACGAAGAAGCTGCAACTACACTCGCTGGCAACGATGAGCAGCACGACGCGGAAACAGTATTCAAAAAGGCTATAGAGGGCCGCCAAGCGCAGCGGCGGGTAAAGCTGCTGGCGTACATAGAAGAACTAGCCGTAGGCATGGTAGCAGCGGGGCAGGTAGGCAATGCAGGTGTGTACCGCGACTTGGCAAACCAACTCGCTAAGTTTATCGGTGCCGAGTACAGCGCGCCAGAGCCGCCGTTAGGGAAGGGGCAAGAGGTAGAGAAAGCCGCGTGGGTGAAACAGCATGATATTCCCTTTGACCGGGTATCTGTTACCTTTTGCAATGAGTGGGAGGCCACGTTACGCGCTACGGGTGTAGAGGAAATTACCCTCTCGCTTCGGTTCCGCACGTTGCGGGCCGTACTGAACAAGGCTATTGATGCGGAGCTGGCGAAGGCAGAGAATTACCCCTTTGCCCGCACGGTAACAGAGCGGCGCAAGTTCCAGGTAGGCAAGTTTGATGTGACTACGGCGAAGCGTGCTATTTCCCGTGACGAGCTGCGCAAGCTTGAAGCGTTGCAGCCAGCTACCGACCGGCAAGGGCTGGCAAAGGACGTGTTCCTGTTCTCGTTCTATTGTGGCGGCATAAACTTCGTAGACCTAGCGCAACTCCGTTGGCAAGACCTAACCGGCACCGACGAGCATGGCCGCCCGCAGCGCCTAAGCTACGTCAGGCAGAAAACGGGCGGTAAGTTCGCCTTTAAGCTTTTGGCTCCTGCTGCCACTATAGTTGCTGCCTATAGGCCGTTTACCTTCGCTGGACTCGCTAGCTACGTATTTCCCGTGCTAGACTCGCGCAAGCACCAAGCCGCAACGCAGATCAAGAACCGGCTGCACAAAGTGCTGGGGCAGGTTAACAAGGACTTGAAAGAGCTAGGGAAGCAAGCCGGTATTGCTACGCCTCTCACTACCTACGTGGCACGGCACAGCATGGCAACAACACTCAAGCAGGACGGCAACAGCACAGCGGTTATTTCACAGTTGATGGGCCACAAATCGGAAGCGGTTACGGCCGTGTACTTGGATTCCTTTGCTTCTGATATAATAGACTCAGCCTTTGATAGCTTGCTTTAAGAAACCTGTAGCTATACATCACAACATTTATGGAAATCACTTGCCACCCCTTATTTCGTGACTTTATGCTCCATGCGGAAATTATTGCTGGTAGAAGGCTCAAAGTCAGTGGAGCGTTGCCGATGCAGCTAGAAGAAGTGCAGGCCGAATGCGACAAGATACTTGCGGCTACACCTACTTTGGCAAGCTTAGAATTATATGTTGAAAACGAGTACTCGGCGGCGTACTATGCTGGGCCACATTACTTCTTTTGTTACCAAGGCCACGACGAGAAAATGCGGAGTTGCACGGAAGGTAGCGACGAGCCCTCACTTGCATTGGCTGAATTAGTAAAGAATCTCAAGCACAGAGGACTCATCAGTTACACGTTGCCATTTCCTGAGCCAGTAGTAGAGGAATTTAGGGATGAGCCTAGCACAAGAGACGAACGAAAGAAAGTAGACCGGGAATTGGACACCATTGCCTATGACTTTAAGCGCGAGTTAGAAGCCGCTGTTGACTCTATTCCGACTCCTGAAGGCCGTGCCGAACTGGTTGGAGCTGCCCTAAATGACTTCGACTCTTTAGAATGGATTCCAGGAAACCACATCGGAGAACTAGTTGAGCAGACAATAGAAGACGTTCGGCAGTTTGTATCTAAGCTGTATGAGAAACTAATAGATGAAGTAGATACACTAAGCGGGGTGCTTGGTGACAAGAGTAAACACCGGAAGATACTATCACAAGGCTTACAAGAAAGTAACGCTGCGCACACTAATACGCCGAAGGGTAATGTCAAAGAGACTAAGCAGAATGCCAAATCAAGTAAAGCCAAACATGCTCAGCTTAAAGGCATAGACTTGACTCAAGTACGAAAGCTATTTGAGGGAGCTAAACTTAGTGGGAAAAGCAAAGCCGGAGAATGGGCAACCGCACTAGTTGCTTTAAGTAGCCGAGGTTTACTTATCGGTAGTCCACCTGAAGTAATTAGATGGTTTGATGCAAATGATTTCCCCGGTACAACTAGTAGAGAGACCCTGGACGACCTAAAAGACTTTACCGATACAAATCAGTTTACTGGCTCAAAGGCACTTGTTTTCAGAAGAATGCTTAGTCAAATCGAGGCAATAAAAAGATATAACTAATGAGTGCTCATTTATAGGCTTTCTACCTGTTTTACCTATTCTACCAAGTTGGTAATAGACGCTGCTAAGCCCTAATCAACTTTGACCTGTCAACAACTCAGACAGGTTATGCAGAATCCATTCGACACCATCCAAGCCCAACTTGATGAGTTGAAGCAGATGGTAAATCGGGCTCTAGCCCAAAACATTACACCGGAGCCGCCTGCTGTAGGCGGTATTGAACTTGCACAGGAGATACTACGCCTCTCGAAGCCGCGTATCTATGCCCTTTGCTCACAGCGTAAGTTGCCTGTGATGAAGAGAGGCGGTCGACTTAGCTTTAGCCGCACTGAGTTGCTTGCTTGGCTGGCCGAGGGCAAGCGTGAGGTAAAGGCTCAGCACTAAGCAGCCTGTCTCGCTATGATAGACGAGATTCGGATATGGGTGTGCTTGCTAAACGACCCAGAAGCCGTAGAGCGGTTAGCCCGTGCCCCGGCCTACGTCGGCAGCACGGGCGAAGAAAACGAACGAGGCAGCATACGGGCGCAGCATCGGGGCATCCGGTGGGACTACTACAACGCTACCAAGCGGCTCGTCGGGCGCGGTTCGCTGCACAGCTTCGCGCACGGCAACAACCTAGGGCGGTTCACGGCTGACCAAGTACTGACGGCCTGCAATAAGTTGGCAGCGGCTGTAGACTTGCCGCCCGAACGGTTGTCCATATGTGGCCTAGAAGCGGGGATAAACATTCCCTTGGCTAAGTCGCCACGCCGGTTTCTTGAGAGTCTTACAAGCCACAAGAAAGCGCCGTTTACGGCCATGAACCCGCCGCCCAAGGCAACGCGTCCGCTGCTGTACAACGCCCACCATGCCGACTATCGAATTAAGGCATACGACAAGGGTGAATACTCCCGCCTACAAGGTCAGCCGTTGTCGAAGGATGGGCCGCCCCATTTGCTGCGCTACGAAGTCAAGTACCTACGGGCGCGCCCGCTGCAAACCTTGACTAAACTGCCTGGCTTGACGCTAGCCGACTTGCCCAAGCCAGAGGTGCTACAAGCATTAGCAGCCGACGTGCGAAAACACTGGAACCTAAGCCACCGACGGCAGCATATGAACTACGACGGCCTAAGCCTATCCGACGCACAACTGTTGCACTTGGCAACTGATACGGCCTTTTGGGAAACCATGCGCAGTACGCAGACGCGTCGCACCTATGAGCGCAATTACAGTCGGGCCAAGCAGTTACTACAGGAGCGCAAGCAGCCGCATCCCTACGACGAAGTACTAGCGCGAGAGCTGGCACAGGTGCTAGGACCGCTGCCCGTCGATGGTCAAAAGTGACGGTGATTTCCGCCCCTTGTAATCAATAGGAAACCCACCTGCACCACTCGCCCAAAACCGCGCTACCAAACCAGTCAAAAACCTTGTCTCAGCCACCCGCAACGCAGCAAAGCGGAGTGAGGATGGCGCAAGCGTAGCGCGCAGGTCGTAAGGTGCCCCCGCGCCGTCAGGAATCTCCCTGCACGGCCACAATCCACAGATTATTTCAACCCGCTAAGCGCCTCGAAATCGGGCGTCTTGGCATAGCCTTGCCCACATGTTACCTCTCCTGTATAACGGAAAACCCTTTTATCAATTCTCTCTTGCGCCGCGCTACTTTATCAGTCCATGCGGCACCGTCCTATCACTGGTTAAGCCCAAGCGGCCTGTAATCATGCGTCCTGGCGACAATGGGCGCGGCTACCTAACAGTGCGCTTACATACAGGTGATGGTACTTGTAAACCATTTCTCGTACATCGAGTGGTTGCACTAGTCTTCTTACCCTTGCCTAAAGGGAAAGTGGCGGCCGAGTTGACCGTTAATCACCGCAACTCTTGTAAAACCGATAACCACAAGGACAACTTGGAGTGGATGACGCACAGCGAGAACTGTCGGCATGCTGTAGCTACTGGTTTACGTAACAAGCCAAGTCTGTACTATGAAACGCCGTTAGCTGTATTCGGCAGCTCAAGGCAGGCTGCCACCGCGCACGGCACCTACAAAGAGAAGATAGAGCGCTGGTGCAAGAGCGGCCGACGAGTTACGGATGGATGGGACTACCTACTTAAGTTAGGGACACCGCAAACGATGGCTCCCATAGACGTGCTCAGGGCAGTTGTTGAAGTAGTAGTCGCTTCTGTGCCTACTGTAACGGCGCAAGCTTATTGTGCTGAGGCACTGTGCGAAGATGAGAAGTATAGGCCTGTGTATTGGTGCCGAATACTTGTGGCTGGAAAACCTTTTGAAACGGAGGCCGCCGAAACCATTGGGGAAGCCTTCCGCCGCTTCGAAAAGGTAATAAACCGTATGCTGCCGGGGCCTTATTTAGCCGAAGAAGTGCAGAAAGCCGCCTAATCAGGCCAAGAAATACCCCTTAATAACCGCGTTTCAGGCTGTGCATAGTTGCCACCTGGGACGCGGTTATGTATTTGTGTGAAAAAACTTGAATTTAGCGAGTAAAGGCACATTTGAGCATGCTAATGAAGGAGCCGAAACATAGTGTATTGTATACGCATGTAGCAGCACTAGCAAAAAGGTAAAAAAGTACAGGTTTGCCTAGCGAGTGGAGGCATACACAGAACAACGGCCTTTATATCTTCTGCTATAAGTAGAAGCTACTACAATGCTGATCGTTAGATAAGCCTTTTACTTCCGTGCCTTATAGGGCAGTAGAAGCTTGAATAAACAAGGGAGGGTAAGGTGTGGGTGCGCAAACAGACCCACCCCGTTTTATAGGTTCAATATCCCTTTTGGGGCCAATGCTGTTAGATTGAGGGGCTAGGTCGTTGAACAGACCCACACCTAAGCCACTGATTAGCGAGGTTGTTACATTATTAGTGGTTTGCTATCTTCCAGGCCTCTATCAAAAGCAGTTATGCGCCTGTTATTTATACTCCTGCTGCTGGCTTCGTTGCCTACCGTTGCCCAAATTACCCCATACGCCCGCATTGCAGCGGCTCGAAACATGCCTGTTAACCAAGCATTTGGTTGGTTTCAAGACGCTGAATGGATTAAAAGCCACATTCAGTCTAAGCCGGGGTGGCTCGTGCGCAGCGATACGGGCACTGACGAGCGCCGCGTACTGATTTTTGAACCATCTGAATCGGGGTCACCTGCACTTTTGCAGGCGTTTACTTTCGAGCACGGGATGCTGGCGCAGGTGTCGTTCTCTTTCGCTCCAGATAACCCAGCAGGTGAGCAGTACACTCATGATAGCCGGTGGGAGCCGGTTACCGGCCGCCTCAACGAGTGGATTGACGTGAGCCGCAACGCTTGGTTGCGTAAGCGTTACAGCGGCGAGCGGGTTGAATATTCTATTCAGTACTTGCCTACAGAGGATGCCGTCCCGGCATCGGAATAAGATAGTTATGCGGCTTGGTGGCGGCCTTAAAGAGAGCCAGCCGAAGGCTTGTATAATCCATAGTATAACCCAAAAACAAATCAGCCACCTATGCAATAGCATAAGTGGCTGATTCACAATGAGCGGGAAACGAGGCTCGAACTCGCGACCCTCAGCTTGGGAAGCTGATGCTCTACCAACTGAGCTACTCCCGCGTGGTAAGGCAAAAGTACGCCGGGAAAATCAAATTCCAACTACCTGCGTATCCTTCAGCTTCATACGGTACTGTTTTCCTTAGCGGCGCACGGGCGCCGGCTTCAACTGCTGCTTGCTTATGTCTTGGCCTCTTCCGCCTACTACCCGCCGCCTGGTTGGCTGGCTGTTTCTGATTGCCGGCTTTTTGTTGCTGCTGGGCGTTGGCTTGCGGCTAGGCGTGGTCTATTATGAATACGAGCGGTTAGGCCCCGATGCCCTCAGTTCGGGCCGGTTAGTGATAAGCATGACTATGCTGGTAGCGGCCATCATGATGCTGCGCTACGGCTGGCGCGAGCGGCGCGGCAACGATACCGTGGATTAGGGGCCTTACCTTTGCCGCTCTCCTTTGATTTGGTTTCCCTGTTATGACCTCTCCGCTCCGTATTCTGGTAGCCAAGCGCAACGCGGCTACGGCCGCCCAATTAGCTGAGCTAGGCCAGCGCCTGTTTCATGAAACGTACGCGGCGCAAAATGCCCCCGAGGATATGGCGGCCTACGAGGCGGCTACCTTCAGCCCGGAAAAGCAACTAAGCGAGCTACAGGACTCCAATACCGTGTTTCTGCTGGCACAGTTGGTGCAAGAGGTAGTCGGCTACGCGAAGCTGAAGCTGCACTCAACCCTAGGCCTCGACCCCGACAAAACCCCCGAGGACCGGCTGGAAGTGGAACGGCTGTACGTGAGCCAAGACTGGATTGGTACCGGCTTGGGCGCGGCCCTGATGCGCCGCGCCATTGAGGAAGCTCGCCAGCAAGGAAGCCGAGCCGTGGTGCTGGGGGTTTGGGAGAAAAATGCCCGGGCCCTGGAATTCTACCGCCGCTTTGGGTTTAAGCAGGTTGGTACCCACCCGTTTACCGTAGGCTCCGACGAGCAAACTGACCTGATTCTGCGCAAAGGGCTACAGTAAAAATTGCTTGTAACAGCTCCTGCGTGGTGTTCTGTTACGCGGTAAACCGCCTCGCGCATCTTCTACCCGTGTCCGCGTACCTTTAGCTTGTCGTCTACCTAGCCTGCTTGCGTTGAAACCACTACGGCCCGTCTGTTCTCTTGCCTCTGCTGCAGTGTGGGGCCTGCCGGTACTGCTGGCTGCTTGCTCCAATGATGCAGGCGGCGGCCAGCAGGCTCAGGTGCCGCTGCCTACTGGCCACTACGAAGGCCCCGTCAGCTACCAAGGCAGCGAGTTGCGGGTAAGCCTGGATTTGCGCGAAGTGTCTCCGGGCAAGCTCCAGGCCGATGTAAGCTTTCCGCAGTTACCTGGGCTCGAGTTTGAAGCCGACCGCCTCACGTATCAGGAGCCCCAACTGCGCCTGGAGCAGCAAGCCGGGCAAGCTGGCGGCATAAGCATTCAGGCCATACGGGAAGGCGACTTTCTGCGTGGCTTGCTGAGCTTCGACAGTGTGCGGGCTGATTTTGTGTGGGTGCGGCGGGGCGAGGCAGGCCCGCGGGGCTTCCGGGAGCAGGGCCTGACGGTGCGCTACGCCGGCCGCGTCCAGGCCGCGCGGCTTCTGCTGCCCGACGATACGCTCCGACTGCATCCTGCCGTGGCGTTGCTGACCGTACCCCAAACCCAGGCTGCCGCCCAGGCCCGCGCCGCTTACCTGGCCCGCCGGGGCTTCGTTACCATGGTCGTAACCACCCCATCCCCAACTGCTACCCCCGATTCCAGCGCGTATTATGCCACGGCGGCAGCCCTGACTACGTTGCGCCGGCAGGCGGCAGTTGATTCCGGGCGGGTAGGGTGCTGGGCCCGCGGCTCCGTGGTGCCGCAGGTAGCGGGAGCAGCGGCTCGCGCCCGGCCGGCGGCCGCTTTCGTGGTCCTGGAGTCAGTAGCCGCCGCTTCCCGGGACGAGGCCAGCCAATATCAACCACTTAGCCAGCAGCGCATCCCTGTGCTGGCCCTGTACGCTGGCCTCGATACGAGCCTAAACGTGCGCGAAAGCACCCGGCGCCTGCGCTCCGTGCTCGGGAATCGTCGCGGGACGCAAATTCGCACGTATCCGCAAGCCACCGCCGACTTTGTTCAGCCCGGCAAACTAGGTGCCGATGGGCAGTGGCAATGGCCCAAGCCCGCGCCTGGCTACTGGGACGGCCTTACCGAATGGCTGCGTAAGGTCACGAATTAGCCGGGCCACTAAGAGAGGTAAGGGCATATCTTGGCGGCGGGTAGAGAGTGCTGACACCCAATAGTCGGTCTGAGCTCAGCAAGGCAGGCACCTACGCAACAAATAGCACCAAGACAGCAGCCAATTTGGGCGTACGTACGGGTATCTGGCAACTTCGTTAGCAACCTTAAACGCTGCCCTTACAGCACCAGTAGCCCCTTTTCGCGCAGCAACTGCCACCCCGGCGACAACAGAAACTGCTCCCAGGGCTGGCCGGCCGCAGGGGGGTAGGAAGTAGCCGCATCTTTCAGCAACACCTTGGTATCGTGGTCGGTGGCGAGGGTAGTGAGCAGCTCGTGCAGCCAGGGCCCCAGCACTGCCGGCACTTTCACCTCGAAGTCCTCGGCCTGCTCATAAAAAGTCAGGATGGCCCGCTGGCCTTTTTTGGCCGGCTCGTAGCGCAGCTCCGGCGCGTTGCCCAGCCAGAACAGGCGGTTGTTAGGGCGGGCGGCATCGGGTTTGGCTGGTTCCTGCAGGGCCTGCTGAATGAGGTGGCGCGGCACGGTGGGCTTGGGCGTCCGGAAGTCAAACCAGAAGCTGAGCGGCTCCTGGAGCGCCACGCCGTGCAAGTAGTTGTACAGGGCTTTGGCCAGGCCCGGGCCGAAGGCTTCGTGGTCGGTGCCGGTGGGGTCGTCGTGCCACAGGTCATTCCAGGCGAAGGGGCCGGGCTCGGGTCCGATGGCCGCTACCTGGTACTTCCCCGGATTCTTGCCCACAGGCGAGTGAGCCGTCATGGAGAAGCGGTGCCAGTAACCGCTCTGCACAATGCCCGCCGCAAACAGCTGCCGCACCACTTCCAATGAATCAACCGTTTCCTGCGTGGTCTGGGTAGGGAAGCCGTACATCAGGTAGGCGTGGACCATGATGCCGGCCTGGGTGAAGCCATCCGTCACGCGGGCCACCTGGGCAATGGTTACGCCTTTTTCCATGAGGGCCAGCAGCCGGTCGGAGGCTACCTCCAGGCCCCCGCTCACGGCAATGCAGCCGCTGGCCGCCAGCAGCCGGCACAGGTCGGGCGTGAACGTTTTCTCGAAGCGAATGTTGCCCCACCACGTAATGCTCACCCGCCGCTTGAGCAGCTCAATGGCCAAGTCGCGCAGGGCCAGGGGCGGGGCCGCTTCATCCACGAAGTGGAAGCCGGTCTGGCCGGTTTGGGCAATGATTTGCTCGATGCGGTCCACTAGCAGGGTACTGGGGGCCGTTTCGTAGCGGGAAATATAGTCCAGCGTGACGTCGCAGAAGGAGCAGCGTTTCCAGTAGCAGCCGTGGGCCACCGTCAGCTTGTTCCAGCGCCCGTCGCTCCACAGCCGGTGCATAGGATTCAGCACCTCAATGACCGACAGGTATTCCGTCAGCGGCAAATCGGAGTAGTCTGGCGTGCCCACTTCGGGGTGGGGCACATCCGGGAAGGGCTGGTTGATGTACTCCACTTCGCCCGCCGCATTCCGCAGAAAGGTGCGCTGCAGCGGTAAGGGTAGCGTTTGCGGAGTGCCCGGCAGCACGGAACCCATCATTGCGCCGGCCAGCGTTGGGTTGCCACTACCTACCCCACTGGCTAGGTACTGCAGTTCTACCTCTGCGTGATGCTCCAGGAGGGGCTCAGCTGCCGCCTTGCTGCCTTCCCCCAGCCATGCCAGCAGGCGCAGCCAGGGCCCTTCGCCGTCGTCCAGGGTCAGGTAGTCGATGTAGTCAAAGAAGCGGGGCTCCCGCAGGTTGCGCAGCTCGGTGTTAGGGTAACCACCGCCCATAAGCGTTTTGGTAGCCGGGCTGATCTGCTTGACGCGCCCCGCTAGGCGCAGAGCCCCGTACAAATTGCCCGGGAACGGCACCGTGAAACCCACTACCTCGGGCTGCACCCGCGTCACCAGTTCATCCAGCAGCTCCAGCAGCATGCGGTCCAGCAGGTTGGGCGCAGCTTGCAGGGCCTCGTGCAGGCCGTCAAACGAGGTAGCGGACATAGCCAGCTTCTCGGCGTAGCGCGAAAAGCCAAACTGCGGGCCCACCGTTTCTTTGATCAGGTCGGCGAGGTCTTCCAGGTAGAGCGTGGCCAAGTGGCGGGCCTGGTCGGTGAGGCCCATGGTGCCAAAGGCCGTTTCCAGGTCGGCAATGGTATCGAAGCGGCTGGCCTCGGGCAGAAACCGCGAGTGACAGATGCGCGGAGCCAGCGTGTTGTCCTTGTTCTGCAGAAAGCGAATGACCGGCCCGATGGTACTCAGGTAGCTCTGCTGCAGGCGCAGCATGCGGCGGGCATTGTCGCTGAGCGAGTAGGCGCCGGCCTCAATTTCGGCAAATACCCGAGTCAATCCTTTCTTGGAAAACAGCTTCAAGACCAGCTCCAAGCCCAAGTCGGCCTGGGTTACCTGGTAGCCGCGCCCGCCCAGAAACCCCTTCAGGTAGGCCGTAGCCGGGTAGGGCGTGTTGAGCTGGGTAAGCGGCGGGGTAATGAGCAGGATGCGAAGCGAAGCGGACAC
The DNA here is from genome assembly GCF_014640315.1 of Hymenobacter glacieicola. Taxonomy (GTDB): domain Bacteria; phylum Bacteroidota; class Bacteroidia; order Cytophagales; family Hymenobacteraceae; genus Hymenobacter; species Hymenobacter glacieicola. The sequence goes on from NZ_BMGS01000001.1 coordinate 295,119, forward strand.
GGCAGCACGGGGTCAGGAGCGGACAACAAAGATACGACGCCAGAGGTGCCCGTAACCGCGTAAGTCCCGCCCCGGTTCCGCTGGTGCAACAACGCAAAAAGCGTAGGCCGCTCCCCTTGTCCGAACTGGATGAGGGAGCGGCCTACGCTTTCGTTGGGTCTGGGCCTAGGCTACGCCAGTTGGTCCAGCGAGAGGCGCTTGGGCATCAGGTCGCGGCGGAATTCACTCACGGAGCGGCCGGTTACCTGGCGGAATTGGTTGCTTAAGTGCTGGCCGGAGCTGTAGCGCATTTGCTCGGCAATTTCGCTGAGCGTCATTTCGTTGTAGCTCAGCATTTCTTTTACCCGCTCAATTTTGAGGCGAATCAGGTACTTCTCGATGGTCAGATTAGCCGTGCGAGAAAACACCTTGCTCAAGTGAGAATAGGTAGCGGCAAATCGGTCAGTGAGGAAGGCTGAGGTAGTGAGCGGCATACGCGCGGTGCGCAAATGCTCCAAGTACTCTACCAGCGCGCTTTTGATTTGCTCGGTCAACTGATCGGCGCGGCCCATCAGCACATCGAAACCCGCCTCGCGCAGCATGGGCGCTACGGAAGCCGGGTCAGCCGGCGTGCTTTGATCAAGTTGCGCCTGGCCCAGCGTTACGTCGGTAGGATGGTAGCCAGCTTGTTCGAGAAGGCTGCGCACGGCGTCGATGCAACGTGGGCAAACCATGTTTTTGATGTGGAGAAGCGTCGTTTTCACGGATGTTGAGTTGAGTTCAGCCGCGTTGCGGTCCGCGTGGGTTTACGAGTAGTAGTCGAGTTTGGGTTGGGCCGGGGGCGCCGTGCGGGTTCCGCTGGCGCTTCGGCCCATTGCTTGCCAAACCAGCTGGCAGCCGCCCAATTCACAAAGGGCACAACCCCGAGGAAGGTTACGGCCAGTAGCCAGAAAAATACGAAAAAAGCACTGAATAGCCGGCCAAAGAAGTTGTCCTGCACTCCGAACAGGTAGCCTACCAGCGCCAACGCCAGCAAAAAGCTAACTCCCGCCAGGATGGCGGCCCGCCGCAGCAGGGGAGTGGAGGCAAAAGCAGGAAGCGTAGGACGGGTCATGGTAACGGCAAAAGGTAGACAAAGATAAACGTCTGTCCTATTCAGCAACCAGGAGCGGCCGGCGCAGGGAAGCAGTCAGCTGTAACAACAAAGCATAAGGAGGGCGTGTTTTGGCGGTGGAACAAGGGTAGCAAGCATAGGAAATACTCATACGCAAAAAACCAGTGGCGCGGTCAGCCGTACAGGCCAAAATACTATACGTCTTACCCCTCTTCCTAACCCGACCCATGAAAACCGCTTCTTTCCTTCGCGCAATAGCCGCTGCTGTGCTGCTTACTACCTCCCTCACCGCCTGTGATACTGGCGACAAAGCCGGGGATACCAACGTTGAACGCGGCGACGCCAAAGACCTGGGCATGGATACCAACATGCCCAGCCAGAACCCCGCCGCCGATTCGGCTACCTCCGGCATGAACCGGGATACCATGAAAGTTCCTACCGGCCGCCAAGTGTACGAAGACGGCGCCAGCCGCAAAGACCGTAACAACGACGGCCTGGCCGACTAAATTCCCTCGGCCTTAAGGCTCCTCAACGCAACAGCGCCGGCTCCCTCGTGAGGGAGCCGGCGCTGTTGCGTTGGGTAATGTCCGTCTTCTGGAACTCTCGGTTAAGAACCTAGAACAACGTTAGTAGAACACGAATCCGTTAGGGCCGATGCCGACCGTGAACGAATCAATGGCGGCACCGGTGCTGCGGTAGCGGATTACTTTATCGGCGGCCGTGAAGGAGCCGACGCCGCCGTAAATCGTGTTATCCTGTGGGTCCACGCCGAGCCCGTAAAAGCTGCGCCGGATCAGCGGGGTAGTCGGCAGCTTGTCGTCGTCGATGGCCAGGGTGTACACGCCCCCCCGGTAGGTGTAGTAGAGCTGGTCGCGGCGGCCATTGATAGTCAGGCGGCCCGGGGAACTGGTATTTACCTCCACTTCCCGGGTTTTGGCCGTGAGCTGACCGGGCGTAATCTGCGAAAGGCTGCCCTTGGTAGTGCGGGTGAAGTCGATGGAGTAGTCGGCGTTGTACACCACCTTGCCACCGCTCAGCACCCACACGTTGTTGTTACGGTCCACCACCACGCTGTTCGGCGAGTCGCCCACCGGAATAGTGCCTTCCACGGCATCGGTGGTGGTGTTAAGTACCGTGACCGTGTTTTCGCCGCTGTTGGTCACGTAAAGGCGGTTGCCCACCACGGCCAAACGCTCGGGCTGCATGCCCACCGGAATGCTTTTGGTAACGGTGTTGGTTTTCAGGTTGATAACCGAAACCTGCCCGGCTTTGCCATACGCTACCGTTTCCGTAACGTATCCTTTCTCAGCGGAAGCAGCCACGAAATAACGGGGTAGTTTCAGGCTGCTAATGGTTGCTTTCGAGCGGAAGCTAGCCAGCGAGACGACCTCCAGCTTGTTGCTGTTGTTGACCACAATGTAGCCCAGCGAGTCCTGAATGGCCATGCTTTGGGCCACGTCGCCCAGGGCGCGTTTGTTGACGCTGGTAAACAGCAGTGGGTTCCGAACGGAGTTGCTTTCCTTGCTGAACAGACTGATATCGGAGTTGGAACGCAGGAAGTTACCCTCGTTCACCACGAATACGCTCTTGGTAACAATGGGCGTTTCCGTGGGCGTCGGGTCGTTGTTTGGGTCGCAGGCCAGCAGGCTTAAGGTGGCAGCGCCGCCCAGCAGCATCCGGTAAGGTAGGCTGGTGAGGGTGGAAAGTGACTTCATAAAAAGGAATTAAGGAAAAGATGACAGGTTAGCGCCACAGCACGCGCAAACTAAGGGCGCCGTGCCGCAGGGGCATGGCGCGGTTCTGGTAGCTTTGGTAGCTGCGGTTGGTGAGGTTGTAGCCCTGGGCCAGCACCAGCAGCTTCCAACTCGGGCCCACGACCAGCGTGCGGCCAGCCGTTGCGTTCAGCAGCAGGTAGGAAGGTAGAAAGCTGGTGGCCGAGGCATCGGTGTAGCGGTAGCCGGTGAAGGTGAGCGTGGTGGTAAGCTGCCAGCCGTGCCACTGCTGATCGACGCTCAGGGCAGCCGAGTGCAGGGGCACGAACGGCAGCTGTCGGCCCACAGGGTCGGAGTCGTAAGCGGCGCCCTGGGTTTTCTGGGAGTGGGTAAAGGCGTAGGACGCCCGGCTTGCCAACTGGTAGGCTCCCGACTGCCAGCTCAGCTGACTGCTGGCCTCCAGGCCCTGAGCCCGCACCTGGCGCAGGTTGCGCGGCGACCAGTACGAGGCGCCCGGCGTCCACTGCACCCAGTTGTCTACCAGTTGGTGGTAGGCCGTCAGCTCGGTTTGCAGCCGCAGGTGGGCCGTGGGCACGGCTAGCGTGTGCACTACCCCACCTTCGTAGCCGATGCCTTGTTCGGGCAGCAAGTCCGGGTTGCCGCCCGGCCGCCAGTACCGCTCGTTGAGGGTGGGGGCACGGTAGCTGCGGGAGGCGCTGGCCTTCAGGCTGAGCATCTGCGGACCTGCTTGCACTACCTCCCATTCGGCCCCGGCGGTAGGCGTGAGCGGGACCTGCCGACCTGGCAACACGGCCTGGCGCACGTTCAAGGAAAGGTGCAGGCGGGGCCGCGGGTCGTAGCGAAGCAAGGCAAAGCCGGAAAAGCGGTTCTCGGTGCGCGCTTGGGTGCCGTAGCCGTCTACCTGGGCTGCAAAGTGTTGCGCTTCAGCTCCTACGCGCAGGGTAGCAGTGGGCGCGAAGTTCCAGGTGTGCTCGGCCTGGGCCTGGGTAGTCCGCACGCTCGACTCGCTCAGCCCGCTCACGTCGTCGCGGTAGTTGATGACATCCTCAAACCAGGCCACCCGGCCGGCCCACTCGTGGCGGGAGCTGATGTGGCGGTAGCCGGCCATGAGGCGGCGGCTTTGGTCCCGCTCCCGGGCATTGGTGTTGTTGGTCCCAATGCCGGGCTGAATCTGGCGGTCAGCATCAGTTAGCCACGCGGCGGCGGTCAGCTCCCCGCCCTGCCCCAGGCGCAGGGTTAGGTCTTGGGTGAAGCTGGCTTGCTGCAGGGCCGCGTTTTCCTGCGCCCGGCGCACGCGCCCGGTAGCTACCTGCTCGAAGTACGGGAAGTTGTTTTCGGCCTGGCGGTAAAGCAGACTGGTGCGCACCGCTAGCTTCTCGTTGCTAAATCCCGCCTCCAGGGTCCCGGCTCGCAGCCCGAAGCTGCCCAACTCGCCCTGGGCCACGGCTCGCCAGCCCGCTCCCCAGCGTACCGGCGAGGAAAGCAGTACCGTGCCACCCACGGCCCCGTTGCCGTAGGTAGCGCTGGCCGGCCCCGGCTGAATATCGAGTTGCGTAGCGCCCGTAGCCGGGAGCAGGGCAAAGTCGGCTTCCCCCAGGGAAGGTAGGTTAATGTTGAACCCGTTCCAGAGCACGGCCGTGTGCCGGGCCGAGGTGCCGCGCATGGTAATGGAAGACAGCTGCCCCGGTCCGTAATTCTTCAGGTACAGCGCCGTGCGGGCGCTCAGCACCTCAGCAAGCGTGCCGGTGCGGTAATTAACTAAATCCAGGGAATCCAGGGTAAGCCGACGACTCCCAACGGCAAATCGGTCGGGCCGGACACCGGCCACGCGCACGGTGGGCAGGCGCTGGGCGCGGGCCGTATCGGGGGGTAGGGCCGACTGGGCCGCCAGCGGTTGCGCTGCTACCAGCAGCAGGCCTACGCTACCAAGGAGCGTGCCCAGCCGCTTTACGGGCAGCCACTTCAGAAAATGCATCTTCCGAACCAAATTTTCGCAATCGAAAAATTCAGTTCAAAACCCCAGGGTTGCGCGGGCAGCGGGGCCACTCGCGGGTTCCTCGGAGCCGAGGCCGAAAACAGACGAAAATCCGGCCGCGCCTGAGCGCCGCCACTGCATTCATTCTCCGCCCTTCCTCCGCAGGCGCTGAACATGGGAAATGCAGAGGCAGGTCTCCTGGCTTGCTCCGGGCGCGTCGCCTTCCCATTTCGGCTGCCTTCCAAGGAAAGAGCCTGTGAAACAGTGGCCGGTGATGACGCGCCGACTCATGAAGCGTACAGTTGCGGGGACAGCTCCGGAATTAAACCGGATTCCCTTTTCAGCCTCGCCCCCCAATCGGGGTCCGGCCACCTCTACGCCGCAAAGGTAGCAGCAAAGTCAGAAAGAAGCTAGAAGAGCAGCCAGATGAGCTGGGCCCGGAAAGAGAAGCTATAGGATAGAGGGCAAGAAAGCTCGGCTTTGTAACCTTTATGCAAGCAGTCGGTACCACTAGCTCCTAGCTCCCGCCATCCGTTCATGAAGCTGCCCGTTGAGTTTTACCGTCGTCCCGATCCTGTTCTTATTGCCCGCGAAATGCTCGGCAAATACCTGTTTACGCGCATCAACGGGGTGCTCACCGGCGGCCGCATCGTGGAAACGGAAGCCTATGCCCATATCAACGACCAGGCCTGCCACTCTCATCTGGGCCGCTACACGGCGCGCACCCGCGTGATGTATGAGCCCGGCGGCGTGGCCTACACTTACCTGATTTACGGGCGTTACGTGCTTTTTAACATCATCACCAACGAAGCTGGCAAAGCCGACGCCGTGCTGATTCGGGGGCTGGAACCAACGGTGGGCATTCCGGAAATGCTACTGCGCCGGGGTCTGACGGAGGTGCGCCGCAACCTCACTGGCGGCCCCGGCCTGCTCACGCAAGCCCTTGGCCTTACCACCGCCCATTACGGCCTGCCCGTAACCAGCGACATTGTCTGGCTGGAAGACCACGGCGACGTAGTACCGGAGGACAGCATCGTGGCCTCGCCCCGCGTGGGCATCGACTACGCCGGCGAAGACGCCGCCCTGCCCTGGCGCTTCCGCCTCAAAGGCAGCCCCTGGACTAGCCCGGCAAGGTGAGTGAGTGAGTGAAGAGGTAATGAAGTGATGAAGTGATGAGGTAGTGACGTCGTGAGTAAAAAGCCCGTCATCCTGAGCGCAGCGAAGGAGCTTCTCACGCCTGAACAAGTTTCGTAACAACGGTTTGTTCAGGCGTGAGAAACTCCTTCGCTGCGTTCAGGATGACAGACGGTTTAGTTACTTCACTTATTCTCTCACTCTTTTACCTCTTCACCTCATCACCTCATCACTCACTCACTGCTTATAGCTTCTCGCAGACCAAGACCATGAGCTTGCCTTCCAGATTGGTGGTAGCAAACAGGTACAGGTCGCCGCCCTCGCGGATGCCGGTGCGGTGGCGGAATTCGGCCACGGTATCGGGGAAGTTGCGGGTGGTGACGTGGGCGCGGGCTTCGGGGCCGAGGTGAGTGCGCAGGGCCTGGCCGTCGTACTTCTCCACGGCTTTGATGCGGAAGATGCGGCCGGGAAACTCGGGGCGCAGTACATCGGAGGTGTAGAGGTGGCTGTGCTGGTGCAGCTTCAGCATCTCATAGGCCGTCCCGATGCTGCGAAACGCCCCGGCTTTCAGCACGGCCACGTTGGGCTCATAGAGGTACTGCTGGGGCTCGGCGTAGCGGGCAATGGCGCGGGCTTCACGGGCCCGGTTCAGCCGGAACTCCTGCTGCTGGCCGTTGCGTAGTAGGTTCACGGTGTAGCGTTCCGGGTCTACGGCGGGCTCGGGGCTTAGCTCATACAGCACCTCCTTGCACTCGTTATCCACGGCTAGCACCCACAGCCGCCGCACGTGCCGCAACTCCTGAATCGCCTGCTCAATATCGAGCATGGGGGAGGTTTTCAGCAGCACGCTTCGGCCTTTGTGCAGCAACAAGGGCATAATGCGCAGCACGTCCGGCTCGCAATCCTGAAGGCGGAAAATCTTTTTGGCGGCCGTATCCCGGCGGGCGGGGTCCAGGTAAAGCCAGTCGAAGGTATCGGGAGTGTTGCGCAGGAAGTGCACGGCGTCCTCGGTGTGGCATTGCACGTTCTGGATGCCCAACTGCGCCAAGTTAAACCGCACCACATCGGCCAGGGCCGCGTTGCGCTCCACGTAATGCACCTCGTCCACGCTGGCGGCAAAGTGGGCAGAGTCTACCCCGAAACCACCGGTAAGGTCCGCCAGGCGTTGGCCTTGTACCAGAGACGCCTTGAACGCGGCCGTGCGGGCCGAGGAGGCTTGCTCAACCGAAAGGGTAGGCGGGAAAACAAGGTCGGGGTTTTCGGCCCAGGTAGGAAGCTTGGCGCGAGCTTTTTGGCGGGCCTGAATCTGCCGGACCAAGTCCGGGACGGGGAGGCTGGGGTAGCGGCGGGCCTGCAATGCAAGCTGGGCGGGGTCGTCGTGCAAATGCTCCGCAACGTATTGCCGAGCCGCTGCCGGCAGGGGGTATTCCATGTAGGCTTCCTACGAAAATAGGGCCGGCCCGGACGTGCAACGTCCGCTCCAACCCCGAACAACGGATAATCAAACGTAAGCAGGAATCCGGCAATGCCGAACGGCCCCAGGCTACGCCAGCAAAGGGAACTAGCTAAAACAACCATTCCGAATCAGGCGTCGCTACGGAAGCAACACCCGATTCGGAATGGTTAAGAACGTCAGGCCGGCTAGCGCAGGTTCCAGGTAAGGGCCACCATCGGCCGGCCAGTGCGGCTAGCGGCCAGCCCCACGGCGCTGGGCCGCAGCTGAACAGCGCCGGTGCGGGCGGCCGGTAGCCCGGCGTTGTTGGCTTCCACGGCCCGCTGAAAGTGGGAGTTGGTGTTGCGGGAAATAAAGATGTTGCTGAGCAGGCTGGCAATGGCCACGCCGGCCGCTACCTGCTGCGTACCGTTGAAATACTGCTGTTTCTCATCCAAGGCTAATACCTGCTGGCTGTACAGGCCTACTGCACCCACAAACGTTGCGCGCTCGGCCAGGTACAGCCACTTCTGCCGACGGTAGCGGTTCAGGTTGTCCAGGGCTTCCTCATTACCGGCGAGGTAGGGGCGCAGGCGCTGCCCGAAAAAGCCCGCATTCTGGTACTCGCCTTCCGTGGTGCCCAGGCCCGTTGTAAAGAAGAAATTCTTCTGAACCCCGTTAAAGCCCCGTGCCTTGTCCTCAGGGCTCAGGCGAATAATGGTGTTGGCCTGTTGTGCCTGCGCCGTCAGGCTGAGGCCAAGGGCGCAGGAGGCAGCAAGGACGGTGCGGCGCACGGCGCCGGAAAAGCGAGTTGGAAACAGCTGATGCATGAGTACAAATCTAGAGTACAATCATTCAGGGACCTAAGCGCTTAGGCGAGAAAAAAGTGCAATTCACCGAGGGAAATTTCACGTTCTACTCAACAAAAGCGCAAGGGCCTTCGTTCTGACGGTCAATTCACTAATCTGCCTTCTATGAAAACGCTGACTTCCTTCCTGCGTCCGGCCCTGCTGCTGGCCACCCTGCCGGCGGCGCTAACTTTCTCGGCTTGCTCCAACGACGACGATGATAACAACACGGCAACCCCCAACCAGGGCAACGTGCTGATTTCCCACGCCGCCGCCTCATCGAATGTTCAGGTAACGGCATTGGCCGATGACAGGCAGATAGGACAGCTCAACTACGGGCAGAGCAGCGGCTACCTGAAAGTAAACGCGGGCACGCCTACCCTGAAGATTAACAACGGTAGCCAGACGGTAGTAACCCAGGCCCTGAACGTGGCCAAAGACCGGAACTACTCCGTATTCGTGTATTCGCCCACGGCTACCATTGGTAGCGCGGCCCTGTTGTCGGTTTCCGACGACTTGTCGGCGCCGGCTGCCAACCAGGCCAAAGTTCGGTTGGTACACCTAGCCGTAGGGGCTCCTACCCCCGTCAGACTCAGCGTACCCTCACCGGTGCCCGGTGGGGCGGCTACGGACCTGACCACGGACGTGGCCTTCGGCACGGCGTCGGGCTTTGTGGCGGTTAATGCTGCTTCGCTTGGCCTGAGCGTCACTGCCGCCGGCACGGGCACTGCCCGCACGCAAGTGCTGGCCGTTGGCGATGGTACGGGCTCCGGCACGGGTACCAAGAACTTTGAAGCCGGCAAGATTTACACCATTGTGGTGCGTGGCATTTCCGGCGCCGGCGTGCCCGCCGCTCAGCAGGCGCAGGCCATCATAATCCAGAACAACTAAGCTGGTTTTCCTACCAAGTGCTAACAAGGCCTGCTCCTGCTGGGGTGGGCCTTGTTGCTTTCGGGCCTAGTAACAATTTGGCTATCTTTGCGGTTGAAAAGCGACAACGCATTCCAGCTACTACCATCATGGTTGATACCAAGACGACGGCTTACGTTCCGTACAAAGTAAAAGATATGTCTCTGGCCGAGTGGGGCCGGAAAGAAATCCGCTTGGCCGAGGCCGAAATGCCCGGTCTGATGGCCTTGCGCGAGGAGTACGGCAACAGCAAGCCCCTGCAAGGCGCGCGTATTGCCGGCTGTCTGCACATGACCATTCAAACGGCCGTGCTGATCGAGACGCTGATTGCCTTGGGTGCGGACGTAACCTGGTCGTCGTGCAATATTTTCTCGACGCAGGATCATGCCGCCGCCGCTATTGCTGCGGCCGGTATACCGGTATACGCCTGGAAAGGCATGAACGAAGAGGAATTTAACTGGTGTATCGAGCAGACCCTGTTCTTTGGGGAGGAGCGCCAGCCCCTGAACATGATTCTGGACGACGGCGGCGACCTGACCAACATGGTGCTGAACCAGTTCCCGGAGCTGGCCGCGGACATCAAGGGCCTGTCGGAGGAAACCACCACGGGCGTACTGCGCCTGCTGGACCGCGTGAAGAACGGCACCCTGCCCATGCCGGCCTTCAACATCAACGACTCGGTTACCAAGTCGAAGTTCGATAACAAATACGGCTGCAAAGAGTCGGCTGTGGATGCTATCCGCCGCGCTACCGACGTGATGATGGCCGGCAAAATTGCGGTAGTAGCTGGCTACGGCGACGTAGGAAAAGGTACTGCGGCCTCCCTACGCGGCGCCGGCGCCCGCGTTATCGTGACGGAAATTGACCCCATCTGTGCCCTGCAGGCTGCTATGGATGGCTACGCGGTGAAGAAGATGGAAAACGCCATCAAGGAAGCCGACATCGTGGTAACCGCTACCGGCAACTGCGACATTATCACGGAGCAGCACTTCCGCGCCCTCAAGGACAAAGCCATCGTCTGCAACATCGGTCACTTCGATGATGAGATTGACATGGCGTGGCTGAATAAGAACTACGGCCACACCAAGGACACGGTGAAGCCCCAGGTAGACCTGTACAATATTGAAGGCAAAGAGGTTATCATTCTCGCCGAAGGCCGCCTCGTGAACCTGGGCTGCGCTACCGGCCACCCTTCCTTCGTAATGTCGAACTCGTTCACGAACCAAACCCTGGCCCAGCTGGAGCTGTGGCAGAACGCCGACCAGTACGAAAACAAAGTGTATACCCTGCCCAAGCACCTCGACGAAAAGGTAGCCCGCTTGCACCTCGCCAAAATTGGGGTGGAGCTGGACGAGCTGAAGCCCAAGCAGGCCGACTACATCAACGTACCCGTGGAAGGCCCGTTCAAGTCGGATCTGTACCGCTACTAATCGGTCGGGAGTAGCCGACGCAGTTTTGAAAACCCCACTTGGCTTTGCGCCGGGTGGGGTTTTCTTTTGGTCGAGAGCTACTAACGAGTATTTAGCTTAATGAATATCTGGTATTTATCTAACCTTAAATAGTATATTAGCTGCCATTCCTGCCGTGTTCATTTCTCTGATCTGTGACTTTTGTTTCCCTCCGGATGTATGCCTCCTGGCCTGACGCGGCGCTGCTCGACGCTATGCGGACCGATGAGGAAGGCGCGTTCGAAGAGTTGTACAAGCGCTACTGCTACCGGCTGTTTACGGTGGCTTACCAGAAGCTCAAAGGCCGGGAAGTAGCCGAGGAGCTGGTTCAGGACCTGTTCACTGATTTGTGGAGCCGCCGCGCCAGCCACCAGATTCAGCAGGTGGAGCACTACCTGTTCTCAGCTATCCGCTACCGGATTATTAACTACATCAAGGCCCAGAAAGTCCGGAGCGGCTACGAGCTGTACTGCCGCATTTCGCTTTCGGAAGCCAACACGGATACCGAAGAGGCCCTGGCTGCCGAGGACTTAAGCGCCGCCCTACTAGCTGGCGTGCGGAAGTTGCCCGAAAAGTCACGGGAAATATTTCAGCTCAGCCGCCTGGAGCACTACTCCGTACCCGAAATATCCGTGCGGGTAAACCTGTCGGAAAAATCCGTGGAGTATCATCTGACCAAGTCGCTGAAGCTGTTGCGGAGCTACCTGCGGGATTTCCTGGTGGCGCTTATGCCGCTGTTGTTCCTGTAGAGGTAGGGTTCAGCACAGCGGAAGGGGTAGGGAAGGGGCTTTTATAACTTTTTATAAAAAAGTGTGCGGTTGGTTTAGGGATACCGGCCGGTTGGCTGACTTGTTACATAGAAGCCCGCCTAAGCCTTACTCTCCGTGACGGAACCTGAATTCCATTTGCTCCTTCAGCGCTACCTCGACGGGCAGTGCACGCCCGCTGAACAAGCGCTGGTGGAACAGTGGTATAACCGGCTGGAAGAGGCGGATGGGGTAGCCCTCCTACCCACTCAAAATCAGGAAGCGGTAGAAGATGCTATCTGGCGGCGGCTGCCGCACCTACGGCAGGCGCCCGCAGCAGCCCCGCGCGTACGGCAGCACCCGGCCACGCAGCCTGCCTGGGTTTGGTGGGCCGCTGCCTTGTTGGTTTTTGCCTTGGGCCTGGGAGTGTTGTTTACCTACGTGCAGGCACCCGTGGGGCCGTTGGGCGGAGTAGCGCAGCAAAGCTGGACGCGCCACCGCAACACCACCCGGCAAGTGCAGGAGCTGCAGCTACCCGATGGCAGCCGCGTGACCCTGCATCCTGGCAGCCAACTGCAATACGCTACCTCGCTGGCTGGGCCCAAGCGGGAGGTGTACCTAGAAGGAGAAGCCTTCTTTAAGGTCAGCAAGAATCCGGAGCGGCCCTTCCTGGTGTTCACCAAGCAGGTAGTAACCACGGTGCTGGGCACCAGCTTTCGGGTAACAGACTACGCCCACGGGCTGAAGGCCTCCGTGGCGGTAAGCGAGGGCAAGGTATCAGTGCAGGCCCGCAAAAACGCCGAGCTGGACGCTACCCCCGCCAGGCCCGCTGCTACCGGCCTAGTGCTGCTGCCCAACCAGCAGGCCGTGTATTCGCTTGCCACGCGCCAACTGCGCAAGAAGCTGGTGGAGAAGCCGGTGGTTTTGTCGCCGCAGACCCTGGAGTTCGACGCCCGCCCGGTTACGGAAGTGCTGACGGCGCTGGAAAAGGCGTACGGCGTTACCATCGTGTACGACAAGCAGAAGCTGGCGGGCTGCACCGTGAGCATTGCTTTCTACGATGAGCCTCTGCTGGAAAAAGTTAGCCTGCTCTGCCAGTCGTTGGGCGCTTACTACAGCTTGTCCGATGCCCAGATTATCATTCATAGTTCCGGTTGCCAGCTGCACCCGGCCCAGTAGCGCCTATTAACCCCGAGGCCCCATCCGCTCCCCACCCCCAGCCTTTGGCTGAAACACACCTCCCATACAAGTTATTGCATAGCAGCTTGTTGTGGCGTTTCTGAAAACGCCGATGGCCACTGTTTTCTCTTTAGTTCCCACCACCATAGTGAAAATCAGTTTATGAAAAACCTCGTACACATCCCACCACCCTTCCAAACCCCGGCCAGAGTGCTGGTGCTGCAAGGCGTAATGGGCTGCCTGCTGGCCAGCATGGCCACTGCCCGGCCCGTTTTCGTGCAATCCGTTCTGGACCGCAAGATTACCCTGCAGCTGGAAGGGCAAACCATCAAGGAGGCTCTCAACCGCATTGCCAAGCAAGCCGACGTGCGGTTTGTGTACAGCCAGCAGCTGATTAAGTCGGACCGCCGCGTGACGGTGCGCGCCACCGATGAGCCGCTGGTCACGGTGCTCGACGAAGTGCTGGCCCCGCTCAAGCTGGAGTATGAGGTGAACAATGGCCGCGTGGTGCTGCGGGTTCCGGCAAAACCTACTACCGCAAACGTTTCCAACACAAACGATTTCGTAGCAGCCGATGTCACCGTATCGGGGCGGGTAGTGGACGCCAAAGGAGCCGGTCTGCCCGGCGTGACGGTAGTTGTTAAGAATACTACCATCGGGGCCAGCACGGGCCCCAACGGGGAATTTACTCTGCAGGCTCCCGAAAACAGCGTGCTGGTGTTCAGCTTCGTCGGGTTTACGCGCCGTGAGGTGCCCGTAGCCGGCGCTACCAGCAACCTGTCGGTAACCCTGGCCGAGGACTCGCAGGCCCTGAATGAGGTAGTGGTTATCGGCTACGGCACGGCCCGCAAAAGCGACCTGACGGGGGCCGTGGCCTCGGTTAGCGGGGCGCAACTCACCCAGGTAGCCACCTCCGACCCCGTGCAGGCCCTGCAAGGCCGCGCCGCCGGCGTAGAGGTAACCACCAACAGCGGCCAGCCCGGCGCCGGAACCCGCATCCGGGTGCGCGGGGTGGGCACCATCAACAACAGCGACCCGCTGTACGTGGTGGACGGCATCCAGACCAGCGACATCAGCTTTCTGCTGCCTACCGATATTGAGTCGACGGAAATCCTGAAGGATGCTTCGGCTACGGCCATTTACGGTTCGAGAGGGGCCAACGGGGTAGTGCTCATCACCACCAAGCACGGCAAGGTGGGCAAGCCCCAGTTTAACCTTACCGGCTACACCGGCTTCCAGGAAATCAGGAAGAAGCTGGACCTGACCAATGCCGCCGAGTATGCTACCCTGGTTACGGAAGCCTACACCAATGGCGGCGCCGCCGTGCCCACCGACTACGCGGCCCAGCTGCAGAGCGCCATCCAGAGCGGAGCCACCGGCACCAACTACCAGGACCTAGTCACCCAGCGCGGATTGATTACCAACTACAGCCTCTCGGTATCGGGTGGCACGGAGCAGAACCGCTACCTGCTCAGCGGCAGCTACTTCCAGCAGGATGGTATTCTGAAGAACTCGGGGCTGAAGAAGTACGTGGTGCGCCTCAACGACGACTTCGCGCTGACCAAAAACCTGAAAGCCGGCGTTTCGGCGACGTTCACGAACTCCAACGTGGTAGGCGCCTCCGATGGCACGGGCAACACCCTGAACTACCGCGTGCTGGAGTACGCCACCCAGAACATTCCGATTCTGAACCCCATTGGGCCGAACGGAACCTACAATTACGACAACATCACGAACGTGCCCAACGTGGCGCGCTACCTCGATGAGCAGAAGCAGAGCAAGACGCGCAACAGCACCTTGTTCTCGAATGCCTACCTCGACGTAGCCTTGTTTAAAGGGCTGTCGTTCCGGTCGTCTTTCGGCATTACGTATAACCAAAGCAACCCGAAAGGCTACCTGCCCCAGTACTTCCTCGGGCCCCTGGACAGGCGCGACCAGAGTGCCCTGAATGAAACCCGCCTGCAGAACGTGTCGTGGGTGTGGTCGAACTACGCCAACTACACCAAAACTTTCGCCGACAACAGCTCCTTCTCGGCCACCTTGGGTCAGGAAGCCCAGCGCGGCTACGGCAACGGCATTTCCATCACGGCCTACAATGTGCCGGCCGACGCCTCTTTGCAATACGTGTCGGCCAACCGGAGTGCCAATAACGCCGTGCGCAGCTCCCAGTACGATGGGGCATTGCTCTCCTACTTCGGCCGCGCCAACTACAACTTCCGCGACCGGTACCTGCTAACCGGTACCCTGCGCTTCGACCAGACCTCGAAGTTTCTGGGCTCCAGCCGCACGGGTACCTTCCCCTCGGTGGGGGTCGCCTGGAACGTGTCTAACGAGGATTTCCTGAAGGGCCTGAGCGGGCTTTCTTCCCTGAAGCTGCGGGGTAGCTACGGGGCCGTGGGCAACCAGAACGCGGCTCCCAACTACGGCTACGCCTCCGTGGCGGCCAACAACCAGATTTACGTGTTCGGCGGGCAGCCGGCCCCGGGCCTGGCCATCACCCAGCTTAACAACCCCGATCTGAAGTGGGAAACCGCCATTACCACCGACGTGGGCTTGGATGCCGAGCTGTTCGACAGCAAGCTCACCTTCACGGCCGACTACTTCGTGCGGCGCACCAAGGACATGATTGCCCTGCTGCCCGTGCCCGATTACATCGGGCAGGCGCCGGCCAGCGCCAACGTAGGCTCCCTGCGCAACCGCGGGCTGGAGCTGGCCCTGAACTACCGCAACCAGGTAGGCGAGTTTCAGTACGGAGTAGGCCTGAATTTTACCAAGATCAACAACGTAGTAACCGACCTGGGCGGGGCTAACCCCATTGCCAGCGGCAACGTGCTGGTCCAGATTGGCAACACCACGCTCACGGGCGTAGATCGGGAAATTGCCTACTTCTACGGCTTACAGACCGATGGTATCTTCCGCTCACAGGCTGAGATTGACTCGTACCAGGGCAGCACCGGCGCCCGGATTCAGCCCGGGGCCAAGCCCGGCGACATCCGCTACCGCGACGTGAACGGCGACGGAGTAATTACGGCCCTCGACAACACCTACCTGGGTAGCGCCACGCCCGACTTTACCTACGGCGGCTCCATCAACCTGGGCTACCATGGCTTCGATTTCAAGGTGCTGCTCTACGGGGTGCAGGGCGCGGAAGCCGTAAACGGCGTGGCGTTCAGCCTCTCCAAGTCGAGCAACCTGGTTGGTATCTGGAGCAACTTTTACGCTTCCCGCATGGACCGCTGGACGCCCAGCAACCCCAACAGCGACCAGCCCCGCGTCACCTCCAACGATACCAACGGCAACGACCGGTTCAGCAGCCGCTACGTGGAAGACGCCAGCTACCTGCGCGCCCGCAACATGGAGCTGGGCTATTCCCTCCCTGCGGGGCTGTCGTCGAGGTTCCACATCAACGGATTGCGGGTGTTTGCCTCCGTTGACAACGTCTTCACCATCACGAAGTACACCGGCTACGACCCCGAAATTTCCACGGCCGGCTTCTACGGCAACCCCCTGGCGTACGGCGTGGATTACGGCAACTACCCCCAGGCCCGCACCTACCGCCTGGGCTTCAACCTTCAGTTTTAACGATATACACAACCGCGCGTGATGAAAACTGCCCATGCAGCCCGCCTCCTAGCCTTTACGGTGCTGGCGGCCCTGTCGCAGGGATGTGACAGCTTCCTCGATAAAGACCCCTTGGGTACCACCACCCAGGGCAACTTGTTCAACGACCCCACCAACGCCGTGCAGGCCGTGAATGCCATTTACGACGTGGCTTCCTGGGACCAGGGCCCGAAGTGGGGCGCCCCCAACGGCCAGTTTGTGCCCCAGACCTACGAGTGGATGTTCGGGGATGTGATGAGCGACGACGCCGAGAAAGGCAGCTCGCCCAGCGACTTCCCAACCCTCACGGAGCTTAAAACCTGGAACATTCCGCCTTCCAACCCGCCCACCACTACCCTGTGGGTGCACAGCTTCACGGGGATTGCCCGGGCCAACACCGTCATCAATAACATTGACGCCGGCACCATCGACAATGCCCTGAAGCAGCGCCTGAAAGGCGAGGCGTATTTCCTGCGGGCCTATTTCTACTTCAGCCTCGTGAAGCTGTTTGGCGGGGTGCCGCTGTTCGAGAAAACGCCAACTCCCTCCGAAGCCACGAACGTAACGCGCGCCAGCATTGCCCAAACCTACGCCTTCATTGAGAAGGATTTGCGCGCGGCGGCTACCGTCCTGCCCGAGAAAAGCGCCTACCCCGCCGCCGACCTCGGCCGGGCTACCAAGGGCGCGGCCAACGCCTACCTGGCGCGGGCCATCATGTACCAGCTCGGCACCGTGAATGGCAACAACCACACCTGGCAGGAAGTCTACGACCTGACCAGCACCATCATCTCTTCCGGCCAGTACAGCCTGCTGCCTAACTACGCCGCCATTCACCAGGACATTGGCGAGAACAGCAGCGAATCGGTGTTTGAAATTCAGTTTGCTACCTCCAACGACGGGTACGGCCCCATCATGACGGGTACCACGAACAACATTTTCCAGAACAACCGCAAAACCTTTGGCTACGGCTTCAACAACCCTACCCAGAGCCTGGTAAACGAGTTCGAGCCGAACGACCCGCGCCTGGAAGCTACCGTCATCAAGGACGGCGACGTGGTGCTGGGTATCAAAAACGTGATTGACCGCACGGAAAATGCTACCGGCTACCTCAACCGCAAAGTTGCCATCCTGGCTCCCAACAACACCGCCTCAGGCCCCCAGAACATCCGGAAAGTGCGCTACGCCGACATCCTGCTGATGAAAGCCGAAGCCGCGGCCCAAACCAACCGCAGTGCCGAGGCGGTAGCCCTGGTGAACCAGGTGCGCCAGCGGGCCCGCACGTCTACCCGCCCGCCCGGCACTACCGTTGGCTCACTTGCCTATGAGCCCGCCAACGTACCCGCCGGCACCCTGCCCGACCTCGCCGCCGGCTTGTCGGGCCAGGCCTTGCTGAACGCCATCTGGCACGAACGCCGGGTGGAGTTTGGGGAAGAATCCCTGCGCCTCTGGGACCTGATCCGGACCGGGCGCTACATGGCCAGTCTGCCCCCCGATGTGCGGGCCCGGGCGCTTTCGCACGTTACCACGGAGCCTTCCGTAAACCCCATGCCTCTGCTGCCCATCTCCCTCACCGACGCCCAGGCCTGGAAGCTACCCCAGAACCCGGGGTATTAACAAGCGCCCCGCGTAGCTGGGTAGCACGTAGGCTGGCCCAGTTGCCGGAAGACCAATACACCTGAAAAAGCCCCGTTCCTGCCAAGGAGCGGGGCTTTTTCGTGGCCCAATGCTAGTTACTGCTGCTACTGAGTGTGCCGGCGTACTCGTCGGAACTGGTATATATTTTGGCGCCCATCAGTTTCCATTCGTGCAGCATAAGTACTTCGTAAGTCAGCTGCTTCTTATGAGTAGTATTCACTATTCCGATGAGTGGTTTCCACTCATGGCCTATCAGTACGCCGGAAACTGTTGCGTACAAGCCATACGGTTGGAAAGTTGAATCAGTGCGTTTGCCTTCTAGTAGTAGGGTGAGCTTGTTATTTGGGTTAATTGGAATGGTAGTATGCGTGCTCCAGTTACCCAGGCCCGTGCGCGTAGGGTCAGGCGTTATCAGGTTTTTAGCTTTTTCCGGAACTTCGTCTCGCCCGCCTCTGAAAACGCTAAGGCTCACCAGGAATAATAGGGCTAGGCCTACCCCGATTTCTCACCGGAGCACCTTGAATACCCGTACCCAGGCGTAAACAATCAGGGCGAATAAAAACACGTTAAGGGCAGTCCAGGCTAACATCTTAACGCATAAGGTATAGGCTCAATATAGAAAGAAGTTGCGCTTTACTAGCCGCTCCGATTCCTGCCACAACTGCTGAGCGTTGGCTGGCGTGTTAAAGGAATGCTTCACCGCCTCGGCCTTCTTCTTAATGTAAAATCCGCCGCTTACTTGGCCGACTTCCGGAGCAGTAGCCAGATACAAAGTTGTTTCGGCGCCTTTCTGAGGCGAAATCATGAAGGGGCGAAGCAGGGAGGTGGCCTTTGCCAGCCAGCCGCTGGCGTTGGTGCCGAAGTTGCTGGCTATGACGCCAGGGTGCAGGCTATTGGTCACCACGTTGGTGATGCCCCGCTCGCGCAGCTGCCGGGCCAGCTCCTGCGTGAACATAATGTTGTAGAGCTTCGTGTTGCCGTATTGCTGCAGAGGGCTGTAGCTGCGTTGCTGGCCTAAATCATCGAGGCGCGGCTGGGCCATTTTGTAAGCCATAGAGGCCACGTTGACAATGCGGGCCGCGGGGCTCAGCAGCAGCTTGTCGAGCAGCAAGGCCGTCAGCAAAAACGGGCCGAGGTGGTTGGTAACCAGGGTCATTTCCAGCCCATCGACGGAAACTTGGCGGGGTTTGCCAAATAGTAACCCCGCGTTGTTAATTAGTAGGTCGAGTTGGGGGTAACGCTGGTTGAATTCCGCGGCCGCTCGCTGAACCTGGCTTATATCGGCCAAGTCGCAGAGCAGCACATCTACCCGTTGCCCCAGGCCCACGGCGTCTTGAATTTGCTGACGGGTGCGGGCCGCTTTTTCGGCGCTACGGGCCAGTAACACCACGTGGTAGCCTTGCTGGGCCAGTTCTCGGGCAGTTACCTCGCCAATACCAGAAGTGGCGCCCGTAACTAGGGCAATGGGCTGCACAGCTGTAGCCATACGAAGAAAGTGAGTGAGCTCCTCTATACGCAGATCAGCGCGTAAAGAGGTAATACGCACACAATTATCAGGGCGCCGGTTGGCGCAGCTGCGGCACGAACCTGATGCCGCGGCTGTGCCAACCATGGTCACTACCCAAGCCTGCGGCTCACTAAGTAGCTCGGCTCGGCATTGGGTAGGGCAGCGGAGCGGCAACCACCAGAAGCAGAAGCGCATCAGCCTTGCCCGGAAAAGCAACTGGTGCCGTCGTTCGTACCCGTTACGTGGGGTAACAGCAGCAAGCTCCCGGCCGCAACCCATGGCCTGCACAAATTGCGGATATTTGCCGCCGCTATGCCTACCGTTTCCCTGTCTGTCGTCATTATTACCTACAACGAAGAGCGCAACATTGGCCGCTGTCTGGCAGCCGTGCGCGCCGTAGCCGATGACATCGTCGTAGTCGACAGCTTCTCGACGGACGCCACCGTTGCCATTTGCCGGCAGCACGGAGTCCGGGTAGTGCAGCACGCCTTCGAAGGGTACGTGCAGCAGAAAAACTTTGCCACTGCCCAAGCCCACCACGACCATGTGTTGCAGCTGGATGCCGACGAAGTGCTGACCGAGGAGCTACGCCGCAGCATTCTGGCGGCGAAGCAAAACTGGCAGGGGGCCGGCTACACCCTGTCCCGCCTGACCAACTACTGCGGCGCTTGGGTGCGCCACGGCGGCTGGTACCCCGACCGGAAGCTCCGGCTCTACGACCGGCGCCGGGGCCAGTGGGAGGGCCTGCTGCTGCACGAGCGGTACGAGCTGCAGCCCGGCCAGCCCGCCCCGCTGCCTCTTACCGGCGACGCCCTGCACTACTCTTACGACTCAGTGGAGCAGCACGTCAGTCAGCTAAACCGCTTCACCAGCATTGCGGCCGATGAGCTGTGGCTGCGGGGCCGGCGGCGGGTGTCCTTGTTCCATTTGCTGCTCAAGCCCTGGTGGAAGTTCACGCACGGCTACGTTCTGCGGTTGGGCTTTCTGGATGGATTTGCGGGCCTGAGCATCGCCGTTATTTCCGCCTGGGGCGTATTTCTAAAGTTTGCCAAGCTGAAAACGAAAGAATCTGCATGAGTACCTTTCTCCTCAGCCGCACCGATGCCATCGGCGACGTAGTACTCACCCTACCCGTAGCCGGCCGGCTGAAGCAGCTCTTCCCAAGTTGCCGGGTAGTACTTTTGGGCCGAACCTACACCCAAGCCATAGCCGAGGCCTGCCCCTGGATTGACGACTTTCTCAATTTCGATGAATTGCTGAAGTTGCCAGCGCCCGAGCAGGTAGCGGCATTGCGGGCGCAGCAGGCCGATGCCATTCTGCACGTTTTCCCGAATAAGCAGCTAGCCCGCCTGGCCCGGCAAGCCCAGATTTCGGTACGTATTGGGACCCGCAACCGGTGGTTTCACTGGCTGACCTGCAACCGGCGGGTAGCACTGAGCCGCAAGAACTCGCCCCTGCACGAAGCCCAGCTTAACCTGCAGTTGCTGGAGCCGCTGCTTACAACTGCCGCTTTGCTGCCCCTTCCGGAGGTAGCCAACTTGGTTCGGTTAGTTCCCGCGGTTGCGCTAAAGCCAGCGCTGCGGGAGTTGCTATCGGCGCGTCATGCCGGCCAGCTCAATGTGATTCTGCATCCTCGCAGCCGGGGTAGTGCCCGCGAATGGGGGCTGGCACATTTCGGAACCCTGGCTCGTCTGCTGCACCAGGCTGGCCACCGGGTGTTCGTGACCGGTACGGCCACTGAAGGGGAGGAATTGCGCGCGTGGCTAACGGAACACCGGGCCTTTCTGGCGGCCGAGCTTACCGGCCAATTGAGCTTACCGGAGCTGCTGGCCTTCATTGGGGCATCCGATGGCTTGGTGGCCGGCAGCACCGGGCCCCTGCATGTTGCCGCCGCGCTGGGCCGGCACGCGCTGGGCCTGTACCCGCCCATTCGGCCCATGCACCCGGGCCGCTGGGCTCCGTTGGGTCAGCACGCGGAGTACTTGGTCTTCAACCGGCCTGATTGCCAGGCCTGCCGGACTCAGCCCGCGGCCTGTAGCTGCATTAAGGCGCTGGAGCCCACGGAGGCGCTGGCTCGTATTCAGCAGTGGCAGCCTTTGTTGTCTGCGGCTTTCTGACCTACTTGCCTCCTCGAATGAGCCCGCTGACTACCCCTACAACAACCCCCGAACCCGTGTGGCAGGCGTGGTGGCGCACCGGCCGCCTTTCGCAATATCTGCTGGTGCTGGCCTGTGCCGCCGGGGTAGTTGGCCTGCTGACTTCCCGCGCTCTGATAGCCCTGAGCCCGGTAGTGGGGGTGCTGGCTGCGCTGGCCAACCCAGGAGCCACCCGGCAGGTGCCGCACTGGCTACGGCTGCGCACGGTGTGGGGCCCGGCCGCTCTGTACGGACTCTTGCTGCTAAGCGCTCTATACACGCAGGATTGGCCTACTTGGCGGCACGAAGCCTTCCGGTTGTTGCCGTGGCTAGGGGTGCCGCTGGCCTTCGGGCTGGCCGTACCGCTTAGCAGCCGGCAGCGCTTCGGAATTGGAGCCTTATATGTTGTTGGGGTAGCGCTGGTGGGAGCAGCCACGCTAGGCCAATACTTACTGGATCCTGCTGCCGCCAACGTTGCGTTCGGTTCGGGCCAGAGTATGCCCTCCATCACCCGCATTTTCCACATCCACTTCGGGCTGATGCTGGCGCTGGCTACCTTTTTTGGCCTGTCGCTACAGCGTGAGGCTACCGCTACTCTCCGCTGGCGCGTGGCGCTGCTACTGGCATCAGCAGTCTGTGCGCTTACGCTCCACGTGCTAGCCTATCGAACGGGCTTGATGGCACTTTACGGCATGCTTCTGATTGATGCGCTACTCTTACTTCTGGTGCGGAAGCGGTGGTGGCTGGGGGTAGCGCTGCTCGTCTCCTTGGTAGCGGGGCCGTGGCTAGCGTATCAATCCTTGGAGTCTGTGCGGCAGCGGGTAGAGGCTACTAGCTACGATATCGAGCAGTTCGAGCGTAACAACGACATCAACGAGTATTCTTGGTCGCGGCGGCTGGCGGCTTGGCAAACTGCTACCATTGTAGCCCGCCAGCATCCGTGGCTGGGCGTGGGGCCAGCCGATGCTTACCAGGCCATGATGCAGCAGTACGATTGGCAGGATCATGGTCTGCGCCCAGAAAACCGCGTCATGATTCATAACCAGTACTTGCACCAGTTGGTGGGGGGCGGAATTGTGGGGTTGGTACTCTGGCTGCTCGTCTTATTCGGGCCGCTGGTGCAACCCGCGCAGCGGCGTAACCCGTACGTGTATCGGTTCCTATTGCTGCAAGCCCTGGCTATGGCCGTCGATTCGCTGCTGGAATTGCAAACGAGTTTCAACCTGTTCGTATTCCTGTACGGGTTTCTGATAGTAACTACGGAACGGCGGAGCTACCAGAAATAAAACCTTCCTTTCCGCGGATGGTATAAGTTCTACATTTGTCTAACGGCGGTATTTTTCCAATATTCAGCCGAATTTTTTTTGTGTCCATGAGCGACTCTCCCGAACGAGTACCAAAACTGAGTAAAGAGGAAAAGGACCGGCGTTTTCAGGCCGAACTGATGCCTGTGCTCGATTCTCTGTACAACTTCGCCTTCCGCCTTACCCTCGATGAAGATGATGCAAATGACCTTGTGCAGGAAACTTATCTGAAAGCATATCGCTTCTTTGAGTACTTCGAGCAAGGAACAAACGCCAAAGCGTGGCTGTTTCGCATCCTGAAAAATTCGTTCATCAATGATTTTCGCAAAAAAAGTAAGCAGCCCGCCAAGGTTGATTACAGCGAAATCGAAGGGTACTACAACTCGGAAGATGTGGAGGCCGATGGCGACGCCGGCAGCACCTCAACCGACATGCGGCAGCAAGCCGTGCGTGACCTCATCGGCGACGAGGTGGCCAGCGCACTTAACTCACTGCCCGTGGATTTTCGCACCGTCATTATCCTCTGCGACCTGGAAGGGTTCACGTACGAGGAAATGGCTAAGGTGCTGGACATCCCCATCGGAACGGTGCGCTCCCGTTTGCACCGGGCTCGTAATTTCTTGAAAGACAAACTCGAACGTTACGCGAAGTCCATGGGTTATGGCTCGGAAGGCGAAGGTGACGACGAACTACTTACTGACGAAAACGAATAACTTCCTCCTGTTAGGTCCCCGTTATGGAAACGACTTCTACTAAGCAAACCAACCAAAGCGCGGTGCCCACCAATGGCCCCGACTGTGAACGCGTGAACACAATTCTTGACCAAATTATCGTCGGGCATGAGCCCACGGCGGAGGATGAGGATTACTTCATCAACCACGCCGAAGATTGTTCCCCGTGCTTTGACAGCATCGAGAAGCAGCACATTTTCGTGGATTTCCTGGCCCAGCACGTAGGCCGGAAAGGAGCGCCTTCTTCTTTGTCAAACTCAATTCTTGCGAGAGTTAAAGCAGAAATGGCCTAATTTTGCCCGATGCAGGGTAAAATAATCGCCTTTTCGGCTCCTTCCGGCGCCGGTAAGACTACTATCGTCCATCGGCTACTGGAACGGATTCCGGAGCTAAGCTTCTCTATCTCAGCGTGTACGCGCGACAAGCGCGGCCGCACCGAAGCCAACGGCAAGGATTACTACTTTATCTCCGTTCAGGAGTTTCAGGAGAAAATCCGGCACGATGATTTCGTGGAGTGGGAAGAGGTGTATGAAGGGGCCTTTTATGGCACGCTAAAATCGGAGGTTGAGCGCATCTGGCAAAATGGACAGCATGCCGTGCTGGACGTGGACGTGAAAGGTGGCCTCAGCATCAAGGAGTTTTACAAAGACCGCGCCCTTGCCGTCTTCGTGAAGCCGCCCTCGTTGCAGGTGCTGGAGCAACGCCTCCGTAACCGTGCCACTGATTCCGATGCCAGTATTTCGGCCCGCCTGTACAAAGCCAATTTCGAGCTGACTTTTGAGGACCGCTTTGATGTCACCATCGTGAATGATGACTTGGAGCGAGCCATTGACGAAGCGGAAAAGATAGTACGCAATTTTATTACCGCTGAGCCTGCCATCTTGTGAGCAGCCCTGCTTCCGTCCCTAACGGCCGGAAAGTAGGGCTGCTTTTTGGTTCGTTTAATCCCATTCACACCGGGCATCTGATTCTGGCTCACTTCATGGCCACGCATACTGACCTGGAAGAAGTCTGGCTGGTGGTGTCGCCGCAAAGCCCGTTTAAAGTGGGCCGGGAACTGTTGCCTGAGCAAGGCCGGTTGCGCATGGTGGAAGCAGCTATTGCGGGCA
This sequence comes from Hymenobacter glacieicola, assembly GCF_014640315.1. Classification (GTDB taxonomy): domain Bacteria; phylum Bacteroidota; class Bacteroidia; order Cytophagales; family Hymenobacteraceae; genus Hymenobacter; species Hymenobacter glacieicola. The sequence continues at coordinate 319,637 of NZ_BMGS01000001.1, forward strand.
ATGACCGGCTGCGGGCGCTCGACGTGGAGTTTGGCATGCCCAAGCCTAGTTACACCATCGACACGTTGGATGAGCTGCGCCGGCGTTACCCCAGTTACCGCTTTGTGCTACTGATGGGAGAAGACAACCTGCCCGGCTTGCCGCGCTGGAAAGAGGCTGACCGTATTCTAGCTGAAAACGAGGTATACGTTTACCCCCGCCCGGGCGTAGCCTCTACCGACGTTCAAATGCACCCCGGAATACAAGTGGTAACTGCGCCGTTGCTTGACATATCGGCCACGTTCATCCGCGACTGCGTGCGAGCGGGCAAATCCATCCGCTACCTCGTACCGGAGCCAGTGGAGCAGCAAATTCAGGCAGCCGGCTACTGGCGTACTTAAGCAGTAACCTTAACGGCTACCTCACAAAAAGCCCCAGCCGATTGGTATCGGCTGGGGCTTTTTGTTGCCCATAAAGCTGGAAATCAGATGGTCATGATTTCGGTTTCCTTCTTGCTCAGCAGCTCGTCTACTTTGCTGATGTAGGTATCCGTGAACTTCTGCACTTTCGCTTCGGCGTCTTTGATGGCGTCCTCAGCCGCACCTTCTTTCTGCAGCTTCCGCAACGATTCGTTTACATCCTTGCGAATACCCCGAATGCGCACCTTGCCGCTTTCCGACTCATTTTTGGCTTGCTTTACCAAGTCCCGACGACGTTCTTCCGTCATGGGCGGAATGTTGAGGCGTACGCCCTCGGCATCTGACTGTGGGTTCAAACCTAGGTCGCTGTTCTTGATGGCCTTGGCAATTTCGCTGATCATATTCTTTTCCCAGGGCTTGATGAAGAGCGTCCGGGCATCGGGAGCAGCTACGTTGGCTACCTGCGCTACCGGGGTAGGAGTGCCGTAATAATCAACCCGCAAAGAATCGAGCATGGCTGGGGTAGCCTTACCCGCGCGGATTCGGGCAAACTCAACCTGCGTGTGCTGCAGGGCCTTGCCCATCGACTCCTCCGCCTCGTCCAGATAAAACTTAATTTCTTCGTCCACTTCTGAAATGTTAAGTGTTGAAAGGTGAATGGTAAAGTGAGGAAATGCCGGGCTTGACCTTCAATTGTTACTGCAAGCCACGCCGCATGTAGTTCTGCTTACGCTTGCTCGCCCGGCGTCTGCTTCAGCGCGGGCTGCAGGCTGCTGTGCTTGGCATCTGAGGGCTCGGTGGGGGCTGCGCCGTGCATGCTTACCAGCGTGCCCACGCTTTCGCCGTCGAGCAAACGCTGCAGGTTGCCTTCCTTGTTCATATCGAACACAATAATAGGCAGGTTATTTTCCTTGCACAGGGTAAAGGCCGTCATGTCCATGACGTTGAGGTTCTTGGCCATCACCTCGTCGAAGGTGATTTGGGGGTAGCGCACAGCCGTAGGGTCCTTTTCCGGGTCGGCGGTGTAAATGCCATCGACGCGGGTGCCTTTCAGTACTACGTCGGCCTCAATCTCGATGGCTCGTAGCGAAGCGGCCGAATCGGTGGTGAAATAGGGCGAGCCAATGCCGGCACCGAAAATAACGACGCGGCCTTTCTCCAGGTGGCGCAACGCCCGCCGACGGATGTACGGCTCGCATACCCGCTGAATGGTCACGCCCGACAGCAGGCGCGTATTCACGTCCAGCTTTTCCAGGGCGCTTTGCAGGGCCATGGAGTTGATAACGGTGGCCAGCATACCCATGTAGTCGCCCTGCACCCGGTCGAGCCCGAATGCTTCGGCCTGTACCCCTCGGAAAATGTTGCCGCCCCCAATAACGACAGCTACCTGCGTGCCCGTAGCGGCTACTTTCTTGATTTCTTCAGCGTACTGCATGAGCCGGGCGGCATCGATGCCGTACTGTTGCTGGCCCATCAGGGCCTCGCCGCTCAGCTTCAGCAGGATTCGGTTGTACTTCAAAACGAGAGAGGTTAGGCGTGGAACGCGGATGTACGTAGGGAGGCCGTAAGCGGTACCCGCGGCAGAAGCCTCATGGTAGCCGTTACGGCCCGGTAAATATGAGAAAGGCAGGTTAGCTGAACTGAATCAGCACCTGCCCTTTGGTTACGTTGTCGCGCAAATTAACTTTAATAGCGGCCACCGTGCCTTCGCCCGGCGCCTTGAGAATGTTCTCCATCTTCATGGCCTCCAGTACCAGCAACGGCTCGCCCTTCTGCACGATTTGACCGGGCTCTACCCGAATATCAACAATCAGGCCCGGCATAGGAGCTTTTAGCTCGTTTACCTTGCTAGCCGCCGCATTGCTCATACCCAGCTTATCGAGCAGCAAATCGAAACGGTCTTTGGCCTGCAGCTCGAGTTGTTGCCCGTTCAGCTTGAGCACTACCGTTTTAGTAGCATAGTCGGCCGTTACCAGCTCGGCGCTGTAAGAGCGGTTGTTGTAAAGCAAATGGTAACGGCCCTGGCCCAAAGGCGTCAGGTCCCATTCGAAAGGCTGCCCGTTAACAGTAATTGGACCGTTGGGGCGGTAATCAACCTCCCAGGTCTGGTCGGGGGTGGCGCCGGTGCGTACCTGTAGCATAAGAAGAGGGCGGGGGTAGGGCGGAAAAGGGCTTAAAGATAGGCCAATTCTGAAATAAATTCGGAACTTGACCCTCCAATACCCTAGTGCCTTTCCGCATGAAATACCCGGTCCTCGGTGCCTTTGTCCTGACACTTCTGTGTCAGTTTACGGCTTCCGCTCAGGCAGTTAAATCCAGTCGCCCGGCCTCGAATGTCAGCCATCCGGCTCGCAAGAAAACTCCCGTGGCCGCTACGCCTACCCCCGCGCCGGTTCAGCAACCCGTGCCCAACTGGCTGCCTTCTACCAACCCCGTCCAGCCCGCCGCCACCATCCTCCACGACCTGGTGGATACCAAGCTGGACGTGCGCTTCGACTGGGCCAAGCAGTGGCTTCTGGGTACGGCTACCCTCACGTTGCGTCCGCACTTTTACCCGCAAAGCCAGTTGGTACTTGACGCTAAGGGGTTCGACGTGAAAAGCGTGGAGCTTCTCAACGGCGCTAAAAAAGGCAGGGACCTGAAGTACAGCTACGACAAAAAGAAGCTGACCATTACGCTAGACCGGCAGTATCCGCGCACTGAGCAGTATCAGGTTAGAATTCAGTACGTGGCTAAGCCCAATGAACTGCCCAAGGGTGGGAGTGAGGCCATTACGGAAGATAAAGGGCTGTACTTCATTAACCCTCTCGGCACGAACAAGGACAAGCCTCGCCAGGTATGGACCCAGGGCGAGACGGAAGGCAGCTCTTGCTGGTTTCCAACCATCGACAAGCCTAATCAGCGCATGACTCAGGAAATCAGCCTGACGGTCGAAAATGGGTTTAAAACCCTATCAAATGGCTTGCTGGTATCTTCTCGACGTAACTCGGACGGCACCCGCACGGATGTCTGGAAGCAAAATCTGCCCCATGCACCCTACCTAACCATGCTGGCTGCCGGCAACTTTGCGGTAGTAACGGATACGTGGCGCGGCAAGCCCATTGAGTACTACGTTGATCCGCCCTACCAGTACACCGCTAAGCAGGTGTTTGGTAACACCCCCGAGATGCTCGATTTCTTTTCGAGGAAGCTAGGGGTAGATTATCCTTGGGAAAAGTACGCGCAGGTTGCTGTGCACGATTTTGTGTCCGGGGCCATGGAGAATACCTCGGCCTCCACATTTCAGCAGCAATTGGTGCAGTTTAATTCCCGGGAGCTAGCTGATATTTCCTATGAGCCCGAATCAGTAATTGCGCACGAGTTGTTCCACCAGTGGTTTGGTGACTACGTAACCACGGAATCGTGGTCCAATCTGCCCCTGAACGAGTCGTTTGCCGATTACTCCGAGCTGCTGTGGGCCGAACAGAAATACGGGGCTGATGCCGCCGCGCTGGTGCAGCAAACCAAGCTCCGCAACTACCTGGAGGAAGCGCAGATGAAGCGCGAGCCCCTGATTCGCTACCGCTACGCCGACCGGGAAGACATGTTCGACCGTCATTCCTACGATAAGGGCGGGCGCGTGCTGCACATGCTGCGCAAGTACGTTGGTGATGATGCCTTCTTCACGTCCTTGAACCGCTACCTCACCCAAAACAAGCTATCCAGCACCGAGCTGGCCAAGCTGCGCATTGCTTTCGAGGAAACGACGGGAGAAGACTTGATGTGGTTTTTCGATCAGTGGTTTCTGCAGCGTGGCCACCCAGAGTTGCGTGTTACCCACTCCTTCGAGAACAGCCAGGTAGTGTTGCGCGTGCAACAGGTGCAGGATACCCTGTATCAGCCTGTTTACCGGCTACCAGTTACGGTGGCTACCTGGAACGGCGGACAGCCCACGGAGCATCGCATCCTCATCACCAAAGCCGATCAGACCTTTCACTTACCCGTCAATCAGCGCCCTAGCCTCGTCAAGTTCGACCACGAAGGAACGTTGCTGGCTCAGGTTGACGAGTCGCAAACCCAGGAAGAACTCTTGTACCAGCTGAGCCACGCCCGCGGCTACCTACAGAAATACGCAGCTATCCAGGGCCTACGCAGCAAAACCGCCGACCTCACCGTTAGCTCCGCTTTCCGAAACGCTTTATCGGATCCATTCTGGGCCACTCGGGTAGCCGCTCTGGATGGGCTGCGGCGGTATCGGGGTGCTGAGGGCAGCGCGGTTCGGAAGGACTTGCAGCGCGTGGCCTTAAACGAGAAAAAGGGGGTAGTAAGAGCGGCGGCTATCAGTGTCTTATCTTCCTTCCAGAACGAGGACTTCAGTGAAGTGTACACCGCTGCCTTGAAAGACAGCTCCTATCTGGTTGTCGGAGCGGCCGTTGATGCCCTATCCAAAGCTCCTACTGCTGCTACCCGCACCCAGGTAGCAGCTCTGCAGGAAACGAAGAACCCCGCCTTGCTCACGGCCCTGTCAAACTACTACGGCCTCAACGGTACTCTCGACGATTACTCGTGGTTTCTACGGCGCAGCCAGGATGCCCCGCCGGAGGTATTGTACGTGATGCTGGAAAACTTCGGAACCCTGATGCAGCGTATGCCTCCCATTGAGCGGGAAAAAGGTATCCAGCGCCTTGAAACCTTAGCCCGGACGCACCCGCAGATGTACGTGCGGCTCGGGGCCTACAAAGGCTTGCATCAGCTCACCACCAGCATGCCCACGCTCAAACCCATCCTGCAGGACATCCGAAACAAAGAGAAAGATGACAGCTTGAAGTCGATGTACAGCCTTATTCAATAAAAAAATCAACTTTTTTCAGCCACGACCAGCTCATTTGAGCTGGTCGTTTTTGTTAGGTAGTCAATCGGTTAGGTACGGGGAGGCTAGGAATTGGAGCTGTGAAGAAGAAAAAAGTTGAAACCTTTTTTTGCGGTGGGCTTGACTTACACCGGAAAGCCTCTAATTTTGCAACTCCAATCGACACAGTAACCATAACGGCTACTGCCAATGAAAGGGAATCTTTCTCACAAGCGGTGGGAAAACAAACAACTGGGGGGGTTCCAGAGTGGCCAAATGGGACAGACTGTAACTCTGTTAGCGCAAGCTTTCGAAGGTTCGAATCCTTCTCCCCCCACAGTAGTGAAAAGATCGACCAGTAGACTCGTTTTACTGGTTGATCTTCTTTCACACACGCGGGAGTAGCTCAGTTGGTAGAGCGGCAGCCTTCCAAGCTGCAGGTCGCGGGTTCGAACCTCGTCTCCCGCTCGGTGCCCAAGGCGGCAGTGAGAAATAACAACCCGTAGCGTCGGCTGGCAAATGTTCTTCTCCTGTTGTATCTTTGCCAAACCTGAAATAAGCCGTTTTAGCTCAGTGGTAGAGCACTTCCTTGGTAAGGAAGAGGTCATGGGTTCAAATCCCATAAATGGCTCAGAATTTACGAGTACCAACGGGGCAGCGCGACTGCACCGTTTGGCTCTGTCAGCAAGTAAAGCGACGTGCAGTCCCGACTAAGCGGAGCTGTGTTTCGCTTTCTTACTGTATAGACTAGTCGCGTTTTCCCCCTCTTTACCTCAAAATTCCTCTTAATCTCTTTACAATGGCTAAAGAAAATTTTGACCGGTCCAAGCCGCACGTAAACATCGGCACGATTGGTCACGTGGACCACGGCAAAACCACCCTGACTGCTGCTATCACCATGGTGTTGGCTAACAAGGGTCTGGCTGCCAAGCGCGACTTCTCTTCGATCGACAATGCTCCCGAAGAAAAAGAGCGTGGTATCACGATCAACACGTCGCACGTAGAATACGCTACCGAAAACCGTCACTATGCTCACGTTGACTGCCCCGGTCACGCTGACTACGTGAAGAACATGGTAACGGGTGCTGCTCAGATGGACGGTGCTATCCTCGTGGTAGCTGCTACCGACGGCCCGATGCCCCAGACTCGTGAGCACATCCTGCTCGCTCGTCAGGTAGGTGTTCCTCAGCTGGTGGTGTTCATGAACAAAGTGGACATGGTGGATGACCCCGAACTGCTTGAGCTGGTGGAAATGGAAATCCGTGAACTGCTTTCGTTCTACGACTTCGACGGCGACAACATTCCGGTTATTCAGGGCTCGGCCCTGGGCGGCTTGAACGGCGACGCTGCTTGGGTTCCCAAGATCGAGGAGCTGATGGCTGCTGTTGATAGCTACATTCCGATTCCTGCTCGTCTGACCGACCTGCCCTTCCTGATGCCCGTAGAGGACGTATTCTCTATCACGGGTCGTGGAACGGTTGCTACCGGCCGTATCGAGCGTGGTATCATCAACTCGGGTGAGCAAGTAGAAATCCTCGGTATGGGTGCTGAGAACCTCAAGTCGACCGTAACGGGCGTTGAGATGTTCCGCAAGATCCTCGACCGTGGTGAAGCTGGTGACAACGTGGGTCTGCTGCTCCGTGGTATTGAAAAAGAAGCCATCCGTCGTGGTATGGTTATCTGCAAGCCCGGTTCGGTTAAGCCTCACACCAAGTTCAAGGCTGAGGTGTACGTACTGTCGAAAGAGGAAGGTGGTCGTCACACTCCTTTCTTCAACAACTACCGTCCCCAGTTCTATTTCCGCACCACCGACGTAACCGGTATCATCTCGCTGGGCGAGGGTGTTGAAATGGTAATGCCTGGTGACAACGTAACTATCTCGGTTGAGCTGATCAACTCGGTAGCTATGGAAAAAGGTCTGCGTTTCGCTATCCGCGAAGGTGGCCGGACCGTAGGTGCAGGTCAGGTAACTGAAATCACCGAATAGTTTCAACCACTTCTGGTGAAATAATGCAAATCCGCTCTCGATTTTTTCGGGGGCGGATTTGTTTTGTTTAAAGAGTTCCATACATTTGCAGTCCCAATCCAGCACCTTGACTGGTCAGGACGCATACACGGGCGTAGTTCAAGGGTAGAATAGAGGTCTCCAAAACCTTTGATGGGAGTTCGAATCTCTCCGCCCGTGCCACTAAGAACTACGGCTGCTTCGGCAGCCGTAGCTTTACACCCCAAACCGGTGCCGCTATCATGAGCAAGCTAACGAACTACTTCCGGGAAACCTCCGAAGAGATGCGCTACAAAGTGACGTGGCCTTCGCTAGAGGAACTGCAGAAAAGTGCCGGTCTAGTGCTGATTGGTTCGTTGCTGTTCGCTGGGGTAGTAGGGTTGATGGATGTTGCTTTTAGCAAGAGCTTAGAAGCATTTTACCAATCGTTCCGTTAATCGGTAGAGTTATACGACAATGGGCGAGTTGAAGTGGTACGTAGTCCGCTCGGTAAGCGGACAAGAGAAGAAGGCTAAAACCTATCTGGAAACTGAGATTGGTCGCCATGGCCTTTCTGATTTGGTGCCTCAGGTACTGATTCCGGTGGAGAAGGTATTCGAAATGCGCAACGGCAAGAAGCGCGTGCGTGAGCGGAATCTGTACCCCGGCTACATCATTATCCACGCTGATCTTACCCACGGAGAGGTAGACCATATTATTACTAGCACGCCTGGGGTAATTGGTTTCCTGAGTGATAAAGAAGGAAAAGCAGCTAACCAGAACACTAAGCCTGTTCCCCTGCACATTTCGGAAGTAAACCGCATCCTTGGGATTGTGGATGAAGCCGAAGAGCAGACCGCTACCCTGGAGACGCCTTTTGTAGTTGGCGAATTAGTGAAGATTGTGGATGGCGGTTTCGCGGGTATGTCAGGCACGGTGTCTGAGGTGTTCGAGGAACGGAAAAAGCTGAACGTTATCGTGAAGATTTTCGGCCGTAGCACTCCCATGGAGTTAAGCTACACCCAGGTCGAGAAGGAAGCGTAACTCATACAACGTCACCGGTTATCCGCTCCGGACCGGTGGTGCTTCCACTAGGAGCAAGTAAAAACTGAGGAAGCTGCGTGTTACGATGCAGATTCCGAAGCCTTTCAAACCAAATGGCCAAAGAAATTAGAGGTTATCTGAAGCTTCAGATAAAGGGAGGCGCCGCAAACCCTGCGCCGCCGGTTGGACCTGCACTTGGTAGCAAAGGCCTTAACATCATGGAGTTCTGCAAGCAGTTCAATGCGCGGACCCAGGATAAGGCCGGCCAAGTTTGTCCTGTACTCATCACCATGTACACCGACAAGTCATTTGACTTTGTGGTGAAGACCCCTCCGGTGCCGGTTCTCCTGATGGAGGCTGCCAAGCTCCAGAGCGGTTCGAAAGAGCCTAACCGGAATAAGGTTGGCTCGGTGTCATGGGACCAGGTACGCACCATCGCCGAGACGAAGATGCCAGACCTGAATGCTTTCAAAGTGGAGTCGGCAATGATGCAGGTAGCCGGTACGGCTCGCAGCATGGGCATCACTGTGTCGGGCACTTCTCCTTTCGCTGAATAATTTAACGACGGAGTAAGACATGGCACAAGTAAGCAAAAAGCGCAAGGAAGCCCTTGCCAAGCACGACCTGACCGAAGTTCGGAATCTGGTAGAAGCCGCCAAAGTGGTAAAGGATATCACCTATACCAAGTTTGACGCTTCCGTCGATATCGACGTTCGTCTGGGTGTTGATCCCCGCAAAGCTGACCAAATGGTACGTGGCGTGGCTACGCTGCCTCATGGTACCGGCAAAACCGTTCGCGTTCTGGCCCTGGTTACCGCCGACAAAGAAGCCGAAGCTACTGCAGCTGGTGCTGACTTCGTTGGTCTGGATGACTACATCGCCAAGATCGAGAAAGGCTGGACTGACATCGACGTAATCATCACGATGCCGTCAGTAATGGCTAAGGTGGGCCGTCTGGGTCGCGTACTGGGTCCTCGTGGCCTGATGCCGAACCCTAAGTCGGGCACGGTTACAACTGACGTAGCAAAAGCTGTTCAGGAGGTGAAAGCTGGTAAAATCGACTTCAAAGTTGATAAAACCGGTATCATCCACTGCTCAGTAGGTAAAGTGTCGTTCGACGAGCAGAAGCTCGCTGAAAACGCCATCGAGGTAATCCAGACGCTTCAGCGTTTGAAGCCTTCTTCGGCGAAAGGCACTTACATCAAGAGCATCACGCTTTCGAGCACTATGTCGCCTGCCGTACCGGTTGACACTGCAGTAACTTCCGCTTAATTTTAATCAACACGACGATATGATCCGGGAAGAAAAACAAGCCCTAGTCGACGAGTTGAGCGAGAAGTTTCAATCGCACAACGCGTTCTACATTGCCGATGCTTCGGGAATGTCGGTGGCGAAAATCAACGAATTCCGTCGCCTGTGCTTTAACCGCGGCATGGAGTTCAAAGTGTACAAGAACACGTTCATCCGCAAAGCCCTCGACACTCTCGGTGGCGACACTTCGGAGATGGACGCGGCGCTGAAAGGCCAGTCGGGCATCCTGTTCTCGAAAGAGTCGGGCAATGCTCCGGCCAAGCTGCTTCAGGATTTCTACAAGGCGCAGAACTACGGCAAGAACGTAGAGCCTCGTCCGGCACTGAAAGGTGCTTACGTAGATGCCAGCATCTATATCGGTGCTAATCAGCTCAGCAGCCTCAGCACGCTAAAAGGTAAAAACGAGCTTATCGGTGACGTTATCGGTCTGCTCCAGTCGCCCGCCAAAAATGTTATCTCTGCTCTATCGAGCGGTGGCAACATCCTGGCTGGTCTTATCAAAACGCTTTCCGAAAAAGAAGAGGTTGCAGGCTAACCGCTGCTCATCTTTTTCACTTTCAATTTCCTTCAACAACCCCCTTTTTAACAATCTACAGAAATGGCAGATTTGAAAGCATTCGCCGAGCAGCTCGTTAGCCTGACGGTAAAAGAAGTAAACGAACTGGCTACTATCCTGAAAGACGAGTATGGCATTGAGCCTGCTGCTGCTGCTCCCGTAATGGTAGCTGGTGGTGCTGGCGCTGGTGCTGCTGAGGTCGCTGAGGAGAAGACCTCGTTCGACGTAATCCTGAAGGCTGCTGGTGGCCAGAAGCTGGCTGTTGTAAAGCTGGTGAAAGACCTGACCGGCCTGGGCCTGAAAGAAGCCAAAGAACTGGTTGACGGTGCTCCTAAGCCCCTGAAAGAAGGTGTTGCTAAAGACGAAGCTGAGTCGCTGAAAAAGCAACTGGAAGAAGCCGGCGCTGAAGTAGAAGTTAAGTAATTTCTGCTGCCTGCTCTTAAAACCAGCAAATATGGAGAGGCCTGGCAACTAAGCCAGGTCTTTTCCTGTTTGTAGGCAACAAACTAGTCGGAAGTCCGTTTGCACGCCGCTTTGCGGCTTTTCGTGCCTACGGCTGCCAGAAGCGCAAGGTTCTGCTTTGCGCTTTCGTGCGCCCAAAACTTTCGATTTTCCTCAGGTTTCTGGTGCTGCCAGCTGCTTGAGTTGGATTCTCTCAGTATCCATTTCCTAACCCCACATACATTGGCTACACCGAAAGCACAGACAGGCCTGCAAAAACTGCAGGCGGCTGACGAGCGGATCAACTTCGCCAAGATTAAAAAGGTTATTGAGTACCCGGATTTCCTGGACGTGCAGGTTCGCTCGTTTATGGATTTCTTCCAGTTGGAAACGGCTGCCGAGAACCGTACCGATGAGGGCCTCTTCAAAGTATTCGCCGAGAACTTTCCGATTTCGGACTCGCGCGAAAACTTCGTGCTGACCTTCATTGACTACCACGTTGACCCGCCCAAGTACTCCGTTGACGAGTGCATTGACCGGGGCTTGACGTACTCAGTGCCGCTGAAAGCTAAGTTGCGCTTGGTCTGCAACGACACGGACAACGAGGATTTCGAAACGATTGAGCAGGAAGTGTTCCTGGGGAACATTCCCTACATGACCGAAAAGGGCTCTTTCGTGATTAACGGGGCCGAGCGCGTTATCGTTTCGCAGCTGCACCGTTCGCCCGGGGTGTTCTTTGCCCAGAGCAAGCACACGAACGGCACGAAGCTGTACTCGGCCCGTATTATTCCGTTCAAAGGCTCGTGGATCGAATTTGCCACGGACGTGAACAACGTGATGTACGCCTACATCGACCGGAAGAAGAAATTCCCGGTTACGACGCTGCTGCGCGCCATCGGCTATGGTACCGACAAAGACATTCTCGATCTGTTCGGGCTGTCGGAAGAGGTGAAGGCCGACAAAAAGAACCTGAAGAAGGCCGTGGGTCGCAAGCTGGCCGCCCGGGTACTCCGCACTTGGACGGAAGACTTCGTGGACGAGGATACCGGCGAAGTGGTATCCATCGACCGGAACGAGGTGCTGTTGGAGCGCGACTCTACCATCGAAGAGGAAGACATCGACGTTATTCTGAACGCTGGTGCCAAGTCGGTAATTCTGCACCGTGAGAACGTAAACATTGCCGACTACGCAATTATTTACAACACGCTGCAGAAGGACAACTCCAACTCGGAGAAAGAAGCCGTGGAGCAGATCTACCGTCAGCTCCGCAACACGGAGGCTCCCGACGAGGAAACTGCCCGCGACATCATCCAAAAGCTATTCTTCTCGGATAAGCGCTACGACCTCGGGGACGTAGGCCGCTACCGTATCAATAAGAAGCTGGGTATCGACACGAACTGGGACGCCCGCGTGCTGACCAACGAGGACATCGTCCTCATCGTGAAGTACCTGATCGGTCTGATTAACTCGAAGGCCATTGTCGATGACATTGACCACTTGAGCAACCGCCGCGTGCGCACGGTAGGGGAGCAGCTCTACGCCCAGTTCGGCGTGGGTCTGGCCCGGATGGCGCGTACCATTAAGGAGCGCATGAATGTGCGCGACAACGAGGACTTCAAGCCGGTTGACCTGATCAACGCCCGTACCCTGTCGAGCGTTATCAACTCGTTCTTCGGTACCAACCAGCTTTCCCAGTTCATGGACCAGACCAACCCGCTGGCCGAGGTGACGCACAAGCGTCGCGTATCGGCGCTGGGACCGGGCGGTTTGTCGCGCGAGCGGGCTGGTTTCGAAGTACGTGACGTTCACTACACGCACTACGGCCGCCTCTGTACCATCGAAACGCCGGAAGGACCGAACATCGGTCTGATTTCGTCGCTGTGCGTGCACGCTCGTGTTAACTCCATGGGCTTTATCGAAACTCCCTACCGCACGGTAGAGAATGGTAAGGTCGACATCACGGAGAACGTGAAGTACCTGACGGCTGAGGAAGAAGATACCCACCACATCGCGCAGGCTAACGCCCGCATCGATGAGCAAGGTAACTTCATCAACGAGCTGGTAAAAGGCCGTTTCGAAGGTGACTTCCCGGTGGTAGGTCCCGACGAGTATAGCTACATGGACGTAGCCCCGAACCAGATTGTATCGGTGGCTGCTTCGCTGATTCCGTTCCTGGAGCACGACGACGCCAACCGCGCCCTGATGGGCTCGAACATGCAGCGTCAGGCCGTGCCCCTGCTGAAGGCCGAGGCTCCCATCGTGGGCACTGGCTTGGAGGGTCGCGTAGCCATTGACTCCCGCACCTTGGTAGTAGCCGAGGGCGACGGGGTTATCGACTACGTAGATGCTAACCGTATCGTGGTAAAGTACGACCTGACGGAAGACGACATCCTCGTAAGCTTCGACGCTGAGAAGATTTCGTACGACCTGATTAAGTTCCGGCGTACCAACCAGGACACTTGCATCAACCTGACGCCTCTCGTGAAGAAGGGCGAGCGGGTAACCAAAGGGCAGCCCCTCTGCGAAGGCTACGGCACGAACAAAGGTGAGCTGGCCCTGGGCCGCAACATGCAGGTGGCGTTCATGCCGTGGCAGGGCTACAACTTCGAGGATGCTATTGTCATTTCGGAGAAGGTAGTACGCGACGACATCTTTACCTCGATTCACATTGAGGAGTTTGAGCTGGAAGTGCGCGAGACCAAGCGCGGCGAAGAAGAGCTGACCTCGGAGATTCCGAACGTGAGCGAAGAAGCCGTGCGCAACCTCGACGACAACGGCATCATCCGGCTGGGGGCGGAGGTTCGCGAAGGCGACATCCTCATCGGTAAGATTACGCCCAAAGGCGAAACCGACCCGACCCCGGAAGAGAAGCTGCTCCGCGCCATCTTCGGCGACAAAGCCGGCGACGTGAAGGATGCCTCCCTTAAGGCGCCACCGTCCCTGAACGGGGTAGTAATCGGCACCAAGCTGTTCTCGCGTCCGAAGAAAGACAAAAACCTGCGGGCCAAGTCCAAGAAGGAAGTAGAGGAACTGAAGGAGTCGTACGCTCGCGAGCTGCGCGGTATCAAAGCCGTGATGATCGAGAAGCTGGTGCAGCTGCTGGAAGGCAAAACCTCCCAGGGCGTGAAGCACAAGTTCGGCGACGAAATCCTGACTAAGGGTGTGAAATTCGGGAAGAAGAACATCACGGAAGCGCTGTTCCCCGAGAAGAACCCCTATAAGGACGAGAGCAACTACGCCGTGCCGGAAGAGGTGAACATGTTCAAAGACCTCATTCTGGAGAACTGGACAGCTGATTCCCGCGTGAATGGCATGCTGCTCGACTTGGTGAAAAACTACGCCAAGAAGCGCAACACTATCACGGCCCGCTTCAAGCGCGACCGGTTTACGCTGGAAGTAGGCGACGAGCTCCCCGCTGGTATCGTGCAGCTGGCCAAAGTATACATCGCCAAGAAGCGCAAGCTGAAGGTGGGTGATAAAATGGCCGGTCGTCACGGGAACAAAGGGGTAGTAGCCCGCATCGTGCGCGATGAGGACATGCCCTTCCTGCCCGACGGCACCCCGATGGACATCGTGCTGAACCCGCTGGGTGTACCAAGCCGCATGAACATCGGTCAGATTTATGAAACTGTACTGGGCTGGGCTGGCCTGAAGCTGGGCCGCACCTACGCTACCCCGATTTTCGACGGTGCTACCGAAGAGGAAGTATCGCGCGAGTTGACGGAAGCTGGTCTGCCGACCTTCGGCCGGGCGTACCTGCACGACGGTCTGACCGGTCAGCGTTTCGACCAGCCGGTAACCGTAGGCGTGATTTACATGCTGAAGCTGGGTCACTTGGTGGATGACAAGATGCACGCCCGTTCTATCGGACCGTACTCGCTCATCACCCAGCAGCCCCTCGGCGGTAAAGCGCAGTTCGGTGGTCAGCGCTTCGGCGAAATGGAAGTGTGGGCGCTGGAGGCCTTCGGTGCTTCCAACGTACTCCAGGAAATCCTGACGGTGAAGTCGGATGACGTGGTAGGCCGCGCTAAAGCGTACGAAGCCATTGTAAAAGGCGACGTGCTTCCCAAGCCGAATATCCCCGAGTCATTCAACGTACTCATCCACGAGTTGCGCGGTCTGGCACTAGAAATCACGCTTGACTAAGGTTTGAATAAGGTGGCTGCTGGTGCTTCGGTATCGGCAGCCACTTTCAAGTCTTATCACATAAAGTACCTGCGGTTCGGTCAACCGATAACAGCCGCTGCCGGCGTCGTTCCGAGATATGGTCAGAACGATACTAAACCCCGGCGGCAACTGGCCGCAACTTGATTCAGCTCGCTGAATCACCCGATTACCAGACCTGGCGAAAACCTACTGCGCGGCGTACCTATCCGACCCGCAGAGCACTTTTCGCAGAGTCGAACTGTTATGTTCTTTCCGACTACTCTTAAGAATAGCGGAACCAACGAACAGATAAAAGCCACCAGCTAACAACAGCTACCCTACATGGCGTTTGCAAAAAACAAGAAACTGGTACAGGACTTCTCGAAAGTTACCATTTCGCTGGCCTCGCCCGAATCCATTCTGGAGCGGTCGAACGGTGAAGTAGTAAAGCCCGAGACGATCAACTACCGGACGTACAAGCCCGAAATGGGCGGCCTGTTTTGCGAGCGGATTTTCGGTCCCGTAAAGGACTGGGAATGCCACTGCGGCAAATACAAGCGAATTCGCTACAAAGGCATCATCTGCGACCGGTGCGGTGTGGAGGTGACCGAGAAGAAAGTACGTCGGGAGCGGATGGGCCACATCGAACTGGTGGTGCCCGTAGCGCACATCTGGTACTTTAAGTCCCTGCCTAACAAAATCGGCTACTTGCTGGGCCTACCCACCAAGAAGCTTGACCAGATTATCTATTACGAGCGGTACGTAGTGGTGCAGCCTGGTGTACTTGCCGAAGAAGGCGTACAGCAGCTGGACTTCCTGACCGAAGACGAATACCTCGACATCATCGACAAGCTCCCCCGGGAGAACCAGATGCTGCCAAACGAGGACCCCAACAAATTCATTGCCCGCATGGGGGCTGATGCGCTGCAACTCCTGCTGGAGCGCACCAACCTCGACGAGCTGTCGTACTCGTTGCGCGACTCGGCTGCCCACGAAACTTCGCAGCAGCGTAAAGCTGAGGCTCTGAAGCGTCTGCGCGTAGTGGAAGCGTTCCGCGACGCGGCTACCCGCATCGAGAACAAGCCCGAGTGGATGGTAATCCGCATGGTGCCGGTGATTCCGCCGGAACTGCGTCCCCTCGTGCCGTTGGATGGTGGTCGTTTCGCTACCTCCGACTTGAACGACCTGTACCGTCGCGTTATCATCCGTAACAACCGCCTCAAGCGCCTGATCGAAATCAAGGCTCCGGAGGTGATTCTGCGGAACGAGAAGCGCATGCTGCAGGAAGCCGTGGACTCGCTCTTCGATAACTCGCGTAAGGTAAACGCCGTGCGCGCCGAAGGTAACCGCGCCCTGAAGTCGCTGTCTGATATGCTGAAAGGCAAGCAGGGCCGCTTCCGTCAGAACCTGCTTGGTAAGCGTGTCGACTACTCTGGCCGTTCGGTTATTGTAGTAGGCCCCGAGCTGAAGCTGCACGAGTGCGGTCTGCCCAAAAATATGGCTGCTGAGCTGTTCAAGCCGTTTATCATCCGTAAGCTCATTGAGCGCGGCATCGTGAAAACGGTGAAGTCGGCCAAGAAAATCGTGGACCGTAAGGACGCCGTAGTATGGGACATCCTCGAGAACGTGCTCAAGGGTCACCCCGTACTGCTGAACCGTGCTCCTACGCTGCACCGCTTGGGTATCCAGGCATTCCAGCCCCGCCTCATCGAGGGTAAAGCTATCCAGCTGCACCCGCTGGTGTGTACCGCCTTCAACGCTGACTTTGACGGTGACCAGATGGCTGTGCACGTGCCCCTCGGCCCGGCCGCTATCCTGGAAGCCTCTATGCTGATGCTGGCCTCGCACAACATCCTGAACCCGGCCAACGGCGCGCCCATTGCGGTACCGTCGCAGGACATGGTTCTGGGCCTGTACTACGTAACCAAAGGCAAGCGCAGCACGGAAGAAGAGCAGATCCAGGGCGAAGGCCGCATGTTCTACTCGGACGAGGAAGTGGTTATTGCTCTCAACGAAGGTCAACTGTCAAAGCACGCCTACATCAAGGTGCGCACGCAGGTTCGCGACGAGGAAGATAACCTTGTTACAAAGATCATCGAAACCGTAGCCGGCCGCGTGCTGTTCAACCAGCTTGTGCCAGCCGAAGTAGGTTTCGTAGATGAGCTGCTGACCAAGAAAAAGCTGCAGCAGATCATTTCGATGGTGTTCAAGCGGACTGGTATGGCCCGCACCGCACAGTTCCTCGACGACATCAAGACGCTGGGCTTCCAGTCGGCTTACAAAGGTGGTCTGTCGATGGGTCTGGGCGACATCCAGATTCCGAAAGAGAAAGATGCCCTGGTTCTGCAAGCGCAGAACGACGTGAAGGCCGTTACGCAGAACTACCAGATGGGTCTGATTACCGACAACGAGCGTTACAACCAGGTTATCGACATCTGGACCCGCATCAACAACCAAATCACTGAAACCCTCATGGGTCGCCTCGAAAAGGAGAACCAGGGCTTCAACTCGATTTACATGATGATGCACTCCGGTGCCCGTGGTTCGCGTGAGCAGATTCGTCAGCTCGGTGGTATGCGGGGTCTGATGGCCAAGCCGCAGAAGTCGCTGCAGGGTTCGGTAGGTGAGATTATCGAAAACCCGATTCTGTCGAACTTCAAAGAAGGCCTGGACGTAATCGAGTACTTCATTTCGACTCACGGTGCCCGTAAGGGTCTGGCCGATACGGCTCTGAAAACGGCTGACGCCGGCTACCTGACTCGTCGTCTGGTAGACGTGTCGCAGGACGTAATCGTAAACGAAAACGACTGCGGTACCCTGCGTGGCATCGAAACCTTCGCGTTGAAAGACAACGAGGACGTAGTAGAGCCGCTGGCCGAGCGTATTCTGGGCCGCGTAGCCGTGCACGATATCATCGACCCGCTGACGGACGAGGTTATCCTCACTGCCGGTGATGAGATTACCGAGGAAGTTACCCGCCGCATCGATGCTACCAGCATTGAGTCGGTTGAGATTCGCTCGGTACTGACCTGCGAATCGAAGCGTGGTATCTGCGCCCGTTGCTACGGCCGTAACCTCTCGTCGGGCCGCATGGTCCAGAAGGGTGAGGCTGTTGGTGTAATTGCCGCCCAGTCCATTGGTGAGCCTGGTACTCAGCTGACCCTGCGTACCTTCCACGTAGGTGGTACGGCTTCCAACATTGCCGTGGAGGCTAGCCTGCGCGCCAAGTTCGCCGGTGTGGTGGAGTTCGAAGACATCCGGACCGTAGAAACCGCCAACGCCGATGGCGAGCCGGTGAAAGTGGTCATGGGTCGTTCGGGCGAAATTCGCATCGTAGAGAAAGGCACCGGCAAGGTGTTCATCTCCAACCACGTTCCCTACGGCTCTTTCCTGCTCGTTGACGAAGGTCAGGAGGTAGAGAAAGGCCAGGAGCTCAACAACTGGGACCCCTACAACGCCGTTATTCTGGCCGAGTTCGACGGTACCATTCAGTACGACGCCATTACGGAAGGCATCACCTACCGCGAGGAGTCGGATGAGCAGACGGGTCACCGTGAGAAAGTAATCATCGAATCGAAGGCGAAGGATCAGAACCCCGCCATCATCGTGCGCCCCGGCAAAAAGGGTGACATGGAAGGTTCGAAGGGTTACTCCATCCCGGTAGGTTCGCACTTGAACGTGGAGAACGGCGAGAAAATCAAGGCTGGTCAGATTCTGGCCAAGATTCCGCGTGCCGTGGGCAAAACCCGCGACATTACCGGTGGTTTGCCCCGCGTTACGGAGCTCTTCGAAGCCCGTAACCCCTCGAACCCGGCCGTGGTGTCGGAAATCGACGGGGTGGTAACCTACGGTACGGTGAAGCGTGGTAACCGTGAAATCTTCGTCGAGTCGAAAGACGGCGTCAAGAAGAAGTACATGGTGCCGCTGTCCAAGCACATTCTGGTGCAGGACAACGACTTCATCCGCGCGGGTGCTCCGCTGTCCGACGGTGCTATTACGCCTTCCGATATCCTGAGCATTCAGGGCCCCGGTGCCGTGCAGGAATACCTTGTGAACGAGATTCAGGAAGTATACCGCTTGCAGGGTGTGAAAATCAACGATAAGCACATCGAGGTAGTAGTTCGCCAGATGATGCAGAAAGTGGTGATTCTGGACGCTGGCGACACGTCGTTCCTCGAACACCAGGTAATCGACAAGATTATCTTCATGGAGGAAAACGATACCATCATCGACATGAAGGTGGTAACCAATGCCGGCGACTCAACGAACCTGAAGCCCGGTCAGATTGTGACGGCTCGTCGCCTGCGCGACGAGAACAGCAGCCTGCGCCGCCGCGACCTGCAGTTGGTGGAGGTGCGCGACGCGCAACCGTCCGTATCCCGCCCGACCCTGCAGGGTATCACCCAGGCGTCGTTGGGTACCCAGTCGTTCATCTCGGCCGCTTCCTTCCAGGAGACGACCAAGGTACTGTCGGAAGCCGCCATCCGTGGCAAGGCCGACGAACTGCTGGGCCTGAAGGAGAACGTAATCGTAGGTCACCTCATCCCGGCTGGTACCGGTCTGCGCGAGTACACGCGTCAGATTGTGGGGTCGAAGGAAGAGCTGGAAGCCGCCCAGGCTGCCAAGACCGACGATACGCCTGCTCCCGCCAAGCGGGGCGCCCGCGCTACGCGTCGCGAGTCGGTATCGGAGTAATCTGAACCGGAGTATATAAGAGAAGCCGGCTGGGGAAACCCGGCCGGCTTTTTTCTTATACTGCAGCTTCTACTTATAATACATGCAATGAGAACTGTTCGATATAACTCAATTGTATTCTGTATTCTCCTGTTTATGCTAGTAAGCTGGTATGTACTTGCTGACTTTGAAAGAACACAATACATCAGTCATCACACTGGCAAAGGTCAAAAAGATGTTATGACATTCATCGTTACACCTCAGTTCCTATTCGTTACTATAACAGCAGTACTGCTTATCTAAGAAAGAATTTATTCGGGAGAATAGTACAGAAGTTAACAGCAGCATTACTGTACTTTGTAGTCTTCATTAATACGCTTGACATTGCTATTCTTATTTACATAGCTATGGCACTTAGAAGCGAAGAAGACACTACAAGTTTTGTTCGGGACGAACCGATAAGGTATTTGCAGTGGGTACCTTTGATCTGCTACTTCATACTGCTTTTGCTCTTACGCTTTAGTAAACCTTCCAAAAAATTACCTGACGTAACGTTGCACCCCAACGCCAATCTTGATACCCCATGAACCAACCAATCAAACCTGAAGGCGACGCCGACGCGTCTCAACCCCAGGACCCTAACGCCATCAGCATCGAGCTGTCGGAGGAAATTGCCGAGGGCGAGTACGCCAACCTCGCCATGATTGCGCACAGCAACAGCGAGTTTGTCATTGACTTCATCCGGCTGATGCCTGGCTTGCCCAAAGCCAAGGTAAAGTCCCGCATCATCCTCACGCCCGAACACGCTAAGCGCTTGGTAGCGGCCTTGACGGAAAACATTGAACGGTTCGAGCAGGCCAACGGCGCAATCAAGGAGCAACCCAATGACGGCCCATTGTACCCAATGGGTTTTGGTGGTAAGGTAGGGGAAGCGTAATCCTGAGAATAATTATACGATAGTAAAGGCTTTTACCGAGTTGGTAGAAGCCTTTACTTATTTATGTTCAATTTCAGTCTTGCTTACTGGATGCTGGCGGGTCCGTTATCTTTGCGCCATGAACTCCCTGATTTATCTGGCTTTCGGCTCTGTTGACATTCGAAGCGAGGCTCTCTACAGCATCTTATCCTACTATCAGCAGGAGCCTACCCCCCAGCCGGATACGCAGATTTTGGTGTATACGGATGAGGCCGTGGCGTTCCAGCAGGTGCTCGGAAGCCGGCCTGATGTTCACTACCCCGTTGTTGCGCCCGAACAGTGGCAGGCGTGGCGTGGAGCAGCCAACAAAGTATACCTACTCAAGATTGGAATCTTGGAACACGCGGCGGCGCACTACCCCGGCAATCTGCTCTTCCTCGATACCGACACCATCTGGCGCCAAAGCCCCGCTACTTTATTCGGTGCTATTCAGGCCGGGCAGTTTTTCATGCACCAGAACGAAGGCTGCCTGATTTCGGGCAATACACTCAGCCGGAAAGTGTACCGGCACCTACGCGGGCACGAATGGAAGGTAGGCGGCAAAGTGTTCCAGGTGACTTCCGAAACCGAGCTGTTCAACTCCGGCGTTATCGCCCTGCGCAGTGACAAAGCCTACCTCCTACGGGAAGTAATGAGCTTGGCCGAGCAGCTCTACGTCACTTACAACAAGCACATGATGGAGCAGCTGGCTTTCAGCCTGCGCTTTGCCGCCGAAGGAACCATAACTGACGTGCCTGCTTACTTGTGGCATTATTGGAATCTGAAGGAAGCCCGGCCCGCCATCACCCGGGTCTTCAGCACGTACGGCAGCCATGGTTCAGCGGAGTTGCTGCGGCGACTACACCAGCTGAACCTACCCACGCTGCACGAACAGGAGCTAGCCTACCGGAACCTACCGAGCTGGCAGCGCACGTTGCGCAAGCTCACTGGTCGTCGGTGGCAGCTGCCGGCTTTTGAAGTGTAACTTGAGATAGTAAGGTAGGAGACCTTACTGAGAAGCCTAGCCAAACGCTAAGTACCAGTAAAAACGAGTTGGAAAGCAGCGGAAAACACGGCAGTGGTTTCCCTAAAATTAACTCTTTCAACCCGTTTGCTATTTCCAGGCAACTTCTATACCTTTGCAAGCCTAATTTTTGGGAGAGAACCCTCCTTGACAAAACATTCCGTAGATGCCTACCATCAATCAGTTAGTACGAAAAGGCCGCGAGAAGCTGACGACGAAGTCGAAGTCGCCGGCTCTTGACTCGTGCCCGCAGCGCCGTGGCGTTTGCACCCGTGTGTACACCACCACGCCTAAGAAGCCGAACTCGGCTATGCGTAAAGTTGCCCGTGTGCGCCTGACCAACGGCAAAGAAGTTAACGCCTACATCCCCGGTGAAGGCCACAACCTGCAGGAGCACAGCATCGTGCTGATCCGTGGTGGCCGCGTGAAAGACCTTCCCGGTGTGCGTTACCACATCATCCGTGGCGCCCTGGACACCGCTGGTGTAAACGGCCGTTTGCAGCGCCGCTCTAAGTACGGCGCTAAGCGTCCGAAGCCAGGCCAAGCTGCCGCAGCAGGCAAAGGTGGCAAACCCGCACCCGGCAAGAAAAAGTAATTGAATACGAGTACGGTAGTGCCCAGTGCCGGATAGCACATGGTTCTTATCCCACTGCTCGCTACCCACGCTCATTTCTACACCCATGAGAAAGTCAAAACCGAAGAAGCGCATCCTCCTGCCGGACCCCAAGTTCAAGGAGACGCTGGTAACCCGTTTCGTCAACTACATGATGTACGACGGGAAGAAAAACCTGGCCTACACCATTTTCTACGATGCCTGCGAACTGGTTGAGCAGCGCACCAAAGAAAGCGGCCTGGAGATGTGGCGCAAAGCCCTCAACAACGTAATGCCGACCGTGGAGGTGAAAAGCCGCCGCGTAGGGGGTGCTACCTTCCAGGTACCCACCGAGGTTCGTCCGGACCGTCGTATTGCGGTTGGCTCGAAGTGGCTGATTCAATATGCTCGTCGTCGTGGTGAGAAAACCATGAAGGACAAGCTGGCGGGCGAAATCATTGCCGCCGCCAAAGGTGAAGGTGCTGCCGTGAAGAAAAAGGACGACACGCACCGGATGGCAGAAGCCAACAAGGCTTTCTCGCACTTCCGCTTCTAATCAGACCTCGCAGGGGCTTTAGAAGTTGCCGGCTCCGGGAATGGGAAAAGCAATTTTCGCGTTCTACGAGCTCAACTACTAAAGTCCCTCCGTCACAAAAAAAGCAATGGCTGTTAATAAAGAACTGCAATACCTCCGGAACATCGGGATTATGGCGCACATCGACGCTGGTAAGACTACCACGTCGGAGCGCATTCTCTACTACACCGGTAAAACCCACAAAATCGGGGAAGTGCACGAAGGTGCCGCCACGATGGACTGGATGGAGCAGGAGCAGGAGCGTGGTATCACCATCACGTCGGCTGCTACTACGACCTTCTGGAACTACCCCACGGTACAGGGCGACCCGACTCCGGAAACCAAGCAATACAAGATCAACCTAATCGACACGCCCGGTCACGTGGACTTCACCGTAGAGGTAGAACGTTCACTGCGTGTTCTGGACGGTGCCGTGGCTCTGTTCTGCGCCGTTTCAGGCGTAGAGCCGCAGTCGGAAACCGTTTGGCGTCAGGCTGATAAATACAAAGTGCCGCGCATCTGCTTCGTTAACAAGATGGACCGCGCCGGTGCTGACTTCTTCAAAGCCGTTAACGAGATTAAAGAGAAGCTGGGCGCTACGCCCGTGCCGCTGCAAATCCCGATTGGCGCTGAAGACACCTTCAAAGGTGTAGTTGACCTGCTGACTGGCAAAGCCATCGTGTGGGACGACGAAACCCAGGGCAAAACCTACAAGGAAATCCCAGTTCCCGAGGACCTCGTGGACACGGTTGCCGAGTGGCGTGAGAAGCTCGTGGAAAGCGTAGCTGAGTACGACGACACGTTGATGGAGAAATTCTTCGACGACCCGGACTCCATCACGCGCGAAGAAATGATGGTGGTAATTCGCAAAGCGGTTATCGACATGAAGTTCTCGCCCGTAATGTGCGGCTCCGCCTTCAAAAATAAGGGTGTACAGTCGATGCTGGATGCCGTTATGGCCTATCTGCCGTCGCCGCTGGACATGCCTGCCATCATCGGTACCAACCCCGACACGGGCGAGGAAATCGAGCGTCACCCCGACAACGACGAGCCCTTCACCGCGCTGGCGTTCAAAATTGCTACCGACCCGTTCGTAGGCCGTCTGTGCTTCTTCCGCTGCTACAGCGGTCAGCTCGACGCTGGTTCGTACGTGTTCAACAACCGCACCGGCAAGAAGGAGCGTATCTCGCGCCTGATGCAGATGCACTCCAACAAGCAGAACCCCATCGACAAAATCCAGGCTGGTGACATTGCTGCCGGCGTGGGTTTCAAAGACATCAAGACTGGTGACACGCTGACCGACGAGAAGTCGCGCGTAGTACTGGAGTCGATGTCGTTCCCCGAGCCCGTTATCGGTTACGCCATTGAGCCCAAAACTCAGGCTGACGTGGATAAGATGGGTATGGCCATTGCCAAGCTCGTGGAAGAAGATCCTACCCTGGTGGTACAGACGGACCCCGAGACGGGCCAGACCGTACTGAAAGGTATGGGTGAGCTTCACCTTGAAATCATCATCGACCGGATGCGTCGGGAGTTCAAGGTGGAAATCAACCAGGGTGCTCCGCAGGTAGCGTACAAAGAAGTGCTGACCAAAACGGTTGAGCACCGGGAAACCTACAAGAAGCAGACCGGTGGTCGTGGTAAGTTCGGTGACATTGTATTCGAACTCGGTCCGAAACTGACTGAGCCTGAAAAGCCAGGTCTAGAGTTCGTAAACGATATCACGGGTGGTGTTATCCCCCGCGAATTCATTGCGCCGGTTCAGAAAGGTTTCGAAGAAGCCATGAAGAACGGTCCGCTTGCGGGCTTCCCCATCGAAGGCATGCGCGTACGTCTGTTCTTCGGTTCGTACCACGACGTTGACTCGGACGCTCTGTCGTTCGAACTCGCCGCCCGTGGTGGTTTCCGCGAAGCTGGCAAGCAAGCCGGTCCGAAACTGCTCGAGCCCATCATGGCTGTGGAAGTAGTTTCGCCGGATGAGTACACCGGCTCGGTAACAGGTGACCTGAACCGTCGTCGTGGTATCATGAAAGGCATGGACACGAAAGGTGGTGCCAACGTTATCAAGGCTGACGTTCCGCTGTCGGAGCTGTTCGGCTACGTGACGTCGCTGCGCACTATTTCGTCGGGCCGCGCTTCTGCCTCGCTGACGTTCTCGCACTACGACCAGGTGCCTGCTAACCTTGCTGAAGGCATCATCGCCAAGCAAAAAGGTAACGCCATTCGCTAATACCGCTTTCATTCAACAGACATGAACCAGAAGATTCGCATCAAACTCAAATCCTACGACCACAACCTGGTGGACAAATCGTCGGAGAAGATTGTGAAGGCGGTGAAGGCTACGGGCGCTATCGTAAGCGGCCCCATTCCATTGCCGACCGACAAGGAAAAATTCACCGTGCTTCGTTCGCCCCACGTGAACAAGAAGTCGCGGGAGCAATTTCAGCTCTGCACCTACAAGCGCCTCGTGGACATCTACTCGACTTCGTCGAAGACGGTAGACGCCCTGATGAAGCTGGAACTGCCCAGCGGCGTAGACGTTGAAATCAAAGTCTGAGGACTGATTTCCTAGTTGCTTAAGCAAAACACCCCACTGGTTTTCGAAGCCAGTGGGGTGTTTTGTTTTTAATCGATGCAACTTGTGCCTACGGTAAAAGCTCAGCCATACAGCAGAGCTAGCTCTATTTTTGCCAATAGAGACCCTTGTGTCCAGTATTGTGTTGCATGACTTCTTCCCTGGGATCTATCCTAACTCTTCACCGGCTGCTGGTAGCCGCTACCTTTTTTTGCGCTTGCATCATTGTAGGGCTGTTCACGAGTACTTTCTTTCGCATCTTGCCCAGCATTGGCATGGCCGGTATTCTAGTGACTGGGCTTCTGTGCTACGGGTTGCATAGAGCGGAATACAGCCGATTCAATACTGTTGCGTACGGCGCCTTTCTGCTGGTTTACGTGATTCACCTCGGCTCCGGCTGGCTGACCTCCGCCGATAACTGGGGGGGGTATCAGCGCGACCTGGTCTTGCAATTGCCCTTCCTGATTTTGCCGCTTGGCTTCTGGCTGCTACCTCCTCTGCCCGCAAGCTACCTACGTGGGCTATGGCTAACTCTTGTTGCTGCAACGTTACTAGCTGCGCTATTGAGCACGGGCAACTATTTGCTGCATTTCGATCAAATTAATGAGCTATATCTACACTCCAAGGTAATGCCCACGGAACCTGATCATATCAGGTTCAGCCTTATCGTTACCCTTGCCATTGCAGCTGGGGCAGCACTAGCAGCTCATGGGAATACAAAAGGCGTTGCCAAAGCAGGATTGATAGCTGTGCTAGTGGCTCTGGCTCTGTACCAGCACATGCTGGCTGTGCGCAGCGGGCTGATAACCTTTTATTTTCTAGGTGGAGTAGCGTGCTTGTGGTTGCTGTTCCGGCAACGGAATTTCCGGCAAGCAGCAGCCGTGGCAACAGCGCTTATCCTGCTACCTCTCGTAAGCTACGTCTGCTTTCCAACCTTCCGAAACAAGTTCGCCAATACGAAGGAGGACGTCGGCCAGGTTGGGAACACAGCCTCCGCCAACAACTATTCACTAGTAGGCCGGGTGTACTCTTACAAAGTGGCCCTGAAAGTGATTCAGGATAATTTGTGGGTAGGAGTAGGGAAGGCTGACATTGAAGACGAAATGGCTACCCGGTACCGGCGGGAGTTTCCCATGATTCAAGCAGGAGCCTATATCCAACCTCACAACCAATACCTGTACTCAACGGTTGCCTTCGGAATAGCCGGACTCATTCTATTCATTGTTGGGTTTTACTACGCGGGCCTGTGTATCTGGCCCCGCTATGCTCCTCTGCTACTAGCGCAGTACCTTATTGTGACCTTATCTTTTCTGGTTGAGTACACGCTGGAAACGCAAATCGGGCTAGCATTTGCCCTATTCTTCCTGTTGCTTGCCCTAGAAGGCAGCAAGCCCATTAGGGCCCAAGAAAGCGAATGGCGGCCAGCTTAACTGGCTACCGTTGCTAGTCCAAACCAGATTTTGGATTTTACCGCAGCTCAGGTTTGCAGTTACTTCTCTGGGGTGGCAATAAGAGGTTGATAAGGCCACATGTTGCACCTGAACCATTCCCCTCAAAAGTGGCTGAGGATCAGGCGAGCCCGGTAGGAGGGAGCCTAACTACGTGGTACTGAAAATATTTCAGGACGTGGTTAGATTATCAGACAACAATTTCCTAGCTTTGCACTCCATTTCCGAAAACGCCACTTGGGCGTTTTCAAGTGTGTCTTTTTTAAAAACCAACAGAATGCCTGGCATCATCGGTAAGAAAATCGGTATGACAAGCCTCTTCACTCCGGACGGGAAGAACATTCCCTGCACGCTCATTGAGGCGGGTCCGTGCGTAGTGACGCAGGTTAAGACCATCGAAACGGACGGCTACACGGCCATCCAGCTCGGCTACGGCGAGAAAAAGGCGAAGAACACCACCAAAGCACTGGCTGGTCACTTCGCGAAAGCCGGAACCACCCCCAAGAAAAAACTCGTTGAGTTCCGCACCGACGAGGCTGGCACCTTTGCTGCCGGCTCTACCATCGACGCTACCCTCTTCGAGGAAGGCGAATTCGTTGACGTAGTAGGTACCTCAAAAGGTAAAGGTTTCCAGGGCGTTGTAAAGCGCTACAACTTTGCTGGTGTGGGTGGCCAAACGCACGGCCAGCACAACCGTGGTCGTCACCCCGGTTCTATCGGTGCTTGCTCCTGGCCTTCGCGCGTATTCAAAGGAATGCGCATGGGTGGCCGCATGGGCAACGACCGGGTGAAAGTGCAGAACCTGAAGGTGATGCGCATTGTAGCCGACAAGAACCTCATCGTGGTGAGCGGCTCGGTTCCCGGTGCCAAGAACTCTTTCGTGGTCCTGGAAAAATAACCTAGCAAATGGAACTGTCAGTATATAACATCAAAGGCGAAGACACCGGCCGTAAGGTTACCCTGTCTGACGCCATCTTCGGTCTGGAGCCGAACGAGCACGTGATGTACCTCGACGTGAAGCAGTACTTGGCCAATCAGCGCCAGGGTACGCACAAGTCGAAGCAGCGCAACGAAGTGCACGGCACTACCAAGAAGCTGAAGAAGCAAAAAGGCACCGGTGGTGCTCGTGCCGGCTCCATGAAGTCGGGTGTATTCGTAGGTGGTGGCCGTATTTTCGGTCCTGAGCCCCGCGACTACGGCTTCAAGCTGAACAAAAAAACCAAGCGTCTTGCTCGTCTGTCGGCTCTGTCGAGCTTGGCCAAAGACGGCAAGGTAGCCCTAGTAGAGAACATCACCCTGTCGGCCCCCAAGACCAAGGATTTCCTAAGCATCCTGAACGGTCTGAAGCTGAACAACGGCAAGAAGACTCTGCTGGTAACCGGCTCGGTTGATAAAAACGTGGTGCTGTCGGCCCGCAACATCCAGCGCGTGAGCGTAGCTACTCCGGTGGCTCTAAACACCCACGACCTGCTGAACACCGACACGCTGCTGCTGTCGGAGGATGGCCTGACGGCATTGGAACAACTCTATACCACTGCTGAGTAATGAGCATCCTGAAGAAGCCCATCGTGACCGAGAAGGCCACGGCTCTGAACGAAAAAGGCCAGTACGCCTTTGAAGTTACGCGCGAAGCGAACAAGGTTCAGATCAAGAAAGAGATTGAGCAACTGTACGGGGTAACGGTAACGGGCATCAGCACGATCCGCACCATCGGCAAAGTGAAATCGAAGTTCACGAAAGGCGGCGCCGTTTCAGGTCGTCGCGCCCATGGCAAAAAAGCCATCGTGACCGTGAAAGAAGGCGACGTTATCGACTTCTACAGCAGCCTGTAGGCCTGCTTCCCGCCAAGACATTTCCTTTAAGCAAGAGTAATGGCACTCAAGAAACTAAGACCAACATCACCGGGTCAGCGCTTCCGCATCGCCCCGGCCTTCGACGAGATTACTGCGTCGACGCCGGAGAAGTCGCTGTTGGCACCCCTCAAAAACTCCGGTGGCCGTAACAACTCGGGCAAAATGTCCAACCGCTACATCGGCGGTGGTCACAAAGCCAAGTACCGTATCATTGACTTCAAGCGTGACAAGGCCACAGTGCCCGCCACGGTGAAGACGATTGAGTACGACCCCAACCGCACCGCTCGTATTGCCTTGCTGCAGTACGCTGATGGCGAGAAGCGCTACATCATTGCTCCTGCTGGTCTGACCGTAGGCGCTTCGGTAGTGTCGGGTTCAGGCGTGGCTCCGGAGGTAGGCAATGCCCTTCCCCTGCGCGAGATTCCGCTGGGTACTATCGTGCACAACATTGAGCTGATGCCCGGCAACGGTGCTGCTATGGCTCGTTCGGCTGGTACATACGCCCAGCTGGTTGCCCGCGAAGACAAATACGCTACCCTGAAACTGCCTTCCGGCGAAATGCGCATGGTACTGGTTACCTGCATGGCCACGGTTGGTACCGTTTCGAATGGTGACCACATGAACGTACGTCTCGGCAAAGCCGGTCGTAACCGTTGGTTGGGTCGTCGTCCGCGCGTTCGTGGTGTCGCTATGAACCCTGTCGATCACCCCATGGGTGGTGGTGAAGGTAAGTCGTCGGGTGGTCACCCACGCAGCCGTAACGGTATCTTCGCTAAAGGCCAGAAGACCCGGAACAAGAACAAGTATTCCGAGCAGCTCATCGTTAACCGCAAAGGCAAGAAGTAAGCAATGGCACGTTCACTAAAAAAAGGGCCGTACATTGACTTCCGGCTCGAGAAGAAAGTAACGGCAATGGATGAGTCCGGCAAAAAGTCGGTGGTGAAGACCTGGTCGCGCCGCTCGATGATTTCGCCTGATTTCGTTGGCCACACCTTCGCCGTGCACAACGGCAATAAGTTCATCCCGGTATATGTGACGGAGAACATGGTAGGACACAAGCTCGGTGAGTTTGCTCCGACCCGTAACTTCCGCGGCCACATTGCCAAGAAAGATAAAGGCAAGCGCTAAGATGGAAGCAGTAGCTAAACTCCGTAATGTGCCCACCTCGCCGCGCAAGATGCGCTTGGTGGCCAACCTGGTGCGCGGTCAGAAAGTAACCCGTGCCCTCGGCCTGCTGAAATTCGAGGCTAACTCCGGTGCTGCCCGCGTTGAAAAACTGCTTTTGTCGGCTCTGGCCAACTGGCAGCAGAAAAACGAGGATGAGCGCATCGAAGATGCCAACCTCTATATCAAAGAGATTTTTGTGGACGAAGGACGTATGCTGAAGCGTTTGCGCCCCGCCCCCCAGGGTCGTGGTCACCGCATCCGCAAGCGTAGCAACCACGTGACGATGGTGATTGATTCGAAAGTAGAACCGCTGGGTAGCAAAGCTGCCGCTAAGCAGGCTGCTGAAACGAAAAGCACCGATGCTAACGTTGAAGCCAAACCTAAGACTACCCGTCGCAGCTCGGCTAAGAAATCCACCGAAACCACGGCTCAGGCCACCGCATAAGCACTATGGGACAGAAAGTAAATCCGGTTGGCTTCCGTCTGGGCGTCATCAAAGGATGGGACTCGAACTGGTACGGTGGCAAGGACTTTGCCGACAAGCTGGTTGAGGACGAAAAAATCCGCAAATACATCAACGCTCGTATCCCGAAAGGTGGCATCAGCCGCATCGTAATCGAGCGTACGCTGAAGCGCGTTACCATTACTATCAACACGGCTCGTCCGGGGGTAGTAATCGGTAAAGGTGGCGCCGAGGTTGACAAGATCAAGGACGAGCTGAAGCAGATTACTGGCAAAGACGTTCAGATCAATATCTTCGAGATCAAGCGTCCGGAACTCGACGCTAAGCTGGTAGGTGAGAGCATTGCTCAGCAGCTTCAGGCTCGTATCTCGTTCCGTCGCGCTATGAAAATGGCGATTCAGGCTGCCCTGCGTGTTGGTGCCGAAGGCATCAAGATTCAGTGCGGTGGCCGTTTGGGCGGGGCTGAAATTGCTCGCTCCGAGCAGTACAAGGAAGGCCGCACTCCACTGCACACCCTACGTGCTGACATTGACTATGCTTTGTCTGAAGCTCAGACGGTGTATGGTAAAATCGGTATCAAAGTGTGGGTAATGCGTGGTGAAGTGTTCGGTAAGCCCGACCTCTCTCCGAACCAGCAGCCTGCCGGTGGCCAGGGTGGCGAAAGCCGTGGCAACGACCGTGGCCCGCGCGGCGAGCGTGGTGACCGTGGCGGTGACCGTGGCCCGCGTCGTGACCGGAATGATCGTGGCGGCGAAGGCCGTGGCGGTGACAACCGGGGCGGTCAGGGTGCCGGTGGCCAGCGTCGTGGTGGTGGCCCAGGTGGTCAGAACCGCGGTGGCCAGGGCGGTGGCGCCCCCCGTCGCTAGCCTTTTTCTTTTCTCTCGAATTTCAATTCTAGATAACTCATGTTACAACCGAAAAGGACCAAGTATCGCAAGATGCAAAAGGGTCGCGTGCATGGCTTAGCCCACCGCGGCAGCTCCATTGACTTCGGTTCGTTCGCTATCAAGTCGCTGGAACAGGCATGGATTACGGCTCGCCAGATTGAGGCTGCTCGTATTGCCATGACCCGCGCCATGAAACGCGAAGGTCAAGTATGGATCCGCATTTTTCCGGATAAGCCCATTACCAAGAAGCCCGCTGAGGTTCGGATGGGTAAGGGTAAAGGTTCGCCCGAGTATTGGGTAGCCGTAGTGAAGCCCGGTACCATTCTGTTCGAATCCGACGGCGTTTCGCTGGAAGTAGCGCAGGAGTCGCTGCGTCTGGCTGCGCAGAAGCTGCCAGTACGTACCTCGTTTGTTGTTCGTCGCGACTATCAAGAAGCTTAAAAGATGAAGAACGCCGAAATCCGCGCCCTCTCTATTGAGGACCTCAAAAATCAAATCAAGACGGAGCAGACCAACGGTCAGAACATGCGTTTCGCGCATGCTATTTCCCCGCTGGAAAACCCGATTCGTCTGAAGCAAGCCCGCAAAAATGTCGCCCGTCTGCTGACCGAGTTGAAGCGTCGCGAGAACGAGCAGGCTACTAACTCTGCTAACTAACGATGGCAAGCAACGAAGAACAGCAGGCAACGGCCGCCACGGAGCGGAACCTGCGCAAAGAAATCATCGGGCGCGTTACCTCATCCAAAATGGACAAGTCCATTACGGTGATGGTAGAAAGCAAAATGAAGCACCCGATCTACGGTAAATTCGTTACCAAGTCGACCAAGTTTATGGCTCACGACGAGAATAACGAATGCGGCGAAGGTGATACGGTTCGTATCATGTCGACCCGTCCGTTGAGCAAGAACAAACGCTGGAGACTGGTAGAAATCGTAGAACGCGCCAAGTAAGATGATACAGCAAGAATCCCGTCTGACCGTCGCTGATAACAGCGGCGCCAAAGAAGTTCTCTGCATTCGTGTCCTCGGTGGCACGGGCAAGAAATACGCCAGTGTAGGCGACAAGATTGTAGTGGCAATCAAGTCGGCTATTCCTTCCGGCAACGCCAAGAAAGGTGCTGTTTCGAAGGCAGTAGTAGTTCGCACGAAAAAGGAAATCCGTCGTAAAGACGGCTCTTACATCCGTTTCGACGACAACGCTGCTGTACTGCTCAACAATAACGACGAGCCCCGCGGTACTCGCATCTTCGGCCCCGTGGCCCGCGAACTGCGCGAGAAGCAGTTCATGAAGATTGTTTCGCTGGCTCCTGAAGTTCTCTAAGCAATGGCAACGAAAACGAAAGCAACGCCCGCGAAACTGCACGTAAAAACTGGTGACACCGTTCTGGTGATTTCCGGCGACGAGAAAGGCAAAACCGGTGTAATTAAGTCGGTGAACCGTTCGACGCAGCGTGTTATCGTGGAAGGCCTGAACCTGGCAACTAAGCACAACAAACCCAGTGCGAAGAACCCCCAGGGCGGCATCACCAAGATCGAGGCACCGATTCACGTGAGCAACGTGAAGCGCGTTGAATCGACCAACGCCTAATCTGCTCTACGACCATGGCTCGACTGAAAGATAAATATCAAAAAGAAGTAGTACCGGCGCTCCAGGAGAAATTCCAGTTCAAGAGCATCATGCAGGTACCGCGCATCACCAAGATCTGCATCAACCGTGGCATTGGCTCAGCAGTAGCTGACAAGAAGCTGGTGGATAACGGTGTAGATGAGCTGACGACCATCACTGGTCAGAAAGCCGTTGCTACCATCGCCAAGCGGTCGGTATCGAACTTCAAGCTGCGTGAAGGCATGCCCATCGGCGCCCGCGTTACCCTGCGTGGCAACCAGATGTACGAATTCCTTGACCGTTTGCTGACCGTGGCTCTGCCCCGCGTTCGTGACTTCAAAGGCATCAACGATAAAGGCTTCGATGGCCGGGGTAACTACACCCTGGGCATCAAGGAGCAGATTATCTTCCCCGAGATTTCGATTGACAAAATCAAATCGATTTCCGGTATGGATATTACCTTCGTAACGACGGCTGAAAACGACGAGCAGAGCTATGAGCTGCTGCGCGCCTTCGGAATGCCGTTCGCTAACGCCAAGAAACAGAACAATGGCTAAGGAATCAATGAAAGCACGGGAGCGGAAGCGTATTGCTACCGTAGCCCGTTACGCCGAGAAGCGCAAGGCTCTGAAAGAGGCTGGCGACTACGAAGGTCTGGACAAGCTGCCCCGCAATGCCTCGCCCGTGCGCTTGCACAACCGCGACAAAATTGATGGCCGTCCCCGTGGTTACATGCGTAAGTTTGGCATTAGCCGCGTACGTTTCCGCGAAATGGCTCTCGCCGGCAAAATCCCCGGCGTGACCAAGTCCAGCTGGTAATACCGCTGTTCTCCTGCCAAACCAGAGCTTTCTGTAAGGCATTGTTATTTGGCAGGTTGCCGAAAGAAACCATTGGCCGAGCCTCAATAAGCCGAGCCGAGTAGTCTTAACCGAAAATTTCGTCGCCTCTTTCCGTGGCGGCGAAATTTTCATATCTTTGCGGCTCCCTAAAAATGGGCGCTTCATTTTTACAACCGAATGAACACAGATCCAATTGCCGACTACCTGACCCGGGTGCGCAATGCCATCAAGGCAAACCACCGGGTAGTAGAAATCCCGGCCAGCAACATCAAAAAGGAGATTACGAAGGTGCTCTACAAAAAGGGCTACATTCAGAGCTACCGGTTTGATGACGCCGCAGTACAAGGCACGATTAAAATCGCGCTGAAGTATAACCCGGCTACTAAAAAGCCCGCCATCACGAAGTTGGAGCGCATCAGCACCCCGGGTCTGCGTCAGTACGCCCATGTGGAGAACTTGCCCCGCGTACTAAGCGGTCTGGGTATTGCGATTCTGTCGACGTCGAAGGGCGTGATGACGGAGAAAGAGGCGAAAGCCGAGAACGTGGGCGGCGAAGTGCTGTGCTACGTCTACTAATCTGAAAGGAAAACGAGACTATGTCACGCATTGGTAAACTGCCCATCAGCCTGCCCGCCAACGTGCAGGTTGAAGTGAGCAACGAAAACACGGTAACCGTGAAGGGCCCCAAGGGCACCCTGACTGTTCCGGTTGACCGCGACATTACTGTAGCTACCGAAGATGGTCAGCTGGTAGTGACCCGTCCTACCGAGCAGAAACGCCACAAGGCCATGCATGGCCTGTACCGCTCGCTGCTGAACAACGCCGTTAACGGTGTTAGCAACGGTTTGGAAGAAAAGCTGGAACTGGTAGGTGTAGGTTACAAAGCCGCCATGGCTGGTACCACCCTCGAGTTGTCGCTGGGTTACTCGCACAACATCTTCCTGGCTTTGCCCAAGGAGGTAACGGCTACGGCTGTAACGGAAAAAGGTAAAAACCCTATCGTTACGCTGACCAGCATTGATAAGCAACTGCTGGGCCAGGTGGCCGCTAAGATTCGCTCGTTGCGCAAAGTTGAGCCCTATAAAGGCAAAGGCGTGCGCTTCGTGGGTGAGCAGATTCGTCGTAAGGCTGGTAAAACAGCTTCGAAATAACATCACACCATGGCTTTCGATAAAGCAACTAGAAGAAAACGGATCCAGCGCATCATCCGCACTAAGGTGTCTGGCACGTCCGAGCGTCCGCGTTTGTCGGTATTTCGCAGCAATACGGGCATCTATGCTCAAATTATTGACGATACAACCGGTCACACCCTGGCGTCTGCTTCCTCGAAGCACGTATCGGTGGAAGGGGGCAACGGAGTCGCCCTCGCTGCCGCAGTCGGCAAAGAGCTTGCCGCCCGTGCTACAGGAAAAGGAATTTCGAAAGTGGTATTTGACCGTTCCGGTTACCTCTACCACGGCCGCGTAAAATCATTGGCAGAAGGAGCCCGCGAAGGCGGCCTCAATTTCTAAATCATCATGGCAGAATTTAACACCGGCAACCGTGGTGGTAGCGGCGATAACCGTGGCGGCGGCAATGACCGTCGTGGTGGTGGCAATGACCGTCGCGGCAATGACCGTAACAATGAGCAGCAGTCCCGTACCGGTGACTCTGATCTGAAAGAGAAAGTGGTTGCTATCAACCGCGTCGCCAAAGTAGTGAAAGGCGGTCGTCGCTTTAGCTTCTCGGCCATCGTAGTAGTAGGTGACGGTAACGGCACTGTAGGCTACGGCCTCGGCAAAGCCAATGAAGTAACCGACGCCATTGCCAAAGGCATTGACGACGCGAAGAAAAACTTGGTGAAGGTTCCGCTGTACAAGCACACGGTTCCTCACGTAATGGAAGGTAAGTACTCGGGTGGTTTTGTGCTGGTTCAGCCGGCTGCTGCTGGTACGGGTGTAATTGCAGGCGGTGCTATGCGCGCTGTTTTCGAAAGCGCTGGTATCAAAGACGTACTCGCTAAGTCGAAAGGCTCGTCGAACCCTCACAACGTGGTAAAGGCTACCTTCGACGCCCTGCTGAAGATGCGTGACCCCATGCAGATTGCCCAGCAGCGTGGCATCACTCTCTCCCAAGTTTTTAACGGCTAAGAGCAGATGGCACAGATCCAAATCAAACTCGTAAAGAGCGTTATCGACCGCCCCGAGCGTCAGAAGCGCACTGTAAAGGCCCTGGGCCTCGGCAAAATCGGCAGCACCAAGGCAGTAGAAAATACGCCTCAGGTAGCTGGTATGATTCACGCCGTACAGCACCTGTTGGAAGTAACCGAACTCTAGGAATCTCCCGAAAATGAATCTCAGCAATCTCCAACCCGCCGCTGGCTCCACGCGCAATGTAAAGCGTATTGGTCGCGGTACGGGTTCCGGCCGTGGCGGCACCTCGACGCGCGGTCACAAAGGTGCCAAGTCCCGTTCGGGTTACTCCAAGAAGTCGGGCTTCGAAGGCGGTCAAATGCCTCTGCAGCGCCGGGTACCGAAATTCGGTTTCAAAAACATCAACCGCGTTGAGTACAAAGCCGTCAACCTTGACGTGCTGGCTGCCCTCACGGAGAACGGCACTACTACGCTGGATGCTGCTTTCTTCGTGAATGCCGGTTTGGCTTCGAAAAACGCCAAGATTAAAGTTCTGGGCCGTGGTGAAATCACCCAGGCTTTGGAAGTACATGCTCACGCTTTCTCTAAGTCGGCTGTTGAAGCCATTGAGAAGGCTGGTGGCAAAGCTGTAACGCTGTAGCGTTTAAGAAGCAATGAAAAAACTTATCGAGTCGATAAAGGAAGTTTTCAAAATTGAAGATCTGCGTACGCGGATCTTCAATACGCTTTTTTTCATTGCCATCTACCGGCTGGGTTCTTATGTGGTGCTCCCCGGCGTCGATCCGACTCGGCTAACTCAAGGAGGCGCTACCGGAGTACTGGGTATCTTGGATACTCTGCTCGGGGGCGCCTTCAGTCATGCGTCGATTTTCGCGCTGGGCATCATGCCTTACATCTCGGCGTCAATCGTTCTGCAACTGCTGACGATTGCCGTGCCTTACTTCCAGAAATTGCAGAAGGAAGGCGAGTCGGGACGTAAGAAGATCAACCAGTACACGCGCATTCTTACTATCCCCATCGTAGCCTTACAGTCAGTAGGCTTCATTGCTACGATCAATGCAGAGGCCATCGTAAACCCCGGTGCCTTCTTTACTGTCTCCACAGCCATAATCGTGACGGCAGGTACGCTGTTTTGCATGTGGTTGGGGGAGAAAATCACCGATAAGGGAATTGGCAACGGTATTTCTATGATCATTATGATCGGGATTGTATCGCGGCTACCTGGTGCTCTGATTGGTGAAGCTACGGCTCGCACCATGCGGGGTTCACTGATTTTCCTAATCGAGCTTGTCGTGCTGTTTTTGGTGGTTATGGCGGTTATTATCCTCACGCAGGCTGTACGTCAAATCCCTGTTCAGTATGCCAAGCAAGTGGGGGGTGCTGCTACGCTTAGCTCGCAACGCCAGTACATTCCGATGAAAGTGAATGCAGCCGGTGTAATGCCGATCATCTTTGCTCAGTCGTTGATGTTCGTGCCTGCTATTGCTGCTTCCGCTTGGAACAAGAATAGTGACACGGCTACTCTCATTGGGACGTGGTTCCAGCCAAACCATTGGGTATACAACGTGGTGTTTGGTTTACTCATCATCATCTTCACGTATTTCTACACGGCTATCAGCGTTAACCCCAATCAGATTGCGGATGACCTGAAGCGCAGCGGTGGTTTCATTCCGGGAGTTAAGCCCGGTCGTGATACTTCGGAATATATTGATGAGGTATTGACTCGGATTACGTTACCCGGTGCTGTGGCGCTGGCAGTTATTGCTATTTTGCCTTCGCTGGCTACGGTAGCAGGTGTAACTCGTCCTTTTGCTCAGTTCTACGGCGGTACTTCCCTTATCATCATGGTGGGCGTAGTACTAGATACCATGAACCAGGTGAAGAGCTACCTCCTCATGCGTCATTATGATGGTATGATGAAGACCGGTAAGGTTCGGGGCCGCTCGCAAAATATCGCCCTCGCTTCGTAAGATGATTTTTTACAAAACCGAGGAAGAAATCGAGTTCATGCGGGCCAGCGCGAAAGTGCTAGCTCAGGCCCACGGAGAAGTGGCCAGCATGATTCGGGAAGGAATTACGACACGCGAATTAGATCAACGCGCGGAAGAATTCATCCGGGACCATGGTGGACATCCTTCTTTCAAAGGGTATAATGGATTTGAGTACAGCCTTTGCATCTCGCCCAACTCGGTGGTGGTGCACGGTTTTCCGAGTGACTACACGCTAAAAAGCGGAGACGTCGTTTCGATTGACTGTGGGGTGTTGCTCAATGGATATCATGCTGACAGTGCCTACACCTACCCAGTAGGGGAGGTAGCACCAGAAGTAACCAAGTTGTTGGAGGAAACCAAAAAGTCATTGTACCTCGGTATCGAGCAGGCAGTGGCTGGTAACCGGATGGGTGACGTTAGCTATGCAATTCAGAGCCACGTTGAGAAGCAAGGCTATGGCGTAGTACGAGAACTAGTCGGTCATGGTATTGGCAAGAAGCTGCACGAGCGGCCTGATGTTCCAAACTACGGTAAACGTGGCTCGGGACTAAAGCTGCAGACGGGCTTGGTTTTAGCTATTGAACCAATGGTGAACCTGGGTACGAAAAGCATAATTCAGGAAAAAGACGGCTGGACCATCCGAACCAAGGATTTAAAGCCATCTGCCCATTTCGAGCATACCGTGGTTGTTCGCAAAGACAAGGCGGAAATACTTACCTCCTTCGAATACATAGAAAAAGCCTTACAGTAGCCTTATGGCCAAACAAACTTCCATTGAGCAGGACGGTGTTATCCTGGAAGCCTTATCCAATGCCATGTTCCGCGTGGAGCTGGAGAACGGTCACCAGCTAATTGCCCACATCTCGGGCAAGATGCGGATGCACTACATCAAGATTCTGCCGGGAGATAAGGTAAAGTTGGAAATGTCGCCCTACGATTTGTCGAAGGGACGAATTGTGTACCGTTACAAATAACCCGACGACATGAAAGTCAAAACCTCGGTTAAAAAGCGTAGCGTTGATTGCAAAATCATCCGCCGCAAAGGCAAGCTCTACGTGATCAACAAAAAGAACCCGCGCTATAAGCAGCGTCAGGGCTAGTAGCACCAGACTTTTTAAGAAAGCACATGGCTCGTATTGCAGGGGTAGACATCCCAGACAACAAGCGCGGCGAAATCGCGCTGACCTACATTTTCGGCATTGGCCGTCCTTCTGCCCAGCAGATCCTCACCAAAGCAGGCGTTGACCTGAACAAGAAGGTGAAAGATTGGACTGAAGCAGAGGCGGGTGAAATCCGCGGCGTGATTGCCGCCGAGTATAAGACCGAAGGTGTGCTGCGCTCAGAAGTGCAGTTGAACATTAAGCGCCTGATGGACATCGGTTGCTACCGGGGTCTGCGTCACCGCAAAGGTCTGCCGGTTCGTGGTCAGCGCACCAAGAACAACTCCCGTACCCGCAAGGGCAAGCGGAAGACCGTTGCTGGCAAGAAAAAGGCTACTAAATAATCTGTAGCGGGAATCGAAGCCCAGCTTCTCTTGTTAGAGGCGGGCTTCAACACCTTCCGCAGTATTTCGCGATAACCAAATGGCACAAAAAAGAAAAGACAAAGCCAAGAAGCGCGTTGTCGTTGTAGAACCCGTAGGTCAGGTACACATCAAGGCCTCGTTCAACAACATCATCATCTCCATCACCAACAACAATGGCCAGGTAATTTCCTGGGCTTCGGCTGGTAAGATGGGCTTCCGGGGTTCTAAGAAGAACACCCCCTACGCAGCTCAGATGGCTGCTACGGATTGCGGCAAAGTTGCGCATGACCTTGGTCTGCGCAAGGCTGAAGTATTCGTGAAGGGTCCGGGCGCTGGCCGTGAGTCGGCTATTCGTACGCTGGGTAACGTGGGTATTGAAGTGACGACCATCAAGGACGTGACGCCGCTGCCCCACAATGGCTGCCGTCCTCCCAAACGTCGTCGCGTTTAATTACTTGGACAGGCTGGCGTAAGCTTGCCACCGGTGTCGGGTTTCTGATGCGCCTTTACTCCCCTGCAAGGAGCGCCTCTGAGGCCCGACACGCGCAGTTCAACCCCCACTCAACTCAACAAACCTGAAATGGCACGTTATACTGGTCCTAAAACCAAGATTGCCCGTCGCTTCAATGAGCCGATCTTCGGCCCAAGCAAGGCACTCACCAAGAAAGCATACCCCCCCGGCCAGCACGGCCGTGGTCGTCGTAAGAAGCAGAGCGAGTACGCTGTCCAGCTGATGGAGAAGCAGAAAGTGAAGTACATGTACGGCATCCTGGAAAAGCAGTTCGAAAACCTGTTCCACAAAGCAGCTACCCTGCCCGGCATCACCGGTGACAACCTGCTGGCTTTGCTGGAGTCGCGGCTAGACAACACGGTATACCGTCTGGGCATTGCCCCTACCCGCCGTGCTGCTCGTCAGCTCGTTCTGCACAAGCACATCACCGTGAACGGAGAGGTAGTAAACATTGCCTCCTACCGTCTGCGCGCTGGCGACGTAGTTGCCGTGCGTGAAAAATCTAAGTCGCTGGAGGCTATCACGACGAGCCTGAGCGCCCGCAACGCCCGTGCTTTCTCGTGGCTGGAGTGGGATGGCAAGGAACTGGTGGGCAAGTTCATCAGCGCCCCTTCGCGCGAACTGATTCCGGAGAAAATCACGGAACAGCTCATCGTCGAGTTGTACTCGAAGTAATTACTGGAACGGCCCGGCAGTCCGGGCCGTTTCTCTGCTTCGACTTTTTTCCTTGTTATAACTGGAACTGGGTAGCAGGCGGTAAGAAATTAGGCTATTTTGGCCGCGTTCTTACTGCCTGCTATTCACTACTTCAAACGCCCCACTTATGTCAATCTTAGCTTTTCAAATGCCGGAGAAGGTAGTAATGGAGAAATCCGACGACTTCTACGGAACGTTTGAATTCAAACCGCTGGAGAAAGGCTACGGCGTCACGATCGGCAACGCTCTGCGCCGCATCCTGCTGTCGTCGCTGGAGGGCTATGCCATCACGTCGGTTCGCACCAACAGCGTACTGCACGAGTTCATGACCATTGAAGGGGTGATTGAGGACATGTCCGAAATCATTCTGAACCTAAAGCAGGTTCGCTTCAAGAAAGTGAGCGACGCCATCGAGGACAAAATCACGGTGCGCGTTAAAGGTCAGGACACGTTCTCGGCTGGTGACATCAACAAGTTCACCAACGGTTTCCAGGTATTGAACCCGGACCTGGTTATCTGCAACGTGGACCCCAGCGTAGAACTAGAGTTTGAATTCACGATTCAGAAAGGCCGTGGCTACGTTCCCGCTGAGGAAAACAAACCCGCC
The DNA here is from genome assembly GCF_014640315.1 of Hymenobacter glacieicola. Classification (GTDB taxonomy): domain Bacteria; phylum Bacteroidota; class Bacteroidia; order Cytophagales; family Hymenobacteraceae; genus Hymenobacter; species Hymenobacter glacieicola. Next base: position 360,464 of record NZ_BMGS01000001.1, read on the forward strand.
GACCAGGTTTTCGGTCAAATTGCCATTGATGCCATTTTCACGCCCATCAAAAACGTGAAGTATAGCATCGAAAACACCCGGGTAGAACAGAAGACTGACTACGAGAAGCTCCTTATCGAGATTCACACCGACGGTTCTATTCACCCAGAGGACGCCCTGAAAGGTGCGGCCAACATCCTGATTCAACACTTCATGCTGTTCTCCGACAGCACCATGACCTTCGAAACGGCGAAAGCTGAAGAAGAGGAGACCGTGGACGAGGAAACGCTGCACATGCGCAAGGTGCTGAAGACGCCCCTGGCGGATATGGACCTGAGTGTGCGCGCCTACAACTGCCTCAAAGCCGCCGATATCAAAACCCTCGGCGACTTGGTGCAACTCGACATGGCGGACATGATGAAGTTCCGCAACTTCGGTAAGAAGTCGCTGACGGAGCTGGAAAACCTTGTTGAAGAGAAAGGTCTGACTTTTGGGATGGACCTAGGTAAGTATAAGCTCGACGAAGAATAGGCTTACTCTTAGTGAGAATGCGCTGACAGTGAGAAATGTGCGATACGCATATTTTCACTGCAGCGCATTTTTCATGTCGGCATATTTCCTACCTTTGCACTCCATTTTCACACATTCATAACCAGTGAGCCCCAAGGGACGACGGTTCTAATGTGAAGAACTCAGTACTTGTTCTTCCGCCGTGGTCGTCGTTCGCAAGCTCACACTTTTTTTCATTTTATGCGTCACGGTAAAACCATCAACCACCTCGGCCGGACGGCCTCGCACCGCAATGCCATGCTTTCGAACATGGCCTCGTCGCTGATCCTGCACAAGCGTATCACGACTACGGTTGCTAAAGCCAAAGCACTGCGCAAGTTTGTAGAGCCCCTGCTCACCAAGTCGAAAAACGACACTACGCACTCGCGTCGTCTGGTATTCTCGGTTCTGGAGAATAAGGAGACTTTGAAAGAGCTGTTTGGCACGGTTGCTTCGAAAATTGCTACCCGTCCCGGTGGTTACACCCGCATTATCAAGCTGAGCGATGTTCGTTTGGGTGACAACGCCGAGATGTGCATCATTGAGCTGGTTGACTTTAACGAAACCCTGCTGGAAGCAAAAACCGCCGGCGAAGCCAAAGCTGCTGCTCCCACTACCCGTCGTTCGCGCAGCAAGAAGAAGGCTGACGCTCCTGCCGCCGGTGAAGCTGTTGCTCCCGCTGCTGTAGTTGAAACGGCTGCTCCGGCTGACACTGCTACTACCACGGTACAGGAAGGCGAAACCCGCGACGAAGCTAAGGCCGACGAGGAAGCCGCTTCGTAAGCTTGGCTTAACTTCATTTAAAAGGGATGCTCCTACCAGAGCATCCCTTTTTGGTTTTATAGCCTAAGATAAGTACACGGTGGAGGTAGCCCAGTTTCCTCGTACCAACTACCCTTGCTGTTCGGTTGCTAGAGTTTCGGGAGTGGCTGGAAGGGTAGGAGTGTTAAGCAGAAAGCTTTTCAGGATGGCGAAATTCTGGCGATAAAAGGTCGGGGCTAATATTTACCTTGCGGCGCAATGGCCGGACAGGCTGTTGCTCACATTGATCTTCTTTCCATTCAACCCATTTCCTCATGAGCATTATCACCGAAATTCACGCTCGTCAGATTTTCGACTCCCGCGGCAACCCAACCATTGAGGTGGATGTAACTACCGAAAGCGGTACCGTCGGCCGTGCCGCCGTGCCCTCCGGCGCTTCGACTGGTAAGCACGAAGCTGTGGAGTTGCGCGACAACGACCAGTCGAAGTACATGGGCAAGGGCGTGCTGCAAGCGGTGGAAAACGTGAACAGCAAAATTGCGGAAGAGCTGATTGGCTTCTCGGTATTCGAGCAGGGCTTGCTTGACAAGATCATGCTGGAGCTGGACGGCACGCCGAACAAAGCCAATCTGGGCGCCAATGCTATTCTGGGTGCTTCGCTGGCTATTGCCCGGGCAGCAGCTTCTGAGGCAGGTATGCCGTTATACCGGTACGTAGGCGGCGTAAACGCAACTACACTGCCCGTGCCGATGATGAACATCCTGAATGGCGGTTCGCACGCTGACAACAGCATCGATTTCCAGGAGTTCATGATTATGCCGGTAGGCGCTCCTTCCTTCTCGGAAGCACTGCGCTGGGGCACTGAAATCTTCCACCACCTCAAAAATGTGCTCAAAAAGCAAGGTCTGAGCACGAACGTGGGCGATGAAGGCGGTTTTGCGCCGAACATCAAGTCGAACGAGGATGCTATTAAAGTAGTGTTGCAGGCTATTGAAACGGCAGGCTACAAGCCCGGCGACGACGTGATGATTGCCATGGACGCCGCGGCGTCGGAGTTCTACTCCGATGGGCACTATCACTTCAAGAAGAGCACGGGCGACAAGCTGACTTCTTCGGAAATGGTGGCTTATTGGACCGATTGGACCAAGAAGTACCCCATCATTAGCATTGAAGATGGTATGGACGAGGACGACTGGACAGGCTGGAAAAACCTGACTGACAGCATTGGCTCTACTACCCAGCTGGTGGGCGACGACCTGTTCGTGACCAACGTAAACCGCCTGCAGCGCGGCATTGATGAGAAGATTGCCAACGCCATTCTCATCAAGGTCAACCAGATTGGTACGCTTTCCGAAACGATTGACGCCATCAACCTGGGCCGCCGCCACGGCTACAAGAGCATCATGTCGCACCGTTCGGGCGAAACGGAGGACAACACGATTTCTGACTTGGCTGTAGCCTTGAATACGGGTCAGATCAAGACGGGCTCAGCCTCGCGCTCCGACCGAATGTCGAAATACAACCAGTTGTTGCGCATTGAGGAAGAGCTGGGCGAGACGGCCTACTTCCCCGGTCGGAAGATGTAATTGATTCTTGTTAGATAGTACTTTAGAAAGCCGCCGGATGCACTTGCATTCGGCGGCTTTCTTCTATATTTGACTGCCTTAAGCTATTCGCTACCAAGCGCTACTCTGCTATACTTTACTGGGTGAGCTACGAATGAAGTGCAAAAAGGTCCTCTCGACTACCCTAAGCAATACTACCATACAAATACCACCGGCAAGTGTCCCTCTCTATTGTTCTGACAGGTTCCTGACCTAAATGTAGTGTAGGTAAACCCCATCCAGCTACTACTCTCTATCATCCCTGATTCTCCATCAGGGGCTATTTACCAAGCGCTCCATCTTACACTGCCACGCCATCGGCGCCGGGCTTTCTTTGCTTTTCACATTCTAGTTACTCTATGATGCAACTCTATTCTCGTTTTCAGCAGTATCTGATCGGCCGGCGCCTCGGCTTGCTGGCGCTCCTGCTCTGGTGGGGACCACTAGCGGCTACGGCCCAAACCTTCTTGATGCCGGCTAGTGGCGCGACCAGCTATACTACCTGCAGCGGTACGCTGTACGATGACGGTGGCCCCAACGGGGCATACTCCGCCTACGCCAACGGCACCGTAACGCTGACCCCGGCCGTAGCGGGCAACAAAATCAAGCTGGACTTTTCCTCCATGTACGTGGAGTCGAGCTACGACCGGCTCACGATTTACGACGGCGCCAGCACGAGTGCTCCCGTTATCGGCACCTTCGATTACAACCCGGGCACAGTGTACGCTACCACCAGCAGTGGCTCGCTGACACTCCGTTTTACTAGCGACAGCTACGGGCAGTACAGCGGGTTTGCCGCCAACATATCCTGCGTTACGACCGTGCCGCAGGCCGATCTGGCCGTGCAGGCTGCCGCTGTGCAGCCCTTGGCGGCTGTGGCTGGCGGTACCCTGCAACTGAGCTGCTCGGTGTATAACCTGGCCTCGGCTGGTGCCGTGAGCAGCACTGTGGGCTATTACCTTTCCACGGATGCTACCCTGGATGCTGCCGACCAACTGCTGAGCAGTTCCCAGGGCGGACCGCTGCCCTCCGGGCAAAGCTCCTACCGGTCGGCTTCGGCTACTTTGTCTAGCAACATTACGGCCGGCAATTACTACGTGCTGTTCGTAGCCGACCACCTAAACACGGTATCGGAAAGCAACGAAGCTAACAACGTAGCGGCTGTTTCGTTGAATATTCTGCCGCCTTCCGTAGACCTGCTGATTCAGCAAGCAGCCGTAAACAACACGACCACGGCCCCGGGCAGCGTGTTGAACCTCTCGTGTTCCATCCAAAACCAGGGCAATGCCATTGCTTCGAACAGCAGCGTCGGCTATTACCTGTCCAGTAACACTACCCTGGATGCCGCCGACCAACTGCTGACCTCTTCTTTCGGTAGCCAGCTTTCCCCTGGCTACCCCCAGTACCGGAGTTCCTCCACCAACCTGCCTGCCAACACTTTGCCGGGCAACTACTACATCCTGTTCGTGGCCGACTACCAAGGTGTCGTTACGGAAAGCAACGAAACCAACAACGTATCGGCAGTTGCCCTTACGGTAGTGCCCCCCAGCCTGGACCTAGTTGTTAACCAGGCCCAGTTAAGCCAGACTACCCCGGTAGCCGGCGCCTACATCAACTTCAGCTCCTACGTTTACAACCAAGGCAATACCGGGGCGCAAACTTCCGGGCAGGGGGTGTACTTGTCGTCGGATGCGGTGTGGAGTGCCAATGACGTGTCGCTGACGACTAGCCAGGTGCCCGCTTTGGCGGGCAGCCAGGGCTACTCGCTGTACGGAGCCTTTACGCTCCCGGCACCGCTGGCAGCGGGCACCTACTACGTGCTGTTTGTGGCCGACCACCTCAACCAGGTAGCGGAAACCAACGAAACCAACAACGTGCGGGCAGTGGCTATGCAGGTGGTGATACCCACCATCGACCTGACCATGCAGCAACCCTACCTAGGCAACACCAACGTAGCGCCTGGCAACGTATTCACGGTGAGTAGCTACATTACCAACACCGGCAACGCGGTGGCCACCAACGCAACGGTTGGTTACTACCTGTCCAGCAACACTGTGCTCGATGCCAATGACGTCCTGATTGGGAACAGTCCCGGCGGCAGCTTGAGCGGCAACGCATCCAGCAACCGGTACGCCTCGCTCACGGTACCCGCCAATACGGCCGTGGGTACGTACTACCTGCTCTTCGTGGCCGATTACCTGAACCAGGAGACGGAGACCAACGAAACCAACAACGTAGCTTCCGCTACTCTGCGCATTGTGCCGGCGGGAGTCGACTTAATCGTCAGCCAGACCTCGTTGTCGCGGACTGTTGGGGCTCCTGGCACGGGCGTAAGCGCTTATTCTACCGTTGTTAACCAAGGAACCACTGCGGCCAGCATTAGCGGCGTTGGCTTTTACCTGTCGACGGATGCGGTGTTTAGCTCGAACGATGTGTTGCTGGGCTCCGCACCGGGCGGGTATTTGCCGGCTAATGACTATTCCGGCCGCTCCAGCTTCCTCACTATTCCAGCCACTACTACGGCAGGCAGCTATTACCTGCTCTTCGTAGCTGACCACCTGAGCCAGGAAACGGAAACCAATGAGACCAACAACGTGGCCTCGGTTACTTTCACGGTTTCGGCGCCCTTCAGCGGCATCATGGTACCGCAATACGGCACGAACAGCATGACCGCCTGCAGCGGCACTATCTTCGACAACGGCGGTACGGGGAACTACGCCAACAACTCCAACGGCTCCCTGACCATCAATCCGGGTACTAACGGCGGGCGGGTGCAGCTAACGTTCAGCTACCTCAACCTGGAAACCTGCTGCGACCGGCTGATCGTGTATGATGGCCCCACCACCAGCTCACCCATGCTGGGATACTACAGCAGCAATCCGGGTACGGTGGTTGCCTCCACGGCTCCCACTAACCCGACTGGAGCCCTAACCGTGGCTTTCCTCAGCGACGGTAGCTACACTTCAGATGGCTTCGAGGCTACCCTAACCTGCGTGGGCGGTACTACCGGCCCCGTTGATCTGGTACCGCAGCAGCCTACTGTAACGCCCACGGCAGCCACCGCCGGTGGTACCATTGTGCTGAGCACCGTAGTGAACAACACGGGTACCGGCGTAGCCGGAAGCAGCGCCGTGGGGTACTACCTCTCCACAGATAACGCCTTTAGCACCAACGATGTGTCGTTGGGGGCCACTGGTGGGGTTGCTATCAGCGGCGGGCAAAGTGCCACGCGCGGGCTGTCAGTAACCATTCCGGCCACCACCGCCACCGGGCAGTACTTCGTGCTGCACGTGGTAGATCCGCAGAACGCAGTAGCGGAAACCAACGAAACCAACAACGTAACCAGCTCCGCTGTGAGCGTAGGCGCGGCCCGCCCCGATTTGGTGATTCTGCAGCCAGCTCTGCAGAACACCAGCATTGTGGCTGGCAACAATTTAGGTATCAGTTGCCTACTCGCTAACCAGGGTTCAGCCGCCGCTGGATCCAGCACAACGGGCTATTACCTGTCGACGGACAATGTACTGAGTAGCAACGACGTACTGCTGGGTACGGCAGCGGCCGGTGGTATGGTGGCGGGCAGTGCTACGCCTTCCCTGGCGCTGGTACTTATTCCGGCCGGTACTGCAACCGGCAACTACCACGTGCTGTTCGTAGCCGACCAGGCATCGGCCGTAACGGAGGCCAGCGAAACCAACAACGTAGTGTCGGTGCCTCTGAGCGTGACTATTGTGCAAAGTGCCTACGACGAGCAACTACAGAGCTTCACCCTCCAGGTGTATCCTAACCCGGTGGGAGCAGACGCGCAGCTGCGCGTTAAGCTAAGCGGCACGCCAAACGGCAAAACAGCCCAGGCCACGCTGGTAAACGCCATCGGGCAGGAAGTGGCCCGGCGCGACGTGCCGCTGACCGGCGCACTGGCGCCAGTTACCTTCGACACTCGCCAGTTAAACCGGGGTGTTTACCTGCTGCGTCTGAGCGGAGCCGGCCTGCACGCTACCCGCCGAATAGTAATAGAGTAGCACTAAAGCTGACTACTTAGTTCGAAAACGCCCACCCAACAGTACGTTGGGTGGGCGTTTGGCTTGGGGCCAGAAATAGGGGGCAGCAGCTGGGCGTTCAATCGGCCACGTTTGTTCAGTATATTTGAGCTATGGGCTTCTCTGATATTCTTGAGCGGGTGCCGCGCTTTCTGCGCAGCTTTTACTTTCTGGCGGGCCTGAGCTTCCTGGTTTGGATGTTCCTGTTCGATGCCAACGACTTCATGAAGCAGTACGACATGTACGCTAAGTGGCAGGAGCTGCAAAACGACAAGGAGTACTACCTACGGGAAATCGACAAGGTAAAGAAAGACCGGGCTGAGCTGCTGAGCAGTCCGGAGCTGCTGGAGAAATTTGCCCGCGAGAAATACATCATGAAGCGCCCGGGCGAAGACGTATTCGTGCTGGTTCCTCAAGCCAAGGAACCGGAATAGGTAGGAGTTGTGGCGTGGTAGTTGCCGCGGGCCAGAGAATGAAGAACTCTCGGATCGGAACCGTTGCGTTGCGCTGGGCGCTACTGCTTGTGTTGGCGCTGGCGTGTCCGCTGCTGGCTACATCAGGCCAAACTCCGCCCTCGCAGGTGCAAGTGGCCCGGCAGTTTCTGCTAGCCATGGTGCGGGGCGAGTGGGCCGCCGCCTACCAGTGGCTGGCGCCCGAAACCCGGCACGACCTTTCCATAGAGCAATTTCGTACGGCTGCCCAACCCTTCCTCGTCCAGAGCCAGCACTACGGGCCGGTTATCGACCTTTACAAACTGGGCTACCGGCTGCGCGGAGAAGAAACGCCCCAGCCTTTCGTGGCTTTTTCCTTCCGGGCCGATACGCTCCGCCGCCTACCTCACTACCAGCTGGACGTTACCTTCCGCGACTCCACCACCCGCCAGGTGCAGGGGTTCGGGCTGGTCCCGTTACTGCCGGTCAGCGGCCGGTAGGGTCGGCTGTTATTGAGCTCTGAACAAGCGCTGGTAGGCTTACTAGCCTGAGCCGCCGCCGGTGTATAGCCAAAAGCTGCCGCTACACTACCCCGGCAATGAAATCTTGCCCATGCTAACGGCTGGCACCCGCTGGCGCCCCGCCCCCAAGCTTACGGGCTGCCCGGCCACGGCCTCATTCGCCAGCACTGCAAACAGAATTGCTTCCTTGGCATCTGGCAACATGCCCAGCGCCTGCGTGGTAGCCAGGCGGCAGCCGGGCAAGTGGCGCTGCAAGGCGGCCTGCAGTATGGGGTTGTGCGCCCCGCCGCCGCTCATGTACACTGCCAGTTCCGGCCGGGAACCAAACGCCTGAATAGCCGCGCGAGCAACTCCCAGGGCGCTGAATTCCGTGAGGGTCGCCAGCGTGTCTTCCAGGCTCAGGGCAGCAGTAGCAGTTTGCTCTTGGGCTTGGTGCAGGTAGGCGGGGCTAAACAGCTCCGGGCCGGTGGTTTTAGGCACCGGGGCCCTGAAAAAAGGATGATCCAGCAAGGCGGCTAATAGGCCTTCGTGCACGTGCCCGGCCGCGGCCAAACGTCCGTCTTCATCGTAGGTCATGGTGGGGCGCTGGGCCCGCACGGTAGCATCGAGTAGGGTGTTGCCGGGGCCGGTATCGGTGCTGAAGGCCGTGCTGGCATCCTGGCTGGCGCGGGGTAGGTAGGTAAAGTTGGCAATGCCGCCCAGGTTCAGTAGCAGCCTTTCCTCAGTGGCGCTACTCAGTAGCAGGTAGTCGCCGTAAGCCGCTAGGGGGGCGCCTTCGCCGCCGCCAGCAATGTGCTTCTGCCGAAAGTCGCTGAGCGTGATAATGCCCGTCAGTACGGCCACATGGTCGCCGTCGCCAAGCTGCAACGTGGCATTCAGCGGGAAGTCGGGGCGTTGGTGCTGGTGCTGGGGGGCATGGTAAATGGTTTGGCCGTGGCTGGCTATCAGATCCACGGCGTCCGGGGGCACTTGCCACTCTCGTAGGCAATCCAGCACCAAGCGGGCGTGCAGGCGGCCTAGCCACGGGTTTAGCAAGGTCAGGTGCTCCAAGCTAACCTGATCCCGCGCAAACACCTCCCGGATGCGTCCGCGTACCTCATCCGAGTACGGCACCGTCCTGAATTGCTCCAGCTCCAGCCGGGTACCCGGCCCGTGCCCCTGCACCCGACAGAGCGCTACGTCCAGCCCATCCAGGGAAGTCCCCGACATTAGCCCAATGATGCGGCGACTTGGCTGCTGAGCAAGGTGGGCAAGACGAGCGAGGTAGGAATTCATATGACAACAGAATGAGTTTGTACTATCTACTACCGGCCAGTAGGTGCTAAAACAATTTTTATACTTCCTATTACTGAAAAGTAGATGAGGGCCAAGCTCGCTTGGTGCTAAAGGTAGAGGTTAAATAACGCAAAAATGCCCCACTGTGAACCAGTAGGGCATTTTTCTGATCAACAAGCTGTGGTATGTATTAGGCGCAGTACTTAGATAAGTAGCACCGATAAACCAGGAGCACTTAAGCTATGGCTTATTCTATCTTTTTGCCGGCCATGGCCTGGCTGATGGAAATGTTCATGACCCGCTCGGCGAAGGGACGGGTGAGTTCCTCGAGCTCATCCACGGCCTTTAGAATCGTGTCTTTGTCCTGAGTCGTGAGGGCGGCCTTTAGCTGCTCTACCCCGGCATGGGTCTGCGTGGTTTCCTCCGGGGTAAGGTGCTGCCCGTTCTTAGCCACGAAGCGTTCCACTTGGTAGAGCATCTGTTCGGCCACGGTGCGGGCCTCAATCACCATGCGGGCAGCAATGTCCTCGCGGGCGTGCGTCATGGAGTCCATCAGCATCTGCTCCACCTGCTCGTCGGTGAGGCCGTACTGGGGCTTGATTTCCACGGCCTGCCGGGTGTTGGAGCGCAATTCAATGGCCTCTACCTTCAAAATGCCGTCGGCGTTCAGAATGAAGTTAACATCCACCTTGGGCAAACCAGCGGGCATGGCCGGAATGCCGCGCAGGTCGAACTCGGCCAGCTTGCGGTTTTCCTTAACCAAGTCCCGCTCGCCCTGATACACGGAAATCTTCAGGTTTACTTGCCCGTCCACGGAGGTAGTGTACTGGCGGCCGGCCTTGGTCGGAATCTTGGAGTTGCGCGGAATAATGGGGTCCATCAGGCCGCCCAAGGTTTCAATGCCCAGCGTGAGCGGGGTCACGTCCAGTAGCAGCACGTCACGGCGGTTGCCGCCCAAGATGTCGGCCTGGATGGCCGCGCCCAAGGCTACTACCTCGTCGGGGTTCAGGGAGTTGTTGGCCGGCTGCTGGAAAAACTCCGATACGGCATCGTACACCAGCGGCACGCGGGTTGAGCCACCCACCAGCAGCACGGCGTCCAGATCCGCGGGCGTCAGCTTGGCATCGGCCAGAGCTTGGCGGCAGGACGTAATAGTGCGCTCCACCAGGGGGCGGATCAGGTCATTGAACTCCGGTTTGGTGAGGCGCAGCACCACGTCATTGAAGTTAGCCGCGAAGTCCTCGTGCTGGCTGAGGTAGCGCTTGGCGGCTTCGGCCAGCAAACGTAGCTCCTGCTGCAGCGAGCCGCTAGCGGCCACCGCCTGGGCCAACTGGTGCTGCTGCGTCCAGTGGTTGATGATGGCACGGTCCAGGTCGTCGCCGCCCAGGTACGTGTCGCCGTTGGTGCTTAGCACCTCAAAAATACCCTGCTGAATGCGCAGGATGCTTACGTCGAAGGTGCCGCCGCCTAGGTCGTACACGGCTACCGTCTTTTCCTCATCCGGCGAAAGGCCAATGCCGTAGGCCAGCGCCGCTGCCGTGGGCTCGTTCACGATGCGCAGCACTTCCAGGCCGGCAAGGCGGCCGGCGTCGCGGGTGGCCTGGCGCTGGGAGTCGTTGAAGTAGGCAGGAACCGTAATAACGGCCTTGTTGACCGGGGTTTTCAGGGCGTGTTCCGCGCGCTGGCGCAACTCTTTCAGAATCTCGGCCGACAGCTCAATGGGGGAGTAAAACGTGTCGCCCACCCGAATCTTGACCAGCCCTTCCGAGTTGTCGTCGATAACCTTGTAGCCGAGTTCCTGGGCGTGCTGCCCCAAGTCCTGGTACGACTTGCCCAACAGGCGCTTCACGGAGTAAATCGTGTTTTGCGGCTCGGTAAGCAAATATTCTTTGGCATCAGTGCCCACAATGGGCGTATCGCCGCCCCCGGGGAAGTGCACCACCGACGGCACAATGGTGCCGCGGCCCTGGTCGTTGATGGCCACGGGGTGGCGCCCATCCGGGTGAATGTAGGCCACCAGGGAGTTCGTCGTGCCCAGATCGATGCCGACAATAATTTCTTCCTGCTGAATGCTCCCGGTAGAGAGGTTGATTGCAACTTTGGCCATAAGCAAAAGGCGCGTTGCGGCGCGCCGGAGAAGTGCGAATACGTGAGGGGTGGCTCCTATAACCGGCCCGCGCCCTGAAAGGCACAAAAGTACGGAACAAAAGCACGGAAAGCAGGCGCCGGTCAGCAGGCGGGAAGTAGCAACGGGTTAGGATACGCCTCACAAACCGCTCAGGACTGGCAGGTTCTCAGACAAGACAGAGGAAATAGTACTGCTTCTACCTCATGCCTGTGATTGAGCCTTTGAGAATAGTAGAATAGTTGTATAAGATTCTGGTTATTTAAATCCGCTGCCCAGCTCAAGATCGTAGGCCGAATAGTATCACTTTCCTATGTCTGCGCTGCGCCTCCTGGCTTAGGCATTTGCTCTTTTTGTGCAACCTAACTGAGTTGGCTGCCAGCAAGTGAAGATTGCGTGACCATTGCTACTTCGGCATTAGTTGTGCTCTGATAAAGTATTCCTTTCGCTGGAAAGCGTGAAAGGAAGAGTTGCGTATTCCCGGTCTTCTTTTACTACTGACGAAATATGAATAAACTCCTCTCTTATTTGTTCCTCCGGTGTAGTCAGTAGCCTTAAGGCCTTACTGTAGGAGTAGTGGGCTTCGGCTGACAACTCGTGGCTTCACGTGGGAGCTGGCTGCTGATCTGACTGAAAAATGCAAGAGCCAATGTCGCTTCGGGGCGGCTGCCGGTCCTGTAGCTTTTAGAAGTACAGCCTATTGAATAACACCCGTAACAAAGCTAATTGGCCGGTTTACCCATGACTGGCCAGTTGGCTATTGCGGGTGGATAGCCGGGCCCTGGGTGAGTTCGGCTATCTTTTTTTACTGTTGAAGCAGGGAGCCAGCATACACCGCTGGCTCCCTGCTTCAGTTTCAGGCCAGCACTAAAGTGGGCCGCTGACCGAAGCCATACGCGTAACCAATCAGCGAGGCGCGCAGAAAATGGGCAGTTTGCTGGGCGCTTGGCTTGTATGCCGCGGTATAAATGCGGATTTTTCGGGCTTCTTATCCTGTTTGCCTCCGTGAAGAAGCTGCCTCCTTGCCGTACCACTCTGGGCCTGCCTCCGCTGTGGGGTCGGCTGCGGCACTACCTACTATTGGTAATGCTGAATGGGGTAGGGGCGGGGTGCCAGTCATCGGTGGGAGAGGCCGCCATGGCGCGCCCGCCTGCCGCTGCCCCGGGGGCGCTGGCTCCGGCTGCCGCTGATTCCGCCCGGGCCGTAGTGCCCGATTCATTGCAGCTGACTCCTCTAGCTCCTTTGCCAAGGCTGTCCGATTCATTGCGCCGAGCCGTGCACACCTTGCACGCCCGTTTGGGGCCCGCGGCTCAGGAACTGCGCCTCGAAGTGTTGGAAAGAGCGTGCGTGGGATACCTAAACTTGCGCCAGAAAGGCGTGGTGCACCGAGCGGGGGTGCTAACGGTGGCCGATATGGACCTGCCTTCGTCCAAGCAACGCCTGTGGGTGCTGGATCTGACAGCTGGGCGGGTACTTCATCTGAGTCACGTTGCTCACGGTCGGGGCTCGGGCCGGCTGCGGGCCCGGCGTTTCTCCAACGTCATGAAATCGGCTTGCACTGCCCTAGGCTTCTACCGCACTCAAGACACCTACCAAGGCCGGCATGGACTTTCCCGTCGGCTGCGGGGACTTGATACCAACCAAAACGACAACGCCTTACGCCGGTACGTGGTGCTGCACGCCGCCGATTACGTCAGCCGGGAGTATGTAGCTCAGAACGGGCAGGTTGGCTACAGCCGTGGCTGCCCGGCGCTACCCCCAGACCAGTATCGGGCTATTATTCACACGGTAGGCGAGGGCAGTTGTCTGTACCTAAGCGGCCCCGGCGCTAGCTCCGCGTGGCTAAATGAAACCTCGGCTGCACAACGTTTGGCAGCGCACGGCTGGAAGTAGCCTCATCACCCCTGTAAGCAAGCGCAACAGTAGTAATTTTACGGTTGAGCTTGTTGCAGCATTTAGATTATTTATTGAGCATTTCTTACCCATGTTGCTACCTCAATTGCTAGCTGGGACCATAAAAGCCAATAAGCTATAAAGGTCAAACAGCTGATAATCATACTTATATGTAATTATTTATAAGTAAAGTTAAAATAATAATACAAATAAGTAAAAATATGAATTTTCTGTTTTGACCGTGGGACATTCATATTTCACCGGGCAATTCCTATGGTTCGGCTAAAAGGCGGTGCACAATTGAAAATATGGGGGGCAAACCCAGTAGTTTTGAGTAGCATAATGGGAAATAAGTTCCCAATATGAGTGCTGATAGGTATGTTGTCTCGCTTGCTGCCGGTACGAAGCTGAAAATAGTTGTTGCGATGTAAAAACCTGATGTTGTGTATTAAACGTAGATGCGGGACTTTCCGCGTCTGCAATTAAGTCTACCAACTCAATATCATTCAACTGCCGTATTTTTCCGATAATGAAACAAAATGCACTGCTGCTAGTATTTAGGCCCAGCTATATAGAAAGCGCTGCTACGGGCCCAGCACAACCACTTTAAGGTAGCGTTACTCCTCCGCGAGCATGGTCCGCATCCTGCTCTTCTTCTGACTCTCAGGGCTAAGCAGATATAGCCTTGTTGCACTTTACATCACTTACTTGGGCTGGTCGGCGCTGATTAATAGCTCGGGCTACCCCTACACACCGATTCAATGATTAAACTCTCTACTATTTTGTGTGCGTTGCTGACGCTTATGCTCGGTAGTTGCGCTTACGATAAGGCAGATGAAATTGCGGGGCCCAAAGTGCCGTGTACTACCCCGGAAGTGGTTTCTTATAGCGCGTCCATCTCGCCTTTACTGACCCAGAATTGCCGCTCCTGCCACAACGCAGTGCTATTAACCGGCAGCGTGAACCTGGAGGATTTCTCTGTAATTCAGAAGTACATCCGCTCCGGCGAGCTGATGGGAAATGTGAAGCACCTGCCTGGCTATAATCCCATGCCACAGGGTGGAAACAAGCTGTCGGACTGTGATATTGAGCTGTTGCAAAAATGGGCTGACGCTGGAGCACCTAACAACTAACCTAGGATGCACAGTCTGGTCCATTACCTGCGTTTACCTCTTTGTAGCCTTTTGCTTTTGGTTGGTGGCATTAGCACCAGCCAGGCGCAGGGCAAATACATGACCCAGAAGGGAGTGGTCAGCTTCTTTTCCAGTAGCATCCTGGAGGATATTGAAGCCCATACAGATCAAGCCGCCGCGGTGGTTGATCTGCAAAGTCAGCAAATAGCCTTTATCATCCCCATCAAGTCGTTCCAGTTTAAGCGCACCCTCATGCAGGAGCACTTCAACGAGAACTACATGGAGTCTGACCGGCTACCCAAATCTACCTTCAAGGGCAAGATTCTGGATTTGAATGCGGATGCCCTGGCCAAAGGCCAGTCGCAACGGGTCACCGTGGAGGGCGACCTGACGATTCATGGCGTAACCAAGCACCTGACCGTTGCCGGCGCCTTGGAGCAGCAAAAGGGTACCCTTTTAGTGAATGCCTACTTCAGCGTGGCTCCTGCCGATTACGGCATTGAGATTCCGCTGCTGGTGCGCGAGAATATTGCCAAAGTCGTGGGCATCAAAGTGGTGCTGACCTGCGAGGCCGTTTCTCAGCTCACTGTTAAATAACTACTACTACGTGCAGGTGGCACCCCTCGTGCGGGCCTCTGTTCCACTCCGCTTTTGCTTTTTTCTATGCAAACAACTTTTCCTCACTACCGAGGCCGTTTGGCCTCATTCCTGGTGTTTCTGTTAGCTACCTGCGCCGCGCCGGCCTGGGCCCAGGACGATTTGCTCGGGCAGCTAGAAAGCCAGAAACCGGCCGCCACTACCCCAGAGCCCGTAGCGGCAACTTTTAAAAGCACCCGCCTGATTAGCGGGCACACGGTGGAAACTCCGGGCCAGGGCACCCTGGTATTCCTGATTTCGCACCGCTTTGGCACCATCAATAGTGGCGCCTATAACTTCTTTGGCCTGGATCAGGCGGCTCTGCGCCTAGGCCTGGAGTACGCCGTCACGGACAAGCTGGAAATAGGCATTGGCCGCAGCAACATCGAGAAAACGCTGGACGGCTTTGTAAAATACCGCGCCATTCGGCAGACGACGGGTAGCAAGGTGATGCCCGTAAGCGTAACGCTGTTCGCTAACTCGGCCATGAACATGCTGCGCGACGACCGGTCGTGGTACACGGTGCCACGGCGCCTGACCTACTCCTACCAGGCCCTGATTGCGCGCAAGTTCAGCCCCAACCTGTCGTTGCAACTGATGCCCACCCTGATTCACCGCAACCTGGTGCAGGACAACACGCAGTCTAATGACGTGTACGCAATTGGATTTGGCGGCCGGCAGAAGCTCACCAAGCGCACCTCCCTCAACGCCGAATATTTCTATTTGGTGCAAAGCAGCAAGCCAACCGGCTCGCGCAATGCCCTGGCGCTGGGCTTTGATATTGAAACCGGCGGACACGTATTCCAACTGCACCTGACCAATTCTCAGGGCATGATTGAAAACCACTTTGTGGCTAACACCCGGGGCAACTTCTTCGATGGCGACATCTACTTCGGCTTCAACGTGAACCGCAACTTCACCGTCCGGGCCAAGGAAGGTTTCCGCAAATAGTCAAACTTTCTCCTTTACCATTCACTCCAACTTTTTACTCATGAACTTGAAAACTACTGCGCTTTTCCTGCTCCTGACCGGCTCGGCCACTCTGGTAGCCTGCGAGAAAGAGAATGAAAAAACCGCCCCGGCCAGCGACACCGTACAAATGACGGCCACGCTCAACAGCAAAAACGAAGTGACGCCCACGACCTCTGCGGCCACGGGTACCATGACCGGCACCTATAACAAGACCACGCGGGAGCTGAACTACACCGTGACTTACCAAGGTATGACGGCTACTTCCGGGCACTTCCACCGCGGCGCCGCCGGAGTTGATGGCAATGCTTTCGTTACGTATGCCAACGCTGGTACTCCGCCAATTACGGGCACTACCGTTCTGTCTGAGGCCGATGCCGCTCTGCTGATGAAGGGAGAGGTATACGTGAACCTGCATACCACCGCTAACCCCAAAGGGGAGATTCGTGGTCAGGTAATGACCAAGTAATTCTGCTAAGCCTGGCTAGCATAGCACATTATGCCTGAAATAAGTACAGTGTTTACAATACTAGGCAAGCAGCTTGCGAAGGTAGGGCTAGGGTTGTTGGGAGTATTACTCGTGTGGGGAAGCTGGGAAGATCCAAATCTTCATCAGTATGTGCAGCCCGTGAAAGTGCTTCAGCTACGGGTAGAAGGGTTAAATACGCCCGCTCAGGTAGCTACCTCGCAGCAGCAGGTAGCGGCCGTGCCTGGTGTGGCTGCGTGCGTAATCAACCCAAATACCCAGGTGGCTACCGTGCTTTTCCACGAGGACGATGTCTCAGAGCCTGAGATAGAGCGGGTACTATCCGTGGGCGGAACCTTCCGGGTAAACCGGCCGGTAATGGTGGCTTCGGCCCCCACCGGGCGCGAGTGTCCGGTGCCCGCCAGCTACCTGGAAACTCTGGATCAAATCCGGTTTGCGTTTAATCTGCGCCGTCTCTTCATCAACGTCTGACCGGACTATACGAGCTAGGTAGTCGCCGTTGCCATTCTACTCTTTACCTGTTTTCTTTTCATTTCCCCCTTACTCCTTACTCTATGCACCAACCCCGACTCAAGTTTGCCGCAGCCCTGCTCCTGAGCGGCAGCCTGTTCTTCACCACGGCCTGTGGCTCGAAGGAAGATGAGCCGGAGCCCACGCTGTACGAGCGCATGGGCGGCCTAAAGGGTGTAGAAGGTTTTGTTGACGTGCTGATGGCCAATGTGGCCAATGAAACCAGCGTGCAAAACTCTTCTATGCTGCGCACCCACACGCCCCTGCTCACCGACCCCGACAAGCCGGCCCGCCTAGCCCGCCTGCGGAACAACTTCATCAATCAGATGGGCGAAGCTACTGGCGGCCCTCTGAAGTACACCGGCATGACCATGCTTTCGGCTCACAAAGGCATGATGATTACCGAGAAAGAATGGTCAGTATGGCGCCAGGCTGCCGATGCTTCCATGGCTTCTAACAACCTCGGCACCAAGGAAAAGGCCGAACTAGCTAAAATCCTGGACGACATGAAGGCAGCCACCGTAGGTCACTAAGCAGCCTCCGGCTAGCGCCGAAATAAAATGAAAAGCCCCGCCGAAATTTCGGCGGGGCTTTTTGCTGTGCTATAGAAGCGGTGGGGCAAGTTAGCGCACTACTACTTTCCGGCTGAGGCCCAGCTCCGGTACGTGCAGCTGGTACACGCCGGCTGGCAGCGCGCGGCCTACCGTGAGACGCTGCTCCGTAGAGCCTGGGTACAGCCGCACCGACTGCTCGTGCACCAAGCGGCCGGTTAAGTCCAGCAGGCGCAGGCTGGCCGTTACGTCCTGCGGCGACTGTAGCACCACGTCGATCCGGTCGGCGCTGGTCGGGTTGGGGTATACCAGGAGGTCGGTGTCGGTGGGGGTAGCGGCGGGGGCTGCCGTAACCGTGCTTTCGCGCAGGGCCGTGGTGCTGAGTACGGCCGGGGCCGTGTAGGTAGCCTTAACAAAGGCCCGCTGGGCGGGGTTGGTTGCTACGGCATTCTTCGCCCGCAGGGTAATCCAGCCGGTAGCGGTGGGCGTGTAGGTGCCGGTGAGGTTACCCACGCCGGTCTTGCTGCTCAACACCGTGCCGCTGCCGTTGACCAGCTCCACGCTCAGGCTGCGGGTAGCATCGGTAGGGAACAGGTTATAGGTCACGGCCTGCCCCGATGCCGCAAAGATGCGGCCCGCCGTGCGGTACGCCGTGGAAGAGGCTGGCAGCTGCCCGCCCTGCTTCAGAGAAGAAGCGTGCGAGTCGCCCAGGTCGTCGGCTAGTTCCCACTCCTGCGTGGTGGCCAGGGCCGGACGGGTATAGTTAGTGCCGATGCCCGTGGGCGCCCACACTGAGTAGCCCCTACGGCCGGCGCTGGCCGTACCATTGCAAGGCGGCGTGTTAATGGTTACGGTTTTGGTGCCGCTGACCGTAACAGTGGCCGTGCCGTTGGCGCCGGAATAATCCTTGAGCACCGTGCCGGGCGCAAAGTCGCAGGCAACAGTATTGCTCTGCCAAGCTGTGAAGTTGTCGTTGATGCCGATGATGGCCTTGGTGCTGCGCTCAATCACAAGGTGGTCGGCGGCTTGGTAGCGCACTTTGTAGGCTCCGTCCTTGAACCGCAGGTTCTGGTGACACCAGATCAGATTGTTCAAATCGTCACGCACCGGTAGGTCGGTGGTGCTGGTGGGCTGGTGCGAATACCGCTTGCTGGTGCTGCCCACGTTAAACAGATCCTCAAAGAAAATCTGCGGGGAGCCGTCCAGGGCCAGGGCTGCCGCGTACGTAGCCGAGAGGCGCGGGTCAAACGGGTCGATGTGGGGGGCCAGCTCCGAGCCGGTGTTCCAGCCAGTGTAGTTGCCGCCGGCGTCTACCTGGGGCCGGAACGTGTCGTGGTTGTTCACGAAAGGCACGGTGCGGTGCACGTAGGTCCCGTTAATATTGACTACCCGCGCGCTCTGCTGGTAACCCGGCAAAGAGCCCAGGTCAAAGTTGCCGCCCCCGCTCACAATGTTGTAGAGGCCGTTGCGCAGGGAGAAGTCGAAGGTGCCGGCCCGGTTCTGCACGTTGGCCACCCAGCCGTCCATCTGTCCCGCCGAGCCGACCCATTCGCCCACGGCGTACATGGTAGCCCCACCCGAGGCCCAGCCGGCGTTGCTTTGCAGGTTATAAAGGAAATCCTCGGAGGCTGCATCCGGGAAGTGCTTCACGGCATCCATTCGCACGCCATCAAAGCCGACCTGCTTCTTGTACCATATCAGCCAGTTACGCACGTTGGTGCGCATGTAGTCGGCAGTTTGGGCGGGGTTGAACGTGGCGTTGGAGCTTTGGCCGTAGGAGCCGCTGTAATAGCTTACATCGGGCCCGAAGTACACGGCGTTCCAGTCGCCGGAGGTGGAGTTATTGCCGGGGTTGGGGTTGAAGTTCTGCCAGTTTTTCGGGAAGCGGCCGTTGCGGGCCAAGTAGTTGGCGGCGTCTTCCGTGGTAGCGGGCTTGCTGTAGCTCACGTAGCGAAAGTTTTTGTACTTGCTGGTCGAGCCGTCTTCCCAGGCGGCGGGGTCCTGCCCACCGGCCCCGGTCTGGGAACCCGCGCCGTCGTTGTGGTTCAGCACAATGTCCTGCACCACCTCAATGCCGTTGGCGTGCAGCACAGCCACGGCCCGCAGCAGCTCGTCCTTGGTGCCCAGGCGGGTGGCCGTGAAGCCTTTCTGGTACTTGTCGCCCAGGTCGTAGTTGTCGAAGGGGGAGTAGCCGTTGCCCTGGTTGCCGTTCTTAATGCTCGGGGGCAGCCACACGGCATCAATGCCCATGGCCTTCAGGCGCGGCGCCAGCAGGGCAATGTAGTTGGCCCAGCCGTTGGGGTAGTTTGTGTTCCAATAATCCCACCAGTAGCCTTGCAGGACTACCTTTTGGGCTTTTGCGGGTTGGCCGCCCAGAACAAGAAGGGCAGCCGCGGCCAGGGTGAGCTTGCGCCACCAAGAGCGAGTACAGTTGTGCATGTGGAAAATGTGGGAATTGGTAGGTGGGAAAAAGAAACGACGCAACGCGCGCCGGTAAGAGCGGGTTTGGGGCCTCTAAAATGAAAAAATGGGCAATCATAAGCTGGTGGTGTATTGCTGAATAGTAGTGGTGTTTTTGCCGCTTTTCACCGAAGAGGAATCTATCGGCCGGGATTTGCCTTATAAAGGCAGATCCAGATTTCATAACCCATTTAATGTATCTGGAATGGGCTCTGTCTCGTAAAACCTGTACTGCCTGTTTCGTGCAGAAGCAAGCGTCTTACTGAAAACCCGAAACTGAACTGTGTCGATGGAAAATCAGAGTGTAGTTCGCCGTCAGCGCCTGAAGCGCCGCACCCGTCGGATGGCTCGCCGCGTGCTGCCGTTCGTAGCCTCCCTGTTTCTGGCTACGCCGCTGGCCGCTCCAGTGACGAAGTCCAAGGCGGCTACCACCGGCTCTGAGCTGCGTTCCATCTCGCCGGAGGCCATGAAAGCCGTGCTGTTTGACCAGCGCGTGCAGGGCCTGTATCGGGAGTTGGGCGTGGAGCAGCAGGGCCTACGGTATGAAGTATTCGAAAAAGCACTGACTGGCTACCTTAACCTGGAACAGGAAGGCAAGCTTGGCAACAAGCAGCTGCTGACCGTAGTGGATTTTGGGCTGCCCTCTACCCAAAAGCGCCTGTGGGTTCTGGACTTAGCCAACAAGCAGGTCAAGTTCCACACGCTGGTAGCTCACGGCCATAACTCCGGCGAAAACATGGCGACCAACTTCTCCAACGAGAACGAGTCGAACATGAGCAGCCTGGGCTTCTACGTAACCCAGGGCGAGTATACCGGCAAGCATGGCCTGTCCTTGAAATTGCAGGGCGTGGACGAAGGCTATAACACCAACGCGCTGGCGCGCTCCGTGGTAATGCACGGCGCCGAGTACGTGAGTGAAGACTTTATCCGCCAGTACGGCCGCCTGGGCCGTAGCCTCGGCTGTCCGGCCCTGCCCATGGACCAGAAGGACGCCATTATTGAGGCGGTCGGCGGGCAGACCTGCCTGTTCCTGAACGGCCCTGACACCCAGTACTCATCAAAGTACTTGAATGAAGAGGTGGCCATGAGCAAGTTGCTCAGCGACACCCAGATGATTTAAGTAGTTGTAGCAAAAGAAAAGCCTGTCCGGAATTCCGGACAGGCTTTTTTTATGGCCGCAGGGTAGGGGCCCACTTACAGCTTTACTCCGAACTTGGCGCCTACGCCTTCCAGGTCCTGAATAACCGCGTCTAGCAGCGGAATCCCGTTCAGCAGCCGGTGTCCTGACATCTCACGCTCCGGGTCGCCGGGGATGAGCACATGCTGGCCTTCGGTGGCGCGCGCCTGGCGGAAAGTGGTAATCCAGTTGTCCATGTGGGCTTTGAACTCGGCAGCGGGCCGGAAGGCATCTACCCGCATAGCCCCGAAAAAGTGACCCAGCCCCTCGCCCACGGGGTTGGCCGAAGGCTGCAAAAAGGCCACGAACGGCGGTACCCACGGTCCGTAATTCGCCCCGCTGAGCACGGCCGAGAAAATATCTACCACCGCCCCCAGCCCGTAGCCCTTGTGCGAGCCGGTAGCGCCGCCCAGCGGTAGCAACGCCCCACCATTTTTTACGGCATTGGGGTCCGTGGAGCCAACTCCTTGCGGGTCCTGGGCCCAGCCCTCGGGAATGGGAAGGTTTTTGCGCTGGGCAATTTCAAGCTTGCCGTTGGCGGCGGTGGTCGTGGCCATATCCAGCACGAAGTCGGGCTGGTCGCCGGCGGGCACGGCTACGGCAATGGGGTTGGTGCCCAGCAGCCGCTCCAAGGAATACGTAGGCGCTACCAGGGGCGAGGCGTTGGTCATGGCTACCCCAATCATGTCGTGGGCCAGGGCCTTCATGGCGTGGTAGCCGGCAATGCCGAAGTGGTTGGAGTTCTTCACCGAAACCCAGCCCGTGCCCACCTGCCGGGCCTTTTCCATGGCTACCTGCATGGCTTTGGGACCAACTACCAGCCCTAGGCCCCCGTCGCCATCTACTACGGCGGTGCTGGGCGTTTCATACGTGACGCCTACCCGCGGGGTAGCATTGATGCGGCCGGCTTCCCAAAGGCGAACGTAGCCTACCAGGCGGGCCACGCCGTGCGAATCAATGCCACGCAGGTCGGCGGAAAGTAAGGTTTCGGTGGCCAGGGTAGCATCCTCATCGGAGCAGCCCATGCTGTTGAAAACGGATTCCGTGAAGGTGAAAAGCTGAGTATAAGGAAACGTTGTGGGCATGAGGCGGGGTAGCGGTAAGTGGGGCGTATGGCGTTTCGGAGCTGAAAAAGAACGGCCGGCTGCCAGAAGCCATTCTAGGTGTGCGCACCGAAAGTTGAGCGTGCCTTGGGGCCCAAACTTACGCCATCCTGGCCTTACTGCTGTTGCTGCATCTGCATTTGCATCTGTAACTCCAGGTGGCGGCGGTAGGAGTTAACGGGGGGCGGCGTGTCCTTGACCTCGTAGGTGTAGCTGGGCTCCTGGGGCAAGTCGGCAGGGGTTTCGGGCTCCCCGCTTTCAATGTGCACTGAAACATCGAGGCGGTGGGAGCCGGTGCCTTTGTAGGTACCCTTCACGGGCGTGCAGTCGGGGAAGTTGCGGCCAATGGCGACCCGCACGTGCCCATCGTTCACGATGCAGTTGTTGGTGGGGTCCAGGCCCAGCCACCCGTAGTAGGGAATGTACACCTCTACCCAGGCGTGGGTAGCACCCGAGCCGCGCACGCCCTCCTTCTGGGGGCACACATAGCCGCTCACGTAGCGGGCCGGCATGCCAATCATCCGAATCATGGCTAGCAGCATGTGGGCAAAATCCTGGCAGACGCCGGCTTTCAGCTGCCAGATTTCCTCCGCCGGCGTTTCCACGTTCGTCACGCCCTGCCGGTACTGGAAGTTATCGAAAACGTACTCCGAGAGCACCAAAGCATTCTTGAGGGGCTTGTCGGCGCGGTTTACCAGCTGGTCGAGGGTAGCTTTGAGGCCCTGAGCCGAAGTGAAACACTCCTGGCACAGGAAGTCAATAAAGGCCGGATCCTGGTGCAGTTCCTGCAAATGCCGCCATTGCTGCTCGGCCGGCTGCTCGTCCATCGGGAACTGAATGGGATGCGTAACCACATCCTTGGTAGACTCAATAACGAGGACGGTGTGCGGCGGCAGCACGGTAAATACGCCCACGGTGTTGCCGAAGAAGTCCGTGTACGTGTCGATGATGGTGTCCTGCAGCACGCCGGAATCATGGGAAATGACTACCTCGTGGTGGAGTACGTCCAGGCGCTCGTCTTCCAGGGGATAAAGCATGACCTGGTTAGCGCAGTCGATTACCTCGGCTGCGTAAGTATAGCGCGTGATGTGCTTGATGTTGTAGGCAGGCATGGGGGTAGGGTTAGCTTCTTCCGAAGTAATATTTGCCAAACGCCACGGCTATGTCGAGCAGCTCCCGGCGGGTTTCCAGCAGAAACTCATTGAGCTGATCGGGCCGGGCCGCCTCCACGCTGCTGTACTTCACGTGGTTGGCCAGGCGGCCTACCATAAACTCCAGCCGTTCGTAGCTTTCGGGCAGACTGTCGGCCCGGAGCCGCTCAAAGTACCAGCTCAACCGGTTCAGGCACGAAGACAGGGAGTGGGCGAAGTGGCTGTTGTGGAGCACAAACTGCAGTACGCTGTCGGGGTTGAAATTACCGCGGTAGGTTTTCAGGTAGAGCTCGTGGCCAAATAAGGACTGCAGCAGGTAGCGCAGCTCGGGTGCATCTAGGCTGTTGGACGAGGGTGTGGGGGCGCTGGCCCAGCGCAGGCGCAGCACGTCGGTGGTTTGCAGGGCGCGCTCCAGCAGCCCACCCATGGTCAGGTAGCCGTAGCCCTCGTCGCGGGGCATGGTGTTTTGCACGGCCCCAGTAAACACCAGCCCGTGCCGCATCAAGGCGTCAATGCCCGACATGGGGTCACCGTAGCGGATCTGCTGGGCTATTTCCTCGCTTCGGATGGCATGGTAGTAATCGTTCAGGCACTGCCAAACGTCGCGGGTAATGTGGTCCTGGGCCGAGCGGGCGTTTTCCCGGGCCTGCAGCACGTTGTTGTAGGCTGAGGCATCGTTGTGCTTGTCCAGAATAAGGTGAGCCAGCACCCGGGCCGTATCTCCTTCGGTGGCAGTCAGCTCCTCCGCCGACAAATGGCCGTAGCTGTACAGCACCGGCCGCCAGCTGAAATCATACGGACTATCCTGGGAGGCCTGGTAGTGAATCCGGATGACTTGCAACATGGCTTGGGTGCGTTCCATGTAGCGGGCCAGCCAGTAAATAGTATCGGCAACGCGGCTGAGCATAGAAAAGGGTAGGAGAGTAGGAGGGTAAAAATGTGGGAGGGTAGGAGTTGCTAGGGCGTCAGGGTAAATGGGTGAGAAGGGCGGATGAATTCAGCCGGTTTCTACCCGCTTGCCCTCCTGCCTTCGTACCCTCTTACCCTAGCTTTCCGGCCCCAGCACCCAGGTGTCTTTGCTACCTCCACCTTGGGAAGAGTTAACGACCAAAGAGCCTTCCTGCAGGGCCACCCGGGTCAGGCCGCCGGGCACGATATCGATGCCGCCGGGGCCGTAGAGGGCAAACGGGCGCAGGTCGACGCGGCGGGGCTGCAGCACGCCGTTGAGGTAGCACGGAGTAGAGGACAGGCTGATGATGGGCTGGGCAATAAAGCTGCGCGGGTCCTCGGTAATAGCTTCGCGGAAGGCCTGCATCTGCTCCTCGGTGGCGCTGCTGCCAATCAGCATCCCGTACCCGCCCGACTCATTGGTGCGCTTAATCACCATCTTGTCCATGCGCTCAAACACCATGTTGCGCTGGTCCGGGTCGCTCATTTGGTAAGTGGGCACGGTCTTGAGAATCGGCTCCTCGTTGAGGTAGTAGCGGATCATCTCGGGCACGTAAGAATACACGGCCTTGTCGTCGGCCACGCCGTTGCCCATGGCGTTTACAATGGCCACGTTGCCCTTGCGGTAGGCGGCATAAATACCCGGTACGCCCAAGGCGCTGTCGGGCCGAAACACCAAGGGGTCCAGAAATTCGTCATCCACGCGGCGGTAAATTACATCTACCTGCTTTAGGCCCTTGGTGGTTTTCATGAACACGTGGTGGTTGTGCACAATCAGGTCCCGGCCTTCCACCAGCTCAATGCCCATGAGGCGGGCCAGGGTCGTATGCTCGAAGTAGGCCGAATTGTAGATGCCCGGCGACAGCAACACCACCGTGGGGTCGCTGATGTGGCGGTTGCCCAGGGCCAGCAGGTTCCGAAACAGCAGATCGGGGTAGTCTTTCACCGGCTGCACGTTGCTTTTGGGCAGCAAATCGGGGAAGATGCGCGAGGTAATGCTGCGGTTTTCCAGCATGTACGACACGCCGGAGGGTGTGCGCAAATTGTCCTCTAGCACGTAAAACTGCCCGTCGGCGTCCCGAATCAAATCCACGCCCGCAATGTGGGTGTAGATGTCGTAGGGCACCTGCACGTTCATCATCTCGCGCAGGAACTGCGGGCAGGAGTAAATCAGGGTGGCCGGAATCAGGCCGTCCTTCATGATGAACTGCTGGTGGTAAATGTCCTTCAGGAAGATGTTCAGGGCCAGCAGCCGCTGCTTAATGCCGGCCTCAATGTGCTTCCATTCCGCGTGCTGAATAATGCGCGGAATGATGTCAAAGGGAAATATCTTCTCGATGCCCTCGCCGCTGTTATATACCGTGAACGTGATGCCCTGGCTCATGAACAGCTTCTTGGCTAGCTCATCCTTGCGGGTCATTTCCGAGCGGGGCAGGTTTTCAATGGCCGAAACAAAGCTGCGGTATTCCGGGCGGATGTGCTCAGCATGGAACATCTCGTCCCAGACGTTGGGCTGCTCCTGGTAAGTGTGCAGTAGGGAATGCTCTTTCATAGTGGGGGCGGGGTAGGGCGGCACCGAAAGTTCGTGGGCAGTATTTCCGCGCCTTTTTTTACCTACGCGCTCCAAGGAGCTGAGTTGTATTTTGATAATGCGCGTTTTGGTTTCCGGGGCTTAGTTGCTCAGGCTCACTAGCTAACACAATAGATAATTCAATTGCCCTACTGCGAACGGCTGAGCTTGTGAAAAAGCCTTAAACTGGGCAGTAGATCCTTTTTCGGGAAAATTTAATATGTCGGTTGGCCCTGCTTTGCCTAGTGGTAAGCGCCACAAACTGAGCCTTGGTTTTCGCAAGTAGGAATTTTGCTGTAGTTGGATATAAGCAAGTTGTCTGTGTAAGCAGAACACTAGCACTTCGCGCAGAAGCTGAACCAAAACCTATCCAGTAGCCCTGCGTTTGCTTGGCTTGTTGCCCCGGATGGGTAGGGCGTTGAAACACAGGAATCAGTATGAAGCTATTTAAGTGCACCCACTGCGGTCAGCTGGTATATTTCGAAAACACCCACTGCGAGCAGTGCCAGTATTGGCTGGGCTTCGACCCCAACCAGCAACTGCTGGTGGCCCTGGAGCAGCGCGGCGAGCAGAGCTTCGCCCAAGCTGGCCAGCCCGACAAGGCCCTGTACACCTACTGCGCCAATCACGCGCACGAGGTGTGCAACTGGCTGGTGCCAGCCAACAGCGGCTCCGAGTTCTGTGTGGCCTGCAAGCTCAACCGCACCATCCCCAAACTCACCGAGCCCGGCCACATAGCGCGCTGGCAAACCCTGGAAAACGCCAAGCACCGGCTGGTGTACGGTTTGTTACAGCTGGGTCTGCCGGTCGTCAGCAAAACCGAAAACGAGGAAACCGGCCTGGCCTTCGACTTTCTGGCTAGCGAGCAAAAGCCCGAAGGTGAGAAGGTCATGACCGGCCACGACAACGGGCTCATCACCATCAACATTGCCGAAGCCGACAGCGTGGAGCGGGAAATGGCCCGCAAATCAATGCAGGAGGTGTACCGTACCGTGCTAGGACACTTCCGGCACGAGGTAGGGCACTACTACTGGGAGCGGCTTATTGAGCCGACTGCTTGGCTAGAGGAGTACCGCCAGCTGTTTGGCGATGAGCGGGAAGACTATGGAGAAGCGCTGAAGAAGCACTACGACCAAGGGCCGCCCGCCGACTGGACCGAGCACTACATCAGTTCCTACGCCACCACCCACTCCTGGGAAGACTGGGCCGAAACCTGGGCCCACTACCTGCACATCATGGACACGCTGCAAACGGCGTATTCTTTTGGGCTGAGCGTAAACCCCCGGCCAGCCTCCGACGAGCAAAACCTGGACGCTACCATTTCGCAGGACCCGTATCAGGTAGCCGACTTTGCCCAAGTTGTGGACATGTGGCTACCGCTCACCTTCGCCATGAACAGCCTGAACCGCAGCATGGGCCAGCCCGATTCCTACCCCTTCATCATCCGGCCCGATGTGGTGCGCAAACTGGACTTCATCCATCGGGTGTGTCGGCAGGCCAAGGCCGAGGCTACCCCACTCGCCGCGTAGCAAGTATTACTGCTCCAGCATTTCGGCCAGCAGGCCTTCCTTCAGGGCGTAAGCGGACGTTTGCATGTTGGTTACACCGGTCATTTTCAGCACCAAATCAATGAGCACGCTGGCCACCACCAGCATATCGGCGCGCATGGGCAAGATGCCGGGCAGCGCTACCCGCTGCTCGTGGGGTAGGCTGAGTAGCTGCTGGTAGCTGGCTCGGAAGCTGCTGAGGGCTAGCACAGTGCTGGGCGGCAGCTCGGCTTCGGTCCGCAACCGGCCCAGCTGCATGTCGGCCAGGCTGTCGAAAGAGCCCGACGCCCCAACGATGCCCACCGGCCGGTACTGCTGCACTGCTGCCGCCAGGGGAGCCAGCACGGTAGTCAGGTAGTCCTGCTCGGCGGCCAGGGCTTCGGGAGGGAAGACGCCGCTGGGGTCGGGGAAAAACTTGTCGAGCAGGCGCTGGGCCCCAATTTCAAAGCTTTGCTTCCAGAAAATGGTAGTAGCATCGGCAATAATGAACTCCACCGAGCCCCCACCGATGTCCATCAGCAGGTGGGGCTGGGTGCCCAGCGGCACGGCCCGGCGCACTCCTTTGGCAATCAGCTCAGCCTCCCGCTCGCCCGGAATAACCTCTACCTGAATGCCGGTTTGCTCAAAGATGGCCTGGGCCAAAGCGGGGCCGTTGCGGGTCACGCGCATGGCGCTGGTGGCGGTGGCCCGCACCTCGGTTACCTGGTGCAGCTCAATTTCTTCCTTGAAGCCAACCAACGTGTGCAAGGCCCGCTCAAAGGCAGCCGGCGCAATTTCGCCCTTGCTGATGCCGCCCTCGCCCAGCCGTACGCCCACCTTGGTGCGCAACAGCGTAACGGGCTGCTGGTGGCTGGGCTCGGGCAGTTCCACAATCAGCAAATGGAACGTGTTCGTGCCCATATCAATCAGGGCCAGACGGCGGTGGCGCATAGGGGAGGGGGTGAGGGTGTGGTGAGGTAAAAAGTGACAGGTAACAGGTGACAGGTGAGGCAGTCAAAAGCAAAGAGCTCTGGATGACGCTCTGCTAAAACGGTCGTTGGAAAGAGAAGGCAGGACAGGTCAACAAGCTCAACAGAACTACTTCTTTACCTGTTACTTGTCACCAGTTACCTTTCACCTCATCACCTCATCACCTCACGTAGCAAACCGGCAGAAGGTGCCGAGTGGCAGCTTGCGGGCGGCCGTGTCGTGCAGGTATATTTCCCCGATTTCGCGGGTCTGGCGAGCCTCCGGGAAGATTTCGTGCACCAGATTTTCCAGAATCAGGGCCGAGAAGCCCAGCGAGTACAGGTTCACCAGGAAAAAGTGGTCCTGGGGGTCCAGCAGCTCCTTGCAGAGCTTGAGCATTTCGTTTAGCTCGTCTTCCAGCTGCCACTTCTCGCCGTTGGGGCCGCGGCCGTAGGCGGGCGGGTCCAGAATCAGCCCCTGATACTTGCTGCCGCGCTTTACCTCGCGCCGCACGTATTTCATGGCGTCTTCTACCAGCCAGCGCACCCCGTCCAGGTTGGAGGCCTCCATGTTGTCGCGGGCCCAGAAGTTTACTTGCTTCACCGAGTCGAGGTGGGTCACATCGGCGCCGGCGGCCCGGGCGGCCAGGGTAGCGGCCCCGGTGTAGGCAAACAGGTTGAGCACCCGGGGCTGGGCGGCCTGGCGCTGGCGGGTCTGCTGATAAATGAACTGCCAGTTGGGGTCCTGCTCCGGAAACAGCCCTACGTGCTTAAACGACGACATACCTAGCCGAAACCGCAGCTTTAGCCCATCGGGCCGCTCGTAACCGATAATCCATTGCTCGGGCGTGCCCGGCTTGATTTTCCACTGGCCGCGCTCCTGGCTGCCTTTCTCGCGGGTGAAGATGGCGTTGGCCCGCTGCCACTCCGAGGCGGGCAAGTGCGGGTCCCAGATGGCCTGGGGCTCGGGGCGGGCCAGGATGTGTTTGCCGAAGCGCTCCAGCTTTTCAAAGTTGCCGGCGTCAATCAGCTCGTAGTCGGCCCAGGGGCTGGTGGTGAGGAACGTGTACATAGAACTACCTTTACGCTGCCCGCGGGGGCAGGCTGGCAAAGGTACGGCATGGCGCAGCATCAGCCGGCAGGAAATAGGGTAGGAAACGTAGCGGAAAAGGAAGTATGCAGGAAGTAACCCGAATCAGGGAACAGTTGCAGCGGGCTTTCGACGGCGACGCCTGGTCGGGGCCATCGTTGCAGGCCACCCTGGTTGGCCTGACCGCAGCGCAAGCTGCGGCGCGGCCGGTGGCGCAGGCGCACAGCATCGGCGAGCTGGTTTGCCACCTGACTACCTGGGTATTAACCGTGGCTCAGCGCCTGGAGCAGCGGGCCCTAACGCCGCTTGCCGCCCCCGACTGGCCTCCGTTTCCAGCTACCCCCGATGCGGCAGCCTGGCAGCAGGCCCGGCAGGAACTCGTGCAGGCCCACCAGCGGTTATTAGCCGCCGTGCAGCTTATGTCGGATGCCGACCTGGAGGTTGTGCCGGCCGGTGGGCTTGGCCCCGCCGCTGGCC
This sequence comes from Hymenobacter glacieicola, assembly GCF_014640315.1. Taxonomy (GTDB): domain Bacteria; phylum Bacteroidota; class Bacteroidia; order Cytophagales; family Hymenobacteraceae; genus Hymenobacter; species Hymenobacter glacieicola. Next base: position 390,396 of record NZ_BMGS01000001.1, read on the forward strand.
CCGCGGATTCTTTCTATGTGCTGCTACATGGCACCGCGCAGCATTATCTTTACCACGCCGGTCAGGTTGCCCTGCTGCGCAAATCCCTTTGACCTTTTTTGTTTTTCCCGTGACGTTATCCTTCTTCAAATACCAGGGAACCGGCAATGACTTCGTGATGGTGGACGACCGTTCCCGCCAGTTCGACGAAACCAACTCCCACCTGGTGCGCTTCCTCTGCGACCGGCGCCGCGGCATCGGGGCCGACGGGCTGATTCTGCTCCGTCAGCACGCCCAGTACGATTTCGAGATGGTGTACTTTAATGCCGATGGCTACCTGGGCTCCATGTGCGGTAACGGCGGCCGCTGCACGGTGGCTTTTGCCAAGCAGCTCGGCGTTATCGAAAACCAAACCCGTTTTCTGGCCGCTGATGGCCCCCACGACGGCCGCGTAGATGCCGATGGCACCGTGCACCTGCGCATGCAGGACGTAATTGGGCAGCAGGAGGTAGAAGAATACGGCGTGTTTCTGGATACCGGCTCGCCCCATTTGGTCCGCTTTCTGCCCGCCAGCACCCTGGCCGAGCTGAACGTGTTTACCGAGGGCCGCACCTACCGCTACAACGAGCGGTTTCGGGAGAAAGGCACCAACGTTAACTTCGTCGAGTCGCCGGCTACCCCCGGCCAGCCCTGGCAAGTACGCACCTACGAGCGGGGCGTGGAAGACGAAACTCTGAGCTGCGGCACCGGCGTCACGGCCGTGGCCCTGGCTGCTTCCCGGCGTGGCGCTACCAGCCCCGTGCACCTGCGCACCCCCGGCGGCGACCTGCGCGTGGCCTTCGACGCCAAACCCGACGGCTCGTTCACGAACATTTACCTCAGCGGCCCCGCTACCCGCGTCTTCGACGGCAAGCTGGAGGTAGCCGACAGACAGCAGTAGCTGCCCTGGCGGTTTCATTAAAAGCAACAGCCTCCCCAGCCAGGGAGGTTATTGCTTTTAGCGGTAATCACAAAGGCGCCATTAAACTGCTTGTGCGCCGGGCTGGGTGCTCACTTATACTGCGTGGGAAGTAGGAGCCTGCGCTTCAAAAGAATCGTCATGCTTCGCGGCCTCTGCCTAACGCTCTGGTGGTTTAAAGTCTACATAGCCAGCACATGACCAACCCAGAAAGGCAAGATGTAAGCTTCCGGCTTCGGTTTAAGGCCCGATCTGTAGGTTTGCTGGACACTTGCCGGCTACCTTCCCCGCTATGCTTTCCTCCGACCTGATTTTTCTGCGCCCCCTTGAAGCCGATGACCTCGATTTTCTTTACGCGCTGGAAAATGATCCGAGCGTTTGGGGAGTGTCGGACACGCTGGCGCCGGTTTCGCGGCACGTGTTGCGGCAGTATTTGGATAGCGCTGCCGCCGATTTTTTTGAGGTGCGGCAGCTACGACTCATTATTTGTGACACCGGTAGCAGAGCAGCGGTGGGCACTTTGGACATATTCGGGTTTGAGCCCCTGCACCAGCGGGCCGCTGTGGGCATTACCGTGCAGCGTGAATTTAGGCGCCGTGGGTACGCCCGGGCCGCTTTAGCGCTGCTAGTGCCGTATGCCCGTCAGGTATTACGACTACACCAAGTGTATTGTACTATCTCGGTCGCTAATCGGGCTAGTATTCAATTGTTCACGGCAGCTGGTTTTGCGCCGGTTGGTGTGCGCAAAGAATGGCTGCGTACGGCGCAAGGCTGGCAAAATGCCCTTGAAATGCAACTATTATTGCAGCAAGGCACGTAAGACCATCTGAATCAGGCTCAACTGTCTAATGGCCTTAGTTGAAGCTCAGCCATACCCTTTTTCCGGAGGTAGCGTATGATAGGTAAACAGCGGCCGGCCGCCTTGGTTTTCGGGCGGGTAGTGAAGCTGCTGTTATAACATATTATTTCGCTTCTATGTCGCTGTCTCCACCAGCGGAGCCGCCAGTGCGCGCCTCCGAACCTGCTCTCTCCTCCAAACCTGCTGCCCCTGCCGTAACCCTACCCTATAACCTGCCCGACCTGGTTTGCTTTGCGCATTTACACTGGGATTTTGTGTGGCAGCGTCCGCAGCATTTGATGTCGCGCTTTGCGCAGCATGGCCGGGTGTTTTACGTGGAAGATGCCTTCTACCACGCCGACAATCTGATTGAGCCGCACATTGAGGTGAAAGAGCGGCAAAATGGCTTGAAAGTACTGGTCGTACACTTACCTGACCAGTTGCGCCACGAAGAGCAGAACTCAGAACAGGCACAATACGAAGTGCTCCGTCGGTATTTCGACGAGCAAGGAATTAAAGATTTTATTGCCTGGTATTATACGCCTATGGCAATTGGTAAGTCGCGCGGCTTTCAGCCAGTACTTACCATCTATGATTGCATGGACGAGCTGGCGGCCTTCAAGTTTGCGCCCCCGGCCCTGCGCGAGCGGGAGCAGGAGCTGTTCCAGAAAGCCGATTATGTGTTCACTGGCGGGCACACCCTCTACGAGGCCAAAAGCCAGCAGCACGCCGACGCCCATCCCTTCCCCAGCAGCATCGATAAGGCCCATTTCGGCCAAGCTCGCCAGGAAATGCCCGAACCTGCCGACCAAGCCGGTATTGCCCATCCGCGCGTTGGTTTCTTTGGAGTGGTAGATGAGCGCCTCGATATTGAGCTGCTCCGCCAGCTGGCTGATGCTCACCCTGAGTGGCAGTTTGTCATCATTGGCCCCGTAGTCAAGATTGACCTCGCCCAGCTGCCGCGTCAGCAGAACATTCACTACCTCGGCGGCAAAGACTACCAGGAACTGCCCGCCTACCTGCACGGCTGGGATGTGGCCACCTTGCTGTTCGCCGATAACGAAAGCACCAAGTTTATTTCGCCCACCAAAACGCCGGAATACTTGGCGGCTGGTCGGCCAGTCGTCAGCACGCCCATCCGCGACGTAGTGCGGCCCTACGGCGACCTGAACCTCGTGCAGATTGCGGCCACTGCCGATGAGTTTGGCCAGGCCATTGCCAAAGCCCTCCTTCAGCACCAGGACGCCGATTGGCGCCGGCGCACGGATGAATACCTCGCCACCATTAGCTGGGACCAAACCTGGCAGCAGATGGTAGACCTGATGCAGAAGAAACTACCCTCCGCCCCGATACTTAACGCCTCCGCTGCCATTAGGGCCACGGCGTAGCAGGTAAGGCGTTTTTCCTTCACTGGTTGTTGCAAGCCCAGGGGCCGGAAGGCCACCTTGCTTCTCGCCAAACGTTGTTTCTCGCTCCTCACTACCCTCCGCCCTTCCTTCCCCCTCATTCTTCCCTAAAAAACCGCTTTGCTATGTTCGATTATCTCATCGTCGGAGCCGGGTTTGCCGGCAGTGTATTGGCCGAGCGGCTCGCTACGCGCTCCAATAAAAAAGTACTCATTGTAGACAAGCGCAGCCATATTGCTGGCAACGCCTACGACCACTACAATGAAGAAGGTATTCTGGTCCACAAATACGGCCCGCACATCTTCCATACCAACTCGAAGGATGTATTCGAGTACCTGTCCAACTTCACGGACTGGCGTCCCTACGAGCACCGTGTGCTGGCCTCCGTTGACGGCCAGCTGGTGCCCATGCCCATTAACCTGGATACGATCAACAAACTCTATGGCTTGTCGCTGAATAGCTTCGAAGTAGAGCAGTTCCTAGAGTCGCTGGCCGAGCAGGTGCCGGTTATTAAAACGTCGGAGGACGTAGTAGTAAGCAAAGTAGGCCGCGAACTGTACGAGAAATTCTTCCGCAACTACACCCGCAAGCAGTGGGGCATGGACCCCTCGGAGCTGGACAAGTCGGTAACCTCGCGCGTACCTACCCGCACCAACCGCGACGACCGGTATTTCACCGATACCTACCAGGCCATGCCCCTGCACGGCTACACCCGCATGTTTGAGCGCATGCTGGACCACCCCAACATCAAGGTGATGCTTAACACCGACTACCACGACATCGTGGACTTCATTCCTTTCAAGGAAATGATTTTCACAGGTCCGGTAGACGAGTACTTCGACTTCAAGTATGGCAAGCTGCCGTACCGTTCCCTGGAGTTCAAGCACGAGACGCTGAACCAGGAGAACTACTTGGCCGCGCCGGTAGTAAACTACCCTAACGACAACCTGTACACGCGCATTACGGAGTTCAAAGCCCTAACCGGCCAGAAGCACCCGAAAACCAGCATCGTGTATGAGTATCCGAAGGCTGAAGGCGACCCGTACTACCCCGTACCGCGCCTGGAAAATGCCGAGCTCTACAACAAGTACAAGAAGCTGGCCGACGAAACCCCGAACGTACACTTTGTGGGCCGTTTAGCTACCTACAAGTACTACAACATGGACCAGGTAGTAGCCCAGGCCTTGACCTTGTATAAGAAACTAACCGAGAAGCCCGAGGAGGCTCAGAAGGTAGTTAAGCCAACCATTATCGGTTCAGCATCCATCATGGAAAAGCTCGTGCCGCGCGACCCCGCTAAGGAATAGCGCATTCCGCACCGGTTGCCAAGCGTCTGTCACGCTGAGTTGGTAGCAAGCAGTTGTATGCAGTAAACAAGCCTTTGGCTGCTTACTGTAGCGCTGCTCGCTGCCGCCTCAGCGTGACAGAACTGTTTTCAGCTACTTGTAACTCGACACTGGTAGAACTGACTGGGCTTCCTTAAATCCTGAAGAATATGGAAAAAGTAGAAATGTGGGGTGGGATTGAGTGCACCATTCGACGGGTTGGTAACGGCTATTCCGACCAGCTGGTAAGCAGTGGACACCGCGCCCGACTCGACGACTTGGATCGCTTCGCTGAGCTGGGCATTCGCAAGCTGCGCTACCCCATTCTGTGGGAGCAAGTGGCCCCGGAAAGCCTGGACCACCCGGACTGGACCTGGACCGATGAGCGAATGAACCGCCTGCGGGAGTTGGGCATTGACCCCATTGTAACCCTCCTGCACCACGGCAGTGGGCCCCGTTACACCGCCTTGCACAAGAAAAACTTTGTGTCAGGGCTAGCGCGCTTTGCCGGTATGGTGGCGGAACGCTACCCCTGGATCAAACATTATACTCCCGTCAACGAGCCCCTGACCACGGCGCGCTTCAGCGGCCTCTACGGTATCTGGTACCCACATGGTCTCGATGACAAAACGTTCGTGCGCATCCAGCTCAACCACATCAAAGGGGTGAAGGAGGCCATGCGGGCTATTCGGAAGGTAACGCCTGATGCTCAGCTAGTGCAAACGGAAGACCTAGGCAAAACCCACTGCACGCCCAAACTGGTCGAGCAAGCGGAATACGAGAACAACCGCCGCTGGCTCACCTTTGATTTACTCTGCGGCCGCATTGATCAACAGCATCCGTTGTGGCAATACCTGCGCAAGAACGGTGCTTCCCAGGCCGAACTCTTGGAAATGGTGCAGCACCCGCTACCCCCGGATGTGCTGGGTATCAACCACTATATCACCAGTGAGCGGTTTCTGGACGAAAACCACCAATACTTTCCCCATCAGCACCTATGCCAGAGCGAGGCCCGCGTAGACTATGCCGACGTAGAAGCCGTGCGCGTGCGGTTGGTGAAGATGGCCGGCATTCACGATTTGCTGCTGGAAGCCTGGGAGCGGTACCAGTTGCCCATTGCCGTTACGGAAGTGCACCTGGAGTGTACCCGGGAAGAACAAATGCGCTGGGTAAAGTACATCTGGGATGCTGCCAATACGCTTAAGGAAGAAGGAGTAGACCTGCGGGCCATTACTATTTGGTCGTTGCTGGGCGCCTACGATTGGAACACGCTTCTCACCCAGGAAGGGGTTTTCTACGAAAGCGGCGTGTTTGATATGCGAGGGGGTACTCCCCGGCCTACCGCACTATTCAAAATGGTCAAGGGCCTTGCCACTGAAGGGCATTATAGTCACCCCCTGCTCCGTAACAAAGGATGGTGGGAGCGAGACGACCGTTTCCTCTACCATCACCATTGTCCCACCTCCAAGACCGCCTAAATCATGCAAATTATTGACCTTAACGACCAAGCCGTGGGGGCCGCCCTACCCCCGGTGCAGCCCCTGCTGATTACGGGGGGCAATGGTACACTGGGCCGTGCGTTCCAGCGCATCTGTGCAATTCGGGGTATCGACGTTGTGGCCCTGGGCCGCGACGAACTGGATATCTCAGACCCGCTTTCCGTCGAAAAAGCCTTGATTCAGCACAACCCCTGGGCCGTAGTGAATACTGCCGGCTACGTGCGGGTAGATGAAGCAGAAAGAGACTTCAAGCGCTGCTACCGCGAAAACACCCAGGGCCCAGCTGTGCTAGCCGCCGCCTGCGCCTACCGCGACCTGCCTTTCCTGACGTTTTCCTCGGATATGGTATTCGATGGCAATAAGTCGGCGGCCTACGTGGAAAGCGACACGCCTTGCCCGCTCAACGTGTATGGCAACAGTAAGCGCCTCGCGGAGCGTGATGTGCTCCGCCACATGCCGCACGCGCTGGTAGTACGCACCAGTGCTTTCTTTAGCGCCTGGGATGAGTACAACTTCGTATATGCTGCGCTACGAGCTGCCTATACCAAGCAAACCTTTGAGGCCGCTAACGACGTGCTCATCTCGCCTACCTATGTTCCGGACTTGGTAAACGTGGCCCTGGACCTGCTCATCGACGAGGAGCGCGGAGTCTGGCACCTAGCCAACCAGGGCGCTTATACTTGGGCCGATCTGGCCCGGCTCACTGCCAGCATGGCGAGCCTGGATACCTCATTCGTGATGCCCCGTTCCATGCAGGCGTTGGGTTTGGCCGCCGCCCGCCCGGCGTACAGTGTGCTGGGTAGCCGGCAGGGGAATTTGTTGCCTTCCGCCGAGCAGCGCCTGCACAAGTGCATTCCGGAGATGCTAACCGCTATCAATGCCTCCCTGGAAGAGCCCATGGCTGTTGCTTCCTAACGGCTTTCTGGTGCTGACTGCACTTGTTTGAACAAGTATTCCGCCCTGTCCTAAACACGTACCTCTTCCTTTCGTGAAAACCCCGCCGCCTGATAAGGGCGCGGGGTTTCCTCGTTTTGGGGGCCAGTTCAGTGCGTAAAAGCCGGAAGTTTTCGGCCTGGTGTAATTTGCGACCCATCTTTCGCCCCTACTACTGTTCATGCAAAACAACTTCGACGCCGTGCGGCTAACCCTGGCCCTGACGGTGGTACTGTGCCATCTGGCCGTGCTGTCGGAGTTGCCGATTTTTCAGCCTTTCCTGGCCGTGTTGTCAGCTGATTTCGCCGTGAAAGGCTTCTTCGTTATCAGTGGCTGCCTGGTTACGCGCAGTTTTTTGAGTAGCTCCTCCGTGCGGGAATACGCCCAAAAACGCATCCGGCGCATTTATCCGGCTTATCTGGGCGTTATCGGGCTGGCCTGGCTGATTGGGCTGCTAGCTACCACGCTGCCCGCCGCTGATTTTGTGCGCCACCCAGCCGCCTACCGCTACCTGGCGGCCAATGCTACCTTCCTGAACTTCTTGCAGCCTACATTGCCCGGCGTGTTTGAGCGCCACCCGGTTTCGGTGCTGAACGGCTCGCTCTGGACGATTAAGGTGGAGCTGTGTTTGTACTGCTGCGTGCCGGTGCTGATGTGGCTGTTTCGCCGATTGGGGCCGTACCGTACGGCTGCGCTGGCCTTGCTGGGAGCCCTGGCCTGGGGGTGGTTGCTACCCCGCGTACCGGCCCTGAGCCCCAAGGTAGCTACCGAGCTGGGGCGGCAGTTTCCGGGTATGCTGCACTTTTTCGCCCTGGGAGCCTTGTTTACCGCGGAGGAGCGCCGGCTGGGCCCCTGGCTGGGTTGGGTCGCCTTGGCGACGGGCCTGGGCTTTTTGCTGGTCCGCCACCACGCCCTGCGGGAGGTAGTCGAGCCCGTGTTTTATGCCGCTGCCGTGCTCTTTTGCGCTACCCGCCTACCCGTGCAGCTACCCGCCGGCAAGTGGGGCGACGTATCATACGGCATCTATTTGGTGCACTTTCCACTTATTCAGTTGTTTATCCATTTCGGAGCGTTCCAGACGGCTCCGTGGTTAGGCTTTTGTGGGTTGCTGGGTAGCGTGCTGGGGGTGGCGTTTTTATGCTGGCACGGGTTGGAAAAACGCTGGCTGAAGCGTAGTTCTCATCGGGCAGCTATTGGCTCCGATGACCTGGCGGTAAGCGGGCGCTGAGCAGGGGTAGCAGCCCGCCCTGGGCACGGTTGCGGTACAGCCCGCCGCCCCCGAAATCCGTCAGATTGTCTGTTCATTACGATATGGGGCGATTTTGGCTAGAAATCCTGTAAATTTGGGATGCGCCCCGGCGTTTCAATTAAGGTAAACCAGCATGTTTGATTTTCTAGGGAAAACCGTCGCCAAGATTTTCGGTTCTAAGTCGGACCGGGATTTGAAGGAGATTGTTCCGTACGTGGCGCTCGTAAACGCCGAATATGCCAAACTGGCACAACTCAGCGACGATGAGCTGCGCGCCCGTACCGACGAGGTTCGGGCCCGGATCGACGCTTACCTGAAAGCCATCGACGACCAAATTGCTGCCCTGCACCAGCGCATCAACGACGATGCCTCGCTGGACGCCGTGCAGAAAGAAGAACTGTTCGACCAGATTGATACGCTGGAAAAGCAGCGCAACAAGGAGCTGGAGGTAGTACTGATGGAAGTACTGCCCGTGGCGTTTGCCATTGCCAAAGAAACGGCCCGCCGCTACACCCAAAACGGCCAGCTGGTGGTAACCGCCACCGACTATGACCGGCAGTACGCCCAGCGCAAGCCCAACGTAACCATTCAGGGCGACAAGGCCATCTGGAGCAACAAGTGGAAGGCCGCCGGGGCCGACGTTACCTGGGACATGATTCACTACGACGTGCAGATTATCGGCGGCGTGGTCCTGCACCAGGGCAAGATTTCCGAAATGGCGACGGGCGAGGGCAAAACCCTGGTTTCGACGCTGCCCGCGTTCCTGAACGCGCTGGCCCGCCGCGGGGTGCACCTGGTAACGGTAAACGACTACCTGGCCAAGCGCGACTCGGAATGGAATGCGCCGTTGTTTGAGTTTCACGGCATTACCGTGGACTGCATTGACAAGCACCAGCCCAACACCGATGCGCGCCGGCAGGCCTACCTGGCCGACATTACCTACGGCACCAACAACGAGTTCGGCTTCGACTACCTGCGCGACAACATGGCCCGCGACCCGCAGGAACTGGTGCAGCGCCGCCACCACTACGCCATGGTCGATGAGGTGGACTCCGTGCTGATTGATGACGCCCGGACCCCGCTCATCATCTCCGGCCCCGTGCCCCGCGGTGATGTGCATGAGTTCTACATCCTGAAGCCCCGCATTCAGATGCTGGTGGATGCCCAGAAAAAGCAGGTGCAGAACTACCTGGTGGAGGCCCGCAAGCTCATCAAAGAAGGCAAAGACGGCCCCAAGGAAGGGGAAGGCGGTCTGGCCTTGTTCCGGGCCTACCGCGGCCTGCCCAAAAGCAAGCCTCTGATTAAGTTTCTGTCGGAAACCGGCATGCGCGCCGTACTCCAGAAGACGGAAAACTTCTACCTGCAGGACAACCAGCGCCAGATGCCCAAGGCTGATGAGCCGCTGTTCTTCACCATCGACGAGAAAAACAACCAGATTGAGCTGACTGAAAAAGGCATCGACCTGATTACCGGCCAGGGCGAAGACCACAACTTCTTCATTATGCCCGATATTGGCACCGAGTTGGCCAACATCGAGAAGGACCCGAACCTGAGCGGGGAGGAAAAGCTGCACAACAAGGAAAAGCTGATGGACGACTTCCAGGAGAAGTCGGAGCGCATCCACACCATCAACCAGTTGCTCAAAGCCTACACCCTGTTTGAGAAGGATGACCAGTACATCCTCACCGACGACGGCAAGGTAAAGATTGTGGACGAGCAGACCGGCCGCGTCATGGAAGGCCGCCGCTACTCCGATGGTCTGCACCAGGCCATCGAGGCCAAGGAAAACGTGCGCGTGGAAGACGCTACCCAGACCTACGCCACGGTAACCCTGCAGAACTACTTCCGCATGTACCACAAGCTGGGCGGCATGACGGGTACGGCCGAAACCGAAGCCGGCGAGTTCTGGGAAATCTACAAGCTCGACGTGGTGGTAATTCCCACCAACCGCGGCATTGCCCGCAAAGACGAGCACGACAAAGTCTACAAAACGGTACGCGAGAAGTACAACGCCGTAGCCGACGAAATCCAGACCCTGGTACAGGCCGGCCGCCCGGTGCTGGTGGGTACTACCTCCGTGGAAATTTCGGAGTTGGTAAGCCGCATGCTGAAGTTTAAGGGCATTCCGCACCAGGTGCTCAACGCCAAGCAAAACCAGCGCGAAGCGGAAATTGTGGCTGGCGCGGGCTACCCCGGCACTGTTACCATTGCCACCAACATGGCCGGCCGTGGTACCGACATTAAACTGAAGGAAACCTCGAAAGAGGCCGGTGGCTTGGCTATCATCGGCACGGAGCGGCACGAGTCGCGCCGCGTGGACCGCCAGCTGCGGGGCCGCGCCGGCCGCCAGGGCGACCCGGGCTCGTCGCAGTTCTTCGTAAGCTTGGAAGATAACCTGATGCGCTTGTTCGGCTCCGACCGGATTGCCAAGCTCATGGACCGCATGGGCCTGGAAGAAGGCGAAGTGATTCAGCACTCCATGATTACCTCCTCGATTGAGCGCGCCCAGAAGAAGGTAGAGGAAAACAACTTCGGTATCCGCAAGCGCCTGCTCGAGTACGACGACGTAATGAACGCCCAGCGCGAGGTAGTGTACAAGCGCCGCCGCAACGCCTTGCATGGCGAGCGGCTGGAGCTGGACATCTGGAACATGATCTACGATGTCTGCGAGGACATTGTGGTTGGTCACAAAGGCAACAACGACTACGAGGACTTCAAGCTGGCCATCATCCGCGTGTTTGGCTACGATACCCACCTGACGGCCCAGGACTTGGGCGGCATGCAGGCCGGGCAACTCACCCAAAAGCTCTACGACGAGGCGCTGGGCTACTACCACAGCAAAAACGAGTTCATTGCCGGCAACTCCCTGCCCCTAATCAACGACTTGCTGAGCCAGAATTCGCCCTACGAAAACATTGCCATTCCCTTCACCGATGGCCGCAAGCAGATCCAGGCCATAGCTAACCTGCGCCGCGCCCAGGCCACCGGCGGCCACGAAATCATTCGGGGTATGGAGAAGGTAGTGGTGCTGTCGGTTATTGACGAGGCCTGGACCAAGCACCTGCGCGCCATGGATGACCTGAAGCAGGTAGTCCAGAACGCCGTGTACGAGCAGAAGGACCCGTTGCTGGTTTACAAGTTCGAGTCGTTTGAGCTGTTCAAGCGCATGATTGGCAAGGTAAACGAGGACACCATTCAGTTCCTGTTCCGCGCCGATGTGCCTATGCAGCCCGGCCAGGATGGCTACGACGAGCCCGAGTACTTCACCGAAGACGAGCTGCCCGTAGCGCCGCCCCAGCCCAAGCTGAAGGCCGAGAAGGAAGTATCGTCGGTATCGCTCGGGGCAGGGCCTGAGGACCTGGAGCAGGACGGCGCCCAAGTGCTGGAAAAGCAGCAGCCGGCCAAGTCCCAGAAAGTTGCCAACCGCAACGAGAAGGTAAGCGTGCAGTACATGGACGGCCGCATTGTGCGCGACGTGAAGTTTAAGTCCGTTGAGGACGACCTGCTAAATGACCGCGCCGTGCTGATCGACTAACTCTCAGTCGGTAAATTACCTGCGGGCCGCGTTTCCAGTTGGAAGCGCGGCCCGTTTGTTGTAGCATGCGGGGCCGTCCGGGCTACCGTTTCCGTCTGTTACCTTTGCCTTCCTATGTCGCAGAAGATTGCCGCTACCATCGACCACACGCTGCTCCGTCAGGATGCTACCCCCGACCAGATTGCGCAACTCTGCCAGGAGGCCGCCGCGCACCACTTTGCCAGCGTGTGCGTGCCGCCTTGCTACGTGCGCTTTGCCGTAGGGCAGTTGCTGGATACAGGCGTGCCCGTATGCACGGTAATCGGGTTTCCGCTGGGGTATTCCTCCTCGAAAGTTAAATTCTTTGAGGCGCACCAAGCCTTGGCGGAAGGCGCTACCGAGCTGGATATGGTCATCAATGTAGGCGCGCTCAAGGCTGGTCGGTTGGCAGAGGTGGAAGAGGAAATCGGGCAGCTGGCGGAGCTGTGCCACCTGCGCGGGGCCATTCTGAAGGTGATTATTGAAACGGCCCTGCTCACCGAGGATGAAATTGTAACGGCCTGCCAGCTCTGCCAGGAAGCGGGCGCCGACTTCGTAAAAACCTCCACCGGCTTTGCCAGCCGCGGCGCCTCCGTTGCTGATATTATGCTGATGCGCCGCTCCCTGCCCGGCAGCATCCGCATCAAGGCCTCGGGCGGCATCCGCACCCGCACGGCTGCCCTGGCCCTGCTGGCCGCCGGCGCCGACCGGATTGGCTCGTCTAACAGCCTGACTTTGCTGCAAGAAAACTCCCATGAAACATCCGCTACGTAACGTGTTGCTGCTGTCTGCTTTATTTTCCCTAGGAGCCTGTGCTTCCTCCGGCCCTAGCGCACCCGCCGGCGCCGGCGCGGCGGATACCACGCGCCGGGTTCCTACCAGCGCCGCTCAGGGCCCTACTGGTCCGGCAGAAGACCTGAGCCGCTACCGGTCGGTTTTCGCGGCCCCGAAAGCGCCGGTTGCTGCGCCCACCGGGCCCGCCCGCGTGGTAGCGCCTACCAACCACGTAAACCCCCAAATTGAGCAGCGCCTGCGCGACCAGGCCTTCACCAACCAGAACGTGAAGTACGCCCAGGGCTACCGTATTCTGGCCTACGTGGGTTTGCAGAAAGAACAGGCCATGGCCGTGCGCCGGGCCGTCATCAGCCGCTACCCCGAGGAAACCGATTACCTGGGCTATAAGCAGCCCATTTTCCGCCTCTGGATTGGCGACTACCTCACCCGCCTGGAAGCCGAACAGGCCCTGCTGCGCATCCGGCCGCTGGCTCCCAAGGCCGAGCTGGAATCGGCCCAGGTGATTATCAACAAAACCACTTTTTAGCCGTGGCCCTGGTTCGGGAGCTGCACTGGGACGAACTGGACCTGCTGCAAGGGCTTGAGGTAGTGCCCACGGAAGGCAGCGGAGGCGGCATTCACTCCCGGGTTGAGCACGACGGATTGCGCCTGCTGGTCACGCTCTGGCCCCAGGCCGGGGTAGTGGACGTGACGCTGCTGCAAGTGAGTACTCAAGCCGTGCTGCTGGACTTTACAGTGGCCGTGCGCGGACGAATCCGCTACAACAATGACCAGCGCGGCCGGTACCTAGAGTTTCCCGACTGCGTGCTGGTGAGCCGCATTTCTTTTTCTGTGGAGCAGGATGAAGCCGCGTTCAACCCCAACACCGTGGGTCGTTCCATGCTCCTGACGGTGCGCCCGCACCTGAGCGTTTTATTTGAATAGACCTGTTTCACTTCCCTGGCATATGCAGCACCTGATTCCGCGCATCAAAACCCTGGCGGCCGAAATGGCGGCCGAAACCGTTGGCCTGCGGGAGCACCTGCACGCCCACCCGGAGCTGTCGTTTCAGGAGCACCAGACGGTAGCTTTCGTGACGGAGCAGCTGCAGAAGTTGGGCCTGCCCACCCAGCCCGTTGCCAACACGGGGGTAGTGGCCTTGCTGGAGGGGCGCAACCCGGGCTCCCGCACCGTGGCCCTGCGCGCCGATATGGACGCCCTACCCATCACGGAACAGAATGAGGTAGCCTACAAATCAAAGAACCCGGGCGTGATGCACGCCTGCGGCCACGATGTACATACCTCGTCCCTGCTGGGGGTAGCCCGCATTCTGGTGCAGCTCCGCGAGGAGTTCGAGGGCACGGTGAAACTCTTGTTTCAGCCCGGTGAGGAAGTGCTACCCGGCGGCGCCTCCCTCATGATTCAGGAGGGCGTGCTGGAAAACCCGCGGCCCGCCAGCGTGCTGGGGCAGCACGTATTTCCGCGCCTGCCGGCCGGCAAAATTGGCTTGCGCGCCGGCCGCTACATGGCCAGCACCGACGAGCTGTACCTGACCGTGCGCGGCAAAGGCGGCCACGGCGCCATGCCGGAACAAAACATTGACCCGGTGCTGGTAGCGGCCCACCTTATTGTGGCGGCCCAGCAGATTGTAAGTCGCCGCGCCAACCCCAAGCTGCCCTCGGTGCTGTCGTTTGGGAAGGTAATTGCCCAGGGCGCTACCAACGTTATTCCTAACGAAGTGTACCTGGAAGGCACTTTCCGGACGCTGAATGAGGAGTGGCGCAACGAGGCCCACGAGCATCTGCGCCGCCTCTGCGAAGGGCTGGCCGAAAGCATGGGCGCCAGCTGCGAGTTGGAAATCCGTCGGGGCTACCCTTACCTGGAAAACGAGCCGGCCCTGACGGCCCGTACTGAGCAGGCCGCCGTAGAGTATCTGGGCCGCGAGAATGTGGTGGAGCTGGACCAGTGGATGGCCGCCGAGGATTTCGCGTACTTCAGCCAAGTCACTAGCGCCTGTTTCTACCGCCTCGGCACGGCCGCCGCCGATGGTAGCAGCCGCTACACCTCTTCGGTACACACGCCCACCTTTGATATTGACCCGCAGGCGCTGGAAACCGGTCCTGGCCTGATGGCTTGGCTCGCCCTGCGCGAACTAGCCGAAAAGTAGCACCGGACCGGTCAGTCCCTACCTGAGCAGACAAGTAGTAAGTCAATATTCAGGCGGCCACTCAAAAGCACTACTCATGCTGAACTGCGCTCAGCATGAGTAGTGCTTTTGAGTGGCCGCCTGAATATTGACTTATCCCGCGCACGAAGCACGAACCGTAGCAGGTGCAGCGTTAACCGATAGGCCATAAGAAGTCAAGGTCTAACCCTAAAATAGGAGTAAGCGGCTGCGTCCTTATGAGCAAGTAATTATTGATAATGCCAAAAAGTCATTCATGATATCATCTGATAAACTTGTTTTGGGTGAAATGGTGTAGATTTATGCAAGTCGAAGAAAAAGATTGTCATTTGCTCTTATGACAATAGATGACAATTTGTCTTATTAAACTTGCTTCGGACGTTTGGTACAGATTTTATAGAAGTAGGGTGTGTCTGACGGGACACGGTAACATAGTCCTACTACCTACTAACTTGTACTTACCCATGGCAACGCTTCTGTATAACAATCTGCCCGCTTTGCGTCCTACCCGTGCTATCAGCTCGGTACTTAATGAAATGCTGCGCGATACGCTGCCTACGCAAGCGGCCCCTTCCCAGAGCTTTATTCCTCAGGCCGATATCGTAGAGTCGGAGCAGGGCTTTGAATTGCACCTGATGCTGCCCGGCGTAGCAAAGGAAAACGTGAAAATCGACTTTCAGGATGGCAAGCTGACCGTAACGGGTGAGCGGAAAGCCCCCGAAGCCACCGAAACCGGCCCCAAATTCCGCCGCGTTGAGTCGGGCTACGGTACCTTTACCCGCACCTTCCGCCTGCCTGATACAGTCGACGTAACCGCCATTGAGGCCCAGCTGCAGGACGGAGTGTTGCGCCTGACCATCCCCTTCGACAGCAAAAAGGTGACCAAGCACCAGATTGAAGTTCGCTAACCGCGGCAACAAGAAAAAAGGCACCGCACAACGGTGCCTTTTTTCTTGTCTCGGGTGTTGTTACCCTAACCGCCCGCCGGTAGCTGCCTGCTACGGCAGAAAATAATCTACCAACGGGCCGTTTTTCTCCTTTAACAGCCGTGCAACCGGACACCATCTGCCGGGCATCTAGCGTTACGTAGCAGCCACAGATTTCAGCCTTCATATAGCAGGGCGAGTGTATGGTTCGCTCACAAATCTGTTGTATTTTCAACTCGACATCTTTCATCTCACCTCTTTCTTACCCATGCAAGCAAAACAAATGATGCTCGGTCTGCTCGGTTCCGCCATTTTGGGTGGGGGCGTGGCTGTGGGTGGGTACAAGCTGCTGGAGCCGGAGCGTGGCCTTGCGCCCCAGGCCGTAGCCGCCGACCCGAACGTTCGCTATACCAGCGAGTTGCGCAACAGCACGTACACGGTACCCGAGGGCCTAAACTTTACCGCCGCGGCGGCTTCCGTGACGCCGGCCGTCGTGCACGTCATGACGGAGTATGCCCCCAAGGCTTCCAGCCAGGGTGATATGTCGCGCATGGACCCGTTCCTGCGGCAGTTCTTCGGCGATGATCTGGAACAATATCAAGGTCGTGGCCGCCAGCAAGGGCCACAGCAAGGCTCGGGCTCGGGCGTTATAATTGCCGCCAACGGCTACATCGTCACGAACAACCACGTAATTGAGAAGGCCGATAAGATTGAGGTGGTAATGGACGACAAGCGCAAGTTCCAGGCTGAGCTGGTAGGCGCTGACCCCAATACCGATCTGGCCCTGCTAAAAGTAAAGGCCGATAACCTCCCCTTCGTGCGCTACGGTAACTCCGATAACGTGAAGGTAGGGGAGTGGGTGTTGGCCGTGGGCAACCCCTTCAACCTGAACTCCACCGTTACGGCCGGCATTATCTCGGCCAAGGGCCGGAACATCAACATCCTGCGCCGCGAGGATAACATGGGCATTGAGTCGTTCCTGCAAACGGATGCCGTAGTTAACCCTGGTAACTCGGGTGGCGCCTTGGTCAACCTCAATGGCGACCTGATCGGCATTAACTCCGCCATTGCCTCGCACACGGGCTCGTTTGAAGGCTACTCGTTTGCCGTACCCAGCTCCATTGTGAGCAAGGTGGTAGACGACTTGCTGAAGTACAAAACGGTGCAGCGGGCCCTGCTCGGCGTCCAAATCCGGGAAGTGGATGCCCAGTTGGCTTCCGAGAAGAAGCTGGCTTCCTTGAACGGCGTGTACGTAATGGGCCTGGGCAAGAACAGCTCGGCCGCCGCCGCTGGCTTGCAGGAAGGCGACATTATCACGGAAATCAACGGGGTGAAGGTGAACACCTCCTCGCAGCTGCAGGAGCAGGTAGCCCGCTTCCGGCCCGGCGACAAAATCAAGGTTAGCTACTTGCGCGGTACTGATGCCCGCGTAGCTACCGCCACGCTGCGCAACTCCACCGGCACCACCGACATTGTGCGGGAAGAGGTAGCCACGGCGCTGAAGTACGAAGGAGCCACTCTGGCTCCCGTAACCCGCCAGGAGCAAAGCAAGCTGGGCATTGATGGCGGCGCCAAAATCAACGGGGTGAAAGGCTCCAACTTCCGGGAAACCGGCATTGCCGATGGCTTCATCATCACCCGCATTGATAAAAACAAAGTATCGAAGCCCCAAGACGTACAACGCTACCTCGAAGCCGCCAAGGAAACGGATGGCGCTCTGGTAGAAGGCGTATATCCCGACGGCCGCAAAGCCTACTACCCCATTGGTCAGGCGCAATAAGTTGCCGTAACCATTCAGAAAAAGCCCCTCCGCTGTGCAGCGGAGGGGCTTTTTCTTTTTGACAAGCTCCTGAAACAGCCGTGCTGGCTACTCTGCCAGGGCAGTTATGCTTACGCTCTTGCCCAAGCTATAGCCTGGCCCTCGTCGATGAACAGCCGCAGCTGGTAAGTGCGCTCAGCGGCCAAGCCAAAGGCCAGAAACTGCTGCTGGGTAGGGTCGGTTTCGTACACGCTGAGCCGGGCCGGTGAGCAAAGCACGGCAATGCGCAAGGGCTGTGGGGCCAGTTGGTCAGCGGCTTGCGGGTAGAACGTGTGGGTAGTCCACTGCCCGATTTCGGGGTCGAGCTGGTCGCGGCGGCGCACATCCAGCAACCACCGCCCAAGCTGATGCTGGGTTGCCGCAGCCAGAACGGCGTAGTAGTCGGCTTGCAGTTGTGCGGGCGAGGCATCGGCGGCCCAGCGAGCCACCAAAATGCCCAAGTCGGGGCGCGGGGTAATGGTACAGACGGTGGTAGACATACGCGGAAGATGGGCTACCTATGGCCGAACGGCAGCATGAATACGGCTGATTAACAAGGTTGTAGCCACTGAATAGCATCGGCTTCGTTTAGAAAAACCCGTAGCCGATAGGGTTGCGCAGGGTCCTGAGAGCGAATGATAGCCGCATTTTTAGCCGCTGGCTCCAAGTTAATAGCCTCCAGGCGAGTTGGGGAAATTAAGTAGGCCACCAGCAGAAGGGAAGGCTCCAGGGCCGTAGCAGCTGCGGGCAAAAACGTATCAATCATCCAGGCGGAGTTTTCGGCCTGCACGGCCACGCGCCGGCGCACATCCACCAGCCAGTGCGTTGTGCCCTGCTGCCGGGCCAACTCCAGCGCGGCCTGGCAGCCTACCTGAACTTCCGGCAGAGTAGCGTCGCGCAGCCAGCGCAACGTAAGAAGTTGTAAGTCGGGGCGATGCGCAAGCTGTAAATACTCGGAATACGGGGCAGACATGAAGGGCGGGCAAAGTAGCGTGGCTCAAAAATACATACTGCCCGGTTATAGCGGTAGCCAGCCGCGCCGGGACCTTGGGTACCAGCGCGCCCGGCCGGCGCCAGCAGTTGAGCACCGCGCGTGTTAGTTTTATACCTTGTTTTGTAAACCATGCTGCTGCGGGTAGGCCAATAGCTGCCTATTGAGCCCACGCCAAGCGTCAGTTTCTTTTACCGCAACATCCCACCCAACCCATTTCTTACTATCCTCCATGAAACAAGCCCTCGAAGAAGCCCTGGCTACCGGCACCGATGTGCAGGAGCACGACCCGCACGGTATTCAGCACGTCCTGCGCGAACTGGGCGTGGAAGCCCGCAATGCGGCCTGGAGCACGGGCCTGCAGTGGGGCGGCGCCGGCAACGAGCACACCCGCACCATTCACTCGCCCACCGACGGCCACCCAATTGGAACTGTGGCCTTTGCTACTGCGCAAGACTACAACACAGTGGTAGAGCAGGCCCAGGAAGCCTTTACCACCTGGCGCCTGGTGCCCGCTCCCAAGCGCGGAGAAATTGTGCGGCAAATTGGTAACAAGCTGCGCGAAAACAAGGAAGCCCTGGGCAAGCTGGTCAGCTACGAAATGGGCAAAATCCTGCAGGAGGGCCTGGGTGAAGTGCAGGAAATGATTGACATCTGTGACTTTGCCGTGGGCCTTTCGCGCCAGCTGCATGGCTTTACCATGCACTCAGAGCGGCCTGCCCACCGCATGTATGAGCAGTATCATCCGCTGGGGGTAGTCGGCATTATTTCGGCCTTCAACTTTCCGGTGGCCGTGTGGAGTTGGAACGCCATGCTGGCCGCCGTGTGCGGTGACGTGAGCATCTGGAAGCCCTCCGAGAAAACCCCGCTGGTAGCCGTAGCCGTGCAGCATATTCTCAACGATGTACTCCGGGAAAATGAGCTGCCCGAGGGCGTGTTTAACCTCATCATTGGGGATGCGGAAATTGGGGCCGCCATGGCCGCCGATACCCGCGTGCCCCTGGTATCGGCCACGGGCAGTACCCGCATGGGCAAGAAGGTAGGCGAAGTGGTGGGTGGCCGACTGGGCCGCGCGCTGCTGGAGTTGGGCGGCAACAACGCCATCATCCTCACCGAGCACGCCGACCTGGACATGGCCATGCGGGCCGTGGTATTTGGCGCCGTGGGCACGGCCGGGCAGCGCTGCACCACCACCCGCCGCCTCATCATCCACGAAGGCATTTTCGAAGACGTAAAAGCGCGCCTGCTCAAGATTTACCCCAACCTGCCCATCGGCCACCCCTTGCAGGAGGGCAACCTGGTAGGCCCGCTGATTGACAAGGCGGCCGTGGACTCATTCCGTAACGCGCTAACCGCCGTGCAGCAGGAAGGCGGCACGCTGCTGCTGGGTGGCGAGGTGCTGGAAGGAGCTGGCTATGAAACCGGTACCTACGTGAAGCCCGCGCTGGTAGAAGCCCGCAACGAGTACCACACGGTCCAGGAAGAGACCTTCGCCCCGATTCTGTACCTGATTAAGTACAGCGGCGGGGTAGAAGAGGCTATTGCCATCCAGAACGGGGTGCGCCAGGGGCTGTCCTCCAGCATCTTCTCCCTGAACATGCGCGAAACCGAAACGTACCTTAGCCACGCCGGCTCCGACTGCGGCATTGCCAACGTCAACATTGGTACCAGCGGGGCCGAAATCGGGGGCGCTTTCGGGGGCGAAAAGGAAACCGGCGGCGGCCGCGAGTCTGGCTCCGATGCCTGGCGCATCTACATGCGCCGGCAAACCAACACCATCAACTACAGCACGCAGCTACCCCTGGCCCAGGGCATCAAGTTCGACGTGTAGATAGCGCCGTCTCCGCGCAAAAACAACAGGCCCGCTTGGTACACCGAGCGGGCCTGTTGCGTACTGTATGTAGCCTACTTCGCTTGAAGCTACGGAAATGAAAAAGCTGACTGTTTAGGCTGTTTCCGCAGGAAGGCGGGCCACTGGCCTTGCGGGCCCAGCGCCGCCTGGTTTGGGCGATACACCCGAATGTAGTCAATCAGAAAGGAGTCGTTGGGAGAAGGGCAGTGCTGGTCGGTGGCCGTGACGCCGTCGGGGGCTGTGGGGCAGTGTTGGTTTTTTTTGCAGTCCCACTGGTAGTGGCTACTGATCATCAGGTTCATTTCGCGGGGGAGGATAGCTTTTTCGCCCTGAATGCGCTGAATTACCTGCCCGTCAATCAACCACACCATTTCCGTGGGTGCCCATACCAGTGTGTACACGTGAAAGGACGTGGCCGGATTATTCTTGAGCCAACTTAAGTGCGTGACCTTGCTTTCGTGGCCGGAGTAGGGGTTGCGTTGTAGGGAGCTGAAAAACGTGCGCTTGCCCGGCTGCCCCTCCGGAGTTGGCGGCCCCATAAACGACTCGAACATGTCCAGCTCCCAGGTGTCGCCCGTCTGCCAATTGGGGTTGATGCTGCCTTCGCAGTTAGGAACTCCGTAGCCACCCCACAGCCAGAAAGCGGCCTGCAAGCCATCGGTGGCCGGTAGCTTGGCCCGAATTTCGAAAATGCCGTAACGGAAGCCCGGCTCCCCACAACTAGTGTCGTCGGTATACAGGGCCCGCAGCAGGCCACTGGTTTTGTAGAATTCGCCTTCCGTGACCGTGCCCTGGGCCGAGGTGATTTTTCGCAGGGGGGTCGGGTGGTAAGTAAAGTCCAGGGCCACCATGCCGTCGCGGGTGTTGGTGGGGTTAGGCACCAGCCGGATGTCCTCGGGGCGGTAGGCGTAGCTCTCGGGGCCATAGTTTTGGCACTCGGCTTTGCTGTCCCAGTGGGCATTGCCCCAGATTTGTTCAGGGCTCCACTTACCCGTGTGCTTACTCAGCATGGAGTCAACGGTAGGGTACCGGAAGTCATCTTCAAATACCACGTGGTAGTTGCGCAGATTTACGCCCGATGGGTAGCGTTGCCCTCGGGCCGCAGGCCGCGCGAGCAGCAGCAGAGCAACCGCCAGCAAGCCACCCCAGCGAATAGCGGGCAGTTGAAATGGGTAATAAACTCGGGGAAGTAGGGTCATGTAATAAATAGTAACGAAAACTGCGCCGCACACTGAACAGGTGTACTCCTTAACTCGCTATTTCGATGTCGTAGCGGCCTCCAGCTATGGGTCCTCTATAACCAGAAAGAGGCGAAGCTGCTTTTCGTACCCGCTGCTGAAAATGAGAGTAAGAGCATTAGATGAAGGCTCGCATATGACCAATGCACAGGGTGAAAAGAGTAAATAACACGCAATCGGGCACGAAAGTACGGCTTGGGTGTTGAGATACTAGTGGGCGGTGCAACCCCGTTGCGGGCGGCCTGTCTTTCACTTGCTTACCCGAAGAGCACCTGTCGTTTTTGCCCGGAAAGTTGGATATTTACGATTCTTCCGTTTCCGAACTCCCGCCAACCCAGCCGCACCCTATGGAGGCATTTTCGTATACCGACATCAACGCCCCGCTAGTCGAGCGGTGCCGCCTGGGCGACCGGCGTGCGCAGGCCGAAATTTACAAGCGCTACTCCAAAGCTATGTTCAACGCCTCCCTGCGCATCACCGGCGACTATGCCGAGGCGGAGGACGTGCTGCAGGAGTCGTTTCTGAGCGCCTTCCGGGAGCTGCACAGCTACAAAGGCGACTCGTCGTTTGGCTCCTGGCTGAAGCGCATCGTCATCAACAAAAGCATCAACTGCCTGCGCAACCGGCGCCTGCAACTGGTGCCCCTGGGCGACCAGCACGACGGGGCCGCTCCTGACCATGACGACCACGGTCCTGACATGGAAGACCTGGGCTGGCGCGCCGACATCGTGCGACGCTGCGTGCAGGAGCTGCCGGATGGCTACCGGGTAGTGCTTTCTCTGTATCTGCTGGAAGGCTACGACCACGCCGAAATTGCGGGCATTCTTAACATCACCGAATCCACTTCGAAGTCGCAGTACAGCCGCGCCCGCAAAAAGCTCCTGGAGCTTGCTCGCCAGCACGGCTTGTAGTACCAGCATCCCGATTTATCCCCGACCTGATGCTGCCACTAGTGTTGGTCGCGCTGGCCCACCCCAATTCAAGACCAGCTCGCCGCGCCAAAAAGCAGCCTGCCCATTACCACCTGACATGAACGAGAAGAAAACCGGACTGGAAGCCTTTGTTGCGCGCCACCGCGCCGACTTCGATGTGTTCGAGCCGCGCCCGAATCTGTGGGACGACATTGAGCTGGAACTAACCCTGCCAGAAGCTGCTGCGCAAGCAACTCCCCTGAAAATTGTACCCCTGTACGGCCCCGAACTGGCCGAAACTACTGCTGCGTCGCCCGCGCCGGATACGGCCGTGCGCTCGGCCCGCCCCTACGGAATTGCTGCCGCGGTAGCGGCTCTGCTGATGGTAGGCGGCTGGTTTTGGCAGCACAGCTCCGAGGCTACCTACTGGACACGCAACGGCCAGGCTGCGGTAGCCGGCTCCGCTACGGCGTCGGCGACTACCGAAAGTCAGCCCCTAGCCACTTCCTCTTCCCCAATATTGGCTACGCCAGCCACGGCCGGGCCCGAGCAGCGGCTGGCCGGCGCCGTGCACCGCATGGAAACGTACTACGCCACGCAAATCACGGAGCGCCAGCAGGAGCTGCGGGCCCTGGACCAGGAAGCGCCGGCCGCGGCCCCGCACGCCGATTGGCAGCAGGAGCTCAAGGGCCTCGATTCCACGTATCAACAGCTACGCGCCGAGCTGTACCGCAATCCGGAGCCGGAAGTGGTGCTGGATGCCATGGACCGCAACCTGCAGATTCGGCTGGATTTGTTGAATCAGCAGCTGCGCACCCGGGAGCAAATCCGTGATTATCACTCTCAACCCTTTATGGCGACGGAAAGCCGCCGGACTCCTTAGGTTATGCGCCGTTCTCTGCTTTCCGCTGGCCACGTAGGGTGTGTGGTGGCCCTCACCGGGCTGCTGGGCACGACCAGCAAACCGGCCTGGGCTCAGCTATCGACGGCCCCCGACAATACCACGGTACATTACGAACAGCCCGTAACAGCTCCGCTCAGCACTCCCGAACAGGGCAGTCCTCTGGATGCGCGGGAAGGTAGTGGGCAAGGGCCCCAGGATGAGGCGCAGCCTACTCCAGCGGTTGAGAAAGTGCGTAAAATCAGCCGGACGTTTCCGGCCAGCGCCACCAAGCTTTACACCCTCGATACCCGCTATGGCCGGGTGCAGGTGAACGTGTGGAACCGGCCCGAAATCCGGACTGATGTGGACATCATTACTCGCGCCGAAACCGAGGAAAAAGCCCAGCAGCTGCAGGATATGATTCAGGTGCAGCTTCAGGATCAGGACCCCGCCACCGGCGGTATTACGGCTCGTTCCCGCTTCGGGGCCATGCCGCGGGAGTGCTGGAGCCGCACCAAGCTGTATGAGGTAAACTACACGGTGTGGGTGCCCAAGGATACTCCCTTGGCCCTGCATAATACGTTCGGCGAAATCAGCCTAACCAGTGACCTAACCGGCGCCACGGAGCTAGCCATTGAGTACGGTAGCTTGCGCACGGCCCGCCTGGAAGGGCCCCGCAACTCTGTGCGCGTCTGCAATGCTCAGTGCACGGTGCCCTACGCCCGCCGCGCTACCGTAGACGCCTCCTACTCCAAGCTGCGCCTGACGGAAGGTGGCACCGTAGAGCTGCGCAATAACTACTCCGATATCGACATTGGCTCGGTGCAGGACCTGACGGTGCACAGCAAGTACGGCGACGTGGTGCTGGGCACGGTGCGTAACCTGCGGGGCAGCTCCGGCTTCTCCAAGTTCAGCATCGACAAGCTTAGCAACCAGCTGGACATGAAGCTGCAATACTGCCCCAGCTTTGAAGTGCGTAGCACCGGCAAGAATTTTCGGCAGATTAACGTGGATGGGGGCTACAGCACCATTCTGCTTAATTTTCCGGATGGGGCAGGCTTCAACTTCGATGTGAATACCGACCACGGCAAGCTGCTGGTAGACAAGCGGCTGGTGCGGGTTAATTCCGAGGAAAGCAGCCCGTCTACCACGGATATGCAAGGGAGCTTCGGGGCCGTGCAAACCCGCAAGGCCGGCAACGTCAACATTAAGGTGCGCTACGGTAACGTGAGCTTCCGGCGCTAGCTCCTAGTTGAAAACGAGGCCCAAAAGCCAGGAGGCGAACGGTAGAAAAATTCACTGTTCGCCTCCTGGCTTTTGTGCGTTTCTTTGCCCCTGATGCGCCTTCCGTTCCTTATAATGCTGGGGCTGCTAGTTTCGGCTACCGGCTCCGCCCAGTCTGTACCTGCTGCCATGCCGCCCGCCTCCCCTGGTTTGCCCAAGCCCTCTACGCCCACCTCCTCGCTCCGAAACTATGCCCTGCGCCTCAAGCCGGGGCAGGACTTGCACCAGGAGCTGCTGGCCTTTGCCGCGCAGCACCAGCTGCGGGCGGCGGCGGTGCTTACCTGCGTGGGCAGCCTAACTACTACCACCCTGCGGCTAGCCAACCAAGAAGGGCCTACGCAGTATCATGGGCACTTCGAAATTGTATCCCTAGTGGGCACCTTGTCCGTTAATGGCAGCCACCTCCACCTGGCCGTTGCCGATTCCACGGGCCGCACTATTGGCGGGCATCTGCTAAACGGTAGCCTTGTGTATACCACCGCGGAGCTGGTTATTGGTGAACTGCCCGAACTGGATTTCCGCCGCGAGCCAGACCCCACCTACGGCTACCGAGAGCTAACCGTATACCCGGCTCCCAAGGCCGGCCGAAAGGCTAAGCCTTCTCCTAAAAGGCCCTAACTTCCGCCTGATCCTTCCTCAACGCCATGACCACCCAGCCCACCGCGACATCCGACACCGTCAGGATGGAAAAATTTCGCCGCGACATCAGCAATCCGCTGAAGCTGCGGCTCTTCATGCTGCGGCGCCTGCCCATGGCCTACCTGGCCGGACTACGGGTAGCGGCCCTGACAGACGGGCAGGCTACCGTTACGGTGCCGTACAAGTATCTCACTCAGAATCCGTTCCGTAGCATCTACTTCGCCTGCCTAAGTATGGCCGCCGAAATGGCCAGCGGACTGCTGGCCATGATGCACGTGCAAAGCGGTTCGCCGGTTTCCATGCTGGTAGTAGGGCTGGAGGCGGAATTCAACAAGAAGGCCGTGGGCCTAATCCGCTTTACCAGCCAAGACGGGGCTGCCATCGGCCGGGCCATTGCCGAGAGCCGCGCTACCGGTCAGGGCCGAACGGTACTGTGCACGAGCACCGGAATAGACCAAGCCGGCGACGTGGTAGCCATCTTCCGCATTACCTGGTCGTTCCGGGCGAAAGCGAAATAAGGCAGCTCAGCTATTTTTTCCTACTTATAGTTATCCAGGAGCATCGAATGAAAAGTATTCTAGTGGTTCTTGCCCTGCTGCTGCCATCTTTCGGGGCGCTGGCGTGCTCCTGCGTAAGCGGAACCGGCTCCGAGAAACAACAGATTGCAGCTGCCTACCGACAGGATGCGCTGGTATTTGTGGGACGCGTAACGGGCGTCGAAACCATTGTAACGACGGACACGGTGCAGGTTGCCGACACGGGTCCGATGGAGCAACGCATCCGCCTTATCCGGCATGAGTCGTTGCGATACACCTTCGCCGTTTTGCAACGGTTCAAAAGGCCACTTAACGAGTCTAGGGTTCAGGTGTTTACTGAATCGCAGAGCGCTTCCTGCGGTCGGGAGTTCAAAGTGGGCGCTAAGTACCTGGTGTATGCTTTTCAAGTCAGCGAAACAGGCTCCTTGACCGGTGGCCCGCCCGTTCCGGTCACGCCGTACTTCGCTACGAGCTCCTGCAACCGGGGGCAACGCCTGAAGCATGTCTCGCGCACCGAACTTCGGCAACTGAAAAAGCTGGCCCAGTCTGGCTAAGCTCCGCTTTATTCTTCCCGCAGACTTTCCTTCGTAATAACGTCAACCAGGCCATCTTCGCTGACTACGATGGCCAGGCAGGGGTAGGGGGAGCTGTCGACGTAGCGGATGGCGGAGTTATAGCGGGCCCCGCGGGTGCTGGTACCGTGGCCGGAGGCCTTGCCGTCCAGAATCACACCGATGGAGTAGCAGTAGCTGTCCGGGTCGAGCAGCACGGCCCCGTCGATGGCCGTGACCAAGCGCGTGATAAGCGGCGTCAGCGGCACGGGCTCAATGAGGGTACACTGCAGCTTGAGGCGGTCGGCTTCGGCCAGGGCTTCGGTGGTGATGACCAGCAGGGTGCCGTGCTTCTGGCGGCTGGCTTCCACCACCACGTCCCAGAGCCGCTCGATTTTAGCTGGGTCAGTGAGTTGAAACGTGTGCTTCAGGTCGCGGCGGAAACGGGCCCGGTGCAGGCGGGTGCGCGGCAGGCTGGGCAGGCCGTAGTGGGCGCGCATGAGCACCTGCCCCCCGTGCTGAAACTCCCAGGCGTAGTGGTTCACGAAGTTGATAACGAACAGGTCTTCCCGGCTGGCATCGTACTGGCCCACCTGCCGGCCCAGGGCGTACACGTTCTCGCCGTCGGCCAGCAGGCTTACGTCGGAGGTCGTCATCTCCAGCAGCTTGCGCACGGCCCGGTAGTCGGTGAGCGGGGTAGGGCAGGTCAGGGCAAATACTTCCGATAGGTTGGGGTGGCCGCGCCGGGCCAGCACCACCTTGCCCACGCCTTCGGCGCCCTCGTAACGCAACGAGGAAATGGTGTTGCAGGTGGTAAATAGCTTGGCCGCGGCCGGGTTGGTGCCCAGGTCCTGGGCCGGCGTATCCATGAACAGCTTGCCGGCGGAGCGGATAATTTCGTCGGTGTCGCGGGGGCGCACTAGTAGGCCGGAGCCGGGCTCGGGCTCGGTCAACGATTTCAGGCATTCCTCGTGGAAGCGCAGCACCGCGGCCATCAACAGGGAGTGCGAAAGCAGGCGGCCATCGGTGTAGTAGCGGTTTTTCTGGAGGGTGGGGTAGGCCTGCATGGCCTTGCGGTTCAGGCGCAGCACGGGCACCACGGAGTGCTGGTTGATGGGCACGGGCGCCCCGGCAAAGTACAGGTGGCGGGAGCCGTTGGCCAGCTCATCCAGCACCTCCTGCACAGCTTGGCGCAGGCCCAGGGCCGTTTGCTTGCGCTGAATCATTTCCTCGCTCATCAGCTCCCGGTCGGGCGAGTTCCAGGGCTGCAGGTAGCGGTAGTACCGGCCGCGGGCCTGGGCCTCGGCAAACGCCTCCGTGTCCAAGCCGCAGTCGATGGGCTCCAGACACACCGGTACGGCTTCCACGGCCTCCTCACCCTCGGCCGGCAGGGCCAGCAGCATGACGTAAGGGGCCAGGTCTTCGTCGAGGGCATCGAATATCCCCTGCGCTATGGTTTGCGCGGCCTGCCGGAAGCGCGTTTGATAGGGCCAGATTGAAAAGCTGGCAGGTAAGGGTAGCGGCGTGCCAAAGGCAACGGGTGGGGCGGAAAGGAGCGGCAGGGGGGAAAGCATAACAAAGGAAGGAAGTCAGTTCTAAGCCGGAGCCAGAACTCGCCGGCCTAGGTACTGTAGGCTGACGCACACGAAGACAAACTACTTTAAAGAGACCAAAAACAGCCCCAACGTTGCCCGCCAACGAGCCGCGGGCGGGATATATTCTGCCAAAGGATTGGAAATAGAGTTCCCACAGCCCGTTAGAGGGGTAGGCTCAGGAAGCCCCAAGCACTCCAAGGGCAGTAACCCGCAGGAGTTTTGCGGAAAAGCTAGCTTCATCCAGTCGGTATAACCACCGTAGGCCCGAAATGCTTTCCTTTCTGGTCAGGGCCACCTGCACCACGCTGTTTGGGTAATACCGACAACAAGCGCGGTGAATGGTAAGCGCATAAGGCAGCATTCAACACAAATCGCCCGTATTATGCTGCGCTTGTCGAAGCATGACACGGGCGTGTTGGCTGTTGTTTTATGTTCCGGGCTGCGTTGGTAATACTCTTTTCAGGCCAACAAAGGGCGCTATGCAAAGTCAGATTTACTACCCATTGGCTAGGGGGTAAATGTTTTTCGGACCCCTGCTCAGTACGTTTCTCAGCTGCTACCCCAACGCTTAAAGCGTGAATACTACCGGAAGCACCATTTTCTGTTTCAGAGGCTGACCTTTGTAGGAAGCGGGCTGCCATTTGGGGGCGGCTTTAAGCAGCCGGATGGCTTCTTCATCGAGGCCCGAGCCCAGGCGCTTGACGGGTTTGATGTCCGTTAGGGAGCCGTCTTTTTCCACGATGAACTCCATCATTACGCGCCCTTGTACTTTGCGCTGGCGGGCCAGGGCCGGGTACTTCTGGTTTTGCTGAATCCACTCAAAAAAGGCGTCGGTGCCTCCCACGGGCCGGGCCGGCGAATCGGGGGATACGACGGTGGTAGCGCCAGCCGGGGCGGGCGCGCCCCCCGCCGCAGTAGCCGCTCCGGCACCAGCATCACCGGGAATCTGGAAGCTGATGGGCACCGAAACCCGCTGGCGCACCACGCCCCCGCGGTGCTGGGCCGGCGTCCAGCGCGGACCGCCCTTAATCAGCCGGATAGCCTCGGCATCCAGGGCCGGGTTAACGGGTTGGGCAACGACAACGTTGGAAATCGAGCCGGTTTTTTCCACTACGAACGTTACCGTAACCGTGCCCTGCACGCCGGCCTGCAGGGCCGCCGTGGGGTACTGCTGCTTGTCGGCCAAGTACTGCGCGTAGGCTTCCAGCCCGCCCAGGGGCACGGCCGGCTGCGCTACGGCATCATAGATTTCGTTGGCGGCGGGCTGCTTCGGGTATTTTAATTTCTGCTGAGCAACAGCTGGGGCAGTAACAGCCAACAAACCAGCTAGCAGGAAGGGACGAAAAGCGTGTCTCATAGAGGGAAACAAAGGAACAGAAGCCAAGCTGACACAACAACCGCACCAGCCTAAGGCGGAGTTTCCGCTATCTACGAGAAGCGCCGCTTTTCGGTAGCTTTGGCCCGATGGCCTCTGACCCAACTTCCGCCCCGCACAACTCCCGGCGCGCCCCCGAGCCGGTGGGCCTTTACCCGCACGCCCGCCGCGCCGGCAACCTGCTGTTCTTGTCGGGGGTAGGCCCGCGCCAGCGCGGCCAGGCGCAGGTGCCCGGCGTGGAGCTAAACCCGGACGGCACCATCCGGCGCTACGACTTCGAGCGCCAGTGCCACGCCGTGTTCCAGAACGTGCGCTACATCCTGGAAGAAGCCGGTGCCCGCTGGGAAGACCTGGTGGACGTCACCGTGTTCCTGACCAACATGCCGGCCGATTTCGCTACCTACAACCGCCTCTACGCCGAGTATTTCCAGACCAACCAGCCCTGCCGCACTACCGTGGAGGTCAACCGCCTGCCCACGCCCATTGCCATTGAGCTGAAGTGCATTGCCGTGGTGGCGGGGTAGGGCTCTGAGGAGCTTCACTACAGTATCTGATTGACGTGAATAACTACTGCAACATGGCCTTTCTAGCGCTGATGCTAGTGGCCAAAACAGCCGTTACGCAGCCAAGCTCCGGGGCGGAGTTGGTGGCAAAACCGCCGGTTCGGGCGGCCGCAACATTAGTGGCGGGCGACTACGAAGGCTCCATCGGGGGCAAGTATCTGTTCCGGCTAACCATCCACGAGCAGGCAGCTAATGCGCAGGTAACGGGCTGTTACTACTACCTCAGCCAACAAAAGCCCATTTGGCTGAAAGGGTACGTGACGCCCACCGGCGACCTGTGGCTGGGTGAGGTACACCCGGAGCGGCCCGCGCTAACGAAGCATTGGGACGGCAGCCGCCAGCCTCGGCAGCCGTTTGCGTATTTCCGTTTGCGTCGGACGGCTGCGGGTACGTTGGCGGGAACTTGGCGGGCGGCCAAATCAGAGCGGCAGTTGCCCGCCCAACTGACCAGCTACCGCAGCACTGGTTTCGCCGATAAAGCGCACGTAGCAGAGCAAACCTATTTCGGGGAGTACACCAAACCGGTGTTTACCGTACCCGATTTTCGCGTGTCCGAGAAGTTGTGGGCTGCGTTTGACGTGGCCGAAATAGCCGGCATGACCTGGGCGGAGCTGCAGGAAGAGGCAAAAGCGCGCAGGGAAGGGGAAACGCGCGGCTACCAAGGCACCGAGGCACAAGTAACTTACAACGACCGGGGCCTGCTGAGCGTGTGGCTTCGAAGTGAGCGAATAACGGGCGGCGGACAGCTGTTTGCCCAGATGTGGTCGGTGGTGCTGGACCTGCGAACGGGCGAGCAGCTAACCGATGAAATTGACCCTACCAAACAGGCGGCTTTCCTGGCCATCTGTGAGCGGAAGCTGCAACGAGCAATCAGCCGCTACCTGCACGAAAACCCCCAAGACTCAACCGATGTAGCCGGGCTGCGCAGCCAGCACGTTGATGCGCAGCACCCGCCAACCGACCTGCACGTAACCCCGGACAGCGTGACCTTTCATCACGTGGTGGATTACGAAGGTATGACCCATTTCGTGCGTAGAGACATGGAATACGAGTTTCGGTTGGCTTTCAGCTTTGCCGAGCTGGCGCCCTTTCTGAAGCCCGAGAGCCCCTTGCGGCGCCTGCTGAAACGGTAGTTCTACCTCCCCGGGCCTGCGTACCTTCGTGGCCTCACCCGTTTCTGCTGCCGTGCCTGCTTCTACTGCCTTCCGTCCGCTTTCCATCGCGCCCGCCGAGCTATTTCAGGAAAACCTGACCCATTACACCGAGCGAGAAACCTACTTTGCCGGCCGGCACCGGCTAGTAGCCTTGGTGCGGCTGCTGGTGTTTGGCGGGGCCGCTGCGGGCGTGTGGCGGTTGTTTAGTCAGGGCGAGGTAGCCGCTGGCTTTGTGGTCATTCTAGTGGCCTATCTGGTGTTTTTGGGGCTGGTGCGCTGGCACAACACCGTGGGCTACCAGCGGGAGCACCAGCGCCTGCTGGCCCAGCTCAACCGCGACGAGCTGGCGCGGCTGGCAGGCCAGCTTTCCGGCTTCGACCCCGGCCTGCGCTACCTTGATGCCCAGCACGCCTACGCCGCCGACCTGGACGTGTTCGGGGCGCACTCCCTGTTTCAGCTCCTGAACCGCAGCACCTCCCGCCTGGGGCAGGACTGGCTGGCCGGCTGGCTGCTGGCCCCTAGCCCGGTGGCGGCGCTGAGGGAGCGGCAGCAGGCCACGGCCGAGCTGGCGCCTGATGTAGCCTGGCAGCAGGAGTGGCAGGCCCGCGCCCGGCATTACCCCCGTCAGGAGTCGGACCCGCGACAGTTTGCGGCTTGGCTGCGGGAGCCGGATTTCTTCGCGGACAAAAGCTGGCTGCTGCCTTTGTTGGTGCTGCTACCAGTTGCCGCCGTAGCCGCTCTTGTGGCCGCCCTCAATGGCTTTGGCACCTGGCCGCTAGTGATTTTACTGCTGACTAGCGCCCTGAACGCACGTTTCAGCGGCGTGAGGGCCGAGTACTACCAGCACGTAACCACCATGCGCGACGCCCTGCGCGCGGCCCACGACCAACTGTCTCTGTTTGAGGCCGGGCAGTGGCAAAGCCCGGCCCTGCGCCGCTTGCACCGCACTTTGCACAATACGGGTGGGGTAGCGGCGGCCCGGCTGCTGGAGCGGCTGTCGGGGGTGGCGGGCTGGTTTTCAGCCCGGCAGAATCCGGCGGTGGCGGGCCTGCTGAACACGGTGCTGCTCTGGGATTTGTGGGGCATGTGGCAGCTGGAGCGCTGGAAGCGGCAGCTGCAGCACGGCTTGGAGCCCTTGCTGGAAGCCGCTGCCGAGCTGGATGCCCTCGTGAGCCTGGCCGCTTTCCGGGCCGCTAACCCTACTTTTGCCCAGCCCGAGGTAACAGCCGCGCCCCTGACGGTAGTTGCCGAAGCCATGGGGCACCCGCTGCTGCTGGCCGAAACCGGGGTGCGCAATGATTTTCAGACGGAAGGCGCGGGCCAGACGGTAGTCGTGACGGGCTCCAACATGGCGGGCAAGAGTACATTTTTGCGCACGGTGGGCCTGAACCTGGTGCTGGCCCAGGCCGGGGCCGTGGTGCCCGCGGCGGCTTTTACCTGCGGACCCGCCCAAGTGTACACCGCCATGCGCACCAACGACAACCTGGCGGAAAGCACCTCCTCGTTCTACGCCGAGCTCAAGCGCCTGCGTCTGCTGCTGGACCTGACTACCCCCGCCGCCCAGGCCCAGGCATCGGAGGCGGGCGGACTGCCGGTTTTCTACCTCCTGGATGAGATTCTGAAGGGTACCAACTCCGAGGACCGCCACCGTGGGGCCCGCGCCCTGGTGCACCAACTGCAGCAGCGCGCCGCCAGTGGTCTTATCAGCACCCACGACCTGGAGCTAGCGGCCCTGGAAGAGGAGCTGCCGGCCCACGTGCGCAACGTGAGCTTCAACAGCTTCCTGAACCCCGACGGCACCCTATATTTCGACTACCGCCTTACGCCCGGCGTGTGCCGCTCCTTTAATGCCAGTCAGCTGATGCGCCTGATGGGCATCGTGCTGGACTAGCTAGGGGCAAATAGTCGAGTTGCAGTTAGCTGTTAGGCCGCATGAATTCGTAGAAGGGACCAAGGCTGCGGGTTTAATATCAGTTTAATACTGCGCGTCTACCTTCGTTTTCATTTGCGTTAGCATCCTAATTTCTTCTGCGTGTACATTCGCGAAAACCTCCGCTGGCATATTATCTGGAAGCTTGGCTGGAAGCCGGTCACGGTTTTTACCGTGTACAGCCTGTTGGTCTGCGTCATTTACGGGCCCTTGGGGTTTCACTCCGTAGCCATTCCGTGGCAGCCCGTAGCTACCCTCGGTACGGCCGTAGCCTTTTACATCGGCTTTAAAAACAATGGCTCCTACGACCGTTTCTGGGAGGGGCGCCAGCTCTGGGGCGGCATCGTGAACAGCAGCCGCACCGCGGCCGTCCAGATTCTGGAGTTCATTACCTCCGTGGTAGATGCGCCCGGCTCGAGCATGCCCCCCGCCTCGGCCGAGGAGCTGACCAGTCGCCACCGCCGCATGGTGTACCGCCAGATTGCCTGGTGCAACGCCCTGCGCATTCATCTGCGCCGCCAGCCCGAGCAGTGGGACACCGGAGTAGCTCCGTTTCTGGAAGAACAGGAGTCGGAATACCTGCGCGCTACGGCCAATCCGCCCGCCCAAATTGTGCGCCAGCAGGCCGCTGAGCTGCGGCGCCTGCGCGAGGATCGGGGCCTGCTCAACGACTTCCAGCATGTGACCATGATGAACACGCTGGAAACCCTCTACAACCTGCAAGGCGGCTGCGAACGAATCAAGAATACGCCGTTTCCGCGCCAATACGCCTATTTTAGTATGGTGTTCGTGTACCTGTTCACGGCCCTGATGCCGCTGGGCCTGGTCATGGAATTCGCCAAGCTCGGCCCCGACCATATCTGGCTGACGGTACCCTTCTCGGTGCTGGTGTCCTGGGTATTCGCTACCATCGAAACGGTGGGCCACAACAGCGAAAACCCCTTCGAAAACAACATGAACGACGTGCCGATGACGGCCATCTGCCGCTCCATCGAAATTGATTTGCGCCAGATGCTCGGCGAAACCGAAGTGCCCGCCAAGCTGGAGCCAGTAGAGGATATTCTGTACTAAGAGTATCGTGCCCGTGTCATTCCGAGTGGCGCGAGGAGTCTGAGTTAAGCCGTTGCACGGTAGCTCTAGATTCCTTGTCCCGCTCGGAATGACACGTTTTTATTTCCCCTGACCTTAACCCCAGCCCAAGCCCCGGCGTACCTGTTGAAGACTTCCATCCTGAACCAGCCCCCACGCCGCTATGCCTACGCCCAACCCTACCCAGACTTCCGGTACTACTATTTCCTCGTGGTTTGGTACGGCCGCGCCCTTGCCCTCGTTTGAGCCCCTGCGCGAAAACCTGACGGCCGATGTAGTGGTAGTGGGCGGCGGCATTGCCGGCCTTACTCAGGCCTATCTGCTCGGGCTGGAAGGCAAAAAGGTAGTGCTCCTGGAAGACGGGGAATTGGCCAGCGGCGAAACCGGCCGGACCACCGCCCACCTCAGCTTCGCCCTCGACGACCGGTACACGACCCTGGAAGAGCTGTTCGGCAAAGATGGCGCCCGCCGGGCCGCCGATAGCCACCGCTCCGCCGTGGACCGCATCGAGCAGATTGTCAATAAGGAAAAGATTGACTGTGACTTCAGCCGCTTACCTGGCTATCTGTTCCTGCCCCAGAGCGGCACCCCGAAAGAGCTGGACCAGGAGCTGGAGGCAGCTCACCGCGCCGGCCTCACCGATGTGCATCGCCTCCCCGACGCCGGGGCCCAGGGCTTCCAGACCGGCGAGTGCCTGGTGTTCCCCAACCAGGGCCAGTTTCACATCTTGAAATACCTGCGCGGGGTAGCCGAGGCCGTCCAGCGCCAGGGCGGACGCATCTTTACCCGCACCCACGTGACGGAAGTGCACGGGGGCGCCGAGGCCCGAGTAGTTACCACCGGCGGGCGGGAAGTGCGCGCCCAGGCCATTGTCATTGCTACCAATACGCCGTTCAACGACCGGGTGGTGATGCACACCAAGCAACACCCTTACCGCACCTACGTCATCGGGGCGCGGGTGCCCAAGGGCTCCGTTACGAAGGCCCTGTACTGGGACACGGCCGACCCCTACCACTACATCCGCCTGCAGGAAGTGGAAAACGAGGACTATGACCTGCTGATTGTGGGCGGCGAGGACCACAAAACCGGCCAGGAACCCGACCCCGAGGAGCATTTGCGCAGCCTGGAGTTCTGGACCAAAGCCAACTTCCCCACCGCCGGCCAAATCGACTACCGCTGGTCGGGGCAGGTGATGGAGCCGGTGGACGGGCTGGCCTACGCCGGCCACAATCCGCTCGACGATGACAACGTCTACATCATCACCGGCGACTCGGGCCACGGCATGACCCACGGCACCCTCGGGCCCATGATTATTACCGACCTGATTCTGGGCCGCGAGAATCCCTGGGCCACGCTCTACGACCCGGCCCGCGTGACCGTGAAGTTTGAGTCGGTGAAGGAGTACGTGAAGGAAAACATCAACGTGGCAGCTGAGTACACCGACTTGCTCACCGGCGGCGACGTGAACACGGCCGAGGAGGTAGCCCCCGGTACTGGCGCCGTAATTGGCCGCGGCCCCCTGAAAGTAGCCGTGTACAAAGACCCCCAGGGCCAGGTGCACGAGTGCTCGGCCGTGTGCCCGCACCTGCACTGCATTGTCCACTGGAACGGGCTGGAAAAGAGCTGGGACTGTCCCTGCCACGGCTCCCGCTTCGACGCCTACGGCAAGCTCATGGCCGGCCCGGCTAATTCCGATTTGGCGCCGGTGGAGTAGGGGCCGCGTCGTACCTTGCACCCCCGAGCCGAAGCTGGTGCGTATAAACCAGGTCTAACTTTCGGGGCAGCCACCATGAACGAACGGGTCCGTTCCTTTCAATACTTCTTTACCAGTCAGGAATTCTCGGATGGTCTGCGGACCACGCTCTCCATTCTGTTGCCCGGCCTGGTGCTGGGCCTGTACGGTGACCTGGTTGACGGGCTGACTGTGTCGCTGGGGGCTGTGTGCGTGAGCCTCACGGATACGCCGGGCCCCATGCTGCACAAGCGCAACGGCATGCTGGCCGCCACGGGCCTGATTGGGATTATGGCCCTGATAACGGGGTTTCTGCACTCCGTTCCGGCTTTGCTGGGGGTAGAGGTAGTAGTGTGCAGCTTTCTGTTTACGATGCTGCTGGTGTACGGCAACCGGGCCGGTGGCGTGGGCACGGCCGGGCTGCTGATTATTATTCTGATGCTGGACCGGCCCCTGAAGCCGGCTGAGGTAGTGCCCTACGCCGGCATGGTAGTGGCCGGCGGCCTGTGGTACCTGAGCGTTACGATGCTGCTCTACACCCTGCGCCCCTACCGGCCGGCCCAGCAGGCCCTCGGCGACTGTATCCGGGCTATTGCTGATTTTCTGCGCCTCAAGGCCGAATTCTACCGCACCGGCACCAACCTGGAGGCCGACTACCGCCGCCTGGTAGCCCAGCAAGTGACGGTCAGTGAAAAGCAGGACGCCGTGCGGGAGCTGCTGTTCAAAACCCGGCAGCTGGTGAAAGAAACCACCGGCACCGGCCGCCGCCTCGTGCTCACCTTCGTGGACGTCATCGACCTCTACGAGCAGATTACCATTACCTACCACGACTACGCGGCCCTGCACCAGCGCTTCGAGGCTACGGGCGTGCTCGACGACATTGCCCGCGAGATTGAGGAGCACGCCGCCGAGCTGGAAAACATCGGGTTTGCCATTCAGGCCAACCACGGCTACACGGCCCAGCGCAACCTCTTGGCGGGGCTGGAGAAGCTCAAGGCCCGCATCGACGCCCTCGACGACCCCGCCCGGCCCGGCCACACCCTCATGCTCAAGAAGATTCTGGTGAATCTGCGCAACCTCAGCCAGCGCCTCCAGGATATTCTGGCTTACTTCGATGCCAACGCCCCCGCGCCTTCCGGCCGCGAGCTGGAGTTTGGCCGCTTCGTGGCCCACCAAAACTTCGATTTCAAGCAGCTGCGCGACCATCTGACGTTGCAGTCCAGCATTTTTCGCCACTCGGCGCGCATGTTCGTGGCCTGTCTGGTGGGCTACCTGGTAACCAAAGTGCTGCCCGGCCACCACAGCTACTGGGTGATTATGACCATCACCTACATGCTCAAGCCGGCCTTTAGCCTAACCAAGGAGCGCAACGTACAGCGCGTGCTGGGCACGCTGGCCGGCGGCGTGCTGGGGGCCCTGGTGCTCTGGCTGATTCCCGACCGCACGGTGCTGCTGGTACTCATGGTGCTGTGTATGCTGGTTTCCTTCTGCTTTGTGCGCATCAACTACCTGGTCACCGTCACGTTCATGACGCCCTTTATTCTAATTCTGTTCAGCTTTCTGGGGCTGGGCTACGTGCAGGTGGTAGAGGAGCGGGTGTTTGACACGGTGCTGGGCTGTTTGATTGCCTTTTCCACCGGCTACCTGCTGTTTCCCAACTGGGAATCGGGCCAGCTGCACGACTACCTTAAGGCGGTGCTACGCGCTAATCTGCACTACCTGCGCACCTTGCAGGAAGCCCTGCTCGGCTCGCCCGTGGCCCTGGTCGACTACAAGCTGGCCCGCAAGGATGTGTACGTTAGCTCGGCCAACCTGGGCGCGGCCTTTCAGCGCATGATGTCGGAGCCCCGGGCCAAGCAGCACCGGCCCACCGAGGTGCACGAGTTTGTGGTACTCAGCCACATCCTCTCCTCGAATGTAGCCGCCATTACCTCGGCCATTCTGGCCGGCGAAATGCGCCCCGGCCTGCCCTCCGCCAGCCTTAAAGCCCTGCGCCAAGCCCAGCAGGCCCTGCACCGCAGCCTCCGCCGCCTCGACCCCAAGGAACCGGAAGCGGTGGCTTGGGAGCCGACGGCGCCGACATCCACTACCGCCGCCGCCGCGCCCGATGCCCAGCTACACGAGCAGCTGGAGTTCATTCACAAAGTCAGCAGCGACATTAGCAAGGTGACGGAGGCGGTGCTCAAATAAGAACCAGCACCTGGCAGCGGCTTCACCCCGCGCTTACGCCGCTTTAGAAATGTGCCCGCACGGGGGTCATAGGGTCATTACTGCCGGTCTCCTACCTGTCATTCCGAGCCCAAGCGAGGAATCTGGGTGAAATCGTTGGAAGGCTTGCCCCAGATTCCTCGCTGCGCTCGGAATGACAGCGCTAGGTTTTTGGCGGCTTGGTTTAGGGTATGTGAACAGAAGGAGACGTGGATAGGTGGGAAGGTATGTGGACAAGTAGGAAAGTGAACGTCATTCCGAGCCCAAGCGAGGAATCTCGCGTGCTGACGGCTGAGTTACCACTACAACATCAGCACGCGAGATTCCTCGCTTGGGCTCGGAATGACGTTCCTGATTCGAATCTAACCCCAACGCCTTTTCTTACCCGAACCACTAGAAATTGCGGTATGCACCCCGGCCGGGCCGAGAATAGCTCCGCTGTATAAGCGTATTCGATTACCTTGTTCAGGTATCCTGCTTACCATCAGCCCCGTGACCCATCTTGTCTTGCGCGAGAGTACCGGCCTGCGGTACTTTACCTTTTTCTACCTCTATGTCATGCAGGGGATTCCGGCGGGCTTCGGCCTGACGGCGGTGGTTAACTACCTGACCGGGCGGGGGCTGGATGCTACTACGGTGGCTTCTTTCTCGGCGGCCATTGGGCTGCCCTGGACCCTGCAATTCGTGTGGGGGCCGCTGATTGACAAGTACCAAGAATCGGTGCTGGGGCAACGCAAGCAATGGGTGGTGCTTACGCAGCTGGTGGCGGCCCTGGCCTCCCTGGTGCTGCTGCTGGTCCGCGACCCGGCTTCCCAACTTAAGCTGACCCTGCTGGCGTTTGTGGTGCACAGCGTGTTTGCTTCCATTCAGGACGCCAGTGTCGATGCCATTGCCATTGCGGTGGTGCCCGAGGCCGAGCGGGGCCGGGCCAACGCTTTTATGCGCGGGGGCTTCTTGCTGGGCTCCGCGCTGGGGGCCGCTGGTCTGTCGTGGATGCTGCACCGCTACGGCTTTTTTTCGGCGGCGCTGGCGCAGTCGGTAGTTCTGCTGGCGCTAACGGCGCTCACGTTTTTCATTCGCCTGGAGCGCACCGACCGGCTGCTGCCGCGCTTCGGCGCTGTGCCCGCTACCGCCCGCCGCAACGCCGATAATCCGCCGGTAGGGTGGCTGTTTCGGGAGCTGTTCCGCGCCATAACGGAGCCGCGCACCCTGCGCCTGTTCGGCATCATTGCCCTTACCTACCTGTGTTTTGGCGCGTTTGGCTGGGCCTATTCCTACCACCTGATTCAGGAGCTGCACTGGGCCGATAGCGCCGTTTCCATCCTGCAGGGCAGCTGGGGCAGCGCCGCTACTTTGTGCCTGATTGTGGCCGGCGGCGTGCTGGCCGACCGCATGGGGGCGGCTCGACTGCAAAGCTGGGTTATGCTGGTGCTGGGGTTGTTTCTGCTCGTTTTCTGCAGCCTGAGCTTTCTGTGGCACCACGAGCCGGTGGCAACCCTGGGCTTGCTGGTCTGGAATATGGCCGACCCTAGCCTGAGCGTAGTCGCGCTGCCGCTCCTCATGGCCCTGTGCCGCCCCCGCATCGAAGGCTCCCAATTCACTACCTACATGGCCCTGGTAAACCTGTGCGGCGTAAGCGGCTCTTTCCTGACGGGCTGGGCGCTACGCTTTATGTCGGCACCGGTGCTGGGGCTGTTGTGCGCGGTGGTAGTGCTTGGCTTGTGGTTTTTGCAGCGCCGGGAAAGGAGTTCAACTGCTGCCCCGGCGCAAGAGGCAGCCCAGAAGGTTGTTAGGCAACAAAAAGCTTGACGGGTGCTTCCCGCTTGCTACGCCTTAAGCCCGCCTGAGCCTTGCGAAGAACCTTCTGACGGAGCAACAACTTATTGGCAGCAGTCAGCAGTGCACGGTCGGTTCCTTCGGCTTTTCTGGGGAG
The DNA here is from genome assembly GCF_014640315.1 of Hymenobacter glacieicola. Lineage (GTDB taxonomy): Bacteria > Bacteroidota > Bacteroidia > Cytophagales > Hymenobacteraceae > Hymenobacter > Hymenobacter glacieicola. The sequence continues at coordinate 430,283 of NZ_BMGS01000001.1, forward strand.
GGAGTTGTGGTCCTACAGAACAATCCCCCGTACCCCGACCCTAAAAATGCTCCGGGTTTATCGTTCTGTTGCGAGTCGTCCCGGCGCGTGAGAAGATTCTTCGCGGGGCTCAGGCGGGCGGGCGAGGGTTGGGGGTGTCAGGGAAGGTGCATAACAGGGGGCTGCCGCTGGCGAAGAGCGGATGTGACCTTGGCCCAGCGGCAGCCTCCTTGTTTACTTGCCCTCGTACTGCCGGGCCATCTGACGGTAGTACTCCTGGAGCACGAAGAAGGCTTTTTTCTTAACGCCGCTGCTGGATATGAGCCCTTTGCGGTTGAAGCCGTTCTGGTACACCGGGTGCTGGCGGCGGGTGGCGCGGAAGTCGGCCAGAATCCAGGGCGTCATGCCGCGCAGGCCCGCAATGGCGCTCAGCATCTTGAGCTGGTTCTGGTAGAGCGCCTCCTGGTATTCCTCGCTCCAGCGGGTGTCGGCGTCGGCGTGGTAGCCGGCCAGCGCATCGCCGCCAAACTCACTGATGATGACGGGCTTATTGTACTTGATGGCGAAGGTGTACTGGGTGATTTCGCTCGGCTTCCCGCCCACGTACCAGCCCATGTACTCGTTGAAGCTGGTCAGGTCCAGCTCGGCGCCCAATGGGTCGTCCACGGTTACCTGGTACCCGTCGCGGTGCAGCTCCAGGGCGGCGGAAATCAGACGGGTGTCGTCGAGGGCGCGGGCTTTCCGGACCAGGCTGGTCATGAACTTCAGCCGCGCCTCCCCGGGCGGCGTCTCGTTGCCCACCGACCAGACGACCACGCTGGCGCGGTTTTTCCCCGTCGCAATCAGGTCGGAGAGCTGGGCTTCGGCGTTCTGGTAGGTAGCGAGGTTTTCCCAGGCAATGGTCCAGTACACCGGCACCTCGGCCCACACCAGCAGGCCCATTTCGTCGGCCAGCCGGAGCATGGTTTCGTTGTGGGGGTAGTGGGCCAGGCGCACGTAGTTGCAACCCAGCTCCTTGGCCCAGGTCAGCAGCATGCGCAGGTCGCCGGCGCCCCGGGCCCGGCCCGGAATCAGCGGGTTCTCGTCGTGCAGGGAAATGCCGCGCAGGTAGGTGCTCCGGCCGTTGAGCAGGATGTCCTGCCCCCGGGTGGCAATGGTGCGGAGGCCAATTCGGTCCTGCACCACGTCGGAGCCGCTGCTCAGGCGCACGGCATACAGCGTGGGGCTCTGCGGCGACCAAAGCCGGAGCTTGCGGGCCGGCAGCCGGAAAGTGGCCCGGCCTTGGGCGTCGGTTTTTACAGTGTGCTTGATGCCGGCTTCGGCAATGGTCAGCGCCACCGGCTGGCCAGCTTTACCTTCGCCTTCAAGCCGCACGTAGCCCGCCAGGGTGTTGGGGTCGTTCGGGGCCAGCTGCACTTTATAGTCGCTGATGAAGGTAGCGGGCGTTTCGGCAATGAACACGTCGCGCGTGATGCCGCCGTAGTTCCACCAGTCGGTGTTGATGGTGGGCACGGCGTCGGGGCGGCGGGTATTGTCGGCCTTCACCACCACGAAGTTCTCGCCGGTGGGGCTGAGCAAGGGGGTGATGTCGTACTGAATGGGGGTGAAGCCGCCCTGGTGCCGGCCCAGCTTCCGGCCGTTCAGGTAGATGTGCGCCTCGTAGTTGATGGCCCCGAAGTAGAGGAAGTAGCGCCGGCCGGCTTGGGGCGCAAGGGTAAAGCTCTTTTTGTACCAGATAGTGCCCTCGTAGTAGAGCAGCTTGGGGTCCTGGGAGTTCCAGTCGCCGGGCACCTGCAGGGTAGCCGATTTGTCGAAGTCGTACTCAATCAGCTCGGTTTCCTGGCGGGAGCTGGGCTTCTGGTTGTCGTAGTAGCCGCCCCGGCCCGTGGCCGACTGGTCGAAAGCCTGGCGGCGGTAGTCGTAGAAACCGTTTTCGTAGGGGTCGATGATGTAGTTCCAGCTCCCGTTCAAACTCAGCACCTGCCGGGCGGGCGCATTCTGCAGCAGGCTGGTCTGGGCCCGGAGCGGCCGGCCGATGAGGAGACCGGCCAGCAGCAGCACGGCCGCCAGCGTCGGCATCAGGTTTCGTGAAAGCATAGAAAGGGTCGGATGGGGTAGGAGGTAGGTCGGAAGAACGGACGCCGAAAGGCCGCTAAAGATTAGGAAAGCCGCCTGGAAATGACAGCCCGCCCGGTAATTTATCTGGGCGCAGTCACTACTGCTTTTAGAACGGTCATGTCGAGCCCCGCGAGACATCCCGCTCGAATCGTTGCCCGGTTGTAGAGACGCAAGCTGTTGCGTCTCGTTCTTGCGGAGGTTGTTTACCCGGAAACCTGCTAGGGTGTGTGGACAGTAACTTAACAGGCCGTCATGCCGAGCGCAGCGAAGCATCTCGCGTGGTGTCATTGCAGTCGTCAGCCACGCGAGATGCTGCGCTCCCGCTCGGCATGACCGTCTTTCCTGAACTAAAAGCTGTTACTGTCCACACAGCCTAGGCCAGTTGTTCAACGATGAGACGCAAGATGTTGCGTCTCTACAGTGTGCTACTACCCAATTCCCTACCCCAAAAAAACCGGGATACCCCAGCCGACTGCTAACGACTGGAATATTCCGGCTGGTAAAATCAGGGAAGTAGGTTACTTGGCGGCCTGCGCTTCGGGCTTGAGCGTGCGGGCCAGCCAGTCGAAGAACACGCGGTTCCAGAGCACCGAGTTCTGGGGCTTGCTGATCCAGTGGCCTTCGTTGGGGAAGTAGAGGAAGCGGCTGGGGATGCCGCGCAGCTGGGCCGTGCCGAAGGCTTCCATGCCCTGGCCCTCCGGCACCCGGAAGTCCTTGCCGCCGTGAATGACGAGGATAGGCGTATCCCAGTTTTTGGCGAAAAGCTGGGGGTTGAAATCGGTGTAGCTTTTGTGCAGGGTAGCGTCCCAGGGCGCGCCGCCCATGTCGTGCTGGGCAAAGAACATTTCCTCGGTGCTGGGGTACCAGCTGGTGAGGTTGTAGAGGCCGGCGTGGGCAATGAAGGTCTTGAAGCGGCCCTCATGCTTGCCCGCCAGTTGGTACACGGAGTACCCGCCGTAGGAGGCGCCCACGCAGCCGCGGCGGTCCTTGTCCACGTAGGGCTCCTGGCTCACGGCGTCAATGGCCGAGAGGTAGTCGCGGATGGGCTGCCCGCCCCAGTCGCCGGAAATGCTGTTGTTCCACTCGGTGCCAAAGCCAGGCAGGCCGCGGCGGTTGGGGGCCACCACGATGTAGCCGTTGGCGGCCAGCAGCTGGAAATTCCAGCGGTAGGAGAAGCTCTGGGTGATGGGACTTTGCGGGCCGCCCTGGCAGTAGAGCAGGGTAGGGTACTTCCGGCCGGGATCGAAGTCGGGCGGGTAGATGACGTAAACCTGCATTTGCTTGCCGTCGGTGGTTTTCACCCAGCGGGCCTCGGTTTTGCCCGTTTTCACGCCGGCCAGTTCCTGCTCATTGATGCGGGTCAGTGGGGTTTCGCGGCCGGTTTTCAGATCGATGCGCACCAGGTCGGCGGGCTGGGCCTGGGTGGTTTTGTTGGCAATGGCCACGCCTGGGCCGGCCAGCTCAAAGGAGTTGTAGTTCTGGGCGCCCTTGGTTAGCTGCCGGATGTTGCCGCCCTTGCTCGGGATGGAAAACAGCTGCTCAGTGCCTTCCAACACGCTCACAAAGTAGATGGTCTTGCCATCGGGGCTCCAGCGGATGTTGGCCGCCGCCTGCTCCGAGCCTTTGGTGATATCCTCCCGCTTCTTGGTCTTGAAGTCGTAGACCACAATGCCGTTGCGGTCCGACTCAAACCCAGGGGTGGCCATGCTCAGCCAGGCTACTTTCGAGCCGTCGGGCGAGAAGCTGGGCTCCGTGTCGTAGCCGCCCAGCCCTTCCGAGAGGTTCTGGGTTTTGCCCTCCCGGATGTCGTAGAGGTAGATGTCGGAGTTGGTGCTTTCGGCTTCGGCCTTGCCGTAGAGCTTGCGCGAGGTGTAGGCCAGGCGGTAGCCATCGGGCGAAAAAGCCAGCTGCTCCGAGCCGCCCAGCGGGGCCAGGGGCGCGTCGAATTTCTCGCCGGGCATTACGTCTTTGCCGTAGCCGGTGGGCCGGCCATCATCCCCCACTGGCTGGAAAAACACGTGGCTGGACTTGAAGTCGTCCCAGGTGTTCCAGTGGCGGTAGTTTAAATCATCAATCAGCTTGGCGTCGGCCTTGGGCAAATCCGGGTACCAGTCCTGCACCGATTTACCGGTTTTCACGTCCTGGGTATACAGGATGAAATTGCCTTTTGGGGCGTATTTCAGGTTGGCCAGCCCTTCGTCGGCAAACTCGCTAAGCTTTTGCTTGCCCGAGCCGTCGAGATTTATCACGTAGAGCTGCTCGGTGCCGCCTTCGCCGGAAAGAAAGGTGAGTTTGCCGTCGGGCCGCCAGTTCAGGGTGCTTTCGGAAGCGGGCGTGTTGGTCAGCTGCCGGGCCGCGCCGCCCGCCACGGGCACCACCCAAATGTCGGTGTTGCCTTTGTTCTCGCCGAGGTTGTAGCGGGTGACGGTGTAGGCTACCGTTTTGCGGTCCGGCGATACCTGCATTTCGCCCAGGCGGCCCAGCTTCCAGAGCAGCTCGGGGGTGTAGAGGTTTTGTTGGGCGGCAGCGGCCAGCGGGACCAGGGCCAGCGCGGTCAGAAGAGTTCTTTTCATCGGGTAGGGGTAGCAAAAAGGGAAGAGCAAGTTAGGGAGAAGTGGCTTAGAGAAACGAGCCCAGATCCAGCTCCTTAAGCAAGCTGCCGTAGCGCGCCCACCTCGAAATTCGTGCTGAGTTTGCTGAAATAAGTCGGTCCTAAAGCCCATCATCCGGCCGGAGCAAGAACTTTGTCACGTCAGCTGTGTAGATGGTAGAAACTCTTGAGACAAAAAAGCCCGTCAGGCCGAGCGTAGCGAAGCATCTCGCGGGCTGAGGTTGTGGTAGTAACTCAACGATTTGCGCGAGATGCTTCGGCTGCGCCGCTGCCTGACGGGCTTGGTCTAATTAGAACCTGTGTGTCCACGCCGCTGAGCGCGGGGCAAGGTTCTCCCGTTGGCCGTATGGCGGGCTTTAGAGTACTGCTCTCCCCATTTTTTAGCATCCGACCGCCGCGTACCTTGCGTCATGCCCGATTTTCGTTTGCGCGTTTTTCAATCCGTAGCCCGCCACCTGAGCTTCACCAAGGCCGCACAGGAGCTTTACATCAGTCAGCCCGCCATTACCAAGCACATTCGGGAGCTGGAGCACAGCTACGGGCAGCGTTTGTTTGAGCGGCGCGGCAACCGGGTCAGCCTCACGCCGGCCGGCACCCTGCTGCTAACCCACGCCGATGCCGTAGCCCAGCTTCACCAGGAGCTAACCGAGCAGCTGCACAACCTGCACGGCGAAGCGGCCGGCCGGCTGCGCCTGGGGGCCAGCACTACCCTTACCCAGTACGTGCTGCCCGGCATCCTGCCCGGCTTTCAGAAGCGCTACCCCCAGGTGGAGCTGACCTTGCTCAACGGCAACTCCGAGCAGATTGCCGAGGCCATTCTCAGCGGGCAGCTCGACCTGGGCTTCGTGGAAGGCCGCGCCAAAAACCGCGACCTGCACTACGAGCCCCTGTTGGCCGATGAGCTGGTAGCCGTGCGCCGGGCCACATCTGCCGGGCCGCCCCCCGAGCCCATGTTGTTAACCGAAGCGCTAACCCACCCGTTGGTGCTGCGCGAGCGGGGCTCCGGTACGCTAGAAGTGCTGGAGTTTGCCCTGCGGGAGCAAAAAGTCAAGCTTACTGACTTACAAGTGGCATTCTACTTCGATAACACCGAGGCCATCAAGAGCTACCTCGAAGCGGCTCCCGAAGCTCTGGGCTTCGTTTCGCGCCGGGCCTTGACGCGGGAGTTGGCCGCCGGCTTGCTGGAAATTGTGCCGGTGCAGCACCTGCAGCTGCCGCGCAACTTTGAGGCCCTGTGGGTGCAGGGGCAGCCCTTGTCCCGCCCGGCGGAACGATTCCTGCGCTACGCTCAGCGTCAGTATAACGTATAGTTATTACTGATAACCTTTTAAGATTATCGGTAAGGTAGGGGCCGGCGTACTTTTGGGCAGTTAATTGCCCGCTTCCCACCCATGAAAGCCACCCCACCCGTTGCCGCTCCTTCCGCGCTGGTCGATGCGCCCGAGCCCCATCCCCGGGCCGCTAAAGTGCGCACTCCGGCAAGTGCGCCTTTGCCTCCCGCACCTAGCCTACTTCAAGAGAAAACCGGTTCGGTAGGGGTAGCCCGCGCGGTATTTGGGCTGCTGCTCATCTTCTGCCTGACGCCTTGGGCCTCCCCGCCCCTGGCCCTGGCCCTGGGGTTGGGGCTGGCCCAAACGGTAGGCAACCCATTTCCGGCCCACACCCGCAAGCTCACGGCCAAGCTGCTACAGTACTCGGTTATCGGACTGGGTTTCGGCATGAACGCCCACGCGGCAGTGCAAGCCGGGCAGGAAGGCGTGCTGTTCACGGTGGCCTCCATTGCTGGTACGCTGATACTGGGCTACGGGCTGGGGCGCTGGCTGGGCCTGGGTCGTCACGTCACCCACCTGATATCCTGCGGCACGGCTATTTGCGGGGGCTCGGCTATTGCGGCCGTGGGCCCGGTGTTGCGGGCCAAGGAAGAAGAAATGTCCGTGGCGTTGGCGACGGTATTCGTGCTCAATGCCCTGGCTTTGTTTGCCTTCCCGGCCATCGGTCATGCCCTGGCCATGACCCAGAACCAGTTCGGCCTCTGGTGCGCCATTGCCATTCATGATACCAGCTCGGTGGTAGGCGCCGCCACCGCCTACGGCGACCAGGCCCTGCAAGTGGCTACCACCGTGAAGCTGGCCCGCGCCCTCTGGATTATTCCCGTCTCTATTGGGACGGCCTTGCTGTTCAAGCAGAAAGGCGTCAAAATCAAAGTGCCCTACTTTATCCTGGGGTTTATTGGGGCCATGTTGCTCAATACCTACCTGCCCGCGCTGCAAGCTGGTGGAGCCTGGCAGGAAGTCGGGCCGCTGCTGGTGCAACTTGCTAAAATGGGCCTGACGGTGACGCTGTTTTTCATTGGGGCCGGGCTGTCGATGCAGGCGGTGAAAGCAGTGGGTCCCAAGCCCTTTGTACTCGGCGTGGCGCTTTGGCTGCTCATCTCTACGGCCTCGCTCTACGTGATTCTGCACCGCTAAAGCAACTTGGCCCAGCCGGCGCAACACCGCAGCGGCCCGACTTCACTGGAAGTCGGGCCGCTGCCGTATGGGCTGCTGAAGAGCTACTCGCCGGACTTTTTGCGACCGGAGCCGCTTTTTTTGCCCCCGCCATCCTGCTTATTTACGGTGGCCCAGGCGCGCTTTTCGGCTTCCTCCTCCGAAAGGCCGCGCTTCTCGTAGCTTTCTTCGATGTGCTCTGCCTTCCGCTTTTGCTTGTCGGTGTAGGCCGATTTATCTCCTTGTGGCATGATGCAAGTATCTTGAGGGTGAGATGATTAGGCTGAGGCTGCTGCCAAACTATACGCGCCGGCTAAGGCCGGGTTATGCTGAGCTACTGCCCCGGGTTACTGGCCCCTACCTATCTTCGTGCCGCCCATTTACGTATTGTTTGCCATGCGCCAGCTCGCCATTATTCCGCACCCCGAGGTTAAAATCACGCTCTTCAGCTGGAATGGGAAGTACCTGATCAAGCTGGAAAAAGGCCCGCTGGAGCAAACTTATAAGGTGAGTGAGCTGGACCTGACCGGCGAGGAGGATATCCACCTGCTGCTCGACCAGGACTTTATTCAGGCCGCCGTGCAGCGCTTCGGGGCCATGCAGCAGGATTTGCAGGCTGCCTTCGACCGGCACGGTATCTGATAACCGGCCCCCTGACGGGTAATTCCGTCGTTTGTTAGTTCTCTTCTCTACCCCTTGCCTTGCTTTCTATGAAACGATTTTTCGGCTTTTGCTTCCTGCTGGCGGTGCTGCTGGCCCCGGCCGCTACCCACGCCCAGCTTTACGATGCGCGCACCAGTAGCGTAAACTACGACAAGCGGGAGCGGGACGCGGTGAAGGTGCAGGTGGAAGGCACCGCCCAATGGACCCGCGACTACTGGCAGGCCTGGCTTAAGGATACGTACAACATCAAGTTGAAAGGCTCCGGCGTGTTCGGGGTAGGCAAGAAAGACGTGCTTGAGGCCAAACAAGTGCCCATGTCCAGCGTTACGGGCAAGCTGCTCGACCTGTATTCCACCGTTACCTCACCCTCCGACACGGTATCGGAGCTGTCCGTATGGGCCGCCATGGGCCCCGACTCCTTTCTGTCGGCTTCCGGCACTCCCTCCGAGTTCAGCTCCCTGCGCACCATTACCCAGAGCTTTGCGGCTGCCGCGCGCACCAAAGCCTACCGCGAGCAAATTGCCGAAGCGGAAAAGCAGCTGACCGCCGCCGAGAAGGAAAAGGAAAAGCTCGAGAAAGAGCGTACGAGCCTGGCCAACAACACCAAGTCGAACCTGGAGAAGATTGAGCAGCTCAAAAAGCAAAATGCTGACAACAAGCTCAAGTCGGCCGAGGACTCCGTAAAGCTCCTCGACAACGCTCGGCTCACTGAATTGCGTAAAGCGCAGTTGGAGCGCCGTCGCGCCCGTCTCACTAACCTCGACCGGAAATAGGGGCCTTTTCTGCCGCCTGCTACCTCTCTTCTGCCATGGAAAAAGACCCTTCTCCCCTCGATACCCTGCGCCAGCTCAAGGAGTGGCTCGATGCGGGCACCATCACGCCCCAGGAGTTTGAAACGCTGAAAAAGAAGCTGCTGTTCAGTGAGTCGGCGGGGGCTACTGCCACCCCGGCCGCTCCACCGGTCCCCTCCATCCCGCCGGCTACCCCCACGGCCCCGGTAGTACCCATGACACCCGCAGCGCCCGTGCCCCCGGTTCCTACCCCGGCTTCTCCGCTGGCCTCGCCGCCCCCAACTGCTCCGTATAGCCAACCCGTGCCCATGACACCCCCAGCGGGGGCCGCCCCGCACGTGCCGCCGTTTACTACGGGTAGCGGCCCCGTGGAAGATCCGCTGCTGCCGCCCGTTACCACCTCGCGGCCCTTGCACACCGCTTACGTGGCCGAGCCGCCCGCGCCTCCAACGACTACTCCCGGTTTGTCGCACCCCTTGGAGGCTGGCCGCCCCGGTTCATCTCCTACCCGCGACGACGCCTTCGTGCCTCCCATTCCGGCAGTAGGGGAGGGCGAGGTGGTAGAAGATGAGCCGTACGTAGCCCCGCCCAAAAGTCCGCTCGGTACCATCCTGATTGTGGGAGGCATTCTGGCCTTGCTCGCCCTGGTGGCCTACCTGATGCTGGGCAAACAGGACTCGGAGCGCCTAACCAGCACGACGCTAACGGCCGCCGATTCGTTAGCAACTCGGCCCGAAGAAGGCCCTCAGTCGGAGCAGATTGACTTGCCTCCGGCCGCCGCGCCCGAAACCATTCGGGTGGCTCCCGTGGCCCCGCCCGTTACTAGCCCCGCTACCGATTCAGTAGCGCAGCCCGCCGGTACCCCCACGGAGCAAACTGCGCCTCCTGCCGCCCCGGCTGTGGATGAAAGTGCCGCCCAGGCGCGCATTGAGTCGGTATTGCAGAACTATTACGCCGATTTGCAGGCCGCGCCCTTTTCGGCTGCTACCTATTTTGCGCCCCGGGTAGAGCGTTTTTACTTGCAGCAAAACACAAGCCCCGCTGCCATTACCGCTGAGCTGGAAAAGTCGCACTTCCCGGAGTTTCTGGAGGGGCAGACAACCATCGAACCGGGCAGTTTAAAGGTGAGCCCGCCCGTAAACGACGGCTCCCGGGTAGTAACCTTTGTCGAAAAAAGCTCAGCCCTGCGTCAGTCTCTGCAGAAGCGCCAGCAAACCACGGCGCAGGTGCGGGTACGCTTCGACAAAAACTTTAAAATCGTGTACCTGCGCCAGGAGCGGCTGCTGGAAAACACCTTTAGCGAATAGCTGCCCCCAAGTCCCGCGGCGGAAGTCATCTAGCCTAGCGGCTTTTCCTGCTTATTTTTGCCTCCCCAACGCGCGCTTCCTGCAACGAGAAGCGCGCGTTGGTGTTTTTACCGCCCGGATTCTCTTGTTACCTAATGCTTACCCCTCTGTTTCGTTTACCCACGCTAGCCGTTCTGCTGACGTTCGCTTCTTGTATTACGGTACTTAAGCCCGGGAAAGACTTTGCCCGCAAGCCCGAGCCGGAAGCCCCTGATTACCGTATGGAGGATAACTGGGCCGCGCTGCCTGACCGCCGCGACTCCGCCGACCTAGTGCCGCGCCACACCTTGCTGCGCAACCAACAGCGCGACGCGCCCGTGGACGTGTTCTTCGTGCACCCTACCACTTACTACAGCCGGGCCCAGTGGAACGCCAGCCTAACCGATGCGCGCGTAAACCGCTTCACCGACGCCAGCACCATTCGTAAGCAGGCCTCTGTATTTAACAGCACGGCCCGCGTGTACGCCCCGCGCTACCGGCAGGCCACGCTATTTTCCTTTTTCGATGAGAAAAGCACGAACGGCAAGGAGGCCCTGGACCTGGCGTATAGCGACGTAAAAACGGCTTTTCAATACTACCTCGACCATTACAACCAGGGTCGCCCCGTTATCATTGCCGGCCACAGCCAGGGCACCTTTCACGCCACGCGGCTGCTACGGGAGTTTTTCGACCAGAATCCCAAGCTGCGCAAGCAATTAGTGGCCGCCTACCTCATTGGCTTCAAAGTAAAGCCCGAGGAATACCAAGTCCTGCGCCCCTGCGATGACTCTACCCAAACCGGCTGCTATGTGGGCTGGAACACCGTGGAGTGGGGCCACGAGTACCCCCCCTTCCAGGGCGGCGTGGCCGTAAACCCGCTCACCTGGACCCGGGATACGGCTACCGCCCCCGCCCGTCTAAATCTCGGCGGCGTACCCTATACCTTCAGTGGGGTCGACAAGCGCGTAGTCGATGCCAAAGTTCACAACGGCCTCGTCTGGATTCACCCGACCGTGCGCCCCGGCTACCCCCGCTTCCTGCTGCCCGGCCGCTCCGAACTGCGGCACTCCTTCCATATTGCTGATTACTCTCTGTTCTACTATAACATCCGCCAGAACGCCGAGGCGCGCGTGCGGGCCTACCGTATGCTCATGCACGGAGGGTAGCATGAGTAATATATGGAACAACAGAAAGCCCCGCCGGAATTAACCGACGGGGCTTTTTATGATTTAGAGCTTGCGCAGAGCTTAGCCTACAATGGCTACGCGCTTGAAGTCCGAGATGGTCAGGCCTTTCTGCGTCTTGTCGAGCAGCTGGGCGATGGTCACCGAGTTGTCCTTCACGAACTCCTGGTTGAGCAGGGTGTTCTCCTTGTAGAACTTGTTCAGCTTGCCCTGAGCAATTTTCTCCAGCATCGCCTCGGGCTTGCCTTCCGAACGAGCCTGCTCTTTGCCGATTTCGATTTCGCGCTCAATGGTAGCAGCGTCAACGCCATCTTTGTCAAGAGCAACCGGACGCATGGCCACGATTTGCATGGCGACGTCGCGGCCTACGGCCGCCACGTCGGCGCCACCCACGTTCTTCATAGCTACCAGAACGCCCTTCTTGTTATCTGAGTGGATATAGGAAGCGACCTTCTCGGCCGTTACGTTCTCGTAAGCCACTACGTCCAGCTTCTCCCCGATTTTGCCCATCAGGTCGGTGATGTGCTCCTGCAGGGAACGGCCATCTTCCTGGGCCGAAGCCAGCAGCTCTTCTTTCGAGGAAGCATTGCTTTTCACGGCCGTAGCCAGAATCTGCTGAGCCAGGTTTTTGAAGTCTTCTACTTTGGCAACGGGCTCCGTTTCGCAAGCCAGTGCTACCAGTTTGCCGTTGGTGCCATCTTCGCTTACCGCAGCCAGCACAAGGCCTTCCGAGGTAGCGTTTTCCGAACGCTTATCAGCAATTTTCTGGCCCTGCTTGCGCAGAATGTCACGAGCAGCCTCGAAGTCGCCATCGGCTTCGGTCAGTGCTTTTTTGCAATCCATCATGCCCGCACCCGTCATGGTGCGCAGCTTGTTTACGTCTGCGGCGGTAATTGCTGCCATTTCTTTGGGAGTTAGTAGCTAGAAGCTAGTAGTTAGAATGAAATGAGAGGGTTAGGAAGGAACGTAAAGAAGCTAGGAGCCAAAAGTCAGAACTGAATGGGCAAGTGGCCGGCATCACAGATTCTAACTTCTAGCTCCTAGCTTCTACTTCCTCCAAGACTATTCGTCGGCGTTCTGCTTCTCCTGGATGCCTTCTTCTTCGGCTTGCTTCTTGTCGGCGTCTTCCTTGTCGACTTTCCGCTCCGACAGACCATCCTCGATAGCCTTACCCATTACGCTCACGATGAGCTGGATCGACTTCGAAGCGTCATCGTTAGCCGGGATAGGGAACTGAACCAGCTCGGGGTTCGAGTTCGTATCGCAGATAGCAAATACCGGAATACCCAGTTTCTGGGCTTCTTTCACGGCAATGTGCTCGCGCTTCACGTCTACTACGAACAGAGCAGCGGGCAGGCGGCTCAGGTCGGCGATGCCACCCAGAACACGCTCCAGCTTCTCCCGCTCACGCGACAGCATGAGACGCTCGCGCTTTGCAAGAGCAGCGTAAGCGGTATTTTCCTTTACCATCTTGTCGATGGTGCTCATTTTCTTCAGCGACTTGCGAACGGTAGTGAAGTTGGTGAGCATGCCGCCCAACCACCGGTCCGTTACGAAAGGCATTTTCAGGCGCTTGGCCTCTTCCGTTACAATTTCCTGCGCCTGCTTCTTCGTTGCCACGAACATCACCTTGCGGCCGCTCTTGGCAATGTTACGGATGGCGGCCGAAGCCTGCTCCAGCGAAACCAGGGTTTTGTTCAGGTCAATGATATGGATGCCGTTCTTCTCCATGAAGATGTACGGCGCCATTTTCGGGTCCCACTTGCGCGTAAGGTGACCAAAGTGGGCACCGGCATCAAGCAGTTCTTTATATGTGGTGGACTGAGCCATGATAGATTTCCTCTGGGATTAGCGTTTCGAGAACTGGAACGAGCGACGCGCTTTGCGCTTGCCGAATTTCTTACGTTCCACCATGCGCGGGTCACGGGTCAGGAAGCCTTCTTTCTTCAGCGCGGGGCGAACCTCCGCGTTGTCGCCCACCAGGGCTTTCGAGATGGCCAGACGGATAGCCTCGGCCTGCGCCGAAATGCCACCACCGCGCACGTTTACCTTGATGTCGTACTGGCCGACTTGCTCGACCGTCGCCAAGGGCTGGTTCACGATGTTTTCCAGGAGCTCATTGGCGAAGTACGCCTTGATGTCCCGGCCGTTGATAGTGATATTCCCTTGCCCGGCCTGCATGTAAATGCGGGCCACCGAGGTTTTTCTTCTACCAGAGGTATTGGAGATTTCCATTAAGTGAAGAAGTTAAGAGAGGCCGAAATCGGCTTAGAGATTCGTGAAAGAAACAGCTTTGGGCTGCTGAGCTTCGTGGGGGTGGCTAGTGCCGGCGTACACGAACAGGTTGCGGAACTGCTCCGCGCCCAGCTTGTTGCCCTGCAGCATGCCCCGAACGGCGTGCTCAATCACACGGGTCGAGTCCTTGGCTTTCTTGTCGCGCAGGTTAATGCGCTTCTGACCGCCGGGGTAGCCCGAGTGGGTGATGTAGATTTTGTCGGTCATCTTTTTGCCAGTCACGCGGAGGTTGTCGGCGTTGATGACGATGACGTTGTCGCCACAATCCGAGTTGGGCGTGAAGGAGGGCTTGTGCTTGCCACGCAACATGTTGGCAATTTGGCTGGCCAGACGACCCAGGGTAGCGTCGGCGGCGTCAACCACAACCCAGCCCTTGTTGGCGTTGGCTTTGTTGACGGATACCGTCTTGAAGCTCAGATGATCCATTGGGGAGGAGGATAAGCGTTTGAAAATGAAGAAGAAGCCGAACAGGGTTCGGGGAAAACGGACACAAAGTTACCGTCTTTCCCCGAATATTCAAGCGGGGGGCTAATTATTGTCTCTGAAACACTTGCAGAGTGGCCTGCCCATTGCCGCTGCGTACTTTTGCGCCCACTATGCTACCGTCTACTTCATCTCCGGCAGCGGCTGTTGCCCCACCCCCAAACGATCGGCCAGCCTACGCGCTGCTGTTGGCCTTGCTGCTGGTGTCGCTGCTTACGGTCTTTGTTACGGAAGGCACCTACGATTCCGGCGACAGTATCAACCATTACCTCTACGCCCGCTACGCCTTTCAGCATCCTATCAACTTTCTGGAGTCGTGGTCCAAGCCGCTGGTAGTGGAGCTGATGGCGGTTCCGGCCCACTGGGGGCTACGCGGGGTAATGGTACTCCAATGTCTGTTGGTAGCGGCGGCGGCTTGGTTTGCGTATGGGGCCGCCCGCACCTTGCGGCTGCCCTGGCCCTGGCTGGCTATTCTGTTCTGCTACGCTTCCCCCGATTACTTCCGCATTCAGTTTTCGGGGCTGACTGAGCCACTTTTCAGCCTCGTGCTGATAGCCAGCGTGACCCTGGCGTTACAGGGCCAAGCCCGATTAGGAGCGGCCGTTATTTCCCTGCTGCCATTCGCCCGCTCCGAGGGCTTTATTCTCCTGGGCGTGTATGGCTTCTATTTGCTGATAACCCGAAACTGGCGGGCGCTGCCCTGGCTGGGACTGGGCTTTGGGGCGTATGGGGTGGCCGGGCTGTTTGTGTATCAGGACTTTCTGTGGGTGTTTACCCACAACGCCTACCCCGTCCGGAATGAAAGCTACGGTCAGGGGCAATGGTCCCATTTTATTATCAGCCTGCCCCATACGGTGGGCTGGGTACTGTACGGCCTGTTCTGGATAGGAGGTTTGCGCATGCTCTGGGAATGGGCTAAGCCAGCGGCTCGGTTGCGGCCCGAGAAGTTTACGGCCGAGCTGCTGCTGGTGTACGGCAGCGTGGTTGTTTTCATCGGAGCCCATACCATCTTCTGGACCTTCGGCATCTTCGGGTCGTTTGGGCTTACCCGGGTGCTGTGCTGCGTGGTGCCCTTGGTAAGTTTGATTGCCTTGCGCGGGGTAGGCGTTATCACTGGAATAGGGCGCACCGAGGTAGTGCGGCGCCGGATTCGGGTGGGCCTGGTCGTAGCCGTTATTGGCTTTCTGTTCTGCGGGGCCCGGGCGGCGTTCCGGTGGGAGCGGGACTTTGGCCGCCCCTCCGACCAGTTGCTGGCCGACGCCGCGGCCCGCTGGGCCCTGCGCCAGGGCGCTCTGCCCCACGTTGTGTTCCAGCATCCCTACCTGGCCCTGCCTTTACAAACTGACCCATTCGGGGCGCGGCACAGCCTGATGCCCGCCGTGCGCGAGCAGAGCTGGCCGCTGCCCAGCGGCACGCTAATCTTCTGGGACGATTGGTACGCCGTAATGGAAGGCCAAGTGCCGTTTGACGTGTTGCGCAAGGACCCCCAGTACCGGCTGCGGTGGCTGGCCGCCATGCCCCGCAACCGCCGCAAGCCCACCGCCGACTCCGTGCGTATTGCCATCTTCCAGAAGCTGTAACCTGTTCAGCAAAAAGGGCGGCTCCCGGTCAGGAGTCGCCCTTTTTATGCGTAACTACCGCACCTACCGATACTGCCGTAGCGTATCAACCAGTACGCGAAAATCCTTGGGGTAGGGGGCTTCAATGGTTACTTGCTCGCCATCCATCTTCGCGAAGGTGAGCTGGGCCGCGTGCAAGGCAAACCGCTTGATAAACGGCTGCTCCTCCTCGCCCTGCTTCATGTTAAACTTCTTCTTGAGCGTTGAGAGGAAAAAGTCCTCCCCGCCGTACATGCCGTCGCCCACGATGGGCGCTTGCAGGTACGCCAGGTGCAGCCGGATCTGGTGCATGCGGCCGGTAATGGGCTGGCACTCCAGCAGGGTGTGGCGGGCGTAGGCTTCCAGCGTGCGCACCAGCGTTACGGCTGGTTTGCCCTTGAAGGCCAGGCGGGCCTTGCCCTTGGTAGTGGTTTCAATGCTGCGGTCCACGCGCAAGCCATCGTAGTCGTGCACGCCCCAGGCTACGGCGTGGTATACCTTCTTTACCTCGCGGTTCTCGAACTGCATGGCCAGGTGGCGGTAGGCCGCCGGGTTTTTGGCCAGGGCCAAAGCGCCGCTGGTTTCCTTGTCGAGGCGGTGGCAGGCCTGAATATCGTCGTAGTGTTCCCGCGCCAGGCGCAGAATGTTGACGGCCCCGCCAAACCGCTCGTCGAGCGTGGCCAAGAAAGGAGGCTTGTTGATGATGACGAAGTCCTCGTCCTCAAACAGAATCAGGTCGGTGAAATTGGGCAGCTTCATAAAGAGCTGCAAAGGTACTCACTTCTTACGTGGCATTTGCAGCCAGCGCCGTGGCCGCCGCCCGGGGCTTGGGCAGCTTGAACTCCAGAGTCGTGCCTTGGCCTACCTCGCTGTGCACCCGAATAGTGGAGCGGTGCGCCTCCACAATGTGCTTGCTGATGGCCAAACCCAGGCCCGAGCCGCCGGCCTCCCGCGACTCACGGCTGCGGCTTTTATCAATGCGGTAGAAACGCTCAAAAATGCGGTTCTGGTGCTGCTTCGGAATTCCTTCCCCGTCGTCTTGCACACTGATGCGTACTCCCTTGCCGCTTTCTGCCACGGCTACCGTTACGTGCCCATTTTCGCGGCCGTACTTGATGGCGTTGTCAATCAGGTTGATCAGCACTTGCCGGATGCGGTTGCGGTCGGCCAGTACGCGCAGGCCCGTGTTTGGCTGCGGCGGCGGGGCCAGTGCCAGCGTCACGTTGCGGCGGGCGGCCTTTAGCTCCAGCTGCTCAAAAATGTCGAGCACGAGCTGGGTAATATCAAACACCTGGCGGCGCATACGCACTACCCCTTTTTCGAGCTGGGAGATGGTAACCAAGTCCTGCACCAGGGAATCTAGGGCGTCGAGGCTGGTAGCGGCTTTCTGCAGAAATTTCTTGCGGGTGTGCTCGTCAATGTCCTCGTCGTCAAGAATAGTATGCACAAAGCCCTGGGCCGCGAAAATCGGGGTTTTCAATTCGTGCGATACATCGGCCAGAAACTCCCGCCGCAGCACCTGCAGGCGCTTGAGCTCGTCAATTTCCTGCTGCTTGCGCTGGGCCATGTCCAGAATTTCGTCGCGCATCCGCTTCAGCGGCTCCGGTCGAAACAGAAACTTGTTTGACATGCGCCGAAACTCCTTCCGCTTGATGTGCTCCAGGCCTTCGTAGAGGGTATTGATTTCGCGGAAAATCAGGGCCTCAAACATCAGGTACAACAGCAGAAAACACGCCGCTATGGTAATGCCAGCGGCCAAAACTCCTTCGCGCATGGGCAAGGTAGGAGCCACCCACACCAAGGTGGTCAGCACAGCCGCTACCAGCAAGGACAGGATAACGGCAATAGCGCGCGAGGAAATGGTAAACCGCATGGGGTGAAGTGGTGAGCGAGTGAGCTGGTGAAATGGTGAGTTTGATGTTCTACCTGCGCACACTGCGCAAGTGGGCTAGCGGAACATCAAACTCACCATTTCACCATTTCACCAGCTCACTTAGTTGTCCGTGTTGAATTTGTAGCCGACGCCTTTGATGGTTTGGATGTGATGGTCGCCGACTTTCTCCCGCACTTTGCGCACGTGCACATCCACGGTGCGGGCCAGCACGAACACGTCGTTGCCCCAGATATTTTGGAGTAGCTCGTCGCGACCGAATACTTTGTGGGGGGAAGCGGCCAGGAACGCCAGCAGCTCAAACTCCTTTTTAGGCAGCGAAATTTTGCGGCCCTCCTGATACACGGCAAAGCCCGTGCGGTCAATTTTGAGCCCGTTAATTTCGATGGTGTCCAGCTGTACCTGCGGGTCTTTGTCGCGGCGCACGAAGGCGGCTAGGCGGCTGAGCAGGGCCCGGGGCTTGATGGGCTTGGCAATGAAGTCGTCGGCGCCGGCCTCAAAGGCGGCTACCTCCGAAAACTCCTCGGCCCGGGCCGTCAGGAAGATGATGTAGGTATCCTTGAAGCGGGGTAGCTCCCGCAGTTGGCGGCAGGCGGCAATGCCGTCGAGGTGGGGCATCATCACATCGAGCAGGATGATGTCGGGGCCGAATTGCGGGGCTACTTCCAGGGCCTTGCGGCCGTCGGGGGCGCTGGCTACCTCGTAGCCTTCCTTGCGCAGGTTGTACTCCAGCAGTTCCACGATGTCCGGATCGTCATCGACTACCAGGATTTTGTACGCATTAGGGGTGGCGGTTGGCTGCACAGGACGAGGTGGTTTGGGGTAAAACAGAATGCGCGAAGACAAAAGTACCGCGGGCCGCCGGGCCCGGCGTATTACGTTTTCATTACCAGCGGCCCGGGGTGAGGTAGGCGCCGGCAGTGGAATTGGCCACACGAAGTCGACCAGAGAACCCGCCGGCTTGGGGCTGACCGGGGTAGCTACCGGCCGTGGCGGTAACAAGACAGGGCGACGTCGAGAAGCTAAGGTAGTCTGCATCAGGTAGAAAGGAGTCGGACTGAGAATAGCACTAAAAAGAAAAGCGGCCCCCAACGGGAGCCGCTTCACAAAAGCATCAATTTGTTGCCACCAGATTCAGTCGGTTTCGGAGGCCTTTGTACTTGTACATGTCCACCTTTACGGAGCCCACGAACATTTCCGCCTGAATCAGTACCGGCACTTTGTTCCGGTCGTCGGAGAGGTACACCGAAATGGCGTTTTCTCCTTTAAAGAGCTTATTACTGGGCATTTTCGGGACCAGGCGAATGGCGCGGATGACGCCCGCTTTGGTTTCCACCGTTTCCCGGCCCTTGTATATCACGTCCATGTTAAAGACGTCGTTGTCGAAGAAGCCCTGAACCTTGATGACCTCGCCGGGCCGGCGCTGGTCGTAGTTAAGGGTGCGCAGGAAATAAAAGCCGCTGACTAAGTCCTGCACGTTATTGGGCGTTTTAAACGTGCCCTTTTTTACGTCGTTCTTGTCTTTCTTATGACTTTCCACGCTGGCAATGTCGCGCTGGTGGTCGAAGTCTATCGTCTCGCGCTTGCGGTAGCTCTTTTCCTCAATGTTGCGGAAGAAGCGCTGGGGTAGGATGCTGGTGGTGTCAATGTAAGAGCGCCAGGTGTCCCGAATCCGGAGGAAATAATCGAAAGAACCTAAGGTTCGGCCCGTGACGGTGGCTCGGTAGCAAGGTCGCTCATTGATGCGGTGCACGGCGTCATCTACCTCAATGGTGGCCTCGGCAGCGTTGATGAGTCCGTAGTGGACTTTGTACTGAAGCACTTCGCCGCGCTCAAAGCTGGAGTTCGGGACGTTGCGCGTGGGTTCAGCGGAAGGGCCAAAAGCAGTGAGGACCGCTGCCAGCGGCAGCGCAAGTACAGGAAACAGAAGCCAGCGGCGAATCATGTAAAAGCGGCAAAATGAGGGTGTAGCCGGTGCCTACTCAAATGGGGTGCCAGCAAAGATAATCGGATTATAACAGCACAAGAAATAGCCAGCCTGAAAACAGTAGCCCCCTGAGTAGGCAGCCGCCGGCTTTGCTTTCGCCGACCTCATGGCTGTGTTACGGCCTAGCTTAGTCCCCTGACTGCCAGGTAATAAAAAAGCCCCGCCATTTCTGGCGGGGCTTTTTAGCAACAGACTTCAGAAAGTCTTACAGGTCAGCGGCATCATCGTCCTCATCCGTGGAGCGGTCTTCCGGAATAGCGGCCAAAGCAGCTTCCGGCTCACCTTTCACCATAGCCCGGATTTGAGCTTCGATTTTGTCGGCCAGGTCAGGGTTGTCCTGCAGGATGGTTTTCACTCCTTCGCGGCCCTGGCCCAGGCGGTTGCCATCGTAGGAGAACCAGGAGCCTGACTTGGCAATGATGCCCATGTCAACGCCCAAGTCCAGAATCTCGCCTACTTTGGAAATGCCTTCGTTGTAGATAATGTCGAACTCAATCACCTTGAAGGGCGGCGCTACCTTGTTCTTCACCACCTTCACCTTGGTGCGGTTACCCGTCACGTTGTCCTTATCTTCTTTGATCTGGCCGATCCGACGGATGTCGAGGCGAACCGAAGCGTAGAACTTCAGGGCGTTACCACCGGTAGTCGTTTCGGGCGAGCCGAACATAACCCCGATTTTCTCACGCAGCTGGTTGATGAAGATGCAGCAGCAGCCGGTTTTGTTGATGGTACCGGTGAGCTTACGCAGCGCCTGCGACATTAAGCGAGCGTGCAGGCCCACCTTGGAGTCACCCATGTCGCCTTCCAGTTCGCCTTTCGGCACCAGGGCAGCAACGGAGTCAATTACAATGATGTCGATGGCACCCGAGGAAATCAGCTGGTCGGCAATTTCCAGAGCTTGCTCGCCATTATCGGGCTGCGCGATGAGCAGGTTTTCGGTGTCGATGCCGAGCTTCTTGGCGTACAGCGGGTCGAAGGCGTGCTCGGCGTCGATGAAGGCCGCAATGCCACCCTTTTTCTGGGCTTCGGCAATGGCATGCATCGTCAGCGTGGTCTTACCCGACGATTCCGGGCCGTAGATTTCAATTACGCGGCCTTTGGGCAAGCCACCTACACCCAGGGCAATATCCAAGCCTAGCGAACCGGTGCTGATGACCTCGACGTCCATCACCTTGTTGTCGCTGAGCTTCATTACGGTGCCTTTGCCGTAGTTCTTGTCTAGCTTATCCAGGGTCAGCTGGAGGGCTTTCATTTTCTCGGCATTGGCGTTGACGGCCTTGTCAGTGGTTGCAGCCATACTATAGGAGGGGTTGTTTGGAAATGCTTAGGTTTGGTGAATGTAGCCCTTTTTGGTCGGCTCCCATACGTGGGTAGCCGACCGGCTCAGGCTACAGTGCCGGGCCCTTTTCGGGTCGGCTAGTAGTAACGCGGCTGGGCTATATTTTGTGCCCGCAATGCTAAAAAAATTCGTTGAGTTTAGGATGATTTTCCTGTGCTAAAATTTTTGGGAAACACCCGTTTTTCTACCTTCCTGATACTGACGTTGGTAGCCGGACTCGGTAACATATCCGTGAGCTTGGCTCAGCTCGATAACCGAGCATTCCAGTACCCGTTGCCGCTGGGCCCCGCTTACGAGCGGCAGCTGCGCCTAGATGTGCAAGGGTTTTTATTTAATAAGGACAACGAGTACTTCAACAAAATTGATCCGGGCCTCACGTATTTCGGGGCTCAGCTAGCACCCCGGCTGGTCTATTTTCCATCGGCCAACCTGCGGTTGGAGGCCGGGGTGTTCCTCTGGAAAGATTACGGGACTCCCCGGTTTCAGCAAGTACGGCCCCTGTTCACGCTGAAGTACCGGCAGGGCTACCACAACATCCTTTTCGGTAACCTGGAAGGGCATCTGAACCACGGCTACATCGAGCCGATGTTTGACTTTGAGCGGGTCATTACCAACCGCTTAGAGGAAGGCGTGCAGTACCTGTACCAAGCCCCTCGCTCCCGCCTGGATGCCTGGGTGAATTGGCAGCGGCAGCAGTACCGGTTCAGCAACTTTCAGGAGGAGGTAGCCGGCGGCCTCAGCGCCGAGCACGCCCTGCTCGCTGACTCAGCCGGCTGGCTGCTGAAGCTGCCGTTTCAGTTCACGGCTACCCACCGCGGCGGCCAGCTGGATACCATTGACAAGCCCCTGCAAACCCTGTTCAACGTAGCAACCGGGGTGCGAGTCCGCCGAGCGTTGGCTTACCACCTAGTGCAGGCCGCGCATTTCGATGGCTACGTCACGTACTTTACTGATTACTCTTTTACCCGGGTGCTGCCTTTCGCCCGCGGTACAGGCTTGTACCTGAACGCGGGCCTTGATACGCGCCTCTCCAACCTGCAGCTGGCCTACTGGCAGGGCAGCGGCTACATTTCCCCCATTGGCGGACGGCTCTACCAATCCGTGTCCGTATCCGTGGCGGACCCCGACTACACCGAAAAGCAGCGGCAGCTACTGATTCTGCGGGTGCTGCGCGACTACCGCCTACCGGGCAATGTTATCCTGACGACGCGTTTCGAGCCGCTCTATGACCTGAACAACGGGCTGTTTGACTTCTCCTTTGCCCTGTACCTGAACTTCAACCAAAGCTTCCTGCTCACAACGCTCAAGCGGGAAGACTAGCTGAACCGCTGAACAAGTTGAGCCCAACTACCGCCGTCAGCTTCCGGCCTTATTACTTTACTCGCGCCTGAGGTGGTAGTACCGAATATCGGAGGGCGCCAAGGACCGCAACGGCCAGGGCCGGGGGCGCGGGGCCAACTGCTGAAACCCTACGGCCTCGGCCACGGCGCAGCTGCGGGGGTTATTGGTGCGGCAGCGGATAAGCAGCCGAGCCGCCCGCAGGGAGCCAAAGCCGAATTCCACGACCGTTGCCAGCGCCTCACGGGCGTAGCCGTGGCCTTCGGCGGCGGCGGCGAGGTAGTAGCCAATTTCCAGCGTGACGGGAGCGGTCCAGTTGGGTTTTAAGCTAATGTCGCCCAGGTACTGACCGGTAGTGGTGTGCCAGATGCCCAGCACGTAGAGGCGGCCGGCAGCCCAGTCCTGCCGGAACTGCGCCAGCACCTGCTCGGCATCGGCGGGCGTTTGCACGCTGGCCTCGCGGGCCGGAAAGGCCGGCCGCAGGCGGAGCCTGTTGTCCTGAATTAGGTGGAAAAAGTCCGCAGCATCGGCGGGGAGGTAGGGGCGCAGCGTTAGTCGCGCTGCCAGTAAGGGCGCGCCGGCAGGGCTGGGCAGGGGCGGGGCAGCGTCGTACATGATTTGGGGCAATACGGCCGGAAGCAATACGACGGACAGCCTAGCAAAGGCCAAACTACCCCCGCTTGCGAACTGGCCACGGTAACCCCAGGGCCTGTCTGTCGTTCAAAATGCAACCTAACTGCCTGCAAATGAACTACTGCAGCTCAGGCAGGTACCTGCATTCTATTTTTCAACCTTTTCATCTTCTCTCTATGTTAGGCAGACTCGCAAATAAGGTAGCCATTGTAACGGGCGGCGGCGCGGGCATCGGCGAAGCCATCAGCAAGAAATTTGCCCGCGAGGGCGCGGCCGTTGTGGTAGTAGGCCTCGGCGACGACCCGGTGCGCGACGTGGTGGACGAAATCCTGGCCGAAGGTGGCCGGGCCATTGGCTACCTTGGCGACATTTCCTACGAAGAAACCGCCAAATCCTGCGTGAAAGCGGCCGTGGAGGAGTTTGGCAAGCTGGACATTCTAATCAACAACGCTGGCGCCTTTCCTACCGTCTCCACCATCGACAAGTACCCCACGGAGGCCTTCGAGTACATGATTAAGAATAATATTTATTCCAATTTCATGATGAC
The DNA here is from genome assembly GCF_014640315.1 of Hymenobacter glacieicola. Classification (GTDB taxonomy): domain Bacteria; phylum Bacteroidota; class Bacteroidia; order Cytophagales; family Hymenobacteraceae; genus Hymenobacter; species Hymenobacter glacieicola. Next base: position 453,551 of record NZ_BMGS01000001.1, read on the forward strand.
CCGGGCGGCCATTCCCTACCTCCAAAAGACTCACGGTACTATCGTGTCGGCGGGTTCGGAGGCGGGGCACATGGGCGAGCCTCAGAACACACCTTACGGCGGCACCAAGGGCTTTGTGCACGCTTTCCAGCGGGGCGTGGCCGTTGAGCAAGCCAAGTTTGGGGTGCGCTCCAACATTGTGGGCCCCGGTCCCATTGACACGGCCTGGACCCACAAGGAAACCGGCCCGATGAACGCCAAAATGGAGAAGCTAACAGTGCAGGGCGTACCCCTCGGCCGCCGCGGCACCCCTGAGGAAGTGGCCAACGTGTACCTGTTCCTGGCCTCCGATGAAGCCAGCTTCGTAACCGGCGCTACCTACTATGTCGATGGAGGCGTTACGATTTCCAAAGGCCCGCACGGCGACGAGGTGCCCAGCCACTTAAAGCAAGAACCGGCCGGTGAGCTTAACCTCAAGCACTCGAAAGACGGCAACACCAAAGTTCGGAAGGAAGCAATGGCCTCGATGACCTGAATCACGGATTGAGACGGATTTGTCGGATTACACGGATTCCGTTCTACCATCTTCATTTACAGCAGTAGTTGCCCGCTAAACAAAAAAGACGTTCCCGTCAAGGAGCGTCTTTTTTGTTTTTGTGATACAGGCCTAGCTACAGCCTGAAAGAAAGCAGAACGGAATCCGCGTAATCCGAAAAATCCGTGCTATTACTATTTCTGCAGCTCAGCGCCTACGCCCGAGCGGGATTGGGGCGGGCTGCCCAGGGCGTGCTGGTTGCGCATGACGTTTACCTGGCGGGCGGCTTCATTGAAATACTCTAGCCGGCGAATCAGCATTTCCTTGGTGAGCAAACGGCCTTCCGGCGTGCGCATCATGGCTTTCTTGTCGGCCAGAATGTGCTGCATGAGGGCTTCCGTGCCGGCTTCGTTCTGGCGGAACTGGGTGTAGAACTCGCGCAGGCGCTCCAAGGCGCTTTCCGTAGTCAGGCGAAACTGGCCGCCGCCCTGGTTCAGCACCTCGCTCAGCACGTAGACCTCCAGCGGCAACGAGGTGCCAAGCGCCGTCGGGCGAATATCCAGGCCAGCCTCCAGGCCGCTCAAAATGATTTCGAGGTTGCGCTCAAATTGCTGGTAGTACCCGGCTGCTTCCATTTCTGTGAGAATTAATAAGTAGTGAAAGAAGAATTAACGCTCCCCGCTTCATGTGCTGAAAGCATAACCCTTACTTGCTACTTCTTAAGTAGTAAGTAATCAAAGGAGTTCTTTTACGATCTGCTCAACGGTAACGCCTTCGGCCTCGGCTTTGAAGTTGCGCACCAAGCGGTGGCGTAGGATGGGCAGGGCTACGGCTTTCACGTCCTCAATGTCGGGGGAGTATTTGCCGTGGAGCAGGGCGTGGCACTTGGCGCCAACAATCAGGTGCTGGGAGGCCCGGGGGCCGGCGCCCCACTCCAGCAACTGCGAAGCCCGCGCCGCCGCCCGGCCCGTGTTCGGGCGGGTTTTGTGCACCAGACTCACGGCGTACTCCACCACGTTGTCGGCTACGGGTACGCGCCGCACCAGCTGCTGGTAGGCCTGAATTTCGGCAGCGTGCAGAATTTTGCTGACCGTGGGCTTGGTGTCGGAAGTCGTGTTTTTTACGATCTGCAGCTCGGCCTCATAACTGGGGTAGCCCAACTCAATGTTGAACATAAAGCGGTCCAGCTGGGCTTCGGGCAAGGGGTAGGTGCCTTCCTGCTCAATGGGGTTCTGGGTGGCCAGCACGAAGAACGGGCGTTGCAGCGGGTAGCGCTTACCGGCTACCGTTACGGCGTATTCCTGCATGCTTTCCAGCAGAGCCGCTTGGGTTTTGGGTGGCGTCCGGTTGATTTCGTCGGCCAGTACGATGTTGGCGAAGATAGGCCCCGGCACAAAGTGGAAGTCGCGCTGCTGGTTGAGCGTTTCCGAGCCCACAATGTCGGAAGGCATTAGGTCCGGCGTAAACTGCACCCGGTTAAAGGAGAGGTCCAGCGAATCGGCAATGGTTTGGATGAGCAGGGTTTTGGCCAGGCCCGGCACGCCCACCAGCAGGCAGTGACCCTGGGAGAAAACTGCCGTCAGCACCAGCTCTACTACCTCTTCCTGCCCGATAATGACCTTGCCGATTTCCTGGCGCAGCTTCTGGTAGGACCGGGCCAGCGCGTCGGCGGCTTCTTTATCGGAGGCGAATGTCATATGGGAAAAGAAACTAGAAGTCAGAAGTTAGGAGCCAGAATAAAATACGAGCCAGAAGCCAGGAGTTAGAGAATAATAATTCTCGCTCCTGGCTTCTCACTTCTAGCTTCTACAGGGAAGAGTTTAGCAGCTGGCAGCCGGAATACTCCGGATCAACTTCGAGGTACACCGTGCCGCGGTTCTGGGCAAACCAGGCGTCCAGGGCTTTGTTTTTCTTTTCGTTGAGGGCCGCGGCGGCAATCTTCTGGTAGTCGTCGGTGAGGTTGGCCTGATGCGGGGGCGTGTTCGATTTCAGCCACAGAATCCGCACGGCTTCCTTGCCATCGTCGGTACGGTAGGGCAGGGGCGGCGTGATGCTACCCACCTTCATCGTGTCAATGGTGAAGAAGATGGCCGGGTCAACCTGGTCCAGGGGCAAGTAGGTGCTGGCGTCGCGGCGGTTCTGGAGCAGGCCCCCGTTGCCGCTGGTCAGCTTGTCGTCGGAGTGGTCCTTGGCGGCTTTGGCGAAGGTGATGGTGTCGCCGAGAATACGGCGGCGCAATTTGGCCAGCTCCTGGGCCGCTTCGTTGGTGTCGGCGGCGCCGGTTTCAGGCTTGAGCAGGATGTGCCGGGTGCTGAACGAGTCACCCTTGCGCTCAATCAGCTGAATCAGGTGAAAGCCGAACTGCGACTCCACGATGGGCGACAAGCCGCCGGGTTCCAGGCGCAAGGCCGCGGCTTCGTATTCGGGCACCAGCTCCCGGCGCTTAAAGAAGCCGAGGTAGCCGCCTTCGACCGCCGAGCCGGGGTCCTGGGAGAATTGCTTGGCCAGGGTAGCAAAGTCCTCACCGGCCACAATGCGGGCGCGCAGCTCATTAAGCTTGGCTTGGGCTTGCTGCTTGGCTTTGGAATTGGTTTTCGCCAGCTTCACAATCTGGCCTATCTCTACTTCCGTGGAGTAATAAGGAAGGCTGTCCTTGGGCATGCGGCTGAAAAACTGGCGTACCTCCCGCGGCGTTACCGACACTTTGCCGGCAATCTGCTCCTGCATTTTCTGCTGGATCAATTGCTCCCTTACCTGCGTGCGCAGCTCTTCCTTGAGCTGCTTCACGGGCTTATTGTAGTACTCTTCGAGCTTTTTCTCCGAGCCGATCTGCTGAATGAAGTAGGCCATCCGACGGTCCAGCTCGCCTTTCACCTGCGCGTCTTCCACCACCACCGAGTCGGTTTCGGCTTTGGCCAGCAGCAGCTTGTTCAGGGCCAGGCTCTGCAGAATGCGGCATTTGGTATCCGGCGGCAGGGGCTTGCCTTCGGCGCGGGCTTCTTCCTGCGCGTAAATGGCGTCGAGGTCGGAGCGGAGCACAATCTGGTTATCGACTTTAGCAATGATGCCGTCTACTACGCGTAGTCCTACCGGGCGGCCGATGCCCAATTGGGCGTAGCTGGCCGTAGCAGAAGCGGCTAGCAGGGCCGCGCTGAGCAGCGCCTTCCGGGCCGATACTTGCAAAAAATGAATCATGGAGTAGTTCCGTAATGCCCCGGGCGTAACCTAACGCACTCAAAGGCCAGACAGCAGGCAAAACGCCAAAAGCCGCCCGTAAATTTCATCATAAATCCTTTCTCCGGCAAAAACAACGCGTAGGCCCTTTTCGTGCGGCCACAACCCAGAGAGCGGGCTTTGGCTGCGGAGGTTGCATAAGGGGCAGTGCCCTTAGCTTAAGTGCCTAAAAAACGTCATCCTGAATCGAGCCGAGGACCTTCTCACGTTAGAACGAGCCGTTGCTACGATACTCGTTCCGATGCGGGAAAGTCCTCGGCTCGATTCAGGATGACTTCTTGGCGGGCGGTAGGCCTTATTTGGTAACCAGTTTGTCTACTTCGGCTTGGTTAACCTTCACAGGGTACTGGGCACGAAGCTGGTTGAGCCACTCTTTCTCCAGGTAGTTCTGGTAGTCGGAAGTGGCCTGGCCGCGGGCTTCAGCCAGGGTTTTGGGTCCGGCCGGCAGTTGCTTCTCCACCATGATGGCGTAGTAGCGGCCGTCCTGCTGGGTGGTGTAGGTGCCGGGGGCGCTGGTCAGGAATTGGTCTACCGCCTTGTTGTCGCCCTTCTGGAAGCTGCGCTGCTGCACCTGCACGGCTAGCGGGTTTTGGGAGTTCATCATCTCCTCCAGCGCTGCGGGGTTAGTTGTCGTCAGTTCAAAGGCCACCTGAGCGGCAGCGGGCTTGCTTTCGGCCGTAGTGCGCAGGCGCTCGGCCGTTACACCTTTGCCCCGCAGGTAAGCTGCTACCCGGTCGGCGCGGCGGCGAGCTAAGGCAGCCGTTTCGCCACGCTTCACCCGGCCTACTACGTTCACGCTCAGCGTCGGGTCAGCAGTAATTCGAGCCGCTACGTCGTCCAGGGCGGGTACAACTACCGGCAACTCCGCCGAGTTGGCGCGGAAGGCAACCGGGGCCGGCAGTGCGTTTTTCAGCTGATAACGGCCTGTTTTCTGGTACTGCTGGGCTTTGGCCAGCAGCTCCGGGCTGGCCGCGCTGATGACGGTAGCCTGCACCCGGGGTTCCCACTGATACTTGGCCTGGTTTTCCGTGAAGAACTTCTGCAGCCCTACAGTGTCCTCAATGGCCTTGCTCCACACTTTCTCGTCCATGAGCTGGAACAGCAGAATACCGTCGCGGTACTCCTTCACCAGCATGCGGTAGTCCTCGTACTTGGTTTCCAGATTGGCCTTTTCGTACTCGGTCAGGCTCTGGTCCACGTACTGGTCATAAAGCTGCTGCATGGCAAAGCGGGCATCGGCCCCGGCGCGCGGCTTCTGGTTTTGCTGGGCATACGTCAGGAAGTCCGATACCAGGTAGGGCTTGCCACCGATGGTGAACAGCGTCTGGGCATCGCCGACGGTCTTTTTGCCCTTGGCGGGGGTAGGGGCCGGGGCAGTGTACTGGAAGCGGCCCGCTACCAGGGCGGTATCGGCCTTAGCGAAGGCGTAGTCTTTGCCGGCCTGATTTTCGGTGAAGTTGTTTTCCGTGCGCACGCGCTTCAGGAAGGCCGTGCGGTTCAGTTCCGAGCGAGAGTCCTTGGCAACCTTGCTTTTCAGCGTGGGCTCCATAGCCTCAAAGGACGGCACGGGCTGCTTTTCAATCAGCTTGATGATGTGCCAGCCGTAGGGCGTTTGCACGGGCTGGGAAATGTCGCCGGGCTTCTGCAGCTTAAAGGCTACCTCCTCAAAGCTCGGAATCATGCGGCCCGTCCCGAAGGGCGGCAACTCCCCGCCATTGGCGGCCGAGCCGGCATCTTCCGAGAACTGCCCCACCAGCTTTTCCCAGTTTTCGCCCCGGCGCGCCAAGCGGTTGTACAGCTCATCCACCTTCTTACGAGCCGTAGCCGAATCAGCGGCGGGCATGCCCGGGGTAGCCCGAATCATCAGGTGAGCCACCTTGATTTCGCCCTGGGCCGGGCGCACGTCATGTACCTTAATGATGTGGTAGCCAAAGCGCGTGCGCACTGGCTGCGACACCTGGCCGGCGGGTGTAGCGTAGGCCACCGACTCAAACGGATACACCATTTGCATGGCCGTAAAGTAGCCGAGCTTGCCCCCGTTCTCGCGGGCCGAAGGGTCTTCGGAGGTTTCGCGCGCTACCTTGCCGAAGTCTTCGCCGCCGGTCACGCGCTGGCGCAGGGCCGTAATTTTCTGGTAGGCCGCCAGCGTGTCCTTGGGGGCGGCGTCGGGCTGCACGCGCACCAGAATGTGGGCGGCGTTTACTTCCTTGCTGAGGCGGTCGTAGGCCTCGCGCACCAGCTTGTCAGTTACGCTTTTTTCCGTGAGGTAGGGCTGGGCCAGCTGCTGCTTGTAGCCCTCCAGCTCCCGCTTAAACGCCTGAGTAGTGTCCAGGCCTTTCTGCTCGGCGGCCAGCACTTTCAGTTTAAAGTTGGTGTAGAGGTCGAGGTATTCCTGTACGCTGGCTTTGGTGCCGTACTCCGGAGCCGAGCTGTTGTTTTTGCGGTAGACGTAGGCAAATTCCGAAGCGGGAACTTCCGTGTTGCCCAGTGTTTCCAGGGTCGGCGACTTGGCCGCAGTAGTTGGTTTGGAGGCCTGGCACCCGGCCAGGAGGAGAGCGGCCGCAGCGGTGCTGGCAAACAAAATGCGTTTATGCATACAGAGAATAAGGAATCGGCAAAGCGGGTAATCCGGCCGGGAATGGCCCGGGTAGGGAAAAGCTACTGTTGCAATTTTACGGATTTTTTCGCGTAGCCGGAGCGGAATCTAGCCGAACCCTAGCCCCCGGACGGGCCATAAAAAAAGCACCCCGCGCACGGAGTGCTTTTCTGATTACCAGACGCTAACGAGCAGCTAGCCAAGTTTCTTATACAGCCGGCACAGATTGTGGCCGGCGTGGGTCGTGAACTCTACCCGGTCCATGATGCGGTTAACCAGCATCATGCCTACCCCGCCTTTTTTGCCGATGCGCACGTACTCCTGTAAATCGGGCTCGTGGTAACTGGCGGGCGAGTACGACGTTAGATTTGTGTCCTCGATTTCGATGCCAAACTCTTTATTTACTACCGCAACGCGTACGTCCAAAAACTGCGACTCGTCCTCACCGTTGCCGTGAATAATCAGGTTGGCTACTACCTCATCCACGGCTAGAATGATCTGGTTGACCAGCAAGTCAGAGAGATGGTAACGTAGTAAAAAGTCGCTCACGAAATCACGCACCACCTTAAGGTTGCGGCGTGTGCAGCTGATTCGGATTGCGTGTTCCATTCCCCTCGATTGCTCAGATGAGCGACTAAATAGCAGTAGCTTCTGCCTCCGACGGTACAATCGTCATCAGCGAGTCAAGTCCCAAAATCTCAAAAACGTTGTGCACTTTCTCTTGCATGTTGAAAAAAACCAGCTTCACGCCCGCATCCTGAAAGCGCTGCAAATGCGAAATGAATACCCCTAAGCCGGCCGAAGAAATGTAGTTCAGCCGCCGGCAGTCAATCAGTACTTTCTGGTTGTCAAGAATCTCAGCCTTATTAAGCTCAGTATCAAGAACTACGGACGAGCTGGCATCCAGCTCCCCATCCAGGCTCAGGGTAAGAGTATTTTCGGTTGATTGTTGAGTTATTTTCATACCTCCGTGCTACGTTAAAGGCTAGGTTCGGGTTGGGACGCTTTGAACTTAATGACCAGTAAAGTCTGGTCATCGTGCATGGGCTGACCCCGGCTGAACTCGTTCAGGTCAGCCAGAATCTGCTCCTTAATCTGGTCGGCATCCAGGTAGTAGGTGCGCTCCAGCATCTGCTGCAGGCGCTCTTCCCCGTACTCCTCCTGGTCGGCACCCCGGGCTTCCACAATCCCGTCGGTGTAAATCACCATTACGTCGCCGGGGTTATAGTCGTAAAACTGGTTTTTGATGTACTTCTCATACCCATCGTGGCGGATAATACCCAGGCCCAGCCCCGCCGTGCGGAAGTAGGAAACTTCTTCTTTAATGGAATGATAGTACAGCGTATGGCAGTGCCCGGCCCGCGCGAATACAAAGCCGCCGTGCTCATAATCAATGATGTAGAGCGACGCCGTAATGAAGGCCGCCTTTTCCAGGCAGCGGGCCAGGGCGTTGTTGGCTTGCGCCATGAACTTGCTCGGCACTGGGAATTTTTCCCGCTCATTGCGGGCCAAGGGGTTTTCCTGCATCAGGGCGTGGAAAATCCCTTTCATCTGGGCCACGTGGAAGGCTGCCGTTACGCCTTTACCGGATACGTCGCCGATGAGCACGGCCAGGCGCCGCCCGGGCAAGTGCAGAAAGTCATAGAAGTCGCCGCCTACTTCCGTGGCGGCCAGGGCGTGGGAGCTGATTTCAAACCAGTTGTCAATCGGCAGATTCTTCGGAATCAGGCTGTCCTGCACGGCTGAGGCAATCTTCAGCTCGTCCTGCACCCGTTGGGTATCCAGGGAAGCCTGCACCAGCTGCAGGTTCTCGATGCTGAGCACGGTTTGGCTGGCGAAGGTTTGCAGAATGCTCTGGTTTTCCCGGTCGAAGCCCTGGGTAGAGGACTTCAGCATGTACAAGGAGCCGTACTGCCGCTTGCTGGAGCGCAGGGGCATCACAATAAGGGAACCGAAGGGCAGCTCCAGATTCCGGAAGCCGCTACTATTGGGCAGGTCATTGTTGAGGTACTCGATGTGGCCCAGGTTGTAGTCGGTGAGCAGGTGGCGAATGGCCAGGGCCTGCTCGGGGGCAATGTGGTAGTGCTGGCCCACGTACTCGTCCTCGGTGCTATCCAGCTCCAGCCACGCGGCATCGGCCTCCACCGTCTGAATGGCCGAATCGAAGAACATGCGGTACACTTCCTCCGCGTTCTGCCCGCGCTGAATAAGCTGGGTAAGACGCTGCAGACTCAGGATTTCTTCCCGCTTCTGCTCAAAAACTCCCGCCGTGGGCAGGTTGAAAAACGTAACCAGCAAGCCCATAATGGCAAAAAAGCTGGCCGAAAAGGCATTGAGAATCAGAAAGTCGTGCTGGGTGCCGGGTGCCAGTAGCTGCGGCCCCTGTGAAGTATGCAGAAAGTAAAACACAAACACGGCCATGCTCAGAATGACGGCTAGCTGCAGCAGCACAGCTTCCAGCTTCTGGCGGCGGCTGAGGTAGGCTACCCACTTCTGATGGCTACTGATGTAGGCGCCAAACGCGGCCAGCACGCCCAGCAGGGCAGTACCCAGCCCGAAGGGTGGCGACCAGGTGAAAAGCCGCAGCAGCAGCGTAACTCCCAGCAACACTTCAAACCAGTTCCAGAGCTTCCGAAGCCGGGCCGAGGAGCGGAACAGCACCAAGGAGCGCCACACGTAAGTGGTGCGGGCCAGCAGTACCACGAACAGCCCCACGTTCACGGTATATATGGCCGTAAAGGCCAGGGAGCTAGTGTTGGCCAGGTTCTGGCGAATAAGCTGCTGCAGCAAGTGCAAGCCCACGCAGGCCGTAGCCAGCAGGCCCGGGCCCAGCACCAAGCGGCGCAATAAGCCAATAAAGTCAAGGCCCCGCAGCCGGTCCGATACTACCCGCTCCTGCAGGAAAACGGCAGTCGTGAAAATGGCTTGCAGCAGCAGCAGTAGCCAACCCGGTAGCGCCACTGCCTGCCCAAACAAGGTCGGATGCGCGTACAGCAGCGCGCAAGCTAATAGCCCTAGCCAGCTCAGAATAGAAAAGGGTAGCAGAAGAGAGTTCAGCTTCCGGGCAAACGACATGTAAATGGGAGTACTGGTATTCAGAGGCCGGAGAGGACGACAAATGGATGCCCAAGATACGCGGTGCGCACGAAAAGATACGCGTGCCCGCAGTATTTGACCGATGGGGCCTCATACGTGAAAGCGCAAAAAAAGCCGACCTTCTGGTAGTGGTCGGCTTTTTTTGCACTATTCTAAAGGTATTGGCACTGGAAAAACCTACCGGCTGCTGTAGTTGGGTGCCTCGCGGGTGATCTGCACGTCGTGGGGGTGCGACTCGCGCAGGCCGGCCCCGGTAATGCGCACGAAGCGGGCGGTTTGCAAGGCTTCAATGGTGGCAGCACCGCAGTAGCCCATGCCAGCGCGCAGGCCACCGGCCAGCTGGTACAGTACTTCGGCCGCCAGGCCTTTGTACGGTACCCGGCCTACAATGCCTTCGGGCACCAGCTTTTTCACGTCGTCCTCGGCATCCTGAAAGTACCGGTCCTTGGAGCCTTCTTCCATGGCTTCTACTGAGCCCATGCCGCGGTAGCTCTTGTATTTGCGGCCTTCGAACAAGGTTACCTCGCCGGGAGCTTCCTCGGTGCCGGCCAGCAGAGAGCCAATCATGATGGTGCCGGCCCCGGCGGCCAGGGCCTTTACTACGTCGCCGGAGTACTTAATGCCCCCGTCGGCAATGAGCGGAACGCCGGTGCCTTCCAGGCCGCGGGCCGCTTCCAGCACGGCTGAGAGCTGGGGTACGCCAATGCCGGCAATAATGCGGGTGGTGCAAATGGAGCCGGGTCCCACGCCTACCTTCACGGCGTCGGCGCCGGCGTCGGCCAAGGCGCGGGCTCCTTCGGCGGTAGCCACGTTGCCGGCAATAACCTCTAGCTTCGGAAATTGCTGCTTGATCTTGCGCACGGCATCCAGTACGCCCTTGCTGTGGCCGTGGGCCGTATCCACGCTTACCACGTCCACGCCGGCTTCTACGAGGGCGGCAATGCGGTCCAGCAGATCTGGCGTCACGCCCACGGCCGCGCCCACGCGCAGGCGGCCGAACTCGTCCTTGCAGGCATTGGGCGTGCGGCGGCGCTTCCGGATGTCTTTATAGGTAATAAGACCCACCAGACGACCTTCGGTATCTACCACCGGCAGCTTTTCTACTTTCGAGTCCTGCAGAATGTCCTCAGCCAGGGCCTGGTCGGTGCCAGCGTTGGCCGTTACCAGGTTGTCGCGGGTCATAACCTCGGAAACCGAGCGGGTCATGTCTTTCTCGAAGCGCAGGTCGCGGTTGGTCAGGATGCCCTTCAGCCGCCGCTGGTCGTCCACAATCGGAATGCCCCCGATGTTGTTGTGGCGCATCAGCTGCTTGGCGTCGGCCAGGGTAGCCGTTTCCTGCAGCGTGAACGGGTCCAGGATCATGCCGCTCTCGGAACGCTTCACACGGCGCACCAGCTCGGCCTGGGCCTTGATGCTCATGTTCTTGTGAATCATGCCGATACCACCTTCCTGGGCCATAGCAATGGCCATTTCGGCTTCAGTCACGGTGTCCATGGCCGCCGAAACGAACGGCAGTTTCAGGCGGATGTTGCGGGTAAGCTGGGAGCTGGGGTCGGCGTCGCGGGGCAGGGTTTCGGAATACCCGGGCAGGAGCAGGACGTCGTCGTAGGTAAGCGCCTCGAAGGCAATTTTGGCAGCGTAGTCGGCCATGGCAACAAGAAGGTTAGGTTCCGCTTATTGCCGGGTAAAATTACGGCGAATAATTGAGTTTCCGGTTTTTACCCGCTCTTTTCCTGTTGCCGTTCTGTTAAGTTCCGTTTCCGGCGCAACGCCAGCCGGGCAATAACGGACCCCCGCAAAACCCCACGGCCCCTTTCCCGGTTACTGCTGCCAGCCGCCTTGTTTCGGGGCGGGCATCCTTCACCTTTCCCCTCCATCCATGGCAACCCCCAAAACCTGGTTTATTACCGGCGTCAGCACCGGTTTCGGCAAAGAGCTGGCTGAATACTGCCTCAGCCAGGGCGACAACGTAGCCGCTACCTTCCGCCAGCAGGAGCAGGCCGATGAATTCACCCAAAAAGCCGGCGAAAATGGCCGTGGCTTCGTCTGCGACGTGGTAAACGAGCCGCAGGTGCAGCAGGCCGTGCAGGCCGCTATTCAGCACTTCGGCCAGCTTGATGTGGTGGTAAACAATGCGGGCTACGGCTCGCTGGGCAGCATCGAAGAAATTGACGATGCCGAGGTACAGCGGCAGTTTGAGGTTAACGTATTCGGGCCCCTGCGGGTGCTGCGGGCCGTGCTACCCCATCTGCGCGAGCGGAAAAGCGGCCATATCCTCAACATCACCAGCATTGGCGGGTTGAAAACCTTTCCGGGGGTAGGCGTCTACAACGCCAGCAAGTTTGCCCTCGAAGCCCTGGGCGAAAGCCTGGCCCAGCAGGTCGGCCCGTTGGGTATTCACGTCACCAACATCGAGCCCAGCGGCTTCCGTACCGACTGGGCCGGCCGCTCCGCCTCCTTCGTGGACACGGCCATTGAGGACTACCGCGCCACGGTAGGCGAGAACCTGAAAGGCATTCAGAGCTACAGCGGCCGCCAGCCCGGCGACCCCCAGCGCGCCGCCCGTATCATGTTCGACCTCGTACGCCAGGAAAACCCGCCCCTGCACTTGCCCCTGGGCAAAGCCGCCGTCAAAGGGGCCCGCGACAAATTCACGAGCCTGGTGAAAGAGCTGGAACAGGTTGCCGACCTAGGCGAATCCGCTGATTTCCCGGCCGGCGAGTAGAAGCTCAGTTATAGTTTAAGTACGAAAAAGCCGGTTACCCCAGGGTAACCGGCTTTTTCGTAGTAGGCAGACGGGTAGGAGTCGGTTAGAACTTGGCCCCCACGCTGAGCTGCAGCTCCCGCACCCGGAACTCCGATTCGCTGCTGATGGCCCTACCCCGGTAGGTGCTCTCGAACTTAGAGGCTTCCGGAATCAGGACGTTGTAGGGCGTGTCGGAGGCAGTAAAGGACAGCAGCAGCCGGTCGGTGGTGTAATAGAGGCCGGGCTGGATAAAGCTGTAGCTGTAGCCTTTTTTGCTGAGGTTGATCATCTGGCCGAAGGAAACGCCCGGCATCAGGTGGCCCGACTCGCCCAGGTTGAACTGGTAGTGAATACCCCAGTCGAGGCGGGCCCGGGTGAGTAGGCGGCTGATATGCTCCCGGGAGTAGCTGGTAATGCCGGGGGCGGGAAAGCTTTCGGTGTAGCCGGTCTTGAAATTCAGTAGCTGCATATCCACGCCTACGGTGCCCGACAGCACTACCCGGTTGGAAAGCGGCTTAAACGCTTTTACATCGGCAAAACCGGAGTAGGTATCCCGCACCTGGGGCAGGCTTTCTTCCGTGCCGGAGTACGACATGGCGCGGAACTGCGTGATTTTAGGACCGGCCTCCAGGTACACCCGCCAACTGGCCGTATCCTGGGCCACGCCCACATGGGCCGATAAACAAGCCAGGGCGCTCAGGGAAGCCAGGGTAAATTTTTTCTGCATGCTATAAAAAGAAGGGGTGGCTACGTAAGAACCTGCCTCGAAGGCCCGTGCCCACAAGACAACCCCATGCGCCACATCCCTTAATCGGGCCCCGGATAAATAAGGCATTGCCAGCTAGCAGCGCAGCGGTGGGTGCTTCGACTCAAGGCCCAGCCCACTTTCAGGCACACCGGAACGCTTGGCCTACAGCCCGTTTTGCTTTTTCGTGCCCCGAATGGCCTGGGCTTCCAGCGGGTTTTCGGGCCAGTAGTGCTTGGGGTAGCGGCCGCGCAGCTCCTTGCGCACCTCAAAGTAGCTGCTGGTCCAGAAACTGCGCAGGTCGCGCGTGACCTGGGCGGGCCGGTAGCCGGGGGAAAGCAGGTGCAGGGTCAGCGGTACGCGCCCGCCCGCCACGGTGGGCGTGTCCAGCAGGCCAAATACCTCCTGCAGGCGCACGGCCAGGACCGGGGCGGCAGGGTCGGCATAGTCCAGGCGGATGCGCGAGCCGGTGGGCACTTCTAGGTGGGCCGGAGCCAGCCGGTCCAGCTCTTGGCGCTGGCCCCAGCCGCCGGGCAGCAAACCCAGCAGCGCCTCCGCGAAATCAATCCGGCTTAGCTCCGTCCAGCTTTTCACTCCGGTCAGGTAAGGCCCTAGCCACTCCTCCAAGTTGTGCAGCAAGGCTGTATCCGAAACGTCGGGCCAGTTTTCAGGGAGGATGTGGTGCAGAAAGGCCAGCCGCTCCCGCAGCTGGGCGGCGGCTTCGCTCCAGGGCAGGCGCCCCGCACCCCCTTCCCGGATGGCGCCCAGCAAAGCCGCCGTAAGCAGCTCCGGGTCGGGGTTGGGGAGGTTGGTATCAGCCAGTACCAGGGCCCCCAGTCGCCGCAACCGTCGCGCCGTAACGCGGCCCGCCGCCTCGTCCCAGCGGACTTCGTCGCGGGTGTCAATCTGTGGCTCGAAATACTGCTCCAGCTCGGCCCGGCTCAGGGGCGCGGCCAGGCTGGCCCGGGGTTGAGCGGCTACCCCATCAAGGGCGGCCACGGCAAAAAACACGTCTTGCTGCCCAAAAAACTCGGCGGGTAGGGTGGTTCGCTGCCCACTAATCAGGCGTACCCGCTCAGGCGTTTCGCGCTGGGCCAGGCGGTCAGGGTAGGCAAAGGCGGCCAGCAGCCCGGCCGCATCGGGCTGAATTTCGCCCTTGGCCCCGGCCCGGTGGCGCAGCACGGTCGCCGCTTCCCGCACCCGGCGCACGGCCGCCGCATCTGGGGTCAGGCCCGGCAACGGGGCCCGCCCGGTGGCCAGCGCCTCGAGGCGCAGCCGTAAATCAGGGGGACCAAATGTGCCGTCGGCGGGCCGCAGAATGTCACGTTCAGTAAGCAGGGCTGCCAGGGCGCAGGCCGTAGCCCCGTGCCCGGTTTCCTGTCCTCGAACCACCAAGTGAGCCAGGCGTGGCGCCAGCCCCAAGCCTGCCAGCGCGCGACCGTGGGTCGTGGGGAGGCCTTCAGGAGTTAAAGCTTGCAAGCGCACCAGCAGCTCGCGGGCTTGGGCCAGGGCCGGCGCGGGCGGAGCATCGAGCCAGCGCAGGGCCGTGGCGTCGCGGGTACCCCAAAGGGCCAGCTCCAGGGCCAGGGGACTGAGGTCGGCGGTCAGGATTTCGGGGGCCAGGTGGTGGGGTAGCTCCCGGTACTCGGCTTCGGTCCAGAGGCGGTAACAGGTGCCGGGGCTCAAGCGGCCGGCCCGGCCCCGGCGTTGGTCGGCGGCGGCCTGACTTACGGGCTCGGTGCCCAGGGTAGTCAGGCCGGTGCGCGGCTCGAAGCGGGGCACTCGGGCGTATCCGCCATCCACCACAATCGTGACGCCCTCAATGGTCAGGCTGGTTTCGGCAATGCTGGTGGCCAGCACTACTTTGCGCCGGCCGGTGGGGGCGGGGCGCAGGGCCGCGTCTTGCTGCTCAGCGGGCAGCTCGCCGTGCAGCACGTGCACATCAATGTGCTCGGGCAAGGAAGCCAGCTTGTCGGCTACCCGGCGCTGGTCGGCCAGGCCGGGCAGAAACACGAGCACGTCGCCGGTGGCGTGCTCATGCAGGGCTTCCCGGATAATGGCGGGGGCGAGGTCCTGGAGCTTTTCGTGGGGGCGGCGCGAAACGGTGGCCGCACGTTGGGGGCTGAGGTAGTGGGTTTCCACCGGGAACATGCGGCCCAGGCTGCGCACTACCGGCGCCCCCAGCCAGGAGCCCAGCCGGTCGGCATCCAGGGTGGCCGACATCACCAGAATCCGCAGATCCGGGCGCAGCACACTCTGTGCATCCAGGGCCAGGGCCAGCCCCAGGTCGGCCTGCAAGCTTCGCTCGTGGAACTCATCAAACAGCACCGCCGCCACGCCTTCCAGGGCCGGGTCGTCCTGGAGCTGGCGCGTGAGAATCACTTCCGTTACTACCTCAATCCGGGTGTTAGCCGACACCTTACTTTCCAGCCGCATGCGGTAGCCCACCGTCTGGCCCACCGGCTCGCCCAGCAGCTGGGCCATGCGGGTAGCGGCGGCCCGGGCGGCCAGCCGCCGCGGCTCCAGCACCAGGATGCGCCCGCCTTCGCGCCACGCGGCCTCCAACAAAGCCAGGGGAACAATGGTGGTTTTGCCGGCTCCGGGTGGGGCTTGCAGTACGGCTACGCTGGCGCTGTCGAGGGTGCGCAGCAGCTCGGGCAAGGCATCGAGGATGGGCAGGGCAGGGAAGTGCACGGCAGGCAGGGGCGTTAAGCGACGAATAGTTAATACACGGCCACCGTTGGGTCTACCCGCAGGCTCCAGGCGTGAATGCCGCCGCGCAAGTTCAGCAGGTTCGTTAGCTCGTGGCGGTGCTGCAGGTAGGCCAGAGCCTGCATGGAGCGCACGCCGTGGTGGCAAATCAGCACGGTAGGCCGGTCGGGGTCAATTTCCTCGGCTCGGCTGGCCAGCTCGCCCAGCGGAATGAGCAGGCTACCTTCAATGCGGCAGTAAGTAAATTCCTCGGGCTGGCGCACATCAATCAGCTGCACATCCTCGCCGCCCTGAAGGCGGGCCTGTAGGTCTTCGGGGGTAATTTCGGGCAGCATAACAAGCGAGAGTAAGGAGAGAAAATGCTTGGTAGTCCACAAAATTACCTTAATGCTCGTTAGCTTTGGCCTTTTCCGTTGGGTGCTTGCCTGGCCCCGCCGTAACCTCTTCTTTCCGTTGTCTTTCTGTGTTGGAGCCCCTGTACGAGTTCTGGACCGCCGCGGCCGGCGGTAGCCCCCTGGAATGGGTTGCCGTGGTAACGGGCTTTGCCTGCGTGTGGCTGGCCGCCCGGGAGGTTATCTGGAATTTTCCCGTGGCCATCTTCAGCTGCGCACTCTACATTGTGGTGTACTACCGCCAGGATCTGTACGCCGACAGCCTGCTGCAAATCATGTTCATCGGGCTGAGCATATACGGGTGGTACGAGTGGCTCTACGGCGGCCGCAGCCGCACCGAACTGCACGTTTCGCGCACTACCCGGCCCGAATGGCTGCTGTGCGCCGTGTTCATTCCGGCTTTCACCGCCGGCTTCGGCTACTACCTGGCGCACTACACCCAAGACTCCGTGCCGTACTGGGACAGCCTGACAACGGCCGGTAGTTTGGCCGCGCAGTTCTTGCTCATGCGCAAGCGGCTGGAAAACTGGTGGTTGTGGGTGGTAGTAGATAGTATCTACGTACCCATTCTGTGGGCCAAGCAGCTCTACCCCACCAGCGCCCTGTACGCGCTGTACCTGGGGCTAGCCGTGTACGGCTACCTGCAGTGGCGCCGCGCCTACCAGCGGCAGCAGGCCACCGAACTTCAAGCGGCCTGACCATGCTCCGAGTTGCGCTTACCGGCCCTGAATCGACGGGAAAAACTACCCTCAGCCGCCTGCTGGCGGAACACTACCACACAGTGTGGGCCCCCGAGTACGCCCGCCACTACCTGGAAGAGCGCGGGCCCAACTACACCCTGGCTGATTTAGAGGAAATAGCCCGCGGCCAACTGGAAGCTGAGGCAACTGCTGCCGCCGCCGCCGCTCGCCTGGGCCGGCCCATACTCTTTTGCGACACCGACCTGCTAGTCATAAAAATCTGGTCAGAACACGCGTTTGGCCACTGCCCCGACTGGATTCGGCGGCAGGTGCAAGTGCAGCAGTACAGCCTGGTGCTGTTGCTGGGCGTTGATTTGCCCTGGGAACCGGACCCGCTGCGGGAGCACCCCAACCACCGCCAGTACTTCTACGACCTGTACCAGCGGGAACTCCGGGAGCAATTTTCGAACTTTGCGGAAATCAGCGGTACCCCCAGTCAGCGGCTGGAGGCGGCCTGTTTCCACGTCGATGCGCTGCTGGCCCAGCCCCGACCGGCCGGGGCGGGTCCGGCCTACCTCGCCGGCCCGCCACCCGACGGAACGATACCCTTTCTGTGAAAATTTCGTTGTGCTACCTCGTTCCCTTACCGGTACCCCGCGATTCGTATTTGCATGACGTATTACCTTGAAAACGAGCAGTGCCGCGTGGGCCTAAACGCCCACGGCGCCGAGCTCAGCAGCTTTGTTCGGAAAGATCTGGCGAATCTGGAGTACATCTGGCCTGCCGATCCGGCCTTCTGGAACCGCCACGCCCCGGTGCTTTTCCCCATCGTCGGGCGCTTGCCCCAGGACGAGTACACCCACCACGGTAACCGCTATAGCCTAAGCCAGCACGGTTTCGCCCGCGACCAAGAGTTTCAGGTGCAGCAGCACTCGGGCACGGCCATTGCCTTTGAGCTGCGCGCTACCGAGGAAAGCAAAACGCGCTTCCCCTTCGATTTTGTGCTGCGCATCACCTACCGGCTGGCCGGCTCTCAGCTTACCGTGGGCTGGGAAGTGGAAAATCCGGGCCAGGAGGAAATGCTTTTCAGCATTGGGGCGCACCCGGCCTTCCGCTGCCCATTGGTGGCAGGGGAGAGCTTCGAGGATTACGACTTCGTTTTCGACCAGCCGACCACCGCCGCGCGCTACCTGTTGGACGGAGGCCTGCTAACGGGGCAGAGCGAGCCGCTGCTGCGCAATCAGCAGGTGCTGCCGCTTAGCTACCACCTCTTTGCCCAGGACGCGCTGGTGCTCAAGCACTTCGATTTCACCCACCTTACCCTGCGTAGTCGCCGTTCCGGCCGCGCTGTGCGGGTCCGCTTCGATGGGTTTCCCTACCTGGGCCTCTGGACCAAAGGCCCCGGGGCCCCCTTCGTATGCATCGAGCCCTGGCAGGGTATTGCCAGCTCCACTACCGGCTCCCCCGAGCTGGCCGATAAAGAGGGCATTCTGACTTTGCAACCCGGCCAGCAGTTTTCAACCTCCTATAGCATCACCGTTGAGTAACCCAAGCATGACCTCCGAAGTTACCATCCGCTCCATTCAGGCGGCCGATACCTACCCCCTCCGCCACGCCGTACTGTGGCCCCAAGAGTCCATCGACTACGTAAAGCTGAACCAGGACGAGCAGGGCCACCATTACGGGGCCTTCTGCAACGGCAAGCTGGTTTCCGTTATTTCCCTGTTCATTGACGGCAACGTGGCCCGTTTCCGCAAGTTTGCTACCCGCCCCGACTGCCAGGGCCAGGGCATCGGCTCCCAGCTGCTGCGCCGCGTGCTGGAAGAGGCCCGCGAGAAAGGCGCCCAGCGCATCTGGTGCGACGCCCGCGCCGTGAACGAGAACTTCTACCGGGCCTTTGGCCTGGAGCCTGAAGGCAACCGTTTCTACCGCGGCACCATTCCCTACGTGCGCATGGCCAAGAGCTTGTAGCCGCCTAGTGATTCTACAACAGCCGGGCCCCGTGACCAACTTGCGTCACGGGGCCCGGCTGTTGTTGTATGGCCCGCTAACTAGAACTCCAAGGGTACTCGGGGGCGGTTGTAGTCGGGTTCCCAGTCATTGATGGGGCGGGAAATTCCGGGAGGCAAGTCGAAATCGGGTAGCCCGTCGTCGAGCGGTTCGCCGCCGTCATCGTCGTTGTCGGGGGCTGGGGGCTGGCGAGTGCGGCGGCGCGGTAATACCAACAAGAGCCCGGTGAACACAAGTACCACGAGCAAGTAAAGAAGGCTGGTGATGGTCATGGCGGAGAGAGCAAAAGTTCAACAACGGGACTCACGAAAAGGGCAGCAGCTACTACAGAAACGGCGGGGCGGGGCGGGTTGTTTTCCCAAGTCATCATTTTATGAGCCCCCTTATGTTACCACCTAATTTACTTGATTGTCAAGAGATAAAGCAACGTTTCGTTCCCGATTTATAACCCGATTATCCTAGGGTAGTGCAAAACCCAAAACTTCCGGTGTACCTTTGGCCCAGAAGTTTTAGGGGTGCCACGCCAGTAGCGCGCGGCTGAGATCATACCCATTGAACCTGCCCGGGTAATGCCGGCGAAGGGAACAAACGATCCGCGAACGAAAAACCTGAGGTGCCGACCCCTGGCACCGGGTCCGTTCCATTTTTTTCCATTTTTTCACCGTTGAAAAAAAACCTACTCACCGGAACCGCGCTGCTGGCGCTGTCCGGTACGGCATGGGCGCAAGGCCCCGTGTCCGGCACCGTTACGGATGCACGCACCGGCACGCCCCTGCCCGGCGCCACCATCCTGCTGGATGGCACCCCTAGCGCCGCTACCACTGCGGCCGGCACCTTTACCCTACCCGCCGTGCCCGCCGGCCCCCACGAGCTGCGCGTAACCTACCTGGGCTACGAGGTGCTGGTGCAACCCATCCAGGGGCAAGCGGCTGAGCAGCGCCTCACGCCGGCCCTGCAGCCGGGGGGCGTTGCCATTGGTGAGGCCCTGGTAACGGCCTCCCGCGCTAACGACCGCACCGCCACCGCCTACACCAACCTGGGCCGCCAGGACCTGCAGAAGCGCAATTTCGGGCAGGATTTACCCTACTTGCTGGATCAGACGCCCTCGGTAGTCGTAACCTCCGACGCCGGCGCCGGGGTAGGCTACACCGACATCCGCATCCGGGGCACCAGCAATACGGGCATCAACATGACCATCAACGGCGTGCCCCTGAACGATGCCGAATCGCACGGCTCGTTTCTGGTGAACCTGCCGGATCTGGCCTCGTCCATCAGCAGTATCCAGGTGCAGCGGGGGGTAGGCACCAGCCAGAACGGCGGGGCGGCTTTCGGGGCCAGCCTCAACATCTCGACCCTGGAAAACCGCCGCGAAGCCTACGGCGAAACCCAGAACACCTACGGTTCCTTCAACACCTGGCGCAATAACGTTTCCTTCGGGACGGGCCTGCTGGGCGGGCATTTCACCGTCGATGGCCGCCTCTCGCGCATCGCCTCCGATGGCTACGTGAAGCGCGGCGCCTCCGACATGAAGTCTTACTACCTCGCGGCCGGCTACCAGGGCCAGAATACGCTGCTGAAGTTCATTACCTTCTCGGGCCGCGAGAAAACCTACCAGGCCTGGAACGGGGTGCCCGAGCCCGCCATTACCGGCGACCGGACCCTGCTGCAGCAGTATATTGATAACGGGGAGCTGAGTGCCGCCGATGCCGACCGCGCCCTGCGCGAAGGCCGCCGCTACAGCTACTACACCTACGACAACCAAACCGATAATTACCAGCAGAACCACTACCAGCTGCACCTTTCCCAGGGCCTGGGCCAAGACTGGAACCTGGGCGCGGCCCTGCACCTGACGCGCGGCTTTGGCTACTACGAAAGCTACCGCGCCAACCGCAAGCTGGTTGACTATGGCCTGCAAAACGTGGTGCTGGGCGATACCACCATCAAACGCAGCAACCTGATAGACCGCAAGTGGCTGGATAACTACTTCTACGGCGGCACTTTCGCCCTGAACTATCAGCCCCGCGAAGGCAAGCTGCAGGCTACTCTAGGCGGAGCCTGGAACCGCTTCACCAACGACCACTACGGCGAGGTTATCTGGGCCCAGTACGCGTCCAACGGCAGCATCCGCCAGCGTTACTACTTCAACGATGCCGTTAAGACCGACTACAACGCCTACGCCCGTGCTACCTGGCAGGTGCTGCCCATATTAGGGGTGTACGGTGATATGCAGGTGCGCCGCATCCGGTATACCATTGACGGGGTAGAAGACGACCAGAACGACGTTACTACCCGCGCCAACTACCTGTTCTTTAACCCCAAGCTAGGTGCTACCCTTACCCTGGCCGCGGGGCAGCAACTCTACGCTAGCTACGCCGTGGGCCAGCGGGAGCCCGTCCGTTCCGACTTCACCGATCGGCCCGCCGGCGACCAGAGCGCCAAAGCCGAGCACCTGCAGGATTTCGAAGGCGGCTACCGGCTTACGCTGCCGGCTACCGCTCTAGCCGGTCCGGTTACGGCCTTGCGTTTCGAAGCCAACTACTTCTACATGAAGTACCGTAACCAGCTGGTAGCTACCGGCCAGCTCAACGACGTAGGCACAGCCCTGCGCACCAACGCCCCGCGCAGCTACCGCACCGGCTTGGAACTAACGGGCTTTGCCTCCGCCGCTGACCAGCTCAGCCTCAGCAGCACCCTCACGCTCAGCCGCAACCGCATCCAGGACTTCCGCGAGGTAACCTACGACGCCAACTACAACCCCATTACGGCCGCCGAAGGCCGCACGACCACCATTTCCTACTCACCCTCCGTGGTGTCGGCGCACACCCTGGAGGGGCAGCCGGTGCGGGGGCTGCGGCTGGCGCTGCTCTACAAAACCGTGAGCCGCCAGTACCTCGATAACTCCACCAGTGAAAACCGCCGCATCAAGCCCTACCAGGTGCTGGATTTCCGGGCCCGCTATACCATCCGGCCGCAGTTCATGAAGGAAATTGAGCTGGGCCTGCTGCTCAACAATGTGCTCAACCGTCGCTACGTGACCAACGGCTACACCTACGGCTACCCTGGCGCTGATGGGCAGCAGCAAACGTTTAACTGGTACTTCCCCCAAGCTACTCGTAACGTTCTGGCCTCGATAGGGTTAAAGTTCTAGCCAAACTGAACAGTAGGGATGCTGATTGACTCGCAAAAGTCTGGTAAAAAACGCTGTTATATAGATCAATTTTCATATTTTCGGCACAGGCTTTGCACCAAGCAAGGTAGTGAATTTCCCGATCAGGAATCTGCCTCCTGGTCGTTTTTCGGTGCCTGAGTTGGGGTGGGTCTTTGGCATTCCCAACCTCGCCTCCCGGCACCCCAAAACCCTGACCAGTCCCCTATCTGGTCAGGGTTTTTTATAGGCTGGCCGTCCCAGAAACCGCCCGGCGGTCCGTGCCGAAATGTCTATCTTTGGCAGTAAACCCACCCCTTTCTACTATGTCTTCCCAAGCTGACGTTCTCTCGACCAAGGCCCAGGTGCAGCGCAACAAAGGCTCGCTCAATGCCGCCGGTTTCACGGATTATTACGACATCGACGGGCTGCTGACCGAGGAGCACAAGCTCATCCGCCAGAGCATCCGCGACTTCGTGAAAAAGGAAATTTCGCCCAACGTGGAGCAGTGGGCCCAGCAGGCGCACTTCCCCTCGGAAATTGTGCGCAAGTTTGGGGAGGTAGGCGCCTTCGGGCCCACCATTCCTACGGAGTACGGCGGGGGCGGGCTGGACTACATCAGCTACGGCCTGATTATGCAGGAAATTGAGCGCGGCGACTCCGGCATGCGCTCCACGGCCTCAGTGCAGGGCTCCTTGGTGATGTACCCCATTTACCAGTACGGCTCGGAGGAGCAGCGCCGCAAGTTTCTGCCCAAGCTGGCCTCCGGCGAATGGCTCGGCTGCTTCGGCCTCACGGAGCCCGACCACGGCTCTAACCCCGGCGGCATGGTAACCACCATCAAGGACATGGGGGACTACTACCTGCTCAACGGCGCCAAGCTCTGGATTTCCAACTCGCCTGAGTGCCAGGTGGCCGTGGTGTGGGCCAAGGACGACAACGGCCGCATCCGCGGAGTCATAGTGGAGCGGGGCATGGAAGGCTTTACTACCCCCGAAATCCACAACAAGTGGAGCCTGCGCGCTAGCATCACCGGCGAGCTGGTGTTCGAGGACGTGAAAATCCCCAAGGAAAATATTCTGCCCAACATCGACGGCCTGAAAGGTCCGCTCTCCTGCCTCGACTCGGCCCGCTACGGTATAGCCTGGGGCGCGCTCGGGGCCGCCATTGACTGCTACGAGTCGGCCCTGAAGTACTCGTTGCAGCGCGAGCAGTTCGGTAAACCCATTGCTTCCTTCCAGCTGCAGCAGAAAAAGCTGGCCGAAATGATTACCGAAATCACCAAGGCCCAGCTGATGGTGTGGCGTCTGGGTACGCTCAAAAACGAAGGCAAAGCCACTTCGGCTCAGATTTCTATGGCCAAGCGCAACTCCGTAGAAATTGCCCTGGAAATTGCCCGTGAAGCCCGTCAGATCCACGGCGGCATGGGCATTACGGGCGAGTACCCCATTATGCGCCACATGATGAACCTGGAGTCGGTAGTAACCTACGAGGGCACCCACGACATTCACCTGCTCATCACCGGCGCTGATATTACCGGCATTCAGGCGTTTAAGTAGATCTTCCTTCCGAATAGAGTACAACGGCCGTTCTGGAAGCAGAACGGCCGTTTACCTTTTTGGTGAGTTCTGGAACTTGATGCCGTTGGGCTTATGGTCCAAGTTGAGGACTACTTCAAGGTTGCTATTCCAGACCGCGAAGCATAGGTAACTGGCCGGAGCTACCTGCCGCACTTCTAGCCCCACCTCATGGGTAGTAGTTCGCGTCGCTTGAGGCAGAACCGAATAGGCCCGCCGGTACTGCCAACGTGCCGCTAGGTGGGTAAGGGGATGCCGCCCAATACCAAAAGAGCCGCCCTCTGCAGTAGAAGGCGGCGCTTTTCTTATGGTGGTTCGCGGTCGAAAGCTAGCCCAACCACGCAACGGGTGGCGGTAGCCGAAGGCGGTTACTAGACCTATTTTTTTTCCAGGTAGTAAATCGTTTGGCTAAACACGGTGTTGCCGCCGCCGGCCACGTCGCTGGGCACTACGCTTACCAGCCGCCAGCCATCAGCAGCATACTGGTTTACCGTGGCCATGGCGGCTTTGTGAACCTCCGTCATGTTGCCGGCCATTTGCTTGGCACTAAAGCGGCTGAAGTCAATTTCTTTGACTTGCTCTTTGCCCTCAGGAGATACAGTCACAATGCTGGCTTGGGCATTGAACCCCAACGAAACCCGCGAAATAATCATCATGTACCCGCCGGGAGCAACCAGGGAAGAAGCGGGCAGAGTAGGCGCCGCCGCGAAGACAGAACCTAGGGAGCAGGTGCTCAGAACAAGAGCTGTTAAGAGTATACGAGTTTTCATCAGAGGTAAAAGAGTAAAAAGAATAAAGAGAAAAGCTGGGCCGTAAAGTACATACTTGCCAGGCAAAGTACAGCAGTAGACACTAACTGGTGTTTGGCAAATTCCTGCAGCCAGTCTCACCTATTGAGCAGGGAATAATCTCGGCCGGGGCCGGGGTGGTGCGTGAGGCCGGGTGGTGGGCCGGGCAAGTTCAGGCCGTAGCTGGCTCAAACCGGTTTCAGCGCGTATGTTTACGCTGCTACATTCCACTTTTCACCATGTCAACTGCTTCCCAACCGCTGGTTTTGCTTGAATGCCTTGTGGCCGGTACTACTCACCGCGAAGGTCTGCCTGAGTATGAGCCGCGCCTGCAACTTGGTCAGCAACTCGCCCTGGTTCGCGAGGCTGATAGTGTGTACGACGACTGGGCCGTACGCGTACTAACCACCGGAATTGACTCTTTTTGGCTGGGCTATTTGCCCGAAGGTCGGAACGAAACTGTGGCCCGCCTGCTCGACGCCGGCTACCCCCTCAGTGCCCGCTTAACCCACAAAGCCTGGGAAGACGACTGGCTGCACCTGGAGATTGAGGTGTTACTGAATACACCCAGCGCGTAGCCAGCTACAGCGTGTCGGCCAGGGCCAGGATTTCCTGGCGGGCCTGCTGAATTTCCGACGACTCAGGGAAGGTTTGCTGCACCCACAGCGTAAAGCCACTGACCAT
Source organism: Hymenobacter glacieicola (assembly GCF_014640315.1). Classification (GTDB taxonomy): domain Bacteria; phylum Bacteroidota; class Bacteroidia; order Cytophagales; family Hymenobacteraceae; genus Hymenobacter; species Hymenobacter glacieicola. The sequence continues at coordinate 478,470 of NZ_BMGS01000001.1, forward strand.
TTCACCGACGGCCTGCCGGTTGCTGACGGGTTCCGTGTCAATGGTAGCGGCCTCGGCCTCGGATAGGGTTGGGAAGGCGTCTTCCAGCCCCAGCCGGCTCATTACATCCGAGACAAAAATCATCCCGCACACCTGCATACCTTGGTAAAGCTGCACCAGCTCCGGCATGGTAAGGGTAAGCTGCTCCCGCGCCCGCACGCGGCTGAGGTGCTCAATAAGAGGTTCCAGGGCTGATGGTTGCAAGTGCGGTAGCTTCCCCACAGCCCGCAGAAACGGATGGTCGGCTGTGGCCGGCAGGCTGTGTACCAGCAGCAGGGCTAGCCGCAGCATCTGCAGCTGGGGCTCCGACAGGCGTAGGTTGGCTGCTGGCGGGGTAGGAGTGGGCTGGGCTGCCAGCAGCTTGGTGAAAGCTTCTTCAATCTGGAGCCGGTGCAGGCCCAGGGAGGCCGTGCCAACGGGCGCCGCTACGTGCTCTTCCAACGTGTTCAAGAAGGCAGCGCTCAGCTCCAGGCAGTAGGTTTTTAGGTATTCTAGCTGGGCCTCGTCAATTTGCATCTGCTCCTGCACGTAGGCCAGCACGGGGGTAGCCAGAGACGTTTCCAGCGTGAGCCGGCCCAATAGAAGCAAATGGTATAAATCCAGCGGTTCTGCGTGTAGGCTGGCCAGTAGCTGCTGGTGGTTCTGAATCTGGTTTAGCTGCTGTACCTTGGGGCCATCCAAGGTCGTAAGCGCCGTTAAGCGCTGCGTTTCCGGCTGGCTGAGCAGCTCCGCCGCTGCCATGCCGTGTAGGCTGAGGCAGTGGGCCAGCTGGTCGTAGAAGTCAGTAGGAAGGGCATCAAGCCAGGAAGCAGCGGACATAAGAAGCGGCGCGGGTGAGGCGGCAAGTTACGGGTCAGGGAGAACCTGGAAAGGAGTACGGACAAATCCGTCATCAAGATTTTGCTAACGGTATTAGTTAAATAGAGTAAATAGGATATTTTTTGCTAAAAAAGGCACCAACCCAGCTTACCAACTGTTACCTTTCCACACGCTGAACTACATTGTACGCTTATGCGCGAACCGTATATGACTGGTGGCAACGACCACATGGATGCCACTGAAAAGGACATCGACAAGGCCCTGCGGCCCCTTTCCTTCGATGATTTCACTGGCCAGGGCAAGGTAGTCGAAAACCTGAAAGTATTCGTGGCCGCTGCCAAGCACCGCGGCGAAGCCCTTGACCACGTGCTGTTGCACGGCCCGCCCGGTCTGGGCAAAACCACCCTCTCGCACATCATTGCCAACGAGCTGGAATCGGGCATCAAGATGACGAGCGGGCCGGTACTAGACAAGCCCTCTGACTTGGCCGGTTTGCTCACTAACCTGGAGCCGAATGACGTGCTCTTCATCGACGAGATTCACCGCCTGAACCCGGTGGTGGAGGAGTACTTGTACTCGGCCATGGAGGACTACCGCATCGACATCATGCTCGATTCGGGCCCGAATGCGCGGTCGGTGCAGATTTCTTTGTCGCCCTTTACCCTAATTGGGGCTACCACTCGCTCGGGTATGCTCACCTCGCCGCTGCGGGCCCGTTTTGGCATCAGCGCCCGCCTAGAGTACTACGATTCGGCCCTGCTAACGACCATTGTGCAGCGCTCGGCCGAAATCCTGGGTACGCCCATCTACGAGGATGCGGCCTTTGAAATTGCCCGCCGCTCGCGCGGCACCCCGCGGATTGCCAACAACCTGCTGCGCCGTACCCGTGACTTCGCCCAGATCAAAGGCACCGGCACCATTACCCGCGAAATTGCCCAGTTTGCCCTGAACGCCCTCGACGTAGACCAGAACGGCCTCGACGAAATGGACATCCGCATCCTGAGCACCATCATCGACAAATTCAAGGGCGGCCCCGTAGGCCTCGGCACCATTGCCACCGCCTGCGGCGACGAAGCCGAAACCATTGAGGAAGTGTACGAGCCCTTCCTCATCCAGGAAGGCTTTATCAAGCGCACTTCCCGCGGCCGCGAGGCCACCGAGCTGGCCTACCAGCACCTGGGCCGCCAAATGCCCCAGCATTTGCGTGGAAACACCGGTACCCCGGGGGAGCTGTTTAGCTAAGATTCAGCACGTATTGCCAAGCGGCGGAAAGCACCAGTTTAAGGTAGTTTTCCGCCGCTTTTCTGTGCAACGGACTAGGTGTTTAGAATCAGTTACCGTTTGAAATCAACATTTAGTGTTTACTAGATGAGTAGCAGAGAATTTTCGGCCGAGCTTAAGCTGATAGGTGTCAATCCATTCGTAGATGTGCCACTGGAAGTACTGACCTTTCTTTTCGGACAGGCCGGAAAGTCCAAGGGGCCTATTCCAGTACGGGGGACCGTTAATCAACTGCCATATCAGCAAACGTTGGTGAAGTTTAGCGGCGCGTGGCGGCTCTACATCAACCTGTCGATGCTCAAGAACTCACCTAAGCGGATTGGCGAAACTATTCAGATAACCATAGCATTTGACCCGCAGGAACGGACGTTGCCCATGCATCCGCAACTAGCCGAAGCGCTAAGCGAAACGAGGGAAGCACAACTGGTGTTTGACCGGCTAACTTCCTCTCGACAGCAGGAAATAATCCGCTACATCACTCGGTTGAAAGCTGATGAAAGCCGTGCCCGGGCCGTGCAGAGGGCGGTCGACTTTTTGCTAGGGAAGGGCCGGTTTGTTGGGCGAGCCAATCCGTGAAACCGGCATGAACAGGTCGGTTACGGGTTACTAGCCGAAAAAGTAATCCGCATCAGAATGCCGTAGCTTTGTAATCCATCATGTCAAACCATGCTTCCCACCGCCCACTATACTGCCTTTATTAAACGCCGGGCGGCGGAGCTGGGCTTTATGTACTGTGGCATTTCCAAGGCTGAGTTTCTGGAAGAGGAAGCCCCGCGGCTGGAAAATTGGCTGAACCGCCAGATGCACGGGCAGATGGCCTACATGGCCAATCACTTCGATAAGCGCCTCGACCCGCGCCTGCTCGTGGACGGGGCCAAATCCGTCATTTCCCTGCTGCTGAATTACTACCCCCCCGAGGAAGCCCAACAGCCCGACGACACGCTTAAAGTCAGTAAGTACGCTTACGGGCGCGACTACCACTTCGTCATTAAAGACAAGCTCAAAACCCTGCTGCAGGATATGCAGGCGGAAATAGGAGAAGTAGGCGGCCGTTGCTTCGTGGACTCCGCCCCCGTGATGGACAAGGCCTGGGCCAAGAAGAGCGGCTTGGGGTGGGTAGGAAAAAACACCAACCTTATCCGGCCGGGCACGGGCAGCTTCTTCTTCATTGCCGAGCTGATTGTGGATATAGAATTGGACTACGACGGCCCCATCAAAGACTACTGTGGCACCTGTACCAAATGTGTGGATGCCTGCCCTACCCAGGCCATTACGGAGCCCTACGTGGTAGACGGCAGCAAGTGCATCAGCTACTTCACCATTGAACTCAAGGACCAAATTCCGCGGGAGGTAGAAGGCAAGTTTGGCAACTGGGTTTTCGGCTGCGACATCTGCCAGGACGTGTGCCCCTGGAACCGCTTCTCGAAGCCTCACCAGGAGCCCCAGTTCAATGCCCACCCTAGCCTGAAAGACCTCACGCCCGGCGACTGGCAGGAAATCACCCACGAGTTGTTTTCGGAGTTGTTCCGGCAGTCGGCGGTGAAGCGCACGGGCTACGCAGGGTTGCAGCGCAATATTCAGTTTGTGCTGGGGGAGGAACCAGACCCCATAACGCCTGCGGCCGCTACCGATGCAACTGAGCCAAAGATGTAAGACTACCAGTTGGGGCCAAACACACCGGAGCCGGAAGCAGGCCTGCCTGTAGGCAAGCGACTTCCGGCTCCGGTGTGTGGAAAGAAAAGGTCAGTTAGGCGGCGACCGTCGGCTGGGTGAACACGCGGTTCAGAATGCGACGGTACAAGGCGGAGAACTGCTGGTAACACCAAGCTTTCAACTCCGAAAGCTCTGCCGGCACTAAGGTGCGGAGGGCTTTACGTAGCTCCTTCTCGAAGAGAATCTTGTCGAAGCTCACTTTGAGCAGAATGGTTTTAGCGTACTCAAGCATGGGTGAAGTTGGTTTTCACTAAGTGGTAAAAGAGCGGTTCATTAGGTGGGTCGGGGCAGTGTACGAAAGCAGTTAAAAAAGGCTTAACTGTACCGGAGTGCTTTTGCGTCTTTTGTCGAAAGATACAAAAAAATAAAACCTGAGTGCAAGTGCGAGACAGCCGCTCATTGAATTCGGTTCCAAGAGCCATAAAAAAAGGGACGCATCAGCGTCCCTTGATAAGCTACATGCAGAAAACAGAATATTAAAGCGGTTTTCTACTGCTTATTAATAAATAAATAATTGCGCCAGCTCAGTTGCCGTAGCAGCATCAACGGGCTCATCAAAAGCTTCAGCTACTTTGGCTAGCAAGGCCTCCCGGTTCAGGAGCGGGTCGCCCACATTAATGGGGAGCGTAGTTTCGAACGGAACCACGCGGGGGCCGGGCGTATACTGCGCGGTAGTAGCTTCTCCAGCGTATGCCTTATCAGGAGTTGACCCGGCAGTGGTAATGGCCGCATCGGAGGGGCTTACCCAGCTTTTAACCACAGCCCCGCGCTGCCGGCGCATGGTACGGATATGGGAAGCATGGCGGGCCTCCGTGGAGTGCGTGCGCACGAAGGCCTCGAGCAGATAATTATCCGACACCAGAAACTCAACCTGCCCTTTATAAGCCCGCACCCCCGCATCTTCCAGCAACTGGGCTACCTTCAGGAAGGTATCTAGGTTGGTAAATACATCCGGGTACAACGCCGACTGGGCGCCGTTCTTGCTGCCGGTAAAGTCAAAATTAGGTTTGGCGGGAATTACCGCGCCAGCTTCGGTGAGCAGCCGTTGCAACAGCGCTACGTGCTGATTTTCGTGGGTGGCAATGGTTTGAATAGCGTTTCTATTCTCAGCCGAGCCGAAAAAGGTAGTGGCATTCGGCAAGGCCAGTGCCCGGGTGTAAAATTCGCTTTCCAAGTATTCCAGGGTAAGCGCCAGCTTAATTGCATCCAGGATAGTGCTGTTATTCAGCACCTTGGCATCAGCTAGGGAAGGCAAAGCTGCTAACACCGGCGGCAGTACGGCAGCTCCTGCCTGACCCAAGCGGGTAAGCGCCGTGCGCCGCGCCGAAACGTCGCTGGGAAAGGTAGTAGCAGGAGAAAGGTCGGCAATTCGGGCCAGGAGAGTCAGAAAATCCATAACGGCAGGCGCAAGCGCAACTTAGGTAGTAGGCAATGACGTGGCCACTATCGTTACGGGCACGTATTTGGCAATGAGGGCAGTTACTTCCACGGGCGTTTTTACGGTATCCAGACCGGCTAAGTCGCCGGCGGCCGTCACTATGTCGGTATCAGCAAAGGAAGAGGCCTGCAACTGGTCGCGCACGAAGGCGGCGTGGCGCGCCTCCACCGAAGCTAGCTTTACTAGTAGCTTCAGGTAGGTAAGGTGGCTACCGTCGGTGACGACCTGCAATAGCTTAGCAACGCCGTTGTAGGCCGCCACGCCCACATCTTCCAGGGTCCGCGCCGCCGTATACACTCCCGTCCGGCTAGTAAGAGCAAAGGATGAAAAGTCGAATACCATGCCGTTCGTGCCGGCGTTGGCATCGTATGCGTTTGAGCCCAGCGCATACTTCAGCGTTTCCCGATGGATGACTTCGTGGTCACGCAGATCCGTGAAAGCGGCCCGGTCCGCGGCAGTAAAATCGGACGGAAAACTGCTCACTACCTTCTGATAAAACGCTGCTTCCAGTTGCTCAAGCAGGTACACGTAGTTGAGCAAACCAAAGTTATCGTTGGAGAAAGTGAGGGAAGCGGTGGTAGGGGCTGGGGTTTCCGTATCGTCGTTGCTGTCACAGCCAGCTAGCACGAGGGCCGAGGAAGCGACAGTAGCACCTGCTACGCGAAGAAAAGAGCGGCGGCGCAGCGTACGGCCTAAAAAGGAGAAAGCAGAGTCAGACATGCGGTAGTAACTCGGCGGGGAGCAGCCCAACGCAGGCCGCAACTTCCCGATTAACAAAGGTACTCCGATTAACCGGGATGCACCAGCTATGAGAGCTACGGTCGTGCGGAAAGGTTGCGTGCAAGCAAAAAACACAAAAAAGGACGGCCCCGGAAGGACCGTCCTTAATTAGGCGCAAGCGGTAAGTATTAGAACTTAGCTACCGACCGTGCAATGTTAGTTACCGTCGTGTTGTCGAGTGGCTCATCGAAGGCTGCGCTTACATCGGCTTCAGTGTACGTGGCACCGATACCCGTGGTGAGGGTAATGCCAGCTTGTACGAGGTTGTTTTCTGCCGGGAAGTTAGCGGCTGGAACCCCAGCACCATAAACCGCAGCAGGAGCCATATTAGCCTCGGCGCCTACAATCCACGGCATGATGGTAGTTTGAGCACCAGCTGCTGCCCCACGACGCATGTAGCGGATGTGGGCTGCGTGGCGGGCTTCCACCGAGTGGATCTGCAACGCTACCGTCAGCAAGTTTACCTGCGTGCCACCTACGGTGGGGTTCAATGTGCGGGGGATATTGCCAGCCTGGCCTTTGTAGGCCCGCACTCCGGTGTCTTCAAAAGCCTGAGCAAACGTCAGGAACGATGCGTAGTTGCTGAAGGCAGTCGTACCAAAATCAAAGGTAGGAGCAGCAGCAGCAGCAGAGCCCAGGGCAGCTGTCAACAGGTTTACGTGCGCCAACTCGTGAGTCCGGATGGTTTCGATGGCTCCACGAGCAGCCGAGCCGCTCGTCAGGTTAGCAGCCAAGGCAGGAGCCCTTAGTGCCTGGTCGTAGAAAGCATACTCTAGCCGCTCCAGCAGCAGCGCATAGTTCAGCACATCATTAACGGCGGTTAGCGTGTTCTGGCCAACGGCCTTGTTGAAGGCAGATCCAATGGCAATAGGAGCAGCAGCCAATGCTGCTTTTTTTCCGAAGCTACCTAGCGCGCTCAGGGCGCTACGACGGTGGGTAAGACGATCCGCAATTTCTGGATCAACCTTCTCTAGCTCGGTAATTATTTGAAACAGGTTCATATGATTCAGTGGTCAGATGTGAGTGGAGAAGGTTATTTACCGACGTTGCTGCCGTTGATGGTTTCGCGGATGAACGGCTGGGCAGCAGTAAGTACTTGAGCTACCGTCATGGCTTTATCTAAGCCATTAGAATCAACCGTCGTGTTGTCGGCGAATGTGCCATTGCTGATCAAGTCACGGATATAAGCAGCGTGGCGCGCCTCTACCGATACGATTTTGCCAGCAATACCGAGGTAAGCCGGGTTCTGGATAAGAGCACCAGCGCCGTTGTAGGCAGCTACGCCCAAATCTTCGAACGTTTTGGCTGTGGCCAGTACCGAGCCACGGTCGGAGAAGTTAACGGCACTGAAGTTAGGCGTCAGGCCAGGAATGATCTGCGAAGCAGCCGCCCCCGTGATGGCAGTTTTAAAGAAGTCCCGGTGAATAGCTTCGTGCCGGGCAATAGCCGTTAGGGCAGTGCGCTCATCGGCACTAAACCCGGATGCGAAGTTGGCTATTACTTGAGCGTAGAAAGCTGCTTCCAGTTGTTCCAGCGCGTAAGCGTAGTTCAGCACACCTACGTCACCGGAACCTAAGTTTACTGTGCCGGTAGTCGTTGGGTTGGATACGTCGCCTTCATCGTCATCGCAGCCCGAGAGCAGTAGAGCGGTAGCACCGGCAGTAGCGCCGGCATACATGAAGAAGGAGCGACGCTTGATGGGCGTATACAGCGGCTTGGCGAATTCCGCTTCGTCGCTGCCTTTTTGCGTGATGTTGGACATAGCAAGGATGGGTTGGGTGAAAAAAAGTGAAGGCAATACGGAGCCACCCGCTACCAAGCGGTTCTTTTAAAACCCCATAAATTTGGGTTAACCAGAAGCTGGGGGGTGGTTTTGAGGGGAATTACGACCTGGGCTCAGCTATGGATTTAAAAAAGCCAAAATCTTATAAGTCAGGTTATGTAACTGCGTAAGAGGTAGGAGTGAATCTGGGTAGTCAATGCTGCTTGGTTAGCACTGACGCCGGTTTTCTATAGCTTTGACGGGTTGACTTGTTGTGAATAGCTGATGCGCTTTTTCTTTGTTCTTCTGGGCGTGCTATGGGTAGGGTGCGGAATAGTTGCCGGGCAGAAGCAGCCACCAACGGCTGACATTGTACTGGGCAAGTCAACATTTCCTATTAATGAGTACTATACCATTAGCTTCCGGCTGCGGGGCGCCCCGCTGGAGCGCTATTCGGCCTTTCCAGAAATTGAGGGCTTCAAAAAAAGTGGCAAGTCTAGTACCACTACCACACGCACGGTTAACGGCCAGAGCTCTACGGAACTGACCATCACCCAACGCTATGCGGCTTTTGACCCGGGCACCTTCGCGGTGAAACCTTTCAGCATGACCGTCAATGGTCTCACAATTCGCTCGGAGGGAGCAGCCTTGCGCGTTAATCCACAGCAGGCTACTGCTACGCCACCCGCGCCCGGGCCTGCACCGGGGGCCAGCCCCTTGCAAGGCATTGGGTTGCTGGATAAGCTGTTTGGAAAGCCCAAACCCCAGGAATACGTGGAGCCTCAGGATCAGGCATTCCTGGCCGTAGTACCCGATAAAACCAGCGTGTTTGTGGGGCAGGGAGTACACGTGGGGCTGTATTTCTACCTGGCGCCCCAAGACCAGGCCGTGCTGAACTTCTACAATTTTGCCCAGCAGCTCCCTGGCATTATCCGCCAGCTCCGGCAGCGCACCGTGTGGGAGGAAAGCTTCGATGAGCAGGAAGTACTGCCCGAAAACGTAATCGTCGGGGGCAAGCCCTTCCTGCGTTACCGGCTCTGGGAGGCCGAGCTGTACCCGCTGAACACCCAGCCCCTGACGTTTCCGGCCGTGGCCCTGCAGATGGTGAAATACAAAGTGGCCAAAAAACCAGCCCCGGGCCTCGACAACCGCCTGGCAGGATATAAAATCTATTACGCCAACGCCCGTACTATTCCAGTGAAGGCCCTGCCTCCGCATCCGCTCCGCGACCAAGTGCCGGTGGGTAGCTACCGGGTAAAGGAAGCCATCGACCGGACTACTTTTCGAACGGGCAAAGCCTTTACGTACACCTTCAGCGTGGAAGGCGAAGGCAACTTGGCGGCTATTAACCTGGAGGCGCTGCCTGCTTCGGAGGCCGTGGAAGTGTACGGCCCGGAGGTGCAGCAGGAACTTACGCGTGAGGGCGGAAGGGTAGGGGGGCGCAAAAGCTTTCAGTTCCGGCTGGTGGCGCGCCGGCCCGGTCCCGTGGCCCTCGACACGCTGTTTCGGGTGGTTGTGTTTAATCCCGCAACCGCGCGCTACGATACACTGCGGGCCGGTTTGCAGCCGGTGGTGCGGGGGCCGGTGCGTACTACTTCTACCTTTCGGGCGCGGCTAGATGACCCGTTTTACCGCACTGCCCTGCCCGAGGCGGATGCTACCCTGCATCCGCGCGACACCTACCGGGATGTGCGCCGGTACGCCAACGTGGTGGTGGTGGTCCTGCTGCTGATGGCCGGCGTTGGGTGGTGGCGGGCCAGAAGGTAAGGGGATGAAATTGTGAAATGGGGAGTTTGCTGTGCTACTTGCACCGGTGGCGCAGTTTGAACGACAAGCTTCCCATCTCACCATCTCACTATTTCACCTGATGAACACCTTCGGCACCCTGTTTCGCATCACTACCTTCGGAGAATCGCACGGGCCGGGTATTGGGGTAGTAGTAGATGGGTGCCCGGCGGGGCTGGCCCTCACAGCGGCCGATATTCAGGCGGCCCTGGACCGGCGCCGGCCCGGCCAGAGCGACCTGACGACCCCGCGCAAGGAGGCCGATCAGGTCGAGATGCAGTCGGGCATTTTCGAGGGCTATACCACCGGCACGCCCATCAGCCTGTTCATTCGCAACCAGGACCAGCACAGCCACGACTACTCCCACATCGAGCACGCTTACCGTCCTTCCCACGCCGACTATACCTACGACCAGAAGTACGGCCGGCGCGACTACCGGGGCGGCGGCCGCAGCTCGGCCCGCGAAACCGCCGCGCGCGTGGCCGCCGGCGCCGTAGCCCAGAAGCTGCTGGCGCAACACGGCATTCAGGTGAGCAGCTACGTGTCGCAGGTGGGCGCGGTGGCCGTGCCCGTGGGCTACGAGCAGCTGGACCTGGGCCTGATTGAAAGCAACCCCGTGCGCTGCCCCCACCCCGAAACGGCCGCGCGCATGGCCGAGCTCATCCGCCAGACCCGCGACCGGCACGACACGGTAGGCGGCCTGGTGACGGGGGTAGTGCGGGGCGTGCCGGCCGGCCTCGGCGAGCCGGTGTTCGACAAGCTGCACAGCGAGTTGGGCCGGGCCATGCTTAGCATCAACGCCGTGAAGGGCTTCGAGTACGGCTCGGGCTTCGCGGGCGTACACCTGTTCGGCTCTGAGCACAACGACGCGTTTTATACCGATGAGGCTGGGCAGGTGCGCACCCGTACCAACCACAGCGGCGGTATTCAGGGTGGCATCAGCAACGGCCAGGACATTTACTTCCGCGTCGCCTTTAAGCCGGTGGCTACCATTCTGCAGCCCCAGGCTACCATCAACGACCAGGGCGAAGCCATCAGCCTCGCCGGCCGCGGCCGCCACGACCCTTGCGTGCTACCCCGCGCCGTGCCCATTGTAGATGCCATGACCAGCCTCGTGCTAGCTGACATGCTGCTGCGCGCCCGCGCCAACCGCGCGTAACCTGCTCAGTAAGAATAGTTGAGAAGACTACCGCGTCATTCCGGCACAGGGAGAATTTGAGTTGAATCGTAGTAGTGTCAAGCCGTGACATGGTGAACCCAGATTCCTCCTTACAGTCGGAATGACACTCGTGCTGGGAGTTGCTAACAGTTCGCTTAAAGGCTCTCACGCCGAGTGGATTGGAGGATAACGACCTCATAATAATGCACCAGCTTTAGCTGCTACCGCGCACTACTTGCTTTGCGTGTAAGCGGGCTCAATCCAGGGGTAAGGAGAGAGGCTACGCTTTAGAGTTAACAAATTCAGCTTTGGGCTCACCAAGGGCTGGGGTGGGTGCCCGTTCAGGCTTAGCCATGAGTCGCAGTGGATGGCAACCGGACGAAGGCCGCGCCGCTGATAGTCCCGGGCCAGCAGATGGGCAAACTGCAGGATAAGGTCGGGGCTATTCACCAGCTTGTTTACTTGGTTGCGGGTCAGATAGGTAGCGGGCTGTACTATCTCCTCGCGGCCACCGGGTAGGCGCACCCGGAAAACAGCCGACCCGGATTTCGTGCGCAGCATCAGGTGCCAGCTGAAGCGGTGGCCTTCCTCGGTCCAGTGCACCTGGCCGGGGTAGAGCAGGTAGCGCAGTGGCAAGGTTAGCTGTACGAGCAGGTAAGCGCCCAGCCCCGCCAGTATCCAGCGTTGGAAAGGGGTAGCATGCGGTGGAACCTGCTCCGCTGCGTCTGCTGATGCCACGTCAGCAAGGGGGAGGCGCTGCCGAAACCAACGGCCTACAAACCCTGGCAGGCGGCGCGGAAAATCAGGAGCGAAAAACAGGCTGGTCAGCAGCAGGGAAAACCACGGAAACGTACCCAGCCCAAATACTACCACATTCATCAGGTGGAAAGCGGCGGCCAGGCCAAATGCCCACGGTCGGGTCCGGCGGATGAGCAGCAGGGGCACTACCAGGGCATCGAACAGCAGGCCGCCGTAGCTCATCAGCCAGGCGGTAGGAGCAGCGGCCAGCACCGGCCCCAGCACGGGGTAGTGCGCTCTGGCCGCCAACCAAATGCCCAAAGGGCGGGCCGCCAGCCAGTCGGGGTTGAGCTTGGCCAGGGCCGCAAACACGTACACCAACCCCACCTGAAACAGCACCAGGCTTCGCGTCCAGGCGGGGGTAGTGGCGGCCGGCCGTACCCGCCCGGCGCGCACATCGGCGGAGGCCGCGTGGTGGGCCGGGAGGCAGACCAGCACGGCCGCCAGCAGGGCGTAGAGGTAGAAGTGGTTGATGTACTCCGTTTCCTCCAGCAGCAGCAAGGCCCCGTAGCCCAGGCTCAGCAGCCCGGCCATCAGGCGGTAGTGCCAGCCGGCAGCCACGGCCAGCCCGGCCCCTAGTACCAGCCCGTACACGGCGTATATGCCCGCCGGGGGCGGAGCGGGCAGCCATTCCCAGCCGATATAGCGGAAGTGGAACTGCGGCTCGGTGTAGTTGCGTACCCGGCCAATGACCAAGCCGCCGGCGTGCTCCAGGGCCATCAGGAAGCCAGCGCCCAACCGGAAGTACACCAGCCAAGCAATATCAACGGGCCGAAAAAGGGCAGATTTCAAGCGAGCAACCATAGCACCTGCCATACGCGCGTTCCACGGCTGCGGATTGCTCTCCTTACGAGCCCCACAGCAGCCAGCCGCTGATAATGCCGAGCACCGGCAGCAGATAAGGCAAGGCGTAGCAGCCTATGTAACCGAAGAAGCTGGGCATGGGCACGCCTTCCTTTTCGGCAATGGCGCGCACCAGAAAGTTAGGCCCGTTGCCGATGTAGGTTAGTGCCCCGAACAGCACGGCGCCGCTGGAAATGGCCCGTAGCAACGGCTGGGTTGTTGCGTTGGCGGCAAAGTGCTGCACGGCGCTGGTCTGGGCGAAGTCGAGCTGGTGCCCCGCCAAGCTCAGCCCCAGAAAGGAGGCGTAGGTGGGCGCATTATCCAGAAAGGCCGAAAGCACGCCCGTCAGCCAGTACAGCGCGGCCGGGGTAAGCCGACTTGCCACGGCCGGATCGGCGGCTACGTGGGCCGCCGTTTGCAGGGCCGGTATCATGGTCAGGAAGATGCCGAAGAAAAGAAACGCTACCTCCCGAATAGGGCCAAAGGTGAAGTGATTTGCCGCCAACGCCTTCGGGTGAGCCGTGCGGTAGCAGCCCCAGGCCGCCAGCAGCTGAATGGCTTCGCGCACAAAGGAAATTTTCAGCCCGGCTACGGGCAGCGTGGGCAACCAGGGCAGTTGGCTCGGACTCAGAAAAACGGCGCCCAGCACCAGCAGCAGCCACAGCAAATTGTAGCGGCCATTGAAATCGTAGAGGGGTAAGCCTTTTTTAGCGTGGGCCCGGCGTCGCTCACTGCGGGACAACGGCGCGGGGTAAGCCGTGCGCCGATCCAGCAGCCAGAACAGCAGCAGCAACAGTCCATTAGCCAGCAGCCACGGAGCAAACAGATGCTGGGCAGTCCAGAAAAAAGGCACCCCGCGCAGGTAACCGATAAACAAAGGGGGGTCGCCGAGGGGCGTGAGCAGGCCGCCCGCGTTGCTTACAATAAAGATAAAGAACACGATGTGGTAGGGCCGAATCCGCTGGTCGTTCAGCCGGATAAAGGGCCGAATCAGCATCAGAGAAGCCCCCGTAGTGCCCACCACCGATGCCAGCACGGCCCCCCCGGCCAGCAGCAGCACGTTGCGGGTCGGCGTGCCCGGTACGTTGAGGTTCAGGTACAAGGTGCCACCCACCACAAACAGCGCCGCGAGCAGCACCACGAAAGAAGTGTACTCCGCCAGGGTTTCTACGGCCGTGTGCCAGTCGTGCCGGACCAAGCCGTAGTAGCCCAGCATCAGCAGGCCCAGCCCCACGGCCACGTGGGCGTACCACCGCTCCCAAAAGTGCGGAAACAGCAGCGGCCCGGCGGCAATTAGGGCCAGCAAACCAAAAAAAGGCAGGAGTAGGGGCCAGGCAGGCGGCGTGGCAGCAGTAAGCAGCAGGAATGGATAGGTCATAGGCGCGGGTAAATCTACGGGCAACCGGCGTTTGGTGCCGCAGTAGCATCTGGCAGTTTAGCACACTCCGAGCAGCAGTACGTAGGTTACTGGCCGCCGCGCCTACCCCGCGCGAGATTTGCCAAAGCCAAGTGGGCATCCGAAAACGGCACTTCTAACTGGCAACTCTTGTTCCTACATTCGGTTACCTTTGTAACCATTGCCGCCCAAGGCGGTTTATCTGGTCCGGTCGATCATATTCGGCCGACTTTCCCTTCGCTTGTCTCCAAGTCTTTCAAACATGGCTGAACAACTCACTGCCCCCGCTGCGCCGGTTTCTATCTACGCCGAAGCCAGCCCCAACCCCGAATCCATGAAGTTCGTGCTCAATACCCAGCTGCTGGCAGATGGGGTGAGCGTGGACTATCCGAACCTGGAAGCCGCCGCCAACTCGCCGCTGGCCCAGGAGCTATTCAACTTCGATTACGTGGGCCGGGTGTTTATCGCCCAGAACTTCGTGACCATCACCAAAACCACGGAGCACCAGTGGGCCCAGCTAATCCCGGAGCTGCGCACCTTCCTGAAGTCGTACGTAGAGGCTGGCGGACCCATTTTCACCGTGGACCCCGCCGCTGAGCAGCGCGCTGCCCAGCAGGCCGCCGCCAACACCGGCGACGCTTCGGAGGCTGACCAGCAAACCAGCCAGAAAATCATCGACCTGCTTGATAACTACGTGCGCCCCGCCGTGGAGCAGGATGGGGGTAACATCACCTTCAAAAGCTACCACGAGGGCATCGTGACCGTGAACCTGCAAGGTTCGTGCTCCGGCTGCCCCTCCGCCACCGTTACCCTGAAGTCCGGCATCGAAAACCTGCTCAAGCGCATGGTACCCGAGGTGAAAGAGGTAGTTGCCGAGGGCGTAACCGCTAGCTTCTAACATCACGGCTGCAGCGGCTTGCACGAATTGTTGCAGTCGATTCCATACACAAAAGCCCCGCCATCTGGTGGGGCTTTTGTGCGTCTAATAGTCCACCCAGCAAGCGCACGCACTGCGCTAGGCTGGGTGGACAGATAACAAAAAACAAACGTCATTCCGAGCGGAGCGAGGAATCTGGCGTGCTGATGTTGGATTACCATTGCAACATCAGCACGCCAGATTCCTCGCTCCGCTCGGAATGACGTTCTTCTTTACTACCTCCACTCTAGGCCAAAACTTGCGGGCCGTTGGGGGCTGGGCGGCCTCTGCTTAATTACCCACAAAAAAGCCCGACCACATGGTCGGGCTTTTTTGTGGGTAGAGAAACTGTCAGCCACTGGCCAACAGCTAATGAAACTACACCTGCGCCGTGCTCAGCTTGGGTGCGTCGGCGTCGGTGGAGGTGTTCAGGCGCTCCTTTTCCTTGCGGCCGTAGGTGTCCAGGATAAGCGGCGCGGCAATGAACAGCGAGGAATACGTACCGAAGATGATACCGATAATCATGGCGAAGGAGAACGAACGAAGCGTTTCGCCGCCGAAGATGTAGAGTACCACCATTACCAGGAATACCGTCGTGAACGTAATCATGGTGCGGGAGAACGTGCTGTTCAGGGCCGGGTTTACCACCTGGGCGAAGGTGAGGTGCTTGTTTTCGCGCAGGTATTCCCTGATTCGGTCGTAGATAACGATGGTGTCGTTCATGGAGAAACCGATGGTAGTTAGCACGGCCGCCACGAACACCTGGTCCATCTCGTAGTTCAAGCCCAGGGCCCGCGCAATCGGGAAGGAGGCAATGACAATCAGGGCGTCGTGGAACAGGGCCACCACGGCTGCCATCGAGTACTGCCACTTCTCAAAGCGCAACAGCACGTACACGAAAATGGCCAGCAGGGTCAGGCCCAGGCTCAGTACCGAAGTGCGCTTGATGTCGTCGGCAATGGTAGCGCCTACCTTCGAGGAACTCTTGATAGTCGGGTTTTCGGCGCCGTACTTAGCCTTTAGGCCCGTCAGCAGCGCCGACTGCACCTTGTTATCAGCCTCCACGCTTTCGTCGCTGGCCAGGTAGCCCGTCGTGATGCGCAGGCGGCTTTCTGAGCCAAATGTTTTGGCTTCCGTGCCCGCGCCCCCAAAGTACTGGTTAGTGAGCAAGTCACGCACATCAGAAGCTACTACCGGCTTGTTGAAATCAACAATGTATTCGCGGCCACCGCGGAAGTCAACGCCCAGGTTGGGGCCACCCTGCAGATACATCAGCACAAAGCCGATGATGATAAACACCGTCGAGAAGGCGTAGGCAATCTTGCGCTTACCTACGATGTCGAAGTTGATGTTCTTGAACAGGTTGCGCGAAATGGAGGTGCTGAAGCTTAGGCTGGTGTTGCCGTTCTTCACCATGCGCTCAATAATGAGGCGCGACACGTACACGGCCGCCAGGAAGGAAGTAAACACGCCGATACCCAGGGTAATGGCGAAGTTCTGGACCGGACCCGTGCCGAAGAAGCCCAGAATCAGGGCAATAATCAGCTGGGTTACGTTGGAGTCGAAGATGGCGGTAGTAGCGCGCGAGTAGCCTTTGTTGATGGCGTCCGTGGGCTGCAAACCGTGGTCCAGCTCTTCCCGGATTCGCTCGAAAATCAGTACGTTGGCATCCACGGAGGCGGCAATTACCAGCAGCAGGCCCGCAATGCCCGGCAGGGTCAGGGCAAAGGACAACTGGGCCAGCACACCCATAATCAGGAACAGGTTGAACAGCAGCACGGCATCGGCTACCAGACCGGCCCGGCCATAGTACACAGCCATGAACAGCATGATAATAGCCAGGCCGCCAATCACCGAGAACAACCCTTGGTTGGTAGCTTCGCGGCCCAAGGAAGGACCTACAATAGCTTCTTCCACGATGCGGGTAGGAGCAGGCAGCTTACCAGCCTTCAGAATGTTAGCCAGGTCCTGCGCTTCTTCAATGGTGAAGTTGCCCGAAATGCTGGAGTTGCCACCGGCAATTTCCGCCTGCACCACCGGCGCCGAGTACACGTTATCGTCGAGCACAATGGCTACCTGCCGGCCAATGTTGGCCGCCGTGAGGCGCTGCCACTTGCGGGCCCCGCCGGGGTTCATTTGCATCGACACCTCGGCGCGGCCGCTCATCTGGTCGAAGTCACCGCGGGCGTCGCTGATTACCTCGCCGCCAATCGGGGCTTCCACGTCGCGGCTCTTGCGGATGGCGTAGAGTTGCAGGTATTCCTGGCCCTCAATTACGTCGGGCTTCACGCCCCACATGAAAGTGAGGTTGGAAGGTAGTACGGCGCGGGTGTCGGGGCTACGCAGCACGGCATTCACGCGGGCCGTGTCGCGGATGTTGGCGCCCAAGGTGCCGGGCATGGTAAACAGGCTACCCAGCACGTTTTTCTGGGGAGCAGCCGAGTCGGCCTTAGCCGTGGCGGCGGTGTTTTTCTTGGCCAGTTGGCTGGCCAGCGAAGTGGTGTCGCCGGGGACGGTAGCGGCGGCCGTGGCGGTAGTATCAGTGCTGGCGGCAGTAGCAGGGGTAGCGGCGGCCGTGGTGGCGGCGGCTGTTTCCTTGGCGCTCAACACCTGGTTGAGCTGGTTGAGGTAGGGCGCGAATTCGTCCTGACGCCATACTTCCCAGAACTCCAGCTTGGCCTGGCCCTGCACCAGCTTACGCACCCGGTCGGGGTTGTCCACGCCGGGCAGCTCAATCTGGATGCGGCCCGTGCCCTTCACCCGCTGAATGTTGGGCTGGCTGGTGCCGAATTTGTCGATGCGGGTGCGCAGGATGTTGAAGGAGCGGTCAATGGCTTCCTCTACTTCCTTGTTGATTTCGCCGATTACCTTCTCGTTGGTCGAGTTGATGTCGATGCCGCGGCTCTTGTTCGTGGTGTTGGCAAACACGCGGGCCAGCTTGTCGTTGGGTGCTACGTCGCGGAAGGCCTGGGCAAACAGGGTGGTGAACGGCGTCGAGGGGTTGGTCTTGCGCAGTTCCTGGGCCTGGTCGATGGCCTTGTTGAACACGGGGTCCTTGGAGTTGCCGCTCATGGCGCGCACAATTTCCACCGGCGAAACCTCCAGCGTTACGTGCATGCCGCCGTTCAAGTCCAGGCCCAAGCCCAGCTCCGATTGGCGCACGTCTTTATAGGTAAGCGGCCCAAATACGGGCGCGCGCCACACCGAATCGAGGTAGTGCTGACGGGCTTTTTCGTTGATCTGGCCGCTACGCGAGGCGTAGCGCGCCGCATCCTTCTGCACCCCGCGCGACACGAGGGTCAGCGAGAGGAAGTAGATGCACAACGCCGACACCAGAAGCGTCAGCGTAATGATGAGTCCTTTATTACGCATGAAATAAGTAGTTGATGTCCTAGGAAGGAAAGGGCTGATGCCCGGAAGCTGGGCCCGGAAGAAAGTAGTGAGGAAACAGCCGCTCGGTGGCCTGCCAGGACTAGGGCTGCATCAGCAACAGCATACCCAGCCCGTCAACTACAACAACACAAAGGGCCCCAGCCGCTAGGGAGCCTGGGGCGAGAGAGCCGCTACCAACAGCCGCACCCGGAACCAGTCCGGCACGGCGCTAGGGCAAGGGCGCGGCCCCGCGGGGCAGGCTGGCAACCACAGGGCTACGGGGAGCTCCAGGGGCTGCGGCAGCCACATATCGGCCGCCGGAGCTACCAGTAGCCCAAGCGGCGAAGTTGCTTCGAGTGTAACGCGCTGCTTGACCACCGCCGCCCGCGGGCCGGCCGCTACCCGGGTAGTACCGCCCGTAGGCAGCACCCGCAGCGTAGCCACAGCCTGGTGGTTCAGCCCCAGCACCATCAGCACGGTGGCTGTGATGAGGGCGAAACGCAGACGAGGTAAAAGGGCGGAGAAGGAAAGCAACGAGTTCGGGGTAAGAGCTACAAATATAGCTTTTTGCCTCCGGAGCCCAAAAAGTATCTGCACGCGTGGACTTTCTCCGAAAAGCGCAGGAGAAAGATCTGCTACCAACTACAGGGCCGAGTAAACCGGAGCGCGCAATGCTCAGGATGACAGGGGAACAGATCAACGTTTCCTACGCGGCTTCAACAACCAGTCTTCGGCGACGCACCCAGAATCCGTGTAATCCGTCCAATCCGTTTAAATCCGTGATTATTGCAGGTCTTCCAGGGGGTAGCGGGCCTGGCTCCAGAACTCGTCGAGGGCAATGAGGCGGGGCTTGAAAAAGGAAATCAGGGCGGGCCAGTCCTCCCGGTTCAGGGGGCTCACGCCCCGGAGCTCTTGCTGCACCCGGCTCAGCGGCTGCGCGTTTTCCTCGGCTTCTGCCTGCCACTCCCAGTCCTGGCCCGGAATGGCGGGCAATAGCTTGTGCAAGGCCTGCAGCTGCTCAAACTGCAGGGCCCGAATGTCGGCGTCGGGGTGGAGCAGCTCCAGGCCCACGGAGGCGCGGCGGTCCTCGGTGCGCATGCGCAGCTGCACGTGCTTCAGGCCGGTGCGGTAATTAATCCAGTTCACTGGTTCGCCTTCAGCCGAGGGCACCGGGGCCATGTACTGCCCAAACGTGGTCCAGAAGGCGTGGCGCAAGTGGGCGGCTTCAGCTTTGCTGTACATGAGCGGGGGTAGGAAGAGTTACTGCACCGAGCGGCCGGCTACTACCCGGCTGCGCAGGAAGGACACTAGCACGTCCAGGCCCTTGTCGAAGTGGCGGTTGTTGGGAATGATGATGTCGGCGTCGTGCTTGAAGGGCTTGATGTACTTCTCGTAGGTAGGCGCCACGTGGTTGGTGTAGCGGTAGAGTACGTCCTCCAAATCATAGCCCCGCTCGTCCCGGTCGCGCACAATGCGGCGCTGCAGCTTCACATGCTCCCGGGCATCGATGTACACTTTCAGGTCGAGCAGCTTGGCTACCTCTTCGAAGTAAAACACGAAAATGCCTTCCACCACCACAATCGGCGCGGGCCGGAACACCAGCTCGGCGGGCACCACATTGGGGTTGTTGAAGGTGTACTCCTGGCGGCGCACCTCCAGGCCCTGGCTGATGCGCAGCACATCGGCCGCGTACGCCTGGGAGTCGATGCTGCTGGGCAGGTCGAAGTTCGTGACGCCCTGGGCGTCAACTTGCTGACTTTCCCGCGGATGGTAGTAGTTGTCCTGCGAAATCAGGCAGATTTCTTCTTCGGGAAACGAGGCCAGCAGCCGGCGCAGAAAGGTCGTTTTGCCAGAGGCGCTGCCGCCCGTAATTCCGACGATGAAAGGGTGTTGCATGGAGGTGGGAATAGGCCCGTACCGGCGGGGCCAACCCTGCAAAAGTACGAAATGTAGCGGAGGGGCGGCGGTGAAATAGTAAAACGGTGGTTCGGTAAGGTAGTGATTGCGCGATTTCGCCTTGCCGGTTCTCTACCCGTGCTGTCACGACTAGGAAGCAGAACGAAGCCATGCGTGCTTTACCGAGTGCTACCCTTCTGAAGCCTGACAAGCCCCTGCCTCCACCACGGAAGTAGGGGCTTGTCAGGTTTATAGGCTGGTCACAGAAGAAAGGAAAGACGATGTCATCGTGCCTTCTTGCTAGGACAGCTCACTACCTTCTTTAGCTCACCGAATCACCGTTTCACCATTCAGAAACTGCACCAACCCGGCAACAGCGCGGGCACGGTGGCTGATGGCGTTTTTTTCTGCGAGGCTCATCTGGGCGAAAGTGCGGCCGTCGCCTTCCGTTGGCTGGAAGACGGGGTCGTAGCCAAACCCGTCCTGGCCGCGCACCTGCTCGGTAATCAGGCCATCGACGGCGCCGGCAAACTCGTGTACTTCACCGCCGGGTAGTACCAGGGCCACCACCGTTCGGAACTGCGCGGCGCGGTTGGGCTGGCCTTGCAGCTCGTGCAGCAACTTGGCTACGTTGTCGGCGGCCCGGCGCTGGGGGCCGGCGTAGCGGGCAGAGTACACGCCGGGCTCCCCGTTAAGGGCTGCTACTTCCAGGCCGGTATCATCGGCAAAACAGGCTACCCCGAAATGGTCCCACACGTACTGGGCCTTCTGGCGGGCGTTGCCCTCGAGCGTGGCCTGGGTTTCGGGCAGCTCCTGCTGGCAGCCGATATCCGCCAGGCTCAGAAGCTCAACGGAAGCTGGCAAAAGCGGACGAATCTCATCCAGTTTGTGGGCATTATTGGAGGCGAAGCAAAGGCGCATGCGGGCAGGTAGTCAGGTAAGCAGTGAAACAAAAAGCGGCTAAACCACCAGGAGGCAGCAAATCAGCGCGCGGCAAAACAACCGAAGAATACTTTGCTCAGCGAGAAAGCAGACGAGTTGGCGCAACTCAGCGGAACATAGTTTTAACTGTTTGCCAGGAGTGCGCCAGCAGGCGGCCCGGCTGGTCGGGGTGGGCGGCGGCTCCCGGGGGGCGGCCCGGGTGAGCGGCTGGTTCAGGTAGCGCCCGGTAGGTGCCATAGGCCAGCGCGACGCCAATTAGGACTAGAAATAAGAAGCTAATGATGCGTAACATAAGGTAAGGGTAAGGTAAGAGCAGGGGCAAAAAAGAAATTGACGGGGTAAGTATAACCAACGCTAGCGGGAAACATAAGGGGCTGGCAGCCAAGCCGGCGTAGCTGGGGCGAAAAGATAAAAAGAGCTTTTGAAATCCGGGCGTAACGTGTACTTTTGCAGTCCCTTCCGCAAAATCGGCAGGCAACAAGGTACAAACGGCATCAGACCATGAAAAAAGACATCCACCCCGAGTATCGCGAAGTCGTGTTTCAGGACACTTCCAGCGGCTTCAAATTTGTAACCCGCTCGACGATGGGCTCCAACGAGACCATCACGATGGAAGACGGCAAAACCTACCCTGTTATCAAGGTGGAAGTTAGCTCGGAGTCGCACCCCTTCTACACCGGCAAAAACGTACTGCTCGACACTGCTGGCCGCGTAGAGAAGTTCATGAACCGCTACAAGAAAAAGTAATTTCGCTTTCTGGCCGCAAGCGTTGCGCTGGCGCCGGACTGAAATACTTTTTAATAGAAGCTCCTGCTGGCATTCGTCGGCAGGAGTTTTTCTTTGCAATCCGGTTGGGCTGACCTGGCCCGCTTCTTTGCACCGGCGCCCTGGGGTACCGCCTCTCTTACTCGCTACTTTCTGCCATGCATATTCTGCTCTTCGACGACCCGGCCATCCGTCCCCATCTGCTGCCCTTCACCTTCACGCGCCCGGTGGCGGCCCTGCGCTGCGGCATCCTGACGCTGGCCGAAAAATGGCAGCACCGCCTGCAGGCCGACCGCGTAGGCTACCTCACCCAAGAGTACCTGCAGGCCAAGTTTCCGGCCGGCAATACCCAGGGCCCGGCCCTGGTAATCAACGGCGCGGTGTGCCCCGACGATTTGCTGGCCCAGCAGGTGCAGGCCCTGGCCCCCGGCGAGGCCTTGTTTGATGAGGAAATGCTCGTTGCTGCCCACCTGGCCGATGCCAGCCAGGTAGCGGAGCTGATTCAGGACGGCTTCCAGAAAAGCCGCGAAGTAGCCGAGCCCGTCACGGTCATTCAGGAAGTGTGGCACTTGTTTCTGCGCAACGGCGCCGAAATCCGCCGCGACTTTGACCTGCTAACCAAGGGTAGGGAGTCGGCGCCGGTAGGCGACGCGCACACCATCGTGTACGCTCCGGAAAACGTCTTCATTGAGCCGGGCGTGAAGATTCGGGCCGCCATTCTGAACGCTGAGAACGGGCCCATTTACCTCGGCAAAAACTCCCAGGTGCACGAAGGCGCCATTATCAGCGGGCCCTTAGCCTTGTGCGAGGGCAGCCACATCAACGCGGGCGCCAAAATGCGCGGCGACAATACCGTGGGGCCATATTCTAAGGTTGGCGGCGAGGTAGGCAACAGCATCCTGCTGGGCTACAGCAACAAAGGCCACGACGGCTACCTGGGCAACTCCGTCATTGGCGAGTGGTGCAACCTCGGGGCCGATACCAACACCTCGAACCTGAAGAATAACTACGCTGCGGTAAAAATCTGGAGTCACTCGGCGGGCCGGTTCGTGAACACCGGCCAGCAGTTCTGCGGGCTGATGATGGGTGACCATAGCAAGTGTGGCATCAACACCATGTTCAACACCGGCACGGTGGTGGGGGTAGGGGCCAACATCTTCGGGGCCGGCTTCCCGCGCACCTTCATTCCGAGCTTTAGCTGGGGCGGGGCGGCTGGTTTTGAAACCTTTAAGCTTCCAAAGGTGAACGAGGTAGCCGAGCGCGTCATGGCCCGCCGTCAGCTGGAGTACGATGCAACCGAGCAGGCCATCATGCGCCACGTGTACGATGCCACGGGCCAGGACCGGGTGTGGGAGCGGGCTAATTAGGAATGAGGAGTTGGGAATGAGGAATGGGGAAACTTCATCGTCCGCTCAAAGCAGGTGCATAAGCGCGAGCTGCTCCTGTATGTGCCTTTGTGCTATCCATTCCTCATTCACGACAGATATAGATGCGTTTTTCTGAAATTCCTGGTCAGCAGCCGGTAAAGGAGGTGCTTGTTCGGAGCGTGCGGCGCAACCACGTGGCCCACGCCCAGCTGTTTCGCGGGGCGGAGGGCTCGGCGGCACTGGCGCTGGCGCTGGCTTACGCTACCTTCCTGAACTGCGAAAACCGCACGCCCGAGGCCGAGGACTCGTGCGGGCGCTGCCCGAGCTGCCAGAAAACCGACAAGCTCATCCACCCCGATCTGAACTTCATCCTGCCCGTCACGACCACCAAAACCGTGACCAAGGATGCCATCAGCAGCAAGTTCGCGGCGGAGTGGCGCGCCTTCGTACTGGAGAATCCCTACCAGGGCCTCAACGACTGGATGCAGCACATTGGGGCTGAAAACAAGCAGGGTAGCATTTCCAAGGACGAAAGCCTGCACCTGCTCAAGCTGGTTTCTTTGAAAGCCTTTGAAGCTCAGTTCAAGCTTGTCATCATCTGGCTGCCAGAACTGATGCACCCCTCGGCGGCCAACGCCGTGCTGAAGCTCTTGGAGGAGCCGCCACCCGCCACCGTGTTTCTGCTGGTCAGCTACGCGCCCGAACAGCTGCTGCCCACCATCATCAGCCGGGTGCAGCCGGTAGTCGTGCGGGCGCTTGCCGAGGATGAGCTGACGGCCTGGCTGCGCGATGAGCAGCACGTGCCCGAAGTAAAGGCCCGGCAGCTGGCCCAGCTGACCGAAGGCAACATTGGGGCGGCGCTGGCGGCCCAGGCGGCTGGCCCCGCCGACACCGATTACTTCGACTTGTTTGCCAAGTGGATGCGCACCTGCTACGGCAACAAGGTGATGGAGATGCTGGAAAAGGCCGACGAATTCCAGAAGCTGGGCCGCGAAAACCAGAAGGAGTTTCTGCAGTATGCCCTCACGCTCCTGCGCAAGGTGCTGCTGTTCGGCCTCGACCCGCAACTGGTGCCCCACCTGCCGGCTCAGGAGCAGCAGTTCGTGCAGGGCTTCAGCCGCTTCGTGACGGCGCGCAACGCTGAGCCCATTGCGCAGGAAATCAACGAGGCGCACTACCACGTGGAGCGCAACGCTAACCCCCGAATGGTTTTCGTGGACGCTTCTCTGCGCGTTGCCGAACTACTGCGGGCCGCTTAGCGAAGAACAAGCCCGTGACTAAAAAAAGGCCTTTCCAAGCTGTAAACCCAGAAAATACAGCTTGCTAAAAAGCTATAGTACCTGTTAAACGAGCTATAGCCAGCGTTGTCGTTGTTGGTCGGCGTATCTTTGCCGGTGGCTTTTAGGCTAGCGCAACGTCTTGTTCTGCTTCCGCATTGGTAGCGGCGGCGGGCAAAGAAAGGACTTGCGTTGTACATCCGCACTATCTGTATTCTGATTTTGAAAACGTTCATTCGCATTGGTACCCGCGGCAGCAAGCTGGCCCTGTGGCAGGCCCACCACGTAGCCGACCAACTCAGCGCCGCCGGCCTGACGCCGGAAATCGTCATCATTACGACCAAAGGTGACGTGGTGCTGGACCGCTCCCTGGATAAAATCGGGGCCAAAGGCGTGTTCACGGAGGAGCTGGAGGAAGGCCTGCGTACGGGCTACGTTGATATTGCCGTGCACAGCGCCAAAGACGTGCAAAGCAGCATCCCGGCCGATCTGGAGTTGCTGGCCTTTATGGAGCGGGAGCAGGTCAATGACGTTATCGTGAGCTTCGACCCTGACCTGGACCTGCAGCGCCCCGACCTGGTACTAGGCACCAGCAGCACCCGCCGCAAGGCTATGTTGCGCCGCTTTCTGCCCCATGCTACTACCGCCGAGGCCCGCGGCAACCTGCAAACCCGCCTGCGGAAGCTGGAAGAAGGCCAGTACCACGGCCTCGTGCTGGCGTACGCCGGCGTCCACCGCATGGAGTACGACAATTTGATTCGCTACGTGCTGCCCGAAACCCAGTACGTGCCGGCTACCGGTCAGGGCAGCGTGGCCATTGAGTGCGCCCGCAGCCTGGACCCGGAACTGAAAGCAGAGCTCCGTCGGAGCCTCGACCACCCGGCTACTCACGCCTGCCTGGCCACGGAGCGGGCCTTCCTGCGCACCATGGAGGGCGGCTGCAGCATCCCGTCCTTCGCCCTGGCTACCCTCTCCGCCGACGGGCAACAGGTGCAGCTGCACGGCGGCCTTATCAGCCTCGACGGGCAGGAGTTTATTGATGAAATACAGGCTGCCCCCGTAGCGGAAGGAGAAGCACTGGGTATCCGTCTGGCTGAAGCGGTACTCGCCCGCGGCGGCCGGCAAATTCTGGATAGCATCCGGCGGGAGCGGAGCGAGGTGTAAACAGCTTCCTTCGCCGCTAGTCCAGGAAAAAGGCCGCTCCGTAGTGGGGCGGCCTTTTTCCTGGGCTACGCTTGATATTTTTCTGCGCTAGATCTTTGCTGGCCCCGGCCAAACAGCGCGTAGAGCACCAGCGCCAGAATAGCGCCGCTGGTATCGGCGAGCATGTCCTTTTGGGCGTCCCAAATGTCGCCCTGGCTGCCCAGGAACGCGGCCCCGGCGTCGCCCCCGGCTAGCTCGGCGTACACCCACTCGATCAGCTCATAGCTCATGGCCACCGTCCCGATAACGCAGAGCGGAAACAGGTAGCTAATCACGCGGCTGCGGATAAGGTCGCGCTGGTCGGTGTACTCCAGAAGGGCGTAGGCGTAGAATCCAACCGAAAAGTGCGCTACCCGGTCGTACATGTTGCGCTTAAAGCCAAACAGGTCGTTAAACCAGGCGAAGGGCACTTTCTCGAAGGTGTAATGGCCGCCTATGGTGTGCATAAAAATCAGCACGCTCATCAGGCCGTACGCCAGATTCGAGAACCGCACGCCCCGCACGTAAAGTACTACCAAGGCCACCACAATCAGGAAAATGGGGAGGTTTTCGGCCCACCAGGTAGCCCGGTCGGCCGGCTGGAGGCCCAGGGCTACAAACTCCACCAGGTACAAAACCAGCAGCAATTTTGGAAACCAGGACGAGGGCAGAGGGGTAGGGGTTGCGTGCATAAAGCTGGGGTGCGAAAGACGAGTTTGCCAACCCTTACGGCTCAGCCAGGTTTTAGCTGTGTTTCGCCCGATACTATATCTTGCCCGCCGGCTTGCCCTTTTGGGCCCGCCGGTAGCTTGCGGCACAACGTTGGTGGGGCCACAACGAGTTACTTGATTCAGCCGTGTACGGAAATGTGGGCACCACAATTTGTCGTTGAGCTAGCGTAAACCCCGTAGTTTTGCTCCCATGTTCTGCATCTGTCTTTCGCTATGAAATCTTTTTTTCGTTACACGCTTCTGGTGGGCCTACTAGTTGGGCTGGGGGCTCCCGTGGTGAAGGCCGCCAAAGGCCCGCGCAAAAGCAAAAAGGATGAGGTGGTTACCATCAGCACGCCCCAGGGCGACATCCGCCTGATTCTCTTCAACGAGACGCCCCTGCACAAAACCAACTTCCTGAAGCTGGCCCAAAGCGGGTTCTACAACGGCACTACGTTTCACCGCGTCATTCCCAATTTTATGGTGCAGGGCGGCGACCCTAGCTCCAAAGACTCAGACCCAACCAACGACGGTAGCGGCGCGCCCGATGAGAAGATGATTCCGGCCGAAATCCGCCCGGAGTTTACGCACAAGCGCGGAGCCGTAGCCGCCGCCCGCACCCCCGACTTTGTAAACCCGCAGCGCCAGAGCAGCGCTTCCCAGTTCTACATTGTGCAAAACCCGCAGGGCACGCCTCACCTGAACGGGCAGTACACCGTGTTCGGTCAAGTGATTAGCGGACAGGACGTTGTGGATAAGATAGCCCAGCAGCCCACCGCCGACCGGAACCGCCCCGTCACCGATATCAAAATGACGGTGAAGGTGGAAAAACTTAGAAAGAAGAAAATTACGGAGCTCTACGGCTACCAGTACTAAGCCTGCGCCCAAAGTTTTTCCGCTTTTTCTGTCTCTTTATCTAGCCTCGAGGCCCTGAAAACGAATTCCTCACGCAAATGAAAATTCTGATTACGGGCTCTAATGGGCTGCTGGGGCAAAAATTGGTTGAGTTGCTTCAGCAGCAGCCCGGAGTAGAAGTAATAGCTACCTCACGAGGGGCCAACAAACTGGCCACGGTGTACCCGCAGGTTCGGTTTGCCCCGCTGGATGTAACCGTTCGGGAGCAGGTGCTCACAGTGCTTGAGCGGGAAAAACCAACTCACATCATTCACACGGCCGCCCTGACCAATGTGGATGAGTGTGAGCTACACCAGGCGGCGTGCTGGGCGCTGAACGTGACGGCTGTAGCCCACTTGGTGGAGGCCTGCGAGCAACACCAAGTTCACTTGGTGCACGTGAGCACCGACTTTGTTTTCAGCGGGGCTGAGGGGCCGTTGGCGGAGGATGCAGAGCCAGCGCCCGTTAATTTCTACGGGGAAAGTAAGCTGGCCGCCGAGCAGCTCGTGCAAGCCTGCCGCACTCCCTGGGCTATCCTGCGTACGGCGCTCGTGTACGGGGTAGCCCATGAGTATGGCCGCACCAACATTGTGCTCTGGGTGCGCGACTCCCTGCGGGCGGGCAAAGAAATCAAGGTGGTAAACGACCAGTTCCGGACGCCCACCCTGGCCGAGGACTTGGCCCAGGGCTGCTGGCTGACCGCTAAACTAAGGGCCACGGGTATTTACCACATCAGCAGCCGCGAGCTGTTCACGCCCTATCAGCTGGCCCAGCAGGTAGCCGCTTTTTACCAGCTTGATGCCGGTTTACTGGTAAAAGTCGACGCAAGTACGTTTTCCCAACCCGCTACCCGGCCGTTGCGCACAGGGTTTATCATCACCAAGGCGGAGCAGCAGCTCGGGTTCCGGCCGCATACTTTCCGGGAAGGTATTGCCTTGCTCGCACGCCAGACCGAACCGGCTGCTTAATAGAAAGCAAAGGCGGGACGAGCCGGCCTACAACCCGGTGCGCATTGACTGCTGGCCACAGTTGAGGTGAATCAGTGACGTTGTAAACGCAAAAAACCCGCAGACAACGCCTGCGGGATTTTCACACACCTATTGCAACAACCTGAAGTAGTGCCGCGCATCACGAGCAGATGTAAGCGCAGCCTACTGTAATTATTAGTAACCCAAAGCGAAAAACAGGGCCGTAACCGCGTGTTTTCGCCGGAACGGTGCTGCTACCAGCTGTAGCGGCCCGCACAACTTTGGGTATGCTGTCCTGATTATTCTAGCGGATGAAAGCGAGCAGTACCTATCGTTCCGCCTGTTCCACATGACAATATTAATAGCCTACACTAGCGTATGTAAAGGACACTTCCGTACAAGCTGTGACTTGTATTCAAGGAATACAAAATAGGTTCTAACGTCTATCGGAGCCTTTGGATACGTTGCATGCGCTCTGATAAAGAGGCAATTGAGTAAATGAGTAACGGATAGCCGGTGCTAATAGATTGGCTTTAATGAGCTATTTTGTGACATCGGATCGGTTTGCCCCCAACCCAGCCAAGCTATGCAGACTGACGATGGTACCGGCCAATGCCAAGCCGGGCCACAAGGCCAGCCACCACGCCGTAGGTGCTTGGCGCACAGTAGATAACAGCTTTCCCCAGCTCGGAATATCGGGGGAGAAGCCCACACCCAAAAAGGACAAGGTGGTTTCCAAACCAATCAGTGCCGCAACGGTAAGCGGCAGCTGGAGGGCCAGCAGTGGCCACGTGTTAGGCCAAATGTGACGCCGGAGCAACTGAAAATTGGTAAGCCCCACCATACGAGCCGCTTCCACGTAGGGCCGAGCGGCTATTTGAAGCGTAGTCGTCCGCATAATACGAGCCGCCGTGGTCCAGCAGGTTAGCGCCAGTAAGGCTATTGTTCCGGTGGCCGAGGGGCGCTGCATGGCCGCTACCCCAATCACCAGAATCAGAATAGGAATAGAATCTAGTAGATTGACGGCCCCCATCAGCAGGGAGTCAAGGGGCACGGCAACCGAGCGCTGCGCCCAGGCTGCACGCCGCAGCGGCCAGTACATCAGTGCGCCCGCCGCCACCAGCAGCATACTGCCCAAGAGTGGAAACGCCAATAGCTGGGGTAAAAAAAGCAGACCCAGCCCGGCCACGAGAACCGCCACGGCTACCCGAGCCACGGTGGTTAGAGCTCGGTTGCGCCAAAAGCCGGCGGCGCTACCCAGCACGGCTCCCAGCAACAAGGTAAGAATAGCGGCCGGTACACTGCTGAGTACGACGGTGCGGCTGCCCTGCAATAGGGATACGCCCACATCGAGGCCCTGCGGATCGGTTCCTAGCCAATGGCCCGCCTGGAACGGCGCTTGGGTAGTATGCAGTAAATCGGGGGTGGGAATCGAGGTGGGGGCCAGAAAGGCGGCAACTAGAATGCCCGCCAACCAGCCGCTGGCCAACACTTTTCGTTTCCCGAATCCTGCAACCCGAACTCTGCTCATGCGTGCGTCCGGATTCGGGGGTCAAGCACCCGGTACAGCCCGTCGGCTAAAACCTGAGCGGCTACCCGCACCAGCGCAACCAAGCCCACGGCCCCTAGCAGCACTGGGTAATCCTGGGCGGCAGCGGACTCAGCCAGCAAGCGGCCCATTCCTGGCAGGGCAAATAGCACTTCCACTACGGTAGCCCCCGCCACCAAATTGGGAAGCAGCTCCGACAGCAGGGCCACGGTAGGCAGCAGGGCATTGCGCAGGGCGTGGTGGCGGACTACTCGGATGGAACTGGCTCCTTTGGCGCGGGCCGTAGCAATGTAAGGCTGTTCAAGCTCGTGCTGCAGGGCCCCGTTTAGCTGTACCACCAGCCCCGGCACCGTAACCAGCACCAGACTAAGCGTGGGCAGTGTTAAAAAGTACAGCAAACGGCCCGGCTGCTGCCACCACGCCACTTCTTCCACTTCCAGCCCGAGCCCAAAGGTAGGAAACCACGCCAGCACGTCGGGGTTGGCCAGCAGCAACAACAAGCACGTAGCCAGTAAAAACAGCGGAAGCGCCCGCAGAACATGCAGTCCACTCAGCCAGGCGCTACGCCATCGGGGGCGGTGGCTCAGCCAGAGCACAAGCGCCAGGGTAAGGCCCATGCTCCCCAGGGCCGCAAGTAGCGTCAGAGGTAAGGTGTACGACAAGGACTGGCTTAGCACCTCCGTTACCGGGGCGCCGTCGCGGTAGGACGTGCCTAAGTCGCCCGCCAGCAGCTGCCGAAACCACTGATGATACTGATTGCGGGAGCCATGCCAGCGCCAGGATATGTGGCCCGTGGCCGCCGCTGAACCCAGCGTCACGTAGAACAGGGGCACATCCAGTCCGTACCGTTGCAGCAACTGTTGGGTGGTATGGGCTTGGTCGGAGGCGGATAGCCGGCGGCCGTTTCCTTCCGTTGAATTTTGCAGGAACGTGTTCCGGTCCGTATGGGCTCGGCTGAGCAGAAACAAACCGGATAGAATAAACCAGGCCGCAAGCAGCGTCCGGGCGGTATAGCGCAGCAAAGGCCACCCTGCCATAACGCTTCTACTGAACCGGCAGGGGTAGGGGTCGGATGCGGGCGGCTTCGTAGCCCGGCTTTAAACCCGTAACGGGAATGTGCCCCAGGCGCCGGGTGGCTGCTATCCGGTATTTCAGAAAATAAAGCACCGTGAATGGGCGCTCCTGAGCCAACAGGCGCTGAAACCGGCGCAACAGAATGATTTTGCGCGCGGGCTGCTGCGTTGCCACCAACTGCTCAATCAGGTTATCGGCAGCGGGGTTGGAAAAGCCTGTGAAGTTGCTCACGCCTACGCTCGAGGAATGCAGCAGGGAAGTGAAGTCGTAGGAAAACGGCTGCCCCGATAAGTTATTGATAAGAATATCCGTCTCGCCGGCCCGCACTTGCCGGCTCAGCAGGGAAGGTTCCGTAGGGCGCAACTCAACAGGAATGCCTAAGGCAGTAGCGGCGGCTCTGAATTGCAAGGCCGCAGTTTCAAAACTAGGCTCCCCGGCCCGGTAGCTCACGCTAAGCTTAAGCAGCACGGGCTGCGCGGTGGTGCCGCGCAGCCAGCTGCCCGTAGCCGAGCGCTGCCAGCCAGCTTGCTGCAGTAGCTGAACGGCCTGGGCCGGGTTGAAATCGGGCAGGGGCAGGCTGTCGTTGTAGTAAGGTTTCAGCCGCGGGCTGATAAGGCTCACGCTGGGGTAGGCAGCACCCTGCTGAGAGGCCTGGATAAGAGCGGGAACATTGAAAAGATGCGTCAGAGCCTGCCGGGTAAGCCGGTTCTGGAGGGCGGGCCGGCGCACGTTAAAGCTGGCCGTCAGGAATTGATAGGAGTCGATGGTGTGAAACTGCAAACGCTGGGTGTCGGTAGCCGACTGTTGCAAGCGGGCAAATTCGCCGGCCGGCATCAGCGAGTACAAATCCAGCTCTCCGCGCCGGAGGGCCAGGGTAGCGGTAGCCGCATCCGGGATTACCTGAAACGTCAGGCGCTCGGGAAAAGCCTGTAGCACGGCGGGCGGAGCTGAGAGCTTATCGGCCCACCAACTGGTTTTTCGTTGCAACGTCAGGGAGCGGCCATTTTGCCACTTTACCAGCCGGTAAGGGCCGCAGCCGGGTGCGCGTTCCGGATGGCGGGCTAGCTCCAACGATTGGTACCGCCGCGCAAACTCAGCGGCCAGCGCCGGTTGCTGCTGTCGGCGCAGCTCCGGCACGGAAACCGTACGCAGTTTCCCCTGCGGATCAAGGGCGTATTCAGGAAGAATGGCGTAGTCGCCGGAAGTGCCTACATCCTGACCGACGCATACCAGCGTAAACCGGCGGGAATCCTGGGGGTCCAGGCGAATGTCGCGAATAACTCCGTAATGCGCCTGGGCTATTTCAATAGGTAGCCCCGGGCAGTTCATGACCTTCAAGGTGAAGGCAACATCACGTGCTAGTACCGGCGAGCCATTATCCCAGGTTGCCTCAGGCCGTATCTGGTAAGTAATCAGCAGCAGAGAGTCGTTTAGGGCCTGGGTAGTAGGCATTGCGGCCGCCAGCCAGGGAGTGTAGCCGCGGGCTGCCTCGCTGGCTTGTAATAAGCTGCAATGCAGAAGATTAATTGTCTCGTTAGCGCTGGGATTATCGACGATAAGCGGATCTAGATTCTCGGGGTCCCGGGCCCAGCGGATACGGATAGTAGAGGAGGTCTCGGCGGGAGTGGGGGAGCAGGAGGAGCAAAGGCTGGCCCACAACAGCAAAATCAGACCGGGAAGAAGTTGCTTCATGAACGGATAACCGCGCGGAGTGTTAGGCTCGGCAAGTTACCACGTTTTAAGAGGAGATATTAGCACACGCTGTTTGCGGAAGCAAAATGCTTGTAGCCATCACCCCAGCCGCCGGTGCCGTGCTCTAGTACCAGGTAGCCGTCGCCCCAACCACCAGTGCCGTGTTCAGCGGCCAAGTAGCCGTCGCCCCAGCCGCCGGTGCCATGTTCCACAGCCAGGTATCCATCACCCCAGCCTCCGGTACCGTGTCCAACTGCTGCTAAGTAGCCATCACCCCAGCCACCAGTGCCGTGAACAGTTGCTGCCAGGTAGCCGTCGCCCCAGCCGCCAGTGCCGTGTTCAGCGGCCAAGTAGCCGTCGCCCCAGCCGCCGGTGCCATGCCCAACGGCGCAGGTGCTAACGGTAGGGGTTGAAACCGGCGCAGATGCTACAAATGCGAGGCTGGAAATCTGCAGGAGGGCGAGGGCTAAAGACTTCAACATGATTTGGAATTATTTGTGGTTCAAGTAATTGAATGACACAAAGGTGGACTCCAAACCAGCCCGCGTAAAGGAAAGATGAGCGGTAAATGTGACGCGAAAAACGCGTCATCAGCCTGCATAATAAAGGCCTCCGATGAGGCCTGAAAGAAGGATTAGGTAAGATTAATCGAAGTTTTTTAGGGACATTAGTAATCTATCTGTGACTTAATTAAAATAAAAAAGATTTACTACACCTCGTACAAAGGTTTAGACAAAGAGTAATAGGGGAAAGGCTAAATCAGGAATTTTTGTGACGCGCATTTCTAGTCAAAAACATTGCGTTAATTAGCGTTAATAGCGCATTAGCACCTATATACTCATGGATGAACTGGTTACTTTAGTAAAGATTGTGACTGATAGACGGCTAGCCGTTCTGCCCTTTCTGGATTTTTCCGCCCGCAATGGGTCAAATAAGGACCTGCAACTGGTTCGGCTGCTGGAGGCCGATCCGAACGTGACGCAGAACAAACTGGTTAAATCCCTGTATGGGGGCGCCGAAGAAAAAAATCAAACGGCCTTTCGTAAGCTCAAGTCCCGGGTGCAGCAGAAGCTGCTCAACCACCTGTACTTCCTGGACCATACCGATGTCCGGCACATTGTGTCCCGGCGCCACGAGCAGCATTGCCTCGGGCTCCTACATCAGGCCAAAATTCTCAGCGGCGAATCGGAATACAAGCTGGCCGAGCGCCTTTACCGCAAGGCGCTAACCGTCGCCTGCGAGGCCGAGCTTACCCAGTACGCGGTGGTGTGCGCCCGTATGCTCCGCATTTTGTACGCGGAAACCCGGAACCAGCCGCGGTTTAAGGCCATGAGCAAAAAGCTAGCGGAGCTACAAAAACTGCTGGCTCTGGAGGATGAGGCCGAGGAGCTGTACTACGAGATGAAAGTGTTTTTACAGCACAAAGTGCGCTGGCGGCAAGGCTTGCTCAAGCAGCTGCCGGCCCAGTTAGAGCGGTTGGAGGCCCTTCACAAGAAGGCCAAAAGCTATAATACCTTTCACTACCTGTACGTGACCAAAATGTCGCAGGAGGAGCTGAGCGGCAACTACGAAGAAATTATCCGGCTCACGGCCGCCACGGAAAAGGCCCGTAAGCAGGGTAAAATCAATGAAATGCGCTTCGATAAGCGCTTTAACAACTACATGAGTGTGTACGCGCACTTGCAAACCCGCCAAGCCAAAAAAGGCTTGGTGCTGGCCGAAGAATATTTCAAGGATTTCCACTACTCCTCGGGCAACTGGTTTTATTACCTTGAGACGTACTTACTGCTGGCCATGCACGCCGGCCAGTACGGGCAAGCCTACGAGCTGCTGCAGCAGGCCCGCAAAAACCCTTACCATCGCAAACAGCGCTCCGCCGCTCAGCAGCGCTGGGAGCTGTATGAGGCTTACTTGCAATTCATCCGGCCGGAGCCTTCGCCCCTGAAAATGCGGCATTTCACGCAGTTCGTGCAAACCGTCCCGGACTACAGCCGGGATAAGCAAGGCTACAACGTGGCCATCCTGATTTTGCAGTTCCTGTACTTTCTGCGCCGCCGCGACATTGAAGGGCTGCTGGCTCGCCTAGAAGGACTGCGCAAATACGAACAGCGCCACCTCCGCGACCCGGCTACCCTGCGCAGTCAGCTGTTCTTCCGCATGCTGCTGATGACGGTGAAAGAAAACTTCGCGCTGGAAACCTGCCAGAAAAAAGCCGCGCCGCTGCTGGAGCGGCTGAAAGCGGCTCCGCAACCCGGCGAGGCCTTCGGGGAAATTGAGATTATTCCCTACGAAGACCTCTGGGAGCTAACCTTGGGCATTCTTAAGCAGCTAGCCGCTGACCAAACGGCTGCCGAACACGCCGACCGGAGCCGGGTTCTGTAAGCAACCCGGAAATCCCACTACGGACAAAGAGGTAGTGATTAGTACGCTAACAGAAGGCGTTACGGCACTACTACCAGCGTGCGGCTCACGCAGTGGCTGGTGGGGCAGGAGTCGGGGCCGTTGCCGCGCAGGCTCATGCGGACCGGGTACTGGCCCGGCCGCCGGAAGGCGTGCTGCACCCGTCGCCCGTTAGTCACGAATCCATCCCGAAAGTCCCAGAGCACTACCACGTTCTGGCACAGAGGTAGCTGTGAATCCAGAGCATCGAACACGACGGGCTGGCCTACCCGTACGGTATCAGTAGGGCCAGCGCGGAAGTTGAGCACAATTTCCTGGGTAAAATCGACGGGAATGAGCTTTTCGGCGCGCCGGACTTCGCCGGTGGCTTCCTCCACTACGTCTAGCTGCACGGTGTATTGCTTGCGGGCCTGGTAGCAGTGCGCCACGATAGGGCCGGTCAGCTGGGTGCCGTCGCCCATGTCCCAGCGAAACGTTAGGGGGCCGGCGCCGGGGTCCACGGCTCGGCTGGCATCCAGCTCCACGCACAGCTCCACTACCCTGGGCGCGGGGCAGGCCGCACTGAGCGTGTCGCCGGCCTGCTGAGCACGGGCCGCTGGCAGCGCAAGTAACACGCCACACACCAGCAGGCAGCAGCGTAGCAACCACCGGCGGCTTCGGGAGCAAGAGGTCAAGAAGTGGAGCGCCGGCAGCACCAACGGGCTAAAACTTATTGAGACGCTGAAAAACTTCACGCTGATACGTCTGGCCAATAGGAATATGCTTTTCGTCGATGACTACCGTATTATCTTCAATGGTCTGCACCCGCTTCAGGTTGACAATAAAGGAGCGGTGAACCCGCACAAACAGGGAAGCGGGAAATTTTTCCTCCACTGCGCGCATCGTGCTGTACACAATCAGCTTGCTCTTGGCCGTCACGATGTGCACGTAGTCGCCCAGGGCCTCCACGTAGCGGACCTCATCAAACAACACCTTCAGCAGCTTGCTGTCTACCTTCACAAAGGTGAACTGGGTGTTGGTGGGCGCAGCAATGGCGTCGAGGGCGGGGTTCAGATGGGCTTCGTGGGCGGCCAGGGCTTTCTGGGCGGCCTGCAGGAAACGGGCGTAGCTGATGGGCTTCACTACGTAGTCGAGCACTTCGTGCTCAAACGCCTCCACGGCGTAGCTTTTGCTGCTGGTGATGAGGATGACCAGCGGCGGGTGCTGCAGGGTGCGCAGCAAATCCAGGCCCGACATCAGGGGCATTTCCACGTCGAGAAATACCAGGTCGATGGGCTCCGTGCGCAGCACTTCGGCGGCGGCAATGGCGCTGGAACAGCTGCCCGCGTGCACCAGGAAAGGCGTAGTTGCCACGCAGTTTTCAACGATCTGCAGAGCAAGCGGGTCGTCGTCAACAACCAGACAGCGGAGAGGGGGAACAGTTTCGGCCATAACGTCAAAGGTACAAGGCGCCCCGGAAAAAGTGTAGGCAACTTACCCTATACTTTGTGACAAACGCCGCTGCAGCTGCGGATATAAGCTGGTGAGCTGCTGCTCAATATCCTTCACTGGCTCCGACAGAACACCGGGCCCGCTGCCCGCCCGGCCTTGGTGCTCCAGCTGCTCTAACTGTTGAGCTAGGCCCTCGACACCAAAATACGCAACCTGCCCCCGCAGTTTGTGCGCCAGCGCAGCTACCTCTGCTCCCGAAGCCGCTACATGCAGCTGCGCCAGCAGGTCTGGTGCCTGGGTTAAAAACGTCCGAACAATTTGCTGCACGAAGGCCTCATTTCCGCCGGCTAGCTCTTCCAGCAAGCTCCAATCGGGCGGCTGGGTAGCTGGCACCGAGGGCCGCGAACTTGAAGCTGGGGCGGGGGGTAGGGAAGTAGGGGCCGGGTTGGGGACTTCGGTGCGGCCCGTGAAGTAGGCGAGGCGGGCGTAAAGCACGGCCGGGTCGAAGGGCTTGGCCAGCGTATCGTTCATGCCGGCGGCCAGGGCCAGGGCCCGGTCTTCGGGTAGGGCCGAGGCCGTAAGGCCAATAAGGGGTAGGCGCTCGGCGTTGGGGAAAAGCATGCGCAGTTGGCGGGCCGCTTCGTAACCGTCCATTTCCGGCATCTGCACATCGAGCAGCACGGCATCGAAGGGCTGCTGCTGGGCAGCGGCCACGGCTAGGCGGCCATTGGCGGCAATGGTTACCCGTACGTTCCAGGCTTCCAGGGTTTTGCGGGCCACCAGCTGGTTCAGGTCGTTGTCCTCGGCCACCAACACCCGCAGGGCCGGCTCGAAGGGAGCCAGCGAAGCCGACGCTTCGGGTCGGACGCTGGCTTCATCGGCGGGCAGGCAGGGAATTTCAAACCAGAAGGTGGAGCCCTGGCCTTCCGCACTTTCCACCCACACCCGGCCCCCGTGCAGGTGCACTAGGTTGCGGGCAATGCTCAGGCCCAGCCCCGTGCCGCCATACTGCCGGGTAGTGCTGGCGTTGGCCTGGGAGAAATCCTCGAAAATGGCGTCCAGCTTATCCGCGGCAATGCCAATGCCGGTATCCTGCACGGCAAAGCGCAGCTGGGGTACTTCCATCTCGGCCGTTACACTAACTCGCACGCGCACGCCCCCACGGGTCGTGAACTTAATGGCATTGCCCACCAGATTTACCAGCACTTGGTTCAGGCGGACGGAGTCGCCGAGAATGGCGGCGGGCACGTTGGGCGCTACCTCGGTGCGCAGGTACAGGCCCTTGGCTTCGGTAGCAAACTGAAACATGCGCGCTACCCGCTCCACCAGCTCCGGCAGACGGAAGGGTGCTTGCTCCAGGGTGAGCTTACCGGCCTCCATTTTCGAGGAGTCCAGGATGTCGTTGATGATGACCAGCAGGTTCTGAGACGACGACTGAATGGCTTCCAGGTACTCGCCCTGCTCGGCATCTACGGGCGTGTTGCGCAGCAAATGAGTCAGGCCGATAACCGCATTCATGGGCGTGCGAATTTCATGGCTCATGTTGGCCAGAAACTGCGCCTTGGCCCGCCGCGAGGCCTCAGCGGCATCCCGGGCTACCACCAAGTCGGCGTTGATTTGCTCGGTTTGAGCTTTTTGCTGGCGCAGCTCGGCGGTCCGCTCGCGCACGGTAGTTTCCAGCTGCAGCTTCTGGCGCCGCAGCGTGATTTCGCGCCCCCGCACAAACGCCCAGCCCGCCGCTCCCGCTACCAGCACGCTCAGGCCGGCAAACCACCAGGTCTGCCAGAAGGGAGTGGCAATTTGAAAGAAGCTGACGGTAGGCCTGGACCAACGCCCCTGCTCCCCTAACCGGGCCCGCACCTCGAAAGCGTACTCTCCGGCATCGAGGCGTGGAAACTGCGCCTCGCCCACGGTAGTGGGGCGGCTCCACTCCGCGTGGTACCCGCGCAGTCGGTATTGGTACTGCACGCCGGCTTGGCCCGGCAGTAGGCTCACGCCCCGAAACCGAAAATTAACCCGGTGCTGGGTTGCCGAAAGCTCGCCTAACCGGTACGGCAGCCGGGCGGCTCCGTCTACCTCACTCGTCAACAGGGTAGGGGTTGGTGCGCTGGTGCCGGGCAGCAGATTTGGGCTGTCGGGGCGCAGGCACAGCAGGCCGGTGCGGGTCAGAACCCAGATGCTGTAGTCGCTCCAGGCTACAGCCGCCTGGGGCAGCAGGTCGCGCACAAAGGGGTTGCCCGGCAACGCGGCCGGGGTGAAACGCCGCGCGGAGTCGGCCAGGCTCAGGCCGTTGCGGTGCACTACCAGCAGCTGCCCCTCCCGCAAATTGGGGGGGTAGCCGCTGCCCCGGCGCACGGGTAGCAGGGCGTAACAGTAAGGGGAAAGCAAGCCAGCTGCCTCCTTATACTGCCGAAACTGGCCTTTTTCGTAGCAGAATACGCCGTGCCCCTCGGTGCCAATCCACACCCGGCCCTTGTCGTCGGTTAGCAGGGCCGAGACGTCGAGGCCGCCGTGGTTGAGGCGGTAGTGCCGGAAGCGCCCTTGGTGCCACACGGCCAGCCCCGTATCGTGCGTGCCAACCCAGACCTGCCCCACTGAATCGGTAGTAAGCGCGTAAATAGTGTTGTGCAGCAGGCCGTTGGCGGTGGTGAAGTGCTCAGCTGGCTGTACTGAGTCGGCGGGCAAGCGGTATAAGCCGTCCAGGGCGGTTCCTATCCACAGGTCGCCGCTGGGGTGCTGAGCGAGGGCCGTGATACTTGATTCCGCCGGGAGGCGCCGCACCCGCCTCATCAGTGGTTTGCGCTGGTCAGTGGGTAGTTGCGTTTGCCAAAGGCCGTGCCCCGTAGTGCCGGCCCACAGGTAGGTAGGCGCGGGCCTGGGGTAGGAGCCACCGAAAACCGGATGAACTCGTTGGTCGGGCGTCTGTAGTACCACGCTAGGCGGGTAAGGCAGCAGCTGGTCGGGGAAAACAAGCAGCGGGGAAGTACGCTCTGGGCTTTGCTCTAGCCGGAAGAGCTGCCCCGTGCTAAGCATCCCGAAGGCTTCGCGCTGGCTAAACAGAGCCTGCACGGTGCCCGTAGCCGGGCTTTCAGCAAACGGGTAAAACGTAACCTGTCGGTCTGACCAGCGCCACAAGCCCTGCCCAGCCGTGCCCACCCACACGTTATGCTCCCGGTCCGTCAGCACGCACTGCGGCACCGTGCCGGGCGGCAGCACCCGTTGCAGCGGAACCGCGCCGGGGGCAGCGGCTACCCCTGTGTCGGGCGGCGCAATGCCCCGCGAAGCCGAAAACCCCGCCGCCCGTGCCGCCCGGGCCGACACCCGCTGCAGCCGCTGCCCGTGCCAGCGCGACACCGCGCCCTGGTAGTGGCCGATCCACAACTGGCCGGTGCGCGGGTGCACGTACAGGCGGGTGACAAAATCTTCGGCCAGCCCCTCGGCGGTAGTAAACGTGACGAACTCCGCGCCATCGAAGCGCACCAGGCCCTCGGCGGTACCAATCCAGAGGTAACCGGCGCGGTCCTGAGCCAGGGCGTAGATGAAGGGCTGAGGCAAGCCGTCGGCGGCGCCAAACTGCTTTACAAACCGTTGGGCAGGCCGTAGCTGGGCCGTAGCCGCGGGGCTAAACAGCGCCCCGTAAAGGCAAAGCAGAACAAACCAACGGCAAAAGCGCATGAACGAAGCGGGTATGATCAGCAAGTTACGTCCTTGCACTATGGCGCTTATGGGGCTTTGGCTGGGCAGTGGATTTTCCTCGCTGAATCCCGCAAACAGGCCGCTTGGTGGGTAACCCAGCAAGCAGAAGAAGACTGCGCCGCTGCTGCCGGTTGCCAAACCAGGCAAGGAGCAGCAACGCAGCCTTCCCAAACCTTTCTTCCCTACTACTTGCCCGTTACTTTGAACTCGGTGCGGCGGTTGAGCTGGCGGCCGGCCTTGGTGGTGTTGGGCGCCACTGGCTGGGCGTCGCCGTAGCCGGCAAAGGTCAGGCGGCCTTTGTCGATGCCTTTGGTCACCAGGTAATCCACTACGGCCTTGGCGCGGCGCTGCGAGAGGTCCTTGTTGTATTCGGCTTTGCCTACGTTATCGGTGTGGCCCGAAATTTCCAGGCGCAGGGCGGGCGTTTCGGTGAGCAGCTTCTGCAGGCGCTCCAGCTCTCCGGTGCTTTCCTTGCGTAGCGTGGCTTTGTCGAAGTCGAAGAAGATGTTGTTGAGCACCACCTTCACGCCCACGTCCAGCTTCTTGAGGGCAATGTCTTTAACTACTTCCGAATACGCCGCTCCGGCCGGCAAATCGAAGTTTTCGGAGTGGAACAGGTAGCCGTCTTTGCGCACCACAATGCCGTAGTTCACACCCGAAGGCAACGACACCAGGTAGCGGCCCGACTGCGCATTCGACTGGAAGGAGGCAATAACCTGGTTCAGGGAATTGTCGATAACGTCGATGGTAGCTTCCGTGGGCTGTTTGCTGGCCTCGTCGGTTACTACCCCTTTTAGAATAGTTACCTGGGCCGAGGCAATGGCTACCGGTGGCGCCAACAGCGTCTCCTTTACCGGCTGCACGCGCGAGGCCAGCAGCTGGTCTTCCTGGCTGAGCAGGGGCGGCTTTTCGGGGCCCAGAAAGGTAATCTGGTAGATATCTTTGGAGCCCAGCCCGTCATCCCGGAACGAGGAGTAGTAGCCGTGGCGGCCCGAGGCGGAAATCACGAAAAACACGTCATCATCGGGCGTGTTGATGGGCCAGCCCAGATTTTCCGGGGGGCTCCACTTACCGTTCTGGTACACCGATTTAAAGATGTCGTAGCCGCCCATGGAGTTGTGCCCCTCCGAGGAGAAGTACATGGTCTTGCCATCGGGGTGCAGAAACACGCCTTCCTCCCCGTACTGGGTGTTGATGGTAGAACCCAGGTTCACGGCCGGCCCCCGGCCCTCAATTTCAATCCGGTAAATGTCGCGCCCCCCGATGCCGCCTTCCTTGTCGGTGACAAAGTACAGGCTGCGCCCGTCCGGCGTGTAGGCCGCCGACGATTCGTGGGCTTTGGAGTTGATGCGGGAGCCTAGCTTTTGGGGCTTGCGCCACTCGGCACCCCGCAGGTTGGCCTCGTTCAGGTCGCCGCCGTTTTCCTCCAGGTACACCAGCAGCCGCTGCCCGTCGGGCGAAAGGCCCACGGTGGCGTCGTGGCCCTCCGTATTCACCGGCTGGCTCAGGTTGCGGGCCCCCACCCAGTTGCCCTGGGTAGTGCGGGTGCTGGTGTAAATATCCTCCATAAAGCCACCCGTTTCCGGGTCTTTCTGGTCGCCCGTGGAGCCCGGCCGGCGCGAGGTAAACAGTATCACCGATTCATCGGCGGTAATTACGGGGCCGTATTCGGGGTAGGGCGAGTTCACGCCGGGCCCGGCATTATCAATGAACACGCGGCTAGGCTTGGCGGCCAGCTTCCGGCCGTTTTCGCACTCCCGGATTTTCTTTTGAATCTCCTGGGTGAAGCCAGCCGTGTTCTTGGCGCCGGCCGCCGGGGTAGCGCGCTTGTACTCGGCAATGGCCTCGTCCCACTTCGCGTTCAGGTGCAAGCCCCGGCCCAGCAGGTAGTGGATGCGCGGGTCTACGTCGGGGTTGAGCTGGTAGGCTTTCTGCAAGTACTCCAGGGCCCGGGGCTTAAAGCCGGAGTGCAGGTAACTATCCCCGATTTTGAGGTTGAGCTGGGCATTATTGGGGTTGAACTTCTGGGCCGCCAGGTAGTGGGGCAGGGCCTGCTCGTAGCGGGGCGGGTCCAGGTCGTAGAACTCGTCGCCCAGCTTTATTTCCTTTTGGGCAGTTTTCAGCCCCTCCTTATCGTTGCCGAACTGGTCTTTGCTGAACTCCACGTTCTGGGCCGTAGCCGCCGTGGCCGGGGCGGAGAGCAGCAGGAGGGCGAGTACATATTTGTGCATAAGAAGGAATTCGTAATAGGTCGTCATGCAGAGGCGGAGCCGAAGCATCTCGCGTGCTGAGGTTGTGGTAGTAAAGGAGTTACCTTCTGGCGAGATGCTTCGGCTCCGCCTCTGCATGACGTTCTGTTGTTATTCAATCTTTCCTACTCCTCCTACTCGGCTCCGCAGCCGGAATTAGCCGCGTGGGTATTGCCAATTTCCAGGCCCAGTTCGGCGGCTTTGCGCCAATCCTGGCAAGCGGCGTCGGGCTGGCGGAGCATTTCGCGGGCGTGGCCGCGGTTGAGGTAGGCCTCGGCGTACTGCGCGTTCAGGGCAATGGCTTTGGTCGCGTCGGCTTCGGCGCGCTGGTAGTCCTCTAGTTTGAGGTAGGCGGCGGCGCGGTTGTTCCAGGCGAAGGCATAGCTGGCGTCCAGCGCTACGGCCTTGCTAAAGTCTTCCACGGCGCCTTTGTAGTCGGCCTGCTCGAAGCGGGTGCTGCCGCGGTTGGTGTAGGCTAGGGCATTATCCTGCTTTTTGGCGAGGTAGTCATTATAATCCTGCAGGGCGCCCTTCAGGTCGCCGGCGCGGCGGCGGGTAGCGGCCCGGTTCAGCAGGGCCGGCAGCAGTTCGGGTTGCAGCTTGAGGGCCTGGGTGTAGTCCTGAATGGCGGCGGGCAGGTTGTTCAGCTGACGCTGGGCACTACCCCGGTCGTGCCAGGCGTAGGCGTACGTCGGGTCGGCCTTGACAGCGGCATCGAAATCTGCTTTGGCGGCCTGGTAGTCGGCTTTTTCGAAGCGCAGGGCGCCGCGGTAATACCAGGCTGGGGCGTAATCGGCCTTTAGCTCGGTGGCTTTGCCGTAGTCCTGCTCCGCCTCCGCTGGCTGCTTGAGCGCCTCGCGGGCCTGGGCTCGCCCAAAATAAGAACCAAAGGTGCTGGGGTCAAGCTTGATGGCCTGGTCGTAATCCTGCACGGCGGGCTGGTAGTCCTTCAGCTCATAGCGCACGGCGGCGCGGTTGTAGTAGGCTTTGGCGAAGTCAGGCTTGGCAGCCAGGGCCCGGTCGAAATCCTGCAGAGCGGCCCGGTAGCTTTTCTGGTTATACTTGGCTACTCCGCTGTTATAGAGCTTCTCGGCCAGCTGGGCCGGCGGCAGCGTAGTCGCCCGCACCGTGTCTACCTGGGCCCGGGCTGCCCCGGCTGCCAGCAGTAAGGTAGCGGACAAGAAGAGTGTCTTTTTCATAGCATCCCGCCAGTTTCAACGGCGCGGGATAAATATAATTTTAATTGCGCAATAGGCAGCAAATCAGACTAATGAATGTGTATACGTATAAATTTATCAAGATGTAATGTACCCGGCTATTGTATGCAGCCTAAAGCCTATGAGTCTAGCTAAGCAGGTAGCTGGGTCCGCACTAGCTCTTCCCATTCCCGGCGCAGGGTACCGCTAAACGCGGGTCGGCCGGCCCGACGGTACCAGTACGCGGCGTTGCCCTGGTCGCCTTCCTGGCGGTGTAAAAAGGCGTGCAGCCAGTTCTGCAGCGGGTCGTGCTCATTGTCCTGGGCAATGTCGTGGGCCTGGTGCCATTCGTCGCGGCCGGCGTGCCAGAGGGCTAGCAGCAGGGGCGAGAGGCCCGTGGGCGGCTGCGGTTGAGTCTGCGAGGCAAGGAAGGTGGCGTAGGTCATAGCAGTAAACAACAGAGAATGAAAAAACTACCCGCAATTGCCGGACCAAGCTTTTGGGGAAAGTAAACTTCCGGGCTTAGTTCGTGGTTCTATACGCCGACCGTGGCAGTGCGGCGGCAGTTGCGTAATTTCGTGCTGCCGCCGGCCTTCCCGTCGTCGGAATAGTTCACCTTAAAGCCTAGCTTTCACCTATGGCCACGTATCCCGAATACATGGTAGCGCCGATTCGTCAGGACCTCGTTGAGGCCGGTTTCGAGCAGCTGATGACCCCCGAAGAAGTTGACACGGTGCTCAATGAGCAGAGCGGTACCGTGCTGGTGGCCGTTAACTCGGTGTGTGGTTGCGCCGCCGCCAAAGCCCGCCCTGCCCTGAAAATGGCCGTTTCCAGCTCCGATAAGAAGCCGGCCAAACTGGTAACGGTATTTGCCGGTATGGAAACGGAAGCCGTAGCCAAGGCGCGCGAGCATATGCTGCCCTACCCACCCAGCAGCCCCTGCATTGCCCTCTTCAAAGATGGCGAGCTGGTGCACATGATTGAGCGCTACCACATCGAAGGCAATGATTTGATGCGCATCGTCAACAACCTGCAGGGCGCCTTCGAGGAGCACTGCTAAACTCCATGCGCTGCTTTTGCTTTAGTAGCAAGAGGGCCTAAGGCCAGCAAAAGCCCGTTACAACGTTCGTTGTGACGGGCTTTTCGGTTGAACACAGGATGGGTGTCAG
The DNA here is from genome assembly GCF_014640315.1 of Hymenobacter glacieicola. GTDB lineage: Bacteria > Bacteroidota > Bacteroidia > Cytophagales > Hymenobacteraceae > Hymenobacter > Hymenobacter glacieicola. The sequence continues at coordinate 523,028 of NZ_BMGS01000001.1, forward strand.
CTTATTTCCGCAGCAGATATGGCCCCAGCACCAAGGCATCGAGGCCGGAGCGCAGGTAGCAATCCAGGGCGTCGGCGGGCGACTCCACCATGGGCATACCGTTAAGGTTAAAGGACGTGTTTAGCAATACCGGCACGCCACTGCGCTTTTCAAAGGCCAGCAGCAACTCGTGAAACAGCGCGTTATCGTCGGCCCGGACGCTCTGGAGCCGGCCCGTGCCGTCGTCGTGCGTGACGGCCGGCAGGCGCTGCCGGGCCGGCGGGAGCAGCGGAAACACTTTCTCCATAAAGAAGGCAGTTTCGCCCGCTGGCACCTCGAAGAACTCGGCTTGCCGCTCCTGGGGCACGGCGGGGGCAAAGGGCCGGAAGGCTTCGCGGTATTTGATGCTGGCATTTACCCGGGCTTTCATGTCGGGCAGGGTAGGGTTTGCCAAAATGCTCCGGTGCCCCAGGGCACGCTGGCCCAGCTCCGAAGCTCCCTGAAACCAGCCCACTACCCGTCCTTCATGAAGCAAAGCCGCCGTAGCTTCGATAAGGTCAGGCGGGCAGTCATAGGTCAGCTTGCGGCGCCGCAGCTCCGCTTCAATTTCGACCACTGCGTATTCGCGGCCAAAGAAGTTATGGGTGCTGGCCGGGCGTAACTCAGCCGGCAGGTTGAGCACATACTGCCGACCGTACAGAGCACTGCCCACGCTGATGCCCGTATCGTCGGGGGTAGCGCCAATGAAAATTTCCTGGTAGGGAGTGTGCCTGGTGAGCTTGCCGTTGAGCACGGAGTTCATCAGCAGCCCGCCCCCCAGCACCAGCCGGCGCTGACCGGTGCGGGCGTGCAGGTTGCCGAGCAGCTCAAACACTACCTCTTCGGTGATACGCTGCACGGCGGCCACAATATCAAACTCGCGCTGGGTGGGCCCGGCCCCGGCAGGTAGGGCCGGGCCAAGCAGCTCCACCAGCTTGGGCGAGTAATAGTGGGGCGTGAAAAACAGGAAGAACTCAAAGTAGCGCAGGTCTAGCTCAAAGTGCAGGCCGTTTACCTGAATCAGGGGCCGCAACGCCTCGTAGTACGTCTGCGGGTTGCCGCGCGCGGCCAGGGCCATAATCTTCCACTCGTCGCCGTTGGGGCGGAAACCCAGAAATTCGGTGAAAGCGCCGTAAAACAGCCCCAGCGAATGAGGTGTGCGGTTAGCGGCCAGTTCCTGCAAGCCCGCCGCCGTAACCGTTCCCATCAGTCCCGTGGTGGTTTCGCCAAAGCCGTCGGCCACAAAAAAGTCGGCCTCCGCGAAGCCCGATTGCAGCAAGGCATTGGCCAGGTGGGCGCGGTGGTGGTCCACGTAATGCAGGCGCATGGGGGTGCCTGCTGCGCCCGTCAGCGTTTGGCCGATGCTGCTGACGCCACCTTGCAGGGCGGCCAACTCATTGAGGGTGAGCTGGGCCAGCTTGCCACGGTTCTGGAAGGCATCGGCCAGGGTTTGCTGGGGCTGAAGCAGGTAAGGAGCCGGATTCCAGCCGATGAATACGTCGGCAACGTCCGTCAGCTCAATCCCGGCCGCCTCGCAGCAATACCGGATGGCCAGGCGCGGAAACGACTTATCCTGTTTCACCCGGCTTAGCCGTTCCTCGGCAATGGCTACCCGCACCCGCCCATCGGGCCCCAGCAAACACGCCGAGGAATGAAAGCCGCTGCAATTGATACCAAGAATGTACTGTACCATCAGAAAATCGGGAAAAGCTACCTGCCCACCAAAAGTACACATTCTGAAAACGGCCGTTTCGGCCCGGCCACTACGCAGCACCGCTACCCCACCGCGCACCAAAAAGCCCCGCCAACCGGCGGGGCTTTTTGCTACAGCACCTTGTGCCCAAAATCCGTGTAATCCGAAAAATCCGTCTAAATCCGTGATTTAGTTGGCTACCTCACTCAGGAATTTGATGCGCATCAGACGCAAGTCTTCCTCGGTGTAGTCGTCGGTGCCGAGTTCCTTGAGGGCGGCGGCAATGTTGTCCGTCTGGGCCGTCATGAAGTAGTCGTAAATCTCCTCCTGCCGCTCCTCGTCGAGCACCCCGTTGATATAGTAGTCAAGGTTGAGCTTGGTGCCGGCGTAGCAGATGTGCTCGATTTCCTCCATCAGCTCCCGCATGTCAATGCCCTTGGAGGAAGCAATTTCCTCCAGGTCCATCTTCTTGTCGATCTGCTGGATGATGTAAATCTTGATTTTTGACTTGTTTACGGCCGATTTCACCACCACGTCGGCGGCCGTGACAATGTCATTCTCGTCCACGTACTTCTGGATCAGGGCCAGGAAGGGAGCGCCAAACTTCTGGGCCTTGCCCTGGCCTACCCCCGACACGTGGGCCAGGTCGTCCATTTTGGTGGGGAAGGTCGTCGCCATTTCCTTCAGGCTCGGGTCCTGAAATAGCACGTAGGGGGGCAGATTTTTCTGCTGGGCTACCTTCTTGCGCAGGGCCTTCAGCATCTCAAACAGGGCCTCATCATGACCGGCGGCCTGCTGAACTTCCTCTTGTTCCTGTTCCTCTTTCACCTCTTCCTCGTAGTTATGGTCCTTGGTGAGCTTGATTGAATGCGGATTTTCAATGAAGTCAATGCCCTTGGCCGTAATCTTCACCACGCCAAAGTTTTCGATGTCCTTTTCCAAGTAACCACTGAGGAGCGTCTGGCGCAAGAGAGAGTGCCAGAACTGGGCGTCGTGGTCTTTGCCCTGACCGTATACGGGTAGCTTGTCGTGGCCGTAGCTTTCTACGTGCGGGTTGTTCATGCCCATCAGCACGGTGCCAATGTGGTCGAGGCCAAACCGCTCGTCGGTCTGCACTACCGCTTTCAGGGCCATGCATACTTCGTGCTTGGCTTCGAAACGCTCCTTAGGGTGCTTGCAGTTGTCGCAAAAGCCACAGTCCTTCTCGAAATGCTCGCCGAAGTAGTGCAGCAGCTGCTTGCGCCGGCACACCGCCGAGTCGGCGTAGTTAGCCATTTCCTGGAGCAGCAGCTTGGAGTTGTCGCGCTCCGTTACGGGCTTGTCCTTGTTGAACTTCTCCAGCTTTACAATGTCGTCGTAGCTGTAGAACATCAGGCAGTCACCTTCCAGCCCGTCGCGGCCGCCGCGGCCGGTTTCCTGGTAGTAGCCCTCAATACTCTTGGGCGTGTCGTAGTGAATCACGAAGCGCACGTCGGGCTTATCGATGCCCATGCCGAAAGCAATGGTGGCCACAATCACGTCGCAATCTTCATTCAGGAAGGCGTCCTGGTTGGCCATGCGCACGTGCGGGTCGAGGCCGGCGTGGTAGGGGAGGGCCCGCACGTCGTTGACCTTCAGCAGCTCGGCAATTTCCTCTACCTTCTTGCGGCTGAGGCAGTATACAATGCCGGCCTGGCCCTTGCGCAGCTTCACGTACTGAATCAGCTGCTTTTTGGTGTTGTGCTTGGGTCGGACCTCGTAGTAGAGGTTGGTACGGTTGAAGGAGGTCTTGAATACCGACGCATCATCCATCTGCAGGTTCTTCTGAATGTCCTGCTGCACCTTAGGGGTAGCCGTGGCCGTGAGGGCAATGATGGGCACCTGCACGCCCAGCCCATCAATGATGCTGCGAATCTTGCGGTATTCAGGCCGGAAGTCGTGGCCCCACTCCGAAATGCAGTGCGCCTCGTCAATGGCCACGAAGCTGATGGTGGCCTTGTTGAGGAATTCGATGGTTTCGTCTTTGGTCAGGCTTTCGGGCGCCACGTAGAGCAGCTTCACCTCGCCGCTAATCACGTCCTTTTTTACCTTGTTCATCTCTGATTTCGACAAGGTCGAGTTCAGAAACTGCGCGTTCACCCCGAAGGCGTTCAACTGATCTACCTGATTTTTCATCAGGGCAATAAGGGGCGAAATGACGATGGCCGTGCCCGGCAACACCAGTGCGGGGAGCTGATAGCACAGGCTTTTGCCGGCGCCCGTAGGCATGATAACGAACGTGTTATTGCCCGCAATAACGTTCTGAATGATGTCTTCCTGTACGCCCCGGAACTGACCGTACCCGAAAACTTCCTTTAACTTGCCTTTCAAATCAGCCTCTTGCTGCACTTGTTGTTTCACGGCTGGCATGGACATCCTCACTTACTCAATTGGGGTGGTAGATTGGATAGACAACATAACGTGTTGCTTACTCAATCTAAGGATTTTATGGTATTCGGCGCTAAGCGAAAGAGGTAAAGAATTGGGGCCAACCCCAGAATCACCGACACTGTTCAGCTTCCGATACGCAATATCAAATTTAGATTGAAACCGCAGAACGAACTCAACTTACTTGCAAAAAAAGTGCTTCAGCAAGAAGCTGAAGCAATTCAGGGAGTTGCCGACGCCTTGGCTCGCACTCCTGATTTTGCACAATGCGTAGAAGCCATTCTCTCTTTACGGGGTAGGGTGGTTGTGACCGGCATTGGGAAGAGCGCCCATATTGCGGCTAAAATGGTGGCTACCTTCAACTCCACGGGTACGCCGGCCCTGTTCATGCACGCCGCCGATGCTATCCACGGCGACCTGGGCATGATTCAGGCCGAGGACTTTGTTATTGCCATCAGCAAGAGCGGTGACACGCCCGAAATCAAGGTGTTAGTGCCCTTGCTCAAGCGCAAAGAAGTACCGCTGGCGGCCCTGGTCAGCAACGCCGAGTCTTACCTGGCGGTGCAAGCCAACTACATTCTACACGCTCCCGTGGAGCGCGAAGCCTGCCCGCACAACCTAGCTCCCACTACCAGCACTACCGCGGCCCTGGCCCTGGGCGACGCGCTGGCCGTGTGCCTGCTGGAGTGCCGCGACTTCAGCCGCCAGGATTTTGCCCGCCTGCACCCCGGCGGCACGCTCGGCAAGCAGCTCTACCTGAAAGTGGGCGACCTGAGCCGGCAAAACCAGCAGCCGCACGTAGTGGACACGGCTCCGCTCAAAGAAATTATTCTGGAAATTTCGGGTAAGCGCCTGGGCGCTACGGCCGTGCTGGACGGCAGCAATGCCCTTATCGGCATTATCACCGACGGCGACCTGCGCCGAATGCTGACTACGTTTGAGGGCCGTTTGGAAGCAGTGCGGGCCCGCGACATCCTGACGCCCGCCCCCGTTACCATTGATGTGGACGACTTTGCCGCGGAAGCCCTTACCCGCATGCAAGACCGCAACATCACCCAACTGGTAGTAACGGAGCAGGGGCGCTTCGCGGGCTTTATCCATTTGCATGATTTGCTGCGTGAAGGATTAGTGTAACAGCTGGGTCAACGGAGCTGCTCAGTAGCCTTGGTTGCCGCAAACAGATGTGGCTGAGGGTTAATGAGTATAATTAAATAATTTACAAGAATTATTATATATACCAAATATTCCGCTATCATTGTCCAAAGACATGGTAGAGAATAAGCTGCTTATTGGTACATTTTACGCTTCTCGTGACCAGCTTAGGCTTCTCTGTTTGGGCTTTTATAGAGCTTACATCTTCTTGCTAAACGCGGGCTTCACGTCCGGCTTCGATGGAACAGCATACGTATCTCGTTGTGATGGCTGGCGGCATTGGCAGCCGCTTCTGGCCCTTTAGCCGCACGCATCATCCCAAACAGTTTCATGACGTCCTAGGACTGGGGCGCTCCATGCTCCAACTTACCGTAGACCGGTTCCGGGGCATTTGTCCGCCCAGCAACGTCTTCGTGGTCACAAACCGCGACTATACCGAACTGGTCCAGCAGCACCTACCGGAGCTGCCGGCGGATCAGATTTTGGGCGAGCCGATTGGGCGGAACACCGCACCCTGCATTGCTTACGCCAGCTACCGCATTGCCCAGCGCGACCCGGAGGCCATTATTGTGGTAACGCCTGCCGACCACGCCGTCATGCACGAGGAAAACTTTCGGGCCGCCATTCGCACGGCGCTCGACGGGGCCCGCACCCACAACGTGCTCATCACCCTCGGCATCCAGCCTTCCCGCCCCGATACCGGCTACGGCTACATTCAGTTTATTGACGAGCCAGTGCAGCCCCAGCACGTGCAAACCGCTCCCGGGCACGAGGACGGCGTTTTCCCCCAGGAACTGCGGAAGGTGAAAACCTTCACCGAGAAGCCCAATCTGGAGCTGGCCAAGATGTTCGTGACCAGCGGCGACTTCCTGTGGAACTCGGGCTTGTTCGTGTGGCGCGCCGATGCCATTATCCAAGCCTTTCATCACTACCTAAGCGACATTGCAGAAGTATTTGATGAAGGCTGGAACGAGTTGGGAACTCCTCAGGAGGAGAACTTTATTTCCCGGGCCTACACGCGCTGCCGTAACATCAGCATCGACTACGGGGTGATGGAAAAGGCCGACAACGTGTACGTGCTGCCCGCCGACTTTGGCTGGAGCGACCTGGGCACCTGGGATTCCCTGCACCGCATGGGCCACCACGACGCCGACGAAAACGTAGTAGACGGCAATGCCCTGCTCTACGACACAAGTGAGTGCGTCATTAAAACCCCACCCGAGCGCCTGGTAGTAGTGCAAGGCCTGGAAGGCTACATCGTGGCCGAGTACGACAACGTGCTGCTGATCTGCAAGCGCACCGAAGAACAGCGCGTCAAAGAATTCGTAGCCGATGTGAAGTCCAAAAAGGGCGTAGGCTATAATTAGGAGTCTAGAGCTAGAAATCAAACCGGCTGCCATCCTGACGCAGCAAGGACCTTATCAACTTAGAACGATAATCGGGACACGACTCGTGCTAATGTGATAAGGTCCTTGGCTCCCGCTCAGGATGACAGCCGGTTTACTCTTTTATTTTAACTATGTCTTTCTACTGCTTCACGAGGCGTTGGCGTAGCACTTCGTAGAGCATGATGCCGCTGGCTACCGACACGTTGAGGGAGCTGATCTGGCCAGCCATGGGGATGCGCAGCTTGTGGTCGGCGAGGCGCAGGTACTCGGGGCTGATACCGTCCTCTTCGCTACCCATCAGAATGGCCAGAGGACCCGTCAGGTCCACGGTTCCGGCTTCCAGGCTGGCGTCGGATTTCTCCGTGCAGGCCACTACCTGCACCCCCGACTCGCGCAGGAACGTTAGGGTATCCTTCAGGTTAGGCTCCCGGCACACCGGAATCAGGTTCAGGGCGCCGGCCGAGGTTTTCAGCGCGTCGCCGTTGACCTGGGCGGCCCCGCGGCTGGGCACTACAATGGCGTGTACGCCCATACACTCGGCGTTGCGGGCAATGGAGCCGAAGTTGCGCACGTCCGTGATGCGGTCCAGCACCAGCAGGAGCGGGGTTTTGCCTTCCTCGTACAAACCGGCCAGAATGCTGTCCAGGGGCATGTACTCAATCGGCGACACGTAGGCAACAGCGCCCTGGTGGTTTTTGCGGGTAATGCCGTCGAGCTTTTCTACCGGCACCATCGACACCGGAATGTTGGCCGTTTTGGCCAGCGCCGTAATGTCCTGGGTCATGGAATTCTTCGTGCCGCGCAGCAGGAAGATCTTATCCAGCGTACGGCCCGCGTTCAGGGCTTCCAGAATAGGCCGGAGCCCGAAAATCATATCGATGCTGCGGTCCTGGGCGGGACGGTGGGGGTAGCGCGGCTTGTCTGAGCGGCTGCCTTCGTAGCGGCCTGCCTCGGCGCGGCTGCCCTCGTAACGCCCTTCTTCGGAACGGCTGCCCTCAAACCGGCCTTCGTCGGCGCGGCCCTCTTGCTCCCGCTCACGCGGAGCCGGCCGCCGGTTAGGAACGGGGCGGTTTTCAGAATCAAAAAATTGGCGGCGCTCAGTTAGCGGCCGGGGCGGGCGGTTCGTCCTTTTCTCCATTGCTCCACGGCGGCATACCAGAGTTGTTCGTACTCGGGGCGGCGCACCAGTTCATAGTTGTCGGGGGCAAAGGTACTGGGTTTAGCGCGGAACACGAAGGTTCCGCCCATTCCCTGATCGGCCCGGTAAAGCCACCGCTCTTCGCCGGCCTCCCGGTACACGGTTTCCGGTGGCCCCAGCACCAGATACAGCATCCCCCGGTCGGAAAGCCAGCCGGCTTTATGAGCGGAAAAAAGCTGGTTGGCCTCCTGCACGCGGCCATAGTAGGTGCGAATCAGCTGGCGAGCAATGGGTTGGTTGTTGCCCGCCACGGTAAGCCAGAACTGGTCCACGGCTTTCTTCGGGTCGGGAGCATCAAACAGTTTCTTACGCTCCGCTGAAGTCGTCAGGTAGATCAGGGGCGCAATCAGCTCATCGGCCGAAGTCAGGGCCGGGAAGGTGTTGTCCTCCACCAGCAGCCCACTGCGCGGCTCCTGCTCCCTAACCCGCAGCAAGTATAACCCTGCTTGAAACCGTAGCAAGCTGCCGGCCCGGTAGCGCACCGAGTCCTGGGCGCTGAGCTTGCGCGGCTGGGCGGGTAGGGCGCCGGGCCCGGCCATGGGCGGGGCGGCCGCCAAGGAGCTGAGCGGATAACGGTAAGCCTGCACGCTCAGGTCGGCGCCGTAGGAGTCAATCATAAAAGGCTCGCCGGCTCGCACGTAGTGGCGCAGCAGTGGCTGGCCCACCGAATCGGTTAAGATAAAAGACCGGGACAAATGCTCCGGCGTCAGGCGCACCCAGGCGGCCTCGCCCGAAGCGGCTTCATCGGCCGGGCCCGTAGCCAGGCTAAGTACTTGCCCTACTCGGAGCCGGGTTAGGGGCAGGCAGAAATCAAGGGTGGCCGCTTCGCCCTCGCGGCGCAGACGGCGCGCAGCATGACGTACGGTATCCTGCCACAGCACCCGCTTGGCGTCGTAATCGTTCCATAAAGCAACGTGCAACGGGAAACCCCGCCGGAGCAGACGAGCGCTAGGAAAGCGCAGGTAGAGCCGCACACTGTCGCCCTCCCGCCGGGTGTCCACTACAATGCGCCGGTCGGGCCGGTACTGGGCGGCAAAGTCCCGGCGCGGCGCAGCTGCCAGCGGCAGGCTGCTCCCCAAGCCCAGGAGCATGAGTACTAGGTAGTAGAACGGTTTCACGAGCGGGAGCAGGAAAGGAGGTAGGAGGGCAAGGTAGGCTTTCTAACGAAAGAAGCCGGCCCCATTGCTGGAGCCGGCTTCTGCGCGGCAAAAACTATGCAGTTTAACGTTGGTAGTACTGCTTAAGCAGGTTAATAGCCTTAGTGGCGCGCTGCTGGTCACCGATCTGCTCAGCGGCGCGGCCGATGCTGTTCAAGGACATCAGGTACGTCTGAAACTCCTGGTCGAACAGGGCACTGTTGTGGGTGCTGTAGTAAGCCAGAGCCCGCTCGGCGCGGCCCGTCATGGTGTCCATGATTTCGTTGGCGCGGTCTTTTTCGCCTACCGCTACCAGGGCCGGAATAAACTGCGGCACGTAGTAATCATACGGAATGGCTTTGTCGGGCATCACCTCGAAGGCCTTGTCCAGTACCTGCTTGGCGCGGGCTTTGTCGCCCTGAGCGAGCAGGCTATTGGCCAGACGCGAGAATTTGTCGCGGTAGTTGGCCGGGAAGCGCAGGTTGTTTTCGTCGTAGAAGATGTTCGGGTTGTTCAGGCCCCGGAAGGCAAATTTCTTCATCAGGTTGTCGTACATCAGCTCCGTGGCCACGTAGCCTTCGTCGCCGCCACCCTTGGGGTCGTAGTTCGGGTCTTTGGCCGGCAGGATGCGGTAGGCCATGCCATCCAGCTGGAAGTAGGGCTGCAGGCCCATGAAGTCGCGCGAGTCGACGGTGCTGGAGAAGTACACCGGGCGCTGCCAGTTGTTGGTCGCCAGAATGTCCAGAATCACCAAGCTTTTCTTCTCAATGGCGCTCTTGCCTACTTCCCACTCCATGCGTGGCACCAGTTGGTCGCGGCGGTCAGCCGGAATAATGCCCATCTTCGCCACGGCCGCCGTGTCAATGGGCAGGTAAAACTTGCGGGAAGGGAAGGACAGTAGGGACTTCGAGCCGTCGCCGTAGCTTACCTGTAAGAGCTGGCTGTTCTGGTTTACCAACTGCATAAACTGGCGCACGTCGATGTCCTTTACCGATGGGTTTTCGGCGTAAGGGAGGTAGTCATTGGTGCCCTGCTTGTAGTTGGCATTCTCCATTGAAATGGGCAGGGGCTGCGACTGGTACGAGCGGCGCTTCATCTGGTCGATGTACCAATCGGTGTTCAGGTAGCTGAGTACGGCCACGCGCACGTCGGTACGCACGCCTTCCACCTCTTGGGCGTACCAGAGCGGGAAGGTGTCGTTGTCGCCGTTCGTGAATACAATGGCATTGGGCGCCAGAGAGTTCAGCAGGTTCTTGGCCGAATCTACGGAGTTGTAACGGTCCGAACGGTCGTGGTCGTCCCAGCCCTGGGCTACCATGATGCCCGGCACCACCAGGCCTAGCAGCGTGACCACGCCGGCCCGCGCCGTTTCCGACTTCACCGCTTTTTCCAGCAGCTCGGCCAGGGCCAGCACGCCCAGCCCAATCCAGATGGCGAAGGCGAAGGTGGCGCCGGCAAAGGTGTAGTCCCGCTCGCGGGGCTCAATGGGGGGCTGGTTCAGGTACACCACAATGGCCAAGCCCGTAAGCAGAAACAGCAACCCTACCACCAGGGCGTTGCGCCCGTCGCGGCGCACCTGGAAGAACAGGCCCAGCAAACCCAGAATTAGGGGCAGGGCGAAGAAGGCGTTGCGGGCGGGGCTGTCGGCAATACGCTCCGGCAAACCCGCACCGGCCCGGCTACCCCACAAAATACCCGACTGCTGAATGTCGCCCTCGCGGCCCACGTAGTTCCACATGAAGTAGCGCCAGAACATGTGGCCCATCTGGTACTTGAACAGGAACGACAGGTTCTGACCCATCGTAGGCTTCACGCCGTCCTGAATATCCACCCACTTTTTATAGTTGTACAGGTGGAGCGGATCATTGCTGTACAGGCGCGGAAGCAGCATCTTGTCGCCGGGCTGGTACTGCAACACCGGCCGGTATTCGGCCACCACGTACTGGTCGCCCTGGCGCACATAGCGCGGCGCACCGTCTTCCTGAGCAATGGGCTGGGCGTTGAACTGCGGGCCGTAAAGCAGGGGCCGGTCGCCGTATTGTTCGCGCTTCAAGTAGCTCACGAAGGACAGGACATCCTCCGGGGCATTTTCGTTGATGGTAGGGTGGTAAGAGCTGCGGATCGGCACAATCAGGTAGCTAGAGTAGCCAATCAGGATGAACACGAAGCTCAGCATCACGGTGTTCAGCAAGCGGCTGCGACGCTTAAACGACTGCCGGAAACCAAACCAGATCAGCCCCACGAACAGCAGCAGGAAAATCACCAGCCCGGAGTTAAAGGGCAGGCCGAAGGAATTAATAAAGAACACCTCAAAAGCGCCCGCCAGGGTAGGCAGGCCAGGGATAATGCCGGCCAGAATCAGCCCCACAATTACGCTGCTGAGAACCAGCGTAATGATGCCGCCCTTGGTGGTTGGGTTTTGGGTGCGCCGGTAGTAGTAAATGAAACCCAGGGCCGGAATAGCCAGCAGGTTCAGCAAGTGCACCCCGATGCTCAGGCCAATCACGTAGGCAATGAGCACCAGCCACCGGTCGGAATCGGCTTCGTCGGCGCGGTTTTCCCACTTTAGCATCAGCCACACCACGGCCGCCGTGCACAACGACGACATGGCGTACACCTCGGCCTCCACGGCATTAAACCAGAACGAATCGGAGAAGGCGTAGGCCAGGGCTCCCACGGCGCCAGCCCCTAAAATCAGGAGAGTCTGACCGAAGGTAGGCTCCAGATTCCGGTCGTCGTGCATGCCGGGGCGGTGCAGCACCAGCTTCTTGGCCAGCATAGTGATAATCCAGAACAGGAAAAGCACCGTGAACGACGAGCTAAGCGCTGACAAGGCATTGACCAGCACCGACACCTTGGTCACATCGCCAAAGGAAAGCAGGGAAAACAAGCGACCTAGCAGGAGGAAGGTAGGGGCGCCGGGTGGGTGGGGCACCAGCAGCTTGTAGGAGCAGGCAATAAACTCGCCGCAGTCCCAAAAAGAAGCCGTGGGCTCCAGCGTGAGCAGGTAGGTAAGGGTAGCAATGGCAAATACCAGCCACCCAACTAGGTTATTCAGGCTTTTGTAACTCCGCATACGAAATAAAGTGAGGCTGACCACGGCCAGCCCGCTGCTGAACGACGGGTTTTTAAGGTCCGGAAAGGAAATCAGTGAAAGATCAAAAGTAGAGAATAAGTAGCGAGAGGCGGCAGGCAGGTTGCGTATCCCGGCTAGTTTCTACTGCGGGAAGCACTCGGCCACAAAAAAAAGCAGCCTGGGAGCAGGCTGCTTTTCTATGTAGACTTACGGGAAGTCTTAGTTCTGTAGCATAAGGCGTTTGGTTGAAACCACCTTATCATTCTGCACCAAGCTGTAAAAATACATACCCGGGGGCAGGTCCGAAAGGTTCAAATTCATGCCGCCATCGGCCGCTTCGGGCCGCAGCCCTACGCTACGGACTTCCCGCCCAATAACGTTGCTGAGCCGTAGCTTGTAATCAGCCCAGGGAAGCTTCTGGCCCACGGATATGGTAATCAGGCCCCGCGACGGGTTAGGATAAACAGAAAGCGCTGGAGCAAGCGTTCTGGCCGCTGCCGAGGTAAGGGCCGCACTGGGGCTCACCTGCTGCCAAGTAGTAACCGCGCGGGACGAAGCGTGGCGAGCCGTCGCCGCTTTCAGCCGAACGGTGGCTGCCAGCAAAGGCAATTGCCACAACAGCAGCAGCAGAACAGGGAAAAAACGCGTAGTAAGTTTCATGGCATTCAGGCGGCGTCTGGGGCGCACAAACAAAGAGTGCGGTGGAATCAAATAGGAGGGAATATCCTCGAAGGGACAAAGCGGCAGAACAGGCTGCTGCCACTTGGAATGACAACTACCGTGCCTTGTTGCCAGGGTAGGTTTGCCAGCCAGATGTCCGGTTAGAGGATAAGGTTGCATATAGGTTTAAGTAAACTTACGATATGCTGAAGTAAATAGTTGAGGGTGAATGTAATAAAATTTAAACAGATCGGGTTGAAATACCAACGGCTCAATGCCTTGGGCTGATGGCCGGCTCCGAGTAAAATAGGCAGATTTCGGCGGTGTCAACCCGAGTAATGCTATTGTGAGCTTATATATAGCGAATTTCTTTTAAATCAAAATAATGCAGTTGGTCGTTGACAGCAAGAGCTAAGCGGCCCGCCTCGTCGACGCCCATAATCTGGCCTTTTATCAGGCGGCCGCCTGTCTCATACTCGTGCTCCTCCTGAAACCGGTAAAGTACCCGCAGATACTCCGTGCGCAGCGCCCCTACCCGCCCCGCCCGGAGCTGCAGATACCGGCGCTCCAAGCTTTCCAGCAGCCGGGCTGCTAGTGTCGGCAGCTCATAGGCTCGCCCGGTTAAGCGGGTCAGAGAGGTAGCAGTCGGCACGCCAAACTCCCGCTGATTAATATTTAATCCAATTCCTACGATACTATGCTGAATCTTCGGGCCGCTAAGTGTGTTCTCAATCAGAATGCCCCCTAGCTTATGCGGGCCGAAGAAAATATCGTTCGGCCATTTCACCCGCAAGGCCGGATCAGGGCCAAGCAGGACCGTCAGCCAATCATGCACTGCCAGGGCCACGGCTTGGCTCAGCAAAAACTGATCGGCGGCCGGCAGAAAACCAGGGTGCCACACTACCGAAAGCGTCAGGTTTTCTCCCGGTGCGGCCTCCCATTGGTTGCCCCGTTGGCCCCGGCCGGCAGTCTGTTTGTCGGTAATGACGCAACAGCCGTCCGTGGCCCGGTTTTGGACAGCTAGCTGGTGTGCCTCGGTGTTCGTCGAGGGGCATTCGGGCAACCAGACAAGCTGTTGGCCCGTGAAGAGCGTTTGGGGGGATATAGCCTCCACGTGTTTTTCGTACTTTGTGACGTTCAAACCTAACAATACCCCATGAAAAGTACCCTGGTTCGGCAGGATTCGGACAAGTTGGCAGATGTAGTAGTGCGCGGCATGCAAGAGAAGAAAGCAGCCGATATCGTGGTACTCAACCTCAAAGACCTCAAAAACGCCGTCGCCGATTATTTTATAATCTGCTCGGCTTCTTCAGATACGCAAATTGACGCTATTGCCCGCTCGGTAGAGGAGGAGGTAGAAAAGCTCACTGGTCAGAACCCTTGGCAAACCGAAGGGCGCATGAACCGCGAGTGGGTTCTGCTTGACTACGTGGATGTAGTAGTGCACGTCTTCCTGCGTGACCGGCGTCAGTTCTACGGCTTGGAAGAGTTGTGGGGCGACGCGCAGATCACGTACGTGGAGGAAGAGGAAACTCCGGCGGTGGTAAGGTAAAACTCACCCCACGGCGTCTTGCAAAATACTGGCGGATGCGCCAACAATCATTCAAGTGGCGTGTTGCGCCTTTGTTTCTTGTCTTAGCAACCTCAATTCATGTCTGATACGACGCCAAAAAAGAAAAAACCTATGCTGCCTAATCCCGCGCCACGGCCTGGGATGCAGCTGTGGGTGCTGACAGGCTTGGTGGTGCTCATCCTCGGGATGGTGTACCTCTCGCGCAGCAACCCCGTCATTGAAATTACGCAAAAGCGCTTCGAGCAAATGCTTTCGGCCGGCGACGTGCGCGACGTCACGCTCGTGAACGACAAGCAGGTAGAGGTGACGCTGACCTCGGAGGCTACTAAAAAAGCTCCTTATGATGCCGAGCTGAAGCGCCGCGGTCCGCTTTCCATGGACCAGGGTGCTCAGTATGGCTTTCGGGTAGTAGATGGCAAGCTCTTTAAGGAAGACTTAGATAAAGTGCAGGCAACTTTGCCGGCTGAACGTCAGGTAGGACTTAAGGTTGTAGACCGGACTGGTTACAGCGAGTACATCACTACCTGGGGCTTCATGATTATCCTGTTCGTGGGCTTCTGGTTCCTGATGCGCCGCATGAGTGGGGCAGGTGGGCCGGGTGGTCAGATCTTCAACATTGGTAAGTCGCGCGCGGCGTTGTTTGAAGGTGGCGACAAGGTGAAGATTACCTTTAAGGACGTAGCCGGCCTGGAAGAAGCCAAAGAGGAAGTGCAGGAAATCGTGGAGTTCCTTAAAAACCCCTCGAAATTCACCATCCTCGGCGGTAAAATCCCGAAGGGCGCCCTGCTGGTAGGACCTCCCGGTACGGGTAAAACCCTGCTGGCCAAGGCCGTAGCCGGTGAAGCCGACGTGCCGTTCTTCTCCCTGTCGGGTTCCGACTTTGTGGAAATGTTCGTGGGGGTAGGTGCTGCCCGGGTGCGGGACCTGTTCAAGCAGGCCAAAGCCAAAGCGCCGTGCATCATCTTTATCGATGAAATTGACGCCATTGGTCGCTCCCGCTCCCGCGGCAACGTGCCTGGCGGCAACGATGAGCGGGAAAACACCCTGAACTCCCTACTGGTAGAAATGGACGGTTTCGGTACCGATTCCGGGGTAATTATCCTGGCCGCTACCAACCGCCCCGATACCCTGGACTCGGCCCTGCTGCGTCCCGGCCGCTTTGACCGCCAGATCAGCATCGACAAGCCAGACATCAACGGCCGCACCCAGATCTTCAATGTGCACCTGAAGCCGCTGACCCTGGGCCCCGATGTAGAAGCCAAGAAGCTGGCCGCCCAAACGCCCGGCTTTGCCGGCGCCGAAATTGCCAACGTCTGCAATGAAGCCGCCCTGATTGCCGCCCGCCGCGACAAGAAGATGGTGACCATGCAGGACTTCACCGATGCCGTGGACCGGGTAATTGGCGGTCTGGAGAAGAAAAACAAAATCATCAGCCCCGGCGAGAAAAAGGTAGTTGCCTACCACGAAGCTGGTCACGCCATTGCGGGCTGGTTTCTGGAGCACGCCGATCCGCTGGTGAAAGTAAGCATCGTGCCCCGCGGGGTAGCGGCGCTGGGTTACGCGCAGTATCTGCCGCGTGAGCAGTTCCTCTACAACACCGAGCAACTCATGGACGAAATGTGCATGACGCTGGGCGGCCGCGCCGCGGAAGAATTGGTGTTTGGTAAAATTTCGACCGGTGCCCTCTCTGACCTGGAGCGCATCACGAAAACGGCTTACAGCATCGTGACCATGTATGGCATGAACGCCAAGCTCGGCAACGTGTCGTTCTACGACTCCAAAGGCCAAAACGAGTATGGCTTCACGAAGCCTTACTCGGAGGCTACCTCGCAGATGATTGACGAGGAAGTACGCACCATTATCGAGCAGGCCTACATCCGGACCAAGGAACTGCTGACGGAACGCCGGCACGAACTGGAGGTAATTGCCAAGGAGCTGCTGGAAAAGGAGATTTTGCTGCAAGATGACTTGGTACGCCTCGTGGGTCCTCGTCCCTTCGACAGCCAGACGACCTACCAGGCACACATGGCCGGCACCGACCGGAGCGAGACGCTAAGCGAGCGGAAGCAGGAGCACCCGGGTGTCCCACTCGGCAACGACCTGCCCGATCTGAACCTACCCGGTATGGACAAGGACCAGAATGGCGCTACCGGCGCCGCCACTGAGCCTAGCGGTAGCGCAGTAACACCGCTGTAACGCCGCCGTTAACACTCTACGAAAAAGCCCCCTTGCCGTACTGGTGAGGGGGCTTTTTCGTGTAGTGTACTCAGCTTTGCCTGCTAGCTAAATCTGGGCTGGCGTTCTTGCAGATACGCTTGAAAAGCCGGTAAAGCTCTTGCCTTCTCGAAGCCGTGCTGGGCAATGGCTGTCCGCACGGCAGGTAAAAGCTCAGCTAGCCACGCCTCAAAATCGGCTGCGGTGGCTTGGTAGCTTTCCAAACTAGAGGTAGGCGCGGCAAGAGAAGAGGGCATATCGTTCATTTACAGCTCGTTTTACAGCTGTGTTTGCCAAAAGGGTGCCAGCTAATCAGTACCTGAAATTTGTGCAATAAAGCTGTTGCAGTTCAGAGTCAAGGAAAACTGATAAAGTCTGTTTCTAGTATTTAAATGTCGGTTTTACTATCAATGGGAGCCCAAAATCTTGCGCCGGAGTGCAATTGCTATAGTATCATTAGCTCAGTTCAACAAGGGGTAGGATAGAGGGTTGTTAAAATTGGGCTGTCGTATAACCCAAACCGAATCCTTGTACCTTTACTTTCATGGCGGATACTTCTCGTGACATGATCCTGCGGCGCATTCGGGAGTCGTTGCAGCAGCCGGCAGAGCAGCCCGCGCGGCCCGACTTCACAGCGCCCCTGCACCCCCGGCCTGGGTCGGATGATGACCTGGCAGTGGCCTTTGCGCAAAGTTTTGTGCGGGTAGGCGGCGTATTTTACTACTGCGAATCGGTAGAGCAATTCTACGATGCGCTCTTCGCCTATAAGCGGGAGAAAAACCTGGAACACCTCTACGTGTGGGAGCCCGAGCTGAAGAAGCTGCTGCACGAAGGCAACATCGTTTTTCAGGGCGATGAAACGGATTTTCGGACTAATGCGGACGCTGGCCTCACGAGCTGCGAGGCCTTGATAGCCCGCACGGGCAGTGTACTGGTAGCCGCCGGTACGGCCAGTGGCCGCCGCCTGAGCATCTATCCCGATCAGCACCTGGTGGTAGCGCGCACCTCCCAGGTGGTAGCCGACATTGGGGACGCCCTAAAACTGATGCAGCAGAAGTACGGGCCCGACAAGCTGCCCTCCATGATTTCCCTGACCACCGGGCCAAGCCGCACGGCCGATATTGAAAAAACGCTGGTGCTCGGTGCCCACGGCCCGCGCAGCATCGTCTTGTTTTTACTGGATGACGCGCCCGCCGCAACTGCCTGACCTCGCACTGCCCCCGGGCCGCCGCGTGTACTTTGCCTCTGATTTTCACTTGGGTGCCCCCGATGCCGCCCGCTCCCTGGAGCGGGAACGGCGGATTGTGCGCTGGCTGGACCTGGCCGCTCAAGATGCTGCCGCTATCTACTTGCTGGGTGACATTTTTGACTTCTGGTTTGAGTACCGCCATGCCATTCCGCGCGGCTTTATCCGGCTGCAGGGCAAGCTGGCCGAGCTGACCGATGCCGGCCTACCCGTGACGTTCTTTACCGGCAACCACGACATGTGGATGTTCGATTACTTTACCAAGGAGCTGAACATTCCCGTTTTGCGCAACCCAGTGAGCCAGCGCATTGGTGGGCACATGTTCCACATTGGCCACGGCGACGGGCTGGGTCCCGGCGACCATACCTATAAGGTGTTGAAGCGCGTATTTGCTTCGCCAGTGGCCCAGTGGCTGTTTGCCCGCCTGCATCCTAACCTGGGCATTGGCATTGCCAACCGCTGGAGCCGGCACAGCCGCCTGCAAAACGGCGCTGCCGACGAGCAGTATTTTGGGGAGGAGGAGTGGCTGCTAACCTACTGCCGCCAGGTGCAGCAGCAGTTTCCCCACGAGTACTACGTGTTCGGGCACCGCCACCTGCCCCTTGACGTGGAAGTAGCCCCCGGCAGCCGCTACGTGAACCTGGGGGAATGGGTCAATTATTGCTCCTACGGCGTTTATGATGGCACTCAGCTGGCTTTGCGGCACTTTGAGCAGGAATAAAGCTTCGGCCCCAAACTCCCAACTCCCCAAAGGGGTAGGGTGGCGGCTGGCCTTAGGCCTCAGTATGCTGCTATTGTCCGCTGCCCAGGCCCAAACCACCGCGCCCGCAGCGGGCTCCGTGGCCCCGGCCGCGCAAGCCGCCCCCGTCGTAACGGTGCCCGCCGACACGAGAGCTGCCGGTGGTAGCTGGCAGCTGGTACGCACCGTTGCGCTGGTCCAACCCGGACCCGCATCCCTGGACCGCCGCGGCAACCTGTACGTAACGGATTCCCAAAATAACCTGCACCAGTACGGGCCCGATGGGCAGGCTTTGAACACGTACTCGCCGCCGCTGCCGGGGCATACGGCCCAGGTAGAAGCCTGGAATACGGCCAAGGTGCTCGTGTTTTACGATGACCGCCAACAGGCCGTACTGCTCGACCGGTTTTTGACGCCGATTGGGGAAGTACGCTGGCAGGACTACCTCGACGGGCAGATCCGGGCCGCTACCCTGGCCCCCGACGACCGGTACTGGCTGCTCAACGAGTCGGACCTGACGCTGCGCCAGTTTGATGCGGCCCAGAAGCGGTTCACTATTACCACTCCCCTCGACCTGCTCATCGGCCGCACCCGGCCTGATTTTCGGTTTTTGCGCGAGTACCAGAACAACCTCTACCTCGTGGACCGCACCAGCGGCATCTATGTGTTCGATAACCTGGGCAACTACCGCAAAAAGCTACCCCTGCCGGGCCTGAATTACGTTGGTTTCCGGGGCGACGAGCTGTACTACTTGGCTCCCGAAGGGCTGCGGCTTTTCCACTTGTACGCCCTCACGGAGCGGACGCTGCCGCTACCCGTGGCCGGCGCCCAGCAAGTGCTGGTCAGCGCCCAATACGCCTACGTGGTAAGTGCGACCGGTATTCAGGTGTATAAAATATAGGCGCTTTCCGGCGGCCGTAAGCCCCTTCACACCAGCTTACGGCTTGTGAATCAGGCAATAGCTGAGCAGTAGGTGGGCTCGGGAAGCTGGTACAGTTGGGCTGTCGTAACTCGTTTTGCGTGTGTGGCGTTATGCTAACAGGCTGGCACTGAGCCAGTGTCTGTTCTGTTTCACTCCACCACACTATTCTGTTATGAAGGCACTCGTGTATCACGGAATGAGGGATGTGCGCGTCGATACCGTCGACGATCCTGAGATTGAAGACGCCCGCGACGCTATTATTCGGGTAACCAGCACGGCTATCTGCGGCTCCGACCTGCACATTTATAATGGGAGCATTCCGCAGCCCCGGCCCATGGTGCTCGGCCACGAGTTCATGGGCATTGTGGAGGAGGTAGGCAAGGGCGTGAAAGGCAAGCTCAAGGTCGGCGACCGGGTAGTAGTGCCGTTTCCCATTGCCTGCGGTACCTGCTACTTCTGCAACCACCAGCTGCCGGGCCACTGCGAAAACTCCAACCCCGACCACTACGGCCCCGAGGGCGGGCTGCTGACCGAGAAAGGCGGGGCCCTGTTTGGCTACACCGATTTGTATGGCGGCTACAACGGCGGCCAAGCTGAGTACGTGCGCGTGCCCTACGCCGACTTCGGGCCCCGGGTAATTCCGGACAGCCTCACCGATGAGCAGGCCCTGTTCCTGACTGATATTTTCCCCACGGGGTACTCCGGCATTGACTGGGGCGAGGTGAAGGGCGGCGAAATCGTGGCCATTTTTGGGGCCGGTCCGGTGGGTATTATGGCGGCCAAATCGGCGTGGCTGCGCGGGGCAGCCCGCGTAGTCGTAGTCGACACCCTGCAATACCGCCTCGACAAAGCCCAGCACGCCACAAACTGCGAGGTCATTCGCTGGGAAGATGCCAAGTCGGTGGTGGAGCAGATCCGGGAGCTGAGCGGTGGGCGCGGCGCCGACGTGTGCGTGGAGTGCGTGGGTTTCGAGCCCGACCGGGACTTGCTGGATCGGGCCAAGGCAGTTATCAACCTGGAGAAAGGCTCCGATAAAGTGCTGCTGGCCTGCATGAGCGCCGTCCGCCGGGGCGGCATCGTGTCGGTGCTGGGCGTGTACAGCTCCCCCTTCGACAACTTCCCGATTCACCAGTTCTTCGACAAGGGCATTACCCTGCGGGGCGGGCAGGCCCCGGCCCAAAAGCACATCGATAAATTGCTGCAGTATGTAATTGAGGGCAAAGTTGTGCTGGATGACATCATCACGCACCGCCTGCCGCTGGCCGAGGCCGCCCACGGCTACGACATCTTCCGCAACAAAAAAGACAACTGCGTGAAGGTAGTGCTCAAGCCCTAGGCTGAATTCTGACCTACTTTATAGAGAGGGGCCGGCTGCTTGCCGGCCCTTTTTGGTGTGGGTTCGGCTGGGCCGGCCGCTCTTTATAATGCGGGCTATTTTCTACTTACATTTGAAAGAGACGACCCTGGTCGTTGCTGATACCGCTCTGCCTCGCCACAACCAACTTTTTCTATGTCTGCTGCTTTCTTCTGCCGTGCCTGTCTCCGTTTTGTGTTGGTGGCCAGCAGTATAGCAAGCAGCATAGCGGGTAAGGCCCAGACGCTGCCAACGCAAACCAGCAACCGGGTAGCCCCGGGCCTGGAGGCCAACCGCGCTGGGCGGGCCTTGCGCGTAAGCGTTACCGATGGCGCGGCTTTTCAGCAGTGGCTGGCCCGGCAACAGCCGCGGGCCACGGCCACGGCGGAGCTCCGCCACGCCGGGCTCTGGCAGGTGCGCGGCGTCACGCCCGCCGAGCTGGCGAAGTGCCCTTGGGTAAGCTTTGTGGAAGTAGCCGACCGCCGCGCCCAGCCCGAGCGCCAGCTCAACGGCGCCGACTTCGCCGCCAACAAAGTTACCACGGTGCACGCGCGCTACCCCGCCCTAGCCGGCCAAGGCCTAACGGTTTCGGTCAAGGAAAGCCCGCTCGATATCAATGACATTGACTTCAAAGGCCGCCTGGTTAACCCCGATCCGCTGGCCCAGCTGCTCAATTCGCACGCCACCACCATGGCCACGCTGATTGCGGGCGGCGGCAACTCCGCCGTAACCGGCAAGGGCGCCGCCTGGCAGGCCCGCATTGCGCAGTCCAGCTACGACAACCTCCTGCCCGACGACAACGCCACGCTGGCTAGCCAGGGCGTATCGGTCCAGAATCACTCCTACGGGGTTTCTGTTGAGAACTTCTACGGCCTCGAAGCCCGCGCCTACGATCAGCAGGTGCGCCAGCGGCCCGAGCTGCTGCACGTTTTCTCGGCCGGCAATTCCGGTAACCAGCCCGCTGCCGCCGGATCTTACGCCGGCCTGGCGGGGGTAGCCAACCTGACCGGGCAGTTCAAAAATTCTAAAAATACCCTGAGCGTAGGCGCCACCGATGCGCTGGGGCAGGTAGTGCCGCTCAGTTCCCGCGGCCCCGCCGCCGACGGCCGCATTAAGCCCGAGTTGGTGGCCTACGGCGACGGCGGCACCTCCGACGCGGCAGCTTTGGTGTCGGGTATCAGCCTGCTGGTGCAACAAGCCTACCGCGACCAACAAGGGAAGCTGCCAGCCGCTAACCTCGTGAAAGCGGCCCTGCTGAACACCGCTGATGATACCGGCCGGCCCCACGTGGATTTTGTGGCGGGCTACGGGCAAGCCGATGCCTTGGGGGCGGTGCAAACCATTCTGGAGCGCCGCTTTGCGGAAGGCTCGGCCACGCAAAGCCAGGAGCAGGTATTCACGATTACCGTTCCGGCCGGAACGCACCGACTGAAGGCCACGCTGGTATGGAACGACCCCGAAGCCGCCGCCAATGCCCCCGCCACGCTGATTAATGACCTCGACCTGACTCTGACCCGGCCTACCACCGGGCAGAGCTGGCTACCCTGGACGCTCAGCTCCTTTGCCCACCTGGACTCGTTGGCCCTACCCGCGCGGCGCCGGGCCAACCACCGCGACAATGCCGAGCAGATTACCCTGGACCTACCGGCGGCCGGCACCTACGAGCTGCGCGTGCGCGGCTTCAGCGTAGCACAGGGGCCGCAGGCGTTCAGCGTGGCCTACGAGTTTGAGTCGGGGCTGACCTGGGTGCACCCCACCCGGGCCCGCAACTTACGGGCGGCCGAATCGGCGCTGCTCCGCTGGCAGTGGGCGGGGCCGGCCACTGCGGCCCGCCTGGAGTACCGTCCGGTAGGGCAAACTGCCTGGACCATTTTAGCGCCCTCGGTAAATCTGGCCCAGCAAACGTTTCGCTGGACAGCGCCCGAGGTAACCCAGCCAGCCCAGTTGCGCCTCTTAACGGGCACGGGCACCGTGGAGTCCGATACGTTTTTCGTGGCCCGGCCGCTGGCCTTGCAGGTTGGCTATAACTGCCCCGATGAAACCCTGCTAACCTGGGCGCGCGTGCCCGGCGCTACCCGCTACCAAGTGTACCAGTTGGGGGCTACTCACTTGCAGCCCTTCCGCTTGCTAGCCGATACTGCCTTGTTACTTACCGCAGCCGAAGCGGCTACCCGTCATTTTGCCGTGGCTCCCGTCGTTCAGGGGCGGGTAGGGGAGCGGGGCAGCACCTTGGATGTAACGCAGGCAGCCTACGGCTGCTACGTGCGCTCCTTTTTACCGCGGCAACTGGTTACGGATACCGTGCGCCTCGACTTAACTTTAGGTACTACCTACCGGCTCCAGTCCGTAGTGCTGGAGCGCCGCTTGGCCGATGGCTCCTTTCAGGCCGTCCAGACGATTTCCCCGGTGCGCAGTACCAGCCTAGTCCTGACGGACCCGAGTGCCGTAGCCGGCCGGGCCCAGTACCGGGTCCGGCTGGTGCTCACTACCGGGCGCGTGCTGTATAGTGCCGTTGAGGAAGTGTTTTTTGTGCCCTCGGCCGCTGATGTACTGGTGTATCCGGTGCCGGTGGTAGCAGGCGAGCCGCTCAACCTAGTCGGGCCCCGGGACCAAGCCTTGCACATCCGCATATTCGACCTGACGGGCCGTTTGCTGCTGGAGCGCACTACGGACGGAGGCGCTATTCAGTCGCAGGATACCCATACGCTGAAGAACGGCACCTACCTACTTCGCATCAGCGTAACCGGCGGCCGCGAGGTAACCCGCCGAATTGTAGTGCTGTAAGAAGCTCAGCGTATGTAGTATTCATGTGTGAAGCGGCGTTTGCCTGCGCGGCCCGCTATGTTCATGTGCTTTGCTGCCCAAGCAGCAAAGCGCGGCCATGTTGGCCACGTAATACCTGCCCTGATAAATCAATGGCAAGAGGCCTCCTGCCCTAAGCTGACAGGGCTTCTTGTGGCCAGCTTTGCAAAGGATTTGTCGAATGATCTGTCAGGCCTGGAGTAGTAGGTGACCTATCTATAAAACGTGGCTTAATCATGCGCAAGGCCGGCGCTAGGGCGTGTTGGCCGAACGTCATAAGTAAGCTACAGAACAACAAAAAGCCCTGGCTCAGATGAGCCAGGGCTTTTTGTTGTCAGTACTACCCTAAGGGTTAGTAAACGTAGTTCAGAGCCGTTACGTCGTTGGCATTGAAGGGGCGGTTAGCGCCGCTGCCGATGCAAGCCAGCATCCAGGAGTTAGGATCTGGGCTGGTAGGAGTGCCGGGGATGTGGATAGCGCCAACGGTGCTGGCACCTTCGTTCACGGCCGAGCCACCGCAGCTGTACTGACGGCTCATGTAGTCAGTGTGACGGAAGCCAATGCAGTGACCTACTTCGTGGGCCAGAATGGTAGCAATGTAAGTGGAAGCGTTGGCCGTACCAATGGCACCTACGTTAACCGAAACCGAGCCGTAAGGATTGCCGCCCGAAGGGAAGCCGGCCGAGGCCAGGTAGCTAGAGCCCGAAGGAGCAGCACTCATTACAATGTTGCCACCCGAGCTAACGCGGGAGAAGCGAATACGCAGGTTCTGCGCATTGTACCGACGAATCAGCTCGTCGGTAGCGGTGATATAAGCCGAAGGCAGGCTGCTGGAAACGCTGATAGTGATGGTGCGGGGCAGGCCACCTACCAGGTTGGTAGTGCGGTACTGCTCATCCTGGCCTACACGTAGCATCTTGTAGTCAGGAGTGCTGGCCAGCATTTCGTCCGTCAGCATAATGTCGCCTTCCACGATTACGCCGCCGGCTACTTTCTGAGCACCTGCTGCCGAGAAACCAAGCGTTTTGATTTGGCTAACAGTCGTCTCCGACACCTGGTTTTTTACCTCAACATTGGCTTTTTCCTGACAGGAGGAAAGCGACAAGCTGGTGGCAGCCAACAGGGCGAGGGGGGCGAGTACTTTTAATGTTTTCATGTGTTTTGGTTGTGGTTAGGTAAAAGAACGCTGTAAACATAGGCTTTCGTTATTGATATTTCAAAACTATGGTCATGTAATTGTCAAAATTATATACGAACAAAGTGCGCGTTAGCAGATTCATAACGGCTTATAGTTGAGCATGGAATAGGACTAAACTTATTTATGACTATTTGGTGAAAATTGATTTTTTATAGTATAAAGCGAATATTTGCTCGTATCAATCGAAAGCCTAAATAGCACTACCCTGAACCAGCAGGAGCACAAGTGAACTGATGACTTATTTTGGAGCGTTAGGAGCAGCACTGCCCGCCGCCTCTAAATCTGTATCTTTGTCTAGAACCGATTTCAGGCGCAAGGCTACCTTTCGCTTTACCATATAGATCTTTCAAGCCGTGGCTTGCTCATCCTGCTCCTCCTCCGGCGGGGGCTGCTCCACTTCATCTGCCAAGGGCTGCGGCTCTAAAGGTAGCTGCAGTAGCGGCTGTACCCGCCTTAATGTATTCGACTGGCTCCAGGACCTGGATATGCCCAGCGACTTTAAAGAATTTGACCTTGTAGAAGTCCGCTTTAAGGGCGGACGCAAAGACTTTTACCGCAATAAGAGCCGCCTGCCGCTCGTCACGGGTGATGCCGTGGTCGTAGAATCAGCGGGCAGCGGCTGGCATCTGGGCCACGTTTCGCTGAAGGGCGAGCTGGTGCGCCTGCAGATGAAGAAGAAGAAAGTGCCTCAGGACTCCAAGGATATCCGCACGATTTTGCGGGTAGCCACCGAGCAGGACGAGGAACGCTGGCAGGCCGTGCGCGACCTGGAAACCGGCACCATGTTCAAGGCCCGCGCCGTGGTAGATGAGCTGCGCCTGAAAATGAAGCTCTCCGACGTGGAGTATCAGGCCGACCGCACCCGCGCTACCTTCTTCTACTCCGCCGACGACCGGGTTGACTTTCGGGACCTGATCAAGCGCCTGGCCGATGAGTTTCGGGTGCGGGTGGAAATGCGCCAGATTTCCCTGCGCCATGAAGCCGGCCGCCTCGGGGGTATCGGCTCCTGCGGGCGGGAGCTGTGCTGCTCCACTTGGCTCACTGACTTTAAGAGCGTCAGCACCACTGCTGCCCGTTATCAGAACCTGAGTTTGAACCCGGCCAAGCTTTCGGGCCAGTGCGGGCGCCTCAAGTGCTGCCTGAACTACGAGCTGGATACCTACCTCGATGCCCTGAAGGATATTCCGCAGGTGCAGCGCCCCTTGCTCACGGAGAAGGGCGAGTACACCCTCCAGAAAACCGACATCTTCAAGAAGAAAATGTGGTTTGCCGTGCGCGGCGACAACAACTGGGTGGTAGTACCCACGGAGCGCGTGCGCGAAGTACTGGACCTGAACAAGCGCGGCGAAAAGCCCGAAAGCCTGCTGGTGCCCGTGCGCGAGGAAGAAAAAGCACCCGAGGTTACGGCCATTGTGGAAGGCTCCTTAGAGCGCCTCGACGATAAAATTAAGGCCTCCAAACGCAGCAAGCGCGGTAAAAAGAAAAAGGGTGCCGACGACGTGGCTCCGGTAACTGCTGCTGCCCCCCGGGCCGGCCGTTCAGGTGCCCCCCGCTCCGGTGCTACCCCCGAACCCCGCGACGTACCCGCCACGACGGTCGCTGCTGCGCCGGAAGCAGAAGCAGCGCCGGCCGGAGAGGAGCGCAGCCGCCCCCGCGGGGCGGCCGCCCGCCCTCTGAACCGTCGGGGCCGGGGCCGGGGTGAAGGGAAACGCACCGACGCAAGCCGGGCCGGGGAAGGAACTCCTACCCCCACGGGCCCCGCTGATACGGCCCGCCCCCCGCGCGAAGGTCGTCCGCCGCGGGCTGCGGCCTCCGGCGAAGCACCCGACGGCGCGGCCAGCCGGGGCGAAAACGGCGAGGGCCGCCGGAACCGCTCGGGACGGCGGGGTGGTGGTGGCCGCCCGGGCCGTGGTGGTAATGGCCCTGATGCCGGAGGGTCTACTCCTTCTTCTCCTGCTGCCTCCTAATGCTGTTGCGTATGCATTTCCTTTCTCGGGTAGTACGGGCCCTGGCGGCGGGGCTACTGCTAACGGCTTGCGACCAAAACCAAGTGTTCGAGAAGAACATCGACCTGAAGTCGCCAGCCGGCGACCCCTACGTGTGGGCCGTGCAGGACAAGCCAACGTTTGAGTTCGAGATTACCGACACTACTCAGCGCTACGATGTGTATTTCAACATCCGCAACGCCGCCGATTACGAGTACTACAACCTGTACGTGAAGCAAACTCTCACGGCGCCGGATGGCAAGCCCGTGTCGCGGCGGCTGCACCAGATGCTGCTGCTGGACCCGCAAACCGGCGAGCCGCGCGGTAGCGGGACCGGCGACATTTACGACCACCAGATTCTGGCCCTGCCCAACCAGCAGTTCCACCAACCGGGGCGCTACAAGCTCATGCTGGAGCAGTACATGCGCCAGGACCAGCTCCGGGGCATCATGGCCGTGGGCGTGCGCGTGGCCCGACATTCAGCCAGCGGCCAGTAGAGCAGCACTGGACGGAACGCCCGTAGTACCTCAACAAAAATCCCCGTCCGGCATGCCGGACGGGGATTTTTGTTGGGCTCAAAAGCAAAGGCCGCTTAGATGCGCTCTACTTTCACGGCGTTCTGGCCCTTTTTGCCGTCGATGATATCAAATGATACCCGGTCGTTTTCGCGAATTTCGTGCACGAGGCCCGTCTGGTGCACGAAAATCTCCTGGCCATTTTCATCTTGGACAATGAACCCATAGCCTTTCGACTCATTAAAAAACTTCACTTTACCGGTTTTCATAGCGGAGTGTAAGCGGTTGTGGGGTGAAAGAATGGCGGTAAATCTACATGCTTTTCCAACTTAGCAAAAGCCTGCCGGGCCGAACGCGGGGGAAAGGGCTACGTATGAAAGCTTATTCCAGCTCCTCTATATACTCTCGCCATGACTGATTCTTCCACTCCCGCTCCTTCCGCTCCGCAGCAGCCTACCCCGGCCTCCACCACCAGCCACGAGCCCCAGGCGGCGGCTCCAGGCGCAGAGCAGTCAAGCACCGAGCCCGTGCCCACGGAATTGCAGACGCCCGCCAATACCACTGGGCAGCAGCCGTTTGCCCACGACCCCAACCACGACCAGAACGAAGTAGCCGGCGCCAGCCGCGGCGAGTTTGGCCGGCAGTCAGACCAGGGCATTACCCAGGGCGGCTACGGGGCCGAGCTGAGTCGGGGCAGCGCTACCTACGCTGGCTCCCTGGATACTCCCGCGCCTACTACCGGCTACATTGGGGAGCGGGAGCAGCGGCCAGATGATTTTGTCAGCCACGAAAACGGCAGCTTCGGCACCCAGCCCGTTGGGGCTACGGCGCCCAGCGGCTCGGCCGTCGGCACAGATTTCGCCAACGATAACGCCGCACCTAAAGGGGCTGACTCCGGCTACGCGGAAAACTACGGCACGTCCTCGCTCGGCGGAGCCCGCGCCGGCAGCGGCCAGCCCGACCCCACCCGCCGCAACCAGCAGGAAGACTACACCCCCAACCATCCGGAGGGCGGCCCCGAGGGCTTGCGCACGGGAGTAGCCCCCACCAACACCAGCCAGGGGAGCAACGAGGCCGATGCCACGCCCACCCGCGGCTCGCGTAGCGGCTACCAGGCAGCCGGCTCCCCGGATGCGCAGGGCGGCCAGCAAAGCGGGTTTGGCTCCAAGGGCGGCTCTTACAATGATGAGTACGCCGCGGCTGCTCCCAACGACCAGCAGCAGGGCGCCCCCACCCGCGGCGACTATGACAGCCAGGACGCGGCACCTAACTACGGCGGCGCTTCCGACGACCGGACCGGCTCCGGCGACGGTACCGATTACGGTCCCATGCCAACCCGAAGCGGCGGGGCCGACTAACGAGCCCTGTGCTACAGTAGTAGCCCTGCCCAATTCTGCGTAGCGGTTTGGGCAGGGCTTTTTAGTGCTTGCGCGTAACGGAAAACAGCTTACCCTTTTCGTTGCTGAAGATAAAGTCGTGCTCGTTTACGAACACCAGCGCCTCGGCCTGGCCCGACCCAGGCAGGTCCAAGTTGCTTTTCAGGCCGTCGAAGAGGCGGCGGCCGGGCAGGCGCTCAAATAGATAGGCCTGTTCGTAGCCCAGCAGCACTACGCGTTTGCCGTCGGGGCTGATGTCGGCGCTGGTAACCCAGGTGGGCAGCTGCAGGCTGTCGGCCAGGCGGGCCAGGTAGCGCCCTGGCTGCGCCGGTAGCACGTACTGCTTAAGCCAGCGGCCTTCACTCCGGTTTTTGGTGAACAGGTAGAGGCTGTCCTGGTAGTAGTAAAAGGCCTCGCAGTCGAAGTTGCGCTTGGGCTTGCGGGGCGGAAAAGCGCGCTGATCGGGGTAGCTGAACTCGATGGTATCCACCTGTTTCAGGCCCGGGCCGCTGAGCCGGTAGATGCACAGGTTGCGCCGCTTGTTTTGGTTGTTGCCAAAGTCGCCGAGGTAGAGGCGTTGCTCATCGTCCTGGGCTAAGTCTTCCCAATCGATGTTTTGCAGGGGCGCCAGGTCCAGGGTTTGCAGCAAGTCGCCTTGGCGGGTGACTTTGTAGAGGCGGGCCGTGTTGCCCCCGTCGGCGTGGGTCCACAGGTCGCCCTCGGGGCTGGCTATTTCCAGGCCGGAGCTTTCGGCTACCCGCTGCCGGTCGAGCCGCCCAATTTCCTTGACCTCATACTGCTCCCCGGCGCTGCCAAAATCGCCCCGGCCTTGGT
Organism: Hymenobacter glacieicola; assembly: GCF_014640315.1. GTDB lineage: Bacteria > Bacteroidota > Bacteroidia > Cytophagales > Hymenobacteraceae > Hymenobacter > Hymenobacter glacieicola. Next base: position 552,513 of record NZ_BMGS01000001.1, read on the forward strand.
CGGAGCTGCAACCACAGAAAGCTGCAGCCGAAAGGAAAAAGCTAAAAACTAGCTTCTGGGGCGCTGAGAAAGGCATAGGGGACACACAAAAACAACAACCCAGGCCAACAACAACCGGGGTTATGGGCCTATACGCTAGGTAAGAAGGCCCCACGGCCGAAAATTACCATTTCCAGCCGGAAGCCGCCACAACACCCGCCGGAAAGGTGACGCCCAGCCGGTTGCTACTACCTCTTCCCCTAAGCTAGGCTGCGTAACTAGTAACCACAGTCGCTGCAAATAAGCACAACGGGTTTTGAGGCGGAAAGCAGCGTTTTCGTTTACGGTCCATATACCCTAGCGTCGCCGTGAATTTTGCTTCCTACCCTGGTTTTACCTTTGAATAAGAACCTTTTTCTTGAAGCGTGAGGAAGCCGTTGGCTTAACGGCGGTAGAGTAAGAACAGGCCCTGGGCTTCCCTCTATTTCAGCTCCACGTAAGGGGCTAGCTTGTCAAAAGTAGCCTGGTCCAGAATGCGAATCTGGCGCAGATCAGCGAGCTGCCGAAACGGGCCGTGCTGCTGCCGGAAGGCAACCAGCACGCGGGCCAGGCGCTTGCCAACGTAGGGGTGGGCCTGCAAAAGCTCAAACGAGGCATTGTTGACATCCAGCAAGGCTGGCGCGAAGCCTGGAGCCACGAAGGTATACTTGCGCAGGCTGTCCACTAGGTCGGGCGCGTCGCGCAGGACGTAGATTTCAGCGGTTTGGTCCTTGCTCTGGAAACCTCCCAGTCGCTGCCGGTACTCCACAATGCGCCGCGCGTAGCCCCGCCCAATGCCCCGGATTTGCATGAGCTGGGTTGTGTCGGCCGCGTTCAGATCAAAAGCCGCCAGCCGGGTAGGTTTGCGCGGAAACCGGTTTCCCGACCTCGGCTCGAACGGTTTCCGGTCTGGGTACGGGCCGCCGTTGGGGTAGGCGCGGGCCTCGCGCGCGGGCAGTTGGTCAGGCAGCTGAATATAGGGAGCCAGGCGGGCATATAAGGCAGGCTCCAGGCCATAGGTTCGGCGAATCTGCTCCTTGGCCCGAAAGCCCCCGATAACCTCCCGGTAGTGTACCATACGGCGGGCTACGTAGCCCGGCAGGCCCCGAGCCTCCCAGTCGGTAGCCGATAGGTAATTGGGGTCAAAGGGCGCTAGTGCTACTTGGGGTATGGGCACGCGCCGCGGGTAGCGGCTGGCAAAGGCTGGCCGGGTGGTGCGCCGGGCCGCCAGTTCTGCGGCCCAGGTGTTCAGTTGCTGCTGATCGGCGGCGGGGTTATAGGCCGGCAGGGCCGGGCGCAGCAAGCTAGGCAACACCAGCCACAGCCCCACTAACGCCAGCAAGACCACAAAGCCTGAAGTTTCTCGCCGGGAAAAGCCGAAATAGCGCCGTACCACGCGCAAAACCGGCAAGTAGCCGCGCCTTCGGCCAGAAGCGGGAGCGGCAGGCCGAGAGGGAGCAGGGCTCGAAGCAGGCATAGTGGAATAAATAGAGTTTAGCTAAAGTATTACTGATTTCAATAATAAGCGAAATCAGCTCAACCCTCAACTTTATTTCATCCCGCTGGTGCTACCCGTAGCCCTTACCGGCGAATCTTCACGTCCACCTCGTAGCGGTAGCGGGGCGGGCCCCCGAGCGGCACCGCAAAGAAAGGCAGGGCCGTGTCGTACTGATCCGTGACGTAGAATACCAGGTCGTTGGAAGCCTTGGAAAGCGAGGTAATCTGCAGATCCAACGACAGGCCGTGCTCCTTGGCCGTGATGGGATGCACGCTGTTGGCCCAGCGGTTGTCGCCGCTTACGGTGGCGGAATGGCCGTTTTTAGCCACGCTGAAAATCTTCAGGGTCACATCGCCATCCACATCGAAGTTGCTTTGCTTGATGCTCACTACCCGGTCGTTCACGAAGGGGTAGAGGTGGGTTTTGGCCTTGCGCTGGGGCGAGAGGCGGAAGCTGTACTCGTAGGTGAAGGCATTGCCCCCTTCCACCGCCACGTTCTGGGTAGGCGAGGTGCTCAGAAAATACCGGTATAAGTTGCCGTCGTCGCCCTTTTTACCCTGGGCCACCAGCTTAAACACGTAGCCGTCGAACTCCTTGACAAACTCGCCTTCCAGGGGGTTGAGCGGGCCGAAGGTGTACCAGCGGTTGTCGTAGGTTTTTTCGGCTCCGAAGGCGGCTTGCTTTAGCAAAGTGCCCGAGCGGAAGGTACCCTGGGGCTCGGTGCGCCGGGCATCGGGGCCGGAGTGGGCACCTTCCCCACCGTAGAGGCTAAACTCAGTGGTAGTGTTCCAGCCAAACTTAGCTTCGTCGTGCTGGCCGCCGCAGTCGGGGTCAAACAGGCGGATGTAGACGGGCTGGCGGTTTTCCTTTGGAACCAGGAAAAAGAACGTTTGCGTGAAGTCATCGTCGCCCCAGCTTTTATCGGCTTGGGCCCCGAACGTGACCAGAAAGGCTACATTTTCGCCCGGGTTGGGCACGGCCTGGGCAACTGCTTGCGTAGGCAACAGCGCTGCAAACGCCCCCAGCAAGCTCAGCAATAGTCGTAGGAAACGAGACATGCCCCGAAGGTACGCTACCCACCGAATTTTACTCTAATCTGTTTGGGCGCGCACTACGGGCATTGACGAAACCGTTTGCGGGGTGTATCATTACAGTCTATTCCGCTTTACCGCCCCGTACCATTATGAGCGCCACCGCCCGTCGCACAACTGAATTTCTGGACTCCCTGGCTACTGAACTGCAGCGGGTGCGAGAAATTACCAACCGCCGTTTTCGTCCGCTTACCGATGACCAGCTAAACCGGGGGCCGGGGCCGGGCAAGTGGAGCGTGGGCCAGTGCTTGGAGCACCTTAACATTGTGGGAGGGCTATACTTGCCCGTAATGAGCCGCAAAATCAAGGCCGCCAAGGAGCGCGGCTCCAAGCCCGCGGAGTTGGTAGTACACGGATTTTTCGGACAGAAAATGACTGAGGCCATGCGGGTGCCCGCTACCGAAAAAGCCATGAAAACGCCCCAGCAGTACGCCCCCAGCGGCTCGCGCCTACCCCGCACGGTGCTGGAAGTGTTCAGCCGCCAGCTCGACGAACTGGATAACCTGATTGTGCAGGCCCGGGAAATCAACGCCAACACGGTGCGCATTCCCAACCCCATTATTCCGCTGCTGCTCCCGCGCCTGACCGATGCCCTGGAGTTGCTGGTAGAGCACATGAAACGCCACATCCTGCAGGCGGAGCGCGTGCTGGACGGCCAGCGCATCAACGCGTAGTTTCCCTGGTAGCTCCCGCTTTGCCGGCCGCAAGAATGCCCGCTGAATAGCGCCCGAATCCCCGGCCGCTCCACCTGGAGTAGCCGGGGATTCATGCTGCTACGGGCCGGCGCGGCGGAAACTCAGGAGGCTTTTTACGGGGCGTTATGGAATCCGGGCCGCCTCGGCATCTCCTGTTTACCAATTTGCCCGCCTGATCCGTTCTACCCCTATGCGTCCTTTCCTGTTAAGCTTACTGGCCGTGCTGCTGTTGTTTTCCGCGGGCTCCTCCCAAACTACCCCACCCGGCAGCGCACACAGCGGCACCCCGGCTACCTGGAAAAAGATCGACCAGCTGCTGGCCAAGGACCAGACGGCCTCGGCCGCGAAGCTGCTGGAGCCCCTCTACCAGCGGGCCCGCCGCCAGCAGAACGCGCCCGAGCATTTGCGGGCCCTGCTTTATAAGCTGCGGCTGCTGGAAGCGCGGGAGGAGGAAGCGGACGTGCAGGCCATTGCGCTGGTGGAGGCGGACGTGAAAACGGCGCACTTTCCGGCCCGGCCGGTGCTGCATAGTCTGCTGGCTCAACTCTACGAGCGGTACTACCAGGGACACCGCTACCAACTCTACGACCGAACCCGCACCCGACCTGACACCGCCGACCCGAGCCGTGACGACGTGCGCACCTGGGACGCCACCCGCCTGGGCGCGGCCATCGTCCGGCACTACCGCGCCTCGGTGCAGGACGAGCCGCGCCGCCAGCAGCAACTGAAACTAGCTGCGCTGGGCTACCTCAGTCGCGGCGGCAGCGCCGAGGGCCGCGCCCTGCGCCCCACGCTCTACGACCTGCTGGCCCACCGGGCGGTGGAAGGCCTTGGCAATGAGGAGCTGTATATCACCAAGCCCGCCCAGCAGTTTGCCCTGACGGATGCGGCGCTGTTTGGCCCGGTGCCAGCGTTTATCCGGCTTAAGCTGCAAACTCCCCCGGCCGACTCACTTAACGGGCAGTTTCATGCCCTGCAGGTGCTGCAACAGCTGCTGGCGTTCCGGCAGCAGGATGCCACTAACCCCGCCGCCCTGGCCGATGCTGACCGGCTGCGGCTTGAGTTCGTGCACCAACACATGGCGCTACCCAGCAACACTGAGCTGTACCGCACTGCTCTGGTCCGCGCGGCGGAAACGTACAAGGCCTTGCCTATCAGCGCGGAGTTGCGAGTGTTGGAGGCCGGCACCTGGGAGGAAAATAACCCCACTAAAGCCCACGAGCTAGCCGTAGCAGCCTCAACCCAGTTTCCAAAGTCGCGGGGAGGCCGGCAGGCGGCGGCCCTGCGCCAGCGGCTGGAACGGTTGGAACTGGGTTTCACCAGCGAGGAGGTGCTGCTACCCAACCAGCCCTGGCTCCTGCGCCTGATGGTGCGCAATGCCCCGCGCCTGTATGCTACGGCCTACCGCGTCAGCAGCGCCCAACTGCTTCGGCAGCTGGAGCGGCCGGAGTTGTATCAGAATAAAACCTGGCGGCAGCGCTACGCCCGCGCCCTGGCTACTACGCCCGTAGCCGCCTGGACGCTGGATGTTCCTGCCCCCCGGGATTTTCGCAGCCACTCGGTTCAGCACGCAGGCCCGGCCCTACCCGTAGGCCAGTACCTTATTGTGCTGAGCACCGCAGCTACTACCCCCACGAAAGAGCAGCCCGGCACGGTTACCGCCTACGGGCAGGTGCAGGTAAGCGAACTAAGCTACGTGCGCCGCAGCGCCGACCGTACCGAGGGGCCCGAGTTGCTGGTGCTGCACCGCCAGAGCGGCGCCCCCCAGCCCGGCGTGCGGGTTTTGCCCTTCTTCCAGTACTACAACCCAAGTCGCCGCGAATACCGGCAGCAGCGCGGGAGGCAGCTGACCACCAACGCCGAGGGCCAGACCCAGCTCCCGGCGGGCCAGCTCACCGGTGAAAACACCCAGATTCAGGCCGCGCTGTTTACCCGCGGTTCCGACTCGCTGCTCATGCTCGAAGGCCTGGGTTACTTTATGCCCCGCCGCAGTCAGCTGGAGCGCCAGGAACAAGCTGAACCCCGCACTTTCCTGTACACCGACCGCGCCATCTACCGGCCCGGCCAGACGCTGTACTTCAAAGGCATTCTGACGGAAACACGGGCAGGTAAGGCGAAACTGCTAACGAAGCGGGCCGTGAGCCTACGGTTGATGGATGTGAACGGGCAGCTGGTTAAGTCGCTCGATTTCGTGACCTCCGAGTTCGGCTCCTTTCACGGTTCCTTTGTGTTGCCGACGGGCCTGCTAAACGGCGAAATGTCGCTGCAGACGGAGTACGGCAGCCAAAGCTTCGCGGTGGAGGACTACAAGCGGCCTACCTTCCAGGTGACGTTTGAGCCGGTGACAGGCACGCCCGTGCTGGGGCAGTCCGTAACGGTGCGCGGCAAAGCCACGGCCTACGCCAGCCAGCCTATTGACGGCGCCACGGTGCGCTACCGGGTGGTGCGGCGCACGTTCTGGCCGCTGTACGCCCGCAGCATCTACGGCAATAGCCAGCCCGAGCAGGAAATTCTCAGCGGTACGGCCCGCACTGATTCGGCTGGTGGCTTTGCCGTTACGTTCATTGCCAAAGGTGAAGACCTGCACCAAGGCAAGCGCGGCGGCTGGGCGCCTGGCTACGTATTCGAGGTGACAGCCGACGTGACGGATGCCGCCGGCGAAACCCGCACCGGCCAGCAGCGCGTGAGCTTGGGCACCGAGGCCCTGACGCTTCGGTTGGAGCTACCCCAGCCGCTTAACCGCGCCGCCGTGCCCGCCCTGCGCCTCATCAGCACCAACGCCGCCGGCGAGGCGCAGCCCGCCACAGGGCAGCTGCGCCTGTACCGTCTCACGCCGCCCGCCCGCGCCTGGCGGCCCCGCCTCTGGGAACGGCCGGAGCGCGAAGTCCTGAGTCGGGAAGAGTTTAAACGCCGCTTCCCGCTGGATGCTTACGGCAACGAAGACAACGACAGCACCTGGGCCCGCACTCTGGTGCTTACCCAGGAGTTCGATACCGACAAAACCCCGCTGCTGCCCGCCCTGCAAACGGCTCTGGCTACCCAGCAGCCCGGCCGCTACCTGCTGGAAGCCACGGCCGCCCGGGCGGCTGCGCCTGGCCAGTCCGCAGCCCATACCGAGCAGCGGTTCACCCTGTTCGACCCCGCCGCCAACACGTTGCCCGTGCCCACGGCCGACTGGTTTGTGCCGTTGCAGGACAGCATAGCGCCCGGCCAGCCCGCCCGCTTTCTGGTGGGAAGCTCCGAGGAAGGGGCCCGCGTGCTGCTGGAAGCCGAGGCCAAGGGCCAAACCCTGCGCCACGAGTGGCTAACGCTGCGGGCCGGGGAGCAGCGCGTGGTGGAAGCGCCCGTGCCTGCTGCCCTCGGCGAAACCCAGCTCTACGTGCACCTTACTCAGGTGCGCGACAACCGCCTCTATACCCACACGGCCCCGGTGCAGGTAGCCACGCCACCCGCGCCGTTGAAACTCAGCATTGTTACCTTCCGCGACAAGCTGCAGCCCGGTCAGCAGGAAACCTGGCGCGTTACCATCCACCAGACCGACGGAAAACCCGCCGACGCGGAGCTGCTGGCCACCCTCTACGATAAGTCGCTGGACGTATTCCGCCCCCACGATTTCGCGGCCCTGGAATTCTACCGGCCCTACTTCCCACCCACGCTGGCCTGGCAGGGACGCTTCGCCACGGAGGATGGGGTGGAGCTATTTGACCGGCAGCTTGCACTAATATATCCCGGGCCTGTAGCCTATCCGCATTTGAATATGTGGGGATTATGGGGCAACGATGCAATTCCGGATCAGGAGGAATTGAAAGACAAAGTGGTAGCTTCCAAGACAGTGAAGGGCAACACAGATAATCCCGCTGACTTAGCCGGCTTAGAATCAGGGCAAGGGACCATGGTTGTAGCCGACCAGGAAGTGGCTCCCAGGGCCGCCGCTGTATCTGCTCCTAGAGTCCAATTGCGCGGGGTAGCACGGTCGCCCAAGTTCCGGGAGGCAACCGATAGTGGTTCCCAGCCTACTGCCTCCCAACCTGACCTCAGCGGCGTGCAGGCCCGCAAGGATTTCCGCGAAACGGCCCTGTGGGTGCCCGCCGTGCGCACCAATGCCCAGGGCGAAACCGTGCTGGAATTTCAGCTGCCCGAAGCCGTAACGCGCTGGCAGCTGCTGGCCCTGGCCCACGACCAGCAACTGCGTACCGGCCTGCTGCGCCGGGAGCTAGTAACGCAAAAGAGCCTGCAAGTGACGCCCAACGCCCCCCGCTTCTTCCGGGAGGGCGACCAGCTGACCCTTTCGACCAAGCTCAGCAACCTTACGGCCCAAGCCCTCAGCGGCACGGCTCATCTGTTTCTGTTCGACGCCCGTACCCAGCAGCCTCTGGAAAGCCGAGTGCTACACGGCCCTGCCCACGTAAAGTTCAGCCTCAACGGCAACCAGAGTCAGGCTGTTAGCTGGAGCCTCACCTTACCCGAAACTGCCGAGGGACAACCACCCATTGAAGCCATAACTTACCGGGTAGTAGCGCGGGCGGAGGGCAAAGCACAGAAAGGAAAAGCGGACCGCAAGGCTCGCCGGGAAGCCAAAGGCAAGCAAGCAGAAGCCAACAATCAGCTGACGGTTGAGGACGGCGAGGAAAACACCCTGCCGGTCCTGCCGAACCGACTGCTGATCACCGAGAGTCTGCCGCTGGCGGTGGTAGGGGCGGCCACCCGGGAGTTTGAGTTGAAAAAGCTTACCAGCACTACCTCCAGTACCCGCCGCAACTACTCACTCACGCTGGAAATGACGCCCAACCCGGCCTGGTACGCCGTGCAGGCCCTGCCTTACCTTATGGAGTACCCCTACGAGTGCTCCGAGCAGGTGTTCAGCCGGCTCTACGCCAACCTGCTGGCCGCCAAAATTCTGCAGAGTAACCCTCAACTGCGCACTATGCTAACCGAGTGGCAGCGCGCCGCCCAGGCCGGCGACAAAGCCGTTCTTACCAGCAAGCTGGAGCAAAACCAGGAGCTGAAAAATCTGCTGCTGCAGGAAACACCCTGGGTGCGCGACGCCCAGAACGAAACCGAGCGGATGCGCCGCCTCGCCGAGCTGTTTGATGACGCCCGCCTCAAAACGGAGACTGCCCGCGCCCTCACCAAGCTTCGCCAGATGCAGCTGCCCGACGGCTCCTTTCCCTGGTTTGAGCGCATGCCCGCCGACCGGTATATCACCCAGCTTATCGTAGCCGGTTTTGGCAAGCTCCAGAAACTGAGGGCTTTCAATGCCCAGCAGGACCAGCAAGCCCGGCAAATTCTGCAAAACGCTGTGGCTTACCTCGACGGAGAAATGCAGCGTGACTACACCCAACTGCGCAAGCAGGCCAAAGTGGACCTGAAGCTAAACCACCTGGATGATGTGCAGGTGCAGGCCTTGTACGCGCGCAGCTTCTGGCCCACGCTGCCCGTGCCCAAAGAAGCGCAGTCCGCCCAAGCGTACTATCAGCAGCAGGCCGCCACCTACTGGCTGGGTCGCACCCACTACGTGCAGGCCCTGGCGGCGCTGGCCATGCACCGCACCAAAACCCAGCCCACCGCCGTCAAGAACATCCTTACGGCATTGCAGGAAAACGCCCTGCACTCACCCGTGCTGGGCATGTACTGGAAGGAAGTTCGCGGCGGCTACTACTGGCGCGATGCACCCACGGAAACCCAGGCCACGCTCATTGAGGCGTTCGATGAGGTGCTCAATGACCAAAAAGCCGTGGACGAGATGAAGCTGTGGCTGCTCAGTCAGAAGCGCGTGCAGAACTGGGCAAGTACCCGCGCCACTGCCGATGCCTGCTACGCCTTGCTGCTGCGGGGCTCCAACTGGCTGCAGCCCACCCAGCCGCTCCAGGTAACGGTAGGAGGGAAGGATGTGCCGCCCACCACTCAGCAGGCGGGCACCGGCTACTACAAAGTTAGCTGGCCCGCGGCCGAAATTAAGCCCGCCCAGGGTCGCGTAACGGTGCAGAAGCCCGACGCTGGAGTAGCCTGGGGGGGCCTGTATTGGCAGTATTTTGAGCAGCTGGACAAGATTACGCCCGCCACCACGTCCCTGCAACTGGAGCGCCGCCTCTACCGGGAGCAGCGCACCGCCGCGGGGCCCGTGCTGGAGCCTCTTACTGCTGCCACGCCCCTGCGCGTGGGGGATGTGCTGGTAGTGCGCCTGGTGCTGCGCTCCGACCGGGCCCTGGAGTACGTGCACCTGAAGGACCAGCGCGCCGCCGGCCTGGAACTCATCGGCCAGACCTCCGGCTACCGCTACCAGAGCGGCCTGGGCTACTACGAAAGCCCCCGCGACGCGGCCACCAACTTTTTCATCAGCTACTTCCCCCAGGGCACGCACACGTTCGAGTACCGGCTGCGGGCGGCCCAAAGCGGCAATTTTTCCGGCGGGCTTTCCCAGCTACAGTGCCTCTACGCCCCAGAATTCACCACGCACTCCGCCGGCCTTCGGCTCCAGATTGCGGCCCAGCAGGCAAGGCCACCAGGTGGTAGTATGAGCAGATAGAGCTGTACTATACCTGCAGATCATCTGAACTTTAACCAAGCACTTTGAGCCAAGCTCCGGTGAATAGTACATTTGCCGCTCGTTTGTTTTTCAGGAAGGATGAAGTTGATGCATAAACTAAGCATGGTTGCCGCGGTACTGCTCTTGAGCAGCGGCGCGGCGTGGGCGCAGGGAGACAAAAAGACACCACCGGCTACCCCTACCCAGCTACCCGGCGAGGAAAAGCTCTCGGCGCGGGAACGGGCCGAGCGGGATTTTCTGATGCCAGTGCGGCGCAAGCAAGCCGCTACGTTGCGGGCCGCCGCTGAAGAAACGGGTACCCACCAGCCCGCTGTGGAAGTAACGGCCCGCAACCTAGAGGCCTCCGAGGACAACAAGCCCGCCGAAACCACCGAGGCCAAGGATGCTCCCGCTACCGTGCACCACCGCAGCACCGCCCACCGGCGCAGTTCCTCCTCTTCGCGCCGCCGGAGCACCAGCACCCACCGGTCCTCATCAGCGGGGCGCAAAAAGACCACTAGCAAGAAATCAACCACCAAAAAGAAAACCACCAGCCGCCGTCGGCGCTAACGCAAGGGCGCTACTCTAGCTACGCCAGGCAATGCCAGAGAAAAAGCCGGCCCGATAGTTTCGGGCCGGCTTTTTCTCTGGTTTACTCAAAAAGGCAATTGTTGCCAGAGTAGCTACGCGTCCTGGGGCATCAGGCGCACCACTAGCCCGTCGAGGCGGGGGGTAATGCGGATTTGGCAGGAGAGGCGGCTACCTTGGGTCATAACGGGCAGGCTTTCGAGCATGGCCAACTCGTCGTCGCTGGGCTCCGGCAGCTCGGGGCCGGCCAGCACCTCCACGTGGCAGGTGCCGCACAGGGCCATGCCCCCGCAGGTAGCCTGAATGTCGTAGCCGTCGGCCTTCATGATTTCCATCAGGCTCAGGCCCATATCGGTGGGGGCAACTACCTCCCGGCGCTGGCCGGGGGCTTCCTCCACATACACGCGTACTTCGTCGGTCATATTATAGGGTGTGGGGGTAAGAGGGTAGGAGGGTGTGAGGGGAAAAGTGAGAAGGTGCTGCTGCCAACTCCTGCTCTCACACCCTCTTACCCTCCTGACCTTACAAGGTGGGTACCCCGTTTACGGTGGTGTACTTGAGTACGTATTTCTTATCGGGGTTGATGTACTTGAACGCTCCCTGGCACATCAGGGCGGCCTCGTGGAAGCCGCAGAGAATGAGCTTGAGCTTGCCCGGATACGTGTTAATGTCGCCGATAGCGAAAATTCCGGGCTCGGAAGTGGAGTAATCCACGGTGTTTACTTTCACGGCGTCGTCCTCCAGCTCCAGGCCCCACTCGCCAATGGGCCCCAGCTTGGGCGTGAGGCCGAACAAAGGAATAAACGAGTCGGCCTCTACTTGCGCGGCCGTGCCGTCGTTGGCCGTAATCGTGACGCCGTGCAGCTGGCCGTTGCCGTGTACGTGCGTAACGTTGCTGCTCAGCACCAGCTTTACTTTGCCGGCCTCGTGCAGGTTCTTTACTTTCTCAGCCGAGTCGGCGGCCCCGCGGAAGGTAGTGCCGCGGTGCACCAGGGTTACTTCCTTGGCTACCTCAGCCAGGAAGATGGTCCAGTCCAGGGCCGAGTCGCCGCCGCCGGCAATAACCAGGCGCTGGTTGCGGAAGGTTTCCGGGTCGCGCACCATGTAGTACACGCCCTTGCCGCCCTCAAAATCAGCGAGGCTGTCGATGGCCGGTTTGCGGGGCTCAAAGGAACCCAGGCCGCCGGCAATGGCAATGGCCTTGCACAAGATTTCGGTGCCATCAATGGTCGTCACCCGGAAGGAGCCGTCTTCCAGCTTTTCGTAGCCTTCGACCCGCTCACCCAAGGTAAAGGTGGGGTGGAAGGGCTCAATCTGGCGCATCAGGTTCTGCACCAGGTCGCCGGCCAGCACTTCCGGAAAGCCGGGAATATCATAGATGGGCTTCTTGGGATAAATCTCCGACAGCTGCCCCCCCACCTGCGGTAGGGCATCGACTACGTGACAGCGCAGCTTCAGCAGGCCCGCTTCGAATACGGCAAATAGCCCCACCGGGCCAGCTCCGATAATGCAGATATCGGTGGAAACAGAATTCATTAGCAGAAGGTGAAATTAAACAGATGGCGACCAGAACTTAGCAGTATAACCGCTCAACTGCCCAAAACGTTGGGACCAGCCTTGGTCGCGGCCGCAAAGATAGGCAGGCTACGGCAGCCAGCCCACCATCAGCCCTAGGCGACGAAACAAGAAGTCACCGGTGCGTTGTGTTCCTGCAAAAAACGCTCGGCTTCGGCCCGATCCGTAAACTGGAATACGGGCAGGGCCAGCCGCTGCCCCAAAGCCCGGCTCAGGGGCTGCATGGTAAGGGAGCAGGGGTGAACCTCGGCCATAACGGCGATGCCAGCCGCCTTCAGCATCTCCCGTAGCGTCACATATAAAGGCAGCAGGCGCACATTGGGGCCCAGCGTATGCGACACGTCGCAGAGCATGGTAAAGCCCGGGCGGAGTTGCAGCAGCACGCGCTGCCAGTCGGCTAAGAAATACGGCATGGCCTGCGCAAGTGTTTGCTCGGCGCGGCGCTCATATACTACGTGATTGTGAAGTAGGTCCAGGTAAATCCGGTATTCGGGCCGGTAGGCGACTAGTTGCATCGGTAGTAATAGGTAGCAGGGGCGTACCGACAAACGGTTCAGCTCGTAAAAAAGTCCCTTTTGTAAAAAGAAAATTCACATTCATGGGCAAGGGTAGGCTGGCATCAAGAATTATATGATTACAGCGCGTGCGGATGAGTAGCTCAGAACTAGAGCCGCTTACGCGTGCTTTCCTCGCCCGCACGAAAGAACGTAGGCGGCGCGCCCTACCCATAACCACCATCGAACAAAGCTTGGGTACGGCTACGGGGTTGCCGGCGGGCCTGCTGTGGCCGGGTCCTGGCATTACAAGCTGAGCCGTCCAGTCCCGCATGGACTACTGCCAGCATGAAAAAAATAATTTTATAACCTATTGATAAACAAAAATATATGCTGAAAAAAGGCACTAGGGTCTTCTGTTGCGGCAAGCTACGCTAGGTAACAATTCAATAAAGTAGAGGGCATATTAGGGTAACAGGGTGCGTCTACTTTTGCTGCCACTATGCAGAACACAGTTACCCGGATTACCCTCGTTTTTCTCCTCTGCTGCGGTACCTTTTTTACGGCCTTGGCGCAGAGCACCGGTACTATTCAGGGTGTGGTGAAGGATGCCGCCACCCGCGAAGGAATAGTGGGTGGCACGGTTCACCTCGATAAAACCAGCATCGGCGGCCCCACCGACGTGGACGGCAACTTCCGGCTGGAGAAAGTGCCCGTTGGGGAGTATGCCCTGGTGGTGTCGTCCGTCTCCTACAAAACCACGACCGTCCAGAAAGTAACCGTAGTAGCGGGCAAGACGACGGTTGTAAACACCCAGCTGGAAACCGACCAGCAGCAACTCAGCGAGGTGGTTGTTACGGGCGTGCGCCGCACCAACACCGAGGTTTCGGTTATCTCCGAAATCAAGCAGGCCAACGTGGTCGTGAGCGGGGTGTCGTCGGAGCAAATCGTGAAAACCCAGGACCGGGACGCGGCCGAGGTAGTACGGCGTATTCCGGGCGTTACCATCGTGGATAACCGCTTTATTCAGGTGCGCGGCCTCAGCGACCGGTACAACGCCGTGTGGCTCAACGATGTAACGGCGCCCAGCTCGGAAACCGACCGCAAATCTTTTTCCTTCGACATCGTGCCTAGCTCCCTGCTCGACCGGGTGCTGGTGTTCAAAGACCCCTCGCCGGAGCTGCCCGGCGATTTTGCCGGTGGCCTGGTGAAGGTATACCTGCGCAAGCCAGCCCAGAACGAGCGCCTGCTCACGGTCAACTACTCCTCGGGGTACCGGAACGGGACGACGGGCAGCACATTCTTCACCGACAAAACGCAGGCCGGCGACGCCTTCGGGTTTGGGGCCGTGAAGCGCGGGCTGCCCGGTGGTTTTCCTACCCTGGGCACCGCCTACCAACAGTACGAGCGGGACTTCTACGCCAAGCAGCTGGAGAATACGTTCCCGATCTACAAGATGAAAGCCATGCCGGATATGCGCTTTAATGCGGCCTATCTGGACCAGATCAACCTGAAGAACCTGACCATCGGCAGCATTACGTCGGTGAACTACACCAACACCTTCACCCACTTCCAGATTGACCGCAACCAGTTTGACGGGGCCGGCCAGCGCACTGATCAGTTCAAGGACGACCAGTCCTCGAATAACGTGCGCCTCGGGGCTATCCAGAACTTTAACCTGGTGCTGGACAACGGCGACCGGCTGGAGCTGCGCAACCTGTTCAACCAGCAGGGCCGCAACCAAGTAACCACCCGCCAAGGCTACGACAACGACGGCCGCCTGGTGCGCAACAGCTACCAGTTGGGCTACCAGGGCCGCACTACCTACACCGGCCAGCTGGCGGGCCAGCACACCTTCAATAAAGAGAAAACCACCCTGGACTGGGTAGGTGGCTACGGCTACTCCAACCGCAACGAGCCGGATTTGCGCCGCGTTTCCTACCAGTCGATTCCTTCAACGACCGAAGGCGGCACCCCCACCGAAACCGTGCTGACCCCGGGCGCCGGCCAAGTGGACGTGAACAACGCCGGCCGCCTGTACCAGAAACTTTCCGAGCACAGCTACACCCTGAACGCCAACCTCAAGCACCAGGTGCAGGTAGCGGAGCGGACCGTGGAGATTGGGGCCGGCACGTACCTGGAGTACCGGAAGCGCCATTTTCAGGCCCGGGCCTTTGGCTACTCGCTAAACGCGGCGGGGCTGCAAGGGCTGCGTAGCGAGGCCGTGGGCAACATCTTTGCCCCCCAGAACATTGGCGCCGACGGTTTCCGTCTGACGGAAGACCTGAACTCGACCTACCGCTACGGCGCCTCTAACGAGTTGGAAGCCGCCTACCTCTCGCTGAACATTCCGATTACCGAAAAGCTCAAGCTGGTAACCGGTGCCCGCTACGAGCGGAACGTGCAGTCCATTGCCACCGGCATCAACGGCCAGCCCGTGGAGCAGGAGGTAACTACCAACTTCGTGCTGCCCTCGGCCAACTTCAGCTACAGCATCAACGAGAAAAACCTGGTGCGGGCTTCCTACGGCCGCAGCCTCAACCGCCCCGAGTTCCGCGAAGCCGCGCCGTTCTTCTACTACGACTTCGACTTCAACGTGCTGAATTACGGCTCGCTGTACCTGAACCCGCTGACGCCGCTCAAGGTAGCTACCATCGACAACCTGGACTTCCGCTACGAGCTGTACCCTTCCAGCGGGGAGCTGATTCACGTGGGCGCCTTCTACAAGAAGTTTCATAACCCCATTGAAAACACGGTGGTGCTGACCACTAACCTGGCCTACACCTTTGCCAACGCCCCGAGCGCCTACGCCTACGGACTGGAGCTGGACCTGAAGAAAAGCCTCAACTTCCTGGATGACGCCTTCGGGACCACCGGCCTGCGCAACCTCTCGGCCGTGTTCAATGCCTCGCTGATCAAGAGCCAGGTATCCTTGGGTGAGAACTTCGTAGCCTGGGACCAGAAGCGCGCTTTGCAGGGCCAGTCGCCCTACGTGTTTAACGGCGGCTTGTACTACCAGACGCCCACCAACAGCTGGCAGGTAACGGCCCTCTACAACGTGTTTGGCCCCCGCATCCTGTTTGCCGGCAGCAACGACTACCCCGACGTGGTAGAGCTGCCCCGCCACACCGTGGACCTGTCCTTGACCAAAACAGTAACCAGCCGCCTGACCCTGAATGCCGGGGTGCAGGACGTGCTCAACCAGAAAGTAAACCTGGTACAAGACTTTAACCGCGACAAAAAATACGAGGCCAAGAATGATCCTTCGCTGGCCGGCTACCGCCGGGGCACTTACTACACCCTGGGGCTGCGCTTCAACCTAGAGCCTCGCGCCCGCGCCCTCACGCCGCTTCCTTAACGCTTCCTTTATACGCCCTTCCGCAACGAGTTTCATTTCACCCTACGCATGAAAAAGAACACGGTATCTCTGGCTTTGGCTGCCACGTTACTAGTAGGCCTGGCGGCCTGCAGCAAGGAGGACACAACGCCGGCTCCCAACGTAACCGGCAGCGGCACCACGCCCACCCCGCCCACTACTACCCCCACCGGGCAGGTAGTAACCGTCGGCGGCACGGGCATCACGTCCATCACCACGAACACTACGTGGTCGGCCAGCAACAAGTACCTACTGAAGGGTTTCGTGTACGTGCGCTCCGGCGCTACCCTGACCATTGAGGCAGGCACTATTATTAAGGGGGATAAAGACACCAAGGGCGCCCTAATCGTGGAGCCCGGCGCCAAGCTGATAGCTGTGGGCACGGCCGAGAAACCCATTATTTTCACCTCGAACCAGCCCAAAGGCGCCCGCAACTACGGCGACTGGGGTGGCGTTATCATTGCTGGCAACGCGCCGGTAAACACCCTGACGGGCACCTCGCAGCCCGTGGTTGAAGGGGGCATTGACACCAAATACGGCGGAACCAACGAGGCCGACAACTCCGGTACGCTGCAGTACGTGCGGATTGAATTCGGAGGCGTGGCCTTCTCGCCCGACAACGAAGTAAATGGCCTGACCCTGGCCGGGGTAGGCAGCGGTACGACCATCGACCACATCCAGGTTTCCTACAGCGGCGACGACGCTTACGAGTGGTTTGGGGGCGCCGTAAACGCGAAGTACCTGGTGTCGCACCGTACCTTCGACGACGACTTCGACACGGACAACGGCTTCGCCGGCAAGGTACAGTTTGCCGTTTCCCTGCGCGACCCTTTGCAAGCTGACCAATCGGGCTCCAAGGCTTTTGAGTCGGACAACGACAGCCGCTCGAACCCAACGAAGCCCCAAACTTCCGCCGTGTTTAGCAACGTGACGGCCGTAGGGCCCATCATTAACACCACCGGCGGCAGCTACAGCCCCCAGTACACGGCAGGCGCCCACATCCGGCGTAACTCGAGCATCAGCATCCTGAACTCGGTGATAATGGGCTACCCCACCAACGTGCTGATTGACAACGCTATGACGGCTGCCAACGCCGCGGCCGGCGACCTGCGCTTCAAGAACAACATTGTGGCCGGCAGCCTCACGGGCTCCAACTCCATTGGCGGGCAGCGCAGCCTCATTTACATTGGTGGTACCGGCGGCGGCGGCAGCCTGACCACCAACAACGTTATGGCTTCTGATTCCTCCGCCTGGGGCAGTGCCGTAGGGCCGCTGACCTGGCTGAAAACCAACGGGAACCGCCGCTACGCTACCGCTGATAACGTGCAGCTGCTGAACCCCTTCAACCTGACGGCCCCGAGCTTCCTGCCGCGCAGTGCCTCGCCCATTGTGGCAACAACGGGCGTAGCAGCCAACTTCACGGACAGCAAAGTATCGGACAGCTTCTTTACCAAAGTAAGCTACGTGGGTGCCTTCGCTGGCACGGGCGCTTCCAGCGACAACTGGCTGACGGGCTGGACGAACTTCGACCCCCAGAATACCGATTACTAACGCCGCTACTTGGCACGTACCACAACAAGGAAAGCCGGAACTGACCCCAGTTCCGGCTTTCCTTGTTGTGGTACGTACGCCTCCTCCAGCGCGTAAGAAACGGTAGCCGGAGGGGCTTGCGTGGACATCGTAGAGGACTAATCGGCCGCGCAGCGGGGCCGAAAGCGGGTAATTGTCTGCCGGCGTACAGACCCGACTTAACCTGGCTGGGTAGCGGGGTCGGGTTGTGCTGTTTCCGGCCGGGTAGCTTTCTATCGGGCAACCGCACCACCTCAGATACTGGTAGTTGCTCGTGTCAAGGGTCGTGCTTTGCTGCTTCAAAGTGAACATGATTCTCGGGATTGGAGTAAGTGCCCGAGCAGGGCCAGTCATTATCTGGTGGCCTTCCTTGTGCTAACTCGTTGTTTTCCCACGCACCACTAGGTTCTCCGTCCGATGAAATCCACTCACTTTTCCCGCCGTAACTGGCTCAAGACCACCGCGCTGGCTACGGCCCCGGTGCTGCTCGGTACGCTACCGGTCCGGCCCACGCTGGCCGCCCCGGTTCTCGGCAAAACGCCGGCCCTCACGGCGGCCGACATTGCCGCCATTGAGGCCGCGCTGGGCAAGAAAGGCACCTACGTGGAAGCGCAGGCTACCCACACCACACCGCTGCCCCGCAACGACTTGAAAGTTACCATTAAGGGAGAAGCAGTACCAATTTCGTTTGGCTTCGGTGGCTGGGTAGCAATTAAGCACACCCTGGATGGTAAATCGGCCATGCTCATGAGCGATACGGTGTTGCTACAGGAGGAAGTGAATCCGCTGATGTCGGCAGCCCTGGCGCAGGGGTTGGAAATAGGGGCCGTGCACAACCACTTTTTCTACGAGGAGCCCCGCATCTTCTACATGCACATTCATGGCATGGGTAGCCCGGGTGAGCTAGCCAAAAAGTTTGCTGCGGCCCTGAAAAACTCCAAGCTGCTGCCGGCCAACCAGCCCAAACTGGCGGCCACCGGAGCGCAACCCGGCAACAACGCCACGCCCAGTGCTGGGCCACCCACGGGCAAGGACCTGTTTGATATTCCGGCCCTCGACCAGCTGGTTGGCTACCAGGGCGTAGTAAACGGTCCTACCTACAAGTACACGGTGGGGCGGGCAGATGTACAGTCCGTAATGATGGGCACCGAGATGACGGCCGCCATCGGCCTGAACTCCTGGGCCGCGTTTGCGGGTAGGCAGGAAAACGCTCACATTGCCGGCGACATTGCCATGCTGGAGCACGAGGTGAATCCTGTTATCAAGGCCCTGCGGGCAAATAACTTGGAGGTGGTGGCCGTCCACAATCATATGCTCTTCGATCAGCCACGCATGATGTTTCTGCACTACTATGGCCGTGGCCCTGCTGCGCAGCTAGCGGCCGGTTTTCGGGCGGCGCTTAACCAACTTGGCAAGGGCAACACCAAAGGAATGCACATGGAGCACTAACAACGTAGCCTCTAATCCTTGAAGCCAAGTTGCGTTAACTACACATCCAAAAAGGTGTTACCGCACCTAGTTTAGCCACAAACGAAAACACCCTGTAAACGCTTGGTTTACAGGGTGTTTTGCTGTTGGTTGTGGTCACGTAAGGAGTCGAACCTTAAACCTTCTGATTCGTAGTCAGATGCTCTATCCAATTGAGCTACGCAACCATTCTTACCATTTAGCGGAGCGTTCCTCCGTTTTGGTTGTGCAAAGATAGCGGGGAAAAAGCGGGCGGTGCAAGCGGGGAAGTAAAATTTGTCCTGAAAAACGCGGCGGTCGGCTGCAAGGCGCTGAATTTCAGTTGAAATTTTTTTCCTCGTGTTTCACTCCGCGCTCCAGGCTGCGTTTCAGGGCGCGGGTAAACAGGAAGTACAGCCCAAACAACGACACCGCGACCAATACTACTACGAGCACCTTGCCGGCCGTGCCGGTGTCGGGGTCCTGAATAAGCAGGAGCACATCCTGGGCTTTGGTCCCGAGCCAGTAGAAAAACAAGGTGCGCGGCAGCATTCCTACCACCGAAGCCGTCAGAAACTGGCGCAGCGGCACCCCCATCACGGCCAGAATAAAGGTGATGAGGGCAAAGGGTAGGACCGGGGAAAGGCGGGTGAGCAGCACCAGCCGCCAGCTGTCGGCCCGCAGCTCGTGCATGATGGCGTGGGCTTTGGGAAATTTCTCCAGCAGTCCGATGAGCTTACCCTTATCGAGGGAGGTAGCCAGCATGTGCCCGAACATGGCCGCCAGCACGTAGGTCAGCAACATGCCCACAAAGCCCGCCCAGCCAAAGTAAAAGGCCGTGACCAGCACAACCACCGTGGTATGCGTGAGGGCGAACGTCATAGTAAAAGCTACCACCACAAAGTACAGCAGCATTTGCAGCGTAGAGGGGTTGCGTAACCACTCGGCATTTTCGTGCAGGCCCCAGGCCAGGACACTGTCGCCGACCAGCGGCAGCACCGCCAGCAGGAAAAGGGAAACCAGGGTGGACGTATTCTGATGAAAAAGCTCTTTCAGGAAAGCCATAGGCAGCAAAAACAAACGGGCCGGCGCACACGTGGCCGGCCCGAAGGTAAGAACGTAAGAATGGCCCGGAAGGCTACGCTTCTGGTTCGGAGTCGGGGTTAGGGCCCCCGGCCAGGGCCGGCTCCTCCGTGCCTTTAGCCCCGAAGAAGCGGCGGATGGCCGTCCAGGCGCCGGCCAGCAGGGCCAGGCCTATTTTCCAGAACTTAAGAAGCAGGGCGAAAAAGCCCACTTTGGCCAGCACCTTGCCCGCTACCAGGCCGCCAATACCGTAGGCCGCTACCTCGTCCAGCTCGGGGTTGAAGTCGGCGTACTGCAGGCCTTTGCTAAAGGAAATGCTGGTAATGACGGCCGGAATGGTTTTGCGCACGTCGGCTAGCTGGCTGACCGAGCCCACGGCGTTCAGGTTCAGGACACCCTTGCGGCCTAGCAGGCGCACGTTGTAGTTCAGGGTGTTTTCCGTGGCTTCCCCAAACTTGAGTTCCTTGGCCCAGTGCAGCACGTTCAGGCTTTTATCGTAGTAGGGCTTGGCGGCCCAGCCTACCAGCGTAACCGGCTCGTAGCCAGCATCGGCGCGCTCCTGGTTGGCTTCTTCGGTGTCAGCCTGCATGTCCTTGAGCAGGTCGTCGTAGTCAATGTCCTGGGCGTCATCGTCTTTGACGTAGCCCATCTTCTCGTATTCGACCACAAACGCCCAGCTGCCGGCATCCAGCGGGCCTTTGCTGTCAGGGAAGATCATGCCCAAGGACTCGCCGTTCGGGTTGCCCCAGAATTTGGTGAGCACCTGGCTGCTTTGCGCGGCGTCGAGGTAGCGGAAGCCGGCCGGCAGCGTGATTTCGCCCACGCTTTCGGGTAGCGTGATGCGCCCCGTCTGGTAATGGAGCGTAGCCTGCATAGAGTCGACCTTGGCCTGGAAGCGGGCGGCGGAGTCGGTGGGGGCAGGAGTGGGGGTAGCGGCAAAACTAGCGGCCGGTACTGCGGCCAGGGCCAGAAGAAGTAGAAGTTTTTTCAAGCTGATAAATAGAAAAAGGTGAACTATATTTTGCCAACAAGATAGGAATATACCTAGCCAAGCGGTACGCTTCTGGCTACCTAAATGAAAATAAATCGACCAAAAGCCAGCTACTTGTTAGCGTTGGCTGTTGTAGGAGCCACGCGGGAAAGAGGCCCGTTTTTCTACCTTTGCCGCTCCCATCACCTACCCTCCCCAGAGGCTACCTACTTATGAAATTCGGAACCAAAGCCATTCACGCGGGCGTGTACCCCGACCCCACCACTGGGGCCATCATGACCCCGATTTACCAGACCTCGACCTACGTGCAACGCTCCCCCGGCGACCACAAAGGCTTCGAGTACTCGCGCACCCACAACCCCACCCGCTCCCAGCTCCAGGATGCCCTGGCTGCCCTCGATAATGGTAAGCACGGCCTGGCTTTCGCTACCGGCATGGCCGCCATCGACTGCATTGTGAAGCTGCTGCAACCCGGCGACGAGGTCATCAGCACCAATGATTTGTACGGTGGTTCCTACCGCCTCTTCACCAAGGTGTACCAGAACTACGGCATCAAATTCCACTTTGTGCCCATGCACGATATGACGGCCGTGGAAGCCGCCGTGACGGAGCGCACCAAGCTGATTTGGGTGGAAACGCCGACCAACCCGCTGCTAAACATTATTGACATTGCCGCCGCTTCGGCCGTTGCCAAAAAGGCCGGCGCCCTGCTCGTGGTAGATAACACCTTCTCGACGCCATACCTGCAAACTCCGCTGGAGCTGGGCGCCGACATGGTGATGTACTCGCTGACCAAATACATGGCCGGCCACTCCGACACCGTGATGGGCGCCGTGATTGTAAACGACGACGAGCTGCATGAGCGCCTGAGCTTTTACCAGAATGCCTGCGGCGGCACGCCCGGCCCCCAGGACTGCTTCCTGGTGCTGCGCGGCCTGAAAACCCTGCACGTACGCATGCAGCGCCACTGCGAAAACGGCCGCAAAGTAGCCGAGTTCCTGAAGGCCCATCCTAAGGTAGAGAAGGTGTACTGGCCCGGGTTTGAAGACCATCCGAACCACGCCATTGCCGCCCAGCAGATGCGCGACTTCGGAGGCATGATTTCCTTTGTGCTCCAGGGCGACCGGAAAGAGGACGCCGTTGCCTGCCTGGAGAAGTTTCAGCTGTTCTCGCTGGCCGAAAGCCTGGGCGGCGTGGAAAGCCTTTCGGGCCACCCCGCTACCATGACCCACGCCAGCATTCCGGCCGAGGAGCGCCGCAAGGCCGGCCTCTCCGACTCCCTGATTCGCCTGAGCGTAGGCATTGAGGATGCGGAAGACTTGATTGACGACTTGCGGCAGGCCATCGAGTAGTGCAGGCAGGCACGATACTTCTTGGGGTAGGCCTGCTGCTGGGCTCAGTTGGTGCGGCCGTGGCTCAGCAGCAGGATCCGAAGCCGGCCGGCGCGCCGTTTAGCCGGGCCAATATCATTTTGGCCTACACTTCTGCTCCGCCCGACTCCGTGCTCACGCGGCTACGGCAGCATGTAGCCTCCCGCGGGTTTATCATCGACAGTCTGGACGCAGCCCGTGGCTTGCTGACAACCAAGGTGGTAGTGCCCGCCCAGCGCCCGGAGGAACAACTGAAGCTGCGGGCTGTGCGCGTGGCGGGCGGCTGGAAACTGACGGGTCTGTTTACCTTGGAAGGGCCCGGACGCGGCAATGCTACTGCGTTTCCGGCGCAGTTCCTGGGCCTGGAAAACGCCCCTGCTAAAACTGCCTTTCGGCAGGTGGAAGCCCTGGCCCGGGCCGTGCCCCAAGCAACGCTTCGCTATGACCGCGGCAAAGTCAGTTTCAGCGCCTTTACGCAGCTGGAAGAAGCCTTGAAAGCTGTGTGGTAGCAGAAAATCACCTTGTTCTGAACGCCCGGTCTTATGGCCGGGCGTTCGTGTTTGCGGTGGGGTAGGCGCGGCCCCCGGTTAGCCGGCGAACCGGGGGTAAGCAAACGCCGGTGGCAATCTGCCGCGGCGGAAATGGCGTACATCTTGGCTCCGGTTTTCCTATGAGCCGGACTTCCTGATGCGGATTCTACCTTTTCTCTTCCTGCTGCTGGGGTTCAGCTGCACCCAGCCCACCTCCGACCCAGCACCACGTCCTGCCGGGCCCACCGCGCCGGCCCCCACCAGCGCCCCGGTTAGCTATTTGGCCCTCGGCGACTCGTATACCATTGGCGAGGGTGTAGCCGAAGCCGACCGCTGGAGCGTACAGTTGTCCCGGCAGGGCCAGACGGCCGGGATTCAGTCCCCCGACATCATTGCCCAAACCGGCTGGACTACTTCCCAATTACTCCAGGCTATTCGGGCTCGCAACAATATGCGGACTTACGAGCTGGTTTCGTTGCTTATTGGTGTGAACAACCAGTACCAAGGACTGCCACTGGCTACCTACCGCACCGAGTTTCGGGAGTTGCTGCAAACGGCCATTCGCTTTGCCGGCGGCCGCCCGGGCCGGGTGGTGGTGCTGTCCATCCCGGACTGGGGTCAGTCGCCCTACGCCCGGCGCATGGACCCAGCCCGGATTGCTTCGGAAATCGACCAGTACAACGCCGTGGCCCGGCAGGAGTGCACCCAGGCCGGCGTGGCCTTCGTGGATATTACCGACCTGACCCGCGCCGCGGCCGGCGACCCAACCCAGTTTGCCAATGACGGGCTGCACTACTCCGGCAAGCAGATGCAGCAGTGGGCCCTGCGAGCGTGGCCGGTGGTGCGGCAGCTGTTGCCGTAAGGATTGCCTATGCGGTGGGTAAGAGGGAAGGGAGGGCCTGGTAGCGGCTCGTTTTTGCGGCTGCCATAAGGTAAAAGCCGTGCTATACCGTCAACGGGGGCAGGCTTGCCTCTTGAGCCCCTGATTTCTATGAAAACACCTTCGCGCTTTACCGGCAAAAAGTACCTGAACACCGTGCCCACCAGCATGTCGATGAACTATGGGCGCTTGGTGCGCCGCTGGCTGCTGGGGAAGGAGGAACGGGAGCCTCGCCGGTCACTGGGCCCTTTCCGCGCCGATGCGGGAGCATTGCAGGAACCCGTGCCCCCTGCCGCCCTGCGCGTAACCTGGCTTGGACATTCGAGTACCCTACTTGAACTAGATGGCAAGCGGTTCCTGACCGATCCGGTGTGGCGGCGGCGGGCCTCGCCGGTGGCCCTGGGGCCGAAGCGCTTTTTCGCCCCGCCGCTGCCGCTGGCCGAGTTGCCCGAACTGGATGGCGTTATTCTCTCCCACGACCACTACGACCACCTCGACAAAGATGCTATTCGGGCGCTGGCGCCTACGGGCGTAAACTTCTACTGTCCGCTGGGGGTAGGGGCCCACCTGCGCCGCTGGGGCGTACCCGCCGCCCAGATAACGGAGCTGGACTGGTGGCAGGAAGTTAAGGTAGGAGAGACGCACACGCTGGCGGCCACGCCGGCCCGGCATTTCACCGGCCGCCGCCTCACTCGCGACAATACGCTTTGGGCCTCCTGGTGCCTGCTCGGCCCTACGCACCGCGCTTTTTTCGGCGGCGACTCTGGCCCCTACGAGTCCGGGTTCCGGGAAATTGGCGCCGCCTACGGCCCCTTCGACCTGGTGATGCTCGAAATTGGTGCCGCCGATGAGCAGTGGGCCGACATCCATATGGGTCCCGATGAGGCGCTGGTGGCTTACCGGGCCCTGGGCGGCGGGGCGTTGCTCCCCCTGCACTGGGCCACGTTCAACCTGGCTTTCCACAGCTGGCACCAACCCGCCGACCGCCTGGTTGCCGCCGCCAGCCCCGCCGTGAAGCTGCTGTTACCTGCCCCCGGCCAGCGCGTAGATGTAGCCGCCGGGCCGTTGCCGGGGCAGTGGTGGCAGGCTTACCTCTAGGCTAAAGAATACACCAGGGTCAATAGAGGTGCCACGCCTAATGCATGAACACGTTGTTAACGACCAAGGCTCAGCAAGCAGCACGCAGCGTCTTGCTTGGCTGCTGTTGTCATCAACAAGTGCTCTGCATGACGGCTTTTTAAGTTTATGGCCATACTCCAGTCAAGTAGCAACCAAAACGAGAGGGTAGGACAAACAAAACCGGCGGCTGGTTGTAGTATCCGCACTTGCCGCCCAAATAAGTGAATCGGTCGGCCTCTTTTACCTTTGCCGCGTGAAAAATTATTCCTCAGCCGCTTCTGCTTGGCAGGCTAGCCGGTTGAAACCAACTGGCGTTTTTCTGCACACATCTTGTTCGCCTGCTGCTGGGGTAGCAAGTGCGGGGGCAGGCTGCTGTTGCTGTTGTTGGTAAAGTGAGCGGCTGCGGCTGCGCAGCCCTGGGCTATTTGCTGCCCGATTTTTCGTTTCCTCCGGCTGCTTTCCTTTTGAGCTGAACGCTACCGGCCATTGGCCCTTGGGTTGCGTATGCGGCAGAAAGGCCGTCAGTTCCGCTGGCGGCTGCCCTACCTAAGTCCCGGGCACGTGTTGATGGAGGTAAACCAGATCCTTTTGTGAGTTGAACCGGCCGCGGCCCCCGGGTGGGCGCTGATGGCTGGCCGTATTTCCCTTTTTCCGTTTCTTATGAACTCTCTTTTCCCAAGCCGAATCGGGTTGGCCGCGGCATTGTCGCTGACCAGCTTTGTTGCTGTTGCCCAAAACGTGTCTGTTTCGGGGCGCGTGACCAATGCCGCCGGGCAGGGCCAGCCGGGCGTAACCGTGCTGGAGCGCGGCACCACCAACGGCACCAGCACCGATGCTGACGGCCGCTACCGCCTGGAGGTAGCGCCTACGGCTACCCTGGTTTTCTCCGCCATCGGTGCCACTACCCAGCAGCTGCCCCTGAACGGACGTACCAGCCTGGACGTGCGCCTCACCGACAATGAAACGGCCCTGAATGAGGTAGTGGTAACCGGCTCCCGCGCTACCGAAGGCCGCTCCAACATCCTGACCACCTCGCCCGTCGATGTTATTTCGGCCCGCGAAATCAAGGCCTACGCCCAGACCGATGTCACCCAGATTCTGACCTACATTGCCCCGTCTTTCCAAAGCAGCCGCCAGACGGTAACTGATGGCACTGACTTTGTGGACCCGGCCACCCTGCGCGGCCTCGGGCCCGACCAGGTATTGGTGCTGGTGAATGGCAAGCGCCGCCACACTTCCGCCCTGGTAAACATCAACGGCACGCCCGGCCGCGGTTCGGTAGGAACCGACATGAACGTTATTCCGCCCGCGGCCATCAAGCGCATTGAGGTACTGCGCGAGGGCGCGGCGGCTCAGTACGGCTCCGATGCCATTGCCGGCGTCATCAATATTCAGCTCAAGGACGACACCACCGGCGTATTTGCCAGTAGCACCGTGGGCCAGACCGTAGAAGGCGACGGGGAGCTGGTGCAGGCCGATGCCAACGCCGGTTTCGGGCTGGGTCGGCGCGGTTTCGTGAACGTGAGCGGGCAGTTCAGCAACCGCTCCTTCGTGGACCGCAGCCGCCCCGACACGGCTCCGCTGATTTACCTCGGCAGCAACGGTAACTACCCTGCCAGCGCCAACACCGACCAGCGAAAGCGCGAGTTGAAGGCCCAGGACGACGCCCTGGTAGCCGAGCGCGGCTTCAACCGCCGCAACATCCGGGTGGGCAGCTCCGACGTGCGCACCTACGGGGGCTTCCTGAATTCAGCTTACACCCTGGCCCCCAGCCTGGGGTTGGAAGCCTACGTAACGGGCGGCCTCACCCGCCGCACCGGTCGGGCTGGCGCCCTCTACCGCCTGCCCAACCAGGCTACCCAAAGCGACCTGACGATTTACCCCAACGGCTACCTGCCCTTTATCAACAGCACCGTCGATGACGCCTCGCTGATTACCGGCGTGCGCGGCAACGTCCTGGGCTTCGCGGCCGATCTGAGCAACACCTACGGCCGCAACAGCCTGCGCTACGACGTCACGAATACGCTGAACGCTTCGCTGCCCCAAGGCACCAGTCCCACGGAGTTTTACGCGGGCACGCTCATCTTTCAGCAGAACACCGTGAACCTGGGCTTCTCGCGCAAGTTCACCAGTGTACCTGCCCTGAGTACCCTGAACGTAGCCTTCGGGGGCGAGTTCCGCACCGATATGTTTGAGATTGAAGCCGGGGAAGAAGGCTCCTACCTGGCCGGTACTCGCACCGTGAACGGGGCCCGCGCAGCCTTTGGGGCCCAGGGCTTCCCCGGCTACAAGCCCCAGGATGCCACCGACCGTACCCGCACCAACGTGGCCGGCTACGTGGATCTGGAAAGTGACATCACGGAAAAGTTGCTGGTGAGCGTGGCGGGTAGGGCCGAGCGCTACTCCGATTTTGGCAACAACGTGAGCGGCAAGCTAGCGGCCCGCTACAGCATTCTGCCCGACCTGGCCGTGCGTGGTAACCTGGGCAACGGCTTCCGGGCTCCCTCTTTGCAGCAGCGCTACTTCACGAACTCCAGCACGCAGTTTACCAGCGGCGAACTGCGCGAGGTACTGACCACCAACAACGACGACCCCCTGACCCGGGCCTTCGGCATTGGCTCTTTAAAGCAGGAAAAGTCGAAGAACTACAGCCTGGGCCTGACGGCGCGCGTGCTCAGAACGATTACGCTGACCGTGGATGCCTACCAGATTGACATCGACGACCGGATTGTGCTGTCCTCGCAGTTTAACCGCGGCAACGCGGCCGTGAACACCATTCTCGGGACGCTACCGGTGCAGGGCATCCAGTTCTTTGCCAACGCCGTGAACACGCGCACCCGCGGCGTGGATATTGTAGCCAATGAGCGGTTGCAGCTCGGGGCCGAAAGCCGCCTGACCCTGACGGCCGCCGCCAACTTCAACGAAACCACGGTGCGCAGCTTTAACAGCTCGCCCTTCATCGACGCTAACCCCAGCCTGCAAAACACGCTCTTTGATCGGGCCCAGCGTGCACGCCTCGAAAACGGTCAGCCCCGCAGCAAAATCAACCTGAGCGCCGACTACGGCTACCGGATGTTCAGCGTGAACCTGCGCACCGTGCGCTTCGGGGAAATCCAGACCAAGGATGCCAACCCCGAGCGTTCCTTTATCGACCAGACCTTCTCGGCCAAGTGGGTGACCGACCTGGTGCTCAGCGCTCAGGTACTTAAGAACGTGGGCGTAAGCATCGGGGCCAATAACCTCTTCAACGTCTACCCCGACCGCCTCTACCAGGACCCCAACAACAACGAGCAGAGCCTGACCTACTCTACGCTGGATGCTACCAACCGGGGCCGCTTTCCCTACAGCTCCAACCAGTTCGGCTACAGCGGCGCCTTCTATTTCGGCCGCGTAAACCTGTCCTTCTAAGCGTTGACCGCCTTACTAAAAAAGCCGCCCAGATGAGTTCTGGGCGGCTTTTCTGTTCTTTATCGAAACGGGCTTATCTACTCGTCGATAAAGCCTGGGGAGTAGCGGTAAGGCTTGATGCGCAGAAAACTCAGATTGACAACTGCGCGGGTTCACGCAGGAAGTGAAGCCTGCTTACAGCTACAGTAAGGGCTGATTACGGAGGATAACGCGCTTACAGTGCCTGCCTTCGTTTGGCAGGTCGAACGGTTGTATTGCTGAGTATTACCATTCTGTGATTATATTGACTCAATTGTAGTCTGCTGCGCCGGGAGATTCTGCAAGTCATATGCTGTTTGAAACCTTATTTCAGTTTGTATGAAGAGACTTCTCCTCCTGCCCGCCGTTGCTATTGCCCTGGTAAGCCAGGCGCAAGCCCAGAACATCACCGTCACGGGGCGCGTGACCAATGCCGCCGGCCAAACCCAACCGGGCGTCACGGTGCTGGAACGCGGCACCACCAACGGCACCAGCACCGATGGCAACGGTCGTTTCGAGCTTTCTGTGTCGCCTACGGCTACGCTGGTTGTGTCGGCAGTGGGTTCGGCTACCCAGCAGATTCCGCTTAACGGCCGCACTACCCTCGAGGTGCGCCTGCAAGATGCCGCCACTGACTTGAATGAGGTGGTAGTCACCGGTTCGCGGGCCACGGAAGGCCGCTCCAATGTGCTGACTACCTCGCCCGTCGACGTTATTTCGGCCCGCGAAATCAAGGTCTTTGCCCAAACCGACGTTTCGCAGATTCTGACTTATATCGCGCCCTCATTCCAGTCGTCACGGCAAGCTATTTCCGATGGTACCGACCACGTCGATCCGGCCTCCCTGCGCGGCCTCGGGCCCGACCAGGTGCTGGTGCTGGTGAATGGCAAGCGTCGCCACTCCTCGGCCCTGGTAAACATCAACGGTACGGTGGGCCGCGGTTCGGTAGGAACTGACCTGAACACGATTCCGAATGCGTCCATCAAGCGTATTGAGGTGCTACGCGACGGGGCTGCCGCCCAATACGGTTCCGATGCCATTGCCGGCGTCATCAACATTCAGCTCAAGGACGACACCACCGGCGTGCAGGCCAGCAGCACCGTGGGCCAAACCTACGAGAGCGACGGCCGCCTGTACCAAGCCGATGCCAACGTGGGCGTGGGTCTCAACGGGCGGGGCTACCTGGATTTGAGCGGGCAGTTCAGCAACCGCGGCTACACCAACCGCAGCGGCGTAGATACGGCCCCGCTGATTTACCTGGGCGGGAACAGCGGTACGTATCCTGCCAGCGCCAACACCGAGCAACTGCGCCGCAACCTGAAGGCCCAGGACGACGCCCTGGTGGCCCAGCGCGGCTACGACCGGCGCAACCTGCGCCTGGGTCAGTCGGAGGCCCGCACCTACGGGGGCTTCCTGAACTTTGGCTATACACTGGTGCCCGCGGTTGGGCTGGAGGCCTACGTAACGGCCGGAGCCTCCCGGCGCACGGGCAAGGCCGCCGGCTTCTACCGCCTGCCCAACCAAATTACCCAAACTGATGCCACCCTGTACTCCAACGGTTTCCTGCCCTTTATCAATACCACCATCATCGACCAGTCGATTATTACGGGGCTGCGGGCGCGGGCGCTGGGCTTCGATATTGACCTGAGCAACACCTTCGGCCGCAACGAAATTGCCTTTGACATTAGCAACACGCTCAACGCTTCGCTACCCGTTGGCATCAGCCCCACGAATTTCTACGCCGGCACCATTGCCTTCCGCCAGAACACGAGCAACCTAAACTTCACGCGCCGCTTTACCAACGTGGCCGTGCTGAGCACCCTGAACGTAGCCTTCGGGGCCGAATACCGCGACGACAACTACCAGATTGAGGCCGGTGAGCGAGGCTCCTACGAAAACTACGGCCGCGTAATTGCGCCGGGTCCGCCACCGACCTTTGCGGCGGCCGGAGCCCAGGTGTTTCCCGGCTACCAGCCCTCCGATGCCCTAAACCGCTCGCGCACCAACACGGCCGGCTACGTGGATCTGGAAAGTGACATCACGGAAAAGTTGCTGGTGAGCGTGGCAGGTAGGGCCGAGCGCTACTCCGATTTCGGCAACAACGTAAGCGGTAAGCTGGCCGCCCGCTACAGCATCCTGCCCGATGTAGCCGTGCGCGGGGCAATCAGCAACGGTTTCCGGGCTCCCTCTTTGCAGCAGCGCTACTTCACCAATACCAGCACCCAATTCGTGCAGGGCGCCCCCAACCAGGTACTGACCGTGAACAACGATAACCCCATTGTGCGCAACGGCTTTACGGCGGGCGGCGCGGGGCAGCAGGGCTTTGGTATTGGCTCTTTGAAGCAGGAAAAGTCGAAGAACTATAGCCTGGGCCTGACGGCGCGCATTCTGAAAACCGGTACCATCACGCTGGATGCCTACCAGATTGATATTCAGGACCGGATTGTACTCAGCAGCCAGTTTAGCCGTGCCAACCCCACGGTAGCCGCCATTCTGGGGAACTTGCCGGTAAGCCAGGTGCAGTTTTTTGCTAACGCCGTGAACACCCGTACTCGCGGCATTGATGTGGTAGCCAACCAGCGCCTGGACCTGGGCCCGGGCCGCCTGATCCTGACAGTGGCCGCCAACTTCAACGAAACCGAAGTACGTAAAGTCAACAGCTCGTCCACTATCGACGCCGACCAAACTGGTCTACAGAATACACTCTTTGACCGCCAGCAGCGCGGCCGCCTGGAAAACGCCCAGCCCCGCAGCAAAATCAACCTCACAGCCGGCTACGCCCTGGGGATTTTCGGCGTGGAAGCGCGCACGGTGCGCTTCGGGGCCGTGCAGTACAAAGATGCCCGCCTGGATAATCCCGGTGCCAACAACGGCTTCCTGTTCTCCAGCATCGACCAAACCTTCTCGGCCAAATGGGTAACCGACCTGACGCTGAGCGCCCAAGTAACCAAGCAGATTGGCCTGACGGTAGGGGCCAGCAACCTCTTCGATGTGTACCCGGACAAGTACCGCGTGAATGAGCTGAATAACGAGCAAAACGTAGCCGTGGGCGCCCTGGCCTACAACTCCTCCCGCGACAACACCAACCGGGGTCGCACCATTTACAACCCCAACCAATTCGGCTACAACGGCGGCTTCTACTTCGCCCGCGTCATCGTGAACCTGCCAACCTCTAGGTAGACGGTAAACTTCCTCTTAACGCCCACGGCCGGCTTCCATAATGGGAGGCCGGCCGTGGGCGTTAAGAGGAAGTTTATGCTACTCGCGCAGCAGCCGTATTTGCTGCCCGTTGGCAGTACGGGCAACGTACAAACCCGAAGGTAAGGTGGCAGCGGGTTGCCAGAGTACGCTACCGTCGGGGCTGCTGGTAAGCTGAGCTACCGCGCGACCCAGACCATCGAACACAGTAATAGGTTGCAGGGTAGGCTGGGCAAGCTGGAGCCGAACCTGCTCGCGGAAGGGAGTAGGATAGGCCGCTACTGCAACGGGTAGGCGAGAAGAAGTAGACGCCAGAATCTGGCTGGTTACCAAAAAAGTGAGCGTCCGAACTTCAGTACCATTAAACGGGCAACCGTTATCAGTTACGGTCACGGGAATGCGGTAGCGGCCTACGGGCAAGCCAGCCGGAACTTGCCAGGTCAGGCGCAGTTGGGTAGGTGACAGGGTCTGGAGGGTTACGCCGGGTACGGTGGTAGTAGCGCCGCTGCTGAAACCCAGGGTTTGGCCAGCATCCGCATCCGTGGCGTCGAGGGTAACGGCTACGGTTTGGCCCGGATTAACTCGTATGGCTTTATCGAACGGTTGAGCCGTGTTTCCTACTCGAAGAGCGGTGAAGGTAGGGTTAGAGTTGCCGCCGGCGCTAGCTGCGTACGTAATGTCGCGCGTGACGCTGCCGATCAGAGTCCAGACAGAATTGATACGTCGGTACTCTTGTACTCTCGCCGCCAAGGCAAAAAAGCCAGCTACAGGTGCGGCAGGGCCTGCGGTAGCTTCGCCGGTAGCAGGGTCAAGAGCAAACGGAGTGGGGGTGTACCCAACGACCGGTTGAGCACACGGAATAATAGAAGCCGCAAAGTCACTTCCCCCATCCATAGGAGTCACCAGTTGGTAAGCTAAAGAGTCACCATCAGGCTCGAAGGAGCTAAAGCTATACCGCTGTAATTGATTGCCTTGCGGGGTAGGAAACTCGGCATTAATAAACTTCGGGGATGCGTTAGCCAGACCAGTTGAGTTATCGAGCAACGCCTCAATGTATTCACCCTGGTTGATGGAACCGGGTATGTTGACTATACCTCCTGTTCTGTTTACATCAGATACATTCAAAATCCATCGTGCGGGCGGCAGCTGCACTTCGGTTTCAAAAATCACTACCCGAATGTCACTCGCGCCTCCGCAATTAAAGGGAGAAAGAACAAACCTTCGGGAAGCAGTTAACGGGACCTTGAAGCTACCTGGCAAGGCCCCGGAGCAGCCACCTCGCCCACACACGAGCGTAATGTTATTAGTTGATGCCACTACAGGGCCAATAAACTCATAGAGTTTCACTGTGATGTGGTATCGGTTTGCCAAGCCACTTACCGGCTCATAAGAAATTTCACCTCCCCGCGCATGCGTGGCAAACACCTGCGAGGTACTAAATAACAGTACACTGTACGTGAGTAGTACACGCATTAAAGAGAAAGAAGGCATACGAAATATGTTTAGTGTAAGCAATAGTGAGTCCTAAACCAGGAGGTAAGTCATCATAAGAAGAGCTGTTGAACGGCAAGTCAGCCCAGTAGTGGATTAATGTAGTATTTATTACCTACTTATCGAGTATTCACCACCTATTTCCCGCCCGCCGTAGAGTTGCTGTCCAGAATCTTGAGCAGCTCGTTGAGCTTGGGCGTCAGGATGATTTCGGTGCGGCGGTTCAGGGCCTTGTTTTGAGGCGAGTCGTTCTGGGCAACGGGCACGTACTGGGAGCGGCCCGAAGCCGTGACGCGGGCCGGGGCCACGCCGCCCGAGGTAAGCAAACGGGCAATTTCAGTGGCGCGCAGTACGCTCAAATCCCAGTTGTCCTGCATGGCGGCGGTGGGGCGGCTGAAGGGCACGTTGTCGGTGTGGCCTTCCACTACCACGTTCACGTCGGGCTGGTTTTGGAGCACGGTGGCCAGCTGCTTCAGGGCCTCCTGGCCCTTGGGGTCTACTTTCGTGGAGCCAGACTTGAACAGGAGCTGCTCGGAAAGGGATACGTACACCTTGCCATCCTTCATTTTTACCTGCAAATCGGTGCCCTGAAAACCGCGCAGGGCGTTGGTCACGCTGGCTTTGAGGTCGTCCACGGCCTTGTCTTTCTCGGCCAGGGCTTTTTGCAGCTCCGCCAGCCGGGCCTCGCGCACTTTCAGGTCGGCGTTCAGCTTGTCGATGTCGGCGCGGCTTTTCTTTAGGTTGGTGTCCAGCTCGCCCAGCTCGGCTTCGCGGCGGGCCAAGTCCTTGGCTACCTTGTTGTAGTCGGCCGACTTGTCAGCCATGGCGCGGTCGGAGTTCTTGAGCAGCTTGTCGTAGGAGTCAGTCAGCTGGGTGTTCAGTTGCTGCATGCGGCGCAGGTTGCGGCCGGTTTCGGTGGAGTCGTCCACGAGGCGGCGGGTGTCGAGGCGCAGCTGGGCCAGCTCATCGGAAGCCTTTTTCAACTCCGTTACGGCTTGGCGCTGCTGGCGCTCCAGGTCGGTTTTGGCCTGCTCAGTGGCCGTCTGGCGGGCTTTTAGGTCGTCGTATTTCTTGGAGGCTACGCAGCCGGGCAGGGTAGCGGCGGCGAGCAGGGCGGCCACCGTGAGGGTAGAAAAGCTTTTCACGAGCGAAGTACAAAGGAGGGCGAAGGGTAGGAAGCGGGCTGGAAGCCGGGCATTCGGGTGGCAAGGTACGGGCCCGGGGCCGGAAGTGCTACCCAACCAGGGCCCGCCGACGTGGCTTCCTGGCTATATTTACCGTATGCCCCCTTCATTCCTTTCCTAACTAACCCGTTCTATGTATGGCCTCTATCCTCGATGACCTCGCCCCGGAAACCCGGGCTTTGCTGGAGCACCAGTGCCACACCATCCCGAAGGAGCAGCTGCACCGCCCCGGCCCCGATTTTCTGGACAACTACTTCGTGCCGTCGAGCCGCAGCCCCCAGGTGTTGCGCAGCCTGGGCCAGCTCTACAACCACGGCCGCCTGGCCGGCACCGGCTACCTCAGCATCTTGCCCGTCGACCAAGGAATTGAGCACACCGCTGGCGCCTCTTTCGGTCCGAACCCCATGTATTTTGACCCCGAAAATATCATTCGGCTGGCCCTGGAAGGCGACTGTAACGCCGTGGCTACCACCTTCGGCACCTTCGGGACCGTGGCGCGCCGCTACGCCCACAAGATTCCGTTTCTGGTCAAAATCAACCACAACGAACTGCTGACCTACCCCACTACCTACGACCAGATTCTGTTTGGCTCGGTGGAGGAAGCCTGGAACTTGGGCGCTACGGCCGTGGGCGCTACCGTGTACTTCGGCTCCGAAGAATCGAACCGGCAAATTCAGGAGGTAGCGGCGGCGTTTGAGCGGGCCCACGAGCTGGGCATGGCCACGGTGCTCTGGTGCTACACCCGCAACAACGCCTTCAAAACCAAGGACAAGGACTTCCACGTGGCCGCCGACCTCACGGGCCAGGCCAACCACCTGGGCGTTACCATCGGGGCCGACATCATCAAGCAGAAGCTGCCCGAAAACAACGGCGGTTTCAGCACCCTGGGCTTCGGAAAAACCCACCCGGCCATGTATAGCCAACTCGCCTCCGACCATCCCATCGACCTGACCCGCTACCAGGTGGCCAACTGCTACATGGGCCGCATCGGCCTCATCAACTCCGGGGGCGAAAGCCTGGGCAGCGGCGACCAGGACGCGGCCCTCAAAACGGACATCATCAACAAGCGCGCCGGCGGGCAGGGCCTGATTTCGGGCCGTAAAGCCTTCCAGCGCCCCTTTGCCGAAGGCGTAGCCCTGCTCCACGCCATTCAGGACGTGTACCTCGACGACCGCATCACGCTGGCGTAAGCAGCGCAATGGTGAGTTGGTGAATGCTCAGGATGACGGGTCAGTGCTTGTTACTTCACGCATTCACCATTTCACTCGCCACTTCACAATTTCGCCACTTCACTAAATCACAATTTCATCATCTGGCTTAACTTGCACCGTGGAAGCAACCCCAGTCCGGTAGCCGCCGCCCTCCCCGGCCTTCCCCTCCCTCACCGATTCTAAGCATCCCATACCCTATGTCTTCCTGGTTTAAGCGCAAAGAAAAAGGCATCGTCACGCCCACGGAACAGAAGAAGGAGACGCCCGACGGCCTGTGGTACAAGTGCCCCGAGTGCAAAACCGTGGCTACCATGGCCGAGCACAAGCGCCTGCTTTCTACCTGCGGCAGCTGCCACCACCACGACCGGATTGACGCGGCCGACTACTTTGATTTTCTCTTCGATAACCACGAGTACCAGGAGTTGGACGCCGACCTACGCTCGGCTGACCCGCTGAACTTTGTGGACACCAAGGCCTACCCCCAGCGCGTAGCCGCTACGGAGAAAAACACGGGCCTTAAGGATGCCGTCCGCGCGGCCCACGGCCAGCTGAACGGCCTGGGTTTGGTAGTGGCCGCCATGGATTTCAAATTTATCGGGGGCTCCATGGGCTCGGTGGTGGGTGAGAAGATTGCCCGCGCCATTGACTACGCCCGCCAGAACCGGCTGCCTTTTCTGATGATTTCGCGCTCCGGGGGCGCCCGCATGATGGAAGCCGGCTACTCCCTGATGCAGATGGCCAAAACCTCGGCCAAGCTGGCCCTACTCTCTGAAGCCGGTATTCCCTACATTTCCTTGCTGACTGACCCTACCACGGGCGGCGTCACGGCCTCGTTCGCCATGCTCGGCGACTTTAACATTGCCGAGCCCGGCGCCCTGATCGGCTTTGCCGGTCCCCGCGTTATCAAGGAAACCATTGGTAAGGACCTGCCCAAAGGGTTCCAGAGCGCCGAGTTTGTACTCGAGCACGGTTTCCTCGACTTTATTGTCGACCGCAAGGAGCTCAAGCAAAAGCTTACCGATTTGCTGACTATGCTGAAAGCGGCGGAAGTGCCTGCTGCTGAGAAGGCTGTGCTGGTGCGGTAAGCCACAATCGGCCGCCAGATTAATTTTCGGCAAGCTTTTTGGAAAAAGCCCGTTGAACGCACAAGCGGTGCATTCAGCGGGCTTTTTGCTGCTGTTGGCTTGATGTGGCCTGGCTTCGGGTAGTATAGAAGCTGCGCTATGTTGGCCGAACATTTTTTGCTTAACCGTAGTAAGAAGGCCCAAACAACACCCCCGCCTCTTTCCCTTCACCCTAGTTCCAAGAATATGACTTCTCGCACTTCACTTTTGACCCTATTGATGG
The DNA here is from genome assembly GCF_014640315.1 of Hymenobacter glacieicola. GTDB lineage: Bacteria > Bacteroidota > Bacteroidia > Cytophagales > Hymenobacteraceae > Hymenobacter > Hymenobacter glacieicola. Next base: position 589,219 of record NZ_BMGS01000001.1, read on the forward strand.
CTCTGGTGCTTTTCGTAAGCTCCTGCGCCAGCACCAACACCCGCAACCCCAACATTCCGGAAGCTGACACGAACGGCACGGGCCCGCGCAAAACCGGCACTAGCCGTACCGTGAAAGGGGGCGCTATCGGCGCTGGTGCTGGTGCCGTAGCCGGGGCCGTATTGGGCCGCGTAATTGGCGGTAAGTCGGGCACGGCGGCCGGCGCCATTATCGGGGCTGCCGTGGGCGGTACCGGTGGCGCTCTGATTGGCCGCAAAATGGATAAGCAGGCCGAAGAACTGCAGCGCGACATGCAGAACGCCAAAGTGGAGCGCGTAGGCGAAGGCATCAAAATCACCTTCGACTCGGGCATCCTGTTTGATACCAACAAGAGCGACCTGCGCCCGGCTTCCATGACGGAAATTCAGAAGATGGCCGAAGTCCTGAAGAAATACCCCGACACCAACGTACTGGTAGAAGGCCACACCGACGCCACCGGCTCGGATGCCATCAACCAGCCCCTGTCGGAGCGCCGGGCCCAGGCCGTAGCTACCTACACCCAGCAGCAAGGCGTTGATGCCGCTCGCATCACGAGCAAGGGCTACGGTTCCAGCCAGCCCATTGCTGACAACACCACGGCCGAGGGCAAGCAGGCCAACCGCCGCGTTGAAATTGCCATCTACGCCAACGAAAAGATGAAGAAGGCCGCCGAAAACGGTACGCTCTAATCTTCCTTCGTTTTGCAAAGCAAAAAGCCGCTCCCTTGGGGGCGGCTTTTTTTGTGCTTCATTTCCAGGTTTAGGCCCTCTATGTAGGTAAATGGAGAATAGGTAGTAAAAGGATTTTTACGGGTCACGGCTTGGAAAGCGGCCCGCAAAATGCCGTGACTCAGAAGGAGTTTGGCGGCAAGTACGGCGGCGGTAAATCGGGTAGTAGGGTAAGCTGAACACGTTTTTACATAATTTTATTTGGGCCCAAGCGTTTTTGGCAAGGTGGTTGCAAACTAGGTATTCACAGAGGAGGTAGTCGAAAGAAATTTGTACCGAATACCTTTGCCGCTAGATTGACCTCTTACTTCACACCAACACACTTTTACTTCTGAACTCATGAAGAATCTTCGTTCCTTGTTTGCCTTGCTGCTGGCCGTTTTGCTGCTGGGCAGCAGCTACGCTGAAGCACAAACCACGACGACTGCGAAAAAGCCCTGGAGCAAAACCGCTAAAGGCGCCGTTATCGGTGGTTTGGGTGGGGCTGCTGGTGGTGCCGTGCTGGGCCGCGTAATCGGTGGGAAGTCGGGTACGGCCAAAGGGGCCATTATTGGCGCGGCCGTGGGTGGCGCCGGTGGCGCCCTGATTGGCCGCCGCATGGACAAGCAGGCCGCTGAGCTGCAAAAGGAAATGGCCGGCGCTAAAGTGGAGCGCGTAGGTGAGGGCATTAAAATCACCTTCGACTCGGGCCTGCTGTTCGCTAAAAACTCGTCCGCGCTGACCTCGGCCGCTCAGGAAAACATCAAAGACCTGGCAAAAACCCTCATCAAGTACGGCGACACTAACGTAATTGTAGAAGGCCACACCGACAACACCGGTTCGGATGCCATCAACGACCCGCTGTCCCAGCGCCGCGCTCAGGCTGTGGCCAACTATGCCCAGCAGCAAGGCGTTGACGCTTCGCGCTTCACCGTGTCGGGCTACGGCTCCAAGCAGCCCATTGCCGACAACTCGACGGAGTCTGGTCGTCAGGCCAACCGCCGCGTAGAAGTAGCCATCTTCGCTAACGAGAAGCTGAAGAAAGCTGCTGAAAAAGGCACCATCTAATAGCTACCACAGCTAAGTAAAAGCGGAGGCTCCTACTACGGGAGCCTCCGCTTTTTTGTGGGATACCCTACCCGGGGTAGCTGTACCAGCTGCCTGCGAGCTGGGCCATAACACGGCCGCGGGCGTAACCCCGCGTCGGGCTCGGCGGTACAACGGCTATGCCCATAACCTACGATTCTGCCGCGCCCGAAAAAACCAACGAGAACCATCGGATTCTGGACCAGTTCTACCCCCCGCTAACCCAGGGTACCACGCGCCGCTCCCCCATGCGGGAGCTGATATCCACGGTGTTGTCGCACCGCACTACCCACGCCGATGAGGAGCTGGCCTACGACCGGATGCTGGAGGCCTTTAGCGACTGGGAAGGGGTAGTGGCGGCACCGACGGCAGAACTGGCCCACGCCATCCGGACTACCCGCTGGCCCGATACGCAGGCCCCGCGCATCCAGGAAATTCTGCGCCGCATCAAGGCCGAGCGCGGCGAGTATAACCTGGATTTCCTGGAAGAGTGGCCGACGGAAAAAGGCATGCAGTGGCTAAACGACATGCCCGGCATTGGACTGAAAACGGCCTCCTTGGTGCTGCTCTTCAACTTCCGCAAACCGGTGCTCCCCGTGGATACGCACGTGCACCGGGTGGCCCAGCGGGTAGGCATGATCGGGCCGAAAGCCTCCGTAGAAAAAGCCCACCAAGTGTTGCTGGAGCAACTGCCCAAGGATTCGCTGCTGCTGCTCAACTTTCACAAGCACAATTACTGGCACGGCCAGAAAATCTGCTTCTTCACCAAGCCCGATTGCGCCCGTTGCCCCCTAAAAGGCTTCTGCAATTACTACCGGGAGCATTACGGTCCCGCAACGGCGGAGGCCCTGGCCGCTACCCCCACCCACTGGGACCCTGCCTGGGGTAGCTTGCCCCACTAAAACCGACCGGCTACTGCAACTGCGCAATCCGGCTCTGAAGAGTGTCAACCAGCGGATGCAGGTAAGCCGGGATATTTTGCTTTTGCGTGTCAATCAGCCAGAAGCGCCGGGTGCCGTGGTCGTTCAGCTCCACGTAGTAACCGCCCCAGTCGCCGGCGTCCGGCTGCCCAATAACGTGCGCAGACTCGGCCAGCAGCTTGGCTGGAATCAGGTCGGGTAGGTCGCTGACTTTAGCGTAGTCAGTGGCGGAGCGGGCTACAAACTGGCCTTGGTAAGGGCTGGTAAAGCTGGGGTACTTGTCCTGGGTGTCCTCGGCCAGCGTGCGGGCGCGGGGGGTAAGCTGATAGATTTCAATGCACCTTTCGCCTGCGCACTCGCCGTAAAACTGACCGAATACGAGTGTGTCCGGAGCCACCTCATCTTTCGTGCAGGCGGTAAGGGAGGTTGCGGCCAAAAGCCAGCTTAAGAAAAGGTATACTGCGGGTCGCATAGCAAACGTAATTAGTGCACAATATGAACAGAAGAACGAGCCCTGAACGCCCGGAATAGTTGCATGCCGTTACTTTTCCCCCGTAGCCTGGTTTAGGCAAGGCAGCTTGCGGCTTCGTACTGTACCTTTACCTGTCTATGCGCCTTGTTCGTCATCCGGTTCTCTGCAATTACTACGTTACCTACCGCTGTAATGCCCGGTGCTCTTTCTGCGACATCTGGGAAAAGCCCTCGCCTTACATTCAGTTGGCTGATGTGGAACGCAACCTGCGCGACCTGAAGCGCTTAGGCGTGTCGGTAGTGGACTTTACCGGGGGCGAACCGCTGCTGCACCGCCAGATCCACGAGTTTGTGGGCCTGGCCCACGATATGGGGTTCATCACGACTCTCACCACCAACTGCCTGCTGTACCCGAAGTACGCAGAAAAGCTCCGGGGCAAGGTCGACATGCTGCACTTTTCTCTCGACGCCTCCGAGAAAGAAGTGCACGACAAAGGCCGGGGCGTGGCGTGCTTTGATTTCGTGCTGGAAAGCATCCGGGTGGCCAAAGAACTGGGGGAGCGGCCCGACATTCTCTTCACGGTATTCCGGGAAAACCTGCCGGACCTGGAGAAGGTGTACGAGCAAATCACCCGGCCCAATAAGCTGGTCCTCATTCTGAACCCGGCTTTCGAGTACAACGCCGTTGATGCGGGCGAGCAGCTTACCACCGCAGAACTGGACTACCTTTCGGCCTTTGGCAAGCGCCCGGGCGTGTACCTGAACGAGGCCTTTATTCAGCTCCGGCGCGACGGGGGTAACCACGTCGCGGCGCCCGTCTGCCGGGCCGCTAGTACTACCCTGGTTATTTCGCCCAGCAACGAACTGGTGCTGCCCTGCTACCACCTAGGCGAGCAGAAATTCCCCATCGAGGGGCAGCTGTTTGACTTGTACAACTCCGCCCCGGTGCAGCAGCTGGCCGCTCTGGAAGGGCGTCTGCCGCAGTGTGAGGGCTGCACCATCAACTGCTACATGCAGCCCAGCTTCGCGGTAGAAACCAGCAAATACTTCTGGCAGGCCCTACCCAGCACGCTCAAGTATAACTGGGAGAAAGGCACCTGGAAACGTATGCTCGCCCGGTAAAGCGGTGAAATTTTGGATCTGCGAACTAAGAAATCGTCTGTCATCCTGAACTTGCGACGGGTCTAGTCGTGCATAAACAAACCACTGTTGCCAAGTTGGGCTGACGTGAGAAGGTTTTTCGCAAGCTCAGCATGACAAGCGGTTGTCATGCTCGCCATTCGCCCAACCCATTGCATCACTACCTCGCCAAATCGTCACCTCACTAACTCACCATTCCACCTCATGCCGCTACTTCTACCCGTTCAAGGCAAACACCCGCAGTTGGGAGCCAACTGTTTCGTAGCTGAAAATGCAACCATTGTGGGCGACGTTACGCTGGGCCCGGACTGCACCGTGTGGTTTAACGCCGTGGTGCGGGGCGATGTAAACAGCATCCGCATTGGAGAAAAAACGAATATTCAGGACGGGGTAGTGATTCACTGCACTTACCAAAAAGCGGCTACTACCATCGGCTCGCGGGTAAGCATTGGCCACAAAGCCGTGGTGCATGGCTGCCGCGTAGAGGACGATGTGCTCATCGGTATGGGTGCCATTGTGATGGATCAGGCCGTTATAGGGGCGGGCTGCATTATTGCGGCCGGCGCCGTGGTGCTGGAAAATACGCAGTGTGAGCCGGGCTACCTGTACGCCGGCATTCCGGCCCGCAAAATCAAGCCCGTCACGGAGGAGCAGCGCGCCAACATGCTGCGCACCGCCGATAACTATGTGCTATACGCCAGCTGGTTTCAGCGAGAAGAAGGGAACAGCAGTAAGTGATTTGCAGGCGTGCAGCGGGACTTGTAGCTTAGGGTTTTTCATACCTCTTGTCATCTTTACGAATGCGTACTTTTTACTCGTATGTATTGGCTGGCTGGTTGCTATGCGCTGGTGCAGTAGCTTCCGCAGCCCCCGTCACCCCAGTTTCTGATGGACCGGGCAAACCAGCGTTGGTAACCGCACCGCCTGTTGGGGTAGCAAAGGATACAAAACCGGAAACGGCAAACCAGAAAACTGTCGTAGCTCCTCCGTATAGTGCTAGCAAGGAAAAAAAGGGAGCCAAAAAAGTGTGGCTGATTGTTGGCATCGCGGCGGCTCTGGCCCTCTTGCGCATTCTATTATAAACGTCGGCTTAGGCCACCTAATGCAGATAAAAAGCCCCGCCGGACTAACCGACGGGGCTTTTTGTCTTTGTTCACTATGACCAGTTAGAGCGCCAGCGTTTCGTCAGCTTCTTCCTGCTCCTGCTCGGTGGTCACGCGCAGTTGCACTAGCTCCACGGCGCGGCGGGAGCGTTTCAGCACCCGGAACTCGTAGTTGTCGAGTACGGCCACGTCGCCGACCTCCGGAATGTTGCCGTAGAGCACATTGAGCAAGCCCCCCACGGTTTCATAATCGTCGCCCTCGGGCAGGGGGTAGGGGAGGTACTCATTGGCGTCGGGAATGGCCGTGGCGGTGTTTACGCGGTACTCCGACTCGGATACTTTCTCTACTACCGGTACCTCGTTGTCGTACTCGTCCTGGATTTCACCCACGAGTTCCTCCATGATGTCCTCGATGGTCACGATGCCGGACACGCCCCCAAACTCGTCCGAGACGATGGCCATGTGCATGTGCTTGCGCTGAAACTGGCGCAGCAGGCGGTTGATTTTCTTGGTTTCGGGGACGAAGTACGCCGGCCGCATGATCTTGGCCAGCTCAATGGGCTCGTGCCGCCGAATGATTTGCAGCAGGTCCTTCACGTAGAGTACCCCCACGATGTTGTCGACGTTGTCCTCGTACACGGGAATGCGCGAGTAGCCCTCGTTGTACACCATTTCCAGCACGCCGTCCTCGGGCGTGTCTACCGCAATGGCGCAAAGCTTGGTACGGGGAACCATGATTTGCTTGACCATCCGGTCGTTGAACTCGAACACGTTTTCCAGCAACTCGTGTTCTGACTCCTGAATCTCACCGCTCTGCTTGCTCTGGTCGAGCAGCAGGCGCAGCTCCTCGGAGGTATGCACTTCGGAGCCGTGGGTGGCATTGCCGCCAAACAAGCCGGCTACCATGTTCGAGAGCCTATCGAGAAGCCAAATCAGGGGCTTGGTTACGAAGGCAAACGCGTACAGGGGCGCCGCAATGGCAATGCTGGTTGTTTCCGGCTTCTGAATGGCCAGCACTTTGGGAGCCTGTTCCCCAAGCACAATGTGCAGTACCGTAATCAGGGTAAAGGACGTGACCAAGGCAATCTGGTGCACGGTTGCGTCGGAGAGGGTAATGTGAAACTGGTGAATGATGGCCATAACCACCTCCGCTACCACGCTTTCCCCAATCCAACCCAGGGCCAGCGACGCCAGCGTAATGCCCAGCTGCGTAGCCGATAAATAGTAGTTCAGGTCGTGCAGCATGTTCTGCACGAGTTTAGCCAGGCGGTTGCCGCTCTGTGCTTTTATCTCAATCTGCGAGAGGCGAACTTTGACGAAGGCAAATTCGGCGGCCACAAAAAAGCCGTTCACCAGCACCAGCAGAATTGTTAGTAATATTTTTAAGCCCATAGGTTCGGAAGCGAGACTCGACCGGCCTGCCTTCCTTTGTAAGGCAAAAGTACGACATTCGGCGCAAGCGGTTCGGAATGAATGACGAGGCCGCCGGGCACAAGGTTATAGTTGGCGTAGCAAGGAATAGACGGCGGGCATAAAACTCCTGTTGCCATCCGGCTGTTGCGGTTTCTGCCGACCTTTGTATTTCTGTCGACTTTCTCTTGCTGTTTCTTCCCCGAACTCATGCCCCGCAGTAAATTTTTTCTGCTCCCGCTGGTGCTCCTGCTCCTGACTACGCTCAGGGCCGCCGCCCAGATTCTGACGCCTACCACGCTTTCCACTGCCATCAGCAAGCCGGCGGCGAAGGTAGGCGAGGAGGTCGAGCTCATCGTCAATGCCCGCATCGACAACACCTGGCACCTGTACGCCACCAACTTCGACCCCGACCTGGGCCCGACGGTGTTTACCTTCACCTTCGCCAAAAGTCCGGCCTACGAGTTGGTGGGCAAGCCCCAGTCCATTGGTACCAAGAAAAAATACGACGACGTATTCAAGGGCGACGTGACGTACTTTGAGCGCACCGGCCAGATTCGGCAGCGCATCCGTGTGCTACAGCCCGGGGCCCTCACCGTCAAGGCCGAAACCGAGTTCCAGACCTGCACCGACGTAGACGGCCGCTGCATTCCGGGCGAGGAAAGCCTGAGCTTCGGCCCGATTGAGGTAACCGGTACTGCCGCCGCCCCCGCGCCTGCTCCCAAAGGCGCCACGGGCGCCGTAGTTGCCCCGGCCACAAGCGTAGCTGCCGCAACTACCCCAGACTCGGCTAATGCGGCCAGTAACCCCCCGGCGGCAACTGCTGCCGCCACGGTTGCTACTCCTGCCCCGGATACCGTAAGCGCGGCCGTTGCGCCCGTTGGCGCGGCGGTGGCCCCTGCTACCCGCCTGGCTGCCGGTAGCGCCGCCGCTGCCACGGATGCCACTAGTGGCGGCTTGTGGAGCTTCGCGTTGGCAGCCTTCGTGTCGGGGTTGCTGGCCCTGATTACTCCCTGCGTATTTCCCCTGATTCCGATGACGGTGTCCTTCTTTACCAGCGGCTCCGGCAGCCGGCAGCAGGGCATTCTGAAGGCCGTGGTGTATGGCCTCTCCATCATCTTCGTGTACGTGGTAGTCGGCTTGCTCGTCACGGTTTTGCTGGGGGCCGATGGGCTGAATCTGATTAGCACTCACTGGCTGCCTAACCTGATTTTCTTCGTGGTGTTTGTGGTGTTCGGGCTGTCCTTTCTGGGCTTGTTTGAAATCACGCTACCCCACGGCATGGTCAACAAGATTGACGCCCAGGCCGACAAAGGCGGTTGGGGGGGCGTATTCTTTATGGCGCTTACCCTGGTAGTCGTGTCCTTTTCTTGCACCGGACCCATTGTAGCTACCATCTTGAGCTTGGCGGCCCAGGGCGAGCGGGTGACGCCAGTGGTGGGAATGCTGGGCTTTTCCCTGGCTTTTGCGCTGCCGTTTACCCTGTTTGCCATCTTTCCGGCCTGGCTGAAAGGCTTGCCCCGCTCGGGCGGCTGGCTGAACACCGTGAAAGTGGTGCTGGGCTTCGTGGAGCTGATGCTGGCGCTTAAGTTTCTGAGCATGGCCGATTTGGCCTACCACTGGAACCTGCTCCCGCGCGACATCTACTTGGTGCTCTGGATTGCCTTGTCGGGCCTGCTGGGGTTTTACTTGCTGGGCCGCTTCAAACTCTCCCACGACTCCGACCTGACGCACCTGAGCGTGGGGCGCCTGCTGATGGCGGTGCTGGCCTTCAGCTTTATGACCTACTTGGTGCCCGGCCTGTTTGGGGCCCCGCTGCCCCTGCTGGCCGGCTACCTACCTCCCCAAAGCCGCAACGATTTTACCCTGGCCCGCCCCGAGCAAGGCACGGATACTCCGGTTAGTACCACGGCTAACAGCCTCTGCGAAGCCCCTCGCTACGCCGAATTTCTGGAGCTGCCCCACGGCCTGCCGGGCTACTTTGACCTGGAGCAGGCCAAGCGCTGCGCCCGGGCTCAGAACAAACCCATCTTCATTGACTTTACGGGCCACGCCTGCGTGAACTGCCGCAAGATGGAGGCCACCGTCTGGAAAGACCCGCAGGTGCTCAAGCGCTTGCGCGAAGACTTTGTAGTGGTAGCCTTGTACGTAGATGACAAAGCCAGCCTGCCCGAAAACGAATGGTACGTATCGGCCCACGACGGCAAGCAGAAAACGACTCTGGGCAAGAAAAACGCCGATGTGCAGCTCACCGGCTTCAACGTGAATGCCCAGCCCTACTACGTGCTGCTGGACCCCAACTCGGCCACGGACTTGTCGCACGCCCTGACGCCTCCTATTGCCTACGAGCCCGATGTAGCGGCCTTTGTTCAGTTTTTGGATGCTGGCTTAGCCAGGTTTCGCCAGCAGGCTGCAGTAGCGGGCCGATAGCCGCAAATAATTCGTTAAGCAGAAAGCCTACTTCCGGCACCAATACCAGGGGTAGGCTTTCTGCTTGATACCCGAGAAGATACCGTTGCGTTTGCCCGTGGGCTTTAACGTGGCGACCAGTTTAACATCCCGTTTGCTTTATCATAACGGCGGAGCAGAGTCGGCTTTTTTTACAATAACCAGTGCTTATCCGGCGATAAACTGCGAACTTTGCGGCCAATTTGGCGGGGTAACGATAGTATGTAAGGCCGGCTATGTTCTGTACGCTAGCCCCGGGCAAAAGAAAAGGCGGCACCCACCCAGATGCCGCCTCCCGATTCAGAACGTACCCACCCAGATACGTCCCGTTTTCCTCCTCACTTAGTCCACCCAATACCAATTCGTGCTGTAGAAGAAGGAGTCGAACCTTCACGGAGTAGTTAGCCGGCCGCCGGACCAGTTTTTCCCGAATCTCCACCCCCGAGAGAGGAGGGTATGTCTGCCAGTTTCACCATTCTACAGTGTGTAAAACAATCCCCTGCCGTTCGCGTTGGATTATGACAAATGTAGTGGGTTGATTGTTGCGATAAAATAATTTCAGACATTTGAAAAAAAATTTACATACTTTTTAAAAAGTGCCTGCTTTCATTGTAATATATACAATCAACCAGTAAAAAAATGGCCCGCAATTACGAACTTGACGACACCGACCGGAAGATTCTGGCTCTGTTGATTGAAGATGCCAAGATGCCGTACACGGAAATTGCCCGGAAGGTGCACGTTTCAGGCGGTACGGTGCACGTGCGCATGGCGCGGCTGGAGGAGCTGGGCATCGTGCAGGGGGCTACCCTCAAGATTGACTATCAGAAACTTGGCTACGGCGTGCGTGCCTTCCTGGGGATTTACTTGCAGAAAAGCTCGGTGTACGAAAGCGTGGTAGAGCAGCTGCGCCAGATTCCGGAGGTAGTGAGTATTGATTTCACGACGGGCGCCTACGGCATTTTCGCCCGCCTGATTTGCCGCGACACCAACCACCTGCGCGAGGTGCTGCACGAGCAGATTCAGCTTATTGAAGGTATTGAGCGCACCGAAACCCTGATTTCACTGGAGGAAGCCTTTAACCGGCCGATCCAGTTGCAGGAAGTGGAAGAGCGTACCAGCTAAGCGCGCCCGGTTGGTTTACCAGTTTTGTATGCCGCTACCCTGCCTGGCCGGGGTAGCGGCTGCTGCGTTTCAGCGGGGTAGTGCGGCCGGTAGCCGGGGCATAATTGACTCCCAAAAAGCTGAAATAGTATTTTTCTGGTTTAGTTGGATTGTGTGTTGGGCGCTGATAAACTGTTAGTTATATTTCGTACCATCCGTTGTGGTTAACTACGCTGTGGCCTACTAACTAGCTGCCCATGAGAATACGTTACGCTTTTCTCTTGCCTGCCTTGTTGGCAGTACACCTAAGTAGGGGGCAAAGTCTGCCGGCCGTGTACCTAAATAACCGGGATGAGGCCACCATCCCCGATAGTGCGACCCACTACCGCATTGTGGACCGGAAAAGTGACCTGCTGGGAACCTACTCCATGCGGGAATATTCGCTTTCCGGTACGCTGCTGCTGCGCGGCACCCTGTCTTCCATTGACCCGCCCGTGCGCAACGGGATGCTGACCTGGTACCACCCCAGCGGCAGCAAAGCCGGGCAGGTGCACTACAAGGACGATGAAGCCGACGGCCTCTACATTGGCTGGTACGATGACGGCCGCGTTAGCCAGCGCGGCGAGTACGCCGATGGGCAGCGGGTAGGCCGCTGGATTTCCGTGCACCGCAACGGCCAGAAACGCTCGGAAGGACGCTACAACCTGGGACGCCCCGTGGGCGAATGGCACTACTACTACGATACCGGTGAGCTAAGCGCCATTGAAATGCCCGACCGGCAGGGCAAGCCCCTGGCCCTGGCCTTTTTCAACAAGGATGGCTCTCCGTACATGGGTAAGGTACGCACGCGGGAGCTGCCCCAGTTTCCGGGCGGAGAAGCGGCTTTGCTTAACTTTGTGGCCCGCAACACCACTTACCCGCGCAACAGTCGGCGCAAAGGCATTACGGGCAGCGTGTACGTCAGCTATACGGTGGGCGAGGATGGCCGCGTGGGGCAGGTGCGCGTGGTGCAGGGCCTAGCGCCGGAAGCCGACCAGGAAGCCCGGCGGGTAGTGGCCAGTCTGCCCGCCTTCGAGCCGGGCCGGGAGTACAACCTGCCCACCGCCATGACCTTTACTATCCCTATCTATTTCGCCCCCAATTTCTCCCTGCTCTCGGGGTTGCGCCCACCCCAGGTGCCGCCTTCCGAGGCCCGGGCTTCGGCCCCCGATGAGGAGTAGAAAACTGCTGCTCGCAAAAAGCCCCGCTCCTTGGTTAGGAAGCGGGGCTTTTTGGTGGGTAACAGGCTAGGTTAGGCGGTTACCTGGGCGTCAAGCTTTTGAGCTAGTACGTGCTTCGGAACGGCACCTACTTGCTTGTCTACAATCTGGCCGTTCTTGAACACGAGCAGCGTGGGGATGCTGCGGATGCCAAACTTGGCCGAAGTCTGCGGGTTCGAGTCCACGTCAACTTTGCCAATGATGGCTTTGCCTTCGTATTCGCCAGCCAGCTCTTCTACTACCGGGCCTACCATGCGGCAAGGGCCGCACCACTCGGCCCAGAAATCCACGAGCACGGGCTTATCGGAGTTGATGATCTGGTCGAAGTTAGCATCGGTAATCTCGATGGCTTTATGTCCCATAACAGTAGGGGGTTTAATGGAATGTGTGTGCTGTTTACGGTCAACCGGGCCGCAAGGTAGCAGATTGCGTTTCAACAAGGCTCGGGCCGGAAAGTTCATTCGGCCAAGGTGGCAGCTTGCCCGGCCAATACGGGCCAAGCCCCGGCGGCCCCGGCCGCACGTAGGCCGGGCCCACCGGGGCCCATTACACGAGGAATGGCTTACGAGTGATAGGCCCGGGCATATTCCTGCGCCCGGTTGCGGAGCTTATAGAACACATAGAGATTAAAGAAGTGCATGCCGCCCAGAATCAGAATGATAGTGCCAATCTTGATGCTGAGCGTTTCCACCGACTGCTGGTAGCCGGTAATAGCGTCCGTGCTGCGCAGGGTAAGGGTAGCGTAGCCAATGTTAATCAGATAAAAGCCCGTCAGCAGCAGCTTGTTCACAGAGTCAGCCAGGGGCTCGTTGCCGTGAAAAATATCGACCAGGAACGTGCGGCCGTTCTTGAAAAGCGTGCGGGCTACCCATACCGTCAGCAGCACCGTGGTGGGCAGATATACCCCGTACACCAGCAGATAATAGTTCATGATTTTGAAGGGTTAGAAGCGAGAAAAGAAAAGTGAATAAGCGCGTGCAAAGGTTTTAAAACAGCGGCTAGGCCAGCTGCGGTAGTAAATCAGTGAGGGCAGCCGGGCAGGAGGGAAAGTGAAACCGGAAGCCCGCCTCCAGCAGCCGCTGCGGCACCACTTTGCGGCTTTTCAGAATCAACTCGGTTTCGGTGCGCAGCAAGAAGGCCCCGATTTCCAGCAGCCACCGCGGCTGCGGCAGGCGCCAGCGCGGCAGGTAGTGGGCCGCCAGCAAGCCATTAAATTCATAGTTGAGCAGGGGTTCCGGCGCACACAGGTTGAAGGTCCCTTCCAGGGTGGGCTGAGCCAGCAGGAATTCCACGGCCCGGCAGAAATCCGTGAGGTGCAGCCAGCTTATCCACTGCTGCCCACTGCCTTGGGGCGTACACAGGCCGAATCGGGCCAGCCGGGCCATGACCGGTAGGGCTCCGCCGTCGGCCCCGAGCACAATGGCAGTGCGCAAGGCTAAGCGGCGGGTATGGGGGGTAGGAGCCAGCCAGAACTCCGCTTCCCACTGCTGGGCTACCATCTCCGAAAAGTCGCGGCCCAACTGGCCGGTAGCTTCCGAGTTGGCGGGCTGCTGGCCGGTCGTGTGGGCGTAAATCGTAGCCGAGGAGGAATTCAGCCACACCGCCGGCGGGTTCTGGCAGCGGGCAATGGCCTGACCCAGCACCCGGGTGCTTTCCGTGCGGCTGCGGGTAATGGCGTATTTGTTGGCGGCGTTGTAGCGGCAATCCACGCTCCGGCCCGCCAGATTGATAACGGCCGCGGCCCCTTCCAGCTTCGCCGCCCAGGCACCCAGGGTGCGGCCGTCCCAGGCCGTTTGGCCAAAGCGCCGGACTTGGCGCGTGAGCGTTACAACCTCGTAGCCTAGTTGCTGAAAATAGCGCGCCAGGTGGTGACCCAGGAAACCGGTGCCGCCAGCTAAGATCAATCGGGGCTGATTCATGAGAGTAAAAAATAGGTAGGAGGAGAAGTGTCTTAAAAATGCGTATGATTAATTTTAAACTTTCAATAAAATTTGAAATAAAGAATCAAAAAAATAAGCCAAACTACGTGCCGGGCCGCATCAGCTTCATGAACGTACTGAGAAACCAGTTCTCATCGGCCTTGATGAGGGTAGCGGCGGCCCGGTCAGCAAACTCAGCGAAGTTGTGGATGCTGCCGATCATCTTGGTAAACGCCTCGGCTTCTTCGGGAGTGGTAGTGGCACTTGGCTCCACCTGGCTGATTTCGCCCAGCACGCGCATAATAGGCTCCAGCTCCCGCTTGCGACGCTCCTTTAAAATCAGGGTGGCCACGCGGTGAATGTCTTTCTCGGCCGAGAAAAACTCCCGCCGCTCGCCGGGCCGCAGCTCCTTGCGCACAATGCCCCAGTCCATGAGGGCACGCACGTTCATGTTCACGTTGCCCCGGGAAATCTGCAGCTGCTCCATAATGTCCTCGGTGCTCAGCGCCCCCACCGATACCAGCAACAAGGCGTGCACCTGCGCCATCGTGCGGCTCACGCCCCAGGCCGAGCCCAGAGTGCCCCAGCCTTCAATGAATCTGCGCTTGGCTTCGTCGAGTTGCATGGCTCAAATGTAGAAGAGTATTTTAAACTTTCAATAAAAATTGAAAGAATATTTTTTAAGCAAAACGCTTAGTAACAAAACGTCATTCCGAGCGGAGCGAGGAATCTCGCGGGCTGATGTAGGATTACCATTGCAACATCAGCCCGCGAGATTCCTCACTCCGCTCGGAATGACGTTTTGTTAAGTTAAAATCTACGCTAAATCAACTGACAAGCCTCGATTTCCATTTCGCGCATTTTGCGAATAAACTCCTTGGGCTCGATGCGGTAGCGGCGGGAGTAGGTGTCCACCGTGAGGTGCTCGTGGGGCTCGGCGAACTTGATTTCGAGCTTTTTGGAACCGGGCGCGCCTTCCACGGCTTCCATGAACCGATCCATGAAGGGCTCCGTGATGGTGCGCAAATCCAGTTGTACCCGCACACCGTTAGCCAGCTTCTCAGCCACGTTGAACAGGGGCTCCATGGTCAGAATCTTAAACTCGAACTGGTCGGAGTCGCGGAAGCGCTGGGCGTACTTGCCCCGGATGTACATGGGCGGCACCTGCTCCTTGTCGTAGTTGCGCGGGTTAATCAGGGCTGAAAACCGGCTGTAGTCGTCGCGGAACAAAGCCAGGTTCAGGCTCGACTCGTAGTCTTCCACGCTGAAGGAAACGAAGGGCTGGCCAGTTTTGGTGGTTTTGAACAGCACGTTAGAAATCAGGCCCGCTACCGTCACCTCGCGGTTCTTGTAGTTCTCTACCTTGTCCAGCCCGCAGGTGCAGTAGGAGTCAATTTCGAGCTTGAAATCATCCAAAGGGTGGCCCGAGAGGTAGAAGCCTACTACCTCTTTCTCGCGGCGCAATAGCTCCGTAGCCGCCCAGGGCTCCATGTCGGCTACCTTGGGTAGGGGCATGGCTACCGCCCCAAAGGCCCCGCCCCCAAACAGGCTCTGCTGGGCCGAGTCCTGGTCGGCCTGGTACTGCTGGCCCATGCGCACGGCCTTTTCGATTAGGTTCTGGTCGCCCGAAGGGGCCTCCACGAACTGGCGGCGGTGGTAACGCTCAAACGAGTCGAAGGCCCCGGAGAGGGCCAGGCTTTCGAAGGTTTTCTTATTGACGGCCCGCAGGTTGACGCGCTTCGAAAAGTCGAAAATATCAGTGTAGGGGCCTTTTTTGTCGCGCTCCTGCACAATGCTCTCAATGGCAGCCTCGCCGGCGCCCTTCACGGCGGCCATGCCGAAGCGGATCTGGCCCTTTTCGTTTACGTTAAACTTGAGGATGGATTCGTTGACGTCGGGCCCGAGTACAGCCACGCCCTGGCGGCGCGCCTCCTCAATAAAGAAGGTTACCTTCTTGATGTCCGACATGTTGTTGGTCAGCACGGCGGCCATGTACTCGGCGGGGTAGTTGGCCTTGAGGTAGCCCGTCTGATACGCTACCACGGAGTAAGCGGCGGAGTGGGAGCGGTTGAAGCCGTAGGCCGCAAACTTTTCCATTACGTCGAACACTTCGTTGGCCTTTTTGGCCTTGATGCCGTGCAGCTTCTCGGCGCCCTCGCAGAATTTCTCCCGCTCCTGGGCCATCTTCTTCATGTCTTTCTTACCCATGGCCCGGCGCAGCAAGTCGGCGCCGCCCAGGGAGTAGCCGGCCAGAATCTGGGCCGCCTGCATGATCTGCTCCTGGTACACCATAATGCCCTGGGAGTAGTTCAGGATGGGTTCCAGCAGCTCGTGGGGGTACTCTATCTGCTCGCGGCCGTGCTTGCGGTTGATGAAGTTCGGGATGAACTGCATGGGGCCCGGCCGGTAGAGGGCGTTCATGGCAATCAGGTCCTCGATGTTGGTGGGCTTGAGGTCCTTGAGGTACATGCGCATGCCCTCGGATTCAAACTGGAACGTGCCGATGGTGTCGCCGCGCTGGTAGAGCTCGTAGGTTTTGGGGTCGTCGAGCGGGATGTCGTCGATGTTGATGTCGACGCCGTGGTTCTTCTTAATTAGGGCCAGGGCGTCCACGATAATCGTGAGCGTCTTAAGCCCCAGGAAGTCCATTTTCAGCATCCCGGCACTCTCAATCACCTTGCCGTCGAACTGGGTAACGAGCAGGTCCGAGTCCTTGGAGGTCGAAACCGGAATGTACTTGGTGATGTCGTCGGGGGCGATGATGACGCCGGCGGCGTGGATGCCCGTGTTGCGCACCGAGCCTTCCAGCTTCTCGGCCAGGCGCAGAATCTGCCCGCGCAGATTGTCCGGCGCGTCGTCGCGCCGGATCATGTCCAGCTCCTGATTTTCGGCAAAGGCCTTGGCCAGCGTGGTGCCTACCTGCTCAGGCACCATCTTGGCCAGTTCGTTGGTCTGGGGTAGGGGTAGCTCCATGGCCCGCGCCACGTCCTTGATGCTGGACTTGGCGGCCATGGTACCGAAGGTGATAATCTGGGCTACTTGGGTTTTGCCGTACTTCTCCACCACGTAGTCGATAACGCGCTGGCGGTTCACGTCGTCGAAGTCAATGTCGATATCAGGCATCGACACCCGCTCCGGGTTCAGGAAACGCTCGAACAGCAGGCTATACTTTATGGGGTCGATGTTGGTGATGCCCACGCAGTAGGCTACCGCCGAGCCCGCCGCCGAGCCCCGGCCCGGGCCCACGGCCACGCCCATGCTGCGGCCGTGGTTGATAAAGTCCTGGGTGATAAGGAAGTAGCCGGCAAACCCCATGGTTTCGATGATGCGCAGCTCATAGTTAAGGCGCTCCTCGATTTCGGGCGTGCGCTCGGAATAGCGCGGCGGCTTAGTCATGGTTACGGTACCGGTGCCCGCCGCCGGCCCGAAGGCCCCCACGAAGGTCAGCTCGCGCAAGAACTCGTCGGCGTTGGCGAAGGGCGCCGGAATGGGGAAGTTGGGCAAGAGAATGTCGCGCGCCAGCTTGGGCGGCGTGATTTTATCGACAATCTCATTGGTGTTGTCCACGCTGGCCGGCACGTCCCGGAACAGGTGGTTCATCTCGTCCTGGCTCTTGAAATAGAACTGGTCGTTGGGGAAACCGAAGCGGGAGCGGGGCTTGGGCATCTGAGCCTCCTCATCAATGCGCATGAGCTGGCGGCGCACCTGGTCGTCGGAGGAAGCCAGGGGGCGCAGGTTGTCCAAGTGGTCGTAGAGCACCTTGTTTTCCCCCGAAACCAAGCGGAAGTACTTGGTCTGGAAGTCGCCCACCGGGATGCTGTGCTCCTCGCCCGTATTCACGCACAACAGCAAATCGTGGGGCGCAAAGTCGTCCTGATTCACGTAGTGGGAGTCGTTGGTGCAGATTACCTTGACGTTGTACTTCTGGGCCCACTTCAGCAGAATCTGGTTTAGATCCTCCTGGCTTTTGCCCGTGTTATCGATGTTCTCGATGCCGTGGCGCTGAATTTCGATGTAGTAGTCCGGCCCGAACACGTCCAGCCACCACTGCAGCAGCTTCTCGGCTTCTTCCTCCGTTTTCCAGAGCAGGGCCTGCGGAATCTCGGCCCCGATGCAGCAGGAGGTAGCAATCAGGCCCTCGCTATACTGGAGCAGCAGTTCCTTATCAATGCGCGGATACTTGGAGTACACGCCCTCAATAAAGCTCATGGAGCAGAGCTTGGCCAGGTTCTGGTAGCCGGCCTGGTCCTTGGCCAGCAGCAGCTGGTGGTGGCGCACGTCCCGCTCGCCCTTTTCCCGGCTAAAGCTTTTCTTGTGCCGGTCCTCTACCAGGTAAAACTCGCAGCCCACAATGGGCTTCACATTGTACTTATTCGCCTCGGCTACAAAGTTGAAGGCCCCGAACATGTTGCCGTGGTCGGTGAGGGCCACGGCGGGCATACCGTCGGCCTGGGCCTTTTTCATCAGGGCCGAAATGCTGGCCTGACCATCGAGCAGGGAATATTGGGTGTGGCAATGAAGGTGCGAGAATACGGGCATGGGCAACAGACCGGGCGCCGTTAGGGCGCCAAGTGGAAAGTAAAGTTACCCACGAAACAGCCGCCGGAAAAGAGTGCGCGGCAAGGGATTTTGGCGTATTATCAGCAAGCAGCAGCCGGTAAGCGGACCTCCACTTGGTGCTGTAGGGGCCGCTTCCGGGGCGCAAGTAGGCTCTACTGCTTGAGCTTAGTTAATTCGGCTTGCTCCAGCTGGATGACGGCCTCGGCCAGCTGCGGATTCTCTTCTACCCGCCGGTAAAACCGCTTGAACTCCGGGCTGCGGGGCATGGCGTTCATGTCGGCCCACACCTGGCTGGCCGTGAGCCGGCGCTGGGCCTGCTGCCGTTGCTTTTCGGACAGAACAATAAGCCAGCTGTACATTTCCACCGCTACACTATCCCGGCGCGGTGTCATTTCCGCCACCATACGCCGGGCTACGCGAATGGCCGCCGTGTCGGTTGTGGTGGTGAATAGCTCTCGGGAATAGGCTACGTAGTCGTGGATGTAGGTAAGCAAATGAGCTTCCGCGTCCGAACTCGGGACCGGGGCCGGCGTCGGCGCCGAGAAGGACGACATGTTCTGTGACAGCGCCGGCGCGGGCAGCAGCAGTATTCCACTCAAAAAAGAGACTAACCAGTGTATTCCTAACGGCTTCATGGGGGCAAGCTACAAACCGAACAAGAAAACGGAGTTTCGCCCCAAGTTGTTGGCCTCACCTCCCGGTCCTGGCTGTGGAAAGGGGACGAGGAAAAGTCAGCCAACATAAGGGGCGGCCCGGCTGGCATATACCTAAAGGCTACTCCCTGTTCAGGCGCAGGCTGAAAGAACGCCAAGGGGTAGTTGCCAGCTAGCAAGCCAGGGTAGTAGGTGTGGAAAACGGCTACTATGGCGGCCAACAAAAAAGGCAGCCTGATAAAGCAGGCTGCCTTTGTGCAAGCGGTACCAATGGGCTATTTGGTAGCTTCCACGGTCAGTACTTCCCCGATTTTCACGGCTCCGTCGCTCTTGCTATTCCACTCCTGCAACTGGGCGGGCGTGACCTTGTACTGCTTGGAAATGCTGAACAGCGTTTCGCCTTTTTGTACGGTGTGGCTGCGGGCCGCTTTTGACGCGGTGGCCTTTGCCGGGGCAGCGGGCTGGGGCTTTACAGCGGCCGGAGCTACGCTAGGAGTCGGGGTTTTGGTGGGCGCCACGGTAGCTGTAGCAGCCGGGGCAGCTGAGGCAAGGCCCGACACCTTGGCCCCCACGGCTGGAGCGGGTTGCGCCTTGGCCGCGGCCGGAGCGGCCGTGGCTACGCTGGCTGGCGCTACGGGGGCTGAGCCGGCCGCCGCTTTGGTGCCCACAAAGCCCGAAGCACGCAGGCGAGCCGCGGCGTCTTTGAGGGCTGGGTTCTTGGCCGCCCGGGCATCAAAGCCCTTGAACTGGGGGCTGCGCAGCAACGTGTTCAACTCTACCTGCCAGGGCTGACTCCGCAGGCGCTGGGCGAGGAGTTGCTGCTGCTCGCGCGGAAGGCTGGCCGTGTAGTGGCTCAGGCGCTGATTCAGAGTAGGAATTTCCACCAGCGCCGCGTCAATCAGGGCCACGGCGCGGGCATCGTTGGGCTCGAAGTAAATGGCGCGGAGCTGGCGGACGCTGGTTTGCACCAGGCTTGACATCACCCGGACGGAATCGTCGGAGAGAGTAGGGGCGGGCGGTGCTTGCTGGGCCTGGGCGGCGAAGGAGGCCAGGGACAAACCAGCTAGCAGAAAAAAGGTGCGGGATAAAAAACGCATGAGAAATAAAAGCGAAAACTAACTTAAAAACGGGAGGGGTAGGCTCGCTACTTAGCGGGTTTGATAACAAGTACTTCGCCCGGCTTCACGGAGAAATCCGGCTTGCCGTTCCACTCCATGATCTGCTTGATGGTGACCCCGTACTTGCGCGAGACGCTGTACATCGTTTCGCCGGGCTGCACCGTGTGCCGCACGGCGGCCGGCGCGGCGGGGGCTGCAACGGAGGGCGCCGCCGCCGGGGTAACCGCCGGTTTAGGCGTAGCAGGCGAGGGTTTGGAAACCGGAGCCGCGGGAGTTACTGCGCCGCTTACTGCATCCGGGGCCGTGAGCCGTAGTACCTGCCCGATGCGCAGGGACGGATTCTGGGGCAAGTTGTTCCAGGCTACAATGTCGGCGGGGCGCAGACTAAAGCGGCGGGCCACTGAATACAGGTTTTCCTTGGGCTGCACCACGTGCTGACCGCTGGCCGGAATGGGCTCCACCACGGTAGGTACCGGCGTAACAGGGGCCGCCGGGCGCGGAGCTGCCGTAACCGCTGGGGCCGCTGGGGTGGCCGCGGGAGCAGTAGCAGCTGGCTTGGCAGCTGGCACCGGAACGGAAGCCGGGGCTACAGGCGCCGGGCGAGGGGCCGGGGTAGCAGCTGGCTCGGCCAGGGGTTCCTCGTCCTGGGGTTCGTCGGCCACGGAAGCGGTAGCGGGCAGCGGCTTTTTGGGCGCGGGGGCACTTGGCGAAGGGTTCGGGGTAGCAGCTGGGGTAGCGACCGGGGGAAGCTCGTTGAGGTTTTCGGTGTGCTCGTCGGTGGCGCTGTCGGGCTGCACTACGGTGCTGCTTTCCTCTTCCACGGCATCTTCCAGAACGCGGCTGGAGCCCGCCGTGCGACCCATATAGGGCTCGGTTTCATCCAGCTTACGCTTCTTTTCGGGCTGCTTGGTTTGGGGCGCGGGGGTAGGGGCGGCAGCTGCCGGCGTAGCGGTTGGGGCCGAAGCAAGGGGCTTTTCGAAAGCGGCCAGGGCGGTGGCATTGTTGCCGTCGGCGTACTCAACGGGCACATTTTTGGGCCGCGTGTGCTGCAGCCAGAGCACACGGCCGGCGCGCAGCTCCTCGTTGCGGGCCATACGGTTCTTGCTCCAGATGGCCTTGGCCCGCATGCCGTACTTCTGCGACACAACGGCGACACTCTCGCCGGGGCGGGCTACGTGGTATTCTACGGCGGCTTTGTCGCGCTTTTTCTGCACGAAGTAGGGCTGGCCGGGCACGATGTTGTCGAAGGCAAACAGGTCATTGTACTGCATGAACCGCTTCATCTTCAGGCCGGCCCGCTTGGCCAGGCTTTCCTTGGTGTCGCCGGGCAGGGCCACCAACGCCCGCAAGCCGTTTACGCGCACAAAGTCGGCGTTTTCCGGGTCGGGGGCGGGTTGGTTGAGGAGCTGACCGGCGGTAGCGTTTTTCTGCTGAGCGGCCAGAGCCGTAAGCTGCAAGGGGTCCGTAATGGGCACCAGCATGGTGTACACCCGGTCGGTGGGCACGGTAGGGGCCAGCAGCCAGCGGTTGTGCTTGGCAATGTCCTCGGGGTTTTGCTGCAGGGCCTGGGCCATAACCGACAGGGGCTTGCCCGCCGGAGCCGGAAACTCCTGGAACAGCAGGGGCGGCCGCGTATTCAGTCCCAGGGCCGGCTCAAAGGCCACTTTGTGCGCCAGAAAGGTCAGAATGTACGGGTTGGTCTGCTCCGTGACTTCCACTTCGGTAGCGTCGACGTCGGTGGGCAGGGTGTAGGGTTTGGTGCCGGTCAGGCCCAGATTGTAGCTGAGCAGCGTATTGGTCCAGTTACGGAACGTTTTATTGTTGCGCAGCAAATAGTGCGCGGCTGCTTTCGAGGAGGCCACAATGTGCTTGCGCTCATCCACGGCGTCGTTTATCACTAGCCCAAAGTCGGCGGCCGACTCGCGCTTGAACTGCCAGTAGCCCACGGCATCATGAATGCTCTGGGCGTCGCCCTGCAGGCCGCTTTCCTGCAGGGCCAGGAAGTGAAAATCCAGGGGCAGGCCTTCCTGCTGAAATACCCGGTCAATCAGCGGGAAATAAGCATCGGCTAGCACCACGCGGGCCTGAAAGGAGGCCGGATGACGCCGCAGGGCATCTACTTTTTGCTGGATTGCCGCCCGGCCGCCAGGAGTAAGGCGCAAGCGCAGGCCCGCCAGATTAAGCTCGGCGGGCACCGGAACAGTTTGCCCCGCTACCAGCAGCGGCAGCAGGAAAAATAGCAGGAGTACAACTCGTTTCATAAACAGGCAAGCAACACGCCGGGCTGCCCGCACATGCGTTGCCAGCCCCGTCAGTCTACAAAGTAGAGGAAAAATTGGGTGTCGACGGGCGTCTTCGCTGCAAATCCAATAGAATGGTAGAATACTACTTTCAGTTAACGACTTCCGGGACCCAGCAAAGCGCGGGCCGGAAGCACAAGCGTAGTACTTAAAAACAGACGCCCTACCACCGGCAGGCAGTAGGGCGTCAGTAGCTGGAAAAGGAAAGGCAGGCGGGTTACATGCCTCCACCGGGCGGTGGTCCGAAGCCACCGGGGGCCCCGCCGGGCGGCGGACCAAAGCCCCCCGGCCGCTGGCCACCCGGGCGCTGACCCTCACCGGGCAGGGCCTCGCCGCGGCCCATGCTGCCGAAGCTGCGGATGTTGTAGGTAAACATCAGCATGAAGTAGCGCTGCAGGATGTTGGTTTGGATGTCCTCGGTGTAGGCGGCCGTGATGTTGCGCTGAATGCTGTTGTTCTGGCCCAGCAAATCAAAGGCAAACAGCTTGACTTCCGCCTGCTGCTTCTGCCCCAGCTTCTTGCCTACAGAGGCGTTCCAAAGCACAAAGTTCTGGTTGTAGCCCGCCGAGAGGCCCGTGTACAGGACGTGGTTGACATCAGACTGCACCGTAACGCCCTTTACCACAATCCAGTTGAAGCGCAGGCTGGTATTCTGGCGGAAGTAGCGGCTGTTGAGTTGCTGGCGCAGGGTGTTGCGCACGTAGCTCTGGCTCGAATTCGAGGACAGCGTGAAGTCCAGCTCGGGGCTGATGTTGCTGCTGAGCACAGCGCCCAGCCCCACGTTGGGCGTGCGGCTGTAGTTCAGCTCCCCAAACACCAGGCCCGGCGTTTGGGCGTAGGTGGCGTTGGCGTTCAGGTTCAGGTTCGACTTGATGAAGGCCAGCGGCAGGCTGTAGTTCACGAAGGAACGCAAGGAGTACTGCTGGTTCAGGTTGACGGGCCGCGTGAGCTGCCCGCCGGCCGGAATAACTACCCCGCCCACTACCACCGGCTCGGCCCCGGCGTATATCGTGTTGTTGGTGATGTAGTTATCCACGTAAGAGCCGCCGAGCAGGGCAAAGAAGGAGGTCGACTTTTCGGGCACGGCCAAGGAGTAGCGCAGAAACAGGTTGTGGCGGTTTTCCTGGCGCAGGTTGGGGTTGCCAGTGGTCAGCTGCAGCGGGTTGAAGTTGTTGACTACCTCCTGCAACTGGCTGATGCTGGGCGGGTTGGTGTTCATGCGGTAGTTGACCCGCAGGTTCTGCTGCTTCGAGAAGTTGTAGCGCAGCTGGGCATTGGGCAGCACGTTCAGGAAGGTGCGCTGGGTAGTGCCGGGGCGCGGAAACTCCTGCTCACTGCGCAGCTGGGCGCTCTGCACGGCTGCCCCCACGGCCCATTGGAAGTCCTTGGTCTGGAAGCGGTACGTCACCTCGCCGGTATTGGTGAGGTAGCGGCTCTGAAACACGTTGCTCAGCGTGTCATTGAGAATGGAGTAGCGCTGCTCGCCGGGCGAGAAGTTGTAGGTCTTTTTGTCGGAGTCGTTGGGGGTGTAGGAGATGGTATAGCCCAACTGCAGAATGCTGTTCTGGCCCAGGGGCTCGGTGTAGTTGGCGTTGCCGGTCCAGGCCCAGCCAGTTTGCGCCAACTCCGAGAACTGGTTAAGGGTAGTCGTGCGGAGCGTGTCCCGGCGCCGGAAGGAGGTGTTGGACAGCAGGTTATTGTCGCCGTCCTTGTTGTTGTAGCTCGTGTTCAGGCCCAACGAAAACGTGCGGCCCCGGCGCTGGAAGCGGTGCCGGTACAGCAGCTGATTGCTGGCTGTCAGCCCCGTCAGGGCCGAGCGGTAGCGGCTGTTATTGGTGCCCTGGTCGGTGCCGGTCTCGCTGCCCGTCGCCTCAAAGGTGCGCCCATCCAGCAAGCTGGTGCCCGTGTTGCGCTGCATCGAGAAGCTAGGCCGCCACAGCAGAGAGTTCAAAGAGTCGAACTTGTGGTCGAGGCGCAGGTTAAAGCGGTTGTTGATGTTGCGGCTGCTGGCCAAGGAATTTTCGTTGTAGCGCAAGTCCTGGGTTTGGCCGGTGGGGGCCACGTAGCGGCGCAGCAGGTTGGTGCGACTGGTGTTGTCGCTCAGGTTGAAGAAGTAGCTGCCCTGCACGTCGGTTTTGGTGCCCCAGCTGTCCGAGTAGTTTAGGCCCAGGGCGTGGGTTTTCGAGATGCCGCCCTGCTGGCTTACCAGAAAGTCGCCGGCGTTATTACCGCCCCCGCCCTGGCCACCTTGACCGCCCCCGCCCACGCGGCCGCCGCCCTGACCCCGTTGGCCCTGCCCGCCGCCGCCGCCCTGGCGCGAGGAGCCCACCACGCCCAGCAAATCCTCGGTCCCGAAGTTCTGCTCGTTCACGTTGTTGCTCTGGGCTACCACCGAGAGGCGCTGCTTGCCCTTGAACTGGTTGAGGTTGCCGCTGACCCGGTACCGGTCGTCCTGGGGGCCGTAGCCGGCCAGCACCCGCCCAAACGTGCCGTTGCGGAAGCTGGGCTTGGTCACGATGTTGATGGTTTTCTGCTGGTTGCCATCATCAAAGCCCGTGAACTGGGCTTGGTCCGAAGACCGGTCATACACCTGAATCTTGTCGATGACTTCGGCCGGAATGTTTTTGAGCACGGCGTCGGGGTCGTTGCCAAAAAACTCTTTGCCATCTACCAGCACCCGCTGCACCTGCTCGCCCTGGGCCTGCACCCGGCCCGAGGTGGGGTCCACGGTCACGCCCGGCATCTTGGTAATCAAGTCCTGGGCGTTGGCGTCGGGGTTGGTTTTAAAGGAGCCGGCGTTGAACTGAGCCGTGTCGCCCTTTTGCACGGCCGCGGCGGCCCGCCCCACCACTTCCACGCCTTTCAGGGCAATGCCCCCGCCGGCTTGCAGGCCTAGCGTACCCAGGGCCAGCGGCTGGCCCGCGCCTACCTCCACCGTGCGACGCAGGTTCTGGTAGCCCAGAAAGGAAACCACCAGCACGTAGCGGCCGGGAGCCACGCCGGGCACCGAGAAAGAGCCATCGGCCTCCACGGCGGCGCCCCGTTTGGTCGAGTCGGGTAGCTGGGTGAGCAGCACGTTGGCCCCAATCAGTGGCGACTGGTCTTTGCCGTCGACTACCCGCCCGCTGACGGTGGTAGTTTGCGCCTGCGCCGCCCCCATAAGCATCGTGAGCAGGAGCAGCAGGAGTAGAAAACGTTTTTGCATCAGTCGGAGGAGGTAAGTCACTAGCCGGGATAGACGCAGCTTTTCCCCCGATGTTTAATGATGAGGCAATTTATTTTGAAGCTCCACCGTGCGGGTAAGTCTTTAAGTGCTTGTAGATCTGGCAAAACCGTTTTTACGGTTGCTCTCACCGTTGGGGCAGCGGCGCTGGTTGTAGGCCGGCTGTCCTGGCTGAAAAGGACTCCGCCACGCCCGCAGCATCCGCATGGAAGCCGCCTTGAACGGGATAATAACGAGGTAGCAGTTGCCGCAAAAACGGCCCGTCCGCAGCGAAGCGGAAACGTGCCGTCCGGCTGCCGTTCTGAACTAAGAGAACGTCCTGCCGAGGCGCAGCCGAAGCATCTCGCGTGCTGAAGTTGGGGTGGTAGCCGCTCTTCCGAGCCCCGCGAGGAATCTCGCTCGGCTGCCGTTGGAGTTACTACCTAACGATTCGAGCGAGATGCTTCGGCTGCGCCTCGGCATGACGTTCCTTTTTATACGCTGCTTTACACTACTATACGCTACGCCCTGATGGTTCACTCCCTACTCACTTCTTGCGCACCAGCAGCAGCCCGTCGCGCAAGGGCAGAAATACGTTTTCTACCCGCTCGTCGGCCTGCACCTTGTCATTGAAGGCGCGCACGGCGCGAGTGTCCTTGTCGGCGGGCTTCACGGGGTAGGAGTCTACCACTTTGCCGCCCCAGAGGACGTTGTCAATGAGCAGAAACCCGCCGGGCCGGACCTGGGGCAGCACCAGCTCATAATAGGTGTCGTTGTTGATTTTGTCGGCGTCGATGAACACCAGGTCCCAGGTTTCCGCCAGGCTCTGCAGCAGTTGGCGCGCATCGCCAATGTGCAGATGAATCTGCTCCTGCCGGCCCGCTTCCTGCACGTAGCGCCGGATGCGGCTTTCCAGCTCCGGGTTCTGCTCCAGGGTGTACAGCAGCCCGTCGGGGGCCAGTCCCTCGGCCAGGCATAGGGCTGAATAGCCCGTGAACGTGCCCAGCTCCAGGATTCGTCGGGGCCGCACCATATGGCTAATCATGCTCAAAAGCCGCCCCTGGGCGTGGCCCGAAAGCATGCGGGCGTGCAGAAGTTGCACGTGCGTTTCGCGGTTGAGGCGGGCCAGCAAGGGGCTTTCGGCGGTGGTATGGCGGTCGGCGTAAAGCTGAGCTTCGTCGGGAATCACGGATTTAGACGGATTGAGCGGATTTCACGGATTATCATGGGGCGGAGTAGCGCTGGTCTGGAAGTTTCAGCTGCCCGCCTTGCAGGGCACCAGCCGAAACTTCCAGACCAGAAAGCCCGACTTGCCGGCCTCGTACACCGCATTTACTACCTGGTAGAGGCCCTCGTAGCGGTAGCCGCTGCCGGTTTCGGTGGGCACCTTGCGGAATACGCGCACGGGAAGGCCGGTTTCCAGACTGCAACGCAGCATCAGGTTACGGCCCGTCATTTCCTGGTTGGTGACCTGCTTGCCCGAGCGCGGGTCGCGGCCCCCGCTGCCGGAGTAGATGATGTCTTCCTCCCGAAAATCATCGTCCTCGTACTGGTCGGCCAGGATAATGGAGTCGGCGCCCTCCAGCTCACTACCGCTCACGCCCGCCCGGGTAGGCCGGTGCAGCCCCGCCCGGCTCAGCGCCAGCCGGTTCTCCAGCACGTCGCCGGGCCGGTAGTAGCTGATGTGGCCGAAGATGGGCATGAGAGGTAGGGTAGGAGGGTGTGAGGGTAAGAGGTAAAAAACCATCGTGGATATACCCGACGGCCTTTATTCCGCGCTGGCTTGGGTAGGAGGGTGAAGGTAAAAGCCATCTGTCATCCTGAGCGGGAGCGAAGGACGTTGTCACGCCTGAACGAGTCGTTGTTGCGCTGCCGTGCTTTCGTGAAAGGTCCTTCGCTCCCGCTCAGGATGACCGGCGAGTTTATTTAATATCTCCTTCCTCAGTTTGCTGACTTGAGGGCATACCTAGCGTACTCCTACCCGCTTACCTTCCTGCCCTCATGCCCTTAACCAAGCTACTCCGGCACGTACTGCAGCACGCTCAGACTGTCCTCGTGCAGAATGTCGTTGGCCAGCTCCAGGAGCTGAGAAGAAGTAATACCCCGGACTTGCTCGAAGATTTCGTTGATGCTTTCTACCCGGCCCAGGTCGAGGGTACTTTTGCCCAGGAGCTGCATGAGGCCACCGTTGCTTTCCTCGGCCATAGCCAGCTGGCCCATGAGCTGCTCCTTGGACGTGTGCAGTTGGGAGGTGCCCAGGGCTTGCTCGCGCAGGCGCTTCAGCTCCTTCTGCACCAGGGAAATCGTGCGGTTTACTTGCTTTTTCTCCGTGCCGAAGTAAATGCCAAACAGGCCCGTGTCGGTGTAAGGAGAGTACGTCGCGTCGATGGTGTAGACGAGGCCATACTTCTCGCGCACGGCCAGGTTGAGGCGGGAGTTCATGCCGGGGCCGCCCAGCAGGTTGCTCAGCAGGAAAAACGGAATGCGCCGCTCATCGTGCAGGGCGTAGGCGGGGCCGCCAATCAGGCAGTGGGCCTGGGTAATGGGTTTGCGCTCTACCCGCTCCAGGCGCTGGTAGCCCGAGAAAGGCGTGCGCGGCCGCTCGCCCAGCTTGGCCGGTAGCGGAGCCAGAAACTTATCGGCCAGGCGCTTTACTTCCTTGAAAGGCAGGTTGCTAACGGAGCTGAACACCAGCCGGTCGGTGCGCACATTGTCCTGCAGAAACTGCCGGAAATCGGCCTGCTGAAAACCCGACACGCTTTCCCGCGTGCCCAGAATGTTGTGGCCCAGCGTGTGGCGGGCAAATACTACGTCGTCGAAGTCGTCGATGATGGCGTCCTCGGGGGCGTCGTGGTACATGGCCATTTCCTCCAGAATCACGCCGCGCTCCTTCTCAATCTCCTTTTCCGGAAACACCGAGTGAAACGTCAGGTCGGTCAGCAGCTCGAAAGCCCGCTCGAAGTGAGTGCTCAGCAGGGAGGCGTAAAAGCAGATTTTCTCCTTGGTAGTATAGGCGTTCAGCTCGCCGCCTACCGTTTCCAGGCGGTTCAGGATGTGGAAGCTCTTGCGCTTTTCGGTGCCCTTGAAGGCCATGTGCTCCCAGAAGTGCGCCAAACCCAACTGATGGGGCTTTTCGTCGCGGGAGCCGATATCCAGCAGGAAGCCGCAGTGCGCAATTTTGGTGTGCAGAACTTGTTTATGCAGAACCCGGATGCCGTTGGGCAGCTCGTACAGGTCGTAATCAGACATTTAGTTGGGGTCTTAGGGACTTGGGGGCTTGGGACCTTGGTTTTATCTAGCGCAACCAAGTACTCCCCCGGCCCTGTATAACCACGCAAGTGCGCAGCTGGTTGCAAAGGTACAGCAACGAAGGGTAGGAGGGTAGGAGTTCGAGAGAGTCGGTGGTCTGAACGTAGCAAAGCGGAACAGCTTGTGTTAAACTCTTGCCCTCACACCTTCATACCCTCACACCCTATACTTCTCCGCCTCCGCCAGCGCGGCCAGTAGCTGCTGGGTTTCGATGCCGTGGGCGCAGCGAAAGTGGCCCAGGGGGCATTGGCGGTGGCCATGCAGGCCGCAGGGCTGGCACTCCAGCTTTTCCTCAATCTGCACCACCCTCGAAAACGGACTCAGCGGCCCGAACCCAAAATACGGGACTGTGGAGCAGTACACGGCGCACACTGGCGCGCCCACGGCCGAGCACAGGTGCATGGGGGCCGAGTCGTTGACGTAGTTGAGGGTAGCGCCCCGCATCAGGGCCGCCGAAGCCAGCAGGGAAAGTTTACCGGCTAGGTTAAGTACGCCCGGCCGGGTAGTGGCGGCCTTGAGCTGCTCACAGCCTTCCACATCGGGCGGGCCCCCGAGCAGGAACACGGTGTACTGGGGAGGTAGGGCGGCCAGCAGCTTCTGCCACTGCTCCTGCGGAAACTGCTTGGTAAACCACACGGAGGTAGGCGCAATGCAGATATAGGGGCCACCGGCCGCGTCGCGCGCTACCTGGGCTGCGGCGGCCTCGTCGGCGGCCGTGGGGTAAAGGCGGGGCGGCGTCAGGGGGCCGTTGTAGGTGGGGTCCAGCAGGTGCAGGTTGCGCGACACCTCGTGCACGCCCGTCCCAATTACGTGCGGAATGGCGCGGGTAAAACGGGCCGCGAAGGGGTTTTTGTCAAACCCAATCCGCTCCGGTGCCCCCGAGAAGGCCGTCAGGAAACCCGTGGAAGCAAACCGCTGCAGCGTGACTACCCGGCCGTAGTGGGCGCGGCGGATCTGCTGGAGCAGGCGCCACAGGCCGCGGTACTTGCTTTTCTTCTTGTCCCAGATAAGTACCTGCCGCACGTGCGGGTGGCTTTTCAGCAGCCCTTCGTTGCCCTTGCGCACCAGAAAATCGACGGGCGTGCCGGGCTCCGTGCGCTGCAAGTGCTCCAGCAGCGCCGTGCCCAGAATGACGTCGCCAATGAAGGCAGTTTGAATCAGCAGGACGGCGGAACGGTTGGCGGGCTCGGGCATAGTGCAATAGCAGGCCACAAAGATACCGCTTACTCGCCCGTTCACCACCTTTTTGTCTTATTACTGGCCAAAGGGTAGGCATTGCTGGCTGCCCAGCTCGAAATAGGCTGCCGGCTTGCCCGCCCGGCCGTAGTGGGCCCGCACCCACGCGTGGCCTCGTTTAAAGCCGCGCGGAACTGCCTAACTTGCCCCGGCCGCTGCGGCGGCTTCCGTTTGTGCCACCTTTTCCGCTTGCCACTCATGCGCTACGGCTCCATCTCGCCCGATTTATTTACCCAGAACCGCCGCCGCTTCACCCAGCAGCTGCCCCCGGCTTCCCTGGCCATCTTCCAGTCCAACGACATCATGCCCACCAACGCGGACGGCACCATGCCCTTCCGCCAGAACAACGACCTGTTCCACCTTTCCGGCGTCGACCAGGAGGAAAGCATCCTGGTCATCTTCCCCGACGCCGTGCTACCCCAGTACCGCGAAATTCTGTTCCTAAAGGAAACCTCGGAGCATATTCTGGTGTGGGAAGGGTATAAGCTGACCAAGGAGCAGGCCCGCGAGCAAACCGGCATCCGCACCATCATGTGGCTCGATTCGTTTAAGTCGGTGCTGCCAGCCCTGATGAACGAGGCTGAAAACGTGTTCCTGAATGCCAATGAGCATATCCGCTCGGTGGTGGAGGTAGAAACCCGCGACGCCCGCTTTATTAAGTGGATCAAGGAAGCCTACCCCCTGCACACCTACCGCCGGGCCGCGCCCCTGTTGCACCAGCTGCGGGCCATCAAGAGCGAGGAGGAAATCCGGCTGATGCGCCGCGCCTGCGACATCACCGAAAAGGCCTTCCGCCGCTTGCTGGGCTTTGTGAAGCCCGGTGTGATGGAGTACGAAATCGAGGCCGAAATCTTCCACGAGTTCCTGCGCAACGCTTCCCGCGGCCCGGCCTACGGCTCCATCATTGCCAGTGGGGCCAACGCCTGCATCCTGCACTACGTCTCGAACGACCGGCAGTGCCAGGACGGCGACGTGCTGCTGCTGGACTTTGGGGCCGAGTTTGCCAACTACGCCGCCGACCTCTCGCGCTCTATCCCCGTCAACGGAACCTTTACCAAGCGCCAGCGCGCCGTGTACGAGGCCGTGCTGCGCGTTATGAAGTTTGCTACCTCCCAACTGGTGGCCGGCAATAATATTGAGGAATACCACGCCGCCGTGGGCCGCCAAATGGAGCAGGAGCTAATTAAGCTGGATTTGCTCAACGAGCAAGATGTGAAAAACCAGGACCCCGCCGCCCCGCTCTACAAAAAGTATTTCATGCACGGCACGAGCCACTACCTGGGCCTGGATGTGCACGATGTGGGCGCCAAGTACCGCGTCTTCGAGCCGGGCATGGTGTATACCTGCGAGCCGGGCATTTACATTCGGGAAGAAGGCCTGGGTATTCGCCTCGAAAACGATATTCTCATCACGAAAAGCGGCAACGAGGACCTGATGAAGAATATCCCCCTGGAAGCCGACGACATTGAGCGGCTAATGCGGCGGTAGGCAAGCTAGCAAAAATCAACTGGTTTGCCTGGTCAGTGCCGGCCTTACAGAAGACGCTCCCGACCGGGGGCGTCTTCTTTTTTTGTGAGCAAATAATTGGCCTTATCTGAGAAAAAATTTTATTGCTGCAACACGAATGCAAAACGCCTTCCTGTTGTGTATGGTAAATATAAATAACTGAATATGTAGTTGTTGAGCTTGGTAAACAGAGCCGTAAAATGGGTTTTCGCCAGCTCAGGGGCAACTTTATTAGGTTAAGGAAGGTATAGGCGGATAGTTCGGATTCATCCTGCCCGGACGGTGGCGGCTTCCGCCTGTGCAATTCTTCCACCTAATTTCGCCCTCATGAGACACCTTTTAACAACTTCAGCGGCCCTGGGGCTGACGCTTCTGGCGGCGGCGCCGCGGGTTCAAGCCCAGACCGCCGACCGCAAGACGGCCATCGGCCTCAACGTGAGTGCCATGCAGTACAAGGGCAACTTCGGTTCTGACTACTGGAACTGGAGCGAAAACAAGTACGCGCCCGGCATTACCATCAGCCGCTACCTCACTAGCGGCCTGGACCTGCAGCTGAGCGGCAATTACGTGGAGCTTAAGAAGAATGCCCCCGCCGGTGCCCCCTACTTCGGCAGCAACTTCGCTACCAACGTGGTGAATGTGAACCTGGGCCTGAAGTTTAAGCTGCTGAGTGAGGATTCGCCCGTGCGCCCCTACCTGCTGGCCGCCCCGGGCCTGACTTACACCAGCCGTGAGGGCACCATCTTCCGCAACAACCGCACGGAAGTCACCGACCAGGACAAAAACTACTTCGACTTGTTCGGGGCCGCTGGCATTGACTTCCGGCTGGGCGACGCGGTGCACCTGTTCGTGCAGACCGGTCAGCATTTCCCGCTTAACGCCAACATCGACGGCGACCCTGCCCGCGACGACAACAGCATCGACGACCGGTTCTTGCAGCACACCGTGGGCCTGAACATTGCCCTGGGTAAAGCCAAAGACACCGACAACGACGGCGTTTCGGACCGCAAAGACAAGTGCCCCGACACCCCGGCTGGCGTGGCTGTTGACGAAAACGGCTGCCCGCTTGATGGTGACAAAGACGGTGTTCCGGACTACCAGGATCAGTGCCCGACCGAAGCCGGCACAGCGGCCATGCAAGGCTGCCCCGACCGGGACAACGACGGCGTGGCCGACAAAGATGACCAGTGCCCCGACCAGGCTGGCCTGCCCGCCCTGCGCGGCTGCCCTGATGCCGACGGTGACGGCGTAGCTGACCAGAACGACAAGTGCCCCGGCACCCCGGCTGGCACCCAGGTAGACGCCAACGGTTGCCCGCTGGTAGTAGACGCCGACGGTGACGGTATTCCGGACAGCGCCGATAAGTGTCCCGACACGCCGCGCGGCGCCAAGGTAGACGCCAACGGCTGCCCCATGGAAATTGATCCGGGTGTGCGCAAGCTGGAGCAGCCCATCCGTTTCGAAACCAACAGCACCGTGATTAAGCGCACCTCGTACGGCACGCTCGATAAAATGGTGAAAGCCCTCAACGACCACCCCGAGTACAGCCTGCGCGTAATTGGCCACGCTGACTCCCGCGGTACCGATGAGTACAACCAGGCTCTGTCGGAGCGTCGGGCTGGTTCCGTGAAGCGCTACTTCACCGGCAAGCAGGTTGACCCCACGCGCATCGTGACGGAAGGTCGCGGCGAATCGGAGCCTGCTGCCCCGAACACGTCGTCGAAAAACATGTCGCAGAACCGTCGGGTAGAGTTCAAGTTTGAATTCTTCATCCCGAATGCTCCTCAGCCTTAAGGCTAGGTAGCACCTTCCCAAAAAGCGGCGCGCCTCAGGTGCGCCGCTTTTTTTACGCGCTGCCGCTGGTGCCAAGCGCTACCGTGCCAACAGCCGGCCCCCCGCCCGCGTACAGGGCCCTACAACCTCTCGTTTACTTTACTCCTACTTCCCATGAAGCTTCGTAACTTCTCCTTTCTGCTGGCTGTGACCCTGTTACTATTAGCTGGCTGCCGTGCTAGCGGCCCGGGTCAGCCGGCCCGCACGGTCGCTGAGTTCTTCAACAAATACGAAAGCCGCCCCGGCTTCAAGGCTACCGACTGGAATGCGGGCCTGACCACGCGCTTTCTGCTCGGGCGCATTGCCAAAATAGGCGGCGACAATGACGTAAGCCAGGCCCTGACAGCCATCCGTAGCGCCCGCATCATCACGTTTGCCCCTACTACTGGCAGCGCCCGCGACCTGGTTGCCGAAGGGCTGGACAAGGAAGTAGAAGGGCTGCTGGCCAATGAGCGCTATACTCCCTTGCCCGTGTCGGCCTCCGCCGATAACCCCAATCAGCTGCGCTATTCCGTGCGCGAGCAAGGCGGCCGGGTGTCGGAGTTTGTGGCCGTGGGCAAGCAGGAATCCGCCGATTCGTTTGTGCTGGTTTCGGTGGCCGGCAACTTCACCCGGGAGCAGGTCAGCCAGTTGGCCAAAATTCTGCCTAACGTGGTGGGCGAAGCCAGCCGGTAGTCGCCTGCATGGCCTGAAAGCAAAAAAGCTCCTCTGCCAGCCGGCAGGGGAGCTTTTTTGTGTGGGGCGCCAGGGTTTGCGGTAGGCTTACTTAAACTCCAGCACGTTCAGGAAAAACACTTCCCGGTCGGGGCCTTTCGTGGGCTTGATGTGCTGATAGCCCGAGGCCAGGAAGCGGCCGCCGTACCAGGTAATGAGCTGTTCCTGCTGGGTATTGGTGGTTTTCTCGGTGTCGTCGGTGGCAGAGGTTTGAATTTTTACCTTCCAGTCGTTGGGGGTAGGGGTGGTTTGGTCTACCATCTTGTAGTAGAAGTCATTCTCTTTCAGGTAAGCCATAACCAGGCGGCGCCCGTCGCCTAGGGGCCGCACCCGCACGGCTTCCTGCAGCGAAAAGTGCTCTACCTCATCCAGCAGAAAGGAATTATCCCAGAGCAGGTTGCCCTGGCGGTCGAAGCCACAGATGAGGGCGTGCGTGGTCCGGTAGCCCTCGTTGCGCCGATTAACCGCGTTGTAGGAGCGGGCCAACGGGCCGAAGTTGTTGCCGTAGCCGTAGTTGTAGAGGCTGCCCAGGTTGTTATAGGTAGAAGTGTTGTAGCGCGGGAAGTACACTTCCGCTACTAGTACGTACCCATCGGGGCTGGGCAGCATATCGTGCATGAGCAGGCGGTAGCGGTGGCGGTACTGGCGGTCGGAGGCGCGGAGCCGCTCACTGCGCTGCCGCATCCGGGCCACCCGGGCGGGCTTCATGAAGTCGAAGAAATGCTTGAAGTTCAGGAAGTCGTAGTAGCGCAAGGAGCGCCGCTGGCCGGTAGGGGTGACGCCGGCGTTTAAATCGGCGGCGAATAGGCCCTGGGAGTAACGGGAGTCGCGCAGAGTGTAGGTGCCTGCCAGCAGCCGGGCCGCGCTGTCGCCGGGGCTGAGCTGGGCCTCTAGCAGGCCCCGCTCGCTGCCGGCCTGCACGAACTCAGAGTGCAGCAACTGCCCGTTATCAGAGAGCTGTTTGAGCTGCAGCCGCGACTTGAACCCGTTTGTTTCGCTTAGAATCAGCTCGGCGCGCTTGGTAACAGAATCAGCCAAGAACGTGAAGGTAGCGGGCAGGGGCTCGTACACCGAAGGCAGAAACCGGAAGGTAGCCGCGCGCAGATCCAGCAGCAGAATGGTCAGGTGCATGTCGGCCTCCACCGTCACGAACAGGTTGCCATCCAGGGCTTTCAGGTCGTGCACCTGGCGGGTGCGCTTGGTTTTAAACTCGCCCGTCCCCAGCTCCCCGGTGCGCGAGTCGAAGGCCGCTACCCACAAGGTGCCCTCCGTAGTGCCCTGAAATAAGGCGTACACATCGGTGCCCTCAGCGCATATCTGGCGGAACTCGTAGCCGCGCGGCACGGGTAGGGGCACTACCTGGCCGGGCTGGAGGCGGTGGTTGAACTTCTGGAAGGTGTATTCTGACTTGCCCGTCAGCAGGGGTTCCTTTTCCACCAGCAGCACTAGGCTGCTGTCTTCCAGCAGGGGCTGCACCAGTACGTCACTGGAATAGGCTTCCAGGGGCAGCTCCAGGCGGTAGGGTTGGGTAGGCACTACTGGCGGCTTGGGCGGCTGCTTGGGCGCCTGGGCCGCGGCGGCGAAAAAGCAGAATAATAGGCCAATAAAAAGGTACAGGTGTCGCATAAGAAGGGCCGGAAAGGGTGGGAGCCGCTGGTTAAGTAAGATACGGCGAAACCCGCACAAGACCTAACTGTGCCGCCCGGCAGATCCTCATTTGTTCGGCTCCCGGCCCCCTTATAACGCAAGCTGCCCAAGCCGCTGGCGGCCTGGGCAGTACTTAATATTTTCTAAACTGAAAACGCCTGCTTAGCTGGCTAGCTCCAGCAGTACGTCAAACTCTTCTCCCTTCAGGGGCATCACCGAGAGCCGGGACTGGCGCAGCAGCCCAATCTGTGAGAGGCGGGCATCCTGCTTGATCTGAGCCAGGGCCACGGGGCGGGGGAGGGGTTGGTGGGGTTTCAGGTGCACCGCTACCCAGCCGCTGCCGGCTTCGGCGGTGGCATCGGGCGCGGCCGGCGCGGCCACTGCCGCAATGCCCACTACCTGTTTATCAGTAACGCTGTGGTAGTAAAGCACCAGGTCGCCGGGCTGCATTTGCTGCAAGAAGTTGCGGGCCTGAAAGTTGCGGACTCCGGTCCAGTCGGTGCCGCCGTCGCGGGTGAAATCGGCCCAGGAGTAGGCCGCGGGTTCGGATTTAACGAGCCAGTAGTTCATAGCCCGCAAGCTACAAAAGAAGCCCCAGTGCCCGCCTGCGCACGGGCCGGGTTAGTACACCCGGCGGGCTTGTAGGGTTTGCTTGTCCAGGAGCTTAACCTCCAGCAAATACCCAGGCCGCGTACCATCCAGAAACCGGATGCGGTACTTATTGGCGCCTTCTCGGGTCCAGACGCCGGGCCGGGATTCTACCCCATCGGCGGGGCCTAGCCCTTCTTCCTGAAACTGGCCATCGGCCTCCAGCCGAAAGTTATCATAACGCCAGCCTGCGTTCAGCTGGGGCTCCGGCTTAAAAATGAAGAAGTCGCCTTCCTTTTGCTGGAAGGTGTTGTACCAGGTCTGGCCAAACAGCCGCTCAGCTGGCACCGAAGACTCCTCTTTCTGGCAACCGCTCAGCAAGAAGAACACCACAAAACAGAGAAGGATGGAAGCGCGCATAAGGTCAGGGAAATAGTACCCCTTCATGAGTCTGGCGCCGGTCGGATGGTTGCATTACGCTAGGGCTCTACCCGGCGCACTTTCAGCACGTCATTCTCCAGAGACACGATTTCCAGGGTGTAGTCCGGCTCTTTCTTGTCGTCGAGGGTAATGCGCAGACTATGGCCGTTCTGGGCCGACCAGCGGCCCTTGCGGCCCTCAATGCCGTCGGTAGGGGCAATGTCGTACTGCGTGAACAGCCCGTTATGGTCGAAGGCAAAACCGGTGCGGCCCCGCGAAGGCGGGAAGGCGTAGGTGTTGGGCCGGTACACGCGCACGTCGCCTTGGTCTTCTTCGTGGGCGTGCAGCCAGGTCCGCTCCAGCTGCTTAAGCTGAGTAGCGGTTTTGGGGTCGTTGTTGCAGGTAGCGGCCAGCAGCAGCACGCTTAAGGAGCACAGGAGCGTGAACAGACGCATGAAAGAGCGGATTACGTGAGCAAGAAGGTAACGAGGAAATAGCCGTTTGGTAAACGGCTTTCGTAGCAGAAGTGGCCATTCGCGGTCCACTTCCCGCTCCGAATGTAGCAAATCGGGGGCCGGGAACCGTGTTTCGGCCGGGACTACCCGAATGCCTCTCCCACAAGTTACCTTTGCCCGCTATGGACAACCGCGCCCTTATCCGTGCCTTCCGCCTCACGGCCCAGCTACTGGAGCTGCACGAGGAAAATCCGTTTAAAATCCGGGCCTATGAGGGCACCGTCAATGCCCTGGAGCAGCTAAGCGTGCCCGTGGCCAGCATTGAGCGCCACGGCCTGCCCGACCGCACGGGCCTAAGCAAAACCGCCGCCGCCAAGGTGGCCGAAATGCTGGATACGGGCTCGTTTGAGGAGCTCACGCGCCTGCTGAGCATCACGCCGCCCGGCGTCATCGAATTGCTCAATATCAAGGGCATCGGCCCCAAGAAAATCCGGGCCCTGTGGAAAGAGCTGGGTATTGAAAGCCCCGAGCAGCTGCGCCAGGCCGCTGAAAACAACGAGGTCAGCAAGCTCAAAGGCTTCGGTCAGAAAACCCAGGACTCCATCCTGGCCGCCCTGGAGTTCACGAGCCAAAGCCAAGGCAAGCTGCTGTATCCGCAGGCCGAGGAGCTGGCCGAGGACCTGGCCCGCCGGGTGCGCGAAGTAGCCGGCGTGGAGCAGGCTGCCGTAGCCGGCGAAGTTCGCCGCCGCCTCGAAACCATTGAAACTGTGCTGCTGGTGGTGGCTACTACCCAACCGGCGCAGGTGCATGATTTGCTGGATCAATTGGAAGGCATCACGCCCGATGCGCGCCGCAGCGGCCCCTTTGCCTGGCGCGGCACGGCTACTACCTCCGGCGTGAAGGTGGAAATCGTGCTGGCTACCCCCGCTAGCTTTACCAATCAGCTGCTGCTGCACTCCGCCGCCGAGCCCCACCTGAGCGGTGCTATTTCAGCGGAGGCCCGGCCCGGCCAGCCCGCCACCCTGCGCCAGTGGCTGAAGCGGGAGCAGTTTTCCACCGAGCAGGATGCATACCAGCGCGCCGGCCTGCAGTACGTGGAGCCCGAGCTGCGCGAAGGACTGGGCGAGCTGGCTTTGGCCCGCGAAAACAAGCTGCCTACCTTGCTGGAAGACCAGGACCTGCGCGGCTCCCTGCACAACCACAGCACGTACTCCGACGGCAGTCACTCCCTGCGCGAAATGGCCACCTTCCTGCGCGACCAAGGCTACGAGTACCTGGGCATCTGCGACCATTCACAGGCGGCGCACTACGCCAACGGCCTGCAGCCGGAGCGCGTGCGCCAGCAGCAGCGCGAAATTGAGCAGCTCAACCAGGAGTTGGCCCCGTTCCGCATCTTCAAGGGCATTGAGTCGGATATTCTCTCCGATGGTTCCCTGGACTACACCCCAGCGGTGCTGGAAACCTTTGATTTCATTGTGGCCTCGGTGCACTCCAACCTAAAAATGGATGAGCGCAAAGCCACCGCCCGCGTACTGCGCGCCATTGAAAACCCCTATACCACCATGCTGGGCCACCCCACGGGCCGGCTGCTGCTGCGCCGGGAAGGCTACCCCCTCGACCACAAAGCTATTATCGATGCCTGCGCCCAGCACCAGGTTATCATTGAAATCAATGCCAACCCCTGGCGCCTGGACCTGGACTGGCGCTGGGTGCACTACGCCCTGGACAAGGGCGTGCAGCTCAGCATCAACCCCGACGCCCACCACACCAACGGCTACGCCGACATGCGCTACGGCGTGCTCATGGGCCGCAAGGGCGGGCTAACCAAGGCCATGACCTTCAATGCCAAGTCGGCGGCCGAGGTAGCCGAGTATTTCGCCCAGCGCAAGGCCGGCATTAAGGCTCCGTTGGAGTTTAAGGATTCGTTGTTTGGCTGATTGCCAGATGCCAGATGCCAGATGCCAGATGCCAGATGCCGGTTGCTAGTTGCCGTAGATGCCAGTGGCTAGTTGTCGGTTGCTAGTCGCTGGGTTATATGTTGACCGCGCGGTAAAAGGGCGTCATGCAGAGCGCAGCGAAGCATCTCGCGCGAGTCGTTGAGTTACC
This sequence comes from Hymenobacter glacieicola, assembly GCF_014640315.1. Lineage (GTDB taxonomy): Bacteria > Bacteroidota > Bacteroidia > Cytophagales > Hymenobacteraceae > Hymenobacter > Hymenobacter glacieicola. The sequence goes on from NZ_BMGS01000001.1 coordinate 628,451, forward strand.
CCAACGTCAGCACGCGAGATGCTTCGCTGCGCTCTGCATGACGTTCTTTCACCCCCTTGATCTGCCACTTCATCACCTCATTACCTCATCACCTCATCACCTGTCGCCTACACCCATGAAAATTCTGGTTCTGCGCTTTTCTTCCATCGGCGACATTGTGCTGACCACGCCCGTGGTGCGGTGCCTGAAGCTGCAGGTGCCGGGGGCGCAGGTGCATTTTGCTACCAAGCCGGGCTTCCGCAGCTTCTTGGAGCCTAACCCCTACATCGACAAGGTGCACTGCCTGACGGGTTCGTTGCGGGAGCTGGTAGCGGAGCTGAAGGCCGAGCAGTTCGACTTCGTAGTGGACCTGCACCACAACCTGCGCACGGCCCTGCTGAAGGCCCAACTGGGGGTAAAGTCAGCCTCATTTGATAAGCTGAACTGGCGCAAGTGGCTGCTGGTGCGCTTCAAAGTGAATACCCTACCCCGCGTGCACATCGTGGACCGCTACCTGGAAGCGGCGGCGCCGCTGGGCGTCAAAAACGATGGGCAAGGGCTGGATTACTTTATTCCGGCTGCGGACGAGGTGAACCTGAGTGCGGCGCTACCCCCAATTTTTCAGCGTGGCTACGTGGCTTTTGCCATTGGGGCCCAGCATGCCACCAAGCGGTTACCCGTGGAGCGCATTATCGAGCTGTGCGGTCTGCTGCGCCAGCCCGTGGTGCTGCTGGGTGGGCCCGAGGACGAAAGCACGGGCCACATTATCGAGCTGGCCTTTGACAGCCAGGCGGCCAGTTCTCCGCCCGCCCCAGCCCGGATTCCTGACAGCCCGTACTACTTCCCGCCGCTTCCGGCCTCACCGGGCCCGGCCACGGTTATTTACAACGCCTGCGGCAAGTTCAATCTAAATCAGTCGGCGTCCTTAGTGCGGCAGGCGCGCTTCGTGGTCAGCCACGATACTGGTTTAATGCACATAGCGGCGGCGTTCCGAAAGGAAATATTCAGCGTGTGGGGCAACACGGTACCAGAGTTTGGCATGTATCCGTACCGCACAGAATTCCGCATTTTAGAGGTGCCAGGCCTACCTTGTCGGCCGTGTTCCAAGATTGGCTACGAAAAATGCCCCCAGGGCCACTTCCGCTGCATGCGGGATATTTCATTTACGTTAGACTTGCCCCCAGCCCGCGACGGACGGTAAAATTCAATTTTTGGTAAGCAAAGAAACGCGTGATATTGGGGAGGTATCTAGTATACTTGTGGGCTGATTGGTCAGGCATAATCCTAAAATCATTCATTTTCTTTCTACTATGCAAGTTTCTACCCTTCGGGTACTGATGGTTCTATGCGTGTCCGTGCTGTTAACGGCCTGTGGACCCAGTATTTATATGGCCCAAGACTTCCGGTCTTATGCCCCCAAGCACAAGACGGTAGCCATTCTACCCGCTGCCGTTACCATGCAGCTGCGCCCCAACCAAATGAAGAGCACCACTCCGGCCCAGTTGCAGGAAATGGAGCTGAAAAGCGGACACGACTTCCAGGAAAAAGTGTACTCCTGGCTGCTTCGCCGCAAAACGCAGCGCGGCTACACCGTTGACTTTCAGGACGTAATGCAGACCAATGCCCGCCTGCGGGAAAGCAACATTCCTTACAATGAGCTGCGCACTCACTCTCCCCAGGAGCTGGCCAAAATTCTGGGCGTGGATGCCGTGTTGACGACTAGCGTGCGCACGACCAAGCCCATGAGCGACGGGGCCGCCGTAGCCGTAGGCCTGCTGGTAGGCGCCTGGGGCGCTACCAACCAAGCCAACATCACCGTGAACATTCACGAGGGCGAAGCCGGAAAGCTGCTGTGGAAGTACGATTACCTGGCTTCGGGCTCCGTATTTAGCTCCACCGAGAACATCGTGGACCTGCTGATGCGCAACGCCTCCAAGAAATTCCCTTACACGCCAAAATCCTGAAGATAGCTCTGCCTGACCGCCGCTATCTTATTGAGCCGCTTCTGCCTGCCGGGCAGAAGCGGCTTTTTTGTGCAGGCAAAGGTTGTGCTGAGGTAGCACCGGGGACGCTTCATGTTTTTGGAGGGGTATTTTGGTGGTTAAGTGAGGCAAGCCAAGGAAAAATTCGTACGTTCTGACTCCAACTAGTTGCCCTATTTTACTTACTCCCACGTTTACCATGCCCGAAACCTCTGTACCCACCACGGTACTTGTTAAAGTAGGCCCCGAGGCCCTGGTCGCCGAAATTCAGGCGGGCCAGCACACGTATTTCGTGGATGAGCCGCGCAGTGTAGGCGGGCAGGACCAGGGGCCTACCCCGTACGACTTGCTGCTCTCAGCCCTGGGTGCGTGCACGGCCATTACGCTGCGGCTGTACGCCACCCAAAAGAAGTGGCCGCTCCAGGGCATTGAGGTCCGCCTTAGCCACCGCCGCGTCCATCGCCTCGACTGCGACCAGTGTGAGCAAGCCGGGGAAATGCTGGAAGAAGTCCGCAAGGAGCTGCGCCTGCTTGGGCCCCTGAGTCCGGAGCAGCGCCAGCGCCTCCACCTTATTGCCGACAAGTGCCCGGTGCAGAAAACGCTCACTAGCGGGGCTCTGCGCGTGGTAACCACGGTGCTAGAATAAGCGTGTTGCAGCCTTAGCTAGGCCAGCTACCATTCACTGGCCGAGGATTAATTCGTTTGTGCTTTGCCTTTTCCCTTCCCATGCCTCTCTGCCACCACCTCCATTCTCTTGAAACGATACGACCCGCACCCGCCGAGCCAGCCTGCCCCGAGTGCGTGGCCCTGGGCGACACCTGGGTGCACCTGCGGGTATGCCAGACCTGCGGCCACGTGGGCTGCTGCGACTCCTCGAAAAACAAGCATGCCACCCGGCACTTTCACGCCACCCAGCACCCGGTGGTTATTTCGGCCGAGCCCGGCGAGCAGTGGGCCTGGTGCTACGTGGACAGTCAGCTGGCCGAATACTGAGGTGCCGCCACACGGATTCGCATATCTTTGCTCTTTACCGCGGCGTACGGGGTACACCCATCCGCCGGATCTGGTGTTGACTGCTCTCCTATGTCGTCTTTAAGCATTTCCGTTGACATCCTTGCCCGCCTGCGCCACGAAACGCGGGCCGTGCACGAGGCGCTGGAGCAGTTGCCCTTCAACCAGGCCCTAGGCAACGGAACCATCACGGAGGCGCTTACCCGGCAGTTTCTGGCCCGGCTCTACGGCTTCGTAGCGCCTTTCGAAGCCCAATTACAGTCCAAAGAAGAGTTGCTGGGTCCGGCCTGGGAGCTGCCCCGTCGCTACCGGGCTCAGCTGCTGCGCCAAGACTTACCCGACACTGGTACCCTGCCGCTTGTGCCCGAGTTGCCACCCTTGGCAACCCGCGCCCAGCTTCTGGGAGCTATGTACGTGCTGGAAGGCTCTACCCTGGGCGGGCAGGTAATTGCCCGTCAGCTGGCCAAAGCTGGTATTCCGGCCCGCGCCTACTTCAGCGGCCACGCCGAGCAGACCGGTCCGCTCTGGAAAACCTTCGTGGGGCTGCTCACGCAGGCCGCTACCCCCGATAACGCCGATGACATCGTAGCGTCGGCCTCGCTTACTTTTCAACGCTTACACGCATGGTTAGAACAGGCGCAACCCTGACCGATGAAAGCCTGGTAGGGCAACCCATTACGCTCACCAATTGCGACCGGGAGCCCATTCATATTCCGGGTTTAATCCAGCCGTATGGGTTTCTGTTGTGCTTGGACCCGCGCACCCACCGGGTAGTGCAGGCCAGCGCCAACACCGACCAGTTGCTGGGCCTGGCCGCCGAAACCCTCATCGGTCAGGACCTGACGTTCCTCTTTACCGAAGAGCGGTTGCAGGAGCTGTCTACCCAGTGGTTTACCCTCGATGAAAACCAGCGTCTGCAGGGCGTGCGCCTCGATCAGCTGGCTACTCAGCCCTACTTCAAGCTTATTCAGCACCGCTTCGATGACTTGCTGTGGCTGGAGTTTGAGCCCGTGCAGGACCTGACCGTTGGGCCCCTGGACATGCCTTCCCTGAACGAGGCCCTGGGCCAGATGCTGGGGGCTACATCGGTCAAGGAGTTTTGCCAGCACGCCGTGCGGCAGGTTAGCAGCATTACCGGCTTCGATAGGGTAATGCTCTACCGCTTTGCTGAGGATGAGAGCGGCGAAGTGGTGGCCGAAGCCTGCCGCCCCGACATGGAGCCCTTCCTGGGGCTGCACTACCCGGCCACCGACATTCCGCAGCAGGCCCGGGCCATGTACCTGCGCAACTGGCTGCGTTTTATTGCCGATGTGAATTACGCGGCCGTGCCCCTGGTGCCCGTGCGCACGCCCTCCACCGGCCGCCCGCCCGACATGACCTACGCTACCCTGCGCAGCGTGTCGCCGATTCACGTGGAGTACCTGAAAAACATGGGCGTACAGGCTTCCATGAGCATTTCTCTGATCCAAGACGGGAAACTGTGGGGCCTGCTGATGTGCCACCATGAGTCGCCGCGCCTGGTTAGCTACGAGTTGCGCGACCTGTGCCAGTTCATCGGCAAAACGTTTTCCTCCTTGCTCAAAAGTAAGGAGCAGGCTGAGATATTCGCCTACCAGTTGCACCTGCGCGAAACCCAGGCCCGCCTGTTTGCCCTGATGGCCGAGCTGCCCGATTTCCGCCGGGCCCTCTATGAGCACACGCCTACCGTGCTCGATGCCTTTGAGTGCGGGGGCGTGGCCGTGTGCTTTGATGGGGAGCGGGCCCTGCTGGGCGCTACTCCCAACCCCGCTCAACTCAATGAGCTGATCAACTGGCTGCACACCAACGTGCCGGAGGAGGTTTTCTATACCAGCTCCTACGCGCGCCACAACACGGCCGGCGTCCAGATTCGGGCCGTGGCCAGCGGTATTCTGGCCATCAGCCTCGACCGGCAGCACCGTGACTATATCATCTGGTTTCGGCCCGAGGTATTGCAGCAAGTAACCTGGGCCGGCAAGCAGCAAAAGCAGGAGGAAAGCCGCAACGGCGAAATCGTGCTGTCGCCCCGGCAGTCATTTGCGGCCTGGAGCCAGTCAGTGGAAAACACGTCGGAAGCGTGGCGCCCCATTGAAATTGAAGCCGCCCAGGAGCTGCGCCTGCGCGTGGCCGATATGCGCCTGAAAATGTTCAGCGAAATGGAAGCCCGTGCCGCCGTGCTCAGCCGCCTCAACACGGAGTTGGAGCGCAGCAACGAGGAGCTGGACTCGTTTGCCTACGTGGCCTCCCACGACCTGAAGGAGCCATTGCGGGGCATTCATAACTACTCCCTGTTTCTGCTGGAAGATTACGCCGACAAGCTGGACGAAGAGGGCGTAGAAAAGCTCCGCACCCTGATTCGCCTGAGCCAGCGCATGGAAAACCTGATTGAATCCCTGTTGCAGCTTTCCCGGGTGGGCCGCCTGGAAGCCGAGCTGCGCCCCGTAAGTGTGCAGGCCGTGTTGGCCGAGGTAACGGATATTCTGCAGGTGCGCCTGCAGGAAACCAATACTACCTTAGTGGTGGAAGGGGAGCTGCCCGTGGTGCTGGCCGATGAAGTACGCCTGCGGGAAGTGTTCAACAATCTGCTTACCAATGCTATGCGCTACAACGATAAGCCCGACCGTTACGTATGGGTAGGCGTGGCGCCCGACGGCCTGCTGAGCCCGCGCGGGCCCGTACCGGCCACCTTCCGAACCCTGTACGTGCGCGACAATGGCATTGGCATCGACCCCAAGCACCACGAAAACATCTTCCGCATTTTTAAGCGCCTGCACGGACCCAACAAGTACGGCGGCGGCACGGGGGCGGGCCTGGCCATCGTGAAAAAAATGATTGAGAAAATGGGCGGGCAAATCTGGGTCGATTCCGTGGCCGGCCAGGGTTCCACCTTTTACTTTTCTGTTCCAACCCCCGAATAAGTTGAATACAACTGCTATTAAGCCTATTCTGATTGTAGAAGACAGTACCGAGGATTTTACGGCGCTGGGCAGGGCGTTTCGCAAGCACGCGCTCCAGAACCCCGTACTCCGCTGCGAGGACGGCGAACAGGCCCTTGATTACCTGCAAGGCCAGGGCAAAGGGCGCATGGTCGGCTGGCCGCAAGCCTTGCCCGCCATCATTCTGCTGGATTTAAACATGCCCGGCTTAGACGGGCGCGACGTGCTGGGCGCCATCAAAGGCGACCCCAGCCTACAGTCTATTCCGGTGGTCATGTTTACTACCTCCGCCAACGCCAAGGATGTGGCCGCCTGTTACCAGCTGGGGGCCAACAGCTACCTGACCAAGCCCCTTGCCTACGCCGACCTGGAGGAGAAAGTCCGTCTGATTGTGCATTATTGGCTGGAGGCTTCTGAGCTGCCCGCTTAGCCCGCTGACCCGTTGCTTATTCCCGCGTGAAAAGAATCTTACTGGTTGAGGACAGTGACACCGACCGGGCCGTACTGCGCCGCTACTTGAGCCGAAATCCGGGTGAAACCCTGCACATGCACGAAGCTACCACGGTAGCTGAGGCCGTAGCCGCGTTTCAGCAGTACCAGCCCGACTGTGTCCTGATCGATTACAACCTGCCCGACGGTACTGGACTGGATGTGCTGGAGCACTTTAAGCAGCTGGTACCCGTTGAGCTGCTGTGCGTGGTGATGATAACCGGCATTGACAGTGGGGAGCTGGCTGTGCAGGCCCTCAACAACGGCGCCCTGGACTACCTCATCAAGCACCGATTCGATCAGGACATGCTGCTGAAAGTGGTGCGGCATGCCATTGAGCGCAATGAGTGGCGGCAGTACCAGGCTCAGTACCACTCTAACCTGGAACGTGTCAACCGGGAATTGCGGCAGTCGTTGGCCCAGCTGACGGAAACCCGGCAGGAACTGGCTACCACCAACGAAAACCTGCGCGCAGCTCACGCCGAAGCCCAAACCCGCAACCGCGCCCTGGATGCCGCCAACCGCCAGCTGGCCCGCACCAACCAGGACCTGGACAATTTCGTGTACGCGGCCTCCCACGACCTGAAACAGCCCGTGCAAAACCTGCAAGGCCTGTTCGAGGAGCTCGGCCGGGTAGTCGATTTCAACGATGGAGGCGAAAGTCAGCTGCTGGCCACGATGACCAAAGCCTCCTTACAGGAGCTGCTGGCGACCATCAATGACTTGTCGGTGATTGTGCAGGACACCCGGCAGCCGTTGTCGGCCATCCAGGAAGAGGTAGCCCTGGCCGAACTGACCGACGACATGCAGCAGGCCCTGGCCCCGCAGTTGCGCAGCACCGAGGCCGTCATCGACTATGACTTTCAAGCCCTGCCCACGGTGCTCTACAACCGCGGGCACCTGCGCACCATTCTGCTGAACCTGCTCAGCAACGCCCTGCGCTACCGCCACCCCGACCGTGCCCCGCGGGTGCAGGTGCGCGGCTGGCGCGGCCCCGCCGGCCAGGCCATGCTGTCCGTCACCGACAACGGCCTGGGAATTGACTTGCCCCGGCACCAAGCCGATTTGTTTCAGCTGTTTCGCCGCTTCCATCCCGAAGCCGCTGAAGGAACCGGGGTTGGGCTGTTCCTGGTCAACCGCATTGTGGAAAGCAACGGGGGTGAATTGCGGGTAGAAAGCACGGTAGGCGAGGGTACCACTTTTCACGTTACGCTGAGTTCGTAAAAGGCAAAGAAAAAGGCGGGGGGTAGCACGGCTTCTTTCCATGAGAAAGAGTTCGTGCTACTCCCGGCCTTTTAAGTAGTAGGGAGCAAAAGTCTTCGCCGAAGCAATTCTACCCGATTTTGCTGAACCCGCAGTAGGAGTGCAGCGCTTCGGGCAGATGGATGCCATCTTCCTGCTGGTTGTTCTCCAGCAAGGCGGCCACAATGCGGGGCAAAGCCAGGGCCGAGCCGTTAAGCGTGTGCAGTAGCTGGGTTTTGCCGTTTTCGGTACGGTAGCGCAGCTTTAGGCGGTTGGCCTGGTAGGTTTCAAAGTTCGAGCACGACGATACCTCCAGCCAGCGGCCCTGGGCCGCCGACCACACTTCCAGGTCGTAGGTGAGGGCCGAGGTGAAGCCCATGTCGCCGCCGCAGAGGCGCAGCACGCGGTAGGGCAGCTGTAGCTTCTGGAGCAAGCCTTCAATGTGGGCCAGCATTTCTTCCAGCTGGGTATAGCTCTGCTCGGGCAGGGCTACCTGCACAATTTCTACCTTATCGAACTGGTGAAGGCGGTTAAGACCGCGCACGTCGGCGCCCCAGGAGCCAGCTTCGCGGCGGAAGCACGGCGTGTAGCCGGCGTTGCGGATCGGGAGCTTTTCCGGCGGTACAATTTCGTCGCGGTAGAGGTTGGTGATGGGCACTTCAGCCGTCGGAATCAGAAACAGGTTGTCCTGGGCATCGTGGTACATCTGGCCTTCCTTGTCGGGGAGCTGGCCGGTGCCGTAGCCGGAGGCCTCGTTGACCATCACCGGAGGCTGAATTTCCACGTAGCCGGCGTCGCGCGCCTCGTCCAGGAAAAAATTGATGAGGGCCCGCTGCAGCCGGGCGCCCTGGTTTTTGTACACCGGAAAACCCGCGCCCGTAATCTTGACGCCCAGGTCAAAATCAATGATGTCGTACTTCTTGATCAGCTCCCAGTGGGGCTGAGCGCCGGCGTGCAGGGTCGGCTGCTGGCCTACCTCGCGCACCACCTCGTTGTCCTGGGCCGTGCGGCCTTCCGGCACGCTGCTGTGGGGCAGGTTGGGTAGCTTATAGAGTGTTTGCTGAAGGGCTAGCTCCACCTGGCTCAGCTCGTCGGCGTGGGCTTTGGTTTGCTGCTTGAGCTCGGCGGTGCGGGCTTTCAGGGTTTCGGCGCCGGCTTTGTCGCCCCTTTTCATCAGGCCCCCAATCTGGCGGGCCAGCTCGTTGGCTTCGGCCTGGGCCGAGTCGTGGGCCGTTTGCAGGTCTTTGCGGCGCTGGTCCAGGGCCAGAATGGCCTGCACATCGGCTTCGGCGGTTTTATAATGTTTTTTGGCCAGGCCGGCCAGCACCGCATCGGTGTGCTCTTTCAGGACAGAAACTTGCAGCATAACAGCAGAAAACGCAGAATGGAATAAGACAAAAGTAAACGGCTTATTTAATAGATGCAGGGGGCGGGCAAAAAATCCGGTAGCCCGGCCCGGCCGCGGCCCGCTCAAGGCTACCGGATCCGGGAAAAGGGAATGATAATTGCCCCGCAGCAGTTAAGCGGTAATTGGCTGGCTGGGTGTATCCTTTTAGTCAGATTCCGCGTTATCAATCCAAACTGCAAAATCTTCCCTTTGATTTGGCAGTTCCGGCACATTCCGCTAACATTGCAAGTAGTAGCCGGTGCTGGCTGCCGGGCACGTTGGGTATTCTTCCCGCGCCCGGTCGGCAATTCTCTTCTGTGCTTTCCGGCCCACCCACGGTTCTCACTCCTCGCTTCTTTCTTGCGTTTGGCGCTGCGTCGCGGCTGCTATTTGTGCCCGGAATGCCCTGTGCTGTCCTTTTTGGTTTCCCGCCGCCCCGCCTGAATTTTTCGCTCAGCTTTTTATATGTACACTATTGACGAGTTGAAGGACCGATTGCTGTCCGAACTAAAGGAAATTGCTGAAAAACTAAACGTTGGCAATTTCAAAAAACTCAGCAAGCAAGATCTGATTTACAAGATTCTAGATCAGCAAGCTATTACTCCTCCCGATAAGCTTCCCCAAAAAGTGAAAACGGCCGCGGCTCCGGCCGCTCCGGTGGAAGAGCCCACCGCCGAGGCCGCGCCGGCTCCGGCCGCCAAAGCTGCCCCTGCCCGGGCCCCGCGCGCCCCCCGCCCCGCGGCCACCCCGCGTCGTGAGTCCGCCACCCGTAGCAAAGCTGCCGCTACGCCCACTGACGCGCCCGCCCCGGAAGTTGCCCCCGACGCGGCAGCCGCTGCCCCCGCGCCCGAAGAAGTTGCTACCCCCGTTAGTGCCCCGGTTAGCGCGCCTGAGCCCGCCCTGGCCGCAGCTGCCGTTGAAGCGCCCGCCCCAGAAGTAGCGGCCGAAGCTGCCCCGGCTTCCGACCGGCCCGTGAAGCTGTACCAGCGCCCGGAGCGGCGCACCCGCACCGACCGCGCCGGCCGGCCCATTGTGGCAGCTGGGGAAGTAACCGCCGAAACTACTACGGCTGAGGCTCCCACTGACCAGGTAGCGGAAACTATCCCCGTTCCCCAGGACGTAGCCGCCCCGGCTCCCGCCCGCGAAGCACGCCCCGCCGAAACTGCCGTTAACGGCCGTGAAGGTCGTCCTGAGCAGCCCCGCGTGTTCCGGGAAGGCCGCGAGTACCGCAATGATGTTCCCCGGGAAGGCCGCAACGACGCGCCCCGGGCTGATTTCCGCTCCGACGGAGTGGGCCGGCCCGAGAGCAACGGCCGCGGCGACCAGCCCCGGGAGCAGCGTAACGACGCGCCCCGGGCCGATTTCCGCCCCGACGGCCTGGCGCCGCGCGACGGTCGCCTGGACCAGCCCCGCATTGCTCGGGAAGGTGGCCGCCCCGATGCCCGTGAGCAGCGCGAACAGCGCCGCGAGGAACGCTACGCCGCCCGGGAGCTGCAGCGCCAACAGCGCCAGGAGCAGCGCCAGTCGGAGCGCCAGGGTCAGCCGGTGGGAGTGGCCGAGCAGCCACGCCCCGAGCGCCCGGAGCAGCAGCGCCCGGCCCGCCAGGAGTTCGACATTGTAATTCCCGGCGAAGGAACGTTGGAAATGATGCCCGACGGCGGCTACGGCTTCCTGCGCAGCCCGTTCTACAACTACCTCGCTTCGCCCGATGATATTTACGTGGCCCCGCAGCAGGTAAAGCAGTTCGGCCTGAAAGCGGGCGACACGGTGAAATGCACCATTCGGCCGCCCCGCGAAGGTGAGAAGTACTTTGCCCTGGTGGGGGTAGAAGGCATCAACGGCCGCTCCGTAGAGGAAGCCCGCGACCGTATCCCGTTCAACAACCTGACCCCATTGTTTGCCGAGGAGCGCCTAAAGCTAACTACCAAATCGGGCCAGTACAGCACCCGGATTCTGGACTTGTTTGCTCCCATTGGTAAGGGCCAGCGGGGCCTGATTGTAGCCCAGCCCAAAACCGGCAAAACGGTACTGCTCCAGGAAATTGCCAACTCCATCAGCGAAAACCACCCCGAGGTGTACCTGATGATTCTGCTCATTGATGAGCGCCCGGAGGAAGTAACGGACATGGCCCGCTCGGTGAAGGCCGAGGTGCTCAGCTCCACCTTCGACGAAACGGCCGACCGCCACGTCAAAATTGCCACCATTGCCATGGAAAAGGCCAAGCGCCTCGTGGAGTGCGGCCACGACGTGGTGATTCTGCTTGACTCCATTACCCGCCTGGCCCGCGCTTACAACACGGTGCAGCCCGCTTCCGGCAAAATCCTGTCGGGTGGTGTGGATGCCAACGCCCTGCACAAGCCCAAGCGCTTCTTCGGCGCGGCCCGCAACGTGGAGGACGGCGGTTCGTTGACCATCATTGCCACGGCCCTGATTGAGACTGGCTCCAAGATGGACGAGGTAATCTTTGAGGAGTTCAAAGGCACTGGCAACATGGAACTGCAACTGGACCGCAAACTGGCCAACAAGCGCATCTTCCCAGCCATCGACGTGCCCGCTTCCGGTACCCGCCGCGAGGACCTGCTTATGAGCAAGGACGAGCTGAACCGTATCTGGGTGCTGCGCAAGTTCATGTCAGACATGACGGCCTCCGAAGCTATGGAGTTCCTGAAGGACCGCATGAAAGGCACCCGCGACAACGACGAATTCCTGATGGCCATGAACGGCTAAGCGTAAGCGTTGAGTCACAAAAAGGCCCGTTCCGCAGCTGCGGAACGGGCCTTTTTGTTGATACGAAACCGTGCCGGGCGTTACTTTCGCACGAAACGCTGCACGTTGCGCTTCGTGCCAATTGTGGTTTCCAGGAAATAGAGGCCCGCAGGTACCTGCTGAATGTTAATGCTGGTGCCGCCCTGCGCCTCGCCGGTAGCGACCGTTTTGCCCGCGGCCGAGTACACGCGGTACTTTACCAGGCTGGTGGCCTCGGGCAGCGTGATAGTCCCCAGGCTGGGGTTTGGGTAGAGAGAAGCCACGTTTTCGGCTAGCTCCAGCCCGCCTACAGTAGCCACTGAGGAGTAGGAATCAGTGCCTTCCACATCTACCTGGCGCAGGCGGTAATATGCCTGGGTGGACAGGGGAGCAAGATCAGTGAATTTGTACGTAGCACCGGTGGCCGTAGTACCGTTGCCCGCTACCCGTCCAATGGTGGTAAAGGTTTTGCTGTCCTGGCTGCGCTGCACTTCAAAGTACGCGTTGTTCTTCTCCAGAGAGGTAGCCCAGTTCAGTAGCACATTCTGCCCCTGGCGGTTTGCAAAGAAGCCCGTGAGAGTGACGGGAAGGGGCTCTAGGCTGCTAAGAAATACATCATCAACAGCTAGTGCTGTTTTGTCATTAGCATTAATGGTAATTCGAAGCTTAGCTTGTGTGACAGTAATAGGAAGATTTATTCTCAGAACTGAGTACTTGTTGGCTGCTGCCGTAGTAGCAGTAAATATTGTTGAAGCAGTTTGGCCTAATGTAGTAGTTGCGGTAGCTGTTGAGGAAAAATCCCAAATTATGTCTCTACCGCTACCACTACCCTGAATTACCATTGCTTGTCTATAGCTTACACCATTATCGGTACTGATTGCTATTGTGACATTGCCATTTGAGGCAAGCCCTCCATTCTGGTTAGTGGCAAAAGCTGCTAGTCTAATAGTGAAGTAATTGTTAGAGAAGTTATTGAAGTTTATGTTTCTAAAGTCTAACACAGTAGATACTACTCCACTACCCGTGTTATTCTGTGACCCATAAGAGGAAATACCGCTCGAACTTACTGCACTGTTTGCTGGGCTTGGGTTGGGGCCTTGAAAGGCAGTGGCTGAATTACCTGTAAAAAATTGTCCGCCAGTGCCACTAGTAGTGTAACTATAGCCCAATTCTGTATTAGTAGCTTCAAAACTCTGGTTTGTTGTGTACTGAGCCCAACTCACGGTAGGGCTGATGCCCATGAGTAAGAGCCCGAACGCCACGCGTTTCAAGACGGGAATCTTTGTCTGGGATAAGCAGGTAGCCAAGTTCATCGAAGCAGGTAGTAGAAAGGTGAGGAACAGTAGATTCTAGCTGAAATATAGGGCTTTATGCCTTGCAAATCGATGCTATGCTAAAGCAACATACTTTTTACTGTATTGGTTATCAGTGGCTTATCTTATTAAATTCCCATTATAAGTCCCATATTGATAAGTTAAAATATAGATTTATTGTTAAAAAATATAATTAAATGAGCTGAAACCACCTCTCCACCTGACGGGGCTGTAGTTGCTGGCAAGTTGTGTTATGGTTAATAACATCGGTTCTTTGTAGGCTATGGAACAGCAACACACCAACGACCTACCCGAATTACTTTATATCTCTGACCCTTTGTGCGGCTGGTGCTACGGCATGAGCCCCGTGGTTCAACGGGTGCAGCAGGAGTTTGCCGGGCGTGTGGAGGTGTCGGTGCTGTGCGGAGGCATGGTGACGGGCGCGCAGGTTGGCCCCATCCGGGAAGACTGGCCTTACATAACCGGGGCGCTGGAGCAGGTAGAACAGGTGACGGGCGTGCAGTTTGGGGCCGCGTTTCGGGCCCTGGGGCAGGAGGGTAGTCACGTGCAGGACTCAGAGCCGCCGTGCCGGGCCATTCACGCATTTCGGCAGCTGCGGCAGGAGCAGGCCGCCGAGTTTGCCCACGCCGTGCAGCGCGCCTACTTTCAGGAGGGCGCCGACTTAAACGATCTGGCAACTTACGAGCCCCTGGCCGCAGCCTACGGCCTTGACCCCAGCGAGTTCCGGCAGCAGCTCACCCGGCCCGAAATCATCCGGGGTACGCAACTGGAGTTTGCCGCAGTAAGCAAAATCGGCGTGCAAGGCTTCCCAACGACCATTTTGCGGGTAGGTAGCCAGGGTTACGTGCTGGCCCGCGGGTTCCAGCCGTATGAAAGCTTCCGCACCGACTTAGAAGAGGCCCTGCGCCAAGCCGGCAGAAACTAAGCAGCCGTACAACCTACAGCATAAAAAAAGCCGAAACGCTACTGTTTCGGCTTTTCCGGGGTTAGGGCAGGCGCACTACCTGCTTGCGGAGCGGCGACCAGGCAATGACGTGGCGGTCTTCTTTGCCTACCGTGTATTCGAAGGCAACGGCCTCGGGGCGGCGGCGCAGGTCGGCCCAGGCGGCTTGGTCGAGGCCGGGGACGGCGGCCGTATCGGTGGGGTAGGTAGCGGAGGAAGTCACGGCCGGCCGGCGGAAGTTTTTGGCGGCGAAAAACGCCTGCACCCGGCGGCGGACGTAGGCTTCCCGCTCGGCCTGGGTGGCAGTGGGCCCTTTCATTTCGTATACCATCATGGCTTCCAGATCGGGAGCCGAAAGCACTTCCCGGAAAATTACCTGCCCGCCGGCCGTGGTAATAGTGAGCGTGGCCTCCCCAGTAAGCACCGAAGCGCCGCGCAACACCAGCGAAAATGTGTCGGAAGTGCCGGGGTCCGAGAACCGGTGGCGGGCCTTAGCCGTGAGCAGCGTATCGGCCTGGGCATCAACGGGGGCCGGACGGGCCGTATCCAGGGGCTCGGGGACAGCTGCCTCGGAGTCCGGCGACGCGGGGGGAGTAGCTGAGCTAGCCGACTCAGAAGAAGGAGAAGAGCAGCCTACTACGAAAAGGAGCGGGAAAAACCACAGAAGGGCGCGCATAGCAGGAACGGAAAAATATAGGAGAAGCAAGATACTGTACGCAAGCTGAGCAGTTGGTGTTTGCCGCCGCGTGCAGCAGCAGCTACCAGAACAGCATCAGCAGAAAGGCCGCGCTCAAACACAACGACGACACCTGGTTCATGCGCATGGTATGGTCGAAATCAGCCGCCGACTCCTGCCGCCAGACGGCGCGGGCCCACTGCAAAAACAGCACCACCACCGGGCCGGTAGCTACCAGAAAAATAATGATGTGGCGTGCTTCGTCGCGCCAGAGGTAGGCCGCCACCAGCACGGCGGCGCCCGTGGCCAGGGCCGCGCCGGCAAATACAAACGTGCCCCGCAGGCCCAGCCGCAAACTCAGGGTCCGGTCGCCCCGGCGAGCATCTTCGGCGTGCTGGTACACCTGCGTGAGCGGGTAGGAGCCGCACAGAAACAAGCTACTTACCAGGGCCAACACCAGGTTCTCGGGGGCCAGCAGTTGGGTGGCTGGGGCCTCCACACCTACCTGCGTCATCAGGAAAGTATAGGCTCCCTGGAACACTACGACCACTGCCGTGCTCAGCAGCGGGTACTTTTTCAGCCGGATTCCCTCGTAGCTGTATGCTTTCGAGACCAGCAAGTACACGGCCACAAGCCCCGCAAACGCCGGGCTCAGCAGCAGCCCCCCCGCTACGGCCAGCCCATCGAACAGCCACACCAGGTGGAGCAGTTCGCGCGAAACTTTTGGTGGCTGCCGCAGCCCCCCAATGCTACCCTCGTCCCGGTCGTAGTAACTGTTGTAGCCGTTGGAAGCAGGGTAAGCCAGCAAGTGCAGCACCACAAATACGCCTACTGCCCGTGCTACGCTGAAGCCGGAGGGAAGGGCACTGAGGCCAAACCAGTAAACGGGCATCAGGTACACCGAAAACGGGATGCGCAGCAAGGGCAGCGCGCGGCGGTAAGCGGCAAAAGGCATAGGGCAGGCGGGCAGGGCCGCTTCGGGAGGGGAGGAAAGCCCGGCGCGACGGCGCACCGACCGGGCGGGCCGCAAGCTACGGGTTAGCCCTCAGTTTCGGTGGGTACCCCTATCAGGTAGGTAACCTTCGGGCCCCACCAGTGCCGTACTACCCCCGCCTGCCAACGAAACGTACCCGCCGCATCGGCGCGGTGAGCCAGGGCCAGCAACTGGGCCGGCGGGTACATACGCAGAATCGACACGCAGCCGTCCCAGATGGTAAACAGTGGAATCAGGGGTACGGCGTACGTAAAAAAGAGGCGGCTGAAGCGGAAAGGCCGAATAAAGGGCGTAATAAGCAGCTGTGCAACTGGCAGCACCGTGCAGGCCAGCAGAATTTCAGCCCAGTGCTTGCCCGCGCCCTCAAACACCCCAATGCCGGCCCGCTGCCGCACGGCATCGGCCAGAATGGCCTCGGCGGCGGGAGGGGAAAAGTGATGAAACGCCGAGAAGATCGTGCGAAACCCCGTCAGGCCCGCCGCTACGGCCGTGGCGTCCACTGGGGCTAGCTCGTAGCGCAGGCCGGGCGTTTGGGCTTGTAGCGTCTGCCAGGCCAGGGGCTGGGGGTACAGATCAGTGAGCGTGACGGTGGCGGCGGGCAAGCCCGTGGCCTGCAACCGGCGCAGCAGCGGGGCCGTGCCACCGCCCGCCCCGGCCCCCAGCTCCAACAGCCGGGTTTGCCCAGTCTGGCGCAGGGCCTGGTGTAGTAGGGGCACAATGGGCTGGTAAGTACCCAGGGCCGTTATCATAAAGCGCAGGTAATCCATCATCCCGGCCCGGATAACCTGCGGAAACCAGGGTAAATCTTCGAACTCAAACAACTGGAGGCGCAGCTTCATGGGCATAGCCTACGCGAAGCCGCCGGTTTTGGCTGGGCGCCCCTCAGCCGGGAGCTTAGTCGCAGGCAGAGGTGCGGCCGGTGTTGCTTTGCTGACCGGGGCTGTAGAGCCACAGCACGGTAAGCATGGCGGCGGCCCAGTACGGCAATGACATGTTCAGCAAATGGGTCATGGAATCGATGGGCAGCAGTACTTCCAGCAGCTGGTTGGCTAGCAGAAAGAACAAGGTAACGCCCACCAAGGCCAAGGAGCGGCGCGACAGGCCCACCCGTAGCCGGCACATGGCGCTGAAGAAGGGAATTACCAGCGGAACAATGGCCAGCGAAACCAGGGCCGCTACCAGCCCGCTCATCAGGGCAATGGGGTAGTCGTCGATGCGGTCGAGGGAAAAGTCCAGCAGCAGCCACAGCGTACCGCCCGTGTTAGCTAGGGCCCAGAGAATAAAGGTGCGCGTGATAGTGGAGTGGCCGGCAGTAGAAAGTAAGACCATAGGAAGTGCGGCTAAAAGAAAAGTAACGTCCAGCAGAAATAGAGGCAACAGGCTGGCAACCCGAAAAGCGAGTACAGTTGAGAATACGCCACCTGAAGCTCGCTGGATTGTAGAAATCCAGTTTTTTGTTGGGAATAGATTATTCTCAAATTGGGTCAGCTTTACGCCTCCCATTGGCCCTTATGTATTCGTCCCGTCTCATAATAGGGCAGTCGGGTAATTCGCTTACCCTTCCACACCGCAGTTAATCCGCCGTTCAGCGGCCACTTTACTGTCTCCGTCTCTACTTAGCTCAGACTTTATTCCTGTCCTTTCGCCGGCCGCGGTATCATCCGCAAGGCCTAGGGGTAGCTAAGTACAGTCGGACTATGAACATTGCCGTTCAGACTCTGGTTTTCTGGGGCTTGCCTGGCAGCCAGCTCTGCCAGATCCGGGAGGTCAAAAGCAGCCAGCCCCTAGAAAGCGTTTCTCGAACTATATATTCCGAGCAGTGCCCGGAATCTGAGTTACGCATAAGAAGCTACCCCAGATTCCGGGCACTGCTCGAAGGGATACGTACCGGTTTTCGGTTTTCAAATGGTACCTGGGAGATTAAGCCGGAAAATAGTTAGCCGTAGCTGTAGGAAGTTACGATAAACCTACCTTGCTTTGTAGCGCAAAGTTCTTTAGAATATGTCGAAGCCTGCTACAGACCCGCTGGTTCAACTCACCGAGATTCGCGCCATCATGGAGCGTTCCTCGCGCTTCATCTCGCTTAGTGGCCTTTCCGGGGTAGGGGCCGGGGTAGTGGCACTGATCGGGGCGGCCGTGGGGCATTGGTATTTGCAGCAGCGCTACCCCAACGCGGGCTACCTGCGGCTGCTGCAGAGCACCCCCGAAGAGCGGCAATTGGTGCTGCCCTACCTGCTGCTGCTGGCCGTGAGCATTATTGGGGTGGCGCTGGGCGTGGCTACGTTTTTCACGGCCCGTCGCGCCCACCGGGCCGGGCAGCCGCTCTGGAGCGCCCTGGGTCGGCGCTTGGCCCTGAGCCTGCTGATTCCGCTGGTAGCGGGCGGCTTGTTTTGCCTGGCGCTGTTTCTGGAGGGCGCCGTTGGGTTGGTGGTACCCGGGTTGCTGCTGTTCTACGGCCTGGCCCTGCTCAACGCCAGCAAATACACCCTCGACGAAATCCGGTGGCTCGGCCTCACCGAAATTGGGCTAGGTTTGGTGGCGGTGTTGGTCCCCGGCCTGGGGTTGGCGTTCTTTGCGCTCGGTTTCGGCCTGGGTCACATCGGCTACGGCCTGCTGATGTACAACCGCTACGAGCGAGACTAGTCCGCATCCGCAGTTACCGGGGCCTGGCTGCCCTAGCATTTCGCTTCTTCTGCTTCTGTGAAACACCTGATCCATACCCTCAATAAAGCATTCGACAACCGGGTCCGGTTGGGCGTGATGGCCGTGCTAATGGCCAATGAGTCGGTGAGCTTCAACGAGTTGAAAGAGGCCCTGGACTTAACCGACGGCAACCTGGCCAGCCACGTAGCAGCCCTGGAAAAGGCAGGCTATGTGCAGGTTAGCAAGCAGTTTGTTGGTAAGAAGCCGAACACTACCTACTCGGCCTCCACGGAAGGCAAAAGCGCCTTTCAGGAGCATTTGGTGGCCTTGGAAAAACTGCTGCGCGGGGCGTAGTCTTTTTTTTTGTTCCTAAACTTTGAAATACAAAGTACTTTAAGATAAAAGCTATGACGTCCTTTTCCGTTTCTGCACCCGCGGCGGCAGCCCCGGGTGTGCGCCGGGCGGCCTTACCGCTCACCAGCCTCCAGAAAGCGCTACTCCCGCTCGGGGCTGTGCTCTTTGACGTTCTGTTCTGGAACCAGGAAGTGGGGCTGAATCTGAGCTTATACACGTTGTTCGTGGTTGCCGCTACTTTGGCCGGGCTGCCGCGGCACGCCGCCGTGTGGCGCTCCGGCTACTTTTGGCTGATGCTGGGCGGCACCTTGCTGAGCGTGGGTTGCGTGTTGCTGCTCGGTTCGGGTGCTGCTAAGCTGGCCTGCGTGGCTTCTCTGGTCTTGGTGCTAGGCTACGTAAATCAGCCCCACCTGAAGCTGCTGGCTTTTGCCCTGCTCACGAGTTTGGTCAGCGCGGCGCGGGTGGTACCCGGCCTGCTACCCTACTTGCGCCTGCCTAGCGGCGGGATGGGGCGCTGGAGCCGCACCCGTTTCTACGGGCGGCTGCTGCTCATGCCGCTGGTGGTGCTGGGTGTGTTTCACTTACTGTTTAGCATGGCCAACCCACGCTACGCTGCGCTGGCTGCGGTAGCACTGGCTACGGTAGGGGAGTGGCTGGCGGCCCTGCTGCCAGCTATATCGGTGCCCCACCTGCTGTTTTTCCTGGTAGGATTAGTGCTCACGGCGGGCGCGTTGGTGCTGGTGCCGGTGCACTTTTTCCTGGATCGGGAATCGCGCTTCGGGGAGTTTGTGCGGCGGCAGCGCGACCGGGTGGCGTCCTTTAGCGTGCGTAACCCCAACTTCCGGGCCCAAACCTTCCGCTCCCTTGATTTGCGCAAGGAATACCTGGCCGCCCTGGCCGTGTTCGGTTTAGTAAATGTCCTGCTGCTGGTTGTCAACATCATTGATATCAACTGGATCTGGCTGGGCTTCACGCCTTCCCCCGGCTTCGACCTGACGCAGTTTGTACACGAGGGTACCTACGTGCTGATCTTGAGCATTCTGGTGGCCATGGGCATTGTGCTGTGGTTTTTCCGGCGCAACCTCAACTTCTACGCCCCTGGCCTGCGGGCCCTACGCTGGGGTGCCACGGTGTGGGTGGTACAGAATGCGGTGCTGGTGGTGTCGGTGGGGCTGCGCAACTACTACTACATCACCTACACGGGCCTGGCCTACAAGCGCATTGGCGTGTACGGGTTTCTGCTGCTGACGCTGTTCGGGCTGGGCACGGTGCTGCTCAAAATCTGGCAGCGCCGCTCGGCCTACTCTTTGGTGCGGCTGAACGCGGTGGCGGCTTACGGGCTGCTCCTGCTGCTGGCCCTGGGCAACTGGGAAATCTGGATGGTGCGCTACAACCTAAGCCCGCGCTTTAAAGCCGTAGACGTAGGCTTTCTGCTGGAAATGCCCGAGCGGGTGCTGCCGGAACTGCAGGCCCGCCAGAGCGTGCTCAGCGGCATGACCCGCATTGTTATCAGCCCGCCCGGCAGCTACAACGAAGTCAACGCTACCCCCGCCCAAGCGCAGGAAGCCATCAAGGCCCGCGTCGCGGGCTGGGTCCGCAACTACCCCGAGTACCACACGTGGCAAAGCTGGACCTACGCCGAGGCCCAGGCCTACGAGCATCTACGACAATAAGCTCCCAACCGTGAAGGCGGGCTTGCGCCCCCGCTGGCTTGCCCGGTAGTCAGAATAGCTATTGCTACCCGTCGGAATTACTACCCCGCTATTGCTACCCCTAGTGCTGATCCGCTACCTCTTGATTTGCTGACTATCCGGCCGCCGGTGGGGCCGGGGCCGGTAGCCCGGTTGCGCGAGTCCGCCTTCCTTTTTTCTACTACTCTTTTCTTCTGCCTTATGAGTCTTGCCCAAGTAAGCCTAACGCTGGCCGGCGTGCTGTTATGCGCCGCCTGCATCGGGGCCCTGGCCGTGCTTCTGACCTGGCGCGAGCGGGCTGCCTCCGGCCCGGAGCGCCGGCGCCGTTTGCTGACCGTTGTGCTGCCTGGCTCGGCCCTGCTGCTGGGCCTCGTGCTCTGGACCCTGCTGCACGTGATGCTGCTGTGGGCACCCGGTGCCGCGGGCGTGGTAGCGGCCCGCTAGGCTGGCTTAGCACGATTTAACGCTCCAGTCCGGCGGCTGCCAGCCGTCGGGCCAGGGCGGTAAGCTGAGGTTGCTGACGTCCTGCTCGGCTGGATCGTTCCGACGGTGCCTGTCAGACCGGGGCGTTAAACCGCGCTAAGTGCGAAAGGGCAGTCCTAGTCGTTTTCTTTTTTCCTGTTCATATGCCTTCCTCATCCTCCTCAGCTTCTTGGCTTGAGCAACTGCTGGTTTTTATCTGGTACACCGTGTTGCCGGCCGTCTCGGGGCGATTGTGGGTAGGGCTAGCCGTGTTGGTATTCAGTGCCCTCAATTTGCTCTTGTGTGAGGAAATATGGCCGCACACTCCACAAGCGGCAGAGCTGTTCATGGCTTGCTTATGCGGCGGTCTGCTGGTGGTGCCCTGGCTGGTGGCGCGTATGGTGCAGCGGGTGACGGCGGGCGTGTCGGGCTGGTTCTGGCGGTTACTGTGGCACCTGGCTACGGTGGGTTGCTATGCGGCGGCTGGTTTGCTGTTGGTATCGGCTTTTATCGGCTTGGTTGTGGTTGTAGTCGAGTGAAGCAGGTGCGGGTGCTGCCGCCGTTACGAGTCTGGGTCTGACCCAAGGTCCAGGTCGGTGCCAACCCTCGGCCGAAACGGATTTTCGCTCGTGGCCTGGGGCTAACTGGTATATTTGCGACTCCGTTGCCGGCTCGCCTGGCTTCGCCTGCCTCACTGCGCTCTGCATGTCTGCTCCTCAGTCGTCGAAAACAACTTCCCCGGCCCCACCGCCCCGCCGTTGGCCTAACATCCTTTCCCGTACCCTGTGGGGGATTTTTGTGCTGGGAGCCGGTACTTTTCTGCTCTACCCCATTCTGGTGAGTATGAACTTTCTGTTCCTGTTTGGTAAGTCGCCGAGCCTGGAGGAGCTGGAAAACCCTCGCGTGGAGCAGCCCTCCGAGGTGTATACCGCCGATGGCGTACACATAGGCCGCTACTTCCGCGAAAACCGTTCCCCGGTGCCGCTCAGCAAGATGTCGCCCTGGCTGATCAAGGCCCTGGTGGCTACCGAGGACGTGCGCTACCAAGACCACTCCGGCATCGACCCCAAGGCCATTGCCCGGGCCGTGCTGGGCGCCGCTACCGGCGGCAGCGGGGGCGGGGGCTCCACCATCACCCAACAGCTGGCCAAAAACCTCTACAAAACCCGCCGCAAGGAAAATACTGGTCTGCTGGGCCACCTGCCGCTGGTGGGCACCATCATTAGCAAAACCAAGGAGTGGCTGACGGCCGTGGAGCTGGAGCGCCGCTACACCAAAGATGAAATCCTGGCCCTTTACTTCAACACCGTGGAGTACGGCTCCCAGGCCTACGGTATTAAGGTGGCCGCCAAAACCTTCTACAGCACCTCGCCCGACAGCCTGACTATCGAGCAGGCTGCTACCCTGGTGGGCATGCTCAACAATCCGACCGCGTATAACCCCAAGTTTCACCCCGCCGCTTCCCGCAAGCGCCGCGACCTGGTGCTCACGCGCATGGGCCAGGCCGGCGTACTGACGCCGGAACAGGTGAAAACGGAGCAAGCCACGCCCATCGTGCTGCAGTACCAGGTAGAAAAGCACGTCGATGGGCCCGAAACCTACTTCCGCGGGGCCGTGAGCCAGTTTGTAAACGAGTGGTGCAAAAAGAACGGCTACGATATGTACCGCGACGGACTGCGCATCTACACCACCATTGACTCCCGGATGCAGGGCTACGCCGAGGAGGCGGTGCAGAAGAAGATGAAGACCTTGCAGCGCACCTTCGACAACTTCTGGCGCAACCGGGGCAAAGACCCCTGGGTAGACGAGGACGGCAACGAGATTCCCAACTTCATCGAAACCCAGATGAAGCGCACCGAGCAGTACAAGGAGCTGGCCGCCCGTTACCAGGGCCGCCCCGACTTGCTCGACTCAGCCCTGCACCGCAAGCGCCCCATGAAGGTCTTCACCTGGAAGGGCGACGGGGATACTACCCTGGTGATGTCGCCGCTGGATTCGCTGGCTTACTACAAGCACTTCCTGCACGCGGGCATGATGACCATGGACCCCTTCACCGGCCAGATCAAGGCCTGGGTGGGCGGCCTCAACTACCGCTTTTTCCAATACGACCACGTGCGCCAAGGCAAGCGCCAGGCCGGCTCTACCTTCAAGCCCTTCGTCTACCTCACGGCCCTCGACAACGGCTACTCGCCCTGCGACCGAATCCGGGATGAGCGGGTGACCATTAACTACGTGGAAAACGGCCAGCCCATGGAGTGGAAGCCCGACAACGTGACCCGCGAGTACACCGGCATGAACATGACCCTGCGCTACGCCATGGCCCGCTCCGTGAACTCCGTCACGGCTCAGCTCACCGAGAAAGTAGGCTGGGAGAACGTGGCCAAGTACGCCAACAAAGTCGGTATCCGGAGCAAGCTGCTGCCGGTACCCAGCATCGGCCTGGGCTCGGGCGGCGACGTGAGCGTATACGAAATGGTGAATGCCTACAGCACCTTCGTTAACCAGGGCTTCCGGCCCGAGCCCATGCTGGTTACGCGCATTGAGGACCGCAACGGCAACGTCATCGTACAGTTCGACCCCCAGCAGAAGCGCGTGATTCCGGCCGAAACGGCCTGGCTGATGACCTATATGCTGCGCGGGGGCATGGAGGAGCCCGGCGGCACTTCCCAGGCTCTCTGGGACTACGAGCTGTGGCGCAAAAACAACCAGATCGGGGGCAAAACCGGCACTACCAGCAACTACTCCGACGGCTGGTACATGGGCGTCACTAAGGATTTGGTAACGGGCGTGTGGGTAGGGGGCGAGGACCGGAGCATTCACTTCCTGAACTCCCAGCAGGGCGAGGGCGGCCGCACGGCCTTGCCCATCTTCGGCACCTACATGGAAAAGCTCTACCAGGACCCCGAGTTGGACATCCGCATGGGACCCTTCCCGCAGCCCACCGTCAAAATCAGCAAGAAATACGTCTGCGTAACTGCTGAGCCGCGCCGCCGCCGCGAGGCCGAAACCGTGGACACCATCGTCGTCGACAACCTGCTGGAAAACCTGAACAACGGCACCGTCCCGATACCAGATAGTCTGTAGCTCGTATCACCTATCACCTGGCAAGCCTGCTAGTCATGCAAAAGGCCCCGGTTATGATAACCGGGGCCTTTTGCATGACTAGCGGAATAAGCCTCTACTCTTCCCCATAAAACGATTCCAGGGCGGCTCGCAGGGTAGGAAACTCAAATTTGAATCCTTGCTTCAGGGTCTTTTCGGCGCTTACCCGTTGGCTGGCCAACACAATTTCGCTCATCTCGCCCATCATCAGCTTCAGCCCAAACTCCGGCACTTTGGGTAGCACCAGGGGGCGGTGCAGCACGGCGGCCAGGGTTTCGGTGAACTCCTTGTTGGTAACGGGGTTAGGCGACACGGCATTGTACGTGCCCTGCCACTGGGACTCCTCCATGGCCTGAATAAACAGGCGGCACAAATCGTCGAGGTGAATCCAGGACATGTACTGCTTGCCGGAGCCCAGCGGGGCACCCGCCATCAGCTTTACGGTACGAGCCAGGGGCACCAGCGCGCCGCCTTCCGGGCTGAGTACAATGCCTATCCGAAAGATGGCGGTGCGAATTCCGTCGGCGGCTACGTTATGGGCCGCTGCTTCCCACTGCTGGCACACTTCGGCCAGGAAATCATCGGGGGCCGGGGCAGTTTCTTCCGTTACAATCTGGTCGTCCCGGTCGCCGTAAATGCCGATGGCCGACGCTGAAATAAAGGTCTGGACGTGGTGCGAGCCTTTGGCCAGCTCCCGGGCCATTAGCTGCGTGCCGGCTAGTCGGCTCGAGAGGATTTCGCGCTTGCGTTCCTGGGTCCATTTCCCATCCGAAACGCTGCTGCCGGCCAGGTTGATGATGTAATCGGCGTAGGGTACGGCCGCTTCATCAATGGTTTCAGCCAAGGGGTCCCAGCGGAAGCTGCGGTAACGGCCGCTGCCGGGAGTGCGGCTCAGCAGGGCTACTTCGTACCCGGCATCAATCAGCATTTCGGCGAGGCGGGTGCCAATCATGCCGGTGCCCCCGGTAATCAAAACTTTGCGCGACATGGAAGAGAACAGGTAGCCCGGCACCAAGGGGGCGCCAGGACTTTAAACGGAGAGTTGGAAAGCGAAGGGAAAGCTAACAGCTTTTTATTTGCCAATCAGCCGCAGGAACTCTGCGCGCAAGGCTTCGTCGCGGGCGAAGGCGCCGCTGTATTCCGCCGTTAGGGTGCTGCTGCTCGTGTCATTCACGCCCCGGCTCATCACGCACAAGTGGTCGGCCTCAATGAGTACGGCTACGTCGTCGCTGCGAAGGGTAGTCTTTAGCTCCTCCGCAATCTGGCGGGTGAGGCGCTCCTGCACCTGGGGGCGGCGGGCAAAATACTGCACTACTCGGTTGAGCTTGCTTAGGCCCACCACGTGTTCACCCGGCAGGTAGGCCACGTGGGCCTTGCCAATAATGGGAACGAAGTGGTGCTCACAGCAGGAAAACAGCGTAATGTCGCGCTCCACCAGCATATTCCGGTACTGGTAGCGGTTCTCGAACAGCTTCACATCGGGCCGATGCTTGGGGTCGAGGCCTTTAAACCATTCCTGCACGTACATTTTGGCCACGCGCTTGGGCGTGCCGCTCAGGCTGTCATCCGTGAGGTCCAGCCCCAGAATCTGCATGATGTCGCGGAAGTGCTCGGCAATAGCGGCAATCTTTTCGTCGTCGCTGAGCTGGAAGGCGTCAGCCCGAAGGGGGGTGCGCAAATCGGCTGGCAACTCTACGTCGATGGCGGGGCGGGCTGCGGTGCCATCCGCGGGGGAGGCTGCAGCAGCGGGGTTATCCATGGTATTCTACAAAATTGCGTTCGGTCTCGTACAGCGTAACCGACATGGTCAGGTGCTCTTCCACGTGCGGGCGTAGCCGGTTCCAAATCACGATGGCAATATTTTCAGCCGTGGGGTTCAGGTGGCGGAATTCCTCCGTGTCCAGATTCAGATTTCGGTGGTCAAAGGTATCCAGAATCTCGCGCTTGATCAGGTCGCTCAACCGCTTCATATCATACACGTAGCCCGTAGCGGGGTCAATGTCGCCGGTCAAACGTACAATGAGCTCGTAGTTATGGCCGTGATAATGAGGGTTATTGCACTTGCCAAACGTAATTTGGTTCTGCTCATCATTCCAGGCAGGGTTGTGCAGGCGGTGGGCAGCGTTGAAGTGTTCCTTGCGGCAAACAGTGATAGGCATAGTCGGGATTAAACTGGCGGGAGCTGCTTTTGTTTCAGAAAGTATAGAGAATATCAAGTAGTTGGCTCAGCCAAGATAGCCTAGCTCAACAGGAATAGATGCCATTATCTGGTATATAAACGATTATGAATATTAATTTTCTAACAAAAGTCAGTTTTCTTCAAAAAAAACAATCCGCGGTCTGGTGAGATGCTGGCAGGCTAGTTAAATTTGATGAGTCGGAGTTCGTTTACCCGACGGTCATACCTGCAAATCATTTTCTTCTCAACTTATTTCATTTCCTATGAAACGAGGCGTACTCTTTTCTTTGCTGCTGATGTTGGCAACATCGGTGACTAGCTTCGCGCAAAAGTCGCCGGTTGATGAAACGGACATGGCCGTAAAAGGCATTCCGCGTAAGGGGCAGCGGGTTTCTGTGCAGCTGGATAGCAAGCGCGTGGAAGACTCCTGGAAAAAGCAGCTGGACGAGCAGTTCGGTAGCAAAGTAAAAGCGGACAAAGGCGTATACACCATGGACGGAGTCGTGATTGACGCCGTTTCCAAGACGCCAGTACGCGTAATCAGCAAAGTAGACGCCGTTCCTACCGGTACTACCATCTGGTGGTCGATTGACTTGGGTAACGCATACCTGGGAAAAGAGTCGACGCCGGTGCAGTGGAAAGCTGCCGAAGGCTACCTGAAAGACTTCGCCCGCAAGCTCTACCGCGAAGACTTGGCCGTACAGGTTGCTGAAGCTGAGAAAGCCCTCGTGTCGTCGCAGAACAACCACATGGCGGTTATCTCGAAGGCGGATGCCATTAAGAAAGACATCGAGAAAAACAAAGCGCGTAAAATCGAAATTCAGCAGCAGCTGGCCCAGAACGCCGCTGAACTGCAGCAGTACAACAACCAGGTGGATATGAACCTGAAGGAGCAGGAAGCTGCCCGCGCCGACATTGTGAACATGCGCGTAGCCCTGGAGGCCGTGAAGGAGCGCATGAACAAGATTGAGTAGTCGGTCCGCCGATTTTTACTTGTAAGCAAAAAGCCCCGCCTGCTATCAGGCGGGGCTTTTTGTTGCTATACAGTGCTGCTATTGCAGCCAGCGACGAATGTACTGATCCGCGGCCTTCTCGTCTTTCCAGCCGGCAATGCGGGTCTCTCCGGGTCGGCCCCGGTGCTGGAACCACAAGCTCAGCGACTGGCGCACGCCCGGGTAGCGGCGGTTCAGGGTGGCCCAGTCCGTGACATCTGGCAGGATGCGCTGGGCCGGTCGCGCCGGAACTGCCACGACCAGCTGCTGCAGGGTCCCGTTCACGTCGAGCAGCAGCAGGGCCACGGGGACTACCTCCAGCACGCTGCCCGCAGGCTGACTTTCGGCCAGCACCAGCGCCGGCACGGGCTCGTCAGCTTCCTGGGGCCGGCCGGCCGCGCTGACTTTGGTGCCCGGAACAAAGCCGAGGTTGCCCGGCACGGGCAGGAACTCAATGAGCTGGTCGGAGCCGGCCCGCTGCAGCGGCTGGAAT
The DNA here is from genome assembly GCF_014640315.1 of Hymenobacter glacieicola. GTDB lineage: Bacteria > Bacteroidota > Bacteroidia > Cytophagales > Hymenobacteraceae > Hymenobacter > Hymenobacter glacieicola. The sequence continues at coordinate 656,103 of NZ_BMGS01000001.1, forward strand.
TCATGCGTTTGGGCGTGGTAGCGCTGCTCGTGGTTGGTGCCAGCGGGCATTTCCACCACCACCTGCAACAGCTTGTGCTCGGCTGAAAACGTAGGCAGGTCGGCATAATCCGTTTGGCAGCCTGCCAGCGAAGCGGCGCTTATTACGGTCAGGAGTAGAAACCAACGCACACGCATGAATTCCAGGGCTACAACTGCTACTGCGCTAACTGTTCGTTTAAAATCCGGAAGGGGTTCAGTTCCTCCAAGTGCAGCACGAAGCGGATTCGGTCGGTAAAGTCCTTGCGGCTGCTGGGCAGGCCGTCAGCATATTGCGAGCCAGCGACAGGCAGGTAAAGCCGCAGGATGTTCTTGGCAATGGGCACTACCAGGCCCGCGTCGTAGTACAGGCGCTGGGCCCCCAAGCCGGGGCCTACGGTCTGAAACTCCTTGGTGGCCCCTAAATCGGCAAAAACGGCCAGGGAAGTTACGGGCAGGTCGGCTTCTACGCCCAGGGTGCTGAGCCACCGCCGGCTGCCGACGGGTAGGTAGGCTTTGAATGCGCCGTCCCGGTCGTCGGTTTGGTGACGCTGGGCCGTGTAGGTATCGGAAATCTGCTGCCGGTCCAGGAAGGCCGTTTGGCGGCGGTAGTCGGGGCTACCGCTCAGGCCAATGATGAAGTCGTTTTCGGCCCCGGATTTCAGGAATCTACCTCCAAACAAGCGGGCCCGGATCTGCTTCTTGGCGCTGTAGTAACGGCTGTAGGTAGCCGTGGCCCGGAGCAGGGCAGCCTCCCGGTCAGTGTTGTCCACATCGACATTGGGCGTCATGTAGTTGAACTCGACGTGCGCGCCCCAGCTTTGCAAGGCGTTTTTGTGTTGCACCTGGTACTCCAGGGTCTGGAAGCTGCTGGTTTGGCCCAGGTCTTGGTTGCGCACGGTGGTGTTGGCAAAGCGCAGTAAATGCTGGGGCTGGTTGAAGGCCGAGTGGGGCAGCAGCAGCGTAATGCTGGGCTCTATCTTGCGGTAGCGCTCAAAACGCTGCACCTGAATGCCTGTGAGCAGCTGGCGCGCTACCGTACGCGGCAGCACGTTCAAACTCAGGGTGCCAATACCGTTCAGCTCGTTGCGGTTAAAACTGTACATGGGCATGGCCAGGTAGTTGAGCCGTTTAGGCGCCAGCGCGTTGTTGTAAAAGGCGGCCCCCAGCATGAACTTGTCGGAGGTGTTGGCCCCTAGTACCGGCAGCCAGTTGATGGTGTTCCGGTCCCAGCGTTCCAGGCTGGCCAGGGGCTTCAGGCGCAGGGGCTCCCAGGTCTTGAATGAGCCGCTAAGGTTCATCCGGTCGTCGCGGCGGTTGAGCTGGGGCGTGAGGTAGCCGGGGTCCACGACTACGCTGGCCACGCCGGCCCGGCGGAAGTTAAGTTGGGTTTCATCCTGCTCATCGTCTTCGGTGCCGCCAAACACGGGCGTCCACTGCGTTTCCAACACGTTGCCCTGGGCATCGAGAGTAGCAACGGGCACGGCAAACGGCGCGGGCGAATCGTTGCGCACCAGTACTTTCACCGTCTCATTCTGCACCAGCAGGTCGGATACGGCGGCTTCGTAGCGGTTTTGGGTCGTGAGCATGTCGCGGAAAAACCAATCCAGCTTCTGGCCGCTGGTTTCCTCGAACACGGCCTGCATGTCCTCGGGGTAGGGGTGGCGGAACTGCCAGCGCTGGTAGTAGGCGTGCATGGCCGCGTCGAACTTCTCCTGGCCTAAGTACCCGGCCAGGTAGCGTAGCAGGGCGGCGGTTTTGCCGTACACAATCAGCCCGTAGTTCAGCTTGCCATACTGGGCGGAAGAAATTCCGCTAACCGGCTGGTCGAGGCCCCGCGAGGCTAGTGCCTGGAAGGGCACCTGGTTCAGGGCCGCAGCCGGCAGGCCATCAACGCCCAGTGTGCGGGCCAGGCGCGGCGACTTCACCAGAAATTCCAGCTGCCCGGCCGTCGGATTTTCGCGCTCTGCCACGCGGTTTTCCACGTAGGAGTTTACGCCCTCATCAAGCCAGGGAAAGTCCCGCTCATTGGAACCCAGGATGCCGTGAAGCCAATTGTGGCCTACCTCGTGCACAATGGCCGAAGGTTGGGTCACGGTTACCATGGGGTATTCCATGCCGGAGCCCGCACTCAGGGCCCCATCCACAGCCGTAGCGGAGGCGTAGGGGTATTCGCCTACCCACTCAGAGTAGGAGGTAAGAGCCTTGTTTACATCGGTAAGACCTTTAATCCACTTTTCGGCGTCCTTGTTGGTAAACAAAACCCAGGAAGTCACCTGCCGGCCCGAGGGTAGCGTGACGCCGCTTTTAAGCACGTTAAAGCGCTTGTCGGCAAACCAGGCGAAATCGTGCACCCGGTCCTGCACGTAGCGCAGGGTTTTGGTATCGGAGGAGGACGCCGGGAACTTCAGGTCGTCGCCGAAATCCTTCTGGGTTTTCTTACCGGCCGTGGCAGCGGCCAGCTGGTCGAGGCGCTGTTGCTCATCGGGGTTTTGCAGTACGCCGGTGGCGCCTACCACGTAGTTGGCCGGCAAGGTAATGCGCACATCAAACGAGCCAAACTCCGAGTAGAATTCGCCCTGGTCGAGGTAGGGCATCTGGTGCCAGCCTTTGCGGTCGTACACGGCGGGCTTGGGGTACCACTGGGTTATCTGGTAGCTCTGCTCAACGTGACCGAAACGGGAAAAGGAATCCGGAATCTTGACCCGGAACGGCGTGGTAATGGTAATGCTGGCGCCGGGAGCCAGGGGCTGGGGCAAAATCAGCTTGGCCATGTCGGGGCTGCCGGCATCGTACTGCAGGGTAGCCGGCTGGCCGTTTACCTGAAAAGCCAGGCCATCGATGAAGCCGCGCTGCTCGGGCGTGGCAAACTGAAACTTGCGGCTGCCGTTCCGCAGCTGCTGGCGGGCAAAGGCCGTGCTGTTGTCGCGGTAAGCATTAGGCCAGAGGTGAAACCAGATGTAGGGCAGCGCATCCGGCGAGTTATTCGTGTACACCAGCTCCTCCCGGCCGCTGAGCGTGTGCTGCCGGTCGTCCAGGGTGACGTCGATGGAGTAGTTGGCTTGCTGCTGCCAGGTGGGGGTAGCACGCTGGGCGTAGCTTACTATGGGTAGAATGGCTAGGCCCCACAGGCTTATACATCTTTTCATGCGGTACGAGGAAAGGGGATTGGGTGGTGGCATGGGAAGGCGAAAGTAGCCCTTCAGACCGGAACATGGGCCACAACCTTTGCCACACAGCCGCGTTTGCACGAATATTCCCAACTGTGCCGCTGCTGGCGGCAGCTTAACCATTCACACTATGTCTTTCCACAAGATTCCCAAGGACGATACCCAACACCAAAACCACCTCGACGGCGCCGTAGGCATTCTGACCGGCAACTTGCAGGAAGAAGCCACCAAGTCGGGCCTCGACAACCATTTCCAGCGCTGGATTGAGGACCTCAAAGACGTGAACAACCCCGAGCTGCACCAGATTGTGGTGGACATGCAGGCGCTGAAAGCGCACTTCGGCGGCGGCACTATTGACAAAGACCTGGTGGGCCAGCTTCTGAGCCGCTTGGGCACTAATACTGCCAAGGCAGCCGTATTTGCCGAAAACCCGAATACCGCCCAGCGGGTAGCCAACCTGGGTGAAGCGCTCAGCGCTGCCGCCAAGCAAATGCGCGGTGGCCAGTCGAGCCCCGAGCAGGACCTGCAGCAGAACTCGTCGCAAAAATCCTAAGTCGTTGATTGGGCTGCGGCGCCCCTTATAGCTCAAAGCCAGAAACAAAACAGCCGGCCCTCCGCAAGGAGAGCCGGCTGTTTTTTATAAGCAGGAAAGCGGTACAGCTTAAGCAGTAGCCTTGGCTACGGTAGCACGCTTTTCTTTGATACGAGCAGCTTTGCCCGACAGGCCACGCAGGTAGAACAGACGAGCACGACGTACTTTACCGCGGCGCACCACCTCGATCTTGTCGATGTTAGGTGACAGGAGGGGGAAAATACGCTCAGTGCCGATTTGGTTTGAAATCTTACGAACCGTGAAGGTTTCGCCGTTCGAGTTGGTGTTCTTGCGCTGGATAACGACGCCCTGGAACTGCTGAATGCGCTCCTTGTTGCCCTCGCGAATTTTCACGTGGACATTGATGGTGTCACCGGCGGCAAATTGGGGGAAGCTGGCGCGGCGCTCCTGGGATTCCTGCTGGATAAAATCGAGTAGTACGCTCATGGCTGGAAAAACTGTGAAGGACGGCCGCGCCGTCCGAAGGGTTTCGGGTAAAGAGGCGCAAATATAGCCCTCTATTTTGAAATTGTGAAATTGTGAGTTGGTGAAATTGTGAGTTTGTCGTTCTGCTTGCGTCACTTACGGGTGCAGCGCAGCAGATTCGCTCTTCACAATTGCGCAAGCTCACTCTTGCAATAAATCCGGCCGGCGCTGTTGGGTGCGGACCAGGGCTTGCTCATGGCGCCAGACGTCTATTTTCGGGGTGTTGCCCGAGAGCAGAATTTCTGGTACCGGTAAGCCCCGCCATTCGGCCGGGCGGGTGTACACCGGCGGCGCCAGCAGGTTGTCCTGAAAGGAGTCGCTGAGGGCGGATTCTTCGTTGCCCAGCACGCCAGGCAACAGCCGCACTACCGCATCCACCAGAATGGCAGCGCCAAGCTCGCCCCCGCTCAGAACGTAGTCGCCAACGCTGATTTCGTGGGTGATGTAGGCCTGGCGGATTCGCTCGTCAACGCCCTTGTAGTGGCCGCAGAGAATGAGCAGATTACCGGCCAATGACAACCGATTCACGAGCGGCTGACGGAGCGTTTCCCCGTCGGGCGTCATGTAAATGACGCCCGACGGGGAACGTTGCGCCAGCAGCTCATCGAAACAGGCGGCAATGGGTTCCACGCGCAGTACCATGCCAGCCCCGCCCCCAAACACGTAGTCATCAATCTGACCGTGTTTGTTAATGGCGTAGCGGCGCAGGTCGTGCAGATGAATTTCGGCCAAGCCTTTATCCTGTGCCCGCTTCACGATGGAATGAGCAAAGGGGCTGACCAGCAAATCCGGCTGGCACGTGACAATGTCAATACGCATGGAAACAGAACGAACTACGGCTCTACGAATTCGTCGGGCTCATCCCGCTCCCGGGAGGCGGGCGTCAGGTACACGTCGAGCAAACCCTCCGGCAGGTTCACGAACAGCTTCCGCGCGGCCTGATCGGCCTGCTTCACCAGTTCATCTACCACCGGAATAAGTACTTCAACTCCCTGGTAGCGCATCGACAACACGTCCTGCTGGGGCAGCTCGTAGAAGGTTTCTACCGTGCCCAGCTCTCCCAACTGCTCATCGACTACCAGGTAGCCGACAACATCATGGAAGTAGAACTGGTCTTCTGCTAAATTCGGCAACTCCGTCAATGGGCGCCAGAGCTTGGCGTTGCGCAGCGGCTCGGCATCTTCAATTCGGTCGATGCCTTTGAATTTAAGCAGGGCCCGCGCGTCGCTTTGCGGCTGGAGCTTTTCCACGGCGTAGTCCGTGAGCTTACCCGGGGCAGTGGGCAACTCCACCAGCACGGATTTCAGCTTGCGGTAATCGTCGAGGTTGTCTACGTCGAAGGCGGCCACCACAAAGCCTTTCAGGCCATGGGGCTTTACCACCGAACCCAGCTCGTAGCAGTCGTCGAGAGTCATGGCGGGGAAGGATGAGGAGGGGAAACGCGCAAAGGTGATGAGGTAGGAAAGGGTAGCCAGGTAAAACCAGCAGCACGCCTTTAGTACCTCATCACCTTCTTACGTGAGCCTGAAATTAGGCGCCAGCTTCCTCAGTGGTTTCGGCCGAAGCTTCTGCGTCGGTCGTTTCGCCTTCGGCGGCCGGAGCAGCCGGAGCGTTAGCGGCCTCCAGAGCAGCCTGCTTGGCGCGCTGAGCTTCAGCACGAGCTTCGTTTACCTTGGTTTCGGCGGCCAGACGCTGCTGACGAGCTTCCTCCTTGGCAGTGCCCAGGCTAGTGCGCTTGCCTTCGATTTTAGCATCTTTCTGCTCTTTCCAGTCGGTGAAGCGCTGGTCAGCAACGTCCTGCGAGATGGCGCCTTTGATTACGCCGAGTTGCAGGTGCTTGCGGTAGAGCACGCCCCGGTAAGAAAGCATAGCACGCACGGTATCCGTGGGCTGGGCACCCTTCATAATCCAGTCGAACGCCTTGTCACCATCGAAGTTGATGGTAGCGGGGTTGGTCTGGGGGTTGTAGGTACCGATTTTCTCGATGAAGCGGCCGTCGCGGGGCGAGCGGGAGTCGGCAACAACGATGTCGAACTGAGCGGCCTTTTTGCGGCCACGACGGGCGAGGCGGATTTTAACTGCCATAAACCGGTTTGGTTAAGCGACGCATCCCGTGCGTCTGGTTGAAAATGAGGTGCAAAGGTAAGGCAAAAGGCGGAGTTGTGAAAGGTGAAGTTATGAACACCGGTAGGCGTGCGCGGGAAAAGGCGCTCAATAGCTAGCACAGCCCGAAAACCCTGAAAAAGAATAAGCCCTTCGGGCCTACGCACAAAGGGCTTACTCCTGTATCCAAGGTGAGTTACAGCTCAATATTTCACCTTCTACTACTTCACTGATCGGCTACGCCGCCATGTTCACTGGCTCCTGCCACTTGCGCTTTACTTTTACTACCCCAATCTTATCTAGTCCCCAGATAAACATGTAGGTAGGGTCCAGCTCCCACTTCTTCACGCCGAAATTGACGCGCATGGGCAGCTTGTGGTGGTTGTTCTGGAACAGCTCGCCAAACGCCAGGAAGTCGAAGGGCAGCGTATTCTTGGAGTGGTCGTGGTTGTCGAAGTTCTGGTAGCCGTACTTGTGGCCGCCCCAGTTCACAATAGCGCCGTGGATTGGGCCCATCAGAAAGTGCAGGGGTAGCAGCAGAAACTGCCACCACGCCGTAGCAAATTGCACGTAGAACAGCACGTAGAGGGCGCCCCAGCCAATGCGGGAATACCACTTGTCGCCCAGCTTCTCAATGGCGTCCCACTCGGGGTAGTCGCCCTCGAAGCGCTCAGCGGCCGCATAGTTGCGGTTGAGCACGGCATTGTAAATGTTCTTGGTCTTCCACATCATGGTGAAAGCGTTGGACGAATACAACGGGGAGTGCGGGTCCAGTTCCGTATCAGAATACGCGTGGTGCATGCGGTGGAGCAGCGCGTAGGCCCGGGGCGAGAGGAAAGACGAGCCCTGGCAGATGTAGGTGAACAGGAAGAAGAACTTCTCCCAAAACTTGTTCATCGTGAACATCTTGTGGGCTGCGTACCGGTGCAGGTAGAACGTCTGCGTGAAGAGCGACAGGTAGTAGTGCGCTACGAAAAAGAAGAGTATCGCCATAGGGGCAAAAAGTTAGAGGTCGAAACCAGAAGCGGCCGAAGCCTCAACGCGCTAAGCGCAAAAGCCGGGCTTTAGTTCAGCCACCGTTTTGCAAAACTACGGCCACACCTGTCCCAGGTGCAATTGCGCCGGCTAAAAGGCCATAATGTTATTCAGGCTTGCCCAGCCAAAAGTCCCGTCCTCAGATGGCGTCGCCAGAGAGCTTAGTAGTACGCTTCGGCAGCTTCCCAGTGCGCTACGTCGGGGAGGGGAGCCCTAAAGCACATTTCCTCCTTGGTTACGGGGTGCTGAAACTCCAGCTGGCGGGCGTGCAAGGCAATGCTGACATCGGGCAGGGGAGCCAGAAACCCGTACTTCACGTCGCCGACGATGGGCGTGCCCAGACCGGAACTCAGCTGCACCCGAATCTGGTGGGGCCGGCCGGTAATGGGGTTCACCTGCACCAGCCAGCGCGAACCGGCCTGGCCCAGCACCTGATAGTCCAGCTCCGATTTTAGGCCCTGGCCGTGGCGCTCGGTGTAGGCCTTGGTGGTGTTGCGAATAGGATCCTTGACCAGCCAGTGGGTGAGGTGGCCGGTGGTTGGCTCCGGACATTTGCCGGTCAGGGCCCAGTAGGTTTTGTGCACCTTGTTGTCGCGGAACATTTCGTTCAGCCGACTCAGGGCCTTGCTGGTTTTGGCCAAGGCCACTACCCCACTCACGGGCCGGTCGAGGCGGTGGGCCACGCCCACGAAGGCGGCGCCGGGCTTCTTATACTTGAAGCGCAGGTATTCTTCGGCCTTGGCCGAAAGCGGCTCGTCGCCGGTAGCATCGCCTTGCACGAGCAGGCCGGCCGGTTTGTTAATGATGAGTAGGTGGTTGTCTTCGAACAGAATTTCCTTCCGCTCCGACCACAAATTCGGACGATTCACTTGTAAGGAATTACTAATTAATAATTAGTAATCAAGAATTGAGAAAGCGCTTTGAAGGCGTAAAAACGCGGCAAAGTGGGCAAAAGCAATCCGAATTAGTAATTATTAATTACTCATTATTAATTAAGATCAATACGCTTCATCCTGGCTTGGGAAGTCGCGGGACTTTACGTCCTGGATGTAGCGCTGCACGGCATCGTGCATGAGGTTGCCCAGGTCGGCGTAGCGGCGCAGGAAGCGGGGCTTGAACTCCTTGGTAATGCCCAGCATGTCGTGCACGACCAACACCTGCCCGTCTACGTCGGGGCCCGCACCAATGCCAATAACCGGAATGGTGAGCTTAGCGGCTACCTGCTTGGCCAAGCTGGACGGTATTTTTTCTAGCACGAGAGCAAAACAGCCGATTTCTTCTAGCAGCAGGGCATCTTCAATAAGCTTTTGCGCCTCGGCTTCTTCTTTGGCCCGCACGGTGTAGGTGCCAAATTTATAAATACTTTGGGGAGTTAGGCCCAGGTGGCCCATCACGGGAATGCCCGCCGTCAGAATCCGGGTGATGCTGTCCTTGATTTCGGCCCCGCCTTCCAGCTTGATGCCGTGCCCCCCCGATTCTTTCATGATGCGGATGGCCGAGCGCAACGCCTCCGAGGAATTGCCCTGGTAGGAGCCAAAGGGCATATCCACCACCACAAACGCGCGCTTTACGGCGCGTACCACACTTTGGGCGTGGTAAATCATCTGGTCCAGGGTAATGGGTAGGGTCGTTTCGTGGCCAGCCATTACGTTGGAGGCTGAGTCGCCCACGAGGAGTACATCCACGCCTGCCCCGTCCAGAATCTGCGCCATGGAGAAGTCGTAGGCCGTGAGCATGGATATTTTCTCACCGCGCTGCTTCATGGCCAGCAGCTGGTGCGTGGTCACGAGTTTGACTTCTTTGTGCTGAGACATGGAGGTAGGGTCTTGGGAGGCTAGGAACGTAGAGACTTGAGTGCCGGGCAGGCGGTTACTGGCCCTACCGGAAGCCAAAGCTGCGTATTTTTTTAGAAAAAAGACCGGCCCCGCACCGCCCGGACCATACAGCCAAGACCCTAAGACCCCAGGCCCCATAACCTCAATTAATAATTGAGGAAGGTTTTGTTACGGCTCAGCTTCAAGTCTTGGAGTAGCGACGACTTGGCGGCAATGGTTACGAAATAGCCGCGGGTAGGCCCAAACGGCCGCCAGTTGCCGGTAATCTGCCAGCAGTGCAAGTCTTTGGTAATGTCCAGGTTCGTGAAGGCCGGGGTTTTATTCACGAAGTCGTAGTTGGTACTGAACCCGAAGCGTAGAGTTTCGGTAAGCTTTACCGAGCCGTTTAAGTTAAGCGAGGCCGCGGTATAGGCACTGCGCCGGATGCGGTTTCCCCGTGCGGGCAGCGGGCCCTGGTCGGCGTACGACAAGGTAAAGGTGCTGCTCAAATCCCACGGAATCGAGAAGTCCACGTAATCTTCGTATGGGTCGATGCGGGTAGGCGAGCCCAAGGATGGGTCGTTGACGGGGGCTACGTCGCGGCGAATCGTGGACTTGCGGTTGCCCTGGCTGGGGTTAAACTGGTAGCTCAAGGAGGCGTTGGCCGTGGCCAGGCGCGCCAGCCGAAAGTTCTTCTGCTGCCACAAGAAGCTATTGATGGGGCGACTCAGGGAATCCCGCTGGTAGAAGTCGAAGTTGCCATTGATGGTTACGCCCAGCTTGCGCGCCACCTGGGTGTGGAAGTTCACCTGCAACGGGTCCAGCTGGAACGAGTCCTTCACGAAATCATACCCCGTGCTGAAGTCAAGCCCGTCAATGAGACTGACTTTCTTGAATGGGGTAGTGCCGGTTGTGTCCTCGGAGTTGCGCACCTTCATTTCCACCGAGTTCTGTAGGAAGAAGTTTAACCGCCGAGCCTCCGTGGTTGTGGGCGGGGCATACAGGGAGTTACTGTAGCGTGGAAGCAAAAAGCCCCGATTGTCTCGGTAAACCTGCCCTTCAGAATATAGTAGGCCAGTTAACGGGTCCCGCAGGCCTTCCAGCTGCACGCCTTGGAAAGCGGGGTCATCCCGGCGAGGGGCTGGGGAGTAGTTAAAACTAAGGTTCGGCGTCACTTTGTGTCGAAGCGCCTGAATTTTGTGGGTGCCTTTGCGCACCACGGTGCCATAAAAGGAGGTGCTGAGGTTGGCCCCGGCCGTGAAGTTGTACAGGCGGTTGAACTGCCGTACTGTATCAATCCGCAGTGCCCGGGCTTCGGAAATGTACTCGTAATCCAGCTTCTTGAAGTACCAGTTCTCGCCGTAAGTAACGGTTGGGTTCAGGTTGATGTGCTTCAGCAGAGTGTAGCTGCCCAGAGTAATGCTGAAATTGTGCTGCATGCCATTCTGGGAGTTGCGCAGCAGCTTATCGAGGTTGTTGAAGCGAATTGGGAGTAAGGAAATCTGGTTGGAGCCGCCAATCAGGGGAATGGCGCCGCTGTTGATTTGGCGCGCCGGCAGGGAGTTTGACAGCCGGTTCTGGTAGCGCAAATCATAGGAAAAAGCCACCTGCTCGTAGAATCTGCCCCTCGACTCCAGCCCCAGCAGCTCATACACGTACTGGCGGGCCAGGCCCACGGTCACGTCGGGCAGGGTAAAGTCCATGGTGCCCGATTGGGTGTTCTGGCTTTGGCTGAGGTTGAGGTTGTAGTTGATGGGTAGGTTCCGCAGCTGCTTGGAGTAGCTGATGTTCGACTGAAACGCCGGCGTGAGGTAGAGGCGCTGGTTGTAGGAGTTCTGCCGGAAATAGTTGCTGCTGCTAACGTTCACGTTGGCCGAAAACCGGCCGCCGCCCGGCCGAGTTACCGGCGTATGATTCCAGGCCAGGGCGAAGTTGCGCGAGGAGCGGGGAATGTTATAAGCCGGGTTGGTATTGGCATCAGTAGAACCCAGTAAGCGCTCAGTGGGCTGGGAGCTGTAATTGAAGTTAAACAAGCCACTGTAGCGGTAGCGCGTGATGTACTGCACCTCCGCCGTACCGCGCCAGCCCCCAAATCGGTCGGCGTTACCGGAGTAGATGTCGCCGGTCAGGCGCACGCCAATGTGTTCGTTGGCCGCCCAGTAGTAGCCGCCGTTGCGCAGGAAAAAGCCCCGGTCGGCGGCCTGGCCAAATGTGGGGATGATGAAGCCCGAGGCGCGCTTGTTGCTTTTAGGGGTAGGAAAGTAGCCAAACAAAAAGCCCAGCGGAGTAGGGATGTCGCCGATAACTAGGTTGAACGGCCCCGTCACGACTTTCTCGCCGGGAATCACCTTCATCTTGGAGGCATTGATGTAGAAGTGCGGATCTTCGAGGTTGCAGGTAGTGTAGCGTCCGCGCACCCCGAATAGCTCGTTCCGGTCGTTCTTTTTAATGGTTTCGGCGTGCACGTAGCCTTCGCCCTGCTGGGTCACTACGTCGGTGATGCGCCCGCGCTTGCTCTTTAGGTTGTAGTCGATGCGGCCGGCCTGGTAGTTCTGGGAGCCCTGCTTAAACAAGGGACGGTCGCGCACTTTGCCCGTAGAGTCGGCCCGGCCCTCGGCCGTTACCAGGTTGCGGCTGTAGTCTACCGTAATCAGGGCCGCCTTCAGGTTCATGTCGCCGTAGTCCACGTCGGCCTTGTCGTAGAGGATGGCGCGCTTATTCTGCACCTCAAACCGGATGGAGTCCTGGGCCTTGTACTTAACGGTGGTTTCCACGGCGCCCTTGCGGCCGCCCGCGGCCACGTTCAGCGAGTCGGGCGTGCCGCTCACCAGCCGGGTCGTGTCGGTGCGGACGGGAGCATCAGGCTTAGGAGCATTCAGAATTTGCGGACCCGGCCGCACATCTTTCGGTACGCTGCTCGTGCGGGGGCGCTGCTGGGCCAGCCCCGGCCGCAGCAGGCCCAGGCTGAGCAGTAGCGTAAACAGCAGCGGCAGCCGCACTAGCGGCGAAAGCGCACTCCCCATAGAATTGTACACAGGCACGAGTGGGGCCACGTAGTTTTTATCGTTTATTTTGTGGCGGTTTGCAAAGGTAGCTGGTCGCTGCCCCAACTAACGAACTCCGTGCGGAATATTGTCGCTCTGGGCACGGTGGCCCTGTTATTTCTCGCCGGCCCTACTACTTCTTTCCCCCCGCAGGCTTCGGCCGGGAGCGGGCAGCCCCCGTATCGGTACCGGCTGCGCACCGTTGTGCTCGATGCTGGCCACGGCGGCAAAGACCGGGGCTGCGCCGGCGTAAAGGCCCGGGAGGCCGACGTGGCCCTGAAAATAATTCTGGCCCTGGGGCGGCAGATCGAGGAAAACATGCCTGAAGTGAAGGTGGTCTACACCCGCAAAACGGACGTGTTCGTGGAGCTGGCCGACCGTGCGGGCATCGCCAATAAAAATAACGCCGACCTCTTTATTTCCGTCCACTGCAATGCCAGCTCCCCGGCGGCCAACGGCACGGAGGTCTGGACCATGGGCCCGCACAAAACCGACGCTAACTTGTCGGTGGCTAAGCGCGAAAACGCCGTCATTCTGCAGGAAGACAACTACCAGGAGCGCTACAATGGCTTCGACCCAACGTCGCCCCAGAGCCACATTTTGTTTTCCCTCTACCAGAGCGCTCATATTGTGAACAGCATCCGGTTTGCCCAGAAAGTTGACCGGCAGTTCCGCACCACAGTAAACCGGCCCTCGCGTGGCGTAAAGCAGGCGGGCTTTCTGGTGCTGTGGAAATCCACGATGCCCTCCGTGCTGATTGAGTCCGGCTTCCTGACCAACCGCCAGGAGGAATTGTACTTGAACGATAAGGCTAATCAGTCGTATATGGCCTCGGGTATTTACCGCGCCTTCCGCGACTACAAAAACGAGCTGGAAGCTAACAGCGGAGAATAACCCGTCCGGGGCATATGCAACCGGATAATCTACTTCCGATTCCGACTCCCTCTCCAACCAACTGCTGACCCCGTGTCGAAAGAAATAAAAGTAGCCCTGTTGGGCATCGTTGCTGTCGCCTTGCTTGTCGTGGGCTTCAACTTTTTGAAGGGCAGCAACATCCTGTCGACGGACCGTACATTTTACGCGAAGTATGACAACGTGGACGGCCTGAACGTGGGCAACCCCGTCATTCTGAACGGCATCAAAGTGGGCCAGGTCAAGGAAATGACTCTGGTACCAGAGGAAGGCAACCGGGTGAAAGTGGCCGTGGAGCTGCAGAAGGGTGTCACCGTCGGCGACTCCACGGTGGCTAGCCTGAGCGGCTCGCTGCTGGGCTCGAAAACCATTACCCTGTTCCTAGGCAAGAATACCAAGGTCTACGACGGCGGGGAGGAGCTGAAGTCGTACACCGTGGCCAGCATCACCGACGCCTTCCAGGCCAAGGCCCTACCCGTGCTGGGCACCGTCGACTCGACCCTGATTAAGGTGAATGGCTTCCTGAACAAGGACGCCAAAGTAAGCCTGCAGGCTACCCTGCAGAACGCCCAGGGTAGCACCGAAGCCCTGAAAAATCTGCTCTTGATGAACCAGCGCAACATCAACCAGATTACTACCAACATGGCCCGCCTGACCGGAGAGCTGAACAAAACCAGCGCTAAGTTTGACCGGATTGCGGCCAACTTCTCTACCCTCAGCGACTCGCTCAAGAACGCGCCCGTGGGGCCGGCCATGCGCAAGCTCAACGCCACCATGTCGGAAGCCCAAAGCACCATGACGACCCTGAACCGCTCCCTCACCGACCAGAAGGGTTCCCTGGGCAAGCTCATCAGCGACACGCTGCTCTACAACAACCTCAACGCTACGGCCGCGAGCTCCAATACCCTGATTAAGGACCTGCAAGCCAACCCCAAGCGCTACGTGCACTTCTCAGTGTTCGGGGGCGGCAAAGACAAAACCAAAAAGGAGGTGGAAACCACGACGGTAAAGCCCAACGGAGCCGTAACTGAAACCGAAACGAAAACGACTGTCAAGTAGGTATCTGCCGCAAACGGCAATCCTCTTACCTTTGAATCCGCCCCGCGAGGGGCGGATTTTTTTGTTGCCCCACCTACTAATACTTGTCTGTCAGCCTGAACCTCGCAAAGCGCCGAGAATACGCTGGAACATAGCCTGTGCACTCAGTTATGAGGTCACGGGCTGGGCTTGAGCTGACAGAACGAACCGCCACCCCACCCATTCCCACCCCATGAACCTCGAATACAATAAAAACGAAGACAGCATTAAGCAGCTTACTTTTCAATTGCAGCAACGCTTGCAGCGCGTGGCCCTCGGGGGCGGCGAAAAGCGCATTGCCGCCCACAAATCCAAGGGCAAGCTCACGGCCCGGGAAAGAATTGATTACCTCCTGGACAAAGACTCGGAAACCGTCGAAATCGGGGCCTTTGCCGGGGAGGGCATGTACCAGGAAGAAGGCGGCTGCCCCAGCGGCGGGGTAGTGGTAGTTATTGGCTGGTTACAGGGCCGTCAGTGCGTGGTAGTGGCCAACGACGCCACCGTAAAGGCCGGGGCCTGGTTTCCGATTACGGCCAAGAAAAACCTGCGGGCCCAGGAAATCAGCATCGAAAACAAGCTGCCCATCATCTACCTCGTCGACTCGGCGGGGGTATACCTGCCCATGCAGGACGAAATCTTCCCCGATAAGGAGCACTTCGGCCGCATCTTCCGCAACAACGCCGTGATGAGCTCCATGGGCATCGTGCAGCTGGCCGCCATCATGGGCCCCTGCGTGGCCGGCGGCGCCTACCTGCCCATTATGAGTGATGAGGCCATGATTGTGGACGGCACCGGCTCGGTGTTCCTGGCGGGCTCCTACCTCGTGAAATCGGCCATTGGCGAAACCATCGACAACGAAACCCTGGGCGGGGCCACCACCCACTCCGAAATTTCGGGCGTTACGGATTACAAGTTCCAGACCGATGAAGAGTGCCTGGACCACATCCGCAACATCTTCGACAAGCTGGGGGGCCACGCTACCGCTGGCTTCTCGCGCAAAGCGCCCGCGCTACCTAAGGAAGACCCCCGCGAAATCCTGGGCCTCTTGCCCGCCGACCGCGCCAAGCCCTACGACATGATGGACATTATCCGTCGCCTGGTAGATGACTCGGAGTTTGAGCCCTATAAGGACCTCTACGGCCAGACCCTGCTTTGCGGGTTGGCCCGCATTGATGGCTGGGCCGTGGGCATTGTGGCCAACCAGCGCAAAATTGTGAAAACCAAGAAGGGCGCCATGCAGATGGGCGGCGTTATCTACAGTGACTCCGCCGACAAGGCCGCGCGCTTCATCATGAACTGCAACCAGAAGCGCATCCCGCTGGTGTTCCTGCACGACGTGTCGGGCTTCATGGTTGGCTCCCAGTCGGAGCACGGCGGCATCATCAAGGACGGGGCCAAGATGGTAAATGCCATGGCTAACTCCGTGGTGCCGAAGTTCTCGGTGGTCATTGGCAACTCCTACGGGGCCGGCAACTACGCCATGTGCGGCAAGGCCTACGACCCGCGCCTCATCGTGGCCTGGCCCACGGCCCAGCTGGCCGTAATGAGCGGGGCTGCCGCCGCCAACACCCTGCTCCAGATTCAGGTAGCGTCCCTGAAAGCCAAAGGCGAAGTCATTACGCCCGAGGCGGAGAAAGAGCTGCTGGACCGCATCAAGGCCCGCTACGACGAGCAGCTCTCGCCCTACTACGCCGCCGCCCGCCTCTGGATTGATGCCATCATTGACCCGCTGGAAACCCGTAAAGTCATTTCCCAAGGCATCAGCATGGCCAATCACGCGCCCATTGAAAAGGCGTACAATGTGGGCGTGATTCAGGTGTAATTATTATATGATTCCTTAAGTGTCTGCATAAATGAAAAAACTGTCCACCATCACAGTTTATTTACTTGCTCTCTTCTTCTTTTCGGCTGCAATTACCGGTATAGAATTGGAAGAGAAGATGTTAATTGACAAAAAGGTATCGTTAAAAATCCCTAAAGGATTTGAGGTGATGCAAGAGCAAATGCTGAAGGTGAAATATCCATCAGAGCGTCGTCCGACTATAGTATATACCAACTCCACAGGAGGAATTAACGTCGCGTTAAACCTTACTATAAATCAAGCTAGTCAGGAGTTGATACCTGCTTACCAGGAAAACTTACGTCAAACTTTCGCGAAGCTTTATCCCTCAGCGAAAGGAGTAAGAAGCGGGGTAGAGGAAGTGAATGGCAGGAAGGTGGCATTTATTGAGTTGGTGACACCGGCAATTGACAGCGAGATTTATAATCTGATATTCCTTACGGATGTAGATGGTAAACTTCTGCTATGCACTTTCAATTGCATGGTTAAAGACCAAGTAGCTTGGCAGCCAACAGCCAGAGAGATTATGGCTTCCTTAAAGGTGACGAAACTTTAATTTTTGCCGCGGCCCGCCAGCACTACCCGGTGCGGCGGGCCAATTTCGTTTCAGATACTGTAGTGCCGTACCTTTGCCGCCCACTTAAACCTCCCGCCCCGCGTGACTGACCCAACTGCCTCTGCTTTCGATAAAGCCCGCACGGGCCTGTGGGGTAGCCTGCAAAAGCACCTGAACGCCGTGTACGCCGCGGAGAAAGGCTTCTTGGCCGCTACGGCTTTCGTTGATGCGTTTCCGTTTTCCCCGGCGGCCACCAGTGAGGAGCAGTTGGCTACCTACCACGCCGCCCGCCTAACCCTGCGCGACCTGTACACCGACGAAACCGCCCAGCTCGACACGCTGGTAAAGGCCATCCGGACCAAAGCCTACGCCGAGGACGAGAAAAAGCAGCTCTACCTGCTCCTGCTGGGCTACATGGATATTGCCGCCGCGGCTTTCGAGCTACTCCACACCCACGTTCCTTCCCGGCAGCCCGAGGATGAGGAGCTGACAGCCACTACCGCCCGGTTTGAGCGGGTGCGCAAATTTGCCCGTCTGAACGTGAAGGGCCTGGCTGGACTGTTGGGGTAGGGGCAGAGCCTCGCAAGTAACCGGAAGCTGCTATATTCCGGCGCTTTAGCTTGCCTACCACCCGCGCCATGACTGCCGACTACCTGACCAGCGTCCGGAAACAGTTTGCTTACTACCAGCTGCTCGGGGAGCAGACCTTGGCCCAGCTGCCCGATGAGGCGCTATTCTGGCAGGTAAATCCGGAAAGCAATAGCATTGCCACCATTGTTAAGCACTTGTGGGGCAACATGTTGTCGCGCTGGACGGATTTTCTCACCACCGACGGCGAAAAGGAGTGGCGGCAGCGCGAGGCTGAGTTCGACAACGACCTGCGCAGCCGGGCCGAGGTGCTGGCCAAGTGGCAGGAAGGCTGGCAGTGCCTGTACGCCGCCCTGGATTCGCTAACTCCCGCTACGTGGGACCAGCCCGTGTATATCCGCAACCAGGCCCACAGCCTTACGGAGGCTATCAACCGGCAGCTGGCCCACTACCCTTACCACATTGGGCAAATTGTGTTTATCGGCAAAATGGTGCGGGCTGAAGCCTGGGAGTCTCTCTCAATTCCGCGGGGTAGTTCGGCGGCTTACAACGCCACCAAGTTTGCCCAACCTCCGCATCAGGCCCACTTCACCGACGAGTATTTAAACCCCGCGCCCCAGGCGTAGCGGCTGGCCGTCGTGCATTTTTTTCGGGCGTTGAAGCTACCCTGGTATTACCCTCGCGCCTACTTATTCCTGGGCTACCCCTTTCTTGCTTATCCTTTCTGTACTTATTTCCACCCACGCCATTACCCATGAGAAAAAGCCTGTTGACCATGCTTGTTGCTCTAGCGGCAACTGCCAGTAGCTACGCGCAAGACTATAAAACCGTGGTGAAAGCCATTGCTCAGGACAAGCCCAAGGCTCAAACTCAGCTTATGATTCTGGGCTCCTCGCACTTTGGGCAGGAGGGCTTCTACAAGGGTTTTCCCAAGGCCGATCTGCTCAGTGAGCAGCGCCAGCAGGAGGTGGCCCAGCTAACCAGGCAGCTGGCGAAGTTCAAGCCGGATATTATCATGATTGAAACCACCCCCGAGGAGCAGCCCCGCGTCGATAGTCTCTATACCCTCTACAAAACCGATAAGGTGAAGCTAGAGGACATTCCCTACGGCCGGGCCGAGCGGTTTCAGTTTGGCTATCGGCTGGGTAAAACGCTCCACCACAACCGAATTTTTTCCGCCGATTACTACGAGTCGGTTTCTAACCGCATCCTGACGAGCGGGGAGAATTTTGAGCTCTACCAGACGGACGCTGCCAAGTTTTCCGGCGTAGGCAAAGCGGCTGAGGCCCGGTTTAAAGAAGGCAACGCCACCCTGAAGGAATTCCTGCTGTTTATCAACGACCCAACGGTGCTGGATTTCACCTACCGGGTCATGTTTGTGAATCCGGCCCGCGTGAAAAACGGCACGTTCACCAACCCGCCCGCCCGGTACGTAGACACGGCCTACGTGAATAAGCAGTACATCGGGGCCGAGTACATTTCCATCTTCCACGAGCGGGATCTGAAAATATATTCCAACATCGTCACGACCCAACTGCGCGAAAAAGGCCAGCGCATTCTGGTAATTATGGGCCAGCGCCACGCGGCTACGCTGCCCAAGCTATTTGTCAATGATCCGGCCTATAAGCTCGTTCCCGTAAGCGCCTACGTGAAATAAGCTGCCCGGCCGACCAAGCTGCTTGGCTTGCTCTACCTGCTTGCGCAGCCGGCTAAGCTGGCCGCGGTGGTTGCTACCCCACGCGCAACCGCCTACCTGTAAGCGAGTCTGTCATCACCCGGCGCGGCTTCAAGTCGTAGAGACCGGCTACCCGTTGCAGCAGGGCTGTACCGTGCGGTTTAAGACGAAATGAACTGCCCGCAACGAATCCGATAGTAGCTGAGCTTTACATGTTGTCATTCCGAGCGGGAGCGAAGAAGCTGGATTACGCACAAGAAGATAATCCAGCTTCTTCGCTCCCGCTCGGATTGACAAAGAAGTGTCGAAATAATAGGTTGATAACTACCTCAGGTTCTATCCAGGTAGTGAAGTTGGGCTTCGGGTATATCTGCTCGTGGCTCGGCTACGTATCCCGCTAACGTTTACGTACGCCGATCCGCATGTCCGCCAGCCCTACCCCTGAATCTTCGTTGCCGCAGTTACGCGCCCACTACGACCTGTCGCAGCTGGAAATGTCGGAGTTGTTGGGCGTTTCCCGGGCGCTAGTGGCCTTAGCAGAAACGGGGCAACGCAGCCTGCCGCTGGCCGCTCGGGAGCTGCTACCTCCGTTGGCGCTGGTTAAAGGCACGGCGCCGGGCGCGCCGGCAGCAGCAAGCTACCCTTCCCCGCTTGCCGACTGGGAACCGCTGGCGGCGCATCAGAAGAAGTGCCAGCAGCAAGCCGCCCGGTTACGCCGCGAGCTGGTCCGGATGCAGGAAAAAGCCGCGCAGCACTATCAGCGCCTGCACATGTTACCTGATTTGTCGGCCAACCTGCCCGCTTCAGCTGACCGCCAGCGGGTGCAGGCCTGGGTTGAGCAGCGCCTGGAAGAAGCCCGGCGGGAGCTGCAACGCAGCGGTCCGGCCGCCCAGGCCCTGCTGGCCGTGCGCATCAAAGCCCTGGAATACGAAGCCGCCGAAGCCCTGCGGGAACTGGCCATGGCAGGCGCCCTCGGCCGCGGCAGCCGGTAGGCGGCAGGGTTCGTAGGGTAGTGTCCTTCGGGAGCAGGTAGGGGAGAGGGGCCAAACACCGCGCAGGTATTACCATGGAAAGCACCAGAACCGCAAGAAAAACAGCGGCCGTTGCCGGCACCCTTGCGTATAGCCTTCGGATTTAACCCCGAAGATTATGGCGAAGAAAACCGTCTCGGAAATAATAGTAGATACGCTGCAAGCCGCCGGCGTAACGCGGGTGTACGGCGTAGTTGGCGACTCGCTCAACGGTATCACCGAAGAAATCCGCAAGCGTGACGGCATTGAGTGGATTCATGTGCGCAACGAGGAAGCCGGCGCCTTTGCGGCCGGGGCCGAAGCCCACGTAACGGGCGCGCTGGCCGTGTGCGCGGGCTCCTGCGGCCCCGGCAATACCCACCTGCTCAACGGCCTCTACGACTGCCACCGCAGCCGCGTGCCCGTGCTGGCCATTGCCGCCCAGATTCCGAGCGTGGAAATCGGGACCCAGTATTTTCAGGAAACGCACCCCGAAAACACCTTCAAGGAGTGCAGCCACTACTGCGAGCTGATCAGCCACCCCGACCAAACGGTGCGCACCACGGAAATAGCCGTGCAAACGGCGCTTACCAAGCGCGGGGTAGCCGTCATCGTCGTGCCCGGCGACATCAGCCATCAGAAAACGGAGGCTTCGGAGCCGCGCCTGCCGGTGCTGCGCAGCAAAGCTACCCTGGTACCGGCCATGGAAGACATCCGGGCCGCCGCCGACTTGCTTAACCTCAGCGACAAGGTGACCATTATGGCCGGGGCGGGCTGCGCCGAAGCTCACGCCGAGCTGCTGCAGGTGGCCGAGGCCCTGGGCGCCCCGGTGGTACACGCCCTGCGCGGCAAGGAGTTCGTGGAGCCCAACAACCCCTACGACGTGGGCCTCACGGGCCTGCTGGGCTTTACCTCCGGCTACGAGGCGCTGATGGATGCCGATGCTATGCTTATGCTGGGCACTGATTTTCCCTACGCCCAGTTTTTGCCCCAGGAAGCCCGCACCGTGCAGGTGGACGTACGCGGTGAGCATATTGGCCGTCGGGCCCGGGTCGAGGTCGGGCTGGTCGGCGACGTAGCGGCTACGCTCCGGGTGTTGCTACCCTTGCTGAACCACAAGCAGGACCGCCGCCACCTGGAAAAGGCCCGGGTCAACTACCGCAGCACGCGCGACAACCTGGATGAGCTGGCCACCGGGGAGCCCGGCGACACCAGCATGCACCCCCAGTACGTAACGCGTCTGCTGAATGAGCAGGCCGCCGAAGACGCCATTTTCACCTGCGACGTGGGCACGCCCACCATCTGGGCCGCCCGCTACCTCCACATGAACGGACGGCGCCGGTTGGTGGGCTCTTTTAACCACGGCAGCATGGCCAACGCCATGCCTCAGGCCCTGGGCGCTCAGCTGGCGTTTCCGGGCCGCCAGGTAATTGCCTTGGCCGGCGACGGGGGCTTTGCCATGCTGATGGGTGAGTTGCTTACACTTCGACAGCTGAAGACGCCGGTCAAGATTGTCATCTTCAACAACAACAGCCTGGGTTTTGTGGAGCTGGAAATGAAGGCGGCCGGTATTCTGGAGTACGGCACCGAGCTGGAAAACCCCAACTTCGCGGCCCTGGCGGAAGCGGCCGGCGTACGCGGCATCCGCGTGGCCGACCCCGCCGACCTACACAACGCCATTGCGGAAATGCTGGCCCACCCCGGTCCGGTGGTGCTGGATGCGGTAGTAAAGCGCGCCGAGCTATCCATGCCTCCTACTATTCAAAAGGAACAGATGTTGGGCTTTAGCCTTTACACGCTAAAAGCCATTATGAGCGGCCGGGGCGATGAAGTGTTGGAACTAGCCAAAGCAAACCTGTTGCGGTAAGTAGGCCAGGTAAGTCAGGGGTAGCGCGACATGATAATTGTACCTCAAATCAGGCTGCAACCCAAAGCAAAAAGACTGTCTGGGAAGTTCATCAGTGAATAACGACGTAGGACAGCGTCTAAAGAGCTGAAAATGGGTAGCAGTCATTCTGAGCGTAGTGAGGAACCTGGGATACTTGTTCAACGCCAACTCCTACTCCTCACTACGCTCAGAATGACAGCCCGAAAGTTCTTGCTAATGGTAAGTTTCAAGAAGTACTGCCCTTATTCTGGTTAGTAGGCAGTGGGTAGTACGTTGAACAATCTAGGCCTTTAGCTATGTTAGTTACCGGTAACCGACGACACAGAAACCACCCCGGTTGCTTTTCTTTGCTCTTTCCCCTTTCTCAGGCTACCCGGAGCTAGCCTACTTGCTCGTTACATGACCAACAAAGAAATCAAAGCCCTCATCTCCCTGCTCGACGATCCGGAAATCGCCCCGCAGATTCAGGAGAAAATCCAGACGCTGGGGGAAAGCATCATTCCGTTTCTGGAAGAATCGTGGGAGGAAACCCTGGACACCCAGCAGCAGCAGCGCCTCGAAGACCTGATTCACCACTTGCAGTTCGAAGGCCTGCAGCAGCGCCTACGCGTGTGGCGCGACTCCGGCGGCGAAAACCTACTTGAGGGCATGTGGCTGCTGAACTCCTACCAGTACCCCGACGCGGATTTTCAGGTATTGAACCGGGCCATTGAGCAGTTGCGCTTTGAGGTCTGGACCCTGTTGCAGCCCGAAATGCACCCCGCCGACCAAGTACAAACGCTCAACCACGTCTTGTTTCGGGCCCACAAGTTTGCTGCCAACACCCAGAACTTCCACTCCCCGGCCAACTCCATGCTGCACCGGGTGCTGGAAACGCGGCGGGGTAACCCGCTCACGCTCTGCGTAATTTACTTGTTGGTAGCCCAGCGGCTGAAGCTGCCCGTGTTCGGCGTGAACCTGCCCAACCTGTTCGTGCTCACCTACCGGCCCGAAAGCCCCCTGGAGCCATTCTATATCAACTGCTACAACCGGGGCCTCGTGTTGTCCCGCACCGATATTGAGCACTACATCGGGCAGCTGAACCTTACGCCCAACGAAATGTTCTTCGAGCCCTGCTCCCACATTGACATTGTGCGCCGGGCCCTGCGTAACCTGCAGCTCAGCTTCGAGAAGCTGCAAGAGCCCGCAAAAGCCGCCGAGGTAGCTCAGCTGCTAGCCATCCTCGCCAACGAATCGGAGGCGGCAGACACGGATGGCAGCACCGAATCCGGGGACGAGTAAAAAGGCAAGTGCAGACCAACAACAAGGCCGCTGACGTTCATGTCAGCGGCCTTGTTGTTGGTAGTGAAAACCGGGTTGAGCCAAGTAACTTACTTGCTGAGGAATGCCTGAACAGCCGCCACAGCTTAGAATTTCTTGATTAGGCAGCCGGCGGCGCGTTTGTCGGCTACGCCGGCCGCGCGGCCGGCCAGCACGTTATCGAGGGCCTGGGCTAGGTAGTGTTCCCGCACGTAGCCTTCCACCTGCGGATTGTCATCAATGGCCCCCTTGTAACGCACGGCAAATCCGTCGCCGATGGGTTGGAGCAGCACGACTTCGGGCGTTTTGGTGGCCCCGAGCAGGGTACTCACTTTCTGGCCTTCGTCGGTGAGCAGGGGCAGGTCGGTGCCACCGGTGGTTTTGATTTTAAGCTTTTCAACGTCGCCGGCATCGGCGCTGGCCTCCAGGTTGATGGGCGCATTCACGAAGAGAAACTGCACGCCCTTGGCGCTGTATTCTGCATTCAGAGAGCTAAGCCGGCTCTGGTACAGCTTAGAGAAAGCGCAGGTAGGGTTCACGAACACCACTACCACGGCCTTGCTGCCGGCGTAGCTTTTCAGGGCTACCTCGGCGTTAGTGCTGTTCTTGAGGCTGAAATCGGCTACCGAGCGGCTACCCTGCGCGCGGGCTACCCCCACGGCCACGGTACAAAACAGCAGGGTGGCGGCGGTGAGAATGGAAAGGCGGCGAAGGGACATGGCAATGGTGAAGTAGTGAGATGGTGCAATGGGGAGCGTGAAATTCATGAAAAGCCGGTTGGCTATTTCACACCTTCACAAACTCTCATTTTCACCGATGGCGTAAGTTAAAACGTAGCCGGGAATTGAGCGCAGGTAGTGAATCTGGTGTTGGCTGCGGGAGTTTTCGAAGAGCAGGTGTCCCGTCAACACACCTGCCTCCCGCAGCTCAAACGGGGTGAGCAATAATTGCTCTTTAAACACCAGGCCCCGGCGGCTATGCAGCTTGTAGAGCGTCTCCTTGGCACTCCAGTAGAGACAATATTTTGCGGCATCGTCGCCAGCGTCGGCCTGCTCCGTTTCCGCTAGAAACCGGCGGGCCAACTGTTGCGCTTTGGGCCGTACCAGCTCAATATCTATGCCAACTGCCTCGCGGGTAGAAAGAAGCGCCGCTACCCACTCGCCCGAGTGAGAGAGGGACACCCCCGCCGCGGGCAGCTCGGGAAAGTAAGGGCGGCCGTTTGGGTTGTTGTGCAGGGTAGCGGGCGTGTCGTTCAGCTCACGTAGCAGCTGGTGAGCCAACACCCGCCCGGCCAGCCACTGCCGGGCCCGCAGCTCGTCGCGCCCATCAGGAAAGCGGGCCAGGTAGTGGGCCTGGGCCGGCAGCAGGGGCCACAGCTCCGGGACAGTTTCGGTGAGGTGCCAGAGGCCCAGCACGCAGGTCTGGGAAACGGGGGAGAGGGAATGCAGGGGCAAGCGGTAAAAAGATCAAGAAGTGAAGAAGTGAAGGTACACCTTCGGGGTAGAACTACTCGCTTAAGCTAAACTGCGTCTGGGTAGGGTTCGGGCGGTATCTTTGCGCACTCCTTCACTTAGTCACGTCATCCCTTGTCTTCCCGCCCCCAGGTTCAGAAACTCGCTACCCTTACCGGTCACCGCGACTGTGTGTACGCCCTAGCCGGCACCACCGGGCAGGAAACGTTTTACTCGGCGGGAGCGGATGGAATGGTAGCGGCCTGGAGCAGCGCGGCGCCGGCGCGCGACGGCGAGCTGGTGGCGAAGGTGGAAAATTCAGTGTATGCCCTGCTGCACCTGCCGGCGCGCAATCTGCTGGTGCTCGGCCATAACTTCCAGGGTGTGCAGGTTATTGACCTAGGCGAGAAAAAGCTGGTGTTTGCCACGGCCCTACCCGCGGCGGCCATCTTCGACCTGATCTATTCCGCGCGGCGACAGCGCCTGTACGTAGCCCTCGGCGACGGCACGCTGGCGGTGTTAAGCGCCGCCGACTTTAAAGTCGAGGCCCTGGTGCGGCTGTCCGAGAAAAGCCTGCGGTGCCTGGTCCTGCACGAGGAGCGGGGCGAGCTGGCCGTGGGCGGCTCCGATTGGCTGGTACGGGTGCTGGATGTGGATTCCTTGCACGTAAAGCACGTTATTCAGGGGGCCACTAACTCCGTATTCACGGCCGCGTACTCGCCCGACGGGTGCTACCTGCTTACGGCTGGCCGCGACGCGCACCTGCGCATCTGGGACGTAGCGGCCGGCTACCAGGAGCACCGCAGCATTGTGGCCCACCTGTTTACCATCAACCACCTGGCTTTTTCGCCTGACGCGGCCGTGCTGGCTACCTGCAGCATGGACAAGAGCATCAAGCTCTGGGACGCCCGCTCCTGGGAGCTGCTGCGCGTAGTCGACCGGGCCCGGCACGCGGGCCACGGCACCTCCGTAAACAAGTTGTTTTGGCCGGGAAGGCAGAATAGGCTAGTTTCGTGTAGCGACGACCGCAGCCTTGCGGTGTGGGAGCTGTCGGGAGAAAGAAGCTAGAAGTTAGGAGCTAAGAGCAGAAGGAAGAGAATACTTAGAACGGTTTCTTCCGCGCCAGCCTGATTACTACCGTTCTTTCTTCTAGCTCCCAGCTTCTCACTCCTAGCTTCTGAAAATGAAAATTACCGCCCTCGATATTCGGCAGAAAACCTTTGAAAAAGCCTTTCGGGGATTAGACAAGGATGAAGTACAGGCCTTTTTGCTGACGCTTTCCCAGCAGTGGGAGCGGATGGGCGACGAAAACCGGGAGCTGCGCCTCAAGCTCGACCACGCCACCCAGGAAGTGCAGAAAATGCGCGAGGTAGAAACCAGCCTGTACCGCACCCTGAAAACGGCCGAGGATACCGGCAACAGCATCACGGAGCAGGCCCAGCGCGACGCCCAGCTGCGCATCCGCGAAGCCCAGCTCCAGGCCGAGCAGCTGCTGGCCGATGCCCGCCAGAAGTCGCGCGCGGTGGTAGAAGACGCTTATCAGCAGGCTGAGCGCACGGTGGCCGAAATGCAGAAGGAGGTAAGCGGCCTGGGCCAGGAGTGCCAGCGGCTGGAAAGCCTGCTCGATGGGCTGACCCGCGACCTGCACACGCTGGCTTCCGATGCCCTGGATAAGGTAGAAAAAGCCCGCAATCGGCCGAAAGCCAGCACGGCGGCCATCCTTTCGCGCGCTGCGAGCGTAAAAGTGAACCGTACCCGCTCCGCGGACGATTCACCTCAACCTGACTCTCGCATGCACGTTTCCACTGCTTCTACTTCTTCCGCTGCTGCCGTTACCGGCGGGTCGGCTGCCTCTCTGGGGGGCGCGGTAGCGCCGGCTGAGCGTCCGGCTACCACTGGCTACAACCCCAAACCCGGCCAGCAGCCCGACCCCGGTGCCCCGGCCCAGCAGCCCGGCCCCGAAATTGAGCGTCCCGGCAGCCCCGGCGAAAACCCCGGCATCTCGCCCGCGCCCCACGTCGACCCGCCCGGCCCTACCCACGTACCGGAGCCCGACGCCCCGCGTGTGGAGCCGCCCGCGCCCGACATTCAGCCCATTGGCCCCAGCCACCCCGAAATCAACCAGCCCGCTCCCGTCACGCATCCTGGGCAGCCAAGCTTTGCTACGGCGGCTTCCCTGGGCGAAAAGTCGTTTTTTGACGAGCTGTAAGCTGACCGCACCACCTGTTAGCCTAGCACGAAGCCTGCCTTTCGGGGCGGGCTTCGGTGTTTTGGAGCCGGAAGCGCAAGCAGAGCCGAGGCCGGTAGCCCTCAACATCATTTCACTACTCACCACCTCACCACATGGGCCAGATTGCACTGGAAGGCATGGAGTTTTTTGCCTTTCACGGATACTACGACGAAGAGCAGAAGATTGGCAACAAGTACGGCGTTGACCTCTACATCGACACGGACCTGCACGCGGCCGGCGCTTCGGACCAGCTGCGGGAAACCGTGAATTACGAAGTGCTCTACCGGGTAGTGGCCGAGGAAATGAGCGCCCCGGCTCGGCTCTTGGAGCACCTGGGCCACCGGGTACTCGACCGGGTGCTGGAAGAGTTTCCCTACGTTGATGGGGTGCGGGTCAGCGTCTCGAAGTTTAATCCGCCCTTGGGAGGCATCTGCCACCGGGCCCGCATCACGCTGGAGCGCCGCCGTTAGCCGGCCGCTCACTTAGCCAAGAAACCAGCCCTAAACGGCTGGTTTTCTTTTTGCTGAAATATTATACGAAAAAAATCGTAGATTAAACTTGTATCTACGACGTGCTTCGTATATGTTTGGCCTACGAATTAGTTCGTAATATCAGTCCGGCCACGTTCCTGCGCGTAGGAGCCGCTGCCGGGCTCCGGCGGGCCCTGGGCCCGGTATTTTTCCTAGTACCGCTTTTCATTATTGCCATGAGTAAATCACCCCTTCCCAAACCTACTGAATCGGAGCTGGAAATCCTGCAAGTGCTCTGGCAGCACGGGCCGAGCACCGTCCGGTTCGTGAACGATGAGCTGAGCCAGAAGCGCGACGTGGGCTATACCACCACGCTTAAGCTGCTCCAGCTCATGCTCGACAAGGGCCTGGTGCTGCGCGACGACGACAGCAAAACCCACGTGTACCGCGCCGCCGTGCGCGAGGAAGAAACCCAAGGCTTGCTACTCGATAAGTTCGTGGAATCGGCCTTCGGCGGCTCGGCCATGAAGCTGGTGATGCAGGCCCTGGGCAACCGCCGCACTTCCCGCGAGGAGCTGGCCCAAATCCGGCGCCTGCTCAACGACATCGAAATTCAGAACGACACTACCCCACCTTCAACCGACGACGCCCGATGAACTGGCTTGAACAACTGCTGCCGCCCGCGCTGGTACGCGCCCTGGGCTGGACCTTAGTACACTCCTTGTGGCAGGGTGCCGTGGTGGCCCTGGCCCTGGCCGGCCTGCTGCTGCTGTTGCGCCAGCACAGCGCCGAGGTGCGCTACCGCACGGCCACCCTGGGCTTGCTGGTGCTCCTGCTGCTGGCCGGCGTCACCTTCGGCCGCTACTACACTGCCGCTACCCCCGCTCCGGACGCAGCAGTTGCGGGCGACATGGCCGGAGATGAAGCCGCGCTGAGCGCCGACGGACTAGTATCAGCAGCAACGACTGCACCGCAGGCGGCTGAAGTCGGTGGCACGGGCGCGGCGTCGGCAGTGGTTCTGACCACCGGGGTTCCGCGTGGGTTGCAGGTCTGGCTTACGTATTTCGACCAGAATATTCCGGCCCTGGTGGCGCTGTGGCTGCTGGGTTTGCTGGCCATGACGCTCCGCCTGCTGGGTGGGCTGGCCTACGTGCAGCGCCTGCGCCGCTACCGGGTGCAGCCCCTGGGCCAGGAGTGGCAGGAGCGCCTGGCCGCGCTAGCTAGCCGTGCTGGCTTGCAGCAACCGGTGGAGCTGCTGGAGTCGGCTTTAGTGCGGGTGCCGGTGGTAGTGGGCCACCTGCGGCCCGTGGTGCTGCTGCCCCTGGGCACTGTTACGGGCCTGAGCACGGCGTATCTGGAAGCTATTCTGGCCCACGAGCTGGCCCACGTGCAGCGCCGCGACTACCTGATGAACCTGCTGCAATCCGTGGCCGAAATCTTGTTCTTTTACCACCCAGCGGTGTGGTTTATCACGGCCTGCCTGCGCACCGAGCGCGAAAACTGCTGCGACGATGCCGCTACGGCCCTGGTAGGTGGCAACCCGCTGACGGTGGCCCGCGCCTTAGCCGCTTTGGCCGAGCTGAGCGTAGCACCCGAGCCAGGTAATCAGTTAGCCCTGTCGGCCCTGGGGCCCGATGGCTCGGTGCTGAGCCGGATTCGGCGGCTGGTGCAAGGCCGCACGGCCCCTACTTTTTCCGAGGGATTCTTGGCGGCTTGCGTGGTGCTGGGCGGTCTGGTGCTGCTGACTTCGGCCGTGGCCCTGGCTGATCCGCGCCCGGCTGCCGGCGCTGACTCGGATGGGGGCAGCCTCGCGCGCCTACCGTTTCTGGATGCCGCCGCCGATACTACCCGCAAGAAGAGAGAAGTACCCAGTGAGTTTGTGATTCCGGAGGCGGAGTTGCTCAAGCCCATGCCGTTGCGTGAGGAGGTTGCCGCCGAAGCGTCGGTGGCCGTGGCGCAAGAAATGGACGTAGCCGTTGAAATTCCGGAGGTGCCGGCCGCGCCGCTAGCCTTCGCCAGTGCTCAAGACGACGATGACGACGATAAAGGCAAGAAGCGTCGTAAGCGCACCCAGCAGGTGGTAGTGGTGCAGGAGCCGCGCCGGGGCCGCCCGGGCACGGTCGTTATTGAGAAAGACAAGAAAGGCCGCATCACCAACCTAACCGTCGATGGCGAGCAGGTGGATACCGGCTCTACCAGCAAGAAAAAAAGCAAAGGCACTGCCCGCCAGGTAGAAGTGATTCGGGTACCCGCCCACGGCGGCAACTGGAGCAACAACTTTCGCTTCGACGACAACTTTACCCGGTCCTTTAAGCTGCGCTCCAACGGCGAATCGGGGCAACACTTCACCTTCCGCGGACCCGACGCGGGGGAGGTAATCCGGCTGCGGCGTGATGCCGAGCGGATTTCGGCCGACGCCCGCCGGATGTTGCGCGAAAACCCCCAGTGGCGCGTGGAAATAGACCGCAGCCGCGACTTCTGGTCCGACGACCACGCCCAGGCGCGGGTGCGGGCGCTACAGGGCGCCGAGCGTTCCTTGCAACACACGCTGCGGGATGCTGACCTCAGCGCCGAGCAGCGCCGGCAGGTGAGCGAGCAGCTGGTACTAATTCAGAAGCAGCGCCAGGACGCCCGCGAAGACTTGCGCCAGGAGCTGGCCGAAGGCCGCTCCTTATCCGGTGGCGCTGAGCAGCGGGCGGAGGAAGCCGCTGACCGGGCCCGGGAAGCAGAAATGCGCCGCCACGAGGCCGAAATGCGCCGCCTGGACGGGGAGATGCGCCGCCATGAATCCGACATGCGCCGGCACGAGTCGGAAATGCGCCGGATTGAATCGGAGGGCCGCCGCCGGGAAAGCAACGAGACGGAAGAAGCCCTGCGTCGCGAGCTGCGCAAAGACGGCCTGATCAAGGACGAAAACAACTTCCAGTTCAGCCTCAATACCACGAGCCTCACAGTGAACGGCAAAAAACAGTCAGCCGCTCTGCGCGACAAGTACCTGGCGCTGGTAGAAAAGCAAACCGGCCGCAAGCTGGGCCCGAAAAGCACGTTCGGCATCAACCGCCAGATTTCCAGCAATACCACCGTTCAGGGTCAGGTAGCGCCGCCGCGCCCCCCTCGGGCTCCCCGGGCCCCGCTGGCTCCATCGGCTCCGTCGGTTCCGGCGCCGCCCGCCCCGAACGCGCCCCTGCCGCCCGCTCCGCCCAAAGCTCCCAGCGCCAACTCCGATGAGGTGCGCGCCGAGCTGCGCAAAGACGGGCTGCTGGGCGCTACGGAGAAGGCTTATCAGTTGCAGCTCAACGAATCAGGCCTAACGGTAAACGGGCAAAAACAGTCGGCTGAGCTGGCCGAAAAGTACCGTCGCCTGCTGGACGTGCCCGCCAGCAACGGGGGTAAAACGCGCAGCAATATTCAAATTTCGGTGAGTGAATAAGTAAACCAACAATGCCTCCGGCCGCCGCTGCAACGGCGGCCGGTTTTTTTATAGCCGATTCTGAATACAACGAGGCAACGGTTCCGGGCTGCTCCGCATCTATTGCAGCATTCCGCCGGCCTGCCCGGCCCCGTTACTTCGTCCTGACGCCGCTTACCCCCAGCCGGTCGTCGGGTGTTTTGCCCACCCCGTCACCCTACCCGCTTGTCTTATTTTTACTCCCGCCTTCGCGCCGTGAATTGCTGCCGTGTGTTCCTGCTGGCTTGCCTGCTATTGGTCTGTGGCGTTGCGCAAGCCCAAACCCCAACTCCTCCCACGGCCGCTACCGTAGCCACGGCTGCGGCCACGCCGGCCCCCAAGCGCCAGCTGCAGGCCGTGCGCATTACGGAGGCCATTAAGCTCGACGGCGTGCTCGACGAAGCCATTTGGCAGCAGGCGCCTATTGCCACGGATTTCATACAGAACCGGCCCAACCCGGGCGTGCCGGAAAAGCAGAAAACGGAAGTACGCATACTCTACGATGACGCCAACCTCTACATCGGGGCCGTGATGCACGATGTGGCCCAGGACTCTATCATGCGGGAGCTTTCCCCGCGCGACGACGCCGGCAACACGGACTTCTTCGGCGTATTTCTGGATACCTACCACGATAAAATCAACGGCTACGGCTTTATCGTGACGACGGGCGGCGTGCAGATGGACTCGCGCTACTCCCCGGCCGGGGGCGAGGATTTCAACTGGAACGCCGTGTGGGACGCGCGCACCAGCATGCGCGGCACCGATTGGGTGACCGAAATGCGCATTCCCTACTCGGCCATTCGCTTCAGCAACGCCCAGGAGCAGCTCTGGGGCCTGAATTTTATGCGCCGCCGCAAGCGCGACAACCAGGATTTCTTCTGGAACGAGGTGAAGCCCGCCGTGGATGGCTTCGTGAACCAGTGGGGCGAGCTGCGGGGCCTGCGCGACATCAAGCCCCCGCTGCGCCTCTCGCTTACGCCCTACGTCTCAGCTTACGTCAACCACTACCCCTACAACGAGCAGGGAACCCGCAACACCAGTACCAGCTTCAACGGCGGAGCCGACGTGAAGTGGGGCATCAACGAAAGCTTCACGCTGGACGCTACCTTGGTGCCCGACTTCGGGCAAGTGCAGAGCGACAACCAGGTGCTCAACTTGTCGCCTTTTGAGGTGCAGTTTCAGGAAAACCGGCAGTTTTTCACCGAAGGCACGGAGCTGTTCAACAAGGGCAACCTGTTCTATTCCCGCCGCGTGGGGGCTACGCCCATTGGGTTTGGCAGCGTGGGCGGGCAGTTGCGCCCGGGCGAAATGGGCCCGGATGGGCAGCGCCGGCCGGGCGAGGCCATTGTCAGCAACCCTGGCGTCACGCGCCTGCTCAACGCCACCAAAGTCTCGGGCCGCACCAAGCAGGGGTTGGGTATTGGGGTATTCAATGCCCTGAGCAACGACGTATACGCCACCGTGCGCGACTCCGCGAACGGGCAGCAGCGGGAGGTGCTCACGCAGCCATTCAGCAACTACAACATCATGGTGCTGGACCAGAGCCTGAAAAACAACTCCTACGTTTCGCTCATCAACACCAACGTCACGCGCTGGGGTAGCACCTACGATGCCAACGTGACGGGCGGGCTGTTTCGCTTTGCCAACAAGAAAAACGCCTACGCCATTGACGGGCGGCTGGTGTACTCGCGGCGGCGCGGCAACGTGTTTAATTCCGAGCAAGCTATTGACGACCAGGACGGCTACAAGTACCAGATTGGCATCAGCAAAATCAGCGGCAACTTTACCTGGCAGGTAGGGCAGGGCATTGAGTCCGATAAGTACAACCCGAACGATTTGGGCATCCTGTTCGGCAACAACAACATCAGCCAGTACGTCAACTTCAGCTACAACAAGTACAAGCCCTTCTGGAAAGTCAATAACTTCTACAGCTGGTACAGCCTCAACCACTCGCTGCTCTACAAGCCCACGCGCTACCAGAACGCCAACATTGCGGCCGGCTTCAACACCACGTTTACCAAGAGCTTCCTGACGGTAGGAGCCAACTTCGACGCCAACCCCGTTACCCACGACTACTACGAGCCGCGCCAGTACCCGCTGGGCGACTATTACGTGCGTGTGCCGGCCAATGCCAACTTGGGCGGTTTTGCCTCCTCGGACTACCGCAAGAAGCTGGCCTGGGACGTGAATGCCGGGGTGCGCTGGTACGCCCAGGATGAGCGCCTCGTGCGCCCCCGCCGCATGGGCTACGGCTGGGCCATTTCGCCCCGCTACCGGGTTAATAACCAGCTGAATTTTCGCTATTCCCTCGACTGGAACCTGCGCCAAAACCAGATCGGCTACGTGAATGGCGACCTGAATACCAGCCTGCCCGACGACGCTGACTTCCGCCGCAACTACCCCACCGACGTGCTGCTGGGCCGCCGCCGGGTGCTCACGGTTACGAACACCCTGTCGGGAGCCTACACCTTCAACAACCGCATGTCGTTTACCATCCGCATGCGGCACTACACCAGCACCGTGAACTACCGCGACTTCGCCCGCCTGGGCCCCAACGGGCAGGAAACGCTAGTAGACTACCGCCGCAACCGCGACAATACGTTTAACGCCTTCAACGTGGATGCGGTGTACTCCTGGTGGTTTGCGCCCGGTTCTCAGGTAAGCATCGTCTGGAAAAACGCCAGCTCCAGCTTCCTGGAGGCCAACGAGGCTACTCCGCTCTACTTCAACAACCTGAACAACACCATCAATACCCCGCACAACAACAACGTGTCCATCAAAATCCTTTACTACCTGGATTACCTGATGCTCAAGCGTTTGGGCTCCAAGTCCTGATAGTTCGCTTACCCGATACCTGGCTAACATCAACAAGGGCCCACTTCCGGCAAGGAGTGGGCCCTTGTTGGTGATAGAACGTTCGGCAAGGGTGTGGCGCGGTCAGCAAGTGCGTAAACCAGCGCGGGAGACGCCCAGCGCAAGCAGCTGCGTCTGAACAGCCAGAGGTGGTAACTACGGTTCTGTCGGTGCGAAAGGGCGGGTGGTCGATTCCGATTGGGGAGGCTTCAGGTAGGAAGCAAATTCGGGTACTGAATCACGAAATACTTTAACCTGAGCGCCTTATGGAACGCAAGATTTTTTTGAAAAGCTTATTTATAGGAGCCGTTTCGGCGCCGGCCGTACTGGCCGCGTGCGGTAAAGAGTCGGATGCCGTTACGCCCTCCACTACGGATACTACCGGGGGCACTACGGGCGGCACCACCAGCTGCGCCGTTGCGCCCACCGAAACCGAGGGCCCGTTCCCCACCAAAGTGCCGGCCTCCTACGTGCGCAGCGACATTACCGACGGCCGCGCGGGCTACAAGATGACGGCCACCATCACCATTACCAACACCAACAACGGCTGCGCAGCCCTGGCCGGGGCGCTGGTGGATATCTGGCACTGCGACGCCGAGGGCAACTACTCCGAGTACGGGGGCAGCGGCATGCAGTCCGTTAACTACACGGGCGTACACTTCCTGCGCGGCCGCCAAACCACCGACAGCAACGGGCAGGTAACGTTTACTTCCATCTTCCCCGGCTGGTACTCGGGCCGCGCTACCCACATGCACGTGCACGTGTACGCCGCCAACGGCACCTCCCTGAAAGTCACCCAGATTGCCTTTCCCGAGGGCGCCGGCTCGGCCGTAGCCGCCGTGAACGGCTACAAGAAGGGCCTGACGGGCTACACCGCCAATGCCACCGACAACGTGTTCCGCGACGGCGTGACCCAGGAGCTGGCCACCGTAACCGGCAACCTCACCGATGGCTTCCAGCTCGCCATCAGCTTCGGGGTAGCCGCGTAGTAGAGGGCCGGAAGTCGGTGCCGGCGTGGTTTGCAGCGGAAGGCACGCGCAATTCCCCTGGCTTACCGCCCACCCTGTTCGCCCTGTACTCACTCACTCGCTCACTTGCCGGAAAGCCCCGGAAGCTCACTGAACCGAACAGCTTTCCTTTTCACTGCCGCCATGCCCGACCGGATTATCACCCTTTGCTACCGAAAAGTCATCGGCGCCAGTTCCGTGCAGCCCTGGGAGAAGCTGGTGTTCGAGGATACTTACCAGGAGTTTCGGCTGCAGGCTCAGCTGTATAATCCGGAGCACCGCTACCGCACGTTCGCGGAGTTGGTGCAGCAGGCACCAGGGGCAGACCAGTTGCCTTTTCTGGTGAGTGCTGCCGCCCGAGGCTACCTCCAGCAGCTCCGTGGGCTGGTGCCCGATGTAGTCAATAACCTGGGCAAGCACTTCCTGAAGTTCAGCCAGTTTCAGTTCGAAATCATCACCTCTGACCTCCAGGACAAAGCCCGCCACCAGGTAGCCATCAGCTTTTACTCCGAGCCCCTGCGCTGGCACGACACAGTGGGCAGCCTCCTGCTGGTATCCGAAGCGGCTGGCCCAGCCGCCACAGAGGAGGTGCTCACGAACATGATTTCGCTGCAGCCCTACCTGAGCATTCACTCCCTGCACCAACTGGCCTAAGACCATGAGCAAGCACACGCCCGGCCGCATCTACCTTGCCGAGCAGCACGGCCACCGGAGCACGCCCCAATCAAGCCGGAGCAGCGTGTTCTCCTTCGAGGGCTTCGCGGATGGGCACCTTTGAGCAACTAGAAAACGCGTTGGCTGAAGTAATACCCCGCCAGGTTGAGCAGTCTGAACCGTTCGGGTTGCCGTTTTCGCTGAGCTTGGGGCGTTTTGCGGGTCGGCAGGAAGCTCTCTACCGTCCTGCGCAAGCCGGTACCCTGGTTTTCGCCTACGTGCTAGCCGGCGCCTTTGAGGCCGAGGGCCGGCTGCTGCACGCCAAGGACGGCCTCGCGGTGTGGGACGTAGCCGAAGTTGAACTGGAGGCTCTTAGCAACAACGCGCTGATAGTCATGCTGGAGGTACCGGCTTAAGCACGCTACTCTTCTACACGGTAGCGTTTCCTGCCTGGTGGGAAACCCGCCCGTCGCCTGACAATACCGCGTGAGGCTTCCCGTTGGGAGGGAAGGGGTAGTACGATAAGCCAAGGGTAGCCATTCCAGCATTTCCACGCCTCTGTTCTGTCATCCTGAGCTTGCAAAGGACCTTATTACGGTAGCACGGCCAGCGTAGCAACGACTCGTTATAGCGTACTCGTAAGGTCCTTCGCAAGCTCAGGATGACAGGCGGTTGGTAAGTGTGCTATTGGGCAGTAAGGTGGTAGAGTGTGCGGGCCTTAGCCAATGGGCGGGCCGCTGCCACGGTTTTATATTGCCTGTTGACGCAGCTGAATGCTACCTGCTTTGCTACCGCTAAAACAGCTCGGTAGCCTCCCGAAGGAGAGCTACAGGCCCAGCAGTTCCTCGGCTGCGCCAAAGGCTGACTTACGACCGTCCATGACTTGTTGGCGCAGGGCGGGGAGGTGGGCGGCTACGTCGGGGCGGGCGTAAAAGCGCGTTTCCAGGGCTTCGCGGATGGTTTCGTGGAGCCAGTGCAGGTTCTGCTCCTGGCGGCGGCGCTGGAAGTAGCCGCTGGCCTGGGTCTGCTGCACGTACTGCTCCACCACGGCCCACACCTCCGGCACGCCCGCCCCCGACACGGCCGAGCTGGTCGTCACGACGGGGCTCCAGGCACTGGGGGCCAGCGGAAACAGGTGCAGGGCGTTCTGGTACTCGGCGCGGGCGCGGCGGGCGGCCTGCTCGTTGCCGCCGTCGGCCTTGGTGATGGTCACGGCGTCGGCCATTTCCATGATGCCCTTTTTGATGCCCTGCAGCTCGTCGCCGGCCCCGGCCAGCATCAGCAGCAGGAAAAAATCGACCATGCCGTGCACGGCCGTTTCGCTCTGGCCCACGCCCACAGTTTCCACAAAAATGACGTCGTGGCCCGCCGCTTCGCAGAGCACCAGGGCCTCGCGGGTGCTGCGCGTCACGCCGCCCAGGCTGCGGCCGGCGGGGGAGGGCCGGATAAAGGCCTGGGGGTGAGCGGCCAGCTCATTCATGCGGGTTTTGTCGCCGAGGATGCTGCCGCCGCTGCGCTGGGAACTGGGGTCTACGGCCAGCACGGCCAGGCGCTTGCCTTGCTCCCGCACCAGATGCAGCCCCAGCGCCTCAATGAACGTGCTTTTGCCTACCCCCGGCACCCCCGTGATACCTACCCGCACTGAGCGCCCGGCGTGAGGCAGCACCGCATCGAGCACCTGCTGGGCCAGGGTCTGGTCGGAGGGCAGGGTGCTTTCCACGAGGGTGATGGCCCGGCTGAGCAGCACGCGGTTGCCCGCCAGGATGCCGTCGGTGTATTCAGATACGGAAAAGCGCTTGGCCATGAGTGCAGAAACGAGACTGACCGAGAAAAGTAGCTCGCCAGCCGAGCAATACGGCTGCAAACTACCCCATATCGTACATTTGAAAAAATAGCCGCGGGCGCGCCGCCCCGTCTACTCGTCCTTACCTCGCTGCATCATGGGCAAAAATTTCACCTCGCTTCTCACGGCCGGGCTGCTGGCTAGCGCGCTGCCGCTCTACGCCCAGAATGAGCTGAGCAACTTCACGGCCACGGGCCGCGGGGGCGTGGCTACCACCTTTGCCTCCGACTACCAGGCCATTGGCATCAATCCCGCCAACCTGGGGCGGGTAGGAGGCTCCACGGTGGCCTTTACCATCGGGGAGTTTGGGGCGGGGGCGGGTTCCCAGTCGCTGACGCGCCAGCAGTTAGGCAAGTTTATCTTCAATACCAGCCAAACCCTGACCCTGTCCGACAAGCAGGAGCTGGCCCGCGCCTTCACCTCCGACAACGCCCTGAACTTCAACGCTGATGCTACTACCCTGGCCCTGGCCGTGCAGTTGCCGGTAATTGGGGGTATTGCCATCAGCAACCGGGTCCGGAGCGCCGGGCACGTGGCCCTAAATCAGAACGCGGCCGAAATTGCCTTCCTGGGCCGCAACGCGCCGATTTACACCGCGGCCAGCGCCGGCAACCTGCCCCTGGTAACGGAGGCCCTGGCCGGCACAGATTTGCAGCTGGCCGTAATGAACGAATTTAACCTGGCCTGGGGCACGCGCGTGCTCGATCTGCCGCTGCTGCAGGTGTCGGCGGGGGCAGGCTACCGCTACATTCAGGGCGTGGGCATCGTGGATATTCGGGTGCAGCCGGGCAGTCTGCGCGCCTACAGCTCCATGTCGCCGGTGTTCGACCTGAACTATGGCGCCATGGTTAACGATCCTACCTTTAACCTGCGCAACGGCGGCAGCGGCCTGCAGCCCGTCGGGAAAGGCCACGGCTTCGACCTGGGGCTGGCCGTGGAAGCGGGCAAGGCCGTGCGCCTGGGCGTGGCCGTGACGGACATCGGCCATATGACCTGGGAAGGCAACCTGCTCACGGCCAACGACCAGAAGCTGAAGCAGCTAAAGTCAGAGGGCATTGGCACGTACAACTTCATCAAGGAAGCGGCTGAAATCTTTGCTACTGGCACCGACAGCCTTTTTACTTACCAAACCGGCCAGGAGCGTCGGGCCGAGCTACCCACCAAGCTGCGGGCGGGCGCGGGGCTGCGCATCAGCGAGTTTTTCGAGGCGGGCCTTGATGTGACCTTGCCCCTGAACAACGTAGCCGGCAACATCACCACGCCCTTCATTGGGGCCGGCCTCGACTACAAGCCCACCCGCTGGCTGCGCCTGAGCAGCGGCGTGACGGGCGGCGCCGGCTACGGGGTAAGTGTGCCCCTGGGCCTCACGCTGGCCACGAAAGTGTACGAAGCCGGCCTCAGCACCCGCGACGTAGCCGGCCTGCTGACCTCCAAAAACCCCTACCTCTCCGTAGCCGCCGGCTTTCTGCGGTTCAAGCTAGGTGGCAAAACGCAGTAGCGGTGCAGTGGTGAGTGAGTGAGTGAGTGAGTGAGTGAGTGAGTGAGTAAAAAACCGCCTGTCATCCTGACGAAGGAAGGACCTTATTACGCCGGAACAAGTTGTTACAACGATGTTCGTTCCGGAGGGGTAAGGTCCTTCTTTCGTCAGGGTGACAGGCGGTGTATGGAAGTTCTTGGGTTGTCCACCAATCAACTCACCAGCTCAGTAATTCGCTAAATCACCGGATCACCATTTTCCTACTTCTCTGGCTCGGTGATAAAGCTGGGCAGGCCGAGCTTGCTGCGGCGACCCCCGAGCTTGAGGCCGTCATCAATGTACTTGGCGGCCTCCGAGTTAGGGTTTTGGATGATGCCCAGGAAAAGATTGTCCTCGCGGGCCACGTAGATGTTGCCGTCGGGGGCGCGCTGCAGGGAGCCTACCTTGCGGTTCGCCGATTTGCCGACTACCGTGGCTTTACCGGTTTTGAGGTCGAACTGGAAGATCTGGGCCTGGCCGCCGCCTTCGCCGTTGCTGGAGCCGTAGAGCTTGGTGCCGTCGGGCGAGAATTCTACCCCGTAAGCTTCGGGGTAGGGAGCAAAGGCCTTCACGTTGCGCACCTGGCCCGTGCTTCGGTCGAAGTCGAACACCTCGTACTTGTTGGCTTCGCGCCAGAGGGCGACGGCCAGCTTTTTGCCATCGGGGGAAAACTTCATGGCCCCAATGGCATTGCGGCCGGGGCCGGCGTGCATGCTGCCCACGTTGCTCATAATGGGCTTGCTCTGCACCCCGTCGGCCGTTACCAGGAAGCTTACAAAGGCGTTGGAATTCCAGCGGTGAGCCACAATCCAGACGTCGCGGCCGTTTTGGTGGCGCACGGCGGCCAGCTTCTCAGCTACCGGCGTAATGAGCAGGGCGTTGGCGCGGGGTACGTCGCCGAGGCCGTTCTCGCGGGTCATGTCCACAATGGAGTAGCGCAGGCCGTTGCTGCCGCCCTGGGCACCTACCGTGAAGACGTAGAACACATTGCCGCTACCCGGGTCGGGCACCACCAGAGCACTTTGGGTGCTGGAGTTGGAGCCCATCAGCTTTTTACCGTTGGGCATTACCTGGTGCTGGCGGTTGAACACAAACTCGCCGTTGGTGTAGAACAGCAGCTGGCCCTGCTGGTTGGTAGCCACCGCCGAGCCTTCGTAGGTTGTCATCTTGCTGGTAAGCAGCGGGGTAGGCGCGCCCCCGCCGGCCGGGAAGCTCAGCCCGGCCTGCTGACCAAACAGCCACACGGATTGTTCGCGCTGGGCCAGCGCCGCGCCGGGCAAAAGCAACGCCAGCAGCAGCGGCAAAAACGAAAGTCGTTTCATAGAAGTCAAAAAGAGCTACAGTCGGGTTATAACGCAATTTCGTGCCAAAATAGTGAGGCGGTGATTCGGTGAGTGAGTGAGTAAAGTGGATAAAGTATCTGTCATCTTGAGGCGGTAGCCGAATGACCTTATCACGTTCGCACAAGTCGTCACAACGATTTTCGTTCTTGCGTGATGAGGTCCTTCGGCTACCGCCTCAGGATGACGAGCTTTTTTACTTACGACTTCACTTATTCACCAGCTCACATCTCCCATTCGCCGGCCAGCAGGCGCGGAATCAGGGGTTGGATGATGCGGTAGCTGGCGCCCCAGAGCTGGTAGCCATTTCCTACCCGGTAGAAGGGCACCAGATATGGGCCGGGCCAGCCGGCTAGCTGCCAGACTTCCTCGGTGTGGTTGGCCGCGTCGGCCAGGTGGCGGAGCGGAATTTCCAGCACCTCATCTATTTCCGAGGTCTGCCACTGCCAGGCGGCTGGTCGCCGAATACGACCCAGAAACGGCGCAATACGAAAGCCGGAGGGCACATCTACCGTGGGCAGGGCCGCCAGCACCTCTACATCGGTGGGCGGCAGGTGTACTTCCTCGAAGGCCTCGCGCAGGGCAGTGGCTTGCAGGCTGGCATCGGTGGGCTCGTGCTTGCCGCCGGGAAAAGCCAGCTGGCCCGCGTGCACGCCAAAGGCCGCCCGGCGCACCATAACTACCTGCATTTCGCCCTGCGCATCGCGGAAAATAGGAACGAGGACGGCTGAATCGCGCAGGTTTTTGGGAATTGGAAAATCGGGCATAACGCAACAGCGCCGCCGCGGGAAAGTCCGCGGCGGCGCTGGCAAGGTACGGACCGGCGCCGGTTAGGTAGCGCGGCCGGGCACTGGCAGGCTAGTAGAGGTAGCTAAGCGCCGTGCGGTCGTTGGCATTGAAGGGGCGGCTCTGGCCCGAGCCGATGCACGCCAGCATCCAGGAGTTGGGGTCGGCCGCGGCGGGCGTACCCGGAATCAGGATGGCGCCCACGGTGCTGGCGCCCTCATTGGCCGTTGAGCCGCCGCAGCTGTAGCTCCGGTCCATATAGTCGGTGTGGCGGAAACCAATGCAGTGGCCGATTTCGTGGGCCAGAATGGTAGCCAGATAGCCCTGTACCGGCGTGTTGCCAATGGCGCGGGAGTTCACTTTTACTTCGCCGTAGGGGTTGCCTTCGGTGGGAAAGCCAGCCGAAGCCAGGTAGCTGCCGTTACCGCGCACAATGCTGATGGTGCCGCCCGAAGAAACCCGGCTGAAGGTCAGCTGCAGGCCCTGGGCGTTGTAACGGGCAATGGCTTCGTCAAGGCCGGCCACGTAGGCGCTGGGCAGCTGGCTGGAAATGCTCACGGTAATAACGCGCGGCAGGCCCGTTACCAGGTTGGTGGTGCGGTACTGCTCGGCTGTGCCCACGCGCAGCAGCTGCACGGCGGCGCGGCTGCTCAAATCGGCCGGCGACAGTACGATGTCACCTTCTACTACATAATTACCATCTTCGTCGCGCTGCACGTTATCGGCGCTAAAGCCAAGCTGACGAATCTGGGTGAGGGCGTCGGCGCTAATGTCTTCGGCGTTGTTTACAACGGCTTCTTTTTCCGAGCAGCCGCTCAGCGCCGTTAGCATGGCGAAGCCACCCATCAGGAGGTAGGAGGTGATTTTCATAGAGTGTGTGAGGTTGTGTGAAAGGAAGGATTCAATGTATTCAAAATATCTATACTATAATTATTTTAACCTTATTTTAATGCTACAAGCTGAACAATAAGGTCTTAGCATTAACTGAATTGGAGGCGAGTGCTTACAGCAGGGCGTAGCGGCCAGCGGCAGTCACGGTCATTGCCGGGAGTTGGTGGCAGTCTTCGAAATATTGGTAGCCCGGGGCCAACTGCTGCCAGAACGGCAAGTGCGGGCTGTTCATGCGGCGCGCCAGGTTGTCGGCCGTCAGCTCAAAGGGAAAGATGTGCACCGGAATGGCCGCCTGGCCCGCCGCCCGGGCCTCCACGGCCAGCACGTACAACTCCCGGATGCCCGCGTCGGTGATGGGCAGGCAGCCGACGGTCACGTCGGAGCCATGAATGAAAATGTCCTGGCCCGGGTCGAGGGAGCCGCTGCGGTAGGTATCCGCCGCGTTGGGGTAGTCGAGGCCCAGGGACAGGTGGTATTTGCTGGCGGGGTTAAACCGGTTGATGGTGTAAAAGCCCTCCGGTACTTGTCCGTCGCCGGCTTGCCGCTTAGGCCCCAGCGAGCCGGAAGTGCCGGCCAGCCGAAACGTGCGCAGGAGCACAAACTGTCCCTCATCGTGGTTACGGCCCCACACTTCCAGCCGGCGGCCTACTTTAAACGCCCGCAGAAACAGCTCCAGCCGCTCGGCCGCCAAGCTGTGCTGCCGCAGCAAAGCGTGCGTAGGGGCTTGATGGATGTCATAGGCCGTGCGCACCCGCGGGAAGCGCTGCTGCGCACTGCGAAAAGAAAGATTGGGCTCGGGGCGGCGGGCAGAGGAGCGGGCATAAAGGGCCACGAGCAGCGCGGCGGCAAGCAGAAGCAAAAGACGCATAAAGAAGGAGGCAGAGGGCGGCAGGCCGGTACGCGGCTGCCAGGGCCTACTCAACGGTAGCACGACCCCGGGTAGTATAGATGATTCGTTATATAGCAGCAGTATTTTTTTCGGCAAGAAGTGGAAAGCCCTGGCGTTATCGGCCGAAGCTGGTTTTCCGTAAAGCGGCTATGCCGTCTGCCTTCGCTACTTCCGCTTCCTACCAACCCGACCCGCTCGGGCCCGACTTCGAACAGCTGGTATTGCCTCAGCCCGATGATTACGAGGGCGCGGTGCGGGCCGTACTCGTGCGTTGCCGCCAGGAGCCGTCCGTGCCTACCCCCCGGGCTGTGCTCTACGTGCACGGGTTCAACGACTACTTTTTTCAGCGCGAAATGGCGGCAGAATACGTCCGGCACGGCTACCGCTTCTATGCCCTGGAATTGCGGAAGTACGGGCGGGCCTTGCTACCTCATCAGCGCCCTAACAACGTGCGCTCTTTGTCGGAGTATTTCCTTGACCTAGATGCGGCTTTAACCCAACTGCAGGCAGAAGGCAGCCCCCGCGTGGTGCTCAGCGGCCACTCTACCGGGGGGCTTATTACGGCCCTGTACGCGGCCCACTGCCGGCCGCCGGAACTGGCGGCCCTGGTTCTGAACAGCCCGTTTCTGGAGTTACACCAGTCGTGGCTGCGGCGGCACCTGGCCGTGCCGGTGGCCGTAGCGCTGGGCGCCCGCTGGCCCGATTTGCCCCTGCCCGCTGGTCTGCCTCCTACCTAC
This sequence comes from Hymenobacter glacieicola, assembly GCF_014640315.1. GTDB lineage: Bacteria > Bacteroidota > Bacteroidia > Cytophagales > Hymenobacteraceae > Hymenobacter > Hymenobacter glacieicola. Next base: position 699,324 of record NZ_BMGS01000001.1, read on the forward strand.
GGGCAAAGCCTGCACCGGGCTTACCGCGGCAGCTGGGAATACGACCTGGCCTGGAAGCCCAACCACGTGTTTCCCGTGAATGCCGGCTGGCTACGGGCCATTCGGCAGGGGCAGGCCCGGGTGCGGCGCGGGCTGGGGTTACCCCTGCCCGTGCTGGTGCTGCACTCCGACCGCACAGGCAGGGGCCGCAGCTGGCACGAGGACTGCAAACGCACCGACATCGTGCTGGAGGTAGCGCATATTGCCGCCCTGGCCCCGCGCCTCGGCCACAACGTAACCGTGCAAGCCATACCCGGCGCCGTCCACGACGTGCTTCTCTCGGCCCCGGCGGTGCGGGCGGCGGCGTACCGGGCAGTGTTTGCGTGGTTGTCCCGGCAGGTAGGGGTGCCCGTCCTGGGCCACCATCAATCGGTAGAATAACCGGCCCGCCGCTCCTCTGCCGGCGCTGTTGTCGGGCCGGATAGGCGGGCCGGTCCCCCGCCGCTCACGTTTCTCTTTTTTTCGCCATGTCCTTTTGTGCTTTTTCTTCGGCCCTGCTGCTTTGCGCTACGTGCTGGCTGACCTCGGTAATTGCCCCGGCCCAGGCGTTGCCGGCGGGCTCATTGGCCGCTACGCTCAAGGCCAGCAAGTGGCAGCGGCGGGTGCTCTTGCTTTGCGCGCCTACCCCCGATAACGCCGAGCTGCGCCAGCAGCAGCAGTTGCTGCAACCAGCCAAGGCGGAGCTAAGGGCCCGCGACCTGGTGGTGTACGAGGTACATCCGGGCCAGCTTGCCGCCGCCGACCAGCGTTACCTACGCCAGCAGCTGGGAGTGGCTGGTGGCTCATTTACGGTGCTGCTGGTGGGCAAAGATGGCGGGGTAAAGCGGCGCGAAACCAAGCCCCTACCGGCTGCGGAGCTGTTCTCTACCATCGACGCCATGCCCATGCGCCAGCAGGAAATGCGCCGGCCCCGGAAGTAGCGGATGCCGGACAAGCGGCCGCCGGTGCGTACTTTCGGGCGTGGCCCCTGCTCCTGAATACGACGTGCTAATTGTTGGTGCCGGTCCGGCCGGGGCGGCGTGTGCCCTGGCGCTGGCCGGGAGCGGCCTGCGGGTTGCGCTGGTTGACAAGGCCCGGTTTCCGCGCGACAAAGTGTGCGGTGATGCTATTCCGGGCCCTACGCTCAAGGCCTTGGCCCGCCTGAAACCCGAATACGCCCAGGAGCTGCGCGCGCTTACCCAGGCCCACCGCACCGACGTGCAAACCAGCCGGCTCTTTTCCCCCGCTGGCGCCCAGGTGAGCGTACAGTGGCAGGCCCCGGCCTTCAACAGCCCCCGCCTGCATTTTGATGCGGCCCTGCTCACGCTGGTTCGCCGTCATGCTACCACCACACTCTTCGAGGGCTACACGGTGAAAAAGGTGCGCGAAGCGGATGGTATTGTGGTGGCCCAGCTAAATGACCAGGCCGAACTGCGCGCCCGCCTCCTGATTGGGTGCGACGGGGCCAATTCCGTGGTAAGCCGCAGTTTGCTGCCCCATCCCCTAAACCGGGCCCGGCACTGCGCCGCCGTGCGCGCCTACTACCGCGGCGTCACCGATGCCCCGGCAACCACCAGTGAATTTCTGTTTCTGCGGCGGTACCGGGCCGGCTACTGTTGGGTATTTCCGGTGGGAGGCGGGGTCTATAATGTAGGCTTCGGGATGCTCTCGGCCGATATTGCCCGCCATCAGGTGGATTTAAAACGGGAGCTGCAGCAGCTGCTAACAACGCATCCGGAGCTAGCGGGGCGCTTCCGGGCGGCGGAGCTCCTCGGGGCAGTGCAGGGCTTTGGCCTGCCGCTGGGCGGCTCCCGGCGGCCCCTTTCCGGTCGGCGGGCCCTGCTCTGCGGCGACGCGGCCGCTCTCATCGATCCGCTCCAGGGCCACGGCATCGACAAAGCTGTTATCAGCGGAATTCTGGCTGCGGAGCATGCCCAACGCTGCTGCGCAAGCCAGGATTTCAGCCCCGCCTCCTTGTTTCGTTACGACCAAGCCGTGCAGCGCCGCCTCGGCCGCGACTTGGCCCGCCGCTACCAGCTGATGCGCCTTCTGGCCCGGGCGCCCTGGCTGGTGGAGCTGGCATTCGCGGCGGGCCGCTGGCCCTGGCTCCGCCGGTGGCTCGTGCGGACAATAGGGTAGGCGCTGGCTAGGCTCACCGCTCGACAAGGCAGCCAGGCATTCGGCACTCATGTTTGGCGCTACAACGGAACAAGCCCTTACCTCGGCCACGGGAAGTAAGGGCTTGTCTTGTTTCCGGGAGGTAGCACGTTGGTCAGAGAGGCTGACGTCGGCGGGCTTGCGCGCCACAACAGGACCACTCACTTCATTACTACCTCACTACTTCGCCACCTAGCCAATGCTGCGGACAACGCCGCCATCGACCCGGACGGAAGCGCCGTTGGTGGCAATGGACAGGGGGCTGGCCAGGTAGGCAACCATATTGGCAATTTCCTCGGGGCTGATAAAGCGCTGAAGCAGGGACGAGGGGCGGGCGTCGCGGAAAAACTCGTGCTCGGCCTGCTCGCGGGTTTTACCCTCGCCGGCCAGCTTCTGCAGAAACTCTTCTACTCCTTCCGAGGCGGTAGGGCCGGGCAGCACCGAGTTTACCGTGACTTCAGTGCCCTTGGTGAGTTCGGCCAGGCCGCGGGCCACGCCCAGTTGGGCCGTTTTGGTAGTCCCGTAGTGAATCATTTCGGCCGGAATCTGTAGGGCCGATTCGCTGGAAATAAACAGGATGCGACCCCAGTTTTTGGCCAGCATCTGGGGGAAATACTGCCGGGAAAGGCGTACCCCGCTCAGCACGTTCACCTCAAAAAAGCGCAGCCAATCCTCGTCCGAAATGTCGGCAAAGGGCTTGGGCTCGAAAATACCCACGTTATTGACCAGAATGTCCACGGCGGGCACCTGCTCTAGCAGCGCACTAACTTGTTCAGCCCGCCCGAAATCGACGGCTACGGTGCGCAGGGTGGCGGTGGGCGTTTCCTGCAGAATGGCGGTGCGCGCTTCTGCCAGGCGGGCCTCGGTGCGGCCCGTCAGGATTACTTCGGCGCCCTCGGCGGCTAAGCGGTGGGCAATGGCCAGGCCAATGCCGGCAGTGGAGCCCGTTACCAGAGCTACTTTAGCGGTGAGTTGTAAGTCCATGCGGAAAAGAAATCAGAGGAAAGGATGAGGTGAGTAACCCGCAACCCAGCGTTTTGTCAGGCGCTGCCCCGTACTTTTTGCCCGCTGAACCAGGCCTGATCCAATTGCGGACTGCGGCCGTACTACTTTCCGGCCGCGGCAAAAAATTGGGGCGGCGCATCGCCAACTTCCCGATTTCTTTGTTTAGCTAACCAGTTCTTGGCCCGCTGGGCGCCGCGGCGGCCGGCGTTGCCTTTTCACCCAACCTATCTTTTCCATGTCCTTCACCTCTTCCCGTCCCGAAGACCTGCTGACCAACGCCGCCCGCAACGGCGACGTCGCCACGATTCAAACCCTGCTGGCCGAGGGCGCCGACGTTAACTACCAGGATGGCCGCGGCTTCACGCCCCTGATTCTGGCCGCCTACGATGGTCACCTCGAAGCCACCAAAGTGCTGCTGCAAGCCGGCGCCAACCCCAACGTGCACGACGCCAGCGGCAACACGGCCCTGATGGGCGTTGCGTTCAAAGGCTACCCCGAAATTGCCCAGCTGCTCATCGACAACGGCGCCGACCTGAACGCCCGCAACGGCAACGAGGGCACGGCCCTGATGTTTGCTACCCTCTTCGGCCGCCACAACATTGTGCCCCTGCTGCTCAAGGCCGGCGCCGACGCTACCCTGCGCGACGTGCGCGGCTTCTCGGCCCGCGACCTGGCCATTCAGCAAGGCAACGAGCAGGCTCTGGAACTGCTCCCGCAGCAGTAGGCAGCGGGCCAGCCTCGCCAGTCGCCGCCCGTTCTGCTGCAACCCCGTGCCGTGGGGAAGGGGCAGAACGGGCGGTGATGAGTGAGGCGTTGGGGGTGGTACTACCAGCTAGTTGAAAGGGGGCGCATAATTCTGGCATGTGGTAGCCGTGCGCCCGCCCTGGTCGTATGGGGAAGATGATCTGAGCATCTTACCTGTACTATTATGAAACTCAAACCACTAAAGAAGCAGACGCTGGTAATTACCGGCGCTACCAGCGGCATTGGGCTGGCCACCGCCCGCATGGCCGCCAAAGCCGGGGCTAACCTGGTGCTGGCCGCCCGTAGTGAAGAGGACCTGCGCAAGGTAGCCGCCGACCTGACCAAGCGCGGGGGCCAGGTTGCCACCGTACCCGCCGACGTGGCCCGCATTCCCGACATCCAGCGCATTGCCGCTACCGCCCAGGAGCGGTTCGGGGGCTTCGATACCTGGATTAACAACGCCGCCGCTTCCATTTGGGGCCGGCTGGAAGAAGTAAGCGACGAGGACAGCCGCCGCATGTTCGATACCAACTACTGGGGCGTGGTAAACGGCTCTCTGGAAGCCATTAAGCACCTGAAGCGCCACGGCGGCGCCCTGATTAACCTGGGCAGCGTGGCCTCTGATATTGCCTTTCCGCTCCAGGGCCAGTACTCGGCCAGCAAGCACGCCATCAAGGGCTTTACTGACGCCTTGCGCATGGAACTGGAAGAGGAGGGAGCCCCCGTATCGGTTACCCTGATTAAGCCCTCGGCCATTAATACGCCGTTTCCCCAGCACGCCAAAAACTACATGGATCGGGAGCCCCAGCTGCCGCCGCCCGTGTACGAGCCCGAGGAAGTTGCTAACGCCATCATTCACGCGGCTCAGCACCCGGAGCGCGACGTGTACATCGGGGGTGGCGGCAAGATGTTCAGCTCCCTGAACAAGCACTTCCCCCGGGCCATGGACTTTATGAACGAGAAAGTGAACATGAAGCTCCAGACCCGCGACGAGCGGCCCCGCCACCCCGCCGGCTCCCTGCACCGCCCCGAAGTGCGCGACGGCCACGTGCACGGCGACCACCCGGGCTACGTCATGAAGCGCAGCCTCTACACCCGCGCCAGCATGCACCCCGTCATGACGGGCGCCTTCGCCGCTCTGGCCGGCGGAGTGCTGGTAGCGCTGCTGGCTGGCAAAAACGATAAGTAAGCCTGCTGGCCCGGAAAAAGAGCCTCCTGCCGCGTAGCGCGGCGGGAGGCTCTTTTGTGTTTGGAAATAGTAGCAAGCCCGTCGGCCTAAGTAAGTTAGCCGCGCTTTTCCAGTGGCTGCCAGGGCTGCTCTACCACGGCGGCGGTATTGGTGGAGAGGTAGTGGTTGTAGAGCTGTTCGGCGGGGCCTTGGCCGAGCAGGGGCTGGCCTTCGGTGGGTAGCACCAGTAACAGCGCATCGGGGGCCAGGCCCAGGGCGGTAGTGAGCCGCTGTTGCAGCGCCGGCAGATCGGGCTGGTTGGCTTCCTGGAGCTTAACAACCGTGAGGTGCTGCCCTTGATGCTCAATGCGGGCGAAAACGCCGGTGGGTCCGGTAGAGAAGGTATCTGTGGCCATAGCGGGAAAAGTTATAGCCTGCTATACGCAAGCGGCCCGCATACCGCCGCCTTTTAAGGGAGCCGGGCCGCGTACGCCGCCTCCCGGGGCCCATCGTGTGCTGGTCGCCGATGGGCAGCAGGGCCACCGCGGGGCTGGTAAAGGTCGGTCAGCAGGCGCACGCCGCCGAAGAGGGCCGTGTCGCCGGCGGCGTAGAGCACGATATTGTCGGAGAAGTGCAGGATGTAGCCCTCGGGGGTAGTAGTGCGGAAGCTGGCGCGGCCCGGCAGCTGGAGTTGGGTGGTTGGCGTAGCCGCAGAGAAGAAAGGCGAACGGGAAGGTACTACGGCCCGGAGAGTGGCGGCAGGGCGGCGGGGCCCGCTCCGCTACGCCCATCCCGTAGGCTCAAAATACCTTGTTCGGGGCTAGCTGAACCATGATTCATTCATCTTCTTTCTACTATATTCGACTGCTCCCTTCCCTCGTTCTGCTCGCTACCTTATGCTCCCAGGCGCCACGCACTATTTTGAAAATGCGGCCGGCCGGTTAGCCGCGCACCCCGCCGGCTTTGCGGTAGTAACCTGGCACAAAGGACTGCGGCGCCTCGACGACTTCAAGGCCCTGCTCACCCACCTCGACCAGCTGCTTCGCCTGCGCCGCTGGAGCAGGCTGCTGGCCGACCAGCGGGAGCTGACTCCCTTCACCGAGGCCGAGCGCACCTGGGTAGTGACGGAGTGGCTGCCCCAGGCCGTGGGCAACGGCCCCTACCGCTACGCCGCCGTGCTGTTGCCCCTGGATGTTTTTGCCCGCCTGGCCTCGAAGTCGGTGCTGTCGGAGTCGCAGGAGAAGTTTCTGGCCTACCAGTTCTGCGAAACCGAGGCGGAAGCCTCCCGGTGGTTGCTGCGGCAGCGCTAGGGTAGGGGTAGCGCGGCCCTTGGCGGCCGGCGGCCTAACAGCGGCCTAACACCTGAGTATGATCCGCCAATCGGTCGTAAACCCGTGGGATATGGGCTACGGAGGGCTATACCTGCCTAGTGCTGAAAGCTAGGCTGTAAGTCAGTGCCATAGCGGAAGCGGGGTTCTCCCGTAAAAGAGAATGCGCCCTGCTTCGGCCGGTGGCCGCCAGCTTAAGCAGGACGCAAGCTTTCCGGTGGTGCCCGCCCAGCGGGTGTTGCCCGTTGGGCGGGCGAAATTTCGGGCCCTTCCGCCGTGGCGTGCACTGTTGCGCCGCCGCCACGGCCGCCGCTCAGCTCAAAGGGAAGGCAGCGGGGAATTGCCAATAAATAGCGTACTTATCAGCAGTACGCCCAGGCATTGTCTGTTCCTAACCCCCGCGACACTGATGAGTAGCAACCAGATTTTGGGCGCCGCCCTGGTGCTGGCCCTGAGTGACTGCGGCCGGGTAGCGGCCCAGACCCGGCCGGCCATAAACCACGTCGCCCTCCACGTTTATGACTTGCGCAAGAGCACGGACTTTTATCAGCGCGTGCTAGGGCTGCGGCAAATCCCGGAGCCGTTCAACGACGGGCGCCACGTCTGGTTTCGGCTGGGGCCGCGCAGTCAGCTGCACCTCATTCAGGGCGCGGCGAAGGTAGAGGAGCACGCCAAGGATACGCACCTAGCCTTCCGGGTCAGGAACCTGCGGAAGTTTACCGCCCGCCTCGACCAGTTGGCCACGCCCTACCGCAGCTGGACCGGCGAGGCCCGGCAAACCACCGCTCGCCCCGACGGTGTGCAGCAAGTGTACTTGCAGGACCCCGATAATTTCTGGATTGAAGTAAACGACGACCGTTTTTAGCGCCCCAGCTTTGTTGCGCGCGGCTTGGCCCAGGCCTACTGCCAGCCGGGCCGGTAGGTGCGCTTCACAAATTGGTTTACCTCGTCAAAGTTGGTGACGCGCAGCTGCTTCGGGTCCCAGAGCAGCTCAATGCCGCGGCCGGGGTAGTCGACGCCGGGGCCGGTGGCTTTGGGCCGCGGCAAGTCGTAGCCCCGAATGGCGAGGTTGGCCATCAGCAGGGCCTCGGTCAGGGGGCCGGCCGTTTCAAAGGGCGAGCTGACGTAGTGGTTGCCGTAGCCGGCCAGGCAGGCCTCCACCCACTGGCCGTAGTGGCCCTCGGCCCCGCCGGGCACCCGGGCTACGCTGGGTTTCACGCGCACTTCCTGGGTGCGGGAGGTAGGCAGCAGGCGCGGGTTGGCGGCGTAGGTGCTGGCCATCATCTTGCCCTTTTTGCCCACGAACAAAATGCCGTTGCCCCCGTCGCCGAACAGCTCGTTGGCGCCCAGCTCCTCGGGCCGTTCGGGCTGAATGCCGCCGTCCATCCAGTGCACGGTAACTTCCTGCTTGTTTTTGGCGGTTTCGGGAAACTTCAGCGTCACGTGGCTGGAGGGCGGGCAGCTCTCGGGGAAGTAGCCGCGCTTAAACTCATCGACGTACACGCTGCCCACGCTGGCCTGCACGGCGCTGGCGTATTGCAAACCCAGCACCCGGAAGGGCGCCTCCAGCAGGTGGCAGCCCATGTCGCCGAGGGCGCCGGTGCCGTACTCCCACCATCCGCGCCAGTTAAAAGGCACCAGCTTCTCGACGTAGGGCCGGGCGGGCGCCGTGCCCAGCCACAGGTCCCAGTCCAGCTCCGGGGGCACGCTGGCGGCGGGGGTGGGCCAGGCAATACCCTGGGGCCAGACGGGCCGGTCGGTCCAGCAGTACACCGTGTGCACCTTGCCGATGAGGTTGGCATCGTACCACTCCTGGAGCTGGCGCACCCCGTCGCCGGAGGCCCCCTGGTTGCCCATCTGCGTGACCACCTGATGGCGCTTGGCAGCTTCGGTGAGGGCGCGGGCCTCGTACAGGTCGTGGGTGAGCGGCTTTTGCACGTACACGTGCTTGCCCAGCTGCATGGCGGCCAAGGTCACGGCGGCGTGGTTGTGGTCGGGCGTCGATACCGACATGGCATCGAAGTTCTTGGCTTCCTTGTCCAGCAGCTGCCGCCAGTCTTTGTAGTACGTGGCCTGCGGAAACGCCTGCGCGGAGCGGGCGGCGCGCCGGTCGTCCACGTCGCAGAGGTAGGCTATGCGGACTTTGCCCGTTTTGGCAAACGAGGCCAGGTCGCTTTCGCCCTTGCCGCCCACGCCCACGCCGGCAATTACCAGCTGGTCGCTGGGGGCGGTGTAGCCTTTGCCCCCGAGGACAAAGCGCGGCACAATCATAAAAGTGGCCACCGCGGCCGCGCTTTGCTTAATGAATTCGCGCCGGGTCGGCGAGGTAGGAAGTTGGCTCATAGAAGAAGGCTACAGCAGCGAAACAGCAACCAAGTGCCCGGCAAGCACTTCGGCACGGCAGCCCACCTATCTCCCTGGGCCCGAAGGGGTAAGGGCCTTAAGGTAAATAAAATCAGGAGTATCTCTACACTTCCTAATGCGCAGTTGCTGCCGTCTACTTCAGGAAACTATCGACGGCCGTAGCTGGGCAGGAAACAAGGCTTTCCAAGCGAAGGATAAGAACTTTACTTGCATTGGAGGGCTGAGCTGGAAAAACCCCGTCTTTAAAGTAAAGATCGTGGTGTTGAGCCCCGCGTCGCCGCTTCCAAGCAGATTCAGTCGGCGGCAGAGCGGCGCGGCGCTCAGCAACGCGCCCCGTTTCACCTTGCTTTACCCCTAAGCAATGCCCGCTACATCAAGCGTCGCCTGTCCGGCCACGGCGCCCGGCACCTGAGTGCGGCGCAAAAGGGTAGCAATGTTCTTCGGCAGGTCGGCCACCGTGAGCGGCTGCAGGGGCTGGGCCACCAGGTAGTAGCGCGTATCGGCGCGCTCGTGCAGGCGGGTTTTGGCGAAGGAGAACAGCCCGCGCCGGGCGTAGCGCGCGAAGCCCTGGTAGCTGCCCTCATCCGTGCCCTCGGCTACCCCCGCCGCCACCGCCGAATCGGTTTCCGGCAGCGTCAGAAAATACTGGTGCAGCTCTAGCAGCACCTCCTGAGAAGCCGCCACCGATTCGGGCAGTATCCCGCCGCCGGACGCTACGTGCAGGATGTGCCCGGCCGCGTCGGTGGCGAAGTAATCAATGTCCGCGTCTTCCTGGTCTATTTCGTCAATGCGCATTTGGCAGAGTAAGAAACTTTAATAGTAAAGAGCGGCATTATGATTCAGCAATGTCGCCGTAGTCATAGAAAGCTGATCTTTTACCAAATGTTAGTATTTGATTATTAATATGACCCTCAATAGCAGTAGTAAAGCCAGTAGTATAAAAGCTGTTTCCGTTACTTTGATTAATGCTATTGTTGTTAACTATATTGGATAAATTACTTTCGATATTGCAATGTATTTTATTGATTAATTTAACTGCTTCTGCAATGTTTATACTATGTTCTATAAATTCATTCTTTTTAACTCTGCTGTATGCAGTTAAAACAAGAGAATAAGGGCCATTTTTCACGGGTGAATTATGAAAAGTATATTTCATTTCTGTCTTTGCAGAAGAGGATAAGCTAGAGGTTGCAAAAAAACATATTCTTTCATTTTTATCTATAATATAGTCCCAAGTAGCGTACCCGAGTAGAGGTAGGCCTTGTTCATAAAACCATTCATCTACCCTTTCATAAAGGTGGTGTAAAGTATGGCGTATTGAATACAGTTCATATAATAATGAATTTTCGCTATCATTAATTTTGTGTTTTCTCCAAGTATCTAATGATTTATATATTATTGCGATATTGCTAACTATAGACCAAATATCTTTAAATATGTAAGATGTTGATATTCTTTCTGAATCATAGTGAATTGGGCAGTGGTAAAATAGCAGGTGAATGTTATCTTGATGGATGCTTCAGACGACTCTCACCTGCCA
>NZ_BMGS01000002.1:0-159262 GCF_014640315.1 Hymenobacter glacieicola
TGGCAGGTGAGAGTCGTCTGAAGCATCCATCAAGATAACATTCACCTGCTATTTTACCACTGCCAGTGATTCTTTGCTCGTATGAAAGTGAATACTATCAGTGCGGCAAAGCCCGCAAGGAAGTAAAGTGTGTAAGTGTCTATCTCAAAGCCCATATGCTTTTTTCCTTCTAGGAGGTTATTTTCCAGCAGGAATCTTCACCCCACGCTCCTCGGCTACTTGCTGGGCCAGCTCGTAGCCGGCGTCAGCGTGGCGGAAGACGCCCATGCCGGGGTCGGTGGTGAGTACGCGGCGCAGGCGCTCGGCTTTTTCGGGGGTGCCGGTGGCTACTATCACCATGCCGGCGTGGGTGCTATTGCCGATGCCCACGCCGCCGCCGTTGTGCAGGCTCACCCAGTCGGCACCGGAGGCTGTGTTGGCCAGGGCGTTGAGCAGGGGCCAGTCGGCTACGGCGTCGGAGCCGTCCGGCATGCCCTCGGTTTCGCGGTTGGGTGAAGCCACGGAGCCGCAGTCGAGGTGGTCGCGGCCGATGACGATGGGGGCTTTCACCTCGCCGCGGGCCACCAGGTCGTTGATGACCAAGCCAAATTTTTCCCGCTCGCCGTAGCCCAGCCAGCACACGCGGGCCGGCAGGCCAATGAAAGGCACTTTGGCCTGGGCCTTCTCAATCCAGCGGCGCAGCAGGCGGTTTTCGGGGAAGGTTTCCAAGAGGGCGCGGTCGAGGCGCAGGATATCCTGGGGGTCGCCGCTGAGGGCGGCCCAGCGGAAGGGCCCTTTGCCCTCGCAGAACAGCGGGCGGATGTACGCGGGCACGAAGCCGGGGTAGAGAAACTGCCCGTGTTCGTCGCGCACTTGCAGGCCGCCTTTTTCGGCTTGGCCGCGCAGGTTGTTGCCGTAGTCCAGGGCCACGGCCCCGCCGGCCTGCAGGTCGATGATGGCCCGGCAGTGCTTCACGATGGAGGCCAGGGCCCGGCGCCTGAACTCCTCGGGGTTGTTTTTGCGCAGTTGCAATACGGCCTTAATGTCGCCCTCGGGGATGTAGTCCATCAGGTCGTGGGCCGAGGTCTGGTCGGTGACGATGTCGGGGCGGTAGCCGCGCTGCAGCAGCTCGGGTAGCACGGTAGCAGCGTTGCCGGTCAGGCCGATGCTCCAGCCCCGGCGCGCCTGCTTGTACTGCTCGCACAGCGCCAGGGCGTGGTCCAGGTCGCGGGCCTGCTCGTCGAGGTAGCCTTCCTGCACCTTTTGCTTCACGCGGGTATCAATGGGCTCAATTACCAGGCACACGCCGTCGTTCATGGTTACGGCCAAAGGCTGGGCGCCGCTCATGCCGCCCAGGCCGGCCGTGACGGTGACCGTGCCGGCCAGCGTGCCGCCGAAGTGCTTGTCGGCCACGGCGGCAAAGGTTTCGTAGGTGCCCTGCAGGATGCCCTGGGTGGCAATGTAAATCCAGGAGCCAGCCGTCATCTGCCCGTACATCATCAAACCCAGGCGGTCCAGCTCATCGAAGTACTCCTGGGTGCTCCAGGCGGGCACGAGGTTGCTGTTGGCAATGAGTACCCGCGGGGCGTGGGCCCAGGTCCGAATCACGCCTACCGCCTTGCCCGACTGTACCAGCATGGTTTCGTCGGCTTCCAGGTTCTTGAGCGTCCTGACGATGGTCTGGTACTCCTTCCAGTTGCGGGCCGCGCGTCCGGCGCCGCCGTACACAATTAGCTCATCGTACACCAGGCTTACGGCCGGGTCGAGGTTGTTTTCGAGCATGCGCAGGGCCGCTTCGGCTTCCCAGGTTTTGCAGCGCAGCGTTGTGCCGTGCTGGGCGCGCACGGTTTCCGTAGGCTTGTACTCGTAGTACATGGGCCGGGTAGTGGGCGCACTGGCCCCACCCGATTGGGAAGTGGCTTCGAGGTTGAGTTCAGGGGTAGCAAGGGAAGAAAGCGACATAGCGAGCGGCGAGGTAGGATGGTGGGAGTTGGGACGGGAAGATAAAGTTTTCCTGGACGTCCAAGTCACCAATTCCGCAGCAGCGGTAGTACGGCCCGCTTTGGGTTACGGCTGCCATACTACCATAATACGTGAAGGTCGTTTTCCGGCGTAGAAGGTCCCGTTCAGGCGCTTCTCTGGTATGGCCTTCGCTGACAAGTTCTGCTAACCAAGTTGCCTTCATTTTCTGACGGGGAAGATCAGGCAGCTTCTATGGAATAAAAATCAGATAGTAGTGTTCAGCTTCCTGCTATCCGCGCTCTTACCGTTATATATTGATAATAAACACCTTACGTGCTAATTATTTCTGGCGGGCAGTACGCGGCGTAAGCTGGACTATATAAAAAAAACAAGATTTTTTTAATCAATAAAAGGTTACCTGCTACTTATTCGGAGTATAAAGCCCTGATTCCTTTTTAACAGAAGCGGAATCAGCTCTGACATTCCACTCTTTATCTACCAACACCATGAAAAAAGTACTGTTTTTAGCCCTGGCTGCGGCCTCATTCTCATTTGCTTCATGCGGCGGTGGCAGCGGCTCGGAAAGCGGCAGCGGTAGCGGCTCAGAAGGTGGCAGCGGCACCGGCACGGAAGCCACTGGCAGCGGCTCGGGCTCCATGGATGCCTCCGGCGACGCCGGCATGAGCAGCGACACTAGCTCGATGGGCACGGGCTCGGGTGGCGGTGGCACTACTAGCAACGGCGACCAGAGCGCGGGCGGCACTACCGGTGCTAGCGGCTCTACCACGGGTGGCAGCACGGCTGGCGGCTCCACCGCGGGTGGTAGCACAGCTGGTGGTAGCACGGCTGGTGGCACGGGCACTACCGCTGGTGGCAGCACCACGGGTGGCAGCACGGCTGGCGGTTCAACGGCTGGTGGTAGCACTGCAGGCGGCTCCACCACGGGTGGCAGCACGGCTGGTGGTGGCACCACGGGCCGCTAACCCAGGGTAGCATCAAGTTTAGAGAAGCCCTTCAGCTAGCTGAAGGGCTTTTTTCATGTTTCTGCTGGCTGGTACTTCTGCAGGCGGTGGGGTTGAAGATAACCGGGCAGCGAAGCTCAACACTACTAAAAAAGCAAGATTCTATTTACTTCTATTGGGTTACCTGAACTAGCCACCGGTATCAAGGGCCACATTCACTTGCAGCGGGCAAGCACCATCCGGGCGCCCTACCTGCTGCTCAACCTACCAACCCCATGAAAAAAGTACTGTTCCTTGCTTTGGCTGCTGCATCCTTCACTTTCGCTTCTTGCGGCGGCGACGCTACCACGACCAATGAAGGCGGCACCGGCGCTGATGACGCTTCAGCCACGGAGTCGCCCGCAACGGAGCCTTCCACCGCCGCCGACTCTACCACGGACATGGGCGCTGGCACCACAACCGAAGGTGGCGCTACCACGGCTGGTGGTACCGGCACCACGACTGGCGCCACTACGGCTCAGTAGTAATTTTCTGCTTCGGCACACGAAAAAGCCTCTTGCTCGTCGAGGGGCTTTTTTGTGTGTCAGCCATAGTAAATTATCTAGTTAGACGCGTGCAAAGGCAGATTCGCCAAATAAATAGTCGGCGTTCATATACCTGAATCGAGTTTCTCCGTATGTACCCGCGCTGGCTCACCCAGGCTGGCTTTCACCGCTTACGTTTTTGTATTATGCAGCGTTTCTCTACTCTCTTCCGCTTTTTTGCGCTCTTCTTGCTACTTGTGCTCGGAGCAGCCAACCGCCAGCACCCACTGGTTAAGCTTTCCCTATCGGAGGAAGTTTCGGCCTTCTTCCGTAGCGTAGCCCCTTCCAACACCTGAGGCCCGCGAGTATAGCAGTAAGCCGTTGCCAAACGCCCATCCGACCGCCTTACGTACGCGGCCGGATGGGCGTTTGACTGCGTATTAGGACCGAGCAGCGGGGTAGCTGATTTTCAGAATTTGGGCTTTCCGCGGGTAATTGCGCGGTAGCTACCATCTTATGTAGTGACTTCTCTACCTTTGCCCACTACCAGCGCCCCCGGCCCTAGGTGGCGGCCGGCGCCTTCATCGACACTCCGTGAACCCGAATCGAATGGAAAACCCTACCTCCACTATCCCCGCCATGGCCCTACAGCTGGGTTCCTTCCAGGCGGCCGTCGACGCCACACTTCAGGACTTCAACGCCCGCAACTTTACGGCCGGCTTCTGGCAGAAACAGGCCGACCTGTGGGTGCAGGATGCGGAGGCCCAACAGAGCGTGCGCAGCTTTATGGGCTGGCTGCGCGTGGCCGAAACCATGCTGCCCCGCGTGGGCGAAATTGAGGAGTTTGCCCGCGAGGTGAAGGCCGCCGGCTTTCAGCACGTCGTCGTGATGGGCATGGGCGGCAGCACCATGACGCCCATCGTGTTTAAGCAGGCCTTCCAGCAGGGCCCGGATGCCCTCCCCCTTTCGGTGCTTGACACCACCAACCCCGCCACCGTGCGCGAAATTGAGCAGTCGGTGCCGCTGGCCCAAACGCTGTTCGTGGTAGCCAGCAAATCGGGCACTACGGCCGAGCCCCTGGCTTTCGGCGACTATTTTTATGCCCGCCTAAAGGAGCTGAAGGGCGATAAAGCCGGCGAGAACTTCGTGGCCATTACCGACCCCGGCTCTAAGTTCGTGACCCAGGCCACGGCTGAGGGTTACCGCCGCATCTTCCTGAACTTTGCCGAGGTAGGCGGCCGCTTCTCGGCCCTCTCTTACTTCGGACTGGTACCGGCCGCCCTGTACGGTATTGACATTAAAACGCTGCTAGAGCGCGCCATTGGCATGATGCGCGCTACTGGCGCCGAGGGCCAGGTAGCCCAGAACCCCGGTCTGGAGCTGGGCGTGGCCCTGGGCGTGCTGGCCCAGCAAGGCCGCGACAAGCTCACGCTGGTAGTGCCCGATAACCTCACCGACCTGGGGCTGTGGCTGGAGCAGCTCATTGCCGAAAGCACGGGCAAGGAGGGCAAGGGCATTCTGCCCCTGGCCGGCGACCCGCTTAATGGCCCCGAGGTGTACGGCCAGGACCGGGTATTCGTGTACGTGGGCTACGAAAACCAGCCCGACGAGGAAAACCGCCGCAAGGTGGCCGCGCTGGCAGCGGCGGGCCACCCCGTCATCACCATTCTCATGCAGGATGCCCTGGATTTGGGCCAGGAGTTTTTCCGTTGGGAAGTGGCTACGGCCGTGGCCAGCGCCGTGCTCGAAATCAACCCCTTCGACCAGCCCAACGTGCAGGCCGCCAAAACTGCCACCGACCAGCTGATGAAGGTGGTAGTGGAGCAGGGCGCCCTACCCCAGGAAACTGCCCCGATACTTCAGGAAAACGGCCTCGACTACTACGCCAACGTGGCGGGGGGTAGCGGGGTGGAGGTGCTGCGCAACTTCTTCGGCCAGAGCCAGCCCGGTAACTTCCTCTGCATTCAGGCCTACCTGCACGAGACGCCGGCCCTAAACCAGGAGCTGCAGGCCCTGCGCGCCCTGGTGCAGGAGCGCCTGCACATTGCCACGGCCTCGGGCTACGGCCCGCGCTTTTTGCACTCCACGGGTCAGTACCACAAGGGCGGCCCCGATACCGGCCTGTTCCTGCAGCTGACCACTGACCACGCCCAGGACCTCCCCCTGCCCGGCCGGCCCTACACCTTCGGTACCTTCCAGAATGCCCAGGCCGCCGGTGACCTACGCGCCCTGCAGGACTACAACCGCCGCACCCTGCGCGTACACCTCGGCTCCGGGGGTGAGCAGCAAGGCGTAACCCGCCTGCTGCAAGCGCTGCGCGAGGCGCTGGCGTAAGGCTCGTTCGCTTAGCTTTCCACCAAGGCCCGACTGGTAAACCAGTCGGGCCTTGG
This sequence comes from Hymenobacter glacieicola, assembly GCF_014640315.1. GTDB lineage: Bacteria > Bacteroidota > Bacteroidia > Cytophagales > Hymenobacteraceae > Hymenobacter > Hymenobacter glacieicola. The sequence goes on from NZ_BMGS01000002.1 coordinate 5,818, forward strand.
TGCTTCTAATCGGTATTGTTGCCAGCTTATGGCGTATCAAGCCCCTGACGCGAGGAGTGTGAGGTAGGCCGTTGAGGTATGAACCTAGCTTTCTTGTCAGGGGCTTGATGCGCCACAGGCTCTCCATGACACAGCGGCAAACTTTTCCGCCTACCATACCCAATTCACATGAGGTGCGTACTGACTGTATCGTTTCACCTACTATTGAACTCATGGAAAAGGTCGCCGCTGGGGTTCACCAGCTTTCTATTCAGCGCTTTGTTAACGTATACTTTATAGAAACCGGCCATGCGGGGGCCTGGGTGTTGGTTGATACCGGCTTGCCGGGCTCGGAGAAAGCCATTATTGAGGCTGCCGACAAGATTTTCTACCCCGGCACTCACCCTGAAGCTATTATTCTGACCCACGGCCACATGGACCACTCGGGCTCGGCGCAGGCCCTGGCCGAGCACTGGAAAGTGCCCGTGCTGGCGCACTCCCTGGAAATGCCCTTCCTCACGGCCCGCGCCGTGTACCCACCCGCCGACCCAACCGTGGCCAGCGGCGGCTCTCTGGCGTTCGTGGCCCGGTTTTTCCCGCCCCAGTCCTTCCAGCTCAGCGACTACGTGCAGCGCCTGCCCGAAAACGACATGGACCCGCCCTTTCTGCCCGACTGGCAAATTCTGCACGTGCCGGGCCACGCCCCCGGCCAGATTGCCCTATTCCGGGAGAAGGACCGGACCTTGCTGGGAGCCGATGCCTTCGCCACGGCCAACCACGAGTCGGTGCCGGAACTGTTGCTGCAGTTGCCGAAAATCAGCGTGGCGGGGGCTCCGTTCAACTACAACTGGCAGCAGGTAGGAGAATCCATCCGTACGCTGGCCGCCTTGCGCCCCGGGGCCATTGGCTGCGGACACGGCCCTGTGGTGAAGGGCCCCGAGGCCGCCGCGGGCCTGCAAAAGCTGGCCGACGAGTTTAAAGTACCCGCCCAAGGCCGCTACGTGCAGGACCCCGCTCGCCTCGACGAAAACGGGGTGGCCTACCTGCCCCCGGCGCCCCACGATCCTATTCGTACGAAGTTTGCCATTGCCGCCGCGGGCCTCGGCGCGCTCGTCGGCGCGGCTTTGCTGATCAAGCGCTACCAGAAGCACAAGCAAAACGACTACCCGCAGAAGGATTCGCCCCTGCCCAAGCGCCCGCGCACAGATGAAGTAGTCCGGTATCCGGAGCGCTACTAGCTCACTGCCCTAACACCAATCGGCCTCTTACAGTAGCATGTAGGAGGCCGATTGGCGTTAGGGCAGTGAACAGTTCAGGCTGTGGATTATATACAGCACGGCAGGCGGACACCCTTCGGCTACTTGCCTTCCTCAGGAGCAGGTAGGGGCTCCAAGGTACCGGGAGTCTGCTTGACGGTTACATTTCCCGTAACGGTGGCGGCCCGCAGTTGCGCCCCGCCCTTGCCCAGCGTGGCTACCAGATTGTGGGGCAGCACACTTTTGCGCTTGGTGTTGAGCTCGGCTTGCACCCGTCCTTGCACCGTGCGGGCCATAATGGTAGCCGCGTACACGGCGGGCAATTGCCAGGTAATACTCCCGTTCACGGTGTTTACATCGAGGCCCGGGCCTTCCCAGGCCGTTCCGGTTAGGGTTAAGTTCACGCTGCCCGCCGTGGTTTTGCCGCGTACATCGCCCCCTACCCCACTTAAGTTGAGGTTGCCCGCGGTGCTTTCGCAGCGCAGGGCGCCGCGCACGTTTTCCACCGTGAGGTGGCCGTTGCCGGAGCGCAGGGTGAGGTCAGTCTGGCGGGGCACCAGCACTTCGTAGCTTACCTCCCAACCCTCCAGGGCCTCGTAGGGGCGGGCCGCGCGCAGGGTGTTGTTCTGGGAGCTGATGCGGACACTGGCGGCCAGGGCTTTGGCCGTGGCTTCGCTGGCGGCGCGCCCTTCTACGCGGGCCCGCACCCGCACCGTGGTTCCGGCCCAGCCTCGCACCGTTATGGCCCCGTTCAGGCGGGCATCCACTACGAGCGGAGTACCAGCCGGCGGGGCCGGCAGCGTCAGGTCCCGGGTTTCGCAGTAGAGCTTTTGCAGGGCGCTGGCCGACGTACGGCCCGTGCACGTCAGGGTAAATGCCGGGCCCGGCTCGGGTTTCGCGCGGGGTTTCCCGGGGGCTTTCTGGGCGGCAGCGGGCAGCGCAACCGCGCCAGCTAACAAACAGGTAAACAAGTGGTTCATAGCAGAATCAAAGCAGACAGCCGCCTACCATCAGGCGGAAAAGCACGTCGGGGAAACAACTGCGGACTAGGTGCCCAGGCTAGCGGCTACCCCCGTTAGGTAGGCCGTCAGGATGGTGGCCGCCAGCCGGGCCGTTTGGTTGTCCCGGTCGAAGAGGGGGTTCAGCTCGACCAGCTCAAACAGCAGTACTTCCGGCTCCTTACCGGCCAGAAATGCGGCTTCCGTGGCCTGACGAGGCGTGAAGCCATCGGCGCTGGGCGCCGATACGGCGGGCGCATACGCCTCGGCGCAGCCGTCCATATCGAAACTGACAAAGGCCGGCCCCAGGGCCGTGGCGCGGCGGAGCGCCCGCTGCATATAAGTGGTCATGCCATCCTGTTGCACGTGGGCCAGGGGCACGATGGTGGCCTGCTGCTGGTGCAAAAAATCAATGTCTTCCCGGGTATTCAGGTTGGAGTGCAGCCCAATTTCAGTGAACCGCTCCCCGGCCAGCACCTCCTCGCGCAGGAGCTTGCCGAAGGGTGTGCCGCTGCTGAGCACACCCGGCCGGTCCTTCACGTCGGCGTGGGCATCCAGGTTGATGCCGCCCACCGAAGCCCCGGCAGTAGCATCGCGCAGGCCCCGCACCGTGCTGTAGGTACCGTCGTGGGAGCCGCCCAGCACCACTACCCTCGGGTACTGGTGAAGCAAGCGCGCCAGCTCGGCCCGGATGGTTTGGTGGTTGGCTTCGTGGTCGGGGGTAGTGCGCAAATCCAGGTTGCCGGCATCGGCAATGCGCAGGGCTTCCAGGCTCACGTGGTGCTCCAGGTTGTAGGTTTTGTGGTAGCGGCGCAACTCCCGCCGGATGGCTTCCGGGGCGTTGGCGGCCCCGGCCCGGCCTCCTTCCAGCACGGTGCCAAAGTCGAGGGGAAGTCCAACCAGGCAGACATCGGCCTGGGGCAGCGCGGCGGCGGGCCGAATTAAGTCACGGAGGAGGGTGGGCATAGGCCAAATGTAGGGCCAAACGGGAGCTTCCCGCCCGCCTCGCGCCGGAATTCTTACCTGTCTCCGGGGTACGGTCGGGCGCGGGGTTCTGGCCGGCACGCGCTACCTTGCGCCATGCTTTATCGTTTGCTTTTGCTGGGGTGCCTGCTGCTGACCGGGGCCACCGGGATGGCCCAGCGGGCCGCTACTGCGGTTCCTCGCCTCGCGCCCTCCTTTTTTACTACCTATTCCTACCTCTCCTACACCATCCTTGACCGCGGAACCAGCCCCGTGCCCCTGCCGGCCAAAGGGGTAGGCGGCACGCTCACGCTCCGCCCCGATGGCACCTTCCAGAAACGGCTGACCCTGGCGGCCAACGGCGGCACCATGCGCTTCGACCAGGACGGGCGATTTACCTTCGCCGCCGACCGCATCAGCTTTTCCTACACCGATAAAAAAGGCCAGCCCCGCACCGACCAGGGCACGTTTCAGCTGCGCAATGGCCTGCTTACGCTCGTTATGGCGGGCTACCCCGCCGGCAACCAGAGCACCTACACGCTCCGGCAGCAGTAGCTGGCCGCTCGGCCGGGCCTTACGCGACGTACAAGGCCAGACGAAGCTTTCCGAGCGGCGGCTGACTTGCGAATTTGCCTGCTTCCATGGCCTAACCCGAAGCACGGGCCTTACCAGGAAGCTGCGTTGCGCCCCGCCGGGGTTTCTGCTAACTTGCGGCCCCTTCGGCCCCACCCGCCGAAATGTCAACTCACTATTTCACCATTTCACCAACTCATAGATAGATGGGACGCGCGTTTGAATTCCGCAAAGGCCGCAAAATGAAGCGCTGGGACCGGATGTCCAAAGACTTTACCCGCATCGGCCGGGAAATCGTGATGGCCGTGAAAGAATCCGGCCCCAACCCCGATACCAACTCCCGCCTGCGCACGGCCATGCAGAACGCCAAGGGCGTGAACATGCCCAAAGACCGGGTGGAAGCGGCCATTAAGCGGGCTTCCAGCAAGGAGGAAAAAGACTACCAGGAAGTGGTGTACGAGGGCTACGCGCCCCACGGCGTGGCCATCGTCATCGAAACGGCCACCGACAACCCCACCCGCACCGTGGCCAACGTGCGCATGTACTTCAACCGCGGCAACGGCGCCCTGGGCACGGCCGGCTCCTCCGACTACACGTTCACCCGCAAGGGCGTGTTCAAGCTGGCCGCCGAAGGCCTCGACCTTGATGAGCTGGAACTGGAGCTCATTGACGCCGGCGCCGAGGACGTGTACGCCGACCAGGAGGAAGACGAGCACGGCAACGTGAAGGACTTCATTGTGGTAGAAACCGCCTTCACCGATTTCGGTCAGATGCAGAAAGCCCTGGAAGAAAAGGGCTTGAACGTAGTATCGGCCCAGCTGCAGCGGGTAGCCAACACCACCGTTCACCTGGAAGGCGAGCAGTTGGACGAAGTAATGAACCTCATCGAGAAGTTTGAAGAGGACGACGACGTGCAGGCCGTGTACCACACGCTGGGCTAACCACGGATTGAAACGGATTTTCCGGATTCCACGGATTTTACGGCCGACTGCTGGCGGGCTGCTCCGAAAGGGGCGGCCCGCTTCCGTTGGTTCTTAGGGGAGCCAACCATTTTTTTACCGCGAAAAGGCAACCATGCGCCGGGCCGCTTCATCTGGTAGCACGGCGGCTAGTGGGGCACCGGGTTACTTGCTTAGTCTTATTTTTTCCTGACGATGATAAAATTCCTGAGTATCCTGCTCTGTATGCTGTTTTCAGGGGGTAGAGCCCTGGCCCAGCACGCCGAATTAGCGGCTTTGCTCAAGAAGGAAAACGTAGCCGGCATCCAGCTAATTTATTCTAAAAAGGGCGAAACCCGGCAGTACAGCCTAGGGGTGCGCCGGGCTGGCGCCACGCCGGCCGTTGATGCCCAAACCATTTTTCAGGCGGCTTCGCTGGGGAAAGTGGTGCTGGCCTACACTGCCCTGCGCCTGCACGACCAGGGCCGGCTTGACCTGGACCAGCCGTTGCTGCGCTACTACCCCTACCCGCGCCTGCAAAACGAACCCCGCGCCGACCACATCACGGCGCGCATGGTGCTGGGCCATACCACCGGCCTGCCCAACTGGGCGGGCTACCCACTGGCCGAAAGCTGGAAAACCTCGGCGCTCCACCTGAATTTTGCCCCCGACAGCTGCTGGAGCTACTCGGGTGAAGGGTACGTGTTCTTGCAGAAAACCCTGGAGCACCTAACCGGCAAATCCTTGGAGCAGCTGGCGCAGCAGGAAGTTTTCGGCCCCCTGAAGATGCCAAACAGCAGCTTTACCTGGCAGCCGCGCTTCGACAACAACGCGGCTTTCGGCCACGACCAAGCCGGGCAACCCACCGAAATCAAGCGGTTTACGGAAGCCAATGGCGGCTTCAGCCTGCTCACCACGGCCCCCGACTACCACCGGTTTCTGCAGGCTATTTTGCACGGAAAGGGCCTGCGACCAGCCACGGCTAAGCTGCTTGTTGCCCCGGCCAACGCGGCCAACCGCTGCACTACGCCGCTCAGTCCTACCGACGCCCGCATTGCCTGGGCTTGTGGCGTGGGCCTGGCCACCACCAGCCACGGCCCCGCCCAGTGGCACTGGGGCGACAATGGCGACTTTCGCGGCTTTTTCATGACCTTTCCCGATACCAAGGAAACCCTGCTTTTCCTGACCAACAGCGCCAACGGCCTCCGCCTCACCGACGATGTGCTGCGTTTGTTCGTAGGTCCTGGCCAGTACCAGGCCATGCAATGGCTGGCGGAGGAGAAGTAATAGCGGAGGAGCCGCGCACTACAGCTGTGTATCCCAGCGGCGGGAATAGGCACGCGGCATTTGGTCACGGCATTACTTACGGGCGCTTGATTTGCTAGCGCCGTAGGTATTAAGGTAACCTTATCCGGCAAGTTCCTGTCTACAGATTTTGGCTACTCTTCATCTACTACTTCTCTCCCATGCCCATTGCCTATAAGCCCCTGTTCCTGCTCGAAGCCGAGGATTTTTCTCTACTAGAAATCAAAGCCCTGGACGTGCAGAGCGACGACCCGGCCCAGCTGTATTTCTGGTTTCAATTCGACAAGGCCAGCCACCACCTGGAAAAGCTGGAGTTTGTGTCCATGTCCGAGAACGGAACGGAGCAGCAGCGGGAGTTCCGGCAGGGGCAGTTGGCTTTTAACCATCGCAGCGGCACCTACACCGCGCAAGCCGCTACCTCCCCCCGGGCGGAGCTACAGGTAAAGCCCACCGATTCGGTGCCTGCGGAGCTGGACGAGGCCATCCAGCGCTACTTCGTGGCCGGCTGATGGCCGGAGCGGTTACCGGCGGTTCTTTGGGGTAGGAAGCCGGGGTTCACTTACTTCCGCCGTATCTTTGTGGTCCGCCCGGCTGGTTTGCCGGGGCGGACTATTTCTGTTTTTGCCCTCAACATCCGTTGCTCATGCCTACTCGTCTCAATAAATACATCAGCGAAAGCGGCGTCTGCTCCCGCCGGGAGGCCGACCGCTTTATCGAGCAGGGCAACGTGTTGATCAACGGCAAACGGGCCAACATCGGCGACCAGGTAACCAGCAAAGACCGGGTGTCGGTGAACGGCAACCTCATTGAGCCGCGGGCCGAGGAAGATGCCGTGTACATTGCCTACAACAAGCCGCCGGGCATTATTTCTACCACCGATACTGGCATCAAGGACAACATTATCCGGGCCATTAAGCACTCGGTGCGCATCTTCCCCATCGGCCGCCTCGACCGGGATTCGCAGGGCTTGATTCTGCTCACCAGCAACGGCGACATTGTCAACAAGATTCTGCGCGCCGGCAACAAGCACGAGAAGGAATACATTGTGATGGTCGACAAGCCCATCAACGACCTGTTTATTGAGGGCATGGCCAACGGCGTCCCGATTGGGGGCACCATGACCCAGCCCTGCAAAGTAACCAAGGAAACACCCTACATCTTCCGCATTATTCTGGTGCAAGGCCTCAACCGCCAGATCCGGCGCATGTGCGAGTACTTCGGCTACGAGGTAGTGCAGTTGGAGCGCATCCGGGTAATGAACATTAACGTGAAGGGCCTGGGCGTGGGCGAATGGCGGGAGCTGAAGGAGAAGGAGCTGAAAGTGCTGATGGAGATGATCAAGGACTCCGACGGCACCGATGACGGCTCCTCGCCCCGGCGGCGCAAGCGCCCTTCCTCCGCCGAGTTCTGGGCCGACCGTCCGGCGCGCAAAGGCACTGCCCCCAAAAGCCCCTCGGATGCTCCCGGCCGCGCCAAACCAGCCGGCGCCTGGGTGGAAAAGCCTACTGGCAAACGGGCCGCCGGGCGGCCCGCTCCGGCTTCTACGGCCCCCACGGAGTGGCCCACCGGTCCGGGCCGCCCCGCCGGGCCCGCCACCGGCGTCCGGCCCGATGGCCCTGGTTTTGGGAAAGCCAGCCGCCCGGCCGGGGCCCGCACCGGAGCCGGCACTCGTCCGCGCGGCCTGGCCCCCGGCAAAGGCCCGAAAGGAACGGATGGCCCGCCGAAAGGCAAAACCAGCAGCCGCGGCACCCGGGGTGCCAGCCGCCCCGGAAAACGCTCCTAAACCAGCACGCAACCCCTCTGAAAAAGAGGAAGCCGTTTCCTTGCAGGAAACGGCTTCCTCTTTTTCAGCGAAACTGCTACGCTCAACCGGTCTAGTGAGCCTCTTTACAAAGTCTGATTTTCGGGTTTTCACCAGGTAAGTTCTGCCACCTGGTATTGACAAAGCTGCGCTAACTTCTGCGGGCTACACTTGCGCATTAGCTTGTTTTCCGGACTGATTTCGCACTTTTCATGAAAAATACAGCCGGCGGGCACCCAGCGCGCAACACAGGTAGGCGGCTCAGAATCAGGATTGGGCGAAAAGTCTGACGAGGGTGATAATTCGGTGGACAGGCTGGTGAGCACCCGCTACGTTTGGGCAGTCGGGTTTACCAAACCAACCTTATCCACCCGGCGCCTTCCTGAGATGAACACGAAACCCTCCAATGCCTTCATTGCCGCTTCCTGGGTAGCCCTGCTGGTGGGGTTCTGCGCTTTTATCATTGGCCTGTGGAACGCGCAAATGCCGCTGAACGAGAAAGGCTATTATTTCACCGTGCTCATGTACGGCCTGTTCGCGGCCATTTCCCTGCAAAAATCAGTGCGCGACCAGCTGGAAGGCATTCCCGTGACGGGCATTTACTACGGGCTGAGCTGGTTTTCCGTCCTGCTGACGCTGGTGCTGCTCACCGTGGGCCTGTGGAATGCTACCCTGACTCTGAGCGAGAAAGGGTTCTACGCCATGTCGTTCGGGCTGAGCTTGTTCGCGGCCATTGCCGTGCAGAAAAACACCCGCGACGCCCGGGCCGGCGGCCCTACCCCGGAACCCGCTCCCAACCTCAGCTAGCCGCCGAGCGGTTGCGGGTTGGGCAAGGGCCATTATCTTGGTGAAGCGGGCGCCGTTGCAGACCCCGCTCCTACCTCATGGCTCCAACCGAAAAACAACAGATGCTGGCCGGCGAGCTGTACCAGGCCAACGACCCCGAGCTGACCGCTGAGCGCCTACAAGCCAAGCAGCTCTGCCACCGCTACAACCAGGAGCCCGTGCAGCTCAACAAGCAGGTACTGGCCGAGCTCCTGGGCTACGAAACCGACGCGCACCTGGAGGCACCCTTCCGCTGCGACTACGGCTACAACATCCGCCTGGGCCGGAATTGCTACGCCAATTACAACCTCACCATCCTCGACTGTGCCCCCGTCAGCATTGGCGACAATGTCTTCATTGCCCCCAACGTGGTGTTATCGACGGCCGGGCACCCCGTGGAAGCGCAAGCGCGCATCGCGGGCTGGGAATTTGCCCGCCCCATTACCATCGGCGACAATGTGTGGCTGGGCGCGGGCGTGCTCGTGATGCCCGGCGTAAGCATTGGCGCGGGCACTACTATCGGGGCGGGTAGCGTCGTGACGCGAGATATTCCGGCGGGAGTAGTAGCGGCAGGCAATCCGTGCCGGGTGCTGCGGGAAGTGGCTGCGCGGGAATCTTATGAATAATCTCGTAACGTCTGCGCTTGCAGAAGTATATCGGCAGTTTTCTCGTTACCGCCTTCATCAACTGCCGGATGCGTGTCCCTGCTGCATTACTCTGGCAGAGAATACGATTTTGTGGATGGTGCCTTTGCCAGAGCTTTCGGAGCAGCAATTAAGGCGTTATGCCTTCAAAGCTATGACCACGTGGGGCAACACCAATGATTTCCGGTATTTCCTACCCCGGCTGCTAGAGTTGGTCATACAGCCGGAATCAGAAATTGATAAAGAAGTTTTCTTTGGCAAAATAATACAAGCAGGATGGGCAGCGTGGCCGACGGCAGACCGGGAAGCGGTCCGCATTTTTATACGAGCCTGGTGGTCACATCATATTCAGCACGAGTGCTTTTTTGAGAATGAGCTGCTTGCTGGGCTGATAGCCTTGCTAGGTAGTTTGGACCCACTGTTAGCTACCTGGAAAATCTCTTTTGCTAACTGGAGTTTCGAAAATCTGATTAACCTAGTGGAATATGTTGAGGTAGCACAGTCAGCTTTACAGCGAATTGTCCCGGATGAAGCCCTAGCTACTACTAGCGGTAAGCAACTGAATCTTTGGCTTATTGCGCAGCTCTCGATACTGGAACAGGGCTTCTTTCATTACGCATCCGTTAATCCTGACTTTGCTCAGCGCGTCAGCCGAGCCTATACCATAGTTGCAGCCTTGCCTGCGTGAGACGATACGTTGCAACTGAATGGCAGCTGCTTCATCTTTCAGAATGTACTTCTCGTGTATCTTGCGGCCCGCAACGTAGCTTTAGCGGCCTTGCGGGCTGCTTTGCCGGAGCCCACCCCTACCTAAATTCAGAACCGACTTCTTCCCGCCCCATGCTGATTCGTACCGACTGGACCCTTGACGAAGTAAAAGCCATTTACAACCAGCCCGTGCTGGAGCTGGTTACCCAGGCTGCCGCCATCCACGCTGAAACCCAGGCAACCGGCGAAGTGCAGGTGTGCACCCTGCTGAGCGTGAAAACCGGCGGCTGCCCCGAGGATTGCGCTTACTGCCCCCAGGCAGCCCGCTACCACACCGGTGTGCAGGCCCACAAGCTTCTGCCCGACGCCGAAGTGCTGGCCGCCGCCCAGCGCGCCAAAGAGGGCGGCAGCACCCGCTTCTGCATGGGCGCCGCCTGGCGCGAAGTCCGCGACAACCGCGACTTCGACCGGGTGCTGAACATGGTAACGGAGGTCAACAACATCGGGCTGGAAGTGTGCTGCACCCTGGGCATGCTGAACGAGTACCAGGCCGAGCGCCTCAAGGAAGCGGGCCTCTACGCCTACAACCACAACCTGGATACCAGCGCCGAGCACTACTCCGAAATCATTACTACCCGTACCTACGACGACCGGCTCAACACCCTGGAGCACGTGCGCAAAGCCGGTATTTCGGTGTGCTCGGGCGGCATCATCGGCCTGGGCGAAACCGACGAGGACCGCATTGCCATGCTGCACACGCTGGCCACCCTGCCCGCCCACCCCGAGTCGGTGCCGGTAAATGCGCTGGTGCCCGTGGAAGGCACGCCCCTGGCCGCTCAGCCCCGCGTGAGCGTGTGGGAAATGCTGCGCATGATTGGCACGGCCCGCATCCTGATGCCCCGCACCATGGTGCGCCTCTCGGCTGGCCGCCAGGAAATGCCCGTCACGGAGCAGGCCCTCTGCTTCCTGGCCGGCGCCAACTCCATCTTCTCGGGCGAGAAGCTGCTCACGACCCCCAACCCCGACTTCGACGCCGACAAGCAGATGTTTGCCCTGCTCGGCCTCAAGCCCCGCAAGTCGTTCAAGGATGTGCCGGAAGGAGCCGTGGTGCTGGGCAAAGAAACTGCCCCGGTAGTAGCCTAAACGGCCATGACCGGAATAATGTAGCTGTCATCCTGAGCTGGCGAAGGACCTGCTCCCAGTAGAATCAGTAGTTCTTACGATTACTATTCTGGTGAGAAAAGTCCTTCACCAGCTCAGGATGACAGCTCTTTTTTACCCGGTTCTTTCTTATCCGGTTATCTAATCGATTTTATGTCGATTTCCTCGTCCCTGTACCAGCGGCTCGCCGAGCACCTGGCCAAGCGGGAGGCTGATGGCGCCCGCCGCCGCCTCACCCTACCCCCCGCCGGCCTAGTTGACTTCAGCTCCAACGACTACCTGGGCCTGAGCCACCATCCGGTCGTGCAGCAGGCACTACTGGCGGCCGGGGGTGCGGCGGGTAGCACTGGCTCGCGCCTGCTTACCGGCAACTCGGCAGCAGCGGAGCAGTTGGAAACTCAGCTAGCACGGTTTCACCGGGCCGAAGCGGCGCTGCTGTTTAACTCGGGCTACGCGGCCAACCTGGGCTTTTTTGCCGCCGTGCCCCGCCGCGGCGACACAATTCTTTACGATGAGGCCTCGCACGCTTCCGTGAAAGACGGCATCCGGGGTTCATTTGCCACCGCCTGGAGCTTCCGCCACAACGACGTGGCCGATGTGGAGCGCAAGCTGGCCCGCGCCACCGGCGCCGTGTTCGTGGCCGTGGAGTCCCTGTATTCTATGGATGGCGACATGGCCCCGTTGGTGGAGCTGGCGGCGCTTTGCCGGGCGCGGGGGCTACATTTGGTGGTTGATGAGGCCCACACCAACGGGCTGTACGGGCCGCAGGGCGAAGGGCTGGTCACCGCGCTTGGCCTGGAAAACGACGTGTTTGCCCGCGTGCTCACCTTCGGTAAGGCCCTGGGCAGCCAGGGCGCCGCCGTAGTAGGCGCCACCCTGCTGCGCGACTACCTCCTGAACTTCAGCCGACCTTTTATCTATACCACAGCCCTGGCGCCGCACTCCGTGGCTACGCTGGCCGCGGCCTACGAAGTGCTCCCTAACCTATCAGCGGAGCGGGAGCAGCTTTTCAGGCTTTCCGACTACCTGAAAGCGCGGCTGAACGCCGCGCCGGGCCTGCGCGTGCCGCCCGAAAGCCATGTGATTCACCCGGTTTTCTTTACCGAGGCGGCGGGTCCGGCGCGCGTTCGGGAAGTAGCAGCAGCGGCCCAGGCAGCCGGCTTCGACGTGCGGCCCATCGTGGCTCCCACGGTACCGGCCGGCACGGAGCGGCTGCGGCTTATCCTGCATTCTTACAATACGGAGGCGGAAATAGATGGGCTAGCGGCGGCACTGGGGCATATTACAGGAGAAGAATAATTGCACTAACATAAGAGTAAGGTTGTGCTTACCAGACCATTTGTTGCCTACGTGGTATTCTCCTTATAACATTACTAACAAACCGCCCCGCGTGAAACAACTTCTTTCTTTTCTACTCTCCGCTCTAGCTCTTCCTTCCTACGGGCAGAATTTCTCCTACCCCACTCTAAAAGCCAAAGGGCAACGATTAACTGATTTTGTTCCTTCGGGCTGGACCATACACAACAGTGCCACTGGAGATTTAAATAAAGATGGGCTGCCGGATGCTGCGCTTGTGCTGCAGCACAAAGCCACAGTTACTTTAACAGACAGCGAAGGACAAGTAGTTAAAAGTCAGCCTAGAATACTGGCTATTCTATTGAAGTCAGAGGGCACAGGCGGTTTTGAGTTAAAAGAACAAAGCAACTCTTTCATTCCGGAAGACCAGGACCTTGAAGATGATAGTGAGGAGCTTAATGATCCTTTTCTTAGAATTGAAATCAAGCGGGGAGTACTAGAATTAACTTTTCAGGAATCCTATAAAACCTCGACTACCTATTCAACTGCCACCGGATATAAATTCCGGTACAACGGCACAGACTTTCAATTAATCGGTGCCGACTTTGCCCGCACGCACAGAAAACATTTTGAGCTGGAACAATACAGCTACAACTTCCTGACTAAGAAGCGGATTTACTCCAAAGGCAAGATTGGCGGGAGTATGACAAGCTCGGCCCCCAAGTCGTTGGCGCTACCGACTCTCAAGACCTTGAAAACTTTGAAGGCCCTTAATGGCTGGGAAATAGAGCCTGATGTTGCACTGTGAAGTTTCAGTCGAACCACCTGCATCTTTGCCGTCTTTACGGAGTGCCTTAACAAAGCATTTCAGCTGCTTAATCCTTCTTTTCCCCTTTGGAACGACTTTTCATCACCGGCATCGGCACGGATGTCGGCAAAACCGTGGTTTCGGCCATCCTCACCGAGGCTTTGCAGGCCGATTACTGGAAGCCCGTGCAGGCGGGCCTGGAGCCCACCACCGATGCGGGCACGGTCCGGAGCTTGGTTAGTAACCCCAAAAGCCACTTCTGGCCCGAGCGGTACCGCCTGCAGCTGCCGGCCTCGCCCCACGCCGCCGCCGCCGCCGAAGGCCTGACGCTGCAACCCACTGATTTTCAGCTCCCGCAAACCAGTAACCACTTGGTGGTGGAAGGCGCCGGCGGCTTGCTGGTGCCCCTGGCCCCAGGCTTCCTGATTGCCGATTTGGCCCAGCAGCTGGCCCTGGAAGTGGTAGTGGTGTCGCGCAATTACCTGGGCAGTATCAACCACACGCTTTTGACGCTGGAGGCCCTGCGGGCGCGGGGGCTGCGGGTGCGGGGCCTCGTCTTCAACGGCGAGCCTACCCCCGCCACCGAGGACTTTATCAGTCAGCATACCGGCGTGCCCCTGCTGCCCCGCGTGCGGCCGGAAACCGAAGTCACGCCCGAGGTTGTGAGCCGTTATGCCGCCGAGTTTCGGCAGTGGTTTTGCCGCTGATTCCATCTGATGATAGATGCCATTCCGAGGGGGAGGAAAATCGGAGCTCAACATGTATGGGTATTCCGAATTTCTCACCGCTGCTTAATATGCTGAATGCTCGGGAGGACACGCCGAGTTGCCTACAACCCTTGTCGACTTGGCTGGTTGTAGCTTTGCGCTGCATTTCTACTTTCCCATGCCTACTCTTTCCGAGCGGGACCACTCTGTTGTGTGGCACCCGTATACCCAAATGCAGACTGCCCCGCTGGCCGTGCCCATTGTGCGCGGCGAAGGCAGCTGGCTGATTGCCGAAGACGGCACCCGCTACCTCGACGGCATTTCCTCGTGGTGGGTGAATTTGCACGGGCATGCCCACCCGCACATTGCCCAGCGCGTGAGCGAGCAGCTCCGGACCCTGGAGCACGTGCTGTTTGCCGGCTTCACGCACCCGGCCGCCGTGGAGCTGGCCGAGCAGTTGCTGGAAATTCTACCCAGCAACCAGGCCCGCGTGTTCTATTCCGACAACGGCTCGACGGCCGTGGAAGTAGCCTTGAAAATGGTGCTGCAGTACTTTCACAACCTGGGCCAGCCGGAGCGCCGCACCTTCCTGTGCTTCCGTGACTCCTACCACGGCGACACGTTCGGGGCCATGGCCGTGAGCAGCCGCGGCGCCTTCACCCAGCCCTTCTGGCCGCTGCTCTTCGACGTGGAGTTTATTGATGTGCCCGTGCCGGGTAGGGAAGCCGAGGTGCTGGCCCAGCTCGAGGTGTTGTTCGCACGGCCTGAGGTAGCCGGCTTCATTTTCGAGCCCCTGGTGCTGGGCACGGCGGGCATGGTAATGTACTCGCCGGAAGTGCTGGACGAGCTGGTGCGCCGCTGCCACCAGCGCGGGGTGCTCTGCATTGCCGATGAGGTGATGACCGGCTTCGGGCGCACCGGCCCGCTGTTTGCCAGCAGCCTTCTTCAGGAGCAGCCCGACATCATGTGCTTTTCCAAGGGCCTGACCGGCGGCACCCTGGCCATGGGCCTGACTACCTGCGCGGCCCCCATCTACAACGCTTTTCTGAGCGACGACAAGATGCGGGCCCTGTTTCACGGCCACTCCTACACCGCGAACCCCGTGGCCTGCGCCGCCGCCCTGGCCAGTCTGGAGCTAACCCGCGCCGAGCAGTGCACCCAGCAGCGCCAGCGCATGGCGGCGGCTCACGCCGCTTTCCGCCAGGAAATAGAGGCCTTGCCGGGCATCCGGCAGGTGCGCCACCGCGGCACCATCCTGGCCGTGGAGTACGACCCCGGCGAGGGCACCAGCTACTTCAGCCGCCTGCGCGACGCCTTCTACCAGCTCGCCCTTGATAACCATGTGGTGCTGCGCCCCCTGGGCAACGTGGTGTACCTGCTGCCTCCATACTGCACTACTCCGGCGGAGCTGGAGCTACTTTATAACGTACTGCGCCAGCTGCGCGAACTGGTCCTGAACTTTCGGCCCGCTCCTACCCTGCCTGAATATCTGCATGACTGAACCGCTTGCTGAAGACCTGATTGTCATTCGGGGCCGGGGGCGGGTTTCGGCGCTGGGCCTGTTGCCTACCCTACCCGCCGATGCCTCGCCCTTCTCTACCCACGCAACCAGCCTACCCGTAGCGGCCCTACCCGCCGGGGCCGAAGCTGCCGTAACCCAGCTGCGCCGCGACGTCCCGGCCTATCGTCAGCTCGACCGGACGGTGCTGCTGGGCTTGCTGGCGGCCCGCCAGGCCACGGCGGCGGCCGGCTGGAGCCCAGGCTCCGGGGATGCGCCGAACCGGCCGCTGGCCGTGAGCATGGGCTCCAGCCGGGGCGCCACCCAGCGGCTCGAGGATTTCCACGCCGAGTTTCTGGCCGCGGGGAGCGTACCCGCCGCGGCTTCCCCGTTTACTACCCTGGGCAACGTAGCCAGTTGGGTGGCCTATGATGCGGGCAGCACCGGGGGCGCCGCGCTCAGCCACTCCAGCACTTGCAGCAGCGCGTTTCAGGCCCTGGGCAATGCTATGGCGTGGCTGCGCGCGGGCATGGCTACCCGTTTTCTGGCGGGCGGCACTGAAGCACCGCTTACGCGCTTTACCCTGGCCCAGATGCGGGCTATCGGCATCTATTCACCTCACCCCGCAACCGAGTGGCCCTGCCGGCCGGGCGCGGGCCGGCCTTCCACCTTTGTGCTGGGAGAAGGCGCCGCCGTGTTTGCCCTGGAAAAAGTAAGCCGGCAGCAACTAGCCTCGGAGCAGTCAGCAGAACCGGTGTTTGTGCTGGAAAGCGTGGGGTTTGGCTTCGAGGCCATCGGTAGCAAAACCGGCCTTTCGCCCGACGGTCAGCACTTTCAGCAGGCCATTGGCCGGGCCCTGGCTCAGGCAAAGGTAACCCCAGCCGAAGTAGATGCCGTGGTGCTGCATAGCCCCGGCACCCCCGCCGGCGACGCGGCCGAGCGGGCCGCCTTACGGGCTGTTTTCGGGGAGCCACTGCCCCTTCTCTTATCGAACAAATGGCTGATCGGCCACACGCTGGGCGCATCGGCAGCCCTGAGCCTCGACTTTGCCCTGCACGTGCTGGCTACTCAGCACTGGCCCGCACCACCTTTTCTTACGGATATAGCCACCGCCGCGGCGCGGCCCATCCGGCGCATCTTGGTGAATGCGGCGGGCTTCGGGGGCAATGCCGCCAGCGCCCTGGTGTCGGTGCTGGAGGCGTAATTGGGAGGATGAAATGCTGCCCTCTTCGGTTAGGCTGAGCCTAGCGAAGGACTGCCTCCGCGGCGTTGGGGTAGTAAGAATCCTTGGAATAACCGCTGCGCGCTGTTCAAGATAACCGAGGGAAGCAGATGCTAGGGGTGCGTAGCTGGGTCCGGCTTGGCCCATAACTTATACCTGGCTAACCGGGCGCGGGCCTTACCTTGCGCCGCAACGTGCAGCTGCGGTTGCGCGTCTCTTGCCTAATCCCCTATCTGACCTTAGCTCCAACCATGCGCCGTTCTACGCTGCTTTTGCTTTCCCTGGGCCTCAGCGCCTCCGCCTTTGCCCAAACCAAACCCACCGCTACCCCCGATCCGCTTATCACGAAGATGGTGCAGGACATTTCGGAGAAAAACCTGCGCGAGGACATTGACAAGCTCGTGAGCTTTGGCACGCGCCACACCCTTTCGGATACCAAAAGCAAAAAGCGCGGCATTGGGGCTTCTCGTAACTGGGTGGAAAGTGAGTTCAGGAAGTACAGCAAAGCCAGCGGGGGCCGCCTGAAGGTGGAGCAGGATACCTTCACCATCAAGCCCGACGGCCGCCGCATCGACCGGCCCGTGCTCATGGCTAACGTCATGGCCACGCTGCCCGGCACCGACCCCACCGATAAGCGCATCTTCATCGTCAGCGGCCACATCGACTCGCGCGTGACCGACGTGATGAACGCCACGGCCGACGCGCCCGGTGCCAACGACGACGGCTCCGGCACGGTGGCCGTAATGGAGCTGGCCCGGGTGATGTCGCGGCAGCAGTTTCCGGCGACCATCATTTTCGTGGCCGTGCAGGGCGAGGAACAGGGCCTCTACGGCTCGACTCACCTGGCTAAGCGGGCGAAGAAAGAGGGCTGGAACTTGGTGGCCATGCTCAACAACGACATCATGGGCAACTCCTCGGGTCACGACCCGGAAATCAAGGACGACAAGCGCCTGCGCGTGTTCAGCGAGGGCGTGCCCGCCACCGAAACCGCCGACGAGGCCCGGGTGCGCCGCACGCTGTCCTCGGAAAACGACTCGCCCAGCCGCAACCTGGCCCGCTACACCCGCCTGGCCTGCCAGCAGTACGTGCCCGGTCACGAGGTAGTGCTGGAGTACCGCCCCGACCGGTTCCTGCGCGGCGGCGACCATACGCCCTTCAACCAGCAGGGCTTTACGGCGGTGCGCTTCTCAGAAATGAACGAGGACTTCCGCCACCAGCACCAGGATTTGCGCACGGAAAGCGGCACGGAGTACGGCGACCATGCCAAGTTCATGGACTTTCCCTACCTGCGGCGCAACACCGGCGTGAACCTGGCCACCCTGGCCTCCCTGGCCCTTGCCCCCGCCGCGCCCGAAAACGTGGGCGTGCTTACGGCCAACCTCACGAACCGCACCGAACTGAAATGGGAAGCCCCCAAAATGGGCGAGAAACCGGCCGGCTACTACGTGCTCATGCGCGAAACCAGCGCCCCGGAGTGGCAGCAGAAGTTCTTCGTAACCGACACCAAGGCCGACCTACCCCACAGCAAGGACAACTACATTTTCGGGGTAGTGTCAGTGGATGCCGAGGGCCACGAGAGCCTGCCGGTTATCCCGAAGCCGGTGCGGTAGAATAACCTCCGTACCGACGCCAACAACTGCGCTGCCCGGCTCATGGGGTGAAGAAATTGTCCATACAGGACTGTCTGAGCTGTTTTCCACGCAACAAGCTGATTCCGCTATATTGCGGCTTAGCTTGTTATCCACGTTTAGTTATCCGCGTTGCGTATGAAACACCTCCTGCTCCTGCTGGCCGCTGGTTTTTGTCCTTTCTACGCCCAGGCGCAAGCCCCCGCCCCGCCTGCGCCGTACCGCGTAGCCCTGGGCGCGCTAGGATCTTACCGCACCGCTGGGCTACTGGCCGAGGCCCGCCTGACACCTCGCTTCGGCCTGAAGCTGGCCGGCGTACGCACCTCCGACGGTACTGTGCCGCAGGAATACAGCAACGCCGGCATCGGGCAGATTGTGTACTACCTGCCCAGCCGCCTGGCCTGGCTGGAGCCCACCGTGGGTTTTGGCAGTCTTTACACCGGTTACCACTGGAACCAGCACGGGCAGCGCGGCACCGTCCGCGACCTGAACGTAAGTGGCAGCTTTGGGGCCAACGTGCGGTTTCATGAGCAGCTGCGCACCGGCATTCAGCTGTTCGTAGCCAACGGTTTTCAGGCTACTTACGCCGACAACACCATGCGTATCAGCGGCCGGCGGCTGCTGGTGCTGCCGACACTCACGCTGGAAGTGCTGCTATAGGTGAAGTTGTGGCTTAAACTTTCTGCTGCCGGCTGCTGAAATTTTTCGCGGAAACTCCGTACTTGCGGCCGCAAAAGCGCGGCGGCTCCTAAGCTGCGGCGGTTGCTTTTTCACCATGACGAACACTGCTTGTTTCTTCTGTACCACCGCGCGGCGGGCTTCGGCCGGGGTAGCGGCCGTGCAGACGAACGTAGCGCCGGGCAAACGGGTAGCCCTGCCCCTGGCGGCGGGCCTGTTGATGGTCAAGAAATCGAAGAAACGCAACCCGACCTGACCGTCGCACCTGTTCGCTGTAGCCTTCCTACTGAACCTCTAAGCGCCGGTCCTGCCCAGGATCGGCGCTTTTTTTCATTCCTGCCCGCAACCTTACGGGCTTTTCTGCGCCACTTATCTCCCGTTTTTCACCGTTTATGAAAATTCTAAAGTTTGGCGGCACGTCCGTTGGGTCGCCGCAGCGGATGCGCGAAGTAGCCGAGTTGGTACATGCCCCGCACTTGCAGCGCCGCATCGTGGTACTCTCGGCCATGAGCGGCACCACCAACGCCCTGGTTGAAATTGCTACCCTGCTGTACGCCGGCGATACTACCGCTGCTACCGCCCGCCTGGAGGCCCTGCGCCAGCGCTACCACGAGGTAGCCCGCGAGCTGCTTCCGGAGGCAGCCACCGCCGAAGCCACCATTGAGGCGCTAAACCAGCACTTCGACACGGTACTCCGCCTGACTTCGGCCCCACTTTCCGCCGATGGCGAACGGGTGATTCTGGCCCAGGGCGAGCTGCTGAGCACCTTGCTCGTGCACCGCTACGTAACGCAGGTGCTGCACCGCCCGGCCGTGCTGCTGCCGGCCCTGGACTTTATGCGTCTGGATGTGGATGAGGAACCCGACGCGGCCTACATCCGGGAGCACCTGGCCGCCACGCTGGCGCCCTACGCCGCTGAGCAGCTGTTTATTACCCAGGGCTACATCTGCCGCAGCGCCCAGGGCCACATCGACAACCTCAAGCGCGGGGGCTCCGACTACTCCGCTTCCCTGATTGGGGCGGCCGTGGAAGCCGAGGAAATCCAGATCTGGACCGACATCGACGGCCTGCACAACAACGACCCGCGCATCGTGCAGGGCACCTACCCCATCCGGGAGCTGTCGTTTGACGAGGCGGCGGAGCTGGCGTATTTCGGGGCCAAGATCCTGCACCCCAGCTCGGTGCTGCCGGCCCGCCAGCACGGCATTCCGGTGCGCCTGCTTAACACCATGCAGCCCGAGGCGCCCGGCACCCTGATTTCGGCCAAAACCGGGGCCGAGGCCATCAAGGCCGTAGCGGCTAAGGATGGCATTACGGCCATCAACGTGAAGTCGAGCCGGATGCTACTGGCCCACGGTTTCCTGCGCAGCCTGTTCGAGATTTTCGAGCGTTACCGCACTTCCATCGACATGATTACCACCTCCGAGGTAGCCGTGTCCCTGACCATCGACGACGCCACGCGCCTACCCCAGATTCTGGGGGAGCTGCAGCGCTTCGGCACCGTGGAAGTAGATGATAATCAGTCCATCATCTGTTTGGTAGGCAGCCTGGGGCAGGAAGCGCACGGGGCTGCCAACCAGGCCTTTGCAGCCCTGAAGGACATTCCCGTTCGCATGATTAGCTACGGCGGCTCGCCCAATAACATCAGCATTCTGGTGCATACCAACGACAAGGTTCGCGCCTTGCAGGCCCTGAATGCCGGCGTTTTCCAGCGCTAACCAGGTTTGTTTTTAGAGCTGAAGAACGGGCCTTTTTCCTCAGTTGAAGAGGAAGCCGGCTTCTAGCTTGTCGTTTTCGCCTCTCGCACCTAATCCAATGTCATTCCAACTTCCGGCGGAGCTTGCCCAGCAGCCCACGCCTTTCTACTACTACGACCTGCAACTGCTGGACCAGACCCTGGCGGCGCTTACGGCGGCGGCCCGGCCGGGTAACTTTCAGGTGCACTACGCCCTGAAAGCCAACTCCAACTTGCCCATTCTGCGGCGCATTCAGCAGGCCGGGCTGGGGGCCGACTGCGTGAGCGGCGGCGAAGTGCAGCGCGCCCTGGAGGCCGGCTTCGCGCCGGACCACGTGGTGTTTGCGGGGGTGGGCAAGTCCGATGCGGAAATCAGCCGCGCCCTGGCCGCCGATATCTTCTGCTTTAACGCCGAATCGGTGCCGGAGCTGCAGGTGCTCAACGAGCTGGCGGGGGCTCAGGGTCGGAAGGCCCGGGTAGCCCTGCGCATCAACCCCAACGTGGATGCCCACACCCACGCCTACATCACCACGGGCCTCGATGCCAACAAGTTCGGCATCAGTCTGCCCGATCTGGCCGGCGTCATCGACGGGCTCGACGGCCTGCCCCACGTGGAGCTGGTGGGTCTGCACGCCCACATTGGCTCCCAGATTACGGAGCTGTCGGCGTTTGCCAACCTGAGCCGCAAGCTCAACGAGCTGCAAACCTGGCTGGAAGGGCGCGGCCACCAGTTGCCTCACCTCAACGTGGGCGGGGGCCTGGGCATCGATTACCAACGCCCCGACCAGCACCCCATTCCGGACTTTGCCGCCTACTTCGGCATGTTTGAGCAGCACCTGGAGCGGCGGCCGGGCCAGCAGGTGCACGTGGAGCTGGGCCGGGCTGTGGTGGCCCAGTGCGGCACGCTCATGAGCCGGGTGCTCTACGTGAAGGAAAGCCAGCAAACCCGTTTCGCCATTCTCGATGCCGGCATGACGGAGCTGATTCGGCCGGCGCTTTACGGCAGCTTCCACCTCATCCAGAACCTGACCAGCCAGGCCCCGGAGCTGGCCTACGACATTGTGGGGCCCATCTGCGAGTCGTCGGATACGTTCGGCAAGGCGGTGCTGCTCCCGGAAACCCGGCGCGGCGACCTGTTGGCTATTCGCTCGGCGGGGGCTTACGGCGAGGTAATGTCCTCGGCCTACAACCTGCGCGAGAAGGCCGAGGCCGTGTACCGCTAGCCGGGGCAGCGGCCGGCCCAGGGGCCGCTACCGCGCCGCCCGGTTGCCGCCGTCCGTCGGGCGGGAGGCGCCGCTGGCCGTGCAGAAGTAGCCGTTAGCCAAAAGTTGCCGCCAACTGGGCCCGGCCCTATCTACCTTTGACTCAATAACAAACGGCGCACAAAGAGTTTATTGGAAAGGAAGGCTCTTTGCGTGGTGTGTTGCAGTTGGTGAATGGAGTAGGGTGGATATAGAATAGCTGACTGCAACCCCGTAGAAAAAGCCGCTACCTCTGGTAGCGGCTTTTCTGTTTTCGGGCCGGGCGGTGCTTCGGCGGCCAGTACTGCTACCCGTTTCCGCGTGGTTGCTCTCTACCACCGTACGGTCCACTTGCCTAGCTTTTCCTCGTGGGTGAAGTAGCGCAGCATCCAGCGGCGCTCGGGTTTCAGCTCGCCTTTTACCAGCAGTACCGGGTGCTGGAGCAGCAGGGCCCCGAGGGCAGGCTCCTGGGTAGGGTCCTGGAGGTAAAGCAGGTAGCGGTGCCAGCTGGCGCCGGGTTCAAACTGGGTTTCGCGGTTGAGGCTGCTGTTGCCATCGTTGAGGAATACGGGCAGCTGGCCCAGCTCAAAAGCCAGGGAAGGCAGCAGCTGGTCGTACACGAGCACCTGGCGGGAAGTGAGCTGCTTGCCGCGCAGGAACGCAGCCAGCGGGCGGCTACCGTTGAACGCCAGCTCGTTCTGCTGCAGAATAGGCTTGGCCGACAGCAGCAGAAATACCGTGAACAAGGTGGTGGCCACTAGCAGGCGCGGGGCAATGCGCACCTGGTTCCAGAGCGTGAGGGTGAGCACCAGCGCAATAATGCCCGCCGCGGGCCAGATGGCCGTGAGCGGCTTCACCTCAAACCCCACATTGACCACCGTGGTCAGGATGGGCAGGAAGCACAGCGCGCCCAGCAGCAGCCCGTAAAACGCCACGATGCCCACGTACCAGCGGTGCAGGGCGGCCTCGGTGCAGCGGCCCAGGTAGTACACCGTCAGGAGCACTACCCCCGGGAAGATGGGCAGCACGTAAAGCAGCAGCTTGGACTTGGACAGGGAGAAGAACAGCAGCGGCACCAGCACCCAGAAAATAAGCACGTTGCGCCACTGCTGGGGCACCGTGCTCCAGGGCGTGCGCCCGGCCCGCACCACCAGGGCCACGGCCCAGGGCAGGCTGGTAGCCGGGGCCAGCACGAGGTAAAACCACCACGGCTTGGCCCGGTTAAAGGTGGCCGCGTTGGCAAAGCGCTCCACCGTGTGCTCAAACAGGAAGTAGCGCAGAAAAGCCGGATTCTCCCCAATCAGATACAGATACCAGCTCAGCCCCACCAGCGCAAACACCAGAAAGCCCAGGGCGTGGTGCACGGTGAACGGCCGCTTAGCTTGGCCCTGCCGGAAGTAAAACCCGATAACCACCATCAGGGGTAGCACAAAGCCCACGGGACCTTTGGTAAGAAAGGCCAGCCCCAGTCCCACCCAAAACAGGTAGAGCCAGCGCGCCCCGCCCCCGTGGTAGTAGCGCAGAATACCGTAGGCCGCGGCCAGCTCCAGGGTAGCCAGGTAGGCGTCGGTGGTGACGTTGAGGGCCGAAATCAGCACGACGGGCAGCGTGCCGTAGATGACGGCCGCGGCCAGGGCGCGGGCCCGGTCCTGCTGGAACAGCAGCAGCGCCAGCCCGTACAGGAGCCCCACTTGCAGCAGCACGGCCAGCACCGGCAGCAGGCGCACGCCCAGCGTGTTTTCGCCCAGCAAGCCCAGGCCGGCGGCCGTGAGCCAGTACGTGAGCGGGGGCTTGTGGAAGTGCTGAATCCCGAGCAGGCGCGGGTGGAGCCAGTCCTGGCCCGCCAGCATTTCCCGCCCGATTTCCGCGTAGCGCGCCTCACTGCTCTCGAGCGGCCCCCAGCTGCCCAGCTGCCAGAAAAAAGCGGCACCAAGCACCAAAAGAAAAAGCCAGAGCCAGCGGCGGGAGGTCATCGGGAAGGGCATAGCGGAATACGATACGGAGACGCCCCAAAGGTAGCGACAAAGCCCGCCCCCTGCTTGCCCCTACTGGTCAGCCGGCGCCGCTGGCGCGTCTGGCGGCTCCTGCTGTGGGGGCTGGTTTACTCGCTTCAGCCCCATGACCATGAACAGCAAGCCCAGTATGAGGAAGGTAGTGTGGTCCTTGCCAAACACCCCGATAAGCACCCACACCAGGCCCGCATAGAAAACGGGAGCCGCCTGATAACGACCAAATAGCGTGTTCATTCCTCAAGGTAGGAAACCGGTAGCGTTGTTGGCCCTTTCCGCCGAACTTTGCGGGCGCTTCGGCGGCTACCTACTCCCCCCATGAACGACCCGGAAATCCGTACCCTGCTTTACCCCTTGCTGCAAGGCGGCGTGTACGTGGATGAGCTGCCCACCGGCACTACCCGCGCCGATGTGGTCCACATTACGGAGCAGTTCATGCACGGCTACGAGCTGAAAGGTGATGCCGACACCCTACAGCGCGTGGCCAAGCAACTGCCGTGCTACGGCCGGGCCTATGATTTCGTCACGTTTGTAGTCACCGAAAAGCACCTGCCCAAGCTCCTACCCCAGCTGCCGGAGTGGGTAGGCGTGCTGGTGGCTTCCAGTGAGGGGCTGCACGCGCACCGCCCGGCCCTGTACAACGCCACCGTGGAGCGGCCGGCCGTGGCAGCGCTGCTGCGCCTGGAGGAAATCAAGCAGTTTCTGCTGGCCCAGGGCCTAGCGGGCGTCAGCACCTACCGCCGCCGCGACATTCTGAATTTCCTGCGTACGACCCAACTGGTGTCCTTGTCGGCCCTGGCCCACCACGTACGGCGCCAGCTCATGGGCCGCATGGAGGAGCGCCTGGCTTTCCGGGCTGAGCGCAAGGCGGAGCGGCAGCGGGTGGCCGCCCGGCGGCGCAAGCGCCCCAAGCGGAAGTAAGGTTGCCCTCGTGTGCTGACGCCTAGAAGCAACCGTTAGGAGAGTAACCGCCGCCGTGGGTTCTGCCCCGAAGCAGAGTGCAGCATCTCGCGGGCTGACGTTCCCATACTACGGTCATGCTGAGCCCCGCGAAGCATCTCTCCCGCTAGCTAACTGCTGGCGTTTGCTCAACGAAGCGGGAGAGATGCTTCGCGGGGCTCAGCATGACCGTTCTTTTTACTATTCACGGGTAACAGCACCGTTTTAACGTCGACCAGGGCTGAGTGAACAATTACCTAAACGGTTGTCATGCAGAGACGGAGCCGAAGCATCTCGCTTGGCTGCCGTAGGAATAGCCTAGCAGCCTCAGCCCGCGAGATGCCTGGGCTCCGCCTCTGCATGACGGCCGTTGTTGAATTCAAGATGTTACAGTTCACGCAGCTTAGCAAGATGCTTCGTCTCTGCTTCTGGCTCAGAAGGCTCGCCATGATGTTCCGCTGAATTACTACCCACAAGACTTTTCACATAGCGCAGAACGGGTCGTGTTGCCCTTCTCAAGCCCAAACCCCGCCCTACCTGGTTCCTTTTCCTCGCCCTACGCCTACCCAGGTTGCCTTTCCTTGAAAAGCAGCCTCTCATAACTTCCTGTTACTGAAAGCAGTTAGACACCTGAACCGTTTGCTGCTGCCATGAATATTCTACTTACTGGCGCCAATGGCTACATCGGCCAACGGCTGTTGCCGCTGCTGGTGGAAGCCGGCCACCACGTAACCTGCCTAGTGCGCGACGCCCGCCGCTTTGAGCTGCCCGAACGGTTGCGCAGCCACGTTACGGTAGCGCAGGGCGACTTGCTGAAGCCCGATTCACTGGCGCAGCTGCCCACCGACATTGAGGCGGCCTACTACCTGGTGCACTCCATGAGCGGGCACAACAAGGACTTTTTCCGGCTGGAGCAGGAGTCGGCCCGGCACTTTACCCGCTACCTCAACCGCACCAGCTGCCGGCAGGTTATCTACCTTTCCGGCATTGCCAACGACCGGGCCCTGAGCGTGCATCTTCGCTCCCGCAAGGCCGTGGAAAAGGAATTGCGCCGCGCCGATAAAGCGGCTCTCACGGTGCTGCGGGCCAGCATTATCATCGGTTCCGGCTCAGCTTCATTTGAGATTATCCGCGACCTGGTCGACAAGTTGCCCGTGATGGTGACCCCTCGCTGGCTGAACTCGCGCTGCCAGCCCATCGGCATCCGCGACGTGATGCACTACCTGCTGGCCGTCCTCGACAACCCCGCTTGCCTTAGCCAGTCGTTTGATATTGGTGGCCCCGACGTGCTGACCTACCGCCAGATGCTGCTGGGGCTGGCTCAGGTGCGCGGGCTCCGGCGCTACATTATCACGGTGCCGGTGCTCACGCCGCGGCTCTCGTCGTGGTGGCTGTACCTGGTTACCAGCACTACCTTTTCCCTGGCCCAAAGCCTGGTGGAAAGTCTGCGCAACGATACCATGGTGAACCCACGCCGCAGCATTCAGGCCGTAGTGCCCCACCCCTGCATGCCCTACCGGGCCGCGGTAGAGTTGGCCTTTCAGCGCATTGAGCAGAACGAAGTGGTCAGCAGCTGGAGCGACGCGCTGAGCAGCGGCGTGATGCCCCAGGGCTACATGGACCACATTCAGATACCCCAGCACGGCCTGCTCCAGGACCGCCAGCGCCTGCGCTTTACGCGGCCGCCCCAGGAGGTGCTGCGCAACGTGTGGGCCATTGGGGGCGAGCGGGGCTGGTACAAAGTCGACTGGCTCTGGCGCATCCGGGGGCTGCTGGACAAGCTGGTGGGCGGCGTGGGCTTGCGCCGGGGCCGCCGCTCGGCCACCAAGCTGCGCGCCGGCGACCCGCTCGACTTCTGGCGCGTACTCGTGGCCGACAAAGCCAGCCGCCGCCTGCTGCTCTACGCCGAAATGAAGCTGCCCGGCGAGGCCTGGCTACAGTTCCGCATTCTGGATAATGAAGATGGCTCCCACACCCTGGAGCAGCTAGCCGCGTTTCGGCCCCACGGCCTGGCCGGACGCCTGTACTGGTATTCGCTGGTGCCTTTCCATTTCGTCATCTTCAAGGGCATGATTGAAAACATTGTGCAGTACGGGGAGGCGGCGCCCTACCCTGCCACGGAGCCGCTAGCCGGGGCCCCGGCTAGCGGCTCCGTGGCAGGGTAATTGTCGGGTAGGAATTCCTATTTCCTACCTCACGTATCTTGCCCGTGTATGCCTAAAGCCTTACTCCTGGTGTTGCTCGCCGCGCCCCTCTCGCCCGCGCTGGCCCAATCTTCCCCCGCCTCACTTCCTCGCACCACGGTCCTGGTAGGTGGGGGCCGGGCCTTGCAAACCAACTACGGCTGGCCTGGCACCGTCGTGTTTCTAGGTGTTGAGCATCGACTTTCCCCTCGCTCCCTGTTCAGCGTGCAACCCCGCCTAAGCGCCTTCCGGGCCGATACGCGCAGCCTGGAACCCGACAAACAGCCCGGCGAGCAATACGCTACCGCCGGGGCCGAAGCGCTGGTAGCGGTTCGCACCAGTCGGCGGCCCGAGCGGGTGGCGCTACGGCTAGAGGCCGGACCGGCGTTTTTTCTGGGGCGCGAAACCAAGCTGTACCGCTACCCGGGCACCTACCTCAACCCCGATGGCACCACTACTACGCTCCGGGAAAACGAGTACCGACGCCGCGCCATCCGCCAGCCCGGCTTCTCTCTGGGGCTGGGCCTTGATGCTACCCTGCACCAGCGTATTTACCTGGGTGCCAGCCTCGAAAGCCGCACCTACTCCTACTTTCCCGGCGACATCCTGAGTGCTACCGCGCGGGTGGGCTACGTACTTCCTTAACCCGAAGGCATGAAAACCCTACTCACCGCGGGCCTAGCCCTTTGGGTTGCTCCCCTGCTTGCCCAAACGCCGGAGCCGCCGCGCCCGGCCACCGGCCACAGCTCCGAGAATACCTGGCACGTAGCTGCGTACGGCACCGCGGGCCGCGTACCGGGTTACTACCGCTACGCCGCCGCGGGCCTGGGCCTGGCCCGCCGTAACCGCTGGCGCTACCCCGATGCCGAGTATGATTCTGATGTTACCCTGGGCGTGCGCCTGGGGGCGGGGCAGCAGCAAGCGGTTACGGGTTCGGCGGCTACGACGCACCCCATTTGGGGCGTAAACCCTTACGCCGCCGTGGATGGGCGCTTTTTTGGGGCTGCGCTGGGTGTCTGGGTGGGGCGGCTCGGCGACTACCGGGCCGAGGGCCAGCAGTCGGGCCGGGTGGTGCCGCAGCTGCGGGCCCGGGCCGGACAGGTGACGGGCTGGCACGGTGTGCTTTCGTACGCCGATGAGTTTGGCGGCTTAGGCAACCCGTTTCTGCGACTCGGTGGGGCCTATGGCGGCTGGCTCGCTGGTCGGTTGCGCGTAGGGGGCGGATTGGCCGTTACAACCCTGGCGCCGCCCGAGCAGGAGATTGGCGTGTACCTGGAAGCCGGCTTGCGCCGGTCCTTCGGGGAGGGCGGCCTGCACGTGCAGCTACCCCTAGGGCCCGATGGCGCAGGCCAGGCAGGAGTTCACCTGGTGTTGGGGGGTAGCAAGTAGCTGCTCTACTGCCAATACGTGCGACTAAGGCAACTATTCAAAAAGCCTATTTTATAAGTTGTATTCATCTTATCATCAATATATTACCTACTGTGCCACGCAGTTATAAAGTCAGGTTGCCCGGTGTTTTCGTTGGCGCGACCGGAATCTAGTGCCTTACCTTCAGCTCGTTATCCACCGCACTATTCCTTCGTGACGGGCCCCAAGCCCCCTCCTTACCTACCAGTTTTTATTGCTGCATCCCAGCCGCCGCCTCTTGCCTTGTTCCGTGGGCGGGGCGGCGGTTTTTAGCTTACGCCTACTCCTATCGTCAGAATAGTACCCGAGCTGTTTTTACCTTCTTACTGCTTGCCCTATGCCCCTACCTGCTTCCAGCCCCTGGACTCTGGCTATTCCGCACGGCCCCGATTACTACTCGTTGTTTTACGTGGCCGGGTTTGGGGTCAATCTGGTGTTGCTCTTATGGGAGGGCCGCCGGCGGGGTTACCCTGTGCGGTCCTGGCTGATGCTGCTGGCCTGCATTACGCTTCCCTTTATTTTGGGCACCAAGCTGTTGGCTCTTTCTACTGAAGAGTGGCAGGCGCTGTTTGCCACGGGGCAGCTGCCCGCTTCCGAGGCCCGCTCTATTCTGGGTGGGGCGCTGGCTTCGGGCGTGTGCCTGCCGTGGCTGCGGCGGGCGTTTGGCTACCGCCGGCACGTGTACGATGCCTTTGCCCTACCCCTGTGCGTGGCCCTGGTAGTGCAGTGCATAGGCTGTATCCTGACGGGGTGTTGCTTCGGGGTGCCTACCGCGGGCGGCTGGGGCCTGACCTATGCCCCCGACACGCTGCCGTACCTAGTGCAGGTATACCAAGGGCTGCTGCCGGCCGGGGCCGCGCATTCCTTGCCGGTGCACCCCACCCAGGGCTATGCGCTGCTGCTGTGCGCGGGGGTAGCCGCCGTGCTGGGGCTCACCCGAAACCGGGCGTGGCCGGGGGGTAGCTGGCGGTGGCTGCAGTTGGGCCTGTTGCTGGCGGGGCGGTTCGGGCTGGAGTTCTGGCGCGACCCGGCCGGGGAGCCCGTAGGGGCGGCACTGCACACCCACGCGGGCCTGACGCTGCTGCAACTGCAATGGGTACTGCTGGTTATGGCCCCGGCGGCGCTGGGCTGGTGGTGGTGGCAGGTACGGCAGGCTCGCTACCAAGCGCCGGCCGCCGAGGTAGCCCCTCTCAACTTTCCAACCCGTAACCTGCTGGCTGTGGCGGGCTTGCTGGTACTCACGGCGTGGCTGGGTCCCTGGGCCCTGAACTTCCCGGAAGTGGTGGTAATAAAGGCGTTACTGCTGGCTGTGCTGGCGCTGGAAGGCGGGGCGCTGCTGTTTCAGGTTGGCGCAGGTTGGCAGCCGGCCCGGGTGGCCCTCCCCTTCGGGCTGGCCAGTGTGGTATTCATACTCACCAGCCAAATACCGCGGGATTTCGCCCAAGCCCAGCCGGAAAAGTATTATACGCTGAGCGGCAGTTTTAGCGCGGGCAGCTTCCAGCGGGAGCAGAATACCAACGGGGGCTGCGGGGGCGCTACCCCGTTGACGCGGTATCGGCACCGCTACGCCACGGGCACCGTTGATTTTTCCCGAACCAGAATGCCCGGCGTGTACCCCTATGGGGAAGTGCACAAAGCCGAACGAACAATTGGTATTCGCCTGCATGCCGGCATCGACCAGGAAACGTCGCTTTCCGGGTACGGTTACAACCGCCGTACCGCGCTGGCGGCCTTGAACCCCTACGTGCAAATCGACCGACCTTTGCTGGGGATTGGCGGCGGCCTGCTGGTGGGGGCCCTGGGCTACCATAAATACCAATTCGGGGACCGAATCAGCTCACTGGACCTGCAGGCCTCCGTGCGGGTAGGCAAACGGGAGAGGGTGTACGGGCTGGCTGAGTACAACTACCTCGGGTACGGGGCCGCGAATCCGCAGCAGCGCGTGGGAGTGGGCACCGGCTTGGGTGGTTCGAAATGGCAGCTACTGGCCGGAGTAGCCAGCGCCAAGCTCTACGACGTGCCAACGGGCGCTAGTCGCTGGTCGGGCTTTGTGGAGGCGGGTGTGCGCCCAACTCCTGCCTGGCAAATTAATTCCTTCGCCCTCTTCGGCAACCCCAATCAGCAGCAAGCTGGCCTGCGAATCAGCCGCCGCATCACGGCCCGCTAAGCAACCGTTACGGCTCCATCAACCGGCCACCCAGGGCCTGGCGCAGCTGGGGCAAATCGTAGTGGCGCAGCACGCCGGGCAGCACCCAGGAGTATGCGTCTTTGCCGGTAGGCTCGGTTAATATTTGCTGGAAAGATGCCGGCGTCCGCCTTAGTTCTACCCGGTTGATGCGCGCCGTGAGTACGGCCGCGTGCAGGGCCGCTACCCCCACCGGGCCCGAGGCGTGCACTTCTACGGGAGCAGCCCGCAGCTCGGCCCGGCCACCTATCCATTCCAGCACCGTCAGGATATCGGTAACGCGCTGCCCGAGCAGTGGCCGGCCCAGGTGCAGGCCCAGCAGGGCCGGACGGTATTCGCGGTTGTAGTACTTGGGGTCGTTGAAGGCGGCCGGGTCGGTGGTTTCGCCCTGGCCCCGCAGATCGGGCAGTACCACCGCCGTTTGCTGCCGCAGGTAGCGTTGGATAAGCGCCGTGCTGTCGGCCAGGCTGGCCTTGCCGGCGTCGCTGAGCAGCAGGGCCACTTTTTGCGGCGTGCCGCCCGTAGGTAGGGCCAGCAGCAAGGGAAGCGGCGGCTCACCCGGGCGGCGAAGCAGCACTTTCTGCCAGGTAATGCCCTGCACCACGGCTGTGCCTTTGGGTTCGGCTGCTACAGGCGGCGGGGCGGATAGTTGCACCTGCTGCTGCACCAGGGCGCGCAGCTGTTCCGGCGTAAGCGCCGGCCGGGTGCGTTCGAGTTGCCGGGCTTCGGCGGCGTATGCTTCCGTTAAAATTTGCTCTTGCGGAAAAGCCGTGTTTACCTGGCCGGTGGCGGTGCACCACAGCTCCTTTTCGGATAGCACAGCCAGGTTTCCTTCCCGCACGGGAGTAGCATCCTGGAGCAAAAACCGCCGAAACCACGTCACGGCGGCCTCGCGCTTGGGCTGGGAGATGCCGTGGCCGTCGTCGTACGTGAACATTCCTACCTGCTCCGGCTGGCCGAGCAAGTGGTAGGCCTGCTGTAGTTCTTGGTGGGTAGCCTGCATGCTGGCGTAGTCCACGAAATCGTAGCGGCCGGCGAGCAGCAGCAGGGGCTTGGGCGCGAAGATGAGCGGATACTCTGTTAAATCGAGGCCAGCGCGGCCGGCGCCGGGCAGCATCACGCAGCCGTCGGCGGGGCCGGTCAGCTCCAGGTTTCGCTCGCCGGCGGCCACGTAGCTGCACAGGGCCGCTACCTTCACCCGGTCATCGAAGCCCAGGAAATAAGCCGTTTGAGTGGCCCCGCCGGAGTTGCCGAGGCAACCGATTCGCTCGGCATCCACCTCCCGGCGAGTAAGCAGGTAGTCAAGGCCGCGCACGTTGTCCCAGAGCTGAGCGGCCGGCACCGAGCGGCCGAGCAGCGCGGCCTGGGCGTTGAGCAGGGTGTGCTCCGTGGTGCCACCCCGGGTCAGGGGCTTACCGGCGGCATCCGTCAGCTGCATTCTCTCGCCCTGGGAAATGGGGTCGATTACCAGCACAACAAACCCATTCTGGGCGAACAGGATGGCCGTTTTCTGGTACGACTCCGTGGCTTTCGACTCCTGCTCGTGCCCGCAGAACAGCAGCACCGCGGGCCGCCGGCCTTTTCCATCAGGCACGTATAGGTTGGCCGTTACGTGGTGGCCCGGCGTACTTTCGTAGATAACCTTCTCAATCCGCAACCCGGTCCGGGCCAGCGTACCCGTCACCCGCGCCCGGAGCGGCGTACGTACTGGCAGCGGCCCCAGCACCCGCCGAAACCGCGCCCGCGCGCTGTCCTGGTACGCCCGCATCTGCTCCGCCGACTGCGTGGCCTGGCCCCAGGCCGCCCGGCGCTGGTCGTACTGCCCGTGCAGCTGCTGCAGCAGGTAGGTGCTGAGCGTGGCCGGCGCCTTCCAGTCGATGACGTTGTACTGCTTTTGAGCGGCAACGGGGGTAGGCAGCAGCAGGCTCAGGGCTGCTAATAGCGCGAGAATTATCCTCATTCAGAAAAGAGAAAAGACAAGCTCTAGGAGCCGCCGTTATTCTAGATCAAATTTCGGTTTGCGTTTCAGCATCAAGTCCATGGTACGATAATACCAGCGCTTACGCGGCCACAACGTGCACCCCGTTAGGTCTAGCACTTCCGTATGGTGGTAGGGCGGGCGTTCATCGCCTGTTAGAAAACTCCATTCCTGGGGCTGAAAAAGCAGCCCCAGATAGATGCGCCAGCGCACCGCCCGAATATCGGCGGTGCTGATGCCCATTTCCAGTAGCTGTTCCCGGTAGGATTCTTCGTTTTCGCTGTCGTAATCGGTGGCGAACGGGGCCGTGAGCAGAGGCCACGGCCACGTCCGGTCTACCAGCGGAATCCGGTGGGCTTGCGCCAGCTTCACTAGCTGCGCCCATTGATTGTATTTCAGGTAGATTACCTCACGATCATCTACTACTGCCCATCGGCCTAATGGGTGAACTTCTGTTAGCTCATCAGCCGCTATTCGGGTACGATGAGCCAATGCGGAACCTAGGTATGGATAAGGTCGGACTAGTCGCAGTTGGTACTCTTCTACTGCAAAAATGGGAGCCTCAGGCCGGTCTTCACGAATCCATTGCCCGTAATCGGGTGCAAAGCGAGCTTGGTAAGCATATACACAAACTACCCATCCTAGTAATAAGGAGAACAAGCCTAGTACCCCGGCACATACTCGTTTCACCGGCGAATCCATTTCGAAATAAGAGCCATCGGCCGAGACATACGTAGTGAGCGACTGGTAGCAGGGCGAGGAAGTACGAAGGGCGTATGTGCTGCCGGCAGAATGTGCACCGGGCTCCAGCAAGGTGCTATACTCTGGCCAGGGTTTAAAAGCATAACCTAGCAATAAAACACCGAGCAGAAGCATGAACAGCCCTCCTACGATAGGGGGCCAATGAACGTACCGGGAATAACGCGGCTTTCCGTTGGGAAGCATAGGTAGCAAGTATATCCGAGGCAGCTAAGCTATAACACTGGGCACGTAACAGGGTATGAATTAAAAAAGGCCACCCGTTTTTAAACAGGTGGCCTTTCTGGTTTACCTGGCTGCTGAGCGACTAGATTTTCTCGGGCAGCAGGGTGGCGTCCTGGAAGTTGCCCAGAATGGCTTTTTCGCCTTCCGTTACGGCTTCTACCAGCAGGGCGCCGCCCACGAACGCGCCTTTCCACGATTCGCCCAGGCCGCCGAACACCTCTTCCCGGTCGCCGCGGGAGCGGAGCTTATTCAGGCCTACTTTAAAGGCGCGCACTTCCCGGGCGGTGCGGGCGGCCCACTTCTCGTCGTCGGAGGCCACGGCAGCTACCAGCGCGCCGTTCGAAATGTTCATCTCGCCAACCAGCTCCTCTACCCTATCCACCAGCACGATGCTGTCAATGGGGCCGAAGGGCTCTTTGAAGTACAGTTCACTCTGACGCGGCAGGTTCACCAGGGCCCGCGGGGCGCGGTAGGCCGACATATCCTGACCGGGTAGGAACAGGCTGTCGTCGAGTTTGCCCTCGTAGATGGGGGTAGCGCCGGTTTTCAGGGCGTCGGCGTAGAGGCGGTCCAGGTCCTCGGCCTGGCGGGCGTTGATGACGGGGCCGAAGGCCAGGTCGGGCAGCTTGTCGTCGGGGTTATCCACCAGGGTCGGGTTACCGACTTTCAGGTCCTTAATGGTGTTCCAGTAGGTTTCCAGGAACTGCGGGAACAGGCGGCGCTCCACCACGAAGCGCACGTAGGCGGTGCAGCGCTGCTTGCCGTAGTCGTACCCTTTCTTGAGCTGGTCGGCCAGGGAGGTCCAGTCGGAGTAGTTCCAGATGCCGTAGGTGTTCACGCCCTCCATTTCCAGCATGTAGCGCTTGTGCTCCTGACTGAGAGCGTCGGCAATGTTGCGGCCATTGTAGCGCCCGCCCACAAAGCTCAGGCAATCCACGGCCTCGTGCTTTACCAGCACATCGCTCAACTCCCCGCCCGAGCCACTCACCAGCGTCACGGGCAGGCCGCAGCGGCGGGCAATAGCAAAGGCCAGGCTCAGGGAAATAAAGCCGCCATCGGTGGGCGTTTTGGCAATAACCGAGTTGCCGCAGAGCGCCTGCACCAGCACCGCGTGCAAGAGCACCGACATGGGGTAGTTCCAGGAGGCAATGTTGCTCACCAGGCCCAGGGGCTTGCGCTGGCCCAGCATGCCCTCAATATTGTCCACGTACCACTGCACGCCGTCGATGGCGCGGTCGATGTCGGTGAAGCCCAGCTTAAAGGTTTTGCCGATTTCCCAGATCAGCAGCTTGCCAATCAGGTCCACTTGCGGGCGGAGCTGGTCGAGGCAGTCCTGGACGCGGCGCTTGCGCTCATCCAGGTCGGTAGCGGCCCAGGCGGCGGCTTCCTGCTTGGCGGCTACCACGGCGCGCAGGGCGGTGGCGTGGTCGAGCATGGGCAGGCTCCCGATTTCTGAGCCATCGACGGGCGAAGTGAACGGACGGGGCTTGCCGGGCTCCTGCCAACGGCCTTCCAGTAGGTTCAAGTAGCCTGCGCCGTCTGGGGCGAAGATTTCGGGGGTTACGTTTTTGGTTTGGCTGATCAGGTAGCCAAACTCTACCTGGGGGGAAACGATTTTAGGCATGGTTGGGAAGGTAGTAGGATAGCAACAACCGGTACCAAGGCGTTGCTCACAGAGAAAGCACCGGCTCGCGGCCAGTTAGAACACGGTTCCGACCTTACAGAGGGCCGACCGGGCTAAGTAAGCAGATTAGGCGTGATTTTGTTCTACGCTTTCTTCCTTCGGTGCTACCGCCGCCCCAGCCAACAACTGCTCCACCAGGGCTGGCGAGCCCACAAACAGCGGGGTGCGCTGGTGAAACTCCGTAGCTACAATATCCAGGATGGGGCCCGTGCCCGACTCGGCGCGGCCGCCGGCCTGCTCAATCAGGAAAGCCAGCGGGAAGGCCTCATACAGTACCCGCAGCTTGCCACTAGGGTTCTTGCGGGTGGGCGGGTACAGGTAAATGCCGCCCGTGAGCAGGTTGCGGTGGTAGTCGGCCACCAGGGAGCCCACGTAGCGCCCGCTCTGCCCCTCGCGCTTGCACTGCATCAGGTAGTCGCGCACGTACTGGGGGTAGTCGAACCAGTAGCCTTCATTACAGCTAAACACCGTGCCGGAGGTAGGAATGGTGATGGCGGGGTGAGAAAGAAAGAATTCGCCCAGGGAGTTTTCGTAGGTAAAGCCCGCTACCCCGTGGCCGGTGGTGTACACCAGCATGGTGCTGGAGCCGTACAGGATGTAGCCCGCCGCCACCTGCCGCCGCCCGCCTTGCAGGAAATCTTCGCGCGTGGCGGCCTCCCCCACCGGCGTCACGCGCCGGTAGATGCTGAAAATGGTGCCGATGCTGATGTTCACGTCGATGTTGGAGGAGCCGTCCAGCGGGTCGATGGCCACCACGTACTTGCCCTGGGCGTTGCCGGTATGGATGATGTCGTCCTCTTCCTCGCTCAGCACCGCGCAGGCCTCGCCCCCGTTGGTGAGGGCCCGGATAAAGCGGATGTTGGCTTCCACGTCGAGCTTTT
The DNA here is from genome assembly GCF_014640315.1 of Hymenobacter glacieicola. Lineage (GTDB taxonomy): Bacteria > Bacteroidota > Bacteroidia > Cytophagales > Hymenobacteraceae > Hymenobacter > Hymenobacter glacieicola. The sequence goes on from NZ_BMGS01000002.1 coordinate 42,032, forward strand.
GCTGGGCCTCGCCCTGCACGTTCTGTTGGCCCATGCTGCCAATGATGCTCGTCAGACCCGCCCGGTTTACTTCGCGGTTCACGATTTTGCCGGCCAGGGCAATGTCGCGCAGCAGCTGGCTTAGCTCCCCGTTGGCAAAGGGAAACTCGGCCTGCTTGCGCATGATGTAGCGCTCCAGGGTTGTGCCAACCGGCTGGGCAATAGTGTTTTCGGTAGAAATATTCATGCGTAGTAGGGATGCAAAAGTCTCCGCCGAACACCCACAGGGCGCATTCCGGGCAGGGAGGTTGGTAGGATATGAAATGCAGCGCCACCAAGCGCGGCCGCCGCTAGGGGTTGAGACGCAGCCGCCTGCGTCCCGTCGTTAGCTTCGCTGTCCTTCGGTTGCTGACATAGGCTGTCCTTCCGAGCAGCGCGAGGAATCTGAGTTTGCTGGTGGACGGATGAACCCAGATTCCTCCTGCGTCGGAATGACAGGTGGGCTGGCTGGTCGTTCGGAGCGAAGCCGAGCCGCCACCCATTCCGTCCCGACGCGGCCCGGGTAGCCCCGGGCTAGCTCTTGGCCTCGGGCTGCTTCTGGCTTTGCCAGAGCACTACCTGCCAGCCTTTCTTGGGGTCTTTTATCTGCACCACCACGTACTTGAGGTGGGCCAAGTTGGGGGTGCCGTCGGGTTTGGGGGGTAGGGTGATGGTGATGGTGCCGTTGACCACGGCGGTCCTGCCGTCGTGGTAGGCGCGCACGTTCAGGGCCTCCACGTCAATCTTGTCGTACTGGCTTTTGCCGTCGCGGATGCTCTGCAGGTATTCCTGTTTGTTGTTCTGCTTGCCGTTAGAGTGAGTATAAACCAGGTCATCGGAGAATACCCGCTCTAGCACGGCGTAGTCCTTTTTCACCTGGGCCTCGAAGCGCTGGCGCTCCAGGGCCTCTACCGCCGTGGCCGCCGCCTGGTCTTTCTTGGACTGGGCAAAGGCGAGGGCGGGCAAAGCCAGCCAGAGCAGGGTCAGCAGCAGATGCAGTTGTTTCATAGCGCAGAAAATCGGGGGTTTATTGAGCGGCCGGGGCAGTTTCATCCAGGTTGATTTGCTTCATGGTGGGCGCTAAGAAGTGCATCAGCACCCAGGCCAGCAGGTAGGCCCCGCCGCAAATCAGGAACATGATGAAGTAGGCCTTGTCGAGCTGGCCGATACCCTCGTAGTAGACAAACATGCGCTTCTGCACCAGGGCCGAGAGCAGAATGCCGCCCAGCCCGCCGGCCATGCCGCCAATGCCGGTCACGGAGGCCACGGCCCGCTTCGGAAACATGTCCGATACAGTGGTGAAGATGTTGGCGCTCCAGGCTTGGTGGGCCGCGGCGGCAATGCCAATTACTAGCACGGCCAGCCACATGTTAATCTGCCCGAGCTGCTGGGCAAATACAATCGGGAACACGCAGAGGGCAATCAGCAGCATGCTGGTTTTGCGGGCCCGGAAAGGCGCCCAGCCCTTGCGGATGAAGTTCAAGGGAATCCAGCCGCCGCCCACGCTGCCGATGCTCGAGAGCATGTACACCATGGCCACGGGCAGGGCCACGTCGGTGCCCTTCAGGCCGTACTGCTTGTTGAGGAAGTCGGGCAGCCAGAACAGGTAAAACCACCACACGGGGTCGGTCAGGAACTTGCCCAGCACGAAGCCCCAGGTCTGGCGAAACGTGAGCAGCTTAAACCAGGATACCTTGGGCTGGGTCTCGATGGAAGCCGCCGCCAGGTCGTCCACGTCGCTGTGAATGTAGTCGAACTCGGCCTGGGTGAGCTTGGCGTGGCGGGCGGGCACTTCGTAGAGCCAGAACCACAAAGCCAGCCAGATAAAGCCCATGGCCCCGGTGATGATAAAGGCCCACTTCCAGCCGATGGTTTCGGCAATCAAGGGCACCGTCAGCGGGGCGATGATGGCGCCCACGTTGGAGCCCGAGTTGAAGATGCCCGTCGCCAGGGCCCGCTCCTTCTGCGGAAACCACTCGGCGGTGGTTTTGATGGCGGCGGGGAAGTTACCGGCCTCCGTGACGCCCAGGAAAGCCCGGGCCACGCTAAAGCCAAACGTGCTGCTGACAAAGGCGTGCCCGATGGCCGCCAGGCTCCACAGAAACGTGGAAAGGGCGTAGCCGATTTTCGTGCCCAGCTTATCAATCACACGCCCTACCCCCAGCATCCCGAAGGAGTACGCCAGCTTAAAGGCAATTTCGATGTTGGCGTAGTCGCCGGCGTTCCAGTGAAACTCGGTTTCGAGGTAGGGCTTCAGCAGGGAAATAACGGCCCGGTCGAGGTAGTTGACCGTAGTGGCGAAAAACACCAGGGCGCAGATGGTCCAGCGGTACTTGCCCATACCGGTAGCGGTAGGAGCAGCCACGGCGGCCGGCGCAGCAGACTGGGTGGGAGTTGGTATCATCGAGTTCGGGGAAATTCGGTGGGAGATACTCGGGAAGGGAGGCAAGGGGCGCCCGAAGGCAAAAGCAAGGCGGGAAACCCTACTTTTTTAGCGTCTCAACGAAGGCCAGCAGCCCGGCAATCTGCCGCTGAAGGCCCTCGGTATCCTCGGCATTCTTGAAGAGCTGGGAGCCCATGCCCACTACGTTCACGCCGGCCGTGAACCATTCGCGCAGGCTTTCTTCGGTGGGCTCTACCCCGCCCGTCACCATCAGGGGCACCGTGGGCATGGGGCCGCGCAGGCTTTTGATGAAACCCGGCCCGAGCACGTTGCCGGGAAAAATCTTGACGAGGGCCGCCCCGAGCTGGGTAGCCTGGTACACCTCGGAAATGGTCATGGTGCCGGGCAGCCAGGGCGTACCGTGCTGGCGGCACACCTCGGCTACTTCCGCCGTGAGGCAGGGCTGCACCACAAAGTCGGCCCCGGCCTGAATGAAGCGCTCGGCATCCGCGGCGGTGTAAATTGTGCCGATGCCCAGCAGCATATCCGGGCAGTTCTCCCGGACGAAGGGCACCAGCTCCTGGAACACGTCAAAGGCGTTGGCCCCGCGGTTGGTAAACTCAAACACACGCAGCCCGCCGGCGTAGCAGGCCTGCAGAATGCGCTTGGTGTAAGCTGCATCGGCGTGGTAAAATACCGGCACCACGGGGTAGCGCAGTACGGTTTCCAGGGCAGCGGCGGAAGAGAAGCGGGACATTTGGTTAAGTTAATGTTTTGTGGTTGTCATGCTGAGCGGAGGCGCAGCCGCAGTCGAAGCATCTCTACCGCTTCGCTATAATGCTATATGATTAGCCAGAGGTAGAGATGCTTCGACTACGCCTCCGGCTGCGCGGACGCCAGATGAAGCATGACGTTCTTTTTCAAGCCGCTACCGGAGCAAGCGGCCCGACGTGTTGCCGGCCACGATGTGCTCCACTTCGGCGGGCGTCACCAGGTTGATGTCGCCGTGAATGGTGTGTTTGAGGGCGGAAGCGGCCGTAGCAAACGTCAGGGCCTCCTGCAGAGTGGGGTACGTAAGCTGCCCGTAGATGAAGCCCGAAATGAAGGAGTCGCCCCCGCCAATGCGGTCTACTACCGGGTTGATATCGAAGAACTCGGTTTCGTGGTACTGGCCGCCGCTGAAGGCAATGCCCTTAATCCGTTCGTGCGATGCGCTTTGCGTTTCGCGGCGGGTGGCAATAACCTGCTGAATCTGGGGGAAGCGCCGGATCAGCTGCTGGCTCATCGACACGAAGCTGTTCTCGGCACCAGCTTCGGGCTTGATGCCGAACAGGTCCTCGGCGTCGCCTTCGGTGCACACCACCAGGTCGCAGCCGGCCACCAGGTCGGGCATCACGTCCTGGGCGCGCTGCCCGTACTGCCACAGGTTGCGGCGGTAGTTCACGTCGGCCGACACGGTGAGGCCCAGCCGCCGGGCGGCGGCAATGGCCTCCTGGGTGGCCTGCGCCGCCGAAGCTGATATGGCGGGCGTAATGCCGGTCCAGTGAAAAAGCTGGGCGTTGCTGAAAATCTCGTCCCAGTTAAACCATTCCGGTTGCAGGTTAGCAAAAGCCGAATCGTACCGGTCGTACACGATGCGGCTGGCCCGCAAGGAAGCGCCTACCTCCAGGAAGTACAGGCCCAGGCGCTGGCCCTGAAATACGCAGTGGCGCATGTCCACGCCGTGGTGCTGGAACTGCTGGGCCGCCGCCCGCCCCACGGCATTATCCGGGAAACAGCCCGCGTGAGCCGCCGGTACGCCCAGGTAAGCCAGAGCCGCCGCCACGTTGGCATCGCCGCCGCCGTAGGTAATTTCCAGCGAGCTGGCCTGCGACAACCGGTAGTTCAACGGCGGCGACAACCGCATCATGATTTCACCAAAGGTGACAACTTGCTTCATGGGAAGGAGCTAGAAGGTAGAATCCAAGGCCGCTACGTAGAGCTAGCTCCCCTCCTCAGACGAGGAGGGGTTGGGGGTGGTTGATGAGGTAGGGAGATGCTAGAGCTAGTTTTTAGAGGGATGTTCAACTGCAAGTCAACCACCCCCGGCCCCTCCTCAGCTGAGGAGGGGAGCTAGTTTTTAGCTCTAGCTGGGCTATACCAGCGCCGTTTCAATCGGCTGGGCTACCACAGCAAAGCCGAAGTACTGCTTGGCGTTGCCATAGCAGATGTTCTGGATGATGCCGCCCAGCAGCTCCATATCCGCGGGCAGCTCGCCGTTTTCTACATCGTTGCCGAAAAGGTTGCAGAGCACGCGGCGGAAGTACTCGTGGCGTGGGTACGACAGGAAGGAGCGCGAGTCGGTGAGCATGCCCACAAAGCGACTCAGCAGGCCCATGTTGCTCAGGGCGTTGATTTGCTTCTCCATCCCGTCCTTCTGATCCAGGAACCACCAGCCGGAGCCGAACTGAACTTTTCCAGCCACGGAGCCATCGTTGAAGTTACCTATCATGGTAGCAATCAGCTCGTTGTCGGCGGGGTTCAGGTTGTAGATGATGGTTTTGGCCAGCTTGTCCTGCCCGTCGAGGCGGTTGAGGAAGCTGGAGAGGGCGCGGCCCTGGGCGAAGTCGCCGATGGAGTCCCAGCCGGTATCGGGGCCCAGCTCGCGCAGCATCCGGGAATTGTTGTTGCGCAAGGCACCCAGGTGGAACTGCTGGGTCCAGCCTTTCTCCCAGTCCATTTCGGCCAGCAGCACCAGCATGGCCGACTTGAATTTCAGGATTTCCTGCTCCCCTAGCGTCTCCCCTCCCCGCACCTTGGCGAAGATGGCGCTGATTTCGGGGTCGGTGTAGTCGGCGGCGTAGATCTGCTCCAGGCCGTGGTCCGACAAGCGGCAGCCCAGGGCGGCGAAGTAATCATGGCGCAGACGCAGGGCGGTTTCCAGGTCGCGGTAGGTCTTAATGTCCACGGCCGCCGATTGACCCAGCTTGTCGAGGTAGGCGTTGTAGCCGGCGGCGTCTTCCGGGGCCATGGCCTTATCGGGGCGGAAGGTGGGTAGCACCTGCACCTCAAAGCCGCTTTCCCGGATGCCGCGGTGGTGTTCCAGGGAGTCAGCCGGGTCGTCGGTGGTGCAGAGGGTTTCCACGTTCATGCGGCGCAGCAGGTTGCGCACCGAGTACTCGGGCGTCTGCAGCTTCTCATTGCACTGGTCGAAGATGCGGCGGGCGCTGTCTTTATTCAGCAGCTCCGTGATGCCGAAGTAGCGCTGCAGCTCCAGGTGGGTCCAGTGGTAAAGGGGGTTGCGCACGGTTTGGGGCACCGTTTCGGCCCATTTCTCGAACTTTTCCCAATCAGAAGCGTCGCCGGTGATGTAGCGCTCCGGAATGCCGTTGGCCCGCATGGCGCGCCACTTGTAATGGTCGCCGTAGAGCCACACCTGGGTAATGGTATCGAACTGCTTGTCCTCCGAAATCTGGTCGGGCAGCAGGTGGTTATGGTAGTCGATGATGGGCATCTGCTTGGCATACTCGTGGTAGAGCGTGCTGGCCGTGGCCGTTTGCAGCAGGAAATCGTCGTTGAGAAATGGCTTCATAGTCAACTCGAATGAAGTGGGCGGTACCCGCAGCGTGGTGGGTGGCGGGATAAGTAAAGGTATTCGGGCGGGAACCAGAACAGGCCGCTTTTGGCGGCATCCGGCAAGTTTTTCTACGCAAACGTTCCCGGTCGGCAAAGAACAAGTTGGGGGTAATTGCCTGGCTCTAGCGACGCGACACTTCGCGTCTCGGCGCTAGCTGAAGTTGTTTGTCTTGTCATTCCGAGCGGAGCGAGGAATCTGGGTTAGTCTCATAGCCGGAACCCAGATTCCTCGCTCCGCTCGGAATGACCGGTAGATCTAGTTGTTCTGACGCCGAGACGCGAAGTGTCGCGTCGCTAGAGCCGTTCTGGTATCAGCACGCGAGATGCTTCGCTGCGCTCTGCATGACGTTCTGGATTATGCAGTTTCCTATTGTTTACAGCGAAACCCCGCGCTTCCACGGAATGAAATCGGTTTGGCCGTGGCGCACGGCGGCTACCTCCTCCCCGCTGGCCACGCGAATCACGTAGTCGAGGATTCGCTCGCCGGCTTGCTCAATGGTTTCCTCCCCGTCGATGACGGTGCCGGTGTTCAGGTCGATGATGTCGGGCATGCGCCGGGTCAGGGCCGTATTGCTGGAAATCTTGACCACCGGGGCAATGGGGTTGCCGGTGGGCGTGCCCAGGCCGGTGGTGAAGAGCACCACCGTGGCGCCCGAGCCGACTTCGGCCGTCGTCGATTCCACGTCGTTGCCGGGGGTGCAGAGCAGGTTCAGGCCGGGTTGGGTCACGGGCTCGGGGTAGTCGAGCACGGCCACCACTGGCGAGGAACCACCCTTGCGGGCCGCCCCGGCCGATTTCATGGCGTCGGTAATCAGCCCGTCGCGGATGTTGCCGGGCGAGGGGTTCATGTCGAAGCCCGAGCCCACGGCCACGGCCGAGTCGGCGTAGGCTTTCATCAGGGAGCTGAACCGCTCAGCCGTGGCGGTGTCCACGGAGCGGTCCACCAGCTCCTGCTCTACCCCGCACAGCTCCGGAAACTCGGCCAGAATAACCGAGCCGCCCAGGGCCACCAGCAGGTCCGAGACGTGGCCCACGGCCGGGTTGGCCGAGATGCCCGAGAAACCGTCGGAGCCGCCGCACTCCAGCCCAATGCACAGCTTGCTGAGCGGGGCTGGCTGGCGCGTGATTTGGTTGGCCAGCATCAGACCGGCAAACGTCTGGCGCAGGGCGGTGCTCACCAGGGCTTCCTCAGTCCCGATTTTCTGCTGCTCCAGGATGTAGAGCGGCTTCTGGAGCCCGTGGGGGCTACGCTTGTTGATTTCGTCCTGGAGCATGCTCACCTGGGCGTTCTGGCAGCCCAGGCTCAGCACGGTAGCACCGGCTACGTTGGGGTGGGTGATGTAGCCGGCCAGCAGACCGCACAGGGTTTGCGCGTCTTGGCGGATACCGCCGCAGCCGCCCTCGTGGGTCAGGAACCGGATGCCGTCCACGTTGGGAAACAGCCGGGGCTTCTGGTGGCCGTTCTCGGCCGAGTGCAGGTCGGTGGCCAGAATTTCCTCCACCGATTTACCGGCTTGCATCAGCGAAATCAGCTCCTGGGTCTGGGGTTGGTAGCTTTTGCGGCGGGCGTAGCCAAGGTCATTTACTAAGGCTTCTTCCAGCACCTGAATGTTGCGGTTTTCGCAGAATACCAGCGGAATCACCAGCCAGTAGTTGGCCGTGCCCACTTGGCCGTCGGGACGGTGGAAGCCCATAAAGGTGCGCTCCTGCCACTGGGTTACGTCGGGGGCCTGCCACTGCTGGCGGCGCTGGTGGTGCTCGTCGTAGCTGTCGGTGGCGTGGCGGATGTTGCTGGTGGTCAGCAGCCCCCCTACCCCGATGGCTTCGCGGGCCGTGCCCACCAGCACCCCGTACATGTGCACCGGGTCGCCGGGAGCCAGGAACTGCAGGGCCAGCTTGTGCTTGGCCGGAATCGTATCGGTGGTTGTGACGGTGGTGCCCTCCCAGGTCACGGGCGTGCCGATGGGCAGGTCCTGTAGGGCCACCAGCACGTTATCGTCGGGGTGAATTTTGGCTACCAAGTGTTTCATGATCTTAAGCTATTGGCTATTAGCTATTGGCTGATAGCTACGGTCTGGTTGAAGGCGAAAACTAATGGCTAACAGCCATCAGCTAACAGCCAGTTCTCGGTTCAGGGCGTGGGCGACGGTAGCGCGGGCGCCGTGTTCCAGCAACTTTTCGAGGTAGCGCGTGACGCACTCCGTAAAACCGGGCAGGGCCGAGAGGTCGTGGCCCCAGAGGGCCTGGTTGTGCAGCACGGTGCGGACGAGCTCGGCCGGCTCCAGGCGGGCCCAGAGGTCCAAGAAGTAGCCGGCTTTTTCGTCCTGAATTTCATACGACTCGCCATTCAGCTCGCCGTAGCACTTGCCTCCCTCCTGCCGGGTTGCCCGCATAAAGAGCAGGTAGGCGGCGAAGCCCAGGGCCATGTAGTGGGGCACGGCGCGCAGTTTCTGGTAGTAGTGCAGCAGGGTGGGCACGTTGCGCATCTGCATTTTGGCCGTGTAGTTCATCGAAATCGACAGCCACTTGTGCTCAATGGAGGGGTTGCGAAACCGGTCCAACACCTGCATGCCGAAGCGCTGACCCATCTTCTCATCCACTTGATAAGGAATACCAGGCAGCAGATCGGCCAGCATCAGGTTGTGGATGAAGCCGGCCAGGTTGGCGTCGTCCATGGCCTCGCGCACCGTCGGGAAGCCCGCCAGGAAAGCCAGGCCGCAGCTCAGGGTGTGGGTGCCGTTGAGCAGGCGCAGCTTCAGCTCCCGGAACAGGTTGATGTCGGGCTGCACGATGACGCCGGCGTCGGTCTGCTCGAAGCTGAGCACTTCCTTTACCCGCGCGTCGCCTTCGATGGCCCAGAGCGTATATACTTCCGACATGGTCAGCAGCTCGTCCTCGTAGCCTAACTCGGCTTCCAGCGCCGCTTGCGTGGCCTGGTCGGGGTGGCCCGGCACAATGCGGTCCACGAGGGAGTTGCACACCTGGTTGGCGGTTTCCAGCCAGTCGATGAACTCCGCGTCAAGGTTGTTGCGGTGGGCCTGCTCCAGCAGAATGGCTTCGAGCTTGGTGCCGTTGTCGGGAATCAGCTCGGTGGGCACAATCACGAGGCCCTTGTCTTTGGCGCCGTTGAAGGCCTGGTAGCGGGCCAGCAGAAACGCCAGCAGCTTGCCGGGAAACGACTGCGGCGGGCTCTGCCTGATGTCGTCCGAAACCAGCTGAATGCCCACCTCCGTAGTATTCGAAATAACTACTGTCAACTCCGGGTTGGCGGCGCAGGCCACAATGTCGGCCCACTGGCTTTTAGCCGACAGCACCCGGCTGATAGCCGAACACACCACGTTTTCCGACACCTCGCGGCCGTCTTCAATGCCGCGGATGCCCAGCGTGTAGAGGCCATCCTGACGGGTGAAGGCGTCGATGTCGCCGCCGTCGGTGCTTTTCACGACCACAATGCGGCCGTTGAAGATGCCCTGGCGGTTGGCTTTGTCGATGAGGTAGTCGGGCAGGCCGCGTAGCAGCACGCCGGTACCAAATTGGAGGACTTTTTCGGGGAGTTCCAGCAGGGCGGACGAGGGCAGCACCCCAGAAGCCGCGGGTGCCTGCGAAACCAGTTGTTTGGATAGTTGCGGCATGGTAAAACCGTTTTATTGTTTGCTCCCCGGGGTGGACGGGGCGGTGCTATTCCATTTTTGCTGCCAGCGGGGGTAGTCGCGGCTGAGCAGCTTGGCGGGCCACACGCCGGCGTAGGCATAGCCGGTGCGGCGCTCGTACTCGATGTCGGAGAGCTTCGGCCGGGGCTTGGAGTCGCGGCCGACGTAGATGGGCTGGTTGGTTTGCAGGTCGTAGAAGCGGGCCCAGATGGTGGAGCCAGCTTCGGGCAGAATCACCCGATCAAAGCCCTTGGGCTGTTTGGGGTCGGGCTGGTCCTTGACGGTGTAGCCCGTGATTTTCACGGCATCAAGCCAGGCCACGGCCGCTTCCACGCTTTTCTTGATGGCGGGGGTAGGGTTTTCGGTGTCCATCAGAAACTGCACGATGGACACGGTTTCCATGCCACTCAGGGAGGGCAGCTCAAAGGCGCGGGCTTTTACGGGTTGAAAGGTTTTCTCATCATGCTGGGCGCACCAGGCCGTGAGCTTGCCGCGCTGCACGTACTGGGTTTTCAGGATGCAGTCAAGGCCGCGGGTCACAGCCTGGGTGGCCGGTTCAACCATACTGGCATCCACTACCTCCAGGCCGTTGGTGCGGCGGCTCACGTCGCGGAGCACCTGCAAGGCCCGCACCATGGCGTTGTCGTTGTAGGTGATGTAGTGGCGGTAGCTGCTGGAATCGGGGTAGTACTGCGGGAAGCCGCCGGTGCGCTGCTGCATCCGGAGCAGGTAGCGAATACCCTTCTCGGCGGCGGCTTTGTACGTTGCGTTGCCGGTGGCTTTGAAGGCTTTAGCGAGGTAGCGAATCTCGCGGGTGGTAGCCTCGTTGTCGATGGTGGCGTCGTTGCGGCCAGCGTCGTCGCGGGTGGCAGCTTCCTCGGCCACCGTCATCGGGTGGTCGTATTTCACCTTGATGTTGTTCACCATCTTGGGCCACCCACCCACCGTGCGCTGATAAATCAGCATCCGTTCCGCCACCGAATCAACCTTAACGGCGGCAACGGGGGTAGCACCGCCCACCGAAGCCGTGGCTGTGGCATCTGCCGACTTGGGCACCGTCGAATATTTATCCGGCCCGCCAAGGTTGGAGGGCTTTAGCGGCACCGTGGCTGGCCGGCCCGACTTCGGGTACCAGCGGCCGTCAAAAGTCCAGTCGGCGTTGATCTGGCGAGGCTTGGGGGCGTTTTTGGCGGAGCCCAAATTGTTGCTAAACCAGGCGTAGTCGCCCCCTCTGCGGTGGCAGCCCTGGTAGTACACGCGGCGGCCCCACTGCTTGGCCCCGGGCCCCGACTGGGCCCAGTAGATGTCGGCATCGGCCATGTTCTCGCCGAAGGTGCAGTTCACCAGGTAGAACTGGGCTTCGCGGTGGAAGCGGCCCAGCTTAAAGCCGGCGTCGCCCTCGAAAACGCAGTTTTTGAGCACCGTTTTCGAGTCTTCGTCGCTGGAGCCGTCGTGCCAGATGGCGGCCGAGGTGTTGTGGCAAATGAAGCGGCAGTTTTCGGCGTAGGCCCAGCCCCGGGGGCAGTAGAAATCTACCCCGCCTTCCAGGGTGCAGTCCTTGAAATAGTACAGGCCCGCATCCACGTCCCAGGGGCTGACGGTGTCGCCGCCCAGGGCACGGAAGGTGCAGTGCTTCACCACGAGGCGCGTGGTGCCGGGCATGGTGCGCAGAGCCATTTGGTGGCCGGTTTTGCTGATGGTTTTCTTGCCGCTGGGCTCCGTGAGGCAGTCAATTACTACCTCGCCCGGGGCATCAAACCCGTAGCTGTTGATGACCGTGAGGTTTTCCAAGGTGATGTCGGGGGAGTTGCGCAGGTTCAGTGTCGCCACACCCCAGTCGTCCTGGCCGGCTACCGGGTCGCAGCGCCAGGCGTCGCGGGCCTGAGTTGCAGTCAGGACGACGCCCTTTTCGCTCTGGCCCTTGAGGATGATGTTCTGCTTGCCGTCGAGCAAGACTTTTTCGCGGTAGGTGCCATTCTTAATGTACACCGTGCGCGGCTTGGTCGCCTCGTTGGGCAGGCTGTTAAGGGCGGCTTGGATGGTCCGGAACTGGCCCGAACCATCCGCCGACACCGTTACCTGCTGGGCCTGGGCCGATAAGATTCCCATTTCCCCAACCCCCGCCAGCAGGAACAGTATGGTCAGTAGTCGTTTCATAAGCAAAGCGTCAGCCGCCGCGTTTACACAAAGTCTTCCCGCATGGGGCTGAACGAATCGAGCAGCACGCCCGCTTCCAGGCACTCCACGCCGTGCCACACGTCGGGGGCGGCGTAGAAGGTGTCGCCGGCTTGCAGCACCTGCTCCTGCTCCCCTACTGTGCACCGGAACACGCCGCTTTCCACGTAGGTAATCTGGGAGTGCACGTGGTGGTGGCGCGCCCCGACTCCGCCGGTTTCAAAGGCTACTTTCACCAGCATCAGCTCCGGCCCGTAGGCCAGAATCTGGCGCTGCATACCTTGGCCTACCGTAAGCCAGGGCAGGGTTTCAGTGGCCGGAAAAGCAGTTTGGGCGGAAGTAGTCATGAGGGAAGCAAGTGGAGTAGCGAAGTAGGAAGCGAGGTGTGCAAAGTGCCAGTCATGCAACTGGGCACCGTCATGCTTTCACCTACTAGTAGCCGAAGTTTTGAACCAGCGCGGGGTCAGAGGCCAGGGTGCTCTGCGGAATCGGGAGCAGCTCCTTGCCTTGGCCGGGCACGTACTCGGCCGCTAAACCAGCACCGGTGCTGGAGGCCGTGGTAGTACCCAGGGTGTAGGAAGTACCGGCGGGCCGCAGATTAGCTAGGTAAGCGGCATCAATGGCCTGGCGCCAGTTCACGCGCACGGTGCCAGTGGGGGCCGTGGTGTTGGCGGGCGAAGGGCGGTAGAACGAGCGGGTCCATTGCACGGGGCCGGCGGCCGGCGTGCGGAAGTACATGTACTGGGGCACGTTCTGGTACGGAGCTTGGGCTTTGGCCAGCTTCTCGATGTCGGCCTTCACTTCATTCATACGGGTAGCAAACAGATTCCAGCGAATCAAATCGTACTTGCGGATGCCTTCGCCCCCGAACTCGAGGTAACGCTCATTGACAATGGCGTTGAACAAGGCTTCCTTGGAGCCCAGGTTCAGGCCCGCCATGGCCCTGGCGGCTGTACCGAAGGCGCGGGTGCGCACTTGCAGCAGGGCGTCTTTGGCGGCCTGGGTGGGGCCGTTCAGCTCGTTTTCGGCCTCGGCAAACATCAATACCACGTCCGAGAAGCGAATCAGGGGCCAGTTGTAGCCCAGGTAGTTAGAGGAGCCCGTCACGAGCGGCACGTGCCAGTCGCGGCGGAACTTGCCGTCGGCCACTACGTTCAGGGCCACGCCCGAGAAGAAGGTGCTGTTGCTGGCCATGCCGTAGGGGGCAATGGTTACCGGCAAGCGGGTATCCGTCGAGTCGAAGGCGTAGAAGTAAGTCGGCGCAATAACCATAGCACCCTGGCTAGTGCCTTGAGCACTGGAGGCGTTCTGCAGGCGGGGGCCATTGTAGTAACCCAACTTACTGTCAGACACGGCGTTAGAACCACCCGCCCCTACCTGGAACATGATTTCGTTAGCGGCCTCGGCGCGCTGCTCGTTGATGCTCTTGAACACCTCCAGGAAGCTCGGGTTCAGGCGATGCTCCGTGGGCTTAGCCATCAGCTCGGCGCATTCCTGGCGGGCAATGCGGTAGTAGTCGAGGTAGTCGGTGGGGCGCACCATCTGGTTGCCTTTCGGCGCGTAGCCCCCGCGGTACAGGGCCAGGCGGGCGCGCAGGGCCTTCACGGCGCCCTTGGTAATGCGCTCGTTGGCCGTGCCGGCGGCCGAGCGCCAGGGCACCAGCTTCTGGGCCTGGGCCAGGTCGGCAATCAGGCGGGTGAGGGTTTCGTTGCGGTCGGCGTTGGGCAGGTTGAAGTTCTGGCCCGATACCGAGGGCGTGAACTGCGCCGGCACGTCGCCCCAGTTGCGGATCAGCTCAAAGTAATACTGCGCGCGCAGGGTCAGGGCCTCGCCGTGCAGGCGGTGCAGGGCGGCCGTATCGGCGGCCGGGCCGCTGGTGTACAGCGTCATCTGCGGAATCTGCTGAATGCAGATGTTGGCGCGCTCCACGCCCTGGTAGAGCTGGTTCCAGGGGTTGGTGATTTCGGTGTTGGTAGCCAGGGCTCGGTAGCGGGCAATGCTACGGCGCTGCCCGTCGGGGGCCCCCGGCGAGCCAATCATCTCGTCGGTATCGACGGAGTAGTACAGGCTGATGCGCTGCCCGTAGCCATTGTCGCCCGAGAGCGGGTCGTAGGCCCCAATCACGGCCGTGGTTGCGCCCGCCACCGTGCTGAACACGTAGGAGGTGGTGTTGAGCGCCACGGGCTCTACGTCCAGAAAATCTTTGCAGGAGGATACCAGCCCGGCGGTTCCGGCCAGCGCCACGGCAGCCACGGCGGTCCGGAAGGGGAAGATGGATTTCATATGCAAAATGAGGGAAAGCAGTGGGTGGGAAGATTACAGGGCCAAGTTCACGCCGAACAGGAAGGCGCGGCTGCGCGGATACGCGGCGTAGTCAACGCCGGGCGTGAGCGGCGAGGAGCGGCGGGTGTTCACCTCGGGGTCGTAGCCGGTGTACTTGGTGAAGGTGTACACGTTGTTCAGGGTCACGTAGAAGCGGGCCTGGGTCAGCTTCACGCGCTGAATCAGGGGTTTGGGCAGGGAGTAACCTACCGTAATGTTGTTCACGCGCAGGAAGGAGCCGCTTTCTACTGCCCAGGAGTGCAGGAAGTAGCGCTGGGTCGGCGTCCAGATGGTGGCATTCCGGTTTACCTCGCGCAGGGTAGTGAGGTCGGTAATCCGGCTGCCCTCGGCGTTGATGGTGCGGTAGCGGTCCTCCATGATACCCAGCACGTTGCTGTACACCGTGTTGGGCGTGTTCGAGGTGAACTCAATCTTGTTGGCATTGTACACATCGTTGCCCAGCACGAAGTTCAGGAAGATGCTGGCATCGAAGTTCTTATAAGTAAACTGCTGGTTTAGGCCACCCGTTACCTTGGGGTTGGCGTTGCCGATAACGGTCTGGTCCAGGTCGTTGATGACCCCATCGTTGTTCAGGTCCTTCAGCTTGATGACGCCGGGCTGCGCGACCTGCCCTACCGCCGTGCCCGAGGGCAACAGGCCCTGCTTGGGTACCCAGAGGTTGGTAGCCGTATTGAAGCTCACGAAGTCGTCGGCGGTGTAGAAACCGTCGGTCACGTAGCCGTACATCTCGCCCACCGGGCGCCCTACCTGGGCCTTGAAGTCGGCGGCGGAGGCAAAGTTGGAGCCCGCCCAGCCCGAGTTGATGGGGGTAATTTCGCGCAGGTCGCCGCCCAGGCTTTCAATGCGGCCCCGGTTCAGGGAGGCGTTGGCCGTGGCCGTCCAGGTGAAGTTGGGCTTGTTGAAGATGGCACCCGTCAGCTGCAGCTCAATGCCCTTGTTCGAGGTTTTGCCTACGTTCTGGAGCTGGCTGGTGTAACCCAGGAAGGGCGGAATGGGCACGTTAATAAGCAGGTCGGTGGTCGTGTTGTAGTACACGTCGCCGGTGAACTGCACCCGGTTATCCCACAAGGCTAGGTCAACGCCCAGGTCGCGGGAAGTGGTTACCTCCCACTTTAGCTTATCGTTGGAAAGCGTGGTAGCCGTGGCGCCCAGCACCTGGGCGTGGTTGAGGAAGTACGGAGCACTGCCGGCCGAAAACAGCTGGTCATAGAGGAAGTCGCCGATGCGGTTGTTGCCGGCCTGCCCGTAGCTCAGGCGCAGCTTCAGGTCCGATACGGCCGGTACTCCGGTAAAGAAATCTTCCTTGGAAATCCGCCACGCGGCCGAAGCACCGGGGAAGAAGCCCCAGCGGTTGCCTTCCCGGAATTTAGAGGAGCCGTCGGCCCGGAACGTGCCCGTAAACAGGTACTTATCGTCGAAGGAGTAGGTGAGGCGACCAAAGCCCGAGAGCAGGCGAAAGTTCTGCGGAATATCGGTGCGGGGCAGCACGGGCTGGGCCGTGACGCCGGTGGGCAGCACGCCCTGGTTGATGTTGGCCCAGGCCCGCTCGGCGGTAATGTCCAGGGGCAGGTAGTTGGTTTGGATGTACTGCAGCTTGTTGCGCTGCTGGTACACTTCTTCACCCACCAGTAAGCCCACCGCGTGCTTGCCGTTGGTGAAGCTGTAATCCAGCACGTTCGAGTTGTTGATCGTCGACTGGTTGGTGGTGGTAATGGTAGCGAAGGGCAACTCGTTGTAGCCCCCGGCCGGCTGGCGCAGGGTAGGCGAGTTGCGCCCGTTGAACGTGCTCAGGTCGGCATTGGTAATGTCAAAACCCGCCGTGGTCCGGAACACCAGCCCTTTGGCCAGGGTCAGGTCGGCATTGGCGCCCACGTTGAAGGTGCGGCGCTGGTCGTTGCGGAACTCGCTGTCGATGGCCACGATGGGGTTCACCAGCGAAGACGTCGTGAAGAAGTCCGGGTCGAAGGCGTTGGGGTCGAGCAGGACGCCCGTGCTACGGGGCACCGACAGCGGCAGGTACTGAACGGCGTTGCGCAGGCGGGAAGTGGTGTTCGAGCCGGTGGTAGAAGTGCCGGCCCCGTTCACCTCCTGGTCGTTGAAGCGCATGTTCATGCCGATGCGCAGCTTGTCGGTGGGCTTGGTGTCAAAGCGAAAGTTCACCAGGTTGCGCACAAAGCCCGAGCCGCGCTGAATCCCGTCTTCGTCGTTGCGAGTCAGGCTCAGGGCGTAGGTAGTCCCCTTCACCCCACCCGAAACCGAGAGGTTGTGGGTTTGCTGGAAAGCGTCGCGCCCGAAGGCTTCGTCCTGCCAGTCCAGGAAGGGCGAGTTGCGGGCCCGCGTCAGGGTGTCGCTGAGGTAGTTGGAGCTACCAAACAGGCGACGGTAGGTTTCCAGGCTGCCGCTGCCGGTAGCGCCTACCTGCTGGGAGCGTTCAAACTGGTAATCGAGGTAGTCGGCCGGGCCCAGCACGTCCAGCTTTTTGCTGATGCGGCGGAAGCCGGCAAAGCCGTTGTAGCTGATAACGGTTTTGCCTTCGATGCCTTTTTTGGTGGTGATAATTACTACCCCGTTGGCGCCGCGGGCCCCGTAAATAGCCGTAGCGGAAGCGTCCTTCAGCACGTCAACCGACGCAATGTCCTGGGGGGCAATAACGGCCAGGGCATTTTCAATCTGGATGCCGTCCACCACGTAGAGCGGGGAGTTGTCCTGGGTGATGGAGCCGCCGCCCCGCACCCGTACCCGCACATCGAGGTTGCCGGGCGTACCTTCCGAGGAAGTGAGCTGCACGCCCGCCAGTCGACCCGTGAGAGCCTCGGCGGCGGAGTTAACGGGTATATCCTTGATTTGCTGGGCACTAACCGATGATACAGAACCCGTAACGTCGCGGCGCTGCACCGACTGGTAGCCGATTACTACTACGTCATCCAGGGTCTGGCTGTCCTCTTTCAAGGTCACGCTTACCTCGGTGCGGCTGCCCACGGCCACCTCGAAGGGCAGAAAGCCGATGTAGCTGAAGCGCAGGGTGGCGTTAGCCGGCACGTTCAGGCTGAAGCGGCCTTCCCCGTCGGTAGAGGCCCCGGCACTGGTACCCTTCACGACGACCGTTACACCCGGCAGGGCCTCGCCCTTTTCCGACTTAACGACGCCCTGTACGCGCTGCTGCTGCGCCCAGGCCGGTGCCGCCACCGCCAGCAGGAGCGGAGTCAGCAACAGTAGATTTCTTTTCATGACGTAGAGTGGGGGAATTATGTGGGAAGTAGAGCGCGTCAATCAGCGCAAATCCGCAATAGGCGCGGGGTCCATGTCGGTGTATTCCTGGTTTTCGCCGCCCATGCCCCAGATGAAGGTGTAGCCAGCCGTGCCGCAGCCCGAGTGAATGGACCAGGGCGGGGAAAGAATGGCCTGCCCCTCGCTCACCCACAGGTGGCGGGTTTCCTGGGGCCGCCCCATGAGGTGCAGCACGCGCTGGCCCTCGGGCAAATCGAAGTAGAGGTAGGCTTCCATGCGCCGGTCGTGGGTGTGGGCGGGCATGGTGTTCCAGACGCTGCCGGCGTGCAGCTGCGTGAGGCCCATTACCAGCTGACAGCTTTGGATGCCCTCGGCGTAGATGTACTTGTAAATCGTGCGCTGATTGGCCGTTTCCAGGGCGCCCAGGGTAACCGGCGTGGCCTCGGCCTGGGTCATGCGAGTAGTGGGGTAGGTAGCGTGAGCCGGGGTAGAGAGCAGGTAGAACTTGGCGGGCTGATTAGCATCCTGGCTCATGAAGGATACCTCGCGGGCGTCTTTACCCACGTACAGGCAATCCTGGCGGCCCAGCTCGTAGGTGGTGCCGTCCACTGTCACGGTGCCGGCGGCGCCGGTATTGAGCACGCCCAGCTCCCGGCGCTGCAAGAAAAATTCGGCCTTTAGCGTATCAGGGCAGGGTAGCGTCAGGGCCTCGGTGGTAGGCGTAGCGCCGCCCACCAGCATGCGGTCATAATGGGTATATACCAGCTGTATTTCGCCGGGCACGAACAGGCTTTCCAGCAGGAAGTTCTCGCGCAGCTCGGCGGTGGTCATGGCCGCTGTTTCGCGGGGCCCGATGGCGTAGTACTGGCGCATCTTCAGTGAATGAGTAAATGAGTAATTGAGTGAAGTTGTGAGATGGTGAGGTGGTGAGTTTGCCGTTTGGTCGGCATCGTTTGCGCAGATTGCGCGGCTGAAACGGCAAACTCACCACCTCACCAGTTCACTATTTCACCGCTACCGTCCCATCCAGCCGCCATCGACGGTGAGGATGGTGCCGTGGATGTAGTCAGCGGCGGGGGAGGCCAAGAAAACGGTGGGGCCTTTGAAGTCGTCGGGGGTGCCCCAGCGCCCGGCCGGAATGCGACCCAGAATGCTCTGGGAGCGGTCGGGGTCCTGGCGCAGGGCCTGGGTGTTGTCGGTGGCGATGTAGCCCGGGGCAATGGCATTCACGTTCACGCCGCGGCCGGCCCACTCGTTGGCCAGGGCTTTTACCAAGGAGCCGATGGCGCCCTTGCTGGCCGCGTAGCCCGGCACGTTGATGCCGCCCTGAAAGGTGAGCAGCGAGGCCGTGAAGATGATTTTGCCGCCGCCCTGCGCCAGCATCCGGCCGCCCAGGGCCCGGGCCAGGCGGAAAGGCGCGTCGAGGTTGATAGCCAGCACGTTGTCCCAGAGCGCATCGGCGTGCTCGGCGGCGGGGGCGCGCTGAATGGTGCCGGCGTTGTTGATCAGAATGTCGATGCGCGGGAAGTCCTCCTGCACCTGGGCCAGGAAGGCGTCAACCTGCTCGCGCTGGCTGAAGTCGGCCTGGTAAGCGTGGAACTGCCGGCCCAGGGCCCGCACCTGCTGCTCGGTCTGGCTGCCGCTGCGGGCCAGCGAGGCCGATACCCCAATGATGTCGGCGCCAGCCTCGGCTAATCCCAGGGCCATGGCCTGCCCGATGCCTTTGTTGCAGCCCGTTACCAGCGCTACCTTACCAGACAAATCGAACGAAGTGGGAGCCGACATATAGAGGAGATGATTGTAAACTTTTCGAAGAAATCCGGTGTACTTTTGGAACAGCCGGCTGGCCGGCGGCCTGATTAAGATTAGAAGATGCCTTTCCGAAAAGGAAGAATCTCGTCTTAATAATTTGCGCAAACGATGTCGGGAACGTTGCCATCCATCGTCTGGGGCGGCTGAAGCCGCCCTGCCACCTCGATTTTGAGCCTGAAGTTTTCCTTACCAGCCTTCGCGCATCCCTTCCGTAACAGCTTCGGTTTTAGGATAAAAGTAAGTACCCACTCTCCTACTCCCACTTTCCTACCGCTCCTACCTGTGGAAACGTTTACCATCAAAGACATTGCCCGCGAGCTAGGCATCTCCACTTCCACGGTATCCCGGGCGCTGCGGGGGAGCTACGAAATCAACCCCGAAACCAAGCGGCTGGTGATGGAGTGCGCCGAGCGCCTCAATTACCGCCCCAACCCCATTGCCCTGAGCCTGAAGGGTAGCGCCAGCCGGGCCATTGGCGTGATTCTGCCCCAGATTGCCAACTACTTTTTCTCCCAGGCCATCAACGGCATCGAGGCCATTGCCTACAACCGGGGCTACCACGTTATTATCTTCCAGAGCCAGGAATCCTACGAGCGGGAACTAGCCAACGTGCAGCAGGCCATGTCCCGGAAAGTAGACGGACTGCTGATGTCGCTTTCCAGCGAAACGGCCGACGTAGCGCACTTGCAGGAAGTGCTGGACAAGAACGTGCCCCTGGTGTTGTTCGACCGGGTTTCGGCCGAGCTGCACGTGACCAAGGTGGTAGCCGACAACTTCGGTGGGGCCTTTGCCGCTACGGAGCACCTGATTCAGAGTGGCCGCAAGCGGATTGCCCACCTTACCATTCAGCCCTGGCTGAGCATCACCCAGGAGCGCCTGGCCGGCTACCGCGCCGCGCTGGAAAAGTACGGCTTGGAGTTCGACGAAAGTCTGATGCGCTACGGTAGCTTCGGCCCCGACGAGGTAGGCCCCATGGTAGACGACCTAATGCGCCTACCTTCCCCACCCGACGCGTTTTTCACCGCCTCCGACCGCCTGGCCGTGGGCTGCCTGCAGGCCCTGCGCCAGCGTAACCTGCACATTCCCGAGGACGTGTCCCTGATTGGCTTCACCAACCTCAACGTGGCCGACCTGCTGGCCCCGCCCCTGAGCACGGTAGTGCAGCCGGCCCAGGAAATCGGGCAGCTAGCCGCCGAGCGCCTCATCGACCAGATTGAGCGCAAGCACCGCGCCCTCCCCATCGAAACCGTCAAAATCCCCACCGAACTAATCGTACGCAGTTCCACGATGACAAATAGTGAGATGGTGAAATTGTGAGTGAGTGAGTGAGTGAGTGAGTGAGTGAGTGAGTGAGTAAGTTGGCATGGCGAGAAGGCACGACGAAGTCATCCTTCCTCTCATTTCATTCTCCCAAAGCTTACTAAAATGACAAGCCCTTGACGCCAACCCGAACGTCAAGGGCTTGTCACTTTTCAGAGGGGTAGCACTTTGTGAAGGAAGCATGGCTTCGCCGCACTCCTCACTCACTCACTCACTCACTCACTCGGAACCAGTCTACATCGACGCTGCCGGCGTCGTTGGTTTTGCCGGCGCGGGTGCAGAATAGGCCTACTTTAGCCCCGATCCACTTGCCTTCCCGAGCAGTAAACTCGGCGCCCAGGGGCTGAAATTGCTGACCATCAAGGCTGTAGCTGAACTGGCACTTAGCGCCTTCCTGCACGGCTACGCGCAAGTACAGGGGCTGCTTGCCCGGCACGGTAACGGGGGCCGTGGTGGTTTCGGGGGTGAGCTTGTCGGCGTTTTGGCAGACTACTTGGGTTAGGTGCACCTGGCCGGCTTTGCTGGTGAGCGTGAGGGCGGCGTAATCGAGCCCCATCATCACGAGGCCCACTTTTTCGCCCTCGAAGCGCGGGGTAAAGGTAAGTTTGGTGGTAACGGTAAATTTCTCGGCGGGCAGCTTTTGCAGCAGCAGGTTGGGGACTTGCCACAGGTTCTGGTAGCCTTCCGGCAGCGGCACCGAATACAGACGCAGAAAGCCCGCGCTGCCATTGAGCAGGTGCCAGCCCAGCTGGGGGTTGGCGTGCCACTGCCACTGCAAGCCCAACGTATTACGGCTGAACTCATCGGAGGTAGCGGGCGTGGCCAAGGGCTGCGGGCCGCCTTTCACGGCGGGCTTGCGGTAGGTAAGCACGGGCTGGCCGGTGCCGTCCCCGTCGGGGTCCTCCCCCATGATGGGCCAGTCGTTTTGCCAGGTCATGGGCTGCAGGTGTACCACCCGGCCGTAGGCGCCCTGGTCCTGAAAGTGCAGAAACCAGTCCTGCTTGCCATCGGGCGTATCAACCCAGGCGCCCTGGTGGGGGCCGTTGATGTTGGTTTTGCCTTGGGCTAGCACAATTCGGTCCTCGTAAGGTCCAAACACGGTTTTGGCGCGCAACACCACTTGCCAGCCGGTAGCTACCCCACCGCCGGGCGCGAAGATGTAGTAATAGCCGTGGCGCTTGTAGAACTTCGGGCCTTCGATGGTCGGGTGCTTGTCGTGCCCATCGAACACCAGGACCTCATCCCCGAGCAAACGGAGGCCATCGGAACTCATACGACTCACGGCCAGCACGCTTTTAAAGCCCGCCCGGGAGCCCGCAAAACCGTGCACGAGGTAGGCCTGCCCGTCCTCGTCCCAGAGCGGACAGGGGTCAATCCAGCCCTTGGCTTCTTTGATGCACACGGGCGTGCTCCAGGGCCCGGCCGGATGCTTGGCCTTCGTGACGAATAGGCCGAGGTCGGGGTCGGGGTAGTAGAGGTAGAATTCCTGGCGGTGGTAGCGAATGGCCGGGGCCCACACGCCGTTGCCGTGCTGGGGCAGGTCGTAGCGGGCTGGGGGGAGCTGCTGGGTGAAGGCTGCGCCGATGATGGTCCAGTTCACCAGGTCGCGGGAATGCAGGATTTGCAGGCCCGGCGCGGCGTTAAAACTGGAGGAAGTCAGATAGTAATCGGGCCCCACCCGCACCACATCCGGGTCAGAGTAGTCGGCGTAAAGGACCGGGTTTTTGTACGTACCGTTGCCCAGGTCCGGCACCCACACTTCCGACAGGGAAGACTGAGCCCAGGAGCCCAGCGGCAACAGAACAAGCAGCAGGGAAAGAAGTCGGCGCATAGGCAGCAAGGACGGGGTAGCGAAAAAGCAGGCAGACCTGTCATTCCGACGCAGGAGGAATCTGGGTTAGTTATCTAATCTTGACTCAGATTCCTCCTGCGTCGGAATGACACGAAGCAGCGCGCCCCGCCAACTGCTCCACTCACCAGAGCCGGTTGCCGGAGCTCAGCGTTACTTGCGACCGGCCTGTTGCAGCAGCCAGGTGGCCAGGTCCTTGGCTGCCTGAAAG
Organism: Hymenobacter glacieicola; assembly: GCF_014640315.1. Taxonomy (GTDB): domain Bacteria; phylum Bacteroidota; class Bacteroidia; order Cytophagales; family Hymenobacteraceae; genus Hymenobacter; species Hymenobacter glacieicola. The sequence continues at coordinate 64,636 of NZ_BMGS01000002.1, forward strand.
TTCTGGTACTCGGCCGGAATCTTGCGGCCGTCCACGTACTCGTTGTACAGCCACGGGTCACCCACGGCGAAGACCGTCCCCTTGCCTACCTTGGCCGTGGCCATGATAACGCTGCCGCCTTGGCTGATGAGGGGCTGAGCCGGGGCTTTTACTTCCAGCGGGGCCAGCTCCTTGATGTAGGCGGCGCGGGCATTCTTGAATACGGCAGTACCAGCCGGCAGCCCTACCCTCCCCTGCTCAAACTGAGTGCCCTTCACCATGTTCAGGTTCTGGCTTTTAAACTGAATACCAAAGGCCTGGGCCAGGGTGTTGAAGCGCGGAATTTCGCAGTTGCTAGTGTCGTTGGCCATGAGCACCAGTGTGCCACCATCCTGCACCCACTTGGTCAGGGCCTGCACGTCGGCGGGCTGCACGAAGTTGGGCCGGGGCGTTTCCTTTTTGGTGTCGGGGTCCACGATGATGTAGACGGCAACGCCCTTGAGGGAGGTAGCCGTAGGCGCGGTGGTAACCGTAGCGGTTTTGGCGCCCAGGTCGCGGAATTGCTGGCCCCAGAAGTAGAAGCCGCCGTGGGTGCGCTCGTCCCAGGTATAGTGCCAGGTTTCCTGCTGGCCGCTCAGGGCATTCTTGCGCAGCTCATGGTTGAAGTAGTTGTCGACGGCCACCGTTTTGCCCTTGCCCAGGCTGCTTTCGGCGGCAACTTCCATTTCCAGACTGGCCAGAATAAACGGCCCTACTCCCTTCAAATCGTTTTTGCGCAGAGGCTCGGAGAGGTAGTACTCGTAGCTTCCGTCGCGGTAGGGCTTGCCGCCCAAGCCGCCTACGCTTACGGTGCCGGTGAAGGCCAGCGCGTTATTGGCTTCCGTGGCTACAAACTGCTTGAGCAGGCCCTCGTAGCCTTTGCGGGCCACGTCGGCGTACTTTTTATCGAGGTAGCCCAGGCGCACGCCCTTCTGCAGGAAGTACACAAACATGCTGCTTCCTGAGGCCTCTTGGTAGTTGCCCTTGCGCGCGGCTTGGTCTACTACCAGGGCCCAGGTGCCGGTTTTCGGGTCCTGATATTTGGCCAGCACCGGGGCCAGGCGCTGCACGTTTTTGATGAGCTGCGGGCGCTGGGGGTGGTCCTGGGGGAAGTAGTCGAGCACGTCCACCAGGGCCATGGCGTACCAGCCCATGCCCCGGTCCCAGAAGTTCGGCGACTGACCCGTTTGCTTGTTGGCCCACTGCTGCTCCCGGCTCTCGTCGTAGCCGTGGTAGAGCAAGCCGGTTTTGGGGTCTACTAGGTTTTTCTCGATGAGGGCAAACTGCTGGGCTATATCATCGAAACCCGCCGGCTGGTGGAAGGCCTTGCTGTACTCGGCGTAGAAGGGCTCGGCCATGTAGAGGCCATCCAGCCACATCTGGTTGGGGTAGACTTTCTTGTGCCAGAAGCCGCCCGCTTTAGTCCGCGGCTGCCCTTCCAGCTGTTTCCGAAGCAGTTGCGCCGCCTTCTGGTACTTCTCGGCCTGGGGCACCGACAGCTGACTGAGCGTGAGCAGAACGTGGCCGGTGGTCAGGTTGTCGAGGTTATAGTCCTCCAGCTTGTAGGTCCGGATGCTGCCATCGGGGCGCACAAACTGGTCGAGGTCTTTCTGGATGTAGGTGAAGTAGCGGGCGTCGCCGGTGCGCTGCCACACCCGCTCCAGGGCCTTCAGCATCAGCCCCTGCTCGTAGTCCCAGCGGGCCGTTTTGCGGTTACCGATAACAATGGAATCGGGGTGCCAGCTGATAAAGGCGTCCGCCATGCGCTGCGACATCGGCCTTGCCGGCGCGGCGGGCGTAGTTTGGGCCTGGGTTGATAGGGAAGCGAGCAGCAGACCGGAAAGGAAAAAGCGGCGGGAGAGCATGGGCAAGGAATAGCGCGTTGGGAGTTTTTAATAAATGCTTCGTTCTGGCGGGCGCCTCACCCCCCGGCCCCCTCTCCAGGGGGAGCCTGACGATTTAGCTGATGGCTAGTAGCTGTTAGCTCCGGTTCTGAAAAGAAGCTGATAGCTACTAGCTAACAGCTTCGGTAAAGGCTCCCCCTCTCCTTTTTCGGAGAGGGGGCCGGGGGGTGAGGCACCCTTCCCAACGAAGCATTCTACAGTTTCGACACCGTCACCACCTTCTTGGCTACCTTATCCCCCGTTTCCAGGCCTTTTTTGGCGGCTTTCGTGTCGGTGTTGCGCAACACGACGGCTTTGCTGCGGGCACCCGTCACGCGCAGCAGCAAATCGGAGCCAGGCGTGTAGCGGATGTTGTCGAGGCTGATGTTGCGGCTGTTCTGCACCTCCAGTACAGGGTTGGTTTGCTTGGAAAGCAGGGTCACGTTTTTGAGACGGATGCCGTCGGCTTCCTGGCACACGAGGCCCTTGGTGCACTCCAGCACCGTATTTTCGATGTCCACGTCTTTGATTGACATTTCCGGCAGACCGCGCACCAAAATACCCGTGTTAGCGCCCTTGCAAGTCACGTTCTTGATGCGAAAGCCGCGGAACTGCGGGGTGCCCTCACCCAAAGGCTCGGCCTTGATTTCCGGGATACCGTAGGCGTCGCCGTTTACCTGCACGGGGTCTTTGGCGGCGTAGTACATATCGAACAGAATGGCCTCGCCGGCAATGTCGGTCATGTCCACGCCATCCACGAAGATGTTCTCCACTACCCCACCGCGGCCCCGGGCGGTTTTGAAACGCAGGCCCACGTCGGTACCCATGAAGGTGCAGTTGTTCACGTAAATGTTGCGCGCCCCACCCGACATTTCCGAGCCAATCACGAAGCCGCCGTGGGCGTGGTACACTTTCGTGTCGCGAATGATAAAGTTTTCGGTAGGCACGCCGCGCCGGCGGCCTTCCTCGTCGCGGCCCGACTTAATGCAGATGCCGTCGTCGCCCACGTCGAAGGTGCAGCCTTCCACCAGCCCATTGCGGCACGATTCCAGGTCCAGGGCATCCGTATTCTGGCCGTACCAGGGGTTGCGGGCCGTCACGTTGCGCAGGGTGATGTTGTCGCAGAGCAAGGGGTGAATGGTCCAGGCCGGGGAGTTCTGAATGGTGAAGCCTTCGAGCAGAATCTGCTTGCAGCGCTGCAGGCTGAGCATGTTGGGCCGCAGGAAATCCTTGAACTCCTGGTATTTGCTGTAGTCGGGCTGCTGGCCGGCCGGAATGGTCCAGGGCTTGGTGAGCGTGGAGCCTTTCAGGGAGCTGGCCGAGGGGTACCAGGTCGTGCCCTTCTCATCCACTACCCCACCCGACTTCACCAAGCGCTGCCACTGACCAGCGTTGAGCTTTTCCTTTTTCACCATGCGCCACGCGTCGCCGGCCCCATCGAAGGTGCCCTCGCCGGTAATGGCAATGTTTTCCAGGTCGTAGCCCGAAATGGGCGACTGGTTGCGCACGGCGTCCTCACCTTCCCAGTTCGTTTTAATAAGCTGGTAGTCGGAGAGCTTGTTGCTGAACTGCACCAGGGCCCCTTTGGCTACGTGCAGGTTCACGTTGCTTTTCAGCTGAATGGGGCCCGTGAGCCACAACCCACGCGGCACCAGCACTATCCCACCCTGCTGGCTGCAAGCCTCAATGGCTTTGCGGAAAGCTTCGGTGTTCAGGGTTTGGCCATCAGCTACGGCGCCGTACTTCGTGATGTTGAAGGTATCCTTGTTGAAAGTAGGCTGGAGCACCACGGGCAAGTCAAACTGGTACTTGCCGGTAAATGCCAGGGGCTGCAGATGCGAGGCCAAGCCCAGATTCAGCTTTTTCACATCCTGGGCTACCAGCTGCGCCACCCGCTCGGCCCCGTAGGCCGAGAAGTGGGTGTTGTCAAGCTTGGTGTTGTTGGCCCCGTTCTGGTAGCTCCAGAACAGGGGCTTGCTGCCGGCGTCGCCAAGCTGGGAGTACAGGGCCCAGCTGGTTTCGTGCAGGTCAATCAGGGGTACTTTTTGGGTTTTGGCTACCTCTTTTACCACGCCGGGGTAGTCGCCGTGGTCGTCCTTGCGCTTGCCTTGCGCATCGAAGTAGCGGCGGCCGACGGGCGTGAGCAGCACGGGGTTGGCGCCCTTGGCGCGGGCTTCCTGCACGTAGCGGGTCAGGTTTTGGCGGTAGGCGGTTTGGGGGGCGGCGTAGCGGGCCGTGTCTTCCTGCTTACTGTCGTTGTGGCCGAACTGAATGAACACCCAGTCGCCGGGCTTTACTTGCTCCAGCACCTTGGCCCAGCGGCCCTCGTGGCGGAAGTTGCGGGTGCTGCGCCCATTCATGGCGTGGTTCTGAATGGCCACGCCCGCATCAAAATACTGCCGGAAATACATGCCCCAGCCGCGCTCGGCCTTATCCAGGGGCTTGTCCGACATAGTGGAGTCGCCGACCAGAAAGATGGTGGTCTTGCGGTCATCGGCGGCCGGGCGGAAAGCCAGCAGCGCAACGGCCAGGAGCAGAACGGCAAATTGTTTCATACAGAGCAGGTGGGAAGGAATTCAGAAACCAGACACGCTGGCTCAGGCTGCACCCGGGAAAAGGAGTTTTCCGTGACCCGGCGCGGGTGAGTGAGTGCTGAATACGTGTTAAGGTTAGCGGAATAGTTGGCCTACCCTGCACCCCGGCCCCGCAATTTTTGCGCAATCGTTATCGGGAACGTTCCCAATGCCTGCAGTGGTACTAATTGCTACAGGTAAACGGCCCTTGCTACTACCATATTTGCCTTACGTGCCTTCTGGTTTGGCTTATTGGAATGGGTAGCCAAATTGCACTTCCCGCCCGCCCACAAAAAAAGAGTGCGGCCGAAGCACGCACTCTTTACAGTTGAAATTCTAACGCTACAGATTCCTAGGCAGCCAGGCAATTTGCGCTGCCGTGGAAGTTCTGCGGGTTACTTAGATGGAGCCCAGGAAGGCTACCAGGGCATCCCGCTCTTCTTTGCTCATTTCCGTCACGATTTTGCGGGAGTTTTCGCCTTCCCCGCCGTGCCACATAATGGCTTCCACTACGTTGCGGGCGCGCCCATCGTGCAGCAGGTTGGTGTGGCCGTTCACGGTTTGCTGCAGGCCCAGGCCCCAGAGCGGAGCCGTGCGCCACTCACGGCCCGAAGCCAAGAAGTCGGGGCGGTTGTCAGCCAGGCCGGGGCCCATGTCGTGCAGCAGCAGGTCGGTGAAGGGTGCAATTACCTGGTTTGATACCTCCGGACGACCGGGCAGCGTGCCCGTTTTCATGCGGGGCACGTGGCAGCTGCCGCATTCGGCCTTCACGAACATAACGGCCCCAAGCTGCGCCTGGGCGTTGGTGTTGTTACGAATAGCCGGCACCCCCAGCGTCTGGGTGAATACGGTCAAGTCCTGCAGCTGCTGCTCGCTCAAGTTGAGTTGCCCAGAGGCAACGTTTTCGCCGGGCTCAATGGGGAACACCGGGGAGGTCAGGCCCATGTCGCCGTTGGCAGCCCCAGCATTCTGCTGACGCAGGCTGGGCTGGTTGGCTTTCCAACCGAAGCGCCCGAGGCGGGTTCTGCCCTGCTCGGCGTCCCACACACGGTTGGGCCGTCCCGATACGCCGTTGTTTGTGTTGTTACGGGCAAACCCAAGAATGGTCTCCTCCGGTACTGCTTCCAGCAAACCCAGACCCGTCACCTGAGAGCCGGTGCGGGGCGAAATCATGGTGCCGATGGGCAGGTCTTGCGTGGTTTTCACGAACGTGTAGGTGGGCCGGCGCAAGCTGACGGTGGTGCCATCCTTAAACTTTCTGCTGGGCTCCTCAGTATAGCGCACCAGTACATTGCCTTCGGCGCTGGCGCCCCGCACGTCGTCTTGAGCGTCAACCCCTTCTACCACCATCAGCGGTTGAATCTGGTCCCCGAACCCAGGCACGGGCTTGGGCTCCCCGTGAGGGCCGGTGCCGGGCAGACTCACGCGAAACAGCAGTTGCGGGGCCAGTTCGCCGGTAGTAGCATTCACCCGGGGCAGGCCGGCACGGGCCCCGCCCAAGTGGCAGCTTTCGCACCGCACGTTGTTCCACAAGGGGGCTACCTCGCCTAACTCAAACGTACGCTGAAACACTACCTTCCCGTTCAGGTGAGCTGTTAGGTCGGCGCCACCCAAGTTGGGGGCGGGCTGAATCATGCTCAAACTACTGAAGTTGTTTACTGTAGTGGCGCCTCCGGCCGTAGTAAAGGTGGTAAACACCCGGGCCCAATCCACGTCAAGTTGGTCGCCACCGTCCTCTGAATTGGCCGATGTTGTAACCTGCAAAGCATCAGGGCCTTCAAGCTCAGGTTTTTCGCAAGAGGCTAACACTGTAAATCCTACCACACAACTCATCCACTTCCAAGAGGTAAAGGGTTTTATCATATAACTGTTCTAAAATGGGACAAAAACAGCAGCAATATACAGTATAATTCTACTTTGATATTATTATATATCAGGTAATACGATTTTTATTTTCTATAACTTTACCTGATAAAAATTGATTTTAATTAATAAACAATCTCGTATTTGGAAACGTGTGGATATGGGATGGTACTATGAGCTCGGCTCCTGTTCTCAGAATTGGAATTTATAGTCCTATATCCTGTTGTGTCTAGCTGTGTTTTCACACATGCCACGAAACGGCCATGGCGTATCAAGGCTCCCGTGTTGTCTACTGCAACCGCCGCACTAGCCACAGCACGGCGCTTAGCAACACGCTCAACAGCAACATCGAGGCGATGGGCGCGTAGAACCGAAAGCCTGGCCGCTCAATGCGAATGTCGCCGGGCAGCCGGCCAAACCAGTTCAGCAGACTACCCCCACCCAGCCACAGAAACACGCCCAGGGCTACGGTAATAAGGCCGAGGAGGACGATGGTTTTACCAAGTTGGGGAGTCATCGGACGGGAACGTCATAGGGGTGTTCAACGGAATACCAGCGCTGGGCAGTACGTAGCTGGAGTACAAGCTCATACAGCCGCTGCAGCCCTCAGGTTGCCCGTCCGCCATAGTCCTTAATGCGTAAAACTTTGCTGTCGCCATATTCCGCTCCTAGCCACACCATAGCAGCATCCGTCCAGTTCACTGCATAGGCACTAGCGAGCTTTTCGGGCTTCACCCACTGGAAAAGCTGTTGTATCTGCTCAAGCTGCACACTGTCCAACTCGCTCTGGAATTTACCCCGCTCCAGATTAACGAAATAATACTCGCTACCAGTCGTGCATCCTACCTGATATTCCAGCTTGCGGTCGGCATGCACGGTTATACGAAAGCTGGCGCAACCGCTACTGCCAACACTTACTTCCAAGCGGTTAAAACGTGGGGTAGTGGAAGAAGCATTATACTCTACTAAGTCTCCGAACCGATGCACCAAGGTAAGGTATCTAACTGCAGAACCGGCTGGGCTGAAAAGCCATCCGATTGTGGCCGCGTAACATGGTGCGCAAATACCAATGCCGGCCGACCAGCTACCTGCCTTATTGCTACTAATTCGCAGGGGCCTCCCCCTCCTCGCCCCTGCAAGTACTCAGTCCGAATGTCACCATACGGCCCGTAATCATAGAAGATGTATGGCTCATGGGAGAAACGCCCAGAGGCTTTGCTCAGCCGAAACGCTACTAAATCAGTTCGGCCATTTCCATCCAAGTCGACTACTGTCCAAGGCTTGACACGCAGCTCGGCGCAGTAATGCTGGCAGTCAGCATAGTATGTTACCAGCGCTGTGTCCAGTTGAAAGTCCGGATAGAAGTAACTGCGCTTTCGCAGCAAAGCATGTTTTCTTACCCATTGTTCCACATCGGCATTGGTGCGGAGAGAATCAATGCTGTTCGGAATATGGGCAACAACCACTCGCGGAGTTAGGGCGGGAACGGCAGCTAAACGGCCTATTCGCAACGATTGCGCCATAACGCTGTGGCTCAGCAGGAACCATACCACCGCGAATGTCAGCACCCAACCGATACGCCGTCCTTTTTTCATCAGCCCTTGTTATCAAACACCGGCTCTATCCTACCCTCCGCGCCTACTTGCAAGGCGGCCTCGTAGCGGTTACCGGTTTTGGAGGAGATGAACCCACGGATGACGCCGGTTTTGCCTTTGCGCAGGAGCTGGTTCATTTGGCTGTCGGTGAGGGTTTTGCCGCCCCACTCGAAGGGCACCCGGAACTGGCAGTCCTCGCGGAAGCGGGAGCAGCCCCAGGCACTTTTCCCCTTTAGTATCTGACCCAGGCGGCACACGGGGCACGGAATCTGGCCGGGGTCGGTGGCAGTGGTGGGCTTGCTTTCGGCGGCGCGCACCAGTTCCAGGGTGTGCTGGGGCGTGAGGCGAATGGCGGCGCCAAACTTGTTGCCAGCCTCGTCCAGGAAACCCTGCATGACCTGGGTCCGACCTTTCTTCAGCAGGTCGCCTACCTGCTTGTCGGTGAGCTTCTTGCCCTCGTACTGAGCAGGTAGGCGCAAGGTGCAGCCTTCGCGCCAGCGTGAGCAGCCGAGGGCTGTTTTGCCGCGCAGTACGTGGCCACTGCCGCAAGCCGGGCACGGCCCCAAAGCCCCCGGCACGGCGGGGGTAGCCACGGCGGCCGGGGCCGCGGGCCGTGGAGCAGCGGCTCTGCCTCCAGTGCCAGCGGCGTCGGGGCTTGCTACCGTCACGGCGCGGCCGGAGCCGTCCTGCTTTACCTCGTGCACCATTTCGCGCACCAACTGCTTCAACTCGCCCAGAAACTGTTCCTGGTCCAGCTGGCCGCCTTCAATCTGGCGTAGCTTCTTCTCCCACTGGCCCGTTAGCTCCGCCGACTTCAGGGTAGGGTTGCGGATCAGGCCGATGAGTTCGACGCCCGTAGCAGTGGGCACGATTTTCTTTTTGTCGCGACGAATGTAGCCCCGCTTGAACAGGGTTTCGATGATGGCGGCGCGGGTAGAAGGCCGGCCGATGCCGTTTTCCTTCATGGCCTGGCGCAGTTCCTCGTCATCCACGTTGCGGCCGGCGGTTTCCATGCCACGCAGCAGCATGGCCTCCGAATACTCGCGCGGGGGCTGGGTCATCTTGGAGTCGAGGCGGGGTTTGTGGGGGCCGTTTTCGCCTTTCTCGAAGCTGGGCAGCACGGTGTTTACCACATCGTCGTCGCCCTCGCCGGCCGCTTTCGGGGCCGAGGGCGCCTGCTGTTTCTCCGGGTCGCCGTACACCACACGCCAGCCGGGGTTCAGAATCTGCCGGCCCCGCACGCGGAAGGTGCGCCCGGCCGCTTCGGCCGTTACAGTCGTGTTCGAGACCTCACAGTCGGGGTAGAAAGCGGCCAGGAAACGGCGTACAATAATGTCATAGACGCTGTGCTCGGTGCCACCCAGGCTGCTGGCGCTGGCCCCGGTCGGGATAATGGCGTGGTGGTCGGTGACTTTATTGTTGTTGAAGACCTTGCCCGACTTCTTGATTTTGCCGGCCAGCAGCGGAGCCGTCAGGCTGTGGTAAGCGCCTAGCCCGCGCAAAATGCCCGGAATTTTGGGGTACTGGTCGTCGGGCAGGAAGGTGGTGTCCACGCGGGGGTAGCTGACCACCTTCTTCTCGTAGAGGGCTTGCACGGTTTTAAGCGTATCCTCGGCGGAAAGGCCCAGCTGGTTGTTGCACTGCACCTGCAACGAGGTCAGGTCGAAGAGAGAAGGCGGCGTTTCCAGAGCCTTCTTGATTTCGACGTTCGTGACCGTGAGCGGTACGTCCTTCACGGCGGCCAGGGCGGCGTCGGCCTCCTCCTGGGTCACAAAGTAGCCCCGGGCTTTCAGGCGGGCCTTTTCGTCGGGCTCGTCGTCTTCGGCCTTGCCTTTTTTGGGCGGCGCTACGTGGCTGAACATGGTGCCGCGGTACTCCGTGCGCAGCACCCAGTAGGGCTCGGGCTTGAAGTTCTGGATTTCGTGGTAGCGGTCCACCAGCAGGGCCAGGGTCGGCGTTTGTACCCGCCCGATGCTGAGCACCTGACGCTGGCCCGGCGCATACTTCAGGGTAAACAGGCGGGTAGCATTCAGGCCCAGCAGCCAGTCGCCGACGGCCCGGCTTTTACCGGCCTGGTAGAGCTTGTCGAACTCCGAGCCGTCGCGCAGGTTCTGGAAGCCCTGGCGGATGGCTTCTTCGGTGAGGGAGGAAATCCAGAGGCGCTTGGTGGGCTTGCGGTACTTGGCTTCCAGCAGCACCCAGCGTTGAATCACCTCCCCTTCCTGCCCGGCGTCGCCGCAGTTAATGACTTCTTCGGCGCTGGCCAGCAGGTTTTTGATGACGGTAAACTGGCGCACTACCCCGTCGTCGCGGCGCATGAGCTTGATGCCGAAGTTCTCGGGCACCATGGGCAAATCGTGGATGCTCCAGCGTTTCCACTCGGGGCGGTAGTCCTCGGGCTCCCGCAGTTGGCAGAAGTGCCCGAAGGTCCAGGTCACCTGGTAGCCGTTGCCTTCGAAGTAGCCATCCATTTTGCGGGTAGCACCCAGCACCTGGGCAATTTCGCGGGCCACGCTGGGCTTTTCAGCAATACAAACTTTCACTACGGGCTAATTCTCGCTGATTCGTACTCTAGATTTCGCCGGCGCCGGCGCCAGTGAGGAATCAACAAAGATACGCGGAGAAAAAGTCGGTTTAATGGTGGCGTTTTCCGCCGGCCGGCACGGCTCAGGAGGCCGAGGCCAGCTCCACCTGATTTTGGGTCACGAAGTGGTAGCGCACCTCATAAAAACCGGTGTTCGACACCCGATCCAGCATCGTCACGCTCTCGATTTCGAAGGGTAGGCCCCGGGCCGCAATCCGCACCGGGTTCAGGCTACGCTGGAAGACAATTTCCTCGCGGGCAATGTGCAGGGCCGCGTTTTCGGTGGCCGCCTGCACGCGCACATAAAACAGGTTAGCCAGCGGAAACTGCCGGTGCTCCTGAATTTCGCCGTCCCAGTTATCAAAGTTATCCAACTCCTTCGGGAAGGCGCTGTCGTAGCGCTCATCCAGCACCTTTTGCTTTACCTGGTGGTAGGCAACAGGCGTGTTGAGCCGGTGGGTAATGAGCTTGACCAAGTGGGCCACCTCCAGTTGGGCACTTTGCTCAACTAAGCTGCCGCGGTGGTAGAGCCCGAACAGGTTTTCCTGTTCGTTGTGGGTAATTACCACCCCGCTGGCGGCCGCTACTTCGCGCAGCTCCTGGTCGTAGAGGCGCTGGCTGGCATAGAGCTGGCCCCAACGGTTGTCTGGCGGTAGCAGCACCCCAAACTCGTCGGGCGGGGTCAGCACCATGGTCGAGGAGTTATTGCCCTCGAAGATGCGGGGGTAGTACTGCTTGAGCTGGCTAAAGCTGAGGCTGGCCACCCACAAGGCAAACGTGGTGCGGTGCAACCGAAACGTACCGCCCTCACTACCCACGTAGTAACCAATGGACGTGAAGCGGCTGGCTTGGTTGAGCGGCAGGGTAATTACCTGTGGCTCGTTGTCGGCATTGAGGCCAAAAAAGCATGGATGCCCCTGCTCGGCGAGCTGAAGTACATGCAGGCCGAAGGGAATATTTTCCTGAATTCCGGGCAGGCTGGCCCCGCGGTAGTCCAGCTCCTGTTTTTTCACTTCACTAGCCAACTGCACCAGCGAATCATAGGCAAATAATTCTTCGATTTTTCTTAACCCATGCATGGTAACAACACTAATTTCTGTACCGCACGGCAATATATTGCGATATGGTTGAATTTTTGTAATATAGAATACAATATATAGTGTCTAAAGTTATATAATTAAAGAAAAGCTATTTTTGCAATTACTTTACAACCAACAGGTTCCATTCCCCCTATTGCAAAAGCTCCTCCAGAATAAATTCAGAACCCTGTTTCCCGGACAGCATCCGTAGCCAGGTTGCCGCTTGGTGCTGCCCGGCCATAATCCGCGCACTTGCTGCCTGTGAGCGACTACACAATGGGCCTGGGTAAGAGCTTGCACCTACGCGCTATCCGGCATCAGCCCGACTAACGCCTACGCTGCTACTGGTTTTCTGTGTTACAGTACAAATAACACGGGACGCTTCAGGCCTGAAAGCAGCTGCAGTGCCTTACCCGTTACTTAGCTTTTTCGGTTTTTTTGCGCATTTGTACCGTAGCCGCGCACCGAAACCCCAGCCAGCTTTGCGGCCCCTGATACGTCTGGCGAGCCTGCAGCGTTAGGCCTGCCACCGATGATTTAAAGGAACCACCTTTGGCCACGCCCTTGGTAGCTGTCATTTCAGCCACGTTGCCAATCACCTGCTGCATGCCCAAGCCATTGGCGGGTCCATCGGTGATGCGTTGGAGCGGGAATATCTCCTTGGCCGGGGCGCAGAAGAATACTTGATTGCTGCCCGCCAGGTAGTAGTTCTCGCGTAGGTTGTAAGGCAACTCGTAGGCCACCTCCGCCGCCGGATGCGGCAGTTGCTGGGCATCCAGGCAAGCAGTGAGGTCGTCGGCCTGAGCCAGCTTTTGGCCTTTAGGCTTGCGGACCGAACGGGTCTGAATCAGCTCGAAAGGCCGGGGCCCGACCCCACCCCCACCCGCTGCAGCCACCTGCCATTCCTGCTCCGTAGGCAGGCGATAGGTTACCGTCACGATATAGTCGCGCAGCTCCGGGTACTGCTTGCGAAATTCCGCGCCCTGGAAATAGCCTTGGTTTACCATGGCGCTCCGCCAGCGGCAGTACGCCTGAGCCTGCTCGTAGCTGATGTTGGTGGCCGGGTAGTAGCGGTAGCCCGGCGCCCGGAAATAGGACTGCGGTGCCTGGTCCTGCTCGGGGTCAACGACGGGCTGCCAGCCAGTGGAGTCAGGCAATTGGGAACGGTACAGGCTCAGGGTAGAGTCGCGACGCAGGAAGTGCAGGTACTCCAGCCAGTGAATGTTAGCTACCTCCGTTTCATCTATAAATAGGTTTTCCGCCACGCGGGTCGTGCCAGGCGGCTCAGGCAAGCTTGGCAGGGCAGCTTCCAGGCGGGTATTTTGGGCCCAGACAAAGGAGGGCATAAATAGGATCAGGCTTACAGTGCTGCTTACGATGGTTCTATTTTTCATACCGAGTGGAGGAAGTAGTTAGCCCGCAGGCACCCATGGGTTTTCAGTTGAGCGTAGCACCTAATACAGAGCCATAGCCCGCACCTACGCAGCTAAAACACGCCGCTCCCGGCTAAATTAGGGCTAAGTCCGTATCTGGTCAGAGTCTTCTTGATCAGGAATATATGTGGTGGATGTTTTCGTTGCTGGCCGCGCTGTCGGCGGCCGTTGTGGTTACGCTTTCCAAGGTAGGCGTCAAAAATATTGAGTCGAGTGTGGCCTTTGCCGTGCAGTCGGTGCTGATAGTGGCTGTGGCCTGGGGCGTGGTGGCCTGGCAGGGCCATTTGGGGCAGGTAGCCGAAATTGACCGCCGGACTTGGCTGTTCCTGATTGCTGCCGGCATTATTACGTGTGCCTCGTCGCTGTTATCCTTTCAGGCCCTGAAGCTAGGCCCGGCCTCCCGCACCTCCTCCTTCGATAAAATTTCGCTGGTATTCTCTATTCTGCTGGCCGTATTTTTCCTTAAGGAGAAAATCACCTGGCAAGTAATTCTGGGCGCTACCATGATGGCCGGCGGCGCCGTGCTCATTGCCTTTACCCGAAGCAGTGAATAATTTTTCTGCATGGGTAAGGGCCTTTTCTAAGGTTTTTATTCCGGGCCGGTTAAGCCCGGATAGTGTCCGGATATAATAAAAAAACCGCCGCAGCCAGAAGCCGCGGCGGTTCCACACATCGAAAGCGCACTCCCCTCAGACTACGCCCGATGATGCTTGTAGGACCATACGCCTAGTTTACCCAAGGCAAAATATTGTTTCCTATTTCTAGACAAGGCCACTTCTAGTATCAGCACCAGCAGAGGGTATGCTTGGCTGTGGCGGCAGTGGTCCTGCTGTTTTCAGGGGTTAGTGACCTGCAGTGCTGGTTCTGTAGATTTCCTTTAGGTTGCCCACCAGGTCGTCTTCTACCTTCAGGTCTTTGAGCAAACCTTCTTTAATGTCATATACCAGGCCGTGCAAGCGCGGCGGCTTGGAGCCTTGGCGCGCGTTCTGGATGATGTTGGTCTTGGCTAGGTTGCGAACCTGCTCAATGACGTTTAGCTCTACCAGACGACGCAGACGGGTTTCTTCGTCGGTAATGGCCGAAATTTCGGCCTCGTGCACCCGAATTACGTCCCGGATATTGGTAAGCCACCCATCGATGAGCCCATATTGCTTATTGCCGGCTGCCGCCGCTACCCCACCGCAGCCGTAGTGACCTACTACCATGATGTCCTCTACGCCCAGTACTTCCACGGCATATTGCAGCACGGACAGCAGGTTGTAGTCGGTATTAACTACTAGGTTAGCAATGTTGCGGTGCACGAACATCTGCCCCGGGCCGGTACCGGTGATGGCCGAAGCGGGCACGCGCGAATCAGAGCAGCCAATAAAGAGGTACTGGGGTTTCTGACCGTTAGCCAAGCGGTTAAAGAAGTCAGGATCTGCAGCGCGCTTTTCTTCAACCCATTTGCGATTGTTGGCCAGAATTGGCTCGAGTCCTTTCATGTGCAGGGAATTTTGGAGGTAAGTCGTAGAGAGAAAGATATTAAGCAGGCGAAACAGCAGTAGCGCGAATCTCCATTCTATTAATGCCCAAGAACCTGAACGTGCTTAATGCCACGCAGTTCTACGTTGATGCCGCGTTCCTGGGCCGAAACGTTAAAGTTCTGAATGGCCTCCAATACGTCGTAATCAATGTGCGAGGAGTTGGTGCCATCGATAATTACGTGGGTGTTGTTTGGTAACTCGTTCAGAACCTTGACGATGCTGGCCTTATTGAGAAACGACACCTGCTCTGATAACTTTAGGTGCAGCGGACCAGCCTGCTGGGCCGGAGGAATGCTCAGGAAGTAAGCTGACTCGTAGTTTGCCTTCAGAATATAGAAGATACCCACAATCAGCCCTATCGATACGCCTTTAAGCAAATCCGTGAACAGAATGGCAATAATAGTGATGATGAAGGGCAGAAACTGCTGCAAGCCTAAGTTCCACTGAGTGCGGTAGAGGGCGGGCTTGGTTAGCTTGTAGCCTACCACCAGCAGCACTGCGGCCAGGGCCGACAACGGAATCTGGTTTAGCACTGATTCCAGGAACAGCAAGCTGGTAAGCAGCAGCAAGCCGTGGAAGAAGGTCGACATTCGGGTTTGGCCGCCGGCATTGATGTTGGCGGAGCTACGCACGATAACGGCCGTCATGGGTAGGCCGCCAAGTAAGCCATTCAGCAGGTTGCCTACGCCCTGCGCGAGCAGCTCCCGGTTGGGCGGCGTCACGCGCTTGTGGGGGTCGAGTTTATCGACAGCCTCCACGCTGAGCAGCGTTTCAAGCGAGGCTACAATGGCAATAGTAAAGGCCACAGTATAGGTCACAGGCCGGCGGAAGGCAGCCCAGTCGGGGGCCGTAAATACGTTGGCAAAATCCTGCCAGGCTGTGATAGAAGGCAGGCTTACGAGGTGCTCGGGCCGAATGCGCAGCACGGGGGCGGCTACATCCAGTAAGTTATTGAGCACAATTGACAGCACCACCACAATCAGGGCGCCCGGAACGAGGCGCAGGAAGGCCACCCGTTTGGTAAGCACATTGTCCCAGAGCAGCAAAATGCTTAGCGAAACCAAGCCTACCAGCGCTGAGCCGGCGCTAATACCGCCCATAGCTGCTTTGAGAGCCGAAAAGGTGTTCTGGCCATTGAACTGCAGAAAGTCCATGTCCTCGAAGTAATCCGCGTCAGCTCCCACGAAATGGGGAATCTGCTTGAGAATCAGAATTAGGCCGATAGCGGCCAGCATTCCACGAATAACGGAGGTAGGGAAATAAAGGCCAATGATGCCGGCCTTGGCTACACCCAGTATCATTTGCAGGATACCGGCAATTACGGTGGCAGCTAATACGGCTTCAAAGCTGCCCAGCGTGCTGATAGCCGAAAGAATAATAGCAGTTAAGCCGGCAGCCGGGCCGCTCACGCTAAGCTGAGAACCGCTTACCCACGAGACGATAACCCCACCAATGATGCCGGAGATAATCCCGGCCAGCAAGGGAGCCCCCGAAGCTAAGGAAATACCCAGGCACAGCGGCAGGGCAACCAAGAATACAACTAATCCGGCGGGCAAATCCTTGCCAAGCGTTTTCCAAGGAGAATTTGGAATGCCAGTGGGTTGCGGCAAAGCCACTGACGCTTCGGAAGCCGGAGCAGTTTTCGACATGAACGAGGGGAAATAGATAGGTCGGACACACCTAGCTGCTCAAAAAGAACTTTACTAGGGGTATGCAAGTCTATGACACCATCGTTAAGACCTTGTTAAAAGGAAGTTAAAAGCAAATTAAAAATATAAACTCCTATATAATGTCCTATTTTGAGTGAATAGCGTGCGGAGTGCGTGCTGTGCACTATACCACCGCAGCCGGCAGATCCAGCGTAACGGCAGTACCATGGTTCAGGTGGCTTTCTATTCCGATGATGCCTCCGTGCAGCTCCATGATTTTGGCCGTCAGAGGTAGGCCTATGCCGTGGCCCGGAACGTTGCGAACTGCCTCGGCCCGGAAGAAAGGAACAAATACTTGCTGCCGGTCGGCTTCGCTCATGCCCACGCCCTGGTCGCGCACGACCAACTGAATCCGGGTACGGGTAGCGTTGAGAGTGGCCACAACAGGCTCGGTGCAGCCGCTAGAGAACTTGCAGGCATTTTCCATAATGTTCAGAAACGCGGCCAGCAGCAGCGCTTCATTGCCGAGTACCCCGTACGGAACCCGGCGCCGACTATCGGCGGGTTCCCTAAAGTCTAGGTCGATGCGGCAGGTAGGGTGCCGGCGGTGAACTTCTTCGTGGGCCAGCAGCAGCAGTTCATCCAGCCGAACCAGGGTGCGCGGTACCTGGGAGGGGTCGTCGGAGGCACGGGCAATCTGGAGCAGGCCATTGGTGAGGTCCTTCAGCAGCCGGGCGGCATCGAGGGTGCTTTGCAGGACGCGGCGGTACTCCTGGGGCGTGCGCTCCTGCTGGAGCAGCGCAACTTCCAACTGACCAATGATGGCCGTGAGGGGCGTGCGCAGCTCGTGGGAGGCGTCGCGCACGAAGGTACGCTGCCCGGCAAAGGCCGTTTCCAGCCGGTTTAGCAGACTGTTAAAGCGCTGGGCCAGCAACGACACCTCGTCCAGTCCCTCAGCCTGGGACAGGCGGCGATGCAAGTCGGAAGCCGTGATGCTGTCGACCTCCTGAATAATGCGCTGCATGGGCTTAAGCGCCTGTCCGGCAAAGAAGAAGCCGCCAATCCCAACAATTACAAAGGAGGCGAGCAGCCCTGAGAGCAGTACCGTGAACAGGTCGTTCATTTTCTGGCGACTGTCGGCATCAACGGAAGAAGCAACTACCACAAAGTCGCCGCGGGCCTCGTCGCGGTAAAGCAGCCCTACGGTCTGGCGGTAATCATTTTCCAGCACTACCTCCCGGCCGGCCTCGCGTACAGAGCGCAGTAGGTCCTGAGGTACCGGCTCACGCCCGTCGCGCCCTTCCTTGAACACTACCCGGTCGTTGGCATCAAATACGCGCACTTCTTCCTCGGGTAGGGTACGGTAGAACTGCCGCAGGTAGCGGCGGTAGGAGGCCCGACTTTCCTCGCCAGCGCGGTTGGTCCCATCCAGGTACACGTGGGCCACAATGCGGGCCCGCGCAAACAGGCTTTCACTGAAAAACTCCCGCCGCGAATGGTAGGTGAAGTAATAAATCACCAGGGAGAACAGCAGCAGCGTTATGGCCAGAATAAGGGCAAACTGCAGCGTCAGGCGGGTGCGGATGGTCATGTGTTAAGGTGCTGCTATGCAGATGGGGTATTGGGCAGATGGGTTCGGGCTGGCCTGTTGATGCAGTGCCGTCACAGGCTGAGGTAGACGAGTATGAAATTTTACTGACCTGCACTTATGCAGCAAATCATCAACTCATCAGCACCGCACATGCTCATTCCTCCTTCATCACATAGCCCATCCCGACAAGCGTATAGATAAGCTTGGGAGTGAAATCCTTATCAAGCTTTTTGCGCAGGAAGTTGATGTAGACGTCGATGACATTGGAGCCCGTATCGAAGGATGTTTCCCAGACGTGCTCCAGAATATCAACCCGCGACACTACCCGGTTTTGGTTGCGCAGCAGATACTCCAGCAAAGCAAACTCCCGGGCGGTGAGCTGAATTGTTTGGCCGGCGCGCTGCACCACTTTGCGCACGGGGTCCAGGGTTAGGTCGGCCAGGCGCAGCACGGCCTCGGCGGTGGGCGTTTCATGGCGGCGGCGGGTAAGGGCCCGGATGCGGGCCAGCAGCTCCTGAAAGGCAAATGGCTTGACTAGGTAATCGTCCGCGCCGGCATCAAGGCCCCGAATTTTATCGTCGGTTTCGCCCAGGGCCGTGAGCATAAGAATGGGCACGCTCGTGTCCTGGGCCCGCACTTGGCGGCACAGTTCCAGACCGCTCAGGCCGGGTAGTAGAGTGTCCAGAATCAGTAAGTCGTAGGTACCGGCCTGGGCCAGGCGCAACCCCAGGAGCCCATCGGCCGCCAGGTCCACGGTGTGGTGTTGTTCTGTCAGGCCCTGGTGCAGAAAGGAGGCCACCTTGGGTTCGTCTTCAACCAGCAAAATCTTCATGGGCAGGCTATACGCAGCTTAAAGCCGGCAAGGTAGTACCCGGGCCCAGAAGTAGGGAATTACTGGACAGTTGTAACCAGCAGAAGGCCATTTCCGTTGCCTCTATCAATACAAAAAATTATCAGAATAATTTAAATATTCCTTGACTTTACAAATTCAATCCAATACGTTTATGGAAATATTCAATGGTAGGCTTATGCCCAAAGAACAGATTTAGACTCCTCTGCCCGGTTCTGGTCAGTAGTCGGCTCCTCCCGCTTCACCTCTCTCCCTCCGCTGCTATGCTGTCAATGCTCCGCCGTTTCGGCCGTACTCTTTTGTTCCTGTTTTTACTGACGCCGCTAATTTTTAGCGGGTGCGTATCCCAAAAAAACCTACCCTACCTGCAGGGAAACAACTTTAACACCCGGACGCCGGTGGCCGTTGACAACGCCCCGCAGCGCTACCGTATTCAGCCCGGCGACGTGCTCAGCATTCGGGTCCAGAGCACCCAGTCTACTCTTAACGAAGCCTTTAATACCGTGGATACCCGCGCCGTATTCAATGGCGACCCTGGCAACCTCTACCTGACGGGCTACTCCGTAGATGACGCCGGTAACATCAACCTCCCGACCGTAGGCCGCCTGAAAGTGGTAGGCCTTACGGTAGAGGAAACTCAGGCCGCCGCCCAAAAGGAGGTAACCCGCTACGTGCGCGACGCCAACGTGCTGGTGAAGCTGCTTTCTTTTAAGGTAACGGTGCTGGGCGAGGTGCGCAATCCGGGCCGCTACTTCGTGTACAATGCCCAGTGCACCCTGCTGGAAGGCCTGGGCCTGGCCGGCGACCTGACCGAGTTCGGTAACCGCCACAACGTGAAGCTGATCCGGCAAACCACGAAAGGCTCGGAGGTAGTGCTGATCAACTTGACCGACCCGGCCCTGCTCACCTCGCCCTACTTCTACCTGCTGCCCAACGATGCCCTGTATGTGGAGCCCCTGAAGGCCCGCACCGACCGCGGAAATGCCGGCAACCTAGCCCTCGTTTTCTCCGGCATTTCGGCCGTTGTGCTGATTCTTAACTACTTACAGGTTTTCTAACGCCACTTCCCGCGCCTTTCCCGCGCCTACTCTCATTTTAACTACCAATCGGAATGGAATCACGTCCACAC
This sequence comes from Hymenobacter glacieicola, assembly GCF_014640315.1. Classification (GTDB taxonomy): domain Bacteria; phylum Bacteroidota; class Bacteroidia; order Cytophagales; family Hymenobacteraceae; genus Hymenobacter; species Hymenobacter glacieicola. The sequence continues at coordinate 84,409 of NZ_BMGS01000002.1, forward strand.
ACTCCCGCCGATGAACTTGACTTGCACGAGCTGTTTTTTCGGCTTCGTCAGCGCTGGCCTTTGTTCCTGGCGTCGCTTCTGCTGGCGGGCCTGTTGGCCTTCCTCTACCTACGGGTAAAAGAGCCAGTGTATGCCTTCCGGGCCACTATGCTGCTCGGCGACCAGGGCACGGGCTCCAAGCAGGCGCAGGAGCTGCTTAAAATCCTGGAAGTAAAGGAGAAAGGCACCAAGATGGAGGACGAAATTGGGCTACTGACTTCGGCCGACATGGTGGGCCAGGCCCTGCAGCGGCTTCCCTTCAACGTGCAGTATTTCGCCGCACCGGCTACCTGGTTGAACACGCTGAAAGATGTGCAGGTGCGGGAGCGGCCCCTGGGAGCCGTGCCGTTCCGGCTGGTGCCCGACCCCGCCGCGCCCCAGCTCACGGGCGTGCCCATCTACGTGGAGCAACTCCCCGACGGGCGCTTTACCCTGAAGGCCGACGCCAACAAAGGCACCCTCTACAGCCTGCCCACTGGCGAGCTGGTGCGGGAAGTGCTGGACGTGCACCTGAACGAAACGGTGCGGGCCGGCGACACCCTGCGGCACCCTCTGCTGACGGCCGTGGTACAGGCCGAGCCCGGCTACCCGGCCGGCGGAACGGCGGAGCGCTACTTCGTGCTGCTGCGCGACCATGTGAGCCTGATTGGCGAGTACTCCCAGCACCTGAGCATCAAGCCCATCGACCGGGAGTCGCGCATGATTGAGCTGACCAGCAAGGGCAGCGTGCCCCAGAAGGAAATGCAGTTTCTGGATACGCTGATGCGGAATTACGTGGAAAACGACCTGCAGACGAAAAATATGACGGGCCAGAAAACGGTAGCCTTCCTCGACAAGGAAATTGGCCACCTCTCCGACTCGCTCCGCCGCTCCACGGCCGCACTCAGCTCGTTCCGGGCCGCCCGGGGGGTAGTGGATGTGGAGGCCCAGTCGGCGCGCGGTATTCAGCAGCAGGGCGAGCTGGAAATGCTCCGGGCCAAGGTGGCCACCAACCGCAAGTACTACCAGAACATGCTCAGCTACCTGCGGGCCAGCAAGGGGACCAACCAGATTGTAGCTCCCAGCAGCATTGGCATTGAAGACCCGGTAGTCAACAACCTGATTCTGCAGCTCACGGATTTGAACAGCCAGCGTGCGGCCCTGGGCGTAAGCGCCAGCGCCGAAAACCCCATGGTTACCGTGTTGGATGAGCGCATTCGGCTGGCCAAGGAAACCCTGGCCCAAACCCTGAACAACATGACCCGCGCCGCCGACATTGCCCTCCGCGACCTGGACTCGCAGCTGGGCCAGGTGCGGGGCAGCATGAACCGGATGCCGGAAAACGAGCGGCAGCTAGCCTCCCTGAAAAGTAAAACCGACTTCAACGACAAGAACTACCAGTTTCTGATTGAGAAGCGCGCCGAGGCCGCCATTGCCCTGGCTACCAACGCCACCGACAAGAAAATAGTGGACGAAGCCGGCATGAGCGGCGACGGCCCCACGGCGCCCAAGCCCGGTGTGGTAGCTCTTATTGCCCTGGTAGCCGGCCTAGTGCTTCCTCTGGGCATTACGCTACTCATGGACAAAGCCAACCGCCGTATCCAAAGCAAGGAAGACCTCTCGCGCATTACCAACATTCCAATGCTAGGCGTGGTAGCCCACGGCACTGCCCAGGACAAGGAAAACATGCTGCGCGACCCGAAAGGGCCCATTGCCGAGTCTTTCCGCTCCATCCGGGTGAACCTGCAGTACCTGGCCGCCGGCCTGGATAAGAAGCTCATTGGGGTTACGTCCTCGGTGCCGGGTGAGGGCAAAACGTTCTGCTCCGTAAACCTGGCCGCGGAAATGGCGCAGAGTGGCCGCAAAGTGCTGCTGCTGGAGTGCGACCTGCGGCGGCCCACCGTGGCCGGGTACTTCCAGCTGGAGCAGGCCTGTACCGAGCACGGCCTGAGCAGCTACCTCATGGGCCTGAGCACGCTGGAGGACTGCCGCCACCCTTCCAGCGTGCGCAACCTCGACGTCATCTGCTGCGGCCCCATTCCGGCCAACCCCACCGAACTGCTGGAGAGTGCGCGCATGGAAGAGTTGCTGAATCAGCTGCGCGAGCAGTACGACTACGTCATCGTCGATACGCCTCCCACCGGCTACGTGTCGGAGTTCTTTATGCTGCTGCGCCACCTCGATGCCAACATTTACGTGGTGCGCCAAAACTACACCGATAAGGGCCTGATCAGCCATATTAACGAGCTGCACCGCGAGCAGAAAATCAAGCACATCTACATGATCATCAACGACATGTACTTTACCAAAACCTACGAATACCGCCACAAAGAAAAGGTGTACGCGTACGGGTATTAAGAAGCCGCTCCCCCCTCCTTTCCGCTCCTGCTCCCCGTCGGCAGGCGCGGGCTTCGCCGCCCGTGCCTGCTGGCAAGATTCCCCGCTACCTCTCCCGCGCTGCGCTCAACCCTTTCTACCCGGATAGCCTCATGGCGTCTTCTGCATCCAACCTGACTACTGCCGCCGTCAACGGTGTCAAGTGGTCTACTGCGGCTACTATTACCATTTCTGTCCTTCAAATTGGTTACACCGCTACCATGGCCCGCCTGCTCACGCCGGCTGCTTTTGGGCTGGTAGCACTGGCTGGAGTTATTCTGCGTTTTGGCTCCTATTTCGCCCAGATGGGCATGGAGCAGGCCATCATTCAGAAGCCCGACATTACCCGCGCCGATGTGCGGGCGGCCTTCACTTCCTCGCTGGGCCTGGGCATTCTGTTTGCCGGGGCCCTGGCCCTGGGCGCTCCGCTGGCGGCCGGTATTGTGCGGGCTCCGGAGGTAGTGCCCGTGGTGCGGATGCTGGCCGTGGGACTGCTGCTGACGGGCTTCAACGCCACGGCTCTGAGCCTGCTGCGGCGGCGCATGAAGTTCCGGACCCTGGCCATGATTGAAGTCACCTCCTACGTAGTAAGCTACGCGGTGCTGGGCATTGGGCTGGCGTTTCAGGGCTTTGGGGTCTGGAGCCTGGTGGCGGCCATGCTGGGCCAGGGCGTGCTGCTGACCATTCTTAGCTACGGGGCCGAGCGTCACGATCTGCGCCTGCTCTTCGACTGGGAAACCTACCGCCCCCTGGTGCAGTACGGCAGCCGCATGTCGGCCATCAGCTTTCTGGAGTTCCTGACCGGCTCCCTAGATACGCTGCTGATTGGGCGCCTGCTGGGCGCGGCGGCCCTGGGCATTTACAGCCGGGGCTGGATGCTGATTGGCTTGCCGGTGTACCTATTGACAACTAGCGTTTCGAAGGTGGTATTTCCTTCCTTCAGCCAAATGCAGGCTGACCGCCCGCGGCTGAAGACAGTGTACCTGGGTAGCATCACGCTGATTGCGGCTTTGGTTATTCCTATTTGTGCCGGCGCGGCCGTGGCCGCCCCCGAAATTGTGCGGGTAATGCTAGGCCCCAGCTGGAGCGCAGCCGTGCCCATTCTGCGGGTGGTGTGCGCCGCCTTTGGCATGAGCATGGTCACGATGTTTGCCGGGGTGGTTTGTGATGCTACCGCTACGCTTACGCCCAAGCTTTGGCTGAACCTGGGCTACGCCGTGCTCCTGACGGGCTTGTTCTACGGGCTGAGCCGCTACGGGCTGCTGGGCGTGGCTGGTGCCGTGGTCATCGGGGAAATTATCCGGACGGTGCTGTACCTGCTGCTCATGCGCCGGGTGCTGGGCGTTACCGTTGGGGAAGTGCTCGGCTCCTACGTGCCCGGCTTGCTGGCCGGTGCGGCCGTAGCGGCCGGCATTGCCGCTACCCGCTTTTTGCTTCCCGCCGGCACGGTACCAGCTGCCGTGCTGCTCGTGGCCGAAATGCTGACGGGCGCTCTGCTGCTGGTAGGCTTGGCCGTAGGCGCGCCCCCCGCCCGCCTGCGCACCGTGCTGCGCCGGCTAGTGGGCCGGCTGCACGAGGACAGTGCCCCTACCGGCCGTCTTGCCGGGCTGCTACACGCCTTTTCCCGGCGGCTGGCCCGCCTCGATGGGCAGGTAGCTCCGGTTTCTGTTACCGCTGCTACGGCTCCGCCCGCTTCACTGCGGCCGCACTCTGCCCTGCTGCCCGATCCTGAAACTGAACTCGTCTAGCCATGCGTGTACTGTATGACCATCAGGCCTTTACGCTGCAGGACTTTGGCGGTGTTTCGCGCTACCACCATGAGCTGCTCTGCCACGCCAACTGGCAGTCGGAGCTGGCCGTGGCCTTGAGCAATAACCTGTATTTGCGCGACCGGAAATACTCGGCCCACCGCACGTTTCTGCCCGATGTGGCGCTGCGGGGCCGCTGGCGGGTGATCAAGCACTTCAACCACCGGGCCTCGGTGCAGGCCCTGCGGCGCGGCACCTTCGACGTGTTCCACCCTACCCTCACCGACAACGACTACTTTCTGGATTTGCTGGAGGATCGGCCCCTGGTCATTACCCTGCACGACATGATTCCGGCCCTGTTCCCGCAGTATTACACTGACCGGGACGGCGCCATGCTGGAGCGCATTGCGCGGCGGGCTAACCGGATTATCACCGTCTCGGAGCACACCCGGGCCGATGTGCTGCGGCTGCTACCCGTGGCACCCGAGCAGGTGTGCGTGGTCCACCACGGCCACGCCGACCGGGACTACAGCGCTGGTGGGCCCGCCTTACCCACCCCGGAACGCTACGTGCTGTACACGGGTAGCCGGGCCTTATACAAGAACTTTAGCTGCCTGCTGGAAGGCCTGGCCCTGCTGCCGCCGGCAGTGGCGGCGGGGTTGCACGTGGTGTGTGCCGGTGGTGGTGCTTTTACTACTGCCGAGCAGGAGCTGCTGCAGCGCACGGGCTGGGCCAAGCGGGCGCACCAGTTCGGGCCCGTTTCCGATGCCCAGCTCAACACGCTCTACCGGAACGCCCTGGCCTTTGTATTTCCTTCTGAGTATGAGGGTTTCGGCTTGCCCATTCTGGAGGCTTTCGGTCAGCAGTGCCCCGTGCTACTAAGCCACGCTTCCTGCTTTCCCGAAATAGCCCAGGAAGCGGCTCTCTACCACCACCCGCACCAGCCCGCCGAGCTGGCCCAGCAGCTGGAGCGCCTGCTCATGGATGCCCCCCTGCGCCAGGACCTGATCCGGATGGGGCAGCTGCGCCTGCTCGATTTCACCTGGCAGCAAACTGCCCGGCGCACTAGGGCCGTGTACGAAGCAGCCACCCAGGATATTAACCGGCCGGGTTTGTCCTTGCCCGTTGTGCCGCCTATTCCTGCCCTTGAGCTATGAAAATCAATTTACGCTTCCGTCATGTGCTGCCCATTCTGGGGGTGATGGCCACGGACCGGGCCTTCAATGAATTTGTGGTGCCCGACGGGGAGGACCCCTCCCTGGTGTTGTACAGCTACGCCATTACGGGCCTCTCCTTGCTGCTCATTGCAGCTTGTTTCCGCTACCTAAGCGCCGTAATGTGGCGCTGGCTGCTGGTTACGCTGGCCGCTACCGCTGCCCTGGCCCTGGAGTCGTACAATGGCTGGGGCACGCTCATGGTCTACCCCCACGTGTTTGCCAAGCTGCTGGCCCTGCTGCCTATTTTCGCCATGTATGCCTACTACCGGCGTAACCCCTTACCGGCGGGGCTGCTGATGGTGCTGCTGCTGGCGGGCCTGGTCATCAACCTGGCCTTTTACCACCCCGACGCCCTGAGCTTGTCGGCGTTTTTGGAGAATGAGCGGGGCTTCGATGTAACCTCCGCCTTCCTGCTACTGCTGCCGGCCTTGTACTACTTCAACCAGTACCTGAGCCAGGGCGGGCTGCTGCGGCTGGCCGTATTCTTCCTTATCCTGGCCCTGATTGTGTTTCTGCAGCACCGCACCGTGTGGCTGACCACGGCCCTGGCCGTGGCGCTCAACGGCTTGCTGGTACTGACCGGCCGGGTGGAAGGCGTCCGCCTAAGCATGCCCCGCCTGATGCCCATGCTGCTCATGCCTCTGCTGATGGGCTTGCTGGGCGGGGCGGCCATTGTGCTAGACAACCCTAAAGTACTGCGCAAGCTGGAAAGCAGCGTCGAGGACATTGAAAACGTCGACAAACAAGGCACTGGCAGCTGGCGCCTGCAACAGTTTGAAAGCTACCAGTCTTTCGTGGAGGAACACCCCATTGCCGGCATGCGCCTGGAAGGTTTCGAGCTGCCCATGCAGTTTTACGGCGACGGCGACCACCCCGTGTGGGCCGACCGCACCGGCCACCACTTCCACAGCTTCTACCTCGACCGGCTGTTTTACTTTGGTATCCTGGGGGTGCTGCTGGTACTGGCCGTTCCCGTTGCGCAGCTCTGGAAACGGGTGCGGCAGCGCGTGCCGTTCGGCCCCACCACGGCCGCTTTCGTGAGCTACGCCGGTTGCGCCCTGCTCTACGGGGTTTCTTACGACTGGCCGCCCTACCTCTACGGCGTTATTGGGCTGACGCTGGCTATTGCCGGGCCAGTGCCAGTAGCGGCCTTCGCGCCCGGAGTGCCGGCCTACCCCGCCGCTACTCCTGCCAACATGCCGCCAGCTGGTGGGGCCTCCGGCCGGCTTCCTTATCCTGGTCTTCAAGCTCCCGCCGCGCATGCTGTCCACTCCTGACCTTTCCGTTCCGGCCGCTCCGGCCCCGCTGCAAACGGCCGTGCTCCTGCTCATCTTCAACCGCCCCGATACTACCCGGCAGGTATTTGAAGCCGTGCGCCGCGCCCGCCCGCCCCGCCTGTACGTGGCCGCCGATGGCCCCCGCGCTACCCACCCCACCGATGCTGCAACTTGCGCCGCGGCCCGGGCCGTGGTAGCCGACGTGGACTGGCCCTGCCAGGTGTTCACGCTGTTTCGGACTACGAACCTGAACTGCGGGGTAGGCCCGGCCACCGCCCTCGACTGGTTTTTTCAGCACGAGGAAGCGGGCATCATTCTGGAAGATGACTGCGTGCCAGCGCCCTCTTTTTTTCGCTTCTGCGAGGAGCTGCTCCTGCGCTACCGCCACGATACCCGCGTCTTGCACATCGGGGGCAACAACTTTAGCCGGGAGGCCCGCCGCCCCCGGCCCACCGGCGCCGACTCCTACTACTTCTCCACTCAGGTAAACAGCTGGGGCTGGGCTTCTTGGCGGCGCGCTTGGCAGCTCTACGACTTTCACCTGCGCGACTACCCCCAGCTGGCCGCCGAGGGCAAGCTGCGGGGCCTCTACAGCTCCTGGCTGGAAAACCGCTACCGCCTCAGTAAAATCAGCAGCCTCGTGGGCCTGCCTCAGCCGCCCGATGTGTGGGACTACCAGTGGCACTTTACCATTGTGGCCCATGCCGGCTTGTGCATTGTGCCGGCCGTGAACCTGGTGGGCAACATCGGCTTTGGGGAGCAAGGCACGCACACCCTGGACGCTACCGATGAGTTTGCCAACGTACCTACCACTGACCTGACCTTCCCGCTGCGGCACCCGGCTTTTGTGCTGGCCGACCGCCGCCGCGACCAGCAGCGCTTCCGGGAGTTTTTGTGGGGCCGCCTGGAAGCCAAGGCCCGGCGCCTGCTGGCCCGGGTAGTACCGGAAACGCCCGCCGCCCCGGCTGTTCCAGTCTCATCCTCGCCTCCTCCCGTTCCGCACACCCAACTGATATGAACGTTCTCATTTCAGCTTACGCCTGCAACCCCATGCACGGGGGCGAGGACAGCAACGGCTTCAACTGGGCCTGGCAAACGGCGCAGCGGGGCCACCGCGTCTGGTGCATTACCAACCCCGATGGGCGCGCCGGCGTGGAGCCATTTATGGCCGAGCACGGCCACGAGCTGCCCGCCGAGCAGCTCCAGTTCTTTTATGTGGCGGTGCCGGCCTGGGTGCAGTTTCTGCACCGCTGGCAGTTTGGCGTCTACCTGCACTATATGGTGTGGCAGTTTCTGGCTTGGCGCCGGGCCCGCCGCATCTGCCAGGAGGTAGAGGTTGACTATGTGCACCACGCCACCTACGGCAGCCTGCAAATGGGCTCCTGGATGTGGCGCCTGGGCAAGCCCCTGATATTTGGCCCCGTGGGTGGTGCGCAACGGGCTCCGAAAGCTTTCAGGGCTCTTATTCCCGGCTGGTTTAAAACCGAAACCATGCGCAACGCCATCGGCTGGCTGCTCATGACCTTCGACCCGAACGTGCGCCACACCCTGCGCCACGCCTCCCTGGTGCTGGCCGCCAACTCCGAAACGGCCACGCTGGCCCGGCGGTTGGGGGCCCGCCGCGTAGAGCTGTTCCTGGATTCCGGCCTGCCGGAATCGTTTTTCCTACCCACTTGTCCGGAGCGGGAAGCTGGGCCCGTACTACGCCTGTTGTGGCTGGCCCGGCTGTACCCGCGCAAGGCCCTGTTGCTGGTGCTGGACGCTTTGTCGCGGGTAGATAAGCGCGTGGCGTTCCACCTCACCGTCATCGGCGACGGCCCCCTGGGGCCCCAGGTACCCGGCTGGATTGCCCAGTACGGCCTCACAGACCGCGTAACCTGGCGCGGGGCCGTGCCGTGGGCCGAAGTGCAAAGTGCCTTTCTCAGCCACGACGCCTTCCTGTTCGGTAGCCTGCGCGACTCCTTTGCTACCCAGTTTCTGGAGGCCATGGCTACCGGCCTGCCCATCATTACCCTCGACCACCAGGGTGCTCACGACTTTATTCCGGCGGCGGCAGGCATAAAGGTGCCCGTTACTACCCCCGTAGCGACGGCCGAAGGGTTGGCCCGCGCCGTGGAATACCTCCACGACCACCCGCAGGTGCGCCCCGCCATGGGGCAGGCGGGCTACGCTTTTGCCCGCACCCAAACCTGGACGGCCCGCACCTACCGGCTGATGAAGCTAAGCCTGGCCCAGGTTCCACCCCGCCAAGCCTGGCAGGCTCCGGGCGCGGCAGCCCGCCTTTCGCAGCTGACCTCGGCCCACGTCCGGACTGCTTAGGCCCCTTACCTCCTCCTTATTTCAGACTTTTCCTCTCAGCTTACCCCGGATATCATGCTTTACATTGTCATCCCGGTTTTCAATCGGAAGGAATTCACCCGGGCCTGCCTGGAGTCGCTACGTAGCCAAACGGAGCAGAACTTTCGCATGGTGGTGGTCGATGATGGCTCTACTGACGGCACCGGCCAGATGCTGCGCACGGAGTTTCCGGAGGTACTCATTGAGGAAGGCGACGGCAACCTGTTCTGGACGGCGGGCGTGAACCTGGGCATCCGGCGGGCGCTGGCAGAGGGCGCTACCCGCATCATGACCCTCAACAACGATGTGCTGACGGCCCCCGACTTTCTGGCCCGCATGCTGAGCTGGGCCGAGCGCCACCCCACCGCCGTGCTGGGCGCCCTGGAGTTGGACGTGACCACCGGCCAGCCCGTGTACGGGGGCGAAACCCTGGACTGGCGCACCAACACCCGCCAGGATTTGCTGGCAACCCTGCCCGCCGAGCAGCGCCGCGGCCTGCACCCAGTCACTTATTTGCCCGGCCGGGGCCTGCTGATTCCGCGTATCGTACTGGAAACCATCGGGCTATTCGATGAGAAGCGCTTGCCCCACTACCTCGCCGATTTTGATTATACCAGCGTGGCCCGCCGAAACGGCTTCCCGGTGTACTGCAATTACGACGCCCAGCTCAGCACCTACCCCGAAGAAAGCGGCCAGGAAATTACCCGGCGCCAGCGCAGTCTGCGCGGTTACTACCAGCATTTGTTCGGCATTCGGGGCGGCGGCAACCTGCGCAACTTCACGTATTTCAGCCTCAAAAACTGCCCCCGGCCTTACCTGCCGTACTTTCTGCTCAATGGCTACGCCCGGCGGCTGGTGGGCTATTTTCTGCACTAGCATCTGCGCGGGGTAAGTGCCCGACGCTTCTCTACTCTCTATTCAACTTGCTTGGTGATACTCTCCGCTGCGTTTCGGCTTCTTGGCGCCTGTGTCCTGCTGTTGGTGGGGTGTCGGTGCACGCTGGCTGGCCACGATGCCGTGCTCACTATTACGCGCGGCGGCACGTACTCCGGCCGCTACGAGAGCAACAGCTCCGAGCGGGCCTGTATCCGGGTTGCTACCACCGAGCCGGTAATCCTGGAAAACTGCGTACTGCGGGGCCCTGGCCGGCTGATTGACGCTACCAACGGCGGCGCCCGCCTGACGGTGCGCAACTGCCGCGGCTATGGCCTGCCGCCCACCCTCGACAACCAGGCCCGGGGCCGCTTCCTGGAAATCAATAGCGGGGTGAGCTTGCTGGTAGAACACAACTATCTGGAGCAGACGGCCGGCATGTTGGCCTACCAGTGGAGCGGCGACGGCTCAGCAACCCAGACCCTGACCGTGCGCTACAACTCGGCCAAAAACGTGGATGGCCGCTACCGCAACGGTGGCGGGGTCCACGTGAGCTTTTTACAGCTCAATGAGGTGCACGGCGTCGGCCACATCGACATCAGCTGGAACCAGGTTATCAACGAGCCCAATAACAGCCTGGTGGAGGATAATATCAACCTGCACAACTCGTCTGGTACCGCCGCCAGCCCCCTGCGCATCCACGACAACTACATTCAGGGCGCTTACCCGGTGCCCGCCACGGCCCCTACGTTCACCGGCTCGGGCATTACCATGGACGGCGACGCCTCCTCGGCCCTGACCACCACGGCCTACGCCGACGTCTACCAGAACCACATCGTCAGTACCTGCAACGCGGCCATGAACATTGCGGCTGGCCACCACAACGTTTTTCACGACAACCGCATGATAACCAGCGGCCTACTCCCCGACAGTACCCGTCTGCCGTCTACCTATTCCGGGGCCTCTATTTTTAACTTTTACCGCAAGCCCGCTACCGTCTTCTTTGCCAACCGAATAAAGAATAATACCATTGGGTTCGTGAGCTGGGGACGCAACTCCCCCTACCCCGATCGGCACGATTTGAGCACCGGCGCCTGCGCCGAATGCACCGGCACTAAGCACCTGCCCGGGCCGATTACTCTGCATCTGGAGCGACAGGAGTTAAGGAACTGGCAGTCCCGGTTGCGCCAAACGGGCCAAGTGGTGGGGCCTACTGTGGTTAAGCCTTAACTGCTTCTACGTCTGCTAGAAAGCCTCGCTAATCCGGTAAAACGTTGATTGCCAGAGAAGGCAATTTCTTGATGCCCGAATTTTATACAATCAGCCTGTCCGCTACGGACAGGCTGATTTTTTTGTTACACTAAGGTTGTAAATTAGAATAATACAATATCATTTCTTTTACTTGGCCTTTGTGTTTTCAATCTATTGTATACATTTGCATTGAACCTAAGGAATCAATATAGTACTTTTCACAGTCTAGTATTGAGCAGGTTTTCCCTCAAGTGCTTGAATGGCTCAGTTTTCAACATTCGAATTGCACCTAATGGAGAACCGAAAGTTCAGGAGCCTTAATGGGCTCTTGGTGGCTGCAAATGGAACGTGTAGTGAGATAAACAGGTTTGCCACAGAGGATTCAGGCCTAGCTTAGCAGTCTGAAAGTTAGTACTGGTTGCTTCGAGGTAGGGTTGAAGCATGCACCAGGCGCCGGGTGCCGCACTCAAACCAAGCCAGTACTGCTCTGATTCGAGTGGCTCGACCACCAACTCACAAATAGCACAAATTCCATCCAGCTACCTGGAACGAATTGACTTAAGGAGCCGTGTCAAGGCACACTCCTACCCAGTTTTTTTCTTTGAAGGCTCACAGAATGCAAAAAGCCCTCGGACCACAATTTTTCCTGATGACTCAACGCAACCGCTCTGGCGCCCGCTTCCTGCCTCTGTCGGCAGTCGTGCTGTTCCTGCTTTCTCTAGCCCCAACTTTTGGTCATGCGCAGGGCCAGTACCCGACCAACATCACCTATTCAGCCCCAATAACCATTACCCAAGGGGGCACCTACACCGGCAACTTCCGCAGCACGGACTCCAACGTCCCCTGTATTCGGATTCAGACCACGCAGCCTGTAACCATCAAGAATTGCGTGCTGGTAGGCGCCGGCGACCTGATTGACGCCAAAAATGGCGGCTCTACGCTCGTCATCACCAACAACAAGGGCTACGGCATTCAGCAGAGCGTAGACAACCGCCGACACGGGCGCTTTGTGGAGGTGAATACGGGCCGCTCGGTTCGCATCGAGAACAACTACTTTGAGCATACTACCGGCATTGCCGTATACCAGTGGAGCGGCGACGGCTCGGCCAACGGCACGCTGACGGTACGCTACAACTCCGCCAAAAATATTGATGGCCGTTACCGCAACGGCGGGGGCCAGTACGTACAGTTCTGCGGCCTGAACCAGGTTCGCAACGTTGGCAACATTGACATCAGCTGGAACCAGGTTATTAACGAGCCGAATAACAGCCTGGTGGAGGACAACATCAACTTCTACAACTCCGGCGGCACCCAGCAAAGCCCAGCCCGCGTGCACAACAACTACGTGCAGGGCGCCTACCCCTACCCGGCCACCAGCAGCACGTTCACGGGTACGGGCATGACCACGGACGGCGACGGCTCTTCGGCCGCTACCACCACGGCCTTCCTGAACGCCTACGAAAACCAGTTCGTCTCAACCTGTAACTCGGCGATGAACCTGGCCGCCGGTCACGACATCAAGTACTACAACAACCGCATGGTAACCAGCGGTTTGTTGTCCGATGGCTCGAAACTAAATGCTACTTACTGCGGTACGTCCATCTTCAACGCCTACCAGCAGCCGAGCAGCGTGTTCTACAACAACTCGGTTAGCAACAACACCATTGGCTATATCAAGTGGGGCTATAACTCCCCCATGGCCAACCGCCACGACCTGAGCAACGGGGCTTGCTCTAACTGCACAGGTACCACGCACATGCCCAACCCCATTACGCTACAGTCGGAGCAGGCTGAGCGTACTTTCTGGCAGCAGAAGCTCCAGCAGAACAATATTGTGCTGGGCGCCGATGGCACCAACAGCACCATTGCCTCCCCGGCACCAGCTCCGGCACCGGCCCCAGCTCCGGCTCCTACTCCTACTCCTACTCCTACTCCGGCCCCGGCTCCTACTACGCCGACCAACGCCGTATTTGTGCGGGCAATTAACGTGAACGGCGGCGCCACTACTATTGATGGTCAGCCCTGGCAGGCCAGCAGCACCAGCGGCATCAGCATGAACGGCCACGGCGCTACAGCTCCTAACTTGGCCCTGAACCCCACTACCGACGCGGCCCGGGCCGACATGCTGCGCACCTTCCGCTATTCCAACGCCTTCGATATTAAGATTGGCAGCGTGACCAGCGGAACCTACTCCGTGTACCTGTACGTGGTGGAGAATATGAACGCAAAAACCTATAGCGTGCATATGGAAGGCAAAACTGTGCAGAGCAACTACAACAGCGGCTCGGTGGGCACCTGGCGCAAGCTCGGCCCTTTCACCGTAGCCATGACCGACGGTACGCTTAACATCACGACCACGGGTGGTTACGCTAACCTAGCTGGTATTGAGCTCTGGCGCCAGAGCACGACTACGGCCACGAGCACGACCACGGCCCCAACATCTGTTCCCGCGCCCACTTCTACCAGCGTTGCTGCCACTACGTTTTTCCGGGCCATTAACCTCAATGGGGCCGCGGCTACCATTGACAACATCTCCTGGGAAGCCAGCACTGCCCCGAACTACACGACCAACGGCACGCCTTTCTCCAACCAGGGCGTCAGCCTAAGTCCGGTGGCTACTACTACGGCCCAAGCCGAGATGATCCGCTCCTCGGTGTACTCGCGCAACCTGAACTTCACCATGAGCAACGTGCCCAACGGCTCGTATGAGGTGTACGCTTACCTCTGGGAAGATAACGACGCTCAGACCGTAAGCATCAGCGTGAACGGCCAGCCCGCTCTGAGCAACTTTAACACGGGCTCCGCCGGCGCTTGGAAGAAGGTTGGTCCCTACAACGTGACGGTAACCAACGGTACCATTCAGCTGCTTGGCAGTGGGGGCGACATCAACCTCTCGGGGGTGGAAGTGTGGCGCCAGGATGGTGCTACGGCGTTCCAGCCGGTAGCCCCGGCCCGCTCGGCCCCGGCTTTTGCTCCAATGGCTGCGGTGTTGAATCCGGTGGTGGCTTAGGTTACCGCTCCGGCGTTTGCTCAACGTCAACTAACCACGGCCTGGATCATCATCTTGCGCCACCGAAGAAGCTAGGTACTGCTGCCGCTTTCAAACAAGCTGAAGCGTTATAGTAAACGAAAGCCTGATTCCCGAAAAGGGAGTCAGGCTTTTTTTATGCTCAAATGTGGGTCAGGGCAGCCAGAAGCCAGTATTCGGCTACTATATTTTAACTAATTCAATATATAAAATAAATTTTTCGACAAGATAGGTTGTTTATCAAATTCAAAATACAATAATTTGTCGTTAAAGTTATACAGCAAAGTTACTCCGCTTTGTTCTGTTCACTCTCATTCATTCTGTATATGAAGCGCGCACTTATTACGGGCATCACGGGCCAGGACGGCTCTTACTTGGCAGAACTACTCTTAAGCAAAGGCTATGAGGTGCACGGCATCAAGCGCCGCTCCTCCATGTTCAACACCGAGCGAATAGACCACCTCTACCAAGACCCCCACGAGAAGAACGTACGCTTCAAACTTCATTACGGCGACCTGACCGACTCGACCAATCTGATCCGGATTGTGCAGGAAGTGCAGCCCGATGAAATATACAATCTGGGGGCCATGTCGCACGTAAAGGTGAGCTTCGACACACCCGAGTACACGGCCGACGTGGACGGCATTGGTACGCTGCGGCTGCTGGAGGCCATCCGGATTCTGGGCCTGACGCACAAAACGCGCATCTACCAGGCCAGCACGTCCGAGCTCTACGGGCTGGTGCAGGAAGTGCCCCAGCGCGAAACCACGCCCTTCTACCCCCGCTCCCCCTACGCCGTGGCCAAGCTCTACGGCTTCTGGATTACGGTCAACTACCGCGAAGCTTACGGCATGTACGCCTGCAACGGCATCCTGTTTAACCACGAAAGCCCCCAGCGGGGCGAAACCTTTGTAACGCGCAAAATCACGCGCGCTGCCGCCCGCATTGCCCTGGGCTTGCAGGACAAGCTGTACCTGGGCAACTTGGACGCCAAGCGCGACTGGGGCCACGCCAAAGACTACGTAGAGGCCATGTGGCGCATGCTCCAGCAGGAGCAGCCCCGCGACTACGTGGTGGCTACCGGCGTTACCACCACCGTGCGCGAGTTTGTGCGGCTGGCTTTTGCCGAGCTAGGCATTGAGGTAGGCTTCAGCGGCAGCGGGGCGGAGGAAACCGGCTTCGTGGTAGCCTGCCAGCATCCTGATTTTCAACTACCCCTGGGCCAGGAGGTAGTAGCTATTGATCCGGCTTACTTCCGCCCCACCGAGGTGGAGCTACTCATCGGAGACCCGACCCGGGCCAAAACCGAGCTTGGCTGGGAGCCGCAGTACGATTTGCCGGCGCTGGTGCAGGACATGGTGCAGGCCGATCTGCGCCTGTTCCGCCGCGACGCCGTGCTGCTGGAAGCCGGCCACCAGATTATGTATCACGATGAGTAGGTGTTTTTAAGGGTAGGAGAAAATGAGGGTAATAGGGCAGGGAGGTGAGAGTTTTTGAGCCTTCCCATCACTGCCGTCACCCCTTCTAACCCCCTACCCTCTCATCCCCCTATCCTCCTTACCTCTCTCCTCATGGAACTGAATTCGAAAATATACGTGGCTGGCCACCGGGGTATGGTGGGCGCTGCGCTTATGCGCCGCCTCGAGCGCGCGGGCTACCAGCATCTGATTACCCGTACGTCGCAGGAGTTGGACCTGCGCGACCAAGCAGCCGTGGAGGATTTCTTCTCCCTGGAAAACCCCGAATACGTGCTGCTGGCCGCGGCCAAAGTAGGCGGCATTCAGGCCAACAACACCTACCGCGCCGATTTCCTCTACGACAACCTGATGATTCAGAATAACGTGCTGCGTGAAAGCCACCGGTGCGGAGTGCGCAAGCTGCTGTTTCTGGGGTCCTCCTGCATTTATCCGCGGCTGGCTCCCCAGCCCATCAAGGAAGAATACCTGCTCACGGGCCCCCTGGAGCCCACCAACGAGCCCTACGCCATTGCCAAAATTGCGGGCCTGAAGCTCTGCGAGGCCTACCGGGCCCAGCATGGCGCCAACTTCATCACCGTAATGCCCACCAACCTCTACGGCCCCGGCGACAACTACGACATCCGGAACTCTCACGTGCTGCCGGCGTTGCTGCGCAAGTTTTCGGAGGCCGTAACGCTGGGCCTGCCGCGGGTGCCGGTGTGGGGCACGGGCACGCCCCGCCGCGAGTTCCTGCACGTAGACGACCTGGCCGACGCCTGCCTGCACCTGATGCTGCACTACAATGACGCCGAGCCCGTCAACATCGGGACCGGGCGCGACATTACGATTCAGGAGCTGGCCGACCTGGTGGCCGAGCTGACGGGCTACGCGGGCGAAATCCTGTTTGATTTCTCCAAGCCCGATGGAACGCCGCGTAAGCTACTGGATGTCAGTAAGCTGCACGCACTGGGCTGGCGGCATTCCATTGGCCTGCGCGAAGGCATTACGGCCGTGCTGCAGTCCGCCGATTGGCAGCGGGCTACCTCGCAGCCCCTGTTAGCTTAACCTGTCCCTCCCCGCCCTCCCATCCTTTCTTTCTATGCACGACGTACTACTCCGGGCCCGGCGCAAAGCGGGCCGTTTGCTACGCGAGTGGATACCCCAGAACCTGCACTACCGCCCCATCGGGGTGCACGCTAGCAGCCGCGAGCTGGCCGCCCGCCCCGCCGGGGGAGTAGCCTACTTCGAGGTAGTACCAGCCCATACCTCGCACGTGAGCATCCCCGACGATTTCTATATTGGGGCCTCCGCCTACGGGGGGCTGCACGACAAACCCCACCGCCAGGAAAAAGTGCCGGCCGCCTTCGTGGTAGAGCTTATCGATGGCCGGGTGTACGCCGACAACTTCAACAGCGTAGCCATTATTGCGGCCGATAACCGCTTGGTAGGCGACGTATCGTTTCAGTACGACGGGTCCCGCTGGGACCTGACCCCCCCCGAGGAAAACAACATTTTCCGGCAGCGCTACTTTCTGCCGCCGGTAGAGCTGCCGGGCACCGTGTGCAGCCTGCTTTCGGGTGGGGGCGCGGCCAGCGGCAACTACTACCACTGGCTGATTGACTCCCTGCCCCGCCTGCATCTGGTGCGCGAGGCGGGCCTGCTCGATGCCGTTGACTACTTTCTGGTGTACGACAAGTCCAAGCGGTTCGTGCGCGATACGCTGGGCGCGCTGGGCATTGGGCCGGAGCGGCTGGTCGATATTACCACCAGTCCTCATGTGCGGGCCCGCTGCCTGCTGGCTACCCCCGGCGTGCGCGGCAACCTGACCCACACGCCCGCCTGGGCCTGCGCGTTCTTGCGCGGCATTTTGCTGCCGCCCCCGGTGGTCAGCCGCTCTTTTAGTCCCTACATCTACATCAGCCGCCGTGATGCGCCGGGCCGGCACATCCTCAACGAGGAGGCCCTGGAAGCCATGCTGCGCGAGTACGGCTTCGAAACCCATGTGCTCACTCCCTACACTCAGGACGAGAAAACGGCCCTGTTTGCCCAGGCCCAGGTTATTGTCTCGGCGGTGGGGGCCGGGCTGGCCAACATTGTGGTAAGTCCGGTGGGGGCCCAGCTGATTGAGCTTTTCCCCAGCAGCTTTGTGGTGGCTGATTACCTGGAGTTTACCTCCCGCATCGGCATCGACCACCACTACCTGATCTGTGACACACCCAGCCCCAGCCGCACCCGCGCCGGGGCCCAGCGCGACCATCTGACCGTGGACCTGGACGCCCTGCGGACCCTCGTCGAAAAGGCCCTGCACAGCCAAGCGCAGCCCGTTGCGGGTCGGCCCGCATAACCCGGCGGCCTGCTATTCCAAATTTTCTGCCTATGCCCTCTGTCCTACTTTCTCTCGTGTCGTGGAATAGTGCGGACTCCATTGAGGCCTGCCTGCGTTCGGCCTTGGCTCAGTCGTGGTCCGATTTTGAGCTGTGGGTGGTTGACAACAACTCCCACGATGACACCTGCGCCCGGGTAGAGGCCCTGGCCACCACCGACCCCCGCCTGCGCCTGCACCGGCTACCGCAGAACACCGGATTCTGCGGGGGCCACAACTACGCCCTGGACCGCACTAACACGGACTTGGTACTGCTGGTGAACCCCGACATTGAAATGGCGCCCGACTACCTGGCGCAGGCCATTGCGGCCATGGCCCGGAACCCGCGCATTGGCACGGTGTGCGGCCTACTGCTCCAGAACCAGGACGAGGACCCGCGCATTGATAGTGCCGGCATGGTAGCCCTGCCCGATGGGCGCTACGGGCTGCGCCTGCACGGGCAGCGGCTCAGCGAGGTAGCCCCCCTGGCAGCTACCTACGTGGACGGCGCCGACGGCGCCCTACCCCTGTTCCGGCGGCGCTTTATTGATGATCTGCGCGTGCAGGGCGAGTTTTTCGACTCCCGCTTTTTTGCCCACAAAGAAGACTGGGACATTGCCTGGCGAGGCCGCCTCTTCGGCTGGCATACCCTGTTTGAGCCCGCCTGCCGGGCCCTGCACCCCCGCCAGTTCCTGCCCTCCAACCTACGCCTGCGCCGGCGGCTGAACAGCGCCATTAAGGTAGACGCGGTGAAAAACCAGTGGCTGCTACTGCTCAAGAACACTACGCGGGAACAAGCCCCAGGCCTGCTGGCCCGGGCCGTTCCGCGCCAGCTAGGCATTCTGGCTTACTCCTTGGTGGCGGAGCGCGACTCGTTGCGGGCCGTGCGCTACCTCTGGCAGCACTGGCGCCAAGTGTTAGCTACCCGCCGGCTGGTGCAGCAACGCGCCAGCCAGCCGTGGCAGCCTCCCCCCGCTGACCCTGCCGAGAATTCGCCCCTGCTGAGCATCTGCGTGCCTACCTACCACCGCCCCGAGCTGCTGGCCCGGGCCCTGCGCTCCATCGGTCCGCTGCGGCCGGGAGTAGAGGTACTGGTGTCGGATAACTCGACGGATAATGATTTGGGGCAGCTGGCTACCGAACAGATATTCGCCGCCGAAGCGCCGGCCCGCTGGCGCTACTTCCGCAACCCGCCCGGTGGCAACGCGGCCACCAACTGGCGCGCCTGCGTGGAGCACGCCCGGGGGCACTACCTGCTCATGCTGCATGATGATGACTACCTGCTGCCCGGCGGCCTGGATGCCCTGCTAACCGTACTGCGCTACGCGCGCGGGCGGCACCACGCGGTGCTGTTTGGCGTGCAAGTAGTGGACAGTCGAGGGCGCGAAATTCAGCGCCAAGTGCCCCGGCAGACTCGCCACGTACCCGCTGCCGCCGCCGTAGAGGCCCTGCTGACCAACTCCTCCCTGGTGCGCATGCCCGCCCTGGCCGTAAGCCGGGAAGCCTACCAGCTGACCGGAGGCCCCGACCCAACCCAGCCCGACACCGACGATACAGACCTGTGGCTGCGTGTATTTGCCCGTAGCGGTTTCTATGAGGTAGCCCAACTCACGGCGGCCTATACCGTGCATGATGGCGCCCTCACGACCGGCATGTTTCACGAGCAAAACATTGGCTACCTGCAGCGGCTGTTCGATCAGGCTCGCCGGGAGAACTTAGTTTCCGAACCGCGCTTACGTCGTGCTGAGGCCGCTTTCTTCCACCAATTTGTGCTGGCCGGCGCTTACCGGGCCCTGCGCCGCCGCGACGCGGCTGGGGCGCGAAAAATTTTGGCGCTGCTGCAACTGCCTTCCCTGCGCCACTTGCCGGTGCCGGCCCGCTGGCTGCCCGTGCGCCTCAGCCTCACGTTCCTGGCCAGTCTGAACCTGACGCCTCCCCTGCCCGCCCGCACAGGCTGGCTGCGGCCCTCCGTATAACGCCCCCCGACCAGCACCCACTACCCCAGCCCGGCCATACAGGATCGGGCTGGGGTAGTGGTAGTGGTTTACTGAGCTAGGGAAAACCGGCTAGTTGTAGCGGCGGTAAACTGATTTTACCGGCCGGCCATGCAGGTATTTTTCTACTCCCTCGTTCAGGGCCCGGCGGTACATGCCCAGTACCTCATGCAATTGCTCCACTACCCGGGCAATAGTGGCTTCGGTATGCGAGTAGTTAACAATAAGGGAAGGCATCAGCAGGCCCCGCCGCATGGTTTCCTGCAGAAATAAGGTTCGGAGCGCGGCTGAGTGCTGCCCCTGCGCGTCGCGGGTGGTGTACACCAGGCAGCACGGCTGCCCCAGGGCCTGCACTTGCTGGCTCAGGCCGTGCTCCTGGGCTGACTGCCGCAGACCGGCGGCCAGCAACCCACCCACGTGGTGCAGGTGCTGCACTACCGGCTCCTGGCGGTACACTTGTAGCACGGCCCGGGCGGCGGCCAGGGCGTGGGTTTCGGCGCCGTAGGTGGTCGAAAGCAGGAATACCCGCTCGTGTGGGTGCTGCAGGCCACCCCGTTCCATTAGCTCCCGCCGGCCCGCCAGGGCGGCCACACTGAAGCCGTTACCCAGGGCCTTGCCAAAAGTGCTGAGGTCGGGCCGGATGCCGTGGAAGCCCTGAGCGCCCTGATTATGCCAGCGGAAGCCCGTAATAATTTCGTCGAAGATCAGGACCGCGCCCTCCCGGCGGCAGAGGGCCTGTACGCCCGCCAGGAAGCCCGGGGACGGGGCCACCTCTTTTTCCACTTCCATCAGCACGCAGGCTACCTGGCCGGGGTGTTGGGCAAACAGGTTTTCCAGGCTGGCCAGGTCGTTGTAGTGGAAGCCCATCGTTAGCTCCGACACGGCCGCCGGAATGCCCGCCCCCACGGCAGTAGTGCCGATAAACCAATCATCAACGGAGAAAAACGGGTGGTCGAGGCAGATGGCCACCAGGTGGCGGCCCGTATAGGCGCGGGCCAGCTTTACGGCCGCGCTGGTAGCGTCGGAGCCGTTTTTGGCGAACTTCACCATGTCGCCGGCCTGGGTGAAGTCCAGAAATTCCTCGGCCATTTCCAGCTCCAGCACCGCGGGCCGCCCGAAGTTGCACCCCAAACTGAGCTGGCGGGCGGCAGCGGCTACCACCGGCGCGTAGGCGTGGCCCAGCGTTACGGCGCGCAAACCGGCCCCAAACTCCACGAACTTGTTACCATCAACGTCCCAGACCCGGCAGCCTTCCCCCCGGACGATGTAGGGCGCCATGTGCTCGGGAAACTGGTCATCCCCTTTGGCGTAGGTGTGGGCCCCGCCCGGAATAACCGCGTGAAACCTTTCCCGCAGCGCATCGGAACGGTCAAAGTGCGGGGTAGCGGTAGGCGCTAAAATGTCGGGGGCCGGATGGGGTAGGGGTAGTTCCATGGGGTAGTGGCCGCTGCGCGTGGGCGAAGAGAAAGGCAGCTTTTGTCAATCTGAGCATTCGGCGTAAGTACCAGTGCAGCGGAACAGCACAGGTTTTTCAGCGGCGCTTGACGCGCGGAATACGCAGGCTAACAAGAGCTTTTCTTCAAAATATTGCCAAGTATTCTATTGTTAAAGAGGCTGCAAGAGGCCGACGCCTTCGAGGGCGCTGGCCGCCCGGTGCAGCAGTGGTAGCGCCAGCCCCGACTGCTCGGCCACGTCCAGCAGGCTACGGCTACCATCCGAAAGATTCAATAGCCACAGCAGCGCCATCTGCCAGTCGGCACCCTCCTGCCCACCCCCTACGCCCTTGTACAGGCCCCGGCGGCCCAGTTGGGGCTCCCCGTAGGGGCTTAGGTTCCGGTAGGTGTAGTTGCGTTCCAGCGCCGTGCACAGTGCCTCAGCCAACCGCAGACTCTCGGCCAGTTGCTCAGGCCGCACAAACTCCAGGTTGTCGGCGGAGGTGTGGTACTCGGTAAACTCCCCGAACGGCGTGCGCGAAAGGCAGCCGACCGGCAGATTGAACCCCGGCGAGCAGTATTGGCGCTCATCGTACCCATAAGGTAGCCAGGGCCGCACCGCGTAGGGGCTGCCGAAGTCGCGCAGGACAAGGGCGGCGGTGCGGTCTACCTCGGCGGTGGCGCGGCGGCTTTGCTTGTACGTAAAGCCGCCGGGGCCGCCCAGCAGCGTAAGCACCAGCCCGTGGCGAATGTGGCCTACCGTATCGCGGTGGCGGCTCAGCCACACAATGGCGCCGATGGTGCCCGGCCCGAACACAAACCGGTAGGTGTAGCGGCGCGGCTGCCGGGCCAGCTCCTGGGCCAGAAACACGGCTACGGCCAGCCCCGAGAGATTGTCATTGGCCAGGGAAGGATGGCAGCAGTGGCAGGAGAGCAGCACTTCCTCCTCGCTGGCGCCCGGTAGCACCAGCTCCCCGTAGGTCAGGGAGCCAGCCTCGTCCAGGGTGCTGTCGATGCAGACTTCGTAGTACTCGTCCTGGAGCTGCTCGCGCTGTCGGTGGCTGAGGCAGAACCCCCAGTTGGGCTGGTAGTAGCTGGTGCGGTAAGGAATTAGCTCGGGCTGCTCAGGCAAGGAAAACAGGTGTTCGTCCAACTCGGCCCGCGAAAACCAGCCGTGCACCGGGGTGCTGTACTGCAGCACGTGCAGGTTATGCTGTCGAAAGTCGATTAGCCGCTCCCCGGCGGCGTTTTTCACCCAGGCGTCGCGGATGATCCACTCGGCGGGCACGGTCCAGTCGAGGGCGGGCGTGCCGCTGGGCACCTCGTGCACCCGCAAGCCCGGCAGGTATTCGCGCAGCACGGCCAAGGTTTCGCGCACGCCCGGCCCGGTCAGGCTGCGCCCCAGCGGAAACAGGCGGGCCACCAAGGCGTGCATGGCCGCCCCGGGGGTAGGAGCCGCGGTAAGGGTAGCAAGAATAGGCGCAGGGGTAGGCATCAGCAGAGTTACTCGTACACCTGCACTTCCGGAATGGGCACCACAAAGCGCCCGCCCCAGTCGCGGATGTCCTGCATCTGCTCCATAATCTCCTCGCGCAGGTTCCAGGGCAGAATCAGCACGTAGTCGGGTTGGGTTTGGCGGATCCGGTCGGGGTGGCAGATGGGAATGCGCGTGCCGGGCAGGAAATTGCCCTGCTTGTGCGGGCTTACATCCACGGTGTACTCCAGAAAATCAGTCCGGATACCGCAGTAGTTCAGCAAGGTATTGCCCTTACCCGGGGCCCCGTAGCCCACCACGCTTTTACCGTCGCGCCGGGCCTCAATCAGGAACTCGAGCAGCTTGCGCTTGGTTTGCTTGGCGTTTTCCTCGAATTGGCTGTAGTAGGCCAGGTCCGTAATGCCGGCGGCCAGCTCCCGCTCCCGCAGGGCCCCTACCCGCTCCGTAACGGGCCAGGCTGGGCTGGCGCTGTGGCGAGCGAAAATGCGCAGGGACCCACCATGAGTAGGGAGTTCCTCCACATCAAAGAGGGTCAGGCCATGATGGGCGAAAATACGCTCCACGGTGTAGAACGACAGGTAGCTGAAGTGCTCGTGATAAATGGTATCGAACTGATTTCCCTCCATCAGGCGCAGCAAGTGCGGAAACTCCATGGTAATAACGCCGTCGGGCTTGAGCAGCAGGCCCATACCGGCCACGAAGTCGTTGATGTCGGGCACGTGGGCCAGCACGTTGTTGCCCAGCAGCAAGTCGGCCTGCCCCGATAGCTCGGCCACGTAGCGGGCAGTTTCGCACCCGAAAAAGCGCACCAGCGTGTTAATGCCCTTGGCCTGGGCGTAGCCGGCTACGTTGGAGGCCGGCTCGATGCCCAGGACCGGGACTTCCTTCTCTACGAAGTATTGCAGCAGGTAGCCGTCGTTGGAGGCTACCTCCACTACCAGGCTGTTCTTATTCAGCCCGAACCGCTCGGTGGCCATGTCGGTGTAGCGGCGGGCGTGGCGCAGCCAGGAAGCGGAATACGAGGAGAAGTAGGCGTAATCGTTCTGAAAGATTTCCTCTGAGGTCACAAACTCATCGAGTTGCACCAGAAAGCAGCTACGGCACACCCGGGCATGCAGGGGGTAGAAGGCCTCGGCGCGGTTATACTCGTGGGGTCGGACGTGGTTCTGGCACAGCGGCGAGGTGCCCAGGTTTACGAAGGTGAAATCCAGGGGCGCCCCGCAAAAGCGGCACGGACTAGCCGGCGGCTCAACGGGTTCCGGCTGGGGTTGGTAGGTAAGGAGGGGAGCGGCGGCGGAGACAAATGGGGAAAGCTGTTCCATAACCAGAGGAAAGAAAATAAGAGCGGAGCCGCCGGACTCAACCCGGCTTAGAGCACGGGTTGAGGTACCGTTAGCGGAGCGGAAGGCGAGGCAGTAGAGAGGTCGGGCTGCTGGAAGTAAGCCGCCTGCTCCCGACGCAGCTGGTCAATCAGCCGGCCTTCGGGTATAATCACGTCATCGTAGGTCAGCACCTGGTCCTTGGGCACGTCGTGGCGCAGAATGCACCCTTCGGCCACACCGATGGGTAGCAGGTTCTCGCGCTGGGTTACGTCGGCGTTTTCGGCCAGGCCATAGGTGTGGTAGTGCCCGATGCCATCGAGCACCTGGCCGGCGTGCAGGTCAATTTTGGCAGCCGTGACTACCTCCACGCACATCGGGCCGGCCGGCGCCAGGGCCGCATCCTGAAACAGCACGGCCCGGGCTACGGTGGTAGGGGTTTCAAAGTGGCACAGGTGGTAGGGCGTGTAGAAGCAGTACAGCGGCCCTGGCCCCAGCTTGTAGAGCTTGAGGTAGTGCTGCTGCACGGGGTCATCAATGGTGCCCAGCACGAACACGCCGGGCCCGGGCTCCGCTCCCACCACATAATCTACAATGCCCGGACCACCGTTGAGCAGCAGCTCATGCGGGTACCAGTCGGCGGCCTGGGTAACGGGCGTGCCGGAAGCCACGGTGGGGCCCAGCATGCCGCGGCGGGCTACGCGCATACCCAGGGCATTGGCTACTACGGCCTGCTCAAAGCTGATTTTGCTACCATCGGCGAAGCTGGTCACCATGCTCGGGTTCTGGCCCCACTGCCGCGCAAAGCCTTCCTGAGTGGTCGGGTTGCGGTAAGGGTCGTGGAGGCCTTTGATGTTGCCGCAGAGCACGGGCGTAACGCCCAAGCCTTTCACGAAGCGGGCCAGGTTCAGGGTTACGCCGGGCTGGTCGCCATCGGCCACGGTGTACACTACCCCGGCGCGGTCGGCGTATACTTTCAGAATGGGCCCCACGGTGCCGTCGAGCTCCGCATTGAGCAGCACAATGTGCTTGCCGTGCCGGATGGCTTCCAGCACCACGTGCGCCCCGTGTTCCACGGCGCCGGTTACCTCAATAATAGCCTCAATGCCGGCGGCCCGGCTCAGCAGCAGGGCATCATCGGTAATGGCGGGGCGGCCCTGGGCCACGCAGGCTTCCAGCTGGGCTACCGTACTAACCTCGGCCACGTCCACTACCCCGGCTTCGGCGTAAATGGCGCGGGCTTTTTCGGGGGTGCGGTTGGCAATGGCCACCAGCTCCATACCGGGCACGTAGCAGCAAATCTGCCGGGCTACGCCCCGGGCCATGAAGCCGGCCCCTATCATCGCCACCCGAATGGGCCGGCCCTCGCGCTGGCGCTGCTGCAGCGCGTTATCAATGATGAGCATCTGAGTTCAATTAAGTAAGTACAGCTGACTGTTCCAGGGCAACCTTACGCCGCCAAGACCTCGCTCACCGTCCGTTCCCTCCACCGCCTTGGCTTGCGTATTTCGTTTTAACTACCGATTGTTTCAGGCACGCGCAGCCGGAAATCCGGGTGCTGCTGGTCCTTCTCGGAAATGATGGTGGGGGCAATGGGCCACTGAATGCCAATGGCCGGGTCGTTCCAGCGCAGGCCCCGCTCAAAGCCGGGCGCATACTTGGCCGACACCTGGTAGCCGACATCGGTATTGTCTTGCAGGGTGATGAAGCCGTGGGCGAAGCGGCCGGGCACGAACAGCATGCGGAATGAGTCGGCGGTTAGCTCCACGCCCAGCCACTGTCCGTAGGTAGGCGACTCTTCGCGCAGGTCCACAATCACATCGTAAATGGCGCCGCGCGTGCAGCGCACCAGCTTGGTTTCCTCGTGCGGGGCCAGCTGCAGGTGCATGCCGCGCAGGGTGCCGCGCCGCGGGTTAGACGATACGTTGGCTTGCACGGGGGGCATCAGGATGCCGTGGGCCGCAAACTCATCGGCGCACCAGGAGCGGGCAAAAAACCCTCGGTCGTCGGCCATGCGGTCCACGTCAATAATAAACGCGCCAGGCAGCTCAGTTTCGGTGAAAATCATAGGTAGGTGATTGGAGATGAGACAAGGGGCGGAACACGCGCGGGGCGTAAACCGGCGGCGCCCACTGCGCGGAATATGCTGTATAAGGTCTTAGGCAATTACCGGGGCGGGCGCCAGCACGGGCCGGGCCGCCACGGCACGCGCCCAGCTCAGGTCGTCACTTAATTCGTGGGTTTCGCGCAGGCCGGTGAGCACGCGCAGGCGCATCAGCTCCGAGGAGCGGAAGGCCGCGTCGCGGAAGTTCATGCCCAGCAGGCCGTCGCGCAGCTCGTCAATGGTATCGGCGAGGGTGCGGCGGGGCTGATGGGTGGGGGCCAGTTCCCGGTACAAACTAAAGTCGACCCGGTAGGAACGCTTATCGGGTGGGGCGGCCGCGTTCAGGCTAACCCGCGTACCGGGCAAGGAGTCGGCTACGGCGTAGGCCAGCTCGCGGACCTGGTAGTTCCACTGCTCCGAGCCGGTATTTACGGCCAGGAACGTGCCGCCTACCTCGGCGGGCCGGCCGATGGCCCATTCAATGGCCCGGGCCATGTCCTGCACGTGAATGAGGGGGCGCCAGGGCGTACCATCACTTAGAATGCTGATTTCGCCGGCGGCTACGGCTCCGGCCACAAAGTCGTTGACTACCAGATCCAGGCGCAGCCGGTCGCTCCAGCCGCAGGCCGTGGCAAAGCGCAGGCAGGTAATCAGGAAGTTGTCGTCGGCCAGGGGGCGCAGGTCCTGCTCGGTCATGACCTTAGAGCGGGCGTAAGCCGTCAAGGGGTTTAGCTCCGAGGTTTCCGTCTTGGCCCCCTCGCCACCGGCCCCGTACATGCTGCACGAAGAGGCAAAGATGAAGGAACTGACGCCGGCGGCCTTGGCCTGGCGGGCCAGCTCAAGGCCGGCCCGGTAGTTTACGTCCAGCGTTACCTGCTCATAGGTCTGGCCCATGGGGTCGTTGCTGATGGCAGCCAGGTTCACTACCGCATCCACGCCCTCCAGTAGGCCGGCGGGCAGTTGGCGAATGTCGCCGAAAATCTGCCGGTCCAGGCGCGACTCGGGCAGGCGTCGGGCTCCGGTGAGGCAGTGGGCAAAGTAGCCCATGTCGTAGCCAATCAGCTCCGCCTGCGGAAATTGCTGACGCAGATGGCGCACTACGCCCGGGCCCACATAGCCCATATTACCCGTGATAAGGATTCGTTGCATACGGTGAAGTGGTGAGATGGTGAGATAGTGAAATGGTGAGCTAACAGTGTTAATGGCGCGTGTTGGGCGGTTCAGGCCGCCAGAACGTCAAACTCACCATTCCACCATCTCACCAGTTCACCTTTAGTCGGCGGGCATAATGGTGGGGGCCGCTACCCGCTGATTCGGGGGAGCTACCACGGGCGTGGCCAGGATGTCGGCTAGCACGGGGTCCGGCTCCGCTGATTCGGGGTCGTTGCTCCATACTTTCCACTGGGCGCGGCCCTGCTGCCACATTTCCTCCAGCATGTTCTTGTCGCGCAGCGTATCCATGGGCTGCCAGAAGCCCGTGTGCCGGAAGGCGGCCAGCCGGCCCTCTGAGGCCAGACGCTCCAGCGGGGCCTTTTCCCACACCGTCTCGTCGCTGTCAATGTAGTCGAACACGGAGGGCTCCAGCACAAAGAAGCCGCCGTTAATCCAGGGGGTTTCGCCGCCCTCGGGCTTTTCCGTGAAGCTGGAAACCAAGCTACTGGATTCCTGCAGGTTAAATACGCCAAAGCGGCCGGGTTGGCGCACGGCCGTGAGGGTAGCCAGGGCACCCTGCTGGCGGTGGTAGCGCACGGCTTCCCGAATGTTAACATCCCCTACCCCGTCGCCGTAGGTCAGGCAAAACGTTTCGTTGTCTACGTAGTCGCGCACCCGGCGCAGGCGGCCACCGGTCATGGTTTCCTGGCCCGTGTCTACCAGGGTCACGGTCCAAGGCTCGGCATGGTTACGGTGAATCTGCATCTCGTTGCGGTCCATGCGGAACGTCACGTCGGAGTTGTGCAGAAAATAGTCCGAAAAGTACTGCTTGATCATATGGCCCTTGTAGCCGCAGCAGATAACAAAGTCGCGGATGCCGTGGTGGGCATATATTTTCATGATATGCCACAGGATAGGACGGCCCCCAATTTCTACCATGGGCTTGGGCCGCACGCCACTTTCCTCGCTGATACGGGTGCCGTAGCCGCCCGCCAGAATTACTGCTTTCATACGCGTGAGGGATTGTAACTAAAAGGTCAATAAAGAAGTCAGCGAGAAGAGCGCAAGCACCATGTTGAGCACTACTTATACAGCGCTAAAGTTCCTGAAATATAAAGATAATTGTAATATTGTCAATAATTATTATCAATATTTTTAAAATAAAGTAAAAATAAAATCAGCATTGTACAGATTATAACCCACGCAAAATCACCCCATACCACACCTAGTAGCATAGGGCATTTGCAAGAATTACTTGAATATTAAGTAGTAGGCCGGGGCATGGGCCTGCCTACTACATGCGAGGCCGCGCGCCGGGTGAGCAGGTATACAAACCGGGTGTTGGTTACCAGGTAGCGACGCCACAAGCGGCGGGGCTCCAGCCACAGGCGGTAAGCCCACTCCAGCCACAGGCGGCGGGCCCACAGCGGCAAGCGCGGCTCCAGGCCGGCGTACACCGGAAACGCCTGTCCTACCCCCAACATACATGCCCGAACTCGCCCCTGGTGGGCGGCCATCCAGCGTTCCTGCCGGGGACAGCCCAGGGCTACAAACAGCAAATCGGGGTCGGCGGCGTTAATGGCGGCTATTTCTGCCGCGTCTTCTTCGGGCGTAAGAGCCCGGAATGGTGGGGAGTGCATCCCAGCAATGCGCAGGGTAGGCAGCTCCCGCCGGGCCCGGGCCACCATGGCCGTCAGCACCTCATTGGTAGTGCCATAGAAATACACGGACTGTCCGCTCTCGGCCGCCGCTTCTAGCAGGGCCGGCAGCAAATCCATGCCAGCCACGCGGGGCTGCTCAGGGCTGTCGGGGTTAAGCCAGTGCACGGCCGCGGCCACGGGGCTACCGTCGGGGGCTACCACGGCAGCCTCGCGCAACAGCTGCCGAAACTCCGGGTCGCGCTGGGCTTCTACTACCATGTGCACATTGGCAAAGCACACGTACGCCGACACGCGGGCCTTCCCCAACTCCAGGATAGTGGCCACGAAGTCGGTTACCGAACCAGTGGAAATCCAGGAATCCAGGACGGGTACCTTTGGAAGCATAAGGTAGAGCTGTGAGGTAGAGAGAGTTGAATTCAGCGTGTGTATATGGCCTGGAGCGGTACTGCTCTTACAGCTGGAGGAACAGCAAACTCACTTGTTCACCAGCTCGCCTTTACACTACTAATAGGCGTTCTTCTCGCCTTTCACCATATTCCAAAGCGTGAGGCCGATAATTTTCATATCGAGGCCGAACGACCAGTTTTCCACGTATTTCAGGTCGTACTCCACGCGTTTTTCCATGGTGCCTGCCTCGCGGGTTTCGCCCCGGAAGCCGTTCACCTGGGCGTAGCCGGTAATGCCGGGCGTTACGGCGTGGCGCATCTGGTAGGTGCGGATATGCTTGCTGTACTCTTCCAGCTGCGAAATCATGTTGGGCCGGGGGCCTACCACCGACATGTGCCCGAGCAGGACGTTGAAAAACTGAGGCAGCTCGTCGAGGTTGTACTTACGCAGGTACTGGCCCACGCGGGTGATGCGGGAGTCGTTTTTGGTGGCCTGCAACTCGCTCTGGCCGTGGTCGGTGCGCATGGTGCGCAGCTTGTAACACGGAAAAAGCTGGTTGCGCTTGCCGGGCCGCATCTGTTTAAAGAACACCGGTCCGCGCGAATCCAGCTTGATCAGCAGGGCCAGGGCCGTCAACACGAACGGGAACACACCCAAAATAATGACCAGCGAAAAGGCAATATCAAACAGGCGCTTCAGCATCTGGTTGGTGCGGATGCCCAGGGGTGCGTGCCGAATCGTCAGGATCGGCATGTGGTCGTAGAAGTACACGTTCACATCTTTACGGACGGTGCCGCGGAAATCGGGGACAATACGGAACGACAGGAAATGGTCATCGGCGAAGCGCGACAAGTCTTCAATCAGCTGCCGGCGGTCCAGGGGCATGGCGAAGTAGATTTCGTCTACCTGGTCGCGCACGCAGAAGCTTTTTAGGTCTGAAACGCGGCCACGCACCAAGTGCTTTAGTCCGGCGGGCACGTGCTCGGTGCTATCCGTGAAAAAGCCCATGAACTGGTTGGCAATCGGGTCGTGCGACTCCAGGAAGCGGTAGAGTTCCTGGCCGCTGGCCCCGGCCCCTACAATTACGAAGCGGCTGTGGGGCCGCGCCAGGTGGGTATGATAGGCCCGGTAGAGAAACGTTATCAGAAAGCGCCCCGCTACTACGGCCGTGACGGAGAAGCTGTACACCGAAAACAGGTAGCGTACGGGCAGCCAGTACATGCGCATGGCTACTACCGCTAGTAGCACAATGCCGGCGTGCAGCAGGAAGGTGCGCATCAGGTGCAGCAGCTTCTCTGGGTAGGTAATTAGCCGGTCAGTGCGGTATATGTTGGCAAACTGCCCCGATATAATCCACCAGATCAGAGCAAAGATGGCGTAGAAGAAGGGGTAATAGCCCCCGAAATACCAGTTGCCTAGAAATAAATAACCAGCTACTCGAAAAGCCCCGAAAATCAGCAATACGTCTACCAGAGGCAGAATAAAGCGCGATGTATCAGAGTAATGTCTGTAGCGTTCCATAAGCTGAGAAGAAAGGTGCTAAGGAAACTAAACGGTGAAAAAATGCAGAAAGACCAACTACCTACTTACCGAACAAAGAAACACATAATTGTTCTTTAAACAATAATAAATAGTATTAATTTTTAAAAGCAGTAAACTATACCTCGAAATGATTCATATAGTTACGTCAGGCCCCAAACTTATTGCCTAAAGCCAGCCTGCCCGCCCGTAATGGCAGAAACCATTAGAGGCGGGCAGGCTGCAATTTTACCGCAATATGCTCTTACTCAGGGATTCACCTGCAGCCAGCCTTTGTACCTACGGCCGTCGGTGTAGGTAATCAAAAAGTAGTAGGTGCTGGCTACGCCGACCCCGCTCCAGGCAAAGCTTCGGCTACCAGATCGGTATACCTCCCTCCCCCACCGGCTGTAAATAGCAATACCGCCGAAGCGCCCGTCGCACAGATCGGGCGGTAAGTCCGGCAGCACAAACGCGTCGTTCTTGCCGTCGCCGTTAGGCGTGATGATATTGGGTGGCAGGAAGGCAACCGTATCGGGCGTTGGAACCAGTTCAAAACGGACCGTTCGGGTTTGGCTGAGGGTAGTGCAGGTCGCCTGCTCCTGCAGCCGGAACGTGACCACCATATCCGGAAACTGCTGGGCGGCACAGGAAGCCTGCCACTGAAACGTACCTGCCGCCTGGCCCCGCCCGTTTTGGGCTGTAAACGTCATGCCAGCGGCTGCTAAGTCGAAATTCTGCCCGGCGGCCGTCAGGGTCAGTGGGTCGCCATTTACGTCCAGCCCCGCCAGAGTAGCCGAGTAGGTAGTGCCCACGGGTACCCGCACGGTGATGGGGGGCGCGTCTTGGGCGTTGAGGCCGGGCGGGAAGGAAGTAGTAAGCTGGGGCGCGGCATTGGGTGGGGGCGCCGCCGTAAAGGCCACCCGCACCGTATCGCGCTTGGGCAGGCTGCACCCGTCGTCGGCCACAATTACGTCCAGCAGATACACCTGGCCCTTGGAATCCAGGCACTCGGAAAAGCAGAACCGGGCCGTGAGGGTGTCGGGGGTGCCGGGGCCCCGCACCACGCCGGTGGTGGCGGTAGTAAAGGTGGGCACGGGCGTGGTGAAATTGATGGGGCGCAGGGTTACCGTGAGGCGGGAGTTAGCATCGGGGTCAGTAAAGCGCACCCGCAGGCAGTGGTCGGCGCCGGCTACCAGCCGCAGCGTATCCCGGCCCGGGCGGTAGGGCACGCCCGCCGAAGAGCTAAGCTGCAGGCTGGGCACGGTGTTGCGGGGGCAGTTGAGCACGTAGAGCTGGAAGTCGCGGCGGGTTTCTCCTATTTTCTGTCCGCCCCGGTACTCGGTGCAGCGCACCCCAAACACAAATAAGCCCAGTTGGGTAGGTCGCACCATGAGGCGGCCGGTACGGGCGTCAATGCCCAGGGTAGGGTTGCCGGGAATCTGGTTTTGGGTGCCCAGCCCCGCTACCCACGAAATGGGGGCGTACGGCGCGGGCGCGGCCTGGGTGGGGCTGGAGTTACCAGTGCTGGCGTGGCCGTTCAGGGGCGTCACCATGTCGTACACCAGGGAGTCGCCATCGGGGTCTTGGCCGCCGAAATCATAGTAGAACAGCTCGCCCCGGCAGGCGTAGTCGCCCAGGGGCGGGAAGATGCGCGGGGTGGAGTCAAGGAAGGGACGGCCGTTGCGCACGACGGCCGGAAACTCCAGGTAAAAAGCCTGGGCTGCACTCAGGGAGTTGACGATATTGCTCAGCCCTTGGTTGCGGCAGCAGCGTTCCACGGCCACGTAGTAGCCGGCCGGACTAGTGTACGTGGCCGCGGGCAGGGTGATATTGACGGTATAAATGAGCTTGCGGGTACTAAGGGAGGAGCTAGTGCAGGCCGGATTCGTGTAGCTCACAAACGTGTTGCTGGTCAGGGGCAGCGTTATGTTTTGCATCCGCTGGTTGGTAGACTTCTCGAAGATGCTGGCCTGCATGTTGTTATCCAGGGCGGCGGGGCTCCCATTGATGGCATCGAAATAGAGGTTGAGCGTGAGGGCATACGTACTGCCCGACCGATACTGCAAATCCAGTTCGCCGCCCACAATATGCGTGGCGCGAGCAGCCGGCGCTACCAGCAACCATACCCCTACCACGGCCAGCCATACTACCCGGGAAAAACGTGTACATCTTCTCATACCCAATCAGAAAAGCAGTAAACCAATCCACCACCTGCCTCCCTCCCGCCAGAAAGCCACCCGAAGCCAACTGCCTTAAGAACCACCGGTGGTCGTGGTTGTGGTGCTGTCAGTGGCACGTGAAGGCCGGCAGTTTTTGCCGGCTTTGGGGCCGATGTTCGGGGTTTCGCAGGCCGTAAGCAGGCCCGCGCCCAGCACTACTGCTGCACTGGCCCGCAGGAGGAAGTTCTTGTTCATAAGAAAGGAGGAAAAGATGACAAAAGCTAACAGTAACCCCTTCATAGGCTGCTCATTGCCTCCCCGCCAGGTAGAACCCCTGCTCTTTCAGGCAGAAAATGCCACAGGCTGCGTAAAGGGTTACTTTTTAAAAGTAATTTTCGCCCCGCCTTTCTTGCACCTCCCCCGACCAGCTCCAGCAGAGAACCGACCGGAACCCAGAGTGTACCGACTATTTGCCCTGCCTACTAGCGGGGCTCTCCTACCCTACCACACTAATAGGGAGTGTGACCAGCATGTGTTTCAGTTGCCTTCCTCCTATCGGTCATACTTCGGCTCCGGCTCTGCACGGCGTTTCTGCCTTTCCTGTTTACCCGCCTCATGCTGCCTCTGACAGCAATAGCAGGCGGTAGCGTCCAGGGCTGGAAGTAGCCCGCTTTGTGCTGTACCATATATATATATATATGGTACAGCACAAAGCGGGCTACTTCCAGCGGCTGAAAAACTGGTCGAAGGAGTCGCGGTATGCGTCGCTGACGGGAATCGTGACCTCGCCGATGTGCACCGTGCCGCGCGTAACGGCGCTGATGTGGTTCAGCCCGACAATGTAGGACCGGTGCACGCGCATGAACTGGCGCGCGGGCAGGCGCTCCTCCAGCAGCTTCAGGCTCGATAAAGACAACAAAGGGCGGGTTTCACTGCGGCGATACACCTTCACGTAGTCCTTCAGCCCTTCGATGTAGCGAATGTCCTGAAAGGGCACGCGCACCAGCTGGTATTCTACTTTCAGGTAGAGGTAGTCCTCGGCCGGCGGTTCCGGGGCAGGTGCTGGTACGGGCGCCGGGGCGGGGGTAGCGGGGCGGGTCAGCTCGTAGTAGGCCTTGGCCTTCAGGGCAGCCCGCAGAAACTCGTCGTACTCGAAGGGCTTTACCAGGTAGTCCAGGGCATCTACTTTGTAGCCATCGAGGGCAAACTGGTTGTAGGCCGTGGTGAAGATGATGCGCGGCGGGCGGCTCCCGGCGCTTCGGTCCAGGGTGCGGGCCAGCTCCAGCCCATTCAGGTCCGACATCTGAATGTCCAGAAACAGCACGTCGATGTGGGCGCCGGGCTCGTGCAGGCCGCGCAGGGCTTCCACGGCGCTGCTGTAGCGCCCCACCAGCTTCAGGAAGGGAGTCTGCTCGATGAAGGCCGAAACCAGCTTCAGGGCCAGCGGCTCATCATCCACGGCAATGCAATTCAAGATCATGGGCTAACGCAACAGAAAGATACACAGAGAAGACCTACCCCGCGGCAGGCGTATCGGGCGGGGCTACTGCGGGCGGCCGGCGGTTAGAGCTGAAGCGTGAGCAGCATGCGGTACTCATTGGCCGGGGTGCGTTCCTGCACCGCTAGGTGGTAGCGGCCGGCGTAGAGCAGCTCTAGCCGGCGGCGGGTGTTCGTGAGCCCGATGCCGCCGGCTTCCAGGGAATCGGGGGGTTCGGCAAACACGGAGTTGCACACTTCAAACACCACCAGGTGCGGCTCGGCGGCGACCTGGCGGAGCGCTACCTGGATGCGGCTGGGTGAGCCGGCGCGCACCCCGTGCTTGAAGGCATTTTCCACGAAGGGCAGCAGCAGCATGGGCGCAATGGCCGCCTCCTGCACGGTTTCGGGCAGGTCTAGCACTACGCTTACCTCGTCGGTCAGGCGCAGGTGCATCAGGTCGATGTAGTCGCGCAGGAAGGTGACTTCGTGGCTGAGCAGGGCCGTTTGGGCGGGCGTTTCATAGAGCACGTAGCGCATCATCCGGGACAGGCGGTGCAGGGCCGTGCGGGCCTGGGCCCCATCGATGAAAGTGAGGGAGTAGATGTTATTGAGCGTGTTAAAGAAAAAGTGGGGGTTGATTTGCGCCTTCAGCAAGGAGAGTTCGGCGGCCAGACGCGCCTGCTCCAGTAACTGCCGGGTGTGCTCGTCGCGCTGGCTTTTCTGCACGGCGGCCACGCTCGTGCTCACGCCTAGCACAAACAGGGTCGTGAGCAGAATCCAGAGGTTGAAAAACCGGGCTTCGCCCTCCGGACCGTGCGGGCCGGGCGGACGGCCTGGTCCGCCGGGGCCCGGGTGTCCCGGCGGCCGGAACGAGTCGGGCAAACCAGGCGGACGCGGCGGACCGGGCGCACCCGGAGCCAGCCCGTCGCGGGTGGCAAAGATGGCGTGCCGGGCTTCGAAAAGGCGGCGGGGCACTTCCAACTCGGCATCCAGGCGCCAGTGCACCCACAGCACGGCCCCGGCCGCGGCCGCCCCCACCCCCAGGTACGCCAGCACCCGACGGCGGT
Source organism: Hymenobacter glacieicola (assembly GCF_014640315.1). Classification (GTDB taxonomy): domain Bacteria; phylum Bacteroidota; class Bacteroidia; order Cytophagales; family Hymenobacteraceae; genus Hymenobacter; species Hymenobacter glacieicola. The sequence goes on from NZ_BMGS01000002.1 coordinate 120,124, forward strand.
AGAGCAGGCGCGGCACGGCCCAGTGCACGTTGGCGTAAAACACGCCAATGAGCAGTCCCAGCACTACCCCCTGCTTCAGCCAGAAAACGCCGGGCAAAGGGCTGGGCTGGCCGGGCGGCGGAATGGCCAGAATCAGCCCCACCACAATCCAGATGAGGGTGTGGAGCAGCAGTACGGGAGCAACACGAGAAAGACGAGCAGGCACGAGCGGCGCGAACAAGCGAGGAAAACGCTGGTAAAGTACGGCCGCTGCTAGTGTCCTGGCGCCTCGTTCCACCACCAGCCCGTATTCACCGACCAGCAGCCCTCTTTTATCGACCGTAGGTTACCACAATCAAGCAGTTACCTGTTTGCCAAGCAGCACCGGACCGCGCGGGAGCACGTCAGTGTACTCTCTGCCAGTTAAACTGACCACCACGTAAAGACGGGCGCTGCCCCGACACGGAATTCTTCCCCGTTGCAGACCACCACCCTGTAGGACCAGGTTTCACGCCTTGCTACCCCCGCGGGCAGTACCCGTTGCCGGGCCAACGAGCCGCTGTACGCTAGCTCGACCATAACGCCGGCTACCTACTTCGCGTAAGGTTACCTTGCCGGTCGTTACAGGTGTGTGTCTGCCGGCAAGAGCTACACCTATTGCAATACAAGCCCTGGCTGACGAGCCGGGGCTTTTTATTGTCGGGCGGCAGAGCAGCCCGCGGCATCTTCCTGCCACTACCAAAAGCAGCTGAGCTTTGTCGCGAAGTAGGGCTTGCAACATGAGCCACGCCTTTCTCCGCTGCCGTCGGCGCACTTGTAAGCTCAAGCAGCGCGCCCAAAAACCGCCTCTTGTAGAAAGCTGCCTTACCGTGATTTGCAGGAACAGGAAGCACTTGCTAGTGCTGCCGCACCAGAGCAGGGCGGTTGCGAAGAAGAAAATTTTGTAGTCTGGTGAAGCGCGCTTTACCTTTGCCGCACTCAATTCTTTACCGAAAGGATTGTTTTTATACAGAGGCGTGGAGAGACAGGCTCGACGAAACGCCGGCAACCTTCAGTAATCAACTGAAACGGTGCCAACTCCTGACCATATAAAAACAACGTACCGTGAACCGCTTCCCGCACTTCGCCCCCACTCCTGCCACCCTTGCTTCCGTACAGCATGGCTGTTGTGGCACGTGTTGTTGGGCGGTCTGTACGCCGCTGGCCGGGTAGGGTACAACCGGCTGAGCGCTGCTCCCAGCCCAGGAGTTTCCCCGACAGGTTCTGCTGATGCAATCCGCCGCGCCTTTCGGGGCCCGGCTCGCCCGGCAGTAACCGGGCTTTTGCTGCGGCGCTTTGCCTCCTACCTCGTTACGCGCCTCCAAACCCTGGTTTTTCGGTTTGCCCGGGTCCTGCCGCCGGCCCCTACCCTTCCCGGGGTTAACCTGCTTTTGCTGCCCGTACCAGAGCGGCTTTCCCTGATTTTCTACTTCTCTACTTCTTCCCCCGCGCATGTCACAGCACGTGAAGCCGATTGGCATTTATTTCGAACACCCCGAGTGGTTTAAGCCCCTGTTTGCCGAGCTGGACCGCCGCGGCCTGCCCTACGAGAAAATTGACGCCGCCCACCACCTCTTCGACCCCTCGGAAACCGCGAGCCGCTACGCGCTGGTCGTGAACCGCATGAGTTCTTCGGCCTACCTGCGCGGCCACGGCCAGGGCATCTTCCATACGGCCGGCTACGCAACCCACCTGGAGCGCATCGGCACCCGCATCATCAACGGCTCGGCGGCGACGGCCATCGAAACCAACAAGGCCCGGCAGCTCAGCCTGTTTGCTTCGCTGGGGCTGAAATTCCCGAAGTCCTTCGTAATTAACCACGCCTCCCGCGTGCCCGACGCGGCCCGCCAGCTGCAGTTCCCCATCGTGGTGAAAGTGAACATCGGGGGTAGCGGCGCCGGCATCATCCGCTTCGATACCATCGAGGGGGTAGAAGCCGCCGTGGCCGCCGGGCAGATTGACCTGGGCATCGACCAGACGGCTCTGGTGCAGGAGTACGTAACGCCCCGGGGCGGCCACATTCACCGCGTGGAAACCCTCAACGGCAAGTTCCTCTACGCCATGAAGGTGTACACCACCGGGGAGAGCTTTAACCTGTGCCCCGCCGAAATCTGCCAGATTCCGGAGGAGCCCGCCGCCGGTGATTTCTGCCTCACCGAGGCCCCCAAGAAGGGCATTCAGGTGGAAGCCTTTACCCCGCCCGCGGAGGTAGTAGAAGCCGTGGAGCGCATTGTGGCCGCCGCTAAAATCGACGTGGGTGGCATCGAGTACCTCATTGACGACCGCACCGGCGACGTGCTATTCTACGACGTCAACGCCCTGTCCAACTTTGTGGCCGACGCCGTGAACGTGGTGGGCTTCGACCCCTACGCCCGCTTCGTGGACTACCTCGAAACCCAGATTGGCGCCCCGAACCCCGGTAGCCAGCCGGTGTCAGCAGAAGCCGTATCCTCCACCCCACAGCCGGTAGCGGCTTCTATTCACTAAGCCATGCGGTACGGATATTGGATGCCCGTTTTCGGCGGGTGGTTGCGCAACGTAGAGGACGAAAACATGCGCGCCGACTGGGACTACGTGAAGACGCTAGCCCAGCGCAGCGAGGATCTGGGCTACGACCTCTCCCTGATTGCCGAGCTGAACCTCAACGACATCAAAGGCGAGGAAGCGCCCTCCTTGGATGCCTGGAGCACGGCGGCGGCCCTGGCGGCCGTCACCAAGAAAATTGAGCTGATGGTGGCCGTGCGCCCTACCTTCCACTCCCCGGCCCTGCTAGCCAAGCAGGCCGCCAACATCGACCACATCAGCAACGGGCGCCTGAGTTTGAACGTGGTGTCGTCGTGGTGGCAGGATGAGGCCAAGAAGTACGGCGTGCACTTCGAGCAGCACGACGACCGGTACGCCCGCACTGCCGAGTGGCTGCACGTGGTCGACAACCTCTGGAAGCAGGACCACTTCTCCTTCGAGGGCAAGTTCTACAAGGTCACCGATTCGATTCTGCAGCCCAAGCCCGTGTCGCGCCCGCGGCCGTTCATTTACGCCGGCGGCGAATCGGAGGCGGCCAAAAACCTGATTGCCGCCCAGTGCGACGGCTACGTGATGCACGGCGACGAGCCCGCCGCCATCGGCCGCCGCATCCAGGATTTGCAGGAGCGCCGCGACCGGCTGGGCCTACCCCCCATGAAGTTCGGGGTGGCCGCCTACAGCATCGTGCGCAACACCGAAGCCGAGGTAAAAAAAGAGCTGGAGCGCATCACCAACGTGCAGGGCTCGGCCGCCGGCTACAAGAACTACCAGCAGTGGCTGGCCGGCACCCAGCTCGAAAACCAGGTTTCCTTGCAGGATTACTCCGTGTCGAACCGCGGCCTGCGCTCCGGCCTCACGGGCACGCCCCAGCAAGTGGCCGACCGCATCGGCGCCTTCGAGGACGTGGGCGTGGACCTGTTCCTGCTCCAGTGCAGCCCCCAGTTGGAAGAAATGGAGCGGTTCTCGGAAGCTGTAATCCAGGTGCTGGCGTAAGGAAGTGATGGGGGTAGAACAAAAGGGACAAAAAAGAGCCTCTAAAAATTTCGCGAAAAAATCTGCGAAAACGGCCTAATCTGGCTGGATTGGCCTTTTTTCAACCTTTCTCCCAAAAATTCGCGAAAAATCGGACGGGACAAAAGGTTTGACCGGGCTTGGATAGAACTTGGATTGGTGCCCGGTAAATAGCCTAAACACTCTCAAAAACTGCGAAAACCCTGTTTAAACGGCCTAAAAAACGGTCTTTAAACAGGGTTTTTTGGCTCTTCTTTGCGCAGTTTCCGCATCTCTTCCATCAGGTAAGACACGTCCGCTTCCAACTCTCCTAAGCGACGGTGAGCGGCAAAGCGAGTGTTAGGAAACTTGAAACTCAGGCGGGCTTTCACGTACCATATTTCAAGCACATCTAGGGCGTGTATTTCCTGTGTATCGTACTCTTCATTATCGGACTGTATAACCACGCTCTGACGGTCCAGAATGCGGTTGATTAACCGTTTGATGTAAACCGTTTCAGGCGTTACAACCACGTATATATAGCCGTTCTTGATGTTCTGGGGCCAATTATCCACGTAGGAAGCAATAACCCAATCATCTTGATGAAATGTAGGGGCCATGCTGTTGCCGCGCACCTGGAAGCAGCGGAAAGTAGCATTACGGAAGCCAGAACCAGGGAGTGAAAAGGCTGGTAAGTCACGGATGTACTCGGGCTCCATATAATGGCTAGGATAGCCTGCTACGGCAGCTGTAGACACCATAGTGATGTTTTCATTTCCTGCATTGTCCACTGTAACCAGTAACGGATGGGTACGAACCTCGAAAGGGACTAGGACATCTGTGTTTTTTGTCCCTTTCGTTTTATCTGCGGACTCAACACTACCATCTACACTACCATCTACACTACCATTTAGTGCTAAGTGTTGATTCAATTTCCCCTTAAGTTCATCCTTCTTAGAATCTGGCAATTGCTCAATAGCAGATAGCACACCATTTACATCTAATGAAAAGGTGGTTGACGTGCCTTTATCTAAACCCATGTTGGCATCTTCTGCACCTAAAATGCCATGTTTATTCAGTACGTCGGGGTTCGTGTACTTGAAAATCATGCCGGTGCCATCCATCAACCATTCATAGTTGATGTCAAACTTACTAACCACCTTCATGATGATGTCTAAGGAAGGTGCAGTTATCCCCTTCTCAATTTGCGAAAGACCAGACCGGCTAATATCCAGTTTCTCAGCCATTTGAGTCTGTGTGAGCCTGCACCAGTCGCGCAAAGTATACAACCTGCCGCCGATTCCGTGCTTGTCTTTCATAACTTTTTTGTCAGGATTGCTTGCATTTGTTCAAGATTACTGAACATCTTTGGGACACATAACCCAAAGGTTAGGAAAAATGACAAAAGAGAAGCAAAGCCAGTCCGAAAAACTCCGTGAATACGGGGTCACGCTGGCATACCTAGCCCGCTTCGCTAGCCGCACTGTAGGGTATGTGAAGCTGTGGTCAAGCGGCCAAGAAAAGAGCAAGCATCTGGATGAGAAAGCTGCTGAACTGATTCAAAACCGTCAGGCTGAATTGGCTGCCGAACTAGCTAAAGGCAAATAATGAAGCTAGTTGGTGCCATATTGTACGTTGAGTTCAGCGACCTGAAAGCCGTTGGGGTTTCAGAAAGCTACTTGACGAAAGTAACCTCGGTGGCGCGGAAGGATGGCGCGTCATCGTGGGTCAACATCCCTAACCCCGAGCGTAAGCCAGGGGAAGGGAAAGTGCTGATTCAGTACGACACCATCCCGGCTTCTACTCGGGCCAAACTACCGGCCAAAAACGTCCTGCTTCAGCAGCTGGCTGATGACAACCAGCAGCAACAGCGCGAAGCTCAGGAACAAATACTGCGGGGGCTGCTGCCGCCCGCATCAGCTGAAGACTTGGCTACCCTGCGGGAATACCGCATCACTCGGGAATCAGTAGACCTAGGCACGGGTGAAGCCCTGAAAAATGAACTGTCTGGCCTGCCTGATACGAAGCTGCGGGCCGCTGTCCTGGCTTGCCGGTGGTTGGCTCTGATGAGTTCGCCCCGCTGGAAGAGCAAGGCTACTCGGGTGAAGCTCAACCCCGACTTTGCAAAGCTCAGTGATATGCAAATGGCCTGCGTGGCTGTGTATAGTGCTGATGGGGTTGACCTGCCTACGTCGTATTCCAAGGTTCAGGCAAAGCTGCGGGAATATGAAGAGAATGGGGCGCTGGCTGTAGTGCCGCGCCAATTCGGCAACGTGAACAGCCGGAAGATTGCAGAAGAGCAGTTGGAAACCCTGATTCAACTGTACTCCGATGCCCGCAAACCTAGCTTTGAGCTGGTGCATCGGTGGTACACGGAAGTGGTAGACAAACGCCGTGAACTTGGGCTGGAACTGTGGCCGGAAGTAACGGTGGGCACCGTGAAAAACAACCTGATGCTGCCCGATGTGCAGCCGGTTTGGTATCTGCCACGGCATGGCTTCAAAGCCTGGAAAGAGCGGTATGAATACACCATGCTGCGCCACCGTCCGACCTTCCGGGATGCCCTGTGGGTAGTCGATGGAACGAAGGTGAACTACTACTACCGCACGGCTAAGGGGGTAGCGGCTAAGCTTCAGGTTATTGCTGTGATTGATGCCCACTCTGACTACTGGTTGGGCTGGGAATTCTGTGAGCAGGAAGATTCGGATGCCGTAGGCCGGGCGCTTCGTGCAGCCCTGCGCACGGCTGGGGGCGTGAAGCCCTGGCAGGTTCAGTACGATAATGACCGTTCTAACCTCAAATTCTTCGCGAATTGGGCGGGCTTACACTTCCCCGCAATGCCCAATAACGGCCAATCAAAGGTCATTGAACGGGCTTTAGGGGCGCTGCAACAGCATGTAATGCGCCGCCATCGGTCCTTCACTGGCCAGAACATCACGGCCACCAGCCTGGCAGGTAAGGCCAACCCGGAACTGCTGCGCGAACTGGTGAAGGAAGGGGCGCTGATGAGCCTGGAAGAAACCATGCGGGAAGCCTCGCTGGACTTCCATGCCTGGAACAACATGGTCAGCAAGAAAGACGGGAAAACTCCGAAGGAACGCTACCTGGCTAGCCAGCACCCGGAAACCCGGTCCTACTTCACAGAAGAAGACGAAATGGAAACCTTCTGGAAGTGGAATGACCAGCTGATTACCTACCGCAGTGACGAGTTGCGCATGGTGAAAAGCCGCATCAGCAACCACTACGAGGTAGTAACAGAGCTACCCGGCCCGGTGCCTGGCACCATGACTAAAGTGCCGGACCTGGACTTCCATATGCGCAATGTAGGTCAGCGGTTTTGGGTCAAGTATGACCCTGAGCAGGCAGCACCTACCCGCGTGGCTCTCTTCCTCGGGGAAGATAAACGCTTCGTGGCGTGGGCTGACAACAAGGAAGCTATGCCGGGTGCCTTGGTGGACTACCAGGAAGGCAGCCGCGCCGCCATCAATGCCCGCCTGGCAGCTAAGAAAGAACAGCGGGCGCAGACTGCGGAACGCTTGGCCAACATCACGGAACGCCTGGACGCGGAAGAGCTGGTGAAGCTAGGTCATGAGTTCGTGCCGAAAGATGCCCTGAACGCAGCACAAGCTGATTTAGAAGCTGAAGACGAGGTGCAGGTTACCATCAACCGCCGCCCTGAGCGCAGCAATACCCTAGTACTCTCCCCGGCTATGGCAGCTGCTACGGAAACCCCGGATGCCATACGACAAGCCCGGTGGGCGCGAATGCAGCAACAGGCTGAAGACGAAGACTAAAAACAAACCCGCCCCACGGGTGCAACCGGGGGCGGGCTCAATTCAAATACTCACTCTTAACACTCAAAAGTAATGCTGGAATCACAGAAAGAACAAATTGCTCAGGCACTGGACGAGTACATGAAGGTGCATGATGTAAGCCAGAACAAGGTTAGCAAGGGCTCTGGTGTATCCGCTGGCTACGTGTCGCAAATCGTGAAGCGCAAGTGGAATGAAGTGCCTGTAGCGGATGGTAAAACCATATCAATAGGTGACAGCCACTTCCGCAAGCTTCAGGCTTACATGGGCCTGAGCCTGGACGTGTTCCAGACCAAGAACTTCATGGATGTGCAGATTGCTCTGGATGATGCCCGCCGTACCGTGGCGTACTACATCATTGATGGCGACACGGGCGCAGGTAAAACCTTCGCAATTACCGATTACGCCCGCAAGCACTCAGCTACTACCTACGTGGTGAAGTGCTCCAACGCTATGACCGCTACCCAAATGGTGCGGGCTATTTGCCGGGAAGTAGGTGTGGGCGAACTCGGGGCTACGGGTGCTGTGGAAGACCGCATCAAGGCCATCGCCACCAAGATGAATCGTGAACAGGCGCTGCTGGTGTTCGATGAATCGGAAACGATGGTGAAGAAATCTCGGGCTTTCGGCTACATCAAAGACCTGTATGACCGGGTGGAAGGTCGCAGCAGCATTGTGATAGCCGGGGCCAATGGCTTCCTGGATAAGCTGCGCCAAAAGGCCAATTACAATGTAGAGAGCTTCCCGCAGGTGGTGCGCCGCTTCGCTGCCAACCCGGTCATGCTCAGTGGTGGGGTGGATATGCAGGATGCCATTGACATCTGCGCTGCTCATGGCATTACGAGCAAAAAGGAAGTGGCCGTGCTAGTAGCTGCTAGCCCCAATTACGGCACCCTCTTCAGCAAGCTGAAGAAGCTGAAAGCTGACCAGGAAATCCTGGCCACCGCCAACGCCTAAGCCATGCAAACACTAGAGCTAACCGAAATCCAAGGATGGGTACTGCCGGACATGACCCGCAAATACCACTACTACGCAGGTTCCAACACCAGCCTATGCGGTGGATACGAAGCGACACCAGAGCAGCTACAGGATGCTTACGACAACAACCACAAGTGCGCTGATAACTGCGCCGCCTGCCAACGCAAACGCCTTCAACTACAGCAAAATGGGTAACCTGATTTCAGCTCACACGGTCCTGAAGAATAAGTACAAGACCATTGACCTACCTGAGCCGTGGCCGAAGTACATCGGGATTCCTGAAGAGAACTTCCGCATGATTGTCTACGGGCCTTCGGGCTCGGGCAAAACCACCTTCGTGATGAAGCTCTGCAAAGACCTCACTGAGCTAGGCAAGGTGTACTACAACAGCTCAGAACAGGGGGAAGGCAAGAGTATCCAGGACAGCTTCAACCGCTGTAACATCCACGAATGCCCCAAAGGAAGCTTCATGCTCGGGGACCGGCATACCTACCAGGAAATGGTGGAAGTCCTGAGCAAGAAGCGTAGCGCCCCCTTCGTGGTCATTGATTCGCTTCAGTACATGAACCTGACCAAAGGCCAGTATCAGGAGCTGATTGAACGGTTCCCGCGCAAAGCCTTCATCATCATCAGCTGGTCAGCTGGGGCTACCCCGAAAGGGGAACACGCGAAGGGCATTGAATACATGGTGGACATCAAAACCTACGTGGCAGACGGGGTAGCCATCAGCAAAAGCCGCTTCGGAGCTACTGAGCCCTACGAAGTTTACCCGCCCCGGCAAACGAAGCCTGCGAAGGTCAAGGAATCCGGTCAACAGCTAAGCCTGATTGAGAATGGGTAAGCCGCTAAAGCCCAAAGATGCTGTGACAATCACGGCGAAAAACAGGGTCCGCATCCGGCTGGAAGGCACAGGCCCGAAGGAAGCCTACGATGCCATGATTCGCTACCTGGACATGGTGAATCCGGTTCTGGCCACCAATAAGAAGGGCATTACCGCAGACACTGCCAGCGTGTACGAAAGTGCTTCCCTAGTCCTGGACCTGTACGAGTTTCAGATACTTCCGCAGATGCGGCTGGACGCATTGCCGGAGGTGCTGAAGCTGAATGTAACCCGAATAGAAGCCCTGCGCCTGTGGTGGCTTGCGGCATCGGACCCCACGGGAGTAGGAGAGCAAATACAATGGATTCGCGCACTGAATGAGGTGCATCAAAAACTAGGATAATGAGCTGGGCACAAGAACTAAAACAGAAGAATGAGCGCACGGAACGCCGGATGCTGCTACTACTCGGGGTAGACCTGGATTGGCTGACTTGGCTGCGGATGGAAAACATGGTGGCGTGGCTCTGCAAGGAATACGGGGATGGTAGCTACCGCAATGCCATAGCCTCTTCCCCCGAGTTCAAGACGTGGTGGCTGGCACAGTGGGCAAGTAGGGACGCCGCCCTGAGCAGTCGGATAAAGGTGCTGAACACGGGGGTGATGACCCACAGCGTCAGCCCCGACACCACCCACTTCATTCATGAGCAGGAGGAATTCAGGGAACTGTACGTGGCCTACCACGACCCGCTGAAGATGACCAAATACCCTGACCGGGAAATCATCAACGAAATCATCAAGACAGCCCGCAAAGCTGCATAGCCTGGATGGTCAGCGCCGGGGTTCGACTCCCCGGCCAGGCGCTACAGAGTACGCATTTCACCATTTAAACCCCATTCAAAACCTATGGCAACTACTGCCCAAACCCCGACCACCCGCACGGCCAAAGCTTCCGGTTCCAGGAAGGTGGCCGAAAAACAGATGGACCGCTATGCTGAGTTGGCCGCGCAGCTGGTGGAAGCAAAGGACGCCTACGAAGCCACCATCAAGCCTCTGACTGATGAAATGGCTGACCTGAAGGTGAAGCTGAATAAGTGGGCTACAGACAACCCTGAGGAATTCAAAGGCCAGAAGACGCTGAAGATGGAAGGTGGCGTCCTGGGCTTCAAACTCGGGGCTAAAGCCATCAGCTTTCCCCTAGATGCACCAGCTGATATTCAGAAGAAGTACCTAGGCATTGTGAAGAAGGGGCTGCCTGAGGCCATCACGGAAAGCGTTGACGCCAGAACGCTCATTGGTGCCCTGCCTGCCTTCCCAAACGTTGCCAGCCAGTTGCTGAAGCTTGGCATTTCGATAAAGCAGCCGGACAACTTCTTCATCACACCAAAAAAGTAACTGATGGAGAAAGGCCAGAAGGTACGTGTGATTCGCGGGCTGTATGCTGATAGCAATGTAGTAGTAGACCGGCCCCACGACAGCTTCCCCAATTTCTACTGGTGCATGGTTGAGCGGATGGTAACAAGGTGGAAGCGCGGAAAGAAGGTGCTAGTACCTGGTGAACCACAGGAAGCACTGCTGAACGCTGGCCAGATAGAGAAACGATAAAAAATAGACCAATGGAATTAAGTCTTTCACAAGCTCAGGCCATATATGAACAGGCTGAAGCACATAAGGAAATCATTCAAGAGGTGTTGCTAGAGCGGGTAAGGCAGGATAATAAGTTCGGCCCGCAAAACCGCCCACCTTTTGAGTGGAAAATCATTCTGGACGAAGAGGTGGGCGAAGTCTCACATGAGGTATGCGAAGTGTACTTCCGAGGTGAAGAATTCAGCGACAAATACCGCAAAGAACTGGTGGAGGTAGCGGCTGTGGCTTTGGCAGCACTACAGAATTATGACCAGCGGGCAGCTGCTGCCAGCAGCTCTAATTCCTAACTCCCCACCTGGATGGTCGCAGCATGGGTTCGACTCCCATGCCAGGGGCAACAACCGATTTAACATCCACTCTGATGCACTGCTACAGCGTCACAATTCATCCAGTGGGACTATGCCCACTAATCCAGTTCGGCCCAATACGGCTTGAATTTCGGGGTAATCCGGGCTTGTCTCGGGGCAACATAGTAGAGCACTGCCAGGCCATCTATGGCGCTGAGTGCTGGAAAGTGGGCTACATCCGCAATAACTCTTTAGCTGAGATTCTATAATGCTTATCAAACCCTGGCAGAACAAGTATCTGCATAAGCTTCTGAATGACCTGGACTTGATGGACGTGAAAAAGGAGCTGGTAGCCAGCTTCAGCGGCAAAGGTTCGGAGAGCAGTAAAGACCTTCACTACACAGAAGCGGACAGCCTCATCAAGTACCTGGAACGGCAATCCTCGGGCGCACTGCCTACCCCTGAAGAGGAAGAAGCCAGCGACAAAATGCGCCGCAAAATCCTGAGCCTGGCCCACGAAATGCAGTGGGAACTGGATAATGGTAAAGTGGATATGGCCCGTGTGAACGCTTGGTGTCAATCAAAAGGCTTCGGGAAGAAAGTGCTCAATGACTACAACCATGACCAGCTAACGAAGCTGGTTTCCCAATTCAAAATCGTCCACAAAAAACACCTTCAGGAGCTACAGAAATGAAAAAGCAACTCATCAAAACCATCCTTAAAGCTGATTCGGGTAACCTCTTTGCTGACTTTGATAGCACAGCTCAGGTTAAGGATTTTTTGAATCAGCAGAATGAAGCCTTTCTGCGCGGTATAGTCGCACGGTGCAACATCAGCATTGACAATGAAAACGGCCATCTATAAACTGACCTCAAAGAAGATTGCGGGCGGGGCCATCTACGTGAGCTACCGCCTGGGCAAGCTGCAAGCCCTAGACCTGGCAGATGCGCAGCCTACCCCTGAACAGGTTTCCTACCTGCTGATGATACTTCCCCCGGTGGAAAACGCACTACAGGTAACGGATTGGGGTAGCATGGTAGTAGTGCCCATTCCCGAGCGCACAGTAAAGGATAAGATAAAGCTGTTTTGCGCGGCCTTTAAAGACTACCGGAAGGTGACCTACCAGCCAACGCAGACGGAAGCCAGCAACATCCGCACGGTGCCGGTCAGCCAGGAGCTACTGACGGTCTTCTTTGAAACCGGCTTGCTGGACTATAGCATCCGCAACTACATAGCCCGCATCAACACCACTCGGGACATCCTGAAGAATGGCCGCAACATCAAAGAACGCTTTCCCGCAGGCTATGACCGGGACTTCTACAACTCCCTTTCTGGTGAACGTCTGGTGGAGTATAAGCGCCACCTGAGGGACAATGGATGGGTGTATGATGGGAAGCTTCAGACCTGGAAAGAAGCCCCTAACTTGTCCAGATAGTCACTTTATAGGTTGATTTTTTGTCCATTTCGGAGCCTATAAAGGCTCCGAAATGACACTTTTAAAGGTCATAGCTGTCGGCCTTTTTCGTAATATTGACGGCTTTATTTACTCTAAACCCATTTTGCGTATGAAGAAGCTCTTCAAAATTGTTGGTGGTATCATCCTAGGCTTATTCGTTTTGGGCCTGTTGCTACCCGACCCAAAGAAAGATGGCAAAGCTGGTGCCGGTATGGCCAACGCATCTGCTATTTCCCCGAGTGCGGGCGAAGGTGCTGGTGAGCCTGTTACTGAAGCCCCTGCTGCCGAAGAAAAGCCGGACTTGGAAATCCTGAAGACCAGCGAGACCGCTAACGAATTTGCTCGCACTATTCACGTAAAAGTGCGCAACAACACAGACCACTTAATTCAATATGCTGACCTGAAGGGTGTGTATTACGATAAAGGGAAGAACATCGTAGGTACGGGTATGGGCAACGCTGCTAACATAGCAGCTGGTGCCACAAAGACTATCGACATCATGAGCATGGGTATCGAAAACGCCGATAGCTATGAAGTCGAAATGGGGAACGTACTAGACTAGAGGATTTTTGCACATTTATTTGCCATAAAAAGGCCACCCAATTGGGTGGCCTTTTTTAGTTGTAAGTTGTAACTCCATTATATAACCACAAATCATGTTGATTCAAGAGTTTATTACAGGCCTTACCCCGTTAGTTGACGAGGGATGGAAAGTCAAAGTCACTCACCAGGACACTTACATTTTGTTAACTGCCCACAATGGAAGCGGTGAAAAGATGGTGCTAGAGTTGATTGATAAGGGTACAGGTGTTTGGCCTGACTATACCGTTCAGGCTGAGTTTGAAGGTTCTAATTCAGGTATAGGGGTGTGTTCTCATGCAGGTATTTATGACCCTGCTGTTGAACAGCAGAAGGCTTCTGAGTGGACTAAGGATTTTGTGAAAGATGCCCGCCAGCTTAGAAAGGATTCTAAATTGTAGTTGATGATAAAAAAGAAGAAGACATGCAGTACGAATTCAGGGATGTAGTCCACAAAGGAAAAACCGTCCGATACATTAAGTCAGTTGGCTTTAACAGTGATGGATATAGCCTTGCTTCCGAAGAAATGCTAAGGTTGGGAAGGGAAATTCAGCTAGCCAGTCCTGATATAGTAATTGTGCTGATGGTAGGAAATGGCAGCACTTTAGCAGAAGACACCAAATTTCTAGCAGAAGTGACAAAGCTTTTCCCTCGTAAGTACGATGAATTCTATAAGTGGCAAGTAGCAACTCTCTAACTAAAAAAGGCCACCCAACCGGGTGGCCTTTTTTAGTTGGCGCTAACCTCAGAACTGACTTCTATGCCGCTGGCCTGCGCCGTAGTCTTATTCAGTAGGGTGCTGTCCATCCACTTTATCTGATACTCACTGATGATAACTTCCACCCCTCTGTAGTTGCTGTCCGGGTAGAGCGCTACCCGTTCCAGGCCGGTCATCAGTGGTCCGCCCCTGAAGCCTGACAGGCCGTGGTAGCTGGCTTGCTCCATCTTCGGCGTCCTGAGCTGCGACACCACCAACGCCTGGTCACAGTGACGGATACGCAGGATGCCTTCACAATCCTGGATGCCTCTGCTACGGGTAGCAGTACGGACGCCCACTAGCTCATAGTAGCAGGCCGGGAAGTTAATGCTGTAGCCGGTGCCCTGCGCTGCCATAGCCAACTGGTTGAAGAAGCGTTCTACATCCTTGACACCTGGAATAACCTGCTTCAGCTTGGCTTCAATGGTGGTGTATACTTCTATCATGCTGCGGCTGCGGTAACGGGTGAAGCTGAAGCATTGATGGGAGCCATCTTAGGGGTAGACTGTGTGATAATGAATTCCAGGCGCTTCCGGCTCAGGAAGTACGTGTTGCTTAGAATGGTCATAATCTGATTGTAAGAAAGGTGGATGGCTATGCGCTTGCCTCGATAGGGGACTATCTGTTCCTCACACTTTAGTTTATTGAAAGCCGCCATTATTTCTTTATTCCTGTCAGTGAGTAACGTTAAGTCGCGGGCCATGTATTATTTGGAGAAAGCATTAACTATCAAATATATTATCTAGGCCAGCTTCAATCAAAGCTTTAATCCTTAAATCTAATTTTGGGTGTTCCCCCATGAATTGCCTTTGTGGGATTTCCAGGTTGATTTGGCGGGTATGTGCTCTGACCTGGCTGGTGCCTACCTTTTCTTTTTTCCATTTTTCCTTCTTGGCACCTGGCGTGGAAACCTCATTCATTTCGTACTGGTGGCGGGTATAAGCTTCCACCTCTGCTGTGCCCTGGATGGTGCCCCCCTCGTTATGAATCTGAGCGTAGGGAACATCTGTGAAGATGGTAATGACCAGGCCCAACGTTTTGACCTGGAAGGACCGGCGCAGCCGCCCCGATTGCACCAGGATAGCTTTGCCATCGTTGCCCTTTTGGACTACTCGGGGAGCCCACGGGGTGCCAAAGAAAGATTCCGTGCGGAAGTTGTCTTGAATAGAATCCACCACTTCCGCGCCGGCCAGCTGGGGCAACTCCTTCATGAAGTCATTCAGCTGACCGGCCATTATCCGCATATCCTTTATCAAATCAGCCATTGCGCTTCTTTGGTTTGGGGGCGTCTTCTACTGCCATGCGCCGCAGCAGCGGCTTCACGCCCTCGGGGATGTCATAGTATTGATGGCTTTCGGGAAACACCACCCCTGTTTTGCCTGCGTTGTGGCCGAACTCCGGTGGCTTCGTGGTGAGAGTGGCCAGGGTAGCTTCATCGGTGGCCGTGCGCCCGGTGCGGGGCACCCGATGGACGTTGCACCGACACTTCCAGCCACAGGGCGGGTAGTGGTTATTCCAGAACGGATGGTCTACGGGTAGCGTGATACCGTCCCACTCAGCATGAGCTGGTCTAACCCGGTCATCTCCTGAGGTAGTGTACTTCAGGAAATATTTGTCCTTGTTTTCCTGGAATCCCACCCATTTGGCGGCCATCTGCCCCGTAGCCACGGCGGTGTCATACTCCGTTTTCAGCCACTGGATATTATAGTCTTCATGCAGCTTCAGAGCCTCTTTCTTGAACGAGGGGAAAGCACTGACCTGGCCACCATCCACCAGTAGGGCGTTCAGTTCCGTCAGCAGCTTATAGCTCTTGTTGGCGCTGAAAATGTACAGGTGGGTGGTCAGCTTCCCGAGTAGCACGGCGTCAGGGGAGCCGTACTCCAACTGAGGCAACTGCTGACCATAGCCTTCTTCTACTGCTTCAGTCAGCTGGCTACCCGTTTCGCGCATCATAGCCCGAAATTCAGGGCTACGCATCATCTTCCGCAGCTTTGGCCGTTCGGTGTGTAGCTTCTGGACTACCTCATCAAATAGCTTCCGCAGCTTTGGGTTGTCCTTGTCGGTGTCAGCCAACTTCAGTACGCCCGTGGCGCTGGCCAGCGCCACGGGCTTAGTAAAATTTGGCGTTGTTAGTTGCTGTTTGCCAGGCTTGGCAGGGGTATTTTGTCCAGGCTTGCCTTTGGGCGGGGCAGGTGGCGTGTCCTGCTCAGGTCCGTCCTCTTCATCCTGCTCAGGCGCAGCCGGTGCTTCAGCGGCCTTTTTCTTGGCAGCCTCTTCATCCAGTAACCGCCGCCACTTGAATTCCAGCCCATCCAGCTGGTAGCCCCACATCTTCAGGAAAGGGAACAGGTCATAGTTGATAAAGTACGACAAGGACCGCAAGCGGGATTGTACGTAGTGCTCCTGAACCCGCTCATGAACCTCCCCCTGGGACTTGCTAGCGCCGTCCTGGCTGGTCATGGTTTGGCCGGTAATCAGGAAAGCTATTTCATCATTACACGCATCCTTTAGGCTGCTGTACATCCGCCCATCCTGGTTGGCGGATGCCTCATGAAATACCATTTCCTCATTCTCTTCCATGAGCATCCAGCCATTGGAACCCATGTTGGCGAGTGCTTTTTCTTTCTGGTTGATTTCCCACTGCTCAGTAGCGTCCGTCTTCAGCCCCACCATAGGCATCCCAAACTTCTCTGAGCGACGGGACCAATCGGTACGGGTGTACCGCTTCCAGATAACTTCCGGGGCCGCTTTATTCAGGATGCCCAAGTGGTAGCGGCCAAAGGAGTCTTTCAGGGCTATTTCCAGCAGTAGCTTAGCGTAGGGAGCATCCGTATTGCGGAACGGAATACCGGAAGCATCTGTGGGGCGTATCAGCACCTCACCTGCTTCCGGGCACACGTTTTCACGGGGTATCAAATCCAGCCTAGTGAATTCGCCTGCGTGTTCCCCCTGCTCTTCGGGGTAGTCGAAGTTCAGCAGAGTATGGCCGTGGAAGTCCGTGTCCAGGTATTTATCCATGAAGTCATGGAACCAAGGCCGCTGAAACTTTTCCAGCACCTCATCCATTTCCTTGCCGGACTTCTTATTGACAATGGCAAAGCCTTCAGAAAGCACCTTGTTTTTGAGGGTCTGGATTTGGCCGGTCAGGTAGCCATCCCGGTCAATCTGCTTATAGATGGCTACCAACTGGTCACGACGGGGCAGGATAGGCGACAGGGCTCGGTCCTCAGCCCGCGTCCACACGTCCATTTCTGCTTTGGCTTTGTGCCGTGAAACCACCTCATCCAGCTCATCAATCAGACGCCCCTGTTGCCCACCACCTTTCCGCTTCTGCGGTGTGGTAGCGGGCGCAGCTGGTGCTGTAGCAGGCTTGCCAATGGTGACGGTTTTACCGAATAGTTTAAGCTCCATGATTAGAAGGATTGACTGCGGACGGGTTCAGAACCATAGCGGAAACGGCGGTGGGCCTGCGGCCTCTCAGGGTCTAGGGCATAGCGGGGAAGGCTGGGGTTGCTCTTGCCCTGCTCTGCCAGCTTCAGCCACTTGATGGCCGCTTCGTAGCGGATTTGCCGCACTTCGGACACATTGGCAAAAGCCACCTTAGGAGACAGGTTCCATAAGGCCACGTCTACCACTATCGACACCAGCTGCTTATTGCGGGCCTGACCAATCATGGCATAGGCAGCATCCATATCAAAGCGCCCGCGCAGGTAGCTGGCCACCTCTTCCATAGCGTTGGATTCAGCCGTTTCCCGGATGCTCAGTTCAGGCGCTGGGGCGGGCTCAGTAGCTGGCTCAGGGTCATCTTCGTCATCAACCAACACCACTTCTACTGTAGTAGGCTCAGTGGGGAATTCTTCTTCCAGAGCCGTTAAGGCTTCCAGGTCGCGTAAGCTAATTTGGCTTTTGTAGTCAGCTAGGGTAATAAAACTCATGATTAGAAACCCCGAGAGGTGTTTTTAGTGAAACTTCCGGTGGGCACTTCCTCGCGCCCACTTCGCTTTCCAATTTTTTCCAGCTTGCGCCAGGCTGATTCATCCGCATCCGGCCCGTCATCGTGCATTCCCTGGCCACCGCCTTCCGTCCAGCCGGTCAGTTGCTCAATGCTGGCCAGCATATCGGGGTCACTCTGCTCAGCAGCATTGTAGAAGACATCCCCGTTTTCGTATTGGGTAGTCATACTGCCAATGCGGTCATCTTTGTCCCCCTTCTTGCTGGTGTCGAACTTGATGAAGTTGGCAACGCCCCGTTTCCTGGCTTCGCGGTTGATGATGGGGCGCAGCAACTCCTTTTGAGTAGCGTTAGCCTCGACGTAGCATTTCAGCTTTGACCGCACCTTCATGGGTAGCTTCAGGTAGAAGTCAAACCACCATTTCACGGCCTTCGAGGGGGTTTCCCGTTGCCGGTGGTACACCTTCACTTTGAAGAACTGGTGCCCTTTCTTCGCCCACATCGGGATACTGGTGTAGTCCGCCTTTTCGCTGGTGCTGTAGGACATATCCCCGTACATGACCAGCGCATCATATTGGGCCAAATCACTCAGCAGCGACTTCCATTTGATTTGCTCCAATAGGAACACCCCGCCATCTTCCTGCGGGTTATTCATGTACTCCGATTCAAAAGCCTTGTGCTTAATCTTCTTTCGGAGCCGTTCAAAGTGCTCTTTCGTGTGCCGGTCCCACGTCGGGTTTCCGTTCCTGTCCAGGGCATCAACCCGCAGGAAGTACCAGTCAGGATGTTCCGCAATCAGGCGGGCCATCAGCCCTTTCTTCGCAATGAGGTTGTTGACAAACAGGAACCGCATGATTCCCCCGTCCATCGTGGGAATTACCGCCCTGTGTAGCCATTCCACGATTTCCGTGATGCGGCCCTGGTTCTTCTTCAGCTTGTCATCATCCAGGTCATCACAGACAATATAATCCGGGCGCTGGGCACCGAAGCGCGTACCACGGGGCGGCTGCCCCATGCCTAGGGCTACGAACGCGCATCCATCCTGCGTCTGGAATTCACCTTGCTCCCAGCTGCCTTCCTTCAGCTGCGGCCCAAAGTCCCGGATGTATAGTTCGTTGTGCTGTAGCTCTACCTGGACATCCTGAAGCAAACGGGTTGCGGTTTTGGCATTCTTGCCAATCAGCAGCATCACGTTCAGCTGACGGATGGGGCGCTGAATCTTCAGCCACAAGGGTAGGAAGATGTCTGCGTGGGTAGATTTGGCCGAACCCCGGAACCAGGCCCACATCCCCGTGAACTCGGGGTCAGCCTTCACCGCGTTGGCGGCCTGGACGTGGAACGGGGCGCAGCTGGTGGTCTTGCCTAGCTTGTCCTTCGTGTAGTGCGGGAAGTAGGTGGTGACGAAGTAATCATAGTCCACCAGCGCCCGCTGGATGCGAGCTTCCTTTTCCCCGAGTTGTTCCCGCTCAGCAGCCGTGGCGCTGCTTACCCGCAGCACCAGGGCGTCCCACCGTTGCCGGGGGTCTTTGGTCTTTTTGAAAAGCTTGCTTCCGCTTGCCATTTCTGAGAATCATTTTTAGGGCTCTCAGGCGCTTCACGGGGCTGCAATGCTTCCGCTGACACCTGCTAGCAGGTGCGCGTTGATTGTGGGGCCGTTTGAACGCCTTTTGAACGGTTTGGGGTGGATTGGTTAGCCTAGCTCTCCGAACTTCTGTTTCATGAAGCGGTCCAGCCAGGGTAAGAACTCCTGTGCAGCATCAGGCTTGGCTTCATAAAGCCAGCGCACGAATTCTTCCATGACTTGGACATACACATCCAGGCTCAGGGTCTTATCCAGTTCCGCAATGGCCTTCGTGATGAGCCGCACCGCCTGCGTCTCCTTCAGGTCCATTGCTCGGGGCGTTCCATCGGTATTCTTCGCGCCCTGCTGGATAAGGGTAATCTGTTGATAAAAGTCCTTTATCAACTGCGGTTTGGTGGCAGTTAGGGCGCCTTTGATGGTGTCCCATTCCCCTTCTTTCTTCCAGGTGGTAAGCGTGTTTTCGCTTACCCCGACACGCAGGGCTATTTCCTGTTGTGTCTTGCCGGAATACAAATACAGGGTTAAGGCATACTCCTTTTTTCCCTTTGTATCAATGGCCATAGGCTTCTAGTAGTGTGAGGTTCACAGCAAAGAAAGCTTGGCCGGTAGCGGGCGTCCACCCCTCATTTTCATGACGAGGTAATTCACCCCTCGCCATGAAAATGAGGGCTTTACAGGGGCCTGAGGGTGGTGGTAGTATTGGGCTCTGGTTCACCAACACAACCCAAAAATCCAACCCTATGAATGGCTAACAAACGCTTTGTAATCTCCGATGAACGGGTGGTCAACTGCTACGGGGTGCGGGTAATGACCGCAGGCATTGACATAGCGCAGTATGAGCGCAACCCCGTGATGCTCTACATGCACGAACGGGACGGAAAACAGGTCTGCGCAGTCATTGGAAACTTCATCAACCTGCGGAAAGAAGGGCCGGTCCTGACCGGGGAACCGCTCTTCGATGAGGAAGATGAATTCGCCCTGCTCATCAAAGGCAAGGTGGACCGTGGCTTCCTGCGGGCCTGCTCTCCGCTCCTGGAAGTGAAAGAGTGCTCAGATGCTCCCGACCTGCTTTTGGAAGGCCAAATGCTGCCCACGGCTACCAAAACCAAACTGAAGGAAATCAGCATCTGCGACATCCCCGGCAATGATGGCGCTTTGCGCTTACGACTGGCTGATGGCCTGTGGCTACCTGAGGAACCCACCGCCATAGCTGAAAAGCTCGCACTTCAATTCACCAATCTCAAACCCCAACAAGCTCCCAAAATGCAGCAGATTTTATCTACGCTGAAGCTGGCAGCTGGCACCTCAGAAATGGACGTGGTGGCGGCTATCAACAAAATCCAGAATGACGCCAACGCCAACACGGCCAAAATCGTCACGGACCTGGCTTTGAAAGCCAATCTGGTAACGCCGGACAAAAAAGATTCCTTCCTGCGCCTGGCATCCCTGGACCCCACCGCCGCCCTGGATTTGCTCGACATGAGCAAGGTAGCCAGCGCCGCTAATGGTCAAGCTACACCGCCCAAAGACCAGCTGCGCCTGACTGACGTGGTGCAGCAGGTGGAAGAGCAAAACAAACCTGTTGACCCTAATGCGGCCCAAAGCCCGCTGGACAAGCTCTTGACCCTTCGGGCTGATTGGGACGCCCGCAAGTGGGAGCGTGAAGACCCAACCAACTGGCTGAAGCTGAAGCACGAAAAGCCCGATGCTCACGCTCAAATCTACAAGAACTACTACGACCTGAAGGGCTAAACGCCTACTTCAGTACTCTGCGAAACCGGGCCATTTGTGTCCAAAAATCAATCTATAATCTGTCTCCAACGACACGTTTCTTACATGAAATTGAATCTTAAAAACCTCGCTTACAACGTTCTGATGGCGTTTTTGCTGGCTGTAGTAGTCACTCCAATCTTCGGGGTAAATGCTGGTATTGCCGTAGGCTCGGGTTTGTTCGCCGTGGGCTGCCTGTTGCCCGCTCAACCGGCCAATGCCCAAACGGGCCTGGCCTTCATGGCTATCCAAAAGGAAATCTGGCTGACTGATATGTCAGAAAACGTATTTCCTGATAGCTCATTCATCAATAAAGCCATTGATGATTCGGAAGGTCTGACTGGTCGTATCGTTCACGCTGCTGAAGCTGGGGGTACGCCTAGTGTCCAGAAAAACCGTTCGGTGTTCCCCGCACAAGCTACACGGCGCACGGATGTGGATACTCAGTACACCATTGACGAGTACACCACGGACCCTTCCCACGTAACGATTACTGAACAGATTGAGGCCAGCTATCAGAAGCGGGTGTCCATCATGTTCAACCACTACAACCAGCTGAAGACTTCGGTAGCTGGTGGTATGCTCTTCAACTGGGCTCCTACGGCTGCTGCCAACATTCTCTACACCTCGGGGGCTGCCCGTGACCCTTTCCTGGGCACTCAGGTAGGCCAGCGCCTGAAGGTGGCGAAAGAAGACTTCGCTAACGCCGCCCGCATCCTGGACCGTCAGGATGTACCGCGTGAAGGCCGCGTGGCGCTGGTGCCTGCTGACCTGGCTATGGACTTGATGCTGATTCCTGAATTCGTGTCGGCTAACATCTTCGGTCAGGGTGCCCTGAAGGAAGGTGTGTTGGGCCGGGTGTTCGGTTTCGATATTATGACCCGCAGCACGGGGGTTCTTTATACCTCAGCTGGTGCCCCCAAAGATTTAGCCGCTGCCCCGGCTGCTTCTGATGGCCAGTCCATCATCTTCTGGCATCCCATGTATGTGCGCAAAGCGGTAGGCACCCGCACGAACGGCGGCATCGACATTTTTGAAGACAACGCTTCGCCCACCTACTACGGCGACGTTATGTCTGCCCTGGTGCGGGCCGGTGGCCGCATCGTTCGCTCTGACCAGCGTGGCGTGGTTGCCCTGGTTGAAAAGCGGGTAGCCTAGGTAGTGGTTTCAAACGCCCGGCTGCCCTAGTTGCCGGGCGTTTGAACGGTTTTGAACGTTCAGACAGTCATTCAATGACACTCGCAATTTTGATTGCTGGCCTGCTCCTGGTGGGGGCCATTTTGGGGGGGATGGCCCTCCATGAAAAGCACACTACAGGCAGCACCACAAAGGTCCGCCGCCTGCTCAAACATCTAGGGTGCCGGTGGGGTGGGTCGGCAATCATCATTGTGGGGCTGACCCTCTGGTTTGCCTACCCCTACTTCGCCAAGGAAGTGGAACCTGGTGATGGTATCACAGGAGCCGAACCGGCGCTGATGGATGTGGGCGTGTTCCAGACCCTGCTACTGGCAGGCATTCGCGCGGTGGCCATCTGGTGTTTCTCCCGCCTGCTTCTGCGGAAATATTGGCCGGTGGTTGACCGCTTCCTGAAGAAGCACTTTGTACGGGCCTTCTATCGACTTACGGAATGGCAAAAGGTTATCGTATCACTCTGGCTAGTATCTGCCTTTGTTTATCTCTGTGTCAACCTGACGCACTAGCCGCAGATACCACCAGTGTAGTTAAGCAGCCCACCACTACTCGCGCCGCGTTGGCGCAGGTCTACAACAGCCAGGTGGGTGTGAGTGAAAAAGGCTGTAACAACTGCGGGCCGGAAGTAAAGCAGTATCTGGCCAGCTCGGGCAACCGCCAAGGGCAGCCGTGGTGCGCCGCTTTTGTCAACTGGTGCTTCAAAAAGCTCGGGTTGAAGGGTCCAGCTGGGGCGGGTGCCGCCCGCAACTGGTTCCCGGCTTCCAAAGTGATTTACCGCCGTGGCGCACCGCAGGTAAGGGAGCCCCAACAAGGTGACTGCGCAGGCTACTACTACGCCAACCTAGGCCGCATCGGCCACATCGGATTCATTGACCAGTGGGGAGAAAACTTCGTGGTCACGGTGGAAGGGAATACAGGCGGGGGTAGCGGGGTAAACCGGGAAGGTGATGGCGTCCACAGAATGCGCCGCCTCCGCAGTCAGATTTCCATAGTGAGTTCCTGGATTCCTAAGTCTTGACCATGTACCGAACCATCATCCGCACCATTGAAGCCAACCGCAGCCCTTTCATATGGGTGCTGAAGGTGTATTCGGTAGTGGTCCTGGTGGTGGCGCTGGCCAGCTGCGCCGCCACCAGACTAGGAACCAACCAATCTATCATAACCGATTCCACCACCCTGCGCCAAGTGCAGCGGATGGCGGATGTAGCGGTTCCTGGTGACAGCTCTAGCCTGAGCACCCGCCTGGTGTTCGATGAAACTACCGGCGGTATCAAGCCAGTGACCATCTATACCCGCAGTGCCCACGGCCTGCTAGCCCTGTCAGTGGATGCTTTTGGGCTGGTCACAGCCACAGCGGTACGGGTGCCATTTCTCACGCAGGTGCCCGTGACGGATACAGAGCTAACCCGCAGCCACACTAGCCAGGTGCGTGAAGTGGTGCCGGTGAAAGCTCCCCTGACTGGCTTCCTGAAGTTCTGTATTGGCTTCACCATCCTGGCCTTCGCGCTGCTGGCCTTGTGGCTTTACCTCCAATTTTTCACGCCGTTCCGGCTTTTCAAATGAAGAAAAACCATTACACGCATGACCAGCTGAAGGAACTGGCTGCGGATTATTTCACAAGTAATCCTGATGTGGATTACCTGTTGGCATCCACCCATGACGGGGTGTTCTACCGCCCCGAAAATGCGGGATACGCTCAGGCTGGTGCTGACGCCAATGGGGCCGAACTGGTGAAGGTGCCCCGTGCCGCTGAAGCCGTAGCGGTGGCCGTGACCAGCCGGGCCATGAACATCAACATCAAAAACCTGAGCGTCCACACGCTAGGTCATGTAGATGACTTGTCTGGCTTCCTAGTGAAGCACCTATCCCGAGTCGCCAACGGCGAAACGGTTGAAACGGTGCTGACGGAAATGCTGGCTGGCGTGCCTGAAACCCTGGAACTGACGGTGGACCTGCCTGAGCTGGATGAACAGCCTGGCCTGGCTGCCCTGGTGGCTGAAGCGGTGCTGATTCCTGGCTACTTCGCTACACCAGCTGAGGCCCCGGCCTCGACGGAAGCCGCGCCTGCTCAGGCTGAAGTAGCAGCTGCCACCACTGCCCCTGCTGAAGCTGCCCCGGCCCCCAAGAAGACCCGCACTACGGCCCCCAAAAAGACCCCGGTAGCCCCCAAGGCTGCTAAAAGCACGAAACCCAAAGCTTCCACCAAAGCCGCTGAATAATGCTTTCGGAAAGACCAAATGTTAATGTCCTGTTGGGCAACGGGAACCTAGCCCGTGAAGTGGACAACCCGGATGGCCTGGCCTTGCTGGTCATTGGGGCACCTGCTGGTTACCAGCTGACGGAAGCCCTGCTGTATAGCCTGCGGGGCGCTGAGTTGGCCGGGGCTACGGCTGAAGCTGACCTGGCTGCCAACGCCCTGGTGTATGAGCACATCAAAGACTACTTCGTGGAAGCTGGTGACGGTGCTGCCCTGCGGGTGCTGCTGGTGCCCAACGCCACTACGATGGCTCAGCTCTTCAGCCCTGGCAATGCGGCCTACACCTCGCTTCAGACGAAGCTGAAGGAAGAGAAAGGGGTAGTGCGCCTGTTGGGCGTGGCGCTGAACCCCGCTGCTGCGGAAGTGGCCGGGGGCGCAGGTATCACGGCTGACCTGTTGGCCGCTATTCCGTTGGCTCAGACGTTTGCAAATGCGGAGTTTGACGCCTTTCGCCCCCTGGACATCGTGTTGGAAGGACGCCTGTTTACGGGCACTGCCACCAACGCCACCGACCTGCGGACCCTGAACGCCCCGAGCGTAGCCGTGACCATTGGCCGGGACCAGCTGCGGGTGAATGACCTGGTTGCCGCTGGCCTGACGCTGGCCAACAAGTTTGCTCAGGTAGGTAAGGTGCTCGGGCGTCTTTCGGCCATGCCCGTCCAGCGCAGCATTGGCCGCGTGAAGTCGGGGGCGCTGGAAGGCATCACGCAGGCCAGCCTGAGCGGTAGTACGCTGGTGACTTCCCTGAGTGACGGGAAGGGTGGTGACCTCTCCATCCTGGATGGCAAGGGGTACATCTTTCCCCTGATTCACGCCGGGAAGGATGGGTTCTTCTACAACAACGATGCGACCTGTGTAGCCAAAACTAATGACTACGCTTACCTGAAGCTCAGTCGCACCATCAAGAAAGCCGCCCGCATTGCCCGGACCATCTATCTGGAAGAACTGCTGGATGATGTGCTGATTGACCGCGCCACGGGCTACCTGCCAGCTATTGAGGTATCACGATTCCAGCAGACGCTGAAGACCGCCATTGAAGAGCAGATGGGTGAAAATATCTCAGCTGTGACGGTGTACGTGGACCCCAAGCAGAACGTGCTGTCTGCCTCGAAAATCAAAGCACTGGTGCGCGTGGTGCCTCGGGGTACCGCTGAGCAGATTGAAGCCACGGTGGAATACAACAACCCTTTTAACACCGCAGCATAACGATGGCAGAGACTAAGTACCCAACCATCAACGGGAAGGAATTCGGCTGGGCAGACATCCAGTTCGCCTTCCTGGGACGCCCTGTTACGGGCATTACCGAAATCAAGTACGGGGCCAAGCGGGACCGAAAATTCATCTACGCTGTAGGTGACAAGCCGGTGGCCTACGCCAATGGCCAGGAAGAATCCAACGGTTCCATCACGATGCTTCAGAGCGAGTTTGAATCTATCGTGCGGGCAGCTAAGGCAGCTGGTAAAACACCCACCAGCCTACCGCCTTTCCCCATCATCGTGCAGTACCTGGATGATGCCAACCTGATGGTAAAGGACATCATTCATTCCGTGCTGACGCTGGAGTGGGAAAAGGCCAGCAAGCAAGGTGACCTGAACATGACGGTCACGGTGCCCTTCACCTGCTCACACATTGAGCTTCAGGCTGATTAAAAGCCCTTTGAACGGCTAATCCTTCAAAATAACCAGGTAAAGCCACTGCGGTGGCAACTCTCTTTCAAAACCTCTTCAAACGCATGGGTACTTTAAACAATAGCGCGGTTCAAGGCACGGATTCAACTGGCAGCCAGTACGCTTCCTACACGGATGCGAACGTGGATGCAAACGGCAATCCCACGGAAGCCCAAATAGAAGAGTGGCGCAGGAAGCACGGGAAGGTCAAGTGCTTTGAAGTAGATGGCAAGTTGGTCTACTTCAAACAGCCCACCCGCCAACTGGTATCCGCTGCTACTGCTGCCCTGACGAAAACCCGTGATGTGTCGGTCTATCAGGAAACCATCATGAAGAACACGCAGCTGAACTTCGTGGACGAAACGGACCAGGATGTAGAGCTGTATTTCGCCCTGGCTGGCAAGGTGGACGAAATCATCACTAGCAAGTCGGCTACCCTAAAAAACTAATTGAGGAGGAAGCCAAGGTCACGGATAGCACCAGCTTCCTCCGGCTGGTTGACGCTCAGCTCCGCTACTACTACCGAATGCCACAGAGCGAGGTAGACGCCCTGTCGGACGAAGAATGGGCAGAGCAATACGCTGACCTCATCTGGATTCGTCAGAAAGAGGCGGAAAGCAACCAGGAACCATCATAGAAAAGGGGCAGCAGCCAACGTGCGGCTGCCCCTTTTTCATCCCTCGACATTCCAACTGATGAAAAGCTACCAGTGGATATTGAACCTAGTCGATAAGGTTTCCGGCCCGATGCAGGGAATTCTGCAAAAGGGGGAAAAGATGTCGGGTATGTTCGACAAGGTGAAGGCCACCGCCAAAGCCACGTTCGTGGGGATGGCCGTGGCCAACCAGGCTGCTCAGGGTATTCAGAATGCCGTGAACACCCTGGAAAGCGCCATTGAGCCAGGTGTGCGCTTTGAACAGACCCTAGCGGAAGTTTCGGCCCTGACTGGTGTGACCGGGGCGGGCCTCGACAGCATGGGCGAATCCGCCCGGCGCATGGCTAGCGTCTTCGGCGGGCCGGTTACTGGCTACCTGACCAGTGCCAAAAGCATCCTGGGCGAACTAGGCCCGCAGATGGCCAAAGACCAGGCCGCAATGGACAGCATGACCACCAGCGTGGCCATCCTTTCCAAAAGCATGGATGGGGACGCTATAGGTGCTACCAAGGCATTGACTACTTCCCTTCAGCAGTTCAACGTTGACCTGACGAACCCGCAGACCGCCGCCAAGGCCATGACCACGGCCATGAACGTGATGGCAGCTGGGGCCAACGCCGGGGCTGCTGAAGTGCCTCAGATTTCGGACGCCCTGCGGGTTGCTGGTGTAGCAGCCAGTGGGGCGAAGGTTGGTTTCATTGAAGCCAACGCCGCTATCCAGGTGCTGGCTACGGGTGGCCTGAAGGGTGCCGAAGCTGGTACGGCCCTGCGGAACGTGATTTCCAAACTTGGGGAAGGTCGCTTCCTGCCAAAAGATGTTCAGACGGAACTGAAGGCCGCTGGCGTCAACATCAACGTGCTGACGGATAAAAGCCTGACCCTTGGGCAGCGTCTGACTGAGCTGAAGAAAATTCAGTCGGATAGTGCTCTGGTGTCAAAGCTTTTCGGCATGGAAAACCAGAACGCCGCCAACATCCTGCTGCGTGGCACTGGTGCTATGGCTGACTTCCAGACGAAGATGACCGGGACCAATGCTGCGGTGGATTCGGCCAACATTATCATGAACACTCATGCGGGCCGGATGGAGCGCATGAAGGCCATGTGGGAAAACCTGGGTATTGCGCTCTTCAAGGCTACCCAGCCCTACCTGCCCTACCTTCAGATGGGTGGTCAGGTAGCGGTTATGGTGTCGCAGACGATTCCGCTGATGACCCTGCTAGGAAACGGCTTCATGGTGGCCGGTGGCGCGGTCTGGAAGTTCGTGTTTGCGCAAGGGGCTAGCGCCCTGAGCATGGCCCGCAACGTGGGGCTGATGGTGAGCGGTGGTATCCTGGCTGTAGCTCATTACGCCCTGGGGCTGGTGTCAGCCACGGCGGCACAGTGGGCGCTGAACGTGGCCATGAGTGCTAACCCCATCGGGCTCATCATAGCCGGGCTGTTGGCCGTGGGTGCTGCGGTGTACCTCATTATCCGGCATTGGGACACGCTGAAGGTGTGGCTGCTGAACATGGGTAAGTTCTTTATTCAGATGAACCCCTTTTACCTGATGGTGCAAGGGATTTTCAAACTCTTCCCCGCAGTAGAACAGTGGTTCCGTGGTCTGTGGGACCGCATTACTGGCTTCATTCAGGGGCTGGTGGGCAAGTTCAAGGCCATCTGGAACATGATTGCCCCTTACCTCGGGATGGGGAAGATGGGGGAAGTGGCCATTGACAGCAAGCTGATTGTAGCTGGCAAGGCCGAAGACCCCTTCAGCTCAGGTAACAACCAGGCCATAGGCGGGGCCGCGAACAAGGGCGTGAAAGCCTCGGTGGATAAGGTGGCCAGTGGGGGCAGTAAGCCTACTACCATCAACATCACCATTGGCAAGTTCCAAGACAGCATCAACATCTACACCACCAATATGAAGGAAGGTGCTAGTGATATGGTGTCGCAGTTGGAAGAAGCCCTGACCCGAGTAGTCAACGGAGTAAGCCAAGGAACGGGAGTATGAGCGAAGTAACCAAAGCCCCCGATTTCAAGGTCAGCCGCTTTCAACTCGGCTCCCTGGTGACCAACCTTCCTTTTCCAGCGGTGCCTGGTCCCGAGCGGGTAAACCAGGCTGCTGAATTCAGAGCACCTTCCGCGTCCGACCTGGGAACGCCCCGATTCTTCGCCATGCAGCTGGACGAAGTGATGCTACCCAACGAACCGCTGATTACTGTAACCAGCTCAAAGAACATCGTGAAAACGGTAGTAGCTGGCGGGGACTTCACGGTGAAGGAAATTATTGGTGCTGATGACTGGCAAATCAAGATTCAGGGCTACGCAGTCAAAGAAGGGAACCGGGCGCAGGCCGTGGCCAGTAGCCTGGTTCCTCAGGACTACCCGGAAGAGTGGCTGCGCCGCCTGGTCATGCTCTACCGCCGCAACCGTCAGCTGGAAGTGAAATGTCAGCTGCTGACCTACTTCAACATTTCGTCCCTGGTCATTGAGAATATTGAATTCCCGGCTATAGCAGGCGCTTCAGACCACTTCGCCTATCAAATCTCGGCGTCTTCGGACGAATCATCCCTGGCCAAACTACTCCGCAAAAAATGAGCTTGCTTCTTACTTGTCGGGTGAAAATCGGGGAGCTGGTGTACACCAAGATTTCCGGCTACGAATCAGAAAGCAGCTGGAAGAATCTAGGGGATACGGCAACGCTGAAGCTGTATGGCTTCGTGAAGGTGCTGCCCCCCGATGGGGATGACAGCGCTGCCCAAGTGCAGCGGGTAGAAGACCTGGTGAAAGTAGGTGACCCCGTGGAAGTACAGCTGGGCTACGATGGCCAGCTGCGCACGGAGTTCAAAGGCTATGTGGCAGAAATCAAACTGACCATCCCCTTTGAAGTCCGGCTGGAAGATGAATACTTCCACCTGAAGCGCACCGCCGTGAACCGCACCTGGAAAAAGACCAACCTGCGGAAACTGTTGGTTGACCTGGTGCCCGCTGCTCTACTCAGTCCGTCCATCCCGAGCATGGGTATTGACAGCTTCCGCGCCGACCGTACTACCGTGGCCGGGGTGCTGAAGAAGCTGAAGGAAGATTACCCCGGCCTGTGTGCCTACTTCCGGGGCGGGCGGCTCTTCGTGGGGCTGACCTACACGGAGTTCACCAGCTCTAGCACCGTGGAAGGTGCTGAAGCTCTCTACAGCTTCCAACAGAACATCGTGGAAGACAGCCTGAGCTACCAGCGCAAAGAAGACGTGCGAATCAAAGCGAAGGTGGTGGCCATGCACGCCAACGGCAAAAAGACTACCACGGACGCCGGGGATGTAGATGGTGAGGAACGCACCATTACCCTGCGCACCGAAACCAAGGATAAGGCCGAACTGAAGAAGCTTGCTCAGGCGCAGCTGGACAAGTTCAAGTACGATGGCTACCGGGGCGACTTTACCGGCTTCGGGGTGCCCTACGTGCTGCACTCGGGAGTAGTGGACCTGCTGGATGAGAAGCACCCCCAACGGAATGGCCGCTACCTGGTGGATTTGGTGAAGACAAGTTTTGGACCGTCCGGGTTTCGCCGGACGGTCACGCTAGGTAAACGCAGCTCCTACTGATGGAAAATATAGTCTCGATGCTGAAGCAGCTGGTCCTAGGTGACCTGGCTGCTATGGTGGTAACGGGGAAGGTCACTGAAGTAGACCAAGCAGAACGCACCTGCGACGTGGACCCCGATGATGAAGGGGCACCCCTGGTAAGCGTCCGGCTGCGGTCTGTGGTGGATGATGAGCAGAACGGCTTCACCATCTGGCCAGCGGTAGGCAGCACGGTCACGGTGCTAATGCTTGATGACCACACGGGCCTGGTGGTGCAATACTCTGAGGTGGAAGCCTACAGCATCCGCAACCAGAAAGAGAGCCTGAAGGCTATTCTGTCGGACTTCCTGGACGCCGTGTTGAACCAGGTCTTTACCACCAACAACGGGCCAACCATTCAGCTGGTCAACGCCCCCGAGTTCACGGCAATCAAAGAACGTTTGGACCTCTTATTTCTCGACTGATGCCACTAGACAAAGCATTTTTTAAACAGCGTTTGAAGGGTCTTCATGATAGCATGGCCGCCCGCACAGATGACCCCGAAGCCGCCCGAAAGCAGTACGCTGATGATTTCGTGGATATGCTCTATGACTTCGTGACGGGTGCTGAGGTAGTAGGCACGGTAACTACCACAGGCAGCGCCGCTACTCAGACCGGCCTGCTGCAAAACGGCAAGCTCAAATGAACGTCTTTGATGTCCTTTTGAACGCTGATTATGACCTGGAAATCCGGGGTGGGGATTTCGTCATTGGCGAAAGCACAGAGCAACATCAAGCCCTGCTGCTCTACACCAATAAGGGCGAATGGCGGCAAGCTCCTGAGGTCGGGATAGGCATTGTAGAAATGCTGCTGGATGATGCTTCAGGGGTCGGCATTGCTTCAGAAATCCAGCAGCAGCTGGAACTGGATGGCCAGCAAATCATGGCCCTCAGACTGAGCCCGCAGGGTGCCCTACATCTGGAAGGCTACTACAAAGACACCGATGAATAAGGTAGTTGCAGGCGAAGGCCAGAGCCTTCTGGATGTGTGCCTACAGACCCTCGGGGATATGGGCGCACTCTACGATTTAGCGGATGCCAATGATATGGCCATCACAGACCCCTTGACACCTGGTCAGGCCGTGGTAGTGCCCGCTTCAGTATCAGGCCGCCCTGAGGTGGTGGCCTTCTTCAGTGCCCGTGGCTACAGAGTCAACACGGCCAACCAGCCTGCGCCCACCTCAGCGCCGCCTGCGCCCACGGCACCTGAATCCTTCTTCAATCCTGACTATTTCACTACAGACCACTATGCTTGATTTCGCCGCTCAATTAGCTGAACGCGCTCAGCAAGTCATTCCACGGGTGCCCGTCACAGGTGCGGCCCGATTGGATGGCCCTGAGCTGCTTCAGCTATTCAGTATTATCACGGAAGCCCTTCAAGCCCTGCAACAGCTGACCGGTGGGGCCGAACTCTATATGGAGCCCCGAGCCCCGCAGGCAGTAGATGGGAATGATGGGGATGGCTGGCTGAATACCCTAACGGGGGACACTGCAAAAAAGGAAGCTGGTGTATGGGTAAGCAAAGGCAATCTGAAAGGTACGCCTGGTGCTGCATCTACGGTGCCCGGCCCAGCTGGTGCTGCATCTACGGTGCCCGGCCCAGCTGGTAAGTCCGCTTACCAGCTCTGGCTAGACAACGGCAACCAGGGAAGTCTGGCTGCCTTCTTTACCAGCTTCCACGGTAAGGATGGACAGGATGGACAGGATGGCAGCCGCATTACTGCCAGTGCAGCAGCGCCTACGGGTGGCACCGATGGCGACTTGCATTTCCAGACGCTGGGTTCGGAACGGTACCGCACCTATGCCAACACGGCGGGCAGCTGGCTGGTGCTCTACACCACCCCGGAAACCAAAGACCTGTTTGGCTGGCCTGCTACGGAGGTAACCAAAGTGACTAACCCGGCCAACTGGGATGCAGAAGGTGGCTATACCGGCCCAGCTCTTACCGGCCTGAGCCATCCGGCGTTCTATCCCTTCAAAAGCCAGTCTGCCGCCGTACCATCCGCCCTGTTCGTGACAGCAGCGGATAATGTGGTCTTACGCTGTGTCGCTTTCTGATGAGTACGCACCTAGGAACCAAAGGCCGCTTGTTTGCCGCCCCTTCCGGTATCGTGCTCAGCTTTGGCGGCACCGTCACGGCCCCGGTGGTCCTGCCTACACCGGACGCGCCGGTCATCACGGTGGAAGATGATGCAGCCCAAACCCTGACCTTCAGCCTAGCCGCTGGCCTGAGCTACGACCAGGTGCGCTACGAGGTAGCCGGGGCCGGACCCTACACGCCATCCAGCTTCACCATTCAGCTGAGCCCTACGGTTTCGTATCTGCCCGGCGCGGTGGTGCTCTACGTGGTAGGTATCGAGGGCGTGCGCAATGAGTCCCGGCGCAGCAGCAACCTGACCACATTGGCTGCCTACGTGCCCCCGGCCAACACGACCCCACCCGCCCCCGTGCTCAGTGGCGACGACATGGCCGACACGCTTACCATCAGCAGCCCCTATGCCCTGGCTGAACTGGAAATGCGCACCACGGATAACCAAACCATCCGGGCCGTGCCTGCTATGAGTCTGGCGCAAGGAGACGTAGACCGTGCCGCTGGCTACACGCAGGTGCGGGTGAAGGCTAGCACGGGGCGCAACGTTTCCCCGTGGGCCGACAGCCCGGCCTTCACCAAGAAGCCCAGTGGCACGCTACCCCCACCTGCTGGCTGGACGGGAGCTGTTGCCCCGGCCTTGATTGAGCAGAGTTCCCCCTTCGTCGTTGCCACAGGCGAGTGGTACACGGAGGAAAATCCGGCTTACTCTGGCGGCAATGGTTTTTACTGCACGGTGTCGAACAGCCCGGTTCGCTTGCGCTTTTGGCTGCCCAGTCCCGGCCGCCTATCGCTCATCCACCTCCGGGCTAATAGTCTCAAAGTGGTGCAGTTCACGCTCAACGGCGTGACCTATGAGATAGACCAATACGCGCAAACGCTAGAGCAGGCAGCCTTACGCTTCACCTCGCCCATTCTACCAGCGGGCGCACACGAGCTGGTCTATATACGCAAGGAAACCGGCACCACGGGGCCGGTCGTGTACGACGCCGTTCAACTCACCCTCGAATAAGCTACAACTTCATGTCACAAGTATTACACGGAGACCGGATATTCAATGGTACCGTCAGCCTGAATAAACTGGCTCCTGACGCTCAGGCAGCCATTGCAGGCGGTATGACCGCCGCACAGGTAGACGCCAAACTCAACGAGCTGAAGATGCTGTTGTTTGGGGGCGAAGTACCCGCCGCCCTCGACACGTTCCGCGAACTGGCGGAGGCCCTGAGCACGGACCGCACCGGCCTGAACGCGCTGACCCTGGTGGTGAATGGCAAGGCCACACCCGCCGACCTCAAAACAGCCGTGGATGCAGCCGTAGCCATGCTGCTAGGCGGTGCCAGCGACGACAGCAACACCTTGAAAAAATTGGAGGTGATGGTAAAAGCGGCTCAGCAGGCAGCGGTGAATGCCATTGCGGACGGAGCCGTGACCAATGCCAAGCTAGGGTCTGATGTAAAGATTGGCTCCATCAACGCGGCGCAGAACGCCTACCCCGTCACGGTGCAGGCCGGGCTGACCAGCGTAGAAAAGTTCTTGGTGTACCTGGGCCAGCAGCTCAGTTCCGTGCTCAACAGCGTGCAGCAGAACCAGACCAGCCTGAGCAACCACGAAACCCGCTTGGTGGCCGTGGAGCAGGGCCTGCAAGGCAAAGCCAGCCAGAACGACCTGAACTCGCTCGGCAACCGCGTCAGCACGCTGGAAGCCCGCCCGGCTGGCAGCACGAGCCCCACCGGCACGGCGCTGACGGATGGGGCGGTTGAAAACCGACATCTGGCAGCGGATGTCAAGATTGGCGGGCTGGACAATGCTAATACGACGTTGGGCACTGCGGCCACTAGTGTCACCAGCTTGGTTATTGCCGTGCGGAATCTGTTGCTGGGCACGGCTACGGCCAACTACAACACGCTGGGCAAGATAGAAACCAAGATTACTGCCCTGGAAAATGCCACGGGCGGCGGCTTCGTGGACGTGTTTGCCTTCAGCAACCTGGTAGCTCAGACCCGCAGCTACTTCCGCACTCAGACGCTGAAAAAGGTTTACAAGGATGCCGGGACTGCCTCCGTTTCGTACGCCAAGAATGGCGGTGGGGCGGTGGCCGTGCCCTTCAACGGCGACGTGGCGACCATCAACATTCCGCTGGTAGCAGGCGACAAGATTGTCTGGGCCATTACCTACGCCAACGGCTTTACCGATACCACCATCGAAGTAGAAGGAGCTTAACCCCATGCCACACGGATTCAGAATTACCGGCCAGCGCTACTTAGGAAAAGGCGGTCAGGCCAACGACAGCTCTACGGGTACCAATCCCGAGTTTCCGGCCCGTACACCAGGGCGCATTATCGAGGCTGCCAGCGGAGCGCGGGAAACCTGCATTGTGGGCAGCGGCTCTTACATCTGGGCTCCTTCCGCCACGGCGCTTTCCTCCGTTATCAGCTGGCGGGCTGACACCACGGTAAAGTTTCTGGGGGATGCTTCTACGCGCTTTTACGGACTCTGCCGGGCCGACTCCACATTCGAGGGGATTTACTTTGACCAGTTTGCGGGCTTCAACTTCCGCGACTACCAGTTCTCCAACCAGGCTACGTACCGGCGCTGCATTTTCAAGGTGCTCCCAGAATTTGGGGCAGAGGCCAACAGCAGCAGCAAGAATCCAGTCGTGTTTAAGGATTGCATCTTCTTTAACCTCTTTTACACGCCCACTGGGGACATCTTGCCGCAGTTCGATAATTGTCTGTTTTTTGACAGCACAGTTACCGCAGCCGGAATCATGACGCGCTGCTACGGGTATAATTCCCGCCTGACGGCCACCACCGTAGACACCTGCGCGGTGGATATTGCCAATGGGGTAGGCAGCGGCTACGGTTTTCGGACCGGGGCGGGCGCTTCGTTCGACAACCTGCCTTCAGGCACCTTGCGCCTGGACCCAAAGTTCAACCGTCGCGAGTTTGAAGACTACACCTTGCGGGCAGATAGCCCCTTGCTGGCTAGTGCCATCGGCCCGACGCATCTGGGCTATTCGGGTAGTCAGTACTTCCAGTACCAGGGTGCGCTGGGCACGATTACGACGACCAATACCAAGCTAGTTTCGGCCGCTAACAATACGCCCACTGCCCTGAGTTCGGTAACCGGCAATCTGATGGTCAACTCCCAAGGGGGCGTCATTGTGCAGCCAGGAGCCAGCAGCATCGAGGGCGTGGTCTTTACCGACCCGATAGCCTTTTCTGACCGGCCGGAAATTCTATTCGGGATGGACCTGGTATCGGGTCTGAACTTCGACAACGACTTTCAGAGCACCAGCTACCAGATGCCGGACCCTCGCAACAATAATGTGCCCAGCTTCGATGAGCCCGCCTATGGGCCGGGGACAGCAGGCCGCAACCCGCGTCGACTGACCTATCTGCTTCTGTGGAGCACGTTGCCCACCTACCCAGATAAGAATAACCCCGCGCACTGGGTCACGGGCACCAACTACGTGGAAATGGAATGGGGCACCCAGCCCAAGTGGAACGGTAATGCCAGCGCCCCGGTGGGTAACGGGCGGGCAGACTTCAATCCGGCGACCATGCAGAGTACCGTGCTGATGACCTATTACCGCATTGGCATTAAACAGAGCAACTACAATCCGCAGTAATGGCCTACACGCAACAGAACGAGTCCGGGCTACTGGGCTGGAGTAACCAGCGGCGGCGGTTCCTGGCAAGCACGGAAGGGGTGTTGGGCTTTGCGCCGAAGAAAGCGACGAACCTACGCTTGCAGGTGCTAGCACCGCCTGGGGGTGGGGCCATTGCGGACATCACGTTGCGCCTCACCTACACGGAAGCCGGTAACCAGGTAGAGGAGTTAATTCCGTTTCGCGCTGAGTTTAACCCCTACGAACGGACGCTGCCCACCGGCACCCCGGTTACCATTGAAGTGCTGAACCCGTCGCAGCAATACCTGGCCCTGAGCCGGACCACAACGCTTCAGCCCTCCGTGCCGCAGACGCTTCTGCTACAGCTGTATTTCCGTAGCGCCTACGCCTATCACTTCAGAAGAAAATATCTCTAATGGCCCGCACAATAGAAGAAATCTTTCAAGCCATTCAACTGGCCCGCCAGTCCCGGCCTGAGCTAGCCCCCCTGAACAGCCCAAGTGCCACTTCCCTGCCTGGGATGTGGTCTTATGTCACCGCTACGGTGTTGTGGGCGCATGAAACCCTATGGGACCGTTTTCGCGCGGATGTGGACCGGATTGTGGCGTTGGCCCCAGTTGGTACCCCTGCCTGGTATGTGGCAATGGCTAAGTTCTGGCAGGCCGGGGATGAACTGCTGGTAGTCAATAACACGGTGGGCTATGAAGTAGGTACTTCTGGTCCGAAGCTGGTAACACAGGCCACGGCGAAGGAAAACCCCAACACAGGGCGCTTATTCATCAAGGTGGCAAAGGCTGGTTCCGCCGCTGGTACGTTGGCCCCGCTTTCAGATGCAGAGTTAACCCAGCTGCGCGGCTTCTTTGACCGGGTGCGCTTCGCGGGCACCCGTTTGGAAGTGGTGAGCCGCGAAGCGGACCGCTTACAGCTGACAGGGGAAGTGTACTACAACCCCTTGCTGGACCTGGCCAGCGTGAAGGCGGCGGTACGCTCAGCCCTTCAGCGTTACCTAGGCCAACTGGAATTTGATGGCCAAGTGTACGTGAGCCGGTTAGTTGATGCCATCCAGGCCGTGTCCGGTGTGAAGGACGTTCTGCTGAGTAGAGTCGCCGCCCGAGTAGGGCAGGCGGCCCCAGTGGTGTTTGGGCGGGTGTATGAAACAGCCGCTGGTTACATCGTGGAAGAAGACTTGCCCGGTGGAAACTTTATGGACAGCTTAACATTCGTGCCCAATGCCAGCTAGCACCCGCTTCCGCCTCAACTTTCCGGCGCTGGTGCGCGGCCTAGTGCCCTCTCTGCTACGCAAGCCTAGAACGCTGGCGTGGCTGGAAGTGCTGACCAGCCCTATAGAAACTATCTATCAGGACTTCCTGAACTACCAGGCTGATGTGCTCAGGCAACTTTCCTACAATGGGCAAACCATCATGATGGAAAAAGCCCTTAATGACACATTTGACCCTGGATTCAGACGCATCCGGGTACGAAATGCAGTGGGTGAGCTAGCCCCAGTGTACGTCAACTTCGTGCGGGAGCAGCAGCCCAACCCTACGACCACTTTTGTGCAGGAAGCAGGGCATCAGCCCCTGTACCTCCGCCACCAGGTAGAATTCAACAGCCAGGTAGATTTCACAGTCTACGCTCCTGGTCTAGCAGCACAAGCCCTCGGGCTTCACGCGATGGTCCGCCGCCTGAAGCGGGCCATGACCAACTATCAAATTTTGTACACCACAGCTCCCAATTAAGATGCGCAAGCTCAAACTAGAAGAAGGTGGCCGCCCCTTGACCAATGATGACTTTAAGGCGTTGCAAGATGATATGTACTATGCAGCTGAAGCAGCATTCCAGAACCTTCCCCCGCATATCGTGGCCAACGTAAATATCTATCCCCGTGGTGGCCTAGTGGATGTAGGATATGGGATTGTCTGGCTTGGTGGTGAACTGCTGAAGTTTGATGGTGCCAGTGGTGTCAGCTTGCCTTGTGAAATAGTACTGGATAACATCGGGGTCTATGACCAGCGGGCTTACCAGACAGGTGGCACGAAAGATTGCATTATTGAGCAGCGCACGAAGGTGCAGGCCAAAACCACTGATAACATTCCCAAAATCAGCATCACAGCAGACGGTGCCCTGCGCTACAGCAAAGTGATGGAAAGCCGTTTCCGCGTCCTCGGGGAAGTGCAGTGGCTAGCCAACATCAACACAGGTACCTATGATGTTGATGGGAAAGGGATACCAGGCACCGAAGCCCACGGCTGGGCACTATGCAACGGCAACGTAGGCACCGCTGACCTGCGTGGTATGTTCGTAGTGGGTCAAGACCCAGCGCGGGCTGATTATGATGTAATTGGTGATACAGGCGGGGAAGAGATGCACCGGCTTACGACAGCCGAGATGCCTAGCCACAATCACGCAAAGGATGGGCAGTTTGAGTATAACCAACTGCTGCGCAAAGCACCCTACGGCAGCAAAACTACGGCTGCTAGTACGGATGGCACTGGCAACGGGGGGCAGGAACCCGACATTACCACCTCAATGCCTATAAGCCCGATTGGTGGCGACCAGCCCCACGAAAACCGCCCGCCTTTTTACGTTTTGGCAGTACGGCAGTGGATTGGGTTATAATTCAAGTGTAATTGAAAATGTACAAAAAAGCTCTAGCTATTGGCTAGAGCTTTTTCTATTTTTAGCAGTGCAAGAGCAGGTTTAAAGGGTATTCAAACAGTCTTTGAAAGCCTCAAAATTTGTCCCGGTTGATTAGTTTTTTTTGTCCCGGTTGATTTGCCGATTCCAGAAGCCAGTACGTATGGAAAAGGCCCCGCTAGCTACTAGCGGGGCCTTTTTGGTTGAATACACCTATCCAAAACGTCATTCCGGCCCTAAGCATGCT
>NZ_BMGS01000002.1:159312-646444 GCF_014640315.1 Hymenobacter glacieicola
TTCATCATCGCGCCTATCTTGGCATACGTCAGTGCGTCCACGGTCAGGCCGGCGGTGGAGCGCAGCTTGAGCTGGGTGAAGGGCTGCTGGGGGAAGAAGATTTCCGTCATGGTCGTCAGGCCGCCGTCGGCGAACAGCTCCACGGAAGCCGCGTCGAAGAGCAGGGTCAGGTCGGCGGCGGGGCCAGTGGCCAGGCGCGGGGCCGGGTGGCGGCCGGCGAAGGTGACACCGAAGTTACTCAGGCCCGCCTTGGTGCGGTCGATGTAGTACTGGTTGGCCTGCTTGTCGTAGCCGATAACCAGTTCCTCCCCGCCCGCATTCGCTAAGACCACGGCCATGTCCTGGAGCTGCCGGGTGCTGAGCTTGAGCTGGAACTGCGGGCCGGGGGCCGGGAGTTGACCGGCCAGGCTCAGCTCCGATTTTACCGTCAGGTTCCGTAGGGTTTGGGGAGCCTGCAGGGCGGCGGCTACCTCCTTGGCGGGCTGAGACGTCAGGTAGATTTCCGGGCCGACTTGCCGCAAAGCCAGGTCGCGCGGAACGGTCATGGCGTTGCGCCAGGGCGAGGTGGGCACCTGGTTGGCGTACTCCCAGTTGCTCATCCAGCCCAGGAACAGCTTGCGGGCGCCGGTGCCCGCCCAGGTTACGCCGGCGTAGTCGTCCTTGCCCCAGTCCACCCACTTCTGGGTGGTGGTGGTAGGCGTGAAGGTTTTGCCATCAAACTGGCCCACGAAGTACTGGGTAGCCGAGCCGCCGTTGGGCCCGCCGGGGTTGATGCTCACCAGCAGTACCCAGTGGGTTTTCCCGTTCAGCGTCAGCGGAAACAAGTCGGGGCACTCCCACACCCCGCCGTGGGCGCCCACCTTCTCGCCGAACTCGCTGAGCTTGGTCCACTGCTTGAGGTTGGGCGAGGCATAGAACGTGATGCGGTCCTTGGTGGCCAGAGTCATTACCCACTTTTTGGCCACCGTGTTCCAGCTCACTTTCGGGTCGCGGAAGTCCTGGATGCCGGGGTTGGGGAGCACGGGGTTGCCTTCGTACTTGGTCCAGGTCTTGCCCTCGTCGAGGCTGTAGGCCAGGCTCTGGTACTGGTGCCGGTTGGTTTTTTTCTTCTCCTCGGGGTCGTTGTGGTGGGTAAAAATGGCCACCATGGCATTCTTGCCGAAACCGGCCGTGTTGTTCTCGTCGATGACGGCGCTGCCCGAGAAAATCCAGCCCAGCTTATCGGGGTAGAGGGCAATGGGCTGCTCCTGCCAGGTAACCAGGTCTTTGCTGGTGGCGTGGCCCCAGTGCATGGGCCCCCACACCATGGCATCGGGGTAGTGCTGGAAAAACAGGTGGTAGGTGCCCTGGTAGTACACTAAGCCGTTGGGGTCGTTCATCCACATCCGGGCCGGACTGAAATGGTAGGCCGGACGGTACTGCGGGGTGGCGGGCGGCAGGAGCGCGGCCGGCTGGGTTTGGCCCAGGGCGGTGAGGCTGGCCAGGGAAAGCGCCAAGAGAAAGGTCTTTTTCATAGGGGTGGGAAGAGAAGTCAGATAGCACAGAAATGTCATGCTGAGCGCAGCCGGAGGCGTAATCGAAGCATCTCTACCTCTGGCTAATCATATAGCATTATAGCGAAGCGGTAGAGATGCTTCGACTCCACTCAGCATGACACTTAGCCTAAAACGTTGTTATGAGTGGCAACAATCCACTGATTTTCACACCGGCTGCGCGGCCAGCAGTTCCGCCACGTCGCGTTCGGTAAAGGCGGGGGTAGCGCCCTGGTGGGTGGCTACCAGGGCCCCGGTGGCGCAGGCGAAGCGCAGGGCCTCCCCGGGCTCGGTGCCGGCCAGCCAGCCTTTGAGCAGGGCGGCCAGGAAGGCGTCGCCGCTGCCGATGGTGTCCTTTACCTCGACGGGAATGCCGGGGGCGCGGTAGAGCTGGTCGCCGGTCCAGAGCAGGGCCCCGTCGGCGCCGCAGGTCACGCACACGGCTTGCAGCTCGAACCGCTCGGCCAGCCACTGCATGGCGGCGGCACGCTCGGTTTCCTGCCCGAACCACGCCATGATTTCGACCAGTTCGTGGTGGTTCATCTTGACCAGGTTGGCTTTCTCGAGCAGGTACCGGATGCCTTCTTTGGAGTAGTGCGGGGGGCGCAGGTTTACGTCAAAAACCTTGAACCGGGCGTGTTCCAGCAGGCGGTACAGGGTTTCGCGGGTGCCGGCCTGGCGGGCGGCCAGGGAGCCAAACACGAACAGTTCGGCCTGCGCTACCAGCTGCTCCAGGCCCGTATTGTACTGGATGTAGTCCCAGGCCACGGGCTGCACAATCTTGTAGGTGACCTCCTGGGCGTCGTCGACGTTGGCTTTTACTACCCCCGTCAGGTGGGTTTTGCCGCGCTGCACCAGCTCGGTGCCAAGCCCCTTTGAGGCAATAAAGTCGAGCAGCTCCGTGCCCAGCTCGTCGTCGCCGACGCGGCTGATCAGGGCAGCGGGCAGGCCCAGCTGGTGCAGGTGCACGGCCACGTTGAAGGGCGCGCCGCCCGGCTGCTTACCCGCCGGCAGCACGTCCCAGAGCACTTCACCAAAGCAGACGATTGTATTAGACATGAGAGGTTAGAACTTAGAGCTTAGATTCTTGGGAAAAAAGTAGGAGCCGAAGATCGAGCTGGCAGAAGATTGAGCCGATGAGGTAGTGCTGAACAACATGGCTTAGGTCTTAGCTCTCACTTCTAAGCTCTATATCAATGCAATACCAGCGTCTTTTCGAGCTGCTCCAGACTGGTGCCCTTGGTTTCGGGCATCAGGCGCCACACGAACAGCAGCTGCAGCACCATCATGGCGCAGAAGAAGGCGAAAGTGTTGCCGCCGCCTAGCTTTTCGGCGAAATACGGGAAAGTGAAGGCAATGAGGGCCGCCATAACCCAGTGCGTGGAGGAGCCCAGGGCCTGGCCTTTGGCGCGCACCGTGTTGGGGAAGATTTCGGAGATGAACACCCAGATAACGGCCCCCTGTGAGAAGGCGAAAAAAGCAATGTACACGAACAGCAGCACCGGCACCAGCATGCCGCCCAGGGCGCTGAAATCCTGGCGGTAGAAGGCCCAGGCCACCAGCCCCAGCGTTACAATCAGCCCATAGGAGCCAATAAGCATGAGCTTGCGGCGCCCGAACCGGTCGATGAACTGGCGGGCCAGCAGCGTGAAGGCGAAGTTCACCAACCCCAGTCCGGCCGAGGACAGCAGGGCCGAGCCCTTACCCAGGCCGGTCATTTCGAAAATGCGCGGGGCGAAGTAGATAATGGCGTTGATGCCCGAC
Source organism: Hymenobacter glacieicola (assembly GCF_014640315.1). Classification (GTDB taxonomy): domain Bacteria; phylum Bacteroidota; class Bacteroidia; order Cytophagales; family Hymenobacteraceae; genus Hymenobacter; species Hymenobacter glacieicola. The sequence goes on from NZ_BMGS01000002.1 coordinate 162,609, forward strand.
ACCTGGTTGAACACGGCAAACAGCACGGCCAACATCACCGGGCCACGGTACTGGCGCGCAAAGAGGGAGTGGCCGCCTCCCAGGGCCTCATCGGCGGCGTTGGTGGTCAGGATGCTGGCCACGTCCTGGTCGGCCTGAGCGGGGTTGATGAGCTGCAATACTTGGCGCCCTTCCTCTACCCTACCCCGCCCAAGCAGCCAGCGCGGACTTTCTGGCACCCGGAACAGGAGCAGGAAGAACACGGCCGCCGGCAGCACCTGCACGCCCAGCATCCAGCGCCAGTCTTCACTCCCTACCCCCGTGAGCAGGTAGTTAGACAGGTAGGCCACCAGAATGCCCAGCACGATGTTGAACTGGAACATGCTCACCATGCGCCCCCGCGACTCCGGCGGCGACACCTCCGAAATGTAGAGCGGCGCCGTCACCGACGAAGCGCCTACCCCCAGCCCGCCCAGAAACCGGAACACCATGAAGGCCACCCAGCTGTTGGTCAGGGCCGCGCCCAGCGCCGACACGAAGTAGAGCACCGCAATCCAGATCAGGGTTTGGCGCCGCCCCAGCTTATCCGACGGAATACCGCCGAAAATAGCCCCGAACACGGTGCCAATCAGGGCAATGGAAATGGTGAAGCCGTGCTCCACGGGGTTCAGGCTCCACACCTGCTGGATGGCCTTCTCGGCCCCGGAAATAACGGCCGTATCGAAGCCGAATAGGAAGCCGCCCAGCGCTACCACCAGGGACCAGAAGAAAACGTTGCTGTTTTTCACGACAGAGAATTCAAGGAGTGAATCGGGAAGCAGGTTTTGAAGTACCGCCGTCAACTTCCGTCCTTCGTCGTGCAGCTACAACGCGGGGCAGAAGGACGACGGTACCTACCAAACGGCCCGCGCTTGCAGCGCCGAGCATTTCCTCAAATATCCCTCAAGAGGGTAGCCTACGCTTGCTCAATTCATTCAATGTCTTTTACATTTAGATCAAGCACTTTATTAATTTTATATCACTGATTGTCAATTTATTACTCACGATTCATTACTACAATATTTCTACCCGTTATCATTCCTGATACCCGACTTTAGAATTTGATACCTGCTATGGCAGGCAGCTAGCAAGCTGGCCAGGAGATGAACGTACCGAGTGGGCTTTAGCCAACAGAACAAACCCGGCGCTACCTGATGCAGCCCACCAAGCGAGACGCTACCCCGCCGGGGTGTGCATGGCCCGGAACTCGGAGGGCGAGACCTGGTAGCGGGCCTTAAAGGACGTGGAGAAGTAGGACGGCGAGGAGAAGCCCAGCTGGTAGGCTACTTCGGCAATGGTCTGCTCGTCGTTGAGCAGGAGCTGGCGGGCCTTGGTCAGGCGGATGCCCTGGATGAAATCGGTGACGCCGGTGCCGAGCACGGCTTTTACCTTGCGGTAGAGCTGCACCCGCGAAATGCCCAGGCTGCGGGCCACGTCTTCCACGCTCAGCTCGGAGCGGCTGAGGTTGGCTTCCACGATGGCCGTGAGGTTGGCCAGGAACTTCTGATCCACGCGCTGCGGGGCCACCGTGGCCGTGTTCACCGACAGCTCCCGGCGGAAATGCTCGCGCTGTTTTTCGCGGTTACTGAGCAGGGTGCGCAGGCTTTCGAGCAGAAAAGTCGGGTTGAAGGGCTTGGTGAGGTAGAGGTCGGCGCCGGCCTGTACGCCTTCTACTTGCTGCTCCGGGGCGTTGCGGGCCGTGAGCAGCACCACCGGAATGTGGGAAGTACGCCAGTCGGCCTTAAGCTGGGCTACCACCTCCAGGCCGCTGAGCGCGGGCAGCATCACGTCGCAGACAATCAGGTCGGGAATGGTTTCGGCGGCCAGGCGCAGGCCAGTGGCCCCGTCGGTGGCGGTGCTAACCTGAAAATGGGGCCGCAGCTTCTGGGTCAGGAAGGCATTGACCTCGGGGTTGTCCTCAATCACCAGCACCAGGGCTTCGCTGCCATTAGCCTGCGCCAGCCCTACCTCCGCATCGGTGGCCGAAGCTGGGGCAGCAAAATCTTCGTCGAGAACAAACGCGGCGGGTAGTAAGGCGGGGCTGGTTCCGGAGCGCAACGCGGCCGGTAGCTCCAGCGGCAAGGTCACGACGAAGGTGCTGCCCTGGCCCGGCTGGCTGCTGAACGTGAGCTGGCCCTGGTGCAACCGGGTGAGGCCCAGGGCCAGGGCCAGCCCCATACCGGAGCCCCGGGCCGCGGACTGCTGCCCCTGGTAAAACCACTCGAAAATGTGCGTTTTGTCGGCCTCCGAGATGCCCGCGCCGGTGTCCTCCACGCTCACCTGCACCATACGCTCGGCGGGCAGCGGCTGGAGGCTAACCGTAATCTGGCCCCGGTCGGGCGTAAATTTAAGGGCGTTGCTGAGCAGGTTGAAAAGTACCTTGTCCAGAATGTTGCTATCAAACCACACCAGCACGGTAGGCTCGGCAGGCAGAAAGCGGAGGCTGATGCCGCGCTGGCGGGCGGGCCGCTCAAACACGTCCATGATTTCGCGCACGAAGGCCACCAGGTTGCCCTCGGTGGCTCGCACCGGCATCTTGCCTACGTCAATCTTGCGGAAATCCATGAGCTGGTTCACGAGCTGCAGCAGGCGCTGGGCGTTGCGCCGGATCAGGCCCAGGTCGTGGCGCTGAGCCGGGGGTAGGGCGGGGCCACTGGTGAGCATTTCCTCCACCGGCCCCAGAATCAGGGTCAGCGGGGTGCGCAGCTCGTGGGAGAAGTTGGTGAAGAAGCGCAACTTGGCTTCGGTTTCGATGCGGGCCCGCTCGGCAAACTCCTGAATCTGGTTGCGCTGGGACAGTATTTCCTGGTTTTGCTCCTCCAGCTGCCGATTGATGCGGCGGTTGGCCCGGAACGCCCGCCACACCAGCAGCCCCAGCAGGGCCGCCCCCAGCAAGGCCGCAGCCAGCACGTAGAGCACCGTCTGCTGGCCGGCATAGGTAGCGCGCTGCTGCTGCAAGAGCTGCTGCTGGCGCTGGATGTCCTGCTGCTGACTCGCCAGTTTTTCGGTCTGCAGCTTCATCGTCAGCACGTTGGTCGAGTCGATGACCATGGTGCTGAGGATGTTTTCCTTGTTGAAAGGCTCCCGGCGCAAAATGCGCAGGGCCGTGCGAATAGCCTCTTCCCCACCGGGCGAGTACAGCAGGGTTGCCTTGATTATGCCGTCCTGCACCAGCTCAATGCCACCGCGCGGACCGGGTAGCCCATCTACGCCCACAATTTTCACCCGCTGCTCCAGCCCGAGCTGTTTGCACACCTGATAGGCACCCAGAGCCAGCCGGTCGTTGTGGGCGAAAATAAGGTCGACTCCGGGGTGGGCGCGCAGCACGGCGGGCAGCCGCTCCAGTACCGAAGGACGCTCCCAGTTGCTGTTCACCTGGGCCACGAGCTGCAGGCCGGGGTAGGCGGCCAGGGCCCGGGTAAAGCCCTGGTGGCGGTCGGTGGCCGGCGAGGAGCCCGGGGCACCCAGCACTTCCAGCACCTGCCCTTGCTTGCCCAGTAAGCTGGCCGCGTAGTTGCCCGCCGTGTGGCCCACCTCCACGTTGTTGCCGCCCACAAAGGCCGTGTACAGCTTGGAGGTAGTCCGCCGGTCGAGGATGACCACCGGGATACCCCGGTTGTAGACTTCCTCCACAATGGGGGTTACCGGCTCGGTTTCGTTGGCCGAAACAATCAGCAGGTCAATGCCTTCCGCAAGCAACTCCTTGATTTGCTGCTCCTGCAGGGCGCTGTTGTACTTGGCATCCTTCAGGCGAAAATCAACCTCGGGGTAGAAGCTCAGCTCCTTTTTCATGCCCGCCAGCATGGCCTGCCGCCAGGCGTCGCCGTTAGTGCACTGCGAAAACCCGATGACGTACCGGGGCGGCGCCGCTTTTCGGGCGCAGGCTACGCTTCCCAGCACCAGGCTGAGGAAAACGACAAAACGCGCAAGCAAAGGCCCCGCCTGGGAGAAAGTACGCATGAGGAACACAGCTGCTGCGCTTGTAGATAGCGGCTCAGCAGGCTAAAGTTCAATAATTTCCTCAACACTTGCTGACCGCCTACCCCTACTCAGTTTCTCGGGCTTTCACCAGTTACTTAGCATTGTAGTCACCCGCCAACACAGCGCACAAGCGCCCTTGCCTTGCTGCGGTTTTACTGCCGATAACTACCAGCCAAAACGCCAAATCAAGCCGCTGAGCAGCAACGCGCCTAGGCCCAGCAGCAGCCAGCCAAGAGTTGAAGCGTCTACTACTGGTGGGGGTTTGCGAGGGTGGCGAGGCATGGTAGGGGCAGTGGGTTCCTAACATACGCATATTAGTCCGCTTACAGATTCAGTGCCGTAAGCTGCCTTCCTCACATCCACATGACGAGCGGCCGCCCGGGGGCGTTTAGTTGGCTTTGTCAGGGTGTACTTTGGAATGAACGTTGGCAGCTTTCATTCTTATGACGGCTGTTTTCGGGCCTGGGCCAACCTTTGCCGGTTGTGGAGCAGGTAGCAATTCTTGCGAGTGGTACACAGCCAAGCCGAAGGCGAGAATGGCCAGTATGCGAGGTGAGGAACCGCAGTGCCGTTTGTGCGGGAGGGCCACCGCGCCCAATAGTGGCCTCGGGGCGCTTCAGCTGAACTTTGCAGCCGCTATCATCGCCCATCTGATGGGCCGTACGTACGAGGCAGGAATACCAGGCCGCCTTGGAGCTTCGTGCACGGTGGCCCTGCGTGGTCAAGTGGCTTAAAACGGAGCCGGGCCCGCCGTTCGGGCAGGCGTCCGGGCCTATAAAACGGATGTAAGTTTTCACCGGCCCACTCGTTGCCGGCCTACTGCTTGGTTAACCAACAACCCTATGGAACTCCACGCCCGAACCATTTTTGAGCGGGAGCTGGCCGGTGAGGTCATTTCCCTCGACGACCCGGACTACCCCCAGATTTACGCCATTATCCGCCGGGCTATTCACCTTACCTCGGAGTTGAACGCCATGCTTGTGGATGACAATGAGTAGGTGAACCGCGTGTTTAGCCAGCTGATTAACAAGCCCATAGACGAGACATTTTTCATGATTCCACCCTTCTACACCGATTTTGGCCACAACATCCAAATTGGGAAGAACGTGTTCGTAAACCACACCTGCACCTTTATGGACCGTGGCGGCATCACCCTAGACGCAACGTGTTAGTTGGCCCGAAGGTGAATCTTATTACCCCCACCCACCCCACCGAGCCGGGGCAGCGGCGCAGCACCATTTCCCGACCCATCATCCTGAAGCGCGGGGCCTGGATTGGCGCCAACGTAACGGTGATGCCGGGCGTGACCATCGGGGAAAACGCCATTGTGGGCGCTGGCGCCGTGGTGACCAAAGATGTGCCCGCCAATAGCATTGTGGCGGGCGTGCCGGCCCGGGTGGTTCAGCACCTGTAAGGTTGGGGCCTGCTTTACTACCCCTCGTATCCCCTTTAACCTGACTTGTGTGCTACGCCCTGCACTGCTTACCGCCACGCTGACCGTGGGAATTGGTTTGGCCAGCTTCGCCCAAACGGCCCCAAAAGCACCAGCCGCCAAACCAGCCCCCGCATCTGGCTCCCTCTTTCCGAAAGGGGAACGGGGGCCCGCCGCCACCTTTACTGGCGAGGTGCACGTGTATACCCTGGTGCAGAACGACCCCGCCTTTACCTGCGTGAGCAGCCATGTCAGCTTTGCTCCCGGCGCGCGTTCCAACTGGCACTCCCACCCCGCCAGGCAGATTCTGATGGTCACCGAGGGTTTGGGGTACTACCAGGAGAAAGGCCAGCCCATCCGGCTGCTCCGCAAAGGCGAGGTGGTGAAGGCCCAGCCCGGCGTGGAGCACTGGCACGGGGCCTCGCCCCAGCAGGCCATGACCCACATTGCCCTGAACGTCAACACCGAAAAGAGCATTGTGAATTGGGGCCGGTCCGTGACTGAACAGGAATACACCAGCTATAAATAAGAAGTAGCCGTGGCCTCCACTGCCCACAGCAATGAGCGGCCGATGACGCAGGCCAAGCTGCTTGCCCGCCCCAACTGGACGGTAAGCGAAATTACGTATAACCTGGGCTCTGGCTACCCACTTACCTCAACAGCTTTTTCAGAAAACAGCCTGGCGCATCCTTGCCTATCGGCCGCCAGGCGTACCTACCAGTGGCAGAAGGTCTAGTTACAATGTTTTGGGCTGGTCCGTGCCGTTAATACTGGCTACGTACCAGCGTTTATCCGGTGCCTGGCGGGCCAACACGGCGTACTGCCCCGGAAACCCATCAAACAGGCGCACATCGGCCCAGCGTGGGGACAGTTGACGCAGAGACTCCTGCACGTAAGTTGGCTGGGCCGCCATGCCCGCGGGCGTCTCTACGTAGTACTGAATGCCCGACTGAAACAGCACCGACAAGTCCAGCTCAAAGTCGTGCCTCCTTGGCCGGCGGGCCACAAGCCGTTGTTGGCAGCCCCAGTGAGGTAGCTACGCCGTTAAATTCCACAGCCCTAGGCTAGCAGTGGCCTGGGCATCAAGGGGCAGCACAACCGCAGCCCGGGGCGCGGACGAAGGGCGAACGAGCAGGCTCGGCTGGCAGGTAGCGGGCAGGGCAGCCTCGGGCTGGCTCCTGCCCGCACGCAGTTGCAGCAACAGGCGGGTAGCGCGGTGCCCCAGGGCCGCCCCGTGCTGGTCGATGGTGGTTAGCGCGGGTTCCGTGAACTGGGAAAGCAATTCGCTGCCGAAGCCAACCAGCCCTATGTCCAGCGGTATGCGCAAGCCCTGGCTTTTCAAGGCCTGCATTGCCCCTGCGGCCAGTAGGTCGCTGGCGGCGAACAGGGCATCTGGGCGGCTGGTCCGGGCTAGTAACTGGTGCGCTGCCTGGGCGCCGCCGTCCACGCTGGCCTCCCCGGTAACTATCAACTGCGGGTCCACCTCCAGGCCGTGCTCCCGCAGGGCCGCCTCGTACCCCAGGCGGCGCTCACAAAAAAATGCATCGGTGGGTGGGCCGGCTACGTGGGCAATGCGGCGGTAGCCTTGCTTGAGCAGGTGACGGGTAGCGTGGTGAGCCCCGGCCTGGTCGTAGCTGCTGACGACGGGACCAGCGAAGCCCGCTGGCGCCTGGGCGCTGATGAGCACCATGGGCACGTGGCGCGCCCGCGCCACCACCGGGGTTGGGCTCTCGTGCCGGCGGGCCGTCATCACCAGAACCCCATCGGCGCTGGCGCTCAGTAGGCGGCGCAGGCACTGCTGCTCCTGCTTGGCCTCGTCGTTCGACTGACACAGCATGATTCGGTAGCCAGCTTGTCCGGCTGCGCTTTCAATGCCCGCCAGCACGCGTGTAAAAAACGCGTGGTCGAGGTGAGGAACGATAACGCCCAGCAGCTTACTCTGTCCCTTGCGCAAACCCACCGCCGAGGCGTTGGGGCGGTAACCCAGCTCCGCGGCCAGGGCCTGTACGCGCTGCATGGTGGCCGGGTGCAGCACGGGGCGCCCGGCCAAGGCGCGGGAAACCGTAGCTACGGATAGGTTCAGCTGCTGGGCGAGGTCTTTGAGCGTTACCATGGCAATAAGGAAAATGGGAAGGCCAGCGGCAGCTGCCCGACGCCGGCCGCTGGAGCCAGCAGAACTTGACGTACAGGGCTGAAAGCAGCAGCAGCAGGGCAAGCACAAGCAGCAGCGGAGTTTGGGGCTACCCTGGAATAGGCGCGTAGTGATGTGCTGGGCTTAGGGAGTAATAATTAAACTGGCCAGATTCACGCCCACCATGAGCATGAGGGCAAAGCCCATAAGAATCCGCCCAAATACAGCTGGGCTTTTAGCCCGAACCGCAAACTGCAAATACTGACAACTAGGCGGTGGTTTGCTTATAATGCACCTCGGGCAGCTCGCGCAGGCGCTGGGCGGCGTACTCGGGGGTGATGTCGCGCTGGGGATTGGCCAGCAGCTCGTAGCCGACCATGAACTTGCGCACCGTGGCCGAGCGCAGCAGGGGCGGAAAGAAGTGCATATGCAGGTGCCACTCCGGGTGCTGCTGCCCGTCGGTGGGGCGCTGGTGCAAGCCGGCCGAGTAGGGAAAGGACGTCTGGAACAGGTTGTCGTAGCGGATGGTGAGGCGGCGGATCACGTCCGCGAAACGGTCGCGCTCCGCGTCCGTGAGCTGGGTCACGTCCTGCACCACCCGGCGCGGCAGCACCAGCGTCTCGAAGGGCCAGGCCGCCCAGAAGGGGACCAGCACCACGAAGTGCTCGTTTTCCAAGACGATGCGTACCTGCTCGTTGAGCTCTAGCTCGAGGTAGTCTGCCAGCAGGCTGCGGCCGTGCTGCTGGAAGTAGGCCTGCTGCTGTACCGTTTCCTTGGCCGGGTCGCCGGGCACGGTGCGCTGGGCCCAGACCTGCCCGTGCGGGTGCGGGTTCGAGCAGCCCATCACGGCGCCCTTGTTCTCGAAAATCTGCACGTAGTTGATGTCGGGCCGGGCGCCCAGGCTCGCAAACTCCTCGGCCCACACGTCCACGACCCGGCGGATGTCGGGCGTACTCATTTCCGGCAACGTCAGGTCGTGGCGCGGGGAGAAGCAGATGACCCGGCCCACGCCCGACTCCGCCTCGGCCCGCAGCAGCCCCCCCATTTCCACGGTGCCGGCCGGCGCGTCGGGGGTGAGGGCGGCAAAGTCGTTGTCGAACGCGAAGGTGCCGGTGTAGGCTGGGTTGACGGCCCCGTTGGCGCGGGTGTTGCCGGCGCAGAGGTAGCAGGTGGGGTCGTAGGCCGGGCGCTGGGAGCGGTCGGGCGCTTCCTGCTGGCCCTGCCAGGGGCGCTGGGAGCGGTGCGGCGACACGAGCAGCCACTCGCCGGTAAGCGGGTTGAAGCGGCGGTGCGGATGCTGGGCGAGGTCGAGAGCGGACATAGAAGCCAGGGGATTAATAAGCCGCCGTAAGCTGGGGTAGCGCGCTTACGCCCGCCACAATGGAGGCTTGGTACATTTCCAGGGGTCGGCCGTAGCGGGCTTCGAACCCAGCGGCCATGGTAGCCTGAAATGCCTCGACCTGTCCGGGGGCTACTAGGTTAATGGTGCAGCCGCCAAAGCCGCCGCCCATCATGCGGGCCCCGTACACGCCCGGCACGACCCGGGCCAACTCCACCAGCGTATCCAGTTCGGGGCAGCTCACCTCGTAGTCGTCGCGCAGGCCGGCGTGGGAGGCGTACAGCTGCTGGCCGAAGGCGGGCAAGTTGCCGGCGTTCAGCTCGGCGCAAGCGGTTAGCACCCGCTCGTTTTCTTCGATGACATAGCGGCAGCGGCGGTACACTAGGTCGCCGAGCTGGGCCCGGTGGGCCTCCACCTGTTGCAGGGTGGCACCGCGCAGGCTCTGGACGTGGGGGTAGTAACGGTGCAGCACGGCTACGCCTTGCTCGCACTGCTGGCGGCGCAGGTTGTACTCCGAGTCGGCCAGGTTGTGCTTAACACCGGAGTTGCAGAGCACCACTTGGGCAGCCTGGGTATCGAAAGGAAAATACTCGTACTCCAGGGAGCGGCAGTCCAGGCGCACGACCTGCCCGGCTTGGCTGAGCAGGGAGGCAAACTGGTCCATGAGCCCGCAACGCACCCCGGCAAACTCGTGCTCCGCTTTCTGGGCCACCTGAGCCAGGGTCAGCCGGTTGAGGCCAAAGTTAAACAACTCGTTCAGGGCTAGGGCCAACCCGCACTCCACGGCCGCCGAGGACGACAGGCCCGCCCCCATCGGGATGGTGCCGCCGAACACGCAGTCGAAGCCGCCTACCGCCAGACCGCGCTGCTGTAACTGGGCCGTCACGCCGAGCAGGTAGTTGGCCCAGGCAAGGGGGCCGGGCTGCAGGGGCGCTTCGCGGAGGGCCACTTCGTGCTGCTCCTGCTTGTCGTAGGAAAACAGGCGAATGAGGCCCAACTCATTTGGGGCTACGGCAAAAAATATTTCCTTGTCAATAGCGGCGGGTAGCACAAAGCCGCCGTTGTAGTCGGTGTGCTCCCCAATCAGGTTAACGCGGCCGGGGGCCCGCACCAGCAGGGCAGGGGTGGTGCCGAAACGCTCGGCAAAAGCAGTAGCAACGGAAGTAGCTAGGGACATGGTGGGAAAACAGAAAGTAGGTCGCAAAATGCCGAGGCCAGCTCGGCACAAGAGCCCCTTGAGAGGCCCGGACGACGGCAGACCATTTAGGGCCGCCAGCGCCCTGCAATACTAGAATCCTTGCCCAGCCAGCCACGGGGGTATTCTGGGCTATTTGCGGGGGCATATCAGTTTAGCGCCTGATTTCCTGGGCAGAAGCCTCGGTACCAGTCCAAGCGTTTGCTTTCCCCTCCCCTACCCTGACCCTCATTTCTACCTCTCTTATCTGGTTTGATTTACTGGCTACTTCCCCCCGTCTCCCGGCGGTTGGGGCCCGACCTAATGAGGGCGCCGGAACCATAGTAAAGCAGCCCCTAACGGCAACGGCCCCGTGCCCGTTGGGGAGCACAGGTCTGTTGCCGTTAGGGGCTGAATCAAGCCTCGCCTTAGCGCTTCACGAACTTGTAAGATTCCGTTCGGCCACCGCCTTCCAGCTGAACGTGGTAGAGGCCGGCGGCTAGGCCCGCTACGTTCAGGCGCTGGCTGCGGGCCACGCCGCGGAGCGTCTGCGTCAGCATGGGCTTTCCTGTAAGGGAGTAAATGCGCACGGTGGTAGCCGCGGAGCCGGCCGGCAGGGTTAGGGTAAGCTCGTCGGTTACGGGGTTGGGGTACAGGTGGGTAGCCGGGGCCTCCGGGTCCGACGCAGACAACGTAGTGCTGCGCAGGGTCGAGCTGGTGTTTAGCGTCAGCTCCACGTTGTCGAGGCTGCAGTAGTTGCCGGCGTTGGCATCCGACCACAAACCGATTTCGCACTGCCCGTTCGTTACCTGAATGCCGGTAATCTGAATCTGGGCCCAGGTGGTCGAGACGGGGAGGGCCAGGTTTTTCTCGGTGCCCCCGAAGTTCTTGGCGTAGAGCTGGCAGGCTTTCTGGCCGCCCCCGTTCTGCACCCAGGCCTTGAGGGTGTAGGTGCCGTTGGTCAGGCCGGTTTTCAGCTGGTAGGTGCTTACCTGATAGGCGGCGCTAAGCCAGTGGGTGAGGCGGTAAGTGCTGGCCTGGCCGCCGGTTTCGGTTTTGTCGGCGGCGTAGTTGGTTGTGGTGTTGGCCCAACTCGTCCAGCTGGTGGGCGTTTGGGTGCCGGCCCCGTTGGCCTCGAAGCCAGGATTGGCCAGCAGGTTAGTGCTCGGGGGCGTAGGCGCAGGCGCAGTGGGCGTTACCAGAAAAGCATTCAGGGCCGAGGAGGGCTTGCCATCGTTGCCCCAGGCGCTGAGCTGGTAGCCGCTGAAGCTGCGGTAGCTCTCGGGCTCCCAGTAGAATACACCCAGGCCTTTGCCGTTCGGGACGCCCGCCACCGCGTTCTGCACGGCCACCAGCATGTCGTACACGTTCTGGGGTGCCGCGGCGCAGTCGCCACCCACTTCTGCTACCACCACCTGCTTACCGTAGCGGCTGGCCATGTCCTGAAGGTTGAACTGCAGGCTGCTGATGGAGGTGGTGTAATCCTGGTTAAGCCAGTAGGGGTAGTACGACATGCCAATCACGTCGTACTTGCCGCCGTTGGACGTGAGGCGGTCGAAAAAGGAGCGGAAGCGGGCATTGTCGTTGCCCTTGTCCAGATGAACCACCACCTTGGACGTGGCACTCACGGCCTTCACCGCGTCGTAGCCCTTGTTAAGGAGCTGGGTGAGCTGGGCGAAGTTGGAGGTGCTGCCCTCGGGCCAGAGCATACCGTTGGGTATCTCATTGCCTACCTGCACCCATTCCGGTGTTACCCCGTTGGCTTTCAGGGCGTTCATCACGCTGTAGGTGTGGTCGTACACGTCCTGCTGCAGCTGCGAGAAGGAGTGGTTAGCCCAGGCGGCGGGCTTGGTTTGCTGGCCCGGGTCGGCCCAAGAGTCGCTGTAGTGAAAGTCAATCATGATGCGGAAGCCCAGGTTTTTGGCCCGCGTGGCCATGGTCACCACTTCCGAGGGGCTGCAGTGCCCATTTACCCAATCAACCATGGAGGGGTTCACCCACACCCGGAAGCGGATGGAGTTGATGCCCTTGTCCTTCAGAATCTGAAAGCAGTCCTGCCGCACGCCTTGGTAGTTGTAAAACAGGTAGTTGTTGGCTTCCATCTGCTGCAGCCAGCCAGTGTCGGCGCCTTTGGCGAAGGTTTGGGCCGTGGCCGAAGCGGAAAATAGCAGCGTAGCGCACCAGGCTGTCCCCGCGAGCAGCAGTCGGCGGGCACCGGTCAGGAGAAATGATGTTTTCATGGGTGGTGGGATTTGGGTAGTAGGCCACGTTGCTACCCCAAAGCGGCTTCGAAAGTAGCTTCTCTGGAGTAACCAGGGGTAATAATCACGTGAACCAGGGTATTAGGGTAGGCGAACAGCTGCCCCCCAAACCAGAGCGTTATGCTGCGCTTGCCGAAGCATAACGCTCTGGTTTGGGGGGCAGGAGTATTGTCATGCTGACGACAGGAAGCATCTCTACTGTTTCGTTGTGCTGACGCAGGGCTACTGGTTAGCCAGCGGTAGAGATGCTTCGACCAGTTCAGCAGGACGTGCTGTTTTTCTGCAGGGCACATATCAACCGTCGGGTCAGAGTACCCACTTTGGCTGTTACCTCCTACGCGGCTGCACCGAGCACGAGCCGTCGGGTCTGGTAGCCGTGCCCGTTGCGGAGCCTTTCAGCAGAACCGTGACGCCAGGAATACCCGATCCGGTTTCGTCGGTTACCCGGCCGGTGATGGTGGTTGTGGGCTGGGCGTAGCTTTGCCCCACCGCAAGGGGAAAGAGGAGCACGTACACCAGGTACTTTTTCCGGGGTAGATAGTTTTCATAGGCCCTGAGGCGTTAGCAGTGGACGGGAAGGCAGGAAGGATCAGAGGCCCGAAAAGGCCAGTGGCCGGGTGACTACCGGCGGACCCGAAAACGATTCCGGGCGTTCTGGATGGCAGCGGCGCGGGCCTGGAAATCAGAGTCAGGCAAGGGTAGGCTTGCAGGGCAGGTTCGGCGCCTGATTGTACTAATTCAAGCGCCCTATGAGAAGCCAAGCTGACCGCACTTAGCAGCTAGGCGACGGAAACAAATATGACCTTTCGGCCTACCCAAAGACAGGGGGATTTCAACTTAAAAGCGGGGGTATTCCAGTGTGAGCCAGTATTATTTCGGGGCTTTTAAACGAATTTTGCTTTTTCCTAAACGCGCAGCCTTAGCACAATTCAAGTTTAATTTATTGACTAATAACTTATTACCCCTCCTTACTTGTAGACCCAGCTGCTTTACTGAGGCTCACAATGCGGCTACTGTTTCGCCCGGGCTTCTGCTACCACTGCCTGCGCTTATGTCTTATCTTCGATTCCTACACTTGATAGAGAGTCTGCTCCCTTACTACAACGAATGAAGTATTTCGTTTTTTGTATTTTATTGATTCTTGGGACGGTAGCAGCCGGCTGGGCGCAGAGCGTGCCCGGCCGGCTGCGCTTCGAGCACCTGACCGTGGACGACGGGCTGCTGCACTCCGACGCCGAAGCCGTAACCCAGGATCAGGAGGGCTTTCTTTGGATTGGCACCAACCGCGGCATCAACCGCTACGACGGCTACACCCTGAAGGCCTACACCCTGCCGGTGAACCCCTCCAACGGCATTGCGGGCAGCCGCATTCATGCCCTGCACGTGGGCCGGGGCGGGCGCCTCTGGGCTGGGGCCGAAAACGCGGGCCTGAGCTGGTACGACGCCAACCACGACCGGTTCCGCAGCCTGCACGACACAAAGGCCCCTGCTGCCTACGCCGCCCTGGCCCGCCGCCTGGCCCAAGCCGACGTCATTGCCCTAACCTCCGACGCCCAGGGCCGGCTGTGGGTAGGCACTGAGCACGACGGCCTGTTCGTGCTGGAAGTGGATGCCCAGGCCCACGTAACCAGCCTGCGGGCCGTGGCCCTGGCCGAAAGCGGCGCTACCACTTACCCCGTGCTGAGCTTGGCTGCCTCCCGGGAAGGGCAAATCTGGTTTGGTACGCTCGGGGCCGGCTTGCGGGAGCTCCACGTTGGAAAAACCCTGCCGGCCCAGCTAACAGCGGCCCGCGCACCCCTGCCCTTTGCCACCGTGCGGGGCCTGCACCTGGACCGCCGCGGCGACCTGTGGATTGGGACCAATCAGCAGGTATTCTGGGTAGAGAGGGCCAACCGCTTGGCTCTTCGGGCACTGGCAGCGCACCCTCTTCCCCAGCCTACCCGCGACATTCACGCTATTCATTTAGATACCTTCGGGCAGCTGTGGGTAGGCACCGACTACGGCCTCTATCAGTGGCCGGCCGCTACCACCCAGGGCGCCCGGCTGCCGGTGCAGGCGGCCAAGCGCAACCTGTTTTTGCCCATTCGCGGCGACGCGACCAGCCTGCAGTCCGAGCGCCTGCACCAGATTTTCGAGGACCGGAACCAGGTGCTGTGGCTGGCGGCCCCGGCCGGCGGCCTCAACAAGGTGGATTTGCGCCAGAAGCCCTTTGGCCACCTGCAGCAACAGGTGGGCCCGGAGCCCACGCTGCCCAACAACTACATCAACACCATCTATAAAGAAGAAGCCCGCAACCTGCTCTGGATTGGCACCCGCAACGGCGTGAGTGCCTACGACTTGACCCGCAAAACCTACCGCAACTACCTTAGTGGCCCCAACTCAGCCGAGGACAAGGGCGTGGAAGTGGCCGCCGTGGTGCAGGACCAGGCCGGCACCCTGTGGCTGGGCACCCGCAACCGCGGCCTGTACACCCTGCGTCGCCACGCTGGCCAGCCCCTGCTGGCCCCTCTCTCGGCCCTGACTCCCCAACCCGACCAGGTCACGCCCAGCGTGGAAAGCATGGTCCAGGACCGTTTTGGCACGATGTGGGTGGCTACCATCAATACCGGCCTGCACCGCCTCGGCGCCGACGGCCGCCTGCTGAGCACCTACCGCCTCGGCCGGGGCCTACCCACCGATCAGTGCACTTACCTGCTCTACGATGCTCGCCAGAGCGTGCTGTGGGTTAGTACCCGCAACGTGGGGTTGCTGAAGCTGCAAGTGACGGCCGATTCGTTGGTGCTGCTGCGCCGTTTCTCCTACGAGGCCGGCAACCCGCGCAGCCTGAGCGTCAACTACGTGTGGCCCTTGCTTCAGGACCGGCAGGGCACGCTCTGGATTGGTACGTTGGGCGGGGGCCTGCACCGGCTTGTGCGCGACGCCCAGGGTAGGGAAACGGTGGAGCGCTGCCGCCAGTGGCTACCCGAATCGGACGTGGAAAGCATCTTGCTTGATGAGTTCGACAACCTCTGGATTGGGGGCACGGGCCTCTACCGCCTCAACCCGCGCACCCGCCAGTACCTGCGCTACGACGTGGCCGACGGGCTGCAAAGCAACTCTTTTAAAGTAGGCGCGGCCACCCGGGCCCAGGACGGCACCCTGTTTTTCGGCGGCATCAACGGCCTCAACTACTTCCGCCCCCAGGACATTCAGGCCAACCCCTACCCTCCCGTAGTTCGCATTACTGGCCTGCGCCTGGTGAACAAGCCGGTGGCCGTGGGCCAGGAAGTAAACGGGCGCGTGCTGCTCACCAAAGCCCTAACCCACCCGCAAACCATTACCATTCGGGCGGCGGAAAACGACTTCTCCGTGGAGTTCGTGGGGCTAAACTACGCCACTCCCCAAAAGCACCAGTACGCCTACCAGCTGGTAGGCTACAACCCCGATTGGGTTAGGGCCACTCCGGGTCAGCGCACGGCCAGCTTCGCCAACCTGCCCGCGGGCAGCTACACATTCCGCGTGAAAGCCAGCAACGGGGACGGCAAATGGTCGCGCGTGCCGGCCACCCTGCACTTCCGCGTGTTGCCGCCCTGGTGGCGTAGCTGGTGGGCCTACGTGCTCTACGCGGTGGTAGCAGCCTCCGGCATTCTGCTGTACCGCCGCGTAGAAATGGCCCAGCAGAGGCTGAAAAGCAAGCTGGCCCTGGAGCAGTTTCGGGTGGAAAAGGAAAAGGAGCTGACCGACCTAAAACTGAGCTTCTTCACCAACGTCTCGCACGAGCTGCGCACCCCGCTGACCCTAATGCTGGGGCCGGTGGAGGAGCTGCTGACGGCCGCCAGCCGCTTTGCCAGCCAGAAAGGCAACATCCTGCTCCTGCACAAGCAGGCCCACAAGCTGCTGGAGCTGGTGAATCAGCTGCTGGATTTCCGCAAGGTGGAAGCCGGCCAGGTGCCCCTGCGCGCCTGCCGCGCCGACGCCGTTGCCTTCCTGACCGAAGTATTCCTGATTTTCAGGCACAAGGCCGAGGAGCGGCAGCTCACGTACTCCCTGCTGGCCCCGCCCGCTCCCGTGCCCCTGTACTTCGACCCCAGCAAGCTGGAAATCGTTCTTACCAACCTGGTAGCCAACGCCTTTAAGTACACCCCCGCAGGCGGCAACGTCACGCTGGCCGCCACCGTGGTTGGCCAGCCCGAGCAGGAAGCCCACTTCGGGCCCGACGGCCTGGTGGATAACTACTTGCAGCTGCAGGTAGCCGACAGCGGCAGCGGGATGACGCCCACCGAGCTGCACCACATTTTCGACGCCTACTACCAGGCGGCCCAGACGGACACCTTGCGCATGCTGGGCACCGGCATTGGCCTCTCCCTCGTCAAGCAGTTTGTGGAGCGCCACCACGGCGAGATTCACGTGACCAGCGTGGTAAACCAGGGCACTGCCTTCACCATTCGCCTGCCCTTCGGCCGCGCCCACCTGCCCGACGCCGACGTGGTGGCCGCGGCTGCCGAGCCCCAGCGGCCGGCGCTACCCGCATACCACCTTCCTGCCGAGTTCAGCGAAGAAGTAGAGGAGACCAGCACCGAACTGCCGGCCGCGTCCCGCCACCTGCTCATTGTGGAAGACAACGACGACCTGCGCCAGTACCTGGGCCAGCTATTCGCGGCCGACTACGAGGTAACGGCCGTCGCCGACGGGGTGGAAGGCTGGGAGCTAACCCAGAACCGCCTACCCGACCTGGTGCTCAGCGACATTATGATGCCCCGCCGCAACGGCCTGGAGCTGTGTCAACTGATTAAGCAGCACCCCAAAACCTTGCACATCCCGGTGGTACTGCTCACGGCCCGCACGGCCGCCGTGCACGTGCTGGAGGGCATGGAAACCGGCGCCGACGACTACGTCAGCAAGCCCTTCGACCCCAAGGTGCTGCGGGCCACGGTGGCGGCCATCCTGCGCAACCGCGCCCGGGTGCGCGAGTTCTACCAGCGCCAGGTGCTGCTCGAGCCCACCGAAATCGTTATTCCTGAGGCCGATAAGCTGTTTCTGGAAAAGGCCATGCAAGTGGTGGAAAACAACCTCATGGAGCCCGAGTTCAACGTGCAGGCCCTGATTCGGGAGTTGGGCATGAGCCAGACCTTTCTCTACCGCCGCATCAAAAGTCTCACGGGCCTCTCGGTGGTAGAGTTTATCCGCGACATCCGCCTGAAGCGGGCCGCCCAGCTGCTGGCCGCTACCCCCATGCGGGTGTCGGATGTGGCCTACCAGGTGGGCATGCTCGACCTGAAGCACTTTCGCACCATGTTCCAAAAACAGTTCAACCTCTCGCCCTCCGAGTACGCCAAGCTGCACCGGGGCGGCGAGCCGGTAGCCGAGTTGCCCACCTGATACGGGGGTAGCAGCGCCACTCACCCCTTCCTGCCATTCCTTTCCGCAAAGCCCCCCGGGCTACTTTACCTTTTTTACCCATGAACAACTTACTTACGCGGTATGCCCTGCCCGGCCTGGTAACGGGCCTGTTGCTGACTTCTTCGCTGCCTGCCTGGGCCCAGCAAACCCGCCAGGAATACCTGCTGACCACGGATTGGAAATTTGCCAAGGGCGAGCAGCCCGACGCGGCCAAGCCGGATTTCAAGGACGCGAAGTGGCAGACCGTGAGCGTACCCCACGACTGGGCCATCTACGGCCCGTTCAGCCCCCAAAACGACCTGCAAACGGTTAAGATTGAGCAGAATAACGAGAAGGAAGCCAAAACCAAGGCCGGGCGCACCGGCGGCTTGCCCTTCATCGGGACGGGCTGGTACCGGCGGCAGCTGCAGGTGCCGGGCTTCGGGGCTGGCAAGCGGGCCGTGCTCCTCTTCGATGGGGCCATGAGCGACGCTCATGTATTTGTGAACGGGCGGGAAATGGGGGCCTGGCCCTACGGCTACAACTCCTTTGCCGTCGATATTACCGAGGCCCTGCAGCCCGGGGGCAACAACGTGCTGGCCGTGCGCCTGCAAAACCTGCCCGAAGCCTCGCGCTGGTACCCCGGCGCCGGCCTCTACCGCAACGTGCATCTTATCGTCACCAACGACGTGCATATTCCCGTTTGGGGCACCTACCTGACTACCCCCACCATCACGGCCGACTACGCTAAAGTGAAGCTGCGCACCACGGTAGAAACGCCGGGTCAGGCCTACCAGCCCCTGCGCCTCGATACCGAAATTCGGGATGCCCAGGGGCAGGTAGTAGCTACCCTGAGCACCCCGCTCACGGCCACCGACGGGCAGGAGTTCGAGCAGAACCTGGTGGTACCGAAGCCGCAGGTATGGTCGCCGGAAACCCCGGTGCTTTACGCGGCCTCGTCTAAGCTCTATGCCGGCGACCAGCTGAAGGATACCTACGAGACACGCTTTGGCATTCGCTCCTTTCGCTTTGAGGCCGGCAAGGGCTTCGTGCTGAACGGGCAGCCGCGCAAGTTCAAGGGCGTTTGCAACCACCACGACCTGGGCCCGTTAGGCGCGGCCATCAATGTGGCAGCCCTGCGCCGGCAGCTGGTATTGCTCAAGGACCTAGGGTGCGACGCCATCCGCACTTCCCACAACATGCCCGCCCCGGAGCTAGTCCAGCTCTGCGACGAAATGGGCTTTCTGCTGATGGTGGAATCGTTTGACGAGTGGAAAACGCCCAAGGTCAAGAACGGCTACAGCCGCCTGTTTGATCAGTGGGCCGAAAAGGACCTGGTGAACATGGTGCACCGCGACCGGAACCACCCCAGCGTGATTATGTGGAGCATCGGCAACGAGGTGCCCGACCAGGGCATGCCCGACGGCGGTAAGCTGGCCAGGCGCCTCCAGGACATTGTGCACCGCGAGGACCCTACCCGCCCCGTTACCCTGGGCATGGACAAGTTCGACGACGCGCTGAAAAACAACTTTGCCGCGGTACTCGACGTGGCCGGCTTCAACTACAAGCCCCACCGCTACCCCGAAGCCCAGGCCAAACTACCCCAGGGCCTAATTTTGGGCTCCGAAACGGCTTCCACGGTGAGCAGCCGCGGCGTGTATAAGTTTCCGGTGGTGAAAGCCAAGGACAAGCAGTACCCGGATAACCAGTCCTCTTCCTATGACTTGGAAGCCAGCAACTGGTCGCAGACCCCGGATGAGGAATTTGCCGCCCAAGACGACTTGCCTTATACCCTGGGGGAGTTCGTCTGGACCGGTTTTGATTACCTCGGGGAGCCCTGGCCCTACGATGAAAGCTGGCCCTCGCACAGCTCCTACTTTGGCATATTGGACCTGGCCGGCTTGCCCAAGGACCGGTTCTACCTGTATCGGGCCCGCTGGAACGCCACCGCCCCTACCCTGCACCTGCTGCCGCACTGGACCTGGCCCGGCCGCGAAGGCCAGACTACGCCCGTGTTTTGCTACACCAGCTACCCCTCGGCCGAGCTATTCGTGAACGGCCAAAGCCAGGGCCGCCAAACCAAAGGTCCCTCCGATCAGCCCCAGACCCGCTACCGCCTGATGTGGCCGGAGGTGAAATACCAGCCCGGTAGCATTAAGGTAGTAGCCTACGATGCCCAGGGCAAAGCCGTGGCCGAGCAGGAGGTGCGCACTGCCGGCAAGCCCCACCACATCAAGCTCGTGGCTGACCGGACCAGCCTCACGGCCGACGGGCAGGATTTGGCTTACATCACGGCCCGGGTGGAAGATGCCCAGGGCAACCTCTGCCCCGAAGCCACTACCCAGCTGCAGTTTAGCGTGGGCGGCGCCGGCCGTTTCCGGGCCGTGGCCAACGGCGACCCAACGAACTTGCAGCCCTTCCACGAGCCGCGCATGAAAGCCTTCCAGGGCATGCTGGTGGCCGTGGTGCAAGCCACCGACCAGGCCGGACAAGTGCAGTTCAAGGCGTCGGGCAAGGGCTTGCAGGGCGCCACGCTCCGGCTGCAGGCTACCCCCAGTCCCACCCGGTAACTTTGCTCATCACCCCTGAACAGGGCACCGCAATGTGCGGTGGCCATAACCGCTACCCTACGTGTTCAAAGGAAACCCCGGCTGTACTCTCCGGCCAGAAGCCGTGACGCATAATTCAGCCAAACGGCGCTGCCTTCACCCCTGAAACCGGATTGTATCAAACGGGCCACCAGAACGTCATCGTGGCTGCAACGCCTTTTCTGTCAGCCACTAAACCTAAGCCGGACTTAGCACAGCACCATGTGTTAAGTCCGGTTTTAGCGTCGGAAATACACGCGAAATGTGGTGGCGTGCCCAAGCTGGCTTTCTACCCCGGTACGTCCCTAAGTTTCCCACGATTTTCTTGACCATGTACAGACCAAGCTCCGCGCCTTCGACGTGAGTATGCAGGCGCTGAAACACGGCGAAAAGCTCGTTCCGGCTTTGTGACACATCCAGTCCCAGCTCGTTGTCCTGTACTGCAAGCACTTCATGGCCGCCCTGAGCCTGGCAGCGGATGGTTACGTGGGGCGCCGGGTCAGGCTGGTGGTACTTAAGGGAATTGCTTAGCAGGTTATCGACCAAAGGAGCGCAGATTCTTTTCCTGCTGCTGGATATGAACTTGCCCATCATGAGCGGCTTGGCGTTGCTGGAGGCACCCTGCAGCTACCGCCACCCGTCTCCCAGTGGCCCGGCATTGTTGTAATCGGGCTGCCTACGTTGCCTCTTGTCCTATTCTGAAAATAAGTTGTCAGTTTCCGGTAAGAGATAATAAGGCATGGCTGGTTCCAGGGAGTGGCTGCTAATTCAGCAATGCACCTCCTCCGGCCATCATTTAAGATTCCGCATTCGGCCCACTACTCGCAGCTTTTCCTCCGTACTTTTGGAAAATTACGCGCTGTAGGAGAAGTAGTTGGGCGCTACTACCTATTTATCCGTTACAGACGGGCAGGGTGCTCTTGATAGGGTATGTTTTTATCGCCCTCTTCTTATTGCCATGCTTGCAGCCTCTCCCTTGCCGTTCTCTGACCTGTTTCCCTTAGATTCGCTGCTCTCGGCGGTGCTCGACTTTTCGCCTACTGGCCTGGTACTCTGCACGCCCGAGTATAATTCGGTGGGCACCTTACTGGGTTTGGCCCTGGCCTACCTCAACCCGGCGGCACAACGCCTGCTGGGCTTGCCGGCCCAGCCCTCGGCCACCTTTGCGCAGTTGTTTCCCGGCAGCCCGACGGATGGAAGCCAGGCTGCCCTGCACGAGGCGTTTCTGGCCAACGAGCCGCACAGTGTTCAGCTCTACTACCCGCTCGGGGGTCACTCGAACCGCTTGCACCTCGTGAGCCGGCGCGTGGGCAGCGGGCTGCTGCTCAGCCTCACGGCCGGGGCTGCAGGGCCCGAGGCGGCTACCCGGGCTTGGGAGTTGGAACGTTCCGGGGCTGACCCGGCCGCCCTGCGCACCCGCCAGGAGGAGCGGCAAGCATTTCTGCTCCAGCTCAGTGACCAGCTGCGCCCCCTAACCGACCCGGCCGACATGCAGTACCAGGCCGCCTGTGCCCTGGGCCAGTACCTGGGAGCCAGCCGCGTGGGCTACGCGGAAAGTCAGGGCGATACTGCTCCCATCGTCGTGACGCGCAACTACACCCAGCTTGGCGTGTCCAGCCTCGAAGGCCGCCACCTCGACTACGGGCCGGAGCTGCTGCATGCGCTTCAGGAAGGGCGCACCCTTGTTCGTCCGGATATTGCCCACGACCCGGAGTTGACCGAGACGGAAAAAGCGGCCCATGCGGCGCTGCAGCTCGGGGCCACCGTCAACGTGCCTCTGCTCAAGGACGGGCAGCTTGTTGCCGTGCTCTTCATCCACTACCCGCAGGCCCACGCCTGGCGTGAGGAGGAGTTGAGCTTGCTCGAGGAAGCCGCCGCGCGCACCTGGTCGGCCGTGCTGCAGGCCCGCAGCGAGGCCACTATGCGTGCGCGGGAGCGGCAGCTGACCTTTCTGCTGCAGGTCAGCGATGCGCTACGCCCGCTACCTGATTCGCAGGCGGTGCAAACCACCGCTGCCCGCCTGCTGGGCGAGCACCTGGAAGTGGACCGCGCCTACTACATCGACATCGACGAAGCTGCCCAGCAGTTTGTCGTGGCCTGGTACTATCACCGGTCCGGTGCCCCGAGCCACGCGCGGCGCTACCCACTCGGCGACTGGCCCATGCCCTGGCTGCTGGATGGTCAAACCTGGGTTTGCCACGACGTGGACACCGACCCAGTGCTACCCGACGAGGACCGGGCCGCCTACCGCGGCAACGCCATCCGGGCCGCCGTGGTGGTGCCCTTGCTTAAGCAGGGCAAGCTAGTGGCCACCTTTGTCACCAACCAAAATGCGCCCCGGGCCTGGACGACGCAGGAAGTAGCTTTGGTTGAGGAGGTGGCCGAACGCATCTGGGGGGCTGTGGAGCGCGCCAGCGTGCAGGAAGCCCTGCGAAAAAGTGAGCAGCAGCTCCGCGCCTTTGTGACGGCCAGCGCGGACACGCTTTACCACATGGACGCCGACTGGCAGCGGATGCGGAGCTTGCAGGATAAGGAGTTCCTGATACCAACCCACCACCCGAGCACCACTTGGCTGACGCAGTACATCCCTGCGGCCGACCAACCTGCCGTGCAGGCCGCCGTGCAGGCCGCCATTGCTGGCCGGCACTTCTTTGAACTGGAACACCGCGTGCTGCGCGCCGACGGCTCGGTGGGCTGGACACTTTCGCGGGCCGTACCGGTGCTAAACGAGCACGGCGCCCTGGTGGAATGGTTTGGCGCGGCCTCCGACATCACGGCCAGCAAGCAGGCCGAAGAAGCGCTGCGGCAGTCGGAGGAGCAGTTTCGCACGGTAGTCAACCTGGTGCCCGACCTGCTCTGGCGTAGTAACGCCGAGGGCAAGACCAGTTGGTACAACCAGCGCTGGTACGAATACACCGGGCAGACGCCGGCTGAAGCCGCCGCGTACGGCTGGGTCGACGTCATTCACCCCGACGACCGGGCCTCCTCGGCGCAGCGCTACCGCGAGGCCGTGCTGAGCGGGCAGCCCCTGCAGCAGGAACACCGTATCCGCTCCGCCGCGGGCGAGTACCGCTGGTTTCAGGTGCAGGCCCTGTCCTTCCACGACGAGCAGAGCCAGGTAGGCGACTGCTTCGGCGCGGCCACCGACATTCACCAGCTGAAGCTGGCGGAGGAGGCCATGGTCGCCGATAAGGCCTGGCTGGAGCACGAGGTGGCCGAGCGCACCCAAGAATTGCGCGAAAACCAGGAGCTGCTGCAGTCGGTGTTCGACACCAGCTTGATATCCATGTCGGTGCTGCGGGCCGTGCGTAACACAAACGGGAACCTGTTAGACTTCCGCATTGCCATAGCCAATCGGGAGCTGGCCAAAGAATCTGGTCGCACCGACCTGGTCGGCAAGCTGTACTCCGAGGAGTTCCCCGGTATTAAGCTCACCGGCCTCTACAACCTGATGCTGGGCGTGCTGGCAACCGGCGAGCCGGCCGGCTTGGAATACTACTACCCCTACGAAGGCTTCGGCAAGTGGTACGCCTGCCAGTTCGTGAAGCTAGACGATGGCTTGGTTGCCACCAACCTGGACATCACCCAACGCAAGCTGGCCGAGGAAAAAAACCAGGAGCAAGCCCACTTCATTGCCCGCGTCAATGAAACCCTGCCCGACCTGATGACGGTAACGGACCTGCCATCGGGCATTATTGTGTACGTGAACAAGGACCTGCATGAGGCTTCCGGCTTTGAGCGCGGAACCTTGCTGAACCTACCCGTGCAGCAGCAAGCCGCCCTGCTGCGCATGCACCCCGACGACGCGGCCTTGCTGCCGGACTACTTTGCTCGGGCCGCAACCCTGGCCGACCACCAAGTTGCGGAATGCAGCTACCGGGCGCAGTTTAACACCGGTACCTGGCGCTGGTTTGCCGTGCGCGGCAGCGTGTTTCAGCGCGACCCCACGACGGGCGCGGCCACTCAGATTTTGAGCGTGGCCCAGGACGTAACGGCCCGCAAAGAAGCCGAGCTTCAGCAGGCCAAGTCCTACCAGCTGCTTGAGCAATCCGAGGAAGTGGCCAGCCTGGGTTCCTGGGACTACGACCGCCGCACGGGCGAATTTCTGTGGTCAGCGGGTATGTACCGGCTCTTTGGACTGCCACCGGGGAGCCCCGTCCGGCCGGAAACCTACCTCGCCTTTGCATTGGCCGAAGACCGGCCTGTGGCCGAGCGCCTTGTGCAGGGCCTGACCACCGGCCGCACCGGCTTCGGGGAAACGCTACGCCTAGTGGTGGCCGGCCACGTAAAAACACTGCGGGTGAAGGCTTCCGTGGTGCTCAACGAGGCCGGCGAGCCGCAGCGGGTGCTGGGCGTAGACCTGGATATTAGCGAAGTGCAGCGCCTTGAAGCCGACAACCTGCACCTGCGCCTGAGCCAGCAACAGGCCTTGTTTCATGCAGTCCTGGACGCTCAGGAGGCCGAGCGTCGGCGCCTGGCCGAGAGCCTGCACAACGGCGTGGGCCAAACCCTGTACGCCACCAAGCTGCAGCTCAACCAGCTGCTGGCGGGCCCCGCGCCCCAGGCCCTGAGCCAGGCCGACCGGTTGCTGGCCGACGCCATCCGGCAGACGCGCACACTCTCGCACGAGTTGGTGCCCGCCGTGCTGCACGAGTTCGGCTTGGCGGCGGGGCTTCGTGAGGTCTGCCGGAGCTTGAGCGGTCCGCACCTGCTTTTTACCTGCACCGTGGAGCTGGACGAGCAGCACCCCCTGGCCCTACCCCTGCAAGTGGCCGTGTATCGCATGGCCCAGGAGCTGGCCCAGAATGTGGTGAAGCACGCCCACGCCACTGAGGCGCATCTGGCCCTGGAAACCGTGCCGGGGCATGTGCTGCTGCGGGCCGAAGATAACGGCGTGGGGTTTGCGCCCGGCGCCTCGTTGAGTACCGGCCTTGGCCTGCGCACAATTCGGGACCGGGTGGCGTTGCTGGGCGGCACCGTAGACCTGGGCTCCTCGCCTGAATTCGGCACCTATGTGCGCCTGCGTTTGCCCTTACCAGCTCCTTCCGCGGCATAACCCGCCTAGTTGTAGTGGCTAACCAGGTGCGGCCCCCACAACGTGGGACCCCGGCCGGGCATGATGAAGGAGCCCGTAGTGCGGTTCCAGCTACTATCGAGCACCTGAGCGACGTAGTGAAGGTGCCGCAGGCCCGCCGCCGAGGTGGAACTCTTACGACTAGAGGACAACGGGTTGAGCTTTGAGCAAAGTCGCACCCCGCAACTCCTTGCAATGTTCCGGCGCCTGCCCAGTCACGTGGCAGGCGCCGGGGTTGGGCCCTACGTGGTCAAGTGCGTGGTCAACAACGTGGGCAGCCGCCCGGGGGTAGAAAACCAGCTTGGGCAGAACCCCTTCTTGGTATATCTGTACCTGCCGCTGCCTTGCCCGTCGCACAGAGGACAGGACTTGCTTTACTCAGGAGAGTTCTGTTTATCCCAATAGGAAACACTCATTGATCTGCACGGCTTTGCGTAAGAAAAAGGTAGAAAGCTTGCCAAGGGGATGCCCCGCTAGGTCAGAGGGAACTGAAACTATGGGGAAGGCGTTGGCCGCTGCCAGAAAGGATTTGCTGTTATTTGCTGTCATGGTATCCCTTCCTGCTGCTCCCTGCCCTCCCCCGGCCTCGGCTCCTACCCTGGATGCCTTTACCCGCGTGCTGCACCAGGATGGCGTGCATGCCGCCCTGCGCTACCTCAACCGGTATACGCCGCATCGTTACACGGGCATTTACCGCTTTGAGGGAAGCTTGAGCCGTAATTTGCTGCTGGTGGACCGCTACGATGCCCGCGTGCAGCAGGGTACGGACGTGCCCCTGGCCGAGGCGTTTTGCTCCTTGGTGGGCCGGCAGCAGGCCTCCCTGCAACTGTGGAATGCCCCGCTCGACCCTCGGGCCCGAGAAGTAAATACGCTGGTCGTATCCTACTGCGGTGTGCTGATCCGCGACCAGCAGGGCCAGATTTACGGCACCTTGTGCCATTACGATCTGGACCTTTGCCAAGAGATGCCCTCCCTGCTACCCCTGCTCGAAGCGGCCGCCCCCTTGCTCTTCCAGGCCCTGCACCCCGCTCCGGATTCCACTCTCGGTTGCTAATCCTGAGAACCTGCAAAGCACGAATCCCTCGGTGGAGTAGCTCATCAAGTACTCAACCTTCTCCGGCCTGGTTGCTGAACAGGTAGCGCAAGCAGGGGCCTCTAGCCCTTAGGCGAGCTTCCCAGCCGTTGCCGCTGCCCCAGTCTGAAGGAAGCCCAGCGCCCTACCCAGCCCAGCCGCTGTTATACTTGCCGTGGCGCCCCGCTTCCAAGCCAACCTTGCTTGGCGGGCAACTCTGTTCTGACAGCAGGAGTATCTTCCCGCTCTTTTCTTTGTTAACGACGCCCTCCACCTGAATCATGCTGCCCTTTTCTGATCCCGCAGCCGTCGCGCGCTACGCCGAAGGACCGCCCCGCCTGGTACCGGGCTTTGGCGACTTGCACCGTATGGCCCTGCTCTTGCTGGCTGAGTGCGTACCGCCCCACGGTCAGGTATTGGTCCTCGGGGCCGGCGGGGGACTAGAGCTGAAGGCTTTTGCGGAAAGTCAACCGAGCTGGCTTTTTACGGGCGTCGACCCTTCGGCCGAAATGCTACAGCTGGCCCGGGCTACCCTCGGGCCGCTCCTGGCCCAGGTGCGCCTGCACGAAGGCTACATCGACACGGCGCCCGCCGAATTGTATGATGCCGCGACTTGCCTGCTGACCCTGCACTTTCTCAGTCCGGAACAGCGGTTGGATACCCTGCGCCAGCTTCGGCAGCGGCTCAAGCCTGGGGCCCCGTTGGTGGTGGCCCACCACAGCTTTTCCCAACAGCCGGACCAGGCACAGCGGTGGCTCGCCCGCTACGCCGCCTTTGCCGTAGCGGCCGGGGTTGCGCCCGTCCAGGCCGAGAAGGCCGCTGCTGCCATCCGCGCCCGGTTGCCGGTGCTTTCCCCCCAGCAGGACGAAGAACTGCTGCGGGAAGCCGGCTTCACCGATATCAGCCTGTTTTATGCCGGGTTTACTTTCCGCGGGTGGGTTGCCTACCACGATGGCCGCGCCTAAGCGGGTACCCCTCCCCGTGGGTTTCGCGGCGGCTTCGTGCACTAACGTGTTACTCGCTTGTTTATCCTTGGCTACTCTAGCATTTGTCCTCCGCCCTCATGCAACAACAACTCCGGGAGCACCTGGAAAAAATAGTCCCACTCACGGACGAGCAGTTTGCGGCCGTATTCGCCCGCTTCACGCCCAAGCGCTTTCGCAAGCACCAATTCCTGATCCAGGCCGGCGAACCGGTTAAGTACCATTATTTCGTCTTGTCAGGGCTGCTAAAGCTCGTGTACACCGATCAGGCCGGCAAGCCGCACATTGTCTCCTTTGCCATGGAAGACTGGTGGGAAAGTGACTTTGGGGCTTACTACACCCAAACCCCGGCTACCCTGTCGCTGGAATGCCTAGAGGATACGCAGGTGCTGGCCCTCTCGCTGGCCGACTACCACCAGCTCTGCGCGGACCTGCCCCAGCTGGCGCGCTTCTTTCTGCACAAGGCGGCCCTGGGCTCGATTGCCGCCCAGCAACGGCTCCTGTCGCTGCTGACTACTAGCGCCCAGCAGCGGTATGAACAGTTGCTGGCGAAGTACCCCGCCTTGGGGCAGCGAATTTCCAAAACCCTGCTGGCCTCGTACCTGGGCGTCTCGCGCGAGACGCTCAGCCGCCTCACTTCCTAGTGTGCGCTAGCGCACAGCAAATTCGTGCGCTAGCGCACGCCGGGACCGGGACGTTGCTGCCGAATTTTGCCGGGTCACTTCACCCTGGTGCGCGGGGCAAGCCAGCTTGCTTTCGCCCGGGCATACCCAGCAACTTAATCAAAATGGAAAAGCACGTAACAAGTCCCTGGCGTTGGCAGGAGAAAGTGGGCTACGCCCAAGCCGTTGAAGTACAACACGGTACCCGTACCCTCTACTGCGCCGGTCAGGCTGCCCTGGACGCAACGGGAGAACCCAGCACCGGGAACATGCAAGTCCAGCTGCTTCAGGTAATGCAACATGTGGAAGAAGTGCTCCGGGTGGCAGGGTATCAGGGACGGGATGTGGTGCGGCTAAATATCTACACCACCTCGGCGGCGGAATTTCTCGCGTGCCTAGACACATTTACCGGGTGGGTAAGCCGGCACGGCATGCAGCAAGCCAGCACCTTGCTGGAGGTGGCAGGGCTGGCTTATCCATCCTTGAAACTAGAGTTGGAAGTTACGGCTGCCAAATAACCCCTGGCTTAGCAGGCCCCGAGCTTGATTACCCTGGCTCCTAAAGCGGACTGCTGGGGCATCAGCCTTATGTGTTAACACAATGGAACCGCAGAGAAAAGAAACCCTCTCGCTTGGCATGCCGTGGGAACTCCCATACGGCTACGCCCAGGGCCTAAAGCAGGACGGCACTGTGTGGCTCTCCGGCCAAATAGGCCACGACGAGCACGGCCTCGTAGCCGGCGATATGGAAACGCAGATGCGCCAAGCCTACGCTAACATCCGCACCTTGTTGGCCGGTTTTGGCCTGACCATGGCCGACGTCGTGGACGAGGTAATATACGTGCTGGACAACTCAACCGGGTTTGCGGCCCGGCAGAAGCTGGGCCGCGAGGTGTACCCCGACCCGATGCTGATACCCAGCACCATGATTGGCGTGGCGGCGCTGAACTTGCCCACGCTGCTGGTGGAAATTAAGATAGTAGCCAAAAAGCCAACCTAGCTGGCCAAATAAGGCTTTTTGCCAGAGCCGTTCCGCAAGCTCAGCAGCTTGGGGTGCTGGCAGTACCGGTCTTTCGTTTCCGCTTCCAGCCGGACGGAGCATCACAAAGAACGTCCCGGCGAGTCCGGGGCTCAACGGGACGTTCTTTGTAGTGGCAGCAGCTTACGGAGCCGCCGGATACCAGTTGCGCAGTCGCACGTCAATCTTCGGGTTGGCCGCCTCCACGGTCTTCTCAAAGCGGCCCACGTCGCTCAGGCCGTCCTGGCCGCGGTAATGGTACGGGTACACAATGCCCGGCTTAAAAGCCAGCACCGCCTGGGCGGCCTGCTGCACGTCCATGGTGTAGGGTAGATTCATGCACACGAAGGCCACATTGATGTCCCGGAGAGCACGCATTTCGGCAATGTCCTCTGTGTCGCCGGACAGGTACACGGTTGTACCGCCCAACCCCAGCACGTAGCCGTTGCCCCGGCCCTTGGGGTGCCGGGCGTCGGCCGCCTCGGGTAGATTATACATCGGAATGGCCGATACGGTCAGGCCCAGCGTATCGAGCCGCTGGCCGTTGCGCAGCAGGCGCACACGCGCTTGGTACTGGGCCGGCAGCTTTTCGGCTACCGCTGGCGGAACTATCAGCAGGGCCTTGCCCAGGGTCAGACCCGAAAGCGTCTTTGGGTCTAGGTGGTCGCCGTGAATGTCAGTAATCAGTACCAGATCAGGCGCCGCCAGCCCGGCGTACACCGCCGCCCCGCCAGTGGGGTCCACGTAGATGGTCTTGCCCCGCCAAGTAAGTACCACGCTACCGTGGGTGATAGGCTGCACCGTCAGCGGGCCGTGCTTGGTGGCAATCTGGTCGGCGGCCCCGCGCGATGGGGCCGGGGCAGTGACGGTCTGGGCCGGTGCCGGCAAACGAAAAGCCGCCAGCGCGGCTAGGAGCACAAAGGTTGACTTCATTTGTTTGGTTCGCGGTGGGTAAGAGGTGGTACGGCGTTTCCTGAAGCTTGTTGGCAACCTTACTGGGTTCCGTACCCCTACTAGTAGAGCGTACTAAGCCGGTGAATGTTTCACCAGCTCCAGCAGTTGCATGACCCCACGCTTACCGTTCTACGGCTTCTTTCCGTTACCAGGCGTGAGGCAAGAGGAAGTAAGGATCAGAATCCTCTCTGTACCAGTACCCCGCTGGTCGGCCTTTACGATGCACTTAATCGTGTAGGTATAGGTGCCGGATGCGGCACCAGAGGAACTGTCGGAACGATGGCCGTAGGTCTTGGCCGGAGTATAAGTGTGATAGTTACCCGGTTTTCCTGGAATGCCTGAGCTATAATTTATTTTGCCACTTACCGCACACAACTGATTTTCAACACTTAACGCCCTAACAGCCGGTGATATCTTTCAAGGGTTCCGCTTCCTCCTTGCCTTTGCTGGAACACGCGGCAGAACAAGCACAAAAAATGGACTGTACCTACTACCTGAGGTACAGTCCATTTGGTGGGCCCAGATAGTGAAATATCGAACTATTGGCGCCAGGATTTAGAAGCTATAGCGGCCTTTAGCCGCCTCGTCAATCTTGACGATTTTACCATTTCGCAGCAGGAGGGCGTCGCGTAATGAAGACGACCACCCCCTCTCCCACTACGGCTACCAAGCTCCGCGCCCTCATCGTGCCCGCTGATGTGCTGGCCCTGGAAGGCATTACGCTGACGGCCAAACTTATCCTGGCCGAGGTCATCGACCTCTATAAAGTGAAGAAGCACGTCTTCGCCAGCGACGAACACTTCGCCGCCCGCCTCGGCATTGGCCTGCGCACCGTCGGCGACGCCATCAAGCAGCTCCACGAGCACGGCTTACTTGCCCGTACGGTTGACCCTAAGGCCCGCCACAAGCGCCAGCTCACGCCTACCTTGCCCAACCTGTTGACTGATAATCAGTCGGGAAAATCCCTGCAGAATTCGCAGGCAAGCGAAGCGCAAGTGGCTGCGGATTCTGCTGCTGGTGCCCGCGAAATCCGCAACGACTCCCTGCGGAATCTGCAGGAAGTGCCTGCGAAATCTGCCGGCATAAATACCAGGGTAAATTCCAAAGCAAATATCCATCTAACCCCTACCGGGGGTGTGGCAGCTGAATCTGCGACGCACGCTCAAGATGAAGCAATTGGGAAAGAAGGTGATACTACTTCGCCTCTGACAACTAGCCCTTCATCCCCCCTCGTTGCGGCCGTCCCCCCTTCTTCACAAGCGCGGGCCGCCCGGGCCAAACCCAAGTCAGCTCCGCAGCATCCCTTTGCCGAGAGCCCTTATGCCGATGCTGATGCTTTTGTCGAAGCGCTGCAAGGCACTGACTACGCCCACGCCGATCTGCACTACTACCACGAAGTCATCCGCACCTGGGCAGAAAGTAAGGATGCGCGCAATGCCAATTGGCTGCCAATGATGTGCAATTGGATGTTGCGCGACGCCAAAGACCAAAAACTCAAAACTACTTCTTCCTCTTTTGCCTCTTCTTCCCATGCCTACGCTTCAGCCTCTTCTTTCGCCAAACGCTCCCACCACCACGAATCCCTCGCCGACGTCGGAGCAGCTGTTGATCAATACTTTGAAACAAAATACGGTCGTTAGCATCGCCACCGGCCAGAGCCCGGCACTGGCCCAGATGAAGCTACTGCTCATCGATATTCAATCCAGCCTTACCCCAGCCATAGCTCACCAAGCCCCCAAGCTATTTCAGCTGCGCAAAGCCGACCGCTTAGGTGAGAAGCTGCTACTAACGCTGGTCGTATTTCTGCTCAAAACCTTTCAGGATTCGCTCAAGATTAAGGACGGCATGGAAGCACCGGATCTGATCGAAACGGCAGAAATGATCCTGCAGAAGTACTCGCACGACAGCCTCAAGGACGTGATGCTGGCCCTGAAAGAGGCGAAATGGAGCGGGCACAATTTCTACAACGCGCTGTCCGGGCCCAAGGTCATGGAGGTGCTAGAGAAGTACTTCGACAGCAAGGCACAGCGAATTGAAGCAGAACACCGGCAGCAAAAAGCCCAACCGGTGCCGGACCTGCTCGGCAGCTTGCCGGCAGAGCTATCTGCCAAGCTGCTGGGCGCAATAGCCCCTCCCGCCCCCAATTTCGACGAAGAAGAATACCAACGCCAACGCGCCGCTTACTATGCCCACCGCCTCATGGAGGAAAGCCTAGTCGCTGAAATAGCAACAGATTCTGCACCGGAGGCACCGCAGCAGGACGCCGCTTAGTGGCAGCCTCTGGGCGGTATGCTCAACCCTTCTGCTAATAGGGGCTGTGCTGAACGAAGTTGTTCAGCACAGCCCCCGTTTGAACAATACTGGAGAATCGTTTTTATAGTCAATCGAATGCGGATAACCACCTAGGAGTGTGCCCCTTCAGCCCGTACTACATAATGGAGAATCAGGTTGACCCGGGTGTTGCTGAGCTAGAAGATGTTCTTTAGGTAGGAAATCAGGATGTCATTGAAACAGGTAATAAACCTCACCGTCAAGGAAGCCAAGGCTGAGGTGTAGCGCAGGGCTTCGGTGCCGAACGGTGTGGCCGGCGGTTTGGGAAGAGTAGAGGCAGGAATAGGGCAGCCGTGGAGCATGAAATCAGATAAATGGAATAAGATACGTGAGGGTTGCCAGGCGACTTCAGCAGCAGGAAAAAGCAGGTGGCCCCTAACCCACCTGCTTCTCCTGCTGCAGCCCACTCAACCGCCTTCCCACAAGCCGTTGGTGAGCTATAAATGCTTCTAGCGGATGGCACCTATGCTACTTTGGTGAACATTCTTCCTTCACCCAAAACGGCCGGAGAGTAGCGATTCACTGCGTTGGTGCTTACTGCACTTTGGTTAGCCGCACGTAGTCAAGCATAGCCTGATTGACTGTACCATTCATATTTTCGTTGGCTGGCTCGAATGCCAGCGTTAGCGGGTGCGAGCCTTTGGATAGGCGCACCAGCACAGGGTTGGAGAAGCCCCAATTCGACCACTCTCCTACCCCACGCTGAGGCAATATCACTGTGCCCAGCTGCTGACTCCCGAGCCGGAGCGTGCGGATGGTGCACTGGTTGTTGGTGTTGGTGGGGCCATTGCCGTTGGCGTAGCGAAAATCCACGGCGTAGAGTCCCGCCTCCGGCACGGTGACGGGAATGGTCAGGATCTTGTTTTTGGTCTTGGTCGTTTCCACGAAACCGCCTCCCGTGAAGCCTTTGTAGGGCAACTGCGCCTTGGGGGCCACCGTCTCCAATTGATACAAGTGGCTGAAGGCGGTGCCGGGTACGGATAGCGGCTCGCTGGCAAAGGACTCCAGACCACTCTGGCCCAGGGCTACTACCTGGTACTCGGCGTAGGCGCCGGCGGGCACCGCAAACTCGGTTTCGGTCGTGCGGGCCGCAAACTGACCGTTGCGCAGTACTTGGTAGGCCGTAGCCCCAGCTACCGGTGCCCAGCGCAGGCGGCCGGCCTCGTAGGCCACTACCGGCGTTTCGGGCGAGAATACCACGGGGCTCCGATATACCGGGGCAGGTGCCGGCGCCTGATTCGTCAGCACAATGCGCACGTGGTGGCGGCCGGTGAGGGAGGCGGGTACTGCATCCTCGGCTAGCGGCTGCGAATCGAGGGTGATGGTGCGAATCTGATTGCCGAAGCCTTGCAGCTCCACATCTAGCACCGCGCCCCGGTAGCGCAGTCCCGTGAGCGTGCGGGTGCCCCGCAAGGCCTGGGGCACGAAGGGCCGGAACACCAGCCGGTCAGCTTGCCAATCGAGGCCGAACAGCACTTTATACACCAGCCCCAAGTTGCCCGAAAGACTCCAGAGCATGTTACTAGAGTTAATCTGGGTGCCCGCGAAGTCGCCGTTGCTGGCCACGAAGTTTTCCTTATTGGTGAGGAACAAAGCTGCCGGCCGGTACACGGCCGCCATGCTTTCCAGCACCGACTGCTCGTTGCCAGCTTTGGCGGCAGCCAGGGCCCAGTAGCTCTGCACGAAGGGCCACACGGCATTGTTGTGGTAGGGCGGCAGGCCAGGAATCTGGGGTGAGATGCACGGAATACCGTAGGGTGTAACTGGCGTGCGGGCCACTACCTGGCTGGCCCTCTCCCCCTCAGCTACGTCAAACAACACGGCCAGGGCCTCCCCTAGTGCTTCAGCCCGGGGCGAGAGAACTAGGTGGGTACGGCCGTAGAGGTACTGGCCGTAGTAGCCCCGCTCCGGCTGCCACAAATGCTGGTTGATGCCCTGCTTGATGCGGGCCGCTACCTGCTCATGCTTGGCAGCTACGGCCGGCTGACCCAGCTGGCGGGCCATCTGGGCCAGTACCACGTTGGCCTGGTAGTGCACGGCGTTGGTGCCCAGGTTTTCGCTTTGATAAATGTCCACCGGCTGCATCCAGCGTGGGTAGGTTTGCTCGCGCCAGTCCAGAAACGACGACTCGCCGCGCACCAGCCCGGTTACGGGGTCGTAGGCGTTCTGCTGGTCGTCTTCGATAGAGTGCTTGATGATGGGATACACCCGGCGCAGCCACTGCTCGTCGCCCGTCACCTTGTAGATTTCCCAGGCCGCCGTGGCCCAGATGATGCGGTCCGTGGAGCAGGGGTAGGCCCCGCCCGTTCCTGTATCCTGAATGATGCGGCCGTCCTTAGAGACTTTGCGCAGCAGACTGTTCATGGCTACTTTGGGCTGCAGCATGGCCTGGGCCAAGATGATAGAGTAGCTGATGTCGCGGGTCCAGACGCCGGCCCACTCCTTGCCGGTGCGGAAGGTGCTGTCCGGCTCCACGGCACGGCGGGCTTCCTCTAGGCCCAGGTTGTAGAGCGCATCCAGCAGAGGGTAGTCGGAATGATACTGTGGGAAGTCATCGGTATTAATCATCTGCTGCCACTGCCCGGCGGTGCTGGGCGCCTGGGTGGGCTGATTCAGCAGCAACGTAACCTCGTAGATGCCATCTCCATCGGGGTCTTTCAACTCTAGCTCTGGCTTGTTCACCAGGTTATCGAAGTCCCAGCTCAGCGGAGCCACGGAGCCCGCCACAAACACCTTTTTGAAATCCTGCTGATAGAGTTTTTCGCCCTTGTAAGTGGTGTAATAACCATGCTCCCGAAAAGCCATCAGCACCGGGCGCAGGTCGAGGCGGATTTTCAGCGGAGTGTTCGGGGCCAGGTAGGTGTTGGCGGGTACCAGCGTCTGGTCTATGAAGCGCGTTCCGAAGGTGAGCAGCGGGGTTTCCACGGCGGCGCTACCGGCTTGGGGCAGGGCCACTACCAGGTGGTCCTGGCCGGGCGCCATTTCGTTGTCCTTGCCATTGAGGCTGAACTTGAACGTCACGCGCGGGTCCTGGAAAGCATTGGTGGGGCTTTGGTAGTTGGAAGTCAGGGCCGTGCGCGACTGGGCCCGCGCCACAAACTGGCCCTGCACCACGCTATCCGGATACAGGGCGTAGGCCGCCGACTGCCAGATGGGCGCGGCCGGGGCGGGTGGCGACGCCCCGGGCTGGGCTGCAGTAGATTTTCCCATGGGTTTGGGGGTCTGGCAGGCCATAAGCTGCACTAGCCCCAGCGCCAAGCCAGCCGACAAAAAGGAGTATTTCATGAATAAGCAACTGCGTGAAAGCACCCGGCCTACTGGCGCAAAAGCCCTCGGCGCCGGTGCGACGAAGAAATCCGCGGCTAGTCGAGCTTGACCAGCCGCTGGGTAACCGTGCCGGAGGCCGCCTGCAGCCGGCACACGTACACGCCGGCCGCCACGGCCTCGGCCGGCACGGCTACCTCATGGGCTCCGGCCGCCAGCATACCCTGCCGCAGCCGGGCGACTAGCCGCCCGCGCAAATCGTACACGCTCAGCTCGATGGCTTCGGTTTTAGGTAGGGTGAAGCGGAGGGTGGTTGTGCCGTGGAAGGGGTTGGGGGCAGCGGTGAAGGCCAGCTCCGGCTTAGGCGCGGGCGCAGCGGCCGTTACGGTGCCCGTTTCCGCTACTACCATGGTCCAGTAGTTCAACTCTGGGAGTTGGAAAGAAACCGTGCCGCCCGATTGCGTGAAGGTGAGCTGGCGGGGCAGGCCGCGGTTAATATCAGGCGAGGCCACCCAGAGCTTGGTAACGGCCGTGCCCAGCGGAAAGCTGAGGTTGAGGTTGGTGACGGGGGTAGGAATGGGCTGCACCTGGTTGTCGTCGCGCCAGTTGAGGGTGCGGGCATCACGGAAGTTGAGCAGGTGAAATACCTGACTGCCGCCGACGGTGGTGCTCAGGGCGGCTACCTTACCCAGCGCCGGTGGCCAGGCCTGCACGTTGGTGCCGGTCAGGGCCACGGAGGCAAAGGTGCGGTCGGGCCCGCGCAGCAGGTTCTGGTAGGCCGTCAGGAAGTCGTAATAAGCGGTGAGGTTGTACTGCAGCAGGGCCGACATCTGCAGGTTATTGTTGGGAAAATACTCGTTGCCGAGCAGGTGCTCCCCCAGCTCAATGTGGGATCCGCCGTGGGCGAAAATCACCGCGTCGGCCAGCAGCACACTGGCATCGTTGAAAAAGCCCGT
The DNA here is from genome assembly GCF_014640315.1 of Hymenobacter glacieicola. Classification (GTDB taxonomy): domain Bacteria; phylum Bacteroidota; class Bacteroidia; order Cytophagales; family Hymenobacteraceae; genus Hymenobacter; species Hymenobacter glacieicola. The sequence goes on from NZ_BMGS01000002.1 coordinate 199,204, forward strand.
GCTACCCGAGCGGCCCCGGTTGACGTAGGCGGCCAGCACGCTGCGCTTGCCGGGCGCCGCGGCTTCGTTATCCCGAATCACCTGCCCAAGGCTGCTGTATTCTTCGTTGCCGGTCCACATTTCCGTGTACACGATATCTACCGGGCCGGGCGCAATCTGGCTCTGGCCGAACTGGTTTACCGCATTCATCACCAAGGATTTGGCTGGCCGGGCCGCTTTGGCGGCGTCGATCATGCTCCGGAAACCCGTGGGCAGGTTAGCTACCTGCCCGCCGTAGGTGTACACGGTGCCCGGGTCGCCTACCTGGTCCATGTGCCAGCCATCGAAACTCAGCCTGGTAGCGTCATATACCTTACCGTGCTCGTTGAGCAGATAGTTCTGCCAGGCCGCATTGGCCGGGTCCAGAACGTTGAGGCTGCTGGCCTCCCAGCTACCCGGCAGCCCGCCAATAGTGTAGCGGTTGGCGTGGCTAGCGTCGCGGTAGAGGCCCCAGGTGTCGCTCACGCCATCGGCCGCAGCGCTGGGGTAGGCTCCGTATACCAGGTTGTAGAACAACGATTTCATGTTCCGGGCGTGGCCCCGGTCGATGTAGCCGGCCAGGGTAGCCAGCGCCGTGGGGCGGTTGGCCAGGTCGTTCCAGGTGGCGGGAACTGACGCCGTGCCGGGCAGAGGCCGGTGGTGCTGATCCATCCAGTCGTAAAACTGCAAGCCATTGAGGTGGTAGCGGTTGAGTTGCTGCACCATGGCATCCAGCTGGGCGCTGGTTTTCGGACCAAACTCGGAGAGAAAGCCATAACGCGGAAAGCGCGCCCAATCCGACGACACGTCCACGCCCAGCGTAGTTTCGTCCAGCACCGTAGCGCCGTTTTTCAGGGTCAGGGCCACCAGGTAGCCCTGGTAGTCGGTGGCGGGCGGCGTCCACGACCACGTGGCCGAGCTGTTGGCCGCGGTTACGGTTTGCTGCGCTACTACGCCTAGGCCATGCAGATACTTTACTTCCAGTGTAAGGCCTGCTTGAGGCGCGTCGATGGTCGCGTTGAATGCTACGGCCTGACCCGGCGCGTACCGAGCTTTGTCCGACTGCACCGCGCTAATAGTTTGCGCGTGGGCGCCAGCTGTGCTGAGCAGGAGCGCAGCCCCACACAAGGCGCGCCGCCAGACGGGAAGCGGCACGGGGGAAGTTCTTAGGGTAGAAGCTGGCATAGGAGTAGCAAACTTGGGTGGAAACTAGATAGGCAGCAGCTCCTGACACGCAAGAGCTGCTGCCTGATAGACTACTTAATAATGATAGTCTTGGCGAACGTGTCGAGGGTAATTGTGTAGGTGCGGGCCACGGTCACGCGCCACTTCTTGTCGGGGCTACCGCCGCGCACGAAGTCCACGCCGGTGTCAGTCAGGGGCTGCTGGTCTACCAGGGGCATGTAGTAGTCGGTGCCCCAGTTGCCGGTAGCCACCGGAAACTTAAACTCGCCGGGCGTTAAGGGGCCCGTGTAGGTGAAGACGTTGGGGTTGGTGCTGCTGCGCGTCATGGGGGTCGGCGCGTTGATGTTCCAGCCGGCCGGCGTGGCGTCGCCCACCATCCACAGGGCCGTGGGTGGCGTGAAGCCCACGATGGAAATGGTCATGGTCCGCACATTGAGCGTGATGGTGTAGGCCCCGGCGGTGGTAATTTCCCACTTGTTATCGGGGTTGCCGGCCGAGAGCTGCACGGCGGTGGCCGTCAGCGGCGGGTGGTTGGTGGTGGGGCGGTAGAACGGGGCGTTGAAGTCCTTGGCCGTGGCAATCTTGAACTCGCCAGCCTTCAGGTTGCCCGTGTAGGTGAACACCGAGGCATCGGTGCTGCTGCGCACCAGGGGCGTGGCGTTGCCGATATCCCAGCCGTTGGGCGTGGCGTCACCCACAATCCAGAGGTTGGTCAGGGGCTGGTAGGGCGTAGCCGTAACGGTAACCACGTTGGAGTACGTCGGGGCTTTCTGGTTGCTGGCTTCCTGGCCCTTCACGCGCACTTCAATCTCGCGGCTGGTACCAGCGGCCAGGTTCAGGCGGTTGAGCAGCAGGGTGCTGAAGGCGTTGCTGGTGTAGGCCTGCGAGGTAGTACCGCGGGCCATGGGCACTTCCACGGGGCTGGCGAAGTTGGTGCCCTTTACGGCCAGCTGCAGGGTGTAGTCGATGGCAGCGCCCGTGCCCTCGTTGGTGCCCGTGGTCCAGGTAAAGGCAATGGCCTGATTGTCGGCGTTGGCCTGGTTGAGGGTGGGCGTAGTGGTCGACACGCTCAGCGTCTGCACCGTGGCGGGCGCGGGCGCGTAGTCATCGTACTGCTGGCAGCTGGCCAGCAGGCCCGTGACCAGCAGGATCAGCAAGGCGGTGCTCAGGGACAGCAGGCGCGAGAGGCTGCTGGAGGAAATCAACCGGGTGTTCATGAGACCAAATGAAAATGAGGTGGGAAATGCGGGTGAGAATTGGTTAGAGCTAAGATTCTAGGACCAGCATGGTCCAGTACTGCAGGCTGGGCACCGTGAAGCGCACCTGCCCGTTTTGCTGCGTGAAGGGAATGGACTGCGGAACCCCCTGCCCCGAGTCGGGGGAGGCAGCCCAGATTTTGGTGATTTTCGTGGGAGCCGCCAGCTGCACCGCCACGTTGCGGCGCAGGGTGGGTACGGGCTGTTGGGCTTGGTTGTCGCGCCACTCCAGGGTAGTAGCATTGGTAAAGTTGAGCAGGTGCACTACCCGCCGGCCCTCAGCCCTAGCCCCGACGGCAGCCACGTGCCCGAACTGTGGCGGCCAAGCGGCCAGGGCCGCGTCGCCGCCAATAGCCACGGGGGTGAACGTCCGGCTGGGCCCACGCAGCAGGGTTTCGTAAGCCACCGCGAAATCGTAGTAGGCCTGCACCTGGCGTTGCAGTTGGGGCGTGAGCTGCAGCTTGCTGTTGGGGAAGTATTCCGTGTCGAGCATGTGCTCCCCCAGCTCGATGTGAGCCCCTCCGAAGGCAAAAATTACGGCGTCAGCCAGCAGCACGCTAGCGGGATTGAACAAGCCCGCCTGCTTGGATTTGTCGCGGTTGATGTAGGCCGCCAGCACCGTGCGCTTGCCCGGTGCCAACGAGTCATTGTACTGAATGGCCTGGCCTAGGCTGCGGTACTGCTCGTTGCCCGTCCACAACTCCGAGTACAGAAACTCCACCGGCGCCTGGGCTATCTGCCCCTGGCCCCACTGGTTCACAGCATTCATCACCAGGGGGCGCGTGGGCTGGGCCTTTTTCGCCTCCACCAGGAAAGCGCCGAAGGCTTTGCTGGGGTCCGTATGCTGGCCGGCGTAGGTGTAGAGTCGGCCCGGGTCGCCCACCTGGTCCACGTGCCAGCCGTCGAAGTGCAGGCCTTGGGCGGCGTACACCTTGTCCATCTCGGCGAGGAGGTAGCGCTGCCAGCCGGCGTTGCCAGGGTCCTGCATGTCGAGGCCCGTCGCTTCCCAGCCCTTGGGAAACCCATCGAAGGCGTACCGCTTCGCGTGCAGGCTGTCCTTATAGAGGCCCCACTCGGGGCGCACGCCATCGGCCGCGGCATTGGGGTAGGCTCCGTAGAGCAAGTTGTAGAACATGGCTTTCATGCCCGCCCGGTGGGCCCGCTCGATGTAGCCCTGCACCGTGGCTAGGTAGGTAGGCCGGTTGGCCAGGTCGCGCCACTCGGGGGCGGGGGCGGCCGGGGTGCCGGCCAGCGACTGGTGGTGCTTGTCGCCCCAGTCGTAAAACTGCAGGCCGTTGAGGTGGTAGCGCGTCAGCTGCTGCATCACGCTGTCCATCCGGCCAGCCGACAGTTTCCCGAACTTCGACAAAAAGCCGTAGCGCGGAAACCGCCGCCAATCTGAGGAGACATCTACGGCCGTGGTAGCCTGGTCCAGCACCTGCGCGCCGTTGCGGGCTTCCACCTTCACCAAGTAGCCTTGGTAGTCGGTTTTCGGTGGCTGCCAGGTCCACTGGGCGCTGCGGCCGCCCACGGCTACGCGCTGCTGGTTCAGGAGCGTACTCAGGTGGTAGTAGCTCACCACCAGCTGCGTGACGCCGGCAGGCTGGAGGTCGGCTGTAAAACGGACCGGTGCGCCGGGGGCGTAGGCTGCCTTGTCCGTGTCGAGGCGGCCGATAATTCCGCCCGGAGCTGCCTGCCCGGCAGTAGCCGCCAGCCACCCCAGGAGCAGCATGGTGCCGCGTACATACTTCAGCATAAGAAGAGAAAAGAATGGCTAAGCCAGCCGACGCACTCCCACGGGCCGGTTCTTCGTTGTCCCACCTCCGAAAAACCAGGGAATGGCCGGGCTGACCGCCAGATGCTTAATAGCCAGGGTTCTGGTCGATGGCTGAGTTGTTGTCGCGCTCATTCTGCGGGATGGGCAGCAGCAGATACTTCTCGCTGATGTTGCCCCGGCCCACGCCGTACTGGTCGTTGGGCGAGCCCAAGGAGCGCAGGAAGGACAGGGCCCGAATCTGGCCGCTGTTGTCCTTGGAGCGAATCAAATCAAACCACCGCTCCCCGTTCTCGAAGGCTAATTCAAGGCGGCGCTCCTTCATAATGGCGTCACGCAGGGTAGTCTGGCTGGCGGTGGTCAGGGGCAGCAGGCCGGCGCGGGCGCGCACCTGGTTGAGAGGCGTGCGGGCAGCGGCAGTTTGGCCCTGCTCGTTGAGCGCTTCGGCCTGCATCAGCAGCACGTCGGCGTAGCGCAGCACCACCGTATTCAGGGGGTCGTTTGCAAAGCCGGTTTGCACGCCCGAACTCAGCGGCACCACGAACTTGCGGGTGTTGAAGCCCGTGATAGAGCTGTTGGCGGAATAAGTGTAGCTGCCCAGCTGGTCGCCGTTGGAGAAAACCGTGAGGGCCTTGCGACGGTCGCCGGCCTCAAACTGGCTCACGAACTCGGCTGTGGGCTGGTTCCAGCCGAAGCCCCCGCCCGAGGTGATATTGGAGCTGCGCGGGGCCATGAACTCGCTGCGCATGTTGCACACGGCAGCCCCACTGAAACCGTTGCTGTTGGGGTCGTAGGCGTACTGCACCTCGAACAACGACTCCGAGCCGTTTTCGGCATTGGGGTCGAAGTTGGCGGAGAACGAGGAATTTAGGGAATACTTCCCTAGGCCTATTACCTCCTGGGCCTTGGTGGCGGCCTCGGCCCACTTGCTCTGGGTCAGGTACACCTTAGTCAGCAGGCCCTTGGCGGCTCCTTGCGTGGCGTGGCCTACGATGGCCGCCGTGACGGGCAACACCTGCTCGGCCGCCGTGAGGTCCTGTTCAATCTGACGGTACACGTCCGCCACCGGCGAGCGGGGCACGTTCAGGCTCTCGCGGGTGGTTTGCTGGGTTAGAATCAGGGGGACGTTGCCGAACAGCCGCACCAGGTTGAAGTAAGACAAGGCCCGCAGGAAGCGTGCTTCACCCAGAATAATGTCGCGCTTGGCGGCGTCCATGCTGATGGTCGGCACCCGCTCCAGCACCACGTTCACGGCCAGAATGGTTTGGTAGTGCGTACCCCAGATATCGGCCACGCCGGGGTTGGAGGTGGTGGTCGAGAAGTTGGCCAACTGTTGGGTTTCGAGGCCATCACTAGCCCCACCGGCGCCCACGATGCTGTTGCCGGCCATAATGTCCAGGGTCCACAGGCGCAAGCGGTAGCAGCCCGACTTCTGCAGGCCGTGGTAGGCGCCATTGAGGGCGCGCTGGGCGTCGGCTTCGTCTTTGTAGAAGTTTTCCGCCGCCAGGTCGTTGGCCGGCTGCTTTTCAATAAAGTCCTTGTCGCAGCCAGTGCTTAGCAGCAGCAAGCCCAGGCCGAAAAGGGGAACTATCTTTTTCATGTCAGTAAGCAAGTGCGGGGTGGGAATTGGGAAGATTAGAAGCCCACATTGAGGCCCACGGTGAAGGTGCGCGACACGGGGTAGGCGCCATTATCGACGCCCGTTTGCAGGCTGCTCTGGCCAAACGAGCCGACCTCCGGGTCGAAGCCCGAGTACTTGGTGAAGGTGAGCAGGTTCTGGGCCGTGGCGTAGAGGCGCAGGCTTTGGGCGTGCACCGTGCTAGTGCCCAGCCACTTGGCCGGGAAGGTGTAGCCCAGGGCCACGTTCTTCACGCGCAGGAAGGAGCCGTCCTCGATGTAGCGGTCCGACACGCGAGAGTTGATGTTGGGGTCGCCGAAGACGGCCCGCGGCGTCTGACCGTCGCCGGGCTCGGCAGCCGACTTCCAGCGGTCCAGCACCTGGGTGGTTTGGTTGGCCGCCCCCGACATGGCCTCGGTGAAGATGCGGTTGGCGTTGAACAGCTTGTTGCCGTACACCCCGTACAGGAACACGCTCAAATCGAAGCCTTTGTAGGCAAACGTGTTGGTCAGGCCGGCCGTGAACTTCGGGATGGGGCTGCCGATGTAAGCGCGGTCCTGGTCGTTGATAATGCCGTCGTTGTTGAGGTCCTTGAAGCGGATGTCGCCGGCGGCCGTGCCCGGCTGCTGGATGGCGTGGGTGCGCACCTCGTCGGTGGTCTGAAAGATGCCATCCGTCACGTAGCCAAAGAAGGCCCCAATGGGCTGGCCCACCGCCGTGCGCGTTACCGACTGGGTGAGAATGCCGCCCGAAATGATAGGCCGGTTGTTGATCAGCTCCAGCACTTTGTTGCGGGTGAAGCTGATGTTGGCGTTGGTATTCCAGGTGAAAGGCCCCGTCAGGTTGCGTGTATTCAGGGCCAGCTCCAAGCCCTGGTTGCGCACTTTGCCGGCATTTACCGTGGCCGCGCCCAGGTAGCCACTAGAGGGCGTTACGGGCGGATTCAGCAGCATTTTGGTGGTCAGGCGGTCGTAGATGTCGCCGGTAAACACGATGCGGTTGTCCAGCAGGCCGAGGTCCAGGCCGAAGTCTAGCTGCTTGTTGGGTTCCCACTGCACGTTGGGGTTGGGCAAAGATGTAGGCACCACGCCCGGCACGATGTTGTTGCCCTGCACGTAGCGCTGCGTGCCGCTGAGCAGGGTAGCGTACTCGTAGAGCCCAATGTTCTGGTTGCCCGTTACGCCGTAACTTACCCGCAGCTTCAGGTCGCTGAGTTGGCTTACGTCCTTGAGAAACTCTTCCTGGCTCACGCGCCAAGCCACCGAGCCCGATGGGAACACGCCGTACTTGTTTTCCGGCCCGAAGCGCGAGGAGCCGTCGGCCCGCACGGTACCCGTAAACAGGTATTTATCGGCGAAGCTGTAGTTGACGCGGGCCATGTAAGACACCAACGACCAGCCAAACTCACCCGAGGAAGCCGAGTACGTGCCGCTGCCGGAGCTCAGGGCTTGCAAGGTGTTGTAGGGGTAGGCATTGTCGGAGCCGTTGAGGTAGCGGTTTTCCGAGTTCTGGGCCGACTGCCCCAGCAGCAGCGTCAGGGCGTGTCGGTCGCCAATGGTGCGGTTGTAGGTGAGGGTGTTTTCCGTCAGCCACACCAGCTCGCGCGCCTGGCCCTGGCCCAGCGAGGCCGTGGGGTGCACGATGCTACCCCAGGTGTAGGAAGGCTCGAAAAATGAGTTTTCCCGGAAGGAGGCATCAATGCCCAGGTTGGTCCGGAACCGCAGCCCCTTCACAATTTCCAGCTCGCCGTAGGTGTTGCCCAGCAGCCGGTTCCGGTACAGGTTGTTGTCGAGCGTCAGGGCCCGGCCCACGGGGTTCGACCGGTCGCCCACGAACTGAATGCGCCCCACCGGCCCGGCAAACGTGCCGTTGCGGTACACGGGCAAGGTAGGCAGCTGGGTTTGCGCCAAGAATACGAGGCCGCTCTGGGTGTCTTCGTCGGTGGTCACGATGCGCGACTCCGTGCGGCTCAGGCCCAGGCTGCTGCCTATTTTGATGCGAGTGCTAAGCTGGTGGTCCAGGTTCAGGCGCAGGGAGTAGCGCTTGAAGTTGGAGCCGATAATGGTGCCGTCCTGCTGGAAAAATCCGCCCGACAGCGCAAACTGCGTTTTCTCGTTACCGCCGTTGATGTTCAGGTTGTAGTTCTGAATAGGTGCGGTGCGGAAAATCTCCTTTAGCCAGTCCGTGCCCTGGCCTAGCGCGGCCGGGTTGCTGTAATCGGGGGTGGTGGCCGCGCTACCGGCCGAGGCTTGGCTGTTCACCTGCTGCCCACCATTGGTCAGCAGCTCATTACTCAGCTCCGCAAACTGGGCCGCGTTGAGCAGGGGCACGCGGCGAGCCACCTGCTGCACCCCGTAATAAGCATCAAGGTTGATGTTGGTGCGGCCGGCCTTGCCCCGCTTGGTGGTGATAATCACGACGCCGTTGGCGCCCCGCGAGCCGTAGATAGCGGTAGCCGAAGCATCCTTCAGAATATCGATGGAGGCAATGTCGTTGGGGTTGATCAGGTTCAGATAGTTGCCGTTCTGACCGTCCCCGTCGCTGTAAAAGGGCACCCCGTCCACCACGTACAGCGGCTCGGAGTTGCCCACGGTGCCCACGCCCCGCACCCGGATGGATACCCCGCCGCCCGGTGCCCCGCTGTTTTGCGACACCTGCACGCCGGCGGCCCGGCCCTGCATGGCTTGATCGAGGCCCGTTACAGGCTGGGTTTTGATTTCCTGCTCGGTTACCGAGGCAATAGCGCCGGTTACATCCTCGCGGCGCTGGGTGCCGTAGCCTACCACCACCACTTCCTTCAGCGACTGAGTGTCTTCCTGCAGCACCACGTTTAGCGTCGGACCTGTTACCGTCACTTCTCGCGAGGCAAAGCCAATGGAGCTGAACACCAGCACGCTACCCTCTGGTACAGTCAGCGAGAAGTTGCCGTTGCCGTCAGTGGAAGCGCCCAGCGCAGTACCTTTCGCCACCACGGTTACGCCGGGTAGAGCTTGCCCGTTGGCTTGGGTAACCCGACCCGAAACTGGTATATCTGCCGCCGAACGGGAGGTTACCGTCAGAGCCGGTAGCTTAGTACTCCGGGCGGGCGTTGCTAGTATGGCCTGGGGCAGTGCCAGTGGAACCAAGAGCGCGAATACCTTAAGAGGTGCTCCGGCTCGCAAGTAGTACTGGTTCTTTTTCATTGGTGGGGGAATTGGAGGTGGGAATACTAAGGGCTAGGTGTGGGGCAATTATTTTGAAATCAACTGACCGCGATGAGTCTCTACATTCTGTACTTTACCAGGAAATACCCCTTCGGCAGTTAATATCAGAGCCTCTGTTCCGCCGTTAGCATTTCCGCGGCTTGCTTGACCGCTACCATTGTTTTTTCCACAGTCAGCACCAAGGGAATTCTGAGAAATAATTGAGGTGACCAGGCAAAAGTCTAACGCAGCCCTCCCCTTTTCACACTCAATCCGAGGGTACTACAACGCGTTGAAGAGAAGCGCTCTCAGCCAGTCCAGGTAGTAGGGATAGCAGTAGCCAGAAGGAGATGAAAAAGCCAGATGGACAGGGAAGGCCGAAACGTAGTGAGCATCAAGGGCAGCCAGTAGGACTGGACAGTACGAGGCATTTTTTGCCAGGCGGCGCACGGTCTGGAACCAATGGCCTTCCTATCGGCTGCTCTACTTATACAAATCAAGCTTCCACGCGAATCACTAAGAAACAGTAAGGGTAAAGTATAGAAAATATAGGCATCTTTCTATGTAATTATATTGTAAATCAACAAGTTGCGTAATAGCGCTTACAAAAAAGTAAGGTCAGGATTTCTTCCTGGTAGGGCAGTAATTACACAGGTTAGGTGTCATGTAAATACCGATGCCCGGAGGTAGCAGGGGGAAGGTAAAGCCCTCTCACATAGCCGTCACCCGACCTGGAATGTCGGACCAAGGAGCCGGGTGCGTCGGCGCAAGCTCCCTGCAAATTAGAGCCCTACTATGCGTAGACTATCGGCAAAGAAGAGATGCAGGAGTGAGCAACGGATGGGGTAACGATACGACTGGCAGAGTCCAGGGCAGGAACAGATTCAGTAGTCATCCGGCTAGGGGTACCGCGATGCCGGCCGGTAGGCTCATTGATTTTAACGGTAAGTAATTTACTAATCCCTTTGCCCTAGGTGGAGGAGCACAGCGTGAGTCGTTAAGGCTGACTGGTTCATGTAAACTCTAGCCGCTAATTACGGGCTGCTATATAACTATTGTACTTTTTCCAGGCACAGCCCTTGGCTGTTACTCAACGTAGTATCGGGTTAGGAGCCTACCTCCTTGGGTCAAAAGGCTTGAATGGCCTGAATTCGGGCTTCGAATTCCTCTTTAGGCACGATGGCGCGGTTTTTCACCCGGGTCTTATAGACGTATATCGTATTAATCGAGTAGCCTAACATGCGGCTAATTTGCTCACTGTCTTGTATACCGAGACGTATCAAGGCAAAAATCCTTAGTTCCGCCGTGAGTAACTGCCCTTCATCTGGTTGAGCGCGGTCTTCTTCCTTAAATAAAGTATTAAACTGCTTGATGAAATCGGGAAATAGCCGCAAGAAGCTGGCGTCGAAGTCCTTGAACAACTCCCCCCGCTCCCGTTTGACATTAATACCATCAATAAGCCGCTGAATGCCCGCTAATTGTTTGGTTTCTAGCAAAGTCGCTAGCTTCTTTTTGAGGGCTTCCCGTTCGTTGAGATAGTGGGTGTTGTAGTGAAAATAATAGCCTATATACTCTTCTTTGATTTTATTGTCTTCCACCAATTTGGCGTTCGCGGCCGCGAGGTTGCTGTTAGACTGGTTTAATTCAAGGTTTAGCTGTTGCTGAACGCTGTTACGGTCCCGCAGTTCCTGCACCGTGGCCGCAATTAGCCGACTGGCTTTGCGCAGCTTACTCAACTGGGTGAAAATAACGAACGCAAACGCAGCAACCAGCCCAGCCAGGCCAGTGGCCAGTAAGGCGTATGTTTTTAAGGACTTTCGTTGATTCTCTATGATGTCCACCTTGCGCCCGTCGATGACGGCGGCAAACTTGTTGTTCTGCAACTGGCGCTGACGGGCGTTATAGAAAGCAGCGTCTTCCTGAGCGGCTTTGATAAAAGCGTACGCATTGGTAAGGTCGCCCTTTTGGTAGCTGTAATTAGCTACTAGAGCCAGAGCAGCCGTTTCTTTGGTTGACGATTTGATATCGGCAATGGCTGCTACCAAGAGTAACTCGAAGGCTTTATCTTCCTGGCCAACACTTTGGTAGAGGGTGGCTGTATTGGTCGCGCTAATGGCTAATTGGTGCAGGGTAAGGTTTGGTAGCTGCCGTAATTGCCGATACACCGTGCTGCCGGTCGGTAAGTCGTTTGCCTGTTTGGCCAGATAGAGTTGAGCGGTCAGGCTTTCGTAAGAGCCGGCTGGGCTAATCTGCAGCATACTATCCGTATAAGCCCGCGCTTTCACCCGATAGATGGGTTGGTACACCTCATCTTGGTTGTAACTGCCTAACTCATTGTAGGCCCGTACATTCAGCGCGTAAAACTCCAACCTTTCCGCCACTGTCAGGTCGCGGGAGCGGATAGGTGCCAGAATATCAAATGTTTCTTTAAACAAGCCGGCCGAGAGCTGTGTGTTTATCAGCTTAAGCTTCGCTGCTACCAACTTTTCCCGGTTATTAAGCTGCTGCGCGATGCGCATAAGGTGCTGAGAGTAGGCAAAAGCGGAATCGTGCTTGAAGGCGCTATACGCTTCATATACCCGCTGGCCTAGCTGGAATTTCGTGGCATCTACTGGTCGGTGCGCGTAGAAGTCAGTAGTTAGCTTGGTAATATGCTCCCAGTACTGTCGGTCGTATTGTGGCCGGCGCGCCAACTCCTGGTTCAGTTCAGTAAGTAGGCTGTCGCTAACGAACGCTTTCCCACTTAGCGGCATGGCCAATAGTAGGAAGATGAACTGAAAAATTCTCACTAAAGAGTAATATGGGGTGATGAGAGCAACTACGTAGCGAAGGTAACTTTGTGTATCGATTATTCTTCTAGGGTAAATGCTACGGGCTTGCAGTTGTCATCCAGCAAGATTTGTCAAATCCAGTTTAGGAGAATCTACTAGATGGCCTCAGCAACACGCAATTACTAGCCTGGTTGCGTAAGCGGGGTGTAAAGATGTCGAAGGGCCTATTGGGACAAACCTTCCGAAATCCCTTTTACTGCGGCTATATCCGCCATAGTAGCCTTGATGGCGCCGTAATCGAAGGACGTCACCCTGCCCTGATTACGCCTGAACGGTTTCTCCAACTGAACAGGCTTCAAAAACAATGGGAGAATGGGCATGCACACGCGAAGGAGATTTCGCCATTGCCACTGAAGCATCATGTGCGCTGCCATCGGTGCGGCAAACCGCTCACCGGGTATGAAGTCAAAGCAAAAAAGCTTTGGTACTACAAATGCAATACAGTTGGGTGCAAGCTCAACATTGGTGCCCGTCAACTTCATACGGCCTATCGGGACCTCCTTCGCGAGTATACGCTCCTCCCGCATTTGATAGCGCCCCTAAAAGCCTTAACGGTTACAGTCTTTACCCAGCTTAACCAAGAAGGCGCGCTAGAGAGGAAAGCAATAGAAACTTCCCTTAAGCAAGCTCAAAACAAGCTGGAGAAGATGGAAAATCGCTACGCACTCGGGGAACTCGACCAGGCTACTTACCAGAAGTACAGCCGCAAACTTATAGCCGAGGAACTAGAGCCTTTGCAAGCTACTTACCAAAGCTTGGGCTCAAACTTATCGAACCTGGAAAATTACACTGATTTCGCTGTCGAAATGACGGCTAACCTACTCATTATGTGGGAGAAATCAGATTTGATTACCCGCCAAAAACTCCAACACATGGTCCATCCAAACGGCATTGCCTTCGCACCTGAAATTGGCCTTTATCGAACCGGGCGCCAAAACACAATTCTCGCTGTAATCTCCTCGTTATCAGCTACCAGCAGCAAACATAAAACCGGACTTACCACAGCAAAGCGTGGTAAGTCCGGTTTGGTGGGCCCAACTGTACCACTCGATTTGAACATCCCTACTGAACATGCCGTGTTCAGGTACTCGACGAAGGTTCGCGGCTCGAGTTAGCCCTTGGTGTTCGGTGGTGTTCAGGGTTTGTTTTACCCCTGTTTTACCTGTTTGTTTTACCCAGCCTTAAGCAGCGGCATGGGCCGGCGCTTGTACACGTTCTCGGCGGCCTCATCCACTTCCGCATTGTTGTAGCGGTCCACGTAGATTTCGGTGGTGCTACGCTGCTTGTGCCCGAGCATGGCACCGACTTTGCCCAGGTCGCCGCCGTTGGCCCGGTCGGATTCCGTGGCCAAGGTACGACGGGAAGAGTGCGTGCTGAGCTTTTTGGTGATGCCGGTTTTCTCGGCTCCCATCTTGATATTCTTATTGAGCTTGGACGTGGCCTTCTTCATGCGCTGCAGTTGGTCCCGCTCGGGCAGCTGGTCGTAGTTGCTATCCAACCAGGGCAGAATGTAGGCGTTGGGGTTGGCTCCCCCTTCCGGCACCAAGGAATCCAGAATGGCCGTGAGCTGGGCCGACTCCGCTACGGACTTCTCCGTGTCGCCTTTATCCATGGTGAAGTATACCCGGCCGAACTGCCGGTCTTTCCACTTCAAGCGCAGCACGGCCCCTACCCTACTCCCATGCAGGTAAAAGCACATCAGGTACGTGAGCCGGGCCAGGTGCTGCATCTGAGGCAAGTGTACCCGCTCGTAGGCAGCTAGCTCCTGGTCCGTCAGCCACACGCGCTTCGGGGTAGCCTTGGGCATCACGTAGTCTTCCAACGGGTCCTGGTCCCGGCTGAGCAGCTTCTGCTTGATGGCGCGTTTGATGTAGAGCCGCACCATCTTCAGGTTCTTTTTCCGCGTGGTGGGGTTGTTGCCCAGTTCCTTCAGGTGTTCCTCATACTCAGCCATCAACTCTTCCGAGAGGTCAGCAAAGGGCAGCACTGGGCGCCACTGCGCCAGCTTATTAATGACTACTGCGCGGGCCTCGTAGGTAGCTGGGGCAAATAGTTTCTTGTCTACCTGCTCTAAGCTCTGCTGCATGAAGGCTACAAAGTCAGTGGTAACAGCAGGAGCTTGGGGTTTCGGTTGATGCCGGGTAAGAAAGAGTTGCTTTAGCTCGTCAGCGGTGGCCGTAGGGTTCTCCTTGGCTAGGCGCTTGGCATCAGCCAGCACCTGCACCAGGTCTTCGTTCAACTGGCTAGCCTCCCGGTGGCTGGTCTTGATCCAGTTCTCCTTCTCCAGCTTGCCGGCAGGGTTCCACTGCTTTTCCAGTAGTTCAATGCCTACGGGGGCATACCGCACGATTCGGTTGGCCGTGATGCGCAGCCACACCGGGAATAGCCCATCGGCGTTGGCTTTGTGAGCCAGCGTTATTTTGAAAGTAGCCGGCATCAGATACTTTGCTCTTTTAGAAACTTCCTAATTTTCAAATAATCAGCAGCCCATTGCGTAAGCTTCTGAAAATAGACACGTTGAACTAACGCACGTTCTAAGTTTTTCGAATCTTTATTATAGCAATCAGCAAAGAATTCATTTCTATCCTTTACATAGTTGAACAATCTATTATTTTGATCTATTACAGGTGTAAGTACATTGTCTTCGTTCGGAAATGTTTCATCTATGAACTGGCAAACTAAGGACTGAACATCCTTGCCGAATCTACCTCCTGTATCCTGCTGCCAATTCGAATATGGAGTTATAGCATAAAATTCAGGAAATGTACTTCTCAGTTCAACTTCTAACATCCTCCTCCCCATTTCTGACAAAGCATTCTCCATCTTTTGCCTTCGCGTATATAGCTCTTCTTCAAGCTTCTGATTAGAAGTCAAAAGTATAGAATGCTTCTCCTCTAGCTCATTGGCCCGCTGTTCCTTCTCTTCTATCTTCTTGTTCAACTCCTCCAATACCTTGTCGGTTTTGAGTTGTGCGTTCTCTTCAGTTAGCTTAGCATACTCTTTTATCTTATTGAGATCGAATATTTCGAAATAAGTTTTCGTTCTATCAATAATTTCCTTTTGAGAGTTTACTTGCTCTTTCAGAGCTGCTACCTGTTTAGTTAGTATTATAGATCCATATATAACACCGCCAACATAAAATATTGGCAGTAGTATATCCCTCCAAACAATTATATCAGCAGACGTTACTTGCAGTAGAGTCATATATAACAATCTAAACTGTCAATTTCTTTCGGTACAACCACATCTCCAGCACTTCTTCGGGTTGAATGATGTCAGGTTTAAACTGTGGATTATCTGACTCAATAATGAGATAGCCTTTTTTGGTAACTAGGTTAGTTACGCGCTTGATGCAAATGCCCTCGGTGGTCACCAGGACATATACCTGACCATCTTGAATGTCTTCAGGCCGTTCAATGTGCTCACAGATAACCAAGTCGCCAGGGCTGAAGGTTGGCTCCATACTGGTGCCACTTACTTCGAAAGCACGGAAATCACCTCCGGTAAAGCCTGGTAGAGAAATAGTATCCAGCTGACCTAGATACTTCTCGTCATTCATATTCTGCCGATAACCAGCCTCCGCTTTATGTGGCACTAGCAGTATTAGAGGGTTATTTCGTTGGTCTTTGATAAGAATGCGTGTAGGCATACTATTAAAGGATTCTTTGCCCGTCCGTACTCCGGTTTCAATGTACTCAGGCGTGGTATGATAAATCTCTGCCAGCTTCTTCAGGACTGGCATTTTAATCTGCATCGTTTCTTCCTTCTCATATAAGGATATAGATGCGTCAGAAACGCCTACTTGCCTTGCTGCAGCCTCTTGGGATAGCCCTGCTAGGCGGCGTAGCTGTTTTAGTCGTGTCGCTTGTGTAGAGTGTTCGTCTAGTGTTTTCATGGCGAAAGCGGGGGTATGCCTTCGCAATGCTAGAGATAACTTGGAGTTATTAGAAATTACTTCCAAACATTACTAGGTATTTCCAAGTATTACCAATAAACTTGTCAAACCAAACCAAAATAGACCATCATGGGAACCTTAGAAGTAGACAAGCCTATCATCATGAAGGTGGAGGTACCGGAGCAAGTCAACAAGGCTATTCGGAATGAATGCCTTCGTCGTCAGTTGAATGGTGAAAAGGTAACTATGAAGGATATTCACAAGGAATGGCTAATTGAAAAGGCTGCCCAAGTGGAGCGAGCTGCTTAATTTTTTTGCCCTGTATCTCCAACTTTCTCCAATAATCACAAAGCGTCTCCAACTCATTACTCCTTTTTCATGATGACTGCTCTCGCTCTCTCCGCCAGTTCGCCTGGCTTCGACCTCATCCCAGCTACTGAGCAGCATGCTTCTATGCTTGATCGGATTGCCAAAGAGGAAGTGCTCGGGCGGCTTTTCTATCTCTCGGATAAGATGACTCCTGGCTTGGACTACGATGATCGTTTGCAGAAACGCCTCAAGCTGAGCAAGAACACCATCAAAAAGTATGTTTCCATCGGCCGTTTAAAAGCCGCGGTTGTAGATGGTAAAATCATTGTTTCTGAGGAAGCAATTCGGCAGTTCGCTAACCCTGCTTACTGCGTGAATAGCCTGCCCCACCTAACTGGACGTGTTAATCTTTCCCAGTTGACGGAGGTGGAAACTAAGCACTTGCCGCCCCATGCGGTGCAACTCGCTCCAGAAGCAGAGCTACACCGCCGCGCACACGAAATCGTGCAAGAAGAGCCTGAATTGGCTGATGAAACCCGCTTTGTAGTGCAGAAAGAGTTACACCGCCGCACTTCCAAAAAGAAGATCAACGCTTAAGCCTCTCCCTAATGGCTACTCTCTCCTTCGTCACCCCAGAAGAATTTCAGCAGCTATCTACCCGCGTAGATGAGCTAGCAGAAAGGTTAAAAGCTTATGTGGAAACTACTGATGACGAGGTAGATACCACTACGGCCCTCAAGCTCACCGGCATTAAGTCGCGCACTACCCTCATTGAGGAGCGCAAGCGCCCTGGCACCCTGCTCAAGTACAGCACCCACGGCCGATCAGTGAGCTATTCCCGCAAGTCCTGCATCGACTATAAGCAAGCCTTGCGCCTCAACAAGTACCCAGCCGCCCCGATGCGGATAGCCTCTTAACTCCATGCGTCTCGCTTCCGCCCTTGACCCTGCTCAGCAAGTCTCCGTGCCCTGCACCTATTCCCAGACGGATGCCGCCCTGACCTATTGGCTGAGCAATCCGCTGCTGCCGGCCGGCCGGGTAGAGGCCACCCGGGAGCGGCTGCCCTTCCTGGGCATTGCCGAAAAGCAGGCCCTGGTGCATCGGCTAAAAGAGCAGGTTCGAGCCAGTCGGATGAATCAGCCACTGGATGGGCCTGGCTACAACCGTCTGCTCACGCTCATTCGAGACAAGCGGGTAAGCCGGGATGAGCGGGTAGGCTTGAAGCCGCATTTAGTCCGGCTCCGCGGGGCCGAAATCGACTGGGAATACACCCGCCTGGAAAAAGCAATTACGCTACAACAATCCGCTCACTACGATAAAGAAGCCGCTTGAATTATGACTGTCCAGACTGCCCTATTCATTGATTTTAAAGGTCGCTTGTGCTACCGCATCGTGACTGCCAACTACGAAATACAGGGTCTGAGCGGCTGGCGCTTTCTGTGCCGCGCCACGGCCTAATCCTTCACCCTTCATCCTTCACTGCCATGCTCTCCAACAAGCTCACCACTGCCCGCGCCGAGTACTACCAGGCTGCCAACCGGCACGCTGGGGCGCAGCACCTCTACGACCACCTGTTGACGCAGCACGCCCTAGCAGGCACCGCAGCAGAGCAGGCCGGCCTGCTGCTCTCCACCCTGCGACAGGAAAAGAAAACCGCCTGGAGCATCTACATGCGGGCCGTGCAGGAAGACACCCAAGCCCGCCAGCTACAGGTAGCGGCTGCGCAGCGGGCTCACTTCGGGGTGAGCATGGTCATCAGCCCGCCGGCCGACTACGCCACTGCTTAATCCGATTCTTCGCCCTCTACCCCTTACAGCCCATGCCCTCGCTTACCTCTCACCCCCGCCTGACTGCTCAGGCCCAGGCCAAGGCCCGCCGGGCTAACCGCCTCGAAAAGATAGCCCTGGGGCTGGTGCTGATCATCTGCGCCCTCATGCTGGGCAGCTGCACCCCGCGGGCCTACTCGCTCACCACGCAGGATGCCCAGCACCTGGCCCCGGCGCAGGTAGCCGCCCCGGTACTGGCCGACGCCGGCTAAAACGGAAAGCGGCGCTACCTCTCCACAAGGTAGCGCCGCCAATCCTTCAACCAGGAATCCTTCACGAAACCCGATTACAGACGCAAATATATGGAAAGTCAGAAAACTGAATCTCAACGCGACAAGCTCAACCGCCTCTTTACAGAATACGGTCTGTTAAAAGAGGACGTGCATAAGCACCAGCACTATACCATTATCCGCCGCACGGGCATCGAAAAGATTGCCGCTGCCGTGGGCATCCGCATTACCTACGAAATCTGCGCCGCCCAGGCCGATTACGCGGCCGTGAAGGCCATTGCCAAGAAGCCCGTGGGTGCCAAGTTCACCGCCATCGAAACCTTCGGCTCGGCCTGCAAGGATACCAGCCAGAACAAGTACTACCTGGAAATGGCGGAGAAGAGGGCCATGAGCCGCGCCGTGCTCAAGCTCTCGGAGCTGTCCGCCGCTGGCGCTTATGGGGAAGACGAGGCCGATGATTTTGACCGCCGCCGGAATCCGGATGTAGAGCAACCGCAGGCTTCTGAGCCGCGCCCTACCCCGCCGGCCGCCCCCCAACCAGAGGCCAGCGCGCCGGCTTCGGTACCCCCGGCAGCACCCGCTACACCCGCCCCAAGCAGCGAAGAGGAGCCGCTGGATAAGGTCATTGTGATTGATGTGCTCAAGAGTGCCGATACGCTGGCTGAGCTACAGGCGGCCTGGGTGGGAGAGGCCAAAGGCCGGCACCTCGACCCCGATGTCTTCGCCGCCAAGGAAGACCGCAAGCGCCACCTGCAAAGTAACCAGACCCTCGCCTAAGCCTACCCGCCCCGCTGCGGAAGTAGCGGGGCTCTTTCGGCTCTTTTCGAACTCATTGTACAAACCTAATATCCTGGCACTCTGCCACCTGATTATGCAATTCGCCATCTTCCCCCGCCTCTTTAAAGCTGCCCTCCAACTCGTTCAGCAATCCGCTTTCTCCCTTGAGGGTGCAATTCTTCCCGCCGCCGCTGGCGTGCTCGTGGAATCGGAAGGCGGTAGCCTGCGCCTAACGGCTACCACGCTCACTACCTCCTTATCTACGACGGTGCCGCTGGCCGGCAACAGCACGGGCACTATGAGCACCGTTGTGGATGCTCGCCTGCTCACCCAGATTCTGGGCCAGTTGCCACCCAAACAAGAGACTCGCTTTCTTTATGCAGCAGCAGATGAGCTGCTGGTTATTACTGGGCCCAAGGGCCAGTTCCGCCAAGGAGGTGAGGCCAGCAGCAACTTTCCCCGACCAAAGCAACTACAGGCCTTCGGCAACCGGGCAACCTTGCCAGCCAAGGCGCTGCACAAAGCGCTGCTCACGATTGAGCCCTGCATCCTTTCCTCTTCTAAAATATCCCAGGCCTACACGGCGGGCCTGCTGCGCCTGCGGGGCCAGCGGGCGGTGCTTCAGGCTACAGGCGGCTTCTTCGCCGCTTCCTGCGAGGTGCGGGAAGTCGAGACCACGGCCCAGGCCGAACTGATGTTGCCGCTGGCCGCTGTTCGCTTACTCATCGCCCAGCTGGGCCGCGAAGAGGTGCGCGGGGAAGTCGTCGTCAACTGGAATGAGACAAGTGCCGAGTTCAGCTTCGGACACCCGCTGGTGCGCCTGAGCACGCAGTTGGTAGAAGACACCATGCCGCCCGTGGATAACCATCTGTTGCCCGACCCCAAGCGGGTACCCGTGCTAGTAGACAAGGAGGTACTTCGCCTTATGGCCCTGCGCCTGCGGCCCTTCTCGACTAAAAACCAAGCCTTCTTCTCGTTCGCAGACGACCGCATCTCGGTTGCTGTGTCTCGCCCCGAGTGGGGCCGTGAGGCTACAGAGTGGCAGCCAGCGCAGGTAAACGGGCCAGCACCCGAACTGCAGATCAATCTGAAGTTTCTGGCCCGTCTGCTGGAAGTGCTCGACACCCAAGAGGTGGAACTAAGCCTGCCGCATGTGAGCGGCGGTGTCATGCGGCTCCTGCCAGGCTCCGAGGCAAAGGCGCCTTACCTCTACAATACCACGCTTGTACTGGCCACGATTCTACCCGATGTCGTGGAAGAAATGGAAGAGGCTCAAGTAGAGGAGGAATTCTAAGATGGGACTGCAAAACCACTTATTCGAAGGGGTGAGCCGTCGCCTCAACATGCGAGACAGCATTGAAATGACGGCCAATAGCCTGAATGCTTACGGCGAGCTGCATAAGCATTGGTCCGTGGCGTGGTCGGGCGGCAAGGACAGCACCGCGACCCTTACTGTGCTGATCTGGATGCTGGATGCGGGCCTAGTGAAGCGACCTGAAACCTTGACGGTGCTCTTTGCCGATACCCGAATGGAGCTGACGCCCCTCATGGCTGCCGCGCAGGACATCATCAGCGACCTGCGGGAGCGGGGTATTGAAGTGCGTACCGTGATGGCTCCGCTCGACAAACGCTTTCTGGTCTACATTTTGGGGCGGGGCATTCCCCCTCCCAACAATAACACCTTGCGCTGGTGTACCCGGCAGATCAAGGTAGACCCGATGACGGCCGAACTTCGCTCTCTTTATGCGGAACGCGGGGAGAAAATTCTCACCATTACGGGGGTACGCCAAGGCGAGTCAGCCGTTCGGGATAAGCGCATCCTCATGAGCTGCGGCAAGAACGGCGCCGAGTGTGGCCAAGGCTGGTACCAGGAAACGCTGCCTGGTAACCTGACCGATACGCTGGCCCCGCTGCTGCACTGGCGGGTGTGTCACGTCTGGGAGTGGCTGCGTACCTGGGCCCCAAAGTCCAAGTTTGGCGACTGGAGCACGAAGCTGCTAGCCGAGGCCTACGGCGGCGACGAAGCCGAGGAAGTGAATGCGCGCACGGGTTGCATGGGGTGCCCGCTGGCCAGCAAGGATACGGCGCTGGAGAACATCGTAACCCGCCCAGGATGGGAATACCTGAAGCCGCTGCTGGGCTTGAAGCCGATCTACCGCTGGCTTCGGGAGCCTTCCCAGCGCATTCGCAAAGCCGGGCTTGAGAAGCTGAAAAGCGGCAAGAACAGCAAGAACCCCCAGCGCATGGGGCCTATCACACTGGAAGCCCGCCTGGAAGCCTTAGAGCGCATTCTAGCTATTCAAGCCGAGGTGAATCGTGGCGCTGATGCCGCCGGCCGGAAGCGAGTAGACATTCTCAATGCTGAAGAAGAGGCCCGCATTCGGGAGCTGATTGCCCTCAACACCTGGCCCCAGCGCTGGACAGGAGAGGAACCCTTAGCGACGGAAGTATTGCCCACGGTGTATGCTGATGGCACGGTACAGCCCCTTCTATTCCATGCAGATGATGGCTACCTCTCCTAAGAGCACCTACTTCCGCTCCCCGCACGATAGCTGCATTCGGCGGGTCTACAAAGAGGATGGCACCTACTACGCTGCACGTACCCGCCCCGGCCAGGCCGAAGAGCCGCCCTACGTGATAGAACTGGCCTACCTAAAAAACCGCCTAATAGCCTATGGCTGCTGGGTAAAGCAAATGGCTCCATGAACACGCCCAACCGCTTCCTGCACGCCGACGCACCCGGCGGCTTCCGCCTACCCACCACCCCTGTTGCCCCGAAAATGAAGTCTTCACCCGCCGAGCTGCCCCTCACGCTTACCGCCGACGTGCTTCGTCTGCCGTACACGCCGGCCGTACGCCTGGTACTGGCTGAAATCGTGAGCCTGTACGCTGCCAACGGTGGGTGCTGCGATGCCTCAGACCCACACTTTGCCGCCCGCCTCAGCATCAATAAGGATACGGTGAGCGTGGCCATCAAGCAGCTCGAAGCCGAGGGCCTGATAAGCAAAACAGTAGTAGCTGTGCAGGGTGGCAAGTACCGCACGCTTACCCCCAACCTGGGAGCTATTGCGGCCAAGGCAGCTACCAATCCCTACCCCGAAGTGGAGGTGAACACACGCCGGAATTTCCGGCGTGTACAAGACGGAAATTCCGGTTTGCACACGCCGGAAATTCCGGTTCCACACGCCGGAAATTCCGGCTTCCACACGCCGGAATTTCCGATTTCACAACCCGGAATTTCCGGCGGTAATACTTACACTATAAATATTCCAGAAGAATATTCCAATGAATCTTCCAGTGCTGCGCACGTAGCGGCGGCGGGAAGAGAAGCGAAAGTGGAGCCAGCCCCGGTGCTGGCAAGGGAAGTCAGCCCCGCTGAAGGCCCGGACGCGTCGGCTTCGCACACCAGGGGGGCGCGGCCGAAATCCGCGAAGAGCCGCCCGGCCAAGCCCGAGCGCACCAGCCGCCCCGAACTGCCCTTTCTGGAATCGGACATCGGCACCCCGGAAGCCTTCGCCGCGGCCTTTGCCGGCACCGACTACGAGCTGGCCAACCTGGCTTACTACTTCGAGAAAATCACCGCGTGGCGGCAGAAGGGCGAGGTGCCCCGCCGCAAAGACTGGAAAGCCACTGCCAAGCAATTCTTCCTCAATGACATCTCAAGCAACTCCCTCGTCCTTGCCCCAGGCGTCCAGCAGCACGCAGCTGCAGCCAGCAGCACCGACCCCGGAACACGGCCTGCTGGCTCTGGCTACCGCTCCAAGTACGATCAGTAAGCTGGCGAGCACGGAAAACCCGGAAGCCCGCCTGCTGCTGGCGGAAGTCTCGGTGGGCCTGACGCCCTTGCTGGCAGCCCAGGCACCCAAGGTGTTCCAGCTCAACCGCCAGCTCGGTGCTGGTACCGTGGTGAAAATGCTGGTCATCATCCTGCGGGCCTTCGTGGACTCGCTGAAGGTGCCGACCAAGCCCGACGCCGCCGACATCATCGAAATGGCGGATACGCTGGCCCAGACCTACACCCACGACAGTCTCAAGGACCTGATTCTCGCCCTGAAGGACATGCGTACGGCGGGCACCAAGTTCTACCAATCGGTAGACGTGGCCACCATCTACGCCGGCATCAACACCTACTTCGACAAGAAGGCCAAGGCGCTGGAAAACCAGCACTACGATCAGAAGGCGCTCGGGGCCAGTGGGCAGGCCGTCGCCGTAGCGGCCCTCGACTTGAGTCCCGACACCCAGCAGATTCTGAAGAACGTCGCCTCTACGCTGCCCGATACCCACCCGCTGAAGGACACGCTACGCCGCCGGCTTCGCATCAGCAAGGCCCGGCTCCACCGGGGCACCATCACCGAGGAGCAGCATGAGCAGACCCTGGCAGAAAACCGGAAGCTCACCATTCGCAAGGACCGGGCCGACTGGAAGCCCAGCCCCGAGGGTCAGAAGCAGATGGATAAGCGGCATCGGGCCGAAGACCGCCGGTTGGAGGAAAAATACAGACGCCCCGCCGCATGAGACTCTGTAGCCTCTTCGCCGGTATCGGCGGCTTCGACCTCGCAGCGCACTGGATGGGCTGGGCCACCGCCATCCTGGTGGAATGGGAGGAATTCCCCCGCCAGGTGCTGATCAAAAACTTTCACTGTGTACCCGCTGAAGACCTGAGCCCCGCTGAGCTGGCCGGCATCATTGCCGCCTGGAAAGCGTGGAAGCCGGGCCAGCCACGACCAACGACTGTTCTCTATGGTGATATCTGCCACTTCGCTGCCGCCGCTTGGCGGGGCGCAATTGACCTTGTTTGCGGCGGCTTCCCCTGCCAGCCCTACTCCGATGCCGGCAAGAAGCTCGGAAACGACGACCCTCGCGCGCTCTTCCCGCAAATGCTTAGAGTCATTCGAGAGCTTGCCCCGGGCTGGGTTCTGGGCGAAAACGTTCGTGGCCTGCTTAGTCAGGCAAAAGGGCTGGCATTCGAGTCAGTGTGCGCTGGCCTGGAAGCTGAAGGCTACGAGGTTCAACCGCTGCTACTTCCAGCTGCAGGTGTCGGTGCTCCCCACAAGCGGGATCGATTCTGGTTTGTTGCCCACGCCCACCACGGACAGCCAGAACGACCGGAGCAGCAAGTACGCTCAGGGCGGCATGCCGCTGGCCTACGCGGTGAAGCTGCTGCCCACGCCGAGAGCGAACAAGGTAGAGGGCTACAGCAGTCCTGGTTACAGACCAACCCTGTATCAGGCTCTGCTACCTACTCCCACAGTGAGCGGCAACCACAACCGGAAGGGAGTCAGTGCCAACTCGGGCGATGGGCTGAGCACGGCGGTGAAGAAGCTGCTGCGGACTCCGGCAGCCTCGGATGCCCAGACGGGCTACATGGGGCCGGGCAGGCTGGAGCAGGGCAGGCAAATCAATCTAGAAACGCAGATACGCTATGCTGGCAAGTGCCAGACTTCCGGCTTACTGAACCCCCGCTTTGTAGAGCAGATGATGGGCTACCCGCCGGGCTGGTGCGAGTTAGCACCCGTGCCAAACAACTCAAAGGCTACGGCAACGCCATAGTACCCCAGGTAGCTTACCAACTCTTCCTCGCTATTGCTGACTGGATAGCCCTCTACGCATGAAATACCGCCCCGACATCAACGCCCGGGCCTACTCCCGGCCGCTGCTAGAAGCCCGGCTGGACGAACTGGAGAAGGCCGAACGCCACGCTACCACCGTCTGCCGGCCCCGCATTATGGAGCTGCGGGCCATCCGCAAAGAACTCTCCCGTCGAAATAAAACCCTCAAATCCACTATCTGATGAGCTTCGATCCAATCCAAAATCGCATTACCTGCATCAAGCAAAGCCTTGCTCCTGAGCCCGAAGATTGCCCCCAGTGTGAGGGTCGTCACCCTGCCGTAACCGATTGTGATAACTGTTATGGCACTGGCCAGGTCGAGTATGACTACAGCGGGGATGCCCAGCATGATATCCGCTGGCTGCTGAAGCAAGTAGAAAAGCCGCAGCGCACCTATACAGCCGAGTCAGACCGCGAAGCTTGGCTCATCCTCGACGATGCCCGCGCCAATGGCCTCGACGGGGAAGCCCTGGCCATGGCCTGCGAGATGGCCGCCCAGAAGCTGCGCCCCGTGGCTGCGCCCGACCATGATGAGGCCGCGCTGGAGCAGCTGGCCCAGAAGTACCCGATTCAGTTGCTGTGGATGCAGAACCACATACCCTGTGGTGAATGCGGTAGCTGCTACGCTGGTGAGCCTTGCGCTAAGCTTTACGCTAAGCATGCTGGCGGCACTACTCAACCCATCATTGCCGCCGGTACCCCGTCCGATGGTGGCCGGGCCAACTGCCTGAACTCGGATTGCGCCGGGTGTGAGAAGGGAGGTGAGGGGAAATGAGCATTATCGACATCGAACTGGACGAAGAGATGGAAATGCCCTGCCCCTGCCAGCACTGCGGTGAATGGTTCGACCTACACGACGGCCGCAGCTCAAAATCGTGGTATCCCGGTACCGTCATCTGCAAAGAGTGCCGTGATGAGGAACGGGAGGAAATGGAGGCGGAAGCAGCCGAGGACGAAGAGGAGGATGAATACGAGGAAGAAGACCCTGACGACTTCAACCCCGACGCCTGCCCCGAGTGCGGTAGCGACGAAGCTGGTGCCGTCATCTGCTCCGAGTGCGGCCACATCCTAGTTGATGACGATGACTGAGAAAATGACTGTGGCCCAATTCCGTGCCTCACAGCAACGCACGCCCGCATCTGGCACTACCCCGCCGGATGCGGGCCGAAGTGCGTCCAGATCGAAGAAAAAGCCCAGCCCGACCAATTCCCTCACCAAGTCCATCATTACCCTGCTTAAGCTGGAAGGCTGCACCTGTTGGCGCCAGAACAATGGGGCCGTGTACGATGCCAACATCGGCGGCTACCGGGCCGGCTCCGTCACGCCGGGCATCAGTGACATCCTGGGCTACCACCGGGCAACGGGCCGCTTCCTGGCCGTGGAGGTGAAAACCGGCCGCGACAAGCTCAGCCCCGAGCAGGAGCAGTTCCTCCAGGAGGTACGCCGGGCCGGCGGCTTTGCCTGTGAGGGCCGCAGCCTGGAGCAGGTCCGGCAAGAATTTACCCAGTGGCAGAAGTCACTTACCGCCGGGTTGTCCAGCGGATGAGCAGCAGGAGCACGGCAATGCAGCCAGTAATCGGAATGAAGATGCCACAACTGTAACCCAGCACTTGCCAGAAGTCTCCAGTAGCCTTTGATGCCACCTGAATACCGGCAATGATGAAGGAAAATACCGCAATGAACAGCCCGAATATCTCAATCAGCTTGCCATAAAAGCCCTCCAACTTGGAGGTAAGGTCGGCTTGCTTCTTATCCAACTCCTGCTTCGCTACCTCAAAGTCACTTTGAAAACGCTGGATTTCGCTCTTGAGTGGCTCAACCTGCTGAGCAATCAGCCTTTGAGCACGATTAACAGCAGGTTTAAGAAAGTCGTGAATTTCCTCGGATTCAGACATTGCCTCTGATATGAAAAATATACGGTGAATAAAGTAAGTCAAAGTAATCACTATCCCTTATCCCAACACTCTCTCCCCATTATTCCCCACGCCATGCCTCGCAATCCGAACGCCGTTTACCTACCCACGCTATCCGTTTCCGAAACCCGCCGCGTCCTGCTATCGAAAGAACTCTGTACCCAACTCGGCATCAAAGCTGGCCACCTGGTGGATCTGATTCCCCCACCCCGTCGGGGCGGGGCCTGGTATCTGGACATCCGCCCCCGCGTCGGCAAGCCGCTGACCCACACCCCCAACACCCGGCCCTGCTTCTTTACGCCCTACCTCATCAACCGGGACGTGCTGCACGATGGCAGCCAGGTACGCAAGCGGGTGAAGCTGCTGCTGGGCTCGGAAGTAGCCGATAAGCCCGGCTTGTATCACCTGCAAGAAGTGTAGGGGGTTCACGCAACAAAGGGGTGTACTATACCCGGAATCCTGCACTACGGCCAGGGTAGCTTTGGGCTATGCCCAACACGCACATCGTACCCATTGAGCAGGTGAAGCTTCACCCGCACAACCCCCGGCTCATCAAAGACAACCGCTTTGAGCAGCTGGTGCAGTCGCTAATCGACTTCCCGGACATGCTCCATGTGCGGCCGCTGGTCGTGGATGAGGACTACTTCGTACTCGGCGGCAACATGCGCCTGCATGCGGCCCTGCGCCTGAGCTACAAGGAAGTGCCCGTCCTGCAGATAACGAACTGGACGGAGGCCCAGAAGCGGGAGTTCATGATCAAGGACAACGCGTCCTTTGGGGAGTGGAACTGGGAGGTGCTGGCCAATGAGTGGAGCGAAAACCCACTTGGGGCCTGGGGTATCGACCTGCCCGAAGACTGGCTCAGCCCTCCCGATGAACAAGAGGAGGCCACCAGCAGCGGTAGCGGCTCCGGAGACAGCCCAGATAGCAGCTTGGATGACGAGCAGGAGTACACGCCGGGCCCTCGCATGACCATCACGTTCCCCTCGGCGGAAGACCTGCAGCATGCGGAAGCCGATGTACAAGAGCTACTGGACCGCAAGTACCCCGGGGCCAGTTTCACGGTGCAAGTAGGCGAGCGAAATGGGTAAGTCGTCGCACACAGTCGCACAGCAAAAAAGGAAGCTGCTGGATGCGCTTCGTGCGAGCCTGGGGGTAGTGGAAACTGCCTGCAAGCGCGCGGGTGTGCCCCGTCGTAACCACTACGACTGGATGGCCAAGGACAAGAAGTACGCAGCTGAAGTCGACGAGATTGAGGATGTGGCCCTCGACTTCGGGGAAAGCCAGCTGCATAAGCTGATGAACGGCTACTCGGTGCCTGATACCAAGGTGTTTTTCAACAAGGAAGATCCGGACAGCCCCATCATCGTGCCCCTCACCAAGCACATAGGGCCCGACCCTAGTTCCGTCATCTTCTTTCTCAAAACCAAGGGCAAGAAGCGGGGCTTCGTGGAGCGCACCCAGGTGGAGCACAGCGGGGCCATAGGCGGGGTAAAAGTGAGCATCCGAAAAGCGAAAGAAAAGGATGGAAACTAAACAGCTTGATCTAGATATTGAAGGCTCTGAGTTGCTGGAAACCACCCTGAACAACACGGAGAAGGTGTTGATTCACAAGGGGGGCTCGTCGTCGTCCAAGACGGTGAGCATTGCCCAGGCCCACATCATCTGGTCGTTTCAGGAATTCGGCAAAACCTACTCTATTGTCCGCAAAACACTGCCAGCGCTGCGGCGTGGTGCGCTGAAAGACTTCAAAATGGCCCTGGCCCTGGCTGGCTGTGAGGATTGGTTTGTAGAGAATAAGTCGGACTTGACCTTCACCAACCGGCAGACGGGAACCGTCATTGAATTCTTTGCCATCGACAACGCCCAAAAGGCCCGCGGCCCCCGCCGCGACCGACTCTGGTGCAACGAGGGCAACGAACTCGACTTGGAAGACTGGCGGCAGCTCACCATGCGTACCCGAGGCCGCATCGTGCTGGACTACAACCCCAGCATGCTCCAGCACTGGATTTACACCGACGTGGAAACCCGTTCGGATTGCCAGGTTATCCACAGCACTTACCAGGATAACCCCTTCCTGACGCCCGACAACATCCGCGAAATCGAAGTCGACCTGCCCGTCTACGCTCTGCCCGATGGCAGCACCTACACGGACTGGGCTGGCACTTACGAAGGCAAGGGCACCCTGCTCAGTGGCGACCCCTTCCGCTGGGCCGTGTTCGGTCTGGGCAAGCGAGGTGCCGCATCGGAAACCATCTACAAAGTCCTGTATGACTCGGCAGGCCTGACCCCAGGGCGGCAGCGCAAGCTGGGCCTGGACTTTGGCTTCAACCACGCCACGGTCTTGTCTGACCTGGAATACCGGGACATGCCCGGCAAAGCCGAGCTGCACATTGATGAACTGATTCATCAGTCCTACCTCACCAGTGACGACTTGATCCGGATGCTGCCCGAGGTGGGCGTCTCGAAGCGGGATGAAATTGAAGCCGATGGCGCCCGGCCCGAGATGATCGAGGCTATTAAGCGGGCCGGCTATAACATCAAGGCCGCCGACAAAGGCCCGGGCTCCGTCAAGGAAGGCATTGACAAGCTCAAGGCGGTGAAGCTCTGCTTTACCAAGCGCAGCAAGAAAAGCCGGGACCAATTCCAGATGTACCGCTGGAAGAAAACCAGTTCGGGCGACATCCTGGATGAGCCCATCAAGCACGAAGACGACGCCCCCGACTCGGTGCGCTACGGGGCAACCTCCCTCATCAAGACGCGCACAGCCCCCCGTCGTCGTTCCGCTCAACCCTCTATCGTTCGCTAACCCTTCAAGTCCAGCAACATGCCCAAGTATATGCCCAAGACTGGCGATGTGGTAACCACTCCAGAAACCACTTTCCCGATGACTGTCGAAAGCTTCGACCCGAACACCATGACTTGCGCCTTGGTGGGCTTTGCCCCCGGCAGCGCGGAGCTGACGCGCCTGGATCAGGTGTGTGCCATGGAGCTGAAGTTGGTGCCCTCTATCGTTCGCTAAACACTATGAAAATTGAAGACATTGATAAAGCAGTAGCGTTTCGCGCTGACCTGATCAAGGCTGAAAACCTACTCAACGAGGTGAAGAAAGTTAGTGTACTAGGTGGTCGTGGCTATATCCGAATAGCTGCTGGCACAGGCGCTTCTGTAGATGTTGACGCAGCTGACATAAGCGCAGGCACTTGGCGGAGAGTAGTTGATGCTATCTGCACTGATTTGAATGAGGAAATCAACAGCTGTGCCACAGCTATAGATAAGCTGTAGCATGCGCCACTCCCTCACTCTCACCTCCGCTGATGGTAGTGAATCTGTCATCCTGAGCGTACCGACCACCTGGGACGACGTGACCTTACAGCAGTACATCGACTGGCAATGCTCCGAGGAGCCCGCCGTGTGCGTGCTGGCCGGCATCAGTCAGCAGCAGCTCGACCGCCTGGCCTGGCTAGATGCCCAGTACCTGCTGAACCTGCTGGCCTTCGCGGCGGAAACGCCCGAGCCCCCGGTGTCGGAAGGGCTGAAAGACCCGGGCAGCGCCACCTATGGGCAGCTGGTGCTGGCGAATCAGTATTTCGAGGAGCACCCCGATAAGCCGACCATCTGGTATGCGCCGTACATCTACGCCCTGTACCGCTGCCGCGAAGTATGGGGCCGCAATGACCAAGGCAAGGAAGCTGAGATGCACCAAGCTATTCTGCAAGAACCCGTGGGCAAGTGCCTGAGCAACGTGCTTTTCATGTACGCCAGCTGGCTTTCTTCTACGAACGTCATGCTGGCGACCCCCAGGACCATGCCGAGCCCAGCGAGGAAGAATACGACGCCGGCTTGGAGGAGCTTTCTGACCGCTTTGGGCAAACCCTTCAAACCGATGCGCTTGCCAGCAGCTTAAGGCTCAGCTGGGCCGCCGTGTACGCCCTGGACGCGGATACGGTGTACCGCAAGCTGCGGCTAGAGCAGGCCCGCGCCGCTTACCAGAAACGATTACACGCTATTCACCGAGAGAAAACCAAGTAGGTATGAGTGCTGAAAATGTAACCCTGCTCATTGTACTGAGCGCCCTAGTGCTGACGGTGGCAGTGCATGTCTTTTTCATAGGCAAGAAAAGCAGCGGTGACATGCTGCCCGGGCACCGCAACCCGCCTAAACCTCCTAAGCGGCCCGAGTCACGTCGCCGCCCTAACCCCACGATTGTTCGCTAAGATGAGCTACGAACGCAGACTTGAGATTGAGGCCCTGCCCGCGGAAGAAGGCTGGGGCAAGTGGCAAGCAGTTATAGGCTACGGCACTACGATGGTGGAGCGCAAGAACCTTATACCGCTTACCATCTGGGTAGTCGGTGTTACTGGCCCTTTGGCAGTGGAAGCCTACCAGTATCAGCGTTGGCGGTTTGCTGAGCAGGTAACAGCAAACACCACAAAGCCCGCTGACTCACGAGGCTTCTGCTACACGCGCTGGCACAGCAACACGGACTACACCGACTACTCACCCCGCGCCACTGACCTGAACATGATGTGCGCCGAAACCCGTGAAGAGCTTTGCCGCAAGGTGCTGGCCAAGCTTGACGGGGAAATAGCTGACCGGAAAAAGTCGTTGGCCATTCTGGAATCACGCAGAGCAAACTTCGAATAAGCATGACCCACGCCCAACTCGTCGCCTACCTGGAAGAGCAGGCCAAAGAAGCCGGGGCTGCTTCCTTCTGGCATGGTAAGCAGGCTCAGGCCAACATCAACTACGATGCTCCGTTTCCCCAGGCGCACTTGTTCCTGATGCCCTCCCGCATCAAAGGCGGCACCATCACCACGCAAGTAGCCATGTGCTTCTACGGCAAGGATGAGCACGAAAACGATCCGAACCTAAATAACGAGGTGAGCCTGGCTATTCAGAATGCCATGGACTTGCTGACTCAGCACTTTCACGTTCTACTGGCCTCGGAAGAAGAGCAGGATGCCGAACTGGTTGATGGCTTCATGGACCGGGTGCCGGTGCTGCGCAAAGGTGCGGGCATCGGCACGGGCTACCTCGTCAACTTCACCCTGAGCAGTCTGGTCGTATGCTAGCCAGCGCCAAAGCCGCCTTTGCCCAGTCCATGCCCGAGCTGGTGGCCCTAACGGTGGAGGCCCTGCGCACCCATCCCCAGCAGCCCTACGGCCGCCCGGCTACTGCCAGTGGCCGCACCGCCCAGCAGATTCGGGAAGAGCACGGCGACGACTTCGGCCAGGTACTGGGCCCGGCCCACATGCAGGCCCTGCTCACCGGGCGCAGGCCTACGGGCGCCGGTGCCAGCACCACAAGCGAGCCCCTGCACACCATCCTGGAACAGTGGGCCCAGGACAAGGGCTTGCAGCTTCGGGATGGAATGACCTTCAAGCAGTTCGGCTACGCGGCTGCCTATAAAATTCACAAGCAGGGTACGGCCCTGTACCGCTTGCGGCAACCCTCGGGCCTGCTGGACAAGGTGCTGACCGCTGAATTCCTCAACACGCTCAAAGCCCGCATTGCCGCGGGGGAAATGGTGGCTATTGCCTCCGAACTACGCACTGCCCTAGCCGCTTGATATGAACCCCACGATTCTACTTACTGCCAGCTGCAACCCACAAAACGAAGGGGTACTGGAAGCGGCCTGCTCCACTAGTGACGCGGGGGCGGGCTCTAACGGGCAGGCGTTGGGCGTGCAGCTCTACGATGCTATTACCGATGCCCCGGTCGGCGATCCGCAGGGTTCAGAACAATTCACCTACACGTTTACCTTCCAGCCCATCGCTAACGGCACCTACTACGTCATCCTCACCGACCTGGACGGGGAGACGGCGCGCAGCCTGGAGGTGGAAGTCAGCTGCACCACGAGCGGCGGCGGGCCGGGCGGCGGCGGGGCCTTCCCGCCGGGCGTGCAACTGGCTGATTACTGCTCGGCTGATCTGGTGGGGCGGCGGGTGCGCCTGTTTTTCGACGTGGCTACCCGCGCTACGGCTACCGATCTGAGCGACGACGCGACCTGCACGCCCGGACAAGGGGAGCCGGTCGATCAGGCTATCTTGTTTGACGACTGCGACGGCACCACGAAGCTGATAGTGCGCTACCAGCGGCCCGACCAGGCTGTACTCACAGAAACGCCCAACAGCACGGCCTGCGGCTACACCCCGCCCGGCGGGGGCGGCGGCGGGGGTACTGATCCGGACCCTGACCCCGACCCCACGCCCGGCCCTGAGCCCGACAGCCAATGGGGAAGCCTCTGGGCGCCCGAGGGCATCCCGGTTACAGCCGAGCCTGCGGGCCCCGATGCGCCGGCCTTCGTGGCCGCCGACCTGTACGCCGGCTTCCCGGCAGGGCACCCCTTGGCCGCCGATCGGCCGCTTACGTTTGTGGCCGCGCTGCGGGCCACCGTCGCCCCGTCCGGCGTGGCTATGTTTAACCTAGCCCCGTATTTGCGCTCGGAGGTAGGCGCGCTGCTGCCCAGTGGTAGCCGGCGGCTGGATTACAACAGTGCCACGGCGCTGACGGAGGATCTGTACGTGGGCTACTCGCTTACGCGGGGCGGGGTGACCTTGGCCCGGGGCTACGCCCTGAACGGGGTGCTCAGTGAGCAGCAGCTCAGCGCCTGGCCCGCGGGCCGGCCGCTAACGCCGTTTGGCGGCGTGGTGCCCGTCTGGCCCGGCTACTCGTTTGCCAGCCCGCAGCGAACGGCTACAGGGGTGGTACCCGTGGAGCCTTCCGCCAGTGGCCAGCGCCTGGTGCATCTGCCTTGCCCGCGCTACGGGCTGCCCGTGGTATGGCTGTCTCCGGAGGGCGGGTATGGCTACTGGGTATTCTCAGGCCAGCCCGCCTATGGCGACGACGTAGGCGAAGGTCAGCCTTACATCGAGGCGGGCACCCAGGAGCTGCGCTATAGCAGCCGGGCCGCTTCTAGGGCTACGGTGGAAGCGTATTCGGGGGTGTTTTCGGAGCGCGCCTTTGTGGAAGGGCTGCGTACGTTGCGGCGCGCGGTACAGGCCTGGTACCAGCCGGAAGCCGATGGGCCCTGGGTGCCGATTGTGCTGAAGGGAGGTGCCTTCCCGGCCTATCGGGAGGGCCGGCGCCGGTACGAGGCCACGGTTCAATTTTCAGAGGCGAAAGCCATAGCGGTCCAAGGACAATGAATGATCTCCTGATTGGTGGGGTAACACTGGATCTTTCGCCAGACACGGCTATTCTGCCCAGCTTCCAGGTATCGGATCTGCTCAAGCCCGATACCATCCAGTCCGATTTCTCTCCGGAGGTGTCGGTACCCGGTACCAGCAAAAACCATCAGTTACTGGGTCAGGCAGCCTACGATGGCAACGCCGCCGGCATCCCGTACAAGTCGCTGGCCAATGTGACCCTGCGCAGTGAAGGCGTGGAAATCATGCCCCGGGCCCGCCTGCTGCTGAAAGGCTACCAGAATGGACAGTACCAGTTGCAGCTGGTGGCCGGCAACAAGCGCTTTGTCGAGGCCTTGGGCGATAAGACGCTCAGCGACCTGGATTTCTCCCGCTTCACGCATGCGCGCACCATCTCAGCCATTGCCGACCGGGCCAGTGCAGCCTACGCGGCCGCTAACGGCTGGAGCTATGAGCTCTACGACCGGGGCCGGCCGCTGGACCCAGCCAATCTTTCGCCCTACGACCTGTGGCCGACGCTTTCGGCGGCGCTGGTGCTGGAGCAGCTGGCCAGCGAAGCGGGCTTTGTCGTCGACTACCCGGCCGAAGGGCTGCTGCCCCGCCTGCAGGTGCCGGCCGTGGCGCCGGCCGAGTACAGCGAAGCCTTCCGCAAGGCCCGCCGCCTGCGTGTAGGACTGGGCCCGGGGCATGAAGATGATGGGGCTCCCGACAGCAACCGTTCGGATGTGGTGAAAACTATCCCGTTTGATGATGACACGCGCCCCATTGGCACCGTGCCAGCGCTGGTGCCCACTGTGGCAGGCGTGTACGACTCGACTAGCTTCTCATACACTGCCGATCAGGCTGTGTACGTGCAGGTGCAGGCCCGTACGGTGGTGCAGATCGTCTACTCCTCGGTGCGCCTCGGCAAGGCCCAGGCCCGGGTGGAGCTGCATATCAACGGCCGCAAGGTGGAGCAGAAGGTAAATGACAAGGAGGTCGTCAACTCGGCCTGGGTGGAGGCTACCAACGAAGACCCTTTCTCAGTTGGAGCCACAGCGGAACGGCTGCTACTCAAGCCTGGCGACCAGCTCACGGCTGTGCTCCGGCTCAGCGGAGTGGGCAATGCTCCGATTGACAAATGGGGCTTTAAAATCTTCCAGGATGTTGCCTTTGGAAATGCTGGGGTAGGCCTGCCCGTGGATAAGTTCGACGTAACAGTACTGCCTGAGCAGCCGCCGGGGGCACAGGTCAACATTGCGGAATGGCTGCCTCAGGACATGAAGCAGCTGGACTTCTTTAAAGCCCTGGTGCAGGTGTGCGGCTTCTCGGTGCAGACTGATGCCTACGAAGACCGGCTGACCTTACACCCCTCGCGGGCCGTGCTGGACAACGTGCCCTATGCCCGCGACTGGACAGCCAAGCGGGACGCACCCGATCTGCCCGCCGGCCAGGCCCGAAGCGTGTCGTACCGCTTCGGGGGCTTCGGCCAGCAGAACCTCTTCCAGTGGGCCGAAGATGAAAGCGGTACCAAAGGCTTCGGCAATGGGACGCTGGTGGTAGCTGATAAGACGCTACCCGCCACCTACACCATGACCACGTTGCCGTTTGCGGCCAGTGAGCCTAGCCAGGCTTTGCCCGGCCTGCTGCTGATCCAGAACTACAAACTCCGGGAAAACGAAGACCCGTTTGCCGAGCCCGAGTACGACACGGCCAGCCCCAAGCCGCGGCTTACGCTTCGCTCTACTGACACCCAGAATATTTCCCTGGTGGAGGGAGCCGTTCGGCGGGCGGTAGTAGCGCCCCTCAGCTACTTTGCGCAGGAGGAAGACGGCCTGAGCCTAGATGCCGAGGGCTACATTCTGCCCGTGGCCTGGGCGGGGCTCGGGGCCATGCTCACTGAAATGCGCTTTCACAAGGAGCGGTACCGGTTCAGCCCGAGGGATATTGCCGAGTTCCTAGCCGAGCCGAACATTCCCATTTGGGACGGCGTGCTGGGTGGGTGGTTTTCCATCTCAAAAATCAACGAGTTCACGTCGACGCGCAGTGTGGAAGTGGAAATGCTGCGGCTGCACCCCTCGTTTCTGGTGGCGCCGGAGCCGGGTGTTCGGCGGGAGTTTGCGGGTAGTGAGTTTGCGCAGCCGGAGTTCTATGTTTCGGACACGGTGTAGTATATTCGGGCTGTCACACGCAACGACTTATCGCCATGCTCCTGAACAATTATAGCTTCAAAGAAGAAGCCGAGACGCAGCGCATTCAGAATGAACTGCCCAGCAATTATCGTTCATGGCTAGAATTCTACGACAGCATCCCGGCTGAGCACCGAGAGGCCCAGGTGCTGCGCACGACCTACCATGGTGCCGAGTATTACGCGAAAGGCACCAAACCGAAGGAATATGTTATTCAGCGGGAATACCTGCTGGCCCGGTTGGCGGAGGAATTGCTGCCCCTACGGATAACGGAAGGTGACTACCACAACTTACGCATGGCGGTAGTTCAGTCATCGTTTAGTGGCGCAGAACTGCAAGGCCCTATATGGAAAAAGCTAAAGAAATCGGCTGCTCAAGATTCCGAATAAACCCAAAGCCCCGACCTACACAGGTCGGGGCTTTTTCGTATCGTTGTGGCTATGAAACAACTGCTATTCTTCGCACTTGCTACTGCTATTCTCTCGGGCTGTACTACTGAGCCTAAATTCCGCAATCCAGTTACTGTCAAAAGCAATGACGTTCCACTGTATGACGGTATGATGATTCAAGACAAAACGGTACCGTCTCAGGTTGTGGTCTTGGCCGACGCAGGAGATACACTGGAGTTGCAGGATATAACCATTGCCGGCCTGAATCAGGACACGCTTTGCATCGTATCACTTGACTCGAAGCGTACACGTTTCAAGAACGGTCAAGCATCTGTCTATGTGGAGCGAAAGCATCTGAACATTCCCGCTGCCACCCTGGAAAAAGCAAGGGCTGGCAAGCTCCATGACTTGCCAGCCCTTGCCGAGCAGAAGCCTGATCATTTACATACGAAGGCTACGAATTAGCCAAGCCCTCGGTAAACGAGTCGCGGTTGAGCCCGTCCTTCACGTCGCTGATGCGCGTGATGGGCGGGCTTTGCCGTAAGGCCTTCGCCGTTGCCTGGCCCAGTCGTTCGTAGTCGATGCCTGCCTGCGGGCCAGCTAGTGACTCCCGAACCAGCGCCGATTGCGCTACGCCTCCCAGCGCCATAAACCGGGGCATGGCTAGCGGCCGCGCCACCAGTGGGCGCCCACCCGCTGCCACGTTGATAGCCGAGGCAGCGGCCAGCAGGTGCGGGGTGCGACTCACGGCAGCGGTAAGCACGGGTTCCCCGCCCTCAATTTCGATGCCGACACTCCGGCCGGTACGGCGGCTGTAAAGAGGAATACCGCCCTGCTCATGGCTCGGGCCCTGGGCAATGCTGCCTTCGGGCTCATAAGCCATACCACCCCGCCGGAATACCAGCACCTTCGCCGTCAGTACGGCCGCTTTGGCAATGGCCAGGCCGGTGAGGATGGCATTCTGCGTGATGCCCGCAATACCAGCCGTAGGTATGTTAAGCGGGTTGGCGGCGGCTGCCGTGCCAATAGCAGATATTTCGCGCTGCAGGTTGATGGCGATTTCCGCAAGAGCCATCACCTTTTTCAGGGCCAGAGCCGCTTGGCCGGCGGCTGTCTCCTCGCCGAACAGCTCAATCACGGTATCCGTTACGGCGCCGGCCGCTTCCATCCGCGCTTGTTGAATGCCCCGCTCTTTCTCCAGGGCAGCCGCATCATCGGCCGCTTTCTTGTCCCGAGCCGCGGCTTCGGCCTCGGCAATCTGCTGCTGAGTTTGCAACACGCTCCGGCCGTAGTCCTGCTGGGCTACCAGCCGGGCCTGCAAGCCGGCCCGCTCAATGGCAGCCAGGCCAGCTTCCTGCTGCTGCTTCGTGGTCAGGCCGCTCGCGTAGTCCTGGTTTATCCGGTTACGACGGGCCTGCAACTCGTTTTCCAGGTTGGTCAGGGCCTGATTGAATTCCAGATCAGCCTGGGCCTTGGCCGTGTTGGCGCGTAGTTCCTTTTCCTTGGCCGTGTTGTCCTGGCTCTTATCCAGCGCGGCCAGCTCCTGGGCCAGCTGCTTATCCAGTAGCTCCTGGCGTAAGCGTAGTTCCTCGTCGCTGCCTTCGGCCGCTACAGTCAGCTGCGCGGCTACCAAGGTGCGGGCGTTACC
Source organism: Hymenobacter glacieicola (assembly GCF_014640315.1). Classification (GTDB taxonomy): domain Bacteria; phylum Bacteroidota; class Bacteroidia; order Cytophagales; family Hymenobacteraceae; genus Hymenobacter; species Hymenobacter glacieicola. The sequence continues at coordinate 236,983 of NZ_BMGS01000002.1, forward strand.
AAGGGCCTGCACCAATTGGCGCTGGGCAAAATCCTCGGTCAGCTTCAACGAATCGGCTTCGTACTTGGCATCAATCAGGGCCTTCTGCCGAACCGTCAGGTCTTTGGCCGTCAGCTCCAGGGTGCGCTGGGTAGCCAGCTTGCGCTGCAAAATATTTAGCTCCTCCTGGCTGTTCTTCTGCACGCCGGCTAGCTCCAGGTCCAGATAGCCGAGCTGTACCTTCAGCTCGTTCTGCCGGGCAGCCAGCGCCGCGGCAGCATCCTTTTCCCGCTGGGCCCGGGCCTTATCTGCCGCGGCTTTATCCTCGGCCGCTGCTTGCTGCAGCAACGCACTGCGGCGGTTTTGAATGCTCTGCTGCAAGGTAGCCGACTGGCCCTCTAGCTTCAGCAGCTCCACTTCGCCCGCTACCTGGGCATCACGTAATTCGTCAGACGTTTTACCTTGCCGAATGGCTTCCTGATTTCGCTCTCTGGCAATTCGTGCCGCCTCCTTTGCTAGCTCAATAGTTTTGCTCAGGCTTTGAATTTCCAGGGCACTGGCTTTGTCCAGGTTCGCCAACCGCTCTTTCTCCGATAACGAGCGGTCTTTCGAGGAAAGCACCAGCTTATCAATGAGATTTTTATTCTTTTCCAGCGTAGTAAGTGACTCGCTACGCCGCTGATCCAAGTCATCTTCGGCCCGGCTTAACGCCGCGGATGCTGCCGCCGCCCGGCCGATTTCAGCCGTCAGCCGCTCGGTTTTGCCAATGCTGTCCTCTACACCCGTGGCATATTGCAGGATGCCGTTCTGGAGCCCGCGCGCATCGCCGTTGCGGATGGCATCCCAGATCACCCCGAAGGCTTTGATGCGGTTCATCACCTGGCTACCCAGGAAGTCAATCAGGTCTTTGGCCGCCTGCTTCGGATTGGTGAACACCAGCACCAGCGCTTTCCCAGCGCCAATCACCACGCCTTCCAGCACGGAGAAGCCACCCTTCAGGAAGGCCAGGGCAGCGGCTAAATCCTCGGCGCCCTCATCCGTCTTAGTGAAGTACTCGAACAGCAGCCCCAGGGCAATAACGAACAGGCCGATACCCGTCGCGGCGAAGGCTCCCTTCACGCCCGTAAGCCCCAGTTTCAGGGATTCCGCCCCGGCTTTGGCCTGCTGCCAGGCTCCCTTCAGGTTGGCTACTTGCCCCCCGAAGGCCCCGGTTTGCTCATCCAAATCGGCCAGCGAGTCGCCCAGCTTCTTGTTTTCGGCGGGCACCTCGCTGATGTCCTGCTTGAGCTTCTGCATCTGGAAGCCGATGCGGTTGTACTGCTCCGAGCCCTCGGCTACCTGCTGCTGCTCCTTTTCCAGCTTTACCAGCTCCTGCACCACGGGTGCAATGGCGTCTCCGTAGCCTTTTAGCTTGGCCTGAGTCTGCTCGTAGGTCAGCCCGGCTTCGGCGCCGGCTCGGTTGATGGCTTGCTGAAACCCGACGATCCGCATTTGCTGCTGCTCATAGGCCGGGTTGTCCTTGCTGAGCTGGGCTTGCTGAATTTCCAGCCGTTTCAACTCTGCAATCAGTGGCTCTACGGCACCCTGGTAGTTGCCCACGTTGCGCACGAACAGGCCGAGACCTGAGTCGGTAGTTTTCAGGGTATTACGCAAATCCTCAATCACTTTCCCAAGCGCCTGCGTCTCCTCGGTACTGTTGCTGGCGCTGCCAGCCAGTTCCTGGTACTGGCGCTGGGCTAAGCTGAGCTGGGCTTGGGTGGCTTTGTACGTGTCGCCTACGCCCGACACGGCCTTGTTGTAGAGGTCGAGGTTCTTAGTAAGGGCTGTAGACTCTTGACGCTGCTTATTTAGCTTGTCCTGTAGCAGCACAGTTTGCGCGGCGTATTCGGCATCCGTAACCGTATTCTCTTTTCGAGCCTGGGTCAGGAGCTTCTGCGCATTCTTGGTGGCCTCGATGTCGAGCACCAGCTGCTTCAGCCGGTCGGTGGTTTTGCCTTCATCGAGGCTTACCCGCAATAAGATAGTGTTATCAGATTCAGCCATAGGAGCGCTAGGATTGGGATTTTACCGGGGCAGGAAAGAGCGGAACCATCTGGAGGGTCCGATCAGCCACGGCGTTTAAAAACGGGGCAACATAGGCGTTGATGGGCACTCCAGCCTTCGCGGCCTGCGACCGGATAGCCGCTTCATTCTCTGGGCTAAGATTGACTTTAATGGTAAGCATAGGACGTTTCGGGGTCTATTGGAGTCTAGTGGAGTCAAGTTAGGCCCGCGAATTGGAGCCCCCATCTTCCCGCGTGAACCTTTGTTGCACCGCTCCCAATGGGCGGCTTTGCGACATGCCTGAACTCGTTATCAACGTCCCTTCCTACATCGGTGAATCCCACATGGACTGGGACGCCTGTGAATGGGTGCAAGGCATTACCTGGGCCGATATCGACATGCAGTTGTGGTGGGCTGAAGCCATGGGCGAAAAAGCCGACTCCATCCTGCTGCGCATTGGCGCTTGTGATGGCGGCTCGGTCCTGGAGGGCTTTAACATCATCAACAACCTGCACGCCCTGAAGCTGCCGATCCGCTCCCAGGTGAGTGGCTATGCGGCCAGCATGGCCGTGCCGCTGGCTATGGCTGCGGACGTAGCGCCCGAGATGGACTACACGGCCCAGCTCATGTTTCACGCGGCCAGCTTCAACGGCGGCGTAGGGGCTGAGACCTCGAAAGACCTGCGGGCCGCCGCTGACCAGCTTGATAATGTAAACCAGTTGGTGCTCGACTACATGGTGGCCCGCACCGGGCAAACTGCCGAGACGGTGACGGAATGGATGTCGAAAGACACCTGGTTCACTGCTACCCAGGCCCAGGCCGTGGGCATGTGCAGCAAGGTGAACCCATTGCCGACGGCTACCACGCCCGCCGCTGCTACGGCCCTCATTACGGCCCGCCGCCGGCGTGTGCCCGTGGCTGCCGCTCGTGCCGCCACCTACGCCCTGGCTGCCCGCAAAAAGCCTACTCCCAAAGCCTTAACCCCAGCGGCCCGTCGGGCTGCTCTAAAACCTCGCCCGATGGCAACTACCCCCGCGAAAAAGCCGGCTACTACGCCCGCTGCCAAAATTCTTACGTCCGCTCCTTCGGCTGCCAGCATTGCGGCCGTGAAGGCATTTGCCCAGCAGATGGGCGTAAACATCACCGCTGAAGGGGATGCCCCCGAGGCCGTGGCTGTGGCTACGGTACTGGCTGATGGCGCCGGCACACTCTACACCGACGGCCCGCTGGCCCAGGGTTCAGCCGTCTTCAATGATGAGGCGCTGACCGAGGCCACCGACGATGCTACCTATGAGGCCGAAGACGGCCGCGAAATCATCGTGGCGGGTGGTACGGTAGAGTCTATTTCGGAGGCGTCGGCCGAAGGCAATGAAGAGCAGGCTCCGGCCGCCATCAGCTCCGAGGCCATTACCGCCGCCGTTACGGCTGCCCTGGCCCCCCTCACGCAGCGCCTGGAAACCATTGAGGCCAAGTTCAACAAGACGGTGCCGCCCACCCCGCGCCCCACGGCTCGGGCGTCGGCTAGTGGCCAGGCCGATCCGAAGAATGCCGGCGCGAAGAAGCCGCACCCCATGGATAAGGCCAAGTCCAACTAGGCCGCTTCCTCTCGCTTACCCTGCTTTTGTCTGCCGCCCGCCGGCATTTCTTCCCCTGCCTAATTCACTATTGAAATGGCCTATTTTGTTAATCCCATTATCTACGGCGGCAAACAACCCACCGCAGAAGACCTCAAAGCCAAGATGCTGCTGGAGCCCCCAGTGGAGCAGCTGGATTTGAAAACCCTGGGCTTCCAGGTGCAGGAGGGCGTCAAGTCCTCGACGGTTGATTACTCGCTGACAGCTGCCCGCAAGGTAACGAAGCGCGATACCGGCTGCGGCCCCTGGGTGCCCACGGGTGATTTGCTGACCATGGCCAGCAACACCATCAACGTGTGGCCCCTGATGATTCAGCTCGAAGAGTGCGCCGACCGCTTCGACGGCACGGTGCTCGAATCGGCCAAGAAGAAGGGCCACGCCACCGACAACGACCTGTCGGGCACCGTGCTGGAAGAAATCGTGCGCGAAGGCCTCTCGCCTGTGGTGTACGAGGACATGCTGCGCATCATGCTGCTGGCTGACCGGGGCTCCTCGGATGAGAACTACAACCAGGTAGATGGCCTGCGCAAGCAGCTCATTGCCAAAGCAGTTGACGGCAAGATTGTACGTGGCACGGATATCCCTTCGGCCGATGGCATTACGCCGGCCGAAGCCGTAGCCGTGCTGGAGGACCTCTACAAAAAGCAGACGGCCCAGCTCAAGAACGTAGCCAAGACCAACAAGGCCTACTACGTGGATGAAGTGCTCTACGACGCCATTGAGGATGCCCGCATCAACTTCGGCAGCGACACCACCGTGCTGGAGTCGGGCAAAGCCGAGCTGTTCAGCGGCTCGGATAAGCCCCTCTACTACCGCGGTATCCTGATCAAGAAGCTGCCCCAGTACAACCAGTACGCCCAGGACCTGCCCGCCGGCCAGAGCCGCCACATTGCCTTCCTGACGGTACCCACGACCATCGTGGTGGCCATGGACGCCGAAAGCGACCTGGCTGAAATCACGATGTGGTACGACATCAAGGACCGCAAGAACTACACGCGCGTCCTGTACCGCCTGGGTGTCGGCTTTGCCTACGATAAGCTCATCGTGTTCAGCCTCTAATCTGCTACTGAATCATTCGTGAAACCCGCCCTGGCCACTACCGGCCGGGGCCATTTTCGAAAGGAGAACCGAAATCATGGCAGAAGACATCTGCAACCGCATTAACAAGGCTGTCACCTCGACATCCTGCCCTAAGAAAGGCGGCATTAACCGCAACAGCTGGGTGTTCCAACTTGATCAGTTTACCGGTGCCGAAACACGCAACAGCACCACGGGCGCTCAGTCGGGCTTCACGCTGAAAACAGGGCAGAAGGGCATCAAGGCCGTAGGGCGGCCGAAGCGCGGCAACGGTACCCACGAATCCAACACGGCCGAAAACGGCTCGACGGAGGTAACGCAAACGCTGGTACAGGAATACGGCTACAAGGACCAGAACGGTCTGGATGCGCTGGAAGAGTTCTTGGCCGGCGGCTCAAAGGTGGTGTACCAGGAGTTGGCTTCGGGTGACATCCGCATCTACTTCAAGGAATTCGGCAACGAAACCAGCAAGGGGGAGGATGGCACAGGCACGGCCCTGACCGATGACAACAACATCATGAAAACGACGCTGACCGGTAAGGAAGGCAAGTTCCCGATGTTCTTCCAGGCCCCCGTTAGCGGTGACCAAACCCAGCTAGCTGCTTCCCGGGCCTACCTGGACGCGCTGGTAACGGGCGCTGAAGTCGTTGCCTAACCCGTGGCAGCGGCTTATAACGAGGAGCTGCTTAGCCGGGTGCAGACCTGGCTCGGCTACTCCTACTCCAAGCGGCATACCCGCGAGAATACGGCCGAATTGCACGCACTCTACGCGGCAATTACCGGCGGCTCGGCGGAAGGCTGCACCAACTGCAATTACGATGGCTACGTGGGCCTACTCGAAGCCTACGAGCGTCAATCCCTTCGCTTTTTACACCCAGAACTGATGCCTGAGTCGAACTACACCCTGGCCCCCGGTTTCGAAAACGAAACCTTCGTGCACGAATCCTACAGCAAAGCCGTGACGGCGGACACCCTCACCGATGAGGCGGCTGAATTCTTCATCAGCAAGGGCTACGGCCACGCTTTCGTGAAGAAAGAAGGTGCCGAAACCAAGTCCGAGGCTCCTAAGCTGACCGAAAAACAGCAGCTGCAGGCCGAATACAAGGACCTGTTTGCGCAGGATGCCGATGAGGCCCTGACTATTCCCAAGCTGAAGGAGGCCATTGCGGCCAAGAAAGCGGAGCTGGATCAACAAGACTAAGTCCCGCCTGCCTGACGACCTGAAAGGGCTGCTGCTAGTGTAGTGGCAGCCCTTTTTCTTCTCCCTAACCGCTCACAACTGCCTCATGGCCCCGAAGCCCCGCCCCAAATCTACTTCTGCCACGGTCCGCACGGGCTGGCGCCCGGACCTGGTACCGGCTGCTGAGCCGGAAGGCCAGGGCGGGGAAGCCGTGAAGGTCATCAGCTGGGGCAACAACAACCTGCTGCCCCAGGATGCGGTGCGCCTGATCTATGACAGTGGCACCGCCGAGGCCTGCTACGATACGCTGTATCAGTTTATTGGTGGGGAAGGCTTTGCGGATGAGGCCACGGCACTGCTGCGGGTAAACCCGACGCAGACGCTCAATGACCTGCTGGCCGAAGCCCGCCACTACGCCGCCCTCGGCCTGGGCTTTGGCCTGATTATCCGCTACACCTACGGCGGGGAGCCGGCCGAGTACTACGTCGCTGAAACAGACTCGCTGCGCAAGGAGCGGGACCGGGACCCGCTGGAAGGCCCCAACCGCTGGGTGCTGAACTATAAGCTGGCCGATGGGAAAATGCCGGTGGCAGAAAACCACCTGTACCTGCCGCATGATCCGCTGGCCAGCCAGGAAGACATTGCCGAAGAAGTTATGGCAGCTGCCTTGTCGGAAGCCGGCTACTGGGGGCACCTCGTTTTTCATTTCGAACGCAAGGTGTCGCGGCGTCACTATCCGGTCCCGAGTTGGTACGCGGGGAAGGAGGATCTGGAAAGTGACGCCGCTACCAGTAAGTATGAGCGCAAGCAGGTTAAGAACGGCTTCTTCCCGGATGCTTGGCTGACGGTCATCGGCAAAAAGTACGACGACCAGCCGGACCCTGATTTCACGCCTGGGGAGGGGCAGACGATGGACGATGCCCCCTACATCGAGTCGGAGGATTTTGCCAACATCAAAACCACGCTGAAAAATCTAAAGGGCAGCGAAACGGAAGCCTCCGTGGGCGTATCGGTAGCCGAGACAAAAGACGAGGTACCCGACCTGAAGTTCTTCGACAAGGGCCCCAACAGCAAGGGCCTGACCGATATGACCAATCGCCTGGTCAACAAGGTGTGCCGCCACATGGGCGTGCCACCCGTGCTGATCGGGGTGGCGGAAGCGGGTATGCTGGGCAACAACCAGCAGATTGTCAACAGTATCAAGCTCTTCAACATCAAGGTCAAGGCCGCCCGGGCCCTGATTACGGACACGCTGCAGAAGTTCTTCCCGGAGCTGGACTTGACCGTGAAGCCCCTGAACCCGGTGGACTACCTGGACCCGGCGGTAGCGGCGAAAATGACCGAGGATGAAATCCGCGCCTTCGGCGGGCTGCCCGCCCTGAAAAAGCCGCAGTCCACGGAGGCGGAAGTAACGCTGCAGGCCCTGAACAGCATGAGCCCGCTGGTGGCCAACGAAGTGCTCAAGTCCTTTTCCCAAGATGAAATCCGCGCACTGGTGGGCAAGGGCCCGAAAGTCGCTGCCAAACCTCGCCCGAAAGCATGAGCCAGATTCTGACCAAAGCCGACTTCCCGGAATTCGTGCCGTTCTCGCTCAACATTGGGGACCACCTCTTGAACCCGCACATCCGGGACGCCCGCACCTTCGACCTGGGCATGCTCAGCGCCGCCGACTGGCTAGCGCTGGAGCAGCCCCGGCCCTGGCAGGTGACCGGGCTGGAAACGCTGTATCAGGAATTTATCCGCCCGTTGTGGGTGCTCGAATCGGCCCGCCGGTTCCTGCTCTGGCACGGCACCCACATCACGGGCTCGGGCGTGGATGACATTGCCGACCCAGACCACCGGCCCGTTTCCGGCCAGCGCCGGGCGGAGCTGAAGGCCGATCTGGAAACCAAGTGCAGCTACTACCGCAACCGGCTGGATGCCGCCTTGCGCGCCTACCGCGGGGCGGCACCCGCCACTACGTGCGGCCCGGCCCGCCCGCGTCGGCGCGGCAAGGGAGGCTTTACCCTTCACGCCGTCTAGCCATGGCCAAGAAAACCCGCACCGCACTCAAGCAGGACAACCAGCAGCGCATCAAGCGCGTGCCCGGCGGCCCCGTCGACGTGACGCGCGGCCGGGACCTGCTGGCTGGGCTTCAGGACCTGGCCGACTCGGCGGTGTTCCCCGAAGACCTGGAAGACCTGCAGTCGGAAGTGTACCCCGATGGAGAGGTAGCCGGGAGCCAGGTCGGCAACATTGCCCCCGGTACGCCCGTGGGCGGGCTGGGCTCGATTGCACTCTGGGAACTGGCCCTGGAAGCGCCCACGGTATTTCCGACCTACCAGCCGGCCACGGTGCTGCTCACGCAGTCGGCTCCGGAGCGGGGCGAGGTCGGGGAGCTGGTGGATAACACGCTCTCGGCCCAGTACTCAGCTAATGATGCCGGGGCCATCAGCAGCCTGGAAATCCGCAAGGGCACGGCCGTGGCGCTGGGCCCGGCCTCGACTACCTCGTTTGCGACAGTTACCACCTCGGTGCGCCGCAGCCTGGCCGACATCACCTTCCAGGCCCACGCCAGCCACGCGGCCGGCGCACGCAAGCTGGTACAGCCAGCAGGCACGGAGGATGACCGCCCCGCCCAGCTGGGCCAGCCCGATGCCCCGCAAGCGGCCAATCCGGACCTGCTCAGCAACGAGCTCCACTTCTACGGCCTGTATGCCATCCTCTTCGGCCCGGCCGCGGCGGCGCCCACGACCACCACCCAGGCCCGGGCCCTGCCCGGCTACCGGCTCACGGATGAGGGCCCGCAGTTCACCCTGGAGACGGGCACCCAGCACCGCTTCTTCGCCCTGCTGCTGCCCCCGGGCAAGAGCCTGCTAGCCGTGAAGGACCAGGAAACCAACGCGGATTTGCGAAGCCAGTACATGGCCCAACCCTTCGCGTTCCGGGATGCCGGCGGCACGGAGCAGGCCTACACCCTTTACCTGATGGAGCAGGCCGTCGCCTACACCAGCAATCACCACCACCTGATAACGATTAGCGCGTAATGGACCCAGCTTTCGAAATACCCTTTGGCATCCGGCCAACCAATGCGGTTCCCGTCGATGCGTACTCTGGTCCGAAAGAGGGCTATATCGACGTGGCAGCCGCCTGTGCGGCGGTGCCCTTCGTGGTTCGCTATTATGGTCAGGAGGTGCGAATTCAGAGCGCCAATGGCATCGTAAAATATTCGTGGGTTTCGGACCTGTCGGATGCGGGCCTCGTGCCATTGGCTTCCGGAACTGGTACCGGTGGCACTCCTTATACCCTGCCAGTGGCAACGGAAACCACGCTGGGCGGGGTAAAGGTGGGGCAGGGCCTGAGCATTGACTCGACCACGGGCGTGCTTAGTGCCGACGCTGCCCAGGGTGCCACCGTGGATATCACCCCGAACGTGACGCTGAACGGCCTGAAGGCAGGCACCCGCTACCAGATCAGCCTGCAGGAGTTTGCCACGCTGGCTACCACTATTTACTACGCGCCTTCGTTTGGCTCATTTACCTTCAACGGCACCAGCTCGACCACGGTACCGGTCGGCACTTCTTACGCCACGGGCTCCCGCCGTTTTGCCTGGAACACCAACAACTCGCAGAGCATCAGCCCTGCGGGCCTGACCATCCGGGACGTGACCGGCAATCAGAACCTGGCGACGGGCCTGCCGGCCACCGGCTTCACCGATGTGAGCACGCCCGGCTTTAGCGTGGTGCAGGGCCTGAGCCGCCGCTACCTGATTTCAGGCAACGATACCCAGGGCAACGTGTTCACGGCGGAAATGACGGTAAGCGGCGCCTACGAAATCTTCTACGGTTCCGTCGCCAACACGCCCACCACCTCTGCCCAGGTGCGGGCCCTGCCCGAAAGCCGCTTGACTACGCAGGGTAACCAGTTCATCATCAATACCGGCAGCGTGAACCGCCGGTTCGCCTTCTGGGTGCCGCAGGGCCTGAGTCTGCAGAGCGTGTTCGACCTGGATTCGGCCAACGCCAACCTGACCAGCCAGTACGCGGCCAGCCCGCTAAGCGTGAATGATGCGGGGGGTAGCCCCGTAGCGGGCACACTGTACGTGATGGAACAGGCCGTGCCCTATACCTCAAACCACCGCCACGCTATTACGGTCGGGTAAATGGAAGCCGTCCTGCAGCTTCCGACCCCAATCCGCTACACGAACCCCGTGCATGCGGATGAGCGCACCGGCCCCTGGGCCAGTGTAGCGGAGGCGTGCGCTCAGGTAGAGCCGGCGGTACGTACGGTGGGCCTGCTGGTAATGATCACCGGGCTGGGCTACCACTGGTGGCCTGGGCCGGGGCTGGAAGATGGCGACCTGGTACCCTACCTGCCCACTGCCCCACCGCCCACCACCGGCGGGGGTGCTGGCCAGCGCGGCACCTACTTCGAGCTGCCCGGCCTCTACTCGGCGGCCAACCGCGTGCATGCGCTGCCCGCTGGCACGAAGGACATTGATCTGCATTTCGGCTCCGGCCGCACCTTGCAGCCGGCCGCTGACTACACGCTTGATACCAGCGCCGACCCGCCCACGGTGACGGTAACAGCCTCGCTCCCGATGTTCGAGGGCGAAGCGCTGTGGGGCCGCACCTATCGCACCAGCAGCCGCACCTATTACGAGTTGCCGACTGCCTACGGGCCGGGCTACCCGCCGGCGGAGCTACCCGCTGGCACGGCCGATGTGGAAGTGTACTTCACCTCCGGCCGCCCCCTGCAACCCACCCGCGACTACGCCTACGACGTGGCTACGCGCACCCTGACCCTGCTAGCTGATCCGGCCATGTTCGGTGGCGAAACCCTTTGGCTCTGGCTTTACTCCTAACTTATGCGACCCTTTAAAATACGGCATACAGAGGGGCTGGCCGAAGCGCTGGCCCTGAGCAACGTCCCAAACTGGTTTAATGACCGGGATGTGCCAGCGGGCCTGACGGTGAACCTGTACGGCAAGCTCTGGCGTAGCCGGCAAGTCGTGCCCGCTGGCACCAACCCGCCGCCCGATTTCGCGGACTGGCCGGCTTACTGGGAATTGCACCGCGCGGCACCCGATGAAGAAACGGCCCAGCGCCTGGATGACTTTGATACGGCCCTGGCCGGCAAGGCGCCGCTGGTGCACCACCACGATGACCGGTATTACACGGAGCAGGAGGTAGACGCCAAGCTGACGGGCAAGGCAGACACGAACCACCAGCACACGGCCAGTCAGGTGGTAGATTTCAGCGAGGCGGTGCAGGATGCGGTGGCCGCGTTCATGCGGGCCGGCGGGGGCGTCACGCTCACCTACGACGACGCCAGCAACACCTACACCATCAGCTCCAGCCCGGGCGAAACCTTCGACCCGGAGAAAACCCGCGACGCCATCGGGGCCGCGCTGGTGCCGCTGGGCCTGATTGACATTGCCATCAACGACGCAGGCGACACGATCAGCATCAGCACCCGGGCCACGCAAAACCAGTCCGATGCCTACCTGCTGAGCCGCTACAACCACACCGGCACCCAGGACATCGACACGGTGGACGGGCTCAGCACGACGCTGGCTAACAAAACCAACAACGCCACTACGGCTGCCCTGGGTGCCCGTGTGACGGTCCTGGAGCGCCCCTTGCAGGCAGACGAGTTGGTAGCCGGCAAGGAAGCCTTCCTCGGGCTGACCCCGCGCCAGGCCCTGCTCAAACTCATTAATGGCGGGACCACCGTCACCCCCACTGACCCCACTGGCCCGACCACCGGCAACTCCTATGTGGAGGATGCTTACGTGGAGGATGGCTACGTGGAATAAGCCCCTGACACCACTAAAACTCATTTATCATGCCTCTGAAAATTCGTAGTGAGTTAGGCCGCAAGCTCACGGCAACTGAAGTTGACGACAACTTCAAATACCTGGAAAGCCTGGCCCAGGCCAACACGGCCAAGCGGCAGATCCGCATTGTATTCAATCCGCCTGGTGCCGGCAATGCCGGCGTCGAGCACACCCAATACTTTGATGCCCAGATTGCTGGCACTTACGCCTCGCTGCAGGTAAGCGGCCCCATCACGAACCTGAAGATAACCGAGGTGGCCAGCGCTGGCGTGATTTTCAACGGCCCACCTTCCAGCTGGACGGCCACCACGTTTTCAGCTGCGCTGAATACGAGCTATACCTTTACCCTGCAGGTGTCGGACGTGACCCAGGGCGGCTCCGCTATTTTCAATCAATAGGCCATGCTGGTACTTAATATCAGGCCCCGCCCTATTTCGATTCTGGAGCTGTTTACCTCCACCCGCCAAACGTTCAACGCCCCGGGCTGCCCGCGCTACCTGGACATTCCCGTTGCTGCCGGCAGCACCGGCACCAGTATTCTGTTCTACGGCCGTAGCAACGGCCAGACTATGGAGAACAAATATGTGGAGGTCGTGCAGGCCCCCTCAATCCAGCCCGGCGGCTTTGGCATGTACGCCCAGAGTGTCGTCGGATTCGAAGCGTTTGCCGACGGGGTAGGCGGGTTTACCTCGCCTAAGGACAAGTTTGCGGGGGATCGGTGGACGCGCATCGTGCTGCGTACGCCGGCCAGCTATCCCAACCGCACGGCCGGCATTATTCGCCTGAGCAGCACGGAGCCGCAGTACGGGCCGGCCAATTTCGACTTTGCCGACATCCGCATTTACTCCCGGGCCCTAACTCCGGCCGAGGTGGCCAACCCGTTCCCTCCCTCGGATCAAGATGCGTGGTACACCTTTGCCGGTGTGACAGGCACCGAGGTGCCAGATGAAACGGGCAACGGCCACACGGCCACGCTGGTGTATTAAGCATTAGGTGCAGGCACCCTCAAGGGCCGCATCGACATGCCCGTAAGCCTGCGGTGCAACAAGAGTACACCGCATCCTTTCCCGCCTGGTACCTGGTGCCGGTAGCTTTACTACTGATCTACTTCTGCTATGCTTCTGTTTATCTCGACACTACCCATCTGGCTGCAATTCACCCTAGCCTTCGTGCCGCTGGTCGGCGTGCCCCTCACCTTACTGTCCATGCGCGCCTCCCTACGCACCATTCGCCGTGAACGGGAAGATGCGCTGGTCGAAGCCACGCGCACGAAGGCAGAGGAAAAAGCCGCTTTAGAGGCGCGCTTAACGGACTACAAGCAGTTCAAGGAACGGCATGCTACGGAGGTGAGTGACTTAAACGGCAAGTACGAGAAGGACCGGGCCACGATGCTCGTGTTCACCGGCACGCAGCAGGAGTTTCAGCGCGACCTGGACAGTTTCAAGCTCACGCTGCACCAGAACTGCCACGACATTACCATGCTGCAGAGCATGCCCAGCCGGGTGCAAAGCCTGGAAACCAAGCTCGATAACCTCACCACGCAGATCAGCGACCTGAAGCAAGGCCAGCAGCTCTTGCGCAAGGAACTACGCGAGGATATGCACCGCGACAAGAGCGAAATCATCGACGCCATCCGCAACATCCGCCACTAATTTCTCCTGTATATGCTCACTGCCCTTCTTACCCTGCGCGGCATCTTTCGCCGCTGGTTCCCCGCTATTCTTTCCGTGCTGCTCTGCTCGGCCTACTACCAGTACACGGCAGCCCAGCAGGCCCAGCGGGCCACGCTGGCCGCCGCGGTGAATGCCGGCCAGCTCAACGCCGACAGCCCGCTGATTGCCGCCGCCCACAACACCGAAATCCCGCCGTTTGGCCTGGTAACCGGCAAGTTCATCTTCGCCCTGGGCCTGTTCTTTGGCGGGCTGGCAGCTGTCTGGTTCGTGCTCCGCTTCGTGGTCCCGGTATTGCCCCGCTGGGCTACGGCTGGCGGCTACAAGCAGGCCTTCATGGTGCAGGCGGAGGCCGACCAACTCCGCACCTTCAACACGGTTTGGCTTTGCCTGCTCGGCTACTTTGCCGTGTGCGTGCTGGCTGCTTGCCTGGTGAGCTAATGAAAATTCGTACTGCATCTCTCAAGGAGGCCAATGAATTTGTAGCAGCGCACCATCGGCATAATGACCCAGTCCGAGGCCACAAATTCAGCTTAGCATTAGAGGTGAATGGGGTGCTAGTAGGTGTCTGCATTGTTGGCCGCCCCAAGGCCCGTGGCTTCGATAATGGCCGCTGGTTTGAAGTAGTACGGCTTTGCACCGATGGCACCAGAAACGCATGCTCTAAGCTATATGCAGCCGCCCGGGCAGCTGCTCGGGCGCTGGGCTACGAGCAGTTGCTAACCTACACCTTAAGTTCTGAAACCGGTGCCAGCCTTCGCGCCTCCGGTTGGCGAAAAGGTCATACCACCGATGGTGGCAGTTGGGATACCCCATCACGTCGCCGGAAGGACACTGCCCCAACTGAACCCAAAATCTGCTGGTTTGCCTTATGAAACACTTACTTGTACTCTACTTATTACTTGTAACAGGCAGCTTACAAGTAGCGGCCCAGGTAGCCCACCGCGCCAAGCCCGGCGCGGTAGCCTGCCAGCTGCAGGTGGCCACCGCTCGGCTATACGTCCGGGAAGCAACCGGCCGCAACGATGGCCCCGAGGTGTGGGCGGCCCAGAAAGCCGCCGGTGCCAAGAAAGGTGACCCCTGGTGTGGGTGTGAAATGTTCGTGCAGCAGCAAGCCTGCGGACTGCCCTCGCCCAAGTGGCCGGCCGCCGCCCGCAACTGGAGCCAGAGCACCGACCCGCGCACGTTCTTCATTCGGGGCCTGCGCGGCAGCCTCGACAGCCTGCGGCCAGGTCACATCGTAACGTTTTACTATGCCAACCTGGGGCGCGTGGGCCACGTCGGCAAGGTCGTAGCCCTTGGGCGCGCCGTGCGGGCAGGCCGGGCTCCGCGCACCTACCTGGTGAACAGCGGCAACACGGGCCGGGGCGGGGGCCGTGATGGCGCCGGGGTGTATAACGTGAACTACCCCGCTTACCAGGTGTACGCAGGGGCTAACTGGAGCTACTGATGCGCACTCTCTTGCTCTGCCTGAGCTGCGCCCTATGGCTGGCCAGCTGCTCCGCTACCCGGGGCGTGAACCCGACTGTTCACGTCCCGAAGAACCCACCCCACCAACTCCGCTACTGGTTTGGCAAGCCGCCGGTAGCCAGTCGCACAAAGAAGTGGGGCCTCTCGAACCGCTACAATAAATAAACATGCGCTACCTCGTTGCTGCCTTGCTGAGCCTGGCAGCCTGCAAGAGTATTCAGACCACCATCAACCAGACCGGCAGCGGCCACACGGCTACCACGGCTACGGCTCAAGAACCCGAGGCGGTGGTTGCCGGCCCGGGTGCTACAGTTGTGGATGCCGAGAAGCCCACCGCGCCCGTGCAGCTGGGCCAGGGCAACCAGGCCACCGACAATACGAAGGCCGGCTCCCGAGGCGGGGCCGCGGCTACGGCGCCGGCGGCAGTGGCCACGACTACTACCACGAAAGAGAACTGGCTACGGCCGCTGCTGCCCTGGGCTGCCGGGGTAGTTGTGCTGGCCTTACTCTACTCGCTGCTGCCGCTGGGGCTCAACGGCTCGGGCTGGCTGCTGGTGCTGCTGCGTAGGGGCCGTAGCCGAGAGCCAGAGACTGGCTAAATGAATCTATTAACTATTCAGAGCGCTGGCCATTTAGGTGGTCAGCGCCTCTTTTTTTTGGGGGGTGTATGATTTTTGCCTTTGTGCGTGGGCATATTCTTTAATCGATCTAAAGAAGTCAGCCTTTTAGTAGTAGTAGGAGCAGGAGGGGGTGGGGTATTATAGAATTTGTTGACCGTGATATTGGTAACTGTAGGCTTGTCATCGCCCTTAATCTTGTCAGTAACAACATTTATGGCAACGCCAATTAGAATTGCAGTGATTGCATCTTTTAGCCATTTGGCAGCTGGCTCCCAGTTTCGGTTGTTGAGAAATTCCGTGAAGCCAGATGCTGCAGGGGTGATGGCTTCGGCCGCTCTCTGAAACGTCTCATATGGTATTGATTGAGCAGAGGCATCCTTTACCAACTCCGCCAATTTGGATAGTGCCTCTTGCGTAAATTCCGGACCAGATAGCAGCGTTGCCAACCCTTTCTTGTTGAAGTAATACTGCCCAGAATATTCAGTGCTAACGCTGGCCCCACACTCAGGACACGGCTCAGATGTTTTAACGTTGCGGAGGGTCATGGTTATATCGCGCCCAACTAGCATACGCGATGTGAAATCATGTCCGCATTCGAGGCAGAGCAGTTGCATAGGTTTCTGATTTAATTATTGGCAGACAGATTATTCTTCACCCGCGCCAAGTCCTCGGCCCGCTCAAACTGCACGAACGTATCCTTGCCCCGGCGGAATAGCTGGGTGGGAATGCCCCAGGCCAGCAGCAGACGTTGCACCAACAGGGGCATTGGCTTTGGAATCTGTTCGTTCTTCAGGTTCACCACCATCGTATAGTTCATGCCCTGTGCTTTCACCCAGGGCTTCATGGTCCCATGCGGCAGCGTGTGCAGCACCGACTGGCAGAAGCGCAAGGCTTCCTCGTAGGATATGCTCAGGCTCAGGTCAGGGAAGAAGAGGGGGGCGGGAGGTGTAGACATCCGCACAATATAATTACGCCAGAGTCTTGATATTAATCTAAGCCGGCTCCCAGAACTTGAGCAGTTGAGCCAGCGTCTGGTAAGGGTGTTCACTCTGGCCATGTATCCGGATCCAGTATTGATTCTGGTGCAGGGCAATGAGCACTGTGTAGACCTAACCTTGTTCAAACTCGGCGTAAGACTCACCGATGTAGCGTAGTTTTTCAGTTATGTTTTACCCATGTTTTACCCGACATAAGCAAAAACCCCGTCAGAAACACTCTAACGGGGTTTTTGCTTAATATTGGTGGGCCCAACTGGAATCGAACCAGTGACCTGCTGATTATGAGTCAGCTGCTCTAACCGATTGAGCTATAGGCCCGATGCGTAACCGGCCGCAGTGGCGGTTGGTATCAGCAGCACAAACTTCGACTTTTGTCGGCAGATTTGCAAAGGCCGCAAGCCGTGCCAGTTTCTGGAACCGGCACACTGGGCGCCTGGGCCTAGCACGGAAGCTACACTCTCACTACTACCCTGATGGCACAAAAGCCGAACCTGCTCTTCGATTTTGGGGGCGTTATTATCAACATTGACTACGAGCTGACGCGGGCTGCCATGCGCCAGTACGGCAGCACCATTGAGTTTACCCAGGCTGCGCAGGCTGAATTGTTTGACCTAATGGAAACCGGCCACCTCACGCCCCAGGAGTTCCGGGAGGGGCTGCGCCGCCACTACCAGCTGACGGCCACCGACGCCGAGCTGGACGCGGCCTGGAACGCCATGCTGCTGGATGTACCGGCCGAGCGGTTGGCGCTCATTGCCGAGCTTCGGGCCCAGGGCCATCAAACGGCGCTGCTGTCTAATACCAACCACATCCACATTGAGGAGATAAATCGTCGGCTGAAGGAGCAGTACGGCTTCGAGCACGGCATTGCCGATTGCCTCGACCGAGTATTTTACTCCCAGGAAGTGGGCTGGCGCAAGCCTGGCGAAGAAATTTTCCGGCACGCCCTGCGGGAGATGAACTGGAAGGCGGAGGAAACGTTGTTTATTGAAGACAGCCCACAGCACATTGAAACGGCCCGCCGGCTGGGGCTCCGTACCTTATTCCTGACTCCGCCGCTCACGCTGCAAGACGCATTGCCCGCTGCCCTTCGTGCCTTTCCCCGAGAATACTCCGCCCCTACCCCTGCCTGACCTGCCGGCCTCATTTACGTATGCCGACCGGGCGCTGGCCGCCCGCCAGGCCCAAGAAGCCTTTACGCGCTACGAGCAGCCTGGTCTGCCGCGTTGGTGGCGCTACGGGTTGCACCTGCTGCTATTTCTGGTTACGTTGCTGACGACTACGCTGGCGGGCTTTTCCCTGCGGGCCGGTGCCCTCGATTATGTTCACCTGGAGCTACTTTGGCGGCTGCCGGTGGCGCAATGGTCCCGGTTTCTGGAGCCTGGCCTGTGGTTTTCGGTGCCGTTTCTGGGGGTACTGACGGTGCACGAGTTTGGCCACTACTTTGCGGCCCGCTACTACCGCATCCGGGCTACGCTGCCGTACTTTATTCCCTTCCCCCTGGGCATCGGCACGTTTGGCGCGGTCATCCGCATCAAGGACCGGATTTTTTCCCGGCGGGAGTTTTTCGACGTGGGCTTAGCCGGTCCGTTGGCGGGTTTTGTGGTAGCCGTGGGCGTGTTGGTCTATGGCCTCACGCATTTGCCCCCGCTCGACTACCTGTACGGCATTTATCCGGAGTACCGCTTCTACGGGGCCGAGTACGCGCGCTACGTGTACCAGCCGGGCCAGTCGCCAAGTGTGGTACTGGCCCAGCCCCTGCTGCTCCAAGGCATGGCGGCGCTGCTAGCTGACCCAGCCCGGATGCCCCACGCCAATGAGCTGATGCACTACCCCCTGCTGGTGGCCGGGGTGCTGGCCCTGTTCTTTACGGCCCTGAATCTGCTACCCATCGGCCAGCTGGATGGCGGCCATATTGTGTACGGCTTGCTGGGGCCGCAGCGGGCAGCGCGGGTGTCGGTTTTGCTGTTCGTGGGCTTTATTTTTTACGCCGGGCTGGGCTTGTTTTCGCTTCGCTCCGACACGAATACCTGGTTGTACTGGGCCGGGCCGTACGGGTTTTATCTGTTTCTGGTGTTTCGGCGCACTGTGCCAACCGTTCGGCGCGCACTGCTGCTCGGGGCCGGCGTGTGGCTGGGGCAAATTGCCCTGGCCTCCGCCTTTCCTACCCTGGAGGGCAACCCCGGCTGGCTGGTATTTGGCCTGATGCTGGCCCGGCTGACTGGTATTTTTCACCCGCCGGCTCCGGATGAGCGGCCGCTTTCGGCGGGCCGCAAGGTGCTGGGCTGGCTGATGCTGGTTATTTTTGTGCTGTGCTTTGCACCCTCCCCTATTCTTGTCCGCTGAAGCGCCCCGCGGAGTGGCGGCTTGGCCGGCTCCAACCTTCCGAATGACAGTACCCCAGTTTTCTCAGTCTCACGTATGGCGAGGCTCTACTTTGCTGCTTATGCGCCAGCATGGGCTTTACATAAGCCAGCGCAACCGGCGCGGAGTAGCCTGGCTGGAAACCGAAATTCCCTACGAGGAGCTGCTACCCGTAGGCCTTGAATACGCCGCGCCTACGCCGTTGCGCCTCCCCCCCGTGGGCACGTGGGTAGTTCTGTGGTTGCTGGTGCAGGTAGTACACCAAGCTCTGAAAAATCAGGCAGGTATTTCGTCCGAGTTCTGGGTAGCGGGTCTAGGCTTTCTCGTTGGTTTAGGAGCGGTGTACGTGGTACGCCGTCACCTGAGCCACTCCGTTACGCTGGGCACTAACCGCATCCGCATTACTCTGCGCGACCAACACAGCCAACGGGCCGCCCTGGAAGCCTTCACCAACGAGCTTCGCCAGCGGGCCCACAGCTACCTGCGCGACGAATACGCCCAAATCAACCCCCTGGGCCCCATTGAGCTACAGCTTCACCGCCTCAACTGGCTGCACCAACTTAAGGTGCTGTCCTCGGCCGAGCGCCAGGTCCTCCGCACCCGCCTCACCGGGCGCCTTTCCCTCGACCCGCTCACCCTTATGGGCCAGGAGCTGGAAACGCCTTATGTGAATTAGTGGTGAGATAGTGAGATGGTGAAATGGTGAGTTGTTGTTCTAGCGGCGCGAATTGCAACGACAGAACAACAACTCACCATTTCACCATCTCACTATTTCACCACCTCACCACTTACCCCAGCGCCGTAACGCCGGGCAGCTCCTTGCCTTCCATGTACTCCAGCAGAGCACCGCCGCCGGTGCTGATGTAGGAAACCTGCTCCGAGAAGCCGAGTTGGTTTACTGCCGCGGCCGAGTCGCCGCCGCCGATGAGGCTGAAGGCGCCGGCTTGGGTAGCGTCGGCAATGGCCTGGGCTACGGTTTCGGTGCCTTTGGCGAAGCTGCTCATTTCGAACACGCCCATGGGGCCATTCCACAGAATAGTTTTCGACTGGCGCACAATGTCGCTGAACGCTTTAATGGAGTCCGGGCCGAGGTCGAGGCCCAGCCAGCCATCCGGAATCTGGTTGTTCTGGGCCACTTTAGTTTCGGCGTCGTTGGCGAATTTATCGGCAATCACGCTGTCGGTGGGCAGCACCAGGTTGACACCTTTGGCTTTGGCCTTCTCGATTAGCTCCAGGGCCAGGTCCATCTTGTCGGCTTCCAGCAGGGAATTGCCGATTTGGCCACCCTGGGCCTTAGCGAAGGTGTAGGCCATGCCGCCCCCAATGAGCAGGTTATCGACCTTGTCGAGCAGCTTCTCGATGATGAGGATTTTGTCGGAAATTTTGGCGCCGCCCATGATGGCGGTGAAGGGTCGCTCGGCCTGTTCCAGCACCTTCTTGGCGTTGTCCAGCTCACCCTGCAACAAATAACCGCCTACCCGGTCTTCGGGCGCAAAGCTATCGGCAATAACAGCGGTGGAAGCGTGCTTGCGGTGCGCGGCCCCGAAGGCGTCGTTCACGTACACCTGGCCGAGCTTGGCCAGCTTGGCGGCAAACTCCGCGTTACCTTTTTCTTCTTCGCCGTAGAAGCGCACGTTTTCTACCAGCAGGATCTGGCCGGGCTGCAGGGCTTGGGCCTGGGCTTCGGCCTGCAACGCATCTTCGGCAAACTGCACCTGCTGGCCGTACTCTTGGCCCAGGCGGGCGACAATATGCTTCAGGGAGTATTTTTCTTCTGGTCCGCCCTTGGGCCGGCCCAGGTGCGAGAGCAGCACCACGGAGCCACCATCCTGCAGGATTTTCTTGATGGTAGGAGTAGCGGCCCGGATGCGGGTGTCATCGGTAATGGCGAAGCTCTTATCCAGCGGCACGTTGAAGTCCACGCGCACCACGGCACGCTTGCCGGCGAAGTTGTACTGATCGAGGGTTTTCATGGAAAAGGAAATGGGTTTGGCTGGGGCGAAGGTAAGATTTTGAGGGAATGAGGGGGCAAGGAGATGAGTCGATAAAATAATGAGCAAACAAATAGAACGTCATTCCGAGCGTAGCGAGGAATCTCGCGTGCTGACGCAGCAGATGGTTGACATATATATGGATGGGAAAGAATGAACGAAAGATTACGATTGCAATGTCAGCACGCGAGATTCCTCGCTGCGCTCGGAATGACGTTCCTTTGGGTTCCGTTCTTTCCTCACCTCCCGAAATACTACCTTTGCCCCTACGTATGAAAATAGGCATCTTCTTCGGCGGCCCGTCGCGTGAGCGGGAAATCAGCTTTGCGGGCGGCCGCACCGTGTACGATAACCTGGATAAGTCCTTGTTTGAGGCCGTTCCCGTGTTTGTGGACAGCCGCGGCAACTTCATTCAGCTCAACTGGGAGTATATCTATAAAGGCACCATCCGGGACTTTTACCCGCCCGTATCGGCGCTGCCGCGCACGGAGCTGCCGGTGCAGATGTACTTTGAGAGCTTGGGCGAACTGAGCCTGGAGGAGCAGGACCGCATCATTGCTGAAGTGGGCCGCCGCATTCAGCCCCAGGAGCTGAGCAGCCTCATGGACTTTGCTTTCCTGGCCCTGCACGGACCGGCGGGCGAAGACGGCGCCATTCAGGGCTTGCTGGAGTGGTACGGCATTCCGTACTCGGGCTCCGGCATTCTGCCCTCGGCCTTCGGCATCGATAAGATTGCCCAGAAAAAGCTCCTGAAAGCCCTGAACCGCCCTACCCCCGACTTCCGCCTCATCACGGCTGAAGAGTGGGACGCCGCCGACGCGCAGGCTACCCTCGACTACCTAGTACGCGAGCTGGGCTTGCCGCTGGTGTTTAAGGCCCCGCGCCAGGGTAGCAGCATTGGCGTGAGCATTCTGCGCGAAGCCGACGTAGCGAAATTCGCCACGGCCGTGGAGCGCAGCCTGTTCCGCAAAACCGTAACGCGCCAGGAGTGGCAGGGCCTATCGGAGCAAAAGAAAACGGTGTGGCTGCAGCAGCTGGTGGATATCCGCGAGGGGATTGGCCTGCCGGTAGTGGTGGAGTTGCCCGTTAGCAGTTCTCAGCTGTCAGGTGCAAGCAACGACACCACTGCCAGCAGCTGGCAACTGGCAACTGATAACTCGCACCTGATTTATCAGCCCGAGCAACTCCTGAACACGCTAAACGAGCAGCTGCAAACCGCTGAAGCGGTACGCCTGACCAGCGTGGAAGGCGAAACGCAGGTGCTGGTAGAAAGCTTCGTGCAGGGCCGCGAGTTTTCGTGCATTGTGGTGGAAGACCCCACCGGGCAGCCCCTGGCCCTACCCCCCACGGAGATTGTGAAGGGCGAGGAAATGTTCGACTACCGCTCGAAATACCTGCCTGGCCTCTCGCGTAAAATCACCCCCATTGATCTGCCCGAAGCTGATATTCAGCGCATCCGCGAAGCCTGCGAGGAAATGTTCCGCACCTTCGGTTTTCAGGTGTACGCCCGCCTCGACGGCTTCATTGGCGCCGACGGTAAGCTGTTCCTCAACGACCCGAATACGACCTCGGGTATGCTGCCGGCCTCGTTCTTTTTCCACCAGGCCGCTGAAATTGGGCTGAACCCCTCGCAGTTCCTGACTTACCTGATTCGGACCTCCCTGGCGGCGCGGCGCCGGGCCGGGCTGCGGCCCGTGAAGCTGGCCGGCCTGCTCACCCAACTGGATGCAGCCGTAGCGGCCCGAGCCTCGGAGGAGCGCACCCGCACCAAAGTGGCCGTGATTATGGGCGGTTACTCCTCGGAGCGGCACATTTCGGTGGAAAGCGGCCGCAACATCTACGAGAAGCTCAGCTCCTCGGTGAAGTACGAGCCGGTGCCGGTGTTTCTGACGGGTAACAGCCAGGAGTTCCGCCTCTACGTGCTGCCCATCAACGTGATGCTCAAGGACAACGCCGACGACATTCGGGAGAAAGTGGAGCACATGGAGGCCGGCCACGGCCTGCACCCCATCCTGGAGCGGATTCGTCGTGAGGCGCAGGCTATTACCAGCACCTACGCCGGGCAGCCCACGGCCCAGCCCCGCCGCTTTTCCTTCGAGGAGCTGGCCCAGATGGTGGATGAGGTGTTTATTGCCCTGCACGGCCGCCCCGGTGAGGATGGCGCCCTGCAACGGGAGCTGGAAAAATACGGCCTGCCCTACAACGGCTCGGGCGTGGAAAGCTCCAGCATTACCATCAATAAGTTCGAGACCAACCGCCGCCTGCGCGAAGCCGGCATGCGCGTGGCCGAACACCGCATGGCTAACCGCCTGGAGTGGGACGCTGACCACGAAGGCTTCTACCGCAGCCTGGAATCCCAATTCCCCTACCCCTTCATTGCCAAGCCCGCCGACGACGGCTGCTCTTCGGCCGTGAAGAAAATCAAGAACCGCCAGGAGCTGGAGGCCTTCACCCGCCTCATCTTCCGCGACCAGGAGGCGCTCAGCGAGGCCGAAGCTACTACCCTCAGCCTGGGCTTCAAGGAAGAATTCCCGCAGAAGGATGCTTTCCTGGTAGAAACCCTGATTGACCGCGACGGCGCTGCGCACTTCCTGGAAGTAACCGGCGGCCTGCTCACCCACTGGACCGACAACGGCGAGCTGCAGATTGAAGTGTTTGAAGCCTCTGAGGCCCTGGCGACCGGCGAGGTGCTGAGCCTGGAGGAGAAATTCCTGGCCGGCGAAGGCCAGAACATCACCCCGGCCCGCTACGCCCCGGATTTGCAGGAGCGGCAGCGCGTGTCGGAGGAGGTGAAGAAGGAGTTGCGCCGGGTGGCCGAAATCCTGAATATTCAGGGGTACGCCCGCATCGACGCCTTCGTGCGGGTACGCCAGAACGGGGCCGTGGAGGTCATCATCATCGAGGTGAACTCCCTACCCGGGATGACGCCTGCCACCTGCATCTTCCACCAAACGGCCCTGGCCGGCTACACGCCCTACGACTTCATCGACCAGATCCTGGAGTTCGGCAAAGTGCGGACACAGAAGGCCACTGCGCCGAAGTAAGTAAACCAAACCGTCATTCCGAGCGGAGCGAGGAGCTTGGAATGCCCTAGCTAACACCGTCATTCCGAGCCCCGCGAGGAATCTCGCGTGCTGACGTCTGATTACCACTACAACGTCAGCACGCGAGATTCCTCGCGGGGCTCGGAATGACGGTCTGGTTAAAATGCCTACCCTTCTTCGCCCTAGCTTTCTAATTCCTAGTTTTGTCTGCTAGCGTATAGTGCCTGTATTCTAGCTACCAGCCTCCTGACTTCTAACTTCTCCCTGATGTCTTTCTTTAAATCCGATACTCCCGCCGACCTGCTCAAACACGTGCTGGTCATTCTGCTGGCGACGGGTATCCTGGTGTTTGGGTTCTTTTACGTGTATCTGCCCATCACCACCAACCACGGCGAAACCATTGTGGTGCCCAAAATAACGGGCATGAGCCAGGCCGAACTGGAGGACTACCTTGATGAGCGGGACCTGGCCTATTTTGTCGATGACAGCACCTACGACGCCTCCATCCGGCCCGGTACGGTGCTCACGCAGGAGCCCAAAGCGGGCGAAAAGGTGAAGGAAGGCCGCAAGATTTACATTTCGGTGGCCATGAAGAACCCGCCCGTCATCAAGATGCCTAAGCTGACGGACGGCTCCCTGAAAAACGCCCAGCTCATCCTGAAAAGCTACGACCTGATCGTGGGCCAGATCAAGCTGGTGCCCAACATTCAAAAGGACGCCGTGCTGCGGCAGTTTGTGGGGGGCAAGGAGGTAGCGCCCGGGGCGGCCATTACCAAAGGTACCCGCGTGGACCTGGAGGTAGGCGACGGCCTGGGCAACCAGGAGTTCCCGGTGCCCAACCTGGTGAACATGCCCGTCGACGAGGCCACTACCTTGCTCGTGGGCCAGGGCCTGCAGGTAGGCGAAGTCTTCTACCAGGAGCCCGAGGAAGGCCAAACCGACGGCACCGTAGTCAAGCAGCGCCCCGTACCCGCCCCCGGCACCAC
Source organism: Hymenobacter glacieicola (assembly GCF_014640315.1). Lineage (GTDB taxonomy): Bacteria > Bacteroidota > Bacteroidia > Cytophagales > Hymenobacteraceae > Hymenobacter > Hymenobacter glacieicola. Next base: position 261,857 of record NZ_BMGS01000002.1, read on the forward strand.
CATCCGGATGGGCCAGCTGGTGGACCTGTGGGTGGCGGGCCAGGAGCCGGTGAAGGCGGTTCAATAACCGGTTTGAAATACTCGCGAAAAAGGTTCGTTGTCCAGGCAGCGAACCTTTTTCCGTTTCTGTCCGTGAGAGCAACACGGGCTGTACTCCGTTTCCATTTCTTTGCGTTAATGACTTCTTCTCTACGCTTTTTATTCGCGGTGTTGGTGCTGCTGGGTCTGGTGCCGCGCGGCGGTTGGGCGCAGGTGCTGGTTCGCCCTCTCGGGGCCGAGCCCGCGCATTTAACTGCCGACCCAACTGCCGACCCAACTGCCGCCCGGCGCCCGGCGGCGCTGGCCCTGCCCTTTTTTGATGACTTTGCCCGCCAGCCGGAGGGCCAGCCGGATGCGCAGCGCTGGGCAACGGCGGGCGGGGCCCTGGTCAACAACCGCTACCCCCGCCGGCCGCCCACCAAAAACGTGGCCACCCTCGATGGCCTTGATGCCCAAGGCCGGGCCCGGGGACCCGTCTCCTTTATTGGCGATGCCGACTCGCTCGTATCTCAACCCCTGGACTTGAGCGCCCTGCGGGCCAGTGACAACGCCTATTTGAGCTTTTTCTGGCAGGCGGGCACCATTTTTGGCCCGCCCGCGCCCAGCGGCTCCCGGCCCATTGCCCTCTACGTCGACTTCCTGGACCGGGACCAGCAGTGGCAGCAGGTGTGGCAGCTGCGCAGCCCCGGCGACACCACCAACTTTCGCTTCAAGGCGCTGGCCGTTAACCAGGAGCGGTTTTTTCACAGCGCCTTCCAGTTCCGCTTTCGGGTGAGCGGTTACCTGTTCAGTAACCGCGACGCCTGGAGCGTGGACTACGTACGCCTGGACCGTAACCGCACCGCCACGGATTCCACGTACCGCGACATTGCCATCAGCCGGGCCTTACCCAGCGCCCTGAAGCGCTACACCGCCATGCCGGTGGCGCAGTTCAACCAAAACCCCACCTCGGAGCTGACGGACCGCACCGGCACCACCGCCAACAACCTCGACATCGGCCCGGCACCTACCCCCGTTACCTGGACCGGAACCCTGGAGGTGCTACCCGGCGGGCCTTCCAGCCAATTCCTCACTGGTGGCGTGTCTTTGGATGCCAACTCCCGTCAGGAGCCGGTGGTGGGCAACGTGCGCACGGCCACGGTGCCGCTTACCTCAGCCCCCAAGTTTCTGCGCCAGCGTTTCCGCCTGCTCACCAACGAAACCAACCCACTCACCCAGCCGAACGATACCATTACCCGGACCACGGAGCTAAGCAACTACTTTGCCTACGACGACGGTACGGCCGAAGCTAGCGTAACCCTACCGACTGCCTCCACTGGCCCCGCTAGCTACTTGGCGTTGCGCTTCGATGTAAATCAGCCCGACCAGATCCGGGCCATCCGCCTGTACCCTGTGCTGGCCACCGCTGGGGGGCGCACCATTACCCTCAACATTTGGGATGATGATGGGACGGGCAAACCAACGGTTACTCCTAAAGCCACCAAATCGTACACGGTGCCGACCAGCTTGCCCGCCGGACAACGCTTTGTGGAAGTAGCCTTTGATGCGCCGGTGCCCGTAAGCACGCGGTTTTACGCTGGTTATGGGCAAGCGGCTTCCACCCAGTTCGTGGAGTTTGGCTTGGATCTGAACAACTCCTCGCCACCAGGCTACCTGCTTCTGAATGCCTTAAATACATGGAGCGTTAACAACACTGCCACCACCTACCGGCCGGCCGGGGCACTTATGCTGCGGCCCGTAACGGGCAGTACCGTTACCGGTACGGCAGCGCCGGCGGAAGTAGCAGCCACTTACCAACTCTACCCCAACCCCACGGCGGGAGGCGCCGTGCAGGTGCAGGGCCGCTACGTGCGGGCCGTAACCCTCGATGCGCTGGGCCGGGTGGTGTGGGAGCAGCCCGCGGCCGAACGCGGCCAGGCCCAGCTGACCCTCCCTGCCCTAGCGCCAGGCCTGTACTTTGTGCGCCTGACCTTGCCTGATGGCCTGACCGTTACGAAGCGGCTTTCCGTGCTTGCTCCTTAGCCGGCCGTAGTGCACCCGGCAGTGGTTGTGCCGGTTTCTTGCTATCGTTGCACAGAATCCTGGCGTCAGGTCAGCTTCTGTATCACCCTCCACTCTCAGCTTAACCTTTCATGACCGACATCACCCCTACCGAGTTGAAAGAGCGCCAGGCCGCTGGCACCGCCCCCGTTATTATTGACGTGCGCGAAACGTGGGAAAACGAAGAAAGCCGCATTGCCGGCAGCCAGAACATTCCGCTAGGCGAGTTGCCCGGTAAGCTCGAAGAGCTGGAAGACCTTAAGGAGCAAGAAGTAGTTGTGCATTGCAAAGGCGGTGGCCGCTCGGCTTCGGCCAAGGCTTTCCTGACCCAGCAAGGCTTCCAGAATGTGCGCAATCTAGTGGGCGGCATGCAGGCCTACCAGCAGGCGTAACTTTCTGGCGGTCTTCTGTTTTAGCCGAGTCATGCATAGCGTGGCTCGGCTTTTTTGCAGCTTCAGCACCTACCTTCCGCGGTACATAAGGGAACAGAGACCAGGCCATACTGTGCTTTTGGGGCAGGCATACGTTTCAGTAAAACGGTCGTACCGGACGGTGTGCTTTCAAGCTACGCCTAGCGTTGCAGACACCTCGCCCGAACGCTAACCAAATATTTCCCGCTCACAGTCAATGATTTACATAAGCACGTTTAATTAAGTTGTGCACAATTAAACATCACGCAACTATATCTCGTTTATTTGTCTGCAGCTTATGAACGACGAACGCCAGCCTGCTACCTCTAACCCCTTGCTGCAACTGGAAAACCAGTTGTGCTTTCCACTCTACGCTTTGTCGCGGATGATTACCAAGGCGTATCAGCCCCTGCTGCAGGAGCTGGACCTGACGTATCCGCAGTACCTCGTGTTTTTGCTGCTCTGGGAACACCAGGAGCTGACGGTAAAGGCGCTGGGCGAAAAGCTGCTACTGGATTCCGGCACGCTTACGCCCCTGCTCAAGCGCCTGGAGCAAAAGCAATGGATCAGCCGCCGCCGCGACCCGCGCGACGAGCGCTCCGTGGTAATCGGGCTGCTGCCGGCCGGGCGGGAGTTGCAGAAGCGGGCCTGCCAGGTACCGGAGCAGATTCTGGCCAAACTGAATATGCCACCGCAGGAGTTTGAAACGCTCCGGCGCCAACTGAACACGCTACTTACCCAGCTGGGTTAACCGCCCGGTATTCTTTCACTTTCTCTTCCCCTTCTCATGAAAATCGAGAAAATCTTCACCGCTCAGGCCAAGGCCAAAGGCGGCCGCGACGGCCACGTTACTACCAACAACAACGTGCTGAACGTAGACCTGAGCACGCCGAAGGAAATGGGAGGCCCCGGCAAGGCCGGCGCCACGAACCCTGAGCAGCTGTTTGCCGCCGGCTACGCCGCCTGCTTCGAAGGGGCCCTGGGCGTGGCGGCCCGCCAGGCCCAAGTAAAGCTCGATAACGTGACGGTAGAAGCCTTCATTGGCTTTGGTAAGGCGGAAGACGGCGGCTACGGCATTTCGGCCGATCTGCACGTAAATATTCCCGGCGTGGAGCAAGCCCAGGCCGAACAACTGGTAGAAGCCGCCCACGGCATCTGCCCGTACTCGCGCGCTACCAAAGGCAACATTGAGGTAAACCTTACCACGACCACCAACGCCGCGTAGCCCGGCAAGAGCGAGCCCTGTTCTGTCATCCTGAGCGGAGCGGTAGGAGTTTTCGGCGCCTGAGCGGTTATAGTGCTGCTCAGACGCGGAAAGCCTTACCCTTCCGCCCAAGATGACAGTTTTCTTTTCCCCTAGTCTAGATGCTATGAACAACCAAACCATTTACCTGGCTAGTCGCCCCAGGGGCCTGCCTACGGCCGACAACTTCCGGTTTGAAACCAGCGCGGTTCCGGCTCTGACCGAAGGCCAGGTGCTGCTGAAAGCCCGCTACGTTTCCGTGGACCCCTACATGCGGGGCCGCATGAACGAGGGCAAGTCCTACGTGCCACCATTTGAGTTGAACCAGCCTATTTCGGGTGGGGTAGTGGCCGAAGTGGTGGAAAGCCAGGCGAGTAAGCTGCCGGTGGGCACGTTGGTAGTAGGTAACTTGCCCTGGCAACAGTACAGCGTGTCGGATGGCAACGGGCTGCAGCAAATTCCGCAGGGGCAGGCGCCGGCCAGCTACTACTTGGGGCTTCTGGGCATGCCGGGCCTCACGGCGTACTTTGGGCTATTGGATATCTGCCAGCCCCAGCCCGGCGAAACCGTGGTGGTATCGGGGGCGGCCGGAGCCGTGGGCATGGTTGTGGGGCAGATTGCCAAAATCAAGGGTGCCCGCGTGGTAGGCACGGCCGGCTCCGATGAGAAAGTAGCCTATCTGAAAGAACTAGGCTTCGACGAGGCCATCAATTACAAAACCGCCAACCTTGCGGAAGCCCTGGCCGCGGCCGCTCCCAACGGCGTGGACTGCTACTTTGATAACGTAGGCGGCGCCATCACGGATGCCGTGTACGATCTGCTCAACACCCACGCCCGCATTGCCCTCTGCGGCCAGATTTCCAGCTACAACGACACAGAAGCACCGGTGGGTCCGCGCCCCGAGGGCAAGCTGTTGAAAACCAGCGCCAAGCTTCAGGGCTTTATCATCAGCAACTACTACCAGCGCTGGCCCGAAGGGGTGGCCCAACTCACCGCCTGGTACCAGCAAGGCAAGCTGCGGACTGAAGAAACCATTACCGAAGGCTTTGACCAGATTCCGGCCGCCTTCCTGGGCTTATTTACCGGCGAAAACACCGGCAAAGCCCTCGTGCAAGTGGCCTGAGTGCCAGCCCATACCCCTAACTCCTTACCCCTACTTCCTCACCCTAACGTTCCCTTCGATGAAGATTCTAGTAGTGCTGACTTCGCACGACCAACTGGGCAATACAGGTCATAAAACCGGCTTCTGGCTGGAAGAATTTGCCGCTCCTTACTACGTATTTAAGGATGCCGGCGCTACGCTCACCCTGGCTTCTCCCCTGGGCGGTCAGCCCCCGCTCGACCCCAAAAGCGACGACCCCAGCGCCCAGACCGAGGCTACCAAGCGCTTTAAGCAGGACGCCGCGGCCCAGCAGGCCCTGGCCGCCACCGTCCGGCTCGACACCGTAGCGGCGGCTGACTACGACGCAGTATTCTACCCCGGCGGGCACGGCCCACTCTGGGATTTGGCCGAGGACCCTACCTCCATTGCCCTGCTCGAAACCATGTATGCGGCCGGCAAACCCGTGGCGGCCGTGTGCCACGCGCCCGGGGTACTGCGCCACGTGAAGGCGCCCAGCGGCGAGCTGCTGGTAAAAGGCAAATCGGTTGCCGGCTTCACGAACACCGAAGAGGAAGCCGTGCAGCTGACCAACGTGGTGCCTTTCCTGGTGGAGGACATGCTCAAGGAAAGCGGCGGCCTTTACTCCAAAGGGGCCGACTGGCAGCCCTACGTGGTAACCGCCGGCCACCTTATCACCGGCCAGAATCCTGCTTCTTCGGAGCCCGCCGCCGAGGAGCTGCTGAAGCTGCTGAAAAAGTAACCAGGGCCGTTGCCCGTAGTAAGCCGCCCCGGTGGCTCCCGTTGTGGGAGCTGCCGGGGCGGCTTTTCGTTTGGGCCTACCCGCGTTTTGTGTTGCAGAAGCAATGGTTTGTATAACGCCAGCCCTCCCCGGTCGCCCCACCTTTGCAGCGTACTTAAACCACATAACTACCTAACAACCACGCCACATGAGCACGATTAAGAAAGTAGCCCTGGGCAGCCAGGGCCTGGAAGTACCCATTGAGGGGCTGGGCTGCATGGGCATGACGGGTGGCATCAACGGCATGAGCGTGTACGGCGAGGCCGACGAGGCCGAAAGCCTCGCTACCCTTCACCGCGCCCTGGAGCTGGGCATCAACCTGCTTGACACGGCCGACCTCTACGGCCCGATGCACAACGAGCGGCTGGTGGGCCGGGCCCTTGCTGGTCGGCGCCAGCAGGTGGTACTGGCCACCAAGTTCGGTTTTGAAGTAGACGACCAGGAAAACTGGACCGGGGGCTACAACGGCCGGCCCGAGTACGTGCGCAAAAGCATAGAACGCTCCCTGCGCAACCTGCGCACTGACTACGTCGACCTGTACTACCTGCACCGCGTCGACCCCAATACGCCCATCGAAGACACCGTGGGGGCCATGAGCCGCCTGGTAGAAGAAGGCAAGGTGCGCTACCTGGGCTTGTCGGAAGTGTCGGTGGAATTGTTGCGCCGGGGGCATGCGATACACCCCATTTCGGCCCTGCAAACCGAGTATTCCCTCTTCGACCGGGGCGTGGAGGAAGACGGCGTGCTGGCTGCTACCCGCGAAATGGGCATCGGCTTTGTGGGCTACTCGCCCCTGGGCCGGGGCTTTTTATCGGGCGAAATCAAGTCGCCCGACGACTTCGAGCCCAACGATTCGCGCCGCTTTTTCCCGCGCTACCAGGGCGAGAACTTCTACCGCAACCTGGAGCTGGTGGAAAAGCTGCAAAGCCTGGCCCACGACAGAGGCGTAATGGCTGCCCAGTTGGCTTTGGCCTGGGTGTTGGCCCAAGGCGTGGTAGCCATTCCGGGCACCAAGCGGCGCAAATACCTGGAGCAAAACGTAGCCGCCGCCAGCCTTACCCTAACGCCGCCGGAGCTAGCTGAACTTGCGGCCATTATGCCGGTTGGTAGCTCAGCCGGGGCCGCGTATCCGGCGGGGTTTTAATCTTTCCGCCTTCTGACTTTGCGTTATTGGCTGCCCGAACCGCATGCCCTGCCCACTACCGTTCAGGCAGCCAATAGCCGCTCAACCCCCTTCTGTTACCATGAAGCAGCCGCCCAAAGAATTCCGCCTGTTGGCCACGGTAAAGGACTTTACCCAGCATTTCGGGTTTCCCAGCCCCGAGCACCCGCTGCTGACGGTTATCGACCTGGAGCATACCCGGGGCGTGCTGCCGGCCAATGGCCCAGCCCTGCGGCAGCTCTACATCATTTCGCTGAAGAAAAACCTGAAAGGCCATATGCAGTACGGCCAACGCTCCTACGACTTCAGCGAAGGGGTACTGGGGTTTTTCGCTCCCGGTCAGCTCTGCGAAAACAACGACTCCATCGATATTTCAGAGCTAAGCGGCTGGATGCTGGTTTTTCACCCCGACTTGCTGCTACGCCACCCACTGGCCAAGAAAATAGCCACCTACGGGTTCTTTTCCTACGAAGTTAACGAGGCGCTGCATCTCTCGCCCCAGGAGGAAGCTACCCTGGACGCCCTGTTTCACGGCATCCGTCAGGAGTATCAGCGCGCCCCCGACGCCTTCAGCCAGGACGTGCTAGTGTCGCAACTGGAGGTGCTGCTCAGCTACGCCAACCGCTTCTACCACCGGCAGTTCCATACCCGCCGCCCTGCTGAGCACGACTTGCTCAGCCGTTTTGAGGAGCTGCTGACCAGGTATTTTGCCCGCGAAGAAGAGCAGCCCCTACCCACCGTGCAGTATTTCGCCGACGCCCTGCATGTGTCGCCAGCCTACCTCAGCGACATGCTCCGCACCCTGACCGGCCAGACCACCCAGCAGCACCTGCACCACGCCCTGATTGAAAAAGCCAAGCGCCTGCTGCTGGGCACTTCCCTCACCATCAACGAAACGGCCTTTCAACTAGGCTTCGAGTATCCGCAGTATTTCACCCGCCTGTTCAAAAGCAAAACCGGCCTTACACCCGCCGCCTTCCGCGTATCGGCGAACTAAGCGCCGCCCTGGTTGCCCTGGTTGCAGGAGCAGCCGGGGTGGCTTGTATGCGCTATATTGTCTTCTTCGGTAGTAAGCCGCATACACATCAGAAAAATGCCTAGACGCAGAAGCTTAAATGGGCTACCCCATAATCTAACTCAGAGCTATTTCAGCTACGAACGGCATTACAATGGCTGCTACATGGCGGATTGGCTACTGCAAGAGGCCAAGCTGTACTCGATAAAGGAGGCTACGCTCGACATTTTGCGCGTGAGAATAACCCCACAGGTACTAAACCGGCATCCGTTAGTAACGCATTTGCTAGATCTTGTCCATCTTCTACATGAACGCTTGCAAGCCAGTGGATTTGCCACCGACTTTATTACGGAAACTGTAATTAGAATCGACATTCATTCTGTAAGAGGCGTGCTTTTTTGCTACCCCTACCTAGTTGATCAAACTGGGCGCAGATACAGCCATAAACGAATGGCTATCCTACCATATGCTCTTGATTTCACCTCTACGGCGACTAATTTATAAGTGGGAGCACCTATAATTAACCCTGAAATCACCACCCTCACGTCTCAGTCGTCTACCCCAACCGGCCATCGGCGGCGTACTTCAGCTCACCCAGCTCCACTAGCTCCCGCAGCTGCTCGGTTACGGCCGTGGCCTGCCCCGGGGTAAAGTGCGCTAAAACTTCCCGGGGGGTTTGGGGGGTAGCTTTTACCAGCGCCACCAGTTGCTCCCGCAGCTCGGGGGCTGGGGTGGTAGCCTGCCGGGCTTTTTTCTGTGCCAGGCAAAAGTCGCAGACGTGGCAGGCCGGGGCGTCCAGCTCCCCGAAGTATTCCAGCAGCAGCTGCTGGCGGCAGCGGCTACCGGCGGCGTAGCGTATTACGGCCTCGGTTTTGTGGCGGGCTAGCTCCCGGGCGTCGTGGAGTCGTTTCTGGTCCAGCGGAAGCTTGTCGGCATCAAAGCGGGGCGTGGTAAACAGGGCCTGCGGAGCCTCGTGCTTGGGCTGGTACTGGATAATGCCGGAGCGGTGCAGAAACAGCAGCATTTTGCGCACATCCACCACGCTCAGGCGCAGATACTGGGCCAGGCTGTTTTCCGAAATCCGTTGAAACCCGGCAAACAGTTCGCCCCCGTTAAAGCGCAGCAGGCTTTTGATGAGCTGGTCGTGCTGCTGATTGGCTACCTGGAAGTGGTAGAGGTCGGTGTGGTTGATGGGGATGTGCACGCGGGCCGGGTTGTTCACGGCCTCGTTCAGTTGCACAAAGCCCTCCCGCTCCAGGATGCGCAGGGAATTATGGGCATCCAGGGCCTTGATGCGGTAGGTTTCCGCGAACTGCTGAATATCAAAATCAAATGCCACCAGCTCGCCCCCACCCACCGCCGTGCGCGAAAAGTTGGCCAAGGCCTGGTACACCCGTCGCACGGTATCCAGGGGCGGGTAGGACTGCTGGGTGCGGCGGCGCAGCTCGTCGGCATCGTTGGGGCCCTGGAGCAGCACGGCAAAGGCATACTTCTCGTCGCGGCCGGCGCGGCCGGCTTCCTGGTAGTAGGCCTCCAGGTTATCGGGAGCCTCCAGGTGTACTACCAGCCGCACGTCGGGCTTGTCGATGCCCATGCCGAACGCGTTGGTAGCCACAATGCAGCGCGTTTTGTTTTGCATCCAATCTTGCTGGGTCCGGGTGCGTTGCTCGCTGGGCAGGCCGGCGTGATAGGGCGCGGCGGCTAGGCCCTGCTGGCGCAGGTAGGCAGCCGCCTCCTCGGTTTGGCGGCGGGTGCGGGCGTACACGATGCTGGTTTTCTGGGTTCCTACCCCGCGTACTACCTCCACCAGGCGCTTGAACTTGTCCTCGGTGCTCAGCACGGAGTACGACAGATTAAGCCGGGCAAAGCTCTGCTGAAATACGCGGTGCGAAGTGCCAAACGCCAGTTTCTCCACAATATCCTGGCGCACCTGCTCGGTGGCCGTGGCCGTGAGGGCAATGCAGGGCACGCCCGGCAGCAGGGCGCGCAGCTCCTGAATGCGCAGGTAGGGTGGCCGGAAGTCGTAGCCCCACTGGGAAAGGCAGTGCGCCTCATCCACGGCCAGCAGGCTCACCTTCATCTTCCTGACGCGGGCCTGAAACATGTCGGTCAGCAGGCGCTCAGGCGACACGTACAGGAACTTCACCGGCCCGTACACGCAGTTGTCCAGGGTTTGGTCGATTTCCTGGTGGCTCATGCCCGCGTACACGGCCTCGGCCTTGATGCCGCGCTGGCGCAGGTTTTCCACCTGGTCCTTCATCAGGGCAATCAGCGGCGACACAACCAGGCAGAGCCCCGGCCGGGCCAGGGCCGGTACTTGAAAGCAAATGCTTTTGCCCCCGCCCGTAGGCAGCAGGGCCAGCGTATCCTGCCCCGCCAGCACCGCCCGGATAATATCTTCCTGCAAGGGCCGAAACTGGGTGTGCCCCCAGGTGTGGCGCAGTACGTGCAGAATATCGTCGGTGGGGGGCAGCAAGGCAGGCACAAGATCAGCAGGACTACGAAGGTAGCGCCGCCCGGCGGGAAAAGGAAAGGTTATCAGCCCAGCCGCCGCATAACGGCTATTTCCCTTACTTCCATCCCCCAGCAGTTGTGTTGGCAGGGAGCAGAAGAAGGTAGCAGCCAACAAAAAAGCCCGCTACCAACTGGTAGCGGGCTTTCGATATATGGAGTGGGGAGAGAACTTAGGCTGCGGCCGAAGTCTGGCCGTTTTCCCGGTCGTCGATGGCCTTTTTAAGCTTGGCAATGGCCTGCGTGGCGCGCTCCTCGTCCAGACGGTTGATGTTCAACAACATCTTGGTCTTCTCCGGACGAGTGATGACCGGGTGGTTCAGCAGACGAATAATCTCCTCCTTCTGCGCGGCCGAGGCGTACGCCGGAGCCGGAGTTTCTGCCACTACTGGCGCCTCAGCCGGCACGGCCTTCATAGCTGCAGGAGCCTCAGCGGCTACCGCTACCGGAGTAGCTGCGGGAGCTACCACCATAGCGGGCTGAGCGACTGGAGTGTTGCCCCCGTACTCCATTTCTTCGGCGGGGGTAGGCTCGTAGCCAGCCGCGCGGATAATCCAGGCCAGAATGTTACGGTAAGCCTTGCCGATGGCCCGGGTCTGGGCCATGCTCATGATGGCAAACTCCTGGTAGAACTTCTTGCCCTGCTCCTTATTCGAGCAAATGGCGAAGCCCGCCCCTACCGTGTGCCCCGACTTCATGTCGAAGAGGGTCACTTTCGCCTGGTATTTAATTTCTTGCTCGGTCGAGACGTTGATAACGTGGTCCACGATGGGCACAATGCCCAGGCGCGAGCCAGCGTACTGCCAGCCTTCCACGTTCACGAACTCTTTACCCTGCACGGTAGTGCTGAGCTTGTTGTCCTTAATGAATTTAGCAAGGTCCGTCGCCAGATGCAGCGTCTCGTCGGAGCGTGAGATATCAAAGCTCTCAACTTTAGTCTTACGAACCGGCTCTTTGATGTTCTTGGTTGCTTCGCTCATGGCGTCTTTCCTTTAGTGTTCTGTAGTACCGTATTGTTGTTCGAGTATATAACTATACGGGCGCGCGAAAGGTGCACATATTAGCTTCTTTTTATAGAATTTTTCACACTGAATATCAGTGTGTTACAAATAATTTTTCTAACCACGTTAGACAACCATCTTTTTTAGTTTGCCTGCCGGCAAACTCAACTCTGATAGGGGTACCTCCCCAGGCAAAAAAACAGCCCGCTGCCCTCGTTCCGGACACGAGGTAGCGGGCGCACAAACGGTCCGGGGCACACCGGGCGCGTTACCAGCAGAAAGTAAAAAGCGTAGCTGAACGCGGGTTCAGCTACGCTTTAACAAGCAGTGTTACAGGGTAGTTCCGATTGGTTTAGCCTACCTCCTCACCAGAAACAACGACTCTGCTACCCCTCCCAGATATTGCCGTCCTTCATCGTGATTTTACGATCCGCCATTTCGGCTAGCTGGTCGTTGTGGGTCACGATGACGAAGGTTTGGCCTAGCTCCTTGCGCAGCAGGAAGAAAATCTGGTGCAGTTCCTGGGCATTCTGCGAGTCGAGGTTGCCGCTGGGCTCGTCGGCGAAGATGATTTCGGGGGAGTTAATCAGGGCCCGGGCTACGGCCGTGCGCTGCTGCTCGCCCCCGCTCATTTCCGACGGTTTGTGGTCGGCGCGGCGCTCCAGGTTCAGCATCCCGAGCAATTCGCGGGCCCGCACCCGGGTTTCCTTTTCGGAACGACCCGCCAGGTAAGCCGGCAGGCATACGTTTTCCAGGGCCGTGAACTCGGGCAGCAGGTTATGAAACTGGAAGATGAAGCCAATGTGACGGTTGCGGAACCGGGCCAGATCGGAGCGCCCCAGGGAGCTGACCGACTCGCCATCAAACAGCACCTCCCCCGAGTCAGGGTTGTCGAGTGTTCCTAGGATGTGCAGCAAAGTGCTTTTGCCCGCCCCCGATGAGCCAACGATGGACACAATCTCCGATTTCTCAATCGTCAGATCAATGCCTTTGAGGACTTCCAGCGTGTTGTATTTTTTGCGGACGTTGATGGCTTGCAGCAAAACGGAACCAGATGTAAAGTGAGCCGAGGGTACGGGAAACAAATCTACGGAATGTAGCGCTTTGCGGGGGTGCTCCGGCGCGGAAACTCTCGCGGCTTGTCTGCCTACCTCTTAGCAGCACCGGATTCCTGCTCCCACCTCCTATCTTAAGCGGCCCGATGCTGCTGCCTGCTATGCCCTCCTCTGCCGTTGCTTTTCGCCGCTGGCGACTCGTGTTTCTTGTGCTGCTACTGGCGGTAGTGGCAGTGGCCGTCTGGTGGCGCTGGTGCCAACTCCCGCCTCAGCCTACCAATAGCGCCCGCGCACCTAGTTCCACTAGCTTACCTCGCGCCGATAACCGCCTGCGGGGCGTGAGCTGGGTAGCCGGCGACTCGGTGTCATCGCTGGACCTGGAGCCGCTGGTGCGGGCCCACGTTACCTGGATTGCGCAGACGCCGTTTGGCTGGCAGGCCGGGGCCGCCACCCCAGAAATTCAGCTGCACACCGGCGTAGGCCATCGGGGGTACTGGGGCGAAAGTGACCGGGGCCTGACCCTAACCAGCCAACGGGCCCGGCAGCGCGGCATTCGTACCCTGCTTAAGCCCCATCTGTGGTTGCGTGGGGGTAGCGGCACCTGGCCCGGCGACGTCAAGATGAATTCCGAAGTCGACTGGCAGCGGTGGTTTGCCAGCTACTCGGTATTCATGCTGCACTACGCCCGCCTGGCTGAAACCAGCGGCATGGAAGCCCTTTGCATCGGCACGGAGTTGCAGCACAGCGTCGGCCACGAAGCCGAGTGGCGGGCTCTGATTGCCCAGGTGCGGGCCGTATATCATGGCCAGCTGACCTACGCCGCCAACTGGAACGCCGAGTTTGAGCAGGTGCGCTTCTGGGACGCGCTGGACTTCATCGGCATTCAGGCCTACTTTCCCCTGAGCGCCACCGAGCGGCCTACCAAAGCCGCCCTGCTCAAGGCCTGGCAAGAGCCCCTGCGCCGCATTGCCGCACTCCAGAGGAAAGTGAAGAAGCCGGTCGTTTTCACGGAAATCGGCTACAAGACTACCCCCGACGCGGCCATTGAACCCTGGTCTTGGCCCGACCGCACGGCCGTACTCACTACCCCTGACGAAACTACTCAAGCCACCTGTTACGCCGCCATGTTCGAGACGTTCTGGCCCCGCAAGTGGTTTCAGGGCCTGTTTGTGTGGAAATGGTACCCGGGGCTACAGCCAGCGGGCTCAGCCCGGCGCCACCTTGATTTTACGCCCCAACACAAGCCCGCCGAGCGGGTAATGGCGGCCTGGTTTGCCAAGTGAAAGCCAGCGTTCAGTTGGCAGATGGTACTTGTTGGCTCGCGGTTGTCAGCACATCGTTCTTGCCTGGTAATGAGCCAACAATCCTTTCGGCCCATCCGGCGGCCGGCGGCTAGTGTGCGTCGTTTCTTAGGCCGGAACGAGCCCCCAGCTGACAACTAACAGCCGATAACTAAACTATCAGCGCTTTTCTGCCTACTTTCGCGCCTAGTAAACCACCCCGAAACCCCTCTTAACTGACCTCTATGAACATTCACGAGTATCAGGGCAAAGACATTCTGAAGCGTTACGGCGTACGCGTGCAGGAAGGCATCGTAGCCGATACGGCTGAGGAGGCCGTCGAAGCGGCCAAGAAGCTGAACGCCGAAACCGGCACCAGCTGGTACGTTATCAAAGCCCAGATTCACGCCGGCGGACGCGGCAAAGGGGGCGGGGTGAAACTCGCCAAAAACCTGGAGCAGGTAAAAGATATTGCCGGCCAAATTATTGGCATGCAGCTCGTTACCAAGCAAACTGGTGCCGAAGGCCGCAAAGTACACAAAGTGCTGGTAGCCCAGGACGTGTACTACCCCGGCGAGTCGGAAACCAAGGAATTCTACATGAGCGTGCTGCTGGACCGCGCCACCGGCAAGAACGTTATCATTTACACCACCGAGGGTGGCATGGACATCGAGGAAGTTGCCGAGGCGCATCCCGATAAAATCCTGAAGGAGCACGTTGACCCCCGCGTTGGTCTGCGCCCCTTCCAGGCCGCTAAAATTGCCTTCAACCTGGGCCTCGAAGGTGCGGCGCAGAAAGAGATGGTGAAGTTCGTAATGGCGCTTTACAAGGCTTACGACGAAACCGACTCGGCCATGTTCGAAATCAACCCCGTGTTGAAGACCTCGGACAACAAAATCCTGGCCGTTGACGCCAAGGTAACCCTCGACGAAAACGCCCTCTACCGCCACAAGGACTTCGTGGAGCTGCGCGACACCAACGAGGAAGACCCGCTGGAAGTAGAAGCTTCGGCCTCGAACCTGAACTACGTGAAGCTCGATGGCAACGTGGGCTGCATGGTAAACGGCGCCGGCCTGGCCATGGCCACCATGGACATCATCAAGCTGTCGGGCGGGGAGCCCGCTAACTTCCTCGACGTAGGGGGTGGAGCTAACGCCCAGACCGTGGAAGCTGGTTTCCGCATCATCCTGAAAGACCCGAACGTAAAGGCCATCCTGATCAACATCTTCGGGGGTATCGTGCGCTGCGACCGGGTTGCTAACGGGGTGGTGGAAGCCTACAAGAACATTGGCTCCATCAACGTGCCCATTATTGTGCGCTTGCAAGGCACCAACGCCGAAGAGGGTGCCCGCATCATTGATGAGAGTGGCCTGAAAGTGTACTCGGCTGTGTTGCTGAAAGATGCCGCTCAAAAAGTGAAAGAAGTACTGGCCGAGCAAGGCATTGCCTAGGCTTTAAACCAGAATTTATATTACTTTGCAATGCCCACCTGTTTACGCGGGTGGGCATTTCTGTTGGGTATTAACCCCCGGTTAGCCTTTTCCGTTTACAGCAGCTCACGTAGGTTTACCGTATGTACAGTAAGACGTTTACGCTTTTTTTGCTGGCTCTAAGCTTAGGTGGCCCGGTGGTGCGGGCCCAAACGGGGGGAAGCTCGGCCCCCGGTTTGCCCTACCTGACTACACTTGACCCGGTAGCCTACCCCTTTCAGTACAGTTCCCCCAAGTCGGACTACCTCACCCGGTTTCGTGAGATGTACGGCCTGGACCAGATCATTGCCAAGGAAACCACCGATTTAGGTCGGGCCCGGGCGCTGTGCCAGTGGGTGCATTTTCGTTTGGAGCATGATGGACACAAGCGGTTTGAGTCGCAGGATCCGTTTGCCATTCTGAAAGCTGCCATGCTAGGCCAGCAGGTACAGTGCGTGGAGTTTGGCTTGGTGCTGGCCGCTGCCTTTAATGCCGTCGGGATTCCGGCTCGCCCGCTTTACTTGAAGGCTGCCGACGTGCAAACCCGGGCCTCAGCCGCGGGCCATGCCTTAGCCGAAGCCTGGCTACCCGACCTAGGCAAGTGGGTAATGGTAGACAGCCAGGCGGACATCATTCCGATGTTGGGCGACAAGCCCCTTAACGCCGTAGAGCTACAGCAGGCCCTGCTCGCTGATGCCCCCAACCTGACGGTTCTCACCTCCACCGACGCCAAGCCAAGGTCGTACTTTAAGTGGGTTAATCAGTACTTGTTTTACTTTGATACCGTGATGGACAACCGGTATGGGGTGAAGTCAAGCCGCACTGGACTGATGCTCGTGCCCCTGGGCGCCCACAAACCGGTAGTATTCCAGCGCACAGAAGCCATTCACAACATGCGCTACACCAACTCAGTGGCTACTTTTTACGCTCCTCCTACTGGCACCGACTGGTTGGCCGCGGGCGGGGAGGCTCAAGCGCGCTAGACAGTAGTTCGGTTAAATCAGTTTGCCCCAACAAGTCCCGGTCATTTAACTAGGACTTGTTGGGGCAAACTGATTTTGAAGGCGGTATTTGCAGAGGAAGCAGTTACTGCAAAGCTGTACTAGGCATTCTGAGTGCTTTCGACTCCGCCTTTTTCGGCTACACCTGCGTTTTCTTCGGCTTGCACCGGTACGGGCTCACCCTGTACGCGCAGTTCTACTTCCATATTGCCGCGGGTACCCACTGAGTACGGGCAGATTTTATGGGCCTGACGCACCATATCAATAGTTTTTTCCCGGTCGAAGGACTTCAGGTCTACATCCAGTACTGCCGACAGACCGTAGCCTTCGCCTTCCTGGAACAGCGAGACGGAGCACTTCACCTCGGTTTGCGGATCAAGCCGGTCGCCGGCGCGCTGGGCAATAACGAGCAGCGCCTGTTGGAAGCAGGAAGAGTACCCCGCAGCGAACAACTCCTCAGGGTTCGTGGCGCCCTTTTTGCCCCCCAAACCCTCCGGAACCGACATATCCAAGTCGATGATGCCGGTGGCGGAACGGACGTGGCCGCTACGGCCGCCAATAGCAGTTGCATCGGCCGTATATAGGGTCTTTTTTTCAGTGCTTGTCATAAAAGATAAGTTCAGGGTGTGTTGGTTTAGTAAGTTAACTGTGCTGAGCCGCCGAAGGTTACTTCTCGGCAGTATATGATTTTGCCGAAAATGCGAATTACCGTTTGGCAGCGCCACATTTTCTCTCTAGTTTTGCCACCCACTAGCCGGTCGCGTAGTACAACGGATAGTATGGGAGTCTCCGAAGCTCTTGATCTAGGTTCGATTCCTAGCGCGACCACCATATACAACATAAACCCCGTTTCTGCTTCAGAAACGGGGTTTTGTTTTTCTTGTGTGTGACGTGGTGTACAGTCAGCCTGCTTCCCTACCCTAGCAGGTTCTGCCAGACTTTCCCGCGGAAGCTACTGTGTTGTCAAGGTTGCTGAAGATACCGTGCCGCATTGCCGCAATTGGCTGCTGAACTCCGTACAGCAGAAAGATATTATTTCACTATTTGAATATTTTTTATTAATATCAGCAAGACATACTTACTTTTCAGCGCGCAGTAAGTAGTCTGGGTAACTGGACCTTCCGGTTATGCCTGCATCTCATTTACTAGATGTGCAACATGAAAAATCGGCTTCTTTTTCAGCTTCTGACGCTGGTGTTGGGGGTTGCTGCCCTAGGTAGCTGCCAAGCGCGACAGGAAAAAACCATGCAGAGCGCCTCTTTAGGGCCTAAAGTCCAGGGTGGCGGTACGCCATCCGTACGCGACTCGATTAAAGAGGGAGGCAAGCTTCACCGCCGGCCCAAAAATCATCGAAACCTGGCTAAGCTTACTAAGAAGTACCACCCAAACCCTACCCCAGCTACGGCATTGCGTGCATTCACCGTTGATCGGGGGGTACTGCAGTCGTTGCTGGTGCCGGAGTGCGTGGGCGTGCGTATTTACCTAGCAAAGGATACGCTAACAAGCGCGCAAAATTATCAACTGATTCTGGTGGGCGTCAGGAAGAATCCGAACCCCACTTCTGAGAACGATAAATTTCTGGACCTTATCAGCAAGGATAACCAGGGGCCCGGCCTCAGGGCTGCATACTATTACGTGATTCAAACCGGCGACCGATGCCCGGCTAATTGTGACTTAACCAGCCCCCTACACACTAAGTAGGTACGCTATTGCTAACGTTCCCATGGATACCTGGGCTAGTCTGCACGTGCTCAACCGAGCTTTGGAAGCAGCGCCTTTGGTGCCGTTTGCCTGCGCCTGGGTCCGGCGCCACCAACTGCCTTATGCCCTCCGGCCGGTGTATTACTACGTAGGGCTCAAGGCCTTTTTCTACTTTCTGGATGCATTTAGCCGCTTGGTTCTGCATAACAACGTCTACCTCTACCACTTGGCAACGATAGTACTAGTGGGACTGCTGGCCCAGGCTTACTGGCGGCTAGAGCCTCAGCGCTTTCGCCGACTTGTTCCCGTTGGACTCTGCCTTTTTGGAGTAGTAGCGCTGCTAGATGCTACCGTCCTCAACGGACTGTTTACTGACGTGAACACCTATTCCCAGGCTTTTGGGTGCGCCCTGTTACTTATGCTGGCTCTTTTGCACGTCGTGGGCCTAACCCGAGGAACAACCCAACAGGCACTGGAAGCCCTGCCAGAGTTTTTTCTGAGCGTGGCGGTGCTGGTATACTGCTCGAGTTCCATTGTCAGCTACGTGGCCATTAACATCATCTATCACTCCGGCTACGACGTCCCGACCCTCATCCGCCTGGACACGCTCATTAGCAGCCCCGATATGGTGCTGATGAGCGTACACATGGGGCTGCTGGCCTGGATGTTCTGCTTTTTCCCGCTAAGCGTGCTGCCGCGGCAGGCCCTGCCGGCGTGGCTACATTACAGCCGCTGGCACCAACGTCCTTACCGGCTGCTAGGCCGGCCGCTGGCTACCCTGCTGGCCCGACACCGCCACTGGACGGCTGCCTAAGTTTGCTCATCATCGTTCTTAATGCTGATTCAGGGGTAGTTTTTTTGTCAAGCTGGCCGCTATATGCCCCAAGACCTCCTGCCGCTGCTGCTGATTGGCCCCATCCTGCTGCTGCTGGCGGTGGGCATTGTGGTAATTCTGATTCGGGAGCAGCACCGCCGGCTCCGCCAAGAAAAGGAAAAACAGCAGCTTCTGGCCCAACAAAATGAGCTTTTGGAGCAGCAAGTAGCCCAGCGAACGGCCGAGGTAGTAGCCCAGCGCAACAGTCTGGAGGAGGCCCTGCTGGAGCTGCGCAACACCCAGACCCAGCTGGTACAACGCGAAAAAATGGCTTCCCTAGGCGAACTGACCGCCGGCATTGCCCACGAGATTCAGAATCCGCTCAACTTCGTCAACAACTTTGCGGAAGTTTCCGGCGAGCTGATAACGGAGCTGGAAGCCGAGCAACTCAACGCCCCGGACCGCTCCGCCCTGGAAACCGACCTGACCCGGGACCTGCGCCAAAACCTGATTCGTATTACCCAGCACGGGCAGCGGGCGGCCGCCATTGTGCGCAACATGCTGGAACACAGCCGCGCCAGCACCGGCGAGCGGCAACCCACTGACCTGAACGCCCTCTGCGAGGAATATCTGCAACTGGCCTACCAGAGTGTGCGCGCCCGCCACAAAAGCTTCACGGCCACGCTCACCACGCGCTTCAGCCCGGAGGTGCAGCCGGTGCGGGTAGTACCCCAAGAAGTGGGACGAGTGCTGCTGAACTTGTTTACCAACGCCTTTTACGCCGTGCAGCAGCGCCAAAAGCTCAATGAGCCCTCGTACCAGCCCACTATATCCGTCAGCACGAAGCTAACGGCCCAGCAAGTGCTTATTACGGTGCGCGACAACGGGACGGGCATTCCGGCGGCCATTCGCCAAAAAGTATTCCA
The DNA here is from genome assembly GCF_014640315.1 of Hymenobacter glacieicola. Classification (GTDB taxonomy): domain Bacteria; phylum Bacteroidota; class Bacteroidia; order Cytophagales; family Hymenobacteraceae; genus Hymenobacter; species Hymenobacter glacieicola. Next base: position 281,425 of record NZ_BMGS01000002.1, read on the forward strand.
GCCCTTCTTTACCACCAAGCCCACGGGCGAAGGCACGGGCCTGGGCTTGTCCTTGAGCTACGACATCATCACGAAAGGCCACGGCGGCACTTTAACGCTGACCACCGAAGAAGGCGAGTTCACAGAGTTCCGCATAGGTCTACCCGCGTAGGCGCGGGCTCAACGCGGCCCTAACGGGCATGCCGGGGCGTAACGAGTACCGCTCGCTCGCGTGCTTTGTGGCTCCTCCTTTAACACGCAGTGGCAATGGTGTTTCGCCGGGACCCAGCCTAACGCTACCCTTGCAACGCTAGCTGAACGAGCTGCTTCGATTGCACCGTGGCGTGGCCGTTGTTGGGTAGTACTCTTGCGTCCAAGGTCGCCGCCCAACCCGGCTGCGGGTGGCTAGTGAGAAAAAGCCTGATTCGTTTATATATAACGTATTTTATCTTTATTTTTACTTTGCTTAGAAAACTACGTAGCTCGCTGTGGCTACTAGGTTGCGAATACTGTGTTTAGGTGCGGTGTTCAGAAGGAAGAACGTGGTGGCGGATGGCTTTTTCGGGCAGCTATTCGGGTGCAGGCCGTGCTGGCTAGGTAGCGGGCGGTCGGGCAAAGAGAAGTGGGAGGCAGCTTCGGGGCCACAACAGGCAACGGGGGAGCCGCAAAAAATTCCGGAGGGCCAGCGCGCCTTTGTGTGCAAGCGCCTCCGCCGTACTACTGCTGGTGGCTGACGATGCTAATCGAGCAACTTATTCCCGCGCGCTTCCGCACCCGGCCGGTGGCCCGGCAGCTGCGCCCTACCACGGCCGCCCCGCCCCTAGCCGCCGGGCAAGAATATGGCCTGTTTTACCGGCTTTCCTTTCAGTGGCTGCGGCACTTGCTGGTGCACGGGGCCATGCTGGTAACGGGCGTGTTTTGCGCCGCGCTGGGGCTAAAGGCCTTTCTGCTGCCCAATGGCTTCATTGACGGCGGCGTGACGGGTATTTCCCTGCTAATCAGCCAGGTAACGGGCGTGTCCTTGTCGGTCCTGATTGTACTTATTAACATCCCGTTCATCATTCTGGGCTACTTCCAGATTGGGCCCGCGCTTACGCTTAAAACCCTGCTTACCATCCTGACGCTGGCGGGCGTGCTGCTGGTGGTGTCCTTCCCGCCCCTCACCCAGGATAAGCTACTGATAGCCGTGTTCGGGGGGTTCTTTCTGGGGGCTGGCGTGGGCCTGGCTATGCGCGGCGGCGGGGTGCTCGATGGCACCGAGATTCTGGCCGTGTACATCAGCAAAAAGCTACCCGGCTCCATCGGCGACATCATCCTGATTATTAACATCGTCATCTTCGGGGTAGCGGCTTGGCTGCTGTCCGTGGAAACGGCCTTGTATTCCATCCTGGCCTACCTCTCGGCGGCCAAAACCGTAGATTTTGTCATTGCTGGCATTGAGGAATATACCGGCCTGACCATTATTTCTACCCACAGCGAGGCCATCCGCCAGCTGATTACCGACAAGATGCGCCGCGGGGCTACCGTGTACGAGTGCACCCGCGGCTTCGGCTCCCACGGCCACCAGCACATGCGCATTGAGGCCATCTTCACCGTCGTGACCCGGCTGGAAGTGATTCACCTTACTGATGAAATCCGCAAAATCGACCCGCACGCCTTCATTGTGATGCAGTGCGTGAGTGATACCCGCGGCGGGCTGGTGAAGAAACGCCCGTTGCATTAACCTTCCCTGGCCCGCCGGGCGTTGGTCTCGTTCTCGTTCCTACCCCTTTTCACGCACCGCAATGGAAACCTGGCAGCACTTTTTGGGCGTCCGCTCGCGGGAGGTGAACACGGTATGGCTGTTTTTCCTGCACAATTTCCTGCTGGGCATTGGCACCGTGCTGGTGTACGTGGTGGCCAACGTGCTGCTGCTGGAACACCAGCCGGAGCGCAGCCTCCCGCTGGCCTACGGACTGGGCGCCCTGGCTACCATTGCTCTGGGCAAAGTGTACACTCATTTTGAGCATCGCTGGCCCCTGAAAACCCTGGCGACGCGGGCCTTGCTGGTGGTGGTAGGCTTTACCGGTATGCTGGCCCTGCTGGTTACGGCCGGCCACGCGGTAGCAGCCGCCGTGGCCCTGATGGTGGGCTACCGCCTGATTTACCTGCTGACTAACCTGGAGTTCTGGGGGCTGTCGGCGGTGGTGTTTGATGTGCGCCAGGGCCGGCGCCTGTTCAGCGTCATCAGCTCCGGCGACATGCCCGCCAAGGCCCTCGGGGCCGTGCTGGCCATTTTCGTGCACGCCCGCGCCGATTTGTTTTTTCTGCTGTTCGTGGCCCTTGGCGCCTACGTGGCGGCGCTTTACACGCAGTATCTCACGTTTCGCTCGCACGTAGTAGAGGCCCGGCCGGCCCCGGCCCGGGTAGGGCCCCGGGTGGCCTCGCCCTGGTTGCGCCGGCTGCTGGGCAGCAATCCGCTGGTGCTGTACATGGGCCTGAGCATGCTGGCCGTGGCCGCCGTGGCAACCGGAGTCGAGTATTTCTTCTTTGTCAACGTCAAGCAGAAGCTCCAGGACCAGACCACCATTCTGCAGTACGTGGGCGGGGTACTGGCCCTTGCTTACCTGCTGGCGATGCTGGGCAAGCTCCTGCTCACCCGCCACGGCCTCGACTGCCTGGGCCTGCCCCGCACTCTGTTGCTGCTACCCCTCATTGCCCTAACGGGCGTGGCACTGTTTGGCGGCCTGCAGCTGCTTGGGGTTGGGCCGGCCGGCCAGCTGGTGTATTTCTGCGGGCTCTACCTAGGGCTGGAGGTGCTGCGCCGGGCCGTCTTCGATCCGGTGTTTCTGGTGCTTTTTCAGCCCCTTTCCCCGCCCCAGCGCCTGCGCGGCCACACCCTGGTAAAAGGCTTTTACGAGCCCCTGGGCATGGGGCTCATGGGCGGGCTACTGCTGGTGGCACAGGCCCTACCGGCGGCCGGCGCGTGGTTGGCTTTCGTGGGCATGGGCCTGCTGCTACTCGGGGCCGTGCTGCTGCTACGCCACACCCATCATTACTACCTCGAGGAGCTGAAAACGGTACTCAGCCGCCGCTTTCCCGACCAGCCCCACCCGGCCTGGAATACCACCGACATTCTGCACCTGGAGGAAACATCCGCCCCCGAACTGCCTACCGCTACATTCCCCTCAGGCTCTTCTTTTGCCGCCTCTACCGCTGAAACCGAACCCACTCCCGACGCAACCCTCTACCACCCCGAGCTAGCCCAGCGCCAGGCCGCCCTTGCGCGGTGCCTGACGGTTACCCCCACCCACCCGGCGGCCCAGGCCAGTCTGCAGGAGCTGGCCGCGGCCGCGGCCGTGGAGCCCCGGCAGGTGGCCCTGACCCTGCTGCATTTTCTGCCCCCGCCCCGGCAAACCACCCTGTTGCATACCTGCCTGCACAGCCTGGAGCCGGGCTTGGTGAAGGCGGCCGTGCAAGCCGCCGCCCAAACCCCCACCCCTGCCATTACCGAGCTCCTGATTGATTTGCTGGAAGAAAAGGCCGTGCGCAAGCACGCCGCTCATGCCCTGGTGGGTATGGGTGCCGCCGTACTGCCAGCCCTGGAAACGGCCCTGCGCCGCCAAACCGACTACCCTCTGCTGCGCCGCCTAACCATGGTGTGCGCCCGCATAGGCACGGCCGCCAGCCGTCGCGTGCTGGTGGCCTTGGCCCAGCAAGCCAACCTTACCCGGCGGGCAGCGGCCTTGCACGCCCTCAGCCGCTACCAGGCCGTGGCGGCCGAAGCGCCGCTGTTTCAGAACCTGATGCAGAAGGAAATGCGGCTGGCGCAACTGCTGCTGCACGGCATGCTGGGAGCCAACGTGGAGCTGCGCTCCTGCCTGAAGTACGAGCTGACCAAGGTGCAGCAGCGGCTGTTTGGCCTGCTGCTCCAGCTCTACGACCGGCAGCCCATCCTCGACGCCCAGCGCGGCATTGCCCGGGCCGGGCAGGAGCGCCAGGCCAATGCCCTCGAAATTCTGGACAACCTGATTCCGCGCCCCCTCTACCAGGGTTTGCAGGCTTTGGTTGACGTCGACCGGCTTACTAAAAAGGTGCAGACCTTTGACCAGCTGCTGGGTCCGGTGCCGCCGGAATCCATTCTGACCCTTATTCTGCAGCGGGGCGAGGAGGCCTTTGCGCCCTGGACCGTGAGCGTGGCCCTGCGGCAGTGGCAGCCCACGCCCGCCACCGTGGCTACCCTGCGCACCTACCTGCACGCCCCCAACCTGCTGGTGCGGGAAAGCGCCGAAGATGTGCTGGCGCTGCTACCCGCCCGCTACCCCGCCGTGTATGAGCACTGGTGCCGCCTTTACCCCACCGTTACTGACGGCCCGGCCCGCGAGGCAGTGGCGGCGCCGCGCATTTCGGCGGTGGAGCGCGTGCTGCTGCTCAAGCACACGTCCTTGTTTGCCCAAACCCCCGAGAACGTGCTCAGCAGCATTGTGCCCATCATGAAAGAGGTGTCGTTTCCGGATCAGCACGCCATTTTTGCCAAGGGCGACCTGGGCACTTCCCTCTTTATCATTTACACCGGGGAGGTAGGAATTTTCAACGGGGACCAGCAGCTGGCGGCTTTCCGGGAGGGCGACTTTTTCGGGGAGCTGGCCCTGCTCGATGCGGAGCCCCGCTCCGCCACGGCCCTTACCAAAGGCCCGGTCGTAGCGTTTCGGCTGGACCAGGAGGATTTTTACGACGTGATGGAGGAGTGCGCCGAGGTGCTGGATAACATCCTGCGCGTGCTCTGCCAGCGCCTGCGCCTCCAGAACGAGAAAATGCGGGAATTAACGGCCAGGGAAATGGTCCGCAGCGGACCAGGCTAGTATTTGTCGGCGCCCACTTCCGCCGCCTGAAAACCGTGGCCAGCCAGGTAGGGTGAGGGCCGCTGGCAAAGCATCTGGAACAGGGAGGCAGCCATTTCCGGCCGGGGCCCCACATCTAATGTGCAAGCTCCTGCGTATATGGCCGCATTCGGGCTTGCCGCTATCTGGCAGCCTTTTCTCTCGCCTGGTTCCCACTCAATCTCTCGCATTATGAACAAGCATCTGCTTTCTACCCTGGCGCTGGCCTTCGTTTTCACCACTGGCTCGGCCGTGGCCCAGGGCAAAATGAAAACCAAGTCTGACGCGGAAAAAACCAAGACTACCGAAGGTGGCATGACCACCAAAACCAAGGTAGACGAGGACGGCAAAGTAAAAGTCAAAGGCGAGTCGGCCGATGGCGCCAAGCTGAAAGCCACCACCAAGCCCCGCAAAGGCAAGGATATGAAAGACATGAGCATGTCATCGTCCTCGATGGGGGGTAGCAGCGCCGGCGTGATGGTAGGCGGCGCCATGATGACCCCGGACAAGGACATCGTTGATAACGCCGTTAACTCGACCGAGCACACCACGCTGGTAGCGGCCGTGAAGGCAGCCGGCCTGGTAGAAACCATGAAGGGCGCGGGCCCTTACACCGTGTTTGCACCCACCAACGCAGCCTTCGACAAGCTGCCCGCCGGCACCGTAAACACGCTGGTAATGCCCGAAAACAAGCAGAAGCTCACTACCATTCTGACTTACCACGTAGTGCCGGGCCGCCTGATGGCCGCTGACCTGAAGGATGGCCAGACCCTGACCACCGTGGAAGGCGAAACCCTGACCGTGCACCGCATGGGCGACACCGTAATGCTGCACGACACGAAGGGCGGCATGGCCAATGTGACCATTCCGAACGTGGTATCGAAAAACGGCGTGACTCACGTAATCGACGCCGTGCTGATGCCAACCAAGTAAGGCTGGCTACGCTCCGCGCTACCTTTCAGGCCGACTCCCTAGGTGGGGGTCGGCCTTTTTGTGTGCGCTGGAGTTGATAGGCCGGCTTAGTGCTGGTTGTTACGGATTTGTTACCAACGCCGGCGCCCGTGGCCTGACCGCCTGCCGGTCCGGGCAATATTTGCGACCTTTGAGTTTCCATCCTTCCTCCACACCCTTTTGCGAATGAAACACTTGTTCTCCTGGCTGTTAGCCCTTACTCTGAGCCTGGGCGCGGCAGTGGCCCAAACGCTGCCGCCCGCGCCGCCCACTGCCCTGCAGGGGCAGGATTTGAAAGACTGGCTGCGCCAGAACTGGTACGATGGCCGGCGCATTGAGCTTAGCTACAACGCCGCCCGGGGCAAGATGTACAACTACATCGACAACCAGAACGGCCGGGTGGTATGCGTGTACTCAGGCTACACAGAAATGACGCCCCTGGACTCGAGCAGCACCAATCCGGGCGTGGTGTCGCGCATTAACTGCGAGCATACCGTGCCGCAGTCGTGGTTTAACGAGGTAGTGCGCATGCGCTCCGACATTCACCACCTGTTTCCGACCTACGACACCTGGAACAGCAACCGGGGCGCCGACCCGTTCGCTGAAATTCCGGATGCACAAACCCGCCTCTGGATGCGCAACAACCAGAGCCAGACGACCATCCCGACAACCAACATCAACGAGTATAGCGAAGACACCGACGCTCAGTTTGAGCCCCGCGAGGACCACAAGGGCAATCTGGCCCGGTCTATTTTCTACTTCTACACGGTGCACCAGAACGAGAAGTTTGACCCGGGCAAAGAGCTTATTACCGCTGCCGCCGATTTAAACACCCTGTACCAGTGGCACCTGGCCGACCCCGTAGATGCCCGGGAACGGGAGCGGAACCGCCGCGTAGCCAAAAGCCAGGGCAACTTCAACCCCTACATTTCCTACCCCGACCTGGTAGCTCGGGCCTGGGGCTTCCAGACGCTCCCTACGTTTTCCTTTGCCACCGCCACCGGCAGCGTAACGGAAGGCGCCGGCGGCACTACAACTACTTATACCGCTACCGTTACCATCACGCAGGCTCCTACTGCTCCCCTCACCGTAGAGGTAGCCCTGGACGCGGCCAATGCTACGGCCACGGCGGGCCAGGACTTTACCTTCACCTCACCCCAGACCCTAACCTTTGCCCCCGGCCAAACGTCCCAATCAGTTACCGTGACGGTAACGGGTGACGCCCAGCCGGAAGCCAACGAGACGGTGGTACTCAGCCTACGCAACCCCTCGACCGGCGGAGCTGTGGGCGGGCCAGCCTCGCACGAGCTAACCATTACCAACGACGACGGCCCGGCCCCGACCATTGCGTTTGCTTCCGCCGCAGGCAGCCTGCCGGAAGGCAACACCGGCACCAGCACTTACTCCGTGAGCGTGACGCTGAGCGGCAGCGCCCCCACGGCCAGCGTAACCATTCCCGTCACGGTAAGCACCAGCGGTACTACCGCTACCTCGCCGGCCGACTACACCCTGACTACTACCTCCCTAACCTTCGTGGCCGGGCAGGCCAGCCAAACGCAAACCGTTACGCTTACGGTGCCCGCCGATACCCAGCCGGAACCCAACGAAACGGTACGCCTGGTACTGGGGGCGCCTACTACTGGCGGCGCCATTCTGGGCGCGCCTGCAGCCCACATCCTTACGATTCAGAACGACGACCAAACCCCGGCCGGCTCGCCCTGCACCGATTTGTTTTTCTCGGAGTACGTGGAAGGCCTAGCGGGCAATACCAAGGTGCTGGAAATTTACAACCCCTCGCCGGCGCCAATTAGCTTGGCTGGTATTGAAGTACGCCTCTACCCCAGCGGCTCCACTACCCCTTCGCAGACGGCCGTACTCAGCGGCACCGTGGCCCCCGGCGACGTGTACGTTATTGCCAACACCGGCGTCACTTCTCCCCTGGTGCAGGCCCAAACCGACTTGCAATCGGCTGTGGGCTTCTTTAACGGGCCCCACTCCATTGGGCTGTTTGACGGCTCCGATACCCTGGACGTCATTGGTGTTATTGGGCAGGTGCCGGCTGGCGGCAGCTGGGCCGTAACCGGCGGCTCAACCAAGGATAACACCTTGGTACGCAAGCCCACCGTAACGCGGGGCCAAACGCGCTGGAGCCTGGCCGCGGACGGCTGGCAGCCCCAGGGCGCCGATGTATACACGGGTGTAGGCAGCCACACCAGCACTTGCGCTACCATTACCCACACTCCCAAAGCCGTTGCCCTAGCGGCTGGCATGGAGGTGTACCCGAACCCTGCTGCAGGTAGCGTGCAGGTGCGCCTGCCCGAGCTGCGCGGCCGCCACCAGGCTACCATCAGCCTCTACAATGCCCTGGGCCAGCACGTGCTGACCCGCACCCAGCTGCTGAGCGCGGCCGATGCGGTAACCCTCCATGTACAGTCTTTGCCCAGCGGCCTTTACTCGGTGCGCGTAACGGCCGCTGGTGTGCAGTACACCGGCCGCCTGGCAGTACAGCGGTAACTTTCCAGCAGCACGCGTCCTAATCCGGCCCGCCCGCCTTGGTTTTCCGAGGTAGGCGGGCCAGATTTTTTGCCAGGTGTTGTGGTCGGTAAGCTGTGGCCGACAAACAGAAAAGGTGTTTTCAACGCAGTTTGGAAGTCACGCCGAACCGGAGTCAGCGCATCTCGCTGGGCTGAAGTGCCATGCTACAGGATTGGTTGGGCAGGTGCGGAGACGCGACATCCCGCGGCTCAATCGTTGCTGAGGCTATTTTATCGGTGCGGTCCTGGTGGTTTGGCCGGAAGATGCGTAGTGTCGTGCCCCCCTATCGTGTTCTAGCTCAGCCGAGCGAGATACTTCGCCTCTACCTTAGCCCTCTCACCTCCTGAAAAAACGCTTGGCTGGCTTAAGAAAGCGGCCCGCATGCAGTGCGGGCCGTGCTGTGGTGATGCGCAGAATGAAGCACGTGGCTTGCGCCGAACAGCAAAAAAGCTGAGAGAAGGCACGGGCTACACCTCGGCAATGGTCAGGACCGGAATGCGGCTGTGGGCAAGCAGGCCAGCGGTTACGCTCTGCAGAAACTGGGTTCCGGTTAAGGAGCGCTGCCGGGTCACGAAGGAAAGCAGATCGGCCCGGTAACGGGTGGCCGCGTGCCGGATGCCCTGCTCGATGCTGGGGTGACGCGAAGTGGCTACCGTGTGTGCTACGCCCCGCAGCAGGCCCGTTTGGTGTAGCTGGGCCGCTATTTCGGCCATCTTCGGCGAGAATTCACTGGTGTACACATGAATGCCTACTACCTCCGGGATAATCCGGGTCAGCAAATTGTCCACGTCGCTGCGCAGGTGACTGAGCGTCAGGGGGAAGCGCGAATACGTTAGCTGAGCCAATAATCCCGGAATAGTTTCAGCCGCGGCGGGCAGGCGCACGGCGCGCCGGTCGGTGTCTAGCACAATGCGGCGCGGTACCGGTCCGGCCCGAAACGTGGCGGGCACTACCAGCAGCGGCTGGGCTAGCCGCCGTACCAAGTACAGGGACGTGCTGGTAGCGGCAGTAGCCATGCGCTTGGCCGGGTTGCCGTTCCCAACTACCACTATGTGCCCGGCGCTACCGCGCATGGCCTCCGTTAGCCGGACAACGGCATCTGAGGCAATTACCTCATATGTACAGGGTACTGACTCGCGCACCTTGCGCGCCACAGCGGCCAACTCGCGCGCAATTTCGGTGGCCGTCAGGCCGGCAGCTGCCGTACTGAAGTAGCGGCCATCTACTCCGTTCGCTTCGGGCAGCACGTGCCAGAGCCGCACTTCTGCCCCTACGTGCCGGGCCAACACCTCGGCGTAGTGTAAAGCATTGGCCGCTGGTGCTGAGAAATCGGTTAGGACGTGAAAAGTCAGCATCAGGCAAGGCACTAGCGTTGAACAAAATTAGAATAGCTATACTATTTCTGAGAAAGTTACGAGTTTGAGTAGTACCTAAAATTAATACTACATTAAAAACGTCTTATCCTCAGTTAATTCTGCTATTCCTCATTCCGCCGCTTTTTTCTGCCGGCTGAACTAGCCCTGATTCGTCTAGAAAAGCCTTCCTGCTAGCTTTAAGCAAGGTTTCTTACTGCTGGGTTGGCTGAGAAGTAGTACTCAGCGGCTACTTCTCAGCCAATAGTTACTCGGCGGGAGCCAGCAATTCCGTGTACTCGGAGTGGCGCTGCACGAAGTGCTGCATGAACTCGCAGCTGGTACGCACCTTTAGCTGCTGCTGCCGGGCATAGGCGAGACCGGCGCGGGCCAGCTCCTCCGCTACCCCCTTACCCCGCAGCCCTTCTTCCACGAACGTGTGCGTGAAATCGATAACGCCTTGCTGGGGCTGACTGTAGGCTAGCTCAGCCGTGTAGCCATCCTGAATAAGCGTAAATTCCTGATCGGGAGCGTTGTGCGTGATGGAGGCAGCCATAGAAATACTTGGTGAAGCAAGGAGAAAGACCCGACGGTATGGTTCAGTACCGCCATTTATTAGGCATTTACGTATAAGAAGCAGCGCTGGCTACGTAGGCGGCGCTTTCTCTTCTGTTTCTCTCTTCCCATTCCACCAATCATGGCCCATACCCCAGAAAACCCCGATTTTACCCCTGATACTAATTCCACGGCGGCCAATACGGCCAACGGAACGCCCCAATACGGAGAGTTTGGCAAGCCTAACCAGCCCACCGAAGCCAGAGCCGTCAACCCTACCCACACGGGGGAGAGCGTAACTCAAGGAGGCCAAGCGGCGCCTTCTGTGGCTTTTCCGGAGCAGCGCGGCAGCGTGCCCCAAAACCTCGATCCGTCGCTGGCTCGGGAGGTAGCGGATGCCGAATATGGTGAGCAGCGAGAAGGCTGGGCCCAGGACGACCCTCGGTACGGCGGCGGCACCCGCAACTGGGCTACCAATGAGCCCGCCAATCACAGCCAGGGTCCAGCCCGCGACGACGACGAAAAGCCTCACAACCCGAACGTGGGCAACAACGATAACCCCGACGAGTTCAGCGCCCTGCGCCCCGACGGTGGCCGTGGTATCCCCGGCGCGGACGCGGGCGGCCCCTTCCTCGCCCCTGACGACAAGGACAAATAACAATTCGTTTGTTGACGTTTTTATCATTAGAAATCAGCGCTGAGCAGCACAGTTCAGCGCTGATTTTGCTACCCCTTTCCCATGGCTACTGAACCAAACCAAGACCCCGCCGCTGCCCTCGACCCAAACTCGGGCGCTAACCTGACCGAAGAGCAGCGCAAGCACCGCGAGGAGCTGTACAGCTACAAGCGCGACGAAGAAGGCACCCTGGATACTTCCGCCCGCCTCGAAGAAGAAACGACCGGCATTCCGCTGGACGGTGCGGGCAACTCCGGCCCGGATGCCGATAACATGACCCGTCGTGATGAGCTGGACATCCCTGGCTTCAACAACCCCATCGACGACAACAACCGATAGAGTACTGCTAGCAGCTCATTAGCTGCCAAAAAGCACCTATTTACCACGACCACTCTACGCAAGCTTTCAAGAGCTTTTTCGTAGAGTGGTCGTGTTTTTTTATGTCAGCTTGGTACACTTAATATAGTTATGACGTATGTTTACGTCATACTTCATAATCTTTCCATGACGTACGCTAAAACCGCTGCCTTCACCGGGGAGCAGCAGCACCTGGCCCAACTGGCTAAAGCCTTGGCCCACCCGGCGCGGGTAGCCATTATTCAGCTGCTGGCCAGCAGGAACACCTGCATTGCGGGAGACATTGCGGCCGAGCTACCCCTGTCCCGCACTACAGTTTCGCAGCACCTGCAGGAGCTAAAGGCCTTGGACCTCATCCGGGGCGATATTGAGGGACTGACGGTGTGCTACTGCCTGAACGTGGAATTGCTGCGGCAGGTACAGCAGCAGTTCAGCGCCTTTTTCGAGCAGGTTACAGTAGCCGCACCCTGCGAGCCTGGGGCTTGCGGCTGCTAGGTAGGAGCCGGTTTAAGCCAGCCGTTTGCGGCTACTCCGCTGTTGTTTTCACCTTCTAATCCTTACCAACATGAGTTCTTTTCCTCGCATGCACGTGTCGTTGTACGTGGCTGATTTAGCGGCCACAGTTACTTTCTACACTGCTTTTTTCGGGCAGCCCGCCGCTAAAATCAAGCCGGGCTACGCAAAGTACGTGCTCGATGAGCCGGCTCTGATTATCTCCTTTGTGCAGAATCCCGGGCGGGTGCATAGCAACTTCGGCCACCTGGGCTTCCAGGTTGAAACCCTACCCCAGCTGGAAGACCGATTAGCCGCCGCGCGCCGGGCGGGCCTGGTGCAACGCGAGGAAATGGGTACTAGCTGCTGCTACGCCAAGCAGGACAAGTTTTGGGTAAACGACCCCGATGGCACGGAATGGGAAGTGTATTACTTTCACGAGGATGCGGAGTTCAACGACCCACGCTACCAGCAGGAGTACGACCAAGCCAGCAGCCAGTGCTGCATTGCCTCCGCTGCCCTGCCGGCCGAGGAGCTACCGCCAGTGCCTTTGACCTTAGCCCTACCCTTGGCCGATACCAGCACGGTTACTGCCCCAGCCCTGGCGTGCGCGCCCGGCGGGTGTGCGTGCTAGCTTGCCCGTTATTCCGGCCTGTTACCTCGGATCAGCGCGAGGGTATTCCTTTGTCAGAATTCACTTTTCCCGATGAATGTTCTTGTGCTTTGCACCGGCAATTCCTGTCGGAGCCAGATGTTGCACGGCTACCTCCAGCAGCTGCTGGGCTCCCAGGCCCGCGTGTACTCAGCCGGGGTAGAAACCCACGGGCTTAATGCGCGGGCCGTGCAGGTTATGGCCGAAGATGGGGTCGACATCAGCCACCATACTTCCACCCTGGCCACGGAGTATGCTGCTACCCCGTTTGATTTTGTGCTGACCGTCTGCGACCATGCCCGCGAAACCTGCCCCGTGCTGCCAGGCGCCGCGGCTGCTACCCGCCTGCACCACAGCTTCCCCGACCCCGCCCGCGCTACCGGCTCGGAGGCGGAAATACTCGAGGCATTCCGGGCTACCCGCAACCAGATTAAGGCTTACGCCGCCGATTTTGCCCGGCAGCATGCTCCCACTCGGTAAGCAAGCCTGACTACGTAGCAGCTCCTACCCAACTGCGGCCGAGTGCGTGGTAATGGCATGTGGCACTCGGGTTACTTGCCTTTCTAATGTAGTAGAAGCGCCCTCCAGTGGCACAACCGCCCACACGTAGTTGTAGAGCGCCGGGGTAGGTATGCAGTTGGGCAGAAGCCGGGGCTGTGACGGGGAAAATCAACGAGTTTTTGAGCACAGCATCTGACACCACTTGGTCATTTCGCGTATACAATTCTTACGTGTAGCTTTTCGCTCCAACTCTTCCTCCATCCATGGCAGCTTCTTTCCTCGTTCTCACTGATTTTACGCCGGCCGCCGACCATGCCCTGCGCTACGCCGCGGCGCTGGCCGCACCCGTACAGGCAACGTTAGTTCTCCTGCATATCCGTCGCGAAACTTTGCTTGACCCGGATGCCTTTACCGGCACCATCCGCCACATGAGCGAGGGCGAAATTGCGGCGGCCCTGCAGGAGCGGGTGCAGCCGCTGAAGGTAAGCGCCACGGTAGAGTCGGCGGTAGATGGCGTGGAAGGGGCCGTAGCCGATGCCGTGCGCCGCCACGCGCCCGCCCTGGTAGTATTGGGCAAGCCTGATACGGAAACCACGCCCGATGAACTGGTCAGCAGCACGTCTTTGAAGCTACTGCGCGCTACCCGTACGCCCCTGCTGGTGGTGCCCGTAGCCTCACAGGCCCCCGTGCCCCCGCGCTGCGTTACAATTGCTGCCGATAACAGCAGCATCGATTTGAAGGTGCAGTCGGCCGGCGTGCAGGAGTTGCTGGAGCAGCTGCAGCCCCGCCTCACCGTAACCCACGTAGCCGAGCCCGAAAACAGCGACAGTTGCACCCTCGCCTTTAATGCCGTTACTACCAGTGGCTTAACTAAGGGAACCAACTTTCGGGTACTAACGCACGGCGTCCGCCACCGCCACATAGCAGCCGGCATTCTGCTGGCCGCCGCCGAAACCAAGGCCGACTTGCTGGTGCTTATCGCCCGCCGACGCAGCTTTCTGGGCCAGCTTTTCAACCGTAGCGTTACCTCCCAGGTGGTGCTGCACGGGCAGCTCCCCGTCCTGCTGCTGCCCGCCATGGACTAAGGTTTGTTGCTGCGACCAACCCACTCGCCTACCTACACCCGGCCAGGAATACCAAGCGTGCGGCATACCTTTCACTTATTCGGCCCTCTTCTTTTTCAGAGAGTTGAGCGAAGGAAACCCCCATCAGAACCAGGCGACCCGTGTCCCGTTGCCAGCCACGGGCGGGGGCTCAAACGGATGATTACCCGACTACTTTGCTTCGGCGCTCCAGCATGCAGACATCGTGCCACTGCCCCCGCAGCTCACCCAGCCGTTCGCGCACGCCCACCAGCCGAAACCCGGCCTGCTCGTGCAGGCGGAGGCTGCCCGTATTCAGGCGCATAATGCTGGCTTGCAGGGTCCAGATTCCGTGCTGCTCCGATTCGGCTACCAGGTAAGCCAGCAGCTGTTGGCCCACGCCCCGGCCCCGGTGCGCGGCCCCCACGTACACGCTCACTTCGGCTACTCCGCGGTACACGCACCGGCCCGAAACAGGCGTCAGCGCCGCCCAACCCGCTACCTGGCCGGCACCCGTCAGGGCTACAAACCGGCTGTGCGGCAAGTGGCTGGCGTCCCACTCGGCCCAGGCCGGTATTTCGGTGGCAAAGGTGGCCTGGCCGGTGGCAATGCCTTCGGCGTAAATGGCGCTAACGGCGGGGTAGTGTTCCTGGGCTAAAGGCAGGAGCTGAAGGGTAGCAGTAGTGGGCATAGGAAGGCAGGCAGCAGTCCGAAGTGAAGGTAGCAGAATGCGTGGTTTCGGCAGGGCTTCACCAAGCGGGGCGGGCCCTTCTCGCCCGCAAACCTCGCCCGCAATGCCACTGCCCTGCTGCTACGTACTACCCCGCGTTTCGCCGGGTAACCTTACCAGCGCCAGCCCAACTGCACGCCGCCGTACCAGTTGCGACCGGGAGCGGGCTGAAAATAGCGGCCCCCGAAGGCATTTAGGTCGTTGCCCAGGGAGTAGCGGCGGTTGGTAGCATTTTCAATTCCTCCGAACACGTCCAGGCCCAGCCCCTGAGGTAGCTCGCGCCGCCAGCCGACCCGGCTGCCGAAAGTCCAGTAGCCGGGAGCGTACTCGGTGTTGGCATCGTTGAGGGGCAGGCGGGCCTGGTGGTTTACCGTGGGGTTGAGGTAGAAGCCGAGCTGGTGGTTGAAATCGAGGCCGGCAGTGAGCGTGTGGGGGGCCGTGCCGGTGAGGCGGTTGCCGCTGAAGGTGTTGCCGCCGCTTTCGTAGCGCCCGAAGCGGTAGTGGTTGTAGGCGTAGCTCACGAAGGCGCGCAGGCCCGTGCCGCCAGCCTGGGTAGCACTCACGGTGCCCGGAGTCAGACCACTGACTGGGCTGCCCTGCCGCCACAGCCAGCCGCTGAGGGCCGCTTCCAGGCCGCGCTGGCGGGTGTTGCCGGCATTGTCGAAAAGCTGAGTACCGAGGTCGGTAGTACGGGTAGTAATGGTTTGGCGCACGCGCAGGTCGTAAAGGGCCACATCATAGCGCAGCCGCTCGTTCCAGAGCTGGCCGCGGGCGCCTACCTCGTAGCTGGTGCCGCGCTCGGCCTGCAAGGCCTGGTTGATAGAGGCATCGGAAGGCCGAATTTCTTCCTCCGTGGGCGGCGAGAAGCCCGAGCTAATGCTGCCGTACACCGACAAGCCCGTACCAAATTCGCGCAGCAGCGCCACCCGCGGCGACACCTCGGGCCGGAAATTCCGCTCCAGCTGGTAGGCATTGGGGCGGGTGGCGGCGTCGGAAATCCGGCTGATGCGGTAGCGGAGGCGGTTGTAGCTGGCTCCGGCCGTGAGCAGCAGCCCGGCGGGTAGTTCATAATCGGCCTGGGCAAAGGCAAAGCCCGTAAGCGTCCGGATTTCGTCGTCGTAGCGTAGCGCGCCAGGGGTGCCGGCGCGGTTCTGGTAGTTGCGGGAGCTTTCAAAGCCGGTTTGCCCCTCGCCCCCACCCTGGAGGCGGAGCGTGCGCCCGGCCAGGGCGGTGCGGTAGCTGGCTACTACCCGTCCGCCCCCGCCGAGCAAGGTGTTACGCTCAAAATCAATGAGGTAGGGCGTTTGAATGCTGCTCCCGCTCAGGTATAAGGTGGTGCGCAGGCTTAGCCGCTCCGAGAACCGGGCCTCGTGGGTACCGCCCAATAAGGCTGCGCGCGAGGCGTAGTAGGTGCGCTGCTGCACGGTGCCGGGGCTGGTGGCCGTACCCGGGCGGGCCTGGCGCGGGTTGGCCTCGAACTGGGCCCGTGTAAGCCCGCCAGGCAGCTGGTAATTAAGGTCAGAGTACAGCGCGTGCAAGCTGATCGTCTGCTTCTCCGAGGGCTGCCATTCGCCGTCGAGGGCTAGTACGTCGCGGCGCAGGGCACTTTGCTGGCGGTAGCCGTCGAGGGTTTGGCGGGCGTAGCTGGCGCGCAGGTAGCCCGTAGCGGTGCCCGTTTCGGCGGCTACCGTGGCGCGTCGCAGCCCAAAGCTGCCCGCCGTGAAGCCCACCTGCGCCCGGGAGGTGCCCGGCACGGGGCGCCTTCCGGTCAGCAGCACGGCCCCGCCGGTACCGGCGCCGTACACGCTGGCTGCCGGGCCTTTTACTACCTCAATGCCCCCGAGCAAACTGGGGTCCAGCAGGTTAAGCGGAGTGCTGCCGCTGGCTTCCGTGAACGGGATGCCCTGGTAGTACACTTTGGTGTTGCGCACCCCAAACGGAGACCGAAGCGTGCTGCCCCGCACGCTCAGCCGGTAACTGGCCGTGGCACGCTCCTCTAGCCGCACCCCGGGCAGGGTGTTCACGGCCTGAGTCAGGGCATTCTGCGGAAACCGCTCCAGCACGGCGGCATCCAGCACGCCCACAGCGGCGGCAGTGCGGCGCAGGGGCAGCTGCTGGCCGTAGCCGGTTACGGTAGCTTCGGGCAGCACCTGGGGCCGCAGCATGGCGGTATCGGGCGGGGCAGTTTGGGCGAAGGCGGCAACGGGCAAGAGCAGCAGCGGCGTGGCGTAGCGGTAGGGCATTTCAAGCAAGTACAATGAGCGTGCGTTTGCTAACCGCAAAACCACGCCCAGGGTTGGCGGCAGACGAATTTTCAGCCGGCTACCAGTTAACTTCCAGCTCCATCTACCTCCGCTTTTATTCCGGTTATGCTGTACCTGCCCCCACCCCGCCGCTACCGCCGGCCGTTGCTGATTGCCTATAAACTAGCCTATGCGAGTCTGCTCTGAGTGGAGATGCCCGGAGTTACGGCGCGAATCTTCCTACCTCATTCGGAGTAGCTGCTCTTTCGGCCTTCGATAATTACTACCCAACAGCCCCCTGCCAGCCTTTGCTGAGCTTGCTCTCGAGGGTGATGGGTAGTGCGGCACGGGGGCAGGTAGCGCGTAGAGGCAACCCAAGCTCGGCAAATGCAGTTGAATTAAGCGCAACTATACTCCTGCGCTATGCTTTCCAAACTGACTTTTTCGCTGGCGGCAACGCTGCTCCTGGCCGGTTCGGCTACGGCTCAAAACGTGCCCCCGGAGGCTACTCCGTTCCAGATGACCGGCAATATCTACCTGCCGAAGAAACTGCCCGCAACCCCGGAGCGCATCAGCAGCCTGAAGGCACCAGCCGGCTTTACCGTGAGTGCCTACGCCCAGGGCCTCGACATGCCCCGCATGCTGGCGGTGGCACCCAACGGCGACGTGTACGTATCCAATCGGGTGAAAGGCACCGTGACGCTGATCCGCGACGCCAACCAGGACGGCAAGGCGGAACTCATGCAGCAGGTAGCCCAGAAGCCCCACCTGCACGGCCTGGCCCTGAAGGATGGCAAGCTCTACATGGCCGCCATTCGGGAGCTGTACGTGGCCGAAGTAAAGCCCGATGGGAGCCTGGGTGAGCCCAAAATGCTGTACCAGGACCTGCCCGACGCCGGTCAGCACGCCAACCGCACCCTGCAATTCGGCCCCGATGGGCAGCTCTACCTGTCGGTGGGCAGCACCTGCAACGCCTGCGACGAGGACAACCCCGAAAGCGCTACCCTGCTCCAGATTAAAACCGATGGCTCAGGCCGGCGCGTGTACGCCCGCGGCCTGCGCAATACCATCGGCTTCGATTGGCACCCTACCACCCGCCAGCTTTACGGCCTCGACCACGGCATTGACTGGCTCGGCGACGAGGAGCAGCAGGAAGAGTTCAACCAGATCAGGGAAGGTGGGCACTACGGCTGGCCCTCCATCATTGCCGACGGTAAGCCCTACCCTGCCAACAAGCCCAAATCGGGCGACTCGTACGAGGAGTTTGATGCCAAGGCGGTGCGGCCTCTGTTGCTCTACAAAGCCCATTCCGCGCCCTTGGGTCTGGTATTCAACCGCGGCCAGCAGTTCCCGGCGGAGTACCGCCACGACGCCTTCGTGACCATGCACGGCTCTTGGAACCGGGCCCAGCCTTCGGGCTACAAAATTGTACGGGTACGCTTCAACGAGCAAGGCCAGCCCCAGCAGTTCGAGGATTTCGTGACGGGGTGGCTGGTGGAAAACGACAAGTCGGAATTCGGTCGCCCCTGCAGCATTGTGCAGGCCCCGGACGGCGCCCTGCTGGTTTCCGACGACGACAACGGAGTAATCTACCGCGTAGCCTACACGGGCCGCGCCAGCAAAGCCGCAAAAAAGTCCAAGCAGCGCAGCTAACCGCAGCTGTAGGGACCGTAAGTCTAGAAGACCGTCGTGCTGCGGGTCCGCCTCTGCACGACGGTCTTTTTTGACTCTTGCGTTCTTCTGGCCCACTCAGCCTAGGATGGATGAATCGGAAGAACTGCTACCATTCATGCCACGCTCAGGGTAACCGGCCGGTAGCTTACTACGCGGGGAATCCGGCGTAATGATATTGCGTTTATAGTTTCTATGCCGACTCTTTCCCCCGACCTGCGCAAAGCGCTGCTCCACCTGCCCCAGAAAGAAAAAGACGCCCTGCTTACCCGCCTGGTGGCTCAGGATGCCGTCCTGACCGAGCAGCTGGCTTTCCGGCTGCTGGAGGGCGAAGAAGGGCTGGAAGTGCGCCGCCAGCGCCTGCAGCAGCAGGTAGATGACCCCGTGCGCGGCTTCCACCAAACCCCCAACGACCTGCTCCACATTGTGCGGCAGCTGCAGCAGCGCCTGACTTACCACTGCAAAATCACGGGCGACACGATGGGGGAGCTCGAGCTGACCCTGCGCCTGCTCCGCAACGTGCTGCGTCACCAGCCCGAAGCCACCAACCGCCTCCACGGCCCCACCCAGCCGCTGCTACAACATTTGGCGCGCCGCACGGCCGAGGTTGTTAAGTCAATCCAGAAGCTCCACGAAGACTACCATGTGGAACTGGCTCCCGCTGTAAACGAGCTGCTCGGGCTGCTTTACGCCTCGGCAGCCGCGCCCCTGGCCCGGGAGCTAGGCATTCCGCGGGAGTGGTAGGCGGTGAAGTGGTGATTCGGTGAGGTAGTGCGTTGCTGTGCCTCCTCGCCATGACAGCACAACAACGCACTACCTCACCGAATCACCACCTTACCACCCACCGGCTGTATCCTTTTTGGGCGGGCGTAAGTACACTCCAGAACGAGCCTGTCCGGGTTCCATCCTCCTTTCTTACCGCTCTGCACTTATGGCTACTACTCCTTCTCCCGAACACATGCGCGCCCCTGCCCACCTGACCGCCGACGACCTGCGCCAGGCCCTCACCGAGCTCGACGCTAAAATCCAGACCCTGCGCAACCGGGCCCACGCTACGGTCGCTAACTCCCAGAACACGTATCATCAGCATGCCGATGCGCTGGAGGCCAAGCGCGCCCGGCTGGCCGAGCGGCTCGGGCCAGAGGCCACCGCCAGCAAGTCTGCTCCTGGCTCCGACCACGACCGCAGCACCTGGGACGATATCTGGCACGGCATCGAAAACCTGCGTCAGGACCTGCGCAACATCATCTAAGCGCAGGAATAACGCTTGACTACGGCCTGTAAACGCTACCGAAGGACGCTCTTGAAAAGGGCGTCCTTTTTTTGTGCGTAATGGGTAGCTGGACGGTAGGCGGTTTGGGTGGGCGGCGGTTCAGGCCGGGTTTTCGGCAGTTCGACCGGCGGATTTACCGTTCGCGGAAAAGTAGTTTCGGCGGGGCCACGCGGGTGCTAGGTTTGAATCATCAACCGCCGCAAACGCTACCCCTCTACCCGCTTTCCGCCATGAACCTGACCGCTACTTTCCGCCCCATTTGCTCAGCCCTGCTGCTAACGGCCGCCGGGTTGGCCACCCCGGCCGCTGGCCTGGCGGCTCCCGTTACCGCCGTGGCCGCTTCGGCCGATACACCGGCCGCTCACCCCAACTTCACAGTGCGGGTAGTGGGCAAGGGCCAGCCCCTGCTGCTGATTCCGGGCCTGACCTGCCCCGGCGCCGTGTGGGACGAAACCGTGGCCCACTACCAGAAGCAGTACCAGTGCCACATCATTTCCCTGGCCGGCTTCGGCGGCACTCCGGCCCCGGCCAGCACCGACCAGCTGCTGCTGAACGTGCGCGACCAGCTGCTGGGCTACATCAAGGCGCAGAAGCTTCACAAACCTACCATCATTGGTCATAGCCTGGGGGGCTTCTTGGCCCTGTGGCTGAGCAGCACCCAGCCCGGGGCAGCCGGCCCGCTGGTTATTGTCGATTCATTGCCCTTCCTGGCCACGGTGCAGAACCCGGCTACCTCCGCCGAGTCGGCCAAACCCATGGCCGAGGCCATGCGCAAGCAAATGAGCAGCGGCAAGATGAGCGTGGCCGCAGCCCGCCAGATGTCGGTGAGCATGATGACCGATACGGCCCGCATCAGCCAGGCCACCCGCTGGTCAGTGGCTTCAGATCCGGCTACCGTGGCGCAGGCCTACTATGATTTGATGACCAACGACTTGCGCCAGGACGTCGCCCGCATTCAGCAGCCGGTGCTGGTGCTGGGGGCCTGGGCCGCCTACAAGCCGTATGGCTCCACCAAGGAAAGTACCCGGGCCGTGTTTGAGCAGCAGTACGCCAAGCTGCCCCAGCACCGGGTAGAAATGTCGGAGGCGGGCAAGCACTTCCTGATGTGGGATGACCCCCAGTGGTTCTTTAACCAGACTGATGCCTTTTTAAAGCAGCATGCCGCGGCAAAAAAGTAGCCCCGCGAGTTGCGGCGGGCGCCTATCTTGCGCCCGCCACCACGGCCGTAGCCGCCAGCAGGTATACCGCTCTACTCCTCCCTACCCCTACTACTTGCAGTTATGCTACTCGAACAGGAATTTGCGGCCCTGAAGCTGGAGCTGTCGGTGAAAGCCAAAAACGGGCTCGACTTTATTGCGGCGGCCAGCCTAGTGTGGGCAGCCATTGCCGTGGTCTGGGCGCTGCCCGGCTCGCCCGCGCACAAGGGCTTCATTACGTTCTTCCTGGGCTCGGCTACCTTGCCCCTGGCCTGGCTGTTTTCCAAGATGCTGGGCACTACCTGGACCCTGCCGCACAACCCGCTGCAGCCGCTGGGCCTGTGGCTGAACTTCGCCCAGCTGTTCTATTTTCCCTTCCTGATTTTTGTGTACAGCCGGTATCCGCAGCATTTTATCATGACCTACGGCATCATCACGGGGGCTCACTTTTTTCCCTACGCCTGGTTTTATAACGCCCGGCCCTTTGCCCTGATGGCGGGCCTTATTCCGGTGGGCTGCCTGCTGCTGGGCCTGCGCACGCCCGTAGCCGATTTGTACCTGATTCCGGTGTTTATTGTGGGCATGCTGCTGGTGCTGGCCGGGCTGCTGTGGGTTTCTTACCGTCGCAACCAGCAAGCTTACCGGCAAGTGGCTGCGCAGCTTCCGCAAGCCTCCGTTGTTGCTTAGCCTTTCGCGCCGTATGTTTTCCTACGCCCTTGCTCCGCCCCCCAGCCGCCCTTACTGGCGCTGTCAGCTCCTGGGCTGGAGCCTGTACTTTGTGGGTTGCTCGCT
Source organism: Hymenobacter glacieicola (assembly GCF_014640315.1). Lineage (GTDB taxonomy): Bacteria > Bacteroidota > Bacteroidia > Cytophagales > Hymenobacteraceae > Hymenobacter > Hymenobacter glacieicola. Next base: position 303,321 of record NZ_BMGS01000002.1, read on the forward strand.
GATTTTTGCTTTCACTGGCTCGGGCACCCTGGACATGGTGCTGATTGTGCTGACCATTTCGGGCACGATGCTCCTGATTACCCATTGGCTGCGCTACCATATCCGGGCCAACGGCTGGGAGCAGCAGGGGCCGTTGCCGTTGCTGGGGCGGTTGCTGGTCGCCAACGTGGTTCTTTCCCTGCTGAGTCAGGTGTTCATCTGGGCCGTTATTGCGTTGCTGATCCGGCCGGCCAGCGACGGTAGCCCCCACGGCTGGGCTCAGTTTTTTGGCTACGCGGCCAACGTCAACATTCTGCTGTGGCTGTGGGCCGGTTTCTACTTTGGCTGGCACTACCTCACCAGCTTCCGCCGGGCCGAAGTGGATAAGTGGAAGCTGACGGCGGCCGTGCAGGAAGCCGAAATGCGGACCCTCAAGGCCCAGATTAATCCGCACTTTATGTTTAACGGGCTCAACAACATCCGGGCCCTGGTGATGGAAAACCCGGCCCGGGCCCGCGACATGATTACCCACCTCTCGGACTTGCTGCGCTACTCCATTCAGCTGAACACTGCTGAGCAGGTACCCCTGAGCCGGGAGCTGGAAATTGTGGAGCACTACCTGCAACTGGAGGCCCTGCAGCTGGAGGAGCGCCTGCGCTACAGCCTGGATGTTGACCCCGCCGCTCTCTCCGTCCTGATTCCGCCCATGACCCTGCAGTTGCTGGTAGAAAACGCCATCAAGCACGGGCTGGCCCCCCGGCCGGCCGGCGGCGTCATTCGGCTTTGCGCCCAACTCAACGACTCTAATACCCTGCACATTACGGTGCGCAACACGGGCCGCTACGAGCCCCGCCCCGGCCACGAGGGGGTGGGCGTGCGCAACGCCCGCGAGCGGCTGGCCCTACTCTTCGGCCCCGCCGCCCACCTGCACCTGGCCAACGACCCGCACGCCCCCGACCTGGTAGTGGCCCACCTGCAGCTACCGGTTACGGCCGTAGCCACGGCCCTGGCTCCCGCCGTACCTGCCGCCTGGTAACCCCGTCCCTTTCCCGTTTTCCACTCTTTTTTGCTTTCTATCCGCTTGATGAACGCCTTGCTCGTTGATGATTCCCGCTTGGCCCGCACGGAGTTGCGCCACTTGCTGCAGGCCTTTCCTGAGGTAACCATTGTGGGCGAGGCCCGGCACGCCGAGGAGGCCCGCCACCAGTTGCGGGGGCTGCAACCCGATCTGCTATTTCTGGACATTCACATGCCCGGCGAAACGGGCTTCGAGCTGCTGGCCTCGCTGGAGGCGGCTCCCCACGTCATCTTCACTACCGCCTACGACGAGTACGCGCTGCGGGCCTTTGAGGTGAATGCCCTGGACTACTTGCTTAAGCCTATTCAGGAAAACCGCCTGGCTGCGGCGCTGGCCAAAGCGCGCAGCAAATACGCTGCTACAGCTTCGGCGGGCGCACCAGCGCCGGAACCGCCCCCCGCTACGCCGGAGCCAGTTCTTACCCCCCTCACCGAGCAGGACCAGGTATTTGTGAAGGAGGGTGAGCGGTGCTGGTTTGTGCGCCTGGCCGACATCCGCCTGTTTGAAATCAACGGCAGCTACACCCAGATTTACTTTGAGCAGCACCGCCCCCTGATTCCGCGCACTCTGCAGCACCTGGAGCAGCGCCTCGACCCGCGGGTATTTTTTCGGGCCAACCGCCAGCAAATCATCAATCTGCAGTGGGTGGAAACCATTGAGCCCTGGTTTAGCAACTCCCTGAAAATTCGGCTGCGCGGCGGGCCTGAGGTAGAAGTTTCGCGCCAGCAGTCCGTGCGCTTCCGGGAAATGCTGAGTCTATGACCCGGCAAAAAATTGACTGGATTATTCCGCTTTTCCTGCATCCTTTTAGAATGATTTATAGTACACAGGCTCAGACACCTGCCTCCCTAATAGCGGCGTCTTTTCTCCTCCCTCAGCCTCTGTACTCATGAAAGCTATATTACCCTTCTCGGCGCTAACTATGCTGCTGGCTACGGCCTCCTGTTCCCAGGATACCTTTGTGGAAAAACCCCGGGAGTACCGCAGCGTTTCCAACGAAAGCGGCCGCCGCCCTAACGACAAGTCCCAGTTCAAGCGCAACCACAATCCCATTGGCCTGGGCCTTGACCTGAATTCGCGCAACCCCTACAAATTCCGCATGGTAGATGCGCCCAAGCGCTACAAATACAGCAAGGGCGGCCGGTAAGCCCGCACTGTTCCTGCCCCCACAACAAGGCCGCCCTGACCAAACAGGGCGGCCTTGCTATTAGGTAGCCGGTCAGCCCTTAAAAGCCAACGAAAGGCAATTATCACTCCTCGCTCCCGCTCCGAATGACGGCGCGGAAGTACTCTAAGTGGTAACCCGTTTGCGTGAAGAATCAGGGCATATGCCCTACGCAAGCCTTACATGCAGAAGCGCATCCGAAGCGCCTTGCCAGTGGCGGTAGCAGTTACACGTCAGCCCACCAGATGCACCGTTGCGCTCTGCATGACCGCCTTTTTGTGCACTGTCAGCAGTTCACTGCTACTACCACCCTCCAATGGCGTGTTTGTTCAGCTATCTGGAAATAAGTCAAGAGCCAGCCGAGCAAGCGGCCTATACTTTGCCGCCTACCACCTAAAATGCGCTGTTAGTTAGGCTGACACCGTCAGTTGGTCGAAAAGCCTAAAGCCAGGCCAACAAGCTAGCTGCCAACGATTAATTTTACGAATGAGGAACATCCTGCCGGAATCCAAACACAAATGCAGGTACGTTGATCTGCTGGTTGGTTGGGGCTGTATTTCCTCTTATTTCTTCTGTGCTTATGCTGTTACCGCTACTTCGTTTTGCTACCCGCTGCTGGATGGCGACCTTGCTGCTGGCCGCCGGGACTGTGCATGCCCAACAGGCTTTGTCGCCGATGACTAGTTCGGCCGCTGCCTCCAAAACTATCATTGCCGGGCGGGTAGTGTTTAAGCTCAAAGCTGCCCCCACTGGTAGCCGCCCAGCCGGACAAGCTACCGGCGTTGCGGCCCTGGATGCGGCCCTGCTGCGCCTGCAGGCGCGGGAGGTCCATCCGAAGTTCCCGCACAGCCAGCCTCCCGGCCCCGACCAGCCCGGTGCGGTCCATCTGGAACTGATTTTTCAGGCCGAATTGCCCGTGACCCTGGCCGTGGAGGAAGCCTGCCGGATTCTGCGCAAAACCGGGGCCGTGGAATACGCCGAGCCGCTCTACAGCTACTTGCCCCTGTACCAGCCCAACGACCCCTTCGCCGACTCTACCCGCACCGACGGTCAGTACTACCTCAAAAACATTCGGGCTTACCAGGCCTGGAACATCAGCAAGGGCGATACCAGCGTGGTTATCGGCATCGTCGACGGGGGCACTCGCCTTACCCACGAAGACCTGGCCTCGCAAGTGCAGCTCAACCGCCGCGACCCTATTGACGGCATCGACAACGACCAGGACGGCTACGTTGATAACTACCGCGGCTGGGACTTTGCTGACCACGACAACGACCCGGTTCGGGAGCCGGGTAGCGTTCATGGCATTTTAGTAGCCGGCTGCGCTGCCGCCGCCCCCGACAATGGCAAAGGCATTGCCGGCGTAGGTTTCCGGTGCCGGTTTATGCCCCTGAAAATCTATCCTAGCACGCCTACTGGCTCTTTTGGGGGCTATGAGGCCATTGTGTACGCCGCCGACCACGGCTGCAAGGTTATCAACTTGTCCTGGGGCGGGGTGGGCGGCCGCTCCCAGTTTGAGCAGGATGTCATTACCTACGCCGCCGTCAACCGCGACGCGGTGCTGGTGGCCGCCGCCGGCAACACCGCGGCCGAGTTAGACTTCTATCCCGCCAGCTACGACCATGTGTTATCCGTGGCCCACCTGCAGCCGTCGGACCAGCGCAGCGTTAACGGCACTTACAGCCGTAACGTCGACCTCTCGGCCCCCGGTATCGGCATCCTGACCACCTGGGGCGACAAGGATACAGACTACGTGGCCATTGGGGGCTCGTCGTTTGCGGCTCCGCTGGTTTCGGGCGCGGCTGGTCTGCTGCGGGCTCATTTTCCGCGTTACACCGCCGCCCAGATAGCCGCTCAGCTCCGGCAAACCACCGACAACGTGGACGCCCTGCCCGGTAACGTGGCGTACGCGGGCCGGCTTGGCACGGGCCGGCTTAACATTGCCCGGGCCCTCACGGCCACTTCCCAGCAGTCGGCCCGGGTAGTAAGCCGCACGGCCGCCCCGGAGCGCCGCGCCTACGCCCCCGGCGACACCCTGCGCCTAACCGTGGCGGTGCAAAACCTGCTCAGCCCGGTCACCAACCTGACGGTGACCTTAACTTCTCTTTCGCCCTACGTTACAGTGCGGCAGGGAACCTTTGCGGTGGGAGGCCTAACTACGCTGGAGCAGCGGAGCAATCCGCAGGCGCCTTTCCGGCTGGCAGTGGCCGGCTCGGTTCCAATTAACACCCGGGCCGTGCTGCGCTACCGGTTCCAGGATGCTACCACGGGCTACCAGGAAGACCAGTACGAAACCCTGACGCTCAACCCCGATTACGTAGTGCTGGATGCCAACAACCTGCTCCTGACCCTGAGCAGCCGCGGCAATATTGGCTACGATGGCCTGGGCTCGAGCTTCGGGGAGGGTGTTAGCTACCGCCGGGGGGCTCCGCTGCTGGCCGAGGGCGGCCTGCTTATTGCCGCCGCGGGCCCGGCCGTGTCCGACAACGTGCGCAATGACCGCCGCGGCGCCGACCAGGATTTCTACGCCCTGGCCCGGGCTACTCGCCTTGCTCAGCCTTTGCGCGCCGACCAGGAAGCCACCGGAATCCTGCGTGATTCCTTGCCGACCTTGACCAAGGGCCGCTCGGTGGGCGTGCGGGTGCGGCAGCGAGCCTACGCCTGGGCCGCTACCCCCCACCGCGACTACGTGATTTTGGAGTACCATCTTACTAACCTCACCGCTGATACGCTCAAACCGCTGCGCGTGGGTCTGTACATGGACTGGGACTTGCCCGGCGAGCCGGCCCGCAACGTAGCGGCCTGGGACTCGGTGCGCCGCCTGGGCTACCTCTATGATCCGCGCCAGGCCACTACCTACGCCGGCGTGCAGCAATTAACCGGCGGCCAGGCCACTGTGTACGCCATTGATAACCAGGCACCCGCCGGCACTGCGGTACGCCTAGCCGATGGCTTTAGCGCCGCCGAAAAGTTGCTCACGCTGAGCAGTGGAACCCGCCAGCGCACGGCGGGCCCGGCTACCGGCACCGATGCGTCTCAGGTAGTTGGGGCTACGCTGCCCTACCTGGCCCCCCGTGATTCAACGGTGGTGGCGTTTGCGGTGCTGGCCGCGCCCTCCCTGGCCGAACTGCAAGCAGCGGCAGACGCTGCGTCAAGCCGGTACCGGCTGGTATTGCCAGTGCGCTCCGCATCCCTACTAGGGGTGGCCTTATATCCTAACCCTACGACTGGCCGCTTGCAGGTAGATCTTCCCCTCGGCCCGGCCACCATCCGCGTGTTGTCGGTACTGGGCCAAGAGCTGCGGGTGTACCCCGTGCCAGGCGGGCGCAGCGCCCAGCTCGACCTAAGCGCTTACCCGGCTGGCGTGTACCTGATTCAAATTAGCACCGCCAGCGGCACCATAACTCAGCGGGTGATGCGGCAGCTATAACCCTGCCCTATTTATAGCACACAAACTGCCCGTGGGGTTGCTTGCTTGAAGGGCAACCCCACGGGCAGTTTGTGTGCTATGCCCTGAGTTTAGGCTTGCTCGTACTCCTGCAGGTAGGCCAGTAAATGGCCGAGAGTCATTTCCCGGCGGGCCACCATTTCCAGCAGGCTACGCTCATAAGCAGCCAAGGCCAAATTTGTGTTGTGGGTCAGATGCAGAGCCGCAGCGGCCACCTGGTGGTTTCCCTGCTCTGTGTTTACCAGAGATGGATGCTGGCTCATCCACAGGAGAAGTAAAAATTTCATACTCAAAGTTCGCACCAGCCAGCTGCAACCGCAAGCTCAACACGTTGATTTGCAACCTGATCAGCATTATATCCTATGTACTTATTCTTTCCGCTTCGTAAATAAACCGACCAGTATTCGTTTCTCTATGTTACCCTTTTGCACCATGGCCGGCACATAATTCTACTCCTTTTTGCATGGCGTCCCCATTAGCGGTTACTACCCTTGCGCAACATCAGGTAACTAGGGCCCATTACCCTTCCCGGTTTCACCGCAGTTCCTGGGCAAAGGAAACGCCGCGGCACGTAGCAAAACAGATAGGAGCAGTTTGCTCTGCCAGGATGCCGAGAACATAGTAGATGTTATTCCTCGCGCCGCTCAGAATGACAACAAGACAACATTTCGTGTATAGCACCCGAAGATTTCCCCTAATTATTTACTAATACAATTAGCCAATTATTGTTTAATATGTTTTTCAATATATAATAAATAGCCTTTATTCGTAACTCGTCCTGATTGCTGTTTGTTCCAAATAGTTCCGCGCTACAAGCTTTTATTCCTTGAGTTGACACCTAATTTTTATCTAATATTTTTAGTACAGATGCTGAAATATTGTTATCTTTGGATATGTCGAAAGTAAAGCTTCCTTTTCCGCTTCCCGTGCAGCAATATGCCCGCTGCGTTGATGCTAGCTGCCGCCCAACCGACCACATTGGAGACTGGCCCGCGGCCGGGCAGGTGTACCCGATACAGATGCGCCGCAACGCCCGCACCGGAGAGTTGCAAGTGCATGTGCTTGGCTTCTATGCCGAGCAGCCGTACGGAGCCTTTGCCCGCCACCGCTTCGAGCCCGTGGCCCAGGTTTGGCTTAACTAGCTTCCTGTTTCTCTTTCCACCCCTCTATCCCGGCTGTGTCGCGTGCTGCGAAACCAGCCGGGCTTTTTTTGTCTAGGGCCCAAGCACAATGGCCTTCGCCGCTGAGTTAGTTGACTAAATTTCGTAACCAGTCTTTCTTTCTCTATTTGCAATAGTAGAGCTTACTGGTACTGCCAAAAGATACCAAATTCAAACGGCGTCCAGAGGGCCGCTTTTTGGCCGGCTACCTTTAGGCCTTCGTTGGCCCAGGTGTTGCAGGTGTAGAACAGGTTATAGGTGCGCTTGGCCTCGTAAAAGGCATCGTGCTGGCCGTAGCTATGCCCCTGAATGTGTTGGGTACGGCCGTGGGCATCGTAGTCGAAGCTGTTCTTGATGAAGGCCACCAAGCGGGCATACTCGGCCGGGGTCAGGAGCACCTGCACGCAGTCGGGGCCGAGTTGGGGCTGGTGGTGGAAGGTAGCGTGCATGGCCGTGGTGCTCAACCAGAACATGGCTTTTACAGCTGTGCTGGGCTTCAGCTCGGCCCAGGTGGGCGTATTGAGGTAAAAGCCCTTGTCGCCCCAGCCAAAGCCGATGTAGTCGCGGCTGGGGTCCAGCACGGGAGCGGCGGTGTAAGGCACTAGCTCGGTCCAATCCATCTGGCTGGTGCGCACAGGCAGCACAATGTCAGTATGCACGCCGTTAGACAGAATGTAGGCCGGGATGGTGCCGGGAGCCGGCGAGTTGGCCCGACCCACCGGAATGGCCGACAGGCCCACGGAAGCGGCCAGATACAAGGCCAGGGCTCCTACAATACCACCGCCCACATAGGCGGCTCCTTTTGCTACTTTCCGAAGCGCTTCGGCCATTAGAACTAAGTACAAGGTGAACTGAAATCAGCCCCTCATACGCAGCAGCAGAGAAAAAGCCGCCCTAGCAGTCCAAAATCCTACCGCCGCGCTGGGCTGCTTTCCACAACCACTGCCGGCTCAATATCTTTGGCTTTTCCTTGCCAACATCCATGAGCCAGCCCACCGACGAACACCTGTACAGCATTCCGGCCCCCTACCGCCGCATGGAAAATATGCACATTCTGTTCTGGCTCCTCAAGGATATTGGCTGGTGCATGGTCTGGAAGCCCCTGGGCATTGCCATGATTTTTCCTACCCTGGCTATTGCCCTGGTTATTACCTGGCGCACGCGCGACCTTCAGGCCGAGCTGGCCCATAACCTGGCCATTGTGTTCTGGATTTCGGCCAACTCCTACTGGATGGTTAGTGAGTTCCTGGGCTTTGATACCGTCCAGGTGTGGGGAACGGTTACGGGCAAACATCTAGCTTTGCTACCCTTCCTCACCGGGCTACTGATTTTGCTATATTACTACCTCGTGCAGAAACCCCGGCAGGTGCGGGCCACCCTTACATAGTCACTGGTTAGGCCCAGGGCACTAGGGCACTACACGGGCGGCCGCTCTCTAGCCCGGTGCGGCTGTTTCTAATAGCTAGATGCAACGCGTACTAGCGGTTGTTTATCTCGATATCCACTTTCAACTCCTGCCCCGCCGCCAGCTTAGGGACTAAGGCGTGGTAAGTAAGGTTGGGAGCTTCGGTAGTCAGGCCCTGGTTGAATACGACACGTAGCACCAGTTGCGCACCAGAACACTCCCGTAGCAGACTGTACTTGATGCCGGCATTGCCATTGGCCAAGCCTTTCTTGCCGATTACCAAGTCGTATTTCGTGAAGTCGATCTGGGGGTGGCAGGGGCCGCTTACCTGCTGATCGAACTCCGCCTGAGAGCGGATGATGGTATGCGTTTCCGAGAGGTTAACCCCAAGCTGGCGCCGGGTATCGGCGCACCCGTACTCGCTTTCCAGACTTTTCACGGCGTACTCAACCGCCGGGCAGGTGTCCAGATCATCAACGGGTGTAATGCAGCCACTTAGCAAGGTGAGGGCGCTGGCTAGTAAGGTAGCAGTTGTCTTCATGGGCAGTAAATGGGTTGCTTACTCCTACGGTAGAGCCAGTAAGCGTAGCCAGGGTTGCACGCCGGGCGCCGCAGTAAAAACGGCCGCCTCCCAGCTGGGAAGCGGCCGTTTCTACGTGAAAGCCGAAGCCGGAATTACTTCTGCGACATCATGCTGCCACCTGACTCCTTCAGGCGGATCAGGTTCAGAGCCGAGCCAGCCTTGAACCACTCAATCTGGCCTTGGTTGTAGGTGTGGTTTACCGTGATGAGGTCCGTGTCGCCGTCGCTGTGGTGCAGACGGATCTGCAGGGGCTTGCCGGGGGCAAACTCCGTCAGGCCGAGGATGTCGATGGTGTCGTCTTCCTCAATCAGGTCGTAGTCGGCTTTATTGGCGAAGGTCAGGGCCAGCATGCCCTGCTTCTTCAGGTTGGTTTCGTGGATGCGAGCGAATGACTTCACCAGCACGGCGCGCACGCCCAGGTGGCGGGGCTCCATGGCCGCGTGCTCCCGCGACGAACCTTCGCCGTAGTTCTCATCTCCTACCACCACCGAGCCAATGCCTTGAGCTTTGTAGTTACGCGCTACCTGTGGCACGGCTGAGTAAGGCGTACCCTGGGTCAGGGCATCCTTCACAGCGTTGGCTTCGCCGTTAAAGGCGTTGATAGCCCCGATGAGCATGTTGTTGGAGATGTTGTCCAGGTGGCCGCGGTATTTCAGCCACGGGCCGGCCATCGAAATGTGGTCGGTGGTGCACTTGCCCTGGGCCTTGATGAGCAGACGCAGGCCTTTCAGGTCCACGCCTTCCCAGGGCTTGAAGGGCTCCAGCAACTCCAGACGGTCGGAAGCCGGATCCACGATTACCTGTACACCCGAACCATCGACTGCGGGAGCCTGGTAACCGGCATCTTCTACGGCGAAGCCACGGGGCGGCAGCTCAATGCCCTGAGGCTCGTCGAAGCGAACCTGCTGGCCGTCTTTGGTGGTCAACGTATCAACCAGGGGGTTAAAGGTCAAGTCACCGGCAATGGCAAACGCGGTTACGATTTCAGGCGAGGCCACGAAAGCGTGGGTGTTCGGGTTGCCGTCGTTGCGCTTGGCAAAGTTGCGGTTAAAGGAAGTTATGATGGAGTTCGGCCGCTTCATGTCGTCCATGTGGCGGGCCCACTGCCCAATGCACGGACCGCAGGCGTTGGCCAGCACTACCCCACCCATCTGGGCGAAGGTATCGAGCAGACCGTCGCGCTCCACGGTGTAGCGCACCAGCTCAGAGCCGGGCGTTACGGTGTACTCCGCCTGTACTGTTAGGCCTTTGTCAGCCGCCTGTTTGGCAATGCTGGCGGCGCGGGTAATGTCCTCGTACGACGAGTTGGTGCACGAGCCAATCAAGCCAACTTCCAGCTTAGCGGGCCAGTTGTGCTCACGCACGGCAGCCGCGAACTGCGAAATCGGCCAGGCTGCGTCCGGCGTGAACGGACCGTTCACGTGGGGCTCCAGCTCCGAGAGGTTGATTTCGATTAGCTGATCGTAGAAGGCGCCGGGGTTAGCAAATACCTCGTCGTCGGCGCGCAAGTGAGCGGCTACTCCATTGGCCAGTTCGGCAATGTCAGCGCGGCCGGTGCCCTGCAGGTAGGCCGCCATTTTTTGGTCGTAGGCAAATACGGAGGTAGTAGCCCCAATTTCAGCGCCCATGTTGCAGATGGTTGCCTTGCCCGTGCAGGAAAGGTTTTCCGCACCTTCGCCGAAGTACTCCACAATGGCACCGGTACCGCCCTTTACGGTCAGAATGCCGGCCACTTTCAGAATGACGTCTTTAGGAGCCGTCCAGCCCGAGAGCTTACCGGTCAGCTTTACTCCAATTACCTTCGGGAACTTCAGCTCCCAGGCCATGCCCGACATGACGTCCACGGCATCGGCGCCACCCACGCCAATGGCAATCATGCCCAAACCGCCAGCGTTGGGGGTGTGCGAGTCCGTACCGATCATCATGCCGCCAGGGAAGGCGTAATTCTCGAGTACTACCTGGTGAATGATACCAGCACCGGGCTTCCAGAAACCGATGCCGTACTTATTGGAAACCGAAGCCAGGAAGTCGTATACTTCCTTGTTTTCGGAGTTAGCAATGGCCAAATCCTGGTCAGCTCCTTCTTTAGCCTGAATCAGGTGGTCGCAGTGTACCGTGCTGGGTACGGCCACCTTGGCTTTACCAGCTTGCATGAACTGGAGCAGCGCCATTTGGGCGGTAGCATCCTGCATGGCAACCCGGTCGGGAGCAAAATCGACGTAGGAAACGCCCCGCTCATACGCCTGCGAAACAGTGCCGCCGTACAGGTGAGCGTACAGGATTTTTTCAGTCAGGGTAAGCGGGCGGCCAACGGCACTGCGGGCGGCCTCAATGCGGGAGCCCATGCCATCGTACACGGCCTTGATCATTTCTAAGTCAAACGCCATAATGCGAAAAGGAAAAAGTGGAGAGAACGTGTCTATAGTAGACAGGTACGCAAATATAGTTGTCGGTCGTTGCGCAGCCTAAATTTTCGGGCTTCCGCCCACGCCGCCGGCCTGATTTAGAATTATTCCAAAAGGCGGAGTTTACGCAGGGCGCTGGCGTAGTGGCCGGTGGGCCTTCCATTCGGGGCCTTGCTCGTTGCTCGCTAGTAAACTATCATGGCCTCTGAGTAGTTTAGCCCCGAATCAACCTTTTAACTTTTTTCCCATGCCCGTTGCCTTCTCTTTTCGCAAGGCCATAGCCGGGGCCGGACTCGCGCTGGCCGCGGTGGCCTGTCAGTCCAATTCGTCGTCTTCTGAAAATCAAGCCGCAACCCGTGAGGGCGCAGCCACGGCGGGTCCGCTCACGGCGGGCCCCTGGCGCGGCGTACTCGCGGCCCAGGGCCAGGAAATCCCCTTTTTATTTGAAGTTGCCACCGAGGGCGGCAAGCCGACCGTGACGCTGCGCAATGGTGAGGAGCGCCTGAAGCTGGACGAAATAACCACCACCGGCGACTCCACTACCATCCGGTTGGGTGTGTTTGATGCGGCCCTGGTCGTGTACGCCGATGGTGAAAACAACCTGAAAGGCGCCTGGGTAAAATACGATGCCAAGGAGCCCTACCGGGTGCCGTTTTCGGCCCGTAAGGGTGCTGGCAGCTTGTTCGGGGCTAAATCCGGGCAGGAAACCCAGTCTTTCGACGGCACGTGGAAGGTCACCTTCAAAGGCGACGACAACGAAACGTACCCTGCCGTGGGCGTATTCGAGCAAAAAGACCGGGCCGTAACCGGCACCTTTCTGACCTCGACCGGCGACTACCGCTACCTGGCCGGCAACGTAGATGGCAATACCCTGAAATTAACTACGTTCGATGGCAGCCACGGCTTTCTGTTTACGGCGGAGAAGCAAGGCAACACGCTTACCGGCGACTTTTACAGCGGTAAATCGGGCCACGAAACCTGGACGGCTACCCTCGACCCGAACGCCAAACTGCCCGACGCCAACGCCCTTACTGGTATGAAACCCGGCCAGAAAAAGCTCGACTTCAAATTCCCCAGCATTTACGAAGGCGGTAGCATCTCCCCTTCCGACCCCAAGTACAAGGGCAAGGTAGTCGTGGTGCAGATTCTGGGCTCCTGGTGCCCGAACTGCATGGACGAAACCAACTTCCTGGCCCCCTGGTACGACAAGAACAAGCAGCGCGGCGTCGAAATTATTGGGCTGGGCTATGAGCGCACCACCGACCAGAACGTGGCGGCTCAGAAGCTGCTGAAGATGAAGCAGCGCATGAACGTGGGCTACGACCTGGCCGTGGCCGGTGAGGCCAACAAGGACGCTGCCAGCCAGTCCTTGCCCCAGATCCAGAAGGTGCTGGCTTTCCCGACCACGATTTTCCTCGACAAGAAAGGCGAGGTCCGTAAGATTCACACGGGCTTCTCGGGCCCCGGCACCGGCAAGTACTACGAGCAGGAAGTGGCCGAATTCAACAAAACCATCGACCAGCTACTAGCCGAATAAACCGCCGATTAAGACGGCTTTTTCGAATTACACGGATTCCGTGGTCAATTCAACTAGGTTTCACTGAACAAATAAGGGCTTGCCAGTAGGCAAGCCCTTATTTGTTCGGCCGGGTGTTGGTCAGCTATGGAAGGGCAACATCTGAGCACCAAAAATCCGTGTAATCCATCCATCCGTCTTACTTCGTGAGTCGTTCTAGCAGCACGACTGGGGCATCGTGGTAGATGGGACGCGCTATTTCCTGAAAGCCAAACTTGCGCGCTACTGCCAGAGAAGCCACGTTATCCGGGTCGATAATGCAGGTCATGCGGGCGGCGGGAAACTGCGCTTCGGCCCACTGCAACGCCGCCCTTACGGCCTGGGTAGCGTAGCCGCGGCCGTGTACGCGCGGGGCCAGGGTCCAGCCGGCTTCAAGGGTGCCTTTAATGGAGGGCGTTAAGTCACGCTGAAAGTCAAAGAAGCCAACAGTACCAATAAAGCGACCGGTAGCTTTTTCCTCTACCGACCAGGCCCCGTAACCAAGGAGCGTCCAGTGGCCTTGCTGGGCCAGCAGGCGGCGCCACGCGTCCTCTTCGTTCTGGGGTTTGCCGCCCAGGTAGCGGTAGAAGTCCGGGTCAGTGAGCATGGCAGCGAATTCGGGCAGGTCGGTAGTTCGCGGGCCGCGCAGCAGTACATCGGTTGTTTCTAGCTGCGGAACAGCGATGAGCGGAGCAGCTACTAAACTCAGCGGGTGTATCATGCGACCAAAGTACAAAAATGGCGTGGAGGCACGTAGAACGAGCTTTTCAGCGCAGGCGATAAAACCCGGGGGTTGGTCGGCTTTTTCGGGGCAGTGATGGATAATGCGGCTCCAAGGCTGGAATGGGGCACTGGGTTTGAATAAGGACCGACAGAGCGCAACGCACGGCGCCTTCCAACGCAAAACCACATTCTAACTTCCTTACTACCATGAAAAAGCAACTCTTCAGCCTCGCCCTCCTGCTCGGTCTTTCCGCCTCTTTCGCCGACACCAGCTTTGCCGCCGACGGCCGCCCGGCGCAAGGCCGGGAGCAACGCCAAGACCGTGACCAAGGCCGCCGGGGCCAAAACAGCGCCCAGGACCGCCAACGCCGCACCGATAAGCTGGCCAAAGAACTCGACCTGAGCAGTAAGCAGAAGTCGAAAGTCGAGAAGATTTTCCAGGAGCAGCAACAGCAGATGCAAGCCCTGCGTGGCCGCTCCGGCCCGCAGGACCGCAGCCAGCAGCAGAGTGAGTTCAAGCGCATTCACGAAAGCACTGACAAGAAGCTCAAGGATGTGCTGTCGAAAAAGCAGTACGCCCAGCTTGAGGCCAAGCGCCAGGAGCGGCTACGCCAGATGGGTAGCCGCCAGGGCGAGCGGCGCGAGAGGGCTGACCGCCGCGACTTCAGCGGCCGCAGCTAAGCAGGTTACTTCTTGCGCTACCACCCAAGGCCCGGTCTGCCCAGACCGGGCCTTGCTACGTATGTTTCGGCCGGGGCCAGCAGCGTAAAGTATTTGCCGTATCATACCGACTACCTGGTTGCAGCCCGGGCTGCTCCCTGGATCAGGCGTACCGCCGCTTCTGAACCCCGACTCAGCACTTACTACTTAGCTTCCATGCGAAAACTTCTGAAACTCCTTGGCCGCCTGATGGTCAGCCTGCTTGTGGTGCTAGTAGTAGCGGGGGTAGCCTTTGCCAACCTCAGCCCCGAATTCGGGGGCAAGCCCACGAAGGCGCAACGGGCAGCTTATGCCAAATCGGGCCACTACCAGGACGGAGAATTTCAGAACTTGGTGCCTACTACGCTCATGACCGGGGGCAGCACTTTTGGCTCCTTGTGGCGCTTTCTGTTCAGCAAAACGCCCAATGAGAAGCCGGCCACTCCCCTGCCCACGCGGCCGCTGAACCCAGCAACTATCAGCCAGAAAACGCCCGATATGCTCCGCGTGACGTGGTTTGGCCACTCGGCCAGCCTGGTGGAAATTGGGGGTAAGAACATTCTGCTCGACCCTATGCTGAGCGTGAAAATGGGTCCTGTTTCCTGGCTTACGCCTCGGCGCTACAATCCGCAGCTGGCCATAACCGCCGAGCAACTGCCACCCATTGACGCCGTGCTCATCTCCCATGACCACTACGACCACCTCGACTACCAGACCATTCTGCGGCTTAAAGACAAGGTAGCGCACTTCTACGTGCCCCTGGGCGTAGGGGCTCACCTGCTGGCCTGGGGAGTGGCGCCCGAGCGGGTGCAGGAGCTTGACTGGAACCAGTCGGTGCAGTTGCCGGGCGGCGTGACCATCACCAGCACTCCGGCCCGGCACTTTTCGGGCCGTGGCCTCACGAATCGGAACTCAACTTCGTGGAGTTCCTGGGTTATTAAATCAACCGATAAGCGGGTGTTCTACAGTGGCGACGGCGGGTATGGGCCCCACTTTCAGGCCATCGGTCAGCAGCACGGCCCCTTCGATGTGGCCCTGATGGAATGCGGGCAGTACGACGCTCAGTGGGCCCAGATTCATATGCTCCCGGAGCAGACCGTGCAGGCCACCCTGGATGTGCGGGCCCGGCTGCTATTCCCCGTGCACTGGGGCGCTTTCACGGAAGCCCACCACGCCTGGAATGAACCCGTGACCCGGGCCGGCGCGGCCGCCGCGCAGGTTGGGTTACCCATCACTACCCCAGAGCTAGGCCAACCCGTAACACTCGGCGCGGGCCCCCTGCCACAGGTAGCGTGGTGGAAGTAAGAACGTGTGCCAATCAGCTGGACGTTAATCAGTAAGCCGGCGTAGTCAACGTGTCATTCCGAGCAGCGCGAGGAATCTGGGTTACCCTCCAGAAGCTAACCCAGATTCCTCGCGCTGCTCGGAATGACACGTTGACTATGCCGGCTTCTTCCTACCTGATGCGTAATTAGGCTAAATCGTGTTTTACCTAGGTCAGCCGCGTGAACCGAAGGATTACGCCTTCCTGGGGCCGTAGCGTCACCAAGGGTACGGGCACGACGGCGGCGCCCGAAGCGGGCTCTAGGGTAAAGTGCCGCAGCGTTTCCAGCAACACCAACTGAATTTCGGTAAGGGCGAAGTGGTTGCCGATGCACAGGCGCGGCCCGCCCCCGAAGGGCAGATAGCCATAGGCGGGCACGGCTGGCTGAGCCCCTGGCGCAAACCGCTCGGGCCGGAAAGCATTAGGCTCAGGCCAGAGGTCGGGGTGCCGATGCAGGCCGTACACGTAGAGCGAAAACAGCGTGCCTTTGGGAATGGGGTGGCCCTGAAACTCGTCGTCTTCCAGTGCCACCCGATCCAGAATCCAGGCGGGCGGATATAGGCGCATGGTTTCCTGGATTACCTGCATGGAATACGGCAGTTGCCCCAGTTCCTCAAACCGCGGGGGCCGCTCGGCCAGGCCAGCGGCGCGCCGCTCCTCCCGGATGCGGGCGGCCGCCTCCGGGTGAGTTGCCAGCAGGTAAAACAGCCAGCTCAGGGCATTGGCGGAGGTTTCGTGGCCGGCCAGCAGCAGAATGTTGGCCTCATCCACGAGCCGCTC
The DNA here is from genome assembly GCF_014640315.1 of Hymenobacter glacieicola. Classification (GTDB taxonomy): domain Bacteria; phylum Bacteroidota; class Bacteroidia; order Cytophagales; family Hymenobacteraceae; genus Hymenobacter; species Hymenobacter glacieicola. The sequence continues at coordinate 319,625 of NZ_BMGS01000002.1, forward strand.
TTCGGTCATGGGCTCCCCGGTATCTTCGTAGCGGGCATCCAGCAGCATCTGCAACAGGTCGTCGTGGGTAGCTGCGGCGGGGCCCGCGGCCTGGCGCTGACGGATGTAGCCGCGCACCAGCTCGCGCAGCTCCTGGCTCAGGGCCTCGTGCCGCCGGTAGCTGCCGGTGCCTTGCAGCCAGGGCCGCAGGTAGGGCTGCCGAATGGTACGCACGTAAAACGCCTGAATCTGGGTTAGCACGTCGGAGAGCCGGTCCCGCTCCGCGTCGCTCATGCTGGTCCCGAAGGTGGCCTGGGAAATGATCCGGAAGGCCACGCGCGTCATGGCCTCGTGAATATCTACCAGGGCGGGTCCGGTAGCGGTCAGTTCGCGCAGCTCCTGGGTCCAGTCCTCGGCGGCGGCCTGCATCAGGCGGGTTAGGCCCGTAAGGCGCTGGCGGTGAAAACCAGGCTGAATCAGGCGGCGCTGCCGCAGCCAGTCGGCCCCCTCATTGGTCAGCAGCCCCCGCCCGATGTAGCGAATCAGGCCGTGGGTCAGGTCAGATTTAAGGTAGCGACGGTGATTTTTCTGCAGAATGTGCTGCACAAAGGCCGGGTCGCGGGTGACGTAGCAGGGCCGGATGCCGCCCAGGTGCAGCCCCACCGTGTCGCCGCCCGCAGCGTGGGCCCGGTTCAGGTTGCCGATGGGGTCCCGGGCCATGGCCAGGGAAGTGAGCAGGGTGCGCCAGCGCGGAATCCAGGGAAAGGGAGCCACCGGGGCTTCGGGAGCGGGTAGTACGGGCGTAGACATGCGGGGGTAGTAATGCCGACTGAGTTCCGTCGAAGATAAGGCAAAACACGAGGCAGCGCCGCATTAGCGGGCTTCTGCTCCTGGTAGCACAACCCCAGCCTACCTTCCCCGCGTACAGCCTAGTAGCCCACTGCGGCTTCCCGAACTTTCTCCAACAACCAAACTCTCGGTTTCTTATGTGGATTCAGCAAAAAAATACCCCCGCCCCGCTCGACGAACTCCAGGGCCGCACAGTAGGCCTTAAATTCGAGTGCAACCAGTGCCACACCGAAGTCTTCACGGACCTGCTCGGCGTACCTGCCGCCGACCACTTAGCTAACTCCACCGAGGACGACGGCCAGTTTGAAACCGAGGAAATCAAGTGCCCCGGCTGCGACATGATCCACGAAATCACCGTAAAAAGCACCTTCGACGGCGTTCATTTTGAGGTGTCGGAGGTAGCCCCGGAGAGTGTTTCCTACCAGGTAGCCGAGCCGGAGCGCTAACCTACCCCAGCTTCGGCAACGTAACTTTTCAGCCCGCCCAAGGCTCGCCGCACGGGCAAGCCTTGGGCGGGCTGAACTCTGTCTCAAACAACGTACGCTTATTTTTCCCGCTCGATGGTGTAGTTGATAAGCTGCTCCAACGACGTGCGGGAGGCGGAGGCGGGAAAAGTGCGCAGAATCTCTAGGGCTTCGTCGCGGTAGCGCTCCATCACTTGAATGGCGTAGTTGAGGCCGCCGGATTGCTTAACGAACTCAATTACGGCCTGCACCCGGTCCTTGCGGCCGTCGTTGTTTTTTACGTTGTAGATGATGCGGCGCTTGGTTAGCCAATCGGCCTGCTGCAAGGCGTAAATCAGGGGCAGCGTCATCTTCTTCTCTTTGATGTCAATGCCCACGGGCTTGCCAATTTCGTCGGTGCCGAAGTCAAACAGGTCGTCCTTGATCTGGAAGGCCATGCCTACTTTCTCCCCGAAAAGCCGGGCCCGCTCAATGGTTTCCTTATCGGCCCCCGCCGAAGCAGCCCCTACGGCGCAGCAGGAGGCAATCAGCGAAGCCGTTTTCTGCCTAATAATGTCGAAGTAAACGTCCTCGGTAATGTCGAGGCGGCGCGCTTTCTCAATCTGCAGCAGTTCGCCTTCGCTTAGCTCTTTTACGGCGTTGCTCACAATTTTGAGCAGCTCGTAGTCGTCGTTTTCCAGGCTCAGCAGCAGGCCTTTGCTGAGCAGGTAGTCGCCCACGAGCACGGCAATCTTGTTTTTCCAGAGGGCGTTAATGGAAAAAAAACCGCGGCGGTAATTACTCTCGTCCACCACATCATCGTGCACCAGCGTGGCCGTGTGCAGCAGCTCGATGAGGGCTGCCCCCCGGAAGGTAGCTTCGGGCAGCGGGTCGCCGCCACTGATTTTTGCCGTGAAGAACACGAACATGGGCCGAATCTGCTTGCCTTTGCGCTTCACGATGTAGCCCATGATCTTATCGAGCAGCAGCTGGCGCGTTTGCATGGACTGACGGAATTTCTTTTCGAATTCCTCCATCTCGGCGGCAATGGGCGCCTGTATCTGGTCCAGCGTAACGGTCATGCAGGTATTTTGGGCGGTGCAATGATACGGGGAAAATGGTGAAATAGTGAGGTGCAGAAATAGGGACTGAGTTAGGGAATAAGTGAAGAGGTATCGTGGCAAGCAGGGCGGCGCCTTCCTTTCTCTCTTTGTGCAATGCCGTATAGATTGACAAGCCCGTACTTGCAGCACGGAGGTATGGAGTTGCACATCCTGAGGGGTAGCACTGCGTGCAGGATGGCTGCAGCACCCTGGCCATATCCTTCACTCACTGTCTCACCGCTTACCTTCGCCCCTATGCCACATCCCCAGCCCGTCCGCCTCGACTTCCAGCTCCACAGCCCTCACCATGCCCGGCCCTTTATGGCCGATGTGCGCTACGTGCCTACCGGGCAGCCTAAGCCGGTAGTGGTATTTGTGCACGGCTTCAAGGGCTTCAAGGACTGGGGCCACTTTAATCTGCTGGCCGAGTGGTTTGCCCAGCAGGGCTTTGTATTCGTGAAGCTAAACCTCTCGCACAACGGGCTAGTGGTAGACGGCACCGGCGACCTGGAAGACCTGGAGGCGTTCGGCCGAAACAACTTCTCCCTGGAGCTAGACGACATCGGCGCCCTGCTCGACTACCTGTTCCACTCCCAACAAGCTACTATTCCGGTGGCGGAGCTGGACCGCACGCGCTTGGCGCTCATCGGGCACAGCCGCGGGGGTGGGCTGGTACTGCTAAAGGCGGCTGAAGACACACGGGTGAAAGCCGTGGTAACGTGGGCCGCCATCAGCAACGTAAACCCGGGCTGGACCGAGGAGCTGATGCAGCACTGGCAGCAACAGGGCGTGTACTACGTGGAAAACAGCCGTACCAAACAGCAGCTGCCGCTTTACTACCAGATGGTGGAAGACTACCACCAGAACAGGCGGCGGCTGGATATTCCGCACAATGTCCGCCGCAAACTCAAGCAGCCCCTGCTACTGGTGCACGGTGACCAGGACGAAACCGTACCGGTAGCGCGGGCCTACGAACTGCACGGCTGGAAACCAGAGGCCGAGCTAGCTATTCTACCCCAGGTGACCCACAACTTCGGCGGCAGCCACCCGTGGCCAGGGGCTGAGCTGCCCGCGCAGGCCCTGACCGCCGCCGAAGTAACGGCCGACTTCTTGCGCCGCGTATTGTAGCGCTATGCCCACCGCCTACCTGCTACTCGGCTCCAACCTCGGCGACCGGGTTCCTACACTGCGCCGGGCTGTTGAGGCCCTTGTCACCACTGCGGGCACATTGGTAGCCGCCTCCGGACTGTACGAAACGGCTGCCTGGGGCCTTACCGATCAGCCTGCTTTTCTCAACCAGGCCATCAGCCTGCGAACTTCCCTACTACCCGAGGAGTTGCTCAATGCCTGCCAAGCCGTTGAGCAGCAAGCGGGCCGAGAGCGGCTGATCCGCTGGGGCGCCCGTACCCTCGACGTGGACATTCTGCTCTACGATGACGTGGTAGTGCAAAGCGCCCGGCTTACCCTGCCCCACCCGCGCCTGCCGGAGCGGCGTTTCGCGCTAGCTCCTCTGGCCGAAATTGCTGCGGATATGGTACATCCAGAGTTGAATCAAACTGTGGCAGAGCTATTGGCCGCGTGTCCTGACGAGCTAGCCGTGAAGCCGTACGCCGCAGTAGGTCCGTGAGCGGCCTTGTAGTTAATGCCTGATCGGTTACGCCACCCGGATGACGCCCAGTAGGTAACAGCGGCTTACGGCCGGTTACCAATACCGAAAAAGGAAAAATGGCCTGCAAATACGAGGAAGCTCCCGACCTTCGCGCCCCCGTTTTCTTTTTACAGCGCAACCAACCCGGGCCGGACACCGCCCTGCTGAGAACCCAGAACACAACTAGCGCCTCTTAAAAGCAGTAGAAAAGCCAAGATGCGGCCGTTGCTACCGGGTTCGGATGCGGCTTCTCGGGCCGGTTTGCGTGTAGTGCCGGGCCTGTTTACCTGCTATATCGTCATGTTTGTATTTCACAGACAGTCTAGTTGTCCTTTTCCACTAGTTTGCCTATCTCCGCGCTGGTTGGCCTTGCCATTGTTGGCCCTGGTTCTGTTAGCTACTAAAGCGGCCGCGCAGTGCAAGCTGGACCGCTCAAATTACCGAATTGTCTTCCAGGACGAGTTCAATTATAAGAATGTAGATGAGATGAAAGCCAGCGGCAACTGGGCAGTGGACGGCCTCGATGGGTGGGGCACCGAGTACTACGCGGCCTCTCAGCTGGCATTTCCGGGAGGGGGCATCCTTCGCCTCAAGGCCGATGTGGTTCCGGCCGCGCAACGAGCGGCGCTCAACAAGGTGGCCCGCCGGACCAATATTGCGTTTGTGTCGGGCCGGATCATGTCCACTAAAGCTCATGATCCGGTTGCTGTACCTGCGGGCTGGTCCCCGGATGATTGGGCCGGCTTTGCCTACGGGATGTTTGAAATCCGGTGCAAGCTGCCCGCCAATGGCAAAGGCGTTTGGCCTACTTTCTGGCTGCTGAGCGCGGGCACCGAAATTGACGTAATCGATAATGGCAACGACGAACCCCGCCGCCAGATCAACAGCGGAGTGCTCGACTGGGATAAACGCAACCAACTTTGCGCCACCTACGGCTCGAAAGGCTGCGACACGATTCCGGTGGGCGCCTGGACGTGCGGCGGCCGTAGCACCAAAGACGGCCGCGACTTATCCCAGGACTTTAACACCTACACCGTAGTCTGGACGCCTACCCAGGTTACGTTCTTCCTCAATGACCGGGAGCAGTACACCGTGACCAGCTCCCAAGCACAGACCCACGCCTACACGGCACGTATTCTGGCCAACCTGCAAATGACCCATGATGCGGAGGCCATGGGCATTACGCACGCGGAAATGGACATCGACTACATCAGTGTCTATAAACCACTTCGGGGCCAGTACACTGTTTCCTACGACCAATCGGAGCAGGAATACGTGAACCATGTCTTTAAAAAGCCCGTCAATGACTGGCTGGAGTATGTAAGCCCCCAGCCGGGCTCCATTGCCGTCAATCCCAACAACCAGGACGAGCTGTTTTTCCGCGGCACCAACGATCTTTTATACCGTAGCCTCCGCTCTAAAGATAACCAATGGGTAACCGGTGAAGTTGACCCCGCGCAGGCCCAGAACCGCAATTGGCAGATCAGTGGGGAACTACAGTTTAACCCCAAGCACAATCTGGTAACGTACCGGGGCCACGACGGACAGCTGCAGTCCTACAGCTTTTATTCCGGCTGGAACCATCGGTACATGGCGCCTGCTGCGCCGCGAGCGTCCCAGCCCTCCACTACGCCTGGCAGCGTGGCCACGGCTACCAACGGCGACCTTTACTACATCGGTCAGGACCGCCGGGTGCAACGGCTACGCTGGGCCGATACGGCGTGGGTCCACAGCTACCTGAGCCACGCCCGCGCAACCGATTCGACGACGCTCAACCCCGCTCCTGCCCTCGGCGACCTTGTGCTTGACAACCTGACCACTGGTGGAATGCGAGTTTTTTACAAAGGCCTGGACTACCGAATTCATATGTTGGAGCCCGAAAATGGAGCCTATACTCCTGTCACCCTGGGGAGTAGCGAACCGGCCAGCAACGCAGTACACGCTAGTCCGGGCGCCATTGCCGCGAGTGGGATGGGCAGTGTTTTCTACATCGGGGCCGACCGTGCCGTGCATCGCTATTACTGGTCGGGCGGCAGCTGGGTGCATGATGCGCTGGGCTCCGGTAATCAGCCCGGCTTCCTGTCAGCCAAGGGTAATATTACCTGGGACGGCGTAAAGAAACAGGCTATTTATGTAGGGGCAGATGGCCGACTGCAGAGCTTCTACCAGAATGCCGCCGGCGCGTGGCTTCACCGCTGGATTGACAACTACTACAACACTAACCGGTTCAAGTGTTTCACGGCCACCGTCGAGTCAGCCGGCGCTGAGTACCCTTCCCTTACCGTGGGCCCGAGTGGGAATATCTACTACCGGGCGCAGAACAACGAGTTGCGCTTTTTCGCCTATACGGGCTGCCGCTACATAAACCCTACTTGCGAAAACTGGAACATGCTGGTAGCCTGGCAACACCTTTCCCATCCGCACTTCAAATGAGTAAATAGTTCGGTTTATACGAAAAGTCAGATATGTTCCTTCTTCACCCCTAGGTACGTAATCCGAAATCTTACCGTTGATAAGGCTAGTCGAAGCAACACAAGTTGAAAAAAGGCCCACAGCAGAAGCTAGCGGGCCTTTTTTAACCTGGATTCGCTGACTTACACAGTTGCAGAACTTCCGGCTGCTTCCGGGGCAATTTTCTTAACCAAGCCTTGCAGCACTTTGCCGGGGCCACATTCCACAAACTCAGTAGCGCCATCGGCTACCATGCGCTGCACGCTCTGGGTCCAGCGGACGGGGGCAGTGAGCTGGCGCACCAGGTTTTCGCGGATTTCATCGGGGTCGGTGTGGGGGGCAGCGTCCACGTTTTGGTACACGGGGCAAATGCCAGCCGAGAAGGTAGTCCCAGCAATGGCCTGGGCCAGGGCCGCTTCAGCCGACTGCATAAGGGGAGAATGGAATGCGCCGCCCACTGGCAGCGGCAGGGCCCGCTTGGCGCCCGCCGCCTTGAGTTGCTCGCAAGCCAACTCAATGCCGCGCTGGGAACCTGACACCACGAGCTGGCCGGGGCAGTTGTGGTTGGCCGCTACCACTACGTTGCCCCCAGCACTTATTTCCTGGCAGATACGGGCCGTCGTGTCATCATCGAGCCCCAAAATGGCGGCCATAGTACCGGGCTGCTCCTGGCAGGCGGCCTGCATGGCCTGGGCGCGTTGGGCTACCAACCGCAGAGCATCCTCAAATTTGAGCACTTTAGCCGCTACCAACGCCGAAAACTCACCCAGGGAATGGCCGGCTACCATATCGAGGCGCAAATCGGGCAGCACGGTAGCCAGCGCCACAGAATGCAGAAAAATAGCCGGCTGGGTTACATCAGTACGGCGTAGGTCTTCCTCGGAGCCGCTGAACATCACTTCCGTCAGGGAAAAGCCCAGAATGTCGTTGGCGTGGTCCATTAGGCGCTTGGCCGCCGGATGCTGCTCGTACAGGTCGCGGCCCATGCCGCTGAACTGGCTTCCCTGACCGGGAAAAATGACTGCTTTCATTCGTAAAAGGTTAAGATAAATACCTCAGGCAAGCACTTGGCAGCACCACATGTTAAGCCTGATTCTGTCTGCTTTTGGTTGCAAGCTGCACAAAACGCCCGGGAAGCCCAAACCCTGCCCTGGCCTATCCACGGTGGGCAGGCCAGGACAGGCCGAGCCTCCCCCGTTATACAAACCGGGCGCCCCGCATCTGGAGCGCCCGGTTTGTTTGTATAACGGGGGCAGTTCTTACCGATTGATCTGTACCCAACCTTTGAAGGTGCGTTTGGTGCGGCTAGCATCCCGGAACTCTACCTCGGCCTGGTAGAAGTACATGCCGTCGGATACTCTGCTGCCGGAACCTGACTCGGCCCCGATGTTGCCGCCACTCCAGTTGATGAGCGGGTCTTTGTCGCTCTCGTACACCTTCGTGCCCCAGCGGTTGTAGATCCTGACTACCGTCCGCTCAATGGGGCTGAAGACCTTGGGCCGGAACGTGTCATTTACCCCGTCGCCGTTCGGGGTAAAGATGTTGGGTAGCAGAAACAGCAGGCAGTTATCCTTGCATTCCTTGTTGCTCAGGGCGCTTGTTGCCTGGTTGTTATCCAGGGCCTGCACGGCGTAACAGCCGGCCGCCGAAGTCAGGTTACGGTGAGCATACGTGGTTTGCGTGCCAGGCACCCGATCAATCTCCTTGAGTGGCTCCCCGTCGGTAGGCGCAAAGAAGATGATGTACTGGGCAATGTCGCGGCTGCAGTCGGCCGTGGGCTGGTTGCTCAGCGTCCAGCTCAGGTTGTTGGTAAATACCTCGCCAGTGGCTGGGGTAGTGGCCGGCAGCTGGAAGAGGCGACTGGCCAGACTGTCGCAATTCGTGGCTTTAAGCGTGAGCACCGGCGTGCACGGCACGGCCTGTAAGGCCACGCACTGCTCCTGGCTGAGGTTAATCAGCGAGTCTGGCAGGGTAGCGTCGTAGGTACCGTTGGTTTTGACATAGTAGCAATAGGTCTGGCCTTTCACCAGCGGCTGGGCCGTGGTACCCCGGTCGGTAAAGGCGCCGCCCGTGGTCGTACCCATCACTTTGCCAACCGGCACGAAAGCCCCGCCCGTTTGCAACCGCCGGTACACGGTAGTAGGCCGCCGCGAGTTATCCCAGGGCACATTGTAGGTCCAGGTCAGCCCGATGGTGTTGGCCAAAGGATTGGGGGTTACCGCCACGCGCACGCTGGAAGCCGGCCCAGCTGCTTCTATTATCTCGGCCCCACCCGGCGTAGAGGCGCTGAAGAAGTCGAGCCGGTAGGAATATGCGTTGTCCGTGGTGTTCAGGTTCTGATCGACAAAGGTCAGATCATCCAGGTTGGTGGAGGTAAATACCTGCTGGAACGCCGTTGCGGCGGGGGTTTGCCCTACTGCCCGATACAAGCGGTAGCCGGCAGGCGTGTTGAACCCGCTCGAAGAAGTTGGTTTGGTCCAACGCACTGTAATCTGCCCGTTGGTAGTGCTGGTGCGGTCCACCGTCACGTTGGTGAGGCGGGAGGAAGTGCCAGCCAACGACAAGCAGGCTTCGTTGGAAGCAATGCTGGCTCCGCCGGCGGGGCGGGCAAACTCCACGTAAATGCGGTAGCAGTAGTTTTTACCACGGTCCAGTCCGCGGCCATTGTTATCGTCGAGGAAGGTTTGGCTGCCGACGTTAACCGCCCCAATCTGGGTGTAGCCCCGGGAGGCCGGAATGCCTGTTTCGCAGGGTCCGGGCGTCCAGCCGCTGGGCCCTTCGCGCCGGTAAATCCGAATTTGAGCTCCGGGGTTTTGACAGAGGTAGCTGTTCCAGTCCAAACGGGCCGTGTTGCCGACCGCGCTAACCCGCAGGTTCTGGGGAGCCGGACCGATAACGGTAATCTGCAGCGGCCGCTCATCAATCAGCGGGGTGAGGCCCGCGGCCGGCTGGTCGGTAGCTTTAAACAATACCTGGTACGGCTCGGAGCGAATATCAGCGCAGGTGGTAGTCCAGTTGAACGTTCCGCGGGCAGTAGGCGGACCGGTGGAGTTGCGCACGAACGTAGCGGGCGGCAGGATGCCCGAAAACGCTTCCAGCAACACCGGGTTATTATCCGGATCAGTGGCCGTCACCACAACCGTTGGAATGGGGTTGCCCGCTATTACGCAGATATCGGGCGGCACGACCAGGGTTGGACGCAGGTTTTGGCTGGGCGTAACGGTAATCTGCATATCCCGGATTACCTCCCCAATCAAGCGAGGTGGCGCACCAGGAGTACGCCGCCATTCTTCCACCACAAATGCCACGTTGTACTCACCTACTACCTCCGGCGAGTTCCACACGATTTGGCCCGTGCGTACATCTTGGCGGAAAATAGCCGGGTCGTTCGGCACGCCCACGGGCGGCCCCACGTACGGCACCTGCACGGCCCGGAAGAACGGGTCGTCGGGGTAACGAAAACCAGTAACTGGAGTAGGGCGAGGAGCCACGTTGGACCTTACCAGATCCTCTGGGTTTCCAGCCTGCTGGCTGGGCCGCAACTTAAAGGCCAAAGAGTCCCCATCGGCATCGAATGCGGCGGGATTGTGCAGAAACACCTGACGGCGGCTGGCCTGATCAATGGCCGGGGCCAGCAACGCCGGCGACCGGTTTACATTGATAATGGGGTCAATGGTGATGCGAGTCGAGATGTAAAACGACTCGTTGATGGAGTTGGTCAGGTTCTGTACGCCAGCCACCCGGTTCACGCTCAGGTAGCTGACGAGGTAGTTACCCGGGGCGTTGTAGGTGTGCTCGAAATAGTAGACGTTTCGGTACACGTTCGGCGCTACCAGCGTCCTTTTTACGCGAGGAATTGTATTGTAGCCTGAGTTGGTATTGTCGCCGTAAAATATGGTAACGTTGGGTTCGTCTGCCGCGGTCTGCCCTCCACTAGTGGTAACGCTCGTGTATAACACCATCTTAAAGAACACTCGGCGTGGGTTGCGGTTAGCAACCGGCAGGGTTGTGTCCGTTTTGGCCTGGATGTCACCGGCACGCAAGTGGGTAGCTCGGGCTTCTGGAGTCGGGCCCAGCAAGGCTATTAGCCAAAGCAACCCAACCAGCGCCAGCCGGACCGGGTGGTTTAGTAACGGAAGATTCATACAATCAGCGTATTAGTAGGCGGGAGTACAAGGGAAGAGGAAGTTCGTTAAAAACCAGCCAGTAACCTAACAAAAAAGGCGCCGCTGGGGTTAAGTACTTAGTAGTAGGTACTAACGGAGTTGGCTGGCTATAGATTCACAATAACGGCAAAGCCTTATTCAGATTGTTTCCTACTAGGTTGGAGGCTACCTTTGGCCGGTACAACCGACCTACCCACACCCCTTCAGTAGCTCTCTATGAGTTGGATCACAAAAACCTTTTCTAGTAGCATTGGCCGTAAGATTATTATGGCCGTCACGGGCCTGTTTCTCTGCACCTTCTTGGTAGTCCACCTGGTTGGTAACCTGCAGTTATTTAAGGCTGATAACGGTGCGGCATTCAACGCCTATTCCGAATTCATGGGCCACAACCCGCTTATCCGCACCATGGAAATTGTGCTGGTTCTGGGCTTTGGCTTTCACATTTACGAAGGGCTGGTGCTGGCCGCTAAGAACCGGGCGGCCCGTGGCAACCAGCGCTACGTTTCGGATCATATTGAGCAGAACAGTTCGTGGCACTCCCGGAGTATGGCCTTGCTGGGCTCCATTGTGCTGTTCTTCCTGATTGTTCACCTCTACAACTTCTTTGGCTCCCTGCGCTTCACCGACGTGCCGCGTGACGCCAACGGCAACGAAGATGCCTACGCGCTGGTGCTGGCAGCCTTCAAGAACCCTTTCTACGTGCTGCTGTACGTGATAGGTCAGGTAGCCCTGCTCTACCACTTGCTGCACGGCTTCAGCAGCGCCTTCCAGACGCTGGGCTTGACCCACCGCAAGTACACGCCGGCCATCAAGTTTATTGGCTACGGCTTCTCGATCATCGTGTGCGCCGCTTTTGCCGCCATGCCGGTCTACTTCTTCTTTTTCAAATAAGTCCTAAACTCGATAGCCGATGTTTCCGGATTCCAAAATTCCCGAAGGCCCCTTGGCCGAGAAATGGGACAAGCATAAGTTTAACGTTAAGCTCGTAAACCCCGCCAACAAGCGGAAATACGACGTGATTGTAGTAGGTACGGGCTTGGCCGGTGCTTCCGCCGCGGCTTCCCTGGCCGAGCTGGGCTACAACGTGAAAGCCTTTACGTACCACGACTCTCCCCGCCGGGCGCACTCTATTGCCGCTCAGGGGGGCATCAACGCCGCTAAAAACTACCAGAACGACGGTGACTCCGTGTACCGCTTGTTCTACGATACCATCAAGGGTGGCGACTACCGGGCCCGCGAAGCCAACGTGTATCGTCTGGCCCAAGTGTCAGTGAATATTATCGACCAGTGCGTGGCGCAAGGTGTACCCTTCGCCCGGGAGTACGGCGGACTGCTGGCTAACCGCTCCTTCGGGGGTGCCCAGGTAAGCCGCACGTTTTACGCCCGCGGCCAGACCGGGCAGCAGTTGCTGCTGGGTGCCTACTCGGCCCTCTCGCGCCAGGTGGCCTACGGTAAGGTGAAGCTCTACACCCGTTCCGAAATGCTGGACCTGGTGGTAGTTGACGGTCAGGCTCGTGGTATCATCACCCGCAACTTGATTACCGGTGAAATAGAGCAGCACGCCGCTCACGCCGTAGTACTGGCCACCGGTGGTTACGGTAACGTATTCTACCTTAGCACCAACGCCAAGTATTGCAACGCTACCGCTGCGTGGCGGGCCCACAAGAAGGGCGCGTACTTCGCCAACCCTTGCTTTACCCAGATTCACCCGACCTGCATTCCTGTGTCGGGTGACTACCAGTCGAAGCTGACGCTGATGTCGGAGTCGCTGCGGAACGATGGGCGCGTGTGGGTGCCGGCCTCGAAGGAAACTGCCGAGCGCCTGCGCGCCGGTCAGATTCGGGTTGCCGACATTCCGGAAGACGAGCGTGACTACTTCTTGGAGCGCAAATATCCGGCTTTCGGTAACCTAGTGCCCCGCGACGTAGCCTCGCGCAACGCCAAGATGATGTGCGACGAAGGTCGGGGCGTAGGCAGCTCGGGGCTGGCTGTATACCTGGACTTTGCTGACGTTATCAAGCGCAACGGCGCTAGTTGGGTAAGCCAGAAGTACGGCAACCTGTTCGATATGTACGCTAAGATTACCGGCGAGAATCCGTACGAGCAGCCCATGCGCATTTACCCTGCTGTGCACTATACCATGGGTGGCCTGTGGGTAGACTACAACCTGCAGACAACCATTCCGGGCCTGTACGCTACCGGCGAATGCAACTTCTCCGACCACGGCGCTAACCGCCTGGGAGCTTCGGCCCTAATGCAGGGTCTGGCTGACGGCTACTTCGTGATTCCCTACACCATTGGTGATTACCTGGCTCAAACGGCTCCCAAGCCCGTTACGACTGACCACCCGGCCTTCAAAGAGGCTGAGGCGGAAGTAAACGCTCGGGTGAAGAAGTTGATGAGCATTAACGGCACCCGCACCCCCGCCGACTTCCACAAGGCCCTGGGCCACATCATGTGGGAATACTGCGGCATGGCCCGCACGGCGGAAGGCCTGCAGCACGCCAAGCGTGAAATCCAGAAGCTGCGCAAGGAGTTCTGGACGGATCTGAAGCTGAGCGGCACCGACCAGGAGATGAACCAGATGCTGGAAAGCGCCGGCCGCGTAGCCGACTTCCTGGAGCTGGGTGAGTTGATGGTAGATGACGCTTACAACCGCAACGAAAGCTGCGGGGGTCACTTCCGCGAGGAGTACCAGACGCCGGAAGGCGAGGCTCTGCGCGACGACGAGAATTACACGTATGTAGCCGCCTGGCAGTTCGTTGGCGAGAATCAGCCGGAAATCCTAAATAAGGAAGAGCTGAAGTTCGAGAACGTGAAGCTGACGCAGCGTAGCTACAAGTAGCCCAGAGCACCAAGTGGCGGCTAACCTACCTGGGCTAGCTGCCACTTCCTCCGCTCACTACCCATTCCCACTACTCAATACTCTTGAAATAAAATGGCTGGAAGTAACCCCAATGCCAAACCGATGAACTTAACCCTGAAAGTGTGGCGGCAGCGAAACCGCAACACCGAAGGCCGCATCGTTGATTACCAGGTGCAAGACATTTCCCCGGATATGTCGTTCCTGGAAATGCTTGATGTACTAAACGAAGACCTGCTGCGTAAGGGTGAAGAGCCTGTTGTTTTTGACCATGACTGTCGCGAAGGCATCTGTGGTTCCTGCAACCTCTTCATCAATGGCCGTGCCCACGGTCCGGAGCCGGGCACCACTACCTGCCAGCTGCACATGCGCAAGTTCAGCGACGGCGACACCATCACAATTGAACCCTGGCGCTCCAGCGCTTTCCCTGTAAACAAGGACTTGAGCGTGGACCGCTCCGCCTTCGACCGGATTATTCAGGCAGGCGGCTACATTTCGGTAAATACCGGCGGTACACCCGACGCTAACGAGATTCCGGTTCCCAAGGAAATTGCGGACCGCGCTTTTGAGGCCGCTACCTGCATTGCCTGCGGTGCCTGCGTGGCTTCCTGCAAAAATTCCTCGGCTATGCTATTCGTGTCGGCCAAGGTAAGCCAGCTTGCTTTGCTGCCTCAGGGCCACGTAGAGCGCAAGTCGCGCGTGGAAAACATGGTGGCCCAAATGGATAAGGAAGGCTTCGGCGCCTGCTCCAACATTGGTTCCTGCGCCGCCGAGTGCCCCGTTGGTATCTCGCTGGAAAACATTGCCATTCTGAACCGCGAGTTCCTGTCGGCAAAAGCTACCTCGAACAACTTGGCGTAAGCGCTGTTCTTTAAGTCAACAAGAAAAGGCGAGGCGGGCAACCGTTTCGCCTTTTCTTATACGCTGCTGCGGCCGTCATTCCTGATTTTTCCTACCCTATTCTTCCCCTGATGATTACCATCATCGTTGGTACCAACCGGCCCAATTCTCGGGCTCGTCGCGTAGCTGATTTTTACTCCCAGTTGCTCGCTGAGCACGGTGAAACGGCTCAACTTCTAGACCTGACAGAGCTTCCTCTCGACTTCACTACCTCGGCCCTGTACCACAACACCGGCCGCCACGATGAGTTTAACCGCTTGGTAAAGTTGGCAGAAAGCGCCGATAAGCTGGTATTCGTGGTGCCGGAGTATAACTGTTCCTTTCCTGGCGTGCTAAAAGCCTTTATCGATGGACTGCCCTATCCCGGCGGTATTCGGGGTAAGAAAGCCGCCTTAGTAGGCCTGAGCAGCGGCGGACAGGGCGGTATCCTACCCCTTAATCATCTGACAGATGTGCTCATGTACCTGGGCACGGCCGTGTTGCCGGAGCGGGTTCGGTTGCCTTTCATCGATAAGTACCTTACTGCCGAAGGCTTGATTACTGAGCCACTTTACCACCAAGTACTGCGCGAGCAGGTAGCCAGCTTATTGGCTTTTTAAGCTATTGACGCTATTAGAATCGTGGTCTTTCCATGCCCGAGCTTTTCAGCGGAACCGGCAATTGCAGAATGCATGTTTGCTTGAAAAGCAATATCTTAAAGCTTCCTTCTCTAGTTTCTGCTATGGTGTTTTCTCTACTTACTGGGCAAGTACGGTGGCTTCTGACCTTAGCAACAGCTGGGCTGTTAGCTGCCTGTAATAGCTCGGAGAAGGAGGAAACGGGCGAAAGTGCAGGCATCACGCCCCCTTACGCCTTGGTGCTGCCGAGCAATTTGCCCCAGAACGTGGGAATACCCGCCGATAACCCCCTGACGGTGGAGGGAGTGGAATTAGGGCGTAAGCTATTTTACGAGCCGCGCTTATCGCGCACTGGCACGCAGTCGTGCGGTAGTTGCCATCAGCAGCGCAAGGCTTTTACCGACGGCCTGGCCCGGGCAGCGGGCGTAGATGGTCAACACGCGCGGAGTACCATGTCGCTGGCCAACGTGCTGTGGGAGAAGACGCTGAATTGGGATGGCGCGGCCACTACCTTAGAGCAACAGGCGCGCCTACCCATCGAGAACCCGCTGGAAATGCATCAGCTGTTGGCTACGGGCGTCAGCCGGCTCCAGCAAACTGCCCTCTATCCTCCGCTTTTTCAGCAGGCGTTCGGGAGCAGTACCATCACGGAGGCCGCTGTTCTTAAAGCGCTGGCCCAGTTCGAGCGTACCCTGATATCGGCTAACTCCCGTTACGATAAATACATACGCAAAGAAGGCACCCTCACAGCTACGGAAAGAGCAGGGGCGAGCCTGTTTATGAATCATCCGGGGGAGGTAAGCGGCCTGTTTATCCGGGGCGGCACCTGCCACCACTGCCACATCAGTGAAGACGGCCTGTTCAGCTCCCCCGGCTTTTTCAACAACGGGTTGGATGTAGCCTTTACCGACGCGGGCCGGGCCGGCGTTACGGGCCAGAGTGCTGATCGGGGAAAGTTTCGGGCCCCTACCCTGCGCAACATTGCCCTCACGGCGCCTTACATGCACGATGGTCGGTTTCAGTCCCTGGAAGAAGTGCTGGACCACTACGGCGACCATGTTCGCACGAATAGCCCGGGTGTTGACCCGAATGTGTTACTCTCCAACACGCCCGGCGGCACCAAGCTCGACCTTACCAGTAGAGAGAAAACTCAGCTTATTGCTTTCCTACGGACGTTAACTGACTCCACCTTTATCATGGATAAGCGGTTTTCTGATCCGTTTAAACCCTAATCAACGGTAGCGTTACGACGAAAATCAGTAGGTTTGATCGGCTTATTATTCCTACCGCGTGGCTGATCCTAGTGCTGGCATTTCCCTACCTCACCCCAGCAAAACGTATTTACCCGCCTTCACGGGTGTTCGGGCCCTGGCTGCGTATCTGGTGTTTCTGCACCACTTCAACCCTTTCCATAACAACCCCGAGTGGCCCCGGCTTCACGCCTGGATTCTGGAGTTCCACGTGGGAGTGCCCATCTTTTTCGTCCTGAGTGGCTTTCTGATTACCCTGCGCTATGGTCAACAGGATTTCAATGAGCCGGGGAAATGGAGCCAGTACATGCGCCGCCGCCTCGCGCGCATCTATCCGCTGTATTTCCTGCTGAGCCTGGCTACCTACTACGCCTTTTGGCGGGCCCAGCACTTTCTGCCGCATCATTTCCTCTTCAGCCTCACGCTTACGCAGGCCTTTTTTTCTGATGCTAAGTATGCCGGAATTGCCCAGGCCTGGTCATTGACCGTGGAGGAAAGCTTTTACCTGACGGCGCCGTTGGCCTTTTGGCTGTTGCGTCGCCGCGTGCCATTGTGGGTCCAGCCGTTTGCGTTGCTGGCCCTGGGTTGCGGCCTGGTACTGGCACTTAGCCCCGTAACCAGTCAGCTTTGGGGCTTTTTTGGCTCGTTTCGGCTGATGCTGCTCTTTTCCTTTTTTGGCCGGTGCTTTGAGTTTTATGCCGGTATGCAACTGGCGCGCTGGTACCAGCAGGGCCGTCTGCGCCGCTACCGCCTGCCGGGCTTGCTTACCCTGGTTGGCAGCGCCGTGATGATAGCTGCCGTCAGTGGAATGGTCTGGACCAAAGGAGGCTATACCTACGGGCAGGAGCACGCCTTTGGTGTTGCGCTTAATAACGTTGCCCTGCCCGGGGGCATCATGATGTTCTTTGCCGGCCTGCTCACGGAGCGCACCTGGCTCCAACGCCTACTCTCCACTAGGCTTTTCAGTGTGCTAGGGAAAAGCTCCTATGCTTTCTACCTGATTCATCTGGGCTCAGTGCGTGATTGGCTGGCTCTGCACTTCACCTCGCACAATGGAATCTTGTTTATTGGGTTGAACCTGCTGGCCATTGTGCTACATTATGCGTTAGAAGAGCCCTTAAACCGTTTCTTCCGCCCCGCGCCCATTGTAGCCGCAGGCCACTAACTTCCTGTGCCCTATTCTGTTCCTTCCCCCATGCTGATTCCCCGTTTACTCCTTCTATTCTGTTCGGGGCTGCTATTATCGGCGTGTACGCTGGCCCCGCATTCGTACCGGGGCCGCACCCTTAACCCCGACCGGGAAATGGCTGCGCCAGCAATGCGCCCCACTGACTCACTGGCAACGCCCGCTGATTCCGTACCTGACCCTCGTCCTTAAATCAAAAGGCCACCCCATTTCTAGGGCGGCCTTTTGATTTAAGGTCTGCATGCTTAATTAGTCCACATTATCGTGCAGGAAGCGGTTGTCGCCCAGCAGTTCGTTGTCATCCGACAGATTAAAACGGCTGATATTCTCCTCCGAAGAAGGCACAACGTTCTCCAGCTTTACCTGGCGGCGCAGGTAAGCCGGCGTTTCCAGCTGGTCCTTGATAGCATCGTTGGTTAGCCCGTTGCTGAGTGCCTGCAGACGCTGACGACGCTCCTCAGCCCGTGCATCCAGCGACGGGCGCGGCAACGCGTGGTGCGTAATCGCTGACGGGGAAGCCGGGGCTGGAGCCGTAGCTTGCTGCTGGTAGAGCACGGGCTCGGGCGCTGGCGCCGAAGGAGCGGCCACTACCGGCGGCACGTAGCCCACGGGAGCCGGCGAGGTTTCCAGATCAAACTTTACCGGCTGGGGCTCCGGGGTAACCGGCACGGGCGAACCAAACGTAGGCACCACCGGCGCTTCCTGACGGTCTTTGTCGAAGATATTGATCTGCGGGTCCGGCTGCGTGCTAGCCATGGATTCCGACTCGCTGCTGCTACGGGCTATTACGTTGGTAATGTTGTGCGCGTCGCGGGCAAATCCAGTGGCAATAACCGTTACCCGGATGCTCTGCCCCAGGGTAGGATCAATGCCGTGCCCGAAGATTACTTCGGCGTTCTGACCCGCCTTGTCCTGGATGTACTCGGTGATTTCCGTGAGTTCATCCATTTCCAGCTCGGCCTGGTCGCCGGACATAATGCTGAGCAGAATCTTCTGGGCCCCGTGAATATCGGTGTTGTTGAGCAGCGGCGAGGCCAGCGCTTCTTCGGCCGAGCGCTTGGCACGGTTCTCCCCTTCCGTGATGCTGCTACCCATTACGGCCGCGCCCGAGTCCTTCATGACGGTTTTCACGTCTTCAAAGTCCACGTTTACATCAGCCGTCACGGTAATGATTTCCGCAATGGATTTGGCGGCCGTGCTCAGCACGTTATCGGCCTTGGCGAAAGCCGAGCGGATGGGCAGGTTGCCGTAAATCTCCCGGAGCTTGTCGTTAAGAATTACCAGCACCGTATCACAGTTGTCGCTCAGCTCTTTGATGCCGTGCTCCGCCTGCTGACGCTTTTTCTTTCCTTCGAACATGAAGGGCGCCGTCACGATACCCACTGTGAGGATGCCCAACTCCTTGGCTACTTTGGCAATAACAGGAGCCGCGCCGGTACCCGTACCGCCGCCCATACCCGCGGTAATAAACACCATTTTGGTGCCATTGCTCAGCAGCTCCCGGATTTGCTCCCGGCTTTCAATGGCGGCCTGCTTGCCCCGCTCCGGATTGGCTCCAGCGCCAAGTCCTTCGGTTAGGTCGGCACCAATTTGCAGCCGATTGGGCACCGTTGAGGAGGCCAAGGCCTGCTTATCGGTGTTGCAAATGACGAACTCCACGTCTTTGATGCCCTGGCTGAACATGTGGTTCACGGCGTTGGAGCCGCCTCCCCCCACGCCAATCACCTTGATGATGGACTTAGACTGGGCCGGAATATCGAAAGTAAAATTCATGAGTGAAGGTCTTAGGGCCTTGGGGACTTGGGGTCTTGGTGGTGGGTACTTGCAGCCTGAATTTCCTCTATGAGAAAGGAAAACCAAGACCTCAAGTCCCTAAGACCCCCATCACCTAATATTGCTTGTCGTCGAAGTCATCAATGAGCAGCCCTTTGGTGCGGCTGATGATCTTCTGGAAAAAGTCGCCGGCTCCCGACGATTTTTTAGTTTGCTCCGGCGTTGGCTGGGGAGCGGGTTGGGGCGCCGGCTGCTGAGCAACGGGCTGGGGCGCCGGAGCCGGCGTAGCGCGCACCTCGGGGGCAGTCCGGTAGTAGTTCTGTTCGGGCTCCTCGTAGCCGCGCTGGGCCACCCGATCGTCGATAGAGCGGTAGCCGGCCAGCACGAGGCCCACCGTAGTAGCGTACATTGGCGACTTAACGGCCTCAATCTTGCTCTTGCCTAGGTGTTCGTTGGGGTAGCCGATGCGGGTATCCATACCCGTTACATACTCCGCCAGCTGCACCAGGTTCTGGAGCTGGGAGCCGCCACCGGTCAGCACGATGCCCGCGGCCAGCTTATCCTGGAAGCCCAGGCGCTGGATTTCGGCGTACACCAGCTCAATGATTTCCTCCATCCGGGCCTCAATGATGTAGGCCAGGTTTTTCAGGGAAATTTCTTTAGGGGCTCGGTCGCGCAGACCCGGAATGCTTACGATTTCGTATTCGGAAGCTTCCTCGGCAATGGCTTTACCGAACTTCACTTTCAGCTGTTCAGCCTGGTTTTGCATTACCAGGCAGCCCTGCTTGATGTCGGAGGTGATGATGTTGCCACCGAAGGGGAGCACCGCCGCGTGCCGAATGATACCGTCCTTGAAGATAGCCAGGTCAGTGGTGCCGCCGCCAATATCAATCAGGGCCACACCGGCTTCCTTTTCCTCATCGCTCAACACGGACATGCTGGACGCCAGCGGCTCCAGAATAAGGTTGTCGATTTCCAGCCCGGCCTTGGTTACGCACTTGTTGATGTTGTTGATGGCTGTGCTCTGGGCCGTGATAATGTGGAAGTTACCCTCCAGGCGCACGCCCGACATGCCCACCGGGTCCAGAATACCCTCCTCGTAATCCACCTTGTAGTCCTGGGGCATTACGTGGATGATTTCGGAGCCGGGCGGGGTTACCAGCCGGTACATGTCGTTGGTCAGCCGGTTGACGTCGTCCAGCGTGATTTCATTGTCGGCTGAAGCCCGGGTGATGCTACCGTTGTGCTGCAGGCTCTTGATGTGCTGGCCGGCAATACCCACGTTCACTACCCCAATATTGATGCCCGACTGTTCCTCAGCCTGACGGATAGCCTTTTTAATGGCGTCCACCGTCTTGTCGATGTTCGATACGATGCCCCGCACAACACCCTCCGACACGGCTTTACCCATGCCCAAAATTTCGAGCTTGCCAAACTCGTTCTTGCGCCCCACGAGGGCGCAGATTTTGGTAGTGCCGATATCGAGGCCGACTACAATCTTATCGTGTTGCATGGGAGGGAAAGCGAGAGAGTTGCGGTTGGTTGCAGGTAAGTGGCCACCTAATGCGCTATAAGGTAGCGTTTTAGGCGGATAATTTTATTCGCAGATGATTTGGTCCTTGAACTCGACATTGACCCGGTGGTAGGTATCCCAGCCGAGAACAGGCGGAATTTGACGGTAAAATACCATCAGTTTCGCAAATTTTTCTGAAATATTCTCAGGAAAGCCAAATTCGATACGTTGGTCGCCTACTTGCTGGGTAAACGAGAGCTTGCCGTTGGCGCCTACAAAGACCTCCGCGACCTGGGCGCGCCAGAACGGCTTTTCATCGATGTAGCGCAAAAATTCCAGGTAGCGCTGGCCCGTGCTGTCCTGGAAAAAGCCGGCCGATAGGGGCTGACCATTCAGCCGGGAAATGGGCACTACCCGGGCCGTAAACAGCGGCGACAGGGGTAGGCGGTGGCCATCGGCATCCAGGTAGCTGTCTTGCCGGGAGTCGCTGTGCACGAGGCGGGCAATCGGGCGGTTCTGCCGCACATCCGCGTGCAGATTGCCGGCCAGGTCGCGGTACACTTGGGCCTCCTTGACAAAGCTATGGGCTTTCAGGCGGGCCTCCAGGTCCTTTAAGTCAACGTCGGCGGGGTCGGCGCCCTCTAGGCGGTCCTCGCCGTGGCGGGAAAGCAAATTGGCCACTTCCCGCTCGCTGATAAAGAAGTTGTTGAACTCGTTGCTAATGGACACGATAACCCCGCCCACGGGCCGGTGGGCCTGGCGCACTGCGGCAAACGCACCTAGGCCCAGCAGCAGCAGCAGGCAGGCCGTGGCAAACAGCAGGTTATTGGCTTTACGCTTCAGCTCCATTCCAACGAATGTTCAAAATATTCTTTAATCGAGGCACCAACTGATCGATATCCCCGGCCCCGACTGTGGCTAATACGTCAAAATTGGCATTGGTTTCGGCGTTGCGCAAAATTTCTTCTTTGGTCTGCAATGATTTTTCGGTTGCAGTTATTTGGGATAATATTAATTCCGACGTGACGCCGGGCATGGGTAGCTCCCGGGCCGGGTAGATGGCAAGCAATACTACCTCATCGGCAATGCTCAGACTTTCAGCGAATCCGGGGGCGAAGTCGCGGGTGCGGCTGAACAGATGGGGCTGGAATACTACCCGCAGCCGCCGACCGGGGTATAAGGTGCGTAGGGAACGAAGAAAGGCCTCAATTTCGCGTGGATGGTGGGCATAATCGTCCACGTACACGTTGGGCTGCTCGGGGCTGCCGGCCGTTACAATAAACTCGAAGCGACGTTTCACGCCCCGGTAAGCCGCCACGGCCGCACGCAACTGCTCCGGCGTAAGGCCATAGGCCTGCGCTACGCAGGCAGCGGCCAGCATATTCTCCACATTGTGGTGGCCCGGCACGGCTAGTTCCAGCGCGCTAACATCTCCGTGCGGACCGTGCAAGGCAAAGCGGAAGGTGTGGCCCTGGGCCGTGATGCGGTCGGCGTATAATTCCGGGCCTTGCTCTGGCGAGAGGCCGTAGCGAATTACCCGCACGCCAACCGGGGCAGCGGCCGCCACGCTCGGGTCGGCGGTGTGGTTGATGATGAGGGTTCCACCGGGCTGAATTTGCCCCACGAACTGCCGGAAGGAGTCCACCAGCGCGTCCTTATGCCCGTAAATGTCGAGGTGGTCGGCGTCTGTGCTGGTCACAATGGCTACCGTCGGGAACAGGGTCAGAAAGCTCCGGTCGTACTCATCAGCTTCTACCACTACGGGCGTGGTTTCGGCGGGCGCAGTAGCCGGCGGCAGCAGTAGGTTAGAACCCAGATTCACGGCAATGCCGCCCAGAAAGGCCGCGCAGGGCACGCCAGCGTGGTGGAGCAGGTGGGCCACCATGCTGCTGGTCGTAGTCTTGCCATGAGTGCCCGCTACGGCAATGGTGGGGCGTCCCTGGGTAAGAAGCCCCAGCACCTGGCTGCGCTTGCGGATGTCGTAGCCCTGCTCCCGCAACCAAGCCCACTCCTGATGATTCTGGGGAATAGCCGGGGTGAGAATTACCAAGACCTGCGCGCGATTTTGGCGCACTTCGGCGGGAATATTGGCCACGGCATCCTCGTAGTGAATCGCAATGCCTTCCGCGGCCAGAGCCTCAGTCAGGGGCGTTACCGTTTTGTCGTAGCCGCTTACGGAGTGGCCGTTGGCTTTAAACCACCGAGCCAGGGCCGACATACCAATGCCGCCAATGCCGAGAAAGAAGACGTGGGGAAAAGCTGCTACCGGATTCACAACGGCCGTGGATTAAAGCGTAGGTGATGAAGAATTCTTGCGCTGGCCGATCAGCGTCAGCAGCTCATCCACAATGGTAGTGGTGGCGTGGGGGTAGGCCATCTGGCGGGCATTACGGCTTAGCTCAGCTAAGCGGCTGGGGTTAGCCAGCAGGCTAAAAGCTTCGTCGTAGAGCCGTAGGGTAGCTTCCGCGTCGGGTACCAGCAGCGCCGCGTGGCGCTGCACCAAGGCCAAGGCGTTTTTGGTTTGGTGGTCTTCAGCCACGTTGGGCGAGGGCACCAGGATGCTCGGCTTGCCCGTGAGGCACAGCTCGGACACTGACAGCGCCCCGGCCCGGCTGATTACGACGTCGGCCGCGGCGTAGGCCAAGTCCATGCGGCGCACAAACTCCAGGGCCTGCAGGTTGTGCGCGGCGAAGGGCGCGGCCTGCTCCTGGGCCGTCGGGAAATATGCCTTACCGGTTTGCCAGAGTAGCTGCACGCCTGCTGCTTGGAGCCGTGGTAGCGCTGCCGCCGTGGCGTGGTTGAGCGTGCGGGCCCCCAGGCTGCCTCCTATTACCAGTACTACCGGCCGGTCCGGAGTTAGGCCGAAGAAGTTGAGGGCTTCAGCCCGCTGCCCGCCCGCAATTTCGGTGCGGACAGGGTTGCCGGTGAGCACCAGCTTTTCGGCCGGAAAAAACTTTTCCATGCCCTTATAAGCTACGCAGATGCGCGCCACTCGACGAGCCAGCAGTTTGTTCACGAGGCCCGCGTATGAGTTCTGCTCCTGAATAAGGGCCGGAATACCGCGGGA
This sequence comes from Hymenobacter glacieicola, assembly GCF_014640315.1. GTDB lineage: Bacteria > Bacteroidota > Bacteroidia > Cytophagales > Hymenobacteraceae > Hymenobacter > Hymenobacter glacieicola. Next base: position 343,433 of record NZ_BMGS01000002.1, read on the forward strand.
GGTAGCAGCCAGCAGCACCGGAGCCGAGGCGTACCCTCCTACCCCAACGACGGCATCGGGCCGAAACTTCTCGATGAGCTTGCCAGCTTTGCGCACGGCGCGCATTACCCGAATGGGAAACAGCAGGTTCTGGGGCGAGAGGCTGCGCTGCAGGCCCGTAATATCCAGCCCTACAATTTCGTAGCCAGCCTCCGGCACGCGCGTCATTTCCATGCGGCCGTTGGCGCCCACAAACAGGATTTCCGCTTCCGGATGCCGACGGCGCACTTCGTTGGCAATGGCTACGGCCGGAAAAATGTGGCCGCCGGTGCCGCCGCCACTGATAATTAACTTCATGTGTAAGCTCTTAGCTACTAGGCCACGCCGCCGTTATGCGTACTGGGATACCCGGGGAATACGGGCGGTATCGGCCGGCTCGCCCACCATCGGGCGGATTTCCCGCTCGCCCCGGCTCACGGCCAGAATAATCCCGATACTGATACCCGTGAAAATAAGCGAGGTGCCGCCCATGCTCAGCAAGGGTAGCGGCAGGCCGGTAATGGGACCCAGCCCCACGGCCACGCCCATATTTACCATGGCCTGCAGCACCAGGCTAAAGCTCAGCCCCGCCGATAGCAGCCCCCCGAAGGCGCCGTAGCTGTTTATCACCGTTTTCAGCCCCCGGTACAGAAAGGCTAGGTAGAGAAACACTACAATGGCCCCGCCAAACAAGCCGTACTCCTCAATGATGATGGCGAAGATAAAGTCGGAGTATGGGTGAGGCATGATGTTGCGCTCCGTGCTTTTGCCCGGGCCTTTGCCGAACAGGCCGCCTGTGGCTTCAGCAATATAGGCGTGCTCCAGCTGAAAGGGCACTGGCTTGCTCGAGTCAGTAAAGCTCTCGATGCGGGACTTCACTGTGCCCCAGCGCTGGCCGACCGTCAGGGCTACCCCACCCAGGCTCATTACAATTACCACGGTTAATAGCATGTGCTTGATGGGCACTCGACCGATAAACATCAGTAGCAGGCAGGTAGTAAAAAGCAGTAAAGCCGTGGAGGCATTCGACAAAATGATCAGCCCGCAAATAACACCTACCCAGATAATTACGGGTAACAGGGTCGTTTTGAAGTCCTCTACATGCTGCTGGCGGCGGCTTAACATGGAGGCTAAGTGGGAAATCAGGGCCAGCTTGGCTAAGTCCGAGGGCTGAAACGTCTGGTTGATAACCGGAATGGTCAGCCAGCGGGAGGCCCCGTTTACCTCACCTCCCATGATGTAGGTGAAAATTAGCAGGGGCACTGAAATGAGCAGGGCATAAAGCGACAGGCGCGAGTAGTAGCGGTAGTCGATGCGGTGGGCCAGCCACATGAAAAACAGACCCACGAAAATCAGGCTGGTGTGCTTGAACAGGAAATACTCCGTGTTGCCGCCCATTTTCTTGTAGGCCAGCGTACCCGTAGCCGAGTACACTACCGCAATAGAAATAAAGGAAAATAACAGCACGATGCCCCACAGCACGGGGTCACCCTTCAGGTTTTGCCGTAGCCAATTGGTAATGGGTTCCATACGGTGAAGAGGTGAGAAGGTGAAACAGGAAAGTGCAAACGCGAATGGAAGGCAGGCGCCGGAACAAGTCGGCTACCCAAAGGCTTCTTTGGTGGTTGGGTTAGCTGCCAGTTCAGCTACGGCTGCCGTGAACTGCCGCCCCCGGTCCTCATAGTTGCGGAACAGGTCGAAAGAAGCGCAGGCCGGCGACAGTAGCACGACGTCGCCGGGCGCGGCCAGGGCCGCGGCCCGCCGAACGGCCGTAACGACGCTCTGGGTTTCCTCCAGGTGCGGCACTACCCCGCTGAAGCTGGCTTTCAGCTTTTCGTTGTCAACGCCGAGGCACACCAGGGCCTTCACGCGGGAGGCGGCCAGCGGAACCAACGTGGAGTAGTCGTTGCCCTTGTCGGTGCCGCCGGCAATCCAGATGATGGGCTGCCGGATACCGTCGAGGGCGTACCAGGCGGCTTCCACGTTGGTGGCCTTGCTGTCGTTGATAAACTTGACCTCGTTGATTTCGCCCACGGGCTGCAGGCGGTGGTCGGCGTTTCGGAACGTGGCCAGACCAGCTTCAATCTGCTCGGCCGAGAGGCCCGCAATGCGGGCACAGAGCACGGCGGCCAGTATGTTCTGGCGGTTGTGCTGCCCGATCAGGGGCGAGTTGGCCACGCTTACTTCCTCCCCATCCAGGCCCAGGCCGGGCACCAGGTTGGTACACAGGCAATCCTCGCGGGTGTAGTAGCCGGCCAGCTGAAAATCGGGGCGGCGGTGCAGGCTGAACGGCAGCTGAATGACGGGCCGGAGCGCGGCCGGAAAGTAGCGCTGAATGTTCTCGTCGTCGGCGTTATAAACAAAGTACTGCTCACTGTCCTGACGCTGGGTGATGCGCAGCTTGGCTTGGGCGTACTGCTCCAGGGAGTAGCCGTACCGGTCGAGGTGGTCGGGGGTGATGTTGAGCAGCACCGAAATCCAGGGCTGAAACTCGTAGGTATCATCGAGCTGGAAGGAGCTGAGCTCCACCACGTAGTAGTCGTGGGCATTCTCTACTACCTGCTCGGCCAGGGAGTAGCCTACATTGCCCGCCAGCCCCACGTTCAGGCCTGCTTCCTTCAGCAAATGGTAAGTGAGCAGAGTCGTCGTCGTCTTGCCGTTGGTGCCAGTGATGCCGATACACTTGGCCTGGGTGTAGCGTCCGGCCAGCTCGATTTCCGAAATAATGGGCGTGCCCTGGGCGCGCAGGGCCTGTATAACGGGAGCCTTTTTGGGTATGCCAGGGCTCTTTACTACCTCATCCGCCTTCAAGACTTCCTCCAGCGTGTGCTGGTTTTCCTCAAACCGAATACCGGCCTGGGCTAGCTTTTGCTGGTAGCGCGGCTGAATGGGGCCCCGGTCCGACACAAACACGGTGTGGCCCTTGGCCTGGGCCAGCAGCGCCGCCCCTACCCCACTTTCCGCAGCGCCGAGAATAACGTAGTGCATGGTATGAGTCAGGTGATGAGGTGAGTAACGAAGTGTGAATCGGCAGGACTAATGGTCGGAAGCCGCTTACCGCAGCTTTAGCGTAACCAGCGTAATTACAGCCAGCATAATGCTGACAATCCAGAAGCGCGACACGATTTTGGACTCGTGGTAGCCCAGCTTCTGGTAATGGTGGTGCAGGGGCGACATGCGCAGCAGGCGGCGGCCTTCGCCGTACTTGCGCTTAGTGTACTTAAAATAGCTGACCTGCACCATAACCGACAGGTTTTCAATCAGAAACACGCCGCACAGCACCGGAATCAGCAGCTCCTTACGCACGATGATGGCCAGCACGGCAATGATGCCGCCAATGGCCAGGGAGCCGGTATCCCCCATGAATACCTGGGCCGGGTAGGAGTTATACCACAGAAAGCCCACGCAGGCCCCCACAAAAGCGGTACAGAAAATTACCAGCTCGCCCGAGTTCGGAATGAACATCACGTCCAGATAGTCCGCCAGCAAAGCGTTACCGCTCACGAAGCAGAAGATAGCCAGCGTGATGCCAATGATGGCCGAGGTACCGGCCGCCAGCCCGTCGAGGCCGTCGGTGATGTTGGCCCCGTTGCTCACGGCCGTGATAATCAAGATGACAATGGGAATGTAGAAGAAGGCGTAGTACTCATTGAAGAAGTCGCCGGCGGTAGCGAATAGGTCGCCGTAGTTCAGCTCGTTGTTCTTCAGGAAGGGCACCGTGGTAATCATCAGCTTCACGTCCTGGTAGACGGTGCTGGCATCCACGGCTGAAAAGGCGCCGTTGGGCAGGGCGTACTGGCGCACGGTCACGTCGTTGGAAAAGAACAGCACCCAGCCCACCGTCACGCCCAGGCCTACCTGGCCCAGCACCTTGAAGCGGCCGGCCAAGCCTTCCTTGTCCTTCTTGACTACCTTAATATAGTCGTCCACGAAGCCGATTAGCCCCAGCCAGACGGTACTCAGCAGCATGAGCACGATGTAGATGTTGTCGAGCTTGGCAAACAGCAGCACCGGCACCAGAATAGCCAGCAGAATAATCAGGCCGCCCATGGTAGGAGTGCCTTTCTTCTCGATCTGCCCTTGCAGGCCCAGGTCGCGCACCGTCTCCCCAATTTGCCGCCGCTGCAGGGCCCGGATCAGCGGGGCCCCGAAGAACTGGGCGATAATCAGGGAGGTTACTACCGCCAGCGCCGCCCGGAACGAAATGTACTGGAAAACACCCGTGCCCGGCAGGTGATGCACTTTGTAGAGGTAGTTAAAGAAGTAATACAGCATGGGCGCGGGGGTCAGCAGTTGGGGTTCAGAGGTAGTCCAAGCTGCAAAGGTTCAGTTTTTTGGGTTGAGGTCAAACGTTGCGTTTGTGCAGATTTTGGATTATTCAGCGCTATTTACCAAGCAGATTGAACATGTCGGTCAGCACGCGCTTATCGTCAAAATCAGTTTTCACGCCCTTGATTTCCTGGTAGGTTTCGTGGCCTTTACCCGCCACCAGCACAATGTCGCCGGGCTGGGCCAAAGCCACCGCCGTTTTAATGGCTTCCCGGCGGTCCGCAATGGTCAGGACTTTTCCCTGATTCTCGGCGGGCACGCCGGCCTGCATCTGGGTTAGAATGTCGTTGGGGTCCTCGAAACGGGGGTTGTCGGAAGTCAGCACGGCGCGGTTGGAGAGCTGAGCGGCCAGACGCGCCATGATGGGGCGCTTGGCCCCGTCGCGGTTGCCGCCGCAGCCCACCACGGTAATCACCTGCTGGCTAGGCTGGCGGATGTCGGCAATGGTTTGCAACACGTTTTCCAGCGCGTCGGGCGTGTGGGCGTAGTCGACGATGCCCGTAATGCGCACCCGCTCCGATACTACCGGCTCAAACCGCCCCGGCGCCGACGTCAGGCCCGACAGCACAGTGAGCACCTCCGCCGGCTCCTCACCCAGCAGCACGGCCGTACCATAAATAGCCAGCAGATTGTAGGCGTTAAACACTCCAATCAGCCGAAACTGCACTTCCCTACCGTCTACCTCCAGGTGCAAACCGTGCACGGCGTTTTCAATCAGGCGGCCCCGGAAGGTAGCGGCATTGCGCAGGGAATAGGTTTCGCGGCGGCCAACCACGTTCTGTAGCATCACCGGACCGCGCTTGTCGTCCTGGTTGGTGAGGGCGAAGGCCGACTTGGGCAGCATGTCGAAGAAGCCCTTTTTGGCTTTGAGGTACGCGTCGAAGGTGCCGTGGTAGTCGAGGTGGTCGTGGGTGAGGTTAGTAAACACGCCCCCGGCAAAGTGCAGGCCCGTAATGCGGTGCTGCACCACGGAGTGGGAGCTGACTTCCATAAACACGTGAGTGCAACCGGCCTTGAGCATCCGGGCCAGCAGCTCATTCAGGCGGATGGCATCGGGGGTGGTGTGGGTGGCCGGAATAACCTGCTCGTCAATCTGGTTCTGCACCGTACTTAGCAGGCCGCAGTGGTAGCCCAGCTCCCGGAAGAGCTTGTGCAGCATGGTGGCGCAGGTGGTTTTGCCGTTGGTACCCGTAATGCCCACCAGTTGCAGCTGGCGCGACGGATGACCGTAGAACGCAGCAGCCATCAGAGCCATAGCCTGCGCAGAGTCAGCCACTTGCACGTAGGTGGTGGCCGGGTTCAGCTCGGCGGGCAGGTCCTCTACTACGACTACAGCCGCGCCCTGCTCCACTGCTTTCGGCACAAACTGATGACCATCGGTGGCCGTGCCGCGCAGGGCGAAAAACACGGTGCCCGGCCCGGCCTGGCGCGAGTCCAGGGTAAGGCCAGTAACGGCTACCTCCGCAGGGCCGTGCTGGGCCCGGACGGTAACGGCAGCCAGCAGAGCAGAAAGGGCGAGTTCGGGGTTCAACGTGTTAGGGATGGTAAGAGGCGTACGCCTCAGGTTAGGGCTCCTGAATTATAGAGGTTGCAGTCTACGCTTTTGCCTTGGGTTTGGCTTTGGTTACTGCGGCCGTGCCTTTCGGCGCGATGGTGTTGCTGGTGGCAGTTTCCCGAGGTGGCTTGGCTGGCGCTTGCTTGCCAGGGGTAGCCGCCGGAGTGGTACGGGCCGATTTACCGCCGTTGCGGCTGGTGCTCCCCGCAGCCTCCGCTTGCCGTACCCGGCCATCGGCCAGGGTAGCCAAGCCGGGCGTGGGCGGAACGGCCGGAACAGGGGGCGCCAGACGGCCCCCGATGGGCTCCAGCTGCAATACGACGGTAGTACCGCGCCGCGCCGCAGACCCCGCCGCTACCGACTGCGTTTTTACCCGACCCGTACCCAGGGCCCGCACCCGCAAGCCGCGGTTTTCGAGCAGGAACAGGGCGTCGCGCAGGGTGAGGCCTTGCACGTTGGGCACGCGACCGGGGCGTACGGCCATGGGCTTCAAACTCAGACTTTCAGCATCGGAATCAGTGGGCGCGGTGCGCACCCAGTCCTCGGCGCCCGTGCCACCATTGTGCGTTACGCCGAGCTTGCTGAACACCATCGACAGCTCATCCTGCATACCGGCCTGTACTTCCGGCACCCGTGAGCGGCGCACCGGGGCGCGGGCCAGCAACGGGCGCTGGCTGGCTACGTCGCGGGCCATGGCTTTGTCGGCTAGCTCCCGGAACACCGGGGCGGCCACATCGGCACCGTAGATGCGGCCGTTCTTGGGCGAGTCAACTACCACGATGCAGCTGTACTTGGGGTTGTCGGCGGGGAAGTAGCCGCAGAAGCTGGTGGAGTACGTGCGGGTGTAGGCGCCGTTCTTGAACTTCCAGGCCGTGCCGGTTTTGCCCGCAATGAGGTAATCGTTGGTGCGGATGCCGCGGGCGGTGCCGTGCTCCACTACCCCTTCCATCATGGCGCGTACTTTCTGCAGGGTTTCATCGGAGCAGATCTTGGGGTTGAGCACCTGGGTTTCAAACCGTTCCAGCACCTTGTCGGCCTGCTTGATTTCCTTAACAATCATGGGCTGCACCTTCACGCCGCCGTTGGCCACGGCATTGTAGAAGGCCAGCGTTTGCAGCGGGGCCAGCTTCAATTCGTAGCCGATGCTCATGGTCGTGAGCGAGGTGCGGCTCCAGCTTCGGTCGCGGGGGTCTTTGATGTAGGGGCGGGCCTCGCCGGCCATCTGGAAGCCCAGGGGCTTGTCCAGCCCGAAGCGCTTGAGGTAGTCGGTGTACTTCTCGGGGTTCTTGCTGAAGACCCGGTCGGCAAGCACGGCCACGCCGATGTTGGAGGATTTCTCGAACACCTGCTGCAGCGTGATGCGGCCGTAGGGGTGGGAATCGGTTTTCACGGCTCCGCCAATCTTTTTGGAGCCCGTGTTGCCGGTATTAATGGTGTCGGTTAGCTGCAGGTCGGGGTCTTCTTCGAAGGCGGCCATCATGGAGGCCAGCTTGAAGGTAGAGCCGGGCTCGGTACGGCCCTGGTCGGCAATGGCGTAGTTGTAATCTTCGCGGTACACGCCCTCATCCACCTTGCCCAGGTTGGCTACGGCCTTGATTTCGCCGGTCTTCACCTCCATCAGAATGACGGTACCGTACTGGGCGTTGTTTTCCACCAAGGACTTGTACAGGGCGTTTTCGGCCACGTCCTGGAGGTTGATATCCAGGGTGGTTTTCACGTCGTAGCCAGGCTGGGGCTTGACCTCGGTGCCGTCGTAGATGGGCTTGTTGCCGCCAGGCAAGCGCTCAAATAAGGCCTCGCCATCTTTGCCCGCCAAGTGGCGGTTGAAGGTAAATTCGAGGCCCGCGCCGTTCTTGTCCTCGTTCACGAAGCCAATGGTGCGCTGGGCCAGCCCGCCGAAGGGCCGGAAGCGCTTGTCCACCTTCTCGAAGATGGCGCCGCCCTTGTTCTTACCCTCCCGGAAAATGGGCCACTTGGCTAACTCCTTTTTTTCCTGGAAGTTTATTTGCCGGGAGTTCAGGCGCAGGTAGCGCACCGAGGGCTTAGCATACTTTGCGTTTTTAAGCCGGCGCTTGTATTCTGATTTCGTTCGGTCGCCGAAAAAAGCGGAAAGCATTCCAGCCAACGAGTCTACTTTCTGTTCGAACAGCGCCGAATTTACTACGCTGGGGTCCCAGGCCACCCGGTAAAAGGGCAGGGAGGTGGCCATGATGCTTTCGTTGTCGGAGTAGATGTTGCCGCGGGTGGCGAATACGGGCTGGTACACGATGCGGCGCTCCTGCTCCAGGGCGCTCCACTTGGCCCCTTCCGTGAACTGCACGTGGGTCACGCGCCAGATAATGGCGCAGGAAAACAGGCACACACCCAGAAAAGCCAGCCGGACGCGGGTGACAATGCTTTTTTTAACGTTTCCTTTCATTGCGGCGGGTAGGAGCTGAACGATTGGAAGATGCGGGGTCAGCCGTGGCGGGCTCCCCGTTAAGATCAGTACCGATGGGAACGGGCGGGGCGCCTACCTCCACCGAGTCGCCGAGGGACGGGCCGCCGGCACGGCGCAGGGAGTCGGCCTTGGCCCGGGCCGTCATGGCGGCCACCGAGTCGGCCGTCAGGATGGGCAGCCTGTCCAGCTCAGCCTCGTCGAGGCGGCCGGCGGGCACGCTGATGCGGAAGGGCGGCGAGGAGCTTTCCACCAAGCCGTAGGCGGCTACCTTGCGGGCTACCTCGCTTTGCTTGCTGGCCTCCATGTAGTCTGATTTCAGGGTTGTGTAATCGGCGCGCAAGTCCTCCGTCTCCACTTTCAGCTTCTGAATGCTGCGGTTCATGCGGGTGGCGTAGTGTGTGTTGCCGATGTAGACCAGGGTCAGGAACATCACGAACAGCAGATGGGGTAGGAAGCGCACGGGCAGGCCCTCCCGAAACAGGCCATCAACCGGGGTGGCCCGCTCCAGCAGGGAAAACACGCTCCAGGTGCTGCGCTTGGGCGTCGTCAGGCGCGGCTCCTTGGGCTCCCGCGGAGCCTTGGTGGGCCGCACGGGCGGAGGCGTGGGTTCCGGCTCCGGCGGGCGCACCGGCTCCGGCGCTATGGGCGCTACCTGCCGCGGGGCATTCACGCGGGGGGTGGGGGCAGATTTTACGGTATTGACGGCCACGGATGGTGCTGATTGGGGTAGCGTGCAGTTCTATTCTTTGCGGATGGCAATGCGAAGCTTGGCGCTCCGGGCCCGGCTGTTCAGAGCTATTTCCTCCTCCGAGGCTTCCACCGGCTTGCGCGTGAGAGCCTCGAAGGGCACGTTGGTGCGGCCAAACAGGTCCTTGTCCACTTCGCCGAAGAATTTGCCCTTGGCAATGAAGTTCTTCACCAGCCGGTCTTCCAGGGAGTGGTAGCTCATCACTACCAGCCGGCCGCCGGGGCGCAATACTTGTGCCGTTTGTTCCAGCATTTCCTGCAAGGCGGTCATTTCATCGTTGGCCTCAATGCGCAAGGCCTGGAAAACCTGGGCCAGGTACTTGTTTTCCTTGCCCCGGGGGGTGCAAGGTGCAATGGCCTTTTTCAGGCCCGCAATGGTGCTGATGCTCTGCCCGCGCCGGGCCGCTACCACGGTGGCAGCCAGCGTGCGGGCGTTGGTGACTTCCCCGTACATGCCGAAAATACGGTGCAAATCGGCCTCGGAGTATTCATTAATAATGTCGGCGGCCGAGGCATCGTCGCCGTCGGGGTTCATGCGCATGTCCAGGGGCCCATCGAAACGGGTGCTGAAGCCCCGCTCCGGCGTATCAAACTGGTGGGAGGACACGCCCAGATCGGCCAGCAGCCCGTCCACCGGCAGGGCGCCGTGGCGCTGCAGCTCCTGAAACAAGTGGCGGAAGTTGCTCCGAATGAACGTGAACTGGGGCCGGGCCAGCTTCTCAGCCTCGCGCTCCGCATCGGCATCCTGGTCAAAGCTATAGAGGTGGCCGGTTCCGGCGAGGCGCTCCAGAATACGGGCCGAGTGGCCGCCGCCACCAAACGTCACGTCTACGTAGCGGCCCGTGGCCTGCAGGTCGAGCCCTTCCAAGCACTCGCGCAGCATGACCGGGCGGTGGTAGGCGGTATCGTTGTCGTAGTGGTTCAAGGCGTTGCTCATGCGGCCAGGGGGCCGCCGGGGCCGGTTTCGGTGGTCAAAAATTTCTGCGCCAGCTTCGAGAAGCTCTGCTGGTCTTTGATGAGGAAGTCCTCGTAGCGCTCCGGGTCCCAGATTTCGCAGCGGTTACCCAGGCCCACGATGATGGCTTCCTTCTCGATGCCGGAGTACCGCAGCATGGTGCGGGGTAGCATAAACCGCCCGATGGAGTCCAGCTCCACCTCCGTCATGCCCCGGAAAAAGTTACGCTGAAACTGTCGGTACTCCTCGTTGAACTCATCCAGGGCCATGACCTTTTCGTGAATCACGCGCCAGGCGGCCCGGGGGTAGAGCACTAGGCAGGGCTCAAAACCGCGGACCAGCACCAGCTGGTTGCCCGAGGCTTCCGGCAGGTTGGCCTTGACCTTCGCCGGCAGCACCAGCCGACCTTTGGGGTCGAGCTTGCACTCGTATTCGCCGGAGAGCAGCAGGGTCATGGTGCGGGAGTGAGGTGGGCATGGGAACGGGATATAGCAAAAGTACGGAACCCGCTGGAAAAGGTCACCACGATTTACCATTTTCTACCACTCCAAAAAAAGCCTTTTCCAAGCTGTTTTAAGGGCTTTTTCAGAAACCAGCCGGCGGAGTAATTCTCACCTTGTCAGAATGGCAGAGGTGAGGTTCACATAATTTCAGAGGCCGAGGGGCAGCCCATTCCTCTGCGGACGAGGTGAAATTCTGCACTTCTTGGGCCAGATATAGCACGTGGTTTGGCAGCCCGAAAGCCTTATCTTTGTGGTCGATATGAAACGCCCGCTGCTTCATCGGCTCTTCAGCACTTGGCTGGCCTTGCTCGTCCTCACCTCCTCGGTGGGCCTGACGGTGCAGCAGCACACCTGTCGGCAGAGCGGAAGCCGTACGACCAGCGTAATTTTCAGTCCGGCCCGCCATAAGTGTCCGGCTCCCCAGCCAGCCACGGCACATCATTCGGCCAAGGCCCAGCTTACGAAGTCCTGCTGCGAATTCGGGGCCCATTTCCACAAGCTGGATGCGCCTTCCGCCGAGCTGGCCTGGGTGAAAGTGCCGCCGGTGGCCCTGGCCCCGGCGTGGCCAGCCGTTACTGGGTGGCCGGCCGTGTCGGCTACGCCGCTCGGGCAGGTAGCCGCGCGTTGGCACGCGGCGGACTCGTCGCCCCCGGCCCGGGCCGGCCGGGCGTTGCTCACGTTCGTGGGCGTGCTCATCGTCTAGAGGTTTCTCGTGCCCCGCATTTCCCGCCGCTGGTGTACTGGCAGCGGGGTTCACGAAAGAGAAACCTAACTTACTGACGATATGAATTCCTTTGCCGGTCCGGCCCGTTTGTTGACGGCGGCCAGCCTTGTGCTGGGTAGCACCCTAACGGCTACGGCCCAAACTCCTGATGCTTCTACGGCCCCCGTGCGCGGGCAGGTTCTTGATGGCACTACCAACTCGCCCGTTCCCGGCGCGGTAGTCCGCTGGCTAAGCGCCCCCACCAGCGCTGTCACCACCGACGACCAGGGCACGTTTTCCCTGGTGCGCCCCGCCGGCTCCGATGCCCGGCTGATTGTCAACTTTCTGGGTTACCAACCCGACACGGTGCAGGCTGGCGGCACCAGCTACCTGCGCATTCCGTTGCGCCGCTCGGCGGAGCTGGGCGAGGTAACGGTGGAAGGCCGGGCTCCCTCCTACTCCGGCCTCACGCCCACCAACACCCAGGTAATTACCAGCCGCGACCTGACGAAATCGGCCTGCTGCAACCTGGCAGAAAGCTTCGAAACCAACGCCTCCGTGGAGGTTTCCACCACCGATGCCGTGTCGGGAGCCAAGCAGATTCAGCTGCTGGGCCTGGACGGGGCCTACTCCCTGCTGACCATCGACAACCTGCCGGCCCTGCGCGGCCTGGCCTCGCCCTACCGCCTGGGCTACCTGGCCGGCCCCTGGATTGAGAGCATCGACATCATCAAGGGCATGGGCTCGGTGGTGAATGGCTACGAAAGCATTTCGGGCCAGGTAAACGTGCGCCTCAAGGAACCCGATAAGGCCGAGCGTTTGCTCTTCAATGCCTATGTTAACGACCTGGGCAAGTTCGACCTGAACCTGAACCTGGCTACCCCCATCAGCAAGAAAGTAAGTACGGCCCTGCTGCTGCATACCGACCACCTGGGCCAGCGCGTGGACCGCAACAAAGACGGGTTCCTGGATTTGCCGCTGGCTACCCAGTATAACGTATTTAACAAGTGGAAGTACCTCTCGGGCAAGGGCCTGGTGACGGAGGTAGGCCTGGGCGCCCTGCGCGAAACCCGGCAGGGTGGGCAGATGGGCTACCGCGAGGAAAATCCCGGCGGCTTCTACGGCACTACTCAGGAAACCAACCGCTACACCGGCTACGCCAAAACCAGCTACACCTGGCCCGGCCGACCCTACCAGAGCCTGGGGCTACTGCTCAGCGGCACCGACCACGACTTCACGTCCCGCTATGGCCTGCGTACCTACGATGGACGCCAGCGCACGGGCCTGGCTACGCTGCTGTTCCAGAGCATTCTGGGCACCACGGCCCACACTTACCGGGCTGGCCTGAGCTTCCTGCACGATGACTACCACGAGGTATACAAAACCGGCTTTACCTACCCCACCGAAACGCCGGCCCAGCGCTACGCCCGGGAGCACCGCAACCGCCGGGAGCAGGTGCCCGGCGCCTTCGCCGAATACACGTACCAGAACGCCCGCAACCTCACGCTGGTGGGCGGCTTGCGCCTAGACCGCCACAACCTGTACGGCTGGCAGCTGACCCCGCGCCTGAACGTGAAGTACGACGCGGCCAAAAACACCGTGCTGCGCCTAGCGGCGGGCCGGGGATTTCGGACGGCTAACCCGATTGCCGAAAACGTGGGCATGTTGGTCAGCTCCCGGGAGTTTGTCATCAGCCCGGTGCTGCGGCCCGAAACGGCTTGGAACGTCGGCGGCTCGTTTACGCAGTACTTCAATGCCTTTGGCCATCCGGCTACCTTCATTACCGACTACTACCACACCAAGTTTGCTAATCAGGTAGTAGCTGACCCCTACACCAACCCCGAGCGGCTCATCATCACGAACCTGGGGGTAGGCGGCCGCTCCTACTCGCGCAGCTTGCAGGCCGAAGTGCAGGTAGAGCCCGTGAAGGGCCTGCAGGCCAAAGCCGCCTACAAGTACCTCGACGTGAAGACTACCTACGACGGGCAGTTGCTACCCAAGGTGCTTACCCCGCGGCACCGGCTGTTCCTGAACCTGGGCTACGCCACGGCCTTCGATAAGTGGCGGGCCGATTTTACGGTGCAGGGCTTCGGGCGCCGGCCATTGGCTCATGCGGCGGGTAGCGGCGGCCACCTGCACGGCACCGGCGAGGCCACCCTGCCCTTCGCGCCCCGCTACGCTTTGCTTAACACGCAGGTCACTCGCGCCTTCAAACGGTTTGAGGTGTACGCCGGGGTTGAAAACCTCACGAATTACCGCCAAGCCAACCCGATTCAGGGCGCCTACGCCCCTTTCGGGCCCGATTTTGACGCGGCCATGATCTGGGGGCCCATTTACGGGCGTCTTACCTACGCGGGCCTGCGCATTACGGTCAAGTAATACCCACGTAAGTTGTGTTTTGGGCGGCCCGGGCTGCTCACTCTGGCACGTTTCTTTCAGTAGTGCTACCGGCACTTTCCCTACCCCTTTTCTTGTTTTCCTTTTATGAAACTGTTCTCATCTTTTCTGCTTGCGCTTACGTTCCTGCTTTCTTCGGTTGGCTCATTTGCCCAAACCGCCAAGCCCAAGGCCAAAGGTCCCGCCACTGAAACGCTGCAGCTGAAAACCTCAGCCGTTTGCGACATGTGTAAAGCGCGCTTGGAGAAAGCCCTGGCCTACGAAAAAGGAGTGCAGGCGGCCCTGCTCGACGTACCTAGCCAGATGCTCACCGTTACCTATCGGCCCGATAAAACCACGCCGGCTGCCCTACGCACAGCGGTACAGGAAACTGGCTACGATGCCGACAACCAGACGGCCAACGCCCGCGCCTACAGCCAGTTACCGGATTGCTGCAAGAAAACTAACAGCACCCACTAGTGCAGTAAGGCTAAAGCAAAGCCGATTCCCTACTCAACAAAAAAGCCCAACCGCTCCTGGTTGGGCTTTTTTGTTGAGCTTAAAATACCCCATCAGGCGGCAATAAGGCTGGGCGCCATGCGCACCTCAAACTGCAGATTCACCTGAAACGTGAGGGGCCGGGTGAGGCGGCGACGATTAGTGCCGGATATTTCCAGGGTAAACCAGTCGGAGCGCAGAAACTCCAGTAGGTTGGGCTGCCCTTGCAGCTCCATGTCGATGTGGGTAGACTGGATCTGTCGCGGACCGAAGGTAGCTATCGGCACTTTCCGGCTGTTGGCCGTCAGAAAGCAACTACCGCTTTCCAGTGCGCCCAGCGTTGGCGTGCCCCGGCCAATGGCCTGGCCGGGCGGCTGGTGCCAAATCAGGCAGGCCTCGCGCAGGGTTACGGCTAAAATGCCGGGGTGCGTTAGAGCGGCTAGGCAGGGCAGGGTGCCGGGCAGCGTGGTTTCGCACAAAAAAATCAGGTCCATGCCGGGGTCAATCCGCAGATTTATAGCCCGGGTACTTAAGCCAAACGCCGTGCGCAAGGAACGCCGCAGGCCCTCATGTTGAGCAATAGTCAGATCTACGCCCAGCACAACAGGTGGGGCAGCTGAGGAGGCAAAGGCAGGGGTAGGTTTCATAGCCGATGAAGGTGCGGGCAGGCGCGCTCATTCAACGAACTCTAACCAGAGCAGGTAGAGGCGCAAATGCGGCAGGATTTCCTTTTTACGCCAGAAGGTATGTAATGCGCTAATTATGATGGGGTTAAAATATAGCAACTCGGGGCACAAGTAGACCAGCAGGCCCAGGCGTATGCCTAAAATTGTTTTCTTTCAATAATTTATAAGACGATTCGATTTTATCTGTCTATATTGACCCTGTCACCCGGAATGAGCTATTTGATATGAAGATTTCTTGCCTGCTTCTAGATGACGACCCCCTCGTACTGGACCTGCTGCAGGCCTACGTAGTAATGACGGACATCTTAGACGTGAAAGCTGCCTTTACCGATCCGCTGGACGCACATCGTTACCTGATGGAGAATCAGGTGCAGGTACTGTTTTCCGACGTTACCATGCCCCACTTAAGTGGCTTGGACTTAGTACGCTCCCTGCAACAGCCCCCGCTGGTGGTCCTGATGACGGCCTACCCCCAATATGCCATGGAGGGTTTTAACCTGGATGTCATCGATTTTCTGTTGAAGCCAATTTCCCTGGACCGTTTTTTACGGGCGGTAAACAAAGTGGCTGGCATCTTGCGTGTTAACACGCTGGGCTCCGATGCCCAGGCCGACGCCCTTACCGGCTGGGGTTCGTTCTTTATCCGGACCGACGCGCAGTTTGTGCGCCTGCACTACCGGGAAGTGCTCTACATCGAGGCCCTGAAGGACTTCACGAAGATTAACACCGCCGACGGCCGCACCCATCTGACCCTCGTGAACCTGAAAAACCTGGAGGAGCAGCTGCCCCCGGGCTTGTTTGTACGCACCCACCGCTCCTACTTGGTCAATGCCGCCCGAATTGACTCCGTGAGCAACCTGGAGGTGAAAGTAGGCGGCCATGCTCTGCCGCTGGGCCAGACGTACCGGGAAAGGGTAACGGAACGCATCGTGAACCGCTCCCTGATTCGCCGTCAGAACTAATCTGATGTAGGATTCTGCTTACCTCTGCACCAACTCCTTGGCCCGCCACAGGCGCCACCAGGGCAGGTAGGGCTGGTCGTGGTGCTCGTAGTGATACCCGAAAAAGTAGCAGCTCAGAAAAGCCCACACGTGGTGCCGGAACTGGCTGCGCGACTTGTGCGGGTTATCGGGCTGGTGCTCCCCGCGGTGCGGCAGGTAGGTGCCAAAGTAGAACAGCTGCAGCGTAGCCAGAACCGCCGGCACCATCCAGAAGGCAATAACATTGGCCTGCGGAAGAAACAGCTTCAGAACGTTGTAGGTCAGGGCCATCAGCGCTACCTGCGCCAGGGTCACGTAGTTCCAGGCAAAGCGCACAAACCACAGCAGGAAGCTGGTGTGCTGCCCATCGTGGAAGTCGGGGTCGTGCTCGGTGGCCACGTGCCGGTGGTGGGCGTGATGCTTGGCGAGCATGCCCGGAAACCAGTTGAAAGCAAAAAGCCCGGCCGTTAGGGTCCCAATGAAGTTGTTTAGGCGCTTATTAGCGCTAACCACCCCGTGCATGGCATCGTGGGCCGTGATGAACAGGCCCGTATACAAGTGCATCTGCCCCAGCGCCAGCAAGTACGGCCCCGGCGTCCGCCAGTTGGGCTGGTAGAAAGCCAGCAGATAGGTTAGCAACGCGGCCCAGGCCACTAGAATCAGCACCGCCATGCCTACCCCCTTGTAGCCCAACGGCGTGGGGCGCACCCGCTGGGCGGGCAAAGCAACACTACGGACAACGGAGGACTGAACCATACGGGAAACAGGCAAGCAGTAACCAACTAAAAACAACTAGTATTCGCCGGGAAGGCGCTCCAAGCTACTGGGCTTACAGGGCCAGCAGCGCATCCCGGACCTGCTCCATCTGCCACATGGGGGTGCTGGTAGCCCCGCAAATGCCCACCGACTGGCCCGGCTGAAACCAGGAAGCACACAATTCCTCGACCTTGGAAATGAAGTGCGTGGCGGGGTTGGTTTCCTTGCACACCTGGTAGAGCACCTTGCCATTGGAGCTTTTCGTGCCCGACACAAACACTACCTGGTCAAACTGAGCCGCGAACCGGCGCAAATCTTTGTCGCGGTTACTGACTTGCCGGCAGATGGTATCGTTGGCGTTTACTTGGTAGCCCCGCTGCTCCAACTCATCCTTAATGCGGTAAAAGGAGTTGGTGCTTTTGGTGGTTTGGCTATACAGGGTGATGTTGGCGGGCAACTCATGGCGAAGTAGCTCCTCCAGGTTTTCGAACACCACGGCTTCCCCGCTCGTCTGCCCTAACAGGCCGCGCACTTCGGCATGGCCGTGCTTGCCATAAATAAAGATGCGGTCCTGGCGGTCGTAGCTGGTTTTGATGCGGTTTTGCAGCTTGAGCACTACGGGGCAAGACGCATCAATCAGGGTCAGGTTGTTTTCCATGGCCATCTGGTAGGTGCTCGGCGGCTCGCCGTGGGCCCGAATCAGGACAGCCTCATTGCGCAGCTCGGCCAGTTGCTGGTAGTCGATGATGCGCAGGCCCCGCTGCTCCAGACGCTCTACTTCCTCGTCATTGTGCACAATGTCGCCGAGGCAATACAGGTAACCTTGCTCATCCAGCAGGTCCTCAGCCATCTGAATAGCATAGATTACGCCGAAGCAAAAACCAGAATTAGGGTCAATACGGACGCTCAGGTGGTGCGGCATAGCTAACTGAGTAACTGTCGAGGTGACCAGAAGGTTACAGAGGGCAGAAGATACAAGGTGTTTATCATTTCTTCCGGTGCTGGTACCGTGTAGCGCACTCGTAACAAGCAGTACGCCCAGAAAGTTAACTCGCTGACAACCGATTGGTTGGCCCAGACAACCTACCCACAAGCTAGGCGCTACGCAGGAGCTTACCGAGCCGCCTTTTCGAAGCAGCAACTAGCCAGCCCCTACCCTTGCCCAGAGCCGGTAGCTTTGGCCGGCCCGCCGGAGGGCAGATACCTACGAGGAAAAAACATCGTGCAGTTTTGCCGCGCCACTAATTACGCCCCGGAGCAGGCCGTCTTTCTCACGGCGGCCTACTGCGGGGCGTATAAGTTCAGCAACTTGGCGCCAGCATCGCCCAGGCCGCCTTTCTTACCCTCAGAAAGAGCCGAACGCTTTACGCTGTTCCAGGTCCCGGATTACTTTTTCCTCCACTGGACTGGCCCGCAGAATCTCCCGGTCGCGCCAGAATTTGGCGTTGTAATTCTGCTTCATGGCTTGCTTGAGGTCGTTGTAGTTCACGCCCGTTGACTTGTAGCCCTTGGCGGCCGGTTTCGTAGTGTTCTGGTAGAAGAACAGGTTACCGCTGATTTCGGTGCTGTCGGGCTTGCCCTGGTAGCTGAGCACTATCGTCTGCTCGGCGCGCACGGCCTGCAAGCGGCTCAGAGAATCGGCCACCGGGCTAAACTCCGTCACCATTCGGAAGGTCTGGGAAGTAAGGGTCGTGCCCTCCGAAAACTGCAACGACATCAGGTTGCCGATGGGCACGTTGCTTTCCAAGCGCCGGATGGCCGCCGTCTTAAAGTCCAGGTACAAGGTGCCAAAGGCGGCCGGCTGGTTTAAATCCAGCCGCGGGGTAAAGTCAATAACGGCGGTTTCCTGGCCTTTGTCCTGCAGTACTTCCCGCAAATGAAACTTGAACTGCTTGTCGGCCAGGGGGCTCAGGGGCACGGCCAGGGTACGGCGGCTGGGTTTGGGCTCAAAGACGGGAATCAGGCGCACAGCGGCCGAAAAGTTGGTCATATCGACGCCGGTTTCCTCGGCAGCCGTGGCGTAGCGCGCCTGCTCCAGCTGCCAGCCGCCTACCCCCTGGTTGGTGAAACGAACGTCGTAGAAAGCGTCCAGAAACTCGGAATATTTGCCGTTGTGCTCTTGCTTCTGGCGATAAAAGGCTTTGCCGTACTGCTCCTGACGCTGGTGGCGGGCCAGCTTGGCGTAGGCCCGCTTCACCAGTTCGGTAGCCACTTGCTCGGGGTTGCGCACCCGCACCTCAGGCAGCGCTACGGTGCTGGATTTCAACACAATCAGGAGGGGCTCCGTGGCCGAAGAGACATCTACCGTGGTGGGGGCATAACCCAGGCTGACAACGGTTATTTTCCGGGGCAGACTTGCTACGCGCAAGCTGAATTCGCCGGCTTCGTTGGTAGCCGTGCCGGGCTCATTGCCGAGCTGGCCGACGTTGGCGTACGGCACAGGTTGGCGCTTTTCATCTATTACCCGGCCTTTGAGGGTAATTTGTTGAGCGTGGGCCAGAGAAGCCGTCGTAAGGGCCAGCGTCAGAGTTAGCGCGTGTTTCATCAAGTTGAACGGGAGATTTCACGGAAGGGAGAGCCACCACGGGGCGGCGAGGGTGCCCTAGAAACGTTGAAATAGGATTTTTGATGTGTTGTTACACATAATTTACAGTGGTAGCCTGCGCCACCAGCTGGGTTCAAAGATATTTCTGCGGCTTCTTCCCTCCTACCCGCCTGTCTTACAACAGTGCCCTCAGCAGCTACCTTTCTGCCAAAACAGTACAGGGCTTACTGTTCACACAGCCCAGCAAATACCTTAGTTCCAAGAGCCACCAACGAAAAAGCTCCCGTTTCCGGGAGCTTTTTAGACTAGCTTACGATGAAGCGGGTGGGGCTCCTAAAGCTGCGTTAACTTCTGAGCTTCGGCCTCCGAGACGTGGCCCCTGTCTACGAGGAAGCTGCGCACCAGCCCAAATGACTCCTCATCGAGGCCGGAGCCGGGGTGTTTCAGCAGGGTGCTGACCAGGAACTGTCGGTCTTCCTCTACGTGTGGGCTCAACCCCAGGAAGCCGGGCAGGTTGCTTTCTACGCTCAGGCGCAGGAAACGAATTTCCGCGTTGTTGGCGTCGAGCTTCACGGCCTGGTCGAACAGCTTGCTGGCGTTCTGCACGTAGGTTAGCTTGTTGAACATGGACGCGTCGCGGGCCCGGATGGCCTCGGCGGCGGCTTTGTAAGCCAGCACCACGGCATCCTGCTTGTCGTAAGCGGCCATGAGCTGGTAGAATTTCTCGCCGGCTTCCTTGCTGGTAGCGGCTTGCTGGTACTGCCGGCGCAGGTGGGCGACGGAGTACGGATTGGCTTCAGTTGACACGAAGGTGGAAAGAGTCAGAAGGAAAGAAAGGAACAGGAATCGAATCAGCTTCACGCGGCGCAGAGTAAGTAGCCCAACACAGGATGGCAGGCCGCTGCAAAGTTGCCCATAAAATTCCGGAGAAATGGGGACGGTCGCTACACCCGCGCCAGTTGGTAGCGGAAGTAAGAACCGAGCAACAGCAGCAGCTTGGTGTTATTTGGTACGCGCACCCGCTCGCCAAGGATACGCTGAGCAGGCAACTGCCGGATTTTGTGGAAGAGCTTGAGGTAGTACACGTAGGCCAGATAGACGCCCATGCGAGCCGCTCGCGGAAGCTGCACAATACCGGCGTAACCGGCCTCAAAATCGGCCCGGATGTCGGCTTCAATCGTTTGTTTCACCTCATCGGTGAACCGCTCGTACTGCACGCCGGGAAAGTATACCCGGCCTCGCTCCTGGTAGTCGGATCGAATGTCGCGTAGGAAATTGATTTTCTGAAAAGCCGACCCCAGCCGCCGCGCCGACTCGCGCAAACGGGCAAACTGGGCCTCGTCGCCCTCGCAGAAAATGCGCAAACACATCAGTCCCACTACCTCCGCCGAGCCGTAGATGTATTTCTCGTACAGGGACTGGTTGTAGCTGCGGTCGTCCAGGTCCATCTCCATGCTGTAGAGAAAGGCGTCGATAAATTCCCGGTCGATGCCGTACTGATGTACCACGTCCTGAAAGGCGTGCAAAACTGGGTTCAGGCTGATGCGCAGGTCCAGGGCCTCGTAGGTCTGGCGCTTGAAATCCTGAAACAGCGCGGCTTTGTCGTGCTCATGAAACGTATCCACGATTTCATCGGCCCAGCGCACAAAACCATACACGGAGTACACCGGCAAGTGAAACCGCCTATCAAGCGTACGAATACCCAACGTAAAAGAGGTACTGTACCGCTTGGTTATCAGCTTGCTGCACGCCCGGCTGGTTTCGGTGAAAAGGGCAACGTGGTCCATTCTGGTTGAATTAATAATCAAGAATTAGCAAGTCAGAATTGACCCGTTCTGCTGTGCTGGCGGCACCGGGCTGCTTCTGCTTTACCAATCCTTAATTCTTAATTATTAATTACTGATTCTCTTTTGCTACTTCCGCCGCCACTACCTGACCCGAAATAAGGGAGGGCGGCACTCCTGGGCCCGGTACCGTAAGCTGGCCCGTAAAATACAGATTGCTAACCTTTTTACTTTTCAGGGCGGGCTTTAAAATGGCCGTTTGCCGGAGGGTGTTGGCCAGACCGTAGGCGTTGCCTTTGTAGCTGTTGTAATCCTGCACGAAATCCTGGTGGGCGTAGCTGCGCTTGAACACTACCGCGTCGCGGATGCTGGTGCCGCAGTGGCGTTCCAGGCGCTCCATAATCAGGTTATAGTAGTGCTCCCGGGTAGCCTCGGGGTCAGGCAAGTTAGGCGCCACCGGAATCAGCAGAAACAGGTTCTCGCAGCCCTCCGGCGCCACCGAGGGGTCCGTCTGGGAGGGGGCCGATACGTAGAACAGCGGGCGGCTGGGCCACTTCGGATCCTCGTAGATTTCCTCGGCGTGCAGGCTAAATTCCTCGTCAAAAAACAAGTTGTGGTGGCGCAGCTTGGGTAGGCGCTTGCTCACGCCCACGTAGAACAGCAGGGAGGATGGGGCCATGGTGCGGGAGTTCCAATAGGCCTCGTCGTAGTGGCGCCACTCGGGGGCCAATAGGTGCTGCTCGGCGTGGTGATAGTCGGCGCCGGCCACTATTACATCGGCGGCGCGGAAACCGGCGGCCGTTTGCACGCCAGTAGCGCGGCCACGCTCCACCACAATCTGCTGTACGGCTGCGTTGTACTCAATGCTGACTCCTCGCTCCTGGGCCAGCTGCACCATGCCTTCCACAATTTTGTGCATGCCGCCCATGGGGTACCAGGTGCCCAGGGCCAGGTCGGCGTAGTTCATGAGCGAGTACAGGGCCGGCGTATTTTCCGACGTGGCCCCCAGGAACAGCACTGGAAACTCCACCAGCTCCAGCAGGCGCGGGTCCTTGAAAAACTTACGCACATGCTTGTGCATGCTCTGTAGCAAGTCCAGGCGCACGGCGTCAACTACCAGGCGGGGGTCCATGAACTCCAGCAGGGAACGGCCGGGCATATGCACAAATTTGCCAATGCCGACTTGGTACTTATACGCCGCCTGCCGCAGAAACTCATCCAGGCGGGCCGCGCTACCCGGCTCGTAGCGCTCAAACAGAGCCCGCAACTCGGGCATTTGGGCCGGAATGTCCACGGCCTCCTTGCCCTTGAAAATGACCTGATAGGAAGGATCCAGCCGCACCAGCTGGTAGTAGTCAGAAACTTTTTTGCCAAAGCGGGCAAAGTACTGCTCAAAAATATCGGGCATCCAGTACCAGCTAGGGCCCATATCAAAGGTGAAGCCTTGGGCCTGAAACACGCGCGCCCGGCCGCCGGGCCCTTCATTCTTTTCCAGTAGGGTCACGCGGTAGCCGCGTTGGGCCAGGGAAGTAGCCGCGGCCAGGCCGGCAAAGCCCGCCCCGATAACAAGTACGTGTTTGGAAGTAGCAGTAGTCAAATGAGCGGGAGTTGGTTGGGTAGGGTGAAGCGCGAAGGCGGCCGCCGGGCAACTGGCCGCGCCCCAAGTTACATACTGCCGAGCCGGGCTGATGTTTCAGCCGGCAGCCTAAAAACAGACGGGCCGCGAACCACGCCGCCAAAAGCTAACGTCGTCCGCGGCCCGCGATACGCCCGGGGCGGGTCTGTACTCTCTCCCTATTCCCTACACGCCGGGGGCGTATGTCTTCAACGCCTGCTTAAGTTCTTTGCGGGCGATATGAATACGGTTTTTAACGGTTCCAATCGGAATCTGCAGCTTTTCCGCAATTTCCAGGTACTTGTAACCGATGTAATACATCATAAACGGAGTCCGGTAATCGGCGGAAAGACCGGCAATGGCTTCGTTGATATCTGTTACTACGAAATCGGAGGTGGCTCCGTTGTGCGTAATGTAGTTTTCGTCGGTATTAAAGTACTGGAAGTACTCCGTGCTGTCAATATTGCTATTGCGCTTGGTAATCTTGTTGTAGTTGTTGATGAAGGTGTTGCGCATGATGGTGTACAACCAGGCCTTCAAATTGGTGCCCGCTTTGAACTTGTCCTTGTTCAACAACGCCTTGAGCAAGGTTTCCTGCACTAGGTCCTTGGCATCATCGGCGTCGCGGGTCAGGTTCATCGCCACGGGCTTTAGCGAGTAAGAAATCTTCTGTACTTGGTTGGTGAATTCCAAAGAGGTCATACTGTTTAGCTTTTCGTGGCAAAAAGTTAAACAAATATACGAGCGGATCGGAAAGTAGTCCGTACCTACATAGATTTATTTTTCCTACCACCCCACTCCCTTCGCAAAAACGCTTGTTTCAAACGGTAATATATTCATTACCAAGCAGTAACAGCGAAATTTTATTCTACTTGTTCTAGATTATTTCCTGACTGACTGGCTGCCAAAACTTACGCAAACGCCCGGCCGCCGGATGTTTATTCCTACGGCCGGGCGGCGGCTTTGTTGAACAAGGGTACGTTATGCTTTCATGATGCTTCGGTAGGCAGCTGCACCTCTTTGTCGCAGGCACAGGAGCATATTCCTTCGGCCAGGGCCATAAAATCAGTAATCAGGCGCAGTCGCACGGCATTTGTCGGCATCTGGAAAGGTAACTGCGCCAGCGGGCCGTACAGAAATAAGGTGATATCAGGGCAGGTCCGGCTTAGCTCATTCACAAAATCCTGTACCTCATCCCGTTCCGGAACTGCCGTCAGTACTGTGAGGGCCGCGTAGGGCTGGTAGGCACTGCAAACGGCACGGAGTTCCTGAACCGGTAAGTTCTGCCCCAGGTACAACACATGGTGCCCCCGGGCCCGCAGGATGTAGTTCATGAACAGCAAGGCCAGTTCGTGCATTTCCCTTTCCGGCAGAAATAGTACCCAGCGCCGCGCCGCGGCCGGCTGCACGGGCGCTAGCCCATCGGTAGCCGCCAGCAGCTTCTGGCGCAACAAGTTGGTGACCAAGTGCTCCTGAGCCGGGTTTACCGTGCCCGTTTGCCACATCACCCCAATGCGCTGCAGAAAAGGATAGGCTACGTGCAGAATAGCCTGCTCAAACCCGCTGCGCGCAATAGCTTCGTTCAGCAGCCGGGTGAGCTGCAATTCGTTCATTTCTAACATGGCCGCCAGCAGCCCATTTACTTGCTGGCAATAGTTATGCGAGGCATCATCGCAGGAAATAACGGCCTTGGCTAGCTCGGGCTCCGTCATTTTAGCTACCTGGGAGATGCGGTAGCCCCGGTTACACAAGGTAGCGACGTTAAGGAGGCGCCGCAGGTCATCGTCGCAGTAGGTGCGGATGTTGGTAGCAGTACGCACGGGTCGCAGAATGCCGTAGCGCTGCTCCCAGATGCGAATGGTGTGCGCCTTGATGCCGGATAGCTGCTCTAGGTCGCTGATTGAAAAATGTCCCACGGTACGGTTCTCCCTCTCAACTAATTATTTAAACCGCCGCGTTGGGCCCCTGCCGCAGCACCCGCGTGGGAGCCGGCTTACGCAGGGCCAAAGCAAAATATTTTGGTGATACCCACAGCAGGCCAAACTCCTCGGAGCCAGTGCGGCCGGTGGTTTTGTGGTGCATTTTGTGGGCCATGTTCAGGGCCCGCAGATACGTGTTGCGCGACTTGCGCCAAAACCGTAGCCGCCCATGGATCAGCACATCGTGCACGAAAAAGTACAGCGTGCCATAGGCCGCAATGCCTACCCCCATCCAGAAGCGGAAATCCTTGGCGTCGGAGCCGTAGATAATCAGCAACATGGAAAGCGAGCCATAAAAGAGAAAGAAAAAGTCGTTGCGTTCAAACCGGTGCGGGTGGCGCACGTGGTGGGAGCGGTGCAAAAACCACAGGGGCCCATGCAGCACAAAACGGTGCATAAACCACGCAACGAATTCCATTCCTAAAAAGGTAGCCGTCGTGACGGCTACGGCTGCCAGCGTTGTCATAGGGCTCAAACCGCCGCGGTGGTGAGAAGTTTGAAAAATCTAGAAAGGAGAAAGTTACTACTCTTCCCTGACTCTGCCGGTTTACCTCAACCGGAAAAACTTTGGACTACCCCAAACCGAGACCAGCCGCACCTGGAGGCGCGGCTGGTGCTGATAGGGAGTTATGCGTGGTGAATTGTACGGCAGCTTAATTATCCCAGCTGATTTTTTCCTTGGCCAGAAAGGCGGCAATACCCCGGCGGCAATCATCGGAGCCGCGGGCTTCGGCGTTTAGGCGGGCGGCGTAGCGCAGGCTGTCCTCCAGCGGCATTTCCGGAATGCGGGCCAGCATTTCCTTGGTGGTTTCCATGCTCTGGGACGAATTCTCCACGCACAGGCGGCGGGCAAAGCGGTACACGTTATCGGCTAGCTCGGCTTTGGGCACTAGGAAGTTAACCAGGCCGAACTCCAGGGCTACCTGGGCCGTGATGACGTCGCCGGTGAGCAGGAGCTGCTTGGTGCGGGCCTCCCCTATTTTGCGCAGCAGAAACACGCTGACGATGGCCGGCAGGAAACCAATCTTCACCTCCGTATAGCCAAACTTTGCCTCGGGCACGGTAAAGGCAAAGTCGCAGATGGTAGCCAGCCCGCAGCCCCCGGCCAGCGCGTGGCCCTGCACCTGCCCGATTACCACCTTTTTGAGGGTGTAAATCTGGTGGAACAGCTGCATCAGGTGGGTAGAGTCGGCCAGGTTATCGGTGTAGCCGAAGCCCTGCAGCTCCTGAATGTAGGCCAGATCGGCCCCGGCGCAGAATACGTCGCCTTCAGCCCGTAGCACGATGACCTTGCAGGCCTCGTCGTCCTCGGCAAACTCAAAGGCCTGCTTGAGCTCCGTGACAACCTCGGCGCTGAGGGCATTGCGCTTTTCCGGGCGGTTGAGCGTGATGTAGCCAATGGAATCCTGGGCTTCGTAGCGAATAAAGCGCAGGTCTTCCAATTCCTGAGTGGGCATGTTTTCCATAGTCAGGGACGTTGCAGAGCGGTGAGAGAAAACGGAGGCAGGCAGCCAGGACTTACCCAACCGAGTTAAAAAGAAGGACGCTAAGACCAAACGTAGCGAAAATGACACTACAAACGAATGCTATAGCGCAAGGAGCACCCCACAAGTTGCGGCTCACCTGGCGGCTGGCCGAGCTTAGCGCTGAGCCCGCACCGTAAACGCGCCGCGCGCAGTAACATCATAGGTCTGAAAACCAGCATGATGCAATACCGAATCCTGCCGGGCCACGTACCAACTTTTGCACGAAGAATCGAATAGTATTGGTGCGGCCGTTCCGAATATACTGGCCAGGGTTGCGGGGGTTACCCGGGCATTGCGGCGGAGCACAATGGCCTCCAGCCCTGGCAGCGGCGCCCGGGCGCCGCTCAGGGGCCCACTCACGAAGGCTACTTGTACTCCGCGCCAGGCCGTTAGGGTCAGGCCCGGTTCCAGCACCTGCGCGGGCACGGGGCAGCCCCGCCAGCCGGGACGGTGGTACACCTGCCGGGCCTCCCGCTGAATGCTGCCGGGCACAATGCGGTAAGTGCGTTCCGTTTCCGTGAGCGGTACAGAGTCCAGGGTTACCACTTCGGCCGCCGCGCCCTGCCAGAAGCCTACCACGGAGCGGCGCGGAATGCTGTACACAATTAGGCGCGCGTCGGGGGCGAGTTGGTAGGCGGCCCAGACCCGGCTGCTTTCCAGTACGCCGAGTAGAGCGCAGGCCACGCCCAACCAGGGCAGGCGGCGCAGCTGAAAGAACACCAGCCCAGCCAGTATGATGGCAAACATAAGCCAGGCCTGCGGGGCCGTCACGTGAATACCCGAAATCAGGGCCCCGGGCAACAGGCGGCCAATGCCGAAAATATACTCGTTGAAAAGCCAGATCAGCCACTCGAAAACCCCGGCCACAATCCGCGGCAACCAATCCAGCACGGCCGCGACCTGCCCCGAGCCTACCCCCACCAAAGCCACGATACCTTTCAGCACCAGCAGCCCCAGCCCCACGTACACGGCCCCACTGGAAATAGGCACGGCCACCAGATTGGAGGCTAGGAAGCTGAGCGGAAACTGATGGAAATAAAACAACCCGAGCGGCAGCGTGGCCACCTGGGCCGCCAACGACAAGGCCGTGGCTTGCCAAATTTTATCGAACGACCAGCCCAGCCCCTTCCAGCCTTTCTGCACGGCTTTCGGCTGCCAGGGCCGCTGCTGGCCCAGGAAAAAAGCCTTGGGATGCAGCAGCCGGCCAATGCGCGGCTGCAAGTACACAATGCTGAGTACGGCCAGGAATGACAGCTGAAAGCCTACGTCACAGAGCAGGTAGGGGTCGTAGCAGAGCAGGCAGAAAGCCGCTACGGCCAGCAGATTATACATGGACGTTTGCCGGCCGCTGGCTCGCCCCAAAATGAGGAAGGAAAACATTACGGCCGCCCGCAGCACCGAAGCCGACAGCCCCGTCAGGAACGCGTAGCTCCAGATGGTAGCCAAGCCGAGCGCAGCCGCAACAAACCGAAACCACGGTCCCCGCCGCCCCGGTAGCCGGCCCAGCAGCCACGTAACGGCCCCAAACAGCAGCCCCACCTGCAACCCCGACACGGCCATGATGTGGGTAGTACCCGTGTTAGCGTAGGCTTGCTTGGTTTCCTGGTCTACTTCATCTTTAATCCCGAGTACCAGTGCCGAAGCCAAGGCATACTCCCGCTTGGCGTGCATGTAGTGTCGAAATACGCCGTCTAGCACGCGGGCGGCGCGCATAGCCACGGCCCGCAGCCAGTTAGGCGGGGCGGTGGCAATCTGCTGGTACTGATCCGGGTGAATGAACTGCTGGTGGTATACTTGGTGGTACTCCAAGTAGCGGCGGTAATCAAACTCGCCGGGGTTAAGGGGCGGCTTGCTGGGCGCGGGCGCCCCGCGCACCAGCCATACGTCGCCGTACTGGGGCGCTGTCACGGTGGCTTCACGCGGCACACTCACCCGGATGCCCCCACGGGCCGGGCGCCACTGTCCGCCCACGCGCACCGCCGAAACCCGCACGGTAGTAGCGTACGTAGCGGGCCGCACCACAGTATAATCGTCGACTACCCCCCGGTAAAACTCTACGCGGCTCCCGAATCGGTAGAGGTGGTCAGGGGCGCGGCTTTCCGTAGCCTGCTGGGTCAGGGCGGCGCCGGCAGCATACACGGTCAGCACGGCCAGCAAGCCGGCGGCATCCGTGGCGGCTGGTCCTTTTTGGCAGGTAGCCCAGCCGTGTACCACCCCAAACAACACCAGCAGCACGCCAACCAGCGGTAGTAGCTCCGGCAGGTTTTCGCCCCAGTATAAATAGGTCAGGATGCCCGCCATCAAGGGCAAAGTCAGCCGCACAAAGGCGTTGGGCGCCCATTTAATTTCCATATAGCACGCGTTATACAAGTAGCTGTTAAGGCAGTAGTAGCTCTATCCTACAAGAGGCCAAAATGAGGAAAATAAGCTAGACAATAAAAGCCCCCTGCTCTGAAGTAGAAAGCAGGGGCGGCATAGGTATAAGAGAGTAGTGCGCTGGCGGCTACGTCAGCTTCATTTTATAATGCTCAATGTCGGCCTCTACAAACTTTTCCCCTACCCGCTCAAACCCGTGCCGCTCGTAGAAGCGCACCGCGGGCAACTGGGCGTTCAGGTACACCAAGGCCTCCGGATGGCTGGCGCGCACATCCTGCACCACGGCGGCCAGCAGGGCCGCCCCCACCTGCTGGTTGCGGTAGGCTTCCAGCACGGCAAAGCGCTCCAGCTTCACTCCCAACTCCGTAACCCGCCACCGGGCCGCACCGCAGGGCGTACCCTCCGCCGTACGGGCTAGGTAGTGAGTGGCATCCGTGCGGTCGTGGAAGTCATTCTCCAGCTCAGCGGGCACATTTTGCCCCAGCACAAACACCGTATGACGAATGGCTAGCGCGTCGTTGAGGCTGGGGTCTTGCGGGGAGGTAATGCGGGATACCTGTATCACGGGAAAGTAAATTGGTGGAAGATGCCGCCACCGGGCCGCACCTGGTTATACCGGCGAAAGTACTACACCACTGGTGGCTTTGTCCATTCCGGCTTCCTAAAAACAGAAGGGCCACCCATTCGGCGGCCCTTCTGTTTTTTGACTTCGCAAGCCGCGGAACGGCCCGGAACGTTGCTTACTGCTCCTGGTTGACTGGCAGCGCGCGGGTACCGTCGTCTTCGCGACGGGCATCGGGGTGCTTGCCGGCGTCGTGGTTGGCTACTTCCTCCTGGCGGCGCTGGTAGCTGGGCCGGTACTCCCGTACCGGGCGGTTGGCCTGGTCTTGCTGCTGTTGCACATCAAACTTATCGTAGGCCTGCACAATCTGCTTGACGAGGCGGTGACGCACCACATCTTCCGAGGTCATTTCCACGAAGCCAATGTCGCGCACGTCGCGCAGGATGTCCAGGGCCTGAATCAGCCCGGACTTCTGCTTGGTGGGCAGGTCAATCTGGCTTCGGTCACCGTTCACCATCACCTTGGCATTCGGCCCCATGCGGGTCAAAAACATCTTGAGCTGGCTGGGGGTAGTATTCTGAGCCTCATCCAGGAGCACAAACGCATTGTTGAGCGTCCGGCCGCGCATGTAGGCCAGGGGAGCAATTTCAATGGTCTTGTTTTCGAGGTAGAACTTGAACTTCTCGGGCGGCAGCATGTCTTCCAGCGCGTCATAAATCGGGCGCAGGTAAGGGTCTACCTTCTCCTTCATGTCACCGGGCAGAAAACCGAGGCTCTCGCCGGCTTCTACCACGGGGCGGGAAATGATGATTTTCTTGACCTCTTTATTTTTCAGCGCCCGCACGGCCAGCGCTACCGAAATATAGGTTTTGCCCGTTCCGGCCGGCCCCAGCGCAAACACCAGGTCGTGTTTCAGCACGGCATCCACCAGGCGCTGCTGATTGGCGGTTTTGGCTTTGATGACGCCCCCTTTAGCCCCAAACAGAATGACGTCGGGAGAAGCGGCCAGCATGCGGTCCTGCTGGTCCTCGTCGGCCGAGGTCAGGTACTGGCTGACGGTTTTGTCGGTGATTTGGCCGTACTGGTGGTAGTGCTCCAGCAGGGCCGACAGGATTTCATTGATGCGGCTGATTACGGCCGTTTGGCCCTGAATCTTGATTTCGTTGCCGCGTGAGATGATTTTACTGCCAGGGAAGGCCGCGGCCAGCTGGCGGATATTCTGGTTATCGGGTCCGAGGAACTCAACCAGGGACACATTTTCGAGCGTGATGACTTTCTCGACCAATCTAGAAGGAATTTAAGGGCGGAAGGAGAAGAAAAGAGCGGGTGAGCTGAGCCCACGAAGCCTTCTGCAAGGGGTAACAGCAAAAACCTATGAATCGTTGCTGCTCCCGATTCGCGGCAAAACGCCTACTTTTGCCGCCCCCGCAGGGGGCCTGGCAATAGTACGAATAACTCCGAATTTCCGGTCATGGGCTTGATTACGTTTCTGTCTGACTTTGGATACCGCGACCATTACGTGGCCGCCGTCAAGGCGCGGATTCTGCAGTTGGCCCCCCAGGTGCCGGTGCTGGACATCACGCACGGCATTGAGCCCTTCAATATTGCTCACGCCATGCACGTGCTCAGCTCCGTGTACCAGGATTTTCCGGAAGGCACGGTGCACCTAGTAGGCGTCAACGACATTGGCTCGCCCCGGGCCGCCTGGCACGCCGCCCGCTTCCGGGGCCACTACTTCGTATCGGCCAACAACGGATTACTTCCCCTGCTCTGCGACGGGCGCCCCGAGGAACTAATCGCCATAGGCGTGGGCCAACCCATCACAGCCTCCCCTACCCGCGACCTGCTGGCCCCAGCGGCCGTGCGGCTGGCCCAAGGCGAAGCGCTTACCTCGCTGGGCCCGGCCGCTACCGACGTGTACCAGCTCCTGAACCGGCAGCTGCGCCTGCAGGATAACCGCATTACCGGCCACGTAGTGCACGTGGATCATTACGGCAACCTCGTTACGGACATTACCCGCACGGCGGTAGAAGTTATTGGGCGCAACCGCTCCTTTACTATCCACTTTGCCCGCGAAACCGTGCGCGAAATTGCGCCCCACTTCCAGGCCACTGCGCCGGGTGAGGCCGTCTGCATTTTCAACAGCTGCGACCAGCTCTGCATTGGCATCAACCAAGGTAATGCCTCGGAGCTACTGGGTTTGCACTTCGATTCGCAGGTGGATATTCACTTTCCTCCCGACGTAAGCTAACCGGCAAGCACATCCAAATAGTGTCTTTATAGCGTTTAAACGCAGATTATAACTTTGTTTATTTATTATGTTAAGTTACAACTGCCGATATGGCATTGTCTTTTGTCTCTTGTTTCGCCGCTGAAATTTTTGTTTCCCCTATGCTGATTCGTATTGTGCGCATGACGTTCACGCCGGAGAGAGTGCCGGAATTTCTGCAGATTTTTCGGGATTCTGAGCACCTGATTCGGCAAATGCCTGGGTGCCGGTTTCTGGAGTTATGGCAGGATGCCGAGCAACCCACGGTCTTCTGCACGCACAGCCACTGGGATTCTGCCGACGCGCTAAATGCCTACCGGGGCTCCGACTTATTTGGTCAGGTCTGGCCGGCAACCAAGCGCTTGTTTGCCGCGGCTCCCGTTGCTTTTTCCGTTCACCGCGTAGACACGGCCAGCCTACCCGCCGACATGGCTTAGTAACCATGCAATTCCTGCTTGCCCCTACCCTGCTGGACAACGTAAGGAGTAGTAGCTACCAATGCTCTTGTTTCGGCCCACTGGCGTACGAGCGGTGTATACTGGCCGTACGCCTACTTTCTTAGTAACGATGACTCCCAACTACTTCGAGTTTTACGAGCTGCCGGAAACCTTTCGGCCCGACGAAGCCGCGCTAAAGCGGCGCTACTACGCCCTCAGCCGCGAATATCACCCTGACTTTCACGCCACGGAGAGTCCAGAGCGCCAGCGCGAAATTCTGCAGCTAGCCACGCTCAACACCAACGCCTACCGCACGCTAGCCGACGCCGACCAGCGCATGGCCTACATTTTAAGCCAGCACGGCCTGCTGGAGGAGGGAAAACAAGAGTTGCCTCCAGATTTTTTAATGGAAGTAATGGAGCTAAATGAACAGCTAATGGAGCTGGAATTTGAGCCCGACCAAGCCATTGTGGAACGGGTCACCAATGAAGTCAACGCCCTGACGGACACCCTAGAAGCAGGCATTGAGCCGGTGCTAGCCGGCTACCCCGGTTTGCCTATTGATGCCCGCACCCGGGCCCTGGAGCAAGTGCGAACCTATTACCTGAAAAAACGCTACCTGTTGCGCATTCGCGAAAGTCTAGCTAAGTTTGCTACCCGTTCATGAATTACCGACGTGAGCGGCACGGAATGCCCAGATGGCGGAATCGGTAGACGCGTCGGTCTCAAACACCGATATCGAAAGATGTGCCGGTTCGACCCCGGCTCTGGGTACTAGAATACAATTCCAAAAAACCTGAAAAGCTGCATATCTGGTCACAGAAGCAGTTTTTCAGGCTTTTTGCATTCTAGCCCTCTCGGGATTAATTCCTATATGTGGCCGGATTTGCGCTACCAAATCCGCTACCAAAATGAAGGTAACCTTCACCCTTCGGGAAGACAAGACGGACCGCACCGGCCTGGCCCCCGTCTTCGTGTGCGTCAGCTTCGACGGCCTACGCCTGCAAACCACCACCAAAGAAAAGTGCCGGCCCGCCGACTGGAACCGCGACAAGCAGCAGTTTCGCCGCTCCCTGCCTGGCTACCAGGATGCCAACGCTTATCTGGAAAATTTAACCCTGCGCCTGCATGCCCGCTACCGCGAGCTGCGCACCGCCGGCACGGCCCCTACCCCGGCCCTGCTGCGCGAAGCCGTACACCCCGTAGCCGAGGTGGCGCCCCCAGCCGAGCCTACCTTGGTAGAGTTGTTTGATCAGTACCGCGAGGTGCTGCGCGGCCGGGGCTTCGCCTTCAACACCTTGCGCCACTACGGCACGGCCCGCAACTGGCTGCAGAAGTTCGAGCAGCACCGCAGTAAAAAGGCCTTCTACCTGGCCGACTACACCCTTACCCGCCACGACGAGCTCATCCACTTCCTGCGCCTTACCCATGGTTTAGGCCCTAACGGCATCTTCTCCATTCTCAAGGACGTGAAGAAATTCCTGCGTCACCTGCAGCAGGAGCGCGGCCTTGAGCTGGCCCTCGACCTGAGCCGCATGCAGGTGCGGTGGACGGAAGCTCCCAAGCACTTCCTCTCTGCCGCCGACCTCATGGCCCTGGCCACCACCATTGTACCTGATACGCTCCTGCCCGTGCGCGACGTGTTCCTGTTCTGCTGTTACACCGGCCTGCGCTACTCCGACGTGCAGCAACTTCAGCCCGCCAACCTGCACACCTGGAACGGCCACCGCATTCTCAAGCTGGTGCAAACTAAAACCCGCCGCCCGGTGAGCATTTACCTCACGGCCGCTGCCGAAGCCATCCTCAACCAGTACGCCAACACCGAGCGTCTGCGCCTGCTCCCCGTTTACGCCAACCAGGTGATGAACCGTGGCCTCAAACGCCTCGGCCAGTTGGCCGGCTTGGTTACGCCGGTTGAGACCATGGAAGTGGTTAGCGGACAGGTTGTCAAAACATCGGTGCCCGCCTACGAGCTGCTCACCATGCACACGGCCCGCCACACCTTTGCTACCCAGAGCCTGCTCCGCGGCGTTTCGCCGGCTGTATTGCAACGGGTAATGGGCCACAGCAAGCTGCAAACGACCATGCACTACGCCAAGATGGTGGAAGACTTTCAGCACCAAGCCTTGCAGCTGGCCTGGGATGGCCCCGCTACCACTGCTAACACTCCCCTAGTAGCCGGGGAGGTATGCGTGGCTGCTACGGCCGCTTAATCATCCCGCTTGTGCTTGACAACCGGGCTAGCTGGTGGATTGATCCGTCAGTTAGCCCGGTTGTTTTTGTTAGGAAGGAGCTCATTGCACCGCTTAGAATTGGACGTTGAATATCTACTGCGGTGCTCTTTTTATGCATTGTTCCGCTTCAAAGGATACGGGCCTACTTAATGCACAGGGTAAGAAGCTAAATCAGTAGCTTGCTAAGCTAATTAGGCTGTTACTGCACTATGTCGGATTTTGCTTACTCCTACGCCCGCCCCTCTACTTTAGAGCAGCGCCCGGATGGTGCTGCCTTGCTGCTTTCTGCTTTTTCCGAGGAAGGACTTGACAACGAAACCGCGTGCTTTTTCTGGGGGCGCCTGCGCAATTCCTGGCTCGCGGCCCGTGCGCTGAGCACCTTAGCCAAAGTCGTTGCCTCACGGTTTGTGCCCCAGAGCGCCGCCTTGCGGGACCCCATCGTGACGGCCGGTGCCGGTCAGCTGCGCTTCGAAGCCTTTTCTTCGTGCAATGGCGTGTATGCTCGGTTGGATATGGGCCCGGAGGCCCTGGATGGGGAGTTTCTCAGCAGCGGCACCACCAACGTCGACTTCAACGAGCCCATGGTCAACGCCCTGGCTCGCATCTCCCGCACCGAGCCGGTACTGCTTTCCGTAGGCCAGCAGGAAGTGGTGCTGGAGCGCGCTGCAGGCAAAGTCGTCGAGCGGAAAGTAGCTCTGCCCGAACGCTGGATTAAGGGGCTGACGTCCGTGCAAGCCTACCTGGCATTAATGGAGGAAAAACTGCGCCTGACCCGCGTTCAGGCTATTCAGCTGGTGCAGGGCATTCCGGCGGGCTCCTCCAAAGCCGATTACTACCTGGTGCTGCGGGGCCCGCGTCCCAGCTTCGTACCGGTGGCCACTGCCGGGGCCGTGCGGGTGGGCGGGGTACACCGCCTGCGCCTGCTCGACGGGCTGCTGCCCCTCTGCGAAGCCGTACGCGTTTACGCTACGCCCGACGGTCAGGCCTCGGCCTTCGTGCTGGAGCTCGGTGGCGGGCAGCGCTTTCTACTGGCCCTGTCGGCCGATGTGTGGCGTGGCTTCTCCGGAGAAGGCAATCAGCTCGACACGCTCATGGAAGAATTGCCGGCGGAGTGGGTGAGCGGGGCGAATCAACTGTTCCGCGGAAACGAGGTGTTCAACCCCAGCCTGTTTGCGCTAGAGCACAACCTAGCGCCCAACACCGTGGAACGGCTCTGCGCCAGCCTTTCGGCCATGGGCCTGCTGGGCTTCGACCTGGCCGATAACCAGCACTTCTACCGCCGCTTACCCTTTAAGCTCGGCCGCATTCTGAGCCTGAACCCGCGCCTGAAAAACGCCCGCGCCCTGCTTGACGCGGCCGATGATGTGCAGCTCGTGGGTGTGGGGCCCGGCGGCCGCACCGAGGCGCGCGTACGCGGCACCGGCGTGTGGCACACGGTGGTAGTGGGCGGCGCGGAGGGGCCCCGCTGCACTTGCCCGTGGTTTAGCAGTCACCAGGGCCAGCGTGGTCCGTGCAAACACATTTTAGCGGCGCAGATGCGCTATCTGTAGGTCGGTCTACCAGCTGTTTTCTGCGGCGTTAGTGCCCGTCTTTCCGGAATTACCTATGACAGTAGTCGATACTTTCGAACGTATCATTCGCCATCAGAGCGTGCACCAACTAGTGCCTGTGTTGTTAGCCCTCGACAAAAAAGAGCAACTGGCTGTTCGAGCCAAGACCAAGGCGCTTCACAAGGAATTAACCGAAATCCGCCAGCTGGGCTCTTCTACCTGGGGGCGCACGGGCACGGAACCGCAGCTGGCCATGCTGTTTTTGGCGGGCGTGGCAACGTACACCCGCAAAGAAGCCCTGGGGCTGACCGAACCCCTGGGCATGCATTGGGGAGAAGGCAACGTCCGCGCCGTTAACCAGGACTTCTTTTTCTCCGTGGCGGAGCATGCCCGGCCAAACTGGTTTGGGGAATGGTTTGAGCGCAGAAGCCGGGGTGGCCCGTGGGGCCTGCCCGAATATTTCCTGTTGCGGGAGATGGAAGCGCGGAAACTCATCGACCACGAGCCGGCCCTATTCAGCCGCACGCTGGCGCATTCCTTGCATCTGAAAAGCTACCACCGCCGCGAAACCAAGCCAGTCCCCGAGTACGCGGAAAAGCTGCTGCAGCAATTTGAGGCCACCGCTCACGTTATCCAGCGGGACTTGCTGGGATTTTTCGACTACGACACCACGGTCGACTCAACCCAGGCCTACACGGGGGTAGCTCAGCAGTACGTCACCTGGCTCGACGTGCTGCTGCATCTGGCGGCAACTGGCCATCTTACCCGGACGGAACTGCTCACGCGTAGTCTGGTGGCCCTGCGGCGCGACTTTCGCCGGCCATTGCTGACCTGGTTCAAAAACTTGTTCCTAGCCCTGCAGCCTACCCCGGAAGAGTGCCTGAACCGCCAACAGGAGCTGGTTGAGCTGCTGGCCCATGCGCAGCCGCAGGTTGTCAACTTTGCGCTGGAGCAGTTGAAAGCCTTCTGGTCGCATGCGGCCTTCGACCCGGCCCCCCTCTTGCTGTACGCGGAAGGGCTGGTTACCCGTCAGGACCTCAAAACGGCCCAGCGCACCTTGCTGAGTGGCTTCGACAAGCTGCTTAAGCGCAACCCTACCCTCGCGCCGGAGCTGGGCCGACTGGCAGTGGCCGCTCTGGCCAGCGCCGATGCTGCCGTGCAGACGAAAGCGGCCAAGCTGCTCGCCTCCTTGCTACAAGCCAGGCAGCCGCTGCTCTCGGCCGATGAAACGGCAGAATTGGTGGCCTCCCTGGCCGATTACGCCGACCTGATGACGACGGGCGCCCGGCAACTCCTGGCCCCATGGCTGGTCCCTACCCCCGTGCCCGCGCTAACCTTGGGCGCCGACTATATCCCTCAGTCCGATTTCGTGCCTGAATTGTCGGCCACCACTGCGGTAGTACCCGTCGCCGATTGGCACGAATTGCTGTTCCTCACGGGCCAGGTGCTGCACCACGACAACGTGCTGGAACTGGAACGGTGGATAGATGGCTTGCTAGGGCTGCAAACTCAGCTCCCGACTGATTACGCCCAGCTGCTGCTTCCCTATCTGGTGCAGGTACGGCCTTCCCTGAAAGACAAAACCGGTGAGCAGGCCACGGCTGTTATTGCGGACAACGGCCTGACGGGGCACCGCGGGTTGGTTGAAGCCTTGGTACTGGGCTGGGCACAGGGTTTCACCACTGAGCGTGTCAACAGGGTAAATGTGCGCTTCGACCAGGACACTTCCGACCCGCTGGTGCTGGTGGAGCAACGCCGTTTCGCGGCCGCCGAAAACCACTTGCGCAACCGTTCCGGCCTGCCCTTGCTGAGCACCCCGTCGCATGCTCCCTACTGGGTAGCCCCTTCCGTTTTGGTCGACAGGTTATTGGCGTACGAGGCAGCCCACGCTGAGCCGGACCCATTTGACCTGGTTGTGGCGGTAGCCCGCACGGCCTACGCAAACGCGGCCGATGCCCAAGCAGCCCTGACCCGGCTTCCCCGGCTGCAACGTCCGGAGCTGCGCGAGTTATTGCAGTGGCTGCTGACGCCAGGTCTGCACCCTTTACCCGCATTCCCTCCGACGAAGACCTCCGTGCTCAAGCACTTAACCGCGCGCCTGGGCAAGCTGCTGCCCGGTAATGCCGGAGGCCCTACCACCCTACCCGACGCGTGGCCGTGGCTGTGGGCGGTGGCCGCGCGCACCCGTCAGCCCACTGGCGTGTTCGAGGAGCTGACTGCCATAATTCCGACCGAGTACATTGGTGTTGTTCGCCCGTGGACTCCTGAGTGGCATTTCGAAATCAAAATCGATACGTGGGTGGAGCAGTGGAAGCCCGGCAAGCCCACAATTACCCACCAATACCCGGTGCTGCAGTTTCCGAGCAAGTACTCCAGCCAGACTCCCCCATCAACGCTGCTGCTCTATTCCCAGCACGCCCGCTTCCGGGCCATGGGCCAGGCCGGGTGGCTGCTGCCCCACGACTACCGTTTCGTGGCCAGCCTGATACCCCATAACCCGGCGCCCTTGCACTGGCACGTTGTGCGCACAGCTGCCTGGGCCGATGGTCTTGAATCCACCGAGCGAGACGTCGTGCAGGCGGCCTTGCAGGAGTTGCTGGGCCCCGGCCCAACGTTCCCGGAGCCTACCACTTTATTGCTGGCGCTGGGCCTGATGCACAAGGTTCCCGCTTGCCGGGCCCTGGCCTTAGAAGTCTTCCTCTCGGCTTGTGCCACGGGCCGACTTATTCCCGCTGATTTAGGCTCCACGCTTGGCAGGTTTCTCACCGCCGAGTTCGTCCCGGTGCAGCGCTTGGCCGACAACCTGCAGCAGGCCCGCGCCATTGATGCCGTAACCGACGCCGCGCTACAGCAGGTTCTGGATGCTCTGCTTCCCCAATTGCCCGCTGTTCCGCTGCGCAACACCAAAAAGCTGGTAGAGCTATACGCCGACCTTGCCGGCCGCAGTGGGCGTAGGCCAGCGGAAGCAACAATGGCCACTTTGCGAAGCTGGAAAGGCCTCACCGCACTCAGTAAGGCGGTTGGCATGCTGGTGTAAAACGTCGTTACCCGAACGCCTGGCACTGCCAGAGGCCCCGTCTACAGGGTAGTAGACGGGGCCTCTGGCAGTGCTGCTTCAACGTTTCTTAACCTGAAATACTCCACCTTAAATGTTTAACGGCCGGGCCTCATTCCCGCCGTGCTGATTGGCGCCAACGCCGTCTTTGTTTTCCTGCAGGTAGCGCCGCACCTCGCCCCGGTCGTGGCCCAACAGCTCAATTACGTCCCACAGCCGCTCCACGGTAATATCCGGCTGACTCGGAATGTAGGTGGATATGTAGCCCAGCACCATCCAGATCTGCACGATATCAGCCGCCGGCAGGTCGTAGGGCTTCACCGTGGAATTGTCCGATAGCAGATCCACCATGCCCTTGCGGTCGGTAACCCGCCGCGGTATCCGCTTCAGCAAAATATTCTCCTGGGTCACCACCACGTAAATCTCACCCGGCTTCAGCAAGTCCCACCGGTCCACGTAGCTGCATACCACAATGTCGCGGTGGTTGATGGTCGGCTCCATGCTGTCCCCATTCACCTCGAAGGCCCGGTACGAGCCATGCTCGAAGCCCGGTATCTGGTAGGGCCGCATCTGCTCCAGGTAAGCCGCTTCGTTGTAGGAACGGGTGTATCCCGCCTGAGCCCGGGCCGGAATCAGGATGGTATTGTCGTTGCCCAGCTTGTCCACCGTGACGGCTACCACCCGCAGGCTCGACAAACTCTTATGATTGGCTGAGGCTTCTGGTGCCGCACTTTTTGGCGCGGCTTTGCCCGTATCCGTCACGCCGCCCTGAAACATCGAGCCCCGCCCCATCAGCAACCACTCCGCTGACACTTCCGGCCACATACCCAAAAAGTCTACCAAAGTAGGATAACTGGGTTCCGCACCTTTGAGAATCTTATACAGCTTACTCGTCGTGCTGTAGCCTAGCTTTTGCGTGGCTTTATTAACGTTTAAGCCATAATGATCCAGGATTTGCTGTATCCGATCAGATACGCTGGAAGGTGCGGAAGCGGGAGCGGCTGCGGTGTGTTCCATAATTTTTTGGCACTTTAGTGTATTATTAGCACTCAAAGAGTCTTATGTTTGTGTGCCAAGGTAGCAAACAATCTTTACTTGTACACTAGAATACACAACTTCATGGGACAGAATACGAACGAGCCCACCGAATTTCAGCAAATACTGCAGCGGCTGGGTACTGGCAACACTGTTGTCCGCGACACTATTACCCTGCTGGCCGGGCGGGGCCTGAAGGTTAGCCGCTCGGCCATGTATCAGGCCCTCGACGGCCGCAGCAACCGCCGCGAGCTGATTGAAGCCTTTCTCGAAACGGCGGAAGCCGAAATTGAACGCCGCCGGCAGGTTCGGGAACGAGCCACCCGCTTAATCTCTGAAGCCTGATGCAAACTGTCGTTCTCATCCCTGAACCCGAGTGGCGCCAGATTCTGGGCCGCCTCGAAAAGCTTGAATCTGCCGAGCAGGGACGCGCCAGCTCCCCCACCGAGCCCGACGCGGTGCTCTGCGTCCGCGAGGCCGCCGCCTTGCTTGGAATGAAGCCCGAAAACATCCGCAAGGCCCGGCGCCAGGGCCGCCTCAAAGGCGTGCGCATCAACGAGAAAGAGTGGGGATTCTACCGCTCCGAGCTCAAGCGTTACCAAACCCGCTATGTGCGCTACCTCACCGCCTCGCCCTCGTCTCAGGCCGCCTGACGCCGCGCTACTACCGGCAGCTGCCGGTTTCCCTGGATATGGTCTAACCCTTACTATCCAGTTCCATGCAGCTAGTCGTGCTTGTTTCCGAAACCGAGTGGCACTCACTCCAGACCGAGGTAGCCCGATTGGGCGCAGCCCTGGCCCAACTCCTCTCGCCCCCGGCCCCGCCCGACGTGGTGCTGACCACTGCCCAGGCGGCCACTTACATCGGCTTGAGCATTTGTGCTCTGCTCCGGGCCCGCCGAGCTGGCCGCATTCAGGGCGTGCGCATCAACGAAAAGGACTGGGTTTCCGGCGCTCCGCGCTTGATGCCTACCCGCGCCGCTACCATCCGGCCACCTTCCAACCCGGCCCCCTACCCTCTTCTACCCCCGTTTCACCCGATTCTACCCCCATATGACCATCCCACTTCTGCCCATCGTGGGCCCCGACGCCCCGGCCCCGCGCTCCATTATCCGCATCCAGAAGGCCCGCGTCAAACACCAGCAGTTCACCTGCGACTTCACCGAGCAGCGCGCCGACGACGCCCCACCCCGCGCCTTCACCCTCACGGCCCAGGAACAGGTTCACCCCGACCTGCTGCACCGCCTGGCTCAACTGGTTCCCCACCTCTGCCTGCTTACCGAGCAGCTAACGGAAACGCCTACCTACTGGCCCGAGGATGCACCTGGCGCCCTGCCGGCTCACTTCGAGGCCTTCACCCTTACCGGGTTCAGCCTCGGCAACGGCGGCCGGGGCGTCACCCTCATCGGCCAGCGCCAGCTGGCCGGCGGCAAGGCACTCAACCTGGCCAGCCCCTACGTCTCCTTCGACGAGGAAGAGCCTACCTACGCCTACGCCGGCCTGCTGGAAACCGCTCTCGAAGCCGCCACTACCGAAGTGGAGGCCGCCCTGCGCGGCAAATGCACCGACTACCGCCAGCTCGACTTCTTTGAGCCCACCGAGGAAACCGGCACCGCCCTTATTCCCCTGATTCCTGTGCCCGCTCATGCATGAACTACATTCAGCACTCCCGCGCAGCCCACCAGCAGCTAGCCGCGCAGCCTGCGGCCACTCCGCACCACGTCAGCCTGTATTGGGCCTTGTTCTTTACCTGGAATGCCGCCCGCTTCCCTGAGCGCCTACCCCTGAACCACGCCGACCTGATGCGCGCCGCCCACATCGGCAACGAGAAAACCTACCGGGCTGTCTTACGCGACCTGCACACCTGGCAACTGCTCCACTACCACCCCAGCCACACCCGCTACCAGCCCAGCACCTGCCAGCTCACCGACCTCTCCGACGCTCCTAGCATCCAGGGCGAAACTGCCCCTTATGCTGCTCCCGCGTCGGGGCCACAATCGCCCGAGCAGCCCGCCACCGGAGCCATAAGTGCCCCTAATGCTGCTAATTCATCGAGGGTGAAAGTGCCCGAACCACCACGGGCAAAACTGCCCCTCATGCCGCCCGCATCAGGGGCAAAAGTGCCCCAACACTCCTTATATGGTAAAACAGGAGGTAGTAAACTCTCTACTGGTAAACCTACTCCCTTCGGTCGTAGTGAGGCGCCGCACCCCGAAAAAAAAATAGAGGGGCCTATTGCGACCGATGACGGGCTTTCAGTGGTGGAAGTCATCCGGGAAGACGACCCGCCACCAGCCGCCGTCGGCTCCCTTCCACCACCTCGCCGGGGTGCCCACGCGGCCACCATTCGCCAGGCTTCCGCGGCCCGCCCTGGTAGGTTGCCGCGCCCGGAAATCCCTTTCGCCGAGTCCGAGTACGCCGACGTGGAGAAGTTCATCCAAGCCTTCCAGGGCACCGATTACGCTCTGGCCGACCTGCGCCTCTACCACGAGAAAGTGCGCCTCTGGCGCGACCGAAAAACCGGGGAGCCGCCCCGCCGCCGCGACTGGCTGGCCACCGCCCAACGCTTCATGCTCAACGACGCCCATGACAACCGCCTCAAACTCGCTCCCCCAGTCCCGCTCCACGGGGCACCTGCCGGCCCCGGCGGGCCCCAGCCCGGCAGCACAATTGATGCGCTATACGAGCAGTTCTACCCTCGGCGCCCTGGTTAGCCAGCCCACCACCGAGGCTACGGCCATCCTGGTGGCCCAGCTCAGCGTCGGCCTCACCATGGAGCAGGCCGCCGCTGCCCCCAAGCTCTTCCAGCTCAGCCGCCAGCACGGCCCCGACGAAATCCGCAAGCTGCTGGCCGTTATACTGCGTGCCTTCGTGGATTCCGTGCGCGTGCCCGACAAGCCCACCGCCGCCGACATCCTCGACCTGGCCGACACCCTGCTGCTCACCTACTCCCACGACTCCCTGCGCGACATCGTCCTGGCCCTCAAACAGGCCCGCACCAACGGCACCATCTTCTACCAGGCCCTCGACCCCGCCACCATCTACGCCCTACTCAAAACCTACTTCGAAAAGAAGGCCCAGCACCTGGAACAGCAGCACCTCGACCAGAAAGCCCGCAGCACCGCCGCTGAAAACAGCGCCCTAAAGCAGCTGCAGCAAGCCGCCCCCCAACTCGCCGCCGGCATCGGCCGCCAGCTCCCGCCCGACCACCCCAACCTCGACCACCTGCGCCAGCGCCTCACCCTCATCAAGCAAAAGGAAAAGCGCGGCC
Organism: Hymenobacter glacieicola; assembly: GCF_014640315.1. GTDB lineage: Bacteria > Bacteroidota > Bacteroidia > Cytophagales > Hymenobacteraceae > Hymenobacter > Hymenobacter glacieicola. The sequence goes on from NZ_BMGS01000002.1 coordinate 386,216, forward strand.
TCCTTCCACCCGAGCAAGCCCAGCAGCTGCGCGACGAAACCCACACCGCCGCCCGGCGCGACCCGCGCCCCGACTGGCAGCCCTGCCCCAAAGCTCAAAAGCTCATCAACGCCCGCCACCGCGCCGAAGACCGTCGCCTGGCCGAGAAATATCGCCCCAACTCACCACCCCAAACTGGCTAGCCTGTTGCTATTGGTAGCATTAAAACGTCCCTTCTACTACCTACTTTGCTTATATATAGGCATCTTTGCTAAGCAGGTTATAATTTGGTAGTATTCATTGCATACGTTTTACAGATTAAGCATGGAACTAAGAACTTCTTTGGGTTTATTGTCTAACCGTGAACATGAGATACTCTACCTCAGGAGACAACTACAAGAAATTTATGGTATTGATGAAGGAAGAGTAGAAGCTGTAAAATTGCTTCGCCAAGCGTCAGGTGATGCTTATGCTATAGGAGACGATGATAAAGCATTTGCTTTGCGTGACGTTGCCAATATTTTATCTAGACCTAAAAGTGAATACGACGACAGAGAGCACCGCATGAATTTTGCAGCAGTTCATAACTCTTTAGTTATAATAGAAGATCAGTCGGATGACCACTACAACCAGTGTAATCCTCATCTACAACCATTCTACTATTAATGATTTAATCAATAATGGAATATGTATCAGTTAACAACTTGTCAAAACGCTTGACCAAAGTCGTCTTACTGCAAGAAGCGTTGGCAAAAAGACAGGGGGTGGTCCAAGGATTTGAGCAAACTTCAGAGTCGCTTAAATTAATGTCCGGTGTTGCATTTCGAGACGGACATGAGGTAAAGGCCACAATACTAAGAGAGTACTCTAAAAAATTACTTGAGCATGTTGAAACCGAAATCAAGCCAATTTTAGTATTGCTCACGAAACAGATAGAAAATCTAAATAAGATGAGAGATGAAGACTATGATTAAAAATGCTACTTATGAATGATTATCCTAACTGATCGACGTTCCCCAAACCAAATAATATTAGCGGATAAATCTCTAATAGTTCGTCTCTATACCACACACCCTCTAAGGGTAGCAACTCCCCACGCTCCCACGTCCGCACCTGCCCGGCGCCTTTGACCTTGCTGCTGAGTGGATAGGCTGGCCCACCGTTTTCTAAGTCGAACAGAACCTGTTTTGCCTCAACGTCCTGGCCCACCGCTACGCCCTACGTTGGCACAGTTGACGTGCTTACCGGCGGCTTCCCCTGTCAATCCTTCTCCCTTGCTGGAAAAGGCACGATGGACCTCACGCTCTGGCGCCAGATGCTTCGCTGCGTGGTCGAGTGCCGCCCCGCGTGGGTCGTGGCAGAAAACGTTCGGGGCCTGCTTGCTCGTAGACACGGCTGGTACTCGAAGAAATCGGCGCTGACCTGGAGGCTGCGGGCTATTCCGTCTTCCCGCCGCTGCTACTTCCAGCTGCTGCCGCAGATGCCGACCACCGCCGCGAACGGCTTTGGCTGGTTGCCCACGCCCGTAGCCAACGACAGCCGCAACAGTACGTTACCCCCCTCCCAGAAGAACCGGACGCGGGGCCAGTTTTGCTCCTTTCCCTCATTCCTGCTCAACCACAACTGCGCCCCCGGTACGCCTCTCTCAGTGAGGTTCTACGAACAGCTAATGGGCTTCCCGAGCGGTTGGATCCTGCCGCCCGAAACGCCGCCCTTCACGCCTTAGGCAACAGCATCTACCCAGTAGTTGCATTTAATATTTTGCGCAGTCTTGCTTACACATCTCATCATCTCAAGTCATAAGCCAGCGCAATTCGTCTGAAGCCTAACTAGAGGATTGGTACTTTCCTTCTACTGTCTTATCCTAGTCTAGGAATTAGTGTTGTTCAGTCGCTAACCAGTTTTGTAGGGCCATTATCCCACTTATCTTTAGCATCTGCTTTCTTTAGCAGTTTTCATCTATTTCTTACGAATTCATTATGCCTCAGCTTCAGGCAGGATATGCCATTGAGGAAGTAATCCGATTCTTATCCGATTCCAAGCTTCAACACCCTCTACCAGCCTCTCAAGTCCGTGCTCTACTTCACCACCTATCTTGGTTTGAAGTCGAGTCCTCCGTTCCGTTCGATGGTCCTGGCATTGAGCATGACGACGAAGCCATTTGGGCAGTAGCTTCCAATCTTGTCAGCCGTGGCCTACCCACCCGTGCGCCCGTTTTCCTGGCCGAAGCGACACTCAAAACCTACTGGCCACAAGGTGCTGCTCAAGACGAAAATGCCGCTACCAAAGGCACTTGGGCATTTTTGCTCACCCCACCCGCTAAACCCGACTTGTGGGCCCAGTGGCTTTGGAGAGCCCTACATCCCATTGATCCCCGGTTAGGTACCGACGCCAAGATGTTTCACCAACTGCAAAGCTGGGAATCGCACGGCAGCGACTTTGAGCGCCGTTTCTTAACCAGCATCCTGCCCGCGCTGGATGGGGCCTACCTCATGCAGCTGGCGCAACCTCAAGTGTCTTTGCGCAACTTGCTCGAATGGGCCCCCGACGATGCGGAGCAGTTACACAAGCTCCTCCAAACCAACCCCGAGGACTTTACCGACCAGTCATTAGATTTTACGATTCCCTTACCCTATCCATGGTACCGGAACGGACTGACTAGCAGCCCACCAACTGCCGGCTTCATCCTAGAAGTCGATGGTAGCCAGCACTGGGAAGATGAAGCCCAACACCGCAAGGATGTCGCCCGCGACAAAGCCGCTCGGGATGCTGGCTGGTGGCCTTTACGCTTACAAACCATTGAGTTTGACAATCCAGAGCGGCCTCTCACGCCACTTCAGGAAGCTATTAGTCAGCACGGCTACTTTCAGCTTGTCCGAACCAACTACGAGCGGCCCCTCCTCGACACGCCCGCTGGCCGTTCTGCCTTGGGCCTGACCCTTGGGCCCTTAGCAGTGGCCCGCGTTCATCGCACCCTGTTGGAATGTATGCTCAACGGCATCCTGCCAGCTCACAAACCAGTTTGGCGCATTGCCATTATTGAGCGCGACCTGCCTTGTGCCATGTGGGGCGTTACCTGCCTTTTCGAGCAACTAAAACAACTCTATACCCTTCAAGGCCTCGGGCGCAGTATGCCGGGCATTGAGTTATATGTACAGACATCAGCTGATTTTGAGCAGCCGTCAATTACTGACGATCCAGGCTTCACAATCCATCGGCTACTGCCTGGAGTAGCCCCAGAGGATAAGTACGATTTGCTGCTTGATGTTTCCATCCTGCAGCGTCCCGGCTTTTCCCACGCACCTGCCTTGCGTCAAACGCCCTGCCTTACCCTCCGCACTGCCCACGCGCCCCAGCAGGCCCGCCGTTTCCGCACGGCCCCGCTCATCCCGTATCCACCCATCGTTGAGCGTGACGGCAGCAGTGAATCAGCCTACAGCATCCCCGAGGATCAGAAACCCCGCGAGGCAGCTCTAGAATATTTCGTCCAGAATATCTTCCGCAAAATGGGGCTCCGCAACGGCCAACTCCCCATTATCAGCCGTGGCCTGCAAGCAAAAAGCGTCCTAGGTCTTTTGCCTACTGGCGGGGGCAAATCCCTGACGTATCAGCTAGCCGCTTTGCTGCAGCCAGGCGTAGCCTTAGTGGTTGACCCCATCAAGTCGCTCATGCTCGACCAGTTCGATGGCCTTCAGGACAACGGTATCGACGCAGCCTCCTTTGTCAATGGCTCCATCCGCTCCCGAATCCAACGAGAGCTGCGCTTAGCTCGACTCAAGCGCGGAGAGCTGCTATTTTTCTTTATCTCCCCCGAACGCATGGTCATTCCCGAGTTTCGGCAGAAGCTCCAGGATATGTACCGCGCCGAGCCCAAAGTCGGCTTCAACTACTGCGTTATCGACGAAGCCCACTGTGTATCGGAGTGGGGCCACGACTTTCGCACCCCCTACCTACGCCTTGGCGCCAATGCCCGTATCCACTGCCGCACCTACGACGGCAAGCCCATTCCTCTCTACGGACTTACCGCCACCGCCTCCTTCGACGTGCTGGCTGACGTGCAGCGTGAGCTTAACCTGGAGCACGAAGATGAAGCTATTGTGCGCACCGAGGTGTCGGCTCGGCAAGAGCTGCATGTGCGCATCCTCCCCATCAAGGTAAATGACCCCTTCCGCTTCGACGCTGCCGGCGTCGCTAAAAAGAAGGTTTTGACTGACTTGTTGCTGCGCATAGCCCAGGACCTGATTAGCGTCAACGGTGAGTCAGCCATTTCCCTGGAGGATGACCAACCCGTAACAGTTCGGGAAGTGCCGAACTTGCGCGAGGATACATTCTTTGCGCCCGATGAACAGGGCCAATACCCACACGCCGGTCTAATATTCTGCCCACACAAAAGCCACAAAATATCCTCCGGAGTACGCAACGTAGTGTACTCCCTCAATGAGCCTGGCCAAGGCCTGCCGCACCTCAAAACGGGCTACTTCATGGGCGGTAACTCCGACGACGGAGACGCCTCCGAGCAAACCCAGCAGCGCGAAACCGCCGCCATGGACGCCATGCAAACCCGGTTCAAAGCCAACGAGCTAAACTTGCTGGTGGCCACCAAAGCCTTCGGGATGGGCATCGACAAGCCCAACGTCCGCTACACCGTTCACGTCTGCTACCCAGGCTCCATCGAGAGCTTTGTGCAGGAAGCGGGGCGCGCGGGCCGCGACCGGGCTACGGCCGTCAATTACGTCCTCTACTATCCCAACGACCTCGAAATCCAGCAAAACTTCCTGGCCAATGCCTTCAAAGGCAAACACAAAGAGGACAGCGTAATGCGGGAGCTACTGACTCGCATCACGTTCCCCACGTCCGAGCAGTGCGAAGAAATTAATGCGGAGCTGGCCGCTCAATTTCCTGACCTCACTATCACGGCCAACCTCTACGTTCCCAAAGGAGACTCCCTGGCCCGCTACCTCTACCTCAATGAAAGCCACGGCTCCGCGTATGGCTTGGTTGACCTTGCCAAAGCCTCAGCCCCCCGCGGTAAGCTCCTCAACAAAGGCCATATTTCAACCGAGGATGCGCAAACGGTAATTGACTGGACGATAAACTACTTGCTCACGGAGCTACCCGACAAAGCGCGCACTTCTCAAGCAAACCTAGTGCACGCTCTAAGTGGCGGTAGCGCAATGGCCAGTACGCCCGGCATCCTGCCCCGCTTAGAAGAGGTAAGCTTCAGCGAGGCTCCCGAGGCGCTTACTCTGGGCTTCACTAACGGTACCCTGCGTGAAATCAGCGAAGCCGCTGCCACCTTCAACCTTAAGCTGCCCGTTGCCATCCTGCGCAAAGCTGCTGCGTTCGCACACACCCCAGAAAAGTTTCTGGCCAACTTGGGCAAAGAATACAAGAAGGCTCACAGTGTCTCGCTGCAGGTACCCGCCGACCTGCGGCAACTAATTCACGAGTTGGTGCCGCAGCTCCGCCAGGAAGAAGATACCTTCAAAGCCGTGCACCGCCTCTGTCTGCTCGGCGTCGTGCGCGACTACACCATCGACTACGGAGCCCGTTCTACTACGCTCTATTTCGCACCCCGTCAAACTCCTGAACAGGTGCTGGAGGCATATCGACGCTATCTGCTGCGCTATACCACGCCCCCCAGCGCCGCCGCCCGCCTCGCTGCTGTAGAGCAAGAGGCCCAGACCAAATCCATCCTGGAGGCCTGCCTCACGAACCTACTAGAATTCACCTACACCGAAACCGCCGCCAAACGTCAGGAATCCATTAGCGCTATGGCCAATGCCTGCGAAATGGGCCTAAACGGTGAAAACCTGAGTGAGTATTTCGACCTCTACTTCAACTCCAAGTACGCCCGCAACGAGTACCTGCCCACGGACACCCAAAAAGGCAAGCACTTCGACAAAAACTTGCTGTGGAAGTACATGGACTACCTCCGCAACCCACCTGACAACCTGGGCAAGGAGAAGGACAACGCCAAGCACCTGCGCGGTGCCTGCCGCCGTTTAATTGAAGAGGGCTTTTATAGGGTTAACGGCGCTATACTACTTCTCAGTGGTTTCACCTCTCTGCTGCTAGAACTGAGCAAGCCCGAAGAGCGCCAGGCTGAGCGCATCTTCGAGGAGGGCCGTACCCAGCTGCTGGCTGGATTTGGCGCCTTTCAGGAGCAAGATCAACTGAGCACTGAGGCCCTACTGGAATTCGCCCGTCAGTTCGCCACCGAAGCAGGCCGCTACGACCACTACTTAGCGGCTTTCATCAACACCCACATCACCGACCAACTTGAGCTGGAATTAAACACTCGTTGGCTCCAGGAATTCAACCTCCGTTTCGACAACCGCCCCGTTCCGGCCATCCTTGCTTAATACCCCATTATGTCTGCCGTTCAGCCCTCTTTTGAAGTCCTCAAGCAAGAGCTTGCCCGCCTCCATTCTTATACCACCGAAATCGGTAAAGCCCAGGAAATAACTACGCAGGTACAAGAAGCCGCCGTAGCTATTGTTGATGCCGCTGAGACCATCGAGGCGAACCACCGGAAGATGCTCGAAAAGCTCCAAACCGAGCAACTGCGCAATACCAACGAGCAGATCATCACCCTCCGCAAATCCGCACAGCGTCAGGCCGATGAAACACAAGGTCTAATCAAAAAAGAGCTAATAGGCTTACGCCAAGGAGCCGAAGCGACGGTCCAAGCCCTGCAGCAGGCCCTAGCCGAGCAACCCCGCATCCTAGCTGGCATCACTGCCCAGCACGAGCAAGGCGTGACCACCCAAACTGACTTCGTGCGCCAGACGCTCACCGAGTCAGCCGCCGCCCTCGACACCCAATTCACCGCTCAGATTCAGGAACTGCACCAAGCCAAGCAAGACTTTACATCTTCAGTTGGCAAGCAGCTAGACGGTCTTACGTCCATCACCGACCGACTCCAGGTCATATCTGCTAGCCTCACGGCTTTCCGCGACTCCATGAACGCCGCTAAGTTTGCTGATCGGCTGGAATTGATTGAAGACCAACAAGTAAATATTTTAAAGCGCATAAGCGAAAGTCAAAACCACACTCAGAATACAATACAATCACTTACTGATATATTCGAGCAGCGTAGTGAAAAATTGACTGGTGAAATTCGTTCATCAAGGCAGACTACTTTAGCTATCCAGATTGCAACTATTACCTGTGTCGCTGTTGCAATTGTATTAATGCTTTTTAAATAAAAATCTCACAAAAATACAAAACACGGAAGCCGAAAAGCGCACAAGAGTAGGCATCATATTAAGTAATTATTTGAATGGGAATTTTTGACATTTTTTCCTCCGCTCCTAAAAAGGAAACGGTATTAAACTTTGTATTCAAATCGTCAGACCATCTACGCTACGAAGGTGGGCGACATATCTCAGGACCTCATGGCGGAGCCGGTCGGATAATTAAAGTAGAGCCTAACATCATTGATGGCGTAGGCTACACGGTTACCGCATTTAACTCTGATGGAAACCATCCACTGTGGCAGAACAACATCATGATGGCGCCTAAGCAGATGAAAGCAGTCCAACAGGAAAGCAATAAAGTGGTTCTCAGAGGTTACGGGTCAGACGCTACTGGTGTTTCTTTCTCCAACTATGGCTTGACTATCCACCTAACTAATGGTGTAGTAGACAAATGCATCCTTCATATGCACGATCGGGGAGTTGATATAGAGTATCTTAAATAAGACAGAAACATGACTGAAAACTGGGATAATTTTCCGACAAATATTGACGAGTCACTTGGCCCAATAGCAAGAAAACCGTTCAACTTTCCTTACACCAGGTTCGAAGTGTGGCATGAAGGTGCATGTATTAAAAGCGGGCCTTCAAATAACACAATCCAGGCAAATATCATTGACAATCAGTTGCATGTAAGTATCCATGACAGCAACGTTAATGAAGTCATCAAAATGGATTTCTCTTTCGGTGAAATTTCAACAATTAATAACCGAGTTCTATGGAGCAAGGATATCATGAATGTCTCTGGTAGAACAGAGACATTCAATCCTGATCTTTCCTCACTCTTTTACCAAAAGGGCCGTTTAGCAAAAGTTACTTTTACTATCCACGACCCTAATCTGCTGGTTGAATTCTACCAATAGTTGAAATTATTTTAGCTGCATGTACAAAGAAGCCCAACTACATGTAGTTGGGCTTCACGCTTTTTGCTGTAAATGAAAAGATCTGTTTTTGATCAATCAGTTACAGAGACTTATTACACTTGACATCTATGATCCTATTAAGTCGGCAATTTCCTCATCACTTACTACCAACACTGCAGGACGCGGCCATATATCTGTAGCAATTTCAAAGAGCCGCTCTCCTCGTGCAACAATTGCCTTAGTATTCCATTCCTTTATATTATATAGCTTGAAATAGCGGTTGAGCATTAGCGTGCTCTGACTCGATAGTTCTTGCTCTTTTATGTGAAAGGCACTATTACTCATAGAAGAGTTCAATGGTGACGTAACAAGGGTCAGGTTACCAAATGTGTGCATCAGGTCGTGGCGCAACTGCTGTGCCGACTGCTGGCTCTCATCATCTGCGCCTTGCGCTACTTCCAATGGCCACTCATTATCTGTAGGGCTCTGGGGCAAAATATGCTCAATAGTCGCACTGTCCAGGACAGGCCGAGCACTTTCCTGAAACTTCGTGTACTGCTGCCATTCCACTGCTTCCAGGATCATCCGAATACGCGGCTTGCTCAGTGAGCTGTAAGCTGCAGTTGTGAGCCATCGGTGCCGGAACAATGAATCGGTGGGCCATTCCGCTGTCGGACCGCTCAGGTTCAAAAGATAATTTCTGACTTCATCACGTCCTACTAGTGCCAGTTGACGCAATTCGGTTGCCATCTTCAAGAAGACACGGTTAAGGGCTTGAGCTGGTAAACCGCACACTACCCGGCGCACTAAGTACGACTCAAGGTCACTGACAATACCATCAGCCTCTGCTTTCGTTTGCTCTTCTCGTTCCACAAACAGAAAGAGCAGTAGAGGATAGATCGTACTAAGGTCCATTGTGCGCAACCGCCGACCAAACAAGGCCACTCGATCTGTTTTGGTTGTAGGTTCTACTAGGCGACGATAGAAGACGCTGTATTTGAGTAATGTCTGTAAGACTTCCTCTACGTTTCCTGTCGTTTCCCGCTTCCACCAGTCGCCAAAAGCTTGATATAAATACCCCAGTTGAATATCCTCATCGGATCGACGAAGCTGGCTAGTTAGAAAATGGAATAGAAACAGTTCAAACCGCTGAGTACTATAACGCCCCTGTCGGACTTCCGCTTTCCAAAAACCCGCCGACTCAGTGTCATCATACTGCAACCAGTACGTGTTGTAAAGCTTCTCTACCTCGGCCTGAACCTGGAACTGGCGCGTTGCTTCCAAAAACAGGAAGTTACGCACTAAGTCTCCCGGTAACAATCGAGCCCCTCGGGCATTCAGTGTTTCAAAAATGACCTGCGGATCATCATCTTGGTCCAAATCAATACGCACCAGTTCCAGTTGCATAGTTATGGCCCGCACTAACAATTCTACCCGCCGAGTAACTTCCACCATATCTGGAGTTGGCAATGTATCATCTTCGAGCTGTTCATTGGTTTCTGCAAAGCCTTTGATAGCCCGTGAGAAATATTCGTAGGCCCCAATGAGATGTGGGCGCGGGGCAGCTCGCTTGCTCTTAACTAGCATAATCCTGGGCCGTAGCTCCAGCAGCATAGCCGGCGACTTAGATTCCCATACTGCCTCGTAGTCAGCCCTGTCACGTGTGGTGGGCACCACTTTCCACCGCTCGTACTCCCGGCCACCAAGAGGCGGATTTTCCGTCATACCATTCAGTATGGTAGTCACAGTCTGCAACGACTTGCTTGTAGCATAGTCCCGTAGTGCCAATAGCAATAGTTGCAACGTCGTTAGCCGCTGCTGCCCATCTATTACCTCATACGTCTGATATTCTAACCCACTCGCGACCAAGCCTCGGAGCACCACAGCCCCCATGAAGTGCTTGCGGGGCTGCCGGCCAATATTCGGCCGCATTAACTCCAGTGTTTTAGACAATACATCTTCCCATAAGGGCTTGAGCTGGTCATTTTCGTTCCAAACATACTGTCGCTGGTACAAAGGCACCAGATAGCGACATTGCATTGTGAATAGTTGTTGAGCGGTAACTTTTTGCGGATTCATAGAATGAACTTTGAATTTTAAAAACGGATGGCAAAAGGAGTGTTATTAACCATTCCGTGGTTGTATTCCTGGCTTCAAAATCTGGAAGATGAATTCGTCTTTTGTAGAATAGATTTCCATAAAACCCGCCTTCCGAGCCACCTGCTTGGAAGCCTCAAAAAAGTCTCCTGCTACCCCTCGGCTGATAGTGACTTGCTGCCACTCACGGCTTTGAAAAAGATGGGGCAACACTGCCTTTTGCAGAGCAGGTGGTAATATTCCTTTCCCTCGAAAGGCAGGTGCTACCACCCAATGTAGGTCTCCAGCCTCTGCATCTTGGATTGCTGCCGCATATTCGCCAGCATGCCGAATGAGGTAAAAATTATCTAAAGAAGTATGCTCTTCCTTTCCAGAATAGGAGGAAAGCAGCTGCCGAACTTCGACCTCTGCAAACGTTATATCAGGAGCAATGACTTCCTGCGAAAGCAGTTGGATAGCACTGTTGGCACTTCCATTTGCCCGATCAATAATGGCCAGAATCAATTCGTCACTCATACAAGTTGTCCTATAAGCAGCTGTGTGGCTAGTCTAAATTGATTAGTAGCTATTGACGCGTAGCCTCCATGATGCGAAGCAAGTCACCTTCATACTGCTGCACAAATCTCATCGTTTCTGTTAGCAGCCGCGACCAATCATAGTCATGCAATTGCTCCGGACCGATACGCCACCAGCGCGCTGCTAGTGGTAGTGTTTGGCGCAAGGCCTCACCCGCTGCATACTGTGCAGTTGTAAGAGTGCCGTCACTAGCAAAGTGACCATCCAGCTTTACTATCAAGGCCGGTCCGGGCGGTGCCAATTCTTCAGCAGCCAAACGTCGTGCATCGTCGGTTTCGCCTGAGTCAATGCCTAGCGTGAAGTAAAACGCCTTATCAGGCGTCCCCAACAGGAAAAAACGTGCCCACGAATACTTGCGAAAATGCGTGCCTTGCGTCCAGGTCTGACGCATAACGTATTCATAGCGCCCTGGTGATAACCGGCGCTCTACCTGCTGTCCCCAATACGCTGTCTTCTCAAAAACCCCTGCCTTGAGTTGCTCAGCATAACGCTTGTCGGCAGGGTTGGTGGCGTTATAGTGCGGGTTAGTTTGCAGTCGACGCTGAAAGGCCAGCAAATCGACCGGTTGGAAAAAGAGCGGTGCAGGCATCAGATTATTGGTTCGATTGCTAGCGCTGTGACAACACCCGCTTGCGCAGCTGTTTTAGAGTTTCCGTGGTATCGCCCACAAGCATAACCTCAAATGCGCTCCGTCCCGGTGCCCCCACATTTTGGAAGTAGTGCACGTAAGTGTTTTTGATGAGGCTATTGAGCGAAAGGGCAAATACTTGTTCAAAGTAGCGCAGACGGTCAGGAGCACTGTCAAAGAACTGATTGGTGCGCTCTGCATGTATTACCCGGCAGGCGCTATCCACGAGCTTGGCTGTGTCAGCTTCTTTACCTGCGTTGGCACTTATGTACACGAACAGAGGCTCATCCAGCCGTACTCGAAACATGTATTCAGCTACTTTGGCCCCTGGTACCGGAGGCTTAGGCGGATGCAAGGCAAAGCGCAACTCGCTGCCGGCCTCCATCAACCGATAGAATTCAGAAACTTTCGGGTCTTGCATAAGCTGCTGGCGAATATCCTCCTCAGTCCGCACCCGCTGCGGGTTGTAATCATCACCGGCAGGTTGAAAGGGCAAAAACGCGGATGGCATTGCTGTCAATAGCAACTCAACTCCATCACTTAATATCAGCCGCTCATGAGTTTCAGGGTCATAGAAATGGCCGTTATGGTAATGAGCCGAGCGGGTATGCAGTACAGGCATATAGTTGATCTGTAAGCAGAAGGAGGATTATGACTTAGTAGTAATTAACACAGCCGAGCCATACTCCCGCACCAGTCCCTTCAGGGTCTTGTTCTCAGCTACAGCTGTGTGGGGAATTAGCACGTATTGCCATGGCTTCCCACCTGTTAGGCTCGTGTACTCAGTAGCATGAGCGCACCAGGTTTCCGCAGCTTTCTGTTTGGCCAGCACAATAGCATCGTTCATCTCCCTTGTACTCTTCGGCTCCAGCATGTATATAGCCTCCGCAGTTTCCGCCACGAAATCAGGCTGATACTCCGCTAGCTCATGGTTTTCCTGATAGTGAATCTGAAACTGTCCCTTCGCTGGCCGGAACCACTTTTCAGCATCCCGCTCCAAAATCACAGCCAGTGCGCGTTCCGTGTCAGAGTCAAACTTCTGTACGGCGTATAGGCACCTCTCAAATCCTCCGAATAGGTAGCGAGGCATATTGCTCTTGTTGGTTGGTGCCACGCGGTAGTCGAGCACTGGCTCGTTGGCAGAGGTTGTATAAGCGCTTTGCTTGAGCTCCGTAAAGCCTTGGCTGACCTTGACATCATAGCCATCTGTCGACTCGTCCCAGGCGTGCGCCAACATCTGCACGTGCACCGCGCCTGCTATTTCCTTCTGGTAGCTGCGCAATACTCGCCGCGTATCATCGAGCGTTAGGTAAGACGTAAAATGTTGCACCACCTGGCTGGCCAAGTCATATAGTAGGTCAGCATGTTCATAGTAGTTCACATCGTCGAAATCGACTAAGCCCGCTACTACGTAGTCCTCCAGCCGTTGCTCTTCTACACCATCCCGGCCCAGAGACACCACGGTCTTATCACCCGTCCGCAGCCGCTGAATCCACAGCTCATCCGGAATAGCCTGATATTTCATCCCACTCAGGTCCAGCGTAAACGAATGATAGCCCGAGCTTACTTCTCCCTTCGGCACAATTAACACCCGCGGAATGTCAATGGTCTGCTGCTTGATGAGCGCGAAAGTTTTAGCTACAATAGCCGCCACGTCAGGTTTAGAGGCCGTATTATCGAGCTCCAAATTTAGCTGCAGGGGTGGTTGCCGAGCCTCCACTGCCTTTACGATGGCTGCCTGCACTTCGGAGCTGGTCAAGTTACTCTGGAGAGGAGCTGTATTGGGCCTATTGGCTAGGCGCTTAATCTCAGCGTAGGCCAGCTGAGCCAATTGCTGCTCCTCAGGTTTTGCAAATACGGGTGGAGTAGTCGTCTGCCCGGCTACGGAAGCTTGGCCAGGGCCAGCCACCGGATTTAGGCCCAGCTGATTAGCCAGCATAGATTGCGAAACGGTCGTCTTAATCGACTGCGAGAACGACGAATCATCCAGCTGAATTTCCTTCAACTGCAGCACCGAGCCCGGCCGCCGCGCCTCGTCCACAATCTCCTGAAACCGGTCGTGTGCCACGATATTTAGCGTGTCCACTGCCTCCACGCCCGTACGCTTGCCATAGGGAAGGCGCAGGCCCCGCCCTATACTCTGCTCAATCAATACCCGAGCATTGGCCGCCCGCAATGGCACAATCGTGTATAGATTAGTCACGTCCCAGCCTTCTTTCAGCATGTTCACGTGAATCACAATTTCCGTCGGCTCGTCGGCCTGCTCTACTTTCAGCAGCCGCTCTATTACCTCCTCCTCCTTGGTACTGGAGTCTACCTGTATCACCTTGTCGCGGTAGGCTCCCTTAAAGAACTCATCCGACTTGATATGGGTCAGCAGTTGCGCGGCGTGCGTAGTATCACGGGCAATAACCAACACGAAGGGCTTTACCAAGTGCTGCCCAGTTTGCCGGGCATATGTTTCCAGTTCCACCTTCACCTGCTCATGCAGCCGAATACCATCCCGGAGCTTTAGATCTTCCAGAGCCTCTGGCAACAGGCCTTTGGGATTGAAATCCTTACGGGTTACTACGGCCGGTTCTTTCACAAACCCATCTTCCATGGCTTTGGCCAGCCGGTAGTCAAAGATGATGTTCTTGAAAGGAACTGGACCCTTAGTGGTTTCCACATACGGCGTGGCCGTAAGCTCTAACCCAAGAATAGGCCGCAGCTCGTTAAGCGCCCTAACCCCCGCACTGGCTCGGTACCGATGGCTTTCGTCCATCAGCAGCACCAAATCGGGCAGTTTAGATAGGTAGGCGAAATAGCTTTCCCCCAAGTACTCCCCCAACTGCTTAATGCGGGGCGCTTTACCACCTCGTACCTCCGAGTTGATCTTGGAGATGTTGAAGACGTTGATTTTGCAAGCCAGCGTCTCGTAGAACAAGTCACCGACTCGGTCGGCATAGTTCTCACCCGTGATAACGGCCGGCGGATTAATAGCAAACTCTGCAATGCCCTTGAACACATACTTTGGCGTGTTCGGGGTAAAATCTTGGATTAGCTTCTCGTAAATAGTAAGGTTAGGCGCCAGCACAAAGAAGTTGTTGATGCCGTGTGCCAAGTGCAGGTAGGCAATGAAGGCGCCCATCAGGCGCGTTTTGCCTACCCCAGTGGCTAGCGAAAACCCCACCGACGGGAACTCCCGCTCGAAGTCTTTCAGCGTTGGAAACTCGCTACGTAGGACTTCCAGCAACTGAGCCGGGTCCGCCTCCTTGGCATCCCGCAATGGTGGAAATACTTCCATAAGCCGGTCGAGCAGCTCCAGAGAATGGCGCTGAGGAGCGCGCAAACTGAGCCGGCCGGCAATAGCATTTACTTGACGATGCATCTCTGACGTTGGATAGGGCGGGAATATTAGAAAAGGGTCAGCTGGCTGGGCTGCGTATTAGCAGGTACAGGCGCCTGAGGCAGATTCTCCACCCGCAGACTATAATCGTCATGCCCCCACTCGCAGCGGCTCAGTACATGCTTTGGAATCTTGCGCACCGTCAGATTGTCGAAAGGAGCCGTTCCTTTGAAAGCCGGACATAACACAAGCAGCGTCCTATCTGGACCCACTTCCTCCGAAAGTTGCTCCAGCTGTGCGTGCGTAAGCGTCGAAGTTGTCACATATAGAAAATCCGTTTCGTTGGAGAAGCCTTGTTGCCAATACACTTCCGGGTTGGGTGCATAAGTAAAGCCTTCCAACTTGCACAACGCTTCCGCTAGCATTTCAGGGTTATAGGCTTTGTTAATGACCCAATTGTCCCAACGGTCCTTTTCTAAGAGCGACGGAGCGAGAGTGTAGAAGCGAAATCCGCCACCACCTTTCCATTCTACTGCTTTGGTAATACCACCCTGGTCTTCACCATCTGCTACCTTCTGTAAACGTGGTACAATGTGGGTCTTAGCATGTTCTCCCAACTCTACCATAATCCATCGGCGGCCCATTTTCTGAGCTACCGCACCAGTAGTGCCAGAGCCGGCAAAGCTGTCAAGAACTAAGTCGCCTGTGTTTGTTGCAATTTCTAAAACACGTTTTATCAAACGCTCCGGTTTAGGAGTATCGAATATTTCCTGGCCATCTAGAACAAAAGCATTAGCCTCTTTTTTAGCTTCTTGCGTATTGCCAACCTCAGTTTGAAGCCATATTGTTTGTGGAACTGTACCTGACATTACATCGCTCAAAAATCGCTTGAGTCGTGGTTGGTTGTCACGGTTTTCACCCCACCAGATCCTGTTATCCTTATCAAGGGATTTAAATTTATCTTCTGATACACGCCAAAATGTTCCCTTAGGGGGGCCAGATATAAGTCTTCCCTTAGGTGTAATTATGGAATATTGACCAGCACCATAAAAATTCCTTGCAGTTAAATTATCAGGGCTCCAAGGCCCACGTGGATCATTATCAGGATTTTTATATCTACTATCCATTTTCTCTGTTCTTGGAAGTAAATTTCTCTTCCATTTATCAAAATCCTTGGCATAGCAAAGTACATGGTCATGGTTAGCAGACAGTCCTCGAGCAGTTCCTTTAGGTGAGAATATTTTCTCCCAAATAACATTACCAGCAAAGTTTCTGCGGCCAAATATTTCATCACACAACACTTTGAGATAATGAGCTTCGTTATCATCTACGGTAATCCATATTGAGCCTTCTTCATCCATTAATCTACTCAATATTTCTAACCTATCGCGTAGCAATGAAAGCCATAATGAGTGTTCAATACCATCATCATAATGTGTAAATGCACTACCTGTGTTATATGGCGGATCAATAAAAACGCACTTTATCTTTCCAGTATACTCTGCTTCAAGAGCTTTGAGAGCTAAGAGATTATCACCCTGGATAAGTATATTGTCAAACTGGTCTTGATCAGTTACCCGGTGTGCGGCGTGATAGGACAGCGTAGAGTCTTCAAGCAGGATGCGCGGCTCCAGTTTGGGCCGGTTTTCCTTGCCTACCCAGGTCAGTTCTAGTCGTTGCTTCTTGCTCATGTAGTTGGGGCAATTGGGGGTGTCGCTTGAAGTGCCTGAGCTACTTCTTGTTCCAGGTTTTGAAGCACTGCATCAGCTAGAGGCTGGGCTAGGTGCATATTTCGGAAAGTTGCAAGATAACCATGGTGCTCCAGCTCTGGTAGTGAGACTGTATAAACTCTCTCAGCCAGCCTATCCACTTGCTGCGACAGCACAGTCTTATCCTCTTCCGACAGATTAGGATCAACTCGGTTAATCACTTGTGGAAGGGCCTTGGCTACAAATGCCATTATAAAGTATCGACCATGCCGGAATAGCATCCGTCGATTGTACTCAGTTTCGCTGCTTTCAGAGCCCGCTAATATGCTATCTATAAACCTATAGATACGAACTAACCTACATGTGCGTATGCCAGTCAAAGTTTCACCAAAAATACGTTGGGTAGTAACAGATCCAGCTTCCCACAGTCTTCCAACTTCCTTTTTAGCAGTCACAACTAACTCAAGACCATTGTAATTAGCTTGTCTGCGCCCTGGCTGCACACTAGGTTGCAAAGGGAATCCTAAGCATGCTAATGCTAGTGCTGCACTCTCTAACTTGAATGTGTCATCATGCTCAACTTGGGCTTCCTCAGAAGGTCGATAATAGTAAGTTATTCCTATGGCTGCCAACTCCTGTCTTAGGCGCTCCTGAACAGGCGTGAGGGCTGCAAAATCAATACTATTGACTCTATTCTGACTATTGCGAGCTTTAGTTATCCGGTTTCCTACCTGTAAGGTATCTGGTCCCACTTCTATAACAGTAGCTAACACCTTGGCATCAGGCGATATAGTTGTTTCAGCAGCAGCTGCGGCAATTGAACCTGCTGTTTGCGCTCCATTTACGATTGAAAAATTGACTAATTCAAAACTATCACTTTGTGATGGAGT
Organism: Hymenobacter glacieicola; assembly: GCF_014640315.1. Taxonomy (GTDB): domain Bacteria; phylum Bacteroidota; class Bacteroidia; order Cytophagales; family Hymenobacteraceae; genus Hymenobacter; species Hymenobacter glacieicola. The sequence continues at coordinate 403,545 of NZ_BMGS01000002.1, forward strand.
AATAATTTCAGCTACTATAGTAATTCCATTGTTTAAGTAGAACAGCTCACTTGGATCATTTTTTATAGTTTGTAAAATAGAAGGATTTACACCTACTGCCCCTAAGTAGTGACGAATATTTCGATTGAACAACGCATGTCCATGGGCATCAACTATGCGTGTTATCTCAATAGCACTCATTAATCCGTAGAAAGCTCTTCTTGGGCTGTTAATGGAAATCGAATTTTCTATTGTAACAACATCTACTATTTTTACTGGATTTTGTTCATTTCTAGTGTGTAAAAAAATATTTGCTCCTGTTATATATTTCCAAGAGAAAAAAATAGCCGCTACATTCTTTTCAACTCCGTACGCATTTGAGTCGCTAGAAGCATGAGCGTTAAAATTATCACCAAGAAATACATATATCATTTCCACTTTAAGCCCTGGTGTTCTCAGCGCTTGCTCAATCTCTTGCTGCCTATCCTGAAACGCCTTGTTTAATTCTGCGAAGCGTTTAGCATGTAAAGCTCTAAGGCCATTAATAGTTTTTTGAGCTTCAGCCTCATTTGGCGAGTTTTGTTTAAATTTCGACTGCACGACAATGAGGCGTTTAGTTAGCTGATCAAAAAACACAGCATCCATCCCCTTATCATCACTGCCGTCTGTAAGCGCAGCTGTTGCCGTCACGTCGTCTATACCACATTCCATAACTAATGTGTAAGCCGCTAAAGAGCGAGATAACCTATCAGTATCGTGTTGGCTTTCGGTCCAATTTTCTCTGCCGGGCTTTTCAATTTTGGGCACCATTGAAAAAAAACGTTGCCGAAGTACAGCTTCTATTTGCACTTTAATTTCGTCGGGAGTAGGCATGGGTAGGTGTACTATTAATTATGTGTAATTGTGTATGTCTGGTACTTATGATGTGTAAAGCTGACGAAGTGATGCCTTGCGTAGCCGGCTGCAATCATCTGCTCGACCAAAGACTTCCAGCAGGGCTGTAGGAGCAGAAAAGCTGCCGTTTGCTTCTTCTCCGACAATTCCTTGGCTGAGACATGCCTGCCATAGTACTTCGCTGCAACGCTCAGCCATTGCGGCTATGTCACGTTGATCCGTTTCTGTCAGCGTAAGTGTATCTCCTCGTTCAGGGTGCAGGCGCAGGAATACCAACAGTAAAATCAGCCAGCGGCCATAGGTAAAGTATTCTTGGCGTACCATGCTGGCTTCTTCTGTCGGTAATGTCGCCCATACCACTTGTTGCACTTGCACTGCCCGCCATAACTCCCGTCCCGTTAGCTCCGCCCGGAAAATGCGTGCATAGCGCGAGGGATAAAGCGCATCATCCGGATAAACCGTGTCTTTCGACCACAATGACTCTGGATCTGCTGTCAGCCGCGCGCAGAACTCGCAGTCTTCCCCATCAAATAAGATGGCGCAAACTGCCGTAGCTTCTCGCAGTGTAAAGTTGGCTCCATCACTTGCCGGTGTGTCGTGGCTTTCCTTGTAATGGTAAGTAATACCATCTAGCATTAGTTGCCGCGCCAAGCGGGCCTGCTGCTCATCCAGCGCCGCAAAGTCACGCAACGTCACTTGGTTCTGCAAGTTGGTATTGCGCGTGATGCGCTCCGCAAAGTCTATATCATCCGTCACTCGCTCCAGCGACATGATTTTGAGAAAGACGTGCCCCTCAGCGGCAGCTCCCCCTGCCAGAGCGGCGGCTACTGCTCCTAACGTTTGTGCTCCGTTCACCACTGAGAAGCCTACAGCACGAACTCGCTTCCGCTCTGTATTGGCGCTATCCTGTGCATGCACATTCAGCCGTTCGCAATAGGCAGTCAAGCCATTATTGAAATAGAAGAAGTTCTCCGGCTCCTGAGTAACGGTTGCCGTGATTTGTTGATTGACAACGGTATCACCCTGATATCCGCGTAGGTTAGCTGCTATCAACCGTGTCCCATGCTGTTGTGCCAGAGCTGCTAGCTCCGACAGTGGTAGCAGGCCATAAATAGTCTCGTAAGGAGTCCGTACCCAGCCCGGGTAAAGCAGGGTCAGTTGAACCTCAGGTACGCCCGGTGCTTCCTCAGCACCAGTAATCCAGTCATAGAGTGTTGTCAGATTACAGCTCTTCCACTGCAGAAAATCATCATCTGGCAAATAGGCCTGGCACATAGCATCGAGTAGCCGGTGCCGGTCATCCGACAGAGTATGAATACCGCTGTATGCCAGTACTGCTCGTACCCGCGGCCTGTCGAACCCTAGTAGGTTACGTAATTGCGGCAGCTTTGCCCGCCACGAAGCATTTCCATCAAAGGCCTCAAATCTGCCATGCAGCAGATCGTCAATGCCCGCCCGGAACTTTGTAACATCCCCCAATGCTGGCTCGCCTCGCCCGTTTTGGTGGTACTTCGACTGCACAATCCAGATTTCATGAGAGGTAGGGGTATAGTGTATAGCATCAATCCCCCCGTCTGCATAGCCATCCACCACGGCGGCGGCAGCTTCCACCAACGTGCACCCCGACAAACGGTGAATAGTAAATGCCGCCAACGCCCGGCTTAAAAAGTTTGCCTCACGTTCTGCCTCCGTTCCTATGGTAGCTTCAGGCAGCAAACCGGTAAAATCGGTTCGTAGGCGGCGCTGTACATGTCCTAATTCATTTGGTATTCCAATAGTACCTGCAGGGCTCATGATAGTGTCCAGCGAATCACAAATAATTGTTTCATGCTAATCCGTTGCTTTAGCTTTCCCTCCACTTCTTTAATCAACTCTTCCCGTCGCTGGTCCACTTCATCCTGCGCGTCAAAAAGTGCCCGCCGCTTCTGATTGCGCTGAGCCTCTAGAGACTTGAGCTGTTTCTGTCCCTCTAATTTGGCCTGAAGGGTAAGGGCCGCCGTAGCCGCTCGCCGGGCTTCTTTGATCTGCCGGTCCATTTCCCGTATATCCCGCTCTAGCGTAACCTTCATATCATCCGCCCAACCATCCAGCTTTTGCACTTCCGCCTCGAAGAAGTTAGCATTACGGGCTTCAATGGTGCGCTGAATTTGCCTCTGTTGCTGGAATGTGTCATCCACTAGCTCACGAGGCACCGACATTCCTGAAATCGGCCCGCGTACCTCCCCAGTTAGGCGTAGCAGCCGTGACACAGTATCTTGGTCCAAGGTCTGCCCTTCATCCGTTGCTGCCGAAAACAGCAAATAGTCTTCGCCTTGCACCGGAGATTCCACACTAAAGCAAGAAAGCATAGCCCATCCAGATTGGCCTTGCAGATTCTCTAGCACTGTCACCCGGCCTTCATGCTGGCTATAGTCAAACACTACTTCCGCCGGAGGTAGCTCCCTATTCTTTGCCTGCGCTACTAGCTGCTGCGCTAATGGGTGACCTAACCGGTAGAAGTGTGCTTCATTTGTACTACGCGGCAATTCATAACGCCCCAACGGCGCCCTCGGTACCGCTGGCAGCGGTGCCAATAGGTCGAAAGCCTGTTCAGTAGTAAAGTACGCCAGCGCACCTAGCTCATGCTTCGTAAGCAGCATCAGCAGCCGCTCAAATCGGTTTTGAGAGTCTTGTGCTGTATCCTTCAGCCCACGCAGCTTGTCGCGCACTTCGTCATCGAAGTGCTCTAGTAGCTTCCGCTGCGTGAGCGTCATGGTTTCGTTTATCTCATACTTAAGCTCTTCCTGCAGCTTATTAAACGCCTCCTCAATATCTTCTGGCTTCCGGCATTTATGATAGATAGCAGATATCCGCTTCTCGAAGTCTACTCCCGACTCAATAGCTCCCAACACTTCGTCACTGGCCCCAAATACTCCATCAAACAAGGTAAACTTCTGATCCAGCAGTTCATATACCCGCTCATCGGCCTTGTTCTTAGTGTTTAGGAAATTGACTACTACTACATCATGCTTCTGCCCGTAGCGGTGGCACCTACCTATGCGTTGCTCGATCCGCTGTGGATTCCACGGTAAGTCATAATTCACGATCAGCGAGCAGAACTGCAGGTTAATTCCTTCCGCTCCCGCTTCAGTAGCAATCATGATGTGCCCCTTCTCCCGGAAATAATCTACCAAGGCTGAGCGCATGTCAGCCGTAGGCGAGCCAGTTACCCTATCGGAGCCTCGGTGCTCTGCTAACCACTCTTTGTAGATCTGCCGGGAGCCTAAGTCATTATTGCTGCCGTTAAACAACACAATGCCTTCCGCAAACTCGCTTTGCCCCAATAAGGTCAACAAGTAGTGCTGTGTTTTGCGCGACTCAGTGAAGATGATGGCCTTCTGCTCGGCTCCAATAGCCTTCGCCTTCGCGAATGCGGTGCGTAGCGCAGTCAGCAGTGAGCGGCCTTTAGCATTCTCATTAATGGAGGCCGCTAGGGTAGCAAAACCTTGCAGATCCTGTATTTCCTGCTGCAGTGCCGCCTTATCTTGGTCCGACAGGATTACTGGTGGCTCGTGTTCCTGCCATTCATCCGCCGTCGACTCAAAGGCTTCATAGTCTTCCTCAATGGCATCGGCCATTGCCTCCGTCAGGTCATGCCGCTCCAACCGTGCCTGTAGCCGCTTCGCCATCGACTGGAGGGCCCCCGCAATAGCGAAAGTAGAGGAGGCTAGGAGCTTCCGCAGTACCAAAGTGGTAAGCGTCCGCTGCCCAGGCGGTAGCGCCTGCAGGTTGTCTCGTTGCAGGTACTCTGACACCATCTCGTAAAGCCGGTGCTCATTATCATCCGGCGTAAATCGCTCCAGAATAGAGAACCGCTTAGTGTAGGGCACATACTGCTCCACCTGCCGCCGTAGCGTCCGGTGGCAAAGGGGCTGTAATCGGGCCTTCAAGGTCTGAAATACCTGATCCTGATTTAGATTAGCGAACTGCTCACGAAAGCTTTTAAGATTTCCAAACGTGTGCTCGTCAATGAAGCTAATGAGGCCATACAGTTCCAGCAACGAGTTCTGTAGGGGAGTTGCCGTAAGTAACAGCTTTTCGCGGCCTGCCAATACGAACTTGAGCTTGTTGGCTGTGATATTCTGTGGCTTATACACATTGCGCAGCCGGTGCGCTTCATCAATAACAACTAAGTCCCAGGGCACATCCTGCACATCCGAGTCCTTATTTGCAGCGAAAGCATAGGAACAAATAACTACCTCTTCACAATTAAACGGGTAACGGTTGTCCTGCTTTTGCGCTTCCTTATACGATTTCGACTCGAGGATACGACAAGGAAGAAAGAACTTCTCCGTGAGCTCCTGGTACCACTGCTTGCGCAGGTTAGCCGGCACAATGATGAGAATGCGCCGTTTGCGCTCCGCCCACTTCTGAGAGAGCACTAACCCCGCTTCAATCGTTTTACCTAGGCCTACCTCATCGGCCAGCAACGCTCCTTTAGCCAATGGCGACCGAAAAGCAAATAAGGCGGCATCGACTTGATGAGGATTCAAATCTACCCGCGCATCTACCAGAGCTGAAGAGAGCTTACCCTTGTCATCCGACGGAAACCGCCGAGTTAACTCGTGAGCGAAATATTTCGTGTGGTAGTCAGTAATGACCATTTGATGCTGGATAGTTGCTCGCCACCAGCCAATCGAACTCTATGGCCTCTAGGCAAGATACAAGTCCAAACAGGCAACGTAGATTAAACTCACAGTGCTTGATGAACGCGGTAGAATGAGCCTAAGTAGAGGATAGACTAGATATGAATACTGCTTGACAAACGTATGTACTACTGTATCGTCAAATCTAAGATGAAATGTATGTAGTAGCTAATTACGACCGTATCCTACTATTCAAATTTCCGCTTATGAGAACTATGTCGACCTACTTGTCACGTTACCAAGGGTTGGCATAATTAGATTCTATATAGAAATTTCGGTTCATTCAAGAGCAGTATCCTGCAAGCTCATCAGCACGATATGCTAGTAAGAAGAGAGCTGGGGTCAGGAATTGAATCGTGAAGGTATTTTTTGGCGGTAGATACTTAAACTACTAATATTTTTTATCTACTTCCTCTTTTGATGCTTGGTTAAGCCAGTCAACTCCCTACTATTCAATGGCAATTTTATAGCAAACTAGATTTTAATATATTCCTAAACGGGTGATAGCTTAGCCCATCAGCAATGGTTGCCGATATAGTTGATCAATGAACTGAATTGCAGTTTTAATACGGTCAGATCCAGCTAAGTCTGATAACCAGTACTGTTGTAAATCTTCAATCTTGGTTAAGCTAAATCTAGCTATCAACTCTGGAGCTAATCGCAGTGATTCTTTTCTGTCAAGATCTAGCCGCCAGCCCTGCTGCTCACAGTAGAAGGGTAAGTCCACCGCTTCGCCATCCATTGTAGGTACCGCGTACAGCCATAGGGGGCTCCACTCCCGATCATGGTCCCGCGAGCCTTCTTCACTACAGCGTGCCGAGTCGTTCAGAAGCCTGATAACCGTGCGCACATACGGATTGATATGGAAGCCCTTTAATGAAGATTTCGACAGACACCGCAGTTCATAGTCCCGGTCCTCTGGCCAATGGTATAGCATCGAACTATACCCGCTCGTCATCGCCGGATAACGCACGAAGTAATACCGCCAGCCTTCCGTTTGCGGCGTAGCCGATTCCAGCCATCGATCAATCATCAGTTGCAGCCTAGCGGACGCGTCAGAGCCTGGCGTATCCGCAAATCGCTGCAAGAACTGGGGCAAAAAGCCTTTTTTCTGACTGTCATCGGTTAGCATTGGATATAAGTCGGAAGCTGAACCGAAGAACCATCTGTCGTTCCCGATGCCAAATGAGTAATCATCTTCAGCAATTAGCGCTCTTACTGTTAGATTACTATTACTTGCATCCGACCATATTGCTACTGCTGCCTGGGCCAGCTCCGGTAGTTTATCAGCCAAGGCTACTAAGCCATGTGTATCCGTAGGATTAGCGGCTAGCTTAAATCCTGTTAGCTGCCCCCGGAATACGGTTAGATCTTCCAGCTGATGCACCCACTCTTTCAGCTCTGGCCTACCTCTAAGCAACTGTGCCTTCTCCTGCTCCAAACGGTACCAGGCGCTATCGATTTGCGGCTGGGTAGCTGTAGCTAAATGGTCATAAATATTCTTTGTCGCCACCGGAACTAAGGCATCCAGGTCAGCTAGGGTAGCTGATAAATTATCAGCATCTAAATCAGATACGAAACTGGTTTCCCACCATCGGCGCCGGCGCCGCCCTTCCAGATAGTTGCGTATTACGCGTACATAATCCCGCAGGGCATCATCTATAGCTGTAAGTGGACGTACCCGCACGCCGTACTGCAGCAGAGCGTACAGTAACAGTTGCACTTTGTAATCCGCATTTTTCAACTCCGCCATCAGATGCACTTTCCCATTACCAAACAACTGCACCTTGGCCTGCTCCCGTTGCGTGGTAAAGAGCTGCCCAAAATAGTCTGCGGCTTTCATTTCAGGTATGCTAGTTAGCTGGTCCAGCATCTGCTCTAGCAACCGCACATTTGCCTCGTCTGCGTACACCTGCCGGTACAGATCAAAAGAGTCTACTACAGCTTCACCGGTCTTTTTCTTTCCAGCCTGCTGCCGGGCTCCCAGCATTCGGGTACAGAAATCTATAAAGTCCTCAAACGCCTGATCCAATCTCTCCGGAGCATCCTGGTATTGCCGCCAGAAGAAATCCAGCCATTCGTTGTCCATTTTCCGCGCAAAATCCTGATGCACGTTTTCGTGTCTTGCCAGCAGTTGATCAAACGCGGCCTTCCACTTCTCAAATGATGTGAGCGGCTTTCCTCGGGCGTTCATCTTCAGGTATAGGTCATCGGTAAGCCCCACATCCGTCAGATTCAGGAAATGAAAGCCTACCGGCGCCGGCTCAGTTGTCAGGCATGCAAACAGGTCGGGGATGTCCTGAAATTTATCATGAATAGCGGCCAGCATCACAAGCATGGCCTTTACTGTCGGGTCCCGCCGCCAGGTTGGCTGAAACCAAGCCGCGTCCTCTATATTCGTTTGGAGTGCCTTCCCGTTGGCGATATCAGTAAGAATCGGCTGATACCCGACCAGACCCAGACAAAAATCCCGGGAGCTGCGGCGGGTCTGGTAGCTAAATTTGCGCAGCCGCTCACTGGCAATAGATAGTACCCGGGCTTTGGCCGCCGCATACCAGTGCAGCAGAAACAAGGTAGTCAGGCGCTGCTGCCCATCTAGGGGTAGCAGCGTAGTATTCTCCACCTGCCCGTACACGAAATCAAGCCGCAACGGTGCCTTATGTGCTTGCGTTAGGGCCTCATATAAGGCATCAAGAAATAGCTTCCGTACCAGGGCTGCTTGGCGGTCTTCCCGTCCCTGAGCATAGTCGCGCTGTAGCAGCGGAATCCGGATTCGCATGTCTTTAATCAGCTCCCAGAAGCTAATCTGCGCATTGTCTATATTAGAAATCGGCATCGCTAGAAATAAAGAAGTCGCGAAGCTTGTCCTGTATGGCTTTCACGTAATCGTCCCGGTCTGCTATGGTCCAGGAGCTTAGGTGACGTGGGGGGCATGAATAATACTTTAGAAATACGTTGCGTGTAGCCAGTGGCACAAAAGCCCCCTGTTGCTCCCGCTGCAAAATCATCTGCCGTTTCGCGGCAAACAATCCATTGTTAAGTGAAGCATTGTCCTGCGTGGAAAGCAGGGCTAGGTTAGCAATACTGTGTGAATCGGGCGGACCAAACAGGGCAAATACCTGCCTCTGTAGTGCAAGAAACTGTTCTTGCGACAACTCTTCCTGTTGCCCGGCGGCATCCATGGCAGCGAGTAGCTCATGGGTTGTTTCGGCCATCGAGCGACCTATAGTTTTACTTTCCGACACATCAGTCATACTAGCCCCCACCACGTAGCTGCGTAGCTCCTCCAGCCACTTTTTTAGGTCTATGATTCCCCGAGGCAACTCCGAATTCTGGGCATGGATGTGCTCCAAACTCCAGATTGTAACGTTGCTACTATTTTGTTTGAATCGATGAAATGGAAACCGCTGACTGCTATGCTTGCCATAATGCAGCACATTAAACAACAGTAACACTCGGTGAATTTTCCACTTGTCTGAATGAAAGTTTAGAGCCGGAATATCATCTATTGCTGGCAATTTTGTCCGAATCCATGCTTTCAAGCGGGTGCGAAACTCCGATTGGGTACAATTGTGGACTAGCTTTAGTACTTCATTCAGGGAAGTCCCAATAGCCAACAGGTATCCTACTAAATGGTAAAGCTGTCTGTCGTCAAACCAATACGCGAGTACCTCAAAGCGGTATCTGATCTGCTGCCACTGGCTCAGTACTCCATCTACGGTGGTCATCTCCGACAGCTCGCTGAAGTGGTGATAAATAGCAAAGGCATCCTGTGCAGTCGCTTCTTTTCCTGTCAGATTTTGCAAGATAAAATCTATCCGAGTCGCCTGGATCGGGGCCGTTTGGTTCAAAAAATACCAGAAGTCCTCCTGATGCAACGCTGATTCCATTTGGTCCCATTCGCTGGCAATTTCTAGCTGCCTCAAGGCAAACTCTTGGCTCTGCTCGGTATCCTCGCCGTCTCGGCTTTTTAGAAACAGTGCTTTAACAAGCTCCGCATTGGTCAGCGGAATCTTGCCAGAGTTAATGCGCACAAACACGTCATGCGCTGTCTGACTGTCGTCCAGTTGGTACCAGATAACGAAACAGCGCGTGAGCAGCAGGCTCTTTAATTCATCCTCCTCGATATCTTGTCCCAATGCCTTTTCCGCAAACCAGCTCTCAATGGCCTTATAGGCGGAGTACATGAAATGAAAATCGATATTATCCCGACTGCTTTGCCACGTCTGATTAGCCAACGTGGCTAGAAATTCTGCGCTTTTGGTTCTAGTCTCGTAGCACAGAGAGAACAACTCCGGATCCAACGTATCGCGCTGCAGATAACTTATTAGAATGTGAATGGTCGTTAGCCGCTGCTGCCCGTCAATTACCTCACGGCTCTCTTGGGTCCCACGGACGATAATCGGTTGCAAGCAGTAGCGGAGGCCCGAATCTGCCCGCTGCTTAAACTCGGCTAGATCATTTAGCAATTCGTGCACCTGCTGCCGGGTCCACCGATAGCCTCGCTGATAGGCCGCAATCATAAAGTTTTCACCCCTCAGCGCTTCAATAGAAGGGGCAGCTATAGAATTATCTGAACTTATCAAGAGGTACTAGAATGCAGAGTACGAAATATTAAAGCACAATAATAGCTAAGTAACTAGCAAAGCTCGGCAATGATAGCTCGCATGGAAATAAGGAGTAAATAAATGCCTCGGGGACAAGAATGAGGGTTTACGCAGACATTTTGCTCACACCCACACCCGCCATAACTCCCCCCAACTAGTCGTGTAGGCCGGACTCTTCTGCTCCCGATTCATCTCCCAAGCGGCTCCTACACCTTTCCGCACACTGGCCGACCCCACCATCACTGCTCCCTTGCCATACTGCCGGTTCAGCGCATCCAGCGTCCCCATCAGCTCCATCCGCTTGCCACTCACGGCCGCTGGCTGCTCAAACAGCCCGAGCTGCTGCTCCCCTACCCGTTCCAATCCATCCAGCATCACCCCAGCCTTCTTGTAGAGTGTGCCCGGCCGCCACACCTTGCCTAGCATTAGCCGCGCCTGCGCCGCTAGCTCCAGCGTATCATCCGTGGCCACCGAGAGCGTCACCAGCGCCGAACGAGTAAACGGTGGCGGCTCATTCCCAAACCGGTTAGTACTCACAAACACCGTCAGCACCCGCGCCGCCGAGCCCTGCCGCCGCAGCTTCTCCGCCGCCCTCGACACGAACGTGGCCACTGCCCCCATCACGTCTTCGAAAGCCGTTACTGGCTTCCCAAACGACCGGGTGCAGGCAATAGACTTGCGCACCGCTCCCCCACCCTCGCTCGGCTCCATGCTCAGACAGGGGTAGCCCTGCAGCTCCCGCACCAAGCGCATTCCTACCACGCCTCCCAGGTTTTTTCGAGCCCAGGGCAACGGGCAAGCCGCCAGGTCAGCCGCCGTACGGTAGCCCGCCGCGTAGAGCTTGGTCGCGTACTGGTGCCCCACGCCCCACACGTCCTCCACCCCTACCCTGGCTAGCGCGTCCTGCCGCTTATCGTCCGTATCTAGGCACAACACCCCGCTACCAGACAGCGCCGGCGTGGCTGCCTTGCTGGCCGCTTTGGCCACCCGATTCGCCAACTTCGCCAGTGTCTTGGTCGGCGCCATGCCCACGCACACCGGAATACCCGTGCGCTGCAGCACGTCGGCCCGCACCCGCGCCCCGTACTCGGTTAAGTCACCCAGGTAGCGCGTCATGCCCGACAGATTCAGAAACGCCTCGTCTATGCTGTACACTTCCAGCTCCGGCGCCACTTGCCCCAAGTACCACATTACCCGTCTGCTCATGTCCCCATACAACTCGTAATTCGACGAGCAGACGGCCACGTCGTGCTGCCGCAGCAACTCCCTCACCTGAAAGTACGGGTCGCCCATCTTCAGCCCCAGCGCCTTCGCCTCGTTCGAGCGGGCAATGATGCATCCATCATTGTTCGATAGCACTACCACCGGTCTACCCTCCAGCTCGGGCCGAAATACCCGCTCACAGGAAGCGTAGAAATTATTGCAATCAACTAGGGCGAACATAGCTCAAACCCAAACGGCTTTCGTGTACCAGCGTGTGCAGCACCACCACCACCACGCCCCAAATACGCACCTCATCCGGACACTTAATATCCACCGGCTCATACGCCGGATTTGCCGGCAGCAGCCGCACCCCATTCGGCCGCTTCGACAAGGTTTTCACCGTGTAGGCCCCATCCACCCAGGCCACTACCACGTCCCCATCCCGCGGCGTCACGCTCCGGTCTATGCCCAGCAGGTCGCCATCATGAATGAAGGCCCCCGTCATACTCTCCCCCGTCGCACGGGCCAGAAAGCTGGAGTCCGGGTTCCGGAAGAATATCCGGTTTAAATCCATCAACTCCACCTGATAATCGTCGGCCGGTGAAGGAAAGCCGCAGGGAAGCTGGAAGTCAATGACAGGCACCCACAGCGGCTCCGGCGGCAGGTTCCCAAATACTAATGTCAGGTCAGACATACAGAATGCTTGCTACAAGTGTGTCGGCAAGTATAGTGTATGCTAATCAATTTAGTTACATAAACTAATAAATTTAGTTTATTAAGGTGTGAATTCGACCCGTACAAAAGTGTACTACAATCCATTTTAACAGCTTGAATAGCTACATTTGAGTAGTATTTTTCTCTTGGTGTGCTCGATGCGCTTTCATGCTTTTTCCTTGCTGTCTTGGGGCCTCGTAGGGGCATTGGCTACCGCCTGTTCCACTACCAGTGACCCGGCTCCTACGCAGCCGCTTCCCGAACACCTGACTCTCGGCAACCCCAGCGGCGCTACTCCCGACGCCAATCAGCCCACCAATTACTTGCTCAGTAAGCGCCAGTATGCCCTATCCTACCACCGCGACCGGGGCATTCCCAACTGGGTAAGCTGGCACCTCGACACCCGTTGGCGCGGCTCCGCTGCTCGCCAGGACGATTTCCGCGCTGATAATACCCTACCTGCGGGCTGGTATCAGGTGCAGTCTTCCAGCTTCAGCAACTCAGGTTTCGACCGGGGCCATATGTGCCCCAGCGCCGACCGCACCAACACCGTCGCCGATAACTCGGCTACCTTCCTCATGACCAACATGGTACCCCAGGCCCCGCGCAACAACCAGCAGACCTGGGCTAACCTGGAAGACTACACCCGTACTTTCCTCGGCAGCGGCAACGAGGTCTACATTATCTGCGGCTCCTACGGCCGCGGTGGTACTGGCTCCAACGGTGGCATCACACAAACCCTCGACAACGGCCGCGTCACCGTTCCGGCTCGCCTCTGGAAGGTCATTGTAATCCTGCCCACCGGCACCGACGATGCCACGCGCGTCACCGCCAGCACCCGCATCATTGCCATCGATATGCCCAACAGCTCTCTCAGCACTAACTGGGGCCAGCACCGCATCAGCGTCGACGCCATCGAAGCCGCCACCGGCCTCGACCTGCTTTCTGCTGTTGCTACCAGCACCCAGCAAAACATCGAAGCCCAAGTAGACAACGGACCAACCAACTAGTTCATTAGATTCTTAAATGAAAATTCTGCCTTCCCACAAGATTAGCGGCCAACTACTAGACGTTATTTTAGAAGCTCAAAAAGAGTTAGTCCTTGTCTCTCCTTACGTTGACCTTTCGTACTCCAAGCAAGTTTCTAGTGCATTAGTAGCAGCGCGCAACCGAGGTGTCAATATTGCATTCTACATCCGGCATGAGTCCTCGAATCTAAAAAGCAAAGAGCAGGTCGAGAGCATTGGCATCATACCCCGGTTGGTTCCCAACCTGCACGCAAAGCTCTATTTCAACGAAACAACGGGCATCATTGCTTCTCTGAATTTGCTGAGCAGTTCGATAGGTAACTCCATTGAGATAGGGGGGCAGCTAGAAACGCCTGAAGAACTCGCACAGCTACGCCAGTTTGTTGCACAATTCATTACGCCGCACGAGGTAGGCGCAGTACCGCCCCAACCGCAACCAGCCGCCCTCGCTAATCCACCCCAGTTAAACAAGGAAGAGAAACACTTTCAGCAAGTGGAGTTTGGCCAGATTCTGTTCGATTATATCGTGGAGAAGGTAGATCGGAGAAGCCAGATAGACGGCAACCACTCTAGTATGACCATACGTGCGGTAGGCAACACCTTTACCGTAGCCATTGAAGGCAACTACAATTCGCCTCAGTTAGCCATGTATGGCATTGTATCCAGTAGTGAAGCTGACCGATTCTTCACTACATCCGCCAAGCACTACAAATCCAACGAATACCGTCATTTTATCCAACGGGGTGGACGAGGCGTTTATGATCAGGTACGGGCAGCCCGTAAAGCCAACCTATCCGCTAAATCATTCAACCAGCTAACCTTCAGCGAGAAGAAGCAGCTCTTATCCGAGATAGCTGAATTTCTACTCGCCACTCAATCCTTCAAAGCTGATTACCGCAACTAACCGGAATCCATGCCCCCTCTATCCGGCGAACAAGCCATTGCCACTATCCTCAAGCACGATAAGAAAACCAACAGCTACAAAATCGCCCTGCTCCGGGCCATCAACGACCTCGCTCTACTGTACCCCGACCTGGCCCGCTCCCATCAGCCTGTAGCCGTGCCACTCGCGCGCCTGGCCGAGCTATGGACCGCCTACTACTGGCCCTTCGCCGACGCCAACCAGCCCATCTACCAGGGCGCCCGTGCCATCGTCGGCGGCCAGCTCCGCAACGACGTTTCCTTTCGCCCGGCCCTTACCCAGCTTCGGCAAGAATGGCAGACCACCGTACAGCTCCCGGCCCAGGAGGCCGACGGCTTCTTCTTGCTCACCGAGATGCGCACCCCGCGCCGCCGGGCCACCTACGCCCCCACGCTGCAGCAAGCCTACGCCCAAGCCGTAGCTGCTGCCGCCAAGGCTCTGCTCATGCCCATCCGCTACGCTGGCCCCGGCGAGTGGTCGGTATTCAATAAGCCCACCCGCCTTGACCAACTACCCCCGCAGGTGCGCCCTCTGCCCGGTACCCGCCCTCAGGATACCTGCCTCGTCGTGTCTGCTGAATTGTGGGAAGCCTTTCACCGCCTTTCCCTCTACGTCGAAGCCCTCTGCCTACACGAGTGGAGCCTGTTCACTGAAAGCGTCACCCAGGACGCCGGCTCCCTCGTTACCCGCGGCCAAGTCTACACCCTGCTCACCGCCCGCCCCGACAATCGTCGCCCTCTCACTTGGGAACGCAACCAAGTAGATATTCTGCTTCACGAAAATGTGCGCTTCATTTGCCCCTGGACGCAGAAGCCCCTAACCCAGCCTCAGCACTACGACCTCGACCACCTGCTGCCCTTGACTGTGTACCCCGTCAATGAGCTCTGGAACCTGCTGCCCGTCGACCGCCAGTTCAACCAGCACACCAAGCGCGACCGGGTGCCCGACGCCCAGCGCCTAGCCGCCGCCGAGCCGTTGTTAGCCCAGACCTACGCCACCTACCAACAATCTGCTACGCTCCACCGGGCCATGCACGAAGATGCTGCCCTCCGCTTCACCGGCCTGACACCAGGCGCCACCTTCCCCGTCCAACTAGCCCACCACGCTATTCATTTCATCGACGAGGTAGCCGCCGCCCGCTACGTCCAGCGTTTCTAGTCCAT
Source organism: Hymenobacter glacieicola (assembly GCF_014640315.1). GTDB lineage: Bacteria > Bacteroidota > Bacteroidia > Cytophagales > Hymenobacteraceae > Hymenobacter > Hymenobacter glacieicola. Next base: position 418,740 of record NZ_BMGS01000002.1, read on the forward strand.
ACAATAAGCTCATCCGCATTCTGACCAGCTATACTAGGGCTGGTAGCGGCTATGCAATCTTCAATGATATAGCTCCCGGAGCCTTTCCTCCAATCGGTAGCGCGGTAGCTCCAACAGCTCATGTATACTGATTTCGTTTTCGAACAGAGCGCGTTGCAACAGTCCTTCAATGTAGGCATTATAGTACCCCGCCTTCAGAGCTAGATGCACAATTATCTCATCACCCATCAGTTCATACGTGACAGCTTCCACATAAAACTCCGAATTGCCCGCTTCTGCTGCTACCAATTGCAACTCTACCTGTTCATGCAAACGCGGAATTACAGGCAGCCGGCATCGCACTTCTACTGTCCTGCGGCGTCCGTGCAGATATAGCCAATGTTCTATTGTTCCAGATGACAGCACACTGGCGTCAGTTTCCAATAGTGCCAGCAGATCAGCGTAGCATACTTCTATCCATCGTCGCAACACAGCCGCACTTACACCTAGCTGCTGTTGCAGGGCCTTAGCTGTTAGCTTCTCCTCACGGCCTACCCATAGCAGCAGGGTCCCGGCCAGAAGGCTGTAGGGCTTTTCTTTCAGCGCCTGCAGCCGCCGTAGTGCCGCAGCGCTTCTGGTTAGACTATACAGAATATCTGCCGCCTTCAGAGGCGGTAGCTCCGTTGACTTCTGCTTCCCGCGCTTCATCGTTTATGGCCGACCTAAGCGGAAATTAGCTGTTGATACCTGGGGCTTTTCTTCGTATTTATATACTAAAGGCTCCACGGATAAACAGATTGGGCTTACTGGCCTTTTTGTCAAACCAATCTAATCCCAAGCCTACGCTTGAAGGAAATTTATATTTATACCATTGGATAGGCTGAGTAACATAGTTAAGATTTACCCCCGGTGTTGATTTAGTTTTGTTATTAAAATTCGTTGACACGGCATAAAACGGTATCAGGTTGATGTGCCAGAAAAATACAGGCACTGCAATCGAAGCCCTACCCTTCCATACGCTTTTGTCCAGTGTACCATATCGGCCTTCAAACTTTTCAAAGGCCACAGCGTTTTGCGCTATGGTGGCTTTATCCAGATTCTGATAGCTGATCAAATCGTCACTGTTCCAAGTCCTGACAATGGAAGTATTCAGGGCAATTACCCATCGGGTAGGCTTTTTCACGCCTGATGGTGCCGCGAAGTAGAAGTTGTAATTTACTTCAGCACCGATGTTAAAAGGCCGTTCGTGCGATACAGTGTTACTTGCTTTATCATAAAGCAAAAAGTTATCGAAGCCTGATATTAGTCCCCCGCCTATCGAGAAAGTACCTGGAAACGCGTCTAAATTGGTAACAGAATCTACTACTATCTGATAACCTAACCGCGCTTCGACTCCTAGTTTAGTGGAAAGCAGGTTAGAGAGTACAACGTTTTTTCCGGAATTAGATAGCGCCAGCCTCGTTGTAATTCCATGCACCTTTCGCACAGTACGTATGCCAGTTGATGTATTAACCTTTTGAACAGAGTCAACAATAGCAACACGGCTAAGAGCAAGTGGCTCCTTCGTATTTAATTCGGCTCTTACTGACTTTAAAGCATACACGGTAAACACGCTGCCCCCTTTACTATCGGAGCCAATATCCTGCCCTTTGCACGCAGTGTAGGTGAACAGCGTTCCTGCTAATACCAAACTTAGTAAGGCTCTTTTCATAGTAGGGAAGTGTTTGACAGTGAGGTATGGCCTTAAGTTATATCTATATATTCATATAATATAAACTAATAGTTAAAAATGAAGCCCAGCCTATCGGCCGGGCTTTCAGTTTACACAATGTATCCTAGGGTGTGTGGACAATCGCCGACCTTTGGGCTGTGCGACGTTACGAACTTAAAGATGCCGATTGGGCGCGTTTAGCGCCGCTGCTGCCGGGCAAAGCCGGGGACGCCGGTCGTTCGGCGGCCGATAACCGCTTGTTTGTGAACGCCGTGCTGTGGATTGCGCGCAGCGGGGCACCGTGGCGGGACTTGCCCGAGCGGTTTGGGCCGTGGAATTCGGTGTACCGCCGCTTCCGCCGCTGGGCCTAGAAAGGCATCTGGCAATGCGTGTTTGAGGCCGTGCAGGAGCCGGACCTGGACTGGGCCATGCTCGACTCGACCAGCGTGCGGGCCCACCAGCACGCGGCCGGGCAAAAAAAAGCAGCCCCCACGCCGAAGGCCTTGGCCGCTCGCGCGGCGGCTTCACCAGCAAGCTCCACGCCGTCGTAGACGCGCTGGGCAACCCGTTGCGGCTGGCCCTAACGCCGGGCCAGCAGGCCGATTGCACCGTGGCCGCCAGCTTGTTGGCGGGCCTGGCCGTCGGCGCCGTGCTGGCCGACAAAGCCTACGACACCGACGCCGTGGTGGCGGAAATCACGCAGGCCGGCGCCGCGGTCGTCGTGCCCAGCAAACGCAGCCGACGCAGCCAACGGGCGCTGGACCATAACCTCTACGCTGACCGCAACAAGGTGGAACGCTTCTTCAACCGCCTCAAGCAGTATCGCCGCCTGGCCACCCGCTACGATAAATCTGCTTCTTCTTTTCTGGCCTTCGCCCAGTGCGCCGCTACCTTCGTCTGGCTGCTCTGATTGTCAACACGCCCTAGCTGGTAATTAAGCTTCTCGCCTTCTCATTAGTGGTATTTGTCGTGTGATTAACTGCTTTCTGCAGTACCTACAACGTCTCCGCCGATGACCCACCCTGCGCTTGGCGCTCCTGCGCTGCCGCTTCCTGGCTACCTGGCTCCACTGCCACCGACGATACCGCCGCTGCAATAGAACCAGCCAGCACCAAGTACCCACCCAGCGTTACGACTACTGCCGGCAATGCCACCGGCGCCGTAGCCAGTATGCCGCCCACCGCCGCCAAAGCCGCCCCAATCGTGCGCACCTTCCGAAAGAACCGAGGGGTAGGCAGGGTCACCCGGTCCAGTACTGTTAGCTTCTTGTCCATTTGATTACTTATTAGGTGTTGATTGTCAGCTGTTATATCAGGTCGAAGAGGCAGCCACTGACAACGGAAAGCCGCCTGCCAACAACTTATTTCTGCTCCAGCCGCGCCAGAATCCGGTCGGCCCACTTGTTTCGAGAATCCTGTTCCTTGCTGGCCTCAGTCAGCACCTTGGTGCGTTCCTCCACCAGGGCCATGGTCTTGTCGATGTTGGCCAGCCGCTCCGTGAGCTTAAGCACCAGTTCCGTCATTTCCTTGCGCAGCTCCGCCCGCTGCTGCAAGCCCTCAATGCGTACCTGCTCGGCCTGCAGCTTGATTTCCTCCCGCAGTTTGGCCTCCCGCGCTACGGCCGCCACATGGTATTCGTCCACCTTCAGGGCTAGGGCCTCTGACTTTTGCTCCTGCTTCTGGCAGGATATCTTCAGTTCTTCCACGGCCCGCCAGTTCTTTACGAAGTAGAGCAGCACCGCTACGGCACCGGCCACCACCGAGGAGAGCACGCCCCAATTGCTAAGCAAACTATCCATGACGCCCGCCTCTCGGCACGGAGAGCAACTCAAAGTGGGGCCGGTCCAGCCACCGCTCATCGTCGCTCCTCCCGTTCCCATTCCAGTCCCCTCCCCACAATACCCGCGCATCAGCCGCCTTCATCAACCGGGCAAACTTCGAGAGCAGCAGCCCCGACCACGACACCGATCCATCCGCCAGCAGAAACGCCACGTCAAGGGCCGGCGTCGGCCGTAGGTTATGCTTGGATTCTCCCCCGCGCTTATAGGTCACAATCGGCCCCGGTTTGCTACGCCCCTGGGCATAGAGCCCGTTCTGTCGTTCTGAGCTGCGGTAGCACTCCGTTATAATGGGCCGGCCCGCAAGCCGCAGTACCGGGTCCCCGAGCCAAAGCGTTAACGCTTCTCCGTAGGCGGCCGCCAAGGCCGGCACCGCCTGGGCGAGCCGCTCTACCTGTCGCTGCTGCTGCACTAGGTTCAGGCGCGGAACCTCCCGCTGTGTCAGTGAAATCGTTGCCTGTTTCATGAAATAGAATTATCAGTTTGATATTGTGTATTAAAGTAGATAAAAGTTTACAGCTATTCCAACCTCTTCAAAATTAACCACTAAGTATTTATAGGATTATTTTTCTCTGAGCCCTTCGAGCCAGGCCGCTCAGGGCTTTGCCTCCGCTTGATGTGCTGAAGGCTGTGGTGCTGACGTACGGACTCCTCCGTCGCCCCCTCACCATCATTCGCGCCTTCTCCCGACATCTCAGGATGTAGCTGCTTCAACCGCCCCAGTCCGCTGGTCGGCCTGCCTCTCCCCTACCCAATGCGGTGCCTGCGGCGCGTGTCTGTTGGGGAGGCCCCCAAGCCCCCGCATTATGCTCCACTCCGCTCTGCATGGCCTCGGGTTCCGCGGCCGAAAAAAGGCCGCTACTCCCTCATAAGGTGCCCTTCGGGCCGGTCTATTGGGGCGCTCAGGCCACCCCCAAGCCCCCAGCCGAGGCATTTAAGCTTGGTGGTCTGCCACCTGCCTGCCACCCACAGGCCGGCTTAGGTGCCGCGCGGGGGCGGGGCGGCCAGCCACTCGCACCGGCGGCCCAGGCGGGCAGCGGCGCGGGCAGCACTTAGCGTGCCCCGGCTCACTCCGTCCCAGCACACCAGCACCAGCCCGGCCCGGTGCACTATTTCCGCATTGCGCACATGCGGCGCGCCGGTACCGTGGGCCGCATAATCTGGCCGCAGCTCCACCAGTGGCACCCCATGGGCGCGGCACCAGGTAGCTGCCAGCGCATCTACGCCCGCCGCGCCTCCACTCACCACCTGGCCCAGCTGCTGGGCTGCCTGTAGCGCCTCCAGTCGGGCCAGCAGGGCCGGGCAAGCCTGCAGGCTCCGGCTGCCCACCACCGCCACTGTCCACACGCTGTGCGCAGCACTATCAAACAAACATTTTTGCATATTTTCCATAAATAAAGATACACAATTCTATGCATTTAAGTGTTAAAACAAGGGAAATAAATTACTACTTTAGTACACTACTAAAAGAAACATTTTGTATATTTGAGTATCAAGTTCGGGAAAGGCCCGGACACCCGCCCTACCCGGAGGCCTACGGCAGGGGCGCCCCACGGCTAACATCTACAGCCATGCTCACCACTTTGCAGTTCTCGCAGCTAGTAGCTGCTGCCTGGTCAGGCCCTGCCGCTGCCCACCATGCTACCATCAGCCATTATGTTGCCCCTGGCGGCTACCAGGCTACCCAGTACCAGGTAGCCTACCACCCCAGCCAGGGCGGCTGCCACTATGCTCAGCAGGAGTGTCCGTTCCAGGCTGTAGCCGCGGCCGTGGCGGCCGCTTATGCCGCCGGGGTGCCGGTATGCCGCCACCACGCCCAGGGTACCATTGCCCGCACTGCTGCCGCGTTGTGCGGGGTGCAACTGCTGCGCCCGGGCTTTGCCTGCCGGGCTCGTCGCCACCGCTGCGCCCGCCTGCACCATGCCTAGCGCCGCCACTCGTCCGCAGCCCTGCCCCTCGCGGGCAGGGTACTGCAACCGCCGCGCCACCCTGCCCGAGCGGGAGCTGTCGGTTTCCCTTTTCGGTGGGTGCCGCCAGGTGCCGGCCGCCGTCACCTACTACGCCAGTTGGGTTTCTACCGGCAGCTTTCCGGCGCGGGTGCCCCAGGTGCAGGTGCGCGGGGTATGGGCCCTGCCTTCGGGGGCTTGCCTGCTCAGTGCCATCGGCCACACCCAGCGCGCAGCCCTGGCCGAGCAGCTCGAGCAACTGCTCTTACGCGAAGGGGAATGGTAGCATCTGGCGCTACCCCGCAGGCAGGCCGCTGGTACGCGGCCTGCCTGTACGCCGGGCTTCACGGCTGGGCCGTGGTGCGCGACGTGGCTCAGCCTGGCACCCGTCCCGGTGGCCCCGGCCACTACCAGCAGGAGGCGGCCCCCGGTGCCTACGCCACCCACCAGCACGCCCAGGCCGCTGCCGACCAATTGAACGAAACCCCTGCGCCCCGCCTACGGCCGGCCGACCGCTATGGCCTTCTCCCCCAGCCTTCTGACGATTACCACCCTCACCCCTGGGAGCTCAAAGAACCGCTACCTCTCTACTACGATGCCTAAAACGATGTCTAAAACTGCTATTGCCTACCAGCCCCAACTACTCGACCCACACTGCGCCGAGCCCCAACCCATTAGCCCCCGCAACGGCCGCAGCTTTAAGCTGGCCGAGTTATACGAACTGCTCAACTGCCGCACGGTGGACGTGGTGCGCCTTACCAAAGACCTGATTCTCATCATCGACGACGAGGGCAAGTTTCGCAACCCCTGCTACCTGAATCTGCTGGCTACCTACCTCTGGTACCAGCACCAGCCTGCCGCCCGTGGCCAGGACAGCATCGTGGGCCGCGTCATTCTCTGCCACGATAAGCAATTCCGCTAGGCCTATGAAAGCGCCCATTTTTCGCGCCTGGGTGCGGCCCTGTCCGCGTTTCGGCTTCATCTGGCAGATGCGCCAGCCCTTCTACCCCACCACCGCTAACGGTGAAAGGTCTACGCGCTCCGCCGCCATGCGTGAGGCCATCCGCGACGCCCGTCACTTCCAGACCTGCCACGAAAACCCAAGCCCACGCAAGGGCTAACCGCATACGGCTACAGGGGGCCGGGCCGACAATTGGCTCCCATTCATTTCTCCTTCTCTTTTTTCCTATGGCTAAACAAACCGCCACCGCTCCCACTACAACCGTCCTGGCCATTGCTCCAACTGCTGAGCTGGCTCCCACTACCTCGCCCAGCCGGGCTTACCTCACCGCTGCTGTAGATGAGGCTACTGGCGAGGTCACCGAAATCAGCCGCTTCCGCTACCTGCCCGGTCACCCCCGCCAGGTGCGCTTCGACGCCAAAGCTGGCCAGTTCAACATCGGCGGCACGGTACCGCTGGGCAACTCGCTCCGCTTCATTCCGCTGGCCTGGCGCGTGTTTGAGGACGACATTCTCAACATGGGTCGCAAGCTCTGGGCCGAGCTGTTCTACGCCGACGACAAGGGCGCCATCTGCGCTGTGCTCTTCCACGGCTACTCGGTGGAAAACCTCTACCGCCTCATCGAGCCGCTGTTCTACGACGACCTTACCCTGGCCGACGTGGTCGTAAAGGTGCAGGCCACCCGCAAGGAAACCACCAAGGACGGCAAGAAGGCTACTTACTACATAGCGGAGTTTAGCTATGAGCCCGCCGACTCGCAGGAGGTAGCCGCCCGCCGCGACTTCGCCCAGGACTTCCCCATCTGGCGGCAGGAAACCTATACCGGTGCGGCCGACCTGCGCATCAGCCACGGCTACACCGTGCCGGCCCCGGAGCTGCCCGCCGAGGCCCCGGCCTCCGAGGAAGTTGAAACCCAGCAAGCCGCCTGAGCTACCGGCCCCCGACCCACTCCGGGGAGGGGGCCACCTGACCACATACTACCCGTATTATGCGCTCCATCGTTTACGCCCACCTTCCCGACCCGGCCCAACTGCCCCAGCTCACCATCGAGCAGCCTGCCCACGACGAAGCCGAAGCAGCCCGCCTGCAGCAGCTCACCCAACTCATCGACGCCACTAACCCACTCCCCGATCTGCGCGACCTGGCCCCGACCGTGCGCGAGCTGTTCCCGGAGCCAGCCTACCTGGTCGGCTGCGGCGGAGCTCACATTTGGCTTCACCGCACCGCCGACAACCAGCGCCTGGCTCTCGTCTGCTAGCTAGTAGCTATTCACCTCATGACTCCAACAGCCATGTTCCATAACCTCACTTCCTTACCCGAACTGACCCAGGCCCAGCACCGCGAGCTGCCCTACGTCAGCAACACCGACCTGTCCAACCTCAAAGCCCAGGCTCTCGGTCAGCTGCGCACCCCCAACCCGGCTGCCCTGGCCTATGGCACCGCCTTCCACGCGGCCACCCTGGAGCCCGCCACCTACGCCCGCACCCCTGACAAATGCCCCTGGGAGCAGCTGGAACAATTAGCTCGCCAGGTGCGCCGCAACCGCTACTGCCGCGACCTGCTTTACCGAGGCACCCCCGAGCTAACCCATACCGCCATCCATACCGCTACCGGTGTACAGGTGAAGGTGCGCCCCGACTTGCTCGTGCGCAGCCCCGCCGGCCGCCGCCTCACCCTCATCGACTTCAAAACCACCAGCTGCCGCGACCTGTCCCACTTTCTGGCCACCATTGAGCAGTACGACTACGACCGCCAGGCCGCCTTCTACCTCGACGTGCTGCAGGCCGACCGCTTCCTCATTATTGGCGTTCAAAAGAAAGCTCCCCACAATATCTGGCTGGTCGAACTCTCCGCGGACGCCGCTACCATGGAGCAGGGCCGCAAGAAGTACCGCCGCTTGTTGCAGGCGGCCTACGCCGAGCAGGAGCCCGTCTGCCATACTGGGTAGGCAGAACCTCACATTATAACCATGGATTTCCACGTACAGTGGGGCGTAGATTATGGTAATTACGTATCCTTTATATCTAACTAGTTTTGAAATTAACCGTTCAGGCACTACAACAAGCCCCGACCGCTGATGCAGGTCGGGGCTTGTTGTAAAAACACTAGCACAGATGTTACTCAAAAGGCGGTAACAGCTTGCCGCTTCATCGAATCTATTTCTTGGCCGATTTCCTCGCCAAAATCCTCCAGTTGACGGTAGCAGTAGGATTGTGGTGGATTGAGCAGGATATGTTCATTCCTTAAATTAGCCAAACTTATAGGTTCAGTTAACCTTGCAGCCCGACTGATATGAATCGCAAATGCTTGGTCTGTCCCTTGGTAATATTCATCAAAATCGTCTTTTGATATTTGAGCTTCTACCGCAAACTCCTCCCATAGCATTGACGGGCTTGACTTTGTTATACGGCTAATAAAAGCGCAACCTGTTACCGCTTTCACAGGAGAGCTTTCGTAAATCAGGATGACACCGGATTTATCCAAATTCGGAGCAATCCGACGAAGCTCAACGGTCTTACTGCCTAGTATGATTTTCTCCGCATACTTTGGCTTTATAGACATCAGGATTACTTGCATACTAACAAAGTTAGTAGGTTTGAGAATAGATTCTCATGTACAACTCGTGACTTATCTCAGTAGGAGCTAAAATCTGATTAGGTTTTCTACCTTCAGATACTAATGTTTTCTGTAGTTCACTAAAACTCATCGGCTTTGTTAAAAGCTCAGTATCTGCAAATTCGAAGCACATAATTTGTGCATTAGCATCCCCATTTGCTAAAGTTATTATATCGTTCCATTTGTATATGCCTAATCCCTCATATTTTCGAAAAAGGCTTTTCGCGCTACTAATCGTTACCGCTTCCACGTAGGAGGATGCACGTATCTCACCAAAGTTTTTCCCGCCCTTACTCTTAGATACATACCATAAGATTCTGCCTTCCTTGGGCAAGCGCGGAGAAGCCGCTCGATAGTATACGTTGCGTCGGCTGAAGAGCAGCGTTGAGTCGAAGCCAAAAATATCTGCCTCGCTCATCCTCTCGTCAAAAAGGTTTCTGGCCCAGCGGTGCTGAATTGGCACTATGTAGCAGGGGACTTTGGCAGCATCTAATTTGACAGGCCACAAGCACTTTTCCACGTTGAACAAGCTTATCGTATCTAACTCATTCTTGAGAAACACCTGATTCAATGGCTCCAAGAGCCCACCTGCACATTGCAAGTTAGGGCCAATCCGTTCTTTCAAATAAGTAATATTCCTGATACCTGAAGCTAGAAACCGATACCACTTATTGTCGCTTGAATCCCGGAAGAAACCGTATTCGGTCAGAGCCTTTCGTACAGTATCAGAAATGTACTGGTCAGACACCTTTACATAAGTTAGACTCTTATTTGCAGCATCTAGAATAAGATCTTTTAATTTCCTTTCTACTAGTCGGCTGTGATTGCTTTTACACCTCAGTAGTGAAACTTCTAGCCCTTGCCCTTCAATGCTCCACACAACCATTGCGTGTTGCACTACCTCACTTCTATTTGCCTTCCAAACCTGAGCGGTGTATCGTTCAGGGCTTGAAACGAATGCTCGAATCTTAGCTCGCAGCTCATTAAGCTTTTCACGACCTTCATTATAAATAAAGTCCTGTGCAATAAGAGTTATATCTTTCGATTTTATTGGAGCAAACGAAGTCTTATGTTCTACAAATCGGGCTTCTACATACTTGTTATTGTTTTTTAGCTCATCAATATCTACAATTAAATCTACGGGCCGCCTGACTAGCAAGCCGTACTTATCGAAAAGTATCTCTCCCTGCTCTATAACAGCAACATCTTGCGTAATAAAATATCTAGCTTTTGCTGCTATTGTATTAGCCAGATGTATTAAATCTGACTTATTTCGCTCCGTATCTGTACGTTTAATAATATATTTAATATCAGTTAGAATAATATCTCTAGTAGAAGCATCATATTTCCGCTCCTCGAATTTACTACGAGCTTGCTTTCTATTGAATTCCCTGATTTCGCGGTTTTCATTCCTATCAATTTCAAAGTATATCTCATTTGTAATACATAAGGAGATATCATCTTGCAACCAATCAGCCAGTAAGGAGTGTGATTCTTTCGGTGCAACAGCCTCCTTGACGTTGCATAGGTCATAGAACACGTTAGCATCTATGACGACCTTCAGCTTATCGTCATCTTCCTTCTCTCCAAAAAGCTCTAACTGATTATTGAACAGATAATACCACCGGGTGAGCGGCTTTCCATCCAAGCTTCTTCCCGTACTCTCATCCCTTGGTACAAAGCCCAGCCTCATCCAAACCCTTTTGGCAAATGTATAATCCCTTCTACACTTCAATGTGACGGCGGATACACCTTTCACCTGCTCCTTCAAGAAGTCAAATAGCTGTTCGGGTACCCGATGCCCCCTGGCTGCTTCACTGACACATAAATGGGTTATAGCTGCGCTATACTTGGTTTTTACCCTGCGAAACAGCAAATAGCCCCAGAGAGTATCATCCTGCAAGGCTATAATAATGTTTCCAGCTTTAACGAATGGCCCGAACGCCTGGGCAGGCATAAAGCCTAATGTACTTCGATTGTCATCAGCCAGCTTAATTACTTGATTTAGTAGTTCGATATCATTAGCACGAAGTAATCGGACCTCGGTTTTCATAGGGTGCGTTTAGCAGTTAATTTCTGTCACACAAATAAAGCCGATAGAGCCTTATCCTAATTCATTTTAGCCTACAACCAGCATGCATCCACCATTGCGCCACCTCCAAGGTCTGCATATCTGTGGCCGACGGCGAACAAATCTAGACGGCATTTCATTTATTGACAATGTATATCCGCAGCCCATACCTGCCTATCCCGGTGACTGATAGAACGCAGAATTAACATTCCAGGTCCTCAAAGGCCCGCCGCCCATAGCATCACAGCAGCCGATACTGCCATTGCCCATATCCGCAAGAAGTACTACCGCTCGTGCGGGCCTATACCTAATCAACAGCTTCCAGCCTACAACAAAAAGAGGCTCCGCATATTTGCGAAGCCTCTTTCATGGAAACAGACGGTCAACTACTTACCCCAGGTTAATATTTGGAGCAACGTACTCTCGTACCACAGATGCCTGGGACTGGTCAGTAAAGGTGATGACAATGGTTTCTCCCTCGGCTACCTGACCTAGGTGGAGGTAGCCACCTTCACCGCTTACTAACTGAATGGAGGTATTCATGAAATTTTCCGTCACCCGTATGGGGCCTGATGAGCTGTTGGCTCTTACATACAGGTCGAGGCCTTGCGGGGTGATGAAGCCACTCAGGTCTGCAACGGCAAGCGGAACGTTAACCGGCGTGGCCAGGCCACCCGCCAGTTCTCCAAACACGGCCTCCACCTCCAGGGCAAGCCCACCGTTGCCGTTAAGGGCAGGTGCAAAGAGTTGAATTTCCTCCCCCGGGCTGTAGTCGTCCAGGGGGCCTCGCAGGCTCGGCGCAATCGTGGCCTGGCGCATAGCATGCACCATCAGCGTTTCAGGGGAAATGTCCACCCCGTACAGCGCATTAATCCGGTTGATGCGGACCCGCGCCTGTTCAGCCCCATCCAGGGCAGCTAACAGAGCCAGCGCGTATTTTCTGACTTTCGTATCGTAGCTGGCGCGCAGCTTCAAGGCTTTTTTGGTGCGCGTATCGGCCTGTTTTTGGTAAAGAGTTCTGGAAGCCATGGCTTGAGATTGAGAGAAAGGAAAAAACAACGGCCGACTGAATTGCTTCAGCCGGCCGTATCCATCTTGTGGGCTTAGCCCACCGCCACCACGCTCAGGGCGTTATAGGCGTTGCTGTTCAACGGGTACAGCTTCCCGTTTACCGACTGGTAGAAGTCGATGCCTACGGCTACCACCAGCGCGTCATCAGGGGCACCCAACGGGCGGGCCAGCTGCAGCACTTCGGCGGGGCGCACGGCGTTGGTGAGGGGCGATTCACCCGTGGCCGCATCGGTGGCCACAAACGTGCCCGTCTCGAAGTTAACAGCCGCCACGGCTCCGGTTACGCGGTAGTGGGTAGCACCTTGCGGGGCCGCCACGTCGCGCGAAGGGTTCATCTCCCCCAAGCTGATCGTGTGGTTGCCCGTAGCCCGATCCAGGGCCGATACCACACCGCCATAGTAGGTACTGGCGAAGGCCGAGCCGGCGTTGAAGTCGAAGCCTACCAGCGCCGGCAGGTTCTCCGGCAGAATCTGGCGCCCGCCCCGGTCGTTGTCCTCGTCCAGATTCAGAATCAGCTTCATCTTCTGGGCCAGACGCGACACCATTAACCGGTCGGAGGCCAGCGAAACCACCTTACGCAAGGCGTCCCGCAGGAGCTTGCCGGCCTTGGCCGCCGTGCCGAACTCATTGGCGTTTTCCCGCACCCGCTGCATGGAGGCGGAGGAGTTGAATTGGCTCTTGTTGGAGCTTTGTTTTTGGCGCACCGAGCCGTCTTTGGCAAAGACGATACCGCCCACGGTGCCCTGTACTTGAAGTACGCCGCTTTGACGTGCCATAGTAGGAAGAGGTTGAAGTGAGAAATAATTGACTGGCTGCTTTCATTACCGACTCCTACCAGGTGCAGCCACCCCAGTAAAGCCGCCTGATTTTCTTGTTAAAGTCCCGCCAGACGTGGGGCGGCACCGGCTCAGCGGTACCGCATTTCCACAGGCCTCGCCTGTAGGCCTGCGCCCGCAGTTGTTCCGGCTCGCGCTTCACTCGCTCCCGGGCCGGCGCATACGCCCAGGCCCAGCCCCTCACGGCTAAGAGGCTGTCCAGCCCTGCACTTCGCCGACCAATCTGCAAGCGTATTTCTCCAAGCCGCCGACCGTACAAGTCTTTTTGTCCGCTCGGCTTAAACTCCAGGAGGGACCCTACGGGCAGCAGCCTGCGCACAGAATCGGTAGCCTGAAGCCTAAATGGCTGGTCGTGTTCCGGCGCATCTACTCCCGTTAGTCGTATGCGGCATTCTCCGCTTGTTGCCCGCACCAGGAAAGTATCCGCGTCAATCATGCGCACGAGCCGCACCGTCTCTGCTGTAGGAGCAGGGAAGTGCAAGGCAGCAAGCAGCAGAATAGTCCGGGCATTCATTACCCAAATATCAGACTATTATTTATTAAAGTGCTAATTAATTCTACTTTGATAAACAAATATCATCTTACTCATATCTGCACCCTACAGTATGGCTACAGTATGGCTGGAGTATAGCTTAAGTATGAAAGCCTTTACCCAGTCTGCTCCCTGAATAGGAAGATGCTAACCAGGCAGCTCCAATGTCAGGTACTCAGTAGGCTGCCTGTCGTGGCAGTCCGTAAACACCACCCCGGTTTGCGTAGCTTCCTTCACATCCCACGAAATGCCCGGCAGCGGCGTGTGTCCTACCACCTGAATAATTCCTGGCAACAGCCCGCGCCGCAGGTGCGCCGGCCGCACCCACAGCGGCCCATCCACCCGGTCACGCCCGCCGTTGTAACCCGATACCTGCCATAGCCGCCGCTGCCCTTCTTCTGTTGTCAGCAGCTTATTCAACACCGCCGGCAAATTATCTACCGTAGCCGGCATTTCGCACAGCACCCGGATAGCCAGCCCGTTTTCCTTTAGCCACATTTCCGACACTCCTGCGTGCGTGAATAAGTACGGACCTGCCTGGTAAGCCACCTGGAACAAGTGCCTATGATGCTTAAACAGGATGTGCAGCGCTGGCGCCAGCGTAGGCCGAAACCCGGAGCACTGAAACCGGGGCAACAAGAGGTAGGGCACACAGTGGTTGCCCAGTAGCAGTACCACTCGCTCCGGCTCCTGCTGCTTGAGCAGCAGCACGTCAATGAAGTTGTCCAGCATCACCGCGTCCGGCACCGTGAAGCTGTCGTTATAGTCCCCCAGAAAAACCACCCGGTCCGCTGCCTGGGCACCCGCCAGAAAGTTATTCACGACGGGCACCCAACCCGTGCGGCCATGGATATCAGGAATAACGAGGATGCGCATTGGTGGCTTATTTCCGGACTGCCGAAAACCCAGTAGCTTCCGGCCATGATGACGCAATTTGCTCAGCTCTATCCTTACGGCCTAATCCGCTACACCCAGACCTCTTTTCTGGAACTGGTCACTGATACCGAAGTCCACCGTATCGACTTCGTTGGCAAGCTCACCTGGCGCCTGCAGCGCGGCACCCACGGCCCCCTCTCCTTCCACCACGACCACCCAATGCTGAGCGCCCTGCACATACCTCTCACCACCTTAATGGCGCGGGCAACTCCCGATTCGCTTCCCCAGGCACCGGCTTTGCTGCATGCCATCCGTCAGGAACTCTATACGCATCAGGACAAGTGGTACGACTTCTATGCCAATAGCTGGACTCGGTGCTGGCAGCACCTGAGCCACTACAATATCAGACCCGACCTCACCCGCACGGGCGGAATTATTCTCAACCAAGTCCCCATCCCGATAGCCCAAGCGGTAGCGGCTATCTGCTCCCGCTACGACGTTGATATCTATTACCTGCCACCTCCAGAATTGGCCTCACCACCTCCGCCAGCATCTCCTTTCGAGCTCCTGCTCATCGGCCAGAATTATGTCATTGCCCGTGAGTTCATCGTGAGCACCTTGTACGGCAATCCATCCGCCAAACTGCCCCCACGATTCCTTAAAAAATCCAGGTAACCGGAGCCGCTACCAATGCTGCTACCAAAGCATTTTTCACTTACCTTTACCCCACACGTAACAAACAGTTTTTCAACCACTTGTAGCGTCATTTTCAGGCCTCAATAGGACCCCGGCTCTGGGTACTTTTGGGCACTAAAACTGCCAAATCAGCTCGAAAACGGCCTCTCTGCTCAATGCAGGGAGGCCGTTTTCGGCTTTTGGCAAGGTAGCGTTTAGCAACTGCTTAGCAAGATTTCACTGCTACACTATTCAGCCAACATGAAGTTGCGCCGCTCCGCTCGCCAGGACGGCCTGGTGCGGGCGTTCATGCCTGTTGCCCCGAGAACGGCTACCCTGAAACAGGGCGCAAGCCGCCTAACGAGGCAGCCCCGCCTCACGGGCGGGGCTGCCTCGTTAGGCATCTACTGTGCCTGGGCTGAGTTACCGTGTCAGGCGGCAGATGCGTTAGTTGCGCTGGAAAGACTGGCGGAAGGCCAGGGGCGAGAGGGCCATCTTGGATTTGAAAAACCGGCTGAAGGATTGCGGGTGCTCGAAGCCCAGCGCGTAGGCCACTTCGCTGACCGACAAGCTCGTGGTGGCCAGCTGTTCCTTGGCTTGCTCGATGAGTTTATCGTGGATGTGCTGCTGGGCACTTTGGCCGGTCAGGGTCCGGAGCATGTCGCTTAGATAGCTCGGGGAGACGTGCAGCCGCTGCGCCAGGTACTGAACCGTGGGAATACCCCGGTTGAGGAGGTTCTCGCTGCCAAAGCACTCGGCCAGGATTTCTTCCAGCTGCTGCAGCAAGCCACTGTGCACCACCTGGCGCGTGAGAAACTGGCGCTTGTAAAAGCGATTCGCGTAGGTCAGCAGCAATTCCAGCTGGGCCACCACTACGTCCTGACTAAACTCATCCAGGCGGCTGGCCAGCTCTGCCCCAATGGTTTCCAACAAAGCCAGGAGCACGTCTTTTTCCGACGGCGAGACGTGTAGCGCCTCGTGGACGGAGTAGGTGAAGAAGCCGTAGTGGTGGATCTTTTTAGCCAGGGGGTAACCGGCCAAAAAATCCGGATGAACCAGCAGGGTGTACTGGGAACATGCCCCAACCGTGCCTTCCTCCATGCCACCAAGCAGCTGGTTGGGAGCGGCAAACAGCAAGCCGCCTTCCTCGAAGTCGTAATACCCCTGCCCGTAGCGGAGGGGGCTGCTCAGCCCGGGCCGGTAGGATATTTTATAAAAGCTCAGCACGTGGGGGCGGTTCGCACCCTCCCCGGGGGGCGTGTTGGCGCCGCGCACGAGGCTAATCAGGGGGTGCTGGGGGCTGGGCAAGCCCAGGGCCCGGTGCGCCTCCGATAAGGAGGCAAACCGTACGGGGGCGTTTTCTGGCTTTTTCATGTCGTTCGGGTAGGGCCCGGGGCAACTGACCGTGGGTACAACTACCGGGCGCCCGGGATGGTTGCGGGGGCTCCGCCCTGGGCCGCGTTGGCCACGTCTTCCCAGGCTTCCCAGGTTGCCAGCCGCTCGGCATAGGCCGCGCGCACGCCGGGCAGGTTATGGCGGCCCAGAAACAGGCGCAGGGGCGGCTGCGCGGCATCCACCACGGCGAAGAGGGCCGCGGGCGTGGCGGCCGGGTTGCCCCGTTCCAGCTGCTGGAGGCCGGCCATAAAGTGGTGTTTAAAGTCCGCGTACACTTCCATACCGGGCGCAAAGCGCAAGGACTCCGGGCTGCCGAACTCGGTGGCGTAGGCCCCGGGCTCGATAATGGTGACCCGAATGCCAAATGGGGCTACCTCGGCGGCTAGGCTTTCGTGCAGGGCTTCGAAGGCCCACTTCGAGGAGCAGTACGTGCCAATCACCGGGGCCGTGACGTGGCCCAGGCCGCTGGAGGTGCCCAGAATATGGCCGTGCCCCTGGGCCCGCAGCAGGGGTAGCGCGGCCTGGAGGACGGCCACGGCCCCGAACACATTCGTTTCGTACAGGGCCCGGATGTCGGCCAGGCTCGTTTCCTCCAGAGTACCCACCAGCGAGTAGCCGGCATTATTGAGCACGATGTCGAGCCGGCCGAAGTGCGCGTGGGCCTGGGCAACCGCCGTCTGTACCTGCTCGGGGTTGGTCACATCCAGTTCCAGCGTCAGCACGTTGGCGCCGTACTTGGCTGGCAAATCAGCCAGGCTGGCCAGCTGCCGCGCCGTGGCGGCCACCTGGTCGCCCCGTTGCAGGGCCGCTTCCGCCCAAACGCGGCCAAAGCCGCGGGAAGCGCCCGTGATAAACCAGATTTTGGGGGCCGCGCCCGGAGTGGGTACCGGGCCGGCGGCGGGGTGCAGTGGAGAGCTCATGCTGAAAGGTTAGGTTAGTGAACTGCACAAAGGTCCGGCCCCGTAGCCGCTTCCCCCGTAACCTAATTGCGGAACGTTGTAGCGGAAATGAGGCACCCGCCCGGCCCCGACCTACGGCCGGCGGACGCCTGGTTCCCGCCGCGGCCGCGGCCCGCCTACCCGCGCACCGGAAACTTTAGCCCGCCATCCGTGGGTTGAGGCGCAACCCGCTTCCTTTCTCGTCAGTAAAAGCTCATCCTCGCTCTACAGCGGCGGCCCGCCAGCCTGTAATCCCCTCATTTGCTATGCTTTCCGATTCTTTCGCGTCTATTCCTATAGCCGAACCCGACACGCTGCTGCGCGACCTGCTGGCCGTTTCCCTGACCGGCGTCAACCTGCTTAGCCCGCTGTACGGCCCCTCGGGCGAGCTGGACGATTTCACCCTCGACTACCTCAACCCCGCCGCCCAGCGCATCACGGGCAAGCCCGAGCGGCCCGAAGGCACGGCCCGGACGGTTTTCCCCGACATCTTCACCAACGGCGTGTTCGACTTCTACCGGCGCGTGTATGAAACGGGCGAGGCCGGGCGCTACGAGCTCTACTACCGCGCCAACGGCTATGACCATTGCTTCCGCCTGGCGGCCCGCCGTAGCGGTGAGCGGCTCATCGTGAGCTTCACCGACACCGCCGACCAGGACCAAACGGCCGCCGAAATGGCCCTGCGCCAAAGCCAGGCCGCCGAACAAGCCGCCCGCGCCGAAGTGGAGCGTCAGCGCCAGCGCTTCTACGACCTGCTCATGCAGCTGCCGGCCCACGTAGCCGTGCACGAAGGCCCCGACCAGGCCTTTACCCTCGTCAACCCCTACTACCAGCGACTGGCCGCGGGGCGCGACTTGCTCGGGCAGCCCATCCGCGACGCCTGGCCCGAGCTGGTTAGCCAGGGCATCCTCCCCGTGCTCGACCAGGTGTACCAGACCGGGGAGCCGTTTATAGGCACCGAATTGCCTTTCCTGGTAAATTTCACGCGTGCCGGCCAGCCGCAGCAGCTGTACTTCAATGCCTTTTTCCTACCCCTGCGCGACTCCCAGGGCCAGGTAACCGGCGTGCTGGACTTCTCCTACAACGTGACCGAGCAGGTACTGGCCCGCCGGCAGCTGGAGCAGCTCAACCAGGAGTTGGAAGCCCGCGTGCAGGCGCGCACCCAGGAAGCCCAGGCCGCCCGCGCCGAAGCCGAAGCGCAGCAGACCGAGCTGCAGCGGGTGTTTGAGCAGGCGCCGGTAGCCATTGCCATTGTGCGGGGGCCCGACTTTACTGTGGAGCTGGCCAACCCCGTGATGGAAGCCCTGTGGGGGCGCCCGCTGGCGCAGGTTATCGGCCGGCCCCACTTCGACGCCCTGCCCGATGCCCGTGAGCAAGGCCTGGAGCAGATTTTCACCCGGGTGCTGCACACGGGCGAGCCGTTCACGGCCGTGGAAATGCCCGTGGCCCTGGCTCGGGGGCCGGCAGGCCAGCTGGTTCAGGGCTACTTCAACTGCACCTGGCACCCCCTGCGCGACGGGCAGGGCCACACGACGGGCCTTATCCTGGTGGGCGTGGAAGTTACCGCGCAGGTACGGGCCCGCCAGCAGGCCGAAGCCCTGCAAGCCGAGCTGCTGGCCGTCGCCCGGCGCCAGGCCCAGGAGCGCGAAACCTTGTACCAGGTATTCGAGCAGACGCCGGGTGCCATTTGCATTCAGCGCGGGCCCGAGCACCGCTACGAATACGTGAACCCCGCCTACCAGGCCCTGTTTTCGGGCCGCGAGTTTCGGGGCCGCAGCGTGCCCGAGGCCCTGCCCGAAGCCGCCGAACAGGGCTTTACGGACTTGCTCGACCAGGTGTACCGCACGGGCGAAACCTTCCACGGCACGGAGCTGCCGGTGGTGCTCCACCACACGGCGGGCCAGCCCGGGCGTACCATCTACTTTAACTTCACCTACCAGGCCCTGCGCGAAAACGGGGAAATCGTGGGCGTCTCCACCTTCGCTTACGACGTGACCGAGCAGGTGCTGGCCCGCCAGGCACGCGAAGTCCAGCGGCGCAAGCTCTACACCCTGTTTGAGCAGGCCCCGGCCGGCATCTGCGTGCTGGCCGGCCCCGACCTGGAGTACGAGTTCGTCAACCCCAGCTACCAGCAGCTCCTGCCCGGCCGGGCCCTGGTAGGCCGCCCCATCCTGGAAGCCCTGCCCGAGGTGGTCGGTACCCCCGTGGCCGCCATCCTACGCGCCGTCTACGACACGGGCGAAACCCACCAGGAGCCCGCCTTGCTCATTCCGCTAGCCGGGCCCGATGGCCGGGGCCTGGAGGACCGCTACTTCTCCTTCGTCTACCAGGCCCGCCGCGACGAGCACCAGCGCGTCGATGGGGTGCTGGCGTTCGTCTTTGAGGTAACCGAGCAGGTGCTAGCCCGCCGCCAGGCCGAGGAAAGCGCCCAGCAGGTGCAGGCCGTGGTGGCCGGCGCCCCGTTTCTGATTGGCGTGTACGAGGGCCCGGAGTTCCGCATTCAGTTGGCCAACCAGGCAATGCAGGCGGCTATTGGCAAAGGCCCCGATATTATCGGCCGGCGCTACGCCGACGTGTTGCCCGAGCTGGAAAACCAGGCCGTGTTCGAGCAGTTGCATCAGGTGTTTAGCACGGGCGAGGCTCTGCACCTGCGCCGCCAGCAGCTAAAAGTAGTAATGAACGGCACCCCCCAAACGTTTTACTACAACTACAGCTTTATCCCCCTGCGCGACACTCAAGGCCAGGTGTACGGCATTCTAAACACGGCCGCCGACGTGACGGACCTGGTGCTGGCCCGCCGCCGCGCCGACGAGGCCGCCGCCGAGCTGCGCCTGCTCACGGCCCACGCCCCGGCTTTTCTCTACCGCACTGATGCGGCCGGCCACATAACCTACGTTAACGATGCCCTGCTGGACTGGGGCGGCCTCGACCGCGCCCGGTTGGCCTCACTCGACGACACCTGGTCCCTGGTGCACCCTCAAGACCTGCCGGCCCTGTAAGCCAGCTTTGCCGCTGCCGTGGCCGCCGGCCACAGCTGGGAAAGCCCCCCCAGTCGCTTCCGCCGCCACGACGGGCAGCTGCGCTGGATGCTGAGCCGCAGCCAGCCCTTCCTGGGCCCCGATGGCGCCGTGGCCGGCCACCACGGCGTCACCACCGAAATCCACGAGCAGGTGGAGCTGCAGCAGCAGCTCCAACGCACCAACGCCGACCTCGACAACTTCATCTACACGGCCTCCCACGACTTGAAGGCGCCCATTGCCAACATCGAAGGGCTGCTGCTGGCCCTGGAGCACGAGTTGCCCGCCGAAGACCGCCCCGGCCAGGTGCCCCAGATGCTGGCGCTGATGCAAGGCGCCGTGGAGCGCTTCAAACGCACCATCGGCCACCTTACTGACGTCTCGCGCCTGCAAAAAGAGTACGCCCAGCCCGCTAACCAAGTACCGCTGGCCGCCCTCATCGAGGGAGTTCGGCTCGACCTGCTGCCCCTGCTGGCCGAAACCCGGGCCCGCCTCGACGTCGACGTAACCGCGTGCCCATTCATCAACTTCTCGGAAAAGAACCTGCGCTCAGTGGTCTACAACCTGCTCAGCAACGCCCTCAAGTACCGCCACCCCGACCGCGCCCCCCACGTGCAGGTGCGCTGCCGGCCCGGCACCGACGGCTACTTGGTGCTGGAAGTCGAGGACAACGGCCTGGGCCTGGACCTGGCACGAGGGCAAAAGCAGCTGTTTGGCATGTTCCAGCGCCTGCACACCCACGTCGAGGGCACGGGCATCGGCCTGCACATGGTCAAGAGAATGGTCGAGAATGCCGGCGGCCGCATCGAGGTGCAGAGCCAGCTCGGGCAGGGCTCCACGTTTGCCATCTACTTTCCCCGCTAAGCTGGTCCTCGCAACGTTTACCCAGCGTGCACAGCGGCCAGCTCCTGGAAGCCTACCCGGGCGCGCTGCCACCGGCCCAGCAGCGCGCCCGGGCCGTAGTCATGCCCACCCCGCCCCTACCCCACCCGCGACCTGGCGCGCCTCCAGCAGCGGCCCATCTTCAGCACTTCGGGTTGCGCCCGGATACGAGGTTTAACCAGCGCCGCACCAGCAGCGGTTGGTTTGCGGACGTGCAGAACGCCTTTCTACTGAGAAAACTCCAGCCTGCCCGGCTACACCTGCCCGCGCACTGCCAACAACACTGGCTTCTTTCCACCGGCGGCCCGCTCATCCGTCCCGACGTCCCGACGCCGGACCTGCTCTGCTGCAGAACGGCGACCCCGCGGTAACGCCTACCACCGGGTTTATGCTGAAGCCTTTGGGTGGAGCGCGGGCTCTCCTACCCCCTGGCGCATCAGGAAAGCAGGCCGGACTGTTTGGCGGCGCTGATTAGGTTGGGGGCATTTTTGAGGGTAGCCAGCACGAAGCGCTTAGCCGATTCCTTTACTTCGTCCTTGCTGACCTCACGGGTTTCTTCCAGCACAAACTCGCTCAGGGTTTTAAAGGCTTCCGTAAGGGCTTGGCGCTTAGGCTGGTCGGCGCGTAGGTGCTCGTAGGCCAGAGCTATTTGGGCGTCAATCTTGTGGCGGCGCGTGCTGAAAACGGTATTGTGGCCTACGTGCGGCTTGATTCGGTCGAGCAGCTCTACCAAGGGAACCAACCGGGTAGCGGCAGAAACCAGCAACTTGTCGCGCTTGGCAACGGGGGTAGCAGCGGCGGGCGGGGAGGCCAGCGGAAGTAGGGCCTCAGCGGGAGTAGCAGGGTACTGTCCGGAAGGTGCCGGGTGTGGTTGCTGGTTCAAAACGAGGGAGCTAGAGGATAGCGCACGATGGAACACAGCCAAAATAAGCATATTCTGCGGGAGTAAAAAGCGCCGGCCGGTATCAAGCCCCAATTACTGCCTGGGACCGATACCGGCCGAGCTGTTCTGAAACTTCGCTGCGCCTAGGCCCAGTGCTCTTCAATAAAGCTGGCGTGGTGCTCAAACTGCTGCATCCAGTGCGGCTCAGCGTAAAAATTGGTCCAGACCCGTTTGAAGGCAACGGCACTTATCGGCACATCCTGGGCATTTCGGAAGACAAAGCCGCGGGTCGGGTTAAAAAAGACGTAGGCAAAGTAGGAAGGGCCCGCGGGCCCTTGGTGGGTAAACACCTGCACAATGTCCGTTTCGTGAATCTCCTGGCCCTCCATGTCTAGCATGCCACTGGCCAGCATAATACGGTTTTCGCGCTTAAACCTAGTTTCCTTTAAATCCGGTAGGGTTACGGGCCGCTCCTGGCCGTCACCGAGGGCTATGGTATCTCCTACTTTCAGGCCAGTGAGCATGCGGCCTTTAGTAGGATTAGGAAGCCATTGCCGGAAACGAGTAGGATGCTTCATAAGTAGTGGAATACTCCGCGAGAGATTTGGGAAAAGGTCAGACAAGACACAGTATTCTACCCAAAGCTGCATTTCAGCGCACCATACCTAAACTACTGAATGAAGCCTGGGCGAATCAGATTTTCGAACGTGAAGATTTCGTCCCATTTAGCCTGGGTCAATAGCTGCCGGTCCGTAACGGCAATATCATGCACCGTTTTACCGGTCTTCAGGGCTTCCTTCGCAATTTCGGCCGATGTTTCGTAGCCCAGCACCGGGTTGAGCTGCGTGACGATGCCAATGCTGTTGCGCACCATATTCTCGGCGTGCTGGGCGTTGGCTGTGATGCCCACCACGCACTTTTCGCGCAGGGTATGGCAGGCGTTGGTCATGTAGGAAATCGAGGTAAACAGGGCGAAGGAAATAACTGGCTCCATTACGTTGAGTTGCAGCTGGCCGGCCTCAGCGGCCATGGTCACGGTTAAATCGGCCCCGATAACGTAGAAAGCCGTCTGGTTGACTACCTCGGGCACCACCGGGTTTACCTTGCCGGGCATGATGCTGGAGCCGGGCTGCAGGGGCGGCAAGTTAATCTCAAACAAGCCCGTGCGCGGCCCCGAGGACAGCAGGCGCAGGTCGTTACAGATTTTGGAGAGCTTCACGGCTGTGCGCTTCAGCACGCCGGAAAGCTGCACGTAAGCCCCTGTATCATAGGTAGCCTCAATCAGGTCACCGGCCAGGCTCAGGTCGAGGCAGGTGACTTCGCGCAGGTGCTTGGTTACTAAATCGGCGTAGCCGGGAGGGGCATTTACCCCGGTGCCAATGGCGGTAGCACCCATGTTGATTTCGCTGATAAGCCGACGGCTGTCCTCGATGCGCAGCAGCTCCTCGCGCAGGTTGGTGGCAAAGGCCTTGAACTCGTCGCCCATACTCATGGGCACCGCATCCTGAAGCTGGGTCCGCCCCATTTTCAGCACGTTCCGAAACTCCTGGCCCTTGGCCGCAAAGGCATCGGCCAGCTCGCCCAGGGCCTGGCTGTAGCCGATGAGCTTGTTACTGAGGGCTATCCGAAAGGCCGTGGGGTAGGCATCGTTGGTTGATTGGGAGCAATTGACGTGGTTGTTAGGATGGCAGAACTCGTACTGGCCCTTCTGCTTGCCCATCAGCTCCAGGGCCACGTTGGCTAGTACCTCGTTGGCGTTCATGTTCACGGAAGTACCGGCACCTCCCTGAATCATATCGGTCAGGAACTGGTCGTTGAACTCCCCGCTGGCTACCCGGTCACAAGCTTTGATAATGCACTCCGCAATGGCCGAATCCAGCACACCCAGGTCACGGTTGGCCATGGCAGCGGCCTTTTTTACGTAGGCCAGGGCCTGCACAAACAAGGGCTCCGACTTCAGTGGAATTCCGGTGATGTGGAAGTTTTCCAGGGCCCGCAACGTCTGGATGCCATAGTATACTTCGTTGGGAATGGCTCGCTCGCCAAGGAAATCGTGCTCAAGCCGGGTGGGAATCTGCATAACAGGAAGAAAAGGGAAACAGAATAGGAACCTAAAGGCGGAAAACAGGGGCTTGGGTTACGGCCTTCAGCTAACTCAACCGCAGGGAAAAGTGGCGAAGGTAGCGGGCTGGGCCGAAAGAGTAGAAAGCTACCAGCCAGGCTAGCTCGGCCGGTAGCTTTCTACTCTTTCAACTGGCCTGAGGTTGAGCTTTCTCTCCTTTCTCGTTTCCTCTATCCTTGCTCAGGCCCCGAAAAACACTGCGCCCCGCTCCAGGAATTGAAGCGGGGCGCAACTTGCTACCCTACGCTCTGTGGCGAGAGTGAGGCTTAGAAATTATAGGCAAGCCCCCCCGTTACCCCCGTCGACTTGCCCACGTTGCGGCCCGAGACGTAGGTGCTGGCGCCCACAACCAGCCCAACGCCCTGGGCCAGCGGACGAAACCCACTCACGCCCAGCCGAATAAAATCAACCCGGGTGGCCGGAAAGAAATTGTCGAAGCCCGGCTGCAGAATGTCGGTGCCAGTGCTGGCTGATTTTTGAAAAGCAGCCCATCCATCCACGTAAATCTTCGGGCCGGCGTAGCCTACCTTGGTTTCGGCCACAAAGGCATTCGGAACCCGACCCGTGCGCAGGCTGTAGCCGGCCTGTCCGGTAAGGAAAACGCCCGAGGAGGTTTGCAGGTGCGCAATACCCGAGGCCGTGAGCTTGGTGGCGCGGTTGCCAATGGCAATGATGTACTCCAGGCCCTGCCGGGAGCTATACTTACTGGCGGGCGTACTCAGTCCAACCGAGCCCATCAGGCTCAGAATGCTGCTGCCCAGTTCGGTTGTAAGGGGTTTGTATTTAAGAATTCCCGTCAGGTCTTGCAGGCCTTCGCGCACGTTGGTGTAGCGCAGCCCCTGCACCACAGGCGCGGCGGCATGGCCCTCGGAGCGCACGTAGGGCAGGCTCACAATGGCCTCAAGTCTATCGGTGATGCCATAGTTGGCATATAAGTTAACGGAGCGCACTTCTATGCGCCGAAAAATTGGCACAACATCCACTTTCTCCGGCACCAGATACACGCTCTGGTACCACTCTTGGGTGGTTGACAGGGAAACAGAGCCGTGACTTTTGCCCGACATGAAGCCGTTGGTGAGGCTTTGCGCCCGAGCCGGTTCGCAGGCTAGCAGCAAAAGGGCAGCAATCAGCGAGGAGTAGAGGTAGTTCATCGAAAACTTGAAGGGGCAATCAGAAAAAAGTAACATGAATTAAAATGAGAAAAACACAATTTGAGTTATTTTCTCAAAATTAGAAAAAAGTTTTCTCGCGTTTTGTGGGCACGTACGAAAGCAAATCTTTGATCGGTTTGCTAATTCGTGAAATCCGATGAACTTTTGTTTTCGTTTGTACCCCTCCTTTTCTGACGCAGGACGCGAACAACCGCACTTGAAAGCTTGTCAAAGCTATGAAAAAGCCTTTTTACACCTGTTTTCTGATACTATCGACTGGGCTGCTGCTGCTGAGCGGCTGCTCCCGCGACCAAGATACTGACCCTTCCATTGCGGCATTGACAGTAGCAACCGCCGACTTCCAGTTATTGGAAGATGCCGCAGTAGCTGGTGGAGTAGTAGAGACTCTGTCCAATAAAAATCCTAATGATTCATCAGGCAAGTTCACGGTTTTTGCGCCTACCAATGCGGCCTTTGCCCGGCTGGGTTTGCGCACCGCCGCTGACCTGACCGGCCTGCAGACCTCCTTTTTGACCAGCACCCTGCTCTATCATGTAGCCAACGGCACCATTGCGGGTTCAGCCCTTACCGGGGGGACTAGTTTTGGCTCAGCCCTAGGAGTACACCGCCGGATTATTGCACGCAACGGCAGCCGCTACGTCAACGGCTCCCAGATTCTGGCTACTGATGTGAAGGCGGCTAATGGCACGGTGCACGTGCTGGACAAGGTGCTGCTGGCCACGGGCGTCGACATTGTGGAGTCGGCGGTGGCACTCAAGGACGCGCAAGTGTTTACGAAGCCTGAACTGAGCTTTCTGGTTGAGGCAGTACTGTACGCCGATCTGGCCGGTGCCCTGAAAGGCCCCGGACCGTTCACGGTTTTTGCCCCAACCGACCAAGCCTTCCGCGACTTGGGTACTCTGCTGCAAGTGCCGCTGAACGTGCCCGCCGACATTCGGCGGTTGCCTAAAGCCACCGTTACGGCGGTGTTGCTCAACCATGTAGTGCCCGGCGCCCGGTTTACGCCGGAGCTCCCCGAAAATACAACAGTAACTCCGCTGGGCGGCACGGCCCTCAGCCTGGGTAGCTTCGCGCAGGGGATGCTGCCGGTGCAAGGCAAGAGCAACCCGGCCCCGGCCCGCATGGTCATCCCGGACGTGCAATGCACCAACGGCATCGTGCACATCATCGACCGGGTGCTGCTGCCCTAACGCTACGTTTTCTCTAGTTCTGTTAATTTCCTCAGCCCTGTGCGGAGTTGTTTACCTGTTTCTGAATTCTTGACTAGTATCCAGCCGCCGCGCAACAACGGCGGCAGCCTGGGCTGGTGCCGCGGCCTGTTGGTAGCGTTGCTGGTCCTGCTCGCCGGCCTGGGGCGGGCGCAAGTAGTAAACAAATACTCCCTGGAAGGCGAATGGAAAGGCCCCTGTCCGTGCCAGGTGGCAGTCTGCCCATGCAATTTGTGGTAACGGAGTTGGCCAGTGGCAGCCGGTTTGCCGTGCTGAACGTAGCGCCCCAGCGCATCAACCGCATTCCTACGGCCGTGGTCCAGAACGGCGACACGGTGATTTTCTATGCCGAGCAGGTAGGCTGTCAGTTTAAAGGCCAGCGCACCGAAGACGGCAAGCACCTGACTGGCCTCTGGACCCAGCCAGGCTACAAGGCTCCGCTGACGCTGGAGCTTATTCCGCCCCCGCCCAGCGCCCCGAAAACCTTCCGCTTCCCCCCTCCTTACCGGATTGAGGAAGTTACCTTTTCCAATCAGCCCGACAACCTGAGCCTGCATGGCACACTTACCATTCCGGCCGGACCGGGCCCTTTTCCGGCCGTAGCGTTGCTTTCCGATTGGGGAGCACAGAATCAGGACGGCCAGTACGGCAACTACAAGCTGCTCGGAGGCCTGGCGGACTACCTCACCCGGCGCGGTGTTGCCGTGCTGCGCTTCCACGACCGGGGTGTGGGCGGCTCCGGGGGCACTACGGCCGCGGCCAGCCCCGATGACCGGGCCCGGGATGCCCAGGCAGCCCTGCTGTTCCTACGTACCCAACCTCTGCTTGACACCCAGCATATTGGCCTCATTGGCCACGGCGAAGGGGGTAACATTGCCCTGCTGGCTGCGGCCCGGCCTACCCCCCCGGCCTTTGTGGTAACGTTGGCGGCTGCCGGTTTGCCAGGCGCCGAAGTGCTGGGCACGCAGCCGGGCCTGGGGCGGGAAGCAGCCGTGGCCGATACCGTACTGGAGCGCTTGGTTCGCCAGCGGGCGCACTACGCCACCACTACCCAGGCGCAGATAGAGAAGATGCGGGCCGATGGGGCCAACGCCCCCCAGATTCAGGTTTACCTGGATTTGCAGCGTCTGCGGCAGAAAGCCGAAGAAAAGAAACGCCTCGATGCCCTGCTCAAGCAACAGCGCCCCCTGCTGGAGCTAGTGCGTCAGAACCCCGACGACCTGACGGCCCGCGCCAGCCTGACTAACGCCCTGCACCAGCAAGCGCCCGGCCTGCCCGATTCCGTGTACGCGGCCGGGGCTCAGCGCCTGACCACTACCTGGACCCGTTCCTACCTGCGCTTCTACCCCCAACGGGAGTTGGAGGCAGTGCAGTGCCCGGTGCTATTACTGCACGGAACGGAGGATTTTCTGGTAAGTAGCATCGACAACCTGCCGCTGCTGGAAAAGGGTCTGAAAAATAGTCTTGTGCAGGCGCGGCGGCTGGAAGGTGTGAACCACCTGTTTCAGGGCCCGCCTACCGAGTGGCCTATGGTAGATGGCAAACCCTCCCCAGTGGTAGCTGCCTCGGCTCTGGACTTGATCCGGTCCTGGATTCAAGCCATGATGCCCCCGCCCAAGTAAGTCATTCCGTCCCTGCTACCACGCTACCTAAGTCCACACCCTGGCTCCGAAACGGGGCTATGTAGCATGGCGGATGGGTTTACCACCCGATGATTGTTCTTCAATCTACTGTTGAACCATTAGCCGCGCGGTATGACTCTACCTGTCTGCTGCTTGGCACGGCCGCTAGTTTTGACTAAAAGCCATGCTTATTTACAGTCCGGGCACCTGCGTGTAAATGCACGGTTTTTCTTTACTACGAATTATTCGTAGAATTACGATTAATTCGTAATTCTATTATCTACACTTGTCTCCATGCCTGCTTCCTCCCATTTGCCTCGTTGCTGGAAGCTCCTTGTTGTGCTTGTGGTGTGGCTGACACTGCCAGTTAGTGGCTGGGCGCAGGCGCGGCTAAGCGGCGTGGTGCTGGACTCGCTTACCCAACAGCCTCTGCCCTTTAGCACCGTGTTCTTGGCCAATACGACCTTGGGAGTTACCACGGATGAGGCGGGCCGTTTTGCGTTTGAGCGGGTGCCGTCAGGCTCTTATGAAGCCGTTGCTTCCTTCCTGGGGTACCGCCTGCGCCGCCTGCCGGTGGTAATTGCTACTACTGCCCAGCAACTCACGTTCCGGCTCCCACCCACGGCCACGGCCCTGGGCGAAGTAGTGGTACGCGCTACCCCCAACAACCCCGATGACTACCGCAAGTTTGTGGAGTCGTTTCTGGGGGCCACCAGCTTCTCGCGCCAGTGCCGTATCCGGGACCCGGAGGCCGTGCGCGTGCGCTACGATGCGCAAGCCAACGAGCTGCACGCTACCTGCCAGGATTACGTGACAGTCGAGAACCAGGCCCTGGGCTACCGCATCAAGTACTACGGCCTGGATTTCCGCCTCAACTTCCGTCAGCAGTGGGTGGCGTTTTACGGCTGGCCAATTATGGAAGATTTATCTTCCAAATCAGAAAGGCAGCGCCGCCGCTGGCAGGAAAACCGCCGCCAGGCCTACGTCGGGTCGCTCACCCATTTTCTGCGTAGCGTGTACGAGAACCGTGTGGCGCAGGAAGGCTTTGTGGTGCAGCGCCTGCGCCGGGTAGTGAATCCGGCCCGCGCTCAGGCCGATAGTTTGCTTACGCTCATGCGCCAGCAAACTACCACGCGGCGCCTGCTGAACCCGGCCCGCTTCGATGACTCTCTGCACGCCCTGACCAAGGTGCCACGCCAGCTCGAATACTTGTATACGCGCCCTCTGGCTACTGAGGCCTACCGGCAGCAGCTCCCGGACTCCGGACGCGTGGCGCTACAGTTCCCCGATTTACTTCAGGTTACCTACGCCCGCGAAAAGCCCGACCCCGCGTATGCGCTCCACCTGGCCCGCACAGCGCCCCTGGGCCGGGCGGCTCCGGCAGCTCCCACCACGCAGGTATCGGTGCTGCAGTTGCTGCTGCCGCAGGTGTTGCTCCAAGCAAACGGGCAAGCTACTAATCCGCTCGGGGTGCTTACGGAAGGCTACTGGGGTTTTGAGAAGCTCGGGGAATTCCTGCCCGTAAACTACCAGCCCACTTCGCCCAAGAGCACGCCCTGAAGCACTTGAATAATAAGCAGAAAACCCGTCAGGCCAAGCCGGAGGCGAAGCATCTCGCCCGGCTCCTGTTGGAAGACCATGCAGAGGTTAGCCCGCCAGCCCCTACCCCAGGCACGGCCGGTATTACATGCTGGCTTCATTTGGCGGCGCGGCTCATACTCGTATCATGAATCTATTCGCCCAAAAAAGCCGCCCGGCAGGCAGAACCGTTGTGACAACAGCTCTGCCTACCGGGCGGCTTTTTTGATAGTGCTACGAGCGTCTGCTTTACCAGAAGGCAGCGCTGGCTTAAGCCACCTGAGCCAAGGGACGTACTACCTCGGCATCTAGAATCTCAACCACGAAGCCATTTTCGGGAGAGTAGGTTTTGCGGTAGTACACCACCAGCTGCCGGCCGCGGGGTGAGGTAACCTGGGTGGTACACACGTCGCCGAAGGCTTTTTCCTTTTCCAGGAAAGGCCGAAGAGACTGAACAGTCTGCAGAAATTCCGCCGGCAGCAGCCCGTGCTGCTCCTGCAGCTTCACGGCGCTAACCGGGTACAAAAAACGAGTGTTGAAGAGAATCATAAAGGCGAGAAACAAGTCAGCTATACTACTTGCTCCCAACACCTTTTACTCGAGCTTGATTCCTGCCAGCCAAGGAATTGCGCTTGTTTATTCGCTTGTTGAAGCCGGACTTATTTCACCATTTGGCTCGCCGTGACTACCCTCCGTACTGCCGCAGAATTCCGGCCAGCTCCGTGGCCCGAGCCGCGTCGTTGATGTCAGCGGCGGCTAGGTACAGGTGCTGGAGCGTAAAGAGCTGCATCGCAATTTCCCGCTCGAAAAGGGCCGCGTCGGGGCGGGCGGCGTAGTAGGCCAGGTGTTGGGTCGTACGGGTCGTGAGCGTGTCCATGATTTCGCGGGCCCGGCGGGTTTCGCCTACCGCCACCAGGGAAGGCACCAGGTCGGGGGTGTAGGCATCATACGGCAAGGCAGTATCGGGCAGCACCGTTAGGCACTTCTGCAGCACTTCGCGGGCGCGGGCGTGGTTGCCGGCCTCCACGTAGGCCCGGGCCAAGCGGGCAAACTGCTCCCGGTAACCGCTCAGGGTGAAGCGTTGATTTTCATCGTAGTACACCTTGGGGTTGTTGAGGTTGCGGTAGCTGTACTTGCGCATCAGGGAGTCGTAGAGCAGGTCTTTGGCCACCACGCCCTCCTCGGGCAGGCGCAGCTCCGACGGGGCTACGGCCGGGGCGCGGCATGGGAGCACCCGGCAAACCAGGCCCTCCAATTGCAGGTAGGGTTCCAGCCCCATGCGGGTGGTAGGGCTCACGGTGTTGGCGAAGTACACCGGCCGCTGCCAGTTGTTGGTAGCCAGCACGTCGAGTAGGGCCAACTCCCGCTTTTCCAGCGCCCCCCGGCTCAGGTCCCATTCCAGGCGGGGCACCACTTGGGCCAACCGCTCCCGGGGCACCATGCCGCTGCGCCGCACCGCGGCCGTATCGACGGGCAGTACCAGGTGGGTGGCGGGGTAAGAAAGCAGGGTTCGGGAACCGTCGCCGTAGCTAACCTGCAACAGGGGGCTGTTCTGCTCCACCAACTGCACAAACTCGCGCACGTTCAGCTCGCGCACGGCCGGGTTGGCCACGAAAGGCAGGTAATCGTTGGTGCCTTGGCGGTAGCGGGCCGGGCTAATAGACAAGGGCAGCGGCGCCGACTGGTAGCTGCGCTGGCGCATCTGCTCCACGTACCAATCGGTGTTGAGGTAGCTAGACACGAGCACGCGCACGTCGGGGCGCACACCTTCTACTTCCTGGGCGTACCAGAGCGGGAAGGTGTCATTGTCGCCTTCCGTTACCAGAATAGCGTTAGGGGCCAGGGTATGGAGCACGTTCTTGGCGTAGTCGACGGAGCTGAAGCGGCCGGTCCGGTCGTGGTCGTCCCAGCCTTCCGCGGCCATCAGGGCCGGCACCAGCAGCCCCAGGCACGAAGCCAGCAGCACCCGCGGGCGGCTGGCCGAAAGCAGGCGGCCCAAGGCAGCGTGCAGGGCCGGCACGCCCAGCCCAATCCAGATGCAGAACGCCAGGGTAGCGCCAGCAAAGGTATAGTCCCGCTCCCGGGGCTCCTGGGGCGGTTGGTTCAGGTAAAACACGATAGCCAGGCCCGTGAGCAGAAACAGCAGCCCCACCACCAGCGCCTGCCGCCCGTTGCGGCGCAGTTGCCACACCAGGCCAGCTACCCCCAGCAGAAACGGCAGGGCCAGCAAGGCATTACGGCCCCGGTTTGCGGCCACGCTGGCCGGCACCGATTGGGTGGTGGCCCAGGGCCAGAGCACGCCCGCATGCTGCACGTCGCTTTCCCGCCCGATGAAATTCCAGCCGAAATAGCGCCAGAACATATGCCCGAACTGGTACTGCCACAGAAAGCCCAGGTTCTGCCCTATGGTAGGCTTGCGGCCTTCTTCCAGCTCAGTGACCCACTTGCGGTACTGGCGCACTAGCTCGGGGCTGGTGCCGGCCGGACCGGCGTAGATGCGAGGCAGCAGCACCTTGTCAGGGGCTTCGTAGCGCAACTCCGGGCGGTGGTCCGTGACGAGGTAGCGGCCGTTTTGGCGGGTGTAGCGCGGCGCCCCGTCCTCCTGAGCTATGGCCTGGGCAAACAGATGGGGCCCGTAAAGCAAAGGCCGGTCGCCGTACTGCTCGCGCTTGAGGTAGCTCACGAAGGAGAGGATTTCGTTGGGCGCGTTTTCGTTGATGGTAGGGTGGTAGGAGCTGCGGATAGGTACAATGAGGTAGCTGGAATAGCCAATCAGCACGAATACCAAAGCCAGCAGGGCCGTGTGCAGCCCGCGCCGGCCGCGCCGGTAAGCCCACCGAAACGCCAGCAGCAACGCCCCCAGCCCGGCCAGCAGAAACAGCACCAGCCCGGCATTGTACGGCAGCCCAAAGGTGTTGACGAAGAATACCTCACTGGCCCCGGCCAGGGTAGGCAAACCCGGAATGATGCCTTCCAGCACCAGCAGCACCAGCGCGCTACCTCCCAGCAGGGCCAGCAGAATACCCCGCCCCGAAGGCTGGGCCGCGCGGCGGAAGTACCACACCACGCTCAGCACCGGAATAGCCAGCAGATTCAGCAAGTGCACCCCAATTCCGAGGCCAATAACGTAGGCAATGAGCACCAGCCACCGGTCGGCGTCGGCCTCGTCGGCGCGCTTTTCCCATTGCAGCATCAGCCACACCACCAAGGCCGTGCCGAAGGTGGAAAGGGCGTATACCTCCGCTTCCACGGCGTTAAACCAGAACGAATCGGAGAAGGTCAGGGCCAGCGCCCCCACTACCCCACTGCCCAGCACCAACGCCGCCGCAGTGCCTGGCAGGGGCTCCGCAGCCGGGGCCGGCCGCAGGAGCTTCGCCGCCAAATCGGTAATAATGCCGAACAGCAGGGCAACGGTAGCGGCGCTGGCCACCGCCGAAACCAGGTTTACCAGCACCGGCACCCGGGTAGGCTCGCCGGCGGCCAACAGCGACGCCAGCCGGCCCAGCAGCAGGTAAAGCGGGGCGCCGGGCGGGTGGGGCACCAGCAGTTTGTAGGCGCTGGCGGTAAATTCGCCGCAGTCCCAGAAGGAAGCCGTGGGCTCCAGCGTGGCCCAATACACACCCAGGGCAAGCAAAAACAGCCCCCCGCCCAGCACGGGCTTAAGTCGAGAATACAGCATGCGGGAAGAGTTGCAGAGTGAATGAAAAAACGCATCCGGCGACCCGGAATGACTTCCAGAGCGCCGGATGCGTTTTTCCGCTTACCCGTTGCCTACCCCTCGAAATTTGCCGGTAGTTTACACACTCAGCTCGACCGTTACGGCCGTGGAGCCGCCCGCATCGTCGTCGGTCACCAGCAGCAGTTCGTAGCGCTTCGGGCCCAGGCGGCGGCGCCCGGCCACGCTTTCCACTTTGCCCCGGTAGGGGCGGCCGCCGGGTAGCTCCAGCCGGGCCAGCTGCACGGGGAGCACCTTGGCCGCCCGGCTGGCCAGCTGCAGCACGCCCACAAACGAGCCCAGCACGGCCCCGTCCAGCACGGCATCCTGGGTATCTTCCACGGAGGCTGTCACGAACAGCTTGTCCTCAAACCAAGTAGCCCCCGAAAAGCCAGCGGGTTTGCCATCAATGACAGGCAACTCAAACAGCTGAACTTGCACGGACGGCACCTGCGGGCTGCGATGCTGCACATACGCCAGCGCAGCTTCCAGCGGCAGTCGAAACAGCAGGTTGCCAGCCGCCGCCCCGACGGTGCGCTGAAACAGCAGGAGCTCAGTGGTAGTAGCGGCGGCCGCCTCCAGGTTCAGGACCACGCCGGCGGGTAGCAGGGTCCGCAGAGCCGCGTATAGTCCGCTCAGGGAAATGGGGTATACGGCGCCGGCGCCGCCGGTTTTGGGTAGCGGCACCCAAAAGCCCTGCTCCCGCGCGGCCGTGGCCCCGGAACCCAACACCAGCAGGCCGGTTTCGCCGGTGGGCGTCGTCAGGGCGGTAAGGCATTCCAGGTCCAACTTCAGTTCCTTCGGAATCCGGCCGCTGCTGAAGTGGGCCGTTTCAAAGAGCCGGGTCGGCTCGCCCGCCGCCAGCGTGGCCGCATCCAGCTGATAGAGATAGGGAGCATCGTCGCCAATGACGTAGGCCACATTTCCAACTACCTCTACCCCGGAAGCCGAGGGCAGCTTAGGCAAAACTGCTTCGTGCCGAATAAGAGCCTGCATTTTTTGGGTGCTTAATGGGTTGCTTTTGACTGCTTAAAGCTTGAAAAGCGCTGGTTTCGTTTGCTGATGCAGCTATTCCGAGCCGGGACCTTTAAACTAATGCTACTGGTCCGAGGGGCAAGGCATCAACGCTGACCCCGAGTCTCAAGAGCCTACTTTACAATCGTAAACTCTACGCGCCGATTCAGCTTGCGGGTTTCCTCTTTCTCGTTGGAGGCCCGGGGGCGGCTGCCGCCGTAACCGATGGTGCTGATGCGGGTTTCGGGTACGCCCTTCACAACAAGGTAGCGCTTCACCTCGGCCACGCGCTCCTCGGAGAGCTTCACGTTCAAGTCGGCCCGGCCCTGGTTGTCGGTGTGGCCCTCCAGGCGAATGTTAACCGTGGGGTTATCCTGCAGGGTGCGAGCCAAGCGGTTAAGCTCGGTGTAGGAAGCCGGCAGTAAGGTGTACTTGCCCTGGGCAAAAATCAGGGTAGGCAGCTCCAGGCTAGAGCCGACGGCGGCCGGCACCAGCAGCAGCTCCAGGGCGCGGGAGCCGCTCATTGTCACGGTGTCGGTGGCCGTGAGGTAGCCCGCGCGGGAGGCCAGCAGGCGGTAGCGGCCGGGCGGCAGGGTGAGCTGGTAATTGCCGCCCGCCACATCGGTGCGGGCCGTGGCGTTGAAGGCCAAGTCGTTACCCAGCCGAATGGCCTTTACCTCCGTGGCCAGGGGCTGCCGCGTTTTGGCGTCGAGGGTACGGCCCGTCAGCAGGGTGCGGGCGGCCACGGCGGGCGCTACCGGCTCGGGTGGGGCCGGCTTGACCGTGTCGCTCGGGGCTACCCCAGTCACAGTCCGGAACAAATCGGCGGGGCCGTTGGCCGTGCGGGAGGCCGCGTAGTAGGCTTGCTTGCCATCAGCCGAAAGGCTCAGGTAGGCATCGAAGCCGGGCCCGTTCAGCGGGGCGCCCACGTTGCGGGGCTCACTCCAGCGGGTCCAGGAGTCATCGAGGCGCTGGCTGACGAAGATATCGGCGCTGCCGTAGCCAGCGTGACCGTAGGAGCTGAAGTACAGCGTTTTGCCATCGGGAGCCAGCCAGGGTGCAAAGTCAAAACCGGGCGAGTTGATAACCGCGCCCAAACTAACCGGGTCATTCCAGATGCCATCGGCCCCGGGCCGACTCAGGTACAGGTCGTTGCCGCCCTGGGAGTCGCCGCGTTCCAGGGAAAGCAGCAGGATTTTCTCGTCGGGGGTCATAAAGAAAGACGTAGCCGGGGCCGCCGAGTAGTAGTTAGCCACGTCCAGGGACACCGGGTGCCCGTTTTTACCGGTAGCTCCCCGCGCCACCTGACTCAGGCCTTCGTCCCGGAAGGAGCCGTCCCGCTCGTAGTGGCCCCGCAGCAGCAGGGTTTTGCCCCCGTTCGTAATGGCCATGACGCCATTGTGCTGGGTAGTATTTAGCGCATCGAGGCGGGTAGCCGGGCCCCAGCTGCGGCCCTCGTCAGCGGAGGTACTCACCCAAATGTCGCCGGATTCGGTGACGCCTTCCGTGTTGCCGGCGTAGCGGGTGCGCACAAAGTACAGGGCACGACCATCGGGGGCCAGTACGGGCTGCAGCTCGTTGCCGCCGGGCGTGTTCAGGCTGGCCAGCGGCTCGGGCGCCCCGAAGCCGG
Source organism: Hymenobacter glacieicola (assembly GCF_014640315.1). Classification (GTDB taxonomy): domain Bacteria; phylum Bacteroidota; class Bacteroidia; order Cytophagales; family Hymenobacteraceae; genus Hymenobacter; species Hymenobacter glacieicola. The sequence goes on from NZ_BMGS01000002.1 coordinate 455,027, forward strand.
GCTGGCTATTATCTACGTTGAGCCGCAGCTTGAACAGCTTCCACTGCTGGGTGGCGCGGTTTTGTACCCGCTGCCCTACCACCGGGGTGCCGTTAAACTTGTCGGCCGCGGCCAGGGAAGCGCACTTGTCGTTGCCCCGGCTCACCAGCAAAAAGCTCCCAATGGGTCCCGAAGGCACTAGCTTCCACTGCTGGTAGAAGCTGCCCGTCCAGGGGCGCTGCACCAGGGGCGCGTTTTCGTCGGGCTTTTCCAGGGTAAGGCACTTGCCACTGTGCCGGGCCTCAATGCGGTAAAAGTCGCTACCCTTGGCGGCTGGCACAAAGCGCCACTGCTGGCTATTAGCGTGCGTAAATTCCCACTGAACACCCGTGGCGCCGGCTTCGATGGAGGCATTGGTAACGTCAAGGGAACGGCCGCTACTACGGGCAATCACGCCGTACCACGCGTGCTCATCAGGAATAAAGGTGGCCTGGGCGAAGAGGGAAGGCGAGGCAAAAAACAGCAGTGCCCACAACGGCACTACCAAGCGAAACAGCGGATTTGTCATGCACGCGAAACGGATGAACCGGGGCGTAAGTTAGCCCAGAAATCGGCGGCGCCCCGGCAATAGCGCGAAAAGGCGCTGCTCGCCTCAACGGGAAAGCAACGCCTTTTGGTATGAAATTCTGCGCTATAGGTTTCTGGCGCTCACGCCACGTGTCACTGGAGGCAGGGGTTAAGGTAGCTGGGCTGGGGTGGTTCCTACCGCCTAGCTATACCGTTTAGTTGTTATTGATGTATTTGAAACGAACAAACCGGTCGTTCTCGTAGATGGCGGTGAAGTGTCCCCCACTGGCTTTGGTGTCTGATTTGCGTTCTGCAGGCTTGTGGTTATGGTTTGCCGAAGAGCTGGTAGGAACGGCAGGGTACGCACCGGGAGCCATCCCGGGCACATGGCAGATGAAGGAGAGAATCTTGGACGGCATGGTTTGTTTTTCGTTAGCGGTTAGATGTTTAGACACGAGCAAATCTGTGGTTAAGTGAGAAAAAACTGCATTTAAGCACTTTCAAGCGGCATTTCGTCAGATCAAATATAAACATATTATCATTTGATTGAACGATGCTAAGGTATATTTTTTCTCCTTAAAATGTAAATCAGTAGCACCCCTGATTTTTACTCCGTACTGGTACGGATATTTCCCTTGCCCTCTCTAATCCTGGTTTTTCCTCAGCTACTAATTGCTTTTGGCCCATGCTGTTAAGCACAAAAGTGCCTTCTAGCCTATGTAAAGGACGTTTTGAGGACAGCAAGCGGTACGCGCAGTCGCCTGGCTTTTCGTAGTTAAGAGTTTCTGCCTTGCTTTGCCTGTTGCCCAGTAGCCGCGCCCTAGCGGCCCAATGACGTAGCCAATTTTTTATTCTCAATCACCTCGTTCCTGTGGCTATATACTCCTGACAGGATTATTGCACATTGGCTAGCAATCTACCTATTCGCTTATCTACTAGGATATTAGCTTATGTCGCAACGCGTATTGAATCAGGCCGACTACGGATTTGGAGTTGGTTTTGGTAAACAGATTGCGCCGGTGGGTTTCCACGGTACGCTCACTGATAAACAAGGCCTCCGCAATGGCTTGGTTGGAATACTCCTGCGCGATTAGCTGCAAAATTTCCCGCTCCCTGCTGGTTAACTCGGCCGGACGGCTGCCTTCCAGCGCCGCCGGAATGTGCATGTTCTGCAGCAGCGTAGCCGCTACATCGTGGCTGAAGTAGCTGCGGCCAACGGCTACCTGCCGGATGGCGTCGCTTAATTCGGCGCGGTTAGCAGTTTTGAGCACGTAGCCGGAACCGCCGGCTTCCAGCATTTCCGCCACCGTCGCGTGGTCGTGAAACATACTCAGAATCAGCACCCGAATATGGGGCCAGCGCGACCGGATAGCCCGCGCCAGTTCAATGCCCGACATTTCGGGCATGTTCAGGTCCAGCACGGCCACCTGAATATACGGGTGCCGATCTGCCAGAATACTTAGGGCCTCCGTGCCGCTATAGGCCTGGGCTACCACTTGCAGGCCAGTTTCGGGCCGTAGCATACCTTTTATACCTTCTACCACTACCGGATGGTCATCCACTAGCAAAAGCGAGATTGGTTCTTCCTCGGGTAGAGATTCAGGCATGGCGGCACAGTGACAGCACACTGTATTTTTCGGGCGAATAATAGCGTATGAGGTACAAAGAAAGATACTATAATCCTCTCCGATCATCAATATAAGAACAAGAATATATTATAATAGTTCGACGGCACCAAGCGGCCCCACAAGCAGAGCGCGGAACGTGTTGGCTACCAGAGCTGCCCTACAGCTAACTCAGGCAAAACCGCCACGCTCCGCGCCTTACCTACGCGAACCACATACTACCTTCTATTTGAGCCCATACTTACCCCGGAACTTGTCGCGCAGGTAGGTTTGCTTGGTATCGAGGCGGAAGGCGCGGCCGTCAATCCAGGCGCGCGACACGTCGTTGGTGCGCATGTCGAGCAGGTCGCCGCGGCTTACGACCAGCGTGGCGCTTTTGCCCGCTTCCACAGAGCCAAAGTCCTTCTCGATGCCCAGGATGCGGGCCGGGCTCAGGGTAACGGCTTCCAGGGCCTGCTCCTTGGTAAGGCCGTAGCCGGCGGCGGTGCCGGCAATGAAGGCCAGGTTGCGGGCCCCGGAGGTTTCCTGGGCGCCCTCATAATCCAGGCAGAACCGGATGCCGGCCTGCTGAAGCATGCTAGGCAGACGGTAGGGCTGGTCGTAGTCGTCGCCCTCGCGGCGGGGCAGGGCGTGGATGCGGGACAGGACCACGGCCACGTCGTTCTGCTTCAGAAAGTCGAGCATCATCCAGGCGTCGCGGGCGCCCACCACGGTTACCTTCTGCACGCCCAGGCGCTTGGCAAACCGCACCGCTTCCACCAGCTCCTTGCCGTAGTCAGCGTGGATGAACAGGGTTTTGCTCCCATCAAAAAGGCCGGCCAAGGAGGTCAGGCGCAGGTTTTCCTTGCGGCCGGCGGGCTGCTGGCGGTAGGCGCTGGCCTCCGTGAGCAGGCTTTCCAGCTGGCGCAGCTGCTCCTGCCGGGCCTTTTCGCGGCGCTCCAGCACCTGGGCGTCCTCGGCGGGGTTGGTTTTGAGGATCATGGCCGGCCAGTTCAGGTGCAGCCCGTCGTCGGCGCGCACCTGCGCGTCCTGCCAGTTCCAGGCATCCAGCTGCACCACGCTGCTCTGGCCCGAGAGGATGCCACCGCGGGGCGTTACCTGGGTAAGTAGTACGCCGTTGGTGCGCACCGTCGGGATGATGTCGGAGTCGGTGTTGTAGGCAATGAGGCTGCGCACGTTGGGGTTGAACTCGCCCACCTCCCGGGAGTCCACGGTAGCCCGAATAGACTCCACTTCGGTCAGGCCCAGGGTGGAGTTGGGCAGAATCAGGCCGGGGTAAATCTGCTGGCCTTTCACGTCGATGACCTCGTAGGCGGCGCGGTCCTGCCCGAAGCCGCTCTGGGCCCCGGCGTAGGTGATGCGGCCCTTGTCGAAGGCCACGGCGGCGTCGGGCACTACCGTGCCGTTGCCCACGTGCAGGGTGCCGCCCAGCAGCAGCACCGGCTTGCTCTGGGCCGGCGCCGGGGCCGGTACCTGGGCCAGGGCGGGGGTAGCGACGAGCAGGGCCAGGGAGAAAAGTATGTGTTTCATGGGGTTGATGTCATGGTTAATCCGAACGTCATGCTGAGCGCAGCCGGAGGCGTAGTCGAAGCATCTCTACCTCTGACTAATGACTGGCACCACAACGAAGCGGGAGAGATGCTTCGACTGCGCTCCGCATGACAGGCGAGGGTGGCAACGTAAGCCGAGCGAGATGCTGCCTTCGTCAGCATGACAGCCGGAGTTGATGTTACTGGTCCAGCTCTTTTTCCTCGCCCAGGGTGTCGCAGTGGTAGTGCTTGGTGGGCTTGGCGGTGGGCAGTTGGGTAGCGGCGCCGCCTTTCTTGGCCTCCAGCATTTTCTGCACGATGCGCAGGCGCTCCTGCTGCATCTGCTGGCGCAATTGCTGGTCGTTTTCCAGGCTGAACATCTCGCGGCCGTCCACGAAGGTGCGCTCGGCGCGGGCGTACACGCTCAAGGGGTTGTCGGTCCAGAGCACTACGTCGGCGTCCTTGCCTTCCCGGATGCTGCCCATGTTCCGGTCCAGGTGCAGCATTTTGGCCGGGTTGATGGTCACCATTTTCAGGGCTTCCTCTTCCGAGAGGTGGCTGTACTTCACCATTTTGGCGGCTTCCTGGTTGAGGCGGCGGCTCATTTCGGCGTCGTCGGAGTTGAGGGCCACGTTCAGGCCCACGTCGTGCATGATGCCGGCGTTGTAGGGAATGGCATCGCGCACCTCATTTTTATAGGCCCACCAGTCGGAGAAGGTGCTGGCGTTGATATTGCGCTGCTTCATCTTGTCGGCCACTTTGTAGCCTTCCAGGATGTGGGTGAAGGTGTTCACTGGGAAGCCCATGCGGTCCGACACGCCCATAAGCATGTTGATTTCCGACTGCACGTAGCTGTGGCAGGTGATGAAGCGCTGCCGGTTCAGGATTTCCACCAGGGCCTCGAGCTCCAGGTCGCGGCGCGGGGCCTCGCCCTTTTTCTGCTTGGCCTTGCTGAGCTTGTTCCAGGCTTTCCACTCCTGCTCGTACTCCTTGGCCCGGGTGAAGGCATCCACGAACACCTGCTCGGTGCCCATGCGGGTCTGGGGGAAGCGCACCACGTTGGCCTCGCCCCAGTTGCTTTGCTTCACGTTCTCGCCGAGGGCAAACTTGATGAAGCCAGGCGCCCCGGCAATCTTCATCTGCTCCGGGGTCATGCCCCAGCGCAGCTTGATCAGGGCCGATTGCCCGCCGATGGGGTTGGCCGAACCGTGCAGGAGCTGGGCGGCCACTACCCCGCCGGCCAGGTCGCGGTACACGTCCACGTCCTCGGGGTCCACCACGTCGCTGATCCGCACCTCGGAGGTTACCGACTGGGTGCCTTCGTTTACGCCCTCGGCAATGGCAATGTGGCTATGCTCATCAATGATGCCCGGCGTTAGGTGCTTGCCGGTACCATCGATGCTGCGCCCCCCGCTGGGCACCGAGAGGTTACGGCCAATCTTCGTGATTTTGCCGTTTTGCAGCAGCACATCGGTGTTTTCGAGCTTGCCGGCGGCCTCACTGGTCCACACGGTGGTGTTCTTGATAAGTACCGTTTGCTGGGTGGGCACTTCCGTGCGGCCGTAGGCCACAAAGGGGTACTGCACCTGACCCAGCTGGGGCGGTACGGGCGCTTTCACGGAGTCGCGGCGGGCGGCGCGGGAGGCTTCTTCCAGGCGGCGGGCTGACCACTTCACGTTCGTCGCGTCGGGCAGTTGGCCGTCGCCCTGGAAGGTGCGGCCTTCGGCGGTGTAGTAGCCGCTGAGGCGGATGGCGCCGCTACCCTTGGTTTTGGGGCTGGGGTTGAAGACGAGGGTAGCCAGTTCGCCGTTCACGCTGAGGGAGCCTTTCACCGTGTCGCCGGGGGCTTTGGCAATTTTCAGCTCGGGGCTTTCGGGCTTGCCGGCCAGCAGGAGCTTCATTTCCGGCTGGCTGCCCACTTGCAGGGAGTACACGCCGCGGTAGTCGGCTGGGATGGTGCTGAGCTGGTACCGCTCGCCCTGCACCCAGTTGTCCAGCAGCACGTTGTCGTCGGCGAGCAGGCGGCCGGAGCAGACCAGGAAGTTGGCTTCCATGCCGGGCCGCAGGGCCCCTACCCTATCCTGCACGTTCACCAGGGCGGCGGGGGTAGCCGTGAGGGCCTGCAGGGCCTGCTCCTCCGAGAGGCCGTACTGCACGGCTTTGCGCAGGTTGGGCAGAAACTTCTTTTTGTCCTTGAGGTCGGCGGCGGAAAAGGCGAAGGGTACGCCGGCCTTGGCCAGCAGGGCGGCGTTGGCCGGGGCCATTTCCCAGTGCTTCAGCTCCTGCAAGCTCACGCGGGCCGCGTCGTACACGTCATCGACCTGGTAGGCGTCGGGGAAGTTCAGGGTCAGGATCAGCGGGGCCTTGGTGGCCTTGAGGTCGTTTACGCGCTGGTACTCGTCACCGCGGCTTTTGATGATGTACTGCACCCCAAACTCGTCGCCCAGCTTGTCCGCGCGCAGGGCGCTGAGCTTGTCGCGCACCTCGAAAATGGCGGGCAGACCCCGCTGCTGGTTCAGGGCCCGCAGCGAGAGGTTTTGCTCGCGGGTGGGGTTGCGCTGGTTCCAGTCGGCGTCGAGGTAGCTCTGGCGCAAGAGGGCAATACTTCCCATCAACGACGAGGGGTAGTCCTGGGTGCTGCTGCCCTTGTCGAAGCTGAAGGTAGCGGCGGCGCGGTCCTGGAGCAGCACCTCACTTTCGCGGCGGGTGGTGTTGAGGCTCACCAGCGCAGCCGTGCCGCGGGCAATGCCATCGGGCTGGTGGGTAAGTACCGCCCCGAAGCCCAGGCGACGGTACACGTCGGCCTGGTCGGCGTTGACGCGGAACAGCTCGGCGGCGTTGACTTCGGGGTGCACGGCCTGGTTCCAGTCGTAGGCCCCGGCCTTGGTGCTTTCCATCTGGGGTCCGGCGCGGCGGCCCTGGCGCTCGGGGGCTTTCACCTCGGGCACCCCGTAGGAGGCGTACAAATCCACGAAGCCTGGATAGATAAAGCGCCCTTTCAGGTCCTGGACCACGGCTCCGGCCGGAATTTTCACGTTGGGCCCCACGGCCTCCACCTTCCCGTCCCGGATCAGCAGGGTAGCATCCTGAAGGCGGGTTTTGTAGTCGGTGAAAATAGTGGCGTGCGTGAAGGCGTACACGCCCGGGCGCTGGTCGTAAACGCCGTTGCGGGGGAAGGTAGCGGGCTGCTGGGCCTGGGCCGCCGAGAGGCTGCCGGCCACGAGCCCGCCGGCGAGTCCCAGCCGGCGAAGATCAATGTGCATGGAGTAGAGGTATGAGGAATAGAAGAAAACGAGCAGGTGAAAAGCCCTTGCGGGCAGGAGCTACTCAAGAGCCTGACTGCCTGGGTGCCAGCAAAGAAGCGCTTCGGCAACCTGGGTTGCACCACGACAGTATGCTGCAAGGGCAACCCAACTACGCACCAAAACCCGACAAATCCATCATCCTATGCGCAAAGGCACCCAAGTAACCTGGAAATACGGCACCGGCACGGCCACCGGCAAAATTGAGGAAACCCACAAGGAGTCCGTCACCCGTAAGCTGCAGGGCGCCGACATCACCCGCCACGGCACCCCCGACAATCCCGCCTACCTCATCGTGCAGGACAACGGCGACAAGGTCCTCAAGCTCCAAAGCGAGGTTAAGCCTGCCAAGTAACGCTTTGACTAGCTGCGCTGGGCAGTGGCCTGGCAAGTCATGGCTCCTGATTCATCCTCGACTCAAATAAGCTGTCATGCAGAGCGCAGCGAAGCATCTCGCGTGCTGACGTTGCGGCAGTAACCCAGGCGTCAGCATGCAAGATGCTTCGCTGCGCTCTGCATGACAACCTCTTGTCTTACAGTCTACACTCTCTATAGGGTAGTCCCCAGCCTACCCCTGCCGACAACAAAAAGCCCCGCCGAATACTCGGCGGGGCTTTTGACTTAGGGTGTTAACGCGCCTTAGGCGTTTTTGGGGTCGGGCTCGATGAAGGCTTGCTCCTCCATTTCGGTGGGCACTACCACGATGCCCTGCTGCAGCTTGGAGTTTTTCTTGCCGTAGATGAAGTAGACAATGAAACCCAGTAGCATCCAGCCCATGGCCACTTGGAGCGTAAAGGTGTCGAGCCCGACGATGAGCAGTGTGCACACTACGGCTCCCATAACAGGCACCAACGGGAAGCTGGGCGAGGACAGTGGCGAGCGGAACGGACGGGGCTGCTCCGGATTAGAGCGACGCATCACCCACACCCCGATGCTCACCAGCACGAAAGCCAGCAGCGTGCCAAAGGAAGTTAGGTCGCCGGCCAGGGAGCCGGGCACGAAGGCCGCGAACAGACCCACGAACACCATCAGCATCAGGTTGGACTTGTAAGGCGTATTAAACTTGGGGTGCAGCTGCGAGAAGGCATTGGGCATGAGCCCGTCTTTGGCCATGGAGAAGAACACGCGGCTCTGGCCCATCAGCATAACCAGAATTACGGAAGTAAAACCGAGCAGAATGCCGCAGGTGACGGCCGTAGCCAGCCAGCCGTAGCCGGGCATATGGGCGCGGATGGCGTACGCCACGGAGGCCTCGCCGCCCAGGGCGGGGTCAGCAAACTCGCGCCAGTTGGCTACGCCCGTCAGCACGTGGCCGAACAGGATGTACAGCACCGTGCAGATGGCCAGGGAGCCCAGAATACCGATGGGCATGTCGCGCTTAGGATTTTTGGCTTCCTGGGCGGCCGTGCTCACGGCATCAAACCCAATGAAGGCAAAAAATACAATGCCGGCCCCGCCGATGATGCCGCCCAGACCGTGCTTAAAGAACCCTTCGTAGGTGCGCACCACTTCGCCGCTCGCGTTTTTTACCACGGCGTCGGCCGGAATGAGGTAGGGCGTGTGGTTGGCCGAGTTCACGAACTGCCAGCCTACGGCAATGAAGACCAGCACGATGAGGGTTTTGAGCACTACCACAATGGCGTTAAACAGAGCCGACTCCTGCGTGCCTTTTACCAGCAACAGGCTGAGTGCCACAATGATGAGCAGAGCCGGCAGGTTGATGATGCCGTGCTGCGCCACACCGTTCACTACGGCATGCTCAAAAGGGGAGTGGCTTAAACTATACGGTATACTGGTGCCAAAGACCTCCAGCAGTTTATTCAGGTACTCGCTCCAGGCAATACTTACGGTGGCGGCCCCCAGGGCATATTCCATCACCAGGGCCCAGCCGATAACCCAGGCCACAAACTCGCCCATGGTGGTGTAAGCGTAGGTGTACGCCGAGCCAGCAATGGGAATCATGGCGGCAAACTCGGCGTAGCACAGGCCGGCAAACACGCAGCCGAAAGCCGCCAGAATGAAAGCCAGCGTCACGCCCGGACCCGAGGCCTGAGCCGCTGCGTTGGCCGTCCGCACGAACAAGCCGGCCCCAATAATGGCGCCTACGCCCAAGGCCACAAGGTTACCCGCTCCCAGCGTGCGCTTTAGTGCGCCGTGCCCGGAAGAATTGGCTTCGCCTAGGAGCACAGCCAGCGGTTTTTTGGCGAAAATATTTGCCATACAGGTTAATGAGAGAAGAAGAAAGGTGAGAAGGGGATTATGAAATTTGCAAAAAAAGCCGCCTGCAAGCGGCTACGTGGCCCGAATATAGCCCTTTCTCCGGACTGCGGACACGGCTCCGGCTGTTGGCCGGCTGATTTTAGCACCCGGGTAAAGCCCGCCCACGGGTAGCACTTCACCCAGCCGAATTTCCTAACCGACTCCTTTCCCCGGAAAAAGCTGCTTGTTCTGCTTGCGACTGGTGGCCTAACCGCGCCTCCCGCTTGCCCCAAACAGCCCCCTCCCCGCCGCCCGGACTACCCCTATTCAGGCAACCCGGCCATGACAACGCAAGTAAGCGCTATTGCCCCAGTTTACTAGGCCAACGTACAAGTCTGCCTAGGCGCCTTACCCGGAGCTTAGCGTAACGAATGTTTTTCTAGATCGGGCCTTCTAGCGGCATAACCCCGCCGGGCCAAATCCAACCCGGCCGAAACATTTCGGGACCAGACCACTTACTACCCTCGCCGGGTCCTGGCAATACCCCATTTTGTAGCCCGACAGTACCATTTCACCGGGCTAATATTGCCCTTACCTGTAGGCTGGCTTTGCTTCTTGCTTATATTTGAGAATATGCGCCCGGGCAACGGCTGAGCCCGCCCGGGGGCACCACCACATCCAACACCCCATGAGTCCTCTGCCTAGTAGTACCGGTTCGGTACAGATTCAGCAGTTTTACGACAAAGGCCTGGCCCACGCGAGCTACGCCATCCGCAGCAACCGCCAGGTAGCCATCATCGACCCGGCCCGCGACCCCCAGCCTTACTACGACTTCGCCGACGAGCACGAGGCCACGATTATTGCCGTCATCGAAACCCACCCCCACGCCGACTTCGTGAGCAGCCACCTCGAAATTGCGCGCGAAACCGGGGCCACCATTTACGCCAGCAAGCTGGTAAAGGCCAGCTACCCCCACCAGAGCTTTGATGATGGGCAGCGCATCACGCTCGGCTCAGTGGAGCTGCACGCCCTCAACACCCCCGGCCACTCCCCCGATTCCATTAGCGTACTGCTGATGGACGAGCTAGGCCAAACCCGCGCCGTATTCACCGGCGACACCCTTTTTGTGGGCGACGTAGGCCGGCCGGACCTGCGCGAAGACGACAACGTGGGCGGCCACAGCCGCGAACAGCTAGCGGCTCAGCTCTACCAGAGCACGCGCCAGAAGCTCATGACCCTGCCCGCCACTACCCGCGTGTACCCGGCCCACGGCCCCGGCTCGCTCTGCGGCAAAACCACCAGCCCCGACCTCGACAGTACCATTGGCAAGGAGCTGAAAACCAATTACGCCCTGCAGCCCATGTCGCAGGACGAGTTTATTAAGGTACTGCTGGAAGATCAGCCGTTTATGCCCAAGTACTTCGGGCACGATGTACTGCTCAACAAGCAGGGCGCCTCCTCGTTCGAAGACAGCGTCCGGGCGGTGCCGCGCCTGCATTCGGGCATTCCGCTTGAGCCGGGAGTGGTCGTGATTGACACGCGCCCGGCCGAGGAATTTCGGGCCGGCCACCTGCCCGGGGCCATCAACCTGATGGATGGCGGCAAGTTTGAAACCTGGCTGGGCTCCATTGTAAGCCCTCAGGAATCGTTTTACCTGATTGCTGACTCCCAGATTGCCCTGGACACCGTAATTCGGAAAACGGCCAAAATTGGCTACGAAAGCAACATAAAGGGCGCCTTGCTCACGCCCCGCGAGCTACCCGCCACCAGCCCCGCTACCGATGTGGAGCACGTTCGGCACCAGCCCCAGGACTTCACCATTGTGGACATCCGCAACCGCACGGAAGCTCGCCAGCCCATCTTCGAGAATGCCCTGCTGATTCCGCTGCCCGAGCTGCGCGAGCGGGCCCACGAAGTGCCGACTACCAAGCCCGTGCTGGTGCATTGCGCCGGCGGTTACCGCTCGGCGGCCGGGGCCAGCATCTTGCAGGCCGCCCTGCCGGCCGAAGTGCCCGTCTACGATTTGGGGGAAGCCATTACCACGTTTCAGCCCCAATCGGCAACGGTGTAGATTACCCTGCAACTTTTTCGCTCCACGAGTACTCTCAGAAAGACCGGGCCAGGTAGGTTCGGTCTTTCTGTTTTGGTTAATCAACAAGCCCCGATGAAAAAAGCCTTAGGCACTATGTTAGCCGCTACGTTCTCTCTGGTCGCCTGTGATGAGATTGACATGGAGAAGGACACGCCAAGCTGCATTCGGCAGAAAACCATCAACCTGGAGCGCGATACTCCTTGTGAGGAAGGTGCCTACGTGAAGCAGTACCTATTCCAGGGCCGGATCGTGTATGTGTTTGCCCCGGGTAACTGCATTGCTGATGGCAGCGCCGAGGTGCTGGATGAGGAGTGCAACCGGTTGGGCTCCCTAGGCGGCTTCGTGGGAAACACCCGCATCAATGGCCAGGAATTCAGCACGGCCGAGTTCAAGCGCACAATCTGGGAGAAGTAATAAGTTCTCTTCTTTCGCCTGACTTGCGGCGCGCAACAGCAACGTCAGCCGCAAGCCCGGGCCAGAAACCAACTACCGGGCGTTCTGCTTCCCGCCGAGAAGAAGTATCTTCGTTGTCATGCGCGTACTACACACCGCCGACTGGCACCTGGGCCAGCGGTTTATTCAGGGCCACGAGCGAACCGACGAGCACCGCCACTTTCTGGAGTGGCTGGTGCAGACCGTGCGCGAGCAGCGGGTAGAAGTACTGGTCGTGGCCGGCGACATTTTCGACACCGGCTCGCCCTCCAACCAGGCCCTGGAGCTGTACTACTCCTTTTTGCTGAACATGCGCGGTACCGGCTGCCGCGACGTGGTAGTGGTAGGCGGCAACCACGACTCGCCGGCTACCCTTAACGCCCCGGCCCGCCTGCTGCGCCACTTGCGCGTGCACGTAGTGGGCTGCGTGCCCGACTGCTTCGAGGAGCAGGTGCTGGTGCTGGACGATGCCGAGGGCAAGCCCGGCCTGGTAGTGTGCGCCGTACCCTTTCTGCGCGACCGGGACGTGCGCCTCTCGGTGCCCGGCGAAACGGCCGAGGAGCGCGAGGCCCGCATCAAACAAGGCATTGCCGACCACTACGCCCGTTGCGCCGAGGTAGAGCAAGTGTGGCAGCTCAAAGACCTGGGCCTGCCGGTGCTGGCTACCGGCCACCTCTACGCCGCCGGGGCGGCCCCGTCGGATTCGGAACGCACGATTCACGTGGGCAACCTGGGCCAGATTACCGCCGACCACTTCCCCACCGTGTTCGACTACGTAGCCCTGGGGCACTTGCACCGCCCCCAGCGGGTAGGCGGCCGGGAGCATATCCGCTACTCGGGCTCCCCTATTCCGCTGTCGTTTTCGGAAATAGACCACCCCAAGGAAGTGCTGCTGCTGGATTTTCAGGGCGGCAAGCTCACGCAGCTGCAGAGCCTGCCCGTGCCCGGGGCGCGGCGGCTGGTGCGCTTCCACGGCACCCTGGATGAGGTAACCCAGGCGCTTACTGCTTACGACAACGCCGGCTACCTCCTTCCCGCCTGGGCCGACGTGCAAATTCATTCGGAGCTAACCCAGCTGGAAGTGGCCGATGCGCTGCTGGCCGTGATTCAGGCCCTGGACCGGCAACAACTGGAAGTGCTGGCCCGCCGCCACTTTCGCCTCGTAAAGCTCCGCGCCCTGGGCCAGGCCGAGGAAACCGACGACACGCCCCTCACCCGCAGCCTGCACGACTTCACGGAGCGCGAAGTATTTGAGCAGCGCCTGGAAGCCGAACCCGAAGGCAGCCGCGCCGAGTTGCTGCGCACGTTTGACGAGCTGCTGGAGCGGATGTAAGCAGCTGTCTTTAGCTGGCTTTGTCGAAGAACGGTCCTGCGGAGCGTAGTCGAAGCATGACCGTTGTTGTTATCCTTGCGGGATTACCGCGTTAGAGTTGTTTATGGCAGCATTGTATTACTCCACTCATACCAGCACCACCAGCTACCATCGGGCTCGATAAAGTTCCCCTGCATGTGCAGCCCAACTTTCTCCAGTATGCTACGCGAGGCCGTGTTATCCTGCATGACGGTAGCATTGATTGCCGGCAGCTGCATGACGTCCACGCCGTAGCGCATGGTGGCGGTAGCGGCTTCCGAAGCAAAGCCTTGGCCCCAGTGGCGGGGTAGCAGGCGGTAGCCGATGTCGTAATAGTTGGTGCGGCCGTTTACTTCGCTGTCGTTGACCAGCTTCAGGCCGCACCACCCGATGAATTCCTGCGTGTCGTGGCGCACCACGGCCCAGCGCCCAATGCCGTTGCGCTCGTACTGCTGCCGGATGTAGTCGATAATCTTGGTGGCTTCGGCGAGGGTAGTGATGGGCTGATTGGGTACGTAGCGCAGCACGCGGGGGTCGGAGTCCAGGGCCAGGATACCGGGCGCATCGGCCAGGGTGATTTCGCGGAGCAGCAGGCGCGGCGTTTCCAGGCTGGTCATGGCCGCCGCACTGCGTACATCAGCTCATCCTCGTACTGCCCGTGCTTGAAAAACGTCTTTTCGAAACGGGCTTCCAACACGAAACCGGCCTTTTCCAGCACCCGCTGGGAAGCTAGGTTAGAGCCGAAAGGCCGGGCGAAGATGCGGGTAATATCGAAGGTGCGGAAGCCGTAGTCTACCATGTGCCGGACGGCCTCCGTGATGATGCCCCTACCCCAAAACGACTCGCCCAACCAGTAGCCCAGCTCCGCGTTCTTGCGCTCAATGTTAGTACGGGGGTGAAGCCCAATGCCTCCAACCGCTTCCCCGGCCACCTCAATAGCCAGAATGTGCAGCGGGTTTTCCTGGCCTGCCATTTCAATGAAAGCCCTACCGTTTTCCTCCGTGTAAGGATGCGGAAACTGGTCGTTCATGAACCGCGCAATAGCCGGGTTATTGGCATTGCGGACGAGGCTAGGCAGATCGGCCGGAGCCCAGGGGCGGAGGGTGAAAGGGGGCATAAGCTAGGGGCAGCAAGGTAGAATACTTCCTAGGTAGAAAAGTACCAGACCGTCATTCCGAGCGCAGCGAGGAATCTCGCGTGCTGACGTTGGAGAACTACTCAGATGCCCGCGCGCAAGATTTCTCGCTGCGCTCGGAATGACGGTCTGGCGTTTTTCACACTGTTTCCTACTCTATTTCCCCTTTACATAAAACGGAATGTTGGCCGTGGCCACGTTATCCTTACCGTCGTAGGCGTACACGAACAGGCGGTAGGCGCCTTCTTTGGTGGGGGCTTTGAGAGTAGTCTGGGCTTTGGCGCCGGCCGGAATCAGGCCGGGAATGGCGGCGGGGCGGCTTTCCCGGTCGCCGCCGGATTTGAGGTCGGTACTTTCCGGCAGCAGCTCGTAGCGGTACGTGAGGGCGTCTTTGTCGGGGTCCGTGACGGTGACAACGGCGGGGTAGCTCTGGCCAGCTTGTAGGTACACGTTGTCGGTAGCCTGCTTACCGTTTAGCTGAAACGAGGTGAGATGGGGGGCGCGGTTCCGGGGCCACTTGCCGCTCCACAGGTACTGCATCACGTCCACCACTTCCGATTCCTTGCCATCCTCCGTGAAGATGCCATACCAGGTGGGCGTGCGTTCTTGCTTCTGGCCCCACAGAAACACGTAGGTACCCAGGCACTGGGTTTTATCCTTGGCCACGGAGGCCTCGTAGCGGCTCTGGTACACGGCAGCTTTCTGGCTGCTGGTTTCCTCCACGGAGGCTTTCCAGGGCGTAACGGGGCTTTCCCAGTGGCCGGTGGGGCCCCACTCGGCTACCACGTAGGGGCCGGTCCAGCCGGTGGTGCGCACTTGCTGCGGAATGGAGGCCAGGCCAGCGTAGGTGTTGATGCTGAGGATGTCCACGGCCGGGCACTGGGCCTTGATGTAGTCGACTTCCTTTTGGTTGAGGCCCGCCAATACGGTACTGGTGGGGTGGTTGGGGTCTACCTCGTGAATCATCTGGGCAATCTGCTGCACGGCGTCCCAGACTTTAGGGTTAGTGTACTCCAGGTTCAGCTCGTTGCCGATGCCCCAGAACAGCACGGCCGGGTTATCCTTGTATTTGAGCACCTCAGCGCGCAACTTCTGCAACTGCTCGGCCACGGCCTGGGGGTTGTTGTAGTCGAAACCGTGCCGCTCCCGGGCCACATCCAGCCCCAGCATTACGGTGAGGCCGTTTTTATTGGCGTCGGCCAATACTTTATCGGCCCCGCCGGTGCCCCAGGTCCGGATGGAGTTGCCCCCGCAGGCCTTAATGCGCTCCGGAAACTGACCGCCGCCCGCTCCGTTGATGAAATAGGGCTGGCCGCCGCGCAGCAACTGGTAGCGGCCAGCCGCCTGCTTTACTTCAACTTTAACAGGACCAGTCTGGGCGTTGGCGGCCGTGGCCAGGGCAAGTAGGGCGACAGCGAGGTAAGGTTTCATAGGGTAGGGAAAGTAGGCACGGAATTCTGAAGTGCTCAAATTAAGTGTTTTTCACCCTACTCCCCTACCCCGGTCCGCTGCCCCCAAGGAGCAAGCCCTGGCCGGCTGCACTATCCGCCCAGCAACCGGCCCCGCTGCTACCTCACAACGGGGCCGTGCCGCAGTTCCAACTCGCTGGGTTCCGGCTACACCAAGGCTGACAGCAGGCAGTGTTTATCCTGCCCGTCCTGCGGAGCGTAGTCAAACAGGTATTGGGGTTTCCTACCCAGGCCTGCATGTAACTTTACTGGCTTTTCTGCTCATTCAGCAGCTTAAGTAGCACCCCGTTGGTCCAACCGAAACCGTCCTGGAGCTTGTATTCGCCACCCCCGGCGGGGCGGGTCAGGTCCGTGACGTTGTACTTCTCCAGCAGCTTGCCGGTTTGGGTGAACACGCGCACGTTCAGGTCCGTCCAGCGGCGGGCAATGGTGTTGGCCAGCACCGGCTGCTGGTAGCGGCGCAGGCCCTCAATAGCCACGTACTGCAGCGGAGCCCAGGCATTGGGCGCGTCCCATTGCTGACTGCTGGCGTTGGTGGTCGTCAGCAGACCGCCCGGTTTCAGAAACTCACTTTCCAGGCCTCGGGCAATGGTGCGGGCCTGCTCGGGGGTAGCCACGCCGTAAGTGAGCGGAAACGTGCCGGCCAATGTGCGCGCGGTAGCCGGGCGGCGCTGGGTCAGGTCGTAGTCGACAAACCAGCCGGCCTGGGCATCCCAGCAGTAGCGCCGGATGGCGGCAGCCCGGGCCTGGGCTTTTTGCTCAAACTCCCTGGCCTGGGGCAGCTGGCCGGCAGCGCGGTGGGCGCGGGCCAGGGCCTGCTCCATGGCCAGGAGCAGGCAGTTCAAATCAACGGGCACCAGCTCGGTGGTACGAATGGAGCCCAGCTGCCCGTCGGGGCCAAACCAGCGGGTGCTGAAGTCCCAGCCCGAGGCCGCAGCGGCGCGGATGTTGCGGTAGAACTGCGCAAGGGGCTGCGTGGTGCGGCGGGCCGCTTCCACGTCGGCGCGGTACGATTCTTCCCGCGGCTGGTCACTGTCGTCCCAGTAACGGTTGAGCAGCTCGCCCCCGGGTAGGCGCACCACCCGGCGGTCGGCCTGGCCGGGTTTCAGGGCCTCGGCGCCCGCCATCCAGTAGCTATACTCGCGGGCCAGGGCCGGCCGGTAGCGGCTGAGTACCGCCACTGAATCGGGACCTTCCGCCAGCAGGCCCACCATTTGGGCAAAGAAAGGCGGCTGCGAGCGAGTGAGGTAATAAGTGCGGTTCCCGTTGGGAATAAAGCCTAGCTTATCAATCAGGTAGGCGAAGTTATCAACCATGTCGCGAACCAGATCCTGACGGCCGGCCTCGCGCAAGCCCAGCATGGTAAAGTACGAATCCCAGTAGTATACTTCCCGAAAACGGCCGCCCGGCACCACGTACGGGTGGGGCAGCGGCAGCAAGGAGGAGTAGGGAGGCACCTGGGTTTGGGCCGGGCGGCGCAGCACCGTCCAAAGCGTGTCGAGGTGGGCCCGGACGCCGCCCTTGATGTTGCTGCGGTACAGGGCCGTATCGGTGGCGGGCAGGTAGAAATAGCGCTTGGTGAAGGCTTTCAGATCAAAGCCGGACCGGTTTTTTTCCTTCTGATACGCGGCCAGCACTACCGCCGGGGCGGTGGTGGGTAGCATGTCCACGAAGGTTTTGCCATCGGGGTACACCTGCCCCAGCTGCACCGCCTCAAACAGCCCCGGATACAGCTGGCGCGGGGTTGGCTGGGCCAGGGTCAGCAGGGGTAGCAGCAGCAGGCCAGCGGCCCCGATTCTCTTTATTGTCGGCATAGGTACAAGCGCATCGTGTGAAAGCCAGAGCAGGTAGTCCGGGTACAACAGAAGCAGCGGCTAGCTCACGCTGGCCGCTGCTTCTGCTAGCTGCCCCTCGGTACCGGGTTAGTACCCGGGGTTTTGGGTGATGTTACGATTTACGTCCACTTGGGTCTGCGGTACAGGGTAAACCAGGTATTTTGGGTCGCTCTGGGGCTTGTCTTTGCGGGCCTGCAGGAACTTACTGAACCGGATCATGTCCTGTCGCCGCCACGATTCTCCGTATAGTTCCCGGCCCCGCTCATCGAGCAATAGGTCAAGAGTGAGCGAGCTTAAGGCGCTAGCTCCGCGCGAGGGGTGCGTGCGCAGGGAGTTGACGATGGCCAGCGGCGTACCTCCGTACGAGCCGGCGCTGGTAGGCGTGGCTCCCCGCAGAATGGCTTCGGCCTTCATCAGCAGCACATCGGCCAGCCGAAAGCTTACGTGGTCGTTTTCGCAGCCATTGCCCCCTTTGCCCTCGCTTACGTAATCAACGGGGTATTTCACGGGCCGGATGCCCTTGGCTTCGAGGTCGGCCCCGGTTTCAAACAGGTTAATTTCCTTAGTGAAAGCCAGCGGAGCCCCACCGCGCGTGGTCAGGGGCGCGTCGGTAGTTAGGTTGTACTGCTGCCCGATCAGAAAGCCCACGTTGATGCGCCGGCCGGGGTTAGCGGGGCCACCATCAATATCGTAAGCTACGCCCCGGCGCTTGTCGGTGGCCTCAAACAGGTCGTAGAAGGCGGCGGTGGTGGCCGGCCCATTGTAGCCGTCCACGGGCCGCATGTTGTAGTGCGACACAAACTTCCAGGAGTCGCGGGTGGGCCCGCTGTTGCCAAAGGTATTTTCCTGGGTAAAGATGTTTTCGCGGCCGATAGCGCCGTTGTTAGGAGCGAAATTATCGAAGAAGTTGGGCGTAAACGAGTACTTGCCGCTGTTGATGATTTCGTCGGCTAGTGTTACCACCTGGTTCATGTCGGCCGCCGCGAAGGTGGGAGCCTGGCGGTTAGCGTACACGCCCTTGTTGAGGTAGCACTTCATCAGCAGCACCCGGGCGGCGTCTTTGGAGGCGCGGCTGGCGGGGCCGTCGGGTAGGTCTTTCTGCACGGCCGTGATTTCACTGACGATGTAATTGAGCGCCTCCGTGCCTTTGCGCACCCGGGCCAGCTCGCTGAGCCGTTCGCCTGGCTCCCGGTACAGGACTTGGTCGTACAAATCGAGCACCAAGTAACTGGCCCAGGCCCGCAGGAACCGCGCCTCGGCCTGCTGTTGTACCGTGGGGTCGAAGCGGAGCAGGTCGGTGGCAGCGTAAATAACGCCGTTGAGTTGGGTGTAGGTCTCGCGTACCCGCTCGTTGTTGGGGTCCCAGGTATGGTTAAACAGGGCGCGCCACTTGCCATTGTCGTCCCAGTCTGGGCCGCGGGTGGGCATGATACGAGCATCCGTAGAAACCTCTTGCAGGGCAAACACGCTCACGTGGCCCTGAATAGGGTCGCGCTGCGAATTATACACGCCGATGAGCAGTGCTGCCGGGTTGCCGCGCGGAATCTGGTCCTGCGTGAGCTGACCTTCCAGGGTTTCGTTTAACTCACAGCTGCTGGCCACCTGTAGCAACGCCAGAACGGCGGCCGTGCAAACAATCTTGGAGTAGTTCATGGTGGGAAGAAATTAGAGACTACAAGGAGAAGTTGACGCCGAGTGTGAAGGTGCGCGCACTAGGATAGGGTAGGTAGTCGATGCCAATGGAAGGCACCTGATTGGCCCCACGCTTTACCGTGTTAATTTCCGGATCAAACCCATCGTAGTCGGTAATCACAAACAGGTTCTGTCCCGTCACGTACACCCGCGCTCCTTTCACAAAGCCGCCCACGTCACCGAAGGAGTAAGAAAGCGTGACGTTGGACATTTTGAGGTAGTCGCCTTTCTCCAGGTAGCGCGTGGAAGCCGCCGACGGGTTGCCCGTTGCTTCCTTAACCGAGTTTTCAAAGGTGGAGAGGGCAATATTTTTGCCTGCCCCAATCTGGCCCACGTTACCCACCGCGTTGAGCGTGTTGTTGTAGATATACTGGCCGAACACGCCGGTCATATTCGCAATCAGGGCAAGCTTGCCGTAGCGGGCATTAGCACTTAAGCCTAGCAGCGTGCGCGGGTTGGGGCTGCCGGAATAGGCAATGGGTCCGAATTCGTTGGACAGGCCTTGTTCGTCCAGGCCGGTGTACTGGGGTAGAAAAAAGGCGTTGATCGGGTACCCATTGCGGATACTCTGCGACAGTGCTCCTGACAGGCCCTGCCCATTGATGGCGCCCGTGGGAATAGCTGCGCCGGTCAGGTCCGATACCTCATTGCGAATGAACGTAGCGTTGGCGTTAAAGCCTACGTCCACTTTATCGTTGCGCACGAGCACGGTACCTAAATCGAACTCTACCCCTTTGTTCACGATTTTGCCGTCGAGGTTTTCCCAGCGGATGGCGGCGTTGGCGGGCCGCGGCTCGCCGGGAGTAGTCGGGAATAGTAGGTCGGTAGTGGTTTTGTAGAAGTAGTTGGCCGTGAACAGCAGGCGGTTGTCGAGCGCCCCTACGTCGATGCCGGCGTTAAACTGGGCGTCGGACTGCCACTTCAAATCAACGTTTTCGTCGTTGAGCGGCGACTGAGCCCCGTTATTGTCAAGGGTGTAGCGGAACTGGGCCGCGCCCGCCGGAAACTCCTGGTTGCCGGTGCGGCCGTAGCCGGCCCGCAGCTTGAGTTGGGTAAGTTTCTCGGCCGGAAAAAAGGCCTCGCGGCTTAGGTCCCAGGCAATGGCGAAGGAAGGAAAGTAGCCGACCCGGTTGTTGGGACCAAACTTGCTGCTCTCATCGCGGCGCAGGGTGCCGGTCAGCACGTAGCGGTCTTTGAAATTCAGGATGGCTCGCCCAAACACCGACTGCAGCTCCGACGACGGATCAAAGAACGAGGACACATTGCGGGCTCCGGTGGCCGAATACTGAATGTAGTTGGTGTAGTCGAGGCCAAACACTCCGAAACCTCCCACGGCTGGGTTGCCAAACGCATTCGTGTTGGAGCCCGAGTTGGCAAACTTCGTGTACTCATACCCCAGCACCGCGTTCAGGTTCACGGCGCCGGCTATGGCCTTGTTGAAGTTGAGCGTGTGCGCGATTTGCTGCGTCACCAGCTCATTGTCGCTGATGGCGGCAAAGCCTTTGTCAATTAAGTCAGGGAAGTTGATCAGGCGCTGGTCGATGGAGGTGCGCCGCTGGCCAGTATTGTAATTTATACTGAGCAGCGCCCGATATTCCAGCCAGTTAGTGAATTTGTAGTACGGCGCGGCACTGGCCAAAATGGTAGTTACGCGGGAGTTATCATTGAAATACTCCTGGTTGGCCAAAGGATTTACCACGTCGCCGGCCTGCACAAACAGCGACCCATCGGGGTTGCGCAGGGGCTGGGTGGGGTTCCATTGCAGCGCCTGCCCAATGAGGCTACCCCGGAAGCCCGCATCGGTGGTAATGGGGGCCAACTGCTCCCGGAACTGGCTGGTGTTCAAGTTTACGTCGAGCCCCAGCTTCTTGCTTTGCAGAAACTGCAGGTTGGTGGAGAGGTTGGCGCTGTACTTCTTAAACCCGGTTTTGCGCACAATCCCATCCTGATCCAAGTACCCGAGCGAGATGCGGTAGCGGCCCGTTTCGCCGCCTCCGCTCACGGCCAGGTTGTAGTTCTGCAGGTAGCCGGTGCGCAGAATTTCATCCAGGGCATCCACATCGCCGCCTTTGTCAGTGGAAGCAGGCACCCCATAATAGGTTATTGCCTCCCGGTACTGACTGGCATCCAGGAATTCGGGCCTGCGCAACAGACTTGAAAAGCCGCCGGATACGCCCACGGTGAGCACTGGCGCGCCTACTCGACCTTTCTTGGTTGTAATGAGCACTACCCCATACGCAGCCCGCGAGCCGTAAATAGCCGTGGCTGAGGCATCTTTTAGAACCGTAAACGTCTCAATATCATCAGGATTGAGAAAGTTGAGCGGATTACTGTCGGCGCCAGCCCCAATATCGGTGGAGGCTACCAGTCCGGGCCGGGCCGAGCGCCCATCGAGCGGGACGCCGTCCACTACGTACAGGGGCTGGCCGGTGCCCGTTACGGCCGAGTTCCCCCGAATGCGGATGGTAGCTGGCCCGCCAGGCTGGCCACTGTTGTTGCCTACCTGCACCCCCGACACGCGGCCCTGAATGAGCTGATCGGGCGACGCGAAAGTACCTCGGTTAAAGTCTTTCTCGCCAATAACGGCCACAGCTCCGGTTACGTCATTCTTTTTAACCGCGCCGTACCCTACTACTACTACCTCGTCCAAGGCCTTGGCATCATCTTTCAGCGCGACTTGCACCGAGGACTTGCCCGTGATACCAACCTGCTGGGTAGTGAAGCCAACAAACGAGAAGGAAAGCGCCGTGGCCGTAGTAGGAACTTCCAGTTGGAAGGAGCCATCACCGCCGGTGCTCGTCCCGACGGTGGAGCCGGGCACAATCACCGTCACGCCCGGCAGGCCTGCGCCCGTTCCATCAACTACTTTACCCGAAACTGACCGCGTGGCCTGGGCCTGCACCAGCATGGGCAGCAGGCTCAGCACCAGGCTGGGGACCAAAACCGACAGCTGCCAGCATTGCCGACTACCCATCGTAACCCCCAACTGCTCAGATGAAAGGGACCGTTTGTACCAGTTATTGCTCATAAGTGAAAGAATAAAATGGTGGGAAGTAGAAAGGTGCCTGGCCTCGTTGCCGTTCGGTGCAATCGTTTTCGGCCTGGAGTCCGCGGTGTTCAGCCGTTGGCCGGAGGTGGAGCATCAGCAGCCCATGCATCCGGCCGGAACAGCGCCATTGTGCCTAAATCAGCTTTTTGCTACCCTTTTTGGCTTATTGCAGCTTCATTACTACTGCTTGCCAGGGTTGTAGCATGAAGGTTGGACTAGTAGCTAGCGTCGGGTAATTGTTAAGCCAGGGTTGGCCGCTGGGTTTCAGGCCGGCCGGCAAGGGCCAGCTGCGCTGGGTATCGGAGAAGTTGAGCACCACCAGCACCCGCTCGGGACCCAGCGTGCGGGTGTAGGCGTAAATGTGCGGGTTGGCTGCATCCAGCAGTTGGTACTGCCCATGGACCAGCACGGGGTGCTGCTGGCGCATGCTAGTGGCCCGGCGGAAGTGGTTCAGCACCGAGTTGGGCTGCGTTTCCTGGGCCGCCTGGTTGAGCGTTGCGTAGTTGGGGTTAACTTTTATCCAGGGGGTGCCCGTAGTGAAGCCCGCGTGGGCGGAGGCGTCCCACTGGAAGGGCGTGCGGCTGTTGTCGCGGGAAAAGCGCTGCATGGCTTGGATGTAGGCCGGTAGGCTCCCACCCTGAGACTTCACCAGCTGGTAGCCATTGAGGGCCGCCACGTCGCGGTAATCAGCAATGTTGTCGAACCCAATGTTGGTCATACCCAGTTCGTCGCCGTTGTAACAGTAGGGTGTGCCCCGCATGGTCAGCAGGAAGGTATTGAGCAGCTGGGCCGAGGCCGCCCGGAACTCCGGCCGGTCGTCGCCGAACTTGCTGGTCATGCGTGGTTGGTCGTGGCTGCCCAGGTAAATCGACTGCCAGCCTTTGCGGGCAAAAGCGCTGTCCCAGCGCGTGAACACGCGTTTCAGGTCCGTCAGCTGGTAGCGCTCGGGCGTGTTGCCTACCCCTACCGCCTCAAAGTGGTAGGTCATGTTCAACTCCCGGCGGGCCGGGTCCACGAAGAGCATGGCCTCGGTGGGGTTGCGGCCGGCTCCCTCCGCCACGGTCATGATGTTGTAGTGGCTGAGCACCTCCCGGTTCATTTCCTGCAGGTAGTCGTGGAGGCGGGGGCCGTGGTTGTAGGCGTTGGTGTAGTTGGTCTCGTTCAGGCCCGGCATGGGCGGAAACGTGGGGTCTTTGGCCACAAACTGGAAGGCATCCATTCGGAACCCATCAATGCCCTTATCCAGCCAGAAGCGCATCATGCGGTACACTTCCTGGCGCAGCTTGGGGTTGTTCCAGTTCAGGTCGGGCTGGCGGACGGAAAAGTAGTGCAGGTAGTAGGCATTCGTAAGCGAGTCGTACCGCCAGGCGTTGCGGTTGACGTCGAAGGTGCTGTAGCGGGCCGGGGGCGTGCCCTTCTCGGCAGGCCACCAGTAGTAGTAGTCACGGTAAGGGCTTTGGCGCGAACTGCGCGCCTGCTTAAACCACCGGTGCTCGTCGCTGCTGTGGTTTACCACCAAGTCCATTATAAGCTTCAGGCCGCGCTGGTGCATGCCGCGCAACAGCTCGTCAAAGTCCTGCATTGTCCCGAACTCGGGCATAATCTGCTGGTAGTCTGAGATGTCGTAGCCATTGTCATCGTTGGGCGAGGCATAAATGGGATTCAGCCATACCGAGCCTACCCCAATGCTTTTGAGGTAGTCCAGCCGGGAAATGATGCCGCGCAAGTCGCCTATACCGTCGCCGTTGCTGTCCTGAAAACTGCGGGGGTAGAGCTGATACACCACCGTTTCCTTCCACCAATCCGGCTTTTTATCAAGCGCACCAGTTGGTGTCGCTGGCTGCCCGTTACCTGGTAAGCAGGCAAGCAGGGCGGCGCTGCAAGTCAGCAGAAAAAGTAGCAGTCTTTTCATATAGGTTGGTTAGTGCAAAACTGACTGACATAGCTACCTACTCAAACTTCCTACTATGAGGCTGAGTGCTCAGTGAGTATTTACTCACGGCTAACACTCATATGGAATAATAAAATAAAATTTTGTAATAAACAAATAATCAACCAGCTGTGCTAGCTGCATTCAACGGCACACTAGCGGCGCGACGTTGTGTTCATAATGACATGTTTACCAGGCGTTTGCTCTAGCAAGAGCCAAGCAAGGACTACTACTATTCCGAGCTTATGGTGCTACTACTCGTCGAAGGAAGTCTGAGCGGGTTTGGCAAAGGAATTCGCTTCCCTAATTTTCTAAAAACACGCATAGAGACATTATCAAAAATTACACAACTCATAAGACCATAATTACTTATATACCAAGTATTTACAACACAAACAACTGACCCAATAATATAGACCTACTATCAAGTGTGTATTAGCCAAATAGAGCCTTTTAGAGGCTTGTTGCACCCTAGAAGTCTAAAAATTGAAACAGCCGTTTTCTTCCGCTTTCTACCTTCAGCGCTCCACGAAGCTCGCTGCTGAAGGATGTGCACTTTTGCTGATGCTGGCAGCAGTGGCTCTTTCATCATTCAGCAGAACCAAAACCAGAGCAAAGTCTTTTGAGCGCGCGGCGGTTACGCGAAGAGCAGGTATGCAGTTTCCAACTTGACGCCACTGCTGCACCCCACGCGCAAGGTGCCTCGCTCAAGTTCTGCAGCAAACAGTTAGGGTTGCGTTGGACATAACTTGCTACTCACCATTAGCCCCTGCTACTCCACCTTTTAGGAAGAAAATCGCCACTATAAAAGGAAAGTTATAGGTAGGCTTTTCGCTTGTATCGGTTAAGTTGTTAGCTTAGGGACGAGCTGTTTAAAATCCTGGATTCACCTCGATAAGTACTACTGCCGTCAGGGGGTGGAGCGTTGCTTACTCAGCCGATTATTACGTCCTGCCCCAGTTCCTGCCCGCCCCATGCTACACTCCCTGATTCTTCGTGGTATCCGGTTTATTGTTCTGGGGAGTCTGCTGCTGAGTGCCCTACCTGGTTGGGCCGGCGGCAGCCGCACGGATAGCCTGTTGCGGATGCTGGACCAAACGCTGGTCCACCAAGCCAGCTATGATAAGCAGCGCCTTGACCGGCTGGCCGCCCTGAAAGCCGAATTGCGGTCTGAGAAGGCTGATGCCAACGCCAGCTTCACCTTATCGCTGCTGATTTGTGATGAATACCAGGTGTTTACCTATGACTCGGCTTTCGTTTACAGCCTCAAGATGGGAGCCCTGGCCCGGCAGCTTCGCAGCCCGGTAAAGCTGCAAACCGCCCGCACAAAGCTAGCCTACACGCTTCGCTCGGCTGGTTTGTTTAAAGACGCTTTCGATACGCTTAAAGCCATTGACGTTCGCCAGCTGGAGCCCCGCTACAAGGCCGAGTTCTACGAAATCTATAGCATTGTGTGTATTGAGTTGGCTGAGTACGACCAGGATGCTTTCTACCAACCTTACTACACAGCCCAATCCGACGCTTACGCCGATACAGCGGCCCGATACAGTCGGCCCGGCTCCTACCCCCACCTGGCCCAACAGCTCTACCGAGCTAAACAGCGCAACGATTTGGGCGCGAGCATGGCCATCTACGCCCAGCTCCAGCGCCTACCCCTAACAGCTCACCAGGTTGCCATTAATGCCAGCTCCATGGCTAAGCTCTACGAAAATGCCGGCCTGAAGGAAAAAGCGCTGCAATTCATGGCCTTGGCCGCTATCAGTGACATCAAATCGGCAACGAAAGAAGGTATTGCCCTCTTTAAAGTATCCGATTACTGCTACCAGCGGGGCGACTTGTCGCGGGCCCGCTGGTATATCAGTGAGGCCCGGAAAGCCGCCAACTTCTACAAGGCCCGGCAACGGTTGGTACAAATGTCGCCCATTTCTACCTTAATTGACGGCCGGAAAATCAGCCTCGTTGAAAAGCAGCGGCAGCAGGCTAACATATACGCCCTAGCCATTGGGGTGCTGGCTACCCTGCTACTGGGCACGGCCTTCGTTATTTACTTCCAACTCCGACGCCTGCAATCAACGGGGCGCCTGCTGGCTGCCACCAACCAGGAGCTGCACCAGAACAATGTTCAGCTTCAGGCGCTCAACGCCCGGCAGCAGGACTTGAACGGCAAGTTGCAGGAACTTAACCAGGGCCTGAATGAGGCCAACCATGTGAAGGAGGAGTACATAGGATACTACTTCAACAATACCTCCCGCTACATCGACAAGCTGGAAGTACTCCAGAAAAAGCTCAGCACGCTGCTCTCAACCAAGCAGGTTGCGTCGGCGCAGCAGCTGGTGAAGGACATTGACATTAAGTCGGAGCGCAATGCTTTGTTCAAGGGCTTCGATACGGCCTTCATTCACCTCTTCCCCAACTTTGTGGCCGAGTTTAATGCCTTGTTCACCGAGGCCGACCGGATTCAGCTGGCCGATGAGCATTTGCTTACGACGGAACTCCGCATCTTCGCGCTTATCCGCCTGGGTATCAGCGACAGTGAGCAGATTAGCCGCATCCTGGGCTACTCTATTCATACCGTATACGCCTACAAAACCCGGGTTAAAAATCGTTCTTTCCTGCCCAACGAAACCTTTGAGGCGCGGGTGCTGGCCATTCAGGCCACCTAACGCTGGCTTGCTTATCCAAATCGGCCTGCGTGGTCTGGTGCCGCTTGTTGAAGCTGCTCGGGCTGCTTGTTTAGCTGCTGTTCAGATGCGCTCTGAGTGAGCTGCCTTGGCCTTGGTTCAGGCATGGAATACGGCGCTGGACAGCCATTCTACTACCTATAGGCCTTGGGCGAATAGGTTAGTTTTCCGCTGATGCCTAAACTATCGGCGGTCGGCTGCGGGGGTATTACTAGGTGCGCACTCAGTATTCTTTTCTTCCACTTTCTACCTACCTGCCTGTTGAAAACGTACCTCTGCGCCTGGTTGCTTTTGCTTGCGTTCCACCGGCCGCTGGCGGCTCAAACGCCCGACCCTTGGCGCATTACGGCGGAGAAGATTGACCCGGCCAATTACTACGGCGTAACGGTAGCCAACGGCATGCTGGGCATTGTGTCGGCGCCGGTGCCGTTTCAGGTGAAAAATGTGGTGCTGGCCGGGGCCTACGACCAGTACGGGCGGGGGCGGGTAAGCAACTTTCTCAACAGTTTCAACCTGCTGAATATGTATCTGGAGGTGGATGGCCACCGCCTGGGCGCCCAGGACGCCCGCAACTTCCACCAGCAGCTGGACATGCAGCGGGCCGCCCTGACCACTACCTTCGATTACGCCGACAAGGCCACCATCAGCTACACCACCTATGCCCTGCGCCACCTGCCCTACACGGTGCTGCTCGACGTATCCATCAGGGCCCGCAAGGACGTGGCCCTAACGGCCGCCAGCGTGATGGAAGCCCCCGATGCCCTGCGCGAGGTGCAGAATTATTACAACGAAATCGACCGGCCCCACACTACCCTAAGCCTGCTCACTTCCTCGGCCAAAAGTCCCACGGGCAAGCTGCTGCTCTGCGCCAGCACTAGTTTTCTGTTTGAGGAGCCGCACGGGCAGGAGCCGCGCATCATTCATGAAATGTGGGACAACAACATGCACCTGATGAAGTTCAGCAGGGCGCTAAAGGCTGGCCAAACCTATGCCTACGCCGTGGCGGGCTCCAGCATCACCTCGGCCCACCACCCCGACCCGCTGAACGAGGCCGAGCGCCTGACCATCTTCGCCCGCCTGGAAGGTCGGAAGCGGCTGCTGGAGTTTCACGAAAAAGACTGGCAGAGGCTCTGGCAAAGCGACATTCAGATAACCGGCGACGCCCAGGCCCAGCAAGATGTGCACAGCATGCTCTACCACCTCTACAGCTTCTCCAGGGCTGGCACCGACTACTCGCCCTCGCCGATGGGCCTCTCGGGTCTGGGCTACAACGGCCACGTGTTCTGGGACACCGACGTGTGGATGTTCCCGGTACTGGCCGTGCTGCAGCCCGAAATTGCCAAGTCGTTAGTAGAATACCGCTTCAACCGCCTGGAGTTGGCCCGGCGCAACGCCTTTGCCCACGGCTATAAGGGCGCCATGTACCCCTGGGAAAGTGCCGATACGGGCGTGGAAGAAACGCCCGTCTGGGCCCTTAGCGGACCGTTTGAGCACCACATTTCGGCCTGCGTGGCACTGGCGGCCTGGCAGTACTACTGCGTAACCCAGGATAAGGAATGGCTGCGCGAGAAAGGCTGGCCCATACTCTCCGCCACCGCCGATTTCTGGGCCAGTCGGGTGGAGCGCAACGGCCCGGGCCACTACGACATCAAGAACGTGGTGGCCGCCGACGAGTGGGCCGAAAACGTGGACAATAACGCCTTTACCAATGCCGCCGCCCGCGTGAATCTGCAAAACGCCACGGCCGCCGCCCGGCTGCTGGGCTTGCGCCCTACCCCCGACTGGCAGCACGTAGCGCAGAACATCCCGCTTCTGCGCATGCCCGACGGTGTAACCCAGGAACACGCCACTTACCGCGGCCAGGGCATCAAGCAGGCTGACGTGAACCTGCTGGCTTATCCCCTGGGCGTTATCACCGACCCCGCCCAGATTCGTAAGGACCTGGTTTACTACGAAACCCGCGTACCCAATGAGGGCACGCCAGCCATGACCCAGGCCATCTTCGCCCTGCTCTACGCCCGGCTCGGCGACGGAGCCAAGGCCCAGCACTTTTTCCAGGACGCCTACCAGCCCAATCTGCTGCCCCCGTTCCGCGTCATTGCCGAAACCAAGGGCGGCACCAACCCCTATTTTGCTACTGGTGCGGGCGGCGTGCTTCAGGCCGTGCTCATGGGCTTCGGCGGCCTTGATATTACGCCCTCTGGCATCACCCAGCGCAAAACTACTCTGCCAACCGGCTGGCAATCGGTGAAGATTACCGGCGTGGGAGTGCAGCGCAAAACCTATTCCGTAAGCCGCTGAACTGAAGGCTAGCCACAAGCACTAACACCCCGCAGCCCGGCGTAATACATTGGGCTGCGGGGTGTTAAGTGAATTTGCTAGCAGCTACAGCGGCTCGTCGTTGCTGGTATTGCTGGCGCTAGGGTCTGAGTCGCCGCCCGAGTCGGATGAGGTAGTAGAGGCGGTTGAGTCGGTAGGCGTTTCGGTTTCGGAAGAGGTTTCTGCTGGCTCAGTTGGGGTAGCCTCGGGGCGTGGTAGGTTGGTGGCGTGGTCCGCGTCGGCGCTCTGGGTATCGGTGGTGCCTTTTGCGGGTAAGGTGTTCTCAGCGGGCTTGGGCTGTTTGGAAGTGTTTTTAGGGTCCATGACGGGTAGTGCCTAAGAATTTACAAGAACTGCTAACGAGGTAGCAGCTATTATACCCATATACGTTGAAGCTGAACAGTTGGGTATCTTCAACCCTGCTGATTCAAACTACGTTACATACCTATTCACCATTCCCCTTGTCAAGCATGAGCATCTTTGGTTCCGACCGCCCAAGCGGTACACTAGGTGGCCTCATTTCGGGCCTGTTTGGCGGTAGAAACGCCGCTACCCCTTCCACCGGCGCCTACAACATCCCGGCCCGCTCCGGCGGCAACCGGAAGCTGCTGGGTGGCGCCCTGCTGGCCGCCGGCGCAGCCTACTTCTACAACCGCAACAGAAACAAAAACAACGCCGCTACCACCTTTAACCCGAACCTGTAGGTTGCCCGCCTGAATAGTTGAAAGCCCCACCGCTGACCAGTTTTGGTTAGCAGTGGGGCTTTTGTTTGCTAGTGGTACACACTTAACCGACGTGAGTTTAGCATAACGTACTTCGTAGCAACCATCAAGCATTCTTTCCAAGAGTTACTCTACAAAGACTGGCATAGATGTAATTAATTCAAAATGCCCGTAATCCTTGATTTCTGTCCCAGGTACATTTTCTTCCCGAATCACCCATTCACCAACACGCTCGCCCTTGTATCGAACTCCTTGCATTCGAAGCTGATTATTGCAGGCCCACCAAGTAGATATACCATACGGTTCACCGTCTACAAATATTCCTTCAAAAGCAAATGACCCATTTTCACAAACCTCTCTTCTTAACTCATAATCTTGTGTTTGAGCGTGATATGACTCAAACACAAGATTTTGGTATTGATAGCGTCGTTGTAAAAAAACTTTTTTTGAAAAATAATTTCTCATCTCGAATTGTGCTGTCTCGCCAAAATACAGTTACAACGGAATCTGCATGTAGTTTGCACTGTAATAGTATATTTTCTTTGACAGTGTTATACCATCTTTCTTGATACCATGATACGTAAGTTTGGCAGCTACAGAGTAGTGCAGTAAACACCGTTCCTAAAGCAATTAATTTATAGATAATACTTTGCTTTCTTATCTTATACATGCTACATATTATTATTTTTTCACCTAACTGTCCATTCGCTAAGTAGTACAAATTTAACCCTCCGACGGCCGCGCCGCCATCGTAAACACCAGTTCCCCGCCATTCAGAATATCCTGATGATTCAGGAACGGCCGCGTGAGTTTCTGGCCGTTTAGGCGGGCTTCTTTTACATATACGTTTTTGTCGCTCTGGTTTTTGACGGTAATGCGGAAGGTTTTGCCGGTTGAGAGGCGTAGGGTAGCGCCGTGGATGGCGGGGCTGCCGAGGGCGTACTCGGGGGAACCGGGGGCTACGGGGTAGAAGCCCAGGGCCGAGAAGATGTACCAGGCCGACATCTGCCCGCAGTCGTCGTTGCCGCCGAGGCCATCGGGGGTGGGACGGTACATCTTGGGCAGAATCATGCGCACGCGGGCCTGGGTTTTCCAGGGCTGGTTGGTCCAGTTGTAGAGGTAGGCGGCGTGGTGGGCGGGCTCATTACCGTGCACATAGTTCCCGATAATACCGTCGCGGGTGATGTCCTCGGTTTCGGCGAAGAACTTATCGGGCAGGTGCATGGTGAACAGAGAATCCAGGTGGGGCACGAAGCGGGCGTTGCCACCCATTTTGGCGATGAGCGCGGCGGGGTCCTGGGGCACGTAGAGGCTGTAATTCCAGGCGTTGCCCTCAATGAAGCCCTGGTTGTGGGTGCTCAGCACGTCGAACTCCCGGCGGAACGAGCCATCGGAAAGGCGCGGGCGCATAAACCCGATGCGCTGGTCATAGACGTTCTGCCAGTTCTGGGCGCGCTTGCTGAATTCCTGCTCAATATCCTGGCGGCCCAGCTTGCGGGCAGCCTGGGCAATGCACCAGTCGTCGTAGGCGTACTCCAGGGTTTTCGAGACGGAGGAGCCGCTCTTATCCTCGGGCACGTAGCCCAGGCGCAGGTAGTCCCCGATGCCGTCGTACCATTGCTGGCGGGCGGTGGTTACGCAGGCATCCAGGGCCTTATTGGCATCGAAGGGGGCGTTGCCCTTGATGATGGCATCGGCCACGACGGGCACCGCGTGGTAGCCAATCATGCACCAGTTCTCGTTGGCGTAGTGGCTCCACACCGGCAGCATGTGCTCGGCGCTCTGCTGGTAATGCGCCAGCATCGACTGAATCATGTCGGCGTTGCGCTGGGGCTGCACTACGTTGAACAGCGGGTGCAGGGCCCGGTAGGTATCCCAGAGCGAGAAGGTGGTGTAGTTGGTGAAGCCTTCCGCCTTATGAATGTTCTGGTCGAGGCCGCGGTACTGCCCATCTACGTCCTGGTAGGTGGTAGGGCTCAGGAAGGCATGGTAGAGGGCCGTGTAGAAGTTGTCCTTGTCTACCCGTTTCGGGCTCTGGATGGTCACCTTGCTTAGCTCCTGCTGCCATTGCTCCTGCCCCTGGCGCTTCACTTGCTCGAAGTTCCAGCCCGGCAGCTCGGCCCGCAGGTTGCGCAACCCCCCCTCCGTACTCACCGAGGACAAGGCCATTTTCAGCTTAATCTTCTCCCCGGCTTCCGTCTTGAAATCGAAGTACAGGCGCAGCTGCTCGCCGGCCTGCTCCGGGAAGTTATGGGCCTGATCGAAGCGGCCCCAGAACCCGCGGTACGCCTGCTTTTTGGCGTAGTTGCGGGCCCCGTACTGGCGGAAGGGCTTGGAAAACTGCAGAGCGAAGTACTGGGTACGGGTGCGGGCCCAGCCGTGGGTCTGGCGGTAGCCGGTCACCAGCGAGTCGTTTTCCACCCGCACAAAAGTCCAGACGTTCTTATCGGGGTAGTTGTAGATGCCGGCCGTGAGGTCGAGGATAATGTGGGCCTCGTCAGCCTTGGGGAAGGTGTACTGGTGCATCCCTACCCGGTTGGTCGCCGTCAACTCGGCCAGGATGTTGTGGTCGTCGAGCTTCACGCGGTAGTAGGCCGGCTCGGCTACCTCATTCTTATGCGAAAACGCGGAGCGGAAGCCACTCTGAGGTTTATCGGCAGTGCCGGGGTTGAGCTGCAGCGGCCCGGTCGTGGGCATGATGAGGAAGTCGCCGAGGTCAGAGTGACCGGTGCCGCTGAAGTGGGTGTGCGAAAACCCGACGATGGTGTTGTCCTCGTACTGGTAGCCGGCGCAGTATTCGTACACCTTGGGGTTGTACTTGCCGTTCAGCTCGTAGCTGATAGTATCAGTATCGGGCGAGAGCTGTACCATGCCAAACGGCACCGTCGCGCCCGGAAACGTGTGCCCCATGCGCTGCGTCCCCACAATGGGGTGGGCGTACTGCACCAGGTTTTCAGCAGGCTTCGGAGTTTGAGCGAGGGTAGGCAGGGCCGTGAGCAGCGCGGCCAGCAGCGAGAGTTTCATCAGCTTCAATCGGAGTAGCGTTGAGGCTGGGAAGGTAGGAAAGGTGGGGTATAAACAGATGGTCATTCTTCAAACCACCTTTTCCTCATAGCGACATAAGTCAAGTGCCTTATCATTATATTCTTAACTTTTAGCTTGTCACGCTCAGACGCCGAGAAAATAGATTTTATCAATCTAAAGAGTATAAAATTCTCGTTAGTCACATATTTTTCAACAGCAAAGTCTTGCGGATTAGCAATCTGAAATTGCGTGAAGAAATCTTCGTAGAAAATAATTGTATCAAGCCCTGCTATACGTACGTCTTCTTCGATTCTTGTGTCTTCTGACAATTTATTCTTCGCTATACCAAGCTGATTTGAAACGAATATTTTAACAATTTCAAGTGCTTGCTGATATTCTATATCCATTACTCAAAACAGAAATTACGTTTTTCTAGTCCCTTAGAAACAAGGCAATACTATCCCCCTAATGTCCATAACTCACTACCCGCGTCACTTTCCACTGCCCGTCGCGTAGGCGCCACACCATCATATTCTTGAAGGTGCCGCAGTCATCTTTGCCATTCTCGACGTGGCAGAAGCGGTGCTGGTAGGTTTCCACGGCTCCGTAGCCGCTGATGGGGTAGACTTCCAGGGTGCCGGGCACGAGCTGGCGGTTGAGGCCGGTGGTTTGGTTCTGGGCAAACAGGTTGCGGAAGCCCTGCATGGTTTGCTCGAAGTTGGCCAAACCGCCCTTGTCGTGGTAAAACTCCAGGTCCTCGGCGAAGAAGGTTTGCAGCTGGGCGGCATCGTGGCGGTTGAAGGCCGCGAACATGGCGCTATCCTGCCGGGCAATGGTGCGGTACAGCTCCAGGGATACGGGCGGAGGTAGCGCAGTAGCGGCGGAAGTAGCGTGTTGCACAGTGCACCCCGGCGTGCAGCAGGCGGCCAGCAAGACGACTACACCAGCTGGGTAAGCGGTTCGTTGGCGGGCAGCCGCTAAGGCTCGAATAGGCATAGGACCTGGGTTGTAATGGGAAGTACGGCACAAGAAACGTCATGCGGAGCCGAAGGGAAAGGCCAACAAAATAAGCCCGACGTTTCTGGAGCCCGGAAAATGCTGGCACCTTTGGGGTCCATTACCCCAACGCAGCCGTGATGAACGCAACCGAGCAGGAAGAACGAGAATATCTGGAAGAAATCAAGGAAAAGCTCACGCTGGCCGTCCGGCGCGTAGACGACGCCGTGCGGCAGTTTTCCAGTGAGCTGCGGCAGAAAAAGCAGTACATCCACGAGCACCAGTCGGGCATGGACGAGGCCGACATGGTAGCGGCCGGCCAGTCCATCGACCGCATGGCCTTCACGGGCGAGGCGGCCGTAAGCCGGAAACGCCGGCTGCTCAAGCTGGCTCAGTCGCCGTACTTTGGCCGGATTGATTTTGCTACCCCGCAGCAGCCGGAAGCTACGCCGGTCTACATCGGGGTGTATTCCTTCTTTGATGAGCAGCAGCGCCAAAACCTGATCTACGACTGGCGGGCGCCCATTTCCTCCCTGTTCTACGATTTCGAGCTGGGGCCCGCCTCCTACCCTACCCCGTCCGGCACCGTCCAGGGTAGCATTGCGCTGAAGCGGCAATACAAGATCCGGGACGGGCGGCTGGAGTTTCTGCTCGACAGCGACGTGAACATTCACGACGACGTGCTGCAGCGGGAGCTGGCCAAGTCATCCGACGATAAGATGAAGAACATCGTGGCCACCATTCAGCGCGACCAGAACGCCGTGATTCGCAACGAGGAGGCCTCGGTGATGGTTATTCAGGGCGTGGCGGGCTCGGGCAAAACCTCCATTGCCCTACACCGCATTGCCTTTTTGCTGTACCGCTACCGGGAAAGTATTGCGGCCAAAGACGTGCTTATCATCTCGCCCAACAAAGTCTTCGCCGACTACATTTCCAACGTGCTGCCCGAGCTGGGCGAGGAGCACATTCCGGAGCTAGGCATGGAAGAGCTGGCGGCCGACCTGCTTGACAACCGCTACACGTTCCAGACCTTTTTTGAGCAGGTTTCGGCGCTGCTGGAGCAGCACGACGCCGCTTTCATTGAGCGCATCCGGTTTAAATCTTCCTTTGGGTTTCTCAGCCAGCTAAACCAGTACCTGCTTCACATTGAGAATCACTACATTACGATTACTGAGCTGCGGGTGGGGCGCACCGTCATTCCGGCGGCCGTTATTCAGCAGAAGCTCCGGGCCTACCACCGGGTGCCGCTCCTGAAGCGTTTCCCCCTGGTTGCGAATGACTTGCGAGCCTACCTGCGCGACGCCGTCGGCCGCAAGCTGACCGGGCAGGAGAAAACCACCCTCGGAGAGGCCCTGCCGCGCATGTTCAAGCTCAGCAATGTGCTGGACTTGTACCGGGATTTTTACCGCTGGATTGGCCGGCCCGAGCTGCTGAAGCTTGACGCGCACCGCCTGCACCTGGAGTACGCCGACGTTTTCGCCCTGATTTACCTGCGCCTGCGCCTGGAAGGCATTACGGCCTACGACCACGTAAAGCACTTGCTGGTAGATGAAATGCAGGATTACACCCCCGTGCAGTACGCCGTGCTGTCCCGCCTGTTCCACTGCCGCAAAACCATTCTGGGCGACGTCAGCCAGACGGTAAACCCCTACAGCGCCTCCTCCGCCGAAACCATTGAGCGAGTATTTCCGCAGGCCGACATCGTGAAGCTGTTCCGCAGCTACCGCTCGACGGTTGAAATTACAGCCTTCGCCCAACGCATTACGCCGAACCTCGACATCATTCCGCTGGAGCGGCACGGGCCGGAGCCGGTTATCATGCACTGCTCTAGCAACGAGGAGGAACTGCAGACGCTTGCCCAGCTGGTTGCCGCCTTCAGTAGCTCCGGAAACCACTCGTTAGGGGTCATCTGCAAAACCCTGCGCCAGGCCCAAAAGGCTTATCAGGCTCTGCAAGGCCCCAACGTGCATCTGCTCACCGATGAGTCCACGACGTTTAAGGAAGGCATTATCATCACCACGGCGCATTTGGCGAAGGGCTTGGAGTTTGATGCCGTCATCGTGCCCTTTGCCTCAGCGCGGAATTACAAGACGGAAGTAGACAAGAGCATGCTGTACGTGGCCTGCACCCGGGCCATGCACCAGCTCACGCTAACGTTTACCGGCGAGCCTACCGCCTTTCTGTCTGCTGAAGAACACAAGCTCTAGCGGGCTTGGCTGAGCTGGCCGAGGTAGCAAGTGCCGAACTTTTTGGTGGCAATGTTTTTCGATCGTCTCGCTGTGTTTGGTGGCAGGACTGATGAGGGTTTGCCTTAGGCCAGCAACCAACAGATTCGCGTACAACGCATTGCCTGGATCCTCACGCCACCTTCAGCGGCGGCCCGGCGACCTTCCTTTCGTGGGCGGCGAACAGGTGGGCTACTTGTTGCCGCGTGTTGCTCCGCGGGCTCGGTTTTGAGGGCAGCCAGGTACGTCTGGATCAATCGGCGGCGTTGCATGGCAGGCCAGAAACAGGAGCAGTCGGGGCGAGTCTGGCTTTCGAATATACCAGTACATCTATGCTTACACACTGGCGTAGAGCTACTTCAATAACTCCTCCGTTGCCACCTCCCCGTGCTAAAATCCGTTTGAAAGCTGATGCCTGCGCTAGCCCCCCGGTTGCTTGCGCACTGGGTATCGGCAGGCTACGTGTATTCGGACTTTAACCCTGGAACTAGCATGGAAACAGCAGAGCCAACCACCCGTACTTCGCCGGCCTATGAGGTAGCCCAGCTTATGGGCGGCCTGTACGGCGACGGAATTATCGGTCTGAAAGGGGCTTTTAGCCGCCAGTGGGCCCAGCAGCTGCACGAGGACGTCACGCGCCTGTACGCCGAGGCCCTGCAGCGCCCCGGCGGGGCCCTGGGGCGCGGCCCCAAGCGCCACTACGTCGAGATTCACCCCGAAGATATTCGCGGTTTCGTGGAGTTGGCCACGCATCCGTGGGTAGTGGCGGTGTGCCAAGCAGTGCTGGGGCCGGAGTATAAAATCGTGGAAATTGGGTTTGACGTGCCCAATCCCGGTGCCATGAACCAGCCCTGGCACCGCGACTTTCCGGCCCCCAACGACACCCTCATCGGCCGCCGCCTCAACTCCCTGGCCTTCAACCTCACTACCGTTGATGTAACCGAAGACATGGGCCCCTTTGAGGTGGCGCCCGGCACCCAGTGGGACTTACCGGAGGGATTCGACCACGGCATGTTTCCGCCCAAGAGCAACAGCCCCCGCTACGAGGCCCGCGCCCAGCGCAAAATGCCCCAGATGGGCGACATCTCGGCCCGCTCGGCCCTTACCATTCACCGCGGCACGGCCAATCATTCCGATAAGTCTCGGCCCGCCCTGGTGCTGGGCGTCGATGCTCCTACTGCCACCAACGCCGAGCGCCACGATCTGCAAATCACCCGCGCCTACTACGCTACCTTGCCCGAGAGCCTGAAACAACACCTAACCTGCCGCCTGGTAGATCAGCTGGAGCCCATTGTACAGGCCCACACCATTGAGGGGCTGATGATGGGCGAGGCGTAGCGGAATTGGTACCGGATAGAAGAACAAGCTGGTAGAACAAAACTCCCGGCGTTTGTCCTGCTGAGCTTGTCGAAGCATCTGTACCGCTGGCTAACTACAAGCCTAGAATAGCAACGAAGCAGTAGAGATGCTTCGACTGCGCTCAGCAGGACGTTCTGTGCTGATACATTACGCTTCACCATCCGCATGCACACTCCAGACGACCATACGTACCAGGAGGCG
This sequence comes from Hymenobacter glacieicola, assembly GCF_014640315.1. Lineage (GTDB taxonomy): Bacteria > Bacteroidota > Bacteroidia > Cytophagales > Hymenobacteraceae > Hymenobacter > Hymenobacter glacieicola. Next base: position 492,740 of record NZ_BMGS01000002.1, read on the forward strand.
CACCTAGCGCCCATGACCGTAGCCGAAATCAATGAGCTAACCCGCCGGGCCCGCGCCCTACCCCCCAGCGGCGACCAAACCCACGTGCTGGTGCCCGATGGCGAAGACCCCTGGGTTGTTGCCCACGAAGGCCAGCTCTACTACTGCACCGTAGATAGGCTAAAGCAGAAAATACTGGTGGCCCGGTTTTCCAGCCTCCCGGAAATGGCAACCGCCGAGCTGGTGCAGGTGTGGCCCAGCAGCTAGGGCACTACCCCTGAGTTCGTGGAAATATGGGCGCCGGAGCTACAGCTCCTTGAGGGCACTTGGTACATCTATTTTGCCCTCTATAACGCCCGTAATGGCGAGGAACGCCTCTATACCTTGCAAGCCACTACCCCCGATGCTCAGGGCAACTACGAGTTCAAGGGCAAGCTGGAAATCCCAACGGACCGGTGGGCCATTGATGGCTCGGTGCTACCCATGCCCGATGGACAGCTATACTTCATCTGGTCGGGGTGGGAAGACTTCACCAACACCAGCCAGAACCTCTACATTGCCCGCATGAGCAACCCCTATACCATTGCCTCGGATAGGGTATGTATTTCGCGGCCCGAATACCCTTGGGAAAAGCAGGGTTATCCCTACGTGAATGAGGGGCCGCAGGCATTGGTGCACGGCAGCCGCATCTTTATCATCTATTCCGCCAGTGGCAGCTGGACCGACGACTACTGCCTGGGCCAGCTGACCTACCTGGGTGGCGATGCGCTAGCCCCTACCTCCTGGCGCAAGGAGCCCCGGCCGGTTTTCGCCAAGACGGACACCATTTTTGGGCCCGGCCACGCGTCGTTTGTGCAGATTGAGGGGCAGGACCACATTATTTACCACGCCGCCCGCCGCAGCCAGGCCGGCTGGGCCCGGCAGATTCGGGCCCAGCCGTTTACTTGGCACGAAGACGGCTCGCCCAACTTTGGCCAGCCGGTGTAAGACCGAACGTAGATGGCTACCCTGGGGGACGCCTACCGAGCAGAACAGGGCGGAATGTATTGCGGGCCGGGAGGGTTAACTTTGTAGTTGCCCCCGACGGTTGTAGTCGCCCGGAGGCTCCTCCCCTATTCGCTCCGGCGACGTTCTGCCCGCATGAAAATTCTCCGCGTCCGCTTTTACAATCTGAACTCCCTGCGCGGGGAGCACACCGTTGATTTCAGCCAAACGCCGCTTTCGGATGCGGGCCTGTTTGCCATTACCGGCCCCACCGGCGCGGGCAAAACCACCATTCTCGATGCCATTACGCTGGCCCTCTACGGCCAGGTTCCGCGCCACGAAACCAGCGGCCCCGAGCACGTCATGAGCCACGGCACCGGCGAAAGTTGGGCCGAAGTTGAGTTTGAGGTAAACGGCCAGCAGTACCGCTCGAAGTGGGGCCAGCACCGGGCCCGCAAGCGCCCCGAAGGGCCTTTGCAGGACCCGCGCATGGAGCTGAGCGAGCGAAAAGTAGCCGAAGGCGGCGAAGAAACCTGGCCCTTCCTGGAAACCTACAAGTCGCGGGTACCGGGCCGCATTGCCGACCTGAGCGGCCTGGAGTACAAGCAGTTTCTGCGCTCCGTGCTCCTGGCCCAGGGCGACTTTACCCGGTTCCTGAAAGCCCCGGCCGGCGAGCGGGCCCAGCTGCTGGAAAAGATTACCGACACCCGCAAGTATTCCGACATCTCGCGGGCCGCCTTCGAGCAGGCCAAGCAGGAAAACCAGAAAGTGGAGCAGCTGCGGGCCGGCCTGGCGGGCGTGGTGTTGCTTTCCCCGGAGGAGGTAGCGTTTCTGGAGGAAGAAGCGCAGCAGCTCACCACGCAGCTAGCCGCCGCCACCGCCGCCCAGGAGCAGCTGCGCGAGGCCCGGCAGTGGCACGTGCGCCTGCACGAGCTGCGCCAGAAGCTGCACACTACCCAGCAGCGCCAGCACCAACTCACGGCCCAGGCCGAAACCCTCACGCCGCTGCGTCAGCGCCTGGCCCTGCACCAGCAGGCCGCTCCCTTCGCCACCGATTACGCCCTGCTCCGCCAGGCCGATGAGCACCTAAGCCGCCTGGGCCGGGAAGTAGAGCGGCTGCAAAGCCAGCTGCCCCAGCTGCAGGAACGGCGTGCTACCGCCGAAACGGCCCGCACCAGCGCCCGCCAGGCCCACGAGCAAGCCAGCGCCGCCCGGGAACTGCAGGAACCCAAGCTCCGGGAAGCCGAGCTGCTCGACCATCAGATTCGGGAAAAGCAGCAGCGCCTCGACCAGGGCAAGCAGGAGTACCAGGAGCAAAACCAGCTCTGGAAGCAGCAGCACCAGGAAGCCGTGCACGCCGACGGCCAAAGCAAGCAGCAGCGCCAGCAGGTACGCGAGCTACGGGAGTGGCTGTTGCCGCGCACCGTGCTCAGCACCGTGGCCGAGGCGCTGCCGCCCCTGAGCGGCTACCTCCAGGATTGGCAGTATGTGCAGTCGGAGCTAACTGAGCTGAGCCGCACCTCTATGCTCCGGCAGCAGCAGCTGGCCGCGGCCACGGCCACCGAGCAAACCAGCGCCGAGCTGCTCCGGGAGGCTCATACCCAGCTAGCCACTGCCACCCGGCAGCAAACCGCCGCCACCGCCGCCCGCCTCGACTGGCGCCACCAGCTCAGCCACCACGTAGCGCGCCTGCACCGCGAGGAGGAAACGCTGGAAAAAGGTCTGCAGGACCTGCGCCGCCTCATGCACGCCCACCAGCTGATTCTCACCCACGAAGATGCCCGCCAGCACCTGCACGCCGGGGAGCCCTGCCCCCTGTGCGGCGCCCTGGAGCACCCCTACGCGGCCGGCGTGCTGGGCGTAAGCGAAGATTCCCTGCTGCGGGACCGGGAGCGGGAACAGGCCCTCACCCAGCAAACGGTAGCCCTGAAAGGCCGCATCAATCGGCTGGTGAGCATTAGCGGGCTGCTGGACACGGATACGCTGCCGACCGCCCCGGCCGATGCGGTGTTGCGCTGGCTGACGGAGGAAGAGGAAACGACCGTGCCGGGCATCGTGCGCGGGCTGGTGCAGGAGCTGCGCACCCTGGAGCAGCAGCAGCAGCAAGCCCGCCTGGCCCAAACCCAGGCCGAAGCCGACCAGCGCAACGCCCGCCAGCAGCAGCAGCAGTTGCAAGCGGAGCTGAAGGAGTTGGAGTTGCGCCTCCAGGATGCCCAGGAGCAAGCCCCCAAAATCCGGGAAATCATCAGTAGCCTGCTCCAGTCGTTTGGGCTGGAGTTTTCGGGCGAAAACGGGCCGGAGCTGGTGCGCCGCCTGGAGCAGGCCGGGGCTGCCTACCGCCAGAAGCTGCAGGAAGTTGAAAAGCTGGAGCGGGAGCTGGAAGTAAACCAGGAGCGCACCAAAGCCGCCCAGCAGCGCCGCGACGAGCTGCAGCAGTGGCTTAATCAGCGCAAGACAGAGCTGCACACGGCCCACACCGCTGTGCAGCAGCAGCAGCTGCGGCGCCAGGAGCTGCTGCCCGAAGCCAACGTAGCCCAGGCTCGGCAGCAGCTGGAAGAAGCCCTGCGCACCGCCGACCAGCGCCGCCAGCAAGCCGAGCAGCAGTTTCAGCAGCACGACACCGCTTTCACGGTGGCCACCGCCCGCCTGCAGCAGCACGAGCAGGATGCTGAGCAGCAAGCGCACACCCGCGCGCAGCGCCACGCTACCCTCACCGCCGCCCTCACTACCGCGGGCTTGGCCCCCGACCCAGCGGCCCTACCCGCCCTGCTGCTGCCCGACACCGAGCTGCACACCCTGCAAAACCAGCTGCGCCGCCACGAGCAAGACCTAGCCCTGATTGCCCAAACCCTGCAGGAAACCACGCAGCAGCTAGCGCAGGAAGAAGCCCGCCGGCTGACTACTGAGCCGCTGGAAAGCATTGACCAGCAGCTAACCACCAACACCCAGCAGCTAGCCTCCCTGAACCAACAGCTGGGGCAGCGGCAGGAGCGCCTAAGCAACCACCGCGCCGGCCAGGAGCGCCACGCTACCCTGGCCGCGCAACTGGAAAAGCAGCAGCAGGAAGCCCAGCGCTGGCGGCAGTTGGCGGAGCTAATCGGCTCGGCCGATGGCAAGAAGTTCAGCGAGTTTGCTCAGGGCCTTACCCTGGCCCGCCTCGTGGACTTGGCCAACCGCCACCTGCACCGCTTCACCGACCGGTACCGTATCCTGCGCAACCCCGAACAGCACCTCGACCTGCTGATTCAGGATGAGTACCAGGCCGGGTCGGTGCGTTCCATGAACTCCTTGTCGGGTGGGGAAAGCTTCCTGGTGAGTCTGGCCCTGGCCCTGGGCCTCTCGGAGCTGGCCGGCCGCCGCACCCAGATTGACACGCTCTTCATCGATGAAGGCTTCGGCACCCTCGACCCGGACACGCTGGACGTGGCCCTTTCGGCCCTGGAAATGCTGCAGGGCACGGGCAAAACCATCGGCATCATCTCCCACGTGGAGGCCCTGAAGGAGCGCGTAACTACCCAAATCAGCGTGCGCAAAGGGGCCGGCGGCGTTAGCTCCCTGCAAGTGCTGGGGTTTGGGCAGGAGGTATAGGTGTTATTGATAGAACCGTGTCATGCCGGGCAGAGTGAGGAATCTGAGTTAATCGTTGAGGTAACCTAGATTCCTCGCTTGGGCTCGGCATGACACGGCCTTTCCACTACCGCTCGCCTACCGCCCGAATGTCAGCCCAGCTCCAGTAGCGCCGGGGCTCCATGCCCGCGTAGCGGCGGCGGAAAAACGCTACCACTTCTTCCTCCAGTTGCGCGGGCGGAATGGCAGATGAATAGATGGGCCGTTGGTCGGGGTCGGCGTAGCGCTGGGCTTTGGTGAGGTCTTGGCCGCTCAGGCGCAGCAGCGGGCCGGTGTCAGTGATGCCGTCGAAGGTCCAACGGCGCGCTCCGGGCTCTAACTCGTTCAGGCGGGTAGCCAGCGCATCCAGCGGCAGGCGCGGCCGCGTGGGCCGGCTTTCCAGGTCAATCCAGGTGGTGTACTTGTACTCGAATTCGTAGCGCTGCCCATCGTACAGGCTCAACACCATGTCCAGGCCGGCGGTAGGGCTAAACAGGGCGTAGTAGGGCACGGGCTCCGGCGTCCGAACGACCACCAGCCCAAGCTCAGGGTAGGGCCGCATGACGGTGGCCGGGCTCTGCATGACGGCGGCGGCCTGCTTTACCCGGCTATATTCTGGCTGCCAGGCTGCCTGGCCCAGGGCTGGGTTTTCCAGCACGGCCGCAAAGCGCGGCAGAAACCATTCAAACTTCTCGGCGGAGGCTTCGTCCTCCCGGCGGCGCCGGATCGGCGCCCCGAAGGGCTCGTAGAAACGCGCTTTTTCCTCCGCATTCAGCCAGCACACCAACTGCAGGGCGTGGTCAGCCAGCGGGTCGGCCCAGTTGATTTCCCGAAAGTCGCCCAGGGTAGCTACCATGCGCAGCAGCGGCTCGTGGCGCAGGGCCAGCGCCGGGTTCAGCAGCGCCCACACGCCCACAAAACCATCCACATCGAAATGGTTGGCCGTAACGGCCGCCGCTTCCAGGCCAGGCGTGGCGGGCTGGTGCAACGCGCGCAGCACCGAGCCGGCGCTGGTATCGTCGCGCAGGGGCACGGGGGTAGCGGCTCCGCGCCAGTGTGCCAGCGTAAGCACGGCCCCCAGTCCGGTACTATCCACCACAATGGTAGGCTGCTGGCGAAGTTGCCGAAAGGGAACGAAGTGCTTGGAAGTCATGCGTCGAGAAATGGAGGGTGGTCAGGCAAAGGTATTGACCGATACGCCTGCCACCGGCTTCTACCGCCGAGCCCGCCGGTTGCTGATGCGCTCTACCCGGCTGCGCCGCACCCAGTACAGGTACTTCTGCAACTCCTCGGCGCTGCGCAGGCTTTCCACGGTGTTGTAGCGCCGGGCCAGGTCGCGGTTGGTGAGCAGCAGATGCACCGTGCTGTGGCAGGGCTGGCACAACTCAACGGTTGGCCCGTGGCGGCCGCCTTCTTCGCGGGGTACCAAATGGTGGCGGGAGGTATGCTGTACTTCCCGCTGGCACAAGCCACAGCGGGTTTCGTTGGCTAACGCCTCCGGGGGCGTCCGTTCCGGCTTTCTTCGGGGCATGTCGTAGTTTTTTGGCTCTACTCCACTCCAGAACACCCGCCTACGCGTTTTGGTCCCATCTTGCTTTCATGATAAAATAAAGGCCAAAATTTTGTTGGCGTTTTCAAATAAGAACTATATTTGGTTGCACCTCAGCTGTATGCGTTTCATTGGCGCAGCTCACCAGCTTGATTCACTCTTCTTTTTTCAGAGACTTATTATTTTTTCACTTCTTCACTGCTTTTCTATGCGCGTTTCTACTCCTGCTTTTTCTTTGTCTCGTGTGTTGCGGGTAGCAGGGTTGCTACTGGCACTGGTTGTCTTTGCCCCCACTACCTCCAAGGCGCAAACCTGGCTGGTTTCCACCGACGCTTACGTGAAGCTGGGCGTGATGGACAAGTTCGGCCAGCTGGGAGCCTACACCGCTAAGTTTGTGGTCATCAACCAGGAAACGGGCAAAGAGTACGTTCTGGCCAAGCAAATTGCCAAGGGCCAAAATGGCATTGATGTTATTTTTCCGTCGGAAGCTTCGGAGGCCGACTACTTTAAAACGGAGACCGGGGAAGCGGCCCGCGCCAAGCCCGGCCGCTACACCTGGGAATGCCAGGTAGCCGGAAAAAAAGTGGTGGGAGGGCGCTTCAGTTTTTCTGAAGTCGCAAATGATGTTACCTTGCTAGGCAAGAACTGATTTCCTCCTTTTCACCCACTCACTACAAGAGAAAGCCCGGCGTTGCAGCGCCGGGCTTTTTTTGTTGGCCCCGCAGGCGGCTACCTCCGGCCCGTTTGCGCGTACAAGCCCAGGGGCTGGCGCGGGGCCAGCCTAGCCATTCCCATGTGTACTCATGCCTAAAAAGTCTTTTTCCGAACTCATCAGCAGCCCCGGCATGCCGGTGCTCGTCGATTTTTACGCCGACTGGTGCGGCCCCTGCAAAACCATGGCCCCTATTCTGGAGCAGGTAGCGGCACAGCACCAGGGCAAGGTCAAAGTCATCAAGATTGACGTGGACCGCAACCAGGCCGTGGCCCAGCAGTTTCGGGTGCAAAGCATTCCTACCCTGATTCTCTTCCACAAAGGCCAGCCGGTGTGGCGGCAGGCGGGCGTAGTGTCGGCGGCCCAGCTGGGGCAGGTGGTGCAGGGAGTAACGCAGGGCGGCTAGCGCAACGGCAGTAGCGTAAACTTCTGACCCCCTGTGGGCGTTGGGTGAGTGTCCGTACTTTTGGATGCTCATCTATAGTTTCCTCACATGGCATTACGCCTTACAGTTTTAAGTTTTCTGATTAGTCTCAGTGCGTGCCTGCCCCCGCAGGTGCGGGCCCAGGCGCGCTACACGCTCACGGGCCTGGTGCGCGCGGCCAACAACGCGGAGGCCTTACCCGGCGCCACCATATCGGTGCCAGCCCTGGGGCTGGGCGCTACTACCGGCGAGGACGGCACCTATTCGCTGAGTTTACCCGCCGGCCGTTACCAGGTAGTTGCCTCCTTTATTGGGTACGAGTCGCAAAGCCGGGACATCAACCTGACCCGCAATCAGCGGCTGGCGTTTCAGCTGCCGGAAGCGGGCAACCAGTTGGGCGAGGTAGTAATTGAAGGCTCGGGCACGCTGGAGCAAAAGCTGCAAACCACCCAGATGAGCGTGGAGCGCCTCACGGCCCGCGAGGCCAAGCTGCTGCCTGCCTTGTTCGGGGAAGTTGACATCCTTAAAACGCTCCAGCTGAAGCCCGGCGTGCAGAACGGCGGGGAGGGCACCTCGGGCCTGTTCGTGCGCGGCGGCTCCGCCGACCAGAACTTGGTGCTGCTCGATGACGCGCTGGTGTACAACCCCAGCCACTTGTTCGGGCTGTTTTCCGTGTTCAACCCCGATGCCGTGCAATCGGTGGATTTGTACAAGGGTGGGTTTCCGGCGCAGTACGGGGGTAGGCTTTCTTCGGTGGTTGATGTGAAGCTGCGCCCCGGCAACCCCGAGAAGTTTACGGCCAGCGGCGGCCTGGGCCTGATTTCCTCCCGCCTTACCCTGGAAGGTCCCCTCCAAAAGGGCAAAGGCGCCTTTCTGATCTCGGGCCGCCGCACGTACTTCGACGTGTTTACCCGGCAGATCAACCGCCTCAACGAAGACGACCCCGACTACAACCCCATTCCCGACTACTACTTCTACGACTTCAACGCCAAGGCCAACTACAAGCTGGGCGACAAGGACGAGGTGTTTCTGACCGGCTACCTGGGCAACGACAAGTTCGGGTTTAACTCCCAGAATGGCTTCAACTTTGACTTCAACTGGGGCAATACCGTGGCCTCCCTGCGCTGGAACCACGTGTTCAACCCGCGCTTGTTTCTGAACACCTCGGCTTCGCTGACCAAGTACCGGTACCAGATCAGCAACAAGCTCGACCAGTTTGCCTTCAACCTGTCCTCCGACATCCGGGACCTGACCCTGCGCTCTGACCTTGACTACACGCCCAACAACCGGCACACCCTGCGGTTTGGGGTTACGGCCACCCAGCACCGCTTTGGCACCGGCCGCCTGCAGGCCGGCTCCCAGGATGGCAGCGTCAACTTCGGCTCCGACATCACTTACAATGGCACCGAAGCGGCCCTCTACGCCTCCGATATTTACAAGCCTTCCGAGAAGCTGCAATTAGAGTACGGCCTGCGCCTGTCCGGCTTCCAGTCCGGCTCCGATGCCTACGGCGGCCTGGAGCCGCGGGCAGCCGCGCGCTACTCGCTCACGCCCAACCTGTCGGTGAAAGGCAGCTACGCCCTGATGTACCAGTACGTGCACCTGGTTACCAACACCGGCGCCTCCCTGCCCACGGATATCTGGTACCCTTCGCGCAAGTCGGTGCAGCCCCAGCGCAGCCAGCAGGTGGCGGCGGGCGTGAGCTGGCTGCTCGGCGACGGGCGCTACCTCATTACCAACGAAGTATACTACAAGTGGGCCCAGCGGCAGATCGACTTCAAGGACGGCGCCCAGCTCTTCGTGAATCCTGACCTGGACGCCGAGTTTCTGTTCGGGCGGGGTTGGGCTTACGGCAACGAGGTGTACCTGGAGAAAAAGCAGGGCCGCACCACCGGCTGGATTGGCTACACCCTGGCCTGGAGCAAGCGGCAGTTTCCGCCCCAGCGCGGCACCAGCGGCATCAACAACGGCAAGCCCTTCTACCCCACCTACGACCGGCGCCACAACCTGACGGTGGTGGGGCTGCACCAGCTCACGGAGCGCCTCAGCCTGACGGGCTCGTTCGTGTATACCACCGGCAACGCCACCACCCTGCCCGCGGGCCGCTTTGCCGTGCAGGATGTGTTCGGGGATGACCTGGCGGCCGTGCCCATTTACCCCGACCGCAACTCGTACCGCCTGGCTCCCTACCACCGCCTCGATCTGGGCGTGGTTTGGAAACTGAAGCCCAACCGCTGGTTCCTGGAGTCGGACCTGACGTTTAGCGCCTACAACGCCTACAACCGCCGCAACCCTTACTTCGTGTACTTCGACCAGGTGCGCAGCGGCGAGGACGGACCGGTTACCAGCTACCGCGCCCGGCAGGTTTCCCTGTTCCCCGTAATTCCGGCCGTGACCTACAACTTCAAATTCTAAGCCCCCGCGTGCAACCGATTCTTATGCTTTCTAACGTAAAACGAAGCTTGTTGGCCCGCAAGCTGGCCGGGCTGCTGGTGCTGTGTGGCCTGGCGAGCTGCAACTTGGAGCAGAATATTGACGTGGATTTGCCGGTACTACCGGCCCAGCTAGTGGTAGAATGCTACCTCGAAGACGGCCAGATACCGCGCCTGACCGTGACGGAAACGGTGCCCTACCTCTCGGCCCCGGACCCCGCAGTACCCACCGATGTAACCGTGCGGCTAACCCTGGCGAACGGCCGGGTAGAAACCCTGCGGTTTCTGCCGGGGCAGAACGCGGAAACGGGTAAGTTCTTCACCCATACCGGCCTGCAAAAACTCGTGGCCCGCCCCGGCGAGACGTTCCGGCTGGAAGTTACGGATACGAAAGGCCGCCGCGTGACGGGCACGGCCACCATGCCCCGCCGCATCCCCATTGATTCGGTGCAGTACGAGTTCAACAGCCTCCCGCCCGGGCAGCGCGAAGCCTACGTTCTAACTAAATTCCAGGACCCCGTGGGCGTGGGCAACTATTACCGCCTGCAGATTCACCGCGACAGTATTTCTGAAGACCCGGAAATCGACTACGACGTAGAGGACCGACTCACGGATGGCAAGCAGATTACCCTGGGCACCAGCTACCGGTTCGACCCCAACGACACGCTGCTGGTCACGCTCTACCACTTCGACCGGCCGTACTACCTGTTCCGCCAGTCCATCAACGACGCGCAGAATGCCAACGGCAACCCGTTTGGCCAGCCCTCATCTATCAAAAGCACGGTAGAGGGCGGCGTGGGCGTTTTCACGGTGCTGAGCTACCAGCGGCGGCAGCTCGTTATCAAGTAAAGCCGTACTTCCGGCGAAATCATCTGGCAAGTGTACTTGCTGGCGCTGTTTGCTACCTAAAAAAGCCGCTGCACAAGTGCAGCGGCTTTTTTACGCCTGGTTGGCGGCGCAGACAGGTAGTACAGCTGTCTTACAGCTTTTCCAGCACCCGGCGCAGCAGGGCCGTAAGGCGGGGCTCGGCCACGGCGGCCGTGCGCAGGATGTCGGCAATGTCAACCTTCTTGAGCTTGCCCGGCGCGCACAAATCGGTAATGACGGACACGGCCAGTACGGGCAGGCCCATGTGCACGGCGGCAATAACTTCGGGTACCGTGCTCATGCCCACGGCGTCGGCCCCAATGGTGCGCAGGTAGCGGTACTCAGCCGGCGTTTCCAGCATGGGACCGGGCAAGGAGGCGTACACCCCACGGCGCAGGTACTGGCCTAAACCCAACTCCTCGGCCGCTTCCTGGGCCAGCTGCAACAAGCTAGGGTCGTAGGGCTCCAGCATGTCGGGGAAGCGCGGGCCCAGCTCGTCGAGGTTCCGGCCAATAAGCGGGTTGGTGGGCTGCAGGTTGATGTGGTCAGAAAGCAGCATCAGGTCGGAGTAGTCGTAGTCGGGGTTAAGGCCACCGCTGGCGTTGCTCACGAACAGGCGCCGGATGCCGAGCAGCTTCATCACGCGCACCGGAAACACGACTTGCTCCATGGTGTAGCCCTCGTAGTAATGAAACCGGCCGCGCATCACCAGCACCCGTTTGCCGGCCAGCGTGCCCGCCAGCAGCTCGCCCGCGTGACTTTCCACGGTAGAAACCGGAAAATGCGGAATATCGGCGTAGCTGAAGCGGTGCTGCACCTCCACATCTTTTACCAAAGCCCCCAACCCCGTGCCGAGGATGATGCCCGCTTCGGGCTGGAAATCGTGCAGGGTTTGGCGGAGGTAGGCGGTAGCTTCGTGAAGTTGGTGCATAAGGTAGAAGTTGATTGAGCTGGAAAAAACAAAACGTCATTCCGAGCGAAGCCGCAGGCGGAGTCGAGGAATCTCGCGGGCTGACGTTGCAAAACTAATCAGATTACCCTCTGGCGAGATTCCTCGACTCCGCCTGCGGCTTCGCTCGGAATGACGTTCCTACTGGCTGTTTTTACCTTACCCCCGCATTACTGCATCGTCACCTCGAAGGGCATCCGCATCTGAGCGCCCTTCATTTCCGAGAGCTTCTTGTACTGCTGGTACATGGGGTACATGGGGCCCATTTCCTCGCGCACTAGGCGCATTTTGGCTTCCTCGTTAAAGGAGCTGAACAGGTTTTCGGCAAAGGACTTCTGGCGGGGCAGTTTCTGGATGCGGTAGTCGCCCTCCTTGAGGTTGGCGCGGCGGGCGGCAATGCGCAGGGCATCGTCAAAGGAACCGAGCACATCCACGAGGCCGCGGGCTTTGGCTTCCGTGCCCGACCATACCCGGCCCGAGGCCAGGCGGCGCAGGCGCTCCACCGGCATGCGGCGGCCCTGGGCAGCTTTGGTGGTGAAATCGGCGTAGATGCGGTTGATTTCGGCCTGGAACTGGCTTTGCTCGAACGGAGTCAGGGCGCGGGTGATGGTGGGGAAGTCGGAGAACTTGCCCGTAGTGACGCGGTCCGTGGTGACGCCAATCTTGTCGCGCAGGAAGGGCTCGATGTTGGGTAGCACGCCGAAGACGCCAATGGAACCCGTAATGGTGGTCGGGTGGGCCACAATCGTGTCGCAGCCCATGGCAATGAAGTAGCCGCCCGAAGCTGCTACGTCCGACATGCTGGCAATAACCGGCTTCACTTTCTTGGTCAGCATCACCTCGCGGTAAATGATATCAGAAGCCAGCGAGGAGCCGCCGGGCGAGTTTACGCGCAGCACCACGGCCTTCACTTTCTTATCCAAGCGGGCTTTGCGGATGGCCTCGGCGAAGCGGGTGCTGCCGATGCTTTCGTTGCCGCCCTTGCCCGTTACAATGTCGCCCTCGGCGTACACCACCGCAATACGGTTGCCGCTGGTGCTGCCTTCCGCGTCCTCGTCGTCAGCCTTTTCGTAGTCCGACAGCTCAATCAGGCTGAGCTTCTCGTCTTTCTCTACCCCGAGCTTGCCCTTGATGTAGTCGGTAGCTTGGTCGTAGTAGCCCAGGTCCGTTACCAGGTTCAGGCGCTTGGCGTCGTCGGCGTTGTGCACCAGCATGGAGTCGCTGATAACTTTGAGGCGGGCCGGCGCGATTTTGCGGGCGGCGGCTACCTCAGCCAGCATGGAGTTGTTCAGGGAATTCAGGAACGAGGACGTTTGCAGGCGGGCCGAATCCGACATGCTGGTGCGGAAATACGGCTCCACGGCGCTTTTAAACGAGCCGACGCGGAAAATCTGGGCCTGCACGCCCAGCTTGTCGAACAGGTTTTTGTAGTACATCGTCTCGGAGCTCAGGCCGTTGAACTCCAGCGTGCCCTGGGGGTTCAGGTAGATTTTATCGGCCACGGAGGCGAGGTAGTAGCTTTTCTCCGACTGCGCATCGGTGTACGACACCACAAACTTGCCGGACTTCTTAAAGTCGAGCAGGGCGTTGCGGATTTCCTCCATGGAGGCCATGCCACCCTGCACCAACTCCAGGTTCAGGAAGATGCCCTTGATGTCCTCGTCGGTCTTGGCCCGGCGGATGGCGGCTTTCAGCTCATCGAGGCCAATGGAGCTGCTCTGCCCGCCGGTAAAGCCCGACAGCGGGTTGTTAAACTCCCGCTCGCCAATCGGCTTATCGAGCTTCAGCTCGAGCACGGAGTTACTGGCCACGGTCACTTCTTTGTCGGAAGAAGCCGCGGCGGCAATCAGGGCCACCAGCAGCACTACCCCTACCAGGGCAAACAGCACGAGGCCGGTGAGGGTAGCCAGCACGTACTTAAAAAATTGTCTCATCGTCAGGAAAATCAATAGTCAGTTCGGTCTGGAAACAAAAGTATCGGCTTTTCCTCCCCGGTGCCGGGTATTCAACCAACGGGCGGTTTTGGGGCGGGAACGGGCGAGGATTGGGGTGTGAGGGTATGTGGGTAAGAGAAAAATACACTAATCCATCTGGCTAATGGCAGCGTCTATGTCCTCTTCTGTGTCTATATCCGGACCGATGTTCAGCAGTAGAGTAAACAGCATAAGTAGCACTAAGAAGCTGATCAGTAGTAGGCGCAACAGAAAATGTAATCGTTTGAATTGTGTTAACATAGTCTACTAAAGTGACTTTGTTCTTTGTTGGTTGTGCTTTTAATACCCATACTTTTCGCCCCACAAGTGCCGTAGGCGCTCCTGGGCTTTGGCCTCGGCGGGGTTTTGGCCGGGATGGTAGAACACGCGGCCGCTGAGCTGCTCGGGCAGGAATTCCTGGTAGGCGAAATTGCCTTCGTAGTCGTGGGAATACAGGTATTTGCTGCCGTAGCCCAGCTCTTCCATCAGTTTGGTGGGGGCGTTGCGCAGGGCAATGGGCACGGGCTGCACGCCTTGTTGGCGCACCAGCGCCCGGGCCTCCCGGATGGCTTTGTAGCTGGCGTTGCTCTTGGGCGAGGTGGCCAGGTACACCACCGTCTGGCCCAGAATAATGTCTGACTCCGGCATGCCGATAACCGTCACGGCTTGAAAGCAGCTCTGGGCCAGCATAAGGGCGTTGGGGTTGGCCAGGCCCACGTCTTCGCTGGCCAGAATGAGCAGGCGGCGGGCAATGAATTTCACGTCCTCGCCACCTTCCAGCATCACGGCCAGGTAGTAAAGCGCCGCGTTGGGGTCGGAGCCGCGGATGCTTTTGATAAAAGCCGAAATAACGTCGTAGTGCATTTCACCGCCTTTGTCGTAGCGCGCCAGGTGCTGCTGGGCCAGCTGCTGCACGGCCTGGTCGGTGATGACGATTTCGCCGGTTTTCGGGTCGGGGCGGCTGGCCTCTACCACAATTTCGAGCAGGTTCAGCAGCTTGCGGGCGTCGCCGCCGGAAATGGTGAGCAGGGCGTTGTAGTCCTGCACGCGCACCTTTTTCTGCTTTAGAAGTTCGTCTTCGGCCAGGGCTTTATCTACCAGGCTGGTCAGCACGTCTTTGCCCAGGGCCTCCAGCACGTACACCTGGGCCCGACTCAGCACGGCCGGGATAACCTCAAACGACGGATTCTCGGTAGTGGCCCCAATAAGCGTGACTACGCCCTGCTCCACGGCCCCCAGTAGGGCATCCTGCTGCGACTTGCTGAAGCGGTGAATCTCGTCAATAAACAGCACCGTGCCGCGCTGCTTGCGGGCCCGCTCAATTACGTCACGCACATCTTTCACGCCGGCGTTAATGGCCGAAAGGGCCGCAAAGGGTAGCCCCAGCTCCTGGGCCAGCAAGTGGGCCAGGGTGGTTTTGCCTACCCCGGGTGGGCCCCACAAAATCAGGGAAGGCAGGCGGCCCGCGTTGAGGTAGCGGCGCAGCACGCCCTCGGGGCCGATGAGGTGCTGCTGGCCGGCGTAGTCGTGCAGGGTGCGCGGGCGCATGCGCTCCGCGAGCGGCGCGCCGGGACGGGGCACGTAGGCGGCCGAAGGCTCAGGAGCGGGGTCAGAGTCGAAAAGGGAGCCAGTGGCCATAGGAAAGGAAGCGCAGGTGAAGGGAGCCCGGGGCGGGGAGCGGCCGGTAAACCAGCCGCGCGCCGGCGGCCGGCGGGGGCGTGGTGCCAGCAACAAAGGTAACTACGACATTCAGCGGTTTTGTGCTGCGGGGGCGTGGCAGGCTGCTACCTTCGTGGCTGCATGAAGAACTCGTTGAAAGTACACGCGGCCCTGCTGGTGGTGGCTCTGATTTACGCGGCCAACTACAGTATTTCCAAGGAT
The DNA here is from genome assembly GCF_014640315.1 of Hymenobacter glacieicola. Lineage (GTDB taxonomy): Bacteria > Bacteroidota > Bacteroidia > Cytophagales > Hymenobacteraceae > Hymenobacter > Hymenobacter glacieicola. The sequence goes on from NZ_BMGS01000002.1 coordinate 508,096, forward strand.
GTGATGCCGCGCTACATGGGGCCGTTTGCCCTGGTATTGCTGCGCGTGGTGGGCGCCACGGTTTTCTTCGGAGTGCTCAGCCGGCTGGTTGCCCCGCACGACCGGATTCAGGGCCGGCCGGATCAGTTGCGGGCCGTAGCCTGCGGGGTGTTGGGCATTGGGCTAAACCAGTTGCTGTTTTTTTCGGGCCTGAACCTGACTTCGCCCATTAATGCTTCCCTGATTCAAACCATTGCTCCCGTAGTAACCGTGCTGGCCTCGGCGGTGCTGCTGGGCGAAAAGCTCACGCTCCCCCGGCTGCTGGGCATAGGGCTGGCGGCCTCGGGTGCGGCCAGCATCATCCTGAGTCGGGGGCCGGTAGCGGCGGGCGGGCAAGACGGGCTGCTGGGCAACGTATATATTCTGCTTAATGCCACCGCCTTCGGGATTTACCTAGTACTGGTAATGCCACTGATGCGCAAGTATCACCCGTTTACGGTGCTGGCGCGCATCTTTCTGGTGGGCGCCGTGCTGGCCGTGCCCGCCGGCTGGCAGCAAATTCAGCAGCCCGACTACGCCAGCTTCCCGGCCAGTATTTGGGCCGCTATTGCCTATATGGTCATCTGCCTGACTATTCTGGCCTACCTGCTCAACAACTGGGCTCTGAAATATGCCTCGCCCTCGTTATTAGGAGCTTACATCTATTTGCAGCCCGCCCTGGCGGTGCTCATTGCCGTGGCCCTGGGCAAAGACGCGCTTACCTGGTCCAAAGCCCTGCAGGCCCTGCTAATCTTCGCGGGCGTGTTTCTAGTAAGCCGCAAGCCCCGGCAGCCAGCGCCGGCAGCCGTGCCCCTGGAGCCCGTGCAGGACTAAAGAGTGGCAGCGCTGAGTTGAGTTACTGAGCGTAGCCGGCGCTTTCCGGCTTCACCAATGGGCTTGGTGGCAAGCAGCTTCTCCTTAAACTAAACTGTCCTTCCGACGCGAGAGAAATCAGGGTTAACCAGTTGAATGGCTAATCCCGATTCCTCCCTCCGGTCGGAAGGACAAGGTACCCACGAAGGTGTATGGACACTACCCTTAAGGCCCGTCAGGCAGAAACGGCGGCGAAGCATCTGGCTTGGCTAAGGGCGCCGGCGTAAGCAGTCGTCAGCCAGGTAAGCGGCCTTGGCGCTGCATCAGGCGCGAAATGCTCGGCAGAGCAGTCTGGTTTAAGCGAAAGGCACTTACTGTTCACGCGGCCTAGCAAATGGTAGCTGAACGGGCGGGCCGGGCAGTACCGGCGGGCGGTTGTTCTCGTATTAGATTTTTCCGGCTGCCGGGTGCAGCCCTCAGCCTGCGTTTTGGGCTGTTGTACTTCTCTCCTCGCTCCGCTGCGCTTTGTGTATGACCCAGCTTTCCCCACCTGTTGCCACTGCTCCGGAACCGCAGCCGACCCTGCTCACGCCCTTCGCCTACTCCTTGTTCCGGGCTATCTGGATTGCCTCGGTGGTTTCTAACATCGGCACCTGGATGCAGAACGTGGCGGGCGTGTGGCTGGTCACGACGCTTACTTCCTCGGCCCTGCTGGTGGCCCTGATGCAGACTGCCACCAGCCTGCCGGCCTTTCTGCTGAGCATGCCCGCCGGGGCCATTGCCGATTTAATTGACCGGCGCCGCCTGCTGCTGTTTACCCAGGGGTTTATGGCGGTAGTGGCGCTGCTGCTGACCGGACTTACGTTGCTGGGCGAGGTTTCGGCCTTTAGCGTGCTGGGCTTTACGTTTCTGCTGGGCATTGGCGCGGCCATCAACGCGCCCGTGTGGCAAACCGTGACCATTGAGCTGGTGCCCCGGCGGGTGCTGGGCTTTGCCATTACCCTGAACGGCGTCAGCAACAACATTGCCCGGGCCATCGGGCCGGCCATTGGCGGGGCCATCATCACGTATTACTCACCGGGCTGGGTATTTCTGGTTAATGCCGTGTCGTTTCTGGGTACGTTTGCCGTCGTGTATGCCTGGAAGCGGGAAGCGGAGGTAGCCAGCGGCCCGGCCGAAAACTTCACGGGGGCCCTGCGCGCGGGCATGCGCTACGTGCAGTACTCGCCGGCTATTTACGCGGTGCTGTTTCGCACGTTTGCCTTTGCCTTCGGGGCCAGCGCCATGTGGGGCCTGCTTTCCGTGGTTACTGCCCGCCGCCTGCACCTCAGTTCCGATACCTACGGCGTGCTGCTTTCCTGGCTGGGGGCTGGGGCCATTACCGGGGCCTTTCTGATGGGCCGGGCCGGCAACCGCCTGAATTTCAACCAGCGCGTCTTGCTCGGCAGCGCCGTGTTCGTGGGCACCAACGTGGCCCTGGCCCTGGTGCCGTCGGTGTACTGGCTGTACCCGGTTATGTTTGTTTCGGGAGTTGCCTGGCTGATGGCCATGACCAGCTTCAGCACCACCGTGCAGCTGCACGTGCCAAAGTGGGTGCAGGCCCGGGTGGTGAGCATGTACATGCTGGTGTTTCAGGCCGGGTTGGCCCTGGGCAGCGTGGCGTGGGGCGAGCTGGCCGACCGCACCACGCTGGAAACGGCCCTGCTGGCCACGGCCGCCTGGATGCTGCTGAGCTTGCTGCTGGCCATTCCGTTTCCGATGCGCTCCGCCGAAGGCCTCAACCTGGACCCGGCCGAGCACTGGCCCGCCCCCACCGTAGCCGGCGACATCGACCCCGATGACGGGCCGGTGGTAGTTATGGTAGAATACGACGTGGCCCTGGCCGATCAGCCCGCATTTCGGGTGGCCGCCGCCCAGCTTACTCGCTTGCGCCTGCGCGACGGCTCGTTGCGGGCCGGAGTATTCACGGACCTGGCCCAGCCCACCCGCATTACCGAGTTTTTCTACGTGGCTACCTGGGGCGAGCATCAGCGCCAGCACCACCGCTTCACCAAGGAAGATTTGGCGGTGGAAGCCGATGTCCGGCAGTTTCACGTGGGGCCGGCGCCGCCCCGCGTCACGCACTTTCTGGCCTTCCCCCGCTCCGTTAACGTGGAAATGGCTACCCCCTACGAAACAATGGAAAGTCCGCAGTAGCTGCCGGCCCTGGGCGGGTGGTTTTTCCGGCGCCGGTAATCTGTTACCTTACCATCCTACCTTTCCTTGCCGTCATGAAGCTCCTCATCCTGTTATCCTTGCTAGCGGCCGGCGCGGCGCCGGCTGCCCGGGCCCAGACTCCCACCTCTACGCGCATGGCCGCCGCTCCTACCCAGGTTCAGACCGCAAATGGTATGCTTGAAGGCCAGACTACGACCACCGGTATTCGCGCCTTTAAGGGCGTTCCGTTTGCGGCCCCGCCCGTAGGCGAGCGGCGCTGGAAAGCCCCGCAACCCGTTGCCAACTGGACGAATGTGCGCCCGGCCAAGGAATTCGGGCCGCGGGCCATGCAGCTACCCTTGTTTGGCGACATGAACTTTCGCTCCAACGGCGTCAGCGAGGATTGCCTCTACCTCAACGTCTGGACGCCCGCCAAGTCGGGCCAGGAAAAGCTGCCGGTGCTGGTGTATTTCTACGGCGGCGGCTTTGTGGCCGGCGACGGCTCGGAGCCGCGCTACGATGGGGAGAGCATGGCCCGGCGGGGCATTGTGGCCGTTACGGTTAACTACCGGCTCGGCGTATTCGGGTTTCTGGCCCACCCCGAGCTCACCCAGGAGTCCCCGGACCACGCCTCCGGCAACTACGGCTTTCTGGACCAGAGTGCCGCGCTGCGCTGGGTGCAGCAAAACATTGCCGCCTTCGGGGGCGACCCGCGGCAGGTGACGATTGCCGGCGAGTCGGCGGGGTCCATGTCGGTTAGCGCCCAAATGATTTCACCCCTGTCCAAAACCCTGTTTGCCCGCGCCATTGGCGAAAGTGGCTCGATGCTGAACACGGGTTTCGGCCCAATTCCGCTGTCCCAGGGCGAACAGGCGGGGGTAGCCTTTGCCAGCAGTTTGGGGGCTTCCTCCCTGGCGGCTCTGCGGGCCCTACCCGCCCAGCAATTGCTGGAAGCTACGGGCAAGCCCGGTACGCCCCGTTTTGCCCCTACCCTGGATGGCTATTTCTTCCCGAAGCTGCCCGTAGCTACGTTTGCCGCCGGCGAGCAGGCCCGCGTGCCCCTGCTGGTGGGCTGGAACTCCCAGGAAATGTCGCATCAGTTTTTGCTGGGAAATGAAAAACCCACCGTGGCCAGCTACACCCAGGCAGTGCAGAAGCTGTACGGCGAGCGGGCCGCGGAAATCCTGAAGCTCTACCCCGCCGCCAACGATGCCCAGGCCGAGCAGTCGGCCACGGCCCTGGCCGGTGACCGGTTTATTGCCTACAGCACCTGGAAATGGGCCGATATGCACGCCCAAACCAGCGGCCAGCCCGTGTACCGCTACCTCTACGCCCGGCCCCGGCCCGCCATGACGCCCGAAATGGGCAACGCCACGGCCGGCCTGGCGGGCGGAGTAGTCAAGCAAGCGCCCTCGGCCCCCAAAGCGCCGCCCGCTACCGGCGCCGTGCACTCGGCCGAAATTGAGTACGCCCTGGGTAACCTGGGTACCAACAAAGTATACGCCTGGACTCCCGAGGACTACAAGGTGTCGCAGACCATGCAGAGCTACTTTGCCAACTTCATTAAAACCGGCAACCCTAACGGCAAAGGCCTCCCTACGTGGCCAGCCCTGGGCAAAGGTTCGGGCGCGCAAGTGCTGCGCTTGGATGTGCAGACCAAAGCCGAGCCGGACCAGACCCGTCCCCGCTACCTCTTGCTGGACCAGCAAGTGGGCAAGTAAAAATCCTGCCCGAGGGGTAGCGCAAGTATTCTTTCGTTCCGCTAATTGACCACACGTTTCACTGGTACCGGAAGGGAGCTTGGCTTAGGCCAAGCTCCCTTCTGCTTGTATCAACTGTCGGCTAACTGGAGGTGCTTGTGCAAGCAACGCGCAGCTGGGCACTTCCGGGCTTTTTCTGGGCTACAATGCTGCCTACTTCCAAGGTCGGGGCCTTCCCGCATCATTCGGCTTCGCCTATATTCTTCCTCGTCTCGTCGGCAACTCGGACCTTTGTTGGGCAGATACCTTCGGGGGAATTCAACTCTGTCATCAAGCCCAATACCAGCCCGTGGACACCTCGGAAGCCCGCAAGATTATTCACCTTGACATGGATGCTTTCTATGCCTCCGTGGAGCAGCGCGATAATCCGGTATTGCGGGGCAAGCCCGTGGCCGTGGGGGGCTCCCGGCAACGCGGCGTAGTAGCGGCGGCTTCCTACGAAGCCCGGCAGTTTGGGGTGCGCTCGGCCATGCCCTCCAGCACGGCCTTGCGCAAATGCCCGGAGCTGGTATTCGTGAAGCCCCGTTTTGAGGTCTATAAGGACGTTTCGCGCCAGATCCGGGCCATCTTCTCGGAGTACACGCCTTTAGTTGAGCCTCTTTCCTTGGATGAGGCCTACCTTGATGTCACCGAAAATCTTAAAGGCATTGCCCTGGCCACTCAGGTAGCCCGCGAAATCCGGGCGGCTATTCTGGAAAAAACCCAGCTCACGGCCTCGGCGGGTATTTCCTACAATAAGTTTCTGGCTAAGCTGGCTTCCGATTACCGCAAACCCAACGGGCAGTTCGTTATCCGGCCTAACCAAGGGCTGGCGTTTGTGGCGGGCCTGGCGGTGGGGCAGTTTCACGGTATTGGCCCCGCTACGGCGGCACGCCTCAACAACCTGGGCATCTTCACGGGCCTGGACCTGCGGCAGCAGACGGAAACATTTCTGCGTCAGCACTTCGGCAAGGCGGGTTCGCACTACTACCGCATTGCCCGCGCCCAGGATTTCCGCCCCGTTGTGCCCGACCGGCTGCGCAAGTCCATTGGCTCAGAAACCACTTTTGAGCACGATTTGCTTACCCCGGAGGAGTTGACCAGTGGCCTGCAACCTTGCCTGGAGTCGGTGTGGCAGCATTGCCAGCGTACCGGCCTGCGGGGCCGCACCGTGACACTCAAAGTTAAATACGCCGATTTTCAACAGATTACCCGCAGCCGCACCTTGTTTGGGGTAGTGCCTGGCCCCGATGCCCTGGCCCAGATCAGCCACGAGCTACTGACGGGCATTCAACCCATTTCAAGAGGCATCCGGTTGCTGGGCGTAACACTGTCAAACCTGGAAGCCCCGGAGGAAGCCGTGGGTAGGCAGCTGGCCCTGCTGCTGTAAACGCAAACCGCCCCGACTTGTGCAGCCGGGGCGGTTTTCTAGCAGAAAATACGTGACCTTACTGGGGGTCAGCTTTTACTTTCGACTTTCTTTTCTTGTCCTTCATCTTCACGTCCGCCGGCTTGGTAGTCGTAGGCGCGTAGGTGCCGGAGGTGCTCGACTGCGTTTCTACCGTGGTAGTAGTGGTAGCGGGCGTCGTCGTAGTCGACTGGTTAATTGTGCTGCCGGAGGTAGTACCCTGCATCGTACCCTGCGTAGGCTGGGTCTGGATGGTTGTGTTCTGGGTCGGCTGCGTGGTGGTGGTAGTGGTGGTGCTGGAGTTGGTCTGGGCGTTAGCCGCAGAAACACCGGTTACCAGTACAGCAGCGAGGGCAAGGAGCTTTTTCATAGCAGGTGAGAGTTAAGGTGAAGCAAAGTCGACCGTATGGTAGACTCCTGAGTAGCCTTTAACGCAGCTCAGCCGCTAGGGTTGATTCAAGACGGAAATAGCCGCCTCTGCCCTACCCTACCCTACCCTACCCTACCCAGGCTGCTCGGCCCTCCTACTTCAGCAGTTCGTGCAGCACGGTTTGCATGGAAAACACCCGGTTGCCGGCCTCCTGAATCACCAGGGAGTTCGGCGAATCCAGAATAGCATCCGAAACTTCCACGTTGCGGCGCACGGGTAGGCAGTGCAGGAACTTGGCGTCGTTGGTGCCGGCCATATGTTCAGGCGTGAGCATCCAGGCTGGGTCGTTGCTGAGGACCTGGCCGTAGTCGTGGTAGCTGCTCCAGTTTTTGGCCTGCACGTAGTCGGCGCCTTCCAGGGCTTTCTTCTGGTCGTACTCGATGCGGGCACCCTTCGTGAATTTGGGGTCTAGCTCGTAGCCCTCGGGGTGAGTGATGACAAAATCTACCCAATCCACTTCCGCGAACCAGTCGCAGAACGAGTTGGGCACGCACTGGGGCAGGGCGCGTACGTGCGGGGCCCAGGTCAGCACCACTTTCACGCGCTCCTTTTTCTTTGTCTCCGCTACCGTAATCAGGTCGGCAAACGACTGCAGCGGGTGCAGCGTGGCACTTTCCAGGCTAATAACCGGCACGGTGGCATACGTCAGAATCTTGTTGAAGACTTCCTCGCTGTAGTCGGCCTCCTGGTCCTTGAGCGTGGGGAAGGTGCGTACGCCCAGCACGTCGCAGTACTGGCTCATCACGGCAATGGCCTCCTTAATGTGCTCCTGGGTACCGCCGTTCATCACTGCGCCATCGGCCATTTCCAGGGTCCAGGAATCGGCGCCGGCGTTGAGCACCCAGGCTTGCGCACCCAGGTTGTAGGCCGCCTTTACTGAGCTAAGCCGGGTCCTGAGGCTGGGATTGAAGAAGATCAGCCCCACGGTTTTGTTCTTGCCGATGTGCTGGTACCCGTACGGATTCGTCTTGATTTCCAGGGCTTGCTTGAGCAGGGCTTTATAGTCGCCCGCATCGGCGAAGGAGGTGAAGTTTTTCATTTGTTGGGAGAGTGGCCTAGGCCTAAAAGAACGTCATGCTGAGCTTGTCGAAGCATCTCTACCGCTTTGGTAAACAGAAAATCAGTGTGCTACCTCTTCAGTATTTCAACCTTAATAGGGTGCTTTCTACGATGTTCATAGTACTTGACCGCCTCCCTCTCTACTTCAGCTTTCGATACAATGGGCCGCCAAGATTTATCTAACATGTATCCATCTTCTGAAATAGCTGGCTGCTCAAAGCTTACAGCAGTTTTCTCATCATCTGGAATCAAGTAAAAGATCTGATCCAACCGAACTAACGAATTCATGGACGCAAAGCCTGATTCGTGCATTTCCTCTTCAGTTAGTTCCTCACCGCAATTGTCACATGATTTCTCCCGTGCATTAAAGGCTATGTAGCCACAAACTGGACAAGTTGAGTAAGTGGTACCATTTTTTGCAAGGGCTTTGTCGTGCGTAGATAGAAGAATGGTTGGTAATGCCGATATAACTATCACACTTGCTAGTACAGCTATACGAACGGCGAAGGACCGTTTATTAGTGAAGTAGTATCCCGCAAAGCCTACTGGACCGACAACAAGGCCAGCCAACCCACTGTAGAGAACTTTCATTCCTTTATCGGTGGTGTATTCATTGCCAAACTGCATGGCAATGACTAGAGGTACCACTAAAAAAGCGCTAACCCAGTATATCTCAACATTAGATTTTGATTGGTCTGATTTCAACTTTATCAGAAATTTGAAGTGTATACCCTGTTGTTACCCTGTCCATGTCTTCAGGTCAATAACCTGCCACTTTGGATTGAAAGCTGTAATCAGCGCATCTTTCTTTTGTCGCGTCCAGCCTTTTAGCTGCTTTTCCCGCGCAATAGCCTGTATAGCATCTGGGCACTGTCCAAAGTACATCAGTAAGTCCGCTTGATAGCGGCTAGTGAACTTGCTCGCATTACCCCGGCCACTACTGTGCTCGTAAAGCCGCCGTGTGATTTCGTTGGTGGTACCGATGTATAGGACAGTTTTAGTTGAATTGGTTAGGATGATAGATATACATGCATGTACGGCACGAAGAAAATCAGACCGTCATGCTGAGCTTGTCGAAGCATCTCTACTGTTTGTCCTCACAACAGGAGTTAGTCAGAGGTAGAGATGCTTCGACAAGCTCAGCATGACGGTCTATTCTTAATTCTAGCCAGTTACATAGCCTTATACTCGTTCCAGCTCTTAATCTTCAAATCCTGCATTTCCAGAGTGCAGAAGGCTTGGATAAAGGCTTTGGCCAGACGGGCATTGGTGAGCAGCGGGATGCCGAAGTCGATGGCGGTGCGGCGGATTTTGTAGTCGTTGTCCAGCTCGCCCTTCGAGAGGTTCTTAGGGATGTTGATGACCAAGTCGATTTTCTTCTCCTTGAGGTAGGTCAGCACGTTGGGCTCCTGGTAGTCGTCGGGCCAGAAGACGAGGGAGCTGGGCACGTTGTGTTCGGCAAAGAAGCGGTGCGTGCCCTGGGTGGCGTAAATGACATAGCCACTTTGCACCAGCAGCCGCGCCGATTCCAGCAGGGCTATTTTGGAGAGGATGGGGCCGCTAGAAATCAGCACCGACTTCTGCGGAATCTTGTAGCCCACGCTCAGCATCGATTTCAGCAGGGCTTCCTCGGCCGTGTCGCCCAGGCAGCCTACCTCGCCGGTGCTCACCATGTCCACACGCAGCACGGGGTCGGCGCCGGGCAGGCGGGTAAACGAGAACTGCGGGGCCTTCACACCCACGAAGGGCAGGTCGTAGACCAGCTCACTTGCGTCGCGCTCCACTTTCTTGCCCAGCAGCACTTGGGTGGCCTTGCGGATAAGGTTGTTGCCCGAAACCTTGGACACAAACGGGAAGGAGCGGGAAGCGCGGATGTTGCACTCAATCACCCGGATTTCGCGGTTTTTCTCCAGGAACTGGATGTTGAACGGCCCGCTGATTTCGTAGCGCTTGGCAATCTTTTCGGCAATGACTTTGAGCTTGCGCACTGTGCCCACGTACACGCGCTGGGGCGGGTAGTACATGGTGGCGTCGCCGGAGTGCACGCCGGCAAACTCCACGTGCTCGGAAATGGCGTAGCTCACAATTTCGCCCTTGTCGGCCACCGCGTCCAGCTCAATTTCCTTGGCCTCCTGGATAAACTCCGACACTACCACCGGATACTCGGCGCTTACTTCGGCCGCCGCTTTCAGGAACGACTCCATTTCAAACGCGTTGGAAACCACGTTCATTGCCGCTCCCGACAGCACGTAGCTCGGCCGGATCAGCACGGGGTAGCCTACCTCGCCCACAAACTCGAACATAGCGTCCAGGGAAGTCAATTCCTTCCAACGGGGCTGGGCAATGCCCAGCTCGTCCATGATGCTGCTGAACTTGTGGCGGTTCTCGGCTTCATCAATGCGGGCCGGGGCGGTACCCAAAATAGGCGCCTTGGCGTCGGCCAAGCGGGTAGCGAGGTTGTTCGGAATCTGGCCGCCGGTGCTCAGGATGACGCCCTGGGGCTGCTCGAACTCCAGAATGTCCATCACCCGCTCGAAGCTCAGCTCCTCGAAGTATAGCCGGTCCGACACGTCGTAGTCCGTCGAAACGGTTTCGGGGTTATAGTTGATGATGATGGTTTTATAGCCCTCTTCGGCGGCCGTCTGCACGGCATTTACCCCGCACCAGTCGAACTCCACGGAGCTACCGATGCGGTACACGCCCGAGCCCAGCACCACGATGGACTTGCTGGTTTCTTGAGCCAGGTCGTTTTCGGTGCCGTGGTAGGTGCTGTAGAGGTAGTTGGTTTTAGCCGGAAATTCAGCCGCCAGCGTGTCAATCTGCTTGATAACGGGCAGCACGCCCAGGGCTTTGCGGCGGGCGCGCACCAGCAGCTCGTCGGCTTTCACGTCGCCTTCGCCGAGCAGCTTCACGGCAATTTGCTGGTCGGAGAAACCAGCTTTCTTAGCCTCGCGCAGTAGGCCAGTTTCCAAGGCACCTAGGCCACTGGCGCGCTTCTCTGCCAGCTTCTTGCCCAGCTCGAAAATGGTGAGCAGACGCTGCAGAAACCAGTGGTCAATCTTGGTCAGCTCGTGGACCTGCGCCAGGGTATAGCCGGCCTCAAACGCCAGGTTGATGGCGAAGATGCGCTCCTCGTTCGGCTCGCTCAGCAGCTTGTCGATGGTGGCGTTGTCTACCTGCTCGGGCTTATTAGCCACGAAGCCGCGCTTGCCGGTATCCAGCATGCGCAGGCCCTTCTGGATGGCTTCCTCGAAGGATTTGCCGATGGCCATGACCTCGCCCACGCTCTTCATGGCCGAGCCAATCTGCCGGTTCACGCCCTCAAACTTGGCCAAATCCCAGCGCGGCAGCTTCACCACCACGTAATCCAGGGCCGGCTCGAAGAAGGCCGATGTGGTCTGGGTCACGCTATTTTTCAGCTCCGAGAGCGAGTAGCCCAAACTCAGCTTAGCCGCCACGAAGGCCAACGGGTAGCCCGTAGCTTTGGAAGCCAGCGCCGAGGAGCGCGACAAGCGGGCATTCACCTCAATCACGCGGTAGTCCTCCGATACGGGGTCGAGGGCGTACTGAATGTTGCACTCGCCCACGATGCCGAGGTGGCGGATGGTCTTGATGCCGATGCTGCGCAGCTTGTGGTACTCGCGGTTGCTCAAGGTCTGCGACGGAGCTACCACGATGCTCTCCCCGGTGTGGATACCGATGGGGTCGAAGTTCTCCATGTTGCAGACCGTGATGCAGTTATCGTACTGGTCGCGCACCACTTCGTACTCCACTTCCTTCCAGCCCTTGAGCGACTCTTCCACCAGAATCTGGTCGGAGGTGGTGAAGGACTTCTGGGCCAGGGCCCGCAGCTCGTCCATGTTGTTGGCGAAACCACTACCTAGGCCACCCAGCGCAAAGGCCGCCCGCACGATGATGGGGAAACCGATTTTCTCGGCCGCGGCCAGCGCGTCTTCCATATTGGTCACGGCCACGCTGCGGGCCGAGAGCACGCCAATCTGGTCGAGCTTCTCCTTGAAAATGTCCCGGTCCTCGGTGTCGATGATGCTCTGCACGGGCGTGCCCAGCACCTGCACGTTGTACTTCTCGAACACCCCGGCGCGGAACAGGGCCACGGCGCAGTTCAGGGCCGTTTGGCCCCCAAAGGCCACCAGAATACCATCGGGCTGCTCCTTTTTGATGACTTCCTCCACGAAGTAGGGCGTCACGGGCAGGAAATACACGTCGTCGGCAATATTGTCCGACGTCTGCACGGTGGCAATGTTGGGGTTAATGAGGATGGTGCGGATGCCTTCCTCTTTCAGCGCCTTGAGGGCCTGGGAGCCGGAGTAATCGAACTCACCGGCCTCGCCAATTTTCAGCGCGCCGGAACCGAGGATGAGAACTTTCTGTGGTTTTTCCATTCTGGGGGTTAGAGTAACAGGCCGCGGGGGCGGTCGTGTTAAAAGGCAGTCGTGCGCGGCCAACTAAGGCGGTTGGCGCTGAGGAGTGTGCTGTTAATTAGAGTAAACGGTGTCGCTCTTTACCATCTTCCACTCGCCAGAGGGTTGTTTGATCACCCTGGTTCTGATGGTAGCGGTAGCCTTTTCGCCTTTCAGAATAATGCGAAAGGTGAGCGAATCCTGTTTAGGGCCAGGTTTACCGGCGTCAAATTTCTTAGAGACAATCTTGCCTGTACGGCTCAGTATTCTGGGTGAGGCATTACCGGCCCCCATGGCTGAAAGAACGATGTCCGACTTCTTGCCTAAGGCTAATTTGATAAAATCTTCTCCCTTTAGACTCTTGATGAAGTAGAACAGGGCAAACGCCGCTGCTCCCAATGCTACATACCCCCAGTTCTGAAAACCTCTGTCTTTGGATTGCATAGGAGTAGTAAGTTGGAGAGTGGTGATATTGGAAGACGGCGCGTTTGTTGAATGGAACTGATGCTTACACTGGTTAAGAATGTACTTATCCTTTGAGCATTTGCGCTGATGTTTAGCAGGGAAACTCTTTAGGTGAGGCGTAGTTCATGGGGAGGATTTTAGTTTCCGAAACGCCTAGAGAAACCCTTTTTCAAATCTGCGTTATCTGGGTCAGTTTGGCAGTAGATGACAAAGACAGTATCGCCTATTATGCGTCCTTGCAGCAGATCTTCTGGCTGCCTACGCTTGAACGAGTAAGTTTTGCCAGCGACTTTGTATTCAACAGCAGTGTTCCTGCCAATTTCAGTGAGCACTCCAACAGCAAACGCAGGCTTTCTAAGTATTTCTTTGGCTTCGTACTCCCGGTAAGCTTTCGTTATCAAGTAGAGTAAAACGGGAAGGCCAAATACAACTAGGAGAAGCTTAATTTTCTCAATGTGCTGCATTGTCTGAAATGCCCCCTCTATTCTGGGGCGCGTTTTAATCCGACCTTTTCGCTTCCTCAATTGCCGGCTCACCCGTTAGCTGTCTTGCCCGGCCTTATACTCCGCAACCGACTTCAGAAAGTCGTCGAACAGGTACTCCGTATCCTCAGGGCCACCGGCGGCTTCGGGGTGGAACTGGGTGGAGAAGAACGGCTTGCTCTTGTGCTTGATGCCTTCGCAGGTGCCGTCGTTGAGGTTCTCAAACAGCATGGTCCACTCGGCGGGCAGCGTGTCGGTATCCACCGCGAAGCCGTGGTTCTGGCTGGTGATGTAGCTGCGCTTGGTGCCCGAAAGCAGCACCGGCTGGTTGTGGCTGCGGTGGCCGTATTTCAGCTTGAAGGTGTCGCCGCCCGCCGCCAGGCCCATGAGTTGGGAGCCCAGGCAGATGCCGAAGATGGGCTTGTCCTGGCTTAGGGCGGTTTGCAGGTGCTGGATGGTGGCGGTGCACATCTTCGGGTCGCCGGGGCCGTTGCTCAGGAACAGGCCGTCGTAGTCGAGCTGGGTGAAGTCGTAGTCCCAGGGCACCCGAATCAGCTCCACGTCGCGCTGGAGGAAGCAGCGGATGATGTTGGTTTTGGTACCGCAGTCCACTAGCACGATTTTGTGCTGGCCCTGACCGTAGTGCTTTACCTCGGTGGGGCTCACCTGGGCTACCAGGTTGTCCTGGTTGGGGTCGTGCAGCTCTACGTCCTGCCCCCCGGCCACAATCTTGCCCAGCATGGCGCCCTTCTCCCGCAGGATTTTGGTGAGCATGCGCGTATCCACCCCGAAGATGCCGGGGATGTTGTACTCCTTGAGCCAGTCGCCGAGGCTCTTGGCCGCGTTCCAGTGGCTGTGCTCCTCGGAGTAGTAGTTCACTACCAGGCCGGCAATGTGAATCTTGTCCGACTCGAAAATCTTGGAAATCGACTTGTACAGCTCCTCGCCGGGCACGCCGTAGTTGCCCACCATGGGGTAGGTCAGCACCAGAATCTGGCCGGCGAAGGACGGGTCGGTGAGGTTTTCGGGGTAGCCGGTCATGGCCGTGCTGAACACTACCTCGCCCGCGGTCGAAGTAAACGCCCCGAACGAAGTACCCTCGATTGCAGTGCCGTCTTCGAGAATGAGTTTTACCGATTTAGCGTTTTCCACTCTGTTATGCGAAAAAAGGTTTACTCTATGGTTGATTTTCTGCGGTAGTCATGTCCGTGGATTTCCCGTTGCGTGCGCGGAGGCGGCCGCTGTGCCCACCAGCCCTAGCAATGCTACTCGGAAACCGACCTACGGAGGGGGCATGCGCCAATACGGCCTGCCCAATGCCGGGCGCCGGGCGCAGGCGCGGCGGGGCGGCGGCCCGGTTTCGGAACCGCCCGGATACAATTTCGGCTGGAACAGAACCAAACAGTAGAGGTCTATTCCAGCCGAACGGGGGGTAAGCCCAACGGGAGCGAAAGAAGGTAGCTCAATCGGTCCCGCGCCCTGCCGCTCCCAGATGTCAGGCATCGGGAAATCGGGCGGGCACGCCTGCTGAAAGAAAAAGGAAGTGGCCGTTCTTCCGCGGAAAGAACCAGCCGGTTGCTGCGCAATAGTCACCAATGGCAGCGTGCAGCTAATCAGAAGGGGAGCCTGGCTCTTGGGCTTCATCGTGCTACTCATTGGGGCTGCAAGTTAGGTTACAAGTCGTTTACTTTTTCACCTCGGCCGGAATAAGTGTGTACAGCGCCTGCAGGAACCGGTCAACTTCATCCTTGGTGATATTCAAGGGCGGCAGCAGGCGCAGCACCCCAGGGTCGGAGGCATTGCCCACGAAGATGTGGCAGTCGGAGAGCAGCTGGTCGCGCAGGTCCTTGATGGGGAAATCGTACTTGATGCCCACCATCAGGCCCCGGCCGCGGATTTCCTCGGCCCCGGCATTGGCTTCGAGCGCAGTGCGCAGGTAGTCGCCCATTTCGGTGGCGTGGGTTAGCAGGTTTTCCTGCTCGATGACTTCCAGCACGGCCAGCGCGGCGGTACAGGCCAGGTGGTTGCCGCCAAAAGTGGTGCCCAGCAGACCGTAGGAGGCTTTCAGTTCCGGCGCAATCAGGATGCCGCCGATGGGGAAGCCGTTGCCCATGCCCTTGGCCACCGAAACAACGTCGGGGCGGATGCCGGCGTGCTGGTGGGCAAAGAACTTGCCGCTGCGGCCGTAGCCGCTCTGCACTTCGTCGGCAATCAGCAGGGCGCCGTACTGTCGGCACAGCGCCGCCAGCCCTTGCAGGAACTCATCGGAAGGCATGATGATGCCCCCTACCCCCTGAATGGGCTCGATGATGGCCGCGCACACGTCGCCGCCCTGCAGCACCTGCTCTACCGCCGCCAGATCGTACTCCACGAAGGAAATGGCGTGGCCGGCGTTGAAGGGCGCTACAATTTTGGGGTTATCGGTAGCGGCTACCGTCCCGGAAGTACGGCCGTGGAAGGCGCCCTTGAAGGCCACCACGCGCTTCTTGCCGGTGTGGAAGGACGCCAGCTTCAGGGCATTCTCGTTGGCCTCGGCCCCAGAGTTGCACAGAAACAGCGAGTAGTCCGCGTAGCCCGACACCTGGCCCAGCTTCTCGGCCAGCTCCCGCTGAATCGGAATCTGCACCGAGTTGGAGTAGAAGCCGATGTTCTGCAGCTGCTCCGTCAGCCGCTGCACGTAGTGCGGGTGACTGTGGCCGATGCTGATAACGGCGTGCCCGCCGTAGAAATCCAGGTATTCCTGGCCCTTATCGTCCCAAAGTTTCGCCCCCAGCGCCTTTACCGGCGTGATATTGACGAGCGGATATACGTTGAAAAGCTCCATTTTTATAGAAGTGCGAGCTGAGAGGTTAGATGGTAGAAGCAGTTGTCAGAACTCAGGAAAAGACCGTCATTCCGAGCTTGCCGAGGAATCTCGCGTGCTGATGTTGGAGTAGTAATTCGGACGTCAGCACGCGAGATTCCTCGACTTCGCTGCGCTACGCTCGAAATGACGGCCGGTGGGGTTAAAACAGCCCGGCTTTCAGGCCTAGGCCCGTCGTTTCGGGTAGGCCAAACAGCAGGTTCATGTTCTGCACCGCTTGGCCGGAAGCGCCTTTCACGAGGTTGTCAATAACCGAGGTGATGAGCAGTTGCTTGCCGAATTTCTGCACGTGCAGCAGGCACTTGTTGGTGTTCACTACCTGCTTCAAGTGAATTTCCTGGTCCGAAACCGTAGTGAACGGCGCATCAGCGTAGAATTTCCGGTAAAGCTCCTGCGCTTCGTCCTGGGTCAGGTCTGACGGCGTGTAGACGCTGGCGAAGATGCCCCGGGTGAAGTTGCCGCGGTAGGGAATGAAGTGCAGGGCGCTGTCCAGCTGCGGCTGCAGCTGCGCCAGGCTCTCCCCGATTTCGCCGAGGTGCTGGTGGGTGAAGGGCTTGTAGATGGACACATTATTGCTGCGCCAGGAGAAGTGCACCGTCTCCGACAAGCTCTGCCCCGCACCCGTGCTGCCCGTTATAGCCGACACATGCACGTCATCCGCGAGCTTGCCGGCCTGCGCCAGGGGTAGCAGGGCCAGCTGAATGGCCGTGGCGAAGCAGCCGGGGTTGGCAATGCTCTGGGCCTGCTGGATGCGGCTCCGGTTCAGCTCCGGCAACCCGTACACGAACTCCCGCTCCCCGAATTCGGCGTCGGCTTCCAGGCGGAAGTCGTTGCTGAGGTCGATGATGTGCGTTGTTTCGGGCAGCTCGTGCTGGGTCAGCCAAGCCTTGGAGTTGCCGTGGCCCAGGCACAGAAATACTACGTCCTCATCCCCGGCCAGCTCCGACGTAAACACCAGGTCCGTATCGCCCACCAAATCATCGTGGACTTGGTAGACGGGGTTACCGGCGTTAGAAGAGCTGACGATGGCGCCCAACTCCGCGTACTCATGGTGCAGCAGGATGCGGACCAGTTCCCCGGCCGTGTAGCCGGCCCCGCCTACAATACCAACCTTAATTTTCATCGTTAAACGAGGCGTGAATGCGCAGCTGGTTGCTGAATATTTTGATGAAGCCTTTCGCGTCGCGCGAGTCCCAGGCATTGTTTTCCTCGCCGTAGGTCGCCACTTTCGACTGCATCATATCGAAGTCGGACTCAATGCCCAGCAGCTCAAACTGGTAAGGCTTCAGCGTCACGTACACCGTGCCCGACACGCGGGCCTGCGACGACTCCAAGAAAGCCTCCATGTCGCGCATCACCGGGTCGAGGTATTGAGCCTCGTGCAGCAGCGTGCCGTACCAGTTCGCTACGTAGTCTTTGTGCAGTTGCTGCCAGCGGCTGAGCACATGCTTCTCCAACAAATGGTGGCCTTTGATGAGAATCAGCGGGGCCGGAGCCTCAAACCCCACGCGACCCTTGATACCGAGAATCGTGTCGCCCACGTGCACGTCGCGGCCGATGGCGTACTGGCCGGCCAGCTCGTTCAGGGCCACAATCAGGTCCACCGGGTTCATTGCTTCGCCGTTCAGGGCTACCGGCTCGCCTTCTTCGAAGGTGATGCTGATTTCCTGGGGCTCAGTTTTGCTGAGCTGAGTTGGCCAAGCTGATTCCGGCAAGCCCTGGCGGGAAGTCAGGGTTTCAACCCCGCCTACGCTAGTGCCCCAGATGCCTTTGTTGATAGAGTACTTGGCCTTTTCCCAGCTCATCTCTACCCCGTTCTGTTGCAGATACTCAATCTCCTGCTGGCGCGACAGGCCCAGGTCGCGGATGGGCGTAATGATTTCCGTATCGGGCGAAATCACCGAGAAGGCTACATCGAAGCGCACTTGGTCGTTGCCGGCGCCGGTGCTGCCGTGGGCAATGTAGTCAGCCTTGTTTTCGCGGGCGTACTCGGCCAGCGCCAAGCTCTGAAACATTCGCTCCGCGCTGACGCTCAGCGGATACGTGTCGTTTTTCAGAATATTACCTGCCAGCAGATAGCGCAAACATTCCTGGTAGAACCGCTCCGTTACATCAATTACCTCGTGGCGCTTGGAGCCCATTTCGTAGGCGCGCTTTTCGATGCCAGCTAGCTCTTCCTGCGAGAAACCACCCGAGTTAACAATAACCGTGTGGACTTCCAGGCCCAGCTCTTTCGTCAGATAGACGACGCAATAGGATGTATCCAATCCGCCGCTGTAGGCGAGAACTACCTTTTTTTGAGACATGAGAAAATGAGAAGTGAGAAAAGCACCGGGAGAATTGTACTCTAGTCCGTCAGGCGGGCCGTAACAGGCTTAACCTTGCTCCTGACTCAGAATTTCAATGGTTTGCTGGCTGAATTTGTCATTCAGGTTGTCGTACACCATACCCGTGCACAGGCACATTTTGCGCTGATTTTCCATCAGGATGCCGTAGTTTTTACAGCTTGAGCAGCCTTTCCAAAAGTCGTCGCTTTGGGTGAGCTCAGGGAAAGTTACCGGCCGGTACCCCAGCTCATTGTTGATCTTCATCACGGCCGCTGAGGTAGTGATACCGAAGATTTTAGCTTCCGGATATTTCGTGCGCGAGAGCTCAAACACGCGGTGCTTGATGGCGCGCCCCAGTCCCTCCTTCCGGAGCTCGGTATTTACAATCAAGCCCGAGTTGACCACGAACTTGTTGTCCTCAAAGGTTTCGATGTAGCAGAAGCCAGCCAACTGCTCATCAAGGAAGGCAATGATAGAATCGCCCCGCTCCATCTTCTTTTTCAGATAGTTAGGGTCGCGCTTGGCAATGCCAACGCCGCGCGATTTGGCAGATTCCTCATACCACTGACAAAGGGTATCCACGTACTGCACATCGGCAGCATGGGCGACTCGTAAAAGCATGGTCGAAGCTCGGTTGGTTGCCTTGGTATACGGCAACAGACACGGGAAGACGATAGACAAAGGGCTGAAAACGCCGTTTTTAGCTGAAGCTAGGCCATTGCCAGCGCAGAAGCTGGTGGCAGAAATAGAGCCCGGAAAAGCAAGGAGGCCAGGACGGCAAACCGCCGGAGCAGTTAGGCGAAATTTGGCCGGGGGAGGTGCACGGAGGCTTACACTCGTGTCAATTCGTTATTCGTAGAACCTTTCTTCAGTAGGGCGTTACTTTCAGAGCCCTATCGTCGGTTGTTATTGCACTAAAAATGCCGACGAGATATTGCATGCCAGCGTTTAAGCTGGCATTGTTCGCACGACCAGGTTGGGTCGTCGCAGAAGCGCAATAGAAGAGAGACGAATCATGAAGACTGCCGGTGGGCAAGGGAGGTGTTTCTGCGGTTTAAAATGAATAGGACCGCTAAATCGTTGCAAAACTAGATGTTTTTTTTCGGAAACTTTGCTGGCCCGGTGGCAAAAAAAGCGCCGACCTGTGCGCTGTTTGCCTAGGCAGTTAGCCGGGCTGCACCTTCATTTTGGCGGCAATTGCCCCTGTACGGCCCGTTTTTCTCCTCTACTTTTTTATGCGCGAAGGCCTGAAAATTTTCAAGATTGGCGGTGGTATCATCGACGATGCCGCTGAGTTAAGCCAATTTCTGACCCAGTTTGCCCAGGTGCCAGGCCACAAAATGCTGGTGCACGGCGGCGGCAAAGGTGCTAGTCAAATGCTGGCTGATTTGGGCATTGAGCCGAAAATGGTGCAAGGCCGCCGCATCACCGACGCCCCTACCCTCGACATCGTGACCATGTTTTACGCGGGCAAAACCAACAAGCAAGTAGTGGCGCTGCTACAAGCCAGCGGCGTCCATGCCCTGGGCCTTTCCGGCGCCGACGGCAACGCCATCCGGGCCGTAAAGCGGCCGGTACAGGACATTGACTACGGTTTTGTGGGCAACCTGCCCGAGGGTAGCATCAACGCGCAGCTGCTGGAGTTGCTGCTGCAGGCGGGCATCACGCCGGTGTTCTGTGCCATTACCCACGACGGCCGCGGCCAGCTGCTCAACACCAACGCCGACACCATTGCCGCTACCCTGGCCCGAGCGCTGGCCGGCCAGTATGAGGTGGAGCTGCACTTCTGCTTCGAGAAGGACGGCGTGTTGCGCGACATCAACGACGACACCTCCGTGATACCGCAGATTACCGCCCAGCAGTACCAGCACCTGAAAGCCGAGGGCATTATTGCCGCCGGCATGGTGCCCAAGCTGGACAACGCCTTTGCCGCCCTGGAGGCTGGCGTGGAACGGGTGGTAATTGAAAACGCCCTAAAAATCAATGAACCCGTAAAAACTGTGCTATGTCGGAGCAACTAGCGCGGCTGACCGAGGACGCCATTGCGCTGCTGCAAGAGCTGATCAGGACGCCTTCCCTTTCGCGGGAAGAAGCCCAAACGGCGGAGTTGATTTTCCGGTTTCTGGCCTCCCACGGCGCCCAGCCCCACCGAGACAAAAACAACGTCTGGGCCGTATCGAAGCACGTTGACGCCAGCAAGCCCACCATTCTGCTGAACTCCCACCATGACACGGTAAAGCCCGGCACCACCTGGACCTACGACCCGTTCGGGGCCACCGTGGAAGGCGACAAACTAACCGGCCTGGGCAGCAATGACGCGGGCGCTTCGGCCGTGAGCTTACTCGCCACGTTTTTGCACTTGTACAAGCGCACTGACCTGGCTTACAACCTGATTTGCGCCATTACGGCGGAGGAGGAAGTGTCGGGCGCGAACGGTATCCGAAGTGTGCTACCCCAGTTAGGACCTATCGACTTGGGCATTGTGGGCGAGCCAACACAGATGGACCTAGCCATTGCTGAAAAAGGTTTGGTAGTCCTCGACTGCGTGGCCCACGGCCGCACCGGCCACGCCGCCCGGGAAGAGGGCGACAATGCTTTGTACAAAGCCGTGACCGATATTCGCTGGTTTGAGCAGTTCCGCTTTCCGCAGGTTTCACCGCTGCTGGGCCCCGTGAAGATGACGGTAACCCAGATTCAGGCAGGCTCCCAGCACAATGTGGTGCCCGACCGGTGCACTTTCGTGGTGGATGTGCGCACAAACGAGTGCTACGCCAACCAGGAGGTAGTGGAACTGGTGCGGCAGCACGTCACCTCCGACGTTACCCCCCGCTCCACTCACCTCAACTCCTCCCGCATCGACCTGAGCCACCCCCTCGTGCAGCGGGGCGTAGCCCAGGGCCGGCGCCCGTTCGGCTCGGCTACCCTCTCCGACCAAAGCATGATGCCCTTTACCACCGTCAAAGTCGGCCCCGGCGACTCGGCCCGCTCGCACACGCCCGATGAGTATATTCTACTTAGTGAAATCCGGGCGGGCGTGCAGGGCTACGTAGCTTTGCTGGACGGGCTGCGGTTATGAGGTAGCGCGAACGGGGTAGTTCGCGTGCCTCCAGCGTAACCTCTTTGCATATTCCACGGTCACATAGAACCGTACACACGCGAACCACCCCGTTCGCGCCACACCATCACGACATGAAAATCTGGGATAAGGGCATTGCCGTCGATAAAAAGATTGAACAATTTACCGTGGGCCGCGACCGGGAACTGGATAGGTACCTGGCGCAATTCGACGTGCAGGCTTCCAAAGCCCAGGCTAACATGCTGGCCCGGGCCGGTCTGCTTTCCGAAGCGGAAAACCAGCAGCTGCAGCAGGGCCTGACGGAGCTGGCCGCGCAAATTGAAGACGGTACCTTTCTCATCGAGGAAGACTTTGAGGATGTACATTCCAAAATTGAGTACTACCTGACGGAGAAGTTCGGTGACGCGGGCAAGAAAATTCACACGGCCCGCTCCCGCAACGACCAAGTGCTCACGGCTATTCAGCTGTTTCTGAAGGACTACACCGCGCGCGCTACCGCCAAAACGTTGGAGCTGGTGCAGGTGCTGCTGCAGAAAGCCGAAACCCACCAAGCCGACCTGATGCCGGGCTACACCCACTTCCAGGCCGCCATGCCCAGCTCCTTTGGGCTGTGGTTTTCGGCTTACGCGGAGCACCTATTGCTGGACCTGGCCTTGTTCGAGGCGGCCCACGCCGTGGCCGACCAAAACCCGCTGGGCTCGGGCGCGGGCTTCGGCAGCTCCTTTCCCATCGACCGACTTCAGACTACGCGGGAAATGGGCTTCGGTAATCTGGCCGTGAGCAGCGTGGGCGCCCAGATGCTGCGGGGCAAAACGGAAAAAACGGTGGCGTTTGCGTTGGCAGGCATGGCCGCTACCCTGGCCAAAATGGCCTACGACCTGGTGCTCTACAACGGGCAGGACATGGCGTTTGTGGAGCTGCCGGCAGCTTTTACCACCGGCTCCAGCATTATGCCCCACAAGAAAAACCCCGACGTGTTTGAGCTGATTCGGGCCCGCTGCAACGCCTTGCAGGCCCTGCCCAACACGCTAATGCTGGCCACCAGCAACCTACCCAGCGGCTACCACCGCGACTTCCAGATTCTGAAGGAGCTACTCTTCGAGCCCATGACGCAATTTCTGGACATTCTCGACATTGTGCTGTTTGCCTTACCCCAGCTGCGCATCAAGCCCAACCTGCTGAACCAGGAGAAATACGACGCCGTGTTCACCGTGGAGAATATCAACCAGCTTATACAAGCCGGCACCCCGTTCCGCACCGCCTACAAGCAGGTGGGCCAAGCTGTGGAAGAAGGCAGCTACGTGCCCCACAAGGACTTTCACACGACGCACCTAGGTAGCGTGCACAACCTCGGGCTGGCCGAAATTCAAGCGAAAGTAGACCGGTTCAAAGAGAATACCCGCATGCGCTAACCAGCCGCCAAGAATACTTTAGGGTTGAAGACAGCTACCCGGTTGAAACCTTTACTTTCTCACCAAACAACCAATTGGAAGCAGAAGAGGTACTCGACTTAAGGCTTTAGAAGCCATGACAAAATTTTAAACATATTGTATAAAACTCATACTGTCAATTGTTTGCAGAGTAAAATCATTAAGGTGAGTGATTACTTACAATAAAAAAGTGAGCTACTACTTACTAGTTTCAGAAATTCTGCTTAATATTGCTCTCACTATCAGACAGCGATTCCCACTAATTGTTCGATAGGCAATTCCCACGCCCCGTTTACCCGGATGTACTCCCACCCTCATCCGGAATCCTTCAAGAACCGCGCGGCCCTGCCCCCGGCCTCGCCGCTCGCAGGTTTTTGAATCCCACGTAGCCGGCCGATTTGGTGCTCCCAAATCGGCCGGCTTCTGTTTTTAGCCGAGTTCAGCAACCGGCAACGCGGACTTAAAAACACCGTTTCTAAAAAAAATAGCGCGTTTTAGCTCGCATAGACCGAACTTGCAGTGTTCCTACTAGTAGTAGAAAGAAAGACTACGCGGCGTAGTGCCATCACATTGAACTTGTCTGTCTATGACTAACCGCAAACAGCACATTGCAGAAATAGCATTGCAGCTATTTGGGGAAAAAGGCTTTGAGAATACCTCCACGCAGCTGATTGCCAAGGCGGCGGGCGTTTCAGAAGCGCTTATTTTCAAGCACTTCGGCTCGAAAGACCAACTCCTGGAATTCGTTATCCGCAATGGCTACAAGCGCATTATAGAGGATAACCGCGGCGGCTTGGCCGAGCCTGATCCGCTGGCGTTTATTTACAGCGTTATTGAATTGCCCTTTAAGCTGGTGCAGGCCGAGCCCCACTTCTGGAAGCTCCAGTACCGCCTGGCCGACTCGGAAATGGCCCGCCAGCAGCACGAGCGGTTTATGAAACCCGTACCCGCCCTGCTTCGGGAGGCATTCAAAAAGCTGAGCTACGCTGACCCCGACAAAGAAACCGAGCTGCTGCTGCTGCTGGTTGAGGCGTTATGGAAGCAAGAAGCCACTAAAACCGAAGAGCACGGCCGGGATATGCTGGACTTCATCAAGGGAAAATACCGCGCCCAACAGTAGCCTTACTGCAAAGTACGTGTAAGCCAAAAACCCAACTACCCCGGCCAGCATGGCCGGGGTAGTTGGGTTTTTGGCTTACAGTTGATCTACGATTTCTGATCTAGCCGGGAAAAGAACTTGAGCCCGATAAGAAGGAGAGCAACCACCATCAGCAACAAACCCAACAGCCGGACACTAGCAAAAACACCCGTATCCGAGGACATCACCTCGCCCCGAATCATGCCAATTGAGCCGGCAATCTGGAGCACAAAGCCCAGGATAAACAGCGAAAACAACTTAACAAAGGAGGGTAGCCATTTCATAATAGCAGAATAATAGCGGGTCGGTCGAGAAGTACGGAGGTAAAGCAAAAGCCCCGCTCAAAGGCTGAGCAGGGCTTTTTAGGTAGCCTACGCCACCAATTTTTACAGGTGAATCACCTCGCCGTAGGCAGCCGCGGCGGCCTCCATCACGGCCTCCGACATGGTGGGGTGCGGGTGCACGGCCTTGATGATTTCGTGGCCGGTGGTTTCGAGCTTGCGTGCTACTACCACTTCGGCAATCATTTCGGTTACGTTGGAGCCAATCATGTGGGCGCCCAGCCACTCGCCGTACTTCTTGTCGAAAATCACCTTCACGAAGCCGTCCTTAACGCCGCCCGCGGAGGCTTTGCCGGAGGCCGAGAAGGGGAATTTGCCCACCAGAATGTCGTAACCCTGCTTTTTGGCTTCTTCTTCGGTGAGGCCTACCGAGGCAATTTCCGGCGAGGCGTAGGTGCAGCCGGGAATGTTCTGGTAGTTAAGCGGCTCGGGGTGGTGACCGGCAATTTTCTCAACGCAGATAATTCCTTCCGCCGAAGCGACGTGCGCCAGCGCCGGGCCGGGCACAATGTCGCCGATGGCGAAGATGCCGGGCACGTTGGTCTGGTAGTAGTCGTCCACGATGACGCGGCCTTTCTCCACCTTAATGCCCAGTTCTTCCAGGCCCAGGTTTTCGAGGTTGGTTACTACCCCGGCGGCGCTCAGCACTACGTCGCAGGCAATTTGCTGCTCGCCTTTGGCCGTTTTAATGGTCACGTTGCAGCCTTCGCCGGTCGTATCCACCTTGGTTACTTCCGCGCTGGTCAGCACGTTGACACCAATTTTCTTGAAGGATTTCTCCATCTGGCGCGATACTTCCTCGTCTTCCACGGGCACGATGCGGGGCAGGTATTCTACCACCGTTACCTCGGAGCCCATGGTGCGGTAGAAGTAGGCAAACTCGACGCCGATGGCACCGGAACCTACTACCACGAGGCGCTTGGGCAGGGCCGGCAGCACCATGGCCTGGCGGTACCCAATGATTTTTTTGCCGTCGATGGGCAAGGCGGGCAGCTCGCGCGAGCGGGCGCCGGTGGCCAGGATAATGGACTTGGCTTCCACGGTTTCCTTGCCGCCGTCGGCCTTGGTTACCTCTACCTTGCCGGGGGCCAGCAGCTTGCCGGTACCCGATACCACGTCGATTTTATTCTTCTTGAACAGGAAGTTGATGCCCTTGCTCATGCCGTCGGCCACGCCCCGGCTGCGCTGAATTACGGCGCCGAAATCGTAGCCAACGCCTTCCGCCTTCAGACCGTAGTCGCCGGCGTGGTTGAGGTACTCAAATACCTGGGCGCTCTTGAGCAGGGCTTTGGTGGGAATGCAGCCCCAGTTGAGGCAGATGCCGCCGAGCGACTCCCGCTCTACCACGCCTACTTTCAAGCCCAGCTGCGAAGCCCGGATAGCGGCTACGTAGCCGCCGGGGCCGCTGCCGATAACGACCAGGTCGTATTGCAATGCCATGTTGTGTTCGGTTGAAGGTTAAGAAAGAAGGGCCACTGCCGCATCAGGCGGGCAGGTAGCCCGGCAAAGATAGGCAGGCCGCGCTACTCCGCCACGTTGCCCGCTCACGCAGGCGCTGGCCAGTGCCCGACAAAATTTTGGGGCTAGTCATGGCCATTGCTGAGGGCGGCGCGTACAAGGGCCCAAACTTCGTTTGGCGGTATTTTTGCCGCTTGCTTTTTCTCCTGAATTTCTCTTATGAAGGCACCCATACTTTCTCTGGCAACCTGTCTTACGTTGCTTTTTCTGACGGATTGCGCCCGCACTACCACGGAGGTAGAGCGCCCTACTTCCGCGGCCCGCAATGTGGCCCGCGAAACCTCCGTGGCCCAAGCCGCCGACTCGGCCGCGCGGCCCGCGGCCGGGGTAACTGCTACGGCTTCCGTGGCCCCTACCCCGCCCCTGCCGGTAGAGCCCGCCGCCCGCAAAAGCAACGCCGATTACCGGGCCGATATCCGGACGGCGGACGTGGCGCTCAAGGCCAAGCCCCGCGACTTTGACGCCCTGCTGGCCCGCGCCAAGGCCAAGAGCCACCTGAAAGACTACCGCGAAGCCGTAACCGACTATAACGCGGCGTTGCGGCTGAAGCCCACCAACGCGGAGGCTTATTACAACCGGGGCCTCAACCGCCTCAAGCTCAAGGAGTACAGCGCTGCCATCGTGGACTTTGGCAAGGCCGTGAAATACAATCCCCAGGATAAGGAAGCGTATTTCGGCCGCGGAGCTGCTAAAATGCAGATGTTCAACTTCAAAAGCGCTATTCCGGACTTCACCAAGGCCATCAGCATCGACCCCTCTTACGCCGATGCCTACGAGTACCGGGGCATTAGCTACGCATCCATCAACAAGCCCGCCGAAGCCAAAGCCGACCTGGAAAAAGCTACCCAGCTCAACCCAGAGGCGGAAAAGAGCTTACGCCGCTACGCTGGGAAGTAGTGAGGTAGTAGCTAAGTCATTTAGCGACTGAGTGAAGTAAATCCGCCCGTCATCCGGAAGAGAGCGAAGGCCCTTGTCACGTTAGAACGACAGCCGTTTTGACGTGATAAGGGCCTTGGCTTGGCTCAGGTTGACGGGCGGGTTTGTGCGGATGCTCTGGCTTTGCTTTGACCTTATTTCCTACCCTCACCCCCTCCTTTCCCTTCTCACCGTCCTAACAGTAGCTTCACGTAAAAGCTAGGTTGGCGGAGCCTTTCGCGCAGGTCCAGGTCAAGAAACATGTTGCTGATGGTTTCGGCCAGGGTGGGGTTGTTGGCGGCGCGGTTGGCCACGAAGTTGAACAGCCAGGGGTAATTCAGTAGGTGCTGCATGCCCCGGCTAAGCCGCAGTTCCTGCCACAAGCGGTTGTACACGGCCGCGTCGTAGCCCTTCAGGAAGTCTGCGGTGAAGTTTTGCGCCGCCAGAGCCCGGCCGGCCCAGTCGGCGGCGTGGCGCCCCGATACCATGGCGTGGCTAATGCCTTCCCCGGAAAACGGGTCGATGAGGGAGCCGGCGTCGCCGAGCAGCAGGTAGCCGGAACCGGAAAGCGGACGGCGGCGGGAGCCCAGAGGCAGCCCGAACCCGCGCACTGGCCCGAGCCTCTCGGCGCCGGCAAACCGGTCTTTCAGGGCGGGGTGAGTACGCAGCATTTCCTCCAGCCGCTCGCGCAGCTTCACCTTTTTCTTTGAAACCGCTTCGGTGAGCATGCCTACCCCCACATTGGCCTCGCCATTGGGCAGAGGGAAAACCCAGAGGTAGCCCGGCAGAAAATCCTTGATGAAGTGGAGCTCGATAAAGTTATCGGGGTGCAGGCCCGTGACGCCCCGGTAGTAGGCCCGTAGGCCGGCGCAGTGGTGGGCAGGCTCCAGCTCATGGCCCCCAACCTGGCGGGCAAAGCTGGATTGGGCCCCGTTGGCAACCAGCAGCAGTTTTGCTACGGCAATTTCCTGACCATCGGCGGCTAGCAGGCGCCAACGCCCATCCGGCAATTGCTCGTGGCGGGCTACGTCTACGTTTTCGCGGAAGTCAATTTCCGGGTGCCGACGAACTTCTTCAATCAGAAAGTTATCGAAGTGCAGGCGCTTGCTGATGTGGCCGGCGGCCTGGTCCTGAGCAGGGTTGTATTTCGGTTTGAAGGGTACGGCTAGGCGGCGGCCGTTGGGGGCGTAAAAATCGATACCCCAGCTGGGCAGCTGAATCGGCTCGGCAGCTAGGCGGGCGGGCAGCGCCTCCCCAATCCGGCGCAACTCGTTGATAACTTTGCCACTTAGAGCATCACCGCACACTTTGTCGCGGGGAAACGTGGCGCGGTCGAGGAGCAGGCAGCGGTGGCCGGCATTGGCCAGGTGCAGGGCGGCCGTGGCGCCGCCAGGACCGGCTCCCAGGATACAGATATCGGTCATTCTGAGCGGTTAGCAGTTAGCTAGTGGCTGCTTATTCTTCTTTCAGGGCAAGCAAAGCCGGCGCAAGCTACGCACCTTACGGGTTTGTTGCTTTCGGATTTTCAGTTGGAGAAGCTACCAGCTTCTATTCCTATCTTCGCCGGCATGACAAAACAGCTTGACGGGAAAGTGGCCCTGATTACGGGCGCTTCCAAAGGAATTGGCCGCGCCATTGCGGTGTATTTTGCCCAGCAGGGCGCCCAGGTAGCCTTCACCTACCTTTCCAGCGTGGAAAAAGGCCAGCAGCTGGAGCAGGAGCTTTCCGCCCACGGCACCAAAGTGAAAGGCTTCCGCTCCGACGCGTCCATTTACGCCGAAGCCGAGAAACTGGTGGATGAGGTAGTGGCCGAGTTTGGCAAGCTGGATATTCTGGTCAACAACGCCGGCATCACGCAGGATGGACTGCTCATGCGCATGAGCGAGCAGCAGTGGGACCAGGTGCTGGCCGTAAACCTGAAATCGGTGTTCAACCTCACCAAAGCCGCCACCAAGCCCATGATGCGCGCCAAAACGGGCAGCATCGTGAACATGACCTCCGTGGTAGGCATTAAGGGCAACGCCGGCCAGGCTAATTACGCCGCTTCCAAAGCCGGTATCATTGGCTTTACCAAGTCGGTGGCGCTGGAGTTGGGCTCGCGCAACATCCGCTGCAACGCCATTGCGCCCGGCTTTATCGAAACCGAAATGACCGATGCCCTCGACCAGAAGCAGGTAGATGAGTGGCGCAAAGCCATTCCGCTCAAGCGCGGCGGCACGCCCGAAGACGTAGCCAAAGCCACCGCTTTCCTGGCTTCCGAAGAGTCGGCTTACATCACGGGCCAAGTCTTGCAGGTGGATGGCGGCATGCTGACTTAGGGCAGCTTACTTTTGAACAAGTACAGTACGTGTCGGGTTGTACGGGCTTGCGAAGCGGGCCGGTTAGCCCGACACGTTTTTTGTTGCGCACGCCGCTGCCTCCTACCCCTGCTATGAAATCGAAACTTGTATTACTCCCTCTCATGCTGGGTGGGTTCGGCATTGGCATGACTGAGTTCGTCATGATGGGCATTCTGCCCGATATTGCCCGCGCCATGCGCATCAGCATTCCCGATGCCGGCCACTTCATTTCGGCCTACGCCCTGGGGGTAGTGGTGGGGGCGCCGCTGCTGGTGGCCCTCACCGGCAAGCTGCCCCCACGCAAAATTCTGGCCTTGCTCATGGCCTTGTTTGCCGTTGGCAATGGGCTGTCGGTGCTGGCCTCGTCGTACCACCTGATGCTGCTGACGCGCTTTGTTTCGGGGCTGCCGCACGGGGCGTTCTTTGGGGTAGGCGCCGTGGTGGCGGGCCGCCTGGCGCAGCCGGGCAAGGAAGCCCAGGCCATTTCCATCATGTTTGCGGGCCTCACCTTCGCCAACATCATCGGGGTGCCCATTGGCACGTACTTGGGCCATCATTTCAGCTGGCGAATTCCGTTTGTGCTCATAGTGGTGGTGGCGCTACTGACGGTGGTGAGCGTGCAGCGCCTGATGCCCAACTTAGCGGCCCGGGAAACCAATCTGCGCAAGGAATTTCACGCGTTTACCAAACTAGAGCCCTGGCTGATTATCGGGATTACGGTGCTGGGTAACGGGGGCTTTTTCGCGTGGTTTAGCTACATCGTGCCGTTATTTACGGAAGTAAGCGGGTTTGGTACCAGCACCGTAGCCTTTCTGATGGTGCTGGCTGGCGTGGGTATGGCCCTGGGAAACCTGCTGGGCGGTTGGCTCACCGACCGGATGTCGCCGCTGCGGGCCACTACCTTCCTGCTGGCGGCCATGACGGCATCCCTGCTGCTGGTGCCCGTGGCCGCGCCCTACCCGCTCCCAACGGTGCTGATGACCATGCTCACGGGGGCGCTGGCTTTCTCAACGGCCGCGCCTATCCAAATGCTGATGATTCGCTCGGCCAAAGGTTCGGAAATGCTGGCTTCTTCCCTGAGCCAATCGGGCTTTAACACGGGCAATGCCTTGGGCGCGTACCTGGGCGGCCTGCCTATTGCCGCCGGCCTGGGGTACACCTCCCCCGACTGGGTAGGGGCGGCGCTGGTGGCGGGCGGCATTCTGTTTTGCGTAGCGCTGGTTTTGCGGCGGCGGAATCAGGCCGCGCCACAGCCGGAAGTGGCAGTTGTTGGTTAACGTACTACCAATCCATCAGGCGCTTACCTTGGTAGCATCCAACTCTGTTCAAACATGAACTCTCGGTTTCTGCTACCGCTTTTTGTGCTGCTTACAGTTTCGCTGGTAGCCTACCCCCGCTTGCACCGCCGGTATGTCCGCTACCAGCAAGGGCAGACTGCTTCGAAGGCAGTACAGCAGATTTCCGACCGCCTGCACAACGGCGACTTAGTTTTCCAGACCTCCCAATCGGCGCAGAGCCGCGCCATTCAGTTGGCTACCCATTCCGGATACAGCCACTGCGGCATCCTGTTTAAGAAGAACGGTACGTGGCGCGTGTTTGAGGCCGTCCAACCCGTCAGCGAAACTTCGTTGGCGGCCTGGGCCGCGCGGGGTCAGGAGGGCAAATTTGTAGTAAAACGCCTCCGCGATGCGGAAACCGTCCTAACTCCGGATGCCCTCCGGCGCTTGCAAGCCGCCGGCGAGCAGTACCGCGGCAAAAACTACGACCTCTACTTCGGCTGGTCCGATGAGCGGATTTACTGCTCGGAGCTGCTCTGGAAGATGTACCGGCAAGCCACCGGCCGTGAAATCGGGACGCTCCAGACCCTGCGCGAGTTTGACCTGAGCCACCCCGCCGTGCAGGCTAAGCTGAAGGAGCGTTACGGCAAGCACATTCCCCTGGACGAAAAGGTTATTTCTCCGGTCCGTATGCTGAAAAGTGAGGAGTTGGTGACAGTGCGTTGAGGTAGGAAGCACTCTGTTTAGGAAACGGTACAAAGCAGACGCGGACCTCTACGAATAGAAAAGGCACTATTTTCTGCATACCATATCGATTATCATCTTTAAGGTCCCAAGGTAGGCAACCTCTACCCTACTTACTTATCCGCAACTCCCTACCTTCGCTACCTGCCCCAACCCTACCCCGCGCAACTATGCGGGGCTGACCGGGGTTCTTTAGTGCGGTTGCTATATCGTTCTGCCTTTGCTACTATCTGCTTCTCCCTGGTTTATCCTGCTGTGCCTGCTGGTGGGGGCGGGCTACGCGGCCCTGCTCTACTCGGCGAAGGCGCCCTGGAGCCGGGCCGTGAACTACGCCCTGGCCTTTGTGCGCTTTGCAGTCGTGAGCTTTCTGTGCTTTCTGCTGCTCTCCCCCTTTCTGAAATCGACGACGACCACCACCGAGGCCCCCACCCTTGTGCTGGCCGTCGATAATTCGCAGTCGGTGGGGCTGTTTACGCCGCCTGCGGTGCTTCGCCAGGCTACCCAAGGCCTAACCCAGCTAGCTACTGCCCTGCGCGACCAAGGCTACCGGGTGGAAACCCAGACGCTTACGAGTGCTACCCGCCCAGCCCGGCCCGATTCAGTGCGCTTTCGGGCCCCGGCCACGGACCTGGACGGGCTACTCACTACCATCGGCGAAGGCTACCAGAACCGGAACCTGGCGGGCGTGGTACTGCTTTCCGATGGGCTCGTGAACCAGGGCCGGGCACCCCAGTACACCGACTACCGCTTCCCGATTTACGCCGTGGGAGTGGGTGACACCCTGCCGAAAAAGGACGTGAGCGTACCGGCCCTCACCTATAACCGCGTGGCGTTCAGCGGCAACCTATTTCCCATTGAGGCGGAAATTGGCTACGATGGCTACGCAGCCGGCACGTCGGCTACGGTGCTGCTGCGCGAAAATGGCCGCGTGCTGCAAACCAAGCGCGTACCCCTGCTAGCCGGACGCCGACGCACCAAAACGACTTTCCTCGTTACGGCTCCTGCCCCGGGCAAGCGCCGCTACGAGGTGGTGGTGGAAAAGCTGCCCGGCGAGTTTACCCTGCTGAACAACCAGAAGTTTGCCTACCTCGATATTGTGAAGGGAAAGTTGCGGGTGCTGCTGGCCGGCGCCGCCCCCCACCCCGACCTAAAAGCCCTGCGCGCGGCCATTCTGCAAAACGACAACTTCGACCTGACTACCTACCTGCCCGGCATCAGCCCCCTGCAGCGCCAGGATTTTGACGTGGCCATTCTGCACCAGCTGCCCGCCCAAAACGGGGTAGGCGCGGAGGTGCTGGCCCAGGTGAAAGCCCGCCGGGTGCCGGCCCTGTATGTGCTGGGGGCCCAAACCGACTACGGTGCCTACAACGCCCTGGGTACGGGCCTGACCGTGACGCCGCGCGGCGGCCAAACCGATGCCGTAACGCCCGTGCCCAATGCCACCTTTACCCGCTTTGCCTTCGAGGAAGATGCCCTGCGCCGCTTTGCCGCCTACCCGCCCGCGCCGGTACCTTTCGGAGATATTCGGCTGGGTGCCGGGGCCGAAGCCGCACTGTGGCAGCAGGTAGGCCGCGTAAAGACCCAGAAGCCGCTGCTGGTGTTCGGGGGCACACCGGCCCAGCGCCAGGCTACCCTGCTCACCGATGGCAGCTGGCAGTGGCGCCTGCAGGAAGCCGTGGAGCACGACGACCGGCCCGAAGCCTACGACCGACTGGTGCTCCGGACCCTGCAGCTACTCACTCAGAACGCCAACAAAAAGCGCCTCGATGTGTACCCCACCCAGGACGCTTTCAACTCCCAGGACGACGTGACCTTTGGGGCCGAAACCTATAATGCCATTTTTGAGCGCATTTACGGCCAGCAAATCACGCTCAGCCTTACCAACGAGCAGCAGCAAACCCGCACCTTCACGTACACGACCACCGAGGACGGCGCCCCGCTCCACCTGGGGCCGCTGCCGGCGGGACTGTACCGCTACACGGCCCGCGCTACCCTCGGGGGCCAGCCCCAACAAGACCGGGGCGAGGTGCTGGTGCAAGAGCAGCAGCTGGAGGCCCTTCAGTCGCGCGCCGACCACAACCTGCTCTACCAGCTGGCTCGTCGTAGCGGCCAGCGCCTGTACTACCCCGCCCAGTTCACCCAGCTGGCCCAGGACATCCGCAAAGCCCAGTACAAGCCCGTCATTTACGAGCAGGAGGAGCTCAAAGACCTGATTAACCTGAAGTGGCTGTTTTTTGTGCTACTGGGACTGGTGACGGTAGAATGGGCTACCCGCAAATATTCCGGCGGCGTGTAGCCCCCTGGTTTATCCTGGCCGGAACTGAAGCCGCCAGGGCCGTGTCATGTACTGCTCCACTCCCGCCGATCAACCCTGTTTTTCCCATGAAGCCTTTCTCTCTTGCTCTGCTCTGCGCAGGGCTGTTTCTTACGAGCTGTACCAAAACCACCGAACAGAAAACGGAGCTAGCGGTGCAGGACTTTGTGCGTAACCGCGTTTCTGATCCTAAGAACTACTTCCCGGGCAAGTTTAAACTGCGTCCTTATACCAAGCGCGACTCCCTGCTGTACCTGGCTGAAATGGCCCAGATCAACGGCCAGCCGGCCCCGCCCGCTCCTACCCCCGCCGACACCGCACGGATCGGCATTCTGGTTCACCACGACTACCGCGACGAAATGCGCGACGGCGTTTCGGTGCGCGACAGTGGCGAATTTGTGGTGCGCCCCAGCGGCGACGTGCGAATTCTTATGGCCGAGAGCATTCGGCGCCGGCGGCTGCAGAAGTAAGGCGTACCTTTGTCGTCCTGGCCGGGCCGGAAGCTGGCAGAAGCTCCTAGGAGTATTCCGGCCTCCGGCCCCGTCGGGACAACCTTTTTTTATTGCTTTTACGTGAGCTGGAAGGCTCATGCTCTTCCATGCGCTACATTCTGCTCAACAAGCCCTACGAAGTTCTGACCCAGTTTACCGACGAAACCGGCCGGAAAACCCTAAAGGATTTCGTCTCCATTCCGAACATTTACCCGGTCGGGCGGCTGGATTATGACTCTGAGGGCCTGGTGCTGCTCACCGATGACAAGCAGCTCCAGCACCGCCTTTCGGAGCCGCGCTTCAAGGTTCCCAAAACGTATTGGGTGCAGGTAGAAGGCGTGCCGACGGCTGAGGCCCTGGAAAACCTGCGCCGCGGCGTGGACCTAAAGACCGGCTTCACTACCCCCGCTGAGGTAGCGTTACTGCCCGACGTCCCCGAGCTCTGGGAGCGAAGCAAGCCGGTGCGCTTCCGGGCCAACATTCCAACCAGCTGGGTTCAAATCCGGATTTCGCAGGGCATGAACCGGCAGGTGCGCAAGATGACAGCCGCCGTGGGCTACCCTACCCTGCGCCTGGTGCGCGCCAGCATTGCCGATTTGCAGCTCGACCAACTGCAGCCCGGCGAGTGGCGCGAGCTGACCAAAGCCGAAGTGCAGGCCTTAACGGAGGATATGGCTGCCCAAACCGCGGCGGCCGGCACCTTCAAAACACCGAATAAGGGCTCCGAGTACTGGCCTGGTGGGGTACGCCCCGCCGATGCCAAGCCCGGCCAAAACAGCGTCGGGGGGTATAAAAGAGGCGGCTTTGGCGGTCAGAGCGACGCCAAAATGCCCGGCAGCAATGCCCGCCCCACTGGCACCCGGGGCGGCGCTCGGCCGGGTGGCAACGGCCCGTTCAGCCCGAAGCCTGCGGGTAGCAAAACCAGCACTGGCCGCGCTACCCCTGGCAAAACCGGCAGCAAGCCGGGGCCAAAATCGGCGGGTCGGGGCACGGCGGGTCGGAAGCCAGGGGCTGCAGGGGGCCGCTCGGGCCGCAGCTAATGGCTCGGCGGATTGGCCTGAAGCGCGGGCGTCGGCTTGCTTGGCTGCTAGCGGCGGGGCTGTTGGCAATGAATGCCGTAGCCGCTTTTCACGCCTGGCGCTTCACGCATTTCACGACCCCAGTAGGCACCCACACGGATAACCCGGAGCAGCTTTCGGCTCCGCAGAAGCTGTGGGTGCTGCTCACGGGCATCCGGAACCCTAAGCCAGTAAACCGCATCCAGCCTAATTTTCCCTTCCAAACCATTCGGCTCACTAGCGCAAACGGCCAGCTAGAGTCGTGGTATGGCCCGGTCAAGAATCCGCGCGGCACGGTAGCCTTATTCCACGGCTACACCAGTTCCAAAAGCAAGCTCCTGACCGAAGCTGGTTTCTTCCGCGGCCTCGGCTACAACGTGCTGCTCACGGACTTTGCCGGCAACGGCGGCTCCGAGGGCACCGTCTGCACCGTGGGCCACCACGAAGCCGCCGATGTGACCGCGGTAGTTCAGTGGCTGCAGCGCCGCCCCGGCCCAGTGTACATTTACGCCAACTCCATGGGCGCGGTGGCTACCCTGCGGGCCGAAGCGGAACTGGGCGTGCGTCCCGCCGCCAACCTGCTGGAATGCCCCTACGGCTCCATGCTCGAAACTACCCAGAGCCGCTTCCGCTCCATGCACGTCCCGCCCTTCCCCATGGCCAACCTGCTGGTGTTCTGGGGTGGAGTCGAAAACAACTTCTGGGCTTTTGACCTCGATGCCACCGCTTACGCTGCCCGCGTCACCGTCCCGACCCTGCTCATGTGGGGCACGGCCGACCCGCGCGTAACCCGCCCGGAAACCGACGCTATTTACGCCGCCCTCCGCGGCCCCAAGCAGCGCCAGGATTTCCCCGGCTCCGGCCACGAGCCCTACTGGTGGCAGCACAAGCAACTCTGGGAACAGACGGTAGCTGACTTCTTAGCCTCCAGGTAGCAGCAATACTGCTACTGGCCCATCCTATTCCTGTTACCCTGCGTGCAGTAAACGACCGAAAAAAGTTTCCAGCAGCTTTTCATGCTCTAGGGAATCGAGTGTTTAACGGGTACTGGAATCATTGAATTTGAGTTTACTAAGCATATTTTACCACATCTATTTTACCTTAAGCTTAAGGAAAGCTTCTCTGGTTTCGGTTGGGCTGCTCCTCGTCTCACCAGCAAGTGTGCCAAGCGCATCTATCCGCTGGAAAGCTCTGGGCCAAACCCAAAATATGACCGTCAAAGCAGCATTATCTGACAAGCCCTAACATTGCCCGCTCCTCTAAAAAGCAGGCTTGATAAAGTTATAACCCTAACAAAGAGATATTCTAACTAGAAGTCAAGTGTATGACAAAGCTGACTAATCTGTGTGGTATGGATAGCTATAAAAACGGGTGGCTGTTACTCTGTTTGCTGGCATTGCTTTGCGGTTGCCAAAACAAGCAGAAGCAGCAAAAAGAATACGACTACCTAATCGTCGCCGACATTGAAGGGTGTGAAGAGTGCCAGGCGAAGCTGTTTTTCCAAGATTCCGTCACTTATAAAGCCATCGATAGCGTAGCAAACGGCAACGGGCGTTTTTCATTCCAGGGGAAAATTACCCAGCCTGGATTCTATCATATTTATTATTTCGATAAAGTGGATAAAACGGTATCGGGCTCTGTCCAGCTCTATCTGCCAACCGATTCTATCCACATCAAAGCCACGAAATACAACCTTCGAACTAAGTTCTATCGAACACCTGACCCGGGTACTTATCTAAAAAATACGGTTGTATTCTCGGTCGCCCCCCAGCAAAGAGAGCTGGAGCAGTACCTATTGCTGCGGGACAGCCTCTGGCACCAGTTTTTTACGGACAAAGCCCTAGTAACTGCCAAGTTCACCCAAACCTTCGACTCCGGCAATAAGGCCCTGATAGAGCAGTGGGCGGATTCCGTCAAAAGCTTCGATTATCGGGTTTCTGGCTATTGGGCCGCAGCGGCTGATTTATTCGTCCGGCAACATCCCGCCTCCGTGGTGTCGCTCTACGCCATGCTGGACAACTGCAATGACCGGCCTGCGGTGGAGCGCTTCCGCCGGTACTACCAGGCCATGCCTACGCCGTTGCAACAAAGTTTCTACGGCCGAATCCTGGACAAGCAGCTCGCCCGAAACGAAAACCGCAACCAGAACAACCAGCGCTTTATAGGCAGCTACGTCGGGCGCCTGGCCGGCAAAACCCCGATGGGCAAAGAGCTGGATGTCGAACACCTCTTCAAACGCAATAACCTAACGCTGGTCGAGTTTTGGGCCAGCTGGTGTGGCCCCTGCCGCATGGAAATGCCCAAGTACCGCCGCCTCTACCAGCAGTACAACCGCCAAGGCTTCGGCATGATTGGCGTGTCGCTGGACCACGACTACCACAAATGGGTGCAGGCCATTGCGGAGGACAGCTTGCAGATGCCCCACTTGTCGGAACTGAAAGGCGTGAACGGGGAGGATATCCGGCGTTTTGCCATCACGGGCATCCCGGCTAATCTGCTCGTGGATAGCACGGGCCGAATTGTGGCCGTCGATATCCCATTTCCCAAGCTACAGAGGAAAGTACAACAAGCCCTGTAGTAGGCTCAGGAAACGGAAAACATTGCACGCCAAGGAAAATGCCCGAAGGAGCGAGTCCATTATGGCGCCGAAACTTCGCGCGGTGCTTGGCTCCGTTTAAGATGACGTGCGGGCAGAGCCTCGCTTATCTCCTGCCCCGGTGTCAGCATATCCTACCCCTGGTTTTCCCGTAGAAGTCAGACCGTCGCAGAATCATGCTACTGTCTGCCCAAAAATGACAATCTGTCACGAGTACGGGGCATTTCCGGGGCTGGTACGCGTCTTGTAATTCCCCCGGTGCGAGTGATTCGCACCTATCATCTGACACCTCAACTCCTACATAATAACCATTCACATGGGCAAAATAATCGGTATTGACCTCGGCACCACCAACTCGTGCGTGGCCGTAATGGAAGGCAACGAGCCGGTGGTAATTCCGAATAGCGAAGGCCGCCGCACGACTCCCTCCATCGTGGCGTTCCTCGATAACGGTAAAGGCGAACGGAAAGTCGGTGACCCCGCCAAACGTCAGGCCATTACCAACCCTAAAAACACACTGCAGTCCATTAAGCGCTTCATGGGCCGCAGCTTCGGCGAAGTAACCGAAGAAGCCAAGCACGTTTCCTACGAGCTGGTGCGCGGTTCCAATAACACGGTAGCCGTGCAAATCGGCGACCGTCAGTACACGCCCCAGGAAATTTCGGCCATGGTACTGCAGAAAATGAAGCAGACCGCCGAAGACTACCTCGGCACCACGGTAACTGAAGCCGTTATTACGGTTCCGGCTTACTTCAACGATGCCCAGCGCCAGGCGACCAAGGAAGCCGGTGCCATTGCGGGCCTTGATGTGAAGCGCATCATCAACGAGCCTACGGCCGCTGCCTTGGCCTACGGCCTCGATAAAAAGCACAAAGACCAAAAGATTGCCGTGTACGACCTCGGTGGTGGTACTTTCGACATCTCGATTCTGGAGCTCGGCGACGGCGTGTTTGAAGTGCTGAGCACCAACGGTGACACCCACCTCGGTGGCGACGATTTCGACCAGGTAATTATCAACTTCCTGGCCGAGACTTTCGCCAGCGAGAACGAAGGCCTGGACCTGCGCAAAGATGCCATGGCTCTGCAGCGCCTGAAAGAAGCCGCGGAGAAAGCCAAAGTAGAGCTGTCGTCTTCGACCGAAACGGAAATCAACCTGCCCTACGTAACGGCTACCGCCTCGGGTCCGAAGCACTTGGTAGTAAAGCTGAGCCGTGCGAAGTTTGAGCAGCTGGCCGACAACCTGGTACGCCGCTCGATGGAGCCCTGCAAAAAGGCCCTGCAAGACGCTGGCCTGAGCACTTCCGACATCGACGAAGTAATCCTGGTAGGTGGCTCGACCCGTATTCCGCGCATTCAGGAGGAGGTAGAGAAGTTCTTTGGCAAGAAGCCTTCGAAGGGCGTGAACCCCGACGAGGTAGTAGCCGTGGGCGCTGCCATCCAGGGTGGTGTACTGACCGGTGAGGTGAAGGACGTACTCCTGCTCGACGTAACCCCGCTTTCGCTGGGTATCGAGACGATGGGTGGCGTAATGACCAAGCTCATTGAGTCGAACACCACGATTCCGACTAAGAAGTCCGAGACTTTCTCGACGGCTTCCGATAACCAGCCTTCGGTAGAGATTCACGTATTGCAGGGCGAGCGTCCGCTGGCTTCGCAGAACCGCACCATTGGCCGCTTCCACCTCGACTCGATTCCGCCAGCGCCCCGCGGCGTTCCGCAAATCGAAGTAACCTTCGACATCGACGCCAACGGCATTCTGCACGTGTCGGCCAAGGACAAAGGCACCGGCAAAGAGCAGAAGATCCGCATCGAGGCCTCCTCGGGCCTGACGGATGCTGACATTGAGCGCATGCGCAATGAAGCCGCCGCCAACGCCGAAGCCGACAAAGCTGAAACGGAGCGTATCGGCAAGATCAACGCCGCTGACTCGATGATTTTCCAGACGGAAAAGCAGTTGAAAGAGTACGGCGACAAGCTCAGCGCCGGCAACAAAACGGCCGTTGAGAATGCCCTGGCTGACCTCAAGAAAGCCCACGAGAGCAAAGACCTCGGCGCTATTGATACTTCCATGGAAGCCATCAACGCGGCTTGGCAGGCAGCCTCGCAGGAAATGTACGCCGCTACCCAAGGTGGCGCTGAAGGTCAGCCCGGCGCTGACGGCGGTAACCCCTTCGGTGGTGCCGGTCAGCCCGGCGGCAACGGTCAGCAAGGCCAGCCTCACGATAACGTGACGGACGTAGACTATGAGGAAGTAGGCAAGTAATTCCAGCTTGCGTGAGAAACAAAAAGGCCCGAAGCAATAGCTTCGGGCCTTTTTGTTTTAGCTCAATTGATGTTAGCCGTAATACGCAGCTTTATGCCCCGAACTGCGGTTACAGCCCAAACATGAGCGAATAGGATTTCCTTTTAGGGCACTTGCAGCAACCAAGCTACAGCCGCGGCCTCGTCTTCAAACAGGCGGTATACCAAACCCGATTCGCGGGCTTCGTTCATTACCAGGTTCATGGCTAAGCGCGCAAACACATCGTGCGCGAGTAGGATGGCGCCGTAGTAAGGGTGCGCCGGATTAGCAGAATTAGTTAACCAGTTTTGAGTAATCCAGTTGCGCTCCGCCTCCGTGAAGGCCGCCATTATTCGTTGGTCGCCGAGCAATTTGTGCCAACCTCGCTGCCGCAGCAAGGTGCTGGCTTGAGTCAGGAAAGTTTTCAGGTCTTCCAACTTGCGCTTGCTGGCATTGTACTGAACTACTAAGTAGCCATCGGGATGTTCTAATAAACGGCCAACCGAATTTTCGAAGTACAGCCGCAATGGAGGATGCACGGGGGAGTGAGACATGGAAAGGGCAGCAGAACGGGGCGGAGGAAGGAGGCAGGCGCGGGCTCGCCATACCAGGGACTAGTTAATCAATAATATGACACGAAATTCGCCCAGCAGAACCGTAGGGGCATTTTTTTCAGTAAAGCCTACCTTGCCACATCGTTCTGACTAGAGCAAAACCACAGATAGCATGGCGGATTTTTCGATAATTGGGGCGGGTATTGGCGGGCTAAGCGTGGCCCGCGCCCTCCTGCAGCAGGGCCATACGGTACGGGTGTATGAAGCTGCCGCCGAGCTACGCGAGGTAGGCGCGGGCGTAGTACTGGGCGCCAACGCCATGCGGGCACTGCAACAACTGGGCTTGCACGCGGCCGTGCAGGCCCACGGCTCCCCGGTTACCCACCTGAACCTGCTCGACCAGCACGGCCGCTTGCTCCAGGCCGCCGACACCACGGCTTTCACGGCTGCACTAGGGGTTGATAACTTAGGCATTCACCGGGCTACGCTGCAGCGGACGTTACTGGAGCAACTTCCTCCCGGTATCGTGCACCTTGGCTACCCGTTTGTACGCTTTGACGTTAGCGGCACTGGCCTGCAGGTACACTTCACCAATGGGCGGTCAGTACAAACAGATGCGTTAATTGGGGCCGACGGCATTCGCTCGCATGTGCGCGGCCAGCTTCTACCTGGCGTAGCACCACGCTACGCGGGCTACACCTGCTGGCGCGCCGTGGTGGATGCCCGCGCCTTGCAACTGCCCGCGGGCGAATCGGGTGAAACCTGGGGCGAGCGGGGTCGGCGGTTCGGGTACGTGCCCGTGGGCGGCGGCCAGGTGTACTGGTTTGCCTGCCTGAATAGCCCCCAGCCGCAGAATCCACGGTTTCGGGCCTATCAGGTGGCCGACCTGCAGCGTGAGTTTGCCGGCTTTCACGCTCCGGTGCCCGAGCTACTGGCCCGCACGCGCAACGAGCAGCTAATCTGGAACGATATTCTGGACCTACGGCCCCTCTCCCACTTTGCCTACGGCCGGGTGCTGCTACTCGGCGACGCGGCCCACGCCACCACCCCTAACTTGGGCCAGGGTGCCGGCATGGCCGTGGAAGATGCCGCCGTACTAGCACAATGCCTCACCGAAACACCCGATATACCCCAGGCTTTCCGCCGGTTCGAACTACGGCGCCGGGCGCGCACCACGCGCATTATCCAAACCTCCTGGCTGCTGGGCCGGGTAGGGCAGTTGGAGAATCCACTGCTTGGAAAGCTGCGCAACACCCTCATGCGGTGGCTGCCCGCTAGCGTCAGCCGCCACCAAATGGCATGGTTGTATGAAGACTTGTAGCAGAGCAGAGCCGGGGTGAGTGTTCAGCCAGAGCAAGCAAACAACCTCACCATTCAGAGCGAAGCCAAAGCATAGAGCGTGCTGATGTGATAGTAGCAAACCAGACATCAGCGTGCGAAAAATTTTGTGCTGACCGACTTTAGGTTTGCCATCCACTCTTTCTACTAACCAGTCAGCAAAAAAAGGCCGAGGCAGTGTTGCCT
This sequence comes from Hymenobacter glacieicola, assembly GCF_014640315.1. Classification (GTDB taxonomy): domain Bacteria; phylum Bacteroidota; class Bacteroidia; order Cytophagales; family Hymenobacteraceae; genus Hymenobacter; species Hymenobacter glacieicola. The sequence goes on from NZ_BMGS01000002.1 coordinate 549,913, forward strand.
CGGCCTTTTTTTGCTGGTTTTAGGTAGTGAGTTCCTTTTTGCGGTCTGGGTCGGTGGCCTCTGCCTGCTCTTCCTCATCCTCTTCCTCGAACCCTTCCTGAATTTTCTCTACGGCTTCCTGGTGGTCCTCCACGTCGGCTTGCTCGCCGTTTTGCTCTTGTTTCTCTTTGTCGTGGGGCTCGTAGCTGAGCTTGATATAAATCGGGAAATGGTCGGAGCCCACGTAGGGTAGGCGCTCCATGTCATCGACCTTGAAGTGGGGTGAGACGAATACGTGGTCCAGGGGCCAGCGCATCAGGGAGTACTCGGCGTGGAAGGTGGGTAGCAGCCCGCGGCCCACCCGCGGATCGAGCAGGCCGCTGATGCGACGGAACAGCTCTGAGGTGTGCGACCAAGCTACGTCATTCATATCTCCGAACACGATGGTGGGCTCGTCTTTCTGGTCGATGGTTTTGTCAACCAACAGCAGCTCGGCGTCGCGCTTGGTGCTGGTTTTGGCTTCGGCCGGCGCGGGCGGCTTGGGGTGCAGGCCGTATATGCGCACCTTGGTATGGCCATCCGCCAGACCAACCACGGCGTGCACCGAAGGCACGTCGTCGTCCAGCAAGTACTTGATTTCGCACTCGTGCAGGGGTAGCCGCGAGAAGAACAGCAGGCCGTAGGTATTGTCCAGAGGCTCGTGGCAGGTATAGGGGTGCGTGTCTTCCAGAGGCTTAAGCTGCTCCAGCCACCAAGCGTCGGTTTCTACGGCCATAATCAGGTCCGAATCGGCTTTTTGCAGCACTTGCAGGGCTTTTTTACCCTGTTTATTGTACTGCAGCACGTTCATCATGGTCAGACTCAGGTGGCGCCGGCCGTCTTTAAGCGTGCTATCCTCCACCTGCTTTTTTACCAGTCGGGTGTAAGGCACAATTCGAAACGATTGGTACCCGATGGCAACCACCAGCACAAGCAGGGTAGCCGGGCCCCAGTATGTGCCATCGGTTGGGCGGTGCCATTCCAGCACCAGTCCCGCAGCCAGCACCAGCCCTAGTACTCCCACAATCTGTAAGCGGGGAAAGTCGAATATGCGGATCCACCAGGCCGTTTGGCGTAGAAGCGGTAGCACGGTAGCAATTAACGCGGCTACTACGAGGAAAAAGGTGAATCCGTGGGCTAGCTGGAGCCAAAACGGAACGTCAAGATCAGGCACGGATGGGGAGAGGTAGGCGTGGAGGAATCAGGCGGGAGAGTAGGGCAGGTAAACAAAGTTGCTGTACTGCTCAGTCATCATTAAAGCCGCCTTTGCGCAGCTCTTCTATGGTGCGCATTACCTTGTCTTTCAGAGAGGTCCGATACTTTTCCAGAACATCAGCCAGCCGTGCGTTGCCCAACGCCAGGATTTGGGTGGCCAGCACAGCCGCATTCGAAGCTCCATCCAGCGCCACCGTTGCCACGGGTACGCCCGCTGGCATTTGCAGCATGGAAAGAATGGAGTCGAGGCCGTGAAAGGAAGTAGTGGAGTTGATAGGTACCCCAATTACGGGCAGGGTAGTAAACGAGGCCACCATGCCGGGCAGGTGAGCTGCCCCACCGCCCCCGGCAATAATCACGCGTAGGCCGCGCTTGCGGGCGGTTTCGGCGTACTCTACCAGCCGGTGGGGCGTGCGGTGGGCCGACACCAGGGTAATTTCATAGGTGATACCAAACTGCTGGAGCAGCTCAGCCGCCACCGACATAATTTTCAAGTCAGACTGGGAGCCCATGATAATTCCCACCAGGGGCGTATCGTGAGGAGCGGGAACATCGGCCGCCGCAGCGGCGGGAAGCGTGGTAGGCATAGGAAAAAACAAAGAAACAGGATCAACCTAACTGGGATTGGCTTCTACGGCCCCCCGAAACGGCGGTTGAGTCTATAAACATAGCATTTTCCCTGTTTGCTGATTCTCAAAGGCTCGTACCTTTACCCGCTGCCGTTGTGTTTTTCTGCCTATGGAAATTCTGCTTGCCACGTTTACTACGCTGTTTTCCGTGGTGAACCCCTTCAGCGCCATGCCCGTCTTCCTGACCCTGACGGAAGAGGACACGCCCGCCCACCGGGCCAGCATTGGGCTGCGGGCCTGCCTGTACATGATTGGAGTGCTGTCCGTGTCTTTTTTCGCGGGCCAGTACGTGCTCAACTTCTTTGGCATCAACATTCACCATTTGCGCATTGCCGGCGGCATCCTGCTCATGCGCTCCGCCTTCGATTTGCTCACGCCGGGCGGCAACCGCAGCAAAGTGTCTGACGCTACCCTGGACGAAAGCCGCCACAAGGACGACATTAGCTTTACCCCGCTGGCCATGCCCATGCTCTCGGGCCCCGGCTCCATGGCCGTGTGCATTGGCCTGTTCACGGAAAAGCTGAGCTACCTGGATATGGCCCTGATTTTCCTCGGCTTCGTGCTGGTAGCCCTGGCCGCCTATATCATCCTGATGTCTTCGCTGCGGCTCACGCGCTTTCTGGGTCGCCCCGGTATGGCCGCGCTGGCCCGCATTATGGGCTTTATCACGCTGGCCATTGGCGTGAACTTCCTGGCTACGGCCATTGCGGCGCTGTTCCCAGGGCTGAGCCGGTAAGGGCCAGGAGAGCATGGAAGTTGTATTCATCGGGTTACTGCTGTTGTGCTTGGCAGTTATTGCCGCTATTCCATTATATGCCTTGTGGTGCTTGTGGTGGCTTGCCCGGAGGCTGCGGGCCCAAAACTACCGATGGGCGGCTGTAGCAACGCAGATTCTGCTTGCTTGCTTTGCCACTTTCTGCCTAAGCATATTTTATTCTTTCTACTTTCCGTTTGACAGTGAGGTTGAAGCAGAGTTTGTGCAGATTAGTGGCCTACCCTTTCCTGAATCGGGCCAGATAACCGAAGGAGAAATATCAGGGTAATGAGCAGGACTGTTTTTTGCTGTTGAAGAGGATCTGTGCTGATACATCGTTCCGGGTTGAGCCTTGTGCCGCGGGCCTGAAGGGTAGCTCCTATCTTAAATTTTTCTCAACGGGTAGTAACAACGAAGGACCTTACCGGTCAGTCAGCTTTCTGAATGACCACCGGACTATTGCTTTTGACCGCCGCAGCAACTGAGGCAGTATTTATTGCGGGCCGAAGCATCTTCATTCTTACTTACTATTTCCTTATCTCACTATTCCACCGTTTGTACCTTTGCGGCAGTTATGCTAAAGAACGACCTCCTCCTCCGTGCCGCCCGTGGCGAAGAAACTGAGCGCACGCCCGTGTGGCTGATGCGCCAGGCTGGCCGCATCCTGCCCGAGTACCGCGCCCTGCGCGCCCGCCTCAGCGGCTTTAAAGAACTGGTAGAAACGCCCGAACTCGCCGCCGAAGTTACCATTCAGCCCGTGGATGCGCTGGACGTAGACGCGGCCATTATCTTCTCCGATATTCTGGTGGTGCCCGAGGCCATGGGCCTGACCTACGAGATGGTGGAAGCCCGCGGTCCGCTGTTCCCCGAAACCATCAAAACGGCCCACGACGTAGCCCGCATGCGCATCGCCGACCCCGAGGAGCACCTGGGCTACGTGCTGGAAGCCATTCGGGTAACTAAGCGCGCCCTCAACGGCCGCGTGCCGCTCATCGGGTTTGCTGGCGCGCCCTGGACCATTCTGGCTTATATGGTGGAAGGTCACGGCTCGAAAACCTTCAGCAAGGCCCGCCGCATGTTGTACGCGGAGCCGGCGTTGGCCCACGAGCTGCTGCGCAAAATCACGGCTACTACCATTGCCTACCTACGCGCGCAGGTGCAGGCCGGGGCCAATATCATTCAGGTGTTCGACTCCTGGGCCGGCATTCTGCCCCCCGCCCACTACCGGGAGTTCAGCACCCGCTACATTGCCGAAATCTGCCAGGCCATTCCGGAAGTGCCCGTGACGGTGTTTGCCAAAGGCGCCTTCTGGGCCGTGGAGGAGTTTGCCCAGCTGCCCTGCCGCACCATCGGCCTGGACTGGAACCAGGATCCGCGCGCCGTGCGCCCGCTCGTCGGCGACAAAACCCTGCAGGGTAACCTTGACCCCTGCGCCCTCTACGGCACCCCGGAGCAAGTGCGCGCCGCTACCCTCCAGATGCTGGAGCAGTTTGGCAAGCACCGCCACATTGCCAACCTGGGCCACGGCGTCTACCCCGACACCAACCCGGACAATGTGAAGGTGTTCATCGAAACGGTAAAAGAGCACAGCCGCCGGTAGGCCTATCGCGCACCAACGTGTCATTCCGAGCAAAGCGAGGAATCTGAGTTACCCCACAGGAGGCTGACTCAGATTCCTCGCTTTGCTCGGAATGACACGTTTTTGTTTGACTGATTTCAACAGTTTTACAGCATTAGCCCTACCCCTTCGGCCTCGGCCAAGAGCTGCTGCTTTTCGATGGGCACTACCCCCACTTGCTCGCACACTAGCCCGCCGCCCAGGTTGGCCAACGCGGCCGTAACGGGTGCAGATAGCCCCAGAGCCACGCACAGGGCGGCAATGCTGATAACCGTGTCGCCGGCACCGGAAACGTCGGAAATGGTGCGTAAGTGGGCCGGAATGTAGGTACGGGTAAGGCTGCCGTTTTCCACGAACACGCCGCGCTCGGAGAGGGTAACCAGCACGATTTCGGGGGTAAGCAGTTCGCGCAGCCGGGCCACGGCGCTTTCAAAGGCGGGGCGGTCGGCTTCGGTGTCGCCGAACTCCAGCTTCAGGCCCTCGCGCAGCTCCTTGAGGTTGGGCTTGAACAGAGTGCAGTGGCGGTAAGCCAGGAAGTTCTTCTTCTTGGGGTCAACGACGGTGGGAATATTGCGCTGCCGGGCCAGCTGGATGAAGTGCTGAATACTGGCCTCGTTGAGCACGCCCTTGTCGTAATCCTCGAAGATGACCACGTCGGCCTGCCCAAGGAGCTGCTCATAGCGCACTACCAAGTCGGCGTTTTCGGTGGCGTTCAGGTCGGTTTCTACTTCCGAATCGATGCGCAGCAGCTGCTGGCCGTGGGCTAGGATGCGCTGCTTGACGGTAGTAGGCCGGTGGGCCGAGCGCACAATGCCGGCGGCTGAAAGGCCCGTGGTGTGCAGCAGTTCCAGGAGTTGGTCGCCGCCCTGGTCCTCCCCTATTACGGCGCAGAGCAGCGGGGTAGCGCCCAGGGCCTGCACGTTCAGGGCCACGTTGGCGGCCCCACCCAGGCGCTGCTCCGTCCGGCTCACGTTCACTACCGGCACCGGCGCTTCGGGAGAAAGGCGGGCTGCCTTGCCCCATACGTAGGCGTCCATCATTACATCCCCCACGATGAGCACCGTCAGGTTGTTGAACGCAGCAAACAATTCAGGCAGGGAAACGGGCAGGGCGGCAGCAGGCATTACGGCAGGTTCAGGAGATGAAGGCCGCAAAGGTAAGTTTTGGCTGTCATTCCAAGTAGCAGCAAGGAATTTGAGGCCAGCCGTTAAGTGATGGACTCAGATTCCTCACTCCCACTCGGATTGACGGTTCAGAAAAGAAAAACGCCACACCCCTTGTAAGGGCGTGGCGCTTATTTAAATACCAAAATACCGTTGGCTTTGCCTACTATTTCAGTTTCGCGAGGCTGTTCTTGAGGCGAATAAAGGCTTCCCGCAGCTTTTCATCGGCGGCGGCGGTGCTGAAGCGGATGCAGTTGGGGGCGCCAAATGCCGAGCCATCCACGGCGGCTACGTGGGCATCATGAAGCATAAACAACGACAAATCCATGGCCGACTTGATAACCTCGCCGGTGGGAGTGGTTTTGCCGAAGTAGCCCGTCACATCGGGGAAAATATAGAATGCGCCGCTGGGGGTAGGCGTGCGGAAGCCAGGAATTTCCTTTACCAGTTCCAGCACCAGGTCGCGGCGGCGGCGGTAAGCTTCCACCATTTCATCGGCCGAAGAGCGGCCACCCTGCAGGGCGGCCAGGGCCGCGCGCTGGGTCATGGCGCAGGTGCCGGAGGTAATCTGGCTTTGCATTTTCTCGCAGGCGCAGGCAATTTCCTTGCTGGCGGCCAGGTAACCCACGCGCCAGCCCGTCATGGCATACCCCTTCGAAAAGCCATTCACCGTGATGACACGGTCCTTGATAGCGGCGAACTGAGCAATGCTCACGTGCTCCCCCACGAAGTTGATGTACTCGTAAATCTCATCGGCCAGCACGTACACCTGGGGGTTGCGGGCTACTACCTCGGCAATGGCGCTCAACTCCTGGCGGGAAAATACGGCCCCCGTAGGGTTGCAGGGCGAGGAATACATGATGAGCTTGGTGCGGGGCGTAATGGCCGCTTCCAGCTCCGCGGCCGTCACTTTGAAGTCGTTTTCCAGGGAGCCCACCAGCTGCACCGTCGTGCCATCGGCCAGCCGTACCATTTCCTCGTAGCTGACCCAATACGGCGAAAACACGATGACCTCGTCGCCGGGGTTCACCAGGCTCAGCACGGCGTTGGCTAGGGCCTGCTTGGCCCCGGTGCTTACCACAATGTTTTCGGGCTTGTAGTCGAGCTGGTTGTCGCGCTTGAACTTGTCGCAGATAGCCTGGCGCAGATCGGGGTAGCCAGGCACGGGCGTATAGAAGGTAAAGCCTTCGTCCAGGGCCTTTTTGGCGGCGTCCTTGATGTACTGCGGGGTTTGAAAGTCCGGCTCGCCGAAGCTGAGGCTAATCACATCCACGCCCTGGGCGGCCAGCTCGCGGGCTTTTTTAGCCATGGCAATCGTCTGCGACTCCTGCATGGCATTGATACGGTCGGAAAGTACGAGGGGGGCGAGGGCGGTAGCTTCGGACATGAGAAAACGGGTGGTTGGGAAGGCTACAAAGGTACGGGGAATGTACGGAGTGTCGCGCGAAACTCTCCGCCCTCTCCCCTGCTGTTGGTGCGCAAATTCCCCTTGTCGGCCCTAGGCTTCCCGGCCCAGCCAGCGGAAGCAGCGCAGCAGCAGGGCCAGGTCGGTGCTGGCCTCGTACTCCTTGGCGTACAGCAGTTCCAGGCGGCGGCGGGTGGCGGCCGTCAGCGGGGCCGTGGTGCCCGGGGCGGCATCGGCGGCAGAAAGCACGGCCCGGGCCAGGCGGCGCGGGGCCGTGGCGTAGCGCAGCCCCACCCAGGTGCGCGAGCCGGCCAGCACCCGCAGGCAGTTACGCAGGAAGCCCAGCTTATGCTGCTGCGCCCATACTACCACCGGCGAGGCCAGCAGTAGCAGTAAACTCACCAGAATATCGAGCAGGCGCTTGTTGCGAATCTGGGCCGGCCGGAACAGGTTCAGGGTAATGTCGAGGGTGTAGTAGTCGCCTGAGGAGTCTTTGCCCGAGCTGCCGATGATGTACTCACTACCCTGGGGCAAAATCTTGTACTCTACCGGCGGCTGGCGGTGCAGCTCCACCATCAGCCCGATAATCTGGCTGGCGGCCAGGTCGCGGCCGCAGAAAATCAGCTCGTTGAGGTTATAGATGCGAATAATATCGTCGAGCTGGCGCACTTCCCCGAGCAAGTCATCGGCCACCGGCGCGGCTTTAGCGGCGGAAGTGCCCGGCTCAATGTAACCGATAACCCGGGCCGGCGCCCCGGCGTGTTCCAGCAGGTGGCGCACCCGCTGGGCCTCTTCCGCCGAGCCCACAATAGCCACGTTTTTCTGGTGCTCGTCGGTGAGGCTGAAGCGGCGGTGCCGAATGAAGTTGGTGGCTACCCGGCGCAGAACCAAAGCCGCCACAGCCCACACCCCGCCCAGCACAATCAGGGCTTTGGAAAAGCGCCAAGCGTCCAAGAAATTGCTGAACGCCGAAATCAAGACCGTGCCCACGAAGATGCCCCGCACAATGCGGCTGGCACGGGTGGGCTTGTCGTAGGCCCCGCTGAAAAAGGCCGAGAGCAGCCACACGCCCACGTACACGGGCACGGCCACTGCCATGTAGTTATCCGGGTAGGGCCCGCGCACGTAGCGGTGGTTTTGCTCCCAGTAGGTTTTCAGGAAGTACATGCCCCCGTAAATCAGGCCGGCATCCAGCAGCACGGGGGCGGCCTGCACCACCAACCGCTGGGCCACCGCCGCCCCGGCCCGCAGCCAGATGGCCAGATTTATCAGGAAGCTGAAGGCGCCCGCCCGGTTCGGGGCGAAGTGTTTGCGGGCAAAAATCACCATGGCCCGGTAGAACACGAACACGTAGTTCACGCTCGTGCGCTTGGTGCTCTCGCCCTTGTAGTGAATGATGCGGGTGCCGGCAAAATAGTAGTTTTTCCAGCCGCCCTGCGTTAGCCGGTACGACAGGTCGATGTCCTCGCCGTACATGAAGTAGTCCTCGTCCAGCAGGCCCACTTGGTCCAGCGCGGCTTTGCGCATGAGCATAAAGGCCCCGCTGAGCACCTCAATTTCGTGGGTATGCTCTGGGCTCAGAAAGCCCAAATGGTAGCGGCCAAACCGCCGCGACTTCGGAAACAGCTTGGCCAGCCCGAATATCTTATAAAACGCCACCCAGGGGGTAGGCAGCCCGCGCTTGCTTTCCGGCAGAAACATGCCCTGCCCGTCGAGCATCTTCACCCCCAGCCCGCCCGCGTCGGGGTGGGCGTCCATGAACTCGCAGCACAGCCGGAAGGTATCTTCCTCGACTACCGTGTCGGGGTTGAGCAGCAGCACGTACTGGCCGCGGGCCCGGCGCAGGGCCTGGTTGTTAGCCTTCGAGAAGCCGGGGTTGTCGTGGTTTTCGAGAAGGATGACCTCCGGAAAACGGGCCTTCACCATGGCCACCGAGCCGTCCACGGAGTTGTTGTCCACCACGAACACCTCCACCGGCCGGCCCAGCTTTTCCACGGCCAGCCGCACCGACAGCAGCGCCTGCTCCAGAAAGTAGCAGACGTTATAGTTGACAATTACGACGGACAGGGCAACGGCAGACGGCACGGGCGCAGAGCAGGAAAGGCCGCGAAAGGTAAGCAGACTCTCCCTGTTCTAAGAACCCCGCAAGCAGCAAGGGTGGTTTTGAGCCAATAAAGCTGCTTTCCGGTTGAGCTAGTATTTACCTGGCAACGAAAAAGCCCTACCTCTCCAGGTAGGGCTTTCTGCTGCGTATCCATTCAGGACGATTACCGCGCCTGGCGCTGGCGCTCCACAATACTGCGGCCCAGGGTAATTTCGTCGGCATATTCCAGCTCGCCGCCCATGGGAATGCCGCGGGCAATGGTGCTCACATTCAGCTCGGGCAGGTCGCGGAGCTTGCGTGAGAGGTAAAAAGCCGTGGTGTCGCCTTCCATGGTAGGGCTGATGGCCAGGATTACCTCCCGGATTTCGGAGCCTTCCTTCGTGACGCGCTCCACCAGGGAATCAATGGTCAGATCAGACGGCCCGATGCCTTCAATGGGCGAAATGACGCCACCCAGCACGTGGTACATGCCCTGGTATTGGGCCGTATTTTCAATGGCAATAACGTCGCGGATGTCCGACACCACGCACACCGTGCTCTGGTCGCGCAGTTGGTTGGCGCAGATGCTGCACTCCGGCGTATCAGAAATATTGTGGCAAGTGTCGCAGTAACGAATTTCGAAGCGCATTTTGGCCAGGGCCTCCGCCAGAGTAGCGGTGGTGTCGGCTTCGGCCTTGAGCAGGTGCAAGGCCAGCCGCAGGGCCGTTTTCTTGCCTACTCCGGGCAGCTTCGATAACTCGCCAACGGCGCTTTCTATCAGTTTGGAAGGAAATTCCATTCAGGTCGGGAAGAGGGTAAAAGAACTGTCATCCAGGGCGCGCGCTGGTTGATCAGGCAGCCTGTTTTTAAACAACAATTGCCGCCTGATAGGTCCGTCGCAAACGCAGGATGACAGATTTTTTCAGCCGATAAACAGGCTACACTACGTCGGCCGAAATGCCCCGGTCGTGGATGGCGGTGCACATGCTTGCCAGTTCGTCGTAGGCGCCGTGCTTTACCGTGCACTGCCCTTTGTAATGAATAAGCAAGGTGCACTGCTCGGCCTGCTCCGGCTGGTGGCCGCACACGTCCATGAGCGTTTTGATGACGTGGTCGAACGTATTGATGTCGTCGTTGTACACGACCAAGTCGCGGACGTCAATGGTTTCTTCCAGGAGCAGAACGTCCTCGTCGTACTCGATTTGCGGTTTGCTGTTCATGGCACAAAAATACGGAGAAGCAACCAAAAAGCCGGATTTCATCGTCCCGACTGGCCTCGTATAACCTGCTAAGACGCTGAATCGTTTCCGCAGCCTGGAAAGTTTGCTTTAGAAGCCGCTGCTGCCCCTATGTAAATCAAAATGAATAAGATACGTACAGTAGCAACCCTATCACCTTTACTGGCTTTTGTTTTCGCTACGTTTAGGTTATGAGCCGCTGACAGCTAGCAAGGTCATACGTAGGACAAAGGAAAGCAAAACAGTAACCGGGCTGCCAACGTCTACGCTAGTGCTGATTCCTATCTGCGCCGTTTCCGGGCTACTTTTGACTTTTATCTGCCGCCTACCCCTGTTCCATGCCCGTCCCGTCTGCCGAATTCAAGCGTGCCCTCAAACGTTTATCTGACAAGGAAAAGGAAACCTTGCTGCTGCGGGCAGCCCGTCGCGACGCTGAGCTGTACGATACGCTGTGCTTTGAGCTGCTGCCGGAGGTAACCAGTGAAACCGTGTTTGAGCAGGCCTCTGACCAGATTCACGAGCTATTTGCCGTGGGTGCTACCGGCCGCCTGCTTAACCGTAGCCTTACCAAAGCCCTGCAGAAAGCCACCAAGGAAGTAGCCCGCGCCCGCCGCATCACCAAGGATAAGCGCCTGGAGGTAGACCTCAACTTATTTACCTTGCGCCACATTTTCGAGAACTATACGGGCCAGTTTGAGAGTGTGTACGCCGGGTTTTACACCAGCACGGCCCGGCTGGCGGCGCGCACCGCTCAGCTGATTCTGCAAAACCTGCACGAGGATTTGTGGCTGGAATACAAGGCAGAAATGGATGATTTCTTGCAACAGCTGCACGCCCGCGCCAAAAGCCGCAGTCTGAAATTTGAGCTACCGCGGGAGCTGGAGCTACCAGAGTAAAACCGTTTTGCCAACACGTAGGAGAAAAACGGAAGGCTGGCCATTCATCTTACCCAGGCCGGTTTATAGTACGACATGAAGCAAGTTATAATGTGCTGTAGTTCAGCATTTCCGATAAAGTTCTGGACTTAGAGAAGATAATTCATAATTCTTTCATTTCCAGCATACAGCACGTGCACGAGACCAATAGCTTTGTTGAGCAAGCCAAGATTTGACTTAGCGCAAAGCCGTTTCAGTTCACTTATTCTATGAAAAAAACTCTTTACCCATTTTGCGGCTGTGGCCTCAGCTACGGTGCTCCTATCCAGCTGTGCTGGCAGTTACTCTGCTATCCGTCCTGAGCGTATCAGCTCCTACCAAGCCAGCAATGTGGCCGGGGCACCCGTCGATTTTAGCTACCGCTACAGCGCCCTACTCAACGGCGGCTCAAATAGAAATACGTCAAGAAGGAGCGCAAGCAGGGCTATCAAGTGGTGGCTGTGCAAATTAAGAATAACACCGGAGCCGATCTTAATTTCTCCCGCGACCTGGAATTAACCTTCAGTGACCGGCCCATTATGCCTGTGCCGTCGGTGCAGGCTGCCAACGACTTGAAGCAGGGCGTGGCCATCTATCTGCTGTATGTGCTGGGTATTGGGCAAATTGGCGGCACCCGTGACCCCTACACTGGACAGACAACCGGCGGCACATTGTTTCCCTGGGGTCCTTTTGTGGCAGCTGGCAACATTATCGGGGCTAGCTCGGCCAATAAAAACATGCGCAACGAATTCACCAAGTATGACCTCACCAACAAGGTAATTCATCCTGGCGAAACCGTATACGGCATTGTAGCCCTGCGCGAAACCGGGGTAGCGCCCCTCAAACTTACGCTACGCAACGGCGCTGCCGTAACGCCCGTGCCTACTCAGGCTCCTACTTCGGCGCCGGCTGCCAGCCCGGCCCCAACCAGCACCAGTGGCGGACATTAGGCCTCGGCGACGACGCTATTTAACGCTAAAAGAAAACCCCTGCCGGCGCTGCCAGCGGGGGTTTTCTTTTACCAAAGCTCAAGAATTACTTCTTGGCAATGACGTTGAAGCTCATGGTGAATTCGTCCATGATGGCTTTGTCGCCGATGCTCTCGAAGAACGACTTCGAGCCGTACTTGATGTCGTACTTGGTACGGTCGATGGTAGCGGTGCCGCTGGCCGAAGCCACGCCGTTTTTCACGCCCACTTTGGCAGGGAAGGAAATCGGCTTGGTGATGCCTTTAATGGTCAGGTCGCCGTTTACGGTAGCGTTGTTACCGTTCGCATCGCCTTTGAGCGGGGTCAGGCTGGTGATTTTGAAGGTTGAGGTGGGGTTCTTGTCGATGCTGAAGAAGTCCTCGGAACGCAGGTGGCCCACCAGCTTGCCGTTGTACTCCTGCTCCTTGATGTCTTCCACTTTCAGGGAGTTCATATCCACCACGAAAGTACCACCTACAATCTGGTTGCCGCGCACGAGCACATTGCCATCCTTAAACTGGATGTTGCCGTTGTGCTGGCCCGTTACTTTTTTGCCTACCCAGCCCAAGGTGCTTAGCTGGGGCTGCACGGCGTAAGCCACACTGGCCGCTTTCTCAGTGCCGGGATTGGTTTTCTTCACGGCGGGCTTCTGAGCGAAAGCCGGAGCGGCGAACAGGGAGGCAGCCAGCAGGGCTGGCAGAATCATTTTTTTCATGACGTAAAAGCAAAAAGGGAATAGGGAAATCGAAAGAAACTGAAACCGTCAGTCGCGGACTTTATCGAGGAGGGCGCTGAGTTGCGCGGCCTCCTGCGGGGTAAGGTTATGCAAGCCTATGTGCTGGGAATCCATCAGGGCATCTAAGCGCTGCAGCAGCTCCAGACCGGCTTCCGTAATGCGGATGTCAACGGCCCGGCGGTTGCTAGGGCATACTTTGCGGGTCACCAACTGCTTGGTTTCCAGCTTATCGACAATGCGAGAGGCATTACTGGTTTTGTCCAACATGCGCTCAATCAGCAGATTGACCGTGGCCGGCTTGGGGTGCTGGCCGCGCAGAATGCGTAAAATGTTAAATTGAGGCAGGGTCAGGCCGTATTCCTTGAACTTGGCACTCTGGCGCAGCTGCAACCATCCGGCCGTAAAAATCAGATTGATATAGGCTTTCTGAAAATCGTCCTTGAAGGCTGGTTGCTTGATTTCGTCTTCTATCTTCATGAGTTGCATAGCAAGGCTGAATGACGCTGCAAATATATGTACATACATTTAATGTTGCAACACCAGTAGCCTTATTTCTTCAAAAATAGCTACTCTCGGTCTTCCTTGGTTCAGGTGCACGGTTAAGCTGCCGGAGTGAACACCAGCGGGTAAACCGCGTAAATAGGCGGAAACCTCTCTCCTACCCTATTTGCCATGAAGAACTTCGTGCTCTTGCCCGCCCTGTCCCTAAGCCTGTTGATGGCCTCAGTGGCCACTGCCCAAACCAGCTCCGGATCCACGGTAGCTGGTCCGGTTGCCACGGCCCCTTCCGACCGTTTTGTCATGCAAAACGGTGAGGTGGTGCTGGTGCAAGGCAAACGCCCAACGCCTCTTAACAAAAACGTGCTGCTCTCCAACGGCACTAAGATTAACTATAAGAGCGGCATTGTGGAGCTGCCAGGCGGCAAAATCACCACCCTGAAAGAGGGTGACTACGTGCGCCCTAATGGCGACATCGTGTTTGCTACCCCTGCCAGCGCGGCCCAGGCCCGCGGCGACAACTCCGTACCTGCCGGAGCCAAGTTCGAAACCTACCTGGACCCGCGCCCGGCTCCTTCCACCCCGGCGGCCATGGAATCCCGCCTGTCGGAGATGAACACGAAAATCAGCCTGATGGCGGAGAAGATTCAGCTGCTCAACCAGAAAATCAGCCTCCTGACCAACAACAGCCAGCGCCCGGCCGATACGGCAGCCCTAGACAAGCAGATCCAGGCCATTGATGCCAAGCTGAAATAAGCTAGTTGAAACGGCACCGGCCCGCTGAACAGTGTTCAGCGGGCCGGTGCCGTTTCGGACCTGGCCGGCCTACTTGGCAACCAAATGGCCCTGCGTTTCCTGCACCAGTCCAAACGGCTCGTCCCGCACCACCAGGAAGCCGTCCAAGTCGCAGACGTCGGCCAGGGAGCTTACCTGCAGGGCCGACCAGATGCCCAGGGAAGTTTCTACCATGCAGCCGAGCATGGTTTGCAGCCCGTGGCGGCGCGTTTCGCGCAGAATCCGCAGGCCATTGAAGTAGCCGCCAGCTTTCATCAGCTTCATGTTTACCCCGTCGAACTGGCGGGCAATGTCGGCGAAGTCAGCCTCATCCGTCACCGATTCGTCGGCGAATACGGGCGTACCCAGGCGGCCTTTCAGGTAGCGGTAATCGTCGGCACGGGCGGCGGGCAGGGGCTGTTCGAGCAGGCGCACCTGCAGGCCAGGCAGGGCCCGAATGGCTTCCCAGCTTTGGAGCAGGCTGTCGGCGTCGGGCCAGGCCTCGTTGCCGTCGATAAGCAGTTCGCGGCCGGGCAGCAGGCGGGTTACCTCGCGCAGCAACTCCACCGCCCCTTCGCGGTTCACCTTGATTTTGAGCCAGGGAAAGCGCCCCAGATTCTGCTCCCGCACAAAATCAGCCACCTTGCCCGGCTCCATGATGGGCAGGGTCATGGCCGTGGGCACCTGCTGGGCCGGCGGCGCCAGCCCGAGCCACTGGGCCACCGACTGCTGCTGCCGGCTGGCTTCCCAGTGCACCCAAGCCGATTCTAGGGCAAACCGCAGGGCGTGGGCCGGCGGGCGGGCCGCCAGAAAGTCCGTCAGCTCAGGCAGGGTAGCACACTGGCTGAGCCCAGCCGCCTGGAGCTGCTCAAACTCAGCCTGCAAGCCCTCCGGCGTTTCACCGTAACGAACGTTGGGCGCGGCTTCGCCCATTCCGCTGGCCTGGGCATCTACCACGCGCACAATCAGGTTGGTTTTGGCGTCGGAGGCATTGCGGGAGATTTTCCAGGTGTAGCGCAAGGGTAGCGGCAGGGAGGTAAGCGTCCAGGTGGGCATAAGCGGCAGGAAAGCAAAGTTTGGCGGAAGATAACGCGCAAATCAGGTTTACTTCGCCGCAAGAGTACGCGTACGCAGCCACCATTTGGGGCCGTTTTGGCAGGTCAGCAAGGTGCTGCCTCTTATGGCAGGGCCTTTTTTTGGCTGCCCTCCGGAAGCTCCGGGGTAGGCCGCACTACTCCGCCTGCAGAAACCTATCTTTGTGGCATTCCCGCCATTTCCTTTTCCCTGAATTGCCGCGCATGAAGTTTTCGCGACTCGCCCCCCTTGTTCTGATTCTGTTTCTGGTGGCTGCCTTCCTGACGGTTGCCGCCGCCCAGGGCTGGCTGGCCCTCGACCCCGTTATTCCCATGACTGCCCGCTGGCTGGCCATTCTGGCTACGGTAGCCCTGGCCGTGCAGCGGCGCTCCATCACCTTCTGGATTGTTGTCAGCATGCTGGTTGGTGCTGAACTCGGCCACGACTTCCCGGCCCAGGCCGTGCAGCTTAAAGTGCTCAGCGACGTGTTCCTGCGGCTGGTAAAAACCATTATTGCGCCCCTGGTATTTGCGACCTTGGTAGTGGGCATTGCCGGCCACGCCGACCTGAAGCAGGTAGGCAAAATGGGCCTGAAGGCGCTGATCTACTTTGAAGTGGTCACCACCTTTGCCCTGTTTATTGGGCTGGGCGCCATTAACCTGACCCGGGCCGGCGAAGGCGTGGACCGCAGCGGCATTGCCGCCGACACGGAGCAGCTACAAACCGTGAAGCAAAGCACCTCGGACATTATCCTGCACATTTTCCCGGAAAACATTGCCAAATCGGTGGCTGAGGGGCAGGTGCTGCAGGTGGTAGTTTTTGCCATCATCTTCGCCATTGGTTTGGCCATGGTGCACCAGAAGCACCGCCAGCCCCTGCTGCAAGTGACGGAAAGCTTGTCGGAGGTGATGTTCAAGTTCACCAACGTGGTCATGTTCTTCGCCCCGCTGGGGGTAGGCGGCGCCCTGGCATATACCGTGGGCAAAATGGGTTTCGCGCCCCTGCTCAACGCTTTTAAGCTGCTGCTAACCTTGTATGGTGCGTTGGCCGTCTTTGTGCTGCTGGTGCTGGTACCCATTGCCCTGATTGCCCGCATTCCGCTCAAGCGCTTCGTGCAAGCCATTGCCGAGCCGGTGAGCATTGCGTTTGCCACTACTTCCTCGGAAGCGGCCCTGCCCCGGGCCATGGAAGCCATGGAAAGCATTGGGGTGCCGCGCCGTATTGTGGCCTTCGTAATGCCAACGGGCTACTCGTTTAACCTGGATGGCACCACGCTCTACCTATCCCTAGCCGCGGTATTCGTGGCCCAGGCCGCGGGGGTGGAGCTGTCGTTTGGCCAGCAGTTGGTGATGGTATTTACCCTGATGCTGACCTCGAAGGGTGTGGCGGGCGTACCGCGCGCTTCGCTGGTGATTTTGCTGGCCACGGTGGCTTCGTTTAACCTGCCAGCCTGGCCCGTGTTCATCATTCTGGGCATTGACGCCCTGATGGACATGGCCCGCACGGCCGTAAACGTAATGGGTAACTGCCTGGCTACGGCCGTGGTAGCCCGCTGGGAAGGCGAATTCGTGGATAATTATGTAGCCCCCGACCCAGTGCTGGACCTGGCAGAAGCCGACAGTTCCTTGGCTCATCATACCCACTAACCCACGGGGGTGAACTTGCAGTAGGCCCGTTGTAGCTATTTGCTGAAGTGAGTGAGCAGGTAGAAAAAGGCCAGTGTAGTTTATTGCTGGCGCCGCATGAGGCGCTGAGGCTAGACAAACAGCTCACCTCACTGCGTTGCTTTACATAGTAGCAACAAAACGCCCCGCCGCCGTAATTGGCGATGGGGCGTTTTGCATTAAGCCGGCATTGGTTTACACTCCTGCAATAACTTAATTCTTAATACAGGAAAATTTATATATTTTAGTTTTATATCATAAATCAAATCCTATTCTTCTGGCGTTCTTCTGCTGTAATTTTGTATTCCGCTGGAGCGGTAGGAATTTGATAATGATACACATGACTCGTTTTTACCCCCATGCTTTTATACTGATGCTAGGCTTAGGCCTGGGCAGCTGTAAATCCGCCGAGAAGGCAGTGTTTCACACGGTACGCTCCAACAACTCCGTGGCCCTGGGCCGCCTGCCCAAACTAGATGCGGTAGTGGAGCCCGGCCCACTCAATACTACGGAAGGCGCCCTGCCCGACGACGCCAGCAAAGTGTTCCGGCAGGAGTTGTCCTTTCACTTCGCCGAGCCGCAGCCTGATACGGTTAAGTTTGGCTTTGCCAAGCTGGTGGTTACCCAGGCTGAGGTGCAGCGTACCGGCCGGGTTCTGCAGGCCTTCCAGATGCTTACCCTCATGACTCCCAGCCTGTTGGGTATACCCCTGGAGTGGTACCGCACGAACGTGAAAGCGGAAGTGCAGGTCATCAATTCCAAGGGCGAAGTGATTGGCACGTATGCCGGCACCGGCCGCAGCAAAGTGCGAGTGGCCATGTACCACGGCTACAGCCAAACCAAAGCAGCCCGCCTCTCCGACGTGCAGGCCCTGCGCCTCGCCCTCGACCAGATTCGACCCCAGCTGGACGCCGATGCGGACACCTTACGCCAGCAGCTCGTAAGCTCCGGGCCTCTGGAAGAAATTATCGGGCAGTCAGCCCAGTCAACCGACTCAACCGGCGTAAACTAACCTGGCAGGTTTCTTTTGAACGTCAGGCGCATTCCCCGCGCACCCGGCCTACCTGGTGGAGTGCGCGGGGAATTGCTTTTACCAGATTCTGCTGTCGGCGCAAGCTCAAGAGCGGTTTAGCGTGCTTGCTTTCTGCTTACCATTCAGACTTTCTACGCCTGTTCTCCTGAGCATGTGGCGCATCAGGCTGGTGATGAGCAAGCTAGAACGCCCCAGATTGCTCGCGCGGCTCGAAGTGATATGTAAGTGTACCATAAAAATGAGCCGCTGTAGAGCCATCTAAAGCGGTTTTTTCGTGCCCTGATTAAACCCTGCCTCAGCGGCGGCATCTATGCCAGTGCATCCGGATACTCCTTCATTTTTCCCACACTACCATTTCACTTCGTATGAAAGCCATTACGCTCGCTTTGGCCCTGTCCCTGCTTCTGGGGGGCTCGGCTGTGCAAGCCCAGAATACGCAACAGGCCCGCCAGGCTTCTCCCGCTCGCAAAGAACTCCGCGAATACTACCAGCTGAATGTGCTGCCCACGGTGCGCCAGCAGCGGCAGAAGTTGGAGGCGCAGCTGACTACCTCCGACAAAGCCCAGCTCACGCTCTACCGTGCCCAGCTTAAGGAAACCCGCCAGAAAGGCAAAGCGCTGCGCCAGAGCTTCCGGCCCGCTGGTACGCCCGCCAGCACCCGCCCCGAGCTTACCGAAACCCAGAAACAGCAGCTCCAGCAGCTGCGCGCCGAAACCAAGGTCATTCTGCAGAACGTAGCCCAGCTGGCCCAGAAGTACGAAGGCGACATTGCCAAGCTGGCCCAGGAAGTACAGCCCCAGCGCGAAAAATGGGCGGCCGATACCAAGGCCATTCTGGCTCGCACGGCTACCCCTGAGCAGCCGCAGAAACGCACTGCGTGGGCGGGCAAGCGCCAGCGCCATGCTGGGGCCCGCCGGTATTTCCAGCCCGTTACCTTCCTGCTGCTCAACCCCAATGCACCCGTTAATGCTTCCGCTGGCGCTGAGCGGGGTAACACTTTGGGCGTGTATCCTAACCCTGCGGTGAGCACCAGCCAGCTGGAGTACGCCGTAAAGAAGGCCGGTCCGGTAACCGTCGAGCTGCTCGATGGCCGCGGCAATACCCTGCGCACAGTGGCCCAGCAGGCCAACGTGGAAAAGGGCCAGCACACGTTGGCAGTAAACGTAGCTGACTTGCCGGCGGGCACTTACTACTTTAAAATTACCACCCAAGCCGGCTCAGAAACCCGCCGCTTTGTGAAGCAGTAGCCAGATACGCGGGCAGCCAATATCTGGGCTGCGCTGCCGTTAGATAAGCCGGTTGGCCTGGGCCGACCGGCTTATTTTCCTGTTGGAGGGGGCCGTGGCGCCACCTTTCCGCTGGCGGCCGTGGGTGGCTCAAGGGCGGCCCACTATCTTTACGCTCTATGCTGCGTTGTTTTGTTACCTGGTTATTGCTTGTGGCTACTACCGTGCTGGTAGCGGCCTGCTGCGGCTCCGTATCCTGTGAGTGCGAGGATGCCTACGCCGACGCCATTGGGTTCCGGTTTTCGTCGGACCCCGTTGCGGGCTTTCGCGCTGCTGATATCGACACCGTGTTTGTAACCCGGGTGCCGCGAGACCCGAAACAGCAGCCCCGCGCTGACACTACCTTCATTGCCCGCGGCACTGACTCCGTTGCAGTGTTAACCCAACCCTTGGTCATCAACAACGCCACTCCTTTCAGCCAGGTTGGCAACCGCAAGCTCGACCAGTACACCTATACCCTGTACCTGGCCAAAAGCCGGCGGGCGGTTCCTATTTATCGGTATCAGATAAACCAGGTTGAGCTGACCACAGACTACCAGGCCGATGGCTGCTGCACTTGCTACCTGAACACGGGCAAGCGGGTAGTAACAACCGATAACAAGGGCGTTAGCCAGCAATTCTACCTGACGGACCCGGCTGCCAACAATCAATTAATTCCCATTGTGCTTACCCGCCGGTAGCCACATGTAGGCTCCGCAGTAACCGCCGGAAGCTATTCAACTTCCTATTGATAATTCTAATAGTGTTCGGCCAGCCTGAGCACGACCAACCGGCCGCAACAGCCGTATAACCGGCAGCGTTATTTCTCTGCCGTACCTGTTCAGTAGCCCGGGAATAGCGCCGTTGTGTATTATGCTGAAAGAACCTACTGCGGCCGTCACGCCTACTTTTCCGTTTAAAACCACGCTCAGCCTGGAGCCGCTGATTGATTACTGGCGCGCCGGCGAGGAATCTCAGAACGTAGGGGTAGCCATGCTGGCCCGGGCCGTGAGCGAGCAGGTAGCTAGCGCCGACTGGTCGCGTGGCAACATCACGGACCTGAAGCTGCTGGAGTGCAACTGCGACTTGGTGGAGGCACTGATGCTGGCCGTATTTCCGCCCGCTTCCTTCGATACGGACATTGCCGGCGCCATTGCGCCGTTTCAGCGCCACAGCTTTTACCATACTCCGCGCTTTGCGGAGGTCTTGCTGAACCCGTCCAAATCCATTAAGCAGCCCCTGAATATTGATATGCGCACGCTGGAGGTGTACACCACCCGCATGGCCTATCAGCTTATTTTGGAGAAGGTATATGGGGTGCACCTACCCTTGCAGGGCACCATCATCTTTACCGTGCCCGACTACAGCATTGGCCTCTACCGCCACTACGGGGTAGAATTTAACTCTACTTTCGTCCAGATTCGGGTACACGGCGATAAGCCGGAGCTGACTCCGCAGCAGCTCGACCAGCTGGCCCGCAACCCCCACCGCGCCGATTTATGGCAGCAGATGCTACCGCCGGAGCACTTTGAGCTGGTCGGCTTCAACATTCTGCACCTGGTGGATGTGACGGAGCAGGAAATTCTCTCGGAGCTGAAATACGACCTGCTGGAGCGGGACGTGCTGCAGGCCTCCGACCGGCTGGAGCAGATTCAGGAAAAGCTGCGGGTGCTGTTCGGACGGCCGTTTTTGCAGTTGGGCATAGCGGCCTATGACGAAAAGAAACGAGCTTTCGTGGATTTCGGCCGCAAAATCAACCACAGCTTCCTGACCAAGCAGCTCCACAGCCCCGACGCCGGCTCTGGCTTCCGCCAGATTTATAGCCGCCTCTGGGCCGACCGCCAGCCCCTGGTGCTGGAAGACGTGGAGCAAGCCGACATTCCGGAAGACTTGCGCCAGCAGATTCTGAGCCTGGGCATCCGCTCCGCCATTCTGGCCCTGCTGCCCTACGGCGACGATATTGTGGGGCTGCTGGAGCTGGGCTCGCCCAACGTAAGCGACCTGAACGAGTTCAGCCTGGAAAACGTGAACCAGTTTGTGCCCTTGTTTGCGGTGGCGGTAAAGCGCAACGCCGAGGACATCCAGACCCGGGTGCAGGCCATTATCAAGGAGAAGTTCACGGCCATTCACCCCACCATGGAATGGCGCTTCACGGATGCGGCCCAAAATCTGCTTCAAAAGCTGGAGGACGGCAACAAAGGCGCTGAAATGGAGGACATCGTGTTTCATGATGTATACCCGCTCCACGGTTCCAGTGACATCCGCGGCAGCAGCACGGCCCGGAATGAGGCCATTCAGGGCGACTTGATTGAGCACCTCACCCTGGCCGGAAAAGTGCTGAAGAAGGCCTCCGAGTTTCAGCAGCTACCCATCCTCGACGAGCTGAAGTTTTACGTTAACAAAAACCTGCGCCGCCTGCGCCAGGGCATCCTGACGGGCGACGAAGTAAGTATTTTCGAGTCGCTCAGAACGGAAGTAGAGCCCTTGTTCGAGTACCTGAGCCAGAACAACGCGGAGTTGCGGCCCATTATCACTCAGTATTGGTCTAACATTGACCCCGAGTTGGGCATCCTTTATAAGCGGCGCAAGGCCTTCGAGGAAACCACTACCCTGCTCAACGACGCCGTTAGCAGCTACCTGGATGAGGAAGATGCCAAGGCTCAGGCCATGTTCCCGCACTACTTCCAGCGGTTTAAAACCGATGGCGTGGAGCACAACATTTACGTGGGCGCTTCTCTGGTAGAAAATAAGCCCTTTGACTTAGTTTTCCTGAAAAACCTGCGCCTGTGGCAGCTGCTGGTTATGGTTGAAATTACCCGCCGCACCGCCGCGCTCAAGCCTACCTTACCCGTGCCGCTGGAAACCACCCAGCTTATCCTCATTCATAGCCAGCCCCTGAGCATCCGCTTCCGCCAGGATGAGCGCCAATTTGATGTGGACGGGGCCTATAACATTCGCTACGAAATCATCAAGAAGCGCATCGATAAGGCCACCATCCAGGGTACCGGCGAGCGGCTAACCCAACCCGGGAAAATTGCCTTGGTGTACTCTCAGCAGCGCGAAGCCGACGAGTATGTGGAATACATCGATTACCTCCAGGACCGGGGCATGCTGGAGCCCGAAGTAGAGCATCTGGAACTGGAGGAACTGCAAGGCGTAAAGGGCCTACTAGCCCTGCGGGTGCAGGTAAAACTATGAGTTGGCGATTCAGTGATTAAGTGAGTGGTTAGTACTGCCAGGACAAGGCAGATCCGACGCCATCTTTTCTTGCTTCTGTACCTAGCGCTACAAAGTAACAAGCCCTTACTTCCAGCACGGAGGTAAGGGCTTGTTGCATTTCAGGGGGTAGCACTGCGGAGGGGAAGGGTAGCCGCGCCTTGCTCGCCATGTCAGCATGTAGTAACTCACTACATCACAACTTCGCTTCTTCCCGCCACCAGAGCCGCAGGGCGGTGCGCAACAGGATAAGCCAGAGCAGACCAGCCGCGAAACCGGCGGCCACGTCGGTGGCGTAGTGCACATGCAGGTACACGCGCGTCAGGCCGATGAGGATGGCGAACAGCAGGAGCAGAACCGCCCAGACGGGGTGACGACGGTGCCGCCACAGCAGCCAGGCCAGGCAGCCGTACAAGGCTAGCCCAATCATGGCGTGGCCGCTGGGAAAGCTCAGGCCCTGCTGAAACACCAAGGCCGAACTGGGCCGAACGCGCTGGAAGTGCGTTTTCAGGAGCTGATTGAACAGGGCCGCTCCGGCTACGGCCAACAATATTTCCAGTCCTTCCCGGCGGTGCCCGCGCAGGCGTAGCGCAACCGGAATACCGATTCCGGCCGTCACCAGAAACGGCAGGGAGGCAAAGAAGGTGAGGCCCGCTACCAGCGGCGTCAGCGTGGGTTTGGCCGCGCGTAGGGCATCCATCTGCTGGAAAGCCCACTCATCAAACTGCACTGAGTGTGCAACGAACACGACGCGGGTCATGTAGAAAAACAGGAGGGCTGCCCCCAAAAACACGCCCCCGACTACCGCCACCTCAACCGTCAGGAAGCCAAAAAGCGCAACGAGCCGAGTAGGTAGGAACTTCATAAAGCACTGAGGTAGCAAGCTGCCTGAAAGTACGCAAACCAAAACCCGATTAGCTGCGGCCAGAAGCTGAGAAAGGCTAAAACAAAAAAGCCGACCCATTACTGGATCGGCTTTCGTGCGCTCGGAGAGACTCGAACTCTCACACCTTTCGGAACTGCCGCCTGAAGACAGCGCGTCTACCAATTTCGCCACAAGCGCAGCACTTTTATCATTTGACTGCCCGTGTGGGGGTCATTTGATGCTGCAAAGATAGGAGGCTTTTTTGACGTGTGTCAAGCTTTTCTACAAAAAAACCCGAAAAATATCTGCTCAAATATTTCGATTCTGCTCTATGTAGGCTGTTTTTCAGCTGATTGCAACCGATTTTTGAATTGCTTTTTTACTATCGTTTCCACCTTTTTCAGCAGTGGAATGGCCACTACCAGCCAGGCCGCCCCGGCCGTGAAGCCCGCCAGTACATCGGTAGCGTAGTGCACCCGCAAGTACACGCGCGTCAGGCCAATGAGCAGAATCAGGGCCAGCAGTGCCACTACCAAGGCGTAGCGCCAAGCCGGCCGGCGCACGTGCGTCCAGACCAGGTATATGAGCAGGCCGTAGAAGGAGGCTGATATCATGGCGTGCCCGCTGGGAAAGCTCAGGCCCGAGGCCGAGGTGAGCGGCAGTAGCGGACGGGGCCGCTGGTAAAGCTGCTTGAGCACCAAGTTCAGCGTGATGCTGCCCAGGGCAACCACCGGTATCAGCAGGGAATACCACCGGTGGCGCTGCACCAGCAGAAACCAGTTGATGAGCAAGCTGGCGGCCCCGGAAATAAAGTTGCGGGAGGCCAGAAACGTCACGCCTTCTACCCACTGCTGGCGCTCGGCCCCCAACACCTGCCGCGACCAGCGGAACGCCTGCGCGTCGAAGGTAGCGGCGTCCTGGTCGAACACTTCCCGGCCCAGGGCCAGAAAAATGACGACGCCCAGCGTACCTAGGGCCAGGGTAATGGCAAATTCCGTCAGAAACAAGGTAATGCCGGCCAGCAACCGGCGCAAATGACTAGTCATAGCCCTTACATACGAAGTCAGCGCTGGTTTGGCGGCCAGCTCCGCTTTGCTACCCGAATTGGCAGCTAGCTTTGTGCATGCCTTACCTGCCTGATTCAGGTTTTGATTTCGTGGCTTCCTTCTACGACCCGCTGGCCCGGTTGGTGTATGGCCGGAGCCTGCAACGGGCCCAGCAGGCAGCGCTCTATACCGGCCTACCCGACGGTTTGCCCCACGTGCTTATTATCGGCGGGGGCACGGGCTGGGTGCTGGGTCAGGTGCTAAGGCTGCAGCCCAAGGCGCGGGTGGTGTACGTGGAGGCATCAGCGCGTATGCTGGCCCGCAGCAAGGCCTGGGCCCGACGGCACCTGCCCCAGCACCTCGGCCAAATTGAGTTCCGGCTGGGCACTGAAGCCAGCCTGCCGCCAAGTTCTTGCTTCGATGCCGTCGTTACGTTCTTTTTTCTCGATTTATTTGAACCCGTCCGCCTTCGTAGCATCACGGAGCGGCTAGGCAGCTTGCTGACTCCCGGCGGCCGGTGGTTGCTGGCCGACTTTGCCCGACCTCGGACGTGGTGGCAGCACGTGTTGCTTACGCTGATGTACTGGTTTTTCGGGCTTACCACTGGCATTAGGGCCCGCCGCCGCCCGCCAATTGAGGACGAGCTAGCCCGGCTGGGGCGTGTTTCTACTCCCGCGGGTCAGTTTTTTGGCGGCATGGTAGCGGCCAGCGTCTGGCGGTAGCCGCTCCTTGCAAAACGAGGAGTAGCCTGGTTACCTGGTATTTCAAGGCTGACCTTGCTGGATTCTGATAAATAACTTTCTCAGCTCTGGCCAAGACCTGTTAGGTTAGCAGTTCCTTTCTCCTCCTCTATTTCTTTGCGTATGATCATGCGGAAATCCGCCGCGCTGTGGCTGCTGGCCCTGCCCCTAGCGTTCAGCCAACCGATTCAGGTTCAGGCCCAGGCTCCGGTTCAGTACAAACTTGCTTTCCCGAATGCGGTGCACCACGAAGCCCGCATCATTGCTACGTTTCAGGAATTACCCGCCGGCCCCCTGCAAGTGCGCATGGCCCGCTCTTCGCCCGGCCGCTACGCCCTCCACGAATTCGCCAAGAATGTGTACGACGTGCAGGCCACCGACTCCAAGGGCAACACCCTGACTGTAAGCCGCCCCGACCCTTACGGCTGGACCGTAGCCGGGCACGATGGCACGGTGATTTTCACCTATACCTTGTTCGGCGACCGGACCGACGGTACCTACGCCGGCATTGATGCCCGCCACGCCCACCTGAACATACCGGCTACCCTGGCCTACGCGCAGGGGCTGGAGCAACGCCCGGCCCAGGTGACGTTTGCCCTTCCTCAGGGCTGGACGGTGGCCTCCCAGCTGCGGCCCAATGCGGCCAACGAGGTCTGGATGGCTCCCAACCTGCAATACCTCATGGACTCGCCTACCTCCCTGGGAGCCCAGCAGGTTCGCTCCTGGCAGGAACAGGGTAAAACCATTGAAATGCAGGTGCTACACGAAGGCACGCCGGCCGAGTTGGACGCCTACGTAGCCCAAACCAAGAAGGTAGTAAAAGAAGCCGCCGCCATCTTCGGGGGCTTGCCGGAGTACGATTTTGGGCGCTACACCTTCGTGGCCAACTACCTGCCCCAGACCAGCTCCGACGGCATGGAGCACCGCAACTCTACTAGCCTTACCAGCAACCGCCCCCTGCGCGGCCCGGGCGCTCTGGACAACCTGGGCACCGTGTCGCACGAGTTTTTCCACAGCTGGAACGTGGAGCGCCTCCGCCCGCAGGACCTGGAGCCGTTTGATTTTCAGCGGGCCAACATGAGCAGCAACCTGTGGTTTGCTGAAGGGTTTACCCAGTACTACGGCGAGCTGCTGTTGCGCCGGGCCGGCGTGTACACCGATGAGCAGTACTGCCAGGAGGCCCTCAGCGGTATTGTGGATGCCATGCTGACCATGCCCGGACCTAAGCGCTACTCCCCGGTGCAGATGAGCCAGCAGGCCCCTTTCGTGGATGCCGCCGCCGCCATTGACCCCAGCAACCGATCGAATACCTATTTGAGCTACTACTACATTGGGGCGGGCAACGCGCTGGCGCTGGATCTGGAGCTCCGGCAGCGTTTCAAGACCGACCTTGACACGTACATGCGCACGTTGTGGCAGCAGCACGGCGCTCAGCAGAACTACGCCCCGGCCAAGCCCTACACCCTGCGCGACCTCCAGCGGGTGCTAGGCGAAGTAACCAAGGATACCACCTTTGCCGGCCAGTTCTTCCGCCAGCACATCACGGGGCATGCGTTGCCCAACTACGATGCGCTGCTGGCCCCGGCCGGCTTGCTGGTGCGCCGGGCCCACGCCGGGCAGGCTAGCTTCGAGGCGCGCTTACAGTTCAACCCTGACAGCAGCGCCACGCTGGGCACTACGCTGCTGGGCAGCCCCTGCTACCTGGCGGGCCTCGACCGGGAGGATGTGGTAGTGAAGCTGGACGGCCAGAAGCCCACCAATGCCAAAACGGTGCAGACCTTCCTCTCCACCCACAAGCCCGGCGACGTGATACAGGCGGAAGTGCGGGCCCGGGACGGGGTGCGGACCCTACCCATTACCCTCCAGGAAAACTCCGACCTGGAGGTAGTACCATTCGAGCAGGCGGGCCGGCCGCTGTCCAAGGCCCAGAAAAAATTCCGGGCGGCCTGGCTAGCTAGCAAAGCCAAGTAACCAGCGCCTGGCAATTAGCCGCCGGTATCTGCCGCGGACTACACCGAACAAGCCCCTACCCTCGCGCTGAGAGTAGGGGCTTGTTCTATTTCGGTATACAAGGCAAAAGGTGAGCGGGCAGCTGCCGAGGCTCCCCCCCTCACTACCTCACAACTATCGCCGACGGCCAAAAATGCGGAGTAGCAGCAGGAACAGGTTAATGAAATCGAGGTAGAGGATGAGGGCACCCAGCACGGCTGCTTTGCGGTCGGTGGCTTCGTCTTCCAGGCCCATGAAGGCCAGCATTTTCAGCTTTTGAGTATCGTAGGCAATGAGGGCCACGAAGACGATGACGCCGACGAAGGTAGCCACCCAGTAAAGCACCTCACTGTGCAGAAACAAGTTTACCACGGAGGCCAGAATCAGCCCAACCAGCCCCATCATCAGGATATTGCCCCAGCGGGAAAGGTCGGTGCGGGTGAAGTAGCCGTAGAGACTCATGACGCCGAACGTGCCGGCCGTGATAAAGAAAGTGGAGGCAATGGAGCCCATGGTGTAGGCCATGAAAATCACGCTCAGTGTCACGCCGCTTACTACCGCATAGGCCATAAACACGCCCGAGGTAACTCCCACCGACCACTCCAGGGCTTTGCGGGCAAGAAAGCTCACCAGCAGCACCTCCACCAGGAACAAGCCCAGAAAAACGCCGATGTGGCTGAAAATAAATTCCAGCGCCAGCTCCGAAGAAGCTACCAGCATAGCAACGCCGCCGGTTAGGGCCAGGGCACCGGCCATCCAGCCGTACACTTGCTGCATAAAAGCGCCCTGAATCCGGGCCGCATCTTCGGCACTGATGCGCAGGGTAGGCTGAGCGTCTTGTTGCTCTTGGGGTACAAATTCTTCCATGGAAGCAGTTAAAATGAAAGGTTAGGATAATGCAGTTACTCGGCTCAAAGTACAAGTTTTACACTATTATTCGACCAAAGATGCTAGACGTTTCTGCCATTGTTAGCTACCCAGGAGAAACCGGGATGCCAGGGCCAGCAAAAAGCACACGCCGCCCAACACCACAATGCGGAGGCCGTGGGCCCGGTCGCGGGGCTGGAAGGCTAGCACCTGCTGGCCGTTGGGTAGCTGCTTTTTGTGTGAATACAAGTGCCAGCCAATGAACACGGCCACAATGCCGCCCAGCAAGGCCATGGCATAACCAAACAGAATCCAGGCCTTTTGCGGCGGTTCGGGCCGGGCCAAGTCCTGGAGGCGCTGCTGGCGCAGGCGCTCCGTCAGGGCCGGACTCACGTCGTGGCCGCGCTGGCGCAAGATGCGGCGGGCCAGGGCCACGTCGAAGCTGTTCCACTCATCAGGCTTGAGTAGCACGTCGAGCAGTTCCTCGTCGGAGAAGCTGAACAGGTAGTGGTCGGGGGCGGCGCTGACCGTTAGGGCGTCGTTGGCGTCCAGCTCCAGGGTGCGCGCAATATCGAAATCCTCGGGCCGCAGCTGCACCACGAAGTAGGAATTAGTGGGATTAAAGGCAAACGACGGATCGATGCGGGGCTGGTCGAGCTTGGTTTCGTAGGGAATATTATGCTGGTGCAGCAGCTGAAGCAGGGGCTGCGCCACTTCCACGTTCGGAAAGCGCTGGTAGGATTGAAATTCAGACATAACCTTGACAATAACTTGCCGGCGAAGTTGGCTGTTTTTTCGGATCCGGGCACGCTGACCGGCCGCCCGGCGTTTCGTACCTTAGTTGCCGGTTCACCCAACGGCTCCGGCCGCCTCGCTATGCTTCGTTTCCTCTCCCTTCTGACTTTTGGCGCCCTTCTGACCGGGGCCGCGCAGGCACAGGTTCAGCCCCAGGCGCCAGCGCCGCGCCTGGGGCTGCGGCCTTCCTACAGCCTGAACGCCGGCGCCATGTTTGCGGGCCGTTACGGTTCGGCTACTTACCTCAGCCCAACCGTATCGGTGCCGGTTACGCCGCGCTTGTCCGTGTTCGGGGGCGTTATTTTCCTGCGCACCATGCCGGGCACGGCTTATGCGGCTTTTGGCGAAGGCAACCGCCTGGCCGCCGCTCAGAACCGCTACCTTATTCAGGGCGGCGGACAGTACGCCTTGTCGCCGCGGCTGCTACTCACGGGTTCCGCCTGGAAGGACCTTTCGCCTAGTGCCGGCTTGCCGGTGAATCCGTACGCGGGCTTCGGCGGCAACCTGGGCTCCGGCGTTAATCTGCGCGCCGACTACCACATCACCGAAAACTTTTCCGTTTCGGGTGGGGTGCGCGTCAGCAACGGGGCTACGGCTTACCCGGGAGCCTACTCGCCGCTGTACGGCACGGGCGCACCTTCCGGATTTTAACATTCCGACCGTAAACCTCTGTCATCCTGAGCGGGAGTAAAGGACCTTATCACGTTAGCGCAAGTCGTTCGTACGATTACCGGGCTAACGTAATAAGGTCCTTCGCTCCCGCTCAGGATGACGGCTTTTTAGCGTTTCTTTGACCGATTTTTACCGCTTCTTTTCTGCCGCGCCTTATGGCCCCCACTCCCCACTTCGTCAGTAACCCCCAGCTACCCATCATCAGGAAGGGCTACCCCGGCAACAAGATGATTGGAGCCGAATACTGCAACGGAGAGGAGCTGTACGAGCCTAACTTCGGCACCGTCATTCGGTGGCAGCTAAGCGAAAATCCGCAGAAGGAGGAAAAGAAGGCCGATACCTGGGTACCCGACGTAGTAGACTGCACGGCTTTTCTGAAAAGTCAGGAAGACGGCCTAGTGTGGCTGGGGCACGCCTCGTTTCTGCTGCGCGTAGCCGGCAAAACTCTGCTCTTCGACCCGGTGCTGTTTTCGTCCCTGGGGCTGCGCCACCGCCACCCTCTGCCCTGCCGGCCCGAGGACCTCACGGGCCTCGACTACCTGCTGCTCAGCCACGGCCACCGCGACCATCTGGACGAGAAATCCATCAAGCAGCTGGCCCGGCAGAATCCGCAGTTGCGGGCGTTTGGGCCCCTGGGTATGGGCCGGCTGGTTCGGGGTATGGCCCGCAGCCTACCCGTGCAGGAAGCCGGCTGGTGGCAGCAGTTCGATTTGGGGCCCGAGGCGCCGTTTGAGCTGTTTTACCTGCCCGCTTCGCACTGGCACCGCCGCGGCTTATTCGATATGAACCGGGTGCTGTGGGGCTCCTTCCTGCTGCGCCTACCCGACGGCCGCACCATCTACTTTATGGGCGATACTTCCCTGGCCGGCCATTTCGAGGAAATCGAAAAGCAGTTTGGCCCCCTGGATATTGTGCTGCTGCCCATTGGAGCCTACAAACCGCCCTATATGATGCAGATGAGCCACGTGAACCCCCACGAGGCGGCTAAAGCGGCCAACCTGCTGCGGGCCGGCCATGTCGTGCCCATGCACTACGGCACCTTCGACCTCTCCGATGAGCCGGCCTCCGAGCCCATCCGGGAGCTGCAAATGGTAGCCCACGGCCAGATGCTGCGGGGCGAGTTGCACGTGCCGGCCGTGGGCGAGGTCCTGCGCTGGGCGGAGTGGGAGTAGGCAGTGGCTGCGGGCTGGTGGTCGTCGGTTGTCAAGTCGTGGTAGACAGGCCAGGCGGGCTCCGGATTGCCTGAGTAAGCCCCTTGGGCCGAGCGTAGCGGAGTTAGGCGGGTTTCGGGTTAACGAGCAACAGTTAGCCGTAACTGGCCGATTGTTGGTGACTAGTTGGTAGCTTTGATACCGTTTTATTTTTGATTGGGTCAGCTGTCCACGCTTCGCCTGACAACTGGCAAACCAATAACTGACAACTAACGAATGTCCCCTACCCTTGTGCTGAGCCTGATTGCGGGCTACTTCGTGGTCCTCATCATCATTGCCTACCTCACCTCCCGGAAGGCCACCAGCGAATCGTTTTTTATTGCCAACCGCAACGCCCCCTGGTACATGGTGGCGTTTGCTATGATTGGCACCTCGCTTTCGGGCGTTACGTTTATTTCGATTCCGGGCATGGTGGCCTCCCAGAGCTGGAGCTACATGGCCGTGGTGCTGGGCTATACCGTTGGCTACGTGGTCATTGGCACAGTACTCATGCCGCTCTACTACCGCATGCGGCTGGTGAGCATCTACACGTATTTGGAGCAACGGTTCGGCTTCTGGAGCTACAAAACCGGGGCGCTGTTCTTTCTGATTTCCCGGGCGGTGGGGGCCGCATTTCGGCTGTTTCTGGTGGCAGGCGTGTTGCAATTTGCCGTGTTCGACCAGCTGGGCGTGCCGTTTGCCGTGACCGTGTCGGTCAGCATCTTTCTGATCTACCTCTACACCTTCCGGGGAGGCCTTAAAACCATTCTCTGGACCGATACCTTCCAGACAATGGCCATGCTTGTGTGCGTGGCCGTGAGCATTTACCTGATGGCCGACGAGCTGAATCTGGGCTTTGCCGGGCTGGTGAAAACGGTAAAGGAAAGTGCCATGTCGCAGGTGTACTTCTCTGACCCCAAGGACGACAAGTTTTTCTGGAAGCAGTTTGCCTCAGGGGCCTTTATCACGATTGTCATGACCGGCCTCGACCAGGATTTGATGCAGAAAAACCTGAGCTGCCGCAACCTGCAGGACGCCCAGAAAAACATGTTCTGGTTTACCATTGCCATTGTGCTGGTGAACGTGTTTTTCCTGTCGCTGGGCGTGCTGCTTTACCAGTTTGCGGCCGCCAAAGGCATCAGTCTGCCTACCAACCCGACTACCGGCAAAGTCATCGGCGACAATGTGTTTCCGCTGCTGGCCACCAACCACTTCTCGCTGTTTGCGGGCATCGTGTTTATCCTGGGCATCATTGCCGTCACCTACGCCTCCGCCGACTCCGCCCTGACGGCGCTTACTACCTCCTTCTGCGTAGACATGCTGGTAATCAGCAAGTACCCGGAGGCCCAGCAGAAGCGCATCCGTCAGGCTACTCACTTCGGGTTCTCACTGGTCCTCATCGTGATTATCCTGATTTTCCGGGCCATCAACGACCAGAGCGTGATTACCTCCGTGTTCAAGGCCGCTGGCTACACCTACGGGCCACTGCTGGGGCTCTATTCCTTTGGCATTTTCACCAGCCGGGGCCTGCACGATAAGCTGGTGCTGCCCGTGTGCGTGGTGGCGCCCCTGCTCACCTGGTTCATTAACGCCAACTCTAAAACCTGGTGGGGCTACGAGTTTGGGTTTGAGATTCTGATTCTGAACGGATTCCTTACCTTCCTAGGCCTGCTAGCAATTTCGCGCGCCCGCAATCTGGAATTGAACCCTGTTGCATAGGGGTTGTTAAGGGAACGTACCTTTGCCTGTTGTAAGAGTTTGTTGAGCGTCATGCAAAGACGCAGCCACAGCATATCGTCTGAGGCTGACGTTGAGTAAGCAAGGTGTTTCGGCTGCGCCTCTACATGCTGTGCTAGGGCTTGACTTTCCTACTACGCTACGACCTACCCAACCAACCCTATGAAACATCTGTTCTTCCTCTTTCTGCTTGTAGCTTTCACCGCCGGGGCGGCGCAGGCGCAGCAAACCACGGCCGGCTCAAGCATCGCCAAGCAGCCGATTGAGCTAAAGCCGGGCCGGATGCAGGCCCAGGCCAAGCCAGCCCCCAACCGGCCCGACGCGCCCCCGCAGTTTCCGGGCGGTGCCCAGGGCTTAAACACGTTTTTCCAGCAGAATTTAAAGTATCCGGAAGCGGCCAGCGTCAAGCAAATCAGCGGCAACGTGGTCATGACCTTCACTGTGGAAGCCGACGGACACCTGACCAACCCCTCCGTAGTGCAGCCCCTCTCGCCGGAGTGCGACACGGAGGCGCTGCGGGTGCTGGGCCAGATGCCTTCCTGGAAGCCGGCTACCCGCAAGGGCCAGGCTATTCCTACCCAGGTGCGCCTGCCCATCCCGTTCGGCAACTCCGAGGGGCTTAAAGTAGAGCAGGGCAAACCAAAATTTGAATAATTGATTGATTCTTACCGACATAAGAGCTGAGAAGTGAGAACTCAGAAGCGTTCCGGCAGTTCCCGAGCCCTTCTCCGTTCTCACTTCTCCGTTCTTACTTCTAACACACAATGGCCCGAAGTGGACTCAACAGTAGTGGTACCGATGTGAATTCGGAACTGCCCAAAAAGAAACTAACCAAGCAAAGCTTCCAGCAGGGGCTGCGGATTTTTCGCTTCACCCTACCCTACCGCGCCAAGTTCAGCATCGGCACGGTACTCCTGACCCTGTCCAGCGCCAGCACCATGGCCTTCCCCTGGCTGATTGGCAAGCTAGCTGATGCGGCCAGCGGCCACCCCCTGGTGTTACCCAATGGCACGGTGGTTACCATCAACCAGATTGCCCTGGGCTTCGCGGTTCTTATTCTGTTGCAGGGGTTGTTTTCCTTCGGTCGCATCTGGTTTTTCACGCAGGTGAGCGAGTTTACGGTGCGTGATATTCGGCAGGCGCTCTACCAGAAGTTCGTCTCCCTACCCATTCCTTACTTCGAGAAACACCGGGTGGGCGCCATTACCTCGCGCATTACCTCCGATGTTGGCATCATTCAGGACTCGTTTTCCCTGACCCTGGCCGAGCTGTTTCGGCAGGTGATGACGCTGCTGGCGGGCATCGTGTTTATCATGGTGGTATCGGTGAAGCTGTCCTTGTTTATGCTCCTGACGTTTCCGCCCATTGTGGTGCTGGCCATGGTGTTTGGCAAGAAGATCCGAGTGTTAGCCAAGACCACCCAGGACGAGTTGGCCAAAACCAACGTCATTGTGGAGGAAACCTTGCAGGGCATCAATACGGTGAAGGCGTTTACCAACGAACAGTTCGAAACGGGCCGCTACACTGCCTCGCTCACCAACACCGTGCGGGCCGCCCTGAAAAGCAACCTCTACCGCGGCGGCTTTGTGTCCTTCGTGATTATTGGCCTGTTCGGCGGCATTGTGCTGGTGCTGTGGCGGGCTGCTACCCTGGTGCAAGCCGGCCAGATGACCATCGGCGACCTAACGCAGTTTGCCTTGTACACCATGTTTATCGGGGCCTCGGTGGCTGGCCTGGGCGAGCTGTACGGCAAAGTGCAAAGCACCCTGGGCGCCTCGGAGCGCATCCTGGAAATCCTGGACGAGCCCACCGAGCCAACCCACCAGCCCGGCGCCCTACCCCTGCAAGTACACGGCAACATTGAGTACCGGCACGTCGCCTTCAGCTACCCTACCCGCCCCGACCTGCCTGTTCTTCAGGACATCAGTTTTGCAATTCAGGCCGGCGAGAAGATTGCGCTGGTAGGCCCCTCGGGGGCGGGCAAATCGACCATTGTGCAGCTGCTGATGCAGTTCTATGAGCTGAGCGGGGGTAGCATTGTGGTTGACGGGCGCGACATTGGGCAGTATGACCTCACGGAGCTGCGCCGCCACATTGGTATTGTGCCCCAGGAAACCATCCTGTTCGGGGGCTCCATCCGTGAAAACATTGCCTACGGCAAAATTACCGCCACCGACGAGGAAATTGTGCAGGCCGCCCGCAAGGCCAACGCCTGGCAGTTCATCAGCTCCTTCCCCGAGGGCCTGGACACGCTGGTGGGCGAGCGGGGCATCAAGCTGTCCGGGGGGCAGCGCCAGCGCATTGCCATTGCCCGCGCCATCCTGAAAAACCCCGCCATCCTCATCCTCGACGAAGCCACTTCCTCCCTCGACAGCGAGTCAGAAAAGCTGGTGCAGCAGGCCATGGATGAGCTGATGCAGAACCGCACCAGCATCATCATTGCCCACCGCCTCAGCACCATCCGTAAAGTGGATAAAATCCTGGTTATCGACGGTGGCCGCATCGTAGAGCAAGGCACCCACGAGGAACTAGCCCACAGCGAAAACGGCCTCTACGCCAACCTGCTGAAACTGCAGTTTGAGCTGACCTAGGCCCGTGTTTATTTAAATAAGTGTGGTTTAAAAGGGCGAAGCAGGACTTCACCCTTTTTCATGCCCTACCGCATCAGGAAGTTGCCGTGGTGTAAGCTACTTTCGCAGGGTTATGCCAGCTGCCGCCTCCACCAACTTGCCTGCCCTGGTCCTGCCCAACGTTCGGATGACGGCGGAGGACTACGTGACCGTGAACTTCCGGCTGTGGCGGGCCCGGCCGGCTACGCGGCGGGCCCAGTGGATTCTGGTCGCGGCCATAGCGTTGCTGGCCTTGAGCGTGGGGCTGGAGGTGCGGGAGTTGGGCCGCATTCAGAACTGGTCGACGGTGGCGTTTTTAACGGTGGCCGGCCTATACGCTGCGTTTCGGCTGGCGCTGGTGCGCTACCAGTTGCGCCGGGGGTACAGCCGCAACCCGGCTGCTCAGGAGCCAGTTGACTTTACGCTGAGCCTTGCGGAAGTTCGGGGGTGTAGTAACCAGGGCACCTTTACTAGCTCTTGGTCCCGCGTTAAGCGGGCGGTATGGGTGCAGCCTAACTGGCTGCTGCTCTACCCCTCGGAAGCTGCCTGCTACTACCTTGATTTGCGCCGCCTGCAAGCCCCGGCTACCCCGGCCGATATAGAGCAGCTGCTAGCCCGGCACCAGATTGCGCTCCAGCGCGTGTAATGCAAACCGCCGAAATTAGCACTTGGCTAAATTTCTGAGCTATGTGCCAGTTTTAGCTATTTTTACTCCGGAATCCATTCTCTCTCACTTGCCGTTTTTGCCATGTCAACCTCGACTTTTCTAACGTCTTCTTCCCGCTCCCTGAGCGCCACGCTGCTGGTAAGCGGCCTGCTGCTGGCCAGCGCCGCCCAGGCCCAGATCAGCACGCCCGCCGCCAGCCCCAAAAGCACCATTCAGCAGCGCGTGGGCCTCACCGACGTAACGCTGGTGTACTCCCGCCCCAACCTGCGCGGCCGCGCGGCCTTCGGCAACCTGGTGCCCTTCAGCAAGCGGTGGCGCACCGGAGCTAACGCCACTACCAGCATCAAATTCTCCGATGATGTGACGGTAGAGGGCAAAAAGGTGCCGGCCGGCGAGTACGGCATCTACACCATTCCCGGCAAAACCGAGTGGATTGTAGTGCTGAACAAAAGCACCAAGATGGGCGCCAATGTAGACGGCTTCAAGGATGATGAGGATGTGGCTCGCTTCACCATCAAGCCCTACAAGCTGCCTTCCAAGGTGGAAACCTTCACCATGAACTTCACCGACCTCACTCCCGCCACTGCCAACCTGGACATGCAATGGGAGCTGACCGGCGCCAAGTTTAAAATTGCCACCGACGTAGAAACCAAGGTGATGGCGCAGATTGACGAGAAAGTCATCAAGAACGCCAACCCCAGCACCGGCGACATGGCCGCTGCCGCCGTGTACTACCTCGACAACGACAAAGATCTGAAGCAGGCCCTGGCCTGGATGCAGAAAGCCAACGCCACCGACCCGAAGTTCTGGAACGTACTGACCGAGGCTAAAATCCGCATGAAGATGAAGGATTACAAAGGCACCATCACGGCCGCCGAGCAGTCTAAAAAGCTGGCTCTCGACGCTAAAAATGCTGACTACGTGAAGATGAACGAGGACCTGATTATGGAAGCCAAGAAAGCTGGCAAACTCTAATCACTGGCGCCTTCTGCCCACAAAAAAGCCCGCGACTTCACCTGAAGTCGCGGGCTTTTTTGTGGGCAGAAGGCGCCTTTACCATATTACCCGTGCGGCCATACCAGGCAGCGCGCGCAAACTGAGCCTACCCCGGATGCGGAGTGCTGCTAGCCGGGGCAGCGGTTTGGCGAGGCCACACCAAGCCGCCCAGCACCACTACGCCGCACCCGAGAATGTTGTACCAGAGGTAGCCGATTTCCGTGGTGAAAAACAGCACCAACACCACCAGCTGCGCTACCACCGCCGACCAGAACACCGCCTTGCTTCCCACTGATTTCAGGAAAAAAGCCACCATGAAAATCCCCAGGATGGTGCCGTAAAACAAGGAACCTAGGATGTTTACGGCTTGAATAAGGTTTTCGAGGCGGGCGGCGAAGGTGGCGAAACCAATACCCAACACGCCCCACGAAACTGCCGCCAGCCGGGACGCGCCCACGTAGTGCGTTTCCGAGCGGTCGGGGCGGCGGGGTTTGTACAGGTCAACTACCGTAGTGGAAGCCAGGGCATTAAGGCCGGCCGCGGCGGAGCCCAGGGCGGCGCTCAGCACCACAGCAATCAGCAAGCCTACTAGCCCCCGGGGCAGGTAATTCAGCACGAAGGTCAGAAATACGTAGTCAGTGTCCTTGGCCTCGGTGGAGGGCACGGCCTTTTTCAGCAGGGCCTGAGCCTCGATGCGCAAGCCCTGGGTGGCGGCCTGGGTAGCCTGCACGTGGGTTTGGGCCGCAGCGGCGGCCTCCGAGTTGTTGGCTTGCAGGGCCGTTACCAGCGCGCTGGTGGCTTGGCGCCGGGCCTGAAACAGGGTAGCGTGCTGCCGCTCCAGCTCGCGCAGGGCAGGGCCGTACTGCTCGGAGTGGGCTACCTGAATGTACACGGGCCGGTTGAAGGTAAGCGGGGCCAGGTTGAACTGGTAGAACACGAACAGCAGCACGCCCAGCAGCAGAATCCCGAACTGCATCGGAATCTTGAGCAGGCCATTCATGAGCAAGCCCAGGCGGCTCTCGGTAATGTCGCGGCCCGTGAGGTAGCGCTGCACCTGGCTTTGGTCGGTGCCGAAGTACGAGAGAGCCAGAAACAAGCCGCCCGTCATGCCCGACCAGAAGTTGTAGCGGTCCTTGGGGTCGAAGTGAAAATCGACGAGGTTCAGCTTACCCTGGTGACCGGCCAGGCGCAGGGCATCGGCAAAGCCCACTTCGGCGGGCAGGTAATGCACCAGCAGGTAGCCCGCCACCAGCAGGCCCACGAAAATAACCGTTACCTGCCCCTGCTGCGTCACCATGACGGCCCGCGTGCCACCCGCCACGGTGTAGGCAATCATGACAATGCCCAGCAGCCAGACCGTGAGGTGAATATTCCAGCCCAGAATGGCTGACAGCACCAAAGCTGGCGCGTACAGGGAAAGGCCATTGCTAAGTCCGCGCTGCACCAGAAACAGCAGGGCCGTGAAGGTGCGCGTGCGCCTATCAAAGCGACCTTCCAGATACTCGTAGGCCGTAAACACCCGCAGACGGTGGTAGATGGGCACCGCGAAAATGGCAATCAGCACCATGGCCACGGGCAGGCCAAAGTAGAACTGAATAAAGCGCATGCCGTCGTCGTAAGCCTGGCCGGGCGTACTCAGAAAGGTGATGGCGGAGGCTTGGGTAGCCATGATGCTCAGCCCGATGCCCCACCACGAAGCCTGCCGCCCCCCGAGCAGGTAGCCATCCAGGGTGTCGCCGGCCCGGCGCGTGCGCCAGGTGCCGTAGCCCACAATAAACAACAGCGTGCCGCCCAGCACCAGCCAGTCCAGTCCACTCATGCAAACAGCCGCGTCAGGTAGGTAAAGAAGGCTACTTCCGCCCCCAGGGCGGCCAGCACCAGCCAGTACCAGGCGCGCCACGAGGGTAGGCCGGGGGGCTTAGGGTGCTGCGGTTCGGAAACAGAGGAAGGCAAGGACACGGGTGGGGAAAGCAGGAAATTGAAAAACGAAAGATACGTACTCAACGGGCATTCAGCGCAGCAACTCCGGCAGCTTTGGGTCGCAGCCACCACGTCCCGATTTCAAAGCCACAGGTAAGCACCAGCCCTAGGCACCCGGCCGCTACCACGTCGCTGAGCCAGTGAAATTCCAGGGCCACCCGACCGGCCGCTACCAGCCCAATCAGCCCGAGCAGGACGGGCCGCAGCCTCGGGAACCGGAGCGCCAGCGGCAGCAGCAGCCCCGCCACCCAGGCCGTATGCCCCGAAGGAAACGCATCGAACCGGCCCACCGGCTGCCAGAAACCGGCGTTGGGCGCAGCATGAAGCCCTATTGCAGCCGGCCGGGGGCGGTTGAAGTAGATTTTCAGGAAGTTGCCCAGGCCTTCGCTTCCCACCATTGAGAGGAACACAACCAGCCAGATGGTAGCCTGGGGCCAGCGCCGCGCCCAGCTCAGTACAAAAAGCAGGAGCAGCAACAGCCAAGCCCAGGGTACCCCTACCGGACTAGGCACATGTAAAAGCCCCCACAAGTAATCAGTTGCCACCATTACAGCGCTAAAAAACGGCCGTACCGGTTCGCCGTACTGGTGTAGCCACGTGGCCAGCGGGACATCCACCCACTCAATCAGCAGCAGCAGGATAACCGGAATAGTCAGCAGCGCGGCCCCTGCTAGGCGCAGGTAGTAACGGATAGTCATTCGAACGATAAATACGTGGTCGTGCTAGCTTGGAACCGGCATGTAGGCCTGTCACCCGGGCGGGAGCGAATGACCTCTCGTGCCGTTGAACCGATAAAGTCATCTTTGCTGAAAGTTCTTCGCTCCCGCCCAGGGCCAGGATTTGTCACCTCCGGTTGTGGCGTTGCAGTAAAACAGATAACGCCTACTCTCCTACCCCGCTCCCCTCACGCCCTATTTCCCTAGTGACACCATGTTGGTGAGCAGGCGGTAGGCGCCGGGCACGCCGGCGGGCAGCTCCCGGAACAAGGAGAGGCCGGTATAGATGTAGTGGCCCTTGCCGTAATCGGCGACGAGAATGGCGCTTTCCTTGGCTTTCTCGCCGGGGTCAGCGGAGCTGAGCACGGTTTGGTACTTCGGGTCCCAGGCGCTGGGGTAGTACAGGCCCTGCTCCTGCACCCAGCCCTCGAAGTCCCGGGCCGTGATTTTGTTGGGCGAGTTGAGCAGGGGCTGTTGGCGGTTCAGGAACGTGACGGGCGCGTTTTCCACCGTCACCCGGTCCGAGGACAGCGTGAGTGGGTAGGGCCCGATTTGGGGCAGGACGGTGCCACGGTTCACCACGTACTGCACCACCAGGTTGCCGCCGTTTTCCACGTAGCGCAGCAGCGTGGGTTGCAGAGTTTTGAGCCGGTCGACGGTATTGTAGGCGCGCACGCCTAACACTACCGCATCAAAGCGGCGCAGGTTCTGGTCGGTGAGGTCTTCGGGCTTGAGCAGGGTTACGGTGTAGCCAATCTGGCGCAGGGCGTCGGGCACCTCGTCGCCGGCCCCCATGAGGTAGCCGATTTCCTGGCCCTTGCGCTTGAGGTCCAGCTTGACCAGCGGGGCTACGGCTTCGGGGAAGAGCACTTGGGTGGGAATGTGGTTGTACTCGATGGCTTGGTAGCCGCGCGAATACGGCTGCCCGTCCACGGTAGCCACGGCCCGCAGCTCGGCGCGGCCCTCGGCGGCTCCCACGCCGGGCTGCACCCGGAACTGCACGGTTTGCTCGGCGTCTTTGCTGGCGAGGTCGAAGGGGAAGCTGGCCGGCTCCGACTTCCAGCCCTGCGGCAAGGTCAGCGCCACGGAGCCTTTCACGCCCGCCTTACCGGCGCGCAAAGTCACGGGAATCGTTTTGGGTTGGTTGTCGGCGAAGACGTAAGCACGCCCGCCAATGTTCACCGCCACGGGCGGCACCACCACCAGCGGGCGGTACTTCTCCCCTTCTACCGGATCGGTGCTTTTGTATTGAACGGGAACGGTGAGTAGTTCGACGTTAGTCCCATTGGTTGACAAGAAGAAAGTAGCAGAAGCAACCGCAGAGTTTTCGGCAGCTCCAACTTCAGCACCAGTCGACAACCTATACATGCCAACAGAACCATTTTCGCGTAACCAATAGGGTTGCGAAATGAGGAAGTTATTCCGGCCAGCCACTGTTACCTTACCAGTTGCCCGTTTGTTGTAAGATAATTCCACTGCTTGATCAGAATTACTTTCCGGTCCATCAGCGGTTATAGTCACTGGGTCGCCCGGGAAGTACGGCTTCTGAACGATGACTTTGTTGAGTCTTATTGGGAGCCCGGAACGGTTTACAACTTCATAATCTATTTGGGCTTCAGTACCACTGGAGAATGTTGGTTCTTTCGTCACGGCTTCGGCGTAAACACCAGAACAGGCTAATATTAGCCGTGAGGTGGCTTGAATCTTTTCCTCCAGCCAAAACCCATCTTGTTTATTAATTCTAAGACGCTGAAGTTCCTCCCGCACCTTCAGCAGCCCCGCCACGCTGGCGCTGGGGTTGCTGGGGTCGTACTTCCGGATAACCTCGTCAATCAGCTTGCCCACGGCCGCGCCGCCGGGCACGCGGTTCCAGCTCAGGTCAATGCCCTCGAAGGGGTCAGACTTGGCCTTGTCGCCTTTCACGTATTGTAGGTACTCCAGGGCTTCGCCCCGCTGAGCCGCGGAGCCGAAGCCTTGGCTTTTGTGCTGGGAGCGGCTGCGGGCGGCAATTTCGCCGTAGCTCTGGCCTAGCAGGGGGTTGAAGGCGCCGGCATCTACCTTTAGGTAGCCGTCCATGTTTTCGCCGGGCTTCACGAAAAAGGAGCCGGTGTTCCAGAACAGGCGCTTCGGGCTCCAGGGCTGCACGTATTTCAGCTGCTCGGGGAAGCGTTTCGGGTCGCCGGCGGCCTCGAAGGCCTCGGCGGCCAGGATGGCGGAGGCCGTGTGGTGGCCGTGGCCGGCGCGGCTGTCGGGCGGAAAGCGGGTGATGAGCACATCGGGGCGGCGCTGCCGGATTACCCACACCATGTCGGAAAGCACCTGCTCCTTGTCCCAGATGGTGAAGGTTTCCTCGGGGGTTTTGCTGAAGCCGAAGTCATTGGCGCGGGTGAAGAACTGCCGGCCCCCGTCAATGCGCCGGGCGGCTAGCAACTCCTGGGTGCGGATGACGCCGAGCTGCTCGCGCAGCTCCGGGCCGATGAGGTTCTGCCCTCCGTCGCCGCGGGTGCAGCTGAGGTAGCCGGTTTCCAGCAGGCGGCCGTTGGCCATGTAGGCAATCAGGCGGGTGTTTTCGTCGTCGGGGTGAGCGGCAATGTACATGACCGAGCCCAGCACGTTCAGCTTCTTGAGGCCCAGCAGGATTTCGGACGAAGAATAGGTTTTGGGAGCCTGGGCCTGGACACTGAATGAGTAGCTGAGTGAATGAGTGAGTAGAGCGGCCAGCAGAGCGGCGCGGAAAAAGCAAATACGCATACGGGGAGGCAACTTGAGAGCGTGAAGATAACCGCGCGTCCGGCACACTGTTCGGGTAAGCGACGCTTCCAGCGGAAAAAGCCTCGTTGCAGGCTTCTTTTTCAGCTCACGTGCTGCCGGCGGCGGCGGTGGGCCTCACGCCCCAAGCCCGTTAATCAAACGCAACTCACGGAGACGACCACCACGGTGTAGGCTGGGGTTTAGCTCTCGCGCAGGATACGATACTGGCCGGATGCAGCCACCGGGTTCGTTTTGGGTCTGTGCAGTGCTTGACCAGAGCCGGCGCGGGGGAGTGAAATGTAACGCTGGCACTACCCTATACCAGTGGAGTTGGAAAACGGCAATCCCCCGGCCCGATCCTTGCGTACACCCTGCTTTCCTTTCTGCTTTTGAGCTTCCCTTGCATGGCGTTTCCTTCTTCTTCCCGGCTGCGGCTGCTGGGTTTTTCGTTTCTGTTCCCCGCCTTCGTTTCGGCCCAGACTACCCCGCCGGCTGCTGCCACTCCTGCTGCTACCCCGGCCGCCGTGGCCGCGCCCCAATGGCATCTGCTTGACCCCGAGCAGGATGGGGGCGTGATGGGCATTAGTGCCCGCCGTGCCTACACGGAGCTGCTGCAAGGCAAGGCCTCTACCCCGGTACTTGTGGCCGTAATTGATGCGGGCATAGACACGGCCCACGTGGACCTGAAGCGCGTGCTCTGGCACAACCGCCGCGAAATTGCCGGCAATGGTCAGGATGACGACCGGAATGGCTACGTAGACGACATGCTGGGCTGGAGCTTTCTGGGCGGGCCCGATGGGCGCAACATCAACGTGGAGACGCTGGAGGAAACTCGCCTGATGGCCAAACTTCAGCCCCTGTACGCAGGCAAGGTGCGCACGGCCGTGCCGGCGGCCAAGCGGGCCGAGTTCGACCTCTACCAAAAGGTAAAGAAGAGCTACGACGCCAAAGTAAAGGAAAACAGCCAGCGCCTCAAGGAGTTCAACCAGGCATACACCGAAAACGCCCAGGGCGCCGAAGGTCTCAAGCAGGCCTTAGGCGTCAGTCGCCTTGATACGGCTACCCTGCGCAACCCGCCCACTCAGGACCCGCAGTTGCGCCAGATTACCCAGGGCCTGTACTCCAATTTGCAGCAGGCCGGCTTTGCTTCCCTGGATGATGTGCTGGCCGAAATGAAGCGGGGCCTGAAGGAAACGCAGGACCAGCTCGACTACGGCCTGAACCTGAAGTACAACCCGCGCCCCATCGTCGGCGACCGGCCCGAGGACACCAAGCAGCGCGACTACGGCAACCGCGACGTGCACGGCCCCGACCCCATGCACGGCACGCACGTGGCGGGCATCATTGGGGCCGACCGGGAAAACAGCCTGGGGGTACTGGGGGTAGCCCCGAACGTGCAGATTATGGCCGTGCGCGCCATACCCGACGGCGACGAGCGGGACAAGGACGTAGCCAACGCCATCCGCTACGCCGTCGACAACGGGGCCCAGATCATCAACATGAGTTTCGGCAAGTACTACTCACCCCAGCGCCCGGCCGTGGAAGAAGCCATCAAGTACGCCGCCACCAAAAACGTGCTGCTGGTGCATTCCGCCGGCAACGAAAACGCCGACCTCGACAAGACCCTGCAGTTTCCGGCTCCGGTGTACCTCAGTGGCCAGCGCATCCCCAACATGATTACGGTAGGCGCCTCGGCCCGCACCAACGATGAAAACCTGGTGGCTGAATTCTCCAACTTCGGCAAAACGCAGGTCGACGTGTTTGCCCCCGGCAACCAGATTTACTCAACCCTACCCGGCAGCCGCTACGGCAACCTGAGCGGCACCAGCATGGCCGCGCCCGTGGTAGCGGGTATGGCCGCCGTCCTGAAATCGTACTACCCGCAGCTTACGGCCGTGCAACTCAAGCGCATCATCCTGGATTCGGCGGTGCCTTACCACACGAAGGTGCGCAAGCCTGGCACCACTACCCTCGTCGACTTCTCGGAACTCTCGCGGACGGGCGGGCTGGTGAATTTGTACCGCGCCCTGCAGCTGGCTCAGCAGCCTACCCCGTAACCCGTCACGGAAGCCACTTAAGGCACTTGCTAAATAGCCCCGGGCCCCGGCGCAAATTCACTCCACGGTGAGTTTGCGCTGGGGCCCGGGGCTTCTGTGTCAAGCAAGGTAGGAATAATACTTAGACCATTGGCTGCCAGGCTGCTTTGTGCACGCGACGGGTAGGACGGGGGCGGCTGGGCTGCAACAAAAGCAGCACTAGCAGTACACCGTTGAGCAGGGGCACGAGCAGCAGCAGCGCATACCAGCCACTGTAGCCTACATCGTGCAGGCGGCGCACCGCTAGCACCGCCACTAGCGCCGTGGCCACCAACCACAATCCCGAGGCTAGCCACATGGGCGGCAAATGCCCGGCCGGCGGCAGCGCGTACGCCAGCACCAGCGGCAACAAGGCCGGTGCTATTTCAAATGCAAATTCCCTACGCCCCTGCCGCCCCCACAACACCGGATATTCCTGCAGCAATGCCATTACCTACAATTCGTTTCTGGGCCGTATGTCACCCGTGTAGCCGCCGTTTCCAAATTCCGAGCCAGCCCAACCGTAACATACTAATTCACCCGAATTTTTAACATTCCCAGCCTGCCCGGCGTACCCCTAATGTTCACCTTTTGCCGTGTTGCCCATGCTAATTCCCCAACTCATGTTCCTGCGCAAGCTCCGCTCGAAGCCTGCCGGCGAGCTACCCCGCCGGCGTCGGCCAGCCCCGGGAGCCCGCCCTGCCAAGGACCGGCGCTGGTGGCGGCGGCAGGTAGGCAACTCGCTGCTGAT
Source organism: Hymenobacter glacieicola (assembly GCF_014640315.1). Classification (GTDB taxonomy): domain Bacteria; phylum Bacteroidota; class Bacteroidia; order Cytophagales; family Hymenobacteraceae; genus Hymenobacter; species Hymenobacter glacieicola. Next base: position 594,624 of record NZ_BMGS01000002.1, read on the forward strand.
GGTAGTGGGAGTGTTTTCGGCGGGCTTCGGACTGGAGAGTTTTCTGCTGCCGGGCGGCTTCCTGGACGGGGGCGTAACGGGCGTTTCCCTGCTGATTACGCGGGTTTTTGGCTTGCCGCTGCCCGTGCTTATTGTGCTGCTTAATCTGCCGTTTGTGCTCATGGCATGGCGGCAGCTCGACCCCGGCGTGGCCATCCGTACCCTGCTGGGCATCCTGGCGCTGGCCTTGGTGCTGGCCCTGGTTCCCTTCCCCATCGTCACCCAAGACAAGCTGCTGATATCCGTGTTCGGGGGCTTTTTCCTGGGGGCGGGCATTGGCATGGCCATGCGTGGCGGCGGCGTGCTGGATGGCACCGAAATTATGGCCATCTACCTGAGCAAGCAGTCCAGCATGAGCGTCGGCGACATCATTTTGGTCTTTAACATTCTCATTTTTGGAGTGGCCGCCTGGGTTTTGTCCATGGAAACCGCCCTGTATTCCATCCTGGCCTACCTCTCGGCGGCCAAAACCATCGACTTTATTATTGACGGCCTGGAAGAATACACCGGCGTCACCATCGTGTCGGGGCGCTCGGATGCCATCCGCCGCATGATTACTGAGAAGTTGGGTCGTGGGGCCACGGTCTACAACGGCAAGCGCGGCTTCGGCAACCACGGCCAGCAGCCCAACCCCGTTGATATTGTTTTCACCGTCATTACCCGCCTGGAAGTATCCAAGCTTAAAGCCGAAGTAGAACAGATTGACCGCCAGGCCTTCATGGTCATGCACAGCGTCCGCGACACCAAAGGTGGCATGATTAAGAAACGCCCACTTCATTAGGTGATTGGGTAAGTTAGTAAGGTTGTAAAGTGCTGTCGTGGTGAGGCGAAGCCGACGCCATCCTTCCTTTCTTCTGTGACCATCCTCCTAACCCGACAAGCCCTTGCGCCCGTGCTGGAGGTAAGGGCTTGTCACATTTCAGGGGGTAGCCTGTTGGTTAAAAAGAATGACGTCGCGCCGCTCGCCCTGACAGCACATTACTACCTCACTAAAGCACTACCTCACTAATTCACCGCTTCACCACCTCAGTATTTCCCATCTTTGCAGCATGGCTGCACCCTTACTTCTCTCCGACCTATATATCTATCCGGTTAAGTCCCTGGGCGGGATTCGCGTTACGGAATCTGTTGTGGAAGCCCGCGGTTTGCGCCACGACCGGCGCTGGCTGATCGTTAATGAGCGGAATCAGTTCATGACCCAGCGGCAAACCGCCAGCATGGCCCACCTGAAAGTGGCCCCCGCCTACAATGGCTTCCTGCTCAGCCACCAGGCCCGCCCCGATTTGCTACCCCTGTTCGTGCCGTTTGAAGCCACCCCGGAAAAGACGCTGTTTGCCACCATCTGGGACGACCTGGTTTTCGCCTGGCGGGCCCGCCCCGAGTGCGACGAGTGGCTTTCTGAGGCCCTGGGCCAGCCCAGCAAGCTGGTGTATATGTCGGACATGGTGCGGCGCGACGTGGAGCCCGAGCATAACCCCGAGGGCCAGTTGGTTAGCTTCGCCGATGGCTACCCCTTTCTGCTCATTGGTCAGGAATCGTTGGGCGAGTTGAACTCCCGCCTGGCCGAGCCGGTGGGTATGGATCGGTTCCGGCCCAACCTGGTTTTCAGCGGCGGCCAGCCCTTCGGCGAGGACGCCTGGCATAGTTTCCGGGTAGGGGAACTACCCTTCCGCGCCGTACGGGGCTGCGGCCGGTGCATCCTGACAACCATTGACCAGCAGACGGCCACCAGAAACCCACTCGGGGAACCGCTTCGCACCTTGGCTTCCTACCGCTCACAGGGCAGCAAAAACAGCGTCATGTTCGGGCAGAACGTCACCGGTCCCGGCCAAGGCACCCTGCGGATAGGAGACGTTATCAGCATAGATACCTTGAAAGGATAGTCTGCCTATTCAGCGCGTTTAGGTGGTTCAGACCTGTAGAACGGGGTAGCATAATTGATATAAGCCTCCGTAGAATGCAAAAATTTTAAAGAAACATATAGGTTATTGCCTTAATGCTATATATTTGATAATTCAATTGCTTCTTGGTCAAACCATACTTCCTGGGGTAAGAGCGCCTTGGTGAGTACAGTGGTTCGCTAGCAGGCATACCCTTTCGGCATAGCTGCACCTGCTGATTGGCTACCCGTAGTTTCCGCGCCCCCTTATTGCATGTATTGCCAGTTCCGCCCTGTGACCCGCCAATTGCTTCTTTTTTGCCTGTGCTTGCTGGCTCCCCTGTTCCTACGGGCCGAAGACAACAACTCTTTACAAATCCTGCACGAGCCTTGGAATGAACTGCTGCACCAGCACGTAACCGCTGAAGGCCGCCTGAACTACGAAGGGCTGCTGGAAGACGAGGATAAGCTGCTGGTTTACCTGGAAAGCGTACGCAAAGTAAAGCCCGACCCCTCCTCCTGGAGCCCGAACGATACGAAGGCTTTCTGGCTGAACATGTACAACGCGGCGGCGGCCTACTTAGTGGTGCAGTACTACCCCGTAGCCAGCATCAATGATATTCGGGTGAAAACCGTCGGCGGCCTGAAGTCGCCCTGGGAAGTACCGGTAGTAAACGTGGGCGGTCAAAGCTACTCGCTGAACCAGATTGAGCGCCGCATGCTCGGCGACCAGTTTCATGACCCGCGCGTGCATTTTGCCCTGATGTACGGCGCCGCCTCCGGGGCACCAGTGCAGGCCGAGGCGTACAGTGGCCCGCGCCTACCTGCCCAGTTGGACGAGCAGACCCGCCGTTTTATCAATGACCCAACGTTTAACCAACTGGCTCCCCAACGGGCTCAGCTTTCTGGCTTATTCGAGGCGTATTCTGCCGAATTCGGTTCAGAAGCGCAGCTAATAGAATTTGTCAACCGCTACGCCCGGACGCCCATCTTGCCCACGGCGCAGGTAGAATTCCAATCCTTTAGCTGGGCCCTGAACGACCGGACTGGGCTAAGCAGCACGCAGGCGCTGAACAAGCGCTAGGGCGGCCAGGCAGGCCAACCCCGGCAGTTGCCGCCCCGTACCGCCTAGCGGTGCGGGGCGTTGTTGTATATGCCCTGCCCGCTCCCTTCGCCTACCTGCTATGAACTTACCCCTCGTTCTGGATTTCCTGCGCAACCTCGCCGCTAACAACAACAAAGCCTGGATGGACGCGCACCGCGCCGACTACCACCGGGCCCGCGCCGAATACACTGCTTTTGTGGCGGCCCTACTGCGCGACGCTTCCGCCGAACTGGAGCCTGGTCTGCGCGGCCTTACTCCTCCGGACGTTATGTTTCGCATCAACAAAAACGACCGGTTTCAGCAGAGCGACGAGCCGTATAAGCGGCACATGGGCGCCGGCTTCAAGCCCGGCGGCCGGCACAGTCCCTGGGCCGGGTATTTCGTGGCCGTAGAGCCCGGCGGCGAAACCTACGTGGGGGCCGGGCGCTGGATGCCGGAACCGGCCCAGCTGGCGCGCATCCGCCAGGAAATTCACTACAACGCCCCTGCTTTTCATGCCCTGCGCCAGGATGCCACGCTGCTCAGCCAGTTCCCTGAAGGCTTGGACATGTCGCAGGCGCTAAAAACGGCACCCAAGGGGTACGACCGCACCGACCCGGATATTGAGTGGTTGCGCCTGAAAAGCTTTTTCGTGTGGCGCGCTTTCCCGGATGTCGAAGTACGCCGGCCCGACTTCCCTACCCAGGTACTAGCCGCGTGGCAGGCCGCACGCCCCTTTGTCACCTTCCTCAACGAGGCCATGCGAGAAGAATAGAAGAGGTAGTGATGCAGTGCATGATGGCAAGGCGGCAGCCGAAGCCATTCTTCCTCCTTTGCCAGACACCCCCGTGAATTGACAAGCCCATACCTCCAGGCTGGAAGTATGGGCTTGTTATAGCTTGAGGGGTAGTACTGCGAGCAAGGGGCCGATGGCATCCGCTCCGCCTCGCCTCAACAATTCACTCAATTACTGCACTACCTCTTAAAAGAGCCCGAACAGTGTGCTGTTGATTTTGTCGATGATAACGCTCAGGTCCTCGGGCTGATTAACGTAGTCGAGGTTATTGACGTCCACAATCAGCAGCTTACCGTGCTTGTAGCCACTAATCCACTCCTCGTAGTGCTCGTTGAGGTGCTTGAGGTAGTCAATCTTGATGTTGTTTTCGTAGTCGCGGTTACGCTTGTCAATCTGGGAAACCAGCTTGGGCAGGTCGGCGCGCAGGTAGAGCAGCAGGTCCGGCGGGTTCACCATGCTGATCATGGAGTTGAACAAGCTCAGGTAGTTCTGGTAGTCACGCTCCGCCATGAGGCCCGACTGGTGCAGGTTGGCCGCGAAAATGTGGGCGTCCTCGTAAATCGTGCGGTCCTGGATTACCCCTTTGCCAGCCAGCTGCAGTTCCTTGATGCGTTGGGTCTGGTGGAAGCGGCTGTTGAGGAAATACACCTGCAGGTGAAACGCCCAGCGCGGCATGTCATCGTAGAAATCCTTTAGGTAAGGATTGTGGTCCACATCCTCCAGGAATACTTCCCAGTTGAAGTGATGAGCCAATTTGTTGGCCAGCGTGGTCTTGCCGGCGCCAATGTTGCCGACGATTGCAATGTGCATGAGCGAAACGCAGAAAAAAACGGAGCGGTAAAAATAGCGGATGCCAGCCGAACCAAATAGCGAAACCTGATAAGGCTGAGTTAATATACTTTTGGGTATACTGCATGATCCTCACCCTTCGCTATTTGTTGTGGCTACCCATTCGCTACCTCTTGAATTCCTGGGCTCCCTGCCCGATGCCCACGGCCAGCCGTTGGTAGAGTTCCATCACTCCCCAACCCATCAGGTTCTGTACGTGCAGTGGTTTGGCAATCTGACGGGGCGCGAGATAATCCGGGTGGCCCGCGACGGTCTGGGCCTGCACGCCCGCCTGCGCTACCCCCTGCTGCTCAATGATAAAAGCCAAGCCACCGGCGACTGGAGCGAGGCTATGGACTGGCTGGAGTACGAATGGTTGCCCCAGGCCATGGACACGGGTCTGCAGGCCATGGCGTACGTTTTCGCACCTGAGGTACACAACCAGCTTGTAAGCCTAGATTTTTTTGAGCGGGTGCGGCAGCAGCTACCCATCCAGCTTTTCCACAACTTACCGGCGGCCTGGCAGTGGCTGGCCCACGAGCACCACGCCCCCGACCCGGCCGTTACGTCTCTACCCTAATCAGGAGCTTATAGTCATCCTCCACGGCTGGGGGGAGGGGTGAGCAACACCTTCGCTTACAGTTGGTTGGTCTGCCACTAGGGTATTAGACATTTGAACTGGGCATATAAATAGTAAGCGCCGCGCCACCCAAGGGTAGCGCGGCGCTTGTTCGTACAAATAAGTCTAAACCAACGGGATTATTGATTATTCCCGGATTACGTCTTTCACGTCGCGAGCTTTTTCCAGGGTGCGGAACTCCCCCTGCAGGCTGCGAATGCGCAGGCGCTCTTCCAGGGGCATTTGTTCCCGCACTTGCTCGTAGCGGGCGTTCAAGCGGCTTAGCACGGCGCTAGCGGCGCTCCAGTCGGCCTGGGTCCAGTTTCTTTTGTCGGAGCGCATGTTTTCTACCAGGCGGAAGTACAGGTCGGGCAGCTCCGTGGGGCGGGCCCGGCTGATGTTGACTTCCTCGCCGAGCAGGCGGCGCTGGGCTTCCTGGGCCGTGGCCGGGCGACGGGCGGCCGCGTCGAGGCTATCCTGGCGGGTTGCCCACTTCTTGTAACGGCCTTTCTGGATAGTGTACTCACGTTTGCCCTCCACCGTGAGGCTGTCCACAGCCTTGTCGATGCGGGTGCTCTGGCGGTCAAACTCCTCCGTAATGCGGGGCAGCTCGCGGCGGGCCGTGGTAGCAGCCTGCTCTACCTTGTCATTAACCCAGTCACTGAACACGCGCAAATCCTGCTCTACACCGGAGGTAGTAGAGCTAGCAGAAGGCGCTTTTGCGGTTCTAGGGGCAGTTTTTGGGGTTTGCTGAGCAAAGGCAGCCGGGGAGGCCAGCAGGCCGGCCGCCGTCAGGAGCGTAAGCGAAAACAGGAAAGGCTTCATAAGGCAGGTACGCGTCGGGGTGGGTGATAAAGGAAAACGCTAAACGGCCGTGGGGCCGGAGTCGTGTACGTGATGCACGCAATTTCCGACCCAAAACGAGCGAAACAGGGGTTGGGGTTCGGTTTTGCGCCGAATAATGCCGTTTTTTGCCCGCTATGTCCGTCTCCGCCGCTGCTCCACTTCGCATCCAGTCCGCTACGCTAGCTGATATCCCGACCATTATCGGGCTGGCCGAAGCTACTTGGGAGCCTACCTACCGCTTTATTATTTCGCGGGAGCAGATCGACTACATGTACCGCGTGATTTACACGCCGGCCTCCCTGGAGCGTCAGATGACGGAGCAGGGCCACACGTTTCTGCTCGTGTACGTGGAAGGAGAAGCCACTGGGTACGCGTCCTTTTCGGCCCAGCCGGGCGAGGGGCTCTACAAGCTCCACAAGATTTATGTGCTCCCCTCGGCCCAGGGCCAGGGACTAGGCCAGCAGCTGGTGCAAGCCGTAGAACAAACCGTGCGCGAAGCCGGCGGGCAGACCCTGGAGCTAAACGTAAACCGCCACAACCCCGCCCTGGCCTTTTATGAGCGCCTGGGCTTTCAGCTGCACCGCGAAGAGGACATTGCCATCGGGCCGTACTGGATGAACGACTACGTCATGCGCAAAGAGCTGCGCTAGCCGTATAGCACCAGGCCCCGCAAAGCGCCACCAACAGCGCAAGAATAAGGTAGGCGGAGCCTCGCGAAGCATCTCGACCTCTACACTTATTTTGCTTTTGCGGGTAGCAACGAAGCCAGAAATATGCTCCGCCAACCAAACCTCAGACCAAAGCAGGACACGTTGTTTCAGTCGTGAAAACCACTTTTTCGCTGCTTAGCCGTACGGCCTATCTCATACGCTCCTTACTTCACCATTTCAGCAAGTCAACATCTCACCTTTCCACCATATGGCTACCAAACTTACCGTCCTTAGCAACGGCTCTCTGCGGATTGAGGGCACCGATTTCGAGCTGGTTGATGCCCAGGGCCAGCCCTACGGCCTCGGCGGCCGGGAACGAATCAGCATCTGCCGGTGCGGGCTTTCCAGCAACAAGCCCTTCTGCGACGGCTCGCACAAGGGCCACTTCGAGCACAACGCCGTAGCTTTTGATTTGCCCACGCCCGGTGGGGCGCCGGCCGCACCCGCCCCGGCAACTCCGGCCACCCCGGATGCTGGCAACCAGCCCCTGGCGTAGTTGCAGCCTACTTTCCCTGCCATAAGCAAGGCCCGCTGCCAATATCTGGTAGCGGGCCTTGCTTGTGTAAAAGAACCGGAATGCCTAGAACAGGGAGTTCACGAAATCTACGTAGTCCTGGCGGGCCTCGTCCTGGGATTTGCCGCGCAGGCCGGCCCAGGCATCGTACTTGGCAATGGCTTTAAAGTCGAAGCCCCCGGGCCGGTCGCCGGTTACGTCGCCCTCACTGGCTTGCTTGAATAGGGCATAGAGCTTCAGCAGCGTGGTGTTGTCGGGTTTGCTGGGGAGCTGCTGAACGCGCTGCTGGGCAGCTTCGAAGTCGGCGGAAGTGGCCATACGGTGACGAGAGGGGGATAGTGAAATGGTGAGGTAAGAGCTCTGCGCGGGCAGAACTGTGGCAAAAGATACGGATTGGCCGTGAATTAGGCTGCATGCAGCGTTTTTCTGTATCGTATCTTCCCCTCCCACTTCTCACCCGTCTGCTTTTATGCTACACCGACTACTCGCTGGCCTGACCCTGGGCGGCGCCCTGCTGCTGGGGCCGGCAGCCCTGGCCCAGAAAACCTACCTGCACTGCGGCCGCCTCCTGGACATGCGCCAGGACCGGGCCCAAACCGAAATGACCGTGGTAGTGGAAAACGGCCGGGTGGTAGCCGTGGAGCGCGGCTACACCACCCCCGCCACCGGCCGCGACAACGTAGTAGACCTGAAAAACCGCACCGTGCTGCCCGGCCTCATCGACTGCCACGTGCATTTGGAGGGCGAGACCAGCAAGGACAACTACCTCAAAGAATTCACCCAGAACCCCGCCGACGTGGCCTTTGGCTCCCTGGAGCACGCCCGCAAAACTCTGCTGGCGGGCTTTACCACCGTGCGCGACCTGGGCGGCTCGGGCGTAAACCTGGCTTTGCGCAATGCCATTAACCGCGGGCAGGTAGTAGGGCCGCGCATCTTCACGGCGGGCAAGGCCATTTCGGGTACTGGCGGCCACATGGACCCTACCAACGGTTACCGCCTGGACCTGATGGGTATGCCCGGCCCCGCCGAGGGGGTGGCCAACGGCCCCGACCAGGGCCGGCAGGCCGTGCGGGAGCAGTACAAGCGCGGCGCCGACCTAATTAAAATTGCCAGCACCGGTGGCGTACTCAGCGTAGCCAAGGACGGCTCGGCGCCCCAGTTTACCGAAGAGGAAATCAGGGCGGTGGTGCAGGCCGCGCGCGATTTGGGCCTGAACGTGGCCTGCCACGCCCACGGGGCGGAGGGCATGAAGCGGGCTATTCGGGCGGGCGTCACCAGCATTGAGCACGGCACCCTGATGGATGACGAAACCATTCAGCTCATGAAAAAGCACGGCACCTGGTACGTACCCACCATCACGGCCGGCAAATCGGTAGCCGACTCAGCCACTAAAAACCCGAATTACTACCCGCCGCTGGTGACGCCTAAGGCTCTGGCCATTGGGCCCAAGCTGCAGGGTACGTTCGGGCGGGCCTACAAAGCGGGGGTTAAAATTGCGTTTGGTACCGATGCCTCCGTGTTCCGGCACGGCGTAAATGCCTTCGAGTTCCGCTACATGGTAGAGGCCGGGATGCCCCCGCTACAGGCGCTACGGGCCGCCACCGTAAACGCGGCCGAGCTGCTGGGCCAGTCGCCGGCCCTGGGCACGCTGGAGCCGGGCAAGCTGGCCGACGTAGTGGCCGTGGAAGGCGACCCGGTGCAGGACATCAATGCTATGCAGCGCGTGCGGTTTGTCATGAAACAAGGTGTGGTGTACCGGCAGGAATAGTGCTTCTGGAGCCGGTTAAGCCAATTTGGCACCTACTCCGGCAAGAAACAAGGCCAGCTCGACTATAACATTTGAGCTGCTACCTGGCGTACAGAAGGCACTCTGTTCCATAATCTCGCTATGAAGCCTTCCGATCTGAATTCCCTTGCGCAGAAGTTTCTGCAGTATAAGCTCACCCTCGCTTTTGCGGAAAGCTGCACGGCGGGGCTACTCGCCTCCGAGTTTGTCAAGGCCTTTGGGAGCAGCGAGGTCTTGCTGGGCTCGGTGGTTACCTACCACCCCACGGCCAAGCAGCGCCTGTTGGGGGTCAAGAAGGAAACGCTGGCCCTGTACACCGCCGAAAGCCAGCAGGTAACCAACGAAATGGTCATGGGCCTGCACAAGCACCTGCCCACTGCCGACGTCTGCGTGGCCGTAACGGGCCTGTGCGGCGGCGGCGCCTCCGAGTCGGAAGACAAGCCGGTGGGGACCATGTACTTTACCGTCATGCACCAGAACCGCGCCTATGAGCTTCGCCAGGAATTTGAGGGCGACTGTGACAAAGTGCGCCAACTAGCCGCTGACTACATCTTCGACTACCTCAACACCTTGCTTGATGAACACGCCCAGCAACACGCCGGCTCCGCCGTTGAGGAAAAGATGAAGTGAGAAGCTAGGAAATAGGAGCTAGAAGACAGGAGCTAGAAGACAGAAGCTAGAAGTAAGCCCAGCATCCGGAGCAACACAAAGGACCTTATCACGCGAGAACGAATGGCTGTTAAACTAGTCGTGCTACCGTGATAAGGTCCCTTGTCGCTGCCTGAGGCGCGGAATGCTCTGGATGACGTACATACTTCCAGCTTCTGGCTTCTGGCTCTTAGCTCCTATTTCCTAGCTTCTTACTTCTTCCCCCGGCCGAGCATCAGCAGCAGGTTCAGGCGTACTAGGTCGCCCATGGTGCGGCAGGCGGTAAACTCCTGGGTGTGGTGGTGCTGATTGAGCTGGGCTTTGAGCTGGCTGACTTTTTCCGGCGGCGACACCTCATCCCGGCGAAGGCAGTCCATCAGGTCTTTCAGACGGTAGCGCTCCGAGCGGGCGCGGCGGGCCATCAGGGTGCGCTCCTCCGTCTGGTACTGCCGAATGGTTTCGGCGGTCAGCAGCTGGCTGCACAGCAGCACTACGGCCCGGTTATCCTTGAAGAACTGGGGCAAGTACATGTTCTTTTTGCCCTCGTAGCACTGCTGGTCGAAGTCGATGGCCCGGACGCGGTACTGCTCATCCTCGAAGTCGGGGGTTACGTCGATGACGTAGTTATAGGCGCGCATATCCCCGAGCAGGCGGGCAAAGCACCGCTCGTTAAACTTGACGAACTCCTTGGCAATGCGCACCTGGTTGAGGTGGGGCCGCTGCAGATGGTCCCGGATAAAGTCGTCGCCGGGAATACCGGCAATGTGCTCTTCAATCAGGGTAGCGCCGTGCACGAGGTAGTTCATGCTGTTGGGCGAAAGCAGGTGCTCCAGCTCCAGGCCGTACACGCGGGACGCATCGGCCCGCTTCACGTAGAAGTAGTCATAATTGTCGTTGAGCTGATTGACGATGCGCACCCGAAATGGATTGGAGTTGCCGAAGCGGCAGTAGTCAATCCGGTCGGCCAGCAGATGGTCGGTGAAGGACAGGTCGCCGGCCGTTTTGAGCAGGGCGTACACCTGGGTAAGGCCTTCGCCCAGTTCCCGCAGGGCCTGGGGCTCGTAAAACACAGTTTCCCAGAGCGTATCGCGCCCCTGCCGATCCAGCAGCGGAAAGCTCCCACTAATGCGCGTCAGGTCCAGGTAGGTGACGGGCAACTGGGTTTCCCGGTCGTACTGGTGCAGGTAGCGGCGCAGGGGCTCGGCAATGGCGTACGTAATCTTCTTTTTTGAAATCAGGGTCACGCGGGCAAACAGACAAGTGGATGTTGGCAGCACAAGCTACGCTTTAGCGGGCGTACGCACGCGGCTTGCTCTTGGCTGCTCCCGCGACTTACCAGGCCCGCCCGCCGGACGGGCCGGGGCTCCAGGGCTACTGGTAGAGGCTACCCTCAGCCGCGGCGCCGCAACGGCGCGAGCCAGAGAACTTCCGGGCAAAAATCAGCACATCAAGTGCTTCCGTTGTAACTTCGCAGGTGGTTACTCTTGCCGCGCACTGCCGTTATGAAAAAACTTCTACTCACTCTTTTTGTCGTGCTGTTGTGCCCAATTCTGTCCCCGGGCTGGGGCTTTTTCGGTCACCGCACCATCACTCAGATTTCGGTGTACGCCCTGCCCTCGGCCATGCGTGACTTCTACTACCGCAACCTGCCCCAACTGATTCGGCTAAGCACGGCCGCCGACGAGCGTAGCAGCCAGGACCCGCTGGAAGCCAGCAAGCACTTCATCCGCATGGACCACTACGGCGACGACCCGTTCGGCGTCATGCCCAAGGCCTGGGACAAGGCGGAGGCCAAGTATACGGCCGACACCCTGCGCAAATATGGCACCCTGCCCTGGGCCGTGCTGGAAACCAAAGCCAAACTAACCGAAGCATTCCGCCAGCGCGACACGACCGCCATCATTGCCCTTTCTGCCGATTTGGGCCACTACGTAGCCGATGCCTACGTGCCCCTGAACATGACGCTTAACTACGACGGGCAGCTCTCAAAGCAGGAGGGTATTCATGCCTTGTGGGATAGTAAGCTGCCTGAGCGCCACATTGCCAAGTACAAGCTCGACAGCGAGTCGGGGCACTACTCCAAGGATGCGCTCAAGGACGTCTGGCAGGCCGTACAGGATTCCTATGGTTTTCTGGGCGACACCTTCGACAAGGAGGAGGAAATTACCCGCAAGTACACGCCCGAAACCAAGTACATCTTCAGCCACAAGTACGGCAAAACCCGCCGCTCCTACTCCGATGCTTTTGCCGACTCTTACCACGAAAAAGTAGGCGGCCAGGTAGCTTACCGCCTGAAGCTGGCCCCCACCATGGTGGCCTCCATGTGGATGACGGCCTGGAAGGACGCCGGCAGCCCCGACCTGAACGCCCTGCTGAAAAAAGCCCCCAGCAAGGAGGAAAAGGACAAGCTGGACGAGGAAATGAAAATCTGGAAGGACAACGGGCTGGCAGATCAGCAGTTGCTCCTGTCCCTGCAGAAGTTCAAAGAAGCCGAGCGGCCCGATATGATTAACGCGGCCAAGGACATGCAGGCCCTTCCCCCCGACGCGGAAGCTTCCCCGGCCCCCATGCCGACGCCCGTAGCCGGAGCCCCCGCCCTACCAGCTGGTACTACCAAAGTCAAAACCAAGAGCAAGCCAGTAGCCGCCCCAGCCCAGAAGGAAAAGGTAAAAACTGAAAAGCCAGCCAAGCAAAAGAAGAAACCAGCCGATGACGGCTGGGGCTCCCCAGCGGGCTCAGGCTGGTAATCTCCTCAGCAGAAAGCGCAATTAACTAAGTGCGGCCCACTATAAAGCGGGCCGCACTTTTTTTGTACGGCGGCAAGATGCATTAGCCTGCCATATGCTTTGTAATCATCGCTTTACATTCTTAAACAAACCATAGCTGGTTCTTAGCCAGGGTGGTTATGGCTGTTTACACCATCTGGATTTGTTGCTATAAAGCTCCCACTTCTTCCGATGCAACTATTTTATTATCAATACTATATCCCTGAATAACATTCGGGGTTTGCGCTAACTCAGCTGCAAAAATGTCGTTAGCAAAAGAGTCGGCGACGAACTGACGGATTAGTTGTCCTCCAACCAAACCACAATTTGCTATGATCTTGCGCTATGATCGGCTGGCCGTTGAGCTACCCAAACCGAAGAATCCCTCTCCCAACGATGCCGCCGCCATTCAGGAACTGCTGGGCGGTAAATACGGGGAGATGTCGACCCTGATGAACTACACGTTTCAGTCGTTCAACTTCCGGGGCCGGAACCGGTTGCGGCCGTTCTATGACCTTACGTGCAGCATCGCCGCCGAAGAGTATAGCCACATTGAGGCTCTTTCCTACGCCATCAATCTGCTGCTGACTGGCCAGACGGTACGGGGCAAAGACCCGGTGCCCGCGCCGCTGGCCGATGCCAAAGATGCCCGCAACAGCTACCACTTCCTGACCAGCGCTCAGTCTGCGTTACCCGTCGATTCGATGGGCAACCCCTGGACTGGCCAGAATGTGCACGCCAGCGGCAACCTGAAGCTGGATCTGCTCCATAACTTCTTCCTCGAATGCGGGGCCCGCGCTAATAAAATGCGTGTGTACGAAATGGTATCGGACCCCTGCGCCCGCGCCGCGGTAGGCTACCTGCTGGTGCGCGGCGGCGTGCACGTAGTAGCCTACGCCAAAGCCCTGGAGAAGCTAACGGGCGTGGAAGTAAGCAAGCTGGTACCGGTGCCAGAACTAAGCAACGATGCCTTCCCGGAAGCCAAGAAACTCCAAGATCAGCAGAAGCTTCACCTGAAGCTGTACACTTTTAGCCCCGACGATTACAAGACGGCAGGCGTCATCTGGGACGGCAAGCACCCCGAGGATGGCCAGCCCCTGGAGCTGATCCAGGGTGGTTTCGAAGGCGTACCCTACCCCGTGTTGGAGGAAGAGCCCCAGCTCAACTCGCCCGGCGCCGACGATTACGACCCGCAAATGTTTGCTGACATTGCCAAGAAGATGGGTATCAAGCTGTAAACCAGCTCCAGCCTAGCTTTCATCCGGCTACTCCTGTCTTTACGGGGGTAGCCGGTTTTTTGGGTATTACCCCAGCTTGCCAGGGTAGTTTATCGGACTGCGGCCGGGTTCGTATCATTGCAACCTGTCACCTGTGCTGCCTTCCCATGCTTCAGCCCCTACCCCTGCGTCAGTCCCGGTCTTTCACGCTGCTCGTGTTAGGCCTGCTGCTAGCCGCCTGCAACCGCACCCAACCCGAGACGCAGACTGCCGCGCCTACCCCGCCCCCGCCCGTAGTACCCGGCCCCGACCTGATGAGCCTGACCGACTCCACAGCGGCCGCGCTGCTACTTCCCTACGGCCGGCAGTACCCCGGGCGCGAGGTGCTGCTGCAAACCCGCCACGGCAACATGCGCATCCGGCTCTACGAGGACACCCCGTTGCACACGGCTAACTTTCTGCTGCTCAGCCGCAAGGGCTACTTCGACCAGACCGTGTTTAACCGGGTAGTGAAAGACTTTGCCATTCAGGGCGGTACTTCTGACCACCTGACCATGCGCCTGAGCCGCTACCGCCTGCCGCCGGAAATCCGGGCGGGGCACTTCCACAAGCGTGGTGCCGTGGGCATGGCCCGCTACGACGACGAGCAGAACCCCAGCAAGCTGTCTTCCAGCCACGATTTTTACATTGTACAAGGCAAAAAGCTGACGCCTTACCAGGCCCAGTCTAGCACCAACCGGGAGCTTACCCCTGCTCAGCTGCGCACCTACGCTACCCAGGGCGGCGTACCTAGCCTCGACGGCGAGTACACCGTGTTCGGGGAGGTAGTGGAAGGCTTCGACGTCATCGACAAAATTGCTAACGAACCCGTCGGCACCGACCACTGGCCCCACCAGGACGTGGATATTAAGATCAAAGTCGTTCAGTAGCTTTTCGGTGCTACTTTCCGCGGCGCACCTCAATTAGGCGGCTGTGCAGTACGTCGCCAGGCTGTTCCCGGAGCAGTTCCAGGGCTTCCGCACGGGTGTAAGGCAGATTTTTTTCCGGGGCAAACGTAGCCTGGGCGGCCTCATCCGGCGAGGCGGCATCCTGGCGGGCTGGATGCAGGTACACGCTGTCGGGGGTGGCGCGGTAGAGCTGGTAGAAAAAGTAGCGGGTTGCCGGGGCGCCCTGAGGCTGAAACTGCACCACGTACACGTCGCCCTGCTGGGGATTACGGACTTTTTCTTCCAGGGAAGGCTGGCAGGCGGTGAGCAGCGCAACCAAAATACCGGCGCTGCCCAAACGAAGAAGCTGTTGCATACGGCAAGGTAGGCGCTGCGGGCCACAAAAAAGCGGCCCGCACAAGGTGCGGGCCGCTTTCAGTTTACGGGTGCTGGGTAGCCTACCATACTTTGGCCCGGTCCGCTTGGGCGCGCACCATTTTGGCGTCGTCCTTGCAACCGAAGGCCTCGAAGAACTGGGGCATGTTCATGAGCGGGCCGCTGGTGCGGAACTGGGCCGGGGAGTGCGGATCGGTCATAACTTGCTGGCGCAGGTACTCGGGGCGGGCGTTGGTGCGCCAGATCTGGGCCCAGGCCAGGAAGAAGCGCTGCTCCGGTGTGAAGCCGTCGTACTTCGGCACGTTGCCGTTGGGATACTGCTTCTTGAGCTGCTTTTGCAGGGCCGTGTAGGCAATGTTCAGACCGCCGAGGTCAGCCAGGTTTTCGCCCATCGTGAGCTTACCGTTCACGAACACCGAATCCAGGGGCGAGAAAGCCGAGTACTGCTTGCCTACCATGTCGGCGCGCTGCTCAAACTTGGCGGCGTCCTCCTTGGTCCACCAGTCGCGCAGGTTGCCTTCGGCATCGTACTGGCGGCCCTGGTCGTCGAAGCCGTGGGTGATTTCGTGGCCGATTACGGCGCCCATACCGCCATAGTTTACCGCATCGTCGGCCTTGGGGTCGAAGAAGGGCGGCTGCATGATGCCGGCCGGAAACACGATTTCGTTCATCGGCGGGTTGTAGTAGGCATTCACGGTGGGCGGCGTCATGCCCCATTCCTTGCGGTCAATGGGCTTGCCGTAGTGCGACAGGTTGTCCATGGAAGCCCACTGCCGAGCCGCCAGCACGTTTTTCAGGTACGACTCGCGCGAAATGGTCAGGGCCGAGTAGTCCTTCCACTGGTCGGGGTAGCCGATTTTTACGGTGAAGGCATTCAGCTTTTTGAGGGCTTCCTGCTTGGTAGCCTCGCTCATCCAGTCCGACTGGCGGATATGCTCGCCCATGGCCTCCCGGATGTTCTGCACCATTTCCATGGCCTTCTGCTTGGTTTCCGGTGTGAAGGCCTTGTCCACGTAGAGCTGGCCGAAGGCTTCGCCCAGGGCGCGGTCGGTGGCGGCATTCATGCGCTTCCAGCGGGGCTGCTGGCGCTTGGCCCCGGTGAGCACCTGGGAGAAGCGGAACGACTCGTCGCCGAAGGCCTTGGGCAAGGCCGAGGTTAGCGAAGAAGCCATGTGCCAGCGCAGGTAGGTTTTCAGGTCAGAAATTGGCTCCTGCTTCAGCATGGCGCTTTCCTCCTTGAAGAACTCCGGCTGACCCACGATGACCGTTTTCACGGTACCCAGCTTCATGGCTTGCAGGGCCTGGGGCAGGCCCAGGTTCGGGAACTGCTTGTTGGCCTCAGCCACCGTCATCTTGTTGTAGTTCGACTGCGGGTCGCGCAGGGCCACGCGGCTGCGGCTGGCCTTGGCCAGGCGCGTTTCCAGGCGCATTACGGCTGCGGCATTTTTAGCGGCTGCGGCTTCCGAGTCGCCGAGCAGCTTAAAGGTGTTGGTGAGGTAGGTCTGGTAGGCGGTGCGGATACCCTTTGAGCGGGCATCATCCTTGAGGTAGTAGTCCCGGTCGGGCAGCGTCAGGCCGCCCTGGTAGAGCTGAAATGCGTACTCCGTGCTCTTTTTCTCGTCCTGGCCTACGCCGGCGTTGTAGAAAGCCCCAGTGCTGTAGAGCTGCTGCCGCACGATTTCGTTTTGCAGCCCCTTAAGGTCCTTGATGGCATTGATGCGCGCTAGTTCGGGCTGCAAGTACTTCAGGCCCGCCTGCTCAATGGCGGCGGAGTCCATGGCCGTGGCGTAGTAGTCGCCGACCCGCTGGGCGTTGGTGCCCTTGGCGGCCGAGGTGTTAGCTGCGGCTTCCTGCAGAATCTGGCGCATTACGGCGTTGTTCTGGTCGGCCAGCAGGTTAAAGGAGCCCCAGCGCACTTCGGAAGCGGGAATGGGGTTGTTTTTCAGCCAGTTGCCGCTGGCGTACTGGAAAAAGTTGTCGCAGGCACTAACGGAGTTATCAATGTTTGCCACGTTGAGGCCAACTCCCTGCGGGTCGGCAGCCGGAGCGGGGGTAGCGGCAGCCGGCGTAGTAGCAGCCGCCGTGGGCGCGGCGGTTTTGCTGGAGGCGCAGCCTGCCAGCGAAAGGCCGGCCGCCGCTACGACCGCCAACGTCAGGCTATTGCGGTTTTTCATGGAAAAGGAAATGGTAAGGTGGAACTACGGTTCTGTACAGCAAGGTAAAATAAATTCCTGGCCGCGGCTACTTGCGCTGTGGAACGCAACAGCAACACCATATCGTTGCGCCTTGCCTTCAAGGCAGTGAAATGGTGATGTGGTGATTTAAAAACGCTGGTCATCCTGAGCTGGCGAAGGGTCTTACTACGCCAAAGCGAGTTGTTGCTACGATGTCGTGCTCCTGTCATAAGGTCCTTCGCCAGCTCAGGATGACCAGCGTTTTCCAGTAACTCAATCACCGAATCGCTAAATCACCGCATCACCATTTCACCACCTCGTTCTGCGTAACTTGCGCATCTGATGCCACTGTATAACCGCCGCCCCGAGCCGGGGCTTACATCGGCCAACTCGCCGGCCTTACCACCCGCGGCCCTGCCCCTGAGCGAGCTGCTGGCCCGGGTGCGCCAAACCCTGAGCGAGCGGTTCGCGGATTCTTATTGGGTAGTGGCCGAAATTGCCGACCTCACCCTTCCGCGTTTCGATGGGGCCCATTGCTACCTCACCCTCACCGACCAGCATACTACTGGCCGCGGCGCTCAGCTTAAAGCGCAGGCGCGAGCCACCATCTGGAGCCAGCGCTTCCAGCAGCTGAGCGTCGTGTTTGAGGAGCAGACTGGCCTAACCCTGCGCACGGGCCTGAAGGTGATGCTGCGGGTGCAGGTGAAATTCCACGAGCAGTTCGGCCTGAGCCTCGACGTACTCGCCCTCGACCCCACGTACACCGTCGGCGACCTGGCCCGGCTACGTCTCGAAACCCTGCGCAAGCTGGAGGCTCAGGATCTGCTGGAGCGCCAAAAGCGGCTGACGCTGCCCATTGGCGTGCAGCGGGTGGCCGTTATTTCGTCGCCTACCGCCGCCGGCTGGCAGGACTTTGTGCAGCAGCTGCAGGAGGCTCCCTACGATTTCTCCATTACCCTGTTTCCGGCCCTGATGCAGGGCGATGATGCCCCGGCCAGCATTCGGGCGGCGCTGGATGCCATCCGGGGGCGCCGGCACGAGTACGATGCCGTGGTTATTATCCGGGGCGGGGGCTCGAAAACCGATCTGCTGGCCTTTGATGACTATGGCCTGGCGGCGGCTGTAGGAGCTTTTCCTCTCCCGGTGCTGACGGGCATTGGCCACGAGCGGGACGAAGCAGTACTAGACCTGACGGCCCACACGGCCCTGAAAACCCCCACGGCCGTGGCTGCCTTCCTGATTGAGCGCCTGGCCCGCCTGGAGGCCGCGCTGGAAGGCTACGGCCTGCGCATTCGGGAGCTGGCCCAGGCCCGGGTGCAGGTAGAAAATGGCCGACTAAGCCGCTTGCTTCGCCACGCCCACCTGGCGGCCCACGGCCAACTGCAAGACCAGCGCGAGGCCCTGCACCAGCGCATCCGGCAGGCGGCCGCTACCCCCCGCGCCCAGCTGCGCCAGCAGGAACATCAGCTGATTCGGCGGCGGCACCAGCTGCAGCGCGCTGCCCGCGCGGCCGTGCGCCACCACGAGCAGGGCCTGCGCCGGCGTGGCCGCCTGCTGGCCCGCCATTTCCGGCGCCTGCACCGGCGGCGCTGCGAGCAGCTTCTAAGCCAGCGCTACGCTCTGCAGCTGGCCGCCACCCGGCTGCTGCACCGCGCCGAGCTGCGTTTGGCGCAGCTGAATACCCAGCCAGCCCCCGGAACCATTCGCCTGCTCACGCCTAAGGGTCAGGCCTTTACTGGCCCATTGCGCGCGGGCCAGCAAGTGCTGCTGCGCCTGCCCGATGCGGTAGTGCCGGCCCGCATTGGGGGGCAGCTCCCCCTGTTACTTTCCTAGCCTCGCACTTCTCATGTCGCCCCAAAACCTTACCTATCGCCAAGCCATCGAAGAACTTGAAACCATTCTGCGCGCCCTGGAAACCGATGCCGTAGATGTGGACGATCTGACGGCACGCGTGCAGCGTTCGGCCGAGCTGATTCGCCTCTGCAAACAAAAGCTGCGCTCCGCTGAATCGGCCATTGATCAGGTGTTCGAAAACCTGGAAGAAGAGGACGAGAACGGCGATTAGAAAGGCCGCAGCTTGCGCTGCATACCTAATCTGGTATATTTGAAACCAGTAATTCTGCCTTTGTCTTCTATTGCCTGCATGTCTTCCTCCCCTGAACAACCTACCCCATCTTTTACGCTGGATCAGGCCAGCGACTGGACCCGCCGTTACCGCGACCAACACACCGACCGGATCAAGGGCCATCATTTTTCCCGTGCTACTCTAGAAGCTATTCTGGCCCAGCCCAACTGTGCTGGCATCCGCCTGTATTATGGACGGGATGAGCAGAATGAGCGGCGGCTGATTCTGGTGGGTACCGATGGGGAAGATCAGGATTTGCTGGCTACGGCCTCGTCGCTGGAAAGTATACCCGATGAGCTGATGGTTAGCTCCTCGGCACCAGCCGAAAGCAGCCTGGACAGCGTAGCATCTACCCAGATAGAAATAGGCACGCCCTGTCCGCCCAGCTGTAGCATCAGCAATCCACTCAACAGTTAAGCCAGTACTTCGTCAGCTTTTGCCCATGTCAGATACTTGGATAAAAGCGTATGTGGCGTTTGAAATCAGCGTTAACCTTACCTTTTTCCTGCCAGCCATTTTAGCGTGGCGGTGGTGGCCGCGGCTGCCACCGCCTTTTCGCGTATTGGCATTACTGACCATATTCATCCCGGTTATGTTCGGCTTTTCCAGGCTGGCCATCGCCCTGTGGAAATATAATCTGGCGGTTGGGCATGCCACCACCTTTGGGGAAGGCCTTCTGTATTTATGGTATTTTCGGCGCTTATTTAAGAATACAAAATACAAACCAGTAGCCACTATTTTGATGGCGGCTTATGTTGCTTTTGCCTTAACCGATTCGCTGTACTTGGAAGGATTTGACAAGTTAAATTCCTATACTAATGCCGTAGAAAGTTTTCTGTGTATCAGTTTTATTTTCTTATATTTTGAGTATTTCCTACTTAAAGGCAAGCTAAATTCCCCGACACGCAATCCAGTATTTATAACCAACTGTGCTATTTTAATTTACATGACCAGCACCGTAGGAATTTATCTTTTTCTAAACAATTTCATTGCTCAGAATGATGCCGACGCGGTTTACCGCATCTATTTTATTAATCTAGTAATGCTGCTGTTTCTGAGCATCACGCTGGCTCGGGCATTTTGGCTGGTAGGTCCGGTTGCTACCCCCGCAGATCGGTACTGTATATCTTAGAAAACAGCTTGCGGCTTAGGCGTACTTACCTACCTTTAAAAGCACTTGCTCCCTACACCACACACCTTACGTCCGCCTGCATGGCCCAACACGCTACCGATCCTCTACCGGGCTTCGACCCGAACGCCGGAACTCCCATCGACCCCGCTACGGCGGAGCAGTGGACTAAGAATTATCGTCAGCAGCCTGCCACCGAGGCCGAGCTTACCGGTGCCAAGCGCATCAATGCGTATTATTTTAGTAACCAGCTGCTAGATGATATCAAGCAGCAGGCTGGTTGCGTGGGCCTGCGTTTTTACATGGGCCTTGACAAGCCCAAAGCTGAAGAGAACAAGCAGCCAGAATACCAGCTGTTGGTAGTTGGCGTAGATAAAAACGGGTATGATATCGTGCCCCGGCCCGCGGCGGGCGAGCAGCCGGCTACTGATGATGGAATTGTGGGAGATGGTTCATCAAAGTGTCCTTCAGTGTGTGACCCTACCAGCCCTTTGCAAACTGGCGCGTGAGCTTCTGGCTATCCTGCCTAGCTATTGTAATCAGGATATGCAGTATGTTATCCGTAGTGCCGCTTGCAGTTTATATGGGGCGGAGGGAGTTTATTCCTAAACCCTTCCGCCCCATTTTTTATTATTTTTTACTGGATGTAGGATGCGTTATTATAGATGCTGCATGCCGCAGAATATTACATAATAATAGCCCTGCTTTTCATATATCAACTGTCTGCGACATTACAATCTTATGCATAATTTTCAACTCTATTTACCAAGGGAGAAAACTAATTATAAAGTTAGCATGGCTTATTTTTATTACTGTCGAGATTATTAGTGCCTGCACTGTTGACCCGTTCCTGACCAGTATTAATGTAATAGGTCGATTTACAGGTAGCTTTCTGATAGCCTCAGTGGCTTTAACTCATGCCTGGCAGCTTAAGCCAACCACGCATACTTATCCTGAAAAAAATCCGGAATTAGTATTCGCCTCTATTGTGCTAATCTATTATACAAGCACGGCACTACTTATTACGGCCCAGGAACTACACCAACGCGGTTGGTTTGCTGACTTTATCTCGTTACCAGCCTCAGGGGTTCAGTTTGAGCTATTGAGTTTGTCTTTGTATCCCCCCATTCGGATTATGCACATTGCGCTATTATGTTATTTGCTGTATCTATTTCCGGGGCACCGCTCTGTTCGTCAGGCCTTGCCCCGCTGGCTGCGCTTCCGGTTAGGCTGGCGCCCGCCCACTGAGCCCCCACGGTATCGGGTGCTTTCAGGGCACCTGATCAAGTAAAACCCTGTATCTTGGACAGGAAAATTTGGCTTTTGCTCCTTTCTATGCCCGACGCGCTTATCCCATTGGTCCTCGTGACGCCCATTCTGCTGCTATTGGCGCTGGGCATCGTGGGCTTTGTGGTGCGCTACCAACGGCGGCTAATTCAGCAGCAGCTGGAGATGCAGCAGCTGCACGAAGCCGCCCAGCAGCAGGCTCTGGAAGCAGCCCTGCTGGCCCAGGAAGAGGAACGCCGCCGCATTGCCGGCGACCTGCACGACGGCGTTGGAACTACCCTGGCCATTGTGAAGCTGCACCTGAACACCCTGGACCAGCCCGAGCTTACCCAGGAGGCTTCCTCTCTGCTGGACCAGGCCATTAACGAGGTCCGCCGCATTTCCCGGAACCTGCTCCCGGCGGCCCTGCAGAAATTCGGGCTGCCCTTTGCCCTGGAGGCCTTGGCCCGCACCGTCCCCGCCGATGGGCCTACCCAGGTGGAGGTAGAGCAACGGGGCCAGCCCCGCCGTCTCGACCCCAAGTATGAATTGATTGTATACCGGGTAGTGCAGGAGCTGCTGGGCAATGGGTTGCGCCATGCCTATGCCGCCCATATTCATATTGTGGTAGAATTCGGGCCGGAGCAGCTAGCCCTGCGCTATTCCGATGATGGAGTGGGCTTTGACCCGACCCTGCCCGATCAGCCACCCGCGCCCGGAACCCGTACCGGCCTGGGATTAACCAACTTACGCAGCCGGGTTGGCGTACTACGGGGAACCCTGCGCCACGAATCGGCGCCGGGGGAGGGAACCCGGGTTTGGATTTCCTTACCCATTCCGTACCTTTCTACAATTCAAACCGCTCCCTCCTCAGCCCTATGAGTGCCACCACGATTCGCTTAGCCGTAGTTGACGATCATATCCTATTTCGTAAGGGGTTGCGGGCCCTTATTAGCGGTTTTCCTGGGATGGAGGTTTTGTTTGAAGCCGGTGACGGGCAAGAGCTCTTGGAACACCTGGACCAGGGCAACATTCCGGACGTGGTGCTGATGGATTTGCAGATGCCCGTGCTCGATGGGCTGCAAACCGTGCGCCTGTTACGCGCGCAGTATCCGCAGGTGCGGGCCATTATCATTTCCATGCACGATGAGCCCGAGCTGATTGATTCTCTGCGGGCTGAGGGAGCACACGGGTATCTGCTTAAAAACGCTAGCCCGGAGGAAGTACGCGGGGCCATTCAGAGCGTAATTGACAACCGCCCAAATCCGGGTAGCTCCCGGACCCTGCTCACGGCGTCTTTCTAAGGAAGCACTTACCGCTAGCCAGCAGTCGTTTTTTTGCAATTTACTTTCTGCCCCTGCGGTAGCGGCTGCGGCCTGCTTACCGCAGGGGCGCTCTATTCCAGCTCCGCTGAAGGGTCCCAGAACAGGCGCTTGAAGTCTACTACCTGGTCTTTCTGTACCGTGGTGCCTTCCGCTTCGAGGGCCTCCTGCATGGCCGTGGGCGAGGCAAAGTGCTGACGCCCAGTAAGCAGGCCGTTGCGGTTTATTACCCGGTGCGCGGGCACGTATTCAGGCGCCGTGTGCGCGGCCATCATGGCCCACCCTACCATCCGGGCCCCGTGCCGGGCTCCCAAATAATGCGCAATGGCGCCGTAGGTAGTCACCCGGCCGGCGGGCACCAAACGCACTACCTCATGCACTTCCTGGAAGAAATTACGCTGCTTTTCGGTGGGGTTACGGGGGATGGACATAGGGCTTAAAATTCTATTTCTGCTGCTAGTTTCCGGTTTTTTGCTGGAATAAACCACCTCCTTCTTCTGCCTGCACGGTCGGCCCCGGCGGGCCATTTACTGGCCTTGGTTACGGGTAAGTAGTGGGTAGCGGCAAGCAACCCACTCTTTTTTTCTGTGTCTTACCCCCATCATTCGCCTTCCCTTCCTCCTGTCCCAACTTAATGCCAATGGTTAGCGTTCTGACGGTTGCTCCCACCTCTACGCACCGCACTGGGTCAGGCACCTCACTTGTAGTAGCTACATGCAAACGCAGCAACAAACCGAACAAGAAGTAACTGAAAACCGCTCCGGTGGCGCCGGCCGCCGCATCGTGTGGGTGCTGGTGGCCTTGGCCGTTATTGGCGCGCTGGCCTTCATTAAAATCAAGTATTTCCCCTCCCAGAGTGCCGAAGGCAAAAGTGGCCCCGGCGGTGGTAAAGGTGCTGGCGCTGGCGGCGGCAAAGCAGCCCCCGGTGGCAAAGGTGGTGCAGGAGGCGGCCAGAAACTGCCCGTGCAGGTGTACGTGGTGCAAGCCACTAACCTGGCCGATGAGGTAGCCGCTACGGGCTCTATTCTGGCCGAGGAGTCGGTAGTTATCAAAAGCGAGATTTCGGGCAAGATTACCAGCCTCAACATTCGAGAGGGCCAGCCCGTGAGTAAGGGCCAACTACTGTTTAGCATCAACGCCGACGAAATCCAGTCCAGCCTGCGTAAGCAGGAGTACAACATCAAGCTCTACCGCGACCAGGAGCGGCGGCAGCGCACCCTGCTCGATAAAGAGTACATCAGCGCCCAGGAATACGAGCAGGCCAACAACCAGCTGCTCACGGCCCAGGCTGATTTGCAAACCTTGCGCGCCTCGCTGGCCAAGGCCTACGTGCGGGCGCCATTTTCTGGGGTGCTGGGCCTAACCACAGCCACCGTAGGCACTTACGTTAGCCCCGGCGCCGAAATAACGACGCTTTCCAAGGTAAAGCCGGTGAAAATCAACTTTACGGTGCCCAGCCGCTTTTCCAACCTGGTGCGCACCGGCGACCCTATCACCATTACTGATGAGGCCTCGAACAAGAAGTACGAGGCTAAAGTCTACGCTCTCGACCCGCAGATTGACCCCGTAAGCCGCACCCAAACTGTGCGCGCCCGCTACAGCAATAGCAGCAACGAACTGCGCCCCGGCGCTTTCGTAAAAGTAAATCTGCAACTGGGCGAAACCTCAAGCGCCTTGCAGGTTCCCACCGAGGCTGTAATACCAGAAGCCAACAGCTACAGTGTGTACACGGTACAAGGCGGTAAGATGGTCCCAAAAAAGGTAAAAATTGGCGTCCGCTCTTCCCGCCTGATTCAGATTACTGACGGCCTAGCCGTTGGAGACTCCGTAATTCGAACTGGCATCCTGCAGGTTAAACCTGGCGACGCGGTACGTGTCGTTAAGTAAGATTCTACCCAGTGTCTGGCACTAGAAAGCGTGATGGTTTAGCGTAATCCGTTACCCTTTGCTGCGAGCCACTGCGTTTCCCACTGCGAACTTCTGCGTGAAAACAACTCATGAGCTTATCATCAACTAGCATAAATCGGCCGGTGCTCGCCATTGTGATGAGCCTGGTCATTGTGATTTTCGGGGTGATTGGGTTTCGTTACCTCAGCGTCCGGGAGTACCCGAGCGTCGACCCACCTATTATCACGGTTTCGGCCTCTTACACCGGCGCTTCGGCCGACGTAATGCAGGGCCAGGTGACGGAGCCGCTGGAAGAAGCCCTGAACGGCATCCAGGGCATCAAGAACCTGACGTCCAACTCCCGCGACGGCCGCACCCAGATTACCGTGGAGTTTGACCTCGACGCCGACCTGGAAACTGCCGCTAACGACGTGCGCGACAAGGTTTCGGGGGCCCAGGGCCGCCTACCCCGCGACATCGACCCGCCGGTAGTCAGCAAGGCCAACGCCGACTCCCAGCCCATTGTGATGACCTACCTCAGCTCCAGTCGGCGCAACCTGCTGGAGCTAACCGACTACGCCAATAACACCCTCAAGGAGCGCCTGCAAACCATACCGGGCGTGTCGGAGGTGCGGGTGTACGGGGAGCGGAAGTACTCCATGCGCCTGTGGCTGGACCCGGTGAAACTCTCAGCCCTGGGCGTGAGCCCCGTCGACGTGCAAGCTGCCCTGACCCGCGAAAACGTGGAGCTGCCCAGCGGCTCGGTGCAGGGCGAGGCCACCCAGCTCACGCTCCGCACCATGGGCCGCCTGAGCACAATCGAGGACTTCAACAACCTGATTATCCGCCAGGATGAATCGTCCTTGGTGCGCTTGTCGGACATCGGTTACGCCGAGCTCTACCCCGAAAACGACCAGACCATCTTCAAGGTGAACGGCGTGCCGATGGTAGGTTTGGCGGTTATTCCCCAGCCCGGCTCCAACCAGATTGACATTGCCGACGAATTCAACCAGCGCATTGCCCTCTACGGCAAGGACCTGCCCAAGGACTTGGTACTGAAGCCGGGTTTCGATAACTCGGTGTTTATCCGCAAGTCCATCAATGAGGTAGAGCACACCATCATCGAGGCCTTCGTGCTCGTGGTCATCATCATCTTCCTCTTCCTGCGCGACTGGCGCTCCACCATCATTCCGGTGGTAGCCATTCCGGTGTCGTTGGTGGGTATTTTCTTCGTGATGTACCTGATGGACTTCTCCATCAACGTGCTGACCCTGCTGGCAATCGTGCTGGCCATTGGCCTGGTAGTGGATGATGCCATTGTGGTGCTGGAAAACATTTACTCCCGTATTGAGGAAGGCGAGGACCCCAAAACGGCGGCCATTAAAGGCTCCGAGGAAATTCTGGTGGCCGTAATCAGTACCACCATTGTGCTGGCGGCCGTGTTCCTGCCCGTGGTGTTCCTGACGGGTATTACGGGCCGTCTGTTCCGGGAATTCGGGATTGTGGTGGCCGGCTCGGTACTGATTTCGGCCTTCGTGTCCCTGACCCTGACGCCCATGATGTGCTCGGTGCTGCTCAAGCGCCAGGAAAAGCACAACTGGTTTTACCGCAAGACGGAGCCTTTTTTCCAGAGGATGATTGGTGGCTACCAGAGTAGTTTGGAAAGCTTCCTGCGCAACCGCTGGATGGCCTGGCTGATGGTGGCTGGCACGGGCGTGGGCATTTGGTTTTTCATGAAAACCATTCCTTCCGAGCTGGCTCCTATTGAGGACCGGAGCCGTGTGAACATCAACGCCACGGGCCCCGAAGGCGCTTCCTTTGAGTTCATGGACGCCTACATGGCCCAGCTTACCAAGCTGGCCATGGACACGACCGGGGAGCAGAACCTGAGCAGCGTGTTTGCCGTGACGTCGCCGGGCTTCGGGGGCGGCTCCAACTCCGGCACGGCCCGCGTGCTGCTGCTCGACGCCGATGAGCGCAAGCTCACCCAGCAGCAGCTTTCCGACAAGCTCAGCGCCGGCGTGAAAAAGCTGACGGCCGCCCGTACCTCGGTGTCGCAGGACCAGAGTATCGGCGGCGGCGGCGGCGGCCTACCGGTGCAGTTTGTTATTCAGACCCAGGACTTCGACAAGCTGCGCACGGCCGTGCCCAAGTTCCTCGACGCGGCCCGCCAGGACCCCACCTTCCAGTTCGTGGATGTAAACCTGAAGTTCAACAAGCCCGAGCTGCGCGTGAACATCGACCGGGAAAAGGCCCAGAGTTTAGGCGTATCAGTACAGAGCATTTCCCAAACCTTGCAGTCGGGTTTGAGCGGGCAGCGCTACGGTTATTTTATCCGGGAAGGCAAGCAGTACCAGATTATCGGGCAGGTAGCGCGCGAGGACCGCAGCCAGCCCCTGGACGTGCGTCTGCTTTCGGTGAAAAATGCTGATGGCGAGCTGATTCAGCTGGACAACGTGATTCGGTTGCAGGAAAGCAGCACGCCGCCCCAGCTTTATCGCTTCAACCGCTACAACTCGGCTACCTTCTCGGCCTCCCTGGCCCCGGGCCGCACCCTCGGCGACGGGATTGCCGCCATGCAAGCCGTGGCCGACAAAACCCTGGACGAGACCTTCTCCACCGAACTGGCCGGCGCCTCCCGCGACTTCCAGGAGAGTTCCTCTTCTTTGGTTTTTGCCTTCGGCCTGGCGCTGGTGCTGATTTACCTAGTGCTGGCCGCCCAGTTTGAGAGCTTCCGCGACCCGGTGATTATCATGGTGACGGTGCCTCTGGCCTTATCGGGGGCCCTGCTGAGCTTGTGGTACTTTAACCAGACGCTCAACCTGTTTTCCCAGATCGGCATTATCATGCTGGTGGGGCTGGTGACCAAGAACGGTATCCTGATCGTGGAGTTTGCCAACCAGCAGGTCGAGCACGGCAAGGACTACATGACCGGCCTGATTGAGGGCGCTACGGCCCGTTTCCGCCCCATTCTGATGACCTCGCTCTGCGCCATTCTGGGTATTCTGCCGATTGCCGTGGCTACCGGCGCGGGCGCCCTGAGCCGGCGCGCCATGGGAATTGGGGTAGTGGGCGGCTTATTTTTTGCTACGGCCCTAACCTTGTACGTGGTGCCGGTTATGTATTCCTACTTCGCTACGGCCAAAAAGCACAAGCAACCGGCCGCCGAAGAAAAAGCAGTTGTGGCGTAATCGTGCCTTCTTTCGTTCTATCCCAACCGCTCGGTGTTCAGCCGCTGATTTCCTCCATGCGTCGTTTCTTCCTTTTTGCTTTTCTGCTGACCTCACCCCTGCCTTTGCTGGCCCAGCAGCCGGTGCTACCCGAGCGTCAGCCTAGCACCCAGCCCCAGAGCAAACCCCAGACGGAAAAGCCCGAAACCGTAGCCCCCGCGCCTTCGCTTACCCTAGCCGAGGCCATTCGGGTTGGGGTAGAAAACAACTACAACATCCGGCTTTCCCGCCAGGATGTGCGCATTGCCGAAAATAACGTCACGCGTGGCAACGCCGGGCAGCTGCCCACCGTCAACGGCAACTTTACCCGCAACTTCAACCGCAACAACGTGCGGCAGGAATCCTCCAGCCGTCCCGAGCCGAGCATTGCCAACGGGGCCCAGTCTAACCTACTGAACGCTAACGTAGCGGCCACCTGGACCATATTCGATGGGTTTGGGATGTTCATTGCCTACGACCGGCTGCAGGCCCTGGAGCAAAGCCAGCGCCAGTTGAACCGGGCGACGGTAGAGGAAACGGTGGCCGATATTACGGATGCCTACTTTGTGGTAGTGCGTGAGTCGGGCAAGATCAACTCCATTGAAGAAGCCCTGAAAATCGGTCAGGCCCGCATCGACCTGACGCAGGCCCGCGTGGATGTGGGCGTTAGCGCGAAAGTGGAAGTGCTGACGGCCCGCGTGGATTACAACGCCGACCGTTCGGCCCTGATTCAGCAGCAGGAAGCCCTGAAAACCGCCAAAATTACCCTCAACAACCTGCTAGGCCGCAATCCTAACCTCGATTTTCAGCCCCAGGACTCCATTGTGGTTGCCCAGGACCTAAACCGGGACGTGGTGCTTCAAGCCATCCGGCAGAACAACCCCCGGCTGCAGCAGGCTCGGACCAACACGGAAGTTGCTACCTACGACCGGCGACTGGTGCGGGCTTCCCGGTTTCCGCAAATCGGTCTTACCTCGGGCTACGGCCTGAACCGCAACATCAACGGGGCCGCATTTTTTGGCACCCAACTAGTTACCAACACCAGCCGCACCTTCGGCCTGAACTACGGGGTAGTGGCCTCCGTGCCCATCTTCGACGGCTTTAACCGCACGCGCCTGGAGCAAAACGCCCGCATTGCCGAGGAGCAAAGCAAGCTCCAGCTCGACCAGACCCAGCTGCAGCTGGATGCTGAGGCGGAGCAGGCCTGGGCCCAGTACCAAAACCGGCTGCAGTTGCTGGAGTTAGAGGAAGCCAACATCCTGCTGGCCCGCGAAAACGTGGCCATTGCCCTGGAGCGCTACCGTCTGGGTTTGCTCACGCCCCTGGCCCTGCGCGAAGCCCAGCGCACCCAGCTCGACGCCGAAGTACGCCTCCTTGACATCCGCTACCAAGCTAAGCAGGCGGAGATTATCCTACGCCGCCTAAGTAGCGGCTTGGTGCAGGAAGGCACTACTCAGCCCTAGTGTTAGCCCCAAGTTTGCATGCTGGTTCGCCACCGAAGTCTAGGCCCAGTGGCTGGTAGCGGCCACTCCTACCTAGTGGCACAATAAGCCCTGCTTCTCAGCGCCTCACCCTTTGCTGGATGGGGCGCTGTTGCGTTTATGCGTCCTTATTCTAGGATAGAGAATTCCTTTAGCCACAAAAAACACGCTTTCAGTGGGAAGATGACATAGTCTAGCGAAGAAAGTCCCGGCCTGGGAAGCGGCACAGTAGCTTTGATTCATCATCAGCGCCACTGCACATCAACTGCACATGTTTACTTCTGTACTCCGCCTCTGCCTCGTCTTCTTTGCACTGTCATTCTGCCTGCCCACTGAATCGTCGGCGACGGCGCTGCGCGGCCGCGGACTGTTACCAGCCGTGCGGGCCAAGCTGAAAGGCCAGCACCACTTGCACCGCCCCAACTACCGCCCCTACCGGGCCAACCGGCACTTCTAAGTAGCGCAGGCTTGGGAGCGGCTGTGGCTGCTTCGAGGCAGAAGAGTACCAGTGTGCAACACACATAAGCGTGCCGCCCCGGCTGCTTCCTACCTGATACCGCGTGAGGGTAAGGGGAGGACAGCCGGGGCGGCCTGTTTCTAGGTAGTGCTAGATTCCGAGCCTATGGTGCGGGCAACACCTGAGTTGCCCGCAACTGCTCCAGGGCGGCCAGCGTTTCCTTGCGCTTTTCCTTGTCTTTCTCTTCCTGGGCCACCGGCTCCTGAACGGGCGTGCTGAAGAACGCCAGCAGGTGCTGGCGCTGCGGGACCGTCAGGTGGTCAAACTTCTTGTCGGCTAGCTTGCGGAGCCATTCGCCGTAAGTTTCATCGGTCAGGGCGTACTCGCCTAGCTTGGTGAGTTTACCGGTGTCGAAGTCGGCGTTGGACAGTTGAGGGCCCACGGCTACTGCCGTGTCCTTGGGCTCTTGTTCCAGCAGGGTGCAGTAGTTGCGCATCACCGTTCGGAAGCTGGCTTTGAACAGCTCCTGGGCTTCGGGTGTCGGGAGCTTAAAGGCAAACGGCCGCAGCGGTCCAATCTTAGGCAGCACCCGCACGAAGTACGACAGGATGCGGGCCCCGGTGCCGGGGTGCTCGTAGTCGGTGCCGTAGCGCTGGCGGTACTCCCGCTCACTTTCCTTGTACACGTACTCGCGGCGGCGGGCCTGGGGGCTCAGCTTACGAATATCCTTTTTCTGGGACTGCCAGGCGGCCCGGCTGGCAATGGGAATGAGGCTGCGTACGGCAAACCGAAACGAGCTAATGGCCAGATCAACATTGAACACCACCTGGCCCAACTCCAGCCCGTAGGTTTTCAGAAACGCCCGCTCCAGCACCGGCTTGCTTACCTGGAACCCGATGTAGCGCTGGTAGTCGGCGCTGCGGTAGCGGCCGGCGGCCACCTGCACCACATCGAAGGCAAACTCCAGCTGGGTGTGCTGAATGGGCGCTTCCTCGTAGGTAATGACGTCGCCAAACTTGGCTTTCAGATCGGGGTAGACGCTGGGCATGGCGCGGTTGGTGCCCTCCGGGTGGCCGTGAATATCGGCGGCGTAGTGAGCCAGGGCCCCGAGGGCAAAGGCGTACTCGTTTCGGTCGTGGGCCTCATCGAGCAGGCTTCGCACGAAGTCGCCGGAGCGCACGTAGTGGGTCAGATTGGTAAATAGCTCGGAGCCAAAGGGGTAGTAACCCATGTCCTGCAGAATGGAGCCCCCGTAGGCATAGCTTTTGGCCTCGTTAAGTTGCTCCTCGCTGGCCCCGGGGTAGCGCTGCTGCAAAAGCGGCAGCAGGCAGCGCGCCCAGCTGGAATCCACGTTGGCCTGGTGAGTAAGCACGGAATAGGCCGAGGCCGGCTGCGTAGTCAGCCCCAGCAGGAGCACTACGCCAACAATCCATTTCAGCATAGAACAGTAGGCCGGGCCGGGCAAAGTAGCTCAACCGCAAGCCTTGGCTTTACGCGGGCCCGCAACCCCTGGTTGTAGCAACCCGAATGGAACCGGGGAGCAGCAGCGCCACCGTCCACGGGTTGGCGTATCAAGCTCAGTTACGGCAGTTCAGGTTGTTGACGAGGTCCCTCTCCTTTTTTCAGCTAGGGGTTGGGGTAAAGCAAAACTCCTTGGGCTGTGTGAAAAGGAAGAACCTTTAATTCAAAAAAGCGCGTCATGCCGAGGCGCAGCCGAAGCATCTCACGGGCTGAGGTTGTGGTAGTACACCAACGATTCGAGCGAGATGCTTCGGCTGCGCCTCGGCATGACGGGCGTTGAGCTACATAGGAACACGGCTTACGAAGTCGTAGCCCGGCTATTTTTCGTCGGACCTGAATTCATACGCATTCCAAATTCCCCGCCCCTCATCGTTTTTCCGAACAACTCCCTGCGACAAGAGTTACCTTTGTCGTGATGAAACCAGTAGTGGCCTTCTTTCTGGGAATCCTGATGCTCGTGAGCAGCCTGGTGCCGCAAAACGACTTGTCGGAGCTGGGGAAGCTGCCGGAGCTGGCCCGCCACTACCGCTACCACCGCGCCTTATCCGGCGGCCACCTCTCGCCCCTGGCGTTTCTGGTACTGCACTACGGCCCCCACGGCGCCGACCACCGCCGCCACCCCTACTCCCAGCGCGACGCCCAGGACCACCACAAGCTGCCCCTGGAACAGCACCACCACGACTGCGTGATGGTCAGCTTCGTGCTGCCCACGGGCCGCGTGCTGCTGCCGACACCTCCCCCAAGCTGGCCAACGGCCGGCTACCACAGCACGGTAGGGCCCTTGTACACGTTCAGCATGAGCGGCTCCTTACTGCAGCCACCCCGAGCATAAACAGCTACGCCCCCGGACGGAGTGCGTCCGGGGGCTACGTTTGTATTGTCTTTTTCTGCTGATTTTGCCTCCGCTCATAGGGTAATGACGCCTTGTTCTGCGTCTTCTCACCCATTGATGTTGTTGAACCGCTCGTGCCAAACGAAGCCAGGAATTTGGGGTAGTTTCCAGAAGGTGAACTCAGATTCCTCGCTTCGCTCGGCAGGACAGTCGGTGCCGGTTGTCCTGGCGCCAAGACGCGAATACGCGCCCGGTGCAACCCGCGGAGGCAACACTCCTTTTCTACTATGCTTTCCCGTATTATCCGGGCCAGCATCCACAACAAGCTGTTTGTGGTGCTGCTGCTCGTGGCGCTGGTGGGGTGGGGCGGCTACTCGGCCGTGCACCTGCCCCTCGATGCCATTCCCGATGTTACCAACAACCAAGTTCAGGTTATCACCCAAAGCCCCGCGCTGGCGGCCCAGGAGGTAGAGCAGCTGCTGACCATTCCGCTGGAGCTGAGCCTGCGCACGATTCCGGGCGTCACGGAAATCCGTTCTACCTCCCGCTTCGGCCTCTCGGTGATTACCGTGGTGTTCGAAGACGACATCAGCACCCTGCAAACCCGGCAGCTGGTGGCCGAAAAGCTGCGCACCGCCGAGGCGGAGCTGGGCGCGGGTCTGGGCCGGCCCGAAATGGCGCCCATCACCACCGGCCTGGGCGAAATCTACCAGTACAGCATTGGCATCAAGTCTGGCTACGAAAAGCTCTTTTCCCTTTCTAAGCTGCGCGAACTGCAGGATTGGGTGGTGAAGCGCCAG
Organism: Hymenobacter glacieicola; assembly: GCF_014640315.1. Taxonomy (GTDB): domain Bacteria; phylum Bacteroidota; class Bacteroidia; order Cytophagales; family Hymenobacteraceae; genus Hymenobacter; species Hymenobacter glacieicola. The sequence goes on from NZ_BMGS01000002.1 coordinate 627,880, forward strand.
CTAGCCGGCGTGCCGGGGGTAGTAGACGTGAGCAGCTTCGGGGGCTACGTGCGCCAGTACGAAGTCAGCGTGAATCCTGAGCGCCTCAACGCCAGCGGCGTGACCATGCGCGAGCTGTTTGAGGCCCTGGAAGCGGGCAATGCCAACACCGGCGGCTCCTACCTGGAGCGGGGCCGCAATGCCTACTTCATCCGGGGCGAGGGCCGCGCGGCCTCGTTGCAGGACGTGGGCAGCATGGTTATCAAGCAGGTAGGCACCGCGCCCCTGCTGGTGCGCGACGTGGCGGAGGTGCGCTTCGGCCACTCCGTGCGCTACGGGGCCATGACCTTCAATGGCCAGGGCGAAACCGTGGGCGGCATCGTGCTCATGCTCAAGGGCGCTTCTTCGGAGCAAACCATCAAGGGGGTAAAGGCGCGGGTCGAGGAAATCAACCGGCTGCTCCCCCCGGGCCTCTACGTGCGCCCCTTCCTCGACCGGACCAAGCTAGTAGACACGGCCATTCACACCGTCGCCAAAAACCTGATTGAGGGCGGCATCATCGTGATGGTAGTGCTGCTGGTGCTGCTGGGCAACTGGCGCGCCGGGCTGGTGGTAGCCTCCATGATTCCGCTGTGCATGCTGTTTGCGCTGGGGCTGATGCGCACCTTCGGCGTGTCGGCCAACCTGATGAGCCTGGGCGCCCTGGACTTCGGGCTCATTGTGGACGGGGCCGTGATTATCGTGGAAGCCATGATTTTCCACCTCGTGCACTTCCGCCAGAAAGCCGAGCACGAAACTATGGACCAGGTAGCCGAAACGGCCGCCACCCGCATGATGCGCTCAGCTCTATTCGGCCAGCTCATCATCCTCATCGTGTACCTGCCCATCCTGGCCCTGACCGGCATCGAGGGCAAAATGTTCCGGCCCATGGCCCTGACGGTGAGCTTCGCCATTGTGGGGGCCATGCTCTTGTGCCTGACCTACGTACCGGCCGTGTCGGCCTGGGCTTTGCGCAAGGACATCAAGGAGGAAGGCACCCTGGCCGACCGCATCATGAAGTTCTTGTACCGCGGCTACCGCCCCATCATCCTCGGGGCCCTGCGCCTGCGTGGGCTGGTGGCCGGGGCGGCCGTGGGGTTGCTGGTGCTGGCCGGGGTAGTGTTTGCCCGCATGGGCGGCGAGTTTATTCCGCAGCTGGATGAGGGCGACTTTGCTGTGTACGTGGGCTTGCCGCCGGGCTCCTCCCTGGCTCAGAGCATTGCCACCACCACCCAAGTGCAGCAGATTCTGCTCCGGCAGTTCCCCGAAGTAGAGCAGGTGGTGGGCAAAATCGGCACTTCGGAAATTCCTACCGACCCCATGAGCCTGGAAGACTCCGACCAGATTGTGGTGCTCAAGCCCCAGGCCGAGTGGACCTCGGCGGGCTCGCGGGAGGAGCTGGCCGGCAAGATGAGCGAGGCCCTGGCCGGCGTGCCCGGCGTCAGCCTGGAGTTTCAGCAGCCCATCCAGATGCGCTTCAATGAGCTGATTTCCGGGGTGAAGTCCGACATCAGCATTAAGATTTACGGCGACGACCTGGGCCTGCTCTTCGACAAAGCCAACGAAACCGCCGACCTGATCCGTCCCCTGGCTGGCGTCGGCGACCTGAAGGTGGAGCAGATAGCGGCCCTACCCCAGCTGCGCGTGATCTACAACCGCCAGAAGCTGGCCCAGTACGGCCTGCGCGTTTCGGACCTGAACACCCTGCTGCGGGCCTCCTTTGCCGGCGACGTGGCGGGCCAGGTGTACGAAGGCGAGCGGCGCTACGACCTGATCGTGCGCCTCGACAGCACCAACCGCCGCAGCATCCAGGACCTGCGCGGCCTCTACGTGGATTTGCCCGGCGGCGAGAAAGTGCCCCTGGAAGAAGTAGCCACCGTGGACTTCCGCAACGCCCCTATCCAAGTGTCGCGCGACGATGCCCGGCGCCGCATCAACATCGGCGTAAACGTGCGTAACCGCGACGTGGAAAGTTTGGTGACGGATATTCAGCAGCAGCTCACCGCCAAGCTCAAGTTGCCAGAAGGCTACTCGCTGAAGTACGGCGGGCAATTCGAGAACCTGCAGCAAGCCAAGTCGCGCCTGGCAGTGGCTGTGCCGGTGGCCCTACTGCTGATTTTCGTGCTGCTCTACCTCTCCTTCCATTCCGTGAAGCAGGCCCTGCTGATTTTTACGGGGATTCCGCTGGCGGCCATTGGGGGCATTCTGGCTTTGTGGCTGTGCGGGATGCCGTTCAGTATTTCGGCGGGGGTAGGCTTCATTGCCTTGTTTGGGGTAGCCGTGCTCAACGGCATCGTGCTGGTGGCCAGCATCAACGAGCTGGCCCTGATTGGCATTACCTCCGTGCGCGAGCGGGTGCTGAAAGCCACCGCCGAGCGGTTCCGACCGGTGCTGCTCACGGCGGCCGTAGCCTCCCTGGGCTTCCTGCCCATGGCCCTGAGCAACTCCGGCGGCGCCGAGGTACAGAAACCCCTGGCAACAGTGGTTATCGGGGGGCTGATTTCGGCTACCCTGCTCACGCTCGTGCTACTGCCGGTGCTCTACACGCTTTTCACCAAAGACGGAGAGCAAAGCCCCGTGGAATCCACCCCGGAAGCCCTGGCTGATGCCCGCGAAAACCATGAATTCTAGCTTGCTACTGCCAGCACGCTGCCGAGACGCGACACGTGGCTACGCCGACCTTCCGTGCGCGTCTCGGCACCAGACAGCTGGCTATTTGTCATTCCGACGCAGGAGGAATCTGGGTTGGCCTCTTAACCAGAACTCAGATTCCTCCTGCGTCGGAATGACAGGAAAACCACCCCAGCAACGACCAGACGCGAAGCTTGGCGTCTCTACAGCCATACCATTCATGAGGATTTCACTCATCTTTTTTCTGCTTTTTTCACCCAGCCTGCTCTTCGCTCAGACGACGCCGCGCACGCTGCCCCCGCCTACCCCGGCTGCCCCCACCCTACCCGACGGGCCGCTGACGCTCCAACAGGCCTTGCAAACCGGCTTGCGCCAGAGCTTGCTCATTCAAACCGGCAGTCTGGAGGTAGAGCGCCAGCGCGTTCTGTCCCGCACCGGCTACGACCTGCCGCGCACGGTGGTTGATTACCAGGTGGGGCAGATTTCCGGGCCCTTGCGCGACCAAAGCCTGAACATTGTGCAGCAGTCGGCGCTGCCGGGGGTGTACGGGGCCCAGCGCCGGCTGCTGGAAGGCCAGATTCTGACGGCTGAGCAACGGGCCCGCGCCCAACGCCGGGAGCTGACGTACACCATTCGCAGCACCTACTACGAGTTGCTGCTGAGTTACCGGCGCGCAGCCCTGCTTCGGCGCCAGGACAGCCTTTACCGCCGCGCGGCCCGGGCGGCCCGCATCCGCTACCAAACCGGCGAAACCAACCGTTTGGAGCAAGTATCGGCCGAAGCCCGGATGCGGGAGCTGCAACATCAGCTGGCCCTCACCCTCACCGACCAGCAGGTGCAGCAGCAGCAACTAGGCGTCCTGCTGAACCTGGGCCGCTCCGCCGCCATCGACACGACGGTGGCGCCCGTGGTCGTGCTCAGCCCCACCGACACGGCCGGGCTCACGGCCGCCTCCAACCCTACCCTGGCGCTGCTCGAGCAGGAAATTGACGTGAGCAAGCGCCAGACGCGGGTGGAGCAGCTGCGCCGCCTACCCGATGTGCGCCTGGGCTACTTCAACCAAACCATCAACAAGGAACGGGGCTTTCATGTGGCCCAGGCGGGCATTGCGGTGCCGCTGCTGGGCGGCATCCAGAAGGCCCGCATCCAGGCCGCGCAGTTGGGGGAGCAGGCCGCCGAAGCCCAGCTGCGCTACGCTACTACCCAGCTCAGCGGGCAGGTAGCGGGCCTGCGCCGCCAGCTTACGCGGGCGCAAGCTTCACTTACGTATTACGAGCAAACGGCCTTGCTCCAGGCCCGCCTCATTCTGGATACTGCCGAAAAGAGCTTCCGCGCCGGTGACATCGAGTACGTGGAGTACGTGGTGAATACCGAACCGGCCTGGCAAATCCGGACGGCCTACCTCGAGCAAATCCGGCAGTACAACGAGCTGGCCCTGCGCCTGCAAAACCTGGCCGGCCCCGACGTTCCGTAAGCCTCCGCTACTTGCCTGGCGCCTTCCCTGTAGCATAGCAACTGCCCATAAAAAACGCTCCCGTTTGCTTGTTCATAAGCATGATACCTTCGCCTTCCGCCTACATGAAATATATTCTCCCCCTGCTGCTAATCAGCCTGTTGACTGCGTGCGGCACGAATACTCCCGACCAACCGGAAGCCGCGGCCGCTCCGGAAGCGGCGGCCCCTGCTACCCCTACCAGCCCCGATGAAGTGCGCATAAGTTCGGCCCAAGCGCAGGCGGCGGGCGTAGAAACCGGCGCCTTCGTGTGGAAGAACATGACCACCGACGTGCAGGCCAACGGTAGCATTGATGTGCCCCCGCAGAACCGGGCGTCCGTGTCGGCGGTGCTGGGCGGCTACGTGCAGTCGGTGGCGGTGCTGCCGGGGCAGCAGGTGGCGCGCGGCGGCGTGGTAGCCGTGCTCCGCCACCCCGACTACCTCAAGCTGCAGCAAGACTACCTGCAAAGCAAAGCCCGCGTCACCTTCCTGCAGAAAGAACTGCAGCGCCAGCAAACCCTGGATGCCGAGGATGTAGGCGCCAAACGCAAGCTTCAGCAGGCCCAGAGCGACTATGCTTCCGAGCAAGCCACCCTGCGTACCACGGCCGCGCAGCTGCGGATGCTGGGCCTCTCCATGAGCCGCCTCGACCGGGGCGAGATTTCGCCCACGGTGCCGCTGGTGTCACCCATCAAAGGCTACGTTAAGACGGTGAACATCAACCCGGGGCAGTTCGTGAATCCGCAGGATGTGCTGGTGGAAATCGTGGACCGCTCCGATTTGCACCTGGAGCTCAAGGTGTTCGAGCGGGATATTGCCCGGGTAAAGAACGGCCAGCGCATCCTGTTCAAGATTCCCAGCCGGGGCTCAACCGAAGACATGGGGGCCCGGGTGTTTCTGGTGGGCAAGGCCTTCAACGACGACGCCCGCACGGTAAGCGTGCACGCCCACCTGGAGCCGGAGCGCGACGATGTGTTGCCGGGCCAGTACGTGTCGGCCCACATCCAGACGGCCGGCGCCCGCCAGCGCACCCTCCCCGAAGATGCCGTGATTCAGGCCGGCGAGTTCAGCTACGTTTTCGCCCAAACCGGCCCTGGTGCCTACCGCCGCTACAAGGTCCGGACCGGAGCCACTGAAAACGGCGACGTCGCCATTACTCCCCTGGAACAACTACCCGATACTACCCGTCTAGTCCGACACGGTGCGTATTTCCTGGACGCCGAGCTGAAAAAAGGCCAAGACGCGGAGGAATAAAGTGGTGAGGTGGTGAAAAGGGAGTTTGCTGTTCTGCCGGTGCGGCTGGCCTCAATAAGGTGACCTGTTGGTAGCACATTGAACAACCATATGGACAAAGCCCTAGCGGGGCGGCACTGTCGTTCAACGACTGGGTGCTGCCCCGCTGGGGCATGGCGTTTTTACACTCGGGTTTTCCACCGATAGGTTGCCCCAACGGGCCGACCATCAGGCTACTGTTTGGCTAGGCGAACATACAATTCACTATGTCACCATCTCACTATATCACCACTTCACTCTCCTAGCCGCTGGCGCAGCTCCTGTACTTCGCGCTCCAGGTCCAGGGTGCGAAACATTACCTTGGCTTCGAGGTCGGTGTAGGCGCGCTCTAACTGCTCCTGCAGTTGTTTTTGTTCGGTTACATCGGTGTTGGTGCCGCACCAGCGCACAATACGGCCTTCTTCGTCGCGCACGGGAAGGGCGCGCGTCAGAAACCAGCGGTACTCGCCATCGTGACGGCGCAGCGGGAACGTGTCTTGCCACCGCTCGTCTCCCGCCGCTACGGCCTGCTGAAAACGCTCTTTTACGCCCTCTACGTAGTCCGGGTGGTGCACTTTCTGCCAGCCCCAGCCTTGCATTTCGGGCAGGGTAGTGCCGGTGAAGCGGAACCAACGGTCGTTGTACCAGAAGATGCTGCCGGTTTCATCGGCCATCCAAGCCAGCTGCGGAATAGCATTGGCCAGGGTCATGAAGTCCTGCTCCCGCTTGCGCAGGGCTATTTCCTGCATTTTCTGGTCGTGAATGTCCGTGCACGTACCAAACCACTTGATGATTTCGCCCGCTTCGTTGCGCACGGGTACCGCCTGGCCCAGAAACCAGCGGTAGTCGTTCTGCCGGGATTTGAAACGGTATTCAATTTCGTAGAACTCGCCGGTAGCCAGGGAGTGCCCCCACACCTGCCGGGCCCGGGAACGGTCGTCGGGGTGCAGCAGGTTGTTCCACATGTCCGGCCCTACGCTGTCGGCCAGCGTATAACCCGTGAAATCAGTCCAGCGCTGGTTGAAGTAGGTGTGAAAGCCCGTGGCGTCCGTGGTCCAAACCAACTGCGGAATCAGTTCGGCCAAAGAGTTGAAGTCAGCCCAGGAGCCCAGGCTTTCGGAGTTGCTCTGGCGCAGCTGCTCCACGTCCACCATGTTAATGATCCACTGCTGCAGCTGGTTGTTTTCATCAAGCTGCGGGTAGCCCATGCTGCGCACCCAGCGGTATTCGCCATCAAAGCGCCGAAACCGGAATTCTATCTGGTAGGCCTGCCGGGCAGCCAGCGCCTGCTCCCACTGGGCAGTCGTACGGGCTACATCGTCCGGATGCACTTGCGCGCCCCATCCCGTAGCAATCTGCTTTAAGGTTAACCCCGTGAAATCCAGCAGCTCCGGGCTGACGTACACGATATTGCCCGCGGCATCTGCAATGCCAAGTAGCAAGGTTGAAATCGGGAGAGTAGTGGGCTGATAGTTCTCTTCGGGGCGCGAAGTACTGTTCGGAGTTTCAGAATTGGCAAAGGCCATACGAAAACATACAGTTAGCAGAGGTGATAAGGGAGTTACGGGCGGGTTAGCTGCATTTCCATCCCCGATTGGAAATAGAGGGAAAGTTGGCTGCTGCTACCGTCGCGGGAGCGGCGCAAACGGGTAACCAGGGCGCGGGTTTTCTCCTGCTCCATATTTAATTCTAAGTACGGGCGGTTCAGCAGCGTGTCTCGCTGCACCTGCCAGTTTCCCACATCCTGTTGCCCCGGTGCCTGAATAGCTACCCGGCCGGGCTCTAGGTGAAAACGCTCGGCGCGGGCCAGGGTAGTGGCCGGATTGGTACGGTTGAGCACCCGATTAGCTACGTGCCAGTCCCCGGTTAGAAAATCGTCGGGCAGTTGCTGCAGGTTAACGTCGAAAAGCAGTTCAGACATAGACACCATAAAGGTACGGCAGTAAGCTCAACAAATACTACGCCACAGGCTTGTTTATAGCAACTAACCAAGAAAATATGTACCAAAGGGAAAGATACTCTTGTCCTTGGGAACAAATAGTAAATATAGCAAAACAGCCTCCCGGCCCAAAGGCTAGGAGGCTGTTACTTTCTTGCTGGCTTCTGCACCGGTTGCAGAGGAGGAGGGATTCGAACCCCCGGAGGTTTAACCCTCAACGGTTTTCAAGACCGCCGCAATCGACCACTCTGCCACTCCTCTAGAGTTAAGCTACATGCATCGTTGCAGAATACAGCAAGCAAAAAAGGCTTTTTCACGCTTTGAAAAAACCAGTGCAGAGAGGGGGGGATTCGAACCCCCGATACCCTTGCAGGTATAACGGATTTCGAATCCGTCGCATTCGACCACTCTGCCACCTCTCTAACGGGTCCCAACCGAGTGGTTTGGGATGGCAAAAGTATTGATCAACATCTAATGGACAATACGACGGCTGAAAAATTTCTTCGATAATTTCCTTACTCGCTCATTGCCAGCTATTAAGGCTTTACTTAGCAGTGGGCACTGGCAGTTGGCGCTTCAGCCGGCCCGTTACGGCATCAATGCTGACGTTCACCTCGAAGCCCAAAATCAGGGTCATGCACACGAAATCCAGCCACACCATGAACCCCACCAGCGTGCCGATGGAGCCGTAAAAGTGGTTGTAGCTGTCAAAAATCTTCACGTAGAGAATGAAGAGAAAGGACACCAGAAAGATAAGCAGAGTGGCCACCACGGAACCCGCCGATAGAAACGGCCATTTATCGTGCACGGGGGGCACGTAGTAATACACCAGGCAGGTAGTAAGCAGAAAAAGGCCGACTACGGAGCCGTAGCGCAGTAAGGCAATCAGCTGATCGGTAAGGTGTTCGGGCACAATTTCGTGGTAGACCAGCGCGTCGATGATATAGGTCCCGAAGAAGATGCCGGCCACGGAAAACAATAGCACCGAGGATAACACCACCGTTAGTAGGGTAGCAATTACCCGCTTCCTAACGTAAGTGCGCTTTTTGAACGAGGGGTACTTTTTCTCGAAAGCGTCCAGCAGGGCCATAATGCCATTGGAGCTGAGCACCAGGGCGGTAGCAAAACCAAAGCTCAGCAGCCCGCCGTGCGGAATGTTCACAATGTCCTCAATAGTGCCCGAAACGGCCAGGTACATTTCCCGCGGAATCAAATCGGACAGAAACTGGAGGATGTCCAGGTTCAGATTCGGGACGGGGATGTAGGGAATGAGGGTGAACAGGAAAATGATGGTGGGAAAGATGGCAATGGTGAAGTTGAAGGCCATGTAGCTGGCCCGTTTCGCAATACCATCGAGTTTGATTTCCTGCAGCAGCCGATCCACCACATCGTACACCGAAGCCTGGCCGCCGTGGAAGCGGAGCTGCTTCAGCCACACGATAAACCGGCGGTAGCTTCGCCGCCGGCGCACATCGGGCATTCGGTAGCGACGAACGGGAAGGCGCATAAGTGAAGGGGCAGGAAGTAAGGGTGGGTAGCTACTAAACTACGCCGGCGTGAGAAGTGGTTCCGGGCGGGCTTATGGCTTGGCCACCCCTCCCCGGCTCTATTTCAGGAAAGCGGCCGGGGCGGGCGGGTTTACCGGGGCTTTGGGTGGGGTCAGGGGCCCGGCCGTTTCGTCGTCCGTAAAGTACGGGGCCAGCTTGGCCTGAATGTCGGATGGAATAGCTACCGGGCGGCCCGTGGCCATGCTCACGAACACCATCAGGGTGTGGCCTTCGGTGAGTAGCTCCTGAGCCTCGTTGTAGATTTCATACTCGAACAGGATGCGCGAGCCCTCGGCGGGCTGTTTCAGCAACAGGCGCACCGTCAGCAAATCGTCGTAGCGGGCGGGGCGGCGGAAACGGGTCCGAATTTCTCCTACCGGCATTCCTACTCCATCGGCCTCCAAATCCTTGTAGCTAATACCCAGCTGCCGGAACGCCTCCGTGCGGCACACCTCAAAGTAGGCGGCGTAATTGCCGTGGTACACGTAGCCCATCTGGTCGGTTTCGGCGTACCGCACGCGGATATGGGTGTCGGACTGATACATTCTGATTAATGTGCGTAATGGAAGAAATGGGCTGAATGTGTTATGAAGTGTGTAACGGAGCGCGAAATGTCAACGACTGGAACAGTGGCACGTTCCTCACATCATTACCACATTTTTCACATCTAAGCTTACTTCATGATACCGGCCCGACTGAGGGCGGCCTGGTAGCGACGGGCATTGACGAGGTGCTCCTGCTCGTTGCGGGCAAAGGCATGGTAGCCGCTGAAATCCTCCTTGGCGCAGAAATAAAGGTAGTCGTGGCTTTCGGGGTTCAGCACGGCATCAATGCTGGCAATGCTGGGCAGATTGATAGGGCCAGGCGGCAGACCGGCATACTTATACGTGTTGTAAGGCGAATCCTTGGCTAGGTGTACGTTGAGCACGCGCTTAATGGTAAAATCGTGGTTGGCGTACACCACCGTGGGGTCGGCCTGTAGCTTCATGCCCCGCTTGAGGCGGTTGAGGTACACCCCCGCTACCCGGGGCCGCTCATCGGCGTGCTGCTGCTGCTCGGCTTCCACAATGCTGGCCAGCACGCTTACCTCGGCCCGGCTGAGCCCGAGCTTTTTGCGCTTGGCGTCGCGCTCCGGTGTCCAGAACTTCTCGTACTCCTTTTTCATGCGGCGCATGAGGTTGTCGGCGGAAGTGTTCCAGAGCAGCTCGTACGTGTTCGGGATAAACATCGTCAGAATACTGGTAGTATCGAAGCCCAGGCTTTTGGTGTACGCGGGTGAGCTGAGCAGCGAGTCGAACTGGCTGGGCTGGGCATCAATGGTGGTGCTCAGCTTGCGGGCCAAGTCCTCCCGCAGCCGAATGTTCTGGAAAGTCAGAATCAAGGGCAGCTTGTTGCTACCCGTGCGCAGGTCGTTGATAAGCTGGCGGTTGGTGTAGCCGTCTTTGAGCTCGTAGCGGCCGGGCTTCACCAGCTGGTCGTACTTCAGCAGGCGAGCCACAAAGTGCAAACTCAGCTTATCGACAATAACGCCGGTCGCCTCAATGGAATCGAGTACTGCTTTGGCCGTTTCGCCGCGGCGCACCACCACGTAGGTAGGCCGGCCCTTGGTTTCCACATTCGGCGTGAAGAAAACCTGATAGAAATAATACGAGAACGTAATGAGCAGCAACCCGATAACGCCGGTAACGTAGGCAAAACGGTTGCGCCGGCGCGTGGCCTTGGCTTTGTAGTCGATGCGGGTTTTAGCCATGAGCTCAGAGGGTGGTAACAAAACGGTAACATGGCTCGCCGGGACCAAACTGGCTTGGCCAACAGATTCGAGCTAGTTTTGAGCTTCAAAAGTACAGCTTCTTCATTCTCCTTTTTCTCCTTTCATCCCTATGGCACACTCTTACTCTTTTGGTTTCTTTATGCGCGGCCTGCTGGGCCTGGCCCTAAGCGCCAGCGCCGTTTCGGCCTCGGCCCAAACCACTACCCCCACCGGGCCCACTCCCATCAGTGTTACTGCCGGCGCTGTTTACTCCCAGAATTTTGATGGGACAGCTACTACCGGTACTGCCACTACTACGGCCTATCCTGCTGGTTGGGCTGGCGTGCGGCTTTCTGGCACCGGAACTGCTAACGAAGCCTTTGCAACTTTAGCTATTACGGATGGCAGCGCCAACTCAGGAGCAGTATATAGTGTTGGTACCACGAACGCTACTGACCGGGCTATGGGCAGCATAGCGTCGGGCTCCACAGTGCCCGCTTTCGGGGCGGTATTCATCAATGGTACTGGTGCTGCCGTAACGCGCGTAAACGTGGCGCTACGTGGTGAGCAGTGGCGGTCGGGAAGCTTTACCGATCAGAATGAAGTGCTTGCTTTCGAGTACAGCTTGGATGCAACTAACCTTACTACCGGCACTTGGGTTGCTGCTACCGGCCTCAACGTGACGGAAGTAGCCAATGCTATTACCACCAACGCTGCCCTCAATGGCAACGACGCAGCCAACCGGGCTGCCATTGCTGGCTCCATTACCCTTAACTGGCCCGCTGGAGCTACTATGTGGATTCGCTGGAAGGATACCAATGAAAGTGGTTCCGATGCCTTATTGGCCGTTGATGATTTCGCTTTGTCCACCGGCACGACTACCCTGAGCAGCCGCAAGGCAAGTGGTGCGGGCAACGTAGCCGTTTTCCCGAACCCCACGGCGGAGGCAGTAACCATTCAGGTGGCAGGCCGCGCTGAAAAGGCCGCCGTAACCGTTTCCGACCTGACGGGTCGGGTAGTGCTGCGCGGCACCGCTGCGGCCGATGGTACTTTCAGCCTACGTTCCTTACAGGCTGGTAACTACATTTTGCTGGTGCAGAACGGCGACACGTTCACGACCCACAAGGTAACCAAGCAATAGGGCTACCATGCCCCAACAAAAAAGCTCCGGTACTTAGGTGCCGGAGCTTTTTTGTTGGGGCTACTGCGCTACTTACTGTCAAGGGGCAACCTCGCCGGTGTTTTTATCGAAAAGAGTAGCAGGTTTCTGCTTCCGCTTGTACCTTGACCGCCCCGCCGCCGACTGGCCCCGGGCTGACTGCTCATCCAACCCACGCTTCTGCTATGTCCGCAACCTTGCTTCGCATTCACCCCGACAATCCGCCCCAAAACCGCTTGGCGCAAGCTGCCGAGATCCTCCGTAAAGGCGGGGTCATTATTTATCCAACTGACACGGTGTACGGTTTGGGCTGCGACATTCATAACGCCCGCGCCGTAGAGAAGCTCTGCCGTATCAAGGGCTTGCAGCCTGAAAAGGCCAATCTATCCTTTATCTGCTCCGACCTATCGCACATCACCGACTACGCTACCGGCATTACGACGCCCGTATATAAGGTGCTGAAAAAAGCCCTACCCGGGCCGTTTACCTTCATCTTCGAGGCCAGCACGAAAGCTCCCCGCTACGGCGGTGTGAAGCGCAAAACCGTTGGCATTCGAGTACCCGATAATAACATCTGCACGGGCCTGGTGCGGGAGTTGGGCAACCCCATCGTCTCGACGTCCATTCACGATGAGGACGAAATTCTGGAGTACAGCACCGACCCCGACCTGATTTTCGAGAAGTATCGGCCGCTGGTGGACCTGGTGATTGATGGGGGCTTCGGCAATAATGTGGCCAGCACCGTTGTTGACTGCACGAATGAGGACTTTGACATTGTCCGGCAGGGTGTCGGAGATATTGAGCAGTATTTGTAGTCGGATTCCAGGCACCAAAAAGAAGCGGGCGCATCCTTTCAGTAGGATGCGCCCGCTTCTTTTTGGCGGTGCTAGGCTTTGCTTTCCAGCGCCGGCCGCTTATGCTTCCAGCGGCGGTGAGTCCACAGGTAATCGGCGGGAAAAAGGCGGATGTCCCGCTCCAGCTGCTGCACAAAAGCGTCCGTAATGGGGAAGCTGCCGGCCGGGAGCGGCGCGTCACCGTCGTACAGCTCAGTGAGGATAATTTCATAATAGCCGCGCCGCAGCCGCTGAATGCTCACGTACACCACGGGGCAATGAAACCGGGAGGCTAGCCGCTCAGCGCTGGTGTAAAATCCCGACTCCTGGTTCATGAAACTTGTCCAATACGGCCGATCTTCAGGGCCAGCGGCTTGGTCGGAGAGCATGCTCACTACCCGAACTTCGCCCTTGCGCTGCACCATGTCGCGCAACGTGTCCCGCATCGGAATCAGGCCGGAGCCCGTGCGGGTCCGGAGCCGGTACAGGAAGCTTTCGAAGAAAGGGTTGCTCAGGGGCTTATATACCCCATCGGTGTGAGCCGACAGCCAGGTAGCCCCCGAGGTAAGGACCCATTCCCAGTTGCCGGCGTGCGAGGAAAGCCCCAGCACCGTGCGCCCTTGGGCAAAGTGCCGCTCCATCACCTCCACGTTGCGAAACAACACCCGCTGTTTGAGTTCGGCGGCGGGCATGGTAGCCAGCTTCAGTATCTCTACCATTACCTCCGAAAAATGCCGGTAGAACCGCCGAGCCAGTTGCGCAATTTCAGCTTCTGACTTCTCTGGAAATGAGTTGCGCAAGTTCTCGAGCATCACCCGCTGCCGGTAGCGCACCACGTACACCATCAGCAGGTACAGGCCGTAGGAAACCCCGTACAGCACCGACAAAGGCAGGCTAGACAGGCCCAGCAGCAGCCACTCCAGCGGGCGGTAATACCACGGGTAGGGCTTCAGAACAGGTGCTTTTTTCATCGGGGCATCACCGCCCCGGCGGGCGCGTAATCGGCCGGGTTCCGGCGTAAGGAGGTCGTTTGGGTACTGAGCACTTGGTTTTTGGAATTACGAATTTCGACGGTCAAGCTATAGTCACCAGCAGGCACTTTGCTTAGGTCCAGCTCCCCGGTCACTACTGTGGGCTTACCCTGGGCGGCCGTGGCGGTAGTCTGGCCGGTAGCTACATCCTTCGAGCCTTTTGGGGTCCGGAGCCGGTAGCGCACGTTCAGGGCCTGCCCGACCGGAGCATTGTAGAGCTCGGCGTAAAAATACAGTTTATCCATGCCGCGCGCATACAATCCGCCGGCCGCCCTTGTCAAACTCAAGCCATTGCGGATAAAATTATTGGCCTCTACCGCCGAGCGGCTGGCGGGCCGGCTGAGTAATACCACGCTGCTGAGCAGCGGCTTGCCCGTTCCAAATTCCACTGTCAGAGGCACTTCCACAATATCTACGTTGGTGGCGCGGTACTGGTCGCGCATCTGGGCCCGCACTGTATAGCGGCCTTCGGGCAGATTGATGCGCTTTTGAAAGCTCAACGGATTTTTGATAACGGCCGTAGTATCGCGCAGCACCGGCGGCTTTAGCGTCAGGGTTTCCTGGTAAACGGCCGTGCCATCGTTGCGCACGGCTTCCAGGGTTACGTTGGCCGCGGCCTGAAACAGTTTGGGCCCGCGCCGCTGGTAGGTAAGATTTTTGCCGGAAACCGTCACGTACATTTCTACCACGCCTCCCTTCACGGCTATATCATCGTTGCGAAAGGAAGCCACATCCAAATGCACCTGATGTTGGGCGGTAACAGAACTTACCCCTAACTCCAGGATTCCTAGGGTCAGTAGAACACGAAATAAAAACGACATAGTGTCAGAGTAACAGGCAGAACTTATTTCCCAAACGGCAGTTCGGGTAAAGCGTGTATGGCCAAACGCGCGGGCTCCCGGCCGCGTTTCAATTGTCTCATCCCAGTTTTGTCCTTACTGGGCCCATATTTGGAATGAAACCCACCTCAGCCGGACTTGCTGCAACTTTCGGCCTGGTTTGTTCATCTACTTTATTCTGCTTGGCTGATCAGCTCGTGCTTCCGGGCTTTCCGTTTCGCGTTTCCTTTCTGCATGCCTTCCGTCCTACTAGAGTCGCAATACCACCCACCGGCCGCTTTTTTCGCTGAATTACTGGGGGCCGATGCCCTCTGGCTGGAAGCCCACGACAACTACCGCAAGCAAACCTACCGCAACCGTTGCCTGATTCTGACCGCTCAGGGCGTGCAGCCTCTTACAGTGCCAGTAGTTGATGGCAACCGCAGCGAAAAAGTCCTGACCTCAGCCATCGAAATTGATTACCGTCAGAACTGGGTACACCGACACTGGCGCACCTTGCAAACCGCGTATGGTGGTACGCCGTATTTTGAATATTATGCCGACTATCTGCACGACATCTACGTACAGAAACCTCTGCTTTTATTTGACCTCAACTTGCTGCTGATCAGGTTTTACTTGCGCTGCCTGCGGTTGCGGTTGCCCATCCACCTGACGGCGGAATACGCTTCTCCCCTTTCACCCGCTTTTGTTTCACCCTTAGCCCCCGATTCAGTGCGTGACCGGCGCGACTGGCTGACACCAAAGGACCTAGCGCCCCCCGGACCTGACAGGAAGTCGGTTCGGCCCTACCCGCAGTCCTTTGGTAAAGATTTTGTACCGGGACTCAGCATCTTAGACCTGCTATTTATGCAGGGCCCGGCCGCCGGCAGTTTTCTTGCGTAGTGCTATTGCCGCCTCCGAACCATCGCCCGACACAATCTGTTTTCAGGTTACATCGGCCAAACCCGTTTTAGTGGCTTCTTTTACCCTGGCGGGGTTCCGTTTTTCTTCACTACCTTATCTGCATGGAAGCTAAATTCTCAAATCGAGTCAAGGAGGTCATCTCCCTGAGCCGGGAAGAGGCCATCCGGCTCGGGCACGATTATATCGGTACCGAACACTTATTGCTGGGCATGATTCGCGAAGGGGAAGGCACGGCCATTGGTTTGCTCAAGAAATTGGGTGTATCGGTGGACGAGCTCAAGTACGCCCTGGAGCAAGCTACCCGCAACACGGCCACGCAGGGCACGAGCATTACCGGCTCCATCCCGCTCACCAAACAAACCGAGAAGGTTCTCAAGATCACCTACCTCGAGGCCAAAATCTTCAAGAGCGAAATCATCGGCACCGAGCACCTGCTGCTGTCGATCCTGCGCGATGAGGATAATATTTCGTCCCAAATTTTGAGCAAATTCAACGTGAACTACGAATCTGTGCGCGATTCGCTGGACTACCACGGTAACACGGCGAACAACCCCACCAACGGCCCCGAGGCCGATGACGACGACAACGACCGCCTCTTTGGCGGCGGCGGACAGGGCCGTGGTGGCGCCGGGGCCGGTGCGGCGCCGAAGAAAGGCAACGAGAAGTCGCGCACGCCCGTGCTCGACAACTTCGGCCGCGACCTGACCAAGCTCGCTGAGGAAGACAAGCTCGACCCCATTGTGGGCCGCGAGAAGGAGATTGAGCGCGTAGCCCAAATCCTGTCGCGCCGCAAGAAGAACAACCCCATCCTGATTGGTGAACCCGGTGTTGGTAAAACGGCTATTGCCGAAGGCCTTGCCCTGCGCATCATTCAGAAGAAGGTATCCCGCGTACTGTTCGGCAAGCGCGTAGTTACGCTGGACCTTGCTTCGCTGGTGGCTGGCACCAAGTACCGCGGCCAGTTTGAGGAGCGCATGAAGGCCGTGATGAACGAGCTGGAGAAGTCGCCCGACGTTATCCTGTTCATCGACGAGCTGCACACGATTGTAGGTGCGGGTGGTGCTTCCGGCTCGCTGGACGCCTCCAACATGTTCAAGCCAGCTTTGGCCCGCGGCGAAATCCAATGCATCGGTGCTACTACTCTTGATGAGTACCGTCAGTACATCGAAAAGGATGGAGCCCTGGCCCGTCGTTTCCAGATGGTAATGGTTGACCCCACTACCCCCGAGGAAACCATCGAAATCCTGAACAACATCAAGGACAAGTATCAGGACCACCACCACGTTCTGTACACTGACAAGGCCATTGAGGCCTGCGTGAAGCTGTCGGACCGCTACATGTCGGACCGTTTCCTGCCGGACAAGGCCATCGACATTCTCGATGAGGCCGGTGCGCGCGTGCACATCAACAACATTGTGGTACCCGAAGATATTCTCAAGCTCGAGGAGCAGATTGAGAACATCAAGGTGGAGAAGAACCGCGTGGTGAAGTCGCAGAAGTACGAGGAAGCCGCCAAGCTCCGAGACACTGAGAAGAAGCTCATTGATCAGCTCGACCAGGCCAAGAAGGATTGGGAAGAGGAGACCAAGAAGAAGCGCTACACGGTGAAGGAGGAGAACGTGGCTGAGGTTATTGCCATGATGACTGGCATTCCCGTTTCGCGCGTTGCCCAGAAGGAAAGCCACAAGTTGCTCAACATGGGTGAGGAGCTGCAGGGCAAGGTCATTGGCCAGGACAAAGCTATCAAGCAATTGGTGAAGGCCATCCAGCGCACCCGCGTGGGCTTGAAAGACCCCAAGAAGCCGATTGGCTCATTTGTGTTCCTGGGCCCAACTGGCGTAGGTAAAACGGAACTGGCCAAGGTGCTGGCTACCTACCTCTTCGACAAAGAAGATTCGCTGGTGCGGATTGACATGTCGGAGTACATGGAGAAGTTCAGCATCTCGCGTCTGGTAGGCGCGCCTCCCGGCTACGTGGGTTACGAAGAAGGTGGTCAGCTGACGGAGAAAATCCGCCGCAAGCCGTACTCCGTTATCCTGCTGGACGAAATTGAGAAGGCGCACCCGGATGTGTACAACCTACTGCTGCAGGTGCTGGATGACGGTATCTTGACCGACGGCCTGGGCCGCAAGGTGGATTTCCGGAACACCATCATCATCATGACCTCGAATATTGGGGCGCGTGATTTGCAGGACTTTGGGGCTGGCATTGGTTTCGGTACCAAGGCTCGTCAGGAAAATATGGACGAACTGACCAAGGGCACCATCACCAACGCCCTGCGGAAGACCTTCTCGCCTGAATTCCTCAACCGCTTGGATGATGTGATTGTCTTCAACTCCCTGGAGAAGGCCGACATCCACCGCATCATCGATATCAGCCTGCACAAACTGCTGAGCCGCATCCAGACCCTGGGCTACCGCGTGGAACTCACCGATGCTGCTAAGGACTTTGTGGCCGAGAAGGGTTACGATCCTAAATATGGCGCGCGTCCGCTGAACCGTGCCATCCAGAAGTACATCGAAGACCCCATTGCGGAGGAAATCCTGAAAGCAGAAATTGCGCAGGGCGATGTCATCACGGCCGACTACGCAGCCGGAGCTGATGAACTGACCTTCGCCGTAAGCAAGAGTGGAGAACCGCAAAACCTTGCCAGCGACGAACGGCCAGAGGAAGCACCTGAGCCGAGCGACGATGAGCCGAAGGATAATAAAAAGAAAGGCGAATAATCATCTTGCCTAAATTGAAAATGGCCGGTTTCCAGATGGAAGCTGGCCATTTTTGTTTACTATATTAAGTATGTAATAGCTCCAAAAGTACCTAAGCCATTAACGCCTAGTATGCACAAATAACATGAGTTTATCAATGTCTTTTCTATATATAATTTCATCCCCTCTATTTTCTATTATCTCAAATTTTGTTGAGTTAAAAATAATATATATTTTTTCATTTTTTAAATAAAACCTCTTGTGATGACATTGATCGTAACTATACACATTGTAAATAAGCTTTATCTTTTATACCACAAAACCCTCACCTGCTGAAAACAGATGTTCAGTTGCAATATCGTTTTCCTATATTTAAATATGGCAGTGGTAAAATAGCAGGTGAATGTTATCTTGATGGATGCTTCAGACGACTCTCACCTGCCA
>NZ_BMGS01000003.1 GCF_014640315.1 Hymenobacter glacieicola
GCATCCGCTTGCAACTCGTCATCGATGCGCATAACCAACGCATAGAAGCAGATGGCTAATCACCTGCTATTTTACCACCACCAGATTTTTTTGAACCTCACGTCTACCTTGTAAATGATCAAGCTAAAAAAACTTTACAGCCAGCCAGAAATATTTGACCCTATCACCTTTGAGTATGGGTTAAATATAATTATGGGCGAAAGATCAGAAAGCAGTGACAAAAAAATCGGGGTTGGAAAATCTATCTGCATAGAATTCCTTAACTATTGTTTGCTCAAAAATTATTCTACGAGCAGAATATCTTTAATACCTAAAGAGGCTTTAGATCTTGATACTATAATTTGCCTTGACCTTGATTTCAAATCATATCAATTAACCATTAATCGCTCTCTTGGAAACCATGAAAGGATAGTCATCTTCAAAGATGGCGAACCTATTGTTTTCGAAAAGGCCGATGAGGCTTCTGAATATCTAGGAAGCCTGTATTTTGAAGATTATCCAGTAGCAACAACACGAATTAGCTTTAGAAATTTATTAGCTCCAATTATAAGAGATGAAAGATCTGAGTTTAAGGATATAATCAAATGCTTTGATACAAGCAAATTAATACCAAGAGATTATAAACCCCACCTATTTTTCTTAAATTTAGATATTGAGCTGTACAATGAAATTGCAAAAACTATTTCTAACTACGACAAAAAAAGTAGCTTTGTATCTGAAACAAAGAAACTACTAACCAATAATGGTACAGTTAAAATAAGTGATGCTAAAGCTCATTTAAATGAACTTGAAAGCGAAGTATCTAAGATCAATTCCTCTATAGAACAGCTAAAAAGCTATGAATCATTTGACGTCATACAAAGTGACGTTATTAAATTTGAAAGCAAATTATCAGATTTAAGAAGCAAACAAAAAGCAATTAGACACGAAATAAAACAGATAACTTCTTTTCCGCAACACGAAAATATTGATGACAATGAGATAGGAATGCTCTTTAATCAATTTAAAAGCGGATTGGGAGACATAGTAAGCAAATCCGTAGAACAAACTAGAGAATTCAAATATAAGATTGACAATTTTAGAAATACAATTATACATAATAGGTTAGAAACCATAAAGCTTGAACTTTCTATAATTACTAACGAAATCAAAGATATTGACGAAATACTATCTAACAAACTTAATTTAATAGACAATGGAACACTGGTTAAAGATCTTAAATCAGCAATAAACATTTTTAACAGCAAAAACACTGAATTAAGCAGACTTAGATCTTTAATAGATAGATATGACACTTCCGAAAGGGAGAAAAAGAAGCTACAAGCAGAAAAAATCAAGCTTATCTCAAAACTTGACCAACATATTTTTGAAACTGAGCTAATTATAAATAGTTTTAAAAACACAATATTAGATATACACGAAAAAATAATGGGCAACAAAGAAGCTCATTTTGAAATAAAAACCACAAATAATAAAGAATTTATAAATTTCATACTAAGAACAGATTATGATGGAAGTCATACAACAGAGCGAATGAAAGTCTTTATATATGACACAGCTCTAATGTTTAACGAATACACAAAATCAAGACACCCTGGCTTTTTAGTACATGACAACATATTTGATAAAGATGATGATACTTTAGAGAAGAGTTTAAACTTTATTTTTAAACAGGATTTTGACAATCCTAACACCTTTCAATATATATTAACATTAAATAGTGACTTAGTAGATTCTATAATCAGAACAAATACGTTAAATTTCGATATTTCAGATTACAAAGTAGCCTCTTTCACAAAAGATTCCCGTTTTTTAAAGCATACTCCAAAATACACAGAATTGGCAAGCAAGAAATAAAAAGCGGCTGAAGCTTCATAAAGCTCCAGCCGCTTTCGCGTTAATGATGTTCAGCAGGAATTACATGTGAATCGCGCGGTTCTCTGTAGCAGCTAAGCAGGCTTCCTTCATGGCTTCGGCGTAGGTGGGGTGGGCGTGGCTCATGCGGGCTACGTCCTCGGCGGAGGCGCGGAACTCCATGGCCGTAACGGCTTCGGCAATGAGGTCGGCGATGCGCGGGCCAATCATGTGCACACCCAGGATTTCGTCGGTTTCCTTGTCGGCCAGTACTTTCACGAAGCCATCGAGGTCCATGGAGGCGCGGGCGCGGCCCGAGGCACGGAAGGGGAACGAGCCGGTTTTGTAGGCCTTGCCCTGCTCCTTCAGCTGCTCCTCGGTATAGCCGACTCCCGCCACTTCGGGCCAGGTGTACACTACCCCCGGGATGAGCAGGTAGTTTACGTGCGGCTTCTGGCCGGCAATGGTTTCGGCCACGAACACGCCTTCTTCCTCGGCCTTGTGGGCCAGCATAGCTCCCCGAATCACGTCGCCGATGGCGTAGATGCCGGGCACCGAGGTTTGCAGGTGTTCATCGACCTTGATGCGGCCGCGCTCCTCCATTTCTACGCCGGCCGCTTCCAGATTCAGGCCTGCGGTGTAGGGCACGCGGCCCACAGCTACCAGGCAGTAGTCGCCTTCAAACTTCACTTCCTCGCCTTTGGGGTTGGTAGCGGTTACGGTTACGGCGTCGCCCTCGCGGGTAGCACCGGTTACTTTGTGGCTCAGGAAGAACTCAATGCCGATTTTGCCCAGGATGCGCTTCAGCTCTTTGCCGAGGGCGCGGTCCATGGTCGGGATGAGGGAGTCCATGAACTCAATCACCGATACTTTCGCGCCGAGGCGAGCGTACACTGAAGCCATTTCCAGCCCGATTACGCCGCCGCCAATCACAATCATGTGCTTGGGCACCTCCCGGATGTTCAGGGCCTCGGTGCTGGTGATGATGCGCTGCTTGTCCTGCTGAATGAAGGGTAGCACGGTGGGCTTGGAGCCAGTCGCAATGATGACGTTTTTCGTCTCGATCTGCTGCTCCTCACCGCCCGCGGTGGGCTGGATTTTGATGTGATTCTTATCCACGAACGAACCGACGCCGTGCAGCACGTCGATCTTGTTCTTCTTCATCAGAAACTGGATGCCGTCGGTATTGGCCTTCACCACCCCGTTCTTCCGGTCGATGAGTTGGTTCATGTTGATCTGCAAGTCGCTCAGCTCAATGCCGTGCTCCTTGAAGGTGTGGCCGGCATTGTGGAAGTGCTCCGTGGAGTCGAGCAGGGCCTTGCTGGGAATGCAGCCCACGTTGAGGCAGGTGCCGCCCAGGGTGTCGTACTTCTCGATAAGGGCCGTTTTGAGGCCGAGCTGGGCGCAGCGGATGGCCGCCACATAACCGCCGGGCCCGGAGCCGATGACGGTAACGTCGTATTGGTTCATGCTAAGGTGAATTCGGTGGAAATCAACGGAGCGAAGGTACGGACGGCGAAGTTGGGAAATGGTGCAATGGCAAGTTTTTACGTTCCAATGATGCAGGTGGCAACGTTGCTTAAACCAGGTCAGAGCCAGAAACCATCTTTGCCTTTCGGCTGAAAAGCAGAACCGTTTTCTGCTGGACAGGCCACCCCGAAAAACGAGCAGCTCCCTTTCCGGGTTGGAAAGGGAGCTGCTCGTAATCATAGCTCAGATGGCGGCATCTCTACCCCACAGCAGGCTCCAACTGCCCCACCTGGCTGCGCAGCACCTCGCGGGCCATGGCCAGGCTGGTGCTACCGGAGTCGACGACCAGGTAGATAAACCGTCCGCCGTTGTCCGTTAGTTGCAGCAAGTGCAGCTGGCTGGAAAGGGTAATGAGGATGTCCTCGATGGCCTCACCCTGCAACGCCAGCGCGGTCAGGGCTTTGAGCTTGTGCTTGACCACTTCCGCGTTGTAGGCGGCCGCCGTGCCGGGGTCGATGGCAGATGAGTTGGTGTGCACCGCCAGGCTAGTGCCGGTGGCTACCTCTACTACGGCCACGGCCAGCAGCTCCGGCAGCTGCGCCAGCACGTTTTGCACGACCAGAGTCGCTAGCGGGTCGGGCTTGGGAAGCCTGTCGGGCCGGCGGGAGGCTTTCTTACGGTACGATTTCGGCTTCACTCCCTCTGGTTACTAGGTACTCAGGCGCGGTAGGCGCCTAGAAAAACAGCCAGCGCTTTTTCTGCTGGGCGCGGGGCAATAGGGTTACATCGGCGGTGCGGGAGCCTTTCACGGCCACCTCTTCGTCGTGGTAACCACCGTAGCCATACTTCAGAGAGCTGGTGCCGGCGGGTACCGTCAGCACGTACTCGCCCTGGGCGTTGGTAGATACCCCGCGCAGGCTGCCGGGCTGCATCACGGTAGCACCTACCAGGGGCTGACCGTTTTCGCCCTTAATCTGGCCGCGCACGGTAATCATGCGCATGGAAGCAGCTGCGGAGGCCATTTCGGCCGAGGCGCCGGCTTCCAGCGCTTCCTTAGCTGCTACATCCGTAGGCAGGCTGCCAGTGGGCAGGTTCTCGGTGGGGGTGCGAGTGCCGGCAAATACCACGGTGCCTACCAGCACGGCCGAGGCCACGAGGGTAGTGGCGCGACGGCGGAAGCGCACGGGCTCGGCCCGGATGTATTGAATCTGACGGTTTACCCAGCTCGGGGCCAGGGCTGCCTCTTGGGCGGCCTGCAACTCCTGCCAACGGGTAAGGGTCGAGTGGGCCTGATCGGCATCCCGATGCAGGTAGGCTTCCACGGCTTGCGCCGAAGCCTTGCTTAAGTCGCCACGTAGGTAGGCGTCCCGGTACACGGGCAGCAGCTCACCGGTTTGCGGATCGAAGGGAGAAGCTGTCAATTTCATAGGCGGGTAGGAAGTTGAAGTGAATAATTAGAAAAAGGAAACGTGGTACTCTTCTCCTCACAACACGGCAGCCCGATCCGCAACTACTCCTCACAGGTCCGCATCACCTCGCGGGCAATGCCCAGGTTGGTGTCCCGGCAGTCCACGGCTACGTACAGAAACCGCCGGCCATCGGGCAGCAGACGCAGCAAGTGCAACTGTGAGTGCAGCGTAATCAGGATTTCTTCCAGCTGCTCCTCGGCCCCCAACTGCAAGGCGGCCAGCGCCCGGCGCTGCTGGCGTACTACCTCGGCGTTGAAGTCCAGTGCCTTACTGAGGTTAAACTCGCGGGAAGTGGTGTAAGTAGCCAGGGCCTGCCCGGAGTCTACTTCTACCACGGCCGCTCCCAGCAATTCAGGAAGGCCAGTCAGTACCTGCTGTAGTATTCGTTCAGAGGCAGCCTTTTCAGGACCCGTTGCTGAGGAAACAATCCGGTTGGTAACGGGCCCCGTTAGCTCCTGCAACCGTTGAAAAAAAGGAATTTGCATAGGCCTACTTAAAAGCGCCGGTGCACAAGCGCCCCTCGGGCATCGGCCCTGGCCGGCCACTCTGGCCCTTCGCCGCCACGCCAAGCAGCGCCACCGGAACGGAACCGGCGAGTACCGAACGAGTGGGCCCGGCCCAACCCGTCCGGCCTGGCTTTAGGTGTACAGCTCCCGTCCTTAGGCTTAGTTATTAAGGGTAGCCACGTGGCTGCGCAGCACCTCGCGGGCAATGGCCAGGTTCGTGTCGCGGGAATTTACTACCAGGTAAATGAACTTGGTGCCGGCCTCAGTCAGCTTCAGCAGGTGAATCTGGTTGGAGAGGGTAATGAGGATGTCCTCGATGGTTTCCCCCTGCAGCTTCAGGGCCGTCATGGCCTTTTGCTTCTGCTTTACTACTTCGGTGTTGTAAGCGGCCGCCGTATCGGGGTTGAGGGCAGGCGAGTTGGAGTGCGACGCCAGGCTCATGCCGGAGGTAACATCAACTACAGCCACGGCCACCAGGCTGGGCAGGTCGTTGATGATGCCTTCTACTACTTTACCGGCGGGGTTATTAACTGAGTAAGCCATGCTACTGAATGGAGAAAATATAAGAGGAGGTGAAAAGTCAATCCGCACAAGCCGCCTGTTCCTCTGCTGCTACCCAGCCCCCGGCCCACGCGTTGGCCCGTTGCTGATTGCTTAAAAGAAGTCGTAAGTAAAACTTGTGGCAAGACTCCTGACTTGCTGGCACCGAGGGCCACAACAGGATGAATTGGTTTACAAATCTCTCTAGAATCCCGCCCCTAAAAAATGACTTTCGTCAACACAAAAAATGATATTGATTAAATTTTTCCCGCTGCTTACAGCCTGGGAAACCATAATGGGATTAATAAAGTACTATAAATACTAACTTATAAAATACTCCTCATTAAAACAAAACTCCCCCGCCAATTAGTACCGGCCGGGGGAGTACGGAAAGGCTGTTCTGCTGGTTTCAGCAAGGGGCATTTTTTTTCAGGCCAGGCCAGCTAACCTGTTTTACCAGGTTGCCTTATAGCATACCAGCCGTAGTACGAGCTACGCGGGAGGCCCACCGCTAGAATGAGCGGGTACTCGACCAAGACCTGACTAATGCTACCCCTGCCTTAATCGTAAAGGGCAGCCAAATAGGTCAGCTTATCTACGTTTAGGATAGTGATGCGGCTGCCTTGGGTGGCCACCAGCCCTTCGTCGCGGAACTCGGAGAGCAGGCGGCTGGCGGTTTCCTTGGCCGTACCCATTAGCGCGGCCAGGTCTTCGCGGGAGATGGGGATACTGAAGGGCTCATCGGTGGCGGGCCGAAATACGTTGTAGAGCAGTAGCAGGGCTTCGGCCAGCCGCTCACGCACGGGTTTGTAGGAGCCGTGCAGCATCCGCTCCTCAGCCTCGCCCAGGGCCTTGGCCAGCAGGCGCATCAGGGAATGAGCAAACTGAGCATTCTGCTCAATGAGGCTGAAAAAATCAGTGCGCGGCACCAGGCACACCACGCAGTCGGTGAGGGCGGTGGCAGCCGTGGAGTAGCTGCCCCCCATCATCAGGGAGCGGTAGCCGATAACGTCGCCTTCCTTCACCAACCGGATGATGTGCTCCTTGCCATCAGCACTGAGTTTGGACACCTTAATCTTGCCCTGGTGCACGCAGTAGAGCCCATTGGCCCGGCTACCCTGCTGAAATATTACTTGCCCTTTGTGGTAGGACTGGTGCACCTTTCCACCCGAAATAAAGGCCAACTCGCCGTGCTGGCAGGCCCCCAGCAACGACTGTTGCACGTGCGGGCAGTTCTGACAATTGACGGGAACAGAGGGAACTATCATAAGGTAATACGATATAGACTACTTGCCCTGGCGCTGCAGGCTGTGCTGAAAGCCGTTGGTAGTACGACTGCCTTGGCAAAATTCAAATCACCTTCTCTTCAAAAGCTAGCCCATTGCTGCGGCTATCGTTCTCTTAATTGGCTATCTAAACTACAGATAGCACGCATTTGTGCCATTACCACCAGCAAAATTAACTTATTTTTAATCCTATAATGCACTTAATTAGCTCACGCACTGTCCTATAATGACACAATGCTTTTCCATTAAGAGAATGAGCTTCTTAAAATAAGACTACTAGTACGTTTACCCCTGTCCCCTTGGCTGTTTAGTCGTAGCTACAACGGCGCGCTTATATTTATCCTAACCTCCCCTATCTGTTACCCATAGCTTTGGACGTAAGCCTGGGTTATTCTACCAGCACCCCGATATAGTAGTTTTCCGTGTCAACTTCCAGATTCTCGCGGGTGAGGCCGGGCAGGTTCAGGGGCTGGAAGGAGGTAGTAAGCGGCAGGGTGCGGTACTCGCCGCCTTTGGTGCGCAGCCGGATGGGTAGGTTGAACTCCGGCACGTTGGCAATCCAGCGGCCCAGGGGCTTGCCCTCCTCGAAACGAATTTCCAAAGTAGGCAGGCTGGAATAGCGCAGGTACTGGTCGAAAATGAGCGTGAGGTTGTAGCCGGTTTGCTGGCTGAGGTAGCCCACCACCTGTGGGGTAGTCACGGTTTGGTGGTAGAAGGTGCGCGAAAGGCCTCGCAGCAGTTCCCGCCACCGGGCATCGTCGGGCACGTAGGCCGTCCGGATCAGGTTCAGCACGTTGCTACCCTTGTCGTACATATCGGATGAGCCCTCCCGGTTTACTTCATAAGGACCGATGATTGGCGCGTCGTTCTGGATATTACGGCGCTGCCCGCGGATGTACTGCTGGGCGGCCGGCTTGCCGAACTGGCTTTCCACGAACAAGGCTTCAGAGTAGGTAGTAAAGCTTTCGTGAATCCACATGTCGGCAATGTCCTTGCTGGTGATGTTATTGCCAAACCACTCGTGCCCGCTTTCGTGGATGATGATGAAGTCCCACTTCAAGCCCCAGCCCGTGGCGGAGCGGTCCTTGCCCAGGTAGCCGTTCTGGTACTTGTTGCCGTAGGCCACGGCACTCTGGTGCTCCATGCCCAGGTGCGGGGCCTCCACCAGCTTATAGCCATCCTCATAGAACGGGTAGGGCCCAAACCACGACTCCAGGGATTTGAGCATGGGTTTTACGTTGGCCGCAAACTGGGTTTTGGCCTTGGTCAGGTTTTCGGGCAGCACCCAGTAGTCCAGGGTCAGCCTGCCTTTTTCGCCGGCGTACTCATCGGCGAAGTGCGTGTAGTCGCCCACGTTCAGGGCCACGTCGTAGTTGTTGATGGGGTTGCTTACAAACCAGTCGAAGCGGGTAGCGCCGCCCTTCAGGGTGGTAGTACGGCGCAGGCGGCCGTTCGACACGTCCTTCAGGCCCTTGGGCACCGTCACGCTGATAAGCATGGAATCGGGCTCGTCGGACTGGTGGTCTTTGGTAGGCCACCAGATGCTGGCCCCTACCCCCTGGCAGGCCGAGGCAACCCAGGGCTGGCCCTTGCTGTCCTGGGTAAACACCAGCCCGCCGTCCCAGGGCGCGTGCTTGGCTTCGGTGGGCTGCCCGGAGTAAAACACGGTGAAGGCGGCGCGGCTCCCCCTGCGAATGGGCGCCGGAAACGTAACGAACACGGCGTTGGCCTCGCGGGTAAATGGCACCGACTTGCCCTGGAACTCCACCTTTTCCACCTTCAGGTTCGCAAACAGATCAAACTGCAGCCGGCTAAAATCCTGGGTGGCCGTGAAACCGAACAGGTTGGAGCCGCTGATGGCTTTCCGGCCGACATCCAGCCGCACATCCAGGTGGTAGTAGGTAACGTCGTAGCAGGTACGCAGGGGCGTAAGGGCCCCGCGCAAAGAATCGGCGCGGGTGAAGGCGGGCTTGGCCTGGAGCAGCTGGGCGGCGGCCGGACCGCTCAGGCCCACCGACAGGCTCAGCCACAGAAGCAGAAGAGAAGAGCGCACGGGCAAACAAGGTAGGAGTACGCGGTAAAGAACGGCATTCGGGCGCAAGCGCTGCACCCAATGGCTCAAACGAGCTGGTAAGCCGCCTCACCTGCTTTGCCCTGCCGCTCGTTGCCCGGCAAAGTAGTTCGAGGAGCTGGTGGTAGCGCGCGGCCATCCTGCCAAAACCGGCGTAGGTTTGCAGCCTACTTCCTTTCGGCTTTCATGGCAACTCAGCTACCTCCTTCCCGCACGGCCCTGCTGTTGGCCTTCGCGGCCATCTACCTTATCTGGGGCTCCACCTACCTGGGCATCCGTTTTGCCATCGACTCAATGCCGCCCCTGCTTATGGCGGGCAGCCGCTACGCGCTGGCTGGCGCAACACTCTACGGCTTCATGCGCCTGCGCGGGGAGCCGGCCCCTAGCTGGCGCGGCTGGGGCGTGGCCCTGCTGATTGGTATCTGTCTGCTGGCTTTCGGCAACGGGGGCGTCACGCTGGGCGAGCAGTACATTCCCTCGGGGCTGGCGGCGTTGCTGGTGGCCACGGTACCCATGTTCCTGGCCGTGCTGGGGTGGTGGAGCGGGGTAGCCCAGCGCCCTACCCCGGCCGTAACTCTAGGGCTGGTGTGCGGCCTGGGCGGCGTGTATCTGCTGGCCCGCACGCCCGGCGTTAGCCACGTAGCGCTGCCCGGCCACGAGGGCATTGGCCTAACCCTAGTGCTAACCGCGGCGCTGGTGTGGGCCATTGGCTCGTTGTACTCCAAGCGTCACCAGCCGAGTCCGTCCCCTTTCTTGTCAGGAGGTATGCAGATGCTATGCGGGGGGTTGGTGATGCTGGTCGTAGGCTTTATCCGGGGCGAGGCCCAGGGCTTTGAGCTGGCGCAGGTGACTTCCAAATCGTGGCTGGCGTATATCTATCTGGTTACGTTTGGGTCGATTGTCGCCTTTACGGCCTACATCTGGCTGTTGCGGGCCGTGGAGCCGGCGCTGGCCGGTACCTATGCTTTTGTGAACCCCGTGGTGGCCGTGCTGCTGGGCTGGGCCTTTGCCGGCGAGCAGCTGAACGCCGGCATGCTCGGGGGTGCGGCCCTGATTGTGCTAGCCGTGGGGCTGGTGGTGCTGGGGGGCAGGCACGCCGCCTGAGGCCGTTTCTTCTACCAGAAGTAAAAGCTAGCAACCCGAATTTCCTCTGCTCCGATTCCTTCTGCCTGCTACCGCCATGGAACATCTACCTGATATACAATCCGAAGAGGACATTCGCCTGTTGGTCGACGCCTTCTACAGCCGGGTGCAATCCGACGAGCTGATTGGGCCTATCTTCGAGGCAGTAGTGCAGGGTCAGTGGCCCCGCCATTTAGCTACCATGTACGACTTCTGGAGCAGCCTGCTGCTGGGCACGGGGCGCTACCGGGGCCGGCCCTTTCCCAAACACTTGGCCCTGCCCGTCGACAGCCAACACTTTCGGCGCTGGCTTACTCTATTCGTGGAAACGGTTGAGGCTCACTTCGAAGGCCCTACCGCCGACGAGGCGCTGCATAAAGCGGGTAACCTTGCCTCCATTTTCGAGTATCGTATCCAGCAAGCCAGAAATCCGCTAAATCTGCTTTGAAACTTTTTTATGCAGAGTTCAGCTTTAGTAGCTGCTAATCAGCTAGAAAGGATATAATTTCAAGGAATCAGAAAAATATTTTTCGCTCGTTAGCGAAATTTGCGCAACCTGCGTAAATTCGCTGCGTATCCACTGGTCCTACCTCTGCTCGTATGGCTACTTCTACTCTTCCCGATTTGTGCACCGAAGGTGACATCAAGACGCTGGTGGATACCGCGTTCAGCAAAGCCAATGAAGATGAGCTTTTGGCTCCTCTGTGCAGTGCCGTTGCGCGCGTGCACTGGCCCCGCCACCTTACTTCCATGTATGATTACTGGAGCACAGCACTGCTAGGCACCACCCGCTACCAGGAAGGACAACTGGTTCCCCTGCACTCAGCACTGCCGGCCCAGGGGCCTTTGTTTCAGCGTTGGGTGTCCTTGCTGAAGCGCACCGTTGACGAGAAGTTTGCTGGCTCCAAAGCCGAAGAAGCTAAAAGCAAAGTAGCAACGCTGGCCTCCAACTCCCGCGCTGCCTAACTCATACTACCCCGCTCTTTTCCCCACCCCCAATTCCCGCTCCTTTCTCACCCACCCATCCACCCACCCGCTGAAAAGCCCTCTGGTTTATTCCAGAGGGCTTTTTTGCTATAACCCCTTCTTGATATTAACACAGAAAGGGCTACCCATCATAACGGGTAGCCCTTTCTGTTCACGCATCAACACTAGGTTTACACGCCCAGCAGCAGACGGGTGGGGTCTTCGAGCAGTTCCTTCACGCGCACCAGGAACGACACTGACTCGCGGCCGTCAATGATGCGGTGGTCGTAGCTCAGGGCCAGGTACATCATGGGCCGAATTACTACTTGACCGTTTTCGGCAATGGGGCGCTGCACGATGTTGTGCATACCCAGGATGGCCGACTGTGGGGCGTTGATAATCGGGGTACTCATCATGGAGCCGAACACGCCACCGTTGGTGATGGTGAACGTGCCGCCGGTCATCTGCTCAATGGTGAGCTTGTTGTCGCGGGCCAGGGTAGCGAGGCGCACGATTTCCTTCTCAATGCCATCAAACGACAGTTCCTCGGCGTTGCGAATCACCGGTACCACCAGCCCTTTCGGGGCCGATACGGCAATGCTGATGTCGCAGAAGTCGTTGTACACGATGTCGGTACCGTCAATCTGGGCATTCACGGCGGGCCACTCTTTCAGGGCCACGCACACGGCCTTGGTGAAGAATGACATGAAGCCGAGGCCGACCGAGTGCTTCTCCTTGAACTTGTCTTTGAACTTGTTGCGCAGGTCCATGATGGGCTGCATGTTCACCTCGTTGAAGGTGGTGAGCATGGCCGTCTCGTTCTTCACTGACACCAGACGGCGGGCTACCGTCTTGCGCAGGTTGCTCATCCGCTCCCGGCGCACGTTGCGGTTGCCGCTTGTAGCCGGAGCTGCTGCTACTGGCGCGGCAGCTTTGGCCGGAGCTGCAGGGGTAGCAGCCGGAGCGGCCGGACGAGCCTGGGCGTTTTGAGCATCTTCTTTCGTGATGCGCCCGTCGCGGCCGGAGCCTTGCACATCGGCAGGGCTGATGCCCTTTTCACCCAGGATCTTACCAGCCGCCGGCGACGGGGTGCCGGTAGCATAGCTAGTAGCGCTGGAGGTTGCTGGGGCTGTAGCGGCCGAAGCAGCCTGCGCGGCGGCCGGAGCAGTGGCCGGAGCCGAAGCTACCGGAGCAGCGCCGCTGCCGCCCTCAATGCGGGCAATGGTAGCGCCGATGCCGATGGTTTCGCCTTCCTTAGCGGCGTGACGCAAGGTGCCGCTACCCTCAGCGGGCAGTTCAAACGTAGCCTTATCAGACTCCAGCTCGGCAATGATTTCGTCGCGCTGCACTTGGGCTCCATCTTCCTTCAGCCACTTGGCCACGGTTACTTCTGTAATGGACTCGCCAACAGCCGGAATCTTCATTTCTACGGTAGCCGCGCTTCCGCCGCCATTGCTGGCGGGTGTAGCAGCCGGGGCCGGGGCCGCTGCGGTAGGCGTATCAGCCGAGCCAGCCTGGGAGCCGCCGTAGCCGCTTTGGTTGCTGGCCTCGGGGTTTTGCTCGCCCTGGGATACTGGATCAGCACTGGCCGCGGCAGCTGGCGCACTGGCTGCCGGAGCGGCAGCGGGGGCCGGAGCCGCCGAAGCGCCAGCGGCGCCGTCGATATCGGCAATGGTGGTACCGATGCCGATGGTTTCGCCCTCGGCCACGCGAATTTTCAGGATACCGTCAGTTTCAGCGGGCAGCTCAAACGTGGCTTTGTCTGATTCCAGCTCAGCAATTACTTCGTCGCGCTTCACGGCGTCGCCGTCGGCTTTCAGCCATTTAGCAATGGTAACCTCGGTGATGGACTCGCCGACGGCGGGGATTTTAATTTCCAGACCCATAAGTGGGAGAGTTGAAGGGTTTCGGTGGGTAGTAGGGCAAGCCAAGCTAGGCAGCTTGCACTCCTGAACGACTATCGGAAAGAGCTTGGCACAACCCGCCGGTCAGCGAGGCAGTTGCCTGGCCAACCGGCGAGCAACCAGCTTAGTCAGCTTTTTGGGCGTTGGCAGCAGTTTCCTTGATGGTGGCATCGGCCACGGCTTCTTTAGGCTTGTCGAAGGCGCGGGCCACGAGGTCCTTTTGCTCCTTGATATGCACCTTGTTGTAGCCGGTAGCGGGCGAAGCGGAAGGTTTGCGCGAAATCACGTCTTCCAGCTCACGGCGCATGAAGCGCAGCAGGTAGTTCCAGTAGCCCATGTTTTCGGGCTCCTCCTGTACCCAGTACACTTTGGCCTTCGGATACTTCGCCAGCTCGGTGGCCAGCTGTTTCTGCGGGAAGGGGTGCAGCTGCTCCAGGCGCACAATGGCCACGTCGCGGCGCTCCGACTTCTGCTGCTCTTCCAGCAGGTCAAAGTACACTTTACCCGTGCACAGCAGCACGCGCTTCACCTTTTTGTCCTCGGCGTACACGTCGCCGAGCACTTCGCGGAAGGTACCGGAGGTGAACTCCTCCACCGGCGACACGCACAGCGGGTGGCGCAACATCGACTTGGGCGACATCACCACCAACGGCTTGCGGAACTCCCAGGTCAGCTGCCGGCGCAGGGCGTGGAAGAAGTTGGCCGGCGTGGTCATGTTGGCTACCACGATGTTGTGCTCGGCGGCCAGCTGCAGGAACCGCTCGGGGCGGGCGTTGGAGTGCTCCGGGCCTTGGCCTTCGTAGCCGTGGGGCAAGAGCATCACCAAGCCGTTCATGCGCTGCCACTTGCTTTCCGACGACACAATGAACTGGTCAATCATGGTCTGGGCACCGTTGGCGAAGTCGCCGAACTGCGCTTCCCAGATAACCAGGGCCGTGGGGTTGGCCATGGCGTAGCCGAATTCAAAGCCCAGCACCCCGTACTCGCTCAACAGGGAGTTGTAGATGCGCAGCTGCTCCTGGCCTTGCTCAATATAGTTCAGGGAGTTGTAAGGTGCCGAGGTTTCGGCATCGTGCAGAACGGCGTGGCGGTGCGAGAACGTGCCGCGCTGCACATCCTGGCCGCTCAGGCGCACAATGTGCTTTTCGGCCAGCAACGAACCGTAAGCCAGCAGTTCACCCGCCGCCCAGTTCAGGTTCCGCGACTCAAAGAACATCTTCCGACGCTCCTCCATCAGCTTTTCAATCTGCTTCAGCGGGCGGAAGCCTTCGGGCAGGGTTGTCAGGGCCTTGCCTACTTTCTGCACCAGCTCCTCGCTGATGCCGGTTACCGGCGACTGGTCAAAGTCCTCGGGCTTGCTGCGGCGCAGGCTGCGCCACTCGTTTTCGAGGGCCTGGTAGTTGTAGGGCAACGGCTTCTGCTTCACCAAGTCCAAGCGGGCCTGCAGGGTGTCGCGGAACTCTTTGTCCATCTGGTTGGCCAGCTCCTTGTCCACGTCGCCGCGCTCTACCAGCATGGCATTGTACACCTCGCGGGGGTTCTGGTGCTTGCTGATGAGGTTGTAGAGCGTGGGCTGCGTGAACTTGGGCTCGTCCGACTCGTTGTGGCCGTGGCGGCGGTAGCACACCATATCGATAAAGATATCGGCGTGGAACTGCTGGCGGTACTCGGTGGCCAGCTGCACGGCAAATACCACGGCTTCGGGGTCGTCGCCGTTCACGTGCATTACCGGCGCGTCGATAATCTTGGCCAAGTCGGTGCTGTAGATAGACGAGCGGGCGTCCTCGAAGTCGGTGGTGAAGCCTACCTGGTTATTGATGACGAAGTGCACGGTGCCGCCGGTTTTGTAGCCTTCCAGCTGCGACATCTGGGTCACCTCGTAGCCAATGCCCTGCCCGGCCACGGCGGCGTCGCCGTGAATCAGGATGGGCAACACCTTATTGTAGTCGTTCTGGTAGCCGTGGTCGAGCTTGGCCCGCACGAAGCCTTCCACTACCGGGTTTACCGCCTCCAAGTGGCTGGGGTTGGGCGCTAGCTTCAGGTTCACGGTGCGGCCACCGGCCTCTACCTGGCTGCTGTAGCCCATGTGGTACTTCACGTCGCCGTCGCCCATGGTCAGGTCCGGTACGGCCGTGCCCTCGAATTCCGAGAAGATCTGCTCATAGGTTTTGCCCATGATGTTGGCCAGCACGTTCAGGCGGCCGCGGTGGGCCATGCCAATCATCACTTCTTCTACCCCCAGCTCGGCGCCCTTCCGAATGATGGCATCGAGGGCCGGAATGGTGGTTTCGCCGCCTTCCAGGGAGAAGCGTTTCTGCCCCAAGAATTTAGTATGCAGGAAGTTCTCGAATACAACGGCCTCGTTGAGCTTGCTCAGGATGCGCTTCTTGTATTCTACGCCGGGGTTGAAGCTCAGCGAGTCCTTTTCTACCTTCTCGCGGAACCAGTCGAGCACCTGTGGGTCGCGGATATACATGTACTCGAACCCGATGGTGCGGGTGTACACTTTATCCAAAGCGGCCACAATGTCGCGGAGCTTGGCGTTCGATCCGAGGCCTAGTACTTCGCCGTTTTTGAACGTCGTATCCAAATCAGCCTCGCTCAAGCCAAAATCCGACAAGCTCAGGCGGGCTTTCCGGTCTTTTCGCTCCCGCACCGGGTTGGTGCGGGCTACTAGGTGGCCCCGGCTGCGGTAGGCGTGGATCAGGTTGCGAACCTGAGTTTCCTTGTCGGCCGAGACGGTATCTACGGCGCGGATAGCCCCAGCTTGGTTGGTGCTGGCAGTAGTGCTTAGCACACCTTCACCGTCTGCTTGCGTACCCCCATCTTCGGAGTACTGCTGGGCGAAATCGAAACCTTCAAAGAATTTCTGCCAGCTTACGTCAACCGATTGCGGATCGGCCTTGTACGATTGGTAGAGCTGATCAATGTATTCGCCATGTGCGTTGGCGATGTAAGAGTAAGCATCCATGCGGTGGGAACTGGTAGTGTCAGGAGTAAAGGTAAATAGCTTGAGTAGAAAGCTAAAACCAATATGCGCATATGCAAATAAACTTGTTAATCAAGCGTATGCGCATCTTCAACACTGAGTGGGTAGTTAGAATGCCCAATCTATCAAATAAATACAAAAGCCGTCCCTATAATCAGGGACGGCTTTTCTACTCATCCACTTACTTCTTATTTCGGTAAGCTCATCTTAAAGATGTGGTAGGGCTGGTCCTGCTTGCCAACACCTTTGTTCCAAGTAGGCGTTTTGTGGATGGCCGAATTGGTAACGTACAAGGTGCCGTCAGCCGTGAGCGAAAAGCTGTCGGGCCACTCCAGGCGCGGATCCTGGACCACCAGTTCGATCTTGCCTGCGGGCGTGCGGCGCTTAATGGAATGATCCTCGAACGTGGTCATGTATAGGTTGTTCTGTGCATCCAACTCCATACCGTCGCAGGCCGGCACCTTGCCCAAGTCCTCAATTTGCTGGGCTAGTTGCGCATCCGACAAAGCCGGATTGCGCAAAGCTTCGGTTTTGATGCGGTAGAGCTTATAACTGGTCAGGGGCTTCCAGTAGAGGTACTGCAGGTCCTGGCTCAACGCAATGCCATCAGCGTTGAAGCGGGCCTTGTTGCCGCTGGGGTCAATCAGCTCGTGCCCGTCGGCCTTGATGTTGAGGGTAGTGTCGGCCATCATGGTAGGGTGCTGGGCCAGCAACTTCCGCGACTTGCCTGATTTCAAGTCAACCACCACCAAACTCCCTACCCCCGACTCGGTGATGTAAGCGTACTGATTTTGGGTATCAACACGCACGTCGTTAAGGTAAGATTTGCGCGAGGCCACGCTTTCGGGGATGCTGATATTCTGCACCACCTTATCCGTTTTAGGATCTATCTTGACCAGTTTGGGGCCGCCGGGCACGGTGCCTTTGATGCCGGGGGAAGCGGGATCAAGCACCCACAACATGCCGGTTTTATCCGTGTACACGCTCTGTGGGCAGATCCAGTGCTTCTGCGGCTCATTGCGCACGCTCTCATTCCACAGGTTCCAGTTGGCATCGGGGTAGCCTTTCACAGACCCATCGGGCATGATTTCGGCCACGGGGTTCACCGGGTTGTTGTCCCAGCGCGGAAAGTCGCCGAACACGCGGCCATCGGGCGTAACGGCCACGCCCACAATCTGCGGCTCCCGGAACCGGGCCACCACCTGCAAGGGCGAATTGGCCGGCGCGACGGGAGCAGTGGTACTGGCAGAATCCGTAGCGGTAGTAGTACCGGCCGCATCACTGGGGGTAGTGGAAGGCGAAGAACAAGCCGTTAGAAGGCCAGCAAGCGCGCCCGCCAGGGCAGTAGCAGTTGGCTTTGACAAAGTAGGGTGAAGCATAGTTGGCAAGGGTTGGTTGGAAATGAGGCAGGGCAAAAGGCTAATAATTTCTAATCATGTCCATACGGCCTGACCTCAAGCAGGTTCCTACCTCGCCTATAACCTTGCCCTGACAACTCCCGTAAGGGGCGGGACTATTCGCGTTTTGAAAGCCGTTTTCTACTAATTTTTTTAGCATTGCGTAGAAAGGCCACTTAAAAAAAAGTTCTTACCTTTGAGGCCTTAAAAACGACAACATTTTGTAAGTACAACTAATTATAATAATTATCTATATTTAACTCCTTAACATTCCTTTCTCACGCATGTTTTCGGCCTTTAAAGCCGCTTACCATACCTAAAAGGCGTTTTTATTCTGCTAATGCAGATGGCGCGCTTCCCACTAGCCGAGTCGGGCCGGCTGTCCATCCTCTCCGGACCCAAGTGAGAGTTCACGAACCCAACCATCATGTCCATTGCGTTATTCTTACTGACCTTCCTCTTCCCTCCCCGTACTCTTTCTGTCTCCGCTCTGGCTCTTCCTTCCACGGTTGCTAGCCTAAGCCCCCGCCCGGTATCCGTAGCCATACCGGTTGTGCCCTTAAAAAAGGCCCCCCAAACCCTGTCGTACCGCGTAACGGCAACCACCTACTGGCCCGAAGTGGGTCAGACCGATGATAACCCGATGGAAACCGCCGATGGCTCCATCATCCCTACCCGGCACTCCAGCAAAACCCGCTGGCTAGCCGTTTCCCGCGACCTGCTTAGCAAGTGGGGCGGCCCTTTCCACTACGGCGACAAGGTGCGCGTACGTGGCATTTCCGACGACCTAGATGGCGTTTATGTAATTCACGATACTATGAACCGACGCCACCGCCACTGCGTGGATGTACTGGTTAGTGAGCGTGAATGCAAGAAGAAAAGCGGTTTTGAAGGCCGCTGGACCAACATCAAAATCACGAAGTACGCGGAGCCTACCCCCTGGCAAGCCAGCTAGGTTCGGCGCGTCAGCTAGTGCCCCCGGCCATTTTAGGAAAATGCTCCAGCAACTGGGGCTGCCCGTCCGCATCATACAGGAAGGTGAGCGGCTCGGCCGGATTACGCATGATTTCCTTCAACGGAATCTGCCATTTTTTCCACATTTCCAGCAGCGACTGCGCGTACCCGCTATTCTCCCAGGGGTTGAATATAGCGGTGTTGATGTCGTCAATTAGCGTATCCAGGGTTACTTCCGTGTCGCCGGGCTTTACGGCGCGGGGGTAGTAGTCAGGGATGATGTTCAGCAAGTACGCTGCGTAATATACCCGTGCCTTAAATTCGGCTATCTGCACGGGGTGTAGCGGCCGGTACGCATCTTGGTACACGCGGCGCATGGCTTGCTGAATAATGCCGTTATCTACTAGACAAGCCACTAGCACGGTATTGTCCAGCTTAATACTGAAGGCTATGGTGCTCAGGTCGTCGTCGTACTCAAAGGGAATGGTGTCCTCGCGCGGGTCAGTTTCCAGAATAAAGATGGACCCGGGCGTGAAGTCATCATACTCCATGGGCACCCGCAAGGCCTGCAGGGGCTGGAAAAACGCCTGAAAGCGGCGCAGCAGCAGGGCATTTTCGGCCAGCGGGTACTGGGGGCGGGCCAACGGGTCCAGCTCGTTCAGCAGTTCGGTTACCAGAATGCCGTAGAACATTTTGCCCAGCCAGAGAAACAGCGTTTGCTCGTCGAGGCTGCGGAAGCCGGTTATTCCTTCGGCGGCGGCCGCTTCTACCTGGGCCTCCAGGGGCGCTACGTGCTGGGTGCGGCAGTGGGCACAGCAAGCAATACGGAGTTGCTGATACTGCACAATGCTCATATCCAGCAACTTAATTTGCCGCTCGTGTAGGTTATAGCGGTGCATTAGCCACTCGGCAAACACGGGTATGGTATCCTGAGGAGGCATGGTAGGGGCACCGCACAGAAAGCAGTGACGCATGCCGAAGCGCATCCCTTCGAAAGGATCATACAAGGTTAACTTGGCGAGGGGCGGAAATTCAGACATAACAGCTGGAATGAAACCGCAAAAGTACGGCAAGCAGGCGTCTGACCGCACAAGCACCGACAGACAACTTCTTACCGTTGCGGTAAGTGAAGCCTAAGTACTTGGCCGCTGGCGAATTGTTTGCTGCGAAAGGCCTAACAGAGCACAGCCCCTGACTACTGAGTAGTCAGGGGCTGTGCTCTGTT
This sequence comes from Hymenobacter glacieicola, assembly GCF_014640315.1. Lineage (GTDB taxonomy): Bacteria > Bacteroidota > Bacteroidia > Cytophagales > Hymenobacteraceae > Hymenobacter > Hymenobacter glacieicola. The sequence goes on from NZ_BMGS01000003.1 coordinate 19,754, forward strand.
GCTTAAGTCGCTAACCCTTAGCGCGAAAGGCTGGAACCTAGCTTGATGAGCAGCTTTCCTAGCTGGGCCAGGGGTGCACTGTAGTCATCCGAGGTTTCGTCGGCTACTTTCGACGTTTCGGCCCCGAGCGTGGCCATGGTTTCGGCAATATCGTGCGCTTCGGTTTCCGGGGTACTTAGTTGCTCGCGCAGGGTAGTCAGCTCCTGAATAATTTTAGCCAGCCCAGGACGCTCCGAAGCGCGCAACACTTCAGCCCACCGGTCGATTTCGGTCAGGCCTTTTTCACCCGCTTTATCGGGCGCCCCGGCGCTCAGCAGGCTCAGGGTATCATCAAGCAGGGCAGAGTTCTGCTGATCCGTAACGTCGAGGGGTACGGTAGGGGTAGCCGGGGTTTGGGGGGTGGAGGCGGTGGAATCCATAAGCGGTAAAAAAATCAAACGGATGAGTAAGAAGGCTACAACCTATACTTGCCCCGGCTCGGAAAAGTTGGCATACCCCAACCGCTAAATGACCGTACAATGCCGCGCGGCCCATTCTGGCCGGAAAGTTGCGGCCCGCGCCGCCCACCTATGCTGCACATCTACCAATCGGCTCCATTTTCTTCTCCCTCCCGGCAGCAACAGTTTGAAGCCGTAGTGGCCGCCTTGCGCGCGGAGGCGGGGGCTCCCTACACGCTAGTTCTAGCGAACATCACCCCTGACCCTACCCAGCCCGACCTACCGATAGATGCAGTAGTTATTCGACCGCGCAGCCTCACTGTTCTGCAGCTGGTGCCTGCCGGAGGGCTGCTGCACATTCCGGATTTGCGCGCCAGCACTTGGCTACTGGATGGTATGCCCTTGGAGCTGCCCGGCGAAGCAGCTAACCCGTTTGCCTTATTTGAGCAGCAGCGCACTATGCTGGTCACGTGGCTGGCCCCGCATTTACCACCCGAAGCAGCGAATCTTCAGTTTACCACTGGCTTGGTGCTGTTTGGGGCGCCGGTGCGGTTTGGGCCCGAGGTAGAGGCGCGCATGGCGGCCGTGCCCGCTGCCTCTGCCTTTCATTTGCTCGCCGACCCGGCCCGCTTCACACGCCGCCTGGCCCAGCTGGCCACCCCAGAAATCGACCTGACGCCTGCCGACCTTGAGCAGCTTAGCCACAGCCTCGGCCTTAGCGCAGGTTCTCCGTCGGTTGCGGCAGCGCCCGAGCCTGATCAGCCAGTAGCGACTGAACCGGCCCGGACCGGCGACTTGCTGCGGCAGAAAGCCGGCCAACTGTGGCGGTGGCTGGGTGCTGAAGATGTGGATGAGCTGGACCGCCGCTCCACGGGCTATGAGGTTGACTTGGAAGCGCGCAGCCAGGAAAAGCAGGAGTTGGAGCAGCTCCGCACCAGCTTACAGACCGACCTGACTCAGCAGCTGCGCGCCATGGAAACCCGCGAAACCGAGCGGGAGCAGCGTATTCAGCAACTACAGCAGCAACTGGCCGCCGCCCCCATAGCCGCCGAGGCCCCCGACCTGCAAGCCCAGCTGGCCGCCGAAAAGCGTGAAAAGGATGCGCTGGAATCCTCCATCCAAGCGTATCGTACGGAGCTAGAAAGTAGGAATCAGGAGCTGGGCAGCAAGATTCAGCAGTTAGAAAACCTGATTCAGCGCCTTTCTGCGGCCCCTACCGTCGTGCCCCCGGGTAGTTCGGCTACCTTCCCCGAACCACCCGTTACACCCCAGTCGGTCCCCAACCCGGACCCTACACCTGTTGCGCCAGCACCTGCGGCACCGGTACTTCCGCTGGCACCTCCTGCGCCCACGCCACCAGTGGCAGCCGCTCCGGCGGCACCCCAGCCGGCTACCACGGCGCCCCCGCGGCGGGAGCAGTTTGGCCGGCCAGCCGAGGCGCGGCAGCGGTTGTTGGCCGGGCTGGACCGCTGGCGGCCGGCCGTGCGCCACTTAGCTAGCCGCTTCGGACCGTGGGCACACAAGGTGCGCCAGCAGCCCCGGCGCACCTTGTATGCCGTTGGCGGCGGGGTAGCCCTGCTGCTGGCCGTGGGTATTACTCGCTGTGGTGGTTCCAAAGCGCCGGTTCCTTTTGAGCAGCAAGGGCGCTTTGGGCTGTTAGCTTCCGATGGCGACACGCTCCTGCCGGCTCGCTACACCACAATTGGCGAGTTCAAAGACCACTTGGCGGTGGTGGAGCAGAACGGTGTATTCGGGTTTGTGCGCGACGATGGTACCGAAGCGGTGAAGCCTGCTTACGACGCCCTGTATCCGTATTCCGATGGGTACGCCCGCGCCCGGGTAGGTCAGCTCTATACTTTTCTGGACGCTAAAGGCCAGGAGTTTGGGGCTTATTACTACGCCGCCCGCGACTTTGCTGGGGGCTACGCCGCCGTGCTCGACTACCGGGGCTGGCACTACCTGACTGGACCCGATGAGCCGGCCACGGCGCCCGTTATTTTTCAGGAAGCTTACTCCTTTGACCAGGAACTAGCCCGGGTCAAGACGCAAAACAAGTTCACCTTTATCCGGCCCGAATTCTTGGCCGACACTACCGTGGGAACGGCTCCGTTCGGCCGCTACAATAGTGCCACCGACTTCGATGCTCAAGGCCGCGCCCGGGTCAGTCAGCAGGGTCGCACCTTTTTCATCGACCGGGACGGCGACGAAGTCAAGGAGTAGCCCGCCGGGGGCGCTAATCGTCGTTGCGCTTGTGTTTGCGCTTGTACTTGCCGTGCCCTTTGCCCTTGCCGTGCCCTTTGCCCTTGCCCCGGCCTTCCAGCCACTGCCACACGGCCGCCTGGTAGCTGCTCACGGAAGCGGAAGTGGAGCGGCCGCTGGGGCGGGAAGCCGAAGCCGTAGCCAAGAGCACCCGCCCGTCGGGCTGGGGCTTGGTGGCCACGGCTTCTCCAAGCAGAGAACAGCCCTGGCCGTCCTTCACCTCGGTCCGGCTTCCGTCGCGCCCTACCACAAACCCGTCGCGGGTAATCAGGCGGCCATTGGGCAGGCGTACGTCGTGGGTCATGGGGCGGCTTTCCCCGTTTCGGATCAGGTACATGCTCCCGTCGCGTCGCTGAAAACCATCATTGGCCTGGGCGGTAGCGCAGTGGGAAATCAGGGCTAAGCAGCAGGTCAGTAGGCTTAATCGGGACAACATAGGTAGGCGAAATTCCAAGGGAAGCTGAGCGGTTAGGGGCTGCCCGCAGTACGCGGAAGCCGGCAGGAAGTTAGAAGTGCAAAGCAGAAGCCAAAATCTGGGCTGAGGCTGGGTTACCTTCTGCGCGGGGAGTTATAAAAGCGTACGCAACAGCAACTGTTGTGCTTCCCAACTACCCTCACTTTACATTTTAACATCATGAAAGCTACCTTCAAATCGATGTTCTTGGCCGTTGCCGTTGCTTTTGCTGCTACTTCCTGCACCCAGGAGGGCAAAGAAAACGCCGATGCTGCCGCTGCCAACACGGAGGCTGCCGCCGAAAACGCCGGCGACGCCGCTGCTGCTGAAGCCAGCAACGCCGCTAACGCCACCGAAGCCGCCGCTGAAAACGCTGGTCAGGCCGTAGAAAATGCTGCCGACAACGCCGCTAACAAAACGGAAGCTGCCGCCACCGAAGCCGCCGCCGAAACCAAGGCTGCTGCCAACCGAACCGAAGCTGCCGCCGACAAAGCCGCCGCTGACGCCAAAGCCGAAATCAACGCGGCCACCCAAAACGACTAATTGCCGCCAAGGCTATTGGCCTTCTAAAGAGCCCGTGCTGCTAAGTAGCACGGGCTCTTTTCGTATCTATCTGCCTAGCTAACCAGGGCCGCGTCGGAAGCGCCGGCTAGCTCCAGCAGCACCTCGTAGTACGGGCGGCCTTCGATGCGGGCTTGCAACCAGCTGTAGAAGCTCAGGGCTTGTAAGTCCTCCTGCTCCAGGGGTACAAAGGAGGGAATACTGGCCGCGCGGGCGACAAACTCCGGGGTGCGGGCCAGGGTAGGCTCATCGATAATATCGCGCACCAGCTGCAGGTAGTAAAGTACGGCCGCGTAGCCGCCGCCATCGGGCCCGAATCGCTCCTTAATCAGGCGCTCAATGGCCCGCAGCCGGTTCAGGGCCAGATCGGGGTTGCCGAGTTCCAGCTGGGTCAGCATTTCGCCCATGTTGCGGTTGAGCACCCACTCCACGCCCATTTCCTGCTCGCACCAGTGGTCGGTGCGGCCAATAGCCAGCAAGATTTGGTTGGTTTTCTGAAACTGCCCTTCGGCAAAATAATGGAAGCCCAGGCCCAGGCGGGCCGTGAGCTGGTCGCGGGAAGTAAGCGGAGTGCGCAGAATGTCTTCCAGCAGCCGGATGCTGTCGGCGTTGCGGCGCAGAAAGGCGTAGTTGGCGGCCAGCAGGAAGGTGTAGCGGGCCAGCAGCTCGGTAGCCTGCAGTTTCGGGCCCGCTTCCAGCACAGCCCGCAGCCGCTCCAGGTACTCCACCGATTCGCGGAACCGCCGAGTGCGGTACAGGGAGTGCGCAATCATGTAGAGCAGGCCCAGCTGCGCCTCGCGGTGGGCGGGCTGGAAGCCGTGGCGCTTCTCCATGATGTGGTAGCAGCGCATCACAAAGGGCGCAAACGAGAGGTAGTCGCGGCGCACGAGCATGGCCGCCCGGGCAATGGACATGAGCCGGTAAAGCAGGGCCGGGCGCCGGGCAAAGGCTTCCTGCAAATCATACTCGCGCAACACGTCCTGCAGAATGGTATCGAACGACTCGCCGGCCCGGCCTTTCACGCGCGCCTCGCGCAGGCGCTGCCGAATCAGGCTGTCGGCAATGTTGGCGCGCTCCTCTTCGTCGGCCGCTTTTTTGTTGAGGTTGCGCCGCTGAATAATGTCCGCCAAGTCATCGGCGTACTTACTACCGGCCTGGGCAATCTGCAGGTTGTACACGGTGTTGAGCAGCTGGTATTGCTCGTTCTGGCGGGCCAGCTTTTCGGCTTTGCGCACCGTGTTCCAAGCCAACCGGGGCACGCTTACCTCAAACAGGTACTGGGCCAGGGTCAGGAGCCCGCGCACGGAGGAAGCCGCCGTGGGGTCTTGCTGGCGCTGGCGCAGCAACAGGTAATCGGTGAGGTGGCGCATGAGGCGCTTGCGCAGGGCGTAATAGGCCACGGCGTTGGGCTCCTCGGGGTACAAGCGGGCCAGCAGCTCCTCGGTAGCATACTCTTTCTGGTGCAAGAGCAGGTCGCAGAGACGGACGTCCATGCGGCCTTTCTGTTTGCGGCGCTGACGCTGGATGAACTGGCGGAAATCCTTCCGGTCGTCAGCAGAAAAAGTAAGTAATGTGGTACGCAAATCATCCATGTCCGGAAGATATAGCACCGCTTGTTATCCCCCAATTCTCCAACCGATAAGTCAGAATATATTTACGCAACTTGTTGTTTGTCAGCAGTTTATTTGTTAGTATATAAGTATTGCATAGTCTGAATAAAACAAAAGCTGGTTGGGGTTATCGGTTCTGAATACTCACCTTCGATTCATCATTTATCTCCCTCTCATTCTGTTCCGTTGTATGACCCGGATACTGTTTACTTTCTTATTTGTCTTGGTTGGGGTAGTAGTCCAGGCCCAGGATTTGCTTACTAAATCCAGCGGGGAGGAGCTGCAGGTAAAGGTGCTGGAAATTACCCCCACCGAAATCCGATACAAGCGTACCGACAACCCCGACGGCCCGCTTATCACGGTGCGCCGCACCGACGTGTTCATGATTCGCTACGCCAACGGCACGAAGGAGCTCCTGGGTGGGGCCAGTGCGCTACCCAGCGCGCCACCGGCGGGTAGTAGCGCAGCCGCCCCCAGAACCGGAACCGTGCCCGGCGATGAGGAGTCGATGTACGAGGAGGTGCAGTTGAACGGCCCCCGCCTGGGCTTTACCGTCCTGAGCGGCGGAGTTGCCGCCAAGGCCGAGCGGGATTACAACGTCAACCCATTCCTGACGCAGTTCGGCTGGCAGTTTGAAACCCGGATTTTCCGCCTGCAGAACGGCACCTCGGGCCTGTTGGAGCTGGTACCCCTGATTGGCGGCCTGGAGCAAGGCAAGTTTCTGCCCAGCCTGAACGCGCTGATTGGGATTCGCGGGCCCAAGGGCTTCGAGTTTGGCCTGGGGCCCAACGTGTCGCCGGCCGGGGCCAGCATTGCTTTGGCCGTGGGCACTTCCTTCCGCAGCCAGGGAATCAATTTCCCGGTGAATTTTGCGGTAGTTCCCGGCAACGGTGGAGCCCGCTTTAGCTTGTTATTTGGCTTCAACTCCCGCCGTCGGTAGTTTATTTTTTCGCCTACTTATTCCCATCCGCATGCGCTTTATTCTACTCTTCCTCTGCGGCTTACTCCTGACGCTGCGCACCACGGCCCAGGACATTATCCTGCAAGCTGATGGCACCGAAACTCCGGGTAAAGTTCTGACCATCACGCCAGAGCGCATTACCTACGTAAGCGCCACCGCCGATACCATGCAGCTGCCCGCCGCGCAGGTATTTCTGATCCGCTACGCCAATGGCACGAAGGAGGTGCTACGCAACCTGGCTGCCCCGGCCCCCGCCCTCAACCCAACAGAAGCTTACGCCCAGGGCCGCCACGATGCCCGCGTGCATTTTAAGGCTCCGGGCGCATTCTGGGGTACGTTTGGGGCTACGGCCGCCACCATACCCGTGCTGGGTGGCCTGGGCGGCCTGGCTACCGGCACGGCCATTGCCGTGACGCCCCCGAAGGAATACAACCTGCGCGTGCCCGACCCCATGCGCCAAGCGGATGCAAACTACATGCGGGGCTACGAAAAGCAGGCGCAGCGCAAAAAGGTAGGCAAAGCCGCCGCCGGTTTTGGCACAGGCCTAGTGGTTGGGTCCGCCCTATGGGTGCTCATTGCACTTTCCACCATCAACCATATGTAGCCGCGGGCTGGAGCAGGCCGCCCTTTCCCGCTTCTATAATTCCGTCACTTGCCAGGAAGTAGCAACGCTTACCCTCCTGGAGCAAGGCTAATTAAGTACTGTGCACTATCGGGGCTTACCCTGCGGTGGGGCAAGTAAGATTTTGGTTTCTACCGCAGCCGGAAAAGGGTTAGGTAGGTGCTCGTTACTGGATACGTTCAGTGTAACCCGGGGCCCACCCAGTGGAACTTCAGCATAACCCCGCGCCAAGCTGGACCGTACACCGGGTATCCACCTACTTAACCCCCTTTCCCATGGACGCTAATAACAACGGCATCAACGACTCCACCGAACTGCGTGCTCGAGGTAACTGGAACGAAGTAAAAGGACAGGCCAAGCAGAAGTGGGGCAACCTCACCGACGACGACCTGCACTACGAAGAAGGCAAACAGGACGAATGGTTTGGCCGCTTGCAGGCAAAAACCGGTGAAACCATCGACGACATCAAAACCTGGTTCCAGCGCACTTTCTAAGTGCCTACCACGCCACGAAGAGCAGCGCCCGACACTACGCTAGTGTCGGGCGCTGCTTTTTTATAAGTAGTTGAAGCTGCGCAACATATAACCTATTGCATATTATTTATAACTTAACACGTGTAAGGAGGAAGAAAGATGGTGGCTGAAGAATTAAGAACATTAGGCAACGCGGCCCTGCTGCGTCTACCTAAAACTGCATTTTTGTGCTCCCGGGAATATCCAGTGAGCGTTCAACGGACTACCTACCTCTGGGCCATGGAACAGCGTCAGCTCGGCTACTGCGTGGTTTCAGGGTTTAATTCCCGGCTGGAGCAGTCCGTCTTTCGGTTTTTGCGGCAGGATCTGCAGCAGCCTATTGTGTACGTACTGGGCCGGGGCATCCAGCCCAACTTGCCATTTGACTACGAACGGGACATTCAGCTCGGCCGGCTGCTGTTCGTGTCGCCCTTCGAGCCCTCGGTTTCAACGGTCACTCAGGAAGCGGCCGACATCCGCGACCTGCTGCTGGTGGAGCTGGCCGAGCGCTTTTTTATTCCCTACGTCACGCCAGGGGGCAACCTGGAACGGCTATTGCAAAGCGAGGCAGCCCGCTGCAAGCCCATCATTACGCTGGACCTGCCCCAAAACGAGGCCTTGCTGCGCTGCGGCGCCCATATTTATCAGCCCCCGGGCCTACTGACGCACTCCGTGGCGGCGCCTCAGCCTAACCTTAGTTGAGCTTTCTCCCGTAGTGGGGGTATCCTTCACCTAGCTCCCCTACCCTATGTCTGCTGCCGATACTGTACTTTCTGCCGTGCCCAACTCGCCTTCCTCGGGCATCCGGGCCCTGGCGCGTTTTGGTTTTGCCGCCAAGGGCGTAGTCTACCTCCTGATGGGAATTCTGGCCCTATTGGCGGCTACTGGCCAACAGGGCGGCCAAACTGCCGACAAAAAGCAGGCCGTGCAAACGCTGCAAGATTTGCCCGGCGGCTCGGTTTTGCTGGGCCTGGTTGCCTTTGGTTTGCTCGGCTACATTATTTGGCGGTTTACCCAGGCCCTAATCGACACCGAGCAAAAAGGCTCCGGTGCCAAAGGCCTCGGCCGGCGCCTGGGCTACGCAGGCAGCGGCCTGCTCTACGCCAGTGTGGCCTGGTATGCCGCCCAACTGGCGCTGAATGGCTCGGCGGATAGCAGCGGCAACGGCCAACAGACTCTAACCGCAAAAATCCTGAGCTGGCCCGCCGGCGACTGGATTATCATGGCCCTTGGCCTAGCTATCATTGGCGGTGGCATCTACCAAATTTACAAGGCGTATTCTGGTTCTTTCCATAAGCACGTAAACGCCAGCGGGCTACCGGCCAACCAGCAGCAGGTAGTGTACCGCGCCGGCCAAGTGGGCTACACGGCCCGGGGCATTGTAATGAGCCTCATCGGCTACTTCTTTGTGCAGGCGGGCCAGCAGTCGCGCGCCGCAGCTGTTGGCACTACCGGCGAAGCTTTTGATCTGCTGGCTACCATGGGCCCGGCCGTGCTGGGAATCGTGGCCCTGGGCCTGATGGCCTACGGGTTCTACATGCTGGTACAGGCCCGCTACCCCGTGCTGCGCATCTGATGTAGTTGCTGGCTGGTAGTAGCTGCTTACTTGGCAATTGGTAGCAAAAGGCTGTCATCCAGAGCGGGAGCGAAGAACCTTATCACGCCTGAACGACCTCGTTATAACGAATCGTCTAAACGTGACAAGGTCCTTCGCTCCCGCTCTGGATGACAGCCTTTTGCTGATATCTGACAGCTACCGACTACAACCAACAACTAACCAACGGCTACATAATCAGCCAGGTATTGATACCGTTCCGTGAGCTGGCCGCCGCGGGCAATGGTGGCCCGTTCTACTACCTCATCGGGGCCGTGTGCGTGCACCAAGTGGGGTAACACGTTATCGATGAGCTGACGGCCGAAGTCGCGGCTAGCGTTGCGGGGTAGCTCGCAGGGCAGGTTGTCCACGGCCATAACGGTGATGTTGTTGGGGCGGGAGTAAGCAGGCTCCAGCTGCCGGGTCTGGCAGTTGTAGTCGAAGGCGGGCTCCTGAATGCTGCTGCTGCGCAACGTGGTCGGAATGGAGCCGTTCACGTCGCAGGTCACGTCGGCAATAGTGTCGATGCGGAAGTGGGCGCGGCAGGTATCCTCCAGGGTAAACAGCTTGGGCGCGGCCGGATGCCAGTAGGCGCAGGCTATTAAAAGGTTGGTAACGGGCAGGAAATTCTGAAACGTGGATTCGTACTCCTGGGGGTTGCGGTGAAAATCGGGCGTATCCCACACGCGGCCGTCGCGGCGGTTGTAATCGGCGCTGCGCAGCTGGGTGTACACCGGCTCGTTGAAGTCCTGGTAGAGGTAGTCGTACACGCTTACCCGCCGGATGCGCATCAGGTTTAGCACTTCCACGGCGCCCTGGGCCACGCGGCCGGAGCCGGTAACGGCAATTTTGATGGGCGGCAGCTTCTTCACCTTAAAGAACTCCTCCTGCATGTCCTCCATGTCGACGCACTGGTAGGCGGGCTTTAGCTCATACAGGCCGTGCTTGCGGCCGTAGGTGAGCAGGGCATTGTAAGCGCCCACAATACCGGCCCAACGCCCGAAAGCCACAATTCTTTCGCCCTGCTCGTTGGTCAGCATTTCGTAGTCGATGAGGGTAATGTTCTTGGCCAGCACCTGCCGTAGCAGTTCCCGGTTGGCCGGCTGCTTTTTCACGGTGTGCGAAAAAAACAGGTAGGTTTTATTGGGAATAAGCTGAGCGACTGGCACTTCCTTCACGCCCATGAGAATGTCGCAGTCGGCTACCTCGGGGCGCACCTCAATGCCCAGGCTGCGGTATTCCTGATCCGAAAAGCAGCGGACCGGGCTTTCCTGCACCACCAGCTTCAGGCCCGGAAACCGCGCTTCGGCTTCGGCGCATTTCTTGGGGGTGAGCGGTACGCGCTTGTCGGGCGGGACTTTTCCTTCGCAAATCAGGCCAATGGTTATGGGGCGCATGGGGTAGAATGGGTAGGATGGGGCCTCAATCTGGGCAAAAAAATTTACCTGTGCCGTGGTGCTGCTCCCGCTGGTGCGTAGCGGCGGAACAAGGCCAAACATTTGCGGGTTTTAGGACTTACCTGTGAAGCCGTTTCGCGCTACCTTTGTCAAGGGCCTACCCCTGGGCCTGTTCTGTTGCCACCCTCACCCCTTCTTTTATGTTGCTTCAACCCAAGCCCGCTGATGTGTTCGTGGACCGCCACAACGGCCCCGACGACGCTGCCGTAGCCCAGATGCTGCGCACCATCGGTGTGGAGTCGATTGACCAGCTCATCGACGAAACCGTGCCGGCCGCCATCCGCTTGCAAAAGCCGCTGAACCTGCCCGCAGCCCTCACGGAGCGGGCCTTTTTGGCGAAATTCAAGAAGATTGCCGGGAAGAATAAGCTCTTCAAGAACTACATCGGCCTGGGCTACCACGACACCCAGCTACCTCCCGTCATCCAGCGCAACATTCTGGAGAACCCGGGCTGGTACACGGCTTATACGCCCTACCAGGCCGAAATTGCCCAGGGCCGCCTGGAAGCCCTCATCAATTATCAGACGATGATAATTGACCTCACGGGCCTGGAAATTGCCAACGCCAGCCTGCTCGACGAAGGCACCGCCGCCGCCGAGACCCTGCACATGTTCCACTCCCTGACCAAGAAGAAGAATGCTACCCGCTACTTCGTCTCGGAACAGGTATTGCCCCAAACCATTGACGTGCTGCGCACCCGCGCCACACCCCTGGGCATTGAGCTGGTAGTAGGCGACCACCGCACGATTGACCTAACCGACGAAACGTTGTTCGGGGCCATTTTGCAGTATCCCGCCGCCGATGGGGCCGTGTACGACTACACCGACTTTATTGCCCAGGCCCACGACAATAACCTGTTCGTGACCGTAGCCGCCGACCTGCTGGCCCTGACCCTGCTCACGCCGCCCGGCGAAATGGGGGCCGATGCCGTGGTAGGTAACTCCCAGCGCTTTGGCGTGCCCATGGGCTACGGCGGACCGCACGCCGGTTTCCTGGCCACTAAGGATGCTTTTAAGCGCGTGATTCCGGGCCGTATCATCGGCCAGAGCATTGACGCCGCTGGCAACAAGGCTTACCGCATGGCCCTGCAAACCCGCGAGCAGCACATTCGCCGCGAAAAAGCTACCTCCAACATTTGCACGGCGCAGGTGCTGCTGTCGGTGCTGGCGGGCATGTACGCCGTGTACCACGGCCCCCAGCGCATCCGGCAGTTTGCCGCCAACGTGCACACGCTAGCCCAGACGCTGGCCGGCGCCCTGACCGGCCTGGGCCTGAACCAGCGCAACGAGTTCTACTTCGACACGCTGGATATCAAGCTGGAAAGTGCCGAGCTGCAGCAGGCCATCCGGCAGGAGGCCGAAGCGGCGGGCATCAACTTCCGCTACTTCGAGGAGCACGGCTCGCCCCGCGTGGGCATTTCCTTGCACCAGAACACCGAAATCGAGGATGTGCAGGACATCGTGGCCGTGTTTGCCAAGGTCCTGGGTAAAGACGCGCCGCAGGTAACGCTACCCGCCGAAGTATCGGTAAACTGGACCAATGAGCTGATCCGTAAGAGCGAATACCTGACCCATCCCGTCTTCAATACCCACCACTCCGAGACGGAGATGCTGCGCTACATGAAGCAGCTGGAAAACAAGGATTTGAGCTTGGCTCACTCCATGATTCCGCTGGGTTCCTGCACCATGAAGCTGAACGCTACCGCCGAAATGATTCCGGTAACGTGGCCGGAAATTGGCGGTTTGCACCCCTTCGCCCCGCGGGAACAGGCCCAGGGCTACGCTGAAATCTTCCGCGACCTGGAAGCGTGGCTCTGCGAGGTAACGGGCTTTGCGGCCGTTTCGCTGCAGCCCAACTCCGGGGCCCAGGGCGAGTACGCCGGCCTGCTGGCCATTAAAGGCTACCACGATGCCCGCGGCGACCAGCACCGCAACGTGGCCCTGATTCCGGCCTCGGCCCACGGCACCAACCCCGCTTCGGCCGTCATGGCCGGCATGCAGGTAGTGGTGGTGAAGAGCACCGAGGAAGGCAACATCGACGTGGAGGACCTCAAGGCCAAAGCCGCCCAGTACGCCGACAAGCTGAGCTGCCTGATGGTGACCTACCCCAGCACCCACGGCGTGTACGAGGAAACCATCATCGACATCTGCCAGACTGTCCATAACCACGGCGGCCGCGTGTACATGGACGGCGCCAACATGAACGCCCAGGTAGGCCTCACCTCGCCCGCTACCATTGGGGCCGACGTGTGCCACCTGAACCTGCACAAAACGTTCTGCATTCCGCACGGCGGCGGCGGGCCTGGCGTAGGCCCCATCGGGGTGGTGGCCGATCTGGCCCCCTACCTTTCCGGCCACGTGTTAGTTGATGCCGATGGCCGCACGGCCGGCGCCGTAACCTCGGCGCCGTGGGGTTCGGCCAGCATTCTGCCCATCAGCTACGCCTACATCAACATGATGGGCGGCGAGGGGCTAACCCAGGCTACCCGCACGGCCATCCTGAACGCTAACTACATTAAGGCCCGCCTGGAGGCGCACTACCCCGTGCTCTACACCGGCGCCAACGGCCGCTGCGCCCACGAAATGATTCTCGACTGCCGCCAGTTCAAGAAGACCGGTATTGAGGTGGAGGACATTGCCAAGCGCCTGATGGACTACGGCTTCCACGCCCCCACGGTATCCTTCCCGGTGGCGGGCACGCTGATGGTGGAGCCCACGGAATCAGAAAGCAAGGAGGAGCTGGACCGCTTCATTGAGGCCATGATTTCCATCCGGAAAGAAATTGCCGCCGTGGAAGAAGGCCGGGCCGATGCCAAGGACAACGTGCTTAAGCACGCTCCGCACACCGCCGCCACCGTTCTGACTCACGAGTGGACCCGCCCCTACACCCGCGAGGAAGCCGTGTATCCCACCGAGCACGCCCGCGCCTACAAGTTCTGGCCCGCCGTGTCGCGCATCGACTCGGCCTACGGCGACCGGAACCTGATCTGCTCCTGCACCCCGCTGGAGCAGTACGTAGATGCCGAGGAGCAGCTCGTGGATACTGACAAAGGTCCTTCGTACTAAGTACTAAACAGTAGTTTAAATAAGCACCCACAAAAAGCCCCGGCTATGGCTTAGCCGGGGCTTTTTGCGTCTGGTATATTTTCCTGACGGGCTCAGAGGCGCGTAAGCAATATCCTTACTTAGAGAAGCAGGTACGGTACATGTAGCCGTTCTGGGTCTTGCCGGCCGCTGTCACCCGTACTTTCACGAAGTGAGCGTCCACCGTGTCCATCACCTGCACTTCATTGCCGGAGCCAACGGTCGTGAGTTGCTGCGATTCTTTCGTCATTCCATCGTACAAGATGCACTCTACCACGGTGTTGTGGGCCACGGGCCCCGTGGTTGCTTGGTTGGAACGGGATTCGTTGCTGGTGGCGCTGCAAGAGGCGAGCAGGGCTAGGCTGCTCAGGCAAAGTAGATGTTTTTTCATAGGTCCGTACGTGGAGAAATAGCTCCCCAAAAGATAGGCACATTTTAAGACGGAAAGGAATTTTCCTAGGCGGATTCTTCGCTTAATTATTCTGCAAGCATCCTATTTCCCGGGGAACGACCTGGAGCGTACTACTGTTTATTCGGCAGAGCTAGCCAGGAACTTCGGGTTTGTCCGCGTCTGGTGGCTTTCATCCCTACTGATTTCTTCCTATGAACCGTATTCCGAAATTCTTGGCCCTCCCCCTGACGTTGTCGGTGCTGGGGTTAACCCTGCTCCTGGGCGTGAGTGGCTGTGCTACCTCGGCTCGTGTTGGGGTTAGCAACGATTTTGATCATTCTGTAAACTTCCGCGCCTACAAAACCTGGGCCTGGTACCCGCAGCAACCAACCGATACGGAAGGTGGCCCGGCTAAAGGCTACGAGTCGTTCCTGGATAAGCGCATCCGGAGCGCCGTGGAGCAGCAGCTCGCCCAGAAAGGCCTTTCTCAGGTTGAAAAGAACCCTGATGTGTACGTGGCGTACAGTGCCCGCGTCGAGGACAAGCAGCGCACCACGGGCGGCTACGGCCCCTACGGGTATCCCTACGGCTACGGCTGGGGTGGCTGGTACGGCCGTGGCTTCAACCAAGGAGTTATCGAGTACAAAGCCGGCACCGTAATTCTTGACTTCGTAGATGCCCGCCGCAAGGAGTTGGCGTGGCGTGGTCAGGGTCAGGCCCAGGTCGACAACCAGACCATTTCCGAAACCGAAGTACAGCGCATCGTGACCAGCATTCTGGGCACTTATCCTCCCGGCGCGGAGCAGGCCAGCCGCTAAACTGCCAGCAGTCCTGTTTCTGAAAACCTATCCTGCGCTATGTGGGGTAGATTTTTTCTTTTCTGAAGATACGATAAACAACAAGGCCCCACTCTATACCAGAGCGGGGCCTTGTTGTTTCTGTTAGCTAAGCGAGTTGCTAAATAGGTACGTTTACGTGGCGCTCGGCGTGGTAGCTGGAGCGCACCAGCGGGCCGCTTTCCACGTACTTCAGGCCGCGCTTCAGGCCTTCTTCCCGGTAGTGGGCGAAGAGGTCAGGGTGAATAAACTCGGCTACCTCAATGTGGCGCTTGGTTGGCTGCAAGTACTGACCCAGGGTCAGGATGTCGAGGCCGTTGGCGGCGAGGTCGTCCATGGCCTGGTACATCTCGTCCTTGGTTTCGCCCAGGCCCAGCATAATACCCGACTTGGTGCGCTTGCCAGCCTGCTTGGTGCGGCGAATTTGCTCCAGGCTCCGGTCGTACTTGGCCTGGGGACGCACGAGGCGGTAGAGGCTACCCACGGTTTCCATGTTGTGCGACACCACCTCCTGGCCGCCGGCAATCATGGTATCCAAGGCGTCCCAGTTGGCTTTCACGTCGGGAATCAGGGTTTCAATGGTAGTGGTAGGCGAAAGCAGCTTGGTTTGCACCACGGTTTCGTACCACACGCTGGCGCCCCGGTCCTTGAGCTCGTCGCGGTTGACGGAAGTAATAACGGCGTGCTTTACGCCCATGAGCTGAATGGCTTCGGCTACCCGGCGCGGCTCATCGAGGTCGTATTCGGTGGGGCGGCCGGTAGCCACCGCGCAGAACGAGCAGGAGCGCGTGCACACGTTGCCCAGAATCATGAAGGTAGCCGTACCCGCGCCCCAGCACTCCCCCATGTTTGGGCAGTTGCCGCTTTCGCAGATGGTATGCAGCTTGTGTTCATCCACCAGGCGGCGGACATTGGCGTAGGCCGGGCCCACGGGCAGCTTCACGCGCAGCCAATCGGGTTTGCGCGGTTTGGCAGGCGCTACGGGAGCAGCCGCCACGGGCTGAATGATGGGCAGGGTCAGCAACAGTTCATCCATGTTGCAAAGGTAAGGGGAATGGGTTGCTACAGAGTCAGCCTCTAAGACAATTCCGCCCCGCTTGTGGTTTCGCGGCTTCCCCGGAAAAGGCAACAGCCCCCGAAGGATGGCTCCGGGGGCTGTTTTTCACTTTTTTAATTTCTGG
Source organism: Hymenobacter glacieicola (assembly GCF_014640315.1). GTDB lineage: Bacteria > Bacteroidota > Bacteroidia > Cytophagales > Hymenobacteraceae > Hymenobacter > Hymenobacter glacieicola. The sequence goes on from NZ_BMGS01000003.1 coordinate 35,712, forward strand.
TACCCAAGTAAAGCGTCAGGTAAACGGAGGGCAAAAACTGGTCGTTCAGGTCTTTGTCGGGTATCTGGGCCACCCGAATGATGGCGGGGTCCTTGGCGTAGGTTTCCAGCAGGAACCCCACTTCTACCCCGGCCACGGCATCCCGGTAGCGGCCGTACTCGAAGCTCAGGGCGCCGCGCAAGTGAGCCCCAAGGGCCGGCTTGGTTTCGCCAGCGCCCGAAAACAACGGCGCCCGGTCAACTATCAAATCGGGGGCCCGGTGAATGTCAGGATTGTACTGCTCGTTGCGGATGTCGGAGGCGCTGGGGTTGCCTTGGCCGTTGCTGTAGTCGTAGCTAATGTAATAGGGCATGAGCAACCCAATGGTAGGCCCGGCCCCCACCAGCGCATTTACCTGCACGCCCGACTCCGGCGCCTTGCGGAAGATTACCCGCTGCAGGCCCACTGAGGGCCGGATGGCAAACAAATAGTTGCTTTTGCCATACACGTAGGAGCCGCCGTAGCGCGTGGCTACCTTCTGCTCCTTGGGGTGCTTGATTTCCACGGCCTCCAAGCTCCAGAAGCGCGACCAGTCCTGGTTCAGCAGGCGGGTGGAGCGCACGGAAGCGCCGCCAATCAGGCCGCCCCGGGTATTGAAGTTAACGCCGTAGGTAAATTCCTTGCGGTACGAAGGCTCATCGTTGCTGGAGGAAGTAACCTGGGTTTGCTGGGCCTGGGCCACCGGAGCAGCCCCCAGGGCTGCCAGCAGCAGGCCGCAGCCAAGAACGAACGGAGTGCGCACGGTTCGGGGAAGGAAGGAACGGTAGGAAAATTGTGGGCGCCGCAGCTTCAGACCACCGGCAACCCTATCGAAAGTACGTAAATTTACCCGCATACCAGTACCTGATTTTCGATTTCCTATGAGCACTGCCACCGCCCGCTACGCCGGCCATTTGCGCACCGAAGCTACTCACGTCGCCTCCGGCAACACCATCCTGACCGACGCTCCCGTGGACAACCACGGCCGGGGGGAGGCCTTTTCCCCCACTGACCTGGTAAGCGCTGCCTTGGGCTCCTGCATGATGACCATTATGGGCATCGTAGCCGAACGCCACGGCCTTGACTTAACCGGGGCTAGCTGGGATGTAACCAAGCACATGCTGGCCGAACCCCGCCGCATCGGGCAGATTGACGTCACGTTTCGCCTGCCTGCTACCCTCACCGAGAAGGAGCAAACCATCCTGGAAAATGCGGCGCGCACCTGCCCGGTAGCCCTAAGTTTAAACCCGGAAATCCGCCAGGAGGTTCGGTTTATTTACGAGTAGTAAAACGGTGATTCAGTGAGTTATAGTTACCGCTGGTGCAAGAAACCACCAGTCACCTAAACTTGCGCAGGACCTTATTAGGCATGAACGGGTCGTTGGTACGAGGTCGTGCTAGCCTGATAAGGTCCTGCGCGTTGCTTAGGATGCCGGACGGTTTCAATTCGTCAGTTTCACTGCATCACTACCTCGCTAACTCACCGAATCACTATTTCACCAATTGAGCTACCTCGCTCAGGCGGATGCCCATGTGGGAGGCGTCGTAGCTGCACTCGCCGTTTTGGATCAGCAGCAGTTGGGGCGATTCGTGACGGACGCCGAATTTCTCGGCTATTTCGCTGGAAATGGGCCGGAAGCGCAGCAGATCGAGGTAGTAGAGCTTGGTAGCCGACAGGCCCACCTCGTCCCACTGGCGCTCTACCTTGCCTTTAGCCGCGGCGCTGATAGAGCAGGAAGTGCTGTGTTTGAAGATAAGAACCGGGTGCTCGTATGATTCGCGGACGATATCAGAAAGCTGCTCGGATTGCGTCAGGGGTTGCCAGGGAGTCATGGGCGGGGTGATTATTGGGAACTAGATTCTTTCTTCTTCCGAAGACGAAAACTCGCGCGGGATGGTTCGGTTACGCGCGGCGTACCGGTGCGGTCAAACTGGTAACTGGCCCGACCATCGGTAGGTTTGGCCGCCGCCTGCCGTCCGCTGCCGGCATGCTTGAGTTCGGCTTTCGTGACCGTCAGGTGCGACTCTTTGTATTCACCCTGGAACTGGGCGGCTTCGCGCAGGGCGCGGCGGTTGGCGGCGCGCTGCTGGGCCGGCGAAGTAGATTCCAGTTGCGCCTGGGCCCCGGTGCTTACTAGGCTAACCAACGCGAAAGTAGTGAGGAACAAGTAGCGCATAGAGGAAGAAGGATAACGTGAGGGGTAGAGAAATAAGCCGCCACCCGAACAGCGGGCCAGCCCCAAGATAACCCTGATACGGCAGGGCAACCAGGGTAGCTCGTTTTACTGCATGAAATCGGGCAGCGTAATACCCAGAATTTTACGCTGCCCCACTTTGCGCTTCAGGCGCCGCCGCTCGTACTTGGGCTTCTTGAGCAGCCCGTTTTTGTCGTAGCTGTTTTTCTTGGTTTTCACGGCTTCTTTCTCCACGTCCAGGGCCCGCCCGTCGGCCGATTCATTGTCGGGGTTGCTGGCTTTCTTGACTTTGGGCTGGGGCGGCCCCGTTGGGCTGGGCAGGCGGTAGCGGTGGCAGGCCGAAGCCGTGAGCAGCAGCAAAGCCGCCAGCATCAGCAGCCGTATACGCGCGCCGGAAGCAGTTAACACGTTCATTTCAAGTTCAAATCAGCTTCTTGTCAGCGGGACAGAGGACGCAAATTACAGATTTCGCGGGCTAGTAGCTGCGCAGCTTGGCCACGGTTTCGCGCAGACGCTGCTGGGGCAGAAACACCTTCTCCAGGGGCGGGGCGAAGGGCACGGCCGTGTCCAGGGAGGCCACGCGGTGCACCGGCGCATCGAGGTGGGTAAAGCAGTGCTCGGCAATCCAGGCGGCTATTTCGCCGCCCAGGCCGCCTACCAGCGTGTCCTCGTGCAGAATGATAACGCGGCCGGTTTTCTCCACGGTCTGGCGCACGGCTTCCGTATCCCAGGGCAGCAGGGTACGCAGGTCCAGAATATCAGCCGAAAGGCCTACCTCCTCCGCCAACGCCAGGGCCCAGTGCACACCGGCCCCGTAGGTGATAATGCTCATTTCGTCGCCTTCCCGCACCAGGGCTGCTTTGCCGATGGGCGTGGTGTAGTAGGCGTCGGGCACGGGCGCCGAAACGCTGCGGTAGAGCAGCTTGTGCTCGAAGAACATGACCGGGTTGGGGTCCTCAATGGCGGCGCAGAGCAAGCCTTTGGCATCCACGGGGTTGCTCGGAAACACCACTTTCAGGCCCGGGGTGTGGGTAAACCAGGCCTCGTTGCTTTGGGAGTGGAAGGGACCGGCCGCGGTGCCCGCGCCGGTGGGCATGCGCACCACCACATCGGCGTTCTGGTCCCAGCGGTAGTGGCTTTTGGCCAGGTTGTTTACAATCTGGTTGAAGCCGCAGGTCACAAAATCGGCAAACTGCATTTCCACCATGGCCTTTTTGCCCTTGATGCTCAGGCCCAGGCTAGCCCCCACAATAGCCGACTCGCAGAGGGGTGTATTGCGCACCCGGCCCTTGCCAAACTGCTGCACAAAGCCTTCCGTGACTTTGAACACGCCGCCATAGTCGGCAATGTCTTGGCCCATGAGCACCAACTCGGGGTAGCGCTCCATGCTCTGGCGCAGCCCGTCGGAAATGGCATCGACGTAGCGCTTGTCGGTAGTATTTAGAGGTGAGAGCTCAGTACTAAGAGCTGAGAACTGAGAGTTAAGCGGCGAAATAGCTACAGCTGCTATTTCCTGTGCTCTAAGTTCTAGGCTCTCATCTCTACTATCTCCAGTTGGCGCGTACATATCGGCCAGCTCCTGGCGAGCATCGGCCGTGGGCATGGGGGTAGCGTCGGCGATGCGCAGGCCTTCCTCAATTTCACGCTTGATGGTTTCGCGGTAGCGCATGCGGGCTTCCTCGTCCAGGATGCCCTCCTGCAGCAGCCACTTCTCGTAATTCTCGACCGGGTCTTTCTGGGCCCACTCCTCAAACAGCTCCTGGGGCACGTACTTGGTGCCACTGGCTTCCTCGTGGCCGCGCATCCGGAAGGTAAGCGCCTCCAGCAGCACGGGCCGCGGGTTCTGGCGCAGGTCCTCAGCTAGGCGGCGCACCGTGTCGTACACTTCCAGCACGTTGTTGCCATCGACCTGCACGGCTTCCATACCGTAGGCCGGGCCCTTGTCCACGAAGTAGCGGAAGCGGAACTGCTCCCGGCTGGGCGTGCTCAGGCCGTAGCCGTTGTTTTCAATGATGAAGATGACGGGCAGCTCCCACACGGCAGCCACGTTCAGGGCCTCGTGAAAATCACCCTCCGAAGCGCCCCCGTCGCCGCTGTACGTGATGGTTACTTTAGGCTTCTCGTCGAGCTTATCGGCCAGGGCAATGCCGCCCGCTACGGCCAGTTGGGGGCCCAGGTGCGAAATCATGCCCACGATGTGGTGCTCGTTGGTGCCGAAGTGAAACGACCGGTCGCGGCCCTTGGTGAAGCCCGTGGTTTTGCCCTGCCACTGCGCAAACAGCCGGTCCAGAGGCACGTTGCGGCCCGTGAATACGCCCAGGTTCCGGTGCAGGGGCAGGATGTACTCGTCGGGTTCCAGGGCCAGGGTGCTGCCCACCGAAATGGCTTCCTGCCCGATGCCCGAAAACCACTTGCTTACCTTGCCCTGGCGCAGCAGAATGAGCATTTTTTCCTCAATCATCCGAGGCTTGAGCAGGCCCTGGTACAGGTGCAGCAGCGTATCGTTGGCGTAGTCCTTGCGGTCGAAGTTCATCGGGAGGTAGCAGGTAGTGGTGGGTAGGGCCAAAAGTACGGGTTTGGGTTGGAAGGGAAATTATCGGCTGGGCTTTATGGATTCGGCTGCGGCCGGGCATCTATCTTCGGGACCGACTTCCTCCCTACCCATTCGCTATGGCCCGACTACTACCATTCAGTTTATTCTTTCCACTCTCCCTTCCAGCCCTGGCCCAGCAGCCCGATAGCCTCGCTTCGCGCCGCGTGGGGACGGTGATAAACTCTGCCAGCAGCTTACCTAATACTATTGTTCAAGATAGCACGATAGATAATAGACTATATCACAGGGTTAAAGGTGTTAGAATTCAATCACATCATTTCACGTCCTACCTTCCCCTGCAAGAGCAACTCCGCCAGATAGCCGGGGTGCAGGTCACGCCGTATTCCGGCGCGCCGGGAGCCCAGGTGGCGGTGCGCATCCGGGGGGCGGCCAGCCTCTCCAATAACGCGCAGCCGCTGTACGTGGTGGATGGCATGCCGGTATTTCAGCACACCTTCCGGCCGAACGGGGTGAGCTTGCTGGGCGGGGTAGTGCCGGCCGAAGTGCAGGAGCTGGACAGCAATCCGCTGCTGAGCATTCCCAATGAGGACATCGAGCGGGTAGAAATCCTGAAAGGCGCCTACGAAACTGCCCTCTACGGCTCCCAGGGAATTAACGGGGTGGTGCGCATCACTACCCGCCGGGGCCAAACGGGCAAGCCGCGCCTCAGCTACGCTGGCTACGGCGGCGCGCAGCAGGCCCGCTACCGCTACGATTTGCTGGACGCCCAGCAGTACGCGGCCCTGCGCAATGAAGTAACCCAACGGGCCGGCCAGCCCCCGCAGTATAGCGCCGCCCAACTGGCTGCTTTCGGCCGGGGTACCGACTGGCAGGAGAAGCTGCTGCGCACCGCGGCCGTGCAGGAGCATCACCTGGGCCTGTCGGGTGGCACGCCCACCACGCGCTACTACGCCGCCGCCGACTACCTGAACCAGCAGGGCGTGGTGCTAAACTCCCGGCTGCGCCGCTACGCCGCCCGCGCGGCCATTACCCAGCAACTCGGGCAGCGCCTGCACGTTGAGGCCGCCGGCAGCCTCAGCCAGACCGAGCAGCGCGTACCGGCGTACTATACCTTGCGCAATGCGCTGTTTGCTCTGCCCACGCAATCGGAGACGGACAACCCCAACCCCGGCTACTACGTGAACCCCGTGGCGCAGGCCCGGCAGAGCTACCAAACGCCGGAGCAGCGGCGGCTTCTGACCCAGGTGGGGGTCCGCTACGAAGTGGCAGCCGGCCTTGCGGTGGAGGTCCGCGGTAACCTGGAGCGGGCCACGCTCCGCAGCCGCTCCTACCAGCCAGCTTTTTCCTCGCTTCCGGCCGGCGAGAACGGCAACCTTACGTTTACCTACCGCCAGTGGGTGGTAAATCCGGCTTTACGCTACGCCCGCAGCTTTGGCGGGGAGCGGCACGCGGTAACGGCCAGCCTGGAGACCATGCGCCAAGACCGCCAGAACACGGCAAAGCAGATTAGCTATCCTCCTGGCTCTACTCCCGGGTCTTTGGCAGCTAGCGGCAGCACGGCGCAGGCCCGGCTGAATTTCTACCAGCTCACGGCGGGCTATACCTTTGATGAGCGGTATCAGGTGCGCGGCACCCTGCGCCGCGACGGGTCCAGCACCTTCGCGGCCCATGACCGGTGGAGCTGGCTACCGGGGGCGCAGGTGCTGTGGCACGCGGCCAAGGAAAAGTTTTGGGCCTCCGCCCCTAGTAAGCTGGATGTGTGGGTAGGCTGGGGGCGCACTTCAGGAGGAGGCAACCACGGGCGCAACTTCTTTCAGATTCCGGTACCGGGCCCGGGCGGCCAGACGCAGCTGCTGCCCGTGTTTCTGCCGGAGCTCACCCAGCAGGCCGATGCGGGCATCGAGGCCAGCCTCCTTAACGGCCACCTCACCGTAACGGCCCAGGCCTACGCGCGCCGCACTACCAGCACCACCTACCTGCCTGGTTTCCCCCTTACCCCCGGCGCGGCCGAGAATGACTATGTGCGCAACACCGGCCTGGAGCTGACGCTGCACAGCACATGGCGGGCGGGCCCGCTGCAAGGCAGCAGCTGGCTGGCCGCCGCCGCCAACCGCAACCGGTTTGAGGCGGGCCGCACTGCCAGCTCCTACTTTTTCCCTTATCAACGCACACTGGACGAGCAGCCCCTGGGTACCTTCTACGGGTACCGCACCCAGGGCCTGGATGCCGCCGGCAACCTGCGCTACCAGGATGTGAACGGCAATGGGTATACTGATTTTCAGGACCGGGAGCCGCTGGGCGGCGGCCTGCCCCGGCAGCTGCTGAGCCTGGGCCAGCAGCTTTCCTACCAGCGCCTTTCCCTGCAGGCCCAGCTCGACGGTATGTTTGGCTACCAGGTGAACAATACCAACCTGTATGACCTGGATTCGCCTACCAGCTTTACCAACGCCTCCACCCGCGTTCTGAGCCGCTGGACGCCTGCCTCCCCCAACACCGAGGTACCGGCCGCCGGCAGTAACCTGCCGCTGGGCCCGGTCAGCACTTACACCTTACAGTCGGGCAGCCATGTGCGCCTGTCGGCTCTCACAGCCAGCTACAAGGTGTGGGAGCACGACCTTCGCGCTGTCACCCTGTGGGTAGGCGGGCAAAATTTGCTGGTTTTAAGTAAATACCGGGGCTACGACCCTAACGTCAGCTCGGCCGGCTCCGACAACCAGCAGCCCGGCCTGGATGCCGGGGCCTACCCCGTAGCCCGCACCATACTTCTGGGCGTACGGGCCACGTTGTAAGCTTTCGGCCCGCAACGGCCCACGCCTTCCCGGGCCCTACCCCACCGCCCGACCCGAAACTATCAATCCGGGCCGCTGGTTATCCTTCACAGTACTTTTCAGACTCTCCTTTGCCCCGCGCATGATTCACTTCGAAGAATTTACCCTGGATAACGGCCTGCGCTGCATTGTGCACGAAGACCACACGACCCCCATGGCCGTGCTCAACGTGCTCTACAACGTAGGCTCCCGCGACGAAGACCCGGCCCACACCGGCTTTGCCCACCTGTTTGAGCACCTGATGTTTTCGGGCTCCGTGAACATTCCCAGCTACGACGAGCCCCTGCAGCTGGTGGGCGGCGAAAACAACGCCTTTACTTCCCCCGACATCACCAACTACTACCTCACCCTGCCCGCCGCCAACCTGGAAACTGGCTTCTGGCTGGAGTCGGACCGCATGTTGAACCTGGCTTTCTCCGAGAACGGACTAGAAGTGCAGCGCAAGGTGGTAGTGGAAGAGTTCAAGCAGAACTACCTCAACCAGCCCTACGGCGACGTATGGCTGAAGCTGCGGCCTTTGGCCTACCAGCGCCACCCCTACCAGTGGGCTACCATTGGCAAGGAAGTTAGCCACATCGAAGACGCGACGATGCAGCAAGTGCGTGACTTCTTCGCCAAACACTATTCGCCCAGCAATGCCATTTTGGTGGTGGCCGGCGACGTAACTGTGGCCGAGGCCAAGCGGCTGGCCGAAAAGTGGTTTGGGCCTATTCCGGGCGGTACACGCTACGAGCGGCAGCTTCCCCAAGAGCCGCGCCAAACGGAAGCCCGCCACCTGGAAGTAACCGCCGAAGTGCCCTTGTCGGCTCTCTATAAGGTGTACCACATTCCGGGCCGCGCCGAGGACGGCTACTACGCTGCCGATTTACTCGGCGACTTGCTGGGTCGGGGTAAGTCTTCGCGCTTATATCAGCAATTGGTGAAAGAAACGCCGTTGTTCAATTCTATTTCGGCTTCCGTAATGGGCTCCTTTGAGCCGGGTCTGCTGGTCGTAAGTGGCAAGCTCAACAGCGGCGTAACCTTGGAGGAGGCGGATGCAGCAGTGGAGGCAGTGTTGGCCGAGCTTCGCGCTGCGGAAGTACCCGCCATAGAGTTGGAAAAAGTAAAAAATCAGGCCGAAGCCAGCATCGTTTTCAGCGAGATAGAGCTGCTCAACCGCGCCATGAATCTGGCGTTCAGCAAGCTGCTCGGCAACGCTGACCTCGTTAATCAGGAAAGCGCCAAAGTGCAGGCCGTCACTCCGGCGCATGTGCTGGCCGCCGCCCAGGAAGTTTTGCGGCCTGACAACTGCAGCACCCTGTACTACCGGGCAGCATCTATAGCTACTGCTCTCCCGGCAGAGCCAGAACTGGCAGAAATGGCAAGCTAAACGTAACGTGTAGCCAGTTTATAACAGAACAGCCCGCCTGGTTTTCCAGGCGGGCTGTTCTGTTGTAAGGTCGTCTGATGGCTTGGCTTACCAGCCGCTGCCGCCACTACCCCAGCCGTCATCGGCCTTTTTCTTGGGAGCAGCTTTTTTAACCGGAGCAGCCGTTTTCTTGGTGGTAGAGGCAGCACCACCGCTTTTAACTGCACCCGAAGCACCGGCACCGCTGGCTTTGGGAGCCGCTGGGGCCGGCGTGGCCGCTACGGGAGCGGGCTCGGGCTCAGCAACCGGAATAATGGGGGCGGGGGCCGGCGCAGTAGGCATGGGGTCGGCGGAACGCACCGTGCGGCGCACGTAAGGCTTCATGGGGCGGCCCCGATAATCCGTGGTTACGCGGCGGGAGGGCGCGGCCGAAAAGCCCGGAGCCAAGCTAGCTCCAATAGGCTGGCTTTCTGCTGCGGGGGCGGCCGAAGCACCACCGGCCGAAGCACCACCCCACTCGCCACTACCCGAAGCGGGAGCGGCAGTGGCAGTAGGAGCAGGCGTAGCAGCGGCAGGCTCAGCAGCAGGAGCTACTGCCGCTTTGGTAGTCGTAGTTTTTTTAGCGGGAGCGGCCGATTTTTTAGCCGGAGCACCCCAGCCATCAGAAGAGGTATCCCAGCCGCCCGATGATTTTTTCTGGGCTACAGCCGGCGCTGCCAGCAGTACGCCGCCAATCAGCAACAGTGGGAGGAATTGACGAGTCATAAAAGAAGGTGTAAAGCAGATTCTTACCGCAAAGGTACGGCACCCCGCGCGGGCTCGAAACCCCCGCCTCATTTTTTGGCCTAACGCGGCCTTGCCCGAGAAGTTCCATCCCCAAGCCGAAATTCAGAAAATCAACAAGCTACTACGTTGCTGTACCTCAACAGTAGCAGAACCATAAGTGGCGCGGGCTTCTACGGTCGACCAGCGGCCTTCTTGCCACCCTCAGCTGAAATGGTACTTGATCCGCTAGCAGGCTGCTTAGCGGGCTTTTTCTTCAGGGGCCGGCCCATGTAGTCGGTGGTAGGCGGGCTGGGCATGTTTAGGCGCAAGCCAGGGGCCAGCTTCAGGTTTTCCTCATCGCGCCGGCCTGAGCGGTCGTAGCGGGCATAGGCGCCTGCGCGGGCTTTTGTGCGGGAACTGGAGGTCCGCTGGTAGGCCGCTTTGGCGCGAGTGGCTGACTTGGTTTGCGCCTGGGCAAGCGTTTCCGTAAACAGGCAGATTACGCCAATCAGCAGAAAGGGTAGCAGTGAGGTTCTCATAGAAAGGAAGCCGTAAGAAGTTCAAGTAGTTACCACAATTTTTCTTGCATACGGCAACAGCCCGGCAACGGCTATGCCGTCCGGGCTGTAAGCGGAACCACACCAGTAGAATATTGGCTTACCAGCCCGCTGCTACGGGCTCCTGGCTTACATCGGCCTGGGCCGACACGGTAGTATTAGCCACGGGCTTGCGCACGGGGCGGCCGTGGTAATCGGTGCTGGTGCCACGGTAGGGGGCCGTGTTCATCCCGGGGGCTATCATCACGCCCGAGGACTGCATCATCGGGTCGTTCTGGGCTACTTCCACGGAGCGGGGGCGCTTAGATTTCGGCTTGGCTACGGGGCGGCCGTGATAGTCGGTGCTAGTGCCGCGGTACGGCGAGGAGCTCATGCCAGGGGCCACCATTACCCCCGAGGACTGCATCATTGGGTCCGTATCGTTGGTAGCGGCGGCTTCCCAGCCGTTGCTGGCGCTGGCTGGTGCGGCAGGCTCGTTCCAGGTTTCCAGGGCTGGCCACTCAGGCTCCGGGGCGGCGGCGGCGGGCGCCACACTGGTGTTGGCCAGCTTGCCAGATTTTACTTTCGACTGGCTTTGAGCTTGCGCCTCCTGCGACGCACTAAAGAAGGCCACTGCCACGGCAGCGGTGAGAAGGTAACGTTTCATCGGGAAAGGCAGATCAAGAGGTGAATACCACACCCGGCCAGACCGGGCTTGCAGCCAGCTGGCTAACGGGTGGCGCCCCACGTTCAGCCTCAGTTGCCGCTTGTACTCAGGCTGTTTGCAGCAACCGTACCAGTTTTTCACTCGGGTTGAAATCGGAAGCTAGCGCCAGCGCATTTTGCGTCAGTCAAATCATATATACCTGATAAACAGACGGTAATTTTCGCAAATCTGCGGGTAGCAAGCATCTAGCTGCAATCAAGTTACCTTTGCACTATGATGCAGGATAACATCGCGCGGCTGCGGGCCGAAATCGAAGCCTACGACCTTTCTACAGCGGAACAGCTCGACCAGTTTCGCATTGCTTATACCGGCCGCAAGGGCCAGTTGGCCGACCTATTCGACCAGTTGAAAACCGTTCCGCAGGAAGACCGGCGGGCCGTGGGCCAGGAGCTCAACCAGCTGAAGCAACTGGCGCTAACCCGGTTTGAGCAGCGCCAGCAGGAGCTGGAGGCGGCCTCCGCCAACGCCCCCGCCGACCCCACCTTCGACTACACCCTGCCTACTACTCCGAATGCCCTGGGCACGCGCCACCCCTTGAGCCTGGTGCGCGAGGAAATCGTGCGCATTCTGGCCCGGATTGGCTTTAACGTGGAGGAAGGCCCGGAAATTGAGGACGACTGGCACAATTTCACGGCTCTCAACTTCCCGGAGAATCACCCCGCCCGCGACATGCAGGACACGTTCTTTGTGCGCCGCACGCCCGGCGAGCAGGAGTGGGTACTGCGCACGCACACCAGCCCGGTGCAGGTGCGCGTAATGCAGACGCAGAAGCCTCCGATTCGCAGCATCATGCCCGGCCGCGTGTACCGCAACGAGGCCATTTCAGCGCGGGCCCACATGATGTTTCATCAGGTGGAAGCCTTGTTCGTGGATGAAAACGTGAGCTTCGCCGACCTCAAGCAGACGGTGTATTACTTTGTGCAGGAACTCTTCGGCCAGGATATGCAGGTGCGGTTCCGGCCCTCCTTCTTCCCGTTCACCGAGCCCAGCGCGGAAATCGACATTACCTGCCTGATCTGCAAAGGCAAAGGCTGCAACATCTGTAAGGGGACGGGCTGGGTAGAAATTGGCGGGTGTGGTATGGTTGACCCGGCCGTGCTGGAGCAGTCTGGCATCGACCCGGAGCGCTACTCCGGTTACGCCTGGGGAATGGGCATTGAGCGCATCACCATGCTCAAATATCAGATCAAGGACCTGCGCCTGTTTACTGAAAACGATACCCGCTTTCTGCGCCAGTTCGAAAGCGCCCAATAGGGTAGGCAGCCATTGCTAGGCGGGCTCCCATCTGCGGCTGCAGATGGGAGCTTTTTATGTTCCTACCCTGCTGAGCCCCGTCGGAATTTTCTCGTAAGGAGTACAACTCCCGGTCGAGCCTGTATCACTGCGGGCAAGTTGTGCGTTCTTCCTCTTCTGCCGCTTCACGTTTCACGTATGTTTTCTGCTTCCTTTTTGCGCACCTTCGCCGTTGCCGGTAGTATCCTAGTTGCCGGTCTGGTGTCAGCAGCCTGCAACTCCTCCGCCAACGATGCCCAGCCCCAAATTCCGCTGGCGGCCGTAAACGAAGTAGTGTTCCTGACCAATCAGGAAAACAGCAACCTGCGTTTCGACAATGGCGCTGTGTACCATAAGGGCGGCGTGCGCGGCCTGATCATCGTTCGGCAGAATGCCAGCACGTACCTGGCCTTCGACCGTAATTGCCCCTACCAACCCCAGGATACTTGCGCGCGGGTAAAAATCGACCCGTTTCTGCGGCTTTTCGATCCGTGTTGTCAGTCGCAGTTCAGCTTCCAGGGGCAAGTGCAGGGCGGGCCGGCTACCCGCCCGTTGCGCCAGTACAACACGGCCCTATCTGGCAATACTCTGACAATCACGAACTAATTGTTTTTCTGCATTTTTTTCGAAATACATGTTTGGACGTTCCAGAACTTTGCTCTAATATTGCACCAGCAACGGCGAAAAAGACGCCGCCATAACCGCTTCCTTAGCTCAGCCGGTTAGAGCATCTGACTGTTAATCAGAGGGTCCCTGGTTCGAGCCCAGGAGGGAGCGCACAAGTAGAAAACCCCGATAACGCACTGCCTGCCAGCATGTTATCGGGGTTTTTCTTTGCTGGCGGACCAGTCCACGGGACAACTCGCAACACGTCCTCCCGTTGGATGCCTTTCGCCTCTACTCCACCGGCTCCCCGTTCGTGTCAATCGTGAAGCTGCGGCCGCTCTGCGTGACCTGGGCCTTTCCATTCTCAAAATCAGTAGCGGACTCGTAGCGGCCAAAGGGCGTAGTGCCCTGGCTTGAGTCACTCAGATAGTCTTTGGTGATGTAGGTGTAGCCGTCCGCTAGGCGTACCCGCGCCAAACCATCCCGAAACGAGTAGGCCTCCTGAAACAGCGCGGGTTCCTTGTTCGGCTCCTGCGGCCCCGTGATGTAATACCAGCCCCGGTGGTCGAGCACGGCGGCAACTCCCTCAGAAAAGTCCAGGGCGTTGAAGTAATAGGTATCAAACTCTTGCCCCTGCTCATCCACGAAGGTGTACGCGTCGCCAACGCGCACCCGGGCGTAGCCTTCCGCGTAGGGATTAAGCGCGTCATAGGCCAAGGGCACTACCTCTTTCCCCTCGGCATCAACTATGCCGTACACCCCGTTTTCCTCCACCACCGCCCGCTCCTGCTGGAAACTGCTAACGGAAGAATACTTAGCGGGCACCACCTGTTTGCCGCTCGGGTCAGCAAATCCCCATTTCCCGTTTTCCTGGTAGGGAGCCGGAGCAGCCGCACCTCTGCCCAAGTGGCTAGCGCCCCAGACACCTAACCCCAACAAACCAGCTACACCCGCTACCGCTGCCAAACGCGGCAGCCGCCGACGCCAGGTTCGTAACCGACGATACCCGGCGGAACGAGGGCCAGCGGTGGCAGAAGAACCGGAAGCTGCTGCAGGAGCTGAGCCTACTGGAGCGGCAGTCACCGTACGGGCCTGCAACTGGTCGAGTAGTCCTCCCAGGCGCTCGATTTTGGCATCCAAGTCTCGGTTGCGAGCTTCCGATTCGGCCCGCGAGGCTTTAATGGCCGCTTCTAACGCCGCTTTCTCACTGCTTTCTGCGGCCAGTTGGTCCCGTATGGCTTGAGCTTGGCTTGGGACCGGGGCCGCCTGCGCTAACTGAGCCTGCAGCTGGGCCATGTTATGTTCGCGCTGGGCCTCGCGAGCCTCCAGGGCCTGGAGTTTCTGCCGCAGCTCCTGTTGCGCTTCCAGCCGCAATTGTTCCAGGCGCTGCTTTTCGGCCTGACCTTCCGCTACCTGCCCGGCAGGGTGGCCGTAGGGCGTGTCTTCCGGAATATCCTCCGCGCCAAGCCAGCCCCACAACCGACCCAACACACCCTTGGAGGAAGCAGGCGCGGAAATGGGAACAGGTGCGGGCTCTACTGGGCTGGCCGGCTCTGCTACATCCTGCGCCAGCTCCCGGGCCCAATTAGACAACTCTTCGGCACTCAAGTCGATTTCGGGCCGGGCAAGTTGCTTGAGTTGTCGCGGGAACTGGGAAGCATCCGCCAGCAGGTGAAACCCAGCATCTGGATGCTTGCGTACTTGCTGCTCTACCCCTTCCGCAAAGCTGACCGGCGCGGCAAACAGAACTACGCCCGTCACAACCTGCAGATTCATCTGCTCAGGACCGAACTGCGGCGCGAGCCATTCTACTACCGCCGCTTTCTGCTGCCGATACTGCTCGAAGGGATTGTCTGCCTCCTTTCCTGTCCCACCTAGTGGCTGTCCGTTGAGTTGCCACCCGCCATACTCGAAAGCGGGAATAGCAAGTTTTCCACCCTGCGGGACGAAGAGTACGAGCGTGATGCTGTGCGGGCGAACGACCAGCGCATCGATAACCGTATCATGCTCCCCCACGGCGAAGTTGCCCAACAGCAGCGAGACGGGTGCGGTAGTATCGGCCTGCAAATCAGCTAGTAGCTGCTCGTATTGCCGCTGGCGGATGACGTTAGAAAAGGGAGCGAACAGGAAATGGTGCAACATGGAAAATGGGAATAGCCGCTAGCAAGTGGGCCGCCGCTCATTGATACGGGCAGGGGTTTCCCCTACGGTTACTGTAGAGCAAGCGTTGGTCCGAACTTTGCCCAGAAGCCGGCGTACACCCCCCACCCTTCATTTTTCCTACCCCGTATGAGCCGTATTTCCCTGTTATTCATTGCTGGCATGTGGCTAGCCTCCGGTCCTGTTGCTTTCGCCCAAGGGCGAGGAAATGATAAGGATAAGGACAAGAAAGAGTACAAGTACGACCAGGATAAAAAGGAGAAGGAGTACAAAGACAAGGACGACAAGGAGAAGGACGATAAGTACAAGCAGGAGAAGGACCGTTACAAGGACGGGGACGGTAGGTATGAGAACCGGGGCCCGCGTGCTACGGGAGGAAAGCTAGGCGGCATCCTGGGCCGAGTAGTTTTGCCGCCGGCGGGCTCACCGGGCCCCCGTCAGCTGGCGGGCGTGCCGCGCGGACACTACCCGCCCCCCGGCCAGTGTCGGGTTTGGTATCCGAACCGGCCGGCCGGGCACCAGCCCCCACCCACCAGCTGCGAGCGGCTACGCGGCATTCGCCTGGAGCCGGGCGCTTTCATCCTGCATGGAGACCGGGCCTACGACACCGCTTATGATTGGCGCGAAGAGGAGCGGCGGCGCCCGGGTTCCGTGGCGCGCGACATCCTCGACATTCTCTTTCCCAACCGCTAGCCGCCGTCCTGAGTAAACATACCAACGCCCGGCCGCTCCTAGGAGAGCGGCCGGGCGTTTCTTTATGATAAGCAGCGGGTTAATCGTCCCACTTCTTGCCTTTTTTCCATTTCTCCTTCCACTTTTTCTCTCGCTCCCGCTCGTGCTCCTCGCGGCGCTTCTGCTCCTCGCGCTGCCATTCCTCTTCTTTCTTGCGCTGCTCCCGGGCCTTCTCCTCGTACTTCTCGTCGTACTCTTCGCGCTCATCGTCCTGGTCCTCCTCGCGGCGGCCCCGGCCCAGCAAATCCTCCAGTACCGCCCGCACCTCTTCCGCGGCGGGAGCCTCCGACGCGGGGCGGCGCGGAGTGCTAACCGGTGGGCTTAGGGCAAGTCCGCCCCCAGCGGTAGCGACAACCGATACCAGATTACCCTTCAGGTCACACCCTTGCCCTTCCTGCAGCTCGGTCCGTTTCCCATCAGGCCCTACAACGAAGCCGTCTGTACCAACCACAGCCCCGGTCGGCAGGTGAGCATCCCGCAGCATGGGACGCACTTGCCCGTTGCGCAGGATATGCATTTGCCCGTTTCGGCGCTGAAATCCGTCGTTGTTAAGTTTCTGCGCCGCGGCTGAGGTAGCACCACCGAAACTCAGACTGAGCCCAACGAGGAGGAAATAGAACTTTGACATGAACGCAGCTAGGGAAAAAAGGGAGTACAATGCTCGGGGAAACAAATACGAGGCCAGTTGCAATAAGGCTGAAAAGCAACTCCGCAGGCGAGTATTCCCTGAGGCAAAAGCAGTTCACCAATAAGGACTAGTCATTACTAGCTGGGAAGGGCGCGCGCCTAGATGAAAACGGGAAAGCTGAACCGGACGGGTCCTTTTCACGGCAGAAAGCACTTTGCGTAAGGCAGCCGGTTATGCCTAACCGCAAAACGATGTGGGGCTTTCAGCCCTGGCCTAGCGACTTCCTTACGTGGGCCCCTTATCTTTACCCGATGGCTACACCTTCCCGGCTGCTACCCGACAACGAGCCGCAACGCCTCGCTGCGCTACAGGCCTATCTGGTTAGCGGCGACGCGCCATTCTTCGATGAATTCGTGCGCCTCACGGGCAAGCTGTTTCAAGCCCCCATTGCCCTGGTGTCGCTGGTGGAGGCCGATGCCGTGTGGTTTCGCGGCAACGCTGGCCTGGACGCGCCTGAGCGCATGCCCCGGGGAGAAAGTCTATGCTCCGCCGCCATCTTGTCCCATGAGGCCACGGTGTTTGAGGACCTAAGCCGCCAGCCCTGTACGCTGGTAAGCCCCGCCGCCGTCGATGCCCTAGGGCTCCGCTTTTACGCGGGCTACCCGCTACACACCTCGACCGGCCATGCCGTTGGTACACTGTGCGTTATTGACCGTAACCCCCGTATTCTAACGGCCGAGGAAATAGAGCTGCTGCGTGATTTGGCCGGAGTGGCGCTCCTGCTGCTCGACGTGCAGGTGGCGCTGGGTCAACACACCAAAACCCTACACTCCCTGTGGCCCGACATCTACATTGCCATTGCGGGCTCCATGAGTCGGCTGGACACGTTGGCGGAGCTGGCGCAGTGGGAAGAATCGGAGGATACGGCCGCGGCGCAGGCCTACCAAATGTCGCGCGCGGAGGAAGTAAAGCTGATAGTCAAAGCGTTGCAGCAGCAGCTCACCACGGCTATCCAGCACCTGGCTTAACCTGCATCAGGAAGCCCAGCTAAGCCCGGCCCAGCCAGATGCGGAACGTGGCGCCGGCTCCTACTTGGCTTTCTACCTCAATGTGACCACCGTTAGCTTGCACAATACGGTTGACCAGGTACAGGCCCACGCCCGTGCCGGCCGTGTGCTGGTGCAGGCGGCGGAAAAGGTGAAACAGCTCCTCGCGGTAGCGGTCTGCATCGAAGCCCAGCCCATTATCTTGCACCACCAGCACGGGCTGGCCGGCGTCAACCCACACGGAAAGGTGCACGCGGGCCGGCCGCTCCGGGTCAGCATACTTAAGCGAGTTGCTAAGCAGGTTGAGGAGCACAGTGCGCAGGTTGGCCCGAGGAAACGACAAGGTAGGACGAGCATCGAAGTTGGTGGTAATGCGCGCCCGGGCAGCCCGCACCTGGGGCTCCAGGGCCGTGAGAACTTCCTCGGTCAGCTCGGCCAATGATACGGTTTCGGGCCGGGCCTCACTGGCTTGCTGGGCCTGGCCCAGGGCCGCCAAATCGTCGATGGTAACGCTGAGCTGCTGCAGGGCCTGCTGAATCAGGGGCACCAGAATCTGTTCTTCCTGGGGGTCAGTAAAGCGAATACTGCGGTACAGTTCGTTGAATAGCCCGGCCAGATTATTAACAGGCTGCTTGAGGTCGTGGGAAGAAGCGTACACGAAGTTATCCAGGTCCTGGTTGGTGCGCGTGAGAAGCTGGTTGGAAGCGCCCAACTCGGCATTGGCGGCCTGCAGCTGCTCGTTGAGAGCCTGCACCTGCTGGCGGGCCTGTACCTGCTCGCCTACCTCCGTAGCCACAACCGCTACCCCCGTAATATGGCCTTGCGCATCGTGCAGGGGCTGGTACACGAAGTTAAAGTACACCGTTTCGAGGTGGCCGTTTCGTTCCAGCATGGCTGCAATTTCCTGGGCCTCGAAGGGCTGCCCCGTATCCCGCACTTGCACCAGCAGTTCGGGAAAGCCT
Source organism: Hymenobacter glacieicola (assembly GCF_014640315.1). Classification (GTDB taxonomy): domain Bacteria; phylum Bacteroidota; class Bacteroidia; order Cytophagales; family Hymenobacteraceae; genus Hymenobacter; species Hymenobacter glacieicola. Next base: position 54,089 of record NZ_BMGS01000003.1, read on the forward strand.
TGGTCGCGCACTTCCGGCAAGGCTTCCAGCAACGGCTTACCTATCACCTGCTCAGGCCGGCGGCCCCAGAGCTGGGCTACCCGGGAATTAGCGACCTGAATTGTTAGCTCCGGACCCTGCAAAATGGCCACCGCTACCGGAGCCTGCTCGAAAAGTGCCTGCAACTGCGCCTGTTGGGCGGCCGCTTCTTGCCGGGCTTGCACCTGCTCCGTCACGTCGAAGGCGAAAATGGATACGCCGGCGGTGCGGCCCTTTTCCTGGTAGGCTTGGTACGTGAAGGTAAAATAGGCTACGGGCAGCTGGCACCCGTTCTGCGCCGTTACCCGCAACGGCATTTCGGCCCTGAACACAGCCTCCCCGGTCTGGTACACGCGGTCCAGCAGGGCAGTAAAGCCTTGCTCATGCGCTTCGGGTAGGGCTTCCGCCAGGGGCCGGCTTAGTAGCTGCCGCCCCGGAAACAGCTGCTGATACGGCTCATTGATGAAGTCGAACCGGTGCTCAGGCCCGCGCAGAATGGCAATGCAGGCCGGCGTTTGCGTGAATATCTGGTAGAAGTTGTTGCGTTGCTCGGCTAGCTGCTCGGCAGTGGCCTGAGCCTTTTCCTGGGCTTCAGTGGCGCGCTGTTGGCTTAGCACCTTCTCGGTGGTATCCAGCACGAAAGCCAGGATGCCTTGCGTGTGCCCGTGTTCATCCACCAGGGGCTGATAAATGAAATCCACGTAATGCTGTTCGGGTTGGCCGTTGACTTTATTATAGAGCAAGACCGGGGTAGCCATGCCCACAAACGGCTGCCCCGTGCGGTACACCCCATCGAGCAGATCAACAAAGCCTTGCGCCACCACTTCGGGGAAAACTTCCGCCACTGTAAGGCCCAGCCGGGTACGCCCGCCGGACAGGTCCTGATAGTGGGCGTTGAAGAAGGTGCAACGGTGCTCCGGTCCGGTGAGGGTAGCCACGGCGGCAGGCACCTGCCCCAGAATCTGCTGCAAAGTACGCTGCTGCGTGAGCACCTGCTCGCGCTGGTGCTCAGCCTCCCGTAAAGCTTCCTGCAGGGCTTGGGTACGCTCTGCTACCCGCGCCTCCAGTTGCAGGTTTAGCTCGCGCAGGTTGTGCTCAGCCTGCTGCAGTTCCTGGTTATTGGTTCGGATTTCTTCGTTGGCGGTGGTCAGTTCCTCGTTCAGGTCATGGCTGCGCTGCTCCTGGGCTTCTACCTGCCGACGCGCTTTCACCTCCTCACTCACGTCGTAGGCAAAAATGAGGACGCCCTGCACCTGCCCCGCTGCATCGCGGGTGGCCTGATAAATAAAATTGAAGTAGCCGGGCTCGGTCTGGCCTGAGTTGGTGCGGTCAATGTAGGCCAGGGTTTCGCTGGCTGCATACGTCTCGCCCGTGCGGTACACGGCGTCGAGTAAGTCAACAAAGCCCTGCTCGCCCAGCTCCGGCACGGCTTCGCGGTAAGGCCGGCCTACCAGGCTGCGGTGCCCAACCATCTGGCAGAACCTGTCATTGGCCAGTTCTACTACGTGGTTGGGGCCGCGCAAGCTGGCAATCAGGGCGGGAGCCTGGGCAATGAGGGTTTGCAGGCGGTTGCGCTGGGCTTCGGCCTCGACCTGGGCAGTATGCTCCCGAGCCTGACTAGCGTGTAGCTGCTCCTCTTCCTGCACCTGCGCCGTCATGTCGCTGACTAGGAGTAGGTAGTACAGCAATTGCCCCTGCTCGTCGAGAATGGGCAAGTTGCGGGGTTGCCAGTAGCGCGCCTGCACGCGCTCGGGCTGGGCGGGGTCGGGTAGGTCGTAGCGCAGGCGGGCCATTTCGTGGGGCTGGCCGGTGGCTTGCACCCGGCGCAGCGAATCGCGCAAGCTGATGGAAACGGCTGCTTCGGGCAGGTGGGCGTGGTCTGGAAAGGCGTCGAACAACTGCCGGCCCACCAGGTCTTCCCGCCGGGTGTGCGTTAGGGCCAGGTACGCGTTGCTGACGGCCGCAATGGTCAGATCGGGCGTTAGCAGCAGGTAGGCATCGGGCAACGCGTTGAAAACGGGCAGCGGTAGAGTTGGGAGCATGAAACGGAGCAGCTGGCCGGAAGATACACAATACAAGGACCAGGAGTACCCAGCCCGAACTGCTTTCAGCGCCGCAAGCAACCTCTGATAGCAAGCAGAGGCACCTGATAAACGGCCTGGGAAGGAATGCGGGCGAAGGTCATTTTTCGGCCCTGTTGGTACGCTATACGCGGTTGGCAAAGAACTGACGCTGTGCAGCGTTGGCCACTGCTTATTAGGGGGCTGCTATATACTTTTCAAAACCTACCCATTACTATTTAACTTACTAAATATCAGCATCTTAATTCAATCTATCAGTTCTATGAAAAGTCTGATAATGCGCTAACTAGGCTTGGCCTCCAGTACTCCGGCGTCTACCTTTCATCCATCTTCTTCGCTCCGCTGATTCAGCAGTTCCACTTACTCAGGTCCGCTGGGGACGGAATCCGCAGCGGGGCCGCCTCAGGCTGGCCGCGCAGTCAAACAACATACTCTCACTACCCATCCTATTTAGTATGATGCAGCTTTCCGCAACCCGTATCCGCTTATTGCTGAGTACTGTGGGCCTGCTTTGGACCGTGGTTAGCATGGCCCAATCCTCGGCGCCAGCCTGGCAGGTAGCCATCAGCCCCGGGGGTACTACCCCACCGCTAATCCGGTCCGTTGCCGCCGACTCAGCCGATAACGTGTACCTGACGGGCTCGTTTTACGGCACCGCAACCTTTGGTGAGCACACGCTGACGAGTCGGGGCGCGGAGGATGTGTTTGTGGCGAAGTGGAACCGCACAACCAACCGCTTCTTGTGGGCCCAGCGCGCCGGTGGAACCGAGCGAGATATTGCCGTGCAGCTGGCCATCCGGGGCTCCAGCATCTACCTAACGGGCTCGTGCCAAAGCCACTCCTACGATTTTGGGGGCTTGGCCTTGCGCAATACCAGCTTAACAGGAAATATGCAGGCCTACGTGGCCAAGCTCATGGACGAGGGCACGAGCAGCCGGTTCAGCTGGGTGCAGCCTATTGGTACGGGGCAGGCCGGTGGCAGCGCGCTGGCAGTGCAAGGAGCCAGCGTATTTGTCACGGGCTCCTATTATGGGCCACTGGTTTTTCCTGGCGTCACGCTCCGTAACGCCAGCGGACCTAACCTAGGCACCACGGACCTGTACGTGGTGAAGCTGCTCGATGCAGGTCCCAGCGCGCGCCTGGCTTGGGCGCAACGGGCGGGTGGGGCGCTGGGGGAAGGAGCCCGAGCCGTGGCCGTAGCTGGCAACAACGTGTACGTGGCTGGCACCTTCGACAGCCCGGTGGCTTATTTTGGCAGCACCCAACTGGTAAATGTCAAACCCGGAGCTGGCACTACCGATGCTTTCGTGGCCAAGCTCACCGATGAAGGCACCCACGGAAGCTTCGTATGGGCCCGGCAGGCGGGCGGCTGGTTTCACGACTGTTTCAATGCCCTGGCCGTACGCGGCAGCAGTGTGTACGTGGCGGGCTTCTTTGGCACTACCGTTACGTTGGGGCCTGCTGGGGTAGCGCGCAACGCCGGCACGCTCGATGTAGTGGTAGCCAAGCTCACCGATGCGGGGCCTACCGGCGAGTTTACCTGGGTACAAACGGCCGGGGGCTGCGGCTACGATGAGGCTCAGGCCTTGGTCGTGCAGGACAACTGGATATACGTGACCGGGGAAACCAGCAGCACAGAGGCCGTTTTTGGCAAACACACACTCCAGCACGAGTTGGGAGCCAACGTGTTTGTAACCCGGCTAACCGATTTTGGCCAGGCCAGTGCTTTCGACTGGGTTCAGCAAGCTGGCGGCCCGGGCAACAGCGAGGTATATGCCCTAGCCCTCAGCGGTAAGCACATATACGTGGGCGGCTTCATGCCCTCGCCGGGGCAGTTAGGCAACCTTACGGTGCGCCACGAGGGGAACATGTTTGTTGCTTTCCTAGGCTCCCTGACCGATGCTCCGGCCCCGGTAACCAGTTCGGCTACCCTTGCTCTGGGGCTGGAAGTGTACCCTAACCCAGCCCGCTCGGTGTTGTGGGTGCGGGTGCCGCCCGTGCCCGATGCCCAGTCCGTTACACTCACCGTGCTAGACGCGGCCGGCCGGGTAGTGCAACAGCAAGCGGCAGCGGTACCCGCCTCGGGCCAACCGGAAAGCATTGACTTAACCCGAATAGCTCCCGGCATGTACCTGCTACGCGTTCAGACCAAGGACTTGGCTACCTCGCATCGGTTTGTAGTAGAATAGCTGACCAGCGCCAGGCGGGTTGCTCACCGGGCTGGATACTAACCTTTTCCGGGGCGAAAGAGTACACGCAGAAAGAGCTGTATTACTGTGGCTCGCCTTCCACTATCTCTCCTGCTGCACCATGACTACTTTCCGCTTTCCCCTCACCCTGGCTTTCCTTGTGCTGTTTACGTTTTCGCTGAGCAGCTGCGACGCTATTGGCACCATCTTTAAAGCCGGAGCCTGGACTGGCCTGATTGGCGTGTTCCTGATTGTTCTGCTGCTGTGGCTGGTGGTCAACCGCTTCCGTCGGCGCTAGGCTCATTTTTCTGTAACACGAGCAACGGCCGCTCCTGCGTAGGGGCGGCCGTTGCTCGTGTTAGGCGTATTCGAACCGTATTATTCTTTTACCACCCGGATGCTCTGGCTACCTTGGGCAGTGCCCAGGCGCACTACATATATGCCGGCTGGCTGGCGGGTCAGGTCAAAGGTACCATCCGGGGCAACAGTGGCTACCCGGGCGCCCAGTACGTTAAGTACTTCAGCGCCCAGCGCTGCCGCGTCGCCGGGTAGCAGCACCTGAAAGCGGGTGCTGCCGGGGTTGGGCACTACGTGGGCGGCGGCTACCTCCGCGGCCGCTACCACAACTACCTGCGACAGGGCTTCGGTGCCATCCGTATCGCGCTGGCGCAGGCGGTAGTAGCTGGTGCCCGGCAGCGGGGCCGTATCCAGGAAGCGGTACTGCTGGCTCTGGTTGGTAATGCCATGGCCAGCTACCGTACCAATGGCCGTGAAGGCTTGCCCGTTTGCGCTGCGCTCCACAATAAAGCCCGCGTTGTGCAGCTCCGCGGCAGTTCGCCAGTTGCACGATACAGTAGCTCCAATCCGCGCGGCCCCAAAGGCAACCAATTGCACGGGCAGCACGCCCCGGCTCTGGGATGTAACGCCGAAGGGTGAGAACTTTTTAACCCCTCCTTTTTTGCTACCCTTCATGTTGCCTCTAATGATGGGGGAAGGTGTATCGCGCACTCCGTCCCAGCTGGCTCCGGTGGTATAGTGGTCAATAAAGGCGTTGTTAGCCTGGAAGTTAGTCCCCTCGTCTTTCGTAGTCCAGAAGGCCTGCAGGGTTATATCGGAGTTGCCGGGCACTTCTTCGCTTACAAACCAGGTTTTCTTGACCACGCCTATGGTCAGCGGCTCGGCTCCGTTTTCGTTGGCATCATATGAGCGGTAGACGTTGTTCCCGACCCGCACTTTGTAGGTATCCTCGGAGGTGGCGGCCGTTTGCGAGAGTACAACCGGCGTGTAATCGTTCAGGTCGGCAGTAACGGCTACCGGAAAGTTGACTTCGGCCCCAGTGCTGGTAACGGTTTGCCGCAGCCCGCCTTTGCCATTGGTAACAAAGAGCCCCGAGCCAGCCAGCGTCTCAACCGAGCCTTCTTTCAAAATCGTCAGGTCGAAGTCACGCAGAGTCAGGGCCGACAGCCCGGTGCTGCTGAAGCTTACCTTGTTGATAACCAGCGCGTTGCTACCCAGCTGCTTGGCTCCGGTGCCGGTCAGCTTCAGAATGCCGTAGCTGCCTCCGTCTACGGTTTGCGTACCGGTGGCGGCCGTGTTGAGGTATTCCACGGTGCTGGTGGTAGCCAGGGCGCCCAGGGTAATGCCGCTAGTCAGTTTATCAATTTGCAGAGTCGAGCCGGCCGTAACATCCACGGTAGCAGACAGGTTGTCATTGCTACCCAAATACAGTGTGGCCGGTTCACCGGGCCGCCCAACCACCAGCTTGGTGTTGGTTCCTTTGAGGCTGAGGGCAGCCCCCGTACCCTGGCGGCTTACGCCGGCCGTGTTACCCCGCACGTAGAACGTGGTGTTGTCCAGGTTGAAGTTGCCGGGGTGGGTGCCCGTGCCATCGGCATTCACGCCCCAGCTGGCTTTGTCGTTCAGGTGGCCCGTAGTGGTTGAATAGAAGATGTTGGTTTCGGGCGTGATGGTCACGTCGTCCAGGCTCAGCCCGTTTCCGTTGGAGGTTGAGTTGAACACGTAGGACCAGCGAATCATGATTTCTTCGCCATCGGCCAGCCCGGCGCCGAAGGGCGAGCTGCCGCCCCCAATGAGCTTGGCCCGCGCTACCCGCCGGTTGGTGGCCGAGTTGCCGTCACTGCTGGCAATAACGGCCGCCGTGGAGGGGGCATTCACCATCAAATCACCGATTTCCGTCCAGGTTCCGCTTACCAGCGCGGCCTTTTGCTCCGGCGTGGCCGAGGCCGGCAACTTCCGGTACCACACCCTCACCCGGGCTTCATCCATCTTGCCGGAGTTGTACCACTGCTCCATGGCGTAGGCTACCTCCAGGTTCTTGATCAGGGTACCGGAAGAGTTCTGCAGCCGAATGCCGATGTAGCCAACCCCGGTATCGGTGCTGGTGGCGGCAATGCCGCCCAGAGCCCGGTCAGGAGAACTGGTAGCGGCGCCGAAGTGGTACCAGCCCGCACCCGCGGCCGTGCCGTCGGGGTTGACGGTTTTGCCCTGCGAGCCGTTATCGGGCGGAATGGTCCGGTCGTAGAATATGGCGGTGGGGGTAGTCCGAATGCTAGTAGGAAACTCCTGCGTTCCGTACCTATTCAGCGTAAAGCCCGCATACACGCCCGGCAGCGTTACGTTGTTGGTAAATACCCCGTTCGTGCCGCTAAGTGCATCAAAGGTTTGCACGTAGGGAGCCAGTCCCTTCGAAGAGCCGTCGTTGGTAGGCTTATCCTTGAATACATACTGCGCTTGCGCCGTGCTAGCAGCACAGGCCATGAGGGCAAGCAAAGACAATAGGCGGGTAACGGGTGCTTTCATAGAAGGCTACGTAGGATATGGCGGAAGGGCTCATTTTGGCAAAACCCCTAAGGATTGTCCCACAATGATTTGTCAAATGTATATAATCATTCCTATTATAAATTATACGAGTAGATGAATAAGTATATTTATAAGTTAAATTATATAACTAATGGTTTAATACTCTGCAATCCTTTCATTAATTCAATTTTTAATTGCAGCGTCTCACTCTGAGTAAATTGCCTGTATCTATTCAGAGGACACAAAAAAAGAGCCTGACGCAAGGGTCAGGCTCTTTCAATCTGGGAAACAAAGGATTACTAGTTTAGGCGTTCTTTTTGGGCATAGTACCCACAATATGGTCCCAAAGCGTAGTGCTCACGCCAAAGGCAATTTCATCCTGGCGGTAGTGGTGCTGGGCGTGGTGATGCCACCAGAACTTAAGGAAGTTTTTCGGGGGCGAATACACGTGAATGGCGTAATGCACAAACAGATACAGCGCGTAGCCAAACACGAAACCGGCCAGCACACCGTAGCCCGCGTTACCAAGGGTGAAGCGGAAGATGAAAAACAGCAACGAAGCCACAAACACCGTCAGGATAGGTGGCATAGCTAGGCGCGTTTTGTCCTTGGGAAACTCGTGGTGGACGCCGTGCATGGTGTACTGGAACTTGGCTTTGCGGGGCGTATTGGTGCTCATGTGGTACACGAAGCGGTGCATCAGGTACTCGGCCAGCGTAAAGAGCAGCCACCCGCCCAGGAAAAGACCAAAGGCCGACAGCCCCGTGAGCAAACCCTGGCTAAGGCCGTAGTAGAGACTTACGCCCGCCACGGCAAAGAAAATAGAGAGCGGGCCCGCAATGTGCGTGTGCGTGAGGCGCTCCAAAACCGGGTTTTCAAACAAGCGGGCCGAGCCCTTGTGCTTCGGCTTGATGGCTTCGGGAGTTTTAACCGGCGTTACTGTAGTGCTGGTTTCCAGGATTTCAGGAGAGGTGTTCATGCCAATACAGGAATGATGAAGGCGCAAAAGTACACAGGGCCGCGCAAATGCCGGGCCAACTACTACCCCTCAGGCAGTAGTGAAATAGCGCGCTACCAACTGCTGCACGGCCTCCAAAGAGCAAGTAGGAGCCGCGCAGTAAAGTGGGGCGCGGTCGTAAAACCGTTGGCGGGCAGCTAAGGTTTCGCGGAGGCGCGTTTCCAGACCGGCAGCATCCGGCAAGGCGGCTAGCAGCGGGCGGCTGGCCGCCACGGCCTGCAGGCGCCGCACCAACTCCTCTACCGGCACGGCCAGGTACAGCGTTAGGCCAGTGGTGAGCAGCACATCCAGATTATGGTGAAAGCAGGGTGTGCCCCCACCGGTAGCCAGCACCACCCGGGAGTGGGTAGCCACCACGTCGCGCAGCACGTCGGCCTCCCGCTGACGGAAATACTCCTCACCTTCCTGGGCAAATATTTCGGAGACGCTGCGCTGCTCCCGCCGCACAATTTCTTCATCCAGATCTAGAAAGGGCAGGCCATAGGCCACGGCTAGGGCCCGGCCCAGGGTGGTTTTGCCCGCGCCCGGCATTCCAATCAAATACAGCCGCTCGGCCGTGACGGGTAAAGCATACGGGGTGGAGGTAAGGCGGGTCGTCATGGCAGGAGGAAGAGAAACTTCACGATCAAGGCGGCTCCTTAGGCTTTCCGCTTGCTCAGGTTACGGGGAAAGGTCCGCAGCTTATCCCAGCTTCACGCGGGGGTCGAGCAAAGCGTAGAGCACGTCAACCACAATATTGACCACCACAAACAGCGCAGCAATAAAGATGGTAGCGCCCATAACGATGGGGAAATCCAGGTTTTCTACGGCGCGCAGCGTCACGGTACCCAGGCCTTTCCAGTTAAAGATGTACTCAATAAAAAAAGCGCCCGCCATCAAGGAGGCCAACCACCCCGACACGGCCGTTATTACCGGATTCAGGGCGTTTTTTACGGCGTGGCCCATCACGGTGCGGTAGCCGGAAAGGCCCTTGGCCCGCGCCGTGCGGATGTAGTCCTGGCTCATTACCTCCAGCATGGAGGAACGGGTTAGCTGCACGATAACGGCCAGGGGCCGGATGCCCAGGGCAAAAGCCGGCAGCAGCAAGTTCTTCAGGGTCAGGTGGCGGCCGGTGAAGGCATCGGTTTCGTAGAGCTGCCCCGTTAGGTTCAGGCCCGTCCAGCTGCTCCAGTAGAACCCGAACGTCATGGCAATGAGGATGGCGGCCACGAAGGACGGCACGGAAATTCCCAGCACCGAGGTGGACAGCAGCGTCCGGTCGAGCCAGGAATGAGGTTTCAGGGCGGCCACAATGCCGAGCCCGATGCCCAGCACCGCCGCCAGCAGCATGGCGGCCACCGCCAGCCACAGCGTGCCCGTAAAATGGTCAAGCAGGATGCTGAGCACTTCCTTATTGCTTTGGAAGGAGCGGCGTAGGTAGGGCGTTTTCAAGACCAAGGCCTTTTCACTTCCGAGGGGTAGCAGCTGCACGCCGCCATACTTGGCCACGCCCGCCGAGTCGCGCGGGTGCACGCCCAGGGGCGACACGTCATTCAAGTAACCCGCGAGTTGGGCAGGTAGGGGCTGGTCCAGGCCCAGGTCGGCGGCAATGGCGGCGCGGGTAGCAGCGTCGCTGCGCTGCCCGGCCAGCAGGGCCACCGGGTCGCCGGGCAGCACCTGAAACAGGAAAAACACCGTCAGGGCCACCCCAATCAACACCAGTACGCCCTGCCAAAGACGGCTTAAAATGAAACCTATCATGTATGTTCAGTTGGCAGTTGCTGGTTGGCGGGGGTTCGGGGTTGGGCATCAGTGTCAACCTGATACCTAATAAGTAGCAACGATTACAGCAGTTCCTCCAGCTTGCTGGCTTCGGGGATGTCGTGGTAGTGGTACTTGCCCTTTACTACCCCATCCTGCAGCAGAATAAAGCCCGGGTTAGAGCGGATCATGGATTTGAGCACGGTGGCGTCGGCGAAGTAGTAGGTACCGGCCAGGTTCACATCGTGGCGGAAGGCGTCGAACTCCTGGGGGCTGCTGCTGGTAATGATAAGGGGCCGAATCTGCTTGCGCGACTTGGCCGCGTCTTCCATCAGCTTGCTGATGTCCTTGAACCGGTCCCGGTCGGCCGTGCTGGCGCTTTGCACAATGAGCAGCAGCTTGTTGCCGGTCAGTATGTCCTGCGTGTGGTCTTTGCCCTCGGCATCGAATACCGAAAAGTCGGTGATGACGGGCTTGGACGTGAGCGGGTTGAGCACTTCCATGCTCTTGTACTTCCAGGTAGAGTCGGTGGGGTACTCCGTGAACGTCTTGGTTTCGCCGTTGCGCTCCATCACGTACTGGTAGCGGGCCTGCTCCTGGGGCTTCATGAGCTTGCCAATGTCATTGCCCACCTTGTAGGGCAGGAAATCGAAGTAGGGCAAGTGGCCCAGGGCCCGCACCCCAATACCAATGGCCACGGCCGAGGCCAGGGTAATGTACATCACGCCCAGCGTGCCCTTGGCAAACACCCGGCGCAGGTAGCGCTGGTTGAAGAACACCACGGCCCAGAGCACTAGCAGAAACAAATCCTTGAAGAAGGAAGTCCAGGGCGTGAGCTTGATAAAGTCGCCGAAGCAGCCGCAGTCGGTTACCTTGTTGAAGGCCGCCGAGTAAAACGTCAGGAACCCGAAGAACACCAGCAGGGCCAGCAGCACCCACAGGGTTTGGCGCAGCATCCAGCGCAGCAGCACGGCTACGCCCAGCACCACCTCCAGGGAGCTGAGCACAATGCTCAGGGTGCGGGAATGCGGAATAAAGATTTCGAAGAAAGAGCCGAAGTCCTTCGAGAACACCTCAAAGTACTCTTCCAGCTTCAGGGCCGTGCCCACGGGGTCGTTCAGCTTTACGAGGCCCGAGAAGATAAACACAACGCCCAGCAGCAGCCAGCAAATACGGGTAACTTGTTTCATGAACTCCGTTGAGTAACTGAGTAAATACGTAGCTGAGTAACTGCATTATGCCCAATGCAGTTGCGGCAGAAAGCAGGTTTCGGGCTTACGGTGCCGAGGCTGATACGCAAATGTAGGTTCAGGAGCTGTTTACTCCGCTACCCGGCCGAAATCCATCTTAATGAGCACAAACACGGCGTAGTTGAGCATGTCGCGGTAGTTGGCTTCCACGCCTTCCGAAACCCGGGTCAGGCCGCCCAAGTCCTCGATTTGCTTGGTGCGGTGCAGCTTCATGAGAATGATATCCGTGATGCTTTCAATGCGCATCTGCCGCCAGGCCTCGCCGTAGTCGTGGTTTTTGGCGAACAGCAGCCGGCGGTTTTCTGCTACCTGCGCGTCGTAGGCGGCCGCCACGGCGGCGGGCTCCAGCTCCAGGGGCGCTTCGGGGGGTAGACTGAGCTGCATCAGGGCAATAATGCAGTAGTTGATGATGGCCACGAATTCCTCCTCTACCCCGTCGGCCACCAGTTGCACGCCCTTTTCCTGAATGCTGCGGATGCGCTGGGCCTTGATGTATAGCTGGTCCGTGACGGAGGGTAGGCGCAGGATGCGCCAGGCCGTGCCGTAGTCGTGGGTTTTGGCCAGAAAGAGCTGCCGACACCGGGTAATGACCTGGTCGTATTCGTGCTGGGTTTGATTCTCCAAGTTTTTCAGCCTATTTTGTTGCAATCCGCCTTTTGTCGTGCCAACGAAGGCCGCGCGTGTTGCCAGAAGATGATTCCATGCCGAGCGGCTGCCGCCGGCAGAATGCTTTAGCGGCGTGGCCCCGATCAGGCAGGACGTTCCTTTCCGCCCCACATGATGCGCCAGGCCCTGCAAGATACGTGCTTTTCCCCGAGGCAAACCCTGCGCTGTGGCCACGGCCGGCTGCTGGATTTACGCCAGCCCCGGGTGATGGGCATCCTGAACCTAACGCCGGACTCCTTCTTCGCGGGCAACCGCATTGGCACTGCTGACGAGCTGCTGCGCCGGGCCGAGCAGATGCTGCGCGCCGGGGCCGCCGTCCTGGATTTGGGCGGCTACTCCTCCCGGCCGGGAGCCGAGCATATTTCCGCCGACGAAGAGAAAAAGCGCGTGCTGCCCGCCGTGGAGGCCGTGCGCCAAGCTTTCCCCGACGCCGTTATTTCCGTGGATACGTTCCGGGCCGCGGTAGCGGCCGAGGCCGTAGCTGCCGGCGCCGACCTGCTCAACGACATCAGTGGGGGCACCCTGGACGAGGACATGTTCGCCACGGTGGGCCGGCTAGGTGTGCCCTACATTCTGATGCACATGCGCGGCACGCCCCAAACCATGACCCAGCTTACCCAGTATGAGGGCGACCTGGTACTGGAGCTGGTGCGCTACTTCCGCGACAAACTGGCCGAACTGCGCCACCATGGGGTAGTAGATGTGGTGCTGGACCCCGGCTTCGGATTCGCCAAAACGCCCGCTCAGGGCCACGAGCTGCTGCGGCGGCTACGGGAGCTGCACGTGCTGGGCTTACCCATCCTGGTGGGGCTCTCGCGCAAAAGCATGGTGTATAAGCCCCTGGGCCTTACGCCCGAGGCTGCCCTGGCCGGTACCATCACCGTCAATACCCTGGCCGTGCTCAACGGTGCCCGCCTGCTGCGCGTACACGATGTAGCCGAAGCGGTGCAGACCATCCAGCTCGTTTCGAATACTTACCCCCTACCCTACTCGTCGTGATTGGCGCCTTCACCATCGGCTTCCTGCGCATCGGCTGGATAGACGTCGTGGACGTACTTCTGGTCACGGCCCTGTTCTATCAGCTCTACAAGCTGCTGACGGGTAGCGTGGCCCTGAAGGTGTTTCTCGGGTTCATGTCGCTTTACCTGGTGTACCTGGTGGTAAAGGCCGTGGGCATGGAGCTGCTAACCAGCATTTTGGGGCAGTTTATGAGCGTGGGCGTGCTGGCCGGCATCATTTTGTTTCAGCAGGAAATCCGCCGGTTTTTGCTGAACGTGGGCAAGGCTACCTCGTTTGGCAACCGCCTGCGGATGTTTCCGTGGCGACGTGAGCCCCAGCAGGAACGCATGAACATCACCCCGTTTATTGAAGCCGCCAAAAGCCTGGCCAGCAAGCAAACCGGGGCCCTCATTGCCTTCAGCATGGCCTCCGACCTGAAGTTTTTTGCCGATTCCGGTGACCTGATTGACGCGGCCGTGAGCAAACGCCTGCTCATGAGCATCTTCAACAAAACCTCGCCCTTGCACGACGGGGCCGTTATCATCACCAATGGCCGCATCAAAGCCGCCCGCTGCATTCTGCCCGTCAGTGAAAACCCCGACGTGCCCGCTTCCATGGGCTTGCGCCACCGCGCCGCCATCGGCCTGACCGAAATTACCGACTCTATCGTACTGGTAGTCAGTGAAGAAACCGGCTATATTTCCTTGGTGCGGGGAGGCGAAGTATTCCGCAACCTCGCCCCTGCCGACCTGCGCGCCCGCCTCAACGAGTTCCTTTTCGACATGGCTCCCAAGCCCACGGCCTCGGCGGATTCGGCGGCAGAGGTAGCGGCGTAGGTAACGGTTTACCGCAAACTCACACCTACAAAAGCACGCCATCCTGAGCGTAGCGAAGGACTTGGTTATGCGCGACCGAGACGTTGTTACATCCTACATCACGCATGACCAAGTCCTTCGCTACACTCAGGATGGCGTGCGAAAGGCGGTTTGTACGCATCCTTACGGCGTGTTCGTCACTACCTGACCGGCTTCCGGCTGAGCGGCGCTACGGTCCTTCAGGGTACCCAGCTCGCGGCCTACCTCGATGAAGGCGTTAATGGCCTTGTCCAGATGCGCGCGGGTGTGAGCGGCGCTAAGCTGCACCCGAATGCGGGCCTGGCCCTGGGGCACTACGGGGTAATAGAAGCCGACTACGTAGATGCCTTTTTCGAGCATTTTGGCGGCGAATTCCTGGCTGAGCTTGGCGTCGTAGAGCATGACGGGCACGATGGGGTGCTCCCCGGGCTTGATGTCGAAGCCAGCTTCCGTCATGCGCTGGCGGAAGTATGTGGTGTTTTCTTCCAGCCGGTCGCGCAGCTCGGTGCTTTCCGTGAGCAGCTCCAGCACCCGCAGGCTAGCACCTACAATGGCCGGGGCCAGCGTGTTGCTGAACAGGTAGGGGCGGCTGCGCTGGCGCAGCATGTCAATGATTTCCTTGCGGCCCGAGGTGAAGCCGCCCATGGCGCCGCCAAGGGCTTTGCCCAGCGTGCCGGTGATGATGTCGACGCGGCCCATCACGTTGCGGTACTCGTGGGTCCCGCGGCCGGTCTGGCCCAGAAAGCCCATGCTGTGGCACTCATCAATCATGACCAGGGCCTGGTATTTATCGGCCAGGTCGCAGATCTGGTCGAGGCGGGCGATGGTGCCGTCCATGCTGAACGAGCCGTCCGTAACGATGATGCGGTGGCGGGTGCCCTTCGCTACGGCGTCCTGGAGCTGCTTTTCCAGGTCCTGCATGTCGTTGTGGGCGTAGCGGTAGCGCTGGGCCTTGCACAGGCGCACCCCATCAATGATGGAAGCGTGGTTTAGGGCATCGGAAATAATGGCGTCCTGCTCGTTGAACAGGGGCTCGAACACCCCGCCGTTGGCATCGAAAGCCGCCGCGTACAGATTGGTATCTTCGGTGCCCAGAAACTCGGCCAGTTTCTGCTCCAGCTGCTTGTGAATATCCTGGGTGCCGCAGATAAAGCGCACCGACGACATGCCGTAGCCGTGGGTATCAATGGCTTCCTTGGCCGCCTTTACTACCTCCGGGTGCGACGACAAGCCCAGGTAGTTGTTGGCACAGAAGTTCAGCACCTCGCCGGCTTCCTGGGTTTCAATTTCGGCGCCCTGGGGCGAGGTAATCACGCGCTCCTTTTTGTAAAGGCCCGCGTCCTTGATTTCCTGAAGCTGCTTTTCGAGGTCCGGCTGGAGGGTGGTGTACATCGGTGAAATGGTAAAGTTGTGGACTTGTGAGTGGGAAGTTGCAGTGTACGAGGCAGGGTAGCAAAGGTAAGCGTTTGGCGGGCAGTCAACCGTAGTTCTTGCACCCACCGCGTGGGGCCAGGATGAACCAGAAGATTATTTTTCTCGTGCATAAAACACCCGCACGCCTTCCCGCCCGCTGTCTAGCAACTGCTGCTTCTGGGCATCGGAAATCCGCTTGATTTTCGGGTTGAAGCCCAGGGTGCTGATGCTAATGGTGCGGGGCCAATCCTCGGGCCGGGTGGAGTTCAGGTTTTCGATGGCTACCGTGTACAGGGCCCCCACGTAGGAGCCAAAATCCCGGATGGCGTAGGGCGCCAGCTGCTGCCGCCCGCCGGGCTGGGCATCGTAGGCAATCTGCTCGGCGCGGTCGAGGCGTAGGCCCAGGGTTTCGGGGTTGGGGGTGCGCAGAGGGGTAGGCGCGGTGGCGGCCGTAGCTGCTTTGGCGGGCAGATAGCGCGGGTGGTCGAACAGGTCGATGGGGTAGTTAGCCAGCAGCCCGCCATCCACTAGCACCTCTACCGCCTCGCCTTTGGCGGGACGGCGCACCACCTGGCCCTGCTGGTTCAGGAGCACGGCCCGGAAGTAGAGCGGAATGCTCATGCTGATGCGCACGGCATCGGCCACGCGCAGGTGGGGGTGGGTTTCGTAGCTGAATACCTGCACGCGCTGGGTGGTAAGGTTGGTGCCCGTAGTGTACAGGTCGCGGTAGCGGGTGGGCTCCAGTTGAACCAGCTCGTGCAACTGGCCCAGCGTGAGGTCGGGGCGCTGGGTTTTGCGGGCTACCAGCTCGCTGAGGTAGCGGGTAAAGGCGTCGCCGCGGTACCAGCCGTACTGCTTGACCAGGCGGGTGCTGCCCCCGAAAAAGATAAGCCGCCCATCGTTCAGGCGCTGAATGGGCGTGTGGTTTACCACGTCTATAATTTCCTGGGGCGAGTAGCCTACCGCCAGCAACGCCGCCTGAATGGCCCCGGCCGAAGTGCCGCCTACCCGCTGCAAACCAGCCAGTACGCCCTGTGTCTCCAGCTCCTGCAGCGCCCCACCGTAGGCAATGCCCCGGATGCCCCCGCCTTCCATTACCAGATTACGGTAGACGGGGCGCCCGGCCAGGGTAGGGGGAGCGGTAGGCTGGGCCCCCAGCCGAGGGCAAGTGCCAAGCAGAATCAGAAAAAACGGAAGCGAAAAACGGAACATACGGCGGAGGTAGATGGCCAGAAGATACCGCGCAGCAGCCCTCGGTTGTATGGGTTCCGCGCATTTGAGCCTCGGCAGCCGAGAACTGTTCGGCCCCGTTATCTTTGTGGTCCCCAACCACCCATTTTCCTCAACCACCCTCGCGAATGGCAACATCCCGCACTTCGGCCGCTACCCCCAGCGGCGACACCATCCTTGTTATCGGCGCCGGCGGCCAGCTGGGCCTGGAGCTAACCCACGAGCTGCGCCAGATCTACGGCGCCTCCAACGTGGTAGCCGCCGATGTGCGGGCCCCCAAGGACGCCGAAACGGCCGAAGCCGGTCCGTTTGAGCTACTGGATGTGCTGGATAAAAATCGGCTGGAAGAGGTAATCCGGCAGTACAAGCCCAAGCAGGTGTACCACCTGGCGGCCCTGCTATCGGCCACGGCCGAGAAGAATCCCAAGTTTGGCTGGCAGTTGAACATGGACGGCCTGTTTCACGTGCTGGATGCCGCCGTGGACTTGGGCGTGCAGCAGGTGTACTGGCCCAGCTCCATTGCCGTGTTTGGCCCCGATACGCCCCGCCAACACACGCCCCAGCTCACCATCATGAACCCCAACACGGTATACGGCATCAGCAAGCTGGCCGGGGAGCAGTGGTGCGAGTGGTATTTCCGCAAGCACGGCCTGGATGTGCGCAGCCTGCGCTACCCCGGCCTGATTGGCTACAAGAGCCTGCCCGGCGGCGGCACCACCGACTACGCCGTGGACATCTACCACAAAGCCGTGGCGGGCCAGGCCTACGAGTGCTTCCTTTCCGAGGACACTTACCTGCCCATGATGTACATGTCCGACGCGCTGAAGGCTACCCTGGATCTGATGCACGCGCCCGCCGACAACATTAAAGTGCGCAGCTCCTACAACCTGGGCGCCATGAGCTTTAGCCCCCAGGAAATTACGGCCAGCATTCAGCGCCACTACCCCGAGTTTCAGGTAAGCTACCAGCCCGACCAGCGCCAGCAGATTGCCGACTCCTGGCCCGCCAGCATCGACGACACCAAGGCCCGTCAGGACTGGGGCTGGCAGCCGCAGTTTACCCTGGATAAGATGACCGACGACATGCTGCTGCACCTACGGCAAGCGGTAGCAGTGGGCGTACACTAAACACTAACAATCAGCGCACTCAAGCAATTTCGTGCCGCGCTGCTATGGTTGAAACGAGAACCGCTCCGCCTGTTGCAGGCGGAGCGGTTCTCGTTTTACCAACTCTGTTGCGGGCTTGGCCGTTTGGCAATGCATACCCTTGCTGACACTCTATCATGATTGTAAACCACGTACCAGCCGGCTGGCAGATTATTTACCAGCAAGCCCACGCCCTGCTGGCGGCCCAGCTGCTACACCAGTGGCCCGCCTTCCTACCCTCCGACCAGTGGGTGGGCCTGCTGGCCGCCGCCGCCCAGCACGACGATGAGCAGCAGGACTGGGGCGGCCACTACGGCATTACACCGGCTGGGGCTCCCGCCAACTTCACCATGAAGGAGTTTTCCTTGGAGCAGGCGGCCGGCGTCATGAAGGCGGCCCGCTTCCAGGGCCGGTGGCGCAGCTTGCTTACCAGCATGCACTTGAGTACGCTCTATGAAAGCCTACGGGGGCAAAAAAAGGAAACGGATGCTTTCCTCGACGAGCAGCTGGCCAACCAGAAACGCTGGCTGCGGGAGCTGCACATCAAGAAGGCCGAGGCCCAGCAGTCCTACACGCTGCTGCACTGGTGCGACCGGCTAAGCCTGATTCTGTGCCGCCACGAAGTCCCGGAAATGGGCCGCGCCGTGGAAATTCATACGGGTCCCGATGGCAAGCACTACGAGCTGCTCCAACCCGAGCCCGAAGGCCCCATCCGGATTCAGCCCTGGCCGTTCCAGACCCAGCGCTTTACCGTGAGCGTGGAAGCCCTGGTACTGCACCAACTCCAGTTCAAAAACGACGCGGAGTTGGCCTCTGCCTTGCGTGATGCGCCTATTGAAACGTTGCGCTGGGAGCTAGCTAAATAGCGTTAGACTCGTCTGAAAGAGAGGTATTAATAGAGTGTCATGGCGAGCATAGCGAGGAAAACTGGGTTCGGGCTACCAGGCCAACCCAGTTTCCTCGTTATGCTCGCCATGACAAGTTCTTTTACTGATGAAGCGCTACTTACTACAGCTTCGCTACCGGTTTGGGGTCTTGCATGAGGCCGGCGGGCACCTCGTTGCGGGCCGAAATATGGCCCAGGCCGCGGCCGTCTTTGCCGTCGGAGCGGTCGGTGGCGAGCAGGATGCTGCCGTAGCGCTGGTAGTTGGTCCAACGGCGGCGGAAAGCGGGCTGGGCATCAGTGGCTTTGGGAAAGTAAGCCCACTCTTCCACCAGATTGGTTTTGGGGTTGATGAGCACCTCGTACTTGTTGTCGGGCGTGACCCCCACGTTTTTGAACGTCATGTTCAGCACCTCGGCGGGCGTACCATCCATGAGCTGGCCCGCGCCCTTGTACGTGAGCGTCACGCCGGAGTCCTTGAGCTTGAAGGGCATGAGCAGCCACCAGGAGTTATTTACCCAAATGGGATACATTTTTCCGAGTAGCTTTTCGCCGTCGGGGGTAGCGGAAATGTCGCGGCCCGAGCGGTACACGCGGCCCTGCTTGGAGGTAAGGTTGTAGAGGGCCACGGTGCTGTCCTTTTGCCAGCGGAAGTCACCGGTATGCTTGTCCCAGAGCTGGTAAGAGCCATCCAGGAAGTCCCAGCCCAACAGGCGAGTTTGCTGCCAGGCCGAGTAGCCACCCATTTGCTGCATCACCTTGTCAGCCAGAGCCATGGCTTTAGCGTCGGAGCCCGCTTGGTCGAACCCCTCGGCCGCTGGGTAGGAGCCTTTTGTGGCCTGCAGGGTCGGCATGGGAGAAGTGGCCGTAGCCGGGTTTCCGGCCGGATTGCTCTGGCAGGCGGCCACTCCGGCCAGGGTAGCCAGCAACGCAAAATGAAGAACACGCATAGGAGGATGAAAATCAGCGGACAACTACGCCGCCCGCTACGCCGGACAGCCCAGCTTCCTACGCAAATCAACGGTATTTGGCTAACACTACCGAACGCCGGGCCCCTGCTACTCGTACTACCCGCACCCTCCTTCCCCTGAAACCTTGCCTCATGGCCACGCACTACCGCTTTTCTGACATTGTTGGTATTCTTAAGACTACCGCCAGTGAGTTCATGGTAAACAACTCCTTGCGCCACGCGGCAGCCTTGTCGTACTACACCATCTTTTCCCTACCCCCGCTGCTGCTCATTGTCATTACGGTGGCCAGCTCCGTGTATGGCCACGAGGCCGTAACGGGACAGGTGTACGGGCAGATGAAGGGCCTGGTCGGGGCTGATTCGGCCAAGTTTCTACAGGACAGCATTGCTGAGTTTACCAAGCAGCAGAAAGGCGGTATTGCCACCGCCATCGGCATCGGCACCCTGATTTTCGCTGCCACTACCTTTTTCGTGACCCTGCAGGAAAGCATTAATGATATCTGGAATCTGCGGGTAAACACCGTGGGCATTGGCATTGGGCAGTTTATCAAGCAGCGCTTCCTCTCGTTTGGACTTATTCTGAGCGTAGCCCTGCTGCTGCTGGTTTCCTTTGTGATTAGTGCCGTGCTCAGCGCCTTCACCACCAAGCTGCAGCAGTGGTTTCCCGAAATCGGAGTAATCGTCATTCGGTTGGTAGACTTCACGTTATCGTTGGGCGTCACGACCCTGCTGTTCGCCCTGATTTACCGCTTTCTGCCCGACGCCGTCATCCGGTGGCGCGACGTGGGTGTGGGGGCCTTTATCACGGCCTTGTTGTTCGTGCTGGGCAAGTTTCTGATTGCCTTCTACATTGCCAAGGCCGATCCGGGCTCTGCTTTCGGAGCTGCCGGCTCGGCCATCGTGTTGCTGGTGTGGGTTAACTACTCCTCCCTGATTATCTTTTTCGGGGCTGAGTTTACCCAGGAATTCGCCGACGCCTTTGGCCAGAAAGTGCAGCCCAAAG
Source organism: Hymenobacter glacieicola (assembly GCF_014640315.1). Classification (GTDB taxonomy): domain Bacteria; phylum Bacteroidota; class Bacteroidia; order Cytophagales; family Hymenobacteraceae; genus Hymenobacter; species Hymenobacter glacieicola. Next base: position 74,368 of record NZ_BMGS01000003.1, read on the forward strand.
CCCATGCCGTACGCATTGAAACTCGCGAGGTACCGGCCGGCGAAACCAAGGAGGAAATCAGCACCGGCCGCCCCCGCTCCGAGGGCCGCTGGAAAAGCTAGCCGGCCCGGGCTACGCCAAAACCACACAGCCCCGGCTCGTTATGGAAACGAGCCGGGGCTGTGTGGTTTTAGGCTACTGGTTAGCTGCTTTAGAAAGCAATACCAAACGTAACGCCCGTCCGGAGGCCGAAGCCATCGAAGGGGCCCGGATCGAGGGTGTTGTCGCCGACAGTGGAGCCCTTCGTAGTGATGCTACCTCCGTTGTACGACGGACCCAGGAACACGTCCAGCGCGAACCGCTCCTTGAAAACCCACTGCCGGCCCACTACCACGCCACCCCCGAAGGTATTCAGCGTGCCTTCATCGGTGCTGGTATATTCCTCTCCGGTATTGGGGTCGTACTCAATGGAGCTGGTTTTCAGGTTCAGGTTCTGGTAGCGCAGGAAGGGGCCTACGTAGAAACCCTCGGGCGCTGCGTGCTTCTCGGAGAGGTAGAACCGGTACTCGGGGGTGATGGCAAAACCAGAAATCTTGGTTTCGTCGTCAATAGTCCAGTTGGTAAATAGTCCGCCGAGCTGCAAGGAGCTGTTATCCGACACCTTATGCTCGTAAAAGAACGAGCCTGTTTTAACCAGCGGGCTTAGAATGTTCACTTTTACAATGTTGTTCTGCGCCAGAGCAGAGGTAGCGGAAGCTGCCACCACGGTGGCCACGAGTAAGAGTTTTTTCATAGAAAAGAAAAGAGAAATAAAGCCAGATCAGCAAGGCCAATCTGCGAGCCGAAACTATACAAGGCCATGCAGCCTAACTACTTGCTTTAAAAAGCCACTCCAAAAGTTACTGCTCCACGAATGCCGTAGTTGATATCGTCGTAGAAGCCCAAAAAGTCGTTTTTACTGATGTCGGAGTTATCGGATGATACACCCGATATCATGTAGGAAGGCCCCAGCAGAGCATCGAGAGAAAAGCGCTGCTTAAAAATCCAGTGGCGACCTACCACTACCCCACCGCCAAAGGCATTGAGGCTGGCATCCACGGTGCGGGTGGTGGAAATGCCAGTATTGGGGTTAAACTGTTCGTACTGGCCGCTTTGGCTTAAGTACTGGTAGCGCAGAAACGGAGCGACATAGAACCCCTCCATAGCCGGGTGCTTCTCCGATAAGTAAAAGCGGTACTCAGGCATGAGGCCGAAACCGGAGGTTTTACGGCTTTCAGAGGCGCCGTATAGCCAAGAGCCACCCTCTTCGTTGTAATTCGCGGTAATAGAAACTCCCAGTTGAAAGCTGCTGGACTCGCTAAGCTTGTGCTCAAAGGAAAGGGCAGCCGTGTTCACAATTGGCTGAAAGATGTCAATCTTCAGCACGTTGGTCTGGGCGTGGGCGCGTGAGCAGGCTAGTAATGCGCCGGCTACCAGCAAGCCACGTACAATAGGAGAGAACATGGAAGGTGAATAAGATAAGCTAAACGCCGTGCATAGCTCCTGAAAGCAAGAGTAATGAGTAGCTGTAATAGTTGCTTGCTGCCGACAAACTTCTATAAAATATCTTGAATATCTATAGCTCATAAGTAGCTGGCTTTATCGTCCGTTTTTTAGCCTTGCCGCAATACCTACCTTTAAGGCTATGAAACTCTATATTCTTCGTGTTGTATTGCTGATCGGCCTGTGCAGCACTGCTCTTCAGGGCTTAGCGCAAGTAGCCGCTACGGATTCCGTGGCTGAACAAAAACTAGTGCAACGCCTCGCGGGCAGCATGTGTACCCAGCTTCAGCAAGAAAACCAGAAAAAGCAATTGACTACCCTTTCCAAGGAGGAGGCAACTCAGTTGTTTACCCGCATGCTGATGACCAGCTTGCCCAATGAGCCGGAGCTGATGGCCCGGCTAACCAATGACCCTACCAATGCCCGCGCGTACGGGGAGAAACTGGGCCGCCGCATTGGGCTGGATCTGGTAAAAAGCTGCGAGGTAAGTCGGCCCATGTTTCTGGCCATGAGTGGTCAGACCAGTGCTCAACTTAAGCCCGCGGAAGGGGCGGAAACCAAGCTGGTTAACATCCTGGCCACAGAGTTCTGCACCAAGCTTACGCCCCAACAAAAGCAGTTACAGGCCTTATCCGCCGACGAGCGGCTGAAAGTAGTGTCCGTCCAGTTGGAAAACAGCTTCAAGGCGCACGCCAAAGAAATTCAGCAGCTATACGGCCCCGACGCCATGAGCAGCAACGAGAAGATGAAGGCCTTGGGTGCTAAGGTCGGCTACCAGGCAGGGCAGCAATGCACTCCCGTTATGCAGACGCTGCTGAACGCGAAATAACCCCCCTTTTTCTTTCACGCTTATACGCCACGCGGCCCGTTCCTGAGCAGGAGCGGGCCGCGTGGCATTTCTATTTTCTTACTACCCAGAAGGCTTGGTGCTCTTATGCTTCTGCTTTTTCCTTTACGGCCAACTGGCCGCAGGCAGCATCAATGTCTTTACCACGGGAACGACGCACGTTGGTTTGCACACCGCGGTCAGCCAGGTACTTATGAAAAGCCATCAACTTATCATCGGCGGTATTCACGTAGTCGGCGTTTTCGATGGGGTTGTACTCGATGAGGTTCACTTTGCAGGGAATCCACTTCGAAATCTGGAACAGCTCCTCCGCATCCTGCAGCGTGTCGTTGAAGCTCTCGAACACGATGTACTCATACGTCACCTTACGGCCCGTTACCTGGTGGTAATGCTTGAGGGCATCCTTCAGGGAAGCCAGGGAATTGGCTTCGTTGATGGGCATGATTTCGTTGCGCTTGGCGTCGTTCGGGGCGTGCAGCGAGAGGGCCAAGTTGGCTTTCACGCCGTCGTCGGCCAGCTTCTTAATCATCTTGGCAATACCGGCCGTGCTGACCGTAATGCGACGCGGGGCCATGTTCAGGCCGTCGGGGGCCGTGATGCGCTCAATGCTTTTTACTACGTTGGCGTAGTTGAGCAGCGGCTCACCCATGCCCATGTACACGATGTTGGTAAGGGGCGTGCCGTACTGGGCCTCGCACTGCTCCCGAATGCGCACCACTTGGTCGTAGATTTCGGCCGCATCAAGGTTACGCTTACGCTCCATATAGCCGGTAGCGCAGAACTTGCACGTGAGCGAGCAGCCCACCTGCGAGCTGATGCAGGCCGTCATGCGGGTATCGTGCGGGATGAGCACGCCTTCCACAATGTTGCCATCGTGCAGGCGAAAGGCCGATTTGATGGTGCCGTCGTTGGAGAGCTGAGAGTTCTGCACCTGCACACCATTAATAACGAAGTGGCGGGCCAGCAGCTCGCGCGTGGCCAAGGAAATGTTGTTCATCTCCTCGAAGGAGCCGGCCGTATTTTTCCACAGCCATTCCAGCACCTGCTTGGCCCGGAAAGGCTTTTCGCCGTGCTCTACCATAAAGGCCTTGAGCTCGTCGGGGGTGAGTTTGCGAATATCGCGCTTCGAAACTACTGGCAGGTCAATCATCATAGCGGCAAAGATACAAGGCAGAAAGCCGAAGGTGTACGCCTTCTCTTCCAGAACACTGCTTAACCCGCTGAACGTAAAAAAAGTGCCGGCTACTTACGTGGTGAAATGGTGAGGTGGTGAAATGGTGAGATGGTGGGTTAGTGATTCAGCGAGCTAAAGCTACCTGTCCTCCGGAGCCGCGGGAAGGGCCTTAGCACGCTAAAACGAGTTGTTGGTACGAGGTTGTGCTACCGTAACAAGGTCCTTTGCAAGCTCAGGATGACAGGTGGGTTTTACAGACTGACGAGCGGCTTTAACTTGCTCATTTACTATTTCACCACTTCACTAACTCACCACCTCACTCACCCCGCAACCGGGCGGCGTATTCCTGGCTGAGGGGCAGCAGCTTGCGGGTGGTGTAGTTGAAGCCGAGCATACCGGTTTTGGCGCGGGCAATTTCGCGGCCGGTTTGGTTTTTCACCCAGTACACTAGGTCGAAGCCGTACTTGTTCAGGTCGGTAGCGGCCATTTGAATGTGGAGGATGTCGCCCTGAAACCCTTCGCCTTTGTACTCAATGGCCACATCGGCCATAATGTGGCCCAGGCCCGTAGCCGGGTCATATTCCGCGCGACCCAGGTGGCGCAGAAACTGCACCCGCGCCTCGTGCAGGATGCTCAGCAGGGCGTCGTTGCCGAGGTGGGCCCCGTAGTTGAGGTCGGTGATGCGAATGGGAATTTCGACGGTGAGCAGGTAGAATTCGGGAAGCTGGACATTTACGCGGGCCATAACATGCTAGAAAAAACAGGATAAAACGACGCCTGACTAAATGAAGGCAGGAGGCTACAACTAGCTACTACCCCCGGGCAGGACTACCACCGCAATATCAAACGCAGTATATTAGCCAAACGCCGTCTTGATTTCCAGGGGCGTTTCTGCCTGTCCGCTTTCTTTTCCGCTTCCATGTCTACGCCCCACGTTGAAGTTCGCGCTACCGCCGATGGCTCCAGCACGTTGTACGTGCCCGCCCTCAATGAGCATTACCACAGCACGCACGGGGCCCTGCAGGAAGCCCGGCACGTGTACCTGGCCGCGGGCTTGGAGCCGGCCCTGGCCGCCAGCGCTACCCTTGTATGGGTGCTGGAAATCGGGTTTGGCACCGGCCTGAACGCCCTCCTGACCCTGGAACGCAGCCTCACTACTGACTGCACCATCTTCTACGACACCATCGAGAAGTTTCCGCTGCCCTGGTCGGTGGTTAGCCAGCTGCACACGGAGCACTACCTCTCGGGCCCCGAACTACTTGACTATCAGCATCAGCTGCACGCCGCCACCTGGAACCGGCCCGTAAGCCTGACGCCCAACTTCGGCCTGCTCAAGCGCTCCGGGGAGTTGCAGGCCACGGCCCTACCCCAGGATACGTATCAGGTCATCTACTTCGACGCCTTTGCTCCTGAAAAGCAGCCGGACATGTGGACTGACGAGGTTTTTGCCCAACTCTACGCGGCTACCGCGCCCGGCGGCGTGCTGGTGAGCTACTGCGCTAAGGGTAGCTTCAAGCGCAGCCTGAAGGCAGCCGGTTGGCTGGTCGAGAAGATTCCGGGCCCGCCCGGCAAGCGCGAAATGACCCGGGCTTGGAAAGTGCGCTAACTAGTTGTACACACAATGAAGCTCCATCGTCGTCTGAATCAGCTTACTGAAGCTGATTTGCGGTACCTATTAAGTAATCATCGGCGCTACACCGATTTTAACTCGCTGGGGCTATTCCGCAGTTTGCTTGAGAATGAGAAGCTGAACCTAGAGCAGCGCCAACATGTGCGGGATGCGGCTATCAAAGTTTTTCCCAAATTCTACGACTTTCTACCGCTGAAAGACCCGGACACCTACTTCCGCCTCAGCACCCTGGGGCAGGAGCTAACCGTGGCCGACGAGCGGGCAGCGTGGGATGAAATCAGCCGGGCGCAACAGCGTATCCTAACTGAGAAGCGTATCCGGCACCGCAATTTTGGCACGTACTCCAAGCATAACTGCCGCTACGACACCTGCCCCTTTAACGGCCTAATGATCAGGCAAGGAACTCGCCTTGCGGAAGGTGTCATAGGGTTTGACACTGACAGACGGATTTGCTACAGTGGCCACTTCGACCACCGAGCGGAGCAGCGCCGCCGGGAACGGAAAGCCTGGGCCAATACGCGGAACCACTTGGAAGAATGACCATGTGCCGGTCTACTTCCGGCATCCTGCGTAAGTTGCTGCCGTTATGAGTCGCAAACTGTTAGAAACCGACGGGCAGGAGTGGGTGCAGCAAGGCATTATCACGGAGGCGCAGCGGGAGCAGCTACTAGCCCTCTACCCCACCGATACGGCCGCTATTGGCCTGTTGCCCCTGCTGGGTAGCCTGCTGGTAGGCCTGAGCGCGCTGAGTGTGGTAGCCGCCAACTGGCAGGGGCTGCCGGAGCTGGTGCGGCTGGGGCTGCTGCTCGGGGCCCTGTGCGGGGCTTACGCCGGCGGCGAGTATTTCCGGCGGCGTGGCAACGACAACCTGGGCATGGGTCTGCTGGCATTAGGGCTGATTTTGTTCGGGGCCAGCATTGTGCTCACCAGCCAGCTCTACCAGCTTATTGGCTACGACCTGACGGGGCTGCTGGCGTGGGCCGTGGCGGGCATGGGCCTGACGTGGCTGTACCGCAGCCGCCTGCTATTTCTGATGACGGCCGTTATCAGTGGCATTGTGCAGGGCTACAATACCGGGCAGCTTGGGGCCTTTAGCTACCTGACGGCGGCGGGTACAGCCCTGGGCCTGGGCTACTACTGGTGGCGCCGGCCCGATGCCCTGTTAGGCGGAGTGCTAGCCACGGGCCTGCTCTGGCAAGCCGCTCTGCTTATCAGCCACTTGCACGTTAAAATCACCTGGTTTTTTATTCCGGCCATGCTGGTGTACGCCTTCGGCGACTGGCAGCCCGACCGCCCGGCGGGACGGGCCTTGCAGGGTCCCCCGTTGGTAGCGGCTTTCCTGTTTACGCTGGGGCTGGCCTTGTTTGGCGAGTCTGATTTTTACGCCGGGCAGCTACGGGCCCCGCTGCTGCCGTACCTGGCGGCTTTGGGCGGCGTGCTGGCGCTTTCGGTGGTGGGCAAGCAGCGCCGGGGCCGCCTGGGCAGCCTCACCGACTGGCTACTGCTGCTGCCGGGGTTTTATTTTACCGGGGGGCTGGCCCTGGCCGTGGCCACGCTGGTCGTGCTCTATGCCTATTCCGGGGCGGTGCTGCTGCGGGCCCACCAGGAGCAAAACCAGGACCGGGTAACCCTGGGCACCGTATTGTTTATTCTGACTACGGCCGTGGCGTATTTCAAACTGACCTGGGGCTTCATGGATAAGTCGGTGTTTTTCCTGCTGGGAGGGTTGCTGCTGCTGGGGCTGAGCTGGTGGCTACGGCGGCGAGCGGCCCGAACCTTTTCCGCCTCAAGTTCTACCAAGCCATGAGCGTACCTACTCCTACTTCTTCACACCCTGCTACCCCCAGGGAACAAGGAAGCGTAGCGCCCTTGCCTGACTTATCGGAGGGTAGTCGGCGGCGAGGGATGCGGTGGCTGGTGCTGGCGCAGGTGCTGTTCGTGCTGGGCGTGGCCGTCGCCGGCTACGCTACTGCCGCCCTGGGGCGTACAGTGGTGCTGCGCACCCGCCCCGTGGACCCACGCGACCTGCTCTACGGCGACTACGTGAACCTGCGCTACCATGTAAGTGAATTGCCCGGCAGCCTGTGGCGGGGCCCGGCCATGCCCCGCCGCCACGACGCGGCCTACGTACTACTAGAGCCCCAGCCCGACGGCACCTACGAAGCCGCCGGTCTGTTCCCCGACAAGCCCGCCGTTACGGGCCGCCAAGCCGTGCTGCGCGCCTCCGTACAGGATGTGTGGCGGCGCGGCATTCGGTTGCGCTACGGCCTGGAGCGGTATTACGTGCCGGAGGGCATGGGCCGGAAACTGGAGCAGCGCCAAAGCCTGCGGGTACAGGTTAGCATCGCTCCCTGGGGCCAGGCGCGCATCACGAAGGTTGACATGAGCCCGGAATAGTACCCTTCACTATTCATATATTATCTTGCTTTATTATATTGCCGGCCTAAAGTCGCGCTATCGTTTCCCTACCCTACCTACCTATTGCATGTTGCTGTATTCATTCCATTTTCTACCGCATGAAAGTCAACCTATCCAATTTGTCACTGGTGCTGGCCGCTCAGCGCCAGACTGCTCAGCCTAACACTACTCGTAAAAAAACCGCCGCTCCTACCGAGCCTACGCTCCATTCTGTAGCGCCGACTACCCCTAAAAAGTAAAGCAACATCGCCCGGACCTAGCAGTAGGCCCGGGCGATGCGCATTTAGTAAGAATTGCCGATCAGTCTACAAGCGGCTATGGCGCAGCAATTCCTCATCCTTCTGGTTAAGGTCGACTAGTGCATACCGTTTCGTGTTGGTAATCTGTAGCTCATCCAGCGCGTCTACCATATTCTGATACGTAGCTTCGTCGCTAGGCTTGAGCAGTACTACTAAGCCATACTCGCTTTGGTACGACTGCAAAATCCTTCGTAGTCCGGCAGAGCTGAAATCCGTTTTACGGACAACGTCAGTATCCAGCCCGGGGTAGTAATACACCTGGTTGTTCTCCCCTAATAGCACCGTCAGGGCACTGGTACCGCCACATGTTGACCCATCCAGCATGCATGTTGGCTTCACTGGCATAGCCAACTCCATGAGAGTTGGTCGGACGAAGGTGGTGGTCAGCATAAAGAACGACACGAGTAGAAAGCCTACGCCATTGGGGTCATATCCGGTGCGACTATGCGGCGGAACATTCGGCGCGGCCGGTTACTGCGAATCCATTGGGTTAAATCGGTCATAACGCTTGCGTATAAAGGTTGCTCTATCCAACGGCGCCTGCCTTCCGCTAGTATAGCTGGTCAGGAGTTGACACAACCCATGGGTTACACTAGCGCTGATCAGCTTACATGAACCGCCACACCCGGGCCGGTGTGAGGCAGGCGTGCAGGCGCGTGTCGCCCTCCCAAACGTCCGTGATGCGGGGCACGGGTGGCTCCAGGCTAACTCCTATCCGCACCACATCGGGGCGGCATTCCCGCAGAAACCGGTCGTAGAAGCCTTTACCGTACCCTACCCGGTGGCCGGTTTCGTCGAAGGCCAGCAAGGGAATCAGCACGGCGTCAAGTTGAAAGGGTAGCACTTCTTCGGCTCCCACCGGCTCCGGAATAGCCCAGCGGTTATCAATTAACTGCGTTTCGGGGGTAAGGTGAAAGTGCCGCAGGGTCTGGCCGTTGGGCTGCACCACGGGCACGGCCAGCTGCAAGCCCGGCAGTTCGGCCCACAGCTGCCGAATCAGGAGCCACGTATCGGGCTCCTGCTGCCGGGGAATGGGCAGAAACACGTGCAGCCACTGCCACGCTGCCACCGGAAACGCCTGCTGCAGCTGCTGCCACAGGCCCGCGCTGCGGCGCGCCAGCTCCTCCTTCGTCAACTCCCGGCGGCGGGCCAGGGCCTCGCGGCGCAGATCAGCTTTCAGCATCGCTCTTCTCCTTTTCTACAAGGCAGTGGCCCGTACCACTGGGGCGCGGGCCGCATTACTCTTATAAGCTGGCGTTCAGGGCGCGCAGGCGGCTACTCCTCTTCCAGCAGGGTAAACTCCAGCGCCAACGGGTCGAAGGCCTCCAGGAGCTGCTGAATGAATTGAGGATTGTTGATCAGAATGCTCAGCACATTGTCGGTGCGCTCCTGCAAGTGGCCACCGGGCATAAGCTTGTCCTTGAGGGCCGTCAGCTGGCTGTAGGCGGTTTCGTGCTTGGCCTCGGCGGCTTTGCTCAAGCGCTTTTCCAGGCCGGTCACGATGCCGCTTACTTTCTGCTGCTCGGCGGCTACCGTTTTCACCAGCGTCGGGTCCAGGCGCTGGGCCAGGTCGGACACGGCCTGAAAGGCGACCGCCAACTGCTGCTGCTGCTCCTGCAGGCTGACTTCCTCCTGGCCTAGCGCGGCGCCCACCTGCTTTTTCAGCTCCGACAGCGGCCGGAAGATGTCCGTAGCAGTTAGGCCCAGCTTGCGCAGCTTGCCGGCGTTGGCCTTGCCCACGTACTGAGCTGAGTTGCGGGGTAGCAGAATGGGAAAGGGCACGCCGTTTTCCTCGAACACGCCTTTCAGCTGAAACCAGTACGCTACCTCGGCCCCGCCCCCAATGTAGCAGAGGTTGGGCAGCAGCAATTCCTGGTAGAGCGGGCGCAACACCACGTTGGGGCTGAACTGCTCCGGGTGCTGCCGAACCAAGTCCAAGAGCTCGGCTTGGCTGTGGCAACGCTCCGTGTTGCGCACGGTAATTTGGGCGCAATCCTGGGCGGCATCGTACTCCAGCCGCTCCCGCTTGCCCGTGTCGGTAAGAAAGAACAGGTTAAGCGGCCGCGAGTACACCTGGGGCTTGTAGCCAGCCGCTTCCAGCCGGGCGTTGGCCTCCTGCACGGCGCGGTGGGAAGACTGCGTCTGAATTTCCTTTTCCAGCACCGGCACCAGCGCCTGCTTCAGGGCGGGCGCGTCGGCATCCAGACTCACCAGGCCCAGCTCGCCAAACAGGTCGTGGGTTAGCCGGCGGGTAGCGGCGGCCAGGGTATCGGCTTCTTCGTAGGCCTGGCGGAACAGGGCCGGTACATCGGCGGGCAGCTGACTCAGCAGCTCCTCCTGTAACCCATCCAGCTTAAGCCGGCCGACGGGGCCACCGGTTTCGGCTGCGTTCCACTCGTACTTTTTTCCGAACAGGCTGAAGTGGTTGATTTCGGCGAAATCGTGGTCTTCCGTGGCCATCCAATACAGGGGCACGAAGTCGTACTGCGGATACTTTTCCTTGAGCTGGCGGCTGAGCTTTAGGGCCGTTACAATCTTGTACACGAAGTACAAGGGTCCGGTGAGCAGGTTAAGCTGGTGGCCGGTAGTGACAGTAAACGTCGTTTCCTGGCGGAGCAGGTCGAGGTTGGCCTGCACGGCGGGGTGCAGCACGGCAGGCAGCGTAGCGTACTGCTCCCGCAGGGCCTCTACCAGCCGCTGCCGCGCTTCAGGGGTATAGGAAGCGCGCTTTTCTTCTACCTGAGCCGCAAATTCATCGAGGGCCGGAAAGCGGTGATAAAACGGGGTCAGAGCTTCGTGCCGGGCCAGGTAATCGGTCAGCAGGGAAGAAAACGCGCCGGTATCGGCGTAACGTAGAGTCGTGACGGACATACGGAGGGAGAAATATTCGGCTATAACCGGCCAGCGCCCACAAAGTAACTGGCAATTTCCCGGACCCGCAGTTTTCGGCAGCGCCGGGCTTCAACTAGTGGCTCGTTAAGCACGGCAAAACCGCATTTCCAGTGAAATCTGCGCAGTGCCAATAAGCAAATTCTGGTTGTCGCCAGGCAGCAGACACTCCGCAAGCAGCCACAAAAAACCCTACCCCAATTTCTTGGGGTAGGGTTTAGCAGAAAAGCCGTTTTTATTAAATCAGCTTGCCATACAGGTCGAAGTCGGAAGCTTCGGTTATCTGCACTTGGGCGAAGTCGCCGAGGCGTACGTAGGTGTCCTTGGTAGCGGGCACCAGCACTTCGTTATCTACCTCGGGCGAGTCGTATTGGGTGCGGCCTACGAAGTAGCCGCTTTCCTTCCGGTCGAAGAGAACTTTATAAGTCTGGCCTACTTTTTCCTCGTTCAGCTCCATGGAAATGCCTTGCTGCAGCTCCATAATCTGGTCGGCGCGGTTTTGCTTTTCCTCCGCCGACACGTTGTCTTCCAGGGTGTAGGAGTGGGTGTTGTCCTCGTGCGAGTACGTGAAGATGCCCAGCCGGTCGAAGCGGGTATCCTCCACGAAGCGGTACAGCTCCTCGAAGTCCTGCTGGGTTTCGCCGGGGTGGCCGGCAATCAGCGTGGTGCGCAGGGCAATGTCGGGCACGCGCTGGCGGATGGTATCCACCAACTCAATCGTACGACGCTTGCTAATACCGCGACGCATGGTTTTCAGCATGTTATCTGAAACGTGCTGCAGGGGCATGTCCAGGTACTTGCAGATGTTGTCCCGCTCGTTCATCACGTCCAGGGCATCCATCGGGAACTGCGAGGGGTAGGCGTACTGCAGCCGGATCCAGTCGATGCCATTCACATCGGAAAGGTGGCGCATCAGGTCGGCCAGCTTCCGCTCGCCGTAGTGCTGCAGGCCGTAATACGTCAGGTCCTGAGCAATGAGAATCAACTCCTTGGTACCCATGGAGGCCAGGCGCTTGGCCTCCTTCACCAGGTCCTCGATGGGGCGGTCCTGGTGCTTGCCGCGCATGAGCGGAATGGCGCAGAACGAGCAGGGGCGGTTGCAGCCCTCGGCAATTTTGAAGTAGGCGTAGTGCGCGGGGGTCGTCAGCAGCCGCTCGCCCACCAGCTCGTGCTTGTAGTCGGCCTCCAGCTTTTTCATCAGCTGGGGCAGCTCCAGGGTCCCGAAGTAGGCATCGACCTGCGGAATTTCCTTTTCCAGATCGTCCTTGTAGCGCTGGGAAAGGCAGCCCGTTACGTAGAGTTTCTCCAGGCGGCCAGCCTCCTTTTCGTCGGCGTAGCGCAGGATGGTGTCGATGCTTTCCTGCTTGGCGTTGTCAATGAAGCCGCAGGTGTTGATAATGACGATGTTGGCGTCGCTCTGGTCGGCTTCGTGCGTCACCTCAAACTGGTTGGCGCGGAGCTGGCCCATCATCACCTCCGAATCGACGAGGTTTTTGGAGCAGCCCAGGGTAATAACGTTGACTTTATTGGCCTGTTGGCTTCTTACTTTCATAGAGTGCAGCGCGAGGTTTTGCTTCGCGAATCAGTGAACAGGCGGCCGGACAATTTCTTAACAGTGAGAAACTTGCCCGCTTACGGCCCGCGGCGAATTGAGGACCGCAAAGGTACGCAGGAGCCAACGCCTTTTCCTACTGAGGAAGTTTCTTTGTGCGCTGAAGTCAGTCGCCATAAAAACAGTCATTCCGAGCGGAGCGAGGAAGCTGGCGTACGGACGTTGAGCTATTCTTGCAACGTCCGCACGCCAGCTTCCTCGCTCCGCTCGGAATGACAAGCTTAAATAGCCCTATCTACTTCTTGAACAGTGAGTTCACGAACGTATGGCGGTCGAAAAGCTGCAGATCGGTCATCTTCTCGCCGACCCCGATGTAGCGCACCGGTACCTGCAGCTGGTCGGAGATGCCGATAACTACGCCGCCCTTGGCCGTGCCGTCGAGCTTGGTAATGGCCAGGGCCGATACTTCGGTGGCTTTGGTAAACTCCTTGGCTTGCAGAAAGGCATTCTGACCAGTGCTACCATCGAGCACCAGCAGGACTTCGTGGGGCGCATCCGGAATTACCTTCTGCATCACCCGCTTGATCTTGCTTAGCTCGTTCATCAGGTTCACCTTGTTGTGCAGGCGGCCGGCCGTGTCGATAATCACTACATCGGCCTGCATTTCCACTCCTTTTTGCACCGCGTCGTAGGCTACGGAAGCCGGGTCGGTGTTCATGCCGTGCGAAATGACCGGCACGCCTACCCGCTGCCCCCAGATGATGAGCTGATCGACGGCGGCGGCCCGGAACGTATCGGCGGCACCCAACACTACCTTCTTGCCGGCCGAATGGAAACGGTGGGCCAGCTTACCGATGGTAGTGGTTTTACCTACCCCGTTTACGCCCACCACCATAATCACGAAGGGCTGACCGGTATTGTCGGGCCGGTCGAGGATGGCGCGGGAGCCGGTGGCGCCGCTGTTGCGGTCCAGCAAATCGGCAATTTCCTCGCGTAGGATGCGGTCCAGCTCCGAGGTGCTCACGTACTTGTCGCGGGCCACTCGCTTCTCGATGCGGTCAATCACCTTGACGGTGGTATCAATCCCAACGTCGGCATGCACTAGCAGGGTTTCCAGGTCGTCGAGCACGGCCTCGTCCACGGTGCTTTTGCCCACCACGGCTTTGCTAAGCTGATCGAAGAAGCTGGTTTTGGTTTTCTGCAGCCCTTCATCGAGGGCCTGCTGCTGCTCCTTGCTTTCCTTGTCCTTCTTGAAAAAATCGAAAAGTCCCATGCGGTCAGGATGTAGGGCGAAGCTCCAGCTTCGCGCATCGTTGCTGAGGCTGAACAGCTTGTCTGGCTTCTAGGAACTCAGAATCAGCGGCTCAGCGGCACGAGGCTGGAGCTTCGTGCTAGAACGCAAAAAAGTCCCACGGTGGCGGGACTTCTTCACTTCGGTTGGAATGCCACGAAGGCGCCGGATTACTTAACGCCGGTGGCGATGTAGTCCTGCACTTTGTCAACGGGCACCATTTCCTCTTTGAAGGTGTAAGCGCCGGTTTTCTCCGATTTCACAGCACGGATAACTTTAGCCCAGTCCTTGCCGCCGGCAGTTTTCAGGGTAGCTACTACTTTCTTAGCCATTGCTCAGATTACTTGATTTCCTTGTGAACGGTCATCTTCTTGAGCACGGAGTTGAACTTCTTCAGTTCAATGCGCTCAGGAGTGTTCTTGCGATTCTTGGTGGTGATGTAGCGCGAGGTGCCCGGCTGCCCCGAGTTCTTATGCTCAGTGCATTCAAGGATTACCTGCACCCGGTTGCCTTTCTTAGCCATCTCGACGGGGGTTTTTGGTATTAAGGACTGCAAAGGTACAACCCTTTTTGGAATTGCCAAACAGTCAGTGACATTCCGCGCAAAACTGTGGGCGGAGCTTTAACTGGTTGGCCCCTACTTCAGCGTGGGTAGCGTGAAATCATCCAGGGCGCTGGGCTGGGCCATCAGGCTTTCTACCTCCGCCACGGTGCGTGGAGCTTCCCGCGAAAGGTTCTCGAAGCCAGTGCTGGTAATTAACACATCATCCTCGATGCGTACGCCAATGTTCCACCACTTTTTGTCGCAGGGGCTGCCTTCAGGAATGTAAATGCCTGGTTCTACGGTAATTACACTACCCGTACGCAACGGGCCGTAGGTACCGGCGTCGTGCACGTCGAGGCCTAGGTAGTGGCTGGTGCCGTGCGGGAAGTACCGGCGGGCCTCCTCCGGCTTCTGGATAACACCCAACCGAAGCAGGCCTGCCGTTACTACCTGCTGGGCGGCTTTGTTGGGGGCCTGAAACTCGTTGCCGGGTTTGCAGGCGGCAAAGCCGGCTTCCTGAGCGGCCAGTACCAGCTCGTAAATCTGGCGCTGGGCCGGGCTGAATTTGCCGGAGGGCGGAATGGTGCGCGTGACATCGGCAGTGTAGCCGTGGTATTCGGCTCCGCAATCCATCAGCAGCAGGTCGTTTTTTACTTGGGGCTTGTCGTTTTCGGTGTAGTGCAGGATGCAGGCATTTTCACCGGCTCCCACGATGCTGGGGTAGCCCTCGAACTCGGCCCCGTACTTTTTATAAACGTATTCGTGCAGGCCCTGCAACTCCATTTCGCCCATGTCGGGGCGGGTCGCCTTCATGACCTCTTGCTGGCCCACGGCGCTGATGCGCACGGCCCGCCGGAGCAGGGCAATTTCCTCCGGCGTCTTCACTTCCCGTAACTGGGCCAGGGCCGCATCTAGCCCTTGGGAATCGTAGCGGCTGGCGGGCCGGTTGGCCACGGCTTTTTGCCGCTCAGCGTCGGTTTTGGCGCTGAGGTAGCCTTGCACGTAGGCATCCTGGGTTAGGGCCGGCTGCGTTTGCGCCAGGTTCTGTAGGTAGGGCACCAGCCGCGCCGACCCCGTCAGGCCCCGCTGCTGAATCAGCTGGTGGGCCTCCGCTACGGTGGGGTTTACGTCGACGGGTAGGGCGGCCTGCTGCCGAAACGTTGTGAGCAAATCATACAGGTCGGCGGGGTCCCGGCGGTCGTCGCGGACATCGGTAGCCAAGGGTGAGTAGGTAATCTGAGCGAAGCCAGCCCACCCAATACCGGCGGTAGCAAACTCTTTGTTATCGGCGACGAACTGCACCTGTAGCTGCTGCTTGGCTCCCTCCGCGCCTAGCCGGCGGCCGGTCCACTGCTCGGCCTGGGGGTCACGGGGCTGTACGAACAGGGCTTCCGTAACGCCCGCTTGCCCTTTGATGGTCTGCGGCTCTTTGAACAGCACCAGCACGGCATCCGGCTCGGTGTAGCCGGTGAGGTAGTAAAAGTCGGGGCTCTGGTGGTAGGTGAAATCGACGTCGTTGGCGCGGTTGCGCACCGGGGCGGCAAACAGCACTGCTACCGAGCCCGCCGGCAAGGCCTGGCGCAGTAATTCCCGCCGCTGCTTGTGAAAAGAGGGCGCCAGAAAATCGGCGGGGCGGCCAGGGCCAGCGGCGCGCTGGGCCTGCGCTGCGGGAGCCGCCAGCAGGCCGGCGAGCAAAAGAAGGTGAGCGGGCTTGGGCAACAGCGAGGTAGGCATAGCGAGGAAGCGAGGAGTTCGGCCCCCGGGGCTACCTACGAAAGGCAGGATGCGGACCAGATGAACCGCAACTTCCGAAAAAAGCAGCACCTACGCCAGCCCAACCTATGGTGCCTGCTACCTGACCCCATACAACAGCGCGAAGCTTCCGCTACCCGCAGAACCGAGAATCTCCGGAAATGGAAAGTCTCGAAATCTGTGCGTGGCGGAAGCTTCGCGCTGAAGACGTACTGGTTTCCGAAGAAACTAGTAAACGATGAAGCCTTGCTCCTTGGCCTTCTTCAGGACCGACATGATGCCGTTCTTGTTGATGGTGCGGATGGTGCTGGCGGCAACTTTAAGCGTAACCCAGGCGTCTTGCTCGGGGATGTAGAAACGCTTCTTCTGCAGGTTCGGGTAGAACTTGCGCTTGGTCTTGTTGTTGGCGTGCGAAACGTTGTTGCCTACGCGGGTACGCTTGCCGGTCAGATCACAAACTCGGGCCATGATATCAGGAGCTTAGAGGTTTCAATGCTAGAAAAAGGGACGCAAATATCCGAAGTATTTTGACAGAAGCAAACCCACGGGCTGAAAAATAGCGGGTTAGCCCGTTTTCGGGCCCGGACGGGGCTTCTTTTTGTCGCGCCCGAACTGCCAGGGGCAGTGTCGGCAGCCGTTGCCGCAGCACGTGCCCCGCCGCAAATGGTATTGTTCCGTGAATACCATATACCCTTCCGGGGTCAGGTAATAGTCGCCGGGCTGAAGGGGTTGGGGAACGGAACGGGCCACGAAACTACAAGGGATGGAGCCGCAAGATACGCAAGCCCGGCCGGAGCTGCACCCTGAAAACATGTTGCTACCCTCGGCAGTATATAGCGTACTCCGCGCTTGGGCTTACGGCGCTGGTCGTTTTGCCTCATGCGCCCTCTGCTACCCTTGCTCCTGGCTTTGCTGCTAACTGGTGCGGTGCACGCCCAACACCCCGGCGCAGGCGGTATTCCGCTGCTGGTAGAGCAACTGGCCCAGGCCCCGGAAACCTTGCCGGAACTCCCCCTGAAAGAAGCCCGCCGCACCCTACCCCAGGCCCGGCAGCGCTACCAACGCGGCTTGCCCACGGGCGCCAGCTTCTACCTGACAGCACGGATACTGAATGAAGCAGCCACCCCCGAAACCGTGGTGCTACTCGTTGACCAGTGGCAGGGCAGCCGCATCAGCGGCCGGATTCTGCGGCTGGACGGGAGCGGCCGCGCTACCCCCGGCTCCGCCGTTGAGTTCGAGGAAACGGCGGTGCTGGACTGGGTGCTGCTGCGGCCTAACGGGGCAGAGGAAGGCAACTACCTCGGCAAGTTCCTGGACCTGGAGGACCGGCTGGCTACCCTGCACGACTAAGCGGCTTGGCTCGCCGGCCGCCGGTTTACTCGCCTTTCTTGGGAATATTCTTTAGGTCCTGCAAGGTGCCGCTGCTGTTAAAGCGCAGGGTCATGTCTTTGGGGTTGTGCTGGCCGGCCGCAACTATGGCGGCGCCCGTCAGCTTATAGTTAGTTTTCTTGGCTTTGAAGAGCGTTTTGAAGGCGACTTTGGGCAGTCCTTTGGGTTCAAACTTGACGCGGATGGGCATGAGCTCCGTGCCGCGCTTCCGAAACGAGACGTCCTTTTCCTCGACGCCTTGCACCTGCATATCGTCGCTGACGCGGAAATCGTAGCTCACGCGCCGCACCGTGACGGGGAAGGGGTTGTAGTTAGTCACCTTGAGCGTAACGACGGCTTCCCCGTTCTTGAGCCCCAAGTCTTTCACATCCACATCGGCCACTTCTATCTTGGGCAGCTTCGGCAGGTACACCCGTTTGGTGATGTTCACCGGAATCTTCTGGGGGCCCGCCACGGGTAGGCGGGTATAGAGGCTCATGGTCATTTGCACGTCGACGCAATCCTGCTGGCTGTTTTTGAGCGTGTTCTTGACGTTGCTTAAATCCACGGACATGGGCAGCTGCAGGTGGCTTACGGTGTTGGCCTGCATTACCGTAGGTTTGTCTTTGGTGCCTTCCGCCAGCAGCTTGCCCTCCACGCGGGTCTGGTAGCTCAGGCTGTCGATTTGCAGCGTCACGGGCATGTGGTTGCGCAAATCCGTCTTCATCTGGGCCTGTAGGCGGTCGGCCGTGATGTTGTTGATGGCCAGGGAAGTATTTTCCAGGGTTGGCAACAGTTCCTTGCCCTTATTGGTTGAAAAGTAGGCCCAGCCGCTACCCAACGCCAGGAGCGCGAGCAAGACCAACGTAAACGTCCACGCGGGGTGACGGCGCACAAAACCAACTGCCATAGCATCAGGAGCTGCTCTGGAGAGTGAACCGGAATACCACCGAATAGTATATACGGCTGAGCTTCAGGTATTTACAAAGCAACACTTTTCTCTTACTCCCCGGAGTAGGCAAATGGTTATAGCCGAGTTTGCGTTGGTGCCTCCTTACCAGGCAAGCCTTTTTCCGTAGTTTTGAGCTAGTTGAGTCCGCTGTTAACCCAAACCACCCTTGTTATGCAGTCTGCCCCCACCCACCCCACTTCCGACGTGCTAACCCCAACCAGTCGCAGCCAGGAGCTTATGGCGCTGGAGGACCAGTACGGGGCTCACAACTACCATCCGCTGCCCGTGGTGCTGGCCCGGGGCGAGGGCGTGCACCTCTGGGATGTGGAAGGCAAACACTACTACGACTTTCTGTCGGCTTACTCGGCCGTAAACCAGGGCCACTGCCACCCACGCATTATTGGGGCCCTTACCGAGCAGGCCCAGAAGCTCACGCTTACCTCGCGCGCCTTTTTCAACGACCAGCTGGGCCTGGCCGAAAAGCAGCTCTGCGAACTGTTCAACTACGACAAAGCTTTGCTGATGAACTCCGGGGCCGAGGCCGTGGAAACCGCCCTGAAGCTAGCCCGCAAGTGGGGCTACCAGGAGAAAGGCATTGCCCCCAATCAGGCCCGGATTCTGGTGGCCGAGCACAACTTCCACGGCCGCACCACCGGCATTATTTCCTTTAGCACCGACCCGGACTCTACGGGTGGCTTCGGACCGTACACGCCCGGCTACCAGGTAGTGCCTTACGACGATTTGGCCGCCCTGGAAGAAGCCGTGAAAGACCCGCACGTGTGCGCTTTCCTGGTGGAGCCCATTCAGGGTGAAGCCGGGGTAATGGTGCCTTCGGAGGGCTATTTGGCCCAGGCCGCGGCCATTTGCAAGGCCCACAAAGTGCTCTTCATTGCCGATGAAATCCAGACCGGGCTGGGCCGCACCGGCGAGCTGCTGGCCGTGTGCTACGAGGGCGTACACGCCGACATTCTGATTCTGGGCAAGGCCCTGAGCGGGGGCGTGCTGCCAGTGTCGGCGGTGCTGGCCCGCAACGAAATTATGCTTACCATTCAGCCTGGGCAGCACGGCTCCACGTTCGGGGGCAACCCGTTGGCTTCGGTGGTGTTGCGGGCCGCGCTGGATGTGCTGCTGGAGGAAAAGCTCACCGAAAATGCCCGCGTACTGGGCGAGGTATTCCGGGAACGGATGCGCCGGGTGCAGCAGCAGCGCCCCGAGGTAGTAGAGCTCGTGCGCGGCAAGGGCCTGCTCAACGCCGTGGTTATCAAGCCCCACCCCGATGGCCGCACGGCCTGGGACGTGTGCGTAACCCTGATGGAGCGCGGCGTACTGGCCAAGCCCACCCACGGCGACATTATTCGCTTTGCCCCGCCCCTGGTTATTACCGAAGAGCAGCTCCACGAGGTCTGCGACATTATTGAGCAGGTAATTCAGGAGTTCTAGGCTGCGTGAAAACGGGCCTACCTTCTTCGCCTGCCCGCAGGGTTTGCTTACCGAGCAAGACATTTCGCTGAAGTACCCTCTTGCAAGCGGGGCCTCTAGGTAGGGGCCCCGCTTTGGCGTAGTACACGACCTGATTGTCGTACGGTTTATCCGGTTACTCCGCACAAAAACGGAGCAGCCCCGCCGGGAAACACTGAATTTAAGCCCGTTGGCCGGCGCGGCCCCAACACGGATTTGGCTGCGGGAGTATGTTGGAGCATTCTTCACAAACTCTATGACTAGCATCTATGCTACAGTCAGTTATGTATTCAAACTGGTGGGTAATGGCCCTGCGCGGACTGGCAGCTGTGCTATTCGGGTTGCTCACCTTTATAATGCCCGGCCTGACCTTACTGGTGCTGATAACCTTGTTTGGGGCCTATTGCCTGGTAAATGGCGTGCTGACCCTACTCACGGCCTTTCGCGGGGGGCGCAACCAACCGCGGTGGTGGGCCCTGGTGATGGAAGGAGCCGTCAGTCTGGTAGCCGGCGCCTTGACCCTAGCCTGGCCCGATCTTACCTCCCTGGTGCTTCTGTACGTGGTAGCCATCTGGGCCCTGGTTACCGGGCTGCTCCAGATTGGCTCGGCCATTCGGCTGCGCAAGCAAATAACCGGGGAGTGGGTGCTAATGGCCGGGGGCCTGCTTTCGGTACTGTTCGGGCTGATACTCATGATGAGGCCGATTACGGGCGCCCTGGTTATTGCCTGGTGGGTTGGGGCTTACGCGTTTGCCTTCGGGATTCTATTGGCAATACTGGCCTTCCGGCTGCGGCGGCGAGCCAGCCACCAGAGGGCTGCGGCAGCTTCGGCCAGCTAATTGGCGGACCCGCTGCCACGCCCACCGACAAAACCGCGCTTCTGGCGGGGCCCGGCAGCCGGTTAGCCGAAGAAGCCAGCAGGGCGGTAGCTGAGGTAGTAGTTTTGACTCATTACTACTTCAACCTCTACTCGTTATGCGTACTCGTCGGTTGCTTCTGCTGTGTGGTCTGGTGTCAATGTTGGCAAGCAGCTGCCAAACCACCCGGTCGGCGTTTCAGGCCCGGCATTTAGGTCCGGTGATGTCGTTTGCTACGGACACGGCCACTACGGTTTTGCTGCTGCACGATTCCCAGGGGCCCCAGGCTACCCGGGTGCAGGTAACGGCCGCCGAGGCCGCCGCCTTCCGCCAGCAATAAGCCGCCGCACCTGGCGCGCCAAGCCTCTACTCTGATTTTCATACACCACGCTGCCGTGGTCCAGCCTTCGGGGGCAGGGCCGCGGCGGTGGCGTTTTCCGTCGGCCTGTTCAGAGCGCCAGAAAAGAGGCCCGACGCGGGGTTTGTTTTACCTTGGGCCATGCTTTTACTTAGATGGTGCCGCGGCTGGGCGGCAATTGCGCTGCTGTGTACTGGCTGCCGCAGCGAACAGGTGGCCTTTACGTTTCGGCCGGCTTCTCCTCCTACCTCAACCCCGGCGTCCGGAACGCCGCCTGCCACTGCTGCCCCGGCACCGTCCGTGGCCCCGCGGCCGGCGCCTACCCCCGTGGCTCCCGCTGCTACTCCGGTCCGGCCTGGCCCGCGGCAAGGGGCCCGTGCACCCCAGGTTGCCCAACACACTCATCACCAAGTTACTATTCGCCGCCGCCCGGAGGCCGCGGCCCGGCGGCACCCGCAGCTTCCGGCCAAGCGGGACACCTTCCATTTGCTGCTGGGTGGGTTGCTGATAGCAGCGGGAGTAGTAACCGGGCTGCTGCTGGGTGGCTGGCTGGGGCTGGGCGTGGGGGCGCTGATTGTGATTCTGGGTTACTACTTCGTGGTCCTGGGTATGGGCGGCCAGCACGCGTGGCTGGAAATCTTCCAGGAGTTTTTCAATATGTAGCCAGCTTATATTGTGAAGTTTATAAACTCCCGCCGGTATAAATACCTGCTGCTTGCCAGTGCTTTGGCTACGGGTTGCCGGAGTGAAAAGACTGCGTTTCCGTTTCGGCCAACGGCAGTGGTTGCCGGACCAAACGTGCCGATAAGCTCTGCCTCGCCGCCCGCCGCGAAGGTGGCGCAGATGATCCTGCCAGCCAACCAGCGCCTGCCGCTCTCCTCCCGGAGCCAGAGCAAACCACCGTACCCGGCAGCCCGGTGGCGGCAGCCTTCCGAAGCCACCAGCCACATCCGCCCGGGTGCCGTGCGGCACCGTCCGCAGCGGAAACCGTCGTTCCAATATCGGAGCCCGCGTGAGCTGCACTTCGGGCCCAACGCCGGTACTTTCGTACTGCTGGCAGTTGTAGGGACCGTTGGCCTGCTTGCGGGAGCCATTATTGGTTCTACTGCTGGCATTGTGGTAGCTGTGGTAGGTTTGGCAGCCGTCGTGCTGGGCTTCCTGGGCTTTGTGAACCAGTGGTAGCCCTGAGCTGCCAAGTTCCGCAACCTTACCTTTGCCGCGGTTGTTCTACCCCGTCAACTTAACCGCTAACTGAAAGCTACTCATGCCTATTCTGCCCACGCACCGCCCGCGCCGCAACCGCAAGTCCCAGGTTATCCGCGACATGGTGCAGGAAACCCGCCTCACCACCCACGACTTTATTTACCCGCTTTTTATTACCGAGGGCCAGAACCAGCAGGTAGAGATTAAGTCCATGCCGGGTATTCATCGGTTTTCGGCCGACCGGGTTATCGACGAAATTGGGCGTTGCGTGGAGCTGGGTATCAAGAGCTTCGCGCCGTTTCCGCAGGTAAATGAGGTGCTGAAGGACCGGCTGGCCCGCGAGTCGGCCAATATGGAAGGTCTCTACCTTAAAACCGTGGCCGACATCAAGCGGCAGTTTCCGGAGGTAGTGTTGATGACCGACGTGGCCATGGACCCCTACTCCAGCGACGGCCACGACGGTATTGTAGACCCCGATTCGGGCGAGATTCTCAACGACGCTTCCCTGGAGGTGCTGGGCCAGATGGCCCTGGCTCAGGCCCGCGCCGGCGCCGACATCATTGGCCCTTCTGACATGATGGACGGCCGCGTGGCCTGGATTCGGGAGGTGCTGGATAGCAACGCGTTTTCGCACGTGAGCATCATGAGCTACACGGCCAAGTACGCCTCCGCCTTCTACGGCCCCTTCCGCGACGCCCTGGATTCAGCCCCCAAGCGCGGCGACAAAAAAACGTACCAGATGAACCCTGCTAACCGCCGGGAGGCCCTGCTGGAGCTAGCCCTGGACGAGCAGGAAGGCGCTGACATGGTGATGATTAAGCCCGCCCTGAGCTACCTCGACGTGATTCGGGAAGTGCGCGACAACACCCAGTTGCCGGTGACGGCCTACAACGTATCCGGGGAGTACGCCATGGTAAAAGCGGCGGCCCAGCAGGGCTGGCTTGATGGAGAAAGAACCATGATGGAGGTGCTGACCAGTATCAAGCGGGCCGGCGCCGATGCCATCCTGACCTATTTTGCCAAGGAAGCGGCCGAAGTGCTGCGCCGCGGTTAATGCGCAAACGCAGAAAAAAAGCGGAACGGGCTCAGGCCCGTTCCGCTTTTTTTCTGCGTTCTTTCCACCCTACCATCGTAGCTCCTTATGTCAACGCCGTTGCGCCTCGCCCTGCCTTCTGATATTCCGGCCATTCTTGGCATTGTTCGAAGGGTAGTGCCGCTGATGCAGGCCGGCGGCAACCAGCAGTGGAGCCTCGATTACCCGAACGAGCAGGTGTTTCAGCGGGATATTGCCCGGGGCCACCTGTGGGTAGCGGAGCTGCACGGCGCGGTAGCCGCCGTGGCCGCCCTCACCCACAACGACCAAGATGCCGAGTACGCCCACGCCGACTGGAACTTCGCGGAGCCGGCCCTGGTAACCCACCGGCTGGCCGTGGACCCGGCCGCCCAGGGCCACGGCCTGGCCCAGGCGCTGCTGAAGGAGGCCGAGCACCTGGCCCGCGAGCAAGGCTTGCGCGTGCTGCGCGTAGACACCAACTCCGAAAACCAGGCTACCCAGCGGCTGTTCCCGAAGCTGGGCTACCGCTACGCCGGCGAAATAACGCTGGGTTTCCGGCCCGGGCTGCGGTTTTTCTGCTACGAGAAGTGGCTGGGCTAGCGCCGCCCGCGTAGTACCGGAGTCCAGCCGGGAGAGCCGGCTACTGACGTTATCTGTGTGTTCTTACTTTATAATCTAGCTACTATGAACCAGCATCTATTCCGCTTCCTGCTTCTGGCGGGCCTGACGGCATCCGCCTTCCGCGGCCACGGGCACCCCCCCGTTGCGGTTAGCAAGGCAAGATATGCGGTAGCCGAGCCGCTGTATCTGCTGAACTCGAATAGCATCATGAGCAGCGGATTTTTGCCCCAGCTTACCCCTGCTGCTATAGCCAAGGTTCATATTTATAAGCCGAACTATGTGCCGCCGCTCCTGGCGGGTTTGGATTGGGCGGGCATCGTTGCCATCAGCTACCCAAAACCGATTGCCAGCCAGTCGCTGGCGCAGATAAGCCGTCGGCACGGGGTGCGCGGGCCTTTTCGGGTGGTGATTGACGGCCGCCTGCTCAGCGCCGAGCAGGTAGCAACCCTGCGCATGGTGCCGGAGGCCATTGGGCAAGTGCGCGTTACGCCGGCTACCCCCGCCGTGCCGGAGGCCGTTGTGGCCATTACGCTTACCAAGGCCAAACCCGTGGAGCATCCGCCCGGTACCATCCTGATTCGGTAGGCTCTCCCTTGAGGTAGTGCCGGAGCACGCTGTCCTGGGGGGGCTACTTTTCAAAAGGCCAACGCCTTAAAGTTCTGCTCCAGAGCAAGAACACCACTACCCCCAGCCCCATCATGAGCAGGGCCGCCAGCTGAAACGGCAGAAACACGGTGGTGGCCCCCGTAAGCGTCAGCTGCACGCCGTCCTGAATACTGAAGAACACCCACAGCCACACGGCCACCGCTACCACTACCGGCAGCGGGTACAGGGGCATCCGGAAGGGTAGGCCCGCGGTGCCGCGCCGGCGACGCAGCAGCATCAGCCCCACGGCCTGGCCCACGAACTGCACCAGGATACGCATGGCCAGAATGGCGCTGATAACCTCGCCGAGCTTAAAAAGCAGGCTGAACACAAACCCTACCCCGCCCAGCAGCAGCAAGGAAACGTGCGGGAAGTGCTTGGTGGGGTGGGTGCGGGCAAACACGGGCAGAAACTCCCCGTCGGCGGCGGCGGCGTACGGGATGCGCGAGTAGCCCAGCAGCACGGCAAACAAGGAGGCAAACGCCACCCACAGCACCAGCGCCGTGGCTACTTTGGCGGCCGTAGCGCCGTAAATCCGCTCCACAAACGTGCTGACGATGAACTCGGAGCGGCTGGCTTCGGCCCACGGAATGACGGAGCCCACGCTCCAGTTCAGAAGCAGGTAGAGGGCCATGATGCCCAGAATGCTCAGGAAGATGCTGCGCGGAATGATTTTGTGGGGCTCCCGGACCTCGCCGCCCAGGTGGCAGACGTTGTAGTAGCCCAGGTAGCTGTAAATGGTTTTGACCGTGGCCTGGCCCATGGCGGCGGAAAGCAAGGCCCCGGGCAACGCCCCCAGCCCGCCAGTCGGGAGCCAGGCTACCGGGTGGGTAGCGTGCGTAACCCCACCCAGAATCAGCCAGCCCATGAGCCCCAGCACGCCCAGCCACAGCAGCACGCCCAGCCGCCCAATGTCCTCAATTTGCCGGTACAGCAGGGCCAGCAGCAGCAGCACTACCCCGCCCGATACCAGCTTGGGCTGCCACCACTCGGTTAAGGGCACCAGGTAGCCGAAGTACTGGGCAAAGCCAATGGCGCCGGAAGCAACTACCAGCGGGGCCTGCACCAGGGTTTGCCACACGTACAGAAACGACATCAGCCGGCCCCACTTCTGCTCCCCGTAGGCCAGCTTCAGGAAACGGTAGGAGCCGCCGGCCTCGGGGTAAGCCGCGCCCAGTTCGCTCCAGATCAGCCCATCTACCAGGCTCAGGGCCGCGCCTACCAGCCAGGCCAGCAGAAAGTTCGGCCCCATGAACCCCATCACCAGCGGCAGCGTCACGAAGGGCCCGATGCCCACCATGTCAATCATGTTCAGGGCCGTGGCCTGCACCAGCCCTAGCCGGCGGTGCAAGGGTGGCGGGGCCGGGGCGGCCGCTGGCGCGGGAGTAGAAGGAGGCTGATCCATAGGAAACGAGGTGAAGCTGTACAATCCGCAGAAGCCCCGATTGTTCACACGCCTACGCAACGAACCCGGCTCCGGCCAGCCCGCGGGCTGATCCAACCTGAGTTTGCCGGGTTTCGTACCACCAACTCAATCACTGCGCTTTCTATGCCCCACAACTCCTCCGGCTCGTCCCGCTGAAGTAGCTCCGTTGGTTGGATTACTTGGCAATACTGCTCTCGATTCTGCCTGATTCCACGGTGCAGCGCTGCCGCGCCGGCTTAGGCAGCATGCTGAGCTGACATGCCCGGCAGCGGGGAGCAGGCACCGGTTGCCCGGAATTTAGCCGCATCTTCGCGGCAGCCGCCTGGTGGCTATGGCCGCTAAATGGCTGTTACCGGGCGGGGTGCCGTTTGTCTTGTTAGCTTCTTCTTTATCTGCGCCCTAGCTCTAGCACATGGCATCACAGTCCTCGTCTAAAATTGCCATTTACGGAGCCATTGGGGCCAACGTCGCCATTGCCATCAGCAAGTTTGTGGCGGCCTTTTTTACCGGCAGCTCGGCCATGCTTTCGGAGGGTATTCACTCCCTTGTCGATAGTGGCAACGGGCTGCTGATTTTATTTGGGGTGCATCAGGCCCAAAAGCCGGCCAACCCGCGTCACCCTTTCGGCCGCAGCAAGGAACTGTATTTCTGGTCCTTGATTGTGGCTATTCTAGTGTTTTCTGTGGGCGGCGGCATGTCGTTTTACGAGGGTATTGAGCACATCAAGCATCCGGCCCCCATCACGGACCCCACCTGGAACTACTGGGTGCTGGGCCTTTCGCTGGTTTTTGAAGGCATTTCCTGCTTTCTAGCTTTCCGCGAGTTCAACAAGAGCCGCGGCGAGGCCGGCTTTTGGGCCACGCTTGGGCGCAGCAAGGACCCTTCCGTATTCGCCATTCTGATGGAAGACCTAGCGGCCCTGCTGGGGCTTACCATTGCCTTGGCTGGGGTGTACTTCGGGCACCAGTTCGCAAACTCTTACCTCGATGGGGCCGCCTCCATTTGCATTGGCGTGCTGCTGGTATCGGTGGCCGTGTTCCTGATTTATAAAACCAAGGGCCTGCTGGTAGGCGAAGGGGTAGCAGAAGAAACCCTGGATGCCCTGGAAGCACTGGCCCGGCAGCAGCCCGGAGTTGAGCAAATTCGCCGGCCCCTGACCATGTACCTTGGCCCTCAGGACGTGGTACTGGCCCTGGACGTTGATTTCCATGACCATTTATCGGCCGTTGAGGTTGAAAAAACCGTAGACGAGCTTCAAGATAGAATTCGGGCTAAGTACCCGGAATTTAAGCGCATCTTTATTGAGGCTACTGGCCTGGCCGGCAAGCAACGTAACCCGCTGGCGCCGCCAGACCCTACCTCGACCCCAATTTAAGGGCCACTCCTGCCCCGGCGGCTCCTGTTGCCGCCGCATCCGTTCCTCCTTTCCTGCTGCTATGCCACACGACTTTCTCGCTAACTCCCCCTTTTCCTCCTTCTGGATGGCTGGCTTTGAGTGCACCGACCAGCAGAATGCCTTCGGCAACCGCGTCGACTTTCTCACGCTCACCGGCCACCTCCAACTCCTCGACGACGACTACCAGGCCGTGCGCGCCTTTAACCTGGGCACCGTGCGCGAAGGCATCCGCTGGAGCCAGGTAGAGCGCACTCCCTACCACTATGACTGGAGCACAGTACAAGTACTGCTAGACGCGGGCCAGCGCCACGGTATCCAGCAGGTTTGGGACTTGTGCCACTTCGGCTACCCCGACGACCTGACGCCCTTGCACCCCATGTTTGCCCGTCGGTTTGCCCACCTGTGCCGGGCTTTCGTGGAGTTTTACCGCAGCCAGCGCCCCGATGACGTCCTCATTGTAACGCCCATTAATGAAGTCAGCTTTATGAGCTGGCTGGGCGGCGATGTGCGCGGCACCTCGCCCTACTGCGTGGGTCAGGGCTGGGAAGTAAAGCGTGGGCTGATGCGAGCTTACATCGAAGGCGTAGCCGCCCTGCGCGAGGCCGACCCTGGCATCCGGATTCTGACCACGGAGCCCCTGATTAACATTGTGCCCCGCCACGGCGCCGGCCCCGCCGAAACGCGCCGCGCCCGCGAGTTTCACCTGAACCAGTTCCAGAGCGTGGACATGCTGGCCGGACGCCTGTGCCCCGAGCTGGGTGGCCGCCCGGAGTACCTGGACCTGCTCGGGTTCAATTTCTACTATGATAACCAGTGGCAGCTGGAGCCGCATCAGACCCTGCCCTGGGCCAACGACTATAACGACCCGCGCTTCCGCCCCCTTAGCCACCTGCTGAAGCAGGCCTACCGCCGCTACGGCCGGCCCGTTGTGCTCACGGAAACCAGCCACCCCGGCCAGGACCGCCCGCTGTGGCTGAACATGATAGCCCGCGAGGCAGCCCGCGCCATTAAATCCGGCGTGCCTTTGCTGGGCGTCTGCCTCTACCCCATCATCGACCGGCCCGACTGGGACCACCTCACGCCCTGGCACCGGGCGGGCCTCTGGGACGCCGACCTGACCCAGCCCGCTCCCGGCCTGACCCGCCTGCTGCACGAGCCCTCCGCCGATGCGCTAACCCAGGCCCAGTACGTCGTGGCCAAAGCTCTGCGGCAGCCCGCCGAGCAGCTTTCTTTCTCCTGAAGTAAGCCATGAACGGTAGCCCTACCCCCGCCTCGGCGGAGCTGCTCCGGCAGTTTCAGCAGGCCTTCGCAGACGTAAATCTTTCCCCGGCGGAAGCTCACCAGTTGCGCGACCGGCTGGCGAGCTTTGCCGGGCAGGGCGGCGACGTGGGGCAGTTGCGCCACCAGGTATTTGCCTTGGCCCGGGAGCGGTTCAACACCTTCAAAGACAAGGCCGTGGTAGAGTGGCTAGAAGCGGCCACTATTCTGTTGCCCGATGCTGCCCTGCCGCTTGCGGAGCCCCAGAGCGGCGCCGAAGTGTATTTCAGTCCTGGCCCGGAGTGTGTGGCGGCCATTCGGCGGTTTATTCTGGAGGCCCGGACTACCCTGGACGTTTGCGTGTTTACAGTAGCGGATGACCGGCTGACAGATGCGCTGCTCGCCGCGCACCGGATGGGCGTACGGCTGCGCATCCTGACGGATAACGACAAGCTCTTTGACCGGGGCTCCGATGTGCGCCAGCTTCACGCCGCGGGCCTAGCCGTACGTACCGACTGCACCGACTACCACATGCACCACAAATTTGCCGTGGCTGACCGCCGGCGGGTGCTCACGGGCAGTTACAACTGGACCCGCTCGGCCGCCGAGCACAATCTGGAAAACCTGCTCATCACCCCGGAGCCAGCCGTAGTGGCGCGCTACGCAACGGAATTTGAGCGTTTGTGGGCGCAGCTACCTGATTACAAAGCGTAAGTTCCTGCCTAGCCTGCCAAACCAGCTCGCAAAAAATGCCCGCCGCTCAGCTCCTGTTTGGAGCCAAGCGGCGGGCATTTTGGTGGGAGTTACACTGTTAGGGCTTATTGGCCCGAAGTGGCCTGGGCCTGAGAACTTTCTGCCGAAGGACGGCGGATAATCAGGGGGAGTTTGGTGGTTTCGGTGCCTACAGTCAGGTTCAGGTTGTAGTCGCCGGCGGGCAGGTCCGTGAAGTCGAGGGACTGGTGGTGCGGACCGGCCGGCTGCTTGCGGTAGTCTGATACGCGCACGGCAATACCGCGCTGGTTGTAGAGCACCCAGCCCAGCGGCTTTTCCTGGCCCAACTGGTACGACATCTGCACGACCCCGTTGCTGGGGTTGGGGTACACACTCATTTGGTTGGCTCCCACGCCGGGCAGGCTCATGGCCGCTACTACCGGCGGGGCCTGGGCCGGGGCTACGGCCGTTAGCTTCCACTGCTGGGCTTCCTTGCCGGCGTAGCGCCGCTGCTCCACGCCGCCCCCTTCAGCAACGTCAGCGGAGTCTCTGACGGAAAGGGCTTTGCGGCTGTGCTTAGCCAGCAGCTTGTAGTAGCCGCCGCCCACTTCCTCAATGCGCCAGATCTGGTTGTTCCCGCTATAGTAGTTCCACAGGCTCATAGGGGCCCCGTTAGAGGTGGAGCTGCCCAGTACCTCCAGCACCTTGTTGCTGCCCTGCACCGAAATGCGGTAGAAACCTTCGCCGGCCGGCTCAATTTTCCACTGCGGGGCCTTGGCTTTGCTGTTGGGGTCCAGCACCCGGCTGGCGTAGCGGCCTTCGTCAGGCACTTCCAGCGGAGCCCCCGTGGTGCGTACCGTTAGGGTGTACACACCGGGAGTCAGGGGCACGGGCGGAGTAGCGGCGGCCGCAGCTTCAGCCGCCGCTTTGGCCTTGGCGGCAGCTTTGGCGGCGGCTTTTTCATCGGCCTTGGCTTTCGCCGCTAGGGTGGCGGCATTAGGGGCCGGGGCGGGTTTGGGAGAAGTTTTGGCGGGTGCCGCTGGCTTAGCCGCCGTAGCAGGCTTCGCAGCGGAAGTAGCGGCTGGCTTGGGTTTGGCGGCAGGAGTAGCGGCCGTTTTGGCAACTGGGGCCGGCTTGGGCGTAGCGGCTTTGGCTACCGGAGCCGGGCGCGGACCAGCCGGGTCGGGAGTGGTGGGAGAGCCCAAGGGGTAGAGGTTACCCATGGGAATAACCTGCGCAGCCTGTCCTGGCGGCACCCACTGCAGCTGTATGCCTGCTTCGCCGCCGCCATCGTTGTATTCCAGCCGGATGGTAGTCTTTTCCCCGGCGGCTAGGCTTACATTCGGGTCGAGGGTGCTGTTCTTTTTTCCGTCCCAGGTATCCAGCACTTTTTTGCCGTTCACCCACAGCCGAACCTCATCCGAGGTAAGAGCCACAAAGCGGTAACGGCCGGTGCTTGGTGCGGCCAGCAACCCTTCCCAGCGCACGGAAAAATTGTCAGCCGGTACGCCGGCAGCCGGCGCAGCTATTCCCCACCGGAAGTCAATGGCGCCATCAACTCGCTGTAGGGCCGGGGCGCCGGCCAGGCTGCCATTGGTAAAGTAAAAGCCCGTCAGGCCGGTACCAAACCCTTGCACTGGCTTCACCACCTTACCCGCAGCAGCAGCCAAGGGCCTGGCTTCGGGCCGGCCGGGCGTAGCGGCGGCAGCAGACGTGCCGCCAGTGAAACCCAGCCAAGCCAGGGAACAGACTAGTAAATATCGCACAATGTGGAAACTTTGGGTGGACAAATCAGGGGAAACGAAACCTGATAGCAGCAGCTCGGAAAACCCTACGCCTTTTGTACATTTTCCGGGTTGGTACTATTTCAACAAGATAAACTATTTAGGCCAGAATCTTCCCATCTCACTGCCAGTCTGCACTTTTCGCCGCTGAACAGTCCCGCAAATATCGGATTTTAGGACGTAGATACGGTCGGGCAAGTGCGTATTTTTGATCTTTCCCTTTTTACCATGACCGAGGCTATTGCTTATTTACCTACCCCACTGGGCCTGTTGGAGCTACGGGGTACGGAGGCGGGCTTACACGAGGTACAGTTCGTGAAGCAGCACTTGCTTACGGCGGTTTCCGAGGCTGCTGCAACGGCGCCCGCGCCGGTTTGCTTGCAGGAGCCCCACCGGCAGCTACGGGCTTACTTTAACCGGGAGCTGCGCGAGTTTGACCTGCCGCTGGCCGTGACGGCTGGCACCGACTTTCAGCGCCGGGTCTGGGCTAGCCTGCCCACTGTGGGCTACGGCCGTACTGCTTCCTACCTGGACTTGGCCCGCCACCTGGGCAACCCGGCGGCCGTGCGGGCTGTGGGAGCCGCCAACGGTCAAAATCCACTGACGATTATCTGGCCTTGCCACCGCATCATCGGGGCCAGTGGGCAACTGACGGGGTATGCCGGCGGCCTGGACCGCAAGCGGTGGCTGTTGGCCTTTGAACAGCCCCTGACCCAGACGACGCTGTTCGGCTAAGCTGGCCTACCCCGCCGGCCGGGGTGTCAGCCCAACGAAGGCCAGCAATTCCCGATAAATGATGTTGTGCTGCCAGTACAGCTGCAGCACCATCGGAATGTGGTTTTTGCCCGGCAGCACCCGGTAGCCCGGCGCCCGGCCCAGCGCCGTCAGCTTTTGCCGAAACCGCTCACTGCTGCTTTGAATTGACGGGTAAGTTTCGCCACCTACGTACACCAGAAAGGGCGGACTTTGGGTCGTCACGTGGTAGAGGGCCGATACTTCCCGCCAGCCTTCCGGCTTCTGCCCGAATGACACGAGGTACTGGGCGTCGCCGGCGTACTGCTTTTTCTGGAGGTAATCGAACATGTCCAGGCCGGCGGGGTCGTCCAGAATAGCCCCGCGCACCGGGTTTTGGGCTACCCCTCGCCGCGCAAACAGGCGGTTATCGGCGGCCAGCAGCGCGGCCAGGCCCCCGCCGGCGGAGTGGCCCATTACAAAAATGCGGTTGGGGTCGCCGCCGTATTTCGTGATGTTGTTCGCGGTCCAGATAACGGCTCGGGTGCAGTCGTCGGCCATTTGCGGCACCTGCACCAGCGGGGCCAAGCGGTAGTTAATGATAACCGCTACCACGCCCTGCTTGGCCAGCCGCCGGCCAATAAACGAGTACAGGTTTTTACTGCCGCTGTTCCAGTTGCCGCCGTGAATAAACACCACCACGGGCCGTAGCGCAGGGCTGCTGGCCTTGGGCGCATACACATCCAGCCGGTGCCGTTGGTCGTGGTAAGCGGAGTCGGTGGCGGGCACGTAGGCCAGGTCCTGGGTGCGGCGGCTAGGGCGGGCCGTAGCATATTCAGTGGCAACGGCCAGCAGCAAGGCAAGCACTAGCACAGCGGGCAGAACCCGAAAAAACAACGTGGGCATACGGAACATAAAACGGCAGAAAGCAGGTACGCTCCCCGGCTTCGGCCGGATTGCGTGGCCCGCCCGGAAGGACCAACGGGCAGCCCGGGCGCAGGTTGCCTGCCGTGGGTTATCTTTGAGACTTTCCCGACGCTTACTTTTCGGCGCTACTGTTCGTTAGGCTTTTATGAAATCCACTTTTTTACTTGCCGCGGCCCTGCTCCTGTGGAGTGCCGCACCGGTGCAGGCCCAGCGCAAAAGCAAATCAACTGGCCCGGCCCTGGAAATGACTACCGCCGCCCGCCGCCTGCAACCCCTGTTCGGGGGCCTTACGCCCACCCAGGCCGAGCAACTGGTAGGTTCTACTTACCTGACCAAGGTAGCCGGTAGCTTTGCTTCGCGGGCGGAAGCCAGCCGCTTTTTCAGCACCAAAGGCTACGAGTACCTGCGGGAAAGCCAGCCCGATACGGCCGCTTACCGCTTTAACCTGGCCTGGGTACTGGACCCCGCCAATGCCGACGCCTACCGCGGCCTGGGCATTGTGGTCAGCCGCAACGCTACCCCCGACCAAGCCATTGACTTGCTTACCCGCGGCCTGGCCCTAGCACCCACCAACAACCTGCTACTCAGTGACCTGGGCACCAGCCACCTGATGCGCTACGAGCAGACCAAAAAGAAAAAGGACCTGACCACGGGCATTGAGCTGCTGGAAAAAGCCACCACCCAGGACGCCACCAATGCCGTAGCTTGGCAGCAGCTAGGCCGCGGCTATTACTACCAGGAAAAGTACGACCAAGCCTGGGCCGCCGTGCACAAAGCCCAGAGTACCGACCTTTCAGCGGTTGATTTTGACTTGGTTTCCGACCTGCTCACCCACCTTCCCGATCCGCAGGGCAAGTTCAAATAAAGGCCTGCTTGCTGGCGTTAGGCAACGACTACCGCTCCGGCCGCGTATGCCGGGGGGCTCACCTACCGTCTACCCGCGTGAACATTCGTCCTCTTTCTTCCGCCCTAATGCTGCTCTCGGGCCTGGCCCTAACCCAGCAAGCAACCGCCCAGGATGGTGGCCCCGAACGCCGCCGCCGCTATTACGATGGCAATGCCCGCCCCTACTACCGCGGACCCATTCGGTTTACGCTGGGCGGGGGCGTGGGGCTGTACAGCGGCGACCTGACCAGTGGTCTGGGCGAGCAGTTCGTAGGGCCTAGCTTTAGCGCCGGGCTGCTCTACAAAGTGCGCCCTCACTGGCACGTGGGGGGTGAGGCATCCTACGTGCAGCTAGGTGCCAAGGACCAGTTGGTAGAGCGCAACCTGGCCTTCCGGGGCCGCAACGGGTCGGGGGTAGTGCTGGTGCGGTTTGAGCCCTTCCGCGACGAGGCAGCCTTTGCCGATCCGCGCCGGCCGGCGGCCCTGGTTAAACCCTACATCAAAGCCGGCGTGGGCTTTCTGCTCTACAGCCCCAAGGCTTACAATGGCACGATGCGCCCCGATGACAATACCGTGTTCCTGCCTTCTGAGCGCAACGATTACCCCGCCATGGCCCTGGTAGTGCCCGTCGGCATCGGGCTTACCCTGCGCCTGACCTCCCAACTGAACGCCTCCATTGAAGGAGCCTACTCCTTCACTACCACGGATCAACTAGATGATATCAGCCCGGTGAGCGGCCGCTCTTCTTCTGACCGCAACGATGGTTTCGGGCAGGTGGAGTTGAAACTGGAATACGCTCCGTGGCGGCGGTAACCAGCAACCGTAGCAACGCAAAAAGCCCGGCCGTGAGTCGGGCTTTTTGCGTTTTCGGGACTGTTCGCTCACAAAAAAGCCCACCAACTGGTGGGCTTTTTTGTGCTGGGAGTTTCTTGCCCGGCTATTCTTTCACGAACCGCTCGTGGAAGGTTTTCTGACCGTCGCTAACTGTGAGCAGGTAAATGCCTTTGCTCAGGCCGCTTACGTTCAGCTTGCCATTCTCGAAGCGGGCGTTGGCCGCGCGGGCGCCGCGCAGGTCCGTTACCGTTGCCGACAGCACCGGGGCCTTGCTGGCCAGGGCAATGTTCAGCTCGTCGGAAGCAGGGTTCGGGAAGAGCGTCACGGCTTTCTCAACCGAGTTGCTTAGGGCAGTAGTGCCGCCACTAGTGAGGGAAGCCACACTGCTGCTACCCCCATCCAGGGCCAGGGTACCGCCAGTGATGTTCACCGTGTAGTCTTCGGTTTCGCCGTAGCTGTAGCTGTTGCAGCTGGTGGTGGCCGAGGCGTCGCTCATAATTACGCGCAGGCGGGTGGCGCCCGACTTAGCCGTGGTGGGCACCGTGAAGGTAGCCGTGAGCGTGCCCGTGCTGGCCGAGGAGCCTGATACTACCGTTTCGCCGGCATCGGTAAACACGCCGTTCCGGTTGTAGTCGATGTATACTTTCCAGTACTCGGTGTAAGCCGTGGAGGCGAAACCGGCCGAGAAGCTGATGGTCTGCGAGGAGCCCGCAGCAAGGGAGGTAGAAGTAGCCGTGCCGTTGTAGTAACCGCCATCGGCAGCCGAGGTGCGGGCAATAGTGCCCAGCTTCACGTAGTCAATCCACTCGTAGGCGGTGCTGGTGCCTTTAGAAGCGCAGTACGTGGGCGTGGTGGGCGGAGGCGTGGTACCACCGGCGGCAGCACCCACGCCTACGGCGTACCAGGCGTTGGTAACGGCCGTTACCTGGGCCGAGCCCGCCCCATACAGGTCCGTGGCGGCCGAAATGGACGCCGTGCGGGCGTTGGCGTACGTAGAGGAAGCCGTCAGGTACACGCTTTCGGTGCGGTAGGCAATTTTGGCGGCGGCATCTATGCCAATACCAGTCACGGAATAGGCGCTGCCAATGTCATTGGTACCACTCTTACCCACCGAAAGAATGTAGAACCAGTGGTTCAGGACGCCCGAATTGGTGTGCACGCCACCGTAATCGTTGGCCGAGGTGGGGGAGGTAGTGGTGGCTTTCCAGTAGGTGCCTTTGTAGGTGTCGGGCTGGCCCTGGGAATTCGGGTCGCTCATGGAGCGCAGGGCCGGCTGCTGCTTGTCGATGTCCTCGCCAATCAGCCAGGTCGATTTGGTCAGGCCCAGCTTGGCGGCGGTGTACTGCTCAATAGCGGCGCCCCAGATGTCGGAGAAGCCTTCGTTCATGGCACCCGACTCGTTCTGATAGGTTAGGTTGGCCGTTTTTTCGCACACGGCGTGGCCCACTTCGTGGGCGCACACATCCAGGGCCGTCAGGGGGCGGAAACGGGTAGCGCCGTCGCCGTAAGTCATGACCGAGC
The DNA here is from genome assembly GCF_014640315.1 of Hymenobacter glacieicola. Lineage (GTDB taxonomy): Bacteria > Bacteroidota > Bacteroidia > Cytophagales > Hymenobacteraceae > Hymenobacter > Hymenobacter glacieicola. Next base: position 110,274 of record NZ_BMGS01000003.1, read on the forward strand.
CGTTCCAGTACGCATTTTCATAGCCCACGCCGTCGCCGGGCGTGTCGTCGAAGTGCACGTAGCTCTTGATTTTCGCGCCGGCATTGTCGAAGGAGTTGCGGTTGTGCACCAGCTTCCAGTAATCGTAGGTGGCCTGGGCACCAAAGTGGGCGTCGCCGGCTATGTTGTCGAAGTTGGCGTTGTTGTACTCCGTCCAGCTGTTGTCGGCGTCGGTGAAGTCAACGGCGGCCGTGTAGCTATTGCCTTTCCGGGCGTTGTAGGTTTCAATGCCCAGGCCGCGGGTGTACTCGCGCAGGCGGTACTGGCCGGCTACTACCGTTTCGTTGGCCAGGGAACGGGTGCCGCTGTAAGCCGTGGCAAACGTAGCGGTAGCCGCCGCGTGCTTGATAATGGCATCCTGCAGTACTACCTCACCGCTGTGCGCATCTACGTAAATAAAGGCGCGGCTCAGGGGCTGCTGGGCGTATACGTTGAACTTCCAGGCCAGCGTAGCCTTGCCCGCTGTCAGCGGATTATTGGAGCGCTGGTTGCGCACAATTACCAGCTCGCCCTGGGGCTTGTAGGTAGCGGCCGGGTTGTTTTCCAGCTGCTTCAGGCCGGCTTCCTCGGCGGCGTCCTGCCACATATACTTTGTAGCGCCCACAAACGACATAGCCCGCTCCAGGGCCGCCGATGCCGTAAGCGAGGGCGTCACGTTCAGGCCGCTGATGCGCTCAAATTGGCCGCTGATGCTGGTTACGTCGCCTTTCTGGGCGTGCACCGTGTAGGCCGCATGCTCTACTTTGATGCCTTTGTAGAACTGCTGGTACTTCTCGTGCACGTAATTCAGCTCATCGGTCGTGGTTTTGGCCCGGAGCATCTGGTCGTCGGTAGTGAGTTGCAGCTGTTCGCGGAGCACTTTGCTGGCCTCGCTGAGCTTGTAAGCCATAGCCGCTGAGCGGAACTGCACCATGTAAGGCGTGCCGTTATCGTGGAGGACTTTGCTCTGCACCCGGGAAAAATCCTGGGCCAGGGTAGTTGAGGTCAAGCCCCCAAGCAACAGCAGGGTTACCGCGGAGTATTTGTGTAGCATACTGGATGAGCTGGTTGTGGAAAAGAAGAACTGAGCAAAATCGACGCAGTGCCTTATTGCGCACGCTGACAATAAAGCACATGCCAAATTACATATTTTACAATCATTACCTCTTTTACTAACATTATTTTCAATTTTTACTGTTTTGCTTACTTAATTATTAAAACCACAGTATCTCCTTTTACCCAGAGTTACTTATCTCCTTACGTATTGCTTTGTGGCTGACTGCCCACACTTTTGCCGGCGGGCGTATCCTTACCGAGCGCAGAATTTTACGCATTCAAGAAATTCATCATGCACACTTCATCTTCCCAACCGGGGCGCTGGAACCTAACGGGCCAGGTGGCCTTGGTTACGGGCGCTTCCAAAGGCATTGGCGCGGCCGTTGCAACTGAACTGCTGACCCTGGGTGCTACCGTGCTAGCCGTAGCCCGCACGGCTTCCGACCTGGAGCAGCAGGTAGCGCAGTGGCACCAGCAGGGCCTGAACGCCCACGCCCTACCCGCCGACATGAGCACCCCGGCCGGCCGGGCCCACCTGCTGGCTACGGTAGGGCAGCAATGGCCACAGCTGCATATTCTGGTTAATAACGTGGGCACCAACATTCGCAAGCCCACCGTGGAGTACTCCGAGGAGGAGTACCGCTACCTGCTGGCTACCAACCTGGATTCGGCCTGGGAGCTAAGTCGGGGGGTGCAGCCGCTGCTGGTAGCTGCCGGCGGGGGCAGCATCGTGAATATTTCCTCGGTGGCGGGGCTGGCCCACGTGCGCACCGGCGCCGTCTACGGCATGACCAAGGCGGCCCTGATTCAGCTGACCCGCAACCTGGCCGTGGAGTGGGCCGGGCTGGGTATTCGGGTGAACTGCGTGGCGCCCTGGTACATCAAAACCCCGCTGGCCGCCGGAGTGCTGGGCAACGAGGCTTACCTGAATGAAGTGCTGAGTCGCACGCCCATGCGGCGCGTTGGGGAGCCGGAAGAGGTAAGTGCCGCCGTGGCCTTCCTGTGCCTGCCCGCCGCCGCCTACATCACGGGCCAAACCATCAGCGTTGACGGGGGCTTCTCCGTAAATAGCTTCTAATATCATGGATTTAGACGGATTCATCGGATTACACGGATTCGTTCTGCTGAGCTTGAGCTACATGATGCGCTAAGCGGTGAACCGCCAGCCATAGTTCGACAACGAAAAAGGACAACCCATATGAGTTGTCCTTTTTGCATGACTAAGGCGCAGATCATCAAATGGATCAAACAACAGAACGAATCCGTGTAATCCGATGAATCCGTCTAAATCCGTGATGTTAGCTGTTGCAAGGCGGCTTCGTAGCGCGGCAGGGAGCCTTCGGCGGAGGCCAGGTAGAGGAAGGGCTCGATCAGCTCCAGCTCCATGAGCAGGAACTCACCGTTTTGGTCCAGGCCATCGACGCGGGCGTAGAGGCAGCCGACGGCAAACTGCTGCACAATGGCATCGGCGGCCTGGCGCAGGTGGGCGGGCGCCTGCCGGGGCTCAATGCCACCGCCGAGGTAGTGCTGCACCCGGAAGTCGCCGGACTTGGGCGTTTTGAGCACGCAGTGGCTGAACTCGCCGCCGAAGTAAATCAGCGACCATTCGCCTTCTTCCTGAATTTCGGGCTGGAAGGGCTGCACCAGGAAATCTTCGTCGCGCAGCAGCTCCTGCAGGTGGGGCTGGCGGATGGCCGACTCCTGCCGCGTAAGCACGAAGGTGTTTTTGGCGCCCCCGCTCACGGCGGGCTTCACTACCAGCGTATCGTGGCCCAACTTGTCGAACAAGGCTTCCGTTTCTACGGCCTGGCCGCGGCTAAGCCAGTGGGTAGGCACGATGCGCACCCCGGCCTGCTCCATGTCCAGCAGGTACTTTTTATCGGCGTTCCAGCGCACGGTAGCCGCGGGGTTCAGCATCTTCACGCCCAGGCTTTCCATCCGGTCGAGCCACTCATAAAATTCCCCGACCCGGTCGAAGTAGTCCCAGGGCGACTTCACCACTACCACATCGTAGCGCAGCCAGTCCACGGCCGGGTTGGTCCAGACGCGGGGCTCCACGGTATGGCCCTGCTCGCGCAGGTAGCGGGTTAGCAGGCCGTCTTCGTCCTCCACGTTGGGAGCGGCATACTGAGCAAGGCTTTCACAGGTAACGAGGGCAATATTCATCACGGATTTAGACGGATTTTTCGGATTTCACGGATGCAGGCGCCCGTTGGCCGCCTGCGCGTGGGCTACTAGACGGTAAAGTTGCCGTGCGGTTGCGCTTTGCTTGCCCGATAAGGCTAAGCTGCCTATTTGAAGGCAGTTGGAGGCAGGCTTAGCTTGCGCTGCTGGGGTTTGGGTTTGTTATTTCTTAGCGGCCGTGAGGTAGTCGGCAGCCAGGGTGGCTAGGGTTTTCACGCCCAGGGTCAGCCCGCTTTCATCCACGAAAAAGCCGGGGGTGTGGTGTGGGGCCGTGTCGGCGGGGTTCTTGCCCTTGGGCATGCCGCCCACGAACACGAACAGGCCGGGCACTTTTTCCTGGAAGTAGGCAAAGTCCTCGGCCCCAGTCACGGCCTTTTGCACCCGCACGTTGGGGGCGCCGGCGGCCCGGTTTAGGCTGGGTACCATCTGCTCGGTCAGGCGCAGGTCGTTGTAGGTGACGGGGGCGTAGTTCACGATGTCGACCTCGGCCGTGGCACCGGCGCTTTCGGCAATGTTGGTGGCCGTGCGGCGCACGGCCGCCCATATCTTCTGCTGCATGTCTTTGTTGAGGCAGCGGATGGTACCGGTCAGCTCCACCTGCTCCGGAATGATGTTGTTGCGCACCCCACCGTGCACCATGCCTACCGTCAGCACCGCCGCGTCCTCGGTCAGCTCGGTTTGGCGGCTGACGATGGTTTGCAGGCCCAGAATAATCTGGGCGGCCGTCACTACCGGGTCGACGGCCAGCCAGGGGTAGGCGCCGTGGGCCGATTTGCCCTTCACTTTAATATTGAATACATCCGAGGAAGCCATTTCCCCGCCGGGCCGGTAGGAAAGCTGCCCTACCTCGGTCTGGGCCTGGATGTGCACTCCAAAAATGGCGTCTACCTTGGGCTTCTCCAGCGCCCCTTCCTGCACCATGAGGCGGGCGCCGCCTACCACGCCGGGCAGGGAGCCTTCTTCGGCGGGCTGAAAAATAAACTTTACCGTGCCGGGCAGGTCTTTTTTTACCTGACTCAGCACCTCGGCAGCGCCTAGCAGCATGGCCACGTGAGTATCGTGGCCGCAGGCGTGCATGACGCCGACCTCCTGGCCGTTGTAGGTGGTGCGGGCTTTGGAGGCGAAGGGCAGGCTGTTGCTTTCCGTCACGGGCAGGGCGTCCATATCCGCGCGCAAGGCCACGACCGGACCGGGCTTGCCCCCCTTCAGAATCCCGATTACGCCGGTCCGGGCCACGCCGGTTTGCACCTCAATGCCCAGCTTTTTCAGGTGCTCGGCCACCAGAGCGGCGGTGCGGGTTTCCTGGTTGCCGAGCTCCGGGTGCTCATGCAGGTCGCGGCGCCAGGCAATTACTTTCGCTTCCTGCTGGGCCGCCAGCTTGGCAATTTGAGCGTCGAGGGCCGTGTTCTGGGCGGCGGCGGGGGCAGTGGCAAATAAGGCAGCCGAGAGAGTAGTAACGGTAGCAGCAGTAAAAAGCTTCATAGGTGGTTCAGGGGTAGGGGCGCGAAGGCCGTTGGGAAGGAAAAGTACGCCGCAAACCGTTTCCGACCGAAAGCGCCCCGCAAAAAACCGCCCTACCCGAAATGGCAGTAGGTTTGCCGCCGCCAAGCCAACTGCCCGCCGACGCGGAAAGGCCGGGGCGCTATACTGCTTTAGTTACATGGTTTCCACTTCTCTTACCTGGCCGGAAGCGTGGCGGCACGGGACCTTCCGCCGGCGTCTGCTGCTGGTGCTGGGCTTGCTGCTGGGGCTAGCGGCCGCGCTGCCCCGCTTTTTCGCCTGGGTGCAGGCCCGCCCCGGCTACCGCCTCCCCGATCCGTTGCTAGCCGCCTTACCCGCCCACGATGTATCCGGCCCCACGTTTCTGGTTATTTACCTGGGCATTGCCGGCGGGGTAGCCCTGCTGTTGCCCCGGCCGCTTCGGCTGCTGCGGGCCCTGACGGCCTACCTGCTTCTGCACGGGTTTCGGTGCCTTACGCTGGCGCTGCTCCCTCTGGAGCCTCCGGCCGGCCTAGTACTCCTCCGCGACCCGCTGGTGGATCAGCTGTTTTACGCGGCCCCTGCCCCCATCACCAAGGACTTGTTTTTCTCCGGCCACACGGCCACGCTGCTGCTGCTGGCGCTAGCCGTGCCGGCCGGTTGGCCGCGGCGGGCCTTATTGGTTGCTACCCTGGCTATTGCAGTATTAGTACTAGTGCAGCACGCTCACTATACCTACGATGTGCTGGCCGCCCCGCTGTTTACTGGTCTAAGCTTCTGGCTGGCGAGCCAGCTCACGGCGTCGGTGGCGCGGGAGTCGGCGGCGCGGGACCGGGAGTGAGGCTTTTATTTCAGGTGCTTTTCGTAAATACCGGCGGCTATGCGCTCCGTGAGGCCCTTGGGTACCAGGGAGGTAAGGGCCGCCGATACTTTGTTTAAGGCGCCGGGTATTATCTCCGCTTCGCCGGCCAGCAGGGCGGCAATGCCCGCTTCGGCTACCTGTTCCGCCGTCATAGATACTTTGTTGGCCACGGCTTGTAGGTCGGAGTTCATGCCGGCGCGGTCAGCAAAATCGGTGGTAGTGGCACCGGGGCTCAGGCACGTTACCGAAACGCCGGTTTCGCGCAGCTCGTAGCGCAAGCCCCGTGAAAAGCTGAGCAGAAACGCCTTGCTGGCGGCGTAGAGGGTAAGCGTGGGTACGGCCTGGTAAGCCGCCGTACTTGCCACGTTCAGAATGTAGGCCCTGGGCTGACGACGTAGCAAGGGCAGCAGAGCATAGGTCAGCTCCACGGGCAAGTGCATGTTGAGCTGCAGCATGTTCTGCTGCTGGGCCAGGGGTAGCTCCTCAAACCGTCCCCACAGGCCATAGCCGGCATTGTTTACCAGCACGACCAGCTCCTGGGTCTGGCTCGCAACCCAGGCGGCCAGTTGCGTAGCGGCCCCGGCGCTGGCCAGGTCCAGGGGCAGCACCTGGGCCGAGCGCCCCAGGTGCCGGGCCTCAGCAGCAACCTGCTCAAGCTGGTCGGCGGAGCGGGCGGTAAGCAGCAGGTCGTAGCCCCGGCGGGCCAGCGTTAAGGCCATGGCTCGCCCAATTCCGCGGGAAGCACCGGTAACGAGAGCAGTCTTTTTCAAGGGGGAGGCTGTGAAGTTGCGAGATTGTGAAGGGGTAGTGGCGAGTTGGTAACGTAGTGAGGCAAACCCGGCTGTCATCCTGAGCATTGCGCGCATCAAGCGCCGCCGAAGAACTTATCACGCCTGAACGAGCATCGTTGCAACAACTCGTTCAGGCGTGTCAAGGTCCTTCGCCAGCCCAGAATGACAGACGGCTTTTCCAGATGACAAGTGGTTTTCGAGCTGACGGGTAGCTGCTTGCACCAGCGCTAACAAAAGCCCACTGAATCAGTCACTAACTCACTGACTCACTATTTAACCAAGTGAAGAAACCGCAGATAGAACGGGGTAGGGCTGTTTTCGTGCTTGGGCTCGTACTTGCCGGCAATGATGGGCACGTACATCACCCGGCGGCGGGAAGCCTCGCCCACCAACGGCGACTGGGCCACGCGGTGCCACATGCGGCCATCGTGCACGGTCAGGTCGCCGGCTTCGGTTTCCACGGCTACCTCGTGGGGGTCGGGGCCTACGTCTTTGTAGTATTTCTTGCGAAAGAGAATGTCGCGCAGGCCTTGGCGGTGAGTGCCCGGAATCAGACGCAGGCCACCATTGGTGACGGGAGTACCATCAAGATGGACGCCTACGTTGAGCATGGGCCCAATTTTCTTGCCGTAGAATACGTCGCGCAGGGAGTCGGTGTGCCAGCCCATCTGCGAAAACTCCGACCCGGCCACGTTCACGTAGTGGTTGATGACCAGCCCATCCTTCTCGTTTTCGCCTACCCGACCACCGGGCGCTTCCAACAGCGGAAACAGGGCCCGAAACCGCGGATCTTGCAGAAATTCGTTTAAAACAGGGCTGTGGTGGGAAGCAAAGGCGAAGCGCTGCACAATAGGTGAGCCATCCACATCCTTGCCGTACTTAATAGGCACCCCGTTTACTTTCTTCACGTCGTCGGCCAGCCACTGGCGCTGTACCTGCTGGGAAGCCTGCAACAGGCTTCGAACGGTTTGTGGGGAGATAAAGGCGCGAAAGTGCAGAAATCCATGCTCCCGAAAAAAGGAAAGCTGCTCGGCCGTCAGGCTCTCTCCTAGGGTAAAGCGAGGATAAGTTTCTTGTAAGGGCATAAGCAAAGGCGGTCAGCAAAACGCCTAATGAGGGGAGGCAAAGATACGATACCAAGGTTGTCGCCGCAGAAAAAGTGCTTTCGAACACTGGAATCCGACAAAGCTGCACTGTGGGAGGTAGCAGCCGCGGCGCAGAACGCGTGAATCAACCGCCGACCCTGCGTTTGGTTTAGCGCCGCTGCGTACCTTAGCTGCAATAGCCGGGGCTCACCCAGGCCTTGTCGCGCATGAAACGCCCTCTATTCCTGCTCTTGTTGCTGATGCTGGCGGCCGCTAGCCCTGCGTGGGCGCAAACCGCTACCTCCCGCCTGGTGCCCTTTCGGCAGGGCAGCAAGTGGGGGTACGCCGACCAGTCCCGGCGGCTGGTGCTGCCCCCGCGCTACGACGAGGCCGGGCCCTTTGTGGAGGAAATTGCCTGGGTGCGCCAGGGCCCGCTCTACGGCTACATTGATGGCGGAGGCAACCCCGTAACACCCCTGCAGTTTACCCGCGCCACTTCCTTTCGGCGGGGCCGCGCTACTGTGGAGCTGAACGGCGAAACCTTCGACCTGAGCTCTACCGGCCAGCGCCTGAGTGAGCCTGCTCCCGCCGAGCCAGAAGAAGAACCGCTGGAGCACGGCGACCTGGTGCGTAAGGAAGGCAAGGTAGGCTTCCGCTTCACGGTAGGCAGCGGCAGCGTACCGGCCCTCTACGACGAAATCCGGGAGAACTACAACGGTCTGCTCTTTGTGCGCCAGGGCGCGAAATGGGGCGTCATCGACAGCCGGGGCAAGCTGGTGCAATCCGTGCGCTACGACGCCATCCGGCTGACCGGCAACCTGATGTTTCCAGTGGTGCAGCTGGGTCAGCTGTTCGGCTACCTCGACGAGGAAGGCAACGCCCTCACCGACGTCCGCTACCCCCAGGCCGAGCCCTTTCTCGACGACCTGGCGCGCGTACTGGCCCCCGACGGGCAACCCGGCTATATCAACGCCAACGGTCAGGAGTTCTGGGAGTAACGAAGCGGTAGCCGCATAATTGATGAGCAAGTCGAGCGGTCAGAGCGTATATTCCGGCAGGTGCTCCTATTGTTATTCGCTACCTATGCTGCCGCTCCCTATCCTTAACGTCCGCCTGCAGACCTGCCCCGAAGATTGGCAGCAGATGACGCCCGTAGCCCAAGGCCACCACTGTGCCCAATGTAACCGCACGGTACTGGATTTTACCAGCGGCACGCAGGCTGAGCTAGAAGCCGCCTTCCGGGCTTCCCCGGACGGGCGCGTCTGCGGACGGTTTCGGCCGGAGCAGTTGGCCCCTACCCCCCAACTGCGGCCCAAGCTGCGGCGGTTTCTGGTGGCCTTGGTGCTGGTGTGCGGGCTGGGCCTGACGGGCCGGGAGGCGGTGGCGCAGGTGCAGAAGGTGGCTCGCACCTCTGCCGCGAAGCATCCGTTAGCCCAGCCAGTTGCAACACCCAGCGCTACAGAGGAATTACCGGACCGCGCCCAGCTTATCCAGCTTAAACCAGATACGGCGACCAAACAAGCTGCTCAATACTTCATCGGCTATGTTGAGAGGCTGCCAGTATTTAAAGGTGGGCAAGACGCACTGCTTACTTTCTTAGCCCAGAATATTCACTGGCCCGACGAGGTACCCCAAACCACCAGCGGGCGGGTGTTTATTGAATTTCAAGTTACCGAAACCGGAGGCGTTCATAACGCTAGGGTCAAGCAGCGCCTGCACCCGGCCCTGGATGCGGAGGCCTTGCGCGTAGTTCAGCTATTGGACGGCAAATTCAGCCCTGCCACGCAAAGCAACCGCCCGGTAGCGGTGGGCTACACCATTCCGATTACGTTCGAGGGAAGCGAACCTATCCCCAAGCCTCCGACCCGAAAAAGAAAGTAGCCGTAAACTCTCCTACTTTCCCTTCTCTCCCGAACTCCCAACTGCTCCCGCCCTATGCTCTTCACGCCCAGCCCCATGCTGCTCAAGCTGCTCTACACCCGCGGCAGCCTGCACAACACGCCCGAGGGCGTGGCCTTCAGCATCAAGAATCGTTTGGATACGGTCCGCGTGACGCGCATTGACCACGTCCGGATTGGGGAGGTGACAATTCCGGCCGAGCAGATTGCCCTGGACTTGGGCGACGGAAACGTACGGCCCGCCACGGTGCTTAACGCCGATGGCTCCGGGATTAACCTGCCCGTGGGCCAGGCTGCTACCTTTCATCTGGCCACTAGTCCGCTCCCGGAAGGCATGCACAAGGTGCAGGTGCAGTTTGCGGCCGAGCCCTTCGGCGACCTGACCGTGGAGGTAGAAGACGCCATTGCCCACCAGCCGGAAAACCGCACCCGCATTCCGCGCTCCGAGCAGGACGACTACTCCGAAGCCGCCGTTCGGGCCCGGCAACAGTTTGCCGAAGAGTTTACGGGTCAGCAGTTTCATCACCTGAAACAATACTCCTTCGATGCCCACGACCTGCAAGGAAACTGCGAGCATTTCACGGGGGTAGCCCAGATTCCGGTGGGCCTGGCCGGGCCCCTACGCGTAAACGGCGAGCATGCCCAGGGCGACTTCCTGATTCCGATGGCTACCACCGAAGGCACCCTGGTAGCTAGTTATAACCGCGGCATGCAGGTGCTTAACCTTTGCGGGGGCGTGAAGTGCACCGTTATCGGCGACGCCATGCAGCGGGCTCCGGTGTTCGTGTTCGATGATGCCCGGGGGGCCCGGGACTTTGGGCAGTGGGTAGCCGCGGAGCTTGAGCGGATTCGGCCCGAGGCGGAAAGCACCTCCCGCGTGGCCAAGCTCCAGTACATCGACACCTATTTGGCCAATAAATTCGCCTACCTGCGCTTTAACTTCAGTACCGGCGACGCGGCAGGCCAGAACATGGTGGGCCGCGCCACCTTTGCGGCCTGCTCCTGGATTCTGGAAAACTACAAGGGCGCGCCCATCCGCCATTTCTACCTCGAGTCCAACTTCGCTACCGACAAAAAAGCCTCCCAAATCAACGTGATGCGCACCCGCGGCAAGCGCGTGGTAGCCGAGTGCGTTATCAAGCGCGACATTCTGCAGCAGCGCATGCGCGTGACCCCGGAGCAGCTGGCCTACCACGGGCAGGTTAGCAACGTGGGCGCCTTTCTGTCGGGGGCCAACAACAACGGGGCCCACTCGGCCAACGGCATCACGGCCCTGTTCATTGCTACTGGCCAGGATGTTGCCAACGTGTCGGAGTCCTCGGCCGGGGTGCTCTACTCGGAAGTTACCAAGGAAGGCGACCTGTACCTGAGCATCACCATTCCCTCCCTGATTGTGGCGACCCACGGCGGCGGCACCGGCCTAGCCACCCAAAATGAGTGCCTGCGGATGCTGAACTGCGTGGGCCGCGGCACCGTGAACAAGTTTGCCGAAATAGTGGCCGGCGTGGTGCTGGCCGGGGAGCTAAGCCTGGGCTCCGCCATTTCCTCCTCCGATTGGGTCAGCAGCCACGAGCAATACGGCCGGAATCGGTGAGTAGTGAGTAGTGAGTAAAAGGTACGTCATCCTGAGCGCAGCGAAGGACCTTATCACGCAGAAACGAGTCGTTATTTTGACTGCTGTTTTAGCGTAATAAGGTCCTTCGCTGCGCTCAGGATGACAGATAGTTTTAACTCACTACTCACCATCTCACCACCTACAGCGGATCGGCGGTTACTTTAAAGCGCGAATCGGTGCGGATGGTGATGTCTCGGCTGATAGGCTTGCGGATTTTAGCTTCCGTGGACAAGGTGTAGCTACTGGCTTTCACGTACTTGTCCAGCTTCTGGGAGGTAGGCGTGAGCTGCAGCGTGTTCACGCCGGTCGGCACGTTATCCAGCGAGGCCAGCAGGATTTTGTCGTTGCTGTCGGTGCTGATGTAGATGGTGATGCTCTGCAGAAAGTCGAAATTCTCGGAGCTGGGGTCGGTGATGGAGAGCGTGAGCCGGTCGAGCTTTACGTCCTTTACCAGGTTGGCGCTGGTGTTTTCGTTTTTGAACTTCTCGTCGGAGCGCGTGGTCACGGCAATGGGCGTGAGCGGCACTACTTGCCCGATGGGGAAAGCGCTGGCAATCTTCACCGACTGCGAATCCTCGATGTAGAAAGTCAGCAGCTTATCAAGTTTGTCACAGCTGGAGAGGAAGGCCAATACAACCAGAAGTGGCGTTAGGAACAGGATTTTTTTCATGGCGTTGCAGTTTTGGCGAAGTTACGAAATCTGTGCCTTTGTAGGTCTGTTAGCACCGGCCGGACACCAGCCCCGTTGCTAAGGCACGCAACGCCAACGGCCTTCTCCGCCGTAGCCAGCTGCCGGAATCATGCCCTCAACCATCCGAACGATGTAGAAACGCAATATTTTGCGTCTCGTCGTTGCGGACGTTGTTTCTTTGGCTATTCCTCTGCGTCGAAATGACAGGTGAGCTTGGTTGTCCTAGCTCTATCGTTCCCAGCCCGAGACCCAGCCCTCCGCGTCTTTACGGTGGGTGATTAGCCAACGGGTTTAGCGTGCTACGCCCTTAACGCTACCGTACGTCAAGGGCGTAGCACGTTTGTTAACTGCATCACAGAAGGAAGTTGTCATGCATTGCGCTGCTTGCCAGAACAACTCACTGAATCACCGCTAATCCATCATATCGGCGGCGCGGGGCGGGTCGTGCTGGAAGTCGGGCTGCCAGCTCATGGGGTAGCGCGGGTCCACGTAGGGTAGGGCGGCCTCCGTCAGGTAAAGCGGGCGGAACGTGTCCACCATCACGGCCAGCTCGTGGGTTTCCTTCTTGCCGATGCTGGCCTCCACGGTGCCGGGGTGCGGGCCGTGCGGGATGCCGCTCGGGTGCCAGGTAAACGAAGCCAGATCTACCCCGCGCCGCGACATGAAGTTGCCCGCCACGTAGTACAGCACCTCGTCGGAGTCGACGTTGGAGTGGTTGTAGGGCGCCGGAATAGCCAGCGGGTGATAGTCAAAGAGGCGCGGCACGAAGGAGCAGATCACGAAGTTGTGGCCCTCGAACTGCTGGTGCACGGGTGGGGGCTGGTGAATGCGGCCGGTAATGGGCTCGAAATCGTGGATGCTGGTGGCATAGGGGTAGAAGTACCCGTCCCAGCCCACCACATCGAAGGGCGAGTGGCCGTACACCAGCGTGTGCAGCAGCCCGTCCTTTTTCACCCGTACCTCGTACTCGCCCGACTCGCGCACATCACCCTCAATGAGCTCCGAGGGGCCGCGGAAGTCACGCTCGCAGTAGGGCGCGTGCTCCAGCAGTTGCCCGAAGTGGTTGCGGTAGCGCCGGCAGGTTTCCACGGGGCTAAACGACTCAATGATGAGCAGGCGCACCGGTCCTTCCTCGAAGTGCAGCTGATGAATAATAGTGCGCGGAATCACCACGTAGTCGCCGGGCTCGAAGGCCAGCTTGCCCAACTGGCTCCAGAGTTCCCCCCGGCCTTCGTGCACAAAAATCACCTCATCGGCCAGCGCATTCTTATAGTAGTAGTCCATGCGCTGCTGCGTGGGGTTGCAGATGCTCATGGTCACGTCGGCGTTGCCGAGCAGGGTCTGGCGGGCCTGCAGGTAGTCGCCGCCGGTGGTGGTTTGGGCCAGGGTGCGCAGATGGGCCGGCTCCAGGGGCCGGTCTTTGAGCAGTTTGGGCGCGTAAGGCCGGGGCTCCCCCACCTTCCGGATTTCGGTGGGCGCGTGGCGGTGGTAGAGCAGCGACGAGACGCCGTGAAAGCCCAGCGTACCCACCAGTTGCTCGTGGTAAAGCGAGCCGTCGGGTTGGCGGAACTGGGTGTGGCGCTTGCGCGGAATCTGGCCTAGACGTTGATAGAAGGGCATATGGGCGGGAAGTAGCGGGTGGGAACTATAGGTAGGATGCCGTAGCGTGAAGGTACAAAGTTTGGCCGGCGTGCGTTCTACCGGCTTCTGGCATTCCGGGAGGAGCGAGGAATGTGGATTGCCTTCAATTCAACAGCATCACCCAGACTCCTTGCTCCCCTCCCGGAATGACAAGGCGTACGGTGAACCAGAACAATCTTCCGTGTCGTTTCTTTGTACGTTGATTATTAGCGGCAACTCGGCTGCCTTCTTCGCTATGCTCTCGTTTCTACTCCCCTTACTTTCCCTGCTTTCGGTAGCACAGCCGCCCACCCCTACGCCCCGCAGCCGCACCTTCACGTTCGATTACACTGCTACCATTCCAGCCCAGCCAGCCGGTACCAGAACGGTAGACCTGTGGCTACCCGTGCCCCACGACGATAAATCCCAGGATATCCGCGACTTGCAGGTGACTTCACCGGTGCCGTATGATATCCAGACCGGCGTATACGGCAACCGGATTCTGCACCTGCGCGCTACCGGCCCGGCCCTGCAAGGCTTCACGGTGGATATGCGCCTGCGCGCTACCCGGCGCGAGCACCTGGCCCCGGCCCTGAGTGGGCAGCGTCCGCCCCGCGAGGCCCCCGACCCCAACCTGCAGCGCTGGCTGGCCCCCGACAGCCTCGTGCCACTTGATCCGCAAATTCGGCTCTGGGCCCTGGAGGTAGCCATCAAAGCCCAGGCTAAAACCAATCTGGAAAAGGCCCGCGCCGTTTATGAGCACGTGGTCAGCACCGTGAAATACGATAAGACGGGCCAGGGCTGGGGCCGCGGCGACATCTACTACGCCTGCGACGCCCGCCGGGGCAACTGCACCGATTTTCACGCCGTGTTCATCGGCTACTGCCGGGCCCTGGGCATTCCGGCCCGCTTCAGCATCGGCTTCCCGCTGCCACCCGAGCGCGGCGCGGCCGAAATCAAAGGCTACCACTGCTGGGCGGAGTTCTACACGCCCGAAACCGGTTGGGTACCCGTTGACGCCTCGGAAGCTGCCAAAAACCCCGACCGTCGCAATTACTTTTTCGGGGCCCACGATGAAAACCGGCTGGAATTCACCCGCGGCCGGGACCTGGTGCTGGTGCCGCGCCAAAACAACCCGGCGCTTAACTACTTCATCTACCCCTACGCCGAGGCCGATGGCAAGCCCCTGACTGGTATCAAGCAAGAGTTCCGGGTGCAGGACCTAGTTAAGAAGTAGCACGGAGTTCTGCCAGTTGTACGCAAGGTGGATGAGGCAGACTACCCCGGCTTGCACAGGCGAAACCAGGCGGCCAGCAAAGGGTGGCGCTACCGTAACTGCATAACTCACAGGGCCGCTACTCTTCACAAGAGTAGCGGCCCTGTGAGTTAAGGCGGGTAGGAACGGTTTTATTTACCCAATAAGCCCAACATGGCCGTAGTACCAGGCTCCTGAATGGCGCGCAGGGCGTGCTGCATTTCAGCGTCTTCTTGGTTCAGGACTTGGTAGTAGGCTGACTTGCCGTAGGCGCTACGCGCAATCAGGGCTTTGAGCTGGTTACGTAGCAAAACCGCACTACGGCGCATATCAGCGGAGTTTTGGGGAACACCGTCGCGGGCGGCTTTGGTAGCCAGTTGCTGCAGCTGTACGTCGCTGATGTGGAAGTTGTGGTTGAATTGATCAAACCGTAGGGCTTCCAACTCGGCTTTGTGCTCCTGGTAATAGGTCAAGGCAAACTCGCGCACCAGGTTCAGGCTTTGCAGGCGGGTGTAGTAAGCGGAGTGAGCCGTGGTGTCCCGGGGTACAAACAAATCGGGCATGATGCCCCCGCCGCCGTACACGGCGCGGCCGTGGGCTGTGCGGAAGCGTAGCGAGTCGGCGAAGTGGATGCTGTCGGCGTGGAAAAACTCACCGTGGCGCTGCCGGTTCTGTAACTCCTGCTCATAAGCAGCCAGCCCGCCGCGGTAGGATTTCTGAATGCTCCGGCCCGAAGGCGTGTAGTAGCGGGCAATGGTCAGGCGCAGCTCCGAGCCATCATTCAGGGCAATGGGTTGCTGCACCAGGCCCTTGCCAAAGGTGCGGCGGCCCACCAGCAGAGCCCGGTCGTGGTCCTGCAGCGCCCCGGCCAGCACTTCGGCGGCGGAGGCGCTGCCTTCGTCCACGAGCACCACCAGGGCGCCTTCCTCGAAGTCACCGACTACCCGCGAAAACGTCTGGGTATCGTACTGGTCGCCTTTGCCGTCGGTATACACTATCTTCTTGGTGCCCCCAATGAACTCATCGGCCATTTTGGTGGCGCGGTCGAGGTAGCCACCAGGGTTGCCGCGCAAGTCCAGCACGAGGCGCGCGAGGCCCTGCCGGCGCAAATCGCCCAGAGCCGACTTAAACTCGTCGTATGTACCGCTGGCAAAGCGGCTTACCTTGATGTAGCCCGTCTGGTTGTCCACCATGTAAGCCACGTCCACCGAGGAGTTGGGGATGCGGTTGCGGGTCACCTGCACGTTGAGCGGGCGGGCCTGGCCGCGGCGCAGCACTTGCAGCAGCACATTGCTACCGCGCGGACCGCGCAGCTTGCTGAACATTTGCTCCGTGGTGGTGTGCATGCCCGAAACGCGCTGCCCGTTTACGGCCAGAATACGGTCGCCGGGCTGCAGGCCGGCGCGCTCAGCCGGGCCGTCGCTGAGCGGGGCCACTACGGTTACGGTGTCACGGAAGAGGTTGAACTCCACGCCAATACCATCGTAGTCGCTCTGCAGAAAGGAAGATGCCTGCTGCTGCTGCTTGGCCGGAATAAAGACGGAGTGCGGATCGAGGCGCTCCAGCATGCGGCTGATGGCATAATCGGAGAGCTCCTCGGCATTCACCGAGTCCACGTAGTCGCGGTCAACGTAGCTCAGAATTTCTTTGAACTTTAGATAGCCACGAGCCGTGAGGTCAGGGTTCTGATCGGAAGGTCGAAAGGGGTTGGCGCCCAGTAACACTCCACACGCCAGGGCCAGGGCTAGCAGCCATGGCTGACGCACCTGCCGCCGGGAATTTTGCGGGACAGGCTCCAACGCGGGACGTGGCGAGTCGGTTGGCTCGATGTTCATAAAGCGCTGAGAGAGTAGTAGTTTAAGCGATATGTAGCGGATTTCAATACGGACAGGTCTTCAAAACTATTGAAACTATTCCAAGAATACCACCCCTAACATAGAGGGATAGGCATTTTCGAATAACAATGCAATTTTTTATTACTTAAGCTCTAATATATCAGATTTCTCAGTCGGTATTTGCCTCTGGGAAACGCCTGATGATGAACTTGGTGCAAAGATTATTTTATGACTTTAGAAAGACCGACGTGTTTCGTCTAAGCTGCCGGTTTCGACGGTAAACGTACGCCTGGGCCACACAACCGGATTGCTGGGCACACCACATGGGCGTCACCTTTCCGGGTCGGTATCGTATCTTTGGAGCGCAGTAAGGGGTAATAAACTGACCCGTTGCTGTTTGGCTTTCTACTTTTTCTTTTTGCGATGGGCCGGATTCTTGCCATCGACTACGGGCACAAGCGCGTGGGGCTGGCCGTTACGGACCCGCTTCAGCTTATTGCTACCCCTCTCGATACGGTGCACAGCCAGGATTTGCTGGCTTACCTGAAGGCCTATCACCTGCGCGAGCCCCTGGAGGCGCTGGTCATTGGCATGCCCAAAAACCTTAACAACGAGGCCACCGACTCGACGCCGGCCGTGGTGGGGGTTGTGCGCCGCCTGCGCAAGGAGTTTCCGGAGGTACCCGTGCACGAGATAGACGAGCGGTTCACTTCGCGCATGGCGCACGCGGCCATGCTAGCCGGGGGCCTGAGCAAAAAAGACCGCCGCGACAAAGCCACCGTCGACCGGGTGTCGGCCACTATTATTCTGCAATCTTTCCTTGAATCCCGATGATTTACCCCATTGTTGCCTTCGGCGACCCGGTACTGAAAACGCCGGCCAAAGACATTGCTGCCGACTATCCGGCCGCGGAGCTGAAGCAAATTATTGCCGACATGTACGATACCATGTACCATGCCCACGGCGTGGGGCTGGCTGCGCCGCAGGTGGGCAAGAGCATTCGTTTGTTTGTAATTGACTCCGAGCCAATGCTGGACGAAGACGAGGACGGTAACCCAATTGTGGAGGAGCCCACGGCGGCCCCGGTGAAGCGCGCGTTCATCAACCCCCGCATGGTAAGTGAAACCGGCGAGGAGTGGGGCTTTGAGGAAGGCTGCCTGAGCATTCCGGGCATCCGCGAGAAGGTAGTACGCCACTCAACCATTGTGCTGCGCTACGAAGACGAAAACCGCCAGCCGCACGAGGAAACCTTCTCGGGCATGACGGCCCGCGTGATTCAGCACGAGTACGACCACCTGGAAGGCATCCTGTTCACCGACTACGCTTCGGGCCTGAAAAAGCAACTGCTCAAGGGCAAGCTGGCGCGCATCAGCAAGGGCGACGTCAGCGCCGACTACCGCATGCGTTTCGTGGGCCAGGGCCGGCGGTAAGCCCGCGTAGGCAACCCTAACAGAGCAAGAGCGGAAGTTCCCGGTGGGGGAGCTTCCGCTCTTGCTCTTTTCCAGAACGCCACTCTATTGAATTAGCAAAGGATTTTGCAGCTTTACCAAAGTTTATCCTTGGCTACATATACCGGTCCGGGTGCTGCATTAGCAATGATGAAATCCGCTTACTTCTATTCAGTTCTGGTCAGAGGTGCCGCCGCTGTTATGCTGGTTGCCGGGCCTCCTGGCGTGGCCCAGGCCTGGGGGTTTTTCGGGCACCGGCTGATTAACCGGTTGGCCGTGTACACTTTGCCGCCCGAAATGATTGGGTTTTATAAAGCCAACATCGACTACCTCACTGACAACGCTACCCGGCCCGATTCCCGCCGCACGGTAGTGCCCGAAGAGGCCCCGCGCCACTTCCTGGATGTAGACGTGTACGGCGACTCAGCCACATATAAGCTGCCCCGCTCCTACCCCGATGCCGTGGCCTTGCTCGGCGAAGACTCCCTACTCCGGCACGGCATTGTGCCCTGGCAGGTAGCGCGCATGAAGGGCCAGCTGACGGCCGCATTTCAGGCCCACGACACCGACCGGATTCTGCACCTCTCGGCCGATATGGGACACTACATTGCCGATGCCTGCGTGCCCCTGCACACTACCCACAACTACAACGGGCAACTGACCGGTCAGCGCGGCATTCATGCCCTGTGGGAAAGCCGGCTGCCGGAACTACTCAGCAGTGGCTACGACTTCTTTACTGGCCCGGCACCCTACCTCGACCGTCCCACGGAAACTATCTGGGGTGCGGTGGGCCGCTCCCATGCCGCCGTTGACTCGGTGCTGCGCCTGGAGCGGGAGCTAAGCCAGAAGCTACCCGACGACCGGAAGTACGGCTTTGAGCAGCGCGGCAACCTGACAGTACGCACGTATTCCCGCGACTTTGCCCGCGCCTACCACCAGCGCCTGAATGGGCAGGTGGAGCGGCAAATGCGCCTGGCCCTGCGCCTAGTGGGGGCCTTCTGGTACACGGCCTGGGTGGACGCGGGCCAGCCCGACCTCCGCACGCTACCCCGCACCCCATCGGAGAAAGAGCAGCAGCGCCTGGCCCTGGAGGCAAAGCAGGCCGAGCAGCCGCCCAAAGCCGCCGTAGCGGGCCACGAGGACTAAGCCAGGGAGCGTCAACGATTGTTAGGAAAAGGAAGTAGATGTTCGCGCAGTTGTTTGCTTTTACCTACCCAACCGCTACCCCCACTGCTCCTTATGAAAAGCCTCGCGACCATTGCTCTGCTGCTGATTTCCAACCTGTTCATGACGTTTGCCTGGTACGGGCACCTGCAGTTCAAGAAGATTAGCTGGCTGCACGGCCTGGGCCTGGTGGGCATTATTCTGATTAGCTGGGGGCTGGCTTTTTTCGAGTACGTGTTTCAGGTGCCGGCCAACCGCATTGGCTTCGAGGAAAACGGCGGGCCCTTCAGCCTGTTCCAGCTTAAAGTCATTCAGGAAGTAATATCCTTGACCGTGTTTACGCTCTGCGCTGTTTTCGTCTTCAAAACCGATAAGCTCGCCTGGAACCACCTGGTGGGCTTCGGGCTGCTGGTGGCCGCGGTGTACGTCATCTTCAAGAAGTGGTAAGCCGAAGACGAGGTAGCGGCAAGCACAGAAGCAGACGCTTAGGGCCACCCTTGTAAGGCTGAGCTTGCCCCTCCAGCCAGCCCCAGACGAAGTTGGGCGGGCGGCCGCCGATTTTCGCCGAGCCGCCGGCAACTCCGCTCCTCCGTATGCGTAGGAAACGCGCCCCGCACCCGGGGCCTTTCACGTTTTCTACCCCTGACTTTATGTCGAAAAAATACAGTGCCGTAGCGTTGCTTTTCCTGTGGTTGCTGAGCATACCGGCCGTTCAGGCGCAAAAAGTAGGTCTCGTGCTCAGCGGGGGCGGCGCCAAGGGCCTGGCCCACGTGGGCGTGCTGAAGGTGCTGGAGAGAAACCGAATTCCCATCGACTACATCGTGGGCACGAGCATGGGCGCCATTGTGGGCGGCATGTACGCGGCCGGCTACTCGCCCGAGGAAATTGAGGAAATCGTGCTCAAACCCGAGTTTCAGAACTGGGTAGCCAACCGCCCCCTCGAGGGCAAAGTGTTCAACTTCTACGATGCCGACCCCTCACCCGCAGCCTTGCACCTGGGCTTGTCCATCGACACGGCTTTCCGCACCCGCGTGACCCCGCGCATCATCAACGATGCTACCCTGAACTACGTGCTGGCGACGATGCTGGCCCCGGCCGGCGCTATTTCTAACTACAACTTCGACAACCTGTTTGTGCCCTACCGGGCCGTAGCCTCCGAAGTGTTTACCCGCCAGAAGGTTATTCAGCGCAGCGGCTCGCTCTCCGATGCCGTGCGCAACTCCATGGCGTTTCCGCTGGCCTTTCGCCCCATCCGGCAGGAAGACGGCCGCTACCTGTTCGACGGAGCCGTAGTGGACAACTTCCCGACCGGGGTTATCAAGGATGAGTTTAAGCCCGACGTTATTATTGGGGTGAACGTGGGCGACGTCGCCTTCCGCAAGTATCCGAAGGAGAAAGACGACGAGCTGCTGACCAGCACCCTGGTTTTTCTGGGCTCAAACGGCGCCGATACGCTGTCGGTGGGGCCGAACGGCATTTTCATTCAGCCTGACCTGACCGACTATACCGCCGCCGATTTCGGGCGGGTGCGGCGCCTGGTGGCCCTGGGCGAGCAGGCAGCAGAAGAGAAACTGGCTCTGATGCTCAAGCGTATTCCGCGCCGCGAAGACACCCTGTCCCTGCAGCAGCGGCGGCGGGCCTTCCAGGAGCGCGCCCCCCGGCCCGATTTCACTACCGTGACGGTGCAGGGCCTGCCGCGGCAGCAGCAAGAGTTTGTGCGCCGGTTTTTCCAGCGCTCCGGCTCCACCTATACGCCCAGCGACATTGAGGAGGGCTACTTCCGCCTGGTTAGCAACGACTTCTTTACCAACGTGTACCCGCGGGTGCGCTACTCCGAGCAGCAGAAAGGTTACGGCCTGAGCATTGATGCGCGCCAGGCCAATAACCTCACCGCCGACCTGGGCGTGCTGCTCTCCTCCCGCTCCATGAGCAACTTCTACCTGGGCGGGGCCTACCGCTACCTCAGCCGCTACCTCTACACCGTGCGGGCCAACGCCACCGTGGGCCGCTTTTACAATGCCGTGCAGGGCTCGTTCCGGGTCAGCGTACCGGGCCAGATTCCGCTGTACTTTGAGCCCATTGTTACCTTCAACAACCTCAACTACCAGGATACGGGCGGGCTGCTGGGCAGCAATGCCGAAACCAGCCAGCTGGTGCAGCGCGACCTGAAAACGTCGTTGCAGGTAGGCATCAGCCCCAACTACCGCAGCCGCTACGTGCTGGACATCGGCGCCTTCACCAACCGCGACCGGTTTGCCAATACCAGCGAGGTCAGCAGCGACGATGAGCTGGACCTGAACCGGTTTCAGGGCGCTACGGCTGGCATCCGCTTTGAGCGTAACTCCCTGGACCAGCGGCAGTACGCCACCAAGGGCCGGCGGGTAGAAGTTGCCCTGCGCGGCATTACGGGCCAGGAAAAATACGACCCCGGCACCACGGCCGACAGCACAGAGGGCCGCACCAAAAACCAACGCTGGATGAGGGCTTCGCTTTACACGGAACAGTATTTCTCCCTGACTAAGAATGATTCCGTAGGGGCCAAAACCAACGCCTGGGGCTTTCTGGTTGATGCCGTAGCCAGCACCCAGGGCGCCTTTGCCACCTACCGCTCCTCCCTCACTACCTCGGCCGCCTTCCTGCCCCTGCCCGACTCCCGCACCTTGTTTCTGGACAACTACCGGGGCACGGCCTACGCCGGAGCCGGTCTGCGCTACGTGAAGGGCATTTTCCGGGGCGTGGAGTGGCGCTCGGAGGCGTTTGCCCACGTGCTGGTGCGCCCCTGGAAACAGGCCTACGACAAGCCCGTGCTGGTGCGCCGCTCCAACAGCGTGAGCCGCCCCTACCTCACCCTGATGACCGGCCTGGTCTACCAGACGCCCGTCGGCCCGCTCTCGGTACAAGCCATCCACTACGACGACCCCAACCACCGTTTCGGCGTCTTCGCCCACATCGGCTACGTCCTCTTCCGCGACCGGTCGCTGGAATAAGTGGTGAGGTGGTGATTGAGTGAGTTAGCAAAGTCTCTCACCATAAGCATTGCTAACTCACTCAATCACCACCTCACCGAATCACTACTTTACTTTTCCTCCGGATAAACTGGCGGCTCTTCGCCGGGGGTGTGGGGAGAGGACGGGCCGGGAGTGCAGCCGGCCAGAATGGCACATTCGAGGTCTTCGCCGTGGTACAGCCGGCGGAACAGCACCGTGGCCAGCCACATGGCCAGGGGCGGCGCCACCCAGTACAGCCACAAGCCCCGGTAGCTCCCGGCGGCCACGGCCGAGCCCAGCGTACGGGCCGGGTTCAGGCTCATTCCCGAGTAGGGCGTTTCAAAAACGATGTAGAGCGCCAGCAGAGCACCGATCAGCCAGCCCGCCCGCTTTTTCCAGGTGGCCGAGTGCAAGGCCGCAAGCAGTACCACCATCAGAATGAAGGAGATGATGAACTCGGCGGCGAAGGCCACAAGCTCCCCCTGCGGGCCGGGCTCAGTTACGGTAAAGTTGACGCTGGGGTGCGCGTAGAACGGTCCCAAGGTTACTTTTAAGAGCTGTCCCGCTCCCAGTGCGCCAGCCACCTGAAATAGCACGTACCAGATGGCATCGGGAGTTCGCAGCTTGCCTAACTGCCAGAAGCCCAGCGTCACGGCCGGGTTTATGTGGGCCCCGGAACGCTTGCCCCAGGGGCTGTACACAAGCAGCACTACCACCAGGCCCATGCCCACACCCATCAGCCAGTGCCGCAGCTGCTGCTGCTTGCCCAGGGCCTGGTGCAGTGGAGAAGCGGGGTGCTCCAGCCCGGTAGTCAACAGGGCGGCGCAGGTCATGAAAAAGGCGATGCCCGCCGCTTCCGCCAGGTAGTGCGCCCAATGACGGCGCAGGGCGGCAAGCAAGCGGGCAGCAAACGATACGGGCATGCAGTAGGAAGTAAAGATCAGCTCAGTGAAACGCCTCCTACTCAGGGCGGTTGCTACCGTCGAGCTAGACTACAGTGGCAGCCAGGCTTAGGGCTGCACCAGAATCAAGGCCGAGGAGGCAGGCACCTCCACCGTCAGGGTTTCGCCGGTGCCTTCTACCGTCCTTATTCCCTGGGGGTTAATCTGGTCTTCGGCCAGCACCACGGAGTAGCGCCCACCCGGAATGGGTAGGCGGGCGGCTTGGCGGTTGCCGTTGAACAGAACCACAATGTTGCGCCACGTGTCGCCACCGGCATACTCTTTCAGCCGGTAGCCGATGGTAGTGGCCGGCAGGTTGGGCAGGAACTCCAGGTGGCGCTGAATCAGCTCCTGGCTGGGCAGCCGGAAGGCCGGGTGGGCGCGGCGCAGGGCAATCAGCTGGCGGTAAAACGCCTGGATGCGCTGGTAGCGGGCCTTGCGGGCCCAATCGAGCTGATTGACGCTGTCGGGCTGGTTGTAGGAGTTATGGGAGCCGCCTTTGGTGCGAAGAAACTCGTCGCCGATGGGTAGGAAGGGCACGCCCTGGGAGGTAAACACGATGGTATTGCTAAGCACATCCAGCTTGATCAGCTCGGCTTCCGAGGCGCCGGGGTTGCCCACGGTCAGCTCGTCCCAGAGCAGGCGGTCGTCGTGGCAGGCCACGTAGTTGATGGCTTGCGCGGGGGTAGCGGCCCAGGGCACTTTGGCGTAATTCACCTTGCTGTAGTCGAGCTGGGGGTGCTGGGTGGCGCCTACAATGCCAAACTTCACGCTTTCCTCCAGGCCTGGCTGTCCGCCTACAAAGCCCGGGTCGGCGGGGCGCGAGACGCCGCCTTTCACTCCGTCGCGCAGCTCGTCGCCGAAAGCAGCTATGCGGTCCAGCTTGCCCACATTGGCTTTCACGGCCCGCTCGGCTTCGGGTAATGGGCTCGGGCGGGCGGTCCAGCCTTCCCCGTACAGGAAGATGCTGTGGTCAATCTGGTCGAGGGCCACGCGCACGGCCCGCATGGTGCGCAGGTCCAGGATGCCCATCAAGTCAAACCGAAACCCATCGACGTGGTACTCGCGGGCCCAGTACACCACCGACTCCACGATGAGCTTGCGCACCATGGGCCGCTCGGAGGCAATTTCGTTGCCACAGGCCGCCGCATCGGACAAGGAGCCGTCGGGGTTGTGGCGGTAGTAGTAGCCGGGCACGAGCTGCTCGAAGGAAGTGCGGGCGACATCGGTGGTGTGGTTGTACACCACATCCAGAATCAGCCGCAGGCCGCGCCCGTGCAGGGCCTGGGTTACTTGCTTCAGCTCCCGGATGCGGGCGGCGGGGTCAGCCGGGTCGGTGGCGTAGGAACCCTCCGGTACCGAGTAGTGCAAGGGCTCGTAGCCCCAGTTGTAGCGGTTTTCGCTTAGCTTGCTTTCGTCGATGGAGGCAAAATCGTTGACGGGCAGCAGGTGTACATGGGTGATACCCAGCTCCGTTAGGTGGTCGAGGCCCGTCTTCACGCCGGCCGGGCCGCGGGTGCCGGCCTCTGCCACGCCCAAGTACTTGCCCTTGTGCTGAATACCGGACTGCGGGTGCATGGACAGGTCGCGCACGTGAGCCTCCCCAATGACGATGTCGGTGGCTTGTTTCAGCTGGGGGCGCAAATCCTCTTCCCACCGGGCCGGGCTGGCGGTGGCGGGGTCGAGCAGGGCGCCGCGCTGCCCGTTCAGGCCCACGGCGTGCACGTAGGGGTCGGGTACTTCGGCCATCTGCCGGCCCTTAATGGTGGCCTGTACCACGTAGAACTGCCCCGCGGGCTGGGCGGGCAAGGTGTATACCCAAGTGCCCCCCGTCGACTTCTGCATGCTGTACTCGGCTACGGGCGCGCCGCCGGTGCCTTCGGCGTACAGCTTCAGCTGGAGCTTTTCGGCCGTGGGTGACCATACGCGCAGCCTGGCTTGGCCGCGCACGAAGGTCAGCCCGAGGTCAGGGCCTTCGTAGGTAGGCAGGAGGGAGTAGGTATCCGTAACGCGGGCGGTACGGCAGGTAGTGAGGGTGCTCACGGCAAGCGCCAGGACAAGAAACGACCGAAACTTCATAGGCCCCAAGTTCGGCATTTTGGCGTGGAGCACGAAGCTAGGCTTTCACGCTAGAGCCTGCGGGCAAAGGCCCGGAGCAGTTCCGCTACCTCCTCGGGCGCCTCATAAGGCAGCAAATGGCCGGCGCCCCCAATAATCTCCAGGGGCGTACCCACTGGCAGCAGGGGTAGCGTTTCCAGCCCGTGCACCGAGGGCGACATCACATCATCCTGGTCGCCGCTGATGATGGTGCAGGGCACGCGCACGTTGCCCATCTGGGCGCTGATGTCTTCGCGGCTGCCGTGCAGCAGCCAAGCGTCCCAGGCCAGGCGGGTGCTGCGCAGGGTATCGTCCAGAACTTGCTGGTGCAGGGGTTCGGGAAGAGCTCGGGCGGTTATTTTCCGGAAGGTTTGTTCGGCTTCCGGGCGCTTGCCGTAGGCCCGCATGCTGGCCATCCGGTCGGCATCCGTCATGGGCTCGGGCGTGGGCGGCGAGGGGCTCAGCAGCGCCACCCCGGCCAGCCCGGCGGGCTGGCGGGCGGCCAGGGCCAGGGCAATTTTGCCCCCCATGCTGTGGCCGAGGAGCACGTAGCGCCCTACCCCGTTTTCGGCAATGAAGCTTTCCACCTGCCGCACGTAGGCCCCCACCGAATAGCTACTGACGGCAGGCTCCGGGGCCGCCCCAAAACCCAGCAGATCAGGGGCGAGCAGGGGGTAGTCAGGGGCCAGCAAATCGGCTACTGGTTGAAATGCGCGGCCGGAACCCGCCCAGTAGTGCAGGCCAATGAAGGTAAGCGCAGGTACAACGGACATAAGGAAAACAGCAAAGTGGTTAGCCCGCCAGGTTACCCTTGCAGACCGCCGATGGGGTAGCTGCTGTACGTAGGCTTCCCGGTTTATAGCCGGGCTGAACCCGCAAGTTTCTCCAGGGCCGCCTTGAACTCGGGCGTGTCGTAGTCAGCCATGCCCTCGTGGCGGGCCGCAATCTGTCCATCAGGCCCTACAATAATGGTGGTCGGGATGGACTCGGACTCGAAAACCGGAGGTAGCGGGGCGGCCGGTAAATAGGCGGGAAACGTGTAGCCTTTACGAGCCAGCAGGCGGCGCGCCTTCTCCGGATTCTGGTCAAACGAAATCATGACGAAGGCTACCTTGCGCTTATCCACTTGGTTGTAGAGCTTCTGCAAGCCCGGCATTTCGGCCACGCAGGGCGGGCACCAGCTGGCCCACAGATTCACGAGCACTACTTTGCCCTGTAAGTCGTGCAGGTTGAAGAGCTTGCCGTCCAGGGTTAGCAGCGGCACGTTGTGGGGGTAAGCGCCGGCGGTGAGCTGGGCGGGCGGCGGGGCCGGGGTGGTGGGCAGAGCTGGCCGCCACCAGCCGGTAGCCAGCAGCCCCCGCTGCATACCGCCTAGCACCGGCGTCCGTAAATCAGTGGCGAGGATAATCAGAAAGGCCATGAGCCCAACCCACTGCGCTATACTACCCCACTTCAGCTTGGAAAAGTGCATGTTGACTTGTTGATTCGACACGATATACGTGAATAGTTAAAACTGAGCACTTGGGCTACCAAGCAGTGCGTTAGCGCCACCGGATTTTCTGCTTTGCCTGGCCTGCCTGCAGCCGCGCCGGCACTTTCCGCAGAATAATACCGCGCAAGGACTCCAGCAGCGGCACCCGCACGAAGCCGTGGTGCACCACCAAGCTAATTTCCCGAACTGGCTCCGGATCGGCAAAGCGCTTGACCATAGGGTTCTCCAGCTCCGTCAGCACCGACAGCTCCGGCACCAAGGTGTAGCCGTGGTTATGGCGCACCAGCTCTTTAAGCGTTTCAATGGAGCCGCTCTCGTAGGTGAACGGCTGGCCAGCTGCTGCGGGCGACGGGGCGCAGATGTTCAGTACCTGATGACGAAAGCAATGCCCCTGCTGCAAGAGCCACAGGCCCGGCGCGCCCATGTCTTGGGGGCTGATGGTGGCCTGTGCGTACAGCTCGTGCTTCTCGGAAATATAGCCCAGAAAAGGCTCTTCCAACACAGGCACTTCCCGTAGCTGCCGGTCGTCGAGGGGCGTAACAAGCAGGCCGATATCTAGCTGGTTATTTTTCAGACGCTGAATGATTTGCGCCGACTGCAACTCCTCTACTTGCACCCGTAGCCGGGGGTAGCGCTCCACCAGCTCCACCAGAAACAGCGGGACCAGGTAGGGCGCCAGCGTCGGGATGATGCCCAGGCGCAACTCGCCCACCAGCTCGCCCTTTTCTACCTGCACTACCTCGCGCAGTTGCTTTACCTCGCGCAGCACGTGGCGAGCTTGTTGCACCACTTTTTCGCCCACGGCGGTCGGCTGCACGCCTTTGGTCGTGCGGTCGAAAAGAAGTACGCCCAGTTCCTCTTCCAGCTTCTGCAGCTGCATGCTCAGGGTCGGCTGCGTGACGTGGCACTTCTCGGCGGCCAGCACAAACTGCCGGTGGGTGTCAAGAGAAATCAAGTATTCCAGCTGCTGAAGATTCATGCCCAAATATAGACACATGCTATACTAGTATAAAAACAATCGATTTTTCTTATAGATCAACAACCTGAACCTTTGTGCTGCTCCTCGCTGGCTTCCCTGGCTAGCCCTGCTGCTGATACCTCTTTTTCTACGTTTCCTCTCATGGAAGAATCAACCCAACCCCGTACGCTGACCACCGCTGCCGGCCGCCCAATTTTCGACAATCAAAACTCCCTTTCGGCGGGTCCGCGCGGGCCGCTGCTGCTCCAGGATTACTTCCTGCACGAGAAGCTGGCCCACTTTAACCGGGAGCGAATTCCGGAGCGCGTAGTGCATGCCAAGGGGTCGGGCGCTTACGGCACCTTCAAGGTTACTCATGATATTACGAGCCTCACCCGGGCCCAGCTTTTCAGCCAGGTTGGCAACCAGTGCCGCATCTTTCTGCGCTTCAGCACGGTAGGCGGCGAGAAAGGCTCGGCCGATACGGAGCGTGACCCCCGCGGCTTCGCCTTGAAATTCTACACGCCGGGCGGCAACTGGGACGTGGTGGGCAATAACACCCCGGTGTTCTTTGTGAAAGACCCAGTGAAGTTCCCCGACTTTATTCACACCCAAAAGCGCGAGGCCCGCTCCAACCTTAAGTCGGCTACGATGATGTGGGACTTTTGGAGCCTGAACCCCGAGAGCCTACACCAGGTCACCATCCTGATGTCGGACCGCGGCACACCCTACGGCTACCGGCACATGCACGGCTTTGGCTCGCACACCTTCTCCCTGATTAACGCCCAGAATGAGCGCACCTGGGTGAAATTCCACTTCCGTACCGAGCAGGGCATCAAGAACTTCACAAACGAAGAAGCGGCCCAAATGAAGGCTCAGGATGCCGACTTCGCCCAGCACGACCTCGTGGACGCCATTGACAGCGGCAATTTCCCGCGCTGGAAGATGTTTATTCAGACCATGACCCAGGAGCAGGCCAAAACCTTCCGCTGGAACCCCTTCGATCTGACCAAGGTGTGGCCCCAGGGCGAGTTTCCGTTGCAGGAAGTAGGTGTGCTGGAACTGAACGAAGTGCCCGTAAACTACCACGCCCACGTGGAGCAAGCTGCCTTTGCTCCGGCGCACGTAGTGGACGGCATCGGCTACTCGCCTGATAAAATGCTGCAAGGCCGCATCCTGAGCTACCCCGACGCCCAGCGCTACCGCCTGGGGGCCAACTACGAACACCTGCCCGTAAACGCCTGCCCCTACGGCTTCAGCAACTACCAGCGCGACGGCCAGATGGCCCTCGGCAATAACGGCGGCCCCGGCCCTAACTACTTCCCCAACTCCTTCGACGGCCCCGCCGAGGATAAGACCGTAGGGGAGCCTGACCAGGAGCTGGACGGCCTGTTTGCCGACCGTTTCGACCGGAACGTGGGTCCTGGCGACGATGACCACTACACCCAGCCTGGCAACCTGTTCCGCCTCCTCGATGCCCAGGCCCAGCGCAACCTCATCGACAACATTGTGGGCTCTATGCGCGGCATCGACGGCCCGAAAAAGGACCTTATCATTCAGCGCCAGCTCTGCCATTGGTTTCGCGCCGACATTCGCCTGGGCATGGCCATTGCTAAAGGCCTTGGGGTAGACGTGGAAATGCCTACCCAGCACCTCCAGCCTGTTGCCGCAGCCGCTGGGTAACTCCGATCTATACTACCGTGGGAATTGAAAAGCCGCTCCGGAATCCGGAGCGGCTTTTTTCGTTAATACCCTACATCCATCGGCAGCACCGTGGCCGGTTCAAGTAGGAGAGCTTGGACACCTACAGCGCCTTTTTGCGCGAGGCCTGGAATTTCTTGATCTGCGGATCGATGATTTTCTTGTCGCCAACTACTACAATGGTCATGGCCTCGGGGCGCACGTATTTGCGGGCGGTTTCACTGACTTGCTGGGGCGTCACGGCATTGATGTTTTTCACCTGCTCAGTAAGGTAGGAGTCGGGGAGGTCGTGCAGGTCCAGGGTGTTGAGCTGGCCGATGATGCCGCCGGGCGTGGAGTTGCGCAGCACAAACAGTCCCGACTCATAATTCTGGATGCCTTTCAGCTCTTCGGCGGTAGGCGGCGTTTTCTGCAGGCGCTCAATCTCGTACACAATTTCCTTGAGGGAGTTACCCGTTTCCTGGGTGGTCACATCGGCATTCTGGCTCCAGTTGCCGGCGCGGTAGTGGGTTTCAATGTAGCTGTAGGGCGAGTACGTATAGCCCTTGTCTTCCCGAATGTTGCGCGTGATGCGCGAGCCGAACGAGCCACCCAGCAGGGAGTTCATCACCCGCACCCGCATGTAGTCGGGGTGCGAGGGGTCAACCACGGGCATGCCAATCACGATGGTCGACTGCGGAGCGCTGGGACGGTCCAGGGTCAGCACGTCGGGGCGGATTTGGGCTTTGGCAATTTCGATGTGAGGTACAGGTCCTTTCGTCCACTCGCTCCAGCTTTTGGTAATGGCCTGGCGCAGGGCGCCCTGGTCGAACTTGCCGGCCACGTACACGCTGGTGCGCTGGGCCCCGTACTGATTCTGGTAGAAGGCTTTTACCTGCTCCAGAGTTAGGGCATCAATGGCAGCATCGGTGGGCAAAGGGCGCCCGTAAGGGTGGCTGCCGTAGAGGGAGGCGGTAAATTTCTGGCGAGCCTGGGTGCCGGGCTGAGCGCGGGCCAAGTTCATCTGGCGCTTGAAATCAGCCTTGATGCGGGGCAGTTCACTGGCGGGTAGGGCCGGGTGCTGCACTACATCGGCCAGCAGCGTGGCCAGCGCCGGCGCATATTCCGAGAGGCAGGATGCCCACAGCATAGTCTGGTCCTGCCCCACTGATACGTTCAATGAGCCGCCCATACGCGCTATTTTATCAGCCAGTTGGGTAGCGTTGAGGCTGCTGGTGCCCTCGCTCAGCAGCTTACCCAGCAAGTCAGCAATGCCTACCTGGTCGGGGGCTTCGTGCACGTTGCCGGCCTGAATGGCGACCATCATCGTCACTTTCGGCACTTGACCGTAAGGTACCAGCTTGGCCGACAGGCCGTTGGGCAGTTCAAACTCTTCCTTGGCAGGTAGGGCAAAGTCGCGGGGGGTGCCGCCGGGGGGCGGGGTTTCCTTGGGTGTAGCCGACGCCGTTGGGGCAGCCGCTGCCTTGGCGGCCGTAGTGGGTTTGGAAGCGGGTTTCGCCGCGGCTTTGGTTTGGGCCAGCGCCAGCGGCGCGGTAGTGGTTATGAGGACTGCACTGAGCAGCCCGAGGTAGAAGCTTTTCATCTGGATATCGGACGTAAGATGTAGCGCGAAGCTGAACCTTCGCAAATCGTTGCGGCAGTTGAACGTGGTAGATGCTACTCGTTGAACGATGCGCGAAGCTGGAGCTTCGCACTACCACCTACTAGCTCTTAGCCAGCGGATTGACAATGAGAACCGTACGGTTGGTTGGGCGCAGGTATTCCTGAATGGTCTTCTGCATTACGGCCGGCGTAACCTTGCGAAACTCGCCTTCCAAGGTGTTGATGCGGGCCGGGTTGTTGTCAAACAGGGCGAAGGAGGCCAGCATATCGGCGCGGCCGAAGTTGTCGGAGCCGGAAAGCTGATCATAGAGGTTGGAGCGCAACTTCACCACCGCCAAATCCAGGGTCGACTGGTCGATGCCGCCCCGGGCCAGACGGTTGATTTCCTGGTCGAGCACGCTCACGACGGAGTCCGATTTCACGGTCTGGTCGTAGGTCAGGTTGCCCATCCAAAGCATGGGGCCGGCGTAGTTAAAGGCGTTGCCCAGGTAGTTGATGCCCCCGCTCACGTCGTCGGTGAGGCCGCGCTTCTGCACCATGGCCTGGTAGAGGCGCGAGTCTTTGCCCTGGAGCAGAATCTGGTCGAGCAGGATAAGGGCGTAGTACTCAGGGGTGTTACGCTCGGGCATGTGGTAGGCAAAAGCCAGGGCCGGCTTAGTTGCCAGCTTGTCGTCCTTGGTGAAGCGCTGCTCCTTTTCCTGACGGGGCTCCGTGAGGTCGGGCTTGGGCGGCTGCGCTACGGCCGGAATGCCCGCAAAGTACTTCTCAACCCAAGCCTTGGCCTCAGCCGGCTCAAAGTCGCCGACCACAGCTAGGGCAGCGTTGTTGGGGGCGTAATAGGTTTTGAAGAACTGTTGGGCGTCTTCCAGGGTAGCGGCGTCGAGGTCCTTCAGGTCGCCGTAGAAGTTGTGGGCGTTGTTCCAGTTTTTGTTGGCGTACTGGGGCATGTCCAGCCACGGAAAGCCGCCGTAGGGCTGGTTAAGCACGTTCACGCGCACCTCGTTTTTGACTACCCCCTGCTGGTTGGTTAAGTTGGCCTGGTTGATGGCGAGGCCGCGCATCCGGTCGGCCTCGGCCCAGAGCATGGTTTCCAGCTTGTGGGCGGGCACTACCTCGAAGTAGTTGGTAAAGTCGAAGCGGGTAGAGCCGTTCAGAATGCCGCCGTTTTTCTGAATCAGCTGAATAAACTCCATTTTGCCAAGGTTCTGGGAGCCCTGAAACATCAGGTGCTCGAAGAGGTGGGCAAAGCCGGTGCGGTTGCGGGGCTCGTTGCGAAACCCAATGTTATAGTAGGCCGCCACGGTAGCCGTGGGCGCCGTATGGTCGGGAGAGAGGACAACTTTCAGCCCGTTCGGGAGGGTATAATATTCCACCGGAATCTGGAAGGACGCCGCCGCCGACGGAGTTGCCGGCGCCGCCTCGGCCGTGGGCGGCGGGGTCGTGCTTGTGGTGGCGACGGAAGTAGTCTTAGGGCTGCAGGCTCCGAGGGTCAGCAGGAAGGCCGCGCCCCAGCCCAGCGCATAACTTCGTGGAGTAATTGGCTTCATAATCAGCGAGTAGAAAGGGTGAAGTATCCGGAATCGACCTTAACCTACACAATCTTCCGCAAAGAATTAATCCTACCCTATATAAGAAAAATAGATAATCAACCAACCAGGTATCATCAGACCTAGCCGGCCGCTTTTGGTCAATGAAACGAATGATCAGGTGGCGTAAGCAATGTCCACCCGCAGGCTGGGCAGGCAAAAACAGCTGGTAGCTCAGGCAAGCCCGGGCGCCTTAGTTGGCGGCAAAGCACTCCACTCACAGGCATCATCTCCTGTACTATACCTATGTAAGCCAGCTGTACACCTATATGTAAAAGAGAAAACCCACCAACCTGCCTTCTCAGAAGACAAGCTGGTGGGTTTTTGGCGCTAGCAGCGAAACTGGTTATTGCTTTACTACCCGTATGGTTTCTGTTGCGTTGCCCGATTTGGCTAAGCGCAACAGGTATACGCCGGGCTGCAGGTCAGTGAGGTTGTTGAGGGCCACGCTGTTGGAGCCGGCGCTCAGTACTACCCGCTGCTGCCGAATCACGCGGCCGGTGAGGTCAACCAGGGTTAGGTTGGCTTCGCTGGCACCGTTGGCGTCCATGGTCAGGTAGAGGGCATCCGTGAAAGGGTTAGGGAAGGCAGTAGCCACTTTGCCCGACTGCTGCGCGCCCCCGAAGTTCACAATTTTTGGACCGTAGAAGTGCTCAGTGCCGTTCAGGTCAATCTGGCGCAAACGGTAGTAGCGCATGCCGCTCTTGCTACCTTCCTTGTCCTCGTAGCGGTAAGTGCGCAGCCGCTCGCTGTTGGGTGTAACGCTCGGGATAAAAGTCAGAGTCCGGAACGTGCGGCCATCATTGGATACCTGCACCTCGAAGCCTTTGCTGTTCAGCTCCATAATCGTCTGCCAGGTCAGAACCACATCCTGATTCGTGCGCTTGGCATCAAACGCCGTGAGGGTTACGGGCAGGGGCTCGGTTGCTTCGCTGAGGGTGAAGGTAGCGAAGGTGCGGACGTTGTTCTTGGTCAGTTCGTTGGTAGTCGTGTTGAGAGCGTCGCGGCCTAGCTGGCCAAACACGTCGCCCGACGAGGTAGAAACGAACAGCGCTAGGTTGTTCTCATTCAGCGACTGGTTGTTGTTGGCGAGGTTACGCGTTTCGTTATCCAGGTAACGGAACACCATGGTTGCGCTCAGGCCACCATTGTTCGTCTGCTGGTCGGCCGGCCGTACCCCAAAGATGCGACGGATGCTGGGGCGGGCGTTGGCGCCGTTATTAATGGAGGGGTAGTTTTCGCCCGTGTTGCGGGTTACAGTTACTACACCCGGGTCATTGCCGGCAAAAGTCAGCGTCAGGCCAATGTTGCCGAAGTCCTGGGGCGTATTGATGCCAGTGGCCTGAGAAATCTTTACGAAGCCTCGCAGGTAGGTAGCGTCCGTTTCGCCAATGATACGGCCGGCCGGGATGACTACACCCGCCGCTACAG
Organism: Hymenobacter glacieicola; assembly: GCF_014640315.1. GTDB lineage: Bacteria > Bacteroidota > Bacteroidia > Cytophagales > Hymenobacteraceae > Hymenobacter > Hymenobacter glacieicola. The sequence continues at coordinate 144,070 of NZ_BMGS01000003.1, forward strand.
TAGCAGGGAACAACTCTACAAACGAGGTATTTACGTCACGGATGTTGGTAGACAGGATACCGCTAGTAAAGCGCAGGGTGCCGCCGGGCTGCACGGCAAAGTTGCGAACCAGCGTTTTGGTGCCGCCGCCGGCAATTACAATGTTCACAAAGCCTGAAGCTGAACCGCTAATTTCCTGATCAGTACCGGCAAAGGTTATTGTCGTGTTTTCGCGCTGAATGAAGCTATCCTGGATGTTGCTGAAGTTGCGGTACACCTCTAGGTTGCCTACTACCAAACGCGTGATGGAGCGCTGAGCTTGGCTGCTGCCCTGCATAATCAGGTCACGGGTTTGGGCCGGACCCGAACCAGTGTTGTTGTAGCCTTCTACCGGCGTAACCACGTCGCGGAAGGTACCATCGGCATTCTGGATGCGGGTAGTCGTGGTGCTGTTAGGCTTAATGGCGTTGCTATAGATGTTGGGGTACTGCACCGTAGAGCCCGAGCCGAAGTCCGGAATAGTAGCATCCTTACCAGGATTTGGCACACCGTTCGTCCAGTTAGCGGCATCAAACCAGTTATCGTTCTTGCCACCCGTCCAGGTAGTAGACGTTGGCGGCTCAGTAGGGCGGGTACCGGTTACGGTGAAGCTAGCCCGGTAGAACGTGGTAGGCGGGTCCGAGATGGTAAAGTCATCCCCCGAAATGGAGTTGCTGCCATCCGCCGCGAATTGCACACTCAGTGTGTAAGAGCCAGAGGTCAGTCCGTTGAGCACGTTAACGTTGCCAGTAGTGGCCGCAAAGGTGCGGGTACCACCGTTGACGCTAGTCTGCGTGAGCGTGATAGTGCCAGTTGAAATATTTGTGGTGCTGTTCGAAAGGCGAATTCTGTACAGAAGCCGAGCACCATTAATAACATCCGGGTTAGACTCGGTGGTGGCTATCGTGCCTCCATTCAGCAGCAGTGTGGTCGTAAAGCTGGTGATATCGAAGGTGCCTAGGTTGGCTCCGCCGAAGGCAGGGCTAGGTAAGCCGCCCTTGCCGCCAAATGTTTCGTTTCCACTACCGCGGTCAATGATAACTGTGCTGCCAGTGATGCTGCTATTATCCTGAGCAGCGGCCCGGTAGGAAGAGCCTACTAGTAGGAAGAAAGCTAGAAAAGCCAGAAAAGCACGCATGAGCGTTCTGGTATTCCAACATTGGGAAGAGGAGAGAAAAGGAGTAAGTGTGTTCACTGCAAACAAGTAGCTATTGAGTTAATTGAAAATTTTCCCAAACCAGTTGGCCTATACTGTACTAGGCTCGGTCAGTTGTGGGCGCATATACGGTCGACCTTGGATAAGGCTGCCTTTTTTTCAAATATTTTTCTATTGTATCTTAATAATACCATATACACTATGCATACCAAAATGGGACTACATTTTCCCAAAAACAATTTAGTTCATGTTACAGCCTATTTTTTTATAACTTTTCTTATATCATATAACACAAATATTAGCACTCCCAGCCTATAAAAATTTCTTCATTATTCTACATTTACAATACACTGTGTCCCACTTGTGCGGCTGCCTTTTTCTAAATGAGGCTCATATCAGCGTCTTCGAACGCACCGCCACGAACTCACAGTAAGGCAGCCTGAGCAGCCTAGTGGATAATGCTGTAGGGCACGGCAGGCAGCTTCTTTTTTTGCTCGTGAAGCTCTACCCGTAGCACATCGTGCACGCTCACCCGGATGCGGTTTGCTATCTGCGAAATGGGTAAGTCGTTGCTGTCTAGGCCAAAGGGCTGTTCTATTTCGGTGCCAATCATTTCCAGTCCCAGCATCACGTAGGCTCCAATCATGGTGATGGGCACCATGAAATAGCCCGTGGTGCTCACTAGCACAATGGGCATGATGGCAATGAAGATGGTAATGAACATCTTGATGAAAAAGCTGTACGAGAAGGGAATAGGTGTGGCCTTGATTCGCTCGCAGGAGCCGTTCACCTCCATCATGCCCAGCAAGTGGGGCTTGATGGTGAGCAGATGGGTAGGGGTAATAATCTCAACTTGGCGCAGTTGCTCCAGGCTTTCCTGCAGTACGGCCACAAGGCAGGTGGTCACGCTTTCGGTGGTGTGCAGGCGCTCCATGATGTCGGGGGTAGCCTCCAGCTGATCGAAGTTGACGCGGCCGCGCAGAGTGCCCTTCAGTGCCAGCGGGAAGTTGGAAATCAGGGCCGCGAAGTAGCGCCGACTGGCCACCGCGTCGCGCGGCAGCACGGCGTTAATCTCCATGGCTACTCCCCGGCAGTGCGACACCAATTGGCCCCATAGCCGCCGCCCTTCATAGTACCGGTCGTAGGCCGTGTTGGTGCGGAACACCAGCAGCAGGCTTAGCATAATGCCCAGAAAGGAAAAGTACTCCCTGCCGATAGTCAGGTTGAGGGCGTGAAACTTCAGGGTGGTAGTGGCGATGGCCGTGCCATAAACCCCCACCATGGCCACGCGGAACAGCAGCAGCTTGATAACTTCCGACGTGTGAAAATGCCACAGGGCTTTCCACCATTCCCCAGGTTTATAAACAATCATTGCAGAGCCATTTAGGTGGGCCTGCAACGCCAAATGGTCGAGTTAGGTTAGGGTTATTTTTGCCTTGCTGGGTGGTTGAGCTTTCCGGACTATTTCCTGCTTTTACGAAAAAACACTACCCCACTACCGAGGGCAAATCCCAGATTTACAGCGGGGTAGACTCGTAGCCAGCCGGACGAAATCGGCCGTGCCTATTTTTCCACCTTCAGGGTAGCCGGCCGTGTCGTAAACTCAAACATTTCGCCGTGGGGCATGATGGTGATTTGACCAAACTCGCGGATCATCATCTTGTAACTCTCCCCCACCGGCCTGATTTTCCGGTCGAGGTCATAGAGGCCGCAGGCGTTAACGGCCAGGCGCTTCTCGGCCAGGCTGATGTCCCAGTCGAGTTGGTCGAGGAGGCTGTACCAGGTGAAGCCAACGACGGGCACGCCATCCTGGCGGATGCGCTGCACGTTGACCCACTGCTTCCAGAGCCAGCACTCGGCGTCTTTGGCGTTAAAGGTGTTGGTTTCGGTGTGCATCACGGGTTTGCGGTACCGCTCGTAGTACTGGCGCGTCATGGTGTACCAGCCCAGCACATCTTCGGCCGCGCACCAGTCGCCGTTGGGCTTGATAATCCGCTCGTTACGACCGTAGTAGTCATTGCCCATGATTTGGTAGCCGGGTGGCTCACCGGCCATAAACCAGTCGAGTTCCTGACGCGTCAGGCCGTTATCAAGGCAGTAAATCAGCACTTCCGAGTCGATGGGATGGGCGTAGAGCAAGTCCAGGGACAGGAACCGCAGCTTATTCAGCAAACAGATTTCCGGGGTGGGCACGGCGCGCATCTCGTGCACATACTCCGCCGATTCGCTTTGCACGATAACGCAGTCGGGGCGGTACTTGGCAATCTGCTGGTTGCCCATGATGCTGGCCGCCGCAATATGCTTCATGGCCGTAATAAAGGCCCGGTCGTCCTTGAGCTGCTCGTTCCAGATACCATCCTTGGCGGAAGCCCGGGCCGTGACGTAAATCTCGTTTACGGGAGTGTAAAAGCGCACCCAGGGGTAGCGCCGGGCCACGGCGCCGCAGTACTCCGCAAAGTGCACCGGCAGCTCCGGGTTCTGAAAGTTGCCAATCCAGTCGGGCACCCCAAAGTGCATCAGGTCAAGAATGGGCGTGATACCCAAGCGCTTGATTTCGGCCATGGCCTTATCGGCAAACTCCCAGTCGAACCGGCCCGGCGCCTGATGAATAAGGTAGTAGGGTAGATTATAGCGCAGCACCTTGAGCCCCAACTCCTTAACCAGGGCCAGGTCTTCCTTGTAGCGGGCGTAGTGGTCGGTTTCGGCCAGCAAGTCGCGCCGGATGGTGCCGCCCGCAATAGTGGGGTAAGAACACTCAATTCCGGTGGCAAACATGAAGTTACCCGCGTTGCCGGTGGGTAGGCCGCTGCCATCGTGCCCCGCCGCGCCGCCGTACTCGTCGCCCTCGTACAGGCCGTCGCCGAAGTTGTCCTTGATGTGCGTTAAAAAGCTTTTGGCCATGGGGCAATAGTTGTCAGGGGTCGGGGGTTGATTGGCAGTTGTTGGTCCAGAGTGCGTTGGAAGTGGGCATACGCTGACAACTGACAGCTGGCACCTGACAACAGGAATCATCTATCCAGCCGCTGCTGGGCAGCCAGAAATTTGTCGGCGGTACGCAGGCTCAGGGCCATGATGGTGAGGGCCGGGTTGACGCTGAGGGCGCTGGGGAACACGGAGTTGTCGCAGATGTAGAGGTTGGGCACATCAAAGGCGCGGCCCTCGGCATTTACCACGGCATCGTCGCCGGAGAGGCCCATGCGGGCGGTACCAATGGTATGGGCATAGCGCTCAAAAGCCCAGATGTCGCGGGCGCCGGCCGCTTCCCAAATCTGACGCATCAGCTTTTCGGCGTGGGCGTTCATGCGCTGCTCGTTTTCCTGGGCCGTGAAGTGCACGCGCGGCTTGGGCAAACCGCGCACATCCTTTTCCTCGGCCAGCTCCAGGAAGTTGTTGTCGTGGGGCAGACAGTCGCCGAGGATGTTGATGCCGGCAGTATGGTTGTAGCTGCGCATGTAGTCGCGCAGGGGCTGACCCCAGAGCTTACGCTTGCGAGCCATTTGAGAGGCAAACGTAACGGGCATTACACCAATGCTTTGCAGCAGGTAGCCGCCCGCAAAATCAGCATCCGGGGGCCGGTGGGTGTCCTCCGAAATCAGCCCGCCCGGAATGCCTTTGTAAGGTCGGATATCCTCCTCGAAGGTGCCCCACACCTGCATGCCGGGGTGGGCCATAAAGTTCTTGCCCACCTGCCCGCTGGTAAGGGCCAGCTCATTGAGCAGCAGTAGGCGGGGTGTTTCCACGGCCCCGGCGCACAGAAACAGGTGGCGGCAACGCTGGCGTTTTTGCTCCCCGTGCTGGGTGTACACTACCGCCGTTACGCGGCCCCGGGCGTCGCGCTCAATTTCCGTTACATAAGCCTCAGCCCGGATTTCAGCGCCGTGGGCTTCGGCCAGGGGCAGGAAGGTAACGTCCATACTGGCTTTGGCCCCGCGGTTGCAGCCAGCCTGGCAGAAGCCCCGATTGGTGCAGGCTTCGCGCCAGCCAATGCCTTCCTGGTAGTAGCGCGCCGACAGCGCCGCATTGGCAGCCGGTGAGGTTCGGATGCCCAAGTCCGCGCAGGCTTTCTGCATGAGCAGGGCGGCCCCGTTCAAGGGTAGCGGCACCAGGGGGTAGCCCGTGCGGCGCTTGGCATCCCAGGGGTAGGGCGTGGGCCCGCTGATACCCAGAAAGTGCTCCAGTTCCTCGTAATACGGCTCCAATTCCTCCACGCCGAAAGGCCAATCGACCCCCTTGCCAAAATCAGTGAACAGGCGCAGGTCGCCGCGGTGGGCGCGCGGGGTGTAGGCGGTGTAGTGCAGCGTGGAGCCGCCCACACCAGTACCGGAGTTGTTGTTGCCAAAAGCTACCGGGTTGCGGCCCGCCGATAGGCGCTCATCGTTCCAGAACAGGAAGTGCTGGGCTTTTTCGTCGGTGGCGTAGTCGCGGGTAGGGTCGCGGCGGGGACCGGCTTCCAGGGCCACTACCTTCAGGCCGGCCATGGCCAGGCGGGCCAGTAGGGGCGCACCACCGGCCCCGGTGCCAATAACTACGCAGTCCACCTCATCCACGGGGTCGGGCAAGGGGGCAGGCTGCTCCAGCTCCACGGGGGCTTCGGCCAGCAAGCCAGCGTTTTCGGCCAAGATGCTTTTCAGCAAAGGATCCTGTATTTCCGGTTTGACGGGGTTCAGAACGCCTTCCTCCAGAACTTCTTCGTCGGGCATAAAGAGAGGTAGTAATTGAGTGGTTAGGCGGGGTAGTAAACTGGTAAGATGCTGGGCTAGTGGGTTTTTCGGGCCACCGGCGGGTAGGGCGCCATCAGCGCGGTTCAGGCCGGTAGCACAAAAACTCACTAGTTCACCAGCTCACTACTTTGCCGCCTCCGGCTCGCGGGCTTCTAGTTGATTGGGCTCAAGGTGGTGCCAGCCGGACACGTCGGCCATGCCCACGTAGCCGATTTCCTCCTGAGCCAGTGGGTGCGAGTAGTAGTCCTCCGTTAGCTCGGCCAGCAGTTCTTCAAAAAACCGGTCGATGGGCAGGTGCTGCCAGTTTTCGCCGGGGGCCGTACCGTTGGCGACGGCCGCTATAATCTGGTCTTGCTCAGGTTCGGGCAGCTGCACGAAAGGCCGCTGAAATAGCGCCTGGGCGGCCTGGTTGATGCCTCCCAGGCCCAGGCGGTAGGCTTCCCGATCGGGCGGCATGGCATCATAGCGCCAGCCGTCGGAGTCGCCCTGAGCCAGCCGCTTATCCACTACCGGGGCCAGCTCGATAGGCTCTGGGCGCTCGGGCTGGGGATAAATACGCGCGGCTACGGCCCGCAGCAGCTGATAGGTAGCCTCGTCGAAGAACTGGGGCGGGTGCACCGAGGTATCTAGGCGAGGCAGCAAGGCGGCGCGGGTAGCTTCCGTCACGAGGTCGGTCTGGAGCAGGGCGCGCACGGTGCCGTCGGGGTAGTGAGGGGAAGCCATTCGGGTCGGAAGTCAGCCAGTGAAACAGAAGAACGTAGCCTTACTGACGAGCTAGGCCAGCGCAAGGTTTCTACTCAACAATAAAAGCGCCTACTTGGCTTGAAAATCAGGCGCTTTTCATTCCGGCGGCCCTCAATTCCCGATCCGATGCAGAGAAGCGGCCCCCGTGGCGGCGCCAACCGGTAGTCCGCGGCTGGTTGTTTGCTCCGCTGGACTTCGGAGTTCATGTTGTCATTCCGAGCGCAGCGAAGAAGCTGAGTTTACCATGCAACGGCCAGACTCAGCTTCCTCGCTGCGCTCGGAATGACAGGTAGGTTGCCTGTACAAGCATGATTGGCTCTGGCGCCAAGCCGCGGACTGTAGGTTGGCGCCGCTACGAGGGTCGCTTCTCTACCTCAGGAGGGCTACCGGAAACTCCGCTCAACCGCCGCTTTTCCCAATTCATGCTTCTTATTGGTCGCTGCTCATTTTGCCGCCCGTCACGTGTACCAGGGAGCCGGTCATGAACGAGCCATCCTGGGAGGCCAGCAGCACATAGGCCGGGGCCAGCTCCTCGGGCTGGCCGGGGCGGGCCAGGGCCACCTCGTAGCCGAACTTTTCAATTTCTTCCCGCGGCATGGTCCCCGGAATATTGGGCGTCCAGACCGGGCCGGGCACCACGCAGTTCACCCGGATTCCTCGCTCGCCGAGGTAGGTAGCCAGGCTTTTGGTGAGGGCATGAATGGCCGACTTGGTGCAGGCATAGTCTACCAGAATCGGGATGCCCGTCAGGCCCACAATGCTGCCCGTGTTAATGATGCAGTCGTCTTGCTGCAGGTGCGGAATAGCGGCCTGCGCCAGCCAGATGTAGCCCAGGATATTGGTATCGAAAGTGCGCCGAATCTGCTCTTCGGAAATGTCCTCGAACTTTTCGGCGCTCATCTGAAAGGCCGCATTATTGACCAAGATGTTGAGGCCGCCCAACTCCTTGCGGGTCAGGCGCACGGCTTGCTTGCACTGTTCCGGGTCGCGCACGTCCAGTTGGAGCAGCAGGCAGCGGCGGTTTTGGGCTTCCACGAGGCGCTTGGTTTCCTCGGCATCCACGGTGTTTTCGTTGTAGAGCACCGCCACGTGGGCGCCCTCCATGGCAAAGGCCACAGCCACGGCCCGCCCGATGCCGGAGTCGGCCCCGGTCACCAGCGCAATTTTGTTCTGCAGCTTGCCCGCGGCCCGGTACGTGGAGAAATCCATGGCCGGCTGCAGCTTCATATCGGCTTGCCGGGCCGGGTAGGGCAGCTTCTGCGCGTGCTCTTTCATTTCCTTGGCCGTCGGCCGCTTTACGGGCTTGGGCGCCTCGGTGGCAGCCGCTGCTTTCTTGGCAGCCGGGGTAGCCGCCAGTTTTTCAGCGGGAGTTTTCTGGGAAGCAGGGGTAGCAGCAGAAGCTTTCTTGGCAGCCATGGGGTCGTATGCTTATGGTTGAGTTGGTTGCTTACGCAGATTCCGACCTCAACAGCTAACCCCTCCCCCAGCCCTTCTCCTCAGGTAGAAAGAAAGGAGGCCGGGGATGAGGTTAGGCCAGAACATAAAAAACCCGCTCTGGCTTATGCCAGAGCGGGTTTTTCGGAAACGGACTGACGTATGCCCGTTAGTTGTTCTGGTAGTCAACGGGCTCTTTCACGTCCGCGCCCTGGTCTTGCAGGGAGGGGTAGTCGATGTAGCCTTTGTCGCCGGGCACGTAGAACGTGCTGGGGTCGGGGGTGTTGAGGGCCGCCCCGATGCGGAAGCGCTCCACCAGGTCGGGGTTGGCAATGAAGGGCACGCCGAAGGCAATCAGGTCGGCTTCGTTGTTGGCCAGGGCCTTATCGGCGGTTTCGTGGGTGTAGCCCCCGTTCAAAATGAACGTGCCCTTGAAGATGTTGCGCAGGTGCGCGGCAACAGCCGGCACGCCGGGCTTGGCGGCCATCGGGTGGCCGGGCAGGGCCTCAATTACGTGCAGGTAGGCCAGGTTGAACTGATTGAGCTGCTCGGTTACGTAGCTGAAGGTGCGTACCGGGTCTGAATCGTGGATGCTGGCGCTGCCCTGGGGCGAGAGGCGGATGCCCACCCGGTCGGCGCCGAGCTCGTCCACCACCGCCCGCACTACCTCCAGCACGAAGCGGGTACGGTTTTCCAGGCTGCCGCCGTACTCGTCGGTGCGCTGGTTGGAGCCGTCCTGAATAAACTGGTCGAGCAGGTAGCCGTTGGCCCCGTGGATTTCGGCCCCATCAAAACCAGCCAGCTTGGCGTTGCGGGCGGCCTGGCGGAACTGGTCGACTACCCCGGCAATTTCGCTCAGCTCCAGGGCGCGCGGCGTGGGCACGTCCTCAAAGCCTTGGCCCGTAAAGGCCTTGGCGCCTTCCGGCTTGATGGCCGAGGGAGCAACCGGCAGCTCACCGTTGTGGAAGAAGGGGTGCGACACGCGGCCTACGTGCCAGAGCTGGATGTAAATGCGGCCCCCTGCGGCGTGCACCGCGTCGGTTACTTTCTTCCAGCCGGCTACCTGCTCCTGGGAATAAATGCCGGGCGTGTTGATGTAGCCCACGCCCTGGGGCGACACCTGCGAGCCTTCCGAGATGATAAGGCCGGCCGTAGCCCGCTGCACGTAGTATTTCACTACCGAGTCGGTGGGCACGTTGCCGTCGTTGGTGGCCCGGCTGCGCGTCATGGGCGCCATGGCAAAGCGGTTGGGCAGGGAAAGCGCGCCCACTTGCACGGGCGTGAACAGATTGGGGGTTTGGCTCATGATGAAGTCGCTGTATAAGAAACAGGGATGTACCGTTTCAGCACCCATCAACTGATGTCTATACACTAATGTTTTCAGTTTGCTGCCGAAAAGCAAAACTGTCCTTCCGAGCGGCGCGAGGGAAGATAGGTGGCTGGCGAGAGAAGGGAACGTCATGCTGGCAACCCAGACCAGCGGCACCCCCGCTCCGCAGAGTGAACAGCAAACGAAGAGAACGTCATGCCGAGCCGCAGCCGAAGTATCTCGCGGACTGAAGTTGCGCTGGCAACCCACCGATTCGAGTGAGATGCTTCGCCTCCGGCTCTGCATGACGCTGTTTTTAGGTATAGATGAGTAGCAAAACGGCTGCTGTTCACCGACCCAGCGAGAAATAGTTATGATATACAGGCTCTGTCTACTGCACCACTACCTCCACCCGCCGGTTGCGGGGGCGCTGCTGCGGGTCGCGGTTATCGGCTATCGGCTTGGTGCTGCCGTAGCCGTGAGCCGTAAGCCGCACTGAATCAATACCCTGCTGCACCAGGTACTGCCGCACCACCCGGGCGCGCTGCTCGGAGAGGCGCAGGTTCAGGGCGGCTTCGCCGACGTTATCGGTGTGGCCGGCTATTTCCAGCCGCATGGCGGGCTGCTCGCGCAGGGTACGGGCCAGAGCGTTAAGAATAGGGCGCGAGCTGGGCAGGAGCGCCGCCGTGCTCTGGGTGAAGTAGAGGTTGGGCAGCGTGACGGCCGCGCCTTTGCTGAGCGCCGTTAAGTCAGGCAGCTCGGCGGGTAGGGTATCGGCGTGAACTGGGGCGGCTTTGGCGGGAACTGCGTTGGTTGCTGCCGGTACCAGGGCTGGCCGGGGTTTGGCAGCTACCACGGGCGCGGGGCTGGTAGGCGGCCGAACCGGCTGCTTGGGCCTACCGGGAGCCGGGGGCGGTGCCGCCGCAACCGGAGCCGCTGCTGCCTTGGGCTTGGGTGGGGTAGCCTCTACCAACAGTAAAACAGTGGCGGGCAAGGTGGAGTACAGATTTGCCGTTGGAATGGGTACCGGGTCGGTGAACGTGTTCAGGTCGGGCAGTTGCCAGGCCAGCAGCGCCCGCGAATCCCGGTCGCTCTGGTAGTATTCCACTCGGAGGGCATAATAGCCGCCGGCCTTCATCTTCAGATGGGTAGTGGAGCGGGTTACCGGCTGATCGTGCCAGGAATCCAGCACTTTCTTCCCACCAATCCACACGCGCATGCCGTCGTCGGTGGCAATCTGGAAGGTGTACACTCCCGTCACGGGTGCGTACACGTGGCCCGCCCAGCGCACCGAAAAATACTCCCCCGGCACCCCCGGCCCCGGCGACACAAAATGGCTACCACCGGGGCCAACGGTCCAGTTGAAGTCGATGGCCCCGTCAGTGCGCGTGAGCACCAGCTTCTCGAACTGCTTGCCCGCGTAGTACTGTCCGCGCAGGCCCGTGCCGGTTTGGTGTTGGGCCCAAGCTAGGCCCGTGCCCAGGCAAAAACAGCCCGTTAGGAGTTTTCGAAGCAGACAGGAGGATAGCATAGTAGTAGACGGATAAGGTATTGACCGCAAGATGAACAGCCGGCCAGACTGCGCAACTATTATTCAGCGAGCAGGCTCGCTCTACTCAACGAAGCAATTCGCTACGCCTATATACTGGGCCGGAAGAAGAACCCCGCCGCCCGCCAGGCGCCGCCCCGGCCAGGCACCCCGAGGGGCGGCGGTGGTACTTCCGAGCAGCATATGCATGCAAGATATTTCGCGAGGCCCCGCACGACGGACGGGCAGGCGGGCATTGCTTCCGCCCCCAAATCTGGGAGCCGGGCCCCTACCCTAGCCTCCCAGATTGAAAGTTGAAGATTCCTGCCGTATCTTCGCCTTGTTACTTATCCAGAAAGACCGAGGGATTGGGCCCGACGACGTCTTAGCAACCTGAAATAAAACAAGGTGCTAATTCCCTTTCCAGGCCGTTTGGGCGGTTTGGAAGAAGATAAGAACAAGGCGCGCATTTCTGCACGGCTCTCTCTGGATAGGCACTTTTTCGCTGCCGATTTACTTGAAGAGCCGATATGCCGACGACCCTCCCCCACTCCCCGCTGCACGACATTCTGGCCCAGCGCGTCCTGATTCTGGACGGCGCCATGGGCACCATGATTCAGCGCCACCAACTGGAAGAGGCCGATTTCCGGGGCACGCGCTTCGCGGATCATCCCAAACCCCTGCGCGGCAACAACGACCTACTCAGCCTCACCCGTCCCGACATCATCAAGGGCATCCACGCCGACTACTTTGCGGCCGGGGCCGACATGGTGGAAACCAACACGTTCAGCGGCACCACCATTGCCCAGGCCGACTACGCCCTGGAGCACATCGTGTACGAGCTGAATTACGAGTCGGCGCGCATTGCCCGGGAAGTAGCCGACGAGTTCACGCAGCAGAACCCCGCCAAGCCCCGCTTCGTGGCCGGCGCCATCGGGCCCACCAACCGCACCGCTAGCCTTTCCCCCGACGTGAACCGCCCCGGCTTCCGGGCCGTGACCTTCGACGAGCTGGCCTCCGCCTACCACGAGCAAGTGCGCGGCCTCATTGATGGTGGCTCTGACGCCCTGCTCATCGAAACCATCTTCGACACGCTCAACGCCAAAGCGGCGCTGTACGCCGTGCAGAAGTTCTTCGATGAAGGCGGCCGCGTGGTACCCGTCATGATTTCCGGCACCATTACCGACGCCTCCGGCCGCACCCTCTCGGGGCAGACGGTGGAGGCGTTCTGGAACTCCATTCGCCACCTACCCCTGCTGAGCGTGGGCCTGAACTGCGCCCTCGGCGCCGATCAGCTCCAAGTCTACATCAAGGAGCTGAGCCGTATTGCCGACGTGCACATCTCGGCCTACCCCAACGCGGGCCTGCCCAATGCGTTTGGCGGCTACGATGAGTCGGCCCAGGAATTTGCGGGCGTGGTGGAAAATTACCTCAAGGAAGGCCTCGTGACGGTGGTGGGCGGCTGCTGCGGCACCACGCCCCAGCACATCGGGGAGCTGGCCCGCCTGGCGGATAAGTACCAGCCGCGGAAGCTGCCCGAGCTACCCAAAGCTACCCGCCTGAGTGGCCTGGAACCCTTCGGTATCTACCCCGACAGTCTGTTTGTAAACGTGGGCGAGCGGTGCAACGTGACCGGCTCCCGCGCCTTCGCCCGCCTCATCCGGACCGGCAACTACGAGGCCGCCCTGCAGGTAGCCCGCGACCAGGTGGAGGGCGGCGCCCAGGTTATCGACGTGAACATGGACGAAGGCATGCTCGATTCGGAGCAGGCCATGACCACGTTCCTGCACCTGATTGCCTCGGAACCCGATATTTCGCGGGTACCAATTATGATTGACTCCTCGAAGTGGAGCGTGCTAGAAGCCGGCCTGAAGTGCGTGCAGGGCAAGAGCATCGTCAACTCCATTTCCCTGAAAGAAGGCGAGGAAACTTTCAAGGAGCGCGCCCGCACCGTGCGCCAGTACGGGGCCGCCGTGGTGGTCATGGCCTTTGATGAGCAGGGCCAGGCTGACAACTACGAGAAGCGCATCGAAATCTGCCGGCGCAGCTACGACATCTTGGTAAACGAAGTGGGCTTCCCGGCCGAGGACATCATCTTCGACCCCAACATTCTGACGGTGGGCACCGGCATGGAGGAGCACCGTACCTACGCCCTCGACTTCATTGAGGCCGTCCGCTGGATCAAGCAGCACCTGCCCGGCGCCCTCACCAGCGGCGGCGTCAGCAACATTAGCTTCTCGTTCCGCGGCAACGACGTGGTGCGCGAAGCCATGCACTCGGCCTTCCTCTACCACGCCATCCGGGCCGGCCTGGATATGGGCATCGTGAACCCCAGCCAGCTAGCCGTGTACGACGAAGTGCCCCAGGACCTACTGGAGCTGGTAGAAGACGTGCTCCTGAACCGCCGCCCCGACGCCACCGAGCGACTCGTAGACTTCGCCGACACGGTAAAGCAAAAGGACAAAGTGGAGGTAGTAGCCGACGCCTGGCGCAGCTTGCCCGTGAAAGAGCGTCTGCAACACGCTTTGGTAAAAGGCATTACGGAGTTCATCGACGAAGACACCGAGGAAGTTCGCCAGCAAGTAGCTAGGCCGCTGGAGGTGATTGAAGGCCCGCTGATGGCCGGCATGAATGTAGTGGGTGACCTGTTTGGCGCCGGCAAAATGTTCCTGCCCCAGGTGGTGAAATCGGCCCGCGTGATGAAGAAGGCGGTGGCCTACCTGGAGCCCTACCTGCTGGCCGACAAGCAAAGCGGCGACCGGCAAACGGCCGGTAAAATCCTGCTGGCTACGGTGAAAGGCGACGTGCACGACATCGGCAAGAACATCGTGGGCGTGGTCTTGGCTTGCAACAACTTCGACATCGTGGACCTGGGCGTAATGGTGCCCCTGGAAAAGATTTTGAACGAAGCCCAGAAGCAGCAAGTGGACGTGATTGGCCTCAGCGGCCTGATTACGCCGAGCTTGGATGAAATGGTGTACGTGGCCCAGGAAATGGAAAAGCGCGGCCTTAAAACGCCGCTGCTCATCGGTGGCGCCACCACCTCCCGCCTGCACGCCGCCGTGAAAATTGCGCCCAACTATTCCGGCCCGGTAGTGCACGTGAACGACGCCTCTCGCTCGGTAGGCGTGGCGGCGGCCCTGCTGGGCTCCGCCGATGTGGAGTACGCCCGCACCGTGCGCGAGGAGTACCGCCAGCTCCGCGAAGACTATGCCGGCCGCCAGCGCGAGAAGAACTACTTGACCATTGAAGCCGCCCGCGCCAACGGCTTCAAGGCCGACTGGGACACCACCCGCATCGTGAAGCCGAGCTTCCTGGGCACGAAGGTGCTGGAAGACTATCCACTGGCCGAACTGGCCGAGTACATCGACTGGACGCCCTTCTTCCAGACCTGGGAGCTGAAAGGCCGCTACCCCCGCATCCTCACCGATGAGAACGTGGGCGAGGCCGCCACCCAGCTCTTCACCGACGCCCAGAAGCTGCTCAAGCAAATCATCGACGAGAAGCTGCTTACGGCCCGGGCGGTAGTAGGATTCTGGCCCGCCAACACCGTCGGCCACGACACCATCCAGATTTTCCAGGACGACACCCGCCAGGAAATCCAGACGGAGTTCTTCACCCTGCGCCAGCAGAGCGAGAAGGCGCCCGGCGTGCCCAACCTGGCTTTCTCCGACTTCGTGGCCCCGCGGGAAACCGGCCGCGCGGACTACATCGGCGGGTTTGCCGTGACGGCAGGTCTGGGCATCGAGAAGCTGCTGGAAAAGTACGAGCAGGAGCACGACGACTACTCCAGCATCATGGTGAAAGCCCTGGCCGACCGCCTCGCCGAAGCCTTTGCCGAGCGCCTGCACCAGCGGGTGCGCGAGGAGTTCTGGGGCTACGACCCGGCCGAGAACCTCTCCAACGAGGACCTGATTCAGGAGAAATACAAAGGCGTGCGCCCGGCCCCCGGCTACCCCGGCTGCCCCGACCACACCGAGAAAATTACCCTGTTTGAGCTGCTCGACGCCTCAACCAAAACCGGCATCCGCCTCACCGAAAACCTAGCCATGTACCCCGCCTCCTCCGTGAGCGGCCTCTACTACGCCCACCCGGAAAGCCGCTACTTCGGCCTCGGCCGCATCGGCCAGGATCAGGTAACGGACATAGCCGAGCGCAAGAACATGCCCGTAGCGGAGCTGGAACGCTGGCTGGCCCCCAACCTGAACTACGACCCGGCCAGCGTGCCGGTGACGGTGGTGTAGGCGCCTCACCCCCTAGCCCCCTCTCCGGAAGAGAGGGGAACTAACTTCTAGTTTCTAGTACTAAAAATTCAATTATATGAGTCAGGAAGCTGATTCTAAGCAGAATCTAAAATTAGAAGTTAGTCCCCCCTCTCTTCCGGAGAGGGGGCTAGGGGGTGAGGCAACCCATAAGCCAATCGAAGCCCGCTTAACTGCTGATAAATCGAAGTGGTACGGCCACCTGAAAAACTTCAGCGCCGAAATGCGCCGGCACTCGACCGAAGCGGAAGATAAGCTCTGGCAAGCGCTGCGTAACCGCCAACTCGCCGGTATCAAGTTCCGCCGCCAGCACAGCATTGACCGCTACATCGTTGACTTTGTGTGCCTTAAGCATAAACTAATTATAGAAGTAGACGGAGAAATCCACAACCAGCCCGATCAGCAGGACTACGATGCAGGCCGCTCCGCTTTACTCCAGGAACTCGGCTACCGAATTCTACGCTTCTCCAACGACCAAGTACTCCATGAACTAGATCAGGTAGTAGTAACTATCAAATCTGCTTTGTAATCACCCACGGTTCCCCTCCCCAAAAGTCGCCAGGCTCCCCCTCTCCTTTTCCGGAGAGTGGGCCAGGGGGTGAGGCGCCCACCAGAACGAGCCGGGACCACCAACTCCTATGAAAGTAACCGAACACCTAACCCGCGCCGACGGCAAGACGCTGTTCTCCTTCGAGGTGCTACCCCCCAAAAAGGGCGAGAACATCCAGAACCTATTCTCGAATATTGAGCCCCTGATGGAGTTCAAGCCGCCGTTTATCGACGTGACCTACCACCGCGAGGAATACGTGTACCGCCAGCACCCCAACGGGTTTCTGGAGAAGAAAACCGTGCGCAAACGGCCCGGCACGGTGGGCATTTGTGCCGCCATCAAAAACCGCTTCGATGTGGACACCGTGCCCCACCTCATCTGCGGGGGCTTCTCGAAGGAAGAAACCGAAAACGCCCTTATCGACCTGCACTTCCTCGGCATTGATAACGTGCTGGCTTTGCGCGGCGACCCCATCAAATCGGAAGGCCACTTCAAGCCCGACCCCGATGGGCACGCCTACGCCGCCGACCTGATTGGACAGGTGGCCAACCTCAACAAGGGCGAGTATCTGGATGAGGAGCAGGACGATACCTGGGCTACCGACTTCTGCATTGGCACGGCCGGCTACCCCGAGAAGCACTTCGAGTCGCCGAACTACGGGGCCGACTTGCGCTACCTCAAGCACAAAGTGGACCGCGGGGCCGACTACATCGTGACCCAGATGTTCTTCGACAACGAGCAGTTTTTCAACTTCGAGAAGCGCTGCCGGGAGGCGGGCATTACCGTGCCCATCATCCCCGGCCTCAAGCCCCTGACCACCAAAAGCCAGCTCACGATGCTACCCCGGGCCTTCTACCTCAACATCCCGGAGGAGCTGGCCGACGCCGTGCATCACTGCGCGGATAACGCGGCGGCCCGCGAAATCGGGATTGAGTGGTGCATCAACCAAAGCAAGGAGCTGATGGCCCACGGCGTGCCCTGCCTGCACTACTACAGCATGGGCAAGTCGGAGAGCATCCGGCAGGTAGCGGCGGCCCTATTTTAAATAGTGGGATGGTGAAATAGTGAACTGGTGAGTGTAATGTCCTAACGTTCTTGTAATACGGACCGTTAGAACATTACACTCACCAGTTCACTATTTCACCATCCCTCCGCTTGGACACCCTCGACGACCTGTTTGCGCGCCTGCGGGAAGCCACCACTCCGGCCGAAATTGAGGCCTTGCAGGATGGCATCTGGCACATCTGGCTGACGGCCAGCCACCCCGTGCTCGATAAGCATTTGGAGGCGGGCATGCGGGCCTTGGCCGCTGGCAACTATACCCTGGCCATCGAGGAGTTTACCCACTTAACGGAAGCCAGCCCCGACTACGCCGAGGGATGGAACAAGCGGGCCACAGCTTATTACATGCGGGGCGAATACAACGCCTCCCTACGCGACGTGCGCGAAACCCTGCGCCGAGAGCCCCGCCATTTCGGGGCGTTATCGGGCTGGGCGACCATGCTCCGGATGCTCGGCGACGACCGGGGCGCCCTGCGCGTGCTGATTCGGCTAGAGAAAATTTGTCCGGCTTGGCCGGGCCTGCAGAGCCAGCTGCGCGACCTGCGTGACCGGTTGGAGGAGTAAATTTGCTAAGCAGCTGAGCCTGACAGCACTTCCTTATTCTTGACTTGCTGAACTAGGAGGAAATTTGTAAATTTCCCGGACTAGGCAATACGTACGGCAACTCCCCCCAGCCGCGTATAGCCGCGCTAGGCTGTGTTGGCCCGGCGTTGTTGGTCCCACCCTTCAATTTCACTCCTGCGGCTCCTGGGAGCTGTATAGCATTTAACTAAGACTTATTTTTCATCATTACCCGTCGTCTGCTGGTTTTTCCAGGGGCGGCTGGGTTTTGCTGCGCGCTCATTCCCCATTTCCCACCCCCATTTCTCTTCTATGAAACAACTCTTACTCTCTTGCCTGCTGCTGGCCTCCGCGGCGGCATCAGCCCAGAAAATGCGCAAGTCCGAACTAGAAAGCGGGCTGCTGGAGAAAGGGCAGAAAGTTGGCGTTTGGGAGTACTACGCCTACACCCGCGACGGGAGCCAGGTAGTAACCCAGAAGTACGACCACACCGCCAAGAAGCTGGTGTTTAACCGCCCCTTCGATGATGTGCCCTACCCCGTGCAAACTGCGGCGGGCGAATGGACGCGCCAACGTGTAACTCACCCCGTCTTTTTTATCGGGGGCGACGCAGCCTTGGCTACGTACATGACCAAACTAAACTACCCGGTAGCGGCGCAGAGCAAGAATGTGCAGGGCCGGGTGCTGGTCTCATTCGTGGTCGACACCCTGGGCCAAGCCTCCAACCACCAGGTGCTGCTAGGCATTGGCTCCGGTTGCGACGAAGAGGCCCTGCGGGTAGCCCGCAGCATTCCGGCCCAGTGGATTCCGGCCCGCATTGGCAGCCACGCCGTGGTTTCTAAGTACGAAATGCCTTTCACGTTCCGGATGCGCCCCCAGTAGCGCTTGCCAGGAGTTTTCAGCTACTACGCTACCCCACAAATGCAGCCCGCTTCGTAAAGAAGTGGGCTGCGTTGCGTATAGAGCCCAGCCTGCTTTTGTTCTCCCATTCCAACAATCAATACCTTGCCGCTATGAAATCTCTCCGTTTGTTTTTGCTGCCTGCCATTGGACTGCTGCTGACCGCCTGCGACACTACCCCGCGGGAGCGCCAGGAAATAGTAAGACAGGAAGCCCGCAAGCTAGATACCGTTGCCGACCGCGCCGCGGCCAAGCTGCGCGTGGCTGGCCGCCGGGCCGCCCGCTTCGACTCTGTTTCCCGCGCCCGCAGCCGCCAGCCCCTGGATAAAGCAGCAGAGGCCACCTTCGCCAGCCAGCTGCTGGGCACTTACACGGAGGTGGAGAAGCTGACGCCCCAAACCATTGAGCCGGCCTTCGTGCAGTTTATGCAGCAGGTGCGGGCCAACCGCCGCACGTGGACCCAGCGCGACTGGGACTATGCCACTGCCATCAGCCGGCGCCTGAACGAGCAGTTCCGGGCCATCCGCCTCGATATTAAAGGGCGCGATGAGCTGCACATCCGGGCCCTGCAAACCGAGTTTACGGCCCTGGAAACCGGCCGCGACGTAAAGGACCTGGGCCAAGCCGTAAAGCAGCCCTAATCCGTACCCTTACTACGCTGAGCCCTGCCCTTTCGGCGGGGCTTTTTGCTGGAAGCCAGGGTAGTAGCGCGCGTGCCAGTTAGCGCCACCACAACGAGCGGGGTCCCTTCCGTGTCTGTACTTTTCACTTATGCCATCTATCGTTTTTTCTCGCGTGCCCTGGGCCAGTCTGCTGCTGGCGGTGCTGGCCAGCCTGGTGGCGCGAGCCCAGCAGCCTGCCCCAGTTATTAGGCCGCCGGTAATTACTATGGCCGAAACCGTACCCGCCGCCGACCAGTGGCTTAGCCCCGGTGACCGGCTGCAAGTACGCCTGGCTGGTACTCCGGGGCTGCGCGCTACCTTTCTGCGGGCAGTGCCGCTCACGGAGCTACCACCCGCTCAGGCCCAGGGCAAGCGTGGGGTCTACCAGGGCACCTACGTGGTGCAGCCCGGCGATACGCTCCATAACCGGCGCATCAACTTTCAGCTGCTTGCCCCAGACAGCCTTATGGCCACGGCCTTCAGCCGGCACACCGTGCGGTTTCTGAACCCGAACGAGCCCCAGCTGGCCCGCACCACGGGCGAACTGGCTTACCTCAACTACGGCCTGGGCGAGGACCGACTGGGTGGGGCCAAGCTCGGCTACCTCGATTCGGCGGTGGTACTGCACCTGACCGGACGGGTAGGCAACCAGTACCGCGTGCAACTGAGCGCCACTCAGCTGGCCTGGGTGCCCCAGGAGGTAGTGCGCCTGCTGCCGCCGGGCGGCTTCGTGCCCGCCGCCCTGACGGGTTCCTGGAGCGTGCAGGGCGATTCGCTGTATGACCACGTGCGCGTGTCGCTCGGCCAGCGCCTGCCCTACCGCTCCCAGCTACTCACCGAGCCCAGCCGGCTGGTAGTCGACGTGTTCGGGGCTACCTCTAATACCAACTGGATAACCCAGCGCGACGGCCTGCGGGAGCTGGGCGACGTAACCTACGAGCAGGTGCAACCCGATGTGTTCCGGCTGGTGCTGGCGCTACGCCACCGCCAGAGCTGGGGCTACCACATCGGCTACCGCGGCAACACCCTGGAAATTAAAGTAAAGCGCCCACCCCAGAAGCTTCGTCTGCGCAGCCTGACGGTGGCCCTGGACCCGGGTCACGGTGGCACCAACGTGGGGGCCACTGGCCCGAGCGGGGCCCGCGAGAAAGACCTTACCCTGGCCATTGCCCTGAAGCTGCGCCGGGAGCTGGAGCAAGCCGGCGCCCGCGTGCTCATGACCCGCGAAACCGATGCTACCGTGGACAACGGCGAGCGGGTGTTGCTCCTGCGCCGCCTAAACCCCGATGTACTGGTCAGTATTCACGTCAACTCCTCGGGTAGCGCGGCGGCGCAGGGCACCAGCACCTACTACCGCTACGTGGCGTTCCGGCCTTTGTCGGTGGCGCTGTACGAGCAGATGCGGGCCACGGGACTAGCGGGATTCGGCAACGTGGGGAGCTTCAACTTTGGGCTGAACGGCCCTACCGAGTACCCGAATGCCCTGGTCGAAACGGCCTTTGTGTCGAATCCTGCGGATGAAAAGCGCCTTACTGACCCACAGTTTCAGCAGCGCATGGCCACGGCCATGAAGCAGGGGTTGGAGGAGTTTCTGCGGGCGTGCCGGGCGCCGGGGCCGCGGGGGTGGCTGCTCGGCCAGTCGGCTACGGAGTAAGCATGAGGCTGGCTTTTAGCCGCAACTCGCACCAAAAGCAAGCCGACTGGTATGTACCTACATCCGTACCCACCGTATAGTCCGGGAAATGCTACGTAAGCGGACAGGCTTATCTATAGCTTTTTAGCAAAAAATAGTTGAGCTGTCCATAAAAAGGCGCCCCTTGGTCGTCTACCTTGTTGGCTGCCAACTCGTACAGCCCTGCATTGCCTCTAGACTGTCCAGCTGGCAGCCTGTTCTTCTACCACCTCCCACAACACCCGTTTTCTTTTATGGCAAATGACTCCTTACTGGACCGCAGCCGCACCATTGCTGGGCCGGGCTACAACCGCTGGCTGGTTCCGCCCGCTGCGCTAGCTATTCACTTAGCCATTGGGCAGGCCTACGCCTTTAGCGTTTTCAACAAGCCGCTGGGCTCACTCATCAGCCGTGATGCAGACAACCCGGCCCCCGATGACTGGACACTTTCCCAGATTGGCCTTACGTTCTCCATTGCCATTGTGCTGCTGGGCTTGTCGGCAGCTCTCTTTGGCAAGTGGCTTGAGCGGGTAGGGCCACGCAAAGCCATGCTGGCTTCGTCGCTCTGTTTTGGCGGAGGCTTTTTGATTGCCTCCTTGGGTGTGTCGATGCACAACATCTGGCTGGTGTATTTCGGCTATGGCTTTGTGGGTGGTATTGGGCTGGGCATCGGCTACATTTCGCCCGTGAGTACCCTCATCAAGTGGTTTCCTGACCGCAAAGGCGTGGCTACTGGCATGGCCATCATGGGTTTTGGCGGCGGCGCTATGATTGGCTCCCCGCTGGCCACCAACCTGATGGCCCATTTCAAGGACTCGGCGCCGCAGGGTGTAGCTCCCACCTTAATCGTTATGGGACTTATCTACCTGCTGTTCATGCAGTTTGGGGTATGGACCATCCGGGTGCCTGCCGACGACTGGAAGCCGGCTGGCTACGTGCCTAGCACTGAGCACAATGCCCTTATCACAACGGGCAACGTATCGGCCGACAACGCCATCAAAACACCACAGTTCTGGCTGCTATGGATTGTGCTGCTGTGCAACGTAACAGCGGGCATTGGGGTGTTGGAAACGGCCTCGCCGCTTATTCAGTCCGTTATTTCCGGCACCGAAAAAGGCCGGGGCATGACGGAGCCAGCACTGGTAGCCGCCGGAGCCGGTTTTGTGGGCCTGCTGAGCTTATTTAACCTTCTGGGCCGCTTTTTCTGGTCATCGGCCTCTGATAAGCTGGGCCGCAAGGTTACCTATGCCATCTACTTCGGGCTGGGTATTATCCTCTACGCCCTAGCCCCTACGCTAAGCCACAACGCCCAACTTGCTCTGTTCGTGGTAGTTTGCTGCGTAATTATCAGCATGTACGGGGGCGGCTTTGCTACCGTGCCAGCGTACTTGTCTGACTTGTTCGGAAAATTCCAGGTAGGCGCCATTCATGGGCGCTTGCTTACCGCCTGGAGCACGGCCGCTATTCTAGGCCACCTGATAGTGAGCATGCTGACGGAAAACGCCAAGGCTTCAGGCCTGACGGGTGCGGCCACCTACCAGCCGGTTTTCTACACCATGGCGGGGGTACTGATCTTGGGTCTGCTGGCCAACCTGGCCGTGCGCCCCGTGAAAGAGCAGTACTATGAAAAGGGCCCGGTTACCGCTGAAGCAGGTGGACACTAAGCCGGCAATTTCCACTCCTCAAACCTGATTTCAGATATGCATACTCCTCCAAATACCTCTTCAACGGCGGCTACCCCCAACGAGCCGGCCGCCGTTGGCGGCTCGGCCGTACTGGCTTGGCTGTACGTGGGCATTCCCCTGGCCTGGGGCGTGTCGCAAACGTTTATCAAAGCCCTGGCGCTGTTTAAGTAGCACGCCTATCGTTATTTTTTCGTCTTCAGAAGCACCCAAGCGGGTGCTTCTGTTGTTTTTGGCTTGTACGGCCACTTAGCCCTACCTTCCTCGTATGCCTTCGGATTCTTCCGCTCCCGCCGCCATCGTTCTGCTCGAATCGTTTCGGGATGTTATTACGGCTCATTTAGCTAAAAATCAGCTTGATGCGGCCGGCATCCCGTGCTTTCTGGGCAACGAGAACCGGCCCTACGGCCCGGTGCTGGGGGCCGTGCGCCTGTTCGTGCGAGCCACGGATGTAGCGGCGGCCCAGGAAGTGCTACATGCCCAGCGTGCCCCCATGCACGCCATGCCGCCCGAATCGGGAGAAGAGCCTGCGGCCGGTACTCCGCGTTGCCCCCGCTGCCACCACTCCGACGTAGTGTGCCGCCACCAGCCCCAACCCACCGACAACCTCTTCGTGAAGCTGCGCCTGTGGCTTCTGGCTTCCGAAAAACCCCAGTGTCATTGCTTTACCTGCGGGCTGGAGTTCGAGGCAGAATAACACGAAAGCCCGCCCGAAACTGTTTCGCGCGGGCTTTCCTTCTTCTATGGGCGGTGGTCAGGAAACAGGCTACCCCTGCTGCTGGCCGAGCAGGTAGCGGCTAGGCGCTAGCCCGGCCCAACTTATACAGGATGCGGTAGTGCGACTGGAGCGCCCCCAGGAACGAGGGGTTTTCGAGGTAGGGCAGGCCGAACTCCTGGGCTGTTTCCCGCACAATCACGGACAGGGCCGGGTAATGGATGTGGCAGATGCGCGGAAACAAATGGTGCTCGATCTGCCGGTTCAGGCCGCCGCAGAAAAAGCTGGCTAGTTTACTGGTGGGCGAGAAATTGGCCGTTGTCTGTAGTTGATGCACGGCCCAGGCTTCCTGCATTTCGCCCTGCGCGTCCGGCAAGGGAAAGGCGGTGCCCTCTACCACGTGCGCCAGCTGAAAGACCAAGCCCAGCACCAGCCCTTCCACGAAATGCATGGCCAGGAAACCCAGCACGAACTGCCACCACGTAATGGGAAGCAGCACCAACGGAAGCACGATGAACAGGATGTAGTACAGGCCCTTATACAGGAACAGATTGAAGTATTCCTTGCGGGGATGATGGGCCACGTGCTCCCCAATCTTGGCCTGGAAAAACTTAACGTAGTCCTTGCGCAACACCCACGACAACGACGCCAGCCCGTACAGGGCAAAGGCGTAGAAGTGCTGGAACCGCTGCCAGGGGCGCACGGGCTCCTCCTCCGACAACCGAACCAGACCAGGAGCAACCTCAATGTCTTCGTCGTGGCCCGGAATGTTGGTGTACGTGTGATGCACCAGGTTGTGAGTAATGCCCCACACATAGGGGCTGGCTCCCAGCAGGTTAAAAAGCAAACCTAAGCTTTTGTTGACGTGCTTGTTAGCCGAGAAAGCCCCATGCAAGGCATCGTGGCAGATGTTGAAACCAATGAAGGCATTGGTAGCACCTAACAGTCCGGCCGCAACCAACATCCCCCAGGGGCCCAGCAAACCGGATAAAATCAACCCGTACAGCCCCACAAAGCTGATCAGGAACAGGATGGTCTTGACCCACATAGCCCGGTTGGCGTGCCGGGAAAGCTGGTGAAGCTGAAAGTAAGTATCCACGCGCTGGCGAACCGTAGCAAAGAAAAGCGAGCGGTTGGCGTTCGTGAATTTAAGAGTAGCGCTCATAGACAAAGGGAAAACTGCGCAAGAGCAGTCCACACCGCTTCGGCCAGAAATATTGTAACTCGTGAGTAGTTGCAACCGCAAGAGTACGATAAAAGTGCCACGGAACCGTTGGGCATGTTCGTCCGGCGGCGCCCACTCAGGTGCAGAACCACTACCAGAACCCTGCAATGGTAAGCAAATCAAGTAGCTGCCAGGTACGCTACAGGCATTTCCGCGTAGTAAATGAAGGAATAGGCGGCGGCCAGGCCATGCTGCAGGAAGAAAAGAAGTAAGCCTGAATTTAAGCGGTGCTTGAACTACCACCCCGCTCAGCGCCCTGGCTCTATTCGGGGAGAGAAGAAAGCAAGGGCTTTTGAGGCAGCATGCTATGTTGTTATAATTATCCTATTTATTCACCAACTAGTCATCTACTAATAAGTATATTACCCTACATGTATTGACTATATTTGCTACTTTATCACTTTTCTCATTTGTAGTAGATGTCTGCTGTTTCGTCTCTCGGCTTTTCTGATTTTGTAGCCGCCCCACCTACCGACGGAACAGCATGGCGCACTTGGGCTGAAAACCGGATAGCAACCCTGCAGCAGGCTTTGGCTACTACCCAGGTTCAGCTGGCCGAAGCCCAAGCCAGCCAGCCGGGAGCACCAACTAACAGCCGCGAACCGGGCGCAAACTTAGAGCAGGCTGCTTCGGAGCGCGCCAAAGCAGCCCCTGACGCTCACCAGAATTTTTACGAAGCTATTCTGCAGCAGCTACCCGTGGAAGTTGCCGTTTTCGATGCCGAGCACCGCTACCGCTTCGTTAATGCCAACGGCATCCTGGACGCGGCTACCCGGAGCTGGGTTATCGGGCAGGATGACTTTGCTTACTGCGCCCATTTTCAGCGCCCCCGCGAGTTGGCCGAGCAGCGCCGCCAGTGCTTCGAGCGGGCCGTGCAGAGCCGCACGGCCGTAGCCTGGGAGGAAGTGCAGGAAACGGCCGCAGGGCCCCAGCACATTCGGCGCCACTTCCTGCCTGTGTTTGCCGCCGATGGCACCCTGCGCATGATGGTAGGCATGGGCGTGGATATCACGGAGCGCCGCCAAGTAGAAAAGCAGCTGGCCGAGCAGCGCGCCTTTTATGAATTTGTACTGGACCAGCTGCCCTGCGACGTAGGCGTTTTCGACGACCAATTTCGCTACCTGTTCGTGAATGCCAGCGGCATCAAAGACCCGGAAATGCGGCAGTGGGTGATTGGCAAAGACAACTTCGACTACTTCGCCCGCACCAAGCGCCCGGTTTCCATGGCCCACGAGCGGCACGCCCACTTGGCGCAGGCCGTGGAGCAGCGCCGCCTGGTGACGTACGAAGAAACCTTTCTGCGGCCCGAGGGAAGCCGCCACCAGTACCGCTGCCTACAGCCCGTATTCCACCCCGATGGCTCCCTGCACATGATTCTGGGCTATGGCCTCGACGTGACGGAGCGGGTAGTAACGGAGCAGGCCCTGCGCCACGCCAAGCTGGCGGCCGAATCGGCGGTGCGGGCCCGGGAGCTGTTCCTGGCCAACATGAGCCACGAAATCCGCACGCCTATGAACGCCATTCTGGGCATGAGTCAGCTGCTGGCCAAAACCCCGCTCACGATTACCCAGAGCAGCTACCAGCAAGCCATTACCACCTCGGCTGACAACCTGCTGGTTATCATCAACGACATTCTGGACCTCTCGAAGCTGGAAGCGGGCAAGATGGTGCTGGAACAAGTGGGCTTCGTCCCTACTCAACTACTGGCCCAGGTCGAGCAGACCCTGCACTACAAAGCCGCCGAAAAAGGCCTCTGCCTGAGTACGCGGGTAGGGCCGGGCATCCCGGCCGTGCTGCTCGGCGACCCATACCGCATCACGCAGGTACTGCTGAATTTGGCCGGCAACGCCATCAAGTTCACGGAGAAAGGCAAAGTTGTTATCTCCTGTGAGGTGGTTGAAACGGCCGACGCCCCCACGGGAGCCGTGGACGTGTTGTTTCAGGTAGCGGATACCGGCGTAGGTATTGAGCCGGAGTTTCTGGCTCACATTTTCCAGGAGTTCAGCCAGGAAGATGCCTCCGTAACGCGCAAGTTTGGCGGTACCGGGCTGGGCCTGCCCATCTGCCGCAACTTGGTCAAGCTCATGGGCGGCGACGTGCAGTTGGAAAGCGAAAAGCACCGCGGCACCGTCACCCGCTTTACCCTGCGCCTCCCCGTTGGCACGGCCCAGGACCTGCTGCCTCAGGTGCTCCTAACCGAAGACAGCCCGCTACGGCAGCACCTGCGCCACAAGCACGTGCTGCTGGTAGAAGACAACCGCTTTAACCGCCAGATTGCCAAGACATTCCTGCAGCAAGCCCAGGTGCAGGTAACCGAAGCCGAGCACGGCGAACAAGCCGTTGCCCTGGCCCAGGAGCAGGTCTTCGACCTGATTTTGATGGACATTCAGATGCCTATTCTGGATGGCTACGGCGCCACGGCTGCGCTGCGCCAGCAACTAAAGCTCACCACGCCCATTGTGGCCCTAACGGCCAACGCCATTAAAGGCGAGCGGGAAAAGTGCCTGGCCGCGGGCATGAACTCCTACCTGGCCAAGCCGTTCCAGGAAGCCGAGCTGCTGCAGGTCGTCAGCGAATGGGTAGTACCCCAGGCTCAGATAGTTGCCCCGGTTCCTGCTGCTTCGCCCGCCCCGCCAACTGCCGCGCTTTACCAGATTGACGACTTGCTGAAAGTGGGTCAGGGCGACCAGAGCTTCGTAACTTTTATGCTGGAAACCTTTGTGGAAAGCAGCGAGGAACTACTGCAGGAAATGGCGCAGGCCATGCAGGAAGGCAACCTTGCTCGGCTGAAAAGCGCAGCCCACACGCTCAAGCCCGGCTTGGCGCACCTGCACGTACTGCACCTGCTGCCGATAGTCACGGAGCTCGACCAGTGGCAGGGCGAGTTTGAGTCCGAGACCCTGGCCATGCTGGTAACTTGCGTTACGGAGCAACTGCGGGAGGTCATCACCCAAATTCAGGAGTCGTTGGCTACTGCTCCTACTTCCGCTGAAAGCTCGGCAGCGGAGTGAGTCTGCTGAAGGCCTGTGCTTTTCCGTAGTGCAGCGGCGGCTGTTGGGCATGCTCCGAGAAATCACCAGCTTAGCTCCCTACCGAAACCGCCACGCGGGCAGCACCGACCCGGCCGGAAACTGCTCCTGCTCCGGCGGCAGTTCCAGAAATCCCGCCGAAGTCAACAGGCTGGCCATGTCGCCGGAGCCGCCGGCCCGCTCGGGAGTAGCCCGCAAACGGCCATCGGGGCCGTGCTCCAGCCTCACCAGCAGAAAGTGCGTGAGGCGGGGGCGAAACTGCACGTACTCGGTTAGCACGGCCGCAACGGGGCCGCCGGAAGCCGCCGTTGTGCCCAGCGTTTCCGGGGCTTCGGGTTGCTGGGCAGCGAGCAGCCAGGGCCGGGCGTAGCGGTAGAAGTTCACGAAGGTAGAAACCGGGTTGCCGGGCAGGGCAAACACCACCGCCCCGCCCGGCTGCTGCCCGAACCAGAAGGGCTTACCCGGCCGCTGCTGCACCTCGTGGAAAATCTGCTCTACGCCCAGCTCCCGCAGGGTTTCGGGCAGAAAATCAGCCTTGCCTTTCGACACGCCGCCGCTGAGCACCACCGCATCGTAGCCGCTGAGCAGGGCGGGTAGTCCCTGCCGCAGGGCCTCCGGGTCGTCGTCGAAATGAAACGTATCAGCCTCGGCCCCCGTCTGCCAGGCCGCCGCCTGCAGCATCAGGGCATTGGAGCGCCGAATCTGGTGGGCCGCCGGCTTCTCCGTAATGGGCACCAGCTCGTCGCCAGTACTGACTACGGCCACGCGGGGGCGGCGCGTCACGGCTACCGTGGCGGCCCCAATGGTAGCGGCTACGGCTACTTCGGCGGGCTCCAGGCGGGTGCCGGCGGGTACCAGCAGGTCGCCCTGGCGGCGGTCGGCGGCGCGGGTGTGCACGTTGTGGCCGCGGCGCGGGGGCAGGACCTGCACGGTGGCGTACCGCTGGCCGGCGTCGTCGGTGCGGAAGGTCAGGTCTTCGTAGCGAATCACGGTGTCCACGCCTTCCGGCAGGGCCGCGCCGGTCATGATTTCCACGGCGGCGGCAAGGTCTTGCAGGGGGGTAGGCGGCTGGCCGGCAAACTGGGTGCTTTCGATGCGAAACTCCGTTTGACCACTTTCCAGCGCCCCGAAGCGCAGGGCAATACCATCCATGGCTACCCGGTTGAAGGGCGGAAAGTCCCGGTCGGCCTGCAGGTCTTCGCGCAGGATGCGGCCCGCCGCCAGGGGTAGCGACAGGTACTCCACGGACAGCGGACGGATGGTGGCGGCAACAAGGCGGGTAGCTTCTTCAACGGAAATCATAAGCAGAGGCGGAGCGGTTACGAAGCGCATCTTTGCGCTCCTTCTTGCAAGGATGTTGTCATGCCGAGCATTCTGCGGATCAAGCAGAGGCGAGGAATCTGGGTTCACCATGCAACGATTTACCCAGATTCCTCGCTTTGCTCGGAATGACAACTGGGCGGAATGAAAAAGCAAAGTACTGGCTTGGCTGGTTTGTTTACCATTCGCAACGACTAGGCGCCAAGATGCGTCTCTACTGCTACTATGTCTGACTCTCCCAAACTCACCCACCTCAACGCAGCCGGGCAGCCGGCCATGGTTGACGTGGGCGCCAAAGCTCCTACCCGCCGCGTGGCCCGGGCCCGCAGCCGCGTGGTACTCGGCCCCGATATTATGGCTCTGGTAAAAGAAGGCGACCTGCCCACCCGCAAGGGTCCCGTATTTCAAACCGCCATTCTGGCCGGCATCATGGGCGCTAAGCGCACTTCGGAGCTGATTCCGCTCTGCCATCCGCTGGGCCTCGACGACTGCCAGGTGCGCATTGAACCCGATGGGGAAGACGCCGTGCTGATTGAGTGCACGGCCACCGTAACCGGCAAAACCGGGGTGGAAATGGAGGCCCTGACCGGCGCTTCGGTGGCGGCCCTCACCATTTATGATATGTGTAAGGCCCTCTCGCACAACATTGTGATTCAGGAAACGCGCCTGCTGGAAAAGACCGGCGGCAAACAGGACTTTCATCATGCCGGATAACCAGCCTTCTGCTACCCCCGCGCCCCGCGCCAAGCATGCCCAGCTTGCCCGGCCCGATTTCGGTGAGTTTGGCCGCCATGAGTTGGCTATTCTGGGGGCGCCCTGCGGCAAGATCAAGGAGCTAGTGGCTCGGCTGCTGCCGCTGCTTTCCCCCACCCTGCGCGTAGCCTACGTCGATGCCGACCACGCCGCCGGCGACGATGTGGCCCAGGGCGGCAGCGGCGGCCAGGACGCCATTCTGCAAGCCGGTGCCACCGCCGAGCTAACCGACAAAATCACCTTCGCCCGCCTGGATGTGAAGCGCGGCCTGGACAAGTTTAGCCAGCCGGAGTGGCTGCAGCACCAGAGTTTGGTGCTGGTGAACGGCAACCACTTCCGGGCCCGGCAGCAGCTCGTGATTCTGGACCCCGCCAAGTCCGTGGAGAAAAAGCTCGACCGCCTTACCAACGTGCGCGCCCTGCTGCTGCCCGAAGGCGTAACCGAAGTGCCGGCCTACCTGCGCGCCCACCTGGCCGGGGCTAACGTGCCCGTGCTACCCCTCCCCGACACCGAAACCCTGGCCGAGCTGATCTTGCGGGAGTGGCACGCCGCCGCGCCGCCCCTGCGGGGCCTGGTGCTGGCCGGGGGTCGCAGCCAGCGCATGGGCCAGGACAAAGGCAAGCTCGCCTACCACGAAGGCCGGGAGCAGCGCGCCCACGCCGCCGAGCTGCTGGCCGGCTTCTGCCAGGATGTGCACGTTTCCTGCCGCCCCGACCAGGTGATGGAGCTGGAGTACGCCGGCCTACGCCCCCTGCCCGACACCTTCGCCGACCTGGGCCCGCTGAGCGGCCTGCTCTCCGCCTTCCGCCTCGACCCCAACGCCGCCTGGCTGGTCGTGGCTTGCGACCTGCCCTTCCTCTCCGAAACTACCCTGGACCACTTGGTAGAGCACCGCCAGCCGGCGCGCATGGCCACGGCTTACCAAAGCCCCGACAACGAGTGGCCCGAACCGCTCATCACCATCTGGGAACCCGGCAGCTACGCTACCCTGCTGCGCTTCCTGAGCCTGGGCTACAGCTGCCCCCGCAAGGCGCTCATCAACTCCGACATTGAGCTGCTACCCCCACCCGCGCCCCAGGAGCTGCGCAACGTGAACACGCAGGAAGAAGCGGAACAGGCCCGGCAGGAGCTAGGGTAGCGTTGCTGCTGCTTTTGCTTTATTCTTTAATTATCAACTACCTGTATCAAAAAAGTCTGTCATCCTTCGCTCCCGCTCAGGATGACAGACTTTTTTGACTAGTTCTTTAAAGTAGTAAAGCGCAGAGAATGCTTACGGATGGGCCGCTACCCACACGTCACCGTCCTCGTAAAACTCTTTTTTCCAAATGGTTACTACCTGCTTCAGCGTGTCAATGATGTAATGGCAGGCGGCGAAGCTCTCGGCGCGGTGGGGCGTTGATACGGCCACTACCACGGCTACGTCGCCGATGTGGAGGGTGCCTTTGCGGTGAATGACGGTGACTTTCTTCAGCATGGGCCACTGCTCCACGGCCTGCTCGGCTACTTTGCGCAGCTGATGCAGGGCCATGCTGTCGTAGGCCTCGTACTCAAGGCGCACCACGGGCCGGCCGGTGCTCTTGTTGCGCACGGCCCCAATAAACGTGTTGATGGCGCCGGCCCCGTCGTCTTCCACCGTGCGCAGGGCCGCGGCTACGTCAATGGGCTGGTCGGTCAGGTCGATGTGAATCAAAGTGGGGGATGAGGTAAATGGTGACAGGTAGGTTGCGCTTATTGGCAGTGGTTATTTTGGTAGCGCTGCACAAAAAGCGTTGTCATGCTGAGCGCAGTCGAAGCATCTCTACCTCTGACTAATTAATAGCCTTTCCAACGAAGCGGTAGAGATGCTTCGACTGCGCTCAGCATGACACTACGTTATTAACCAAAGCTCTACCCCCCGCTTACCGGCGGAATCAGGGCAATTTCGTCGCGCTCCGAGAGGGTAACGCCGTCCTCGGCGTATTCGTTGTTGACGGCCACGGCTAGGCTAGACAGGCGGCCCAGGGCCGGATACTGCTCCCGCAGTCCCGCCAGCAGCGCCTGCACCGACTGGCCTTCCGGCGCCGAAACCTCCAGCGACGACTGCCCCACGATTTCGCGGGCAATGCCGAACAAAGCAATTTTCAAGTTCATTGGTTATCTAGGTGTTCGTAAAGCTGACCGGTGGTGGAAACCCTCGCCCCTGTGGCGCGGTTTGCGTGAAGACGAAGGTCACTCACCCGAACGGAAAAGTCTGATTTACGTTGTTTGTTTCACTGCCCCGCCTGGGGCGAGGTGTTTTTCTGCCGAGTATGTCCGCTGCTGTACCGTCTGTATTGTTTGATAACCACGGCCGCCCGCTGGAATACCTGCGCCTGGCCGTCACGGATCGGTGCAATCTGCGCTGCTTTTACTGCATGCCCGAGGAAGGCATTCAGTACCTGCCCAAGCAAGAGCTGCTGACCTACGAAGAAATGGAGCGCCTAGTGGCTATTATGGCCGGGCTGGGCGTGCGCAAAGTACGCCTGACGGGCGGGGAGCCGTTCGTACGCCGCGACTTGGTACCGTTCATGAGCCGGCTAAGCGCAATTTCGGGCATCGAGGAACTGACCCTGACGACCAACGGCGTACTTACGGCGCCCCACGTGCCGGAGCTAGCCCGCATGGGCGTGAAGGCCGTAAACCTGAGCCTCGATACCCTGGACCGGGCCCGCTTCGCTAGCATCACGCGCCGCGACGAGCTGCCGCGCGTACTCGACACGTTCTACGCCCTGCTGGCCGCGGGTATCCGGGTGAAAATCAACGCCGTAGTAATGGACGGGCAGAACACCCAGGACCTGCTGCCCCTGGCCGAACTGACCCGCGACTTGCCCGTGGATGTGCGCTTCATCGAGGAAATGCCCTTTAACGGGGGTAGCCACGCCGCTACTTTGCCCTGGAACCACACCCGCATCCGGGAGCATCTGGAGCTGAACCTGGGCACGCTGACGCCGGTAGCCACTCGCCCCGGCGACACGGCCTCGCATTACACCGTGGCCGGCCACCAGGGCCGCCTGGGCATTATTGCGGCCTACTCGCGCACCTTCTGCGGCACCTGCAACCGCATCCGCCTCACGGCCGAAGGCGGCCTGAAAACCTGCCTCTACGACCAGGGCGTGCTCGACATCCGGGCCCTGCTGCGCGGCGGCGCCTCCGATGCCGACATCGTGGCGGCCCTCACCTCTGCCTTCCGCCACCGCGCCGCCAACGGTTTCGAGGCTGAGCGCCAGCGCCCCCTGCACCAGCTCAGCTTTGAGTCAATGAGCACGATTGGAGGGTAGGGGTGAAATGGTGAGTTGGTGAGTAAATCCAACGCGTCATTCTTTCTTCTGGCCGTAGTCCTACTGCTAGGGAAGGTGGAGAGGTAGCATAAAAGAACGTCATGCCGAGCGGAGCGAAGCATCTCGCGTGCTGATGTTGCCATAGTATTGTCATGCTGACGAAGGAAGCATCTGGCTTAAATCAGTGCGTTAGTAGTCTTGAGTCAGCACGCCAGATGCGGCGGCCGCGCCGCTGCATGACGGGCTGCACTGTGCTGAACTAGGCCCCGTACTGTTCCTCTACCCCACCACG
The DNA here is from genome assembly GCF_014640315.1 of Hymenobacter glacieicola. GTDB lineage: Bacteria > Bacteroidota > Bacteroidia > Cytophagales > Hymenobacteraceae > Hymenobacter > Hymenobacter glacieicola. The sequence continues at coordinate 176,961 of NZ_BMGS01000003.1, forward strand.
TCATCCTGAGCTTGCGAAGGACCTTATTAGGGCTGAACGGGTCGTGGTTGCGGCTGGCGTTTTGCCTTAGTCATTTAGGTGCGATAAGGTCCCTGCCGCGTCAGGATGACGTGCAAAAAGAAAGACGTTGATTCTCACTTAGTTTCCTGCTTACTATGAAGGCTGTATTCTGGATACTCGGGCTGGGCGCGGCGCTGTACATTGGGGTGTGCCTGCTGCTGTATTTTCAGCAGGAGCGGCTGCTGTTCTTCCCGACCCGGCTGGCTACCAACTACCGCTTTTCCTTTCCCGGTCGGTTTGAGGAGCACTGGGTTACGGCCCCGGACGGCACCCGCCTGCACGGCCTGCTGTTCCAGACCGATTCTGCTTCCGCGAAGGGCCTTATCTTCTACCTGCACGGCAACGGTGGGGCCCTGGATAATTGGGGCGAGGTAGCGCCTGCCTACACCCGCCTCGGCTACGACGTGTTTCTGCTCGACTACCGGGGCTACGGCAAAAGCCAGGGACGCATCAGTAGTGAACAGCAGCTACTTTCCGATGTGGAAGTAGCTTATCAACAGCTACTTACCCAGTACCCCGAAAACCGCACCGTCGTGCTGGGCTACTCCTTGGGCACGGGCCCGGCGGCATGGCTGGCAGCCCGGCACCTGCCCCGGCTGCTAATTCTGCAGACACCCTACCAGAGTATGCGCGCCGTGGCCCGCCAGCACTATCCCTGGGTACCGGGCATCCTTGTGCGCTACCCCTTGCACACCAACCGAGTGCTGGCCCGCGTCAAATCCCCCATCGTTATCTTCCACGGCGACCAGGACGAGATAATCAGTTATGAGTCGGCGCGGCAGCTCAAGGCGCTGCTTAAGCCTCAGGATCAGTTTATTACCTTGGCCGGAGCCGGGCACAACGGCATGACCGACAACCCGGAGTACCAGCAGGCTATCCAGCAGATTCTGGCTACCCTTTGATCTGGGCGGTAACTTTTCCCGCACTCGAAGGGTGATAGTTGGTCTAAATGAAGATTAACCTGCAGAACGACTTCCGGGCCCTTATTCGCTACCCTACTTGCTATGGAAACCACCGCCTCTCTTCGCCACGCCCTGCTCACCGACCGGCACCGGACGCTCACCGGCCTCTACCAGCGCACCTTCCCGATGGTGCGGCGGCACGTGCAGCAGCACGGTGGCTCGGCCCAGGATGCCAAGGACGTGTTTCAGGATGCGCTGGTCATTTTCTATGAAAAAGCGGTTGGCGAAACCTTGGTACTGTCGGCCTCGGTGAGCACCTACCTGGTGGGGGTAAGCCGTAACCTTTGGCGCCGGGAGCTGGCGCGCCGCCGCCAGCAGCCGCTTACTGGCCTCACGGAGGAGCACGCGGAGCGGCTGCCGGAGCTAGAATCCGCGGAAACTTCGGCCGCGCTTTCGGTGCTGGACTACGTGGAGCAGCTGGGGGAGCGGTGCAAGAGCGTGCTGCTGGCTTTCTACTACTTCCAGCAACCCCTGGAGCAGATTGCCCGCACCCACGACTACCGCAGTGTACGCTCGGCAACGGTGCAGAAATTTAAGTGCCTGGAACGCCTGCGCGCGGCCGTACGAACCTTATTCGCTCACGATTTCGCCCGGTAACTTATGCGCCCCGCCCTGAAACGACTGCAACTCATTGAGCGCCACCTACTGGGCCACCCCACCGCCACCGAAGCCGCCGCGTGGCAGGTGCAATTATTCACCGACCCAGAGCTGGCCACTGATACGGAGGCCCAGCACCTACTTTACCAGGGCCTGCAGCTGGCCGGCCGTAAGCAGCTTCGGCAAGAGCTGGACCTGATTCACGCCCAACTTGCCGGTACTGCCCGCCGCCAGCGCTGGCTCCAGGCTGCTCTCCATGCAGTGCGCCGGGTGCTCCCTCAAGCGCTTCGGCGGTAAGACTTTCTTCTGATTTTCTGGCTTTTACAACTCATTTCTTGCCCTACCTGCGGGGCAAGCCGGTACTCCTGCGTCCATTTTTTACCCTCATTGCTGTTATGCTCACCTCCCAAGAGTTCCGCAAATTTGCCGTGCAAGGCCAGGGCCTTCGTGCCTCCGTGGTCGATGATTACCTGCGCCACACCAACGGGCGCGCCTACCCCACCGTGACGGCCATGACGCGCTCCGTGATTGAAGAGCGACCAACTCGTTTTGCTGAAATCGACGTGTTTTCGCGGCTGATTATGGACCGCATCATCTTCCTGGGGCAGGCTGTGGATGACCAGATAGCCAACATCATCAATGCCCAACTGCTGTTCCTGGAATCGGTAGACAACCGCAAGGATATCTTGCTCTACATCAACTCCCCCGGCGGCTCGGTGTACGCGGGGCTGGGCATGTACGACACCATGCAATACGTGACCCCGGACGTGGCCACCATGTGCACCGGCCTAGCCGCGAGTATGGGCGCTTTTTTACTGTGCGGAGGCGCGCTAGGCAAGCGGTCGGCCCTGCCCCACGCCCGCGTCATGATTCACCAGCCCAGCGGCGGAGTGCAAGGCCCATCGGCTGACATTGAGATTACCGCTCGCGAGGTGGTGAAGCTGCGCCAAGAGCTCTACGGCATTTACGCCGAGCGTACCGGCAAGACTGCTCAGCAAATCCACGCTGATTCGGACCGGGACTACTGGCTCCGGGCCGATGAAGCCAAAGAATACGGCCTCATTGACGAAGTGCTGGCGCGCAAGGCAGGGTAGGCTTCCGCGGCCTTTGGGGCGTGTGCGCTGACTTTCGACCAAAGCAGGAGCCGCAGCCCGGAACTCTGCCGTAGCCCGACGACCATGCTTCGTTCTACTTTTCTTTGCCGTTGCCTGGCCGCCCTGTTGCTCGTCTTCGCCGTCGGCTTCCTGCCCCAGGCCCAGCAGCTCACAACGTCCTTATCAGGCACTGCGTGGCCCACAAACCCGCCAACACCAAGGTGGACGGGCCCCTGACCCACGCCGATTATTACTACCTGGAAGCCTTGCTGCGCCATAACCAATTCAAGCAAGTTGAAGTAGGTGGCCAAGATGCTGTAGGCCGGCTCTAGTTTGACGTGCCTACTTTCGCAGCTTGTTTTGCCCTTCCGTATGTCCGCTTCCTGCCATTTCTCCCGCTTGCTACTCACGGCTACCCTGTGCGGCGCGGGCAGCTTTCTTGCTTACGGCCAGACCAACTCGGCGCCTGACCCGCGGTGGGGCAACTGGCTGATTGGGACGGTGGTGCTGCCGGGTGGGCCCAAGCACTGGGGCGGCTACGCCGAGGTGCAGGCCCGCAGCAATGGTTTGTTCCGGCAGTATTTTTATAACGAACTGAAGGCCGGCATCAGCCATGAGGTAGCCAAGAACTTCACCTTTATGGTGGCCGGGGGCCGCTACGCTACCGCTGACTACCGCGACCTGGGTGAAGGACCCCTCAACGTGGAAAAGCGCCTCTGGGAGCAGGTAACCTTCACGCATTACAACGCCCGCCTGAAGGTAGAGCACCGCTACCGCGTGGAGCAGCGCTGGTTTTCCTTTCGCGACGGGGTAGTGCCGGCTGGCGCCGTGCGCTACCGCAACCGAATCCGGTACCGCCTCAACGGCTTCATCCCGCTCAATCAGAAAACGGTAACCAACAAAACGGCCTTTCTCTCACTTTATGACGAGGTGTTTTTCAACCCCAAAGGACCGTTTTTCGAGCGAAACCGGGTGTACGGCGGCGTAGGCTACCAGTTTGACCCGCACTGGACGGTACAGGCAGGTTGCGTGCGTCAGTCGAATTTCACGCCGGCCAGCTACCAGCAGAACGTGTACACGCCCCAAACCACGGCCAGCAAGAACAACCTGGTGTTGTCCGTTATCTACCGCATCAGCCGGCGCAACACCGAGGGCCCGGCCCCGGAGTACGTGCCTTCCCAGCCGGATTAAGCGGCCGTTACCTCGGCCCGGCTGGGCACCAGGGAAAGCGTAAGCGTGTGCCGGGGCTGGCCCGCGTACACCATGTACAGCTCCAGCACCAGGTACTCCTCCGTAACGACCTGAACGAGCAGATACAGGGTAGTCTCGTTGCCGGGGTGCTTGATTTTTTCGGCGTGGCGGGTCCAGCTGCCCAGGGGGTATTCCGCGAGGCTTTGCTCCGGGTTATCCAGAAAGCGAAAATCGAAGAGCATACTGTCGCCGATGCTGTAGTAGCCCTGAAACGGCTGCGGCCCAGCCTCGACTCGTACTGTTCTCCAGACCTGATAAAGTATAGGTTCTTCCATACGCAGTTATTTTCCTAAACCGACCCAGCCACGCTGCATGGCGTAGTACAAGCTAGTGCCCACCACCAGCCCAATGAGGTAGCCGTAGGGCAGGCCGCTGCACAGCAACCCGACCAGCAGGGCCAGCAGCAGCTCGGAGCGGGCCCCGCTGACATCGCGCAGCAAGGTAGCCAGACTCAGGGCCTCGAACAGCAGGAGCACGCCTAAAACCGGCAGCGGGAAAATCTGGACTACCTGCTGGAAGCCTTGGCTGAAGACCAGGCCCAGGGTCAGAAACAGCAACCCGTAGAGTACCACCGAGCCGCCCGTGCGCCCCCCAAACGTGTAGTGGCCCACCATGCCGCCCGAGCCATGGCACACCGGAAACCCACCCAGAAAGGGGTTCACCAGGTTCATCAGGCCGTAGGTAAAGCTAATTTGTCGCACCGTGAGCGGCCGCTCGGGGAAATAGTCTTCCACTACCTGCTTGGTAGCCAGCACGGAGTTGCCGAGCGAAAGCGGAATCTGGGGTAGGGCCAGCAGAATGGCGCCGTACTTCACGTTTTCCCAGGTGGGCACCTGCCAGCCGGGCAAGTGCAGCCCCACGGCGCGGTGGGCAGTGGCCAGGTCCAGCTTGAACAGCAGGCCGTAGCCCACGCCCAGGGCCAGCACGAACAGGGCGGCGGGCCAGCGCCGGTTACCCAGCAGCACGGCCGTCACCAGAAAAGCGGCCGCCGCCAGGGCGTAGCCGGGCAGCCCATCGGCGGGCACGTACTCCTTCAGGGCCAGGGTAGCCAGCTGCAGAGCCAGCCCGAACTGGATGCCCCGAATGACCGGCTTGGGCACCAGCCGGGCCAGCCCGTCAATCAGCCCCGACACCGACAAGACCAGCATGCTCACCCCAATGGCCAGCCCGCCCCCGAAGATGACGCGGCCGGGAATTTTCTGGGCAATAACCAGAGCGGCAAAGGCTTTCAGGGGCTGCACCGGCATAGGCATGCCGTACCACAGCCCCGAAAACACCTGCATCAGCCCAAACATGATAAGTACCCCGGCACTGTCGACGCCCGAGGCGGCAATGATGCCAATGAGCAAGGGCAAATCGGTGCCTAAATCCCCGAAGGCCCCCGCCAGCTCATTTCTATCGAAGCGGATGCGGGGACGAGTAGCGGGGGTAGCGGTAAGCGGCATGCGGGGAAGTGGTGTGTCGGGTGGTTGTACTTGCCTATTGCCAAGTGAAGCGAGGGGTCGTCTGCTCTATTTCCTGGCCACTTTGCAGCCGGATGCGGAGGCGAAACTGCTGCTGCGCGTTGTCAGCTGGTTTGGGCCCGATGGTTAGCTTTATCGGGTAGTTTAATTCCCCAAATTTCCCGGATTTCCATGTATTAAGCGAGTCAGCTAGTTGGGTGAGCGGAAAGGTAGTGCCTTCGTAACCGCTTTTGCCGGCACTGCACCGAACAAACTGATCCAGAGGCTGCCCGGCTGCTACCCCGTTAAACAGTCCAGTGCTGGTAAACGACAAAGCCGCTATTCTATCTTTCAGGCCTTTTCCGCCGGGCTCCTCGCACTGCAATGCATTGGCACTCCCGATAAATGGATTGCCCAGCGACACCGAAGCCAGGTAAGAATACTCTAGCCGTATGTTAGCCAGCAGTTCCGCTGCGGTGGTGCGCGTACCGTCCGTAAAGGCCACGCCATTAATCGATTCCGCCAAGGTCAAGCCAATTGCTCGCACGTTGGCGTAGTCGCGCATTTCTTCCTTGCAACAGGCAATGGGCACTACCCCCAGAAACAGGAGCATCAGTAGAGTCCGCAGTAACTTCCACATCTTAATTCCTGAATTAGTATTCTTCCATCGTCTATTCTTGAGTTAAGCGCTTTACTCTACTACGCCATCTTCTCCTCGGAACTCTCTATTTCTTCCCAGGCCAGAATGCCGCCGTCGAGGTTGAGCAGGTTGGTCAAGCCGAACTCGGTTTGGAGGCGCTCCACGGCCTGGGCGCTCCGGCGGCCGGAGCGGCAGTACACCACTACCGGGTGCTGTTTGGGTAGGGTGGCCACGCCCTTCTCCAGGCTGCTCAGGGGTAGCAAGGTAGCGCCGGGCAGGTGGCCGGCGGCGTACTCGTGGGGCTCGCGCACATCCAGCAGAAAGGGCGGGTGCCCCGACTCCAGCTGCTCGTGCAGCTCGGCCACGGAAATACTGCGCACCCCTACCCCGCACAGGTCGGCGTAGTCGCGGGTATCGGCAGTATCCAGGTTGATGGCGGCTTGCTCGGGGCGGCGGGCGAACTTGAGGGTGCGGGTCTGGAAGGTCAGGGCATCAAACATCCACAGCCGCCCCGATAGCACCTCGCCGATACCCAGAATGACTTTCAAGGCCTCCGTGGCCTGGGCCGTGCCTACCAGCCCGGGCAGCACGCCCAGCACGCCGGTAGCGTCGCAGTTGGGGGCTTCGGCGGCGGAAGGCGGCTGCGGAAACAGGCAGCGGTACGTGGGGCCGCCCTGGTAGTTAAACACCGACACCTGCCCTTCAAACTTGTAGATGGCCCCCGACACCAGCGGCCGGTTGAAGCTCACGCAGGCGTCGTTGAGCAAGTAGCGCGTAGGGAAGTTGTCGGAACCGTCAACGACCAGGTCATACTTGCTAACCAGCTCGCGCACATTGCCCAGGGTAGCGCGGCAGCTGAGCACCTCCGTATGTACCAGCGGGTTGATGCGCTTCACGGCGCGGGCAGCGGCTTCGGCCTTGGGCTGGCCCAGGTCGGCGGGGCCGAAGAGGATCTGGCGCTGCAGGTTGCTGCGCTCTACCTGGTCGGCGTCTACAATGCCCAGGGTGCCGACCCCGGCGGCGGCCAGGTACTGCAGAATGGGGCAGCCCAGGCCGCCGGCGCCTACTACCAGCACCCGGGCATTTTTCAGGCGTAGCTGCCCGGCCTCCCCAATTTCGGGCAGTTGCAGGTGGCGGCGGTAAATCTGGCGTTCTTCGGTGGTAAGCATCAGGCAGACAAGATAACAGGTAGCAGGGGCAAGCGGGCAACCAGCCGCAAATCGGCAACGCAACGGGTAGCTTTCCTCGTTACCCCGTCACCTGCCCTACGCCTGTTGTCTAGCTCAAACTTACTTCCGGGCCATAAGGTTAACCAACCGCGCACCTACCCCGCTATTTGCCCTATGTCAGCCCCCGTTTTCCTTCCCCCGACCTCCTACGACTACGTCACCGTGCACAAAGTGCAGGGCGAAGTCGTGACGACTGCCTCCGATGTACTGGCCGCCGAAGAGCCCCTGGAAATCCGGGTGGGCTACGGGCCGGGCGGGCAGCGGGAGCACCGCACCCTCTCCATCACCATGCGCACACCGGGCCACGACTTTGAGCTGGCGGCCGGCTTTCTGCTGACCGAGGGCATTATCCGGGGCCGCCAGGACTTGCACGGCGTCATCTACTGCCCCGACGTGGAAAAAGAAGAAGAGCGCGAAAACGTAGTACGCGCCGAGCTGGCCCCCACCGCTACCCCCGATTTGCCCCGCCTGGAGCGCCACTTTTACACCAGCAGCAGCTGCGGCGTGTGCGGCAAAACCAGCATCGAGGCCGTGCACGCGGCGGCCTGCCCGGTGTTGCCCACGGCCGGGCCCTACCTCGACCCGGCCGTAATTCACCTCTTGCCGGAGCGGCAGCGGGCGGCCCAGGCCTTGTTTGAGCAAACCGGGGGCCTGCACGCGGCGGCCCTGTTTTCGCCGGAGGGCGAGCTGCTCTTGCTGCGCGAGGATGTAGGGCGGCATAATGCCCTGGACAAAGTCATTGGGGCGGCCCTGTTTCAGGAACTGCTACCCTTGCACAACTCGGTGCTGTTGGTCAGCGGCCGAGCCTCGTTTGAGCTGGTGCAGAAAGCGGCTGTGGCGGGCATTCCGGTGCTGGCGGCCGTGGGCGCCCCCAGTTCCCTGGCCGTATCGGCGGCCCGCGACTTTGGCATGACCGTGTGCGGTTTTGTGCGCCAGGGCCGCTACAACGTGTACTGCCACGAGTGGCGGTTGCAGCGCCAGGAGCAGTAGGTCGTAGTATCTGAATTGTTGACAGCTAAAGAAGCCTCCAGAGTGTGGTCTGAACGGGTGTTGAGACGCAATATCTTGCGTCTAGTCATTGAAGGACCCGCCCTCCTTGTCATTCCGAGCAGAGTGAGGAATCTGGGTTCACCATGTAGCGGCTGAATCCAGATTCCTCGCTCAGGCTCGGAATGACAAGATAAACAACCTCAGCTGGCGACGAGACGCAAGATATTGCGTCTCTACGACGGTACAAGACCCATTCCTGTCGGCTTGCCAGCAACATCAATATATCAGTTTAATAACCTGATTTTCAATTAAATAACCCCTCAACACCCAAGCGCCACCGCAACATCTGACGGCCCGACTGCGTCTGACGGATATAGCTTTTCTCTCCTATGAAACTTCGCATTGAAGACAACTCGCTTCGCCTCCGGCTTTCGGCCGAGGAAGTACAACAGTTTGCCGATGCGGGCCGGGTGGCGGCGGTAGTGCCACTGGGCCCTACCCCCGACGAAAGCCTCACCTACGCCCTGGAACGAGCTGAAACCGAAGAGCTTCGGGTAACCTACGGGGCTGGCGCCCTCACCGTGAAAGTACCGGCCACCCTGGCCTCCCACTGGACCACAACCGACCAAAACGGCTTCTCGGCCACCCTCATGGTAGCCGAGGATCAACCCCTGAAAATCTTAATTGAAAAGGACCTGGACTGTCGGCACTGACGTGCCAGGCCCGCCTTCACCGCTTTTCTCTCCTCCGCGTTATGGATAAATCGCCCGCGTACGACCCCAATCAGGCCGGCAAAACCGAGCAGCAGACTGCTAGCAACAACGTTCCGAAAAGCGGTGAGCGGCCCGACCAGGGCGCAGCTCCCACCAGTGACAACTGGAGCACCTCGCCTGAACGCGAAACCTTGGACGACCGGCTCATGGAAGCCCCCGATACGTTGGGGGCCAAGCACAAGCACCCCATTCTGGCTCAGCCGCCCGAAGAATTTACCGGCCTGAAGCTGACCAAGCCCGCCACCGTAGCGGCCGGCATTACGGCCGTGCTGAAGTCGGGGGCGTTTGCCCTGGACTACGAAGGTCCCGTGCGCGGTACCCACGCCCTGCTGAAAATGAACCAGAAGGACGGCTTCGACTGCTCGAGCTGCGCCTGGCCCGACCCCGACGACCACCGCTCGGTAGCCGAGTTCTGCGAGAACGGGGCCAAGGCCACCGCCTCCGATGCGCAGTCGGACCCGGTAGGGCCGGAGTTCTTTGCCAAGCACAGCCTCGTGGACCTCTCGCGCATGACGGACCGCGACCTGAACAACGCCGGCCGCATTACGCACCCCATGGTGCTGCGCCCCGGTGCTACCCATTACACGCCTATTTCCTGGCCCGAAGCCTTTGCCCTGGCCGGGCAAGAGCTGAACGCGCTGAAGTCGCCGGACGAGGCCATTTTCTACACCTCGGGCAAGGTACCCAATGAGCCGGCCTACCTTTACCAGCTCTTCGTGCGGCAGTTTGGCACCAACAACCTGCCCGACTGCTCCAACATGTGCCACGAAAGCAGCGGCGCGGCCCTGAGCAACACCACCGGCCTGGGCAAGGGCTCCGTGACGCTCAACGACTTTTACGAGGCCGAGGTCATCCTTATCATCGGCCAGAACCCGGGCACGAACCACCCGCGCATGCTCACGGCCTTGCAAAAGGCCAAGAAGAACGGGGCCAAAATCATCAGCATCAACCCCTTGCACGAGGCCGGCCTGCTGCACTTCAAGAACCCCCAGGACTTCATGAACCCCCTGAAGGCGCTGGGCGTACTGCTCGGCGACGGCACGCCCATCACCGACGTGTACCTGCAGGTGCGCATCAACTCCGACCAGCTGGTGATGCGCGGGCTGATGAAGTGCCTCTTGGAAGCCGAGGCGCTGAACCCCGGCCAGGTCCTCGACCAGGAGTTTATTCGGGACTACACTACGGGTTACCCCGAGCTGGTAGAAACCCTCAACCAAACCACCTGGGCCGATATTGAGGAAGCCAGCGGCGTTACGCGGGCGCAGATTCAGGAAGCGGCCAACCTGGTAGCCCGCCACAAAAAAATCATTACCTGCTGGGCCATGGGCCTGACCCAGCAGAAAAACGGCGTGTATACCATTCAGGAAATTGTGAACATGCACTTTCTGAAGGGCGCCGTGGGCATCCCGGGGGCCGGCCTGTGCCCGGTGCGCGGCCACTCCAACGTGCAGGGTGACCGGACCATGGGCATCTGGGAGCGGCCGACCGATACGTTCCTGGATTCCCTGGAAAAGGAGTTCAACTTTAAAGCCCCGCGCGAGTACGGCTTCGACGTAGTGGAAGCCGTGAAGGCCCTGCACGACGGTAAGGTGAAGGTGTTCATGGCCATGGGCGGCAACATGCTTTCAGCCTGCTCCGATACCGAGTTTGTGGCCGAGGGCATGCGCAAGCTGCGCCTCTCTATTCACGTCACGCCCAAGCTTAACCGCAGCCACCTCGTCAACGGTGAAATGGCTTTGCTGCTCCCCTGCAAAACCCGCATCGACATTGACATGCAAAAGTCAGGGCAGCAGTTCATGACCTGCGAAAATTCCATGGGGGTAGTGAGCATGAGCAAGGGCGTGCTCGAACCCATTTCCGACCAGATGCTGAGCGAAGTAGCCATTGTGTGTGGCATTGCCCTGGCTACCCTCGGCGAGCGAAGCACCGTGGACTGGGTGGGCTGCACCGAAAACTACGACCTCATTCGGGAGTACGTGGCGCGCACCATTCCGGGCTTCGAGGACTTCAACACCAAGGTGCGGCACCCCGGCGGGTTCTACCTGCCCAACGGCCCCCGGGAGCGGAACTTTACCACCGAAAACGCCAAGGCAAACTTCACGAGTACGCCCCTGGAAAAGCACACCTTCGAGCCCGGCCAGCTGGTGATGATGACCATCCGCTCCCACGACCAGTTCAACACCACCGTGTACGACTACAACGACCGGTACCGGGGAGTGCACAACGAGCGGCGGGTTATTTTCCTGAACCCCCAGGACATGGCCGAGCGCGGCATCAAGGAGAAAGGCCTGGTGAACATTACCAGCCACTTCCAGGGCCAGCAGCGCCACGCCGAGAACTTCATTGCCATTCCCTACGACATTCCGCGGGGCGACTGCGCTACCTATTTTCCGGAGGGCAACGTGCTGGTGCCCATTGGGTCGGTAGCGTACAAGAGCAATACGCCTACCTCCAAGTTCGTCATCGTGACGGTGGCGCCCGTCGAGTTGCCCATTGGTACCCAGATTCCTACCTCCCAGCGCGTGACCGTACCCGCGTAACCATTCCCCTCAGCCTACTGCCCGCCAGCCCGACCGCACCTACGGTTGGGCTGTTTTTTTGAACCCCGGGCCGGGCTTAATCCGGCTAGCTCGACAACCTGATGGACCAGTTTTGCGTCTGAACCTCAAACTATTGTTCAGCCCAGCGCTTATAGAAATGGTAGCCAAGCCAGCCGTACTTTCTGGTTGTGTTTCGCTATCTTTTCGAGCCTCTACTTGTTCTGCTTGTCATGGAAAAATCCCCCGCCGAAGACCCCAGCCAAGCTGGTAAAACTCAGCAGCAAGGTGCTGAAGATAACGTACCCAAAAGCGGTGAGCGGCCCGACCAGGGTACGGCCCCAGCCCCCGACCACTACCGCCCCGACCCCCAACACGAACGTGACGAAAGCGTGATACCTGCCCCCGACGTCGCCAACGCCAAGTACCAGCACCCCATTCTGGCCCAGCCCCCGGAAGAATTCACCGGCCTGAAGCTGGAGGAGCGCGCCCGGGTTGCGGCCGGTGTTACGGCCGTCATCAAGAGCATGGAGTTTAACTGGAGCGAGGCCGGCGTCAGCCGCGGTACCCGGGGCCTGCTGAAAATGAACCAGAAGGATGGCTTCGATTGCTCGAGCTGCGCCTGGCCTGACCCCGACGACCACCGCTCCGTGGCCGAGTTCTGCGAGAACGGGGCCAAAGCCACCGCCTCCGATGCCGACGATAAAGCGGCCGGTCCGGAGTTCTTTGCCAAGTACAGCCTGGCCCAACTCTCGCGCATGACCGACCGGGACCAGAACAATGCCGGCCGCCTGACCCACCCCATGGTGAAGCGCCCCGGCGACAACCACTACTCGCCCATTGCGTGGCAGGACGCCTTCCAGCTGGTAGCCGATAACCTGAACGCCCTGGATTCGCCCCACGAGGCGCTGTTCTATACATCGGGCAAGGTGCCGAATGAACCGGCCTTCCTGTTTCAGCTCTTCGCTAAGCTACTGGGTACCAACAACCTGCCCGACTGCTCCAACATGTGCCACGAGAGCAGCGGCGCGGCCCTAAGCCCTACCCTGGGCCTGGGCAAAGGCTCCGTCACGCTCAATGACATTCACGAGGCGGAGGTTATCCTGGTTATTGGCCAGAACCCGGGCACGAACCACCCGCGCATGCTCACGGCCCTGCAGAAAGCCAAGCGCAACGGGGCCAAGATTATTGCCGTGAACCCCTTGCCGGAAGCCGGCCTGCTGGCTTTCAAGAACCCCCAGGATTTCATGAACCCGCTGCGGGCCTTGGGCGCCCTGCTCGGCGACGGCACCCAGATTACCGACCTGTTCCTGCAAGTGCGTGTGGATGGCGACATGGCCCTTTTGCGCGGCATCATGAAGCACTTGTTTGAGGCCGAGGACCTGAACCCCGGCGCGGTAATCGACCGGCCGTTTATCGACAAGTACACCACTGGTTTCGAGTCGTTTGAGCAAAACATCCGCAACACTTCCTGGGAAGACATTGAGGAGCTAAGCGGCATTTCGCGGGCCCAACTGCTGGAAGCGGCCAACATGCTGGCTACCAAGCAGAAGATTATTACCTGCTGGGCCATGGGCGTTACGCAGCAGCGCCAGGGCGTGCAAACCATCCAGGAAATCGTGAACCTGCAGCTGATGAAGGGCGCCATTGGCAAGCCCGGCGCGGGTACCTGCCCGGTGCGCGGCCACTCCAACGTGCAGGGCGACCGGACCATGGGCATCTGGGAGCAGCCGACCAAGCAGTTTCAGGACGCGCTGGCCAAGGAATTCAACTTTACTCCGCCCTACGAGCATGGCTACGACACGGTGGAGGCCATCAAGGCCATGTACAAAGGTAAAACCAAGGTATTCTTCAGCCTGGGTGGCAACTTGCTGGCTGCCGGCCCCGACACCGAGGTTATTGCCGAGGGCATGCGCAAGCAGAAACTGACGGTGTTCGTGGGCACCAAGCTCAACCGCGGCCACCTGGTAACGGGCGAAACCAGCCTGCTGCTGCCCTGCTTTACCCACCTCGATGTGGACATGCAGAAGTCGGGCCACCAGATGACCTCTTGCGAGAACTCCATGGGGGTAGTGAGCCAGAACAAGGGCGTGCTGGTGCCACTGGAAGGGCAGATGATGAGCGAAGTGGCAATTCTGGCCGGCATTGCCATTGCTACCTTCGGCGACAAAATCAACATTGCTGACTGGGTGGCCATGACGGAAAACTACGACGTCATTCGGGACCATATCAGCCGCGTAATTCCAGGCTTCGAGGGCTTCAACGAAAAGCTGCGCCGCCCCGGCGGATTCTACCTGCCCAACGGCCCCCGGGAGCGGAAGTTCACTACCAAGAATGGTAAGGCCAACTTCACCACCACCGAGCTGCAACACTACCAGCGGGAGCTGGAGCCCGGGCAGCTCATCCTGATGACGGTGCGCAGCCACGACCAGTTCAATACCACCATCTACGACTACAACGACCGGTACCGGGGTGTGCTCAACGAGCGGCGCGTGCTGTTCATGAACCCCCAGGACATTGCCGACCGGGGCCTGCAGCCCAAGGACCTCATCGACATTACCAGCCACTACAAGGGCGAGAAGCGCACGGTGGAGAAGTTTATTGCCGTTCCCTACGACATTCCGAAGGGCAACGTGGCCGCCTACTTCCCCGAAGCCAACCCCCTGGTGCCCGTAGGTAGCGTGGCTAAAACCAGCAACACGCCTACCTCCAAGTACGTGGTAGTAACCGTGGTGCCGGCCCGCAAAACAGTAGGAGCGCCTGTTGAGGTTCGGATGGCGGCGGAAGCGTAGCACCGCGCGAAACCGCACCGTTCCGAACAATAACACAGATAAAAGGGCCCGACCGTATTACACGGTCGGGCCCTTTTACTTTGGGAGGTTGCTTTCTAGAACGGATAGCCAATGGCAATGTTGAAGCGGCCGGTATCGGAGGTTTTGTTGTAGGTATTTTCGCTGGTTGTACCCTGGATTTGGGTGTTGCTATAGGGCAGGCGCAGGGGGTAGGCGTAGTCGAAGCGAATGACGAAGAACTGCACGTCGATGCGCAGGCCGGCACCTGCTCCCACGGCCAACTCCTTGAGGAAGGTGTTGAAAGCAAACTGCCCGTTCTTACCATCGGGGTTGCCGTTCTCATCTACGGTCTGGCGGCTGGGGTCGTCGTTGATCAGCCAGATGTTGCCGGCATCCACAAACAAGGCCCCTTTCACGTAGGGAAACAGATCCTGACGGTACTCAGCGTTGGCCTCGATGCGCATGTCGCCCACCTGGTCGTAAAAGGCGCTGGTTTCGTTGGATTCCGGGGTGCGGTAGGTGCCGGGCCCCAGGCCGCGGGCCGCGAAGGCTCGCACGCTGTTCGGGCCCCCAATGCCATACTGCTTCAGGTAAGGTAGCACTTTGGCGTTCTGATAAGGCAACCCTACCCCAACCAGCAGACGGGTAGCAAACTTGTTGCCGCTGGCGGGGTTAGCGCTGGTGCGGAAGTAGTTGCGCAGCTCCAAATCAACCTTGGTGTACTGCGAAAACTGCTGATTGAGCAGGGTGTACGACTGGCTGCCGTCGGGGTTGGTAACCTTGGGCTGCCCCGTGAGCGAGCTGACCAAGTAGGCCAGGTTACCGGCTACTTCTACCCCGCCGCTAAAATAAATCTGATTGCGGCGCTGCTCCAACGACTGTTGGTTGTAGGTGTAGCGGTAGGAACTGGCCAGCACAAACTGCTGCCGGAAGGAGTTATTCAGGAATGGCCGGTCGCGTAGCAAGCGGCTGAAGGTGCGACTGGTATCGGAGAGGCGTAGGTACTGAATATCGATGGGGCGCAGTTCCTGCTCGTTGGTGAGCTTGGTTTTCCAGGTGTAGCCGTAGTTCAGGTTGAAGCCTTGCTGGGTAAAGGCGTCCAGGCGGGTCACGGACCGAATGCCCGCGCCGAAGGTGGTCCGGGGCTGAAAGTCGGAGTTTACCAGCCGGATATTGAAGGGCGGCGTAATCAGGCGGGGTACCAGCAGCTGGGCGTCGGCCCCAATTTCGTAGCTGGTCAGGCCGATGGTGTTGGTGTTGCTGCGCCGCTGATTTTCGAAGGAGCCGGTCAGGTTTACCAGCAGCTGCTCGGCCCCACGCAACGCCGAGCGGTTGCGAAACTGAATGCGGAAGCCCGGCCCCACAAACCCGTTCGACTTGCTCACGAGCAGTACCTCGGCCCGCAGGCTTTTCTTGGGCAGCTGGGTCATGCGCACGTAGGAGTTCAGGAAGCCGTAGCCCGCCGAGTCGGCCTTTTGCCGGGCAGGCCGGAAGCCCACGTCCACGTACTTAAAAGTGCCCAAGCTCATCAGGCGGCTTAGGGTCTGGTCCTGGCGGCGGCGGCGGTACAGGCTGTCGGGGTAAATGAAGGTAGCATTGGTTATGGCCTTGGCTTTGAACACCTTCTCATCGGGGTAGTAGATGTAGCCCCGGTAGCGGATAGGCTGCTCACTGAGGGTAGTGTCGTTGAGGGAGTAGCTGGTGTTCAGCCGGATGCGGTTCAGGATGTAGGGTTTGGCAGCCTGCGCGGGCGTCTTCTCCTTGATTTTCAGGTACACGTTCACCTGGTTATTCAAGGTGCTATCTACCTGAAACAGAATGTAGTCGGGGTTGAAGTAGTAATAGCCCTGGTTTTTCAGCTCCCCATCAATGCGCACCCGCTCATTGGTAAAAGTCTGCAGATTGTACGGGTCACCGACTTTCAGCAGGGAGCCGGGCTGGGTAGCTCGCACGGCCCGAGGCAGCAGGGAGTCTCCCTCAGGGAAGTGGATTTCCTTGATGGTGTAGGGCTTGTTAACCGTGGCCGTATAGTCGACGCTGGCGGCCTGGCCTTTTACCGTCACGCGGCTGTGCACCACGGGCTGGAAGTAACCGTTGTTATACAGGCGGTTGATCATCAGGCCCTTCACCTTCTGGGTGTCAACCTGGCTGAGCAGCACGGGCTTCTCGCCGTATTTGTTGGCCAGCCAGTGCCCCAGCCCTTTGGTTTTACCTTCGCCCAGGTGCCAGAAATACAGCTTGGGCCGAATGCCCAGAAAGGACGTGTTGGGCTTGGGCGTAATCACGGATTCCAGCTCGGTGGTCAGCTCTGCTTCGCGTGGAACAGGGCTGGCTGACTTTACTTTCACGGTGCTACCCGTGTAGAGTTTGCTACCCTCCGGAATGTACTTGAGGCCGGAGCAGGAAGCCAGCAAGGCCAGCAGCGGCAGCCACCGCCGGACCTCACCCCCCAGCGCCCTCTCCTTGGGGAGAAGGGGAGCCTGACGATTGGTATCGGCAGCGTCCTTGGTTTTCGGCAAGAAGGGCAGATGATGCAACATGAAAGCGTAATTCAGGAAAATGATAGAGTACGAAGCGCCGCGTGTGCTGGCGGAAGCTGGAAGACTAGCGCCGGGTAGAATCTGGGCGGGCGGTGGCGGAGCGGGCACTGGTGCGGCGGGCCGAATCGGGGCGAGCCGTTACGGGGCGCAGGCGGGTTGAGTCGCGGCGGGGCGCGTTAGGCGCGGCGTTGGTTGAGTCCCGGTTGGCGCGGCGATCCTGGCGGCGGCGGCGGCTTTCCAGCTTCACTTCCTCCTTTACTTCCTTGTCAATGCCCCGGAACAGGTCGGCCAGGTCACGGTAGTCACGCTGGAAGATCAGAGAAGCTCCTGTCCGGACAAACTGCCCGTCGATGTCGCCATACGCGTTGTTGCGGAAGGCCTGGAGGCGGATGCGGCCATTGGCCAGCACGTTGTATTCCACGCTCACGTCGCCGGCAAAGGCACTCACGCCCGCCTGGTTCTGGCCCGTGCTACCCTGGTTGCCGCCGCCCAAAGGCACGTCGGTGCCGAGGCGCACGGTGAGGCGGTTGTTGAGCAGCTGGCGGCGCACGGCCACGTTCAGGTCGGTGCGGGTTTTCTCGGCTCCGCTGCTGAAGTCGGCGTAGGAGTTCACGCCCAGCTCTACGCCCAGGTTAGAGAGGTAGGAGCCGGTAAGGTTGTTGAGCTGCTGGGTCAGCACCTGGCTGGCTGAGCCGCGCAGCTGTTCCGCTACTAGGTTGCCGCTGCTGCTCTTAAAGGGGTCGTCGGCCAGGAAGCGGTTTAGCACCAGCAAGGAAAACACTTGCTTGTTCAGCTCGCTTTCCTGGGAGGGTTGGCGCAGCTGGGTTAGGCGGGCCTCAATGGGGCCGCGCAAATCAGAACGGGCTTCCTCAGGCAAGCGAATATCAAAGCTGATAAGCGGCTTGAGCAACTGTCCCGTCACTTTCAGATCCACCTCAAAGGGTAGCTGGTTGCGGGCCAGGGCATTCTGGGTTTCATCGGTGCCACCCTGCGAACTGATCAGCTCGGCGGGGGCGGCGCGCACGTTGTAAATGGCCGTCACGTTGGCTTGCCCGTTGTAGGGGTCCCCGCTCCAGGTAATGGACGAGCCGCGGGCAATGTCGAATTCCCGCGAAGCCAGGTCGTAGAGCGACATCTGGTACTTGCCCTGGGTTACATCGAGGCGGCCGGTAAGGGTGATGTTGCCGGTGGGGTCGATGGCCGTGTTCAGGGTACCGTTGGCTTGCACGCGCAGGTTGTCGCCGGAGGCCTCATCCACCACAATGGTAAAAGGCGTGTTGTCGGTCACGGTTACCACGGCCTGAATGTCGTAGCCCGCGGCGGTTTCAGCCGAATCAATGGCTACCTGCCGGGCCAGCATGGTATCAATAGGTGCGCTCTTGTCCACGAATTCCACAATACCGTCGCGCTCCACTTTCACCGGGTCATCGTTCGGGATGCCCACAAAGAAGTTAGAGCCATCGGCCACGCGGGCCCGGGTCCGGACCACCGGCAGCGTCAGGGTGCCCGTGATGCGCGAGTCGGAGTCGACCAGGAGCTTACCCCAGAACAAGTTGTTTTCGCGCCGCGAGCTTTGGATGGCCAGGAAGTTCTCGGTTGTCGCCTGCAAATCGAAGCGGAAGTCGGAGGTATAGTTGGTGGTGCGGATGTTGCCGTTGATGATGGCCTCATTGCCCACCGAGTCTTTCACCACGAAATTATCGAAGCCAATGCCCTGGTTGGTGAAGTCGATGTCCTGGGAAGCCAGGAAGTAAGGCGCCCCGAGCTGGGTAAGGGTAAAGGTGGCGTCGGGGGTAGTAGTGAGCGTGCCGTTGAGGTTGGGCTGGGCCACGGTGCCCGTTACGGCCAGCTGCCCGCTCACGCCCCCGGCCATCTGCTGCAACTGCCCCAGGGAGAACGGCTCGATGATTTTCAGATCCAGGCGGTTCACATTCACATCAAACTGGATAGGCGAGGGCGGGGTAGCCAGGTAGTAGCCCACGGCCCGCACGTCCATGCCCTGCTGGTTGGTCAGGCGGGCATCTACGTTGTAGCGGTCGGGGGTAGGGTTGGTGGCTTGCAGGGCTAGGTCGCCGATGGTAGCCTTATTATAGACGAAGCCGGCCAAGTTGGCATTGGCCGTAAACGCCTGCTTGGGCTGGCCCAGGCTGTAGGCAATGGCCTGCCCGTTGAGCGTGCCCGCAATCAGGGAGTCCTGGAAGCCCGCGGCCCGACCCAGCCCGTTGATATCCAGGTTCACCATGCTCATTTGCAGCGGGTACTGGGCCCCGGCCAGGGTTTGCAGGCTCAGGCTGCGCTGGTTGCGGCTGAACACCAGGTTTTGGGCGAACAGGGCGCCGGTAGAGGTAGTGTAGCGGATTTCGTTGTTGGGCGTAATGTCCCACTGCTTTTCGTCCAGCATCAGCTTGGGCTCGAAGCGGAAGGCGTAGGTAGCGCCCTGATTGAGCACGCGCAGGGCCCCGGCCAGGTTCAGCTTCTCGGCGCTATCCGACTCGGCAATGCGCAGCCGCGTCCCGATTTCGTTGTTCTGGATGCTACCGGTTAGGCTGGGGTTCGGAATCTGCAAGGTAGTGTCCTGGCTGACGCGGCGCAGGCCCAGGGCGTAGTCCAGCTTCTGCGGGTCCGACTGCACGGCCAGCTTCAAGGAGTCCAGGGCGTAGCCCATGTACACGATGCGGCCAATGCGGGTGTTCAGGCGCAGGTCGGCGGCGCGGCTGTCGTAGGAGCCCGTGAGCTTGAAAGGCGTCAGGCGCTTGAGGTCAGGGACCAGCTGCTGCACCAGCCGCGGCTGCTTGAGGTTGGCCTCGAAGGTAAACTGCCGGTACTCTGAGGAGGGCCGGTACTGCACGCCGGGCAAGTCAAAGTAGCGGTCAATGTGGCGCTGCAGCTCCAGGGCCAGGTCGCCGAGGCGGGTGTTACCGCGCAGGGTCAGGTCGGCTACGCTGGAGGCAAAATCTACTTCGGTGCGGCCCGTGCGCTGCACAATGCGGCCCGTCACGGAGTCCAGGGCAAACGGCCGGTTGTTGCTGACAATAACGATGCGGTTGCCCGAGAACGTACCGTTGAGCGTGTTCAAATCGGAGCCGCTGAGGTTGGCGTTCAGGTCGCCCTGCACGCGCAGGTCGCCGCCGGTGTAGAAGCCCAAGGCCGTAAGGTTGGCCCCGCGCAGGTTCAGCCGATCCACGGTGTAGGTGGGGTTCGAGGCGTTGCGCAGGTCAATGGTGGCCAGCAGGTCGAGGTTGAGGTTGGGGTCGTCCTTGCTACTGGCGTCCACTACGTAGCGGTTCCGGTCAATATCAACCTTGGCCGTGATGCCGCGGTAGGTGTAGCCGTTGTAGGTTGCCTGCTGCACGGTGGCGTTCAGCTGCCCGCGCAGTTGGTTGGGGTCGAGGCCGCCGCGGCCGTTCAGCGTGCCGCTGGCCGTTACCTTACCAATGGTCGGGTCGCCGAGGAACTTGCCCACGTCGAGGCCCTGAGTGCTAAAGGTAGCCGCTACCGGCTCCTGTCCCTGCGGCCCTTCGCCCACGTTTACCTTGGCAGTTAGGTTGCCAAAGCTGGTGGTAGCATGCAGGTTGGTATCAAAGACTAAGGCGGTGGGCCGTCCCCGGAATGTGCCACTCACCGTCAGGCGCGGGGGTAGGTTGTAGCCGGCCGGTAAGGTGCCGGCAGGTAGCAGGCCCTTGATGTCGGCGGCTGTGGAGGTGAACTCCCGAATGGTGAAGTCGGCGTAGAGGCGGCGGTCGGTATTCGGCAGGCCAACCAGGCGGCCCGTGGTACGGATGCGGGTGCCCTGGAGGCCGCGGAAGTCAATATTGGTCAGGGCCAGGTTGCTGATGCGGCCCTGTATCTGCCCGCTCATAGTGAGTGGGGCGTTGGGGTTGATGCCCAGCTCGGGCAGGGTGCCGGCCGGCAGCAGGCTGCGCATGTCGGCCTCGGTGGTGCGCACGTAGCCCAGGTTCAAATCCAGAATCAGCCGGTCGTCGGTGTTGGGCAGGCCCTGAATCCGGCCGCCCCCGCGCACCACGGTATTGCGGAAGCCCACAAAGTCGAGGTTTTGCACGCGCAAGTCGCCCAGCCGCCCGCTTACTAGCCCGCTAATCAGGAACGACTGGTTGGGGCCACTGCTGAACGGCGGCGTATCAAGCAGGGTAGGCGTGATGTAGAGCACGTCGCGGAAGCCCAGGCGAGCCTCGCGCAGGTCACCGTTCAGCTTCAGGTTGGGCAAGTCGTCGGCAATGCCGGCCAGGTCCTTGTAACCAATGCCAATGCGCCGCTTCAGGTGGCTGTGGGGCGTCACCAGGTCCAGGTCGTTGAGCTGGATGCGGTGGTCGTCGTAGTGCACCTGGGCGGCGGCGCGGGTGATGGCAAAGCCGCTCTGCTCCTGGCCCGCCAGCTGCGTGATGCGGCCGGTGGTGCTGTCGGCGGAGTAGCGCAGGTTCTCGGTGTTGAGCGTCAGGTTCGTGAACTTCAGGTGGTTGTAGTCCATGCCCTTGATGCGCGTCCGCTGCCGGGGCTCGTTGAAGTTGTCGAAGGCCACGTCCACACCGTTGATGTCGGACTGCTTCAAGCTTACTACCCAGCTGGCTTCCTGGCCGGTAGCGTTTTCCACGGCGGCGTTCAGGTCGCGCACGGCTTCGGCCGGGTTTACTACCCGCTGCTCTACCGGCACGTTTTCGTTCTGGGCGTAGGCAAAGCTGGTATTGCGCAGCTTCAGCGTGTTCAGGGCCACGCGGCTGTTCACCAGGTCAATGTTGTCGGCCGTCACGTCGGCCTCCCCGATGCGGGTGTTGATAAACTGAGCCGAGGGGTCGTTGCGGTAAATCAGGCTCACGTTTTGCAGCTGGGCCCGGTTCAGGCCGAACTCCAGCTTGAGGGCCGCCGTGTCCTGGGGCGTATCCGGCGGCACCTTGGTTTGCCGGATATTAATACCTGTGTTGCGCAACGCGGCCTGATCCACGCGGTAGGTGGAGCCGTCCACGTCCACCTCGTCCATGCTCACGGCCAGCTCGCCTACCCGGGTGCGCACGTTCATGCCGTCCACCTGGTCGTTATAGGTAAGCAGGATGTTGGTCAGGCGCAGGTCGCCGATGTTGTACTGAAAGCCCGCCCCGGTCGTGTCGGCGGGGGTAGTGGCTACGGTTGTGGTGTCGCCGCTGGCAAAGGCCCGCACGATGAAGTCGTAGTTCGAGATGCTGTCCGGCTCGGTGCGCGTGATGGCCAGGCGCCCGTCGTTCAGCTCCAGGCTTTTCAGGTTGATCTGCGACTTGGTCAGGGCCCAGAGGTCGAGGTCGACGCCCAAATGGCCTACCGATAATAAGGTGTCGCCCTTCTGGTCCTCGATGTAGACCCCGTCCAGGCTGATGGCGTGCTTGAAATCCGTACGAAATTTGGCGATTCGTACGTCGGTTTGCAGTTTGTCCCGTAGATAATTCTCGGCTTTGCGGGCGGCGAAATCCTGCCCCGAGTCGGTTTGTAGGTACACGAAAACCCCGGCCACTACAAGTAGCACAAACGCAACCAGCCCCAACAGGGCGTAGAGAATACGACGCAGATAGACAGGCAAAGGGCAGAAGATAGAAATGGAACTCAGTCAGCCAAACGGTAAAACCCCCGTGCAGGTTGACCCTGCCTTGCTTTTACCGACCTGTTTGCCGCTTATATCGACCAGAAGATTCTTCCTATCGAAGAACAGGGCGCGGCTGGCCGGAAACCTTGTACTTTCCAATCCAGGATTGTAGGTTCTTCTGTTTCGCCCTTCCACGTTCACGCCGTTGCTCTTCTCTGCCCACTCCTACCCCCGAATCATCAGTTTCTGTCGACGGGCCTTTGGATTAGTGGCGCTGGTTTCAGGGGTTTCCCTGACCCCGGCCGCTGCCCAGTCGGCCCCCGGCTCGCCTACGACTTCCGCCGCGCGCACCGTCTCCTTCACCGGGGCCGTGTTCAGCGACAGTGGACACCCCCTGGCCGGGGCCACCGTTACAGTAGTAGGCCGGGCAGCCAGCACCGTAACTACTAATTCCGAGGGCTTCTTTATAATGCCACTAGTGGCAGGGCAGCCCGTACGCTTTCTGGTAGCCTTCCCGGGCCACGCCCCGGAACAAGTGGAGTTGCGCGCCCCGGAAAAGGAGAAAAACTTGGTTGTCACGCTCCAGACTCAAACGGCCAAAGCCGGCCGTGGCCGCAGCAGCAAGCCCCGACGCAACTAGGGCGCAAGGCACCTTAAGCAGGCAGCGTCGGATTTTATTTTGCCGGATTGATGGGCCATTTTGTGGTCCCGGCTGGCAAGAAATCAACCAAGCATCAACCGTTCATCAACGAGGCATTAGCGGGCAGAAATCTGCCTGTAACTACCTTGTTACGGCTGCCCCAACGGCTTTTCATCAGCGCTTTAAGAGTTATCTTTCGGGCCCATTTCTAAGTAAATAAGTCCCCGATGATTCTTCGCTTTACGCTACCCTTCCGCACCACCTGGGGTCAGCGCCTGGTAGTCTGTGGCTCCCTACCCAGCTTGGGCCAGTGGAACCTCGACCACGCTCTGAACCTGCACTACCACCCCGATTCTGGCACCTGGGCGCAGGAAATCAGCGTGCCCGATGATCAGCTGGCTACGGTGGAGTACAAGTACCTGCTGCTGGACGAAGGCGACGGGGGCAAGCATTGGGAATGGGGCCCGAACCGCACCATTGGTTACGAGGCCGGCCGCTTTACGCGCGTAGTTCTGGAGGACTTCTGGCGGGCTCCGGCCCTACCCGAAAACGAGCTGCACACGGCCGCCTTCACCAAAGCCCTGATGCGGCGCCCCGGCCCGCCTACCCCGGCCGCACCGCTTCCCGGTTCGGCCGACTCCGTAGTGCGCTTCCAGCTCTCGGCCCCGCGCGTAGACTCCGACCACCTGCTGTGCGTGCTGGGTTCCGATCCGGCCCTGGGCAGCTGGGACGCCCAGCGCGCCGTTATCCTGTCCGATGCCGCCTACCCCACCTGGCGGGCCGAAGTAGCGCTGGCCCAGCCGGAGCAGACCACCCGCTACAAGTACGGTATCTGGGACCCGCGCGAGCAGAAAATCGTGCACCTGGAGGCCGGCGAGGACCGCCTGATTTACGCCGCCGAGGACAAGCGCACCCTGCGGGTGAAGGCCGATGACCAGTTTCGCTACCCTACCGGCAACTGGCGCGGGGCGGGTGTGGCCCTGCCCGTGTTTGCCCTGCGCAGCCGCCGCGGCCTGGGCGTAGGCGAGTTTCCCGACCTGAAGCTGCTGGTTGACTGGGCCGTAGCCACCGGCCTGAAGCTGGTGCAGGTGCTGCCCATCAACGACACCGTGGCCACCCACACCTGGGTGGATAGCTACCCCTACGCCGCCATTTCGGTTTTTGCCCTGCACCCCCAGTACCTGAACCTGGAAGCCATTGCCGAGCTGCAGGACGCGGCGGCCCGCCAGGAGCTAGACCAGCTGCGCGAGGAGCTGAACGCCAAGGACTTCGTGGATTACGAGCCCGTGATGAACGCCAAGTGGAAGTTCATCAAGCAGCTGTATCAGCAGGAGAAAACGCGCTTTTTGGCCGATGCCGGTTACCGGCAGTTCCGCCAAGAGCAGCAGGCCTGGTTGGTACCCTACGCGGCCTTCTCGGGCCTGCGCGACCGGTTCAACACCGCCGATTTTTCGCAGTGGCCCGAGGAGTTTCGCACCCCGGCCCAGGTAGCCGAGCTAACCCGCGAAGACAGTGCCGGCTTTGATGAGTTCGGCATTCACTTCTTTACCCAGTATTACCTTGATAAGCAGCTGCGTGAGGCCGTAGACTACGCCCGCCAGCACGGGGTAGTGGTGAAGGGCGACCTGCCCATTGGCATCTACCGGCACTCCGTGGATGCCTGGACCCAGCCCGAGCTCTACCACATGCACCAGCAGGCCGGCGCCCCCCCGGACGATTTCTCGGTGACGGGCCAAAACTGGCGCTTCCCGACCTACAACTGGGAGCGGATGGCTGAGGATGGCTACCAGTGGTGGCAGCAGCGCATGGGCCACCTGGCCCGCTACTTCGACGCCCTGCGCATAGACCACATTCTGGGCTTCTTCCGCATCTGGGAGATTCCCGGCCACTCGGTGGAGGGCCTGCTGGGCCACTTTTCGCCCGCCTTGCCGCTGCACCAGCACGAGATTGAGCAGCGCATCGGCTGGTTTGATTATGGCCGCCTGTGCGAGCCATACATCCGCTGGCATGTGCTCCAGGAAACCTTCCACGGGCAGGCGCAGGCCGTGTTCGATGAGTTCATGGAAGACGCCGGCCACGGCGCCATTCGCCTAAAGGAATTTGTGCGCACTCAGCGGCAGGTAGAGGCTGTCATCAGCGAAAAAGTGCAGCAGGACCCGGCTAACACCGACCACTACACCTGGCTGCGCACCGGCCTGTACCGGCTTATCAACGAGGTGCTGTTCGTGCCCGACGACCAGCAGGCCGGCTTCTACCACCCTCGCATTACCCTGCACCTGAGCCGCTCGTTCCGGGAGCTGGACGAGCAGACGCGCCCGCGCCTGCAGGAGCTGTACTTCGACTTCTTCTACCGCCGCCACGAGGATTTCTGGCGCCGGCAGGGCCTGGTAAAGCTCCCCGCCGTACGCTGGGCCACCGACATGCTGATTTGCGGCGAAGACCTGGGCATGGTGCCGGAGTCGGTGCCTGGCGTGATGAAAGCCTTAGGCATTCTGGGCCTGAACATTCAGCGGATGCCTTCAGACCCGAGCGTGGAGTTCGGCAACCCGGCCGTGGCCCCTTACCTGTCGGTGGTAAGCCCCGGCTCCCACGACATGAGTACGGTGCGCGGTTGGTGGGAAGAAGACCGGGAGAAAACCCAGCGCTTCTTCGAGCATCTGCTGGGGCACTGGGGCCAGCAAGCCCCGCAGTACTGCGAGCCGTGGGTAGCTCGCGAAATCACGGAGCAGCACCTGCACTCTCCCGCCATGTGGGCCATCTTCCCCCTGCAGGATTTGCTAGCCATGAATGAGCAACTACGCCGACGGGACCCACTAGCCGAACAAATTAACGTACCGGCTAACCCGACCCATTTTTGGAAATACCGGCTGCATATAGCCTTGGAAGATTTATTGAATGAAACATGCTTGACGGATGAGTTGCGCCAGCTTGTTGAGCGAAGTGTCCGTTGCCAGGTGTACTAAATTTGATGGTATAACGCTTTTTTTACTGAAGCTCCGCTGTATAGCGGAGCTTTTTTTATTTCTATAATATCTAATAAATCCAATCAACTACCTACCTTCGTACTGGTTTGCGGCTTCTCCAAAAGTTGGATAAACACTTCCTGATATAAGAATTTCATCCTTCCTCTGACTACTCAAAAGAGAATGTTTACCGAGGGATATCTGCAATTGAGCGAATAGTGCTGAAGGAGGCCCATGCTGCTAAGTAGTTTCGTTCTTCACCGCTAGCGTTCAGCTAGCTACTGCCCGATTTCAAAACCTTCCATACATACTTTTTGCATGAAAACATCCTTACGATTTGCACTTCTGCTAGTCGGATGGGGCGGACTCAGTAGGTCAGCTGCGCTAGCGCAGACCTGCAACCAAACCACTACCTTCGACTACACTACCGTAGCCGACGGGGACCGGAAAACCGGTTCTGACCAGCTGAACAGCGGCACCTCCGTAACGTATAGCGGCTACACGGGCACGAACACGGGTACCGGTGTTAATACCTTCGCGGTAGGGGTCAACAACGTTTTAGGTACCGGTAAATATCTGGTATGGCAGCGTAACGTAGTTGGTGGCGATGCTTCCGCCGACGTAGCCTCCGTGGTGCTGACCTTTAACCGGCCCGTAAGCAACCTGACGCTCCGGGCAACCGACCTGGACAAGGACGTGACCAATGGCAGCTTCATTGACCGCATGACCTTTGATGCGTACAGCTCGGCCACCAGCACAACGCCCCTAGCGCTTGGCACAAGTAACTTTGGCGGCCCGGGTATTAATAACAATATCAACCGGTTTGTAGGCACGGGCAGTGGGGCCACGGCTACCTCCGACCCAGCTTTTAAAGCTAATGCCGTAACTGGTATTGCTACCAGCACGGCAGCGGCCACCGGCGACGTTATTATCAGCTTCCCGAGCCCCGTACAGCGCGTAGTTATTACCTACGAAAACATTGCTCCTGCTGCCGCTACGGCCACTACGGACCGTACGCACACCATGGGCTTCCAGATCATCACGTTCTGTGACCAGGCCGATGTGTATGCCCGCTTTACGAGTGGCGCTACTTCGGCCCTGCCGGGCTCTACCCAGACTTATACGGTTCAGTTTGGCAACAACGGCCCGGACAACTCGGCCGTTACGACGCGCACGGTGACTATTCCGGCTGGCGCTACGGTAACGAACACGGGCGGTGGTACCCTGAGCGGTAACACGATCAACTTTGGCACCACTGCAGTAGCTGCTGGCACGAGCCAGTCGTTTACTTACAGCTACACGCTGCCTACTGCACCGGGCGTATTCAACGCCGTAAATACGGTAGCAACTACTACGGGCGCCAACCAGGAAGGGGCTACGGCCAACGACTCGCAGACGCTGACGACGGTAGTAACCCCGGTTACCGACATCCGCACGACTCTTAGCGGTCCGGTTGCTGCTACGCAGGGCAACTTGGTTACGCTTAACGTTACAACCTCCAACATTGGGGCAGCGGCCACGGCCAACGTAGTCCAGACCGTGCAGCTAGTGAGCGGCCTGAAGAACGTATACGTGTCGAACAATGGTAGCTACGATAGCTCCAATGGCCTGGTAACTTTCCTGAACCTACCTACCCTGGCCGCTGGCCAGACGGTAGCTAATACCGTCAGCTTCTCGGCTCCGGCTACTTCGTTTGCCCCCACGGCTTCGGTAACGCCGAACACAGCTGCTACCGGCGACTCTAACCCGGCTAACAACAGCGCTACTCTGAACGGGGCTACGGCTCCGGCTAACATCACCATTACGCCCACTACCTCCTCCACGCCGGTTGCCAACCTGTACACCACCATTACGCCCTCGGCGCAGACGGTGAACCCGAACGGCAGCGTCACGCTGACGGTCGTAACCGGTAACGACGGCCCCAACCCGGCTTCGAGTGTGGTGCAAACGGTACAGCTTGTGCCCGGCCTTACGGCTGGTGCGCTTGCCATCAATGGCGCTTCCTCCAACGGCACGGGTACCAACACCCTGCTGTTTGGTAACGGCATCTCCTACAACACGGTGACTGGCCTGGTAACCTTCAATACCATCAACACACTGGCTAGCGGCGAGAAGCAGACCAACACCATTGCGCTTACCATGCCTGCCACGGTGGGTGGTCAGTTGCTGGCCACGGCCTTTGTAAGCTCCACCACGACCACGGCCAGCCAGATTACGACGGATCCGGTTGCAGGCAATAACGTTTCCTCGACCAAAGTAACCGTATTGCCCACGGCTGATCTGGCCGCTACCATCACGGGTCCCGCTTCCGTAACCATTGGCAGCCCCGTTACCTACACGGCATTCTATACCAACAATGGCCCCGGTACGGCTATCAACCGCACGCCTACCCTGCAGCTGCCCGCCGGCCTGACGGGCGTAACTCTGAGCGCCGGTACTTACAACGCTACTACCGGTTTGGTGACCTTCCCGACCGTTGCCAGCAGCTTGGCTGGTGAGTCGCAGTTCTTCACGGTTAGCTTCACTCCTGCCACCACGGGCAACTACACCGCTACTGCTTACACAGGCAGCAGCACCCCCGACCCCGTTTCCGGCAACAATTCGGCGAAGGTTACGACTACTGTTAATGCTTCGGCTGATCTGACGGTTACTCTGAGCGGCCCGGCTACCGTGGCTTCGGGCGGAGCGGTAACGTACGTTGCCGAGACGACCAACAACGGTCCTTCTACGGCAGGTACCGTAACAACCACTATTCAGCTGCCCACGGGCTTGGCTACTGCTGACGTGAGCAGCCCAGATGGTACGTATGATGCCACTACGGGTCTGGTTACCTTCACGAACACCAATCTGGCTAATGGAGCTGTTGCAAGCAACTACGTTACGTTCAAGAACCCACGTGCTTCGGGCACCAACTTGTCGAGCACGGCAGTAGTTAGCAGCACTACTCCTGACCCAGTAGCTGGTAACAATACTTCCGCAGCGGTTGTAACGGCTACTGGTTCTGCTACTGCTGCTTACGTTCTCAGTGCAGCTTTGACTCCGGCTACTTCAACCGTAGCACCCGGTGCACCCGTGAGCTTCACCGCTACTTTCACGAACGGTTCAGGCAACGATGCTGCAACGCTAGTAGAGCGGATATACCTCGCCCCTGGCACGGTAGTAACCAATATCAGTGGTCAGGGTAATGCAACGGGCAGCTACAATCAGGCCACGGGCATCCTTACCTTCAACACCACTGCTATAGCCAAAAACAAAAATGAGGTTTTCACCTTTACGGTAACGGCGCCTAGCACTGGTTCACTAAAGCTTTTTGCTGCTATTTCTTCGGCTAACCCGGAGGCGGCTATTAACGACAACGTGGCCACCGCTACCATCAACGTTACTCAGCCCGCTGCTCCTAACACCTACGATGAAGTAACTTCCATCAGCGGTCCGGCTGCGGCCCTGCCCGGTGCTACTCTCACGTATACGGTGCAGACGCTGAACAACGGCCCGGCCAATTCTCAGGCGGTTACCCAGACGGTTACCCTGCCGGCCGGCGTAACGGCTACCAACATTTCGGGCAGAGGTACCCAAACGGGCAACATCATTACCTTCCCCATTACTACGCCCCAAGCACCAGGTGCAGGTGCTGCTGTAGTAAATACCTTCACGGTGACCATGCCGGCTTCGGGCTCCCTCTCCATTACGGCTAACGTAACGGCGGTTGATGAATCGAACACGGGCAACAACAGCTCTACCGTCATTACCACCCAGATTAACCAGGCGCCGGTTGCGGCCAGCATCATTAACAAGCTGCAAGCGCCAGAGGGGAACACGGCCGGGGCGCTGCCCATCTCCCAGCTGCTGGCCGCGGACCCGGACGGCACGGTGGCTTCCTACACCATCGTCACGATTCCGGATGCGGCCACGCAGGGCGTGCTGCGCCTGAATGGCGCAACGGTAACAGTGAACACTCCGGTGGCCGTGGGCGACATCGCCAAGCTCACCTTTGACCCCGTGAGCTCCTTTGTGGGCAACGTGTTCTTCACCTACTCAGCTACCGACAACGCCGGGGCCGTATCCGTGCCCACCCTCTACACCATTGCCGTGGGCCAGGACCTGAACTCGGTCTACACCAACGCCCCAGTCAAAGGCTTCGGCATTGCCGCCTACCAGAACGGGGACTTGATTAGCAGCGTGCTGGACGTGAACGGGGCCGACTACACCGCCTCGGCCCAGCTCCAGGATGCGGGCGTGCGCTCAGCCGTGCTGGCGGCCGGCAGCAACCCGATGCCCGCGGGCACGACCCTGGACGCGGTGACCGGTGCTATTACCGTCTCCAACCGCCTGCAGCTGGTGGCCGGCACCTACACGGTGACCATCACCACGGTCGATGAGTTTGGCGGCACCACCACCCAGCCCGTGACCTTCACCATTGGGGCCGGACCGCTGCCGGTCACGCTGGTCAGCTTCACGGCCCAGGCCCAGGGCCAGGATGCCAAACTGGTGTGGCGCACGAGCCAGGAGCTCCACAACGAGCACTTCGTGGTGGAGCGCAGCCTCGACGGCACGCGCTTCGAGGCCATCGGCTCCGTAAAGGGCCACGGCACTACTGCTACGGCCCACACCTACAGCTTCGTGGATGCCAAGGCAGGTAGCAAAGCCCAGGGCACGGTCTACTACCGCTTGCGTCAGGTCGATACCGATGGCACGGCCTCGCTCACGCAAGTGCAGCTGGTGCGCTTTGCTGCCGCTACGGAGGTAATGGTGTTCCCGAACCCAACTTCGGAAGCTACTACTACTCGTCTGAACCTCTCCACGCTGGCTGCAGGTACCTACCAGGTCACCGTAACCGACCTGGCCGGTCGCACCGTGCGGACTTTCTCGCAGCAAGGCGGCAGCACGGAGGTTATCAACCTGCATGGCCTGCCCCAGGGTAGCTTCTTAATCACTATCAAAGGCAACGGCCAGAGCTTCACGAAGCGCTTGGTGAAAGAATAGCCTAGCTTCACACGGAAGCCTTAAAAAAAGCCTCTTCCCCGCTGGGAAGAGGCTTTTTGCTTGTGGTTAGGGAAGTAGCAGCTGGCTCAACCTAACTTCTGCCTGGTATTCCTGGTATAGGCAAACGGAAAAACCTGTCAACTATGCCTACTCCTCGTGCTCCCCGCCACCGCCCGCTTGCCCAGCCGCTCACCGATGTTGACGTTGCCATTATAGGGGCGGGCAGTGCGGGCCTTAGCGCCGCTCTGGTGCTGGGCCGCTGCCTGCGCAAAGTAGTGGTGCTAGATGGTGGCTCCCCACGCAACACCGACTCGCCCGCGGTACAGGGCTTCTTCACCCGCGACGGAACCCGTCCCGCTGACTTGCTGCGCCTGGGTCGTGAGCAGCTGGCGCCGTATGCCACGGTCGAGATTCGGGAGGCCCGGGTATTGGAGGTGGCGGCCCACGAACAGTGGTTTGAGCTGACCCTGGAGGGTTCAACGGGCCGGAAGTCTACCCTGACGGCCCGCAAGGTGCTGCTGGCCACCGGGGTGGAGGACGAGCTACCCCCCATTGATGGCATGCGCGACCTGTGGGGCCGGGGGGTACTGCACTGCCCCTATTGCCACGGCTGGGAAGTGCGCGACCAGCCCCTGGCCGTGTACGGGCGGGCCAAAATGGTAACTGGGCTGGCGTTGCTGGTCAGCCGCTGGAGCAAGGACGTGGTGGCCTGCATCGACGGGCCGGGATTCCTGACCGAAAACGCCCGCCGCCGCCTGCGCCAGCAAAAAATTCAGGTGCGGGAAGAGCCGGTTATTCGCCTGGAAGGCACTCCTGCGGGCGAGCTGCAGCACATCGTGTTTGCGTCGGGGGAGAAGCTGGCGCGGACGGCCGTATTCGTGCACGCCCACCAGCACCAGCGCACTCCGCTGGCCGAAAAAATCGGCTGCCGACTCACTAGTAAGGGCGCCATCTGGGTAGACAAGAAGCAGCAAACCACCGTGCGGGGCCTGTACGCGGCCGGCGACACTACCCCCGGCACACAACAGGCTATTCTGGCGGCCGCCGAAGGTAGCGCCGCCGCCATTAGCATCAACGAAACCCTGACCAGGGAGGAATGTCCGAAGTAGTGCGGCACCCAGCAGGGCTGGCCGTGCTGCTTTTTTTCTGTGCTGCCTGAACTAGCCCCGGGGGCATCTGGCTTATAGCCGGGTGCCCTGTTGGTTCCGGTTGACTAGAAGACTAGGGGACAAGTTTCTGCGGGGCCTGCCTTTCATCAGCGACTAACCAGTATCTTGTTACCGAACCTGCGTCTAACTGCCCGTATACGCTCAGTAGTATGAAATTAGTGTCTTTGCTGCTCTGCCTGCTCCTGCTGGTGTCGGGGGCGCCGGTGGCCTGGGCCCAGCGGATACTGTTCAGCGGGCGGGTCACGGAGGCGGCTACGGGGCAGCCCGTGCCGTTTGCCTCGGTGTTTGTGCGCGGCACCAGCCAGGGCGCTACTGCCGACGACAACGGCCGCTATCAGCTCACCTTAACGGGGCCCGTGGACACGCTGGTGGCCTCCGCCATTGGCTTCGCGCCCCAGAAAAAGAAAGTGGCCGCCAGCCCCGACCGCCAGACCGTTAACTTCAGCCTGGGCAGCGGCAGCGTGTCGCTGGGCGAGGTGGTGGTGCGGCCCCGGGAAAACCCGGCCTATGATATTCTGCGCCGGGTGCAGCAGCACAAGCCCCAGAACGACAAGCGCTACCTCCGGGCTTTTGAGTTCGAGAGCTACAACCGCACCGAAGTAGCCCTCAACAACCTTCCCAGCCAACTCAGCCGCCGCAAGGTGCTGCGCCAGATGACCCAGGTAGCCGACAGCCTGGGCGTGGCCCGGGATGCCAATGGCAAGCCGGTGGTGCCCATTTTTGCCTCCGAGGTGTTGTCGCGCTTTTACCAGAACAACGAGCCCCTGCGCAAGCGCGAAGAAATTCGGCAGACCCAGATGCGGGGAGCGGCCCCGCGCGAGGGCTCCGTGGTGTCGCAGATCATGGGCTCCTCGTTTCAGGACTGGGACTTTTACCGCAACTGGCAGCAGCTGCTGGGCAAGGACTTCATCTCGCCTATTGCCGACGGCTGGAAGTTCACTTACGAGTATGAGCTGCAGGACTCAGTGATGCTGGGCCAGGACTTCTGCTACCAGCTTGGGGTAGTGCCCCGGCGCCCCCAGGACCTGGCTTTCACGGGGACCATCTGGATCAGCGCCTCTACCTACGCCCTGCGCAAACTAGACCTGGCCGTTAGCCCCGAGGCCAACCTCAACTTTGTGGAGCAGGTGCGGGTGTACCAGGAAATGACGCCTACCCCCGCGGGGGGCGAGCTACCCCGCCGCACGCGGGTGGTTATTGGCATCAAGCCAACCAAGGGCAGCACGGGGGTAGTGGCCCGCTTTGTCACGGTCAATTCCGGCTTTGTGGTGAATCAGCCCAAGCCCCTGCCCTTCTACGACCGGCCCCTGGAAACCCTGGCTTCGGCCTTCGAGGTGCCCAAGAACTTCTTCGAGCAGAACCGTCCCGACTCGCTGAGTCGGGAGGAGGCCGCAACCCTGCAAGTGCTGGACTCCGTGCGCCAGCTGCCGGCGGTTCGGTCCCTGCTGGAAGTGGCCGACGTGGCCGTGAACGGGTACTACCGGGCGGGCAAGGTGGATTTGGGACCGATTCTGACGGCGTACAGCTTTAACAGCATTGAAGGCCACCGCTTCCGGGTAGGGTTCCGGACGACGCCGGAGCTGAGCCGCGACTGGCTCTTGCGCACCTATCTGGCCTACGGCACCCGCGACGGGCGCTTCAAGTACGGCCTGCGGGTGCAGCGCGTGCTGGACCGCCGGCACTGGACGGTCGCCAACTTCGAGCACCGGCAGGACCTGGACCAGGTAGCCCTGCTCGACAACGACTACGCCCTGGAAAACCCGCTGTTTGAGGCGTCGGCCCGCCTGGGCGACATCAGCAGTAGCCGCCCCCTGCGCCGTAACCTGACCACGGTAGCCCTGCAATCGGACTTGTTTCGGGGGTTTACCCAGCGCGTACTGCTGCGCCACCAGCAGTTTCGGCCCCTGTATCCGTTTGCTTACTACACCCAGGAGCCGCGGCCCGGCGCCCCCACCAACGACCACTTCGACCTGTCGGAAATTGTGCTGGAGTCGCGCTACGCCCGCGACGAGGTGCTGGTAGAAAACAACCAGAACCGCCGCACGGCCATTGGGCTGAAGCGCTGGCCCGTATTCACGGTGCGCTACACGCTGGGGGTCGATAAAGTGCTGGGCTCCGACTTTCGCTACCACAAGCTCAACCTGCTCATCGACCAGAGCATCCGGCTGGGTCAGCTCGGCCGCACAGATTACCGCCTCGATGCGGGCTACATTCCCAGCACGGTGCCCTACCCGGTGCTCAAAACCCACCTCGGCAACCAGTCGCCGTTCTACAATGCGGGGGCCTTTAACCTGATGCGCTACTTTGAGTTCGTGAGTGACCAGTACGTGTCTTTCCGGGCCGAAAACCACTTCGAAGGCTTCCTGCTCAACTCCATTCCGGCCGTAAAGCAGCTGAACTGGCGGTTGGTAGCTACCGGCAACGTGCTGTGGGGCAGCGTGCGCGAAGCCAACCGGCGCATCATTCCGCAGGAAGACCCCGTGAACGGCGGGCCCCTACCCTCCTTCCGGCCCTTGGGCCGCCTGCCCTACGCGGAAGTGGGCTACGGAGTCGAGAATATCTTTAAAGTGGCCCGGGTAGATTTCCTGCACCGCCTTACCTACCGCAGCTCGCCCGGAGCCCGTACGTTTGGCGTCAAGGTGAGCTTCCAGTTCAAGCTCTAAAGCGCCGGCGTTCTGCTAATGCAAGGGCGTCGGCCAAGGGTATGCGGTTGAGCAGCGAAAGTTGGTCTTTTCTCGTACCACTACCCTACGCCGCGCGGCTATCCTACGTGCAGCCGGCGTCAACCTTTCCCCGCACTTCTACCTAAGCTGTTCGTTGTTATGCTCTTAGCCCCCACCATTGCCGCTTCTTTCCGCCACCATTTTCAGCACGAGCCGCTGCTGGTACGCGCGCCCGGTCGGGTAAACCTGATTGGGGAGCACACGGACTATAACCAGGGCTTCGTGTTGCCGGCGGCCGTCGACAAGGAAATTTGCTTTGCCGTGGGGCTTAATCAAACTGATACCATCCGGCTGGTAGCCCACGACTTGAACAAGACGTTTTCGGTGGCGGCGGCCAATGTGCAGCGCAGCAACACGTCCTGGGCCAACTACTTGCTGGGCGTGGTGGCGCAGTTTCAGCAGCGGGGCATTGCCGTGCCGGGCTTCGACTGCGTGTTCGGGGGCACCATCCCGATGGGGGCGGGCCTCTCGTCCTCGGCGGCGGTGGAGTGCGGGCTGGCCTATGCCCTGGACGCGCTGCTGCACACAAACCTGGACCGTATGACGCTGGCGCACCTGGCCCAGAAAGCCGAGCACGAGTTTGCCCTGGTGCAATGTGGCCTCATGGACCAGTTTGCCAGCTTGTTCGGGCAGGCCGGGCAGGTCGTGCGCCTGGACTGTCGCTCCCTGCAGTACGAGTACTTCCCCTTTGATACTCAGGCCGCCCAGGTCGTGCTCTGCAACTCCGGCGTGAAGCACTCGCTGGCCAGCTCCGAGTACAACCTGCGCCGCCAGGAGTGCGAGCAGGGCGTGGCCGTGCTGCACCGTCACTACCCCCACGTGCTGAGCCTGCGTGACGCTACCCTGCCGCAGGTGCAGGCCCACCGGGCCGAGCTCGGCGACGTGGTGTACCGGCGCTGCCGCTACGTGGTAGAGGAAAACGCGCGGGTAGAAGCGGCTTGTCAGCACCTGCTGGCCGGCGACCTGCGCGCCTTCGGCCGGGAAATGTACGCCTCCCACGCCGGGCTGCGCGACGACTACCAGGTCAGCTGCCGGGAGCTGGATGTGTTGGTGGCCACGGCCCAGCAGGCGCCCGGGGTGTTCGGGGCCCGCATGATGGGCGGCGGCTTCGGCGGCTGCACCATTAACCTGGTGGCGCCGGATCAGGTAGACTCCTTCATTGCCCACCAGACGGCCGCCTACCAGCAGCAGCTAGGCCTAGCCCTGGAAACCTACACGGCCACCATTGTAGCGGGCGTTAGCGCCCTAGAGCCGGTCATTGAATCGTAAGCACCCGCTTAGTGTAGCGTTGCCGCTCGTGTTCAGCGGGCTTAAGGGCTAGCCGAGCCGCTTGCTACCCGCTGGGGGTTACGGCAGCATTAACGAGCTAGTAACCTGAACAATAGGCGTCGAGCAGAGAAAAAGTACAGGGTTACCTCTGCTTTTTTACGGTAGTTTCTCGAGCTGAATTTCCCGGATTCACCTGGCTTTTTTGAGTGGATCAAAGAGCGGTTTGGATGATGGCAAGGTTCTGCGGCTCGGAGCTGTTTTTCAGCCGCGCCACAGAACAATCCGCGGGTGGTAGGCGTTGGATAGTACGCCTCGCGCTGGTAGCGGAACTCATTCGGAGCCCGTACCTTTGGGGGTATAAGAGCTGGCCGCTACGGCTCTCATTACTAAATAGCTCAGGCAGTTACCGTGTAATCGACACTGTCCAGGGGCCGTTTTTTCGCAGACTGATTTATCTATGCCTAAGTACGAAGTTGCCAACCTAACGCTGGCGGAAGCCACGCGCCACGCGCCCTTCATTGATTATGCCCGCTGCATTGACGCCGGCCAACGCCCCTACAACCACGTAGGCGACTGGCCCGAGGAAGGCCGCTTATATCCCGTGCGCGTAGTTGACTCGCGGACGGAAGGTATGCCCTTGGTGCACGTGCTCGGCTTTGAAGGCGAAGCTCCTTACTACAACGCCTACGGCCCGCACCGCTTCGAAATGCTGCTGACCGTGTGGCTGAACTAACCTTTGTTTTTTCAAAACGCGAAACGGCTCCTGCTACTCCAGCAGGAGCCGTTTCGCGTTTTGGACAGTCGGCCAACAGACCCAGCAACCTAGCGCAGGGCGTAGAGAATGGGTTTGCTGGGGCTGGCATCCAGCTCTAGGCTCGTGACCTGCAGGTTCAGCAAGTACAGGCCATCTTCCAGCTCGTCGGGCACAAAAATCAGCTCCGTGATGGTAGCCGTGGTGCGCGGGGCATGCGGATACTGCCAGAAGGCGTGGTGGGCCAGCAGCTGCCCGCCGTCTTCCTCCCGGTCTACGCTGGGCAGATCCAGGAGCAGATGCTCCACATATTGTTCGGCCAGATACTCGGCTAGGGCGGGCTCCAGGTAGGTAGGGTTGGTGCCGGAATACTGGCGGGTGCGCTTGCTTTTGTGGTTGGGCAGGGTGCGCAGAATTACCGCTTCGGGCCGGACTGCGGCATCGGGGCCACTCTCTAGTTCCCGGCGCACGTCCTCTAGCAGCACCACCTCGTCGCCGTTGGTTTGGGGCCGGGGCTGCATCGACACCAGCCGGGCCACGAACAGGAAGCGGCGCAGGCAGCGGTTCAGCGTGGCCCTAGGGTCGGGGGAAATGTGGCCGTAGCACTCCGTGTGCGTGCCGTTGCCGTGGGGCGTGAGGTGTACCCGCTTGTAGTTGGTACTGCCCCCTGCCGTTACACTGCCCACAAAATTCCCAACCCGAATCACGTCAAACGCCACTGGCTCGGCCCAAAAGCAGTTTACCTGCTGCTCGCCCGGGGCTAATGGCAGGGAAATATCCAGGGGCGCCGCCGGATCAAAAGCGAACGAATGGCCGTGGTAAGGGTAAGTAGCAAGCATGAAGGAAAATAATAAAGTGAGCAGGAATGCAGCTAAAAGCTGGTCACCTTCCCGTTGTCGTTCCCAGTGCAGCGCGGAAGCTAAGTCAAGCCGTTGAATGACTACCCCAGACTCTGCGCTGCACTCACAATAACAACGGGAAGGTGGTTTTTCAGCTACCGCCAGCGGGCCAAGGGAGAGGGGCAAAGCTCAGCCGATGGGCGGGCTTGCGCTTTTGTTCTTGTCCTGCAACCGGTTCAGAATGCGGCTGATTTCCTCGGCGTGACTGAGCACCATGAAATGCCCGCCGCCCCGAATCAGGTACTCCACGGGGGTAGGGCCGGGCGGGAATACCCGGTCGTGGGTGCCCAGAATCTGGACGCTGCGCCCAACGTGGGTACTGTCCCAGTGTAGCAGGCGGTGGATGGCCCAGCGGGTGTACACGGGCTCCATGTCGCGCAGAATCTGCTTGAACAGGCGGTACTCCTCCCCGTTTCTTACCCCGAAATACCACTGCCCGGCCCGCGGAAACAGCTTCAGCCACTGCGGCGGAAACAGCCGGTACACCCGCGTTGCCCGAATCAGGCGCAAGAGCGGGGGCAGGCAGCTGGCATCGGGAATACTGCTGAT
Organism: Hymenobacter glacieicola; assembly: GCF_014640315.1. Taxonomy (GTDB): domain Bacteria; phylum Bacteroidota; class Bacteroidia; order Cytophagales; family Hymenobacteraceae; genus Hymenobacter; species Hymenobacter glacieicola. Next base: position 215,380 of record NZ_BMGS01000003.1, read on the forward strand.
GAGCACCGTGCGCAGCCGGGGCCGCAACCGATTGATTTCCAGCCCCACCACGCCACCAAAAGAAACTCCTACCAGCAGCCCTTCTGCTGCCAGTGGAATGCCAGCGGCCATGCGGGCCGCGTAAGCGGGCAGGGTTTCATTGGGCTCCGGCGTGGGCCAGAGCAGCACCTGCTTAGGGCCGTGCAAGAGCGGCAGCAAATTTCGGAACACCCGCTCGTCGGCCCCCAGCCCAGGCAGAAGATAGAACATGAAGTGAGGTTGGTGAGGTGGGAAACAGAGAGTCGGTGACTAAGTGACTGAGTGAGTTTCCTGTTTGAATTGTGCCAATGCCATGGAAAACTCACTTAGTCACTCAGTTACCGTTTCACCGCTACGGCTCTACGCGCAGGAACACGCCTTCCAGGTAGAAGATATTATGGGGCTGGCCGGCTTCGTACTCGGCGGCCTCCTCGCTCTCGGCGTCCATGCTGATGTCGAAGGTTTCCTCTTCCTCACCTTCTTCGCCTTCCTCGAAGGGCTCATCGGCGGGGTAGGTGCAGGAGAGCTTCAGGGCCACGTTGGGCAGGGGCACGGGCGGATCGGCGTCGGTGGTGTACTCCAGCAGGCAGGGCCACTCGTGCACGGTAGCCAGGGCATCGGCTACGTCTTCCTGCAGGGCTTCGGCCCGGGCGCCGGCCAGGCGCAGCAACAGGTCAAGCTGCTGGAAAGGAAGTCCCAAATGGAAAAAGTGGGACTCCTGGTCGAAGTACGTGGTAGCCCAGATGGTAACGTCGTCGGAGTTATCAAACACAATGGCTGTTATCTGCACCTGTTCGATAAAGAAATCCGTGTCGTCGGCCAGGGCATCAATCAGTCTTCTCATAATCACGGGGTTATACAAAGGCAGCCACCGATCCGGGAGCGAACAGCACGCAGGCGGCACCGGACGGCGGCAAACCAGTCACTGTAAAAAGAGTGGGTAGGACGGGAAATTAGCAGATTTCCGGCCGGAGTGTATCACTCATGCTTCTACTTCCTCACTTTCCTCACGCGGCCACGGGCGGCCCTACCCCTGAAACAGCTCCAGGGTAATGTGGTCGGCCAGAAGCTTGCCGGCATCGGTCAGGCGCAGCACGTTGCTGGTTAGCGTGGCCAGGCCAGTAGTTTGCAGCTCCTGTAGGTAGCCGGCACGCTGCCGGAGCAGGTCAACGCCCAGCGCCTCGCGCAGGTAGGCCAGGTCGCAGCCCTGGGTTGTGCGCAGGCTGGTCATCAGGTACTCGTTGGCGCGGTCCTGGGGGCTGAGCGTTTCCACGGTGGCAGGCACCTGGCCAGTCTCCAGCACGGCCGCTACGTACTGCGGATTATTAGCCACCGTGTACTGCCGACTGTGGCCGTTAAAGGAGTGGGCGCTTGGTCCCAGCCCCAGGTACGGCACCCCGCGCCAGTAGGCGGAGTTGTGGCGCGACTCGCGGCCGGGCCGGCAGAAGTTGCTGATTTCGTACTGCTGGTAGCCGTAGCGTTCCATTTCCACCAGCAGTAGTTCAAACTGCCGGGCCACGAACTCATCGGGCGGGGCTGCAAACTTGCCCTTCTTCAGCTGCCGCCCGAACACCGTATCCGGCTCAATGGTAAGGGCGTAGCAGGACAGGTGGGGCACGTTCAACGCAAAGGCCGCCGCCATATCCTCTTCCCACAGCGCATGGGTAGGCGAGGGCACCCCGTAAATCAGATCCACGGAAATATTCTCGAAGCCCGCATCCTGGGCCCGCAGCACGCCGGCCCTCGACTCCTGGGCTGAGTGGGCCCGGTTCATGAGGCGCAGGTGGGGCTCATGAAAGCTTTGCAGGCCGATGCTCAGCCGATTAATTGGTGAGGCGGCCAACTCCCGCACCTTGGCCGGGGTCAGGTCGTCGGGGTTGGCTTCCAAGGTAATTTCCGCATCCGCAGCCACCCGGAAATGCTGGTGAATGGCCGCGAAAATCGTGTCCAGCTCGGCCGCCGTCAGCAACGACGGAGTGCCGCCGCCGAAATAGATGGTGTTGAGCTCAGCGGCCGGCCCGAGGTAGTCCTGGCGCAGGGCCAGCTCCCGCGTCAGGGCTTCCACCAGGCGGCTCTTTAGGGCCATGGACGTGCTGAAGTGAAAGTCGCAGTAGTGGCAGGCTTGCTTGCAGAACGGAATATGAAGGTAGAGACCAGACATGAACGAGAAACGAAACCCACCGGAGGCGGCTACCTCCCCGCCCCTAACGGTAGTTAAGGCAGGCTGAGGTAATAAGCGGTGGTGGGATGAAAACAGGGCGGCGGGCGGTGGGCGTTCCATTCCGGCAGCCAGGCCGCTGGCGAAGCTGGCTACCGGGCCGGCCCGCCAGATTATTCCGGGCAAGGAGTTGGGACGGACGCTGAAAGGCCACCGGAAAACCGCACGAAGTGCGGGGCTTCGGAACTAAGCCCGGGGCTGGCGTACTTTCGGGAAATTAAACGCGGCGTTTCGCGTTTCTGACTGCAAATGTACGCCCGCGTCTTCGTTTTCTGGCTGTTGCTCCTGGCTCTTGGGTCGGGCACGGGCGCGTGGGCCCAGCAGACGGCCCCACTCAACCCGGCCGCCCCCCCCCTGCATGCCGCGCCGCCAGCCCTGCTTCCCGACTCTGGCCGACGTGCGGCCTCCACCCCGCCCCTACCGCGCCCAGCCCGGCCAGTGACGCTACAGCTGCTGGTAGAGCCTGCCGACCGCCCCGTGGTGCGCCCCTACCGCTACCGCAGCCTTCTGCCCGATTCACTGGCCGCCCTGCGCGAGGTGCGTACCCTGGTGCTGGCCCTGCAGGCCGATGCCTACCTAACCGCCTCCGCCGATGAGCTCCGCTGGCACCACGATACGCTGCGCGTGCAGCTCTACGTGGGCGAGGAATTCCGCTGGGCCCGCCTGCGCAACGGCAACCTCGGCGACGGGCTGCTGACCCGGGCTGGCTACCGCGAAAAGCTGTTTTACGAGCAGCCGCTGCGGCCTCAGGAGTGGGCCAAGCTTCAGGAAAACATCCTGCACGAAGCGGAAAACCAGGGCTACCCCTTTGCCACCATTGGCCTCGATTCGGTGGCGCTGCGGGGGGCGGATGTGGAAGGCCGGGTAGTGCTGCGGCGCGGGCCCGCCATCGTGTTTGACTCCCTGCAGATTGTCGGCAAAAACAAAACCCGCGCCCGCTTCCTGACCAAATACCTGCAGATTGAGCCCAACCAGCCCTTCAGCCAGCAGCGCATCCAGGAAGCCGCCCGTCGCCTGCGCCAGCTGTCCTACCTGCGCCTGAAAGCCGAGCCGGAAGTGCGGTTTGCCCGCGGGCGGGCCCGGGTCTTTTTTCTGCTCGAAGACCGGACCTCCAACCAGTTTGATGCCATTGTGGGGGTGCTGCCCAACCCCAACCCCGGCATCGGCCAGAAACGCATCCAGGTTACCGGCGACGTGACCATTAACCTGCGCAACATTGGTGGGGGCGGCAAGGGAGTAGGCGTGCAGTGGCGCAAGCTCGATGTCACCTCCCAGCTCCTGGACGCGCAGTACGTGCATCCCGCTTTCTTCGGCACGCCGCTGGAGCTGGATGGCTCTTTCAACTTGCTAAAACAGAACGACTTGTTTCTGACCGCCCGGCCCCGCCTGCAGCTGGTATATCCCATGACCCAGGCCGGCCGGCTCGCCTTTTTTGTGGAGTGGCGCAGCTCCCGCCTGATTGATACGACCCTCAAACGAGCCACCGTACTACCCGAGAACATCGACTCCCGCTTCACTTCCTACGGCCTCGATTACTCCTGGAACACCCTCGACGACCCCTACTTTCCGCGGCGCGGCGTACTAGCCAGCGGGCAGGCCTCCATCGGCACCAAGCGCATCAGCAAAAATCCCGATGTCAATGAGGCCTTGTACGAAGGAGTGGCCTTGCGCTCTACCCAGGTCAGCTTGGGCGTTCGGGTAGAGCGGTACTTTCGGGTGGGGCAGGGCGGCGTGCTCCTGACGCGCCTGCGCGGCGAGGCCCTGGTTAACCAGCGCTTGTTTCTCAACGACCTGTTCCGGCTGGGCGGGCTGGCTACCCTGCGCGGCTTTAACGAGTTGAACTACTACGCCAGCCAGTACGCGGTAGGCACCGCCGAATTTCGCCAGTTCACGGGTCCCGATGCCTACGTGTTTCTGTTCGTGGACCAAGCCTACCTGCGCCGCGACCTGCCCACCAATCCACTCCCCCACGACACGCCCACGGGCCTCGGAGCCGGCCTAAGCTTCCGCACGGGGGCAGGCCAGTTCCAGTTCGTCTACGCCCTCGGCCGCGACCAGCAGCAGCGCTTCGCCCTGAATTCCGGCAAGATCCACTTCGGCATTACCAGCCGCTTCTAAGCTTCTCTTTTTCTTCGGGCATACTAAAAATATGGCCTTCATGGCAGCCTCGTGGGCGCCAGTAATGGGTACTTTGCGCACAGCTTAGCATATCCTTATCCTTTTGACGCAGAATAATTTCGGGTTAAGCCGTTGAGTTGGTTTACGCAAATCTGCTTTGCGTTGGAAAAACAAAAGCCCCTTCGCTGCACGCAGCAAAGGGGCTTTTGTTTTTAAGCTGACTTACTTATTGCAGAGCCTTTTTCAACTCGGCAGCGGCCAAGTCCTGAGCTTGACCTGCTTGGGGCACCACAGCAGCCATGCCGAAAAACTCGTGGGTCACACCGTCGTAATTCTGATACTTGGTGGGTACGCCTGCGGCTTTCAGCTTGTCAGCCAGCATGCTACCGTCGCTCATCAGCGGGTCGATTTCCGCCGTAATGATGGTAGTTGGCGGCAAGCCTTTCAGGTTGGCATTCACCAGGGAAATCATGGGGCTTTTGCCATCGGCGGCTCCACGCAGGTAGTTCTCGAAGAACCAGGCCATCATGGGCTTGTTCAGCGGCTTGGCCTGGGCATACTTCTGGTACGAAGGCGTGTTCAGGTCGTAACCGGCAATGGGGTACACCAGCACCTCGTGCTTGGGCAGCATCACTTTCTTGTCGCGGGCCATCATGCTCACGGTAGCGGCTAGGCCGCCCCCGGCGCTTTCGCCCACTACGGCTACCTTTTGCGGGTCGCCTTTAAAGGAAGCAGCGTTTTTCAGCACCCACTGGTAGGCGGCAAAGGAATCATTGTGGGCGGTAGGGTACTTGTGCTCGGGCCCCTGCCGGTAAGCTACCGACACGAAGATGGCACCGGTTTTTTCTACGAGGCCCCGCACCGAAGCGTCATAAGTATCGAGATTGGCAATTACCCAGCCCCCGCCGTGATAGTACACCACCACGGGCAGCGTACCCGTGGCGTTGCGGGGGGTATAAATCCGCACCTTCACGCCCGGCATCACCATGCGACTCATCGTGTCGGCCGTGACGGGTGGCGTAGGAATGTTATTGTCGCGCATTAGCTTCATCACCGCATCAGCGGGGGTAGGCTGCTGACGGGCCTCCTGAGCCGATAAGGTTTCGATAGGTTTGCCGCCCAAGCTAGCCAGGGTTTCCATAACGGCCTGCATTTCCGGCGCAATGGTAGGCGCCCACGCGGGTTTAGGCCCCGTTGGCTTTATCTGCCGGGGGCCTGCTGCGGCCGGGTCGGCAGTAGCCGAAGCCGTGCTCATTGAGTCAGTGGCCGTGGCCGACGCATTGGTTGCTTCAGTGGTTTGAGAAGAGTTGCAGGAAGCCAGCGCAACTCCGGCAGCCACTACTGGGGCAGCCCACCGCAGGGAGGGGAGAAAGGACAAAAGAGCCATTGTATAAGAGTAAGAGAAAGTAGAACAAAACAGATACCCACTACGGCTCAGTTCCTCCAAAGGACTGGATAACCCAAAATTCTGTACCTACATAGGAGCTACCACTCTTGCTGCGTAAAATTTTCTACTTGATTATCAGGCCAAAGGGCTTCCCCAGTGACTTATTATACTCCGTTAGCTGGCATATCCGAAAAACCCTAGTACATTTGTATTACCAAACAGTGCGGGGTGGAGCAGTTGGTAGCTCGTTGGGCTCATAACCCAAAGGTCACTGGTTCGAGTCCAGTCCCCGCTACCTAAAGCGTCCCGGTTGCCATCATGGCAGCCGGGACGCTTCTTTTTTGCCTACCCTCTGCTGTCCTCACAAAGAGCCGCCCACGCTTTACTCTGGCTACGGCTCTGAACTGCGGCCACATATACCCCCGGCCACTACCATAGCGCCCGGCTGGTATACCCTCAGTTGTACACCAGCTGCTCCTCCCTACGCAGCTTTAAGTGCTTTCCAAAGCCTTCCCTAAAGGGAGCTCATGCCAGACTATTAGGCTACAGTAAGCTTCCTGCTGCAGGTCAGTACTTACCATTGCGCATGCAACGGGTAAGTCGACGGACAATTCATCCAGCCCCAGATTAGTATACAAGACTACCAACTGCGGTTACCGCAATGCAAAAAGGGACAGCCCTTGCGGACAGTCCCCTTCGCTCAAAACTCCAGGTTAATCCTGAACGTTACGCGTTGTCGTGTGCTTCAGCCGAGGCCGGAGCCGAGGTGTGTACCTCTGCGGCTTCAACAGCACCGGGCAGTACCGATACAAACGAACGGTCTTTGCGGCCCTTGCGGAACTGCACCGTGCCGTCAATCATAGCGAACAAGGTGTGGTCTTTACCGATACCTACGTTCTGGCCGGGGTGGTGCTTGGTACCGCGCTGACGCACGATGATGTTGCCGGCAATGATGCTTTGCCCGCCGAAGATTTTCACGCCCAGACGCTTTGCTTCTGATTCGCGGCCGTTGTTGGAGCTACCTACGCCTTTCTTGTGTGCCATGGTATTTTAGAATTAGAAATTAAAAATGAGGAATTAAAAATTGTAGCCGGAGCACGCTCAGCGACCATTTTTAATTTTTAACTCTCAATTTTAATTGGCTTACTAGCCGATGCTGTTGATCAGTACTTTGGTGAACTGCTGACGGTGGCCGTTCAGCTTCTTGTAGCCCTTGCGGCGCTTCTTCTTGAATACAAGCACTTTGTCGCCCTTTACGTGAGCCAGGATAGTGCCGCTTACGGTCACGTCCAGCTCGGGGGCGCCAATGGTGAGGGTTCCGTTATCATCGGTCAGCAGGGCTTTGCCCAGCTCCACGGTGTCGCCGACGTTGCCAGCCAAACGGTGGGCGTATACAAATTTATTGGCTTCGACCTTGGTCTGCTTCCCGGCTATGTTGACAATTGCGTACATCGGCGTCTTCGCGGTTTCTGAAAAATGGAAGGCAAAAGTAGAAGGATCGTTTTACAAATCCAAACCCTAACTCACTAAACCTCATTGCTCCCGCAGAATAGCCGCCTGATCTTCTCTTATGCAGGAACGCGCCGGCGGGTACGCGAATAAAATTTTGTGGATAACTATAATTGTCCACAAGCCAAATGTGGATAACTTCTTGTGCGTGGGTCTCTTTGCTGAGTTCTACTCCGTGAATTTCAGAGACTTTACAACGGCCAGCAGCTTAGCGGCATACACAAAAATTAACACACAAAAAATGCCCAAGCACCACCGTCCCTCCCGGAAGAGGGGTTTATCTTTGGCTTCCTGACCCGCTGACTACCTGCCGGTGGCGGCCGAAACAAACCAGCGCGGGCCGAGTTAGCACCTCACTTGCCCAGACGGCTCGTCTGACACCCATTTATCCATTCTATTTCCTGTTGCCATGGAACCTCTGCTCACCGAGAACCCCAACCGCTTCGTCCTCTTCCCCATTCAGCACAACGATGTATGGCAGATGTACAAGAAGGCCGAGGCCTCTTTCTGGACAGCCGAGGAAATTGACCTGGGCCAGGACCAGAAAGACTGGGAAAACCTGAACGACGGGGAGCGGCACTTCATCTCGCACGTACTAGCCTTCTTTGCCGCCTCCGATGGCATCGTAAACGAAAACCTGGCCGTGAACTTCATGCAGGAAGTGCAAATGGCCGAGGCCCGCTGCTTCTATGGCTTTCAGGTGATGATGGAAAACATCCACTCGGAAACCTACTCCCTGCTGATTGACACCTACATCAAGGACCCCAAGCAGAAGGACCACCTCTTTAACGCCCTGGAAACGGTACCCTGCGTGAAGAAAAAGGGCGAGTGGGCCATCAAGTGGATTAACTCCGAGAATTTCACCGAGCGCCTGATTGCCTTTGCCGCCGTAGAAGGCATCTTCTTCTCCGGCTCGTTCTGCTCCATCTTCTGGCTGAAAAAGCGGGGCCTGATGCCCGGCCTGACGTTCAGCAACGAGCTGATTTCCCGCGACGAAGGCCTGCACTGCGACTTCGCCTGCCTGCTCTACAAAGACCACCTGCAAAACAAGCTGCCCGAGTCGCGCGTGCACGAAATCATCCGCGACGCCGTGCAGATTGAGCAGGAGTTCGTGACCGACGCCCTACCCGTTAACCTGATTGGCATGAACGCCCAGCTTATGTCGCAGTACATTGAGTTTGTAGCCGACCGCCTGCTCGACTCCCTGGGCTACAGCAAGATTTACGGCGCTACCAACCCCTTCGACTTCATGGAAATGATTTCGCTGCAGGGCAAAACCAACTTCTTCGAGAAGCGGGTAGGCGAGTACCAGAAAGCCGGCGTGCTGAGCGAGCGGACTTCCAATGCCTTCTCCCTCGACGAGGACTTTTAATCGGTAGCACACTGCAACCATGCGCAAGGGGTGTCAATCATACGATTGACACCCCTTGCTCGTTTATAGCAAACCTGCAATATTTAGGCCCTAAGCGAAACCACAAGCGCTTGGCTTACCCTTTATTACCTACCCTATATTCTCGTTTTATGAAAAAGTTTTCCCTCCTGCTAGCTGCCTTTGTGCTGAGCAGCGGCTCTCTTCTGGCCCAGGCCGATTCCGGTACGCTCAAGCAGCGCGCCAGCGACGCCTACGCCTCCAAAGACTACAAGGCCTCGGGACAGTTCTACGACCAAGCGCTCAAACAAAGCAAAGCTCAGCTTACCAGCGGCGACTACTATAACGCGGCCTGCAGTTGGGCGCTGGCCGGCGACGCCACCAAAGCCTTCCAGTACCTGGACCGCGCTACCCTGGCCGGTTGGGAGAACGTAGCCCACCTCAAGCAAGACACCGACCTGACCGCTCTGCATACCGACAAGCGCTGGCAACCTATGCTTGCCAAACTGCAAGCAGCAGTAGCTAGGACAGAAGCCAACTACAACAAGCCCCTAAAACAGCAGCTCGATTCTATTTACGCCTCGGACCAGGGCGGGCGGATGAAGCACGAGGCTATTGCAAAGCAATACGGCCAACACTCCCCGGAGATGACGGCGCTCTGGAAGGAAATTGAAGCCACCGATGCCCGCAACCTGCAGCGCATCACCAAACTGCTGGATACGCACGGGTGGCCGAAAAAATCGGAGGTAGGAAACATGGGGACCCAAACGGTCTTTCTGGTTATTCAGCATTCCGACCTGCCCACCATTGAGAAGTACTTTCCCTTGGCCAAGCAGGCCGCCGAGCGGGGCGACTTGGCGAAGTCGGCGCTGGCCTTGCTGCAGGACCGCATGCTGATGTGGCAGGGCAAGCCCCAGATTTACGGCAGCCAGCTTAAGGGAGATGCCAACGGCAAGATGGTGTTTCACGACATTGAAGACGAGGCCCATGTGGATGAGCGCCGCGCCGCCATTGGCATGGAGCCCCTGGCCAGCTACGCCAAGCGCTTCGGCCTCGATTACAAGCCGCCCGGGAAGTAAGATGCTCACGCCTTCTGCCGCGCGCAGAGCTAAAACAGCACGTCAGCCTTTGCTTTGGCAAGCTGACGTGCTGTTCTGTTTTCTAGCAACCTCTACCCCTTCCTGCCCCACCGACAATACCATTTCTGCGGGAAATCAGCAACCTGATTTCTAACCTTATTAGCCGACTATATAGGGACCCTTGCATGACAAAAAACGGCCTCAGCACTAACGTTTTAGCAGTATGTGGAAAACTTCCAAAGAATAGGTTTGTCCTGACCTTTCCGGACGGATATATTCGGAACCGTTGACCTGGCCTTGGCGCTCGGTTGGCGCCTGAGTGTTTACCTGAACTGTTTGGCCGGCCTGCTCCGGCTGTACTCATACTTCTACTACCACATCACCCTGCTACGCCTATGTTGGTAATCAAACGCGACGGCCGCCGCGAGTCCGTGAAATTCGATAAAGTAACGGCCCGCATCGAGAAGCTCTGCTACGGGCTCAACCAGAACTTCATCTCCCCGATTGAGGTAGCCAAGAAGGTTATCGACGGCATTTACGACGGCGTAACCACGATTGAGCTGGACAACCTGGCGGCCGAAACCGCCGCCTCGCTCACCACCAAGCACCCCGACTACGCCATTCTGGCCGCGCGCATTGCCGTCAGTAACCTGCACAAGGTCACCAGCAAGTCGTTCAGCAGCACCATGAAGCGGCTGCACACCTACGAGGACCCCAAGACGGGCGAAAACGCCTCCCTCATTGCCCAGGACGTGTGGGAAATTGTGCACGCCCACGCCGCTACCCTCGACTCGGCCATTATCTACGACCGGGACTACAACTACGACTACTTCGGCTTCAAGACCCTGGAGCGGAGCTACCTGCTGCGCCTCGATGGCAAGGTAGTGGAGCGGCCCCAGCACATGCTGATGCGCGTGGCCGTGGGCATTCACAAAGAGGACATTGCCGCCGCCATCGAGACCTACAATCTCATGAGCGAGCGGTGGTTTACCCACGCTACCCCTACCCTCTTCAACGCCGGCACGCCCAAGCCCCAGCTCAGCTCCTGCTTCCTGCTCACGATGAAGGATGACTCCATTGAGGGCATTTACGACACCTTGAAGAACTGCGCCCTGATTTCGCAGAGCGCGGGCGGTATTGGCCTGGCCGTGCACAACGTGCGCGCCACGGGCTCCTACATCAAAGGCACCAACGGTACTTCCAACGGCCTGACGCCCATGCTGAAGGTGTTCAACGACACGGCCCGCTACGTGGACCAGGGCGGCGGCAAGCGCAAGGGCGCTTTCGCTATTTACCTGGAGCCCTGGCACGCCGACATCTTCGACTTCCTGGACCTGAAGAAAAACCACGGCAAGGAGGAGATGCGCGCCCGTGACCTGTTCTACGCCCTCTGGACGCCCGACCTGTTCATGAAGCGGGTGGAAGCCAACGGCGACTGGACCCTGATGTGCCCCAACGAGTGCCCCGGCCTGGATGAGTGCTACGGCGAGGAGTTCGAGCGCCTCTACCAGAAGTATGAGCGCGAAGGCCGCGGCCGCAAAACCATTAAGGCCCAGGACCTGTGGTTTGCCATCCTGGAAAGCCAGACCGAGACCGGCACGCCCTACATGCTGTTCAAGGACGCGGCCAACAGCAAGAGCAACCAGAAAAACCTCGGTACCATCAAGAGCTCCAACCTCTGCACCGAGATTATGGAGTACACCGACAAGGACGAGGTAGCGGTGTGCAACCTGGCCTCCCTGGCCCTACCCCGCTACGTGCGCCCCAACGAGGCCGGCAACCTCATCTTCGACCACCAGAAGCTCTACGAGGTAACCTACCACGCCACGATGAACCTGAACAAGGTTATCGACATCAACTACTACCCCGTAGCGGAAGCCGAGCGCAGCAACCGCCGCCACCGCCCCATCGGGCTGGGCGTGCAGGGGCTGGCCGATACGTTCATTGCCCTGCGCATGCCCTTCGAGAGCGACGAAGCCAGCGGCCTGAACAAGGACATCTTCGAGACCATCTACTTCGCGGCCATGACGGCCTCCAAGGACCTGGCCATCCGCGACGGGCACTACGAAACCTTCCCCGGCTCGCCCCTGAGCCAGGGCCAGTTCCAGTTCGATCTGTGGGGTGTAACGCCGGAGTCGGGCCGCTGGGATTGGGAAACGCTGCGCGCCCAGGTAATGGAGCACGGCGTGCGCAACTCTCTGCTGGTAGCCCCCATGCCCACCGCCTCTACGGCCCAGATTCTGGGGAATAACGAGTCGTTTGAGCCCTACACCTCCAACATTTATGTGCGCCGCGTGTTGAGCGGGGAGTTCATGGTGGTGAACAAGCACCTGCTCAAGGACCTGGTGAAGCTGGGCCTGTGGAACGACCAGATGAAGAACGCCATCATTGCCGCCAACGGCTCGGTGCAGGACATCCCCAACATTCCGCAGCACATCAAGGACCTGTACAAGACGGTGTGGGAGATTTCGCAGCGCCGCATCATTGATATGTCGGCCGACCGGGGCGCCTACATCTGCCAGAGCCAGAGTCTGAACCTGCACGTGATTAACGTGAACTTCGGCAAGCTCACCAGCATGCACTTCCACAGCTGGAAGAAGGGCCTGAAAACCGGCATGTACTACCTGCGCACCAAGGCCGCCGTGGATGCCATCAAGTTCACGGTGCAGAAGCAAGCCGCCGAGACCCTGGAGCCGCTGAACGTAGCCGCCCAGAACGCCTCCGACATGGCCTGCTCCCTGGACAACCCCGACGCTTGCGAGGCTTGCGGGTCGTAGGGAATATCAGTCGGGCTCCTAACAGCCGAGCTAAGTTTTGCGTAAAAGAGAGTAGATATTTCAATAAAAAGCCACCTCAGATGAGGTGGCTTTTTGTTACCCGCTACTATGTTCGCTAACTACGAAATAGACTTTGCTAAGCTTAATTTAAACTGGCTGCACAGCGTCAGCATAGAGCTTGACGAGATAACCAACTTACTGGAAGTAGCGGAGCGGGCGCACACGTACCTACAAGTCAACGGCCAGATTGAGATGGTCGGCTATACGAACCGTCGCAAGTTTATTTCCGTTATTTTTACTATCAACGGGCCTAAGCTCGTGGTACATGACGTAGAGTTACCGCGCTATGAAACAATCCAAGACGTTATCCTCCGCCGACTCGCCGAAGAACCCGACCAACCTCTCGATGAACGGGAAGACTTCTGAAGAGTGGGAAGCTGGTCGCATCAGCGGACCGCTTACGAAGCGTGAGTTGTTTGCCTACCTGAAAAAGATTGGCAAACTACCTCCTAACGCAGAATTGAAACAAGCCTCCTAGCACAGTGCAGAAGCAAGCCGCCGAGACCCTGGAGCCGCTGAACGTAGCCGCCCAGAACGCCTCCGACATGGCCTGCTCCCTGGACAACCCCGACGCCTGCGAGGCCTGCGGTTCGTAAGAAGGAACAATTTTTGTTTTAAAGGGAGCGAAAATACTTTCGCTCCCTTTTTTATATCGTATAGTTCATGAAATACAAGTACAATAATCACAGTTGGAGAAATACTATCTCACAATCATTGGGAATACAGGAAGGAAACATGCTTCTAGTTTTACACAGATATGCGCAATCATCACCTGAGAAGTATTATAACACAGAAGCGTTTAACGATTATTACGTATTTTTAAAAGAAAACCTGCATACACAAAGAAACAATTTATTACACTTTATCAAAGATAGAGCTGAAGGCTTTAATATATCATACAAAACTCTTGAAGCCATAAACAGAAAGAACATACATGAATGCATAGTAAAGGACAAAGACGCTGTATTCATAGACGAACATATAAATTATAATTATCTACAGCTCCTTGAAGGCTCATTATTGATCCACATTCAACTAGCGACATATATTATGTTGAATATTCAAGGAAAAAAGACTGATAATCTCGATTTATTTACTTGTATCGAAAAGCTATCAAAAACCGTATTTCCTTACTTGAATAAAGTATACGATAACAACATTAGAAATGGAATAGGTCATGGCAAAATAATATATAAAGAAACCAAAGCGCACTATATAGACAAAAAAGAAAATCAAACGTCAATATATTATTATCAGTTTATAAGGAAATTTGATTTGCTAGTTGATATTATCAATGGATTTTCATTAGCATATATAAAATTTTATATTATCGACTTAAAATCTTTAGGAGTTGAATTACCTCGCCATCTATTTTTCGAGGAAATAAGACTAAGTAGCACATTCGATAATTGGAATATATCAACTGTTATCCATCAACAAATATTAAACAAAAAACAGCTAGTAGTTAACATAGAATCTAAATGTAAAACACAGAAGGAACTAGAAAATAACATTGTAAAAACTGCAATACAGGCAGGCAAACTAGCATCAAAAAAATTTGATATACTGCATATCCATATAACGCACAATAAATTTCCTGGATTTATCAACTTTGATATTGACATTTTAAACGATATCAACCAAGAAAAATTCGACAGCCATAAAGACATATCAAAAGCAATAACAAATAGCCTTGAAATGTATTTAGCTGGCTTCAATCAAATAATGCCACCTAGCATGAATCCCAATATATTTATAAGCGATACTACAAAATACAAGATAATAGACAATAGTGAATTTGTTAATAAATTAAAATTTAAAGACATTAATCAACATGTCAATGCCACTAACAAATACATGATAGTTGAAACAAAGTACGTATATGACGAACAAAATGACAGCAAAGATATTATGGAAAGTTTAATAAAATCTTCACTCGAAAATCTAAGAAATCATAGTATTAAAAAAAGCAATGAATTAACCAAACAACACAACTACAAATACTTAAATGTTAAATATTTAAATATTTGGGTTTATAAACACGACAAACGCGGAAGAAACCTAAATAGCAATGGAATCAAACCTAATTTGATTTGCAAAATTTCATACAACAGCAGTAATGAAATTAGGAATATAAATTTATTGGATAGCAAGGTTGAGTATTTTAATGAAGCCATAATTAACTGGAACTATTACTGGCGAAATCCAGAAGCGTACGATATTATGTTCCCTGAATAGGTTAAACAGCATAATAGAAAAGGTGTTAATAATGCATATATCATAAACCCGAACACACTTACGCTTTATAGAAACAACTAAAATATGGGTACACCTACATTCTAGGCCACTCGCAATCCAACCTAGCACATTTTTCTATATAGCATTTTTACGCTTCTTTATTCCTTATGAACTACAACGCTACTCTCTCGCTATTGCTGGGTCTGACGCTGGCCTTTACCGCTGGCTGTGATAAAGATGATCGGGAAGAAACGCCCGAGCCACTGCCGGAGCCCACCGTTACTTATAGCCGCTCCATTGTGTACCAGGACAACGGCCAACACCGGGATACCACCTTTC
Source organism: Hymenobacter glacieicola (assembly GCF_014640315.1). GTDB lineage: Bacteria > Bacteroidota > Bacteroidia > Cytophagales > Hymenobacteraceae > Hymenobacter > Hymenobacter glacieicola. Next base: position 230,492 of record NZ_BMGS01000003.1, read on the forward strand.
AGGCACCGCAACTGAAGGGGTCTGTCACGCAGAATGCTCAGAGTTTGTCGGTAAGCGTGGAGCCCATTACCCGTACCGAGGGCATTGGCTTCGCGCTAGACCGCACGAAACTAGCCGCCGCTCTTACCGGCACCTACACCCTCAAAACCCTCCGCGACCAAACGCTTAATGTGGATGTGAGATACTATTACGAGCAATCCGAAAGCCTGGGCGGCGGTACCATTCTGTACTTCAGCAACATGCAGCACGTTACGGGTAGCTTCACCATCAGCAGCTACGATGCCAAGCGGCAACTCCTGAGCGGCACCTACACCGCCACCTTAACTGGTTCTAGCGACCCAACAGTGGCCTACGGCACCTTCCCGAAGCGCAAGTGCGACATTACTGTTACGGGTACCTTTGCTAACGTGCCGTTGAAGCAGGTAGAATAGCGCGCCCGCTAGGCCACATTCACTGGACTAGCGGTAGAGTAGGATTAAACTTCGTGGAATTCTGTTGTGCGTAAAACCATACCCCATTAGTGCCCTGGCTGCGGCCGTTGGTGCAGGGAATTGCCCGTGCCTCCTACAAGAACCCTTGAAGCGTAGGCGCAGGGACACTTAAGGTAGCTGAGGCTGGTTTTACTACCTGCGCGGTGCTGTGTACTTTGCTGCTATGGCACCTTCCGGAAATGCTGCTGCCCCGCCGGCTGGCCGGCTGGCGTTTTATAATGCCGTGCCGTCGGTGGTATGGTCGGGGCTGAGTTGGGGGCCGCTAACGGTGTTTTGCCACCAGCACATGGCGCGGCCGTGGCTGTACGGGCTGTTGGGGCTGAGTGTGCTGGCCTATGCTCTGCCCCGCGGCTGGTTTCGGTGCTGGCAGCTAAGCGAGTCGGTGGTGGCTTATCGGCGGGTAGGAGTGCCGGTGGTTAACCGCCTGGCCCAGCACGGAGGTGTCGTTAACGCGCTTATCCGGCGGCGCTACCCGCAGTACCGCCGGGTGCGGGGCCATCGGTCGGGGGCGGCGCTGGTGGGCAACAGCTACCACATGGAGCGGTTTCACGTGGCGGCGCTGCTGGTCTTTCTATGGGCTGGTGCGTATGCGGCCGTGCAGGGCTACTGGGGCTGGGCCGGGCTGCTGACGCTGCTTAACATGGGCTATAACCTGTACCCCATCTGGCTGCAACAATACCTGCGGTTGCGCCTGGCCGCTTCGGCTGGCAAGCCCTTGGGGAGGTAGCTTGTGGAAAAGTGGTCGGGTGGAGCTGGTTAGGGTGCTTGCCCGGTATTAGGGGCTGCCGAGAAGCGGCGGAGGCGTGAGTGGCAGGGCATTGAGTGGAGTAGAACCAGCCGCAACACCATCATCCTGTACCGCCGCGCCGGGAGTAGCTGCGTACCAGCAAGTAGACCGGCGCGTGCCGGACCTAGTTACTCCTGTCTATGCCTGATTCCTCCATCTACCGCCCGCTACCGAAGGTGCTGCTCTTCGACGTCAATGAAACCTTGCTCGACATGGGCAAGCTCAAGCGGGCCGTACCGAAAGCCTTCGGCAACAAGCACGCCTTTAAGCAGTGGTTTGGGCTGCTGCTCTACTACTCGCTGGTAGACACCGTAACGGGTACTTACCACCCCTTCGGCCACATTGCGGAAGCAGCCCTGGACATGACGGCCGATATGCTGGAGGAAAAGCGCCTCTCGCCCACCACCAAAAAGGAGCTGGTGGGTTTACTTTCCCAACTGCCCGCCCACCCCGACGTGCCCCGGGGCCTGCAAATGCTGCTCGATGCGGGTTTTCGGCTGGTGGCCTTCACCAACTCTCCGCAGCTGACCCTGGATGCGCAACTGCGCTACGCCGGCATCATTCATTTCTTCGAGCGGGGGCTGAGCGTTGATGAAGTGCAGCTGTACAAGCCCCACTTCCACACCTACCAGGCGGCCCTGCAAACCCTGGGCGTGGCGCCCACCGAGGTCCTGCTCGTAGCCGCCCACGGCTGGGACGTAGCCGGGGCCCAGGATGCGGGGCTGCGCAGTGGCTTCATTGCCCGGCCTGGCCAGACCCTCTACCCGCTGGCCACGCCACCTACCTACCAGGGCAAAGACCTGCCATCCTTGGCCCGCCAGATTATCGGCTAGGCATAACTGCCTACTGATGAAAACTTAACCACCCACGACCTTCCAGCGTGGTCCTCCATAAGGCAGAAAAGGCTTCCACGGATAGTAGAAGCCTTTTTTTACGGATAACTGCCGCTGGTTAGTGGCGCCCTTTGCCTCGGCCGTGGCCGTGCCCATGCCCATGTCCGTGGCCACCGCGCGGGGCGTAGTACACCGGGGCCGCGGGCACGAGCAGCACGGTGCCTTTCTTGTATTTGGGGGCTTTGTACTTCTTTACGGGGCGGGCCTCCCGCACCACCACGTACTGGGGCGCGGGCCGGCCGATGTTGATGGTTACTTGGGCTTGGGCCGAGGTAGGGCCAAAGGCCAGAGCCGCTACGGTAAGCAAGGCGGCAGCGAGAAAAGATTTCATCATGTGGAAGAGGTAGGAGAAACAACTGCTGAAAACCCGCTCATCCGGTTTCAGACCAAGGGCGCGGGCAAAAATGAGGCCATGTGCTTCGGCTGCTTGTCACCCCGAGGAAGTCTTGCCCCGGCGCATAGGAAAGCTGCTAAGTACTGGCGCAAGGCCTTGGCTACGCCAACTCGTAGCAGGGGTAGCGCCGCTGCCGAAAAATCTTCCCATCCTTGAACTCGAAAATCAGGCACAGCTGGCCCAGCAGGCGCTGTCCGCGCAAGAGGGGGCCAATGTCGCTGATGGTCGTGGCCTGCCAGAGGCCCTCTACCAGTACGCTGCCATCGGGAGCTACCTGGGTCCGTTGTACGTCAAACTGCGGGTCGCGGAGCAGTTCCCGGCCCACCCGCAGGTTGTCGAGAATATCCATGAAGGAGCGGCGCTGAATGCTGCGGTACAGCAGGTTAGGAAACTCCGTTTGTTCTACCTCCGGGTGCAGCACGGCCGCGTACGCCGCAGGGTCCGTGTTGAATGCTTGAACAAGGTCGAAATAAGAGTTAATGACATCGAGTTGCTCGTTCATGAGAAGGGTAGCAAGAAAGCAGTGTAAGGGAAGCCTAATATAAAGGAAGCCGAGGGATACTATTCTCTTAGCCCAACCTAACGCGTTGGCAAACGCCCCCGATACCTCTTACTGTGGGAATTCCACTTGTCACCTCCCTGCCGCAGGGCCCCTACACCTGAGGGTTAGGGGCGGCGTTTCTGGGAGCGGGCGGGAGTGGCGCGGCGGCGGGGGGTAGGCTGCACCTGCGCCGAGTCGAGGGGGCCTACGGTTACCTGTCCGCTTGGCACCGAGGGCAGGGGCAGCGGGTGATTGGGCAGCACCTGGGTAGGCGCCGGGACGGGCTCAGCCTTGTCTTGGCCTACGCCGGCGGGCAGGGCTACGCCGGGCACGGGGCTTACACGCTCGGTAGGGTGACGCCGGACCGACTGCACTGGTGGCCGGTTTTGGGCTTGGGCAGTTTGAGCGGCAAAGCCCAGTGCCAGCAGGAAAAAGGACAGGAAACGGAACATAAGGCAGAAAGCACGCGGCATTATATGAATGGTAGAGCAGAGGGCAGCAACCCCCAGCTACGGTTCTGCTTCGGGCAAAAGTCTCACGCAGAACCAGCAGGTAGCAGTACGGTGCGCTACCGCCGCAAGTTCAAGCAGCCCTGGCCTTACGAAGCAGCACTGTACTACTTCTAGTCCAACGGGCTTGCACCACCTCTATTCTACGTTTTCTATTGCTGATGGTCTGCTGCTTACTTCGGGTGCACCTACGTCATTTCCAGCAGCCCTAAACCATCCAACCCAGCGTTAGTCCAAGTGCTTTTTCGACAAGCAGTTCAAGTAAGCCAAGCTAAAAAACGAAGGGCTGGCTCCATGTGTCAATTTTTAAACTAACACAGTCACTGACACAATTAAGTAACAGATAGTATGACTTGTGGATTACTTGCTACAAAGGCTGCTACCTGACGTAGCTGGCCGAACAATATTACAAGTTGAAGCGGCTTCTTACTTGCCGGGGCCTGCCGCTAGGTGTGCGAGCCGGGCCTGAAACGCTAGTACTTCAGCGGAAAGCTGGGCTGCTGCAGGAGCCAGGCTTGCGCGGCCGCATCGGTATCAAAGGAGCGGTAAGTAATGGGCAAGCTTTGGCTATGGGTGGTGATGTAGGCCGTGGCCAGGCGCACCATTACTTCGGGCGAAACGACTACGGCACCGTGGCGGTAGCCTCCTGCGTTTACGGCCTGCGGAAGCCACTCCTGGGCTATCCATTCTTGCTCCGGTAGCGTAAAGGGGCGCATGGCGAGCTGGTTGATCAGAATCCGGCTCCAGCCCCGCCGCTGCAGGCCCAGCATCATGTGGGTAAACAAGCCGCGCACCTCGGTCATGCCGTAGGGGTTACCGCTCCAGCTGGCCCGAATGAAACCGGCCGGGTCTTCCAGCAAGCGGCCCGCTGCATTCTCAAAATAAACCAAGGGCTGCTCGGTGGATTTCATCGGGCCTAAAGTACACCTTTGCGCCGGGTCTGCGAAAGGCCGGGGCTGTTTCTGTTGGATAGTGCATCCCAGGCCCAGGCTACCCGGTCGGGTAGTGCCACCCACCTCTGACTCGGTGCCCAGGCCCCCGCTCAAGGGCTGCGAAGGGGCTAAGCAGCGCCTTCCAAAATACACCCGACGCACAAGGCCGGAGCACTGGCTTACGCACAGCCAACGCCCCGGCCCATTACGTGCCGCTCCTTGAGGTCTTGCTTAAACCGGGTACTCGCGGGGTTCGTGCTGCACGGAAACCCACTGCACCCGGGTCATTTCCTCCATTACCCACTCGCCCCCGAAGCGGCCCAGCCCCGACTCCCGTTCCCCGCCGAACGGGGCGTTAGGCTCGTCGTTTACACTTTGGTCGTTGACGTGAATCATGCCGGTTTCCACCTGCCGGGCCAGCTGCACGCCGCGCGCCACGTTGCGGGTGTGCAAGGCTCCGCTCAAGCCAAAATCCAGCTCGTTGGCTAGCTGCAGCATCTCGGCTTCGTCGCGGAAGGAAATCAGCGGAGCTACGGGGCCGAAGATTTCGTTTTGAGCAATGGGCATGTCGTTGCGCACGTTGCGCAGCACGGTGGGGTAGAGCGTGGCTCCATCGGCCTGGCCGCCCACCTCAATAACGGCTCCTTGGGCCACGCTGGCTTCAATGTCCTTTTGAATGCGCTGCACCTGCTTCTCGTCGATGAGGGGCCCGATGTCGGTATCACGCTGCTGGGGGTCGCCTACTTTCAGGGCTTTGGTGCGGGCTACCAGCTTGGTGCAGAACTCGTCATAGACCTGCTCGTGCACCAGGAAACGGTTGATGGCCATGCAGATCTGGCCCTGGTGCATAAACTTGCCCATCATGCCGGCGGCCACGGCTTGGTCGAGGTCGGCATCTTCCATGACGATGAACACGTTGTTGCCGCCCAGCTCCAGGGCTACTTTTTTCAGGTTTTCGCCGGCCAGCTTGCCAATGCCCTTGCCGACGGGGGTTGAGCCGGTAAAGGAAATGAGCTTGGGCACGGGGTGGGTCACGAAGGCGTCGCCGATGACGGACGACTTGCCCATAACCACATTGAATACGCCCGGGGGCAGGCCGGCTTCCTCGAAAAGCTTGGCCAGCAGCGTACCGCCGGTAGCGGGCGTCTGGGAAGCGGGCTTCACCACAATGGTGTTGCCGCAGGCCAGGGCCGGGGCAATGGAGCGCATGGACAGGTGCACCGGGAAGTTCCAGGGACTGATAATGCCCACTACCCCCAGGGGCTTGCGGTACACCCGGCTTTCCTTGCCGGGCGTGCTGGAGTTGAGAATAAAGCCGTGCAGGCGGTTCGGGAACGAGGACGCCTCCATCAGCACCTCGTGGGCCAGCATGATTTCAGCCTCGGCCTTGGCGTGGGCCCCGCCGGCTTCGCGGGCTATCCAGTTGGCAAACTCGTCTTTGCGGGTGAGCAGCAGCTGGGCGGCGCGCAGCAGCATATCGCGGCGCTCCTGGGGTAGGGTGTTGCCCCAGTGCGGGGCGGCAGCTTTGGCAGCCGCGTAGGCTTCATCCAGCTCCTGGAGGCCGCCACACTTGATGGTAAGCAGCTCGGAATTATCAAAGGGGTTGATGTCACGGATGTAGTCGTCTTCGCGGCCGGGTTTCCACTCGCCGTTAATGAATTGCAGGTCTAGGCCTTGGTAGGGTTGCATGGACGTTGTTTTCGAGGGGATGAGGATGTAAGCCCGGGTGCCGACAGCAGCTCACGCAGGCAATGCAAATCAACCTTGGACCAGTGCCAATAGTTTGAACAAAATCCGGGGGTGAGCTTCCCCACTGCCCCGATAAGCAACCGCCTACTGGCCCCTGTAACAAGGCAATACCCCTTGGCGGGAACTCCGACATCGGTTTTATTCCGCGCCTTGTTCCCGCCGCTTTGCGTCGGACTGTCGGTGCAGCCTAGTAGCGCCAGTGGTTCTGTTGGCTGGCGCGGGCCAGAGCGTATCGGGTAGCTTGGCCGTTCTCCGGACAGGTATTTCGGTGGCCCATTGCTGAGAAGTAAAAAGCGGGACTACCTCGCCTATAACCTGTGATTTTCAAGGTCGTATAAATTCCCATTCATCATTATTTCTCACGCTAAAACAACTTTCCTCATGGCTATTCAGAAATATCAGGACTCCTTTTCTGACATGAGTTCCTCGAGCTTCAGCACCATGCTCGACCGGTTTTTCAGCGACTCCCTGGCCTCGCGGGGGCGGGTGAACAGCTTCTCGCCCCACGTAGATGCCTACGAGACGGAGAAAAGCTACGAGATTGAGGCCGCCCTACCCGGCATGAAGCGCGAAGACATTAAGGTTGATTTCCACCAGGGCCGCCTGACCATATCCGGGGAGCGGCACTTCCGCAACGAGCAAAACCAGCGGCGCTACCACGTAGTCGAAAGCTCCTTCGGCTCCTTCCACCGCGCCTTCCAGCTGCCCGACACCGTGGATGCCGGCCGCATTCAGGCCTCTTTCGAAGATGGCGTACTGCGCATAAGCGTGCCCAAGGACGAGAAGAAAACCATGCGCCACCAGATTGAGGTGCGCGGCGGCCAGAACCAGGGCAGCAGCGCCGGCCAGATGTCGGAGCGCGTGGGGCAGCAGGCCACCGACGTAACGGTGCAGGCGGGTGAAGGCGGCAGCAACGGCCAGCCCCGGACCGATGGCTCCGTGGACCCAAACGAAGAAATGAAAAACCGTCCGCAAAGCTCGGGGGTAGGCTCCTGAGGCCTGGCCCTGCTTGCCAGCACGAAGCCGGTTCGGGACCCGAACCGGCTTTTGTGTTTTGGCGGGTAAGCCGCCCTGGCTGTGGCCACGTCTCGCGCCGCGTCGTAGAATAGTCCGACGAGCATCTTTCCACTTCACTTCGTACGAACTCATGCACCGCATCCTTCTTTTCCTGTGGCTGGGGCTGGTGGCCGGCCTAAGCCAAGCCGCCGTGGGCGCCCCCGCCGAAGACCTGCCGGCCCGGCCCGCTCCTTTCCGGTTTGTAAATGACCAGGCCCAGCTGCTACCCGCCGCCAACGCCAAAACCCTGGAAAACGGCCTGCGCCGCTACGCCGACGAAAACGGCACCCAGATTGTGGTCGTGACGGTGCCTTCCCTCGGGGGCCGCGAGGTAGCCGACTACGCCCGGGAGCTGGGCACGGCCTGGGGCATTGGTCAGCGCGACAAAGACAACGGCGTGGTGGTGCTGATAGGAGCCCAGGAGCGCACAGTCACGATTCAAGCCGGCTCGGGGCTACGCCAGCAAATTACGCCTGCCCTGACCAGCCAGATTATCAACGAGAAAATGACGCCTAGCTTTAAGCAGGGCAACTACTTCGCCGGCTTGCGCGCGGGCCTCAACGCGGTGATGCTGGCCGCTAACCCCGGCTCGGCACCGGCCAGCACCCAACCGGCTGCCACCAGCCCGGCACCTAACAGCACCGCTGAAATAGGAGCCGGCAGCGGGGCCGGCCTTGCCAGCGAGCTGCCAACTCAGGCCGCCGTTCCGGAGCCCGTTGCGCCTACCCTACCAGCAACGGAGTCAGCGTCGTCGGGTTTTGGCTGGGGTGCGTTGGCCCTGGGCGCCCTGGTTATTGGCGGCGGCATCTGGCTTATCTCGAAGCTGTTTCGACGCCGGACGCCGGCCGCCCCCGCCCCGGGCGCAACCCCGGATTTCTTGCCCAATCAGCCCGCGCAACCAAACCAGCCCTACGACCCTAACCGCGGCTATGGCCAGCGGCCGGTAAACCAGCCCGGTAACGCCCCCGATTTTCTCCCCAACCGTAATTCCGGTTTTGGGGGCGGGAGCGGCGGCAGTGGCATGGGCGGCATGCTCATGACGGGGGCCGCGGCGGCGGCCGGCGCATACCTGGGCAACCGCATGGCCCAGGGCCACGACACCCCCGACAGCTCCGCTTTCCACCCCGATGGTTCCCGTGCTTTTGACCCGGATGCTGCCGGTGCCGCGGGCGGAGCCGCCGCGGGGGCGGCCTCAGCGGGCGGTTTTCCGGCCCTGGGCGGCGCCGATGCTACCCCGGAAGCGGAGCCCGACTATTTCTCCGAAGACTACACGGCAAACGACTCCCCGGATTATTTCTCCTCCGACGACAGCTCCTCCTACGACGACACATCGTCGGATGATACCGGTGGTGGGGGCTTTGACAGTGACGACAATACCAGCGGCAGTTGGTAAGATTGGTGGCGGCTTCGGCTGATTAACTAAGCTGAGGCGTAGCTGCCTACTACGTGGCCTATCATGCAACAAGCCGGTTTCCGTGGGTGCGGAAACCGGCTTGTTGCGTGTGAGGGGAGTGATATTATTTCTTGGGCATGCTGCGGGTGGGGGCACCCACTTTTACGCTTGGGTTACGCTTGCGCTTGCGCTGGGCTTTGAGGCGAAGCTTCCAGCGGCGAAACGGACCTAGCTTCTTCATTTTGTGGCGGCTGTTTCCCCGGTAAGCCTTGTAGTTCGGCCGCCCGCGCTTGTAGGAACGACGAAAGACCGGAACGCTGGTTGCCACGTCGGCGCTGACCGACGAGGTGGTGCTTCCCATTTCGGCCCGCGTGGGAGCCGGCTCTAGGAACAAAAGGAAGCCCAAAAGTAACAAGAGTAACGTTTTGAACATAAGAAAGAATAAGAGGTGAGAGAAGCACGGCACCACGAGGTACCTCCAAATAAAGCGAATCTTTATTTAATTATCATAACAAGCTGATATAAAGATTTTATCTAAGAAAAATTCTATAGTAAGAGTATCCCTTGCCTTTTCTGACGTTAGCAGCATTTCATTTCATTTTTCCAATAAAATCCGTGTAGCAACTTGGGTTAACTTGAGCCAGCGGGAGCACTCCTACAGCTCGGCCACCGCTACAGGCAGCACACACCCAACCCCGGCGCCGGCGCGTATACAGGAAACCGGTTGCGCCGCTCCGCGGATTTGCTTGGCGACTTGGTTTCCCCTTTACTACTTGAGTATGCACTACATCCGCCGCGGCACGGGCCAACCCTTACTTCTCCTGCATGGCATTGGGGGCAGCTGGCGTTCCTGGTCTACCGTCTTCGATCAGCTGGCCGAGCACCGGGACGTGCTTGCCGTGGACCTGCCCGGCTTTGGGGCTACCCCGCCCCTGCCCGGGGAGGTTTCTATCCGGACGCTGGCCGATGCGGTGACTAGTTTTCTGCGCGCCCACGACCTGCTTGGCATTGATGCCGTGGGCAGCTCCATGGGGGCCCGACTGGTGCTGGAACTGGCCCGCCGGGGTGGGGTAGTGGGGGCGGCAGTGGCCCTCAACCCGGGCGGCTTCTGGCAGGGCTGGGAAATTCCGGTGTTCTATTACTCCGTGGCGGCTTCCGTGCGACTGGTGCGGGGGCTACAACCCCTCATGCCTGCCCTCACGGGCAATGCCGTAACGCGCACACTGTTGTTTTCGCAGCTCTCTGCCCATCCGGCGCGGCTTTCGCCGGACGTACTCCTGCCGGAGATGCGCACGTTTGCCACCGCGCCTTCCTTTGATGAGCTGCTGCGCAACCTGGCGTACGGGGAGCGGCAGCAGGGTGCCCCGGCGGGTAGCATCCCGGCCCCGCTTGTCATTGGCTGGGGCCGGCAGGACCTGGTATGTTTGCCGCGCCAGGCCCCACGCGCCCAACGCTTGTTTCCCGACGCCCAGCTGTACTGGTTTGACGACTGCGGACACTTTCCGCAGTGGGACCAACCAACCGAAACAGTTCAGCTCATCTTGCGGGCTGTCAGCGGGCAACCGGTGCCCCAGCCCGCCTTACCCGCCCGCGCAGCAGCGGCGCCGCGCTTTTTCCGGGTGGCCATTGCCGGGGTATTTCTAGCTGCGGCCGGTGCGGCCTGGCTGGCTACCCGTGCCCGGTAGCCCGGGAAGCTTCTGGAACGGCTGCTACCGGGTAGCCTAACAGTTTAGCCCCGGGAGCACAGCCAGCGCACAGCCTCGCCCTCATCCGTAAACTGGTTGAGTGAGCAGTAGTCGCCGTGGGTGTGAGGCAAGGGCGGCAGGGTTTCATCGTGCACGTCGTCGAGCTGGTAGGGAGCCACCAGAAAGGCCAGGTACACATGGTCGCCGAGGTGCTGGCGTAGTAGCGGGTAGAACACCGTGGTCAGCCAGTGCACGTCGCGGGAGTCTACCTCTAGCCGGCGCCGGGAGTCCACGAGCCAGTGGCGGCAGGAGTCGCAGGTAGTAGCGTAGCGCAGCACTTCTTGGTAGCCGGCGCGTAGCTCGTGTGAGGCCGTCGGGCGCGTCCAGCGGGCGGCTACAATTCCTAGGTCGGGCCGGTACGTTAAGTCCAGGAAGTCAGCAAGCGTAGTGGGAGTCATGCGGGGGCGGCTGAGGAAGCTAACCAGTAAAGAAAGTGGTCCGGATACGGGGCGGGCTGCGTGTTGGACGAGTGCAAGTAGAACACGGCCGGCCTACCCTAGGTAGTGAACGGTGCTTTGCTCGGCCACGTATGGCCAGGGCAGCGCACCCGGCAGGGCTTAGGGCTGCAGAGGAGCGGCCGGGGGGGCGGGCGTTTCCACGGGCCGGATATCGTAGCGGCGGTTGAACTCGGCCACCGCCGCGGAGCCTACGTTGCGCTTGGTTACCACAATCATAACCCCTTCACCGGCCTCCGCCCCGAAAATGCGGCGGGCTTCGTCGCCCTTCACCACGTTTACCGAGGCAATGGTCCGGCGGTTGATCTGCTCAATGGTTTTCTGGTCCGAAGGCTGCCCGTCCAGGAAATACAGGCTGGGCTCCTCCGTAGCGGCACGAGCTGCCGGCGCCGGGGCAGCAGCCTGAATATCAAGAGTGTGCAAGGTCGTTACCGTAAGCAGACCAGCTAGGGCAACCAGGCAACGCAAAGAGGAAAGGGTAAGCATAGCAGCAACAAACAAAAGTTCGGCTCCCAAGATACAAAACCGGGCCGGCTGCTTTCCGCAACCGGCCCGGTAACCTATCCTTCTACAGCTGCTGCGCCAGCAAAAACGCTGGCCTGGTCAACACTATCTACTTGGTAGTTATTACAATAGCTCCCTGCCGGCCTTTTTCACCGAACTTAGCGGTAGCCCGCTCGGCATCCATCACGAAAACGGAGGAAAGCTGGGCGGCCGGAATCTTGGTTTGCTCGATGGTGGCTTCCTTCTCGTTGAGGATCAGCAGCCGTCCGCCCACATCAGCCGGGCTCAGGCCCCGACCGGCGCTTATCAGGTTGATGACCCGCTGATCTTCGGGCTTGGCCGGCTCGAAACTCAGGCTATGCTCCTTAATAAAGGCCTGAACCGCCGCCGAATCCCTGTTTTTCTTGGTAATAATCAGGATGGCACCATCCGTGGCCTTCTCGCCGAAGGCAGTGCGGGCTTGCTCACCTTTCAGCACACTCATGCTTTCAATGGCTTTCGGGTCGAGGGCCTGCACTTCTGCTTTGGTGCTGGGCTTGCCGTCCAGGAAGTACAGGGGCTCCAGGGCAACGGCTAAGGGCTTACCTTTTTCATCGAACAGTACTTTTTCCGGCCGACGACCGTAGGCAATTTCGGCCCGGTAGCGCAGGTTGCTGCCATCGGCGGCGCGCACTTCCGCGACGCCAATGAGGCGGTAGCCGGGGTACTGCTTTACGATGTAGGCCAGCGCGGCGGGGGGTAGGGCGCTAATAGGAGCTTCCTTTTCAACATCGGGGCCCGTGGGCGTGCTTACACCGGACGAAGTCAGGGCAGCAGAGGCAGCTTCGGGAGCCGAGAGGCTGAGCAGCCCCAGGGCCAGCGGTAGCACCAGCAGGTAGCGGGCGGCCTGAGCGCGGGCAGATCGTTGCGCGTTCATCATACGAATACGGTTTTTAAGAGTGATAAAGGAGAAAGGAGTAACCAGCGCCGGCCCAGAAGCCAGGGTGCTGAGTTGCAGCAGGCTGTATTGGTACGTTTTGGTATCGAGCTGCTTGGTCTGTAGCACGGCCTCATCGGTGATGAACTCCAGGTTTTCCTGCACGGCCCGCAGCAGCAGCCACGCCCCCGGACTAAACCACCCGAAAATCCGCTGAATATGGCCCAGCAGCACATCCAGCGTGTGCCACTGGCGCACGTGCACCTGCTCGTGCAGCACAATGGCTGGTAGCTCCGCAGGCGCGTGCTGGGCTGGGTTCAGGTAAATCGTCTGCCAAAAGGAAAAGGGGTTGATGTCGGCAGCTACCTGGCGGCAGGCCACGCCGGCTATCTGGGCCGGACGGGAGGCGCGGTGCACGCCGGCCAGCGAAGCTGCTTGCAGCAGCAGGCGCAGCGTCATCAGGCCCACGCCTACCCAGTAAACGACCAGCAGCCAGAATCCGTAGTTAACGCCTTCCTCGGCGGGCAGTACGGGCGCTACACTGCCACTCCCGGGCCAGTTGGGCAGCAGCACGCTAAGCTGGGTTTCCAGCCCGGCTGGCCGGGCCAGCAGCACCGACACATCCAGCAACGGATACAGCGCCGAAAACCCCAGCGCCCCCAGCAGGTAGGCGCGGTTCAGCTGATGAAAGGTGAGCCGGCGCAGCAGGGCATAGTACACTCCCAGCAACAGGAGCAGGGCCCCGTTCACCTTCAGCAAGTACACTAGTAGCGCGGGTATCATGGCTGCTGGGGCTTTTGCCGCTCAATCATATCAATGATTTCCTTGAGCTCTTCGGTGCTGATCTTCTGGTCTTTAGCAAAGAAGGAAACCAGCTCTTTGTAGGAGTTACGGAAGTAGTCGCCCACGAAGGCACCCAGGAAGCGCTTGCGGTAGTCTTCGGCCACAATCAGGGGCGAGAAGCGGAAGGTATTGCCCAGCTTTTCGCCGCGCAGGTAGCCCTTGCGCTCCAGGTTGCGCACCGTGGAGGCCAGGGTAGTGTAGGGCGGGCGGGGCTCGGGTAACAGCTCCAGCACATCCTTGATAAAGCCCCCATTGAGCTGCCAGAAGCCACGCATGGCTTCTTCTTCGGGTTGAGTAAGTCGTTCCATATCAGCTATTACTATCTTTTCGTAATACTACGAATATTTCGCAATTAGATACAAGAGGTTGAAGAATTTTTTTTAACGGGCACGAAAAAGCCCGCTGGCTAGGTGCAAGCGGGCTTTTAATAGTAAAACTGTCCAGTAAATCAGGAGAACGTCATGCAGAGGCGAAGCCGAAGCATCTCGCTCGGCTGACGTTGCTAAACTAACCAGACGATGCCAAGCGAGATGCTTCGGCTCCGCCTCAGCATGACAGGTCCTGCTTTGCCCTTTCGTTATCCTCTGAACAAGCTTAATGGGCTGCTCGCTGGCTTACCAGACGCGGGCGCGCAGGTTCTGGGCGCGGACCATTTTGGCATCCTCTTTACAGCCAAAGGCCTCGAAGAACTCGGGCATGTTCATCAAGGGGCCGTTGGTGCGGAACTGGGCCGGGGAGTGCGGGTCCGTCAGGACTTGCTGGCGCAGGTACTCGGGGCGGGCGTTGGTGCGCCAGATTTGGGCCCAGGCCAGGAAGAAGCGCTGCTCCGGCGTGAAGCCGTCGTATTTGGGCCGGGGGCCGTTGCCGTATTTCTGCTGCAGCTGCTTCTGCAGGGCGCTGTAGGCCACGCTCAAGCCGCCGAAGTCGGCCAGGTTTTCGCCCATGGTCAGCTTGCCGTTGACGTACACGGAGTCCAGGGGCGAGAAGGCCGAGTACTGCTTGCCTACCATGTCGGCGCGCTGGGTAAACTTTTCGGCATCTTCCTTGGTCCACCAGTCGCGCAGGTTACCCGACGCGTCCGACTGGCGACCTTGGTCGTCGAAGCCGTGGGTGATTTCGTGGCCGATTACCGCGCCCATACCGCCGTAATTTACCGCATCGTCGGCCTTGGGGTCAAAGAACGGCGGCTGCATGATGCCCGCGGGGAAGGTAATGTCGTTCATCGACGAGTTGTAGGAGGCGTTTACCGTGGGCGGGGTGAAGCGCCACTCCGTGCGGTCAATGGGCTTGCCGTACTTGCTCAAGTTGTCGTTGTAGGCCCACTGGCGGGCGGCCAGCACGTTTTTCAGGTACGACTCGCGCGAAATAGTCAGGGCCGAGTAGTCCTTCCACTTATCGGGGTAGCCGATTTTTACCGTGAAGGCGTTCAGCTTTTTCAGGGCTTCCTGCTTGGTAGCCTCGCTCATCCAGTCCAGCTGCTGAATATGCTCGGCCATAGAAGCTTTGATGTTGTTGACCATTTCCATGGCCTTCTGCTTGGTTTCCGGCGTGAAGGTTTTGTCCACGTAGAGCTGACCGAAGGCCTGGCCCAGGGCCTGATCAGTGGCGCCCAGCATGCGCTTCCAGCGGGGCTGCTGCTGCTTGGCCCCGGTTAGGGTTTGCTGGAAGCGGAAGGCTTCGTCGGCGTAGGCCTTGGGCAGCGCGGAGCTAACGGAGCTAATCAGCTGCCAGTCGAGGTAGCTTTTGAGGTTGGTCAGGGGCTCCTGCTTCATCAGGGTGCTCACTTCCTGGAAGAAAGCGGGCTGCCCCACGATGACCTCCTTGGCCGACCCCAGCTTGTTTTGCGCCAGCAGGGTAGGCAGCCCGAGGTTGGGGAACTGCTGGTTAGCCTCGGCCACGGTCATCTTATTGTAGTTGGCGTAGGGGTCGCGCAGCTCCACGCGGCTCTTGCTGGCCTTGGCCAGGCGGGTTTCAATGGCCAGCACGGCCGCTGCCTTCTTGGCCGCCGCCGCCTCCGAGTCGCCCATGAGCTTGAACGTGTTGGTCATGTAGGCCACGTAGGCGTTGCGCACAGTTTTGGAGCGGGCGTCGTCCTTGAGGTAGTAGTCCCGGTCGGGCATGCCCAGGCCGCCCTGGCTCATATTCACGGCGTACACGGTGCTGTTTTTGCGGTCGGGGCTGACGCCGGCCCGGAAGAACGCGCCCGTGCCCAGAGCCTGGTGGCGGGCCACTACGGCTTGCAGGCTTTTCAGGTCCTTGGCGGCGGCAATGCGGGCCAGCTCCGGTTTTAGGGGCGTGATGCCGGCGCGCTCAATGGCCGCGGAGTCCATGGCCGAGGCGTAGTAGTCGCCTACTTTTTGCAGGTTGCTGCCCTTGGGCGCGTTGCGGTTGGCCGCGGCTTCCTCCAGAATCTGCCGGCTTACGGCGTTGTTCTGGTCGGCGAGCTGCTGGAAGCTGCCCCACCGGACCTCACTGGCCGGAATGGCCGTGTTCTTGAGCCAAGTGCCGCTGGCAAAGTGAAAAAAGTCGTCGCAAGGGGCCACCGAACGGTCGATGTTGGCCACGGCCAGCCCTACGCCCGGCACGCTCGGCGCTTCCGCGGGGGTAGTGGTTGAGGCTACCGCAGTGGCGGGCGGGGCCGCAGTGGTGGCAGCCGTCTTGGCTGAATTACAGCCGGTTACGGCCAGACCGGCTACCGACAAAGCCGCCAATGCCAGGGTATGTTGGTTTTTCATAGATGGGAGAAATGCGGGGAACGGAAAACGAGAAAAGCGAGCTACCGGAGCAGCTCGCTTTTCAATTTACTTATTTACAGCCTATTGCTAGCCACTACCAGATGCGGGCGCGTACGTTCTGGGCGCGCACCATCTTGGCGTCGTCCTTGCAGCCGAAGGCCTGGTAGAACTCCGGCATGTTCATCAAGGGGCCGTTGGTGCGGTACTGGGCCGGGGAGTGCGGGTCGGTGAGCACCTGCTGGCGCAGGTACTCGGGGCGGGCGTTGGTGCGCCACACCTGGGCCCAGGCCAGGAAGAAGCGCTGCTCGGGCGTGAGGCCGTCGTACTGGGGCACGTTGCCGTTGGGGTACTGCTTCTTGAGCTGCTTTTGCAGGGCCGAGTAGGCCAGGGCCGTGCCCCCAAAGTCAGCCAGGTTCTCGCCCATGGTCAGCTTGCCGTTCACGAATACCGAATCCAGGGGTTGGAAAGCGGAGTACTGCTTGCCTACCAGGTCCGTGCGCTTCGTGAATTCGGCGGCGTCCTCTTTGGTCCACCAGTCGCGCAGGTTGCCTTCGGCGTCGGACTGGCGGCCCTGGTCATCGAAGCCGTGGGTGATTTCGTGGCCGATGACCGCGCCCATACCGCCGTAGTTTACCGCATCGTCGGCCTTGGGGTCGAAGAAGGGCGGCTGCATGATGCCGGCCGGAAACACGATTTCGTTCATCGTGGAGTTGTAGTAGGCGTTTACCGTGGGCGGGGTCATGCCCCACTCCGTGCGGTCAATGGGCTTACCATAGTGGCCGATGTTGTCTTTAAACTCCCACTGGCGGGCGGCCAGCACGTTTTTCAGGTACGACTCGCGCGAAATAGTCAGGGCCGAGTAGTCCTTCCACTTGTCGGGGTAGCCGATTTTTACCGTGAAGCCGTTGAGCTTCTTTATGGCCTCCTGCTTGGTGGCGGGGCTCATCCACTCCAGGGCCTGGATGTGCTCGCCCATGGCCTCCTTGATGTTAGCCACCATTTCCATAGCCTTCTGCTTAGTTTCCGGGGTGAAGGCTTTTTCCACGTAAATCTGGCCGAAGGCTTCGCCCAGGGTAGCGTCGGTGGAGCGCAGCATGCGCTTCCAGCGGGGCTGCTGCTGCTTGGCCCCGCTCATCACCTGCTGGAAGCGGAACGACTCATCCACGTAGGCCTTGGGCAGGGCCGAGGTGACGGAGTTTACCAAGTGGGCGCGCAGGTAGGTTTTCCAGTCGGCCACGGGCTCCTGCTGGAGGGCGGCGCTGGCTTCCTTCAGGAATTCGGGCTGGCCCACAATGACCTCCTTGGCCGCGCCTAGGCCCACCTGGGGCAGCATGGTCGTCAGGCCCAGGTTCGGGAACTGCTGGTTGGCCTCGGCTACCGTCATTTTGTTGTAGTTGGCGTACCGGTCGCGCAGGGCTACGCGGTCCTTGCTGGCTTTGGCGAGCCGGGTTTCCAGGCGCAGCACAGTAGCCGCGTTTTTGGCCGCAGTAGCCTCCGCGTCGCCGAGCAGCTTAAACAGGTTGGTCAGGTAGGTAGTGTAGGCCGCGCGGATGGTTTTGGAGCGGGCGTCGTCCTTGAGGTAGTAGTCGCGGTCCGGCAGCGTGAGGCCGCCCTGGCCCAGGTAGAGGGCGTATTCGGTGCTTTTCTTGGAGTCCTGGCGCACGCCTAAACCAAATACCGAGCGGGTTTGCAGCATCTGCTGGCGCACCAGCTGGCTCTGCAAGCCTTTCAGGTCTTTCACCCCGTTGATGCGCGCCAGCTCCGGCTGCAAGTACTTCAGACCGGCTTTTTCAATGGCTACGGTGTCCATGGCCGAGGCGTAGAAGTCGCCGACCTTCTGGGCGTTGGTGCCCTTGGCGGCCGACTTATTTGCCGCGGCCGTTTCCAGGATGTTGCGCAGCACAGCGTTGTTTTGGTCAATCAGCGTGTTCCAGGAACCCCACGACGACTCGGCGGCCGGCACGGGCGTATTCTTGAGCCAGGTGCCGCTGGCGTACTGGAAGAAGTTGTCGCAGGGCGAGACGGACAGGTCGCGGGCCGAGAGGTCGAGGCCGACGCCGGGCATTACGGGGCCTTTGGGAGCTTCCGTGGGGGTAGTGGCAGTGGAGGCCGTAGCCGTGGTGGTTGTGGTGGCCGAGGCAGCGGTGGTAGCGGGGGTGCTGGAAGCGCAGCCCGTGAGGGCCAGGCCGGCGGCAGTACCCAGCGTAAGCAACAGGTAGCTTTTCGAGGTCATGTGGAAAAGAAAGATGTGGAATGTCGAGTTCTAAGTTAAGAAAGCCAGAAACTAGTTCCCCTCCTTGGCAAGCAGGGGCTAGGAGGGGCGGACCGGAGCGCCCGGACACTGTTTAGCGCTAGTGCGCCTCACCCCTAGCCCCTCTCCAGGGGGAGAGAGAGGGGCTAGCTCTAGTATCGTTCTTGCTTGAAGCAACTGCCCCGCCTCACCCCAGCGTTTGGGGCGCGGCATAGCTCAGGCAGCGGAACTGGTTTTTAGCGCTGGTATAGTTACCAAATTACTGCCCGCTCAGCATCGGGGCGCACCATTTTCTGGCCGGGCTGGCAGCCAAAGGCCTGGTAAAAGGCGGGCATGTTCATCAGGGGGCCGATGGTGCGGTACTGGCCGGGCGAGTGGGGGTCGGTGAGGATTTGCTGGCGCAGGGCGGCCGGCCGGATGTTCTGGCGGCGCAGCTGGGCCCAGCTCAGGAAAAAGCGCTGCTCGGGCGTGAATCCGTCAATCAGCGGGCGGTTGCCCTTGCCGTAGGTTTTGTCGAGCTGCTTTTGCAGGGCGCCGTACACAATGGTTAGGCCCGCAAAGTCGGCCAGGTTTTCGCCCATCGTAAGCTTGCCATTTACGTGCACCGAGTCCAGGGGCGAGAAGGCGTCGTACTGGCGGCCGACTACGGCGGCGCGCTTCGTGAACTCCTCGCCGTCGGCCTTGGTCCACCAGTCGCGCAGGTTGCCTTCGGAGTCGTACTGCCGGCCCTGGTCGTCGAAGCCGTGGGTCATTTCGTGGCCCATCACGCCGCCAATGGCCCCGTAGTTTACCGCGTCGTCGGCTTCCGGGTCGAAGAAGGGCGGCTGCAGGTAGCCCGCCGGAAACACGATTTCGTTCATGGGCGGGTTGTAGTAGGCATTGATGGTGGGCGGGGTCATGCCCCACTCCGTGCGGTCAATCGGCCCGCCGAACTTCTTCACGTTCTGCTGGTAGTTCCACTGGCGGGCGGCCAGCACGTTTTTCAGGTAGGATTCGCGCGAAATGGTCAGGGCCGAGTAGTCCTTCCATTTATCGGGGTAGCCGATTTTCACCCGCAGGGCGTTGAGCTTTTTGAGGGCTTCCTGCTTGGTGGCGTCGCTCATCCAGGTGTTGGTTTGGATGTGCTCGGCCATGCTTTCCTTGATGTTGGCCACCATTTCCAGGGCCTTGCGCTTGGCCTCCGGCGAAAACGCCTTGTCTACGTACAGCTGGCCGAACGCCTCGCCCAGGGTAGCATCGGTGGCGGCCTGCATGCGTTTCCAGCGCACCGGCTGCTGCTTGGCCCCGCTCTGCACCTGCTGGAAGCGGAAGGCTTCGTCGGAGTAGGCCTTGGGCAAGGCCGAGGGTAGGGAGCTGACCAGCTGCCAGGTCAGGTAGGTTTTGATATCGGGGAGGGGTTCCTCTTTCAGCAGGGCGCTAACTTCCTTGAAGAAGCTGGGCTGCCCCACAATCACTTCCTTGGCTGCTCCCAACCCATTCTGGGCCAGCAGGGTAGGCAGCCCAATGTTGGGGAACTGCTCACCGGCCTGGGCCACGGTCATCTTGTTGTAGCTGGCGTAGGGGTCGCGCAGGGAAACCCGGTCTTTGCTGGCCTGAGCCAGGCGGGTTTCCAGCCGTAGAATGGTAGCGGCTTTTTGCGCGGCCGTGGCCTCACTGTCACCCATCAACTTAAAGGTATTGGTGAGGTAGGTGACGTAGGCCGTGCGCACGGTTTTGGAACGCGGGTCGTCCTTGAGGTAGTAGTCTCGGTCGGGCATGCTCAGGCCGCCCTGGCTCAGGTTCACGGCGTACACGGTGCTGTTCTTGCGGTCGGGCCCCACCCCGGCCCGGAAGAACGCGCCGGTACCCAGCCGCTGCTGGCGGGCCAGCTCCGTTTGCAGCGTCTTCAGGTCCTTAATGGCGCTGATGCGCTTGAGCTCCGGCTCCAGGTACTTCAGGCCCGCTTTTTCAATGGCGGCGGAGTCCATGCCCGAGGCGTAGAAGTCCCCGACTTTCTGGGCGTTGGAACCCTTGGCGGCCGAGGTGTTGGCCGCGGCTTCTTCCAGGATGCGTTTTAGCGTGGCCTGGGTCCGGTCGCCGAGCAGGTTGCGCGGGCCCCAGCTGGAAGCGTAAGCCGGCACCGGATTGTTTTTCAGCCAGTTACCTCCCGAAAATTGAAAGAAGTCCTCGCACGGCGACACGGAGCGGTCCACGTCCTGGGGGTTGATGCTGCGCCCGCCCGTGGAGGAAGCCACTGCAGTAGGGGCCGGGGCAGCAGCGGGGGTAGCAGTAGTGGCAGTGGTTGTGGGTTGGCTGGTAGCGCAGCCGGCCAGCGTGAGCAGCAGGGCCGCAGCGCCGGCGCGCGGAGAAGCAGAACGGTTTTTCATTCAGCGAAATACAGGGAAGGATTTCCCCTAAGGTCGCAGCTTGGGGCGGAGAGGTTGCGCCAGGCCTCCTGCCCCTCACGAATGGCAAGCCGAACCAGGTCGGAGCGAACAGGTCGGGCTTATGGGTTGCCCTGGGCCATTGTGTCTCGTCTCCGGCTCTGCATAACTCATTTTAAGTTAATGACTACCCCTTGCTCATCCGCTGCTATTAGAAAAACGGCTTCCGGCTAGCCGAGGCGCCGCCTCTATAAGTGACTTTGCCGGGTAACAGCCGTGTGCTCCACAATGAACTTCTTGTCCAGCTCTTTCCTTCACGAAGTGTTTGACTTAGCACCTCCTTACCTTCGCTGACGATAGCTCTCCGTAATGTCCCTAGGAGGGCAACTCCGCTCGCCGATTTACTTTGTCTGCTCTTCCATTTCCCTCGTTCGTGGCGTCCGCTGACAATCCTTTTGAGGTTTTTTTTGACCTGGTCCCAACTGGGGCCGCCCTCTACGCTCCACTCTATGACGAGGGCGGCGAGTTAGTTGATTTCCGGTTCGTGCGCCTCAACCCGGCCGGGCAGCGCCTGCTGGGCCTGCCTGCTGAGCCGCCGCGCACCTTCCGCGAGTACTACCCGAACAGTGAGCCGACTGGTATTTTCGCCCAGTACCGCAGGGCCTACCTGACGGGCGAGGCCTCGACCTACGACGTGCCCTACGCGGGAGACGGCCTTAATACCTGCTTCCGGCTGGTGGCCCAGCGCAGCGGCGAGCTGCTGGTGGTCAACTTTACGGATATTTCCGATTTGCCTTTTGCGACATCCGAACAGTCCTTACAAGAAAGCCGGGCGCGGGAGCAGGCTGCTCTCATTGAGGCCGAAGCGGAGCGCCAGCGTCTGCACCAGGTACTGATGCGCATGCCCGCCAACATTGCCCTGCTTCGGGGGCCAGAGCATGTGTACGACTTGGTGAATTTAGAATACGAACGGCTGTTTCCGGCCCGTACCACGTTGGGCCGGACCATTCGCGAGGTAATTCCGGAAATTGCGGGCCAGGGCTTTTACGAACTATTCGACCGAGTATACCAGACGGGTGAGCCCTTTTACGAGGCTGAAGCCGAAGCCTGGGCCGACTATGACGGGACCGGGGACCTGCAATGCCGCTACTACCGGACTTCCTTCGAGCCCATCCGCAACGCGCAGGGAGAGGTAGTGGAAGTGCTCAACTTTGCCGTGGACATAACGGCCCAGGTGGAGGCCCGCCGGCAGGTCGAGCAGCTGAACCAGCAGCTGGAAGCCCGTGTGCAGGCGCGCACCGAAGAACTGGCCGCCCTGAACGAAGAACTGCAGGCTAGTAACGAGGAGCTAAACGAAAGCAACCGGCAGCTCACGCGCACCAACATTGATTTGGACACGTTTGTGTACACGGCCTCCCACGATCTGAAAGCGCCCATTACCAACATCGAAGGCATTGCCCTGGCCCTGCGCGATACGCTACCCGCCACTGTGCAACAGAACGAGCTGGTTGCTCACTTG
The DNA here is from genome assembly GCF_014640315.1 of Hymenobacter glacieicola. GTDB lineage: Bacteria > Bacteroidota > Bacteroidia > Cytophagales > Hymenobacteraceae > Hymenobacter > Hymenobacter glacieicola. The sequence goes on from NZ_BMGS01000003.1 coordinate 252,568, forward strand.
CTGGAGCTACTCAACCAAACGGTGTCTCGTTTCCAGGTCACCATTACCCAGCTTACTGATATTTCCCGGCTGCAGCTAGCCCACGCCGGCCCCGCTGAATGGGTAGAGCTAGCCCGCGTGGTGGAGAACGTACGGTTGGACCTGCTTACCCTGCTCACCACAGCCGGCACCCAACTCACCGTTGAGGTTCCGCGCGAGCTGGTCATGTCCTTTCCGCCAGCCAACCTGCGCAGCATCATCTACAACCTGCTCAGCAACGCCGTCAAGTACCGGGCCGCTGACCGTCCTTCGCAGGTGCGGGTGCACGCCGAGCAAGAGGCTCAGGCCATTGTACTCACGGTGCAAGACAATGGCCTTGGGATGAGCGAGTTGCAGCAGCGCCAGCTTTTTGGTTTATTTCAGCGCCTGCATACTCACGTGGAGGGTACCGGCGTGGGCCTCTACATCAGCAAGCGCCTGATTAAAAATGCTGGCGGCACCATTGAGGTACACAGCCAGCCGGACGTCGGCACCACCTTCACCGTTAGCTTCCCTACCTAAACTCCCCGTGCCCGCCTTAACAACTGTGCTGCTGGTAGACGACGACGCCACCAATTTTCTTAACAAACTATTGCTCAGGCGCATGAGCGTAGCTCAATAGGTTCGGGTAGCCAAAAATGGCGAACAGGCCCTGCATACTTTAATCCAGATTTGCACCATCTCGCAAACTTAGGCCTGCCCCGGGCTCATTCTGCTGGAGATGAACATGCCCGTGCTTAACAGGCTAGCCTTTTGGGAAGCCTGCGTGCAAATGTTCCTCGCTCATCCCCAGCCCGTTGTCATCATGCTAACCACTTCCCTACATGAACGCGACCTAGCCCAAGCCCAGCAGCTACCCATTGCCGATTTTCTCAGTAAACCCCTTACCCAGGAGAAAGTTACGGCTATTCTGGCAAAGCATTTCTCGTAGAAGCTGCACCAGTTGCTTATGCCAAGCCACGAAGGGTAGGACACAGGCCCCGCCCTAACTCGCGCCCTGCATACTGACCACGAAACCGGTCAACAACCGCTAGTCGTTACCGTCACTACCTCGGCCGCTTAGAACGCCGATAGCAAGGCTTGGCAGAGGCTACCTGTGTTATAAGAGCTACCTCTACTAAGCCTTGCTACTTTCTCCTATCTTACACAGTAACCTGGCTGGCAAATCTTTACCGCCGACGAGGCTTGGCTCGCTCGTATTGCTCGGGCCACTCCACGTCTGTGCCTAGCTCGTGGGCGGCGTGCAGTGGGAAGTAAGCGTCACGCAACGACTCCCGGGCCAGCAGCACCAGGTCGGCTTGGCCGCGGGCAATGATATCTTCGGCTTGCCGGGCTTCGGTAATCATGCCCACGGCGCCAGTAGCCAGGCCGGTTTCGCGCTTGATTTGCTCGGCGAACTGCACCTGGTAGCCGGGGCCAACCGGAATATCGGCGCGGGGTACGTTGCCGCCGGTGGAGCAGTCGAGCAGGTCCACGCCGTGGTCTTGCAGAATGGCAGCCAGCCGCACGGAGTCGGCGGCGGTCCAGCCACCCTCGGTCCAGTCGGTGGCAGAAATGCGCACTAGCAGGGGCAGGTGGTCGGGCAGCTCGGCGCGGGTGGCGGCCACTACCTCCAGCAGCAGCCGGATGCGGTTCTCGAAGGAGCCGCCGTACTCATCGGTGCGCTGGTTGCTGAGCGGAGAAAGGAACTGGTGGAGCAGGTAGCCGTGGGCGGCGTGCAGCTCAATTACCTCAAAGCCAACCGATAAGGCCCGACGCGTGCCCACCCGAAAGGCTTCTACTACCCCCTGAATATCAGTCAGGGTTAGCTCGCGCGGGGCGGGCTCGTCGGGGCTGAAGGGCGAGGGGCTGGGGGCTACGGTTTGCCAGCCGCCTTCGGATTCGGGCACCACCGCGCCGCCTTTCCAGGGGCTGCTGTGGCTGGCTTTGCGGCCGGCGTGGGCCAGTTGAATGCCGGCCACGCAGTTCTCGCTTTTCAGAAAATCCACGATGCGGCGCAGGCCGGGCAGGTGCTCGTCTTTCCAGATGCCCAGGTCGTCGGGGGTGATGCGGCCCTCGGGCACTACGGCGGTGGCTTCCAGTAGAATAAGCGCGGCCCCACCCACGGCCCGGGAGCCCAGATGCACCAAGTGCCAGTCGTTGGTAAAGCCATCCGCGGCGCTGTACTGGCACATGGGCGAGATGACGATGCGGTTTTTCAGGGTGAGGCCGCGCAGGGTGAGCGGCGTGAAGAGGTAAGCCATGCTACAGGAAAGAGGTCGAGAAGAAGCCGAAGACTCCTAAACCGCCCTGGTGGCCCCGGGGTTTTTACGGACGAGCTACCCGTTGCCCTCCCCCGCCGCGGCTCCTGCTATAGGTGCTACCCTTCAGGCCCGGCCAAGTAGTTTTCCAAAACCATTCCCGGGGGCTGCCGGTATGCAAGTGCACCTCTCCTTACCACCTTGCCCGCTATGCGCACCATCAAGACCCAGCACCGCGCCCAGAGCGCGCCCATTGCCGACCTGGTTACGTACCGGGCCCTACCCACCAACTCGGTGGAGCACCTTGACCCGTTTCTGTTTCTGAACCACCACGGCCCCCAGGTGTACCGGCCGAACAACCAGGGCCTGCCCTTCGGCCCCCACCCCCACCGCGGCTTCGAGACGGTGACCTTTATTCTGGAAGGCGACATCATGCACCAGGACACGGGCGGACACCAGAGCATCATCGGGCCGGGCGGTATTCAGTGGATGACGGCCGGCCGGGGCCTGATTCACGCCGAAGTTTCCTCGCCGGAGTTTAAGCGCACCGGCGGGCCACTGGAGATTCTGCAGCTGTGGGTAAACCTGCCAGCCAAGAACAAAATGGTGGAGCCGCGCTACATCGGACTGCAGGAACCGGAAATTCCGACGGCTTCCCTGGATGAGGGCCGGGTAGTACTTCATGCCGTATCGGGCAACTGGCTGGGCACGGCCGGAGCCGTAAGTCCACTGGCTGATATCCAGCTGGCAACCATCAACTTCCGGGCTGGCGGCAAGCTCGATTTAACTATTCCGGCCAGCCACACCATCTTCTTTTATACCGTGCGCGGCCGCCTGCGCGTCAACGGCCAGGAAACCCAGGCCCGCCAGCTGGTAGAATTCAACTACGACGGCGACGACCTGCACCTTGAGGCCCTCGACGAGGCCGTGCTGCTGCTGGGCCACGCCCACCCCTTCCAGGAGCCGATTGTGTCCTATGGCCCCTTCGTAATGAACACCGAGCAGGAAATCCGCCAAGCCTACCAGGACTACCAGGCCGGCACGTTTGGCCGCTGGGAAGAATAACCAGCGCGGGCGTAAAGTAATCAGGCCCGTTAATCGTCTGGTTTAGTGGGCTGCTCTGCTGCCGGCCTACCTACCCCATGCCCTACGGTTTACTTGCGCTTCCCGGTGGTTCAAGGAAAAGATTGCGCACAATCTTTTTCCACCGTACATTTGTAACCAAACTTGTTACTAATTCTTCATGAACACCCGATTCGCCGTTGCCACGCACATTCTGGCTTACTTGGCACATGCCCAGCCGGGGCAGCCAGTATCGTCGGAGGTGCTAGCCAGCAGCGCGGGCACCCACCCGGTAGTTGTACGCCGCCTGATGAGTACGCTACGAGAGGCGGGCCTGGTGCAAAGCCAGCGCGGCGCGGGTGGGGGCACCGTCCTGGCCCGGCCGGCCGCCGAAATTACCCTGCTCGACGTGTTCCGGGCCATGCAGGCCAGTGAGCCCGACCTGTTTCAGGTGGGCAGTACCAACCCCAACGCCCACTGTGACCTGGGCAGCGTGATGCAGGAAACCTTGGAGGGCTTGTTTGGACCAGCCATTGAAGCCATGCGGGCCGCCCTGGCCGCCGTAACGGTGCAGCAAGTGATGCAGGAGCTGGGCAAGCGCCTACCTGGCGGCTGCACTGAGGCGTCGGGGTAAGGCCTTTTTATTTACCTGAAAATGTAACCACACTGGTTACTCACTGTTTCTCACCGCCTTCCGCCCGAGCTACCCCGTAGCGCCCGGGGGGCATCGGCCGGCTTGCCGCAGTAGTGGCAACTGGCTTCGTCGGATGTGCCGGCGTTTTTACCCATGAAAAAGATACTTGGCGTGGGGCTTGTGCTCCTCGTCGCGGTAGGAAGCTTCCTGCTGCCCCTGTGGCTTACCCCGGCCGATGCGCCGGACGCGGGCCTTCCCCTATTTGCTACCTCTCATTTCTCTGCCGCCCCGCCCGCAGGGCCGGCTACTGCCGCTACCTCTCAGGCTGTTCGCAGCCTTTACGCCGGCCGGGTGTGGGAAGTGTATTTCCGCGAAGGCCAGCGCGTACGCAAAGGACAGTTGCTGCTGAAGCTGGTAGAAAAGCTCCCTAGTGTTACCCAGCAGCAGTTGCAGGCCCGCCTCACCCAGCAGTTGCACGCTTATGAAGTGCTCCAGGCCACGCACCCAGCCGCGGCGGCCCTTACCGCCGCCGAAGCACAGCTAACGGATACCCGAGCCCAGCTGGCCCGAGCCGTGCCCATGCTCAGCTTCGTGTTCGTAACGGCCCCGGCCGATGGCATCATCACGGGGGCGGCCGTGGCTACCGGCGACTACCTCACGCCCCAAACAGTGGTAGCGCAGCTTTCTTCGGGCCTTGTGGCGGCCGATACCACCTTGCTGCTGTCCAGCGTTGAGTAGTTCGGCGTCGAACTCTGCTCTTTCCTTTTTCTCTCACCTGCTTTCATACCGGACTATGGAACAGCTCATCCGCTATCAGGTAGAGCGCATGTTGCGCAAAAAACACCGCAACCCCGCTCTCCACCTTACCCCTACCTCCCGCCTGCACGAAGACGTGGGCCTGGACTCCATCGACATGGTCGAGCTGGTCATTAACCTTGAACACCGCTTTCACATCGAAATTCCGGATCCTGAGCTGGAAGACCTCCGCACCGTCCAGGACGTGCTCGACTGCGTGGATATCCACCTAAGCGAGGTAGTGAATTAATACCTGAACGAGAATGAGTTAGAAGCCTCATTCGCTTGTTTACTACCACCCTAGCTTCGGCACGACTCATTCCGAGCGGAGCGAGGAACCTGGATGTAAGCCATTATATGCTGAAGCCCGATTCCTTGCCCTACTCGAAATGAGTCGTGTTGTTTTTGCGTTAGATGGTAGCCGCCGGAGCTTGCTTTTCAGGCTACCAGGCTACAGGCTGCTGGCGGGCTTGCTGCAGCCACGCAATAGCTTCCCGTTCATCAATAAAGCGCTCGGCTGCATAAGGCTTGCCTTCGAAGAAACTAGCGGGTGGGAAAGCCGCATCGGCTTCTACATCCCGCATAATGACGGGCACGAGCAGGTAGGCCAGGTAGGTGCGGCCGCCCAGGCGGCCGTGTAGGGTGGGCAAGAAGCTGGTAACCATCCAGCGGGCCCCTTCCCGGTCGGTGTTAAAGCGGCGCCGGGCATCGAGCAACCACTGCCGGCACTGATGTTGGGCGGCTCGGTCCAGCACGTAGCGGTAACCCTCGCACATTTCCTCTAGCGTAATTTTGCGCATCCACCGGATTAGCAACACATCCAGGTCGGGGCGGTGGGTAACTTCAACGAACTCCGGGGCAACTGGCAGCATCAGGCAGTAGGAAGGGGAAATCAAATATACGCGGCCGGGCGGGCAACTCACCGCCCAGCTGCCCAGCATTGCGCCCTTATTCGACGAACTCCGTATCTTTTCCCATGATTGCTCTGATTGCCTATACGTCTCGGCTAACGCTGGTAGCAGCCAGCCGGGCCTTGCTTACTGCTGAACTTACTAAGCCACAGTATTTTCCCATTTTGCTCGGGGCCCAGCTGCCGGCTCACTGGCCTCCCGGCGAATACGATGAGGAAGCCATGCGCTACTTCCTGGCCCAGCTCACGGCCGGGGGGCGCACTGCGGCGGGGTGGTACGGGTGGTACGCCATCCTGCGCGCCGGCGCCGAAGCTCCGGCTAATGTGCTGATTGGCACCGGCGGCTTTCATGGCCCACCGGTAGAGGGTAGCGCCGAAATCGGTTTTTCCGTGGCCGACGACTGGCGGGGCCGGGGCCTGGGCACCGAGCTGGTAGGCGGCCTTGTGCGCCACGCCGCCGATACCGGCATGGTCCGGCACCTCACCGCCCGCACTACCCTCGATAACCTGGGTGCCCAGCGTATTCTTCAGCACAACGCCTTCCGTCTCACCTCCCCTACCCCCGATGCGGAAGGCTACCTGCACTTCAAGCGGGATATTGTCGCTACCGATAAAACCGCCGAAGCCCGTAGCCAATAATTAGCTCTTGCCAACAGAATAGCACCTGCGGTAACATCTGTTCGCTGGTTAGCACTGTTGCGCAGGGTACTTTTGCAGCTCTTCCTTCTCTTCGCATATGTTCACGCCCCCCGGCGCTCCACTTGCTTACCGTCCTGAGCTGAATGGGGTTCGTGCTATTGCGGTGTGGCTCGTTGTTATTCAGCACTGGGCTGCGCCGCCAATTATGATGGGTGAAATGGGCCGGCAGGTTTTTTTCGTGCTCAGCGGCTACCTCATATCGGGCGTTGTCTGGAAGCAGCAGGTATACCCAGGGGCACCGGGGCCCTGGCGTCAGCGCCTGGGTACGTTTTACCTGCGGCGGTTGCTACGCATTATTCCGCCGTACTACTGCGCTTTGGCTCTGAGTGCCTTGCTACCGCTAGCTACCATCCGGGAGTACCCCGCTTGGTTTCTGCTACCAGCCGCCAACCAGCTTTTCTATCAGCTGCAGCGCTGGGGTGAGGGCCTGGGCCACTTCTGGACGCTGGCCGTTGACGAGCAGTTTTATCTGCTCTGGCCCGTGCTGCTGGCCTTGGTAGGCCAGCGTTGGCGGTGGCTGCTGCTGATTGGGGCCGCTGGGCTGATATTTCGGGTGGGCTGGGGCCTGCTCGTGACCTCCGGATTTGTGCTCGTATTGCTACCTGCTTCTCTGGACTTGTTTGCGGCGGGTACGCTACTGCGACTATTCGAAAAAGCGGACTGGCTGGCACGCTGGGTAAGGGGCCGCTACGTGGTAGCAGCTTGGACCATCTGGTGGGCGCTTTGGGTCCTGCTTCATCAGCACCAAGGTGGCGTTACGTGGATTATGATTTTCCCAACGGTAGGAGCCTTGGCCGCTTTTCTGACGCTAGGATGGCTACTGCATTATCCTGCCGCTGCCCGGCGTATTGGACTGCTGCACCCTGCACTACTGTGGCTGGGGCAACGAAGCTTTGGCACCTACCTATATCACCTGTTGCTACCTGTATTCTGGCAGCGCGTGGTGTTTAAACTCTGGAGCGCCGAGTCGGGGTGGCGCGAGGTGCTGTTGGGCCCCATCCCCACGGTACTGATACTTACTCCCCTACTGCTGCTGCTAAGCGCAGCCTCCTGGCACTTCATCGAAGCCCCACTCAACCGCCTCAAGCGCCACCTCGCCTACGCCCCTATAAAGGAGCCCTCTACTACGACGCATCCCTGATCTAGAAATTATCAACAGTTAACTGAAAGTCGGTTCTGCTTGGCTATGCTCTGCACGACGGGCTTGTGAAACTCCCAAGCCCTGACTATTCACTCGAACTGCTCTGAGCAAGCAGGTTTAGGCCTTATGCTCTAACATTATCCTAGATGCTGCTCCGCTTTCAGATTGGTTTGAATGTCTGCCTAGCTGACGTCTTAGGCGCTCATAACTACGGGACGCGGATAGTTTGCGACATAATGACTGATAAAACACCTATAGCTCAGCCATGAACGGCCAATTCGTCATTAATCACCCTCGTAAGCAGCTAAATTCAGGTTGGTACAGGTTTTGAAATAAGCCCGGTACACATCTAGAGAGGAACCCAACCATGAATCTTATCAGCAAGGACTTTATCCGCAACATTGCCCCGCAACTCGACCTGCTCAATACCCTGGGCGGCGGTATTGCCCAGGCTACGATGCGGATCGACAAGCAGGAGAAGGGCGTGGTAGTTCGCGTCGCCGCTCCTTCGGTAAGCCCCGAGAAGTTCCACGTTGTGCTCAACAACAATGTACTGACGGTATTTGCCGAGTACCGCCACTCCGATGAGGATAAAGTGGCGGCTCCGCTGTTCACCCGCACGCTTACCCTGCCGGCTACCCTCGACCTGAGCCGCATTGATGCCGTGTTCCAGGGCCAAGAGCTGCATGTGCGCATCCCTTACCACAACGCAGCTACCGAGCCCCGCGAAATCAACATCAAGCAGCGCTAATTGCCCTTAGCCGCCTATAACGCCGGGACCGACCGGCCCTATGGTTTCACTTGCCACTGCCCCGGTAGTGGCTTTTTTGTGCCCGTACTAGTCGAACAGCGGCCAGAGCAGCAGAAACCCCGTGAGCAGGGACAAGTAGAACCAGCCCATCAGTTGGCCGCGGTAGCGCCGGGGTAGGCGGTTGCTAAGCACTAGGACCGCCACTACTACCAGCGCCAGGTGCAGTAGCAGAAACACCACCGTTTTCACCCAATTGCTGACAATGGTGTTTTCCGGCTGCATCTGGTTGCTCATGCCCAGGCCAGAGGTAGCCAGGCGCAGCACCTGGTAGGCCACCAGCTCGAAGAGCACGAATAGCCCGGCTCCTGCCAACACGGCCAGCGGCCCGGATTTCTGCGACACATCAGCCATGAGATGCTGGAATTATGAACTTGTGAAATGCTTTGCCTTCGGTCCTGCATAACGACGACCTGTTAGGCTAATACACGCAACCTAATACGTTAAAGGAGTTTGTCATCTTGAGCGAAGCGAAGGCCTTTATCACGCCGGAACGACCGACTACAGCTTACACTGACATGATAAGGTTCTTCGCTCCGCTCAGGATGACGAGCTTTTTAAACTACCCATTTTATAAACCGTACCCCTTACCAAAACTCACTAACGCACTAATGCCCGGAATCACCGCTTGCCCAGCACCTCGGCGGTGCGGGTGCGGATGTAGAGCTCCTCGACCTTGGCGCGGGCCCACGGGGTGCGGCGCAGGAAGGTGAGACTGGACTTGATGCTGGGATTTACGGCAAAGCAGTTGATCCGAATCCGGTTATCCAGCTCGGGCCAGCCGTAGGCGGCTACTAGGTATTCCAGAATCTGGGCCAGCGTAACGCCGTGCAGCTCACGGATGAGGTGGCCGGACTCGTCGCGGGCATCGGGGAGGTTGGGCAAATCAGGCATGACGAAAGGCAACTTGTACAAACAAAAGTGCGAAAAAGCAGGCGTCTTTCGGGGGTATTCGCCCGGCGAAGGCACCACATCCGCCTTCCCCAACGTTACCTTTGGCAACTTGCCACTGTTCTATGACTGCTTCCCGCCGTTCTCGTTCTGGCTTTCGCCTGGTGTGGCGCCGGGTTCTGCCGCTGGCTTTTTTGGCCTTGCTGGTCGGGAGCCTTGTATTTTACTGGCGGCATCAGCGGCAGCTCAACCGCTACGTCCGGCGCGTGTACGCCTCCTTTATCAGCCCCCACTTAACGGGTCGCGAAAGAACTCCATTGCTGGCCGGCTACTCGGTGCACGGCATCGACGTGTCGTCGTACCAGGGCCGCATTGATTGGGGCCAGGTGGCCGGGCACAAGGTGCGGTTTGCCTTCATTAAGGCCACGGAGGGCGTTACCCTGCACGACGCCCGCTTTAAGCGGAACTGGCAGGGCGCCCAGGCGGCAGGCATCTACCGCGGGGCCTACCATTATTTCCAGCCCAACTACGACGCCACCCGTCAGGCCAGCTTGTTCACGCGCACCGTGCCCCTGGCCCCCGGCGACCTGCCTCCGGTATTGGACGTGGAGCACGCCGAGTTTCACGACGTGGCTCAGATGCGGCGTGGCGTGGCGACCTGGCTGCGGCTGGTGGAACGCCACTACGGCGTGCGGCCCATCTTGTACTCCAACTACAGCTTTTACAAGCGCCACCTGGCTGGCCACTTCGACCAGTACCCGCTCTGGCTGGCCCACTACGAGGTTGAAAGCCCCGTGCTACCCCGCGAAAAGTGGATTATCTGGCAGCATTCCGATGAAGCCTACGTGCCCGGCATTCGGGGTACCGTCGACTTTAACGTATTTCAGGGCAACTTTCAGCGCCTGCTGGCCCTGCGCATTCCGCCGCGGGACCGGGGCCGTGAATCAGCGCCCAACTAATCTGCCATTCTATGGTTTTGCCTGCTTTGCTTTCCACCCTCCGCCCGGCGGTTCTGCTTTCCACTCTGGGGTTGGTTACGGCCTGCGCCGGGGGCGCCACTACCTTCACCCAATCCGGCAAGGCCTCGTACTACGCCGATAAGTTTGAGGGCCGCAAAACCGCCAGCGGCACCGTGTACCGGGGCGGCAAGCGCACGGCGGCCCACAACACCCTGCCCTTTGGCACCATTGTGCGCGTAACCAATCCGCGCAACCACCGCTCCGTAAAAGTGAAAGTCACGGACCGGGGCCCCCACGCCAAGGGCCGCGTGATTGACCTCTCGCGCAAAGCCGCCCGCAAAATTGGGATTGTGGATGCCGGGGTAGCGCCCGTGGAGTTGAAAGTTGTCCGGAAAGCCCAATAACCCCGCGCCGCCCGTCGGTGCCCAGTGTAGCCCCATGCGTATCCGTAAGAAAGTCCAATGGACCATTCCAGCCGAGGCCAACCGCTTCCTGCAGCTCGGCGCCTTTGTGAAAGCCGCCGAAGCCCAGGGCTGGTCGGAGGCCGAAATTCAGTTTGTGATGGACGAGGTAGTGGAAGCCCGCGACGAGGCCGAAGTAGCCCTCATCTTCCAGGATTACACCCAAACCATCCGCCGGTAACGCCGCGGGGCGGCCCGGCACAGTGCCAGGCCGCCCCGCGGTAAATAGTACGCCGGAGGCCGGCTTACTTGACCTTTTTCTTCATTTTGACCTTGCCCCCGTTTTTGGCGAGCTGCAACAGGCTGTCCTGCTCGGCTTTCATGGCCTTGGTGGTCATGCGCCCGGTCAGAGACATGTAGTCGCCTTCCTTGAGCATGGCCGTGGTGCCGTTGGCCAGGGTTACGGTGCCATCGGGCATCACTTTCGTGCCGTTTACCAAAGCCGTTTCCGAGGTAAGCGCCTCCGTGTGCGCGTCGCGCGTCATCATTACTTTGCCTTCTTTCATCAGAAAACCATCTTTCATGGTAACGCCCACGGGCGCGGCGGCTTTGGCACGGGGCTGCACGGGCCGGCGAGGAGGCAGCTTAGTTTGCGCCTGGGCGCTAAGGGTAGCGGTAGCAGCCAGCAGCAGCCCGGCCAGGATAGGAGTATACCGTTTCATAAGGGGTGGAGAGTGGGTGAGTTGATGAGAAAAGCTGGTAAGATACAGTAGCTGTAAAATACAAAATACGGGCCGAATTCCGCAACCTTGGCTCGGCAACTTCCCTAGCGCCGTAATCGTTTTATTGCTCGTCCCCAGGCGCCCGGCAGCGGGTCCTGGCTCTCCCCTGTTTTCTTCTGCCCCGTGGATTACAAAGACTACTACCAGGTTCTGGGCCTCGATAAAGCGGCCACCAAGGACCAGATCAAGAAAGCCTACCGCAAGCTGGCCCGCCAGTACCACCCCGACGTGAACCCCAACAATGCCGAGGCCGAGCGCAAATTCAAGGAAATCAATGAGGCCCACGAAGTTCTCAGCGACGACGAGAAGCGCCAGAAGTACGACCAGCTCGGGGCCGACTGGCAGCGCTACCAGCAAGCTGGCGCCGGCTGGGGCGGCCAGGGCGGTGGGGCTGGCTTCGATTGGTCGCAGTACGCCCAGGGCGGCGGGTATAATGGGGCCGAGGACCCATTTGGGGGCGCCGACTTCTCTGACTTTTTCAGCTCCATGTTCGGGGGCATGGGTGGGGGTAGTCAGGGCGGCAGCACCCGGCCCCGCGCCGGCCAGGATTACCAGGCCGAGCTGGAGCTAACCTTGGCCGAAGCTTATCACGGCGGGCCCCGCACACTCACCGTCAACGGTAAAAACCTGCGCCTCACTATTCATCCGGGCGTGGAAGATGGGCAGGTTATCCGGCTGCGCGACCAGGGCGGGCCGGGCCGCAACGGCGGGCCCGCCGGCTCGCTCTACATCACCCTGCGTATACCCCCTGACGCCCGTTACTCCCGCACCGGCAACGACTTGACCATGGATGTGCCCGTGAGCATTTACACGGCTTTGCTGGGCGGTGAGCAGGTGGTCGAAACCTTGTCGGGGCCCGTGAAAATCAACATCAAGCCCGAAACGCAGAACGGTACCCGCCTGCGCCTGCGGGGCAAAGGCTTTCCGGTGTACCGCCAGGCCGGGCAATTCGGCGACCTGTACCTGCGCCTGACGCTCACGCTACCCCAGAACCTGAGCGAGAAAGAAAAGGAGCTGTTTCGCCAGCTGGCGGAGCTGCGTAAATAACCACGGCCGCGTTGGCCACGCCTAGCGTCCCGGCGTCCTGAAAACCTGCTACCCCTCATGGAAACGCGTAGTATCATTCTTACTTTTCACGAGTGCGCCACCCGCTACGGGCTGAGCGAAACCGACGTGCGTGAGTTTCTGGAGCTGGGGCTGCTCCAGGCGGCCCCCCATACGCCCAACGCCCTGCACGAAGAGCCCGACCACGTGGCCTTGCTGGCCCGCCTCCACCACGAGTTGGGCCTGAGCAAGGACAGCCTGGAGGTAATTCTGGCCATGCGCCAGCGCCTGGAGCAGCTTCAGCAAGAGCTTAGCCAGCAACGGGCCCGGGTCCGGCAACTGGAAGTATTTCTACGCGGCAACGGGCCCATGCTAGATGTTGAGTTGCGGTAGGATTTTGCTTGTTCCAGGCTAGCGCGGAGCTGTATTAGGGCCAGCGGCGGACTCATTTGGAGGATTCGTAGGCGTGTTTGGACGCAGCAGGGCAACTTTTCCCTTTAATGAGGGTATAAAGCCCCAGCTTGCCCGCCGTGGCAACCTGCTTTCTGTGTCACCATTTTTCCTTTCCTATGCCTCCACGCATTCCCCTTCAACAGGCGCTGACTCTCGGCCTCGCGGCCTGGGCCCTGGCCCCGCTGGCTTCGCACGCACAAACGGCCGACCGCAAGACGGCCATCGGCCTCAACGTGAGTGCCATGCAGTACAAGGGCAACTTCGGTTCTGACTACTGGAACTGGAGCGAAAACAAGTACGCGCCCGGCATCACCTTCAGCCGCTACCTCACCAGTGGCCTGGATCTGCAGCTGAGCGGCAATTACGTGGAGCTTAAGAAGAACGCCCCCGCTGGCAGACCTTATTTTGGCAGTAACTTCGCCACTAACGTAGTGAACGTGAACCTGGGCCTGAAGTTCAAGCTGCTGAGTGAGGATTCGCCCGTGCGCCCCTACCTGCTGGCGGCCCCGGGCCTGACCTACACCAGCCGCGAAGGCACCATCTTCCGCAACAACCGCACGGAAGTCACCGACCAGGATAAAAACTACTTCGACTTGTTCGGGGCCGCTGGCATTGACTTCCGGCTGGGCGACGCGGTGCACCTGTTCGTGCAAACCGGCCAGCATTTCCCGCTTAACGCCAACATCGACGGCGACCCCGCCCGCGACGATAACAGCATCGACGACCGGTTTTTGCAGCACACCGTGGGCCTGAACGTTGCCCTGGGTAAAGCCAAAGACACCGACAACGACGGCGTTTCGGACCGCAAAGACAAGTGCCCCGGCACCCCGGCCGGTGTAGCCGTGGATGCTAATGGCTGCCCCCTCGACGGTGACGGCGACGGTGTTCCGGACTACCAAGACAAGTGCCCCACGGAAAAAGGCCTCGCGGCTCTGGAAGGCTGCCCCGACCGGGACGGAGACGGGGTGCGCGACGGGGACGACAAGTGCCCCGATACCCCCGGCAAAGCTGAACTGCAAGGCTGCCCCGACTCCGATAACGACGGCGTAATTGACCAGAACGACAAGTGCCCCGATACGCCCGGCGGTGTGAAGGTAGACGCCAACGGCTGCCCCGTTGACTCCGACGGCGACGGTGTTCCCGACTACCAGGACCGCTGCCCGCAGCGCCCCGGCCCGGCCTCCAACAAAGGCTGCCCGGAAATGAAGGTTGAGGAGAAAAAGCGTCTGCAGGAAGCTACCAAGTACATCCAGTTCGAGTTTAATAAGGCGACCCTGAAGCCGATTTCGTTCCCGACCCTCGATGGCCTGGTGCAAATCCTGAACGACTACCCCGACTACTTCCTCGGTATTTCGGCCCACGCCGATAACGTAGGCAACGACGATTACAACCTGCGCCTGTCGGATGAGCGCGCTGCTTCGGCCCGGGCTTACATGCTGCGCAAAGGCATTGCCGAGGACCGCATCGTATCGCACGGCTACGGTGAGAGCAAGCCCATTGCCCCGAACACCACGGAGGCTGGTCGCGCCCTCAACCGCCGCGTAGAGTTCGACGTGTACCTGCCCGGCGACCCGAACCCCGCCGAAACCAAGTACGGCCCGGCTCCCGCTATTCCGCCTGCTCCGGTGAAAGCCGCCGCTCCGGCCAAAAAAGCTCCCGCGAAAAGGGCCCCGGTTCGCCGGACTACCCCGCGCCGCTAACGGTAGATAACCTAGACTGAAAAAGCGCCTTGCTCAGCTGAGCAAGGCGCTTTTTTCTATTACCGGACTAAGTTTTTATCAGTAGCTGAAGCGCTAATCACTAACGACCTTAAACTGTCATGCTGAGCCGGAGGCGAAGCATCTCTCCCTCTAGCAACTCCTCGTACTTATTTAGGCGAAGCGGTAGAGATGCCTCGCCCTCGGTTCAGCATGACGGTCACTTACTACTGCCCACCCAGCCTAGAGTGCGTGGATAGTAAAAGAAAGAACGGTCATTCCGAGCCGCGCGAGGAATCTCGCGTGCTGACGTTGTAATGGTAATCCAACATCAGCACGCGAGATTCCTCGCGGGGCTCGGAATGACCGTTCTTGCTAAGTACAGTTCAAACAGCTTCGCCCCACCGCACCGCCGAGGCTCGGAATTACCGTTCTTGTTAAGTGTGTAGTGCTAGCTGTCCACCTACCCCAAACAATCAGCATTTTACTTACTGCACGGCTTGTCATAGGCACCGCTGAATCTCGTGGCCGGCACCACCCCATTGTTTGTTCTCCTACCCCACATCCACCAGCAGAGCCAGCAGCAAGCCGGCCAGGGTGGCTACCAGCTTGCGCACGTTCAGGCTGTGGTCGGGGCTGGTTTCGAAGAGGATGGTAGTGGAAACGTGCAGGAAATTACCGGCCACCAGCCCGAGCAGGGCCGCGTACAGGCCGCCGGTCAGCAGCTGTTCCAGCACCACAAAGTTGCTCACAATAATGCCCGCTGGACCCGCCACGGCAAACAGCAGCAGATACGGCAATGCCCGCCGAAAAGAGCCCAAACGCAGCAACAGGGCCGCCATCAGGGCAAAGGCGGCCGGAATGTGGTGCAAGGCCACTCCGGCCACAATAGCGTAGAAGTTCTGGCTCACGTCGCCGGCGGCGGGGGTTTTTACCAGAATACTGCCCTCCAGAAACGAGTGTAGCACCAACGACGACAGCAGCAGAAACGGCACCCGGCCGGCGTGCTCGGTGTGGTGATGGACGTGCCCATGCTCCACGCCCTGGGAGAAAACCTCCAGCAGCATCTGCCCGAAAAAACCCGCCAGCACAAAGTAGCCCACGCGGTGCCCGGGCTGCATTTGCAGCGCCTCCGGCAGCAGGTGGGTAACGGTGAGGGTGAACAGGTAGGCCCCACTAAAAGCCAGCAGTGGCTTCATCCAGGTGGTGCGGGCCGTTGGTACCAGCCGGGTCAGCCAGCTGGCCCCCAGCACAGTCAGAAACAACGCAAAAACGGCAAACCACATGTAGTAAGTGGGTTAATAGGGGTAAGGTGCTGAGGTGCGGGAAAGGCCCTTTGCCTTGGTTAGCACATGGAATTCTTATTTTTTAAGCACGAAAATCATGCGGGGACTGGTAGCGGCATCAAAGGCGGTAAGCTGGTAGTCGCCCAGCACTTCCACCAAACGCAGGCCTGCCATGCGGAAATACTCCTCGAACCGCTCCTGGCTTAGAGCCCGCACCCGTTCCTCAAAGTGCTGCTCCTGCTGCTCGGCATCCAAAAAGCGAATTTCCTTGACGATGAAATCGTGCTGAAAATGACGGTACAGCCGAAACTCCGTGTCTTCTACCCGCTTGGTTTCGTGCGCTACCAGCTGCCGGATGGTTAAGTCCGTGTTCAGAAAGTCGATAACCATCTTGCCCCCGGGCCGCAGCGCCGCGGCCGCGTTGCGCAGGGCCACGACGTTGTCGGCCTCCTGGGCAAAGTAGCCGAAGCTGGTGAACAGGTTGAAAATGAAGTCAAAAGGACCGGTGAGCAGGGGCTGCCGCATGTCGTGCACGTGAAAGTGCAGGTGCTCATGGGCAAACTGCCGGGCGTGGCGGATGCTTTCCGGCGACAAATCCAGTCCTGTTACCTCGTAGCCCTGCTCGCTCAGGTACAAGGCGTGGCGACCTTTGCCGCAAGCTAGGTCCAGGAGACGGGCCCCGGGTTTTGGGTGCAGATACCGGAGCAGATTCGCCAGGAAAGCCCGGGCCTCCTCGTCGTTTCGCTCCCGGTAGAGCCGGTGGTAGTACGGCGAGTCAAACCAGGTGCTAAACCATTCTTCGGGGGGCGCAGGCAGCATAAGCAAGAGGACGGGGTACTACAACGACAAAGGGGCGCTTGCACGCCCCTTTGTCGTTGTATAGGCAAATACGGAGGTTCATATTTGCAACAGCGCTGCAAATATGAACCTCCGTTTGTTTAAATCAAAGCGCCTTGGTAGGCGTGGCGGCCGGGTTGGGCTCCAGCTGCATCTCGCAGACCGGGCACTTGCCGGGCTTGTCGCTGGCGCTGCCTTCGCAGCCCATGGGGCAGAGGTAGGCGGCCGTGGCTACGGGTAGGGCCGTGCTATCGGTGGGTGCCGGGTTGGGAGCAGCAGTAGCGGCGGCCTGCTCCGCGGGCTTCGACTGGCAGCTGGCCAGCAATGCCCCGGCGGTGAGCAAAACGGCCGTTACCGTTGATTTCCAGAAAGACATCATGTGGACCCGGCGCTACTTTTTGGGCGTGGGCTCGGCAGTTTCCGCCTTGTGGTCGTCGACGGCTTTCTTGTCGCTTTCAATAGCTTCCGCGCTATTGGTGTGGGTAGCGTCTTTGGCATCAGCCGTGCGAACTTCCTCGGCCGTTACCCGGTCGCGGGCGTTCGGCTCGTCCAGGGTAACTTCTGAGCTAATGGGGCGCTCAATGGCCCCGCCCTTCGACTGGTGGGCGGCTTCTTCCGTGTTCTGGTCGAAGTTGTCCGAGGAGCGGCTGCCGGGCTCTACCATATCCACCGATACTTTTTTGTCGGCGCGCCAGTCCGAAGGTTCGCTGCTGCACGCGTTCAGGGCCAGCGTAGCCAGGGCCAGGGCAGAAAGTACGAGTTGCTTGCTCATGAGAAGAAAACGGAATCTTGAATAAGAGGTATGACGAAAAAACGACCGGGCAGGTTAAGGCCGGGCTTTAAGCGGCCCCCGGACCGCCACCGGGCAGCAGGTTCTTGCGACGCAGCATGGCATCAAACAGCTTCTGGTCGTTGGGGGAGTTGAAGATGCGGTCCGGCACTTGCAGGAAAATTGGGGTATCGAAGGTTTTGGCCATCCACAGGCGCCAGCCTTTCAGCTCCTGGGGTAGCTCCGGGGCGCGCAGAGAAAGGAGGTAACCATCGGCCTCGCGCTTTACGTCGCCAATCATGTCCCAGGTCAGGCGCATGCCTTCCTTTTCGTTGCGACGCAGCACAATCTGCTTGTTATCAAACTCATAGCCCAACTTCTCAAACAGCGGCTTGGTTTGTTCTACCTGCGTTACGCCCGTTACCTGGGCCGAGCGGAATAGTACGTACAGCAGCGTCAGGAGCAGCGCCCCGGCCAGCCACCACCACGAGGGCCAAATAATGGCAGGCAACAACCCAATCACGAACGGAATAAGGGCGTACCACCACTCGCGCCGCCACACCCGGGCCATGGCCATCTTGGTGTAGGTATCGGTGTCAAGCTGGTGCTTTTTCGTGCGGATGGCCAGGGGCGAAGCGCCTTGCTGCTGCTGTTGCTGCCGGTAGCCGCCGCGTTGGTTGGGGAGTTGCATAAAGTGAAATGGTGATTAGTGACTTGGTGAGTTTGCTGTTCAGGAGGCCGGTGCTGCGCAGCTTTCGCAAACGAAACGACACGCCCTATTTCACTATCTCACCATTTCACCGCTTAAAAGGCTTTCAAACTCATGTCGAGGCTCCGGATGGAGTGGGTCAGGGCCCCGACGGAAATGTAATCGACGCCGGTAGCGGCTACCTCGGCAATGGTTTCCTCGGTGATGCCGCCGCTGGCTTCCAGGGGGTAGCGGCCCGCTACCAGGGCCACGGCCTCGCGCAGTTGCGCCGGCGCCATGTTATCGAGCATAATCCGGTCGATGCCGCCGGCTTCCAGGGCTTGCTGCACTTCGGCCAAGCTGCGGGTTTCAATTTCGATGGGCAACTGCCGGCCGGTGCGCGCCAGGTAGGCGCGGGAAGCCGCAATGGCCTGCCGGACGCCACCGGCGTAGTCCACGTGGTTGTCCTTCAGGATAATCATGTCGAAGAGCCCGTAGCGGTGGTTCACGCCGCCGCCAATCAACACGGCCCACTTCTCGCACATCCGGAAGTTGGGAGTGGTCTTGCGGGTGTCGAGCAGACGGGCCCGGGTACCGGCCAGCAAGCTGGTCAGGTGGGCCGTGCGGGTGGCAATGCCGCTCATGCGCTGCATGCAGTTGAGCACCAGCCGCTCCGCCGTCAGAATGCTCTGGGCGCGGCCCTCCACGGTAAAGGCAATGTCGCCGTGCTTTACGCGGGCTCCGTCCTCCAGGCGCGGCGCCAGGTGCAAGTCGGCATCTACCGCCCGGAAGATATGGCGGGCCAGCTCCACGCCAGCCAGTACGCCCTCATCCTTAATGAGCAGGTGGGCCCGATTGCGCGCCTCAACCGGAATGGCCGACAGCGCCGAATGGTCGCCGTCGCCGACATCTTCAGCTAATGCCGTGCGGATAAACGTGGATAGAGCTTCCGGGGTGAGGTAGGGGGGCGTTTGCACGGGGCAAAAATAGTCAAAAATGCCCCTACTTAACCATCCCTGCTTCCCGGGGGCCCGCGCGACGCGTACGAGGCAGCCTTTACCCCTACCCCACGGGGTTCTACGGAGTTGGGCAGGGGCCACTTCCGACCCGCGGCTGGGCACAAAAAAGCGCCGCGAAGAAAGCTTCGCGGCGCTGGGAGAGAGGCAAGTTGAAAGAGACGCTAGTTCTCCTTGGTGAAGTCGATAGTAGCAATTCTGAGGTTGCCGCCGGCCGCTTTCATTTTCACGAACATGCGGTAGGCGCCATCTTTTCCGGTGTATTTGCCCACGGCATAGGGCGTTCCTTCGTTGCTGCCGCCGTAGTGAATAAAGTCAAAAGAAGCCGGGGAGTGTTTCGCGAAGAAGTCTTTCATCACGAACTCGGCCTGGGTGGCGCTGTAGCTTTGCTTGTCCCCGTCGAAGCTCAGCTCCACGGTAGGGGCAAAGAAGCCGGCCAAATCGCGCGAGGAGGAGCTGCGGATGGCGTTGCGCACGGGACCAAAAGCTTCGCCCTGAGCCAGGGCACCCACCGATAGCAACAGGCTCCACGCTAGGGCGAAGGCCAGAAAGAAGTTGCGTTTCATGTTAGTGTAAAGAGTTCGTCATGCAGCTCGCGAAAACTATGCCAACCTAGATTCGGCCCCAGGGTATTGCACTTAGCGGCCTAGCCTGGCAGCCAAGTTAGGGAAAATGCGGGCGTTTCGGCCCATCTGGCCTATCTTTGCTGCCATGAACAAACAGGTATTGTTGGTGATTCTGGACGGCTGGGGTCTGGCGCAGAACAAAGAGGTATCGGCTATTGATCAGGCGCGTACGCCCTTCGTCGATTCGCTGTTTCAGCGCTACCCCCACAGCCGCCTGCAAGCTTCCGGCGAGGCCGTGGGTTTGCCCGACGGGCAGATGGGCAACTCCGAGGTAGGCCACATGAACATTGGGGCCGGCCGCGTGGTGTACCAAGACCTGGTGCGCATCAATAAATCCATCCGGGAGCGGAAGCTGGGCGCCATGCCCGCCCTAGTGAAAGCCTTCGAGTACGCCCGCCTCAACAACAAGCCCGTGCACCTGATGGGCCTGCTCTCCGACGGGGGCGTGCACTCCCACCTGGAGCACCTGAAAGCCCTGTGCACTCTGGCCTACGACGCCGATGTGCACAACGTGTTTATTCACGCCTTCACCGATGGCCGCGACACCGACCCCAAGGGTGGCGTTAGCTACGTGAACAACCTGGAGCAGCACCTGCAGCGCGGGGCTAGCGGCAAAATTGCCTCCATCGTGGGCCGCTACTACGCCATGGACCGCGACAACCGCTGGGAACGGGTGAAAGTGGCCTACGACCTGCTGGTAAACGGCAAGGGCGCGCCCTCCCAGAACCTGATTCAGAGCATGCAAGACTCCTATAAAGAAGGAGTAACCGACGAATTCCTGAAGCCCATTATTAAGGTAGGAGCCGACGGGCAGCCGCTGGCCACCATCAAGGAGGGCGACGTGGTGCTGTGCTTTAACTTCCGCACCGACCGGGGCCGGGAAATCACGCAGGCCCTGACCCAGCAGGATTTCCACGCCTTTGAGATGCGCCGGCTCAGCCTGCACTACCTGACCATGACCAACTACGACGCCACCTTTGCCGGCGTCACGCCCATTTTCGAGAAAGACAACCTGGAGGAAACCCTGGGCGAAGTGCTGGCCGCGCACCATAAAACCCAGATTCGCATTGCCGAAACGGAAAAGTATCCGCACGTTACCTTCTTCTTCTCCGGCGGCCGGGAGGTAGAGTTCGAGGGAGAGAAACGCATCATGCGGGCCTCGCCCAAGGTAGCAACCTACGACTTGCAGCCCGAGATGAGCGCCTACGAGCTGCGCGACGCCCTGGTGCCCGAGCTGCAGGCCAAGTCGGCCGACTTTGTGGTGCTGAACTTCGCCAACACCGACATGGTAGGCCATACCGGCGTGTTTGCTGCCGCCGTAAAGGCGGCCGAAGCGGTAGATGAGTGCGCCCGTGGCGTCATCGAAACAGCCTTGGCTTCTGATTACGCCTGCATCATTATTGCCGACCACGGCAACGCCGACATGATGATTAACCCGGACGGCACGCCCAACACGGCCCATACCACCAACCTAGTGCCCTGCATCCTGGCCTCCAACGACTACCGTGGTACGCTCATTGATGGCAAGCTCGGCGACATTGCCCCCACGGTACTACAGCTGATGGGCCTACCCCAACCCGATGTAATGGGCGGTCAGAGCCTGCTCCGCCCCGAAACGGCCCCGAATGCGTAGTTTCTTCTGGCTGGCTGGCATGGTAGTACTCTTTTCCGCCTGTGAAGCTGGCGAGGATGCTACCGTGCGCCCCAACCCGGCGAACCGCAAGCCGACGTATTTCAACCTGCTGGGTTTCCTGGAAAAGCAGGCTACTCTACTAAATCAGCGCCAGCCCGCCGTGGAAAAACAGGTCCTGCTCCGCGACGGTCAGCAGGAAACCACCCGCGTAACCCAACTAGACTGGGCCAAAGAGCTACAGATTTTTCAGCAGGCCGACATCAACAAGCCCGCCCTGCGGGGCCTGTATCAAGTAGACTCCGCCACAACCGCCGAGGGCCTCACCCGGCGCAGCTACCGTCGGCAGCCCGGCACTGAACACCCCGTAGAGCAGCTCACAGTGCTAAGCGAAGGCGCCGTAGTGCGAGAAATGACGGCCACGGTAGCCCAGGATAACCCGCTGGTTTACTCGGCCAAAACCATGACCCTACGCTGTCAGAACGGCCAAGTAGCCAGCTACCAGGTACGCGGCGTGCAAAAGCTCGTGCTGTTCGATTCAGTGCGCTACTCGGTGCAAAGCCGGGTGTTGTAAGGTTGAACGCCTAATCGAGGTAGGGCTCCACGTGCACGGCGCTTAGCCGGCCGCTTTGGTAAATGACGGATACGTAGTTGGTACGCTCCGTATCGCCAATCCGGACTTTATCGGTGGTGGGAGCTGCCGAGCGGCAAGCTGACTCCAGGCGAGTGCGCAGGCGTCTTCCGTAAGCGGGCTGGAAGTTGGTGATGGTAGCGTCGCGGAGCAGGTCTTTCTCCGGGGCCCGGTAGAACTCAAACACATTGCCCTGGTGGCGCACCAGCAGAATAGTGTCGATTTGGCCAGCTTCGTGCAGGTTCTTGTAGGGTCGGCGCGCCACTACCTTGGCCCCGCTGGCGAGTAATTCCGGCACCGTCGGCTCTTCCCCGAAAGGCTGACCGGCCAAGGAATCATTCGTCAGGCGCACTATGCGGGTAGCGGCCGGCGCGGCTGGCCGGACCGCCCGCCCCGGGCGCGCCTGCTGCGCGGCAGCTTTCCGGCTAGCGGGCAGCTCGGTGCGTTCGGTATCCATACCGCAGGCACTTAGCAGCACCGCGGCGTAGAGCGAGGTAGCCGAGGCAGCTTTAGCAGACGATAGAAACAGGGCAGCAAGCATGATCAGGGGGCTTTCTGCCCTATACGCAAACTGTGGGCGGGTGGCTTGCTTACGCTGCCTATTCCGCTTACGCAGTGCCTTTTATCCCGGCTACAGCCTACTTGCCCATCAACGTGGCTACTATCCACCGTCGGCCGCCGTGGTTCCGATGCTCCCCCAGGTAGATGCCCTGCCAGGTGCCCAGCGCCAACCGGCCCTGACTGATGGGCACGCTCACGGCGTGGCCTAGCAGGCTGGCTTTAAGGTGGGCCGGCATATCGTCGGGGCCTTCCTGGGTGTGGCGGAAGTAGGGGGCGTTTTCGGGTACGGTGCGGTTGAAGAACTGCTCGAAATCGTGGCGCACGGTGGGGTCCGCGTTTTCGTTGATGCTCAGGCTGGCTGAGGTGTGCTGAATAAAGAAGTGGGCGGTTCCTACCTGTAGCTGCTCCAGCTCCGGCAGCTCGGCCACCAGCAAATCGGTAATCAAATGGAAGCCCCGGCTCACGGCCGGCAGGCGCAACCGCTTCTGAAGTAACTGCATAGGCTGACTACGGATTTTTCCGCTCGTAGGCCCCAATATCGGGCGGACTGAGGCGGGGGCGGTTGAGCAGGTCGGTGGTGATGCTGGGCAAGGGCAGGGCTTTGTTACTGGCCGGCGAAAGGGTATCGAGCTGATAGTCCAGCGTTTTGCCAAGAGGGCGCGAGGGCGTGCTGCGGAAAAGGTAGTTCGGGCCCTGCTGCGGGTTCAGGATGTTGCCGTTTTTGGCCTGCCCCAGGGGCCCCGTGTTGTCATACTTCTTGGTCAGCAACACGCTGGTGCTGATGCTGATGTTACCCGCGTACTGCTCCCCGTTCACGAAAGCCAGCTCTTCCAGGTTCCGGGAATTACCCCACACAATGGAGTTGCGCATGGTCAGGCGGGGGGCAATGGCGGGCCGGGCCTGCCCATTCACCTCAATGGCATCGGCCAGCAGAAACGAAGGGGTTTGGCGGTTAGCCAGCGTAGCATAGTTGGCAATGGTGCAGTAGTCGAACTGGTAGGTGCCGCCCTGGGCACCAAACACAGCGTACTGCTCGCAGTTGGCTAGCAGCGTGTTGCGCACGGTAAAATCAGCCGACAGCCCCAGAATGGCCGCTCCTTCCAGGCCAATGCGCAGGCCCGAATTGGTGAAAGCCTGCTTGGCGCTGGATATGTTCTGAATAATAGAATTCTCGACCGTGACGCTGGGGAACGGCCGCAAATTGCGCGGATTGATGACCAGCAGCCCGAAGGCGCTGTTCTTGATCTGGGCAAAGCGCACTACGCTATTACGGCTGCTGGACAAAAACCAGATGCCCGCCCACTGGCCCGGCCGGTTGGCGTACTCTTCCTCGCGCCGGTCGCCCTGGAAGTACACAAAGTTGCGGTCATTGGGTTTCAACTCCCCCGTGGGCCGGAAGGTAGGGCTGACCAGCAGTTGTCCGCCCACCAGCAAGGCCGCGCCGGCATGAGAATAAATTCGGGCGCCGGGTTCAATGGTCAGCGTTGTGGCCGAATCAACCAGCGCGTAGTCATAAATAACGTGGGGCTTATCGGCCTTCCAGGTGGTATTGACCCTGATTTCGTCGCGAGTATGGAAGTAGGCGTTCTGGCCGTAGCTAACCACTTTCACTTGCTGGTCGTTGCCGTTGGTGCGGAAGCGCAGGTTATCCACCAGCACGAAGGGCTTCAGGTCACTGGGCGTGGGGTCGATGGTGGCGCGTACCAGTACCAACAGGCTATCCTTACCCCTGATTTCCACGTCGCGGGCTACGGAGCCGGCATCCCCGTTAATGAGCAGGTTGTAGGTGATGCCAGGCTGGCTCTGCAGGCTGATTTCCGACACGCGTACCGCTCGCGGGTTGCGGTTGTACACCCACAGGCGCTTGCTCACGGTGCCCACCGTCACGAACACGGTATCAAACTTCACCGTGTCAAGGGAGAACTCCAGCTTGGCCCTGCTATCGGTCGTCACGAGGTCTTCCTTGGGCTCACAGCCGGGTAGCAAAACCGTAGCGGCCGAGAGCAGCAGAAGCAGCGGGAGTAAAAAGCGCATAAATGGCAGTAAGCTAACTAACTTAAAAACGTCATCCTGAGCAGAGCGAAGGACCTTATCACGTGGGAACAGGACGTTGTTACGTCAATCGTTTACGCGTGATAAGGTCCTTCGCTCTGCTCAGGATGACAAACGGGGCTGGTAGCGTTAAAGTATCCTAGCCAACACCTTCCTTGAGGCGCTCGGCGCTTTCGGCCAGGCGCAGCTGCTCCACAAAGTCGTCGATGTTGCCGTCCATTACCGCGCTCAGGTTGTGCACAGTATAGCCAATGCGGTGGTCCGTTACGCGGCCCTGGGGGTAGTTGTAAGTGCGGATTTTATCTGACCGGTCGCCACCGCCAATCATGCTCTTGCGGGCCGCCCCTTCGGCTTCGTTTTTCTTGGCCAGCTCGATTTCGTAGAGGCGGGAGCGAAGTACGCCCAGGGCCTTATCGAAGTTCTTGAGTTGGGACTTCTGGTCCTGGCACTGGGCCACGATGCCGGTGGGCAAGTGGGTTAGGCGCACGGCCGAGTAGGTAGTGTTTACCGACTGTCCGCCGGGACCCGACGACATAAACAGGTCCTTGCGCACCTCGTTCATATCAATCTGTACGTCCAGCTCCTCGGCCTCCGGCATCACCACAATAGAGGCAACGGAGGTATGGATGCGGCCCTGAGTTTCCGTGGCCGGCACGCGCTGCACGCGGTGCACGCCCGACTCAAACTTGAGCTTGCCGTATACGTCCTCGCCCTTCACGGCCAGAATAATTTCCTTGTAGCCGCCCGAGGTACCTTCCGTGGCGTCAATCAGGTCCATGCGCAGGTTGTTTTTCTCGGCGTAGCGCATGTACATGCGCTGCAGGTCGCCGGCGAAAATGGCCGCCTCGTCGCCGCCGGCCCCGGCCCGGATTTCCATGATAACGTCCTTGCTGTCGTTCGGGTCCTTAGGAATCAGCAGCTCTTTAATAACGGTTTCCAGCCGCTCCTGCTCCGGGTACAGCGTTTCCAGCTCGTCCTTGGCCATCTGGCGGAAGTCCTCGTCCTTTTCGGTCGCAATAACTTCCTTGGTGCTGTCGATGTTGGCCAGCACGTTCTGGTAAGCCTTGTACTCGGTCACGATTTTGCCGAGGTCCTTATATTCTTTGTTGAGGGCCTTGAAGCGTTTCATGTCGCTCATAGCTTCGGGCTGGGTGAGCTGTTCGCTCACGTCCTCAAAGCGCCGTTGGATGGCCTCCAGTTTGTCTAGCATCTTGCCTTCAGAAAATGTATTGGGAGTGCAAAGGTACGGAATCAAAGCCGACCTTAAACAGGGCTGAACCGCTTGGATCAGAAGCGCTAGGAGCCTTGCGGTTTGCGTGCTTCCTCTGCCTGATGATTTCTAAACAACGCCTCCCACAGGCGCATCACCTGCGGGGGGCGTCACCAGCTTGGAGCGCACCAATGAGGGCCGGCTAGCACTCAAATTATTTCTATTCCAAACACGTATCGTTTCAAAAAATTCCTACTTTGGGGCCACCAACCCCGCGCTCATGGCCTTGCTTCGTGCCTTCCATGTTACCTGCTGCGCCCTGACAATCAGCCCGATTGCCACCCGGACAACCGTGACCACAACCCGCTAAGCGGGCCGCGGAACTCCTTTTTCACTTGTATTCGCCGCCCGCCTCGCCGGTAAGCCCTACTCCAGGGAGCTACCGGACCGATGCGGGCTTTTTCTTGTCCTTTCCACTGGTAGTGCCCTTGACGTGACGCTTATGCAGGTTCTCAAATTCGGAGGTTCATCGGTGGCCTCGGCCGCCAACATCAAACGTGTGCTGGAGTTGGCCGAAGCGGCTGCCCGCCAGCAGCCCACCGTAGTGGTCGTATCGGCCCTAAGTGGGGTTACGGATGCCTTGATTAGTGCCGGTCGTCGGGCCGCCGCGGCCGATGCCAGCTACCGGGAGCAATTGCAGGAGCTGGAGCAGCGCCACCTAGACGTAGTGCGGGAACTGCTCCCGATTACGGGGCAGAGCGGGGTGCTGAGCTTCGTAAAAAGCCACTGCAACGAGCTGGAACGCCTCTGCGACGGAGTTTTTGCCCTGGGGGAGCTGTCGGCCCGAACCCTGGACCGGCTGGTAAGCTACGGCGAGCTGCTCTCCTCGCGGGTGGTAGCAGCCGGGCTGACGACACGAGGCACAGCCCACCAGTGGCTCGACAGCCGCCAACTGATTCGCACCGACGCCCGCTACGGCCACGCGGCCGTGGACTTTGCTTTCACCAACCCACAAATTCAGGCGGCGGTAAACGGGGCCGAGGCAGCCCTGTACGTGGCTCCCGGCTTCGTGGCCGCGGCGCCTGATGGCAGCACCACCACCCTGGGCCGGGGCGGCTCCGACTATACGGCGGCCATTTTTGCCGGGGCGCTGGGGGCTAGCCAGCTGGAAATATGGACGGATGTGAGCGGCATGATGACGGCCGACCCGCGCCTGGTGCGCGCCGCCCGGCCCATTCCGCGCATCTCTTATCAGGAGGCCATGGAGTTGTCGCACTTCGGAGCCAAGGTCCTCTACCCGCCTACCATCCAGCCGGTTATGCACCGGGGCATTCCGCTTTGGATCAAGAACACGTTTGCTCCCGAAGATGCCGGGACCCTGGTGGAAGTAGCCCCGTCCGCCAACCAAGCCATGGTGCGCGGCATTTCCAGCATCGGGCCGGTGGCCTTGCTGCGGC
This sequence comes from Hymenobacter glacieicola, assembly GCF_014640315.1. Taxonomy (GTDB): domain Bacteria; phylum Bacteroidota; class Bacteroidia; order Cytophagales; family Hymenobacteraceae; genus Hymenobacter; species Hymenobacter glacieicola. The sequence goes on from NZ_BMGS01000003.1 coordinate 279,865, forward strand.
TGGAAGGTGGCGGCATGGTCGGGATTCCCGGCTTTTCACGGCGGCTGTTTGCGGCCCTGGCCCAGGAGCAGATCAACGTGATTCTCATCACTCAAAGCTCCTCGGAGCACTCGATTTCCGTGGCCGTGCGGGCCGATGACGCCCAGCGAGCCCAGCAAGCCGCCGACGCGGAATTTGCCGCCGAAATCAGCGCCGGCCGCCTCGACCCGCTGTATTGTGAGCATGAGCTGGCTATTGTGGCCCTGGTGGGGGAGCAGATGAAAAACCACCCCGGCATTAGTGGGCGCCTGTTTGGGGCCCTGGGGCAGAACGGGGTGAACATCCGGGCCATTGCCCAGGGCTCCTCGGAAAAGAATATTTCCACCGTTATCCGCCAGCAGGATGTGCGCAAGGCCATCAACGTGCTCCACGAAACTTTCTTCGAGGCCACTACCCGGCAGGTAAACGTGGTAATCACCGGCGTGGGCAACGTAGGTCGCAAGCTGCTGGAACAGTTGGCTCGGCAGCAGCCCTGGCTGCGCGAAAAGCTGCGCCTGAACCTGCGGGTGGTCGGTCTGGCTAACAGCCGGCAGTTCGTGCTGGATGAGGAAGGCATCGACCTGACCGCCTGGCAGCCAACCCTTGCCGCCGGCCAGGCCCTGCGTCTGCCGGCGCTTACGGAGCAGCTGCTGGCCCTGAACCTGCGCAACACCGTGTTCGTGGACGTAACGGCCAGCTCCGAGGTAGCCCAGGTGTACGCCGAGCTGCTGGCGCGCAGCGTGGCCGTGGTAGCCTGCAACAAGGTAGCCGCCGCCTCGGAATACCAGAACTATGCCCGCTTAAAGGCGCTGGCCCAGGAGTTTAATACCCAGTTTCTATTTGAAACCAACGTGGGCGCGGGCCTGCCCGTCATCGGCACCCTGGGCGACCTGCTGCGCAGCGGCGACGAGGTGCAGCGCATGGAAGCCGTCCTATCAGGCACCCTGAACTTCGTGTTCAATACCTATGATGGCTCCCGACCCTTTGCCGAGGTAGTGCGCCAGGCCCAGGCCGAGGGCTACACCGAGCCCGACCCGCGCCTGGACCTAACGGGGGTTGACGTGGCCCGCAAAATTCTGATTCTGGCCCGCGAGGCCGGGTATGAACTGGAAATGGCCGACATCCACAACGAGCCTTTTCTGCCTGCCTCCTGCCTGGAGGGCGACGTACCGGCTTTCTACGAGCAGCTGGCCGTGCACGAGCCCCACTTCCGGGCGTTGTATGAGGCCGCCGCCGCTAACGGGGAGAAACTGCGGTTTGTGGCAAGCTTCGCGGTGGGGCAAGCCCGGGTGGGCCTGCAGGCCCTGCCCCCAGCCCACGACCTGTATTCCCTGCAAGGCAAGGACAACGCCGTTTTGTTCTATACCAACCGCTACGTGGAGCAGCCCCTGGTCATCAAAGGCGCGGGGGCGGGCGCCGAGGTTACGGCCTCCGGCGTATTTGCCGACGTGCTGCGCGCCGTACAGTCTTAAATATGCTTAAACATGGCTGCCCAGGCGTGATATGCCGCGCCTGGGCAATGCCGACTGCCGCGCTGTAGCACCGAAAGCCGTTTAACCGTACGCGAAGCTGGCGCCAGGTTTTTAGCTTCGCATCACCCTACCCCTTTTACCTCTTCCATGCTTTTTTCTTCTGCTTCTATTACGGTGCTGGCCCCCGCCACCGTGGCCAATGTGGTGTGCGGGTTTGATGTGCTCGGCTTTGCGTTGCATGAGCCCAATGACGTGATGAAGCTGCGGCTGACCGAGCAGCCGGGAGTAGTGCTTATCAACGAAGACGAGTTCAACCTGCCCACGGAGCCAACTCAGAACGTGGCCGGCGCGGCCCTGCTGGCCATGCTCCATGCCGTTCCGGAGCCCGTTGGGGTGGAGGTGCGCATCCGCAAAGTCATTCGGCCGGGCAGCGGCATTGGTAGCAGCGCAGCCAGCGCGGCGGGGGCCGTAGTGGGCCTCAACTACCTGCTGGGCAACCAGTTCAGCAAGCCCGAACTGGTGCAGTTTGCCATGTACGGCGAGGAGGTAGCCTCCGGGGTGCGCCACGCCGACAACATTGCCCCGGCCATTTATGGGGGCGTGACCCTGATTCGGGCTACTACCCCCGCGCCCGACATTGTACCGCTGGATGCGCCGCCCCTGTTCGTGACGGTGGTTCATCCCCAGATTGAGGTGAAGACCGCCGACGCCCGCAAGATTTTAAAGCAGGAAGTACCCCTGCGCGACGCCATTCGGCAGTGGGCCAACGTGGGCGGGCTGGTGGCCGGCCTGCTCCAGCACGACTACGCCCTGATTGGCCGCTCCCTGGAAGATGTGATTGTGGAGCCTGTGCGCAGCATTCTGATTCCGGGCTTTCAGGACGTGAAGGAGGGTAGCCGCATTGCCGGGGCCCTGGGCGGGGGCATTTCCGGCTCGGGCCCTTCCTTGTTTATGCTCAGTCAGGACGAAGCCACAGCCCGCGCCGTAGAAAACGTAATGCACGCTACCTACCAGCGCCTCGGCCTCGACTACCTTATTTACCTAACAACTATCAACCCGGTAGGCTGCCAGGTGCTAGTTGATGAGGACCGCGCTGAACCAGCCACAACGAGGTAAAGTAGCAATGCTTTGCGTCTCCTGGTTGCTGAGGTTGTAGAGAACACGCGTTTTCGGCCGTTCTGGTGCCGAGACGCAAAATATTGCGTCTCTACCTCGTTCTAGGATGCGTGATCAGCCGATAAAAAGGTCGTCATGCAGAGCCGGAGGCGAAGCATCTCGTGGGCTGACTTCGTAGTTACGACCACAACATCAGCCAAGTAAGATGCTGCGCGCTGCACGGCAACCTTGGTTTGAGTAGAAACCTTGCTGTCTACGTACCCTTGCTAGAACCAGTAGCGCAGATCTGTCTTCTTTCCATTCAATAGCGACTTAAGCCCATGCGCTACTACAGCCTTAACCGCCAAGCAAAAACCGTTGACTTCCGTGCGGCTACCGTGGCCGGGCAGGCCCCGGACGGGGGCTTGTACTTCCCCGAAACCATTCCGCGCTTTCCGGCGGGCTTTGTGGAGCAGCTGCCGCAGCTGGCTTCTGCCGAGGTGGCTTTCACGGTGCTGCAGCCCTACGTGGGCCCCACCATTCCGGCAGCCGAGCTGGGCCGCATCTGTGAGCAAACCGTCAGCTTTCCGTTTCCGGTGGTGCCGGTTACCGGGCAGATCAGCGCCCTGGAGCTGTTTCACGGTCCGACCCTGGCATTTAAAGATGTGGGCGCCCGCTTCATGAGTCGCTGCCTGGGCTACTTTTCCCGCCACGAAACCCAGCCCGTTACGGTGCTGGTAGCCACTTCCGGCGACACGGGCGGGGCCGTGGCCAGTGGGTTTCTGGGCGTGCCCGGCGTGGAAGTCGTGATTCTCTACCCCACCGGAAGGGTGAGCCCGGTGCAGGAGCAGCAGCTCACGGCCCTGGGCCAGAACATCCGGGCCCTGGAGGTGCAGGGCAACTTTGATGACTGCCAACGGCTGGTGAAGCAGGCGTTCCGGGACCCGGAGCTGATGGCACGGCGACGCTTCACCTCGGCCAACTCCATCAACGTGGCCCGCTGGCTGCCCCAGCAAGTGTACTATTGCTACGGCGTGGCGCAGGCCCTTGCCGCCACCCACCAGCCGCCGGTGGTAGCCGTGCCCAGCGGCAACTTCGGCAACCTGTGCGCGGGCTTGCTGGCCTACGTTTCGGGGCTGCCGGTGGCGCACTTTCTGGCCGCCTGCAATGCCAACGCCGCCGTGCCGGCCTACCTGACCAGCGGGCAGTACGCTGCCCGGCCGGCAGTGCCTACCCTTTCCAACGCCATGGACGTGGGCGACCCTAGCAACTTCGGCCGCATTCTGGAGCTGTTCCGCCACGAGTACCCCGTCATTCGGGACCTGCTTAGCGGCTACTCCGTTTCGGATGCGGAAACCAGCGCCACCATCCGGCGGGTACACCAGCAAACGGGCTACCTGCTGGACCCCCACGGAGCCGTGGCCTTCTTCGCCCTGGAAGACTACCTTAGCCAGAGGCCCGAAGCCCGCGGCATTTTCCTGGAAACCGCCCACCCGGTGAAGTTTCCGGCCGCCGTGGAGCCGGCCACCGGCCAGCCTGTGCCGGTGCCCGCCGAGCTGCAGGCCCTGCTGCGCCAGCCCAAGCACAGTACCTTGCTACCGCCCGAGTACGAAGCCTTGCGCGCCTACCTGCTGGAAACGGCTTAAGTTCACGGCCTTCCGAGCCGGCTCGGCGCAGCCACTGAAATCATCTGGGGGTATCTTTTGGTTGAATGCCCGGAAGTGTGTCCCTTTGCCTGCCGTCTTTAATGCCAATGCCTTATGCGTTTCCTGCTCCGCGCCGCCCTGCTTTTTCTGCCCCTTTCCGCCTGCAACTCCGACCAGGTTGAGCACCTGAGCAACACCAAGGAGCTGGCCGTGGAAGCCGAGAACTGGCAGGTAAAGCGCATCATGCCCAAAGACCTGCTCCGGGCCACCGGCTGGGCCGGCGACTCCCTGACCCGCACCGCCGAGCGGGAGTTGCGCCAGGTGCTGGCCGCCAAGCTCCAGGAAGGCGGCGTGGCCGCGGCTCTTCCCTTCTGCCGCCCCGCCGCCCTGCCTGCTACCGATTCGCTGGCCAACGTGCTCCAGGCTTCGCTGGGCTGGATGAGCCCGCGGCCCCGCAACCCGGCGCACCGGGCCGCCCTCACGCCCGCTGACCTCAACGCCGCCGACACCACCACCCGCCGCGTGGCCCGGCCAGCCACCGAGCAGTTTACTTACCAGCGCCCCGTGGTGCTCAATGATGCCTTGTGCCTGCGCTGCCACGGCAAGGTAGGCCAGGACATTGCCACCGCCGACTACGCCCTAATTCAACAGCAATACCCTCAGGACCAGGCCACTGGCTACCAGCTGGGCCAGAGCATGGGCGTGTGGCGCGCCAGCTTCAAGCGCAGCGGCGTGGCCGAGCTCTACACCATGAAAACCCGCAAGGTGATGAAGAAACGCAAGCCGCTTTTTTGAGACCGTGCAGCTAGTGTATATCTACAAGTGCAAAACAGCCGCTTGTCCTGCTGAGCAACGCGAGAAACCAAAGGTTACAGCAGCCAATACTTCCCGGTTTGTCGCGCGGCTCGGAAGCACAGCATGGATACGTGGAGACGCGGGCCCACTACCTCAGCTTACCACCTGCTTATCAACTGGTTGACTTACGTATCTTTCCTATACTTAGCAAGGGCACTATGTATTCTCGACGCCTGATTTTCTTGCTGACCAGCTTCCTTGTGTGCGTAGCTACTCTCTCGGTTTCGGCGCAGCAGCCCGACTCTAGCCGCCGCCCGCAGCTTGCCAGGGCTATGGCGGCTAGACCCTACCGGGTGCTCGGGTCCGACAGCGTGGCCTTGTTCTACACCGCTGATTATGAACTGTGTCCGCCGGGCTGCGCTACCATTCGGCGCCACGCCCGCCTAGATAGTACCGGTATGTTTTTCGGGTTCGTGCGCGACTACTGGATGCATACGGCCCAGCCGGCCCTGACCGGTGCGTATAAGAATGGGAAAAAGGAAGGCGTGTTTGAAGTATTCCACCCCAACGGAGAGGTAGCCACCCGGGCGTACTACCGCGGGGGCCAGCCGGTGGGCAATTGGGCCTACTGGTACCCATCGGGCCAGAAACGGCAGATTCTGAGCTTTGGCACGGGCGAGGCGCTGCTCATCCAGCAGTTTTGGGCCGAAGATGGCCAGCAACTAGTGCGCGACGGCCAGGGCTCCTGGTACCGCACCGATGCCGGCCTGCGCGTGGAAGGCAGCGTGCTTAATGGCTTGCCTACCGGCCGCTGGCGCGTGCGCGAAGCAACAGGGCGGCAGAGCATCAGGGCCGAGGAGCTGTTTCTCAAAGGCCGTTTTCGGGCGGGCATTACACGCCCGACCGGTGATTCTTACTACGACCAGTCGCGCATCTACATTACGGACCTGGACAGCTACAGTGAGGCCGAACGCTTTTTGCTGCGCCCTGTCTGCCCGCCAGATTCGGCCGCCGGGGCCAAGTAGGTCGGGCAGCGCGGAGAGGGGCCGGAGGTGTTCAGCTTGGGCGCCCCAACCTTCCGGGGTGTTTTCCAGTTTGGGCAGGGTATGACAACTGCCGCTACTGCTTCTCAACTGCCCGTTATTATCATTGGGGCCGGTATGGCCGGCCTGACCTGTGCCTGTTACCTGCACCGCGCCGGCCGGCCCGTGCTGGTGCTGGATGCCGCTGATGCGGTGGGCGGCCGCATCCGGACCGACGTTACGCCGGAGGGCTTCCGCCTCGACCGGGGCTTTCAGGTGCTGCAAACCAAGTACCCCGAGGTGCAGCACCTCATGGACTACGGGGCCCTGCAGCTGCGCGCGTTCCGCTCCGGGGCCGTCATCCGCCTGCCCGATGGCCAGCAGACTACCCTGGTAAACCCGTTGCAACAGCCTACGGCAGCGTTTTCGGCGCTAACCTCGCGGGTGGGTACCCTGCCCGACAAGCTGCGGCTGGCCAGCCTGGTGCAGCACGTGCGCGGCTTCAGCAGCGGCCAACTCATCAGCCGCAATAGCACCAATCAGCTTGACACGCTAACCTTTCTGCGGCAGTACGGCTGGAGCGAGCAAATCATCCAGAACTTCTTCCGGCCCTTTTTTGGGGGCGTGTACCTAGACCGAGGCCTGGGCACGGCCGCCAATTTCTTCGAATTCGTGTTCAAGCAGTTCGTGGAAGGCGAGGCCGCCCTACCGGCCTTGGGCATGCAGCAAATTCCTGAGCAGCTGGCAGCCCGCCTACCCCAGGGCAGCGTCCGGCTTCAGGCACCCGTCAGCAGCATCGAAGGCACTACGGTACGCTTAGCCGATGGCACCACCCGGGTAGGGGCCGCCGTGGTAGTAGCCGTTGATGGAGAATCTGCGGGCCGCCTGCTACCGCCCGCAACCAATACGCCGGCCCTGCAGTGGCGCCGCACTACTTGCACCTACTTTGCGGCCCCCGCTTCGGCCACCCGCCCCGATAAGTTGCTGCGACTCAATGCTTCCCCCACCGGGCTGGCGCATAACGTGGCCTTCCCCTCCGACGTAGCCCCGCAGTATGCCCCGGCTGGCCAGCAGTTGGTTTCCGTGAGTACGCACGGCGAGCATGGCCTTACCGAAGCGGAGCTTACCGCACGCCTGCGCCAGGAGCTAACGGCCTGGTTCGGACCCACGGCTGCGGAGTGGACGCATTTGCGCACGTATTTTATTCCCTACGGTTTGCCGGTGTACGGGCCGGGCCAGCCGGCTCGTCAGACGCTAAAGCTCAACGAGACGCTGTACCGGTGCGGCGACCATACCGCCTACCCCTCACTGAATTCGGCTATGGCCTCGGGCCGGGAAGTAGCCGAAGCCATCCTGAGTGCCTAGTCTCTGCACCTGGGTTGCTGAACTGCCAGTGCCGCTACTCCTGTCCTCCATGAGGGTAAAGTAGCGGCGCTGGCAGCTTCGTATGCGCAGGCCTACACGTTGAGCACGAGCTGGGCCGGGCAGTGGTCGGAATGTACTACGTCGGGAAGCAGATGAGCCTCTTGGATACGGGGCTGTAACTCCCGGTCTACTAACAGGTGGTCGAGGCGCCAACCTACGTTACGGGCACGGGCCCCGGCCCGATACGTCCACCAGGAATAGTGGCCGGTAGCGTCGCCGTGGTGGTGGCGGAAGGAATCGGTGTAGCCATCGGCCAGCAAGTCCTGGAACCACTGCCGCTCTTCCGGCGTGAAGCCGGGGCTTTGCTGGTTGGCCTTGGGGTTGTGCAGGTCGATGTCGCGCTGGCAGCAGTTAAAGTCGCCGCCGATAACCAGGGGCGGTGTGCCGGCCGCCTGCAGTTCCCGCACGTAGCGCCGGAAAAAGTGCAGCCACTCTACCTTGAATGCCTGCCGCTCCGGGCCACTGGTACCCGAGGGCATGTACACGTTCAGCACGGAACACCCCGGAAAGTCGAGGCGTAGCACCCGGCCCTCGTCGTCATACAGCGCAGTGCCACAGCCTTCTACCACGGCCAGCGGCTTCTGCTTCGAGAAGGTAGCCACGCCACTATAGCCGGGCTTGCGGGCCGGATGCAGGTAGGCATGGTAGCCCAAGGCTTCCAGGCCCGACACATCAAGCGGCTCCCGCCCGGCCTTGATTTCCTGCAGGCACAGCACATCGGGGCTGGCCTCGCGCACCCACTCTACCAGCCCCTTGCTCAGGGCCGAGCGCAGGCCGTTCACGTTATAGGAAATGATGTTCATCTTATCGGATAGGCCCCCCGGCGAGGAAGCACGACGTTCCGCGCCATTACGGGTAGTTAGGTTGGATGAACAGTCAAGGCTGCTGAATTGCTCAAAGCCCGTCCAGCTTAGCCGGACGGGCTTTGAGCTACCCTGCCGCCCGTTCCTGGCTACTCATCTTCCTGGGAGTCAAAGTATTCTAGAATGTGCCACTTTAGCATCCGTTCCTGCTCCTTGAGGTTGGCAAACGGTACGGCATGCACCAGCCGGTAGTGGGGCCAGCCTTCCTCATCCACGTGGTCTAGCTCGTAGTAGCCGGAGAGGCTGAACAGGCGGCAGGTAGCAATGTGCATCAGGTCCTGCTTCTGTTCTTTGGTAAACGGGCCGGCACCCTGTCCCAGTTCCTGCACGCCAATGAGTAGCAGCAGGGCATTCAGATCGGGCTTTTTGCCGAACCGCTCCCGCAGTTGGTTCATCAGCTCCCACCAGCGCTGCTCGAACTGGGCTTCGGTTTCCTGGGGGTCCAGCATGGCTAGGCGTCGTGGGAGTGGGGCGGGGCCAGGGCAGTGGCTTCCTCTTTCAACACCTCCCAGTACTCCACGGCGCGGCGGAAATGCGGAATCACAATGCTTCCCCCAATGAGGTTGGCAATGGCGAAAACCTCATAGATTTCCTCGTCGTTGATGCCTTCTTCGTAGCACTTGCCCAGATGGTACTTGATGCAGTCGTCGCAGCGTAGCACCATGGAGCAGGCCAGGCCCAGCATCTCCTTGGTTTTTACGTTCAGGGCGCCCTCCTGGTAGGTGTTGGTATCGAGGTTGAAGAAGCGCTTAATCACCTTATTATCGGCCGCCATGATCTTCTCGTTCATGCGCTGGCGGTAGTCGTTAAATTCTGAGACGAGGCTCATAAGTAGGCAAAGGGTGAAATGAAAAATACGCCGCTCTCCCGCACGGCAGCGGGCTCTTCCCGACGCCATGCCAGCGTTGGGGGCCGGATGCATTTCGGGGATTCGCGTTTAAACCTTAAAATTAGGGAGAAGTTCGCCAGCGCCCTACCTATGGCCGGGGCGCCAGCTACCCCCTACCGCACTCTGCTATTTTTATTCCTTCTATACATGCCGCTTCCTACCCTACTCGCCGACTTTGTTGGGCTTGTGTTTCCGCAGGTTTGCCTAGCCTGCCAGGACCCGCTAAGCCGGGGCGAAGACCACCTTTGCACAGCTTGCCGGGCCCAACTACCATACACGGATTATCACCGCCTGCCCGCCAAGGACAACCCCTTGGCCCGCCGGTTCTGGGGCAAGCTTCCAGTTGAGCACGCCTTCAGCTACCTGCGTTTTCAGAAGCACGGCCGCGTGCAGCACCTGCTGCACCAGCTTAAATACCGCGGCCAGCAGGACGTTGGGCGGGTACTGGGCCGCTGGTACGGGCAGGAGCTAGCCGAGGCCGGCTTTGCTACCGCCTTCGACCTGATCCTGCCTGTTCCGCTCCACGCCCGCAAACTAGCCCAGCGCGGCTACAACCAAGCCGACAGCTTCGCCGAAGGCCTGGCCACCGGCCTGGGCCTCCCCTGGCAAGCCGACGGCCTGCGCCGCATCACCCGCACCGACTCGCAAACCCGCAAAAACCGCCTGGAACGCTGGCAAAACGTAGCCGAAGTTTTTGAGGTGGCCCAACCAGAACAGGTGGCCGGCCGACGGATTCTGGTAGTAGACGACGTGCTAACCACAGGCGCTACCCTGGAAGCCTGCGCCGCCGTACTGCTCGCCGCCGGCGCCGCTACCGTCAGCGTCGCCACCATTGCCACCGCTGATCGGTAGGGCGTCACTTCCCATGATTTGTGAGAAGCTATAAAACAGAAAAAGCCGCTTCGTACGAAGCGGCTTTTCCTTGTTTAGGCCGAGGCCAGAAATGTTACTTGTTCGAGCCAGCGTTGATCATGGCGCACCGGAAACCGATGGTAGCCGTGGCGGAATCTTCCGCCATGAAACGACGCGTACCGGGCGAGAGCCAGTAGGCTACATCGCGCCACGAACCGCCTTTGTACACGCGCACGTGGTCGTCGATGAGAGACTGGTAACCCTTTTTGTCGTACTTCTCCGAAGGGTCCAGGAAGCCGTTGCGGCGGAAGGGGTTCAGATCTTCCACGTCCTCGTAGGAAAGCGGACGGTAGATGTCCTGCACCCACTCGTTTACGTTGCCCGACATGTTGTACAGGCCGTAGTCGTTGGGCGGGTAGTTATAGATGTACTCCGTAATCATGGCGCCATCGTTGAGCGAGCCGGCAATACCGGCGTAGTCACCGCGGCCCCGCTTGAAGTTGGCCAGGAACTGACCCATGCCTTTGCCGTATGGGTTCCGCACCTGACGGCCATCCCAGGGGTAGATGCGCTTGTTTTCCTGGTTTTCGTTGCCCGTTTCCTGGGTACCGATAAGGGCCTGCGCGGCGTATTCCCACTCAGCCTCGGTGGGCAGACGGTAGTTCGGCAGGGTGTTACCGTTTTCGATGGCAATTTTGGTTTTGCCGCCGTCCTCGGAAGTGCCTTCGGCGGCGTCGCCGGCGTCACCACCTTTCTTTTTCTTACGACCGAACAACCCGCCGCCTTTGCTGCTGCCGGAGTCGCCTTCGTCGCCTTCACCCGCCAACCGCTCGTTCACTTTCGCCGTGCGCCAAGTGCAGTAGTCGTTGGCCTGCAGCCAGCTTACGCCTACTACCGGGAAGTAGCGGAAGCCGGGGTAGCGCAGGTAGTAGTCCACGTAGGGGTCGTTGAACGACAGCTCGCGGGCCCACACCGTGGTGTCGGGCAAGGCCGACTGATAGAACTCCTCAGCTGAGTCTTTGCGCACGAAGTGCAGGTATTCCAACCAGTGAATGTTGGCCACTTCGGCCTCGTCCATGTAGAAGGAAGCCAGAGTCACGGTCCGCTCGATGTTGTCGTGGGTCATGGCCACATCCTCTTCGGCGGAGCCCAACACAGTACGACCACCTTCGATGAATACCAGACCGGGACCTTCCGGGATGCCCTGGTAATCAGACACTCTCATGCCCTCCTCGGTGTTGTACTCAATGCCCGTGGTAGAGCTGTACTTACCGGGTTTGGTGGCGGTGGGAGGCCCACCTTTACAGGCGGCCAGCGCGCAGGCTCCCACTACAGCAAAGCGCAGGTACTTGGAAAAATTCATGATCAAGTTGAAACTACCTGTGAGAAAAGCGTTTAGACAAGGCAAGTCGGCTGCAATAATACAAAAAATCAAAAGGCGGGGCAAGGAATTGACGGGTAATTCCGTCGTTTCAGCCGGCGCCAAGCGGCTTCCAGCGAATCAAACTCCCGAAGGGCCAGAGAAATTTCATGGGCGCCACCTAAATCACGGCTGAACTGACTGAGGCTCACATCGTAGCTATAACCGAGCCGAAAACTTCCCACTGCTACCCCCGCTACCGCCGTCAGGACCTGCTGGGGCTTGGGTGCCCCGGGCAGCGGCACCCCGCGGTACACGGCCCCCAGAGTGAGGGGCGTCGCGGTAAAATACAGTCCAGCCTCGGCTCGCTGGGAGCCACCCTGCCGGGCATAGCTCACGGTGGGCGAGAGGCTGACTTCCTTATTTTCTCCTTTAATAGTAGTGCGCACAAAATACTGCTTGTAGCCCGCCTGCAGGTTAAGCCGCAGGGGCAGCGTCGTTTGGGTGACAAACGCCAGGTCCGGCTGGTTCAGGTGGTGAGCTGCCGCGCCCAGCCAGAACCGGTTGGTGTAGAGCAGCCCGCCCACGCTGGCAGTAACGTAGTGAACCGGCTTATAGTCTGCTACTTCCAAACTAAAATCGCGCGTTACACCTTCATCCGACAGCTGGTCGCCAAACACCAGGTTGCCGTAGCTGACCCGCTGCAACCCGTAGCTGACCGAAGCGCCGCCACTGAGGCTGAGCTGCTCATTCAGGCGCAGGTGATGGGCATACACGCCGCCGGCCTGAAATCGGGTGTAGCCGATGCCCCCGGTACGGTCGTAGTTGACCAGCAAACCGGCCGCACTCCGCTGGTTCTGGAAGCGGTAGTCGGCCGCCAGCTGGCTGCTTTGGAAGGTGCCGGCCAGGGTCGGGAACTGGTTGCGGTAGCTAAGCGTGAGGCTGTAATCATCGAGCAGGCCGGCGTAGGCCGGGTTAAGCTGCATCCGGTTGGCGTAGGGCTGGGCAAAATACAAGTCCTGGGCCTGCGCCGTGAGGCAAGCGCCGAGCACCAATCCGGTAGCCAAAGCGCACCGCCTCACCGGGGCGCGCTGCATAGTAGCCAAGTACGACGGGCGGAGCATGCTCATAAGTATGATGCCTAACGGTGAGAAACAGGCTTTTGGTACGCGTTGGGCGCTGACTACGGGCCTAAAATGGGATTTTCTTTCCTGACTTCTGGCACCAACGCGACGGACCACGGCGTTACCAAACTTAACCTCAGCGTTTTTTTAGGGCCTCTTCCCGCGGCCGGCGGGGTTTCGCACTACTTTTGCCTACTTCGTGCTGATTGGATTTTGGGGCCGCCAGCCCTTTTCGTCGCTTCTCTTTTTCCTCTACCGTTATGCGCAAATTCTTTGTCGGGCTGCTGGTATTTTTGGTGGTGCTGATAGCCGGCCTGGCCCTGGCCCCGCTCCTGTTTAAGGATAGAATAAAAGCGGCCTTCGACCAGCAGCTGGCCCAGCGGGTGAAGGCCACCGTGCTCTACGACCCGGCCAACGTGGACGTGACCCTGCTCAGCTCCTTCCCCGACCTATCGTTGCGCCTGGACCAGCTGCGCGTCATCGGCCAGGATTCCTTTGCCCGCGATACGCTGGCCTACCTGCCCCAAGTGCGGGTAGGGCTGGATTTGATGAGCGTTATCGGGGGTAGCCAGATCAAAATCAAGAACGTGACCCTGGAGCTGCCCGACCTGAGTTTGCGGGTGCTCAAGAGCGGCCGCGCCAACTGGGACGTGTACGTGTCAGACTCGGCGGCGGCCTCCAAAGGCCAGGACACGACGGCCGTAAGCCTGGCCATTCACGGTTGGCAGATCAATAACGGCCGCCTGCGCTACGAGGACCTGACGATTCCGTTCGGGATGCAGCTGCGGGGCGTGAACCACTCCGGCTCCGGCGACTTCGAGCAGAACGTGTTTGACATGGTGAGCCAGACGACGGCCGAAAGCTTCTCCATGCAGTACGACGGCACTGAGTACGTGACCAACAAAAAGCTGGACGCCGACGTGACCCTGGCCATGAACCTGGAAAAGATGCTGTTCACCTTTAAAGACAACCAGGTGAAGCTGAACGACTTTCCGGCCTCGTTCCAGGGTACCATTGGCCTGCCCAACGATACGGACATCACCTATGATTTGACCTTCAAAGCCCTCGAAACCGACTTTAAAAACATTCTGAGTTTGGTGCCCGGCGCCTACACGGCCCAGTTCAAGGACATAGAGGCCACGGGCAAGGTAGCGTTTGACGGCTACTTCAAGGGCGTGCAGAACGAGGTGAAGATGCCCGGCTACGGCCTGAACCTGCAAGTGAAAGAGGGCAGCTTCCACTACCCCCAGCTGCCCCAGCGGGCCCGCAACATCAACGTGGACATGGTGGTGGACAACCCCTCGGGCTTCACGAACAACGTGAAAGTGAACGTAAAGCAGTTTCACCTGGACCTGGGTAGCAACCCGATTGACGGCAACGTGGCCATCGACGGGCTGGAGCCCATGAAGGTGGACGGCCGCGTGAAGGCCAACGTGGACCTGGCCGAAATGATGAAGGTGTACCCGGTGCAGGACCTCTTGCTGCGGGGCAAGCTGTTTGTTGATGGTACGGCCCGCGGCATCTACTCCCAAACCCAGATGCCGGTAGTACAGGCCAAGATGAACCTGACCAACGGCTACGTCAAGAGCAAGCAGTTTCCGGCCCCCATCGAAAACCTGACCCTCACCGGCACCGTCACGAACCCCACCGGCCAGCTCAACGACACCCACGTGGACATTCCGCAGTTCCGGATGCTGCTGGACGGGGAGCCGCTGCAGGGCCGCGTGGCTACCCAAGGCGTGGACAAGCTGCGCTTTGATACCGACGTGCATGGCGTGGTGGACCTGACCAAGCTCACCAAAATCTTCCCGCTCCAGGGCATGACCGTGACGGGCCGCCTCAGCGGCAACGTGGCGGCCAAAGGCAACATGGCCGACATTGAGGCCGGCCGCTACCAGACGGTCGTGGCCTCGGGCACGGTTAACGCCCAGAACATCACCTACAAGAGCACCGACCTCCCCCAGGGCATGAAGGTAAACCGGGCCACGGCTACCTTCAACAACGACAAGATTGTGCTGCAGAACATGGCCGGCTCGGTGGGCTCCTCCGACATTGCCGCCGCGGGCACCATCAGCAACTACATGGGCTACCTGTTCGTGCCCGGCCAGCCCCTGCGCGGCAACCTGACGGTCAGCAGCAACCGCTTCAACGTGAACGAGTGGATGGTAGACGAGGTATCAGCCAAGCCCACGGTAGCGGCTACCGGCCCGGCGCCGGCCAAGGCCGAAGGCGTGCTGCAGATTCCGAAGGAGTTTGACCTGGTGCTCAACACCACCGTGCAGCAGGTAGTGTATGACAACCTCAAGCTCGACAACGTGAAAGGCATTGTAACGGTGCGCGACCAAGCGGCCATCCTCAACGGCCTGACATTTAATACCTTGGGTGGCGCCTTTGCGACCAGCGGCAGCTACAGCAGCAAGGACCTGGCCCATCCCAAGTTTAACCTGGGTCTGAACATCAAGAACCTGAACTTCCAGAACGCCTTCAAGGCCTTTAACTCGGTGAAGGCCATGGTGCCGCTGGCCAGCAGCCTGGAGGGCGTGTTTTCCACCAACTTCAACGTGAGTGGGGAAATGGGTCCCGACATGATGCCCAGGTACAGCACGCTCACGGGCAAGGGCCTGTTTGAAGTAGTGCGCGCCGCCGTGGCCAACTCCTCGGTACTGGATAAAATCAGCAGCCTGACTCAGTTTCAGGAATTGAAGAAGTTTGCGGTGGACAACAAGGACGTAGCGGCCGAAATCATCAACGGCAACTTTGTGGTAAAGCCCTTCGACCTGACCGTGGGCCAGATCAAGATGACGGTGGGCGGCTCGAACAACATCAGCAGCGGCGGCCTGGAGTACGTCACGGCCCTGAACGTGCCCACCGGCAAACTCGGCAACCAGCTCAACTCCCAGCTCACCCGCCTTACCGGCGTTTCCAACCTGCAGGGCACCGACCGGGTAACGCTGGGCCTAAATATAGGCGGCACCGTCACGAATCCGCAGGTAAAGCTAACTACGGGCAGCGTAAAGGCCCAGGCCAAAGACCTGGTTAGCAACATTGTGCAAGCCAAAGTAGACGACGCCAAGCTGAAGATGCAGGCCCAGGTCAAGGTAGCCCAGGACAGCTTGCAGCGGGAGTTGCAGCGCAAGCAGCAGGAGTTCACTCAGAAGGCCCAGCTGGAACTAGAGAAAAAGCGCCTCGAAGCCCAGGCCAAGCTCCAGGACAAAGCCAAGCAAGGCCTGAACAACATCCTTTTCGGTAAGCCCAAGCCCCAGCCGGCCAAGCCTGCCGAGCAGCCCAAACCCGCCGAACCAGTGCCGGCCGATACAGCTAAAGCCAGTGACTAAGCTGAGCCGACCACCTACCTTACCGAAGCCTGCTCCACTTGGTGGGGCAGGCTTCGGTTGTTTTAGTAGAGTATAGAAGGTCAGCCGCAAACGCCAGGCAGCGCTTACAGGGCCTTTTAGCACAAATTTCAGATTGTAGAACTTATTTTATTCGAGCAAAGGCAAAAGTTGGCTAACTTCTTGCCCGAACGCCGCCGTCAGGGCTACGTAGTAGGCTGACTTTCCTGTTTTTGTTTCCCACAACCACTCATTTATGCAACTCGCTCGTTTACTACCCCTTGCCCTGCTGGCACCCTTGGCCCTGGCCAGCTGCAGCAACGACAACGACTCTTCGGACTCCGCTAACGCGGCCAAGCTGGAAGTGCGGCTGATGGACGCCCCCGGCGACTTCCGCACCGTAGTGCTGGACGTGCAGAAAATTGAGGTTCACCTGAAGGAGGAGAAAGACCCAGCCGTATATCAGCTGCTACCCTTCAAAGCCCAGACGATTAACGTGCTGGACTACGTAAACGGGAAGTCGGCTCTGCTGGTCAGTACTGATTTCACCCCCGGCGACTTGTCGGAAATCCGGCTGCTGCTTGGCCCCGACAGCTACGTGATTGGCCGCGACGGGCAGCGCTACGACTTGAAAACGCCCAGCGGCCAGACGTCCGGGGTGAAGCTCAAGCTGGATAAAGCCTCCCTGCAGGCCCGCCAGACCTTCCAGCTCCTCTTGGATTTCGACGTGGCCAAGTCCATTGTGGAGCGCGGCAACTGGAAGCCCGGCAACGACAAAAAGGAGCGTTACCTGCTGAAGCCCGTGATTCGGGTAGTGGCTCAGGACATTGCGGGCGGCTTGCGCGGCACCGTAACGCCCGCCGCGGCCCTGCCCCAAGTACTGGCTATTCGTTCGTCCATCACCGTGCCCGATACGTTCAGCACGGCCGCCGATGCCTCCGGTGCATTTCAGCTCAGCGGCATTCCGGCGGGCACGTACCGGGTGGAGTTTTTCCCGACAACTACTGCGCCTACCGGCCAGCCAGCCTACCGCGTGATTACCCGCACGGGCATCACTGTTACCAACAACCAGGTAAGCGAGCTGGGCCAGACCACGCTCAACTAAGTTGACCTGACAGCACTACCACCCTAAAAAAGCCCTGACTGCTTAGTCAGGGCTTTTTTTAATGCGGGTCAGTGTTCACAACTTCACGCAGGCAGCCCCGTGGGAGACTCCACCCAAGCTACTTGTGGCGGAGGAAGTGACGCTGTGCCGCCGAGCTCCGGTTTTCGCCTAGATGTGCTGCTGCTCCCAGGCCGGTGCGCTAAGGCACCAAGTAAGCCTCCGGAAGCTGGAATACCAGATACACCAACCAGGTAGCTCCGCCAGATTACTCCAGCCCCTGTACCAGCTGAAGCAGCTCCTGCTGCGTGTGCTGAGTTTTATCCTTGGCGTACCAGCCGTGCAGCTTTTCGGCAAACTCCTCGTGGGTAGCGCCGGCCGCTTTCATTGTCTGAAACAGCTCCTGCGCCGCCGCCGGTCGGGGTCCCCACTGGGCCACCTCGTGCAGGGTGTCAGCCCGCAGCACAATCAGCTTGGGAATGGAGCGGCCCCCGTTGGTCAGGTACTGGTCCATGAGGTCCAGGTTTTCGTCGCGCAGCAGGTAGTGGGTAGTGATGCGGCCCTGGCTGGCCTGGGCTATCTTTTCCAGCACAGGCACAATCTGGGCCGCGTCGCCGCACCAGCCTTCGGTCAGGACCAGCCACACGTAGCGCTGCTGCAACCCCTGAATGGCGGCAAGCAGCTCGGGTTGTACTTGCGCCTGCTTGTCGAGGCGCTCCATGCGTTGGATGTTAAGCTGGGCGTACGCAGTCAGGGCCTCCGACTGGGTAGTGCCGGTGGTTTTGCCTTCCGCCATCAGCGTGGTAATCAGCTGTCGGTAAGCACTATAAGAGTAAGCGCGAGCCAGCTGTTCGGGGCTCAGCACTGGCGAAGAGGAGGCGGAAGTTGTCATGGAAACTAAGGGGTAGGAAAGCAGATAGTAGTACAACGAAAAACCCTTCCGCACGGCCAATAACCGGCTGCGGAAGGGTTTAACAAGCAGGCGCAAGAGGAAGTTACAAACTGGGCACATCGGCCGCCTGGGCCTTGGCCGACAGCTCGCGGCAGTAGGTAATGAAGTCGGTGTTAATGGGCTCCAGGCCGGCGGCGCGTAACTCCTTGGCTACTTGAGCGCGGTGATAGTTGCCGTGCACGGGCACGTGGGTCAGGATGTCGGAAACCTGGCTGGTGTAGCCTTCCCCAATGGAGTTGGTATAGGTAATGAGGCGCTGCATTTCCGCGTCATCGGCCTGAATGCCATACTGATGGAAACGTTCGGAGGTTTGCTCGTGCCAGTGGTGTAGGGTAGCCAGGTCGTGCTCCTGCCACACTTTCACGGGGCTGGGCGTGTTGGTCATGCGGCCGAGCCAGATGGCCTGGGCGTTCAGCACGTGGCTGAACAAGCGCAAGGCGCCGGCGGGAATGGTCGCGCCTTCGGCCACGAGGCCGTCGAGGTGGCGCAGCAGGGTTTCATTGGCCCACACGGTGTAGGCGCCCAGCTTTTCAATAGTGTTAATCATGGGTAAAAAAGAAGGTAATGGAGTAACGAGGTAAGGAAGTGACGAGGTTAAGAAGTCTGATGCCTGGTCACCTCACCGCTTCCTTGCCTCTTGTACTTTTAGCGGGGGTCTTGCCACACCAGCCGCTCCTCGGTTCGGTTTTTCACAAAGTCGGGACACTTGCCGTCGCCTTTGCCCGTGAGGCCGCCGTCGGGGTGGCAGAGCAGCTTTCCATCGGCGGCGTAGAGGTTGGTGAACTGGTCGCAGCAGGGGCTGCTTTCGTAGTACACCGTGGCCCCGTCGAGCTGGTAGCTGTAAATGTGAATGGGCGGATTCTGCTTTTCGGCGTTGCTGTGCTGTTGAATCCGGTCGGCCAGCCACTTCGGGCGCTTGGTGGCGTCAAACACGGCATCAGGGCGCGGCGTAGGCTCAATGGTGTTGGCGCTGGTAGGCGCGGGGGTCGATACGCTGCCGGCCAGCCCGGTTTGGGGGGCGTCGGTGGGCGTGGTGACGGCCACATTGCGCTGGCAGCCCGCACTGTGGAGCAGAACGGCCAGGGTAGGAATCAGAAGCAGGGAAGAGCGCATGAGCAAGGCAAGAGGTAGAACTTCCCCGCACCCGAGGGCTAAAGGGGCGGCAAATATGCACACAAAGCTTGGTTACGCAGGCAACCGCCAGTGGTTCTACTCCCCTTGCTTACCGGCCGAACAAGGCCCAGACCCGCGGCCCGAAAATCAACAGCCCCACGGCCAGGGCGGCCAGAGCCATAACCAGCACGGCACCGGCGGCCACGTCCTTGGCCCGGCCGGCCAGCGGGTGGTAGTCCGGCGACACTAGGTTCACCACTGCTTCAATAGCCGTATTCACCAGTTCAGCGCACCACACGGCGCCCACGGCTAGCGCCACGGCCGCCCACTCCCACCGTTCCAGCCCAAAGTACAGCCCCAGCCCAACGGTTACTACCGTGGCCACGGCGTGAAACCACAGGTGCACCTCGGTTTGCAAGGCTGCCCACACGCCCCGGAAGGCATAGCCGAAGCTGGCGGCCCGCTGGCGCACTAGGGCCGGTAAACGGCGCGGAGGCTGGGGCGTGGGCTCAACCACGGGCGTCGAACTGCTGAAACACGGTGTGACGCAATTGGTCCCACTCGGGCTTCAGAATGCTGAAGTACACAGAGTCGCGGCGAAGGCCACCCTGGGTTTTCATGTGACTGCGCAGGATGCCTTCTTCGGTAGCGCCCATGCGGCGCATGGCCTCGCGGCTTTGCCAGTTGCGGGCGTCAGTTTTTAGCTCTACCCGCTCGCAGCCCAGCTCCCCGAAAGCGTATTTCAGCAGCAAATGCTTGACGGCGCGGTTGAGACCCGTACGCTGGTAGGCGCGGCCCAGCCAGGTCCAGCCAATTTCCAGCCGACAATCATCGAGGGCAATGTTGCCGTAGCTGGTGCTACCCGCCACCCGGCCGCTCTGCCGGTCTACAATGGCGAACGGGTAGCGGCGGCCCGCCTCCCGCTCGCGCACGGCCTGGGTCAGGTAAGCGGCCAGTTCCACGCTGTTCTGGGGCATGGGCGTGGTGGTAAACTGCCACACGGCCGGGTCAAAGGCAACCTCCTTCAAGTCGTCGAAGTCGGTCAGTTCGAGGGGGCGCAGGCGGACGCGGCTATTTTCCAGGGTGATGCAGCGGGCGAAATCCATGGGCAGGTTGGCGGGGAAGAGGTACCAAAGATAAAGTACAGATTACTCTGCTGCCTTCCATCATTACGCTGATTACTACGTGGCCTTAATAGCCTAGTCCGCGCAGCAATACGTCATAGTCAGCCGCGGAAAGGTGGCCGCCGCTGGCCTGGGGGTGGCCGTGGGCGAAATTAGCCGGGGGTGTAGCGCCCACCCGGGCAAACGCGGCCCGCAGCATATTCGGAATATGCAGGTTGCCCGCAGCCCGCCCCGATATAGCTACCATGCCGTTGGGCAGGTAGCCCAGGTTGGCGCACAGCACTACCCTATCCGAGAGGCGGGTAATCCATTGCTGAGCAATGAGGGGGTGAATCTGGCAGGGCGAGTTGATAGTGACAATGGCGACAGGCGCGGCATCGGGGCCCTTGGGCGGAAACTTCGGGGGTAACTTGCGGGCCGCAGCCAGGGCGGCGGCTACTTCGGCCCGGTAGCCGGCCAGCACCTCATCCTGGGCCAGACCGCGCGGGTTATCGTCGCGCAGGAGGTAGCGCAGGGGCCGGTCCAGGTCGAACTCCCCGGCCCGGCGGGCGGCGTTGCACATGGCCACGGCCTCCTTGAGCCACTTGGCGGTGTATTGCTTTTTCACGGCCGCCAGCGGGGCCCAGGCGGCCTGGTCGCCGAGGTCGGACAGGATGCCAATGGCCGCTACCCACTGCAAGTCCGTTACATCGGCTTCGGCGGCCAGCAGCTCGTAGGCCAGCCAGGCCGAGCAGGGCACGGGGTCCAGACCGTAGCCGGTCAGTACGGTGCCACCGGCCGGGGGCTGCCCTTCCGGAATGTGGTGGTCGACGTAGAGCACGGGCACGCCGTGCGCCTCCAGCGTGCCGTGGGCGTGCACGCCCAAATCGGTAACTATCAGCGCATCCGGCTGCCGGGCCAGCAGCCGCTCGTGGGCGCCGGGCGTCAGAAAGGCGTTTTCGCCCTTGCCGGAAGGTAGTACCTCTACCTGCCACGTAGGGTTAATCCGGTTCAAACCGCGCCCGAACAGCGCCCCGGCCGCCAGCCCATCGGCATCGAAATGGCAGAACACCACCACGCGGCCACCGGCCGGAATCTGGTCCAAAAAGGCGCGAAACGGCGCCACAAACTGCGGATACGCGGGCATAAAAACGGGCAGCCCGCATAGTAGCCGGCTGCCCGTTGTTCGTAAAGCCGGCCGCTTAGGTTGTAGCGCAAAGTCAAGGCTAAGACTAGAAAACTAGCTCCCTCCTCAGATGAGGAGGGGTTGGGGGTGGTTGACCTGTCGTTGACCTGTCGTTGAACGAATACTAGTTCTAGTTTCTAACTCTAGTCTTTCAACCACCCCCAACCCCTCCTCATCTGAGGAGGGGGCTAGTTTTCTAGTCTTAATTCTTACTTCTTGATTTCGCCGACCATGTCCTCGGGCTTGAGCCACTCGTTGAACTGCTCCTCGGTGAGGTAGCCGAGTTGGAGGGCGGTTTCTTTCAGGGTTGAGCCGTTTTTGTGGGCGGTCTGGGCAATTTCGGCGGCTTTGTAGTAGCCGATGTGGGGGTTCAGGGCCGTTACCAGCATCAGGCTGCTGTCCACGTGCTTCTTAATGTTGACTTCCAGGGGCTCGATGCCGGCGGCGCACTTGTCGTTGAACGACACGCACACGTCGCCGATGAGGCGGGCCGAGTGCAGAAAGTTGTAGATCATCAGGGGCTTGAACACGTTCAGCTCGAAGTGGCCGTTCATGCCGCCGATGTTGATGGCCACGTCGTTGCCCATTACCTGCGCCGCAACCATGGTCATGGCCTCCGACTGGGTGG
This sequence comes from Hymenobacter glacieicola, assembly GCF_014640315.1. GTDB lineage: Bacteria > Bacteroidota > Bacteroidia > Cytophagales > Hymenobacteraceae > Hymenobacter > Hymenobacter glacieicola. The sequence goes on from NZ_BMGS01000003.1 coordinate 301,842, forward strand.
GGTTCACCTTGCCGGGCATGATGCTGGAGCCAGGCTCGTTGTCGGGGATGTGCAGCTCGCCGATGCCAGCGCGCGGGCCCGACGCCAGCAGACGGATGTCGTTGGCAATCTTCATCAGCGAAGCAGCCACCGTTTTCAGGGCGCCGTGGGCCTCCACGATGGCGTCGTGAGCGGCCAGGGCCTCAAACTTGTTTTCGGCCGTGATAAAAGGCAGGCCGGTGAGGTCGGCAATGTGCTTAGCTACGTTTTCGGAGTAGCCGGGAGGCGTATTGATGCCCGTGCCCACGGCGGTGCCGCCCAAAGCCAGCTCCGAGAGGTGAGCCAGGGTGTTGTTGATGGCACGCAGGCCGTGGTCGAGCTGCGAGACGTAGCCGCTGAACTCCTGCCCTACCGTGAGGGGGGTAGCATCCATGAGGTGGGTGCGGCCGATTTTCACGATGTGCATGAACTGCTCCGACTTCTGGCGCAGCGTGTCGCGCAGCTTCTCGATGCCGGGTATCGTCTTCTCTACCAGGATCTTGTAGGCCGCAATGTGCATGGCCGTCGGGAAGGTATCGTTCGAGCTCTGCGACTTGTTCACGTCGTCGTTGGGGGCCAGGAACTTCTTCTCGTCGGAAAGCTGACCGCCGTTCAGGACGTGGCCGCGGTAGGCCACTACCTCGTTCACGTTCATGTTGCTCTGGGTGCCCGAGCCGGTTTGCCACACCACTAGCGGAAACTCCTGGTCGAGCTTGCCTTCCAGTATTTCGTCGCAGACGCGGCCAATCAGCTCGGCCTTCTCGGCCGACAGAATGCCGGCGTCGCGGTTGGTGAGGGCGGCGGCTTTCTTCAGGTACGCAAAGGCACGGATGATTTCCTTGGGCATCTTGTTGATGTCCTGGGCAATCTGGAAGTTATCGATGGAGCGCTGGGTCTGGGCGCCGAAGTAGGCGTCGGCCGGCACCTGCACGGTGCCCATGGTGTCTTTCTCGGTGCGAAACTGAGTCATGCTTCTAGTGGGTGAGAAGAGAATAAGGTAACAAGAAAGCGCGCGGCAAGCCGGCACGGCGCAAAAGTACGCAACGGCGTACGGCCCCGCACCGCTACCCCAAAATTCTGCCCCAGGTTCACCCGGCTGCCCGCCCGCTGCCTACGTATAGGCTAGCTCAAGCATCTTACTAGCTACTCTACGTCATGAAAAAGACCTTTGAATCTGAATCCGACGCCCTGTCCGTACAGCCCGAAACGCCCACCACAGCCCAGCCTTCCGCGGTAACCCCACCCGCCCAGGAAAACACGTCCCCCACGCCGCCTTCCGCCCACAACGGCACCAACAGCTCCGATAACGAAACGCCCGTGCCCGTAGCCGGCAACGGTGCCCCCGACTACAGCCAGGTGGAAGTAAAAACCGAGCCCGACCTGCCCCGCGAAGTAACGCCCGGCGGCAGCGCCACCGAACCCGAAAGCGGCGGCGGCTACAGCGGGTAGCGGGGAGATAGTGAGTAGTGAAATGGTGAGTTTGCCATTCCACCACCACTAGTAGTAGCCCCAGCGGGGCGGCACCATTCGTTGAACGAGTGGTGCCGCCCCGCTGGGGCTTTATTGTTTTTCGTACTTATGAACCGCTCGGCCGGGGCTACCGTTAGGTTTGCCTGAACGGCAAACTCACTTAGGGTATGTGAACAATAAGCTCCAGGACCGTCATGCAGAGGCGCAGCCGAAGCATCTCGCTCGAATCGTTGGGTAGTACTGCTGACTTCAGCACGCGAGATGCTTCGCTGCGCTCTGCAGGACGTTCTTTCTTGCTCATTGTCCGGATCAGCTCGACCAGCTCCGTGAACTGCCAGGTGTCTGCATGACATCCTATTTTGCTTACTGCCCCCTGGAGCAGGTTGGGGAATTGTTATGCTGAGCGTACCAAAGCACAACCATTCCCCAACCCGCTCTAAATCACTCAACCGCTCATTCACCATCTCACTCAATTTTAAACGGCACGGTGATTTCAACGGTGCGGGCGGTGCGGCGGCCGTTCTGGATGGCGGGAAACCAGGCGGGGCCTTCCTGCAGCAGGCGGATGGCTTCGGCGTCGCACTCCTCGGAGAGCTTCTTGACCACTTTGATGTCTGACAGCTTCCCATCAATGCCCACCACAAAGCGCAGTTTTACGTTGCCTTCCTGCCGGGCTTCCAGGGCTTTTTCGGGGTAGTCGAGACTGTCGCGCAGGTACTTTTTGAGGCCCGCGTAGCCCCCGGCGGGCATGGCCCCTACCGACATGGGCGCGGGCGGCGCGTCGCGGCGCACAACCACTACCTCACTAAGGGCTTTGGTATCGGGGGTGAGGGCCAAGGCCAGAGTAGAATCGGTGGGACGCAGAGAGCGGGTTTGGGCCGTGTAACCGATGGAGCTAACGCTGAGCTGCTTAGTGGTAGCCGGCACTTGAAGGGAGAAGGCCCCCTCAGCGTTAGTACTGGTACCGTTCTGAGTACCAGGCACCAACACCGTAGCGCCCGGCAGTGGTACCCCAGCAGCATCCGTTACCCGGCCTTGCACGGTGCGCAGGTCTGGTGAGGGTGGAGCCGCCGCCACGGCACGGGCAGCTCTGGCCTTAGCCTTCGTTGCAACACCAACTTCTTCAGCGCCAGACCCTTTCCATGCTTGACTTACTGAGTCTGATGCTGCTGCCGTTGAAGCTGCAACCTCGCCATTGGGTGGTTCAATACCCCCGTATGCCACTGCAGGACTTTCATCACTAGGAACTGGCTCATTGGCCGCCACCTGGCGCGCCGAAGGAGAAGGATGCCTTGCCAACACCCGCAACCGATGCAACGGCGCCGCTGGCGCAGCCGGTCTGACAGCAGCCAAATCGGGTGCCGCCGGCGCGGGCGTAACGGCGGCTACTTCCGGAATAGGCCCCGCCGTAGCCGCTGACTTCGGTGTTACCAGCATGGGGGCGGAAGGGGCAATGGGAGCCGTAGCAAGCGCTTCCTGCTGGCCAACTTCCGGCCGCGAGGCCGTATTCAGGGGCGCCGGGCGCAGCAGGGCAAACCACATCACGGCGGCCCCGAGGGTGAGCAAGAGTACTGCCGCCGCCGCCAGCTGTTGCCAGGCCCAGCCCAGGGCCGGCTTGGGCTTCGATTCCGTAGCGAGTTCATGGACGCGGGCGTTTAGGCGCTGGCGCAAGTCGGTTATACTCGCATCCGTCACGGCGGCGGGCTGCAATGCCAAGCCCTCGAGTAAGTCGGCGCAACGGGGGCAAGTAAGGGTGTGCGCTTCCACGCCGTGCTGCTCGGCGGGCTCCAGCATTCCGGCCACGTAGCGGCGCAGCACTTCCAGCGGCAGGTGCCGGGAAGCGGTGAGCTCAGAAGCAGAATCAGGGAGATGCATTGGAAGCAGCGGTAGTTTCGAGGTAGCGGCGCAGGTTGCGCTTGCCGTTTTGGAGGTGGCTTTTCACCGCGTTCAAATCGAAGCCGGTGAGGTCAGCAATGTCGCGGTAGCATTTCTTTTTGAGGTAGAACAGCTCCAGGCATTGTCGTTGGCCGGGGGGCAACTCGGCCAGGGCGTGTTCCAGCTGCTGGAGTTGCTGCTCGTGAAGGTCGGCTTCGGCGGGGTCATCATCTGCCAGATGCCGGGCCACCGCCGATTCCATACCGGCGGCGTCGGGAAAGTGCACCACCAGCGCCCCGCCCGCCGCGGGTCCGGCGCGCTGCCGGGCCCGCAGCACCATCAGGCAGTGGTTGCGGGCCGTGGCGTGCAGCCAGGGCGCGAAGTTCTCCACCTCGTGCTGGCGCAGCTTACTTACCAACTGCTCAAAGAGTTGCATGACGGCATCCTTGGCGTCTTCCTCGTCGCGGAGGTAGCGCCGGCAGATGGCCAGCACCTGGGTCATGTGCCGGTCGTAGAGCGCGCCCAGGTCGTGCACGTCGCCCGCGGCGTGGTAGCGCCGGAGCAGCTCCGCATCGGAGAGCTCGGCAGCAGGCGCAGGACGGCGGGAGCGACGAAAGAACATACCAGGGCCAGGAGCAAGAACCGAAAGCTACGCTTTCGGGCCGGAAAAGCCTGGGCCGTCAGCCTAGAACCACTACCCGGAAGTCCGAAATGAAACCTCAGAAAAATATTTTGTAGCGCCCATGTGGAATCCGGGGGTGAGGTGCATCTACCAAATAAGCTACTACCCTAACGCCTCCAATTATGTCGCCTCGCCATTCTTCCCAGTAAGCGCAATGCTGGTCCTGCTGGATAGCCGGCTTGCGCAGACCCCACCTCTTACTTCCGCTAACTACGCTTCTCGAACTACCTATTCCCTCCCTCCGAAGCCGGCTTTACCTTCACTCACTGGAGGCCGGGGCAGTGCTGGTTGCAGCCTCACTACCCCGTGCATGCACCGCCGGGGCAGCTTCGGCTTTATCCTGATTCTGCGTGTTTTATTCCTACCCGCGCTATTCTTCGTGTACATAAAAAAGGCCCCACCGAACTTCGGTGGGGCCTTTGTGGGGGAATAGGTAGTTGGAGAGAGAATTAGAACGAGTAGTTCACCGACGCCTTAATCACGCGGTTCTGAGCGTCGAAATTGTTGTTTTTGTCCAGGGACGAGAGGCCGTAGTCGTAGCCGGCGCTCAGGCCCAGGCCATTCTGGAACTGGTAGCCCAGGCCGCCCGTCACGGAGAAGTCCACAGGACGGAACTGGTCTTTGATGTCAAAGTCTCTGTTAAAGGCCGAGAAGCCCAGGGCGCTGGCATTCACGCGAGCCTTGCCCGAGAGCAGCACGGAGGCCTGCGGACCGGCGTACACGTAGAACCCATCGGTGAGGTAGGCCTTGGCCAGCAGCGGAATATCGAGGTAGGCCATGCGGGCCGTGGCTTTCACCTTGGCATTCAGGAAGTCGAACTGCTCCAGCGGAATACGGCCGGTCAGGGCGGTTCCTTTCTCGGAGTAGGCCACGCCGGGCTCAATGGCAAAGCGCGGGCCCAGGGGCAGGGAAGCGTAGAGGCCGGCATGGAAGCCCGTCTTCATTTCCTTGGTCACGGCCCCGTTGGTGTACTCCGCCAGGTCCATCACGCTGCTTACCGCATCACCCGACCAGTCGGCGACGTTTACCCCGGCGCGGATACCGAATTTCACCCCATCCGTGGCCGAAGAAGTGGAGTAGGAAGGCGTAGACCGCACCGAACGGGCCTGGGCTTTGCCGGTGTAAGCGGGCACACGGTGGGGCTGAATCTGAGCTTCAGCAGCCGTCGCAAAAGCAGTAACAAAAAGGGTAGCCGCAGCCAGGCGGCCGAAAAGTCGCTTCGTATTCATGGCAGGAAGAGTTGGAAGGAAGGGCCGGCTACCGAGGGTGCGCAACAGGTGGCTGCCGGCTTCGGAAGGGTAGTATCACAAAACCGTGCCAAGTTTTCGTTTCAGCACCGAAAGGCTTTTTTCTGCACGTAAACCACGTTTTTCGATTAAGAAAAGGCACCGCTACTTCCTTTGGTAGCCACGCTATACTCCCCAGCTAGTTTTCTTTTTATCCTGTCATTCCGAGCAGCGCGAGGAATCTGGGTTGCCCTTCAGTGAGTACCCTAGGTTCCTCTCGCCGCTCAGAAGGATAGTTCCAACTTTTGCCTTATCTGCGCCCCCTTAGCGGACTTTCGGCAAGTAATTGCCTTTGGCGGTGAAGGCAGCAGGAGTGGTTCAAAAAAGAACGTCACTCCGAGCAGCGCGAGGAATCTCGCGTGCTAAAGTTGCAGTAGTAATCAGACATCAGCACGCGAGATGCTTCGCTGCGCTCTGCATGATGTTCTTTTTGGGTTGATGACCACGTAACCAGCACATTCGAGGCAGTACACTGCTGACAGACTGGGCCGCAACCGAACGTTTGTTCGTACATCTTTTCAAGTAAATAATTTGGAATTGCCACTGATGCGTTTCACCTTGCCTGCGTAAAGCACCTGATTCTCATGCTTCAGCACACCGGCCGCTTCTTTTTTAGCTACTATTTCTACTACGCCACCACGTAGTCGAGCGGCCCTCCTGTAGCTTTCCCCACCGAAATGTTCAGCGCCTCTCGACAACCTCGGGAGGCGCTTTTTTTACGCTTACGCTCCGACTTTTCATGCTTACCTCGGCTTTTCTTTACTGCGGCTACTATTACTTCTTTTTTACGAAGAAGCCGGGCCCGATTTGCCGAAGCTGACCGAAGCGCAGCCCCCACAGCAAACCAAGGCCCCGCACCCCGGAGGCCTTTTTTAGTACCCTTTCAGTTCCCATATCATGCTCCCAGCCATTGCCATTCAGGGTTTCGAAGGCAGTTTCCACCAGATAGCCGCCCGGCGCTACTTTAGCCCGGAGGTGGAGGTAGTGCCCTGCGCCACGTTTGGGGAGGTGGTGAACTCGGTAGTGCGGGGCACGGCCGGAGCGGCCATTATGGCCATTGAAAACTCCATTGCCGGCAGCATTCTGCCCAACTACACCCTGCTGCGGAAGTCGGGCCTGCGGGTAATGGGCGAAACTTACCTGCACATCCGGCAGCACCTGATGGCCCTGCCGGGGCAGCAAGTGGAGGATATTACGGAGGTACACTCCCACCCCATGGCCCTGCTGCAGTGCGCCGACTACCTGAGCCGCCACAAGCACTGGCGCCTGCTGGAAACCGAGGATACGGCCCTGAGCGCCCAGCGCATCCGGGAAGGTCTGCGGACCGGCGTGGCGGCCGTGGCGGGCAAACTGGCGGCGGAGCTGTTTGGGCTGGATATTCTGGAGGCCGACATTCACTCCGAAAAGAAAAACTACACCCGCTTTCTGGTGGTAGCCCGCCCCGAAAACGCCCAAGAGGTGGCCCACCCCAACAAGGCCTCGCTCTACTTCCACACCAACCACACCCAGGGCAGCCTGGCGCGGGTGCTGGTGCGCATTGCCGACCTGGGCATCAACCTGTCCAAGCTGCAGTCGTGCCCCAAGCCGGGCAGCACCTGGCACTACTATTTCCACGCCGACCTTGAATTCGACCACCCCGAGCAGCTGCAAGCCGCCCTCCAGGCCATTGCCCCGCTCACGGAAGGCCTGGAAGTGCTGGGCGTTTACCACAAAGGCAACACGCACTGACTTAGCCACACATCTTACACGAACGTCATGCTGAGCGAAGTCGAAGCATCTCGCTCGTTACTAAACAAATCGTACTCCCTGCGTCAGCACGCGAGATCCTTCGACTTCGCTCAGGATGACGTTCAGATCAAACCCAGCCTACCCCATGCACGTTTCCGTCGCCAGCCGCCTTCAGCACACCCAGGAGTACTACTTCTCGCAGAAGCTGCGCGAAATTGAGGGCCTGAACAAAGCCGGCAAGCAGATCATCAACCTGGGCATTGGCTCGCCCGACATGCCGCCCCACCCCCGCGTGGTAGCGGCCCTCACGCGGGCAGCCGAGCAGCCGAACACCCACGCCTACCAGAGCTACAAGGGCGTGCCGGCCCTGCGCCAAGCCATGGCCGGCTGGTACCAGCGGCAGTACGGCGTAGCGCTGGACCCGGAAGCGGAAATCCTACCCCTGCTCGGCTCCAAGGAAGGCATCATCCACGTGAGCATGACCTTTCTGGAAGCCGGCGACGAGGTGCTGATTCCGAACCCCGGCTACCCCGCCTACCGGGCCGCGGCCCACCTCAGCGGCGCTACCCCCATCGACTATGACTTAACCGCCGAAAGCCACTGGCTGCCCGACCTGGACGCCCTGGCCCGGCGCGACCTGAGCCGGGTGAAGCTCATGTGGGTTAACTACCCCCACATGCCCACCGGCACCGCCGCCGATGCTGCCTTCTTCACCAAGCTAGTAGCCTTTGCTACCGCCCACAACATCCTGCTAGTCCACGACAACCCCTACAGCTTTATCCTGAACACCGAGCCGCCCCAAAGCCTGCTGGCCGTGCCCGGAGCGCGGGAAGTGGTGCTGGAGCTGAACTCTCTGAGTAAGTCGCACAACATGGCGGGCTGGCGCGTGGGCCTGCTGGCCGGCCGGGCCGACTTGCTCCAGGAAGTGCTGCGCTTCAAGAGCAACCTCGACTCGGGTATGTTTCTGCCGGTGCAGCTGGCCGCCGTGGAGGCCCTGAACCTGGATGCTACCTGGTACCAGGAGCTAAACACTCATTACGCGGCCCGTCGGGAGTTGGTATTCGAGCTGCTCGATACCATTGGCTGCCGCTACAGCCGAAATCAGGTGGGTCTGTTCGTGTGGGCCGCCGTGCCGGCGAGCTATGCTGATGGCTACGCCCTCAGCGACGAGCTGCTGTACAACGCCAATGTGTTCATCACGCCGGGCGGCATCTTCGGCAGCAACGGCAACGGGTTTATTCGGGTGAGTTTGTGCCAGACCACGGCGGTACTCCACGCCGCGCTAGGCCGCATCCGGACATCCCGGGAAACGCCTGCTACCCTACCTGCCTAGTTGAAGAGCAAGGCTGGCCCTGGGAAAATTGAGCCATTGGCTTCAAACCGAAAACTCACCATCTCACTACCTCACCATTTACCAATGGTCGTCACAATAATAGGAATTGGCTTGATTGGCGGCTCCCTTGCCCTTAGCCTCAAGGAAACCGGCCTCGCCCACCACATCATCGGGGTCGACCGTAGCCTCGAAAATCAGCGCCAGGCAGTAGCCTTGGGCCTGGTGGATGAGGTGGAGAATGACCTGACCGCTGCCGTTACCCGCGCCGACCTGGTAGTGGTAGCCGTGCCCATGGACGCCATGCTCAGCGTGCTGCCCCAGGTGCTCGACGCGGCCACCGACCGCCAGGTGGTTATTGATGTGGGCTCGACTAAGGCTACCCTACTGGCGGCCGTGGACGGCCACCCCCACCGTGCCCGTTTTGTGGCCGTGCACCCCATGGCCGGCACTGAGTACTCGGGTCCGTCGGCCGCCGTGCCGGGTTTGTTCAAGGGCAAAACCCTGGTTATCTGCGACGCGGCCCGTAGCGCTGAGGATGCCGTGGCGAGGGTAGAGGCCGTGTTTGGCCGCTTGGCCATGCAGCTCGTGTACATGGATGGCACCGCTCACGACCTGCACACGGCTTACATTTCGCATATCTCCCACATCACCTCTTTTGCCCTCGCTCTCACGGTGTTAGAGAAAGAGAAGGAGGAACAGCAGATCTTTGCCCTGGCCAGCGGCGGCTTTGAGTCGACGGTGCGCCTGGCCAAAAGCTCCCCCGATATGTGGGTGCCCATCTTTCGCCAGAACCGCGTGAACGTGCTCGACGTGCTGGACGAGCACATCCACCAGCTGCAGCACCTGCGCGAGCTGATTCATCAGGAGGACTACTCGGCTGTGTATCAGCAAATAGAGCAGGCGAATTTGATTAAGAAGATTTTGAAGTAACGCCCGCCGACAACGAAGTAGAGACGCACTATTTTGCGTCCCGGCGGCAGGACGGGCGACCCAGTTGTCATTCCGACGCAGGAGGAATCTGGATCAAATCGCTGAATGAGGACCCAGATTCCTCCTGCGTCGGAATGACAACCTAAACAACCTCAGCTGGCGACGAGACGCAACATGTTGCGTCTCTACCTCGCTCCGGTGCTCCGGCAACTTGCAGCCTACCCTAACCCTCAGAAAACGAAACCTCACTATACTCATGGAACAGCTTCTCACCTCTCCCGCCGACGCGGCTCAACACCCAAAATTCCTGGCCAAGAAGCCGCTCATCATTTCCGGTCCGTGCTCGGCCGAGACGGAGGAACAGCTCATTGCCACCTGCACCCAACTGGCCGCTACCGGCAAGGTAGATATGCTGCGGGCCGGCATCTGGAAGCCGCGCACCAAGCCCGGCCTGTTCGAGGGCATTGGCACCAAGGGCCTGCCCTGGCTGCAGCGCGCCAAGCAGCTGACGGGCCTGCCGACCACCGTGGAAGTGGCTACCCCCAAACACGTAGAGGATGCCCTGGCTTTCGACGTGGATGTGCTCTGGATTGGGGCCCGCACCACTGTTAACCCCTTCTCGGTGCAGGCCGTGGCCGATGCCTTGCGGGGCGTGGACATTCCGGTGTTCATCAAGAACCCCGTGCACCCCGATTTGGAGCTGTGGATGGGCGCGGTGGAGCGCCTGGCCAAGGTAGGCAACCAGAAAATCGGGCTGATTCACCGGGGCTTCGCCAGCTACGGCAACACGGAGTTCCGCAACGCGCCCATGTGGCACTTGCCCATCGAGATGAAGCGCCGCCTGCCCGATTTGCCCATCATCTGCGACCCGAGCCACATCTGCGGCAACCGCACGGGCCTGGCCAGCGTGGCTCAGAAAAGCATCGACCTGGACTTCGACGGGCTGATGCTGGAGTCGCACATTGACCCCGACAACGCCTGGAGCGACGCCAAGCAGCAGGTAACGCCCCAGCGCCTCGCCGAGCTGCTCGACGGCCTGACCTGGCGCCACGAAACCACCGACCAGCAGGAGTTCCTGACTGTGCTTAGCAAGCTGCGCGAGCAAATCAACCAGCTTGATGATGAGATTCTGCACCTGCTGGGCCGCCGCATGCAGGTAGCCGAAAGCATCGGACAGTACAAGAAGGACAACGACATCACCATTCTGCAAACCAACCGCTGGAACGAGATTCTGGAGCGCGGCATCCAGAAGGGCAACCAGCTCGGCCTCACCCGTGACTTCATCCTCAAGTACTTCGACGCCGTGCACCTGGAGTCCATCAACCGCCAGAACCGCGTGATGAACCGCGAGAACCTGGAGTAGAAGGTGATGGGATAATGAGGTGATGAGGTGAAACCAGAACGTCATGTCGAGCTTGTCGAGACATCTCGCTCGAATCGTTGGGTTAGTATTGTAACATCAGCACGCGAGATGTCTCGACAAGCTCGACATGACGTTTTGGTTTTGCTGCTTTCCACACCTTATAGCACTTTATCCTGGCAAACCCTTGGCGCTACCAGCCGTCAAGGGTTTGCCGCGTTAGTGGGGGCAGCATATTGGTCAGGGCGGATAGCTTCGCCGTACTCGCCATGACGGCGGCAGGTTTACTTCGTTCTTGCTATCATTAAGAAACCAACTAAACCCGCCCTATGCCCATCCCTACCCTCGCCCGCGCCACCAGCCTACTGCTGGCCGCTACTCTGCTTATAACCAGCTGTCAGCAGAAACCCGATGCGGCTTCGGCCCCTGGCAGCACCGCCCCGGATGCTACCCCCTCGGCTTACCTGAGACCCTTCGAATCAGGAGTCCGCAATGGGGGCGTGAAGATGATTCCCATTAAGACGCCTAAGGGCACCTTTAACGTGTGGACGAAGCGGTTTGGGACGGGCAAGATTAAGGTGCTGCTGCTCCACGGTGGCCCGGCCATGACCCACGAATACTTCGAGTGCTTTGAAAGCTTCTTCCCGCAGGAAGGCATTGAGTTCTACGAGTACGACCAGCTCGGCTCCTACTACTCCGACCAACCCAAGGACGACGATTTGTGGCGCACCGAGCGGTTCGTGGACGAGGTTGAGCAGGTGCGGCAGGCCCTGGGCATTGATAAGTTTTACGTGCTGGGCCACTCCTGGGGCGGCATTCTGGCCCTGGAGTACGCCCTCAAGCACCAGGACCACTTGGCGGGCCTCGTCATTTCCAACATGGTAGCCAGCATTCCGCGCTACGACGCCTACAACAAAACCCTGCGGGCCCAGCTGCGCCCTACCCTGCTGGATTCGCTGGAGAAGTTCGAGGCCGTGAAGGACTACCACAACCCCACTTACGAAGGGCTGGTGTTCAAGAACTACTACTCCCGGCACCTGCTACGCCTGCCCGAAATGCCCGACCCGGTGGCCCGCTCCTTCAAGCACGTCAACCAGCACGTGTACGAGCTGATGCAGGGACCCAACGAGTTTAAAACCGCCGGCCGCCTCCTCACCTGGGACCGGTGGAACGACCTGGGCCAGATTACCGTGCCTACCCTCATGATTGGCGGTCAGTACGACACCATGAACCCCAAGGAAATGGAGGAAATGAGCCGCAAGGTGAAACAGGGCAACTACCTGCTGTGCCCCCAAGGCAGCCACATGAGCATGTGGGACGATCAGCAAACCTATTTCCGCGGCCTCATCCGCTTCCTGAAATCCGTAAACGACGGCACGTTTAAAGCCGGCACCACGCTGTAAATCAACCCCCTTGTTATTTCAACGCCGAAGGAATCTGGGTTAACTCAGCAGCTGAAATAATTCATTTAAACTCTTCAGGAAGTCGAAAGAACGTCATGCAGAGCCGGAGGCGAAGCATCTCGCGTGCTGAAGTTGTGGTAGTAAACCAACGATTCGGGCAAGATGCTCCGCCTCCGGCTCTGCATGACGGACGTTATCTGGTCTTTGGTTGCTTCTTTTAACAGAATCAATGAATTAACCCAGATTCCTCCGGCGCTGGAATGACAGGAAGATTACTGTGTTTTCGCGGCGGTGGCGGTTTTCATTCGCTCCTCAATTTGGCTGAGCAGGAAGGCGGCGTCCTCTTTGTGGGCATCGTCGGGAAATAGCTCCACGGCGCGGCGGGCGTGGTTGCGGGCTTTGTCGAATTCCTTGAGTTCCAGGTACACGAAGGCCAGGTTCAGGTGGGCCGTCGGGTAGTTTTTGCGCAGCTGAATGGAGCGCTCAAACGGGGCCAGGCTTTCCTTGAACTGCCCCAGGCGCTGGTAGGAGTAGCCCAGGGCGAAATACGAGAGGTAGTCGCCCTGGCCGTGGTCGTGGGCCTGCTGGTAGTGCTTGATGGTGCGCTGAAATACCTCATCCTCGCTGAGCTCCGGTTCGGCGCAGTCGCACTGCTGCACCGTGAAGTAGTAGTCGCCGAGGGCCCGGTCGAGCTTGTAGTTGTCGGGGTACTGCTGCTGCAGCTTTTCCAGCACCCGGCGCACCGGAAAGGAGTAGCGCACCGAGTCCTGGCCCAGCTGGCGCAGGCTGTCGGGCGAGAGGTCCAGCAGCTTTAAGTCGCGGAAGTTAAAGCGTTTCAGCTCGTCGGTAGCCGTGTAGTAGCGCAGGGCAACTTCCGTTTTTTGCAGGGCCACCGCGGGGTCAGTGTTCATCTGGTCCAGAAACTTGAGCAGCTTCCAGGCCGATTCGTAGCGCCGCTCCAGCACCAGCTGGTTTACCCGCTGCAGGGCCGTTGCCTGGGCCGCGGCTTCCGTGGCGGCCGTAGTTTGGCCCAGGCCCTCGTACGGAGCCAGCAAGCAGGACAGCAACAGCAATACAAACAAACGCATACGACGGCAACGGTAGAACGGGCCCCAAAGATGCCGGATTTTGCGAGGATGCGGCCGGTCCGGGCAGGCTAGGGCAGCAGTAACCCTACAACGCTGGCAGCCGCTGTTTTGGTACGGCCGGCGGAGCGGGCGCGGAGCCGAACCAGCCGTTGGGGCCACCCTGAAAAGTCTGATACCGGCTGGTTTTGGCTTGGCTTCTGCGCCCAGAATGCTCAGGTTGCTTTCGGGCGGGCCCAAGCCCAACAACTTCCGGCCCGCACTGGCAGTACACTTCCCAACCCACTCAAAACCGCTTTCTTGCGCCCATGCTCTTTTATACTGTGATGAAGCCCCTCGTGCAGGTGGCCCTGCGCGTGTTTTTCCGGAAACTAGAGGTGCGCCACCCCGAACGGCTTCGCATGCCGGGCCCCCTGCTCATCACCAGTAACCACCCCAATACCCTCATGGATCCACTGGTAGCGGCCGTAAACCGGCGGCAGCCCGTTGCTTTCCTGGCCAAGAGCACCTTTTTCAAAAACCCTATTTCGCGGGCCATCATGGAATCGGGCAACTCCATCCCGATTTACCGCCGCCAGGACTTGGACACCGGGGCCGAAACCCTGACGCCCGCCCAACTGGAGGCCCAGAACGAAAAGGCCTTCGGCCGCTGCTACGACTACTTTGACCGGGGCGGTACCATCATGATTTTCCCCGAAGGCACCAGCGTCTCGGAGCGGCGGCTGCGGCCCCTGAAAACCGGTGCCGCCCGCATAGCCCTGGGCGCCGAGGCCCGGCACGACTTCCGGCTGGGTCTGCACATCCTGCCGCTGGGTATCAACTACTTCGATCCGCAGCGCTTCCGCTCCGACGTGTTCATGGACCTGGCCGAGCCCATCCGGGTGGCCGACTACGCCGAGCACTACCGCCAGGACCCGGAAGGCGCCGCCGACGTGCTGACCGAGGAAATTCGCCGCCGCATGGAGTCCCGGCTAGTTATCACCCGCACCGATGAGGAAGATGAGCTGGTAACGCAGGTGGAGCGCACCTTCGGCCAGCACCTCATCCAGGATGACGAGGAAACCCTCTACGACAACTTCCAACTTAGCCAGACGCTGCTTAAAGCCGTGCGCTACTTCGAGGAGCTGGATGCCGGCCGCCTGGGCGACTTGCGCGAAAAGCTGCAGGCCTACCACCAGCAGCTGCGGGAGCTACGCCTCACCGACGACGCCCTGGAAACCCGCAACAACGAAAGCAGCCGCCTGCAACGCGCCATTTCGGCCGGGCTGCGGCTGGTGCTGGGCGCCCCGCTCTACCTCTACGGGGCAGTCAATAACTACCTGCCCTACATTATTCCGTCGGTTATTGCCCGGCGGGCCACCAAGGACGTGGAGTTCGTGGCGCCCATTATGCTGGTAACGGGCATGCTCACGTTCACGCTGTTCTACCTGATTCAGTGCGCGTTGGTGCACCATTTCACCCAGAGCTGGGGCTGGACGCTGCTGTACTTTATCAGCCTGCCGCTCTCCGGCTTCTACGCCCTCAGCTACTGGGGCAACTTAGAGGAAAGGCTCCGGCGCCTGCGGGTTCTGCGCCTGTTTCGGCAGAATCGGCCGGTTATTGAGAAACTGCTGCGCCAGCGCACCGAGCTGCTGCGCCTGCTGCGCGAAGCCCGCACTACCTACCTGGCCCAGCGGTGAGTTGGTGAAATGGTGAGTTGGTGAAATGGTGATTGAGTGAAGTAGACAGCGAATCAAAAGGTCGTCATGCAGAGCGCAGTGAAGCATCTCGCCCGTTGACGTTGCCATACTTTTCACACAGCTAGCCAAGCGAGATGCTTCGCCTTCGGCTCTGCATGACGACCTTTTTTGACTTAGAAGTTCTCACTGCCTACTCAGCCTAGTGAGCCTCACGTATAAACCCACATACACCAGACACTTAAACCGCCTGTCATTCGGAGCGCAGCGAAGGACCTTATTACGTCAGCACGAACCGTCACAACGACTCGTTCTAGCGTGATAAGGTCCTTCGCACTGCTCCGAATGACAGGCGGTTTGTTTAGAGCGGGAGGGGTAGCTGCGCCGGGCGGTTCGGTACTGCCGCACCCCAGTTGCTACCACTCGCCGCTGCAGGCACCCGCGTGAGCAACGGTGCGGGCGGCTAGAAGTCTACCTTCACGCCCAGGCTCAAGGTTAGGATGTCGGCGGGCGACAGGCCTTTGGTGTTCTGCACGTAGCTAATCAGATACAAGTCATTGGTTCCCAGCTCGTAGTAGCCGGACAGATTGCGCTTGCGGCCGGCGGCGGTGGGCGGCAGGGCGTAACTCAGCCGGCTGCCCAGCAAAGGACCGACGCGGGTATCCGTGGAAAACCAGTAGTAGCCGGGGCTGTATTGGTTGGGCTCCTCGTCGTTGATGGTACCGTGGGTGTAGCTGAAGTACACGCCCACTGAAAGCGGCTTCACGCTCCACTTCTCCCCTACCGGCAACGTCCAGGGCGAGTACAGCAGCTTGGCCGAAGCCAGCGAAAGGGTGGAGCCGGCGTACTTTTTAGGCACGTAACCCAGCAGAATGTCCAGGTCCAGCCGGTCGCGCAGGGAGTAGCCCACGCCGGCCGCCACCATGCCCAGCCCGCCGCCCGTTTGCACCACCGCGTGGCGGGGCCGGTACCAGGGCAGGCCGTCGGCGGAGCGGGCGGTGGTTTGGGTTAGGCCGGGAGCAGTACCCGTAGTGTCGGGGGAAGAAGCCCGGCCGTGGGAGCCCGCTAGCGCGGCCAGCGGCGCAGCCGCCAGGGCGGCCAGTAGTAGTCGCTGTACCATTAGAAAGTCACTTTTTTCAGCCGAAACTGCTTGTCGCCCCACACCGTCACAATCAGGTACTGCCGCTTCTCGAAGCCGTAGGAGTTGATGTAGGTAACGCCATCATTAAACGGCTCGCCAATGCTGAAATCGTGGCGGTGGCCGTTCATCTCGAAAGCTAGGCGCGGGTCGTTGCGCAGGGCCGTCACGTAGGCCTCACGCACGGCCGGGTCGAAGTCCTCATCCTGCGGTGGAATGTGGGAAATGATGACGTGGCGCCGCGTGGAGGTATCCCGCAACTCCTTGTTTACCCAGGACATGTCCGGAATCTTGCCGTCGAAGTTGTACTCGCGGCCGTTGGTGTCCGCGAGAATGAACTTGGTATCAGCGTACGTAAAGGAGTAGTTCAGGGGCCCGAAGATTTTCTCGTAGGCTTTGCGGCCGTTGCCCACGGAGTCGTGGTTGCCGATTACGGTGAGATAAGGCACTTTTAGCTTGTGCAGGTGGTCATCAACCCAGCGCATTTCGCGGCCAAAGCCGAAGTCGGAAATGTCGCCGGCCACTAGCATAAACTGAATGCCGGCCTGCTGATTTACGCTCTTGACCAGGTCCTCGGCCTCGTCGTAGAAGCGCTGGGAGTCGCCGGTAAACACAAAGCGCAGCGTGTCGCCAGCGGGCAGCGGGGTCTGGGCCAAACGAGCCAGGTTCTTGGCCGTGAGGTCCTGCTGATCGTCCGACGAGCGGTAATCGTTGGGGCTGAACTCCAGCAGCTCGCAGCCGCCGAGCAGCAGCGCGGCCGCAGCGGGCAGGAGCGTACGAATGGGAAAGTTTCGGAGAATTGAGCGCATACGCCTCGACACAAAAACGACAAAAAACCTGACTATCCGGCGGAATAGTCGTGGCGCTATATACAGCCGAAGCCCACGGTTGGTTAAGCCCGAAAAGGCGTTGTGCGCTACCTCACAGACCTTTTCAGGCCGGCCGTTTCCTATCCAAACCCCTACTACAGCGCTCAGGAGGCCAAAACAGATTCCAAAGGCGCTCGGAAGAAAAAAGCGAGTTTCCGGAAAAAAAGAGTTGTTCCCATTCCTAGAAATCAGGTCTACTCATCTAAATACTGGTGCACAAACTTGATGGCCATGCTGCCCTCACCCACGGCCGAAGCCACGCGGGCCATGGCGCCGGCCCGACTGTCGCCGGCGGCAAATACGCCGGGCACGCAGGTTTCCAGCAGGTAGGGCTCCCGCCGCGGATGCTTCCAGGAGGTAGCGTAGCGCGGGTCCGTTACCAGGTCGCGGCCCGTGAGCACGAAGCCTTTGCCGTCGCAGACGATGGTATGACACACCCACTCCGTGCTGGGCTTGGCCCCGATGAACACGAACAGGGCCCGGGCCGGGTGCCGCTCCAGCTGCCCCTGCCGCCGGATGACAACTTCCTCCAGATGGTCGGCCCCGCACACTTCCGCTACCTCCGTGAAGGGTAGCAGCTCAATGTTGGGGGTTTGTCCGATCTGCTCAATCAGGTAGGCCGACATGGACGCGGCCAGACTCTCGCCCCGAATCACGATGAACACACGGCGGGCGTAGGTGGCCAGGTACATGGCCGCCTGCCCCGCCGAGTTGCCGCCGCCCACAATGTACACGTCCTGCTCCTGGCAGGTGCGGGCCTCGGTGCGGGCGGCCCCGTAGTACACGCCGGCCCCGCTGAGCCGGTCCATGCCGGGCGCCGACAAGGTGCGGTAGCTGACGCCGGTAGTCAGCACCACGGCGCGGGTTTGTACCTTGCTACCGTCGCTCAGGGTCAGCACTTTGTAGCCATCCTGCACGCAAAGGTCCGTTACTTCCTGGGGGGCCAGAATCTCGGCTCCGAGGCGCACGGCCTGGCTCCAGGCGCGGTGGGCCAGCTCGCTACCACTCAGGCCGGTCGGGAAGCCCAGGTAGTTTTCGATGCGGGAGCTGGTGCCGGCCTGGCCGCCGGGGGCCTGGCGCTCAATTACCAGCGTTTTCAGCCCCTCAGAGGCCCCGTACACGCCCGCCGCCAGCCCGGCCGGCCCGGCCCCAATCACCACCACATCATACAGCTCCTGAGAAGCCTGCACCGTGAGGCCCACCCGCAGGGCTACTTCCGTGGCCGAGGGGTTGGCCAGGGCCGTGCCGTCTTCCAGCACCACCACCGGCAAATCACTGGGGCTGAATCCTTTCTGGGCTAGCAAGGCCTGAGCTTCGGAGTCGGTTTCAAAGTCGAGCCACTGGTAGCCAATGAGGTAGCCGGCCAGAAAGTCCTTGAGGTCGTGGGAGCGGGGCGACCATTGAAACCCGATGAGGCGCACGCCGCGGAAGGGGGGCCGGTAGGAGGCTTCCCACGCCCGGAGCAAGTCGTGCAGGGTGGGGTAAAGCAGCTGCTGGGGCGGGTCCCAGGGCTTCAGCAGGTAGTGGTCGAGGCGGGCCGAGTTGATGGCCCGGATGGCAGCTTCCGTATCGGCGTAGGCCGTGAGCAGCACGCGTTTGGCATCGGGGTAAAACTCCCGCGACTGGCTGAGCACCTCCACGCCCTCCAGGCCCGGCATGCGCTGGTCGGCCAGAATCAGGGCCAGCGGCTCCTCCCGGTCCTTGAGTTCCCGGATGGTGGCCAGGGCCTCTTCCCCGGAGCTGGCCCGCAGCACCCGGTAGTCGCGCCGGAACTCCTGGCGCAAGTCCCGGTCAATGGCACTCAGCACCTGCGGGTCATCGTCAATGCAGAGCAGAACAGGCTTTTTCATGAAGGCAAAGGACTAGAAAGGCAGGTAGATAACGTAGGGTGTAAGTCAGCTTCAAAGAAAGCCTAATGCTGTTCGGTAGGCGCCAGCACCGGCAGCCACGCCCCAAACTCGGTGTGGCCGGGCCTCGACTGCACTTCCAGGCGGCCGCCGTGCTGCTCCACGATGCGCAGGGCAATGTCGAGGCCGAGGCCGGTTCCTTCGCCGGCGGGCTTGGTAGTGAAGAAGGGCTCCATGATGCGGGGCAGCACTTCCGGCGGAATTCCAGGCCCATTATCGATGATGAACACCCGCACAAAGTCGCCCTCCTGGCGGGTACGCACCGTAATTTCGCCGCCCGGCGGCAGGGCGTCAATGGCGTTGTCAAGCAGATTGGTCCAGACTTGATTCAGGCTGCTGACCTGCCCCTTAATCAGGGGTAGCGCAGGCGCGTAGTCGCGCAGGAGCCGCACTTTTTCCTCGCGCAGGCAGTAGCTCAGCATGTTGATGGTGCTGTCGAGGCCGGCGTGCACGTCCAGGGGCGCAAAGTTGCCGCCGCGGTCCATGTGGCTGTACGTCTTCACGTTGGAAACCAGGGTAGTGATGCGCGTGCCGGCTTCCTGCACGTCCAGCACCAGCCGGCGGGTAGTGAGTTGACCTTCCAGCCAGCTTAGGGCGGCCGGGCGCGCGGCGGCGGGCAGGGCGGCCACTACCGGTTCCAGGGAAGTTCGGGTCAGGCCGGCATCCAGCAGGCCGCCGGCTTGTTGGTAGCCGTCGGGCACGCCCTGGGTTTCCAGCCACTCGGCCAGCTCGTCTTCTTCGTCGGCCCGGGTTAGGGCGGAGCCGGCGGGCGGAGTGGCCGAAACCGGGGCCGTGGCCAGGGCCGCCAGGGCCGCCAGCGCCTCGGGGGCGGGGCCGTGTCGGACAAACTCCAGCAGCAGGGCGGGCTTGGCTTGCAGCAGGTTGCTAAGGGTTTCGGCGGCCCGCATGATGGCCGCGGCGGGGTTGTTCAGCTCGTGGGCCAGGCCGGCCGAGAGTTTGCCCAGGGCGCGCAGCTTGTCGTCGCGCTCCTGGGTACGGGCTTCCAGCCGGGCCCGGTCGCTCATCAGGCCCACCAGCCGCTGCACCAGCTCGGGGCTCACGTGCTCCAGCTCCGGAAACAGGTTGCGGTGCAGCAGAAATAGGGTCGTTTCGCCGACAGCCACCCCGTGCCCGCTAATTACCCGCAGCCGGGAGTAAGGTAGCACCCCGCTGATCTGGCCCGCTTCAATGCGGAAAGCCGGCTCCCGACCCCCGTTGCGCACGGTGTAGAACTGCAGCCCGCCGGCCAGCACGCCCATCATGTACTCGGCCTCGTCCCCGGGCTTTATAATGGTTTCGTTAGGAGCATAGGTGCGCTGTTCGCCGTGGCTGGCCAGCCACGCCAGGGTAGCCGGCGGCAGATCGGCAAAGGCAACCAGGGGCGCAAGATCTTGGGGCAGCATACGGGAGCAGGAAAACAAACGAACAGGATAGCTACTGAAAGATAGGGGCGCTGGAACAGAAATGCGCGGCCACCACCAGGGCTGGTAAGTATATACCGGGGTCTATAAAAGATGTTTCTTGCCAAACTTTTTGGCTTCTAGCTGCATTCTTTAGTTTTCCCCTAGCTCTCACTTCAGTGGCATGGCCAAAGTCAAAACCCTATTTTTCTGTCAGAACTGCGGCGCCCAATCGGCTAAGTGGATTGGCCGCTGCCCCAGCTGCGGGGAGTGGAACACCTACGTAGAGGAGGTTATTGAGAAGACCGACACCAACCCGGCGGCCAACGCCTGGAAGGCCTCTACCTCGGTGGGTTCTACGACCAAAGCCGCCAAGCCTAAACCCCTGGGCGACATCATTTACGAGGAAGAATCGCGCCTGAACACCCACGATGCAGAGCTGAATCGCGTGCTGGGCGGGGGCCTGGTACCCGGTTCGCTGGTGCTGATCGGGGGCGAGCCAGGCATCGGCAAAAGCACCCTGATGCTCCAGATTGCCATGCAGTTGCGCAACCTGCGCATCCTCTACGTGTCGGGCGAGGAGAGCGAGCAGCAGATCAAGATGCGGGCCGAGCGCCTCGGCCAGCAGCACCCGGGCCTCTACATCCTCACCGAAACCAACACCCAGAACATCTTCCGCCAGATCGACCAGCTCCAGCCCAACGTGGTGGTAGTCGATTCCATCCAGACCCTGCACAGCACCATTGTGGAGGCGGGCCCCGGCTCGGTCAGCCAGGTGCGCGAGTGCACCACGGAGCTGTTGAAGTACGCTAAAGACACCGGCGTGCCCGTGCTGCTCATCGGCCACATTACCAAGGACGGCTCCATTGCCGGCCCCAAAATTCTGGAGCACATGGTTGATACCGTGCTGCAGTTCGAGGGCGACCGGCACCTGACCTACCGCATCCTGCGCACCATCAAAAACCGCTTCGGTTCCACGGCCGAGCTGGGCATTTACGAGATGCAGGGCGCCGGGCTGCGGCAGGTAAGCAACCCCTCCGAGATTCTGCTGAGTCAGCGCACGGAGCAGCTCAGCGGCATTGCCATCGGGGCTACGTTGGAGGGCAACCGCCCCCTGCTGGTAGAGGTGCAGGCCCTGGTGACTCCCGCTACCTACGGCACGCCCCAGCGCTCCTCCACGGGCTTCGACAGCAAGCGGTTACAGATGCTGCTGGCGGTACTGGAGAAGCGTAGCGGCCTGCGCCTGGGCCAGCACGACGTGTTCCTGAACATTGCCGGCGGTTTACGCCTCGAAGACCCCGCATTGGACTTAGCCGTGTGCGCGGCCGTGGTCAGTTCCCTGAATGATGTGCCCATTCGCAACGAAATTTGCCTGGCGGCGGAGGTAGGCCTGAGCGGCGAGATTCGGGCCGTGAGCCGGTTGGATCAGCGCCTGAGTGAATCGGAAAAACTGGGCTTCGCCGAAATGTACATTTCGCAGTTCAACGCCAAGGGCCTGGACCTGGCCCGCTATGGTATTCGGGTGCACCCGGCGGGCAGGCTGGATGAGGTGCTTACGGGCCTTTTCGGCTAGCTACTGCTCTGCCACCAGAACCCTGCTCCCTAACCTGCTCATTCTGAAGCCCGGCCACGAAAGTTGCTAAAACCATACTGCTGCGGCCGGGCTTCCCGGAGTGTGCAAAACTTTGGGGTTGGGTAGGCGGTTACGAAAAAAGTAACCGAGCGGATTGGACTTTCTCAACCTTTCCGCCGTATCTTCGGTATAGAAATTGACTTTTACCGCGAAATACCTGACACGGGAACCTGAAATCGGCTTCCGTGTTGAGCGTTTTTAGCAGTCTGTTCCTGATGTAGCCTCCTCCGATGCCCAATAGATCTACTTTCGCCGCCGCCCTGCTGTGGGCAGCCGTGCTGGCCACCCCCCTGCTAGGCCGGGCCCAAGGCACCGTGGTTCTGACCGGTAAGGTCAGCGGACGTACGGCCGACACGGTGGCCGTGTCGGTGCGCGAGAACCCGCTCGACGTGAAAGAGCAGATTACCTATGCGCGGCTCGATGACAAGGGCGAGTTCCGGCTGGCCCTGACGGTGAACGGTCCAACCCGCGCCGACCTCGTGTACGGCGACGATGTAACGGACCTGTTCCTGGAGCCCGGCAACCAGCTGGAAGTGCGCTTCAAAGGTTCGGATTTGGCCAGCACCGTGCGCTACAAGGGCCGGGGCGCGGAAGCCAATACCTTCCTGTCGGAGATGGACGAGAAGTTTGTGGAAAATGATGGTTTTCAGGTACTTCCCGACAACATCATGCTTTACGAACCTGGCTTCCTGTCCTTTCTGGACTACCGCCGCAAGGAGGAGCAAAAGTTTGTGGAAGGCGGAACAGAGGGCTTGAGCCCGGCTTTTAAGGAGTACCTCAAGGCCGAAATTGCCTACAGCTACGCCAATGACCGTCT
This sequence comes from Hymenobacter glacieicola, assembly GCF_014640315.1. GTDB lineage: Bacteria > Bacteroidota > Bacteroidia > Cytophagales > Hymenobacteraceae > Hymenobacter > Hymenobacter glacieicola. The sequence continues at coordinate 324,452 of NZ_BMGS01000003.1, forward strand.
GACCTTTCAGGACTTACGCGAGCAGGTGGTGGCTACCGAAAGTCGGCTGAAGATGTCGCCTACGTACTACGATTTTCTCAACGATAAGGCGCTGATTAACAATCCAGCGGCCGCGCAGAGCGAGCAGTACCAGGAGTTTCTGCTGAACTACGTGCATTACTTGGCTACCAGCAACGGCAAGCTCCGCTCCGACCCTGATTTCTACCAAGTGTGCTACGATTTGGCCAAGAAGCAGCTTGACGGGCCCGTTAAGCCCATCATCATGGGGCGGGTATTGAAGGAGTCCTTCCGTTTTGGGCACGTGAAACAGTCGGCAGCTATGCTGGAGGATTTCCGCTCCGTCGACGCTAAAAACCAGTACTACCCCTTGCTGCGCCAGGATTTCGATACGCATAAGGCCTTTGCCATTGGAGCCCCGGCCCCCGACTTCCGTCTGATTTCGGCTAAAGGCGACACGGTAAGCTTGAAGCAGTTTGCCGGTAAGCTGGTATACCTCAACTTTTGGCGCACTACCAGCGGCCTAGCCCTGCGCGACTTACCCTACGCGGCAGAGTTGGCTAAGAAGTTTGAAGGCAAGAACATCGTGTTCCTGAACGTAGCACTAGACGAAAACGAGGGAGCCTGGAAGCAGTTGGTAGTCAGCAAGAAGCTGCCGGGGGTACATGTGCGTACGACGGGCGGGCTGCGCTCGGCCATTGCCCGCGCCTACGCCGTGCAGGACGTGCCCAGCTACTTCCTGCTGGCCGAGGATGGTACCTTCCTCAACACCAAGCCCAAGCGCCTGAGCAGCCGCGCCGCCGTGGACGAAATCAAGGAGTCTTTCGGCAAGGCCAATACCTACAGCAGCACGCTACCGGCGGGCAAGTAAGTACCAATCTTGTAGCCAGCATACAGCAGGGCCGCCCTAATCTCATTCGGGCGGCTCTGCTGTATTACGTACGGTTACCACTAGTTAAGCAGTCCGGAAGCCCGTAGCCTGCTTGATTGTGCGCTCATTGCCAGTAGCGGGGTCGGCGTAGCTGTGCTCTCCTACTTCCACCGACACCTTTTTACCTAGTAGCTGCTTGGTGTCCAAATCCTTGCCTGCCTCGGGCTGGATGCCTACTGCGGAATACAGCGAAAGGAGAATGGGCATGGCATTGGGCGAGGTATAAAAACGCTGGGTGATGAAACCTTCCTCGTTTTCCATTCGCGCTGCAAAGAAGGGCACGTTCTGGTGCTCACTGGTGCCTTCCTGGATGTCGGTGATTTCAACCGTATGGCGGCCGTCGGGGAGGAAGCCTTTTTCCTGTCCTGCTTCAACTGGTATTTTCATGGCGAGTAGCAAAGTGATGATGCACCTTTAACGCAGGCCAATATTTTTAGGTTGTGCAACTAATTGTATTAGCAATATTCGATATTCAACCAAGCTAGCCCGACCTACCACTGAACCCGCATCCTCTGGTTTATCAGCTAGTTACTCTAGGGCATCGGCCCTAAAACTAGCCTGCACTGAGATGACATCGGCGCGAGGCTCAGGGGTACGGCGCTAACCTGGTGATGGGGCGATGGTCCACTTATTTTCGCTGCCGACAGTCAGATTTAAACCTTAGTTGTTCTGTCTCTGCTTCCGGCTCAGCCCGGAGGCTGTACCTTTACTTCTCGCATGGCTTCCCTACTCACCGACGGACTCAACTTCTTTTCCAAAGCTACCCCCGGCCGCGTCTGGAACGGGGCGCAGGTGGTAGGAGGCTATATCTTGAGCAAGCTTACGGGCAAGGCCCGGCACTGGGGGCTGCCGGTGGCCCTGAGCTTTGAGCCGACAACCAGCTGCAACCTGCGCTGCCCGGAATGCCCCAGCGGCCTGCGCTCCTTCACGCGGCCCACCGGCATGCTCCCCGACGAGCTGTTTCGCAAAACCATTGATGAGGTAGCCTCCCGGCTCTGGTACCTGATTTTCTACTTCCAGGGCGAGCCGTACCTGCATCCTAACTTCCTGGACCTGGTGCAATATGCCTCGGGCAAGGGCATTTACACCGCTACCAGCACCAACGCCCACTACCTCAACGACACCAACGCCCGCCGCACGGTAGAATCGGGGCTGGACCGGCTGATTATCTCCCTCGACGGCACCACCCAGGACGTGTACCAGCAGTACCGCGTGGGCGGCAAGCTGGATAAAGTGCTGGAAGGCACCAAGAACCTGATTAAGTGGCGGCGGGAGTTGAAGTCGCAGACGCCGCGGGTGGTATTCCAGTTTCTGGTGGTGCGCCCCAATGAGCACCAGATTGAGGAGGCCAAACAGCTGGCCCGGGAGTTGGGGGTAGATGATGTGTGGTTTAAAACTGCCCAGATCTACGACTACCACCACGGCTCCCCCCTGATTCCGACCATCGACTACTACTCGCGCTACGAGAACAACACCGCCGATGGCACCTGGAGCATCAAGAACAAGCTCGTCAACCATTGCTGGAAGATGTGGCATAGCTGCGTCATCACCTGGGATGGACTGGTAGTGCCCTGCTGCTTCGACAAAGATGCCGAGTACCGCCTCGGCGACCTGAAAAACCAGACCTTCCGCCAGCTCTGGCACGGCCCCAAGTACCAACGCTTCCGCGCCTCCCTGCTCAAAGGCCGCGACCAGATTGAGATGTGCCGCAACTGCACCGAAGGCACCAAGGTGTGGGGGTAAAAGGAGGATAAGAGGGCCGAAGGGTATGAGTTTAGCTAGGGTGATTACCTACTTCTACCAAGACCGTCATTCCGAGCTTGTCGAGGAATGACGATTCTGTCTTACTATCCGCATTCCCTGGATAGCTGTAGAAGCCTATCTTGCTGACAGCTTTTGCCCTTCTACCTTGTTCCTATGTTCTCGGCTACCCGCATTGCTACTATCCGGAAAAGTAAAGGCCTTTCGCAGGAAGTGCTGGCCGAACAGTCGGGGGTGAGTTTGCGCACGATTCAGCGGGTAGAGCAGGGCGACACCGTGCCGCGCGGCTACACGCTGCAAGCCCTGGCCACGGCCTTGGAGGTGCCGCTGGATGCCTTCCGGAAGGAGCCCGCGGAACTGGTTCTAGCCCCCGACACCACGACGCCTAACGCCGCGCTACATCTGCCCACGGAGGCTGCCGCTCCGCCAGTGCTTGTAGCTCAACCAGCGGCAAGTGTCAGCCGAAAGTTGCGGTCCGACCCCGACTTTCTACAGCTGTTAAACCTAAGTGCCCTGAGTTTTTTGGTGGTGCCGCTCCTGAATCTGGTAGTGCCCTGGTGGCTTTGGCGGACCCGGCGCCACTCGGTTGAGCATGTGGCCACAGTAGGGCGGCAAGTACTAGGCTTTCAGATTTTATGGCAGGTCGGCAGTTTCTTCGCCTTCCTGCTGGTGCTGGTAGTGCACCTGACTGTAGCTCCTCACTACCGGCCGGTGCTACCCGGCGTGTACGTGGCTATGGTAGCCATTACCTACGGCCTGAACGTGCTGATTATTGGCTACAACAGCTGGCAGCTACGCCAGGGCCACCTGGATTTGTACCGGATTCGGCTATAAAGCAACCATCATATACATTTGATTTATAGCAATTTGCAACAAATGGCGGGTAAATGACGGGTAGATGACGCACGGGCCCGGGAGGGAAAGCAGGCACCTTTGGCCCATCAACTCACCTCCACTTTGTGCGCCATGAAAATCTTCCGCAACGTCCTGCTCGCCGTACTTGCTCTGCTCCTGGTTAGTGGTATTGGGGGCTACTTCTACATGCGCCAGAAGTTTGAGCCAGCAGCCAATCAGCTTTCCGTTACGGGGCTGCCCACCACCAGTGCCTTCGTCTGGTACGCTGGCTCGGCCCGCCCTACGGTGCCCCATGCTTCGCTGCTGGTACCCGTAACGCTGCCCGGCTGCCCCCGCACGTGCTACCTTCAGTTTGATACCGGCGCGCCTACTTCCCTGCTTTACGCCAACTCCCTGACCGCGCTTCGGCGGCAGTACCCGGCCACGGCCCAACGGCTGCTACCCCAGGCCGACACCCTCCACGACGTCGAGTTTACCTTAGGCCAAGCCACCGTACAGGCACGCCACCTGCGGGCCCTGCAGTACGGTGCCACTGAGATGCCGGCCGACAGCACCGCCCCTTTTATTATTGGTACGCTGGGGGCTGATGTGCTCGAGGGCCGGGTGATGGTCCTGGATTACGCCCGGCAGCGCTTTAGCCTCAGCACGGAAGCGCCCGACAGCCTCCTGCCCCGCACCGAGTTTGTGCCCCTGGATTATGCCAGCCGCCGCGTGCTCCTGACGGCTCAGGTGCAAGGCAAAACCGAGAAGTTGCTCTTTGATTCCGGCAGCAGCGCCTTTGCCTTACTGACCAGCCAGTCCATCTGGCAGCAACTGGCCCGTCCGCAGGCGCCCGTCCAGACGGCCGCGTCCAACTCCATGGGCCGGCAGTTGACTACCTACACAACCGCTACGGCAGCCGAGGTGCAGCTGAGCAAGGCCGCCATTCCCCTGGGCACGGTAACCTACGTGGAAGGTACCAGCCTGATGCAAAACCTGCTAATGCGCTTTTCCGGCATGGGCGGCATGCTGGGCAACGAGCCTTTCAGCCAGCAGACAATCATCCTCGACGTACCAGGCGGCCGCTTTGGGGTAGTACGGCAGTAGGTGAACGATTTAAGAAAACCATTCCACAAGATTCTTGTAGCCAGCCATATACACCTACTCAAGCGGTGCTACTAGGTTTGGTTTCTGACAGCACTGCATGAATGGTTGCACGTAGCAAAGCAACTTTGTCGTGACTGGGCTGGGTAGCGGCTGATAAGCTGGAAGCTGCTTAGTAGTTCCAGGGGTAGAGGTCGGGGGGCGTGTGCTCGTTTTGGGGGGTGGGTAGCGGGTGCAGGGCCTGGGTTTGGTCCAGAAACAGAAAGGCGTCGTAGCGGTCCGGGATGATGGAGGGCACGTAGTTGCCAAACCGCTCAAACTCCGGCCGGTACACCACCCCAATGGCCCGGTGGCCGATGGACTTCTGCAGGGCCTCGTGGCCGCGCAGCTCCTGGGACAGTAACAGGGCATTTTCTCCTTGTAACTGCTGATGACGCAGGTTTTCCCAGGAGCCGCGGGTGCCTTCCGGTACAGTCATCCGCTCGGGGGTAGCGCCCCACTTCTTGCCCGCAATAACGGAGCCCTGGTAGGAGCCAAAACCCACGGCAAACACTTGGTCGCGGCCGTACGCCTGGCGGGCAAGCTGGCCGACGTTTACCATATCCTCGCGGCGCATATCGGTGTAGCGCGCGTCGCCGATGTGGGTGTTATGCTCCCAGATAATGGCTTTGCTGTCAGGCCCGTGCAGGTCGAGCAGGCGCGTCAGGGTTTCCATCATGTGGGTGTCACGCACGTTCCAGGAAGCAGAGCCGCCCTCAATCATGGCCCGGTAGTACCGTTCGGCATTCACGGCCACCAGGGCGTTTTGCTCGGCGTTGAACTGCTGTTCCCGCGCCAGCAGGCCGTCGGGCTGCTGGGCTGCCACCTGCTTGCGCAGGGCCCGCAGCATTTCCGTTACCTCATCCTGGCAATCATCAGAAACGAAGGCCACGGCGTGGGCATACTCCTGGGGGTCGTCGCCGTAGGGCTCAAAGCACCGGAAGGCCTGGTGGGCAGCATGCACGGCCCCGTCGCCCTGCTTTTCCACGTAGCGCAGAATTTCCTGCAAGGAGTCCCAGAGGCTGTACACATCCAGGCCGTAAAAGCCGACGCGCTGCGCTAGCGGCCGCTGGCGGTTGTGCTGGTGCAGCCACTCCACGAGAGCCGCAATTTCCCAGTTTCCCCACATCCAGGTAGGCCAGCGGTTGAAGGTGCTCAGCAGTTGGGCGGCGCTGCCATAGGTAGGCTGGTCCTGCTTAATGGCTGCGTTTACCGCAAAGCAGTCGGGCCAGTCGCCTTCCACGGCTATAAACTGAAAGTCCTTTTCCTGAATCAGCCGCTTGGAGAGGGCCGTGCGCCAGGTGTAATATTCGGAAGTGCCGTGCGAGGCCTCGCCCAGCAACACAATGCGCGCGTCGCCGATGGCGTCCAGCAACGGGTCCAGGTCAGGAGCGGAACGGAGCGGGTGGGTAGGCAGCGGAGTTTTCATAGCGTCGAGATTGGGTAGGGCAGAAACAGAAGAGTGCGCCGCAACTACAGTTGCGGCGCACTCCGGAAAAGTACAGGCAGGGCGAAAAAGCTTACTTAAAGCGTTTGCTCAGGTTTTTACCCAGGTCTTCTACTTGCTTAAGAAACTCCAGGGCATCGGAGTCGCCGTAGGTGCCGTAGGCGGAGGAAATCGTACCGCGCACACCGTCGGCCGTTTCCAGGGCGTAGAGAATAGACATATCATCGGGGTTGCTTTCCCCTTCGAAGCGGTAGAAATCCACAATCGTTACGTCTTCCGGGCCGTAGGTTTTCTTTTCGTCGCTCATGGCGTACAGGCGGCCATTTTGCACGCCGAAATCAGCTTTAAAGCCTTCCTCGTTGAGTTTTCTTTCTACGTTAACCAGCGAGCGTTCTTCTTCTTTGTCTTGCATAATGAGGGGCGTTTGTAAGCGGGGAAGGGAATGGTTCCGGGGGTAGGCAGGCAGGGCCAGCAACGGAAAGCCCCCGTGCCGGCTATACGTAGCCAGCACGGGGGCAGGTTATATTCCGTCGCAAGAATATCGAGCGGCTAGCGCCCGGTGCCTTCGCGGGCCGCGGCCAGCTCAATGGTGCGCTGCAGCCGGTCGACGTCAAGTACGGAGCAAGCTCCGCCGCAGCCCTTGGCGCAGCCCGCCTGGTCCTTAGCAAAGAAAGCCCGCCAGAAAATGCGCCCGACGTAGAAGACGGCGCCGGCAAAAAGCAAGGCAATGATGAGATACTGTATCCACATGATGGTCACAAAACTACGACGCGCCGGGAAAAGTTTGCGGCTGGTTCATTAGTTCCACTTTCACGCTTGTCATCCTTCGCTCCGCTCAAGATGACAGAAGACTCTCTATTTCCAGGTTTCTCGGATGGTGGCCTGCATTTCCTCGTGGACGTGGCCGTTGCTGGCTACTACCTGGCGGCCGAACAGCGGGTCGCCTTCCTCCAGGAAAGCCGTGACGCGGCCGCCGGCCTCGCGCACCAGCAGGATGCCGGCGGCTACATCGTAGGAGTTAAGGTTGAACTCGAAGAAGCCCTCGAAGCGGCCAGCGGCTACGTAGGCCAGGTCGGCGGCGGCGGAACCTACCCGGCGCACGCCGTGGGAGCGTTGGATAAAGGCGCTGAGCAGCTGCAGGTACTCGTTGAGCTGGGAGAAATCGGTGTAGGGGAAACCCGTGGCAATGAGGGAGTTGTTCAGGTCCGGCACATCCGAAACGTGGATGGGCTCCTCGTTGCAGAAAGCACCGGCCCCTTTGGCAGCCCGGAAGCATTCGTCGCGCACTACCTCGTACACCACGCCCGCCACCAACTCGCCATGATGAATCAGGCCCACGCTCACGCAGTATACTGGCAGGCCGTGCACGAAGTTGGTAGTGCCGTCCAGGGGGTCGATAATCCAGTTGTATTCCTCGGCGCGGTGGGCACCCTCGGTGCCTTCCTCCGTAATGAAGCCGGCCTCAGGCAGCACCTCGCGCAGCCCGGCCACCAGCAGCTTCTCGGTTTCCTTATCCACGTACGACACCAGGTCGTGCACGCCTTTGCTTTCAATGTGGCTGCGGTTGAAGGTCAGGGCCTCCTGGCGAATAAACTGGCCCGCGTGGCGCGTAACGGCCGCAAGCTGAAAGCTGAGTTGATTGTAATCCATGGGGTGAAGGTAGTATCCTCAGAAAAAACTGTCATCCGGAGCCTACGCAAAAGACCTCCACCACGGGCTGACTTTGGGAAGTAGCACGGCGGTAGAGGTCCCTCGCGTAGGCTCTGGATGACAGACGGTATTAAGTGATCAATTGTTTTCGGGCCTGCACCGCCCGCACCATTGTCAGCACCAGGAGCAGCACGGCCAGCACCTGGCAGGTAGGGCCAATCAGCTCACCATGACGGACGTAGAAGGTTTGCTCAGTGTTCAGGTGCACGGTGGCGCGGCTCACGGCCTGCTCCCACCAGCCGGTGCGCTGCGTAATTTCGCCTTTCTGATTGATGAAGGCCGAAATACCAGTGTTGGCCGAGCGGGCAATGTCGCGGCGGGTTTCAATGGCCCGCAGGGTAGCGTACTGCAGGTGCTGGTTGTGGCCCGGCGAGTCACTCCACCAACCGTCGTTGGTAATGATGCCGATCAGGGAAGCGCCCTGCCGCACGTAGTCGCCCACAAAATCACCGTACACTGATTCATAGCAGATTACGGGCGCCACGCTCAGGCCCGGCGTAGCGGTGCGGTACACGGTGCGCTCAGGCTGGGAGCCCAGGCCGCCGGCCGTGCCGCCCAAATCAATCACGAAGGCCGACAGCCACGGCGGCACCCCTTCTACCCCCGGCACCAGCCGGCTCTTGTGGTAGAACTCGGCGGGGGCGGTAGCGCTGCCCAGGTGCAGGGACGCGTTGAAGATGTCATAGTAACCCAGGTCTTCGCGGAAGCGGGCGGTAGGGCTGGCGTTTTCCTTCCGGGGGCCGTACTGGCCCACGGTGGTCAGGCCGGTTATCAGTTCCACGCCGGGGTGCTGGCTTAGCCACTGACGCAGGCGCTGGATTTTGGGGTAGGTTTCAATGGTGGCCTCGAAGTAGGTTTCGTCGAGGGAGGTTTCGGGCCAGAGCACGAGCTTGGTTTGCGGGGTCAGGTTTTGCTCAGTGAGGGTGAGCAGGCGCTGCAGTTGCAAATCGTGCGGAATGAAGTTGGCCCCGCCCTCGAATTTCTCATTGAACGGGTCCACGTTGGGCTGAATCACCAGCACCTCAGCCGTGGAGCCTTTTTCCTGGTACTGGCTGGCTATAAGGTAGGAAAGCCCGACAGGAACCAACACGGCTATAACTGCCCAACTCCATCTTACTAATCCGGGGTCCTTTTCAGCCGCTAGTGGCCATGTGGAACTCTTAAAACCGAAAGCGGCACCAAACACCAGCAGATTCACGAGCCACACCCACACAGAGCCGCCCAGAAAGCCGGTGTACTCGTACCACTGCACCCACTGGTTGGCCTGAGCAAAGCCGTTGCCCAGCGTCAGCCAGGGCCAGGTCAGGAACCAGTGCAGGTGCAGCTGCTCGAAGGCAATCCAGTAGATGGGTAGCGAGAGGTAGCCCAGCGTCGGGCCGAAGCGTTTTTTGGTGTGGTAGAACGCCGTGAGCGGCAAACTCATCAGCAGGGCGTTGCAGATAACGGCCGTGATGCCGCCGCCCAACGTGCTGTAGCTCACCCAATACGTCGTGAACAAGTTCCAGAGCACCAGCAGCAGGTAGCTGTAGCGCCACACCTTCCAGCCGCTGGCGCCGCGCGCCGTCAGTAGCTGCTCCAGATACAGGTACGGCACCCAGGCTACCAATAGTACCAGGGCCAGCGGAGCCGGGTGCACGGGCCAGCCCAGCCACAGCAAGGCCGCGCCCAGCAAGGCCAGCAGGCTCGGGAGCCAGTAGCTCAGCCCCGCAGCGGGTAGGGCAGCCGCCGTGCCAGGCGTGCCGCCAGCCACAGGATTCGATGATTTCGTCAGCACTACGTTCTTATTCTTCGGTATAACGGTCTTCTCTGGTGCGCTCTTCCTTGTGGCCCTGCACCACCAGCACAATTTCGCCCTTAATAGCCGCGCGGGCCGCGAAGGTGGCCGCCAGCTCCGCGAGCGGGGCCGTGACGGTTTCCTCGAACAGCTTGGTCAGCTCCCGGCTAACGGAAGCCAGGCGCGCCGGACCCAGCACTTCGGCCAGCTGCTCCAGCGTTTTTACAATGCGGTGGGGCGACTCATAAAAAATCATGGTCCGGGTTTCCTGGGCCAGCTCCTTGAGGCGGGTTTGGCGGCCTTTCTTCACCGGCAGAAAGCCTTCAAAAGTGAACCGCTCGGCCCCAAACCCCGACTTCAGCAGGGCCGGTACCAGGGCCGTAGCCCCGGGCAGACACTCCACTTTCAGCCCCCGGGCCAGGCACTCGCGCACCAACAAAAAGCCGGGGTCGGAAATTCCGGGCGTGCCGGCATCTGATACCAGGGCCATCGTCTCACCCTTTTCCAGGCGCTCCAGCAAGCGCTGTACCTGCTGATGCTCGTTGTGCAGGTGGTAGCTGAGCATAGACTTTTTCAGGCCCAGATGCTGCAGCAGGCGGCCACTGGTGCGGGTGTCTTCGGCCAGTACCACGTCTACCTCGCCCAGCACCCGAATGGCCCGCAGGGTAATATCCTCCAGGTTGCCGATGGGCGTGGGCACGAGGTACAGAAGCGTGGGGGCAGGAGCAGCAGTTGTCATAAGCAGCAAAGGTAGAAGTTGCTGGCAGTGTTGATAGTTGTTGGCTTTTAAGTGGTAGTGGTTGGTTAGCCATTGTTATAGGTATAACAAGTAAACGGTAACAACCTACGGTGTACACAAGGTCGTCATGCAGAGCGCAGCCGAAGCACCTCTCCTGCTTTATTGCGCGAATACTGCAATGTCAGCCCGCGAGATGCTTCGCCTCCGGCTCTGCATGACGTTCATTCTATATCACTTATTGTCCACTTTCTAGTTGCTGACCTCACGTCAAGATTTCATACTTGAATCTGACAATCAGCAACTACCAACTGACAACTAGAAACCAGCAGCTGATAACTACCTGCACCTCATGCGCCGCCGTACTCGGCGGCTAGCTGGTCGATGGCGGCGGCCAGGGTGCGGTCCTTGTCCGTGACCGTGTTGCCGGCGTCGTGGGTGCGCAGGCGGAAGCTGACGACGTTGTACTCGTTGCTCCACCAGGGATGATGGCCTTGGTACTCGGCTTCCTCGGCCACGTCGCTCATAAAGCTGAAGGCCATTTTAAAATCCTGGAAGCGGAAGGTGCGGGAAAGGGCGTTGTCTTGTTCAGTCCACATGAGCGAGGCAAGTAAAGGCGGTAGCGCAAGGTAGCCCTCACCCACCGCAAATTGTTATTCAACGATTGGCTGGCGCAAACTAGCCAGGCCGCCAGGCGGCTCCGGCCTTTGTCCGTTACCTTTGAGCCGCTGGGGGTAGTGAGCCGGCCTACGTGGCGGCCCGATAAATCTTTTCGGCTTCTCACTGGTTTAGAGCCCCAACCACTTCTGAAACTTCGAATTCCTCTGGAAGGCCGCCCGGGTTCGGCGGCCTGTCCTACCTATTTGCATGAGTAAGCAACGCTATTTTTTCCTGATTCTGATTCTGGGCACCTTGTCGGCCCTGGGTCCTTTTTCCATCGACATGTACCTGCCGGGCTTTCCGGCCATTGCCCAGGACTTGCACACTACCGTCGCCGAAGTATCCTTGTCGTTGTCGAGCTTCTTTATTGGAGTTTCGGCGGGGCAGCTGCTTTACGGGCCGCTGCTGGACCGCTTCGGCCGGAAAAAACCTTTGTACGTGGGGCTGCTGCTGTACGTGCTGGCTTCGGTGGGTTGCTACCTGGCCCCGAGCATCGACAGCCTGATTGCCCTGCGCTTTGTGCAGGCCTTGGGCAGCTGCGCCGCTACCGTGGCAGCCGTGGCCATGGTCCGCGACTTGTTTCCGGTGCAGGACGCGCCCAAGGTGTTTTCCTTGCTTACCCTGGTTATCAGCGTTTCGCCCATGCTAGCCCCTACCATGGGCAGCTACATGATAGCGGCTTACGGCTGGCAGTCGGTGTTTCTGGTCTTGTTCGCCATGGGGGCCCTGATGCTGCTGGCCAGCGTTTTCTGGCTGCCGGAAAGCTACCAGCCCGACCCGACGTACTCCCTGCACCCGCGACCCATTCTTACCACGTTCTGGTCGGTACTCCGGAATCCTCAGTTCTTTACCTACGCCCTTACCGGCGCCATGACGTTTGGCGGGCTGCTGGCTTACGTTTCGGGCTCCCCGCTGGTGTTCATGGATATCTTTGGGGCCAGTGAAAAGGTGTACGGCTGGATTTTCGCACTGCTCTCCGTAGGCTTTATCGGCTCCAGCCAGGTGAATAGCTGGGTCCTGCGCTACTACCGCAGCGCGCAGATTGTGCTGGTGGCTATGATCTGCCAATCCGTTATCGGGCTGGTTTTCTTGCTGGGCACCAGCCTGGGTTGGTTTGGGCTGGAAGCCACCGTCCTGATGCTGTTCCTGTTTTTGTGCTGCCTGGGCTTCGCTAACCCAAATGCGGCGGCCCTGTCCATTGCGCCTTTCTCCAAGAATGCCGGCAGTGCCGCGGCTCTGATGGGAGCCACTCAAATGGCCGTGGGCGCCTTGGCATCCTTCGGGGTTAGCGTGTTCAACACCCGCACGGCCGTTCCCATGGTGGCGATTATGGCGGCTTCGGCTCTGCTGGCCCTGCTGATTCAGCTGGTGGGCCGCCGGATTATTGGGCAGCCCGTGGCCGCCTCGGAAGACGCGGGCGTACTGGTTCACTAGAGCACCCTACCCTTCTACAAACGACAACTCCCCCGCTACTTTGGCAGCGGGGGAGTTGTCGTTTGTAGCTGTTACCAGCCTGGCAGTCAGAAACTAGTAGCGGTATTTGTGCTTCTTTTTCTTATCCCGCGTCAGGATAAGGATGCTACCTACCGTCACCACCGCAATAGTTGTCATTTTCGCTACGAAAGCCGTACGGTTGTGCTTCCACTCGGTCGCGTAGCCTTTCTCCGCGAAGATGTTGGGCACCTTGCCGTGGCCCAGATCCTCCACGATGCCTTCCACCACGTTTACGCGGTCGGCCAGCAGTAGGGGTAGCCAGTGCAAGTAGCTGTTTTCGCTGTACTTGAAGGCGAAGCGCCGGATGACGCCGCTCAGGCCGCTAGGGGGCACCGAGGTACCAAACACAGCCGTGACGTTGGGCCGCTCAATCGAGTGTAGTACCTCAATGTTGATGGGCTGCTGGGTAGGGCGCTCCCAGCTGTAACCTTTGTGGTCATCCGGGGTGCGCGTGCGCATCGGATACGTGGGGTCGTTTTCAGGGTCGTTGTCGATGTTCCAGCCCGGGAGCTGCGACGGATTTTGAGTGATGGGTTCCATGATAGCAGCGCGTTACATGCCGGCGGTAGACGGGATGAGGACAGTTTTAATGCAGTTATTGAGCTTGGCCGAGAACATCCGGTAGCCATCCGCTACGTCTTCCAGCGCCAGGCGGTGGGTAATGAGGCCTTTAGGGTTGAGCACGCCGTTTTGCACGTGCTCGATGAGGCGCGGCAGGTGGCGCTTCACGGCCGTCTGGTTGGCCCGGATGGTGATGCCCTTGTTCAGCACGTTGCCGATCGGCACGAGGTTGTCAGTGGGGCCATACACGCCCACAATGGACACCACACCGCCTTTGCGCACCGAGTTGATAGCCCAGTGCACGGCCGTAGCCGAGCCGGCCTGCAGCAGCGTCTTGCGGCCCGTAATGGTTTGCAGGGCATTGCCAGCCGCTTCGGCGCCTACGGCGTCGATGCAGACGTCGGCGCCTATCCAGTCGGTTTGCTTTTTGATGAAGAGCACCGGGTCGCCGATTTCCTCGAAGTTGTAGGCTTCGCACTTGGAATAATTGCGGGCAAACTCCAGCCGGTACTCTTCCTTGTCGATGATGATAACGCGGCCGGCACCAAACAACCAGGCGCAACGCGCGGCCATGATGCCCACGGGGCCCGCGCCGAATACCACCACTGTGTCGCCGGTCTGGATGCCGCCCATTTCGGCGGCCTGGTAGCCGGTGGGCACCACATCGGTGAGCAGCACGGCATCTTCGATGTCCATGCCGGGCGGAATGACGGTGGGGCTTACGTTGGCGTAGGGCACGCGCACGTACTCTGCCTGCCCGCCGTCGTAACCACCCGTGATGTGCGAATAGCCGAAGAAGCCGCCGGCCGCCGTGGCCTGTGGGCTGCCCTCGTGGCAGTTACCAAACAGGCCCTGCTTGCAGAAGATGCACTTGCCGCAAGCAATGTTGAACGGCACGAGCACATTATCGCCTACTTTCAGCTTGGTTACTTCGGAGCCGATTTCCTCGACTACGCCCGTAAACTCGTGCCCGAAAGTCTGACCCACACGCGTGTCGGGCACATTGCCGTTATAGAGGTGCAGGTCGGAGCCGCAGATGCAAGACCGCGTTACCCGCACAATCGCATCCTCAGGATGCAGGATTTCGGGCATTGGTTTTTGGGTGACCCGAATGCGCTTGGGGCCCCGGTATTCCATTGCTAGCATGGCGTGTGTGGTTAAGGTGGAATATGTAGGCCACTACCCTACGCTTTTCCAGAACAGAGCTTTTCCAGAACAGAGGTAGGCTGGAAAGACGCAGGGTAGCGGCCTCAAGTAGTACTGACCTGTATGGCCAAGGTTGTCGCCCCGGAGTAAATACAATGTAAACCCGTATTTATACCACAATAATATGAGGGTAAATACGGATAAAGCAAGAGCAGGACTGGTGTTGAAGCCGCCGGGCTGTCTAACAAGAGTTGGAAGAAGACAGATGCGGAGCCAGCTTACGCAGGTAAGGGGAGAGTAGGGATTTTGCCCGGCCTGCTACCTAAACCCAAACGCCGAAACCGTAGTACAATGGCTTATACTCTCTGCCAACCTGATACCTACCCTTGCCATGGCAATTGACCCGAACGACCGCCCCATCCGCGTCATTAACGACGATACAACTGAACAAGAACTGGCTGCCGGCCATATCATTCCGGGGGCTAATCCGCCCAAGAACGAGGAAGCCCGCGGCGGCTTTGGCGACCGGATGGGTGGCCCCCAGGGCTACGGCACGGACAGCAGTGGCGGCATCACGGCCGTTTCTGTAAACGAAAATGCCGATGACAACCAGCGCATTGGCCAGGAAACCTTCCTGAGCAATGAAGAGGGCCGCCAGGATTTGCCCAACCAAGACATGCCCCAGGACCGGGACCCGGACCTGCAGCCCCGCCGCCCCGTAGATGAGCTGGATGCGGACGACGACCGCCCCGGCCGCGACGAAATGCGCAACCCCAACTCCCGGGTGGGCATGGGCCAGATGGAACAGCGCCAGCCTAACAATGATGAACTGGCCCGCCAAGGCACTAACGCCGATCTTACCGACCCCAACGCCTCCGATACTGCCATTGTGCAGTAGCGCTGGCCCGGGCCCCAGCCCGGCTCTCGAATGTTCCGCTCTATCTTTTTGAAAGCAAACTTGAACCTCGAACGCCATGCCCTACAAAAGCAATAATACCAACCAGCAGTCGAAACGCCCCTCGGGTAGCCCTACCCAAACCGAGCAGCCCAAAGGCGCTGGCAATCTGCCTGTTAACGACCGGGACGAACAGATAGAAGATCAACTGGAGCAGGAGGCGCAGGACGCCCCCCAGCGCCATCCCAACCGCAACCTGGAAAAACCCGACCTGGGCAAGGCGCCTTACGCGTAGCTAGGCCTAGCTTTCTGAAGAAAAAGCACCTGCCGCGGGTAGGTGCTTTTTCTTTGTCTATCAATCAGTTGCCTACCTCATTGCTATGGCCCGCTACGTTACCACCGATGTGCACGGCTGCCTGCTGTCGTTGCGTCATTTAGTAGAAGAGAAGCTCAAGCTCCGCCCCCAGGATGAGCTGTACGTGCTGGGCGACTACGTGAACAAGGGCCCCGACAGCCGGGGTGTTTTGGAATACCTGATGCAGCTACCGGAGCGGGGCTACCGCGTGGTGTGCCTGCGCGGCAACCACGACCAGGACCTGCTGCACGCCGCCCAGGGCCAGCTAACCCTAACCTGGGGCTCCGTAGCCGACCGGGAACTGACGGTGCACAGCTTCGGGGTGGAGCGGCCCGAGGATATTCCGGAGCGCTACCTGCGCTGGATCAATGACTTACCCTACCAGTTTGAAATTCCGGGCTTTATTCTGGTTCACGCTGGCTTTAACTTCCGGCTGCCGCCCGCCCAGATGCGCCAAGACTGGCACACCATGCTTAACACCAAGGAGTTTGTATTTGACGCCTCCCGCACCGGTGGCCGCCGCATTGTGCACGGGCACGTTCCCACCCCTACCACTGAGGTAGAGCACCAGGTTCAGCAGCAAGCCGGCGCCATCGGCCTCGATACTGGCTGCGTGTACCGCCACAACCCCGAGCTGCGCCACTTGGCAGCCCTCGACCTGGACGCCAACAAGCTGCACCTTCAGCCCAACATCGAGCCCGACTACCCGATCGGGGTGAGGTGAAGTGGTGAATGGGCGAGTTGGCGAGCTTAAACACCACCGTTATCCTGAACAGCACGAAGGACCTTAGCCCGTTAAAACAGCAGTCGAACGAACGACTTGTTTCGATGGGCTAAGGTCCTTCGTGCTGCTCAGGATGAGGGGTTTCCTATGTCAGTACTCTAGCCGGAGGTTCGATTCACTTACCGGCTTACTCCTGGGGTAGCGCGTTGGAGCGCAGCAGCTGGCGGGCGGCATCCTGGTAGGGGTTGCGGGCATCATTGGCTACGGAGCGCAGGGTGTTACGGGCGGCCGTTATTTGTTGGTTGCGCCAGTAAGCCATGCCCAAGTGGTAGCGGGCCCGGCCGGCCAATTGGGACCCAGACTGCATGGCAACCCGCCGTAGGAAGGGCTGAGCTGCCCGAATTTCTTCTGCTCCTTCCTTGCTAAGCAGCATAATACCGCTGTAGTAGAGCAAAGTATCCTGGCCGAGGCTGCTGGTAGGCACCCGGCGCAGGGCGTGCAGAGCATCCGTATAATGCCCGTCGCGGTACTGGCGCATGGCCTCGGCCAGCAGGGGCCGGCGGCTCTCATTTACTACGTCATCGGGTAGGCCGGCCTCGGGTACGTAGTAGCGGGCCCAGGAGGCCTCGACCGAAGGGGTACTCGGCCGGAGCACCAGCCAGAGGGCCAGTACCGCCACCACGCCCATCACCACAACTGCCCCCCACTGCTGCTGGGTTTTGCGCTGGCGCCGCCGGATGCGGGTGAGGGCATCCTGGCGCTGGTCCAGGCGACGGTCGAGGGCCAGTAGGCGCTGGTGCAGGGTTTCGTGGCCCGCTACCCAGCGTAGGTCGGCGGCTAGCTGCTCGTAGGCTTGGTAGGCCCGGTACAGGTCGGGGTCCTGCTCGAGGCGCCCTTCAAAGGCAGCCTGTTCAGGGGGCGTCATCTGGCCATCGGCGAAGCGTTCCAGCTCTTCCAGGTAAGGGCGCAGGTCGAAGGCAGGCGGCGTCATGAGAAAGTAAAACCAGGAAACAAACGCACTAGAGGCAACTGCCGGCGCGTAAGCAGAAAAAGAAAGGAGGCAAATCAGGGGCTAAGCTACGCAGAAGCGGGCAGCCCGCAGCTAGGCGCTGGCCGCGTCGGCCCGCACCCGCAGCTCGTAGAGCTTGCGCAGGCAGGCGGCTTTCTGCAGGCGGGCCACGTTGGCGTTGGCAAAGCCCATCTTGCCGGCCACCTTCTCGAAATTGTAGCCCCGGAAGTAGAAGTACATCAGCATTTTCTGGCAATCGAGGCCGAGCTGCTGAAACAGCCCCAGCAGCTGCTGGCGCCGGCTAGCCTCGTTTTTGGGCAGAATTTCGGTGGTGTGGGCCGAGCGGATTTTCTCGTCGGCCAGTCCGTACACGTAGGCCCGCACGTCGGGGGGGAGCTTGGTCAGGCGCCCATCCGACACCTGGTCGTAGAAGGTAACCAGCACGGCACGCAGCAGCTCGTGAGCCGCGGTGGGTACCAACTGGTGCTGGCGCCGGGCCCAGCGGGCGAATAAGTCGCGGTTCTGCTCATAGAAGGTAATCAGGTAGGACTGATTGCCAATACGCAGACTGGTCAGGACTTCAGCAAGCTGTTGGGGCGAGTTCATTCAGCAAGTAACACGTAAGTAGCCACACGGCGCAAGCAATACGACAAAATGACCGGTACGGCTCAGCTCTGCCGGGGCTAGTTGGCAGGCCTGATTTTGCCGGAGCACGCCCCCGGCAGCGTACAACACTGCGCTGGCTGCTACTAGTGGCGTTGCCAGCAGGTTCCCCTTCCCCAAAAAAACAGCAGGCTACCCCCCACGGGGTAGCCTGCTGTGCTACAGCGCAACGCCCCCTTACTTGGCGAAGCGGTGGGTAATCGTCTGCTGGTCTTTGGTGCGCACAACCAGCAGGTACATGCCTGCCCGCAGGGTGCTTACCTCGGCCGTTCCTTCATCGAAGGCGCCGGTGGCAATGGTGCGGCCCTGCATATCCACAATGCGGTATTGGCTGCCGGCCAGGTTCAGATTGCCACCACTCAAGCGCAGCCGGTTTACGACGGGGTTGGGGTAGAGCTGCGTACCGGCCGTGGCGGCTTCGGGCGCCGCCGCGGTTATGGCGGCGGGACGGGCCGCCGTGGCCCGCGTGATCCGCACCCAGTTGATGTTCCAGCCGCCGGTCTGGGCAAACACACCGAAGTTGTGGGTGCCCGCATTGATGGTCACGGTCCGGGATACGGTCGTCCAGTTCTGCCAGCCGCCGGTGGCCGGAATGGTTGTGTTGCCCAGCTGCGTGGTGCCGGCGTTCAAATCAGAGGACACGGTGCCGCCGCTGGGGCTGGCCACGCGGTACTCAATGGTATAGGTGCCGGTAGTAGGGAAGTTGATGCCATTGAACACCAGGTAGTCGCCGGCGTCCACGAAGCCCATGTTCTGCCCCCCGCCAGTATCGGTCGTGGTTTCCGCCGTCATGCCACTGTTTACGTTGGCGGCCTCGGCCTGCAGCAGCACGCTGAAGCCGGCGGAGGTAGCGGCCCGCACCCGCAAGGAGGTCGTCTTGTCGTTCCAGTTGCTGGTGCCCAGGGGGTTGTTTACCAGGCAGCCGTTGCCGGCGCTGCCCACCGTGAGGGTGCCGCCCGTAAAGTTGTCGTTTTCGTAAAGTACTACCTCGTAGCCAGCGTTCACCCGCAAGGAAGACACGTCGTCGTTCAGAATGCCCCGGCTCTGCAACGCGGCCAGGTTGTAGTCGCCGGCGGCTAGGGTCACGGTCGTACCGGTGTAGTTGCAGTCTTTATACAGGGTAGCCACGCCGGTAGCGGGCGGCGGGGTGGTGGTGGTGCCGGCGTACCCGCCGAAGGTGGCTACCACCCGGGTAGGCTGGGGCGTGTGCAGGGTGGCCGACTGGTCGTTCACGTCGTCGTAGGCAAAGCCGTAGCTGAGGTTGTCCACGCTGATGCCGGGCAGGTGCCAGAAGCGGGCGTAGTAGTTGGCCGGCGCGGCCTGGTAGTATTTGCTGGCATCGTACCAGTTCTGCTGGCCGGGGGTGGCGGTAGTCACGTCCACCACGTGGCGGTTAATGGCGGCCGTCATCTGGGCCTGCACCACCAGGTCACAGTCTCCGTCGCCCACGCGGTTGTCGAGCAGGCCCTTGCCTTCAAAGGCCATTTGGGTGGTAGGGCGGCCGTTGATGATACCCGTGCGGCCGGCATACGCCCCCGACTGCCCCACTACCACCAGCCGGTCGTTGGCATCGACGCGGCCTTTGAATACTCCCGCGTTGCCGGCGTAGAAAATCAGGTCCGTGGTCTTGTACTTGTTCCAGATGGCGTCGATGTAGCTCTTGAAGTAGTTGCCGTAGGGGCCGGGGGTAGTGCCATTGGTACCATCGGCAAAGGCGGCGGTTTTGGCCGGGAAGGTGATTTCGCCGGTGGCATTGTTTACCGTGCCCTGAAATTCGGCGGGTACGTTGGCTTTGTAGGCGGCCACAATGTCGGCGGCCGTTTTTAGCTCCCCAGTGCGCTTCTGGTAGCCGCCCGCCCCGAACAGCTCCAGGCCCATGGGGTAGCGGAAGGCATCCACGCGGGTAGTATTCCCAAAGAACCCGTACTGGTTATTGGTCAGCTCCACAAACTCGTACATGATGTCCCGGTTCGGGTCGTTCGGGTTCAGGGAGTTCGGGGCCGCGTAGCCGGAGGGCGCGCCGGAAGCCCCGAAGAAGTACAGGTAGAGCTGCTGCCCCTTGGAAATGAACACCCGGCACCCCGCAATGTAGGGCAGGGTAAAGGTTTTGTTCGGAATGCTGCTGAGCCGGGTAAAGCAGGCCGCGTACTTGGAGTTGCTGCCGGGCCCGGTGTTGCCGTTGTAAGTCGGGCCCGTCACGGTGTTGTAGGAGGAGCTCATGGGTAGCACCTGACTATTGGCGGCATTGATCCAGACGTGGTTACCGGCCCCGTCAATGCCCACGATGGCCACGTACAGGTCCGAGTCGGGGAAGGGCGAATTGTTGGCAATGGTAAACGGAATACTGCCTTGGGCCCAGGCCCCGTAGGGAAGCAAGGCGCTCAACCAGAGCAGCAACAGAGAGTAGAGGGTACGCTTTTTCATAGATGAAATGGTTGTGGTGGGAAGAAGGGAACAATGCACACCAGCCCCGCCTATCCTTGGGAAAGGGCAGGCAGCAAGCGGGTGTGTAAGAGCAGAATAGGAGCGGCAAGGCCCGGGCGCGGGGCGCCGCTAACCGGCGCAGACAAGCCCCCGAAGCAGTAGGACAATGGCAATGTAAATGGGTTTTGCAGGGAAGAAAAAGATCCTTATTTCCCTCTGGCCGGACCCGCAACGCTTACTGCGCAACCCCACCAGAAGCTAAGGCACATCACCGGCCCCCTTTGCCTGCGCCGCGGACGGGTAGCAAAGCCGAAAGCTGCAGTTAGTGCACACGTTCTGAGCCTACTACCTCACCACCGCATGCCCAAATTTTGTACCTGCTGGCTGGCTGTTTCACTCCGGTTGGCCCGGGCAACGGCTACCCTATCCGGCAACCTCATTACCTCATCAGCTTTTACGCTTACCTTTGAAGCCATGGAAACGCAAGCCCCCACCCTCGCCCTCGATACCGCCGTCTTCGACCTGATTCAGAAGGAGAAAGAGCGCCAAACCCACGGTCTAGAACTCATTGCCTCCGAGAACTACGTGTCGGAGCAAGTAATGCGGGCCCAGGGCTCCATCCTCACCAACAAGTACGCCGAAGGCCTGCCCGGCAAGCGCTACTACGGCGGCTGCGAAATCGTGGACCAGATTGAGCAGCTGGCCATCGACCGGGCCAAGGAGCTGTTCGGGGTAGAGTGGGTGAATGTGCAGCCCCACTCGGGCGCCCAGGCCAACGCCGCCGTGATGCTGGCCGTGCTGAACCCCGGCGACAAAATTCTGGGCTTCGACCTAAGCCACGGCGGCCACCTTACCCACGGCTCGCCGGTTAACTTTTCGGGCAAGCTTTACCAGCCTACCTTTTATGGGGTAGAGCGCGAAACCGGCCTTATCGACTGGGACAAGGTAAAGGAAACCGCCCGCCGGGAGCAGCCCAAGCTCATCATCTGCGGAGCCTCAGCCTACTCCCGCGACTGGAACTACCAGGCCCTGCGCGAAGCTGCCGACGAGGTAGGCGCCCTGCTGCTAGCCGATATTTCGCACCCTTCCGGCCTCATTGCCAAGGGCTTGCTGAATAACCCCTTCGATTACTGCCACATCGTCACGACTACTACCCACAAAACCCTGCGCGGCCCCCGCGGCGGCCTGATTTTGCTGGGTAAGGACTTCGAGAACCCCTTCGGGCTGAAAACGCCCAAGGGCGAAATCCGGATGATGAGCAGCCTGCTCGACTCGGCCGTATTCCCCGGCACCCAGGGCGGCCCCCTGGAGCACGTTATTGGGGCCAAGGCCGTAGCCTTCGGGGAGGCCCTGAGCGACACTTACACCGACTACACCCACCAGGTAATTAAGAATGCTCAGGCCCTGGCCGGGGCTTTCGTGGAGCGCGGCTACCAGATTATTTCCGGCGGCACCGATAACCACCTGATGCTCATTGACCTGCGCAGCAAAGGCCTGACCGGCAAGCTGGCCGAAAACACCCTCATCAAGGCCGAAATTACCATTAACAAGAACATGGTGCCCTTCGATGACAAGTCGCCCTTCGTAACCAGCGGCATGCGCATCGGCTCGGCTGCCGTAACCACCCGCGGCCTAAAGGAAACCGACATGGCCCGCATCGTGGGGTTCATTGACGAGGTGCTGACCCACAACGCCGACGACGCCCGCCTGGCCCGGGTGCGCGGCGAAATCAATGAGTGGATGCAGCAGTACCCGCTTTTTGCCTAACTTCTGGGAGGCCTGAGTAGTTAGGCGGTTACTGAAATGAAAACCGGTCCGACAGCATCCTGTTCGGGCTGGTTTTCGTTTGTCTTTTACTCCACCACCTATTCTCTCATTCGTTCATTCCCTCATTCACTCGTTCTGTGGATCCAACTCAACCCGCGCTGGGCGACCAGCAGGAAATGTCTTTTATCGACCACCTGGAGGCCCTGCGCTGGCACATCATCCGGGCGGCTATTGCGGTGGTGCTGTTTGCTTTGGTGGCGTTCTTCTCCAAAGACTTTCTGTTTCACGACCTGATTTTGGGGCCTTCCCGCGCCGATTTCTGGACCTACCGGATGTTTTGCCGGGCTGGCGAGTGGCTGCATGCGCCCAGCCTGTGCATCGATAAAATCGGCTTCGTGATTCAGAACCGCGAAATGAGCGGGCAGCTGACCATGCACATCAGCACCTCCTTTATTGTGGGGCTGGTGCTGGGTTTTCCCTACCTGTTCTGGGAGCTGTGGCGTTTTATCAAGCCGGGCCTGTATCCGCACGAGCGGCAAAATTCCCAGGGCGCGGTGTTTTTCGTGTCGTTGCTGTTTGCCATCGGGCTGCTGTTTGGCTACTACATTGCCGCGCCCATGAGCATTCAGTTTCTGGCCAACTACGTGGTAGACCCAACCATTGAAAACCAGATGGATATGCAGAGCTACATCAGCACGCTCACGACCATGTCCCTGTCCTGCGCTTTCGTGTTTGAGTTGCCCATGATTGTGTTCTTCCTGGCCAAGGCTGGGCTGATTACGCCCGAAATCATGCGGGTGTACCGCAAGCATGCCATTGTGGTTATCCTGGTAATTGCGGCCGTCATTACGCCCCCGGACGTGTCGGCCCAGATTATCGTAACCATTCCCATCATTCTGCTCTACGAGTTGAGCATCAACATTGCCCGGATTGTAAGCCGCGGCCGGACGGCAGCTCTGAACGCCCAGTTGGCCGAAAACCACGGGGTAGCTTGAGTATGAGCTGATCCTGTAAATGAGCTGCTGAGGCTACTTCTTGATGAGTATGATATACTGGTGAGCAACTGCAAGCCACATGAATGAAGATGTTGCCACACCAGAAATCAACATTAAATCAGCAAGTCATCAGCCTCCTACCTCACCGGCAATCAGCACGTTAACCTACCAGCACAGTAAAAAATCAGTCTATGAAACTTGCCATCGGCTCCGACCATGCTGGCTTCGAGCAGAAGCAAATGCTGCTACAGTGGCTGCGCGACAACGGCTACGAGGTCCAGGACTTCGGCACCCATTCCGCCGACTCCGTTGACTACCCCGATTATGTGCACCCGCTGGCCTCGGCCGTAGAGCAGGGCGAGTTTGAGCGGGGCATTTTGCTCTGCGGCTCCGCTAATGGGGTCTGCATCACGGCCAACAAGCACCAGGGCATCCGGGCCGGTTTGGCCTGGGAGCCGGAGGTAGCCAGCCTTATCCGCCAGCACAACAATGCCAACGTGCTGTGCGTCCCGGCCCGCTTCGTCGATGAAGAAACCGCCCGCGCCATCGTCAGCCAGTTTCTGAACACTGCCTTCGAAGGCGGCCGCCACCAAACCCGCGTTGACAAAATCAGTCTGTAACGTGGTGAAGCGGTGAGTTTGTGAACTTGTGTCCTGGCGAGGAAGCACGACGCGGCCATCCTTCCTGACCAATGTGCTACCTCTCCTAATGTGATAAGCCCTTACCGTCCATGCTGACAGTAGGGGCTTATGATGTTATGAGGCTGGTCACAGAAGAGAGGACGAGTGGCGGCGCGCTGCTCGCCAGGACGATTCGCTCACTACCTCACTACCTCCCCATCTCACCAGTTCACCGTTGCAGGCGGTAAACACCGGGCGTGTTGGTAGGGTGGTAGTGGCTGAAGATGCCAGGCACTTTGTACTGCAGCTCCGGCAGCAGCCCGGCCTGGTCGATGAGGTATTGGGGCGGGGCGGCGTGGAAGTTGTGGGCCAGCCGGAACACGGCGTCGTACTCGCGCAGGTGGCCGAAATCAACCTGGGCCAGCCCCCAGTCGAGGTAGGGAGTAGCGAGGCGGTTGTGCAGGTAGGGGCGCTGGTCGGGGCCGAGCACGAGCAGGCGCTGGCCCCGCAGAAAGTCGTAGCGCGGATTGGGCTGCACGGCGTAGCGGCTCTCGGCCGGAATCTGCACAATTTGCTCCAGGTGCAGCACGGCCCGGTAGCGCACCACTACCACCGCCCCAATCACGAGCAGCAGCAGCACCTCCGGCACCCAGCGCCGCTGGGCTTTCTGCCAGAGAAACAAACTGAAGTAGGTGAGTGGCGGCAGCAGGAGCACCAGCGTGCCCGTGGCCATGCCCCGGCCTACTGCCGCAATGGCCACCGCTACCACCAGCCACACCAGCATCAGCTGCAGGAATTTTACCTGAAACACCAACCCCAGGGAGGTAGTAAAGCTGCGCCCGATGCCCAACAGCACCAGCAGCCCGGGCAGAACGAGCAGGCGCAACAGCACCCAGAGCGGCAGCCCGTCGGTTTCGTGCACCCGCCCCTGCAGGGTAGGCTGCAAGTGGAACTGGGCAAAATCGGGCAGGGACTCCGTATACAGGAAGAACGTGGTAGCTACCGCGTACGGAAACAGGAAGCCGCAGACCAGCAGCAGAAAGCTGCGGAAGGAGTTGGCCGCAAACACGATAACGGCAAATAAACCCACGAGTAGAAACAGCGCCAGCGGCAAATAGCACAGGGCCCCCACTCCTACCAGAAAACCGGCCCGGAACAGGCGACGGTTGTCGTAGCCTTCCCGGGAGGTAGGCAGCAGGGCGCTCAGGGCGGCAATCAGAAAGGAGTGGCCCAGCAGCAGCGGCGACAGGGTGTCCAGGTCAGTTGTCAGGCTGCCGATGAGCAGGTAGGTCAGGGCCCCCACGTAGCCGCGCTCCGGGTGCACGTCGGCCCGGTTCAGCACGAAGTTGAAGCGCAGGGCCTGAAACGCCAGCAGCAGCAAAGCCAGAATGCGGTACAGCCACACCGGGCGGCTCCCAATAAAATCCAGCGCCCCAAACAACGCCGCCGACAAGGGCGCGGTACTATCGTATAAGTCGCGGTAGAGCAGGGCGCCCTCGTGCAGCCGCTCGCCCACCAGCAGGGCCCGCAGCTCCACGGGGGTGAGGGCAATACCCAGCCAGAGCAACGGCAGCCGGAGCGCCAGCAGCAGCAGCAGCAAAGCAAACAGGCGGGTAGGCAGGGAGCTTTTAAAGAATTGCAGCAAGGAAGTAAGGCCTGAGACGTACGCAGAGAGAAACGAAGCGAAAAGTAAAAGTACGGCATCCGGCGTCCTGCTACGCACGGGTCCGGCCCCGCTTCTGCGCTGCGGCCCCTACCCGCCCTAACCCCGCCGTACTGCCGCAGCGCTACCCCGGCCAACTATTTTCGGCTGCTTCCGCCCTCATCACCAATTACCTACTGACTTAATCACCCTCAACCGGTATCTTTGCCGATTCTTATGGAAAGTAAACGACAGCAAAAAGTAGCCAGCCTGCTCCAACAGGAGTTAGCCGCCGTATTTCAGCGCGACCTGCCGCACCTGTTTCCGGGCTTGCCGCCGGGCATCAATCTGGTGCGCGTATCACCCGACCTGGGGGTAGCCCGTGTGTACTTGAGCTTACTCATTGCCTCTAATACTGCCAGCGCGGAGCAGCAGCAGGCCCTGGTGGAGGATAACGTGAAAGTTATTCGGCAGGCCCTAGCCAAGCGCGTACGCCAGCAGCTACGCATTGTGCCCGACCTAGTGTTCTTCGTCGACGACTCAGCTTCCTATGCTGCCCACATGGACAAGGTATTCGGCGACCTGCACATTCCGCCGGCTCCCGCCGACAACGAAACGCCTGGCCCCGACGCGGAAGGCAGCAGCCCCAAGCGCCCCAAACTCTTCGCCGACGAAGACGAACTGTGAGCTGGTGAGCTGGTGAATTAGTGAGTTTTCGTGCTGACTCCTACACCATCAGAACATCCAACTCACCATTTCACCATTTCACTATTTCATTCCTTGTACTACGACCCGATTAAGAAGTCGCTTGGCGAAGTCTTCAACCGTACGCCGCTGCTGCGCCGCCTCTTCTATCACCTGCTCGATTTGCTGCTGCTGCGCACCTGGCACGTGCACCGGGAACTGCGCCAGTGGTCCAAGGGCCGCACCGATGAGGCCCTGAACATCCTAGATGCTGGCTCCGGCTACGGGCAGTATACCTACTGGATGTCGGGTTTAAGCCGCAAGTGGCAGATTCTGGCCGTAGATGTAAAGGATGAGCAGGTAGCCGACTCCAACCAGTTTTTCCGCCAGATTGGGCGTACCAACGCCCAGTTTGCCGTGCAGGATTTGGTGCTGTATCAGCAGCCCAATTCCTTTGACCTGGCCCTGTCGGTGGACGTAATGGAGCACATTCTGGAAGACGTGGAGGTGTTTCGTAACATCCACGCTTCCCTCAAGGATGGCGGCATGCTGCTGATTTCCACTCCCTCGGACCAGGGTGGCTCCGATGTACACGCCGACGGTGAAACCTCCTTTATTGAGGAGCACGTGCGCGACGGCTATAACATCCACGAAATTCAGCAGAAGCTGCGCACGGCCGGTTTTGAGCGGATTGAAGCCCGTTACAGCTACGGCGAGCCAGGCCAGGTATCATGGCGCCTAAGCATGAAATACCCCATTCTGATGCTGGGCAAATCCAAGCTGTTCTTTCTGCTGCTGCCATTTTACTACCTGGTCACCTTCCCGTTCTGCCTGATTCTGAACTGGTTCGATGCCAACGGCAAACATGATTCCGGCACGGGCCTGATTGTCAAAGCCTGGAAATAGACCTTTTCCGCCCCGTGGCGTATCTTGGCTCCTGAACTGTACAGTTACTTTCTACTCTGCTTTTCCACCAGTTTCGCCCCTCCGCGCCCCGCACGTGAACGTACCCTTGCTCATTGCCCGGCGTTATTTTCTCTCGAAGAAGAAGCGCAACATTATCAGCATCATCTCCAATATCTCCATGGTAGGCGTGGCGGTAGGCACGATGGCGCTGATCATTGTGCTGTCCGTGTTTAACGGCCTGGAGGAAGTGGCCCGCAGCCTCTACGGCAAATCTGACCCCGACCTGGTCATTACTGCCGTGCAAGGCAAATCCTTTGCGGTAGGCCCGCCGCTCATCAAGCGCATCCAGGGGCTGCCTGGCGTGGCCCTGGTCACGGAGGTTATTGAGGACAACGCCTTGCTGCAGTACCGCGACCGGCAGATGGTAGTGAAGATGAAGGGTGTTTCGGATAACTATTATCAGCAAAGTAACATCGACTCAGCCGTGGTAGAAGGCAGCTCCAAGCTCCACCGCGACGGCATGGACTACGCCCTGCTCGGGGCCGGCGTGCAGCACGAGCTCAGCATTGCCCTCGATAACCGTTTCTCGCCCATGCGCCTGCTTTACCCGCGCAACACGGGCAAGAAAACGCTTTCCATGAACCCGGAAACGGCTTTCAACGAGCAGAACATTCTGGCCGGGGGCGTTTTCCTGATTGAGCAGCACGTAGACGACAGCTATATCTTCGTGCCCCTGGAGTTTGCCCGTAACTTGCTGCACTACGAAAACCGCCGCACAGCCCTGGAAGTCAAGGTAAAAGACCGCCAGGATATTGGGCAGGTAAAGGACGACCTGAAGCGGGCGCTCGGCAGCGGCTTCAAAATCCTGGATTCGGATGAGCAGCACCTGAGCTTGCTGAAGGCCATTAAGGTGGAGAAGATGTTCGTGTTCATCACCTTCGCCTTTATCCTGCTTATTGCCAGCATCAACATCTTCTTCTCGCTTTCGATGCTTGTCATCGACAAGCACAAGGACATTGCCGTGCTGATGGCCATGGGCGCCAGTACCCGCACCATCCGTAACGTGTTCCTGCTGGTAGGCGCCATTGTAGCCCAGGTAGGCGCCCTAACGGGCTTGGTACTAGGCGTGGGCATCTGCTGGCTCCAGCAAACCTTCCATCTGGTAGGCATGGGCATGGCTACCAGCGTCGTGGACTCTTACCCGGTGAAGATGCAGTTCTCCGACATTGCCCTGACTGGTTTGGCCATCATCCTGATTACCATTGCCGTATCTATCAGGCCGGCCCTGAACGCCGCCAGCCTTGATTTGCGCGAGAACCTATAGCCAGCTTATCGGGCAGTTATCTGAGTATGCAGTAGCCGGAGGCGAAATATCTCGCTTGGTTGCCGGTACCATTCTACCTCATCACCAGTCGTGCCAGCTGTTTCTGCACTTCTCGTATGGGCGGAGTTTTTAAAGGGAATTTGGCCGCATCAGGTACCACGTGAAGCTTAGGTAGCCCTTAGGCTACCTACTTCATCCTGTAAAAGCGCTTTAGCAAGGCAGTTTCCACACGGAAGCTGCCTTTTGTGTTGTGCATAAGCCAGAATTTATAATTCTAAGAGGAGAAGACTGTTACCTTCGTAGACTGTAAAGCCCAGTTGGATGCCTATTTTGCCTAAGTTCATCTTTATAATATTACTATTCTTTGATTAAGTTTTACTTTTTGGTAAAAAAACTGGTATTTAGCATTTGTTACTACTTTCAACGCTGCATTATCGTCGTCGACTATGAAGGTTTCCACTTCACAGCCTTTTCAAATCGTTTATTCACTGCTCGAACACGAGTACCTGGGATACCTTTTTGAATCGTACGTGGTGCAGCGGAATCAGCGGGGCCAGCTCACGCTTCAGCACCAAACCGTATCGGCCAAAAATGCCCCGGAGTTTGCTGATGGCCTGGATGAAACGGATTTCGAACTGATTGCCCTTACTGACCAGATTCAGCAGGACGCGGTGATTAAGGAGTTCTGGGCCAAGAAAACCACCCCGGCCGATTTCTTCCTAAAGATTTACGATGCCGACAAGGGCGACAAAGGCCTGCAGGAAACCATCTGCTACTACGTGCAGGAGCGCATGGGCCAGATCCTGGACCGCCTCCAGGGCAAGCAGGTTTTTATTATGGGCAAGGACGGCGAGCCGACGTGGCGCGAAATCAGCGTGGCCCCGGAGCGGGCCTCCGTGCTGTTTCACTTCCGCCGCAACGAAGACAGCACCCATTATTTCCCTACTCTGCAGTACCAGGGCCAGAAGCTGGACTTCCAGTACAAGAACGCCGTAATCGTTTGCGAGCAGCCCGCCTGGCTGCTGCTCGACGACGTGCTCCACAACTTCCACAACGATGTGGACGGCAAGAAAATCAAGCCCTTCCTGAACAAGAAGTTCATTGTGATACCCCGGCAGGTGGAGGACAGCTACTTCCAGCGGTTCGTGGCCCCCTTGGTGGAATCGTTTGATGTGCACGCCCGCGGCTTTGATATTCGCTCGGAGCGCTACGTGGCCCGGCCCCAGCTGACCTTCTCGGATGCGCCCGGCGCTACCGTGGTAACTGCGCCCGTAACCCGCGCCGCTGCCTCGGCCCGGCGGGGCAGCGCGGCCGCTACCCAAATTACGGCGGAGGCCACGGTTTCAGAGCACATTCACTTTGATTTGAGCTTCCGCTACGGCGACCATACGGTGCACACGGCCCACAACAAGCGCGTGTGCGTGAAGCTGGAAAAGCAGGAAGACAACTACATCTTTCACCGCCTTATCCGCAACCTCGATCGGGAGCAGGAAATCATCAGTGAGCTGCGCGACCGGGCCTTGGAAGTGCGCAACGGCCGGGCCGTGCTGGAAAAAGCCACGGCCTTCCGCTGGCTTCACCACCACGCCGATGAGCTGGCCCGCCTGGGCTTTACGGTGCAGCAGGGCCCTACCTCGGGCAAAGACTACTTCATTGGAGCCGTGACGGTGCAGGTGGGTATCACCGAATCCAACGACTGGTTTGATGTGCACGGTGTGGTGCACTTCGGCGAGTTTGCCGTGCCCTTTATCAAGCTGCGGCCCTACATCCTGAACAAGCGCCACGAGTACCGTCTGCCCAACGGCCAGATTGCCATTATCCCGGAGGAGTGGTTTACCCAGTATCTGGAGCTGTTTGCCTTCGTGGAGGAGCACCACCAGATGCTAACGTTGCGCAAGCACCACTTGGCGTTGGTGTCTGATTTGCAGAATGGCAACCTGGCTACCGTGGTCATGTCGCGGAAGCTGGAAAAGCTACGCGAGTTTGAAGCCGTGGAGGACCGCCCCCTGCCGGCCGGGTTCCGGGGCGAGTTGCGGCCCTACCAGAAAGCGGGCTACAACTGGCTCCACTTCGTGCAGGACTACCACTTCGGGGGCTGCCTGGCCGACGATATGGGCCTGGGCAAAACCGTGCAGACCCTGGCCATGCTGCTGCAGCGCAAGGAAAGCGGCGCGGCCAAGGGCGCGGCTTCCCTGCTGGTAATGCCGACTTCGCTGGTATACAACTGGATGACGGAGGCCTTTAAGTTCACACCTACCCTGCGCCTGCTCATCTATACCGGCACGTACCGCGACAAAAATGTGGAGCAGTTTGCTGATTATGACGTGGTGTTGACATCGTACGGGATTGTGCGCCTGGATGCGGAGCTGCTCAAAACCTACAAGTTCGACTACGTGATTCTGGACGAGTCGCAGGCCATTAAAAATCCGGGCTCCACCACCTCCCAGGCCGTGCGCGGCCTGCACTCCCGTCACCGCCTGATTCTGACGGGCACCCCGGTGGAAAACAGCACCATGGACCTGTGGTCCCAGATGTCGTTTATCAACCCCGGCCTGCTGGGCTCCCAGGCCTTCTTCCGCAAGGAGTTTTTGAAGCCCATTGAGAAGGGGAAGGACGAAGCCAAGACCCGCCGCCTGCACACGCTTATCAAGCCCTTTATCCTGCGGCGGCACAAGGCCCAGGTGGCCCGGGAGCTACCCGATAAGATTGAAAACCTGAGCTACTGCCCCATGACCGAGGAGCAGCAGCACTGCTACGAGGAAACCAAGAGCTACTACCGCAACAAGATTCTGCAAAGCATTGAGGAGCACGGCACGGCCAGCACCCAGTTTATGCTCCTGCAGGGCCTGACCAAGCTGCGCCAGATTGCCAACCACCCCCGCATGGCCGACGCGGAGTATGCCCACGAGTCGGGCAAGCTGCGCGAGGTAGTGCGCATGGTGAAGAGCGTGGTTTCGGAAGGCCACAAGGTACTTATCTTCAGCCAGTTCGTGAAGCACCTGGATATTGTCCGGGCCTCCCTGGACGAGCGGCAGATTGAGTACGCCTACCTCGATGGCAACACCCGTGACCGGCACAAGGAGGTAGCCCGCTTCCAGGAAAACGACGAGCTGCGCGTGTTCCTCATCAGCCTGAAAGCGGGCGGCGTGGGCCTGAACCTGACGGCCGCCGACTACGTGTTCATCCTCGACCCCTGGTGGAACCCCGCCGTGGAAGCCCAGGCCGTCGACCGGGCCCACCGCATCGGGCAGCAGCGCACGGTGTTCACCTATAAGTTCATCACCCAGAACTCGGTGGAGGAGAAAATCCTGGCCCTGCAGAACAAGAAGATTCAGCTGGTTACGGACCTGATTACCACCGACGAGGCCATCATCAAGAGCCTGACCAAGGAGGATATTGAGGAGCTGCTGGGATAAGAATATGGCCGTTTTGATTTGAGCTACTTGTTTGTATGAGGCTATACCTTCTTATGCTAAGTACTGTTCTGCTTTCGAGCTGTGCTAATTCTTATAAACCGCTCAAAGGATGGAATTTTCCACTTAGTGCCGGTTCACCAGTAATTCATTGTTACAGTCGGTTAATGGCTTCAGAAGCCGAGATACGCTATGCACTACACTTACTTTGGGAACGGTATCCAGAGAATCGAATTACGGCGGCAGATATACGAGAAATGAGTTTATTCTATAATGCTAACGGCTATCATTATGACACTATCAATAGTCAGACGGGTAAGCCTATTACCGAAGAGTCAGTTTTCGAAAGCCAGCTCAAAGGCAACTACAAGAAACCGCGGTATGGTTGGGTGTTGAAAACGGCTAATAATAAGGCCATTTGCTATACGGAAGTTGCGAATGCGAATGACCTGTGCCTCAGTTCTGTGACGCTACTGCCTATTTCAAAACCTGGCGGTAATTGGGAGTTGACACGTGAGGAGAGGGCGCGGGCACAAACTTGGGTTGAGGAGGATATTTTGGTAAAATTGAAAGCATTGATTCTGGAAACACGAAAAAGAAGTCGTGTCTAATACAGCAATACAGGCATAAGCATCGGAATATTTCCTTTACAAGATGAGTTTATTCGACGCACCAAAGCCCGTGCGGGTAGAAATAAAGGGCCATGAGCTGCACTGCGTTATCTGCCGGCACAACGGCTTCCACCGTCACCAGGCCAAGCTGGAACGCGCCGGGCTGTTCACCTCCGACTGGATGGACCCCAGGGCCATTTGCTACGAGTGCGACCACTGCGGCTACCTGCACTGGTTTATGCCGCAGTAGCAGGTAGTTCACTATCTTAAGTGCCGATATCTTCTTTTTGCATTATACGCTTCTATGCCCTTCTCTACTTCTCAGCGGCTCGTGGCTGCGACCTTCTTTTTGGCCGTAGCCTATGGCCCTACTGCCCACGCCCAGGACCTAGATTCTCAAGCCGCCCGTCGGTTCACGCTGCAGGTCCACTATGGGGCCAATGGTAATTTTTTCACTTCCACCCAGGTAACGGAAGGGCCCCGTGAGTTTGTACGCACCCACTTCCTGGGCACGGCCGGCGGGGGCGCCGTGGCTTACCGCCTCACGCCGGCTAGCGCCCTAAGCCTGGAGTACACCCGAAGCGTGAACTCACGGCCCGTACGCTTTGTGCAACTGGTAGGCCCAACGAATACGCCCATCGTCAGCGACCTGCGCATTCGCTACCTCAACAACGCATTTCAGGCCGTGTACGAGCGGAGTTTAAGTCGGAGCGGCCACTGGAAGGCCCACGCCGGCCTGCTCTACCTCACGACGGCCTCCCAATCGGTTCAGTTAGGGAGCCCAGTGGTAGTAAGCGAGATTAACCGCCGCAATAGTTATTCCGAGGAGGCAGGGGTAGTAGCCGGCCTGGAGTACTCGCGCCCGATTGATACGCGGCTACGCCTGGGCCTGAAGGTGCGCGGCTACTATCTGGCAACGGTTTCCACCTTCGAGATGCTGACCCTGACGCCAACCTTATCGTATCAGCTGTAAAGCTTTTGCTGCGGTAGCGGCCGGTAGCAAGTTGCCCCGGACCAGTACGCAACCGCCGGAATATCAAGGGCAGCCAGACGCAGTTGGGCGGCTTCGGCTGCGCCCCAACACGGCTGCCTCCATTGGCTGCTTAGTAAGCAGCTGTCAGTTACCTATAGCATAAGCCTTGACCTTGACTACACGCTTGCAGTTAAAACTATGTCATGCGCATAAATTATAATAATTTTAATTATTAATATAAATATTTACTTGCTATCTTACTTGCAGTTCACACGGTTTAGCCCACCTACCTATGACTGCAAGCATTCCCCTTTGGCTGCGCCTTGGCGCTTTAGCGGCTGGTCTGGCTTTACCCGCCGGAGTACAGGCTCAAACCTGGCAGTGGGCCGCGGCGCACGCGCTGGGCAGTACCGGCAGCTCCGTTATTTATGCGGCGGCGGTAGATGCGGCGGGCAACACCGTGGTAGCGGGTCTGTTTTCGGGCACTACCACCTTGGGTACCACTACCCTGACCAGCGCCGGTGGTACCGACGTATTCGTGGGGCGGCTTAACGCGGCGGGAGCCTGGACTCAGGCAGTCCGGGCGGGCGGGCCGGGCGACGATGTGGCGCTGGCCCTGGCCGTTGATGGAGCAGGCGCTGCGGTGGTAGCCGGATCTTTCAAAGGAGCCACCGCTGCTTTCGGCGCTACTACCCTCACCAATGCCGATAATACCGGCAACACCACCGACGGTTTCGTGGCGCGCCTGAGCAGTGCCGGCACCTGGAGCCAGGCCGCGCGCATGGGCGGCCCTGATAATGACGGGGCTACCGGCCTGGCCCTGGATGCCAGCGCTGCGGCCGTAGTGGCCGGCAACTTCTCCAGCAACACCGCTGCCTTCGGGGGCACTACCCTCACCAACGGCAATACTGACCGGAGCAACGACGTGTTTGTGGCGCGCCTGAGTAGCGCCGGCGACTGGAGCCAGGCGGTACGGGGCGGTGGGTCCGGCGACGATTTCGTGCAGGCCGTAGCCCTCGACGCCAGTGGTAATGCCGTCATTGCCGGTCACTTCGCCCGCGCTACCGTTACGTTTGGTACCATAGTCCTTACCAACGCCAACCCTGGGCAGTACAGCAGTGACCTGTACGTGGCCCGGCTCAGCAGCGCGGGCACCTGGACCCAGGCCCTGCAAGCCGGTGGTCCGGGCAACGACTACGCCCGGGGCGTGGGCCTGGATGGCAACGGCAACACCTACGTGGCGGGCAATTTCGCCAGCCCGGCCGTCAGCTTTGGCCCTACCTCGCTTACCAATGCCGACAACAGCGGCAATACCTCCGACATCTTTGTGGCCCGCCTCAGCAGCGCCAATGCCTGGACCCTGGCTGCCCGCGCCGGGGGGCCCGATAACGACTATGCCAATGCCCTAGCCGTGGATGGCAACGGCAGCGCCAGCGTGGGCGGCTTGTTCCGCGGGGCTACCTCAGCGTTCGGCAGCATTGCCCTGGCCAACGCCGACCCCACCGGAGCAACCTTTGATATTCTGGTGGGCCGCCTGAGCAGCGCGGGCGCCTGGAATCTGGCCTTGCGCGCCGGCGGCATCGGCGACGACTACACCAATGCCCTTACCCTCGATGGCAGCGGCAACGCCGTGGTAGGCGGCAACCTGAACAGCTCCCCGGCTACTTTCGGCGCCCTTAGCCTGAACAGCGCCGGCTCGGCCTTCATTGCCAAGCTGATGGGACTGACCACGGCTACCTCCTCGGCGCGGGCAGCGGCTTCCCTGGCGTTGGTTCCCAACCCGGCCCGCCACCAGGTACGCCTGACCTGGGCCGAAGCCCAGCCCCAGGCGCAGCCGCTGATAGTGCTGGACGGGCTGGGCCGCGTGGTACGTCGGCAGTTGCTTCCGGCCCGCGCCACCCAGGCCACCGTAAGCCTGCACGGCTTGGTGGCCGGGGTGTATATTATTCGAATGGGCGAAACAGCTCAGCGGCTGGTGGTGGAGTAAGCTTGCGTTCCCTCTTCCCTACCCCGCAGTGGCCCGGCTACTGCGGGGTAGTGTTGTTTAGGGCCGGTAGGGTAGCCGGCGGCTACTTGATGAGTGTGTTTCCGTCACAGTTCTCCGGGCACTTCTCGTAGCTTTGAGCCAGCAGGTAATTGACCACCAGTTGTTTACCGGGTAGCAGATCGTCGCCGTTCAGGTCTACTCCTACCAGCACAATACCATATCCGTGGTTGTCATTGCGGGCATCCAAGACGCGGTAAATCCGCAACCCGACGCATTCCTTGGGCTCCAATATCTTCTGAATAATAGGCTTGTTGCAGTAGTTAGAGATAGTATTTTTCTCCTTCTTATGCTTATATGCCTTGGCGAACTCCCGGGCTTCGTCTTCCTCTATTGGCTTACCGGCCCCAGGCTTAAACGACTTTTTCCGGCGCTTGCCCCGGTCGGCGTCGCCTCGCCCCGACTTGGTCAGTAAATACACTACCCCGGCCACCAGACCAGCCAGAGAAAGGGTTACGGTTGATTTTTTCATGGAACGCGGGATATAAGTGAGAAAGAAATGCGCCGTGGATAGGTACTACCCTTCACCACATATAATATAATTAATCCATTTATTTTTTGCATATATTTATATTATTTCATTTCAGAATATTAGGTGGAGCGGAGCTAAAGGAGCTCTGCCACCTCGCTGCACCCAGCATAACTAGGTAGAGCGATTGCAACTCCGCTGTGCATGACGCACGTTCTGCGTGGCTCCCGTTCTGCCTGGCCCGGTTGCAACCACGTGCGGCTACCAAACAAAGCCCGCTAGCTGGTGGTATGATGCAATGCGCTTCTATCTCCGTACCCCCGTTGCCACGCCCCCGAAGCAGGTCTGGCAAGGTTTCAGCCGGAAGCTGTTTCTGGACCTAGCCCCGCCGTTTCCGCCGTTCCGGCTGCGGCGCTTCGATGGCTGCCAGCGCGGCGACGAAGTACACATCGAGCTAGGAACCAACCGCCTGCACTACCCCTGGACGGCCCTGATTACCGACCACGGCGTGTTGCCCGACGGCACCTACTACTTCGTGGACGAGGGCCAGCGGCTGCCGCCGCCGCTCCGGTTCTGGCGGCACCGCCACCTGCTCCAGCCCGCTCCCGGCGGGGGCACTTACATAGTCGAGGATCTGGAATATCGCACCGGTGGGCGGCTGCTCGATGCGCTGCTCTACCCCCTGGTGTGGGCGCAGTTTGCCTGGCGCCGGCCCGTTTATCGCCGCTGGTTTGGGGCGGCTGGCCGGGGGTAGGCTCCGCTGCTGGGCTAGTTTGCGCCCGGGCAGGCAGCGCCGGGCCGGCTGCTTGCGTATAGGGTGGCAGCAAGCCCTGTATCTTGCTGCTTCTCGCTTGTTCTGCCCATGCCCGCTGTTTCTACCCGCCCAGGCCGCCGCGCGCGGCTTGCTGTCCACGTATCTATCCTTCTGGTTGCCCTGGGGCTCACGGCCGGCTGCCGCAGTAGCCACTCGGCCTACCAGTTCCGGCCGGCGCCGGCGGTAGCGCACGGCCGCGCCCCCCTGCCCGACTCCGGGGCGGTTGCCGCGCCGCTAGCGCCGGGCACGGAGCAGGCGGTACCCGCCCGGGTAGCCAGCCGCCGGGCCGCCTCCCGCCCCAGGCCGGTGGCCCGAAAGCTACGGCTGCAGATGCCGCGGGCCGTAGCGGCTTCCGTTGGCCGCGCCAGGCAAGCAGTTGCCCACGTGCGGCCCGGGGCGCAGGCGGCGCGGCACAGTGCTGCCCCCCGCCGCGTTACCGAAGTGGGCCTCGGGACTACCGTACTGGGCGTGCTGGGGCTGGTGGTGCTGCCGGTGGCTTTGCTGGGCCTGCTCATCTGGGGTGGGCCGGTGTGGGCCATTCTCGCGGGGCTGGCGGCCCTGGCAGTGCTCGTTGCTTACCTCGACCCGTTTGCCTAGGCTAACAGGCCGGCGGGGCATGTACCTGGTGAGATTGGCTAAGACAAGAAAGGTGTTTCCGGCACGACAACGCTATTCTGCTTCGTTGCGGTAGGCCACCCGCGTATCCTCGGTGGGTTGGGTTACCTTTGCAGTCCATTTCTTGATTCTGCTTCTATGAACTCCGCCGCCGTCACGCTCAAGCCCGGTAAAGACCACTCCCTCCGCCGCCGGCACCCCTGGGTATTTTCCGGGGCCATTGGCCGGATGCAGGGCGAAGTAGTGGAAGGGGAAGTGGTGGCGGTGCACGCCTCGAACGGCGAGCTGCTGGGTGTGGGCCACTACGCCCCCGGCTCCATTGCCGTGCGCATGCTCGCCTTCGGTCCTGACGCCCAACTGCCCGATGCCGCTTTCTGGGAAGACAAGCTGCGCAACGCCTACCAGCTGCGGCAGGGCCTGGGCCTGACGGGTCAGGGCACAACCAACGTCTACCGCCTGGCCCACGCCGAGGGCGACGGATTGCCCGGCCTCATCATTGACGTGTACGGCGACGTAGCCGTGGTGCAAGCCCACAGCGCCGGCATGTACAAGGCCCGGCCGCTTATTGCCCAGGCCTTGCAGGCCGTGATTCCCGGCCTACGGGCCATCTACGACAAGAGTGCCGAAACCGTGCCCACCAAGGCCGCCCCGGAGGCTCAGAATGGGTACCTGTTCGGGGCTAGCAGCGGCGCCGAGCACGTGGTGCAGGAAAACGGCCACCCGTTTGCCGTGGATTGGGAGACGGGCCAGAAAACGGGCTTTTTCATCGACCAGCGCGACAACCGCAGTCTGCTGGCCCGCTACGCCCCGGGCCGGCGGGTACTCAACACCTTCTGCTACACTGGCGGCTTCAGTTCCTACGCCCTCATGGCCGGGGCTGAGCTGGTGCACTCCGTCGATTCCAGCAAAAAAGCCATTGAGCTAACCGAGCGTAACGCCTCCCTCACGGGCCACCAGGACCGGCACGAAGCCTACGCCCAGGACGTGTTCAGCTTCCTGAAAGACCGCCACAACCAGTACGACCTGATTGTGCTGGACCCGCCCGCTTTTGCCAAGCACCTCTCCGCCCGCCACAACGCCCTGATGGGCTACAAGCGCCTGAACGCGGCCGGCATCCGGCAGATTGCCCCGGGTGGGCTGCTCTTTACCTTTAGCTGCTCGCAGGTAGTGAGCATGGAGCTGTTCGAGGGAGCCGTGCTGGCCGCCGCCATTGAAGCCGGCCGGCCGGCCCGCATCCTGCACCGCCTCACCCAGCCCGCCGACCATCCGGTAAGCCTCTTCCACCCCGAAGGCGAGTACCTAAAAGGCTTAGTGCTGGCAGTAGAATAGCCGGAAACTTCCTCTAACAACACTGGCCCGCCCGGCCTAGCGCTTGCCCCGTTATGAGGTAAGCACTAGGCCAGGCGGGCCAGGGTATTTTCGGCCGCTATAAATCCAAAGGCCGGCCTGCACCCCTAACAGGCAGACCGGCCCCGGAAGTACCGATTTGGTCAACAAGAGCCAAATCAGGTAAGACGGATTAGTTATCGTGCCCGGCACAAGGCCCGGCAACTCACGCATTCCGGTTTCCGGGGGTGGCGGCGCTCAGAAAACCACAACTGAGCACCACCCCCACCCGGGCCAGCGGGAACGTTTCCCGGAAGCCGGGCCACACCTGGTTCGTTTCCCACCCCCAGAGGCTGGCCGCGGCGCTGGCTTATTTCTACTTATACTGGAAGTAGCGCACATAATCCACCTGCATCTGCTGGGGAAAAGTGGTAGTTCCGTCCGGGTTGCCATCAAATTTGCCTCCTACGGCCACGTTCAGAATCAGGAAGAAAGGGTTGTTGAAGGGAAAAGGGCTGGCGTCAGTGCTGCTGTAAGTGTAGTAAGGCGTCACGTTGCCATCTAGGTAGAAGCGCGTCATGTTTTTGCTGCGCACTACGCTGTAAATATGGTAATCGGCCGAGAGGTCTTCGGTTAGGTTCTGGGTTATGCCTTTATACTCGTGCACACCCATGCTGTTGGCGTAGTGCATGGTAGAAATTAACTCCATGGGCCGGCTGCCACGCAACTCCATGATGTCGATTTCTCCGCATCTCGGCCAGTTATTCTGGTCAATGTCAGCCCCGAGCATCCAGATGGCAGGCCATACGCCTTTGCCTTTGGGTATCTTGGCGCGCACATCAATACGGCCGTATTGGAAGTTCTGCTTGCCTTTGGTTATCAGGCGAGCCGACGAGTAGGCGTTATTACCCGACTGCTGCTTGATGGCCTGAATAACCAGGTTGCCGTTGCGCAGAAAGGCATTATCAATGGAGTTGGTGTAGTTCTGCAGCTCGTCATTACCCCAGCCGCCGCCGCCCAACTCAGCCACCCATTTGCTTTGGTCTAACGCACCCCCATTGAACTCATCGTTCCACTTCATCTCCGTGTACTGATCGTAGGCCTTGGCCTCCTCATTTACTACCGGAGTAGAGGGGGTAGGAGGCGTAGGAGCCGGGATATTCTTGGTTTTGGTTTCGGTGCAGGAAAGCAAACCCAGGGCTAGCAGCAAGCCAGTTGCAAAGCGGTGCTTCTGCTGTCCGAGTAGGGGTAGATTTTTCATGAACTACAAGTGCTTACAAATAAGAAAGATGAGCTGTTCAGCCAACAGACATCTTACGAATGACCCTTGTTCCAGCAGCGCTAAGCATTCGGCTTGCTGACTTAGGTGGAACAAGGTAAAATAGGTACTACCGACAGCCTTGTTAGCGGCTAGTAGTTCCTAACTGGGTTTCTGTGCAGCAAAGACAGTTGAGTTCCAGACCATTTCCTTGCGCACATGCACTGCGTGACAACCGTTGAAGCGTACCTGGCCTAAGCTCTGGCTTAACATAGAGCCCTAAGCTACCTGAAAGAGGAGTGATACGAACACTTACTTTCCGGAAGGAAGCCGAACTCACTAGCCAGCACCTTGATGGGCTTTGAGTCCGGCTTCTTGTCACGGCAAGCAAAACCTGGGTAACGCAAGGCTACTTGGCAATCATTTTGATATCGAATACCGTTCCGCCTGACTGGCCACTACCCGCCCGCAGAACCATGCGCGTATTGTCGATGGAGATGATGCGGTACACGCGCTCCGTGGGCGAGGCATCGGTAGCGGCAACAAAGGCGCCGGTCTGCGTGAGGGTAAACTGAGCCAGCCCAGCTCCGGCCGAAGGACCAAACACGAAAGCTGAGGTACCCGAACGAGGTGCCGAGCAGCTCCCTGGGTTACCGGCTACAAACGTCTCCGCAAAGGCGTTATACGTGAAGGTGTTCGTCATTGAGAAGGTGTACTCATCATCGGCTTGGCAGCCGGGCAGCGAATTAGGAGCCCCCCCGGCGTAGTACTGCTTGGGGTTAGCCTCCGTGCCTACGGTAATAACGGCGTCGGCCGCATTGTCCAGTATCCAAGTCTTCGACGAGCCCCCCGTGAGCAACCGCTTGACAGGCGCGGTGGCGTCGAAAGGCATCAGGGTGACGATGGTACGAGTGCCATCGGGGTTGGTGCCCCGCAGGCGAAGCTTGGTATCAGTAGCCTCCAGAATGTCGTAGGTCTTGTTAGCTACTGAGTCGGGTAGGCCAATAAAGGCGCCTTTGCCTTTCAGCACAATCTGCCCTAGCCCCCCGGTCGTCGGACGATACACAAAGCTACCGCCGCGGTTCAGTGAGGTACCGCAAGCTCCGTTCTGAAAGGTCTGGCCTGCGCTTTCGTAGTTAACAGTGTAATTGTTGCTAAACGTAAACTGATCGTCGAGCTGGCAGTTGTTAAGCGTGGTAGAGCTTGAAAGCTGAGTGCCCGTAGCCGACTCACGCACAATGGCGCCAGGGTCAGTCGAGAACGACCACACTCGTGTGCCGCTGCCCGCGCAGTCAACTAGGCGGCTAAAGGCGGAGTTCGTGCACACATCCGGAATAACCACGGCTTGAGTAGCCGAAATGCCGGTACCACCGCGGCCGGCCGTAATCAGCTCTACTTGATAAGTACCCGGCCGGGTGTAAGTGTGCGTAACGGTATTGCCCGAGGCGCGGGTGTTGTCGCCGAAGTTCCACTGGTAGAGAAACCCATCCTGGCTGGTGCTAGTGAAGGTTACCGTGACAGGGTATTCGGTGGTATTTACTTGGTAGGTAAAGGTGGACTGGGGCACGGCACCCTCTAATTCATAGTCTTTGGCGTCCTTTTCACAGGAAGCCAGCAACAGGGGGGCGGCCAGAAGGCTTAAGGCTGCCAAGCGAGTAAACATATTCATGGGAATTGCGGAGAAGAGGATGAAGGTTCATTTACCTGCGCATACTTCCCCCAGCGCCGTACGGCACCGGGGGAAGGCGCTAGGGCCGTCTGGGCCGCGAAGGCTTAGTAACCAGGATTCTGACGCAGGCCGGGGTTTACGTCCAGCTCCGACTGCGGAATGGGCAGTACCACGTTGAAGGGCTTAACGCCTTTGGCCAACAGGTGGGGTGAAGTAAGTAGCTCACCAGTGCGCTTCATGTCAAACCAGCGGTCCATTTCAAAGGCCAGCTCATACTTCCGCTCCCGCCACACAGCCCGTTTGAAGGCGTCGGCGCTCAGGCCGGGGGTTAGGTCTTTGGCGCTGGCCGTGGCAATAGGCAGGCCGAAGGCGCGGCGCCGCACTTTATTGATGGCCTCGTACCCCTCAGTCGTAGGCCCCACAGCCTCGGCCAGAATCAGGTACACTTCCGCCAAGCGCATTACCGGAATGTTCAGCTCCGAGTCCCAAATGTTGGTATTTACCTTACCTACAAACCACTTTTTGCAACCGTACCCATTGGGCGAACCGGGTAGGGAAGAAGGTTGCTTGCGGCCATCGGGATATGTGTCGCCGGGCATCCAGATGGTAGCGTCACGGCGCAGGTCGCCGGCTTCGTAGCCCGCCACAAAATCAGCCTCAGGAATATTGAAGC
This sequence comes from Hymenobacter glacieicola, assembly GCF_014640315.1. Classification (GTDB taxonomy): domain Bacteria; phylum Bacteroidota; class Bacteroidia; order Cytophagales; family Hymenobacteraceae; genus Hymenobacter; species Hymenobacter glacieicola. The sequence continues at coordinate 366,519 of NZ_BMGS01000003.1, forward strand.
CGTAGCCGCCCTGGGGCACGGCGCCCTGGCCGCGGGGGCCGAAGAACTCGTTGCCGCTGAAACCCGGACCGTTCTGGTCCCAGGTGTTGCGGCCCGAGAGGAACTGGGCCTCAAACAACGACTCTTTGCCGTTCTCGTTGGCTACCTTGAAGTTATCGGCGTAGTTGTCCCACATCATCTTGCCGCTGCCATTGATAACCTCGCGGGCGCGGGTAGCTGCCTCGGGCAGCTTGTTGAGGGTGAGCTGTACTTTAGCCAGCAAACCGGTAGCAGCCCACTTAGTGGCCCGACCCAGGTCCTCGCCGCTGTAGGAGGCTGGTAGGTTGCCGATGGCATCGGTCAGATCCTTCTCAATCTGAGCATACACCTGCGCGGCCGGGGTGCGCGGGATGTTCACGTCGGCCAGCGTGGCGGGCGGGGCCGTGAGCAGGGGCACGTCGCCGTAAGCCCGCACCAGGTCAAAGTAGTACTTGGCCCGCAGGAACTGCGCTTCGCCGATGCTGCGCTTTTGAATGGCTGGGTCAATGCTCATGGCCGGCACTTTCTGCAGCACAATGTTGGCGCGCCCAATGCCCACGTAGCAGCTGCCCCACAGGCGGTTCGTGACCAGGTTGGTGCTCGGAATATTAAAGAAGTCGAGCTGCTGGTACTCAATTCCGTCGCCACCACCACCACCACCGGTGGTAGAAATATCGGAGGCAATGTCGCCGAGGCCCCAGAGGGCGGCGTTGTACTGGCCGGCCGTAATCAGCTCGCCATAAATGGCATTGGTAGCCTGAATAGCATCGGTAGTGGTCCGATAGAAGTTAGCGTCGGTTACCTGGTCGTTCGGAGACTCTTCCAGGAACTTTTCGCCGCACCCGCTGATTAGGCCCAGCGTCAGGAGCCAAGCGCCGCAGGTAACTTTATACGTATGTAGGGGTCGCATTTTTTGAAACGGTTGGGGTGGGAATTAAAAACCGATGTTGAGGCCAAGCAAGAACACACGCGGCTGCGGATAAACTCCCAAGTCAACCCCGCGGGAACCAACTTCAGGGTCATAACCTGAATATTTGGTCAAAGTCAGCAGGTTCTGGGCGCTGGCGTACACGCGCACTTGCTTGGCGGCAATGCGGTCCATTACAATCTGGGGCAGGGAGTAACCGAGCGTAAGGGTTTTGATGCGCAGGTAGGAGCCGTCCTCGATAAAGTAAGTAGAAACGCGCAGGTTCTGGTTGGGGTCAGCGTTGTCTCCGCCCACGGCCCGGGGCACGTCGTTGCTGGTTCCGGGGCCCGTCCAGCGGCCCAGCACGCGGGTGCTGCCGCTGCTGGTACCGTAGAGGGGACTTTCCAGAATGTAGCGGTTCTGGTTATAGATGTCGTTACCCTGGGAGCCTTGCAGGAACACGTTCAGATCGAAGCCACCCCAGGTCAGGGTGTTGTTCAGGCCGTAAGTGAAGTCGGGATTAGGGTTACCAATGAAGGTGCGGTCCTCAGCATTGATAACCTTGTCGCCATTCAAATCCTTGAAGCGGATGTCGCCGGGAGCAGCCCCGTTCTGGGTGGCGTGCGCGCGCACATCCTCGGGCGTTTGAAACAGGCCATCGGCCACGTAACCGTAGAAGGAGCCGAAGGGCTCGCCTTCATCGTAGCGCACTATCACGCCACTCAGGGCGCTCAGGCCGTTGTAGGGTTGTCCTACTCCCAACGATTCCAACTCCGATTTGTAAGCCGACACATTAAGTGTAGTCGTCCAGTTCAGGCTGCGGCCCGTGCCCTGCACGTTGTGCGAGGTAAAGGAGAAGTCAATACCACGGTTATAGGCCGAAGCTGCGTTGCGGTTTACCGTCTCGTAGGTACCCGACACCAGGGACGGCGGCACTGGCGCAATCAGGTTAGGCGAGCTACGGTTGTACAGGTCAATGGTAGCCTCAAAGCGGTTATCCAGGAAGCCCAGGTCGATACCGATGTTGGTTTGGTTATTGGTTTCCCAACGCAAATCGGGGTTAGCCTGGCGAGTAGGTGCGGCGCCAGTCTGCAAGGTACCTCCGTTCGGACCAAACGGGTAGCGGATGCCCGAGTTAACGGCGTAGAGGTAGGCGAAGCGGCCGGCGTTGTTGGGGTTGCCCACTTTGCCGTAGCCCACGCGCAGCTTCAGGTTGCTGATGACGCGGTTGCCCTTCAGGAAGTCTTCCTCCGAAATGCGCCAGCCCGCCGAAACGCCGGGGAAGAAACCGAACTTCTCACCGGGTGGGAAGCTGCCTGAGCCGTCGTAGCGCGCAATGGCTTGGAACAGGTACTTGCCTGCAAACTCGTAGTTAACGCGACCAAAGTAGCTAGCCAAGCGGGAAGGCCGGTTAATGGTACCCGCGTTACCAATCTGGGTGTTGATGGGGCCGGAGTTGATTACCTGCAAATCGTTGCGCAGGTATCCCGTGCGGTAGGCCTCCACGTTGCTGTAGTTGAACTGCTGCGCCGACTGCCCCAGCAGCACCGTTACCTGGTGCCGGTCGGCAATCAGGCGGTCAAACGTAGCGGTGTTTTCAATCAGGTAGCTCGGTGCGTACGAGGACGTAGCTGTAGCACCCGCCGTAGCCTGGGTGTAGCGAGTAGTATAGTTCTGGCCCCCGTCCTGCAGCTCCGGTACCCCGGGGCGGAAGGCATTGAAGTTGTCGAAGATAAAGTCGGCGCCTACGTTGGTGCGGAAGTGCAGGCCTTTCACCGGCTCCAACTCCGCGAACAGGGTAGTTAGGGCACGGTTGCGGTTAAAGCGCTGGTTAGTGATGGTGGCCGAAGCCAGCGGGTTTTCCTCAATAAAGTTGTCCTGCGCTCCGCGCGGCTCATAGTAGTAGCCATCGGGCCGGTACACCGGGATAATAGCCGGAATGCGCAGCGTCTGCTGCACCGTACCGTACTCCCCGCTGTTGGAGGTAATCTGCCGGTCGCTGAGGTGGGTAAGCGAGATGCTGCTGCCCAGCTTCAGAATCTTGTTTGCTTGCACGTCGCCGTTGGCACGCACCGTAAAACGCTCAAAGTCGGAGCCAATGATGGTTCCATCCTGCTGAAAGTAGCTGCCCGATATGGAGAAGCGAGCCTTGTCGCTACCCCCCGTCGCCGCCAGCGAGTAGTTCTGAATGGCGGCCCGGCGGAATACTTCGTCCTGCCAGTCAGTGCCCTCACCCAGGGCCTGGGGGTTGCGCAGGCGGTCCACCACAATGGGGGCGCCCCCAGCCAAACGGCTTTCGTTGTTGATGACTGCGTACTCCTCGGCGTTGAGCAGATCAAGCTTGCGCCACACCTGCTGTACCCCGCGGTAGGCGTCGAGGTTAATAGTAGAAACTCCTGCCTTACCCCGTTTGGTGGTGATAATGACTACCCCGTTGGCGGCCCGCACCCCGTAGATGGCCGTCGCCGAAGCGTCTTTCAGAATGTCTATGCTCTCAATGTCGTTCGGGCTGATAGCGTTCAGCTGGTTTTCGCCACCATCCGGCAATGGAAAGCCATCCACTACAAATAAGGGGTTGTTGTTACCGGCCGACGTAAGCCCGCGGATGCGGATAGAAGTGCCAGCAGCTCCACCGGGGGCACCCCCGTTAGAAGTAATTGTAACGCCCGCGGCCCGGCCTTGCAGGGCCTGAGTAGCATCGGCCACCGGCTGGGTAGCAATTTCTCGCGACGATACCGACGACACGGCGCCCGTTACGCTGCCGCGCTCCTGGGTGCCGTAACCTACTACGACCACCTCACTCAAGGCGCGAGTATCCTCGGCCAGGGTTACGTTAACGGAGGATGAGGCGCCCGTAATGGGCACTTCTTGCCGAGCAAATCCTACGTAGCTGATGACCAGGGTAGAGTTTTCGGGGGCGTTCAGGGAGAAGCGGCCGTCGGCATCGGTGGTAGCCCCAATGGTGGTACCCTTCACGATAACCGTCACGCCCGGCAACGGGTCGCCGTTGCTCTGCGTGATACGGCCAGACACCGGCACATCGGCCAGCAGGTTCCGGCTGGTAACGGGGGCCGGAAGCCCATCGGGAGAGGCGGGAGCCGCCGCCAGGGTGGGAAGGGCAGGCAGGCCGCAAGCCGTGAGCCACAAAGCCCGGCGCAGCAGCGCCTGAGGGTAGAGGTGTTGGTTCATTGATGTGTGGGAATTGAGGGAAGTAAGGACAGGGTAGTGGTCAGCTACATTGCCGGGCCTTGGGGAGGAACGGCTACCTGGAAATGGTTACTCAGAAAGTGATTTTTTGCACTTGGATTGGTAGTCCGGGAAAGGTGCTTCCGAATTGAGGCAAGGTCAGCCGGCGTACTAGTACCGAACAGGGGCCCGGGAAATCAAATAAGGAAGAGGCGACTCAAAACAGAGGAGCCAACTCGAAGCAGCGCTGGAATAAGCCACACTAGAGCCCCCAATCAGGCTGTAACCACCGTCAGGGAGTAAGCGGAATGCCCAAATATATCCGACCGTGTTTCGGAAAAGCAATACCAAAACCCCCTCCAAATGCTGCGAAAAGGCGTTTTCACCTTAGCACACAATTATATTATACACTTACAACACACGCTGACAAGGGCACTTTATGCCCTGTAGCAACCAGCAAAGACTTTTATTCAGGGAGCTGCGCCACGTAAAAAACAATCAAAAAATCCGGCCTTTTGATCAACTTTTTTCGCGTTTACCGGCCGGTGAGTGTTCACTTACGAACTCACGGGCACAGTCTTAAAAACGGACTATATACTACAGTTGCTAGATTACATTGGATGATACTGTGCTGCAGCTACCCTCACTAACGGGCCACTTACTCAGGTACTGCCTGCTAAAAGCACGGAGCCTGGGAGCCGTTGCCTGGTACAGACCAGCCATCAGCTCCCAGGCTCCGTGGTAATGTAGGCGCTAAGCCCGGGCAGATGAGGCTTCTTCCCCTACCCCAAGAACTGAGTCCTCCGTTTCGGCCCCCGTGGCATCGAGCAGCACATGGGTCCAGCCTTCGTTTTCATCAAAGTCGGGGGCCTGCCGGCGACGACGCATGGCTTCCAGCACCTTCTGGCTGAAGCTCCAGCAGGTTCCCTGACGTAGGTCCAGCACCCGGGAAAGCTCCTGCGACGAGTAGTTGCCCTTGTGGGTGTAAATCAGGAACACTGCGTAGAAGGCCTTAATAATAGAGAACTTACACTTCTGCAGTAGGGTGTAGGCCGTGGCCGACTCCACGTAGCGGCACTTGGTACAACGGCGGGAGTGGGGCTCCCGGCCGTCGCAGTATTTCTCGTGGCCGCACTTGCGGCACTGGTAGCCCTCAGCCCACTTGAGGTTGGCCAGGTACACCAGGCAGGCATCCTTATCGGGGTAAATCTGGCTGAACTCACCGAAGTTCACCTCCTTGGAAAGCACCCGAGCCGTTTTGGCTTCCTGCAGGTCGCGCTGTAAGTCGGCGTTCAGCTTCTCAATGGCCGCCGACTGCAGGGCCAGCAAGCCGTTGGCCTGCAGCAACTCCCGGTTTTGGGCCGCAATGGTGTCGCTCTGCTGGCGCAGCTCATCAGTACGCTGGGCTACCAAGCTTTCCAGCTCAGAGTTTAGCTGGTCCTTAAGGTCCTGGTTGTACTGCAGCTGCTCCACCAGTTGCTCCTGCACCTCGTGCTTTTTGCGCAGCTGCTTTACCAACTTGCCCTGGGCCCGGATGGTGGCATCCTTGATGCTCTTGATTTTTTCGCCGAGAGCGTACGACAACACCACGACCTCAATGACGAAGGCCACGTTCATGCTGTACACCGTGGCTGTGGTTGTAAAGGTGTTGATACCCAGCTTGCGCAGAATCAGGAAGCCCACGCTGATGGCAACCAAGGCATGAGCCAGCAGGAAAAAGCGCGCCGTGCGCTGCCCCCGCTGCCACACGCGGTAGGCCGCGTAGTAAATCATGCAGTAGGGTAGCAGGTAAAACCAGAAGCCCCACCCCGAATTCAGCCACACGGCGTCAATCAGCAGGCCCAACACACTTAGCAGCACGATGGCCCGAACCCAGGGGTCGTAGGTGGGCAAGCGTTGGGGGGTATCGAGGAACTGGCGGGCGTAGTAGCTGAAGGTGAGCAGCAGCAGAATGGGAGAACCAGCAATAATCAGCTCATTCAGAGCCGGGTAGCTGGGCCAAATGTACTGGAAGCCCAGCCCGTCCTCGGAAAGAAACACCAAGCTACAGCTAAGCACGTACAGCACGTAGCGCAGGTAGGTTTGCTCCCCGATAAAGAGGTAGAGGCAAAGGTTGTAAACCACCATAATCAGCAGCACCCCATAGAAGGCGCCCAGCAGGCCATACTCGGTCTGGAAGTGTACGGCCAGGGGCTGCTCCGTGCGCAGGCGGCTGAGGAAGGTAGTCTTGGAGCTGGAAGTTAGCCGCAGGTAGTATGTCTGAACCTGATCGGGCTGTAGGGGGAGGCGAAACAGGAAGTTCTTATATGGAAACTTGCGGGTTGCCAGTGGATAATCGGAGCCGGTGAGGGTAGGGGCGCTGCCATCGGCCGGAAAGAACTGCACTCCATTCAGGTGAGAATCAAATAGTTCCAGGTACCAGTGCTGGCTTAGCGCACCGCGGGCCTGCACCACCAGCCGCAGCCAGTAAGCCGAGCCGGGGTGGTCCATGGTGGTGGGAATGGTGTTGCCGGGCCGGAATTGGCGCGTCCATGCCGGCTGCTGCACATCCGTGAGGGTCAGCTTGCCAGAGGGGTCTTCCAGCACACTGTACAAGGAAGGATCAACGAACAGCTCCTCCAAACCGGCGCGCACCCGGAGCGTATCGGCGGGGCGCGCGCTGGCCGGGGAGCTGACCAGGGAAAGGCATAGGAGCAGGAGGATGCTCAGCGTCAGGAAAGAAAACCAGATAGCCCGACGCGGTGGGAGGTGGGATTTCACGAGCTTCATGGTGGCTTCAAGGTACGAAACCTGAGGGGCTTTGCCTACTGGCCGCTAGCGCTGCCGCCGGCTTTCACCGGAGCAAAGCGCAGCCAGCCCAGCTGCTCCACGGGTTCTTCTACAACAAGGCGGAGAATGTGCTGCCCGGCCGGCAGGGCGGGCGTGGTAAGGGCCACCGTGGCCCATTGTTGCCCGGGCGCTACGGTGGCGGTGCCCAGAGGCTGGTCATTAAGGCGCAGACTGAGGCGGCCAGGCGTGGTGCCGGGCTGCAGGCGCAGCTCGGCCGTGTAAGTGCCAGGCGTGGCCACGGTTACGGTGTACGTCAGCCACTCACCGGGAGCTAACTTACTCACTGCAAAGCCACTAGCCACTTCCTTGCTCGTCCTGATATCCACGCCGTCGTTGCGGTAGGCGCCGCCGTGGTTGGTGGGCGTCAGGTCGCGGTAGTCAGTGCGGGCCGAGAAGTCATCGTGGTAAGCCACGCCGTCGCGGCCCAGGTCGTAGTCGGTGGCGGCAATGGTGCCGGGAATGGTCAGGGCCACGAAAGGGGCCCGGAAGTCGCTGGGCTTGGTTAGGGCCGTGGCTACGTCGCGGTTTACCTGGCAATTAGCAAACTGTACGTTGCGCAGCAGGGCGGCCCGGCCTTCCGGGGTTAGAATGCTGCCGTAGGGCTTCACCCGCAGCAGGCCGGCCCCGGAATCCACGCGCTTGATATTCCAGTGGCACCACCCGATGTTCTGGGCGTTGAGACCCTGCACGGCGGCGGCAAACCATTCGTTGGAGTTCTCACCTGTTTCGCCTACCCACACCGGCACTTGCCACCGGTCGCGGAAGGCGGCCAGGTTACGCAACAGATTGATTTGATTGGGGTTGGGGTCGGCGGCATCTGGGGTATTAGGGCACCAGTAGCGGTGGGCATTGTACACTAGGTTGCTTTTGTCGCGGATGGCCAGCTTATCGGGGGTGAGGTTGGTGTACTCGTTGCCGTAGCCGTTACCTTCCAGCATAATCAGGTGCTGGTCGTTTTGGGCTCGTACGGCGTTGATCAGGCGGGCGTAGAAGGCGCTCAGCTCCTGATTATCAGCCGACAACCCATTGGCCGCGTTGAGATTATGCGGCTCATTAATCAGGTCATACATGGCGATGCGGGCGTCGTGGCGGTAGCGAGCAGCCAGCTTTTCCCACAGGCGCACCGTTATATCCTGGTAAATCAGGCGGCCCTTAGCGTCCCGGCGCTTCCACAGGTCCAGGGGCTGGAAGTTGTCGTTGATGTTGCGGTCGGTGCCCTGGCCGCCGGGCGCCGCGTGCAGGTCCAGAACGACGTACATGTTATTGGCCGCGCACCAGCGTACCACCTCATCAATAAACCGGATGCCTTCCAGCTTTTGGGGCTCCGCAAAGAGTTGACCTTGGTCGTACCAGCGGCTGAGCTGCTCCACGTAAGCCGTGAGTTTCTGCGGGTTTTTCGGGTCACGAATTACCTGCGTGCGGGCCTGGCGCTGCGCCGGGGTCAGAAACAAATCATAATGAAACGGCAGGCGCACGCAGTTAAAGCCCTGCTTGGCCAAAAAGTCAATGTCGGCTTTGGTAATGAAGTTCTGGCGGTACTGGCGGTAGAAGTCCTCCATCTGCGCCTCCGACATACCCCGGAGCAGGCCCTGCTTGATGCGCCACTGGCTGTTAAGCGTATCAGTTTGCAGAATGTAGCTTTCCTGGAGCAGCCAGCCGCCCACATTGTAGCCCCGCAGCACTACTTCGCGGCCCTGGGCGTCCACGGTTTTCGGCCCGTCGGCACGCAGCATTGGTAGGTTTTGGCCGGTGCTGGAGCCTACCGAGGAACCCAGCAGAACCAGCAGCAGCCCCAAATGGAAACCACGGCGGCTACCTTGGCCGTTGCCCCAGCGGCGCGGCAGCATAAATCGGCAGTTCATGTGCATAAAAGATGTAGAGAAGGATGGTCGGCAGGCTAACAGAGAAAAAAACAGGGCGGAGATTCCCCGCCCCGTTTCCGCTTTTTCTCACTCACTTGTCTTAACTCGTTGATAATACGCTGACGATGAGCACACAATCAACTACCGTAGGGCATCGTAAGCAAAGGTCAGGGCATTTTCGGTAGATGAACACTAGCATGACCAACGAGGCCCAATCAGGCCGGCATAGTGGCCCAACTGAGTACTACTCAGGTGTAGTTGCTCACCGAATGATGCAGAAATCGAGGATTCAGGCGGTTTACTTGGGGCCCCTGAAAGCCCTACCCTGGTAACAGGCCCTGGTACACAGGCGGCCTTGTTGCGCCAGCTGCTAGTGCCGCAGCCGTTCCGTCGGGAACCTGACCGGGTAGCAGGGGCGCCGGGGCATTGGGCGTGGTGGCCCCGACGAGTTTAGTCGCCGAGCTATCAGCCCAGAGAGGAGTAGCGTGTTAGCATGAGTGGGGTGGGGTTTTGGGGTAGGATGGGCACGGAGAGCCGGCGGTTGCTGGGAAGAAGCGGCGGCGAATAGAAAAGCCCGGCGGGGCGCTGACTTGGCAACCGCCCAAGCATAAGCCGGGCCGAGGACAAGCGCTAGCGCGCCAGGGCCATGACCAAATATATCAGCATCCGTTTTAGAATACCAAGCGTTAAAACCTTGATTACGACCCTAAAAAGCTACTTTTCTCTTATCACACACGCGTGCCTATACGCTTACCACACACGTAAAAAAGCTACTGTTACCTTCCTGGGATGCAGCCTGATTAAGCACCAGCGCGGCTACGCAACAATGAAAAAAGCCCTGTTCTGGGGAAATATTTTCTCAATTTCCTGGCTTCCCGGTCCGGCAGTCATTCGCCCTAAACATTTCTCTGCCGTACCTTGTGTTGACACGCGGGCCCGCCTGTTCTTACCGCCACGGTGGCCCGGCTGGCCTCTTCTGCTTCGGGTGCTGCGCGCCTTCCTTTACCTTTTGCCTGTGCCGCTTTCCAAAACTGCCGCTCCCAAACCAGCTGCTGCCATCATTGGGGCGGGCATTGGTGGCATCGCCACGGCCGTGCGCCTAGCCGCCCAGGGGCACCGCGTAACGGTGTTCGAAGCCCAGGAATCGTTCGGGGGGAAGATGCACCAGCTGGAGCTACCCGGCGGCTACCGCTTCGATGGGGGCCCGTCCTTGTTTACCCTGCCTCAACTGGTCGATGAGCTGTTTGAGCTGGTTGGGCGCAATCCTCAGGACTACTTTCGCTACCAGCGCCTCGACCCCATTACTCAGTACTTTTTCGCCGATGGTACCCGCCTCACGGCCTGGGCCGACGAAAACCGGTTTGCGCAGGAAGTTGAGCAAAAGCTAGGCGTGCCAGCCAAAGACGTAGTCCAGTTTCTGCGCCGGAGCGGACAAGCCTACGAGGCCACCGCCGGCACCTTCCTGCAAAAGTCCCTGCACAAAGCTGCTACCTACCTCAGCCCCGAGGTCCTAAAAGCCCTATCGGCCCTCCCCCAACTGGGCCTGACCAGTACTATGCACCAGCGCCACGCGGCTGCTTTCTCGGACCCGCGCCTGGTGCAGCTCTTCGACCGGTTTGCCACCTACAACGGCTCTGACCCCTACCAGGCCCCGGCCACCCTCAGCCTGATTCCGCACCTGGAGCATGGGTTGGGTGCTTACTACCCCGAGGGCGGCATTTATGCCATTGCCCAAAGCCTGGTGCGGCTGGCCGAGGAGCTGGGCGTGCAGTTCCGCTACCAGGAGCCAGTGCTGGAAATTCTGACGGCGGCGGGGCGGGTAACCGGGGTGCGCACTTCCCAGGATGTCTACGATTTTGGGCTGGTAGTCAGCAACATGGATGTGGTGCCCACCTACCGCCACCTACTGCCCCGGCAGCCGGCTCCGGAACGTACGCTCAGCCAGCCCCGGTCCTCTTCGGCCCTGATTTTCTACTGGGGCATTGCGCGGCGTTTTCCGGAGCTGGGCGTGCACAACATCTTTTTCTCCCAAGACTACCGGCGCGAGTTCGAAGCCATCTTCCGGGAGAAAACCATTGCCGACGACCCCACGGTCTACGTCAATATCACTTCCGGCCACACCCCTACCGATGCGCCCCCCGGCCACGAAAACTGGTTTGTGATGGTAAACGTACCCCACGACCAGGGCCAGGACTGGGCCGCACTGGTGCAGCGCACCCGCCAGGCCGTGCTGCACCGGGTAAGTCAGGCGCTGGGCACCGAGGTAGGCGCCCTGATCCGGGCGGAGCACATCTGGGACCCGCCGGGCATTGCCGCCCGAACTTCCTCCTTCGGGGGCGCTTTATACGGTAGCTCCAGCAACAACTCCCTGGCGGCGTTTTTGCGGCACCCCAACTTCTCGGGGCAACTGGAAGGCCTGTACTTTTGCGGCGGCTCGGTGCATCCGGGCGGCGGCATCCCGCTGTGTTTACTTTCAGCCCGTATTGTCTCTGACCTAATCAAAAAGTAAAAACGATGAAGCCGGAACTGACGTGCTGCTCGCAGCCAACAACTGACAGCGCGGTTCAGAGCCCTCCGTTCTACTTCTTAATGGTTGATTTCTCTTCTCCTCATGACTGACCCCACGCAACAACTTCCCGCCGCAACCCTGGTTACTGCCGATGCGCACCGGCGGCGCCTGCGCTGGGCCCAGGGCGTGTTGCTGCTGTTCCACGTCACCGGATTTGTCGGGCTGGCTTTTTCCCAAGACCCCAGCTTCTACCTGCAGTTCGTACCCCTGAACCTGCTGCTCACGGTGGGGCTGCTGCTGGCCTTTCAGCCCCGCCGCACGCCCGCCTTCTGGAGCTTTTGCGTGGTAACCATGCTAGTGGGCTTCTTCGTGGAGGTAGCCGGCGTGCGCACGGGCTTGCTGTTCGGGCAGTATACCTACGGGGCTACCCTGGGGCTGAAGTGGCTAAACGTGCCGCTGATGATAGGGGTTAATTGGCTGATGCTCACGTACTCGGCTGGCATTCTGGCCCGCTACCTGCCCATCCCCGATTTTTTGCGGGCGGTGGTGGCGGCCCTGTTGCTGGTGGGCCTGGATGTGTGCCTGGAGCCGGTAGCCGTGCGGTTCGATTTCTGGCGCTGGCAGTACGACGTTATTCCGCTGCTTAACTTCAAGGGCTGGTTTGCCGTCAGCCTGATTCTACAGGTGTACTTCAACCGGGTCGATTTTATTAAGCGTAACCCGCTGGTTCCCTTTGTGTACCTGCTGCAGCTGTTGTTTTTTTTCGGCCTGAGCATGTTACTTTAGGCCCTTGCCGCGTTGGAGGGCCGCTGGGCAGTGCGGATAGAATTCATCCCTTATTTTCTTGTCCTTCAAATGGAGGAAATTGTACTCGCTAAGCTTCTCGAACGCGCCAATGCGCTGTTTCACGAGGTAGGGGTAGGTATTTTGCACGAGGAACAGCTTGCTGCGGCCCTTGATGTCGGCCCCGCTACCTTCCGGGAGTTGTTTGGTTCCAAAACCGGGCTGCTGTGCCAGGCCATTCAGCACAACTTTGCCCGGCAGCGGGCAGAGCATGAGCAGTTGCTGGCCAACTTGGCTACCCCCGTTGAGCGCCTCCTGGCCTTGCTGCACCACAGCCTCCAGGAAATGCGCCGCTCCCCCCACTACGACTACCATGTGCTGCGTGAGGAGTACCCCGAGGCGTGGGCCCTTATGCAGAGTTACCTGACGGAGTACGTCTCGCCCCTGCTCGTGCAATTGCTGCAGGCGGGCATTCAGGAGGGACAGTTTCGGGCCGAGCTGGACGCCCGCCTGATTACCCATCTGCTGCTGGCTCAGTTCAACCTCCTGGTCAACGAACAGTTCTTCCCCCCCGACTATACCAACCTGGCCGAGGTGTATCGCAACCTCTTTTTCCCCTACGTGCGCGGTCTGTGCACCGATGCCGGCGCCCGCCTGGTCCGCCACCAATTCGCCCGGGTATAGGCGTTGAGGTGGCAATTCGGTGATTAAGAGGGTTGTTCTGGCAAGGAGGCCCGACGACGCCCTCCTTCCTGACAACGCACTACCCCTGAAACAAGATAAGCCCTTACCTCCGGGTGGGAAGTAAGGGCTTGTCCTGTTTCAGAGGTGCTTGGCGAAAGAGTAGAAAAGGTAGTTCCCTTTCCGCCCTGACAGCTCATTTCATCACTGAACTACTGAATCACGCTTAGCTGATAGACACGCGCACTTTGGCGGTGTATTCGCGCAGGGCGGTTTTAAAGTCGGTGCTGTGGTCTTGCATGTGGTTGAGAATGAAGATGGCGGCAAACACGTGGGTAAGCTGCTCGCCTTCATCCTCACCTTCTACCTCGAAGGCGGGGGTTTGCTCCTCTAGCAGAGCTTCTTCGGCCGCTACTAGACTTTGCAGCGTCTGGGTTTCTACCAGGCGCTTGATAACGGGCATTTTCATAACGCAGCTAAACCTAGTTGAGGCGGGAAATCAGGCTGGCAACGGCCTCTTCCTTGCTGGCGGCTACGGTTTCCAGCAGCTCTCCATTGCGGAAAACGGCGAAAAAAGGCAAGTTGGTAACGCTGGCCAGCTTGCGGGCTTCGGGGCTGGTTTCGGCGTTTACGTCCAGGAAGGCAATGTCCTGGTTTTGCTCGGCCTCCGAGAGGCGCTTGAACTTGGGCGAAAACAGGCGGCAGTTACCGCACCAGTCGGCGTAGTATTTCACCACTACTTTCTCGTTGTCCTGCAGTAGTTGTTGGAAATCAGCGTCGGTGGCTTTCGTTACGGGCATTATCGGAAATATTGGTTGACAAAACGGAATCGGCAGATAAGAACGATTCTTATCTGCCGACAAAGGTAAAGCCCGAATTCGATAAAAAGGTTTAACACCTGCTACCTCCAGCCCGCCGGCGCTTCTTTCCTCGCCCCATGCGCTTAGGCGCGCAGGAGCTTTCCCCCGCGGCAAAGCGCCGGCAGGCAGCCCCCGACGTACCAGGAAGCAGTCAAGGCCCTGGCCCGGCGGTTGCCCCTGGCCCGCAACAGAACTGAGGTCTGACTTACTGGGCGTTTCCACCGCATCGTACGTAGGTAGCTGCGGCGGTAGCGCCCAGAGAATAAAGGTTGCCGCAGACTGCTCAGCTGGTACGCCAGGGCTAGGCTACCCCGAACCAAGGCCCCGCAACTTTGTTAGGAACCTACTCCTATTTGTTCTTTTCTGCCTTCGTATGCAGTCCATCATCTTCTTTGGCGACTCGCTCACGGCCGGTTACCAGCTCCGCGCCAGCGAGTCGTTTCCCTCCCGCATTCAGGAAAAAATTGACGCATTGCATCTGCCTTACAAAGCCTATAACTACGGCGTCAGCGGCGAAACCACGGCCGGGGGCCGGCAGCGCATCAGCTCGGTACTGAGCCGCTTCGAGAAAATCGACGTGTTCGTGCTGGAGCTCGGCGCCAACGACGGCCTGCGCGGGATTCCCGTCCGCGAAACCACCCAGAACTTGCAGTACATTCTCGACGAAGTAAAACGAAAGCACCCCGAGGCCCGCGTGGTGCTGGTGGGCCTGGAGTTTCCCTTCGACCTGGGGCCGCTGGCAACGTTGGGCGGCGGACGCATGGGGCATTACGCGCAGGAGTTCAAGGCCCTGTTCCGCCAGCTGGCCGAAAAAAATGAGGTCGACTTCGTGCCCTTCCTGCTCCACGGTGTCATTGGCCAGCGCCACCTCAACCTCCCCGACGGCGTACACCCCAACGCCGAGGGCCAGAAGATTCTGGCCAGTAATGTGTGGGCCGTGTTAGAAAGCGTGATTCGACCGTAAAACAGCCCTAACCCTGGCGGCAGACCTCTCGCTTAAGGCGAGAAGGCCCACCGCCATCCTTCCTGGCTAATGTGCTACCTCCCTGGAACGGGACAAGCCCTTCCCTCCGTGCTGGAAGGAAGGGCTTGTCTGGTTATCAGGCCTCTGGCAAATAAGACGAAGGATGGTTTCGGCTCCGCCTCGCCAAGACAACACCTCACTTCATCACTAACTCACCAAATCACTACTTCACCTTATACATCCGCTCGTAGTATTCGGTGGCCATGCGGTGCGACTCGAACTCGGGCTCTACCTCGCGCATACCGGTTTTTACCACTTCCAGGAATTTCTCCGGCTGACTGTAGTAAAGCGGGATGATTTCGTTTTCCAGCACGTCCAGCACGTTGGTCGCCTCGATGTCGTCCTTCACGTGGTCGGGCTGGCTGATGTCGGTGTGCTCGATGAGGAAGCCGTTTTCGCCGTGGCGCACGAACTCCGGAATCCAGCCGTCGGCAATGCTCAGGGAGGCCGAGGCGTTCATGGCGGCCGTCATGCCCGAGGTACCGGAGGCCTCGCGGGGGTAGCGGGGGGTGTTCAGCCAGATATCGGAACCCTTTTTCAGGGCCGCCGACAACCCTAGCTCGTAGCCCGTGAGCACGGCGCAGGTTTTCAGGTTTTTGGTTTTGGCGATGATGTCGTTAAACAAGCCGATTGCGCCGAAGTCCTTGGGGTAGGGTTTGCCCGCCCAAATAACCTGCACTGGCCGGTCCTGGCTGTTTACGATGTCCAGGAACCGCTCAAAGTGACGCAGAATCAGGTCGGCGCGCTTGTAGCCGGCAAAGCGCCGGGCCCATACCACGGTCAGCACCTCGGGGTCAAGCAGGGTCCCGGTTTGGTCGGCCACGATGTCGAACAGTTGCTTTTTCAGCTCCCGCTTCCGGGCTTTCAGGGCCTGGTCGTCACCGGCTTCGAGGGCGGCGTGCAGGGCCTGGTCGCGCCAGTAGGTGCCGTTCTGGGAGTTGGTGATGGCAATGATAGGACTGATGCCCTGATAGCCTCCCCACATGTCGTTGGCTACCTCGCCGTGCACCTTGGAAACGCCGTTGGAAATGCGCGCGAAACGCAGGGCCGTGAGCGTATAGTTCAGACTCTCATTTTCCACCAGCCCAAGGCGATACACTTCCTCCAGGGGCACATTGCCGAAGAACGACATCTTGTGCAGCAGCTTTACGGGGTGCTCCTCGTTGCCGGCCAGCTCAGGGGTGTGGGTCGTGAAAACCAGGCGCTTGCGCACCTCGTCCTGGCTGCGGCCGTGCTTGTCGTAGAGGTAGAAGGCCAGGGGTAGGCCGTGGCCTTCGTTGAGGTGGTACACCTCCGTCTGGCGACCCAGCAGATCGAGCAGCTTGCCGCCGCCGACGCCCAGCAGAATGCTCTGGGCCACGCGGGCGGCCGTGTCGGCGTCGTAGAGGTGGTGGGAGATGGTGCGCGAGAGGTAGTCGTTCTCCGGAATGTCGGTGGTCAGGAAGAACATGGGGGCCGTCCCGAACGTGTCGGGGGCCAGGTACAGGGCCTTTACCAGCACCTGCGCGTTGTGAATCTCGATGGGGAACACTAGGCCGGTATCCTGCAGGAAGCTGTAGTGCTTGAGGCGGAAGTCGGCGCGCATGCTCTGGTCTTCGTTGCGGCCCTGGTCGTAGTAACCAAACGACCATAGTATGCTGATACCCACCAGGTTTTGCTTGAGCTCATACACGGAGCGCATGTGGGAGCCAGCCAGGAAGCCCAGGCCACCGGAGTAGGTTTTGAGCGCCTGGTCGAGCGCAAATTCCATGGAAAAATACGCGGCCGGCGTGCTGAACTCGGGGGCCGGGGTGTACATCTGAAAGTCAAATGCCATAAAGCAAGAGGGGCTGAATGAGAGAACGGGCGGTAGGTCCGCCCGTGCGAGTAAGCGTACGAATTCGCACCCAAAAAAAGCGGAAAAGTGTGGACTCTACGGTCCGGATGGAGGCTATAGGGGCAAAATGCAAATCAGCCATTAGTAATAAGCAAAAAAGCATCATTGGCCTTGCACTGCCAGGATAGGGTTACTCTAAATCTAACCGATCGGCTATTGCTTGACAGACTGAATACAATTTTGGCGTAAGGCTTTCTGTTTCTGCTGCTTTTGTAACAATTACATAATATTAGACAGCCGAGCTGTGGGTTACCGTCGCGGTAGCTTTGTGGCTCGGACATCAGTTCCTTTCCATCTTTCACAACCCACACCTCTTTTATGCGCTACCCCCTGCGCTGGCTGGCAGCCTCCCTGCTGAGCCTTTCTGTTCTGTCCTGCGCCCAGCAGGAAAACCTGCCGGCTCCACTTTCCACCACCAGCATCAGCGCCGATGTAAGTAGCGCGGGCTTCCCCGAAGGCTTCGAAACCGGCACGAAAACCGCTTACACCACTGGCTCCGTGACCCTGGGTTCCGGCTCCTGGACCCTGAATGACGCCCTGCTGGGTAATACCACCGCCGACCCCAAAACAGGCGCGCAATCAGTGCGTATCCGCAACGTGGGCTCCCTCACGATGAACTTTAACGCTACCACCGGCGCGGGGGTAGTAACCGTGCAGCACGCCGTGTACGGCACCGACGCCAGCTCGCAGTGGGAGCTGTGGGTAAGCCAGAACAGCGGCTCCTCCTATACCAAAGTCGGTAGCACCGTTACCACCAGCAGCTCAACGCTTAGCACCGCCTCGTTCACGGTAAACCTGAGCGGCAACATCCGGCTGCAAATCCGCAAGACCTCAGGCGGTACCAACCGCATCAACATTGATAACGTGACGATGGAGCAGTACGGCTCCGGCACTACCACTCCGCCGCCCACCACTGGCGCCAAGAAGTTTCTGTTCGATGCCTCGCACGGAGAGTTGGCGGGCAACGCCGACTGGGTATTGGATGTGGACGGCGGCCTGACTCCGCGCTACCCTTCGCCGGCCCAGAGCGGTATCACCAGCACCACCGCCGAAACCTACTGGACGGGTGCCGTTTCGGCCTGGGGCGTGGCCCTGGTGAAGCTGGGCCACTCGGTAGAGCAGCTGCCTACGGGCACGGCCATTAGCTACGGCAACGCCAGTAACCCCCAGGATTTGAGCAACTACAGCGTGTTCGTGGTAGATGAGCCCAACATCGTATTCACGGCGGCTGAGAAAACGGCTATTCTGCAGTTCGTGCAGAACGGCGGCGGCTTGTTCATGATTTCGGACCACGACATTTCAGACCGCAACAACGACGGCTGGGACTCGCCCGACATCTGGAACGACCTGATGCAGAACAACTCCGTGAAAGCCAACCCCTTTGGTTTCAGCGTGAACCTGGATAACATCGTGGAAAACAGCACCAACACGCTGGCCTCCACGACCAACCCCATCATGAACGGCTCCCAGGGTCGGGTGTCGCAGCTGTCCTTCCACAACGGCGCTACCATGACCCTCTCGCCCACGGCCAACAGCACAGTGCAGGGCTTGGTGTGGCGCACCTCGGCTACTCAAGGCAACAGCTTGGCCATGGCCGCCAGCAGCACCTTTGGCACGGGCCGCGTGGTCATCATCGGCGACTCCTCGCCGGCCGATGACGGTACCGGTTCGCCCGGCAACACCGTCTACGACGGCTGGAATGAGAACGTAAGCCACGCCCGCCTGCACCTGAACGCCTCGCTGTGGCTGGCCAAGCTGCAGTAAACTGCCCGCGGGTGCTTACTGATTGCTAAGCGCCTGTTACCTGAAAAGCCCCGCTGCTGGCAGTTGCCAACGGTGGGGCTTTTTTGGCTTCTTGCTTTCATCGGAGTCAGGCATGTACAACCCTATTGCTACCCTGAAACCTGGGCTCAACCTAAATCCATCAATACGGCACCGCAAATCAGTCAATACGTCACCATTTCGGGGAACTTCAGCAGTAGCGTCTGGGCTTGGTGGTGCGTACCTTGCCTGTTCCGTTTCCTGTTCCCACTCGCGTATGATTTCTGCCCGATTTCTGCCCCTGCTAGCTGGCACCTTGCTAGCCACCACCGCGCCGGCCCTGGCCAGCGCGCCCGCCGCCCCCGTTGCTACCCCCGCCCCAGCCGCCAAGGCCGCCGGCATTCAGCGCATCGACCCGACCTTCTGGTGGGTAGGCATGAAAAACCCTAAGCTGCAGCTGCTAGTGCACGGCCCCGGCATTGCCAGCAGCGCCGCCACCCTTAAGGCCTACGAGGGCGTAACCCTGGATGGGGTGCAGAAGCTGGAAAGCCCGAACTACCTGCTGCTTAACCTCACCATCAGCCCCGCGGCCAAGCCCGGCAAGCTACAGCTGGAGTTCAAGGGTGATAAAAAACAGACTTACAGCTACGAGCTGCGCCAGCGCACTACCCCCGGCAACCAACAGAAAGTGCAGGGCCTGACGCAGCAGGACTTCATTTACTTCCTGATGCCGGACCGCTTCTCGAACGGCGACCCGAAGAACGACTACATCAAGGGGATGCGCGCCCCCAAAGTTGCCCGCGACTCGATGTACGCCCGCCACGGCGGCGACCTGAAGGGCATCGAAAACCACTTCGACTACCTCAAGAGTCTGGGCGCCACGGCTATCTGGATGACGCCGGTGACGGAAAACGACATGCCCAAGGCCAGCTACCACGGCTACGCCCTCACCGACTACTACAACACGGACCGCCGCTACGGCACCCTGGAGGAGTACAAGCAGTTTGTGGACCGCGCCCACCAGAACGGGCTGAAAGTGGTGCACGACGTGGTGCTCAACCACATGGGTAGCAAAAACTACCTGTTCCTGGATCAGCCCGCCAAGGACTGGTTTAACCAGTGGCCCAAGTTCACGCGCAGCAACTACAACTCCTCAGCCCTCAACGACCCGTATGGCTCGGAGCTGGACCGCAGCCTCTACAACCGCGGCTGGTTTGACACGACCATGCCCGACGTAAACCAGAGCAACCCGCTGGTGGCTACCTACCTGATTCAGAACTTCCTGTGGTGGGTGGAGTACACCGGTCTTGATGCCTACCGCATCGACACCTACCCCTACTCCGACCCTAAGTTTCTGATGCAGTGGGGCCAGGCTCTGAATGACGAGTTTCCCAACCTGTTCAAGTTTGGCGAGGCCTGGGTGGGTAGCACGGCCCAGCAGGCCTTCTTCGCCCGCAACATCTTCCAGCCCGTGGACGGGTTTAAGTCCAACCTGGAGTCGGTGTTTGACTTTCAGTCGCAGGGAGCCATTCACGACGCGCTGCGGGGCGACAATGGCAACATGAACCGCCTGTACGAAGCCTTACAGGGCGACTGGATGTACGAGGATGCCACCCGCAACGTAACCTTCCTCGACAACCACGACATGAGCCGCTTCTACTCCGTGATAGGGGAGGACTTTGCCAAGTACAAAATGGGCGTGGCCTGGCTGCTGACGACCCGCGGCATTCCGCAGCTCTACTACGGCACCGAGGTGCTGATGAAGAACTTCTCGAACCCCGACGGGCTGGTGCGCGAGGACTTCCCCGGCGGCTTTGCCGGCGACCAGAAAAACTACTTCACGGCCGCCGGCCGCACGGGCCAGGCCGGTGAGGCGTTCACCTACCTGAGCACGCTGGCCAACTACCGCAAAACGCACCCGGTAGTGGCCACCGGCAAGCTCATGCAGTTCATTCCGCAGGACGGCGTGTACACCTACTTCCGCTACAACGACCAGGGCCAGGCCGTGATGGTGATGCTCAACGGCAGCAAAGACGAGAAGACGGTGGATGGCGCCCGGTTTGCCGAACGCACCAACGGCTTTAGCTCCGGCACCGAAATTACCACGGGCGCTACCCTAAGCAGCCTCGCCAGCTTCAAAATTCCGGCCCGCACGGCGTGGGTAGTGGAGCTGAAAAAGTAGGATTCGGGAGGGGCCCCGGGAACCACCGGGGCCCCTCGCTACTTATGCAGTACTACCTGGTACTATTTTCAGCTTAAACTTGACTCATACTATGACCGACCTAACCAATCAAGTAGCCATAGTAACCGGTGCCAGTCGGGGTATTGGCCGCGCCATTGCGCTGCTGCTGGCCTTGCAGGGCGCGAAAGTGGTGGCCGTGGCCCGCAGCGCCGACGAGCTGGAGGAGCTTAACGCCAAAACCCAGGGCCTGGCCATTCCGGCCGACGTAGCCGACGAGGCCGACGCCGACCACATTGTAACCGAGACGCTGAGCCGCTTCGGCCGCCTCGATATTCTGGTCTGCAATGCTGGCGTGGGCTCGTTTAACCTGCTGGAAAATTTCGAGTCGGCGGAATGGGACCGAATCTTTGATGTAAACGTGAAAGGCACCTTCCTGATGTGCAAGGCCGTGGTGCCCCACTTCAAAGCCCAGGGCCACGGCCACGTGGTAGCCATTGCCTCCGATGTAGCCCGGCGCACCTTTGAGCACGGCACCGTATACGGGGCCAGCAAATACGCCCAGGATGCCCTACTCGGCTCCCTACGTAAGGAAGTACGGCCCCACGGCGTGAAAGTCAGCACCATTTATCCCGGCCTCGTCGACACGTACTTTAATGAGTCGAAGCCCGGCGGCGTGGAAGCCGAGAAAACCCACCTCAAGCCCTCCGATGTGGCTCAGGCCGTGCGCTACGTGCTGGAGGCGCCAGCCCACGTGGTGGTCGATGAGTTGATGCTGCACCCCGTAACCCAGGAATGGTAAGCTGGTGAGATGGTGAACTAGTGAGTTTGCTGTTCCGCCAGCCTATCTGCGCGGTTTGCACAGGTAGAACAGCAAACTCACCAGTTCACCATCTCACTAGTTCACCATTTCCTACCTTGCTTTGTATGAAACTACTGCTACTTCCCGTAGCGGCCCTTTCCGTAGGGCTGGCTCTTCTTTCGCCTTCTTTCTCGACTGCGCCTACCCCTGTGCCCGTGGCTGACCTTCTTCCTTCTTCGGACCCCAATACCACTGATGAGCAGCCCCAGGACCATAAGCTGGTGATTTACCAGTTGATGACGCGCCTGTTCGGCAACAAAACCACCGTGAACAAGCCCTACGGTACGCTCCAGGAAAACGGGGTGGGCAAGTTCAACGACATCAACAACACGGCCCTGCAGGCCATCCGGAAGATGGGGGCCTCGCACGTGTGGTTTACCGGCGTGCTGGAGCACGCCACCATGACCGACTACACCAAGCACGGCATTGCCCTCGACGACGCCGACGTAGTGAAAGGCCGCGCCGGCTCGCCCTACGCCATCAAGGACTACTACGACGTGGACCCCGACCTGGCCGTGAACGTGAAGAACCGCATGCAGGAGTTCGAGGCCCTGGTCAAGCGCACCCACGACAACAACCTCAAAGTCATTATCGACTTCATTCCCAACCACGTAGCCCGCACCTACAAGTCGGATGCCCGGCCCAAGGGCGTGGTTGATTTGGGCGAGAAGGACGAGAAGACGAAGGCCTTTTTACCCAACAACAACTTTTACTACCTGCCCGGCAAGTCGTTTGTGGTGCCGGCTGGCTACAACCCCTTGGGCCCGCTAACCGGTCCGCGCGAGGACAAGAAGTTTCAGGAAGTGCCCGCCAAGGCCACCGGCAACGACGTATTTTCGGAGGCGCCTAAGGTGGACGACTGGTTTGAAACCATCAAGCTCAACTACGGCGTCGATTACCAGAACGGCCGCGCCAAGCACTTCACGCCGACCCCCGATACCTGGCTGAAAATGCGCGACATCCTTATCTTCTGGACCAGGAAGAACGTGGATGGCTTCCGTTGCGACATGGCCGAGATGGTACCCGTGGAGTTTTGGGCCTGGGTTATTCCGGAGCTGAAAAAGGTGAATCCCAACCTGATTTTCATCGGGGAAGCCTACGATGCCAAAACCTACCGGATGTACATCGAGCAGGGCCACTTTGACTACCTCTATGACAAGGTGGGCCTCTACGACGGGCTGCGCCGCTTGATGCGCGGCGAGGGCACCACCGACGACATTACCAACGTGTGGCGCGAGGAAAGCCGCGGCTTCTCGGGCCACATGCTGCGCTTTCTGGAAAACCACGACGAACAGCGCATTGCCTCCAAGGATTTTGCCGGCAACCCCCGCGCCGCCATTCCGGCCATGACGGTGTCGGCTACCCTGGCTACGGGCCCCGTAATGCTTTACTTCGGGCAGGATGTGGGCGAGCCAGCTCACGGCTCGGAAGGCTTCTCGGGCGAGGATGGCCGCACCACCATCTTCGACTACTGGGGCGTACCGGAGCATCAGAAATGGATGAACGGCGGCAAGTTCGACGGGGGCAAGCTCAGCACCGAGCAAAAGCAGCTGCAGGATTTTTACGTCCGCCTACTAACGCTTAGTAGCCAGAGCGAGGCTATCCGCCGGGGCCGCTTCTACGAGTTGCAGGAGGCCAACAACCTGGATGCCCAGTACAACCAGCGCCAGCTCTACACCTACCTGCGCTTCACTGACAAGCAGCGCCTGCTCATCGTGGCCAACTTCAGCCCCGACAAAATCTACCGGCCCACCATCCGCCTGCCCAAGGAAGCCCTGCAGCTAATGGGCCTCGATGCCTCGCAGTTCTACACCTACACCGAGCTGCTCAACCAGGCCCCGCCCGTGGAAACGCTCAACCTGACCCTGGCCCCGCAAAGCGCCTACATCTTCGAAATCAAGCCCAAAAAATAGAACTCAGAACGTAGCTTGTAGGGCTTAGAAATATTCCGGACATTCTAGGCCTTAACTTCTGATTTCTAAGCCCTTACTCCTTCTCCTAACCTCCCACCATATGGCTACCAGCGTAGCGGCCGCTCCCACCGGCACCCACGAAAAACCCCGCCTGAGCTTCTGGCAAATCTGGAACATGAGCTTCGGCTTTCTGGGCATCCAGTTTGGCTTTGCCCTCCAGAACGCCAACGTCAGCCGCATTTTTGAAACGCTGGGCGGCACCGAAATAGCCTTGTACTGGCTGGCCGCCCCCCTGACGGGTATGCTGGTTCAGCCCATCATCGGCTACATGTCGGACCGCACCTGGAGCCCGCGCTGGGGCCGGCGGCGGCCGTTCTTTCTGATCGGGGCTATTCTAGCTTCCCTGGCCCTGTTTGTGATGCCCAACGTGTCGGCGCTGTGGATGGCAGTGGGCATGCTCTGGATTATGGACTCCAGCATCAACATCAGCATGGAGCCCTTCCGGGCCCTGGTGGGCGACTTGCTGCCTGGCGACCAGCGTACGACGGGCTTTGCGGCGCAAACATTTTTCATTGGGGTAGGAGCCGTAGTAGCCTCGTCGCTACCCTGGATGTTCACCAACTGGTTTGGCATTGCCAACACGGCTCCCGCCGGCCAAATCCCGCCTTCCGTGAAATACTCCTTTTACATTGGGGGGGTAGCCTTTTTCTCGGCGGTGCTCTGGACGGTGCTTACCACCAAGGAGTACCCCCCGGCTGACCTGGCCGAGTTTGAAGCGGAAAAGCGCCGCACGGCAGGCATTGCAAACGGCTTTCGGGAGTCGTTTGCCGGCATCTTCCACATGCCCAAAACAATGGCCCAACTGGCTATTGTGCAGTTCTTTTCCTGGCTGGCGCTGTTCTCGATGTGGATTTACACCACGCCGGCCGTTACCAGCCACATTTACCACACCACTGATGCCACCTCGAAGGTCTACAACGAAGGCGCTGACTGGGTAGGAGTTTGCTTTGCAGTATACAACGGCATATCGGCGGTGGCGGCCCTGCTGCTCCCCGTTATTGCCCGCGCTACCAGCCGCCGGGTTACCCACTTGCTGTGCCTTGTGGCGGGCGGTTTGGGCCTGATTTCCATCTACTTTATTCAGGACCCCACCATGCTGCTGTTGTCTATGGTGGGCGTTGGTTTTGCCTGGGCTTCCATTTTGAGCGTGCCGTACGCCATGCTGGCCGGGGCCCTACCCGCCAACAAAATGGGCTACTACATGGGCGTGTTCAACTTCTTCATTGTTATTCCACAGGTAGTAGCGGGGCTCATTTTGGGCTTCTTCACCAAGAATATTTTTGGCGGAGAATCAGTGTATACGCTTATCGTAGGGGGCGTTTCAATGATTATTGCGGGGCTGCTGACGCTGATTGTGCACGACTCCGACGAAGTACGCCTGCCGGCGGCCGACGCCGCTGACTTACGAGCTGCTTCGCCCGCCTACGATGCACCAGTAGAAACCGACCCGCGGGTGTAACCTTACCTTGCTCGTTTCTTACTAGCAGCCTCTGCCCCTACAAGCAGATGCTGCTGCCGTTTAACGGCTTTCGATTTTCCTGCCGGAGCCTCCGTATTTGTACGCAATAGGTGCCGTGCAAAAATCCGCATTAAACCGGCAACGGCCACCCAGCCTCTTGTCGTACTTCTTAGTCGCGCCACGTTTCTGCTCTCCTCTTTGTAAACACCGTGGCTTGCATTGTCCTTTTCGCTGCGTATGGTGTTTCCAGTAATATTTTTCGGCCTGTTTTTCGGGATTTACTTATTGCTACTGGCATTCCTGGCGTGGCCGCGCCGCAGGCTGGTGCCCCCTGCCGACCGTCCGCGCGTAAGCATTCTTATTGCGGCCCGCAACGAAGAAGCCACCATCATCCGCTGCCTTACGGCCCTAACCAAGCTGAACTACCCGGCCGAGCAGCTGGAAATTCTTATCGGCGACGATGCTTCGACGGACAATACGGCCGCCATTGTGGAGGCATTCATTGCCGACAAGCCCCAGTTCCGGCTCCTTTCCGTTCGGCACCGCCTGGGTCTGGCCCGGGGCAAAAGCAACGCCCTGGCTCACCTCTGCCGCGCCGCCACCACCGACTACCTCCTGTTCACCGACGCCGACATGGCCCTGCACCCCGATTGGGTCCTGACCATGCTGGCTGCCGCGCCGGCCGGCGTGGGCATCGTTACGGGTATTACCACCGCCGAGGGCAACCTTTTTGGCCGCTTGCAGGGCCTCGACTGGCTGTTTGGGCTGAGCTTGATTCGGGTGCTGACGGACATGGGGCTCCCCATTACGGCCGTGGGCAACAACATGCTCGTGACCCGGGCCGCCTACGAGTCGATTGGGGGGTACGAGGCGCTGGCTTTTAGCATCACCGAAGACCTGCAGCTGTTTGAAAAGGTAGTGGCCCAGGGCTGGGGCTACCGCAACATTATAACGCCCAGCGCCTTGGGTATTTCGGTGGCCCAGCCCACTTTGCACTGCCTGCTGCACCAGCGCAAACGCTGGATGAAGGGCGCCGTGCGCTTACCCTGGCAGCTCACCCTGCTGTTTAGCTCCTATAGCCTGTTCTATACGGTACTGGGGTGGCCGGGCCTTCTGCCGCTGGGCGCTGTGGGGGCGCTGTACGCGGGCAAAGTTGCGTGCCAGACGCTTTTCCTGGCCGTTACGCTGCGCCAGGCCGGGCACCGCGAAAACTTGGCCGTGCTGCTGCTCTACGATGTGTACCTGCTGGTTATGTCGCTGGCGGTGCTGGTGTATACCTGGTGGCCGTCGGGCATTCAGTGGAAGGAACGGCGCTACCGCTGGGCCGAAGGGTAGGGGCTACTGACCGGACTGCAGCCACTGCTGGGCCGGCATCTCCTCCGTGAACACCTGCACCTGGGCATTGGCCTCGCCCCCCCGGGCCAGCTCCGTAAGGCGCGGCCGCAGAATATCGGCGTGGAAAGGGGTAGTCAGGTAGGCCAGCCGCCGCGTGGTAGCGGGCAGGGTACTGCGCATTTCGGCCCGGAAATCTTCCAGAACCCACTGCAAATCTGCCAGTTCCGCCAGCCCCCGGCTGCGTAGGTCAATTAGCCAGTGGCCGGCCTGATGCTCCTGCGCCAGCCCCAGCGCGGCCTGATATCCTGCTCGGTGTTCAACGGAGGTAGCGGCCCGCGTCCAGCGCATAATCAGCAGGTGCAAGTCCGCGCGGTAAGACAGGCGGAGGTAATCGGTTTCGGTCGGCAGCATAGTGAGGGGAAGAGAAACGAAGGTACTACCGCCGGTGCAAACCGGTACTTTACGCCGCCAATTTTATAGGCGAACGTATACCGTTCTGCCCCATTGACCCGCCCGCACCACGTGGTCAGCGCCTTCACTGGGTTTGCCGGCAACCCAACCGAGGCCGGGCGTACGTTGAGTGGCTTTACCGGTAGTCTTTTAGCGCTGCTACCCGTTCACTAGTCGTCCGTTGGTGCTCAGCGTACCCTTGGTATCAGGCCTGAAAACGGTGCAGCAGTAGCGCCACAACCGGCCCTGGCGCAGCCTTTACCTGGTTGACTGGCCCGAAAAGTTGGAAAATGAAGTGGTTTCGATAATAAGGCAGCTCAAGCAGCACCTGATTTTTTCGTGCATCCTGCCCGCACTGAAATTGTCTTTCGGCGCGTAACTTACGGTTCGCATTCATCTCACTCCTTTTTCCTTCTTAATGACTCGCAACCAGTTGTTGCTGCTTGGCCTGGGGGCCTCGCTGGCGTTCCAGTCGGCTCAGGCGCAGCAGAAGCCTGCCACCAAGCCCGCTACCGTTACCAAAGCTCCGGCAGCCACCGCTGGCGGCGCCCGTCTCGTGGAGAAAGTAACCCGCAAGGGCTCCGAGGTAGTAATTCCCTACGAGAAGTACGTGTTGCCCAACGGCCTGACGGTTATCGTGACCGAGGACCACTCTGACCCGCTGGTGCACGTGGACGTGACCTACCACGTGGGCTCGGCCCGGGAGCAGATCGGCAAGTCGGGCTTTGCCCACTTCTTTGAGCACATGATGTTCCAGGGCTCCGACCACGTAGCCGACGAGCAGCACTTCAAAACGGTAACGGCCGCCGGTGGTACCCTCAACGGCTCCACCAACCGCGACCGGACCAACTACTACGAAACCGTACCGAGCAACCAGCTGGAAACGGCCCTGTGGCTCGAAGCCGACCGCATGGGCTTCCTGCTGGATGCCGTGACCCAGCCGAAGTTCGAAAACCAGCGCTCCACGGTGAAAAACGAGCGGGGCCAGAACTACGACAACCGCCCCTACGGCCTGGCCTCGGAAAACGTGTCCCGCACGCTCTACCCTTATGGTCACCCGTATTCCTGGATGACCATCGGCTACCTTGAAGACCTGGACCGCTCCAACGTCGACGACCTGAAGAACTTCTTCCTGCGCTGGTACGGCCCCAACAACGCGACCCTCACCGTGGGCGGCGACGTGAAGCCCCAGGACGTGGTGCGCCTGGCCGAGAAGTACTTCGGCCCCATCAGCAAGGGCCCGGCCGTAGCGGCTCAGAAGCTGCCCGCCCCCAAGCTGACCCAGGACCGCTACGTAAGCTACACCGACAACGTGCGCTTCCCGATGCTACAGATGGTGTTCCCAACGGTGCCCAACGGCCACCCCGATGAGTACGCCCTCACGGCTCTGGCGGAAATCATTGGGCAGGGCAAGAACTCCCTGCTCTACAAAAACCTGATCAAGCCCCAGCAGGCCCTGCAGGCCCAGGCCTACAACAACTCCTCGGAGCTTTCCGGCGAGTTTACGATGGTGACGCTGCCCTTCCCCGGCAAAGGCCTCGACAGCCTCGAAAACCAGGTGCGCCGCACCCTGGCCGAGTTTGAGCGCACGGGTGCCACCGCCGAGCAGGTAGCCCGCTTCAAGGCCAGCACCGAAGCACAGGTAGTCAACAGCCTGGCCAGCGTAAGCGGCAAGGTAAGCCAGCTGGCCGCCAACCAAACCTACTTCGGTAACCCCAACCGCCTGCCCGAGGAGCTCAAGCGCCTACGTGCCGTGACGCCCGCCGAGGTGAACCGCGTGTACAACCAGTACATCAAGGGCAAGAAAGCCGTTATCCTGAGCGTGCTGCCCAAAACCGGCGGCGCCCCGGCCAAGCCCGACAACTACACGGTATCGAAAGAAGGCTATCAGGCGCCCGACTACGGCTACAACGGCCTGACCTACGTGAAGCCGACCGACACCTTCGACCGGAGCAAGCAGCCCAAGGCCGGCACCAACCCCGTGGTGCAGGTACCGCAAGTGTGGCAGGCCTCCTTGGATAACGGCCTGCGCCTGATGGGCACGCGCAACACCGAAATTCCGACGGTGACCATGCTGCTGACCATCCGCGGCGGCCACCGCCTGGAGCAAACCGACCCCAACAAAGCCGGTATTTCGGCCCTGACGGCCGCCATGCTAAACGAAGGCACCCAGAAGTACACCTCGGAGCAGTTTAGCTCTGAGCTGGACAAGTTGGGCAGCAGCATCCGCGTGTCGGCCGGGGAAGACAACACGACTATCTACGTGCAGAGCCTGACCAAGAACCTGCCCGCTACCATGAAGCTGCTGGAAGAGCGCCTGCTCCGTCCGCGCTTTGATGCCGCTGACTTTGCCCGCCTCAAAAAGCAGACCCTGGAGGGCATTGCCAACCAGAGCACCCAGCCGGTAGTTATTGCCAACAAAACCTTCGACCGGCTGGTGTACGGCCCCGCCAACATCATGAGCGTGCCCACCAGCGGCACCACGGCCACCGTTACCAGCCTCACGCTCGACGACGTAAAGCAGTTCTACCAGCAGAACTACGCCCCCAACGTGAGCTACCTCGTGGCCGTGGGCGACGTGGACCAGGCTACCCTTACGGGCCAGACGGCCTTCCTGAAAACCTGGCAGAAAAAGGACGTGCGCCTGCCGGCCAGCGCCCAGTCTACCCAGCCCGACAAGACCCGCATCTACTTTGTGAACAAGGAAGGGGCGGCGCAGTCGGAAATCCGGGTGGGCTACCTGACCCCGCTCACTTATGATGCTACCGGCGACTATTACCGCGCCTACCTCTCCAACTACATCCTGGGTGGGGCCTTTAACTCGCGCATCAACCTGAACCTGCGCGAGGACAAGGGCTACACCTACGGCGCCCGCTCAGGCTTCCAGGGCACGCGCTACGTAGGTCCGTACACGGCCAGCGCCGGCGTGCGCGCCGATGCTACGGCGGCTTCGGTAAAGGAGTTCATGAAGGAAATCCAGAACTACCGCAACGGCATCACCGACGAGGAGCTGCAGTTCCTGCAGGCTTCCGTGGGCCAGAACGACGCCCTGCGCTACGAAACCGGCCAGCAGAAAGCCGCCTTCCTCTCGCGTCTGCTCGAGTACGACCTGTCGAAAGACTACGTGCAGCAGCAAAGCACTATTCTTAAAAACCTGAAGAAGGAAGATGTGCAGGGCATTGCCCAGAAGTACCTGCCCGCCGACAACATGTACATCGTGGTGGTAGGCGACCGGTCCAAGTCCTTCCCCGGCCTCTCGGAGCTGGGCTATGAGGTAGTGGAACTAGATGCGGAGGGCAACCGCGTGGCGGCTCCTGCCGCTGCTACTCCGGCGGCTCCGGCCGTAAGCGTAACGCCTCCGGCTGAAAATGAGAAGATGAAAATCAAGACCAAAGACGCCGACGGCAAAAAGGAAAAGCGCAAAGCCAAGAAGGATAAGGAGGACGCCAAGTAATCCTGGCGCTGCCCGCTTATTCAAAAGCCCGAATCCAGTGGATTCGGGCTTTTTCGTGCCCGCTCACGTCTGCCTGGGTCTGCTTCGGCGCAGTCCTCTCAAGGTGAGTTGATAGCGGAACCAGGGAGCAGGGCCGTGAAAGGCGGCTGCAAGCGCGCAGCCCTTCGTGTTTGCGGAACCTCTACTTGGTTCCGTGTGTAGGTACATGCAGCCGCCGGGCGAAATACGTATCTTTCCCAAGCCCATATGAGGCGGCAAACCTATGGTAGTGGAGAAAGACCGTGCAACGACTCGGGCCCTGGACGATGTACTGGCCCGCCTCGATGCTTTCAAGCGTAAGTTTTACCTGAGCCTACTGGTTCGCGGGGCCTTCGTGGCCGGTGGCCTGTTGCTCAGCTTATTCCTCATTTTCAACCTACTCGAATACTTCCTGTACCTGCCTACTTGGGTGAGGGCGGGGCTGTTGTTCGGGTTTGTAGCGGGCATGCTCTACGCGCTGGGCCGCTGGATCTGGCAGCCGCTGGCCGCTCTTACCAACCTGCGCCGCATGCTGAGCGATGAGCAGGCGGCCCGCCGGGTAGGGGAGCTGTTTCCGGAAGTGCAGGACAAGCTCCTGAACGCCCTGCAGCTGCGCGGGCAGGCCCAGGAAAACGCCCTGCTGGCCGCCAGCCTGGAGCAACGCGCCGGGCAGCTGCGCGGCGTCGAGTTTACCCAAGGAATCAACATTCAGGCCCAGACCAAGCCCCTGTGGAAGTACGTGGCCATTCCGGCCGCCGTGGTGGTGCTGGTGCTGCTGCTTTACCCCAGCCTGTTTGTGCAGGGTACCGAGCGGATTCTCAACTACGACCGGAAATACAGCCCGCCCGCGCCCTTCCGGTTCGTGGTGGAAAACAAGAACCTCACGGCCTTCAAGGGCGAAGACTACACGCTGAACGTAACGGTAGAAGGCGAAGCCCTGCCCAACGAAATCAGCATCGTATATGGCGGCCGGGAGCGGCACCTGATTCGCGAATCGGGTAACCGCTTCCGCTACGAGTTTCGGCAGCTGCGCGAAAATGTGGAGTTTCAGCTGGCGGCCGCCGGTTTTACCTCTTCGGAGTATGACCTGACGGTGAAGGCCCGGCCCAATTTGCGCGACTTTGCCGTGCGCGTTTCCTACCCGGCCTACCTCGGCAAGCCCGCCGAAACCATCCGTAACACCGGCAACCTCACCGTGCCCGAAGGCTCGGACCTGCGCTGGGAGTTTGCCACCGAAGCTACCGACCAACTCCAGCTACGCTTCCGCAGCCCCGACGAGGTAGTAACCGCTGCCCCCAACGACGAGCAGTTCCGGCTTTCCCGCCGCGCGATGCGCAGCCAGCAGTATTCGGTGCACCTGCGCAACGCCAACAGCCCCAACCGGGACCCCATTGAATACCAGCTTACCGTCATTCCGGACCAGGCGCCCGATGTGACGCTCGAAGCGTTTCAGGACACTACTTCCCTGCGCTACCTGGCCCTGGGCGGCAACGTGCGGGACGATTACGGCCTCTCGCGACTGCAGCTGCACTACCGGGTGCTGAGCAAGGCCCGCCCGAATGCTACCTACCAAACCCGCGCCCTACCCCTGGGCCGCGGCCCGAGCCAGAGCTACGCCTACCAGTGGGACGTGCGCCCCTTAAGCCTGCGTCCCGGCGACCGGCTGGAGTATTTCGTACAGGTGTGGGACAACGACGAGGTACACGGCCCAAAGTCGGCGCGCAGCCGCACCGCGGAGTTCCGCTTGCCCTCGCGCATGGAACTGCGCCAGCAGCTGGCTTCGCAGAGCCAGGCCGTGCAAAATCAGCTTAGCCAAGCTGCCCAGCAAAGCAAGAAGATGGAGCGGGAGCTAGCCAAGGCCGATGACAAGCTGAAGGTAAAGCGCGACCTGAACTTCCAGGACCGCAAGCAGCTGCGCGACATGCTGGACCAGAAGCAGCAGATGGACCAGGCCCTGGATGAGCTGAAGCGGCAGTTTGAGCAATTGCAGGAGCAGCAAAACCAGCTCGATCCGCAGAAAAACGAGGAGCTGGCCCAGAAAGCCGAGGAGCTGAAAAAGCTCATGGAAACCCTGCTCGACCCCGAAACCAAGAAGCTCTACGAGGAGCTGCAGAAGCTGCTGGAACAGCAGCAGGACCAAAACCAGCCTGACATGCAGAAGCTGCTCCAGCAGCTAGAAAACAAGGAGAACACCTTGCAGAAAGAGCTGGAGCGGGCCCTGGAAATGTTCAAGCAGCTGCAGTTTGAGCAGAAGCAGGACCAGGCCCTGGAAAAGCTGCAGCAGCTGGCCCAGGAGCAGCAGAAGCTGGCCGACGAAACCCAGAAGAACGACAAAAACTCGCCCCAGGCCCCGCAGGACAAAGACCAGCAGCAGCAAAAGCAGCAGGACCTGAAGCAGCAGCAAAGCGAACAGCAACAGAAGTTTGACGAGCTCAAGCAGGACCTCAAGGACATGAAGGAGCTGGACCAGCAGCTCGACGGCGAAAACGGCGCCGACGAGATGAAGCAGGAGCAGGAGCAGGTAGACGAGCAGCAGCAGGAAAGCCAGGAGCAGCTCGGCAAAAACCAAAACCAGAAAGCCAGCCAGAGCCAGAAGCAAGCCGCCCAGAAGATGCAGCAGATGGCCCAAAAGATGCAGCAGCAGATGAACGAGGAGGAGCAGGACCAGCAGCAGGAAAACATTGACGACCTGCGCGACATCTTGGAAAACCTGCTCAAGCTGAGCTTCGACGAGGAAAACCTGATGAAACAATTCCGCACCGTGGACCAGTCGGATCCGCGCTTTGTGCAGCTGGGCCAAACCCAGCGCAAGCTCAAAGACGACGCCCGCGTGGTGCAGGACTCACTGTATGCCCTGGCCAAGCGTGTGTTTCAGATCAAGTCCTTCGTGACCCGGGAGGTAGGCGAGATGAACGGGCGCATGGACGAGAGCCTCGACCAGATCCGGCAGCGCAACATCGGGCGGGCCACCAGCTCCCAGCAACTGGCCATGACCAGCATGAACAACCTGGCCCTGATGCTCAACGACGCCCTGCAGCAAATGCAGGAGCAGCAGCGCCAAAGCCAGAGCCAGCAGCAGCAGGGTGGGGGCAAGTCGGGCCGCAAAAAGAAGAAGGGCAGCTCGGCCGGGGAAGGCCAACTGGGCCGCATGCAGCAGCAGCTCAACCAGCAGATTCAGCAGCTCCAGCAGAGCGGCAAGCAGGGCCGTGCGCTGTCCGAGGAGCTGGCCAAGCTAGCCGGACAGCAGCAGATGCTCCGCCAGGCCATGCAGGAATTGGAGCGTATGCAGCAGAAAAACGGCGGCAAACCCGGAAACAACAAGGATGGCAAAGGCCAGGACGGGGCCGGCGGCCTCGGCGACGTGAAAAAAATGATGGAACAAACCGAAACCGACCTCGTAAACAAGCGGCTGACGGAGCAGACCATTATGCGCCAGCGCCAAATCCTGACTCGCTTGCTGGAGGCCGAGAAATCGGCCCGGGAGCGGGACCAGGACGAGAAGCGGGAAGCGCAGACCGCTCAGAACCGTCCGCCTGTGTTTCCGCCGGCGTTTCAGCAGTATAAGCGCCAGCAAAACCGGCAGACGGAGCTCCTCCGCACCGTGCCGCCGGCCCTCACGCCTTATTACCAGCGCGAGGTGAGTGAATATTTTCAGAAAATGAAGTAGCGTTCAGCTACTTTTACCGCCCCTACGCCGCCTTCCCCTTTCCATTCCTATGAAGCAGGTTAAAATTCAGATTCCTTCCCTGGTCGAGAACATCCGCGTGGTGGAGAGCTTTATCGACAACTCGAAGGATACATTTCACATCGAGGACGATATCTACGGCAACATCATGGTGGCCGTCACGGAGGCGGTAAACAACGCTATTCGCCACGGCAACAAGTTCGATAAAGACAAGAATGTATTTCTGTCTTTGTTCGTTGACCAAGACCGGGTAAAGTTTGAAATCGAGGACGAAGGCACTGGCTTTGACTACACCAACCTCATCGACCCAACGGCGCCCGAGAACCTGGAAAACCCCGGTGGCCGTGGCATCTTCCTGATCCGGCACCTGGCCGATGACGTGGAGTTCACCAAGGATGGCCGTAACGTGCAGCTAACCTTCATGCTGCCTACCCCTTCGGCCCCCGAGTCGGGTGCTACTATTAACGGCGCCGAAACCGCAATTCACTAGCCCGCTATTGCCCCTATGAGCGACCTGCCCACCGAGCAGCACGACGATCAGGAAGAGGATGACTTTGGCCGCGACGAGGGCCCGGGCATTGAGTTTCTGGTGGAAGATGTGGACTTTGAGCTGGCTGATGCCCAGGACCTTACCTCCTGGATTGAGCGCGTGGCTGAGGTGCACGAGCACGAAATCGTGCAGCTGACTTACATCTTCTGCTCCGATGAATACCTGCACAAGGTCAATCTAGAGTACCTGGAGCACGACACCTATACCGACGTCATCACCTTCGACAATGCCGACGACGCCGACATCATTGAGGGCGACATCTTTATTTCGGTGGAGCGGGTGCGGGAAAACGCCGTGCAGCTGGGCGTGCCATTCCGCGACGAGCTGCACCGGGTCATGATTCATGGCGTGTTGCACCTGCTGGGCTATGCTGATAAAGACTTGCTCAGTCAGACTGCTATGCGCAAGAAGGAAGATGACTGCCTGCTTCTGCGCACCTTCTAAAGAGGTAGCGTATACTGATTTACTGAAAACGCCCGCTGCACATGCGGGCGTTTTTGTGTGCCCCCGCCCGACGGGCGGGCTAGCTTCCTATCCGGAGTTTGGGACTTGTATGAGGGTAGGCGCATGGCCCTGTAAACGGCGCGTTTGGCGCAGCTAGTAAAGCAAAAACGTCGTTCCGAGCCCCGCGAGGAATCTCGCGTGCTGGCGTTGTAGTGGTAATCCAATATAAGCACGCGAGATTCCTCGCGGGGCTCGGAATGACCGTTTCTATTATTTATGCGGAGCTCGGCATACCTGTTCTTATTGGGCGGGTAACATTGCTTACTTACACACCCTAGTATCTTGCCGTATGGCTGCTACCCCTCCGCAACATCCTGTTATTCGAGGCGACGCGCTGGATTTTTACTTAAGCCAGGGCTATTACCGGATGCACCAGGACTTATTTACCTGCCGGTTTCTTCCTATCAATGACGACCTGTACACGGTGCACTGGCTGCGGCTGGAGCTGGTCACGGTGCACTACGGCCCGGCGCAGCGGCGGCTTCTGCGTCTCAATGAGCCGTTTGCCCTAACCATCCGGTCGTTCCAGCTCACCGACGAGTACGAGGCCCTTTATGCCCTTTACCGCGGCGCCATTGCGTTTGATGCGCCCGAAACGGTGGAAGCTTTCCTGCTGGCCGGCGCCGCGCACAACGTGTTCAGCACCTATATCATTGAGGTACGAGATAAAGGCCAGTTGATTGCCGCCGGCATCTTTGATAGCGGGGCCCGCAGTTTGGCCGGCATCATGAACTTCTACCATCCGGCCTACCGCAAATACAGCCTGGGTAAATACCTTATGCTGCTGAAAATTAACTACGCGCGTCAGCACCAGAAAACGTACTACTACCCCGGCTACCTGGTGCACGGCTACCCCAAGTTCGACTACAAGCTTTTCCCTTGCCTGACCGCTACCCAGGTGTTTGATGCCCTCAACGGGAGCTGGCTTCCCTTTGATTGGCAAACCGTGGCGGCTCACTCCGCGGAGCTGCTGACCGGCTGGCTCCCCGAGGACCTGGACGAGGCTACCTTCGGGTGAGTTGGGGCGCAGATACAGGTGATAATAGCCCGGAATCAAGCCAGTACGCCGTGCGGGTTCACGGCGCCATGAGCACGGAGTCACCTAAAAAAGCAGACGAGTGCCTATCTTTGCGCACGTTTTGAGCGGGTTGCGTCCGAAGTTCGGCGGCGCCTGGTCTGCTGACGGGCCTACCCGGATGCGGGTGGGTTCTGTTTGAGAAGCGGCGAACTTTCCCCCTTCTAGTTCCTGTTTCCATCCAACGGTAAAGGCCCCGCGGCGGCTACCCCCAGCGAAGTTTGAGGCAGCCGTCCGCAATCCGTGCCATTCGATAAATCCGTCTAAATCCGTGATTCATGTTTCAGCAAGAAGAGTACGACGTCATTGTAGTAGGAGCCGGCCACGCCGGGTGTGAGGCCGCCGCCGCCGCCGCCAACATGGGCTCCAAGGTTCTGCTCGTGACGATGAACATGAACACCATTGCCCAGATGTCGTGCAACCCGGCCATGGGCGGGGTGGCGAAGGGCCAGATTGTGCGCGAGGTGGACGCGCTGGGCGGGCAGTCGGGCATCATCACCGACAAAACCATGATTCAGTTCCGGATGCTGAACCGCTCGAAAGGCCCCGCCATGTGGAGCCCCCGGGCCCAGAGTGACCGGATGCGCTTTGCCGAAGAATGGCGCCTGACCCTGGAGCAAACCCTGAACGTGGACTTCTGGCAGGAAGCTGTGATGGGCATTCTGGTGGAAAATGACACAGTAGTGGGCGTGAAAACCCAGCTCGGCATTGAGTTCCGCGGCAAAGCCGTGGTGCTCACCAATGGTACCTTCCTCAACGGCCTTATCCACATCGGAGAGAAGCAGTTTGGGGGCGGCCGCGCCGCCGAGGGGCGCAGCACCGGCATCACGGAGCAGCTAAAAGAGCTGGGCTTTGAGGCCGGCCGCATGAAAACCGGCACCCCGCCCCGCGTGGACGGCCGCTCCCTGGATTATTCCAAAATGGAGGAGCAGGCCGGCGACGAGGTGCCCAGCAAATTCTCCTACCTCGATACGCCGGCCCTAACCAAGCAGCGCCCCTGCTACATCACCTACACCAACCCCGAGGTGCACGAAATCCTGAAGGAAGGCTTCGAGAAGTCGCCCATGTTTCAGGGCCGCATCAAGGGGCTGGGGCCGCGCTACTGCCCCTCGGTGGAGGACAAAATCAACCGCTTCGCCGACAAGGACCGCCACCAGATTTTTGTAGAACCCGAAGGATGGTCGACGGTGGAAGTGTACGTGAACGGCTTTTCGAGCAGCCTGCCCGAGGACGTGCAGTACCGCGCCCTGCGCAAAATTGCCGGCTTCGAGAATGCCAAGATGTTCCGCCCCGGCTACGCCATTGAGTACGACTTCTTCCCGCCCACCCAGCTGCACCTGACGCTGGAAACCAAGCGCATCCAGAACCTGTACTTCGCGGGCCAGATCAACGGCACCACGGGCTACGAGGAGGCCGCCTGCCAGGGCCTGATGGCCGGCATCAACGCCCACAACAAGGTGCACGGCAAGGAGCCGTTCATCCTGAAGCGGAGCGAAGCCTACATCGGGGTACTCATTGATGACTTGGTCAACAAAGGCACCGACGAGCCCTACCGCATGTTCACGAGCCGCGCCGAGCACCGCTTGCTGCTGCGCCAGGACAACGCTGACCTGCGCCTCACGCCCCTGGGCCATGCCCTGGGCCTGGCCTCCGACGAGCGGATGGAGTTGGTGCGCGAAAAGGAGCGCCAGACCCAGGAAGTAGCCAAGCTGCTGAAAAACTACTCCATCGAGCCCCAGGAAATCAACGACTGGCTGACGGAGCTGGGCTCAGCCACTATTTCTGAGAAGACGCGCGCCGTGAACCTGCTGCGCCGCCCCAACGTGGACCTGCCGGCCCTGGCCCGGGTGCTGCCCGGCCTGACGCTGGCCTTGGCGCCCTACGGCCCCGAAGCCCTGGAGCAGGCCGAAATTCTGGTGAAGTACGAGTCCTACCTCGTGAAAGAACACCAGCAGGCGGCCCGGGTGCAGGAGCTGGAAAACTTCCAGATTCGGGGCCGCCTTGACTACCAGGCCATGCCCGCCCTCTCGCACGAAGCCCGCGAAAAGCTGCTCAAGATTCAGCCCGAAACTCTGGGCCAAGCCTCGCGCATCAGCGGCGTTTCGCCAGCCGACGTGTCGGTGCTGATGGTGTACCTGGGCCGGTAAGCAGGCGCCTACCCTAGCAAGCAAGCCCGTCATCGGATGACGGGCTTGCGTTTGTAGTGGCAGTATGGTTTATAGTTCTATCGTTGTTGCCTGACAGCTGCCACGAATTCTCCGTGAATTTGTGGCAGCTTCGTTTTGTACCTTCGCCAGCGGGAGCAATTGGGCTTAGGCCCAATGTCAGCTTCCGCTAATCAAATTAATCAGCGCAAATCAGTGGTGTACGAGCGTTTGGAGAAGTGCCCAGTGTGTGGCAAAACGGAGTTTCGCAACAAGCTGGTCGTTGAGGATAAGTCGGTCAGCAAAGAGAGTTTTGCCATTCAGCAGTGCGCAGCCTGCTCGTTTCAGTTCACTAATCCCCGGCCCGACGCCGACCACATTGGCCGCTACTACGAGTCGGAGGAGTACGTGTCGCACAACAGTGGGGCGGGAGGGGTTATCAACCAGGCCTACAAGGTGGCTCGCTTCTTTACCATGCGCCGCAAGGTAGGGCTGGTAAACAAGCTGGCGCCGCGCAAAGGCCGCCTCTTCGATTATGGCTGCGGCACGGGGCACTTTCTGGCCGCGGCCAAAAGCAACGGCTGGCAGGTAGCCGGCTGGGAGCCCAACCCGCGGGCCCGCCAGGATGCCGCCCAGCGCGTGGGCCAGCCCCTGGACCTGGACAACCTGGCCCAGCTGCCCGCCGACTCCTTCGAGGCCATTACGCTCTGGCACGTGCTGGAACACGTTCATGAGCTGAACGATACTTTGCAGCAGCTCATTCGGTTGTTGAAGCCCGACGGCGTGTTCATCATTGCCGTGCCCAACGTCGACAGCCTCGATGCCCAGCACTACCGCCAGGACTGGGCCGCCTACGATGTGCCGCGCCACCTCTACCATTTCAGCCCTAAAACCATGACCCAGCTGCTTAAAAAGCACAAAATGCAGGTCAAGGAAGTGCTACCCATGCCCCTGGATGCCTACTACGTGAGCATGCTCAGCGAAAAACACCGCGCCGAGCGGGGCGGCGGCATGTTAACCGTACTCAAGGCGGGCTACCAGTCGAACCGCTACGCCGCCAGCCACGAAGGCCAGTACTCCAGCCTGATTTACGTCTCCCAGAAGCGCTAGGCTAGCCGGTGGGGTAGGGGAGAGGCTACTCCGTTGTTTTTAAGAACGTTGTCATTCCGAGCCGGGCGAAGAATTTGGGTTACGCACGAGAGGCTAGCCCCAATTCCTCATCCGGCTCGGAATGACAGTTTTTGGCCGTTCCAGCGTTGTGCATTGTACCTTCGATTTCCTGCTGCGGCCTGCGGCAGGCATACGGCCTGTTCTGCGGTAAGTGCGCTACCCCGCGGGAAACCTTAAGCCGCGTACTCTCTATTCTTCGCAAAATCCGCGCTTCTCTTTTCCATGACTCTACCTGCCCGAGCGAGTATCTATCTGTTATTAACGGCTGCCGCGGGCCTGGGGGGCTGCGCGGCCATCAGCTCCCCAGAGGGCGGCGCCCGCGACACGACCCCGCCCAAGTTGGTTGGTACCATTCCCGCCAATGGAGCCCGCAACGTAACGGGGCAGTCGGTGCGGCTGGAGTTTTCGGAGCAGGTGCAGCTGAAGGACCTGCAGAAAAACCTGATTGTGGCCCCGGTGCTCGGCGAGAAGGACACCTATAAAATTCGGGAAGACCGCTCGGCTATTACCCTGACCTTCGACCGGCCCTTCGCTCCAAACACGACCTATTCGTTTAACTTCGGCAACTCCATCAGCGACATTACCGAAAGCAACCCAGCCCAGAAAGTAGTGTTGAGCTTCAGCACCGGGGCCCGCCTCGATTCCGGCTCGGTGCGGGGGGTAGTGCGCGACCTGCTCACGGGCCAGCCCACCGAAAACACGGCCGTGGTGTTATATCCGGAGGCAGATACGGCCAACATCCGGCGGGGCCGCCCCTACTACCTGGCCCGCACCGATAAACAGGGCGGCTTTGAGCTGCAAAACTTAAAGGAAGGCCGCTACCGGGCGTTTGCGCTGGCCGATAAAAACCAGAGCAACCGTTACGAGGAAGGCGAAAAAATTGGCTACCTCCCCGACCTGCTCACGGTGCGCCCGGGCCTGGATAGCCTGCAGTTCCTGCTTACCCGCCCCGATGCCCGTCGCCCCTTGGTGACTACCCAGAAAACCAACCCAACGGACTTTCGCATCAGCTTTAACGAGGGCGTGGAGCGCGTAACGTTGGCGCCCCTGGGGGCAGCAGTTGCTTCGCCGGCCCTGAATGAGGCTGTGCAGCTCGCGGAAAAAGGCCGGACGGTGCTGCTTTACCGCACTCCGGCTCTCACGGAAGGTCGCTACCTGCTCGCTTCTACCGATAGTGCCGGCAACGTCGGCCGCGACACCATCAACGTGCGGTTCCAGGGCAACCCGCCCGCCCGGCGCGGGGCGGCGTACTCCGTGGAGGGTAGCCCGCGGGAAGTGTACCGGCAGGGCCAGGTGAAGTTTGTATTTACCGAGCCCGTGCGCCTGGCGCCCAACAAGCCCATCGGTACGCTGGTTGAGGACTCCCTGAAGCGGCGGCCGCTCCGCCTACCCCAGGACGGTACCCTCAGCCCCGACCGAACTACGCTGGCCCTGAACCTGAACACCAACGCCCGCAAAACCGTCATGTTTCTACTCGACAGCACGGTTATCAGCAGCATCACTGGGCAGCGGCTGGGCCTGAAGCCCCTGCGCCTGCGCGTTTCCGAGCAGACTGCTACGGGCACCCTGAGCGGGCCCTTGCAAACCAAGGCCACCCGCTACTGGGTGCAGCTACTAGAAGCCAACGGCCAAGTAGTTACTACCCTTAACAGCCCGCGGGGTACGTACCGGTTCGACAACCTGCAGCCAGGTACCTACCGGGTGCGGGTGCTGATTGACACCAACCAGGACGGGCGCTGGCAGGGCGGCGACCCGCAGCTGCGCCTGCCGCCGGAGCCCGTGTATCTGCTGCCCAAATCCATCCAGGTCCGCTCCAACTTCGATAACGTCGAAACGCTTAGTTTCTAAATCAGCCCATAGTCTTTGAACTCCAACGCCCAATTCCGAAGCCGGAATTGGGCGTTGTTGTATACGGCTGGCACCAGTTGCTCTTGGTTAAGTGCCGGGCTTGCGGGCAGACCTCGCCGCCGCTAGGAACACCTCGGGGTGGCTAGGCCTGCCGAAATCGTGCTTTCAGCTATATAGGATTCGGCCTGAGTAGATATCCACAGGTCGAATGTGGGCTTACGGGCCGGGGTGGCATTTTTCGCACCAGGTTGATTTGCAATCCACATAGTTTTCCACGGCTTTAGACCTAGCACGCATAATCTGTGGATAATAGTGGGGAAACCTGAGGATAACCCGTGGAGAACTTGCGGAAAAGTTTTTTTGGATGGGGCAGGCTCACAACAGCACCTTGGCGCAGTGCAAAGCCGGTGGATAAGGGTGGATAACTATCCCCCGAAAATCACACAATCCACAGCGGGGTGTGGATGTGAATTGTGGATTTGTGTACAAGCTATGTGGATTGTTAAAAACTAATACAAAATTCTTATAATCAATTACTTAATATCAACATACCCTGTTGATAGACGGTGCATAACTGAGTTCTTGTGCACATGTTATCCCCGGTGTGCATAACCTCATTTTCTTATCCACTTATACACAGCCCTAACGACGGATAACAAAAGAGAATTTATTTAAAGAAGACTTTTAAAAGTTATTAACCCTGTGGAAAAGCGAGCCGGGGCATCCATTTTCATGTTCACGTGCAGAGGTGCAAAACAGGTAGGCCAAGACCCGAGCAACTGAGCCGTGCAGAAGTTACCTCGGCTTCCAAAACCGGACGGGAGTTTGGGGCCACCTGCTAAAGGTCAGTGGTGTCCTTCCGCTAAGTAGGCGTGCTTACGAGTTAATAGCAGGATGAGCCCGCCGGTAGCTTGGCACTACGCAAAGGAAAAATTTGGGCATTAGGCCCGGTGGAAAATCAGAGCGTGAGTGTAGTCAGTGTTTATAATCAGATAGTTATCCACCGAAAAGCAGCGTTTATCCACAGGGCTTCTTGCGCTAGTGGAAAACATGCAGCCTCTAAGCCTAATGTGGCGTATAGAAAGGCCCATCCTCCCGCAAGCGTTCTGCTTCTTCTTATGCCGTTCGACTACACCCTGGATTTTCGAACCGTTGATTTCCGCCAGCACCCGGAACTATACCGCGTGGGCAAAGGCGAACAAGGCGTGCTACTGGTGCAACCTTACAAGGGTGAGATTTTGCCCTACTGGCGCTTCCGCACGCCGGAACTGGCCCGGGAGTCGTCGGAGCAGATTTACGCGCTGTTTGAGGCGTATCTGGAGAAACACGATTTCGTGGGAGCCGACATGGCTCGCAAGTTCCTGCAGATGGGCTTTACCCGCGCCCGGCGCTACGCCAACCACAAAGGCGGCAAAAAGTACGATGGCCCCGTGCCCGACGACAAAAAAGGCCAGAGCGGTGCCCACGGCCGGCCAGAGCTGCCTCGGGCCGAGGAAGACCCCCTAAAGGCCGAAGCTGCCGCCATCTTTAAGCGCAAGTGGGACGAGGCCAAGCTCCACCCCCGCTACGTGCAACAGCGGGCCGAATTTGAGGCCCGGTACGGCAAATGACCCTCGAGAACCCCTACCTTTACTTTCCCTGAACCCATCTTCACTCTTGAACCCACTAACGGCTATGCAGACACCAGCCCAATCCTCCAGCACCGACGAAAACGAAATTACCCTCGGCATCGGCATGGGGCCGCTTAAGTTTGGCGCCTCCATGGACGAGGTACGCGCCCTGATGGGTGAGCCCGAAGAGATTGAGGAGTCGGAAGACGACGATGAGTTTGAGCACCAGGCCTGGAACTACCTCGAAGAAGGCTACTCCCTCTACTTCGACCGGGAAGATGACTACCGCCTGAGCTGCATTGAAACCGACCACCCCGGCATTCGCCTCTACGGGGAAGCCATTCATGGCAAGAGCCCGGAGGAAATCCAGGCCCTGATGAAGCGCCACGGACACGAGCAGAGCGAAGTCGAGAAAATGGACACTGGCGAGATGCGCCTATCCTACGAAAAGGAAATGATTGACCTCTACTTCGACGAGGAGCAGTTGCAGTTTGTCAACTTCGGCGTGTTTATCAACGACGATTTAGAGGTGCAGTGGCCCGCTTAGCTTAGAGTTATCCACAAAAACGAAGAAAATTCGTGTGGATAAGTTGATAAGATGCTCATTGCTGGGAGTTTTCAACAGACTATCCCAATTTGAGAGCTAAAAAGAATAGCAAGTAAAAGCACTGACGCTCAACCTGAAAACAAAAAAGCCACTCCGGTTAGAGAGTGGCTTTTTTGTTTTATTCCAGGATATGCTTAGGAAGGCATAATGGCTCGGAACAGCAAAAACAAACCGCCCGACAGGGCCATAGTTACCGGTAGGGTTAGCACCCAGGCCAGGGCAATGTTGCGTACCATCTGGGGGTTCAGGTTCTTAATGCCGCGGTTGGCTACCATGGAACCCGCAATGGCGGAGGATAGCACGTGGGTAGTGGAGGCCGGCAAACCCAGCTGCGTGTTGGCCCCAATCATAAGGGCAGCAATCAACTCCGAGGAAGCGCCCTGAGCGTAGGTCAGGTGCTCCTTGCCAATACGCTCGCCAATGGTTTTCACGATGCGCTGCCAGCCAATCATGGTGCCCAGGCCCAGCGATACGCTGACGGCCACCAGCACTTGCCAGGGCGCGTAATCGGTAAAGCCTTTCATGTTAGTAAGGCCCGCGCTGAGCGTTTCCCGGTCGGTGGTGCTCATGCTTACCTTTTCGCTACCCAGTACGGTTTTGGCCTGGTTGCCCAGCAGCAGAATGGCCTTCCGGATTTCAAAGCGGGCGTTTTGTGGAAGCTGGGCTACCTGAGTTTTGCCGGCGAAGATGCTGTCCAGGGAGTTGGTTTGCACCTTAATGTTAGCTACTGCTTCCCGGTCTTTGGCGCTCAGCTCGGAGGTATT
This sequence comes from Hymenobacter glacieicola, assembly GCF_014640315.1. Classification (GTDB taxonomy): domain Bacteria; phylum Bacteroidota; class Bacteroidia; order Cytophagales; family Hymenobacteraceae; genus Hymenobacter; species Hymenobacter glacieicola. The sequence continues at coordinate 410,502 of NZ_BMGS01000003.1, forward strand.
CACCTTCTGCATTACCTGCTCAATCTTCACCAGCGAATCGCGCATGTCCAGGGGGTTCTTGCTGTGGTCGAGGGCGAAGAAGGTCGGCACAATACCAATCAGCACCAGCATAATCAACCCCACGCCTTTCTGCCCGTCGTTGGAGCCGTGGAAGTAGCTTACCAGGGTGCAGGTAGCAATAAGAATCAGTCGGATCCAGAGGGGTGGTGGCTTGCGCTTGTGGGGTTCCTTAAAGATGGCCTTGTTGCGAACAAAACGCTTGAGCAGAAACATCATAATAATGGTCAGCGAGAAGCCGAACAGCGGACCCGTGAGCAGGGCTACCCCCGTTTCGCCGGCCTTGCTCCAGTTTACGGCCGCGTTATCGGAGCCAGGCAGAAAGCTGAAAGCTATGCCCACGCCCAGAATAGACCCAATCAGGGCGTGCGAAGAGGACGAGGGCAGGCCGTAGTACCAGGTGCCCACGTTCCAGATGATGGCCCCCAGAATCAGGGCGCCTACCATGGCAATGCCGTGGTATACATTCTGATCCACGAGGCTCTGCACTGGCAGCAGGTACACAATGCCCATGGCCACGGCAATACCGCCCGTCAGTACGCCCAGAAAATTCCAGAACGCCGACCAGATAACGGCCACCCAGGGCCGCAGGGTGTTGGTGTAGATAACCGTGGCCACGGCGTTGGCCGTGTCGTGGAAACCGTTGACAAATTCAAACGCGCAAGCTGCTACCAGACAGGCAACGAGCAGCAGTAGCACATGAGGCTCTAAGCCAAACATAAGGGGGGGATTGGTGAAGATTCAGTTTCGGTAACCAAAGGTAGGACCGCCCTAAGGGGGCGCAAGATTATGAAATTGTTACCGGACCGACCGGTTATGCCTTATTGAGCCGCTAAACGCAGGAAGTTGTTACGGGTTAGGGTGGAGGAGCTGAAGCACAGTAAATTATTGACAGGCAGAGCTTCCGCGGTATTTGTGCGGGGTAGGGTAGGCAGCAAGCTAAAGCTTCTGCTACTTTTGCCGCTGAAGTAGTTGCCATCCTGAGCGCAGCCGGGAATCTGCATGGTGGGGGCTAGTCCTTACCAAATTGCCTGCTCCGCTCAGAACAATAGGCCTATTCTATTAAACTTCCTTCCCTTATGAGCAACGAGCAGAAACCCGCCGCCACGGCCGAAAGCACCCTGGCCGATATTGTGTCGCACGCCAAGGAGTACGGCTTCGTATTCCCTTCCTCGGAAATCTACGACGGCCTGGCCGCCGTGTACGACTACGGCCCCAACGGCGTGGAGCTCAAGAACAACCTCAAGCAGCTCTGGTGGCGGGCCATGACCCAGCTCAACCAGAACGTGGTGGGTATCGACGCGGCCATCTTCATGCACCCGCTCACTTGGAAAGCCTCTGGCCACGTCGACGGCTTCTCGGACCCCATGATTGACAACCTCGACAGCAAGAAGCGCTACCGCGCCGATGTGCTGCTCGAAGAAAAAGCCGCTGAGTACGAAAACGCCGGCGACCAGGTCCGCGCCGACGCTCTGCTGGCCGAAATGGGCCGTCTGCTCACGGCCGAAGACCTGGCCGGCGTCAAGCAGCTTATCCTTGAGGAGAAGATTCTCTGCCCAGTTTCCAAAACCGGCAACTGGACCGATGTGCGCCAGTTCAACTTGATGTTCAGCACGCAGGTAGGGGCCGTGGCCGATGATTCCAGCAAGATTTACCTGCGCCCGGAAACGGCCCAGGGCATCTTCGTCAACTTCCTGAACGTGCAGAAATCGGCGCGGCAGAAGGTGCCGTTTGGTATTGCCCAAATTGGCAAGGCCTTCCGCAACGAGATTGTGGCCCGCCAGTTCATCTTCCGCATGCGGGAGTTTGAGCAGATGGAAATGCAATTCTTCGTGCGCCCCGGCACCGAGGGCGAGTGGTACCAGACCTGGAAGGAAACCCGCCGCCGCTGGCACGAGGCCCTGGGCCTGCCCGCCGACAAGCTCCGCTTCCACGACCACGACAAGCTGGCCCACTACGCCAAGGCCGCCGTCGACATCGAGTTTGAGTTTCCCTTCGGCTTCAAGGAAATCGAGGGCATCCACTCCCGCTCCGACTTCGACCTGACCCAGCACCAGAACCTGAGCCGGAAGAAGCAGCAGTACTTCGACAACGACCTCAACCCCGAAACCGGTAAGCCCTACGGCAACTACGTGCCCTACGTGGTGGAAACCTCCGTGGGCGCCGACCGTCTGTTCCTGGCTACCCTCTGCCAGGCCTACCAGGAGGAAACCATTACGGAAGGCGAGGGCGAGAAGCAGCAAACCAAAACCCGTAAGCTCCTACGTCTGCATCCGGCCGTAGCGCCCATTAAGGCCGCTATATTCCCGCTGGTGAAAAAAGACGGTCTGCCCGACAAGGCCAACGAAATCTACAACAGCCTGCGCCACGACTTCCGGCTGGTGGTGGAAGAGAAGGACTCCATTGGCACGCGCTACACCCGCCAGGACCTCATCGGTACCCCCTTCTGCATTGCCGTCGACCACCAGACCCTGGAGGATAACACCGTGACCGTGCGTCACCGTGACTCCCGTGAGCAAACCCGTATGCCCATTGCCGAGCTGCGCAGCTACATTGGGGAGGCCGTGAGCTTCTCGCGCATTTTCGAGAAACTATAGCGCACTGCTGATCAGACAGCCTTACAACTCAAACAGGCCGCCGGATTGCTCCGGCGGCCTGTTTAGTTAAAAGATATTGGCTGGCAACTTCTGCGTTAGTTCTCGCTAAGCCACTGGGTAGCGTCGCGGCGGGAGGTAAAGTAGTTGAACTCTACCTGGGAAGGAGGCAGGCTAGCCGAGGCAATTGAATTACCAACCTGGTACTGGTACTGGCCTTCCGATACGACGGCGGCAATATACAAGGGCCGCTGCAGGTGGCTGGGCAGGATGGTGGTTAGAGGCTGGAGTAAAGCATCCGCTTCGTCGGTGGGAGGAGCGTTTCGTTTCAGATCCAGCAGTAGCTTGTCCACGTTCTGGGCAAGCATTTCTTTCAACGCCCGGTGGTAAGCCTCCCCAAAGGAGCCCGACAACTGAGCAGCATTGTAGCTCAGGTGTAAGGTGTCCAAGAGTGAGTTATACGTCAGCGACGCATCAGGGGAATTGTACAATGTCATTGTAATGAGAAAATATCAACAAAGCGCGGAAAAGTGCAATTTTTTATTGCCGCAACGCCTTGAAGTGCGACTCTTTACGATATATAGTGCATAAAATGTTCCCTATATTCAGAAGAAAAAATGAGTTTGTCAATCACACAGTACTATTTGATTCGCTACCAATACTCAGGATGGGGGTTGTTTACTAACTGAGGCTCACCGCATACCTGCCCAGGGTTGCGTACCTTTGCTGCATTTTAGCAGCCTATGTGGAGAAACCTCGCCCTATTCGTCATCAAGAACCGACGCTTGCTTGTTGGGCTGTTGGCCGTTATTACGGTGTTTATGGCCTGGGAAGCCCGCAAGGTGCAGATGACCTACGATTTTGCCCAGGTTGTGTCGCCCGACGACCCGGACATGGTCTACTTCCAGCAGTTCAAGCAAACCTTCGGCGAGGATGGCAACGTGCTGGTGCTGGGCATGCAAGACAGCTCGGTGTACCAGCTCGGCAACTTCAACGAGCTGCGTACCCTCACGGATACGCTCAGCAAAGTAGAGGGCGTCAACGGGATTCTGGGCGTGACGCGCCTGCCCCGGTTGGTGAAAGACACGGCTAGCCAAACCTTTCGGGCCGAGCCCATCTTCCGCAACTTCCCCCGCACCCAACTCGAGCTGGACTCCCTGATGCGGGTAGTAAATTCCCAGGAGTTCTACAAAGGCCAGCTGATTTCGCCGAGCACCGGAGCCACGCTGCTGGCCCTGACCATGGACCCGAAGTACCTGAACTCCAGCCGGCGCGAAGCCGTGATGCAGGAAATACTAGGCCACGCCGAGCGGTTTCAGCAGAAGACCGGCATCCGGATGCACTACGCCGGCCTGCCCTACGTGCGGGCCACGATGACCACCAAGGTAGCCTCGGAAATGAAGCTGTTCGTGGCCCTGACCATTGTGATGATGGCCGTAACCCTGCTCATGTTCTTCCGGACGTGGTCGGCGGTGGTGTTTCCCCTATTGATTGTGCTGATTGTAGTGACTTGGTGCATTGGCTCCATGGTGCTGCTGGGCTACAAGATCAACCTGCTCACGGGCCTGATTCCGAGCATCATCATCGTTATCGGCATCCCGAACTGCACCTACCTGCTGAGCCGCTACCACTACGACTACCGCAAATCCGGCAACCAGGTGCTGGCCATGGCGCGGGTAGTGCGCAAGATTGGGTTGGTGACGCTCATGAACAACACTACCACGGCCATTGGCTTCGTGGTGTTTTGCTTTACCAACATTGCCATTCTGTTCCAGTTTGGGCTGGTGGCTACCGTCAATATTTTCGTGGCGTTTGCGGTGTCATTCATTCTGATGCCCATCATCTTCACCATTCTGCCGCCGCCTACCCCCAAGCAGCTGGAGCACCTCGAAGCCAAGCCCCTGACCAAGCTGCTGGAGTTCTTCGACTACCTCGTGCTGGAGCGCCGGCGCACCGTGTACCTGACGGCCCTGGCCCTGATGGTGCTGGCTTCGTTTGGGGTAATGAAGGTGAAATCGGTGAGCTACATGGTCGATGATCTGCCCAAGGATTCGTCGGTAAACTCCGATTTGAAGTTTTTCGAGCAGCACTTCAACGGCGTCATGCCCTTGGAAATGGTGGTAGATACGGGCCGCCCCAAGGGCCTACTGAAGCTCAAGAACCTGGAGCGGATTGACCGCCTCGAGAACTTCCTGCGCACCCAGCCCGTGCTTACTACCCCCGTGAGCGTGGTTACCTTTTTGAAGGCTTCAACCCAGGCCTTCTATAACGGCAGCCCCGAGTTTTACCGCCTACCCGATAACTCCGAGAAGAACTACGTGTTCAGCTACCTGGCCCACTCCCAGTCCACGGAGGGCACGGAAGGCCAGCTGACCAGCAAGCTGCTGCGCTCCTTCACTGACAGCACCATGCAGCGGGCGCGCATCTCCCTGAAGATTGCCGACGTAGGCTCCCATAACCTCGATACGCTGGTTAACAACCGCATCAAGCCCGAAATCAACCGGATTTTCAAGGGCACCGACATGAAAGTGAAGCTGACTGGCACCACCATCATCTTCACCAAGGGCAACGAATACCTGATTGGTACGCTCAAGGAAAGCCTGGTTATTGCCTTTGTGCTGGTGGGGCTGGTGGTGCTGATCTTGTTCCGCAGCGTGCGGGCGGTGGCGTTTACCCTGCTACCCAACTTCTTCACCTTGCTGCTCACGGGTGGTATTATGGGCTACTTTGGCATTCCGCTCAAGCCCAGCACCGCCCTGATTTTCAGCATTGCCCTGGGCATTGACGGCGACAACTCCATTCACCTGCTAGCCAAATTCCGGCAGGAAATGGCCGCCAACGGCCGCCGCGTAAAGGCCGCCATCAGCACCACGCTTTCGGAGGCCGGTACCAGCATGATTTACACCAGCATTGTGCTGTTTCTGGGCTTTTCGGTGTTTGCCTTCTCGGAGTTCGGCGGCACCAAGGCCCTGGGCCTCTTGATGTCGGCCAGCCTGCTCATCACCAATTTCTCCAACCTGATTCTGTTGCCCTGCCTGCTGGTTACCTTCGAGCACGGCAAGGACGAGAACGTCATCAACCAGTCGGGCATCAAGCACTACGACGATAACTACCACGAGGAAGATGACGACTTGGAACTCAACCTTAATCGGATGCAGCGGCAGCCCAAACTGAACGGATAAATCCATCATATTCCACCGTCCTGCTGAGCCTGCCGACGCATCTTTACCGCTTCGGTCTCACTACTAAGTTATTCTGAGGCAGAGATGCGTCGGCAGACTTAGCAGGACGTTCTGATACAACGACCCTCCCCACAATGAACTACCCCGAATACAAGCAGCCGCTCAACTACGGCCAGGTCGGCACCGATATCCTGGCGTGGTGGAAGCAGAACGGCATCTTTGAGAAAAGCGTGAGCACCCGCGAGGGGCAGCCCACCTTCGTGTTTTACGAAGGTCCGCCTTCGGCCAACGGCGCCCCCGGCATTCACCACGTCATGGCCCGGACGGTAAAGGACATCTTCTGCCGCTACCAGACCCTGCTGGGCAAGCAGGTAAACCGCAAAGGCGGCTGGGACACCCACGGCCTGCCCATTGAGCTGCAGGTAGAAAAAGAGCTGGGTATCACGAAGGAGGACATCGGCAAGAAAATCAGCATCGAGGACTACAACCAGCGCTGCCGCGAGACCGTGATGCGCTTCAAAGCCCAGTGGGACGACCTCACCGAGAAAATGGGCTACTGGGTAGACCTTGACGACCCCTACATCACCTTCGAGCCCGAGTACATCGAGAGCTGCTGGGCCCTGCTCAAGAAGCTCTACGACAAGGGCTTGCTCTACAAAGGCTACACCATTCAGCCCTACTCCCCGGCCGCCGGCACCGGCCTGAGCAGCCACGAGCTCAACCAGCCCGGCACCTACCGCGACGTAAAGGATACGACCATCGTGGCCCAGTTCAAGGTAAAGCGCGATGAGAAGTCGGAGAAGCTGTTTGCGGCGGTTAAGAATAGCCTACCACAAAAGTGGCACAGACTTGATGGTGACGGCCCAATTCCGGCGAACTTCTCTGAAGATATTGTCAGTGAGCTTGATGAGAGTACGGAAGTCTTTATCCTAGCTTGGACAACAACGCCGTGGACTTTGCCTGCTAACACCGGTTTGGCAGTCGGCAAAAACATTCCTTACGTACTGATTTCAACGTTTAATCCCTATACCGGTAAGCCCATCCACGTAGTATTAGCAGAGGCACTAGTAGATAAATACTTTGCTAAAAAGAACGAGGTAACTTCATGGAAAGGCTATGCTTTTTCGACTGGTAAAGAACAACCCTGGTACATTCAAAGCCACTTCACCGGCGCTGACCTGGTAGGCATTCGCTACGAGCGGCTGTTCGGGCAGGACAAGGGTTTCCCGGCCTTTGAAGGGGAGGAGCGCGCCTTCCGCGTGATTCCCGGCGACTTCGTGACGACGGAGGACGGAACCGGCATCGTGCACATTTCGCCCACGTTTGGCGCCGACGACTTCCGGGCCGCTCAGCAGGCGGATATTCCGGCCCTGATTGTGATGGACGCCGAGGGCAAGCCCACGCCCATCGTGGACCGCACCGGTCGCTACGTGCCTCAGATGGGCGAATTTGGCGGCCGCTGGGTGAAAAACTACGACGGCCACGACCAGAGCGGTGCCGACTACAAGACCCTGGACGAAAGCATTGCCATCCGCATGAAAGGCGACGGCACAGCCTTCAAAGTAGAGAAGTACGAGCACACCTACCCCCACTGCTGGCGCACCGACAAGCCCGTACTGTACTACCCCCTGGACTCCTGGTTTATCAAGACCACGGCGGTAAAAGACCGGCTCATCGAGCTCAACAAAACCATCAACTGGCAGCCGGCCAGCACCGGCACCGGCCGCTTCGGCAACTGGCTGGAAAACCTCGTAGACTGGAACCTGAGCCGCTCCCGCTACTGGGGCACGCCCCTGCCCATCTGGCGCACCCAGGACGGCTCGGAGGAAATCTGTATTGGCTCCATCGAGCAGCTCGTCGCCGAAATCGACAAGGCCGTGGCCGCTGAGGTGATGACCTACAACCCCTACCAAAAGGTTGATGGCGCCTGGGTAATGGCCGATAACTCTTCCGAGCAGCCAACAGCGAAAATCGACCTGCACCGGCCCTACGTGGACGACATCTTCCTGGTGTCGCCCTCGGGCCAGCCCATGTACCGCGAAACCGACCTCATCGACGTGTGGTTTGACAGCGGCGCCATGCCTTACGCCCAGTGGCACTACCCCCTGGAAAACGGCACCCAGTTCCAGAAGAATTTCCCGGCCGATTTCATTGCCGAAGGCGTGGACCAGACCCGCGGCTGGTTCTTTACCCTGCACGCCCTGGCCGTGATGCTGGAGGACTCGGTAGCTTACAAAAACGTGATGGCCAACGGCCTGGTGCTGGACAAGAACGGCAACAAGATGAGCAAGCGCCTCGGCAACGCCATCGACCCGTTCCAGACCATCACCCAATTCGGCCCCGACGCCACGCGCTGGTACATGATTGCCAACGCCCAGCCCTGGGACAACCTCAAGTTCGACCTGAACGGCATCACGGAGGTGCAGCGCCGCTTCTTCGGTACCCTGTTCAACACCTACTCGTTCTACGCCCTCTACGCCAACCTCGACGGCTTCCAGGCCCGCGAGTTTGATCGGGTGCCGCACGCGGAGCTAACCGAGTTGGACCGTTGGATTCTGAGCAAGCTTCAGTCGCTGATCCTGGAAGTGCGCGGCCATTATGACGCCTACGACCCCACGAAGGCCGCCCGCGCCATCCAGGATTTCGTGACCGATCAGCTTTCCAACTGGCACGTGCGCCTCTCGCGCCGCCGTTTCTGGAAGGGCGAGCTGACTCAGGATAAGAAGGCCGCCTACGAAACTCTGCAGGAATGTCTGGTAGTCGTGGCCCAGCTCATGGCGCCCATTGCGCCCTTCTTCGCCGAGTGGCTCTACCAGAACATGACTGACGGCATGCGCGCCGAAGCCATCGAGCGGAATACGCCGCTAGCTCCCGAATCCATCCACCTCACCTTGCTGGTAGAGGCGGAAACAAACCGCATCGACAAGGCCCTGGAGGAGCGCATGGAGCTGGCCCAGCGCATTTCCTCGCTCACGCACTCCCTGCGCAAGAAGTCGGTGTTGAAGGTGCGCCAGCCCCTGCAGCGCATTCTGGTGCCGGTACTTAACGACACGACCCGCGAGCAGGTAGGCAAGGTAGAGGACCTGATTTGCGCCGAAGTGAACGTGAAGCACGTGGAGTTCCTCGACGACACCAGCGGCGTGCTGGTAAAGTCGGTGAAGCCCAACTTCAAGCGCCTTGGCCAGCAGTACGGCCCCAAGCTGAAAGCCGTGGGAGCCCGCATTCAGCAGATGACGGCCGAGGAAATCAGCACCCTTGAAAAGACCGGCCAGCTGGCCGTGGAAGTTGAAGGGCAGCCGATTACCCTAGCCCCCGACGACGTAGAAATCCGCACCGACGATTTGCCCGGCTGGCTCGTAGCCACCGACGGCCCCCTCACGGTAGCCCTCGACGTGACCCTAACCGACGAGCTGCGCCAGGAAGGCGTGGCCCGCGAGCTGGTGAACCGCCTCCAGAACCTGCGCAAAGACAGCGGCCTGGAGGTACAGGACAAAATCCGGGTAACCCTGGGCCAGCAGCCCGAGCTGGAAGCCGCCGTGCAATCTTTCGGTGACTACATCCGAACCGAAGTGCAGGCCCTGGCCCTGAACTTCGCCCCGGAAATCAGCGGCGGCTCGGTGCTGGAGTTCGACGACTACAACGTGCCCGTGCAACTGGAAGTAGCCAACAGCTAATAGCCCAGATCAGTACTGAAGTCAAAAAGGCCGCGAAACATGCGTTTCGCGGCCTTTTTGTTTGCGCTGGTTATAACAAGACCGTCATGCTGAGCGCAGCCGAAGCATCTCTCCCGCTGACTACTTAACTGGCCTAGGACCGACTCAACGAAGCGGGAGAGATGCTTCGGCTGCGCTCAGCATGACGTTCCTAATAACGATATAAGCCCTACCTCACTACCAGTTCCTGCCGAACTTCCTCTTTCAGCTTCTCTGACAGCACGCGGTAGACGTAGCGGCCCGGAACCAGGCGTAGTGACAGAACCTCGTCTGAGGGCCGTATTTCGTGGGTATAAATGGGCGCTATGTCCTCCCGGATGCCCAGCTCCTGCTGCAGGTATAGCTGCAGCATCCGGCGGCCGGTGGCGGCGCTGGGTTTGTAGGGGCGGAGGTCCAGGGAGGCCGGGCGGGCTTCGCTAGCGTCGGCGTAGGGCAACGGCAGCTGCTGGGGCGTGAAATTGTTGCGCACGACGAGTTCCGCTCCCGGATACAGCGCGCGGCGCTGGCCCCGTTGCAGCCGGTACACCACCTCGGCCGTGCCGGGTGCAGTGGCTGGCAGCGTGTTGAGCGGTTCGTTGGACAACCGTGACTGGTTGATGCGCAGCACTGGCCAACCCGTCAGCTCGGTGAACTGCTCGGGCAGTGATGTAGCGGGGGGCTGGCCTTTCTTCGCCAGCCGTTTGCTCATCATGTTGCCGCCGTAAATCAGCACCCGGGCCTGGGCATCGGGGCGCAGGGCAGCGTGCAGGGCGGTGGCCTGCGCCAGCTCCGGATTGACAACGTTTGGGCGGGTGTTATAGGCAATCAGCGTGAAGCCCAGCCGGCGGGCCGTGCGCACTAGGTTGGCGAAGGTAGCTTCCCGGGTTTCCGTGCCCGCCTGTAGCGGCAACGGGCTCAACGTACTCGCCGCCGAATCGTGTAGCGTCTCCAGGGCTAGGTAGCGGAACCCTTGCTGGTAGAGGCCCGGCAGCAGGGCCGCCGCCAGGGCCCGATGCTGGGGCTGGATAGGTGATTCGTCCAGCCATACCGCCCGGGCTGGGGCCGTGTGGCGCAGAATTTCCGGTACCGCCGCCACGCTTACCAACGTATCCGGCGTAGCGCGGCGGGGCCTAGTTGGGCTGGCCAGCGGTGGCGAAGCGGGCAACCGGATGTTATCCAAGTCCTGAAAATAGGCTACCGAATCGGCGTTGCCGGCCAGGGTGTGGTACTGCAGCAGGGCGTAGCGCAGCGTACCATCCAGGGAAGGGTCGGCGGGGGCGTGGCGGCTCTGGGCCAGGGCCGAAAGCGGGGCCAGGTAGTCACCGTTAGGCCGGTTCAGAAAGGCATCATTGGCCAGCCGCACCGGCGACACTACTCGCGGCCAGCGGCCCGGCTGCACCGAAGGAAACGTGAACGTCACGAACTCCGCGTCCATTTCTCTGCTGCGGTCCTTGATGGAGGTGCCGGGGCGCGAGCTGGCTTCGTCGGTGGCAACGAGGTAGAGCCAGCCTTGCTGGTCGGGTAGGGACGCGGCGTATTCCATCAGCAAATCGGGGCCGGCGGTGCCCGTGTGCTGGTAGCGGCCCGCCCCATTCTCCTGGAACCCCAGGGCGCGCCAGTCGGGGCTGCCGGCTACCCGCAGCCCGCGCAGCCGATACGTGGGCGCTAGGTTGGTTTGGCCTGTAAACAGCACGGCTGATTGACGGCGGGAAAAGCCGAGCTGTTTTAGCCGCGCTTTCGTCACCTCATCCGGCTTGTTGCGGGGCCGTAAGTTTATATCGTAGTCCCCGTTGAGCAGCAGGCAGGTGTTGAGCTGACGGTTATAAACGGTCGTCGTCATGGTGCGCTGCTGCTCGTTGCTGCGGGTGAGCGGATGCGGGGCGGCGCAGGCCCCCAAGCCTAGCGTACCTACTAGAAGTAAACGGGTTACGGTAGCGCAAGGGCCGCCAAAATGAATAGTCGACATAAGGATACAGATGGAGGTAGTGGATATGGAAATATATAACTAAAGCTTACACTTAACTAAAGCGCCTTCTTCGTTCCTGCCAGGAAGCATGAAACCCGCTGCTCCTTCCCGCCGGTAGCCCGGCCACGCGCTGGCATTAGAACCCGCGTGCTAGCAGCGAGGGTGCGCGCTGAGGCTGCCAGGAAAAAATTGCCTCCAGTAGATCGACCTTTTCGAAGGGTGTTTGGCATAACGTCGTACAAATCCTCTGAAATCGGGTTTAAATCGGCACAAAAGCTCTTTCAGATATATACTGGCGGGGTGGAAGCTGCCACGAGACGCTGCACTAGAAAGTCAAAAATTCTGCGTCACTTTGTACTTATGAAGTATTGGAAATACTACCTCGTGGCGCTGCTGGTCATCGTCATCGATCAGCTCTCGAAATGGGCGGTGCACCGCTACATGCCCATGGGGATGCCCGGCGAAGTGCCCGTGTTCGGCGACTGGTTTAAGCTGCACTACACGCTGAACCCGGGCATGGCCTTCGGGGTGGAGTTGCCGGCGCCCTACGGCAAGGTTATTCTCACGCTGTTTCGCTTGGTAGCCGTTACGGGCATTAGCTACTACATCTACCGCCTTTGGAAGCAGCACGCGCCCAGCGGCTTGCTCATCTGCATCAGTATGATTCTGGGCGGGGCCATTGGCAACCTGGTTGATTCCATCTTCTACGGCGTCCTCTACAACAATGCGCCCTTTAATGCGCCTACCCCCTGGCTGCACGGGCAAGTGATAGACATGCTGTTTGTGGACTTCCCGGACGGATTTTTTCCAGCTTCCTGGCCCTTTGTAGGTGGAGAAATCATCCCCGACTTCCCCATCTTCAACATTGCCGACTCCTGCATCTTTATCGGGGTCGTGCTGATCTTACTTTTCCAGAACCGCTTCTACAGCCAGCATCTGGAGGAAGCCCACCCCGTAGCCGCCGATGATGCCGCCGCTGCCCAGGCCCGCCGCGACGCCGAAGCCTCGGAGCTTGCCTAAGAACCACTACTCACAGAGCCAAAAGGCCCGCCGGAATTGCTCCGGCGGGCCTTTTGGTTAGTAGCCGAGCAGATACACGTATCTTAAACTACACCGTCATGCAGAGCCGGAGGCGAAGCATCTCGCTCGGCTGACTTCTGAGTTGCTACCACAACGTCAGCACGCGAGATGCTTCGCCTCCGGCTCTGCATGACCGGTAATTTGGCAACCTTAATCCGCGAGACGCTTCGGTTTAGGCTCTGCATGACTGTTTTAATGGCCCTTTGACTACCCGTTCTTCCTACCACACCTGATGCACCAGCGGCTTGATGCGCTGCTCGTAGACGGCGCGCACAGCCTGCATTTGCTCCGAAGTCAGGGCGGGTAGCTCGGCGGCTTGCAGATTAGAGGTGAGCTGGTCGGGGCGGGAGGCACCGGGAATCACGCAGCTTACTTCCTCGAACATGAGCACCCAGCACAGGGCCACGGGAGCGAGGTTGGGCTGATCGGGAAACACCTTTTTCAGCTCTTCCACGGCGGCCAGGCCTGTTTCGTAGTCTACGCCCGAGAAGGTTTCGCCTTTGTCGAAGGCGGCGCCGTCGCGGTTGAACTGGCGGTGGTCGTCGGGGGAGAAGGTGGTCTGGGGCGAGAACTTGCCGGTGAGCAGGCCGCTGGCCAGCGGTACGCGCACAATCAGGCCTACGTCGTGGCGCTTGGCTTCCTGGAACAGCAGCTCGGCGGGGCGCTGCCGGAACATGTTGAAGATAAGCTGAATGGTGGTGACGTTGGGGAAGGCGAGGGCCTTGAGGCCTTCTTCCACCTTTTCCACGCTCACGCCCAGGTTCAGAATCTTGCCTTCCTCCTTGAGCCGGTCAAACAGCTCAAAGATTTCAGGCCGGTAGTACACCTCCGTGGGCGGGCAGTGCAGCTGAATCAGATCCAGGGTTTCGAGCTGCATGTTGCGCAGGCTGGCTTCTACAAACTGGCGGAGGGCCGCGGGCTGGTAGGCCTCGTTGGTGTGGGGCTGCAGCTGGCGGCCGCACTTGGTGGCCACGTACACCCGCTCTGAGCGGCTGCGCACCAGCCGGCCCACGGCTTTTTCGCTTTCCCCGTCGCCGTACACATCGGCGGTGTCAATGAAATTAATTCCGCTGTCAACGGCGGCGTTGAGGATGGAATCGGCGGTTTCGTGGCTGAACGGGTCGCCCCATTTGCCGCCTACCTGCCAGGTGCCCAGGCTGATTTCGGAGACGTTGAAGCCGGTTTTACCAAGTGTGCGATACTGCATAAGGGTAGGAGGTAAAGAATGATTGAAGGTGTCAGAAGTAGAGAATTGGGCTGTCATTCCGAGCCGGGCCAGGAATCTGAGGTCACGAACCCGGGTTACCTGGCGGCCGACCCCGATTCCTGGCCCGGCTCGGAATGACAACTTCTGCATACGCCAGAAGCCCGCGGCAAGCTACTGCCGGCCTGCCTATCTTTACTTTTTTCCGCCTCGTCTTTCGTCGCCGTGTCCCAGCCCATTCTCTCCGTCCGCAACCTGACCATCGACTTCCAGAGCCACCGGGGCAACACGCGGGCCGTGGCCGACATTTCCTTCGACTTGCGGCGGGGCGAAACCCTGGCCATTGTGGGCGAGTCGGGCTCGGGCAAGTCGGTTACTTCCCTGGCCTTGATGGGGCTGATTCCGCTACCGCCCGGCCAGATTGTATCCGGCGAGGCGCGGTTTCAGTCGGAGGCACTAGGGGAGGTAGACTTGCTGCAGCTTACCGATCAGCAGCTGCAGCAGGTGCGGGGCAACGACATCAGCATGATTTTTCAGGAGCCGATGACGTCCCTGAACCCCGTGTACACCTGCGGCAGTCAGGTAGTGGAAGCCCTGCGCCTGCACACCACGCTTACGGCAAAAGAAGCCCAGGCCCGCACCGTGGAGCTGTTCACCATGGCCCAGCTGCCGCGCCCCGAGAAGATTTTCACGAGCTACCCCCACGAAATCAGCGGGGGGCAGAAGCAGCGCGTGATGATTGCCATGGCCATGGCTTGCAACCCCGCCATCCTCATTGCCGACGAGCCCACCACGGCCCTCGACGTGACGGTGCAGGCCCGAATGCTCCGCCTCATCGACGAGTTGCGCCGCCAGCACCACACAGCCGTCATCTTCATCACCCACGACCTGGGGGTAGTGGCCGAAATAGCCGACCGGATTCTAGTGATGTACCGCGGCCGGGTAGTGGAGCAAGGCCCGGTCCTGGACATTTTCACCAACCCCCAGCACCCCTACACCAAGGGGCTGCTGGCGTGCCGGCCAAAACTTTCGGTTGGCAAGAAAAAATTACCGGTAGTAGCCGATTTCATGCGTGAAACGGCGGATGGAGGCTTTATAGCTACTGAAAATAGCTCAACGCAAGTGCTTGCTACTGAAAATGGTGAGGGAGAAAAGCTAAACTCTCAAAATAGCTCTGAAACCACCAAAACGTTCCCCGTGGAACATTCTGTTTCACGCCCTTCGGAACCACAGTTTGGGCTGGATGTGGCCCCGAGCATGGAATCTGGGCAGCTATTGCTGCTAGAAGCAAGTAGTCCGACCAATCCCCCGCAGGGGTTGGTAGAACCACTCTCGTTGAACGAAGGCAACCCAGCCGTCAGTAACCTCAGCAGCGAGAGTGGTGCGACCAACCCTGCGGGAATTAGTCGGACCACAGCCGATGGACCCCTGTTAAGCGTGAAAGAACTGAACGTGCATTTCCCCATTCGGAAAGGCTTCTTCAACCGGAACAAGGAATATGTGCGCGCCGTGGATGGGGTAAGTTTCAACATCTACCCCGGCGAAACGGTGGGGCTGGTGGGGGAGTCGGGCTGCGGCAAAACCACGCTGGGCCGGACCTTGCTGCGGCTGGTGGAGCCCACCTCGGGCAGCATCCTGTTCGAAGGGGTAGACCTGGCCACCCTGCCCGCCGAGGAGCTGCGCCGCAAGCGCCGGGAGTTTCAGATGGTGTTCCAAGACCCTTACGCCGCTCTGAACCCCATGATGACCGTGGGCGAGGCCATCCTGGAGCCCATGCGCGTGCACCGGGTAGGCGGCACGAAGCAGCAGCAGAAAGACCGGGTGCTGGAGCTGCTGCGTACCGTGGGGCTGAAGGAGGAACATTACCAGCGCTACCCCCACGAGTTTAGCGGCGGCCAGCGCCAGCGCATCTGCATTGCTCGGGCCCTGGCCCTGCAGCCCAAGTGCATCATCTGCGACGAGTCCGTGTCGGCCCTCGACGTGTCGGTGCAGGCCCAGGTGCTCAACCTGCTCAACGACCTCAAGCGCGCGTTCGGCATCACCTACCTCTTCATCACCCACGACCTCTCCGTAGCCCGCTTCATGTCGGACCGCCTGCTGGTCATGCGCCAGGGTCAGATTGTGGAAAGCGGCCCCGCCGCCGAGCTCTACGCCAACCCCCAGCACGAGTACACCCGGCAGCTGCTGGCCGCCATTCCTAAAGACGAGCCCGCCGACATCCGCGCCGCCGTGGCAGGTAGGGCGTAGGAGGGAAGTAGGTAGTGATGCCCTCGTCTGTTATTCCGAGCATGTGGGGCCTCCTACTTGGCTGACGTTGGGGAGTAACCTTCGAGAGTAACTGTCATGCAGAAGCGGAGCCGAAGCATCTCGCGTGCATTGTCTGGTTAGTCTAGCAATGTCAGCACGCGAGATGCTTCGGCTCCGCTTCTGCATGACATTCTGCCCCTATTGTTATTCCTGCTAGGGTGTGTGCACAGTAACTTAACAGGCCGTCATGCAGAGCGCAGCGAAGCATGACGGCCTGTTAAGTTACTGTGCACACACCCTAGCCAATTATTCATCAGCTCTGTGTACGTCTATCTGCTAACTAACCCAACTCGTACCGTCCTCTACACCGGCGTAACCAACGACCTGGAGCGGCGCTTGTATGAGCACAGCCAAGGGCTAGGCGAAGCGGGACGCTTTACGGGTCGGTATCAGTGCAACCTACTCGTGTATTTTGAAATGTTGCCCGATGCCCAGCAGGCTATAGCCCGCGAGAAGGAAATCAAAGGATGGAGCCGAGCAAAGAAGGAGCAGCTGATTGCTACGCTGAATCCGACGTGGGTACCTATCGAGTTAGGTACTTGGGATGGTGGCAACACAGCAGCCGGAAACTAATCTACCTCGCTAAACGTCGTAAGGCAGCTGACGTAAGTTGCCGCCTGTCATGCAGAGGCGTAGCTAAGCATCTCGCGTGCTGACGTTGCAACAAGTAACTCCCGATGTTAACACGCGAGATTCCTCGCACGCTCGGAATGACGGGCGGCAATTCTTCCTTCACGCGCTAGCGCCCTAGCCACGGCCGCAACCCAAGCGTAACCTCCCTTTTTCGACTAGAAATAGTTATTCCCCAATATATTCCGTATCATCTTTTCGAAGCCCGATTCCGGGCTGGATTACTTTACCCCGGGAAACCTCGTAGTACTACCAGTTTCCCACTCATTCAACCCCGCCGCCTGCGAAAAAGACAACCACTGGCGGCCCCTTTTCTACATGAAAGAAAAAGATGAATCCGCCGCCCCCCGCGCCCCTCGCGCGAAGGCAGCCCGCCGTAGCGACGCCGCTGTGGCTTCCATTTCCAAGGACTTGGTGTTTCGCGTTTTCCGCGACAACCCGGGCAAAGTATTCTCCTACCGCCAGCTCTCCCGCCGCCTCGGCGTGACGACCAAA
This sequence comes from Hymenobacter glacieicola, assembly GCF_014640315.1. GTDB lineage: Bacteria > Bacteroidota > Bacteroidia > Cytophagales > Hymenobacteraceae > Hymenobacter > Hymenobacter glacieicola. Next base: position 427,709 of record NZ_BMGS01000003.1, read on the forward strand.
GAGCAGCGCGAAGACATTTTTGAACACCTGAAAAGCCTCAAGAAAAGCGGCCTGCTCACGCTGCTGCAGAACGACGACTACCGCCTGACCGATGCCGCCGCTGCCCAAGCTGCTACGGAGCCCGCCAGCGGCCGCAAAACGCGCCGCAACGAGCGGGAACCCTTCGCCGGCATGACCCGCGGGGGCGGCCGCCCCGTGGAAGCTGAGTTTGGCCAAGACCCCGTGGTGCACCGTCGGCGGGAGGCGGGCTTCGACTTCCCTAATGCCGATGACCCGACTACTCCCCGCCGCGGCCGGCACGACCAGGGTGGCAGTGAAACCATCACCGGCACTGTGGCCTTAGCTACCGACAAGTACGCTTTCGTCATCTCAGAAGAAAGCGAGCAGGATGTGCGCGTGTTCACCGACCGACTCAAGTTTGCCATGCACGGCGACACGGTGCGCCTGCGCCTGCGTGGCTCCCGCGACGGCCGCCCCGTCGGCGACGTGGTGGAGGTCGTAAACCGGGTGCGTCCGGAGCTGGTGGGGCGCCTGCACCTGCAGGGCGGCATCGGCTTTGTGAAGGCTGACAACCGCAAGATTTATTTCGACGTGTTCGTGCCTTTCGAGAACCTGAACGGCGCCAACCACGGCGAAAAGGTGCTGGTGCGCATTGCCGAGTTTCCGGAGAACGATGCCGGCCAGTTGCCCGTGGGTCAGGTGGTACGCAGCTTCGGTAAGGCCGGCGAAAACGAGGCCGAAATCAACGCCATCATGGCGGAGTTCGGACTGCCGTTTGAGTTCCCGGCTGAGGTAGAAGAAGAGTCGGAAAGCATTCCGCTGGAGATTCCGCAGAGCGAGATTGAGCGCCGCCGCGACTTCCGCCACATCACCACCTTCACCATCGACCCGGTTGATGCCAAAGACTTCGACGATGCCCTCAGCATTCAGCAGCTCGAAAACGGGCACTGGGAAATTGGGGTGCACATTGCCGACGTGACCCACTACGTACGCCCCGGCATGGCCCTGGAAAAGGAGGCCCGCTACCGCGCTACCTCCGTCTACCTCGTGGACCGCGTGATTCCCATGCTACCCGAGCGCCTCAGCAACGGCCTCTGCTCCCTGCGCCCCCACGAAGACAAACTGACCTTCTCGGCCGTGTTTGAGCTCGATGAGAAGGGCAAGCTCTACAACTCCTGGTTTGGCAAAACCATCATCCACTCAGACCGCCGCTTTGCTTATGAAGAGGCGCAGGAGCGCATTGAAGGGCTGGACGCGGACTACACCGCCGAGATTCAGCTGATGAACGACATTGCCAAGAAGCTGTGTGCCGCCCGCTTCAAGCAGGGCGCCATCAGCTTCGAAACCCAGGAGGTGAAGTTCAAGCTGGATGAGCAAGGCAAGCCGCTGGGCGTGTACGTGAAGGAGCGCAAGGATGCCCACAAGATGATTGAGGAGTTCATGCTGCTAGCCAACCGCAAGGTGGCCGAGTTCGTGTTCAAGCTCAAAAATCGGAAGCCCCGCTTCACGATGGTATACCGCGTACACGACGCCCCCGATGAGGAGCGCCTGGCCAACTTTGCCCTCTTCGCCCAGAAGTTCGGCCACCAGCTCGACCTCTCGAACCCGAAGAAGCTGAGCACGGAACTAAACGATTTGAGCAGTGAGGTAGTGGGCCGCCCGGAGCAAAACGTCATCCAGACGCTGGCCATCCGGACCATGGCCAAGGCTACCTACACCACCGATCCGCGCGGGCACTTCGGCCTGGCTTTCGAGCACTATTCGCACTTCACCTCACCCATCCGTCGTTACCCCGACATGATGGCCCACCGCCTGCTGGAGCACTACCTCGAGGGCGGCAAGAACGTGGAGGTGGAGGCCATTGAGGAAGAGTGCAAGCACTCTTCGGAGCGCGAAAAGCTGGCCGCCAATGCCGAGCGCGCTAGCATCAAATACAAGCAAGTAGAGTTCCTGCAGGACCGCATCGGCGACACGTTCACCGGCGTGGTGTCGGGCCTGACGGAGTGGGGCCTCTACGTCGAAATCGAGGAGAACAAGTGCGAGGGCATGGTACGCGTGGCGGACATTCCTGGCGACTTCTTCGAGCTGGACAAAGACAACTACCGCCTAGTAGGCCAGCGTAGCAAGCGCATCATCCAGTTCGGCGACGAGCTGCAGGTGGTAGTGAAGGCCGCCAACCTGCTGGACCGCACCATCGACTTCGAGCTGGTGGACAACCGCCCCGATGCCGTGAAAAACCGCGAGCGGGAGGAGCGCGACGCCGGTCGGGAAAGCCGCCGCGGCTACCGCCCCGAGCGGAGCGGCAGTGGTAGTAAAGGTGGCAAAGGCGGCCGCCCCGGCGGCGAGAACAAGCGCCGCCGGTAAAATAAACCTGAGAATATCGGGTCTGTCATCCTGAGCAAAGCGAAGGACCTTATTACGCAGGAACCAGCCGTGAATGCGGCAGCTGTTCCTGCGTAATAAGGTCCTTCGCTTTGCTCAGGATGACAGACTTTTTTTATGGGTTTGCCTCCCACCCGTATTTAACTCCGAAACCCAAAAGGTTGTCATTCCGAGCCCCGCGAGGAGTCTCGCGTGCTGACGTTGTGGTGGTAATTCCAACGTCAGCACGCGAGATTCCTCGCGGGGCTCGGAATGACAACCTTTCACCTCATCACCTCATCACCTTTCACTCCACGACCCCATCACCTCATCTTCCGTACCTTTCCCATCCGAACTTTTACCCCATTCCGTGGATCTGTCCCAACTCACTGACCGCATCAATTCTGCCCTGGCACCTCTGCAATACGGCGAGCAGCCCACGGCCCTCTACGAGCCTATTCGCTACATCATGGCCCTCGGGGGCAAGCGCATTCGGCCCCTGCTGACCTTGCTCGGGGCCCAACTCTTTACCGATGAACTGGAGCCCGCTCTAAAGCCTGCCCTGGCTACGGAGGTCTTCCACAACTTCACCCTCCTGCACGACGACCTGATGGACCAGGCGCCCCTGCGCCGGGGCCAGGCCACGGTGCACGAGAAATGGAACCCCAACGTGGCCATTTTGAGCGGCGACGTGATGCTGGTGCGGGCCTACGAACTCTTCCTCGATGTGCCCGCCGCGCTGCTGCCCCACGTGCTGCGCCGCTTCTCCCAAACGGCCGCCGAGGTGTGCGAGGGCCAGCAGTGGGACATGAACTTCGAGACGGAAACCGAGGTCAGCATCGTGCAGTACCTAGACATGATTCGGCTGAAGACGGCCGTGCTGCTGGGCTTTGCCCTGGAGTTGGGCGCCCTGCTCGGCGGCGCTTCCCGCCAGGATGCCGACCACCTGCGCCAGTTCGGCGTGGGCATCGGGGTAGCCTTTCAGCTCCGCGACGACCTGCTGGATGTGTACGGCGACGCGGCCACCTTCGGCAAGCGTGTGGGCGGCGACATTCTCAGCGACAAAAAAACCTACCTCCTGCTCACGGCCCAGGCCCAGGCCAGCGAAGCGCAGCGGGCTACCCTGGCCCAGCACATCGGTCAGCCCGTGGCTAGTGCCGACGCCAAGGTGCAAGCCGTACGGACCATCTACGACGAGCTCGAAATTCGCCCTCAGACGGAGGCTCTCATCAATGACTACTTCCTGGATGCTTTGCAGCACTTGGAGCGCGTAGCGGCCCCCGAAACGCGTAAAAATCCCCTTCGCCAGTTGGCCTTGCAACTCATGGAGCGGGAGCAATAGCCCCACCACTTCTTTCTGCCCTTCTTTCAACCCGTATGGAATTGTCTCCTACCCTAATCCTGACCGTGCTGACGGCGGGCATCTCTCTTTACGCTTGGTCGAATCCGGCCTTTCTGGATAGCTGGATTCTGGAACCCTACCGCGTAAAGCGCAACAACGACTACTACCGCTTTATTACCTCGGGGTTTCTGCACGCCGACTTTGGGCACTTGCTGTTCAATATGCTGGCGTTCTACTCCTTTAGCCAGATAGTAGAAACCGTATTTTTCGGCGTCTTCGGACCCACGACCGGCCTGCTGTACTTTCTGCTGCTGTACTTAGGCGGCATTGTGCTGTCGGATGTGCCTACCTACCTGCGCCACCGCGACGACCCCAACTACCGCAGCCTTGGGGCTTCGGGGGGCGTTGCTTCCGTTGTGTTTTCGGCTATTCTGTTCAACCCTACCGCCGGTATCCGAATTTTCCCGATTCCCGTGGCCATTCCAGGCTTCATTTTCGGCTTTCTATACCTGGCTTACTCCTACTACATGGGCCGCCGCCGGGGCGACAACATCAACCACGACGCCCACTTTTACGGGGCGCTGTACGGTATCGTACTGACTCTCATTCTGATACCAAAAGTTGGGCCGCTGTTCTTTGACAAGATTCGGGAGTTTATTAATTAAGTAATTGATTATAAGATATTTAGCAATATAATGCTTGCCTGATAATATCCATTTCAGGTGATGTGCGTACAGAACGACATACTCTCTACCATTCTACACACTCCCTGCACCATGAATAAGCTTGTTTCCTCACTCACCAGCAACCGTTCCTTCACCCTGACCGGTATTCTGGCCTTCCTGATGTCATTTGCGTTGAGCAGCTGCGGCCGCACTCGTAATGCTGACGGCTCCTTGACTACGGCTGGCGTTATTCACTTGATTCTGGCCGTATATGCCTTGTTCAAGTTGTTCCAGCAGCCGTGGTCAATCGGTAAGAAAATCGTGTGGGGTCTGATCATCTTCTTCTTCCCCTTCCTTGGCTCACTAGCCTTCCTGCTGTTCGGCAAAGACAAATAGTGGGTAATTACCTTCCACGAAAAAGCCCCTACACTCACTGAGTGTCGGGGCTTTTTCGTGGAAGGTAGTTGCGTAAGCTACTGTCTTACTTGCCGACTAGCCGCTGCTTTTCCAGGCGCGCTACTTGCTTCAGAATATCACCTGTATTCGTAATTTCCGTAGCCTGCCAATAGTCGCCCTGGTCACGCATTTTTACTTCTAGCACGAGGGTAGTATCGTAGCGAGGTTGCGTAAACTCCAGGCCCACCAGCGCCTGCTCGCCCTCCTCGTGGGTGTACTTCACCCCCTTAAACCTGCTGTCAGGGCCTACTACCTTGCCCACCACGCCTAGCACTGATACGCCCATTGGTTTAGGCGCCGCCGCTGCGGCTTCTACTGAACCCGTCTCAACGTAGCGCTGCACTTCCTGGCGAGCTGCCTGTGCCAGCTGGGGCTTTAGCAGGCGCAGAGCTCCTTTCATAGCCAGTCCTCCCGGGTTCAGCATTCCCAGAACCGAGCTTTGCGCCGTAACCTGGTCAACCAGGTTGCTAGTCACGCTGCTCACGTCTACGTAGCGCTCAAAAGCCGCCGGGTCGTGGTCTTGCACCGCCTTTGCGGCCTGCAGCAGCGAGTATTCAGGGCCCGTCGTTAGGTTTTTGTAGTAGAGGTAGGCGCCAATTGCCAAGCCAATGAGAAGCAGGCTCAGGATGGTTTTTTTCATAAGTGAAGAGGTAGAGGGGGAAAAGCCGTACACGGGTAAAAATAGAAGGATTTTGCCCGGTTTTGGCGTGCTCATCTGGGCTGCCTGCTTCTCATTGTAGCTCTGTACTCCACCTCCTACTCTTAATATGTATGGCTACTACGCCTTTCCCTGAAGTGCACGGGCACCGTGGTTGCCGTGGTTTGCGACCAGAAAATACTATTCCTGCCTTCCTACACGCCCTAACGTTGGGAGTTGATGTGGTAGAAATGGACGTGGTCATCTCGGCCGATAACCAGGTAGTCGTATCACATGAGCCCTGGATGTCGGCTGCTATTTGTCGTACTCCAGTGGGCCAGCCAATCTTAAGCGAACAGCAGAAGCAACATAACTTATATCAGCTGCCTTACACCGCCATCCGGCAGTACGACTGTGGCCTAACCCGGCATCCGTACTACCCTGAACAGGTACCCGAGCCTGCCAGCAAGCCGCTACTGCGCGAGGTAGTGGAGGCCCTCGATAAGCTTGCGTATCAGCTCGGCCGCTGGCCGGTACGCTTCAGCATTGAGCTCAAAAGTACCCCCGAAGACGACGGCTTATATCACCCGGCGCCCTCACGCTTTTTAGAGCTGGTCTTGCTCGAACTACACGCCTTATCCCTGCTGGCCCGCACCACGCTGCTGTGCTTTGACAAGCGTGTTCTACAGGCTGCCCGGCAGGTAGTCCCAGGCGTGCCTTTGTGCCTGTTGGTAGAGGATGAGAAGTCCTTGTCAACTCACTTGGCGGAGTTAGGTTTTATGCCCTCTGTTTATGGCCCCAACTTCCACTTGCTGACTCCGCAGCTAGTGGCTGAACTGCGCCAACTGCACATTGAATTGGTGCCCTGGACTGTGAATGAGCCCACCGATTTACGCAGCATTCTGGCCTACCAACCCACGGGAATTACTACTGACTATCCGGACCGGCTATTGGCCCTGCGGAACACTGTACGATAGCCTGTTCAGCTGCTCCAGAAAGGCTTTAGGCAGTAACGCATCAACTGGCAAGGAATACAGGTTGTTTAGGACACAATGCATTCTAATAGTGTGTACCTGTTACGTGTTCAGCCCCTTGTTATATATGTTACATTAATTTCTGTAACACGGCTACCTTTGTAAAGTGTATCATTGTACCTATATTACAGTGATACACGTGTAATATTGATTTGCTGTGAATCATAATTGTAGCCATTGTATTGTGTACATGTGACACTATGTTATATTTACAGACCCATCTTTTGTCACCCGTCATTCTATGCCACATCAGGGCGAAATACTGCAGGAAGCCATCAAAAACAGCGGAATATCAATCACGCGAATAGTGGACGAACTGGGTATTACACGTCCGACCATATACCGCAAATTCAAAGAAGAGACACTTGATTACGCTTTTGTAAAGCGAGTGGGTGATATAATATCTCACGACTTTTCTCAAGACTTTACAGTCACACAACAATCTGCTTTTCTTTTTGTAACACCAAGTGTTTCAAGTAATGTTGCATCTGTGCCGGATAAAGTTGTAACACCTCGTAACGTGCCTCTTACTGTAACAGAGCCTGACTTGGGAAAACAGCTTCTGGCGCTTCAGCAGAAGTATATCGCCTTATTAGAAGCTTACAATGAGCTTTTATTGAAGGTGTATGGCCCAAAGTGACAAAAACGTTCCACGTGAAACATATTTGTTCGCTTAACAGTGGTCTTGCCTGTTACTAAGCCATGTCAATGGGTAGGAGTAACCGAAGGGAGAGGGTAATCGGCGGAACGAGCAAAGACAAGCGGATAGTAGTCTGGGCTGCTAGGTAGGAACGGTAGAAGGAGGTAAGGGAAGCTCGAATTGTTAAAGTCGCCGCCGTACAGAGTGGCGCTACTTTGCGGGCTAAATCCGCCGTCATATTTCACCAATAGTTATAATCCCCAACACCCTGCCGGAATACCGTTCAGTGCCTTATTCCCGAGTAACGCTAACGGAGTTGATGATTCCTTCTTATACCAGTTTTGGCGGCACCATTCACGGTGGTATTCTGCTCTCGCTAACAGACAAAGTAGCCTACGCCGCCGCCTCAAAGCACGCCGGTAACTACTACGTTACGGTGAGCGTGGATGGGGTAAACTTTCTGCAGCGGGTGGAGGTAGGTGAGTTGGTTTCCTTGCTGGCTTCCGTAAACTACGTAGGCCGAACCTCCCTGCTGGTCGGCATCAAGGTAATTGCCGAAGACGTTCGGAATGGTAGTGTCAACTACACCAACACCTGCTACTTCACTAGGGTAACCAAAGACGATGCCGGGAAGCCAACCACAGTGCCCAGCCTAATATTGGAGACCAGCGAGGATACCCGTCGTTTCCTGGAAGCCATCAAACGACGGGAGTTCAAGGAACAGTACAGCCGCGAGTTCAATAATGCCCGCTCGGTACTTGCCGCTGAGCAGCAGTTGCACCTCCTGTAGCGGGAGCGGTGCCAGCTGGGGTACTAAGTGAACGATGATATCGTAGGAGTAGGGGAGGAGGTATAGTCAATAAAGCCAAGTGCCGCGCCGCCAAAACTTTGCCAACCTGTAGTGGGGTTGGGTACTGCACAAGGCGAGAGGCCTCCTGCTACAGGAATACTACTTCCTTAATAATGTCTTCTCCAACCTCGGCATTCAAATTCTCTAGAACCCGGGTCTTGGCCATAATGAGTTCGTGCTTGAGCGGAGCCGAAGTTAAGCGCACAAAAAGCTTGTGGTTGCTAACATAGACCTCCTGGGTTTTCATAGCAATTGCCTTGCCCATGACCCGCTCCCAGCTAGCAACGACTGTCACCTCATTGAGCTTTCCCTGCAACCGATAAGCGCGCAGCAACGCCGTAATACCATCCTTCAGCGGGACGATGTCAGACTTGCGGGAATTTTCGGAGGGGAAAGGTTTTTTGAAAGCCATTGTATTTCTTAACGCGCGAAGGAGCAGCTTGTTGTTGCTCTTTTCAAAGGTACTACGGCCCTGCTGCTAAAGCGGCGTAACAGTGCCAGATTCAACCCGAAACCGGCGGATATCATCAGAGAGGGTAGCCAAAACCCGGTCAGTTCGCTCTAGGTGTGTATCGGTTAGAAAGATTTGCCCGAAGGTGTGATTGGCTACTAACTGCATCAGCCGGGTAATACGCTTTTCATCAAGCCGATCAAAAATATCATCGAGTAGCAGCAACGGCTTGTGCTGCTTGTGCTGGGCCAGCACTTCAAATTGGGCTAGCTTCAGAGCTATGGCGAAGGATTTTTGCTGACCCTGCGAGCCGTAACCTTTTACCGCCAGCTCATCCATAAGAAAGGTCACATCGTCGCGGTGGGGGCCTGCACTGGTGCGTTGCAATAAGAGGTCCTTGCGCTCATTCAGGCGAAGCAGCTTTAGAAAATCGGAGTTAGGTAATTCGCTCTTATACGCCAGGGTCACCTGTTCCCGGGCATCGGCAAGTTGCTCGTAGTGGCGCTGAAACACCGGCTCGAACTCGGCCAAGAACTCTTGCCTCCGTTTTACCAACTGTTCCCCAATCGGCGCCAACTGCTCATCCAGTACCAAGAGGTAGTCCCGGTCATAACCGGCCTGACGATCCGCTGCCAACTTAAGCAAGGAGTTGCGTTGCTTGAGCAGGTGAGTGTAGCGGATCAAGTGCTCCAGGTATTCGTGGTCGAGCTGGGAGATGAGGCTATCGAAGTACTTGCGGCGCTCCTCACTACCCTGCCGGATAAGGTCGGTATCATAAGGAGAAATCAGCACAACTGGGTAGCGGCCGATGTGATCCGAGATTCGCTCGTAGGGCTGCTTGTCGTGGGTGAGGGTTTTCTTCTGACCCTGGCGCAAACTGCACTGAATGGTTTCGGACTTCTCTCCTGGTTCTGTACGGAACCGGCCTTTCACCACAAAGAACTCAGCACCCTGGTTGATGCTGTGGGCATCGGAGCTAGTAAAAGCACTCTTGGTTAAGGAGAGGTAGTGAATGGCATCCAGCAGATTCGTCTTACCACTTCCGTTGTCACCCACGAAACAGTTGATGTGGGGCGAGAGGCCTAAGTTGGCTTCTTCGTAGTTTTTGAAAAACAGTAAGTGGAGGCTTTCGAGTATCATGCGTAGGGTTCGGAATTGCAATCCTTTTACGTACTTTCGCATCCCAAACGCGAACAACCGAAAGCAAGATGGCGGAGACGAAAGTAAAGGCTGCCCCCAAGGCTTCCAATTCGACGAACAAATCGTCGGCCCCGAAAGCTGCCCCCAAAGGCAAGGCTGCTACCGATACGGTAAAGCAGCCCGATCCAGTGTTGCCCCCCGCAAATAGCGAGGCCGCAGCAGCTACCGGTGCTCCTAAAGCAACTACTCCGGCCCAGCCGGAATTCCCAAAGGAGACCTACCTGCAGTGGTATGAGCAAATGCAGCTCATGCGTAAGTTTGAAGAAAAGGCCGGCCAGCTGTATGGTCAGCAAAAGATTAAAGGTTTCTGCCACCTCTACATCGGGCAGGAAGCGTGCGTAGCCGGTGCCGTGTCGGCCCTGACTAAGGGTGATAAGTGGATTACTGCTTACCGGGACCACGCCCACCCGCTGGCCCTGGGCACCTCGCCCAACGCCATCATGGCTGAATTGTTTGCGAAGGCTACCGGTTGCTCCAAGGGGAAAGGCGGCTCCATGCACATCTTCGATAAGGAAGTAAACTTTATCGGCGGCCACGGCATCGTGGGCGGTCAGGTTCCGCTCGGGGCCGGCATTGCCTTTGCCGAGAAGTACAACAAGACAGGCAACCTCTGCATTTGCTACATGGGCGACGGGGCCGTGCGCCAGGGCGCTTTGCACGAAGCCTTCAACATGGCCATGCTCTGGAAACTGCCCGTCATCTTCGTGGTGGAAAACAACGGGTATGCCATGGGTACCTCGGTGCAGCGGACCTCCAACGTGACGGAACTGTACACCCTGGGTGAAGGCTATGACATGCCCTCCGAGCCGGTGAATGCCATGAACGTAGAGGACGTGCACAACGCCGTTGCCCGGGCTGCCGAGCGTGCCCGCGCTGGAGAAGGCCCAACCTTCCTGGAGTTTAAGACCTACCGTTACAAGGGTCACTCCATGAGCGACCCCGCCAAGTACCGCACCAAAGAAGAGCTGGAGGATTACCGTTCCCGCGACTCTATCGAAGCTGTCCGCCACACCATCCTGACCCACAACATGGGCACAGAGGAGGAGCTAACGGCTATCGACGAGAAGATCAAGGCGCAGGTGCAGGAGTCGGTGGAGTTTGCGGAAAACTCGCCCTATCCTACGGCCGATGAGCTGTACAAGGATGTGTACGTGCAGCAGGACTATCCCTACATCCGCGACTAGTAGCGCGGGAGTTTATCAGGCCTTAACGGGGCCGCCTTTTTGAGTAACGCTCATGTCAAAAATTCCTTTCACAGGTAAAAGCCAACAGGCCCGCCAGCCGCAACAGCAGCGCGTCGTGTCCTCGGATCCGCTGCAGCCGGCGGAAGCATACAACCCGGAGCACCCGCTGCTGGAAGACCCCGATGCGTTGGCCATCCGTTTGGCCGAATCGGAAGACTTCCTGCGCCGCAACAAAAACGTACTGCTGGGCCTGCTGGCCTTGGTAGTGCTGGCCGTAGCCGGTGGCTTTGGCTACTACCTGTGGCGGGGTTCTCAGGATACCAAAGGGCAGGCCTCCCTGTTCCAGGCGGTAAACTACTGGGAAGCGGACTCTCTGCAGAAAGCCATGAAGGGCGACGGCAAGAACCTCGGTCTGGAGCGGGTAGCCTCGGAGTACAGCGGCACGGCTGCTGGCAACTTGGCTAACTTCTACGCCGGAGTAGCGGCGCTAAAGCAAGGCCAGTACAAGCAGGCCATTGATTACCTCGAGGACTTTAGCTCGGATGACTACCTGGTACAAGCCCGGGCCTACTCCCTGCTAGGTGATGCTCACCTGGAATTGAATCAGGCCAAGGAAGCGGCCGACTTTTACAACAAGGCCGCCAACCACAATGCCAATGAGCAGTTCTCGCCCGGCTACCTGCTGAAGGAAGCCACGGCCCGGGAACTGGCTAAGGACAATGCCGGCGCAATTGCCGCCTACGACAAAATCTTGACGGACTACCCTACTGCTGCCGAGGCTAACGAGGCCAAGCAGTACAAAGCCCGCGCCGAGGCACTGGCTGGTAAATAGCTATAGTTTTCTACGCAACAAAAAAGGACGGGCTAGCCCGTCCTTTTTTGTTTTCAGCGGGTAGCTGCGCCCCAGGCAACTCTAGGGAAACTTACCAGCCGGCAAAGCGGGTGGGTATCGTACCTTTGCCTACCATTCGTTTTTTACCTCAACCGCACTTCTGGCCCATGGCTACCTCCCTGAAAAACCTGAGCGACTATACCTCCGATAACTTCATTGACATTTCCGAGAAGCGCTTCGGGCTGGTGGTGGCCGAATGGAACCGGGAAATTACCGACACCCTGGCCCGGGGTGCCTATGATACGCTGATTAAGCACGGCGCTAAGCCCGAGAACATCTTCCGCAATACGGTACCGGGTAGCTTCGAGCTGACCCTGGGCGCCCAGCTGCTGGCCCAGCACGAGGAAATTGACGCCGTGATTTGCCTGGGGGTGGTCATCAAGGGCGAAACCAAACACGATGACTACATCTGCCACGCCGTGGCCAGTGGCATCACCAACGTGGGCCTGAAGTTCAATAAGCCCGTCATCTTCGGGCTGGTAACTACCAACACGCTGGAGCAGGCCTGGGACCGGGCCGGCGGGCAGCACGGCAACAAAGGAGTGGAGGGTGCCGTGGCGGCCATTCACATGCTCGGCTTTTAGGTTCACGCAACCGCTGAGCTTACTTGTGGCCGATAACGTGGGCTGGGGGCAACCCGTAGGGTAGCATGCTGATTAGCGGACAAAACCGTAGCTTTGCGCCCACATATGCTTGGCCAACGGGATGCTTCCGGGGCTAGCAGGAAGGCCAGGCAGTTCCGGGTAGGCGAGAAGGTAAACTTATTCGCACAGGCATCTGTTGGGGCGTAACTGCTAGTCGGTTGCATCTGCGGCGGCCAATCTAGCTACACATCATTCTTACTAACCTCTCCCTGCACCAACATGAGTGAAGAACCCCTACGCTATTCCAGGGAAGAACTGGCGGAGTTTGAGCAAATCATCCAAGATAAGCTCACCGCGGCCCGCAAGGAAGTGGCGTTCATCAAGGAAACCCTGAGCCGTAAAAACGACACGGGCACCGACAACACGGCTTCTTCTTCGAAGGTGCTGGAAGACGGGGCAGATACGGCTGAGAAGGAAAGTCTGAACCAGCTGGCCTCGCGCCAGATGAAGTTCATCCAGCAACTCGAGAATGCGCTGATCCGCATCAAGAATGGCACCTACGGGGTCTGCATTGGTACTGGCAAGCTGATTCCCAAGGAGCGCCTGCGCGCCGTGCCCCACACGCAGCATTCCATTGAAGCCAAAATGGCCCGCCGCGACTAGCCTCGCTGCCCGCCTACCTGCTGCCCGGACTCGTGACCGGCATCCGCTTGCGCGGAGCTGAGTTGCTGGTCCGGGCACTGTTTTCAGAAGCCAGTGGTTACTGGCTTCATACGTTCTCTATCTGATTTTTCTACTGTACCGTAGCGATACGGCACGCACGCTTCTTCCATATGGGCAAGAAACACTTCTCCGGCGATACGCCCGGCCGCCGTGGCCGCTCCACTGGCCGCCCTACCGGCAACTCCAACGGCCCTGAGGGCTTCCGCAAATTCACCCAGCCCGGCCGCGGCCGCGACGACCGGGGCGCTGGCGATGCTCCCCGTTTTGGCGGGCGAGATGAGGCCCGCGGGACTGACCGTCCTTCCTTCGGCCGGCCGGCTGAGGGTAGCTTCACGGGGCCCAAAAAGTTTGGCACCAGTAACGCGGGTGGCCCCAAGAAATTCGGAAACGGCGGCGGTGGCTTTACCCGCGGCGGCGAAGGCCGGCCCGGCGGATTTGGGCAGCGCAGTGGCGGCCGTGACTTCGGTGGCAACAACCGTCGCTTCGAGGGTGACAGCCGCCGGCCCGGTGGCTTTGGCGGGGAGGAGCGCCGCGACGAGCGGCCGGTTCGGCCCTTCGAGCCCAAGAAATCCTGGGGCGGCCAGCCCTACAGCCAAGACGGTAAGCCCACCGTACCCCGCGGCATGCCCGGCGAGCGGAACCGCCGGTTTGTCAAGCAAAACCCCAACGAGCAGGATCAGCCCCGGCCCGAGAACTTCCGGCCGCGCGAAACCCGCCCCGACGCGGACCGCGCTGGCTTTGGTGGCGAGCGGGAAGTGCGGGCAGCGCGCCCCTTCGATTACCGTGGCCGCCCTGAGGACCTGCCTGCTGACCGCAGCGAGGGGAGGGCAGACAGCCGGGGGAACAATGACCGCCGCAACGAGCGGCCCGCCCGCCGCGACAACGACTTTGGCAACGACCGGCCCGCGCGTCGGGAAGGTGGTTTTGGGGGCGGCAGCTTCGGGGAGAAGCGCACGGCCCGGCCCGGCAGCTTTAACGGCGACAAGCGCGAAGGCCGTTCCTTTGGTGCTGAGCGGTCGGAAGGCTTCCGCTCGCCGCGCGAGGAGCGTCCCAGGCGTGCCCACGATGAATTTACGGGACGCGGCGCGCAAACGCCAAATCCCAACCAGGCTGGTAAGCGCAAATTCGGCGAGGTAGAAGGCCAGGCTCCGGATTACAAGAACCTGAAGTTTTACGAAGAGGATAAATCCCGCGGCAACAAGCGCCGGCGCGAAGAAGATGACCTGGGGGCTGATGAGGTGCGGTTGAACCGCTACATTGCCAACGCCGGCATTTGCTCGCGCCGCGAAGCTGACTCTCTGATTGCCGCCGGCGAAATCAAGGTCAATGGGCAGGTAGTAACCGAAATGGGTTACAAGGTGCAGCCCTCCGACACGGTACAGTACGGCAAGACTAACCTGAACCGGGAGAAGCTGGTGTATGTGTTGCTCAACAAGCCCAAGGACTACATCACGACTACGGATGACCCGGAGGGCCGCCGTACGGTAATGGAACTGGTAAAGGGTGCCTCCAAGGAGCGCGTGTTCCCGGTGGGCCGCCTCGACCGGAACACTACCGGCCTGCTACTCTTCACCAACGACGGAGAAGTAGCCCAGAAACTCTCGCACCCTTCTCACCGCAACAAGAAGATCTACCAGGTAGAGCTGGACAAGCCTCTGACGGAAGAGCACCTGCGGCAGATTGCGGAAGGCTTGGAGCTGGAAGACGGCAAAGCTGAGGTAGACGATGTGGCCGTAGTAGCTGGCAACCCCCATTTCGTGGGCGTGGAAATTCACATCGGCCGCAACCGGATTGTGCGCCGCATCTTCGAACACCTGGGCTACGACGTGGTAACGCTGGACCGAGTGCAGTACGCGGGCCTCACGAAAAAGGACTTGCCCCGCGGCAAGTGGCGCTTCCTCAATGAGAAGGAAGTTATCCGCCTCAAGTATTTCATGTAAGCACGCAACCGCCGGCCCGGCTGGTGGCTCTTACGGGTGAAGGTGTCAGATGGTGAAATGGTGCGTTTGATGTTGTAGTGGCCCGGCAAGCGCTACTGGCGCAATCTGCGCTACCGCAACATCAAACGCACCATCTCACCATTTCACTGTCTTATCATTTCATTCCTACCTATTCAGTGCGCACGCTTTCCCTTGATATCGGCAACACGGCGGTTAAGTACGGCTGCTTCGAAGCTGATGTGCTGGTGGAATCGGCTACTGGCCAGACGCCCGAGCAAGTTCGGGCGGCGGTAGCCCGGCTGCGGCCCGAACACGCGGTGGTAGCCTCCGTCGTGGAGCCTACGGCGCAGTGGGCGACGGAGCTTCGGACGCTGGTGGCGGGGCAGGTGCTGGAGTTTATGCCGGCTACTACCGCCTTGCCCATCCGCAACGGCTACGCTACCCCGCACACGCTGGGCGCCGACCGTTTGGCGGCGGCCGTGGGAGCGGCCTGGTTGCTACCAGGCCGGGATGTAGTGATTGTGGATGCCGGCACCGCCATTAAGTGCGACCTGGTGGAGGGCGGGCATACCTTTCGGGGGGGCAGCATTGCCCCGGGGGTGGCCATGCGCTTCCAGGCCCTGCATACGTTTACCGGCCGCCTGCCGTTGGTAGCCAATCTGCCCGAGGCCACGGCTCCCGTTCCTCTGACCGGGGTTGACACCGAATCGGCTATCCGGAGTGGGGTAGTAAACGGGGCGGTGGCGGAAGTACGCGGGCTGCTGGCCGAGTACGCTGCCCAGTTTCCGCAACTGGCCGTGGTATTGGCCGGGGGCGACGCGGCTTTTTTCCGAGCCCGGCTGAAAGGGCCTATCTTTGTTGTTCCGGAGCTCGTGCTGATTGGGCTCCACCGAATTTTAGTACACCATGTCTCAACCTAACTTCACTGGCCTGGCCGGTGGTCTTTCGCTGCTGGGCTTGCTGGTGGCTGCGCCGGCTGCACTGAGCCAGGGCCTCGGTAACTCGCCTTACTCGCGCCTGGGCCTGGGCGACGCCAGCATGAACGCGGGCGGGGTGCGGCAAATGGGCATGGGCGGCATTGGGGTAGCAGCTCCCAACAGCATAAACGTCAACGAAATCAACCCGGCGCTGCTATATTACACGGCCCGGACGACCTTCGAGGCCGGTTTCACGGGGCAGTTCAAAACCCTGCGCAACACGGTTAGCCGCCAACGCACCGGGTCTGCTAACCTGGGTTACTTGGCCTTGGCCGTGCCCATTAACCGGCGCTGGGCTGGGGCCATTGGCTTGAAACCCTACAGCGGAGTTGACTACGAATCAACCACGCTCGACAATAGCGTCATCGGCGACCCTACCGCTCAGGTGGAAAAACAATACAAGGGCAGCGGGGGACTGGCCGAGGCCTATATGAGCCACGGCGTACGGCTGGCTACTGGGCTGACCGCCGGCGTTTCGGTTGGCTATGTGTTCGGTAGTATCGACCAGGAAGCGGGCACCCGTGTTGGCACCGCCACCATTCCAGTGGAGCTGGCGAACAAGGATATCTATCAGCAACACATCTACTACTCCGACTTCACGTTTCGGGCCGGACTGCACTACCGCGGTAAGTTCACCGACAAGCTGAACTACAACATCGGTGGGACGCATAGCTTCCAGTCCAACCTGAACGGGGACCGGAGCCTAATCCTGATTCGGCAGGATTTTCAGGGGATTCAGTCCTCCGCCACGGCCATCGAGACGGATGCTCCCGGCAAAGCCCAGGTGCCTGCCCTCAGCCAGGTCGGCATTAGCCTCGACAACAACCGGAGCTGGAGCGCTAGCCTGGAAGGAACCCGGCAGCAATGGTCCCAGTTTCGGGCCTTTAACGAGCCGGGCGGCTCCTCCGGGGTTCAGCTCAGCGACACCTACCGGATGGCCGTGGGCGGGGAGCTTACTCCTGATGCCGCTTCCGTCGACAGCTACTTCAAGCGGGTAACGTACCGGGCTGGCCTCAGCCTGGCGCAAATGCCCTACCGGCCCGGTGGGAAAACCCTCTACGACCGTTCTGTAAGCTGGGGCTTTGCCTTTCCCTTGCCCACCGCTACCCCTCTTGATGCCACCACTATCAGCTTGGCCTTCATGTATGGGCAGCGCGGCAACACCAATGTTCGGCAACTCTCCGACGGCTCCTTGGAGCGCAACGTGAAGGAAGACTACGTGCGCATGCAGTTGGGCGTCACGCTCAACAACCGCTGGTTTATCAAGCGTCGCATCGAATAAGGCTGCCATGAAGCTGGGCCATTACCGTTACCTACTGTTGGGGCTGCTTCTGGCGGGTCCGCTGGCCGGCTGCCGCAAGCACGCCGACGAGGTAGTAGCCAAAAAGACTACCTACACCGGGCCCATCATGGAAACCGAGAACCTGCTCATGATTGTGAGCGACTCGGCCAAGCTCCGCATCCGCCTGACGGCCCCATTGCGGCAAGACTTCGAGAATAGCAACCAGCTCTACCCCAAGGGCGTGAAGATTACCTTCCTGGGCGAGGACGGCCAAACGGTAATCAACACCATTGTGGGTAACTACGGCCTGTACGAGAAAAGCAAGAACCTTTACACCCTGCGCGGCAACGTGCGCGTTACCAACGTGCCCAAGCAGCAGAGCATGAATACCGAGGAAGCCTTTTTCGACCAGACCAAGGCCCTCATCTACACCAAAGAGCAAACGGAAATCCGGGTGACTACTCCCACGGAAGTGCTGACAGGCCGGGGACTCACGGCCAACCAGGACTTCTCGCGCTACGACATCCTGAATCCTACGGGCATTTTCACTCTTCAAAACGCGCCCGCAGCCGCTCCGGCCGCTACCCGCTAACTGCCACATGAAACGTTTCTGGGACCCTGGCATCAGCCGCACCATTCTCCTTGTCCTGGCCGTGATGACCTTCGTAATTGCGGCCTACCAAACCCTGGTAGTAGGCAAAATGGAGGGCTTGTACCAGAACTACTGGCTATTCATGATTTCCTTCGGTCTGGTTATTGGCCTACGCTACCTGCGCCAGCGCGACAAAGTGGCGGCGGCCGAAGCCGAAGCGGCGCGCAAAGCCGCTGAAGCTGCCGCCCGCAAGCCCGCTAAAAAGCAACCGAAAAACAGGCGCTAGGCCCCAGCCCCTACCTCAGCGGCCTGCTCGTAATATGGCCTCTTGGCCGGTTACCAGCAGGCCGCTAGTGCTCAACCAGAAAAGCCTTTTCCTGTGGTTTGCGGGAGGGCTTTTTTGTTTTTTACGGCTTCCTGCCTTTCGCCACGGGCTTATCTAGCTGATGCAGGGGACTTTCATTATCTATTGACCATCTTTTTTGGTTATTTTGCACCTCATTCCACTTTTCTACCTGCGCTTTTTTCAAGTAAATGGCATTAATTAACACGATTCGAGAAAAATCGGGCTGGGCAGTCGGGGCCATCATTATTGGCCTGCTGCTCTTCATGCTGGGGGGCGACTTCCTGTATGGCCGCAGCAGCATCTTCGGCAAGAACGATCTGACGGTCGGCGAAATAGCCGGTGAGAAGGTGGAGTACGACCAGTTCAATGCCACGCTGGAGCAGGCCAAGCAGGCCTTCATTCAGCAGCAGCAGCGCCAGCCCGACGAGCAAGCCATGGGCTACCTGCGCGACCAGGCCTGGAACCAGACCATTTTCCGCATTGCCTTCCAGCAGGAGTTCGATAAGCTGGGGCTGAAAGTGTCGGATGAAGAACTCACCGACATGGTGCAGGGCAACAACGTGCACCCCAGCATCCGCCAGGCCTTTACGGATCCGGCTACCGGCCAGTTCGACCGCACCAAGGTGATTGAGTACCTGCGCAACCTCGATAAGCTGCCGCCCCAGGCGCAGGATGCGTTCCGCAACTTCGAGGCTAACCTGGGCCCGGAGCGCCAGGCCGCCAAGTACAACAACCTGCTGAAGCTGAGCACCTACGTAACCGCGGCGGAGGCCAAGCGTTTCGACCAGGGCCAGAACACTCGCGCAACCGTTCGCTACCTGATGGTACCGTACTTCGCCCTCTCCGATTCGAGCGTGAAAGTAAGCGACGAGCAGCTGCAGGCCTACCTCGACAAAAACAAAGGCCGCTACAAGGTCGAAGATGGCCGCACCATTGAGTACGTGTCGATTCCGGTAACGGCCTCCCCCGAAGACAGCGCCACCGTGCGCAAAACCGTGGATGAGCTGGCTACCCAGTTTGCTTCGGCCCCGGTTGACTCGGCTTTCGTGAAGCTGAATTCCGACCAGCCCACCAGCCCCGCCTTCCTCTCGCCGGCCGACATGCCCGAGAAGCTCCGCGCCCAGCTGCCCCTGCAAGTAGGCAAAGTGTACGGCCCCTACGCCGAGAATGGCACCTACTCGCTCTATAAAGTGTCGGGTCAGAAAGCCGGCGCGCAGGCGGCTGCCCGGGCCAGCCACATCCTCATCAAGCCCGAAGGCACTACGCCCGAGGCCGATGCCGCTGCCAAAGCCAAGGCCACGGAAGTACTAAACAAAATCAAGGGTGGGGCCGATTTCGCTGCCATGGCGCGCCAGTACGGCACCGATGGTACCACTGCTACCGGCGGCGACCTGGGCTGGTTCCAGCAGGGCCGTATGGTTCCTGAGTTCGAGAAGGCCGTGTTTGGCGCTACTGCAGCCGGTTTGCTGCCCGCCCCGGTAAAGACGTCGTTCGGTTACCACATCATCAAGATTACGGCTCCGAAAACCACGCAAACCTACCAGATTGCAACGGTGCAGAAGAGCATTCAGCCCACCGACGCTACCCGCGACGCCGCCTACCAGAAAGCCCAGGCCCTGAAAGGCGAAGCTACCAGCCTGGAAACTTTCCGCGCTGCCGTCGCCAAGGATAAGAGCCTGCAAAAGGTGGAAGCCAAGGGCCTCGGCCGCGGCGACCAAGCCGTGAACAACCTCCAGGGCGCCCGCCAGTTGGTGCGCTGGGCCTACGGGGTAAACCCCGAGGGTGAGCCAACCAAAGTGGGGGATGTGTCGGAGGTGTTTGAAATCGGTGACCAGTACGTTATTGCCGTTCTGACCAGTGAGCGCACCAAAGGCACCGCCGACGTAGCCAGCGTGAAGCCGGAGATTACCGCCCTGGTGCGCAACGAGCTGAAAGCCGAGCAAATCATGAAGAAGCTTAGCGCCTCGAAAGGCACGCTGGAGCAGATTGCTCAGGCCTACGGCAACGGTGCGCAAGTGAAAACGGCGGAAGGGGTAGTGCTGGGTCAGGGCCTAATTCCCGGCCTCGGCAACGAGCCCGTAGCCGTGGGCAAAGCCTTCGGCCTGAAGCCCGGCCAGAAGTCGGCCCCCTTTGCGGGTGAGCAGGGCGTCCTGATTGTGGAACCGGTGAGTGTACAGCCCGCCACAGCTGCTACCGACGTGAAAGCAGTACGCCAGCAGCTGACGGCTCAGCGCACGGCCCGCACCGACGGCCTCACCTACGAGGCCATCAAGCAGCACGCCAACATCAAGGACAACCGCACGAAATTCTTCTAAGCCGCGCGCTGTTTAGCACAAGCAAAAGGGCCGTACCTTAGGGTGCGGCCCTTTTGTTTTGTGGGGCGAAACAGGGAGGTAGTTCACTGAGTCACTACCTCACCATCCGGCACTCCGGGGCTGTTCTTTTCGTTATAGCGCTTATGAAAAAGTCGTTGCGTTCGGGTTTAGGAAAAAGCACGCTGGCGGTGCTGCTGTTGCTGGCTGGGCCAGCGGTAGCTCAACAAGCGGAAGACAATGCGGTGCAGCTGGCCCGCGAGTATGAGCGCACGGGGGAGCACGAAAAGGCCGCCTACCTGTTCGGTCGGCTGCGCACCGAGGAGCAGACCTCCCCCAATATCCTGCCCGACTATCTGGCCGCTCTCCAGGCCCTGAAGCGCGACAAGGACGCCGAGAAGCTGGTAAAGCGGGCCCAGCGCCAGCGCCCCGACGACCTCACCTTGGGCGTAACGCTGGGGCAGGTGTACGCCAAATCCGGCGACCAGCCCGCGGCCCAGAAGCAGTGGGAGCGGGTGATCAGCCAGCTGACCAGCGCGCAGGTAGTGCCCGTGGCAACGGAGTTTCAGAAGGTGGCCCTGCCCGACTGGGCTACCCGCGCGTACTTGCGCGGCCGGGAGCTAGCCAAAAACGAAACCGAGTTTGCGCCCCAGCTGATTCAGCTCTACACCCAAAGCGGCCAGACCGATAAGCTTATGGGCGAAACCCTGCGCCTGGTGCAGGACAATGAGCAGCAGCTTCCCTTCGTGCGCAACATGCTCCAGAACAGCCTGCAGGACGACAAAGACTTCGCGGCCCTGGAAAAGGAACTGCTGAGCATGGTGCAGAAAAACCCTGACCGGGGAGTGTACAGTGAGTTGCTGCTGTGGCTGCAGGTGCAGCGCCGCGACTTTACCGGTGCTCTGGTGCAAGCCAAGGCCCTGGACCGCCGCGGCCGCACCGACGGGCAGCGGGTGCTGGAAGTGGCCGAAATTGCCCGCCGTAACAAGGACTACGAAAGCGCCATTCAGGGCTACGACTACGTGGTGCGGGAGTACCGGGGCCGGCCCTACTACGCCCTGGCCCGGCAGCGCCTTGTGCAAACCCGCGAGGACCAGGTGCGCACTACCTACCCCGTAAACGTAGCCCAACTGCGTAGCCTGCTCCAGGAGTACCAGCAAGTGCTGCAGGACCTGGGCCGCACCCCGGAAACGGCCCCCGTGCTGCGCAGCATGGCCTCGCTGATGGCCTTCCAGCTCGATGAGAAAGAAAGCGCCATCAAGCTCCTGAACGAGGTAATTCAAATGCCCCGCGCCAGCCTCGACGTAGTAGATCAGGCCAAAATTGACTTGGCGGATATCTACTTGCTGCGGGCCGAACCCTGGGAAGCTACTCTGCTGTATTCGCAGGTCGAGAAGTCGCACAAAGACACGCCCCTGGGCTACGATGCCAAGCTTCGGAACGCCCGCCTGAGCTACTTTGCCGGCGACTTCAAACTGGCCCAAAGTCATCTGGACATTCTGAAGCAAGCCACCAGCCGCGAAATTGCCAACGATGCCATGCAGCTCAGTCTGCTCATTACCGATAATACGGCCATGGACACCGCCGGTGTGGCCCTGCGCGACTACGCGGTGGTGGAGCAGCTGGTATTCCAGAACAAGATTCCGGAGGCCCTACGGGGCCTCGATGGCCTGCTTCAGAAATACCCCGGCCACGCCCTGCAAGACGAAGCCTGGCTGCTTAAAGCCCAACTGCTGCGCCGCACCGGCGACTACCAGGGCGCCCTCACGGCCCTCGAAAGTATCACGGCTAACCCCAAGTACGATGTGCTCAGTGATGATGCGCTGTTTCTGGCCGCCAGCATCCAGGAGGAAAACCTGCGGGATGTCAGCAAAGCCCAGCAACTCTACAACCAGGTGCTGGTGAAATACCCGGGCAGCATCTACGTAGCCGAAGCCCGCAAGCGGTTCCGCAAGCTCCGCGGCGATGTAGTCAACTAAGCCTGCTTTAAAAAGCCTTCAGACGTGTCATTGCGAGTGGAGCGAGGAATCCGGATAACCTTTCGTGGGCTACCCAGATTCCTCGCTCCACTCGCAATAACGGCTATATCCCTTATCAGGCGCACAGAAATTGGCTTTGTTTATAGTTTGTAGAAATGAAAATAAGTAAAGCAGATTAGCGCACAGGATGCAAAAATATACTTGCTTTACATTTAATTAATAATTTAAAAAGAGAAGCAACGCGAATAGGTGGTAGGGTGTTCGTCTTCTTGCAGAAATTTTTGGTGGACGTGTCTGGCTCACTGCTTTCACCTGAGCGGTTGCAGGTTATGCGGCGGAGTAACTGTGGAGCGCGCTTTTGAGGGAGGAAATATTAGCTTCCATCCGGTTGTAGGGGCTGCCGGACGCGCCATTTTTCTTTGTACTTTTGAAGATATAGCCCCCAGTGGCCCCCGGTACAAGTATGGAAAAACGATGGATTCGCAAGCCCGCGCCCGACGCTGAGAAAGTCCGGCACTTGGCCGACGCCTTGCGCGTCAACGAGGCTATCATTTCTCTGCTGTGCCAGCGCCACGTCTGCAGCTTCGAGGAAGCCCGCGCGTACTTCCGCCCCAGTCTGGATTCCTTGCCCGATCCGCTACTCATGCAGGACATGGACCGCGCCGTGGAGCGTCTGGTGCGCGCCCTGCACCTGGGCGAGCGGGTACTGGTGTTCGGCGACTATGACGTAGATGGGACTACCTCGGTGGCATTGGTGTATAGCTACCTGCGGCAGTTCTTCGGCCCCGAGCGGGTTGATTACTACATTCCGGACCGGTATAAAGAAGGCTACGGCGTATCGGAGGCGGGCATTGATTTCGCGGCCGACTTTGGCTATGAGCTCATCATCGCCCTCGACTGCGGCGTGAAAGCCGTGGATAAGGTTGCCTACGCCAACCAGCGGGGCGTTGACTTCATCATCTGTGACCACCACTTGCCCGGCACTGAGCTGCCGGCAGCCGTAGCCGTGCTCGACCCCAAGCGCGCCGATTGCGCCTACCCGTTCAAGGAGCTGTCGGGGTGCGGAGTGGGTTTCAAGCTGATGCAGGCCTTTACCCAGCACCAAGGCTGGCCCGAAGACGACCTGTACGAGCTGCTGGACCTGGTAGCCGTGAGTATTGCCGCCGATATCGTGCCCATTTACGGCGAAAACCGCACGCTGGCCTACCACGGTCTGCGCCTCATCAACGACCGGCAGCGCCTGCAGCGCCCGGGCCTGGACGCGTTGCGGGAGCTGGCAGGACTGCAGACGGCTGAGCTGAACATCAGCAGCCTGGTGTTTGGCTTTGCGCCGCGCATCAATGCTGCCGGCCGCATGGGCGACGCCAAACGTTCCGTGGCCATGCTCCTGGCCCAGAGCACCGACGAAGCCAAAGAGAAAGCCGGGGTAGTCGACAAGACCAACCAGGAGCGCCGCGGCTTCGATACCAGCATTACCAAGGAGGCTCTGGAAATGATTGAGCAGGATGCGCTACTGCGCACGGCCAGCTCCACGGTGCTTTTTAAGCAGGATTGGCACAAGGGCGTGGTCGGGATTGTAGCCTCGCGCTGCCTCGATAAGTATTACCGGCCCACTATTATTCTCACCGAAAGCAACGGCAAGGCTACCGGCTCAGCCCGCTCCGTAGTGGGTTTTGATGTGCACCAAGCCATTGAGGAGTGCGCCGAGCTGCTGGATCAGTTTGGGGGGCACATGTACGCCGCTGGCCTGACCCTGCCCGTGGAGAACGTACCGGCCTTCCGCGAAAAATTCGAGCGCATCGTGGCCGGGCGGATTTTGCCCGAACAGCTGATTCCGCCCGTGGAAATCGACCATGTGCTGCAGCTCACGGATGTTACGCCTTCGTTTTTTCGGCTGCTGAGTCAGATGGAGCCTTTCGGACCCGGCAATCCTAATCCCGTGTTTGCGTCCGAGAAAGTGTACGCTACTCCCGATTCGGCGCGGGTAGTGGGCAATTCCCACCTCAAGCTCACCCTCACCCAGGATGGCCGCCACACCGTAGACGCCATCGGGTTTGGCCTGGGCGAGTACCACGAGCAAATCCAACAGGGCCAGCCGTTCAGCGTCTGCTACACGGTGGAAATGAACGAGTTTCGGGGGGTAAAGAACCTGCAGCTGCGCATAAAGGATATTCGCTGGGAGTAGCCCAGGCTACTGTTCCTCGGCGAGCCGGGAGGCCCACCACACCCAAACAATCAGCCCGAGCTGTAGGGGTAGGCGCAGCCACAGGGCCCACAATGGCACGGCCAGTCCGGCGCCCTGGCTTTGTAGCATGTACACGTTGGCCGGAAATACGGCTATTAGTAAAAGCACCAGGCCCCAGCCGGCCAGGCGGCGGGTAGCTGGCATCAGCAGCCCAAGTCCGCCGACTATTTCAGCGGCCCCGCTCAGGTACACCAGCAAGAGGGGAGCGGGCAGGTAGGGCGGCACAATGCGCATGAACGGGCGGGGGGAAACAAAATGCAAAACGCCGGCCCCGAAAAAAAGCAAAGCCAGCACGTAGCGGCTATAATGTCTGAGGTGGCGCATAAGCTGATGTCTAGGTTTGACGCTGTGGGTAGGGGGTAGGGGGGCATAGGCTCGCCATAAGATATTGCGTAACCCAGCAGGCGGGCAGTACTTATGCATACCGGCGCGGCGGTGAAAGTACGCCTGAACCGCAATGCTTACCTTCGTGCAGGCGTTATCTGCCTTCCATCCTGATTGATTCCTAATGAAGACGCTTTATCTGGCGCTTGGGCTCAGCCTAGCCACTCTTGGTACGGCCGCCGCCCAGCAGCCCGCTGGTTATCAAATTAATCTCGACCTACAGAACGTCCAGAACGACCGGGTGCGGGTGGTTATCACCACTCCGGTCATCAAGGAGCAGCAGGCTACCTACGTCATTCCGTCGGTAGTGCCGGGGTCTTACTCCAAGAAAGATTACGGCCGCTTTATAACCGATTTCAAGGCCTTCGACAAGCAAGGCAAGCGGCTGAAGGTGCGCAACAGCGGCCCCAACCTGTTTCTGATTGACGACGCCAAAAAGCTGGCCCGCCTAGAATACCTCGTCGATGACACCTGGGATGCCAAGCAGGACGACGCGTTTATCTTCCAGCCCGGCGGCACCAACATTGAGGCCGGCCGCAACTTCACCATCAACCATTACGGGTTCTACGGCTACCTGGAAGGCTACAAAATGGAGCCCTACCAAGTGAGTGTGCTTAAGCCCGCCGCCCTCTACGGTGCTACCGCCCTTGATGTGCGCCGCGAGTCAGCTACCAAGGACGTGTTTACGGCTCCCAACTACGTAACGCTCGCCGACGGTCCCATCCTGTACGCCAAGCCCGACACGGCCAGCTTCAGCACCGGCGGGGCGCGCATCTCGGTGGCGGTTCTCTCGGAAACGGGCGTGGTGAAGGCCGCCGAAGTCAGCCAGATGCTGCGGCCCATGTCGGAGGCCCTGACCAAGTTTTTCGGCAACATGCCCGTGCCCAGGTACCAGTTCCTGTTCTATTTCCCGGGCCTGAACTCGCCGCTGAACAGCAAAAACGGCGGCTACGGGGCCATGGAGCACAGCTACTCCTCGCTTTACTTCCTGCCCGAAATGCCCGACCCGGACCGCCTGCGCAGCATGGTGCTGGAGGTGGCCTCGCACGAGTTTCTGCACATGCTGGCCCCGCTCAACATCCATAGCCGCGAAATCGGGGAGTTCGACTTCCGCAACCCGCAAATGTCGCAGCACCTGTGGCTCTACGAGGGCGTAACGGAGTACGTCTCGCAGCTGGTGCAGGTGCGCGGCGGCCTGATTACGCCCGAGGAGTTTCGCAGCCGGATGAAGGACAAGATTGACAAGGCCGGCAAGTTCGAGAACGTATCGTTTACGGAAATGAGCCGCCGGATTCTGGAGGCTCCCTACAAGGATATGTACCCGAACGTGTACGAAAAGGGCGCCCTGATGGGGTTGCTGCTCGATATTCGGATTCGGGAGCTGAGCCAGGGCCGCCAGACCCTGCGCGACGTGCTGCTGGCCCTGCGGAAAAAGTACGGCCCCACCCGCTCCTTCGAGGACAACCAGCTGATTCCCGAAATCGTGGCCCTGACCAGCCCTGAGCTTCAGCCCTTCTTTGACCGCTACGTGGTAGGCAAGGAGCCGCTGCCGCTGGCCGAATACTTCGGTAAAATTGGCTGGGTGTACGCGCCTGTGGGCCAAACCCGCGTGAAAGCCTTCGGCAACCTGGGCTTCGGCTACGACCAAGGCAAAAACCAGTTCCGGGCCGTGAAAACCAAGGCCGATGAAAACGCTTTCGGGCTGAAAGAAGGCGACGTGATTGTGGCCGTGAACGGGCAGGCCGTCACCATGCAGAACGCCGAGAAGCTGCTGCGCCCCCTGGTAGAGCCCAAAACGGCCGACCCCGTCCGGGTGAAATTCCGCGACGGCGCCACCGGCCCCGAGCAGGAGCGCCAGGCTACCCCCCGCGAGTTTGAGGTAGAAGTAAAAAACCTGGTGGAGGCCGTGCCTACCCCCACGCCCGCCCAACAGACGCTGCAAGATGCGCTGCTGAAAGGGTAGAAAGTGACGAAGTGATGGGGTGAAGAGGTGATGAGGTAAAGAGCACCGTCATGCTAAGCGAAGGCCCAGCCGTAGTCGAAGCATCTCTACCGCTGGCTAACTCCTGATACCCGAATGAGAACCGCTCCAGAGCCCAGGGTTTACACCTTAGGCTAGTGAACCGCCCACAAAAGGCGGTAGAGATGCTTTGACAAACTCAGAAGGACGGTTCTCTTTACCTCATCACCTCATCACCTCATCACCCCATTACCTTTGCCCTATGATTCTGCGAGCTGAACACCTGGTCAAGAAATACAAGTCGCGCACGGTGGTGAACGACATGTCGCTGCACGTGGAGCAGGGCGAGATTGTGGGGTTGCTGGGCCCGAACGGGGCGGGCAAAACCACCTCCTTCTACATGACGGTCGGCATGGTGAAGCCCAACGAAGGCCGCGTGTTTCTCGATGACAAGGACATTACCAAGCTGCCCATCTACCAGCGGGCCCGCCTCGGCATCGGCTACCTGGCCCAGGAGGCGTCGGTGTTTCGCGACCTGACCGTGGAAGAAAACGTGCTGTCGGTGCTGGAGATGACCAACATGCCCAAGCAAGCCCAGCGCGACAAGGTAGAGGAACTGCTCAACGAGTTCAGCCTGACCCACGTGCGCAAAAACTTGGGCCGGGTACTAAGCGGGGGCGAGCGGCGCCGCACCGAAATTGCCCGTGCCCTGGCCGTTGACCCCAAGTTTGTGCTGCTGGATGAGCCTTTTGCCGGCGTCGACCCCATTGCCGTGGAAGAAATCCAGGGCATCGTGGCCAAGCTCAAGCACAAGAACATCGGCATTCTCATCACTGACCACAACGTAAACGAGACGCTCAGCATCGTGGACCGGGCCTACCTGCTCTTCGAAGGCAAGCTATTGAAAGCCGGCACCGCCGAAGAGCTGGCCGAGGACGAAATGGTACGGCGCGTGTACCTGGGCAAGCACTTTGAGCTGAAGCGCAAGATTTAACCGGTGAAGCAGGGGTAGCCCCTCCGCCAATTTCTACGGCCAGCAAGGGCGAAGCACTGCTTCGCCCTTTTTCGGGCTGGCTGGTCCCGCCGCAGATTTCGCGGCAGTCTGGTAACTTTCCGGAGCGCACGAGGGTAGAGACAAGCCCTTTCTTACAAGTACCGTATGTTTCTACCTATTCTCCCGCTGTGATTAGTACCGTTCTGACCTGGGCCGTTCAACGACGGCTGGCCACTGTGGAGCACATCCGCCAGTACCCCCACGAGGTGCAGCAGCAGGTGCTGCGGGAGCTGCTGCACACGGCCCGGGCTACGGAATGGGGGCAGCGCTACGGTTTCGCCGACGGCCTGACGGCCCGGGAGTTTGCCCAGCGCGTACCCATCAGCAGCTACGAAGAGCTTTACCCCGAAATTGAGCGGGTGCTGCGCGGCGCGGCCAACGTGCTCTGGCCCGGGGTAGTGCAGTGGTTTGCCAAGAGCAGCGGCACCACCAACGCCCGCAGCAAGTACATTCCCGTCACCCGCGAATCGTTGCAGGAGGGCCACTACCGCGCCGGCCGCGACATGACGGCCCTGGCCACGCTTTACTACCCCGAGGTTAACATTCTGGGTGGCAAAACGCTCTCCCTGGGCGGTACCCACGGCCCTAATCCGTTCCGCGCGCCGGAGGCTGGCTCCCGGGTTGGCGACGTTTCGGCCGTTATCATGCAGAACCTGCCGGCCTGGGCCGAGTTTGTGCGCACGCCGCCCCTGGAGCTGGCCTTGCTGGATGAGTGGGAGGAAAAGATTGAGCGCATTGCCCGCCACGTGCTGAATGCCGATGTGCGCGTGCTGGCCGGCGTGCCTACCTGGATGATTGTGCTGCTGCGCCGTGTAACGGAAATGGCCGGTGCAGCTTCTATTCTGGAGGTGTGGCCCCGGCTGGGGCTGTTTCTGCACGGGGCGGTGGCTTTCGGGCCCTACCGGGAGCTGTTCCGGCAGCTGATTCCGGGTCCGCAGATGCACTACCTGGAAATCTATAACGCCTCTGAGGGCTACCTGGCCCTGCAGGATGAGCCCAACTCCGAAGACCTGCTGCTGCTGCTCAACCACGGCATCTACTACGAGTTTCTGCCCCCCGATCAGTGGGAAGCCGAGGAACCCCAGGCCATTGGCCTGGAAGCCGTGGAGCTGGGCAAAACCTACGCCCTCATCATCAGTACCAACGCGGGCTTGTGGCGCTACAAAATCGGCGACACGGTGCGCTTTACCAGCCTGGCTCCTTACCGCATCCGCATTTCCGGCCGTACCAAGCACTTTCTGAATGCCTTCGGGGAAGAAGTAGTCGTAGAAAATGCCGATGCGGCCATTGCCGCCGCCTGCCAGGCCACCGGCACCACGGTGCGCGACTACACGGCCGCGCCTATCTACTTCTCTTCCCAGGATGGCGCTTCCCGCGGCAGCCACCAGTGGCTAGTAGAGTTCACCCAACCCCCCGCCGATACCGCCCAGTTCGCGCAGACCCTCGACCACACCCTGCGCCAGCTTAACTCCGACTACGATGCCAAACGCCACCGCGACCTTGCCCTAACGCCCCCCGAACTGACGGTGGCCCCGGCGGGTACGTTTGAGCGGTGGCTGGCTGGCCGGGGCAAGCTGGGCGGCCAACACAAGGTGCCGCGCCTAAGCAATTCCCGGGAGCTGCTAGATGAAATTCTTGTTCAACTAAAAAAATAGTTTACATTCGGAAGTCATCTTTTTCGCTTCTGATGTTCTTCCCCAAGCAAGTATCCGCGTGCCTGCTACCCTGCAGGGTAAGGTGGCTTTCAACGGTTGTGCTACTGGTAGTCGGCGCTGGGCTAAGCTCGTGCACCGGGATGCGCCACGGCCCCGTCGGGTTTTGGTCACGCAACCGGTATGATGGCGGGGACCAGCGGCATGGGCCCTGGCGGGAGTACTTCGACCAGGAGGAAAAGCAGTTGGCTAATCGGGGCCGCTACCGGCACGGCCTCCCGGTGGGTGTGTGGCGTAACTACAACCCTGGGGGCCAGCTAGAGCACACCGAGCGGTTTTACCGGCACCCCTACGGCCTTGTTACGCTGGCCTACTACCATCCTAACGGAAAACTCGCCAAGCGCGGGCGGGCCCGCTACCGCGCGGAGCCTACGGGGGCGCACTTTTTCTGGTTTGGCGAATGGCAGCGCTTCGGTCCAGATGGCCAGCCCTTACCGTCAGAATGGTACCAGGATGGTACGCAGACGGCACCACCAGCTAGCCAGCCACATCCCGGAACGACAATAAAATTACCTTAATCCATAACAGTCCGAAAATTGTACTGCTACCATTAGTTAAGGCATGGGTTTTTTCGGTCGAATGATGGGTAGGAATGCACGTGTTAGCTACTTACGCGGCCGCTAATCTGGGTTGTTGGTCGGGCAGAAGAAGCTGATAATCGAATGCTCCTGCATTTTTATGGGGCCTGATATAGATTCGTACATCAGTTCTGTCCTAAAAACTCCCTGCTCCTGATGTCTGTCACTACTACTACTTCTACGCACCGCCCGGGCAAAAGCCGTCGTCGTCGCAGCTTGAAAACAGATGATACCGTCTCCGTCCGGAAAATGCGCGCTACTGCCGGCTTCTTAGGGTTACTGGTGCTGGCGCTGCTCGCTAGTCTGGGCGTTATTGCCGCTTCGGCCAGCCAATAGATACTGCCTAGGTAAGCTGAAGCGGCCCCGCGAACCGGAATCCATTTCCGGTTCGCGGGGCCTGCTGGCAAACAGACCCATTGCTTACTCGTCCAGAACGCCGCCTACCAGCCGGCCAAAAACGCCGCCGCTTTCCTTCTGCATGTTGCCGCCCCCGGGCGCAAGGGCCTGAATCAGCTTCTTAATCGGCATAGATTGGAGCCATACGCGGCCCGTACCGCGCAGCGTGGCCAGCAGCAAACCTTCCCCGCCAAATATCATCGACTTGAGGCCCCCGGCCCGGGCAATGCTGAAGTCAATACCGGGCTCAAAGGCGACTACGCACCCCGTGTCCACGCGCAGCAGCTCGTTGTTGAGGCGCTTCTCAATGATGGTGCCTCCGGCGTGAATAAAGGCTTTGCCGTCGCCGGTAAGCTTCTGGAGAATGAAGCCTTCCCCACCGAAAAAGCCCGCGCCCAGCTTCTGGTTGAAGTGAATGTTCATTTTCGTGCCCCGGGCCGCAGCCAGAAACCCGTCTTTCTGCACAATCAGGCCCTGGGGCAGCTCGCCTAAGTCAATAGGAATAATGGTGCCCGGGTAGGGCGCTGAAAAGGCGACGTGAGCCTTACCGTAGCCGCCCCGATGGGTGAAGTGGGTCATGAACAACGATTCGCCGGTAATCAGGCGAGTGCCCGCCGAAAATAGCTTGCCCATAAAGCCTTGTTCAGGCTCGGAGCCGTCGCCCATTTTGGTTTCAAAAGCAATGGCCTCGCTCATGTACACCATGGCCCCCGCTTCCGCAATAACAGTTTCATTGGGGTCGAGCTCTACTTCAAGAACCTGAATATCAGTGCCCAGTATTTTATAATCGACGTCGTGGGAGCGCATAGAAATGGAACAAAAGGTGTGGTGAAATACGGTCCCCAAGTATAGCGAAACGCGAATTAATACGGCACTTCCGAGGCCTATAACGCACCACAGGCCCTACCCCCAGCAAAACTCGGTTGCTTTCTTGGGGGTAGGGCCTGTGCTACCTCAGAAGTGAGGCCCGGCTTACTCTTCGTCAGTTTCTTT
This sequence comes from Hymenobacter glacieicola, assembly GCF_014640315.1. Lineage (GTDB taxonomy): Bacteria > Bacteroidota > Bacteroidia > Cytophagales > Hymenobacteraceae > Hymenobacter > Hymenobacter glacieicola. Next base: position 459,478 of record NZ_BMGS01000003.1, read on the forward strand.
GCTCAACTCCTCCTCAGGGTCAGCCTCGGCTTTGGGGCCCTTCTTTTTGGCTTCCTTGCTGGTGCGGCGCATGAAATCCTCATCCGACTCTTCGGGCTCCTGGGCGCCTTCTTCCAACGGGAAATCCTCCTCGTCTTCGTCTTTCTCGCCAAATTGCCCGTCGCGGTTTACCAGTTTCTTGTCGCGCACGTGGCGGTTCAGGAACTGGTTGATGTCCTCGATGGAGTAGTTTGAGGTGATTTCGCCCAGCGGATTCACCTTGATTTCAAAGCCTTCTAATTCCTTGTGGACGCGGGCTTTTTTCTCCGGGTCGGCTTTCTTCTTTTTCGGACTAACAGGTTTCTTGGCCATGATGCGGGCAGCTAAAGTCAGTGCAACAGCAGGTAGCCTACGCGGGTAGGCAACTCTGAACCAAGTACTACGGCAGCACCCCCGCATCGGTTGAAGCTACCAGGAGCAAGTACTGATTATTAGCCTTGCAGCAAGAAAAAACGCCTGGCCAACGTGTCGTCAGCCAGGCGTTTGTAAGCAAGTAGGCGCTTAGCTGCGCTAGGCAGCCGGCAACTGGGCCACCGCCTGCTCTATGCGCTCGGCCGTTTCCTGGGTACCCAGAATGCTCATGATGTGCATGAGGTCGGGGCCGGCGCCGGCGCCCGTTACGGCCACGCGCAGGGCCTGCAGCACCTGCCCGATTTTGATGCCCTGGGCTTCCAATACTTGGGTGAGCAGGGCCTTAATGCCGTCGGGGGTAGTGTCAGCAGCAGCGGGCAACTGCCGGGCAAACTCGGCGAGGGCGCCGGCTACCTGCGCGTTCCATTTTTTGCTGATTACCTGCTCATCATAGGCGGTAGGACGCTGGAAAAACAGTTGCGCTTCCTTGGCCAAGTCAGCCGGGAAGGTAGCCCGCTCTTTCACCAGGGCCGCAATCTGCTCGGCTTTGCCGGCGGGCACCATAATGCCTTGTTCCTGCAGGCTTTCAGTCAGGTATTGGACCAGCTCGGCGTCGGGCTTGGCGCGCAGGTACTGCTCGTTGTACCAGCGCACTTTGTTCTGGTCGAAGCGGGCCGGCGACTTGCTTACGCGCTCAATCGAGAAGGCCTCAATCAGCTCGTCCATCGTGAACAGCTCCTGCTGGGAGCCGGGGTTCCAGCCCAGGAAGGCTAGGAAGTTGATGAAAGCTTCGGGCAGGTAGCCACTTTCGCGGTAGCCGCTGCTCACCGTCGGCTCACCCGTTTCGGCGTCCTTGCCGTGCCACTCCAGCGGAAACACCGGGAAGCCCAGCCGGTCACCGTCGCGCTTGCTGAGCTTGCCCGTGCCGTCGGGCTTGAGCAGCAGGGGCAAGTGGGCAAACTGAGGCATGGTAGCTTCCCAGCCCAGGTAACGGTAGAGCAGCACGTGCAAGGGCGCCGAGGGCAGCCACTCTTCGCCCCGAATCACGTGGGTGATTTCCATCAGGTGGTCGTCGACGATGTTGGCCAGGTGGTAGGTAGGCATGCCATCCGACTTCATCAGCACCTTATCATCAATGCTCGACGAGTGTACTACGACCCAGCCACGAATCAGGTCATTGAAGCGTACTTCCTCCTTGCGGGGCACTTTTAGCCGGATAACGTACTGCTCGCCGGCTTCCAGCAGCTGCTTTACTTCCTCGGCCGGCAGGGTCAGGGAGTTGCGCATCTGGGCGCGCGTGATGCTGTTATACTGCGGGTTAGGCACTTTGGCGGCCGTCAGGCGGGCGCGCATGGCGTCCAGCTCCTCGGGCGTATCGAAGGCGTAGTAAGCGTGGCCGCTGTCGATAAGCTGCTGGGCGTACTGCCTGTACATGGGCTTCCGCTCGCTCTGGCGATAGGGGGCATGGGGGCCGCCGTTCCACGGGCTTTCGTCCAGCTCAATACCGCACCACTCCAGGCTCTGGCGGATGTAGTCCTCGGCACCGGGTACGAAGCGGTTCTGGTCGGTGTCCTCGATGCGGAGCAGCATCTTGCCGCCCAGTTTGCGAGCCAGCAGGTAGTTATACAGCGCAGTGCGCACGCCGCCGATGTGCAGCGGGCCGGTGGGGCTGGGCGCGAAACGCACCCGTACTTCTCTTTCCATACAAACAGCTGATTTGCGCCCGATTCAGGTCCGAAACGCGCCGCAAAGGTAGGCAATTCGCCGGGGAGGCGGAGGATATAAAATTGACTTCGACAGCAGATAAAAGCCAAGGTTGTTAACCCCTCAGGCCAGTATTTTACTCGATAATCAAGCCATGCCGGGCCAGGAGGCCAGGCAAGCTGAGCAGAGCAAAGCGGGCGTTTTTCAACTCGTTGACTTCAGGGTCCAGCAGCACGTTGTGAGCCGTCCGGAAATCAGCACCGCTTAGCTTGGTGTGCAGGAACACGGCTCGCTCCAGCTGGCAATTCTGAAACACGGCATCCGTCAGGTCCGTCTGGGTAAAGCTGGCCTCTCGCAAGGAGCAGTCCACGAACCGGGTATGGGGCATGGCCTTGCCGGTAAAGGACGCGTAGTCGAGCTGACACCGGTCGAAGTGGACACGGAACAGCATGTCGCGGCAGGCTTCAAATTGCAGCCCGAGCAGCTTACAGCCGTCGAAGGCCACATTTTGCAACGACGTGTTAGCCAGGCTGGTACCTGCCAGGTTGCAGTTCTCAAACCGGCACTCACTGAACAATCGGCCGGCCAAGTTACTCTGACTCAGGTCGAAGTTCAGGAAGTGGTAATTCTCAAACTCCCGTTCGCCCACCAGCGCCGGGGGTAGGGCACGGGTCAGCACCCGCTCCGATGGAAAGTAGTCGGGCTTCTGCTGGGGTTTGGCGGTTTTGCGGGAGGTATGCCGGCGCATTTATTCCTGGTTTCGGAAGCGGAGCCAGAGCACGAGCCCCAGCAACACGGCGCCGCCCCGGATCAGCCACGCCGTAGTTGGCCCCCAATTGTTAATCCAGTCCAGCAGCGGAAACCGGAAGTTGGCTGGCAACAGCAGCGGCGCCAATATGGCAACCAACCCAGCTAGAAACAGAAATATCCCTACCTCTCGCATAATGGTGAAATAATGAGATGTTGATTAACTACGCTTCAGTAAGCGGCGTCATGGCGAGCAGGTACGCCGCCATTCTTCCTCTCTTTTGTGATAAGCTAGATAACATGACCAGCCCTTCCCGTCAGCACGGACGGCAAGGGCTGGTCACTGCCATAACGGGTAGTGCCGGGTAAAGGACGGATGGCGTCGTGCTACTCGCCCTAACAAGCTGGTTAGAACGACTAGCTTCCCCTTCTTCTTATTTCACAGCAATACAGGAAATTTCTACCTGCACATCTTTCGGCAGGCGGCTTACTTCCACGGTTTCGCGCGCGGGAGCGTAATCGGCAGAAAAATAGCTGCCATAGATTTCGTTGATCAGGCCAAAGTTGCCGAGGTCCTTCACGAAAATGCTGCACTTCACAATGTCGCGCAGGGTGTAGCCGGCTGCCTCTAGCACTGCCTGCAGGTTGCGCATTACCTGGTGCGTTTCCTGCACTACATCCCCGTTGCCAACGAGTTGGCCCGTATCAGAGTCGAGGGCAATCTGGCCCGAAACGTACACGGTAGTACCGGCCTGAATGGCCTGGCTGTACGGGCCGATAGGGGCGGGAGCCTGCGCCGAGTAAACAATGGTGTTTGCCATACAAAAGGAAGATTCGAAGGAAAGGAGACTATCTTACTGCCAAAGTAAGCTGAAAAAACGATGCATCTGTTCATTGTGGAAGGCCAACCGGTAGAGGCTGAATTCCGCCGCAAGTTCGGGGCCACGCACACCTATGACTTCTGTCCGGCCGGCGCCCCCGACCTGCTTACCCGTCTCGGGGCGGCGGATGTGGCCTTCGACCTGCGCGACTGGCCCGAACTGCATTATGAGCAGCCTCGGCAGCCGCTTTTCTACAACACCACTACCCGCAGCCTGGCGCAGCTTTTCCACGGCGAGGCTCCGCCATTTGGTCCCGTATTTGGCTTTTGCGGCCTGCCTACATTTGTTGATGTGCCCGTCTGGGAAGTAAGCACCTATGGCGCTGCCGATGGATTGTACCTCTCCGAAGCCTGCGCCCTTCTTGGCACCGAATACCAGGTAGTGCAGGATCGGGTGGGGCTGCTGACGCCGCGGGTAGTTTGTTTAAGCATCAACGAAGCCTGCTACGCCCTGCAGGAAGGAGTAGCATCCGCTCCGGCTATTAACCTTCTTTTGTTAGGTAGCGGCAGTGGTTTGCTGACGCGGGCCAACACCATCGGGCTAAGCCGCGTCTACGAAACGTTGGAATGCGTGTACCAGGACACGCACGAGCCGCGCTACATTCCCAGCGCGCTGCTTAAAAGAATGCACCTGCGCGGGGAGTTATTTGAAGTAGGAGGGTGAACAGATAGAATAGAAAAAGCCGCTTAGGTTTCCCCAGGCGGCTTTTCTGTTTTGCGGAGTAGGTTACTCTACCGTCACTGACTTGGCCAGGTTACGGGGCTGGTCAACGTTGCAGCCACGTAGCACGGCAATGTGGTAGGAGAGCAGCTGTAGCGGCACTACCGATACCAGCGGCATCAGGACCTCGCTCGTGGCAGGCACCTCAATCGTGAATTCGGCCATTTCCGGAATCACCGTGTCACCTTCGGTTACCACGGCAATGATCCGGCCTTTGCGAGCCTTCACTTCCTGAATGTTGCTTACGACCTTCTCGTACGAGCTATCCTTGGTAGCAATAACAACCACGGGCATGTTCTCGTCGATTAGCGCAATCGGACCGTGCTTCATTTCCGCCGCGGGGTAGCCCTCCGCGTGGATGTAGCTGATTTCCTTTAGCTTCAGAGCGCCTTCCAAGGCCACGGGGAAGTTGTAGCCACGACCCAAGTACAGGAAGTTGGAAACGTCCTTGAAAATCTCAGAAATCTGTTTGATTTCGGCGTCCAGCTGCAGCGCCTTCTCGACCTTCGCCGGAATGGTGTTCAGCTCCATCATTAACTCCCGCAGCTTCGTATCGGAGAGCGTGCCGCGCTTGTGGCCCACAATCATGGCCAGCAGCGTTAGCACTGTTACCTGCGCCGTGAAGGCCTTGGTAGAGGCTACTCCGATTTCCGGACCCGCGTGGGTATAGGCACCGGCGTCGGTGGCCCGGGCAATGCTGCTGCCCACCACGTTGCAGATACCGAAGATGGTAGCGCCCCGGCTCTTCGCCAGTTCAATGGCAGCCAGCGTGTCGGCCGTCTCACCGCTCTGCGAAATAGCAATTACGATGTCACGCTCCGTAATGATGGGGTTCCGGTAGCGGAACTCCGAAGCGTATTCCACTTCTACCGGAATACGCGCCAGATCTTCCAGCAGGTACTCGGCCACCAAGCCCGCGTGCCAGGAGGTACCGCAAGCCACAATGATGATGCGGTCCGCGTTTACAAACTTCCGCTCGTAGGCGCGCACGCCGCCCATGTTCAGGTGGCCGGCTTCCAACTCCAGACGGCCCCGCATCGAGTCGAGAATAGAGCGGGGCTGTTCGAAGATTTCCTTTAGCATGAAGTGCTCGTAGCCGCCTTTCTCAATGCGGTCCAGCTCTAGCTCCAGGGTCTGAATGTAGGGAGTCTGCTTTACGTCTTCCTTGCTACGGATTTCCAACTGCCCATCCTTAATTACTGCCAGCTCGTAATCGTTTACGTAGATTACTTCGTTGGTGTACTCAATGATGGGCGTGGCATCGGAGGCGAGGAAAAACTCGTTTTCGCCTACCCCGATTACCAACGGCGAGCCTTTACGGGCGGCAATCAGCTGGTTGGGGTTATCCTTGCTCAGTACCACAATAGCGTAAGCACCTACTACTTCGTGCAGGGCCAACCGAACGGCTTCCTCCAGGGAGCAGCTATTCTGCTTCTGAATTTCCTCAATCAGGTTCACGAATACTTCCGTGTCCGTGTCGGAGTGAAAAACGTGGCCTTGCTGCTGCAAATGCTGCTTTAGCGCGGCGTAGTTTTCGATAATGCCATTGTGGATAATAGCAATCCGCTCCGAGGTGGAATAGTGCGGGTGCGCATTTACGTCGTTGGGTTCGCCGTGGGTAGCCCACCGGGTGTGGCCCATGCCAATGTGGGCGTGGGTGTCAACCTCAGCAATAAAAGCTTCAAGGTCAGCTACTTTGCCTTTTTTCTTGTAAACGCTGAGTTGGCCATTCAGCAGGGCTACGCCAGCTGAGTCATAGCCGCGGTATTCCAGGCGACGCAGGCCTTTAATGATGATGGGGCAAGCCTCACGGTGCCCAATGTAAGCGACAATTCCGCACATAAGTTGGTTGGTTGTGACAGAGCAGAAACTTTCCGAAAGTGAAAGTTAAAGACGGGCGGCATGGCAAAAGCCGTGCCGCCCTTGTTGATAGGCTCGTTCAGCACAAAATGCTGTTTAACGAAGCTTGGAATAATATACGCGGAGCTTGATAGCCTTAGTATCAAGCTGAGCACGGTTCAAGGTCAGGTTGGGGTTGGTACGCAGGATGGGTGATAAGAGCAGTGCTGAGGGCAGCTCACCATCCAGCCGATTTTGCAGGTAGGCTTGCAAGTATTCCGTCAGGGGTACGGAGTAGTATTGGGGCGAATCGTAGCTAGGGTACAGCGTTGCCGCCGCCGGGTTGCCCACGCTTGTCGCCGTCGACTGGCCGTTCTGGCCAGCACCTTCTACCTGGACCAACCGCTCGTAGCTAGTGGCGCCTACCGTGCGCACCAAGGGCTCGTTGCTGGCATTTACCTCGTATAGATAAACGCTGGTAGGGTAAGGGAACAAGGCATTCGTGTTCTGCTTGATTGGTAACAGCAGTTCGGCGCGATTTACGGCCACCTCTGTATTATTCATAAGCGTTGCTAAGCCCTGCAGTTCCAATCGAGTCGCTAAACCAGTTCCCTCCTGCAAATATGTATACCCATCGGTAGCACTAGAGTTAATCTGCTGACCTGTTGAACTCAGACTTGCTAATGGGGTGCCGGAAAAGTCAGTAGTGAGCTGAGTGAAATATTTGGGCCCGGTAGTGCGCGCATCAGTAGGCAGAGGCCCCGCTACCAAGCTATAGGAGTGAAACTTGCTCTTGTAGCCGCTGGCATTCGTGCCAGTGAAATAAAATATTACCCTGGAGTTGTACGAGCGGTTAAAGGCCACAACGTTATCCGCGAATCCGGTGGAAGGCGTTAGAGCTATACCTTTCCAAATAGCATCAAGCCTTTCCTGATTAAAGGAAGTGCTCTGCAAGGCGGAAAAGACCGAGTTAGCCAGTGCTGTGGTAGCTGCATATTTCAGCAGCCGCAGCCGCACTACTCTGTCAATTACAGTGGTGGTAATGAGGCGGGTAGTGGTATCCGTTGTGCTGGAGGCCAACGTCCGCTGCTTCACCTGAACAGAGCGGTTGAGCGGAGCTGAAAGATTCGTGAGCAGCACACTGCTAGCCGGAACTGAGGTAGAGTTGTACACTGTACGCTCATCTAGCGGCTGCTGGAGTACGCCTAAATCAAACCGTAATGGTTGAGATGCAGTGCCATAGACCTTATCGAAACCAATGCTAAACACCACGGAGTCTAGCCGAACTCCGGTAAACTTGCTGGGTAATGAGTCAACTGGGCTCAGGAAGGAGTTGTACTGCAGGTTCAGGTATGCCTGAGCGGTAGTAGTGCCAACTTTAGTATCGCGCAGTCGGCCTACCAGCAATTGGTTGCTATTAATAGTTTCAACGGGCTGCTGACGTACGGTGTACGTAGCAACTGGCAGATCAAGAAATTGTGAGCTAATGGGCGAAGTGCCAGGTAGCTCCAGGCCAAGGTCATTGGCTTTTTCACAGCTGGTAGCAAGGCCCAGCATGGAAACGGCAAAAAGGGAAACCGAAGCGAGTCGGCTGGCGCTAGCTGGCCAATTCATTATAGAGGGCGTAGTAAGAAGTCAGCAGATTGTCATCGGCGCCAACCTGCTCAATTTGTTTCTTAGTCGAGTACTCGGTGAACATCGAATTCAGATTTTCACTGAACGCTTCGTCTGATTTCACTACCGTATCGGCGTACTCCATACCTACCTTGATGAACCCGCCGAAGTCAGCAGTTTTCAGCGCGGCCAGCATATCATCTTCAATGTCCAGCATCTTTGCTTTCTCAATGATGTCGCCCTCAAACTTGTGGTCAAACTCATTGTTGTAGATGGTGAACACCGATTTGGCATCCTTGAAAATCGGGTCCTTTTTGTAGGTCGTTTTCAAGTACATCGGAATCAGGCCTGTCATCCAGTCATTGCAGTGCACAATGTCAGGCGCCCAGCCCAGCTTCTTTACCGTTTCCAGCACTCCTTTGCAGAAGAAGATAGCCCGCTCGTCGTTGTCGGCGTGAAACTTATCGTTCTTGTCAACCAACACAGACTTGCGGTGGAAGTAGTCTTCGTTGTCAATAAAGTATACCTGCAGCTTGGCGTTCGGGATGGAGGCTACTTTAATGATGAGCGGCTTTTCGTCCTCGCCCACGGCAATGTTGATGCCCGAAAGCCGCACTACTTCGTGCAGGCGGTTCTTGCGCTCATTGATGATGCCGAAACGGGGCACGAAAATGCGGATTTCCATCCCCATTTCCTGCATTCCCTGCGGCAGCCGCCGCAAAAACTCCGCTACCTTGGTGGTCTGCAAAAACGGGTTGATTTCCGTGGCAGCATAGAGTATTCTCAACTTGGACATATAGAGTCAGTTGGGGTGATTAGGAATGGGCAACACTTTGGGATGCACAAAATTAAACATTTTTGAGGGAAATTTCAACCTAACTCATCTGGCCACTCGTTGTAGGGGCCTTTTTACTCTATGGAGATACTGAATACCGTCGCCGCGTTGCAAGCCCGTACCGAAACTTGGCGGCGAGAAGGTAAGCGCATTGGTCTAGTGCCCACCATGGGTGCCCTGCACGAAGGCCACCTGCAGCTAGTGCGCGCCGCGGCGCAGGAGTGTGATGTGGTGGTAACCAGCATCTTCGTAAACCCTACCCAGTTCAACAACCCCGAAGACTTCCGCTTGTACCCGCGTCTGCCCGAGGCGGATGCGGAGCTGCTGGCGCCGGCGGGGTGCACGGCCTTGTTCCTGCCCGCAGCCTCCGACATGTACCCGCAGCCCAGCGTGCTGCGCTTTGATTTCGGGCCACTGGAGCGGGTGATGGAGGGGGCGCACCGGCCGGGGCACTTCAATGGGGTAGCTACGGTGGTAAGCAAGCTGTTTCACCTGAGCCGGCCCCACCGGGTGTATTTCGGGCAAAAAGACCTTCAGCAGGTAGCCATAGTGCGGCAGCTCATTGCGGATTTGTCGTTTGATTTGGAGCTGGTGGCATTTCCTACCGTGCGGGAGGCCGACGGGCTAGCTATGTCCTCGCGCAACCGGCGCTTGGATGCGGCCTCCCGGGCCGTGGCTCCGCGCTTGTACCAGGCCTTGCAATTGGCCCAGGAGCTGGTGCAGGGCGGGCGAGCTTCGGTCGAGGAAGTTCAGGCGGCGGCCCGCGCTTCACTCAATTCCACGCCCGGCCTTGAGCTGGAATACTTGGAGCTGGTGGATGCACAAACCCTGCAGCCCCTGCCGGAGTGGCAGCCCGGCCGCACGGTGGCAGTCTGCGTGGCCGCGCACCTGGGGGGCGTTCGGCTAATTGATAACGTAGTAGTAGCCTACCCTTACTAAGGACGGCGCCCTAGCGCTTCGGGGCGGGTTTACTATCTTTGCGGCCCAAAATTCACTCGCTTTTTCACCCATGCACATCGAAATTCTCAAGTCGAAGATTCACCGCGTAAAGGTTACGCAGGCGGAATTGCACTACGTGGGCAGCATCACTATTGATGAAGACCTGCTGGACGCGGCCAACATGGTGGAAAACGAGAAGGTAACCATTGTTAATGTCAACAATGGGGAACGGTTTGAAACTTATACCATCAAGGGCGAGCGAGGCTCAGGAATGATCTGTTTGAATGGTCCGGCTGCTCGCCGGGTAGCAGTCGGCGACATCATCATTATCATTTCTTATGCGCTAATTGACTTCGCGGAAGCTCGAACCCACAAGCCTACAGTTATCTTCCCGGATCAGCACAATCGTATTAATTAATTGGGTTTTGTCAAGAAATAATGCTGGTGGACTAGCACCGGAATAGCCCCAAGTAGACGGGCTTCCGTGCGTGGTCCACCAGCTGTTTTCTTGTTTGGGGAGCAGACATTCACCTATTTACCGCCATGAAGCAACTGCTGAACGTTCTGAAATACGGCCTACTGCTCGTGTTGTCGGGGTTATTGATGTGGTACGCCCTGCGTGGTCAGGAGCTGAAACTGGTGGGCCAGTACATGCGCGAAGCCAACTACGGCTGGCTGAGCCTGACGGTGCTACTTTCGGCTCTGGGCTACTTCAGCCGAGCCCACCGCTGGCAGATGCAGCTAGAGGCCAGCGGACAAAATCCGCGCTACTGGCACGTGTACCACGCCATGATGGTAGGATACTTGGCCAACTTGGTACTACCCCGCATGGGCGAAGTTATCCGGTGCTCTGTGCTCAACCGCACTGACCGGGTACCCGTGCAGGTGTCGCTAGGAGCTGTTATTACGGAACGCGTGATTGACTTGCTGATTCTGGCTGGCCTGTTAGGGCTGACGCTTCTGCTGGACTTTCATAAGTTCTGGGCTTTTGTAGTAAGCTTGTTTTCTGATCGGTACGAATCCCTGGCCGCGCACAAAAACCTGCTTCTACTGCTGGCAGCAATAACAGTCGTGCTGCTGCTGCTGTCGGGGTACTTGTTGCTGCGCAATCTGGAAAAACTGCGGCAGCGGGCCCTCTTCGTAAAGCTTGAAAACTTTGTGCGGGGCATGCTCGACGGTGTATTTAGCATACGGAAGCTGCGCAGCCCCGGGCTGTTTTTGCTGCATACGGCCTTTACCTGGCTGGTGTACTACCTCATGGATTACCTGGCATTCTTCGCCTTCCCCGCCACGGCCGGCCTCACGCCGGCCGCCGGTTTGGCCGTGCTTACCTTCGGGGCCTTCGGCATGGCGGCGCCGGTGCAGGGCGGCTTTGGGGCCTTCCACCTGATGGTGCAAAGCACGCTGCTTGTGTACGGCATCAGCAAGGAGGCCGGTATTGCTTACGCGCTGGTGGTGCACGGCTCCCAAACCCTGCTGGTGGTGCTAATGGGCGGTATCAGCTTTGTTGCCAGCATGGTGAAATCAGGGAAGGTTACCCCGCAGGTAGCCTTAACTTAAAGCGGCCCGCGCATGTGGACGAAAGATAAAATTATGGCTCTACCAGAACTGCTAGCCCAAGTAGCAGCCTGGAAAGCAGCCGGCGAGAAAATTGTGTTTACGAATGGGTGCTTCGATCTGCTCCACCTGGGCCATGTCGACTACCTCGAAAAAGCTCGTCACCTGGGCCAGCGCTTGGTGGTAGGCCTTAATACGGACGCTTCGGTGAGCTGCCTGAAGCCAGGGCGACCCCTGCAAGACGAAGTGTCACGGGCACGGGTGTTGGCTTCTCTTTTGTTTGTGGATGCAGTAGTGCTCTTCGGTGAGCAAACCCCACTAAACCTGATAGAAGCCATTCAACCCGATATTCTAGTTAAAGGCGACGACTATCAAATCAGTGGAATTGTGGGCCACGAAGTAGTGTTACGAAACGGCGGGCAGGTGCTGACCGTACCCTTGGTAACTGGTTACAGCACTACGCGCATCGTCGAGCGGATTCTGGGTAGCAGTTGAGCTTTCAGGCTAAGGTAGGAGGCAAATACCGCCATCCGTGCGTTAGTCGAGCGGCTTAGCCAGCGCCCCCTCATTCTAACCATCTCTACCATGTACTACAATTCAAGCCCCATTTACTTTATTGTCATTCTGGCTATGGTAGTCAGCTGGCTGATTCAGTGGCGGCTACGAAGCAAGTTCAGTCAGTATGCCCAGATTGGGTTACAGTCGGGCCTTTCCGGCCGGCAGATTGCTGAGTTAATGCTTGCCGACCACGGCATCACCGACGTGCGCGTTATCAGCACGGAAGGCCGCCTGACCGACCACTACAACCCCGCCGATAAAACCGTGAACCTCAGCGAGGCCGTGTATGAGGAGCGAAGCGCTGCCGCTGCCGCCGTTGCGGCCCACGAATGCGGCCACGCTGTGCAGCATGCCACTGCTTATAGCGCCCTGCAGTTCCGCTCGGCCATGGTGCCGGCCCTGAGCGCCGTATCCAAGTTCATGCCGTTCGTATTGCTGGCTGGCGTGTTCATGATTCGTACTACGCTCATTCCGTTGGGGGTAGGCATTGTGCTGTTTTCCCTGACTACCCTGTTTTCCTTCGTGACCTTGCCGGTTGAGTTTGACGCCTCCAAGCGGGCCCTGGCCTGGATTGACAAGCGCGGCATCGTGACTCCGCAGGAGCATGCCATGGCCAAAGACGCCCTGTGGTGGGCCGCCATGACCTACGTGGTAGCGGCGCTTAGCTCCTTGGCTACCTTGCTTTATTACGTGAGCATCTTCCTGGGTAGCCGCGACCGTCGTTAGGCGCAGGCGTGCTAGCAGCACTTCTAAACCAAGCAGCCGCTCTTACCAAAGGGCGGCTGTTTTGTGTATCGGCCCTCCTGCTCCTGCGCTTAAAGCAGCCATTACTCTCTTAGCACTAGATTGTAGTAGCTGGCAGTAGTCATAATTCTACTTGGAGACTCTGGCAAGCTAGGAGCAGAAACCAAGCTCGGCAGGAAACAAAAAACGGGTAGGATACCTTATGCTGCTAGCCTACTAAAAAAATGCGGGCTATCTGCGTAATCTGCAAACTTGTCGGTTAATTTTGAGGCCCGACAGCGAATTTACGCCGCGCTGTGTATCATTTCTTTGCTTTTCCCACCCCACCCACTATTCCGCATGGATTTTCAGCTCACTGAAGAACAACTGGCCGTTCAGGCCGCTGCCCGCGACTTTGCCCAGACTGAATTATGGGCTGGCGTCATCGAACGGGATGAACACCAAAAGTTTCCCGCCGAGCAGATCAAGAAGATGGGCGAACTGGGCTTTCTAGGCATGATGGTTAGCCCAGAGTACGGCGGCGGCGGCATGGATACCGTGAGCTACGTACTGGCCATGGAAGAAATCAGCAAAGTGGATGCTTCCTGCTCCGTTATCATGTCGGTGAATAACTCGCTGGTATGCTGGGGCTTGGAGAAATACGGCACGGAGGAACAGAAACGTAAGTATCTGCCTCGCCTGACTTCCGGCGAAATCATTGGCGCCTTTGCTCTTTCGGAGCCCGAAGCCGGCTCTGATGCCACTAGCCAGCGCACTACCGCCGAGGATAAGGGAGATTACTACCTACTAAACGGCACCAAAAACTGGATTACCAACGGTACTACCGCTTCGGTGTACTTGGTAGTTGCCCAAACCAATGTCGAGCTGAAGCACCGTGGCATCAACGTGCTCATCGTGGAGAAAGGCATGGAAGGCTTCCAGACTGGCCCCAAGGAAAACAAGCTCGGCATCCGTGGTTCTGATACCTGCTCCCTCATGTTCAACGACGTGAAGGTGCCCAAGGAAAACCGCATTGGGGAAGATGGCTTCGGCTTCAAGTTCGCCATGCAAGTGCTGGCCGGTGGCCGAATTGGCATTGCTGCGCAAGCTCTTGGCATTGCTTCCGGCTCCTATGAACTGGCGTTAAAGTACTCCAAAGAGCGTAAAGCCTTCGGGGTACCGATTGCCCAGCACCAAGCCATTCAGTTCAAGCTTGCCGATATGGCTACGAACATTGATGCTGCCCGTCTGTTGTGCCTGCAAGCCGCCCACGACAAGGACGCGCACCAGGATTACGCCAAGTCGGGTGCTATGGCTAAGCTGTTCGCTTCTAAAACCGCCATGGATGCCTCTGTGGAGGCTGTCCAGATCCACGGTGGCTACGGTTTTGTGAAGGAATACCACGTAGAGCGCCTGATGCGCGACGCCAAAATCACGCAGATTTACGAGGGAACTTCTGAGATTCAGAAAATTGTAATCTCTCGGGAAATTCTCAAGTAGGACTTGAATTGCCTAAAAGTCAGAAGTATTGCACAAAACCCAGCCTTTTTTAGGCTGGGTTTTGTGTTTGTGTGAATTTTTATATGTTATTTTGCATTACATAAGTCAGGGGTACTATTTCTTCACCCACACCTGAGTTTTAAAATACCCGTCGAAGATGGAAGATTATAATAAAGTAATTGAGTCACTTGGTGTTCGGTACATCAAGGCGAAAAATCTGGTGTTGCAGCAGCCTTTCACGGTGCGCAATTCCTACGATGTGGGCAACAACCTTATTTTGCTGCATAAGGGCCGGGTTTCTTTCGGCGACGAGGATCAGGTAGTGGAAGAAGGGGAAATGCTGTTCATCCCCGGAGGCCGGGCCACGAAAGTGACTTACGGTGAGCCCTCAAGCAAGAGCATCACCAACGACGACCTGATAACGAATAAGGACAAGTTCTTCCATTCCAATTCGGACCTCGACTTAATCGGGGATGCTGAGGAAAGCCATTCCTTCGTAAGCTTTGAGGCCAAAGTGTTTGACTCAGTCAACTTCTTTGCGTCTCTGGATGTGCCTGCTTTCTTGATTACGGGCAACTCCAAGCTGGCGAACCTGGTTATTAAGGTGGTGGAGGAAAGCCTGCAGGAACTGCCGGGTCGGGAGCGTCTCATTACAATTTACACCGAGAACATTGTGGTGGAAATTGTGCGCTACATCTTGAAAAACAAGATGTTCGTGGAGCAACTGGCTACCAACAGCACTTACTTCAAGGATCCGCGCCTCATCGACCTGTTTAACTACATCAAGGAAAATATCGGCGGCGACTTATCGAACAAGGTTCTTTCGGGTGTAGCCAACGTGAGCGAAGACTACGTGGGTCAGTACTTCAAGATGCTGACGGGTATTAACCCCCAGGACTACATTGAGTACCAGCGTATGGAACGCGCCGTGTTCCTGCTTCGCACCACCAAGAAAAGCATCCGTGACATTGGTAAAGAGGTAGGCTACAAGGATACAGCCTATTTCTGCCGCCGCTTCAAGATGATGTTTGGCATACCGGCCGGCAAAATGCGCCGCCGCGAATCCGCTATGAACATCTAGTAGCGTACTAATCTAGGCTATGATACATTGGCCTGGACTTATTTACCAACAAGAAAGGCGCCCGGTACCGGGCGCCTTTCTTGTTGCTTATACGTAGTTAACGCTAACTACTACAGTTACTTAGAGCTATGCAGTCTTGGTAGCAACACTATTAAAGCTGTGCACAACTTTCGACATCTCAGCCAGGAACTCTGGGGCTTTTTCAATTTGGTTGCCGACTACAATGATGTCAGCGCCGGCAGCAAGCGCAGCCTGGGCCTTTTCCGTGGTGTTGATACCGCCGCCAACTATCAGAGGCACATCAACTGCTTGGCGCACGGCCCGAATCATGGCTGGGGCCACAGGGTATAAAGCGCCGCTACCACCATCAAGGTACATGAGGCGTAGGCCGAGCTGCTCACCAGCCATGGCCGTGCAGGCGGCAATACTCGGTTTGTCGTGGGGTAGGGGGGTAGTGCCACTGATGTAGCTGGCTGTTGTTTGCCGGCCCGTATCGACTAGCATGTAGCCCGTCGGCAGGATCTGCAGGTTGCTCTGACGCAGCAGAGGCGCGGCAATAACGTGCTGGCCAATCAGAAAGTCAGGGTTGCGGCCCGAAATCAAAGACAACAGTAAGATTCCATCAGCTTGGTCATCCAGGTGCAGGCTGTGGCTGGGGAAAAGCAGAACCGGAATGCTGGAACGGCTCTTGATAAAACGAATGAGGGCAGCCTGGCGAGTATTCATCACCAAGCTGCCGCCCACAAAAAAGTATTCTACGGTATGCTGTTCACTAAGCTCCAACAACTGCCGGCAGCTGGCTTCATCCAGGTTATCAGGGTCCAGCAATACAGCCAGTGACTTCTGGCCGTGCGTCCGGCGTTTGCTTAAAGCATCATACAGGCTGGTGAGGCGCATCCGCGTCGTCGTGGTGGTAGGTAAATTCAATGTCCCGGGTTTCCGGTTCAGAGTGAACCGTAGCCGAAGACGCAAGGTCGGGATTTTTGATGATTGGTAGATACTCGCTGGCTTTCTTAGCCACGTAGGCCATCAGCACAGCCGAGGCCTGCGCTATCAGCATCTTGCCCGTATCCGATTGCATAAAAGCTTTTACAGCCGAAGCCAACACGGAAGAAGCCTCCTCATGGTTTCCAGCCGGGCGATGGGCGGGCACGGAACGCCGAACCCGGGGCTCATCGAAGCCTAGGGGCTGGAACGGGTCGTCATCCGTATGGTACACATCAGGAGCAATGTGGGCTCGTTCCGAGTGAGGCTGGGTACGTCCCCGGTCATAGTGATGATGGCCAGTACCGAACCCGAGGTCATCGGCTACGGCCGTATCAACGGCCGTGGAGGCCTGTGAGCGACGAGGACGGCTTCTGCCATTTTTCAGGTGGCGAGCGTAATCATCCTCATTGTCGAGAGCGGCGTGTTTTTTTTTACCGCCAAAGGCTTTTGACAGCAGCCAGATGCCACCAAGTACGCCAGCGCCAATGGCTACGTACTTGCTGACTTCCTGAGTTTTGGCTTTGATGCCTTCCACGTCGCCCATCAGGGCGCGCTCATATTCCAGCTTCTGGCGCTCCAGAAACTCTTTTTCGTCCTCAAATAGCGGGTTATGCAGATCGGCCATACGATGGGTTAGGCTTGGCGTTTGTCAGATTTATAAATGGTATTGTTCAGGAGCTTGTCAGCTAGGCCCTGGAAGAGCTTTTTATCGACGCCAATCACAAAAATGACGAGCAGTACTAAGTAAAAGCCGGCTACAATACCGAAGCCCCAATACGGGCTATCCAGTACGTCGTTGAGCAGAAGGCCCAGAAATACGTTCAGAAACAGGAAAAACATCAGCCCAATGGTGGCCAGCGCTGCCCCGTGCAGCGTGCCGACGAAGGCCGTTTTCACTTTTTCCTGGGTTTCCAGGCGTACCAGATCAATGCGGGTATCCAGGTAGCCCATCACGTTGCCCATCAGATTATCCGTGCGGGGCGTTTTGGTGGCGTCATCTTCAGTGGAGAACAGGCCCATAGGGGAGAATTTTTGCGAGGAACAATGTTACGGGTGCACAGGTCCGAAAACCACGCCGAAGCCAGTTTTGCAGATAGCCCTTTCTTACGGAAAACCTAGCAGCGTGTCTGAAAATTGACGTACTTTTACTATATAATGTCATAGGTTGAGCCAAAATCACTACCAGGTACTGGGCGTTGCTACCACGGCTACGGCCCGGGAAATAAAGCTGGCGTACAAGCAGCTGGCCGTAAAATATCATCCGGATAAGCACGGCGGCAGCCCCTTATACGAGGAGTTATTCAAGGCAGCGGCAGCGGCGTATCGGGTGCTCGGCGACCCGGGCCGTCGGGCCCAGTACGACTTCCAGCTCCAGGTAGCAGCGCGACGGGCTGAGGAAGCGCGGCGGCAACAGCAATTTCGTAATCAGGGCCAGCACATTTACGGGGTGCCCATGCCCCCACCGGCTCCCGTGCGCACCCGCCGGCCGGCCGGCTCTCATGAGCGGCATTACCGCACCATTCCGAAGCAGCGTCCCAAGTTCACACGGCACGATTTGCGTCTGATTCTGCTGCTAGTGGGCGGCATTGCGCTGTTTGTGCTGGCCGTACGCATTTCTATGTACCGCCTAACGGCTACTAGCAACTACCAACGGGGCCTAGAGGCGTACACCCGCCGGGAGTGGAGCGCCGCGCATAGCTTTTTCTCCGATGCCCTGCGCTTCCGGCCCGACTACACAGCGGCGCTACGCCGCCGGGCCGAAATAGAGGAGCTGTTCTATCATAATCCGCTGGCTGCCGTCACCGACTATAAAGCCGCACTAGCCGGGGCGGAAAGCCCCCGCCAACGCGCGCAACTGTTGCTACGGCTAAGCTTGTGCTACCGCGCCCTGCAACGGCCAGATTTGGTAAAAGCTACAACCCAGCAAGCCCTGGCCCAAGACTCCACTCTGGCCCATGCCCGGTTACTACGCGGGGAGGCCCTGCTTTTTTCACACCGCTATTCAGCCGCCCGCCGGGACTTCAACGCGGGCTTGCGGCACGCCCACCAGGAGCCGGCTTACATTGGGGCCCGGCTGTTGCTGTACCGGGGGCTGGCCAACTTCAAGGAGCACGACCTGCGGGCCGCTCGTGCCGATTACTGGCAGGTGCTGGCGTCCTACCCCAACCAGGGGCAAGTATATTTCCTGCTGGGGCGCATTGCCCAGCAGGAAGGGAATACTGCTGAAGCCTGCGAGTTTTTTCGCCGCGCCGTGGTGCAGGGATACCGCTTCGCGGAGCAGGCCCAGGCAAAATCCTGCCCGAAATAGAAAAGCAAAAACCCCCTCCGCGTCCGGAGAGGGTTTTCGTTCACTAGTAATACCGGATAGAAATTGACTTCTAGTTGCACTGCACACACAATGCCCAATAATTGCGCTCGGGAAGGCGGGGTAGGCTTTCAACTAGAAGACGGACAACGGAACACTACCCCCTAAGCGGAGCTCTAGAAATTAGAAATTTATTTGTCCCACCACACACGCGTTGTCAATAGGTTGGGGCCCTGGCGGCTGATGGCGGCTTGGTAGGCGGCCGGGTTGAGGCGCTGCTCCGACTGCGGATAGCGCAGACGGCGAGGCACTTGCCCGTTGGTTTCGCCCGCGCCGGCGATGGGGCGCAGCACCGGAAAACCCGTCCGCCGGTATTCTGCATACGCCTCGAAGCCATTGTGGCCAAATAGGGAAAGCCACTTCTGCGTGAGAATCTGCTGAAGGCCGGTGCTGGCCGCAAAGCGGACTTCCGGCTCTTGTAGGTAGCTTCTCGCAATGCTTGGGTTGAGGATGCCGGCCAGGGCCAGGGCTTCGCGGACGCCGGTTTCGTACCACTGCTGGGCTGAACCGGCATCCCAGCCCCGCAGGCAGGCTTCGGCCCGCAGAAAGCAGACTTCGGCGTAGGTGAGCAGGTTCTGGTCGTTGGTGATGGAGCGGTAACGGGCCCCGCCCTGCGAAAAATTAGCGGGGTTGTACTGGGGCTGCGTTAGCTCCACCGTTGATAAGCCGTTGGGTAGCCCTACCCGCGCCGGATTGGCAGCCGAAACGGGGTCGGCGAAAACAAGAAGCCGGGGGTCGTGGTAGCGGCTCAGGTAGTCAATAAGCGTGGCACTTACCCGACTGTCGCCAAAGCCCAGCACCACGGCCAGCGGGTTCTGGTTAATCCGGATGCTGCCGCCCGTGTTGCGCATAATGGCCGACTCCTCGTTGCTTTCCATTACGCCGGCGGCCAGCGCCTCCCGAACGTGCAGCTCCGCCAGCGTGGGGTCGGCTTTGCTAAGGCGCAGGGCCGCGCGAAGCCGCAGGGAGTTGGCAAAGTGGCGCCACCGTTGGTTAGCAGCGGCCACCGTCGGGGTTGGGAAGGCGGCGGCCGGGTTGGCGTACAGCAAATCGGCAGGACCGTAGTTGCTGGTTCGGGCGTCGTCGAGGACCGTGGCCGCGGCTTTCAGCTCCCGCAGAAAATCGGCGTAAATGGTCCGCTGGTCATCGTAGGGCGGCTGCAGCTGATCGGCCGCGCCCTGAAAGGCGGCGAAGTAGGGCACGTCGCCCCAGTAATCGGTGATGCGCTGGAAGAGGAAAACGCGCCAAATCCGTGCCTGGCTTAGCTTGTTGACTTCCGCGGGCTTGTCCTGGACTTGGCGGATAGCCTCCTGCAAATCCATGCCGTAGCCCGAGTAAAAATTATTCCAGAATGTGCTGATCCACTGGTCGTTGCTCTCGTACCGGTCCGTTACAAAACCCGGAGTAGAGTTGGCGAAGTACTGCACCCACATGTTGGCGTGCAGATGCTCGCCTACCTGCTGGTCGTTGTCGTAAAGCGTGCCGTATTTAAGGGCGCGGGCAAATAGCAGGTCGGGGGAGGCGGCCCCGGTTTTGGTGGGGTCGGTGTTGATTTCCGCAAACCGGTCGGTGCAGCTGGTCGTTGCGGTGGCCGCTAGCCCCACGCCCAGCCCCCAGGCAAGAAAAAAGCGTCGGGAAAAGTTGCGTGGTAGCATATCCGGGAAAAGCCTACTGGTTAAAAATCCAGGGTAAGATAATAGCCCAGCGTTTGGCTGTTGGGGTAGCCGCCCGATTCCAGTCCTTGCGCCCGGGAAAGGTTGTACGCCGACTCCGGGTCGAACCCTTCCGTGGCGCGCGTGAGAAAGCCCAGGTTGCGCCCAACGATGGCCACGCTGCCGCCCTTAAGTTTGCCCAGCCGGGCGAGCAGCGACGCCGGCAGCCGGTACGTAACGGCTACCTCCCGAATTTTGATAAAGCTGGCATCGTACACAAACGGCTCGGCGGCGGTAGAAAGCCGGGCCCAATAGGCCTGCGGATTCACGTAGCGCCGGCTCGGCGAATAGGTATTGTCGGGGTTGCGGACGACGCCTTCCACCAGGATTCCGCCAGTGGCCTGCCAATCGGCCGGGCTGACGTTGGCGGCTTTTCGGGCTTCTTCGGAGGCGTACCAGCCGGCGCGGCCCGCCACCGTGGCGCGGGCGTTGCCGAATAAGGCGGCCTGCTGCTGCGAAACCGAATAAATCTGTCCGCCCCACCGGGCATCCAGCAGGGCGCTGAAGGTAACGTTCTTGTAGCTGAGGCGGTTGCTCAGGCCGCCAAACCAGCTGGGTTGAAAGTTGCCCAGGCGGACCGGAACCGAACTCGGGGCTACGGGCAGCCCGCCGGGGCCAACCAGCAGCTGTCCGTCGGGGGCGCGCTGGAGCCGGGTGCCCACAATATCGCCGAACGGCCGGCCTACCTGCGCCACAATGGCCACGTTGTTTGACTCGGTGCCCAGCTGGTAGGTAGTGCCGCCTTCGTTTAGCTGCACTACGTTGGAGCGGTTCGCGGCCCAGTTCAGGGTAACGTCCCAGCGCAGGGGGCTGGCAGCGGCGAGCGGGGTAGCAGTGGCCACTACTTCCAGCCCCTGGTTCTGAATGTTGCCCGCGTTGATAAGCTGAGTCCGGAAGCCGGAAGTAGCCGAAACCGGCACGCTGGTCACCTGATTAAAGGTGTTGGTGCGGTACACGGTGACATCCAGGCCGGCCCGGTTGCGGCCGAAACGCATTTCGGAACCCAGCTCCACCGAGCGGGTAATTTGCGGCTTCAGCCGAAGCAAGGCCAACTGATCCTGCAGGTTAGCAAAGGGTTGGCCCAGGTGAGAGGAACCCACGCCGGGGGCATTTGGCACGCCCGAGCCCAAATCATACTGCGTGGCTAGCTCGTAGGGGCCCGCGCCCTTGCCTACTTTGGCCCAGGAAGCCCGCAGCTTGCCTAGGGTAAGCCAGCGGGAATGCCAATTCAGCAACTCAGTGTAAGCAGCGGAAAGGGAGGTGCTCGGGTAAAAGTACGACCAGCTGCCGGCCGGAAGCGTGGAGTCCCAGTCGTTGCGGCCGGTAACTTCCAGAAACACCGCTTCGCGGTAGGCCAGCAAGCTGCGTCCGAACAGGGACTGGACCTCGTAGCGGGAAAACGAGTACACGGGCGTTTTGCTGGCCGCATTTTCCAGGGTAAACACATTGGGCGTTAGCAGGCCCTGGCCAGTGCTCCCGGTGGTTTCGTTGCGCTTCTGCAGCAGGCTGCCGAAGGCTTGGCTGGTTAGGTTCCAGCGCGGGCCCAGCCGCCGGGTACCGCTCAGGATAAAGTCGAAGTTGTCTTCCCGCATCGTGAGCCGGCTCTGTGCTACCCCGCCCCGGTCGGGTACGGCCGTGTTGTTCCAGGCAGTGTAGCTGGCGTAGCGGTAGCCCACATCGGAAGCGTAAAAATCGGTGCCGGCCCGCAGCTGCAGCCATAGCCAATCGGTGAGGTCGTAGCGCGTTGCCACCGAGCCATTGGCCCGGTGCTGAATTGCTTGGTTGGTATTGAGGTAGGCGGCCCAGAACGGATTCTGCCGCATGGTGGGGCGAAAACTTGTGCCGCGGTTCTGGTTCCAGAGAATGGGCTGTAAGGTCAGCGGGTCGCGGTAGGGGCGTAGGTCGTCCACGTCGGTACTGCGCGGCAGGTGCTGAAACTGCACCATCACGTTGTCGGGGTTGGCGCCGAGCGTGGGGCGGTTGACGTTGCGGGAGTAGATGTAGCTGGCCTTTACATCAACGGATACGCGGCTCGTCAGCTGCCGGGTACCCCGTAGGGTCACAAAGTTGCGGGCCAGGCGGCTGTTGGGGTAGGTGCCCCGGTTGCGCAGGTCGGCCACCGATACGCGCAGGGTAGAGCGGTCAGTACCCGTGGAAAGGGCAACGTTGTTGGCCGTGGTGTAGCCCAGCTGAAAAAAGTCCTGAACGTTATGGGGCTGAGATACGAAGGGTTTTAGCTCCCCATTCCAGTGGCGCACCAGCTGGCCCTGCATCCGAGGACCCCAGCTCCCGATGGTTTCCAGGGCTTCCTCTACCTGCGGATATCCTTCCGGGGTCAGGAGCAATCTGCCGGTGGCATCGGCCAGAAACCGGCCTTGCGTGCCCTGCCCGTACTCGTTTTGGTAGTCTGTGAGTACCTGCGCCCGGTCGAAGGTAGTGGTGGAGCTAACCGTCAGGTTGAGGCCGGGCTTGCCTTTCTTAGTGGTGAGGATAAGTACCCCGTTGGCGGCGCGGTTGCCGTACAGGGCCGCCGCATTGCCGCCTTTCAGCACCGACACGCTTTCCAAATCCTCCGGATTAACGGCCGACAGCCCGTCGCCGGAATCGTAGCCGCCGAAGCGCGTGGCCTGAAGCGGATTCCGGTTGTCAATGGGCACCCCATCCACCACCACCAGCGGCCGACTATCACGGGTAAGGGAGGTGTAGCCCCGAATAATAATGTTGGTGGAGCCCATGGGCCCCGAGCCGCTACGGCTTACCTGCACGCCCGCCAGCTTGCCACTCACCGAGTTAATAAAGTTGGGCTCCCGTGATTCCACCAGTTGCGCCGCCTGCGCGTCTTGCACCGAGTAGCCCAAGGATTTACGCTCCCGCTCCAGGCCGTAGCCCGTTACCACTACCTCGGCCAGGGTGCGGGTGTCTTCGGGCAAGGCAACCTCCAGTTGGTTTTTGCTGCGGGGGCGTATTTCCTGGCTGATAAACCCCAGGGAAGAAACCACCAGCACGGTATCGGTGGGGCCCAGCGCCAGGGAAAAATGCCCCTCAGCGGAAGCAATGGTGCCTCGGGTAGTTCCCTTGATCAGCACGCTGGCGCCGGGCAGGGCCAGGGCCGTGTTGCTAGCCGTGACGCGGCCCTGTACCGTACGCACCGGCGCTACGGCGGGGGGCGCTGCAACTACATCAGCGGCCGCAGAAGCTACCCGAGGAATCAGAATAATCTGCTGCCCCACCATGCGGTAGCTCAGCCCGAGCGGGGGTAGGAGTTGCCGCAGTACCTGCTCCACCGGGGCCTTCGTGAACGTCAGAGCCGGTAGTTGCGCGCGGGCCTGACCATCACTGTACACGAAGGTATAGGCGCTTTGACGCTCAATTTCCCGCAGAACCGTCGGCAGGTCGCGCCCCTGGGTCCGAATGGTAATTAGTGTGGTGGTAGCTGGCGCAGTAGCCGTTTGGGCCTGCCCCGGTAAGGCAAGAGCTAGCAGTCCTGCCAGCAATGCTAGCCCCGCATAGGCTCGGTATTCTGCTCTCGCTCCAGGCCGTGCACCGGCCCCGCAGGACTGAAGCCGATACTTCATGCAATCAAAAATGCGAATACCGAGGGTAGAAATTTAGCCCTCTAATATACGCTGCTTCCTTGGTTATAAGGAAGGCCCGACCGTAGGAACTGTCGAGGTAGGCTCGCAGCCGGGGCCGGTAATCAGAAGCTGGTCATTGGTCAGCTCAAACCCAAAACTTCCCGTCAAGGACAGCACACTGACCACCTCGCGCAGGGTTTGGTCGCGGAAGCGGCCAGTGAGCCGGCAATGGCGCAGCCGCTCGTTGGCAAGCTGCACTTTCACGTTGTAGTGGCGCTCCAGGGTGCGAGCCACCTCGGTCAGCGAAGTGCTCTGAAACACGAATCCGCCCCGGCTCCAGGTGGCATAGTCCTGGCTATTAATGGTTTCCCGGCGCAGGGCGGCCGTGCTCTTTGAGTAAACGGCTCGTTGGTCCGGGGTTACATACAAGGTGTCGGCAGAGGTAGCATCCTCGGCCCCGCTCCGGATAAAGGCAACCCGGCCGGTTACTACGGCCGTTTCCATGGTTTCATCCTCCTGGTAAGCCTTTACATTGAAAGAGGTTCCCAGCACGCGCACCTGCTCGGCCCCAAGGTGAATGACGAACGGTTGCCGCTTATTTGGAGTCACCTCAAAAAAAGCCTCACCCTCCAGGTACACTTCCCGCTGAACTCCTCGGAAAGATTTCGGGAACCAGAGGTGGCTGTCGGCGTTCAGCCACACGGCCGTGCCGTCTGCCAGCAGCACTTTGGCCGAGGCGCCGCGGGTCGTAGTTTTTTCTTCGAAACTGAGAGGAATAATTGCTTCGGAGGTAGGGCGCTGGAAGGCCCAGAAGGCGGCGCCGCCAGCTACTGCTAGCGCCGCAAGGGTAGCCGCTACCCGTGTGCGCCACCACGGCGCGGGGGCAACCGGCCGGAAGGCTACAACACGCGGTTCTGCTTCAGCGTCGTGGATACGGGTTAGCAGGTGCTGTAGGGCAGTGGCCGTATCGGCGGCGGTTACAGTTGTGGGAGCGGGAGTATGCCAGTAGCGCTTGGTTTCCTCGTACACGAGGCGCTCCTCGGCCGTAGCCTGGGCCAGCCAGGCGTGCAACACTTCGCCCTCCGCAGCCGAAAGCTCGCCTGCCAGCTCCTTGCCAATAAGTTCGTGTAATGCGGAAAGCTCCATGTACCGGATTTGGGATAGATAACCCCTGTATAGTGTAGAGACATAAATACCAAGGAATCCCCTTAACAGGATGCCTTTAAAATTTAATAACTCTGTAAATAACCCGGTATCTGGCCCCGGAGGTTTCTGCAGGTTACTACCCCAAAGCGCCAGACAACAGCGGCAGCAGGCTAAGGGCAATGCGCAATACGCGGTTGGCGGCCGAAGCAGATGCCGAGGAACGCATACGTAGGTGATCCTGGAGTTCTACGCTGATTTTCTTGATGGCAATGCCCATCTGCACCTCAATCGTCTTAACGGAAATGCCCATGATGTCGGCTACTTCCTTGTACTTGAGGCCATCTTCCCGAATCAAGCGGAAGATGATTTTGCACTGGGGGGGCAGCTTGTCCACGGCCCGCTGAATTTCTGCCTGCAACTCCGAAGTCAGCAACTCTCGCTCGGGCGTCATCAGCTCTACGGTCAGGGCCATGGGCACCTCGTCCAACGAGAGGCCAGGCTGATTCTCCGCTTTCTGCAAGTAGTTTAACGCCTGATTCTTAACGGCAATGTAGAGGTAGCTGTTGATGTTTTTCACCTCAACCAGCGTCGTCCGCTTCTGCCATAGCTTCAGAAACACGTCCGAAACTGCTTCTTCCGCCAACTCTCTTGACCGCACGTAGAGGGTAGCAAACGTGACCAGCTTGCCGTGGTAGCGGGTAAAGAACAGCGCAAAAGCCTGCCGGTCGTCGGCAGCCATGCGTTGGACTAACTCTTCGGTAGCGGGGGTAGCGGCAGCCATGAGAATACTTTGATTAAAAGTACTCGGCTCAGCTTGATAAAGCAACTGGTACCGTATTACGGTAGCCATGATCCTTCATACTTGCCTGAAAATGAGGTGGGGTAGAAGGCAGGCAGCATAAGGTAGCCCCAGCGAAAGAGCCTAATGATGATTATGCGCGGCTCTTGTCCGAGCCTTGGGCCGGCGCGACCTCAAACTTCCACCGGACAAAGGCTTCAATTGCTTCGTATTCCGGCAAGCCAAGCTGGTCATAGAGTCGGGCCGTGGTGCGGTTGCGTTCCTCAGCCCGCTGCCAGAACTCGCGCTGGTCGGCCCCCGGGAACAGCGGCCGGTCTTTCTGCGACTGATGTTTGAAAATAGCCCGGCGCTTGCGGGCCAGTTCCTGGGGCGAAAGCGGAACGGCCATTTCAATCTGGTCGATGTCCCACTCCTGCCAGGCCCCGCGGTACAGCCACACCCGGCAGTCGGAAAGCCAGGCCGTTTCGGCTGCCTGCAGGCGCCGGATGGCCTCGAAAATGGCGGCCAGGCATACCCGGTGCGTCCCGTGCGGATCGGAAAGGTCGCCGGCGGCGTAAATCTGCTGGGGCTGCAGGTGCTGCAGCAAGTCGATGGTCAGGCGAATGTCGTCCTCCCCAATCGGCTTCTTGCGGACCCGACCGGTTTCATAGAAAGGCAAATCCAGAAAGTGTGCGTTCTGAGCCGGCACGCCCGCATAGCGGCAGGCGCTTTTCGCCTCGCCCCGCCGGATCAGGCCCTTGATGCGCTGTACCTCTTCCGAGTCAACTTGCCCCGGGTGCTTCTGGTGCAGAAAATCGGCTACCCGGCGGTAGAGCGTTTCCGCCGGCAACTCATCCAGCCGAAACGCCTCGTCGTAGTCGGCCACGAATTCAGCAAACCGGATGGCCTCGTCGTCAAATACAGCAATGTTGCCCGAGGTTTGGTAGGCCACGTGCACGTCGTGGCCCTGGTCGACGAGGCGCAGCAGCGTGCCACCCATCGAAATAACGTCGTCGTCGGGGTGAGGAGAAAAGATCAGCACCCGCTTCGGGAAGGGCGCGGCCCGCTCCGGTCGGTCGGTATCGTCGGCGTGGGGCTTGCCGCCCGGCCAGCCCGTAATGGTGCGCTGCAGCTGCCGGAACACGCGGATGTTGATGTCGTAGGCCAGCCCCGATTCCGCTAGCAAACCGGACAAGCCATTCTCGTTGTATTCTTCGTCCGTAAGCTTTAGAATAGGCTTTTGCAGGGTGCGGGCCAGCCACGTTACGGCTTTGCGCACGGTGGCAGCATCTTGCCAATTCAGGGGGCTGCCCACCAGCCACGGCGTTTTTACCCGCGTCAGCTCGGCGCTGGCGGCTTCATCCAGCACCACCTGCACGTGGGGGTGCTGCTGCAGGTAAGTGGCCGGCACGGAGTCCGTCGGGTCTCCTTCCACCATGCGCTTTACCACGGCGGCCTTGCCCTCGCCCCAGGCCAGGAGCACAATATGCCGGGCTTCCAGAATGGTACCTACCCCCATAGTAATAGCGCGGCGGGGTACGTTTTCTTCCCCGTAGAAGTCAGAAGCTGCGTCGGTGCGGGTAATGTGGTCGAGGGTAATGAGGCGCGTGCGGGAGGTAGCCCCTGAGCCGGGCTCGTTAAAGCCGATATGCCCGGTCCGGCCAATGCCCAGCACCTGCAGGTCAATACCGCCAGCCTGCTGAATCTGCTCCTCGTACTGTCGGCAGAACTCTACTACCTGCTCCTGCGGCACAGTTCCATCAGGAATATGAATGTTTTCCGACTCAATATCCAGGTGGTCGAATAGGTACTCCCGCATAAAGCGCACGTAGCTTTGCAAAGAATCGGGGGCCATGGGGTAATACTCATCCAGGTTAAAGCTGATGACGTTGCGAAAGCTCAGGCCCTGCTGCTGGTGCAGGCGCACCAATTCCTCGTAGAGGCGGGTAGGGGTAGAGCCCGTGGCCAGCCCCAGCACGCACATGCGCCCCTCAGCCGCCCGCTGCCGGACTAACTCGGCAATCTGCTGGGCTACTGCCACCGATGCCCTTTCAGAATCAGCGTAAATTGTGGTGGGCAGGCGCTCGGCCCGCAATTCAGCGGCAGTATCCATGGCGAGAGAAACAGGTGAAGCCGGAGAGAAAGGGAATCGACCGGAAGAATAGCCATAATGAGCAAAATCCCCTAGCCTCCCGCTAATTTGTTTGCTGAAAATCAAGCGCAGACCACAACCGGGCGTAGAGTATTGGACCTAATTTCTGCTCTTTCCGAAGTCACAAATACGACTTTGTTCTAACCCCGTTTTCGCTGCTAACACATACTAGCAAGCAACAGGGCGACAAGATGGGTAGCGAAAAGCTAGTCACAACAACTGCCGTTTGTTCCTTTCCGCCCGTTGAGCTATGATGCAACTTGCTGCTAGTAGCTAGGGTAATCTTGCCCGTGGCTAGTGCCAGTGCTGTATGCTCGCCTCAGACATCAAAGACGCCTACCTGAGCCAGCTTGGGTTCGTTCGTCTCTCGTTTTATTGGTCCTGGGATTACCCGATGGGCGCCCTGGAAGCCTCGTTTATTCCCCCTACGGATGTTCGCTATCTGCATCAGTCGGCGGCCTTCGATGGAGCAAGGCTTTATGCGTATTCCTGGGTGCAGGAGCCAGGCTACCTGCTGAGCACGGAGCGCCACTTATCGGCCGTAGACCACATCGTGGCCGAGTTGGAAACCGACGACCCAGCCGGGCTGCGCCTGCAGGTAGAAGAGTTTTTCCGGCAGCATGGCGGCCGGGCGCCTATGAACTGGCCAGCTACGGATAAGCCAGCATCGTATTGGAACTAAGCAGTTGGAGTAAAAACAGAAACGCCCTTCATGAGACATGAAGGGCGTTTTCTGTGGTAATGATTGGAATCGAACCAACGACACCAGCATTTTCAGTGCTGTGCTCTACCAACTGAGCTACATTACCAGCTCTTAGGCCCCCAGAGGCGTTGTAGCTGTTGGGGAGCACAAAAGTAGTAAACCATTTTTAACCTGCAAATCGTATCGAGAAAAAATATTTCAGCCGGAAACTAGGCAGGCAAATTCTGTAATTTGTTATGCATAACGAGTATATTTCGGCCTAAACCCAAACCTACCCAATTCCCGTGCACTTTTCCTTTCAAAACATTCTTTTCCTGCTGGTAGCAGTGGCGGGCTTCGGCCTGTTCTTCTGGCAGGCGCGGAAGATTCGCGCCAATATTCTGGTCGGGCGCGACCGGGATATGAGTGGCAACGTGAACGAGCGGCTGTGGAAAACGTTACTTGTGGCCTTTGGCCAGCAGAAAATGTTTAAGCGCCTGACCCCGGCCGTTCTGCACCTGATTGTCTATGTTGGCTTCATTGTTATCAACATTGAAGTCATTGAAATACTGGTGGATGGTCTCTTCGGGACCCACCGCTTCCTGCAGTTTTTAGGCCCGCTTTACTCGGCACTTACCGCCACCAACGAGGTGCTGGGCGCTCTGGTTATTCTGGCCGTAGCGGCCCTTTGGTGGCGCCGTAACGTGAAGGGCGTTCGTCGCTTTACCGGGCCCGAAATGCGGGCCTGGCCCCGACTTGATGCCGACGTTATTCTCTACATCGAGGTAATTCTGATGACGGCGCTGTTCACCATGAATGCCGCTGACTTGAAGCTGCACGGCGCGGACCTGCCGGGCGCCTACCCCGTTAGCCAGTTCCTGACCGGGTTGCTACCCGATAGTCCGACCGCGCTGCACGTGCTGGAACGGATAGGCTGGTGGGCTCACATTGTGGG
Source organism: Hymenobacter glacieicola (assembly GCF_014640315.1). Lineage (GTDB taxonomy): Bacteria > Bacteroidota > Bacteroidia > Cytophagales > Hymenobacteraceae > Hymenobacter > Hymenobacter glacieicola. The sequence goes on from NZ_BMGS01000003.1 coordinate 488,918, forward strand.
TATCCTGCTGTTCCTGAACTACTTGCCGAGCTCCAAGCACTTCCACATCATCATGGCCTTCCCCAACGTGTACTACTCGCGGCTGGTGCCGCAGGGGCAGTTCTCGAACGTGGAAAGCATTACCCACGAGGTAAAAGCCATGATGGACCCCAGCTACCAGGTGCCCGCGCCCGCCACCGAACCCGATGGCTCGGCGGCCGCGCCTACCCCCTTCGGGGCCAAAGACGTGGACGACTTGGCCTGGACCAATCTGCTGAACGCGTATTCCTGCACGGAGTGCGGCCGCTGCACCTCCGTGTGCCCGGCCAACCTCACCGGCAAGCTTCTCTCGCCGCGCAAAATCATCATGGACACCCGCGACCGGGTGGAGGAAAAGTATAACTCGCCCCTTATTTTCAACCCGAACCTGTACGGTAAGGAAGCCAAGCACAGTGAGCAAGAACAGCTCGACAAGGAGAACCATACCTTGTTGCGCGGCTACGTGACGCCCGAAGAGCTGTGGGCCTGCACTACCTGCAACGCCTGCGTAGAAGCCTGCCCCGTCAACATCAACCCCCTGGAAAGCATCGTGGAAATGCGCCGCTTCCTGGTACTGGAAGAATCAGCCGCCCCTAACTCCCTGAACGTGATGTTCAGCAACATCGAGAACAACGGCGCGCCCTGGGCTTTCTCCCCCTCCGACCGCTTTAACTGGGCCGATGATCTGTTCGTGACGGACAAGGCCGCTGTGGCGCAGCGCTAGGGCTGTTGCCAATCTTTCCCCCTTCATTTACTTTCTGAAGTCGGTGGTAGCTGCTTCTAGCTCCCGGCTTCTCCCTTCTAGCTTCTAATGGAAAAACGTCAAATCAACGTTCCGATGATGGCCGATCTGGCGGCCCGGGGCGAAACGCCGGAAGTGTTGTTCTGGGTAGGCTGCGCCGGTGCCTTCGACGACCGGTACAAGCGGGTAACGCGGGCTTTCGTCCGAATCCTAGAGCACGTGGGCGTCAACTACGCCGTGCTAGGCATGGAAGAATCTTGCACCGGTGACCCAGCCAAGCGTGCGGGTAACGAGTTCTTGTTCCAGATGCAGGCTATGCAAAACATTACTACCCTCAATGGCTACGGCATCAAAAAGGTAGTAACAGCGTGCCCGCATTGCTTCAACACCATTAAAAACGAGTACCCTGCCTTAGGGGGCGAGTACGAGGTGATTCACCACAGCACCTTCCTGCAGCAACTCATCAACGAGGGTAAGGTCACGGCCGAAGGCGGGGAATCGTTCAAGGGACGCCGCATCACCTTCCACGATTCCTGCTACCTGGGCCGCGCCAACAACATTTACGAGGCCCCGCGCGCCGTGCTGGAAGTGCTGGATGCCGACCTGCTGGAAATGAAGCGCTGCAAAACCAACGGCCTCTGCTGCGGTGCCGGTGGCGCGCAGATGTGGAAAGAGCCCGAACCCGGCAAAAAAGACGTTAACATTGAGCGCGCCGAAGAGGCATTGGCTACCCTGGACGGTAATGCCGAAGTGCTCCGCAACTTGCAAGGCGCGGAAAGCACGGCCCCCGCACTACCGGCAGGCTCTAACCACGGCGGCAGCGTTATTGCCGTTGCCTGCCCCTTCTGCATGACCATGATGGCCGACGGCGTGAAAAACAAGGAGCGCGAATCCGACGTGCAAGTGTTTGACCTAGCCGAGCTGATTGCCTCCGCCGAAGGCCTGAATGCATAAAATTGCTCTGGCCTACAAACACGTAGTAACACAGCCCCGCCGGAACTTCCGGGCGGGGCTGTTTCTTTGTAACTATATCAGCCCCAGCCAGCATACTAGCTGCCTGGCAATACTTTCTTCTCGCGACTTATAGTATGTACGTACCCTTCAACGAATTACCTGCGTCGGCTCGCCTCTGGATTTACCAGGCAAACCGCCCGTTCACCGACGCTGAACTAGTTGCTCTAGAGCCGGCCCTCCGTAAATTTGCGGCGGACTGGACCAGCCACGGCCGCACGCTGGCCGCTTCCGCCCAGATACTGCACCGCCAGTTTCTGGTAATCGGCCTCAATGAGGCAGTAGCAGATGCCAGCGGCTGCTCCATTGATGCTTCGGTGCGCTTTGTGCGTAGCATAGAGGAACAACTCGGTCTGCAACTGCTGGATAAATCGAGGCTGGCGTTTCTAGCACAAGAGCAGCTGCTGCTTCTGGATCGTCGGGAGCTTCGTGCAGCCGTAACGGCTGGCAGAGTTCAGGCTACCACCTTGTACTTCGATAACACCATTAGCACGGTAGGACAGTTGCGGACTGCCTGGCCCGCGCCGGCTGCTTCTACCTGGTTAGCCCGTTACTTTCAGCCCGTGGTTTCCTGAGCGGATTTTCCCGCTACTGGTTGTATCTTGATATACTTGACACCAAAATGTTCGTTATTCGTTTTGGTATCGCACCCATCCCATCCCTGTCCTTCATGAAAACCTATATTCTACTAGGTGCCGTAGCTACCTCGGCCGCGCTGCTTACGGGTTGCGCTACGTCTGGCAGCGTAAGCAAAGCCGATAAGCGCTTTACCCAGGGCGAGTACGAAACCGCTATTGCCTTATATAAAAAGGATGTGGCTAAGGGCCGTAACGTCGCGCAATCGAACTACCGGATTGCCGAGTCTTACCGCCTTTCCAACCGCCTGGAGCTAGCTGAGCCCTATTATAAAGCGGCGCTAGACGGCAAAGCCAAAGCACCGGATGCTGGCTTCCGCTACGCTCAGGCTTTGCGGGCTGCCGGCAAAACGGAGGAAGCCGCTACCCAGTTTGAAACTTACGCCCAAGCGGGGAGCAACCGCACCCTGGCCGAGCAGGCGGAAACGGCGGCTCGCACGGCCCGGGCTTCCACGGCCCTGCTGGCCATGCGCACCAATGATGAAGTAACCCCTCTGGATCAGATCAACACGCCGGCAGCTGAGTTTAGCGCCACGCGCATGCCTGAAACCAAGGAACTGGTTTTTGCTTCTGGCCGCGAAGGCAAAGTGTTTCAGGGCAACGGGGAAGGGTTTAACGACCTGTATGCCATCAAATTTGACGACGAGCAGAAACTTACGGGCGGTACGGTTCGGAAGCTTGAGCCCATCTTCAACTCCGAAAATCGGCATGAGGCCAGTGCTACCTACTCGCCCGATGGCAAGATGATGGTATTCGCCCGCTCCAACGATGGGTCCAAGAAAGGCTACCTAAGCGTTGACCTCTGGGCTTCCTATTACAAAAACGGTGCGTGGAGCGAGCCGGAAATTCTGCGCGGCGTGAACAGCAGCACGGCCGATGAATTTTCGCCGGTTTTCTCACCCGACGGCCAGACGCTTTACTTTACGTCTACCCGCAAGGGGGGCCTCGGTGGCAACGACCTCTACAAGTCGACCATGGAAAGCCCTGGCCGCTTTTCTTCCCCCGAAAACCTGGGCGACCAAATCAATACGCCCGGCAACGAAAACTTTCCCGCCATTGCCCCGGATGGTACCTTATACTTCTCCTCCGACGGGCACCCCGGCTTTGGCAAGCTCGATATCTTCAAGGTGCAGAAAGGCAAAGTCACCAACCTAGGCGCTCCTATTAACAGCAACGGCGACGATTTCGCGCCCTTCTTCACGGGGCAGCGGGTAGGAGTATTTGCTTCGAACCGAGTAGGCGGCAAGGGCTCCGACGACCTCTACCTGTTCCGGGAGCGACCCTACAAGTACGTTACCTTCTACGCCGATGGTACGCTGGTAGAGCGCAATGACCGGACTGGGCAGACGGCTCCCGTCGCCAACGAAACGGTGACCCTGTACGGCAGCAACGGCCAGAAACTGCAGGAAGTGACAACGGCCGCCGATGGTAAATTCAGCATGCGGCTGGATACTGCTACTGCCAGCTATTCCCTGATTGCTGATCGGGCGGGCTACTTTGCCGCCCGCAACTCCCTCAGCACCGTCGGCCGCCGGCCGGCCCAGGATGCCCTACCTGACCTAATGAACGATGTACGAGTGCCAGTAACTCTGACCCTTACCAAGATCGTGAAAAACAAAGCCATTGTAGTCGACAACATTTTCTACGACTACGATAAGGCAGATATCCGCTCTGATGCGGCAGTGGAGTTGGATAAGCTCGTGCAAACCCTCAACGACAACCCCAAAATCACGATTGAGCTAAGCTCACACACTGACTCCCGCGGTAAAGACGCCTATAACATGGCACTCTCCCAGCGCCGGGCCGAGTCAGCAGTAGCCTACATCGTCTCCAAAGGCATCGACAAATCCCGTATTACCGCTAAAGGCTACGGCGAATCGTTGCCCGTAGTGAAAGGCGCCAAAACGGAGGAGGACTACCAGCGTAACCGCCGGACGGAATTCAAAGTCACCCGAATAGCTGAGTAAACGCAGCAAAGAACCCGCTAAAGCCCGAGTTACAGCCGTAGCTCGGGCTTTTCTGCATCTATACTATAATAGGTACAGGTCAGATGATGGGTGGCTACCTCTGAATATGCGGTAGTCCAGCTCCCGGCTCCTATATATAGTAAGTATAGAGTTGGCATAATACTTGGCTTGGGCATCAGTAGGTCGAACCCCCAATCTGCTTACTGCTGCTACCATGAAAAAGACTTTACTACTCTGTACTGCGCTGTTCCTGTTGCTGGCCGCTTGCGTGCAGGCCGCTCCTGCTAATGCAAACTTCACTGCGGAGCGTGGTATGCTGTTTCAACTCGTGTTCGATGGCCGGGTTCTTACCCGGGGTGGTGCCCGACAGGTTTCCCTTGACCGACTCGCCCCAGGTTACCACCAGGCGGAGTTCCTCATACCCACCAGATATGGCCGCAGCATTGCTTACCGCACGCAAGTGTTCTTAGACGGGGGCCTTGAAACCAACTTTGTGCTAGTAGCTCGTAATGGGTATCCTCCGGTGCTACGAAAAGTTTCGGCCTTTCCCATCGCCCGCGGTAGCTACGGCAATGGCCCTCGAGGCAACTATCCTCCCGCCATACCACCAGCTCCCCTACCTGATTACGGCAATAGTCCTAGCTATCCGAATGATTCGTATTCTGCTGAGCCCTATGTAATGGCCCCGCAGGAAGTCGAGGCCTTATGGGAAACCGTACAGCGCCAATCCTTTGACGATAATAAGCTGGCTATCATTCGGGAGGCCCTGCGGGAAACCAGCATACCCGCTGATGATGCCCGGCGGTTTGTTGCTACAATGGCATTTGACCGTAATCGGATAGAGCTAGCCAAGTATATGTACGCTCGGGTAGCTGATCGTCAGAACTTCTATCGGGTATACGAAGCCCTGCAATACCAGTCCAGTATTAGAGAAGTTCAGCAATACATAGATTCCTATCGTCCCTGAAGGCAGTTTACTGGCTTATTTGAAAGGCTTTTACATTAAGTAAAAGCCTTTTTTCATTTAGGTGGAACAAATTTTCAACTGTTAAGTGTTTGCCTATCTGCCGTATAAATACAGCTACTTCAAAAAAGCAGCGACTTAAACGGAAAAAAGTGAGGCTAGGTTTGGAGATTCTACTTCCATGCTGCACTTTTGCACTCCCAAACCGAAACGCGGTGGGGCCAAGCAGAGCACGCGGTGCGACTCATGCTGGGTACTCGGTTGCCACTTGCTCTAGTCCGGAGAGACTCCCGAAAAAAAAAGTTTTTGTAGGGCTTGCACAGTTGCCACGCGGAGTGCTACCTTTGCACCCCGATTCAGCCGGAAGCGGACAGGAAGAGGCGAAAAACTTTCGTTGCTTCCTTGCAAAAGACAACTACTAGGTAGTACCTTTGCAGCCCGCTTCTAGCCGAGAAACGGGCTAAGGAGAACAAGGGAGAGGAAAACGCGAAAAAAAGTTTTCTGCCCTGGAACTTGGAAAGTGCAACACCAGTTCCTACCTTTGCAGCCCGCTTCAATCGGAAGCTGATCAGCAACAAAAGAAAGCGGCTCGCTTGAAAAAAAG
>NZ_BMGS01000004.1 GCF_014640315.1 Hymenobacter glacieicola
GCATCCGCTTGCAACTCGTCATCGATGCGCATAACCAACGCATAGAAGCAGATGGCTAATCACCTGCTATTTTACCACCACCGAATCACTATGATAGAATGCAGCGGAATGGGGTTCGTGTGCAAGGTGTAGTAGTGCGTAATAAAATAAAGTGGGGGCAGAATACTACTGTGCGCCCTATTGTTCGGTTTACAACACACGAGGGGCAAACAATTGAAGCAGAATTACTTCACGGAGTATCATTTGCTATACCTCGTTACCCGGAGGGCGCAACCGTAACAGTCGTGTACAATAGAGATAATCCCTATGAATACGATGTCACAGGTGCTAGTCGACAGTATATGTGATTTTTTTCTATTTGAGTTGAATTGTAGTTCAACTATTAGTTAGTCATATAGGTCTCTCTTTATAGGAGCGCTGATAAGAATTCCGAGGCGGAAATAATTAAAGTGTAGTGTATGCAAGTCGATGTAGCCGAGCTTAGCTGGGAGAATATAAAAAAATACATCTACACTCCCGACGGCTCATTGCCGGATATATGTGTTCTGGCTACTACCCGTGACGATTGGAGCAAATGGATTGACTTTATCAATGCTACTTATAAGGTCATGTTTCGTGATGCAAATGAACAGGAACATGAGAAAATAGATTTTGCCGCGGTTGTAAAATGCTGGGATGATAATCAGGTAGACGGCTGGCCTTTTGCAAGTATTCTTGTGGGTGAAGTTCAGGTTAATTGCTTCTTTCGAATCGAGGATGAGATTGATGGAGATATTGACCCAAGGCAATTCAACCATCTGGATAACCATTTACAGTTGATGCATTACTTAACTAACATGTCCAAGCTATTAGCAAAACATGTTGTAATGCTATGCGAAGGGACGAGGGTAAGCGAGAACAACCAGTTTGACCCTGAGCCTATACTTACTGTCGACCATGCTACAGTGCTCACTAATGCTTATTGGCTTAGCACTTGGTTATAGGATAACTGCCCCATCGTTGTATTCAACGCCGCCAAAGCTGCGCTTCGGCGGCGTTGCTCATTTTAGACTATATCCAAAAGAAAAAAGCAAAACGCCCACTTCCGCTGTTTACCAGCCTGCACCGGCACATCAGCGGCGCATGAACCAAATAACACAACCCATGAACATCGGAATCATTGGTGCCGGCCACATCGGCAGCGCCCTCGCCGTGCGGCTAACTGATCTAGGCCACTCTGTATACATTGCCAACTCCCGCGGCCCCGAGACGCTGCAGGACCTAGCCCAGAAAACCGGCGCTACCCCCGTTACGGCCGAGGAAGCGGCCCGCCGCGGCAGCGACTTTATTGTGGTAACCATTCCGCTGGAGAAAATCCCGGATCTGCCCAAAAACCTGTTCGAGGGCGTACCGGCTGGGGTGCCCATCATCGACACCAGCAACTACTACCCCCTGCTGCGCGACGGTCAGATTCCGGAGCTGGAAACCGGCGACCTGACCGAAAGCGGCTGGGTGCAGCAGCACTTGGGCCGCCCGGTGGTAAAAGTGTTCAACAACATTTTCGCCGAGCACCTGGAGAAGAACGGGAAGCCCGCTGGCACGCCCGGCCGCATTGCCCTGCCCGTGGCTTCTGATGATGCCGCTGCCAAGCAGAAAGTAATGCAGCTGGTAGAAGAGCTGGGCTTCGACGCCCTCGATGGCGGCACCATGCGCGAGTCGTGGCGGCAGCAGCCGGGCGGCCCCATCTACTGCAACGATTTGCCCGCCGACCAGGTGCGCGAGCATCTGGCCCGCCTCGGCTCCGAGCGCACGGAAGCCCAGCACCAGGAGTTCCTGGCCAACCAGGCCAAGCAGGAGCAGGCAATGCAGGCCCAAGGCATCAAGCTGAAGTAGCCCAGGGCAGCCCAGTAGCTGCTGGCCGAAAGCACCGGCGGAAAAACAACTTACTGCCCGCGGCCACTGTAGCGTACGGAGCCAGACGATGAGAGTCTGCAAAACGCCCTGCCGCGTCTGGGCTGGCGTGAGCCGGTACCTGGGGTTAAGTGAAAAAAACACCCCGGTCTCGTTAGTAGTAACCCGTTATCAGCGCCGCTTGGGAAACTCCAGGCGGCGCTGTTGGCGACTAGCTCTGTCGGATAAGGTTGGAGAAATTGCCGGGCATAGGAAACACCATCCGGCAGGGTATACTTGTGGCTGGGCTTCCTGGCTGTAACAGGGTGCTCATAGCCCGCCTCCATGCTGAAAACGCTATTCCTCCCGCTGTTTTGCTTGGCGACTGTGGCCAGGGCTCAAACACGCTGTGCCCGGCCCGTTATCCGGCGGCTGCGTGGCCCCCAGGAAATGTCCGTCACTGGTAGCGCCTTGCTACCCACGGTACTGCTACAAGTAGCGCCCGAAGCCGGGTGCCCGGAGCAGTAGTACCGGTTTCGGCACGCGCAGGTGACCTTGCTGCGCCGGGGCCGACCCGTATTTCCCAGCCGGCTCGTCGAGCATGCCGCGCTGGATCTGCGGCCCTGGATGAATGCCTATCAGTCTGGCGACCAGCTGCTCATTTTCATTGCCTATCAAAATCTGGCGCTGGTAGCTGCTGATGGCGCCCTGACGCCGCTGCTCGCCAAACCGGTCAGCCCCGGTCCGGGGCAGCTGGATTTGCAGACCGATGAATCCAAAGGCATCAGCTTTCGGTGGGTGTTGCGGAAGCCGTAGGCTAGAGCGTGTTACCCGGCCGCGGCCCTAGGGGTCATGCCTGTATTTTCCTTCGGCGTACAAGTTGTGCCGGGGGGCTAGGCATGACGGCCTTTTGTTACCTCAAAAGTTTCCACTGTCCACACAGCCCAATCGCCCGCACTCCTGGGCAAGCGCTGAGCTAGGGCTCTACTTCTTGCCGAGGGCGTACTGTATGCCGCCCAACAGGTGTTGCCGGAATAAAGGCTCACCGAAGCTCTCGGTGGTGTGTCCGCCGGCCGTGTAGAATGCTCGGCCACCATCAACCTCATGGCACCAGGCAATAGGGTGGTTAGCCCCGTTAGTGCCCCCGGAGTACGTGCTTTCGTCGAGCGTTGCCAGGATGGTAAGATCAGGGCTGATACTGCGGAAATTATACCACTCATCGGTGCGCGACCAGCGGGCCGGCAAACCGGCAGTGGCCGGATGAGCAGAGTGCACCACTCTAATAGTGGCCGGCTGAATGGCCGGATGCCCATCGAAATAAGCGCCTACCAACCGTCCGTACCAGGGCCAGTTATATTCGGTATCGGTGGCGGCATGGACACCCACAAACCCTCGTCCGCTTCGGATGAACTGCTCAAAGGCCGTCTGCTGAGTCTCATTCAGTATATCTTGAGTAGTACTCAAAAACACCACTGCCTGGTAGGACTGCAACCGGGCCGCAGTAAACAAACCGGCATCCGTGGTAGTATCCACCCGGAAGTTGTTTTCCTGCCCCAAGGCCTGAATGGCTCGGATGCCCGCGGGAATGGACTCGTGGTAGAAGCCGCTGGTTTTCGAGAATACCAGCACGGCCGTAGCCGGCTTGGGCTGACGCCTATCTACCTCCTTGGAGGAGCACCCCCACAGCGCGTGGGCGGCGCAAAAGCAGGCCAGGGCAAGCAGGCGCATACGGGTTGGGTAGATAAGGTGTAGAAAGGTGTGCTTGGGTTTACGAGATGATACTGAAGAAGTTAACGGCTAAGTTGCAGGTTAACGGCGAAGTGCTGGCGCCGCCTGCCTACAGCTTGCGCGCGGCCACGCCTTCCTTGGTAATTTTTACCGGCTGAATGCGGCCCTGAGCGTCAAAATACATTCGGTCGATGCAGGTGACGCGGTGATTCATGTCGGTTTCGGTGAGGGGACGGCGGTGGTAGACGATGTACCACTCATCCTTGCCCGGCACCTGCACCACGGAGTGGTGGCCGGCGCCGGTAGCCACGGCCGGGTCCTGCTGCAGAATTTTGCCCACCCGCTTCCAGGGGCCCAGCGGCGAATCGGCTACGGCATAGGCTACGGAGTAATCGGGGCCGGCCCAGCCGCCTTCCGACCACATGAAGTAGTACTTGCCCTGGCGGCGGAACATAAGGGGGCCTTCTACATAGTGCTCGGGCGTGATTTCCTTGAACGTGGTGCCGTCGGGGTAGGGGAGCAGGCCGGTGAAATCGGGCTTGAGGCGCGCGATGTTGCAGTGCGACCAGCCTCCGTAGAGTAGGTAGTATTGCCCATCAGTATCCTGAAATACAAACTGGTCAATGGGCTGGGCGCCGTTATGAATGTTCCCTACCAAAGGCTTGCCCAGGTAGTCCCGGAACGGACCCTCTGGCCGGTCGGCCACCGCCACGCCAATGCCGCCTACCTCGCCCTCATGCACATCGTTGGCCCCAAAAAACAGAAAGTACTTGCCGCTTTTCTGGACAACCGCCGGCGCCCACATGGCCCGGCGGGCCCACGTAATGCTGGTAGTATCTACAATGCGCGGGTGCTTGGTCCAGTGTACCAGATCCGGTGAGGAAAACGCATCCAGGTGCACCTGCTGGTCGAATGGCGCGGAGTAGGTAGGGTAAATCCAGTACGTTTTGCCAAATATGACGGCCTCCGGATCGGCGTACCAGCCCGGAAAAACCGGGTTGCCCGCCCGCGTTGCCGCGCCGCCCGGTTTTGCGTTGCCCTTGGGGGTGGGGCCGGTCGGGCCAGAGGATTGAGCGGCGGCCTGCCCGAGTGAAAACAGGCTGAGCAAGGCACCTAGCACTACTGACTTTTTCATAAGATAGATAAATGGTAAGGGTAGGAGGCAGGGTGCTGAAAGTCGTGTGCCTCAGCAACTGGGCGCTTAAGTCTACTGGAAAGTAACGTAACTGCACCTGAAAATCCCGCTGGCTATCCTCCGTTTTACCTGGCGGTGGTGGCTGCTTTGCGCGCCCCACGCCCTGCTGCCTGATTTGACCTAACATGTTGGTGACTGCTAGCTTAAAAGAAACAGCCCGACTCAGCGAATGCTGCGTCGGGCTGAAAGAAGGCGTGTGGGGCTTAAAAACTTACCTTAAGTAAGCCTACGGTTACTTGCTGGCCGCCAGCACTTCCCGCACCGGCGTCCAGCGGATGCCGGGGTAGCGGGTGTTGTCCAGGGGCTCGGCCAGCTTGGCCTGGCCGCTGAGCATATTGTGCAGGTACTGCATGCCTTGCCAGGGCGGAAACACCTCGTTATGGGCCGGTACCAGGGTTTGGGTCACCTTAATCATGGTAGCAAGGACGCCCAAACCGCCCACTCGCAGCAACTTAAAGCGGTGGCCGGTGGCTTGCTGCGCCGCCGTTTGCAGCCCACGGATGGTGGCTACTTCACCGGCTATGCGCAGGTAACGCGGCGTGGTATCGTCCAGGGCGGCAGCGGCCGTAAATTCGGCCGTGTTAATCATAGTCGTGAAGTCCAGGGGCTGGTCGGCATCGCCCCAGTACACCACCCGCCGCGGACCCGGCAGAATCAAGGGCGCCTGTCCGGTCAGCAAGTCCGTAAACATGCCATTCAGGATGGAGGTAGCCCGAATGGGCGCCTGATCGAGCCGCCGCTGAAACTCCCGGCGCAGGTCAAAGTTTCGGTTAGAGCCCTCGGGAAGCCGGGTGAAGTCGGCGGAAAAGTCGGAGGGAATAAAGCGCGGCACGCCCGCCGCTACAGCCGCATGCAGCAGCTGAGTTTGGGCGTCCACAATTACTTCCCGCAGCCCCGATAAGGCAGAAACCACGCAGGAAGCCCCGGTGCAGGCGGCCGTTAGGGCAGCGGCCTCCGTGTACTCCACAGCCACTACCTCCGCGCCCTGGAGCCGCAACGACGCAGCTTCCGCTTTGGTAGTGGCGCCGGGCCGAACCAGGGCCCGCACGGTGGCGCCCCGTAGCCGGAGGTGGTGGGCAATCAGCAAGCCTAGGGCCCCGGTAGCGCCGGCCAGCACAATGGTAGCTGGTGGCGTGGCAGTTGTTGGGTTGGCGGGCGAAGAGGTGGGCTGTTCTAACACAAGAGAAGTCATAAACTGTCGAGAGTAACCTTGTTGCCTCTGGCGTCCGGAACAATAACTTTCGGGCGGCGGCACGCAAGCCCGGCAGTTACCGGGAAGTTGTACTACCTCTTCCTCGGCCGGAAGGTTTGAAACTGCGTACGCATACCGGTCAGCAACAACGGAAGTTTCCTGCCAACCGATACGCTCATGAGTAAGCTACAGCAAGAGAAAGTGCCAGCCGCCCGGCCCGTGGCGGCCGCGGCGGCCCGCGCCGGGAGCCCCCCGCAAGCAACGCCCCTGGTGCGCCAGGCGGCCCGCGGCCTGGTTACAGGGGTGCTGCTGGGGGTAGGGGCGGTAGGAGCCACTTGGCTAAGCTCCTGCTCCGACGACAAAGCGCGACGGCCGGATGCTGAGTTGCAAACCAGCCGCCCGGCCGCTACCCCCGCTGAGGTTACTACTGCAGAAGGTACCCCAGACGATGCAACACAGCCTTTTCGGGCCAGCGGCCAATACTTGGTAGTGGCCGAAACCGCCTACTTTTTCTCTTCTCCCGAACAAGCTAAATCCACCGGCCGCTACCTGCTGCGCGGCGACGTAGTGCACGGGGAAGAGGAACGCGGAGGCTTCGTTAAAACCCGCTTTAAAACGCCTAACGGCGCTATTGTAGCGGGTTGGCTGAAGACAAACGAGCTAAGCCGCCTGAGCAACTGCCCGACCACGGCCGCAACCCGGCCAGCCCAACCCACACGCCCTGTTCCTCAGCCCGAAACGTCAAATTCGGAGGATACCTACAGTTACGAAATAGACCCGGCCCCCACGGCCACCCCGGCGCCTGACCGCGCTGTCGGGCCTCAAACGGCCGTAGTGCAGGTAGCCCGCTCATACTTCTACCATTCTTCTGATTTAACGCAGCCCCGCAAGGCTCACTGCGTGCAGGGCGATAAAGTGCGCCTGGGAGAAGAGCGCGGAGAAGCCGTGTACGTCCGGTTCACCAACTGGGAAAAGGTGACAACCACCGGCTGGATGCGCAAGGATGCCCTGCGCTATAGCCAGTAAGCTACCGCGGCGGGCGGGTGCCGAACAATTGGCAGGGTAGGCAGGTTGTTCGGGCTTTACGCAACTGCGCACCTCCCTTATGAAAGCATACAAGCTGCACGGGCCCAAAAGCCTGGAAAATTTCAAGCTCAGTGACTACGACGAGCCCACTGTGCACGACCACGAAGTAAAAATTCAGGTGAAAGCCGTGTCCCTGAATTTTCGCGACTGGGCCCTGGCCAACGGTTGGTTTGGCTACCCCGGCGAGAAGTTGCCTTTTATTCCCTTCAGCGACGCGGCGGGGGTAGTAACCGAAGTTGGTTCCAGCGTGACAACCCTTCAGGTGGGCGACCGGGTAGCTGCTAACTTCTTTCCCGACTGGCACGACGGCTCGTTCTCGGCCGCCAAAACTGCCCGCTCCCTGGGCGGCAGCACCGATGGCGTACTGGCCGAGTACGTGACCTTTCCGGAAAATTCGGTGGCCAAAGTACCCGACTCGTTTTCCTTTGCGGAAGCGGCTGCCTTTCCCTGCGCTGGCGTAACGGCCTGGCACTCTCTGGTGGTGCAGGCCCAACTCAAGCCCACCGATACCGTGCTGCTACAAGGTACGGGTGGGGTTTCCATCTTTGGTTTGCAGATAGCCAAGCTCATGGGCGCTCAGGTAATTATCACCTCTAGCTCTGAGGAAAAGCTGACGCAAGCCCGGGAAATGGGCGCCGACCTGGTCATTAACTACAAAGAAACGCCCAACTGGGACGAGCAAGTACGGGCCTTAACCCAGGGCCAAGGCGTTGATTATGTGCTGGAAGTGGCTGGCCAAATGGCCCGCTCCGTTAAAGCCCTCAAAGCCGGGGGCAGCATCTTCCAGATCGGGGCCGTGGGTGGCCCCAACGACGAAGCGCCCAACCTGGGCATGGTGCCCATCAACACCCAGCGCATCCAGGGGATTTACGTGGGTAGCACTCAGATGCTCACCGACATGCTCCACGCCTTCGACCGAAATCAGCTGAAGCCGGTTATCAGCAAAACCTTTGATTTCGACCAAGCCAAAGAAGCGCTAGCCTACATGGGTAGTGGCTCCCACTTCGGCAAAATTGTGGTGCAGGTTGGGTAGGCACTACCCTTCTGTTCTATAGCAGAATTAGTAGAATTCGCGGGTGAAAAGGCCGACTTCGGATTGTGTATTCGGAGCCGGCCTTTGTGCGTAGTGTGGGGCTGCCGGGTAGTTTTTAAACCATTGACAGCCGGGAGTAGCCGCCGGTTTGCTTGTTTTTCGAGAACGGGACCAGTATGTTAGGCCTGCTCACTCAAGGAGCAGACACCCTCGCCCAATAATGGCGCACCCTTTCCTTCGGCTATGCATCATATCGTCTATCAGAGTTCTGCTGTTGGGCTACCTACTACGGCAGAGCTGAAGTTTCTGCTGCGACAGTCGAGGGCCAATAACCAGCGGCTGCATATCACCGGGCTCCTTCTTTATAGCAACGGTAGCTTTCTGCAGGTACTGGAAGGGCAGGCACCTGCGGTGCGCCAGATCTAGGCTACAATTCAGGCCGACTACCGGCACACCCGCGTCCATACCCTAGCCGATGGCCCAATTGGCTCCCGCGTGTTTGCCGATTGGTCGATGGGGTTTCAAGTAGTGTCGGGTGAGGATTACCTCCGTCTCACCGGCTATATCAACCCGTTCCGGTCTACGTTCCTGGATGCTCATCTGCCCGATATCGATGAGGGCATGCTCATTCTGCTTAAAACGTTTGTGGTAAACGAAGGCTACCAACTGTAAGCCCAGCCTGTTGTCTGGCAGCTCCCGCGAAGCGAAGCTGCCCAACGTTTCGGCTTCCCAAGTGGGTGAACAGTAGTGCCAAAGACGGCTGCTTAATTTGGCCTAAGCAAGTAGGAGGAGCACGCCAGTAAGTTGCCGAAGAAGGTCTACTAGCCCTCGCGTGCTTCTGACTACAAATGGCTTCAATGCTGCAGCTGCGCAGCCCAGTGCACTCTGGCTGGCTGAGCCGTAAACAGCTCTTCCTCGCCGGTGGAGGCAAAATCTAAAAATAATGCGTATGTTTACATCGTTAAAGGCAAATCGCCTCGTGTCACTATCGTTAATTCGCGTGCTGAATTAATATATAGGGTTTCGCTGCTGGTTGCTTCATCATCATTCACCTCCTAGCATCATGCAGACAGGAACCGTAAAATTCTTTAATGAAACCAAAGGCTTTGGTTTCATCAACAACGCTGAAACCGGCGAAGACATTTTTGTACACGTAACCGGCCTCATTGACGAAATTCGCGACAATGACAAGGTAGAGTTCGAAGTAGAGCAGGGCCGCAAAGGGCTGAACGCCGTTAAGGTGCGTCGCGCTTAATCGACCTTTCTTCTTCTCAGAAGCTAAGAAGCATGCCCCTGGGCATGCTTCTTTTGTTTGGTGCCTACTTCAGTGTAAAGCCTTAGCACTGGCTACTCTAATGTGGTGTCGATTAGTAGTAGCCTGCATTACATACCGTGCCATACAATCGTTAGCTCGGCTCTTCATTCCTGAGTAGAGAGAAGGCCTTCCCACCCGAGAACTACGCGAACTGTTGCTGAAGCAAAGTGGTGCTGACATATAAAGGCCCATGCTCCTGCTCCGGGTGACGGTATTATATAATTCACAAACCCAGATTGTTTGCTCGACTTACCAAATGAGGCGAGCATTTCACGATTTCGGTTGCTTTTTTACAGGACTCTTCTAGCATCATTACTATTGGTTTGGGCGGGCGCCCACCCGGAAACCGCTTAGACGAACCGTTGATGCACGATGGTGAAACAGCGCCTTGAGATATTACTCAGCTAGTAGTGTGTGAAAGCTATGCTAATCGTTGTAGAGAAGATATGTAATAAGGATTTTGTGTCATAAATCAGGGTAGTAAAAATGGTGACACGTAGATGTGTCACCATTTTTACTACCCTGATTTATGACACGGATAAGATTTACAGTGTTAGTTGTTGTAGCGGCTTAAACTGTTTTTGCACTCGTTTCAGCTAAAGGATATCGATTTAACCATTAGGCCACTGCAAGTAAAGTAGCAGGGACGAGCCGGATGCTGCGGCTCCGGAAAATCGGTAGCTTTTTCCGCTATAAGTCAGAACGGTGCAATCTATCATTTTTGGAAGCATCTTGTACTTACTATCTGCTTCCCAATCTTAAGCCACCTCTAATCTATGAAGCACACCATTGCTGCTGTAGCCTTACCAGGGAGCGGCCGTGCCACCGCTCCACGCGTACAGGCCATTGATGTAGCAAGGGGGCTAGTGATGGTGGTAATGGCTCTGGACCACGTGCGCGAATTCTGGAGCCCTACCCCGGTACGCCCCGAAGAGGTTAGTCAGGCTTCAGCCCTGCTCTTTTTCACGCGCTGGATTACGCATTTCTGTGCTCCAACTTTCGTGCTGCTAGCAGGCTTTAGTATTTTTTTGTACCAACAAAAGCATACTGACAGATCCCACGTACGCAAGTTTTTGCTCACGCGGGGCCTGTGGCTGATTGGGCTGGAGCTGATAGTGATTAACTTTCTGTTGCAGTGGGGCTACCAACTGCTCCTGCTGCAAGTAATATGGGTAATTGGCTGGGGTATGGTGCTGCTGGCGGGCGTGCTGTGGCTGCCGCGCTGGCTGCTGGGCCTGCTGGCTCTCGTCTTGATTGCGGGGCACAACGCCCTGCCCCCTGTTCAGCTCGCCACCACTTCTGATGCGCTGCTCGCACTGTTGCATAATGGCCCCACGGTTATTCCGCTGCCCGGGCTACCGCCGTTGCTGGCCGCTTACACGCTGGTGCCCTGGGTGGCGGTGCTGGTGGCCGGCTATTGTTTTGGGCCCTGGTTTTTGGTGCCGGTAGCCCAGCGCCAGCGGCGGCTACGGCTGGCTGGGACGGGGCTACTGGTGCTGTTTGGAGCCCTGCGCGCCACTAACTGGTACGGCGACTCCGTGCCCTGGAGCGTGCAGGCCCGCGGGTTGGGCTACAGCGTGTTATCTTTTCTCAACGTGACGAAGTATCCGCCGTCCCTGCTCTTTTTGTGCCTGACGCTGGGGGTAGCTTTGCTGCTGCTCAGTGCCGTAGAGGGTTCTACCGGCAGGATAAGTCAGGCCCTGCGCACCTTTGGGCAGGTGCCATTTTTTTACTACCTGCTGCATCTGGCCCTGATTAGCGTTAGCGCCTGGGTCTGGACGCGGTTAGCCTTTGGCACGCCCGTTAATTTTGGATTTACCGCCGCTAAGGATTGGCCCGCCGCGTACCAGCCCAGCTTGCTACGAGCTTACGTGGTGTGGCTGCTGGTGGTGGTAGCCTTGTACTGGCCGTGCCGCTGGTACCGTAACTACAAGGCCCGCCACGCGCACTGGTGGCTTTCTTACCTATAAAAAGACTGGGTAGTAGACGGCTTAGCTGGAAGTAACGGTGGCGCCGGAGTCCTGAAATTTCTGCTTGTAGTTGTCGAGGGTGTCGAGCACCTTTTCCGGCTTCACGTCGCGGGCCAGCTCCGGAATTTCGGGGTGGTTAGCTTCCTCGATATCAAGCTTTTTGGCCATGGCTGTTACCAGGATAATCAGCCGCGTTATTTCGTGTTCACTCAGCAAGCTAACCTGCAGGTTCAAATCGGCCCGCTTATCGGCCTGGGCTGACATTCAGTTCTGGCTAATGAGGACAAAGGTGGACAGGAAAATAGCTTCCACGGAGGCAAACATGGCCAGCACCACAAACGAAGGATCAAACGGCTTGAGGCCCAGCCAGCCCAGGTTCCAGACAATCCAGCCGCCAAACAGCGCCAGATGAATGGCTACAAACCGCAGGCTGCCGGTAAACTGGGTTACGGTGTCGGCCAGGGCGTCCTGCCAGCTTTTTTGCTTTTCCTCCAGCTGCTGCCGCTTCAGCAGCTCTGAAATGTTGCGCTCCACAATCTGCGCCATACCGTTGGTTGCAGGGCGAAACGGAGTAGAACTCATAGGACCTAGGCTAGGGTAGCAAAACCAGATAAATTATTTACAACCGCAGGCCCAGTCAATAATGCTCGCTGGGCTGAGCCCCATTCGGGGGCTCACGGCGTGCCAGCTGCGGCCCGGCGGTAGAGCAGCAAACTACCGACGCATACGGCCCAAACCTCCGTAAAATGCCCGGTTGCTCCGTTTTTGCGTATTTCTCCCCGCAGAATCCGTACTGATGCGGAGGCAGTGAAGTGTACTACGTAGGCTTACTCTACTGTCCCAGCTGCTTCACCGAAACGCGCTGTCCCGCCATCTTCCCCCGTACCCAACCCCTGCGCAGTATGCACCCCGACCCAGCCTCGCCGTTTCCCGCCAGCGCCTTTCGCCGCCTCGACGAGAACCCGGATGCCGAATTTTATCGACAGCCCCGCTTCGTTACCCACCTCGACGAGCCCGCGCTGGCCGCCGTAACCCAGCTTTACCGGGAATATTTTAAGCCGGGCAGCACCCTTCTGGACCTGATGAGCAGCTGGGTAAGCCATTTGCCCGCCGAGGTGGCGTATGCCCGGGTGGTAGGCCTGGGCATGAACGAGCAGGAGCTGCGCGCCAACCCCCGCCTGCAAGCGTACGTGGTGCAGGACTTAAACCAAAACCCTGTGTTGCCTTTTGCAGCGGCTGAGTTCGATGGGGCGGCCATCTGCGTCTCTATCGACTACCTGACCCAGCCGGTGGCGGTGTTGCGTGAGCTGGCCCGGGTGCTGCGGCCCGGCGCCCCGCTGGTTATTACATTTTCCAACCGCTGCTTTCCTAGCAAAGCCATTGCCGCCTGGCGCGCCCTCGACGACCGGGGCCACCTGGCGCTGGTCGATCAGCTGCTGCGCGCTGCGGGCGGCTGGGAGCCCAGTGAATTGCTGGACCGCAGTCCTGACCCGCGCCGCTCGGATCCGCTGTTTGCCGTGGTGGCCCGGGCCCAGGCCAGAGGGGAGCAAGCCCTGTGAACGTCATCGGTTGGGCTGACGAAGTTTTCCGGCAAGCCTGTTTCTTTGTGCCTCCCACTTAGCTCTTTGCCCGCATGCAAGCTGCCCGCACCGTTTTCCTTGTTCGGCCCACCCGCTTCACGTTCAACGTCGAGACGGCCCAGTCCAACCACTTCCAGCGGTTTATGGCCGGCCTTGATGAGGCAGCTATTCAGGCGCGGGCCTTCGCGGAGTTTGATGCTGCGGTAGCTACGCTGCGCGCCCGCCAGATGCGCGTGCTGGTGTTTGAGGCCCCGGCCGAGCCGCACACGCCCGATGCCGTTTTTCCCAACAACTGGGGCACGTTTCACCCCGATGGGCGGGTGCTGCTCTACCCTATGTGCGCCCCCAACCGTCGGCCCGAGCGGCGGCCCGATATTCTGGAAACTCTAGGGCAGCACTTCACCATTCGGGAGGTGACCGACCTATCGAGCCACGAGCAGGCCGGCCGGTTTCTGGAGGGCACCGGCAGCATTATCTTCGACCATGTGCACCGCCTTGCCTACGCTGGCCTGTCAGCCCGCACCGATGAGGGCCTGTTTCGGGAGGTGGCGGCAAAGCTGGGCTACGAGCCCGTGGCCTTCCGGGCCTACGATGCCGGCGGCCGCGAAATCTACCACACCAACGTGATGATGTGCGTGGGCGCCCGCTTTGCCGTGGTGTGCCTGGAAAGCATTGCCAGCCCCACCGAGCGCGCCGCCGTGGTGGAGTCGCTGACCCGTACTGGCCACGAAATAGTTCCCATCACGCTGGCGCAGGTAGCGTGCTTTGCCGGAAACATGCTAACGCTACAGCCCAGCGCCGGCCCCGAGCTGCTGGTGCTTTCCCAGAGTGCCTACGATGCCCTCCGCCCCGAGGAGCGCCGGTTGCTGGCGCAGTATGCCGAGCTGGTGCCCCTGGCCATTCCGACCATTGAAACCATTGGCGGCGGCAGTGCCCGCTGCATGCTGGCCGAGGTATTTCTGCCGGCTGCGGAGGCGGGGGCTGGGCAAGAGCAATGGTCGTAAAAAACTGGCTCTGAGCTAGTAAAATACTGATTCGGCGGGAGCTATCTGGGGGCGCGTGGTGTTATAACTCGCTATGACCGAACCCCAGCTGTTTCCTTCGCTCGACCTTCTTCCTTCTCCTGTTGCCGAACCGCGCACACACGCGGCCAAGCTCTGGCTGCCCAAGCGGGTAGTGTTCACCCCGGATGCCCTGGACCAGCCTTTCGGCCAGCAGATTCTGGAGCGCGTAACGGCCCACGGTCTGGAAGTGGAGCTGTTGAAAAACAACCGACTCACGGGGGTGCGCGGCGAAGACGCTCGCGACACCTACCGCCGCGCCAAAAGCACCCTGGCCGTGGTGTGCGCCCCGCCCAGCTCCCTGCGCCTGCAACCCACGCCGCCCTCCGCCGATTGGCAGATGAACCTGGCCGAGGGCTGCCCCGCCCACTGCCAGTACTGCTACCTGGCCGGCAGCCTGAGCGGTCCGCCCGTGGTGAAGGTATTTGCCAACCTACCCCAGCTGCTGGAAAACACCCAGTCCTACGAGCAGCCCGGCCGCGTCACCAGCTTTGAGGTGAGCTGCTACACCGACGTACTGGGCATTGAGCACCTGACCGGTTCCCTGGCCGAGTGCGTCCGGTATTTTGGGCAGCGCGAGGGCACTCACCTGCGCTTCGTGAGCAAGTACGACCACGTGGATACCTTACTGGGGCTACCCCACCACGGCCGCACGCGGGCCCGTTTCAGCTTGAACGCCGAAGCCGCGGTGCGCAAGCTGGAAGGCGGTACGGCCTCGGTGGAAGCCCGGTTGCAAGCGCTGCGCCGCTTGGCCCTACCCGTGGAGCAGGGCGGGGGCGGCTACCCCGTAGGCGTGGTGCTGGCGCCCATTATGCCCCTACCGGGCTGGCAGGATGAGTACCGCCACCTGCTCGACCGTCTGGCCGCTACCCTCGATTTCTCCTGCGACCTGACGGCCGAGTGCATTACCCACCGCTTCACGCCCGGCTCCAAGGACGTGCTGCTGCAGTGGTACCCCAACACGTCCCTGGACCTGGAAGAAGCTACCCGGGCCGTGAAGCGCAACAAGTTTGGCGGCACCAAATTCGTGTACCAGCCCGCCGACATGCGCACGCTCAAGGAGTTCTTCTACCAGGAGTGGCAGCAGCGCTTCCCCAATTCCCCGCTGCTCTACTGGACCTAGGCCGAAACTGACCAAGCCCCCCGGATTCCGACCAGAGAATCCGGGGGGCTGGTTTTAGCTTTCATCTGGGCGCATACCCATATCAAGTTTCTACAGACAACAACACCCGCGTGTCATTCCGAGCGGGAGCGAGGAAGCTGCGTTACTCACAAGACGCTAACCCAGCTTCCTCCCTTCGCTCGGAATGACATTTTAGATGAACGTTGCTTTCGTTACGGCTCGGTGCACCAGGTATCTGGTTTGCTTGAAGCTATAGCCCACCGCCAGTACCATGCGTCCGGCGCTGGCGGGGTGGTTGGTGCGGGCGGTGTACACGGGGAGCTGAAAACTGGTGTTCAAAGAAAAATTCTGGTAGTACACATCGAGGCCGGGCCCCAGCAAGGCGTTGTTCATGGCGTGCTCACCGGTGAGCCGGCCTTCAAAGGTTTCGCCCTTGGTTTTCTCGTAGAAGAATTGCGCCGAAGGATACAGCTGCACTTTCTGGCCTACGGGTACCCGGTAAAACAGGCTGGCAAACGTGGCCGTGCTGGGGGCCAGGCCGTTGTCGAAAGCATTGCGCGAGGCGAGCCGGTAGCTGCTGTTCACGCTCAGGCCCACGCGGTGGAAGCTGCCGATGTAGTTGGCGTACCCGAACCCGTCGGTGGTGCCGGTGCCTACCTGGTTGAGCAGGGGGTAGCGCCGCCCCGCCTCATTCACGCGGCGGAAGCTGCCGGTGGGTAGCTTCACGCCCCCGCCCACAATCAGCCGGCTTTGCACCCCCGCCGTTTCAATGGCCCGAATGAGGTGGTAGCCGGCCAAGACGGTCACGTCGCCTAGGCCCGCGACGTTGAGCTGCCGGCCATTGATTTGGGAAGTGTTCATCACGTAGGGCACGAAGGCGTTCAGTTCCAGACGCTTGGCCAGGAAGTATTTGCCCCGCAGCTCCACCACCCGAAAGGCCTCGTAATCGGTCGGGTCGCCCTGGTGGCGGTGCGCGTAGCCCGCGTCCTGGTTCAGGTGGGTGGGAAAGAACGGCCGCACATGGTCGGGAAAAAAGCGGGCCGACTGCCCCAGCGCTTGGTAGCCGTTGAAGATGCGGTAGCGGTGCATCAAGGAGAAGCTGCTTTGGTTGTCGTAGGGCGTGATGCCCATAAAGCACCCGCAGATGTCGCAGGCACTGGCTTGCAGCACCCCGCAGCCCAGCAAAAAAGTGAGTAGAAGCTGTTTCATCAGGAAAAACGCCCAGCCTAGCGCGGCGCGGCCAGTTGAGGATTCGACAAGAACGATTCGTCGGTGAGCGTTTGCAGAAAGGCGAGCAGGTCGGCCTGCTGCGGGGCCGTGAGCGGCAGGCCCCGCCGACCGTCGGGTTGCCGGAGCAACGGGTCCAGGGTCGGGGAGGCTACCACGCCGTGGTCGTAGTGGGCCAGCACCTGGGGCAGCGTGGTAAAGCGCCCGTCGTGCATGTAGGGCGCCGTGCGGGCCACGTTGCGCAGGCTGGGCACCTTGAACTTGCCCCGGTCGCGGGCCGCCCCGGTGATATGGGCCCGCCCTGAATCGGCGGCGAACGTGGCGTCCAGCCCGTTGTTGCGAAACGATTCGTCCGTGAACAAATCGGTGGCGTGGCAGCCCGCGCAACTGGCCCGAAACACCGTCAGGCCCCGCTGCTCGGCCGTGCTCCACGGGCCGCTGGCCTCCCCGCGGGCGTGGCGGTCGTAGCGGCTGTTGGCGGAGGTCAGGCTGGCCGTGAATTGGGCCAGGGCCCGCAGCAACTGCTGCGAGGTGATGGGTCCCGCGCCGTACACCTGCGCGAACCGACGCGGATAGGCAGCATCGGCGTTCAGCTTGGCCAACACCCGGTCCAGGGTCTCGTCCATTTCCACCGGGTTGGTCAGCGGAGCCAGCGGAAACACCTCCAGATTGGCTACCCCACCGTCCCAGAGCAACGAGCGGCTCCAGCGCAGGTTCTGCAGGGCCGGCGCGTTGCGGGTGCCCAAGCGGCTGGCCACGCCGTGGCTTACGGGGTGGTCGGCGTGGGCGAAGGCCGCGAATTGTTGGTGGCAGGATCCGCAGGAAACGCTCCCGTCGCGGGAGAGGCGCGGGTCGTAGAACAGCTGCCGGCCCAGCTCGAAGGCCGCCCGGTCGGGTGGGTTCTGGTCCAGCACGTACACGGGGGGCGGGAAGTTGGCGGGCAGGGTGCTGCCCGGCACGGTTTCGGCGGGGCGCGCCGCTTCATCGGCGGGGCCACAGGCCGTCACCAGCAGCCCGGCCAGCCCCCAAGACAGCCGGGCCCTGCGTTGCAGGAGCCGCAAGTTCATGCGCGGACTTAGTTGGTGTGCACGTGGTCGATGCGGAACATGCCGGCCGCGTAGTTGTTGGCCACCTTCACCGACTGCGCGCCGCCCATGGTATTCGAGAGCGTGCGAAAATCGATGTTGCTGGCCGCCGTGGGCCCGTTAAACATGCCCAGTACATTCACTTTGAGATGCACCTCGGGGGCATGGTCGGCCCGGATGTAGAGCGGGGTACCGTTGGGCAAAGCCGGCGAAACCGTACGAATGGTGTTGTTTGGCGCCCTGAATCCGCCCACGTGAAAGGTCAGGCCGCCGTTGCCGCTGGCCTGGGCGGAGCGCCCTTCCAGCTTGGTGAAGATGTAGCCCGTATTCCACGTCCAGAACATGCCGTGGCTGGGGTCGAGGG
This sequence comes from Hymenobacter glacieicola, assembly GCF_014640315.1. GTDB lineage: Bacteria > Bacteroidota > Bacteroidia > Cytophagales > Hymenobacteraceae > Hymenobacter > Hymenobacter glacieicola. Next base: position 17,829 of record NZ_BMGS01000004.1, read on the forward strand.
CGCCGGTTTGCGCGCCCGCCACGTTGCGGGCACTGTCTACGCCAATGGTGAAGGTGAGCTTGGTGTAGGTGCCGGCGGGTATCTGCTTCAGGGTTACTTTCTGGGTAGCAGCCTCGTTTTCCTTCACCAAGTGGTAGCTCTCCGGTTCGGCCCACTCGGTGCCGTCGGCCTTGGTTAGCTTGATGTTGGAGACGTAGTAATTGAACAAGCTCACAGTGAACGGGTTACCCGCCGCGTTGGTGTAGGTGGCAGCGTCGAGGACCAGCGCCTGACTGCCTACTACGTGGTCAAATTCAAGGTCCATTTCGCCTACTTCCGGCGTGGGGTCATCCGTGTTGTTCTTGTCTTGACAGGAAGAAAACGAGCAGGAGGCAACGGCTAGCCCGCTGAGCAGCAGAGCAGTAGATAGAAGTTTCATGATTCCAGAAGGGTAGGGGCTGACAAAAATGATGGAACGCCGCCGCTGGCCCTCCTCTACGCAGTGGGGTGGGCCGGGCGTTCAGGGCGCGGGCATAGTCTGCGCGGCGGAAAAGTCAGGCCCGAACGGCTGGAGGATGAAACACGCTGTGCGCGGGAGAAAAGGCGTAGCAGGAAGCTACGCGAGAGGCAAAGCACTCGGCGGCGGGCCGCAAGGTAGCGGCGGCCGGCGGCAGAAGGTAGGGCGCGGGCGACAGGACCTCGTACTTGATTTTGGCGTAGCCAGCGGCTTTGCTTTCGGCCTCGGTGGCCTTGCGCAGCTGCTTGGTCAGGTGGCAGCGCCCGTTGCAACGCAGCTCGGGCTTGTCCTTGTTCACGCAGAAAAGTCGCGTAATCTGTGCCCGGTGAACTTGGTAATCCACTACCTGCAACTCCCGACTAAACGTCTGGAGCATGAGCAGCAGGCACAGAAACCAAGCAAATAAACGGTGCACGGGCGGAGGTGGGTAAAAACCGAAACCGGGTCAAAAGTACGGGCTGCGGGCATATCATAGGCCCAGGCGGAGCAAAACTTATTGGCGCCCAGAAATAATTCGAGCCATTCTGCCTGGGCGCAGTTAAGTGCTGACTTGAAGAGCGTCGTGCGGAGCCGGAGGCGAAGCAGCTCGCGTGCTGAGGTTACAGTAGTCATCCTGGATCAGCAGGCGAGCTGCTCCGCATGACGGACTTATACATTCATAAACCCTAATTCTTTACACGACTGGAATACCGTCGCTTCGCTTTCAGAAGCTAGGCTCGCCCAAATCAGCTGCGTATACTTGTATCAGGCTGATTACCAGCTTAAAATGTAATTTATTAGAAATGACAAAGGCCGCCCGATACGTGCATCGGGCGGCCTTGGCCGGGAACAGGTAGGGTAGCTTACTGCGCTGCCGGGGCAGCGTCAACTTTCAGGCCGAGTACGGCGCTGGTGTGGGCGCGAATTTCTTCCACCAGGGCGGGGTTGTCGTTCAACGACTGGCCAAAGGAGGGAATCATTTCGCGCAGCTTGGCTTGCCACTCCGGGGTTTGGGCTTTAGCCGGGAAGCAGCGCTGCACTAGGCCCAGCATGATGCTCACGGCCGTGGAGGCCCCGGGCGAAGCGCCCAGCAAGGCCGCAATGGAGCCGTCGGAAGCAGCTACTACCTCGGTTCCAAATTCCAAAACCCCGCCCTGCTTTTCGTCTTTTTTAATAACCTGCACGCGCTGGCCGGCAATTTCCAGCTTCCAGTCTTCCGGCCGGGCTTCGGGCAGATACTCGCGTAGGGCCTCCAGGCGGTCTTCCGGCGACTGGCGCACCTGGTTGATGAGGTACTTGGTCAGCGGCATGTTCTTGAGGCCCGCAATAATCATGGGGCGCATGTTGCTCAGCTTCACCGACAAAGGCAAATCGAGGTAGGAGCCCTGCTTGAGAAACTTAGTGCTGAAGCCGGCGTACGGGCCGAACAGCAGCTCCTGCTTGCCATTAATCACGCGCGTATCCAGGTGGGGCACCGACATGGGCGGGGAGCCCACGGCAGCCTTGCCGTACACTTTGGCGTGGTGCTGGGCAATAACGGCGGGGTTTACGCACTTCAGCCACTGCCCGCTTACGGGGAAACCGCCAAAGCCCGCGCCCTCCGGAATGCCCGACTTAATGAGCAGGGGTAGGGAACCGCCCCCGGCGCCAATAAACACGAACGGCGCCCGGAGTTTAATAGTGGCATCCGTGGTCAGGTCCCGGGCTTTTACGCGCCAGATGCCGTCCTCTTTCTGCCGCAGCTTTTCCACGTCGTGGTGGAAGTAGAAAGTAACGCCCGGCTTCTGCTGAAGCAGCGTGAACATGCCCCGGGTCAGGGAGCCGAAATTCACGTCGGTGCCGAGATCCATGCGCGTGGCCGCTACGAGCTGCTGCGGGTCGCGGCCGTGCATCACCAGGGGCATCCACTGCTCCATCTCCTCGCGGCTCTCCGTGTATTCCATGCCCTGAAACAAGGGCGACTGGGTGAGAGCCGCGTGGCGCTTGCGCAGAAACTCTACGTTTTTGGCGCCCCACACAAAGCTCAGGTGCGGAATGTGGTTGATGAAGCGCGTTAGCTCCTTTACGGCGTAGGTTTCGGCCAGGAAGGACCAGAATTGCTTGGACTCCTCGAACTGCTCGGCAATTTTGATGGCCTTGCTGATGTCAACGGAGCCATCGGGCTTTTCGGGGGTATAGTTTAGCTCGCAGAAGGCCGAGTGGCCCGTGCCGGCGTTGTTCCAGGCGTCGGAGCTTTCGGCGGCGGCCACGTCGAGCCGCTCTACAATGGCAATGGTAAGGTCAGGCTGCAATTCTTTCAGCATCATGCCCAAAGTGGCGCTCATGATGCCAGCCCCTATCAGGACCACATCGGCAGACAGGGAATCAGCGGGTTCAGTAGTGCTCATGCGTATTTCGGAATAGGACTTACGAAGTACGGGGAAAGTCAGAAAAGGTGGCTTTTGTTTGCCAAGAAACTGCTCGCCCCGCTTCTGGCAGGCTGCTTTCAGCCCGCAAGGGATGGTTCGGAACATCAGCCGCCGGGCCAGCGTCCCGCTTCTGTGAGGAAGTAAAAGTAGTACTGTTCTGCTACGGGTGCCGCAGGTGGTACCAGATGGCCAACACCAGCGCCCCTACGGCCACAACCGCCATCAACCCGTACACAACCAGGTTCTGGCGAAACTCTATCTCATCACGTTTCATGGCTGGCCGGAAGTAACTCGTGCCCTCAGCCTAACGGGCGAATAGGGCGGAAGTTGCCGGCCCGGCGCGCACAGGCTCCGAAAAGCGTCCGGTACCAAAAAAACCAAGGGCTTCCCTGGTTTTCGTTAAGCGGCAACTAGGCGGCTTCGTGGCTCACGGCCTGCCGGGCGGCTTGGTACTGGGCCACCAGCGGGGTGCTGGCTACCACCACGGTAGCGTAGCCCTTGGGCATCTCGGTATAAAGGAGCCGCACCTGAGGGTTCGTCCATTGCTGGGCCGAGGTAGCGGCCATCTGGCTGGGGCCGTAGGTGCGCGTGAGCAGGCTGTAAATGCCCTGGCAGTTGCTGGAGCCCAGCACGCGCACCTCCACGCAGCAGAGCAGCCCTTTGTAAAAGCCGTAGCTGATGCCCGTAACGGCGTAGCCCCCAATATTCAGGGCCTCATCGGGGCGGGTGTAATAGGTGATTTGCGAAGGCACGGAGCGCCGCTCCGGTACCAGGTGCCGAAACCGCTTCAGGGGGGCTCCCAGCCACGCCGCCCGCAAATCTGCCGCTACTTCCTTGTCGCGGAGGATGGGGGCCGTCGTCCGGGCCGGGGCGCCAGTGCCCGCCTGCACGCCACTCGGAGCAGCACTCAACAGGGGCAGCAAAAAAAGGAGGCAGTGCTTCATGAGCGGGCACCCAGGACAGGGCAGCTTGGTGGGCTGGATATCGAAGGGCGGAAGGTACATAAAAGTGCGGGGCAAACCCGCAGAAAATTTACTTTTTGCAATTTCGCCACTGCCCCGCCCGGCACGGCAAGTCCTGCTGCAATTACCCCCGCCTACCCCCAGCGGAGCCGGCCAACTCCCTGACGGCCCCGGCCGCAGAAGTTAACCAATGTGCCCTCCGGCGGTTGCTCACTTAGGAAGTCAGCCACTGCGGGCGGGCAGCCACGGACTTAGCAATTGAAACAGGGGCGGGCAGCAGCAATTTGCGGCGGAGTTGCCGGCGAAGCAGCACGCTTGCTGCCACTTCCAACAATACCGCAGGCAAGGCACTCGGTAGCAGCGCGGTGTGCACGGGCTCTGCGTGACGGCCGGCCTCATTTGTTTGACTTAATCCTTACTTATCTAACCCGTAAAGAGCGTAGCATGAACCTGGCAGGAAACACAGTATTGATTACGGGCGGCGCGTCCGGTATTGGGCTGGCCCTGGTTGAGCGGTTTCAGCGGGCCGGCAGCACGGTGCTGGCCGTGGGTCGCCGCGAAGACAAACTACAGCAGGCCCGGCAGCACCTGCCAGGGCTGCTTACCCGGGTCTGCGACGTGGCTGAGGCCGCCGAGCGGGTAGCGCTGGTGGAGTGGATTAGCCGCGAGCTGCCCGGGTTGAATGTGCTGGTAAACAACGCCGGCATTCAGCGCCGCTTCCAGCTAACGGAGGAAGAGGATTGGGAAACCCGGCGACAGGAGTTGGTAATTAACGTGGAAGCTCCCATTCACTTAACTACCCTGCTGCTGCCGCAGTTGCGCCAGCAGCCCCGGCCGGCCATTATCAACGTTACCTCGGGGCTGGCCTTTGCGCCCATGGCCCAGGCGCCTATTTACAGCGCCACCAAAGCAGCCCTGCACTCCTTCACGCTGTCGTTGCGGCACCAGTTGGCCACTACCCCCATTCAGGTGCTGGAGATTGTACCGCCCGCGGTAAACACCGACCTGGGCGGGGCCGGCCTGCATACCTGGGGCGTACCCGTTGATGACTTCGCCGACTCCGTGATGCAGCGCCTCGCGGCCGGCGAGCAGGAGGTCGGCTACGGCACCTCGGAAGAAATCCGGCGGGCCTCCCGGGAGCAGATAGACGCGCGCTTTACCCTGATGAATAACCGGTAGAACACCTGGCAAGCACGCGCCAAGGGGCGCCGCATTACCGGTTTAGTGATAATGCGGCGCCCCTTGGCGCGTGGTGTTGCCTAGTTGTTAAGCCGCGTCAGCGGGCAAGGGGGCGGGCAGGGCGGCCCATTCGTGGTCGAGCATGCTCATTTCAATCAGGCTCCAGTATTCGCCCTCGTACTTAAGAATGTCGCGGGAGCAACCTTCGCGCTGCATACCGGCGCGGCTGTACGCCCGGATGGCGGCCTCGTTGAAGTCGTACACGCCCAGGTCGATGCGGTGCAGCTGCAGTTCTTCAAAGCCGAAGCGGAGCACTTCCGTGAGCATATGGCGGGCAAAGCCCTGGCCCCGGGCTTGCGGATCAATAAACACCCGACTCACGCGAGCCGAGCTGTTTTTCTGGCTGATGCCGCCCAGGGAAATATGGCCGACTACGGTTTCAGTAGCGGTGTCAATGGCTTTAAAAATGAACACGTCCGGCGACTGTAGCTCATTGGCATCCTGCACGTACCATTCCAGCTTTTCGCGGTTCAGGGGGAAGTTAAACATGGGACCCGACCAGTTCATGAGCAGGCGCGGCGAGTCAATCCAGGCAATCAGTTGGTCGAAATCAGAAGGGGTGAAATATTCCAGACGAATCATGTAGTGCGTAGCCGCTTACTGCTTCTGGAAATAGTACCAGAGGTAGCCGCCTAATCTACAAATATACGTCGGAAAAGCCTATTTTCACTTAATTTCGCGAAGTTAATATTCGCTCGGGGCGGACGTAAATGGTTGGTCCGGGGCCTCCACCAGCGTCCGGGTTTTGGGGAGGCTTTCGGGGTAATGCTGCTGAATAAACCCGACCAGCTGCTCCCGTACCGCGCAGCGCAAATCAAAGGCCCGGCTAGAGTTGGCCGCGCTTACCAGGCACCGCAACTCCAGGGTACGTTCCTTGGAATCCGTGACTTGCAGCACGCACACCCGCTGGTCCCAAAGCGGATGTTCCTGCACCACGCGCTGCAGTTCCGCCCGCACGGCCTCCACCGGAATAGTGTAGTCGGTGTAGAGGAACACGGTGCCCAGCAGTTGGGCCGTGGTGCGAGTCCAGTTCTGGAAGGGCTTTTCAATGAAGTAGTTAAGCGGCAGTACCAGCCGCCGCTCGTCCCAGATGCGCAGCACCACGTAGGTAAACGTAATTTCCTCCACCCGGCCCCATTCGCCTTCCACCACCAGCACGTCATCAAGCCGAATGGGCTGGGTGAAAGCAATTTGAAAGCCCGCCAGCAGGTTGCTGATGGAGCGCTGGGCCGCAAAACCGATGATGACGCTGGCAATACCAGCCGAAGTCAGCAGCCCGGTGCCAATCTTGCGCACCGTGGCGAAGTTCATCAGAATCAGGGCCGTAGCCACAAAAATGATGAGCGTAACGGCCAGCTTTTTTACGAACTGCAGCTGGGTAAACAGCTTGCGCACCCGCAAATTGTCGTCGTCGGTGAGGCGGTAGTGATGCTGCACCAGGTCCTCAATCACGTCCACGGTTTTCACCAGGCCCCAGGCGAAGGTGGCCAGCAGGGCCGTTTCCACCAGCCGGCGGGCTACCTCCAGGGCCCGGCCATCGAGGTAGGTGAGCGGGAGCAGGAAGGAAAGCACCAGAATCGGGAAAAACCAGCCGCTGGGCCGGCTCAGATGCTGCAGCACCGACTGGGCCAGCAGGGACGGCTCGCGGCGGTGGTAGGCACTAAGTCCCCAGAAGGCCAGCCGCTTCAGCAGCCACCCCAGCAGCAAGCTACCCACCACTACGCCCACCGTGTACACCAGCAGCCGCAGCCGCTCCAGATCAGGGAAAAAATCAGCCATAGCACAGGCCCCACCCGAAAGGAACGGCCGGGGCGGGGCCTTTTTCTACCCTGAACTTCCCACAAAGGTTAGCCCAGTGGGTCCGGGCGCTTAACCCAGGTGGGCACCGCGCCGCAGCAGTTCTTGCCGGGCCTGGGCGTATCCGTCGGCGGAAATGGCGCGGGTAGCCGCTTCCAGAAACGTAATGGCAAAGCCTTCCTGCAAGGCATCGAGGGCCGAAAAGTTGACGCAATAATCGGCGGCCAGCCCGCACACGTGCACTTCTCGTACGCCGCGCCCGCGCAGGTAGTCGGCTAGGCCGGTGCTTTTACGGTGGCCGTTGTCGAAGAAGCCGCTGTACGAGTCAATTTCCGGGTTGGTGCCCTTGCGGAAGATGGCTTCAATGCGGTGCTGCTCCAGGGCCGGGCTGAATTCGGCCCCGGCCGTGCCCTGCACGCAGTGGTTGGGCCAGAGGGTTTGGGGTAGCCCGTGCAAGTCAATCAGCTCGAAGGGCTGACGGCCGGGGTGCTGGCTGGCAAAGCTCTGATGATCAGCCGGGTGCCAGTCCTGGGTAGCTACCACCAACTCGTACTGGCTCTGCAGCTGGTTTACGAGGGGCAGAATTTCGTGGCCACCCGCTACGGCCAAGGAGCCGCCGGGTAAGAAGTCATTTTGAATGTCAATCAACAAAAGTGCTTGCATGGACGTCAGGAGAAAAACTGGACGGTTGGACTTTGCCGGCCCAAATTAGGAAGCTGGGAAATCAAATAGGGATGAAATCAAGTCGACTGTAGTAGCACTCAACTCGTATTTTTTAGGACTAGGTAGCTAGGTTGAAAGTTTATTCTTACTCTCCCCATGAGTTCGCTCCATCATCTTATCTATCAAAGTAACGTAGTGGCCCGACTTTCGGCGCCCGAGCTAGGACGTTTACTGGAACAATGTCGCTTTCATAATCAGCAGGTCAACATTACGGGTGTGCTGTTGCACGATGGTAGCCGGTTTTTAGGAGTACTGGAAGGGGCCCCGGAAGCCGTGGCAGCCGTATTCAGCCGCATCGAGGCAGATTGCCGCCACACCGGCGTGCAGGTACTGGCCGATGGCCCTATTTCGCACCGGCAGTTTGCCTGCTGGACGATGGGCTTGGTGGATGACGTCAGCCAGCCCGGCGGAGTAGGCGGCGAGGCCATTCCGTGCATGCACACCGTGACGGATGCGGGCTTGTGGCTGCTGCTGCGCGAGTTTCAGGTGGGGGCGGGGCACCCGCTTCTTTCGCTGCCTGGTTAAGTGCCGTTGCGGGGCCGCGGCGCGCCGGGGCCCGGTTTCCTGCCTACCTTGCACGCCGTGGGCCCGAACCGCGCCGCTGGTGGCTGAGTGGGGGGCCTCGTTGTGCGTATGACTCTGTTTTCTACCCCGCGTATTTTCTGGTTGATTGGGTTGCTGGCGCTGCCGCTCGTGAGCGTGGCTCAAGGCGCTAGCCCGGCCCGGGCAGTGGCCGGCACCCAGGTCTGGCTGACGCCCCCGCCCGGCTTTACGTCCGCGGCGGGCCTGTCGGGCTTCCGGCGGGGTGGGGCCGTGCTGCAGGTGTATGATTTGAAGGGCAGCAACTATTACCGCCAGGCCGCTGGCTTCAACCCGGCGCGGTTTGAGGCCCGGGGCGGCAAGGTGCTGGAGTTTCGGGAAGTAGTCGGCACCTACCCGGCCCGACTGGTGCGAGTGCAGCTCGGGGCAGCCCAGGAATCAGCCCAGCTCCTTTTCGGCGACTCCACCTTTGCCGTGCTGCTGGATGCGCGCTACCCCGCCGCCGATACGGCTACCGCTACGGCCCTGCGGCGCAGCCTGCTTACGGCCACCTACCAGAAGGCCGGCCCGGCCAGCCCTACCTCCCTCGCCGACGCCGTATTTGCCCTGGAAGAGAAAAAGTCGCCGTTTGCCTTGGCCGAAGCTCAAAACGGGCAGTACACCTACACCCTGGGCGGGCAGCGCCGTCCCGACTACGGCACCGAGCCCGTCGTAACCATCACAACCCTGCCCTACAACCCCTCCCTTACCGCCGCCGATATCAGCCAGCAGGCCCTGGGCCGGCGCGCGGGCCTCACCGGCTACTCGGCCCGCAAGATGTCTTCCACGAAAGTAAACGAGCTGGTAACCTACGAAACCGAAGGGTTTGCGCAACTGCAGGGCCAGCGGGTGCTCGTGTACCAGCAAGTCAGCCTAATTGGGAGCACGGCCGTGGTGCTGCAGGGCGTGGCCCGCCAGGACTTCGACGCCGCCCTGGCCCAGTTCAAGTCCCTGACCCACACCATTACGGCCCGCAGGAAGTAGCAAGGGGGAAGTAGTTGCCGACTGCGGCCCAGCGCTTTCCCGCGGGCTTCGCCGGGTGGCAGTCTGGCAGGCTGAAGCTCTCCGTCCGGCGCAAGCAACTGCCAGCATCAGACAGCCAGGGCGGCGGTACGCGGAAAGGGTAGCGCCACCCTTAGTTGAAACGAGCCCGGCCCAAATTCATCTGCCCGGAAGTTTAACCAGGCAAATCACCCACACGCTACCCGCCCGTGAAGGCGAACTGCGCCAGCTGCTGCCAGGGGCCGTTCTGGTAGGCCCAAAGCGTGAGCCCCGTGCCCGTGGCCTCGAACGGGACGAACTGCGCCGCCAGCTCCTGGTGCAGGGCGCGAGCTACGGCCGGCTCGACTTTGTTTTGGACCGTAACGTGGGGCTTGAGGCGCTGCTGATCCTGGGGCGTCAGCCACGCGGCCCAGGTGGCTTGCAGCTGCTTATGCAGCTGTTGCAAGCTGTCATTCTGTAACTCGTAGGCCACCCCACGCCCCAGAAACCGCAGACCTGACACCCGCAGGGGCAGCACGGGAGTGTGGGCCGCTACCTGGGCCAGGTGGTCGGCAACGGCGGGAGCCTCCGGGCCGGGTAAGTGGTGAAACAGCGTGACATGGGCCTGCAGGTAGTTGCGCGCGGGCGGGAAATGCTGCTGGCGCAACTCATTGAAGTAGGCTTGCGCGGCCGCATCAAGCGTGAGCGTCAGAATAAGGGGCGCGGGGGTAGCTGAGAGCATAAAACAACAACGGGTACATCAGCAGTACGGGCTACCACCTCAACCAGGATGGGTAGGGCCCCGAAAAACGGCGGGGTTAGCACGGTAGCGGGCTACCCCTCGGCTGGTACGTGGTAGTTAGTGGGCCCGGCCAAACCCCGTATCTTGCCCCTATGCCTGACCACGCCACTTACCTGGAACTCAACCGCGCGCTTTGGAACGCCAAAACCGAGTATCATTTGCGCTCCGATTTCTACGATGTAGCCGGCTTTCGGCAGGGTCGAACTTCGCTCAAGGAAATTGAGCTGGCCTTGTTAGGGGACGTGCGGGGGCAGCGGGTGCTGCACCTGCAGTGCCATTTCGGGCAGGATACTCTTTCCCTGGCCCGGCTTGGGGCCCAGGTAACGGGCGTCGACCTTTCCGATGAGGGAATTAAAGCCGCCCGCCAGCTGGCCACTGACCTGCAGCTGTCCGCCGAGTTCGTGTGCTGCGACGTGTACAGCCTACCCGCACATCTGCCCCCGGAGCCCGGCTTCGACCTAGTGTACACCACCTACGGCGTGCTGGGCTGGCTACCCGATCTGGACCGTTGGGCGGCCGTGGTACGCCGTTACCTGCGCCCCGGGGGCCGGCTGCTCCTGGTGGAAATGCACCCGGTAGTCTGGATGTTCGACAGTCAGTTTACGCGGGTAGAGTACAGCTACTTCAACCGGGAAACCATTGAGGAAATAAGCGTGGGAACCTACGCCGAACCAGAAGCCCCACTGGCTAACCCATCCGTATCGTGGAACCACGACCTGGGCGAAGTACTGGGTAGCCTGCGCCGGCAGGGCCTGGAGCTGACCGACTTTCAGGAATACGACTTCTCGCCCTACAACTGCTTTGCGGGCATGCAGGAAACCACGCCCGGCCGTTTCCAGCTCGCGGCCCTGCCCGGCAAGCTCCCCCTGATTTACTCCCTGCTGATGCACCGGCCCGCGTAGCGGCATCACACGGCAGAAGGCCAAAACCATAGGCCCGCAGCACTGCCGCGGGCCTATGGTTTTAAGCAGCAGAAAAGCCAAGTGGTTAGTTGCCCGGACCGGCCAGTACTACTCGGGCGGTGCTGGTAGCGCCGGCCTGCTGCACCCGCAGCAAGTACAGCCCGGCCACTAGCCCCTGGGTGGGCACCTGTACAGGGCCAACACCCGCCGCCGATTGGAGGTGGCGTACCACCTGGCCGCGGGCGTTCAGTAAGTCCAGGCTGCTGGGCAGTTCCGGGGCGGGTAGCAGCACCCGCAGCTCTTCCCGGGCTGGATTGGGGTAGGTGGTGACGGTAAGCGGCTCGGTACTTACTACCTGCACCGAAGAGTAGGCCACGCTGCCATCCACATCATGCATGGCGAGGCGGTAGTAGGCCTTACCGGCCAGCGGGTAAGGGTCGGTGGCGGTGTAGCGTTGGCCGCTGGGCCGGTTGCTGGCCTTCACCCGGGTTACGGGCTGCCAGTTGGTGGCCGTGGCGCTGCGCTCCACTTCAAAGTATGCCGCCAACTGCTCGCTCGACGTCAGCCAGCGTAGTTGCACTCCGCTGCCCGCCCGGGTAGCCCGGAAGCTGACCAGGGTAACGGGCAGGGGCAGGGCGCCGGGCAAACTCACGGCGTCGCCGCGGGAGCAGCCGAAAGCTGAGCCGTAGGAGCTGCCGGAGTAGTTGCCGGTGAGGCGGTCAATCTTGTAGATCGTGCCCCCGTCGGCATCCACGGCGTACACGTTACCGTCGCGGTCCGTGAACATGGAGCCGATGTTTTGCTGGGTAGGAATGGGGGCAGTAGGAACGGTGGTGGTGCCGGCGGGAGCCGTAGCGGGGTTGCGGATGGTCAGGAATTTGTCTTCCAGCCCCAGGTAGCTGACCAGATTGCCGGTGCGCACGTCATACACCCAGTCCTGAATCCCACCTTCTGGCGCCGGGCCGTTGTCGCCGCTGGCCAGGTAAGCCTGCACCTGAGCTTGGTAAGTAGCTACCACGGCGGCCGTAGCGGGCTCCGACGTGTCCAGGGTAAGCCAGGCCGGAGCAGCCGTGGTGAAGGGTGCCAATTGAATGGTTCCTACGTACAGGCGCAGGTCGGCAATCCGGGTAGAACCCGTCAAGAAGTTGGCAATTACCCGGGCCGTGGCCCCGCCCACGTAATACTCCGAGCTGGCACCCCCATCCCCAATAAAGTTGAAGGTCTGGCGAATGTTGCGCACTTCAACCTCTCCAAAAACCAGCGGCGACAGGCCCGTAGTAGGAGCGGGCGGCGGGGTCACGGTGCCCAAACTGGTGGCCTGCGCCGTGCCCAGGGCCACCTGGTACAGGGTAGGGGGCGTGTCGAAGTTGGCCATCGTGACGGGCTGCTGCACGCTCATGGCGTACAGGCTCGTGGGGTTGGCGTCATCGAAGCCCAGGGCGTTCAGGATCAGCGGCGTAGTGCCATCCGTGACGGTTCCTATGGGAGTCAGGGAACCATCGGTATTTACTTGCTGCAGCACCGACGGGTTGCCCGCGCTGGCCGGACAAGGAGCCGTAACGGCGTAGCTGTTCGTGGGAAGTTGGGCCCAACCCGAATGTCCACTAAGCAAGATACAGAAGGAGAGTAGTGTTTTCTTCATTTTGGGAAAGGACCAAGGGTGAATGAAAATCAGTAAGTAGCTGAACGCTTACTGATTACTGGATAAGTAAGATAAGCAGAGACGGGCTATAAACTCTGGTTTCTCAGAAATGGATGCGCATTTTCCCTATTATATTTTACAATTCGTCTAAAAAATGTTCCACGTCGGCAGAAAAGTTACACGCCCGACAAGCCAATGGGTAACCTAGGCACCGGGCAAATCAAGCCGGTTGAATTAGCCGTCAGGATCTGCGCATATTTGGTTTTTCGACTACCCCACCCGCCCGCCCGACTATGTCCTACACCCTGCTTGTTCGCCACTGCAACCACCTGCTGACCATGGCCGGGCCTGACGCCAGCCGGCCCCTGGCGGGCCCAGCCTTGCGCGAGTGGCGCAGCATTCCGGATGGCTACGTGGCCTGCCGCCACAACCGGATTGTGGCCGTCGGGCCGATGACAGAACTAGATGAAGCACAGATAACGCCGGAAACGGAAGTGCTGGAAGCGCGGGGCCGGGTTGTGATGCCCGGGCTGGTGGAGTGTCATACGCACTTGGTGTTCGGCGGAAACCGCGCCGCGGAGTTTCAGCGCAAGCTCCAGGGCGAGTCGTACCTGGATATTCTGGCCAGCGGGGGCGGCATCCTGAGTACGGTGCACGCCACCCGCGCCGCCTCCGATGCCGAGCTGCTAGCCAATGCCCTCCACCACCTGGCCGGCTTCCGGCACTACGGCGTGACAACCCTTGAGGCCAAAAGCGGCTACGGGCTGGATGCGGCTACTGAGCTGCGCCTGCTCCGCATTGCCCAGCAGGCGGCCGCCTTGCAGCCCGCCCGGGTAGTTTCTACCTTCCTGGGGGCCCACGTACCCGGCCCCGAATACCGGGGCCGCCCCGCCGAATACCTGGCCATGCTGGCCGCGGAGGTGTTACCCCAGCTGCAGCCTGAGCAGACGCCCTACGTGGATATTTTCTGCGAGCAGGGCGCCTTTTCCGTGGAGGAGTCGCGCCGCTACCTGCTGCGGGCCCGGGAGCTGGGTTTTGGGCTGAAAATCCATGCCGAGCAGTTACACGATTTGGGCGGCTGCGAAATGGCCGCCGCCCTGGGCGCCGTGAGCGTGGACCACTGCGACTACCTCACGCCGGCCGGAGCGGCCCGCATCGCGGCCCTGTCGGGTGGGCGCACGGTGGGCGTGCTGCTGCCGCTGGTGCCGCTGTTTCTGCGTCAGGAGCAGTATGCGCCGGGCCGGCAGTTTATCGAGGCCGGATTGCCCGTTGCCATCAGCACCGATTTCAATCCTGGTTCCTGCCCCAGCAAAAACCTATGGTTGGCCTTGTCCGTGGCCTGCCTGAAAATGGGCCTGACGCCCCACGAAGCCCTGGCGGCAGTTACGCGCAATGCCGCCTGGGCCATCGGGCAGCAGCAGGAATGCGGCAGCCTGGAGCCCGGCAAGCGCGCCGACATCCTGGTGCTGGACGTGCCCACACCCGAAGAAATTCCCTACTGGCTGGGCGAAAACCCCGTACGCCAGGTTATCATCGGTGGCGTGCTGCAACAGAGCTAGTAAGAAGATGCACTCGTTCGAGCCGCGCATAAAAAAGCCCGACTGCTAAGGGCAGCCGGGCCGGGTAATAAAGTATCAACACGAACTATAATGTAGCTAAATCGGCTACCAGAGCAGCACGGGTAGTTTCCCTGAGCACGGGACTGAACCGGGTGCCCGCCGCCACAACGCCATCCTGGCGGCCATAGTAGAGTTTGCCCCCAAGGGTTTGAATAACCACTACGCTAATGGCCGCGCCGGCCGGCGCCCCACCCGTCTGGAAGGTGCCGGGCGCCGTGAAGTCGCACACCCGGAGGCTGCCGTTGAAGGCGCGGAAGGCGGCAAACACCATGGTATTTTGCTGAGGATCGACGTCTGGGCCGGCCACGTCAACTACAATGGGCTGGGGGCTGGGTGTGCCATAAAACCGGTCGCAGTTAAACCAGCCCATGCCGGCATCAAACAAAACCTTTCCGATTTCAAGCCGGTACCCGGAAGGCGTGGGGCTGAGGCTGGATTGCGGGTCCGGATTGAGAAGCCAGGTAAAGCAATTGGTGGTATTAACGCCGGGCACGGGAGCCACAAACAAGCGCATGGAATCCCGGCTGGCCAGGTTAGGCGGATTTTGGGTCTGAATCTGGATGGTGGTGCCGGGGCTCAGGCGCAGGCTGGAGTCTTGGGCCGGCTGCAGGAACACTTCGCCCGCCGATTCCAGTAGTCGCCCGCTGGCCACGGTAGGCCGGTTGCTGAGAATCATGCCGGCCTTATCGAAAATCTCCCGCAGCTCCAGCACCACCGGCCCGGTAACGGGCTGCCCGTTCGCCCGCAGAAAGGCCCGGGCCGGAATCGTTACCCTCGTGCCCAGGGCGCCGGTAAACTGATTTTGGCGGGTAGGGTCGTAGGTAAGCCGCTGGGTAGGCGCCCCCAGTTGGGTCAGTACCTCGGTAATGGTGGCGGGAGTGCCTGGGCCGGGAGTTGGCGTGCTGCCATCCTCGCAAATAATCAGGTCGGAGCCGGAATTACAGCCCGAGAGCAACGGCAGCACCAACAGCAGGGCCGAGAAAAGGAAATTCTTGCGCTGAATCATAATAGGAAGAGTTATTGAATAAAAAATTAGTGTTTGCGCGGGTCCAGGTCCCAGGAGTAGCCGGCCTGGATGCCCAAGCTCCAAGGGCGGCGTGCGGCCCGCCCCGAGGCCTGGTTAGTTAAGGAGTTTAAAAACAGGTGGCCCTGCGGGCGAACCGTAAACCACTGGCCCGGAGCAAATTGATACTGGGCAAAAACTCCGGCATTCAGCAGCAGGCTCGTCCGCTCAAAAGGAGAGGTGGTGCCCACACCGGGCTGCCACTGCCGCTGCGAGCAGTTACAGGCAGTGCCTTCCGTGGTGCGCGCACCGGTGAGCAAGGCCAGGGTACCGCCCCCCAGCACGCCCAGCCGCCACCGCTGGTTGCCCTGCAGGGTGTAGTGAACCTGAAGAGGCACCATTACAAACCGGTACACGTCGCGGAAATTGATGGCCCGGGTCCCCACAGTGTCCTGGCCCGCTTTGCTGAGCTGGTAGCGCAGGGAGGTAGCGTACTCCGCGTAGCCTATCCCCGCCGATACGGTGAGCTGGCGGGTTAGGGCGTACGCGCCACTGGCCTGCGCCGAGAACCCCACCCCCGGGCGCTCTAGCTGCTCCAGCTGCGTGGCCCCGTTGCCCACGGCCCGGTAAGTAAGCCCCGTACCGGCCAGCAGCTGGGCGCTCCACCCGCGCAGCAGCAGCTCCCGCCGCGAGGGCCGGGTGCGGGGCCGGCGCTTGGCCCGTACTTCTAGCTCCTCCTGGTCCATAGCCGGGGGCCGGACCGCCAGCAAAGCCAACGGCTCGTTGCTAACCCGGGCCGCGGCCGCCTTCCGCCCTGCAAAATCCCGGGCCGAAGTAGGCTCGAAGGTTGGACGGCCATCTGCGCTCTGACCCGCCGTTTTTCGGCGAGGCGAAGCGGCGGAGCGGCCAGTTAAGCGCAAGGCAACTGATTGGCGGGCCGAGCTTCGGGTAGCCGCGGCCGTTTCCGGATGGCCCGCAAACGAAATCCGGCGTGGTTGCACGCCCCTAGCGCGGCGGCTCCCAACTAAAGCCGCCACCCCTGCCTTACGCGAGGAAGCCACCGCTCGCCCAGTTTTGGGGGCCACTGGCTCGGTAGTAAGTTCCTCGCCTTGAGGTTTCTCACCTTCAGAATAGGTAGGGGGTGCCGAAACCAGCCGCTGGAACGGCCACCGGGGCAGGTTGTGCCGGCGACGAAGCGGGCGGAAAGGAGCAGTGAGGCTGGCCAGAGCATTATCGTTTGGCAACTGCGTAGCTGCAGCCCCGGCCGAATCGGCTGCTGCCGGGGTAGCCCGCCCGCCATCCGCCAGTCCGGGGCCGGCGGTTGGGGCAACTTCCCCGGTGCCAGCCGAGGTAGGAGCTGCCGGTTGAGTTGTACCGGCGGGCTGGTTCTGCCCCGACAGGAGAGCTGACCAGCCAGAACGCCGGGCTGCTGTTGGCGCGAATTGTTCTTGCCAGGGGCGCGTGCCCAAGGTCAGGCAAATCAGGGCGGTAGCCAGCAGCAGCAAGGCCGCTAGTGGCCGGCGCCGGCGCCGGGGTTGCGCGGGTAGCTGCTCCTGAATGCTGGCCCACAGGCCTTCGGGGGGGGCGCTGCCGTAGCCTTCCAGCTTGCGGCGTAAGTCGTGGTAGAGGTCTTCCGATTCGTGTTCAGTCATTGTAGTGAGGCGTATGAGCCTGCAAAAGCAGGCGTTCTTCCAGCAGACGACGGGCCCGGGAAAGCTGAGATTTGCTGGTGCTTTCCGAAATGCCTAATAATTCCCCAATCTCGGCGTGCGAGTACCCTTCAATGGCGTACAGGTTCAGAACGGTGCGGTAGCCCGGGGGCAGCCGACTAATCAGGCGCACCACGTCTTCCGCCGACAGCTGGTCGAAGGGGGTGCCATCGGGGTGGTGCAGGTCGGCGGCTTCCTCGCACTCGGTGTGGGGGCCGCGCTGCTGGTGCTGGTGCCAGAGGTTGAGGGAGGTAGTAACGGCAATGCGCCGGGCCCAGGCCTCAAAAGGCCCCTGCCCCCGAAACTGGTCAAGGCGGGTAAAAATTTTTACAAAGGTGAGTTGCAGGGCGTCTTCCGCCTCGGCCCGGGAGGGGCAGTAGCGCAGGCATACACCCATCAGCTGGTAGCTCAGCCGCTCGTATAAAGCCCGTTGCGCCGTGGGGTTCCCTCGTCGGCATCCTTCTAGTAATGCATCAATAGATTCAGGCATAGGCAGCCGCGGATAAAAAGGGTAGGATGTCGTACGCTAGCGTTCTGCAGCCATGACCGGCCCGGCTGGGCGGGGGTTGCGTGGTAGCTTAACTATTTTCTGAACCCTATATTCTGAGTCGGCCCTGCCCTTAGTGTAGGGCGGCTCCAGCATATATTATATGGCCGGAACGCGTAGTTTCGGCGTCTGATCTGTTTTGCTGACTCATCCTTTTACCCTTCGCCACCCCATGCTCCAGCCCCTCTACCAAGTGGATGCCTTCACTGACCGGCCCTTTGCCGGCAACCCGGCCGCCGTGTGCCCGCTCACGGCCTGGCTGCCCGCCGAAACCATGCAGGCTATTGCCGCCGAAAATAATCTGGCCGAAACCGCCTTCTTTGTGCCGAAAACGGGCAACGAGTACGAAATCCGCTGGTTTACGCCCGCCGTGGAGGTGGAGCTCTGCGGGCACGCTACCCTGGCCTCGGCCCACGTCTTATACCGCCACCTTAACTTTCAGGGGCCGGAAATCGTGTTCCACTCCACAAGCGGCCCGCTACGGGTAAGCCAGGGCCCGGAAGGCCGGCTTACGCTCGATTTTCCGGCTCGCCCGCCCCAGCCACTCAGCACCCACCCCGATGGCCTGCTCGATGGGCTCCGGGCTACCCCGCTCAGCATTCTGGCCGGCCCCGACCTGGTGTGCCTGTTTGCCAGTGAAGCCGAAGTGCGTGCCCTGCACCCCGACATGAGCCACCTGGCCAAAGTAGAGTACCGCGCCGTTATTGCCACCGCCCCCGGCACCGATGGTATTGATTTCGTGTCGCGCTTTTTTGGGCCCCGCGTGGGTGTGCCCGAAGACCCGGTGACGGGCTCAGCCCACACCACCCTGGTACCGTACTGGGCCGAGCGCCTCAACAAAACCACCTTCCATGCCCGCCAGGTTTCGGCCCGCGGCGGCGACCTATGGTGTGAGCTGCGCGGCGACCGGGTGCTGATGAGCGGCTACGCCGTAACCTACCTGAAAGGTGAAATTGAGCTGGGCGCCGCGTAAGCCAGCTGCCACGCTTGGCCTACCTTCCTAACCTAAAAAAAGCCTGGGGCCCCCGCCGATATATCGGCGGGGGCCCCAGGCTTTAAGGGATAGTTGGCTGCTTAGCAGCACCCGCCACCGTCGTAGAAGTAGGTGGAGGGCGACACGAAGATATCGTTGCGGCCCAGGGCCAGCAGGGCGCCGGCGGTTTTGTCGCAGACGGCCAAGGGCTGATTTTGCAGCAGTACGTGGCCTTTCTGGTCGTCTAGCAGCTCGTCGGGACCGTAGTAAATGGCCGTGCGGCCGGTGAAGATGCAGGGCCCATCGGCGGGCATGGGGTCCTTGATGGCGCACACCTCCACGCTCTCAATGTAAATCAGCTCCTCGGTGGCGTAGTGCTGGGGCGAGAGCACCCGGTAGGCGCGCTTGGCCCGCACTTCCACCGTGCCAAACCCCACGGAGGTAATCAGGTCCAGGTACTGCTGCAGGGGTAGGGAGCCGGTCAGGCACAGGGCCCGCAGCCGCTCGTCGGCGCGCAGCTGCTCACTCATGGGCTGCTCGCAGGTCGGGTCCGACATTACCAGGCGGCCGTGGGGCTTGAGCACCCGGTAGGTTTCCTGTAGGGCGCGCTGTAAATCATCGAGCTTGAAGATGTTAAACAGGCAGTTCTGGGCCGCTACGTCCACGCTTTCGTCGGGCACGGGCAGGTGTAGGGCATCACCGGCCCGCAGCTCCACAAACTCGCGGCGGAACCACTCGTTCTGGGCTTCCGCTTCCAGCATGTTGGCGCGGGAGGCTTCCAGCATTTCCGGCACCACATCCACGCCAATAACCGCGCCTGGGCGCCGACTGAAGTAGGCAAACTGCAGTAGTTCCATGCCGCCGCCCACGCCCACGTACAGCACGGTAGGGCTGCCCGTCAGGTCGCGGGGGTTCACGGTGCTGCCGCAGCCGTAGTTCATGCACAGCATGCGCTGCGGAATGCGCAGGCCGGGCAGCTGCCACACGGGGTTGGTGGTGCAGCACAGCCCCACCTGGGGCTCTTGGGCCGCCTGGCGGTACACATCGGCGGTAGTTTCTAAGTAGCTCATCGGAAGGAAAGGGTAGGAAAGTAGGCGCCAAAAGCGGCCCGGGCCGGGCGGCTTACTGCTTGTTCAGGTTCCAGTTATAGTCCAGGTAAGACACCTGCGCGTTGTCGTTCATTTTGGTAGCCGAGTAGCGGTTCACCCATTTTGCCACCGACTGCCCGTTCTTTTCCCAGTCGCTCTTATACCAGTCGAAGTACTTGGACAGCTGGGCCTGGGTCTTGCCCACCTGGTTTTTGGCCTTGTTGTTCAGGAAGTCCCGGCCTTGGTCGTCGAGCTGCTGGTTAAGCCTGGCGGCCGTGTAGGCTTCCGGGCGCAGGCGCGGGCACGAAATAGAGGCGCAGACCAGGGCAAAGTGAATGCGCGGGTCGTCGAACTGCTTGCGCAGGATGTTGTGCTCGATGTGGTCCAGGCTCATCTTCTGGCCCCCAATACTGAAGAATTTGGCCGCCCAGGGCGTGGTCACGAACGGAATCTGAATTTTCGAGCCAATGTCCTTGATGCTTTGCAGGGGGTAGTGGTCGAGGATGAGGCGGAGGGTATAGGCGTTGTAGGCGTTGATCCAGTAGGCCATCTGCTCAGGCTTGCTCCAGCCAGCGGCCGGCGGATTCTTGCTGAGTGAGGCCAGGTACTGATTGAACTCCTTCTCATCGGCCTTGAAGCCGACGTAGCTTACCAGGCCTTTTTCATTGACGTGTTTTTTCAGCAACCGCTCGTAGGTGCCGTGGTCCACGGGGGTGGGGGCGGCGGGCAGACTTCGGGCGGGGTGGGCCGCCGGGCCCGGCCCGGCGTGGCAAGGGAGGAGGCTGGCGGCCAGCAGCGGCAGGGCCAATAGGGGCAGGAGGGACTTGGTCAGGTTCTTCATTGGAGCAGACATACGGTAAACAAGGGCGCGGAAGATGCAGCCCCAGCAAACTTCCCTGGCGGCTTCTTTCGTAGGATACAATAGGTGGGCTGCCACTACAACCGGCAACTGCTGCAAGGTTCCTCTTCAGCTCGGCTACAACCCTCCCGGCTGCTACCGTCACGCGCCGGTTTCTGTCTACGGGGCGAAGCCATAGTGGCTGGACTACGAGCTGTGCGGTATCTTCACGACAAACATCTGCTCATGCCCCAACGACACGTTACGTTGATTGCCCACCGGTGGGCGGCCCCTGCTTTTTTCGGAGCTACTGTATGAGAACGATGCTTCGTCATTGCCTGCTGGCCGAGGCGCTGGGCACGGCCGTACTGCTGGTGTTTGGCACCGGGGCAGCCGTGGTAGATGAGCAAACCCACGCCCTGGGCCACGGTGGCGTAGCGGCGGCTTTTGGGCTGGTGGTGCTGGTATTAATTCAGGGGTTGGGCCACGTGAGTGGAGCCCACGTCAATCCGGCCGTAACGGTTGGTTTCTGGGCGGCGGGGCGCTTTCCTGGCCGGCGGGTGCTACCCTATGTGGGGGCGCAGTTAGTTGGGGCCCTGGGAGGTAGCGGGTTAGTAAAGCTGCTGGCCACGTCAGGCTCCACACTGGGCGCCACCTTGCCGGCCCACGACGCGGGCCAGGCCTTTGGGGTTGAGCTGTTTCTGAGCTTCTGGCTGATGCTGGTGATTCTGCGGGTTACCTCCAGCTATTATGAGCAAGGCCTGTTGGTGGGCCTGACCATCAGCGCCACCGTGGGGCTGGAGGCC
The DNA here is from genome assembly GCF_014640315.1 of Hymenobacter glacieicola. Taxonomy (GTDB): domain Bacteria; phylum Bacteroidota; class Bacteroidia; order Cytophagales; family Hymenobacteraceae; genus Hymenobacter; species Hymenobacter glacieicola. The sequence goes on from NZ_BMGS01000004.1 coordinate 38,922, forward strand.
CTAGTGGGCGGTCCGCTCAGTGGCGCTTCCATGAATCCGGCCCGCTCTCTGGCCCCAGCCCTGGTCAGCGGACACCTGGAGGCGCTGTGGGTGTACCTGGTGGCGCCGGTGGCGGGCATGCTCCTGGCCGTAGCTGCTGACCGGCTCCTGGAGCTGCGGGAGCTACCGCCGCCGCCCACGCCCTAAGCAAACTGGCCACTCATGCCCCGCCAAAAAGTACGGAAGAGAAGCCCGGGGTAGGGTAGAGGCTTTAGATGCAGCAGCTACCCGCGCACCTGCTCGCGGGTATAGCCGCCGCGCTCCACTACCTGTTCCACGAACATAGCCTTGCCCGGAATGTGCAGCAATGCCTCATATATAACGGCCGGCACCCCGGTGTAGCGCACCAGCCCGCCGTGGCGGTGCTCTATTTCCAGCGTAAGGGTAGCGGCATCGTAGCCAACAGCTTTTAACGAGGTAGAGCGGATAGGGCGGCGTTGCATAGATAGGAAAGGAGATTAGTCAGATATGTTATGAGAAATATGCAGAAGTAAATGACTTCTTTATTAAATCGAAAAATTAGCGCTTTTCTAAAAGGATAGGTATAACATACATTACGTTAAGTAAGCCTGCTTACGCTGCCGGCTTCTTCTTAACGGCTACCTTTTTGCCGGCTACGGGGGCGGCCAGCTTGCTGGGGTTGTCGGCCAGGAACTTGCCCCAGCTTTTGCCGCCGGCCTTCACGTTGTTGCCTTTCTGGTAGTGGTGGCACAGGGCCACGGCTAGGGCATCGGTGGCGTCCAGGAACTTGGGGGCCTCCTCAAGGGGGGGCAGCTGCAAGGTCTGGCGAAGCATATGTGCCACCTGCTCCTTGGTGGCGTTGCCGGAACCCGTTACCGACTGTTTTACTTTGGTGGGCGCGTACTCTACGTAGGGAATCTGGCGGGAAAGGCAGGCGGCAATGGCCACGCCCTGGGCCCGGCCCAGCTTCAGCATACTCTGCACGTTCACCCCGAAGAAGGGCGCCTCAATGGCCAACTCGTCGGGCAGAAACTCCTCGATCAGCTCCACCATCCGCTCGAAAATCTTCTTGAGCTTGAGGGCGTGGTTGGTGCCCAGCTTTTTCATGTCGATGACATCGTAGCGCAGCACCGTCACGCGCTGACCCTGCACCTCAATCACGGCGTAGCCCATAATCTGGGTGCCGGGGTCGACGCCCATAATCACTTTGGGCAGCAGGTCAGCAGAGGCAAGGGGTAGAATCATAGCGCGTTACAGGGAGGCGAGAAGATAGGCAGAGCAGCGTAGATTTTCGTCGGTAACTTGCCAAGGCAAACCAACCTGCTGCCCACTTGTCTGCGCCCCACCTACAAAACTACGTCCAAAAGCCGGAAGAACCCGCGCCTCGGCGGCGGGGGCTGGTGGTGGCGGGCAAACTAGGTATTACCCTGCTCACGCTGGGCCTGCTCTGGCACTCCGTGGTGGCCGATGAGGCCACGGCAGCGGCCTGGCGCGGGCTGCTCCGGCGCACCCTGAGCGGGGAGGGCCGCGGGCCGGTGCTGCTGGCTTTGCTGCTGATGCCCCTGAACTGGGGACTGGAAGCCTGGAAGTGGTGGCGCCTGGCCCGGCACCTGGAGCCGGTGTCGTTTCGGCGCAGCTTCCGGGCCGTGCTGGTGGGCCTGACCCTGGGGTTCGTGACGCCCAACCGGGTAGGCGACTACGCCGGCCGCATCATGGAGCTGAAAAGTCGGCGGCTGGATGCGCTGGGCGCCGTGTTTCTGGGGCGCTACTGCCAGCTGGTGGCTACCGTGGTGGCGGGCACCGGGGGGCTGCTGTACTTTCTGCTGCGGTTTTACCTCAAGGGCTACCCGGCCGCGCAGCTGGGAGTAGCGGTAGCTACCCTTGGGCTGAACGCGGCTGTGCTGCTACCCCTGTACTACTCGCAGGTTCTGGTGGCGGCGGTGCAGGCCGTGGGGCCATTGCGGCGGTTCAGCCGGTTTCTGGCCGTCATGCCCACCTACCCGGCCCGCGCCCTTACAGCCGTGCTGCTGATTTCCAGCCTGCGCTACGCCGTGTTCTGCGCCCAGTTTGGGCTGCTGCTGCTGGCGTATGGCGTACGGGCACCGTTGGGGCCTTCGGCGGCGGCCGTAGCGGGTACGTTTCTGCTCAAGTCCCTGGTGCCTTCCCTGAATGCTCTGGCTGATGTGGGCGTGCGGGAACTATCGGCCACGCACTTATTTGGGCTCTTGGGCGAGCCGGTGCTGCCGGTGCTCAGCGCCAGCCTGAGCTTGTGGGTGCTCAACATTGCCGTGCCCAGCGCCATCGGGCTGTTTTTTGTGCTGCGAATGAAGGTGCTGCGCAAGCGCCGTAATAGCCGGCCCGCGCCGGTAGCTTCCTGATGGACGGGGCGGCCTGGGCAGCTGCGCTGGCTCTGCTTGGCGTAAATGGCGTCTACCTCCGGCAGATGCTGCGGTTTCGGCAAGCCTGGCAGCACCAGCTATCTGGCCCCGGAAAATCCGCGCAAGAGCTACAAGCGGCTGGAAAAGCGGCCGGCGCACTTGCAACTACTGCCCCGGTTGCTGAAGGCGCCGCCCCGCCCACATTTTCCATCTTGGTAGCCGCCCGCAACGAAGCCGAAAACCTGCCCCTACTCCTGCAAGACCTTAGTAGGCAGTACCCCGTTGCGGGCGGCTTCGAACTGCTCGTCCTTGATGACCATTCTACGGATGCTACTGCCCGCGTGGTAGCGGAAGCGGCCGCCCGTCTGCCGTTTCCGGTGCGGGTGGTGCAGTTAGCTAATCAGCCCGGCGCCCCTACCGGCAAAAAGGCCGCCGTGCAGGCCGGTATTCAGGTGGCCCGCGCCCCCTGGCTGCTCTTCACCGATGCCGACTGCCGCGTGCCTGCCGGGTGGGTCCGGGCTTATGCCGAGCTGGTGGCCCAGGATGCCGAAGCACGCTTTATCAGTGGGCCGGTGCTGCTCACGGGCCGGGGCTGGCTGGCTACTTTGCAGGGCTTGGAGTTGGCGGGGCTGGTAGGGGTAGGGGCAGCCTCCATTGGGGCGGGCCAGCCTACCATGTGCAATGGCGCCAACCTGGCCTACCGCCGCACTGATTTCTTGGCCGTGGACGGGTTCCGGGGCAACGAGGCCGTGCCCAGCGGCGACGATGAGTTTCTGCTTCATAAGCTGCACGCGGCCTTTCCGGGTAGCATCCGGTTTCTGCGCCGGGAAAGTGCCGTGGTGCAGACGGCTGCCCAGCCTACCGTGCGCCTGTTGCTGCGCCAACGGGTGCGCTGGGCCAGCAAGTGGCGGCACTACCAGGCCGCCGCGCCTCGGCGCCTGGCCGTGCTGGTGCTGCTGAGCAACCTCACCTTCCCGGTAGGAGCGGGGCTGTGGCTGCTGGGGGCCGCGCCCGGCGCGGCCGTGCTCAGCGCCTGGGCCCTCAAGCTGCTCGCCGACGTGGTATTTCTGCGGCCGGTGCTGCGGTTTCTGGGGCGGCCCGGGTGGCTGTGGTGGGTGCCCGTGCTGCAGCTGGCCTATGGCCCGTATGCGCTGGCAACCGGCCTGCTGGGCCTGCGCGGCAGCTACGAGTGGAAGGGCCGGCAAACGACTGCGACGTAGCGTAGCAGAACACGCTTTTCTAGCCGCTAAAAAGTGCGTTTTTGCTTGCATATACGGCATTTCGGCGCGTACTTATTCTGTCATTGTGTTTCATCATTCATCCCATTCCTTATGAATAAGACGTGGTTAGAAGTTGTGATGCCGGCTAGTCTTGTGCTGATTTTCTGTACGATTATGGTCTTTGGGCTTTCCGTGAGCGGACTGCTGGAGCCGGAACCGGCGCCTGTGAAAGTCACGTTGGCTAGCAAGCCCGATGAGCCGGCCACCGGACCCGCCTCGCCGCATCAGTTGCCGGCAGGGGCTGATGCTGAGGCAGTTGCCGCTGGTGATGCCCTGTTCAAAGCCAACTGCGCCCAGTGCCACGCCATCAATGAGGTAGTAGTGGGGCCGGCCCTGGCGGGCCTCAGCAGGCGCCGGCCTATATCCTGGATTACAGCCTGGGTGAAAAATTCCAGCAAAATGGTAGCCCACGGCGACGAGTATGCCGTGAAAATATTTAATCAGTACCAGAAGCAGCAGATGCCCAGCTTCCAGCTCTCGGATCAGGAAATTAAAGCCATTGTGGCCTATATTGAGTCCCGCAGCTACCAAGTAAGTGCCTCTGGTGCTACTGGGGTAGCAGCACTGTAAAGTACTTTCCTGCTCCCAAAGGGTAGTAGCTTAGATAACAAACGCTCTAAGCTGTCATTCCGACCGCCGGGAGGAAGTTGGGTTGGCTTCTCGTAAGTAACCCAACTTCCTCCCTACGGTCGGAATGACAGCTTAACAGAATTACCTCCCGGGGTTTTACCGGGTGCAAGGGGCGGCCCTGTACCGGTGCTACCTACCTAACCCTTCCGGAAGCTACCTTTGCCCTGCACACCCACCCGCCTTTCTCCGTGACCGACGCCGAATTTGACATCCTGGACGAGCTCTACTTCGTTACGCCCTTCGCCGAGCTCAGCCGCAAAACTGGCCTGGCCCCCGCCGAGCTGGAGCGCCACCTGCGCAGCTTGCTCGAGCAGGACCTGATCCGCAGCTTCTGGCCCGACCCCGACACGGAGCTGGCTTTCGAGGAAAGCTCCTTCGGGGCCATCGTGCGCGACTGTTATTTTCTGGCCTCCAAGCAAGGGCTGCTCCAACATAATACCCGCTAGCAGTGGCCGTAACTGCTCCCTCGTCTGAGCCGATTGCCCGGCCGCCGGGCTACTACGTACGCCAGCGTCTGCTGCGCAACACCCCGGCCATGCTGGGCCTGGGCTTTATTGTGCTGTGTACGCTGGTGGCCCTGCTGGGCTACTGGGTGCTGCCCGATAACTCGCCCAACGCCAACAATGGCCTCGTGCAGCTGCAAAAGGAGCCGCCGGGCTTCCAGGCCACCATTCTGCAACTTCCCCTGCCTGACTCCAACCGCACCAGCGCGGGCTCCAACCCCCTTCTGACGTGGTGGCAGGGCCGGGAGCCGCGCTTCCGGGAGGTGCCCATTGCCGGCTACCGCATCGTGGGCGACTCCCTGCTAACCACGCCCTACCAGAACCATTCGGCCCTGGCCGACCGGGCCCAGCGCTACTCCCTAGCCGCCGTGGCGGGCCACGCGGGGCCGGCTGCCCGCCTGCAGCGCGAGGTAGAGCAGGAGCGCATCGTGCGGCGCACGTACTGGTTGGGAACCGATAAGTCGGGCCGCGACGAGCTGAGCCGACTGCTGCTGGGCACGCGCGTGAGCCTGGGCATTGGCCTGGTGGCCGTGCTGATTTCCATGGCCCTGGGCATGCTCATTGGGGCCGTGGCTGGCTACGTGGGCGGCTGGGTCGATAGCCTGCTGCTGGGGCTGATGACGGTGGTGTGGAGCATTCCGGGCATTATGCTGGTTATTGCCATTTCCCTGGCCCTGGACAGCAAAGGCGTCTGGACCTCCTTCGTGGCCGTGGGCCTGACCATGTGGGTGGACGTAGCCCGCGTGGTGCGGGGCCAAATGCTGAGCTTGCGCGAGAAAACCTTTGTGGAAGCGGGCCGGGTGCTAGGCCTGCCCCAGAGCCGCCTGATCGGGCGCCACCTGCTTCCCAACATGACCGGCCCGCTGATTGTGCTGGCGACCAGTAACTTTGCGGCAGCTATTCTGCTGGAAGCCGGCCTGAGCTTTTTGGGCCTGGGTGTGCAGCCGCCGGCGCCTTCCTGGGGCCTGATGGTTAATGAAGGCTTTCAGCTGCTGGGTACCAGCGCCGGTTTCTGGCTGACGCTATTGCCCGGCTTGGTAATTAGCCTGCTGGTGCTGAGCTTTAACTTGCTGGGCAACGGCCTGCGCGACGCCTACGACCCCAAAACCCCTCTCGGATGAATGGTGAACGGGTGAAATGGTGAAGAGGTAAAATTGCCGCTCGGCTTGCGCCGGTTGCGCCACGTACCTTCCCCCTGAGCCTCCAACGCACAGTTTCACCCGTCGCCATTCCCTTTTGCCATTCACAATTTCACCCGTTCACCATATGCCGACTATTACTCCCGAAAAGCGTCTGTTCCTGAAGGAGCGTGAGTTGGGGGCCCTGCTGGAAATTACCCAGGCCATCAATTTGGACCCCACGGAAGCGGCCCTCTATAAAATTTTTCAGTTCACCTTGCTGGGCCAGCTCAACATCCGCCGGCTGGTGCTCTACGTGAAGGAGGAAGGGCAGTGGCAGTGCATGGTGTCCTTCGGGGCGGGGCTCTCCGACTTTCGGAAGCTGACGCTGCCCGCCATCATTCTGGAAAAGTGCACCTCTACGCCCTGCCCCCTGAGCAGCTTCGGCGACCTGGGCCCCGAGTGGCAACACCTGGAAACCGTTATTCCGGTGGTGCAGAACGGCGACGTGCTGGCCTACGTGTTCATTGGCAACGTGCACGAAGACTACGCCAATGAGGAAGCCACCAAGTTTCTGCAAACCCTGAGCAACATTCTCATTGGGGCCATTGAAAACCGGCGGCTGGCCCGGCAGCGGGTGGCCAACGCGGCCATGCGCAAGGAAATCGAAATTGCCCAGGAGGTGCAAACCATGCTCTTCCCCCGTAAATTGCCCAACGATGCCCACGTGGCCGTGCACGCTTCCTACGTGCCCCACACCGCCGTGGGCGGCGACTACTACGACGTAGTGGACCTGGATGCCAACCGCTTCCTGTTCTGCGTCGCCGACGTGTCGGGCAAGGGCGTGGCGGCTTCCTTGCTGATGTCGAACTTTCAGGCCGGCCTGCGCACCCTGCTGCGTCAGCAGGCCGATATCGGCACCGTGGCCCAGGAGCTGAATAACCTGATTTTCCGCAACGCCGGCGGCGACAAGTTCATTACCGTCTTCTTCGGCCTCTACGACCGGAGCACCCGCGAACTGCAGTACGTGAATGCCGGCCACAACGACCCGCTCCTGATTTCCGACGGCGGCCCGATTCAGCTGCTCAAGGAAGGCACCATTATGCTGGGCGTGATGGACGAGCTGCCCATGCTGAAGGTAGGCCGGGTGCAGGTGCCCCCGCGCACCATGCTGTTTTCCTACACCGATGGCCTAACGGAAGTGTTTGACGCTGAGCAGAATGAGTTCGGGGAGGAAGGCGTGCTGCGCGTGCTGCGTCATAACCGCTACGCCCCCCTGGCCACGGTGCACCAAGAGCTCCTGCGCGAAATAGAGGCCTACAACCTCCACGGCACCCGCTTCGCCGACGACGTAACCATCCTGAGCTGCCGGTTTAAGTAAGGTAGTAAAGTGGTGAGTTGACCAAACTCCAAGTACGCACACCAACTGCCCGTCATCCTGAGCGCCGCGAAGGACCTTATCCCGTCAGCACGATACTCGTTGTTACGACTCGTTCAGACGGGATAAGGTCCTTCGCGGCGCTCAGGATGACAGACGAGTTTTACTCACTACCTCACTAAATCACCGAATCACTACTCATTACCTCACTTCGCGCCCACGTTCCTACCCGGATGAGCATGGCCAGGTTTAGAAAGAAGAAGGAGCCGATTTTGTCTACTTCTACTAACTCGTTGAGCAGCAAGTGGAAGATAATGATAACCAGGCTCGTGCCGCAGGCCAGCAGTACGTACCGGGGCTGGGTGCTGGGGCGCGTCAGGTGGTAGAGGTGTTCGAACGTGAGCAGGGCCGTGCCCAGCAGAATCAGCAGCAGCAGCAGGCCCGGAAAGCCTTGCTCGGCCAGTACCAGCAGGAAATAGTTGTGGGTGGTCGATTTCTCGGGGTTCTCACTCACGTAGGTGCGGAAGCTGCGCACGGTATAGCGCTTGTACTCGGGGTAGAAGGTGCTGGGGCCGCTACCCACCAGAGGTTTAGCGGCCGTCATGCGGCCGGCCGCTACCCAGCGGTACACCCGCTCCATCCCCGATACGTCCTGGAGCTTGTAAGTGGCCTCCAGGTGCTTGCTGAAGTTCTCGCCGTTAAACACCGTTTTCTCGAACTCCGGGGCGTACAGCATGTAGTTGTTCTGATTTAGGAAGTAGCCCGCGCCTGCCACCAGGGCTACCACGGCCGCCACCAGCAGCAGCCGCGTCTGGCGCAGCCGCGCTACCCCGTAGAACACGCCCGCCACCGGCAAGGACAGTACCGAGGCCCGCGTGTAAGACGTAATCAGGCCAAAAAGCAGAATGCCCATGGCCACGCGCCAGCCGAGGCGGGCTGCGCCCTGGGTGCTGCGGGCCCCGTACAGCGTAAACGGCAGAAGCAACGCCAGCACCGTAGCGTAGATGACGTGGTTGCGGTAGAGCAGCTGCACCGCCTCGTTGATGGACTCAAAGCTGAAGCCGTGCCCCGCGTGCCGAACGGCCACAATAACCACCGTAAGGCAGGCCCCGAAAGTATAGATGCCCGCTACGCGCCACAAGGCCGCAGGCCGCGCCAGCAGCAGCAGCGTACCCAGCCCGAAGGGCACCAAGTACCAGGTTTTGGCCAGCAAATACTTCACGGACTTGGTCGTGTCGACGGAAAAAGCCGTGGACACCGCTGACCACAGCAGCATCAGCAGCAGGATAACCACCAACGGATGCCGGAGTTCCCGGCCCGAAACGGCCTGGGGACGCATTAGGAACGTAGCCAGCACGCAGCCCGTGAGGACCAGCAGCAGGGGTTCCGAGGGAACGTCCAGGCTCAGGCCGCCGGGCAAGGGCATCTCCCGGGAAAAAGCCAGCGTCAGGAACAGCAGGTAGTAAAGCAGCCGCCACTCCGTCAGGAGCAGGAGCACGCCCAGCCCCGCCACCAGGGGCAGCAGGCCGAGCGGGGAGTGCAGTAGCACCGCCGCCGCGCCGCCGCCCAGCAGCACCCCAATGAAGCCCGCAAACACGCGTTGCTCCGGAGTGTGGGGAAACCACTGGGCTAACCGCGCCTTCATGCGCCCAGCGGTGCCGCAGGGCGGCGGTTAGAGCGCCGCCACAGCTCCAGCAGCGTAATAACCACCACGGACAGGGCCAGGGTCAGGAACACCGAGCCCACCACAATAAGCCAGCGCACGGGCTTGCTTTTCTTGGTAGCCGGGTAAGCTTTCTGCACCAGGTACAACGACGAGAGCTTGCCCTTCAGGGCTACGTCGGCGGTTTCGTACTCGCCGCGCGCCTTCACCAGGCGGTCCTGCAAATCCGTCATGCGGGTAGTAAACAGGTTCAGCGAATCGACGCCCTGGGTGTAATTTTCCAGGTTGATGACATTGCCCTGGTCGGCCTCGGTGAGGCCACGCAGGGCCCGGCGCAGGCCGGCCACTTTGCTGGCGCTGGCGCCGCTGCCCTCCGCAATGCGCAGGTCGGTTTCCACTTTAATGATTTCCCGGGCCAGGTAGCGCGACTGTTGCTCGAGCCCATAAATGCCGTAGCGGCGGCGGGCCCGCAGTAACTGCTGGCGGGAGCGTTCAAACTCAGCATTCAGAAACTGGTAGCGCTGTTGGTAGAGGCCCAGCACGTTGCGGCGGTTTTCCAGCGTCAGCTGCTGGTTCACGGAGTCAATGACTTGCACCAGCGTATTGGCAATGCGCGCGGCCAGCAGCTTGTCCTTATCTTGAAACGTTAGCTCAATGGCGTCCCGCTCGTTATGCACAATGTCGAGGTTGGAGCTGAACTCGCGCAGGGCGGCATCGTCGGCGGCGTCGGTACCGGCCGGGCCCACCTGATAGTGCTCGTGCAGCTTATAGCGCTTGATGAGCAGCTCGCCCACCGGCTGCGACTGGCCAATGGTGATGATGCGGTCCAGGTCTTCGGTGCGGCCGCCCAGCTCCAGCTTGCTGCCTTCCGTGGCAATACGGTCGGGGTCAGTGGTTTGTGGGTTGGTAGGAAAGAATACGGCCGTCGATTTATAGATGTTGGGAAGGGTCAGGGCAACCAGAACGCTTGTAATAAGGGCCAGCACCAGGGCCGTGCCCACCAGCTTTTTCCAACGGTTAATAATGGGCCACAAACCCAGCAGCGAATACGATTCTGACATAATACAAACCAGCCCGCCCGCCCGGGAAGGGGAAAGGCCTAACGGCGGCGGCGAGCAAATATAGAGGAAAAATGGCCGCAGGATGCGCCTAGTGCCCGAAGCTGGCCGGCTCAATTTCCCTAGTTTTGCGCCAAACCATTCCGCGGGCGGCTAGCCTGGGGCGGGCGCCGGTCCGGGTATCTTTTCAGCTTAACGCCAGCGGCATCAAACGTTTTTTAGGAAATATCAGCTTTGTGGTGCTGCTCAACCTGCTCGTGAAACCGGGCTGGGTGGTGCTGGAAAACGTGGTGCAGGATCGGCTGGGCCACGAGGTATTCGGCACGTTCACGGCCCTGCTCACGCTGGCTACCATCGTGGCGGCCGTGTCCGACGTAGGTACTACCCAGCTGACAACCAAGCGGCTGGCTGCCTCCCCGGGCTTCTTCACGGAGTTCTTTCCCACCTTGCTCCCCCTGCGGGCCGGGCTGGGAGTGGGCTTTCTGCTGGCTACCGTGGGCCTTGGGTGGGTGCTAGGCTACCGGGGCCACTGGCTGGTGCTGCTGACCATTACGGCGGCCGGGCTGCTGCTCACGCAATACATTCTGTTTCTGCGCGGGGTGCTGCAAGCCCACCAGCGCTTCAACCTCGATGCGGTGCTGTCGGTGCTGGAGCGGCTGCTGCTGCTGGGCCTGGTGCTGGCGCTGCTTCCGCTGGGCCTGAGCCTCGACCGGTACGTAGCCGTGCGCACGGTAGCCGTAGGGTTCACGTTTCTGCTGTTGGTAGGACTGATTCGGCGCTTTTACGGGCGCGTGGCCTTGCGCCCGCGCTGGCAGCAGGCCCGGCAGGTGCTGCTGGAAAGCGTGCCGCTGGCCTTCATTACGCTGGTGTATGGCCTGAACGAGCGGGTAGACATGCTGATGCTGGAGCGGCTGGTATCGAGCCAGGAAGCCAGCTACTACGCCGCCGCCTACCGCTGGGTCGATGCCGTGATGATGTACCTGTGGACGGTGCTGCCGTTGTTTTTCGCCCGCTTTGCCCACGCCACCGGCCGAACTCAGGAGCAGCAGGAGCTGCTCTGGTTTGGGCAGCGGGTGGTAACCGTGCCCCTGCTGTTTGTGGTGGGTTTTGGCCTGTTTCGGGGCGAGTTGTTGTTTTTTCAGTTTACTCATAGCTCCGCCCTGGAGGTAGCCCACATGACCCAGTGCCTGCAGCTGCTGTTTCTGAACGTGCTGGTCCACGCCTTCTTCGCCATCTACAGCACCCTGCTCACCAGCACCGACCACGAAAAACCCGTTTCCTGGCTCGTGACGGGTAGCATTGTGGTTAATGTGGGGCTGAATTTCTTGTTTATGCCCCGCTACGGCGCCCTGGCCGGGGCCGTCAACACGTTGTTATGTGCGGTGGTAGTATCGGCCGGGTACGTGTGGCTGGTGCCGCGCCGCACCGGGGTGCAGCTGCCCTGGGTTATGCTGCTACGACTGGCAGTAGTCTTCAGTGGGTTATGCGCGGGTTGGTATGGCTTGCGAACCTACGCGGGCCTGCCGTGGTGGCTGGAAGCCGCTGCGGCCGGGCTCTGGCTGCTGCTGCTGGTGGCCGGGCTGGGGGTAGTAAAACCAAGTGAGCTACGGCAGTTGCGCCGGCCGCCAGCGGGGTAGCAAGCCGCCTCTTTCACCCGAAAACACGCTCGTAATTCCTCTGCCTCTTCCTTCATAAGTCCTTGGAAATAGCCGTCAACGTCCGCTTTTTACTACCCGGCGACAAGCTGGAGGGCATCGGCCGTTTCACCTACGAGACGCTGCGCCACCTCGTGCAGCAGCATCCCGAGCATACCTTCCACTTTCTGTTCGATCGGGCCTTCGATGAGCGGTATCGGTTCGGGCCGAACGTGGTACCGCACGTGCTGGGGCCACCGGCCCGCCACCCGTTGCTGTGGCTGGCCTGGTTTGAGGGGGCCGTGGCCCGCTGGTTGCGCCGCCACCGGCCGGCCGTGTTTCTAAGTCCCGACGGCTACACTTCGCTCCGCACCCGCGTGCCCCGCGTCACGGTCATTCATGACCTGGCCTTCGAGCATTTTCCCCAGGATGTAAGCCCGCTGGTGCTGCGCTACTACCGGTATTTTACGCCCCGTTTTGCCCAGGCCTCCCGGCGGGTAGTGGCCGTGTCGGAGGCTACCCGCCAGGACCTGGTAGAAACCTACGGGGTAGCGCCCGAGAAAATCAGCGTGGTGTACAACGCCGCCGACGCCCACTTCCGGCCCCAGCCGGCCACCGTGCAGCAGGCCACCCGGGAGCGGTTTAGCACCGGCAAGCCGTATTTTTTGTTTGTGGGCGCTCTGCAACCCCGCAAAAATCTGGTAAACCTGCTGCGGGCCTTCGACCAGTTCAAGGCCGCCACCGGAGCCCCGGCCAAGCTGCTGGTGGTGGGCCGCACCGCCTGGAAAGCCGGCCCCATTTTCGAGGTGTACCAGCGCATGCGCTACCGCCAGGATGTGCACCTGACTGGCCGGGTAACCGACGCGGAGCTGGGGGAGCTGTACGCGGCAGCCCTGGCTACCTGCTATGTGCCTTACTTCGAGGGGTTTGGCATTCCCATCATCGAGGCCCAGGCCTGCGCTTCCCCCGTCATTACGTCTGATTGCAGCTCCATGCCCGAGGTAGCCGGCGGGGCCGCCCGCCTGGTCGATCCGTTTTCCGTTGACTCCATTGCCGCCGGGCTAGGGGAGGTGTACGCCTCGGAAAGCTACCGCACGGAGCTGATAGAAAAAGGGTTACAGAATACCACGCGGTTTTCCTGGGCCGAAAGCGCCCGTCTGCTCTGGCAGGAAATTCTGGCCGCCAGTGAAAGCGGGTAGGGGGCGTTGTTAGAAGGGTTTAGCATGGTTCTGACAGCCGCCTGCCCCCTGTAATCTACCACTGCAACCGCCCACCAGCCCCTGACAACCAGCAACTACCCCTAATAACCACCCACTAACTTTCCCATGCATCTGTTCCGAATGCCGGCCCTGGTGCGGCGCCTGCTGCCCGACTGCCTCTGGCAGATGCCCGCTTCCGGTCCGCCCACGCTCTACCTGACCTTCGACGACGGCCCGATTCCGGAGGAAACGCCCTTCGTGCTGGAGCAGCTGGCCCGCTACCAGGCCCGCGGCACGTTTTTCTGCGTGGGTGACAACCTGCGCCGCCACCCTGAGGTAGCCCGCGCGGTAGTGGCCGGCGGCCACCGGTTGGCCAATCACACGTATCACCACATCAGTGGCTGGAGCCACTCCCGCGCCCAGTACGTGCAGGATGTAGCCCAGTGTCAGGCCCTGTTGCAGGAACTTCAGCCCGCAGCCCGGCCTCTGCTGCGCCCGCCCTACGGCCGCATTACCCGGCCCCTGGCGCGCCTGCTTCGGCCTAGCTACCAAGTAGTTATGTGGGACGTGCTGACCTGCGACTATGACCCTGACTTTGCCCCCGAGGCCTGCCTGGCGGCAGCCATCCGGCACTCCCGCCCCGGCTCCATCGTCGTGTTTCACGACAGCGTAAAAGCCAGCCGCAACCTGCGCTACGTGCTGCCGCGCTACCTGGCGTACTTTGCCGAGCGGGGCTACCACTTTGCCGCCTTGTAGCAAGGGGTAGGGGTTCCGGTTTTTCCTGGCCGTTTTGTGCGCCTTATGCTTTTCCTGACGCTTTGTTTTACCGGCTGGTTTGCCTTGCTGACAGCAGCCGTGGTGCTTTTTGCCCGCGCCCGTGGCCAGCAGCCCGGGGCAGTGCCCCAACCCCTGCCCCGGGTAAGCATTCTGCTGGCGGCCCGCAACGAGGCAACGGCCATTGCCCGTTGCCTGCGCGCCATCCGGGCCCTGCACTACCCCCCGGAGCTGGTAGAAGTGCTGCTCGGGGATGACGGCTCCACTGACCAGACGGCCGCGGTGGCCGAAGCCGCCATGCAAGGCTACGCGGGCTTGTTTCGCGTGGTACCAATAACCGAGACGGTGGGCACGGCCCGCGGCAAGGCCAACGTGCTGGCCCACCTCAGCCGCGCCGCTACCACCAGCTACTTTTTCATAACCGATGCCGACATTGCCGTGCCGCCGACTTGGCTGACGGGGCTGTTGGCTCATGCCCAACCCGGCGTCGGCATCGTGACGGGCCTGACCCTGGTGACGGGGCCGCGGCTGTTTCACCGCCTGCAGGGCCTCGACTGGCTCATGGCCCTGGGCCTGGTGCAGGTAGTGACGGATTTGGGCCGGCCCGTGACGGCCATGGGCAACAACATGCTGATCACGCGCGCCGCCTACGAGGCCACCGGCGGCTACGAGCGGCTACCCTTTTCCGTTACCGAGGACTTTGAGTTGTTCAAGGCCGTGCTCCGGGCGGGGTACTCCTCCCGCAACCTGTTCCGGCCTGAAATCCTGGCCGAGTCGCTACCCATGTACTTGTGGCGGGGGCTGTTGCACCAACGGCGGCGGTGGCTGCGCGGGGTGGAGCAGCTGCCCGGCTGGCTGAAAACCTGCCTGGGCCTGTACGGGTCTTTTTATCTGTTGCTGGCCGGACTGGCCGTGGTGGCAGGGCCGCTGGCGGCGCTGGGCGTATGGCTGGGCAAGGTGCTGCTGCAAGGTGTGCTGGCCGGCCTTTGCTTCGGGCGAGTAGGGCGCCGCGCCCCGCTGGCGCTCCTGCCCGCGTTTGAGCTGTACACGATTGTTCTTACCGGAAGCCTGGTTGTGTTTCGGCTGCTACCTCTTTCTTTCAGCTGGAAGGGCCGCCTTTACCGGTAAAAGTTGATTGTTTTTTAACCGCTGCGGTTTCCCGGTTCAGCCCCAAACAAGGCCGTGCTGCAGCCAGGCTACGTGTGCGCTAAGCGTATGAAGAAACGATGAAAGCCCGCCAAGGACTGTAATTCCGCGTTTTAACAGTAGATTTTCCTCTGTCCTGCCAATACCTTTGGTTACGTTGGTCACTGGAAGAAGGCATGATATTCCCGTTTCGCCGGGACCAACCCGCGGCCTACGCCTGTTGGCCCGCCTTCCCGCTGTTACTTTCCACCGCGCGTTTTTTAGCTCTATGTTCCTCTCATTTCCATCCTGCTCCCGGGCCCTGCTCCTGGCGGCCCTGTTCTGCGCTACTACCCCGTTAGCTTCGGCCCAATCCAACGCCAGTGCCCGCCCCGCTACTTCGGCGGCGAAGGGCACGGCGGCTGGCACCAACCGCCAGCAGGCCCTGATGGGCAACGAGGCCAAAATCGACCAGTTGCTCAAAAAGCTGACGCTGGAAGAAAAGATTGCCATGATTCATGCTACCTCCTCCTTCAACTCGGGGGGAGTGAAGCGCCTGGGCATTCCGGAAATAGTTACCTCCGACGGTCCGCACGGCGTGCGCCTGGAGCACGGCCGCGACTGGAAGCCCGACGAAGGCGTAAACGATTCGGGTACTTACCTGCCCACCGGCAACACGCTGGCTTCTACCTGGAACCCCGCGCTGGGCTATGCCTTCGGCTCGGTGCTGGGTAGTGAGGCGGCCTTCCGGGGCAAAGACATTATTCTGGGGCCTGGCATCAACATCGTGCGCACGCCCCTGAATGGCCGCAACTTCGAGTACCTGAGCGAGGACCCCTACCTCGTGTCGAAGATGGTGGTGGGCTACATCCGCGGGGTGCAGGACCAGGGCGTATCGGCCAGCGTAAAGCACTACGCCGCCAACAACCAGGAAGAGCACCGCAACGACGTGGACGTGTACATGAGCGAGCGGGCCCTGCGCGAAATCTACTTGCCGGGCTTCCAAGCCGCTATTCAAGAGGGCGGGGCCCATACCCTAATGGGCTCCTACAACAAGTTTCGGGGCCAATACGCCACCCACAACGCCTACCTCATGAACGACATTCTAAAGGGGGAATGGGGTTTCAAGGGGTTGGTCATCAGTGACTGGGGCTCGGTGCATGACACGCAGGAAGGCCTGCGCAACGGCACCGACCTGGAAATGGGTACTGACCTTTCCCTGATGTACAACAGCGTGGATCAGACGGCCAGCCAGGTGAAACAAGAGGATATGCCGAGCCTTTATGATCGGTTTTTCTTTGGTAAACCGGCCCTGGAAGCGGTGAAAAAGGATAAGTCTTTGGAGCCGCTGCTCGATGACAAAGTGCGCCGCATTCTGCGCGTGATGTACGCCACCAACATGCTGGATAGGGCCAAGCGCAAGCCCGGCGCCTACAACACTCCCGAGCACCAGGCCACGGCCCGCAAAGTAGCCGAAGAAGGCATTGTCCTGCTCAAAAACGACGGCAACATCCTACCCCTCAAGAAAACAGCGAAGTCCTTTGCCGTTATCGGGGCCAACGCTACCCGTGAAAATGCCCTGGGCGGCGGCAGCTCCCAAGTGAAGGCCAAGTATGAAATTACGCCGCTCCAGGGCCTGCAGAAAGCCCTGGGTTCCCAGGCCACCATCACCTACGCCCCTGGCTACAAAATTGCCCGCAACCAAAAGGCTGATCCGCAGCTGATTGAGCAGGCCGTAGCCGCCGCCAAAGCCGCCGACGTGGCCATCATCGTGGGCGGCTCCACGCACGGCTACGACTATAAAGTGTGGTCGGATAACGCCTACGACGCGGAAGGGTACGACAAGCCCGACATGAAAATGCCCTTCGGGCAGGACGAGCTGATTCAGGCCGTGCTGAAGGCTAACCCCAATACGGTGGTAGTGCTTCTGGGCGGCGGGCCGATTGACGTGTCGGCGTGGGCCGGGCAGGCCAAGGGTATTGTGGAGGCCTGGTACCCCGGCATGGAAGGCGGCAACGCCCTGGCCAGCATCCTGTTTGGCGACGTAAACCCCTCGGGCAAGCTGCCTTTCACCTTCCCCGTGAAGCTGGAAGACTCGCCGGCCCATAAGCTGGGCGAGTACCCCAGCACCCCCGGCAACCCCCTGAAGCAGACGTATAAAGACGATATTTTCGTGGGGTACCGCTACTTCGATACCTACAAGGTAGCCCCGCAATTCGCCTTTGGCCACGGCCTGAGCTATACCTCCTTCGACTACGGCAAACTTACCGTGCAGCCCGGCAAGCAATCCGCTACCGTCAAGCTCACGGTGCGTAACTCCGGCAAGGTGGCAGGCGCCGAAGTGGTGCAGCTCTACGTGCAGGATGAGCAGGCCAGCGTGAAGCGCCCCGAAAAGGAGCTAAAGGCTTTCGAAAAGGTATTCCTGAAGCCCGGCGAGTCGAAAACCCTGACCCTCAACCTGGGCCCCGAGGCCTTCCGCTACTACGATGAGGCCAAAAAGCAGTGGGTGCTGGAACCTGGCAGCTTCAAGCTGCTAGTCGGCAGTTCTTCCCGCGACATCCGCCAGACCGGAGAAGTGAAGTTGTAACTTGGGCGGGATGTAGATGTGAAAACGAATGAGGCAGTAGAGCTGTCATACTGTAAGTAAAAAAGCCCGTCCTCCTGAGCCTAGCAAAGGAGGACGGGCTTTTTCTGTGCCTTACCTAGCCCCGCCGCTGGGGTACCGTTCGGGCAGGATGCCACTCCTAGGCCCACACAAAGTCACGATTTCGCCACCTTTGCGGCATGCAACTTTCTGATTCGCACGCCCACGTTTACTCCGAGCAGTTTAAGCCCGACCAGGATGGGATGCTGCTGCGCGCCTTTGAGGCCGGAGTCCGGACCATCTTCATGCCCAACATCGACCACGCCAGCATTGACCCCATGCTGGAAGTGGAAGCCAAATATCCTACCCAGTGCTTTGCCCAGATGGGCCTGCACCCCTGCCACGTTACCCGCCAGTTTGAAAAGGAGCTGTACGAGGTAGAAACCTGGCTGAACCGCCGGCCCTTCGCCGCAGTGGGGGAGTGCGGCATCGATTTGTACTGGGATAAAACCCACCTTGCGGAGCAGCAGGAGGCCCTGCGCATTCAGGTCGACTTAGCCAAAAAGCACAATTTGCCCCTGGTGCTGCATACCCGCGAGGCCTTCCGCGAAGCCGCTGATATTGTTACGGCGGCCCAGGACGGCTCCTTGCGCGGGGTGTTTCACTGCTTTTCCGGCACCCGCGAAGAAGCGGAAGAAGTGATTCGGTTGGGCTTCAAGCTGGGCATCGGTGGCGTGGCCACCTTCAAGAACGGCGGCCTCGATAGGGTGCTGCCCGGTATTGGTCTGGAGCACCTGCTGCTGGAAACCGACTGCCCCTACCTGGCGCCCATTCCGCACCGGGGCAAGCGCAACGAGCCCGCGTACTTGCCCTTAGTAGCCCGCCGGGTA
The DNA here is from genome assembly GCF_014640315.1 of Hymenobacter glacieicola. Taxonomy (GTDB): domain Bacteria; phylum Bacteroidota; class Bacteroidia; order Cytophagales; family Hymenobacteraceae; genus Hymenobacter; species Hymenobacter glacieicola. The sequence continues at coordinate 57,136 of NZ_BMGS01000004.1, forward strand.
GCCGAAATCCTGGGCAAAGACCCCGAGGAAGTAGCCGAGGCTACCACCCGCAACACCTTGACCCTGTTTGGGGAGGTAGCAGGCTAATGAGCTTCGTAGCGCCGCACGAAGCCTGAACGACGTTTCCTAACTTGTCGGCCCGTTCAGCTTGTTCGTCAGTTGCCCTTTTACCACCCAAGCCATCCGCCCGTTGTCTACTCCTGCGCTTCCAGCCCCCGATAAACCTGAAACGGCCATTCTGGTCATTTATACCGGCGGCACCGTCGGGATGACGTACAACCGGCGCGGGGAGCTGGTGCCCATGAACTTTGAGCAGATTCGGAAGAAAATGCCCGAGTTGCGTCAGCTCAACATGCGGGTGGAAGTCACCAACCTCGGTGAGCCCATCGACTCCAGCAACGTGACCGTGCAGGACTGGCTGCGGCTGGCGGCCCTCATTGAGGAAAAGTACGCCCACTATGACGGCTTCGTGGTGCTACACGGCACCGATACCATGGCGTACTCGGCGGCGGCGCTGAGCTTCCTGCTTGAAAACCTGGGTAAGGCAGTGGTGTTTACCGGCGCTCAGGTGCCCGTGGGCCGCATCCGGACTGACGCCCGGCGCAACTTAGTAACGGCCCTGGAAATGGCGGCGGCCCGCCACCCTATGGTAGGCACCGTGCGCGTACCGGAGGTGTGTGTTTTTTTTAATGACCTGTTAATCAGAGGTAACCGGGCCAAAAAAGTCGAGAGCCAACAGTATAATGCCTTCCGCTCCGAGAATTATCCGCCCTTGGCCCGGGCTGGCATAGAGCTGGATTTCAACGACAAGCAGATTCGGTTGCTACCCGCGGCCCCCTTGCGCGCCCACCAGCACCTCGACGAGCAGGTGACCATTCTGCGTCTGTTCCCGGGCCTGACAGAGCGCATGTTGCGGGTGCAGCTGGAAGCCGACGGGCTGCGCGGCTGCGTACTTGAAACCTATGGCTCCGGCAACGCCCCCACGGCCCCCTGGTTTCTCAAGGCCCTGCGCGACGCAACGGACCGGGGCATATTTCTGCTGAATGTAAGCCAGTGTGAGGAAGGCCGGGTGATGCAGGGCCGCTATGAAACCAGCGCCTACCTTACCGACCTGGGCGTTATCGGCGGCGACGACATAACGGTAGAAGCAGCCATAACCAAGCTTATGTTCGTGCTGGGCCTCAAGCAGAAACCCGCCGTTACCCGCCAGTTGCTTACCCAAGACCTGCGCGGCGAAATCACCATAATCTGAGCTTTACCGCCGCAGGGCTTGCGTATCCCGAAAATCGGGTGTTATTTTGCGCCACTTCCCCGCATCCTAGAGAGGTGTCCGAGTGGTTGAAGGAGCACGCCTGGAAAGTGTGTATGGGTCTAAAGCTCATCGTGGGTTCGAATCCCATCCTCTCTGCTAAAACCGCATTTCTATTTCAGAAATGCGGTTTTTATTTTTTTAAGGGGTAGGGCTGGGCTGTCTATTGACGCTATTTCTGGCCGGCCGGCGGGCTGGATGAGGAGTACTGCCTGTGAAAGCAAATCTTTACTCACTGGTAAGCAATGAGAAGGCACTAAAGTATGCTACCCCGATAACGGCAGTATCAGTAGTATAATGAAGTAGAGTATCTTCGTACCGGTTTCACTTACCTGTTTTTTTATGCGTACTCGCCTACTGTCTTATGTATTTCTGCTGCTCTCCGCTGGGGCTACTGTTAGCTGTTTAGACAAGGACAAGGAAGAAGTTACTCCCGTTAAACCAGAGCCATTAAAAGACTTAGTAGGTCGTTGGGACGTAAGAACAATGCAAACAACTACATACGACGCGAGTGGCGTCGTTACTTCTAAATCGGACGTGCTGAATGTGCCGGATGGCTACTACACCATCTTTAAAGCTGATAAAACCTTCGAGCGATACCAGGATAGCAAATTAGCTCTTACTGGAACCTATAGCTACACTAACACTACCCTTACGAATACCTCTAGCCAGAATCAGGCTACGCAGCAGATTACTACTTTTACGGATACCAATCTGGTGCTGGTGAATGACTCTCGTCGCGAAGGACGAGGAACTGGGACCGTTGAAGTGCTAACGCTCCGAAAGCACTAAGCTGCACTTGTTGCGTGCTCTATGCCCACCTGGGCTTTCAGATAGGAAATAAACTCTGCAATGCCCACGTCTTTGTTATTCCGCTGCCTTATCCTACTGCTTAGTATCAGTTTGCTTAGCTGCTCTAAAGACAAGCCGGCGCCAGTCCCGGCCGCAAAATTGGCTGGGCGTTGGGACTCCCAATCTGTTCATATAACCCTGTACAACAAAGATGGCGGCGTCATTTATGATGAACCAAACGCGGCTGGACAGCGGGAAGCCTACCTCATCTTCCGGGAAGACAAAAGTTATGATTCCATTACAGACGATATTCTCAGCTGGAGTGGCACTTACAGCTGGCACGACAGTAGCCTGACGCTGGTAAACCCTATTCAGGGCACCATGACGTTCATTATTGAAATTCTGTCGCCCACTGAGCTTATTATTTTGAGCGACAGGCGAGTGGGGAAAGAGGGCGGAATCACCCGATCAAAGTTTATCCGGCATTAGTTAGGTGACTTTCCGACGGGCGCAGTAGTCAATGAGCCTGTCGGATGTAGCGAAGGGAAAAACGCTGCAACCCTTACTGAACGTGCTGGAAGAGTACATATTTAGAGCAAGAACTGAAAGCCTGCCTGAATCTACAGCCTGACCCGTGCGGCTTGTTTTCTTGCAACATAGTTTGCCTCCTCACATAAGAACATCATAGCCCATTTAAGCTAGCGTCTTTTGATTTACACCGTCACGCTTTCCTCAATGGCTTCGGCTATATCAATTTCTTCTAGGGGAGGGACGGGCGCAAAACGGGATTCGTGAAAATTGGCTTCCGGGAATCCAGGGGCTACTCCGGCATTATTGATTTCAGCCAGGGTAATGCCGTAGCCGCGGTGCGTGTCGTAGACGCCGCGCACCGTGTAAATAGGTCCGCGTTTGGGCGTCTGAATATTGGGGTTCTGCACCAACAACAGGGTGAAATCATCATTCGTACAGATAACTTCCTGCCCAGGGTGAAATAGTGGGGGTTTCATACCCAAAGATACGCGTACACCTCGGCTGTGGCTTCATCTTCCACTTGGTTTAAGCCAGGAGTAACCTGCATACGTTTACCGTGACACCCGCCACCGAATTGCTACTGCCTAAAGGCAAAAAAGGGGCGCGACGTAGCGAATCGTTATCAAGGCTCTACCACTACTTATTGTCTTCAGCTATAAGGCCTTAACCCAAGCGTTTTGACAATGGCGTTGCGTGCTAAATGTTTGCGCCTACATTTTGACCAGGGTGGTATGCTCTAGCGGGTAGAGTAGCCGCAAAAAGTCGTTTCCGAAAAGTATTTTATTGCTATTTATTATCGTTTTTGAAATATGCTGCGTATACGCACCCTACTAGGCTGACTCTCTGCCTGAATTCTATTTCTCACTTAACCTCCTTCCTATGAAACAGACGCAGATTTCCTCCTGGTCCGTCCGCTTATTCACGGTACTATTCTGCGCCGGCGCCGCGCTGTCCTCCTGTTCCAGCACCAGCACCGATTCTCCCTCGGGCACTGATGCTACCACCAGCGGCTCCACTTCGGGCTCCACAACTACCGGTACTACCTCTGGCAGCACCAGCGGCTCTACTACCATGGGCTCTACCAGCGGTAGCACTACTACAGGTACAAGCACGGGCACTACCGCCGGCAACACCACAGGTACCACATCGGGTACTACTACCGGCACTACCTCTGGCTCAACTACATCCGGCTCTACTACTTCCGGTACCACAACCCGCTAGTAGCCGCTTTTTGTCAAAGCACATCTTTCAGGCCGAAATCTGCAGCTCGCGGATTTCGGCCTGTTGCGTGAAGTAAGTCCAGTAAAATTTTCCCTTCGCCTCTCGGTAGTTACCCGCCGTTGTAGCCCAGCATGTGCGGCTACTTTCAGTCTATCATCCGTAGTAGTTGGTAGGTACTGGATTGTAGATCAGGCTGCTAATGCGCCCCTGCCCCGGGTGCGGACCTATGTAGGTACCTGAACAATACGCAGAGCATAACGTATAGGCAAGTCAGGCCTGAGGCCGCCTCGAGTACTACGTGTTGTGGTTGAGCCCTGCAGGCTGGCACCGTAGGAAGCGGTGGTTTTCTTCTCCGGTTGGTGTGTGGTGTGCGCTTTTCAACTATCTACTTCTATGTCGACATTTCCTTCCCCCGATAACCCGGGTGGGCTTCCACCCCAGGAGCCCCGGCCCGACGATGGTTCACGCCGCTCGTTTATGAAGCAGGCCGGTGGCATCCTGGGCCTAGCCCTGGCTCCGCCGCTGGTAGCCCAGGCCGAACGCCTGACGGCCTACTCCAAAACGGTTGAGGGGGTGTCCGCCATCAAACTTAAAGTCAATGGCACAGTGCACACCATTCAGGCCGAGCCCCGGGTAAGTCTGCTTGACGCCCTGCGCGAGTACCTGGATTTGACCGGCACTAAGAAAGGCTGCGACCATGGGCAGTGCGGGGCCTGCACCGTGCACGTAGACGGCAAGCGCACCCTGGCTTGCCTCAGCTTAGCCATCATGACCCAGGGCAAGGAAGTAACCACGATTGAAGGGCTGGCGCAGGGCGAGCAACTGCACCCCATGCAGGAGGCATTTTTAAAGCACGACGGCCTGCAGTGCGGCTACTGCACCCCGGGCCAAATCATGTCGGCCGTGGCCTGCGTGCGGGAAGGCCACGCCGGCTCCGAGGCGGAAATCCGGGAGTATATGAGCGGCAACCTTTGCCGCTGCGGGGCCTACCCCAACATTGTTGCTGCCGTGCGCGAAGTGGCCGGCCAATCTGCCAAAGGCTAATTCCATGAACAACTTCAGCTACACCCAGGCCGGCTCGGCCAAAGAAGCCACTGCCCGGCGCAAAACCACGCCCCAGGCGGCCTACATTGCCGGCGGCACCACGCTACTGGACCTGATGAAGGCGGGCTTGGAAGAACACCCTCAGCTCATCGATATCAACCCGCTGCCTTTCACTGGTATCGAGCAAACCTCGGACGGGCTGCGCATTGGGGCCCTGGCGCGTATGAGCGAGGTAGGCGAGCATGCGCTGCTGAAGCAGCAGATGCCGGCCGTGTCGGAGTCCTTGCTGCTGGCGGCCTCGCCGCAGCTGCGCAACATGGCCAGCATTGGGGGCAACATATTGCAGCGCACCCGTTGCGGCTACTTCCGCGACCCGGCCTTTCCTTGCAACAAGCGCGTGCCCGGCTCGGGCTGCCCGGCTCTGGACGGAGACAACCACAACCTGGCTATTCTGGGCGTGAGTGAGAGTTGCATTGCTACTTCTTATCCCGGTGACCTTTCGGTGGCCCTGGTAGCTTTTGATGCCGTGCTTACGCTGCAAAACGCCAAAGGCAAGCAGCGCCAGCTGCCCCTGAACGACTTCTACCTGCTACCCGGCACTACCCCACAAAGGGAAACGGTGCTGGAGCCCGGCGAGCTGATTGTGGCCGTTACCGTGCCCGTGGCGGCCCACACGCAGCGTTCTACTTATCTGAAAGTGCGCGAGCGGGCCAGCTATGCCTATGCTTTGGCTTCGGCGGCCGTGGGCCTGGACGTGCAGGCCGGCACTATTCGCGCGGCCCGCGTGGCCTTGGGTGGGGTAGGGGCCCAGCCCTGGCGCAGCCGGGAGGCAGAACAGGTCCTGACCGGCCAGCCCGCCACCGAAGCCACTTTCCGGGCGGCCGCCGCCGCGGCCCTGCGCGGGGCCCAGCCCCGGGAGCACAACCGCTACAAAGTGGAGCTGGCCCAGAATACCCTCGTGCAGGCCTTGCGGAAAGTGGCCGGGTAGTACTCCCCGCATTCCTCTGCCAGATTCGCTGAATACTGCCACCAGGCACCTTTACTTTCAACAACGCTGAGCAAGGTTACGGCTTTCCTACGTCCTGCTGAAGCGTTGTTTTATCCGCACGTAGCCCTACCTTCTTATGGATACCGAACCTACTTTTTTTGATACCAACCCCACGGCTGGCTCAGTGGGGCAACCCCTGGACCGGGTAGACGGTCGGGCCAAGGTAACGGGCCAGGCCCGCTACTCGGCTGAGTTTAACAGCTTGCCGGGGCTGGTGCACGCCGTGCTCAAAACCAGTGACGTAGCCAAGGGCCGCATCCAGAGCATCGATACCCGTGCGGCTCTTAAGGAACCGGGCGTGGTGGCCGTTCTCACCCACCAGAATCTGCCTAAGCTGGCCAAAACGCCCAACGATGCCGACGGCAAAAAGGCCATTGGTGCCCCCATGGGGTTTTTGCCCCTCACCTCGGACCAAGTGCACTACGCCGGTCAGCCGGTAGCTATTATTGTGGCCGATACCTTGGAGCGCGCCCAGCACGCGGCCACGCTGGTGCAGGTACATATTACTGCCGAAAAGCCATTGGCTTCCTACACTGATCCGCGCGCCGAGCTGTTTGACCCCCAAAAGGTGCAAGATGGCAAGACCCCGGGCCACACCGTGCGCGGCAACCCCAAAGCGGCCTTCGCGGCGGCTCCGGTGCAGCTCACGCATACCTACGTGCACGCCATCAACCACCACAACCCCATGGAGCCGGGCGCTACCACCGCCCACTGGGAGGCCCCCGACCGGCTGACGGTTTATGAATCGACGCAGGGCGTGACCCGAACCCAAAAGGCGCTGAGTACCATGCTGGGCTTAGCTGCCGAGCAGGTCCGCGTAGTCACGAAGTACCTGGGCGGCGGTTTCGGGTGCAAGGGCTCCTCCTGGCCCCACACCATCCTGACGGTGCAGACGGCCAAGGCCGTGGGCCGGCCGGTGAAGCTGGCCCTCACTCGTCCGCAGATGTTTACCAGCATGGGCCACCGCGAAGACCAGACCCAGACCCTGAAAGTAGGTGCCACCAAGGAAGGCAAGCTCCTGGCCCTCATCCACGAAAAGACTTCTACTACCTCGCCCTGGGATAATTATGCCGAGCCGAACAGCCGCATTATCAACCTGCTTTACGCCTGCCCCAACTTCGAGGCCACGTACCAGCTGGCCCGGGCCGATGTGATGACCTCCACCTTCACGCGCGCCCCCGGCGAGGCTCCCGGCTCCTTCGCCATCGAGTGTTCCCTGGACGATCTGGCCTACCAGCTGGGCATTGATCCGCTGGAAATCCGGCTGCGCAACTACGCCGAGAAAGACCACAGCACCGGTAAACCCTGGTCGAGCAAGAGCCTGAAGCAGTGCTACGCGCGCGGGGCTGAGCTCTTTGGCTGGAGCAAGCGCAACCCCCAGGCTGGCGCCACCCGCGACGGGCGGCTGCTGGTGGGCTGGGGCATGGCCACGGCTTCTTATCCCGTGCACAACAACCAAGGCACCGCTCGGGTCCGCCTGTATGCCGACGGCCACGCGCTGGTGCAAACCGGCGCCACCGACCTGGGCACGGGCACTTATACCGTCATGACCCAGGTAGCGGCCGATGCCCTGTGGCTCAGCCCGGACAAAGTGCGCTTTGAGCTAGGCGACACCAAGCTGCCCACGGCCCCCAACTCGGGCGGCTCAGTGGCGGCGGGCACCGTGTCGTCGTCTATCTACATGGCCGCTCAGGATGTGTGGCAGCGGCTTATTAAGCTGGCCGTGGCCGATAAAAAGTCGCCGCTGTTCCGGGCCAAGCCCGCCGACGTGGTGGTAGAAAACGGCCGCTTGGCCCTCAAGGCCGACAAAACCAAAGGCGAGGACTTTGCTACCCTAATGAAGCGCAACGAAACCGCCGACATGGAGGGCACCGGCAACGGCAAGTACGGCGCCGGCTACGAGTCGGGGCTGGCGGCAGGCCCTGCCAACTCCGGCCACCAGGACGATATGGCGGGCCATTCCATGCATTCCTTCGGGGCGCACTTCTGCGAGGTGAAAGTAGACCCTGAGCTGGGCACCGTGCGCGTTACGCGCTGGGTGAGCGTGCACGGGGCAGGCCGCATCCTGAACGCCAAAACGGCCCGCAGCCAGATTATCGGCGGCAGCATCTTCGGCATTGGCTCGGCCCTGATGGAGGCCACCACCCGCGACCAGAACTTCTCCCGCTACACCAACGCCACCCTCGCCGACTACCACATTCCAGTCAACGCCGACATTCCCGACATGACGGTAGAATTCGTGGAGGAACACGACCCTTACATCAACGCCATGGGCGTGAAAGGTATCGGGGAAATTTCGATGGTAGGCGTAGCGGCGGCCGTGGCCAACGCCGTGTTTCACGCCACCGGCAAACGCATCCGCAGCCTGCCCATCACGCCTGACAAAGTCTTGGAAACCAAAATGGTGCAGGCGTAAGGCCAGCAGGTTGCTGACCGAAGAGCCTTGAAGTCAACCTGGCAATGCAACAAAAAGGCCGTTCCCAGCTGGGAACGGCCTTTTTGTTGACACGTAAAGCAGGTAAAAAGCTGCCTGGAGCCTAGTTGGCAGGCTGGGTTACCGCCCGGTAGGCATTCACGCGGCCGTAGCCGTAGTATGGGTCGCGGCCGGGTTTGCCGAGGTCATCAGCCGAGGCGCGCATGGCGGCCCGAACCTGAGTGGGATCCATCTGGCCCCCGTTTTTGCCCACGAGAAGCGCCGCCACACCGGCCGCGTGCGGGCCCGCCATGCTCGTGCCCGCCGACCAGCTATAGCGGCCCAGGCTGGTGCAGCTAAACACCATGTCGAAGGCGAAGGCGTACTGGCGCACGCCCGCTACCGTCACAATTTCGTTGCCCGGGTATTCCGCGTCGCCGCCGGGAGCAGCAAAGGTTACGTCGGAGGTGCCGTAGTTGGTGTAGGAGGCTACCCGGTCGAGGGAGGTAGAAGGATTCAGAGCCCAGCCCAAAGGACCGGTAGCCGAAATCGAAATAACGTTGGTAGCGCCCGAGGGGATGTGCACCAGATCCTGGTCGCGCTGGCCGTTGTTGGCGTCGTTACCAGCCGAGGCAATTACCGTTACTCCGTTCTTGGTAGCGTAGGTAGTGGCCTTGCTGATGGCTACCAGCAGCTCCTGAATTTCCTTGGTTTCGTTTACCCAGGTATCGTCGGAGGTATCATTGGGCGTACCATTGTCGTCGCGGAACTTGCTGTTGCGCGGAATAGCGGCGCCCAGGCTCATGTTAATTACGTCGGCCTGCTTTGATACGGCGTAGTAAATGCCCTGAATCATCCAGGAGAAGGAGCCTGAGCCACTATCACGCAGCACTTTCACCAGCAGCAGCTTGGCATCCGGTGCCACGCCAATCACGCCGATGTTGTTGTCGACGGCGGCAATGGTGCCAGCCGTGTGCGTGCCGTGGCTAAAGCCGGCGCCCACAAACTGGGCCTTTTCGCCAGTCACAAACGACTCAGCACCCACAATGTTGGCTCTCAGGTCGGGGTGGTTTAAGTCGAAGCCACCATCCAGTACGGCTACCAGCGCGCCCTGGCCGCGGGCCCCGGTGTTCCAGGCTTCGGGAGCCTGAATGGCCGTGTGGCCCCACTGCAGCGGAAAAAACCGGTCGTTGTCGCCGGAGCTGGCTGGGTTGGTATTATCAGCATCCTGCACGGCCTCTACCCCGCGGGCGGCTTCGGGATTGTACCCCTGAAAGCTAAAGTCATGAATAACGGAACGCACACCCGCAATCCGGCCGGCTTTAGCCGCGAAGTCGGGGTCCGTGGAAGTAGCCAGGGCCAGGCCGGCGCCGGGCAACTGCTCGGTAATGGTACCGTTGGCCGCCTGGGTCTGGCTCACCAAATCGGTGGGCAGCTGATCCGTAGAGGAGAGGATGATATACTGGTGGCTGCGGCGCACTACCGTCTCGGAGCTGGCAGTAGCGGCGCTGCTAAGGCTATTCTGGGGCTCGGCCACCCGAATGTCTTCCTTGCTGCACCCAGCTAATAGAACGAGGCCGAGGCTCAATAAAGAAAAGGAACGAAACGTTGTGGATGATTTTAACATGAAGTAGTAGTTAAGTGGGATAGTAAATTGGTAATACTAATTGAGACTATTGGTAGTATCCAGCGAATAAATAAAATTTTACACATAGAGTATTATATATTTTAGTTGTAAAACATCCAGTACTCAGCGTGGTTTACACCTGGTTTGCTGGCGGGTAGATAGGAGGGAGGCTAGCCAGTTGCGGTGCGGTAGTAGCTGGACAGTTAAACTTACCGCACCTGCGCCGCGTATTCTCTGCTTGGCCGGCTGGGGTCGGTTGGGTAGCCTCTGGCCTTCGAAACCCGCTTTTGCTTTTGCCTGATTAGGAAAATACCTGCTTACTTGTCATGACTGAACTCCAGCGCCTGTTGCGCGCCTACGATGAGCACCGCGCCGCGGGCCGGGCCTGTGCCCTGGCCTCGGTGGTCGACGTGGCGGGCTCCGCCTACCGCCGCCCCGGCGCGCGCATGCTCGTGACGGATGAGGGGAAGCTAACGGGCGCCATTAGCGGGGGCTGCCTGGAAGGCGACGCGCGCCAGCGCGCCCGGCGCACCATTCAGCAGGGCCGCCCCACGGTCGTAACCTACGACTCCACCGACCCCGACGACGACCTGCAGTTCGGGGCGGCCTTGGGCTGCCAGGGCATCGTCCAGATTCTGCTGGAACCCCTCGATTTTCAAAACCCCGACAACCCCGTGGAGCTGCTACGCCGCTGGGCCGAAGGGGTAGAGGAGCCCGCGGTTATAGCCACCGTATTCGGCGTAGCCGGGGCTGGGGCTGGGGTTGAAGTGGGCCAGCGCCTGCTGCTTACCCCCGATGGAGCCGTTCAGGGCACGCTTTCCGCCCAGGCCACGGTGTATCCGTTGGTTCTGGCTGATGCCCGCGCGGCCCTGGGCACCGGGCAGCCCGCTACCCGCCACTACGCCGCGGCGGCCGGTACGGTGCGCGTGAGTCTGGAAATACTGCGGCCCCCGGTGCGCCTGACCGTGTACGGGGCCGGCAACGACGTGCAGCCGCTGGTACGGCTGGCGGCGGGGTTGGGCTGGCGCGTGCAGGTAGTAGATGGCCGCCCGGCCCAGGCCCAGCCGGCCCGCTTCCCGGAGGCCGATGCCGTGCACGTGCTGCCCCTGGCGCAGGTAGCGCAGGAGCCCCACGACGGCAGCTTTGCCCTGCTCATGACGCACAACTATTACTACGATTTGGCCGTGCTGCGCCACCTGCTACCGGCGGCCACTACCCGCTACATCGGGTTGCTGGGGCCCCGCAAGAAGTATGAGCGCCTGCTCGACGACTTGCGCCAGCAAGTACCCAACGCGGCCGAACTGCTCCAGGGCCGCATCTACAGCCCCGTTGGGCTGAATCTGGGCGCCGAAACGCCCGAGGAAATTGCCCTGTCCATTGTAGCTGAAATTCAGGCCGTGCTAACCAGCCGCCCCGCCGGTTTCCTCCGCGACTCGCCCCACCCCATTCATCCGCCCCTGCACGCCGACGGCCCGCTGGTAGCCGAAGGCCGGGTTGACGCAGTGTGTAGCCTGTAGCGACCCACTCGAGCGAAGCCAAGATTCCATATGCAATGCCCGCCATTCTAGTTCTTGCCGCCGGGGCCTCTACCCGACTCGGCCGCCCCAAGCAACTCTTGGTTTACCAGGGCCAGTCCTTGTTGCGCCGCGCTGCCCAAACGGCCATAGCCGCGGCGGCTGGCGCACCAGTAGTGGTAGTAACGGGCGCTCAGCACGAGGCCCTGCTACCCGAACTAGATGGGTTGCCGCTAACAGTAGCGTGCTGTCCGGATTGGGAGCAGGGCATGGGCGCTTCGCTGAAATTTGGAATGGCTGCGCTGAGAAGCCTGTGCAGCTCCTGGTCGAGTGTTATCGTTATGCTCTGCGACCAGCCGCACGTAACGCCGGAACTGCTCCTCCAGCTTGCCGAAGCCCACACCGCCACCGGCCGGCCCATAGTGGCTACGGCGTACGCCGGGACGCACGGTGTGCCCGTGTTTTTCGCAGCAGAAGCCTTGCCCCTGTGCCAGCAGCTACCCGATTCTGCGGGAGCGGGCCTGCTCCTGAAGCAGCGGCCCGAACTGGTGGCCACGGTGTCGTTTCCGGCCGGCGCTATTGATGTAGATACGGAGGCTCAGTACGCGGCGCTGCTGGCGGGTGAATAAGAGGTAGACCGGGGAAACTGAGGGGTAATGTGGAGCTGGCAACCGCAACCACAAAATCCCGTTATCTTGGCCGGTACCACACTTCCCTCTTCTTAGTATGAGCACTACCCCGGCTGCCACGGCGGACCCTTCCTTCGATACAATTCCCAAGGACGACAAGCGCATCACCCGCGGCTGGACGTTCTACGACTGGGCCAACTCCGTGTACCCACTGGTAATTACCAGCTCCATCTTCCCGATTTACTGGGGCGCCATCACCAAGCAAATCAGCCCCCAAACCGATGTTGTCAACTTCCTCGGGTTTGCGGTGCCCGGCTCTTCCCTGCTGACTTACGCCATTTCCGCCGCCTTTCTGGTCATTGCTCTGGTTAGCCCGTTTCTGACCTCTTTGGCCGACTTTTCGGGGCGGAAGAAGCTGTTTATGCAGATTTTCTGCTACCTGGGCGCTGCTTCCTGCGCGGCCTTGTACTTTTTTACGCCCGATACGCTGACAGCCAGCACCTTTATCTTCATTTCGGCCACTATCGGTTTCTCCGGCTCCATTGTCTTCTACAACTCCTACCTGCCCCTGATTTCCAGCGAGGAAAAGTACGATTCCTTGTCGGCCCGAGGCTTTTCTATGGGCTATATTGGCTCGGTGCTGCTGCTGCTGATTTGCCTGGGCCTCATTATGGGTCACGATAAACTCGGGTTGGAAGAAGGGCACGCCACCCGCCTGGCCTTTTTGCTCACCGGCATCTGGTGGGCTGGCTTTGCCCAGATTCCGTTTTTCAGCCTGCCCGCCGACCCCGGCCGCCCCGCCGGCGCTGCCGCTGCCGATTCCGGCTGGCTGCTCAACGGTTTCCGGGAGCTGGGTAAGGTAGTAGATCAACTCAAGCATCTGCCCAACCTGAAACGCTTTCTGCTGGCCTACTTCACGTACAACATGGGCGTGCAAACCGTGATGTACGTGGCCACCATCTTCGGCGACAAAGAACTGCATCTGGAAAGCACGGCCCTCATTGTCACGATTCTGCTGCTCCAGATTGTCGGAATTCTAGGCGCCTACCTCTTTGCTAAACTCTCGGAGCGTATCGGTAACACCCGGGCCCTGAGCTGGTCGGTGTTTATCTGGATGTGCATTTGCGTGGCGGGCTACTTTGTGCAGGCCGGTTGGTCTTTTTATGCGCTGGCAGCCGTCATTGGCCTGACCATGGGGGCCATTCAAAGCCTTTCGCGCAGCACGTACTCCAAAATTATTCCCGAAAACACGCCCAACACGGCGGCATTCTTCAGCTTCTTCGATGTCACGGAAAAGCTCAGTATTGTAATTGGGACGGCCGTATTCGGCATCATTGCCCAGATTACCGGCTCCATGCGCAACAGCATTCTGTCCCTGATTGTGTTCTTTATTCTGGGCTTGCTGTTTCTGCTGACCCTGCGCGGCAAAAAGCTGCGTGATGCGCCCGTATCGGCAGCCGCGCCGCTGGGCCCGCCGCCTGCTACCCCCAATGTGGGTATGCCGGCCTCAGCGCAGTAGCGGCTGCTTATTCCTACAAGAAAAGCCCTACCGGACTGCCCGGGGGGCTTTTCTTGTAGCCGCGGGCACAACCATCCGCTAGCGTAGCAGTTACTTTAGCGCCCGATTTCTCACCCATTCTTTGTACTACTTCATGACCGACACCCAACCCACCCTGCAAGCCGCGCTCAGCCAGGAGCTACGCCACGAGTTGAAGCTCACGCGCCGCCTGCTGGAGCGCGTGCCCACCGAGCAGTTCGGCTGGCAGCCCCACCCCAAATCCATGACCATAGGCGGCCTGGCTTCCCACATGGCCAACCTGGTCGGTTTCCTGGAGTTGTCCCTGACCGGCCCCGATACCGACGTAACCACCGTGCAGATGCCTAACTCGGCCACGACCGATGAGGTGCTGAGCCGCTTCGATGTGAACCGTGAGAACATCCATAAGGCCCTGGAGCAGGTAGATGATGCCACCCTGCACGGCAACTGGTCGTTGCGCCGGGGCGAGCAGGTGCTCATGACGCTGCCGCGCGCGGCCGTGGCCCGCACCATGGTCCTCAACCACCTGATTCACCACCGCGGCCAACTAAGCGTCTACCTACGCCTGCTCGACATTCCCGTGCCCGCCATCTACGGCGGCTCCGCCGACGAAGCCCCGGTTCGGTAATTCCTGATTAAGAAGTAACCCATAACAACGAGCCGTTCAACGCTCCTGTAAGGAATCGTTGAACGGCTCGTTGTTATGGGTTACTTCTTAGTCGAAAACACCTTCTCGCCGGCAATCCAGGTTTGTTGGACTTTAGCACCGCGGAGCTTCTCCTTGGGCGCTTCCAGCAGGTCGGTGTCGAGGATGACGAAGTCGGCGGCCATGCCGGGCCGGATGCTACCCTTCTGCTTGTCCTCGAAGGCGGCGTGGGCGGCCCAGATAGTCATGCCGCGCAGGGCATCGGGGCGGCTCAGGGCGTTTTCCATCTGGAAGCCCTGGGCGGGGTAGTTCTTGGCATCCTGGCGCGCTACGGCCGAGTGAAAGCCAAACAGCGGGTTGATGTCTTCCACCGGGAAGTCGGAGCCGAGGGCTACCTGTCCGTACTGCTTGCGCAGTTGCTCGTAGGTGTAGGCCGTTTTTAGCCGCTCAGCCCCCAGCCGCTCCCCGGCCCAGTACATATCGGAGGTAGCGTGGGTGGGCTGCACCGAGGGCACAATGCCAAACTGTCCGAACTTGGGCATGTCGGCCGGCGTGATAACCTGGGCGTGCTCAATGCGCCAGCGCCGGTCTTTCTGACCTTTCAGGGCTTCCCCATAGATGTTGAGGATAATGCGGTTGGCCGAGTCGCCGATGGCGTGGGTGTTCATCTGGAACTTGCTGGCCGCAATGTCCTTGGCCAATTGGCGGTATTCCTTTTCGGTGGAAAGCAAGAAGCCGGTTTCCTTGGGCTTGTCGTGGTAGGGCTCCACCAGGCAGGCCCCGCGGGAGCCCAGGGCTCCGTCGGCGTACACTTTAAACGAGTTGACCGTGAGCCGGTCCTGGTACACGGGGCCGTTCTGGAAGTAGAACTGCTTATTGGCCGCCGTGGGGTTGAGCATGGTGTAGAGGCGCAGCTTGAGTTTGCCCTGTTGCTGCAGGGCCGCCATCTGGTCGATGTTGGCTTTGTCGAGGCCGGCGTCGGCCAGGCTGGTTAGGCCCACGGCCACGCAGCGTTGCTGGGCTTCAAGCAGGGCGGCATTGGCTTCGGCGGGGGTAGGCTCCGGGATTTTGGCCGTCACCAAGTCCACGGCGTTGTCCACTAGCAAACCCGTCAGTCGGCCCGCCGCATCCTTGGTAATGGTGCCCCCGCTGATGGGTGTGCGGGCCGTAATACCGGCCAGGTCCAGGGCTTTTTGGTTGACGAGGGCCGCGTGGCCATCTACCCGCACAATGAAAACGGGCGTATTCGGGAACAGCGCGTCCAGGGTGTCTTTGGTCGGGAATTGCTTGCCGGGCCAGTCGTTCTGGTCCCAGCCGCGGCCCGTCAGCCAGGCCGCCTGGGGGTACTGCTGGCGCTGCTGCTGGAGCTTCTGCACTACCTGCTGCCAGGAGCCGGTACCCACCAAATCGGCGTCGCGCAGGCCCAGGGCGTAGCGGTAGAAGTGGCAGTGCGCATCGTAAAAACCGGGGTAGATGAATTGGCCCTTGGCATCAATTTCCTCCTTGGCCTGAAACTTTCCGCGCAGCTCCTCCGCGGTGCCTACGGCCACAAACTTGCCATCCTGCACGGCAAAAGCCTGAGCCTGGCTGAACGTTGAATCGACGGTGTAAACGGTGGCATTGTACACCAGCACGTCGGCGGCTTGGCGGGAGGTAGTCTGGCAGGCGGTGAAGCCTCCCAGCAGCAGAGGCAGCGCCAGCAACGGGCGGAAACGTGAGGTCATAAAGGGTTAATTTGGTCGGGCGGGGTGAGGCTGAGTCGGCAATTGTCTGCCGCAGGCTGCAAGTTGAGGTAGAAAATTGAATGTTGAGCGGCCAGCTCAGCAGATTTGCGAGCTGTCCTGCAGAGGGAAATCAAGGATGGTGCACTTCCGGCCTACGGACCGCACTGCTGAGCCTTCTGCGCTTCTGCATGATGGTCTTTCCCATCGCCGTGCCCTCAGCCTTGATTAATGTTGGATTGATGTTATTATCCTTGAAGAATAAAAAGAACGGTCATGCTGAGCTTGTCGAAGCATCTCTACCGCTTCGTCTGAGCCTAGCCAGAGGTAGAGATGCCTCGGCTGCGCTCAGCATGACAGCTAGTTTAGCTACTTAAGCAGCTGGGTAACCTCAGCCGAGCGGGACGCTTCCACCTTGCTTCTGCAGGGCATCGGATATAGCCAGGACGTGCTCCGCACAACAAAAAAGCCCCAACGCCTGGGCAGGCATTGGGGCTTCTGAAGGGGTAGCAAATTGCTTACTCGAAGCGCATGTGCTTTACCGACTCGCCGGAGTTTTTCAGCTCCAGCAGCGACTCAATGCCAATCTGCAGGTGGGAAGTCACAAAGTCGGCGGTTACTTTTTTGTCGCTTTCCGAGGTTTTCACGCCTTCCGGGGTCATCGGGTTATCCGATACCAGCAGCAGAGCGCCGTGGGGAATTTCGTTCACGAAACCTACCGTAAAGATGGTGGCCGTTTCCATATCCACGGCCATGGCCCGGATCTGGCGCAGGTACTCCTTGAAGTTTTCGTCGTGCTCCCACACGCGGCGGTTGGTGGTGTACACCGTGCCGGTCCAGTAGTCTTTCTCGTGCTTCTTGATCATGGACGACACGGCGCGCTGCAGGCGGAAGGAGGGTAGGGCCGGAATCTCGGCGGGCAGGTAGTCGTCGGACGTACCCTCGCCGCGGATAGCCGCGATGGGCAGAATCAGGTCGCCGAGCTTGGTTTTGTTTTTCAGGCCCCCGCACTTGCCCAGGAACAGGGCTGCTTTGGGCTTCACGGCCGAAATCAGGTCCATTACGGTAGCCGCCATCGGGGAGCCCATGCCGAAGTTGATGATGGTAATGCCATTGGCCGTGGCCGTCTGCATGGGTTTGTCCAGGCCGCGTACTTCTACCCCGAACTGCTCGGCAAACATGTGCACGTAGTTGATAAAGTTGGTCAGCAGGATGTACTGGCCAAAGTCATTCAGGGGTACGCCCGTGTAGCGGGGCAGCCAGTTCTCGACGATGTCGGCTTTGGTTTTCATAGGGTATGGTGGTTATGGGTTGCTTACAGAGAGGCTGCATCGGTATCGGCCGCGGCTACGGACCGCAACCAGCTACGCGCAGCCGGAAATAATAGGTACAAAAAAACCGTCGGAACCCAGGGAGAGTGGGTGCGACGGTACGGGGCGAAAAGCGGGAGTTGACTACCCAGGGCCGTACCTTTGGAGGTGATGCAAGAGTTGAACCTGCCGCCTTTCGAGCACAAAGTTACACAATCCAGCGAAAATTTGCTAATCTGGGACGTTCTGCGCCGCCGCAACGTGGTGCTTACGCCCGAGGAATGGGTGCGCCAACACGTGGTGCACTACCTGATGAACCACCGTGGCTACCCCAAAGGCCTGCTGAGCCTGGAGCGTGGCCACCGCTACAACCAGCGCCAAAAGCGCACCGACCTGGTGGCCCTGGATGCTACCGGCCAGCCCCTGCTGCTAGTCGAGTGTAAAGCCCCTTCGGTGCCGATTACGGCGGCCGTGGCCCTGCAGGCAGCTACTTACAATCAGACTATCGGGGCCCCGCTGCTGCTGCTCACCAACGGCCTCAGCCACTTCTGCTGGCGCGTAAACTTCGAGCAGCGCACCAACGAGCGGCTCCTGGAAGTACCGGCTTATGGTGAAATGGTGAGGTAGTGAAATGGTGAGTTTGCTGTTCTGGTAGCGCCAGTAGGGCCATTAGCGCATTGAACCCGCCATTTTACTTATACAAGCTGTTGTCTGCCAAGCCGTTCAGAAAAAACTGCACGCAGGCTTTCAGCTCGTTGCCGTACTGCTGTAGCTTCTGCGGATCGGGGCTGGCCAAGGGGGTAGGGGGGAGCTGGTGATTCTGATAGGGGTAGAGGCGCACGCGGTTGTCCACGGTCAGCTCCGTCACAAAATCGGAGTGGACGAGGAAGTAGCTGCCGCCGGTCAGGAACAGGGCCCGGCCCGGGGCAGTGGAGTCGAACACGGAGTAGCCGAAGGGTAGCAGGTGGCCCTGGGCCGGTACGCCGAGGTAGTCGAGCACGGTGGCGGGCAGGTCGGCTTGCTGGGTGATGCGCCGGGGGTTGGCGGCCGGGAGCTTACGGCCGGGATGAAACAAGAGCAACGGCGTTTTGTAGCTGCCCAGTGTGTTTTGGTAGTCGGGGCGCAGGGTTTGGGAGGTGTGGTCGGCCAGCAGGATGAACAGCGTGTTGCGGTACCAGGGCTGGCGGGCGGCCGTGCGGAAAAACCGGCGCAGGGCAAAATCAGTGTAGCGGACGGAGGCGTGAATGGGCAGCTGACCGGGCGCAAACCGGGTTTTGTACTGGGCCGGCACCGGAAATGGCTCGTGGGAAGTCAGGGTAAACACCGTCGAGAAAAACGGTTGGCGCTGCTGGCCGAGCTGCCGGGCAAAGTACTGCAGGTAAGGTTCATCGAAAATGCCCCAGTGCCCGTCGTAATCGGGGCTTTGGGCTCCGCCGGGGTATTCCTGCAGGCCGTAATACTGTTGGATACCCGTGATGCCCGCGAAGGTGTTGAAGCCCATGGTACCGTTCTGGGCCCCGTGAAAAACGGAGGTAGCGTAGCCCTGTCGGCCGAGTATCTCCCCCAAGCCATGCAACTCGTCGGTCTGAAAGTTGGAGGTAATAAAGGGACTTTCCATCAGGGCCGGCAAGCCCGCCAGTACCGCCGGCAGGGCCTCAATGGAGCGGCGGCCGTTGGCGTAATGGTCCCGGAAAAACAGGCCCTGGGTGGCCAGTGAATCAAAGAATGGTGTGTAGCCCTGCCCGCCGTTTTCAATGCCATTGTACTCGGAGGCGAAGCTTTCTACCAGCAGAATGACCACGTTGTCGGGGTGGGTAGTACCGGGGCGCGGGGCGGGCTCGTGGGCCGCCAGCGCCGGCCGGAGCACGGCCCACGAGCTGAAGTAGCTGCGCCGTTCCGGGGGCTGGTAGCCCAGACTTTTCAGGAAGGTAAAGGTGCTGTTGAGCGTAACGTGGCCCAGAATAGGGGGCGTTTGCACGAAGGCGTGGCCCGTACGCAGGGGCTTAAGCTGCAGGCCACCCCGGATACCGAGCACCGTGAGCCCCGCCACCAATAGCAGCTCCAGGCCCGGCTGCAGCCACCGCCGACGGCCTGCTAACGGCCGGGCCGCCGTAGCATCGGGGCCCGGCATGGGGTAGGCGTACCACAACAGGCCAAACAGCAGCACAAACGGAATCAGCAGAAACCAGTAGTGCCCCGCCAGCTGCCCGGCTTGGCGCTGAATGTCGCCGGTAATGGTGAGCAGCTCATTGCTGGTGCGGCGCCCGATAAACTTGAAATACTGGGTGTCAATCAAGTTCAGGGCCATGCCCGTAGCGTTCAGCGTCAGGTACACGCCGCGCACCGTGCGCTGCCAGCGGCCCCCAAGCCGGGGCACCAGGGAAAGCAGCACAAACGGCAGGTTCAGCAGCAGCAAAGCCGACATATCAAACCGGATGCCGTACCAGAAAGCACGCAGCACCTGCCCCGTAGTGGCCTCCTGAAAAACGGCGTGGTTGGCCCAGTAAAAGCCAAACCGCAGCAGCAGGTATATTCCCAGCAGCAGGACAAACCGCCGCAGCAGCAACTGCAAAAAAATCGAAGGCATATAATGAGGCGCTCGGCGTCTGCCAAGCGAGAAAGAAACGAAACCACGTACGGCAGCCGGCCAGAAACAGATTCTGGCGCTTTGCTACAGCGGCTTTAGGCGCACTGGCTGCCCGTCCGGCAAATCTTTGATCTGCCGGTAAAAGTCGGCTAGCCAGGTAAGGCGGGCGGCGGCCGGTACGGCTTTCGAGGTGGGCTTGCGGGTGCCGGTGGTGGCAATGCATACGGGCGGGTGCAGGCTTAGCAACTCGCCTGGTTTCAGCACGCCGCCACCCTGCTGGAACACCCGGAGCGCCTGCATGCCCAGGGCGTCGAGCGGAAACTTCTCGGCCCCAAACAGGAAGTGCTTGAAATCAACCTCCAAATCGGCCAGTTCACCGGTTTCCGTGTCCAGAAACAGCACCGCGTCGCCGCGCAGCAGAAATTGGTTGCCCACGGAATCCTGAGCAAAGGGAATATCGGTTTCCGCCACCTCGTCGTAGGTGCGCCAGAAGGCGGTTTCGCCCTGCCAGGCTTCGGCCAGCGCGTGCCAGGCAGGCTCATTCACGCAGCCCCGAATGTACAGGCCGCCAAAGTAAGCCACTACCCCGTTCTGCTCCCGCAGGAAGGCTTGCAGGTAGATGGGAAGGCGGGCAAAGCTCACGAGGTCGGTCAGCTCGCCGCCGGTATACAGGATGCCTCTCATGTAGGAATGGGTAATGAGTAGTGAGTAATGGAGGGTGACTAAGCGTGCCTTTGCCGGCTTTCTGGTAACGCAGCAGCAGGCCGCTTGTAACGAAAAATTGAGCGTTCCGACAGCCTCAAGCTGCCAGAACGCTCAATTCTTACTTGCTGATTATCAATTGCTAAGTAAGTTAAGCAACCGCTTCTTCCATTACCGACTCCACCGACTCCAGAGGCAGACCCCAGGCTTCGGCTACGCCTTTGTAGACCACTTTGCCGTGCACCACGTTCAGGCCGAGGCGCAGGGCCTCGTCGCGGCGGCAGGCTTCCTGCCACCCCAGGTTCGCCAGTTTCACGGCGTAGGGTAGGGTAGCGTTGGTCAGGGCCAGGGTAGAGGTGTAGGGCACGGCACCGGGCATGTTGGCCACGCAGTAGTGCACGATGTCGTCGATGATGAAGGTCGGGTTTTCGTGGGTGGTCGGCTCGCAGGTTTCGATGCAGCCGCCCTGGTCCACGGCCACGTCCACGAGCACGGTGCCGGGCTTCATGGTCTTGAGCATCTCGCGGGTGATGAGGTGAGGAGCCTTAGCGCCCGGAATCAGCACGGCCCCAATGATGAGGTCAGCGGTTTTGATGGCTTCGCGGATGTTGTACTCGTTGGAGTACTGGGTTACCACGTTCTTGGGCATGAAGTCGTCGAGCTCACGCAGGCGGTTCAGGCTGATGTCCATGATGGTCACCTGCGCACCTAAACCAGCGGCAATTTTAGCCGCCTGGGTGCCCACGATGCCCGCCCCGAGCACCAGCACTTCGGCGGGCTTCACGCCGGGTACGCCGCCCAGCAGAATGCCGCGGCCTTTCAGGGGTTTCTCCAGGTATTTGGCGCCTTCCTGTGGGGCCATGCGGCCGGCTACCTCGCTCATCGGGATGAGCAGGGGCAGGGCGCGCGAGGGCAGTTCCACGGTTTCGTACGCCAGGCACACCGCCTTGCGCTCAATCATAGCGTGGGTCAGCTCCTCGCCCGAGGCAAAGTGGAAGTAGGTGAACAGCAGCTGGTTTTCCTTGATAAGCGGATACTCCGAGGCAATCGGCTCCTTCACCTTCACAATCATTTCGGCCTTGCCGTACACATCGGCAATGGTGGGCAGAATGGTGGCACCTGCCTGCTGGTACTCGGCGTCAGAGAAGCCGCTGCCGTTGCCGGCGGTAGCTTGCACAAACACCTCGTGGCCATGCTTACGGAATTCAGCTACGCCAGCGGGCGTCAGGCCCACGCGGTTCTCGTTGTTCTTAATTTCTTTCGGTACGCCGATAATCATGGCTCGAAGCAGAGGGTGAAGGTGGGTGGATTGAGGATTGCCCGGAAAAGGCGGGACAAAGATAAGGTGAAAAGTGACAGGTGATGGGGTGAATGGTGACAGGTGAGGAAGTATGGTAGCCCCAGCGGGGCGACATAGTGGTAGAAACCTCGCAGTATTATGGTAAAAGCCCCAGCGGGGCGGCACCCGTTGTTGAACAATTGGTGTCGCCCCGCTGGGGCTTTACTTTACCTAACCGGATTGTTTTTACTACCGATATGCCGCCCCGCTGGGGCTACCATACTTCCTCACCTGTCACCATTCACCCCGTCACCCCATCACCTACTTAAACGGAACCGAAGCCCCGCTTTCCTTGACCATGCTGCCGGCATTCAGATCTTGCACTACAGTTGCCTTTAGCGTCAGTTTGGCATCGCCATTCAGGTCGTTGCTGGTGATGACTACGGGCTCAGCCTGCGTGCCGAGCTTGCGCTGGCTGTACACCAGCTCTACCGTGGCGCTTTGGCCGGGCTTGATGGGGGAGGGCACGTTGCGGTAGCCCACGCAGTAGCACTGCGAGGTAATGGCGCCTAGCACCAGTTCCTGCTTGCCGGTGTTTTTCACCGTGAAGCGGGCTACCGGCGCTTGGCCGGCTTCCATTTTACCGAAGTCGTGGGTGGTGCGGTCCAGCACCAGGCGCGGCGACTGGGCCAATTGGGCCGGGGTAAGCGTAGATTTTACTTGCTCCTTGTTCAGTACGTTGCCCTTAATGGTGAGCACCGTGCTAGGGCTGGCGGCGTTGCTGGTTACCGTCACGGTTTTGTTGAAGATACCGGGCCGGCCGGCGCTGCTGTATACGGCCTTCACAATGCCGGTCTTGCCGGGCAGGACCGGTGTCTTGGTCCAGTCGGGGGTAGTGCAGCCGCAGCTGGCCTGCACGTTGGCAATGATGACGGGCTGATTGCCCACGTTGCGAAACTTAAACTCGTGGGTGGCCATGGTGCCCTCCGGTACGGAGCCGAAATCATGCAGCTCTTGCTCGAATTTGAGCATGCCCTGGGCCTGGGCGGCAGCGGCCACGAGCAGGGCCAGCAGGAAGGAGAATACGTGTTTCATTTCTCGAGAAGCTAGAAGTGAGAAGTCAAGAGCTAGAAGTGGGAAGGGAAGCGCAGCTACGTCAGAATGCATTCTGACTCCTAGCTTCTACCTTCTAGCTCCTACCCAAAGATAACCACAAAAACGCCTGACACCGCATCAAACGTAAATCCGTACTTTTGGGGGCCTGCTTTCCGGGCGGCAGGCTCCCACCCTTCCTCACCTCCGGCTCCTAACCCACCCGCCTTCTATTTTATGGCCACTGCCGAAACCGCCGCCGACGTGTACACCAGCGTCGCCTCCCTCAGCAAAGAAGACCTGCTCCATGATTACCGCCTGGGCTGGGAAAGCCGGCAGGCTTCCTTGGCCGGTCGTAAGGAAGTATTCATGGGCAAAGCCAAGTTTGGCATTTTCGGCGACGGCAAGGAAGTGCCCCAGCTGGCCATGGCCCGCGCTTTCCGGGCCGGCGACTGGCGCGCGGGCTACTACCGCGACCAGACCTTTATGCTGGCCATCGGGGAGCTGACCCTGCAGCAGTACTTTGCCCAGCTGTACGCCCACGCCGACGTGGCGGCGGAGCCCTCCACCGCGGGCCGCGCCATGAACGGCCACTTCGGCACCCGCCACCTCGACGAGGATGGCAACTTTAAAAACCTGGCCCAGAGCAAAAACTCTTCGGCCGATATTTCCCCTACCGGCGGCCAGATGCCCCGTCTGGTAGGCCTGGCTTACGCCTCCAAGCTCTACCGCCAAAATCCCGAGCTGCACCAGTTCAGCCAGTTTTCGGTGAATGGCAACGAGGTAGCGTTTGGCACCATCGGCAACGCCAGCACCTCGGAGGGCATGTTCTTCGAGGCCATCAACGCCGCCGGCGTACTCCAAATTCCGATGCTCGTGAGCGTCTGGGACGACCACTACGGCATTTCAGTACCTGCTGAGTACCAGACCACCAAGCAGAACATCAGCGAAATTCTGAAAGGCTTCCAGCGGGAAGGCGAGGGCCAGGACGGCT
Organism: Hymenobacter glacieicola; assembly: GCF_014640315.1. Classification (GTDB taxonomy): domain Bacteria; phylum Bacteroidota; class Bacteroidia; order Cytophagales; family Hymenobacteraceae; genus Hymenobacter; species Hymenobacter glacieicola. Next base: position 81,132 of record NZ_BMGS01000004.1, read on the forward strand.
TCGAGATTTTCCGGGTGAAAGGCTGGGATTACGCCGGCCTGATTGACACCTACCAGCGCGCCGCCGAAGTATGCCGCACCCAACATGTACCCGTGCTGGTGCACGTGCAGGAGGTAACGCAGCCCCAGGGCCACAGCACCAGCGGCTCGCATGAGCGCTACAAAAGCAAAGACCGCCTTTCGTGGGAGGAAGAGCATGACTGCCTGCGCAAACTGCGCGAGTGGCTGCTCCAGGAAGGCCACGCCTCGGAAGCCGAGCTCGACCAGATTGAAAACGAGGCCAAGGAAACCGTAAAAGTTGCCCGCACCACTGCCTGGAGCGAGTTCTTCAACCCCATTAAGCAGGAGCGCGACGAAGTAGTGCAGCTGCTGAACAAGCTGGTGGCCGAAACCGGCGCCGAGAATAGCCTGCACGAGCTGGTGGAGCCGCTGATGCACAACTCCGCGCCCATCCGGGCCGATCTGGTGCGTACCGTGCGCCGCGCTTTGCGCCAGGTGCGGGGCCAGCGCAGCGCCGCCCGCCGCGACCTGCAGAATTGGCTGGAGCAAGCCCTGGCCGAAAATGCCGACCGCTACAACTCCTACCTCTTCAGCCAGAGCGAGGAAGCCATCGGCAACATTGTGGAAGTGAAAGCCGAGTTTGCCCCGAACGCGCCCCAGGTAGATGCCCGCGAGGTGCTGCAGGCCTGCTTCGACGCCAACTTCCAGCGCGACCCGCGCATCTTCGCCATTGGCGAGGACGTAGGCCGCATCGGCGACGTAAACCAGGCGTTTGCCGGGTTGCAGGAAAAATTCGGGGAGCTACGCGTAACCGACACTGGTATCCGGGAGTGCACCATCGTAGGGCAGGGCATTGGCGCCGCCATGCGCGGCCTGCGCCCCATCACTGAAATTCAGTACCTGGACTACCTGCTGTACGCCATCCAAATCCTGAGTGATGACGTGGCCCCGCTGCAGTACCGCACCAAAGGCGGGCAGAAGTCCCCGCTGATTGTGCGCACCCGTGGGCATCGCCTGGAAGGCATCTGGCACTCCGGCTCGCCCATCCAGATGATTCTGGGCTCCATCCGCGGGATGCACCTGTGCGTGCCGCGCAACATGACCCAGGCCGCCGGCTTCTATAATACCCTGCTGCGCTCTGATGAGCCGGCCATTGTCATTGAGTGCCTCAACGGCTACCGCCTCAAGGAGCGGATTCCGTCCAACGTGGGCGAGTTTACGCTACCCCTGGGCCAGCCCGAGACCCTCAAGAAAGGCAACGACCTGACCATTGTAACCTACGGCTCCATGTGCCGCATTGTGCTGGATGCCGCCAAGCAGCTGGAGGAAGTAGGGATTAACGTGGAAGTAATCGACGTGCAGACCCTGCTGCCCTTCGATGTGGACCACGTCATTGCCGACAGCCTGCAGCGCACCAACCGCGTGCTGTTCGCCGACGAGGACGTGCCCGGGGGCGCTACCGCCTACATGATGCAGCAAGTGTTGGATGAGCAGCAGGCCTACCGCTTCCTCGATTCCCAGCCCCGCTGCCTCTCGGCCCAGGCCCACCGCCCGCCCTACGGCTCCGACGGCGACTACTTCAGCAAGCCCAACGTCGAGGACGTGTTTGATGCCGTGTACGAAATCATGCAGGAGGCGGAGCCCAAGCGGTTTCCAGCTATCTACTAGGTAGCCCGCAAACAGTCGGCCCCGGCGCTGGATAACCAGGGCCGGGGCCGACTGTTTTCTTGGCTGACGGGGCGGTTTACCGAATGGTAACCGGGTCGGTCACGACTTCGTTGCTTTCGTGCAGGGCGCGGTCCACGATCTGCACTTTAAAGCGGACTACGGCGCCGGGGGCAAAGGAGCCTTGGAAGAAGTTTTGCCCGAAGGTCAATTCGCCTTTCAACGGCGCTTTCCGGGAGCCTTGGCTTTCGGGCTCCAGGCGCGGGTAGCGGCTGTTGTAGTTGAAGTTTCCCAGCGGCAAATCGGTGTAGGTATTGTCGCTGTTGCGTACCTGGGGCGTGAAAAAGTAGTTGTTATAGTACTTGTTCGGCTGCCCGTTCTGGTCTATTTGGCTGTAGGGGAAGGTCGTCTCGTTGTTGTTTAGGCCCAAGTCCCCGTCCCCATCCTTGAAAGAAACCGTTACGGACACCGTATCAAAGGCACCGGTAGGCCTGACAATGCGGTTAACGACGATTTTTTTGAAGGCAATTTCCGGCGTATCGGAGTAGTCGGGCTCACTAACGCAGGAGGCCGCCGCCAGCCCACCAAAGGCCAGCAGAGCAGCACAGCTCAGAGTACGAAGTAGGGTCATAAAAACAGCTATAATACGCCGGCGGAAGCAGCCCAGCCGGCCGGAAGGTACAACATCTGAACGAACGAAGAAGCGCCTGCATTGTTCTACGTTTCGCTAACCTTGAGTTCCCCGAATGAGTTTCCGCGAAGAGCATCTTCACCACTTACCGCTGCTGACAACAGGCACCGCCGAGGCCGCTGCCCTACGCTTGTTTCAGTACCAGGCCCAGCACTGCCTGCCTTACCGCGACTACCTGGTGGCCCTGGGCCGCAAACCAGCAGCCGTTACCCGGGTGGAAGACATTCCTTTCCTGCCGATTGAATTCTTTAAAACCCACGACGTCCGGACCGATGCTACCGAGTGGGAGCCCCAGGAAGTATTCCTAAGCAGCGGCACAACCCAGCAGCAGCGCAGCCACCACTACGTCCGCGACCCGCAGCTGTACCGCCGGCACGCCGCCCGCATCTTTGAGCAGTACTACGGGCCCCTCACTGGCTGGACGGTACTGGCGCTGCTACCCTCGTACCTGGAGCAGGGCCAATCGTCGTTGGTTGCCATGGTCGATTACTTTGCCCAGGTGTCGGGCCAGACCCAACCGGCGTTTTTCCTCCACGACCACGCCGCCCTACTCACGGCCCTGCGCGAAGCCAAGCAGAACTCCGGGCGGCGCGTTTTGCTTATCGGGGTCAGCTACGCCCTGCTCGACTTGGCGGCGGCCTACGCCGGCGACCCGGCTCTGCAGGGCCTGACGGTGCTGGAAACGGGCGGGATGAAAGGCCGCCGCCGCGAAATGATTCGGGAAGAGTTGCACGCGGAACTGCAGCAGGCTTTCGGGCCGGCTGGCATCCACTCCGAGTACGGCATGACGGAACTGCTGGGCCAAGCCTACAGCCTGGGCGACGGCCGCTTTCACGCCCCGCCCCAGTTGCGCGTACTCCTGCGCGACCCCAGTGACCCATTCTCCGTCTCAGCAACCCGGCCAGCCGGCGCCCTCAACGTCATCGACCTGGCCAACGTAGATTCCTGCGCCTTTATCGAAACCAAGGACCTGGCCCGCCTGCACCCCGATGGCTCGTTTGAAGTGCTGGGCCGCCTCGATAACTCCGATATTCGCGGCTGTAATCAAATGGTGTAGGTAGTCGCACTACCACTACACACAACCACCTGTCATCTTGAGCTTGTGAAAGACCTTGTCACGCATAGACGAGTCGTAACAACTGACAATCGTTCTCTCGTGATAAGGCCCTTCGCTCTGCTCAGGATGACAGGTGGTTATAGTACTGCCTGCGCAGTAGGCTACTTCCCGGCGAAGGCGCGGGCGTCGGCTTCCGAGATGGTGTCGTCGCTCATGATGACCAGGCGCTCCACCACGTTGCGCAACTCCCGGATGTTGCCGCGCCAGTCCAGACTTTGCAGGTAGGCCAGGGCCGCGTCTTCAATGCGCTTGGGCTTGGTACCGTAGTCGGCGGCAATGTCCTTGAGAAACTTCTCGATGAGGGCCGGAATGTCGTCGCGCCGGTCGTTGAGGGCCGGCACCTGAATCAGGATTACCGAGAGGCGGTGGTAAAGGTCTTCGCGAAAGTTGCGGTCGGCAATTTCCTGAAGCAGGTCCTTGTTGGTGGCGGCCAGCACGCGCACGTTCACGCTGATTTCTTTCTCGCCCCCCACGCGGGTAATCTTGCTTTCCTGCAAAGCCCGGAGCACTTTGGCCTGGGCCGAAAGGCTCATGTCGCCGATTTCATCCAGGAACAGGGTGCCGCCGTCGGCTTGCTCAAACTTACCGATGCGCTGCTTGACGGCCGAGGTAAACGAGCCTTTTTCGTGCCCGAACAGCTCCGACTCAATCAGCTCCGAGGGAATGGCGGCGCAGTTTACCTCAATCAGCGGGCCGCTGCTGCGGTTGCTGAGCTCGTGGAGCTGGCGGGCCACCATTTCCTTACCAGCGCCATTGGGACCTGTAATGAGCACGCGGGCATCGGTAGGCGCTACCTTCTCAATGGCCTTGCGCACCGCCGTCAGGGCCGCCGAGTCGCCAATCATTTCTGAATTCTTGGCCAGCTTCTTCTTCAGGGTTTTGTTTTCGGAGGCCAGCTTGCTGGTTTCGGCCGTGAGCTTGGTGCGGTCCAGGGCGTTGCGCACGGTCACGAGCAGGCGGTTCAGGTCTGGTGGCTTCTGCAGAAAGTCAAACGCGCCTTTCTTGGTAGCGTCCACGGCCATTTCCACGTTGCCGTGGGCCGATACCATAATAAAGGCCGCGTTGGGGGCTACAATGCGGGCCCGCTCCAGCACCTCAATGCCATCCATCTTGGGCATTTTGATGTCGCAGAGCACCACATCGTACTTGTCGCGGATGAGCATGTCAAGGCCCGTGGGGCCATCCTCGGCCTGGTCAACCTGGTAGCTTTCGTACTCGAGAATTTCCTTCAGCGTGTGCCGAATGGCTTTTTCGTCGTCAATAATTAAGATGCGGGGCATGGGCTAGGAAAGGGCAAATGGCAGAAACCAAAGTAACGAAAAGCCGGCGGCAATAAAGCGGCCGGGCTCGTAAACCTTGACTTCACGGATTGAGCGGGTGTAGGCCCAGGGCCTACTTAGAAGGCTTAGACAGCCTACACTACCTACGGTTTAACGCTGCGCACGGATAAGGTAGCCGCCGGCAGGCCCTGGGCCGTAGCCGTGAGCTGCACGGCGCCGGGGATGCGGCCGGCCCGCAGCAGGGCGGTGGCAATGCCGGCTTCAGCGGCCACCGGGTTGTCGCCGAGCAGCTCGGCGTCGCCGCTGGTTACGGCGAAGCGAATGGGGGTAGTGGCCTCGGGCAGCGGCGTACCCTGCGCATCGACCACGGTGGCGTACACAAATACGGCGTCCTGGCGGCCAGCGGTTAAGGCCCGGCCGCTCTCATCGACGCTGAGCTGCAGGTGGTGGGCCGGGCCGGGCGTGCGCCGCAGGTGCTCAGCGGCCACTTGGCCCTTCAGATAGGCCACGGCGCGCAAGGTGCCCGTCGAGAATGGCGGCACGGTGAAGGTGAACGACGGGTGGGCTAGGTGGGAGGAATACTGGTCCTGGTCGGGGCGCTGGCGGGCTATGGTGTTGCCATCGAGCTGCAGCTCTACCTCCGTGCAGTTGCTGAACACGCGCACTTGCCGCGGCGTGGCGCTGGCCTGGGCGTAGCTGGCCAGGTACACCATCGGCTTGCCGAAGCCCCGGGCATCGGGCGCGGGACCGTACTGGCTCTGGTAGAAGTAGAAGGCAAACTTGGGCAGGCGGTAAATATCCATGATTCCCGAGGACTCAATATCCGGGGCGTAGCCGCGCTTATAGTCAAACATCAGCCAGTTGGCGTCGCCGATGGCGGGGCCCACAAAGTTGTCGTTGTGGGCTTCCTGAAAGTTGAGGGCCTGTTGCACGAGGGCCCGCTCGCCCTGCCCGCGCAGCTGGCGCGACGTGCGCTCCGATTCCTTCAGGCCCGCGTAGGCCGTTTGGTTGAAACCGGCGTTCTGAGCGTAGTATTCCCAGTCGCCGTACTCGCAGAGCAGGATGGGCTTGGGCTTGTTGTATTTGTGCCAGTAGTCGGGCGCCTTGGCGTGCTGGCGGGCCGGAATGAACACATCGTAGGCATAATCCCGCCAGCCGCAGGTGTACACATCGGTCGTCCAGGGCAGCTCCTCGTGCACCGCCTGGTGGGCCTGGTTCATGAAGGACTTGCTCATGTCGGTTTCGTTGAGGGCCGCTTCCCAGAGCACGATGCTAGGGTGGTTTCGGTCGCGGCGCACCATGTCGCGCACGTGCTGCAGGCTGTTGCGCTGAAAGGCCTCACCCCCGAAAAACTGCCAGCCGGGAATGGAGTTCATCACCAGCAGGCCCAGCTCGTCGCAGGCTTGCAGGAAAGCCGGGGAGGGCGGGTAGTGGGAGCAGCGCACGAAGTTGAAGCCCGCCTGCTTGATTTTCCAGGCGTCGCGGTACTGCATTTCATCCGAGAGGGCGTAGCCCAGGTAAGGATACTCCTGGTGGCGGTTGGTGCCGCGCAACCGGGTTTTCTGCCCATTCAGGTAGAAGCCATCGGGCGCGAAGCGGATGGTTCGCACGCCCGTTGCTACCTCCTGCTGGTTTACGCTCCGACCTTTCTCGTCCAGGACTTCTACCCGCAGCCGGTAAAGGGTAGGCTGCTCCGGCGACCAAAGCTGGGGCGACTTCAGGGAGAAAGTTTGCTTAACGGCCGTAGCCGCACCGGGCGTCAGCAGGGGCGCGTCCGTCACGGCGCGGGCCACTTCCTTACCGGCCGCGTCGAGCAGCACGGTGCGCAGCCGGGCCGGGCGGGCCGCATAGTGGTCGTTGCGGATTTCCGTCTGGATGTGAAGGGTAGCCTGCTGGGAACTGACGTTTTCATAGTGCAGCAGAATCCCGCCACCCGCCACGCGGCCCGACTCCACGGCATCGGTGATGCGCAGCCGGTCCTGAACCAGCAGCTGCACCGGGCGGTAGAGGCCCCCGTAGTAGTTGAAGTCGAGGTCTTTGAGCGGCTTGCCGGGCGGAATGGCGGGGTTGTCCTGGTTGTTGAGCTTGACCAGCAGGCAGTTATCGGCGTTAACCCGGAGGTGGGGCGTCAGGTCGACGGTGAAGGGCAGATAGCCGCCCTGGTGGCGCTGCAGGCGGCGGCCGTTCAGGTACACCTCCGCCTCGTGCATGGCCCCCTCAAACCGAATGGCTACGCGGCGGGCCGTATCGGCGGAACTCACTCGGAAAAAGCGGCGGTAAAAGCAGGTGCCCTGCCACTGCCGGCCGGCAGTAACCACGGGCTCCAGGCGCGGCGTGTGGGGGAGGGCCACCGTTTGCCAGGGCTTCGACTGATCAGCCCGCGCGAAGAAGGTAGGCCCTACGGCCGTGTCTACGTCGCGCACAAACTCCCAATCAGCGTTGAAAGTAAGCGGCAAAGGCGACGTGCCGGGGCCAGACGAGGTGCCGGAACGGGAGCAGGAAGCCAGGGCCACCAGCGCCGCCAGCAACAGCAGGCTTTGCAGTAGGAAAGGGCGAAACAGCATTACCGCAGGTATATCGATTCAAGGTCGAGGAAGGGTCGCCCCTCAGTGGCCGACGTAGCGGCCGGGCCTAGCAGCACTTGCAGCACTTCGGCCTGGGGCAGCGGTAGAGTAGCCGGGCCGGCCGTTTGGAAAGTCAGCGGCAGAAAGCTGGGGTAGGGGCGCGGCAGCAAGGATTGAGCACCTAACCGAAAGGCCGACAGCGGCACGCGCACTTCCTGCATGTCGGCGCCCAGCTCCACGTCGGCTACGTAGGCGGCCGCGTCGCGGGTGGTTAGCACGAGGCGCACCGTGCCAGCACCCGCCCCGCGCCGGCCGCGCAGGACTACCTCCTGGAAGCGGCTGATATCAGGCGCGCGGGCGGCCAGCCGGTCGCCGAAGTAGGCGCGCAAAAAGGCCACCGGTGCGGTGGCATCGGCGAAGGGAATGGGGCTGGTGGGCGCAGGGCTTTGGAGCAGGCGCAACGCCAGCTGGCCGTTGCTGGTGGTCACGTAATCAGCCCAGCCGCCCCCGTTGATGCCGCCGGTTTCGGTGCGCTGCTGGTCCTGGCTGGCCACGTAGAGCGGCAGGGCCGTGCCCGGGGCCACAATGGTTGCTTCCCACTGCTCCCGGGGGGCGTAGTCCCAGTCGCGGGGGCTGCCGGGGTGGCCGCCGGGAAAGGTGGTGTTTCGGTTATTGCCTTTCACGACAATCCAGTAGCGCAGCAGGCCGGGGTAGAGCAAGTTCGCGGGTACCGTTGCCTCGGCCGTGGTCAGCGTAAGGCGGCGCATCGGGATGGTGCGGGTGGGACCATAGTAGTGCTGGGCGACCAGCAGTACCGAGTCGGTAGGGGCGGCGCCGGCTACGGTGGCCTGGAGCGTGGCCGGCTGCCCGGCTTGCAGCTGGGTGGGGGCCGAGTGCAGCACCTGCACGGGCAAGTTGGTAGCCGGCGGGGCCACAAACTCGCCCAGCTTAATAGCGCCCAGCGTCGTTTGGGCCGTGAACGTGCTGGCGTTCTTGCCCCGCGCGGCTACCACGTATACACCGGGTTGCAGACGCACGGTACCGTTGGTGGCCTGGCCCTGGAAGGCGTTGCCCTCGTTCAGCCCGCGCACCGTAAAGTCAGCGCCCAGACCGGGGAGCGTCAGGCGCAGGGGCTGGGTGTTCCAGTCGATGCGCGTCACGGGCTGGCGCAGGGAGGTAGTGGCAAACGGGTCGCGTACCTGAATGGCATCGGGCATCACCTCCAGGCGCCACACGCCGGTAGCTAGTTGGTCGAGGAAGTAGGCGCCGGTGCCTTCGTAGGAAACCACTGGCGAAGAACCCGTGCCGGCCAGGCGGCGCAGGGCGGCGGGCTTGCGGGGCTGGGTGGTGGTGGAGCTGGTGTAGTAGAATTCTTCGGGCGTATTCAACTCACTGACGCCCGCGCGGTAGCTTACCCGGAAGTTGTGAAAGGTAGAGTCCTGGGGGTAGGAGCGGAACTGCTGGCCCCGGGGCACCTGCCGGAACACCTTGCCCGCAATCAGCAGGCTAATAGCTTTGGCAGGCGTATAGGCCAGGTTGAGGTAGTGGGTCTGGTATTCGGTGTTAGCAAAGGCAATAGCCAGCGGGTCGTAGGCAAACTGCGTGGCCCACTGAAAGCCGGCGCTGCGGAAGGAGCGGGCCATCAGCGGGTACAGCACGGGCTGCAAAATATCGGCCGACTCAAACTCGTACACCATGCGCGGCTTGCCGGCAAAGCGCGGGTCCTGGGCGTACGGGATGGGGTATTGGTTGACCAGCGGCAGCAGGTTGCCGCGCAAGGTGTGCCCGCCCACCAGGGCCGAGGGGTACCACTGAAACGTAAAGCCCTGCACCGGGCTGCTCAGGATGGCATTGGCTACCGTAGGGCTTTCGGCAATGTTGTAAAAGATGGGCTTTTTGTAACCGGTAGCCCGCATAGCCCGCACCATGCGCTGCACAAAGCTACTAACCTCGGCCTCGGGCTGGCGGTAGTGGGGCTCGTTGCACACCTCGTAGGCAATGATGTCGGGGTCTTCGCGGTTAAGCTGGCCGGTATACTGGTTGCGGTGGTTCAGGAACTGACCCAGGTACCTCTCCTGGGCCCGCACGGCCCGCTCGTTGTTATAGGCCCGGCCCTTGGGGTAGAGGCTGGAAAAGCCCGTCTGGGCCGTGTCCTTCTCGGGGTAACCGTTGCCCCAATAGGCAATGGGCGTCAGAATGATTTTGATGTGGCGCGCTTTCAGCTGCTGCACCAGATAGTCGAGCAGGCGCAGGTGTTCGTTCTGGAGCAGATTACCCACCGTATCCGTGATTTCCACGTCCCAGACGTGCACTCGAAAGGCATCCACGCCCAGGCGCGAGAGGTGGTACACGTCCTGGTCAATGGCCTTTTCCAGGTTCACGCCCAGCTTCCGGTGGGCCCGGTAGGAGTAGGCGAAGGGGCTGGTGTAGTTCACCCCGAACAGGGCGACTTCCTGCTTGCTACCCTGCCAGCGCAGCACGCCCTTGGCATCCACGTACACATCGGCGCGGGCCGGCGGGGCCTTCTGAGCAAAGGCGGCCGGGCCCTCAGTAAGCAGCGGTAGTCCAGTAAGAAAAGCCAGAACAAACAACCAGCTGCGGCGAACAGCCCCAACAGCACGCAAGGATTCAGACATAACACAAACGTTTGACTTCGCGAAGTAACACCATATAAGCACAAAAACGGCCGCCGCATCCGAAGCTGCGGCGGCCGTTTGATGGAAGGTGATGAGTCTGTAAGCCGGGTTTTGTCCGCCCTTGCAAGCAACAGCGGCCCCACCATTTATCTAGGCCAGTCCTCGCGGAAAGGCTCCATCAACCTACCCGCTGGCGCCGGACGAGCCGCCCGGTGCCGGCCCCGAAGGGCCTGCGTGCCAGCTTATTTGGTCTTTCAACCCCTGAGGTTTACCCAGCCGGCCTGGTCACCCAGCCGCTGGTGCGCTCTTACCGCACCTTTTCACCCTTACCAAAGGTGAGATGGTGAAACTGTGAAATGGTGAGTTTGCCGTGCTGCTTGCGCAGCTTGAACAAGGACTCACTATTTCACCAACTCACCACTTCACCGCCTGGCGGTAATTTTCTGTGGCACTGGCTGTCCTGAGAAGCGTTACGCCGCCCAGTCCTTCCCGTTAGGAAGCAGGGTGCTCTGCGTTGCCCGGACTTTCCTCGTCGCCATTCTTGCGTCCGGCGCCGCGGTGGGGCGACCCATCACTGGGGGCAAAGGTAAGAACACGGCTGGGTTGCTAGCTGAAAATTTTCACCTAGTGTTCAATTTAGTAAAAGCAGTAAAGCCTTTTCCCAAGATGTTAATTTGCGTTGCTGTGAAAAAGTAAGCTCAACTGCATCTACAGTTGAGCTTTTTCGTATTATGCGGTAAATGTGGTACGATACTTGAAAAGTGTTGCACATAACAGATCAAAATCCTGCTCTCACTTACTAGTAAAAGATGAAAAACATTCTCAAGAAAATAGCCATTCTCACCTTGTCGACTGGCCTTCTGGCAAGCACTAGCGCTTTAGCCCAGAATGCCATCGGCGGTGCTGTTCAGCAAGGAAATGGCGCCTACGTGCAAAAAACGGATCGTCAGGATTGTCTGGGAGCAAATTTGCTTGGTATTCCTGGTTTTACTGCTTCTTGCTTGACTATGACACAGGTAAAATTCTTAGTAACGCCTTCTAACAACCGCACAGCTGTTTGGAAAGGTGAATTGCCTGTTAATCAGCGTCCGGCCAAACGGTTTGTTCACAACACTACTTACTCTGAAACAGTAAACGGCGAGACTACCCTATACGATGTACAAACAATAACAGAACCCAACGGTTCTGTTATAACAACACTGTCTTATAAACAGAACGGTAAAGGTAAATCAAAGTCGAAAGCCTAAATTGTCTCTGTTATTAAAGCCAAAAGCAGCCTTTCCAACTTGGAGAGGCTGCTTTTTTGTGGCAATATGGTGTGCATTACTATGTATGCATCATTTATAACTTTAGTTCTCTACTACAAAATTCTACTGATGAAGGATCTACGAGCAAAGCAGATGTGAGGGCAGCAGCACCATGAGCTCGAATTTTATAATTACTTCCCCTCCCACACGTTATCCTTCGGGTAGCTGTCGGGCACGAGGGTAGCGCCTAGCTTCACTTGCTTCACGGCTTTGGTGGTAACCACGGGCACCGTAACGGTGCGGGCGCCCTGCTCCCAGACGGCAATGGTGCGGTGCAGCTTCTGGGTGGAGTTGTCCTGGAAGGTGAGGGTGAGGTCGACGGGAACAGGCTTGCTGCCTTTTGATTCGACTACCACGTCGTAGCCGGTGGCAGTTTTGGTGACCTGCTGGATGGCCAGGTCGGGGTAGCCGCCGTCGAAAAACCAGCGCTGCCAAAACCAGTTGAGGTTGCGGCCGGCCCCGGCGTTCATCGAGTTGAAGAAGTCATAGGGCATGGGGTGCTTACCGTTCCAGTTGCGGATGTAGGTGTGCAGGGCCTTGGTGAACAGCTCGTCGCCGAGCATATCCTTCACATAGAGGTAGCCCAGGCCGGGCTTGGGGTAGGAGTTGAGGAAGAAAGCCGTGCCGGTTTGCTGGGTGCTGAGCGTGACGATGGGCAGATCAACTTCGGTGGCGGCCGCCGCGGCGTAGGGCGCAATGCCGTAGTCGTCGTCGAGCTTGGGGTCGATGAGGCCCGAAATCAGCCACTCGCCGATGGTAGCCCAGCCCTCATCCATCCAGCCGTACTTGGTTTCGTTGATGCCCATGTAAAACGGGAACATCGTGTGGAATATCTCGTGGTCGGTAAGCGTAATGGCGTCCTGGCGGGTGCTGGTGGGGTTGTCGTTCACCATCATGGGGTACTCCATCTGGTCGAGGCCATCGAAAATGGTTTCGTGGGAGTAGGGAAAGGGCCACTTGGGAAAAGTGTACGACATGGCCTCCACGGTCTGGCGGGCAAAGTGAATCACCTCCTCGTAATCCTTGTGCTTGGTGTTGTACACGGCATCTACGCGGGTGCGGCGCTTGGTGGCCGGGTCCACCACCAAACTGCTCGACTGCCACACGTAATGGTCGGTGGTGGCAAACACGAAGTCGGTCACGTTCTTGGCCTCGAAGTGCCAGGTATTCTGGGCGTTGGGGGCGGTAATGTCCCGGGCTTTGAGGTCGGCCTCGGTGATGATGCTGGTGATGCCGTCCTTCTTCTCCGCCTCCTGAAGGCGCTGAGCGTACTTTTTGCTTAGCACTTGGCTGGCGTTGGTCAGGTCGCCGGTGGCCCACACCACGAAATTCTTGGGCACGGTGATGTCAGCGGAGAAGTTGGCGAAGTCGTTGTAGAACTCCTGGGAGCCGAGGTAGGGGGTGCGGTTCCAGCCGTCGATGTCATCGTACACCGCTATGCGCGGGAAGAAGTAGGCCACAAAGTCCGCGTTGGGCTCTACCTCGCCGGTGCGGGTGTGGGAGCCTTTGTTGAGGATGTAGGAGTAGGCAACCGACACCTGGGCCTTCTGCTTTGGGCCGATAGCGCGGCGTACGGGTACCGACAAATTAGTGAAATCGGCGCGCAGCTTGGCTACGTCCAAAGCCTGCCCGTTGATGGTCAGCTTGGTGATTTTCACCCCCTCGCTCACGTCCTCCGGGCTGATGCCGGAAGCCCGCGGCGCACCCTTCTGGTAGAGGTTGGGGTAGAGCTTAAACCAGATTTGCCGCAGTGAGTCGGGGCTTTGGTTGTGGTAGGCAATGTCCACGGTGCCCGCCACCCGCCGCGAGGTTGGGTCGAAGCTGACCTTTAATGTATAATCGGCGGAGTTTTGCCAGTAGTTGGGTCCCGGGTGGCCCGATTCACTGCGGGTGCCTTTGGCGTAGGTAGCCTGCAGGTTGCGCGGCACCGGCAACTGCTGGGCCGAAGCGGCAAGGGAGAGGAGGGAAGCAGCGAGTAGCGCGGGTAGTTTCATGCGGAAGGAATAGTTCTGCCGCAAAGGTACCACATAGGCCTGGAGGGTTGCGCCCGGAACGGTCATTCCGACCACAGGGAGGAATCTGGGGTAATCGATTCAACGACTTGCCCCAGATTCCTCCCTGTGGTCGGAATGACCATACTGGTTCGGCTTACTTCAGGCGCACCAGGGTAGCGCCGTAGCCGAACTTCTCCTTTTGCGAGTCCTCGAAGAACTTGATGTCGCGGTTACGGCTGAGCAGCTTGTGCAGCTCCTTACGCAGGGTGCCGTTGCCGGAGCCGTGGATGAAGATGATTTCGTGCATGTTGGTAGCCAGGGCCCGGCTCAGGGCGTCCTCGAAGGCTTCGAGCTGAAGCTTGAGGATGGCCGTGTTGCTCAGGCCTTCCGTGCCACCTTCCGGCATGAGGGCTTCCAGGTGTAGGTCTACCTCGTGGGGCGGGGCTACAATGGCTTTGGCCGGCTCCGGGGCGGGAGCCACGGCGGCGGGCTTGGCGGGCGCGTTGCCAGTGAGCTGGGCCTTCAGGGTTTCAGCCAGCTTTTCGGGGGCTACGACCACGGGCGCGGCGGGCTTTTCGTCGAGCTGGAAGAGGTAGGCCTCGCGCTGCAGCACGGGCACGTTGGGCTGGCGGCTGGTGTAGAAGCTGGCGGCCTTGAACTGCAGGCGCTTGGTCAGCAGCTCGTAGGCTGTCGTGCCGTTGAGCTGAAACGGCAGCAGCTGCACCACGGGAGCCGGCCACTGGTCGAAATCCTTCAGGTGCCAGTGGCCCAGAGGCTTGCTGGCCGATTTAGCCGCCAGCCGTTCCGCCGATAACCCCCGGTACTGCCCGTTGCGCTCCTCCCCAAACGTATAGAGCACGTCCCGGTCGGTGTGGTTGACAATCTGCAGGGCCAGCAGTTCCGGCGACTGGTGGGTAAGGGCCAAATACAAGCCCTTCTGAACCGGTGGGGTCAGGTTTTTATCGGCCTTAATGGGGGCCGGGCCTTCGGTTTTGCTAGCGTTGGCAGCGGATGCTGCGGGTACGCCGGCAGCTTTGGCGGCCCGGGCCGCGCCGGCAGAAGCTGCTTTCTTTTCGGCCGCCACCGAAGCCGCGCTCTGTCCGAAAGCCTTGGTTTCCTCGGCCGCTACCACGACTACCTCGCGGCGCAGCACTGGAATGGTGAAATCGTTGTCAATGGCTACCTCTACCAGCTCGTCGCTGAGCAGGCGGGTGATAATGCCTTCCTCGCGCCCAGTAAGCAGGCGTACTCGGTCTCCTACGTTCATATCAACAGAAACAAAAATCGGGTGGAATAATCAGCAAAGGTAGGCGGCCAGCGGGCTTCAGGACCAAAATATATTTGCCTAACTCCGCCGCCGAAGCACACGCACGTTCCGCGGTGAGAAGTAGCGCAAGGCCGCCAGGGCCACCGGCAAGCAAAAAGCCTTGGCTTAGCAGCCAGGGCTTTGTACGCAAATCTTTCTGCGGAAGGATTACGGTTTGCCTACGTGGGCTCATACAAGAAGCAATGGGCTGGGGCCGGTGAGGCTGGCGCTGAATTCGTTCTGGGCAAGGGGGGTAGCGGCGGGGAATGGAGGGCGTAGCGGCCCGCTTTTTCGGCACTCCAGTCAGGTTATCCGTCCGCCGAGTGTCGTTGAAAGGCTCAAGCTGGCCAACCACGCTCAGGTACTTTTCGGTCAGGATTTCCCGTGCTTGATTTCGGCGGCGTTAGCGCTGGTGGCCGAGCAGCCGGTGGGCGTGGCCACGAGGGCACGGCTAGGATGGTGCCGATGTGCGGTTGGTGTAACCCATGATGCCGAAGCTGCTGCGGTCGTCCACAAACCGCAGGTCCAGTCCGCCCTCCCGGTCCGTTTTGCGCTCCGGCCTGATTCGTTGGAGGGCCTGCACCGCTCGCATTGTCGGGGCTGATGCTGGGCAGAAAAGACGTGAGACGAGTTATGCGCGACGGAGCCGCGGGGCCCATTCAGGCCGATAATCCGAGTATGTATGGCTGGTCCGCTGCCTGTTCACCACACAAAATAGGAGTTCGGGCCTAGCTTGTAGTAGCGGCGGTAATCCTTAATAATACAGCCCGTGCGCTACCAAGCCGCGCTTCCTGTTCCACTCCAGAGCAGGAGCCGGGAGGTGAAAAATACTAGCCACGTAGAACACCCGCTTCAGGAGTTTGGAGCGGGTGGGGATGCGGCGTAGGTCCACATCGAGGCTGAGGTAGTACTGGCGGTAAGGGCGCAGGCCCAGGGCAGCGTTGGCCGCCGGGTCGTTGAATACCATTTGCTGGGCCCCGTAGCCCACGGCGGGCTGCAGCCACCGGGGCCAGCGGGAGGTGGCTGGCAGCCAGGCGCCTACGTCGGCGCATAGCCAGTATGTCTGGCCGTTGTAGTCCTTCAGGTGCTGCTCCGCCAGGCTGCGGCCCAGTACGTTGGGGCGCCGCTTGGCGTAGGGCGTGGTATGAAAGGAGTATTTGGGCATGATGCGCACCTCGTTCCACGCCAGCTGCTGACCGATCAAACCCACGGAGCCCAGGAGGTTGGCGGCTAAATCAGTGGCAGAGGCGCCGTAGGCCGGGTCGCGGCCATCTAGTAGCTCGATTGGGCTCTGCAACAAGAACCCCACGAAACCGCCGTACCAGAGGGCCCGCCGCTCGGGCACGCCCGCCCAGCGCAGCATGTCCACGGCGCCCCGGCTTTCGTGGAAAGCCCCCCAGAAGTGACCCGCCTTGTCGAGCTGCTTCCACTCCGATAAGTCATTGAACCAGTGCAAGCGGCTCCGCTCACCGGTGTACCAGCCCCGGCTAAGCAGATACATCGTTCCAGAGTACGTTACTACCAGCCCTCCCGCCAGCAAAGGCAGCCGCCGGCTCAGGCGGGTAGTGTCGGGCCGGGCCGCTGCCGCATCGGCTGGTGGGGTGGGGGCGCTGGCCCCAGCTTCGGGGGCCGGGAGCCGGGGTAGCTGGGCGGCAGCCGGGGTAGTGAGGGTGCCCAAGCCGGCCGTCAGGGCTGCCCACCCCGCGAGGCGGCCAACTAGCTGGCGGAGCGGCTGGAAAGACACCATAGAAGAGGAAAAGGCAGAAAGCCGAAAAACAGGAATCAAAGCTACAATAAAAGCGGCTATTGACTTGGTAACAACTGCCGCCATCCTCTATCTTTAATGCCCCCTTGCGCTTTGATACGATGCTTTTGACTGCCTCGTGTTAATAGAGCATTTGTCTTGTTCTCACTTTCCAAAATTCCCAACCTCCATTTTTCATGAGAATACTTCGACTTTTCTTAAGTCTGGTGGCTTTACTGGCTGGAATCCCGGTTCTGCAGGCTCAGGTCGTTACCACGCAGCCAGCTCTTTTCCGCGACACGGACCCGGTAACCATTGTGTTCGATGCCACGCAGGGCAACGCAGCATTAGCCAATTTCACCGGCGACGTCTACATCTGGACCGGCGTTATTACGGACAAGAGCAACTCCAACTCTGACTGGAAGTACGTAAAGAGCCCGACGTTCAATCAGGCCGATCCGGCCGCCAAGATGACGCGCGACGCCACCAACCCCAACCGCTACACCATTGCCCTCACGCCCAGCGTGCGCGCCTGGTACGGCGTAGCGGCGACCGATCAGGTCAAGAAGCTGGCCATGATCTTTAAAAATGCGGCCGGCACCACCGTGGGCCGCGCCACCGGCGGCGGCGACATCTTCGTGGATGTATCCCAATCCGCCTTTGCTGTTGCTTTCACCAGCCCGGCTTCGCAGAATGGCAACCCCATTTTTGTAAATAGCGGCACCAGCCTTAGCGTTAGGGGCGAGGCTTCCACTGAGTCCACGCTGACCCTGACGCTTAATGGCACCCAGGTAGCCCAGCAAACCAACACCAAAGTTCTGACGGCCACGGTGCCCGTAACCCAGGCCGGCCAGAACGACCTGGTGCTGACGGCCACCAGCGGTACCAACACCGCCTCGGCTACGCTCAGCGTACTGGTGCGCGCCCCCTTCACTACGGCCGCGCTACCGGCCGGGGCCAAGAAAGACGGCGTTACGTACATTAACAACGGTACCTCGGCCATCCTGAGCCTGACGGCTCCGCTTAAAAAATCGGTGTACGTGCTCGGCGACTTCAACAACTGGCAGCCCGGCGCCGCCTACCAGCTTAAGCGCACGGATACCACCACCGCCAGCCGCGCCGCCGACGACCGGTGGTGGGTGCAGATTGACGGCCTGACGCCCGGCCAGGAGTACGCCTACCAGTTTCTGATCAACGAAACCATGCGCGTGGCTGACCCCTTCACCGAAAAGGTATTGGACCCCGACAACGACCAGTACATCAACACCGCGGGCTACACGGTGTACCCCAACCTGAAGGCGTACCCCGCTGGCAAAACCAACGGCATCGTTTCGGTGCTGCAGAGCAACGCCCCTACTTACACCTGGCAAACCACCAACTTCCAGCGGCCCGCCCGCACCGATATGGTGGTGTACGAGCTGCTGCCCCGCGACTTTGTGGCCCGCCACGACTACAAAACCCTGACCGATACCCTGGCTTACTTGAAGCGCCTGGGCGTCAACGTCATCGAGCTGATGCCGCCCAATGAGTTTGAGGGCAACGAAAGCTGGGGCTACAATGTGTCGTTCTACTTTGCCCCGGACAAGTACTACGGCTCGAAAAACGAGCTGAAGCGCTTCATTGACGAGTGCCACAAGCGCGGTATTGCCGTGGTGCTCGACGTGGTCCTGAACCAGTCCTTCGGCCAGAGCCCCATGGTGCAGATGTACTTCGATGGCAACAAACCCGCCGCCAGCAACCCCTGGTTTAACCCCGATGCCACGCACCCTTTTAGCGTAGGCTACGATTTCAACCACGAAAGCCCCTACACCCGTTATTTCTCCAAGCGCGTTATTGAGCACTGGCTTAAGGAGTACAACGTAGACGGCTACCGCTTTGATTTGAGTAAGGGTTTCACCCAGAAAGTAAGCACCAATGTGGGCGACTGGGGCCAGTACGACCAGTCGCGCGTGAATATCTGGAAGGACTACCACGATTACCAAGTGAGCGTGGATGCTACCTCGTACCCCATTCTGGAGCACCTGGGCAACAACGACGAGGAAAAAGTGCTGTCGGATATGGGCCTGATGCTGTGGGGTATTATGACCTACAACTACAACGAGGCGACCATGGGCTACCTGCCCAACTCCAACTTCAGCTACGGCTACTACGGTAGCACCGCACAAGGCGGCCGCGGCTGGAGCCAGCCCAACCTGGTAACCTACATGGAAAGCCACGACGAAGAGCGCCTGATGTACAAGAACCTGACGTTCGGTAATTCTTCGGGCTCTTACAGCGTGAAAAACCTGCCAACGGCCCTGGCCCGTCAGGAAATGGCCGCGGCCTTCTTCTTCCCCGTGCCCGGTCCCAAAATGATTTGGCAGTTTGGCGAGCTAGGCTACGACAAGTCGATTTTCTCCTGCCCCGATGGTACGGTGCCTCAGCCCTACCCCACGGACAACTGCAAACTCAGCAACAAGCCCGCGTTGTGGAACTACTACCAGGACCCCAACCGTCGCCGTCTGTACGACGTGTACCGCAGCCTGATTGCCCTGAAAGTGCAGGAGCCCGCCTTCGAAAACCCAGCCAGCTTTACTCAAAACCTGAGCGGCGCCGTGAAAACCTTGCAGCTCACCGACCCGCGCCTGAGCGTGACCGTGGTTGGTAACTTTGATGTGACGCCCGCTACTGCCACGGTTACGTTCCCGCAAACCGGCACCTGGTATAACTACCTCACTAGCGAGCCGCTGGCCGTAACTAGCGCTACCATGAGCATGACCCTGGCGCCCGGCCAGTACGCCGTGTACACCTCCCGCAAAATTGCTGTCCCCGCGGGTACGGTGCTGGCCACCAAGCGCCAGCGCGACGCGGCCGTTCTGCAGTTGACTGCCCAGCCCAACCCGGCCAGTGCCTCGGCCCAGCTGCGCTACAGCCTGCCCCAGGCAACTACCGTGCAGGTAACGGTTACCAACCTGCTTGGCGCCACGGTGCATACGCTGCCCGCTACCCGGCAGGCCGCCGGTGCCCACGAGCTGGAGTTGCCGCTGCGCAACCTGGCCAATGGCATATACCTGGTACAGCTCACCACCGGCCAGCAGCAGCAAGCCGTTCGGTTGGTCGTCCAGAAATAATCAAGTTGTCTGCTTCTGACCTGGCTGGTTCTCGCGGGAGCCAGCCAGGTAGGGCAAACTAAAAAGGGCCACCCTGTTAGTAGGGTGGCCCTTTTTAGTTATGCGCTCTGCGCGAAGTGTACAGGCCGCTTAGCGCAAGGCAGTTTCGTGATACGACACGAGGTCGTCGATGGGGGAGCGGATGATTTTGCCGACCTCCATGTTGTGACCACGCGCTACCTGAGTCAGCGCGTCGCGGAAGTTGTAGCCCACTGAGCCCACGCAGTTGAAGGTATAGTCCTGATAGTTGGGGTAGTGACTCACCAGGTTAGCGAAGAACGTCTCGAACCCCTGCAGCACAATCTCGCGGCAGTAGCTGATGTTGTTGTGGTCGTAGGTAAACTTGGCGAAGCTGGCCAGAAACCGGTTAGGCAGGGGCTGGTTGTAGAGCCGGTCCAGAATTTCGTCGCGCGTGAGCTTGAACTCCTCCTGGAAGATTTCCTGCAAGCCATCGGGCAGCAGGCCGCGCAGGTAGTCGCGTAGCAGGCGCTTGCCAATAAACGAGCCGGAGCCCTCGTCGCCGAGGAAATAGCCCAGGGAGTCCACGTTATAGGTAATTTTCTCGCCGTCGTAAAGGCAGGAGTTGGTGCCCGTGCCCAGAATGGCCGCAAAGCCCGGCTTGTTGCCGAGCAGGGCGTGGGCCGCCGCCAGCAGGTCCTCGGCTACAAAGGCGTTGGCGTTCGGAAAAATCTGACGCATGGCGGCAGCTACCCGCTCGGCCTTTTCCGCGTTGTGCACGCCCGCGCCGTAGTAATACACCTTGCTTACTTCCTGACGGGGTAGTGTGTCGGGCAAGTTCTTATCCAAGGATGCCGCAATGGCGGTGGTACCCATAAAATCAGGGTTGTACCCTTCGGTGTTGAAGTACACCCGGTTACCCGCATCATCAAGCTGGCACCAGTTGCTCTTAGTCGAGCCGCCGTCGGCAATAAGAATCATATTCCAGTTGGAAAGGTGAGGAAAAACTTACGTGGCTGATCTGGGCGAGCTCCGAGGGAACAAGTGAAAGTTCAGCCATAACTAAGAACGAAGCACGGAAAAGATTTCGGTACAAAAAAATGCTTTGTAAGTTCCGTTAAGCCTTTTTTCCTTAGCCATAGCCAGAAAGGAACCGGGAAGGAAATAGTTACTTGCTAGTCTTTCAGCTTACGCTCATAAGCTGTTTTTTTGGAGAAGATAACTAGGCCTTGAGTTTTGGTAATACTTGAGTTTTGGTAATAAGAGATATATAGTACTTTTAGTGCCAGGGCAGCAGTAAGGAATCACTTACTGACTAAGCCTGGTAAAAAATTTTATTCACACTTTTTCTTTTATTCATGAAAAAAACCATTACTCTAGCTACTCTTGGCCTACTGTCTGTAGCTGCTTTGCCCTCTATGGCCCAGGCCCCTATCACGGTTGACGGCAAGCTGGCAGCCACGGAAGTAGCAGCGAACGGCTATCAGCTAGTAGGCCGTGATACCGGTGCCCGCGGGTTCGGTGACGCTGGGGTGCTGGCTCTGTACGCCGCTGCTGACGCCAACAACCTGTATTTCTTCCTAGTAGGCACCCTAGAATCTAGCGCCACAGAAATAAAGAACTCGCTGCAGGTATTCATTGACCGGCCGGGCGTAGACGGCATTCCGGTAGGCACGGCCCTACCACTCCCCGCCGATCCTACCTCCGGTCCGGCTACCTCATTCCAGAAGATGAACGCCAAGCTGGATTTGGCCGCCGATCTGGGCGTAGCTATCAAGGGCACCGGTGCGGCCGGGCAAGTACAAATGGGTGCTGTAGTATACACCCCTGGCACCACCCCCACGGCTACGGCTATGGTAGCAAGCGGCAGCACGCCGCTGAATGCCGTAACTGGCGCCGCCTTCACGGTACCGGCCAGCACCACCGGCACGTTTGCTCCCTTCGCTGGGGCCCAGGTAGCCTACCTAACCAGCGCTAACCTGTCGAGTAACCCTGGGTTCGCTACCAATGGCAACGCGCCGGCCAATGGGCTGGAAATTGTGGTAAGCCGCTCGGCAATGGGTATTCCGGCCACGGGCGGTCAGGTTAGAATTTTTGCCCTGCAAAACAACCAAGACGGAGGTTTCATCTCCAGCGACTACATCCCGCAGGGCCCTGCTGACGCTGCTAACCCGGGTTCTGGCGCCGATTTTACAGCTATTGCGGGTACGCAAGCTGCCACGCTAACCGTTACGGCCTCGGGCCTGAGTATCGTTACTTCCAACCGGAATGCTGCAGCTGCGGCCCTGAAGTTCGGGGTGTATCCTAATCCCGCGCCTGCCGCCGCTACCATCGACTACGTAGTAGCCGGTCAGCAAAACGTTTCTCTGGACGTGTTCAACTCCTTGGGTCAGCGGGTTCGTACCGTAGCGTCCGGCACGCAGTCCGGCAAGCAGTCGTACCCACTGACCAACCTTACCGCCGGCGCTTACTTTGTAAAGCTGCGCGTAGGTGACCAAATGACCAGCCAGAAGGTAGTAGTTGAGTAGAATACTTTAAGTAGCATTATGAATACGAAAGCCCCGCTGCCTAAGCAGCGGGGCTTTTCTATAAGTGGCAGTTGTAAGTAAAATACATCCTTAGGTGAGCAAACCGCCAGTACTTCACTCGGCTGTAAGATAGCAATGCGCCGGGTGATGACAAGGATAAGGCACGGCCCCCAATATCAACTAGCGCGGCCCAGCTTCGTTCTGCATGATACCCCTCCCGGGGAAAAGAGTTTACGCTTGACTGATTAGGAGGTACCACACAAAAAAGGCCGCTGGCGTATTTACCAGCGGCCTTTCCGAATATTTGATAAGGAGCAAACTACTGTCCCTTATTTCTTGGTCAGTGAGTAGGTTGGGGTAGCACCGGCAAGATTTAGCGAAATAGTGTACATGCCAGCAGTAGCAACAGCTATGTTGGCCCCATCTACTTTCAACTTGTCGCCTGCACCGTCGCCGCCCAGATTACCGGCCCAGTCGTTGTTTTTGCGGAACTTGAACTCTCCGGCGTTCAGCGTCCGGGTAAGCACGTACGTTTTGGTGTCACAATCGTAGGTGAGAGGAACATCAGTTGACCAATCAACGCCCGCCGGCCCGATGATCGACCATTTGTCCGTGGTGGGGGCAATGCACACTTTGTAAGGAGTAGCCTTCAACGTTACCGTCGGAGAGTAGGTAGGCGTGTTAGCCGCAACATACGCTTTGAGGCGTACATCAACGTCCGTAGCTACACCATTAGGCAAGCCTAATGTATTCAGGCTCTGGTTAAGCGCCTCAACTGTAAGAGTTGAGGTAGTAGTAGTGCCAGTTCCCAGGGTTACTGTTACTGGACGCGCGAAATTGTTGCCTTTCTTGTCAATCTCAGCGGCATACTGTACGGTAGGCACAACTGCCGAGCTGCTAGCATTGCCCCAGCTATAATTAACTGGCGTCCAAGTGAAGGTAATAGCGTTCTGAGCACTGTTGGCCTGTTGCAGCACAACGGTGTTAGTAGAAGCTGAGAAGGTAGGGGAGTTGGTGGGGTTCAGAGTTACCTGCGTCTCATCCTTCTCGCAGGAAGTAAGAGTCAGGGCCGTTACCATAACCAGTCCGGCTAGTTGAGCGAACCAATTTTTCATGTAGAATGATACCGTTATGTGGGAAGTTTAATACGAAAGAAGATATCTACGCCCCGCCAAAATTACTTGGGCGGAGCGTAGAAGTTCTGCTTAATAACCAGGATTCTGCTTCAGATTCGGGTTTACTGTCAAATCAGAAGCAGGTAGTGGGTACAGAGTCCGGAATGCTTCCACATTACGACCAGCGGCCACCCCGCCTTTCCAAGGCCAGAGGTAAGCATCTACAAAGCGGTTGTAGCGGATAAGGTCGGTCCGGCGGAAGCCTTCCCAAAACAATTCACGGCCGCGCTCATTCAGCAGGGCGTCAGTTGAAAGGGCTGCCAAGTCAACAGTTGGATTAGGCGTCGTAAGTGGCACACCGTAAGCCCGACGACGAATCCGGTTGACGTAGGATAACGCCAAGGTAGCATCGCCGGAGCCACCACGAGAAACGGCCTCCGCGTAGTTCAGCATTACTTCTGCCAGACGAATCATCGGGAAGTCTACGCTTGACTGGCTTTGCGAACCACCCAGGGCAGTACCCGTGGAGGTTACGTTACGGAACTTAACGACACCGAAGCCTTCATTGAAGTTACCGATATCGTTGATTTCCAGGCTCTGGCCCTGCGTCCAGAAACGGCCCCGCGTATCACGAGCGGTATCGGCCCCGAACAGATTCACCAGATTCTTAGTAGCCCGCATGCCACCCCAGCCGCCCTGGGGCATACCGTTTTTAGCCTTCCAGCTAGCGTTGCTGGGGCTGGTGGAACCGTTCACCAAGAAGGTAGTACCCCCGAAGCTCCGCGTGTTGTTGGCATCGAAAGTTACCGGCCAGATAATTTCGTCACGTGCCGGCGACGTGTTATTGTCAGCCAGGAACAAGCGGCCATAAGCCGAAGCAACCCGACCAGCTGGTGCTGAAGAAAGAGCGAAGCCAGGCACATCAATTACGCGCTTAGCGAAGGTAGCTGCATCATTGAAACGAGGAGTACCCGTGTACACTCCCGCGTTCAGGTACAGACGAGACAACATGCTCCAAGCTGCAGCCTTGTCAACGCGACCATACTCGTTGGTCTTAGGCTCGGCGAAGTCGGCGTCGTTGCTCAACGCGAGCAGTTCGCTTTCCACGTACTCAAATAACTGCTGCCGATTACGATAAGGGGGCGTGAAGGCACCAGCCGGATCGGTTTCCACAACGAAAGGACCACCACCGTACAAGTCCAGAACGTGCATGTAAGCCACGGCACGCAGGAAACGGGCTTCAGCACGGTAGCGCTTTACAGTGGCAATATCGTTGCCGCTGAGCCGGGAGTTCAACTTATCATCGCTCGATTCACGAATGAACTCGTTAGCAACGGCAATTTCGTAATAAATGCGGTAGTACAGACCACGAATAAGCGGGTTGGAAGCCGTCCAGTTCATGTTGTGCCAATCGCGCACCCCAGCATCACCCCAAGCCAGAATGGCCTCGTCGGTAGACAAGGTCTGAGCACTCCACAACTGACGGATGTAGTCAGACGTGCCCTCGTCAATGCCCCCAACGTCACCCCCACCAGAAGCTCCATTGTCATCGGAACCCAGACCCGTCACCGCAAAACCACCATACACTTTCGCCAGCACTGAGCGGTAACCATTCAGGTCAACGTACACCCGGTCCGGCGTCGTCTCGTACTTAGGCTCCAAGTCAAGGTCATTACAAGACGTTAGACCGGCAGATAGCGTAAGACCTGTGGTGGCTGCTACCAAGCCACGAATTAAAAATTTATTCATTAGTCGGGTGGGTTAGAAGCTGGCGTTCACGCCAAAGGTGAAAGTGCGGGAGCGGGGATAGAAGTTGTTATCAACTCCATTAAAGATTTCCGGATCCAAGCCCTTGTACTTGGTGATAAGGAATACATTCTGAACAGCAGCTGTTAAGCGAAGATTCGATCCTTCACGGAAAATCTTGCCTACGTTGTAGCCCAGGGTAATATTCTCGCCGCGGATAAACGAACCATTCTCAACGTAGTAGTCGGAGAGAACCTGCTGGGTGCGGAAGCCAGTGTCACGGATACCAACGGGCAGGTTACCTACAAAACCGGTTGAAGTGTTGGCATTAGCAAAGTTGGCCAAGTTACCAGCCAGGGAGTTGTACACGTAGTTGCCAGTGTTAGCACGCAACACAGCATTCAGCGAAAACTTCTTGTAGGCAAAATTGGTCGACAAGCCGAACGTAGCCAGCGGCGCGCGCTGCTTGTAGCGGTACAGATCCTGCTCATTTACAGTGCCATCACCGTTACGATCTACGTAGATACCCTCCAGCGGACGGCCATTTTCGCCGTATACTTGCTGGTACACATAGTACGCGTTGTTGGGGAAGCCCACTGAGTTGATCTGGACCGTGGTTCCCGTGCCACCAGGAATACCTTCCACCAGGTAACCCGGGAAGTTCTCCTGCTGGGGCCCTAAGTCCGTAATCTTAGTCTTGTTGTAGGCCACGTTAAAGTTAAGGTCCCAGGTAAAGTCGTCGGAACGTACCGGCGAGGCATTCAGCGCAACTTCTACGCCGCGGTTACGCAGCGAGCCGATGTTGCGGTTTAGCTGGTTAGCTAGGCCGCCCGCTGGCACAAATACGTTGGCCAGCAGGTCATTGGATTCACGCTGGTATACATCAACCGTACCGGAGAGGCGGTTGTCGAAAATACCCCAGTCCAAACCAACGTTATAGGTAGTGGTGGTTTCCCACTTCAAATCGTTGTTGTAGCCGGAAGGACGTAGAGCGGTAACGAAAATCGGGTTGCCGTTAGCATCCACCCCAAACTGGTATTGCACTGTGGAGCGACCTGTAACGTAGCGCGGCAGATAGTCGAATGGTCCACCAATTTCCTGCTGACCAGTAGTGCCATATCCGGCACGCAGCTTCAGCTCCGTGATAGTCGTGTTGTTAGCCAGGAATTCCTCGCCTTTCAGGCGCCAGCCCAAACCAATAGCAGGAAAGTAACCGCTCCGGTTATCCTCACCAAAGCGGGACGTGTTATCGTTACGCAGGGTTGCCGTCAGCAGGTAACGGTCCTTAACCGTGAAGTTAGCCCGACCGAAATACGAGATAAGGCGGAAGGGGTCATAGTAACCCGTAACCGTTTGCGTTTGGCCGAGGGTGAACAGGGTAGTGCGGTCGAAGCGGTAAGGTAGATATAACGGACCCTGGGTTTCGAAATCCTGATAGGAGTAGCCCGCCTGAACATCAAACTTGGTATTCTCCCCTAGCTGCTTGTTATAAGCAAGGTAGAATTCCAGCAGGCGCATATCCTTATCCTGCTTGTACTGCGAGTAACGGCCGTTCTGGTTAACGTTAGTCGCAGTGCTGTTAAAGTTGCCGAAATCAGTTACCGAGCTGGTTGACGAGCCGGAGCCGCGCGAAAGGTCGGTGGCCAGGTTTAGGTTAGCACGCAGTTCGGGCAGGAAGTGGAACTTGTAGTCCAGCTGTACATTACCGATAAAGCGCTGTACATCACTGATGTTGTTCGTGTTGCGCAGGGCTGCTACTGGGTTGCCAGGGGCTAGCGTCAGGGGTACACCAGTTGGCGTAAGGTACTGATAGTAGCCACCGAAGGGAGTAAACTGGCTTTCTGCTGAACGCACCGGTTGCGTGGGGTCATAGAACAAGGCCCCACCGATTGCGCCATTGTCAATAAAGCGGTTCTCCAGCTGGGTACCCTTCGCATTCACATCGATGCGCAGATGGCCGTCGAGAACTACAGGAGAAAGGCTGATGGCACCGGTATTACGCTTCAGCTTGTTCGTAATAACAATGCCCTCTTGGTAGAGGTTGCCGTAGGAAACGCGGAATGGCACCTTGCCCAGGTTGCCGGACAGGCTGATGTTGTTATCAAGGGTAGTAGCAGTGCGGAAAATCTCGTCCTGCCAGTCGGTGTTAGCGGTGCCCAACGTGGCGACCTGCGAGGCCGAGCCATTGGCTTGAATAAGGGAGCGGAATTCATCAGCCCCTAGTACTTCATAGGTTCGGAAAGGCCGGGAAACCGAAGTCTGCGAAGAGAAGTTTACCGTAAATTTCTCGCCCTGCACTCCACGCTTCGTGGTGATAAGCACTACCCCGTTCGACGCACGGTTACCGTAGATAGCCAAAGCAGAAGCGTCCTTCAGGACCGTTACTGACTCAATATCGTTGGGGTTGATCAACGATAGTGGGTTGCTGGCCCCGCTGATACCGCCCTTATCTACTGGCACGCCATCAACTACAAACAGCGGATCGTTGTTTGCATTAAGCGAGGAGCCACCCCGGATACGAATCGTCGTTGCGGCGCCAGGAGCACCGCCCCCGGTGGTAATGTTTACGCCAGCAATTTTGCCCTGCACCAGCTGCTCCGGGTTTGTTACCTGCCCAGGTACAAAGTCTTTAGCCTGCACTGTGGCAATGGAACCCGTCACATCCTGACGGCGCTGCACCCCGTAGCCTACTACTACGGCCTCGTTGAGCAGCGTAGTGTTCTCCGACATGGATAGCCCAGCCACGGCCGTATTCTGTCCAGCCGTTACGTTAATCGGCAGCCGCTTGGTGGTGTAACCCACAAACGACATAACCAAGGTGTGGGAGCCCGAGGGAACGTTCTGAATGGAGAAAGTGCCGTCAGAGTTAGTGGAACCGCCCAGGGAGGTGCCCTCAATCAGGACCGTAACGCCGGGCATGCCTTCGCCCTTCTCATCGAGTACGCGGCCACTCACCGTCCCGATTCCCTGCGCATATGCGCTGCTCACGCTTACACCTGCGCACAGGAGAGGCAGCGCCAGTTTCGCTAGATAGGGGTGTTTCATTGAAAAAAAGTTAGGGGTTGAAATGGATTTTTCCGGACAAACCGGAGTGGGAATTTAGTGGCCCGTCCAAGGGTAGAGGCCTTGATAATGCCAGTCGCTAGAGCCTGAATTATCGCCGCATTCACTTGGGTTCAACATCACCAAATTGTTACTAAACACCGCAAGTTAAAGCGCTAATAGGAATAAAAACAATGGGGTACAAGGGGGAAGCAGGTATAGTGATAATTGGACTTTCTTTGCTGCTCTGAACAGCATAGAAAATGCCAGAGCCCAGTGAAGCGTTTGGAACTTATTCTAGTTAGTTTGGCACACCTCAAAAAACCACGCACATATTAGGTCTGCACTAGCAATTAGGCCATTCAAAGGGACAGTTCGGTACTAATAATACCTTGTGCTGTGTTAACAAAACAGCGTGCTGTATTGATGTTTGTTGAAAATGGTCAATAGAAGCGGATTAGGTGATTTCAACACGCGTGCAAAGAGTGAGCATTAATTTTTATAGTCATAAGAAGGGAAACACAGTATTTTTTCGTTGATAGAGGTGCTTTTAGTAAGGGGTAAAAGCAGTAAGGTGCCTTACGTATTCTGAAAAGACTTAAAGTCACAACGGGAAGCAGTTGTCAATACAGGCGCAACGGTTTCGGGCGGTAAATACAGTTTTAATACACTATTTTTTGTATATATTCTAGAGATTGACAAGGTAAGGAAGGGTGGGAGTAGCCAGTACAACTTCAGATTTGCGCAGAGAGTTTTTCCATCTTTAGGTGAGGGCTTACTTACTGGATAGAGAAAGTGTGAGCTGAAGAAAAAAGTAAATTCTAGGAAAAATACAGATTGGGTTTATCCTCTATTCAAGCTCTTGCGGGAGGTGATACGATTGAACTGGTTCGGCTCGTATTCAGCGGCGTTGGTGGCATAGAATAGTAGTAGCTTGCCCTCATATCTCGCCCATTTGCGCTATGCGACTCTCCTTCGTTCTTCTGATACTTGGTATTTTGTCCAGTGAAAGTGGCCTAGCCCAAACCACCTTGCGAATAACCAAGGTGCCTGCTGCTACTTCACCCGGTGCTGCTCTTTACCTAGCGGGCTCGTGCAATAACTGGCAGCCTGCTAGCACTGCGTATCGGTTTACCCAGAATCAGGATGGTAGCTACCAGCTTACGCTACCGGCTTCTGTGCAGGGCCCTTTTACTTATAAAATAACCCGCGGCTCTTGGGAAACGGTAGAAACCCATGCTGGCTACCAAGATATCGAAAACCGGCAGCACACTGTGCTACCTGGGAAAAGTGAGGTAACGTTAATCGTAGCTGCTTGGAAAGATGGTGCCGGAGCAACCACCTGCACAAGCACCGCCCTGCAGCCCCACGTGCAGATTATCAATCCCGCTTTCCCAATGCCCCAACTGGGCCGTACCCGCCGCGTCTGGGTTTACCTGCCCGCCGACTACACCGCTGCCAGGGCTAAGCGCTACCCCGTGCTGTATATGCACGATGGCCAGAACGTGTTTGACGCCTGCACCAGCTTCTCGGGGGAATGGGGAGTAGATGAGACTTTGCAACAATTGCAGCAAGCCGGGCAGGACGCGGCCGGCTGCATAGTAGTGGCCGTGGACAACGGCGGCCCGGAACGGCTCAACGAGCTTTCGCCCTGGAAAAACCCCGAATACGGCGGCGGGCAAGGAAACGAATACGTGGATTTTATGGTCCGGACCCTGAAGCCCTACGTTGATGCCACCTACCGAACCCTAAGCGGCCGGGAGTTTACGGGCATTGCGGGCAGCAGCATGGGCGGCCTGATTTCCACCTACGCGGCCCTGAAGTACCCGCAGGTATATAGCAAGGTAGGCGTGTTTTCGCCGGCCTTCTGGTTTGCTAAAGACTCCCTGTTCCGCTACGTGCAACAACACCGGCCGCAGCCCGGTACGCAGTTTTATTTCGTTAGCGGCACCACGGAAAGCGAAACCATGGTGCCCTTCATGAAGGCTATGCACGATACCCTAGCACGAAGCGGAGCCGGGGTAGAGTACACTACCCCGGCTGATGGCAAGCATGCCGAGTGGTTCTGGAAGCGGGAGTTTCCAGCGGCCTATCGCTGGCTGTACAGGCAGGACAGTACTGCTTATAAAAATCAGCCGCCCCTAGCTTACAGCGCGCACCTGAATCCGGAACAGAATCGGCTGGCAGTACACCTGCCCGCGGGTTTCAAAAGGGGTACGGTAACTGTACTGAACCACAAGCAGCAGACAGTTCTTAGGAAGAAAGTACGGACTGGCAGCGCAGTTAATGTTGGGAGCCTACCTGCGGGCACCTACGAGGTGTTGGTACGGGCGGGAGAGGAGCAAGGGCGGCAGCTGCTTGTAAAACAGTAAGTTATGATACAGCGTGGGTGTAAATAAAAAAAATCGGGCTTGTGCTTGCGAAAAAATCAACTCAGCTTACCTTTGCCCCGTTCAACGCCCAACCCTATTTGGCAATGACCTTTTCAATGACTCAGCAAGCGTGGTGGTGGCCCTACGGAAATTCCGGACGGGACATCCTGTGCGTGCGCTAAGGTCAACTGAACAACCTTCTTCGCATTAGCTCAAAAGCCCGGCCGCCCCGCCGGGCTTTTTTATTTCCCGGCGCTGGTCCTCTACCTCACTCCCACAACCAGCCGATGAAAACCTTCCACCTGCACACCCGCCACCTGCGCGTTTTGGCCGATACCGTAACTCCCGTGGGGCTGTACCTGCGCCTGCGCGACCGATACGCCAACTGCCTGCTGCTGGAAAGCTCCGACTACCACGGCCAGCAGAACGCTTTCAGCTACCTGGCCTTCGATCCGCTGGCCCGTTTTGAGCTGCGCGGCGGCGAGTTGGCCCTAACCTTCCCCGACGATACCACGGCCACGGAAACGCTAACCAACCCCCGGCAGGCTTTGGAGCGGCTGCAGGAGTTTGCTAATTGCTTCCAGACCCAGGATACGGGCCATGATTTCATTACTGGCGGCCTGTTTGGGTACCTGGGCTACGAGGCCGTGCAGTACTTCGAGGACCTGGAGCTGAGCTCGGTAAAGCAGGCCGCCGGCCAAATTCCGGACATTCTGTACAGCACCTACCGCTACGTAATTGCCGTTAACCACTTCCGCAACGAGCTGTATGTGTTTGAGCATACGCTGGCCGGGCAAACGGTTGATGAAGATGGGCTGACGCGGCTGGTAAACCTGATCCGTAACCCGTCCTTGCCCGATTTCAAGTTCCGCGTGGTAGGAGAGGAGCAAACCAACCAGACCGACGAGGAATTCCTAAAAGTGCTGGCCGCCGGGCAGCAGCACTGCCGCCGCGGCAACGTGTTCCAGATTGTGTTGTCGCGGCGGTTTCAGCAGGGCTTCACCGGCGACGAGTTCAACGTGTACCGGGCCCTGCGCTCCATCAACCCCTCGCCCTACCTGTTTTACTTCGATTACGGCTCCTTTAAAATCTTCGGCTCCTCGCCCGAAACCCAGCTGCTGATTAAAGGCCGGCAGGCGAGCCTGTACCCCATTGCCGGCACCTTCCGCCGCACCGGCCACGATGCCCAGGATGCCGCCCTGGCCCAAAAGCTGGCCGACGACCCCAAGGAAAACGCCGAGCACGTGATGCTCGTGGACCTGGCCCGCAACGACCTGGCCCGGCACGGCGACGAAGTGCAGGTGAAAGTGTTTCGGGAAATCCAGTACTACTCCCACGTTATTCACCTGGTGAGTGAGGTAACCGCCCGCCTGGCTCCGCAGGCCAGCTCCTTGCAGGTAGTGGCCGATACCTTTCCGGCCGGTACGCTGTCGGGGGCGCCTAAGCACCGGGCCATGCAACTCATTGACGAGCTGGAACCTACGGCCCGCGGCTACTACGGCGGGGCCATTGGCCACCTGGGCTTCAACGGCGACTTCAACCACGCCATCATGATTCGTTCCTTCCTGAGCACGGCCAGCCAGCTGTACTTCCAGGCCGGGGCCGGGGTAGTGGCCGCCTCCGACATCAACTCCGAACTAAATGAGGTGCACCACAAGCTGGCCGCCCTGCGCAAAGCCCTGGAAGAAGCCGAGCTGGTGTAGCTTGGTGTGGTCCGACGAGTAGCCGCAGGCCTCGTCAGACCACTCTCGTTAAACGACTACACAAGGCCAGTTTCCGGCGCCCGTCCGCAACTTCAGCAACGAGAGTGGTCCTACGAACCGCTGCGCGGCATTCGTAGGACCACATCTAACCTCCACCACCCCCATGAAAATCCTCGTCATCGACAATTACGACTCCTTTACCTACAACCTGGTGCAGGTGCTGCGGGAATTGGGCCATACCGATAACGTCACGGTAATTCGCAACGACAAGCTCAGGGTAGAGGACGTAGCCGATTATGATGCCGTGCTACTGTCGCCGGGGCCGGGCGTGCCTTCCGAGGCGGGGCTGATGCCCGAAATTATTCGCCGCTACGCGCCCACCAAGCGTATGCTGGGCGTTTGCCTGGGCCACCAGGGCCTAGCTGAGAGCTTCGGCGGGGAGCTGTACAACCTGCCCGAGGTGGTGCACGGCCTGGCCACCGACGCCACCATAACCGCCCCGGACCGCCTGTTTGCCGGCTTGCCCACGCATTTCAAGATAGGGCGTTACCACTCCTGGAGCGTGCGGCCCGAATCGGTGCCGGCGGAGCTGGAGGTAACGGCCGTGGATACCAACGGGCAGGTAATGGCCTTCCGCCACCGCGAGTACGATGTGCGCGGCGTGCAGTTCCACCCCGAATCCATTCTCACCGAGCACGGCCACCAGATGCTGGCCAACTGGCTGGCCTGAGCCCCATTCGGACCTTGCCTGACCAGCGCCCCGCATTCCTATTTACTACCCCACCCCAAAGCGGAAAGCTACCCGCTGACTGCTACCGCGAATTGTGAAACAGATTCTTAACCAGTTATTTGACCAGCAACTGCTCACCCACGCCGAAGCGCGCGAAGCCATGCTGCGCATTGGGCAGGGCGAGGCCAACGCTTCGGAAATGGCGGCCTTCATGAGCGTGTACCGCATGCGGCCGATTTCGGTGCCGGAGCTGGCGGGCTTCCGCGATGCGCTGCTGAGCCTGAGCCGCGACCCGGCGCTGGGAACCCACGACACGGTGGATATTGTAGGCACCGGCGGCGACGGCAAGGACACGCTCAACATCAGCACGTTGGCCTGCTTTGTGGTGGCCGGTGCGGGCTACAAAGTCACCAAGCACGGCAACATCGGCGTGTCATCGGTGTGCGGGTCGTCGGATGTGCTGGCTCAGCTCGGGGTTGAGTTTGGCGTGGGCAACGATGTGCTGCAGCGGCAGCTCGAGCAAGCCAACATCTGCTTTCTGCACGCCCCCTCGTTTCACCCGGCCATGCGCCACGCCGGACCCGTGCGGCGGGAACTGGGCGTGCGCACCTTCTTCAACATTTTGGGCCCGCTGGTGAATCCGGCCCGGCCTAACTATCAGGTAGCCGGCACCTTCAGCCTGGAGCTGCTGCGCCTCTACCACTACCTGCTGCAGCAAACCAATACGCGCTACGCGGTAGTGCACGCTCTTGATGGCTACGACGAACTCTCGCTGACGGCCGCCGCCAAACTGGCTACGCCGGAGGGCGAGCAGGTAGTAACCGCCGCCGACCTGGGCCTGACAACCACGTTGCCGGAAGAGCTGGCCGGCGGAAAAACCGCGCAGGAGTCGGCCCGGTTGTTCTTGGACGTGCTGGAAAACCGGGCCACCCGGGCCCAGCGCGACGTGGTAACGGCCAACGCCGCCCTGGCCATCCGGTGCCTGGAGCCCACCTTCCGCTTTGCCGAGGCCCTGGCCGCCGCGCAGGAGTCCCTGGACTCGGGGCGGGCGCGGCAGGCCCTGCGCAAGCTGGTAGCCGTTACGCACAGTCACGCCACCAGCTTATAACAGGGCGGTGGTAGAGACGCAATATCTTGCGTCTCGTCGTTGAACGGGTGGTGGCAGAACAAGTAACACCTTCTGTCCTTCCGAGCATGTGGCGCATCAAGCCAGGAACGAGGAATCTGGATTATTCACAAGAGGCTAACCCGGATTCCTCGCGTTGCTCGGAAGGACAGCCTAAACAACATTAGCAACAAAGAGACGCAACATGTTGCGTCTTTACAACCGCATAAAGATTTCGGCCTTCGGGCTCCTTTTCCTCTGAATACTGTTCACTCAATTCCTTTTCGCCAAAAGGAAACCACCCTAAACTTCCGCCGCACACCATCCGGCGGCCCGCCAATGCCTACGATTCTCGATAAAATCATTGCCCACAAGCGCCAGGAAGTAGCTGACCGCCAGAGCCTGGTGCCAGTGAAGCTGCTGGAGCAAAGCCTGTACATGCCGACGCCGCCCCTGAGCCTGCGCCGCTACCTGCTACGCGACGATTTGAGCGGCATCATTGCTGAGTTCAAGCGCAAGTCGCCGAGCAAGGGCTTTATTAACCCCCACGCCCCGGTGGAGCGCACCACCCTGGGCTACATGCAAGCCGGCGCCTCGGCCCTCTCGGTGCTGACGGATGCGGAGTTTTTTGGGGGCAAGAATGAGGACCTGACCATCGCCCGCCGGTTTAATTTCTGCCCCATTCTGCGCAAGGATTTCGTGGTGGATGAGTACCAGATTCTGGAAGCCAAGAGCATTGGGGCCGACGCCGTGCTGCTGATTGCAGCCGTGCTCAGCGGTGAGGAAGTGCTGCGCCTGGGCCGCCTGGCCAAAAGCCTGGGCCTGGAAGTGCTGCTCGAAATTCACAACGCCGAGGAGCTCGACAAAACCCTGCATCCCGACGCCGTGAGCCTAGTAGGCGTCAACAACCGCAACCTCCACGACTTTAGCGTGAGCCTGGATACCTCGGGCGAGTTGGCCCAGCGCATCCCCGATGAGTTCGTGAAAGTGACGGAAAGCGGCCTGACTTCGGCGGCCGATATTGAGGCGTTGCGGGCCGTGGGCTACCGGGGCTTCCTGATTGGGGAAACGTTCATGCGCCACTCGCGCCCCGAAAAAGCCTGCGCCGCCCTGGTGCAGCAGCTTCGCGCCACCGAAGCCGTAACCGTACTATCATGAGTGTACGCCTGAAAGTCTGCGGCATGGCCCGGCCCGACAACCTGCGGGCGGTAGCCGCCCTGCGCCCCGACTTTCTGGGCTTCATCTTCTACCCCAAATCCCGGCGCTACGCCACGCCCACGCTCACGCCCGCCGATGCGGCCGCAGTTCCGGCCACCATCCGGAAGGTAGGTGTGTTCGTGGACGAAGACACGGCCGTTATTCAGGAGCGCATCACCCAGTACGGCTTGCAGGCCGTGCAGCTCCACGGCACCGAAACGCCCGAAACCTGCGCCTTGCTGCGCGCTACCGGGGTAGTGGTCATCAAAGCCTTTGCCATAGGGGCACAGTTCGACTTCGCCCAGTTGCTACCCTACGTGGGGCAGGTTGACTTTTTCCTGTTTGACACGGCCGGGGCCCACCCCGGCGGCAACGGCACGGCCTTCGACTGGCAGCTTCTGGCCGATTACAGTCTGCCGGTGCCATACTTCCTAGCCGGCGGCTTGGCCCTGGAGCACGCCGATCTGCTGCGGAACCTGCAGCTTCCTGGCTTGTTTGCCCTGGACCTGAACAGCAAATTCGAAACCGAGCCCGGCGTGAAAGATGCCAACCTGCTGCGGCAGATGTTTCAGCAGCTCCGCCCCTAAGTACCTGTTGTGCGCAACGTTTGGCAGGGCTTCGGCGCTGCTTCTTGATGCGCTACCTACCCCAAAACTTCCCGAGAAACCATGAGTACGACCTATCAACAACCTACGGAGCGCGGCTACTACGGCCAGTTCGGCGGCGCCTTCATTCCGGAAATGCTCTACCCCAACGTGGAAGAGCTGCGCCAGCAGTACCTCGACATCCTCGCTGACCCCGCGTTTCAGCAGGAGTACCAGCAACTGCTCCGCGACTACGTGGGCCGGCCGACTCCGCTGTTTGAGGCCAAGCGCTTGTCGGCGAAGTATAACACCCACGTGTACCTCAAGCGCGAGGACCTCTGCCACACCGGAGCCCACAAAGTGAACAACACCGTGGGGCAGATTCTGCTGGCCAAGCGCCTGGGCAAAACCCGCATCATCGCCGAAACCGGGGCGGGCCAGCACGGCGTCGCCACGGCCACGGTGTGCGCCCTGATGGGCATGCAGTGCATCGTGTACATGGGCGAAATTGACATGGAGCGCCAGAAGCCGAACGTGTACCGTATGCGCCTGCTGGGGGCCGAAGTGCGGGCGGCCCTGAGCGGCAGCCGCACCCTCAAGGATGCTACCAACGAGGCCATCCGGGACTGGATCAGCAACCCCGTGGACACGCATTACATCATTGGCTCGGTGGTGGGCCCGCACCCGTACCCCGATCTGGTGGCGCGCCTGCAGGCCGTTATCAGTGAGGAAATGCGCAAGCAGCTGCTGGAAAAAACGGGTTCGGAGCTGCCCAGCTATGTGGTGGCCTGCGTGGGCGGCGGCTCCAACGCGGCCGGCGCTTTTTACCATTTCCTGGAAGAGCCTGCCGTGAAGCTGGTGGCCGTGGAAGCGGCCGGACACGGCGTTAATTCCGGGCACTCGGCCGCTACTTCGGTGCTGGGCAAGCCGGGCATCATTCACGGCTCCCGCACCTTACTCATGCAGGACGAGGACGGCCAGATTACCGAGCCCTACTCCCTGTCGGCCGGCCTCGATTACCCCGGCATTGGTCCCCTGCACGCGTTTCTGGCCGATTCCGGCCGGGCCCGGTTTATCAGCATTGAGGACGAGGACGCCCTGCGCGCCGTGGCCGAACTGAGCCGCCTGGAAGGCATTATTCCCGCCCTCGAAACCGCCCACGCCCTGGCCGCCCTGGGCCAGTTGGGCGCCGGCCCCGACGACGTGGTAGTGGTCAACCTTTCCGGCCGCGGCGACAAGGACCTAGAAACCTACCTCAAGTATGCCGACACCATCCTGTAAAGCCAGTTGACCAACTAGTGTCCTACTGAGCGGAGTCGAAGCATCTCTCCCGCTTCGTTGCTTCCTCTACTGATTAGCCAGCGGTAGAGATGCTTCGGCTGCGCTCAGCAGGACAAACAAAATCATCATGCAAAATCGTATTCAACAGGCTTTCCAGAAGAAGGGCAAAGGTCTGCTCAACGTGTATTTCACCGCCGGCTACCCCAGCCTGCACGACACGGTGCCGCTCATTAAGTCGCTCACGCAAGCCGGCGCCGACCTCATTGAAATTGGGATGCCGTTTTCCGATCCGCTGGCCGATGGTCCCGTGATTCAGGCCAGCAGCACGGCCGCTCTGCAGAACGGCATGAACATGCGGGTGCTGTTTCAGCAGCTGGAAGGCATCCGCCAGGAAGTGCCCGAAGCCCCCATTCTGCTCATGGGTTACCTAAATCCGGTGATGCAGTTTGGGGTAGAAAACTTCTGCCGCGAGGCCGCCGCGGCCGGCGTCGACGGCGTTATCCTGCCCGATCTGCCCCTTGACGACTACGTGGCCGAGTACCAGGACATGTTTCGGCGCTACAACCTGCGGCCCGTGTTTCTCATCACCCCACAAACCGCTCCCGAGCGGATCCGCCGCATTGATGAGCTGACGGATTCGTTTCTCTACCTCGTGTCGGGCCCCGGAACTACGGGCGGGGCCAACACCCAGGCCGAGGGGGTGCAGGAGGCGTACTTTCAGCGCATTGAGGCCATGAACCTGCGCAACCCCCGCCTCATCGGCTTCGGCATTGGTGATAAGGCGTCGTTTCAACGGGCGTGTCAGTACGCCGAAGGCGCCATTATCGGCTCGGCCCTGATTCGGGCTTTGGAGGGTACTGATGACGCGCCGGCCGCCGCCGCCCGGTTTGTTTCCTCTGTTCTTAAGTAGGTAAGCTGTCAGACCAGCTCCGTACCGTTTGTCAGCCAGAGCAGCGCGAAAGACAACAACCGATATTCTCCCACCAGCACATGATCATCCAACTCGACTCCCATATTTCCGAGGCTGCCCAGCAGGCCATCGAGAAACACATTAAAGGCCTGAAGTACAAAATCACGAACGTCAGAACCCAGCGCGCCCACTACCTCGTGGCCATTGGGAAGGCCGATATCGACCTGCGCTCCATCGGGCAGCTGCCGGGTATTCTGGATATTCACCAAGTATCCGACGACTACCAGCTCGTGTCGCGCAAGTGGCGCGTACGTCCCACCGTGCTCGACCTCGGCGACGGGGTGCGGGTAGGAGAAGGCAGCCTCATGCTGGCCGCCGGCCCCTGCAGCATTGAGAGCGAAGCACAGATGGAAAGCATCATGCAGCACCTCCTGGACAACGACGTGCGCATTATGCGGGGCGGCGTGTTCAAGCCCCGCTCGTCGCCCTATTCCTTCCGCGGCCTGGGCATGGACGGCCTGAAGCTGTTTCACCAGATGGCGCGGGCGCGAGGCATCAAAATTGTGACGGAGGTCATGCAGGTCTCGCAGGTGGAGGAAATGCACGACTACGTGGACGTGTTCCAGGTAGGCGCCCGCAACACCCAGAACTTCAACCTGCTTGATGCCCTCGGCGGCGTGGACAAGCCGGTGCTGATTAAGCGCGGTATTTCGGGCACGATTGAGGAGCTGCTCTCGTCGGCGGAGTACGTGTTTTCGGGCGGCAATGAGAAGTTGGTTCTCTGTGAGCGCGGCATTCGGACTTTTGAAACGGCTTCGCGTAACACCCTGGATTTAAACGCCGTGCCTATCCTGAAGGAGAAAACCCACCTGCCCGTCATCGTGGACCCTTCCCACGGCATCGGCATCCGCGACTACGTGCCGTCCATGGCCCTGGCTGCCGTGATGGCCGGCGCCGATGGCATCATCTACGAGGCCCATGAGAAGCCCGAAGAAGCTGCTTCCGATGGAGCCCAGACGCTGAACTTCCAGGAGTCGGCCCGCCTGATTCGCAACCTGCGCAAGGTGTACGCGCTGCGGCAGGAGCTGGACTAAGGGCTGTAGAAGTTGGGTCGTTGGCGCGCTGCCTATGCGTGTCGGAGCCCAGCGGAGGGTTCATGCTGCTCCGGCTCCAATAAGCTGCCTGACCTCTGGCGTCTTCTTGGTAGCCACCAGGAGAGCATGCCAGACGGTTGCTAATACGTTGAGGAAGAAACTCCTCGGGTAAGCCCAGCAGCAAGGCCGCGGCTACCGAAAGTGGACTCCGGTTCCGCTTTCGGTAGCCGCGGCCTTTTCTACTATTACCTTGGTGTCATGTTCTTCACTTTCAATGTGTATAGCGGAGTGCTGCTGCCGTTTTTCGTGCAGGGAGTAGTTGTGGCCGGAGTGCTGGCCGTGCGAAGCCAGCGAGAGGACGCGGGAGCCGATAAGTGGCTGGCCCTGCTGCTGCTTTTGCACGCCCTGCGGTTAGCTCAGTGGATGCTGGGCTTTGCCGGCTGGTACGACTCGCACGATGCGCGCACGGTGTTCATGTTTTACTTCCCGTTCAGTAATTGGCTGGCGGTGGGGCCGGTGCTGTACTTTTACTTTCGCAGCCTCACCAACCAGGAGTTCCACCTGCGGCGGCAGCACTGGCGCCACTTCGTGCCGGCCCTGGCTTGGGTGGGCTGGCGCCTGGTCGTGTTTGTGTACGATGTTGGGTGGTGGCATGGCATGCAGCAACGGGCACTACCAGCGCATTACGGCACGAAAGGCCCGCTGGCCTTTTGGGCCGATCAGCAGCCGATTGGGTACTGGGTTGATGCCGTGGCTTACCTACTGGTACTAGCCTACGCCGTGCGCACCCTGCAAGCCTACCGCGTGTATGCCCACTACCTGAATGACAACTTCTCCGACACCGCCCAGATTCGGTTTCGGTGGCTGCGCAACGTGCTGGTGGCCGTGGTAATAGGGACACTGGTAATGCTGGGCTTCGGGTTTATCAACACCTGGCTACTTCCACTCAGTTACTACCAAGCCTGGTACGACTACCTGTTCACGGGCCTGCTGCTGTACTACCTAAGCATTGCTGGCTTGCTCACCGGGCACCGGCTCGCTGGCTTGCACTTTCAGCCCAAAGAGGCTGCCGAGAGTCTGGTTCCCACAGTTGAAGCCGCTACTACCCTCGCCCAACTCCCGTCGGCCAGCCCACTAACGACAAACGCGGCGCCCGATTTGGTTTTGCCAGTGGTTGCGGCTGAAGTTCAGCCTGAGAACAGCGCGGAGTTGGAACGCTGGACCCAGCGCTTGCTTCGGCACATGGAAACCCAACGGCCATATCTAGCCTCCGAGTTAACCCTGGGCGAATTGGCCGCGCAGTTGCGCACCAACACTTCGTGGCTGTCCCGGGTCATCAATACGGGCTGCGGTCAGAACTTCAACGACTTCATTAACGAGTTCCGGGTACGGGAGGCCGAGCGTCGCCTTCTTGACCCACACTACCGACACTACACGCTACTGGCGGTGGCCTTGGAGGCAGGTTTCAATTCTAAATCCACATTTAATCGGGTGTTTAAGAAGTTACGCGGCCTAACGCCCAGCCAAGTAGGGCGTCAGGGATAAGCCCCTGACTGGTGTCAAAGTATAAGTTAGGATGTCCCATACTGTAAATCGGGGCGCTAAGGGGTAGGGGACTGTGTTCCTTTGGTGCATTGTTTCACTTCAACCACTGCATCCTATGCCTACCTCCATTTTTCTGCGCCCCGCCTTAGCACTGGGCTTGCTGCTGTTGCTGGGCAGCCTGTTTTCCGCCGGTTCGGGTGGTGTCAATTCAGGTCTGCTCATCGAGCCCGGCAAGCAGTTTGTCCTGGGTGGCAGCCAGCCTGGCGCCTTCAAGGTAGTGGCCCGTAATGTGGGCAAGGTACCCGTCGAGTTCAAGGAACGGCCCCGGGGTGGGGGTATTTTTGGGCGAGCTATGCTGGCCCCGGGCCAGTCGGCTACCCTGCGCTTTATGGCGGGCTCCTCCGCTGTGCTGCTGAACCCCTCAGCCCAGCAAGCCAATGTAAAGCTGCATATTACCGGTGATACCCGCCTGTCCATGGGCTATGAGCCTAACGGTAAATAAGGCCAGTACCAGTGCTGTACTCTCGGCAAAAAAATAGGGGAGCCTGAATACAACATATTCAGAAAGTAATTTATATTTGGAACATCATGCTGAACCTAACCGCAAAGTGCTTTAACCTGATGAATATTCGCCCCGTGCAGGGCGAGGTCGGGCCTCTTTGCGGACATGAAAGTTAGAAGCGCAGTATGACACTTCTCCTCTGAAAATCTAGCAAAAGCCCGACTCCCTCCAGGAGCCGGGCTTTTTTTCTGCCCATTATTCGCTACCTGCTCATGGTACAGCAACATTACGACCGGTACACGGCCCAGGACCAGTTGGTCTGGAAGGTATTGTTTGACCGTCAGACGGCCCTGCTGCACAAGCGGGCCTGCTCGGCCTTTGGCCGAGGACTGGCCGCCGTTGGTTTTCACCGCAATGCCATTCCTGATTTTGCGGAGGTAAATCAGCGCCTGCAGAAAGCCACCGGCTGGCAGCTGGAGCCGGTGCAGGGCATGCTGGGCGATGCCGACTTCTTCGGTCTGCTGGCCCAGCGCAAGTTTCCCGCTACCGTCTGGATCCGGTCGATGGAGCAGTTTGACTTCATTGAGGAGCCCGACCTGTTTCACGGCGTGTTCGGCCACGTGCCGCTGCTCATGGACCAGGCCTTCGCCGATTTCCTGCATTTTTTAGGCCACGTAGCCGCCCAGCACCTTACTGATGCCGCAGCCCTAGCCCGCCTGGAGCGCCTCTACGGCTTCACGGTACAGTTTGGGTTAGTGCTGGAAAAGGACGAGGCCCGCATGTATGGAGCTGGTCTGCTGTCCTCTTCCGGCGAAATTCACCATTGCCTCGGCGACGTAACCCGTCGCGCCCCCTTTGACCTGGCCACGGTACTGCACACGCCCTACAGCGAGGCTCGGTTGCAGGAGCAGTATTTCGTGCTCAACAGCTGGGACCAGCTCACGGAAAGCGTGGCCGAGCTGGCGGCCTTGCTCTCCACGGGCTGGGAGCTGCAACCCGTGAAATAAGCGCTTGTACTGGCCAGCACTACGCCAGTGGGTTAGAAATCTGTTTCGCGTTTAGGATGGAAGTGGGCCGGCAACGGCAGCAGG
The DNA here is from genome assembly GCF_014640315.1 of Hymenobacter glacieicola. Lineage (GTDB taxonomy): Bacteria > Bacteroidota > Bacteroidia > Cytophagales > Hymenobacteraceae > Hymenobacter > Hymenobacter glacieicola. The sequence continues at coordinate 123,087 of NZ_BMGS01000004.1, forward strand.
TGGGGGTGGGATACCAGACGCTGCCGCCGCTCACTCCAACCACCGCTCCGGCGGTTCGCGGAATAGGTTTCTCGCTCACTGGCTTGTTTGCTAGGTGTTACGTTGTACTTTTGCCCCAATGCTACTGACTACCCGCTATTACGCCTATGCCTATTACGCTCCTGCCCGGAGCGGAGCGGCCACGGCGTGCCTCGGAGGATAAGCATTACTTCCCCTGACACTTTCGACAGCCTGCTTCCGCTCCGTGCGGAGGCAGGCTGTTTCTTTTTACCTCTTCTCTCTTTCTGTATGTTGTCTTCCCCTGCGCCCTCTACAACCACCGCCGTTCCGGCTGCCCTGCCCTTGCTAACCCAGGACTACCGCGCCTACACCGCCGCCGATCAGCACGTATGGCAGCTGCTCTTCGACCGTCAGATGGCTTTGCTGCCCGGCCGGGCGGCTGATGCTTTCCTGACTGGCGTGCAGCAGATTGGGTTTACGCGGGAGGCTATTCCGGATTTTCGGGAGGTGAACCCGCGGCTGCGGGAGCTGACGGGTTGGGAGCTGGTAGTAGTGCCCGGTATCGTAGATGATGCCATTTTCTTTGGGCTGCTGGCGGAAAAGAAGTTTCCGGCTACCACTTGGCTGCGGAAGCTAGAGCAGCTTGACTACCTCGAAGAGCCCGACATGTTCCACGACGTGTTTGGGCACGTGCCGCTCCTCACCAATCCGGAATTTGCCGCGTTTCTGCAGCAGTTGGGCGCGGCGGCTCAGCACTACCGCCACCAGCCCAATTCGCTGGAGCTGTTTACGCGCCTGTACTGGTTTACGGCGGAGTTTGGCTTGCTCAGCCAGCCCGAAGGCCTGCGCATTTACGGCGCTGGTCTGCTCTCCTCGCACGGAGAAGTTAAGTTCAGCCTCAGCGAAAAGCCTACCCGCTTGCCATTTACGCTCGCCGGGGTACTGGAAACGGCTTTTGAAAAGGACAAATTTCAGGAGTTGTATTTCGTGCTGGAAAGTATGCAGCAGCTCCCCGAAAGCCTGGCCGAACTGCAAGCCCAGTTGGCAGGGTAGTGGTGAATGGTGAAGTACTGAGCTGAGCCTGTCGTGCCCGCCCACAAACAGGCACACGGGCCACAGGGGTAGCCCAACCGTGGCGTCTACTAGTCGTGATACTCCAATCATCGGGAGCTGCATAGAGCTCAGGGAGAGGGTAACATATAAAAAGGCTACCTCTCGGGGTAGCCTTTTTCATAAAATCAGAATCCGTGAAATTCGATAAATCCGTCTAAATCCGTGATTTACTTGAGTTTCAGATTTTTCTTGAGGTAGGCTACGGAGGCGGCGTGAGCATCCTCGGCGAAGGTTTTGCTGTACTTGGGGTTGGAGGGGTTGGCAAAGGCGTGGTCGGCGTCGTAGGCTTTCACGGTGAGGCCTTTTTTAGCGGCTGCCATGTCCTTTTCAAACTGGCTTACTACCTCCTGGTTGATCCACTTATCCTGCTTGGCAAAAACGAAAAGCACGTCCGTGTTCAAGGTTTTAAGTTTGGCTACGTCCTTTTCGGGCATGCCGTAGTACGCCACGCAGCCCTTGGCTTTGGGCCCGGCCAGCAAGGCCGTCTGGATGCTCCAGCCCCCACCGAAGCACCACCCGATGCTGGCTACCTGGGCCCGGGGGCCGGCGTGCAGCAGCGCCCCGTTGATAATGGCTTGGGCACGCTCGGTTTTTACGCCCTGCATGAGCTTGCCGGCCTGGTCAGCGTCGGTGGCCACTTGGCCGTCGTAGAGGTCCAAGGCAATGACGTTGACGCCGGGCAGTTCCTTGGCAAAGCGGGCCGCTTCCTGCTTGATGTGGTCGTTCAGGCCCCACCACTCATGAATGACCAGCAGGTACTTATCGGAGCGGACGTTGCTCTTGATTTCGAAAGCCTTGCTGCTCTGGCCATCGGTAGTCTTGAACTCCACCATTTCGCCGGTGCCCTGGTAGGTAAAGGGTAGAGGCGCATCGTGGCCCCCGGAAAAGTCCTCGTTGGAAGCCAGCATGGCAAACACCTCCGTGGCATTCTGGGCGGCGGCCGGCTTGGCGCAGCAGCTCAGGGTTTGGGCCGAAGCCATGGATACTACGCTAAGCAGCGCCGCACAAAGAGTCCAGAGTTTTTTCATGGGTAGGGAAAAGAGAAGTAAAACGCAGCAGTCCAGCGGCACTTATGTAACTACACGAGTGCTGCTGGACTGCTTAAACTCCAGATAAGCCGTTTGGTTTCGGAAAAGCCTGCCTTGCGTTGCCTGTCCTTCTAATGCAGCCGGAATCTAAACTAAGTACTAGGTGATTTTTCCGGTAAACGCAGATTCCTTCGGCGTAAGAAGGACAGACGAATTGTTCACCACAGGCCAGCGCTAAGCCGTCCGCACGAAGGCTTGCAGCTCGGTTAGCAAGGCGTAGAGGCCAACGTAGGTGCGGTTGAGGTAAATGAAGTGCTCGGAGCCCCGTGGTTCCCGCTGCTGGCGTAGCTCGGGCTGCTGCAGCAGGTCATCGCCGAGGGCATACAGGCTCTGCAGGTAGGTCGGGTCGCCGAAGTCGAACGATGCTTGACGAAACGGCCGGCCCACCAGTTCCAGGGAGGCTTGCATAGTGGCTACGTAGAAGTTTCGTTGGGTTTCCGGATCCTGAGGGCGCACCACGCCGGCCTCGGTCAGCAAGGCCGTTAGCCGGGCTGGGTCGGCCAGGGTTTCGGGGGCAAGCAAGGCCGTGAACAGCCGGTGCACCTCGGCCGGAATTTCCTTGACGCAGCCAAAATCCAGCACGCCTACCGTGCCACCGGCCTCGGCGCGCAGCAGGAAGTTGCCGGGGTGCGGATCGGCGTGTACCTGCCGTAGCGTATTAAACTGGAACATGTAAAAGTCCCAGAGAGCCTGCCCGAGCTGGTTACGGACGGCCTGGCTGGGATTCGTCGCCAGGAACTCCTTGAGGTGCTGGCCGGGCAGCCAGTCCATGGTCAGAATGCGGCTGCCGGATAGCTCCGGGTAGTAGCTAGGGAATTGCAGATGAGCCAGGCCAGCGCAGGCGGCGGCAATCTGCTGGCCGCGCCGGAGTTCCAGGCCGTAGTCGGTTTCCTCCAGCAGGCGGGTTTCTACTTCCTGCAGGTAGGGCCGCACGGTAGCTTCATCCAGGCCCAACACGCGCAGGGCAATGGGTTTCACCAAGCGAATGTCGGAGCGGATGCTGTCGGCCACGCCGGGATATTGCACTTTCACGGCCAACTCCTGGCCGCCTTTCCGGGCGAAATGCACCTGGCCGATGCTGGCTGCCTGCCGGGCATTGAGGTCAAAGGTATCGAACACGTCAAAGGGCGACTTGCCAAACGCATCCCGGAAAGCTTTCACCACCAGCGGCCCCGAAAGGGGAGGCGTTTGGTACTGGGCCTGAGCAAACTGGTCGGCGTAGGCCGTGGGGAGGATGTTCTTCTCCATGGCCAGCATCTGGGCTACCTTCAGCACCGAGCCTTTCATTTCGCTCAGGGCCCCGTACAATTCCGCCGCATTGGCCTCGTGCAGTTCACTGGTGGGGCTTTCGGCCCCTACGGCGCGCTTGGCGTAGTGCTTCACGTAGTTGGCGCCCACATGAAAGCCCGTTTTGGCGAAGCGGGCCGCTCGCGCCACTTTGGTAGTTGGCAGCGAATCAAGCGGGATAGTCTTGGGAGAGTCGGGCATACGAAAGCGGCCTGCACAACAGGGCCTGCAAAAATGCAAAAACGGAAACTTAACAGCCTGAGCTACAAAAGCAGCAGACTACCACTTATATACCCGCTCCGGGGCCGAAGCCGCACGAGGCAGCAGTGGCGGCTAACGGCGGCTCTGGATCAGGAAACGCACCAAGTCAGTGGCGGAATCCAGCGTGTTGCGGCCTACCAGATCAAAGCTGAGGGTAACGGCTTTTTCCACGGCGGCATCGGTGCGCTCAAAGTTCACCGATTCGTCGTGGGCGAAGAAATTCAGCAAAAACAGTAGCTGTTGCCAGAAAAAGCGGGGGTAACTGTTTTCCAGCAAAGGGCGGGAGGCCACCTCGCCGCTCTGCCGGCCTTCCTGCAAAATCTTGGCGGCAAACTGCTCAAACTCCTGCCGCAGCCCATCCAGCACCCGGGGGGTAAGGCCGGGCATGCGGGGCAGGGAGCGGCGCAGGGCTTGCAGGGCAAAGCTGCGGTTGCGCTTCAGAACCTCCAGCAGAACGTAGTAAAAGCTCAGCAGCTTCTCGCGGGTGCCGTACTCGGCCCACACGGGCTCTTTCGAGGCCGTGTCGTAGGCCTCGCGCCCAAAATCCGCCCACAGCTCCCGGTCCAGCACCTCGAAGCTGGCGTAATAGCGGTAGAATTCCTGCTCAGGCAGGCCCAGCTTTTTGGTGAGTTTGAACACCGATACGGGCGGCGCGCCTTTGCGCAGCACGTAGTCGAGGTAGGCTTGTTTGATGCGGTCCTTTTCCATGTTAGTACAACCGGCAGTAGGGGTAGGAAGTTGCTCGGCAATAGGGTTTACTACTCCCCGGCGGCCCGGTAGGCAGTCCGCAACGTTTCAATGGCCCGGTCCCGGGCAAACTTGTGCTCCACGATGGGCTTGGGGTAGTGGCAGGTACCAAACTCAGGAACCCACTGCCACACGTAGGCAAAGGTAGGATCGTACTGTTCCTGCTGGCTTTGGGGGCTGTACACCCGAAACCAGGGCGCGGCTACCACGCCGGTGCCGGCCATCCACTGCCAGTTGCCCACGTTCTGGGCCATGTCGTAGTCGAGGAGCTTGTCGGCAAAGTACCGGTCGCCCCAGCGCCAGTCGATGAGCAGGTGCTTTACCAGAAAGCCCGCGGCCGCAATGCGGGCCCGGTTAGGCAGGTAGCCGGTTTGATTGAGCTCCCGCATGCCGGCATCAACCAGGGGGTAGCCCGTCCGGCCCTCGCACCAGGCCCGAAACTCCTTCTCGTTGTTGCGGTAGGGCACCCGGCGCAAGCGCGGCTCGAAGCTTTCCGTGGCGGTGGAGGGGTAGTGCCAGAGCAGCATCATGAAATAGTCGCGCCAAATTAGCTCGGCCAGCAGCTTCGGGTTTAGCTCCCGGGCCTGGTGCATCAGTTCCCGGACGCTTAGCGTGCCGAAACGCAGGTGTAAGGAGCGGCGGGTGCTGCTATCCACGCGGCCTGGCGTATCGCGGGTGAGGTGATAGGAGCGCACCAGTTCCTCGGCGGGCAGCTCATTGGTCGGTACCTGCTGCCGGAATTCCTCGAAACCCATGCTGGAAAGCGTAGGCCGGGCCGGGGCATCGGGCACGTGTGCCAAGTGCTCGGCAGTATACAAGCCGGCCGAGGGGTAGGGCTGCAAGTGAGCGTCCTGGAGCTTGTCCAGCCAGGCTTTGCGGTAGGCCCCGAACACGCGGGCGGGCTTGCCGGACTTACCCAATAGCTCGTTTTTCGCGAAAATCACCTGGTCTTTCAGGGCCTGAAACGTGGCCCCGTGCCGGGCGGCCAGCGCCCCCACGGCCGCGTCCCGCTCGGCGGCGTAGGGTTCGTAGTCTTCGTTGGTATAAATGGCTGCTACCTCGTGCTGGGTAAGCAACTGCTCGAAAACCTCCACGGGCCGACCATAAAAGGCCAGAAAGCTGCCGCCGGCCTGCGCCGTCTGCCGGGCCAGGCGCTCCACCTCGTCGTAGATGAAAGTTACGCGGGCGTCGCGGCGGGAAGGCAGCAAATCCAGAATTTCCCGGTCGTAGATAAAGAGTGGCACTACGGGGTAGCCGCTTTGCAAGGCCGCCGTTAGGCCGGCGTTATCGTGCTGGCGCAGGTCGCGCCGGTGCCAAAACAAGGCAATCTTCATGGGTGGGCTTGTCAGGTGATACGTATCGGGTGCGAGTGGCGGTAAGAGGTTGTCAGCGGGTGGTGGTTGCTTGGTAGAACTGCTTGGGCGCCCTAAGTCAGCCGCTGGCAACTAGGGCTTTTTACTTCAACCGCCCCAGGCCGCCATCTACGGGCAGAACTTGGCCCGTAATAAAGGAACTGTGGTCGGAGAGTAGAAAAGAAGCCATGTAGGCCAGGTCCTGAGGTTCACCGATGCGCTGCAAAGGGTGGCGCTTGGCGCCGGCCTCTACCTTCTCCGGAGTGCTCAGCAGGGCGGCGGCCAGGGGCGTGTTGGTTAGGGAAGGAGCCACGGCGTTGACCCGAATTCCGCTGGCCGCGTACTCCGCCGCCAAGGACCGGGCCAGGCCTTCCACGGCGGCTTTGGCCGTGGCAATACTGGCGTGAAAGGCCATGCCCGTGTCGGCGGCCACCGTGCTGAAAAGCACCACCGAGGCTCCGCCCGCCTTTTTCAGCCGCTTCATACTGGCTTGCAGAACCTGCACCGCCCCGAGCACATTCAGCTCAAAGTCAGCCCGAAAGTCTTCTACCGGAATCCGCTCAAAGGGCCGCAGCTTGATGGAGCCGGGGCAATACACTACCCCGTGCAGTACTTCCGGCAAAGCATCCAAGGAGGCGCCCAGGGGCTGCGTTACATATAGCGCAATGAACGTGGTGTTTAGCTCGGCCAGTTCCGGTGAGAGGTGGCGGGAAGCCGTGTACAGATTTGCCTTCAGCTTATGCAGGAGTTGGGCGGTGGCCAGGCCAATGCCGGAAGATGCTCCGACGAGCAGGATGTTTTTGTCAGCAAATTCCATGTAGGGAGGGATGGTAGATATGGTAAATCAACTGAACTGTACGATGAAGGTTTAGCAATATTTTACTTTATTATAGGCAGTTGAAGAAGCGGATAGTATTGCGAAAAAATGCTTTTAGCAAAAATTCGCTAAATGTTCCCGTCGCTTTCCGTAGCTTGCAGCACCCTTCTACCTCATCCCCTACACCAACTTTCCACGATGAATATCCGCAAACTGCTGGTCGCCAACCGGGGCGAAATTGCTATTCGCGTGCTGCGCGCAGCTACGGAACTGGGCATCCAAACGGTGGCTATTTACACCTACGAGGACCGCTACTCCCTGCACCGCTACAAAGCCGATGAAGCCTACCAGGTTGGTCGCGACGATGAGCCGCTCAAGCCCTACCTCGACATTGAAGGCATCATCCGGACGGCCAAGGAAAACGGCGCCGACGCCATTCACCCCGGCTACGGCTTCCTGTCGGAAAACGCCACGCTGGCCCGGCGCTGCGGGGAGGAAGGCATTATTTTCGTGGGGCCGCGGCCGGAAGTCATGGAAGCCCTCGGCGACAAGGTAGCGGCCAAGAAAGTGGCTGTATCGTGCCAGGTGCCCATCATTGAGAGCAGCCAGCAGGACCTGACCGACCTGAGTATTGCCCTGGAGGAGGCCCACCGCATTGGCTACCCCGTCATGCTGAAAGCGGCCAGCGGGGGCGGGGGGCGCGGCATGCGCGTTATCCGGGATGATGAGCAGCTGGAGCGGGGGTTCTTCGAGGCCCGTAATGAAGCCCTGAAAGCCTTCGGCGACGACACGGTGTTTCTGGAGAAGTTCGTGGAGCAGCCCAAGCACATTGAGGTGCAGCTGGTAGCCGACAACCACGGCGGGCTGATGCACCTGTATGAGCGCGACTGCTCGGTGCAGCGCCGCTACCAGAAGGTGGTGGAAGTGGCGCCCTCCCTCAACCTGCCCGACCACATGCGCCACCTCTTGTATGAGTACGCCCTGCGCCTGGGCCGGGCCGTGAACTACAACAACGTGGGCACGGTGGAATTCCTGGTAAACCCCGAGCAGGACCGCATCTACTTTATTGAGGTGAACCCGCGCATTCAGGTAGAGCACACCGTGACGGAGATGATAACGGGCGTGGACCTGATTAAAACCCAGCTGCACATTGCCGACGGCCGCCGCCTCACCGACCCGGAAATTGGGCTCGGCCCCGACGTAAAACCCCTGAAAATTGGGGTGGCCATTCAGTGCCGCATCACTACCGAAGACCCCGAGCAGGACTTCAAGCCCGACTACGGCACCATCACGGCCTACCGCTCGGCCGGGGGCTTCGGGATTCGGCTGGACCAAGGCTCGGTGTACACCGGCGTGAAGGTGTCGCCCTTCTTTGACTCCCTGCTGGTGAAGGTGTCCACGCACGCGCCCACGCTGGCCGAGGCGGCCCAGAAGATGGCCCGCACCCTCGACGAGTTCCGCCTGCGCGGGGTGAGCACCAACATCCAATTCCTGCAGAACATCATTGCCCACCCGGTGTTCATGGCCGGCGAGGCCAACGTGGACTTTATCAAGGACCACCCGGAGCTGTTCAAGTTCAAGGCCCGCCAGGACCGCGCTACCAAGGTGCTCAGCTTCCTCGGCGACGTTATCGTGAACGGCAACCCCGACGTGAAGGGCCACCTCGACCCCAAGCGCGAGCTGCGCAAGGCCCTGCTGCCTGAAGCCGACCTGACAACTTCGCCGCCCCCCGGCACCAAGCAGAAACTCATGGAGCTAGGTCCCGAGGGCTTTGCCCAGTGGCTGCGTCAGGACCAGCAGATTCACTACACCGATACCACCCTGCGCGACGCCCACCAGAGCCTGCTGGCTACCCGCATGCGCACCTTTGATATGCTGAAAGTGGCGGAGCGCTACGCCCACCAGCACCCCCAAACCTTCTCCCTGGAGTGCTGGGGCGGGGCTACCTTCGACGTGGCCCTGCGCTTTCTGCACGAAGACCCCTGGGAGCGGCTGGCCAAGCTGCGCGCCGCCGTGCCCAACATTCTGCTCCAGATGCTGATTCGCGGGGCCAACGGCGTGGGCTACAAAGCCTACCCCGATAACCTCACGGAACGTTTCGTGCAGCAGGCCGCCGAAACCGGCATTGATGTGTTCCGCATTTTCGACTCCCTGAACTGGATGCCCGGCATGGAAGCCTGCATTGGCTTCGTGCGCAACAAAACCGACCGGCTGGCCGAGGCCAGCATCTGCTACACCGGCGACATTCTCGACCCCCAACGCAACCAGAAATATTCCCTCGATTACTACCTGCGCCTGGCCCGGCAGATTGAGGATGCTGGGGCGCACATTCTCTGCATCAAGGACATGGCGGGTTTGCTGAAGCCCTACGCCGCCCAGGAACTGATAACGGCCCTGCGTGACACCATCAGCCTGCCCATCCACCTGCACACGCACGATACCAGCAGTTTGCAGGCCGCTACCTACCTGAAAGCCGTGGAAGCCGGCGTCGATGTCATTGATGTAGCCCTGGGCAGCCTTTCCGGGCTCACGTCTCAGCCCAACTTTAATTCCGTGGTGGAAATGCTGCGCGGCCAGGAGCGCCACCGCGAGTTTAACCAACACTCCCTCAACGAGTTTTCCAACTACTGGGACACGGTGCGCGAGTATTACTACCCCTTCGAGTCGGGCCTGAAGGCGGGTACTTCCGAGGTGTTCCAGCACGAAATTCCGGGCGGGCAGTACTCCAACCTGCGGCCCCAGGCGGCTTCGCTGGGCTTGCTCGATAAGTTTGAAACCGTAAAAACCACCTTCGCCGATGTCAACCAGCTTTTCGGCGACATTATCAAAGTAACGCCCAGCTCGAAGGTGGTAGGGGATATGGCCCTGTTCCTGGTTTCCAATAACCTGACCACGGCCGATGTGCTGGAAAAGGGCGCCACGCTCAGCTTCCCGGAATCGGTGCGGGAACTGTTCCGCGGCGACATTGGGCAGCCCGAGGGCGGCTGGCCCCAGGACGTGCAGCGCGTCATTCTCAAGGACGAGCAGCCCTTCACCGACCGGCCCAACGAGCACTTGGCCCCCATCAACTTCGAGCAGGAGTGGCAGCGGTTTGAGGAGAAATTCGGGCAGCGCGCCAAGTTCACCGACCTGCTGTCCTGGCTGCTCTACCCCAAGGTGTTCGAGCAGTACTGGCAGCACCAGCAGCAATTTGGCGACGTGTCGATCATTCCGACTCGCGCGTTCTATTACGGCCTGCAGCCCGGCGAGGAAACCATCATCGACATTGCCCGCGGCAAAAGCATTATTGTAAGCCTGCAAAGCGTTGGCCCGGTGAATGAGGACGGCGGCCGCACGGTGTTCTTCAACCTCAACGGTCAGACCCGCAACCTGGAAATCCGGGATACGAGCGTGGAAGTCAAGCGCATACTCAACCCCAAAGCCGACAAAGCCAACCCCAAGCAGATTGGCGCGCCCTTGCAGGGCCTGCTCTCCAAGGTGCTGGTAGCCAGCGGGCAGCCAGTCAAGCGCAACGCGCCCCTGTTCATCATCGAGGCCATGAAGATGGAAACCACCATTACGGCCACCGACGACACCACCGTGCAGGCCGTGAATCTGGCGGAAGGCACGCTGGTAAATGCCGACGATTTGGTGCTGACGCTGGGCTAGGGGAATGTTTTTCGGCCAAAAAACCAGTAGATTGAGAACCTAATCCACTTCTTCATTTCTTATGGTTACTCGCTCTTCCGTTATCCTGGCGCTTAGCTTATCAATGGGCGTCCTGCATGCTGCCCACGCCCAGCAACCCAGCATTGAGCAGACAGGAGCCGCGGCTCAGGCCAACCTTAACGCCCTGGTAAATGGCTCGCCTACGGTAGTGCCTCGCGGAGCTGTGGAAGTCACCAAGGGCTCGCCCTATGCCGATAAACGATGGCTACCCGCCCGCCTGCGCATGAGCAATAACGTGCCCCTGGCCCCGGTACCCCTGAAATACGACGTGCTGAATCAGCGGCTGCTGATGCGTCCGCTGAGCCGGCCCAATGATTCCCTGCAGCTAGACGACCGGTTGTTGGCCAGCTTTGAGCTGGAGGAGCCGGCAGTGGGAGCCTCCGGGACCCGCCGCCGGGTGTTCCGCCGTTTTACCGAAGCGCCCGTACCTACCCAGCGAGCCGAGTACGTGGAGGTGCTGCACGAAGGCAAGCACGCCCTGCTCAAGCGCTACGCTAAAGTGCTGCACAAGGCTGATTACCAGGGGGCTTACAGTACGGACCGGCGCTACGATGAAATTGAGGATAAGCCCACCTACTACCTACGCCGCCCCGACGGTAGCGCCGTGCCCGTAAAGCTGACGCTGAAAGCCTTGCAATCTGCCGCACCGGCGCTGGCAGCGTCCCTGAAGGCAGCGCCGGGCGCTGCTACCGCTAAATCCGAAGCTGACTGGTCGGCCGTGCTGGCCGCGGCAGATAAGTAAAGCTGGTCAGGTTGAAGCACTTGTTCTTGGTAGTAGCTTCCCTTTACCCAGAATCGACAATACGCCCCGTTTGCTGGTTGCCGCCACTAAACGGGGCGTATTGTCGATTCTGGGCAGGGAGAAGAGTACTTCGAATCGATGGCCAAAAAGGTGTTTTGCCTTGCTGCAGGATTGAGCAGCGCCTGCTAGCTACAGGGTGATACGTCGGCCTGCGGACCAATATGAAAGCCCAACACGCTGTTAGGGTATGGTGCAGGCAAGCGTAGGCATGTAGTAAGCCGAAGATTGGCCTGCACGGGGGCAGTGGGCAGGAACTAACCGAGGAGCTAATCAGACGGCTAACAAGCAACTGCCAGGGGAAGTGAAGTAGTTGGGCTTGAAACAAAATGGTTACTTTCGACCATGAGAACCCTCCTTTTTATCTCCCTGGCATTCTATTGCGCACAAACTGCTTTCGGGCAGAAAAAGCCGGCTGGTGGCGCCACTGCAACCGTGGCACCCGCTACCGTAGAACGAGTTATCCGGACCCTGGCGGCCGATGATATGCAGGGTCGCGCTTCCGGTACGCCCGGGGCGCAGAAAGCCGCCAGTTTCCTGGCAGCCGAATTTCAACGCATCGGCTTACAGCCGCTTGCTGGCCTGAAAGGGTTTGAGCAAAGCTTTCCTACCTACGAAGTACGCACAGCCGCCGCGTTCATCAACATCAACGGCGCAAACATCAGCCCTGAGAAAGCGCTGCTGGTTTCGGGGCAGCCCCACCTGAACTGGACCGATGCCGACGAGCCAGCGCCCCGCATTATTACCGTAGGGGCCGATGGCAACCTTATGCGCGAAGTGCGGGCCTTACTGGAGCCGCGTGAGAACACTATTGTGTTCATTGATCCGGCCCAGACTACCGCATTTGCCCGGCTGGCTGGCTACCTGAAACGGGGCGGACTGCGGCCCGAAAAGCCAGCGCCGTTTACTACTCTGTTCATACTAGGTGCTACTCCGCCCGCCCCCGTAAAATTTCGGGTGGCGGCTACTACCACCATTCGGACCGTGGAGTTGCGCAACGTAGTGGGCGTGCTGCCGGGTAAAGACGCCGCCCGGGCCGCGGAACAGGTGGTCTTCAGCGGGCACTACGACCACATCGGGATTCTGCCGGCCGTGCAAGGCGACTCCATTGCCAACGGCGCCGACGATGATGCCAGCGGCACTACGGCGGTAGTAGCCTTGGCTGAGTATTTCAACAAGAAAAACGACAACGCCCGCAGCCTCGTGTTCGTGGCATTTGCGGCCGAAGAAATTGGCGGCTTCGGGGCACGCTACTTTTCTCAGCAGCTCGACCCCAAGCAGGTAGTGGCCATGTTTAACATCGAAATGATTGGCAAAGAAGCCAAATTTGGGCCTAACACAGCCTTCATTACCGGCTTCGATAAGTCAGACTTCGGTAAGCTGCTGCAGGAGAGTGCTGCTGCCAAGGGCGGTACCTTTCGCTTCGAGCCCGACCCGTACCCGGAGCAGAACCTATTCTACCGCTCCGATAACGCTACCCTGGCCCGCCTGGGCGTACCTGCTCACACCATCAGCACCGACCAGATTCCGACCGACAAGCGCTACCACAGCGTAGATGATGAGGTAGAAAGCCTGAACCTAACCAACATGACGGCCGTCATCATGGCCATCGGGCGCAGTGCCGCTGGCATCATCAGCGGCCAGCAAACGCCCACGCGCATCGCTCCTGAGTCGGTGACCAAGTAGTTTCCTGGTATAGCGATTAAGTGAATTAGCCAAGTATACAAAACCCGTCACCCTGAGCGGCGCGAAGGACCTTTTTACGCTAGTACGAGTCGTAACAACGAGTATCATGCTGACGTGAAAAGGTCCTTCGCGCCGCTCAGGGTGACGGGTTTTACATACCCCACGAACTCCCTGCGCTATTTGCCTAAACGGGCGCTCAGGCCGGCTCCTATGTTGAAGCCCCCGGCGGCAGGCGTCAGGCCGTGGGCGGCGGTTACATCAAACCGCAGCCCGGGAATCGGCCGGTAGTAGAGGCCTGAGGTGAGCCCCGGCCGCCAGCCCTGCTGACGTTGCCAGGTAGCGTAGGTTTCGGCGAAAAACCCCACGTGGTTGTTGGGCGTTAGGGGGCCGTTCAGGGCCAGCGTCGTTAGGTATTGGCCTTGCTTGGTGCCTTCGGCCTTGAAGCCCTGCTGCCGGAAACCCAGGTTGCCTTCCAGGCCAAAGCGCTTGCCCAGCTGCTGGGAAACAAGTAGGCGGGCACCCGGCTCGAATTGCTTGTTAGAAAAGCTAGCGTCGCCGTTGCGCAGGTTCATATCGAACAGCACTACCACCTGCGAACGAGCATTCTGAACCGTAGAGGCCAAGAATTTAGCCCCGACGTTGAGCGGCGCAAACCCAGACGGGCCCGCGAAAGGAGCGGGGGCTCCTTCTGCATTGATGGGGCGGGTAGCGGGCGTCAGCAGATAATTCTGGGTGGCGCGCAGCTCAATGTGGTTGAAAAAGCCTACCCGCAAGGTGTTACCCCAAGCCGTGCGGCCCGCGTAACCGGTGCTGCTACCCCGGTCATAGCGGCTAAGGCTGGTTTCGAGCTGAAACTGGCCGGGGTAAAGCATGTTGGTGGTAATCGTCTGACCCGGCCGGTCGGGGCGGATGAGGCGCACAAAGGGCGAGTCCTCGTTGTTCAGATTCGGGTCAATAGTTTGGGCCAGGGTGCGGGCCGGGCCAGCGAGCAGGAGCGCGCCGACGGTCAGCAGAGTGGTCTTGTGCATGTATCCTCGACGCCTGCGCGGTAGGAATAGTTCGATTTTACAAAGACGCCGCAACCCTGCTCGCCAGTTTACGTGCCACCCAAAACCCCGGCCAAACAACCAACCAGGGGCGATACACCAGGAAAACAGGCAAGCGAAAAGGCCGGAAAATATTCCGGCCTTTAAGAAAAACCGACGAATTACTGCGCCTGCTTAATAGCCTGTATGGCTGCCTGCACGGTGGCTTTCTGGTCGGCGGGCTTGGTTTGCTGCACCTTGTCCAGCATGGCCAGAATGGGCTCATCCACTCCGTATTTCTTGTACTGCACGGCCAGCTTTTGCAGGCGCTCCACGCCCTCGTTGAGCACCGTCGCATCGTTCAGGCGCGACATAAACCCGACCAGGCTCTCCAGCATCTGGAACTTGCCCTGGGGGCCGGCCGCGTCAAACTGGTTGCGCACGTAGGTCCAGGTGCTGGCGTTGCCGTGCTCGGCGTACACGGCCGCAATGGAGGCGGCCAGGCTACCACGCGCGTCCTGTTGCAAGGCCTGGGCGCGGGCCACCGCCTGTTGGGGCTGCACGGCTGCCAAGCCCTGCAGGGCGGCTCCCTGCACCGCGTACGACTGGCTGTTCAGACCCTGCGTGAAAGCTTTTTGGTCCTTTTTATCCTTCAACTGCCCCAAGGCTAGCAGCAGGGCGGCTTGGTTATTGGTGTTTTTTTCCTGGGCTAGCTGCTTGCGGATAACCGGTGCGGCTGCTTTCTGCACGGCCCTGTCCTCGAGCTTGAGGCCAGAAAGCGCGGTGAGGCGCAGGCCAGCATACTTGTCGCTCAGGGCCGAGAGCAGAAGCTGGCGGGCGGCAGCATCAGTAGGCGGCAACTGCGCTGCCGCCGCCACTGCCTCGCGCCGATCCACAAAGCGCGGGGCGTTTTTGTACTGATATGCAAACTCGGCCAAGGGCTTGTTATCGGTTTTCTGCCAGAGCAGCACCTTGTCGGCATCCACGTTTACCAGGCTGGGTTTGCTGGCGGCGGGGAAGCGCAGGGTTTCGGTGGCCTGGCGCAGCATTACCTGGTGGCGCTGGGGCTTGCCGTTTACGTACACGTCCACGGCCAAGGGTAGCTGAAACGCTCGGCCGGGCTGGGTTTGCTTGATGGTGACTGTCTGCTCCTGGCGGCCAGCGTCGTAGGCGTAGTCAATGGTGACAACCGGATGGCCGGCCCCGAAGTACCACTGATTGAAAAACCAGTTCAAATCCTGGCCCGATACGGCCTCCATGGCCAGCCGCAACTGGTGGGCTTCACCATTGCCGAACTTATTGTCGGTCAGGTATTTGGTTAGGCCTTTAAAGAAAACGTCGTCGGTGAGGTAGTTGCGCAGCATGTTCAGAATCTGGCCGCCCTTCTGGTAGCTCACCAAATCAAACATGTCCTCCTTGTCGGCGTAGTGGAAGCGCACCAGGTTTTTTTGGGCGTCCTGAGGGCTGCGCAGGTAGTTGCGCATGTTCATGTAGGCGTGGGCGTCGCCGGCGTCCTGGCCGTACTTGTACTCGGCCCACAGCGCCTCCGAGAAGTCGGCAAACGACTCGTTCACAGTCAGGTTGCTCCAGCTTTCGGCCGTTACCAGGTCGCCAAACCACTGGTGAAACAGCTCGTGGGCAATAACCGACTCGCCGTTGGCGTACTCGGCGTCGAGCAACTCGCGGGCATCCTTCTGCAAAAACTCACCGTGCAAGGTAGCCGAGGTGTTTTCCATGGCCCCGCTCACGTAGTCGCGCACTACAATCTGGGCGTATTTATTCCAGGCGTAATCCACGCCGAGGCGGCGAGAAAAGAACTCCAGCATTTCGGGCGTGTTGCCAAAAATCTGCTTGGCGAAGGGCGCGTACTTGGGTTCGAGGTAGTAGCTGACTTCCTTGCCCCGCCAGGTGTCCTTCGTAATCTTGAAGTCGCCCACGGCCATCATAAAGAGATAGGGCGAGTGAGGCAGCTCCTGTTTCCAGGTGTCGGTGCGGGTACCGTCGGGGTTGTTTTTCTGCGCGTCGAGGCGGCCGTTGCTAAGCGTGACGTAGCGCGCGGGCACCGTCAGGCTGATTTCAGCAGTGGTTTTCTGGTTGGGCTTGTCGATGGTCGGAAACCAGGCCGAGCTGGCCTCCGTCTCCCCCTGGGTCCAGATCTGGCGGGGCTTGCCCGCCTCGGTGCTGTCGGGGTTGATGAAGTACAGCCCCTTGGCATCGGTAATGGCCTGGCTGCCCTTGGTTTTCAGCTCGTCGGGCTTGGCCACGTACTCAATATAGACGGTATACTGCTGGCCGGGCGTGTACAGCTTGTCCAGGTGCACCAGCATCTGTTCCTGGTTGTAGTCGTACTTCAGGGTCTGGGTAGCCGTACCGTTTACCATGGTCACCGACTTGATATCCATGCCTTTGGCATCGAGGCGCAGGGAGTCCGTGGCGTAGGCTACGGGCTGCAGGGTTACCCACTCGCGGCCCAGCAGCTGGCGCTTGCTGTAGTCGAAGCGCACATCCAGCTTGGTGTGCACCAAGGCATTGATTTTGCGGGCCGATTCGCGGTAGGGAAGGGCGGCGGCGGAATCGGGGCGGGCGGCCGGCGACTGGGCCAGGGCAGGAGCCGCGGCCAGCAGGCCGAGGCTCAGCAGGAAAGCTTTGGTCATGAAACAAGGAGCAAGAATGGGGCTGCTAGTTGCAAACTTTTCAGCACAGATCGGGTAGGTCAGTAGCATATTCAGACGATGCCACCACCCCGGATTAAGTTGTATTTGAAAAGCTGCTTTTCGAGCCGTCGTGCCAAGCCGCGCCGGAACTGTGGAGTCGGAATACGTTCTTAGTCCTCGTCTTCGTAGTCGAGGCCCAGCAGCTGGTTTAAGGCCTGCTGAATTTCGCTGGCGGCATGCAGCTGCCCGGCCCGGCGGGCTACCGTGAGGCCAGTGCGGTAAACTTTTTCGGCTTCGTCTGGCTTTCCTAACTGCTGGAGCATTTTGCCCGCGTGGTAGTACGTACCCACGTACTCCGGATGCTCGTCGAGCAGTTTTTGGTAGTACTCCATGGCCCGGACGGGCTCCGTGGTCCGGTATTCGGTGGCTAAGGCATAAATCGTAAACGGATCAGCGGGGTCGTCCTGATAAAAGGCCAGGAGTTGCTGCAAGCGGCTGGGCGTAGTTTCCATGGGGCAGTAGATTTGAGTATCTTCGCCCCAAATTTGGGACTTTCCCCGTGTTCTTCTCATATAAGTAGCCGTAGATGAAGTTTCTCGTTTGCATAAGCAACGTGCCCGACACGACCACCAAAATCACTTTTACGCCTGATAATAAGGAATTTAACAAGGCAGGCGTGCAATTCGTGATTAATCCTTGGGATGAGTATGCACTCACTCGCGCCATTGAACTGAAAGAAGCCCAGGGCGGCGGTACCGTGACGGTACTAAACGTAGGGGAGGCCGACACCGAGCCCAACATCCGCAAGGCCCTGGCCATTGGCGCCGATGACGCCATCCGCGTGAATGCCTTCCCGAAGGATGCCTTCTTCGTAGCCCAGCAGATTGCCAACATCGCCAAAGACGGCGGCTACGACGTGATTCTGATGGGCAAGGAAAGCATCGACTACAACGGCTTCCAGGTGCACGGCATGGTGGGCGAGCTGCTCGGCATCCCGACGGTAGCCCCGGCCATGAAGCTGGATATGAGTGGCAACACCGCTACGCTGGAGCGCGAAATTGAAGGTGGCAAGGAAATCGTGGAAGTAAACACGCCCTTCGTGGCTAGCTGCCAGCAGCCCATGTGTGAGCCCCGCATCCCCAACATGCGCGGCATCATGACGGCCCGCACCAAGCCCCTGAAAGTGGTAGAGCCCACCGGCGAAGGCGCCCGCACCGAGGTTTCCGCCTACGCGCTGCCCCCAGCTAAACAGGGCGTGAAGCTTATCCCGGCTGAAAGCGCCGGCGAGCTGATCAAGCTGCTGCGCAACGAAGCCAAAGTCATCTAAAAATCAATTAAGAATTGGTAATTGGCCAGTTAAGGGCGCTTGTAATGAGCTATAAAGCACGGGCCGCCGATTCCTAATTCTTAAGTACTAATAAAGATAAAAATGTCTGTTCTAGTAGTTGTTGAATGTGATGGCGGCGAGGTAAAGAAGTCCTCGCTGGAAGTAGCTTCTTACGGCAGCCAGGTAGCCCAGCTGCTCGGCACGTCGGCTACGGCCGTAGCCGTGGGCGAAGCCACTGAAGCCAACCTGGCTAAGCTAGGTGAGCAGGGTATCACCAAGGTGCTCTACGACGCTGAGCCCCGCCTGAAAGATTTCGTAAACGGCGCTTACACCAAGCTCATTGCCGCCGCCGCGCAGCAGGAAGATGCCAAGGTAATTGTGCTGGCTAACTCCAACATTGGCGCGGCCGTTGGTTCGCGCTTGTCAGTACGTTTGCAGGCGAGCCTGGCAACCAACGTGGTAGAATTGCCTAAAACTGACGGCAGTAGCTTCACGGTAAAGCGCGGTGCCTTCTCGGGCAAGGCTTTTGCCGATGTTACCCTTGCTGGTGAGCGGAAAATTATTGCCGTAAAGAAAAACTCGATTGAAGCCCTGCACGAGGCTGGTAAAACGGCCGAGGTAGTGTCCTTCTCTGCTCAGCTCTCCGACGCTGACTTTGCTGATGCTCCCAAGCAGGTAGTGATGCAGGACCAGGCCGGTGGCATTCTGCTGCCCGAAGCCGACAAGGTAGTATCGGGCGGCCGTGGCATGAAGGGCCCGGAAAACTGGAAGCTGATTGAGGACTTGGCGCAAGCGCTGGGTGCCGCTACGGCCTGCTCCAAGCCGGTTTCCGACGTCGATTGGCGTCCTCACCACGAGCACGTAGGCCAAACGGGCATCACCGTTTCGCCGAACCTGTACATTGCCTGCGGTATTTCGGGTGCCATTCAGCACTTGGCCGGCGTGAACTCCTCCAAGGTGATTGTGGTCATCAACAAAGACCCGGAGGCCCCGTTCTTCAAGGCCGCTGACTACGGCATCGTTGGCGACGTGTTCGACGTGCTGCCCAAGCTGACCCAGGCCGTAAAAGAGCTGGGCTAACCGCTGAAAAAGTAGGGTCTTAGGAGGCAGGAGCGTAGTAGCTTCCGCATTTCCTAAGACCCTAACTCTTTTTTAGCCGTATGGGGATGGGTAAGCCGGTATTAGTTTCTTTTGCACCTGCCAAGCTGGCGTAGCCCCATCTTCCCCCGTGCGGCCCTACCAGCTAGAAGCCCCGATCCTCAGTTCTTAACACCCTACTTTCCTTTGAAAAAGATACCGCTCGAAATTCTGGGCCTCTCCTCCAGCCAGTCGCAGTCGGGCTCCTTTGCCCTGATTCTGGGTGAAAAGACTGGCAACCGTCGCCTGCCCATTATCATTGGCATGTTCGAGGCGCAAAGTATTGCCATCCAGATAGAGAAAATCAGCCCGAACCGGCCCCTCACGCACGATCTGTTCAAGTCCTTTGCTGAACAAGTGCACGTGGCCGTACTGGAAGTTTTAATTTCGGACCTGAAGGAAGGGGTGTTCTATTCCAAGATTGTGTGCTCCGACGGCGCTACTACCTTCGAGCTCGACTCGCGGCCTTCTGATGCCATTGCCATTGGACTGCGCTTCGGGGTACCAATTTTCACGGTGGAAAGCGTCCTGAGCGAAGCCGGAATCATCCTGTCGGACCTGGATGAAAACGCCGATGAGGACGAGGACGACACGGACGACGAGGACGAGGACGACGACAGCGGCCGGCCGGCCCCTGCGCCGGCCGAGCCCCGGGAGCCCAGCGGCCAGGTGTCCTTGGATGAGCTGACCAAAATGCTGGCTCAGGCCCTCGAGCGTGAGGATTACGAGAAAGCCGCCAAAATCCGCGACGAACTCAACAAGCGCAACGGGTAACCATTGCTTGCTCGAAACTCTATTAAAAATGCCTTTCTGCTTGCAGAAAGGCATTTTTACTTTTGCCGTTTTCAGGGCGAGCAGGCTAAGGAGTACGCCGTCGAATCGTCTTGTAAGCCGTACCTTGCCACGGTAACGCTTGACTTTTCCTCGCATGGAACCTACTTCTGACCTTGATCTGCGCTTTCCCATTGGCCAGCCCGCATTGCCCGATGAGCCTCTGGACCGCGGCGCCCGCACTGCCTACATGGCCCAGATTGCGACTCTGCCTGACCTGATACGAACTGCCGTATTGGGCCTGTCGCCGGAGCAGCTCAGCACGCCCTACCGCCCCGGCGGCTGGACCGTGCGCCAAGTGATTCACCACTTGCCCGACTCGCACCTGAACAGCTACACCCGTTTTAAGCTGGCCCTGACGGAAGACAACCCCACGGTGCGCCCCTACGAGGAGCAGCTCTGGGCCGAGTTGCCAGATAATGAGGCTACGCCCGTTGCTGTTTCCCTGGCCTTGCTTGAGGCCCTACACATTCGCTGGGTAAAGCTGCTGCGCAACCTGACCGATGCGCAGTGGACGCGCACCTTCTACCATCCCGGCTCTCAGCGCACCTTCACCCTCGACCAGGCCCTGGTGCTCTATGCGTGGCACGGTCGGCATCATCTGGCCCACATTACGGAGCTACGCAAGCGACAGCAGTGGTGAAATGGTGATTCTGTGAGGTAGTGATTTTGTGAGTTCCGTCATGGCAAGCAAGGTGCAGCCATCTTTCCTTTACGAAGTACTACCGTTAAAAAAGTAACAAGCCCTTACTTCCGGCACGGAGGTAAGGGCTTATCAATGTAGTAGGCTTGCAGAGGAAGGGTTGCTTCGGCTAGCGCCTCGCCATGACAACTTACAGTTTTGCTCCGCTTATATATTACCTAGATGTTAATGGCCTCGTCGGTAGTGGCGGCGGCCAGGCCACCTTCGGTTTCGTCGTCTACTTTTTTGGCGGCGCGTACGAGGCTGCTGCTGAAAATGAATTCCTTAAGCTCTGGGACCTGGGCGTTCAGGATTTCATCTTTGTTACCATCCCACAGCTTGAGACCCTTGTAGAGGAAGATGATATGGTCCCCGATTTCCACCACCGAGTTCATGTCGTGGGTTACTACCACAGTTGTGATGCCGTATTCGTGGGTAATTTCGTGGATGAGCTCGTCGATTTTGATGCTGGTGAGCGGGTCGAGGCCGGAGTTGGGTTCGTCGCAGAACAGGTAGGTGCAGTTGGGCGCAATGGCGCGGGCAATGCCTACGCGCTTTTTCATACCCCCCGAAATTTCAGAAGGCATTTTGGTGCCTGCATTTTCCAGCCCTACGCGCTTCAGGCAGAATTCTACCCGGTCGCGGCGCTCCTCACGGCTCATGTCGGGCGTGAGCATCTTCAAGGGAAACTCAACGTTTTGGTACACCGTCATGGAGTCGAACAGGGCCGAACCTTGGAACAGCATCCCGATTTTCTTCCGTATTTCCTGACGGATGTCCACTTTGTTGTTAGTGAACACCGTGCCATCGAAGGTGATGCTGCCGAGGTCGGGCTTCATCAGGCCCACAATGCACTGCAGCAGCACCGACTTACCCGTACCGGAGCCGCCGAGCAGCAGGTTGCATTTACCCGTTTCGAAGGTGCAGGTAATGCCCTTTAGTACCGGATTGCCCTCGAAGGACTTTTGGACGTTATGGACTTCAATCATGAGAATAGGAGCTAGAAGCCAGGAGTCAGGAGCTAGAAGTTGTTCTGCCACTTCTAGCTCCTGACTCCTGGCTTCTTTTATTACAGAAGTAGTGCGGCCAGGGCGAAGTCGGCCACCAGAATGGCAATAATGGAGTTGTTAACGGCCGTAGTGCTGGCCGCCCCAACTTCGAGGGCGCCGCCCTGCGTGTAAAACCCTTTAAAGGAAGATATGGCCGAAACCAGGAAGGCAAATACCACCGACTTAATCAGGGCAAACACGATGTTGTACGGAATAAAATCGGTACGAATACCCTCAATGTATTCCTGGGCCGATAAAGCCCCCGTCAGCGACCCTGCCAGGTACCCACCGATGATGGACAGGGCCATGGCCAGAATTACGAGCAGCGGAAACATGAACATAGAAGCCAGGATGCGGGGTAGCACCAGGTAAGAGGCAGAGTTGATACCCATAACCTCCAGGGCCGATACCTGCTCGGTGATGCGCATGGTGCCCAGGCCGCCGGCAATGCTGGAGCCTACCTTACCCGCCAGCACAATGCTGGTGATGGTAGGGGCCAGCTCCAGAATCGTCATTTCGCGCACCATGTAGCCGATGGTGCTTTTGGGAATGAGCGGGTTGGTAAGGTTGTAGGCAATCTGCACGCAGGTTACGGCCCCAATAAAGGCCGACACAATGGCGACGATGAAAATGGAGTTGATGCCGATGATAACGCATTCATCGATAGTGCGTTGCCACAGCACGGCTACCCGTTCTTTCCGCGTGAGCATGCTCTGAATAAAGAGCAGGAATTCACCGAAGGACTTGACCATAAAAGGGAATAAGAAAAGAAAAGCGGAAACTTGCGGCGCCAGAAAGAAAAGGCGAGTGCCGAGCTGCCTTGCTTACGTAAAAACCAATTCAGGAATCAAAGGAATGCAAAAAAATATCGTTGTCACGGGAGGTACCAAGGGAATTGGTCGGGCCCTGGTGTTGCGCTTTCTGCGGGCAGGCTACCCGGTGGTTACTTGCGCCCGCTCCGCGCCGGACTTGCAGGAGCTGCAAGCCGCTGCCGCGGAGCAACTTCCTGGCGCCGTACTGCACACCCTGCCCGCCGATTTAAGCCGGCAGGAAGACTGTGCGCGCTTCACTGACTTCGTGCGCAGCCAGGGCCAGGTAGGCGTACTCATTAACAACACTGGCTCCTTTATTCCGGGCCGCTTGCAGGATGAGCCGCAGGATGGCTCCCAGCTCCGCCAGATGCTGGCCGTAAACCTGCTCAGCGCCTACGATGTCACGCTGGCCCTGCTGCCGGGGCTGCTGGCGCAGCGGGCGGGCCATATTTTCACCATTTGCTCTACGGCCAGCCTCACGGCCTACCCCAACGGCGGCTCCTACGGTATTGCCAAGCACGCCCTGCTGGGCATGACCCGCAACCTGCGGGAAGAGCTGAAAGATTCCGGCATCCGGGTGACGGCCGTGCTGCCGGGCGCTACCCTCACCGCCAGCTGGGAAGGCGTGGACCTGCCGGCGGAACGTTTCATCAAAGCCGAAGACGTAGCCGACGCTATTTTCGCGACCTATTCCCTTTCGCCCCAGGCCGTGGTGGAGGAGCTGCTGATTCGGCCCCAACTCGGCGACTTGTAAGCAACGAGTTGCGCTGGGAGCTACTCGCGCACCAGCTTGCCCTTGCCACTGACGCGAAAATCAGTGACCGAAGGCGTACCGCGGTAAAAAACGGTGCCGTTGCCTGCGTGGGTGCCGGCCAGCAGCTGGCGCGCAGTAAAGTAACCGTTGCCGTTGCTGCTGAAATTGGTTTGCAGGTACACATCTCGGGTAGTCAGCTCTGCTGCGTACATGCTGCCGTTGCCGCCAATGGTGTGGTGTAGCTCCTCCGTAGTGCCACTCAGGTAGATGTCGCCCAGTTCGTACTGGTCCAGGCCGAGGTAGCGGCTGGTCAGGTTCAAGTGATAGTCGCCGGAGCCGATGAGGTGGGCGTAGAGCGTGTCGGCCCGGAAGGTGCCGGTGGTGCGAATATCAGCCTGCCCGCGTAGAAACAAGTCGGTGAGGCGCGGGGTGTGCAGGGTTACTTCGCGGGGCGTGTTGTAGCGGCGCACCCAGTTGCAGCGGCTGGTATTGCGGATGGTCAGGATGTTGTCCTTGACTTCCAGGCGGATATCTTCCTGCAGGTTTTTGCCGGCCCGCACCTCGGCATAGGTTGCGGTGTCCTGTACCAGCGTTACTCGCACGTTGTCGTAGGTAGTCAGCACCCGGAAAGCAGGGAGGCTACGGCGCTCCGTGGTAATGCTGCCCGTGCTGGTAAAACAGCTGGCCTCGTTTTCTTGCTGGCAGGCCGTCAGCAGCAGCAGGCCCCCACCCAGGGCGCAGCTCCCGCGTAAAAGCCGGTGCAGGACGCTAACTTGCGGCCGTATCTTTAACCCGAACATCAAACTACTGCTATGGACCTACGCGGCAAGGTAGCCATTATCACAGGCGTCAGCAAAGGAATTGGGCTGGCTACGGCCGAGGCGCTGCTGGCCCGCGGGGCCGTGGTAGCGGGCTGGGGCCGCAGCGCGCCCGAAGGTCTGAGCCACGAGCGGTTTCAGTTTTTCGAGTGCGACATCCGCAATGAGCTAGCCGTGCAGGAGGCCTTTATCAACACCCAGCGCGAGCTAGGCCAGGAAATACACGTGCTGGTCAACAATGCCGGCATCGGCCATTTCGGGCCCGTCGACGGGTTTTCGTCGGAAGACTGGCACGCTATGTTCGATACCAACGTGCACGGCTTGTTTTACTGCACCAAGGCGGCCTTACCCCAGATGAAAAAGCAGCGCGAGGGCCATATTATCAACGTGGCTTCCCTGGCTGGCACGGCGGGCACGGCCAACCTGGCGGGCTACTGCGCCACCAAATACGCCGTGCGTGGCTTCTCCGATGCCCTGTTCAAGGAAGTGCGGCCCGATGGTGTGCGGGTAACCTGCCTGATGCCCGGCTCGGTGGAAACCAACTTCAACGGCGCTACCCCCGGCCAGCAGCCCGACCCGCATAAGATGCAGCCCGAGGACATTGCCGCCGCCATCGTGCACGCCCTGGAAGCCCCACAAACCGTACTGCTGTCGGAAATTCAGATGCGGCCCACGCAACCTAAGTAGTCCATGACGTTACTGCTAGTGCTGGCGCTGCTTGTCTACTGCATAAAACAGCACCGGCAAGCGTACCTCACCGGCGCAAAACAGCGGGCGTATTTGTTGCGCTGGCTGCTCTCTGGCTGGCTACGCAGGTAGCCCAAGCGCTGCTGCCCCTGTTAGCAAGATACTGGGGATAAACAAGTTTGCACGGTTTCGATAAAACCATATGGTAGAAGTTCAACAGCTCACGAAAACCTTCGGCACGCAGGCTGCGGTGAACAACATCAGCTTCACGGTAGGCAAAGGCGAAATCCTGGGTTTTCTTGGGCCGAATGGAGCGGGCAAATCCACGACTATGAAAATTGCCACCGGCTACCTGCCGCCCTCCCTGGGCACGGTCACCGTGGATGGCTTTGACGTGCAGACTAGCCCCCTGGAAGTGCGCCGACGCGTGGGCTACCTGCCCGAGCACAACCCCCTTTACCTGGACATGTATGTGCACGAATACCTGGAATTTATTGGCTCCGTGCACGGGCTGAAGGGCACTCACCGCCGCCAGCGCGTACAGCGGATGGTAGAACGGGTAGGGCTGGGCCGCGAGCAGAACAAGCAGATCGGGGCCCTTTCCAAAGGCTACCGCCAGCGCGTGGGGCTGGCCCAGGCCCTGATTCACGACCCGGGCGTGCTCATCCTCGACGAGCCCACCACCGGCCTCGACCCCAACCAGATTGGTGAAATCCGCAGCCTGATTCGGGAGCTGGGCCAGGACAAGACGGTTATCTTCTCTACCCACATTTTGCCCGAGGTAGCCGCCCTGTGCAGCCGCGCCGTCATCATCAACCGCGGCCAGCTGGTAGCAGATTCGCCGGTTTCGGAACTGGGCGGGAAGGTAGCCGGCGAAACCATCATCCGGGCCGAATTTGAGCAACCCATTGACGTCGCCCCGCTCCGGGCCCTGCCGGGCATCAACCACGTGGAAGCCGCCGCGGGCAACACTTACCACATTCGCGCCGCGGCCGGCTCCGACCAGCGCGGGGCCATTTCCCGCCTCGCCGCCCAGCAGGGCTGGGTTCTGCTCGGCCTGCGGCAGGAAGAACAGAGCCTCGAGCAGGTTTTCCAGTCCCTGACGAAGTGAGCAACCGGAGCTTATCTATTACCTGTCCGTCTTCCTGAGCCCAGCGAAGGACCTTTTACCACTAGAACAACTTGTTCGGGCGTGAAAAGGTCCTTCGCTGGGCTCAGGATGAGGGGAGGAGCCCGAAACCTATTTCACCCCCGATGTACTCTATTCTTCGTAAAGAATTTAACTCCTTCCTCAACTCGCCGGTGGCCTACGTGGTCATTGGGGTATTTTTGGTGGCAACTGGCCTGTTTGTGTGGGTGTTCCCGGACAGCTCGGTGCTGGACTACGGGTTTGCCGACCTGCAAACCCTGTTCAATATGGCTCCTTGGATTTTCCTGTTCCTGATTCCGGCCATTACCATGCGCACCTTCGCCGAGGAGAAAAAGGCCGGCACCATGGAGCTGCTACTTACACGCCCGCTCACCGATGGGCAGATTATTGGGGGCAAGTACCTGGCCTGCTTGCTACTGGCGTTGCTGGCGTTGCTGCCCACGCTGCTCTACTACTACTCCGTCTACCAGCTCGGGAGCCCCCAGGGCAACATCGACTCGGCCGCGACGGTGGGGTCTTACCTGGGCCTGGGGCTGCTGGCTGCCGTATTTGCGGCCATCGGTGTTTTCGCCAGCGCCATCACCCGCGACCAGATCATTGCGTTTCTGGTGGCCGTGGTGGGGTGCTTTCTGGTGTATTCGGGGTTCGATTCGCTGGCTTCCGTGTTTGATGGGGCGCCGGCCTACTACATCGGGCAGCTGGGTATTGCCGCCCACTACCGCGACATCAGCAAGGGCCTCATCGACTCCCGCGACCTGCTTTATTTCCTGACCCTGATTGCTGGCCTGCTGCTGGGTACCCGCCTGGTGCTCCAGAGCCGCAACTGGTAGCCTTTTACCCTCTGGAGGGTGTCTTTATACCTTGAAGATGCCCTGACCTCTGATTTGCAACTTCGCCGCTTTATGGCTTCACCTGCTCCCGCATCTGCTACCCCTACCACCTCCCGCAAACGCCGTGACCTCACGCGTTTTGGGCTGGCGCTGCTGGGTTTGCTGCTGCTGAATTTCCTTGCCGGTCTGTACTTCTTTCGCCTCGACTTAACGGAGGAAAAGCGCTACACCATGTCGGGCGCTACCCGGCAGCTGCTCTCGGGCCTCAAGCAGCCCGTCACCGTCACGGTTTACCTCGACGGCGACTTCCCGCCCGCTTTCCGGCGTCTGCAGCAGTCGGTGCGCGAAACCCTGAACGAAATGCAGGTCTATGGCGGGGCCAATCTGCACTACGTCTTCGTCGACCCCTCCGCGGCCGGCACCGAAAAGGCTCGCAACGAGTACTACCAGGCCCTGTTCAAGAAAGGCTTACGCCCCACCAACCTGGGGGCTACGGAGAATGGCAAGCGCACCGAGAAAATCATTTTTCCCTGGGCCACGGTAGCGGCCGGCGGCAAAGAGCAGCAGGTGCTGCTCTTGCGCGGCAACCAGGCTGCTCCCTCCGATGTACGCCTAAACCAAAGCATCGAGGGCCTGGAATACGAGCTGGCCAGTGCCATCCGCAAGCTTAATCCTGGTCAGCGCAAGCGCATTGGGGTGGTAGAGGGCCACGGCGAGCTGTCGAACCAGGAAGCCGGGGACCTGATTGGCTCCCTAAGTCAGTTCTACGACGTGTTCCGGGTAAACCTGGCCCAGTCGCGGCCCCAGGATTTGCGCACCCTCAGCGCCCTGATTGTAGCCAAGCCCGCCGGGGCTTACGCGGAACCCGAGAAGTTCAAGCTCGACCAGTTCGTGACCCAGGGCGGTAGTGCCTTGTTTTTCGTGGATGCCATGCGCGTGAACCTGGATAGTGCCAACCGCGGCGGCATGTTGTCCTTTCCGCAGCCCCTGGGCCTGGAAGATCTGCTGTTTAAGTATGGCGTGCGCGTAAATCCCGATCTGCTGCTCGACCTCAACTCCGGCGTAATCCCCATGGTCACCGGCACCCTCGGCGACAAGCCCAAGGTAGAGCCCATGCCGTGGCAGTTCTACCCCCTGATCAACAACTTCAGCCAGCACCCCATTACCCGCAACCTCGACGCGGTGTACACCAAATTTGTTAGCAGCATCGATACGGTGAAGGCCGCCGGGATTCGCAAAACGCCGCTGCTCTTCACCTCTCGCTACACCCGCGTACTACCCTCGCCGGTGCCCGTGAACCTCAACGACGCCCGCCTGGAGCCTGACCCCAAGCTCTACAGAGCCCAGTTCAAGCCCGTGGGCTACCTGCTCGAAGGGCAGTTCCGCTCCCTCTATGCCAACCGCGCTGAGCCCGGCACCACCCGCTTTCAGCCTGCTGCCTCGCCGCTGGCCAAACCAGCCAAGGTGCTCGTCATCTCCGACGGCGACTTTGTCCGCAACGAAGTGGACCCCAAAACCGGCCGCCCTTTCCGCCTGGGCTTCGACCGTCTCGCCAATACTGAGTTTGCCAACCGGGAACTGATCCTCAACGCCGTAGACTACATGCTGGATGAAAGCGGCCTGATTGCCGTGCGCGGCAAGCAGATTACCCTGCGCCCCCTGGATAAGCTGCGAGTAGTGGCGGAGCGCCGCCGCTGGCAGCTGCTGAACCTGGTGGCGCCCCTAGCACTGCTGGGCTTGTTCGGGGCCGTGCGTGCTTGGCGCCGCAAGCGCCGGTACGCTTCGTTCTAGCGTTACCGCCTCCCGGTCCACCGGGAAATAGTTATTGCCGCAACTTATAAACAGGGCGTCTAATTCCTGATTTCAAGCCTGGTTCGGGTACTGCCAAGGGCCAGGGGTACAGGCTGGAAGTGGCCGGTAGGGTTCCTACGCAGCTGTTTAGCTTGCGTATGCCCGCAAGCCCGAGCCTGGGCTGGGCGCCTTAGGCGCCGATGGACAAGCCAAGCGAACAAGCCGGGCTGGCTGGTTTGCCCACGGCCGCGGGGGAAGTGTCTGCTATTCGGGTATCTTTGCTGAATACGCTGGTAGAATATGCAAGACCTGATGACTTCTTCTGCTTCTCTGGGGCCACAGCTGCCCAAAACGCCCACGGGTATCGATGGCCTGGATGAGATAACAGAGGGAGGCTTGCCCAAGGGACGCCCCACGCTGGTGTGCGGCAGCGCCGGCTGCGGCAAAACCCTGATGGGCGTGGAGTTTTTGGTGCGCGGCATTCAGCAGTACAACGAGCCGGGCGTGCTCATGGCCTTCGAGGAAACCGCCGACGAGCTGGCCGCCAACGTTACCTCCCTGGGCTTTGACCTGCAAACCCTCCAGGGCCAGGGCCAACTGCGCATCGACCATGTGCACGTCGACCGCTCGGAAATCGAGGAAACCGGCGAGTACGATCTGGAAGGCCTGTTCATTCGCCTGGGCTACGCCATTGACTCCATTGGGGCCAAGCGCGTGGTGCTCGATACCATTGAGGCGCTATTTTCCGGCTTTCCCAACCAGGCCGTTTTGCGTTCCGAAATCCGGCGGCTGTTTCGCTGGCTGAAGGACAAGGGCGTAACCACCATCATTACCGCCGAACGGGGCGAAGGCTCCCTGACCCGGCAGGGCCTGGAGGAGTACGTATCAGACTGCGTGATTCTGCTGGATAACCGCGTAATTGAGCAGATTACTACCCGCCGCCTGCGCATTGTAAAATACCGCGGCAGCACCCACGGCACCAACGAGTATCCCTACCTGATTACCGAGGACGGTATTTCCGTGTTGCCGGTGACCAGCCTGAAGCTCGCCCACGAGGTATCCGACGAAATTGTCTCCTCCGGCGTGCCCGCCCTGGACGCCATGTTCGGCCGGCACGGGTTTTACAAGGGCAGCAGCGTGCTGATTACCGGCACGGCGGGCACGGCCAAAACCACTCTGGCCGCGTCCTTTGCCCATGCGGTGTGCAGCACGGGCAAGCGCTGCGCCTTCTTTGCCTTTGAGGAGTCGCCGCAGCAGTTGGTGCGCAACATGCGCTCCGTCGGCCTCGACCTGGCCCCCTTCATTGAGCAGGGCCTGCTGCACGTGGAGGCCTCGCGCCCTACCTTGAACGGGCTGGAAAAGCACTTGGTAACCCTGCACCGCTTGGTTAAAGAGTTCAAGCCCGACGCGGTAGTCATTGACCCCATCAGCAACCTGATTACGGTGGGCAACATTTCGGAAGTGCGCAGCATGCTCACCCGTCTGATTGACTTCCTGAAAATCAGCAACATCACGGCCCTGTTTACCTCCCTAATCAGCGGGCGTAACATCCAGCAGGAAATGACGGAGGAAGGCGTTTCGTCCCTGGTTGATACCTGGATAAGTGTGCGGGACCTGGAAGGGGTAGGGGAGCGGAACCGGGGCGTCAGCATTCTGAAGGCCCGGGGTATGGCTCATTCCAACCAGGTTCGGGAGTTCGTTGTGACAAATCAGGGCGTTCAACTGCTGGACGTGGTCATTGGGCCTACCGGCATCGTGACGGGCGCCAGCCGCCTGACCCAGCAAATGCAGGAGCAGGCTCAGGCCCTGGCCAGCCAGCAGGAGCTTGAGCGCAAAGACCGGGAGATTGAGCGCAAGCGCCGGGTGCTGGAAGCTACCATTGCCAATTTGCGCACGGAATTTGAGTCAGTGGAAGAGGAGCTGCGGCAAATCAACCACGAGGAGCTGGTTCGCCAGCAGAAGCTAGCCGACACCCGCCGGCAAATTGCGGGAACGGCATCCGCCGAGTAACCCTCCACTACGCCCTCTACCTATTTGCATCCCCGTATGGAGACCCCTCCCACAATTACCCCCGAAGAAGAAACCTGGGAGCTCCGTTTGTACGTGGCCGGTCAGACCGTCAAGTCGGTTACGGCCCTGGCTAATTTGAAATCCTACTGTGAGCAGCACCTGAAGGGGCGCTATAAGCTGGAAGTAATTGACTTGCTGCAACATCCGCAGCTAGCCGCCGGCGACCAGATTCTGGCTATTCCCACGCTGGTGCGCAAAGTGCCGGCCCCCATTCGCAAAATCATCGGCGACCTTTCCAACCAGGAGCGTGTGCTGGTGGGCTTAGACATTCGGGTGGTTGAGAGCAAGTAAGCCGGATGGATTTAGAGGAACACGAAGAGGATGGTGCAGCCGAATACGTACTTCATCTGTATATTACCGGGGCTACCCCCAACTCCACACGGGCTGTTCAAAACATCAAGGGCATCTGCGAGCAGTACCTGAAGGGCCGCTACGAGCTGCTCATCATTGACATTTACCAACAGCCAGCGCTAGCCAAGCAAGATCAGATTGTGGCGGCTCCGACGCTGGTCAAAAAAATGCCCCTGCCTACGCGGCGGCTCATTGGAGATCTTTCGGAAAAAGACAAGGTGCTGCTAGCCCTGGGGCTGTCGGCACCATTCGGTACGACTAGCCCCCATGACTGACGACCTGCAGCGCCGCGCCACGGCCCTAGCCCGCGAAAACGAGGAATTGCGGCTGCAACTGCTCGAGGCAGAAGAGCTGATTACGGCCATCCGTACGGGTGCCGTTGACGCGCTGGCCGTGCAGAGCGCCGACGGGCCGCGCATCTTCACGCTGCAAAACGCCGATCAGGGCTACCGGACTCTGATTGAGCAAATGAACGAAGGTGCCCTGCTGCTGAGTCAGAACGCTACCATCCTCTACGGCAACGCCTGTTTGGCCGCACTGCTGGGGCTGGGGCTCGAAGAGGTAATTGGCAGTTCTTTCGAAAGCTTTGTTCCGCTGCAGTTTGAGCTATATTGGGCCGAGCTGCTTCGGAAAGGATGGGCGGGCAAAAGCAAGGGCGAGATGCCGCTGCAAACCAAATCGGGCCTGCTCCAGCCCTTTTCCCTCTCGATGAACGTGCTGGAGTTCAACGACCTACCCGTGCTGGCCGTCATCATCACCGACTTATCGGCTCAGCGGGAAATCACCGACATCCGGGCCCAGGTAGTGGAACAGAACGCCCTGCTGGCCCGCAAAAATGAAGAGCTGCGGCAGCAGCAAGCCGCCCAGGACGCCATATCCCGGGCCGCCGCCGAAGCCAACCGGATGCTGGAAGGCATTCCGCAAATTGCCTGGACCGCCAACTCCCACGGCGAGAATACTTACCTGAACCGCCAGTGGTATTACTACACGGGCCACGACACTGGGCCGGAAACGGGTAGCTCCATTCAGTCCCGCATTCACCCCGCCGATCTGCCAATGGCCCAGGCCAGATGGCTTAACAGCCTGCATACTGGCCACGCCTTGGAAGTAGAGTGCCGGATCAAGGCCCAGGACGGGGCCTACCGCTGGATGTTGGGCCGGGCCTTGCCCTCGCGCAATGAGCAGGGCGAAATTATCCAGTGGATTGGTACGTACACGGACATTCACGAACACAAGCTGGCTCAGGAGCGAATTGATCAGGCTCAGCGGGAGCTGCAGGAAAATAACGAGCGGCTCACCCGCGTCAACATAGACCTGGACAACTTTATCTACACCGCCTCCCACGACCTAAAGGACCCCATCAACAACATTGAAGGGCTGCTGCACGCCCTGTTGCCGGAACTGAGCACTACCCCTCCCAACGAGGCGCAAGTACAGCAGCTGCTGCAAATGATGCAGGGCTCGGTGGACCGGTTCAAGCGCACCATTGAGCACCTGACTGAAGTCACCAAGCTGCAGAAGGAAAACGACCAGCCCGTTGCCATCATCGAGCTGGCTACCCTAATTCAGGACGTGAGCCTGGACCTGGCGCCCCTGCTGCACGCCGCCGGCGGTCAGCTGGAAGTGGCCGTGAGCAGCTGCCCGCGCATCTCGTTTGCGGAGAAAAACCTGCGCAGCATCGTGTACAACCTGCTCAGCAACGCCTTCAAGTACCGCTCCCCCGACCGGCTAGCACAGGTAAGCATCCGCAGCTGGGCCGAGGCTGGCTACCGGGTGCTGGAAGTGCGCGACAACGGTTTGGGCCTGAAAGAATCAAACAACCAGAAGCTGTTTTCCATGTTTCAGCGCTTTCACGACCACGTGGAAGGCAGCGGCATTGGCCTGTACATGGTCAAGAAAATGGTGGAAAATGCGGGCGGCCGCATTGAAGTCCGGAGTGAGGTAGACGTGGGCTCTACATTCTCGGTGTACTTCCGCCAGTAAAGGCCAAGCCTCAGAAGTACCTCAGAAGTGCGCCGGCAGCGGCTGCCCTACGGGTTACCGATACACTTCGTCCTGGGTGACAAAGGATGAGAGCAAGTCGTGCAAGGACAGGTTGCTGTTCTCGGAGTAAGTGGCCAGATGACTGCCGTTTTCTAGGTTCTGGTAGCCGGCCAGCCGCTGAAACGCCGCCGGGTTAACTGCCCGGAAGCCCATGGACCATTGCGAAAAGTTGCGTCCCTGAATTGGGCCGTCGGAAAGCTTGGTTACCCCGAAGTGCCGCTGATCAACCTCAATGCGGCGAAAAATGTAGCGTACTTCTTCTTCGGTGCCTTCCAGTACCTGCATAATGTTTCCGTCGCAGTACAGCAGCAGGCCTGTTAGGTCGTGCGATTGGTTCCAGGCGCGTGATTGGGTCAGCAAGGCAGTCAGCTCGTCCTCGCGCAAGGGGGTAGTGGCAGAGCTTTGATAGACTAAATGATAAAGAACAGGAGTGAGCATGTGAAAGCTGACCGCAAAGGGAAAAAGGACATATTAGGGACTAATTAGCTGGTTTGCTCTAAATAGGCAATAGTCGAGCTTGGATATTGCCAATAACATGGTTCTTAAAAACAGGTGGGAACAAGTTGTTGCTTCCACGAAACCAGCTAGAATACGGGCCGCAACTCCCCGAAATGCCCAATTTATTCCGGTAGTCCGGAATGCAGGAAGCGGTTTCCAAACCCGCTGCCGTTCCCTATCTTTGTCCTCTTCCTAAAAAACGACCGAACCCGCCCCTATATGAAGTTTATCGTCTCGTCTTCCGCCTTGCTCAAGCAGCTGCAGAGCATCAACGGTGTAGTCACGAACAACCCCGTGGTGCCGATTCTGGAGAACTTTCTCTTTGAAATCGAGGACGGCAAGCTGACGATTACGGCCTCTGATCTGGAGACCAGCATGATGACGGAGCTGCCCGTGGAAGCCCGGGAAAGTGGCCGCATTGCCGCCCCTGCCCGCATTCTGCTCGACACGCTCAAGAACCTGCCCGACCAGCCCGTAACCTTCACCCTAGACGAGGAGACGTACACCATCGAAATTGCCAGCTCCAACGGCCGCTATAAGCTGGCCGGCGAAAACGCTACTGACTTCCCCCGGGTGCCGGTTGTGAAGGGCTCGGCGCCGGTTGAGATGCCGTCCACTTCGTTGTCGCGGGCCATCAACAAAACCATCTTCGCAGTAAGCACCGACGAGTTGCGCCCGGCCATGACCGGTATTCTGGTGCAGCTGGCCGACAATCAGGTAACGTTTGTGGCCACTGACGGCCACCGCCTCTTGCGCTACCGCCGCTCCGATGTGGGTGCGGGCCAGACCGCTAACATCATTATCCCGCGCAAGGCCTTTAATCTGCTGAAAGGTGCCCTGCCTTCCGAAGCCACTACCGTGCGCGTGGAGTTCAACAACTCGAACGCCTTCTTCAGCTTCAACCAGATGCGCCTAGTGTGCCGCCTGATTGATGAGCGCTACCCCGATTACGAAAACGTAATTCCGGTGAGCAACCCGAACAAGCTCATCATCAGCCGTCAGGAAATCCTGAACTCGGTAAAGCGCATCAGCATCTATTCCAACAAGACTACCCACCAGGTACGCCTGCGCCTGGCTGGTTCAGAGCTGACAGTGTCGGCCGAAGACCTAGACTTCTCGAACGAGGCCAACGAAAAGCTGGCCTGCCAGTACGACGGTGAGGACATGGAAATCGGCTTCAACGCCAAGTTCCTGACGGAAATGCTCAGCAACATTGACTCCGAGGAAATTACCCTGGAGCTGAGCACCCCCAACCGCGCCGGCCTGCTCATGCCTACTACCCCCGACGACAACGAAAGCATCCTGATGCTGGTAATGCCAGTGATGCTGAACAACTACGTTTAACCACGGATTCAGACGGATTTCTCGGATTGCACGGATTCGTTCGGGTGGTTTGGGAAATCCTTCTTTTTGACTGTTTCAGCCAGAAAGTACTGTTTCCGTTCACCATTGACATTGGTCTTGCATACTGCGGCCGAATAACTCCGGCACCCGGAGTACTTGTGCGGCGTGCGGCCCGAAACGGGGACCACACGAATCCGTGAAATCCGAATAATCCGTTTAAATCCGTGATATGAAGAAATCTGAAATCCGCTTCAGCATCGCCCTCGACGATCAGAAGGTACCCGAGGCTATCAGCTGGTCGGCTACCGATGCGGGCCCCGATATTCACTTTGCCAAGGCCATCAACATTGCCCTCTGGGACCGGGACGAGCGCGGCACCATGAAGATTGACCTCTGGACCAAGGAAATGCCGGTGGATGAGATGAAGCGCTTCTACGTGGATACCATGGGTGCCATGGCCGAGAGCATCATCACGGCCACCAACGACTCCGTAATGGCCACCAAGATGCGCGACCTGTGCCGCCAACTGATGGACCATATTGAGGAAGAAGAGCGCAAGCAGCGCTAGGGTTTAAACGACGTAAAAAAAGCCCCGCCAGATAATTCTGGCGGGGCTTTTTTGTGCGCTACGTGCGCTGTACTTGAGAAGCTTACTGGCGGCTGCGCGTAGCCGGGGCTGCTGATTTGGCCGGACCAATGGTGGCGCCGTTACTGCTGGCCGGCAACGGGTTCTGGACCGAGTTGACAAAGATGGCGTTGGCCGCTTTGCCGTAATTCATGCTGAACTGGTTGTACGCCGGCCGCGAATCGTAGTAGCTGCTGTACTGGTCCGTGCTGAGCACAGCCTGCAACTCTTTGTCACGCTCCTTGCACACAGCGTCGCACTGCTGCTTGATGAGCTGGTCGTTGCCGGCGTTCTTTTGATTAATGGCGGCGATTTTCGCCTGCTTATCCTCGTTAATAGCCTGCAGACGGGTTTTCTGGTAGCCATTCAGACGCAACTCACGCGCCATTTGATCCGAGAGCTGACGGGCGTGGGCCTGTACGGGGTTTAGACGGGCGGAAGCTTGGCTTGGTTTATCCTGCGAGGCCGGAGTAGCAGGCTTCTGTTGGGCATGGGCCCCCAGCGAAGCAAGCACCAGGGCAGTCGCGGCAGCAAGTTTCTTTTTCATCGGGAAAAGATATCGTGAACAGGTCAGATGCAAACAAAACAGCACGTTTCAGTAGCTTCGAAACCTGCCGTTGTATCCTTTCTTAACGAAAAACTGTGCCAGTGAGTTTATATAAGACGGAAAAATGCGCGGCTTAGCTACTCAGTGTCACCCGGAGCGAGGCCGGGGCTTAGGCTAGCCAGCAATGCGCGATTAAAACTTGTTTTTCCACATCATCGACTCCACAGGCTTTACCGTGCGCTCGTTGTACTTGGCGTTAGCCTTGCGGTTATAGAAGGTCTCGACGTTGCCTTGCACGGCAAAGTAAATGAGCTGCCCTACCGGCATCAGGTGGTACACGCGCACCGGCATGGATACGCTGATTTCCAGGGTCCAGGTATTGCAGAAGCCAATGTCGCCTTTACCCGCCGTGGCGTGAATATCAATGCCCAGGCGACCCACGCTGCTCTTGCCTTCTAGGAAAGGGACATGCGCGTGGCTTTCGGTGTACTCCTCGGTTACGCCCAGGTAAAGCGTGCCGGGCTGCAGCACGAAGCCTTCCTCCGGGATTTCAAAAACGTTGATTTCGTTGTGTTTGCGGGCATCCAGCACGGCGTCGCGGTAGGTAGCCAGGTAGCGGCCCAGGTGCACATCGTAGGAGTTAGTGCCCAAGCAGCTGCGGTCGTAGGGCTCAATAACGATGTTGCCCCGCTCAATTTCGGCGAGAATCTGCTGGTCGGTGAGAATCATGAAGTCAGTTAGAAATGAAGAATTAAAAACGAAGAATTAGGCGGCTATTCGTTGCGCTTACCTGGAAAGTGCCGCAACGAGCCGCTGCCAACTCCGCATTTTTAATTGTCGTCCTCGTCCTCGTACCGGTCTTCGGGCAAGGGCGCGGAGCGGCGGGTGCGAGCAGGAGGGGTAGGACGTTCCTGGTCCTCGGCCAGGGCATCGAGGCGGTTGCGTAGGTCGGGTAATACGCTGGTAACCACGTAGAGCAGCACCAGCAAGGAGCTGCCGGCAAGCAGCAGGGTAAGGTAGTCCATCCAATCGTGGCGCGGCGCTGAGTCGAGGGAACGGGGAGCGGGGTAGCCGGCAGCCGGCGTGGCCAGCGCTACCTCAGGTTCGGGCTGCGGGTCCTCGGCCGTTACGTCGGGGGAGGCGGCGGAAGCGGGGGCCGAGGCGGGGTCGATGTCGGCCGGGGGCACGGCGGCGCCGTCGGCGGCTAGCTCCTCGGGGGCGGCATCCTGGGAGGCGTTAAACTGCGCGGCCCCCTGCTTGATAACCCGCTGCAGGCTGCGGATCAGGGCCACCCGCTCGTCGCGGGGCAGCACCCGAATAAAGAACTCGAAGTTGCGGTCAACCAGAATGCTATTCAGCTGCTTCTCAAACTCTACCAGGTCGGTGCGGCCCTTGCCAAAGCGGGACTTGAAACGGTCCGAAACGCCGTTGTAGTTTAGGAAAAGCTTTTTCAGGTCATCCCGGCCGGGGAAGTTGTCAAATGCCTTGCGGGCTTTGGCCGTACGTAGCGACACGGGAAACTTGCCCCGGGCAAACGATTTGTCGTACACGGTTTCCATGGTGCGGAAGTTCAGCTCGTCCACGGTGCGGTCGAAAAGGCGCTTGTTGGCCGCGGCAGGGGTTTCGGTTTGTGCCAGCAACACGGCCGGCCCAGCGAGCCACAGCAGCAAAAACAGCGGTAGCAACTGACAAAGTCGGGGCATAGGGCAAGGATGGTTTCCGGCAAAGGTCGGGAATTTGCAGTTGCACTAGGCGGGCAGGCGAGCAGAAAGGCCAAAAATGTGCTTGGCGTGGCCAGGAACTAGCATAAGGCCTAGCGTCTGAGGTGGGTCAGTCGAGCTTTCCTAAAGGAAAAGCCCCTACCTCCGCACTGGAGGTAAGGGCTTGTCACTTAACAAGAGGCTAGCAAATGAGCGGCAGGAGGGCGGCGTCTCCTGGCTTGATGCGCCCGATGTCCGCGCCACATCAGCTCACTCACCGAATCACCACCTCGCTTACAGCCCGTGGGCTTCCTGCATGGATTCGCGGCAGGCCGTGAGGTAGTGGTCCACGAGGTCATCGGTAATGGCGGTGCTCACGAACAGGGCTTCGTACTGGGCCGGAGCCAGGTAGATGCCGCGGTGCAGCATGGCCCGGAAGTAGCGCCCGAAGGCTTCCGTGTCGGAGGTTTTGGCCGAGTCCAGATCCGTAACGGGCTGGCTGGTGAAGAACACACTGAACATGGAGCCGACCTGGTTAACGGTGTAATTCAGGCCCAGCTCGGCGCAAATCTGGCGGGTGCCGTCGGCAATGCGGGTGGTAATGCGGTTGAGCTCGTCGTACAGCTCGGGGTGCTCGTTGAGGTAGGTGAGCTGGGCAATGCCGGCCGCCGTGGCAA
This sequence comes from Hymenobacter glacieicola, assembly GCF_014640315.1. Lineage (GTDB taxonomy): Bacteria > Bacteroidota > Bacteroidia > Cytophagales > Hymenobacteraceae > Hymenobacter > Hymenobacter glacieicola. Next base: position 161,347 of record NZ_BMGS01000004.1, read on the forward strand.
TGGGGTTGCCCGAGAGCGTGCCCGCCTGGTACACCTTGCCGGCCGGAGCCACGTTGTCCATAATGTCCTGGCGGCCGCCGTACGCGCCTACGGGCATACCGCCCCCAATGATTTTGCCGAGGGTAGTCAGGTCGGGCGTAATACCGTATAGCTCCTGGGCGCCGCCCCGGGCCAGCCGGAAGCCGGTCATCACCTCATCAAAAATCAGCACGATGCCGTGGCGGGTGCACAGCTCGCGCAAACCTTGCAGGTAGCCTTCCTGCGGAGCCACCAAGCCCATATTGCCCACCACCGGCTCCAGAATCAGGGCGGCTACCTGCCCCTCGTTGGCGGCTATGATCTGCTCCACGGCGGCCAAATCGTTGTAAGGTACCGTGAGCGTGTCCTGGGCCACGCCCTGGGTGACGCCCGGCGAATCAGGGGCGCCCAGGGTGAGGGCACCCGAGCCGGCGGCAATCAGGAAGGAGTCGCCGTGGCCGTGGTAGCAGCCCTCAAACTTGATGATTTTGTCGCGGCCCGTAAAGCCGCGGGCTACCCGGATGGCCGACATGGTGGCTTCGGTGCCGGAGTTTACCAGGCGCACTTTCTCGATGCTAGGCACCATCTGCTTGATGAGCTCGGCCATTTCTACCTCCCGGCGCGTGGGCGCCCCAAACGACAGGGAGCCCTGCACGGCCTCTTTCACGGCGTCTAACACCAGCTCCGGGGCGTGGCCCAGAATCATCGGGCCCCAGGAATTGATGAAATCCAGGTACCGGTTGCCGTCCACATCGGTGAGCCAGGCCCCTTTGGCCGATTGCATAAACACCGGATGGCCGCCTACGGCCCGGAAAGCCCGCACCGGCGAGTTTACGCCGCCCGGAATATGGTTTTTGGCCCGCGTAAACAGGGCGTCACTGGTGGTGAGGGGTAGAGTGGGAGCTGAGGAGGTGGTTGCTTGCGACATGAAAGCGGAATGTAGCGGAAGCCAGAGGCCTCCCGCGGCGTGATAAAAGAAGCCAGAGCTGGTCCGGCGCGGCGGCACTGAATGCGTGCGGCAGCAGGTAAATAACCTACCGAATGCCCACTGGGTTCAGAACTTCTATTTCCAGCCGCTCCAGCTTGGTCAGGGGCACGTACTGGTTATCGTGGCTGCCGTCGGGGTAGCCGATACCCTGAAATACCGCCCCGGAAACCGGCCCGCCATTGGCCAGTTGCTGCTGAAACGCGGGGCCGTGCTGGTGAAGCTGGTTGGCAAAGTAATACAGCAGCTCGAAGCCCGATAAAGCAAATACCGAAGGCGGCAGATTCTGGCGCTGGGTGTAGAGCTGGCGTACCCGCCGCACCCCGTAGCCGGTACGGTCCACGAACTTGGGGTGCACAAAGTACACGTCGCGCGCGTCGAGCTGGCCCAGGCCAATGCGGTTGTTATCGAGCCAGGAAGCGTAGGTGATAAGCGGGGTGCGGGCATCCTGGGCCTTCAGGGCCCCGAGGGTGTAGGTGCCGGCCTTCTTGCCATCGGAAGCCACTACCAAGTGGCCGATGGTTTTTAAATCGAGGCCAGCAAAGCCCGCGCTTAAGGACTCCTCCACGTCGGAGTTAATGCGGCGCAGCTGAAGCACGCGCCCGCCCAGAGCCTCGTAGGCCTGCTTGTAGGCCTGCCCGAAGGCGGTTTCGTCCTTGGTGTCCTCGTAGAGCACCACGGCTGTGCGCGGGCCACCCAGACGGGTAAAGGCAAACTGCGCGGCCTGCCGGGCCTGGGTAGCCGTGCTGGGCTCGAAGAGGTAGTGCCAGGGGTTGTCCAGCACTAAATCACCGTCCTGGGAAAGGGGGTTGACGACCACAATTTGCTTCTGCTGGGCGTAGCGGGCCAGAATCTTGCTGCCCGATTTGTAGACCGGCCCAATAAGCATGTCCATGCCCGCCAGCTCCGGCAGGGCCAACAGTTGCTTGAGCTGCAGGGTGTCGGCGCCGGTGTCATAGGCAAACAGCTGCACGGGGTGTCCCTCCCGCTGCAGCGAATCCTGGGCCAGGCGCATGCCCGCGTACAGGTCCGTCACGAACTGGTTTTTGCGGCGGGTTTCCCAGCTAGGGTCAGCAAACTCGAAGGGCAGCAGTACCCCAATGTTGTAGGTGCTTTTCTTCTGGGCCCGGGGGCGGGGCGTGTAGCGGGCACGGTCGAGGGCAAACTGGGTGATGAGCTGGTCGAGCTGGGGCTTGTCGGCTTCGGTGTACCAGCCGCCGTTGGCCAGTTTGTCGGCGTAGGCCCGGGCCAGGGTAGCGTCCTGGGGGTAAGCCCGGAGCAGGTTCTGGAAGGTGGTTTTATCCTTGACGCGGGGCAGGTAGGCGGCCTTCATGTTTTCCCGTTCCGTAACGAGGCGGTCGGGGGGCAGCTGACTCAGCACGCGCAGGCCATTCTCAAAGTCGCCCTGCTCAAACGACACCTGGCCCTGCAGAAAGAAGGCTTCGGGCAGGTTGGGCCACTGCGAGTATTCGGTGCGCAACAAGTTCAGCATCTGCTCGGCCTCGGCCCACTTCTTGGCCCGGCTAGCGGCTACGGCGTAGAGGTAGGCTGCTTCCGGGGCCCGCTGAAACTTGCTGCCGGGCGCCGTGATGGGCAGCAGCTCCTGCATGGCCAGCTCGTAGCGAGTTTGGTCAAGCAGGGTTTTGCCGTTTTTGTAGCGGGTGGCCGGGTCGCTGGAGTTTAGGTTGGCCGGCAGGGGTGGGCCCGTGGGCTTGGAAGCTGCCGGCACGGCCGGCTTGACCGTGGCCGCGGGGGTAGCTGGCTTGGTGGTAGTAGTGGCCTTGGTGGCGGCAGAAGTAGCTGGCTTGCCTGCGGCAGGGGCCGGCGTTGTCGGGGTAGCCTTGGGGGCCGGACGGGTGCCGGGCGTAGTTGCGCCAGAGGTGGCCGGGCGGGTGGTGGGGCGAGGGGCAGCCGGCGTGGTAGACTTCCCGGTGGGGGTAAGGGTAGTCGGTTTTTTGGCCGGAGCCTGCTGGGCCCACGTGGGCGCCGACAACGTAAGGCCGCCGCAGAGCACAGCAGCAAACAGGAGAGAGTAAGACCTCATAAACCGAGGAGCCAGATCAGATAGGCAACAGAAAGCACGGCGCCGCAACCCTGCGGCTCGCCGGGCAAAGGTACGCAGATACGCCCGGGAAGATATGCCGGGCCACGCAGCCGGGGTAGAACGACGCGGCCGCTCCTTTTTAATGAAAACTTAAGTTCCATTTAATCCGGTCTTAAGCTGCGCCATACGTCTGCGCCCTACCTTTGCAGGGCCGATGGAAAGTACTGCCAGCTCCCGGCTTTGGCATCTAACTTGTTGTCGGGCCTGAAAGTAAACCTATCATCGGTAATAGGTAGTGCTACCCTGGCTTAGTCCTTTACTTCACTGATGAATCCGCAGTTACGCATCACCCTCAACGACAAGCTCTACCTGCGCGACCCGCAGGAAACGGAGCTGGGTCGCCGGCTGCTGGCTGAAAGCATCCGGCTGATTGATGAGCTGGGGCTGGAGCAGTTTACCTTCCGCAAGCTGGCCCAGCGCATGGAATCCACGGAGGCTTCCTTGTACCGCTACTTCGAAAACAAGCACCGCCTGCTCGGCTACCTGGTATCGTGGTACTGGGCCTGGGTGCGCTACCAGATTCGCTACCACACCCACAACGTGCCCGACGCGGCCCAGCGGCTGCGGCTTATGCTGGGCATTGTGACCCGGGCCCACCACGACGACCCCGCCACCACTGACCTGGACGAAGCCGCCCTCTACCGCATTGTGGTGCACGAAGCCTCTAAAGCCTACCTCACCCGCGACGTCGACCAGGACAACCAGGCCGGGCTGTTTCGGGAGTATAAGCGCTTGGCGGCTGATATGGCCGCCGTGGTGCAGGAGCTGAAGCCCTGCTACCCCTTCCCACACGCCCTGGTGAGCACCCTGCTGGAAGCCAACCGTAAGCAGCTCTTTTTTGCCCAGCACCTGCCTTCCCTCACTGATTCTGCCGCCGACGCCGACCGTTACGCCTTCCTCGAAGGCCTGGCGTTTGGGGCCCTTCACGCCTACTAAGCCCCCGCGAATTGCTGCCAGCCTCAGGGCTGGCAACCCGTAGCTATTTCTCTTTTTTCCTGTTCATGGCCGATCTTCCCTCATCTTCTCTTACACCTGGCCAGCGGCTATTTCGCCTGCTGGTTGCCGAGCGGCGCGATATTACCTACTTATACGTGTACGCCGCCCTGGCCGGCCTCATTAGCCTGACGCTACCCCTGGGCGTACAGTCCGTAATTGGGTTTGTGAGCAGCGGCGACGTGAGTACGTCGTTGGTGGTGCTCATCGGGTTTATTGTGGTGGGCACATTTCTGGTGGGTGCCCTGCAGGTAATGCAGCTGTATCTGGTGGAGTTTATTCAGCAGCGGTTGTTTGCCCGCGTCAGCTTTGACTTTGCCGTGCGCCTGCCCCGGGTCCGCACCGAGGCCCTGGACGGGCAGTACCTGCCGGAGTTGATGAACCGCCTGCTCGATACGCCCACCCTGCAAAAGGGTCTTTCCACGCTGCTGGTGGAGTTTTCGGCGGCGGCCCTGCAAATTCTGTTCGGCCTGATTCTGCTTTCTTTCTACCATCCCATCTTTATTGCCTTCGGGTTGCTGCTGGTGCTGCTGCTGGCCCTCATGATTCGGTTTACCGGGCCTAAAGGATTGAAAACCAGCCTGGTGGAATCGAAGTTTAAGTACCGGGTAGTAGCCTGGCTCGAGGACGTAGCCCGCACGGTGCACACCTTCCGCCACTCGCCCCGCCAGGAAATGGCCATTACCCGCACCGACGATCTGGTGGGCGGCTACCTCACGGCCCGGCAAAGCCACTTCCGGGTGCTTCTGACTCAGTTCTGGGGCTTTGTGGCCTTTAAAACCCTGATTACCGCCGCCCTGCTGATTCTGGGCTGCTGGCTGCTGATCAGCAAGCAAATCAACATCGGCCAATTTGTGGCCGCCGAAATTGTAATCATCCTCACCATCTCGGCCGTAGAAAAAGTGCTGCTTAAGCTGGATGTGGTGTACGACGCCCTGACTTCCCTCGACAAGATTGGGCACGTGCTGGATTTGCCGGTGCTGCCCGAACGTACCGGCGTGGAGCTGCCCTTGCCAGCCGTGCACGCGGGGCTGCGCGTGGAAGTGCGCCACCTGGGCTACCACTACCCCGGCAGCGACAAGCAACCCGTGCAGGATGTGTCGCTGACCCTGGCAGCCGGTGAGCACATGGGGCTGGCGGGCTTCGATGGCTCGGGCAAAACTACGCTGCTGCGCATTCTGGCCGGCTTGCTAAATGACTACACCGGGGTAGTGGCCTACGACGGCCTGGCCTTGCAAGACATTTCCAGCGAGGCCCTGGGCCGCCACGTTGGCGACAACATTGCCCATCAAAATCTGTTTGAGGGTACCCTGCTCCAGAACCTGACCCTCGACCAGCCTCACATCAGCTCCGATGATGTGGCCTGGGTCCTAGAGCTGGTGGGCCTGCGCGACAACATTTACTCCCGTCCGCTGGGCCTGAACACGCCCCTGGGCATCGGTACGCCGCTCTCGGATAGTGTACGCCAGAAACTGCTGCTGGCCCGGGCCTTAGTGCGCCGGCCCCGCCTGCTGCTGCTGGATAATTTCCTGCCTGGGGTGGAGCCCGTGGAGCGCCTGCGCATTCTGCGTCAGCTCTTGGACCCCATGCATGCCTGGACGGTACTGATTGCCAGCAACGACCGGCGGGTGCTGGAGTTGTGCCCGCGCCTGGCGCTGCTGCGCGAAGGGCGTCTGCTAGCCGATGGCCCCTTTGCTACCGTTTCCGCCGAGCCCGAACTGCGGGAACTGCTGTAGCCTTGTTGTGGTCAATGAGCAATCAGCCAGGAGACTGGAGCAGGTAACCTCAGGGCGCGGCCGTTGAACCGCACCTTCCCCCGGTTGGTTTTGCGTTCAGTTTCCTGCTAACCGCTCATGCTTCCTTCTTTATTTCAAATTATTAATTTCCTGACCTGTGCCTTTTGCTGAACATCCGTTGGAAGAAACCAACCCGCTTACGGCGCGTTTCCACTCGTTTGGGCGGGTCCAGACGCCCAATACCGGCCGTACGGTGGCCCGTTGGCTGGGCGGCTTGGGTTTGATTGTGCTGCTGGCGGGCTTTCTGCCCTGGACCCAAAACATCCGCTCCTACGGCCAACTGACCACCCTGCGCCCCCAGGACCGCCCCCAAACCGTGCCTAGCACCATTGCCGGCCGCATTGAGCGGTGGCGGGTGCGCGAAGGGCAGCGCGTGAAAAAGGGCGACACGCTGGTAGACATTGCCGAAATCAAGGATAAGTACTTCGACCCCGAGCTGTTACAGCGCACCCGCGAGCAGCTAGAAGCCAAAATTGCGGCCCTGGAAGAAAACCGCGGCAAAACGGCTGCCCTCAGCTCCCAGCAGGTAGCCCTGCGCAGCGGTCTGAGCGTGAGCCTCGACAAAGCCCGCAACAAGGTGACCCAGACGCGCCTGAAGGTAAACTCCGACGAGGCAGAGCTGCGCGCCGCCAACAACGACTTTGATATTGCTCGCCAGCAGCTGCAGCGCCAGGAAGAACTGTATAAGCAAGGCCTGAAGTCATTGACGGAGCTGGAGCAGCGCCGCCTTAAGTTCCAGGAAAGCACCGCCAAGCGCCAGGCCGTGGAAAACAAGCTGGGCGCCTCCCGCCAGGAGCTGATCAACGCCCAACTGGAGCTGTCGTCGTTGCAGGCGGAGTACCAGGACAAGCTGGCTAAGTCGGAGTCCGACCGGCGCTCGGCCGTGGCCTACCAGTTCGACTCGGAAGGCCAGATTGCCAAGATGCGCAACGAGCTGGCCAACCTGAGCATCCGCTCGGGCTTCTACCGCATTACGGCGCCCCAGGATGGCTATGTGGTGCGCGCGCTCAAAACCGGCCTCGGCGACATCGTAAAGGAAGGGGAGCCCATTGTGAGCGTGATGCCCGATGCCCCGGCTCTGGCCGCCGAACTGTACGTAAAACCCATGGATATTCCGCTGCTGCGGGTTGGGCGCAAGGTGCGCCTGCAGTTCGATGGCTGGCCGGCCCTCGTGTTTAGCGGCTGGCCGGGCACCAGCTTCGGTACCTTCGGGGGCCGAGTAGCTGTCATCGATAACATTGATTCTCAGGGCCAGTACCGCATCATTGTTACCCCGGACCCCGAGCTGGAACCTTGGCCCAAACCCTTGCGGGTAGGCTCCGGGGTGTACGGCTGGGCCCTGCTCGATGATGTGCCGATTTGGTATGAGCTCTGGCGCCAGCTCAACGGCTTCCCCCCCAACTTCGTGGGCTCGCCTGCCGATGCGGGCAAGGGCGGCAAAGACGCCAAGAAAGCCGATAAAGCCGCAAGCAGCGGGGGAGAGGAGGAAGCCACATGAGCCAAAAGGTAGCCGTTGTGAGGCCTCATTCGCTAGTATGGCAGACCAAATCCCCGCGAGCCACCAACAGAAAACTGTCGGCTAGGGGCGGCGTGCTGCCCGTCCGAGGGGTGCTGCGCGCCATGGGGGTAGTGTTTCTGCTGGGCCTGAGCTTGCTGGGGCAGGCCCAGCCCACCGCTCCCCGAGTAGCGGTGGCCGCGCCCGTCCCGACCGATTCGGGGCAGGTGTTTGCCCTGGCCGATTTGCTGAACTACGTGGCGTTGCGTCACCCAGTGGCCCGGCAGGCGGGGCTGCTACCGGAGCGCGCCCGCCAGGAAGTGCGCTACGCCCGCGGCCTGTTCGACCCCGCCGCGACCAGCAAATACTACGGTAAAACCTTCAAGGGCAAGGAGTACTTCCACGACTGGGACACCCAGCTGCGCATTCCGGTGTGGTACGGCCTTGATGTAAAGGCTGGCTTTGAGCGGGGGGTCGGCACTTACGTCAACCCCGAAAACTACACTTCTCCGGCCGGCCTGAGCTACGTGGGCCTTTCGGTGCCGCTGGCCCAGGGCCTGCTGATTGATGAGCGCCGGGCCGCCGTGCGCCAGGCCCAGGCTCTGCAGGGCCTGGCCGAGGCCGAACGCCGCGGGGCCCTGAACAAGCTACTGCTCCAGGCGGCCAAAGACTACTGGGACTGGAGCCTGAACTACCAGCGCCTGCAGCTGTTGGACCGCAATGCCGACCTGGCCGATGTGCGCTTCCGGGCCATCCGCCAGCGCGTGGTGCTGGGCGATTTAGCCGCCATCGACTCCATAGAGGCCCTCACGGAGCTGCAGAACCGCCAGGCAACGCTCAGCCAGGCCCGGGTGCAGTTTCGCAACGCTACCTTGCTGCTGAGCAATTACCTCTGGTCGGAGCAGCAACAGCCCCTGGACCTGCCTACCGCCGCTGTGCCCCAGCCCCTGCCCGGCCCCACCGACTGGCGCACCCTGGCCCCCGACTCGGTGGCGGCCCTGGCCCAGCTGGCCCAGCAGATTCACCCGGATTTGCAGAAAAGCCGCGCCAAGCTCAGCCAGCTCAGCGTGGAGCAGCGCCTGCTTTCCAACAAGCTCCTGCCCAAGCTCACCCTCGACTACAACCTGCTCCAGGCCGGCCAGCCCTTCAGCCCCGAGAAGCCCGCCAGTCTGAGCGGCAGCTACTTGGAAAACAACTACAAGCTGGGCGTGAGCTTTGCCTACCCCTTGCTGCTGCGCCAGGAGCGGGCCAAGCTCCAGCTCAACCGCCTGAAAACGCGCGAAGCCGAACTGGACTTGCAACAGGACTCCCGCGAGGTGCAAACCACCGTGCGCACCGTCGCCAACGACTGGGAAGCTCTGCGGGAGCAGCTGGCCCTGCAGGAGCAGGTCGTGCGCAACGCCGAGCGCCTGCGCAACGGCGAGCAAATCCGCTTCGAGAACGGGGAAAGCTCTGTGTTTCTGATCAACTCCCGGGAAGCCAGCCTGGTCTCGGCCCGGGTGAAGCTGGCCGAGCTGCAAAGCAAATACGCCCAAACCCAGGCTACCCTGCGCTGGGCCGCTGGCGGGGTGCCGGAGTAAGGACGGGAGTTAGAGGCGGGTGTAGGCCATTCCGCAGCCGGTTTCAGCCCCCACCCCAGAAATAGCTACCTCCCAGGGCACATAGCCTGTACCGCGAAGTAAAGCTTCGCGGTACAGCGTTTTATACTTGTCGTGTAAATACGGTAGCTGAACTTGAGGCGAAACCTCCAAAGCTCCGCGCTGAAGAGTTCACGTTAGGCTTTCCCAGAGAGGGGGCCGGGGGAGAGGCCCGCTACTTGGGTTCCTTGCGCAATGCCGGGCCGCAACCTTGCGTTACTACCTCCGGTTAAAAGTTCGTACTTAGTGGTATGTCGATGTCCGTAGCTACGTTATCCGCGCCCCAATTGCGGCAGCGCCTGAACCTGATGCTGGTGCTGGGCGCCTCGCTGGCGCTCAGTGTGGTGCTAATTACCTTCCGGGTGTTTCTGACCCACAAGATTTCCTTTGTATTCCTGCTCTGGAACCTGTTTCTGGCCCTGATACCGTTCGGGCTGAGCACCATGCTGGGGCTCACGGCTGGACGCTTGAAAGCCCGGGTGCTGCTGCCGGTGGGGGCCGTGTGGCTGCTGTTCTTTCCCAATGCCCCCTACATCCTCACCGACCTGTTTCACTTGGAGCCCCGCCCCGGCGTGCCGTACTGGTATGATCTGGCCCTGATTCTGAGCTGCGCCTGGAACGGCCTGATGCTGGCTTACGCCTCCCTGACCGATATGCAGCTGCTAGTAACGCGCCGCCTGGGCTGGAGTGCTGGCTGGGCCTTTGCTACCCTGGCTTTGCTGCTGAGTAGTTTCGGGGTGTACCTGGGCCGCTACCTGCGCTTCAACAGCTGGGATATTCTCACCAACCCCATTACCCTCTTCTACGATATCGTCTCGCGCATTCTGCACCCTACCATGCACCGCGGCACCTGGGGCGTGACGCTGCTTTATGGGGTGTTTCTGCTGCTGGGCTACGCTACCGTGCGCCTACTGGGCCAGCACCGGGAGCCGGACGAGCTGTAAGGGGTAGGCAGCCGCCCGAAAGGGTAGTCGCAACGGGTAAGGAAGAAATAGCCGTTTGATTTGCCGCTGCCTTGTACCTTGCCTCCCTGATGATGCACCTCCAAACCGACTCGCCCGATACTCCTACCATGAGCTGGGAACGGCTACTCAGCCGCCGCCGCTACCCCCAGCAGCCCCAACTACATGTGGTAACCGATGCGCCGCCCGTGCGCGGCGCCTTCGTGCAGGACTACGACCGGGTGGTGTTCAGCTCCCCGTTTCGGCGCCTGCAGCGCAAAACCCAGGTAATGCCGCTGCCGGAAACCGATTTTGTGCACACCCGCCTGACCCATTCCTTGGAAACGGCCTGCGTAGGCCGCTCCCTGGGGCGCCTGGGTGGGCGGCTGCTGCTGGAGGAAACCACCGGCCTGGCCCAGCAGCTGCCCCACCTCGATAGTGACTTCGGCGACATTGTGGCTGCCGCCTGCCTGGCCCACGACATTGGCAATCCGCCGTTCGGGCACTCCGGCGAAGATGCCATTTCGGCGTACTTCCGCAGCCCCGCCGCCGAGCCGTTTGTGCGCATGCTGAACGCCGCCCAGCGCGCCGATTTACAGCAGTTTGAGGGCAACGCCGCCGGGTTTCGGATTCTTACCCACACCTACGCGGCCCACAGCAGCGGCTCGGCGGGGTTGGGGCTGACCTACGCTACCCTCGGCGCTTTCACCAAGTATCCGCGGCCTTCCGTGGTGGAAGAGGCCACCCTTACCCGGGGCACGAGCGAGAAAAAGTACGGCTACTTTCAGACCGAAGCCCCTCGCTTTCAGGAGGTAGCCCGGGAGCTGGGGTTGTTGCCCAAGCCGCCCGGCACCGATTTGGGCGGCTTCTACCACCGTCATCCGCTGGCGTTCCTGGTGGAGGCCGCGGATGATTTGTGCTACCGCATCATCGACTTTGAGGATGGTCTTAAACTGGGCCTCATTCCCTGCGAAACCGGCCTGCGGGTGCTGCGCGATATGCTGGGCGACGCACCCGGCCGCCGGGGCTCCCTGGACTGGCGCGACTGGCGCGAGGAGCTGGGCTACCTGCGCGCCCGCCTCATCAACCGCCTGGTGCAGCAAACCGCCCGCCTTTTCGCCGACCGGGCCCCCGACCTGCTGCGCGGCCGCTCCGACGAGCCCCTGGTGCAGCAACTCGACTGCTGGGACCAGCTTCAGCATGTGCATCAACTCACGATGGAGCACCTTTACCGCAGCCGCCCGGTGCTGGAAATCGAGGCTGCGGGCTTTGAGGTAATGGCCGGGCTGCTCGATGCGTTTCTGCACGCCACCTTCGATCCGCAGGAAAGCTCCCGTTCCCGCAAAGTGGTGCAGTTGCTACCCGAGCAATTTCGGGCCATTGCCCACCAGCAGGGCGCTTCGGCCTACGAGCAAATCATTCTGCTCACGGATTATATCGGCGGCCTCACTGACCAGAACGCCATCAGCCTGTTCCGCACGATTCGCGGAATTGATTTGCCCAAGGGCTTCTAGCAGTATCAGACAAACGTCACAGTAAGTAGGTGTCATTCCGCGCAAAGCAAGGAATCTGGGTCAAGCCAAGAGAAGGCTAATCCGGATTCTTTGCTTTGCGCGAAATGACACCTGAATTTACGCCCCCACCATGCCTTCTAGTAATACGGCCCTGGTAGCCAACTGTAACAAATCCTCCTTGCACTACCCGTCAGCACTACTGCAGCAACCGTAACGTGGTATCCAGGGGCTGGCGCTGCAACAACTCCCGGTACTGCCGCTGAATAAGGGCTTGCTGGCGTTGCTGTTCCTGCTTGCGGAAGGGCCGCACCTTGTAAGGACTGCCAGGTTGCCGGTACAGGTTCATGTACACCAGTCCGCGGCTGGGCCGTTGCTCGGCCTCTCCACTCTGAATGCGGCTGATGCGCTTCTTATTGTCGCCGAACAAGGCTTGCAGCGGGCTGAGCCCCACGTAAAGATCGGCCTGGCCAGTGAGGTAATACTCGCCGGTTACGGTCATATCAGTGAGGTTACTACTCAGGCTTAGGGCCGGAATAAGGAGGCGGCTGCCCTCCAGCACAAAGCGCGGCTGCACGGGCTCGAAATACAAGTGCCCAGTGCGCTTTTCACGCAGCAGTTTCAGGGCCTGGGTAACGGCTTCCACCTCAATCATCTCCAAGTCGCGCAGATCCGTACGCAGAAAGGCGCGGGTTTGGGAAAGTAAGGGCAAAAAGGTGGGGCCCAGCTCCGTATGCACGTCGGCTTCGCAACGCATGCTGCCCCGGATGTTGTCCGGCCCCACCACGTCGAACCTCAGTAGATGAGCCAGCTCGAACAGCTTGGGCAGCTGAATGTCGCGCAGCCGTAACTGGGCATGTAGGGGGCGGGTGGCCGTGCCGGCATCAGTTCGCAGGGTGCCGCGCAGGTGCAACGAGCCATCCAGGGCCTGCACAGCACATTCTTCTACCTGTACCTGCCCGGCCTTCAAGTTGCTCAACAGCCGGAAATGTTGCCCCCGCAGGGCTCCATACGTCATTTGGGCAGCCGTTACCCGCACCCGGCCGGTTATCGTGCCATCCAAAAACGGCGAGGGGCGAAGGCGGCCACGGGCGGCGGCCGGTCGGACCTGCTCCGGCGAGGTGGAGGGTAGGGTACTCAGGCTGGCCAGCATCTGCAACAGGTGCTGCACGTTCAGGGATGCATACCGCAGGTCAATGTCGGTGCGGGCCTGGGCCAGCCGCGTGCCGGCCAGCAGGGCGCTGGCACTTACGCGCCCCGTGCCCCCGGTGCCGATAGTAAAAGTTAAGGCCGGAATCAGAAAGCGCGGCCCATTTTTATCCACGCGCAAACGCAGGTTGGTGAACTGCTCAGGGCCGGGTAGCAGCAGCCGGTCGATGGTAATGAGGGCCTGTCCGTTGGCGGCCAGCAGCACCTCGCGCAGGGTAGGAGCCGCCGGAGCAGTGGCGCTGCGCCGCGGCGGCCGGGTCAGGCGGGCCAGCAGCTGCCGGTAGCGCAGGGTGCGGAAGTGCACGGCCAGCTGGGCGGCCACGGGGGGCGGCGTGAGGGTGTCAGTCGGCCAGCTAATAACCCCCCGGATAGTGCCGCCCCACATGTGCCCCCGTAAATCCGTAAGCTGCACCCGCCGCCCGTCGTGGCGCACGGTGGCGGCTAGCTGTTGTAGGGTGTCGGTGCCCACTACCAGCCGCCCGCATTGTAGCCGAACATTTAAGTGAAGCCCGGGAGGAAGGAAATTTAAGACCCGGGCTGCTAGCTGCGGCTTGCGGCTTCGGCCCGGTCGCGGCGTTCGGCCGGAGCGGAAGCTACGACCGGGCGGGGCTAGCAGCCGGCGCAACTCGTGCAGGTGCAACTCATCAACTCCGAAGGAGCCTGTAATGGTCGTAGCGGCCCGTTGCCCGCTGAAATACGCGAGTAAGTACGTGGTCGTGGCATTGGCCCGCACCTGCATGCCGTTGAGCCGTCCCGTCAGGTTTTCCAGAATCCAGCGGCTGTCGTGCAGCCGCACCAGCACATTCAGCCCGGTCATGGCGGCCTGCCGGCCCGGCACGGTAAAAGCGGCCTGCTCGAGCCGGACGGTGCCGTGGGCAGCCAGAATGGGGAGGAGGGTGTCGGGGCGGGTTGTGCGCCGCGCCAGGCGGTCCGGGATTTCCGGTACGGCGCCGTTGAGCTGCAGGTCCAAAGCGGCCTGCCCGCCCCGGGCCCGCCACAAACGGGGCGCCACTACGGCTGCCAGGGTCTGCAGCTCGGTGCGGCCCCGCACCCGGCCCAGCAGGTGAGGGCGGGTAAAGTCGCGTACTGTCAGGGCTGCTTCCAGCTGGCCGGCCCGCGAGTACAGGCGACACTGGGTAAAAGTTAAGTAAGTGGTACGAGGCGAGTGCTGAGGGCCATTATCGAAAATGCCGCGTGCATCCCAGCGCTGAATCCGGCGGGCGGCGTCGGCCCATTGCACCTGAGCCCCGCGCAAGGCAAAGCGCAGAATGGTGCGCGGCCGGGTGGTTGGGCCACTTATCCCACGAATGGTGTACCAAATACGGGCGTGGCTGCGGCTGCGGGCTCCCTGCAAATACCGTTGCAAACCGGAGGGTAGGGCCACGTGCAGCACTTCCAGCAGGGGTTGAGTGCCCTGAAAGCGCAGATTCAGACGGGTACCGCGCGGCTCACCGGGAGCCGCCCCCCGGTGGGTGCCGGTAACCAGAATCGTGTCGCCGTTGAGCGTAGCGTGGGTGCGTAAGAAAGTACCTTCCCGCCGCCGGAAATCGTAGCGGTAGCGCACCAGGGCCACCACCGGTTCCTGGGTAAACAAGTTGCCGCGGCCGCTCCGCAAGTAAACCAACTGCCCGTCGAGCCGCCCACGGGCCTGGGCTACGCCGCCGCGGGAGCGAACCGTTAGCCGGCCCTGGCGCACGTACGCCGCAAAGCCGCTGTGGTGCAACTCGTTACGGTCCGTGACGCGCACGTTCCGCAACACCAGGGAGTCCAGGTTGAAATCGGGCGGGCCGGCAGGAGTAACCCGGCGCGGACCTTTGCCGCGTAGTCCCCAGTCGTGGCCCAGCGAATCGGTGAACTGCTGGAACGTGCCATTCTGGAGCGTTACGTGGCTGATGCGGATGCTACCGCGCCATATCTGCTGGAGCTCCACCCGCATATCGGCCCGCTCAATGCGCAGCACGGGTACGGCGCGGTGGTAGGAGGTGTCGGTAAGGGAAAGGTGGTGCACGGAAGCCGTGAGGTGCGGGAAGTTGCGCCACACCGAAAAATCTACCCTGAAGGGAGCTACCACCAAATCTGACTGCTGAGCCAGCCGCTGCCTAATAGCCTGCTCCAGGCGGCGCTGCCCCCAGCGCGTCCCAAGCAGCCACGTACCTGCCACCACCGCCACTAGCAACCCCAGCACAGCTAGGACCAGGAACTGGCGGATGGACGGTCGTTTCATACAGGGCAAGGAGAGCGTAAAGGGCCGGTGCGGTTTTACGCAGAAAATGACGTAGCGTCTGGGCCAGTGGTGAACCCCTTACTACCGCTCGCTGCTTTAAGCGCGGGGCAGGTATTTTCCTGATCTAAGGGTGCGGATGATGGCGGCCTGTTCAACCAGCAACCTCAGTAGCAACTTGCTCTTACGTAGAACAATGGTTTTGACACGCAGCCAAGCCCAGGGTTTCTTGTAAGGGGCTACTGTCCGGCTGGTGCCCTCGTTTCAACTGCTTCCCAGGGGCATCCGGTAGATTAGAGTAATCGTGCGGATAAGGTCAGAAGCTGTAGAGAAGGCCAAGAAATTTTAGTGTTAACTATTTAGAATTTTTCTAAATAGTTATACTTGTGCCATCCAACGTTTCCTAAGCAACTTCGCATGGCCCAGTTCTTTCATCATAACGAATACGGTTACTGCGCCCGGTGCCCGCGCACTTGCCACTTGCACGTCTGCTTTGGCAATGTAGCCATGGCCGCTACCCCCGCTGAGTTCCAGGAGTTTCGACACTGCGTCACGGAAACATGGCGGCACTACTGCCTGCACACCCGCGACCCGGAAGCCCGTAGCATTGCCCTGCGCACGGCGGCGCCCCGGTTGGCCTTGGTGTTCTCCCTGGTGGAGCTAACCCAGCTGCGCGACATATTGGAAAACACAGCCTTGCTGCTGGAAGTAGAGGAGCTGCTGCAAAGTGAGTAGCAAGAATAACAGGGTAAATAACAGGGTAAAAAAAGGCCGCCTGTTTTCCCGAGCGGCCTTTTTTACCCTGTTATTTCTTGCAGTTCACTTATTCCCACTCAATAGTTGCCGGGGGCTTGGAGCTGATATCGTAGACGACGCGGTTAATGCCACGCACTTGGTTGATAATCTGGTTTGAAACCTGAGCCAGGAACTCGTAGGGCAGGTGGGCCCAGTCGGCCGTCATGCCGTCTACGCTGGTTACGGCGCGCAGGGCCACTACCCGTTCGTAGGTGCGCTCATCGCCCATTACGCCCACGCTTTGCACGGGTAGCAGCATCACGCCAGCCTGCCACACTTTATCATACAAGCCGTGCTCTTTTAGGCCGTTTATGAAAATGGCGTCGGCGCGCTGGAGTAGGTCTACTTTCTCGGGGGTGATGTCGCCGAGG
Organism: Hymenobacter glacieicola; assembly: GCF_014640315.1. GTDB lineage: Bacteria > Bacteroidota > Bacteroidia > Cytophagales > Hymenobacteraceae > Hymenobacter > Hymenobacter glacieicola. Next base: position 177,423 of record NZ_BMGS01000004.1, read on the forward strand.
ATGCGGATGCCCAGGCCGGGGCCGGGGAAGGGGTGGCGGTGCAGGATGTTCGCGGGCAGCTCCAGGGTGTGGCCTACCTCGCGCACCTCGTCCTTGAACAGGGCCCGCAGCGGCTCCACAATCCGCAGGTTCATTTTGTCGGGCAAGCCGCCCACGTTGTGGTGGCTTTTAATCGTCACGGCCGGACCTTTTACCGATACCGACTCAATTACATCGGGGTAAATGGTGCCCTGGGCCAGCCAGCGGGCGCCGTCTACTTTCTGGGCTTCCCGGTCGAACACCTCAATAAAGGTGCGGCCGATGGCCTTGCGTTTGAACTCGGGGTCAGAAAGGCCCTGCAAGGCCGCGTAAAACTCCTCGGAAGCATCCACGCCGCGCACGTTCAGGCCCAGGTCCTTATAGGAGTGGAGCACGTCTTCGTACTCATTCTTACGCAGCAGGCCGTTGTTCACGAAGATGCCGTGCAGGCGCTTGCCAATGGCCTTGTGCAGCAGCAGCGCCGCCACCGAGGAATCAACCCCGCCCGAAAGGCCCAGAATTACTTGGTCCTCTTGGCCAATAGTCCGTTGCAGGGTTGCCACCATGCTGTCCACGAAGTGCTCCGGCGTCCAGCTCTGGTCTAGCCCGCAAATGTTCACCACGAAGTTCTGGAGCAGGGTTTTGCCGTCGGCGGAATGGGTAACCTCGGGGTGAAACTGAATACCGTAGGTCGGCTGCCCCTGAATCTGGTAGGCCGCCACCGCTACCTCTGGGGTGCTGGCAATGATATCGAACCCTTTGGGCAGGGTCTTAATCGTGTCGCCGTGCGACATCCAGACCTGCGACTCCGTGGGTACGCCGTGCAGCAAGGGCGAGGCGTGGTGGACGCGGGTGAGACGGGCGCGCCCGTACTCCCGGATGGTAGCCGGCAGCACCTCGCCGCCCTGCTGGTAGGCCAGCAGCTGGGCCCCGTAGCATACGCCCAGCACGGGCACGCGGCCCAAGTACTCGGACAAGTCGGGGTTGGGCGAGTCAGCGTCGCGCACGGAACAGGGCGAGCCCGAAAGCACAACGCCCCGGATGTCCTCAGTGAGGTCCGGGGCGTGCGTATAAGGATGAATTTCGCAGTAGACGTTCAGTTCCCGGATGCGCCGGGCAATGAGCTGCGTGTACTGCGACCCAAAATCGAGAATGAGAATCTGTTGAGGCATGGGCAAAAGTACGGCGCAGATTTCAGACCTGAAGCACCCGCATGCAGATACTCCCCGACTTTTCTGCTTCCTCAGCACGTAAAACTCAGGTGCCGCCTTGGGCACCACCCCCGGCAAGGGCCTTGCTGAGTAGTTTGTTTTATTGGGTAATTGCCTCGGTAAACAAGGTCACAAATCGAGGTAATAGCTGCTCGGCTTTTGCAATATATAACTGCTTTTAATGTGGTATACATGGTATTATCCGCCTATAATACTATGCGTTTCTTAAGTTAATACTAGTCACGAATAAGGATTAGATTGCCTTTACAGGAAGAGGAGCGTGGTACATCTTTGAGGAAATTATTTACCTGTTTCCTGCCCTGCTTTATGTGTTCCCCTCTTCCGTTACTTGCCTTGTCACTGCTAGGTGCTTTGGTGCTGCCAGCTGATAGCCTCGCCCAACAGCCCGAGAAAACCAAGCAGCTTGATCCGGCTCCATCAGCCGCCGGTGAGGCCGCCGATCTGCTGGCCGTCACCCGAGTAACTCCGTCGCGGGGGCTGGCTCTTCAGGGAACGGCTGCCAAGCCCGCGGCCAAACTGCTGGCGGGCAATGTAGTAGACGAGTGGGGGAAGCCGCTGATGGGGGCTACCGTTATGATACTAGGCGACAAAGAGCATTCCGTGAGTACCAACTCAGAAGGCAATTACCTGCTGCCTACTACAACGGCGGCTCCGGTAGTGCAGGTGAGCTTTGCGGGCTATGTGGCGGCAGAACGTGTGGCCCGCAGTCAGGCCGACTTACTGTTCAAACTAGAGCCCATTAAGGGGTACAAGCGCGACTTAAAAAAGCGGAGCAAGGCTGCTGCCAGAGCCTGGCAGCACTAAATTGCTTCCGGAAGAGGCGCCTACTGGAATAAAATGATCTGATACTCTTGCTTCTACCTCCTAACCCAGAAAAATATCTGCTGCGGGTGTGCTTTCTGCCGAAATAGCTGCTTACCTTTGTCCCGGCGAGTCAGAACGACCAGCTCCTGTTGAACTCCCCCAGGACCGGAAGGTAGCAAGGGTAGACGGTTGAGCGGTGCGATTTTGGCTCGCTTTTTTTATCACGGATTTAGACGGATTAACCGGATTTCACGGATGCCTCTTTATCTGCTCAATACCAGCAAGCGCTTTCCATAGGGAGGCGCTTGCTGTGTTTTTGGCCCCCTAGCAAACGCGGCACCGCGAGCCAAACGGTATAAAATCCGCGCAATCCGAAAAATCCGTTTAATCCGTGATTAGCTTTGGGCATCGTTGTTCCCAATCTATTCGCATGAAATTTTTCATTGATACTGCCAACCTGAAGGAAATTCAGGAAGCTGTGGAGCTCGGGGTGCTCGACGGCGTGACCACCAACCCTTCGCTGATGGCTAAGGAAGGCATCAAGGGCACCGATGCCGTGATGGCCCACTACCAGCAAATCTGCGAAATCGTGGATGGCGACGTGTCAGCCGAAGTTATTGCCACTGATTACGAGGGCATTATTCGCGAGGGTGAGGCCCTGGCGGAGTTGCACCCCAACATCGTGGTAAAAGTGCCCATGATCCGGGACGGCATCAAGGCTATCCGCTACTTCTCCGACAAGGGCATCAAAACCAACTGCACCCTGATTTTTTCGGCCGGACAGGCCCTGCTGGCCGCCAAAGCCGGCGCTACCTACGTGTCGCCCTTCGTGGGCCGCCTCGATGACATCGGGCACGATGGGCTGCTGCTGATCCAGCAGATTGTCGACATCTTCTCGAACTACGGCTACCCCACGCAAGTGCTGGCCGCCTCCGTGCGCCACGTGCCCCACCTGATTCAGTGCGCTGAGCTGGGCGCCGATGTGGTAACCTGCCCCCTGAACGTGATTACGGGCCTACTGAACCACCCACTCACCGACAAAGGCCTGGCTACCTTCCTGGCCGACCACAAGAAGGTGAACGGGTAGCATATAATGTGTGGAATGTGAGAAATGTGCCGAATGTGCGGAAGCACCATGTTCACATTTTTCACATTTTCACGTTTCTCACATTATCCTCATGTATATCATCAAAGTAAAAGGCAAGGCCAAAATTCCGGATTACATTCAGCTGCGGGATGAGCATTTCGTGCTCATTGCCTACTTCCGCGCCGACCGGCCCCTGAAGGATTTACACCGCTACGGGCTGGAGGGCAAGGAAACGGAGCTGGCTACCGTCATTGAGGGGCTAGAGTTTGGAAAACTGCAAAAGCTCGAACTGTAAGCTGCCTGGCTGCTCCTGATTCCGAGCTTCGAGGGCAAGTCTGTTTCGCAGGCTTTCCTCGAAGCTCGGAATACGTGTTTCTGGAGCCTGCCCTGTATCTTCGCCACTATGCCTACCTCTGCCACGCCCGTTATTGAGTTGCACGACGCCTACATCATGCAGGATGTAAACACCGTGCTGCAAAAAGTCACGTTTACGCTGGAAAAAGGAGAATTTGCATATTTGGTGGGCCGCACCGGGTCAGGAAAAAGCTCCCTGCTCAAAACCCTGTACGCCGATTTGCCCCTGCCCGCTGGTTCCGGTACAGTAGCGGGTTTCCCCTTGCCCAAGCTTAGCAGCAGCGACAAAGTACCCTTTCTGCGGCGCAAGCTGGGCATCATCTTTCAGGACTTTCAGCTGCTGTTCGACCGTTCCGTGGCCGATAATCTGCTGTTTGTGCTCAACGCCACGGGTTGGTCGGGGAAGGCACGCAAGCAGCAGCGTATTTCAGAAGTGCTCATGCGGGTAGGTCTGGCCAATGCGGCCTCCAAGATGCCCCACCAGCTTTCCGGGGGCGAGCAGCAGCGGGTCGTCATTGCCCGGGCCCTGCTAAATGAGCCCCTGCTTCTGCTCGCCGACGAACCCACCGGTAACCTCGACCCCGATGTGGCGGACAGTATTATGCGCCTGTTCGTAGAAATCAACAATGCCGGCACGGCCGTACTCATGGCCACCCACAACTACCAGCTTATCCGGCAGTATCCGCGGCGGGTGCTGAAGTGCGAGCAGGGGCAGCTACTTGACTCGGCCATAGCTCCCTTCGAGCTGGCCCTGTAAGCTACTAAGTAGTCTTGCGCATAGCCGGCAACCAATGGGCGGCTGGGCTAGGCTGACGAGAAATTGCGCAAAATCCCCGATATTACGCTGCCTACGGCATTTTGCTTCCTCCTTTTTTCGCAGCAGCATGACGGGCCTATCCGTGCTTATTCCGGTGTTCAACCACGATGTGCGGCCACTGGTGCGTGCCCTACTGGCGCAGGCTCCAAACTGGCGCGGCCCGGTTGAAATTCACTGCCTTGATGATGGCTCTGCTTCTGTCTATCGACTGAAAAACCGGGAGCTGGCTTCTGTACCCGGGGTAGAATACCGGGAACTGGAGTACAACGTGGGCCGCGCGGCCATTCGGAACCAGTTGGCCGCTGCCGCACGCCAGGAGTGGCTTCTGCTCCTCGACAACGATAGTCTGCTGCCCGACGCCCACTTTCTGGCCCGTTACGCAGCGGCTCGCACCCGGGCCCGAGTGCTTTCAGGGGGAACAACTTATGAGGCCCAGCCTCCCAAAGAAGAAGCCCTGCGGCTCCGTTGGCTGTATGGGTGCCGCCGCGAGGCTCGGCCGGCTGCCGTGCGCCAGCGGGCGCCCCATGGGCAGCTTACTCTCAACAACCTGCTGATCCGGGCCGACATATTTCGCCGTTTGGGCCTGGATGAGGGCCTGACTCGCTATGGGCACGAGGACACAAAATTTGGCTGGCTACTGCGCCATACCGGCGTTAGAGTAGTGCACTTGGATAACCCCGTGCTACACAATGGTTTGGAGCCCGCTCCAGTTTTTCTGCAGAAAAGCCACGATGCCGTACGCAACTTGGTGCAACTCTACCGAACCGAGGGGCTAGGTGCCGACACCCGGCTGCTACGGGCGGCGTTGCGCCTGCAGCGCTGGGGGCTAAGCAACGCCGTGCGGGCCGCGTTTGGCCTGCGCCGGGAGCAAGTGCGCCGCAATCTACTTTCCGGCCGCCCCAGCCTGCGGCAGCTGGATGCACTAAAGCTCTACTGGCTGCTAAGTGAACTAAGTACCAGTGCGCCTCCGCTGCCGGTAAGCACCCAGGCTGCACAAAAAAGCGCCGACCCTTCCGTGGAAGAATCGGCGCTGGCACTCAAAAAAGAGGAAGCCTAGTCGTTATCGGTGTTTTTGACCTCCGACTTTACTTCTTTGTAGGCGCCTTTTACTGCGCCACCGACTTTCTTGCCCACTTTAGCGGCACCCTGGCCGACATCTTTGCCGGCTTCTTTTACGTCATCAGCCGTGTTGCTGGCGGCGCGGCCCACGGCCGCGCGCTCGTCCTGGGTTTCTGCGGCTGCGTTTTCTGCCCCACGCTCCGTAGCGTCGGCGCCCTGGGCCACGCGAGCTTCGGCCTTATCGTAAGACTTAAAGGCGGCGTATTTCAGCTTTTCCTTCTGAATCTCGGCCAAGTCGCGGGCCGGAATATCCTTTTTTACCTTGTCGTAGGCTTCGTCGAGGGCCCGCCACTCGGCATTGATATTGCGCCAATCGTCGATGTCGTACTTATTCTCGTTTACCTTAATGTCGCGCACAAAGGCCTCGTAGGTCTGGCGGGCATTGGCGGCCGTGAGCTGGGCGGCTGGGTTCGTGGGCTTGTAGTACTGGCCCATTTTCGTGCTGCCCCCGGCAGTAGTGCTACCCGAGCCCGACATGGCGCTGGTTACGCCGGGACGGTTTTTCCAGGCCATTTCGCGCTTGTCGTAGGCCGTGGTGTAGCGCGTGCGCAGCTGCTCAATTTCCTGGCGGCGGGCATCGTCGTAGCGGTCCGCGTACTTGTCTACGGCCGCTACTTTGGCGTCGAAGTCCGACTTAAGCTGAGCCGTTTCCTGCTCGTAATCGGCTTCGGCTTCGGAAGCTACGGCCTCGGTCTTCGTTTCCGTTTCCGAGACAAAGGTTTTGAAGTCGTTGTACGCCTGGTCAGCATCAGCCGAAGCTTCGTTTTGCTGGTTTTGGCTGCAACTCGTGACGAGGGCGCCACCGCCGCCCAGCACGAGCAGGGCAGAAAGGGCATTGACGGTGAGGGTTTTCCTGAACATGGCGTAAGAGTAGGTTGGGAGAGAGGGAGAATATAGGAAGGCTACGATGTAGCCCGTGGGTTGCTTAACGCAACAGCTACTTTCCTGGTTACGCACCACTCTAGCCCCGGGGTTTGAGTTGCCGTTCTATCTTTGAAGCCTGCTTTTTCTTCGCTTTCTAGTATTCTTTTCGTGCCGCTACCCCCTGATCCGCGCCTACCAATCCACATGCTAGACCTGGCCGCCCAGCACGCTCCCCTCCGGGCCGAGCTGGATGCCGCCGTAGCGCACACCCTGGCGGAAGCGGCCTTTATTCAGGGACCCGCCGTGGGCAAGTTTGCGCAGGAGCTGGGCGACTACCTCGGTGGTGCTCACGTAGTACCCTGTGCCAATGGTACCGACGCCCTGCAACTAGCCCTGATGAGCCTGCGGCTGCCGCCGGGAGCCGAGGTCATTGTGCCGGCGTTTACCTACGTGGCTACCCTGGAGGCCGCAGCCGTTCTTGGGCTGCGGCCCGTGCCGGTGGATGTGCTGCCCGGAACTTTTAATCTTGACCCCACTGCTACCGCCGCCGCCATAACTTCCCGCACCGGGGCCGTGGTAGCGGTACACCTGTTCGGGCAGTGCGCCGATTTGGAAGCGCTGCGTTACCTGGCCGATCAGCACGGAGTGGCTTTACTTGAGGACAATGCCCAGGCCATTGGTGCGCAGTTTACGGCCCGCAGCGGCGAAACCTGGTGGGCCGGTACGGTGGGGGAGGTCGGCACCACCTCGTTTTTTCCCAGCAAAAACCTGGGGGGCTTCGGCGACGGCGGGGCCCTACTTACCCGGAGTGCTGGGCGGGCTGCTGCCCTGCGCCAGCTCGCCAACCACGGCCAGCGCCGCAAGTACCACCATGAGCACATTGGCTTGAACTCCCGCCTCGATACGGTGCAGGCTGCCCTGCTGCGGGTAAAATTGCGCTACCTCAAGGAGTGGACTGCCGCCCGCCAGCAGATAGCCGCCCAGTATGACGCAACGCTGGCGGCGGTACCCGGCCTAGAGGTGCCCGCACGCGACCCGCGGAGTACGCACGTATTTCATCAGTACACGCTAACCGTGGCCGACGAGCCCGGCCGCCGCGACGCCCTCCAGCACTACTTGGCGGCTCACGGCGTGCCCAGCGCTGTGTACTACCCGCTGCCGGTGCACGCCCAGCCGGCCTACCAGTACTTGGGCTGCCAAACCGGGCAGTTTCCGGTGGCCGAGCGTTTGTGCCGCACAGTATTATCCTTGCCTATTCACCCTACGCTACGACCCGAGCAGGTAGCCTACGTGGCAGAGGTAGTGCGTAGCTGGGCGGAAGCGTAGGCTGGCTGCGGCGTCTTGCGTATTTAAATCAGACAGGCAGCAGCGGGAACAAGGCCGGCAGTTTGCTGGCACTGTTTTTTCTTTTTCTCGTACTACCTCCGTCATAATTTCCCCTCTTTGTACTATGCGCCATTCATTTCTGAAGTTTTTTCTTCCCCTGGCCGTGGTTGCGGGCCTAACTACCGCGGCCATTCACAAGCCTGAACAGGGCATCAATCTGTTTTCCATCAACCAGGATATTGCCCTGGGGGCCCAGGTGGCCAAACAAACCGACTCGCTGTACCGCGCCAAGGGGCAGCTGCTGGAACGCTCCCGCAACCCGCGCGCCTATCAGCTGCTCGATGGGGTAGTGAAGCGCGTGCTGGACAACGGCAACCTGAAGTACCGCACCCAGTTCCCCTGGGACGTGCAAATCATCAAGGACGGCCAGACGCAAAACGCCTTTGCCACGCCCGGCGGCCACATCTACGTGTTTTCTGGGCTGATCAAATTCCTGGACAATGAAAACCAGTTGGCCGGGGTGCTGGGCCACGAAATTGCCCACGCCGACCGTCGCCACAGCACCCAGCAGCTTCAGCAGCAGTACGGTACCAGCTTGTTGCTGGGCCTGATTCTGGGCAACCGCTCCTCCAATCAGCTTGTGCAGATTGCGGCCGGTTTGGGGCAGCTTAAATTCAGCCGCAGCTTTGAAACCGAGGCCGATAAGTACTCCACCATCTACCTCAACGGTACCCGCTACTACTCCTGCGACGGGGCGGCCGGCTTCTTCATCAAGGCCGAAAAGCAAGGCGCGGCGGGCACTCCCGAGTTTCTGAGCACCCACCCTAACCCGGGCTCCCGCATCCAGAGCATTCAGCGCAGCGCCCAGCAGCTGGGCTGCACCGGCAAAAACGTGAGCAACAATAACTTCAACGAGCTAAAACGGCTGTTGTAAAGTCAGCGTAACAGCTTACCGTACGGAAAGCTCAGCAAGCCCGTAGTGCCGCAGTAGGCGCTACGGGCTTTTTTGTATCAATGAAGCCGCGGTTTTTTCGGAGCTTGCGGCGGCGCTGTTCCCGCCGCATTTACTTTCCTGGCTTTGGCTGATTCTGGTGCTGCCGTTCGTTTCGTTATTTGTGGCGTGGGCCATATTGGCCGCCGACATGCCGCGTTGGTGGTGCGCCATCCGGGCGCTACCCTCGTGGCGCTAGTCGATACAGATCCAACGCTTACCCAGGCGCTGGCCACGGAGTTTCCGGGTGTGCCGCTGTATTCTGCTCTGAGTGAGTACCTTACTGCCGGGCCCGAAGCTGATGTACTCACTATAGCTACACCAAATTACCAGCATGCGCCCCAGGCTATAGCGGGGTTGCAGGCGGGGCTGCACGTAGTTATTGAAAAGCCCATGGCCCTGCGCAAAACCGATGCGCAGGCCATTGTGCACGCCGCTTGGCAGATGAACCGGCTGGTATTTGGGGTGATGCAGAACCGTTATTCGCCGCCGGCCGCCTGGCTTAAGCAGATCTATGAGGCGGGCACCTTGGGGCAGATATATCTGGTGCAGCTCAACTGCTTCTGGAACCGCGACGCCCGCTACTACCGCCCCGGCGGCTGGCGGGGCACTCAGGCTCAGGATGGCGGCACGCTTTTCACCCAGTTCAGCCATTTTGTGGATTTACTCTACTGGGTGTTCGGCGACATTACGAATATCTCGGCCCGCTTCCGCGACTTCAACCACCAGAACCTCACGGAGTTTGAGGACAGCGGCCTGGTAACGTTTGACTTGGTGCGCGGGGGTAGTGGCACGCTGCAGTACAGCACCGCCGTCTGGGACCGGAACCTGGAAAGCTCCCTGACGGTAGTGGCCGAGCACGGCAGCCTCCGCCTCGGCGGCCAGTATCTTGATAAGGTAGAGTACTGCCACCTGCGCGACTACCACCTGCCGGCCCTACCGCCCACCAATCCGGCCAACAACTACGGCGCCTACCAGGGCAGTGCGGCCAACCACGTGCAGGTAATCGAAAATGTAGTTGATACCATCCAAAACCGCAGTTGCGCCACTACCAATGCACTGGAAGGCCTGAAAGTGGTAGAAATAATTGAGCGCATCTACAGCTTGCGCCAGCCCCCGACGTCTGATTAAGCACTTATGAACAACTTATTTCCGGCGCTGGGTTGCGCTTTGCTACTGGCTGCCTGCTCCGCCGATTCTGAGAAACGGGCCGTGCAGGCCACCCCGCCGCCCCCGCCTACGGCCAGCGCCGTTAGCTCCCGCGGCCGCGACACTATCCTTACCGGCCAGGAATTTTCTACCCGCGTGTATGTAGATCCGCGGGTACTTGCCGCTATTGGCCCGGCGGAAAGCAAGCCGCGGACTATCCACATTACGTACCGCCCCTCCTTGGCAAGCCCTACCTACGACACGGCCGTGATGCTTGGCGACACGGGTATTGTGCGCTTTACCCCGACCGCGCCAAATGTAAAACCAGGCGAGATAAAGCCCCACGAGTGGATATATCGAGTCGAGCTGGACTACAATGAGCGTTACCCCGGCCCCGATACCATCTTCATGAACCGGGAGATTCTGTATCTGAAAGGAAAGCTGTAGTTCCCCGGTCAACCCTGTGCGAGCGGCGGCAGTATCACTTCATATGGCCCTACTAGAAGAACCGGCGTTTACGGAGCTGCGCATCTGGCAGCGCCGCATGCAGCAAAAGCCTACGCTGTGGGGGCGCCTGACGCGGCGGGCCCAGGCCCGGCTCAATGCTTTGTTGCCGGAGAAAGTACACGCGGCCATTACGGCAGCCATCAAGCAGATGGTGCGCGGGGTGCTGTTTGGCTCCACGCATACTACCCGCCGCCCAGAGGCTGCAGCCACACTGGCCGAGCGCGAAGCAGCTGTGCGCAACACCCTGCGCTACTACCGTAATACGGCCGCGGCTGAGGGTGCCGTGACCGGAGCCGGCGGGTTTCTGCTGGGGCTGGCCGATTTTCCCTTGCTGCTGGGCCTGAAGCTGAAGTTTCTCTTTGATGTGGCCAGTCTCTACGGCCACGACGTGCGCGACTACACCGAGCGGCTGTTTTTGCTCCACATCTTTCAACTGGCCTTCAGTAGCCAGCACACCCGCAACCAGGTGTACCAGCGCGTAGCTCACTGGGACACCTACCGCTACACCCTGCCCCCCGACGTGCAAAAGTTCGACTGGCGCACCTTCCAGCAGGAATACCGCGACTACATCGACCTGGCCAAGATGGCCCAGTTGGTGCCCGTGATTGGGGCCGCGGTGGGAGCAGTGGCTAACTACCGCCTGCTGGAGCAGCTCGGCGATACGGCCATGAACTGCTACCGCCTGCGGTGGCTACACGCCGCCAACGGTGCTGCGCCTGCACCCCTCGTTCCTGCAACCTAAACAGGAAAACAAGTGCTGACTTCTCGTGGCCTGCAGGAAATGCGCTCAGATAGAATGGCAACAAAAAGCCCCGTTTCTCCAGGGAAACGGGGCTTTTTTTGAGAAGTAATGAGCTTAGCTTTTGGCTTTGCGGTGCTCGTGCTGGCCTTTGTGCTTGGCTTGCTTTTGCGCCTGGAGCTGTGCGTATTTGGTGTATTGCTCGGCGCTCAAAATCTGCTTGAGCTGAGCTTCGTACCGGTCCTTGCTGGCTTTCATGGCTTGGTGGCGCTGCTGCTTATCGGCAGCCGAGGCCGTTTGGGTGCGCTGGGCCTGCATTTCCTGGAAACGCGCCAGGTGAAGCTGGCGCACCTGCTCGGTTTGGGCCGCCGAGAGACCGAGCTTCTGGCTCAGGCTCTTGGCTTTTTGCTCGGCGCGTTGCTCGGGCGTTTTGTTGGCTTTGGCGCCCTTTTGGTGCTGGCCGTGGGCCGCTTTCACGGGCGTAGTTTGGGCCGAGGCGGCGGCAACGGAAAAGGAGCAAGCGGCGAAGAGAACGAGGAGCTTTTTCATGGCTATGTTGGATAGGTTAAATTCAGCGAAAGAAGCAGGCCGTGGTCCGGAACAGGCTTTAGGCTTCTGGCAGGTCAATAGGCAACTCAGGTGCCAACTTTGACCAAAACCCGAGGGTAGCAGGGGCTGGAAAAATTTAAATTTTCAGGTTAAACTTCAGTGCAGCAAATCAATCGTTGTGGTATTTGCTTGATAGACAGATCGTATACAATTGAGTTTTCGGGCTGCGCTGCTAGTCTGCAGCGGGCAAACTCAGGTTACTCGGCGGGCAACAGGTAGCAGGTAATGGGGCGTTTGCAGAGGCAGAATTCCGGTTCTACCTTTGCGCCATCAATTCTTTCTAGCCCAAAGGATTGTTTTTATACAGAGGCGCTGAGAGACAGGCTCACTGACGCGTCGGCAACCATCCGCAACTGCTGGAACGGTGCCAATTCCTGACCATATAAAAACAACAAGCCGTGGACTTTTGCCCCTGCCGTCGTACCCGTTTCCTCGTTTCTGCTGCCCGCTGCCGGGCGTCTGCCCACTCGCAGGCCTGTTGTAGCAAGGGCTGTTGTTGCTGAACCTGAACGGACTGCTTTGATAACCACGGCGTAGCCCTCAACACCGTGGCAGCAGGGTACTCTTTCGTTTCTCTTTTTCGGCGCCGCTTGCCGCTGGCTACCTATCTGGTGCGTCCAGGTAGGTGGTAAACAGTTGATTGGCAATGGCTTATGCTGTGCTATGATAGTCGCGTATAGCTGAGGTAGCAAGGGCGCCGGGCTTTTTACTCACCAGCCAACGGTAGCGTTGGCGCATGCTTTTTATGCTTAAAAAATCATTGGAACTGCTACGGCAGGAAGCCGCCGAAACCGGCGCCCACACCCTCAAACGAACCCTGGGGGGCTTCAGCCTCATTGCCATTGGCATCGGGGTAATTATTGGCGCGGGCCTGTTTTCGCTGACCGGCATTGCCGCCGCCAACAACGCCGGGCCGGCCGTGACGCTCTCGTTTGTGGTGGCCGCCGTGGGGTGCGCCTTTTCGGCCCTGTGCTACGCCGAGTTTGCCTCCATGGTGCCGGTAGCCGGCTCGGCCTACACCTACGCCTACGCCACCATGGGCGAGCTGTTTGCCTGGATTATCGGCTGGGACTTAGTGCTGGAATACTCGGTGGGGGCCGCCACGGTGGCCATTAGCTGGTCGCAGTACCTGCTTAAGTTCCTGAGCAAATACGGCATCAACCTGCCCCCGCAACTGGTGTTGTCGCCGTTTGAAACGGCTACGCTCGCCGATGGCACGGCCGTGCACGGGCTGGTAAATATCCCGGCCATGCTGGTGGTGTTGGCTATTACCCTCATCATTATCCGGGGTACTTCGGGCTCGGCGTGGTTTAATGCGTTGGTAGTGACCCTGAAGGTAACCGTGGTGCTGGTGTTCATTGCCCTGGGCTGGCAGTACATCGACCCGGCCAACTACCAACCCTACATCCCCGCGAATACGGGCGTGTTCGGGGAGTTTGGCTGGAGCGGAATTCTGCGCGGGGCCGGAGTAGTGTTCTTCGTGTTCATCGGCTTTGATATTGTAGCTACCATGGCCCAGGAAACCAAGAACCCGCAGAAGAACATGCCCATCGGCATCATCGGCTCCCTGCTGATTTGCACCGTGCTATTCGTGCTCTTCGGCCACGTAATGACGGGTCTGGCCAACTACACCGAGTTCAAGAACAGCGCCGCCCCCGTAGCCATTGCCATCGAGAAAACGCCTTATGCCTGGCTTTCCTCGGCCGTGATTCTGGCCATTATCATCGGCTACACCTCCGTTATTCTGGTGGATTTGCTGGGCCAGAGCCGGGTGTTTTTCTCCATGGCCAAGGACGGGTTGCTACCCCCCGTGTTTGCCCGCATCCATAGCCGCTTCCAGACGCCGCTGCAATCCAACCTGCTGCTGGGCGTGTTCATTGCCCTGTTCGCCGGCTTCGTTCCGATTTCGGTGGTAGGCGAAATGACGAGCATTGGCACCCTGCTGGCCTTCGTGATGGTGTGCATCGGGGTGCTCATCATGCGCAAAAAAGAGCCCAACGCTCCCCGCGGATTCCGTACGCCGCTGGTGCCGCTGGTGCCCATCCTCGGTATCCTGACCTGCCTGGTGATGATGGTGTCCCTGCCCTGGGAAACCTGGCTGCGCCTGGCCGTGTGGCTGGCTATTGGGTTGGCTATCTACTACGGCTACGGCCGCAAGCACAGCAATCTAGGCCAGGAAGCTCAACGTCAAGTCGCGTAAAGCTAACTTTCAGGTGCAACAAAAAGCCCCACCGGTCAACCGGTGGGGCTTTTTATTTGGGCGCATACCTTTTGAATATCACATAAACACCTTGCGCAGGGCCCAGAGGCTCCACACGATTACCATGAGGCCTACGCCCACGAACATCCAGCGCACCGGAATGCGGCCGGCCAGGCGGGCGGCCAGGGGCGAGGCCGCCACCCCGCCCACAATCAGGCCCAGAATTATCTGCCAGTGCGAAATGCCCAGGGTAGCAAAAAACGTAACGGCGCTGGCAAACGTGACGAAAAACTCCGTGACGCTGACCGAGCCGATGACGTACTGCGGGGTGCGGCCCCCGGCAATGAGCGTGCTGGTGACCAGGGGGCCCCAGCCGCCCCCGCCAAACGAGTCCAGAAAGCCCCCGGCCGCGGCCAGCAACCCTAGCTTCTTGTGCTTCTGGCGCGGGCCGGGCTGGGAAAAGGCCTTGGAAATGATGCGCACGCCCAGCAGCAGCAGGTACACCGCCAGCAACGGCTTGACGTAAACCGCATAGGTTTCCCCGAATTTCGAGAGCAGGTAGGCGCCGGTAATAGCGCCCAACACGCCCGGAATCAGGAGCACCTTGAACAGGCGCTTGTTCACGTTGCCGAAGCGGTAGTGGTGGTAGCCCGAAGCCCCGCTGGCAAACATTTCGGCCGTGTGAATGCTGGCACTCACCGCCGCCGGGGAAATATTCAGGCTCATCAAACTAATGGCCGTAACGACCCCGTAGCCCATGCCCAACAGGCCGTCAATCAGCTGGGCGCCAAACCCAATGACCACGAACAGCCAGAACGTATCGGAGTGGGTAGCGGCGCCCCATACCTGCTGCCAGGTGAAGTAGTAGGAGAGAATGTTGAATACCAGCATGGCCGCAAACGCCAGCAGCGCCGTGGTAGCAATGCGCCGCCACCGCGCCGCCGCCGGCGACTCGTAGGCCGGGCCGCCCGTCAGCTCGGCCGTCACGGCATTCAGCGACTTCACTTTATGGGCGAAGTCGCCGCCGACCTTGTCCCGGATAATGGACATGCGCTGGAGCACGTCGTGCAGCTCGTCGGGCAGCGCCTGGGTGAGCATTTCGCGCAGGCGCTTGGCAATGGTGGGCGACTTGCCATTGGTGCTGATGGCAATTTTCAGGTCGCCTTTCTGCACGATGGAGCCCAGGTAGAAGTCGCAGGCCTCGGGCGTGTCGGCTACGTTGCAGAGCAGGCGCTGGCGGGTGGCATCGGCCTTGATGCTGAGGTTCAGGGCTTTGTCGTTGGTGGCCACAATCACCAGGTCGTGGCCGACGAGGTCGGTGGTGTGGTAGGGTTGCTCCCGCAACTGCACCAGCGGGTGGCGGGCGGCCAGGGCCCTGAGCTCCGGCGAAAACCAGGTAGCCACTACCGTTACGGCGGCCGCCGGACTGTTCGAGAGCAGGGCCGCGAGTTTTTCGTGCCCCACGTAGCCCCCGCCCACGAGTAGCACGTGCAGCTGCTCGAGCTTCAGAAAGACGGGAAACAGCCGGTTGCTCGTGTGCTGCGGCGGCGGCTCCGGCTGGGGAAGAAGTTCGTTGGAGAGAGGCATTGGTTGGTGTTGGTTGGAGAGGAGGTAGGGGCAGGATGGCAATAGAACGTCATTCCGAGCTTGCCGAGGAATCTCGCGTGCTGATGTCGCCAAACTAATCTGATTACTAACGGGCAAGATTCCTCGGCTGCGGCTGCGCCTTCGCTCGGAATGACGTTCAGTTAATTACCTTACGAGCAGGAATACCTACTCATGAAAATTCAGGCCGCTGGTGGTGGCTTGAACGTAGCCTTGGCGAATCAGGAAGTCGCCGAAGTGCTCCTGGGGCTGGCGGTTTTGGGCGTAGTCGGCGAAGAGCGGGGTGAGTTCGGCCACGATGCCGTCTTCGTCCAACATTTCCTTGTAGAGCTTGTTCATCCGCTCCCCGTTGAAAGCGGCGCCGAGGTAGAGGTTGTAGCGCCCCACCGCGCGGCCCACCAACCCGATTTCCCCGAGGTAGGGCCGGGCGCAGCCGTTGGGGCAGCCCGTCATCCGAATCAGAATGTCGTCGTGGGTGAGGTTATACGCGGCCAGTACGGGCTCCAATCTATCAATAAGTTGCGGAATGTAGCGTTCCGCTTCGGCAAAAGCCAGGGAGCAGGTATTCAGAGCCACGCAGGCCAGCGCCCCGCGCCGCAGCCCCGAAGTGGTGGCCACGGCTACCCCGTACTGGGCCAGAATGGTTTCGATGGTCAGCCGGTCTTCGGGCGCGACGTTAGCCAGCACCAGGTTCTGGTTGCCGGTCAGGCGGAAGTCGCCGCGGTGGAAGGCCGCTATTTCGCGCAGGGCGGTTTTGAGCTGGCTGCCGGGGCGGTCGGCCACGCGGCCGCCTTCCACGAACAGGGTCAGGTGGTGGGCACCATCGGGGCTCTGGCTCCAGCCAAAGGCGTCGCCGGAACTCTTGAACTGGTAGGCCCGCACCGGCTCCAAGGCAAAACCCAGGCGCTTATCCAGTTCGGCCTTGAACACGTCGAGGCCCACCCGGTCCAGGGTGTACTTGAGGCGGCTGAACTTGCGGTTTTCACGGTTGCCCCAGTCGCGCTGAATGGTGACTATCTTCTCGCACACGTCCACTACCTTCTCGGCGGGCACAAACCCAATCAGGCTGGCCAGGCGGGGGTAGGTGTCGGGCATGCCGAAGGTCATGCCCATGCCGCCACCCACGGCCACGTTAAAGCCCACGAGCTGGCCCCGCTCCTCAATGGCAATCAGGCCCAGGTCGTTGGCGAAGATGTCGGTGTCGTTGTGGGGCGGAATGGCCAGGGCAATCTTGAACTTGCGGGGCAGGTAAGTGCGGCCGTAAATCGGCTCGGCGTCTTCCTCGCCCTCATTCGGCGCGCTGCTGAACTTGGATTCGCCGTTGAGCCACAGCTCCCAGTAGGCCGAGGTGCGCGGGGTGAGGTGGGTGCTGATTTGCTTCGACACCTCGTACACCGCCGCGTGCACCGCCGACTCGTGCGGGTTGGGGTTGCACATCACGTTGCGGTTCACGTCGCCGCAGCCGGCAATGCTGTCCAGCAGGGCCTCGTTGAACCCCTGGATGGTTTTCTTGAGGTTGCGCTTGAGCACGCCGTGGAGCTGAAAGGCCTGGCGGGTAGTGAGCTTGAGCGTGCCGTTGCCGTAGTGGTCGGCCAGCGCGTCCATGCGCGTCCACTGGGCTGGGGTCGCAATGCCACCCGGCACCCGCACCCGAATCATGAGCGAGTACAGGGGCTCCAGCTTCTGGCGCTTGCGCTCCGAGTCCAGGTCGCGGTCCGTCTGCTGGTAGGAGCCGTGGAATTTAATCAGGTGGGTATCGTCGGGGTAGAGGGCGCCGGTGAGGGGGTTCACCAGGCTTTCGGCCAGGGTGCCGCGCAGGTAGTTGCTGGCCTGCTTGACGTGCTCTACTTCGGAAAGTTTGGGGGTATCAGCCATGAGGTTACGGGGCAGAAGTGGGGGTAGTCGGCACCGGCGGCGGGGTCGGCCGCAGGTCGAAGTTGTGGAAGTAAAACACCCGGATGGTGTGCTGATTGCGGTAAGTGCTACCCGCGGGCAGCTGCTGAAACAGGTGCATGTAGCCCCCGTGCAGCTGGGCGTGCGGGTTCAGTTGATACACCAGGCCGGCAAACAGCCGGTTCTGGTCGAAGTAATTAAGGCGAATCTCCCGGCCGAAATTCATCATCACTTCGTTGTTGAGCAGAAACTGCAGCCCGCCGGGCGTAAAGCCCTTGTTGGTCAGGGGCAGAAACAGGGCCGCGTTGTAGCGGGCGCGGTAGTTGAAGTTGAAGTCGTCGGTGCGCTCATTCCCGCCCTGAATGGTGCGCCGGAACCGCTCGTCTAGCCGCACCCACTGCATCAGGCGGGCCCGCGGAAACTTGGTAAACCACTGCACCTGCTGCCAGGGCCGGTGCTCCGCCTGGCTGATGGTGCGGGTGCCTTCGGGAAAGTGGTGCACGTAGGCGTAGCCGGCCGTCAGGCGCACATCATCGGTGAGGTAATACGTCAAGCCTACCCGCGCCAGGCCCTGGGCAAGGTCCCGCACGTAGTGGTCGTGCAGGCGCAGTTGCAGGTCGGTCCAGGTGCCCCAGCGCGACGAGAAGCGGGTTTGGTTGAACACGCCGACCCAGGTTTGCTGCTCGCGCACGTACTGCTTCTGGGTCAGCGCGTGCTGGCTTAGGAGTAGTAGGAAGCCCAGGGAGAGTAACCGTTTCATAACAAGAAGGCTGGTTGTTAGAGCTAGCTCCCCTCCTCAGCTGAGGAGGGGAGCTAGCTTCTAATTCTATTTTTAGCGGAGCACCGTGTTATCAAAGGTTAGGGCCACGTAGTAGAGCCCGCCGATGGTAGGGCCGGCGGCGTACTGGAAGTAGCGGTTGTTGAAGAGGTTGGCCCCGCCCACTTTGATGGTTGATTTCAGGCTGGGCAGGCGCACGTTCACTTGGGCATCTACCGTCTGGTAGGCGGGCACCCGGCCGTTGGCCAGGGGGCTTTCCCAGGTGAAGGTGCTCTGGTGGCGCCACACCACGTTGAAGCCCACATTGCGCACAATTTCACGGTTGCCGAAGGTCACGTTCGTGACCCAGTGCGGGGTGTTGAAACCGGTCACGAAAATGTCAGCTTCCTGGTTGTCGGACAGGGCGTTATAGTTCACGTTGCCGCCCAGGGTAAACTTCTGGTAGAAGTTGTAGGTCAGGCCCAGGGTAGAGCCGTAGCTGTGGTAGTTGTTGCGGGCATTGGTGTACACGCGGTACCGGTCCTGGCGGGCAGCGCGGTTGGTGGCCAGGGCGGCCAGCACGGCCTCATCGGAGCCCACTGGCACCTGCTGGCCGCTGGCGTTTTTGGGCACGCTCACTTCCACCTGCCCCAGGAAGCCGGAGTAGATGTTGTAGTAGGCATTAGCATCAATCGACAACCGGTTGTCGAGCAGCACGCTGCGGTAGCCCACCTCGTAGGCGTTGATTTGCTCGGGCTGCTCCGTGGGTAGGTTGCCGACTTGCAGCAGACTGCGGATTTCGGGGCGCAGGGCCGCTTGCGAAGCTGTGGTGCCGGTGTTGGCGGCCACGTAGGCATTCACGGCCGCGTTAAAGGTGGAAATGGAGGTGAGCGTGTAGGAGTTGTCGAGGTAGTTGAGGCCCTCGTTCACGCGGGCCAGGCCGCCCACCCGGCGCACGTTGCCGTTGTTGACGAAGGACAAGGCCTCGAACAGGGACGGGAAGCGCCAGCCGTTCTGGTAGGAAGCCCGGAAGTTGTGCTTGGCCGCCACGGTGTACACGGCCGCCAGGCGCGGGTTCAGCTTGGGGTCAAACTCGGGGTTGTAGTCGAGGCGAAGGGAGGCGGTGAGCTTCAGGCGGTCCTGGAGCAGCAGCTTGGTGGCCTGCCCGAAACCCCCGATTTTCTGGTAGTACTGGTTGCTGCCGCCGGGCTGGGTGCGTTCCGAGAGGGGCCGGCTGAAGTCCACGAAATTGTTGCCGTCGGGGATGACCTCGTAGAGGCGGGCATCGGCGCCCACTACCACATCCACGAACTTCACCCGCGGGCCCAGGTTCCAGAGGGCGTCGGCGTGGTAGGTGCGGCTGCGCTGGGTGAGGGCGGCCCCGCCGGGAATGGGCGCGCCGGGTACGTTCACGCCGCTGTCCCAGTTGTTGGTGCTGGTAATCTGGTTTTTAAGGGCGTCGAAAGTGGCGGTGCCGGGCACGGCGCGGCCGGCATCGGCTGCGGTGCGGGCTTGGCGCATGGCCTCGGCCAAGGGGGCGCCGGCGCCCAACTGGCGCTGCAGCTCGGTGCGGAACTTGGCGCCCCAGGCCGCATTGGAGCCGTTTTGCAGGTCCAGGTTTAGGGCCAGCGGGTTGAGGTTGTAGGAGTCGCCGGTGTTTTCCACCAGCAGGTAAGCCCGGGCCGTGAAATCCTGACCCTTCAGCTCCAGCTTGTGGTTTTGCACCGTCACGCCGTCGAGCTGAATCTTGTTGCCGCGCTGAAACACGCCGTCCATGAGCCCAAACCGGTAGCCGTAGCTCATTTCCAGCTTATCCGTGAGCTTGTAGTGCAGGCTGGCGTCGGCCTTGATGTTGCGCACGATGGGGTTGGTGAGGTCCCGCTCGTAGTAGCCCGTGCGCCGGATGTTAAAGGTTTCGTTGCGGCCCTGGTAGGGAATGGTGATGCTCACGTTGCCGGCGTTGTCGTCGCCGTAGCGGTTCCAGAGGTCGGCGGCGGGGTTGTTGGCCCCGCTCAGCTCCGGGAAGCGCGGGTTAGCCGAGCTCAGGCGCTGCGGGTTCTGGTCGGTTTGGGTATCGGAGAGCCAGTCGGTGCCGCGCAGGTAGCTCAGGTTTACTTTGTAGGCCCAGCGCTGCGTCGGGCCCAGGGCCTGGGCCCAGCGCACGGCCGTTTCGGTGAGCACGCTCGGGTCCCGGTCCTGGCCATCGACGTGGTTGACGCCTACCTTCTGGTACACGCTCAGGCCCCGGTAGCTGAACGGGCTTTTGGTGGCGAGGTTGGCCATGCCGTTGATGGCGTTCATGCCATACAAGGCCGAGGCCGCGCCGGGCGTAATTTCCACGCTGGCAATATCCAGCTCCGTGGGCCCGATGGCGTTGCCCAGTGGCACCCCGAGGGTAGCGGCCTGCATGTCCACCCCGTCCACGAGCTGCATAAAGCGGAAGTTGTTCGGGATGTTGAAGCCACGGGTGTTGGGCACTTTGAACGTGAGCGAGGAGGTCGTCATCTGCACGCCCTTCACGTTTTCCAGCGCGTCGTAGAAGCTGGGCGCCGGCGTTTCCTTGATGGCCCGGATGTCGAGCTTCTCGATGGCTACCGGCGAGGTCAGCCGACTCTCCTCCACCCGCGAGGCCGACACGACCACCTCACTCATCGACACGGCCTTGGACTCCAGCTGCACGGCAATGGGCTGGCTGCCGCTGGCAATTTCCAGTTCCCGGGCCTCGTAACCTAAAATGTTGAACACGAGCGTAAACGGAAAGCGCAGCTTGGCCTTGAGCGCAAACTGCCCGTTCTGGTCGCTGAGCGTACCGGCCGAGCCGCCCTTCACGCTGATGCTCACGCCGGGCAGGGGCTGCTGGGTGCCTTTCTCGCGAACGGTCCCGCTCACGGAAATCAGGGCCTCCTGGGCGTGCAGCGAGGTAGCACTGGCCAGAACAAACGCCGGCAGCAGGAGGGAAGCGTATGCGTGCTTCATTACGAATCAGATGAAGTTCTGGAAAGAAGAGGAGGTAGGAGCAGGCCTTTTGCCGGGAAAGAACCCGCGGGGATACAGGCCGCGAAAGGCGCCGAAACGGAGCAGCTGCTCGCGTCAGGCCGCGCGGCAGCAGTTACCGGCTACAACAACATCGTCTTGGCAGAAGGCGCATCAGCGGAGTAGTGAGGAAGGGTATTTAGAGTGGATTCTGGTCGTCGTGCAGAGGCGCAGCCGAAGCATCTCGCGTGCTGATGGCTGCTAACCTCCTCGTTCACTAGCCCAGGGTTGAAACCCTGGGCTATGGAGCGGTTCTCGTTGGACGGCTGTAGAGACGCGACACTTCGCGTCTCCTCGTTGCTGACGGTGTTTAGCTTGAGGTTGTCGTTCAGGCGCCGAGACGCGAAGTGTCGCGTCTCTACATCGTTCTGGCCTCAGCTTACAAGGGTTCCGCTTTAGTACACGTCCTCTAGGTAGCGGCGGGATTTGCGGAGCTGCTTGAGGTAGTCGGCGGCGTAGGCTTCGCCCTGGCCGCTTTCCTGAGCAATGACGGTTAGGAGGGCACGCTGCACGTCGGCGGCCATGCGGTTCTTGTCGCCGCAGACGTAGAAATGGGCGCCGTTTTCGAGCTGGTCGTAGAGGCGGCGGCTTTGCTCCAGCAAGCGGTGCTGAATGTAGAGTTTCGCTTCCTGGTCGCGGGAGAAAGCCACGTCGAGGCGGTGGAGGGTGCCGCGCTTGAGGTGCTGCTGCCACTCGGTCTGGTAGAGGAAGTCGGTGGTAAAGTGGGGGTTGCCGAACACCAGCCAATTCTGGCCCGCAGCGCCAGTTTCGGCCCGCTCCTCCACGAAGGCCCGGAACGGCGCCACGCCTGTGCCCGCGCCTACCATAATAATATCGGTGCTCGGGTCCTGGGGCAGCTTGAAGTACTCGTTGCGGTCCACCCACACCCGGGCCGTGTCGCCGATGAGCAGGTGGTCGGCCTGGAAGCTGGAGCAAGCGCCGTGCTTATGGCGGCCGTTGCTCTGGTAGCGCACCGCGCCCACCGTGAGGTGCACTTCCTCAGCGTGAGCCAGCAGGGAAGAGGCAATGGAATAGGCCCGGGCCGGCAGGGGCCGCAGCACCGCCGCCAGCTGCTGCCCCGACAGCTCCACCGGGAACTCCTGGAGCAAATCGGCCACGTCGCGGCCGTAGAGGTAGGCGGGCAGCGCGGCCTTATCGGTCAGGATTTCGCGCAGCTGGGGGTAGTGTGGGGCCAGGGCGGCGTAGCGCTCCAGCACGTCGCGGGTCACGACGGAGAGTTCCAGTCGCTCCGTTAGCACCGTGGTCAGGTCCAGCTCCGAGCTTTCCAGGCGCACGGGGGCGGCAGCGTCCAGGCGGGCGGCATCCAGCACTTCCTGCACCAGGCCGGGGCGGTTGTGGGGCTGCACCATCAGGGCGTCGCCGGGTTCATACTCGATGCCGGAGCCGGCCAGGGAGAACTCCAGGTGGTAGGTTTCCTTGGTGGAGCCGCGGCCGTTAAGCTGAATCTTTTCCAGCAGCTCAGCCTCGAAGGGGTTGCGGCTGGTGTACTCGACTGGCTCTTCCAGCTCCACTGCCGCGCCGCCTGCCAGGGCCGGCAGGGCAGTTGCTTTTACGTGCGCCGCCGCCGAGGTAGCGGCTACCGGCGCCGCTACCGGCGGCCCCGATTCGGCAATCAGCTCCAACACCTGCCCGGCCCAGCGGTGGGCTTCGGCTTCAAATTCTACGTCGCAATCCACGCGCTCCACGAGGCGCTTGGCGCCCAGCTCGGCTAGGCGCTGGTCGAACTCGAAACCGGTCTGGCAGAACTGCAGGTAGCTTTTGTCGCCCAGGGCCAGCACGGCGAAACGCAGCTCCGGCAGCTTGGGGGCGCGGGTACTGAGCAAAAACTGGTGCAGCTCTTCGGCGGCAATGGGCGGGTCGCCTTCCCCCTGGGTGCTCACCACCACCAGCAGTTGCTGCTCGGTTTTGAGGTCCTTGGTGGGGTAGTCGTTCATGTCGCGCACGGTAGCCGCTAGGCCGCGCTGCCGGGCCGCTTCGGCCACAATGCCGGCGGCTTTCTTGCTGTTGCCGGTCTGGGAGCCGTAGAGAATGGTGAGGCTGGGAGCCGCTGGCGCCGCGGCGGTGGCGGGCGCGGCGGCCGTAACCAGGGTGCTGGCGGCAGCACCCGTATCGGCGCCTACCCGACCGTAGAGGTAGCCGCTCAGCCAGAGCAGTTGCCGGTCAGAAAGCCCCGCCGTCAGCTGCTGGAGCGTGGCTTCATCAAAGCCAATGGGTAGGGTACTGGAAGAGGAAGACATGAGAGAAATTCTGGCGGTGAAAAGCGCGAGGCTGAACAGAGGAGCAATCAGGCTACCTTGGCGTAGGAGGCCGGGGGAGCAACCGCAAAAGCGGCGGGCGGCAGGGTGGCCGCCAAACTGGCGGTAGTGGCAAGGCACGTCACCTCGCCAATGATGATGATGGCCGGGGCGCCGATGCCCGCTGCCGCGGCCAGGGCCGGTAGCGCCGCCACCGGACCCGTTACCAGCTGGGCGTGCGGTAGGGTCCCGTTCTGCACGATGGCCGCCGGCGTATCGGCCTGCCCGTGCCGGCTGAACACGGCCACGATATTTTCCAGCTCGCCCAGGCCCATGAGTATCACGGTGGTAGCCCGGGAGCAGGCCGCCTCCACCACGCTACCCGACAGCTCGCCGGTGGCCGTGGTGGCCGTAATGATGCGGAATCCTTCGCTCAGCCCGCGGTGCGTCACCGGAATGCCCACGCTGCCCGCCGCCGCCACCGCACTGCTGATGCCGGGCACGTAGTCGGTGGCCAGCCCGTGGGCCTCGGCGTACAGCATTTCCTCCCGGCCCCGCCCAAACACGAACGGGTCGCCGCCTTTTAGCCGCACCACGTGCCCGTAGCGGTGGGCGTACTCCACAATCAGGGCATTGATTTCGTCCTGCCCGTAGCTGCGCATGCCCCGGCGCTTGCCCACCGGCACGGTTACGGCATCGGGGCGGGCGTGCTGGAGCAGGGCGTGGTTGGCCAGGGCATCATACAGAATGACGTCGGCCTCGGCCAGCACCCGCGCCCCCTTGAGCGTGAGCAGCTCCGGGTCGCCGGGACCAGCCCCGAGGACCGTAAGACGAGGCAATTTGGTTATGGGCATGGGGGTAGGGGAATTAGTTGTCAGAGGAGCAGAGTATCTTGCTTGGGCTCCCTGGGCTTCTCCGGGAAGAGGAACGATGTAGAGACGTGACACTTCGCGTCTCCCGCATGCTGATGTTGTTTATACTGCGCGACCTGCGTTGTTCTGACGGGAGACGCGAAGTGTCGCGTCTCTACATCGTTCTACTAGCAGCTCGTGAGATGCTTCCTGCGTCAGCCTGACGTTCGACTACCGTCGCACTAGATAGAAAAGGCCACCGGCGGGCCGACGGGCAAAGTGAAGTACTCGGAGTTGGCGGCTTCCACCAGGCCGGCTGCCACGGTGTCGCCGGTCAGCTCATCGACAAGGATAAAGGAGCCGCTGGCGCGGTTTTCCAGATAGGTGTCCACGGCCAGGGGTAGGGCCGTTTTCAGGCGCACCCGCACGATGTCGTTGAGCTGGGCCGAGTCGGCGGCGGCGCGGGCGAAGGTGTGCACGTTTACCTTGTAGAGAATGGCCGGAATGGCCGCCTTCACCAGGGTCGAATGATGCTGCACCAGCAGCTTGCGGCCGGGCCAGAGGGGCTGCTCGCTCATCCAGCACAGGGTAGCTTCCAGCTCGCGAGTAAGGGTAGGCGCCTCGGCCAGCGGCACGATGGAGTCGCCGCGGCTCACGTCCACGTCGTCGCGCAGGCGCAGCACCACGGCCTGGGGCGCGGCGGCCGTTTCCACTTCCTGCTGGCTTACTTCAATGGCTTCGATGGTAGATTCCAGGCCCGAGGGCAGCACCTTCACCCGGTCGCCGCGGCGGTACTGGCCGCTCTGGATCTGGCCGGCGTAGCCGCGGTAGTCGGGCAGTTCGGCGGTCTGGGGGCGGATGACGTACTGCACCTGAAAGCGGCCCGGCGCGGCCGTTTCCGTAGCGCCGGGCACGCTTTCCAGGTGTTCCAGCAAACTTGGGCCCACGTACCAGGGTAGGTGCACTGAGCGCTTCACCACGTTGTCGCCGTTGAGGGCGCTGAGCGGAATAGCCGTGGCCGCGGGCAGGTTGAAGTGGTTGGTCAGCTCGGCGTAATCGGTGGCAATCCGGGCGAAAACGGCCTCGTCGTAGCCCACTAGGTCCATCTTGTTCACGGCCAGCACGAAGTTCCGGATGCCCAGCAGGGCGGCAATCAGGGTGTGGCGGCGGGTTTGCTCAATCACGCCCTGGCGGGCATCCACCAGCACAATGGCCAGGTCAGCGTTGCTGGCACCGGTTACCATGTTGCGGGTGTACTGCACGTGGCCCGGCGCATCAGTAATGATGAACTTGCGGCGCGGGGTAGTAAAGTACTTGTAGGCCACATCAATGGTGATGCCCTGCTCGCGCTCGGCGCGCAAGCCGTCGGTCAGCAAGGCCAAATCCACGGTGCCATTAGAAGCCTGGCGCTTCTCCAGGGCCGCCAGCACGTCCAGCGACACGGATTCGGAGTCATAAAGCAGCCGCCCAATCAGGGTGCTTTTGCCGTCGTCTACGCTGCCGCAGGTTATAAATCGAAGAAGGTCCATGTTGGTGATGAGGTGAAAGGTGATGAGGTGAAATGTGGTTAGGTGACAGAGTAAAGCGAGGTAGGAGACTGGATAGCAGGTCCGTTTTACCTCATTACTTTATCACCTCATCACCCCACTTAGAAATACCCGTTGCGTTTGCGGTCTTCCATGCCGGCTTCGGAGATGTTGTCGTCGAGGCGGGTGGCGCCCCGCTCGCTTACTTTGGCCAGCAGCAGGTCCTGGATGATGTCCTCCACGGTGCTGGCGTCGCTTTCCACGGCGGCCGTGCAGGTCGAGTCGCCGACGGTGCGGAAGCGCACCTGCCGGGTCACAATCTCATCGTCCTCATCGAGGCGCAGGTGCTCGGAAAGGCCCAGGAGCTGGCCGGTGGGCAGTACCACGCAGCGGCGCTCGTGGCCAAAGTAGATGTCGGGCAGGGCAATGTTTTCGCGCTGAATGTAGCGCCACACGTCCAGCTCGGTCCAGTTGGAAATGGGGAAGACGCGCACGTTTTCGCCCTTCTGAATACGGCCGTTGTACACATTCCAGAGCTCGGGGCGCTGGCGCTTGGGGTCCCACTGGCCAAACTCGTCGCGCACGGAGAAGATGCGCTCCTTGGCCCGGGCCTTTTCCTCGTCGCGGCGCGCCCCGCCGATGCAGGCGTCAAACTCAAACTCCTCGATTACCTCCAGCAGGGTGTAGGTCTGCAGCGGGTTGCGACTGGGGTACTTGCCACCCGGCTCCCGCAGGCGCTGGCGCTTAATGGTGTCTTCTACCTGGCGCACAATCAGCTTCTCGCCCAACTGCTCGGCTAGCTGGTCGCGGTAGGCCAGCACTTCCGGGAAGTTGTGGCCGGTATCCACGTGCACCAGCGGAAACGGGAAACGGCCGGGCCAGAAGGCCTTTTCGGCCAGGCGAGTCAGCACGATGGAGTCTTTGCCACCCGAAAACAGCAGGGCCGGGCGCTCAAACTGGCCGGCTACTTCCCGCAGAATGTGGATGGCTTCGGCTTCGAGCCGGTCGAGGTAATCAAAGGAGGAGGTACTCATATGAGTTGGGATGACAAGAGGATATTAACCTGCCGGAACGGGCTCTACTACTGGGTCGGGGCCGTTGTGGTGGGCGGTGACGTGCAGGCCGCATTCTTTGGCCGAGAGGTCTTCCCACCACCAGCGGCCGGCCCGGAAGTCCTCGCCGGGGCGGATGGCGCGGGTGCAGGGGGCGCACCCGATGCTCACGAAGCCCTGCTGGTGCAGGGTGTTGACGGGCACGTTGTGCTCTTTGGTGAAGGCCACGGCCTGGTCCCAGGTCCAGTCGAACAGCGGGTGAACTTTCACGAGGTTGTGAGCCGCGTCCCACTCCACCGGGTCCATGGTTTGGCGGTTCTGCGACTGCTCGGCGCGGATGCCCGTAACCCAGGCGGCTTTGCCCGCCAGGGCCCGGTTTAGGGGCTCTACTTTGCGGATAAAGCAGCATTCCTTGCGGTTGTCCACGCTTTCGTAGAAGCTATTCGGACCCTTGGCCAGCATGAGCTGCTCCACGCTTTCCCGCTGGGGGTAGTACACGGCAATAGGTTGCCCGTACTTCAGCAGGGTCTTGTTCCAGGTGGCGTAGGTTTCCTGAAAATTGCGGCCCGTATCGAGGGTAAATACCTGAATAGGCAGCTCGTGGGTGAAAATCAGGTGGCTGAGTATCTGGTCTTCCAGGCCGAAGGAGGTCGAGAAAACGGCCTGCTCGGGGAAATATTCAGCTACGAGGCGCAGCCGCTCCAGGGCCGAAGCCTGGATCAGCCGGGGGCGCAGGTCGTCCAGCAACGCGTGGACGGCCGGCGCAGCATCTGCTGCGGACATAACAAGAAGGGGGAGGGAAGCCAGCCCGTGGGCACAGGCTTCAGCTGATAGGATGGCCCTACCCTGCGTCAGTGGCCCAAGGGTAAGGGCGCAGCTAGCAGTAGTAAGGGCGAAAAGCCGGGTGTGCGGGCGACAGTAGCTACGCGAAAAACCGTGTCAGCAGAGTTGCTGGGCACACAACCCAGGAAAAAAAGGAGGAGGTGAGTTACGCCTGACAACAACACGCCATGCCCAGCATAGCACAACACCCATGCTGTAAAGCGCGGGGGGTGGCGGATGCGGCGGCGGAGTTAGACAAGCGGTTCACGGTACGTTGTTTTTATATGGTCAGGAGTTGGCACCGTTTCGGATGGTCCGCTGGTTGCCGGCGTTTCGTCGAGCCTGTCTCTCCACGCCTCTGTATAAAAACAATCCTTTGTGGGTAAAGAATTGATAGGGCAAAAGTAGTGGTCAGAATTTTACACTACCAAATTTTATTTTTTCTACAGTAGCGTTTGGCCTACTCCAGGCGGACAAAGCAACCCGAGTAGAAGTACTGGTCAGCAGAAAGTGATTGTTGGAAAAGTTAAAGGCATTCAGGGGGTTGAAGCAGCATTGTTGTCCGGCTCGCCTGTTGCCTTGTAGCTAGCAATTGACTACGTAGACGCCGCAAATAGCAGTCCGACAGTTGCTGGGGAAGTGCGATGTATGGTTAAGGCCGATGCGCAGATTATGCAATTTTACTTTTTCGGGAAACGTGCCCGAATCTTCGCTAAAAACAAGGTCGCCTCGGGTGAGGAATTAGTGGCCAGAATCAGCGTGGCATAGACTACCGTGAGCACGGTGGAGCGCAAAAGCATGGTAAGCAGGGGCGAACTAAGGGTAGGCAGGAGCCAGGCCGCTACCCCAGCCACGGCGGCAATACCCACTATCAGGGGGATGCGCCAGGTGAAGGGCTGCATGCGGTAGCTGTGCCACACAAACCAGGTGCGGGCCACGTTAATGCTCACTTGGGCCACGCAGGCCGCCACCGCCGCCCCCACCATGCCAAGGCGCGGAATCAGCAGCCCGTTCAGCACAATGGTAAGCACGGCCAGCGACACGTTAAAAATCAAATCGAAGCGGTAGCGGGGGGAGGTTACCACCATCAGACCGTTGACGCCCGTGATGCCATCGAAGAGCTTGCTACCCAGCAGCAGCAACACGACCACCGTGCCTTCGGCGTAGCGGGCGTTGCGCATCAGGGAGTAGATAAAGTCCAGGTTCAGGCTAATACCCAGGAATAAAAAGCAGCCTAACAGGGTGTTAAGTCGGGTAGCGCGGCGGTAGAAATCGGCCATGCGCGGCAGGTCCTGCTGCTTCCAGTAGTCGGCCAGGAGGGGAAACGCCACTTTGTTGAGCGAGCGGGCCGGAATAGCCAGGGCCGTGCTGATGTTGCTGGCTACCACGTAGATACCGGCCGCCGCCACGCTCACCTGGGCGCCCACCATCAGCGTGTCGATATACAGAATGATGCTGCCCGAGAGGCTGCCGAGCAGGGTAAAGGCGCCCATGCCCAGCATCTCGCGCAGAGGCCGCACCGTGAGCACCTGCCGCGTGGGCCGCCAGTGCAGCTCGCCAATGGCCGCCACGTAACCCGTCAGCAGCAGGGCCAGAGCGCTGTTTACGCCCACAAACCACAGCACGTAGCCCGAAAACGAGAGGTAGCCTAATCCAAACAGGAACGCGCCCCCTACAATCAAAATCCGCAGCAGAATATCCTGCACGAAAGAAGAAAAGGCCGTGTGATACAGCGCTTTCAGGTAAGCATCCTGCACCGAGTACAGCATGGTAAAAAAGGCCAGCACGGCGCCCCAGGCGTAATAGGGAGCCAGCAAGGGCGCATCCCGGCCGTACCAAGGCAGCAGCAGCGGCTCGCCCACAAAATACAGGGCCGTAACTACCGCAAACCCCAGCAACGGCACGCCCACCAGCAGCGGCAGAAACCCCTGGTGGCCCGACTCCGGCTGGCGGAAGTAGGGAAAAAACCGGATACCTACGCTGGCAAAGCCGAAGGCCGCAATCTGCGCGTACAGCGTAGCCACCGAGGCCAGCGTGGCCGTTACGCCCAACTGCTGGGGCTCCAGAAAATTCGGCAGCACCAGGGCCGTACTCACGAAGCCCAGCGCCAGCCCGATGTAGGAAATAATGGTGTTGCGCAGCCCCTGCCGCTGAACGATACCCAAACAGTGAAATGGTGAAGTGGTGAGGTGGTGAATGAACGAGCAATGTCATTCCGAGCGAAGCGAGGAATCTGGGTTTGCCATGCGATAAAGTAGCCCAGATTCTTCCCGCGTCGGAATAACAATGCTAGCCCATTTGCTCACAAATTTCCTGGCCGTTGACGAAGGCCACGTTGCGGCTGCGAAGGTAGTCCATGATTTCGGCGAACTGGTGAGGGCCGGTATTCTCGTTGGCCGGGTCGAAGTTCTCGTTGTGCCAGAGCACCGTGCACACGCCCCCAAACCGCTCGATTTCCTGAAACATTAGCGTCAGGGCGGGTAGTATTTCCTCGGGCTCTAGCTGCAGGTAACGCGGGTGGTGGAGGGTCGCATCCATTACGTTGAGCGGAATTTCCAGGAAGGAGAAAGACTTACCTTGTTGAAAGTCAAAGGGGTAAAACGGCAGGCAGTAGGAGTTGCGAAAGCCGTAATACTCGGCAAAGCCCAGAGTAGAATCGTACTTATATAGCAGTGTGTCAAGAATAACTGGTGTGATACGAGGCTCCCATTGCAGGTAATGAAAGCGGATGCCATAGGCTTTCACACCATTGCGCAGGTGTTGTAGGCGGTGTTCCTCGCGCTTCAAGTGAGCATGGTAAGGTGCGCCTAAGCTAACATGTATTCCAATTTCAGAAGTGCCAATAGCCGCTGCTGCTTCAGGCCACACCTTCTGCAGTTTGTAATCAGCATTAGGCGTACCGTTTGCGGCCGGTCGATGCTCAGGCAAGAAGAAAAACGTGCTTTTGGCCCCGTAGCTCGCCACCGTTTGTTGCACCTGCGCCAGGTTGTCCCAGGCGTCGGGGGTAGTGAGGTGCCGCCACAGCTGCCGTCCGAAGCTCAGGAGCCGGCCCTGGCGCAAGGCGGATTTGGCGGGGGCTTTCCAGGCACTGTAGAGGTTATCGATGTCGTGGGTAATGAAAGCAGCCCAGGAGGCACCATTGGCCCAGCGGCGCGGCGTCAGCGGCTGGCCCGTAACGTGCTCCACGGCGGTTTTCAGGACATCGAAATAGTAGTTCACCACCGGCATGGTCACGAAGCCGTAGCGGTGCTGCACGCTGGCTGAGTAGGGGAAACGGCCGTGCTGGTCACGTTCCTCCGAAAAATACTCCTGCCAGCCGCTAAGCAGGTAGAAAGCCGCCGAAATGATATCAGGATCAATAAGAGCCGTTCCATCAGATCTTAACTCAAGAAGCGGTTGCCCAGAGTCATCATCGAGAAAAAATGGAATTTCTTGTCCCTTCCAATTACGCCAACTAACCTCGTGGGAATAGGGATAAGGTTGTTGGCGCGTGAAAAACTCATCTTTCCCACTACCAATGGTTATTTGAGCGCCCTTATTACTTATTGGATAATAATTAATTGTTGGAAGCGACGTGACCGTGTAGGCCATGCGGAAGTGCCGGAGCACATAAGCCAAGCGGGTTTCTGCGGAAACAGGGAGCGGCGCAGTAGGAAAGGCAGGAGCAGTCATCCCGGCAAAATACGTCCTACTGAACAACTCTGCGTCGCTCTGCGATATTCCTCTGCGGGAAACTACGTCTGCCCAGCCAGCCACTCCCGCAGCAGCCGAACGGCCCGCTCTTGGCTGTGGCCTTCGTCGGGCGTGCCCAGGGTAGCGTTGTAGTAGGCCGCCCGGCGGTATAGATCGGCAGGTTTGTGCTGCTGGTAGCGGCGTAAAGCGGCCGAGAGTTCGGGTAGGGTGTGGGCGCGCTCCAC
This sequence comes from Hymenobacter glacieicola, assembly GCF_014640315.1. Taxonomy (GTDB): domain Bacteria; phylum Bacteroidota; class Bacteroidia; order Cytophagales; family Hymenobacteraceae; genus Hymenobacter; species Hymenobacter glacieicola. The sequence continues at coordinate 208,950 of NZ_BMGS01000004.1, forward strand.
CAGGCCGCGGGCCGCGTAGCCGTAATAGTCCTCGGCCACACCGTGGCTGCCGAAACGAAAGTAGATGCTGGCCAGATTCAGCAGAGTAGCTTCCAGGTGGGTGCTGGTGTCGGCGGCTACGAGGGCATCGTGCTCAGCCAGAAATTCAAAAACGCTCTGCTGGCGGGCATCGGAAAACTGAAGCTGCGGGTGCTGCTGCCGCAGAAAGGAGAAGTCGCGCCGGTCGCCGGGGTGGGGACGGAACGTGAAGGTGAGGTCCGGGAACTCCTGCAACAGGTGAGCTAGGGTAGCAGCTACGGCCTCCGTTTCATCGAGGGTGTTGATGGCCACGGCCACACGCCGCACGTTCGGACGCTGGTTTTTACGAGCCAAAAAGGCATCGGCCTTGGGCATGCCTACCAGCTCTACCCGGCCGGCTACCGGGCCGCACTGCCGGTATTTGTCCAGAGCGTCCTGGCCTTCCAGCAGGCTGAAATCAAAGCCTAACGGCGGGAAGTTGGTGCTTACGCTGGCGTGCTGCATGTAGGCCGTGGGCACGCCACAAGCGCGGGCGGCCAGCAGAAGGGCGCGGGCGTCGTCGTTGTGGTCGTTGGCGAAGACAATGGCGCGGGGCTGGTAGTGGCGCAGGGCCCGGCAGTACACCTCGTAGTAGCCCACGGCGTTGAAAATCAGGTCAAAAAACCGCCAGGCCCGCTTGCCTTCCGTGCGCTGCAAGCCGAAATACGCCCCCGGAAACTGCCCGTAGTACAGCAGCTTGCGCCGCAACGACAAGCGGTTCACTTGCCCATTATAGCGCCCGATCTGCTTGCTCTGACCCGCCACCAGCACGCTTCCCGGTAAGGCTTCGCGCAGAAAGTGCAGGGAGTCGTAGTTGTTCTGGCTGACCACGTACAGCCACACTGCGCCGCGCAGCTGCTCCGGGTTGCGGATGGGCCGAAACAGGTTGCCCACCAGCCGCAGCCCCGCGTAGCCCAGCACCTTGGCCAGCCGCTTCCAGGGGCTGGCCGGGGAAATGGGTTCCAGCATGTGGGCCGGCAGCGAGGCAAACAGATCGGTGAAGCGAAGCTGGAGTATGTCGCGCAGGCGGGCGGTAGCAGAATTGGACATAGAACACAAAAATAGCGCGCCACAGGTGGGTAGCGCGCTATCAGGGCAGGAAGCAGGTTTAGTTTACAGGGCTTCCCAGGTTAAGGGAGTGCCAGCGCGCAAGTTCTGGCGGGCAGGTTTGCCCAGCAGCTGGTCGTAGTAGCGCGGGGGTAGCCCGTCGCCGGGGCGTACTACCCGCAGGTTTTCCTTGGTGAATATGTCGCCGGCTTTCATGTCGTGGGCCACGTATAAGGAGCGCTTGTAGAGGCGACTTTTTTCTTCGGCGCGCTGCACACCGTACTGCACCTGCCCCAGCGCCTGCCAGGCCCGCTCCGTTTCCGTAACTAGCTGGGCTACCTCCTCGGGCTCCAGGGAAAAAGCCGAATCCACGCCCCCATCGGCGCGGCGCAGCGTGACGTGCTTTTCCACTACGCAGGCGCCCAAGGCCACCGCGGCTACGGCCGCGCCTACCCCCATGGTATGGTCGGAAAGGCCCACCAGGGCATCGGGGAAAAGCTGCTGAAAATGGGGCAAGGTGCGCAGGTTGGTATTCTGGGGCGTGGCAGGGTAGGTGCTGGTACACTTCAACAGGATCAGCTCGCGGCAGCCCGCTTCCCGGAGTAGTTGCACCGCCTCAGCTACTTCCGACAGCTGGCTGGCCCCGGTGCTCATAATGACGGGCTTGCCCGTGGCCGCTACCCGCCGCAGCAGGGGCCAGTCGGTGTTTTCGAAGGAAGCAATTTTGTATGCCGGCACGTCCAGGGTTTCCAGGAAATCAACGGCAGTTTCATCAAAGGGGGAGCTGAAAGCCAGCATGCCGTGCTGCCGGGCCCGGTCGAAGAGCGGTTTGTGCCATTCCCAGGGCGTGTGCGCCTCCTGGTATAGCTCATGCAGTTCCCGGCCGTACCAAAGCGAGTTGGGGTCGTCGATGCGGTAGGCCCCGGGCAGGGTCATGGTATCGGCGGTGTAGGTCTGGAGCTTGATGGCGTGGGCCCCGGCCGCGGCCATAGCATCCACAATGGCCAAGCCGCGGCTCAGGTCCTGGTTGTGGTTGCCGCTGAGTTCAGCAATGATGAGGGGCGGCTGATCGGGGCCAACCAAGCGGGAGCCGAGAGAAAAATTCATGCGTAAAAATACAAGGTGCCGTTCGTACAGTCAGACAAGTTGTGCGCATCCAAAAACTAAGTGCGCTACAAACCTTATTAAAGTCTAATTCATTCTAAAAAGCCAGAAAACCACCTAGATACTAACAGATTATGTAGCCGGTTGGATTTTTTCCGGAAAAAAGACGGGATTAAAGCATGCTACCAGAATTCGGTCTACCGGCTGTCCTTCTACTAGATAGTGACCTTTTAAGCGACCCTCTTCTACCCAGCCGGCGCGCGTATAAGCTTTAAGAGAACTTTGATTGGTTTCAAACATGCCACCAAACAGCTTGCGGATACCAAATTCTTTGAAAGCAATAGTATTACCAAGCCGGATGGCTTCAATAGCCAACCCTCGACCGTGAAAGCGTCGGTCACCGATAAGAACTACCAGATCAGATATTTTGTGGTCGTGGTTGATAGGCCCGAGCTTGATAGTACCAATGCAGTTTTGACTTTCTTGATCTACAATGGCAAAAACGTAAACTGTACTGCTTGCAATTCCTTGTTCAATGCTGCCAAGTAGCGATTCGCGGGTATGAGTCTGACGCGAGTTTGTGTAAAAACGCATCAAATCGTCGTCCTGAAACCAACTGAGGAAAGCCTCATCAATATCAGTAGCCTTGAGGCTGCGTAGAAGCAGGCGCTCTGAGGCATATGCTTGGCTAAGTTGGATTAAGTCTGTAGCTTCCATCAGTAGTGAATATAAAGGAAAGAAAGGCTGGTGTAAAGCAGTTTTGCCATCTTAACAAGACTGCAGCAACTGAAACTCGTGGCGAAGCTGTTCAGGAGCGAATTGTGTGACGTAAGGTTGCCTAGGGGTATGCATTAGCCATTGCACTCCCTGACCTAGTGCCTGATTTAGCTCAAGACCAGTGTATTGCATAAAGTTGCCTACTGAATAAGCCTGCTGGTGGGCATGTACGTAGTCGGCCAAGTGATGCTGATTGCTTACAAAGTAGCCCGTTACCGCGGGTTTGCCTAAAGCTAGGCTTTCAATCAATATGGTACTTGCCGGACATATCACTGCGTCGTAAAGGCTCAACGCTTCAACCATAGCTGCCGCGCTTAAACCTCGAAGTTCTTCAACTCTGGTCTGGGGGTAAGCAGCTTTCAAATAGGCAATTTCTGGGGCAGTGACTGAAGCGCTACCCATTAGGAGTCCTACACGCTGGATAGCATCTTGGGAAAGTAAGCCTGCTAAGTAGCGAGCTGTCAATTGAAGTGGGTCGGCGCCCCCGAAGCAGAGTAGTACTTTGCTGATGGGGGCAGGGAGTTGGGGAAGCTGGGCATGTTGTAGAAAGGGTAGACGCAATAGCGAAAAGGCTGGCCCGAGGCAAAACCGTGTTGTAGGTAGGGTCTCGTACATCGCAGATGTCACCCCGGGCGAGTGGTTGATGATTAGATCGGCCACAAATGGGCCTTGCCGTAGGTCGTCGATGCATACTAAGCGGCACCCACTAGCCTTGACCTGGTGTTGATAACTGGTATCAAAATTATACCCGTCCAACACGACTACGTCAGTATCTGTGAGAAGATGCCTGCGCAGAAACTCACTTTCCGCCTCCCAAGAATCATGTGTAAGTGCAATCAAGTGCAGACCAGCCGCTTCAACTAGCGTTCGAACAGCTTGTGTAGGGGTGCGCACGACAAAGCAATCCTGACTTCCGGCATCTAGAATTGCCGCTAGGGCCAACGACCGAACTACGTGACCAAGCCCAATAGTGGCATTGCCATCAGCCCTGAAAACAAGACGCATCAGCTACAATATTCTGAACAGGGAGGAAGGAGAAAGGCAAACTTATTTTGTGAAGTCATACTTCTTTTGCTCAATATCGGCGTTTAGTGCTACTAGCTCGGGATGATCTTCCAATAGGTGCACTAACTGCCCCCCCGACAACACATCGGCGTGGTACTGCTCCAATAAGACTTTTAATAGGGCAAAATCTTCGGGTGTGTCTAGTGTTACACGAAGGCGGCTGACGTTGGGTTCCCGGGTAACGTGACTGAATTCCACTTTTCCCGAGCGGTTCTGGTGGATGTAGGGGGTAACATGCTCACGGTCAGAAAGTGTGGAAGCATGTTGCTGCGCTTCGGCTAGCAATTCAAAAGAAAATACCTCGAAGTCGAGCCCGCGTGGAAACGTGCGCACAATACCGTTGGATAAGTATAACCGAGGATTGGCTGCCGCTTGAAACTGTGCCACACCTTGCCGGATCAGGTTCCCGTCAATCAGGGGGCAGTCTGAGGTAACGCGCACAATGGTTTTAAGGCCGAACTGTTTAGCCGCCCCGTAATAGCGGCTGAGTACGTCGTCGGAACTGCCCCGAAAGCATGGTATTGCTAGCTGACCAGCGTGCTTTTCAATGATGTCATCTTCAGGTAAGGTAGTGGTAGCAATATACACTGGTAAGCCGCTGGCTTGCAGGCGCCGTACATGGAACTCCAGCATAAAAATGCCACGGGCGGTAAGTAGTACCTTGCCTGGTAGTCGGGTACTGCCCATACGGGCCTGCGAAATGACTCCAATACCTGCTGCAGCCATTAAAGAGTTAGTCATCGGGCTACGAATTCTTTAATTGATGCTACCACGTAATTCTGCTCAGCATCAGTTAAAGTAGGAAACAAAGGAATGCTCAGGCAGTGGGCATAATAGTTTTCCGCCAAGGGAAAGTCGCCAAGTTGCCAACCCAAACCTTGGTAGTAAGGCATGGTGTGCACTGGGATATAGTGAACCTGGGCGAAAATTTGCCGTTCCCGCAGGAAGTCGTACAGACCTTTGCGGTTAGGTACCTGAATCACATAAAGGTGGTAGGCGTGACCTGGCACTCCAGCAAGGGGGCGCACAGCTGGTATGGTAGCAAAAGCAGCATCGTAACGAGCTGCTAATTTACGGCGGCGTGCCAACCCTTCGTCGGCACGGGTGAGCTGGCTGATGCCTAGTGCGCAAAGCATATCAGGCATCCGGTAATTGTAGCCTAGTTCTTGCATTTCCATATACCATCCCCCGTCATGACGGTGCATTAGAGCGGGGTCTTTAGTAATGCCATGGGTGCGCAAGCGTAGCAGGTCCGCATATAGGTCGGGGCGATTAGTTGTAATCATACCCCCCTCACCCGTAGCAATATGCTTTACTGGGTGAAAAGAGAAAATAGCAAGATCTGCAAACTTACCGTTGCCGCAGCGCTGCTCCTGACCTTTGGAATCCGTAAAAAAGCCGCCGGGCGCGTGGCAAGCATCCTCAATAATCCAGAGCGAAAATTCATCTGCTAATTGGCGAGCTGCTTCCATATCTATGGCTAGCCCGGCGAAATCAACCGGAATCAGCCCGTGAAAATGGCCTCGGGGGTGGCTTTCTAGCAGTTGACGTACTGCCTGCAGGTCCAGTAATCCCGTTTTTGGATCAATGTCGGCGAAATGGACTTCTCCACCACAATATCGTACGCAGTTAGCCGAAGCTGAAAAGGTAATAGGGGTAGTAATGACCCGTTGACTAGGCTGTGCACCCAACGCCAAAGTGCATAGGTGAAGAGCAGCTGTGCCATTACTCACAGCTACTGCATATTTTGCCCCAATGTATCGCGCAAAGGCTTCCTCAAACTCACCTACTTTGGGCCCTTGGGTGAGATAATCAGAATATAAGGTTTCCGTGACGGCCTGCACGTCCTCAGGAGTGATGTGCTGACGGCCATAGGGAATTGGATGTAGAGGTTGGAGTGGCATGGAAGAGGCAACAAGAAAAAAGACCGGCTTAGTTGCTAGTAACAAAGATAGACGGCCTTTATTCTGTACCTAGAGTATCTGGCTACTGAAGTTCCTCTTGCTAAAATGTGGTCCGACGTAAAACAAGCCAATGTCTTTTTTAGCTTTGCTATCCTGAGGCTAATATATGATGGTAGATCTGTATTAAAATCATGTGAAATAGGCTTTTAACACAGGAGAAAACAGTTTATAAATGAAGAAAATCTTTACAATAGTCTTGTTGCTTACGCTACAACACACAGTACTAGCGCAGCGGGAAAATAACAACTGGCTTTTTGGTAGCAATGCGGGAGTGAGTTTTGCAGGAGCTGCTCCTGTTGCTGTCACCGGTAGTGCAATGGACACCTATGAGGCATGCGCTTCCATCTCGGATGCGGCCGGGAATCTGTTGTTTTACACGAGCAGCGTGAATGTATGGAACCGCAACCATACACTAATGCCGAATGGGCAGGCGTTGGGCGGCCATGAATCGGCTAGCCAAGGAGCCGCCATTGTGCGACATCCTGCCAATGCCAACCAATACTACATTTTTGTTGTAGACGCCTGTGATAATCTGCTGCGAGGTGGACTGAAATACTCTATCGTGGACATGAGCCGGCAGGGAGGCTTAGGTGAGGTGACAACTCGGGCGGTGCAGGTGCCTAGTGGGAGCGTAACAGAAAAACTCACCATTGTACCTCATGCCAACGGCACGGATAGTTGGATATTGGTGCATGGATGGCAGTCGAACCGTTTTCTAGCTTTCCAGCTGACAGCTAATGGCCTTGTTACAACACCTATTACATCTAGTGTTGGTTCGGTACACTCAGGTGGTGGTGGGAATTTCCAGAATGCCAACGCAGTAGGCTATATGAAGGCTTCTCCTGCAGGCAACAAGCTTGCAGTAGGAATTCGCGACGGAAATTTTGAGTTGTTTAATTTTAACAACGCTACGGGCCAAGTAAGCAACTACGTGCCACTACAGCAGTTTTATCGTAGCTACGGCGTCGAATTTTCACCTGATGGGTCCCGCTTATATGGTACTAATCTCGATGGTCATAGCTTGATACAGTTTAACCTACTAGCAGGCTCAGGGGCCGCTATTGCCGCATCAGGCACGGTGGTAGGGTATACTTCTGGATTCGCTGGCGCTTTACAAGTTGGACCTGATGGGAAAATCTATGTGGCTCAATATCAGGTGAGGTATCTAGGAGTGATTAATACTCCCAACGCCCTTGGCAACGCCTGCAATTTTCAAACGGCCGGAGTGAATTTGGGGAATCAGTTTTGCCAGATAGGACTACCTAATAATTACACCCTGCCTGTTCAGCCCCTTGTAGCTTCTTTTACCAGCAACACGGTGTGTTTTGGCGCTGTTACTCCATTCACAGCTACTATCAGTGGGGGAACGGGAGCTGCCACCGCTACTTGGAACTTTGGCGACCCAGCTTCTGGCACTGCTAACACGGCTACAGGCCTCACGCCTACGCATTCTTTTTCGGCTCCCGGTACGTACTCCGTAGTATTGACCGTTGCAGAACCTGGAATAGGACAACCGCTTACTATTACTAGGTCGGTAGTAGTAGCACCAGTACCTACGGTGAACTTGGGCCCCACCGTACAGCAGGTATGTCAGGGGCAATCCGTTACGCTGAGTGTAGGAACGCAGCCAGTTGGCACGACAGTTCGCTGGCAGGACGGCTCTACCGCCTCCACTTTCATTGCTACTACCTCTGGGCAGTACTATGTAGATGTAACAAACGCTCAAGGCTGCACCGTTCGGGCCAGCACTGCGGTGCAGGTAGTGGCGCCACCCACACTTGCCTTAGGCCCGGCTGTGCAGCGCTTATGTCAAGGTCAAAGCCTCACTTTGTCGGTGGGAGCGCAACCAGCGGGAACCACCTACCGCTGGCAGGATGGCTCAACGGCTGCTACCCTGGTAGTACGATCAGCTGGTATTTACTCAGTGGTAGTAACCCTACCGCCTGGCTGCAGCGCACAAGCCAGCACCCAAGTAGAGGTAGCACCAGTGCCTACCGTAAATTTGGGTCAAGATACCACTCTCTGTTTGCAACAGCCGGTACTATTACGAGCGGGGCTCCAGCCAGTCGGCAGTACCTACCGCTGGCAGGATGGCTCAACAGCCGCTACTTATTTGGCTTCTACCGCCGGTACGTATTCAGTAGAAGTAACTTCGCCAGCTGGGTGCGTGAGTCGGGACGAGCGGGTGCTCTCATCAGCGGATTGCCCATTTCAAATTCCGAATGTAATTACGCCGAACGAGGACAACTACAACGAAGCATTCGTGTTGAAGGGCCTCAATCCAAAGGCATGGAGTTTGGTACTCTTCAACCGCTGGGGCCGCCAAGTGTACCAAACAGCGAGCTACGACAATACTTGGAACGCCAACGGCCAGCCGGATGGCCTCTATTACTATCTGCTTACTAATCCTACCACCGGTCAGCAGTACCGAGGCTGGGTGCAAGTCAGCCGATAAAAAAGGCCGCGCTTTTCAAAAAGCGCGGCCTTTTTGTGCGTGCGAATTTATATAATTGGTCCTAGGCTGTAAACCCGGCGTCTACGTGCAGGCGGATTTCCTCCCGGATCTGCTCGGCGTCCATCCACTCGGTGTTGTTGCTGGAGTCGTAGTGGAAGCCGGGCTCTACGCGGCGCCCCCCGAAGTGCTTGATGAAGTCGTCGACGTCCCAGCGCGGGGTAAAGGGCAGGATAACGTAGTACTTGTTCAGCTCCACGGTGCTCAGCGCGTCGGTTTCGGTAATCATTTCCTCGTGCAGCTTCTCGCCGGGCCGGATGCCCACAATTTCCTGGCGGCAGTTGGGGCCGATGGCTTTGGCTACCTCCGTAATCTTGTAGCTCGGAATCTTGGGCACGAAAATCTCCCCGCCCCAGCTGTGCTCCAGCGCGTACAGCACCAGGTCCACGCCTTCCTCCAAGGAAATGTTGAAGCGCGTCATGTCGGGGTGGGTGATGGGCAGCACGCCGGTGTGGCGGCGCTGCAGGAAAAACGGTACCACCGAGCCGCGGGAGCCAATTACGTTGCCGTAGCGCACCACCGAGAAGCGCAGGTCGCGGGAGCCTTTCATGTTGTTGGCGGCCACAAACAGCTTATCGGAGCAGAGCTTGGTAGCGCCGTAGAGGTTGATGGGCGCGGCGGCTTTGTCGGTGCTCAGGGCTACTACGTCCTTCACGCCGCAGTCCAGGGCGGCGTTAATCACGTTTTCGGCCCCGAAGATGTTGGTTTTGATGCACTCCATTGGGTTGTACTCGGCGGCGGGCACCTGCTTGAGGGCGGCGGCGTGCACAATAATGTCGATGCCCTCGCAGGCCCGCTTCATGCGCTCCGCATCGCGCACGTCGCCAATGAAGTAGCGAATGGCCGGGTACTGCGAGTGCGGGAAAATCTGCGACATCTCGAACTGCTTCAGCTCGTCGCGCGAGTACACCACCAGGCGCTTCACCTGCGGGAATTTCTCGAAAACAGTCTGCACAAACTGCTTGCCGAACGAACCGGTGCCGCCGGTTACCAGAATGGATTTATGATTGAGGTCGAGAGCCATGGGAAGTAATGAGGGGAGGAGGAGAAGAGGTGAAACGTCACCCAAACCGGACCTCCCGGGGTAAGGAGGGCAAAAGTAGACATTCCGCCCGGAGCTTGCGTACTTTTGCCGGCGTTACCCATTTCCTGCCCTCATCCTGAGCTGTAGTCAAGAACTTCACCCACTTCGGTGAAAAGGTAGTAGGCAACTTCTGGAAGAGGTGCTACGCCACGGCTCAGGGTGACACGTGACCTTTACTTTTTGCCATGGCTGCCGCTACCCCCGCCCAACCCGTTAAAGTTATCATCTGGGATTTGGATGATACATTCTGGAAGGGCACGCTCTCGGAAGGTGCCGTGGAGGCGCTGGCGGAAAATCTGCAGCTGGTGCGCGACACGGCGGCCCGCGGCATCGTGCATACCATCGTCAGCAAGAACGATTTTGCGCCGGCCGAGGCCAAGTTGGTGGAACTGGGCATCCGCGACCTGTTCGTGTTTCCGCAGATCAGCTGGCAGCCCAAGGGGCCGATTATCAAGCAATTGCTGGAACAGATGCAGCTGCGCGCGCCCAACGCCCTGTTTCTCGACGACAACTCCATGAATCGGGCCGAGGCGCAGTACTACAACCCCGGCCTGCAGGTAGCCGACCCCGCCGACCTGCCCGCGCTGGCCCCCCAGCTGCGCGCCACGGGCAAGCCCGATCCTGCCTTTTCGCGCCTGGAGCAGTACAAGCTGCTGGAGCGTCAGCAGCAGGCCCGCACGCAGTACAACGACAACCTGGCCTTTCTGCACGACGCGCAGGTGCGCATCGAGTTTCGCGAAGGTGCGGCCGTGCGGCCCGATCTGGACCGGATCGAGGAGCTCATCAACCGCTCCAACCAGCTGAATTTTACCAAATACCGCGTCACGAAGGAAGAGCTACGGGCCAGTTTCGAGGACCCTACCCGCCGCTGGGGCACCGTGCGCGTGCACGACCGGTTCGGGGACTACGGGCTAGTCGGGATTTATTGCCTGAACACGGCCACCAACCAGCTGGAGCAGCTGGTGTTTTCCTGCCGCATCCTGCATTTGGGCGTGGAGCAGTTTACCTACGCGCGGCTCGGGTTTCCGGCGCTGCAGGTGCAGGGCGAAGTAGCTACGGAGCTGAATACCACGGAAACCCCCGCCTGGATTACGGTAGTAGAGCCCACTACCGGGCCGAAGGTAGAAGCTGGCCCCGAAGCGGCGGCCGTCTCGGCGGCGGCTCGGCTGCGGGTGCTCCTGAAAGGTGGCTGCGACCTGGGCCAGCTGACGCCTTTTCTGCAGGCTTTCGAGCTGGACGTGGTGGAGGAGTTCAACTACAATAACGAAAACCAGATTCCGGTTCACCTGGAGCACACGGCCTTGCTGCGGGCCAGCCGGGAGTGGCCGGCGGCGGAGCAGCAGCGCCTGGCTGCCGCGCTACCCTTCCTCGGCCGGGAAGCCTTCGAGACCCGGCTGTGGCAGGGGGGCTACGACGTACTGGTGTACAGCCCCTTGATGGACTATACCCAGGAGCTGTACCGCGAAAAGGCCACGGGCTTAGAAATTCCGTTCGGTGGCTACCAGAACCTGACTACCGTTGACCCCGTGGCACAAGCGGCGAAGTATGAGCAGCGGCGCTTTCAGGGTCTGGACGAAGCGTTTCTGCGCCGGTTTCAGCAGGAGTTTGAGTGTGCTGGCCAGATTTCGCCCGAGCAGTTCACGGAAAATCTGCGGTGGCTCCGGGCTCAAGTGCCAGCTCAGGTTCCTATTTTCTTCCTGAACGGGGCCGAAATAGAAGTGCCTGGCTCAAGCGAAACCGGAGCTGCTCAGCGCCATCAGCTGATGAATCAGGCGCTGGCCGACTTTGCCGCTACCGCCGAAAACTGCGTGGTAGTGGACGTGCGCGACTTCGTGCAAACCCCCGCCGATGTGACCAATAACCTGCGCCACTACCACCGCCAGCACTACCGGACCCTGGCCCAGCGCCTCGCCGCAGCTATTGGGGAGTGGCGAGGCCAGCACTTGGCTCACTCTTCCTGGACCGACCTCAAAGCCCGGGCCGCTAGCCTGGTGCCAGGCAAGTTGCGCGGGCTGTTCAAGTAATGAACTGGTGAACTGAAACCCACCGGCTCACTAGTTCACTATCTGAGTCCAACTATCCGGGCTAGCCGTGCTGTCAGGGCCCGGCGCGAATACTGGGTGTGGGCCTCGCCGGTGAGGTCGAGGTTGGGGCTGTGTTGCCACTGGGCTGCCAGGGTTTCCAGTCGCGCCAGCATGGCCGCGTAGTCGGAGTAGGGCAGGGCCGGGCCCGCGCCGCACTGCTGCAGCAGCGTGTCGGCATCGGAGCCGCTGGGGCCCACGCACAGAATGGGCTTGCGCGCGGCCAAGTACTCGAAGACTTTGCCGGGCAAAATGCCCAGGTTATTGGCCACGTCCGGAATGGCCATCAGCAGCACCGTGCTACGCAGCAGATACTCCACCGATTCATCGTGGGGGACAAACGGAATAAACTCCGTCTGTAGCTCCAATCCGGCTGCTAGTACCTGCTGCCGCACTCTATCCGATACTTTGCCCACGAAGCGCAGCCGCAGCGGCACCTGGGGGTAGCGGCGGGCGCACTCGGCGCAGGCCGCCAGCAACTGCTCAATGTGGTAGGTTTCCGAAATGGTGCCGGTGTGCGTAATGAGCAGCGCATCAAGGGGCGGCGTGCTGGGCTGGCGGAAATCGTCCTCGTCGTAGCCATTGGGCAGCACCTGAATCTTTTCGGGCGCAATGCGGGCCGATTTGCCCTGGAACAGACGCTTGGTACTGGGGCTGGTCACCAGCACGGCATCGGCCTGCTCCAGCACCTGCCGCTCGTAGCGGGCATCAAGCCAGCGGGCCGGGGGCAAGTGGTTGAGTTCCTGGTAGTAGTAAATGTCGGTCCACGGGTCGCGCATGTCGGCCAGCCAGCGCAGGCCGTAGCGGCGCTTCAGCTCCAGGCCAATGAGCTGGGTAGAGTGCGGGGGCGAGCTGGTCAGGACGGCGTCAAACTGCTCGCCGGCAGCTACCAGGTCGGCCACGGTTTGGAGCACGTAGCGGTTCCAGCCCCGGCGGGCATCGGGAATAAACAGGTTGCCCCGCACAAACTTGAAGAGCTGCTGCACGAGGCTGGTTTTGCTTTCGCCCACGAAGCCGCCGTAGGGAACCTGCTGCCGGCCCGTAAGCTTTTTATAGCTGTCGAAGGGCTCAAACGTATCCGTCCGGATTACCCGCACCTGCGGCGGCACGTCGGCGGCCAGCGAATGGTCCAGTACAGGGTAGGCGCCCTGGCTGGCATCCACGGTGAGTACGGTAGGTTCCACCCCAACCTGGGGCAGATGCTTCACGAATTTAAGGCTGCGCTGCACGCCGGCCCCGCCGGAAGGCGGCCAGTAGTAGGTAATCACAAGCAGGCGGAGCGGACGGGCAGCGGACACGGGCACAGGTGAGGGTAGCAAGGAAGCCGCGAAGGTACGCACCTGCGGCCTTTCGGGGTTTTCTGGTTACTTTTGGAGGCTGAATCCGGTTTCTTTTCCGTACACTGCTCTATGGCTGCCGATTACACCGACCTGCTGGCCCTGATGGGAGACGTCCTGCGTGCCGTAGACCGGCAAACGGAGGAAAACAAGCGCAATATCGATGACTTAGGGAACCGATTTGAAGCCATCTTTAACCGTTTCGCCGAGGCTACTTCGGATGGTTTTTCCCGCATGGAAAAGAAGCTGGATGGCGTTAAACAAGAGGTAGCCGGCGTCAAGCAAGAGGTAGCCGGGCTGCGCACCGATGTGCAGCAGATTGACCAGCGGCTGGCCCGGGTAGAAGCCAACCAAGCTACCCAGGCCGATATGCTGCGCCGCCTGGAGGTACTGGAAAGCATTGTGCTCCGCAAGGCTTCCTAACTAAACTCAGCCCATCATCACATCAAAAATCAGCACATCAACCGATGTTCGATAATCTAAGTACCAAACTCGACCGGGCCTTTAAGACCCTTAAAGGTCAGGGTAGCATCACCGAAATCAACGTTGCCGCCACCGTAAAGGAAATCCGCCGCGCCCTCGTGGACGCCGACGTGAACTACAAGGTGGCCAAGGAGGTAACCGATAAAATCAAGGACGAGGCCATGGGCCGCGACGTGCTCATCAGCGTGTCGCCGGGCCAGCTGATGACCAAAATCGTCTATGATGAGCTGACCCAGCTCATGGGCGGCGAAAAGCAGGACATCGTCATTAAGGGCGAGCCGGCCGTGGTGCTGCTCTCGGGTCTGCAGGGCTCGGGCAAAACCACCTTTGCCGGTAAGCTGGCCAGCCACATCAAAAAGCAGGGCCGCAACGTGCTGCTGGTGGCCTGCGACGTGTACCGCCCCGCCGCTATTGACCAGCTGAAAGTGCTGGGTGAACAGGTAGGCGTGGAAGTGTACTCGGAGCCGGAAAACAAGAATCCGGTGCAGATTTCGCAGAACGCCATTGAGTTTGCCCGCAAAAACAACAAGAAGGTCGTTATCATTGACACCGCCGGCCGCTTGGCCGTGGATGAGCAGATGATGGCCGAAATCGAGCAGGTGAAGCGGGCCATCAACCCCTCGGAAACGCTGTTCGTGGTGGACTCCATGACGGGCCAGGACGCGGTGAACACGGCCAAGACGTTCAACGACCGGCTTAACTTCGATGGGGTAGTGCTGACCAAGCTCGACGGCGACTCGCGCGGCGGGGCGGCCCTTTCCATCCGGGCGGTGGTGGAGAAGCCCATCAAGTTCATCTCGACGGGCGAGAAGATGGAAGCCCTCGACTTGTTCTACCCCGACCGCATGGCCCAGCGCATTCTGGGCATGGGCGACGTGATTTCGCTGGTAGAGCGGGCCCAACAGCAGTTCGACGAGGAAGAAGCCAAGCGCATCAACCAGAAGATCCGCAAAAACCAGTTCAACTTCGACGACTTCCTGTCTCAGCTGGAGCAGATCAAGAAGATGGGTAACCTGAAGGACTTGGTGGGCATGATTCCCGGCATGGGCAAGGCCCTGAAGGACGTGGAAATCGACGACGACGCCTTCAAGCCGATTGAGGCCATCATCAAGAGCATGACGCCCAAGGAGCGTGCCCAGCCCGAGCTGCTGAACGGCTCGCGCCGCCGCCGCCTGGCCAAAGGCTCCGGCACTGACATCCAGCAGGTCAACAACCTGATGAAGCAGTTCGAGGACATGCGCAAAGTAATGCGCACCATGAACAAGATGAGCCAGACCAAGGGCGGCATGCAGCAAATGGCCCGCATGATGGGCATGAAAGGCCCGATCCGCTAGGTAGCCTGTAAAGTTCTATTTGGTCCACAGAAAAGCCCCGCGTGCTGCAGCACGCGGGGCTTTTCTGGGTTCAGGCATGGCTTTTATTTTTCGATCAGCACTTTAACTGGGGGTGCGGCCAGTTGTCCGGCGGTGTTCAGGGCCCGCACGTGGTAGAGTCCGGGCGGCAAGGCCTGCACGTGGAGCTGCGTTTGCTGCTGAAATTGCTGGCGCAGTACTACCCGGCCCTGGCTGTCCAGTACTTGCAGGTTGAGTAGCTGACTGGGGTCGGGAAAGGAAACGGTGAGAATGTCCCGGGCGGGAATGGGCGCGGCCGTTAGGGCAGCAACCGGCGCCGCGCTTGCCACCCGCACTGCGGAAGAGTACTGCACGGTGCTATCCAAGTCTTGCTGTTGCAGGCGGTAGTGCAGGGGCGCGGTGGGGGCTGTTTCATCGGTGAAGCGGTAGGTAGTAGCCTGGGTGCTGGTGCCGCGGCCCGCCACGAAAGCAACCAACTTAAAGGTGCGACCCGCGTCAAGGCTGCGCTGAACTGCAAAACCCCGGTTCTGAAGTTCGGCGGCAGTTTGCCAGCCCAGCTCCACTACCGCACCCTGGCGCCGGGCTGTGAAGGACGTTAGCTGCACCGGAAGCGGGCGACTGGCAACCTGCACCTCAAAGCCGGAGGCCTGCGAAAACTCGACAACCAATTGTCCGGCCGCCGTATCGTAGCTTGACGCCGCAACGCCCGAGCCAGTAACGGTTGCCGCCGTAGGCATGCTGATGCGCAGGGTAGTAGCCCCACTCACGTAGCCGGCAAATGACCTAGTAGTGGTCTGCTGCCAGCTGATAGTAGCCCGGCGCGAAGACTGCAGCACCAGCTCAGACCCGTAGCGCAGTTGCGTCCCCTGATCCAGGAAAGCCTGCACCGGCGCGTCCACATCATCAACGGAAAGAAACGTCAGCAGCGCATCGGAGGTGATGGGCCGGGTCAGCCCCGGGTTGGTAGTCAGCACGGTATCCAGCTGGGTGAAGGCCGCGTCATGGAAGCCGTCGGCGGTGGTGGTGATGGCGGCGGTTGCGGCCGTGCTGGTGGTCGTAATTTGGGCGGGGGTAGCGGCGGTGCTGCCCGGGTACAAGGCCGCCAGAAACTGAGTTTGAGCCACGCCGCTTTGCTCCACCAGTAGGGTAGTGTGGTTTTCTGGTGTGTTGTACACCAGCTCATGCACGCCGGTAGCCGTGCGGTAGGTAGCAGCGGCGCTGGGCGTGGCAACGTGGGCCTGCAGACGGGCCCCATTTTTCTCCCAGCTGCCTTCGTGCTGATTTAAGTTGCTCTGGAAGGTTCCGGTTTGCGCCGTGCCTCCAGCCAGCCCGTAGCCGTGCAGCTGCCAGGTGTAGCGGCGTGGGCCAGCGGACTGCACAGCATCAGCCAGCAGATAATAGCGGTTCCGCACAAACAACACTTTGCGGATAACGGTAGCATTCTGATAGATGGTGCGGGCCTCCCCAAAGGCTAGGCCGGCTGCCTCGAAAGCCCGCGGCAATGACGCGCCGGCTTCGTTGGCCGCGCCGGCGGTACCCATGGCCGGGCCAGCCCCGTCTATGAGCACCAAGTTATGGTTGGTGGCCTGGCCTACCTCCGCCCGGCGGCCAAAGCTGAGGTAGCCGGCATCCAGGGCCAGCAACTGGCCTTGAGCGTGCAGAATAAAGCTGGTGGCGTCGGCCTGGTTGTGGCCCCCGGAGTTAGTTTGCACGGTTCCGCTCTTACCGTACAGGTGCAGGTAGGTAGCAGATGAATCCGGGCCGGCTTGTAAAACCAGGTTGCCGCTTTGGGGCAGGTAGGTGAGGGTAGGGCGGGGGCGCGGGGCGGGAGTAATCTGGGCGGCCAGGTAGGCAGCACGCATGTCCACGGTTACGTCGCGCAGTTGGGCCGTGAGAGAATTCAGCTGCCTGGGTGCCAGGTGCTGCAGTTGCATTGGCACCACATAGCGGCTCTTGCCAGTGAGGGCCAGCTCCGGCATTCCCATGTCCACGTACGAATCCTCCAGAGCCGGAAAACGGCCATCGGGCATCAGAATGGCGGTTATCCACTCGTAGAGCCGGTCAAAACGCGGGTCGAAATACGGGTTGCGGATGCTGCGCGTGATGCCGTTGTAGGTGCAGGAAAAGCTGGCATCCGGCGCGAAGTTGCCGAGGGCCCGGAAAAAGGGGAGACAGTTCAGAAAGGCGTACTTAAAATAATAAGGGCCTTCTGCGTACCCAGCCAGGGTTGCCGGTTCTGATAGGCGCTGGGCATCTTCCCAGAGCACATTATCGATGTGGTAGAGGCCTGCGTTAATCCAGTTACTGGGTTGTTGGTTGACGTCCGTGCTAGTGGCGTCGTTAAGCACCACGGCTGCCATGCCTAGGGCGGCGGCCGTCATCAGGGCGTGGTTGTTTTTCACCTGCCGGTAGAAATACACGCCTAAAAAAGAGCGGTTTGACTCCCGGTACAAATTGCCGGCAAATTGCTGGAGCCTAGCTTTGCTGGCCAGCAGCCCCGCTTCTGGCATCCCCGCGCCGCGCAGCAAGTCGTAGGCAATCAGGTAGTCAATCAACTCTTTGGAACGCCACTGCCATTCCGTGTAGGTAGTGCCAGAAAAGCTGGCAAATGCTTCCACGGCGGGGTTTAGGCTTTCCAGCGCAGCAACCACTTGCTGCTGATACGCTGCACGCTCGGGGGTAGATAACGGCGTGAGGGCACCGGGGGTAGGCTTGCGGTCCATTAGCAGCACAAAGGCCGCGTTCTTGGCGAAAGTAGCTCGGGCTCGTCGCCCATCTGAGGTGCTGTTTTCATTGCCCAGCCCCGCCTCAAGGCTACTATATACGCTTTCGTAGAGCAGTAAATTTGCCGGCCTAGTCAGAAACTCCCTTCCCGCCGGAATAGCTGCCGCAGTAAGCAAGGTGCGGGGGAAACTACTGGTGGCTCCTACCGGATGCCAACTGCCGGTTTGTGCCTGAGCCGAGAAGATAGAAAAACTAAAAAAAAGAAGTGCCAGTAAATGTGTTTGTCTCAAAATTTATTATTGATTTTGTCCTAAATAATTGATGAGTTCATGAGGAAATCGATGGTGTAATAGTTTGCTTCGTAAAAGAGTTTCATCCAATTACATAGTGCGCAAAGTTACTTATAAAGCCTGTAAGCAGCGAGTCCATCCTATTCCGAAAATAGGATGGACTCGTTGGTAATGGGAAATTCGGTGTAGGTGCTTATAAATAAAGTTTAATACTCGGTTTTGCCTTCATGCCGCTCCCAGGCCCGGAAGCCAGCACCAGCTTCCGCGCGCAGTAATTCCACCATTGGGATATGACGGTCAGACAAAGGCTTATCTAATTCTTCGTAAATAAATTGGTCATCAAAACCGATGGCGGCCGCATCCTGCTTCGTATTGCCGTAGAACACGCGGCGGGGACGGGCCCAGTAAATAGCTCCCAAACACATGGGGCACGGCTCGCAGCTCGTATACAGGTCGCACTCATCGAGCTGAAAAGTACCCAGGGCTGTGCAGGCTTTCCGAATGGCATCAACTTCGGCATGACAAGTAGGGTCGTGCGTGCTGGTAACTTGGTTAAAGCCCCGGGCAATTATCTGACCGTCCTTAACTACCACGGCGCCGAAAGGTCCGCCATAGCCAGCCTGCATTTTCTCAATTGACAGGCGGATTGCTTCGCGCATAAATTCGGGGTTGGGCGCTTCCATAGGGTAGGCTTCAAAAGGTGAGTAAATCTGACTTGCCGGTTGGTTCGGCCAAAAACTGCGCAAAATACAGCTTCTCATTTTCTTCACCGCGTAAGCGCCGCAGAACGCCGCTCATAAAAGAGCATGCCTTGCTAGCTGGCTCACCACTATGCACGTGCATTAAATTTTTGGTTACCCATGCAACCCTGACCCCGGTTGCCCGACTCTATATCGTGTAGACACTATAAATGCTATTCTTCAATCAGGAAATCTAGTACGGTAAAAGAGAAATCTGGCCCGGAATTTGATATTCTGATAAATGAAAGAATAGTTTTTTAGGTGTTTTGGTTGTGGAAAAGGGGGCGGCTGTTGGTCGCCCTTTTTTTATTGCTTGAAAAGCAATGAGTTATGAATACCGAAAGTGTGCCTAGAACTTTGTGTTTCCAGTGAGCATGAGTGCCGCTTAGCATTGGGCGGATAAGCCAACGATACTTATAACAGCCCTCGGCTTTATTTGCTGGTTTTAAAGAACATTATCCTTGTGTGATGACTAAGGCAGAAAAGTTGATTCTGTTGAGGTACCCTCAGTAGTAGTTATAACTGAATTACACTTTCGAGGAATTTAAGTCTTAGCCCCGTCGGGAACTGGGCAGTGGTAGAAGCGCATACTCGCAGGCGGCTGATTATTCAACCCGGTATCAGGCACTACTAGAGGATTGCTATACCTGATTGCGTTGTGTTTGCGCTGGCCGCTTGGACCTTGCTGGCCCTGACCAGCACCTACCTATACAAAGACAGTTGTCTTAGAGAGAGCAGCACCCGGAGCCTCAGTACTTGCCGAACAGCTGCAACATCAAGCGAAACCAGACCGAAAGGACAGCTGAAAAAGCCAGGGATTTGCTTATGGGAAGGCAAGCTCGTCTGAGCGCGTAGCATATGCGGAAACTGCGCGCAACACAACCAGCTCATTTGTCGCCACGGTACGCTTTCGACGGGAGAAGGAGACGTGAAGGCTGATCGTGCTTAGTGAAATGCGTGGCCGTATTTGCGGGGAAAAGTGCTGCCACAAAACATGCCTTCAGTAGAGGTTCCTTCATTTGAGTGCGGCCTGGTTGCCGTGTGCTGGTGTCCGTAGCTGAAATTATTTATTATCTATTTATCTCATCCGTTGTATTTATCTCCTTCAATTAATAAGGGTTTATTTTAACAAAGTAAGTATAAACATCCTCGCTCCGAGGCGTAAAACATAATCGGTTATCTGTGGAATGATGTATAGATTATACCTATAAAATCGGGTAGAAAAAATACTTATAGGCTTCTAAGCGCTGCAGTTATTGATAATGTTAAGCTTGTTATCTGACACTTGAAAAAATAAATCACATACTTTACCTATGGAACAGACGGTGACGTTTTTCGACACTTGGTACAACAGTACAACAAAGCTCGTGAACGACTGGCGCGAAGCCACGGAAAAGCTCAGCGGCGAGCAAAAGAGCATGTGGGAGGAGGCTGGTAAAATGCAGCAGAACTGGATGCATTCGTTTCAAACTATGATGCAGAATATGCAGCTGCCCTTCATGGGTGGGAGCGGTACCTCCAGCCCCTTTGCGCACACAGGCATGCAGGATGCTTTTTTCAACATGTTGAAAAGCACCGACATCTACACCCGCTTATTCCAGCTCTGGCAACCGGTCCTGCAGGCCATGCAACACAACACCTGCCAGAGCCAGGACTTCTGGAAACTCATCGATCAGCAAGGGTTCAAAACCTTTGTGGATAAGCTCTTTGGGTTTGATGCCGTTACGCCGGTGCGCGCCTTCATGGACCAGTCGACCCAGATGATGAAGCTGTGGATGGACTCTGCAACGGAAGCAAGCAAGAGCTTCGGGCCGATGTTCGGCAACAGCATGCCCTTCTTCGGCTCATTCGCCCAACTCAACCCTCAGTCATTGACGCAGTGGTACATGCAAATGGCCCAAACTGCCCAGCGCAGCTTCGCACCCTTCTGGGGCTCTACTGATAAGGGGCAAATGCCCTCCCTGCAGTCGGTGGTAGAGATGATGCAGCAGTGGGGCAACTACATGGCCAAGGTTAACCAGCTACAAACCATGCTCTACAAGCAGAGCGTTTCGGCCTGGGAGAAGGTAATGCAAACCATGGCCGACAGGGCCAGAGAAGGCAACGTGCCAACCGACTTTAATCAGTTTTACAACGAGTGGTCGGCAATTAATGAGGCCGAGTTTGTGGCCCTGTTTAATACGGATGAGTATGCCGCGCTTCAGGGTGAATTAATTAAATTAAATTCTGAATTAACCAAGGCATATGAAAAACAAATGGAGGTTTTTCTGCAGCCTTACCCAGTGGTGTTACGCTCCCAGTTAGATGAAGTGTATAAGGTGAACCATGAGCTGCGTGGCAGAATAAATACGCTGGAAAAACTCGTCAGTGAGTTGCAGAGTAATCAAAGTAATAAACCAGAAACTTCGGCTCCGCAAAATCAGTCGGAAATAAAAACTTCCTCCGCGGAAGAAAATAAGCCCGGCAGAAAGGAAAATAAATAAATGGATTTTCTGTCTCCGCAGCGGGTCCTGGAAGAGTTTTCCGCTACTACTGCCAAACTAGCCCAGGGCTTCGAGGCCCTCAAGCAACTAGACCAGGTAGCGGTGGGCGCCGCGCCCAAGCAAGCTGTCTGGCAAAAGGATAAAGTGCAACTGCTGCAGTATGCGCGCGAAACGCCTGCCACTGCGCAAACGCCCATTCTTATTGTGTATGCGCTGGTCAACCGGCACAACATGATGGATCTGCAGGATGACCGCAGCTTCATCCGCAACCTGCAGGCTGCCGGGCTGGACCTGTACCTCATCGACTGGGGCTACCCCACGCCAGAGGATCGGTACTTCACCATGGACGAGTACATCAATGGCTACCTCGACGCCGCCGTGGATGTTATTCGGGCCCGGACGGGGCAGCCGGCCATTACCCTGATGGGTATTTGCCAGGGCGGCACCTTTAGCGTCGTGTACTCGGCCCTGCATCCGCACAAGGTTAAGAATCTGGTGACGCTGGTGACGCCCATCGACTTTGCTACCCCGCGCGACCTGCTCTCCAAATGGGCTCAGCACCTGGATGTGGACGCGTTGGTGGACAACCAGGGCAATGTGCCTGGCGAACTGCTCAACGCCGGTTTTGCCCTGCTCAAGCCCCTACTGAAAACCACCAAATACGTGTCCATCCTTAACGCCGTAGACAAGCCAGAGCAGCTGCTCAACTTTCTGCGCATGGAGCACTGGATTGCCGACAGCCCCAACCAAGCAGGGGAGTGTTTTCGGCAGTTTGTCAAGGAGTTGTACCAGCAGAACCGGCTCGTTAAAGGCACCCTGGAGCTGGGTGGGCGCCCTGTTCGGCTGGCTGCCATAACCATGCCCCTGCTCAATATTTATGCCCAGGAAGACCACCTCGTACCCCCGGAGGCCTCCATTCCCCTCAACGACCTGGTCGGCAGCACGGATAAAAGCCTGACCCCATTTGCCGGCGGGCACATTGGAGTCTTCGTAGGCTCCCGCTCCCAGAAAGAATTAGCGCCGGGCATTGCTCACTGGCTACACGAAAGAGATACTTGATGTTTGATTTCATTCATGCGTGGAAATCGTTCTGGCACCCTGCCAGCGAACCAGCGGCCCGCATGCCGCTCACCGAAAACGACCCTGGCCAGCAGATTCCCTACCCGTACCCCGTCAAGAAAGTGCGGCTAAGTGGGCTCGAACTGGATATTGCCTACATAGATGAGGGCCCACAGGGTGCGGACGTACTGGTGCTGGTACACGGCATGGGTGGTGGCATCCCGACCTGGCGCAAGAACATCGAGGAGCTGAAAAAGCAGTTCCGCTGCCTGGCCCTCGATTTGCCCGCCCACGGTTACTCCTCCAAGGGCGACTACCCCTATACCATTTCGTTCTACTGCGACGTGGTGCTGGGCTTTATCAATGCCCTAGGGGTAGGGCCGGTGACCTTGGTTGGACATTCTATGGGCGGGCAAACCGCCATCATGGCCGGCTTGCGCAACCCCAGCCTCATTCAGAAACTGATTCTGATTTCGCCGGCGGGCATTGAGCCTTACACCTCGGTCGAAAAGCAATTGCTCATCAATTTGTCGGCGGGGGTAGTGGCCAGTGGCAATGCCTTTACCAAAAACCGGCTCAACTTCCTGATTGGCTTCTGCAACAATGCCGAGCTGGCCGGCGACCTAGCCAAACGACTGGCTTTCTTCAAGGAAGATGCCGCCGTATTCAGCCGGGCCATGCAGCGCTCCATCGAAGCCATGCTGCTGGAATCCCTGAACCACTCCCTGACCGAAATCAGGCAGCCCTGCCTGCTGCTGATTGGCAAGGAGGACAAGCTGAGTCCCTTCCAATACCTGCGGGGCCAGGAGTATTACCAGATAGTAGAGCGGGAGTCGGCCAAACTACCGCATGGAAAACTGGTGGTGGTGCCCCGCTGCGGACACTTTGTGCAGTACCAGTGCCCCGAGGCCTTCAACGCGGAAGTGCTGGAGTTTTTAAAAGAAGAAAAGCCGCATACAGTACTCTAATGAGCTCATCTCATGAAAAATTCCACTGGAAGAGTTGCCTTGATTACGGGAAGTACGGGAGGCATTGGCACGGCGCTGTGCAAGAAACTATGCGAGGAAGGGTTCCGAGTAGTCGGGAACTTTCGCTGCTGGGAAAAGGCCCAAGCCATGCAAAACACCCTGCAGGACGTTGGCTGCGAGGTAGATATGCGCCAGGGCGACGTAGCTGACTTCGACTCGGTGGGCCGCATGGTGAGGGCAGTAGAAAGTGAAATCGGCCCGATTGACGTCCTGATTAACAATGCTGGTATTGCCCGCGACGTGCGCTTCACTAAGATGGAAAAAGCCGACTGGGACGACGTGATGAACACCAACCTCAACGGTGTCTTCAACTGCACCCGCCACGTCATCGACGGGATGATGGCGCGGCGCTACGGTCGCATCATCAATATCTCGTCCATCAATGGGCAGAAGGGACAATTCGGGCAAACCAACTACTCGGCCGCCAAAGCTGGCATCCACGGGTTTACTAAATCCCTGGCCCTGGAAGTAGCCAAGTACGGCATAACCGTCAATACCATTTCGCCGGGCTACATCGAAACGGAAATGGTCATGGCCGTACCGCAAAACATCCGGGAGCAAATTGTGGCCCAGATTCCGGTTGGGCGCATGGGCTATATCGAAGAGGTAGCCGAGGCCGTTTCCTACCTGGTGTCAGATAAATCCGGCTTCATTACGGGCTCCAACCTGAGCATCAACGGCGGCCAGCACATGTACTGACATGCTGGGGCGGGCGTGAACTTGCGTAACTAGTTGCGTCTACCAGAAGCCATAAAGCAAGTGAGAGGTACTACACCAAAGGCTTCCTTGGCTTTGCGTTGTCTCTTGTCGAAAAAGAGCGCCCCAAGGTATTCCACTGTATTGTCCAGTAACCAAGTTCATGGGCGTTGTCGACTACCGCTTTTCAAGCTAGGCCGTGACAAAAAAATACCCTGAGAAGTATACCTCTCAGGGCAGATAAACCCGGCGGCATGAATGGCGAGTCGCTACACGACAACGCGTAAATCGTATTCAGGGGCCGCCAATGCAGCGTCCGGAGTAGAGGTAGAAAATGCGCCTACCCGGCTGGGGCCGTACCCCAGGTTTATTTTTACCCATTCATCACGTACCGGCAGTAGGTCGATAACTTCCTGGCGCAGCTGATGAAGCTCATCACGCAAGCCCTGCAGTTTCAGTTGTAGCTGTTCGTGGGGCTGTGCCAGGCTCTGGCCGGCAGCAGCATCGGAAGTGGCATTGGGTGGCTGGTGGGTTGAGGCAACGACCGCCACTTCGGCCCGTTGGAATTCTTTTTCGGCCTGAATATAGGCCTGTACTTTGTCGGCCAGAGGTTGTAGGGTGGGGTCTAGGTAGTCGAGGTTGCTAGCCATAAGTGGGGAGAGCTTGAAAATATAGGTTGGGCTTCAGAACGCAGGATGCCGCTGAAAAGATGCGTGCGGCCAGTTTCGCTACCCCCACGTACTGCTAGCTAAGTGGCGGTAGTGGCGCTGGTCGGACGGTTGCGCTGACATTTCTCCCCGCAATACTTTACCTCGTCCCAGCAGGCGCGCCACTTCTTGCGGTACGCAAAAGGGCGGCCGCAGGTAGCGCATATTTTGCTGGGTAGGTTGCCCTTGGTCAGGCGTTTAGGCAGGTTGGAGGCAGGCATAGGGCAGCGGGAATAACACCCGGCTAACGGCTTTACGGAGCAGAAGTTAAGCACCGCCGCTGCTAGGCCGTGCCTAGGCCCGTATCTTTGCCCTATGTCACAATCTGCTTCAACTGCTCCCGATGCCCTGGGCCAGGCCCTGCTGGCCTACCAGCGCGGCCACCTGAGCGCCACCTTGGCCGTCCATAGTTCCGTGGCCGACGAGGAGGTGCTGCCCGCGTCCTATTTCTTCCGCTCCCTGTGGGAAATGCCCGAAATGGAGCGGACGGCGCTGGAAGAATGCCGCGGCCGCATCCTCGACCTGGGGGCTGGGGCCGGGTGCCACGCTCTGGAACTGCAGCAGCGGGGCTTCGTGGTGAAAGCCGTGGATATTTCGCCCGGTGCGGTGCAGGTGATGCAGGAGCGGGGGCTGCGCGAAGTAGCCTGCCACGATATTTTCGATGCGGCTCTCACGCACGGCGAGAAGTTTGATACCCTGCTTATGCTCATGAATGGCATCGGGCTGACGGGCACGCTCGACGGGCTGGAGCGCTTTCTGCAGCACGCCAAAAGTCTGCTGGCCCCCGGCGGCCAGATTCTGGCTACCTCCTCCGACATTAGCTACCTCTACGAAGATGAGGAAGGAGCTCTGGTGTTCGATTTAAATGGCCCCTATTACGGCGAGGTGGAATATACCATGCAGTATGCCACTGAAACCGGGGCGAGCTTCCCCTGGATTTTCGCCGATCCGGCCCTGTTGCAGGACTGCGCCGAAGCAGCGGGCTACGAGGTTGAGTTCTTGGAAGAAGATGACCAGCAGCAGTACCTGGTGCGCCTCACGCTGCGCTAGGTTCGCCAGCCGGGTTGCTACATAGTAGGCTTGCGCACTAATTTGCACGCGACGGGTTACTTTTCCGCCAACGAATCTTGCTTATGTCCGCTTCCTTCGAGAGAACTTATACCGTGCGTTGGGCCGATATGGACCCCAACGGCCACATGCGTCATTCTGCCTACGCCGACTACGCCGCCCAGCACCGCATTGAATACCTGGCCGCGCACGGCTTCACGCTCATGCGCTTTGCCCAGCTGGGCCTCGGTCCGATATTATTTCGCGAAGACACGCGCTTCCTCAAGGAGCTGCACATCAACGAAACCCTGCGGGTAACCGGCGAGCTTTCGGGCCTGAGCGAGGACGGCAGCCGCTGGAACATCCTGCACACCCTGTTCAAGCCCGATGGCCGGCCCGCTGCTACGGTGGCCGTGGAAGGCGCCTGGCTGGATTTGCGGGCCCGCAAGCTGCTGGTGCCGCCCCCCGAAATTACGGCCCTCATGCGCGAGCTGCCCCGCCACGAGTCCTACGCCGACATCGTACGCAAAGCCAACTAACACCGGCCTACCCGCGCGCCACCTGTTAACTAAGAGGCCCCACGAGCAAGTTGCTGGTGGGGCCTCCTATTGGGTGGTGCTGCCTACGCAAGGGCTTTGCTGATGCGCTCAACCTGTTTCTGGTGGTGCAGCACGTGGTCGAGCATAAAGTCCAGGGTTTGATAGATGGTGAGCATGCCCGAGCGGGGGTGCTTGAAAATGGCACGGTCGAGTAGGTTGCCAGGGTACTCATTGAGCAGGCGCTCCAGGCGGCGCCGCACAGCTTCCCACTCGGCCTGCAACTCGGACAAGGGAGGAATTTCAGCGGGCGTGAGCTTGGCCAGGGAGGCCGGCGCCTTAAAGCGCGTGAATGGCAGCCGCAGCAGCACCCGCAGCAGCCTTGACTTCAGAAACGAGCCGAACCCGGCCTTGTGCAAGCCTTCGGCCTGCAGCAGTTTCTTTTCCATGTACTGGCCAATGCCCGTTTCGGCTACCACCAGGTGCTGCACTACCTGCACCGCCGACCATTGTCCGGGGCCGGGCGCTGTTCGGGCCTTGTCGCCGAGGGCTTCTACGGAGCGGAATAACTGGGTGGTAGCCCATTCGAGTTGTTCAAACCGAAGGTGTAGGCGGTGGTTCATGCTGGGGTAGGAAGACGCGTAGCTGTGGGCAAAAGGTACGTAAAATCTTCCCGTCCAGCTTAGACAAAAACCACAGAGTACGGCGTGCGCTACGCCGCTATGCTGCGCAAGACGCCATTCTGACCAAAGAAATAACGCTGCACGCCGCCGCAACCTAATGCCTATACTGATACTCCGCAGTACGCTTGCCGACGAACGCCAAAGGCCCCGCACCATACCGGGCGGGGCCTTTAATTGAAGCATGAAGCTCGAAGCTACTGCTCCAGCTGCTTACTTATTTAGGTACAGTACTTCCTTTACGGCCTTTACGGTGCGCTCCACGTTAGGCAGAGCGGCCTCAATGAGGGTAGGGGCGTAGGGCAGGGGCACGTCCATGTTGGTGATGCGTAGCACGGGAGCATCAAGGTAGTCGAAGGCCCGGCGCTGCACCATGTAAGACAGCTCCGAGCTGATGCTGGCTAGGGGCCAGGCCTCCTCTACTACCACCATGCGGTTGGTTTTCTTTACCGACTCAATGAGGGTATCGTAGTCAATCGGGCGCACGGAGCGCAGGTCGATAACCTCGGCGCTGATGCCTTCCTTGGCCAGCTCATCGGCGGCGGCCAGGGCTACCTTCATCATTTTGCCGAAGCTCACGATGGTAACGTTTTCGCCCGGGCGTACTACGTTGGCTTTGCCAATCGGAATCAGGTATTCCTCTTCCGGCACCTCGCCCTTGTCGCCGTACATCAGCTCCGACTCCATGAAGATAACCGGGTCGGCGTCGCGGATGGCGCTTTTCAGCAGGCCTTTGGCGTCGTAGGGGGTAGAGGGCACGACCACTTTCAGGCCGGGGGTGTTGGCGTACCAGTTTTCGAAGTTCTGGGAGTGCTGGGAGGACAGCATGCCGGCATTGCCGGTAGGGCCGCGGAACACGATGGGGCAGGAGTACTGTCCGCCCGACATAGAGTAGATTTTGGCGGCCGAGTTAATCACCTGGTCAATGGCCACCAACGAGAAGTTGAAAGTCATGAACTCGATGATGGGGAGCAGGCCGTTGGCGGCCGCGCCCACCCCGATACCGGCGAAACCGAGCTCGGCAATGGGCGTGTCAATCACGCGCTCCGGGCCGAATTCGTCGAGCATGCCCTGGCTTACTTTGTAGGCGCCGTTGTATTCGGCAACTTCTTCGCCCATCAGAAACACGCGCGGGTCGCGGCGCATTTCCTCTGACATGGCTTCACGCAGGGCTTCCCGGAATTGGATGGTCCGCATAATCGAAAAGGAAAGTCAAAAGATCCGTTCAGAAACAAAAAGCCGGCGCAAGTCCGGCCCGTAAAGCTACAACGACTAGCCGGGACGGGCAAACGGTGAAATTGTGAACTGGTGAAATAGTGCGTTTGACTTATTAGCGGGAAGTAAACGCTTTCCTACCTCGGCATAGCAGTTCAACTTCTTGCTCCGGAGCTTAAGAACCCAGGAGCAATTCCATCTGAATGTTGCACCGCTCGTAGGGCGAAGGCGGGCCGGAAACCGTTTTGCGAAACCCGAGTTTGTGGTAGAGACTCAGAGCCGGAGCCAGCTTGGTATTGCTTTCCAGGTACAGGCGCTGGGCTCCCAGGCTGCGGGCTTTGGCAATGGCCGCCTCGCCGAGGCGCCACCCAATGCCGAGCCCTTGCGCCGCGGGCGACACGGCCATTTTCGCCAGTTCATAGGTGGCATCAACCATCGGAATCAAGGCGCAGGTACCCACCATCTGCCCCTGGTAGGAGGCCAGCAGAATGTGGCCGCCGCGCTGAATAATGTACTCATCAGGGTGGTCGAGGGCTTTGAGGTCAGCCGCTTCGAGCCGAAAATAACGCTCAATCCACTCCGCGTTCAGCCGCTTGAAGTCAGGCTGGTATTGAGGCGCGTAGTCAATGATGTGCACCTCACCGGCCGCACGCTGGTCACGGATGGCTTTCACCCGACTGGCCAGGCTTTGGCGCGACAAGGCGTACTCCATTTCTCCCAGGGCCAGCCAGAGGTTATGCCGCGTTTCGGTGAGTAGGGCCTCCGTAGCCTGGCGCACGTCGGCTGTCTGCTGCTGCAGCGAGGGCCAGGCGGCCTGGCCTTTTTCCGTAAGGCTAACCACGCTGCGGCGCAGGTCGGCCTCGCCGCGCTGCACCCGAACCAGGTCCTGCTTGACCAGCTCTTTTACTACCTGACTGACGGCCGCGTGCGTTTGCCCAATGGCCTCCGCAATTTCGCCAACGGGCCGCTCTGGCTCAGTGGCTACCACGTAAAACACTGGAAACCAACGTGGCTCCACCGGCACGTGATACAACGAGTACACTTCAGCTGCCTGTGCGGTCATTTGCTCGCTCAGCCGCCGAAGCCGGCTTCCCAAGGCCGCTGGTCCCAACTGTTCAAAGAAATCCATTTACTATTTACATTTACGTAAGTACTTACAAATATACGACGCAGGTTGCTTTGTTTGAGAATGCGTAGTTGAAATAAAATTTTAGGGTACCACAAGCCGGTGTACTCCAGCAACTCAGCCTACCGCAAGGCTTCCAGAAACTGCTTGCCCTTAGCAAAATCCCGAAACTCCAGGTCCTCCACGGCGCGGTTAGCATAGGCGCGGTCCAGCTGCACAGCGCGGCGTAAGTGCATGGCCATAGCCGACTCATTCTGCTGGCGGGCCGCTACAATGGCCAGGCAGTAGTAGAGCAGCGGATCCTGGGGGCGTAGGGCAATGGCCTCGGCGTAAATGTTGGCCGCACCCTGGTAGTTGCCCTTCAGCACGTAAATCAGGGCCCGGTTCATAATGTTCTGGTAGGTTTTCGAGCTGTAGCTCAGGCTGCGCAGGGCATCGTCGAGCTGACCCACCTCAATTTCCAGGGCCGCCTTGTCGGCAAATACCTTGCTGAGCACGGCGCGGGGGCCGCCCAGCTTGATGGCGTAGTCGTAGTTCTGGAGGGCCTCCAGCTTGTCGCCGGCGCGGTGGTAGGCGCTGCCCACGCGGTAGAACAGCTCGGCCGTGGGGTTGCGGTGGGCGGCCAGGGTAAAGTTCACGGCGGCCCGACGCTGGTAGGCTTTCTGCACTTTGGGGTTTACTTCCTTCTCGGAGCGCTGCAGCAGTACCACGGCCAGGTTATGGTAAGCTTGCCAAAGGCCCGTGGTAGCCACGGACGTTTCGTAGATGCGCTGCTTTTCGGCCAGCAGGGGCGTGAGGGTGGCGGAGTAGCGGAGTTCCTCGGGCGTGAGGGCGTCGGCCTCGGTTTGCTTTTCCACAATCCTTTTGGAGAGCAGGTAAATTTCCGAGTCGTAGCGCTTGGGGGCGGTGTAGCGCACGGCAATGGTGCCGAAGCGCATCACCGGGTAGATGTACTGCTCTATATAATCATAGAACGTGAGCTGGTGCAGGCTCTTTTCCTTGGTAGCGTAGGAGCCGGGCGTGTCGTTAATGAGCAGCAGCACCGAATCAACCTGAGCCGGCTTCAGGGCCGACTGCTGCACCTTGTTCAGAAACAGGTCCCAGCGGCGGTGGTAGGCTTCCGTCTCGAAGTCAATGTTGCTGACTTTGTTGAGGTAGGAATCCGTATCGACGCGCTTTTTGTAGTAGCTAAGCAGCACCCGCACGCGCTTGTCGGCCAGGCGGGCATCGTGCCGGTCCAGGGAATCGGGGGAGTGGCCCGCCACAATCATCACCTTGTCGGTGTGCTGGTTGGCTTCGATGAAGTCTTCCAGGGCCGCCACGTTGGTACCCAGGTAGTTGCGGATTTCGGCCTTGCCCGCGTCAAAGAAGAACGGTAGTACCCGGGTACCGCTCATGTTGTTGTCGGCCGTTTCGGGCAGCAGCGTAATGGCCGTGTCCTGGCGCACTACCAGGCGGCTGGTGGTTACAATGCCACGCGCCAGCGTAAACTGCTTGCCTTTCACGCGCTTGCCGTTGGGCTTGGTTTCGCGCGCGTCGGGGAAGGCCAGCAGCTCGCCGGGGCTTTTCTGGGGTGAGTACGGAAAGGAAAACTGCTTGCGGATGACCAGCTTGTTCTTTTGCTCCTCGTCGTAGAGATATTCGCCCGAAATAAAGGTGAGCCGCCCGATGGTGTCCTCGCGCAGGCCATTGTTGTAGCGGTAGCTCAGGCCCAGGTTGTAGGCGGCGCCCTTGCGCAGGTGGCTGGCGGGAACTTTGGCCGTCACTTCAAACAGCACGTTTTCGCCGTTGCTTTCCAGCACCGTGGGCTGCACCGTTATTTCCTGCCCGACCTGGGCGTTTTTCAGCACCTTCGACAGGGGGGAGCAGGCCGGCAACAGGCCGCCGGTAACGAGGAGCGCCGCTGCCGGCAGGGTACGCAACAACAGAATTCTCATGGGCAATGGGCAGGGGTAGCGCGAAATTCAGACAACAAACGGAAAAAGGCTGCCGACCGACGTATCTTGCGGGAGCTTTCCTGCGTAAGTGCTTGACACAGGCCGCAAATCATTGTATTTTGAAAGCAGGTTAGCCACCGCGGCCAACGGAAACAGCAGGAGTTATGAAACGACTAACCGACTTTATTGAGAAGCAAAGCTTCGGCGTCTGCGACGTCATAGGCAAGCGGGTGGGCTTTTCAACCAGCAGCGTCCGGTTGTCATTCGTGTATGCCTCATTTTTTACGTTTGGCTCGCCCATCGTACTGTACTTTGCCCTGGCTTTCTGGATGAACGTGCGCCGGGCCATGCGCCGGCAGCGCAGCACCGTCTGGGACTTGTAGCCCCTCTTGAACCCCCGATTTACTGAACTTTCCGGAAAGCCCGCGCCGCTTGATAGCCGCCGCGGGCTTTTTTTCGGGTAGCGCCCCCGGCCCCGCCTTAGCTCAGCCGCTCCGGGTCCAACTCCGAGAACTGGCGCTTGCCCTGCCCAAAGTAGGCCCACACTAGGCTACCCTGAAATACACCCGTACGCTCCGCAGCGCGCAAGCGAGGCGGAAACTTCTGCCGCTGGGCGCGCCAGTAAGAAAGCCGCCGCACAAAGTGCCAATGCGCCCGCAGAATAGCCTGAAAGTCGGAGGTAGCGCCTTGCAGCAGCAGGCGCAGGGCCGCTACCCAATCCAGGGCTACCCGGCTGATCATCACGCCCGGCAGCTCGGCCGGGTGGGTGTTCTTGTACACCAGGGCCAGCCCGTTGCGGAAGTTAAGGTAGGTTTTGCGCGGGTTGGATTTGTGCAGGGTGCCACCGCCGACGTGAAATACCGTGGCCCCGCCGTGGTACCATACTTCGTGGCCCGCGTTCTGCAGGCGCCAGCACAAGTCGATTTCCTCCATGTGCGCAAAGAAAGTTGACTCCAGGCCGCCCAGCTCGTGCCAGGCCCTGGCCCGCACCAGCATGCAGGCCCCGGTAGCCCAGGCCACCGGCCGTGGGTCGTCGTACTGACCAGTGTCGGTTTCGAGCGTATCGAAAAGGCGGCCCCGGCAGAAGGGGTAGCCCAACTGATCGAGGTAGCCGCCCCCGGCCCCGGCGTACTCAAACTGCCGACGCTGTTCCGGTACGGGGCTGTGCTGCCGAATTTTGGGCTGGCAGGCGGCAATACGCGGGTTGCTTTCCAGCAGCTCCCGCTGGGGCAGGAGCCAGCCTGGGGTTACCTCCACATCCGAGTTCAGCAGCACGTAGTACTTGAAGCCGAACACGTCCACCCAATCCTGCCCACGCTCTGGCCGGGGGCGGACTTGCTCCGGCCGGTCGACGAGGGGGCCTTCCCAGCGCACATCCTCGAGAGCTGCATTATAGCCCCGGCAAAACCCCAGGTTATCGGCCAGTTGCACGAGCCGCACCTGCGGAAACTCCCGGGCTAGCAGGGCCACCGAGTCATCGGTGGAGGCGTTGTCGGCTACGAAAATGGTGGCGCCGTCGGAGTGCGCTACCACTGAAGGCAGGAACCTTCGCAGAAAGTCCCGGCCGTTCCAGTTGAGGATAACTACCGCTACGTCGGCGCAGCTGCCGGTGCTTGCTGACCGCGAACTAGAGGCCAAAGCCACCGAGGTCGAGGCCCGGAATGTTAGGAATCAGGCCGGCCGTGGAGTTCTTCATTTCTTCCTTGGCTTTCTCGCTGGCCTCTTCCATCACCTTGTTCACGGCTGCTACCACCAGGTCAGCCAGCATGTCGCGGTCCTGGGGCTGGAGCAGGCTCTCGTCGATTTCAAGCTTGAGCAGGCGGCGCTGGCCGTTGGCCGTGGCCCGCACCAGGCCACCACCCGATTCGGCCGTGGCCGTAACGTGTTGCAAGTTGTCCTGGGCTTGCTTCATTTTGTCCTGAAGCTCTTTCATTTTGCCCATCATGCCCATCATATCAAACATCAGCGCGTCGTAGTTAAAGTGGAGAAATAAGCGCGAAACACAGTCCGCCGCGCGCAAAGGTAGGCGCCAACTCTCATACGGCGCCCCTGACCCGGTGGCTACGCAAGCCGGTAGGGGCAGCTAGCGCAGAATAGTAACCGTGCCGCTCTGGGCGCTGCGCTTGCCCGTCTGGTCCTGGGATTCAAAGCGCCACACGTAGGTGCCGGGCACGGGCGGGGCTGAGCCGATGCGGCCGTCCCAGGTTTGGGTGCGCGAGGTGGCCTGGAACACTT
Source organism: Hymenobacter glacieicola (assembly GCF_014640315.1). Taxonomy (GTDB): domain Bacteria; phylum Bacteroidota; class Bacteroidia; order Cytophagales; family Hymenobacteraceae; genus Hymenobacter; species Hymenobacter glacieicola. The sequence goes on from NZ_BMGS01000004.1 coordinate 242,316, forward strand.
GCTGACCGTTGCGGTCCACGACCGTAAACCGGAACGTGTCGAGGTAGCGCCCTTTCAGCTCCAGCACGTCATTCAGGCCGTCGCCGTTGGGCGTGAAGGCTGTGGGCACGAACACTTTCACCGCCCGGGCCACGGAGGCAACGTTAGAGTAGCTCGGGACCAGCAACTGCCCCCCGCCCGTGGCCTCAATGCGGTAGCGTACTACCTGCTGATCCTGGGGTGGTTGCAGGTCAAGGTAGGTCAGCCCAGTGGCTACGGGGCGGGAACTGAGCACCGCGTTGGTAGGCGAGAGGGTTAGCACCCGGTAGCTGACCGGGGCGCTGGGGTCGGGGCCGCGCAGGGCCGTCCAGGTGAGGCGGATGGTGCTGCCGTCGTCGGTGGCGGGCTTGGCTTCCAGCAGCACCGGACACACCGTCGGACTTTCGGCGGAGCGGTTGCCGCAGGCGTCCAGAAACCGCACGGAGTAGCACAGCGGATTGGCTAGTGCCGGGCTAACCAGCGAATCAGTAAGCGTGCGGGCCGCCGTGATGCGCAACTCGGTGCCGTTACGCAGATACGTGAGCTGGTTGTTGGTTGGGCTGCGCACGAGCAAGGCGCTGAGCTCCACGTGGTTGCGCAGGTTAAACGTAGCGGCCAAGCGAGGCGGCGTAGGAGCCAGGCCAGGAGTAGTGGTCAGGGCTACCTCCTCTGAAACCGAGGTAGTGCTGCCCATTGTCAGGCTGAGCCGGTAGCGGTAGGTAGTGCCGCAGGAAGCCGTTGTGTCCTCGTACTGCGGAGGGCCGGGGGGGAGCGGAATCCGGACGGTATTCGGACCATCGGTACGGGTTAGCGTGTAGGTGCCGCTGCTCTGGCTAGTCCAGCGCAGCACGTTGCGCCCACCCTGAGAAGTGCCGGTCAAGCTCACGGAGCACACCTCCAAAGACGGAACACTGGCTACTGAGGGTTGGCAGGCATCCTGGAGCAGCAGCCGGTAACAGCCCGGCAGAGGGGCGTTGTTGAGGGTAAACGTGGTGGCGGTGCTGGGCACTGTGGCCAGCGTGCGGTAGCCGCCCGCCGCTCCGGCATCGGCAACCTGCAGGCGGTACTGGTATTCCGCTTGCAGGCCCGAAAACTGCAACTGCGCGGCCCCGCCCTGCACGGTCAGGGAAGCTAGGGTGGGGCGCTGGGGGGTAGAAAGCGGGGTAAAGGTTTGCGGATTGGTGCCCGCGCACAGATTGGCAATGGCGTACTGACCAATGACTTTCACTTGGGTGGCGCCGTTGGTGGGGTAGGTAGCGGGCGTGTTGCGGACGGCCGCCACCGGCGCCGCGTTGCCCACCTGCACAAAATACTGGTCGTAGTTTGTATCCGTGACGGTGACTTCCACAAACCCCGGCGCGCAGTTGGTCAGCGTGAAAGTGGGGGCCGGGGTCGATTTGACCTCGAAGCTGCGGGAGAAGATGATGCCCTGACTACCTCCTTGCGCGCCCTGGGTGTTTTGCGTAATGATGAGCACACCGGCCGCCGTGGGCGTGAACGTGGTGGCCGTATCCCGGAAGCCGCTGCAGGTAATGGCTGAGCCGCGCTGGTAGTAAATCTGGGCCGGATCCAGGTTTTTGCCGCTGCAGTCCCGCAGCCGCACCGGGCGGCCCACGCACAGGTAAAAGGGCATTTCCTGGCCCGTGGCGGCATCGTAGGCCTTGAAACAGGCGCCCGAATTGGGCGTAGGCGCGCATTGGGCCACGGCATCCGGCTGCCCGCCTAGTACGCCCAGCCCCAGAATCAGCAGAAAGACGAGTAGTTTTTTCACCATCTCCATAACGAAGCAGCTGCGTGGTTGCGTCTATGCGCGCGAAGCGAAAGTAGCAGGTTTCGTCTGGGGGCAAGCTGGGCCAGGGGTTTTCCTCGGCTGCCAGTCCGGGAAGTTGCCTGGCCTGTGCTCACGTACTGTTCGAATCCCCGGGCTTCACCTCCAGCCGGTTTACCGCCACTCGTAGGTGCGCACAAAGGCGGCGGCGGCGTGCAGATCAGGGTAGAGTACCCGGTCCTGCGCCACGAAGGGCACCTTTTCGCGGAAGCTGGCCACTACCTGTTCCAGGGCGTCGCTGGTACGAGTTGGCCTCCGGAAAGCCAGGGCCTGGGTGGCGTTCAGCAGCTCAATGCCCAGCAGCTGCTCCACGTTTTCTACCACCCGGCGGGCCTTGGTGGCGGCGTTGGCTCCCATGCTTACGTGGTCTTCCTGGCCATTACTGCTCACGAGGCTGTCCACGGAGGCCGGCGTGCAGAGCTGCTTGTTCTGGCTTACGATGCCGGCGGCCGTGTACTGCGGAATCATCAGGCCGGAGTTCAGGCCCGGCTCTGCGACCAGGAAAGGCGGCAGGCCCCGCTGTCCACTGATCAGCTGGGTGGTGCGCTGCTGGGAAATGCTGCCCAGCTCGGCCGTGGCAATGGCCAGCATGTCCAGGGCCAGGGCCAGGGGCTGCCCGTGGAAGTTGCCTCCGCTCAGAATGGCGTCGTCTTCGGGGAAAAGGTTGGGATTGTCCGTGACGGCGTTGCACTCGGTTTCCACTACCTGCTCCACGTAGGCCAGCGCGTCGCGGGAGGCGCCGTGTACCTGGGGCATGCAGCGGAAGGAGTAGGGGTCCTGCACGGCCGTTTTGGCTTGCTGCTGCAAGTGGCTGCCAGCCAGCAGCTCCCGCACGCGCCCGGCCACCGTCAGCTGCCCGGCGTGGGGCCGAATCCGGTGCAGGCGCTCATCAAACGGTTCGCTCCGCCCATCAAACGCTTCCAGGGAAAGCGTCCCAATCACGTCGGCAGCGGCCAGCAGGCGGCGGGTGCGCAGCAGGCAATGCACGGCGTAGGCCAGCATAAACTGGGTGCCGTTGAGCAAGGCCAGGCCTTCCTTGGCTTCCAGCGTCAGGGGCGGCCAGCTAAACAAACTCATGGCATCCGAAGCGGCCAGGCGGTAGCCCTCGTAGTTTACTTCGCCCAGGCCCAGCAGGGGGAGGCAAAGGTGGGCCAGCGGGGCCAGGTCGCCGCTGGCGCCCAGGGAGCCCTGCTGATACACCACGGGCAGCATGCCGCGGTTGTAGAAATCGAGCAGGCGCTGCACGGTGCTAGCCTGCACCCCGCTGTGCCCGTAGCTCAGGCTCTGGGCCTTGAGCAGCAGCATGAGCCGCACCAGCTCGGCCGGCACTTCCTCTCCCGTGCCGCAGGCGTGCGACATCACCAGGTTTACTTGCAGCTGCTGACGCTGCTCGGCCGGAATGGCCTGGTTGCACAGGGCGCCGAAACCGGTATTGATGCCGTAAATGGCGGCATCCGGAGTGCGCTCCAGCCGCTCGTGCAGGTACTGGTGGCAGGCGGCCACGCGCTGCCGGGCTTCCTCGCTGAGCACCACGCGGGCCTTAGTGCGCAGCAACTCCTCCAGCGTGCTGAGGTCGAGGCGAGTAGACGGAGTAAGGGCGAAGTCCTGGGCCATGCGGGTGAGAAAGGGGGAACGGGCGGGTGAGAAGAAGGCGGCAGGTAGCTTCTTTAATTTAACAGAAGCCACCTGCCACCGCGGCGTAGTCAGCCTACGCTAGTGGACTAGGTCTGGAAGTTCAAACCAGATGCTTGACTTTCCGCCCAGAAGGAAGGATGAGCAGGATAATGCAGTGTTTAGAGTGAGCTACGGGGCAAGTTCAGTTAGTACTTCTGCCAGAGAAAGTGTGCTTTCCTGACCGGAGGCAAGGGTTTTGAGCTTAAACTGGCCCGCGGCGCGTTCCTCCGGGCCCTGAATCAGCACGTAGGGAATACCCTTGGCATCGGCGTACTTGAACTGCTTGCCGAGCTTGCCCGCTTCGGGAAACAGCTCGCTGGCCACGCCGGCTTCGCGCAATTGCCGCAGCACGGGCAGCACCGCCGTTTCGCTTTCCGCGTCAAAGTTAGCCACCAGGCAGCGGGTGGTAGTCGCCACCGCTTCGGGGAAAAGATTCAGTTCCTCCAAGCAGTCGTAGAGGCGGTCTACGCCGAAGGAGAAGCCCACGCCCGACACGCCCGGTAAGCCGAAAGCGCCGGTGAGGTTGTCGTAGCGGCCCCCACCCGATACGCTACCCATGTTCACGTTGTTGATCTTGATTTCGAAGATGCAGCCCGTGTAGTAGCTCAGCCCGCGGGCCAGCGTCACGTCGAACTCCAGGTTCTGCCATTTATCAAATCCGAAGCTGCGCAAATACTCCAGCACCCGCGTCAGGTCCTGCAAACCTTTGTAGCCGTCGGCGTTGTCGGGCGCCACGGCGGCCGTGGCGAAGGCTGCCAGCAGGCGCTCCAGCTTTTCCTCGAAGTCGCCACCCACGCTCAGCAAATCGAACAGGCGCTCCGTCGCCTCCGGCGAGAAGCCCCGGCCTAGCAGCTCTTTTTCTACCCCTTCGCGCCCAATCTTATCCAGCTTATCAATGGCCGTGAACAGGTCTACCTCCGTACCCTCGCCGCCCAGGGCCTGGTAGAAGGCGCCCAGCACCCGGCGGTGGTTGATTTTGATGGTGTGCTCCGTCAGGCCCAGGGTGGTCAGCACCTCCGACATCATCAGCACAATTTCCGCCTCGCAAAGCAGGGAATCGGTGCCCACCACGTCGGCGTCGCACTGGTAAAACTCCCGGTAGCGGCCGCGCTGGGGCCGATCGGCGCGCCACACGGGCTGAATCTGGTAGCGCTTGAAGGGAAACACCAGCGTGTTCCGATTCATGACCACGTAGCGGGCAAAGGGAACCGTCAGGTCGTAGCGCAGGCCTTTCTCGGCTACCTTGGGCAGCAGGCGCTTGCTGGGGTTGTCGGCGGCCAGGTCCTCGGCGGTAACTTCCTTGGCGAAGTCACCAGAGTTCAGGACTTTGAACAGGAGCTGGTCGCCTTCTTCGCCGTACTTGCCGGTCAGTACCGAGAGGTTTTCGAGGGTAGGCGTTTCGAGCGGGGCGTAGCCAAACTTCTCGAACACGTGGCGGATGACGCCGAAAATATAGTTACGGCGGGCTACTACGGCGGGGCCAAAGTCGCGGGTACCGCGCGGGATGCTGGGCTTCTGTGCGCTCATCAGGAAAATCAGGATGCGGAAATACGGCTGCAAAATTCGCGGTTTGCATTGGATTTTCCGGAAAGCCGGTGCAAAGACCGATGTAAGCGCTGGTTTGCTTAGTAGGCGGCCCGGCTATTACCGGTTCGCGGAGAGTGATTTTGATCACCGGCAAAATCGATTTCCTGCATGGCATCCAGCAAGGACGGCACCAGCAAAGGCTGCGAAGCAGCGTCCAGAAACAGGAAGTGATGCTGGGCGGGCTGGGGCACATGGCACAAAATCAGGCGCCGGTCCTGGGCGTGCAGCATAAAAGCGTAGGCCAGCAGCAAATCAATCACGTCCTCGGAAAGCGAATCAACCAGGCTCAGGTCAATCAGAATGGCGCCTTTGTCGCTGCGGCAGGCGCGGTGCAAGGCACGGGCTAACTTCACCTCGTTGGGGGAGGTAGTGTCCGGGGAAAGGATAAGTAGAAAACCATTCGGCAGCACTTCGCGGTGTACATCTAACATAGCCGATATCCAGCGGGGATGGGGTGGGACAGTAAGTAATACTGTAGTTGGCCCCGCGAAAGTTCTGCGTGAAAAACAGAATAAGTAGAACTTTAAAGATGGATATATCAGCGCACTACGTTTAAATAGGGACTAAAATTGACAAAGTAGGATGTAAGCTCAACCGGACCCCTACGAGCTAAGCAGGCGCTACCGTTTCGTGCGGCGGGCCTGGAAGATGACGCCGGCGGCCAGGGGCGCTTTTAGCGCCGCCCGGATGCCTGCCTGCCGCAGGCCCTGGTTGGTCCAGTCGTTGCAGGTGCGCAGGGCGTGGTAGCGGCCCCGGGCCCGGAAGAAAAAGTCCTCGGGCGAGTAGCCGGTAGGCTGGTGCAGTTGCGGGCGGTTCAGGCTGTCGGGACGGAAGGAGCGTTGCACGTAGGCCGCCAGGGTGCGGTACTGCTCAGGGGAAATGCGCAGGGGCACTACCCGGGCCCCGGAATCGGGGGCGGCGCGGTAAAAATCGACGTGCATGAGGGTGCGGGAGGGAAACAAGGCCCCCCCAATGGTTTTCGGACCCGGGAATTTGCCACCCATCGAGCCCAGGTAAAATCCCTCGTTGCCCCAGCCAAAAGCCACGTAGGGGTAGCGGGCAAAGCGCGCCGACAGGGCCGGCTGGCTGAGTGTTTGAAGCCAATCCTGCCCGGTGCGCGCCTCCCGCATGGGCAGCACCACATCGGTGTGAAAGCCGTTGGATACCACAAAAATGGGCACGCCGTCGGGCGTCTGCCGGAACTGACGATTCAGGGGCACCACGGTTCCGGTCAGCAGAAAGAGCACAAGAGCAGCAACAACTGACATAAGCAAGCGAAGGGCAAGGGAAAACGAAGGTAGGCGCATCAGCACGAGAAGCCGTAACAGTTCTCCGGCTTGATACCCATTTTCCGGCCCGGTAACCCCACCCCGAGCAGCGTAAACGCAGCAGGCCAGCCAGCAGCCTTCCCTAGAAGGAAGCACCTGCTGGCTGGCCTGGCTGCACGGGCTAGAAACTACCGGTCCTACGTTCCGCGGTACCTAGGACCGGGTGCGTACCAGTAAGGGGCGGCGTGGCTCTACGGCCGCAACGGCGGCGGTGCGCTTGGCCCAGGCCTGCTGGTCGGCGCGGGCTACTTGGGGCATGCTCACGGGCACCAGCACCACGGTGCCCAGTGCGTGCTGGGTGCGGGCCTGATGCAGGGTTACGGCGGGCCGAACGGCGTGGTAGCCTAGCACCGTAGTGCGCACCACGTAGCGGCCCAGGGGCAGGCCCGTCGCCCGGAAATGGCCCTGGGCATCGGTTTCCACTGATTTCATTAGGCGCCCATCGGAGGCTCGCAGCACCACCACGTAGGAGTGCGGAATGGGCTCCTGGGTTTGCCCATCGAAAAGGCGGCCCGATACCGTACCGCGGTTCGGCGCGGAGCTGGCCTGCGCAGGCAAATGGAGGCCCGTTACGAGAAGGGAAAGGCCTAACAGGGTGCTGGAAACAAAGGAAGTTTTCATGGTAGTCGGAAAATGAGAAGGGAAAGGCGTGGCCCTTGCCGGGCCGGAGAAGGGCCGCGGTTCCGTTCTGGAGGTACCAGCAAGGGTCAGTAAAAGCAGGGTAGAAGCGTCGAGCCCAGAGAGGGAGGCCGGGCCGAAAGCCGGGCCCGGGCTGGGTCATGCGCCCCGCTGATGAGGGCGGCGGGGCTTTAAAGCAAGGTGCTGGGTGCCACGCAAATCAGCCTGGCCAGCGCGGAAGGATAGAATAGCGGGGAAACGGGATATAGCACAAGGATAGCGAAGGATAGTGGGGTAGCCGCTCGGGTAGTCACCAGCGCGGAGGCTACTTTACGGCGTAAGTCCGGGGCATGCGCCGGGCCGTGGTGGCCAGCGTCATGGATACCACGGAGTTAGCCTGCATGCGTTGCACCTGGTCCAGGGCGGTGCCCAGCATGAGAGCGACGCGGCGGTGGGTGGCCCGGTTTTTCAGCGGATCCAGGCAAACACCGCTCAGCCGCTCCCGGTACAGTTCTTCGTGCTGGTCGTTATAGAACCGAACCACGGTGTAGTCGGGGCGCTTGGGGTCGGTTTCCAGCATCCAGTAGCCCGATTTGGCAATGATGGGCGCTTCGCTGTACGACGTTGTTTGGGCCAGGGCCAGGGAGGCGGGTAGCACTACCAGGGAGGCGCAGAGGATACCAAGGCGGGAAAGCAGGGAAGTTTTCATGATGGGTAGTGAAAAAAATGGACACAACAAGCCACTCACCGGCGGGCCAACGGGCCTGCCGAAACACGAAAGCAGCAACAACGCAAGAGAAAAGTCAGGCCCCGCAGTACGGCCGTAGAGGCGGCGCGAGGACAACGCCCGGCCTAGGAGCGGCGGGCAGCTTCAGCGGGCGGGAGGCCATGACGATGCCAGGAAGCATCGTCGCCGCAGGTTGAAGCGGGAGCTGTAAAACGCAGCAGAAGTAGCTAGCTGTCTGCCGGATAGCGGGTTGAGGCGCCGGTATTTAAAAGATGGTAATCGGGTAGGAAAGGCTGCCTGGATGATAAAAAATATTCGGAATATTTTATGTTGCCTTTTGCCGCCGCGGGTAGGAGTTTTCAGGTACACCGCACCCGCGGCGGCAAGCCTTAAGGGCCGTTGCTGCTGTGAATACCGCGCATCGGACTGGGCGTTACAGCGAATCGAAAATTTATTTTTCAGCCTGTAGCCTTGGCTAGCCGCCGAAGCCGCCCCCACCGCCCTGGGGCTGGTTTTCAATCTTCTTAGGGGGCTTGTTGGAGCCCAAATACCAGCTGAAGCCCAGGTAGCCTACCCGCGACTCCCACTTGTTGTAGTACTCGGCCCGGAAGTTTTCCGTGAACGACTCGGAGCGGTTGCGCTGGGTGTTGAAGATGTCCGATACGCGCAGGGTCAGGGCGGCGCGGTCGGAGAACAGGCGCTGGCGCAGGGCCACATCCACGGAGCCCACCGGCGCCACCCGGCCCTGGGCCGTTACGGCGGCGGCGCGGTAGTTGCCCGTTAGTTGCATGTCCAGCTTGGGGGTAGGGGTGAAGGAGTTCATCACGCGGGCCGTGCCCGAAATAATCCGGCGGTTGGCTTCATTGCCGGTGGCGGCCGTCACGGTGTTTTGGAACAAGGAGCCGCTGGCCGTCAGGCGCCACCACTTGGCCAGGGGCTGGTTCAGGGAAACTTCGGCCCCGTAGCTGGTGGCCTGCCCGAAGTTGCGCACGTACTGAGCCGTGATGACAGCCCCGGAGCCGTAGCGCTGGGTAGCTTCCTCATCTACCCGCACCAGGCGCTGAATGGTGTTGTCGGTGTGGCGGTAGAACAAGGTCGACGTCAGCGACGCTTGGCCCACGCTCACCTGGTGGCCCAGCTCGAAGGCGTTGATGTACTCAGGCCGCAGCGTGGGGTTGCCGATGCGGTAGCTGCGCTGGTCCTGGTAGAGCGGGAAGGCCAGCAGCTGCATGAAGCCGGGCCGGTTCAGGCGGCGGGAGTAGCTCAGCTTCACGCGCTGGTCTTTGCCGGGCAGGGTGCGCTCCACGGTGGCCGAGGGGAACAGGTTCAGGTAGCGCAGACGGAAGGGCCCGTTGCCGTTCAGCACCTCGCCGCTGGTGTGGGTGTATTCGGCCCGCAGGCCGCCCTGCATGCGCCATTTGTTTATTTCCTGCTGGTAGGTAGCGTAAGCAGCCTGGGTTAGCTCCCGGAAGGTGTACTCGTAGGAACGGTCGGGGAGGCGGTCGAAGGCGGGGCCGTCGGCCTGCTGGCGCAGGAAGTTGTCGGTGCCGCCGTTGCGCTGGTACTGGCCCTTGAAGCCCGCATCCAGGCGGGCCTTTTCGCCCAGGGGGTGCACGTAGTCGAGCTGGCCGGCCACGGCGTTCAGGCGCACGTCCAGGTCTTGCTGCCACTCGCGCAAGTCGTTGGAGCCCTCCGTGTTGCGCTGGGCCACTACCACATCGGCGTTCAGGAAGGTGTAGTTCACGCTGCCCGTCAGCTCCCGGCCCTTGTGCGCGTCCCAGGTGCGGCGGTAATCCACGGAGGCATCAAGGTTGTCGATGTTTTCAGTGACGCGAAAGGTGCTGCCAATGCGGGCCGTGGTGTCGCCGCTGAGGGTAGCCAGTTGGGTGCCGGTGTTGCGGCTGCGGTTGAAGTTGGGCTCTACCGTAAAGGTCAGCGTCTGGTTAGCGGGTAGGGTGTAGTCGAAGCCCAGACGGCCGTTGTAGCTTTTGCTGTGGCGCAGGTTGTTGCCCTGCTGGTAGGTGCGCAGGGTGCGGTTTTCCAGGGTCGTGTACTGGTCGCTCCACATGCGGCTGCGGTAGTGGTCATCGCGCAGATCAAAGGAGCCGAACACGTTGAGCTTGCCGGTGCGGCGGTTCAGGCTCAGGCTGGTGTTGTACTTGTCGCGGGTGCCCACGTTGAGGATGGCCTGCCCGTTCCAGCCGTCCTTTTTCTGCTTTTTCAGGATGATGTTGAGCACCCCGCCCGCCCCGGCGGCATCGTAGCGGGCCGAGGGGTTCGTGACAACTTCCACCCGCTCGATGCTGCTGGCCGGAATCTGCTCCAGGCGGTTGCCGCCGGCCCCGCTGTTGGCCGAGTTGCTGGGCTTGCCATCAATTAGGATGGTGATGTTGGAGGAGCCGCGCATGCTCACGGTGCCATCGGGGGCTACTGTGACGGAGGGCACGTTCTGGAGCACGTTCACGGCCGTACCGCCCACGCTGCTCAAGTCTTTTTCTACGTTAATTACCTTCTTGTCCAAGCTTTCCTGCACGGCGGCCCGCTCGCCCTGCACCGTTACGCCAGCCAGCTGGGTAGCGGTAGATTTCAGCTTCATCGGGCCCAGTTGCAAGGTAGGCGCGGCGCTGGTCAGGGCCACGGCGCGGCGCAGGCCCTGGTAGCCCACCGCCGTAGCTTTCAGCAAGTAGTTGCCCAGCCCCAGCTTTTCCAGCGCGAATCGGCCATTTTCCGCGGTTTCGGCCCCGGCCACGAAGCTTGAATCCTGGGCCCGCAGCACCACCACGTTGGTGAAGGGCAGCGGCTGCCCGGTGGCTTGGTCGAGCAGGGTGCCCCTGATGGAGCCGGCCGGTTGTTGCTGGGCCGCGGCGGCCAGGGGAAAGAGCATAGCGAGGAACCCCAGGCCCCGCAGGGCCCGGCCGGAAGACAGGGAGGTAGTCATAAAATGGGAGTGGTTGGGGACGAATCGGGCAAGGAGAGGCCGGGCCCGGCGGCCGCGGTTCCGCTGGGCTGGCAGGGCTGCCAGAAATTCAGACACGAAAAGCAGGGGCCCCGGGCAGTTGCTGCGGGGAGGCCAGGCAACCGGAACACAAGCGCCGCGGCCAGAAACCAGGGTTTCCGGCGGGCGGCTCAGCACCCGGCCCGGTTGGCGCGCGGTGGTGTCCGGCAGGCGCCGCGGGAGGCTCGGGGTAGGAGCTGCGCCGCGGCAAAGAGTTCAGCTAATCAACAGTTCAAAGGTAAGTGAAGGTACTATGTAAAGCAAGGTACCTGTGGAAATTAATTTCTGTATCGGGGAAAACCTTGGATTTAGGAGGAAGCAGAAGGTAGCGGGCCCGCCGCATACCCCGAAGCCCGGGCGGCAGCAAGGGCAGTAGCTGGCTATCAGGGGAATAGATGCGGGGCGCGCAGCACCGGTTGCCTGGAAAGCGGAAAATATCTTATTGCGCTGATATAGATGGATTAAGGGGAAGTCGAGCCGAAGTAGAAGCCTCTTGCGGTGTTGCCGCCGCTAACCCACCTGCCCCGTGAAGCGTGTGGCGCATCATGCTAGGGTTCGTAGCCACCGGTGAAGCGGCCTTCCCGCCTGGCCTTTACAATGAAGGTAGCTACCGGTAGGAATGCTCCGATTTCGCTCAGCAGGACACTAGAATAGCAAGGTCAGCAGGCGGTCCGCTTTGGCTGCGCTTCCGCCTGTCAGTATGCAGTAGAGTTGCGCCTCATGAGGCCACACCCGTAGGACCTTTCGTTTCCGAACAGCCTGTCCATTTCCGGACATATTTCTTACCCTACCGTTTTCTTGGAATGGATGTAAGATGTTGATGCAATGTGCTTTAAATGGTTGGCATACCTCTTGGCTGACTCTACAGGAAAACATTCCCTTCCTGTACGAAAATGGACAGAGCTATACCTACCGCAACCCTAAACCGCCGCCAACGCCGCCGCTGGCTGCTGGGCTTGGGCCTGCTGGTGCTGCTGGCAGCGGGGCTGCTGGCGTTTCGCCGGGTGCTGAAGCCCAGCCTGGAGCGCAACAGCGTACTGACAGCCCGCACCGAAACCGGCGACGTGGAAGCCTCCCTTACGGCGGCCGGCGTTATTATTCCCGCCCATGAGGCCGTCATCACCAGCCCCATCCAGAGTACTATCCGCCGGGTGCTGGTAGCGGTGGGCAGCAAGGTACAGCCCGGCCAAGCCATTCTGGAGCTGGACCGGGAACTGACCACCACGGCCCTGGCCAAGCTCCAGGACGAGCAGCAGCAGAACCGCAACAAAAACAGCCAGCTGCAGCTCACCCTGGAAAAAGCCCTCAACGACCTTCGCTCCCAGGAGCAGGTGCAGCAGGTGAAGGTCCGCAGCCTGCAGTCGGCCCTGCGCGATGAGCAGTACTTGCTCAAGATTGGCGGCGGTACCTCCGAGAGCGTGCGCCAGGCTGAGCTAAGCTTGAAAGTAGCCCAATTGGAGCTGCAGCGCCTGGGCGAGCAAATCCGGAACCAGCGCGCCGCCAACGCCGCCGATGTGCGGGAGCTGGGCTTTACCATGCAGATTCAGGACCGCAGCATTGCCGAGCTGGCCGGCAAGCTGCAGCAGGCCAACATCAGCAGCCAGCAGCCGGGCGTGCTTACCTGGGTCAACGAAAACCTGGGCAGCACCGTGCAGGCCGGCGACCCGCTGGCCCGGGTAGCCGATTTGAGCCGCTTCCGGGTGCGCGCCACCATCTCCGATGCCTACGCCGATGCCCTGCACCTGCAAGACCCCGTCGTGGTTCGCGTGAACGGCACTGATTTGCGCGGCACCATTACTACCGTAAGTCCGGCCGTGGACAAGGGGGTAGTCACTTTCTACGCCGTCCTGGCCCAGGACCACCACCCGGCCTTGCGCTCCAATCTGCGGGCCGATGTGTTTGTGGTGACCAAAGCTTTGCGCAACGTGGTACGGGTAAAAAACGGCCCGTTTTATAAAGGCGGCAAAGAGCAGGCAGTGTTCGTGGTGCAGGAAGGCAAGGCGGCGCGCCGCACCGTGCAGTTCGGGGAAAGCAACTTCGACTACGTGCAAGTAACCGGCGGCCTGCGCCCCGGCGAGGAAATCATCGTGTCCGACATGAAGGACCACGCCGATACGCCCGAACTCACCCTCAACGACTAGCAGGGCCATGAAACGGATATTTCTTGCTGTTGCCAAGTGGGTTGTAGAGAAGCGTCCGCAGCCTCAAAACGACCAGAAGGGGCCCGTGCACGCAACCTCAGCCGCGCCAAAACCCCACGCGGCGCTTCTGTGCCTCGTGGTTTCCCTGCTGCTGACTACGCCGGCCGGGGCCCAAACGCTCCCCTCGGCCTTAACCCTGAACCAGGTTATTGAGCTGGCCCTAAGCCAGTCGGCCGCCGCCCAGCAAACCCAGACCTCCCGCGACAAAAGCTACTGGGAGTGGCGCACGTACCAGGCGAATTACAAGCCGCAGCTGGGGCTGCAAGGTACCCTGCCGGGTTTCAGCCGCGTGATTACGCCCGTGGTGCAGCCCGATGGTACCACCGACTTTCGGGCCGTGCGCATCAACAATTCCAACCTCAACTTGTCGGTAAGCCAGAACATTGGCCTGACGGGTGGGCAGATTTTCGTGGCCTCCGAGGTGCAGCGCTTCGACGACTTTAACGGCGGCCTGAAGCGCTACAACAACCAACCCGTGGCCGTGGGCCTGACCCAGCCACTGGGCCTGTTCAACGGGCTGAAGTGGGCCCGGCGCATTGAGCCGCTGCGCTACCAGGAAAGCCAGCGTCAGTACGTAGAGGAGCGCGAAGGTATTGCCCAGCGCATTACGGAGCTGTACTTTGATGTGCTGCAGGAGCAGGTAAACGCCGAGGTAGCCAGCCAGAACGTGCAAGCCAACGAGGAATTGCTGCGCATTGGCAAGGAGCGGCACCAACTCGGCCGCCTCTCCCAGAGCGACCTGCTGCGCCTGGAGCTGAACCTGCTGAATGCCCGTCAGGCCGTGGCCCAGGGTCGATTGGACGCCCAGAACGCGGCCGTGAATCTGCAGAGCTATACGGGCCTGCGGGCCGATGCCCTGCGCCTGGCGGTGCCGCCCGCCGCCCCGCGCTTGGCAGTGCCCGCCGAGCAGGCCCTGCAGCAAGCCCGCGAGAATCGCAGCCTGGTGCTGGCCTTTCGTCGGCGCCTGTTGCTGGCCGAGCGCGAGGTAGCGCTGGCCCGGGGCACCACGGGTTTTCAGGCCACGCTGGCGGCCAACCTGGGCTACGTGAACCAGGCCGGCAACCTCTGGGCTACGTACGCCGCCTTGCAAAATCAACAGCAGGTACGCCTCACCTTTGCCCTGCCGCTGGTCGATTGGGGCAAGCAGAAATCCATCGTGAAAACGGCGGAGCTAACCCGCCGCCAAGTGCAAACCGACGTGGCCCAGGAAGAAGCCTCCTTCGAGCAGAGCGTGCAGGTGCAGGCCACCCAGCTCCCTACCCTCGGTGAGCAGCTGGACCTGGCCACCCGCGCCGATTCGTTGGCCCAGCGGCGCTACGACATTGCCCAGGCCACTTACAAAGTCGGCCGCATCAGCCTTACTGACCTCACCATTGCTTCCGCCGAAAAAGACCAGGCCCGCCGCACGTACATCCTGGCCCTGCGCGCGGCCTGGGTGGCGCATTACCGCCTCCGGGCCCTTACGCTCTTCGACTTCGAGCGCCAGCTACCCCTAACGGCCCAGTAGCTGCGTCCCGTCGGCCGTAGCTGCCACCCCCCGCGCAAGTCGCCCTCCATTATCGAACACCCTGTCCGGAACTGGACATATTTTGCTACATGATTAATTGATAAATGTACTGTAATTAACTGATTTGCAGTAATTTATTAAAATGGCATGCTGCTTGGCAATCCTACTATAGCTTGGGTAGGCTACTGCCCAAAACCGGACAGCTTCTTTCGCCCGCCTTCTTCATCTTCTCCTACTCCGACCTGCTCATGGAAAACATCCTCGCCCAATCGGCCGTGCGGCCCCAGGCCACTGCTGCCACGCTGGCCGCTACCGCCCAGCCCGTTATTCAACTGCGCGACATCGAGAAAGTCTACCAGACCAAAACCATTGAAACCGTAGCCCTGAACCGGGTAAACCTGACCATCCACAAAGGCGAATTCGTCTCGATTATGGGCCCCTCGGGCTGCGGCAAGTCTACGTTGCTCAGCATTATTGGGCTACTGGATGAGCCTACCAGCGGCGTAATTGAGCTGGACGGCCGCCCGGTGCAGTCGTACTCCGATAAGGAGCTGGCCGCGCTGCGCAACCAGAAAATCGGGTTTGTTTTCCAGAGCTACCACCTCATCAACGACCTCTCGGTGCTGGATAACGTGGAGTTGCCATTGCTGTACCGCTCCGGGGTAGGGGGCCGGGAGCGGCGGGAGCGGGCCTATGCCGCCCTCGACAAGGTAGGGCTGAGCGCCCGCACCAACCACTTTCCCAGCCAGCTTTCCGGCGGGCAGCGCCAGCGCGTGGCCATTGCTCGGGCCCTGGCCGGCAACCCCGAAATCATTCTGGCCGATGAGCCCACCGGCAACCTCGACTCGGTGATGGGCGAGGAAATTATGGACCTGCTGCTGGGCCTTAACCGCCAGGAGGGCACCACCATCGTGATGGTAACCCACGACGAGCAGCAGGCCCACAAAACCCAGCGCCTCATCCGCTTCTTCGACGGGAGCCAAGTTCAGTAAATGGTGAAATGGTGAGGCGGTGAATTGGTGAGTTGCTGTTCAGCCAAGCCCATTTGCCCCATTAGAACATTAACCTCACCATTTCACCATCTCACCATTTCACCTTCTCCCATGCTTCTTTCCTACCTCAAAATTGCCTGGAAAGTCTTGCTGCGTCGCAAGTTCTTTACCTTTATCAGCCTGTTCGGCATCTCCTTTACGCTCATGGTGCTGCTGGTGGTGGTGGCCCTGTTCGACCATGCGGTGGGGCCCCACGCACCCGAAACGCGCCTCGACCGGATGCTGTTCGTTAACTTCCTGCACATCAAGTATAAGAACGGGGGCAACCAGAACTCGCCGCCCAGCTATTACCTGCTCAACCGGTACGTGCGCCAGCTTCGGACCCCGGCCAAGGTGGCCATCCACTCGCTCTTCCACGCTACCCCCAGCTACGTGGGCAACACCCGCCTCGACCTGGACCTGAAGTACACCGATGACGCCTTCTGGCAGGTGCTGGACTTCACCTTCGCGGAGGGCAAGCCCTTCGGGGAAGCCGAGGTGAAGTCGGCGGCCCGGGTGGCGGTTATCAACCGCACCACGGCCCGCAAGTACTTCGGCACCGACCAGGGGGTAGTGGGGCGCACCATTGAAATCAACCAGACGGCCTTCCGGGTGCTGGGCGTGGTGGAGGACGTGCCCGTGATGCGGATTTCCTCCTACGCCGACGTGTGGGTGCCCCTCACCACCAGCCCCAACGACCTGAACCGCGTCACGCTTACCGGCGAATTCGCGGCCATCATCTTGGCCAAGTCGCCCGCCGATAAGGCGGCCGTGCAGGCCGAGTTCGACCAGATGGTGAAGCGCATTCCGCTGCCCGACCCCAAGGAAATGGACCACCTGGATTTGCACGCCGACGAGATTCTCGCCTCGTACTCGCGGCAACTCATGAGCCCGCTCACCAACTACACCTCCGACGGCCTGAATATGTTGTACTCAATTCTGGGCGGCCTGGCCCTGCTGTTCATGCTGCTGCCGGCTCTGAACCTAGTCAACATCAACGTGAGCCGCATCATGGAGCGCTCCTCCGAGATTGGGGTGCGCAAGGCCTTCGGGGCCACCAGCCGCACCCTGATTGGACAGTTCCTGGTGGAAAACGTGTTCCTGACGGCCCTGGGTGGGTTGCTGGGCCTGCTGATGGCCTACGTGGCCTTGCAGCTCATTGGCGGGGCCCAGATTCTGGCCTACGCCCAGTTCGAGCTGAACTGGCGCATTTTCGGGTGGGCCCTGCTCGTGACCCTGTTTTTCGGGGTGCTGTCGGGGGGGTATCCAGCCTTTAAAATGTCGCGGCTGCTGCCGGTGCAGGCCCTGAAGGGCGTGCGCAACTAGGCCCCGCACCGCTGTTTCCTTCCGCCCGCTATTTTTCTCCGTTATGATTCGTCACCTGTTTACCCTGATATGGAACCGCAAGCGCGCCAACTTCCTGCTCATGGCCGAAATTCTGCTCTCGTTTTTCGTCCTGTTCGTGGTGAGTCTGCTGCTGGTCAACAACTACCACAACTACCGCCAGCCCAAGGGCTTCGCGCCCGATAACGTGTGGGAATTCAACGTGGACCCCGGCCAGGATACGGTGGACCGCAAGGGCACCCTGCGCCGGTTGGTGCAGGAGTTGCAGGCCACGCCGGGGGTAGCGGCCGTCACCTGGACCAGCTCCAACACGCCCTACTCGTTCAGCAACATGAACACCGACCAGTACCGCTACAAAGACCAAAAAGCGCCGCTAACGGAAGTGTATGATGCCGACGACGAGATGGTGCGCGTGCTGGGGCAGAAAGTGGTGGCAGGCCGCTGGTTCGACCGCCGCGACGATGCCGCCACCCACACGCCCGTGGTAGTAAACCAGAAGTTCGCCGAAGCCATGTTCGGCCAGGAGTCGGCCGTGGGCAAGGTGCTGACCGATGACAAGCGCACCCGGCAGTGGCAGGTGGTGGGCGTCATTGAAGCCTACCGCTCCGGCAACGACTTCGCGGCCAACGAAGCCGCCCTCTTCGAGCGGCACGTACTTCAGGATACGGCCCAGTACGGCAACAACACCCTGCTGGTGCGCGTGCAGCCGGGCAGCGGGGCCGTGCTGGAGCAGCAGCTGGTGCGCAAAATCAAGGCCGTGACCAAGGGCTGGGATGCCAACGTGAACACCCTGGCCGAAAACCGCCAGGACAAGCTCCGAATCATGCTCACGCCCCTCGTGGCGCTGGGCCTGGTGGGCGGGTTTCTGATTCTCAACGTGGCGCTGGGGCTGTTCGGGGTGCTGTGGTACAACATCAGCCAGCGCAAGGCCGAAATCGGGCTGCGCCGGGCCCTGGGGGCCACGGGCCGCGGCATCAGTCGGCAGTTCCTGGGCGAAATGCTGGTCGTGACGACCCTGGGCGTGACTGGGGGGCTGCTGCTGGCGGTGCAGTTTCCCCTGCTCGGGGTGTTCGGCTTGCCGCCCCAAGTATACGCACTGGCCATGAGCCTGGCCACGCTGCTCATCTTCGCCCTGACGGCCATCTGCGCCCTGCAGCCCAGCCGCACTGCCGCCGGCATTCATCCGGCCGTGGCGTTGCGGGAAGAGTAGAGCCGGGGGGCTTTCTAGGTAATAGCCCGGTCCACAAGATGCCCATGTGAGTTGCCGCGCAAAGCCGCGGCAGCAGAAAAAGGCAGGAGTGATGCAGTTTTTTCTGAGCTGGCCCAGCTTTTTATGCTGTGAATTCCGTCCTTCGCCTACCCTGAGCTATGATACTGATTATTGACGACGATGTGGCCGTGCGCACTTCGCTGGGACTCTTGCTGAAACAGGCGGGGTACGCAGCCAAAGGCGTAGCTACCCCCGAGGAGGCCCTGCGTCTGGTGCAGGAAGCCCCGCCCCAGCTGGTGCTCATGGACATGAACTTTTCCCTGGATACCAGCGGCCAGGATGGATTGCGCCTGCTGGCCCAAGTAAAGCAGCTAACCCCGCAGGTGCCCGTGATTCTGATTACCGGCTGGGGCTCCATTGCTTTAGCGGTGGAAGGCATGAAGGCCGGCGCCGCCGAGTTCATCACCAAGCCCTGGCACAACAACTCCCTGCTGCAAACCATCCGCACTATTCTGGCCCTGCACGAGCCGGACCCCGACGCCGACCCCACCGCCTTTTCGCGCCGCCAGCTCGATAAGCAATTCAATTTCCAAGGCATTGTGGGCCAGGATGCTCGTCTTGTGCAGGTGTTGCGCAATGTGGGGCAGGTAGCGGCCACCGATGCGTCCGTGCTCATCGAAGGCGAGTCGGGGACGGGCAAGGAGTTGATTGCGGAGGCCGTGCACCAGAACAGCCAGCGCCGCCGCCAGCCCTTCGTGAAAGTAAACCTGGGCGGCATCTCGGCCTCTTTGTTTGAAAGCGAAATGTTCGGGCACCGTCGCGGGGCTTTCACGGATGCCAAAACCGACCGGGTAGGCCGCTTTGAACTAGCCAACGGCGGCACCATTTTTCTGGATGAAATCGGGGAGCTGGACCTGGGCTCCCAGGTGAAGCTGCTGCGGGTGCTGCAGGACCGCACCTACGAGGTGCTCGGCGACAGTAAGCCGCGCCGCCTCGACATCCGGGTGATTTGCGCCACCAACCGCAACCTGGCCGACATGGTGCAGCAGGGGCGCTTCCGCGAGGACCTGTTCTACCGCATCAATCTGATTACCGTGCGCCTGCCCGCCCTGCGCGAGCGGCCCCACGACATTCCGCTGCTGGTGCAGCACTTCGTGGATGGGCTGCGCGCCACCTACAACCGTCCGGCCCTGAAGGTAGGCACCCGCGCCCAGCACTGGCTGCAGGAGCAGCCCTTGCCCGGCAACATCCGGGAGCTGAAAAACCTGGTGGAGCGCGCCGTGCTGGTCAGTGGTAAGGATGAGCTCGGCCCCGAGGACTTCCAGGCCCAATTCCAACGGGCACCCGCCCGCCCCGCCGAGGCGGGTGAGCTACCCCAACCCGGCACCATCACCCTCGATGAGCTGGAAGCCCAGATGATCCGCCGCACCCTGGAGCACTACAGCGGCAACATCAGCCGCGTAGCCAAAGCCCTGGGCCTGAGCCGCGGCGCCCTCTACCGCAGGCTGGAGAAATACGCCATTCCCTTTGATGTGGAATAAAACACCGGAAAGCCCGCTCCCTTTCTCCGCTGAGGAAGGAAGCGGGCTTTCCGGTTATCGTATACTTTAGGGAGCTATTATTTCATCTGCTTTCATGTCCCTGCGCGTCAAGTTTATTCTGTTTGTCGTCCTGATTCACGCCGTGCTTATCGTGCTGGCGGGGCAGGTGATGCGCACAAACGCGCCGCTGTTTGTGGGGTTGGAAGTGCTGCTGGCCATCAGTATCCTGCTCACGGTGCAGCTGTACAAGGGTTTCGTGCGCCCCTTTCACCTGATTGCCGCCGGCACCGAAGCTATCCGGGCCAAGGATTTCTCCATGAAGTTTGTGCCGGTAGGGCAGCGCGAGATGGACCAGCTCATCGACGTGTACAACCACATGATTGAGGAGCTGCGCCGGGAGCGGGTCACCCAGCACGAGAAAAGCTACCTGCTGGAAAGCCTGATTCAGGCTTCCCCGGCCGGGGTGCTGCTGCTCACCTTCGATGGCCGGATTGAGGGCGTGAACCCGGCCGCCGAACGAATGCTGGGCCTGCCGGCCGCGCAGCTGCTCGGCGAGCAGCCCGCCTACCTGCCCGGCGACTGGGGTAGTACGCTGGCCAACCTCTCGGAGCAGATGCCGCAGGTGGTGCAGCTCTCGGGCATTCAAACCTACCGCGCCCACTGCTCGCGCTTCATCGACCGGGGATTTTCGCGCCGGTTTATCGTGCTGGAGGAGCTGACCCAGGAGTTGATTCGGCAGGAAAAGCAGGCCTACGAGAAGCTGATCCGGATGATGTCGCACGAAATCAACAATTCCATCGGGGCTGTCAACTCCATTCTGCAAAGCTTCCACCACTACGCGCCCCAGCTCCGCCCCGACGACCAGCCCGATTTCACGGAGGCCCTCGACGTGTCCATCAGCCGCAATACGCACCTGGCTAACTTCATTGCCGACTTCGCCAACCTGGTGCGCCTGCCCTTGCCCCAGCGCCAGCCGACCGACGTGCATGAGCTGCTACGCACGATTGAGCGGCTGCTGCACGTACAAACCGAGCGCCGCCGCATCCGGTGGCACCCCCGTTTTGCGCCCGGCCCGCTGGTCGTTCACCTCGATGCCCAGCAGCTGGAACAGGCCCTGCTCAACATCTGTAAGAACGCGCTGGAAGCCATTGGCGAAGACGGCAACCTGTGGGTGCGTACCAGCCCGGAGCCCGCCAGCATCATTATTGAAAACGACGGCCCCGGCATTGCGCCCGACGTGCAGCGCCGCCTGTTCACGCCCTTCTTCAGCACCAAGCGCGACGGCCAAGGCATCGGCCTTACCCTGGTGCGCGACATTCTACTAGCTCACAATTTTTCGTTTGAGCTGGCTCCAACGCCGCAGGGTACCACGGCTTTTACCATCCGATTCGCGTAGCACCCGGTGCAAAGAGGTCACGGCTCAACGCGCTACGCTTACTCAATGGTCAGGCGCCGCGTCTGCTTGCCGCACCGTACTACGTAGATGCCGGGCTTGAGCGAGGGTAGGGAAAGGCCTTCCACCTCATAGGCGGGACGGGCGTCAGCGGCCACCAAGCGGCCCACCGCATCGAATACCTGTACGGGCTGATTAGCTTCTAGGCCGGCGGCCCACACGGTGCCCCGGCTTGGGTTGGGCCACAGCGTGAGTTCAGCCGGCGTGGGCAAGGCCAGGTCGCGGATAGTTGTCACGAAGAAGCGGTCGGCAAAGTACTCGTAGGAAGGCACACCGCCGGGCAGGGTAGTCTGGCCCAACGTAAGGCCCGGACCCTGAAAGGTGCCCGCAACTTGCAGTGTACCGGTAGCACTGGAGGCCACGGCCAAACCCAAATCGGAGCCGCTGCCACCCCCACCCGCCGCCCAGCGCCAGGCCCCCTGCGGGTCAAGTTGGGCTACTACCACATCGGTCTGGCCAGCGGCGCTCAGGGCGGGCAACGGCCCAAAAGAAACCTTGGCGCCGGAAAAGCAGCCGGTTACCAGTACGTTGCCGGCCGCATCCAGCGCAATGCCGTTGCCGGTGTCCGTTTCAGGGCCACCGCCGCGCACCGCCCACTGCCAGACGCCGCTGGTATTAAGCTTGGCCACGAGTAGGTCGGGGTTATTATCGTCTTTGGGCAGAGAGGTAGTACCGATGAAGGCTTGTTTTCCGGCTACCATGCCCGTCAGGTACACGTTACCGGCCGGGTCAGTGGCTAGGCCGTTGCCTCGGGTTTGAGCCGTGCCGCCGCCCGCGGTTGCCCACTGCCATTGGCCCTGGTTGGTTAACTTAGTCACGAACAAGCTGCTCCGCCAGTTGCCCCGGCGCAACGTCTGGGAACCGAAACGGGCTTCGTTGCCTTCGAAGGAACCGGTTACGTACACGTTGCCGCCAGCGTCCAGCCCAATGCCCTGCCCAAAGTCGTAGCCGCCGGTGCCGCCTTCCACCATGACCCATTCCCAGGTCCCTGCCGCGCTTAGCTTGGCAACAAAGGCATTGTAGAGTCCTTCGTTGCGAACAGGAATAGCGCCGAACGTGGCATCATGCACGCGCAAGCCACCCGTAACGTAGGCGTTGCCGGCCGCATCAACGGCCAGGGCCGTCCCGAAGATGTAGTTGTTGATGTTCTTGCCGCTGGTGTGGCTTACCCGGAGCCACTGCCCGGCTGCACTCAGCTTGGCCACGAATAAGTGGATGCCGTACCCTGGGTTTTGTATTTGCAGGGGCCCAAAATTGGCCTCGTAGCTTCTTGTGTGGCCCGTGAGGTAAATAGTGCCAGCGGCATCCAGGGCTACATCGGTAGCAATATCCTCGTCGCTTCCCCCGGCCCGGATGGCCCACTGGTAGGTGCCAGCGGCATCCAGCAGGGCCACAAAAATGTCATAATCGCCGGCTGCGGTAAGGGTAGTGCTGCCCAGCGTGAGGGTTTGCCGGAAGGTGCCTACTACCACCGTGTTACCAGCCTGGTCGGTGACGATGCTGCGCGCCTGGGCCTGCTGGCCATAGTCGGCGGGTTTTTCGCCGCCCGTCGCCCAGGCAAAAGCGGGTATCTGAGCATAGCTAGGCCCAGTCAGCAGGAGCAGCGCCCCTAGTAAAAGTACGTGCACGAAGCGTAAGGGTAGCCGCATAGAAAGGAGAGGAAGAAGTAGAACAGATTAGCCAAGAAATAGCGGTAGCCAACGTAGCCTTCAGCAGGGCGCAAAGCAAGGGAAACGCCACAATACTGATGACATACTCAGAAATGCAACGGTGCCCAAACCAAGCAGGCCGCTAAAGCCGGCTACTTGATTTGGGCACCGCAAAAGTAAGGCCAGATATAGTGAATTTACATTATTTGCGTTTCACCGGTGCGGCGGGCTTGCGGGCCGGGGCGGGGCGGTTGGCAGGGGCCGTGCCCTCAGCGGCTACCTGCCCGTTGCGAAAGGTCTTTTTTTCCTGTACCGTTTTGCCATCGGGCCCAAAATAAGCCCACACGCCCGTCTCCTTGCCGTTGCGGAAGGCGCCGGCTACCTCGGCCGTGCCATCTTCGCGCAGTTGGCGGAAGGCTCCCATTTTGAGGCCCTTCACGTAGGTAGTCTCCGCTTTCAGCTTGCCAGAAGGGTAAAAATCCTGTCCCACACCTATGGGTTTGCCGTTTTCGAAGGTCAGCTTGCTTTGCACGGTGCCGGTGGGGTAGTAGGTAACCTGTTCGCCGGCCAGCTTGCCATTCACGTAGGTTTCCTGCTTCTGCACTTGCTTGCCGCCGGGGTGAAAGGTGCGCCACTGGCCCGCGGGCTGGCCGTTTTTGTATTGCTGCTCTTCCCTCGGTAGGCCGTCCTCGTAGTAGGCCGTGATGCGCCGGTCGCGGCCCTGGTTGGCGTACTCAATCTTCTGCTGGGCCTTCCCCGACTCGTAGAAATCCTGCTGAGTGCCCACTAGCACGCCCTGGCGGTAGGTTTGGGTGCTTTTCACGGCCCCGCTTTCGTAGTAGGATTTCGCGGGACCATCGAGGTTGCTGGTGCCGCCGGCCAGGTTTTTGGCTTGTTTGGTGAGGTCGTCGGCCAAGGGGTTTTTCACGGCCCGACCCACGAGGGTAGCGGGGGCGTAGGTGCCCTCGGTGCGCAGCTTGCCCGAGCGGTAAAAGCTGCGGTAGCTCCCTTTGCCGCTTTTATCGGCCTGCACGTCGGTTTCTACCTGGCCGTTGTCGTAGTACGTTTTGTACGGGCCGGCCAGCAGCCCTTTGCTGTACACGCCCTCGCTCTGCAACTGGCCGTTTTCAAAGTAGGTTTTAACCGGGCCGTTGGCTTGCCCGTTCTGGTAGGTGATTTCCACCTGGGGCTTGCCCGACGGATACAGCTCCCGGATGGCCCCGGCGGGCTGACCGTTGCTGAGCGTGGTTTCCAGCTTCACCTCCCCACTGGGGTGGTAGTAGCGCAATGTGCCCGTCGGCTGATCGTCCTCGTAGGTGCCTTCCTGCGCAATTTTACCGGTAGGGTAGTACGTTTTGAAAGGACCTTGGCGGACGCCCTGCTGGTAGGTTACCTCCAGCCGCCGGCCGCCGTTCGGGTGAAACTCTACGTAGGCCGAGTCGCGCTTGCCATCGGTGTAGCGGGTTTGGGCCTCTAGCTTGCCGGAGTAATAAAACCGCTTGTACGGGCCCTGCATTACGGTATCGGCGGCTACCAGGGCCGAGAAAATTTCGCGTTTGCGGGTATTCGTGGAGTCGAAATAAGTGGTGAGGCGCCGCAGCTTCTGGGCCTGAGCGGCCGTGGAAGTTAACAGCAGCAGAGCAAGGGCAAGTCGTTTCATAGGCGCAAGAACGCAGTAAATCAGAAAGTATTTTCGGGGGCCACAGGGTGGGCGGCAGGCCGCAAGGGGCGCACATCACAACGCAGCCTAGCCCAACAACCCCATCGACCGGCCCGGCTCAAAACAAAAGCCCTGCCGTAAAAATGCGGCAGGGCTTTAACACGTGAATTGTCGACAACATCCGGACGAACCGGAAAAAATCCGGCTGAAATCCGGACTTACAGTTTTTCTACCACGAGGCTGCTAGCCCCGCCGCCACCGTTGCAGATGCCGGCTACCCCAATTTTGCCGCCTTCGTTGTGCAGCACGTTTACCAGGGTAGTAACAATGCGTGCGCCCGAAGCGCCCAGCGGGTGCCCCAACGATACGGCGCCGCCGTAGGGGTTTACCTTGGTGCCTTCCAGTTCCAGTAGCTTGTTATTGGCCAGCGAAACCACCGAGAAAGCCTCATTGATTTCGTAGAAATCAACGTCTTTGGCTTCCAGGCCGGCGTGCTTCAGTGCCTTGGGAATGGCCAGGGCCGGAGAAGTGGTAAACCACTCCGGGGCCTGCTCGGCATCAGCAAAGCCCCGAATCAGGGCTAGGGGTTTCACGCCCAACTGCTCGGCCTTTTCCCGGCTCATGAGCAGCACGGCGGCGGCCCCGTCGTTGAGGGTAGAAGCGTTAGCGGCCGTTACGGTGCCTTCCTTGCCGAAAGCGGGCTTCAGGCTGGCAAACTTCGTGAAGTCAGCCTTGGTGTACTCTTCATCGTCGCTGATGACGGTTTCCTTGCCGCGCACCGTAATGGTCACGGGCACGATTTCGTCCTTCTTCTTGCCGGCTTTGGCAGCAGCGGCGCTCCGCTCGTAGCTCTGCTGGGCAAAGGCGTCCTGCTCCTCGCGGGTGATGCCGTAGTGGGTTGCGGTGCGGTCGGCGGCTACGCCCATGGCGAAATCGTGGTAAGGGTCCCACAGACCGTCCTTCATCAGGCCGTCAATCATTTGGCCGTGGCCGTACTTGGCGCCAAAACGGGCCTTATCGAGGTAGTACGGCACGTTCGACATGCTTTCCATGCCGCCCGCCAGCACCACCTCCGACTGGCCCAGCATAATGGCCTGGGCGCCGAACATAATGGCTTTCGTGCCCGAAGCACACACTTTATTGACCGTCGTGCACTCTACCGTGTCGGGCAGGCCGGCTTTCTTGGCGGCCTGCCGGGCCGGAGCCTGGCCTAGGTTAGCCGAAATAACGTTGCCCATAATTACCTGGTCAACTTCGTTGCCGTCAATCCCGGCTTTGTCCAGGGCACCTTTCAGGGCAATGGCACCCAGCTCCGTGGCCGACAACGAGGCCAAGCTGCCCCCAAATGAGCCGATGGGCGTGCGTACGGCGGCTACAATTACTACTTCTTTGATTTGCATAAGTTGGCTAGGGTGGGGTTGGTTGATTGTGGGTGGGCTGCTTTCCCCGTAAAGGTAGGAATTAGGCCAATAGGGTAGGAGGGCGGCCTGGGCTGAACCCAGGCTTAAGTCAGCAGCTAGGGCTGCTGCCCTGAAGGGCAACCACTAGCTGGTCCAACAGTGGGTAGCTGGGGCGGGCTTACCAGCCGGGCTTGCCCTTCGGGGCCGGGGTGGTGGCCTTGCGGGGCAGTTGCTGCAGGTACTGCTGCTCGGCCGTGTGCAGGGCTTCCAGTAGTTGGCGCGCCTGGCCTGGGCTCAGGTTCATCTGTTGCAAACGGGCCCGCTGAGTTTGCGTGTTGGCTTCGGCATTGGTGGCCGCCTCGGTTCCTCCCCGCCGGCTCGTGCCGCCCGGTGCTTCCGGGCCGCTCTCTGCATCACTAAGGCCGCGCACTGACCCCGGCTCACTACCCTTGGCCACGCTGCGTTGTTGTCCTGGCCCCGGCCGGAACCCCTGGTTGGCGGTGCTGCCGGCCGTAGCCGACGGCTGGTTGGGGTCGCGCTGCCCGTTGGGGTCCGCCTTGGATTGGGCAACTGAGTTGGGGTTTTGCGGCTGAGTAGGGTCAGCTAGGTTGCCCAACTGGTCAGTGCCGGCGCGCGGAGCAGAGGAAGCCGATTCGCTGTCCTGGGGGCCGCCATCCGTGCCGGGTGCGGGAGCTTGGGGAGCGGCGGCCCGCCTCGACAGAAAGTTGCGCAGCGCCTCGTAGTTGTAACGGGCGTCCTGATTAGCCGGATTGGCGACCAGCGCCTGCCGCAGCAGACCTACCGCCTGCACATGGTCGTTCTGGGCCGCGGCTAGCGCGGCCAGCTGCTGCAGGGCCACGCTCCGAATGTTGGGTGTTTTGCTGGTTACCAATCGGCTGTAGTAGCCGCGGGCAGCCCCCGGCTGCCCCGCCTGGGCAGTAGCGTGGGCAAGGTTCAACCACACCACCTCTTCGCGGGAGCCCAGGGTTACTGCCGCCGTTTTATAGGCTGCCGCGGCCACCGCGTACTCCTTCCGCGCGTAAGCCGCCGCTCCCTTCCGAATGGCTTCGTTCCGGTTATGAATGCGGGTTAGCCCGCCCCAGGTGCTGAGCAGCAGCACGCCACCTAACAGGGTATTTTTCACGGCCGAATCACTTTTATGGTAATCAATACGTCGAGCACCAGCAGCACCAGGGCCAGCACCAGCGGGTAGCGGTACCGGTTGTCGGCCACGGCTACCGTGCGGACCTGCTCGGCCTGGCCTTCTACGCGGTTGAGGGCGTTTAGCAGCAACGGAAACTCATTTCGCCGATCCGTGAGTTCAAAATACTGCCCGCCAGTCTGCTCCGCTAACCGGCGCAGCGGTACTGGGGCCAGGCGCGTCACCACTTCCCGGCCCCGGGCATCGCGCAGGTAGCCCCGCCCCCCCGACTGCGGGATGCGGCTGCCTTCCACCGAGCCGACCCCCATAGGAAACACCCGCGTGCCGGAGCGGGCCAGCACGCGCACCGTAGGCTCCAGGTTTTCGCCAAAATCCTCCCCGTCAGTTACCAACACAATGGCCGTAGCCCGGGGTACGGCTTCCGGAGTAGCCGTTTGGGTGCTACCCAGCCGCTGCAGCACCAGCTCTAGTGGCGGCGCCAAATCGGTGCTGCCGGCGGGCACCAGTGAGGTTTGCAGCGTGCGCAAAAACAGCTGCAGCGCCCCTTGGTCGTAGGTGAGGGGGCATTGCACGTAAGCTTCACCGGCGAATACAATAAGCCCGAGGCGGTCGGCCTGGAACCGACTAACCAGGGTGCTCAGCTCCGATTTGGCTTTTTGCAGGCGGGAAGGCACTACGTCCATAGCATTCATGGAGCGGGAAAGGTCGACTAGCAGCCACACATCCTTGCCCGCCGTGCGCACGGGGCGCTGGGTCACTCCATAAGCCGGGCCTAGCAGTGCAGCCCCCAGCAGGCTCACGTAGAGCAGCCGCAGCCCCAGCTTCCAGCCTAGTCGCCAGCCGCGCTGCCCCAACGGAGCCGCCAGCCGCCGGGTCCGGAGAGCATAGCCGAGGTAGAAGATAAAAAAAAAGAAAACCACCAGCCCCTCGGGCCAGCCCAGCGGATATGCCCAGTTCAGCACGATGGTAACCACTTATTGTTCACAATACAAGCGCTGCAAAAGTAAGGCTGAGCCCAGGACTTCAAGGGGTGAAAATGCCCTCAGTGGCTCGCAATGCAACGGCAAGATGGAAGATATTTTTTTTGAAAAGGGTTTGTTTCTCCATTCCGCTTGTATATTTGCACACCTTTCAGCCGGAAAGGAGTACCACCTGGAGAGGTGGGTGAGTGGCTTAAACCAGTAGTTTGCTAAACTGCCGTAGCTCTAAAGGTTACCGGGGGTTCGAATCCCCCCCTCTCCACATAGTTCCTATTATGAGTTAGAAATTGTGGGCAATATGTTGCACAACAACCTTGGCAGCCCTGGTTTTTAACTCATAATTCTTTTTCGGGGTGTAGCGTAGCCCGGTATCGCGCCTGCTTTGGGAGCAGGAGGCCGCAGGTTCGAATCCTGCCACCCCGACCACCAGATAGCCGTCAGCCCACCTTTGGGGCGGGCGGCTATTTGTTTTTGACCCCGTAGCTCAGCTGGATAGAGCAGCTGCCTTCTAAGCAGCCGGTCATTGGTTCGAATCCAATCGGGGCCACCAAAACCCGCTTTACACTTTAGTAGGGCGGGTTTTTTACTTCTTGCCAACATTTTTGCCGCTAAACAGAAAGACTCCGTTCGAGGTAGCAAGCAGTACTGGTAAGCCAGCTTGCTGTTAGTCGCCTGCTTTGGTATACGTTGTTCCGTCCGTAGGTAGGCTGGAGGAAGTCGGGCTGTTGGATGGAAAGCGGTAAAACCCAATAGGCCCGGAATAATTAAAGCTGGTGACTAGTCATTGCAATAAGGGAGCTAGGATACGTACTATTGAGTGAGTGGAAACCAAAGCATTTATCGGGGGTAGTAAGCGCCGCATTGGGCACCAGGCAAGCGAATAAGTGGCCACCGCTGAAGCAGTGGTAAATCGGCCTTTTCACTGGTAAAAAACGATTTTTTTCGCTATCTTTGCCTACTTACGCACTAAGCGCTGAACCAACCGCAACATGAGCGAAACTAAAGAGAAAAAAGCCCCCGCCGAGTACTCCGCCAACAGCATTCAGGTACTCGAAGGGCTAGAAGCCGTGCGCAAACGTCCCTCGATGTATATCGGCGACACCGGCATCAAAGGCCTGCACCACTTGGTGTGGGAAGTAGTCGATAACTCCATTGACGAAGCCTTGGCCGGCCACTGCGACACGATCCACGTGACCATTAATGAGAACAACTCCATAACCGTCCGCGACAACGGCCGCGGTATCCCCGTTGATTTCCACCAGAAGGAAGGCCGCTCGGCCCTGGAAGTGGTCATGACGGTGCTGCACGCCGGCGGCAAGTTCGACAAGGACAGCTACAAAGTATCCGGTGGCTTGCACGGGGTAGGCGTCAGCTGCGTGAATGCCCTGAGCAAGGACCTGAAAGTAACCGTGCGCCGCAACGGCAAAGTGTACGAGCAGGAGTATAAAATCGGGGCGCCCCAGTATCCGGTTAAGGAAATCGGCGAAACCGAGGAGCACGGCACGCAGGTAGAGTTCCTGCCCGACGATACCATTTTCACGGAGTCCGTCTATAAGTACGCTACCATTGCTTCCCGTCTGCGGGAGCTGGCCTACCTGAACCGCGGCATCCGCATTACCCTGACTGACCGCCGGGAGCCCGGCGAGAATGGCGCGGAGTTTCTGGGCGAAGAGTTCTACTCCACGGGCGGCCTGGCCGAGTTCGTGCAGTACCTCGATGGCTCGGAGCGCCACGCCTTGATGCCGGCCCCCATTCACGTTATCAGTGAGAAGGGCAGCACCCCGGTGGAGGTAGCCTTGCAGTACAACGACTCCTACCAGGAGAACATTTTCTCCTACGTCAATAACATCAATACCCACGAGGGCGGCACGCACGTGGCCGGTTTCCGCTCGGCCCTGACCCGTACCCTGAAGGCCTACGCCGACAAATCAGGCAAGCTGGAGAAAGCCAAGGTGGAAATTTCCGGGGAAGACTTTCGGGAAGGACTGACGGCCGTTATTTCGGTGAAGGTAGCCGAGCCCCAGTTCGAAGGCCAGACCAAAACCAAGCTGGGCAACAACGAGGTTAGCGGCGCGGTAAACACCGTAGTGGGCGAAATTCTGAGCCAGTACCTGGAGGAAAACCCCAAGGAAGCCGGCATCATCGTGGAGAAAGTAATTCTGGCCGCTAAAGCCCGCATTGCCGCCCGCAAGGCCCGCGAAATGGTGCAGCGCAAAACCGTGCTGGGTTCCACCTCCCTGCCCGGCAAGCTGGCTGACTGCTCGGAATCGGACCCGGAAATCTGCGAGATTTACCTGGTAGAAGGTGACTCCGCCGGCGGTACTGCCAAGCAGGGCCGTAACCGCGCCTTTCAAGCTATTCTGCCACTGCGGGGTAAAATCCTGAACGTGGAAAAAGCCCAGGAGCACCGGATTCTGGAAAACGAGGAAATCCGGAACATGATTACGGCCCTGGGCGTGAGCTTTGGGGTAAACGCCGACGTGGAAAAAGGCATCGAGGCCGACGCCAAAGCCCTGAACACGGCCAAGCTGCGCTACCACAAGGTCATTATCATGACGGACGCCGACATCGACGGCTCTCACATTCGGACGCTGATTCTGACTTTCTTCTTCCGCTACATGCGCGAGCTGGTCGACCGGGGCTACATCTACATTGCCCTGCCGCCCCTTTATCTTGTAAAGCGCGGCAAAGAGGAGCGCTACTGCTGGACCGAGGACGAGCGCGCCCAGGCCCAGGAAGAACTCGGCCGGGGCAAGCCCGAAACGGTGAATGTGCAGCGCTACAAAGGGCTGGGCGAGATGAACGCCGAGCAGCTCTGGGAAACCACCATGCAGCCCGCTACCCGCTCCCTGAAGCAAGTAACCGTGGAATCGGCCGCGGAAGCCGACCACCTGTTCTCCATGCTCATGGGCGACGAGGTAGCTCCCCGCCGCGACTTCATCGAGAAAAACGCTAAATACGCCAAGCTTGACGTGTAAGTAAATCTGGAAAAGGCCCGCTGCAAAGCGGGCCTTTTTGCTTTTAAACCAAGCGCAACAATGCGGCAGTTGATTTCATCGGGGGCTCCTTGGGAGCCGATTGTGGGCTACTCCCGGGCCGTGCGGGTGGGCAACGTGGTGGAAGTGGCCGGAACTACCGCTCAGGAGGGCAACACCATTACGGGCGCCGATGCCTACCAGCAGGCGCAGCGCATCTTAGCTAAAATCGAGGATGCCTTGGCCGCCGCGGGCGCTACAGTGGAGCATGTCGTCCGGACCCGCATCTACCTCACCAACATGGCCGATTGGGAAGCCGTAGGCCGGGCCCACGGGGAGGTGTTTGGGGCCATCCGGCC
The DNA here is from genome assembly GCF_014640315.1 of Hymenobacter glacieicola. Classification (GTDB taxonomy): domain Bacteria; phylum Bacteroidota; class Bacteroidia; order Cytophagales; family Hymenobacteraceae; genus Hymenobacter; species Hymenobacter glacieicola. The sequence goes on from NZ_BMGS01000004.1 coordinate 273,563, forward strand.
GGCTTCTACCATGCTGGCGGTAAGCGCTCTGATTGATCCGCGGCTGCTGGTAGAAATCGAAGCGACTGCTATTATTCCGGAGTAGCCATACTTCTACGGGCGTTTGCTCGTATTTTGTCCGGCCTTTCCTTACTCAGTATGAAATTATTCAAATCTGCCGACCTCATCCGCAAAAGCAAGTACATCAGCCGCGACCTGAGTTGGCTGCGCTTTAATTACCGGGTGCTAGATCAGGCGCGCGACGCTAGCCGCTCGCTCTTCGACCGATTGCGGTTTATGGCCATTACCAGCAGCAACCTCGATGAATTTTTCATGATTCGGGTGGGCTCGCTCTACAACTATATCGATTACGGCAAGGAGCGGGTCGACTACTCGGGCCTGCGGGAACTGCCCTTCCGGCGCAAGCTGCTGGACTTTGCCCATCGTTTCATCAACGACCAGTCGCTGACGTACCTGAATGAGCTGAAGCCCCTGTTCGAGAAAAACGGCTTCAACGTGCTTAAAATGGAGGAGCTGACGGAACTGGAGCTGAAGAAGGCCGATGGCTACTTCAAGCACACCATCTTCCCGCTGCTCACGCCCATGGTGTACGACTCCTACCACGGCTTCCCGCTGATGATGAACCAGATGCTCATCTTTGGGGTAGTCACGCGGGCCGGCAGCGTGCTGGATGCGGAGCCCGACAAAGGCCAGGAACGCCTCACCTTCGTGCAGATTCCGCAGAACCTGTCGCGTTTCTTCGAGTTGACCCGCAAGGACAAGGTGATGTTCGTGCCGATTGAAGAAATTGTGCGGGCTAACCTGCCTAAGCTGTTTCGCAACGTCGAAATCGTGTCGGCTAACCTGTTCCGCATCACCCGCAACGGCGACTTTACCCTGGAAGAGTCCGATGACATTGACGTAGACTTCATCAAGGAAATTCAGCTGGGCCTGAAAACCCGCAAGAAGGGTAGGGTAGTGCGCCTGGAGGTGGAGCCCAACGCCTCGCAGCTGCTCATGCAGGTGCTGCGGGAGCGGTGGAACATCGACAACGGTAACGTCTTCGTCATCAATTCCCTGATTGACCTGAAGGGGTTGCTGCAGATTCTGAAGCACCCGAACTTCCGGGGCAAGGGTTTCCGGCAGCCCGCCGCCGTCACGCCGCTGAGCTTGCCGGAAGGGGCCGACGAAAACCTGTTCGAGTACCTGAAGCACCACGACGTGCTGCTGCACCACCCCTACAACAATATCGACCCCGTGGTGCGGTTGCTGGAGCAGGCCGCCGAAGACCCCCACGTGCTGGGCATCAAGCAAACCATTTACCGCCTCGCCGACGACTCCCGCGTAACGGCGGCGCTGCTCAAAGCGGCCGAAAACGGCAAGCACGTATCGGTGCTGTTCGAGGTGAAGGCGCGCTTTGATGAGGAACGCAACATTCGGGAGGGGGCCAAACTGGAAAAAGCAGGCTGCTTTGTCATTTACGGGGTGAGCAAGTACAAGACGCACACCAAAATGATGATGATTATCCGCAAGGAAGGCGAAAAGGTGACCCGCTACGTGCACATCGGCTCGGGTAACTACAACGAGCAAACCTCGCGCATTTACACCGACGTAAGCCTGCTCACCACCAACGACGTGTACGGCCACGACGTGTCGGAATTCTTCAATGTAATTACCGGCCACTCCCAGCCCGACGACTACGAGTACCTCATCACGGCGCCCAAGGACATGCGCCAGCAGCTGATTTCCCTGATCCGGGAGGAAGTGCGCAACGCCAAGAAGGGTTTGCCCAGCGGCATCGTCATGAAGATGAACTCCTTGGAAGACAAGGAAATGATTGACGAGTTCTACAAGGCCAGCAAGGCCGGGGTGCCCATCCGGTTTATTGTGCGGGGCATTTGCTGCCTGCGGCCGGGCCGGGCCGGGCTCAGTGAAAATATCGAAGTGCGCAGCATCGTGGGCGACTACCTGGAGCACTCCCGCATGTTCTACTTCCACCAGGCCGGACACCCCAAAGTGTACGCCGGCTCCGCCGACCTGATGGTACGCTCCTTCGACCGGCGCATCGAGGCTCTGTTCCTGATTGTGAACCCCCAGCTCAAGCGCGAGGCCATTAACATTCTGTACTTCAACCTGAAGGACAACCAGAATACCTACGTGATGCGCGAAGACGGGGCCTACATCCAGCGCCTGCCCGATGATGAAGAACCGGCCTTCAACGTGCACAAGGAGTTCTATAACAAGAACTTCGGGCTGGTGTCCGAAACCCTGCTCTACGACGAGTGGCTGTCCTGCGCCACCATCCGGGCCAGCGCTACTTCCGATGCGGTAGATAACCCACCCTCCGTACCCGTTGACGACGAGCCCAACGCCACCGAGGAAGCAGTAGTTGCCCTGGACCTGGGGGCCGAGCCTGCCGCTGACTCCGAGGCAGCGCTGGAGTAAAGCTAGGGCGGACGGGGAAGAAGGTGTAGGAGGGCAGGAGTTGGGTGAATGGCAAACGGGCCGATATAGCACTCCAACTCTTGCCCTCCTGCCTTCTTACCCGCCTGCTCTTACCTTACTCTACCTCCGTAGGGCGGCTTTGCATGGCAGGTTTAGGGCAGCCGGGCTTCAGGTCGCCTTCAGCCCGGAACTCATCGAAGTGCTCCTCGAATAGGGTTTGCAGCATGCCATCCTTCAAGCCAATGTCGGGCACAATCATCTGGTGCACATTGGCCCATTCCATGGCGGACAAGTAAATGTGACCCGCGGGCACGATAACGTCGGCGCGGTCGGGGTTAAGCAGAGCTACGTTCACCCGCTCGTCCATGCTCATAGAGGTCAGGTGGTCGAGGATGGTGGCAATGCGGCGGCGGGTAACGGGCTTATCCACGGCGGTTTGGGCCATGCTGTACAGCTTGTTGATGTTGCCGCCCGTGCCAATGGCGCGGGTTACGTGGTAGCGCCGGGCGTTTTCCGTTACCCATTCTTCCATGCGCTGCCAGGTTTCACGCATGGCTTCCGTGCTCAGGCCCGCTTCTTCCTGCTGCATCCGCCGGATAGAGCCTACCTCAAACGACTGCGAGGCTACCTTGCGCCGGTCGTGGTAGATGTTGAACTCCGTGCTGCCTCCGCCTACGTCGATGTGGATGTAGTGCTTTTTGTCTTCGAGCAGGTTTTCAATCACGCGGTTGATGAAGGCGGCCTCGTCCTGCCCGTCAATTACCCGCACCGTCATACCCAACTGCTGCTGAATGCGGACGGCTACTTCCCGGCCGTTCTCGGCCGTGCGCATGGCCGAAGTAGCGCAGATCAAGTAGTGGTTGGGTGCCACATCGTGCACCTCCATCAGCAGCCGCAGGGCGTGCAGAAACTTGATGAATTTCTCTTCCTTCTTGGCTGAAATCCGGCCGCTGGCAAACACATCTTCGCCTAGCCGCAGGGGGTAGCGCACGTATTCCACGCGCTTGAGCCGGTACCGGTCGCCGTAGTGCAGCACGGCCGAAATCTGGCAGCGTACGGCGTTGGACCCAATATCAATGGCGGCTAGTTTCAGGAGCGGATATTCCATTCAGGAGAAGGTGAGGCGGAAGGAGATAAGCAAATATAGCCGGTCAGAAGGGGGAGAAAGTCATTGGGACCGGCCTAACGAGCAAAGCGCGCCCTACTCGTTTTAGACCGGGACTGGCTTTAGCGTGGGCAACCCCTTAGTTATCAATGCGGAAGCCTAGCCCCACCTGAATCAAGCCGTTTTCCGGTGATTTTTGGTAGGATACCGACAACGCCAGTTGGTCGGAGACGGGCGCCAGGTAGAAACCGGCCCCGTAGCCTTCGTGCCAGCCAGCCGGCGAGCTACCCTTAAAGTACACGCGGCCCCGGTCGTAGAACCCAAATACGCCGTAGGAAAAGGGTAGGAAGGAGGTTTGCACCCGGCCCAAAGCCAGGCGCAGCTCCGTGTTCAGGTACAGGCTGGCGTCGCCGGTGAAACGGTTGCGGTAGTAGCCGCGCAGGTTTTCGCGCAGGCCCAGGCTAATGAACTTGTAGAAAGGAATATCATCGTCGTTGCCATAGTTACGGCCACCGCCCCCCTTCACCACCAGCGTTACCGGAATGCCCAGCCGCGCCGTGCCGTAGTATTCTGCAAAGCCCTGAGTCAGGCCGAAGTTGCCTTTATTGCCGTTGAGCTGGTGGTAGGTGTCGTGCTGCACCCGCAGGCGCACCCCGCGCCGGGCAAAGCTCTGCCGGTCGCGCAAATCCACATCGAGCAGGGCATTCACCCCGATCAGGCGCTGAAAATCGGTGTTGGGGATTCGGTCGTCCGGTACGGTCGTCTCGCGGCGCTCCAGTTGCCCCAGGTAGCTATTGCCAGCGTAGTTAGACGTGTACTGCTCGTAGGTGGGCCCGATGCGGAATAGGCTACGCTGCCAGAAAACCCGCTCGGCGAAGCCATTCAGCGTGAAACCCTTGTAGCGGGCCTTATAGTACTTATCGTCGTAGCGGGCCTGATCCTTGTCCGTGTCGTTGCCCAGCCCGAAGAAGTTGTAGAAGGGAAAGAAGTTGCCGTACTCGGTGCGGGCTCCCACGTCCCACTGGCCAAAGGCGTAGCGGTGGCGCGAGGCCAGAGAAACCTGGAAGTTGCCGCCGCTAGAACCCCGGATATCAAAGGAATACAGGTTTTTGAAGCCGGGCTTGCGGAAGCCCTGGCGCACGAAATCAACGCCGGCGCCTACCCCCAGCCCGTCGTTGGCGTTTACAATAACGGTAGCGCGGGGCTTGTACGTGTGGTACTCGAACTCCTCTTGATTGTAGCGGTTCACGTCAGGACGGGCAGAGGTGCGGTTGTCGCTTTCCGGGCCTAGCTTCAGGTCCGTATCGGGTACATCGTACACTTTGGTGAGCGTGCGCAAACCGGCTGCGCGTGAGCTATCGGCAATCTGGTCTTTGCCGTCGCCCCCAATGATGCGCACCAGCACGCTGCGCTTGGCCGCGCCGGTTACCGTGAACGTGTCTTTGCCATCCAGACCGAACAGACTGATTTCCTGGGTTTCCTTGGGCGAAAAGGTGCGGTCGAAGAGAGCCGGGCCGTTGGGCTCGTTGCCTTCCTTGGCCTTGTCGAACATCTGCACCCGCACCCGGCCGTCGGCCTGGCGCTCTACCCGGAACACCTCGGCCTTATTGGAGCCGACCACGTCCACGCGCTGGGCCAGCAGCAGGTAGTATTCGTCCAGGGCCTGGGGTAGGGCCTGGATGCGGGCTTTGAGCTTGCGGTTTAACTCCTGGCCCGACAGCGGCTGCAGCTCGGCGGGTAGCGTGGCGGTGGCTTCGTCAATGGCGGCGGGGGTAATGCGCTCCTGCATATAGCGCCCGATTTCCTGCCATTGCTCCCGGCTCAGACTTTGCAGCAGAAACCGGTCGAGGTGGCGGGCCGGCCAGTTCAGGCTTTTCATATCGTGAAACTCGGCCTGAAAATCCTCAATGCTGGGCACGGCCCACTCCCGGTTGGCCAGGTAGGTAAGCGCCCCGTTCCAGAGAGTAAACGACTGGTCCCGGTCGCGCGGAATGGGCTTGTACACCGTCTGTTTGCCCTGTTTATAGCCGGCCCACTTCCAGTTGTCCTCGTGCTTGCCGAAGTCGGCCACCAGCATATCAAAGGCCCGGGCGCGCCCCAGGTTCACGGCATCAATACGGTTGTCGTTGTCTTTGTAGAGCTGGCGGAAAAAGCTGAAGGAGCGGCGCACCTCATCGGCGCCCCCGAAGCCGGGTAGGTTGGGCTTGGGGTCGACGGGGCGGTCTTCCAGCGTGCCGAGCAAGCCGGCGTACTCTTGGCGGTAGGGACCCAGCTGGTTGTTATCGGGCAGCACAAACAGCAGGGGGCGGGCGTGCAGAATGTCGGTTTTATCGAGCAAGGAGCCCGTGACCAGCGCCGAGTAGGGGTGGGCCGTGGGCGTAATGTCGCGCAGCACATCGGCGGCGAAGGAGCGGCGCAGTTCCGGGGGCAGAATGCGGGTCACGTCTTTGTCCACGGAGCGAAACACGTATTCCGAGGAATCGGCGGCAATGAGCTTGAGGGAAGTGGTCTGGCGCCCACCCCCGCGGCCAAAGGGGCGCAAACCGCCCTTCCCAGTAGCCAGGTTCAGGGTTGGCACCGGCACGGGCTGGGTCCAGGAGGTGCGGTACAGGTCGCCGAGCCAGAAGCGGGAGGAACGGGTGCCGGCGTACTGCTTGCCGGCGGCCAGCGTTTGGGTAGGCTGGAAGGGCGCGTCGGGCTTGCTTTCCGCTACCCCTGCCGGCGCACCCGGACAGTCGGGAATAAAGCTGTTAACCGGCACCTTGGGCAGCGGCGGCTGCTGGCAAGCCGACTGAAACAGCGTGGCCGCGTACGCTTCCTTCACGGTGGTACTACCCCCGGCAAAGGTGTAGAACGTGGCTTTCACCGTACCGTCGGCGTAATAGTCCAATTTGGAAAACCCTTCGGCCGACTCATTAAACTGGGACCGGGCGCTGGCGCCTACGTGCTGCTTTTCGGCGAAGGAACCCGAAACCAAGTGGTAGCTGCCCTCGGCCTCGGTGAGCTGCAAGCTGAAATCGTGGGCGGCGGCGTACACGGCCCCGGGGTGGTCCTTGAGCGTGTTCAGCATCTCCTTCTGAAACTGCTGGTAGGCCGGGTTGGCCAGGTCGCGGGGCGAGCCTACGTTCTGGCGGTAGGCTGCGTACACCGTGCCCGCTACCGGGGGGAGCAAGTGGCGGCTCAGGGGCATATGGCCGCCGTACACGCCGTTGCTGATAACGGGCTGATGACCCACCAGCAGCACGTTGCGGCCCTTGGTTTCGTCCAGCACGTCCTGGAGCTGCTCCCGAGACTCCTCGGGGGTCATGGTCTTGCAATCGGTATCGGGCGCCTCGGGCCGGTCGTAGGGGTGGGTCCACCAGGGGGAGTTGATGGCCACGAGGCGCACGGTGGGGGCCACATCCACAATTTCGGGGCCGGGGCAGCCGCCCGTGGGCACGAAGGCGTTTTGGCCGGGTAGCTTCTGCTCGATGTACTTTTCCAGCCGGCGCACCCGCTTCAGCCCGTCGGGCCCAGAGTTGGCCCAGTCCTTATCGCCGGGCACGAAGTAAAGCTTGCCATTGGGCAGGCCCTGCACCAGCGCAATCAGCGCATCGGCCCGGGCGGTTTGGCCGGCTTGGCTGGAATCTTTCTGGCTGCCCAAGCCGGTATTGCCCACCACGTCGCCGAGGTGAACCACCGTGAAAGGGCCAGTCTGCTGTTCCATCGTGCGGCGCAAGGCCTGTAACCGACTGGCAGGTAGCTCCGCAGAAGCGGTGTTGCCCAGCAGAAAAACCGTGTGCGCTGGAGGAGTTGATTGGGCAAAAACCGGAAACGTAGCCGCCAGGCCCAGGCCAGTTAGTAGCGCACGAGTGTAGCGTAAGGGCATAAGGAGGGGAGTATAGAACGCCGTTCTACGCAAAAGTCCGCATATCTGATTTAACTCCGCTTTAACTTACCAGGGCAGCACCAAAACGGAAGATGCCACCGGGGGCCAGGCGCCGGAGGTAAATGCCGAAGCAGAACCGTATCCCTTGCTACAAACGGGGCCGGCAGCAGGTGATACGCCTCCGCATGTAGGAAGCTGGTCTAAGCTCGGGCGCGCAGTTCGGCGGCTACCCGGGGCACGCCGGTGGTGGCGGGCTCGGTAATGAAGTGTAGGTTCGGCCGCGCCGCCACGGGAGGCTGGCTGGGGTCGATGATGTAAATAGGGCAGCCCGGCGGGGTATAGTTTACCAGGCTGGCCGCCGGATACACCTGCAGGGAAGTGCCCACCACCAGAAAAACGTCAGCAATGGCCGTTTCCTCCAGGGCGCGCTGCATCAGGGGCACGTCTTCGCCAAACCACACAATGTTGGGCCGGAGCTGGTGGCCTTTCTCGCACTTCTGGCCCAGCTCAATCCGGTCTTCCTCCATGGGGTACACCAGCTGGTCGAAGTAGGAGCTGCGCGACTCCAGGAGCTTGCCGTGCAAGTGAATGACGCGGGAAGAGCCCGCCCGCTCGTGCAAATCATCCACGTTCTGCGTTATTACTACTACCTCGAAGTCTTGCTCCAACTCGGCCAAGGCGCGGTGGCCGGCGTTGGGCTGGGCCGCGCGGGCCGCCGCCCGGCGTTGGTTGTAAAACTCCAGCACTAGGCCGGGGTTCTTGGCCCAGCCCTCGGGGGTGGCTACATCCTCAAGGCGGTGGCCTTCCCACAGCCCATCGGAGCCGCGGAAGGTAGCCAGCCCACTTTCCGCCGAAATTCCAGCCCCCGTCAGAGCTACCAGTTTCTTTTTCATACAGGCTAGGTTTACGTAAGCAAAGACGAAACTTGTCACGCGAGGGTTTAGCGCCCAAGCCTGACTTGCCGGCCGGCGCTTACTCGAATCGTCCCAGCTCGTCGCGGCGGAAGGTCCACTCCGGGGTAATGACCTCATCCCGCGCGGGGTCCAGCAGCACCCAGGCGCCCGCCCCGGCCCGCGGACCCGCTTTTACAACGTGCATTTGCTGGGCGGGCATGTAGCTCTGAGCCAGCAAGGCTTTGCGGCGGCCCGTTTGCGCCTCCACGGCCACATCCAGCACCAGCACCGCGTGGCCCGGCGAGCCGCCCCGAATCAGCACGTCACCGGGCTCTACTTGGGGTAGCGGCACCGGGCGCAGCTCCCGGCTCAGGGAAAGGGTGCCGGCGTACGTGAAAATCTGGTCGAGGTAACGGCGGAAAACTGCGTGGTCGGCCTTCTCAACGGCTTTCGGCACGGCCTCAACCTGCGCGCCTACCACCCGGAAGCCCATGCCTGAATACCAGTCCCGGAAGGCAACATCATGCCCACTGGTGAGGTGAAAGTGCACCGCATCAGGATTCTGGCTGAACAGGTACTCGCCCCGCAACCGGATGACGGCATCGGCGCACTGCTGCAGGTCGCGCTTGCCCACGTCCAGGTCGAGCACGGCGGCGTGCACATCCTGGCGGTCCTTGAGCTGGCCCGAGTGCAAGCGCACCGGAGTACCGACGGGCAGCAGGGGCAGAAACCGCAGCCAGTAAGCAAACGAGCCGGGTTGCGCCCCGATCCGCTCGTAGCCGGGCGGGGGCGGAAAGCGGGCAGCCAGCGTTTGGCGGGTTTGGTAGCGCCCCGCCGGCAGCCACGGATACCAGTTGGGCGGTGGGGCCGGGGCTGCCACCCGGGGCCCAGGGGCCGGAGCATCAAAAGTGGGAAACAGGGTAGTAAACCCCAGCACCAGGCTAGGCAGCAATACGGCACACATCATCAGGTAATTTATATCTGTACTATTTGATATAACGAGAATTTCCCGGGCCGTATTAGGTACTGGGTTAAATAAAAAAGCCCCACTGAACTCAGTCGGGCCTTTTTTATTCCTTAGCGAAGTAGGATCTACTTGGCTTTGCCGGTAGCCTTTTTGGCAGTAGTACCCGCGGGCTTTTTGGCGGCTGGTTTCTTGGCCGCCGGCTTTTTTGCGGCGGGGGCTTTGCGCGCGGGCTTATCGGCTTTGTCTTCTTTGTCGGCGGCAGGGGCTGCTTTCTTGGCGAAGCGGCCGCCTTTGGCGGGCTTATCGGGGGTAGCGTCGGCCAACTCCAGGCAGCGTTCCAGGGTCAGCTCGGCCGGCTCTTCGCCCTTGGGAATCTTGACGTTCTTTTTGCCTACCACGATGTAAGGACCGAAGCGGCCGTTCAGGATTTGCACATCCTCACGCTCCGGGAACTGCTTGATCAGGCGCTCGGCGTCGGCTTTGCGCTTGGCCTCAATCAGGTCAATGGCTTCCTGGGCCGTGATGGTGTGCGGGTCCTGCTCCTTGGTAAGCGAATAAAACTTGCTGTCGTGACGGATGTACGGACCGAAACGACCCAAGGCGGCCGTCATGTCCTTGTCCTCAAACTGCCCCACAATGCGGGGCAGCTTGAACAGATCAAGCGCCTCTTCCAGCGTAATGCTCTCGATGAATTGACCTTTGCGCAGGCTGGCGTACACGGCTTTTTCTTCGGAGCCTTCCTTGGGCTCAATCTGCACGTAGGGACCAAAGCGGCCCAGGCGCGCCGTTAGCTTCTGGCCCGTTTCAGGGTGGGCGCCAATTTCGCGGGTGCTCCCCAGTGTGCTCCGCTCAATGTCCTGCCCGCGCTCCACCGTCTCGTGGAACGTGGTGTAGAAACCAGCTAGCATGTCGGTCCACTGCTCCTGCCCATCGGCAATCCGGTCAAACTCATCTTCCACCTTCGCCGTAAACTGATAGTCGACAATGACGGGGAAGTGTTCCACCAGGAAATCATTGACTACCATGGCCGTATCCGTAGGAAACAGCTTGGCCTTGTCGGCGCCGTAGGTTTCGGTTTTTACTTCGGTTTTTACGGTGTCACCCTCCAGCGTCAGCACGTGGAATTTGCGCTCCTTGCCTTCGCGGGTGTCTTTTTCCACGTAGCCCCGCTTCTGAATGGTGCTGATGGTGGGCGCGTAAGTAGAAGGCCGACCGATGCCCATTTCCTCCAGCTTCTTCACCAGGGAGGCCTCCGTGTAGCGGGCAGCCGGCGCGGCGTAGCGTTCCGTGGCCCGCAGCTGTTGCAGGGGCAATTCCTGACCCACGCTCAGCGGCGGCAGCCCGCGCGAAAACGACGACTCGCCGTCCTGCTCCTCGTCGTCCTTGGACTCGGCGTAGGCCTTCAAAAAGCCCTCGAAAGTAATGACTTCTCCGGTTGCCGTGAGGGTTACCCCGGGCTGGGTGCTGATGCCGATGGTGGCTACCGTGCGCTCAATTACGGCGTCGGCCATCTGCGAGGCGAGGGCCCGCTTGCGGATTAAATCGTAGAGGCGCTGCTCCTGGGAGTCGGCTCCCGCTTTCACCAGGGCAAAATCGGTGGGGCGGATGGCTTCGTGCGCTTCCTGGGCTGAGGCCGACTTGGTTTTGAACTGCCGGGTCTGGGCGTACTCTGCGCCGTAGGCGGCGGTTATGGCTTCCTGAGCCGCGGCCAGCGCGTCCTGCGACAGGTTCACCGAGTCCGTCCGCATGTAGCTAATCTTGCCCGCTTCGTAGAGCTTTTGGGCCACGCTCATGGTTTGGGCTACCGAGAAGCCGAGCTTGCGCGAAGCTTCCTGCTGCAGGGTGGAGGTAGTAAACGGCGGGGCGGGGCTGCGCTTGCCGGGTTTCTTCTCCAGGTTCTCGATCCGGTAGGCCGCGTTTACGCAGCGGGCCAGGAAGGCCTCGGCTTCTTCGCGCGTTTTATAACGAGTCGGCAGTTCGGCTTCCAGCACCGCGCCGCGGCCGGCATCAAACTTGGCTACCACCCGGTAGGCCGAGGAAGTTTTGAACTGGCTGATTTCCCGCTCGCGCTCCACCACCAGCCGTACAGCCACGGATTGCACGCGCCCCGCCGACAGGCCGGTTTTTACTTTTTTCCAGAGTACCGGACTCAACTCAAAGCCCACCAGCCGGTCCAGCACCCGGCGCGCCTGCTGGGCGTTTACCAGGTTCAGGTCAATTTCCCGGGGCGTGGCAATGGCGTTGAGAATGGCATTTTTGGTGATTTCCCGGAAAACGATGCGTCGGGTTTTGGCGTCGCTCAGGTTCAGGGTTTCCGATAAGTGCCAGGAAATGGCCTCGCCCTCCCGGTCATCGTCACTGGCCAACCATACGGTTTCGGCCTCCTTGGCCAGCTTTTTCAGCTGACTGATAATTTCCCGCTTATCGGCCGATACCACATAGGTCGGCTTGAAACCGTTGGCAATATCAATGGCATTATTATCCTTGGGTAGGTCGCGGACGTGGCCGAAACTCGACTTGACCACGAAATCCTTGCCCAGATAGCCCTCAATAGTTTTGGCCTTAGCGGGAGATTCGACAATGACTAGATTTTTGACCATAGGGGTGGGATACGCTAGGCTGGTTTCGGTAGGAAACGGTCGGGACAGCGCAAAAGTTGAATTTTGCCGCAAAGATGCTGGAATAATCCGGCGTAGCAGTAGCCATACGGGAATATTGGCCTAGCAACTGTCCCAACCAAGGAATACAGAGGACCCCACCGCCGGGCAAATCGTTCAGATTCCGTGAGTTACTGAACACTCGGAAGTTTTCCGCCGGAATTGTGACCAGACAAGTCTATTCGCTACCTTTGCACGTTCTGGAACCCTGCTATCTGGGGTTCCGTTTGTGCCTCGCCTTGCTTCGGCAGGTTTCGCCACCATACCCAGTTTATGGCTTCAGCTAAGACGCCCAGAAACAACCGCCCGGCTCCCGCCGCTCCGGACACGCTAGAAGAATCAACCCTCGTCACTGACTCGGCCGATAATGGTACCGGTCCGGTGCCGCAGAGCAGCAACCTTACCCGCAAGCGGGGAATGGCCAGCTCCGTGAGCTATACGGCCCAGGACCCAGATTATATCAACGATCAGCTTAATCGGGTACTTTACGCTCTCGATGCCTTCAAAAAGGGCGACGTATCGGTGCGCCTGACCAAGCAGAACGACGACATCTTTGCCGAAATAGCCGAGGCCTACAACTCCATGGTGGAGATGATTGGCGGGGTAGGCGGTGAGGTGTCGCGCATTTCGAAAGTGGCCGGGGTAGAGGGTAACCTCAAAGCCCGGGCCTCGGCCGACAATGCCGCGGGCTTCTGGCGCGACATGATCAACAATATCAACGGCCTGGTGGATAGCATTGCCGTGCCGGTATTGGAAGTAGGCAAAGTACTGAAGAACATCAGCAAGGGCAATCTGGACGAAACCTTCCAGATTCCCGTGTCGGGCGACTTCAAGGTAATGGCCGAAACCATCAACAAGACCATCGACAACCTCAACCTGTTTGCCGGCGAAGTAACCCGCGTGGCGCAGGAGGTAGGTACCGAAGGAAAGCTAGGCGGCCAGGCTAGCGTACCGAACGTAGGTGGTATCTGGAAAGAGCTGACCGACAACGTAAACTACATGGCCTCGAACCTGACCTCTCAGGTACGGGACATTGCCAACGTAGCTACCGCGGTAGCCAAGGGCGACCTGACCCAGAAAATCACCGTGGATGTAAAGGGCGAGCTGCTGCAGCTCAAGCAGAACCTGAACCAGATGGTGGACTCGCTCAACTTGTTTGCCGGCGAGGTAACCCGCGTGGCCCAGGAGGTAGGTACGGAAGGAAAGCTGGGCGGCCAGGCCTCGGTACCGAACGTAGGGGGCGTGTGGAAGCAGCTGACGGACAACGTAAACACCATGGCCTCGAACCTGACTTTGCAGGTGCGAGACATTGCTAACGTGGCTACCGCCGTAGCAAAGGGCGACCTGACTCAAAAGATTACGGTGGACGTGAAAGGGGAGCTGCTGCAGTTGAAGCAGAATCTGAACCAGATGGTGGACTCGCTGAACCTCTTCGCCGGTGAGGTAACCCGCGTGGCCCAGGAAGTAGGTACAGAAGGCCGCCTCGGCGGCCAGGCCGTGGTACCGAATGTGGCCGGCGTGTGGAAGGAGTTGACCGACAACGTAAACTACATGGCCTCGAACCTGACTTTGCAGGTGCGGGACATTGCTAACGTGGCTACCGCCGTAGCCAAGGGCGACTTGTCACAGAAAATCACCGTGGACGTAAAGGGTGAACTGCTGCAGCTCAAGCAGAACCTGAACCAGATGGTGGACTCGCTTAACCTATTTGCCGGCGAGGTAACCCGCGTGGCGCTGGAAGTAGGTACGGAAGGAAAGCTGGGTGGTCAGGCTAGCGTGCCGAACGTGGCCGGTGTGTGGAAGGAGCTGACGGACAACGTAAACTACATGGCCTCAAACCTGACGCTGCAGGTACGGGACATTGCCAACGTAGCTACGGCCGTAGCCCGCGGCGACTTGTCGCAGAAAATGACCGTGGATGTGAAAGGAGAAATCCTGGAGCTGAAGAACATCCTCAATCAGATGGTGGACTCGCTCAACATCTTCGGTGACGAAGTAACCCGCGTGGCGCGCGAAGTAGGTACGGAAGGAAAGCTGGGTGGCCAGGCCGTAGTGCCCCGCGTAGGTGGAACCTGGAAAGAGCTGACGGACAACGTAAATACGATGGCCTCGAATCTGACGCTTCAGGTGCGAGACATTGCTAACGTAGCTACTGCGGTAGCCAAAGGTGACCTGACCCAGAAGATGACGGTGGATGTGAAAGGCGAGATTCTCGACCTGAAAAACATCCTCAATCAGATGGTGGACTCCCTGAACATCTTTGCCGGCGAAGTAACCCGCGTGGCCCGCGAGGTAGGTACAGAGGGTATTCTGGGCGGTCAGGCCAACGTGCCGAGCGTTTCGGGTACCTGGAAAGACCTCACCGACAACGTAAATACAATGGCCTCGAACCTGACCTCACAGGTACGGGACATTGCCAACGTGGCCACGGCCGTAGCCCGCGGCGACTTGTCGCAGAAGGTAACGGTAAACGTGCGGGGCGAGCTGTTGCAGCTGAAAGAAAACCTCAACCAGATGGTGGACTCGCTGAACACGTTCGGCGACGAAGTAACCCGCGTGGCCCGCGAGGTAGGTACGGAAGGCCGCCTCGGTGGTCAGGCCGTAGTACCGAACGTGCGCGGCACCTGGAAAGACCTGACAGACAACGTAAATACCATGGCTGCCTCGCTCACCTCGCAGGTGCGGGACATTGCCAACGTAACCTCGGCCGTAGCCCGGGGCGACCTAAGCCAGAAGGTATCGGTAGACGTAAAGGGCGAGCTGCTCGACCTCAAGGACAACATCAACGTGATGGTGGACTCCTTGAACGTATTCGCCGGTGAGGTAACTCGCGTGGCCCTGGAAGTAGGTACGGAAGGCCGCCTCGGTGGCCAAGCTAACGTGCCCAGCGTGAGCGGGGTATGGAAAGAGTTGACCGACCGGGTAAACACCATGGCCTCGAACCTCACGACGCAGGTACGTGGTATCGTGAAGGTAGTAACGGCTGTATCGCAGGGTGACTTGACCCAAAAGCTGACTCTGGATGCTAAGGGTGAGGTAGCTGACCTGGCCGAAACAATTAACCGAATGGTGGACGACCTGAACCGTCTGGCTTCGGAAGTAAGCCGCGTGGCGCGCGTAGCGGGTGGCGAAGGCAAGCTGACCGAACGCGCCACGGTAACCGACGTGTCGGGCTCCTGGAAAGAACTGGTGGACACCCTGAACGCCCTGATTGAATCCATTGCCTCGCCGGTACTGGAAGTGTCGCGGGTGGTACGGGCCATTTCGGAAGGCGACTTGCAGCAGCAGGTGGAAATCGAAACCACCGGCGACATCCGCGCCATGGCCGACGCGCTGAACCTGGCCGTGGACAACCTCAATGAGCTGCTCGGCGAAATCAACGAGTCGTCGCAGATTGTAGGGGAGTCGTCGGAGGAAATGGTGGTAAAAGGGCAGGAGATGAGTCGGGTAACCGTTGACGTGGCCCTGGCCATGCAGCAGATGGCCGAAGGCGCGCAGAACCAAGCTCTCAAGACCGACCAGGCCTTCAAGCTGATCGAAGAAATCATGCAGGCTACCAAGGAAACGGCCGGTAAAGCCGATGTTGGTATCAAGGCCGCTATTCTCGGGGAGCAGACTTCGCAGCTGGGTTTGAAGACCGTAGCGGAAGTGGTAAAAAACATGGAGGAAATCAGCTCGGCTGCCGCCCAGACCTCCAAAACCATCGAAGTACTAAGCACCCGTTCACAGGAAATCAGCAAGTCGCTGGGCGTTATCACCGACATTGCCTCGCAAACCAACCTGCTGGCTCTGAACGCCGCTATCGAAGCCGCCCGCGCCGGGGAAGCCGGCCGTGGTTTTGCGGTAGTAGCCGAAGAAATCCGCAAGCTGGCCGAAGGCTCCCGCAAGTCGGCCAGTGAAATTGCTACCCTGGTAGAAGACGTTAAAAAGGATACGACCTCGGCCGCTACGGCAATCAGCACCATGGAGGGCCGGGTACTCAAGGGCAAGAACGCCACGTTTGAAGCCAGCTCGGCCTTTAAGAACATTGCCACTAGCAGCGGTGAAACGCTCCGCACTTCCCGCGACATTCTGACGGCCACCGAAATTCAGAAAACCTCGATTGGCGACGTGGTAAAGTACGTGGAAGAGGTAGTAGCCATTGCCGAGCAGACCGCCTCCGGTACCCAGCAGGTAGCCAGCACCGCCAAGCAACTCTCCACGAGCATGCAGGAGCTGACTACCAGCAGCCAGAACCTGACCGACATTGCCGACGACCTGCAGCTTGGCCTCTCAGCCTTCCAGTTGATGGAAGACTTGCAGCCGGAGCCCGAGCCGGAGCCTGAGCCAACCCGTCGGCGGCCGCTAATGCGTCGCACGACCACGGCCGCGCCAGTAGCAGCCCCCGCCACCCGGCCTAGCCGTCGGGGTGCCACGGCAGCTGTTACTGCGGAGGCTCCAGCTACTGCCCGCAAAACGTCGCGCCGGGCCTCAGCGGCAGCACCCACTGCTCCCGCTGACACGGCCGCCCCAAACCAGGCTGATTCGCCTGCGGTTAAGGATAGCCGTCGTCGCAAGGATCGTAAGAAGGATGCCCCCCAGCCGGTAGCCGATACCCCGGCCCCCGCGAAGTCCCGGACGGCTAAAGGCAAAAACAAATAAGAAATTTTCTCTAACCGCGCCCCTGGGCCGCCTGATAAGGGAGGCCCAGGACCTGCGCTATCCTTTCAGGCATGCCTGAGTCCGAAAAGAACGCCAAACAGGACCCCATCATTCAGCTGATAGTTTTTCGCCTGGGTGAAGAAGAGTACGGGATTCGCATTGAGCAAGTGAAGGAGGTAACCATTACCCCTGAAATTGCTCGTATGCCTAAAACTCCGCCCTTCGTAAAGGGAATTGCCAACCTGCGCGGCGACATTATTGCCATCATCGATCTGGAGGAGCGGTTTAAACTGCGGTCCAGCCAGGTAGAAATGCCGACTATGTCGTACACGATGGCCATTGAGGCTAAAGAGTACACCATCGGCATCATGGTGCGCGAAGTGCCCCAGCCCTTGTCTATTCCCGTGTCCATCATTGAGAAGGCCCCGGAGTTTATTCAAGACATCAACATTCACGATAAATACATTGAGGGAATTGCCAAGGTCGATGGCCGCATCATTGTGGTACTCGATATGCTGAAACTGCTCACCCCCTCTGAAATCATGCAGTTGCAGCCTAAAGCGGAATCTTCCGCCGCAGGCAGCCGTACAAAGGCCTAGTCCACACGTATTGTTCAGCTCCTGTTTTCCTCATTCTTACTTTCTCCATGAAAAACCGCATCCTCATCGTCGACGACTCTTTCTACATGCGCACGATGCTCAAGAACATGCTTACCGACGCCGGCTATGAGGTAGTAGGAGAAGCCGCTAATGGGCAACAAGCTTTGGAAATGGCCTTGGCAACCAAGCCTGACTTAATTACCCTCGACGTTATTCTGCCTGATAACACTGGCCTTGATGTACTGAAAGGCATCCGCCAAGAACAGCCCGAAGTGAAAGTGGTTATGTGCTCGGCAGTGGGCCAAGAAGTTATCGTAAACGAAGCACTAGAAAGCGGCGCTACAGCCTACATCGTGAAGCCTTTCTCCGAAGAGAAGGTGCTGGAAATTGTAGGAAGCGCCCTGCAGGAAACTGGTTCCGAGCAAGAGTAGTTAAACCCCACCCACTGCGGTAGTTGAAGTCCGCTTCTCGTAGTAGCTGCTTTTCTTTCCTGTGTCCGCCCTAGTTTCTCCTTTCACCTTATTGCTCGGCAACCTGCCCACGTTTGTGCGCTCGGAAGTCACTCGGCTGCTGCATACCGATCCGGAACTGGAAATGGTAGGTGCTGCTGTGACTACTGACGAGCTGCCTACCCTGGCGCGGCGTCTACGGCCAGGAGTAGTGGTAATAAGTGATGATCAACTATTAGGCTTGGAGCAACTGCAGCGGCATTTTTCGGTTCCAGTGCTGCTGTATAGCACCCAGGTACCGCTTCCCGGCATGCTGCGCGAGGCAACACGTTTGGGAGTATATGACTACATCATTGCTCCTCCTGGGGCAGGTAGCGAGTTGATCGAGTGGCGCCTAGCGCTGCGCCGCAAGCTGCTGGCTGCCCGGCCTTCAATAGCTCCCGTATCCAAACCAGAACCGTCAGTTATCCTGCGGCGTACAGCCGTGCCCTTGCCTCCGCGCGGGGTAGTCGTCATCGGAGGCTCAACGGGTGGGGCACCTGCCGTCGAAACGGTGCTTCGGGAGCTACCGCTCGATTTTCCTTGGGCAGTGCTGGTGGCTGTTCACTTACCCGAACTGTTTACTGATACGCTGGTGGAGCGTCTGCGCCGGTCGGCCCGGCTGCCCGTTATGGCCGCAACCAGCGGCATGCGCTTGGAGCCAGGCCGTATTGTGGTTGCCCCTGGCGGGCGTAATCTGGTAGTGAAGCCGGTCATGGATAGTCCCTGGGTTGGCTGGCAAACTGACTTCGTGAAGGAAGCCAGCCTTGATGTCCCCTCCGTGGATATCCTGATGCATTCCATTGTTGGCGCCGTGGGTCGCAACGTGGTAGGTGTGATTCTTACCGGACTCGGGCAAGACGGTACCGCCGGGGCCCAGGCTATTCGTCAGCAGGGTGGCACAGTGGTAGCACAAGATGAAGCTTCTTCGGCGGTATTTGGAATGCCCAAATCGGTTATCCAGGCCGGTTTGGCTTCGGTCGTCCTGCCCTTGCCCGACATTGCCGACTTTCTGGTGAGCCACGTGCAATCTGGAACTACCTCTCGTCGGGGCCGCTCTTCCGTTCTCTCTCAACCCGTGCAGGCGCAATGAAGTCAAGAGAGCAGGAGTATCGCGAAATTTTCATAGCTGAGGCGCTCGAGTATTACGACGCCATGAGTCGCCACATAAGTGAGCTAGAGCGTAATCCTACCGATGAGCCAGCGCTGAATGAGCTGTTCCGGCTCATGCACAACCTCAAATCCAATGCGCGGGCTATGGGCTATAACCCCATTGGGGAGTTGGCCCACCACATGGAAACTATCTTCGGGCTTATCCGCAGCCGGGAGAAAACCTTTACTGGCTCCGTAGTACCTGTTTTATTTACGGGTATTGACACCATTGGCCAGATGATTCGCGCCGTTGGCGAAGATGAAGCCCTGCCGGAAGTAGAACAGCTGTTGGAAAACCTGGACCGCCTGGTCCGCGGGGAAGAACCTATCCTGGAAACTGGCCCCGAGGATGAGGAAGATGCCAGCCGTAAGCTGGAGCTGTCGGATCTGGTCTATATTCAAATTCGCAAGCTTGACCACCTGCTGAACTTGGTGGGTGAGCTAACCATTGATCGGGACCGAGTGCTGACGCTTAGCCAAGAAATCGGCAACCCAGCGCTGGCCGCGGCGGCGGCTCACCTCTCGCGCATTGCGGACGAGTTGCAGTACAGCGTTATGGACGCCCGTCTGGTGGGCGTTGGCTCCCTATTTAACAAGTTTCCAAGGGTAGTACGCGACGTTGCCACCACGGAAAAGAAGGATGTCGAGCTAACGGTAGTCGGCGAGGATATTCAGATTGACCGTAACATCCTGCAAATCATTACGGATGCCCTGTTGCACTTGGTGCGCAATGCCATAGGACACGGACTGGAGACGCCAGAAGAGCGAGTGGCGGCTGGCAAAACTGCCCAGGGCCACCTGACGCTCTCAGCCCAGGCCGAGCGCGATGATGTGCTGATCCAAGTACGCGACGATGGCCGTGGCATCAATGTGGAGAGCGTCCGGCGCAAGGCCGTTGAACGTGGCTTGGTTCCAGCCGCTACGGCCGCCAATCTGGATGATGACGCCGTGCGTGATTTTCTGTTCGAGCCGGGCTTTTCCATGGCCAAGGAAGTAACCGAAATATCAGGGCGCGGTGTGGGTCTGGACGTGGTGAAATTGGCCATCGACTCTCTAGGCGGTCAATTGCGCGTAGATTCAACGCTAGGCGAAGGCACTACCTTTACCTTGGTGCTGCCCACTTCCATTGCCGTGAAGGGCGCTCTGCTTTTCCAACTGGACCAGCGTAACTACGCTATTCCGCTCATGCATACCGACTCGGTGGTGTCCTTACTGCCGGAAAATTTTAACGTAGTAGGAGGCGTATTACTGACTCGAGTTCAGGACGAAAATGTTCCGGTCGTGTCGCTGCGTCGCTTGCTGCACAATGGTGACGGACCGCTTGCGCCCGCTACTAAAGCTGATCTAAATGGTCGTCAGGATATAATCATCGTCAACTACAGTAACCGCCGGCTGGGCTTGATTGTCGACCGGTTTTTACGCCAGCAGGATATCGTGGTAAAACCCATGAGTAAACCACTGGATACCATTGACTTGTTTGGGGGCGTTACCCTATTGGGCAGCGGGCAAGTTTGCCTGGTGCTCGATGTTCCGGCCCTGACTCGACTATTTCTGGCCAAACGACCGTAACTCACGTATTGCAGACTTGTGGCGGCCGACTTTGGCTGGCCGCCCTTTCACTTGATTCCTATGGATTTGCACATGACGGAACTGGAGCGGGATATCATCCGCGAAATCCTGAATATCGGCCTAGCACGCGCGGCCGATTCATTCGCGGTTGTCGCCCAGGAAAAGGTGCTGCTGGAAGTACCCAACCTCGATATCGTGTCGGGTAAGACAATTCTGGATAAAGTGCGCGACCTGCAGGCGGGTCACGTCATTATTCAGTCGGATATCCGGGGCGACTTCAATGGAACGACCCTTATGTTCTTTTCCGGCCAGCATGTCCAGCGGCTTTCCCGCGTTTGTTTGCGCATGAGCACCTCGGACTCCACGCAGATTGACGAAATGCAGGAGTCGTTGCTGCTGGAAATCAGCAATATCATTACCGGGGCGCTGGTAACACAACTAGCTAACATTCTGAAAGCTAGCATCTATGGCGCTCCGCCTACGCACCCGCGTGGTGACATTGCCGATGCCCTGCATAACCTGCTGCTGAACCGGCCCATGGTGCAACCACTGATTTTTTCGGTTATAACCCAGTTCTCGGATAAGGATAACTCAGTTGAGCTGCCGCTAATGATTTTCTTTGATCGGGATACCTTCGAGAAAATTCTGGATATCATCCGCACTTACGATTTTATGGGCGGCCAGCAAGCCGGCTCATAACTTTACCGGCCCTAGGGCCGGGGTGCACTGTAGCGGCCCTCGTGGCCAGGAATCATGCCTAACAAAGGCGTCGAGACCTGGAAGCGGGGGCTGCTACCATTTCCGGCTGGCCTCATCTACACTTTAACCTTTCTTTTTTATGGCTAATTCTGCGTCCTCGCTGGAACAAAAGCTTGCCGCCTTCGACCCCAATGCCCTTGGTGATTCGGCGGGCGGGATTTATGGTCTGCCCTTCACCCCCGAGGAGGCCCAGGTTGTAATCGTGCCCGTGCCTTGGGAAGTAACCGTTTCGTACCGCGCCGGTACGGCCGAAGGGCCCGAGGCCATTCGGGATGCGTCCCTGCAAGTAGACCTCTACGACCCTGACTTGCCCAATGCCTGGCAAATGGGTCTGGCCATGGAGGAGTCCGACGAGAAAATTGCCGCCGAAAGCCTAGCTCTACGCCCTACGGCCGAAGAGTACATTGGCTGGCTGGAAGAAGGTGAGCCTGAAGCAACGCACGGAACATTTTCCCAGGTGCCCGCCCATATCAACCAGCGCGGTCAGGCGCTGCTGGAGTGGCTCAAGCAAAAAACCGGCGCCCTCTTGGACGCTGGGAAAGGGGTAGTTGTGCTGGGCGGCGACCATAGCACGCCCCTGGGCTACCTGCATGCTCTGGCCGAGCGGCACGAAGAGTTCGGGATTCTGCAGATTGATGCGCACTGTGACTTACGACCCGCCTACGAAGGCTTCGAGTTTTCGCATGCCTCCATTATGTATAATGCCCTGAAACTGCCTCAGATTAAGAAGCTGGTGCAAGTTGGCATCCGCGACTACTGCCAGCAGGAAGCCGAGTACATTGACCAGAGCAACGGCCGGGTGGCCCTGTTTGCCGACCGATTTCTTCAGGCCGAAATGCTGGGCGGTAAATCCTGGAAGAAGGAGTGTAAAAAAATCATTGCCCAGCTACCCCAAAAGGTGTATTTGAGCTTCGACATCGACGGACTTGATCCGAAGCTATGCCCCGGCACCGGTACGCCCGTACCCGGTGGGTTGGAGTTCGAGCAGGCACTCTACCTTATTCGAATGGTAGTACGCTCGGGCCGCACCATTATTGGCTGCGACCTGAACGAGGTAGCCCCCGGCGACACGGAATGGAACGCCATTGTAGGTGCCCGGCTGCTTTACCACATGGCCAACTGGATGGGGGTGTCGCAGGGCCGGCTGAAAGCCCGGGCCGTAGAGAAGTAAGGTATATCCTTCAGTGGCTCGCGTGGTCGAGCAGAGCGCGCAAAAAGTACGACAGACGGCTGATTCAGCTGCTTGTCGTACTTTTTTGCGTATCGTGCGTAAAGTGAGCAACTCCCTTACACTGTACTTTTCTCTCACCCAATCCCTCTTCTTCCTCTATGGGCTTCATTTTAAAATTCATTCTCACGGCCATCATTACTTATGTGCTGGCTAAGTTTCTGCCCGGGGCTGATATCAGCGGCATCGGTGACGCATTTATTCTGGTCATTGTGCTGGCCATTCTAAATGCTATTGTAAAGCCCATCCTGAAAATCATCGGCTTTCCTATTACCATCCTGACGTTGGGCCTGTTCTTGCTGGTTATCAATGCCTTGATTGTGATGATAGCTGACTGGCTGCTGGGTGGCTTTAAGCTGGATGGGTTTGTTTCTGCCCTTATCTTCAGCGTCGTTTTGTCGTTGGTTACCTCAGTAATCGATATGGTAACCGACCGAAGCTAAGCTACTGGTTCGTAGTATCAGCGGAGCAGAAAAGCCCGCCCGAGCATGCTCGGGCGGGCTTTTCTGCTCCGCTAGTGTAGCTAGTTAGTCAGGCAGGAAGTTCATTGTAGCAAAACACGTTCGTTAGCTGTGCATGACCGGTAGCAGGGCAGGAGCTAACGCCTTCAGTTTTACTCTATAAGCAGCTTGCCACGATACCAACGGTATCCGGCCCACAGACCTGCCACCAGCAGGAGTGGCCAGATGTAGCATGCCGCAATCAGGAATACACTCAACGCCCGCCAGCCAAACCACAAACCCGTTTGCACCTGACTAGTTATACCCGCCGCTGGCGATAGTTCAGTGGTTGGGCGGAGCTGGTAATACGTAAGCTGCAACGTGGCCAAGGTGGCTTGCTCGGTAAGCCGCTGAATTTCCTGTTCTGATAACTGCGCTGCCATAGTGTCCTTAGATGAAGTGCGAATGGCGCTTCGGAGCTTGGCTAGCTCGGCGGCAATGTTTCGGGAGGTGAGTTCTTTGCCACGCACAAGCCCTATTTGGGTTAGCTCGGAGGTCAGAGCCAGAAATTGTGCCGATGGGACCCGAATTGTCAGGGTCTGCTGATGGCGGTCTGAGTCGGTGGTTTCGCGGGCGCTGGTAAGGTAGGCGCCCCGGCGCAGTAGGGTAGTATCTAGGCGGGCGGATGCGGCCGCGAAGTCAGCTACTTCTACCTCCATGGAGCCTTGGTAAATAACCGGATGACCCGCTACTCGCCACAGCCTAGCTAAGGGTACTTCTGATACAGCGTTAGGTGGCACAGGATTAGGCAACTCAGGAGTTGCCGCTTCGGGCATAGGGCCTGCCGTGGTAGCCAGTTCTTGCTGCTCGGCTGACTGGGCGCACCCAGCCAGCATCAGCCCCACAAACGGGAGCAGACGCACATACTTTTTCATCGGGTAAAAGGGTAAAATGGTGGGATGAAAAAAGCTGCGCAGCTTCTGCCGGTTTATACCATCGGGCCCGGAACGTAACCCTCTCGCCATCCGGCTATAACGCAACACCGCCCGGCTTCAAATGTGAAACCGGGCGGTGCGCAAGATGTCTGCTTGGGTAAGGTAGGGCTAGAGGCGGCGGATCTGGGCACCAAGGGCCGTGAGGCGCTTGTCAATGTTCTGGTAGCCCCGGTCAATCTGCTCCACGTTCTCAATTACGCTCCGTCCCTCAGCCGAAAGGGCTGCAATTAGCAGCGCCACACCGGCGCGGATGTCGGGCGAGGTCATGGTGATGCCGTGCAGGCGCGTGCGCTTGTCCAGGCCGATAACGGTGGCGCGGTGCGGGTCGCAGAGGATAATCTGGGCACCCATATCAATTAGCTTGTCTACGAAGAAAAGGCGCGACTCAAACATTTTCTGGTGAATCAGCACGGTGCCTTTGGCCTGGGTAGCCACTACCAGCAGCACGCTCAGCAGGTCGGGGGTGAGGCCGGGCCAGGTGTGGTCGGAGATGGTAAGAATGCTACCATCGAGGTAGGTCGCAATTTCATAGTGGTCCTGAGCCGGCACGTAGATATCGTCGCCGCGAAATTCCAGCTGGATGCCCAGTTTACGGAACGTATCCGGAATCAAGCCCAACTCCGGAATCTGACAATCCTTGATAGTAATTTCGGAGCCCGTCATGGCCGCAAGACCAATAAAAGAACCGATTTCAATCATGTCCGGCAACATGCGGTGCTCGGTGCCTCCCAAACGCTCCACGCCTTCGATGGTCAGCAAGTTGGAGCCGATGCCGTTGATTTTGGCGCCCATGCGCACCAACATCTTGCAGAGCTGCTGCAGGTACGGCTCACAGGCCGCGTTGTAAATGGTGGTCGTGCCTTCGGCTAGTACCGCGCCCATTACAATGTTAGCCGTGCCGGTTACTGAGGCTTCGTCCAGCAGCATGTAAGCACCGCGCAGGCGGCCTTCGGTACTGATGCGGTAGAAGTCGGTGCCTTCCAGCGTGAGCTTGCCGCCCAGCTTTTCCAAGCCTAAAAAGTGGGTATCCATGGGCCGCCGACCAATTTTGTCGCCGCCGGGTTTGGGTAGCTGGCACTTGCCGAAGCGAGCTAGCATAGGACCCAGAATCATGACCGAGCCACGAAGAGCCCCAGCCTGAGCCACAAACTCAGGGGTATCAAGGTAGTCCAGATGCACGTCGTCGGCCTGGAAGCGGTAGGTGTCGCCCGCAAGCTTGCCCACCTTCACGCCCATATCGCGCAGCAGCTCAATGAGCCTGTTCACGTCGCGAATGTCCGGAATGTTGGAAATCGTAACGGGCTCATCCGTAAGCAAAACTGCGCACAGAATCTGAAGAGCTTCGTTTTTGGCGCCCTGGGGCACAATTTCACCTTTCAGCGGCTTGCCGCCGATAACTTCAAAAGAGGCCATTTATGGAGGGGTTAGGAATTAGGAGCCAAAAGCTAGGAGCGAGAAGATGACCACACGGACCTTCTAGCTCCTAGCTTTTGGCGCCTAACTTCTGCAAAATTATTACTGCGGAGGTTGCTGGGGTTCCTGACGGCCTTTTTTGCCGCCGCGGCGCTGCTTGTCGCGCCGGTTGTTGTTGCCACCGCTGCCCCGGCGCACCTCCCGTTCCTGGCGGGGCTGGGGTACAATAAAGGGCGCGGGCCGGCCACCGGTGGTAAACTCGAACAGGTTCTGAGCATCGACCTGAGCTGGGTCCAGGGTAAGCTGGCCACCTGAAAGCTCCTTCAAGTGTTTGAGGATGGTGACGTCCTTGGCGTTTTCCTTGTTGTGGGAGCGGTAGAGAAACTTCATGGTCCGCCCGATAATGATGGTAGCCTGCTCCCGCTCCGAGGCGTCTTCCAAGGTTACGGCTTTCTCAATGAGCTGTTCCACAGCCCGGCCGTAAGCCCGCAGCTTGGGCCCTTTGCTAGGGTAGGCTACCCGCTTGGGAGGGGCCATGTTGGCCTGGGCTACCAGCGGAAACGGCGCGTCTACGTCCAACTCGCCGTCGGCCATTTCAAACAGATGATTCCACACTTTATGCTGGGAATCAGGCTGGTCGCGCAGGGCAGGCTGAATGCGGAAGATAAGCTGCACGATCTGCTGGGCCCGGCGGGTGCGCTCGGTGCGGTCCTCTACGTCGCGCAGTTGTTGCACGAGCTGAAAGGTGCTTTGCCCGTACTCGCGCTGGAGCAGTTCGTGCTTATGAAGGGAAGGTAAGGTCATGAAAATGGTATTCGAAGGGCCAAATATACGTCAAACCTTGCCCCAATGACCTCCTATTTTGCACAGGACAGCCAGCGGCAAGGTTTAATAAGTAGTGGCAGCAGGGTAAGGCTGCACGATGCGCATCTAAAGTAACGCGAATAGGGCAATTTGGGTGCACAAAGCTTGTTGTCATTGGTGCGTTCTGAGCATTAAGCAGAGACGAGGAATCTAGGTTACCAGTACCAGGCCGACCCAGATTCCTCGTTCTACTCACAATGACAAAGAGAATAGTTAATGCACCCGCAGCTTGGCGAAGCTCAGAAGCAGGGTTTTCTCCCCAACTTCCTCGAACTGAATAATGGCTTTCACAGAGCCAGCTTGATCTTCCAGCTTCGTCACGGTTCCGAACCCGAACTTGGGGTGCTCCACGCGCTGCCCGGTCTGCAGATTGCTGGTGTCGGAAGGCTTGAAGTCGGCGGGCGGGGAGTATTTGGTAGCAACGGTTTTGCGCGGGGCCGGGGGCACCAGGTTGCTGCGCCGCTCAAACACGTGGCCGAACGGTGACTCACCTGGCCCGGCGCTACCCACCGGCCCGGCCGAGAACTTAAAGTCGACGAATTGCGGGTCAATTTCGTCGAGGAAGCGGCTTTTCTCGCAGCTGCGCAGGTTACCCCACTGGTAGCGGGAAGTAGCATAGCTCAGGGTTAGCTTCTTCTCGGCCCGCGTAATGGCTACGTAAAACAGGCGGCGCTCCTCTTCCAGGTCGGCCCGGGAGGTAATCATCATCTGCGAGGGAAACAGGTTTTCCTCCATGCCCACGATGTAGACGTTGCGGAATTCCAGGCCCTTGGCCGAGTGAATCGTCATCAACGTCACCTGCTCGCCTTCACTTTGGGCGTCTTTGGTGTCGGCGTCGGTTACCAGGGCAATGTCTTGCAGGAAGGAAGCCAGCGTTTTGTCTTCCCGCTCGGGGTCTTCCACGAAGGCTTTGATACCGTTCAGCAGTTCCTGAATGTTTTCGTAGCGGGAGAGGCCCTCAATGCTTTTATCGGCGTACAGATCCTCGATCAGGCCCGAGTTTTTGGCAATAAACTTGGCCGCCTCAAAGGCATCGTCCTTGGCCGCTACCGCCGTGTAGGCCTTGATTTTTTCGGCGAAATCCACAATCGGGTTGGCCGCCCGGGCCGGCAGGAACTGGTCGGCATTGGCTACCACTTCCCAAATCGTATGGTTCGATTCCTCGGCCGCGTTGATGAGCTTGGCAATGGTCGTGTCGCCGATGCCGCGCTTGGGGTAGTTTATCACCCGGCGCAGGGCCTGCTCGTCGTTGGGGTTTACCGTCAGGCGCAGGTAGGCCACCAAATCCTTGATTTCCTTGCGCTGGTAGAAGGAGAGGCCCCCGACAATCTTGTACTTGATGTTGAGCTTGCGCAGGGCTTCTTCCATGGCCCGGCTCTGGGCGTTGGTGCGGTACAGGATGGCAAAGTCATCGTAGGACAAGTGGTGGTTCATCCTGTCCTCGTAGATGCTGTTGGCTACCAGCTTGCCCTCCTCGTTGTCGGAAGCAGCCTTAAATACCTCAATTAGCGGACCTTCCTCGTTATCCGAGAAAACATCCTTGCGTAGCTGGGCCTGGTTATTTTTAATAACCGAGTTGGCCGCGCGTACAATGTTTTTGGTGGAGCGGTAGTTCTGCTCCAGCTTAAATACCTGCAGCTCGGGATAGTCCTTCTCGAAGTTGAGAATATTCTGAATATCGGCGCCCCGGAAGGCGTAGATGCTCTGCGCGTCGTCGCCCACCACGCAGATGTTGCGCTCCTTGGCCGCAAGCTTGCGCGCAATCAGGTACTGGGAGTAGTTCGTATCCTGGTACTCGTCCACCATCACGTACCGGAACATGTTCTGGTACTTGTTCAGCACGTCGGGGTGGTCTTTGAACAACACGTTGGTCTGGTAGAGCAAATCGTCGAAGTCCATGGCGCCGGCTTTAAAGCAGCGGTTGGCATACTGCTGATAAATCACGCCCAGCTTGGGCCGCAGCGCTGCCTCGTCGTCCTGCCGAATCACGGGGTCGTTGAGGTACTGCTGCACCGAAATCAGCTTGTTCTTAGCAGCCGAAATCCGCCCCAGCACCATGTTGGGCTTGTAGAGCTTGTCGTCCAGCTCCAGCTCCTTCAGGATTTGCCCAATCAGGGTTTTAGAGTCCTGGGTGTCATAGATGGTGAAGGAGCGAGGGTAGCCAATCTTATCGGCCTCAGAGCGCAGGATGCGGGCAAAGATGCTGTGGAAAGTGCCCATCCACAGGTTCTTGGCGTTCGGGCCGACTACCTTCTCAATGCGGGCGCGCATTTCCTTGGCGGCCTTGTTGGTAAAGGTCAGGGCCAGGATATTGAACGGGTCGACGCCTTTTTCCAGCAGGTGGGCAATGCGGTAGGTAAGTACGCGGGTTTTGCCGGAGCCCGCGCCGGCTATAATCATGCAGGGGCCTTCGGTGTGCAGCACGGCCGCCGCCTGCGAGGGGTTCAATAATGCGTGATAATCCAGTGCCATGCGTGTCAGTCAGATCGAAAACTAAGCTTTTTGGCTTGTTAGCAAAGGTAGGGCTTTCCGATGGGGGAAGGAAATATGGGCCGCCTGCGGCAGCATGTTCCTCGCCGCGTTGGCAGTGCCAGACGTTGGCCCCGTCTTGGGTAAACACTGCGGAGCGCATCTTCATGCCATTGCCTGGCGAAAAACCGTTGTTTTTCGGCCGCTGGACTACCTGCCTTGCCACAACCACCTGGTTTTCACCCCGCAGGAATGCCAACGGCTTCCAACTGATTGGTTTAATCCAGGCAGGCGGCCTACCGACCGAGAACCGCTTGCTTGTGGCCAGGTAGGGGCCCTACCAGGGCAACACCACCTGGATTTGCTCAGGTAGGCCCCCTACCGGGTCAGAACCACCTGGTTTTGGCCAGGTAGGCAAGCAGTACCAGCAGTAACTCAGTGGGTGGCCGCGCAACTCCGGCGGCTTGCGTGCCCGAACAAGTGGGTGGCCAGGGGCCGCAAGCGGCGGGAGTTGCGCGGCGGTATTGGCTTGCGAACCGCCCAGGTCCGGAGGGGGTAACCAACCGCGGCTAGCCGGACAACTAGCGGGGCTAGTATCTTCGCCCGGTGAATTCTGCTTCTGCCTCTGCTGCCCCCGCCCCGTTTCCCTTGTCTGTTTTGTGCCTGTCCGGAAGCTGGGGCGGGCTAGAGCTGAACACCGTCCGGTTTGCCGACTGGATGCGGCAGCGGGGCTGGCCCGTGCAGGTCATTACCCTGGCCGGTTCGCCCATTGCTACCCGCACCACCGAGCTGAACCTGCCGGTCGTGGCTCTGCGCAACCCCTGGAAAGCGGCCGATGTACCCGCGGCGGGGCGGCTGGCCAGCTTGCTGCGCGGCTTCGGCACCCGGGCGCTCATCGTCACGCGCAACGGCGACCTGGGGCTGGCCGTGCTCTGCAAAAGCTTGCGGCTGCCCGGGCTCCGGCTCGTGTATCAGCAGCACATGCAGCTGGGGCTGGCCAAGCGCGGCCTGGTGCACACGCTGCGCTACCGGGCCCTGGACGCCTGGCTTTCCCCGCTGCCCGGGCTGGCCCGGCAGGTGCTGGAGAAAACGCGCTTCCCCGCCCAGCGCCTGCACGTGGTACCCCTGGGCATAGAGCTGGAGAAGTTTGCCCACGCGGGCCTGACCCAAGCCCAGGCCCGGCAGCAACTGAACCTGCCGCTGCCGCCCGGCGCGGTGCTGCTCGGCGTAATTGGCCGCCTCGACGATGGGAAGGGCCAGGATTTTGTGGTAGAAGCCCTCGGAGTGCTTCGTGTGCGCTGCCCTCACCTGCACGTGCTGTTCGTGGGCGAGGCTACTCGCAACGAGGGCAATGCCTACCAGCAGGCCGTGCTGGCGCGGGTGCAGCAACTAGGCCTAGCGGAGGTAGTGCACCTGCGCCCGTTCACGCTGCAGCCCGAGGTAGCCTACCGCGCCCTCGATATTTCAATTACGGCCTCCGTCAATGAAACCTACGGCATGGTCACCATTGAGGCCATGGCGACGGGGCTGCCGGTAGTGGCGTCGGCGGCAGGCGGCACCCTGGAACTAGTGGCCGATGGCCGTACCGGCCTGCTGTACCCGTTGCGCAACCAAGCCGAGTTTTGCGCTGCTATTGAGCGGCTGCTGCAGGAGCCGGGGCTGGCCGCAAGGCTGGGCCAGCAGGCCCAGGCCGAGGCGCTGGCGACGTATTCGCACCACCGCCAGTGCGCGCTGACGGAAAAGGTACTGCACAGCCTGGGCTAAATCTGGTATCTTTGGGGATTATTTGCCTGCTCAGCGCGGCACTGGAAACGCTACGGGTTTGTTAGCTGCCCCACGGCCCCCCAGAACCTGAGCCCGCCGCCCCTACCATGATTCAGATTCAGAATACCCTGATTTCCGACGACGTTCGGGATAATTTCTTTGTGTGCAACCTCGAAGCCTGCAAGGGCGCCTGCTGCGTGGAAGGCGACCTGGGCGCCCCTTTGGAAGACGAGGAGCTGCAAATCCTGCACAACGAGTACGAGGCCATCAAGCCCTTCCTGACCGAAGCCGGCCGCCAGGCCATCGAGCAGCAGGGCCTCTACATCAAGGACTGGGAGGGCGACTACAGCACCACTACCATCAACGACCGGGAGTGCGCATACGCCCTCTATGATGAGCGGGGCATTCTGAAGTGCGGCATCGAGCAGGCCTACCTAGCCGGCGTTACGTCTTTCAAGAAGCCCATCAGCTGCCATCTGTATCCGATCCGCATCACCAAATACGAGGGATTCGAAGCGCTGAACTACGACCGGTGGAGCATCTGCTCGCCCGCCTGCTCCTTCGGGGCCAACCTGGGCGTACGGGTGTACCAGTTCCTGCGCGAGCCGCTTATCCGCAAGTACGGGGAGCAGTGGTACGGCGAGCTGGTACAGGAAATCGAGCAGGGCAACGGCCAAGTTTGGTAACAGACGCCCCGCCACCGCAAGTAACCCGCCCGTACCCCGGTGCCGCGCACGTAAAAAAGGCCAACTCTACAGTTGGCCTTTTTGGTAGGTCGAACATTTACTCAGCTGCTCTTCAACGTGGAAGAAATGTACCTCAGTGAAAGTCTCAGTGCCGCCCAGATACAACAGTTTCTGCAAGCGGCCCTGCCGGGGCTGACCGTATTTCCGTGGTCAGCGCTGCTGGGCGCAGAACAGCCCATGGAGTTTGACTCGGCCAATCCGGCTCACATCTTCTTTGAAGTTACTGCGTCGGAGGTTCCGCAGTTTCCGCACCACCTAGCCATTTACCGCACTCCCTCCACAGACGAGGAGGCCCGGGCGTTGTGGTTGGCGCAAGCACTCTCCCGGCAGCATTGCCTCAACGTGTTGGTGCCCTTTACCCATCCGGAAAAACCCCAGGATCCGTTTTACGACATCGTATTTCGGCAGGGCGTAAGCTACCTGGCGGATGACAGGGAAACGGCTTTTGGTGAACCAGACGCCAAGCCCGTTCGCCTGCTTGGCCCCCACGCATTGCCCAGGGTTGATTTTGATTTGTTTGGTAGGTTAATCATCGACTAAGGGGCGTATCACCAGGCCGA
This sequence comes from Hymenobacter glacieicola, assembly GCF_014640315.1. Lineage (GTDB taxonomy): Bacteria > Bacteroidota > Bacteroidia > Cytophagales > Hymenobacteraceae > Hymenobacter > Hymenobacter glacieicola. The sequence goes on from NZ_BMGS01000004.1 coordinate 305,164, forward strand.
CGGTGAAGTTGGCCTGGTGATACGCCCCTTAGCTCAGGCTACTGCGTCAGTTAGGTAGGAGCGGTAAGGGGGGCTGCGCTTAGTTCGGTACCCACACGGAGTAGCTGCGGGCCTGCACCGGGAAGTTGCCGAAGCCGTTGGCATCGGTGGTAACGGTGCCGGTGCGGTTGCCGGTTTTGTCGGTGAGGGTCGCGTTTTTAAACGGGGAGGTGATGCCCTTGGTGCGGGCGGCGCTGCCGTCGTTGAGAATCATCATCAGACCCTTGTGGGTAGCGTCGCCGGCGCGGGAGTAGGCGTAGTAGTCGGCATCATTTACCCCCGTGTACTCGTAGGCCGCCCCGTAGGCGTTGGCCTTGCGGATGGCCATCAGGGTTTTGATTTGGTTGCCCAGGCCGTAGTTGTAGTAGTCCTTGTAGTACACGCAGGGGTAGCCTTTGGCCCGGGTCAGAATGTAGGCGTAGGCCAGCATCTTCAGGTTTACTACCGGCGAGTAGAGCCCCCCGGTTGAGTGGTCCGTGTCGTGGTTATCCACAAAGGAAACCGACAGCGGCCCATTGGCTTCGGTAAAGCCCGCAAACTGCAGCCCGCGCATATCCCAGGCCCCGTTGCCACTGCTCATGCTCTGGAAGGTGTAGTGCAAGGGCACGTCGAAGAGGCTGGTGCGGCCCCCGGTGGCGGCGGCGTAGTTGTTCATATCGGTCAGGTTGCGGAACCAGGCCTCGCTCACGGCAAAGCGGCCACTGGTGCCTTTCACCGCGTCCAGCCACTCATTCACGAAGCCGGTCTGGATGTGCTTGGTCGCGTCGAGACGGTAGCCGTCGAGGCCGAGCTTGGTGGTAATCCAGTTGCCCCAGTTCTTGGTTTCCGTGCGCTGGTTAACGTCGGCGTAGCGAATTTCGGAGCCGAGCAGGTTGTCGTACGCGTCGCCGTTGGCATAAGCGTTAAAGTCCCACGCGTTCCACTGGTACCAGCCGTTGTTGGGCGCCTGCTGGGTGCCGTTGAAGTTGTAATAGTGCCACTTGTAGGCGCTGTACGTGTTGCCCCGGCCCGGGTAGGTAAAGCTGGTCCAGACGGTGTAGTTGGTACCGCCCACGTTAAAAGTTTCCTGGGCATCGGCCGAGGTCAGGTGGTTCATCACCATGTCCTCGTACACTTGCACGCCCTGGCCGTGCAAAGCCGTGATGGCCGACTGCAGCTGCGCCAGCGTGCCGTAGCGGGTCGCCACGGTGCCTTTCTGGTTGAATTCGCCCAGGTCGTAGCGGTCATACACGCCGTAGCCTACGTCATTGATGCTGCCACCCTTGTAGGCTGGCGGTAGCCACACGGCCGTAAATCCGGCCGATTTAAACTCGGCGGCCCGGGAGCCCAGCACCTGCCACCACGTGCCCTGCGTATTACTAATGGGCGTATCCCAGTAAAAGCCCTGCAGCATCACCCCGTTTACGGCTACGGCGTTTTGGGGCGTAGAGGTTGCCGCGGGGCCGGGAACTCCGGGCGTAACCGCTTCTTTGTTGCAGGACGACACGAGTGGTCCGGCAGTCAGCAGCCCAAGCAGGGCCGCCGCTGAATACTTGTTCATACGATGGTGGGTTTTGGTTGTGGGATAAGAACAGGGCAAGTATAGAAGCTGCCTGCCGGAATTATGCAATACTATTTCGGCTGTTGATAAATAAATAGTAAGTGGTTACTAACCGCTTCTTGACTGTTTGAATCGGGTTTTCTGATGCTTAATTGATCAGTTTAGTGCAATTTCAGAAATGCTTCTTATGGATAATGTTCTATTTACACAAACCGGTGCTTTGTTGACTCATGCGTGCGGAAAGAAAACAAAAAGGGCCGCTCATACTTGAGCGGCCCTTTCTATAGCCCAGAGGCTAGGCGTGTCTACAGCTCCGAAAAATCGAAGGAGGTTTCCAGAAATTTCGTCGTGAAGTCACCGGCCTTAAACTGCGCATTGTCCATCAGGCGCAGGTGGAAGGGAATCGTGGTCTTCACGCCCTCCACTACAAATTCCGACAGCGCCCGCTTCATCTTCACAATGCACTCTTCCCGGGTTTGGGCCACGGTAATGAGCTTGGCAATCATGGAATCATAGTTGGGCGGAATCTGGTAGCCCGCGTACACGTGGGTATCCACGCGCACCCCGTGGCCGCCGGGAATGTGCAGCACCGTGATTTTGCCGGGCGAGGGCCGGAAGCCGTTGGCGGGGTCCTCGGCGTTGATGCGGCACTCCATGGCGTGCATCTTGGGGCCGTAGTTGTTGCCCGTAATCGGGATACCGGCTGCCACCTTGATCTGCTCTTTGATCAGGTCGTAGTTGATAACTTCCTCCGTCACGGGGTGCTCCACCTGAATGCGGGTGTTCATCTCCATGAAGTAGAAGTCCCGGTTTTTATCCACCAGGAACTCAATCGTGCCCACGCCCTCGTAGCCAATGGCCGAAGCGCCGGCAATGGCGGCCGCGCCCATTCGCTCCCGCAGATCATCAGTCATGAAAGGGGAGGGCGCCTCTTCTACCAGCTTCTGGTGGCGGCGCTGAATGGAGCAGTCCCGCTCGGAAAGGTGGCAGACGTGGCCGAACTGGTCGCCGCACACCTGAATTTCAATGTGGCGGGGCTCCTCCACAAACTTCTCCAGGTACACACCGTCGTTGCCGAAAGCGGCTTTGGCTTCGGTGCGGGCATCGTTCCAGGCTTTCTCGAACTCTTCCTCGGAGTTGATGATGCGCATGCCGCGGCCACCCCCGCCGGCCGTAGCCTTCAGAATAACCGGATACTTGATTTTGGCGGCTACCTTCTTGCCCTGCTCCACCGAGTCGAGCAGGCCCACGGAGCCCGGAATGCAGGGTACGCCGGCGGCAATCATGGTTGCTTTGGCCGAGGCCTTGTCGCCCATCTGGTTGATCATCTCGGGCGAGGCCCCGATGAACTTGATGCCGTTTTCCTGGCACACGCGCGAGAATTCCGCGTTTTCCGACAGGAAGCCGTAGCCGGGGTGAATGGCGTCGGCGTTGGTAATTTCGGCGGCGGCAATCAGGGTAGGAATGCTCAGGTAGCTCTGCGCGGAGCTCGGGGGACCGATGCACACGGCCTCGTCGGCGAAGCGCACGTGCAGGCTTTCCTTATCGGCAGTCGAGTACACGGCTACCGTCTTGATGCCCATTTCCTTACAGGTCCGAATCACGCGTAGCGCAATTTCGCCCCGGTTGGCAATTAGTATTTTCTTGAACACAGGTTTCTTCAATTAAAAATTAAAAATGAAGAATTAAAAATTGGCGACAGGCCCAGCACAAGGCCAAGCAGCAGTCCATTTTTAATTTTTAATTCTCAATTTTTAATTGACTTACATTGGCTCAATCAGGAACAAAGGCTGGTCATACTCCACGGGCGAGGCGTTTTCCACCAATGCCTTCACCACGCGGCCCGACTGCTCGGCCTCGATTTCGTTGAAGAGCTTCATGGCTTCGATGATGCAGATCACCTGGCCTTTCTCTACCAGGTCGCCTACCTGCACGAAAGCGGGAGTGTCGGGGCTGCTGCTGCGGTAGAACGTGCCAATCATCGGCGACTTCAGCGGCGTGTAGTTGCCACCGGCGGGTTCTGCGGGGGCGGCCGGGGTAGGCGCGGCTGCTGGAGCCGTGGCCGCCGGAGCGGCGGCCGCAACTGGCGCGGCTACGGGAGCGGGGGCCGGGGCGGCGGCTACGCTCCCGCTAACCACTTTCGTGCTGGGCTCGCGCTGCACCGAGATTTTAAACTCCTCGGTTTCGATGTTGACTTTGTTCAGACCCGACTTGGCGATGAAGTCGATGAGTTCCTGTAGTTCTTTGGCTTTCATGGGGGCGGGAGAGGGCTTGTTGGGCTGCTTACTTGACTCTTTCGACATAGGAGTAGTCGCTGGTCTTGATGCGAATTTTAGTGTCGGTATCAATGAAAAGCGGCACCTGAATCCGGGCCCCCGTCTCCACGATGGCGGGCTTGAGGGTGTTGGTGGCCGTGTCGCCCTTGAGGCCGGGCTCGGTGTAGGTTACTACCAGCTCTACCGTCGTCGGCAGTTCGGCCGTAAGCGGCTGCTCGGTTTCGGCGTGGAAGAGGATGGTAGCCACCTGGCCTTCCTTCATGAGGTCGGCGAAGGGCACCATGGCCTCGGGCAGCACTACCTGCTCAAACGACTCGTTATCCATGAAGGTGTAGCCGTAATCATCCTTGTACAGGAACTGGTGGGGACGCTGCTCCACGCGGGCAGTTTCCACTTTCACCCCGGCGTTGAAGGTGTTATCGATTACGCGGCCGGTTTTGATGTTACGGAGCTTGGTACGCACAAAAGCCGGGCCTTTGCCAGGTTTTACGTGCTGGAATTCGGTGATGACGTGCAACTCGCCGTTGTAGTTCAGAACGAGCCCGTTGCGAAAGTCTGCGGTCGTGGCCATGGTGGGAGAAAAGAATTAGAAAAGGAAAATAAGGTGAAGAGCGGCCGGAAACGGCCGGTTCCGGCCCGAATCTTCAACTGTCAGAAAGTGAGTTACTCGGGTGGAAACGCAACGTGCCGCCCCGGAGAGATGGCGGGGCGGCACGTCGGGAGTGCAAGTATAGAAGTTTTTCCGCTTGCGGGCCGCCACTTTAGGCTGCCGTAGGGTCGGGTTTGGGGTCGTAGGCCCATTTCAGGTACAGGGAACCCCAGGTAAAGCCCCCGCCAAACGCGGCAATAATCAGGTTGTCGCCCTTGCGCAACTGCGACTCATAGTCGGCCAGGCACAGGGGAATGGTTCCGTTGGTGGTGTTGCCGTAGCGGTGAATGTTGAGCATGACCTTCTCGGGGCCAATACCTACGCGGTTGGCCGTAGCGTCAATAATGCGCTTGTTGGCCTGGTGCGGTACCAACCAGTCGATGGTGTCGGGGTTTAAGCCGTTGCGGTCGGCTACCTGAGCAGCCACATCGGCCATGTTTTTCACGGCAAACTTAAATACCGCCGCGCCTTCCTGGTGCACAAAATGCTCCCGGTTGGCAACCGTTTCGGCGGAAGGCGGCCGGCGCGAGCCACCGGCTTTCTGGTGCAGGTACTGCTCGCCGCTGCCATCGGAGTGCAACTCCTGGTCCAGCAAACCCAGGCCTTCGGTGTTAGGCTCCAGCAGCACGGCCCCGGCCCCGTCCCCGAAGATGATGCAGGTAGCGCGGTCCGTGTAGTCGATGATGCTCGACATTTTATCGGCGCCCACCACAATTACTTTCTTATAGGTGCCGGTAGCAATAAACTGCGAGCCCGTTGCCAAGGCGTACATGAAGCCTGAGCAAGCCGCCTGCATATCGAAGCTAAAGGCCTTGGTAGCGCCTACGGCCGCCGAAATAATATTGGCCGTAGCCGGAAACACCAGGTCCGGGGTAGTGGTAGCGCAGATAATCAGGTCGATGTCCTCGGCTTTGTTGCCTGTCTTGGCCAGCAATTGCTGCACGGCTTTTACGCCCATAACGGACGTGCCCTGGTCTTCCCCCTTCAGAATATGTCGCTCCTTTATCCCGGTTCGGCTCATAATCCACTCGTCGGTCGTGTCGACCATGGTTTCGAGCTCTTGGTTTGTAAGCACGTAGTCGGGCACGTAGGAACCGACTCCGGTAATGGCAGCGGTAATCTTCATTAGAGAGAAAACGGAAAACGCGGCAAAGGAAAAGTCCGGCTCGGCAGCCGGACTTACAGTCGCTTTTAAGACTTGAAGGTGTTTTTTATCTGGTCAGCAATGCCAGAGCTAGCCATTTGGTAGCCTTGCAGCAGCATGTTGCAAATAGCCAGGGGCGTGCTTACCCCGTGCCCAATAATGGCGTTGTCGTTGATGCCCAGAATAGGGGAGCCCCCTACCGCTTCGTAATTAAAATGGTCGAGGAAAGGGTCATGGATGTTTTTCTCGGCAATGATGTCATACACCGATTCGGCCATCTTCAGCACCACGTTCCCCGTAAAGCCGTCGCAGACAATTACATCGGCTTTCTCATTGAACAGGTCGCGCCCTTCAATGTTGCCCACGAAATGAATATGGGGGTTTACTTTCAGCAGCTGGTGGGCCGCCTGGGTGATGGCAGTGCCTTTGCCTTCCTCTTCCCCTAAGTTCATCAGCCCCACTTTGGGCTGGTTGATGCCCAGCACGTACTGCGCGTAAAGCGAGCCAAGCTCCCCGAACTGCTCCAGCATTTCGGGTTTGCATTCGGCGTTGGCCCCCACGTCCAGCATGATGCCCATGCCACCGCTTAGCTTCGGAACGAAGTTGGCAATGGCGGGACGCAATACGCCGGGTACGGCTTTCACGCTGAACATAGCGCCTACGAGCATGGCGCCCGTGTTACCCGCTGAGCAGAAAGCCTCGACCTCACCGGTAGCCAGCAAGCGGTACCCCACGGCAATGCTGGAGTCTTGCTTCTGCTGGTAGGCTTTGGCCGGGTGCTCGCCCATCTCAATGATTTGGGAAGCCTGCACTACCAATAAATCGGCAGCATCGGGGCCGTGCTGCGCCAGCAAGGGGCGCACGGCATCTTCCTGGCCAATGAGCACTATCTGGGCCTTGCCCGCCAGCTGTTTGGCGGCCAGTACGGCCCCATCGACGGCGGCCTGAGGAGCAAAATCGCCCCCCATTGCGTCCAGGGCTATCTTCATGAACGGGAAATCAAAGAGGTCCGGGAGAGAATCCTCGGGGCGGGCCGAATCCCCGACCCTGGCCTTCCAGGGAAAGCCAAAGGTCGGGGACTATACACAAGGCCCCACCGCAAGGCGGGTAAGCAGCTAACGCTCGACTATTCTTCGTCGTTGTCAGTTGGGGCTGCAGCCGCTACGGGAGCGTAGTCTTTGATGGCTACTTTGCCGTTCAGGTACAGGTCACCGTCTACCACGTAGGCCTTGTGACGCAGGTGCAGCTCGCCGGTAGTGGAGCAAACCGAAACGGCTTTGGGAGTCAGTTTGTAGTGGCTACGACGCTTGTCGCGGGTAGCGGAGGAGGTCCGGCGCTTAGGATGTGCCATGGTTGAAAAGGGTAATTAAAAGCAAAGAAAAAATACAAACGGAAGTCAGCGGGGATGCGCCGGCCTTAGTTAAGGTTGCGCAGCGCATTCCAGCGCGGGTCGATGTCGTCGTTGTCGCCACCTTCAGTACTGTCGCCTTCGGGGCGGGTAGTGAAGATGAGTTTGGCGTCGGCGTCGGGGTTTTCATCGGGCTCATTCTGAAAGCGCGGGTGCAGCTTCTTCATGGGCAGGGCCAGGCCAATGTAGTCGAATAGGTGCTGGGCCAGGGGTAGGGTCTGCGTATCAGGCGTGATTTGCAGCACGTTGTCGTCAAGCTCCTGGTTCTGGTCGCCGAAGCGAACCAACAGTTGCTCATGTGCTTCCACTACTTGGTCGTACTCATCCAAACTACGGTCGCATATCTGGCGCACGGTGCCGTGCAAGTCAAAATCTACGGTGATAAGCCGCTCCGTTTTGGTCAGGGTCACATCGGCGTGTACCTGCCCTTCGGGGATGAGTTGCTGCTCGAACTGCTCAAAAAAAGCCTTGTCCAGCTCAAACGCAAAGTGATGCGTTTTATCGGCCAGCTTGGCAATATTGATGTCGTATTGGGCGTCCTTTTTCACGGCTAATTTGTAGCAGAGGGCAAAAGTAGAAAGTTTTCCCCGTTTTGTAAAAGCAGTTGCGGGGTAGGGCGGCGGGCTAGGCGTTTTTGAGAATAAAATCCGGTGGAATATCCAGCCGCTCATACAAGCGTTTCGCTAAGTCGAGCGTCACGCGGCGCTTGCCGTTGAGAATCTGCGAAAGGCGGCCGGCCGGTACTTCTAGCAATTGCGCCAGCTCTTTTTGCTTGAGCCGCATCTGCTGCCGTTTCAACTCTATCATCTCAGCCAGCGAGGTAGGCAGATTGGGAATTGGAAGCAGACCAAGCTTGCTTTCGTACGTATCCAGGGCCGCAATTAACTCCCGGAATTCTGCTTCCAACGTGGCATTTCCCTCCACCCCAGCCGCCACCAATGCGTCGAGACGGCGCAGGGCGGTACGGTAGTCGGAGGGAGTGTGCAGCGTCATGAAACGGGGTAAAAGCAGAACGGAACCGAAGTGGCTCCGTTGAGTACGGTTGCAAACTTACGGTGTTATTTTAAAAAGGCAAAGTAAATTTCGTTTTTGAAAAGAATGTTTTCAGATTGGTGCTTTAATCCGGTCTATATGAATAGGCTATTATATAGCTGATAATCAAGAATATGTGAGTTATTTTTAGGCATTTATTCGCATCCGTCAGTTGCAAGACAGAACAACTGCCTCAACAGAGCAGATTAGCATCCTTGTACGCGTTACTAGGCATCAACAAGAAGCGGCCACCGCTTCCCAGAAGAAACGATGGCCGCTCTCATTACAAAGTCAAAAACTACTCGTGGCGGCCGCCGCGCGGGGCGGGACCCGGCACAAGCGGTACAATGTCGGCCAGGGCTTTGCGCTGCCGTACCAAGTCGCAGGCCATGTACAGGGCCTCGCGGAAGGAGGTTTCGTCGGCTTTGTACTGGCCGGCCAGCCCGTAAGCTGTGCCGTGGTCGGGGGAGGTGCGGATGACAGGCAGCCCAGCCGTGAAGTTGACGCCCCGCTCAAAGGCTATGGTTTTGAACGGAATCAGGCCCTGGTCGTGGTACAAGGACAGGGTAGCATCGAACTGCCGAAATTGCGCCGTTCCGAAATAGCCATCAGCAGGGAAGGGACCATACACTAAGTGGCCTTCCTGCTGAAACTGCTGCAGTACGGGCGTTACGACGTCGGCTTCTTCGGAGCCTAATAATCCGTTTTCTCCGGCGTGCGGGTTTAGGCCCAGCACTGCTACGCGCGGCTTTTCAATGCCGAAATCCTGCTTTAGCGACTGCAGCAGAATGCGCAACTTGGTAGTGAGCAGCGGCTGAGTAACGCGGCCCGGTACGTCTTTGAGCGGTATGTGGCCCGTGAGGGTCGCCACGCGCAAGTCTTCGCTGGCCAGCAGCATCAGGCTTTCCTTGGCCCCGAAAAAGGACGTCAGGAACTCCGTGTGGCCAGGGTAGCGGAAGTCGTCCGACTGGGTGTTCTCCTTGCTGATGGGGGCCGTGACGAGGGCATCGAGCAGGCCGGCTTTCAGGTCGCGGGCGGCGGCGAGCAGGCTTTGCCGGGCGGCCGCGCCGCTGGCCGTACTCGGCTGGCCGGGGGTGAGGGTGAAGTCCTCGTCCCAGCAGGTAACGGCGTTGTGCTTGCCGGGGGCAATGTCGGCGGCCTCCCGCACCTGCCGGAAGGTAAGCGGCTCGTGGGCTGCGTCGGTGGGAAAGTCGTCGAAGAGCACCGTAGCCGTGCCGTACACCACGGGAGTACAGTACTTGAGCAGGCGCTGATCGAGAAAGGTTTTATAAATGATTTCCGGTCCAATGCCGGCTAGGTCGCCGACGGAAATGCCAATGCGTGGAAGCATGGAGGTAGGAAGCTAACAGGGAAGAAAGGAAGAGGCAGCCCCTCAGGGCGCTACCCGGAGAACGGGCGTTGAAAGCCCCATCGAAGCCTATATAGCTGAGCAGCCAGAACCACTTCTTTGAATAGGCTCCGGTGGCGCTCAGCGTGGAAAGGTGACTGCCTAAAAAGGCCAACCGAATTTTCTAGACCCGGTTTTTCAGAAACTCGTAGGTGAGGCGCACAGCAGCGCCGGTACCGCCCTTGCCGCGGTAGGAATCAGGGGCGGTCAGGAAGGCGGGGCCGGCAATATCAAAGTGCACCCAGGGGTAGCCTTCGGTGAAGCGCTCCAGAAATTTGCCCGCCGAAATGGCCCCTGCTTCGGCCTTGCCCAGGTTGCTGATGTCGGCAATGGCGCTCTTGATGTGGTCGGCGTACTCATCCCAGAGCGGAAACTCCACCAGCCGCTCATGGGTAGCGTGGCCGGCCCGCTTCAGGGCGCTGAGGGTTTCTTCTTCGGCCGTGCCCATGCACACAATGCCTTCTACGCCAATGGCGCGCACGGCCGAGCCGGTCAGCGTCGCGTAGTCCAGTACCAGCTCGGGGTCGTACTTTTTGGCAAAAGCCAGGGCGTCGGCCAGAATCAGGCGGCCCTCCGCATCGGTGTTCATCACTTCCACCGTCAGGCCGCTGTACATGGTAATTACGTCGCCAGGGGCCAGGGCCGGGCCGCCGGGGCGGTTGTCGGTGGCCGGTACCAGCCCGATAACGTGCAGGGGCACCCGGTTTTTGGCCAGGGCCGACAGCACGCCCACGACTACGGCCGAACCAGCCATGTCGCACTTCATTAAATCCATGCTGTTGGGCGTAGGCTTAAGACTAAGGCCGCCCGTATCAAACACTACCCCCTTGCCCACCAGCACAATCGGCCGGGCATTGGTAGCGCCTTCCGGCTTGTATTCCATGATGGTGAAGGTAGGCGGCTCGGGGCTGCCCTGGTTGACGGCCAGCAAACCGCCCATGCGCAGGGCCTCAATGCGCACCAAGTCCAGCACTTCTACGTGGAAACCTGCCGCGTCTCCTACCTCCTCGAAACGCTGGGCCAGCTGGGTGGCGTTCAGGTGACTGTAGGGCATGTTTACCAAGTCGCGGGCCAGGTACACGCCGTGTAGCACGTTGTCCAGCTCCTGCACTTGCTCGGCGGTCAGCTCGGCGCTGACCAGAGTGAGTAGCTGCAGATCGGGCGCTTTTTTCGACTTCTCGTCGGTTTTGTAGCCTTCGAACTGATAGGCTGTCAGGGCGATGCCCTCGGCCAGGGGCAGGGCACCGGTGCCGGTCAGGTCGTGAACGAACAGCTCGGGTACCTTGTCAGACTTCAGCCGGGCGTGGAGTTGGTGGCCGGCTTTGCGCAGGGCTTCGGCCGAGAGGTCGGCCGTTTTCTTCGGCTCGGCCACCACGTAATAATGCCGGTGGGAGTACTGGTTGATGCCAAATAGCTTTTCTCCGGCGGCCAGCTGCGCGGCCACGTACTGGCGGGCCGCCTCGGGCAGGTCGGCGGCGGCGCTGATGGGTAGCTCGGTGGTGCCGGCGGGCAGGATAAATACGGTATCCGCGAAGGAAGGGAAATCGGTGGCGTAAGCGAGGGATAGGGGCATGAGACGAAGTCCGTAAGGCCAGCTACTACCCCTGCTCCGGGCTCCGGGCGCGGAGAAACGGCAGCCGCCGGCGTATCTTTGGGCGTGAAGGTAGCCGATTTGTTCATGAGGAGTAAAGAATGAGCGGCGAGCAACGCGCCGGTATTCCTGATTTCAGCTGCCCTACCCTAAATTCTGACTGCCTTGCTCATTCCTCACGCTTCATTCCTCATTTGCTTTGGATTCTGTTAAAGCCAAAAAGCACCTCGGCCAGCACTTCCTTACTGACCCCAACATTGCCCGCAATATTGTGGAAGCCCTGCGCCTGCCCGACGGGGTGCGGGAGGTGCTCGAAATTGGTCCGGGCATGGGCGTGCTTACCCAAACCCTGCTGCAACACCCGGAGTACCGCACCTCGGTAGTGGAAATCGACCGGGAGTCGGTGGCCTACCTGGGGCAGCACTTTCCGGCTCTGGAAGGGCGGATTTACTCCCAGGATTTTCTGAAGATGGACCTAGGCCAGCTCTACGCGGGGCAGCCCCTGAGCATCATCGGCAACTTTCCCTACAACATCAGTTCCCAGATTTACTTTCAGGTGCTGGCCCACCGCCAGCAGGTGCGCGAGTGCGTGGGCATGATTCAGAAGGAAGTGGCCGACCGCCTCGCCGAGGGGCCGGGCACCAAAACCTACGGTATCCTGAGTGTGCTGCTGCAGGCCTTCTACGACATCGACTACCTGTTCACGGTGCCCCCGCACGTGTTCAGCCCCCCGCCCAAGGTGCAGTCGGCCGTCATTCGCCTCACCCGCAACCAAACGGAAAAGCTGGCCTGCGACGAGAAGCTGTTTTTCCAGGTGGTGAAGCAGGCCTTCCAGACCCGCCGCAAAACCCTGCGCAACGCCCTCAAGCCCTTCGGCCTACCCCCCGAAGCCACCACCGACCCCATTTTCGACAAGCGCGCCGAGCAGCTCAGCGTGCCGGATTTTGTGGGCCTGACGCAGCATATTGAATTGAGAATGAAGAAGTAAAAAAGTAAGAAGTAACAGAGGTATTGAGTGGGCCTTGAACCGAGCCTGACCCCCAAACCCCCCCTTCTTTATTCTCCATTGTATAGTTTCTAGTTCAAACATGTCCCTCTGCCTCGTCATCGACGAAATGCACCCCAACCTGCCCGATTTGCTGCAGCCGTTGGGGGTTGAACTGCACTACCGCCCCGACCTGAAAGCCGCCGAAGTACCCGCCGCCCTGGCCGCGCACCCCTACGACGGCCTGATCGTGCGCTCCAAGGTGCGCGTGACGGCCGAATTGCTAGCTCGGGGACCCGCATTGCGTTACGTGTGCCGGGCTGGGGCCGGCGTGGACAACATTGATGAGGAAGCCCTGGCCGCGGCCGGTGTCTCCCTGCTTAACGCGCCGGAGGGCAACCGCGACGCGGTGGGGGAATACGCCGTGGGGCTGCTGCTGGCTTTGTTTCGGAACATTGTGCGGGCTGACCGGGAAGTGCGGGCCGGGCAGTGGCGGCGCGAGGCCAACCGGGGCGAGGAAATCGGGGGCAAAACCATCGGGCTGCTCGGCTACGGGCACATGGGCAAGGCCTTTGCCCGCCGCCTGCAGGCCTTCGACTGCACCGTGCTGGCCTACGACCACGACCCTGGTGTGGAAGCCAACCACCACGCTACCCTCGTGAGCCGGGCGGAGCTACAGGCCCGGGCCGAAGTGCTGAGCGTGCACATCCCATACTCGGCGGCCAACCACCATTTCGTGAACGAGGAGTTTCTGGCCGGCTTCCGCCAGCCGTTGTGGCTGCTGAACACGGCCCGGGGCGAAGTACTCGACCATGCGGCCCTGGTGCGGGGCTTGCAAGCCGGGCAGCTGCGCGGCGCCGCCCTGGATGTGCTGGAAAACGAAAAGCTCGCTACCCTCAGCCCCGAGCAGCGGGCCCGGTTTGCATACCTGGCGGCCGCCCCGAACGTGGTGCTTTCCCCGCACGTGGGCGGCTGGAGCTTCCAGAGCTACGAGCGCATCAACACGGTGCTGGCCCGCAAGCTGCGCGACTTTCTGGCCAGAAAGTAACCGAGGGGTAACAGGGTAGGAAAGGGCCAGTGCAGCAGCTGGCGGCGGCCGTTTACTCCGTTACGGAATACCGCTTGCGCAGGACCTGCTCGCCGATTTTTCCCTAACGTTTCGTATATTTGCCTAAACCTGTTCGGGGAGAACGGCCAGCCACGCTGGCCGTTCTCCTTGTTTTTTGAGCTTACATCACCCCACCATGGCTACCATCAACTATTACACTCCGGAAGGTCTTCAGAAGCTGAAGGATGAGCTGCAGGACCTCAAAATCCGCGGTCGGGCCAAAGCCGCCGATGACCTGCGCGAAGCCCGTGACAAAGGCGACCTGAGCGAAAACGCGGAGTACGACGCAGCCAAGGAAGCCCAGGGCTTGCTCGAACTCAAGATTTCCAAGCTGGAAGAAATCGTCGGCAACGCCCGCGTGCTGGATGAAACCAATCTGGATACTTCCAAGGTGCTCATTATGAGCAAAGTGAAACTGAAGAACCTGAAAAACAACATGGTTCTGGACTATACCCTGGTAGCGGAGGAGGAAGCCAATCTGGCCGCCGGCAAAATCTCCGTAAAGTCGCCCATCGGGAAAGGGTTGCTGGGCAAATCGGCCGGCGACACGGCTGAAATTACGGTGCCCGCCGGCAAGCTCCAGTTTGAAATCCTGGAAATCAGCCGCTAGCAATGACGCCGGAAGCTGATGCATGCGTGCGTTAACGTACTGCATCGTTTCCGTCTGGGAAAGGGCGAGGCCAACCGGCTTCGCCCTTTTGCGTTTTGCCCCGTACTTTGAAGCCCTGAACTGCCTTATCGTCCTGCGGGCGGGGCCGGCTACCCTGCCACTTCCCCTTTCACCCCTCACCATTTCACCGTATGCCTTCTATCTTTTCTCGTATCGTATCGGGCGAGCTGCCCGCCTACAAAGTGGCCGAGGACGACCAGCACCTGGCGTTTCTGGACATTACCCCGCTGGTGGAAGGCCACACGCTGGTCATCCCCAAAAAGGAGGTCGACTACATTTTCGATTTGCCGCCCGCTGAGTTGGCCGCCCTGCACCAGTTTGCCCAGCGCGTGGCCAAGGGCGTGAAGGCGGCCGTAGCCTGCAAGCGGATTGGGGTAGCGGTAATCGGGCTGGAAGTGCCCCATGCGCACATTCACCTGATTCCGATGAAGCAGGTTTCGGACATGAACTTTGCCAACCCCAAGATAAAAGTGGCCGATGCGCGCATGCAGGAGCTGGCCGCCGCCATTGCGGCCCAGGTACCGGGCGGCGCGGAAGGTGTCGCCGCTTCGGCTACCGCCCTGACCAGCAAAGCCAGCCGCGAAACCACCGAAGCCAACGATGCCCCAGCTACCTCCGACGCTACCCTGCAGCAGCTCCAGCAGCTAACCCAAGGCCTCGTGTACATGAGCGAATCGGATGCGCCGCTGAAGGCCGTGAGCTACCCCGCGCCGGCGGGCGCCGCTACCGATGCGGCCCTGGCCACGCTGGCCGGCGTGCCCGCGGATACGCCAGTGGAAAAGCAGGAGCTAACTTACTTTCTGCGCAACCACACCGCCGACAATGGTGTGCTGGGCAACCCGGAGCTGGCTAACCGCTTCAAAGCGCTACAGATGTACTTAAAGCAGGAGCTTAACAAGGTGCAAGTCTATCGTTTCGGGAGCGGTCCGCAGGTGCCGGTGCTGGTACTGGGCGAGGCCGAAGGTGGAAAGCTAGCTGGCTTCAAAACCGTGCTGACGGAAACCTAAACAAATGTAAGTGTCTGGCCCTACTGCGTCATTGCAACTCGCATACTACCAGCGGCCCGCCCCGAAACGGCGGGCCGCTGGCGTTGAATCCAGGAATTGGCTCATATCGGTTTTTAACGCTACAGTTTGCGCAAGCTGTAGCGTTCAGAACCGCGCCCCTGAGTAGCCGGCTGGTTGCCAAGCTGAGTGAAGATGGGTAACGTGGTCAGTTAGTCAATATCTGAGCGGCGGGCCAGGGCGGCTACCGCTAAGCCCATGAGGGCAATCAGGGTAAATGACACCCGCAAGTTGGTAGCGCCGGCCACCAGCCCGATGACAGGCGGGCCGAGCAAAAAACCGGCAAACCCAACCGTAGACACCGCAGCCAGCGCCACGCCCGGCGACATGGTTTTGGAACGCCCGGCGGCTCCGTACACCAGCGGCACCACCGACGACACCCCCAATCCTACCAGCATAAAGCCCAGGGTAGCAGCAACCACATTCGGAAAAGCCACCGCAATGAGTAAGCCCGCGGCTTCGAGCAAACCACTCAGCACCAGGGTACGCTGGCGGCCGAAGCGGTCCGCAAACCAATCGGCCACGAAACGGCCCGCCGCCATGGTGCTCATAAAGGCGGCAAACCCCACGCCCACTAGGTCTTTATCGGCCCGCACAATTTTGCCGAAGTATACCCCGCTCCAGTCAAACATGGTGCCCTCGCAGAGCAGGGAGCAGAAGGCCAGCACGCCCAGCAGCAGCAACGACTTGTCGGGGAGCACAAAAATCGGGGCATCCGCTTCCCGGGGCGCATCGGCCGGCAGCAAATACGGGCGGACCAGAAACACACTGCTGATGACCACGGCCGCCACCAGCAGAAAGTGGGGCAAGGGCGCAATGGCGTTGCTGATCATAAAGGTGCCGAGGGCCGCGCCCGCAAAGCCCGCCAGGCTCCACAAGCCGTGGAAGGCCGCCATAATGGACTTGCCGTACAGGGCCTCCACGCCCACGGCCTGGGTGTTAATGCTGATGTTGGCCATGTTGCTGGCCAGCCCGAACAAAACCAGGGCCCCCATCAGCAGCGGGATAGTAGTGGCCAGCCCCAGCAACGGCAGAAACGCCGCGTACAGAAACAGGCCCAGCACCGTGAGCAACCGGCTGCCAAAGCGGGCCACCAGCCACCCCGACAGCGGCAGCGAGGCCATGGAGCCCACGGGCACGGCCAGCAATACGCCTCCTAGCTCGGTATCGGAAAGGCCGAGCTGCTGCTGCACGGTAGGAATGCGCGCCGCCCACGTGGAAAAGCACAGGCCCTGCAGCAAAAACGCGGCGCTAACGGCCAGGCGGTACGTGCGGTGGGGCCGGAGCAGAGACGAAGTAAGGGTCGGAGCAGGCATAGGAAACGGTTGGCAAGTCAAAAAAACACCCATTACACCCCGGTAGGGGCATAATGGGTGGGAGTTAGAGCAGAAGTAAGCGCGGTGGGGCGCGCCGGGGTAAAGATCAGCAAAACTGCGGAAGCCCTCTTGGTTTCTACTGCTGGCATGTACGCCCACCTACCCGAGAGGTTGCTGCCGAGGTTGGGGCCCGCCCGCGCTACCGCACCGGGCCCGTGTCAACGCGCGCTTCCAGCCGGTCTTGGACGGCCAGCGGAAGCTTACTGAGTAAATCCAGGCCGGAAGCGGCCTCAATGGCGTCCACGCTCACGCGGTACCGGCTCCAGTCGGGGCTCACCGACTGGTCGTTGGGCGTATCCACGGCTACGACGCGGGCTTGGCCGGCGGCGATGCGCTGCAGGTCGTTGCTGCCTTCTGGTAGCAGCACCAGCACCTTCCAGATGCGGGCGGGCACCGTTACCCGGCCCTGGTCGATGGTCGTTAGTTTGCCGTTCTGGCCGGTGCCGCCCTTGCCGTAGCTGCCCATGATAACGTAGATTTCCTGACCCTGGCGCACTTGGTCGCGGCCCCATTCCTCCAGGGCGCTCCAGGTGCGCTGGTTGTTGTTGCCGGCCTGCGGAATCATGTTGGTCATCAGGAAGGTAGCCGAGTTGTCGTCCAGGTCCGTGGTGCGGTCGGCGCTGGGGCAGTTGTGGCCTTTGTCGAAGCCGGAGCCCGCGTAGGAGTTGCGCGACACCTGGTAAAACTGGCGGGGCAGGGCCGGGTCGGGGCGGAAGTCATCCTGGCGGGGAGCCGCGCCCATCCAGGCCCGGTTCAGGTGCCAGCTAACCCAGGTGGGCGTACCGCGGAGGGCGTTGTAGCCAATAGTGAACTGGGGCTTGATGAGCAGGTAGTTGGTGGGCGTGTTTACGTCCGGGGTGGCGCCGCTGGGGTTGCCTAGGGCCAGGTTCTCGTCGCGGCCCATTACTACGGCCTCGGCCTGGGCGGTAGTGCTGGGGGGTAGGCTGGGTGCTGGTGGGGTAGGGGCTGAGGGAGCCGGGGCCACCCCACCGCCGGCCACCCCACCGCTGCTTGCTTCCAGGGCAATGTCGTCGATGTTCAGGCGGCCCGTACCCCCATCGGTCTTGCGGATTTCCAGACGCAAGGGGCCGGCCGCTCCGCCCTGAAACGTCGTTACAATGAGCCGCGGCCCCTGGGCCCGCACCGGCTGCCCGATGCGCCGAAACGTGCGGCCCTGGTCTAGGCTGCCCCACAGCTCCCAGGTGCTGGCCGGGTCGTTGCCGTAGGCGGCGCTTTTGATGCGGATGGTTTGCACGCCACTTGGGGCATCAAAGTTCATGCGCAGCCGCCCCTGCCCGCGCAGGCGCGCCGCGCGCTGCCCGTTTTTGTGGTCCTGTTCAGAAGAGCCGATCAGGGCATCCTCGAAGTGCCAGGATCCGGAGCTTAGGTTTTCATCGGCAGTAGCGTAGGCTCCTTTCTCGGCCGACTCAAAGGTTTCCGGGAAGCGCCCCATGTCCGACTGCACTGGCTGAGCAGCCGACGGGTTGGCCGGGGGCGTGCGGGCCGTTTCGGGGGAGTTTTGGGAGCAGCCCAGCGTGGTCAGGCTGAGCAGCAGAGCGAAGGAAAGCAAGGGAGCGGGGCGTGAAAACATAAACAGCGGTACAAAATGCGCAACGAATGTAGTGCAGAAGCTGAGCATTCCGCGCCGAGTTACCAGCGGGGAATATCGTGCCGTGCGCAGGCAACTAACTACCGTGCAGGTTGGATTCCCTGCGCGTTCTGTGAACTTGCAGATCTTATTCCTAGTTACGCCGCCCCTGCTGCCATGTCCGCTACCCCTCCTTTTCCGGCTACTGAGTCGCCTTCCGCCACGGAACTGCTCGATGATGTGCTGTTCGTGTCGCTGACGGGCGTGCTGTTCTACCAGCCGGTGTATGCCCCTGGCACCCCAGAAATCGTTGATTTCCGGTGCGTACGCCTTAACCAGGCGGCCCAGCGGATGCTGGAGCTGACGGAGAAAGTCGGCTGGACCCTGCTTTCCCAGTATCCATCCTGCCAGCAGAACGGCGTGTTTACCTATTACTGCCAGGCCTTTGAGAACGGGCAGGCCGAACGCTTCGATGTCAACTACCAAGCCGACCGGCTGGATAATTTTTTTCACCTGGTCGCCCGGCGTAGCGGCAGCTTGCTAGTGGTCAGCTTTACTGATACCGCCGACCAGAACCGCAGCACCGTGGAGCAGGTGCTGCGGGAAAGTCACGCCCGGGAGCGGCAGGCCCGCGCCGATACCGAAACCCAACGCCAGCGCCTGCACGATATGCTTATGCAACTGCCCGTGTGCGTGGCCATCACCCACGGCCCCGACCTGGTGTTTGAGTTGGTAAATCCGCACTACCAGCAACTGTTTCCGGAGCGTGTTATGCAGGGCTTGCCCCTGGCCGTGGCTTTACCTGAGCTCAGGAGTCAGGGTATATATGAGGTGCTGGCCCACGTGTACCGCACCGGGGAGCCATATTACCACCAGGAACAGGAAACCTGGGTTGACTTAACTAAATCGGGGCGGCTGGAAAAGCGCTACTTCAACGTGTTTTTCCAAGCCCTGCGCGATGCGGATGGGAGCATTTATGGCCTGCTGAATTTTGCCAACGACGTAACGGAGCAAGTAACTGCCCGCCGGCAGGTGGAGCTGCTGAATCAGGAACTGGCCATTTACAACGAAGAGCTGCAAGCGGCCAACGAGGAGTTCAGCATCAACAACACGGAGCTGGCAGAGGCGCAACGCAGCCTGCTGAACCTAAACCAGGAACTGGAGGCGCGCGTGGAGGTGCGTACGACCCAGGTAGCGGAAGCTCTACGCAAAGCCGAGCAGCAGGGCCAGCTGCTGGAGCAGCAAAAGCAGTTGCTTCAGCATATCCTAAGCCAGGTTCCGGCCTCCATTGCCACCCTTGCCGGCCCTGAGCATCAGTACACTTTTTTCAATAGCAGCTACTACGTGCTAACTGGGCAACGGGCCCAGCGTGGCTTGTCTGTGGCCGAGGCCCTGCCGGAAGTAAACGCACAGGGGTTTGTGCGCCTGCTAGATAAGGTGTACAGCACGGGCCAGCCTTTTGTAGGGGTAGAAGCGCCCGTACTGCTGTACGACCCAGTCAGCAACGCGCCCCGGCAGCAGTACATCGATTTCGTGTACCAGCCCTTGGTAACGGAGCAAGGCAACACCCAAGGAATTCTGGCCTTTATTGTGGATGCCACCGATAAGGTACTGGCCCGCCGGGAGGGGGAGCGTAGCCAAGAGCTGCTGCAACTGGCCTTGACGGCCGGCCAGATGGGAACCTGGCACCTGGATTTGCGCACGGATGCCTCCGAGCGGTCCTTGCAGCACGATCAGCTGTTTGGTTACGCCACGGCACAGGCCGAGTGGGGCCTGGAACGGTTTATGAACCACATAGTACCCGAGCACCGGCCGCTGGTAGTAGCAGCATTTGAGGAGGCCCGTCGTACGGGGGCGTTGCAATTTGAAACCCAGATTGTCCGCCTCGATGGGCAGCGCCGCTGGATTGAAGTGCGAGGCAAGGTCTTCTACGCCGAAGATGGGGAAGCCCTGCGTATGGCGGGCGTTGTGACGGAGATAACTGCGCGCAAGGTAGTGCAGCAGCAGCTACAGCTTCTGACGGACGAGCTGGAAGCAACCAATGCCAAGCTGGAAGGCAGAAACCAAGACCTGCTACTAACCAACCAGCAGCTCAAGCGCACCAATGTGGACCTGGACAACTTTATTTACACGGCCTCCCACGATCTGAAAGCGCCTATTCTCAACATTGAAGGGTTGCTGAACGCCTTGCAGGATAGCCTGCCTTCTACCCCCGATACCCCAGAGGTAACCCAGATTCTGGAGCTGATGTACGGGTCAGTGGAGCGCTTTAAAACCACCATTGCCCAGCTCACCGACGTGGCCCGCCTCCAGCAGGAATACGCCCAGCCGTCTACGGAGGTAGCCCTGGCTCCGGTGCTGGAAGGCGTACTCCTGGACCTGGCGCCCCTGCTTCAGGAAACTGGCGCCCAACTGGAGCTGCACGTGGAGGATTGCCCCATGGTGGCCTTTTCCGAGAAAAACCTACGCTCCGTGGTGTACAACCTCATCAGCAACGCCGTGAAGTATCACCACCCCGAGCGGGTGCCGCGGGTGCAGGTGCAGTGCCGAACGGAGCCGCAGTTTCTGGTGCTGGAAGTGCGGGATAACGGCCTGGGTCTAGACATGGCCAACGGGCAAAAGCTATTCGTGATGTTTCGCCGCTACCACGCCCACGTCGAGGGCACAGGTATCGGGCTGTACATGGTTAATAAAATGGTGGAAAATGCCGGCGGCCGCATTGAGGTAGCCAGCACGGTTGGGGAGGGCTCCACGTTTTCCGTGTACCTGCCGCGGTAGGAAGGCGCTTGGGCTGGCTGCTGGGCAGGCTTGCCAGCGTAGAAGTGTCTTAAGAGGGATAGAGAAGCTGTAAAGAACTGATTTTCAGTGTGAAAATAGAAGGCCGTGTAGTGTGCTGTCAGGCCGCTGCTGTAGCGGAAAACTTAAATTTTCAAGTCTGAACTGCCCACCTGTTATCCTTGCCCGATTGGCTTGCGTAGGCAGTACTTCCCTGCGGCCCCGGCCTCATCCGCCGTCCTGCCGCATCTGCTACCAACTTTCACGGCAATGACCAAAACCATCTTTATTGCCTCGGCTGAGCCGTACAGCGGCAAATCGTTGCTGGCTCTGGGCCTGGTGAACCTGCTGCTGGGCCAGGCCCAACGGGTGGGCTACTTCAAGCCCATCATTGCCGGCGACCAGCCCCAGGACCCGCACATTGCTACCGTGCTCAGCTACTTCAAGCTCCCGCTGGCCTACGAGGATACCTTTGCCTACACCCGCCCCGAAGCGCTACGTTTGCTGGAGGCCGACGCCCAGGGCGAGCTGATTGACACCGTCATTCACAAGTACAAGCTGCTGGAGGAACAGTACGATTTCACGGTGGTAGAAGGCAGCGACTTTGTGGGCCCCGGCGCCGCGTTTGAGTTCGACGCCAACGTGTCCATTGCCAAAAACCTGGGCGTGCCGGTGCTGATGGTGGTGTCGGGGGAAGGCAAAACTACGGCCCAGGTAGTCAGCACGGTGCTTACCGTGCTGCGCAGCTTCGAGGCCCGGGAAGTGCAGGTGCTGGCCGCCGTAGCCAACCGCATCCGGCCCGAGCAGGCGGCAGACGTGCGCGAATTGCTGCGCGCCCAGCTGCCGGCAGAAGTGCTGCTGGCCGTCATTCCCGAGGATGTAAACCTGCTGCACCCCACCATGCGCGAAATTCAGCAGGGGCTGGGCGGCAAGGTGCTGCTGGGCGAGGCCGAGCTGGGCAACCAGGTCGATAACTACGTGATTGGGGCCATGCAGCTGCCCAACTTCCTGAACTACCTCAAGGAAAACGTGCTCATCGTAACCCCCGGCGACCGGGGCGACATCATCATTGGGGCCCTGCAAGCCAACCTCTCGGCCAGCTACCCCCGCGTGGCCGGCATTGTACTCACGGCCGGCTCGGAGCCGGAGGAGCCGGTGCGCCGTCTGATTGCAGGCCTGCAAACGGTGGTGCCCATCCTGGCCGTGCCCACCGGCACCTTCGAGACGAGCACCCGGGTAGGGGCCATCAAGTCGCGCATCTCGCCCGACAATCCGCAGAAGATTCAGCTGGCCATCCAGACGTTTGAGCGCTACGTGGACGTGCGCGCCCTGCAGGAGCGTATGGTCAGCTACCAGCCCGAGGGCATCACGCCCCACATGTTCCAGTACCGGCTGCTGCAGTGGGCCAAGCGGAAGCGCCAGCACATTGTGCTGCCCGAGGGCAACGACGACCGGATTCTGCGCGCCGCCGCCCTGCTCCTGCACCAGGACATTGTGGACCTGACCATTCTCGGCAACCCCCAGGAGGTAGCGGCGTCGGCCAAACGGCTGGGCCTGCACCTGCCCGTCGGCGAGCATTTGCAGGTGCTGGACCCGGTGAGTTCCAGCTACTACCCCGGCTACGTGCAGGCTTTTTATGAGCTGCGCCGCAGCAAGGGCGTAAACGAGGACATGGCCCGGGACATGATGCGCGACGTGTCGTACTTCGGGAGCATGATGGTGCACCAGGGCCACGCCGACGGCATGGTGTCGGGGGCGGTGCACACCACCCAGCACACCATCCGGCCGGCCCTGCAGTTCATCAAAACCAAACCGGGCGTGTCGGTGGTGTCGTCGGTGTTCTTTATGTGCCTGCCCGACCGGGTGGCCGTATTCGGCGACTGCGCCGTGAACCCCAACCCCACGGCCGAGCAGCTGGCGGAAATTGCTATTTCCTCGGCCGAAAGCAGCCAGGCCTTCGGCATCGAGCCCCGCATTGCCATGCTGTCCTACTCATCGGGCACGTCGGGGGCGGGGGCTGACGTGGAGAAGGTGCGCCAGGCCACGGAGCTGGTCCGGCAGAAGCGCCCCGACCTGAAAGTGGACGGTCCCATTCAGTACGACGCCGCCGTGGACCCCATCGTGGGCCGCCAGAAATTGCCCGACTCGGAAGTAGCCGGCCAGGCCAGCGTGCTCATCTTCCCTGATTTGAACACGGGCAACAATACCTACAAAGCCGTGCAGCGCGAAACCGGGGCCCTGGCCATCGGGCCGGTGCTGCAAGGCCTCAACAAACCCGTGAACGACCTAAGCCGCGGCTGCACCGTCGACGACGTGTACAACACGGTCATCATCACGGCCATCCAGAGCCAGCAGGGGTAGAGAACAGGCCGTTGGCCGGCGGCAGCGGGGGAAACGCTGCTACCTCGTTTACTTTCCTTGTAGCTTGCAGCCTGGTAAAACGGGTAGCAAGCCCCCATTTTTTCACACCGCAACAGCGCAGTCAATCCAACCTATGCCTTCAGGACTTTTTGCTTTACTAGATGATATTTCGGCTTTGGTGAAAGTCAGCGCGGCCAGCCTCGACGATGTGCCGGCGCAGGTAGCCAAAACCACCGGCAAGGTGTCCGGCATCGTGATAGATGATACGGCCGTGACGCCCAAGTACGTCGTGGGCCTGGACCCCTCCCGGGAGCTGTCCATCATCTACCAGATTGCCAAGAAATCCCTCATCAACAAAATCCTGATTTTAAGTCCGGCGGCCTTGGTGCTGGGGTATTTCGCGCCCTGGGCCATTACGCCGATCCTGATGCTGGGCGGGGCCTATCTGTGCTTTGAGGGCTACGAGAAGGTGCATTCCATGCTGAGCAAGCACGACGAGGTGCACGCGGAAAGTGAGCAGGTGAAAGCCATTACCCCGGAGGAGCTGGAGAAAGAGCGGGTTACGGGCGCCGTCAGAACCGATATTATTTTATCGGCCGAAATCATGGCCATTGCCTACAGCCAGGTAACCGGCCAACCCATAGCCAACCAGATTCTGGTGATGCTGGCCGTGGCGGTGTTTATTACCGTGGCCGTGTACGGCTTTGTGGGCCTGATTGTAAAAGCGGACGACATCGGCCTGCACTTGGCCGGGGAAAAGTTCGGCCCCGCCACCCAGAAAATTGGGCGCGGCATCGTCAAGTTTATGCCCAGCTTCCTGCGGGTTCTGAGCTACGTAGGCACGGCGGCCATGCTGTGGGTAGGGGCCGAAATCATTGCCCACGGCATCCCCTTCACCGCCCACTTACTGCACGACTTAGAGCAGGCCCTGGCCAACGTGCCGGCCCTGGCCTGGCTTGCCAAGGTGCTGGCCTGCGGCATTGGCGGCCTTATCCTGGGCTTCTTTATCGACCAGGTGGTACGGCTGGTGAAGAAGGTATGGCCCACCAAAAAGGAGGCGCCCACAGCGTAGTACATCACTTTCCGAGGAGCGGGCCTGGCTTTTTAGCTCTTGTATTCTTTGGTTGACTTTCTGCTTCTCCTGCATGAACATATTCGTCGTTAACTCGGGCAGCTCCTCCATCAAATACCAGTTGTTCCGGTGGCCGGCTCAGCAGCCGGTGTGCAGCGGCCTAGTGGAGCGCATCGGCTACCCGAATGCCACCATCACCCACAAAGTGTTTACCGCTGCTGATGCGCCCCAGGAAACCCGGCGGACCCTGGCCCTGCCCGACCACGAAGCCGGCCTGCGCGAAGTGGTGGCCCTGTTAACCGACGCAGCGCACGGCGTACTCCGCGACCCGGCGGAGGTGGAGGTAGTGGGCCACCGGGTGGTGCACGGCGGGGAGAGTTTCGCGGCTACCACCCAGATAAACGAAGAAGTAAAGGCCGAAATCCGCCGCTTGTTTGCCCTGGCGCCCCTGCACAACCCGGCCAACCTGCTGGGCATCGACGTGGCGGAGCGCATCTTCCCCCGGGCCCGCCAGATAGCCGTGTTCGACACCGCTTTCCACCAGACCCTGCCCGAGCACGCCTTTCGCTACGCCCTGCCCGAGCAGCTCTACACCGAGGAACGGGTGCGGGTGTACGGTTTCCACGGCACCAGCCACCAGTACGTAGCCCAGCAGGCCGCTACCTACCTGGGCCAGCCCGATGCCCGCCTCGTGACCCTGCACCTGGGCAACGGCTGCAGCGCCGCCGCCGTGCACGCGGGCCGCTGCCTCGATACCAGCATGGGTTTCGGCCCCCTGACCGGGCTGGTGATGGGCACCCGCACCGGCGACCTGGACCCCTCGGTGGTCTTGCACCTGATGGGCCAGCTGGGTTACTCGGCCGAGCAAATCAGTACGCTGCTGAACAAGGAAAGCGGCATGCTGGGCCTCACCGGCCTCTCTGACATGCGCGACATCACCCGGGCCTTGGAGCAGGGCGACGCCCGCGCTACCCTGGCCTACGACCTCTACGCCTACCGCATCCGCAAGTACATTGGGGCCTACGCGGCCGCGCTGGGCGGGCTAGATGCGGTAGTATTCACGGCCGGGGTGGGCGAAAACGACGCCCTGGTGCGCCGTAAAGCCTGCGAGGGGCTGGCATTTCTGGGTATTGAGCTAGAGGAGCAGGAAAACCAGCAGCGCCGCCCCGGCATCCGGGAAATCAGTAAGCCAGGTGCCCGCGTGAAGGTGCTGGTGGTGCCCACCAACGAGGAGCTGGAAATAGCGCGTCAGTGCGCCGCGCTGCTGGCAGGGTAGGGGCTTACTTGTGGCCCTTGGCCTGTTTCATCTGGGCCGCTAGGGGTAGGCTCGACATGGCTAGAATGGCGTTGTCGTTGCTCCAGGAGGCGCAGGAAAGGGCCACCTGCCGGCCCTGCCACTTGCAGCTGAAGCCTTCCATCTTGCCTGGTCCGTACACCTGCTGGAAGGTAGGCAGCACGCGCGGGGCGTGTTCGGCCCCCTTCACGATGATAGTCACGGCGGCAAACTGGCCCCGAAAAAACTTGTAGTGAATGCGCGTAGCCGAAAACGAGCCCAGCCGCAAATCCTCATCGGTGCGCTCGTAAATCTTTTCGTCGCCGCCATCCCTGACGAGGCGCAGGTGCAGGGCCTCGGTAAGTGGAGCGCCAAAGCGCAAGCCCCGAAAACCGTTGCTCTCATCCAGCCGCTGCACCGAGCCGGCTTGCTGAGCATGTAAGGAAAGGGGCAGGAAAGCCAGCAGAGCCAGGCCACCAAGACGTTTCATAAAAAGCAGCGGAAGGAAAGAAAGGTAGGCCAGTTATGTCGAGTAAAACGACTGAATGCCGCTAAGCAAACGTCAAGCCAGCCAAAATAGTACCACCTTCCATCAGGCATGTGGTTGGATAAAGAACGTCTTGTAGAGCCGGAGGCGAAGCCGCTCGCGGCTGAGGTTGCAGTAGAGTAACTAGACATTAGCCAAGCGAGATGGGAACGACGAATAGTAGAGTTAGAAAGCTCTTTCCCCTCCTTGGGAAGGAGGGGAAAGAGCCTTGGCTTTAATCCGCCGCTGTAGGTAGTAGTCACATTATCAGTGCCTAATATGCCACGGCAGGACAGTAGCGCTGAAAGATGGATGTACTATTACCTCTTTCTACCAGCTCCTGGCTAGCCTCGCAGAAAGTCGGGGTAGACCTGCAGGCACACGGGGGAGGTCATATCCACGCTGATACCGGCGGGGGTGAGGCGGCCGGTGCGGGCATCGGCGAAGTAGGTAACCACTGTATCGGACTGCTGGTGGGCCACCAGCACTACCCGCCCGCTGGGGTCGAAGGTGAAGCTGCGGGGCGTTTTGCCGGGGAGCATCACGTGCTCCACCAGCGTGAGGCGGCCGCTGCTGGGGTCGATGGCGTACACCACCAAGCTGTTGTGCCCGCGGTTGGAGCCGTACAGGAACTTGCCATTGGGCGACACATGCACGTCGGCGCAGGCATTCCACTCGGTAAAGCCGGCGGGTAGCGTGGTTATCGTCTGAATTTCCCGGAACGTGCCCCGGCTGGCATCGTAGGCCAGGGCCGTCATGGTGGAATCCAGCTCGTTGATGAGGTAGGCCAGGGGCTTGCTAGGGTGGAAGGTAAGGATGCGCGGCCCCGCGCCGGGCTTGGCCTGGTGGGCCGGAGCGGGCAGGCGCTGCAGTTGGCCGCCGGGGGCCAGGGTGTAGCCGTATACGGTATCGTTGCCCAAATCCACGGCAAACAGAAACTTGCCGCTAGGGTCGGGGAGCATGCAGTGGCCGCGCGGATTCGTTTGGTTTTTGTGCGGACCGTGGCCCGTGTGCTGGTCCACCGAAGAAGCTGGCTGCAGCTTGCCACCTTCCCCGAGAGGTAGAGCCGCCACCGTGCCGTTGCCGTAATTCGCTACCAGCGCGTGTCGCCCCGACTTATCCAGGCTGATGTAGCACGGAATAGTGCCGCCCGAGGCCTGCTGGTTCAGCAGCGTGAGGCCCCCGCTTTGCTGGTCGATGGCAAAGGCGCTGACGCCGCCGTTGGGCGTGCCCTGGTAATTATCGATTTCATTGACGGCGTAGAGGGTGCGGTGCCTGGCATCCACCGTCAGAAAAGAAGGGCTGGCGCCACCCCGGGCCCCCGTTACCCGCGTCAGGCCCCCCGTGGCCGGCTCCAACCGATACAGCCAGATGTTATCCTGGTCGGCGGGGCCGTAGGTGCCCACGTACACCAGGTAGCTTGTGGCGGCAGTGGAACTTGACCCAACCCGGGCGCAGGCCGCGAGCAGGGCGCTACCGGCTAGCCCGGCGCTAAGCATTTGGAGGAAGTGGCGGCGGCTGCGGGAAGGCTGGGGCATGAGCGAGGTAAAAAGTAATTAGGATAGGAAGAATGTAAAAATGGGATATAAATGTGGCATGTTGCTGCTTTCGGCAACGCCCGGCGGCAATCCACGTCCTTGTCCGCTACCTTGGCACCTGAACTACCCCCTTTTACTGTATTTATGACGAATTCCTACCCCTCCCGGCTGGTGCTGGCAGCGGCCGTGGCGGGCCTAGCGGCTTTCAGCGCCTGCAATTCCAACACCAAGCCCACTTCCGGTACGCCCGAAACCGTGGATGCCGACTTCGACCGGTACAAGCAGCGCTTCATTGACTCGCTGTGGTACTACAACCCCGAATGGGCCTCTTCCGCCGGCTACCACCGCTACGATTCGCTGCTGGTGATTCCTAACGCAGGCCGCCGCCAGACGGAAGCTGCCGCCCTCGCCCGCCGCCGCCAGGAAATGGAAATTTTCAAGGTCGAGGACCTCTCGGTCAACAACCAGACCGACTACCGTCTGCTGCAGAACTACCTGGCCTCGGCCCGCTTCTACGCTGACACCCTACGCGACTGGCAGTGGAACCCCGCAAACTATAACCTGGGTTCCTCGGTGGCGGAAATCCTGAACGGGCGCTACCACCCGCTGGACCGTCGCCTGCGCGCCATCAGCACCAAAATCAGCCGCGCCGCCGACTACTACGAGGCTGCCAAGCAGAACATCCAGACGCCCACCCGCGAGCATACCAACCTGGCCATTCTGCAAACCCAGGGCGGTTTGGCCGTATTCGGGCCGGCCCTGCAGGATTCGGTGGCCAAGTCGGGCTTGTCGGCCCAGGAGAAAAAGGACCTAACCAGCCGCATTGCTACCACCCGCCTCGTAATGGAAGGCTACGTGCGCTTTCTGCAGCAGGAGGTGCTACCGGCCGGTAAGTTCCGCTCCTTCCGCATCGGCAAGCCCCTGTTTGACCGCAAATTTGCGCTGGATATTCAGTCGACCTACTCCGCCGACCAGGTGTACCAGAAGGCCCAGCAGCACCGCCGGGAGCTGCTCCGCGACATGGGCCGCCGGGCTACCCGCCTCTGGCCCAAGTACTTCCCTGGTCAAGCCATGCCTGCAGATTCAGTAGCCCTGATTAAACAGGTTATCAGTAAGCTATCCGAAAAGCACGCTACCCCCGCCGGCTTCGTGCAGGCCGTGAAAGACCAGATGCCGACCCTGGTAAAGTGGGTGGATGACCACCAGCTGCTCACCCAGGACCCCACTAAGCCCCTGGTGGTGCGCGAAACCCCGCTCTACATGCGCGGCAGCGGCGCCGGCGCCAGCATTTCGGCCCCCGGCCCCTACGACAAAGCCGCCAACACCTATTATAACGTGGAGCCCCTGGATGGGCAGCCGGCGGCCCAGGCCGAAAGCTACCTGCGCGAATACAACCAGTACACCCTCCAGATTCTCAACATCCACGAGGCCATTCCGGGCCACTACACCCAGCTGGTGTACGCCAACCGCAGCCCCTCGCTGGTGAAATCCATCTTCGGCAACGGGGCCATGATTGAGGGCTGGGCCGTGTACACCGAGCGCATGATGCTGGAAAGTGGCTACGGCGGCAACACCGACGAAATCTGGCTGATGTGGGACAAGTGGAACATGCGCGTGACCCTGAACGCCATCCTCGACCACGACGTGCAAGCCGGCACCATCACGGAGGCCCAGGCCGTGGCCCTGCTCCAGCGCGACGGATTCCAGGAAGAAGCCGAGGCCCGCAACAAATGGCGCCGCGCGACGCTAAGCCAGGTGCAACTGAGCAGCTACTTCACCGGCTCTACCGAAATCTATGATTTGCGCCAGGAACTGAAAAAGCAGCAGGGAAGCAAATTCGACCTGAAAACCTTTCACGAGCAATTCCTGAGCTACGGTAGCGCCCCGGTAAAATATATCCGCCAGATGATGCTAGGCGATAACTAAGGCGGGTAGTTTCTCGTTTTAGGAATCAAAAAATGAGCCCTGGAAAGATTTTTCAGGGCGAATTTTTTCTCTGCCGGAGAAGTTTGCGGGCAGTATGGGTTCCCAGACTACCTGCTTACGTAGCATGCATTGTATGAAAGTTATTGACACCAACGACGAAGGTCTGCGCACCCTTATTCACGACTACCCCCGGGTACTGGCCAAGTTTACTTCAGAAAACTGCGCCGTTTGCGACCTGTTGGCTCCTCCCTTCGAGCAGTTCTCTGTGGATTCACGCTTTTTAACGACGGTTTTTCTTCGCCTGGATGCCGATGAAAACCCCGTGGCCCGCAAAATGATGGATGCCAAAGTGGCCCCGTTTTTCGTGGCTTACTGCCGCGGACGGTTGGTGGAGTGCGACACGTTGCGCACAGAACAGGAAGTGCTAACCATGCTAACCCATCTGCAAACCTGCACTGATGCCGTTGAGGTAGCCCAGTAATGCCCCGGGCAGCGCTGGCGGCTTTGCTGCCTGCTTAAGCGTGCAGTTAGCGCACTTCAGTAGAAACGGCAGAGCTTGTTTTAGTATGCCCCGTGCATAAAACAGGCACGAAATAGTCACTAAAGTCTGTCATCCGGAGCCCCGCGAAGGACCTTGTCACCCGAGAACGAGCCGTAACAACGACAGCTCTTCAGGCGGGGCAAGAATCTACGCCGGGCCCAGGATGACAGACTTTTTTGTGCGCTCATCAGACCTTCTGGTTTGCTTCTGCTAGGAAACCAGGGGTAGCAGTTGGGAACAAGCGTGGCATACTTGCCGGGCGCTCGTAGCTTCGCGGCTATGTTCTTTATTCTGTCCAAACTCCTCGATTTCCTGATTTCGCCCCTGGTATGGGTGGTAGCAGTGCTGGTACTGGCGGCCGTGCTGCGTCGCTCCAAGTGGGGGCCACGGCTGCTGCTGTTGGGGGTAGCTTTGCTGCTGGTGCTAACCAACGGCGCCCTGGTTAACGAAGCTCTGCTGGCCTGGGAAATTCCGCCCGTAACGCTCACCCAACTGGGCCGCCACGATGCGGGCGTACTGCTGACGGGCATCACCAAGGGCCGCAAGTCGCCCCACGACCGGGTGTACGTGGAGCAGGGCGCCGACCGGTTGCTGCACACGTTGTGGCTGTACCGGGCCGGGCGCATCCGCAAAATCATTGTATCGGGCGGTTCGGGAGCCTTGGGCGGCGTCAGGACCCGCTCAGAGGCCGAGGAATTAGGCATCCTGCTGCGGCTGGCGGGCGTGCCCCGGCAAGACATTCTGCTGGAAACCCGCAGCCGCAACACCCGCGAAAATGCGCTTAATACCCAGGAAGTCCTGGCTCAACACCCGGAAATCAAATCGATTGTGCTGATTACGTCCGCTTTTCACGAGCGCCGCGCGGTGGGGTGCTTCCGCAGGGTAGGCTTGGCTCCCGCCGTCTTTCCGGCATCCTACTACTCCTCTGACCGGCAGGCTACGCTCACGTACTGGCTGATTCCCAGCGACGATGCCCCGCGCCTGTGGAGCATCCTGATTCATGAGATGGTAGGCTATGCCGTGTACCGGGTTCAGGGGTATGTGGCCTAGCCGCAACCGGCCGCGTTAGGTGCCGCTGGGCCCAAACCGCTCCGTCCGAATGGCTTCCGGCGGTACTCCCAGGGCCGCCAGCCTGCTTGCAGCTGCCTCCACCAGTCCCGTTGGCCCGCAGATAAAGCACGCCGGCGCGGCGCTGAATCGGTTAAGAACTTCCGTGAGCAGTCCGGCATCCAGGCGGCGCTGGTAGCCGGTCCACTGCGGCGGTGCGGCGCGGGTAAACGTAAGCAGCAGCGTAAACGAAGCATCCGCCGCGGCCATGCTCAGCAGCTCCCGGTGGTAGATTACGTCCTGGGGAGTGCGGACGCTGTAGAGCAGCACCGTGGGGTTGCGCAAGCCCCGGCGCTGCCGATGCCGCAGCATCGCCATTAGGGGCACCACGCCCGAGCCACCCGCCACCAGCAGTAACGGCCCGGCCTCGGGGGTAGCCTCCCACACGAAATACCCGCCAATCGGGCCGCGCACTTCCAGTTGGTCGCCGCTCTCAACGCCTTCGAACAGGTAGCTTGAAACCTCACCGTCCTCCACCAGTTCCACGGTAAGCGCAATCTGGCCGGTTTGCTCGGGTGGGGAAGCCACGGAGTAACTGCGCTGGGCCTGGTAGCCATCCGGAGCAGTAAGGCGCAGGGTGTAGTGCTGGCCGGGTTGGTGGGGCGTCCAGTGGGGTAGGCGCAGGAGGAAGATTTTCACGCGCGGGGTTTCCGTGACTACCTTTTCTACGGTGGCCAACTGCCAGTCCAGGCGGCTCATCGGGTGCCGGCGGCCAGGTCCTCATCATCGTCGAGGTAGCGCTGCTCCTTCCACGGGTCGCCGTACATGCTGTAGCCGGCCCGTTCCCAGAAGCCGGGGGCATCCTCGGCCCGCAGCTCCAGGCGCTGCACCCACTTGGCGCTTTTCCAGAAATAGAGGTGGGGCACCACCAAGCGGGCCGGGCCGCCGTGGTCAGGAGTCAGAGGCTGCCCATCGTATTGTAGGCCAATAAAGGCTTTACCGCCCGTCAGGTCGGTCAGGGGCAGATTGGTGGTGTAGCCCCCGTAGCAGTGGGCCATCACGTAGTGCGCCTCCGTAGTGGGTCCGGCCAGTTCGAGCAGCGTATCCAGGCTCACGCCGCGCCACTGGGTGCCAAACTTCGACCATTGCGTGACGCAGTGGATATCGACAGTGAAATCCTGCTGGGGCAGGGCGTTGAACTCAGCCCAGCTCCACTGCTGCGCGCTGCTCACCAGCCCGTCCAGTCCGAAGGACCATCGGTCAAGGCTAAGTCGCGGAGTGGGTCCGGCGCTGAGCACCGGAAAATCCTGGGTTTCGTACTGGCCCGGGGGCAGCACGTGGGCAGTAGCGGGGCGCTTGCGCTGGAAGCCGCGGTTGAAAAAGGAGTTCTGCATAAAAATCAGGGTATGAGCCAGGAAAATACGACACTGCCATTCTGCCCGCTAAGCAAGAAAGCCGCGGGCGCGCACCTGCGGCCAGCCTAAGCCAGCGGCCGCCCGGGGGCCAAGTACTGAAAAAAGGAGTTTCTGGGGGCTCTAAACCTTTTGGACCCGAGCTTGGTTTTTACGCCTTCGATTCAGTTGTAACCCGAAAGCGCGGCCCCGCGCCGCGGGGTACGCCCGGCTCCGGCAGTGAGTCGCGCGGCCTGTTGGTTGGGCCTACTGGCTGAAAAGACCCTAGCCGGCAACTCTGGAGCTACTAGCCGCGCGACCTACTCATTCCGCCCATCGGCTGGCCTTCCTTATCCACCTCTGACATGAACACTACCCCGCTTGCCAGCCTCACCCTCTCGGTGCTGGATCTGGCCGCCATTCTGGCCGGCTACACGCCCGCCGATACTTTCCGCAACAGCGTTGATTTGGCCCGCCACGCCGAGCAATGGGGCTACCGGCGCTACTGGCTGGCCGAGCACCACAACATGGCCAGCATTGCCTCCTCGGCCACGGCCATTCTGATTGGGCACGTGGCGGGCGGCACTTCCAGCATCCGGGTAGGCTCGGGCGGGATTATGCTGCCTAACCACGCCCCGCTGGTTGTTGCCGAGCAGTTCGGGACCCTGGCCTCGCTCTACCCCGGCCGCATCGACCTGGGCCTGGGTCGCGCCCCCGGCACCGACCAGCTGACGGCCCAGGCCCTGCGCCGCGACCAGCACACGGCCGCCAACGACTTCCCCCGCAACGTGCAGGAGCTGCAAACCTACCTTTCGGCCGAAAACCGGGGGAGCCGGGTGCGGGCCGTGCCGGGCGAGGGCCTCGATATTCCGATGTGGCTGCTCGGCTCCAGCACGTACAGCGCCCAGCTGGCGGCCTTGCTGGGTTTGCCGTTTGCCTTCGCCAGCCACTTTGCGCCTACCTATTTGCACGAGGCCCTGGGGTTATACCGCCGCAACTTCCGGCCCTCAGATCAGCTCTCCGAGCCGTATGCCATGGCCTGTGTGAATGTAATTGCGGCGGATACCGACGAGGAGGCCGAGCGCCTAGCTACCTCGTTCTACGTGTTTGCCCTGGGCATCATCCGCGGCACCACGCTTCCCCTGCAGCCCCCGCTGGATACGATGGAGGGCTACTGGACCGACTACGAGGAAGCCGCCGTGCGCCAGATGATGACCTACGTCTTCATTGGCGGCCCCAGCACCATTGCCCGGCAGCTGGAAGCCTTTGTTGCGCAAACCCAAGTGGCGGAGCTCATGGTTGTTTCGCACATCTACGACCACGCCGCCCGCCTGCGCTCCTACGAAATCCTGGCTGAGCTGAAGGGTAGCGCCCACGATGCGGCACGGGTAGAAGTAGCCTCGAACCAGGGGTAGCCTCACTGCCCCACCGTGTCATTTCCCTTCTTAGTTATTCCAACGCCGAAAGAAGTTGGGCTCCAATAAAGAAGATAAAGCCAGCTTCCTTCTGCGTTGCGGAGACAACTAGCTTTCAACACAAAGCCCCAACCGTTTGGCTGGGGCTTTGTGTTGAAAGCTAAGTTTGTAGTCAATTAGTGCTGAATTATCAGGCGTTTGCTGATGACCTCCTTCTCCGTCGTCAGGCGCACCAGGTACACGCCCTGCGCGTAATCAGTTGCATTCCACTCCAGAGAAAGCCGCTGGCCTGCTGCGGCTTGGCCGCTGCTGATGGTTTTGACCAGCGTGCCTTTCAAATCGTAGATGGCCAGCGAATAGGTAGCATCCTGCGCCAGCGCTACTTCTAGGCTCACCCGGTTTTGGGCGGGGTTCGGGAAAAGAGCCAGGGCGGTGGTGGTCAGGGCTGAGGCGTTGCCAGCCGTGGCGGCCGCCGCGGGCCGGGCAGCCACCGTGGAGCAGCTTCCGAGCTTGTCGCCGTGGCTTAGGTGAGCCGCCACCGCAGGGGCACTGATTTCCAGCACCTGCCCCTGGTGGCACACCCGTACTTTGTCGGAATGCTTAACCCCGCGAGCATCGATTACGGTGATGGTCACCGTGGCCTCAGCGGTGCAGCCGGCTGCGTTCCGGGCCGTTACCGTGTAGGTGTAGCTACCAGCGGCGGTGGGCGTAACTACTACGCTGGCTCCGGTGCTGGCGCTCAGGCCCGTGGCTGGGCTCCAGGTGTAGCTTGTCGCCGCGGCCGCGCTAGCGGTCAGTTGCACGTTCTGCGCGCCGTAGCCCAAATAGATAGTTGTGGCCGGGCCGCCGGTTTGCACAGTAGAGGTAGGCTGCACGGCAACAGTGGGAGCCACCTGGGCGGGCAAGTCCAGCTTACCGTCGCAGTTGCGGTCCTGGCCGCACGCGTCCTGAGCGGCGGGGTTAATGGCGGCATCCTGGTCGTTGCAGTCGCCGGCCCGCAAGGTGTAGCCGGCGGGAGTAGCGCAGGCCGTTACCGGAGGAGCGGCCGCATTGCCGAAGCCGTCGCCGTCGGCATCGGCGTAGAATACGAGGCCCGGGTGCACGGCGGCATTGTTGTCGTCGCAGTCCTGGTCGGCGGGGTAGCCGTCGTTATCGGCATCCGGAACCGCAACGGTAATGAGCACGGCAGTCGAAGTGGTTGACAAGTTTTTATCGTCAAACGCCTTGGCCGTGAGCGAGTAAGCGCCCACCGGCACGTTGCCCCAGGTGAAGCTGTACGGAGCCGTAGCATCGGAGCCGAGCAGGGTAGTGCCCTGGTAGAACTCTACTTTGCTGATGGTGCCATCCGAGTCCGAGGCCGAAGCTGTGAGGGTAATAGTGGCCGGCGCTGGGAAGCTGGTAGCCGTAGGCGAAGTTAAGGCCACGGTGGGCGCCGCGTTAACGGGTGCCGCGCCGCAGCTGGCCCCTACGGTGTACGCGTGTGGAGTAGCGGCCGAGTTGCGCTCCGGCCCGCCGGGGCCTACCTGGTAAGTGAAGTACACGTTCAGGACAGTGCCATTGGTCTGGTTCGGAACCGTGTAGGTAAAGTCGCCCGCTGAATTTTTGCTCATCATATAGCCCGGGCCATTCACGTATACAATAGCCAGGTTACCCCCCGCCGTAGCCCCCAGCGGATGGAAAGTAAAGGCCACGCTGCTACCCGTCGTGACGGCTTGCCAGCTGTAGTCGCCGTTGGCGGCCGTACCGCAATAGCCCATATTGCCGCCCGGAGCAGAGCCGCCCGTTACCGTTACGGCCACGGCTGCGGAGGCAGCGGAAAGGCCCGCATTGTCGAAGGCTTTGGCAGTCAGTGAGTATGAGCCGGCCGCTGCGCCAGTCCAGGTAAAGCTGTAGGGGCTGGCGGTGCTGGTGCCTAGCAGGGTAGTGCCCTGGTAAAACTCTACCTTGGTAATGGTACCATCCGTATCGGCCGCCGTGGCCGTGAGGGTAATGGTAGCCGGGGCCGTAAAGCTGGCCGAAGCGGCCGGCGAAGTCAGGCTAACGGTGGGTGCGGCAGGAGCCGGCGTGCTGCCACAGGGAGTGCCCACGGTGTAGCTGTGGGGCGTAGCAGCGGAATTTCGCTCGCCGGCGCCGGGCACGGCGTAGGTAAAGTAGAAGCTTAAGGCCTGACCGGCCGTTTGGTTGGGCAGGGTGTAGGTGAAGTCACCAGCCGCGTTCTTGGTCATGCTGTAGCCCGGGCCGTTTACGTACAGGATAGCCAGGTTACCGCCCGCTACGCTTCCCAGGGGGTGAAACGTGAAGTTTACACTGGTGCCGGTAGTGGTTACGGCGTAACTATAGTCGCCGCTGGCGGCGGTGCCGCAATAGGTGACCGGGGCTACTACCACTGGCTGGGTGTTGTAGTACACGTTATCGAAGTAGAAATCCGCCGGAGCGGCCGGGGCGTCGCCGGCAAACATCAGGGCCTGCTCCAGGGTAGCCCAGTCGAGGTTGCCGAACGCCTGCAGCGGAATACTTACCTCGTGCCACTGCCCGTCGCGCTGCAGACCAAATTGGGTGGCGCCGGCCGGGAAATCAACCCAGCCTTCGGCCCCGCCAGTTTTGACCCCGAACTTGAACTGCCCGCCGTAGGTAGTCTTGAACTGAAACTTCAGGGCTCCCCCCTTGAATGCCGCCAGGTTCTTGATGTCATTGGCAATACCGAAGCCAAACCAGTTGCCGGCGCTGGCGCGCAAAGCCAGCACGTTCGGGCCCTCAAAAGGGGTAGGGGAGGCAAGGGGGCTGAGGTTGTTCCAGATATACAGATTCGCATCCTGACCCAGCGCTAGCTTGTCTGTCATCTGGGCGTTATCCGTGTACACCCCGAAGTTCGGGCCCGCCATCACGTTGCTGCGGACCGTGATGCTCACCGCTGCCGAGGTGGTCGTGCGCTTGCCGTTGTCG
This sequence comes from Hymenobacter glacieicola, assembly GCF_014640315.1. Taxonomy (GTDB): domain Bacteria; phylum Bacteroidota; class Bacteroidia; order Cytophagales; family Hymenobacteraceae; genus Hymenobacter; species Hymenobacter glacieicola. The sequence goes on from NZ_BMGS01000004.1 coordinate 341,850, forward strand.
GTTACCTTGGCCGTGAGCGAGTAGGTGCCGGCGGCTACCCCGCTCCAGGTGTAGGTGTGCGGGCTGGTGAAATCGGTGCCCAGCAGGGTGGTGCCGTTATAGAACTCTACCTTGTACACGCTGCCATCAGCATCGGTGGCATTGGCTTCCAGCGTGATGGTAGCGGGCGTGGTGAAGCTGGTCGTGGCCGTGGGAGCAGTGAGGCTGACGGCCGGGTCTGCGTTATTTGGCGCGGCCACAAACACGGTAACCGGGGCCGAGGTAGTCACTACCCCTTCGTTATCCGTCGCCTTGGCCGTGAGCGTGTAGGTGCCTGGTGCTACGCTTGGCCAGGTGGCGCTATAGGGCGCCGTAGTGGCCGTGCCAACGAGAGTAAATCCGCTGTAAAACTCCACTTTCGTAACCGAGCCGTTGGCATCGGCGGCGTTGGCCGTGAGGGTGAGGGTGGCCGGAGTGGTAATCAGGGCCTCGGGGGCGGGCGAAGTCAGGCTGACGGTGGGGGCGGGGTTGGCGGCCACGCCGCCGCTGTAGTAGATGTGGTCGAAGTAAAAATCGGCCTGGGAGCTGGCCGCGTCGCCGGCAAACATAAACGTCTGCGTCACTGCGGCCAGGTCGCCGTTATTGAAGGCCGACAGGGGCAGCACCACTTCGTGCCACTGCCCGTCGCGCACCAGTCCGTACTTGCTGCTGCCGGCCGGAAAATCAACCCAGCTTTCCCCGGCCCCCGACTTCATCCCGAACTTGAATTGTCCGGCGTAGGTAGTCTTAAACTGAAACTTGAGGGAGCCATTGGCAAAAGCGGCCAGGTTTTTCACCTGATTATCAACCCCGAAGCCAAACCAGCTGCCCGCGTTGGCGCGCAGAGCCAGCACTTCCTGGCCCTCGAAAGGCGTAGCGCCGGCAAGGTTGGTGAGGTTGTTCCAGAGGTAGAGGTTGGCGTCCTGCCCGTAGCGGAGCCGGTTGGGTATGGCCGGGTTTTCGGTGTAAATGCCGAAGTCGCCGGCAATGCTGTTGTTGGTGCCCAGGTAGAGTTCGTCGCCGGGGCTCTGGTAGAGGCGGATGTAGTCGACCAGCATCTGGCCCGGCAGGGGCGCCGTAATGGCATTTGGGTCGTAAATGCCGGTGTACTGCCCGCCCACGGCCAGGTTCAGCAAAATGTACTGGGCCTGGTGAAACTCCTCTAAATCAGCGGCTGCGGCCTTGGATATGTCGATGGCGTAGTACTCGGTGCCATCAATAAACATGCGGATAAGCTGACTGTCCCAGCTCATGCGGTACACGTGGTAGTCGGCCGTGAGGTCGGTGGGGCTGTCGTAGTGGGTGTCGTAGGCGGCGTGAGTGCCGGCGTTTTCCCAGTGGGTAGCCCCGCCCAGGCGGCGGTTGGTGAGCCCGGCCTGAATGGCGGCGGCCGAGCCCATTTCCATAATGTCGACCTCGCCGCTGGCCGGCCAGGTGCCGGTGGCGCCCAGCATCCAGAAGGCCGGCCACAGCCCGTTTTGCAGGTTGGGTACCTTGATGCGGGCTTCCAGCGTACCGTATTTGAACTGCACGCGGCCCAGGGTTTTCAGGCGGGCCGAGGTAAAGGACTTGCCCTGGTAGTTTTCGCGCCGGGCCTCAATGATAAGGTTGCCGCCTTCCACGCGGGCGTTTTCGGGGCGGTTGGTGTAGGTTTCCAGCTCACTATTGCCCCAGCCGCATACCCCCTGGGCGCACCCGTCGCCCTGGTCAAAGGTCCAGGTAGCGGGGTTGATGGTGGTGCCATTGAAGTTCTCCTCCCACACGAGCTGCTGCTGGGCCTGGGCGGGTAGCTGGGTTATTAAGCAGAGTCCGCCAATCAAGGCCAAGCCCCGCGCACGGACTCGATGGACATACTGGTAGAAAGTTCTTTTCATAACGGTGGGGTTTGGAGGACAAAAAAGGTTGGAGCAAGCGCGGAGGCCAGCAGCAACGGGCTGTAGTTCAAGCAGCTGCGGGCAGGGGTAGCGAAGAAGTCATCTGTGGCCGGAGCAGTAGGCTGCCCGCTCGTGAGCGGCGGAACCGAGTAATTTTTGCCTGGAGAATAATTCAACCAGGGCCGCGAATAGTGCTAATGTATTTCCCTTTGGCGGCTATTTCCAAGCCCCGTTTCTGGCCTGCATGCCCCAATTCCCGGCTTTGTCTACAAGCCAATACGCCTACAACACAAGCAAAAATACCTGCCATCCGGGCCGCGTTGGCTCCGATGACAGGTACTTCGCGCCAGCTTTGGGCGCTTAAAAAACAAATGCTTCGGCCCGGATTTTTTACCCGCTGTGGCTAAGACGAGTGCCAGTTGCTTTGCTACTCTTGCGGTAGCGGCCCGGGCTTACGCTGCCAGGGGCCGCGCCACAGCCGGCTCCTGGTCCAGGGCGTTGATCTGGGCCCGGTAGGCGGCTGGCAGTAGGCTAGTTTTCACCCATTTGCTTAAGGCCAGGTGCTGGGTGCGGCGGTAAATGGGCACTACGGGCTGCAACCAGGAGCGCCGGCCCAGCCCCAACAGCGCCCGAACCGGGGCAGGTACTACCAATGCCTGCCCCTGCAGCAGCAACTGGTACCGCAGGGGCCCCAGGTGCTTGCGGTATTGGGCATACAGGTTGGTGGTAAAAGGGCTGTGCGCCAAGTCCTGCGCCACATGATGCTCCCGATCTAGGAGCCAGGCCGAGTAAGTAGCTGGCAAATCAGGAATGCCCATGCGCTGCCCTACCCGGCAGAACACGGCACATACCTCGGCTTTTTCCGCCTCAGATAAGGGCCGTTCCAGCAGTTCATAGGCCCGGATGGAGTAGTCGATAAGCATGTAAAGCACGTCGCGGTAAGCCCAGGCCGGAATGCGCTGACCCCGCTTGGCTTCCACGGCGGCGTGAATGGCGGCAATGGTGTCAATGGCCCGCTCGGCTCCGTGGCGCTCGGCAAACACTATCTGGCGGGCATACTCCACGGTGGAAAACAGCCGGCCCAATGGGTCGGCGGGCAGGCGGCCCGTAAAGTACAGCCAGTCGACGGCCTTATTGACGGCAAACTCGGCCGCCGCTCCCGCAAAAATGAACAGCACCGTGTCGGCCTTGCCCCAAATGGCGCGCACCACCGAGTCTTGCGCTACGAAATACTCCATGTTTTTTCTATTTCCAAGATGAAACGCCCAAGCGCCGGCCCTGGTGCCCGCTTCGTTATAGTCTTATTACAAATTACTTTGAAATACAAAGTAAACACTAATTTTGGTTTCCTGTTGCCTTTGATGAATGCTGTATGGTGAATAGAAACAGAATGTGGTACGGGGGGCTAAGCCTGCTAACTATAGCCCTGGGTGTGGCTTCCCGCCGGTTTGCGCCGCTATGGCCAGCCTGGGTAGGGACTTACGCCGGCGACGCGCTGTGGGCTTTGCTGGTGTTTTGGCTGGTTGGCTTGGGCTGGCCGCGCTGGGGTAGCGGCCGGGTTGGCGCCGTGGCCCTGAGCTTTGCTTTTGGCACCGAATTCAGCCAGCTCTACCACGCGCCCTGGCTGGATGCCCTGCGTCACACCTGGCCCGGCAGCCTCGTGCTGGGCCAGGGCTTTCTTTGGAGCGACTTGCTTTGCTACACGCTGGGGGTACTGGCAGGGGTAGGGTTGGAGCGGGTTTGGCAGGGTAGAAAGTCGAGTGCAGTTGGTCAGGCGTAATTGCGAAAATGCTCTATGGCGGCTGGACGGCCTTTCAGAGTAGTCTACTGCTGAGAGCAGAGATGCCTGTTCAAGCTATTCAACCCGCCTTACCCAGAAGCGACCAAGCAGGTACACTAAAGGGAAGTTTACCGCTTGCTTTAACTCCCAAATAGCTAACTACTCAACTTTCTTCTGTGCTTCTGGCTTGGTTTCCTTGGCTACCCAGATAGACTTCTGATTGACAAACTCCCGGATGCCCAGGTGGGAAAGCTCCCGCCCGTAGCCCGATTTCTTGACGCCTCCGAACGGCATTTCCGGCGACGATTTCACCATGCTGTTCACGAATACTGCGCCGGCCTCCACGCGCCGCGCCAATTGCTCGCCGCGACTGGCGTCGCGAGTCCAGATGGAGCCGCCCAGGCCGAAACGGGAGTCGTTGGCGAGGCGAATGGCGTCGTCGGCATCTTTAGCTTCCAGGATAATGGCCACGGGACCAAAAAACTCTTCCTCGTAGGCGCGCTGGCCGGGCTTCACGCGGGTCAGAATAACGGGCCGGAACAGGGCCGTGCCGGGCTTGCTCTGGCCCCCGAACAACTCCACCTTGGCACCCTGCCGCACTGAGTCCTCTACCTGCTGGGTCAACTCGTCGGCCAGGTCAGGGCGGGCCAGGGGGCCGTACTGGGTGGCCTCGTCGAGCGGGTCGCCGGGGCGGAAGGCCAGCAGGTGCGCTTTCATCTTGGCCACAAACTCCTTGAGCACGGGCTTCTCTATAATAAAGCGCTTGGCGGCAATGCAGCTCTGGCCGGCGTTAATCATACGGGCCTGGGCGGCGGTTTTGGCGGCTAGCTCCACGTCGGCGTCGGCCAGCACAATAAAGGCATCGGAGCCGCCCAGTTCCAGCACCGTTTTCTTGATTTGGCGGCCGGCCGTGGCAGCCACCTGCGCCCCGGCCGGCTCCGAGCCGGTGAGCGTCACGGCTTTCACCCGGTCGTCCTCAATGAGCTGGCTTACCAAATCGGAGCCAATGAGCAGGGCACGAAAGGTGGCGGGAGGAAAGCCGGCATCGTGAAAAATCTGCTCCAGGGCCAGGGCGCACTGTGGCACGTTAGAGGCGTGCTTGAGCAGGCCCACGTTGCCCGCCATCAGAGCCGGGGCGGCAAAGCGCACTACCTGCCAGAACGGAAAGTTCCAGGGCATCACGGCCAGCACTACCCCAATGGGCTCGTGGGAAATAAAGCTACGCTGGGCCTCCGTCTTGATTTCCTCGTCGGCCAGGAAGTGCTCGGCGTGCTGGGCGTAGTAGTCACAGGTGAGGGCGCACTTTTGCACTTCGGCGCGGCCATCCACGACGGGCTTGCCCATTTCCAGGGCCATCAGGCGGGCCAACTCATCTTGCCGCTCCCGCAGCAGCTCGGCGGCCCGGCGCATCAGGCCGGCCCGGTGCGCGAATGAGGTAGTGCGCCACTCGCCAAAGGCCCGGTGAGCTTGGGCCAGAATACGCTCGGTTTTAACCCAGCTGAATGCCCGGAACCGACGCTCTACGCGACCCGTGTGAGGGTTGAAAGATTCAATAGCCATGAGAATACAGAATGAAAACAGGCCTATAGGAGACCGGGGCGTAAAGAAGGAATGAACAAGTAAACTGGCTCCTTGGTTAACCTCGGCAGTGGTAACTTCGACCGTACAAGGACCGTAGCAAGATGTTCAGGTGCGTGGTTTGCACTTTTTGGGTGCCTACGTGTCGAAATGTAAGTTTATCCAGTACTTTCGTTTCATCTGCAGGGCTGGCATTGCTACGCCACCCTGTTTCCATTAGTTGCTGCCCGTGTCTGTTCCTACTCCTGAGTCAGCTGCCCTCGAAACTGAAGTTCTGCTCGTGCAACGCCTGCGCGACCGGGACGAAGGGGCCATGACCATCTTCTACGACAAGTACTCCGCAGCCCTGTTCGGTGTGATTATGCGCATCGTCAAGAAAGAAGAAATTGCGGAGGACGTTTTGCAGGAAGCCATGGTCAAAATCTGGCACTCCTTTCCTTCCTACGACGCCGAAAAAGGGCGTTTGTTTACGTGGGTAATGAATGTGTGCCGAAATTTAGCCATCGACAAAATCCGCTCCCGACAGTACCGCGTAGGTAGTCGTACGCAGCCAATCGAAGAAAGTGCAGCGCTGCGCCAGGCCGCCGAACCCTCGTTCCGGCCTGAGCACATTGGCTTGCAGGAAATGACGCGCCAGCTGAATCCGGAGCAGCGGCAAATCGTGGACCTGCTTTATTTCGGCGGATTTACGCAAAGCGAAGTGGCAGAAGAACTCAACCTCCCGCTCGGTACGGTTAAAACCCGCGCCCGGGCGGCCATCAAAGTACTTTCTAAATTGATTCGGTAATCGTGAATATCCAGGAATATATCGAATCTGGTATCCTTGAGGAATACGCCCTGGGCGTACTCAACGAGGTCGAGCGCGCCGAAGTAGAGCGCATCGCACGGCAGCACCCGGAAATAAACCGGGAGTTGAAAACAGTTATTGCGAGCTTGGATGCCTACGCTGAAGCCCACGCCCTTACCCCGCCCCCTGATATGCGGGAACGGGTACTGACCGGCTGGCAGCAAGCCATTCAGGCCCCAGAACAAAACACCAGCCGTCCGTCTACCGACGACGGCTCCACCCAGCCCCGCATGGTCGCTTCGGCACCTGTAGCGGCGGCGCCTGCTGCTACCCCCGCCGGGGAAGCCGTAGTGCGGCAAATGCCCGTAGAAACCGCTAATGGCAGCCGTACGCGGTGGCTGATTGCGGCTTCGGTAGCCCTGTTGGTGCTGAGTGCCCTAGGTAATTTCCTCTTATATAGTCGGCTGCGTGAAACTGAAGCCAACCTAGAGGTAGCTCAAACCGAACAGTCGCGCTACGCAGCCACTCAGAAAGCAGCCCTGAACGAGCGAGACCAACAGCTTTCCGTACTGCGCAACCAAGCCTTCCGCACCGTGGATCTGAAGGGTACGCCCAAAGCTCCGGACGCTCTGGCTCGCGTGTACTACAACCCGCAGACCAAAGCCGTGTACGTGGATGTCCGCAACTTGCCAGCACCGCCTACTGGTAAGCAGTACCAGCTCTGGGCCCTCGACAACGGCAAGCCCGTTGACGCCGGGGTACTAGCCAGCGCTACGGCCAGCGGCGACAGTATCCAGCAGATGAAGGACATAGCCAGCGCCCAGGCCTTTGCCATGACGGTAGAGGACGCAGGTGGGGTAGCTTCGCCCACGCTGAGCACCATGACTGTAATCGGGAACCTGTAGCGGTAACACACCAGTGCAATAGGGAGCAGGCGGCGCAAGCGGCCTGCTCCTTATTCTGTTCTTTGGCTGGCGGATAACTGGTTTTCGGTTATCTTCCGATTCCAACCCCAGCCACCAACCCCGTGCACGGAACCATATTTACGCTTCTGAAGCGCTACGTTCAGACCCAGTACGACCACAGTACCTGGATTCAGCTGCTAGAAAATTCGGGGCTTACTGCTACCGATTTCGACCACAAACATGTGTACCCCGATGAGCACATGTACCGGCTAGTTGGGCAGGCTGCCGAGATGACCGGGCTGTCGGCCGATGAGCTGCACGAGAAGTTCGGTGAGTATTTGGTGCCCGACCTTATGTACATGTACCAGCGCCTGTTACAGCCCGGCTGGAACACGCTCGACATGATTGAGCATACCGAGAACACCATGCACCGGCAGGTGCGTAGTGAGCACGCCGAGAATGCACCGCCCGTGCTCAACGTTACCCGCATTGGCCCCGATGAGCTGTTTATCGACTATGTGTCGAAGCGGCGGATGGGGGCTTTGGCCGTGGGCATTGTGCGCGGGCTGGCCAAGTACTTCGATGAAGCTGACGTCATTAAAGTAGAGCCTACTACCAACGAAAACGGGGAGGAAGTACGCATCCGGGTGCGGCGCATAAAACCTACCGCCTAGTTGAGCGCTTACTAGCTAGTGCCAGCGGAACAGCCCGCCTCAGCTGGCCGGAATCAGCTTAATTCTTAATTCATTCAGCAAAAGATAAAAACCTAATTATGAGCACGTATTACAATCCTGCGGACTTGGCCAAGTTTGGTAATATTACGGAGTGGCAGCCGGAAATGGGCAACAAATTTTTTGCCTACTACGCCGAGGTATTTAAAGACGGGGCCCTGACCGAACGGGAAAAATCCCTGATTGCCCTGGCCGTCGCCCACGCCGTGCAGTGCCCGTACTGTATTGATGCCTACACTTCCGACTCCCTGCAGAAAGGCGCCGACGAGGCCCAGATGATGGAGGCCGTACATGTGGCAGCTGCCATTAAAGGCGGGGCTGCACTGGTGCACGGCGTGCAGATGATGAACAAAGCCAAGGAGTTAAGCATGTAGTCAGCTGCCAATGGGGTTTGCTGCTTGCTGAAGCGGCGAACTACCCTGTTAGCTTAGGAGTTCATAGCGCATGATCAAGTCCCTGCTGGCCCGGCACGCTCCCCTAGCGGATACGGCCTACCAACTCAACGTGCTGACCCAGGCGGAGGCGGAAGGTGCGCATCTGCCGCCGTTCGCCCACAAGCTGCAACAGAGCGGCTTACTGCCCTTGCTGCCTACCGGCCTGAGCATCATGCAGATAAATGTGGGCAAGATGTGCAACCAGGTGTGCAAGCACTGCCACGTAGATGCCGGACCCGACCGCACTGAAATCATGACCCGGGCCACCATGCAGCTCTGCCTCGATGCCCTGGCCCGCACCAGCATTGCTACGGTGGACCTGACCGGCGGCGCTCCGGAGATGAACCCAGACTTCCGGTGGCTGGTGGAGCAGATTTCGGCCTTGGGGCGGGAAATCATTGTGCGCTGCAACCTGACCATAATCGTGGCCAATAAGAAGTACCACGACCTGCCCGAGTTCTTTGCCCGCCACCGGGTGCGGGTGGTGTCGTCATTGCCCCACTTTTCAGCGGGCCGTACCGATGCTCAGCGCGGGGAAGGCGTGTTCGAACGCTCTATCCGGGCCCTGAGAATGCTCAATGCCGTGGGCTACGGGCAGGAAGGCTCGGGTCTGAGCCTGGACCTGGTATATAATCCTTCCGGAGCTTTTATGCCGGGCAGCCAAGCCGGGCTGGAGCGGGAGTTCAAGCAGCGCCTCGGGCGGGAGTACGGCATCGTGTTCAACAACCTGCTCACCATTACCAATCTACCCGTGAGCCGCTTCCTGGAGTATTTGCTGGAAAGCGGCAACTACGAGGGCTACATGGAAAAGCTAGTGGCGGCTTACAACCCGGTGGCCGCGGCTAACGTCATGTGCCGATCTACGCTTAGTATTGGCTGGGATGGGCAGCTTTACGACTGCGACTTCAACCAGATGCTGGACCTGACGGTAGCCAGCCCGGTACAGCACATCCGGGACTTCGATGAGGCCCAACTCAACGCGCGGGCCATCGTCATCAACCAGCATTGCTACGGCTGCACTGCCGGGGCCGGTTCCAGCTGTGGCGGCACAACTGCTTGAACAGTAGCACAGGTAGCCGGCAAAGGCTGCCCGTCAGCCAGTAGTTGTTACTTGCCAGAATGGTAGTGGGGTAACATGATTACGCTTCAACCTAGGCATACTGAAACATACATGAAACGAGGCTCCAGCCTGCTTGCGGGACTTCTGGCCGCCGCTCTAACGGCTTGCGGGCAACAGCCCAAATCTGCTACTTCCGCCCCCGCGCCAGCCTCCACTATGACGGCTTACGACCATATGCTGCGGCTACTGTATAAACAGACGGTGCCCTTGGTGCAGCCCGCGGCCCTGGCCGCTAGTCTACAGCGCAACCCCGCGTCGGTTGTGCTGCTGGACACTCGCACCCCGGCTGAATACCGAGTAAGTCACTTAAAAGGGGCCCGCTTCGTAGATTTCGACCATTTCCGTGACACCAACTTACGCCAGTTGTCCCGTACCCAGCCGGTCGTGGTGTACTGCACCGTGGGGGCCCGGAGCGAGCAGGTGGGGGCGTGGCTGCGGGAGCAGGGCTTTCAGGATGTGCGCAATTTGTACGGGGGCATTTTTCAGTGGGTAAACGATGGCCACAGCCTAGTAAACGCACACGGACCGACAACCAACGTGCACCCCTATTCGGTGATGTGGCGCGCCTGGCTGAAACAAGGAAACCCGGTGTATGAATAACAATTCCATGGCCGATGCAGCGCTTAACCGCTTGGTTGTTTTTGCCCGATACCCGGAGCTGGGGCGCGTGAAAACGCGTTTGGCGGCGGACATTGGGGCCGAAGCAGCCTTGAAAGTATACCGCCAGCTGCTGGCTCACACCCGAGCTGTGGTGGCTTCCTTGCCGGTACACAAAACCGTGTGGCTGGCCGAAGCTGGCCCGGCTGCTGACCTGACTGACGAGTGGACCGGTTATGAGCAGCTTCCCCAGCCGGCCGGCGACCTGGGGGAGAAAATGCAGGCGGCTTTTGCCCACGATTTTGAACGGCAGGCCTCGGCGGTGGTTATTATCGGGACGGATTGTCCGGGCCTGACGACAGCCCACCTGACGGACGCTTTCGATGCCCTGCGCACCCACGATGTAGTACTCGGGCCCGCCACCGATGGAGGGTACTACCTGCTGGGAATGAAGCAGCTATGGTCGAGCTTATTCACGGGGAAAAGCTGGAGTACTGACACCGTACGTTCCGCTACCGTGGCCGATGTGAAGCAACTGGGGCTGCGGCTTCATCTGCTTTCTGAACTCAGCGACATTGATACCGGGGCTGACCTGCGTGCCTGGGAAGCTACCACCGGGAAAACATTTGAGCAGGGTTTGCGCGTACTGTAGCGCACCCCTGAGCTTTTGTTTTCCTTCCATGCGTACAGTTGCCTTCGTAGTGGGCGGCGCCCTGAGCGCTGGTCTGCTGTCTTGTTCCACTGATTCGGGTAGCAAACCGGCGACGCCGGCCGCGGCTCCGGCCACCGCTACCGAGAACCCCCTGACCCGGCGGGGCGGCCCCCTGCGCCAGCAGTGGGCCATGGATCGGTTGTGGGAAGATGGCAAGGCCGAGGTAGCTACCTATGAGGCCGAGCGGGTAGTGTACGGGGAACCCCGCCGATTCGACTTCACGCTCATTACGGTTAAGGAGGAGTTCAACCAGCAGTATAACGTTAAAACCGACGATACGCGCCGTAAAGACGTGTTTCCGGTGATGAAAGTAAACCAGTTCTGCACTATTCCTACGGAGCAGTACCCTTACCACTTTCTGACTTCCCTGTTCTTTCGGCGCGACCAGCCAGCCCAGCTTTACAAGCTTACTACCTCCTCGCAGGAGTGGTGCGGCAACACGTTCAAGGCCATCCTCGACGACGGTATGCAGTACGTGCAAACCTATAATTCGTACTGGGACGGCCAGGGCGGAGGGCAGCGCCAGCTACGGCGGGTGGTGCTGTTCGAGGATGCGCTGCCGTACACCCTGCGCAGCTTGCGCTTTGAAGCCCTGCCTACCTTCAAAGCTGATGTGTATGAGCTCCAGCAAACCAACCAGGCCCCCCCGCCCGTGCTTTACCACGCCCAGATTCGCACGGAAGATGCCCTGACGGCCGACACGCCCGAGCCGGCCTGGTGCGTGACGGTCGCGCTTACCAACCAAAAACAGAACGTGTATTGGTTTGGTAAACGGTACCCCAACGTGCTGCTGCGCCAAAGTACCTGGGACGGCCGCACGCTCCGGCTCAAGCAAGTGCGCCGCTACGTGTACTGGCCCGTGGCAGCGGCCGGTTCAGCTGCACCTGATACGGCCGCTGCTACGCCCGCTGCGGCTGAGCGCTAAATCGGCCCTGCCGGGCATCCGCAACCAACACCGCCAGCAGCAACCCGTATTCCAGCCCCACCACCCATAGGTTTTCGGTGTAGGCGGAAGTGCGGTAGGCCGAATAGGAAAGCACCGCCAGCCCCGACCACGCCACGGGATAGTGCAGGCGGGTGAACACGCCCAGGGCTATCAGTGGCGTGATGTACCACGGGTGTACTGTGGTGGCCAGCAAAAAGTACAACGTCAGGAGCAGGAGCAGGGCGCGGGGAAGTGTTGCCCAGGCCGGTTGCCGCTCGCGCGCTGCCAGCAGCAGGCTACCCACGGCCGTAGCGCACGCCAGCGCCGGCCCAATGCGGGCAATATCGTTGTAACCCTTGTACCACTGGCCGGCGGCCCGCAACAGGTAGTACACGCTGGCATTAAACTCAAAGTTGCGGAAGTACAGCGTGAGGCTGCGCCCGATGTTGCGAAACAACTCAATGGATAGAAAGGGCGCGAACAGCACCAACAGCCCTATTGCCAGCACCGATAGAAAGCGCAGTAGCTGGCCCCAATCCAGGCGGCGCACCAGCAGGGGCAGCACCAGCAGGGGCAGCAGCTTGGTAGCGACGGCCAAGGCCAGGGCCGCGCCTGCCCGCGCCACTTGGCCACGGGTAGCCAGCCAGAGCAGCAGCAGCAGCAAGCAGACGACTAGCGCCTCGAAGTGCAGATTGCCCGTTAACTCCACGAGTACCAGCGGGTTGAGCAAGTACCACAAGGCTTGTTGCGCTGGCAAGTTGAACCGCCGTAACAGGGCGAGCAGCAGCAACGCCGTGCCCAGTTCCGCCCCCAGAATCAGCAGCCGCAGGACTACCACAAACCCCAGCGCCGAAGTTGGAAACAAGCGGGCCGCGGCCCCAAATGCTGCCTGACACACCGGCGGGTACACCGAATAGTAATGCGGGGAATTGAGCCGGGGATATAGCTCGGCTGCCAGCTGGGCCGGAAGTGGGCCCGTGGGTTTTAGCAGCTCATCGGGCCGGAACTGATACGGGTTGACGCCTTGAGCAACCAGTAGCCCGTCCCACCGAAAGCGGTGGTAATCGTCGGAGAGGGCGGGCAGGGCCGGCAGCCAGAGCAAGCGCAATACTAGCGCCGCCACCAGGCCCTGGCGCAGAGGTAACCCCGCCCGCATTGCCCAGCCGTATAGCCCAAATGCCAGCAGCAGTATCCCCAGCAGCTGCCCAAACTCCGTCCGCGGAGTAGCATAGGCCAGCACTCCGTACAGTGCGGCGCTACCAGCAAGCAGTAGAATACGGACGGCCGGTTTCATAGAACAGCGCAGGAGGCAAGGTTGGCGAAGGCAGGGCTAGCAGCAGTTTCTACTTCGGAGCCTAGGAAGCATGCCGCAATGAATAGTAAAAGACCAGCCCGTAACCCGTGGCCAGGAGCACATGCGTGGGTAGGAGTCCAAACTCGCGCAGATAAATGCCGGCCCCGATTCCAACTAGAAAGTACAGGCACAACAGCCCTTCCAGCAGCGTGAGGCCGCTGAGCAGGCGGCTGGTGCGGTAGCGGCGGCCTCGCCAGGCCCCTGGCTGCTGCACCAGCCCCAGCTTGGGTGTGCGGATAAACGCGGTGCGCTGGCCTAGCAAACCAAGCAGCACCGCCCGGGAGTTGTGCAAGGACAAGCCCATGGAAAACGCCAGAAACAACAGCAGCTGCCCCCCAAAGCCGGGCCGGGGCGGCGGCCGGTCTAAGGCGGCCCGCTGCCAGGCCGTGCGGAAGTAGAAAACCAGCGGCACCAGCACCACCAGAAAGCCGGTGGCCATTTGAAAGGCTGGCTCCAGCTGCGGCACCCGGGCCCGCATGAACACCAGTGGCACGCTTAGCACGGCCATCAGCAGAATAGCCAGAAACACCGTGCTGTTTAGCAAGTGAAAAGTAGCTTGCAGGCGCGTGCCCAAGGGCTGGTTTGAACGCCATACGGCACCCAGGTGCTTACGAGCCGTTTCGGCGCCCCCCTTGGTCCAGCGGAACTGCTGCGACTTGAGGGCATCCATGGTGGCGGGCAGCTCCGCCGGGGCCGCTACCTGCGGTAAGTAGCGGAAGTGCCAGCCCCGCAGCTGGGCCCGGTAGCTCAGGTCGAGGTCTTCGGTGAGGGTATCGGCGTGCCAGTTGCCGGCGTCCTCAATGCAGGCGCGGCGCCACACGCCCCCGGTGCCGTTGAAGTTCAGGAAGTGCCCGCCTTGCCGCCGGCCTACCTGCTCCACGTAAAAGTGAGCGTTCAGGGCGAAGGCCTGCAGAGTAGTCAGCAAGGAGTAGCCCTCGTTGAGGTGGCCCCAGCGGGTTTGCACTACCCCGGTGCGGGTGTTTTCCGCCTCATCAAGAAAAAAATGAGGTATAACTTGCTCCAGAAAATCGGGCGGGGGCACGAAGTCGGCGTCAAAAATGGCAATCAGCTCCCCACGGGTAAGCGCGAGGCCGTGGGCCAGGGCACCGGCTTTGAAGCCCGCGCGGGTAGGGCGGCGCACATGGTCGATGCGCAGACCTTGGGCGCGGTAGTACGCTACCCGGGCGGCTACCAGCGTCACGGTTTCGTCGGTGGAGTCATCGAGGACTTGCAGGTGCAGGCGCCCGGCGGGGTAGCGCAGGACGGCGCAGGCATCGAGCAGGCGTTCGGCCACAAACACCTCATTGTACAGGGGGAGCTGCACCGTCACCAATGGCCACTCGGCCGGGGCAGATGGGGTAGGCTGGGGCGGAGCAGCGTAGGCCCGGCGGGCCAGCCGGGTGAGTTGCCACTGGCCCACGCTAAAGCCCAGCAGCAGCAGCAGGCAGAGCCCGTACAACCCAATCAGCAAAAGTTGTAAAGCAAGTAGCAAGCAGCTGGGGAATAGAAAAAGGAGGAAAAGAACTGGGTGTTATGGTACTGGCTGCACTCGACCCGAAAGCAGCCTAGCCGCTCCCGCGGGTTACAGGTAGCGGAAAATAGTCCACAGGATTTTGTAGCCCGCGCCCAGCGTGCCCTTCACCGTGCCGGACACCTTGCTTACGCCAATGCGCCGCCGGTAACGCACGGGTATTTCCGTGCAGCGCAGCCCTAGTTTCGCCGCCTTTAGCTGCATTTCTACTGTCCAGCCGTAGGTAGTATCCTGCATGCCGATACGGAGCAGGGCCTCGCGCCGCACGGCCCGAAACGGGCCCAGGTCGGTAAAACGGGCTCCGTAAAGGTAGCGCAACAGGTTCGTGGCCAGCCAGTTGCCAAACAGTTGCTGGGGTAGCATCGAGCCGGCCTCCCGCTGGCCCAGGGCCCGGGAGCCAATCACCAGGTCGGCTTCCTGGCGCAGCAGCGGGGCCACCAGCGCCGTCATATCGGCAGGGTAGTCGGAGTAGTCGCCGTCCAGAAACACGATGATATCGGGCTGCTCGGCCAGGGGGCGGCCGTAGCAGCGGGCCATGCCGGCCAGGCAGGCGTGGCCATAACCCGGGCGCGGCTCCCGCAGCACGGTAGCCCCGGCGGCGGCGGCCACCGGGCCGGTCTGGTCACGGGAGTTGTTATCTACCACAATTACCTCGCGCACCAACCCCTTTGGAATTTCGGCCAGTACCCGGCCGATAGATTTCTCTTCGTTGTAAGCAGGGATAATAACGTCGATGACGGCCGGCGGCAGAAGGGCAACAGACATGGGTGGGGCAAGGTTGAGCCTGCAAAGATGCGCAAGTGTGACGCTTCCGGCCCCACAACCCGACCACAAACCGCCTCCGGCCCCTGAACTCTGCTTTTTACTGGCCTGAGGTAGCGCCCGCGCATGCCTTTTGCTGGGCCGCTACCTCAGGCCAAGCCCTGCAACTCCGGCCGCTGTTTCTTGGTTAGCCGTATACCCCAGCTTTACTTGTAGTACTCATGCTCCAGATTGGCGACCAGGCCCCCGACTTTACCCTCCGCACCACCACCGGCGAAACCTTCCGCCTCCGCGACCAGCGCGGCCAGCGCAGCGTGGTGCTTTACTTCTACCCCAAGGATGATACGCCCGGCTGCACCGCCGAAGCCTGTTCCTTCCGCGACCAGTACCAGGATTTTCAGGACTTAGGGGCGGAGGTAGTGGGCGTGAGCTCCGATAGTGAGGCCTCCCACCAGAAGTTTACCCAGAAGCACCGCCTGCCTTTTCCGCTGCTGGCCGATGCCGGCGGGCAGGTGCGCAAGCTCTACGAGGTGCCCCGCGCCCTGCTGGGCCTGCTGCCCGGGCGCGTCACCTTTGTCATTGATAAGGAGGGAATTATTCAATATATCTTTAACTCCATGAGCCGGGCCACCGACCACGTAGCTCAGGCCCGGGAAGTTCTGCGAAAGCTCGACAGTAGTAACTAGGGTTGAGCTTTGCAATTGCCTACTTTTGCTGCTTCACGTACTGTTGAGCTTCGGCTGGCAGTTAGTGAAAGCTGCTCTTTCTTCCTTGCGCGGACCAGCCGTTATCCTGGGCCGGGCATAAATACGGCCCGTGGACCCACTATGGGCTAAGCAGGAAGAAGCTGGCGAACCCGGAAGTGTAGTCGTGTATCGTAGGTTAGTATGCCCAATTTGTTTCAAGAAGTGTTTGAGCGCGCCCGGCGGGAAAAGCGGCTGTTAGGAGTGCGTAGTAGCCAAGGCGACCCGTCGCGGTTTTCGGTGGGTTACGTGCTGAGCTACTCCGAGGAAGTAGTGGTGCTGCGCATCATCAACCGCGACGGCATGCCCACGGCCATCCAGTCGTTTAATCTGCTGGACGTCTTTCAGTTGGATTTCGATGATCAGTACACCCGTCACGTCGAGTTCAAGGCCGATAACCTGGACAAAGTGTACGCCGGGTTGAAGTCGCCCGCTTTTCTGGAGCAGGAAGACCTGACGGTGCCCCTGCTGCTGGAGCGGGCCCACCAGGCTGGCCAGCTGGTAAACGTATACACCCACCTGAGCATGGATTACTACGGCTACGTGCGCCAACTCACCCAGGAGCACGTGCTGATGGAGTGCTTCACGGAATATGGCCTGCCCGATGGCCTGGTTGTCTTCCGCATCGAGGACGTGCGCAACTTTATCTGGAGCAACGAGGACACCCGCGTGCTGGAGCTGCGCCTGAAGCAGCGCGGTCCGCAGGGGGCGTAGCCAGCGGCGGCGTAACCTCTGGGCCGGAAAGATGGTTGGAAGTAGCAACTGCTTCCTTTTCGCTTTTCTGCTATGCTGCGTTTCCTTTCCGGCCTGCTGTTGCTGGCGCTGCTCACTACTTCAGTGGCAGCCCAACCTTCTGCGCCCACCAGCCTCAACGCTACCCTCGACGGGTACGAATATCCCTTTCCCGTTCGCTACCTGCCCCTGACCCTTGAGGGCCAGCGCTTGCGCATGGCCTACATGGACGTGGCCGCTACCAGCAAGCCCAACGGCCGCACGGTAGTGCTCCTGCACGGCAAAAACTTTTTTGGGGCCTACTGGCGCGAAACCATTAAGGCCCTAAGCGGGGCCGGCTTCCGGGTGGTAGTGCCAGACCAGATAGGGTTTGGCAAGTCGGACAAGCCGGATATTCATTATTCCTTTCACCAACTGGCCCTGAACACCCGCCGCCTGCTCGATACGCTGGGCGTGCAGAAGGTAGTGGTGGTTGGCCACAGCATGGGCGGCATGCTGGCCACCCGGTTTGCCCTGCTCTACCCGCAGCTCACCGAGCGGCTGGTGCTGGAAAACCCCATCGGACTGGAGGACTACCGCCTGGGCGTGCCCTACCAACCCATTGCCCAGGCCGAAGCCTCGGAGCGCAAAAGCACCGAGGAAAGCATCCGCAAGTACCACGCTACCTACTACCCCCACGGCTACCCCAAAGCCCACGACGAGTGGCTGCTGCCCTTGGCGGCCCAAACCCGCCACCCCGATTTCCCGCGGGTTGCCCGCGCCAACGCCCTCACCTTCGACATGATTTACCAGCAGCCCGTGAGCTACGAGTTCAGTCGGGTGCAGGTACCCACCTTGCTTATCATCGGGCAGGACGACCGTACGGTAGTGGGTAAGGGCCTGATTAAGGACCCCGTCGTGCTGGCCCGCATGGGCCAGTATCCGGAACTCGGCCGCCGGACCGCCGCCCAAATTAAAGGAGCCAAGCTGGTGCCGTTGCCCGGGGTAGGCCACATTCCGCACCTGGAAGCTACTTCGCAGTTTCTGGCGGCGCTGCTGGCGTTTGTGAAGTAAAACCTATTGGGATAAAGCGGTGGTGGGCAACCTTTTATACTCGTGAAGAATCGGTTTTTAGAATCCCCTAGCTGAATTACTATGAAGATGTTGCTGTCGGTCGGCTGCTGTTTTCTGGTCTATGCCGCGCATGCCCAATCTGCGCCCGTTGCCGATACCGAAGTAAGTACCCGGCCAACCTTGGGCGTTAACCAGCCCCAACCGCGTGGAGCCAACGGGCGGAGTTCAAGCCGGAAGCGACGCGCCGTAAGCCCGCAGTCAGATCGGGCTACCACCTCCGGTACTTATCAAACCCGGCCCCATACTATGCGCGTGGCGGTGCCCGACACGGCCGGTCAGAAAATGCCGCGTATGAAAATGCCAGCTTCCGCCCCGGAAAAAAGCGTTGCACCGCTGCCGCCCCAGCGAAGGGTGCGAGAATAACCAATTTACACCGCTGGGTCAGTTGTGCCGATTCAGGCAACCTGATGGCCCATGAGCCGGTTAGCGCGAAGGTGCTGCGGGCTGTTAGCTCAGAATCCGGAGGCTTTCGGCCGTAATCAGCTGGGAGCCCTGGTAGCGGCCTTCGCGCGGTCCGTTTTCCAGATTAAGCACGCCGCGGGGGCAGACCGTGCTGCACAGCCCGCAGCCCACGCAGGCGGCCCGGATGATAGGCTCCCCGCGCTGGGCGTACTGTTTTACATCAATGCCCATTTCGCAGATGTTGGAGCAGTTGCCGCAGGAAATGCACTGGCCGCCGTTGGTGGTAATGCGGAAGCGGGAGAAGTGCTTTTGCAACAGCCCTAGGTAAGCAGCCATGGGGCACCCGAAACGGCACCACACCCGGCTGCCCATCAGAGGGTAAAACCCTACCCCGATAACCCCGGCGAAGATGGAGCCGATAAAGAACCCGTACACTTTGCCCAGGCCATCTACCGGGCTCAGGCCCCCCAGCAGCGGCACGCCCGACTGCTGCGGGGTAGTAAACCAGCCGGGCAGCGCGCCCGCCGCGCCCAGCCACAGCAGTGCCGTAATCAGTACGATAAGCCCCAGAATTGGGTAGATCAGGCGTACTTCCCAGCGCCAGGCTTCCCGACTTTTATCGGAAAGGTGGCGGTAAGGGTCGCCGGCGGTTTCGGCCAAGCCCCCGCAGCCACACACCCAGGAGCAGTACCAGCGCTTTCCGAAAAAGTAGGTAAGCACCGGCGTGGCCAGAAATGACATGACTGCTCCCCAGAACACCATAAATACGCCCAGCCCTGGCCCGCCATCCTTGAGCAGGTAGCTTACCGTGCCGGGAAACAGGTAGTCTTGCTTCAGGGGCCAGAAGTAGCTGAAGTAGTACTCCGGGCGCTGCAGGGCCAGCATCAGGCCCGGCAGCAGGAAGGCAAACCCCAGCTGAAAGAACATCACCGATACCGTACGAATCTGTTGGTAGGGCGAGGGGCGGTATTTCCAGAGCGCCCGGCCCCCCATCACCAGCACGGCTAGGGTGTAGAACGTACCGTACAAAAACCACTGGTCGGCGGGGTGGCGGCGCAGGGCCTGGCTAAGCGGATCGAGGGCGTGCACGAGCTGATTGAGGGGCCCGAAGTTGCCCTGTCCATCATCGGCGCTAAACCAGTAGAGCACCACGTAAAAGCCGGTCAGGACCACCGCCGTAAGCCAGGCCAGGCTGCCGCGGCCGGTACTGCCGCGCAGCCAGAGGTTGTCCTGGCGCACACCGGCGGGCTTCCGGCCAAATGTAAAGGCAGCCCAGCCCAACGTGCCCGCACTCAGCAGCCCCAGGGCTACGAAAAAGCACAGCCGGGCCCGCTCGGCATCCGCATCGAAAGCTACCGGCAGCAGCAGCAGCAACCCCAGCCCAACCAGGGTTAGCAGTGCTTTCTCAACTCCCGAAACGGGCGTAACGGGCGGGGTAGGGGCAGCAAGCGAAACAGTAGACATAAGGCAGAAAACAGAAACGAATACGTTGGCTTCGGCGCGAAAAGCCCTATCAGCTAGGCCGGAGGTTACCGCCGGCAGCTTCCGCATACTAACGCAGCCACCAGCCTGCTAGGAGCACGAACGGGTACTTTTTGCGTGGGCGCTGCGGAAGCTGCCCGGGTGGCCGCGGCGGTTAGTGATGATGGTGATGGTGCGGATCGTGGGGCTTGCCGAACAAGTTCAGCAGGGAGCCCACCACGTACAGGCCTAACCAGCAAAGGTATAGCCAGTTGTAGCCTTCGGGCTGGGCGTGGCCCAGCAGCCGGATAATCAGCTGCGCGGCCCCGCTCATGACGGCGCCTACCAGGGCAATGTACTGGAAGCTGTTCAGGGCGCTGGGGTGGTAGAGTTTGGAGAAATCCATAGGGCAAGCAAAGTGAAACAGGCGGCAGAGTTTCGCCAAAACGGCCGGCAAACCCTGCCGGTCCGGTTAGGAACGGAAAGAAAAAAGTCCCCGCCGGCGCCGGAGCGTCACCGGGTGCTGCGGATACTGCTGGTTGAACGCCCGCACCACATCGGCCTCATGCTGGCGATAAAACTCCGGGTCGAAGTTAGCGGCGCCCAGCTCGGCTAGTACGGTGGTAACGGGGGTGCCGGCCCGTAGCCACTGGTCCCATACGTCGTGGCGCTGGCGTAGACCCAGGGCGTTCAGGCCCGTGACGGCGAGGGTAGTATCGGAACGAAAATTCAGGCGCAATAAGTGCCGCCCGCTGGGATGCTGCCAGCAGAACGTGTGCTCGCCCGGGGGCACTTGGGCGGGCACGCGGCCGTAGGTTTGATACTCCAGGTCGAAGAACTTGGCCGAGTTGTACCAGGGGCCCCGCTGGTAGCGCGTCGGCTGCCCGCAGATGGTGTGGGCCACGGTTTCGCCCTGGTGCCGACCCGTGTACCATAGCTGTTCAATGGCCACCTCGCCCGCCTCGGGGCGGCGGTGCTGGGCGCAGTCGCCGGCGGCGTACACGTCGGGCAGGCTGGTTTGCAGGTACTCATCCACCAGAATTCCCCGGTCGGTTTCGGCCCCGGCCGCCTGAGCCAGCTGCCGGTTGGGCTCCACCCCAATCGAGAGGCCGACCCACTGGCAGGGCAGCTCCTGGCCCTGGGTGGTGCGCACGGCCCGCACGCGGCGCTGGGCATCCGGCAGAATCTTGGCCAGCTGGGTACGGTACTGAACGTTGATGTGATGGGCGGCTAGCTGCTGCTGAACCAGGGCGGCTTCTTGGGCGGGCAGCACGGAAGCCCAGTAGTGGGTTTCGCGCACCAGCAGCGTCACGGCAATGTTTTTGGCGCTCAGCATTTCGGCCAGCTCTACCCCAATCAGCCCGCCGCCCACTACCACGGCCTCACGCACGCCGTGCGTGTCCCGGGTCATGCGTTCCAGGTCGGGGAGGGTTACCAGGCCTTGCACCCCGGCTAGCTCCTGGCCCGGCCAGTTGGCCCGGCGGCCCGCCGAGCCGGTAGCCAGTAGCAGCTTATCGTAGGTGAGGGTAGGGCCCGTGCTCAGGCTGACGGTTTTGCGCCCGGCATCGATGGTCGTGGCCCGGGCGTGCACCAGCTCCAGGCGGTTTTCGGCCCAGAACCAGTCCTCGTAGGGCTTGATGTCTTGGGGGCGCAGGTGGCCCAGGTACACGTACATGAGGGCGGGGCGCGAAAAATGGTGCAGGCTTTCCTCCGAAACGAGGGTAATGCGGGCCGTGGGCTGAAGCTGCCGCACCGTGAGGGCGCAGGTAACGCCGGTAATGCCATTGCCGATGATAAGGAGGTGCATGCAGTGCCAAGCCAGAGCGAAAAAGAAACCCGAGCTGGGCAAAGCTACGCCGTTGTGGGGGAAGTGGTTTTTCGCGGCAGTTCCCGGCAAGTTTGCCTAACCCCGGTGAGTAGCAGCCGTACTGGTGAAGTAACTATCCATCACCAAAACTCCTACACTGATGATAACGCCCCAGAACGAAGTAAACAACGATAACGAAAACCAAAACCTGTCCGAAAACACCGAGCACGCCGCTCCCTATAGCGAGCAGCAGGAAAAGGAAAAGGAATTCAAAAAGATGATGAGCAACGGCAAGGAAGGCAACGACCCTAGCGCTTATCGTAACCAGGGCGCCGGCGGCTACACCCAGCGCTCCGACCAGAAAGACCAACTGGAAAACCTGCACATTGGCGGTGCCGAGGGCGTTCCGCAGGGCGGCAACACACACAACGATGCCGGGGAGCACGCCGCGGGCCCCGGCTTCGAGTCGGAGGGCAGCATTGAACTGGACCACCAGTTGCGCACCCGCGACCAAGAGTTCGGCGAAAAGACGACCAGCGGCCCTGCCAAGCCCGTGGAAGACTAAGCCTCTATCCCTTAAAACGGGTAGTACCTGCCTTGCCGGCTGGTTCCTACGTAGGGAGCCAGCCGGCATTTTTTTGCCGATTTGCCCCGTTGAAAGCGCTTTTGATTGCCGGAATGACAAAAAAATAAATCAAGCAGGCTAAAGGCCGCATTAGGTTAGCAGGTTTTCCTCCCTATATCTTTAGAGTCCGATAAGACAGCTGGCGTTCGTCCGGATAGGAGCCAACCTGCTTTGCTGACTTCTTCACCCGCGCTTCCCACACCTTTTTTCAACTCAATTACTTTATGGATGCCAAAACTACTACCCCAGTAGAACAGGATGAGTTAACCCCGGACCTAAACCACGAGGAAGAAGAGCTTTCCTCTGGCAATGGCCGGTTGGCAATTATTGTCGGAATTATTGTGGCTGTGGTGGTGCTGGGCTACGTGCTGCTACCGGCCCAAGCTACGCGGCGCATTACCAACGCCATGCCCATCATGGAGTTAGGAGAAGCGAGCGTAACCGGCCACCGCGAAAAGGAAGCCGCGTCGACCACCGAAGAGGAAACTGCCAACAAAGCCGACGCTGAAGCGGAGGCAGCCGCTGTCACCAAGAAATCCATGAACCGCTCGGCCACCGCTACCCCGGAAACGGGGGCCGCAACGGCCCTGGCAGCGCCAAGCGCCGATGCTGCCGCTGAGCCAGTGGCTATTGAGCCGGTGCCAGCCGCTCCCGCTGCCACGGAGGCGTCACCTGCTACCGTCACCCTCTCGGGCCGAATCCTCGACGAGGAGGGCCAGCCCCTGGCCGGGGCCACCGTCATGCTGAAAGGCTCGCGCAGGGTTGCCGGCACCGATGCCAACGGCAACTACAGCATTGAAGTACCGGCCGGCGACAACACGCTGGTGTATGGCTACGGCGGCTACGAGGACCACGAAGTGCACGCTCGCAACGGCCAAGCCCAGAACGTTACCCTGGTACCGCGCGAGGATGCTCCGCGCCGCCGGCGCCGATAAGCAAAACAATGTTGTGTGGCTGGCGTCCGTTTTAACGCTACAAGCACCTAACTACAACAGGCCCCGCCGGTAATCCGGCGGGGCCTGTTGTATTCTACTGATCGGCAAGTTCTTACTACGGCTCGGGGGTAGGGGGCGGACTGCTACCCAGGCGTTTACCAAACAAGAAATACACCGGCACGCCCAGGGCCACCAGCAGCAGGCCGCGCTGGGCAAACTTGGAGTTTTCGGGGTCGGTGAGCAGGATAAAGCAGAAGGCCGAGGCCAGCACCACGTACAGCAGGGGCACCAGCGGGTAGCCGAAGGCGCGGTAGGGGCGGGGTGCCTCGGGGCGGGTGCGGCGCAAGATGAAAATGCCGATGATGGTGATGACGTAAAACAGAATTACGGAGAACATAACGTAGTTCAACAACTCCCCATAGGAACCCGACAGGCACAGCCCGCAGGCCCAGGCGCACTGGGCCCACAAGGCCACGCTGGGCACGCCAGCCTTGTTGAGGCGGCCCATGCCCGAAAAGAACACCCCGTCGCGGGCCATGGCATAGTAGGCCCGGGCCCCCGACATCAGAATGCTGTTGTCGGCGCTGAAGGTGCTGATCATAATCAGGACGGCCATCACGTAGGCGCCCGGCGCGCCCAGAATGCTTTCGGCGGCGGCCGTGCCTACCCGCTCGTTGGTGGCGTACATAATGCCGCGGCCCAGCACGTCGGTAGCATTCGGGTCGCCCTGCAGGGGTAGCACCAGCAGGTACACCACGTTAATCAGGATGTAAAGAGCCGTTACGATGGCCGTACCCAGGGCCATGCTCAGCACAATAGTACGCTCGGGCTTCACAATTTCGTCGCCCGAAAAGCCGATGTTGTTCCAGGAGTCGGAGCTGAACAAGGAGCCCGTCATGGCCAGGCCAATGGCCGTTACTAAGGCTCCGGTGGTCAGCGGCACGCCCTGGCCGGCGGCGTTGAAGCTCATGGCCTGCCACACGTTCTGGAAGTTCTGACTAACGGCCTGGTCGTTGATGCCAAACAGAAACCCGCACAGAATCAATAGGGCCAGGGCAATCAGCTTGGTGCTGCCGAACACGTTGGCAATCAGCTTGCCCGAGCGCACGCCCCGAGAGTTGATAAACGTCAGGAAAATCAGCAAGCCAATGGCCAGCAGCTGCACCGTGGTAAACTTGAACGCCCCGGCTTCCAGGAGTACGTTGCTTTCCGAAAACCAGGGAATCAGCACCCCGGTAAAGCGGGCGAAGGCCACGGCCACGGCCGCAATAACCCCGGTCTGGATTACCAGAAACAGCGTCCAGCCGTATAGAAAGGCCACGAGCTTGTTGTAGGCCTCGCGCAGGTACACGTACTGACCACCCACCTTGGGAAACATGGAGGACAGCTCGCCGTAGCTCACGGCCCCGGCCAGGGTAATGACGCCCGTCACCAGCCACACGACCAGCATCCAGCCGGCCGAGCCCACCAGCCGGGCAATGCCCGTGGAGACGATAAAAATGCCGGAGCCAATCATGCTGCCGGTCACAATCATGACGGCATCAAACAGCGTAATGGCCCGCTGAAAATGACCTTGTTTTTCGGACATAAAGGGAGAGTAAAGGGTGTTTCGGGCCGGAAGATAGAAGATTAGCCCGGAGATAAGGGCAAAGGCGCGCTGCCCCGCGCCTGGTTTCTGCGTAGACGGCGGGTGCCTTCTCCTGTTTCCGCTGATTTGAAAAACGATGCGCGCCAGCTCAGCGGTAGTGAGCCGGTTGCCGCGCGGTGGCTGCGCCCGGCTGCCCGGGGCCGCAACTGGCCTGCGCCATCCACTCGGCCATATTTCTTGTAGTTTACCAAGGCCGGTAGCCTATCTTCCAGCCCAGAATAGCTTCCGGCGTACGCTCCCATCCAAACCCCTATTTTTGCCAGCCCATTTCCCTGGGTTTCCTGCATGTCGCAACGAGTACTGGTATTTCTGACGGGTTTGCTACTGCTCACGGCGCTGGGCTCCTACGTGTATTACCGCCGCACTGTAGCGCGCGTACCCGTGGACCCCTGGGCCCTGGTGCCCGACGA
Organism: Hymenobacter glacieicola; assembly: GCF_014640315.1. Taxonomy (GTDB): domain Bacteria; phylum Bacteroidota; class Bacteroidia; order Cytophagales; family Hymenobacteraceae; genus Hymenobacter; species Hymenobacter glacieicola. The sequence continues at coordinate 366,834 of NZ_BMGS01000004.1, forward strand.
TGCCGTGCTGGTTACCGTCACCCGCGACCATCCTACGCTGGTGCGCCACCTCAAGGAAACCCAGCTCTGGGACAACCTGACGGCCGTGCGCTACTTCCAGCAGATGGAAGACAACCTGGCCCTGGCCGACAGCCTGACCGGGGGGCGCAACGTGGTGCTGCGCTTTCTGGGCCGGAAGCGGGTCTTGACTTCCCTGCACGTCACGAGTCCCGGCCGCTTCGATATCCTGTTTCAGGTGCCCATCAGCAGCGTGCGGGAATACCGGCAAGTGCGCAGCCTGGTGGAAGGACTCAGCCGCGACCCGCGCTTCCTGGTTACTACCCGCGACTACCGGGACGAAGTGCTGACCGAGGTACGGCCCCGGTCCGGCGCGGGGGAGGGCGTAACCATGCTCAACTACCGCAACCACCTGCTGATCAGTGCCAATCCGGCGCTGGTAGAGGCCGTGGCCCGTCGCCTGGAAAACCTGGATGCCTCTACCGTCGCGGCCGAGTTCCAGAGCACCGATTACTTTCAGCTCCGCGACGTGGATGCCACCCTACTGCTCAACCAGCGGCGGCTACCCCAACTCATGAACGTGTTCTTTCGCCAGGAGCTGGGCACTGAAATAGCCGCCGTGGCCAGTCTGGCCCGCAACGAAATGGCCCAACTCAAGCTGGTCGGCAACAAGGTGGTCCTCAACGGTTTTGCCAACCCCGAAACCGCCCGCGACGCCCTGCACCAGCGGCTGGTGGGCCAGCCCGCCCAGCGCCTGCACATGGCCGAAGTACTCCCCTTGCGCACGGCCCTGGTGGTGCACCTGGGCCTGGGCCCGGCCGCGGCCCTGCGCGGTACCCGCCAGCCCCTGACCCTCACCGACTCCCTGGCCCCGGGTGTGCAACCTCTCCTGGATAGTCTCACGGCTCAGCTCAGCCAGGAAGTAGCTCTGTGCTACCTGGCAACGGCCTCGGCCCGGGCGCGGCCGGGCAAGCTGGCGGTGGCTTACACGGCCAACCCCGCGAAGGTGGGGCTGCTGCTGGGCCAAATGCGGCGGGCCGTGGGGGCCAGCCCGGCCTTTGGGCGGGTGGGGGCCTATCAGCTGCACCAAACCGGCGTGCCCGAGCTTCCGCAGCTGCTGCTAGGGTCCTTGTTCAAGGGTTTCGGGCCGCAGCCGGTGGTAGCGCAGGTAGGCAATTACGTGGCCTTTGGCGACGACGAGCCCGCCCTGCGCCAGTGGCTGACGGATGTAGCGGCCGGGGAAGTCTGGAGCCGCTCGCCTACCCAGGTTTCTTTCCTACAAGATACCCAACCCCTGGCCCGGCTGAGCATTATGCTGGACACGCGCAACTGTTGGAACCTGCTGCTGCGGGGCCTGCAGGAAGAGCGCCGGGCCGGACTGCTGCGCAATGAAAGCCTGTTCAAGCGCTTTCCCCAAATTGCCATGCAGTGGGTGCCGGCGGCCAACGAGCGGGAAGCCGGCGCCCAGTACTTCACCCAGTTTGTGTTGCGCCACCCGGCCGTAGGGCCCGCCGTGGCCCGCCCCCAAAACCCCAACGGCACGGGCAGCGTGCTCGATTTTAAGCTACCCCTCAGTTCCTCGCCCGAGCTGGTAACGGTAGCCGGGACCAAGCTGCCGGGCGTGCTGGTGCAGGATACGGCCCGGGTGCTTCACTACGTCACCCCCGACAACGTGGTGGCCTGGTCTGATTCCTTGCCCGGGCCGGTAGTAGGACCGATTTACCGCCTGCCCGGCGGCACGGGCGTGTTGCTGGCTACTCCCAGCCAGCTGTTTCAGTACAATAGCAGCGGGCAGGTGCAGCCCAACTTCCCCCTGAACCTGCCCGATACCGTGCGGGCTACCTCCCTGAGCATTTCGCCCCCCGCCGGGGGCGCGGTGCGGCGCCTGCTGGTGGCCGGGGCCAGTGGCAACCTGTTTCTCTACGATACTCAAGGCCGGGCCTACCCCGGCTGGCAGCCCAAGCAACTGGAGTTCCGGCTGGCCGGTCCGCCCCAGTACCTGACGGTGGATGGGCGCGACGTAGTTCTGGTGCTGCTGGAAAACGGCTACGTGTACGCCTTCGACCAGGCCGGCGCGCCCTATCCCGGCTTTCCTATTAGTATAGGGGCCCGCCTGGGCAGCGGCGTGCTCGTGGAAACCGGCACCTCTTTCAGCCGCACCCGCCTCACGGTGGTTAGCCAGCGCGGCGAGCGGGTCACCTTCAACCTCAGCGGCGACGTGTTGAGCCGCGCCCGGGTGGCCACCTGGAGCCGTACCACCCAGTTCCGGCTGGTTCCCGATCAGGAGCAGCGCGCCTACGTGGTGGTGCGCGAAGACGGGGGGCAGCTGACGATGTTCAGCCCCGCCGGCCAGCAGTTGCTTAGCCAGCGCTTTATCACTTCGGCTCCGCGCTCGGTGCAGTTCTTCAGCTTCGGGCCGGGGCGGCAGGTGTACGCCCTCACGGAAACCGGCCCCGGCAAGGCCTACCTCTACGATGCCCGGGCCCGCCTGGTGGGGGACCAGCCCTTCGACAGCAGCACCCCCCAAATTGGGCTCACCCATGACCCCGCCACCGGCTTGTACCACCTCTTCCGGGTAGTGGGCAATGAGCTGCGCCGCACCGACGTGCGACTGGCCCAGTAGGCGGTGATTCGGTGAGGTAGTGAGGTAGCGAAACAGTGGTTGCGCAGGGAAGTAAAAAGGGGGCAGCGAGTTAATAAATAAGCCCGGCTGTCATCCTGACGAAGGAAGGACCTTATCCCGCGTAACGATAATCGTAATAACAACTTGTTCTCGCGGGATAAGGTCCTTCCTTCGTCAGGATGACAGCCGGGTTCCACTCGCCTATCCGGCCACTAACTCACTACCTCACCGCTTGGTTAGCCAGCCTTTGCGGTAGAAATAGGTGAGCTGGCCGATGACAATTAGTGCCAGCACTGCCAGAAGAATGGGGTAGCCCCAGGGACTGTAGAGCTCCGGCATGTTGAGGTAGTTGATGCGGCCGTCGGGGGCTTCGCGCTGGAAGTTCATGCCGTAGAGACCCACCACAAAGCTGAGCGGAATGAAGATGCTACTGATAATGGTCAGCACTTTCATGACCTCGTTGGCCCGGTTGCTCTGGTCCGACATGTATAGGTCAATCAGGCTGCTGACGGTTTCACGGTAGCTTTCGGCCAGGTCCAGGGCCTGAATGGCGTGGTCGTAGCAGTCCTTGAAGAATACCTTGATTTCTTCCGGTATTTCCTCGTCGGGCAGGCGCAACAGCTCGGCAATCTTGTCGCGCTCCGGGTACACCAAGCGGCGAAATCGGACGATGTCCTTTTTGATGTGCAGAATCCGGTTCAGTACCCGCCGGTCGGAGTTGCCCTGGAAAATGCGCTCCTCCAGAACCTCCAGGTAGTCGCCGATGGCGGCCATGGTGGGGTAGTAATGGTCGAGTACCACGTCGGTGAGGGCGTAGGCCAGGTATAGGGAGCTGCGCCTGCGGATGGTGCTGCGGGTGGAGCGCAGTCGCTGGCGCACGGCCTCCAGGCAATCCTCGTAATCATCCTGGAAGGTGAGCACGTAGTTGGGGCCGGTAAAGATGGACAGCTGATCGTCGTCGATGTCGAGCAGGCGGGTAAACTCCGTCATGCGCGAAACCAGGAACAGGCCGTCCTCGGTTTCCTCCACTTTGGCCCGCTGAAAGTCGCCCAGCACGTCCTCCATTTGCAGGGGGTGAATGCGGAAGTCCTCCTGCAGGCGCTGCATCAGGGGCAGGTCGTCGTAGCCGCGCACGTCAATCCAGTGCCGGCGCTCGGGGTGCTGGCGGAAGTACGCCAGTAGGTGGTCGTAGTCATGATATTCCCGCTCCTCCAGAAAGTCATCGGCGTAGGAAATCAGAAACAGCCGGGGTTTCAGGGAGTCCTCCCGAACAACCAGCGTGCCCGGGCGCTGCCCCACGGCCTGTTGTCGGGCTTGGCGCGTGGCGTCGTGGTCGGCAATGCCGCGGGAGTGGAGCTGTTCTTCTTCCTCCTCCTGCAAGGGTAGGACGGGGGGCGGGGTAGTAGTAAGGGGAGTGGGCTCAGGGGCAGACATCATCAAAAGCAAGCGGCCAATTGTGGAGGTAGTTTACGGCATTCACACCAATAAAGCTTTGCCTGGCGCAAGGTAGCGGACAAATTGTGGGCGCTGGTGGAAAGCCAGGGTTGCTGATTGCAAGTACGCTGGGCCCTTCACCAGGCCTTCTCAGTGGCTGGTTCCGACTAAAATCCTTGTACTTTCGCCCGCTGTTTTGCCCCTAACCGTGCCGCCTTTGCTTTCTCCTGCTGCCTCTCCTCTTTTCTGGCCGCTGCCCGCTGGCGGTGGGCAGTACGCGGTTCGGCTGCAGCTGGAAGCAGGCTCGGAGCCCTTGTTGCCTTTGGCGTATTCGCCGTGGCTTTACCTCACGCCGGCCCACCTAGCGCTCCAGAAATCACCAGGCGAGCCGCTGCATTTTTTTCTGGAAAATAGGGAAGTGGGCCAGACGGTAGCTCAGCTTTCAGTGTTCGAGGGCGAAGACCAGACCGAGGCCCGCAGCCCCTGGCAGGCACCTTTCGGGGCCGTACAAGCCGCCGACGGGCTATCCGATGCCGTACTGCGGGCTTTTTTGGAGGCGGTGCAGGAGCAGCTGCAGGGGCGCGGAATCCGGCAGCTGACGTTGCGCCCCCCCGCCTTTGCCTACCAGCCCCGGGCCAGCGCCCAGCTCACGCACCTGCTCACCCAACTGGGCTACCGCGTAGAACTGGCCGAAATAAACATGCATCTGCCGCTTACCCGCAGCTACCGGGCGGGCCTGCACCCCTCGGAGCGCCGGCGCCTGCTCAAGTGCGAGCGGCACGGCCTGCGCTTCGAGCAGGAGCCCCCGCTGCTGCTGCCGCTGGCTTACGAGTTTCTGCGCCGCTGCCGGGAAGAAAAAGGCCAGATCTTGTCCATGCCCTTGGAGCGGCTGCAGGAGCTGTTTCAGAAGTTTCCGCGCAACCACTTCCTGTTTTCGGTCAGGGACGCCCAGGGCGAGTGGGCAGCCCTGACCGTGGCCATTCAGGTAAGCCCCGACGTGCTCTATAACTTCTATCCGGCCAGCCCGGTAGCCTACAACTCTCTGAGCCCCGTGGTCTTGCTCAACGCCGGGCTGCACGCGTTTGGCCAGGCCAGCGGCATGCGGCTGCTGGATTTGGGCACCTCCACGCTGCCCACGGGGCTAAATCAATCATTACTGCAGTTTAAGCGCCACCTGGGGGGCGTGGCCAGCCTCAAGCTGTCGTTTACCAAGGCTCTGTAATGTAGCGGGCCTCGGCGGCCGGTAGTCGGGCACGCCGTTGCGGCGCGTAACTTGCGGGCCATGGCAACTCCCTCTTCCGCCCCAGATTCCCGGCCTGAGCCCCGCGCGGCCGTGCTGGGCCACTTTCTGCGCGGCTCCCTGGGCTCGGGCGTGGCCGTGGGGGCGCGTACGGCGGGAGCCTTGGTGCTGAACAAGCTGCTGGCCGTGTACGGCGGACCCGGTGGCCTGACGCTGCTGGCCCACTTTCAGAACCTGATGGCCTTGTTTACTACCCTGCCCAACGATGGGGTACACGTGGGGGTAGTAAAATACCTGGCACCGCTACGCGCCGGCTCGGGCCGCTACCGGGCCTGGCTGGGGGCGGGCTTAGTGCTGAACCTGGCGGCCCTGGCAGTGGCGGCCCTGGCCTTGCTTCTGGTACCCCAGCCCTTAGTGGCCGTGTTCGGGATGGGCCTAGGATGGGTAGCGGGCCTCCTGATGGGGCTGGCTTTGCTTACGGGGCACGCCTTGGTGGTATCGGTGCTGCTGGCGGCGGGACGGCTGCGGGCCTACGTGGGGCTGACGGTGCTGCTGAGCTTGCTGGGACCGGCCGTGGTAGCGGCGGTGCTGGTTGGAGGCGGCTCGATACCGGCGGCCCTGCTGGCCTACTTACTGGCCCAGGGCGCTACCCTGGGGCCCGCGCTGCTGGTAGCGCACCGGGCCGGCCTGCTGCCGCCGTTGCGGGGCCGGGTTAGCTGGGCCGGCCTGCGGGCGTTGGGGCGCTTTCTGCTGATGGCCCTGAGTGTGCTGCTGTTCAGTAAGGCCGTAGATTTCAGCTTGCGCCAGGTGCTGATCCGGCAGTTTGGGCTGGGGCCCACCGATTTGTGGCAGGCCGTGGCCAAGCTCTCCGACAACTACACCATGGTGTTTTCGGCCCTGATGAGCAGCGTGTACTACCCCCGCCTGGCGGCCCTGAGCGGTCGGCCCGCCGAGCGGCGGCGGTTGGTGCGCACGGTACTGGCCCTGCTGGCTCCCGGGCTGGCTGCGGGGCTGGGGGCGCTGTGGCTGCTGCGCGGGGGGCTGCTTACCGTGCTCTTCGATGCGCGCTTTGTGGAAGCCAACTTTCTGCTGGGCCCCCAGTTGCTCAGCGACTGGCTGAAGTTTCTGACCTGGGTGCTGCTGTTTCTGCTCACGGCCCAGGCGCGGGTGGGGCAATATGTGGCCGTGCAGGCAGTTTCGGCCGTGGTGCTGGCCCTGCTGCTGGCGCTGCTCTTGCCCACCTACGGCCTGCTCGGGGCGCCGCTGGCCCAGGCCGCCCGCTATGGCCTGCTCCTGGCCTGGTGCCTGTGGTTTTTCCGACGGGAGCTGGGCAAGTAGCATAGGAGAGGTCAAGTAGCATTCAACCAGCCGCTGGCTGCTACTTGCCCTCTGCTGCCTGTGGCCTCTGCGGCTTGGCAGAATGTCCTGCCGCAGAAGCCGCCTGCTGGTTGTTTTGTTGCCCGCGTAGCGCCCTGCTGCTAACCTCCGCGCGCTTCCGGGCTATTACCCTGCCCCCGCTTCACGGCTCAAACTTGTTAACTTGCCGGTCCCATGTCAGCTGCTCCCGCCTCGCTTGTCTCCATTGTGGCTTTGTGCTACAACCACGCCCGGTTTCTGGAAGCGGCCCTCGACTCCATTGCTGCCCAAACGTACCCCAACCTGGAGGTAATTCTGGTGGATGATGCCAGCACCGACGAGAGTCCGGCCATTCTGCGCCGGTACGCCGCCGCGCACCCTAGCTGGCAGCTATACCTGCTCCCGGAAAACGTGGGCAACTGCCGGGCTTTCAACCACGGGTTTCGACTATCGAAAGGAGAGTTTTTGCTGGATTTCGCCACCGATGACGTGCTGCTGCCGGAGCGTATCAGTCAGCAGGTCCGGCAGTTTGCGCAGGTTGGGCCCCGCTGCGGCATGGTGTATTCCGATGCCGAGCTCATTGACGAGGCCGGCCAGCACGTGCGCTACCACTTCCGCCGCGACGCAAGCGGGCAATTGCACCCGCAGCCCGCTTCCGGCCTGGTCTTCGCCGAGGTGCTGGCCCGCTATTTCATTAGCACTCCCACCATGACCATGCGCCGCACCGTGCTGGAGGAGCTGGGCGGCTACGACGAGAGCCTGGCCTATGAAGACTTCGATTTCTGGGTTCGGGCCAGCCGCAACTGGGAGTTTCACTTACTGCTCGAAGTAACCACCCAGAAACGTCTGCACCCGCAGTCCATGTCGCGCAAAGGCTACCGCCCCCACGACCCCTACCTGGCCTCCACCATCCGGGTGTGCCGCAAGGCGCTGGCCCTGTGCCGCACGGAGCAGGAGCGGGCGGCCCTGGCCGTGCGCGTACGTTGGGAAATGCGCCAGGCTATCCGGCACCGCAACCGCCCCGAGGCCCGGGAACTGTACCAACTGCTGCGGGAGCTGCGCGACGTGCGCCCCCTGGACTGGCTGCTGGCCCGGGCCTGCTAAAACCCGGATACGTCGAACAACGCTACCGGCCCGTCCTCGGCCACTAGCCGGCGGCGGGGGTACCAGCTCAGCACCGAGTCGGGGGAGTAGCGGATAAGCTTGCGGGTAAGCTCATCGTTGCTGAGGGTAGCACGGTTGAGCAAAAGCCAGGCGTGCTGGCCCGGGGCCAGCTGCACTGAGTCGCGGGCCCAGTAGCGGCGGTAGTGCAAGCCAGCGGGCGGACGGAAACCGTAGTAAAAGTCGTAGTTGCCAATTAGGTAATCATCCACAAAAACCACCCCTTGGGCGGGCGCCTGCAGGTGCTGCCGGATGAGACGGTCCTGGGCAAAGTGCCCTGAAACGGAAGGCTTGCGCATAAAATACAACGGCCGAATAGCCAAGGCGCCCGCCAGCACGAGCACCGTCAGGGCAGTTAGCCCGGGGGTGCCGGCCCGGAGGCGGGCGGGCCACCAGGGCCGGCTGGCGCCTACTCCTAGGAGCAACACATACAGGCCGGGAAGGGCGTAAAGAACCGCAGCGGCATTGCGCAGCCAGGCAGCGGCTAGGAGCCATACTAACCCCGTTGCTATGGCCCACCAGCCGGTCCGCTGCACTACCGTGCGCAACCCGAAGCCCGCGGCCAGGGCCAGGGGCGGGAGCAGGGGAGTAGTCATGCGCGGGAGCAAGCTGATGGGATTGTACTGGCTAAGTGAGGTGCTCCCTACCCAGTAAAGCAGCAGCGTACTCAGGGCCAGCAGCAGCCAGAACCGCCGGTCCGGGGCCTCGGCCGGCGGGGCAGCCGGTCCGGTTTCTGCCGCTGCAAGGGGTGTGGGGCGGCCCACGGCCACGGCGGCTAGCATCAGCATCAGGCCCAGGCCAGCCCCCACGAAAAAGGCCAGGGGCTGCCAGGTTACGCGACTGAGCAGGGCCGCCCGGTTGCCGGCCAGGTAGTTTCCTTCCTGCAAAAACTGGTTGGTCTGCTCAATCAAATGGATGCGGTAGAGGGCATCGTGCGTGTAATACTGGTAGAAGCCCAGGTAAGCGGCCAGCAGGCCGGCGCCGGTAGCCAGCGCCACCCCCCAAAACCGCCCGTGCCGGCGCTTATAAGCATCCCAACCTAGCACGCCGAGGTAGAAGGGCAGGTAGTACACAATGGTTTCCTTGCTCAGCAGGGCCGCGAAGGAAAGCGCGGCAAACCCCGCCCCCCACCGGCCCGCTGCCCGCCCCGGCTCCCGGCCCCGCAGCAAGGTGCCGGCGCCGGCCAGGCACCAGAACATCAGGATGTTATCGGGGTAGAGGTAGTTGGTTAGGTTGAGGGTGAAGTAGTGCAGCCCCAGCAGTAGCATGGCTGCGGCCGCCACCAGCGGCTCCCGCCGGCGGTACAGGCGCCAGATGAGCACCGCGCAGCCCAGCGTAGCCAGCAGGGGCCACAGGGTGGTGCTGAGGATGTTCAGCCCAAACAACGCGTAGCACACAGCCACCGGCCCAAAAATCAGCGGCCGCTCCTTCAGCGGATCGTGCAGGAGCCCCAGCGGGTCGGGCTCCACCCGGAAGGTGCCCGTGAGCAGTTGGTGGGCGTAGCGAGCGTAGAAATAGTCATCGAGGGCGTAGAGGCCTTCGTGGGTAAGCAGGAAGTAGGCTACGGTCAGCCCTACCACCAGCAGCAGGGTCCAGTCGGGCAGGCGGGAAGTCAGGCGGTTCACCAAGGCAAGGTAGTAGGCTGATGGGGAAGTTGCAGAGCAGTGAATCTGTGCAGTATTCTGGCGAGGAGCCACGCCGCCGCCCCGTCCTCTCCTCTGGTATAAGCTCAGAAACGTAACCAGCCTCTCGCCTTGGCAGAGATTAAAGACTGGTTCCATCCTGAGGGGTAGCACGCTGGCCAAGACGGCTGGCGTCGCGCTGCTCGCCCTGACAACGCCCTCAATCACCACTTCGCAACTTTCTTATTTCCCCACTTCCCCATCTGCCCACTACCTTGCGGGCCATGATGCTGCGCCGTCTTTACGTGCTGGGTTTGCCGCTCCTGCTCTTGTTGGGTAGTGGCCTGCTGCTGGGCTGCTACTTCGAAACGAATGACGACCTAACGATTATAGAGCTGTTGCGCGGCACTACGGCCGCCACCCCCGTAACCGATCTGCACCTGTACTTCCACGGCTACGCCGCCTTGTGGAGCCGCCTGTACGCCGCCGCGCCCTACCAGCCGTGGTACGCCTGTACCTTGTATGGACTGCTGTATCTGGCTACTGTGCTGGTGGTTGCGGTGCTGCGCCGGCTGTTGCGGGGGCACGCGGGGCGCTGGTGGGGGCTGGCATTCGTCGTGCTGTTCTGGGGGGTAGCCTGGCTGGAGCATAGCTTCTGGTTTAACTACGCGCGGGTGCCGGTGCTGCTGGCCGGGGCGGGGTTGTTGTTTGCGGCCCAGCGGGCTCCGGCCCGCCGGGCGCTGGCGGTGGGGCTGCTGGCCTTCGGGTTGGCTTGGCTGATTCGGCCGAGCGCGGCGCTGCTGGGCGTGGTGGTGGCGTTGCCCGGCGCGTGGTGGTTGGCGGGCCGCCGAAGTTTGCCGCTGCTGGTGGGGGTAGGGGCCTGGGCCGTGGTAGGCGCCCTCTGGCTGAACCTGACCTGGAGCCCGGCCGCCGCCACCTTCCGTCGCCTGGATGTGCTCAAGTCCAACCTCAACGATTTTCAGCTTGCCGCCCCGCCGTTGCACCCCTTAGCGCCCCGGGACAGCCTGGGCCTGGCCGCCGCCCGCCATTGGCTGCTGGCCGACTCCACTCTAATCAACGAAGCGTTTTTTGCCCGCGCCGCGCCCTTTCGGCCCGCGTATTTTCTGCTGCACACGGCCCCCGGCAAGCTGGGCAGCGTACTGATTCAACTAGCGCGCGACTATTTCCCGCTGCTGCTGCTCGTGCTGGCTACTTGGGGGCTGGTTTACAAGCAGAAAGCCGGCGGCTGGCAATTCTGGGCCGCGCAACTGGCGTACCTGGGACTTACCCTGGGCCTAGGCACGGTGCTGAAGCTGCCGCCCCGGCTGGCGCTGCCCCTGCTGGATTTCTGGGTGCTCAGCAACCTGGTATTTCTGCTTCGCGTGCCGGCGGCCGTACTACCCCGGAGCGCCCCGCAAACGTTGCTGCTGGCGCTGGTGGTAGCGGCCGTGCCTTATGGCTACAAAACCTGGCACCGCAGCGGCGTGCTGGCCCGGGAGCAGCTGCGCAACCGCCTGGAGCGGCAACCCCTGCTCGCCGGTTCGGCCATCCTTTCCCCCGATCAGCGCCTGGCCTTGTCGGCCCCGCAACGGGGGCATGAGCTACTGCATGTAAGGCGAACTGGCAGGGCTAAGGTGGTCGTTACGGATGCGCTGGAGGAAACCTACAAGTCGGAGTCGCCATTTACCGAGGGGCATCCGCCAGCGCGCGAGTATTCTTTTGTGCTGGCTCACGGGCCCCGAATCATGTCGGTAGCTGGCTGGCAGACCCTGCACCCCGCCCAAACGGTTCTGCTTTACTACCTTACCGGTACGCGCAACTTCACCGAGGCTCTGCGGCGACTGGGCAGGCGGCCCGATGTGGCCTGGGTGCTCACAATAGAAGGCGCAGCCCTGCTCAATCGGCAGCTTACGCTGGAGCGGCGGCCCGGGCAGCCCGTTATGCAATTATTTCCTGTGGAGCCGGGTAGCAAGCGCCAGGCAAAAGCTCAGCTTTACGTAATGCGTACAAAATTTTCGCAATAAAGCCCCGAAGCCAAAATTTTATAGGTGCTGCGGGACTTATTCCGACTACGGTGGGGTAGGAGTACTATACCTTTGACTTTGCATATTACTCCCTTCACCACCCGTTGCCATGATTACTGACTCCGTAACCTCCCGAGCGGAAGTGCTCCAGCATATGGAGCCCTATGTAAAAGAAAATATTGGCTCCTTTCTCAAAAGCGTGGAGACCAGCTGGCAACCTTCGGATTTTCTGCCTGATCCGCGCCAGGAGAACTTTTTCGACGAAGTAAAGCTGCTCCGTGAGCGGGCCAAAGGCCTGAGCTACGACCTGTTGGCCGTCCTTATCGGCGATACGATTACCGAAGAAGCCCTGCCCAATTACGAGGCTTGGTTTCATCAGCTCGACGACCTGAACCGGGACCATGACAACGGCTGGGCCCAGTGGATTCGGGGCTGGACGGCCGAGGAAAACCGCCACGGCGACCTGCTCAACCGCTACCTCTACCTCTGTGGCCGCGTGAACATGCGCGAGTTTGAGGTCAGCACCCAGCACCTGATTGCCGACGGCTTCGACCTGGGCACGGCGCATGACCCCTACCGCGCCTTTGTGTACACCAGCTACCAGGAAGCGGCTACCAACCTTTCACACCGCCGCGTGGGCACCCTCTCGCGCAAAGCCGGCGACGACCAGCTCTCGAAAATCTGCGGCATGATTGCCGGCGACGAAACCCGCCACGCTCGCGTGTATCAGGGCTTCGTGGAGAAGATTTTCGAAGTCGACCCCTCCCAGATGATGCTGGCCTTCGAGGACATGATGCGCAAGAAAATTGTGATGCCGGCCCACTACATGCGCGAAATGGGCGTGGAAATGGGTAAAACCTTCGGTCACTTCACCGATGCCGCGCAGCGCCTGGGCGTGTACACCAGCCAGGACTACACCGATATTCTCGAAGGGCTGATTGCTACCTGGCGAATTGACCAGATTACCGGCCTGAACGGCGCCGCCGAGAAAGCCCGCGAATACATTATGGCTCTGCCCAACCGCCTGCGCCGCGTTGCCGACCGCATGCCCATTCCTCGTCTTGAGTACAAGTTCAAGTGGATTGAGTAGGGTAGCGCTACTGCACCAAAAAAGCCTCCGCAAGCAATTGCGGAGGCTTTTTTATGAAGGCTAGAGACGACTACTTGGCGTCCATAGATTGGCCCATCACCAGCTTGCCCGAGTTATCGAGGGTGTACTCCACGGTGCGCGTGCCGGTGGTAGTGGCGGGAGTCGAGCCGGCCGTAGTGCCTGCCGTGGTACCAGCGGTGGCCGTAGATGTGCTAGCCACGGGGAAAGTGCGTACCAGCTTGTTGCCGCTGATTTGGTAAGTGTCCTGACCGGAGTAGCCCATACCGGCGTTGCCGCCCGGCGTGCCAGGAGCCGTGATGGGCGTGTAGCCGCGCTCGGCAAACTCAAAAGCGTACAGGCCCCCGTTGGCGCGCTTGTTGTCGGTCATCACGTACAGCTCAGGCTTGCCGTTGCCGTTCAGGTCGGCGGAGGCGACGTTGGTAACAGCGCCATTTACTTCCACGCGCAGCGGGTCAATGGTTTGGGCCGTCCCGCGGTAGGAGCGGATGCTGATAAACCGGGGCTCCTGCGAGCCGTAGGACTTCACGGTGAAGCGGTAGTCTCCCTGCGTTACTTCGCGGTTAAAGCTTACATCACTTTCATCTACGGTAGGGGAAACCGGAACTGATTCGGCGGAGGATTCGCTGGCCACGGGGCGCGTCGAGTCGCAAGCCGTCAGGGAAGCCGCTACAACGCCGGTAGCCAGCAGCAAACGAGGGAAAGAAGAAGTGAGCATGGTAGAAGAGGTATTAGGGAATAGTCCTGAGGTAGCGTACGAGACTTCCCGTACGCTAGGTTCGCCGGGGAGAGTTCAGCGTTTGTAAACGCAAGGTAAAGATATTGAGTTGTATTTTTTCTATTATATATTGATTAAAGGGCTGCCCACTAAGAATATAGCAACAAATTGATGTTCAGCGATACGCCGCCTCAACTGCAGTGGCACTGGTTGAGCTGAAAAAGCGCAACTACAACACCACTTGCACGCCCTTCCAAAAGGCCACACGGCCTTTGATTTGCTCGGCGGCTTCCTTGGGCTCAGGATAGTACCAGGCGGCGTCTTTGTTCAGCTCCCCATTCACACGCAGGGAATAGTAGCTAGCCCGGCCCTTCCAGGGGCAGGTAGTACCCGCAATACTGTCCTCGAAAAACTCCCGCTTAATGGATTCCGGTGGGAAGTAATGGTTGTTTTCTACTACTACGGTGTCATTGCTTTCGGCTACAACCGTATTGTTCCAGATGGCTCTCATACACTCAGCGAATTGTGACTTAGTGAAATAGTGAATATGTGGGCTTGAGAAAGCAGTAAGAGAGTGGCTTCTGGGCACTTCTCGAACTCCGTAATTTTCAGCCCCGACTGTAGAAACGAACATTGCTACCCCAACGGTTGTTCTGAAAGCTCATTCCCCTTTAATATGTCCGCAGGCTTTCGTTTTCGGGACTACGTGCCCGAGGAGTCGACTGAAAAAGGCTTCGACTCCCTTTTCAAGATATTCATGCAGCTTGTCACCATCACTAGCGGCGACGTGGGCGAGGCCCTCTCGTGGCTAAATGAGCTGGATAAGCAGTACGGCCTTACCGATGACGGCTACGGTATGGGCGACTTTATCGAGGACCTGAAAAAGAAGGGTTACATCGATGAGGACCCGCAGGAGCCGGGCGCGTTTAACATCACGGCCAAAAGCGAACAGAACATCCGCAAGTCGGCCCTGGAGGAAATCTTCGGCAAGCTCAAGAAGTCAGGGCAGGGCAACCACCGCACGCCCCACACGGGCCAGGGTGATGAGCAAAGCACCGACATGCGTGAATTCCGCTTCGGCGACTCCCTGGACCAGATTTCCATGACGGAGTCTATTCGCAACGCCCAGCTCAACCACGGCATGGAGGGCGACAACTTCATGCTGACGGAAGGCGACCTGGAGGTGCGCGAGAATGAGCACAAGTCGCAGACTAGCACGGTGCTGATGATCGACATTTCGCACTCCATGATTCTGTACGGCGAGGACCGGATTACGCCCGCCAAAAAGGTAGCCATGGCTTTGGCCGAGCTGGTAAAGCAAAAGTACCCCAAGGATTTCCTCGACGTCATTGTGTTCGGCAACGACGCCTGGCAGATTGAGGTGAAAGAGCTGCCGTATCTGCAAGTGGGCCCTTACCACACCAATACGGTGGCTGGCCTGGAGCTGGCTCTGGATCTGCTGCGCAAACGCAAAACGCCTAACAAGCAGATTTTCATGATTACCGACGGCAAGCCCACCTGTCTGAAGGAATCCAACGGCTATTATAAAAACTCCTTCGGCCTCGACCGGAAAGTGGTCAACAAAACCTTGAACCTAGCCGCGGCAGCCCGCCGCCTGAAGGTGCCCATTACTACCTTCATGATTGCCTCGGACCCCTACCTGCAGCAGTTCGTGGAGGAGTTTACGCAGGTAAACCAGGGCAAAGCTTACTATAGCTCCCTGAAAGGACTAGGTCACCTGATTTTTGAAGACTACAAGCGCAACCGCCGCAAATCGGTGTAACTGCCTGAGGCCTCTTACGGATTGTATTTCCATGAAAAAGCCGCTAACGTAGCATGTTAGCGGCTTTTTCATGGAAATACGGTTGGGTACTGCTGGCAAAATAGTGGACTAGGCCGGAAACTCCAGGTTGAAATGCTCCTTCAGCACGTCGTGCACCATTTTCTTGGTTAGGGGTTTATTCATAAATCCGTTGGTGGGCAGTTGCTGCAGGCGGGCTACGTCGCGGGGGTTAAGAGAGGTAGTCAGCATCACAATAACCACGGACTGCTTGTGGTCAAAGGAAAGGTCCTGGTAAGCATCCAGAAAGTCAAAGCCATTCATCACAGGCATGTTGATGTCGAGCAGAATCAGGGCGGGGCAGGTTTCCTCGGTGCTGTTCTGCTCAATGAGTCGTAGCGCCTCCCGGCCGTTTTCTGCCACCAACACCCGGTCGGCTACCCCCAGATTTTCCAGTAACAACCGATTAAGAAAATTGGTGGTTTTGTCGTCGTCCACCAGTAAGATGCAGGAAAGCTTATCCATTCGTACGTATGAATTATGCTGCAAGTAACTACTCCTAGTCCGGAAGCCTAGTGCACCCGGTTAATGCCGAAAATAGACCTGAAAAGTAGAACCTACCCCGGTTTGGCTGGTTACGGAGATTTTCCCGCCGGCATTTTCTACCATTTTCTTGACCATGTACAGCCCAATGCCGCTGCCCTCAACGTGGTTATGAAACCGGCGGAACATGCTAAAAAGTTGTTCCTGATGCTCCTGCTCAATGCCCAGGCCATTGTCGGCCACAGTCAGGACGTGGTACGCTGGGGTAAGTTCGCAGGCAATGCGGACCAGCGGCGGCCGATCCGGGGCCCCGTATTTCAAGGAATTGCTCAGCAGATTATAGAGCACGGAACGTAAGTTTTTTGTCGAAAACCGGATGGCCAGCTCCGCCGGAATTGTGCTGACAAAGCGGCCGGCCGCGCTAGCGCGCAGCGGCTCTAGGTCTAGGCACACGTCCTGCAGTACGCTGGCCAGCTCCACCATAACGGCTTCCTCGCTATTTTCCTTTTGTAGCTTAACGATGTCCGTAAGGTTGGCGATGGTTTTGGTGAAGCGGTCCACAGACTCCTGCATCATGTCGGCGAGGTGCTGCACCTGCCCCGAGTGCCGGGTGTCGGGGGGCAGCGTCTGCAACAGGGCGTGCAGCAATCCCTCAATATTGTAAATGGGGGCCTTTAAGTCGTGGGAAGCGGTGTATACGAAGTTGTCTAGGTCGTTGTTGGTTTGCACCAACTGCTCGTTCATTTGCTTGAGGTCCGTAATATCAATGGCCGAACCCACGTAGCCGTACAGCTCGCCGTTGGGGTAGTAGCTGGGTGCCCCCTGGGCTAGCAACCACCGGTACTGCCCGTCGTGGCGCCGCATGCGGTGCTCAAATCGGTAGATGGTTTGGCGGCTGATGGCTTCGGTCAGGATATGCTGGGCGTACTCCATCTCCTCAGGGTAGAGGTAGCTGGCCCAGCCTACCCGCAAGTACTCCTCCAGGCTAACGCCCACAAACTCCAGAAAGGCTCGGTTCACGTAGCGAATAGAAGAATCGGGGTGCACGGCCCAAACCTGGTTGGGCGCCGCGTCGGCCATAATGCGAAACCGCTCCTCGCTTTCCTGCAGCTCCACGGCGTACTCCTCAATGCGCTGGCGGGCCAGCATCAGGTCCGTCACGTCGGCCCCGGTGTTCACGATGCCGTAGACGCTGCCATCGGGGTTGAGCAGAGGCGTGAAGTTATAGTGGTAGTAAAAGGTCTGGGGTGCCCCTGCAATAACAACTTCTATCCGTTGATTACGAACGCCGAACGGCTGGCCAGTAGAAAACACTTGGGCCATTTGAGCAAAGACTTCCTGCCCCTCAAATTCGGGCAACACCTCGGCAAATGGCCGGCCCAGCACATCGGCACCTTTCCCCCAGGCCTGCAGCATGGCCTGGTTGGCCGACTGTATGCGCAGGTTCTGGCCTACGTGCACGCTAATTGGGAAGGGCGCGCTATCTACCAAAGAGCGAACCCGCCGCTCGCTTTCCTCCACCTGCTGCCGCGCCACTACCTGCTTTGTCACGTTGTGCGCCACGCAGAAAACGCCAGCCGCCGCTGTGTCAGTGGAGTTTTCGAAGTACGCCTGGTAGGTGAAGTTGTAGTACTGCACCGGCTGCTCGGGCCCCGCAAACTGCACCGGATACTCGGTGCCGAAGTATGATTGTCCGGTATTGCGCACTTGCTCCAGCAGCTCGGCAAAGCCGTACTCCCGAGCTTGGGGTAGGGCCGTGAACAACGGTTGGCCCGTTACGGCCGGGGTAGTGCCCCAGAAACGGTGCATCTCATCGTTGGCCAGCTCAATCGTGTTTTCCGGCCCCGTGAGAATGCAAACGGCTACCGGAGCCTGCAAAAACAGCCCGTAGGTTTTCTCAATCTTGCGCAGCTCCCGCTGCTGGTCCTGCTCCCGCACCCGTTCGGTAACATCCTGTATGGTGTGCAGTAGGTGGTGTACCTGTCCGGCGGCATTCAGCAGCGGTTTGGTGAGGCCGGACCAGTAGCGGGTCTCAAGCACCCCCGCCGTATTGCGCACCTTGTAACGCACAACGGGCATCTGGTCGGGCTGCCGGGTGTGCGCCGCGTTTTGCAGGGACGTTCGCAGTGCTGATAAACCGGCAGCTGTGGGGGCGTCCGGGGTTTTGGGGTACACCGTAAATACGCTGTGGCCAAGCACTTGCGGCCGGGCCTGGGCCGTCAGCTTAAGTAGGTCACTGCTGATAGCCAGAATTGCATAGTCAGGAGCGTTAGGCTCTACCAGTACAAAGCTGCCCGGCAGAGCCTCAAAAGCTGCCTGGTAATCCACGGGTTGGTCTGGCACGGAAGGCGAAGGCTGAGATGAGGGGAAGCAAGGTAGCAGAAGGCTAAAGATATTACTACCATAGACAACCGCCGCTCCAGGCCTGTGCTCGGGTTAGCGCGGGCTGTGTAAGGTTCAGTCTAGCGTAAATTAGCAGGCACATCCTCAGTTAGTTAGCCAGCGGTGCGGGGCGCGGTGCTACCTTAACGCCGATTTTGCTATCCTGTCTGTATGAAATATCTGATGCCAGTAGTATTCGTGTTAAGCGGCTGTGCTACCCCCCGCACCTTGTTGCCCCTGGCCGCGCCCGTGGCCGTAGCGGCTCCTACTACCGCGGTGCTGCGCGGCCGGCTTCTCCACGCTGCCCCTTACGATACCGTGCGGATCTGGCGCAAGCTGCCGGGCCCGGCCGAGCGCGGGCAGCAGAAATTTCCGGTAGCGCCCGATGGCTCGTTTGAAGTCCGTCTGACCGGCCTCACTGGGCCCATCGACGCTCAGCTGGCTATGGGTGATGCGCTGACGGTGTACCTCAGCCCCGGCGACTCCCTGGAGCTGACCGCCGACCGGCAGCAGCTGCTTGCCACCCTGCGCTTCCGGGGGCGCGGGGCCCACGCCAACAACTACCTCACCCAGGCCCAGCGCCATTTTGACTACAACTTTGGGGAACTACCCGAAAACGTGCACGCAGCCCTACCCCCCGCCGAGTTCCGGCAGCAGGCCGACGCCTACCATCAGCGCCAGCTCGATACCCTAGCGGCCTGGCAGGCCCGGCAGCCCCTGCCCGCGGAACTGGTGGCCTTGCGCCGGCAACTGCTGGAATTGCAGCGCGGGCTTTCGGTGTTGCGCTACGTGGGCCACCGTAAAGGCCTGGCCCAGCGGGAGCCCGAGCTGCCCGCCGGTTACTTCGATTTCCTGCAAACTCTACCCTTACCCGCGCAGGGCCTGTTTGCCGCCCGCCCCACGTTCGCTCAAACTTTAGCCTTCTTCCACGGGGCCTACAGTTACGTGTTTCTGCTGCCGCCCTCCGATCGGCTGGCCCTGGCGCCCAACCTCCCGGATCAGCTTTACGCGCCTGCTACAGCCCACCTGGGCGAAACTACCCTGCGCGACCAGGTAATTGGGGAAATGCTGTTGAGGCAGCTCTACGATTTTCCGACCAGCCGCGCGGCAGTAGGGGCCGTGCTGCCCACTTACCTGGCCCGTACCCATGACTCCACGTACGTGCGCAGTGTGCGCCACGCCTGGCGCGTAACGGGCGGCTTACAGGCCGGCCAGCCGGCCCCAGGCTTTGCCTTGCGCGACGCCCGCGGCCAAACCGTGACGCTGGCCGACTTCCGGGGCAAGGTCATCTACCTCGATTTCTGGTACAGCAGCTGCGCCCCCTGCTTGGCCGAAGCTCCGGCCGCCGTGAAGCTGAAAAAGCAGTTTATGGGTCGCGACGTAGTTTTCCTGTATATCTCCGTGGACCGCAAAGCCGCCGACTGGCAGCAGGCCCTAGCCAAGTACCCGCTTACCGGTCCAGGTAGCGTCCACCTGCTCGACCCCGGTGGGTACCAGGCCTCCTCGGCGTACGGCGTAACGGCCTTCCCGAGCTACTGGATTATCGGGCGCGACGGCCGCATCTGGCGCGGGGCGGCGCCCCGGCCTTCCGCCGGAACGGAGACAATGCAGGCTCTGGAGCAGGCTTTGGCGCAAAAGCCTTGAGCTGCGGCAGGAGCCGGACAGGATGGTGGCTAAGAATAATAGGGTAGGTGGTACTGGCCCAGTGGCACGGTGTTGGCTGCCCGCTGGTACCAATCATTGAACACCAGCTCCAGGGTATCTACTTCAAATGAGCCAATAGGTGTTTGCTGTTCCTGCTGCAGTAGGGCTACTAGGTGGGCTGGGTTGCGAAGCGGCGCCGTGAAGCGTACTACCGTGGAGTGGGCCGTGCGCAGGGCGTAGCGCTGGTCAATGGACTGCAACAAGCCAGAGCGCCGAAACCCTACCCGCAGCTCGTTGCGCAACTCTTCCAGGCTGTCGTCTTCGGGAAAACCCTGCACCATAATACTGCCCGCAGAAGCCGTCAGGCCGGCGTAGCGGATGCGGAATGGGCCCACCCCGCGCAGAATACTACCGACCAGCTCTCGGTAATCCGCTGAGTTGATAAGCGCCAGGGAAAACCCGCTGTAGCAGGAGATAATCGAGAGAATGGTAAGGTGAATGTCAGGGGCGGGGTAGTAATACTGATCGGGCTCGGCGCGCCGCAAATCGGCCAGCACAGCGGCAATGCGGGTTGTAATGCCGGCCGGAGGACGCGCCAGCAGAGTAAGGCCCCGGCGGGCGTCTTGCTCCGGCGCGTTCAGAAGCTGGTCAAGCGCTGCCCCATCGTGCAGGAGCTGCCCCATGGCGGCCGTACGCATGGCGTTGTAGTGCTCTTCTAAGCTCATAGCAGATAAGGGTAAGGGAATGATGGAACGGTGCCAAGCGGTTGCCCGCCTTTTCTGCGTAAGCGGGGTAGCCGTTTTTCGCACGCAGCCTACCCCCGAAAATACAGCCGCACGCATAGCCCATAATTTTCTTCCCGAACCAACCGCCCCGCTTCCTAGTTATACTACTACCTCCGCCACCTGAACCGAACTGCCACTAGTCCGGATTCCGCAGGGTGGCCGGTAATTCACTCCCCGTATGACGCAACCCGACATCCGCACCCTCGGTGCCCTGAAGAAATCCGGCTATCAGCCCCGCTCCGTGAAGCAGGAGCTGCGCGACAATCTGATTACTAAACTGCAAAGCAAGGAAGACGTGTTTCCCGGCATTTATGGCTACGAGGAAACGGTCATTCCCGAACTCCAGCGGGCCATTCTGGCCGGCCACCACATCAACCTGCTGGGCTTGCGCGGCCAGGCCAAAACCCGCATTGCCCGCCTGTTGGTAGGCTTGCTCGACGAGTTTATTCCCGTAATCGAAGGCTCGGAGCTGAATGACGACCCCTTGCAGCCCCTGTCGGTTTTCGCCAAGAACCTGATTGCCGAACGCGGCGACGATACGCCCGTCACCTGGCTGCACCGCGACGACCGCTACACCGAGAAGCTGGCAACCCCCGACGTGTCGGTGGCCGACCTGATCGGCGACGCCGACCCCATCAAGGCCGCTACCCTGAAGCTGCCGTATTCTGATGAGCGAGTGATTCACTTCGGCCTGATTCCCAGGGCCCACCGCGGCATTTTCGTGATTAACGAGCTGCCCGACTTGCAGGCCCGCATTCAGGTGTCATTGTTCAATATTCTGCAGGAAGGTGACATTCAGATTCGTGGGTTCAAGGTGCGTCTACCCCTGGACCTGCAATTCGTGTTCACGGCCAACCCCGAGGATTACACCAACCGCGGCTCCATCGTGACGCCCCTCAAGGACCGTATCGACGCCCAGATTATCACCCATTACCCGAAATCCATCGAAATCGGCAAGCGCATCACCAAGCAGGAAGCCCGCATTCGGGAGGAGCAGAAGGGCATGGTGACCAGCAACGAAATTGTGCACGATTTGGTGGAGCAGGTAGCCGTAGAGGCCCGCGGCTCCGAGTTCGTGGATGCTAAGTCGGGCGTGTCGGCCCGCCTCACCATCTCGGCCTACGAGCAGGTAGTGGCCGGGGCCGAGCGCCGCGCCCTCATCAATGGCGAAAAGAATACCTACGTGCGCGTCGGCGACTTTATTTCGGCCGTGCCCGCCATTACAGGCAAGGTGGAGTTGGTGTACGAAGGCGAGCAGGAAGGCGCGGGCATCGTGGCCGAAAAGCTTATGGGCAAGGCCGTACGCACCCTGTTCCTGAACTACTTTCCTGACCCCGACAAAGCCAAAAAGCTGAAAGGCCGCCCCTCGCCCTACAAAACGGTGCAGGAGTGGTTTGGCAGCGGCCACACCGTGGACATGCTCCACGACGCGTCCACCAAAGACTACCGCGCCGCCCTCGACCAAGTGCCCGGCCTGCGCGACATCGTGAAGGAGTTGCACCCCAACGAGGACGAGGAAACCACTTACTTCCTGATGGAATTCCTGCTCCACGGCCTCTCCGAGTACAGCCTGATTTCCAGAAACCGCCTCACCGCCGGGGCCCAGTTCAAGGACCTGCTCAGCAGCATGTTCACCATGCCCAGCTTCGGCGAGGATGACGACGAGGACGAGGACGAAAAGCCCCAGCGCGGCCGCCGCCGGTAGCCTGTTGGGTAGTCCTGACACAAAAAAGCCCCGCGTACCGAAAGGTGCGCGGGGCTTTTCGTTTTGGCCAGAAAACCTGACTGCTCGACCCTCTGGCGTGCGTTGGGGCAAGTGGTACGGGCGCGTGCAGGCTAGCGTTAGCTCCCGGCGGCTACTTGGCGGGCCTTGGCTTCGCTCTTCAAGGATTTTAGGCGTAGCTCCCGGGCCTTGAGTTCCTGCTTTTCGCTTTTGGCGCGAAGCTCCGCTTCCTGAGCAACTCGTTTCTGGTCGGCTACCCGTTGTTCCAACTCCCGAATCTGAGGGTCGGCAGAGCTGGTTTCATTGTTCTTGATTATGGAGCAGCTCATGCCCAAAGGCAAAAGCAGCAGAATGGCGTGTAAGCGCAGGTGTTTGGACAGCAACATAGCAGGTAATTAATTACGTGAAAGTTGCTGGTGGTACGAATATGTTTAATAAGTTGTTAAGGATGAGTTATTTATGCTGAGCTTGCTAAGCTGAAGCTTACGACTTTAATGTGGCAGCCAGGACTGCAGAATAATTGCCTGAAGTTACCGCTTGCGGCTGCGGGTTCCTTAGTAATGGGCTGGCTCAAGAATGAGGAGTAGCCGGCTCAGTGGGAACTTCTACCTGAGGTAGCAGAGTAGCAGCTTCGGGTTCCTGCGCCGCCGGAACGGCCCGGCCTTGCAAGGCCAACTGGTGGCGGTCTTCGTCAAACTCGTTTTCGCTTTTGGCAATGACCAGCGTAGCTACCCCGTTGCCGATGACGTTGGTAATGGCGCGGGCCTCCGACATAAACCGGTCTACGCCCAGCAATAGGGCCACGCCTTCCACCGGAATAACGCGGGTGGCCGCTAGGGTAGAAGCCAGCACAATAAAGCCCGAGCCCGTCACGCCGGCCGCGCCTTTGCTGGTCAGCATCAAGATGCCAATCAGGGAAATTTCCTGGGTAAGGGAGAGGTGGATAGTAAAGGCCTGGGCTAGGAAAATAGCCGCTATAGACAAGTAAATAGACGTGCCATCGAGGTTAAAGGAGTAGCCCGTAGGAATTACCAGGCCCGCTACCGAGCGGGAACAGCCGTAACGCTCCAGCTTGTCAATCATGCGCGGCAGGGCTGACTCCGAAGACGACGTGCCCAGCACCAGCAGGATTTCCTCCTTGATAAAGCCCAGAAAGCGCCACAAGCTCAGCCCGTAAAAGCGCATAATGGCGTTCAGTACCCCGAACACAAACAGGAACATGGTCAGGTACACCACCAGCATTAGCTTGCCCAGGGGTAGTAGCGCGTGCAGCCCGTACTTGCCAATGGTAAAGGCCATGCCCCCAAACGCGCCAATGGGCGCCAGCTTCATCACCAGGGCCAGCACCCCGAACAAGACGTGGGAAAGCCGGTCGAAGGTGCGCATGAGCGGCTCCCCGAACTCCCGCGGAATGCGGCTTACGGCCAGCCCGAACAGCACGGCAATCAGCAATACTTGCAGCACCTCGCCCTCGGCAAACGCCCCAACCAAGCTGTGGGGCACCATGTGCGTAAAGAAGTCAACCCAGTTCATGCCCCCGTCCGCTGTGGCCTGGGTTGTGTATTTGGAGGCTTCGGCCGCCTGCGCCGCGCTCTGCGTTACTACCGACGCCCGGGCATCGATACCCACGCCGGGCCGGGCCAGATTGGCCGCCGTAACCCCGATGATCAGGGCCAGGGTCGTGACAATTTCAAAGTAGAGCAGCGCCTTGCCGCCCACCCGGCCTACCTTCTTCAAATCACCCATTCCGCCAATGCCCAGCACCACCGTCAGGAAGATGATGGGGGCAATGAGCATCTTAATCAGGTTGATAAACGTGTCGCCGACGGGCTTGAGGGCGGCTCCGAATTGGGGGAACAGCGCCCCCACGAGTACGCCCAGGGCAATGGCCGTGAGTACCTGAAACGTAAGGTTGGATGCGAGTTTTTTCATAGGGTAAGCAGGCCGGAAGCGGCCTTTTGCTCCGGAATAAGTAAAGCCTAAGCCGGAAGGATAAGCGCCTGATGGTAAGCGGCGGGCTGGGCACCGTGACACAGTAACTCCCGAGGCAGAGCGGAACCGATGGTTCGGCTCCGGCTCTATAGCAAGGGCTTTGAGTTACTGGTTAACCGCTGCTACAAGCAAAAGGATAAAGAAAAGGGCCACCTATGCACTAGGTGGCCCTTTTTAGTTACGCGAGCAAGCCAGAGAATTAGGCTTCGTTCACCACAATTTTCTCGATGGTGTCGTTGGCCTTGATCTGGTCGATGATATCCAGGCCGTCGACCACTTTACCGAACACGGTATGGTTCCGGTCGAGGTGGGCAGTGTTCTGACGGTCGTGCACGATGAAGAACTGGGAGCCGCCCGTGTTGCGGCCGGCGTGGGCCATGCTCAGGGCGCCGCGCTCGTGGTACTGGTTGTTGCCAGTCAGCTCGCAGTCAATCTTGTAGCCGGGGCCACCGGTGCCGGGCGTGCCTTTGGCGCCGTCGCGGGAGTTGGGGCAGCCACCCTGAATCACGAAGTTGGGAATAACGCGGTGGAATTTCAGGCCGTCATAAAACCCTTTCTGGGCCAGGTCGGTGAAATTTTTCACGGTGTTGGGAGCATCCTGTTCGTAGAACTCCACTTTCATCACGCCTTTGTTGGTGTGGATTTCGGCAGTTTTCATCGGGTAAATAGTAGGTGGAATGGGCCCGTATACGCGCCTGGCGGCACGGCGGGTATGGTTTGCGGAAGTAAAGGTAGCCATTTTGGGGGCGGCTAAGCATCCAGCTACGGCTTTGGTGCGTAAGCATACCACTGGTTGCCTAGCTCAACCAGAACCCGCACTTTCCTACCTCTCCCAAACTCCTGTTTCGCGTCATATGAACAAGACTATGCGCCTTGCTACGCTCACCTTACTATCGGCGGGCATGCTGAGCTTCGGCCTCAGCAGCTGCGGCGACAACAACCAAACCACCGAAACGACCACCACTACCAACTCCATGGCTACCACCGTCGATTCGGCGGCCATGATGTCTGACTCCGCCCGCATGGGTAAGGCCGAAGGTGTCCTGGTGGACGGCGTACCGATGACGCCGGACAAAACCATCGTGCAGAATGCCGTGCAGGCCAGCAGCGTGACTACCCTGGTAAAAGCCGTGAAGGCTGCCGGCCTCGATGAAACCCTGAGCGGCACCGGCCCTTTCACCGTATTCGCGCCTACCAACGCTGCCTTCGACAAGCTGCCCAACGGCGCTTTGGCCGGCCTGATGAAGCCCGAAAGCAAAGAAAAGCTCAAGGGCGTGCTGACCTACCACGTAATTCAGGGCCGCCTGCTGGCCCAGGACCTGCGCGACGGACAGGAGCTAACCACGGTGAACGGCGAGAAAATCAAGGTTTCGGTGCAGAACGGCAAAGTAATGATCAGCAACGGCAAGGATGCCCCCGTGAGCGTGCAGACTCCTGACGTTATTTCCAGCAATGGCGTGACCCACGTCATCGACGGCGTATTGCTGCCCCTGGCCCCGGCCAGCTAGCCACTATTCTTTCCTGATTGGTTAAAAAGGCCCGGCTGCTTCAGCCGGGCTTTTTTGCGGATGGTAGTCAAGCGAAGTGATGGTTAAGCCGGTAAAAAAGGAGAACTGTCATCCTAAGCTTCACGAAGAACCTAATCACGCCAGCGTGGCCTCGAACCAACGATTCGTTCCCGCGTGATTAGGTCCTTTGCGTTGCTCAGCATGACAACAACTTTCTCACCATCTACGACCTCATAGCCCTGCGCCCTCGGTTACGCGCTCGGCAAAACCAGCCCAATCGTTTTGCTCGCCCTTGGCAACGCTGGTGGAAAGGTGGTCGTGGATGATGTTGGCGAAAGGCATGGGCACGACGCGGGTGCGGGCCTCGTCGAGAACCAGGCGCAGGTCTTTGCGAATGATGGCCGGCGGGGCGCCCACGGGCTGGTAGTGGCGCTCGGCAATGAGCTTGCCATAGCTTTTGTAGATGGGCGTGTTGAACAGGGTAGAGGTAAAGAACTCGTACACCTGCTGCCGGTCGAGGCCGCTTTTTTGGGCCAGCGTAAAGGCTTCGGCCATGGCTTCAATGGCCGCGCCCAGCATAAAGTTGCCGCAGAGCTTAACCACGGAGGCCGCGCCAGCGTCATCCCCAAAATCATGGGTGCCCTGCCCCAAGGCCTCCAGCACCGGCTTAATTTTCTCGCGGGCACTGGCTTCGCCCGCTACGGCCAGCCAGAGTTTGCCGGCCGCCGCTACATCAGGCTTGCCAAACACGGGCGTGGCTACCAGGTGGCTGCCGTGGCGGGCGTGCTCCTGGGCCAAGCGGCGGTTGGTATCGGGGGCCACGGTGCTGCACGAGGCGTGAATGGCTCCCTGGGGCAAGGCGGAGAGAAACCCATTCGGGCCGAGGCACAGCTCCTGCAGGGCGGCGTCATCGGTTACCATGGTAAACACGAACTCCGCGTCTTGCACGGCTTCAGCCGGGGTAGCCGCTATAGTGGCGCCCTGCTGCCGCAGGGGCTCGGCTTTGCTGGCGGTGCGGTTGTACACGCGCAGGCGGTGCCCGGCCTTGAGCAGGTTCGCGGCCATGGCCTGGCCCATGCTGCCCAGGCCCAGAAAGGCAATGGTATGTTGTGTCAAAGGTGTACTAGTGAAAGGTGGAGTTCTAAACCTAATCAGCCTTCTATAGGCCGAACCAGGATTCTACGCGAAGCAGCACCCCGGAGGAGGAACCCAGCTGCACTACTGCACAATTTTGCCTCCCGCCACTTACTTCCGGTTGTCGTCGCCTTCCAGCATGCTCACGTAGCTGTCGTAGCGCGGGAGGGCAATTTTGCCCTTGTCCACGGCCTCGCGCACGGCGCAACCGGGCTCGTGCAGGTGCTGGCAGTTGTGGTAGCGGCACTGGTTGAGCAGGGCGCGCATTTCGGGGAAGAAGTGGGCCAGCTCGCCCGGCTTCATATCCACCAGCCCCAGCTCCTTGATGCCGGGCGTGTCGATGAGGTAGGTGCCGGGCCGTACTTCCAGCATTTCGGCGAAGGTAGTAGTGTGCACACCCTTGTCGGAAAACTCGCTGATTTCGGCTGTTTTTAGGTCCAGGTCCGGCACCAGCACGTTGATCAGCGTGCTTTTTCCTACCCCCGAGTGGCCCGACAGCAGGGATACTTTGCCGTCCAGCAGCGCGTCAATGGCCGCTACCCCTTCGCCGGTGTGCGCCGAGCAGCGCAGGCCGGGGTAGCCTACCCGCTGGTACATCATCAGAATCTGCTCCTGATAATCAGCCAGATCTTCGTCGTAGAGGTCGGTTTTGTTGAACAGCAGCGTCACGGGGATGCTGTAGGCCTCGGCCGTCACCAGAAATCGGTCGATGAACCCGAAAGAGGTAGCCGGTGAGGCCAGCGTTACCACCAGCAAAGCCTGGTCGAGGTTGGCGGCCACAATGTGGGCGTGCTCGGCCTTGTGCACCGAGCGGCGGATAATGTAGTTGCGCCGCGGCTCAATATGATGAATCACCCCCGCACCTTCCGTCTGCTCCTCCACCGTAAAATCTACCTGGTCACCCACGGCCAGCGGGTTGCTCACTTTCAGGCCCTTGTGCTTGAATTTGCCCCGCAGCCGGCAGCGGTGCAGCTGGCCGGTAGCCGTTTCGCGCACGATATACCATGAGCCCGTAGATTTAACGATGATTCCGGTCATATTGCTAGGGTGTGGGGGAAGGAGGGTGTGAGTTTGGGAAGTGAGATGGTGAAATGGTGAGTTGATGTTTTAGCCGGCAGGTATGGGCTGCCGAACAGTACACTCGCCATTTTACTATCCCACCACTTCACTATCTAACCAGCTCATGATTTTGCCGGTGGCGCCGCTGTGGTCGTGCACGTAGTCTAGGCTCAGGTCCTGGACCGTCAGGCGGGCTTCCTCGCGGTGGTAGAGCGGCCCAAAGGCCGTGAGTAACTCATCGGCGGAGGAAATTGGGAAGGCGCACCCAAGCTCCACCAAGTCCTGAGCTTCCTGAAACTTGTAGTACGTAGGCCCAAAGAACAGTGGAAGGCCAAAAGCAGCAGCTTCCAGCGTGTTGTGCAGCCCTTTGCCAAAGGCCCCGCCAATGTAGGCGTAGTGCCCAAACCGGTACAACTGGCTGAGCAGGCCCACGTTATCCATCAGCAAAACGCGGCTTTCGGCCACGGTAGCGCCCGTAGCCTGGGAGTAGCGCACCACCCGACCGGGCAGGGCGTGCTCCACCAAGCGCAGGTTGGTTTCGCTGATTTCATGCGGGGCCACGATGAAGCGCAGCTGATCGGCGTACTGGTGCAGCAGGGGCGTAAGCGCGGGCATATCCTCGGGCCAGCTGCTGCCAATGATAAAGACTGGGGCCCAATCGTCGGTGAAGGCATCCACCAGCGGCAGGGCGCGGGGCGGGGCCGAGGCCGTGCGCACTACCGTATCGAAGCGGGTGTCGCCGGCCACGCTGGCGTGGGCTATACCGGCCCGGCGCAACAAGTCCACGGAGGCCTGATTCTGGGTAAAGATGTGAGTGAAGCGGCTGAGGATGCGGCGGAAAAAGCCTCCCCAGGGCTGGAAAAAAGCCTGTTCCGGCCGGAAAATAGCCGAAACGCAAATAGCAGGAATGCCCCGGCGCCGCAGCTCAGTCAGGAAATAATACCAGAACTCGTACTTCACAAACACGGCCAGCGTAGGGTGCACGGCGTCCAGGAAAGTGCGGGCGTGCTCGGCCGTATCTAGGGGTAGGTAAAACACGTAGGCCGCGCCGGGCCAGTTCTTGCGCACCTCGTAGCCTGAGGGCGAAAAGAACGTCAGCACGATTTTGTGGCCGGGGTGACGGGCCACGTAGGCTTCCATCAGGGGGCGGCCCTGCTCAAACTCACCCAGGGAGGCGCAGTGAAACCAAGCCAGGGGGGCCGTTTCGTGGCGCAGCGCCTCCTGAATATGCGGCAGCAAGTTGCGCCGGCCCTGCACCCACTGCGCCGCCTTCGGCACGAAGGGGGCTACCAGCCGCAGGAGCAGCGCGTACAAGGGCAGAACAATGGAATAAAGGAAAAGCAACGTCGAAAGTCAGGTGTCAAGTGAAACAGCCCCAAAATACCACAAGGAAGCTGGACAGCTCCCGCCCCGAAAAAGCAGCCAGCACTTTCTCTAAGGCCGAAACTACGGCGCCGAACTAAAAACCGCGCGCAACCTACCATACGCTAGCCGCTGCCGCGGGCTGCTGGGCGCAACCGCGCCGCAAAAGTACGGGGTTCCGGTCCGGCCGCCGCACCATAACCAAAAAAGCCCCGGCCAACGGGCCGGGGCTTTTGTTTTAACAGGGTCCGAAAACTTAGTGAGCAGACTGCTTACCAAGGTAGTTCGCCACGCCTTCGCGGGTAGCAGACATGGCTTCTTTGCCTTCTTCCCAGTTAGCAGGGCATACTTCGCCTTTTACTTCAAAGTATTGCAGGGCGTCCACCATGCGCATGGCTTCGTCGATGCTGCGGCCCAGCGGCCCATCGTTTACTACCTGGTGGCGCACAATGCCATCCTTGTCAATCAGGAACAAGCCGCGGTAGGCGAGGGGCGAGCCAACGAAGGTCATTTCGCCGGCCTCGTTGTAGTCGTAATGGCCCCCGAGCACGTCGTAGTTAGCGGCAATGGTTTTGGTAGCGTCGGCTACCAGCGGGTAGGTAACACCCTGAATGCCGCCGTTGTCGCGGGGCGTTTGCAGCCAGGCGAAGTGGGAGAAATGGGTATCGGTGGAGCAGCCTACGATGGCAACCCCCTTAGCCTCGAAATCTGCCAGGCGGTCCTGGAAGGCAATGATTTCGGTGGGGCACACGAACGTAAAGTCGGCGGGGTAGAAGTAGAAGATAACGTGCTTCTTGCCCAGGTAACGGTCGAGAGAGAAATCCTCCTCGAATTCGCCGTCAATAACGGCGGTGGCTTTGAAAGAAGGAGCGCGCTTACCTACGAGAACTGCCATGAGTTTGGTAATGAAGTGAAAAAGGGACTAGGAACTAAGAAGGGGTAGCCAAAAGCCGGAAACGAGCAGAAAAGCGCGGTAAACAGGGCGGAAAGGCTAGCTGCCGGCCACCTATTTGTTGGCCAGCTTGCTACCCGTAATGTGCAGGGAGAAGGAGTGGGGCTGAAAGTTCTGCAGGCCTTTGGCGGCGAAGAACTCACGAATCAGGGTGTCGAGCTGCGGGTCGCAGTAGTCGATAATCTCCTGCGTATCGGTACAGAACAGGTGATGATGTTCCGTGCAGTCGGCATCGTAGCGGCGGGAGGTGCCTTCGGCGGCCGCTACGCGCCGGGTCAGGCCCGCGGCCACAAAGGAATCGAGGGCTTTGTACACCGTGCCTAAGGAAATGCTCGGCTCCTGGCGCACTACCTGCCGGTGCACCTGCTCGGCGGTGGGATGGCCCGGCAGCGTAAGTAGGCTTTCCAGAATCACGAGGCGCTGGCGGGTAGCCCGCAGGCCAGCCTGGGACAGTCGGGCCCGGAGGTGTGCCGCGTCGGGAGAAGGGGAAAAATGATCAGTAGAGAGAGCCACCAGACAAGAATAATTCTCCGCAAAGATACGCGTATAAGGTGCAGCAGGACAAAATTGTTTCCAGCGGGCAAGGTTTCCCTGGCCCATTGTGAGGTAGGCGGCTTATGGAGGGTTTCTAAATCAGCGCTCTAGAAACGAGCAGGTCAGCCTTTTTCAGTGTGCCAGCACGTGCCGCCGGCAGCGGCCCGCTAGCATGCTGCCGCTTATTACCAGGCAACAAGTCAGACTTGCTAGAGCAGCCGATCCGGCACGTTTTCGGGTGCCCGGCACACAAACTGAAAGGTTTGGCGGGTGCGCTGCTCCAGCAGTAGCTCCTGCCCTTCCGTGAGGCGCCGGATACTGGCCGCATCGTAGTTCTTGATGGTGTAAAGCTCCAGCCCGGTGTTATAGTGAATGGTAAATTGCCCGCGTAGGGTTTCCAGCAGCTTTTCCAGCCGGTAAGCCGAGAAATCGGTGCATACAGAAAAGCTGATGGCCGAGTTCTGCATCAGGTGAATTTTAAGCCGCACGTGGGCCAGGGCCCCAAAAATTACCTCCAGGTTTTCCTCGGAAATGAAGGTCAGATCCTTCGACTCAAAGGAAATCAGGCACTGGCTGGTTTTGCGGATAAAGGCCGGGGCCAGCAGTCCGTGGCGGCAGTCATGAATGCGCGTACCCTCGGCCGCTGGGTCCAGAAACGACTTTACCAGCAGCGGAATCCTGCGCACGGCCAGGGGCTTAATGGTTTTGGGGTGAATGACGGAAGCCCCGTAGTACGCCATTTCAATGGTTTCCTGGTAGCTAACCTCGGGGTAGCGTACCGTATCGGCGAAGATTTTCGGGTCGGCGTTAAGCAAACCAGCCACATCCTTCCAAATCGTCACCGACTCGGCCCCGAGGCAATACGCGAAGATGGCGGCCGTGTAGTCGGAGCCTTCCCGGCCCAGAGTGGTAGTGTAGCCGCTGGCCGTGCCGCCCAAAAAACCCTGCGTTACTACCGGTCCGCGGCTTAGCGCCTCGGGTAGGGTGGCCCGCAGGTTGCGCTCCGTGGTCGGCCAGTCAACGCGGCCTTCCCGCCAAGTGTGGTCCGTGCGCAACAGGGGGCGGCAGTCGAGCCAATGCGCGCCCAAGGCCTGGGCTACAATCAGCGTCGCCAGCAACTCTCCAAAGCTCACTATCTGGTCGTACTGCTTGTCGAATTCCCCTGCAGTAAGGGTCGACAGCTTATCCTGCACTTGTTCCAGTAAGTTAGTTAGGGTAGGCGGGCCTTCAAGCGGATCATCTGCCCCCCCGGTTACCGCCAGTTCCTGCGCTACCCGCTGATGAAAGTCGCAGATGGCGGCCAGTGGCTCGGAGTAGTCCTGCCCGGCCTGCGCCAATTGATACACTTCTTCCAGAGCATTAGTGGTTTTGCCCATGGCCGAAACCACGATGAGCAGTTGGCTGCTGCTGCCGTGTTCCTGCACGATGCGGACCAGGTTGCGAATGGCCGCGGCATCCTTCACGGAGGCGCCGCCGAACTTGAAAATCCGAAGAGGAAGCGGGTACTGCATGAGCCAAATGTAGGGCCAAGCGTCGTTTTGCCTAGTAAAACCAGAAAATTGCACGTGGAGAAGGGGCGCGAAAACCTGGTAGCGAAATTTCGCTCAGGCTACTTCGGCAAATTGGTTAATTTTGGCCTTTCCCACCCGCATCCTTTTTCCACCCCATGACAAACCACGACAAGCTGGCCCTGCCCGTTGGCACCACCCTGGACCGCTTCATCATGCGCAAGCAGGAAGATTTTCCGTATGCCACCGGCGAGCTTTCCCAGCTGCTGCGCGATATAGCCCTGGCCGCGAAGATTGTAAACCGGGAAATCAACCGCTCGGGCCTGATTGATATAGCCGGGGCCTATGGTAACCGCAACGTGCAAGGCGAAGACCAGCAAAAGCTCGACGTTATTGCCAATATCCGCTTTATCCGGGCTCTGCGCAACGGCGGCGAGGTGTGCACCATCATTTCGGAGGAAGACGATGAGATGATTCAGACCGGCAACATGCAGGGTAAGTACGTGGTAGCCATTGACCCCCTGGACGGTTCCTCGAATATTGATGTCAACGTATCCATCGGTACCATCTTCAGCATTTACCGCCGCGTGTCACCCACCGGCAACGACGGAACGCACCAGGACTGCCTCCAAACTGGCACCCACCAGGTAGCGGCCGGCTACGTGATTTACGGCTCCAGTACCATGCTCGTGTACACCACCGGCAACGGCGTAAACGGCTTCACCTATGAGCCTTCCCTGGGCGAGTTCTTCCTCTCGCACCCCAACATTCAGACGCCTAAATCGGGGGCCATCTACTCCGTTAACGAAGGAGTATCCGAGTCGTTTTCGGAGGGTATGAAGGGCTTTGTAGCCTACTGCAAGGATCAGAATTACTCGGCCCGCTACATTGGCTCCCTGGTGGCTGACTTTCACCGGAATCTGCTGAAGGGTGGCATTTACATGTATCCTACCTCCAAGAAAGCCCCTAATGGTAAGTTGCGCCTCATGTATGAGTGTAACCCCTTGGCCTTCATTGTGGAGCAGGCCGGCGGTAAGTCCAGCAACGGCCGCCGCCGAACCCTGGAGATTGAGCCCCACGACCTACACGAGCGGTGCCCTTTGTTTATTGGCTCCTCAGAAATGGTAGAGAAAGTAGAGGAGTTTCTGGCCCCCGAATTCGCCAACGATGCCGTTCTTAAGGCGTAGCCGGTCATAAACCAACTACATAGAAAAGGCCGCTCAGCTTCCTGAGCGGCCTTTTCTATGTAATCAACAAAAAAGCTATTCGGCTTTCTTCTTGCTGGTCTTTTTGGCGGGCTTGGTTTCACCGGCTTCCGGGTTGCCAGCCGCGTTGGTTTCTTCGGCGGCTGGGATAATACCGGCCGTGCTCATGGCCTCGTCAGCAGTGGGCTCAGCCTCGGTCTTTTTAGTAGCCTTCTGAGCTGGTGTGGGCTGCTCGGCAGTGGTTGCCTCCAGGGCTGCGGTTTCTTCCTCAGCAGGCGCTTGGTACTCAAGGCGCTTACTAATGGTGTTGTACCACTGCACCAGCTTCTTGATGTCCGACATGTACACCCGGTCCCGGTCGTAGTCAGGAATAATCTCGCCCATGAAGGCCGTCAGGTCCCGGTCGTCCGACTTATGGGTCAGGGCCAGCTCGGCGCCGTGCTTCTGGTGGATGCGGTCAAACACCTCCGACAGGGGCACCGTCTGGTCGTAGTCCTGGGTATAAATGGAAATTTCCTGGAGCAGCGACACCTTGTTGCGGGCGGAGGCCACCGAGCGGGTGCCTTTCTCGTCGAGGGCTTCAATGATAACGCCTGCGCGGGTTGGTTTCACGAGGCGGTACAGACCGGGCATTCCGCTGATGGCGGCAACTTCCTTCAGGTCGTAGGGCATAAGAAAAAGCAGTTATTGGAAAGTGCGAAGTTACTCAGTTGCGGCAGCTTGGCCGGGCGCGGGCAGCTTAAAGGTGATAGGCAGGCTGGTCAGAATGGCGTAATCGGGCTTGTTGAACTTCAGCAGGCGTACCACCCGTAGGGCTTCTTCCCCGCAGCCACCACCAATGTTCTTCACTAGCTTAATCCCCGACATGGTGCCGTCGGTATTCAGCGTGAAGCTCACAATGCACTGGCCCTGAATGCGGTTACGCCGGGCCATGATGGGGTATTTCAACTCCTTTTCGATGAAGGCATACATGGCCTCCTGTCCGCCCTGGTAGTACTCCGCTACCGGAATGGCCTTAGGCGCATGTGCCGGGGCTGTTTGAGCAGGCGCGTCGGTGGGAGCGGCGGCAGCCTCAGGAACCGGGCCATCGGTTTTGATCTTTACTTTGGTTTTCTGAGCCACAGCCGCGGTAGAACAAGCCAGCAGGCCCATACCCAGCAGGATGGTGAATTTTTTCATGGAATAAGCGAAGAAAGACAGAAAATGCCCAGTGGTAGAGCCCGGCCGCAACCAGGCAATTACGGGGCCAATTTACGCATTATCGGCCTCTTGCGCGAGCTGTTGATTTACGTCGGCAATAAACTGTAGAATCTCTTCCCGCCCCGTCTTATCCTCGGCTGAGGTGATAAAATGCCGGGGTACTTCATCCCAGCTTTGCTGCATAGTCTGCAGGTAGGTTACGACGTTTTGCTGCGTGCGCGAGCCGGATTGTTTGTCGGCCTTCGTAAATACCATCACGAAGGGGATTCCCTCGGCTCCGAGCTGCTCCATAAATTCCAGATCAACTGCCTGAGGAGAATGGCGGGAGTCTAGCAGCACAAATACGCAGGCCAGATTTTCTCTTTTGCGTAAATAATAATTAATCATTCGGCCCCATTTCACCCGCGAATCTTTGCTTACGCGAGCGTAACCATAGCCGGGTAAATCAACCAAATACCAATTATTATTTATAAGAAAGTGATTGATTAATTGCGTCTTGCCTGGTAGCGAAGACGTTTTTGCCAAACCTTTCTGCCCCGTCAGCATATTAATCAGGGAAGACTTGCCCACGTTGGAGCGGCCAATAAAGGCATACTCCGGGAGCGTAGGGGGCGGACAATCCTCAAGACGAGAATTGCTCATCAGAAATTTTGCTTCCTGGATATTCATAGGTAAATGGTCAGCAGAAATACAAAGGTAGATATTCAGCGGGTACCGGATGAATTCATAATTTTTTGGAGAAAAACCTTGTAGTTTAAGTAGTCAGACTATATTTGTGCGGTCAGTAGCGACCAAAGGTGAAGTATGGAATTAGGATTCTTTACCTCTTTTAGCCTTCATTTTCAAGTATTTTGAAGAATTGGATGCGGCTAAGGTCGTATTATAAAATTTCTATCTTTGCCCGCCGTTTGTCAAGCGCAAAGGCAATATGTCCGGGTAAATTGGCAAGACTGATGGTGCTTATCTCACATCAGTCGCGCTTTTTTGCCGCACCTGCCTCAACCCTAAGGCAGGTTTTCAGTATAAGAGGCAACTCTTGAAAAACTGCCTGCACAGCCGGTGTATGGCATTTCTCAACTCCTCCTTTGCAACTCCTTATTTCCCTAAACCCTCCAACAATGGACAATTTAGTCAGAAGGTTATTGAAAGCCTCGTGCGCCTTCGCGCTTACGGCTGCTATGGCCCAGCCTGCCCTGGCTCAAAGCACACGCAAGCAACTGAAGACTGCTAACAAGTTCTTTTCACAAGAGAACTATCGGGCCTCCATTCCTTACTATGAGCAGGTGTTGGCCAAAGAGCCTAATAATGCACAGGCTTTGTTCCGGGCGGGTATTGCCTATATGTCCTTCGACAAAGAAAAAGCCAGCGATTATATCTATAAGGCGCAGCGTCTAAAGAAGAACGTATCAAAAGATGTAGAGTACTGGTTGGGCCGGGTAGATCACCTGAACTACAATTTTGATGAGGCCATTGCCCACTTCCAGGCGTACAACGCGACGCTGAAAAGCAAGGATACCCGCAAGAAGGAGCTAGCCCAGCTGATTCAGCACAGCAAGAATGCCAAAGTGCAATTCAACAGCCCTAAGGATATTTTTGTAAAAAATCTGGGCCCTACTATCAACACTCCCTACTCGGAGCACAGCCCTGTAATATCCGGTGATGATAAGCTGTTGCTTTTCACCTCGCGCGGTGAAAACGTAACGGGAGCTGGCAACGCCGAAGGTAAAAAAGGTGGTAATCTGGCTTCAGATGGCGAATATTTCGAAGACATCTTTGAAGCCAAGCGGGTTGACGACGAGAACTGGGAAAAGCCCCGTTCGTTGAGCGGTGTACTGAACGGCAAGGGCCACGATGCCTCTATCCAGGTGTTCGACAACGACACCAAAATGCTTATGTACCGGCAGGATGAAAATGGGGACATTTTCTACACGGAGAAGGCCGGTGGTGATTGGACAGCTCCTAAGAAGCTGAACAACAATATCAACTCTAAAGCTTTTGAATCAGACGCCTTCATTACTCCAGATGGCTTAACAATCTACTTCTCTACCAGCAAATTCTCTGAAGAAGGGACGCTGGATATCTACTACGCTACTCGTCAGCCAGGTGGCGATTGGGGCCCAGCTAAAACGCTCGGTAACGCCGTTAACACGGTATATGACGATGACAGCCCTTACTTGAGCAAGGACGGCAAGACGTTGTACTTCTCATCGCGTGGTCACAACACCATGGGTGGCTACGATATCTTCAAGTCGGATTGGGATTCAGTGGGCAATAAGTGGGGCCGTCCCGAGAACATGGGCTACCCCGTCAACACGCCTGATGATGATACCTATTACCGCTTGAGCCCCGACGGTAGCTACGCTTACTTGTCCTCGTACCGCATTGGTGGCTACGGTGAGAAGGACATTTATACTATTAACTACATCAAGAATGCCATTATCCGGGGTCGGGTACTGTCCTCACGCGACAGCACCATTATTCCCGGTGTAGAATTGGTGTTCAGCGGCACCCAGGCTGATAAAACTGCACTGAGCTACCGTGATGTAACCAAGCCAGAAACTGGTGACTATCAGGTCAATGTGCTTTCGGGTCGTACCTATCAGGTAGCTGTATCGAAAGATGGAAAGAACATCGAGACGCAAGAATTTGCTGTTCCGATTTCTACCAACGATTCAACTGTTGTTGAGAAAGATTTCTACGTGAACTACGTGGATACCACGGGCAGAGAGTTTGTGCAGTTCCAGAAGATTTACTTCGACACAGACAAGTACAAACTGCGTCCGGAGTCGATTACGGAGCTGAACAATATCAGCAGCATCCTGAAGGCCAACCCGGGAGTGAATATCTCCATTGAGGGCCACTGTGACTCACGTAACACCGACGAGTACAACATTGTACTGGGCCAGAACCGTGCTGATGCTGCTTATAACTACCTGAAGAAGTCAGGTATTGCTGAAACGCGCATGGTAACGGTAAGCTACGGTGAGCGTCGCCCGGCGGCGGCTAACGATTCGCCGGAAAACATGCAGCTTAACCGTCGCGTGGAGTTCCGCGTGATTGTGAAAGAAGGTGACACTGCTCCACGCCTGAATAATCCTTCGGCTGGTGCTGGCACGGGTACTGGCGCAGGAGCCGGCACTACCAACGCTTCTTCATCTTCCTCATCTACCACGGGTACGGCCACTTCGGTGCCCCTGCAGCCCGGCAAGAGCAAGGCTAAGCTGCCCGACGGCACCAAGGTAAAAACCAAGGTGGACGAGGACAGCGACAAAGTGAAAGTAAAAACCAAAGGCGCCAACGACGAGAAGAGCAAGACCGTCACCAAAGACGGTACCATCGACTCGAAAGCCAAGGAAGCTGATGGTTCGAAAACCAAAGTGAAGACGGACAACGACTAATCGTTTGTTTTCAGAATGCAAAACGGGTCGGGCTAATAGTCCGACCCGTTTTTTTTCAACATAATGCAGGCGGGCCCGTTGTATTTGGGCAATTTCGCCCCCGTTTCCTCGTTCATCGCCCTGAGAAATATGTCCGTAGTACCCTACAAAGATGACGCCGCCGGTAAAAAATCGCAGGTGGCCCAGATGTTCAACAGCATTGCTGGCAAGTATGACTTCCTGAACCACTTCTTGAGCGTGGGTACGGATATCTACTGGCGCCGCAAGGCCGTGGATGAGCTCAAGCAGCTGCGGCCCGCCCGGATTCTGGATATTGCCACCGGCACGGCCGATTTTGCCATCGAAACTCTGCGGGCTGCTACCCCCGATGCCCAGATTACGGGTGTAGATATTTCGGAAGGGATGCTGGAGGTAGGGAGGCGCAAATTGCAGCAGAAGGGCCTGACCCAACGGATTCAGTTGGAACTGGGTGATTCGGAAAACCTGCCGTTCCCGGACAATCACTTCGATGCAGTGACGGCATCCTTTGGGGTGCGCAACTTTGAGAACCTGGAAAAGGGGCTAGCCGAAATGTATCGGGTATTGCGGCCGGGCGGCAAAATGGTGGTGCTGGAGTTCTCCAAACCCACGGCCTTTCCCATGAAGCAGGCCTACAACTTCTACTTTAAGAATATTTTGCCGGTGTTTGGAAAGCTGATTTCCAAGGACCGCGCCGCCTACACCTACCTGCCTGAGTCAGTGCAGGCATTTCCGGATGGCCAGGACTTTCTGGCTATTCTGCGTAAAATCGGCTTTAACTCTCCCGCATGGCAACCCCTCACGTTCGGCATCAGCTCCATTTACACGGCTCAAAAGTAACCCGACTAGCCCTGCTAGCGCTGGCCTTAGGAGCGTTGCCCTTCGGTGCCCAGGCCCAACGTAAAAGCCGCAGCTCCGCCAGCCGGGGCAGTAACGGGCAAGTAAAGTCTGTGACTGTCGACAACTTGCCCGGCTACGACAGCCGCTGGCTGCACCTAGGCATGTACGTGGCGCCCCATTTTTCCCGCTACAAGATTGAGCAGGCCCCCGGCTACCCCAGCCAGGGCGTATCGGCTAATTCCATCATCAGTCCCGGTTTTTCGGTGGGCTTCCTCGGCGACCTGCGGATTGGCGACTACGGGGCCCTGAACTTCTCGCCCGGCGTGAGCTTCCTGACGCGCCGAATTGAGTTTAATAGCTACGGCTACGCGCCTAGTAGTCCTAACGATCCGGAGGAAATAGCGGATCAGGAAATTGGCAGCACGCAGATTGACCTACCGATTCTGTTTAAGCTGAAGTCACAGCGGCGGCGCAACTCCCGGGTGTACATCATCGGGGGCGTGAAACCGAGCTTTAACATCGGAAACCGTCGCAAAGACCCGGAGGTAAACCTGCTGCAGGCCCAAAGCAGCGACGTGGCCCTGGAGTACGGCGTTGGTATGGACCTGTTCTATCCGTTCTTTAAGTTCTCGCCGGAGCTTCGGTTTTCCCACGGCCTCACCAACCTCTACAAGCCCGGCACCGATGTGTACAGCCGCAGCCTGCAGAGCATGAAAAGCAACACGGTGACCCTATACCTGAATATTTGGTCGGGGCGTTAAACTTTCTTCACATGACGAAAACTGCATTTATCACCGGGGCTTCCTCGGGCATTGGGCGGGCTACGGCCGTAGCGTTGGGCAAGGCGGGCTTTCGGCTGGTGCTAACGGGCCGCCGACTAGAGCGCCTGGAGGAACTGGCACAGGAGCTAGCGGGAGCCCCTACCCACCTGCTGACGTTTGACGTGCGCGACCGGGCAGCGGTGGACGCTGCCGTGCAGAGCTTGCCCGCCGCGTTTCAGGACGTGGATGTGCTCATTAACAATGCCGGCAATGCCCATGGGTTGGCACCCATTCAGGAGGGTAGCCCCCAGGACTGGGATGATATGCTGGATGGCAACGTGAAGGGCCTGCTTTACGTGAGTCGGGCGGTGCTACCTGCCATGATCCGGCGTAACTCGGGCCATATCATCAACATCGGCTCCATTGCGGGCCACGAGACGTACGCCAACGGCAACGTGTACTGCGCCTCGAAGGCTGCCGTAGCCGCCCTAACGAAAGGCATGCGGCTTGACTTACTGCCTCACCATATTCGGGTGGCGGAAGTAAACCCGGGGGCCGTAGAAACGGAATTTTCGGAGGTTCGCTTTAAAGGCGACACCGAGCGGGCCGCTAGCGTGTACAAAGGGTTTGAACCGCTTCGGGCCGAAGACGTCGCTGACCTGATTCAGTTCATGGTCACGCGGCCCGCCCACGTCAACATTGCGGAAGTCCTGATTTTGCCCGCCGCGCAGGGAGCTGCCGCTACAATCCGCAAGGAGAGTTAAACAGACCACTACTTATCAACCAACGAAAAAGGCCGCTTTCAAAGCGGCCTTTTTCAGTGGTTGGCAGCTGAGCTACCGTCGAAAAGCTATTTCAGCTTCGTTCAGCTCTGCCAGCACAGCGGCGTTTAGCGTATGCTTGCCGACAAAACGACGGATGGTAGGCTCGACGCCGACGCGGCGGAAAAAACTGCGTTGCTGCTCCAGTGCTTCCTCTGTTACATATTCATCTTCGGTCCCGCAAACAAGGGTTACGGGCAGTTCTCGTAAAAGGTGAGCGGCCACGGCGAAATCCATGTCGGGCGGAAAGGCGCCGGCCCACAGCACTAACTGCACCGGGCGAAACCGGGCCTGGGTTAGCCAGCGGCTTACTGTAGCGGCACCCTGCGAAAAGCCCAGCACCGTCACGGTTACCTCGGGTGCCGCCTGGGGTAGCACCACGGCCAGCAGTTGATTGAGGTAGGCCACATAGTCATTGATTTCTACGAGGCGGTCCTCGCGGGTCATCCAGGTAGCGCCAACGCGGCCACCCGTGCCCTGCAAGTAAAAGCGCGACAGACCCTCGGGAGCTAGCACTACCAGGGTCGGGTCGGCGTCAACTAAGGGCGCGAAGTGCCGGACAAAGTAGGCCGCCAACTGCCCGTAACCGTGTGCCACTACCCACACGCGACGGGTAGCCGTTGAAAGCTCACCCAGTTGGTAGTAACGGGCCGTGCGTACAACAGGCAGGTGATGCTCCTGAGCAGTCATAAAAGGCAAGTACAGGCAAGGGCTAAGCAATGCACTCAGAATCTAACCCGCGCCATTTCAGGCGAGGCCGGACTTGGGCACCGTCTGCTGGCGCTTATTTGATGGGAGGGAGGTCGTCAGAGGTAAAGCCGAAGGGCAATAGGTCCGACAGGGAGTTGAAGCGATAGATGCTGCCATTCGGGCCGGGCAGCAACAGCGGAATTGCCTGGTGCTGCCGGTGCTCATACTCGGCCATTACCTGGCGGCAGGCGCCGCAGGAAGTAACTGGTACAAACTCGCCCTGGGCCGGGCGGGCGGCCACGGCCATGCCCAGAATGCGCCGCTCGGGTTGGGTAGCAGCTAGCCCGAATAAGGCCGTGCGCTCGGCGCACAAGCCCGAGGGAAAGGCGGCGTTTTCCTGATTGGTACCCCGGAAAATAGTGCCATCATCCAGCAGCAAGGCCGTTCCTACGTGAAAGTGGGAGTAGGGAGCGTAGGCGTGGTCAGTGGCAGCTCGGGCGGCCTGCCAGGTGGCGGCTTCGGCAGGGGTGAGGTCGGCTTCGGAAGCCACCACGTCAACGGTAATGGTCAGGTGGAGAGGTTGGGCCATCGGGCGCAAGGGAAGAACGGCCCGGTACCGACGCGCGGCCCCGGGGAGTGAAAAGGGGCGGTGAATGTACGAATTTTTGACTTGCCGACGGAGGCCCCAGGAAAAATACCAGATTTGCTCATCCGCGGCTTCCAACCGAGGTTGCCGATGCTACCCCAGACGGTTGGCCTTGCCTTCAGCGTACTGCCAGCTGCTGCCGCGCAAATTTCTAATATTGGCCCTTGCTTCCCGGCCTTGCGTCGGTAGGCGGCTTCTTGCTACTCCCTCGCCCATCCATTTCATCCTATGACCCGTATTCTGCTGCTTGGTGCCGGCCGCTCGGCCTCCTCTCTTCTGCAGTACCTGCTGCAGCACGCTCCCCAGGAAAACTGGCAGCTGACCGTGGCCGATATGCAGCCAGCGCATCTGGCGCCCGTGTTGCACGCTCACGCGGCGTACGCCCAGGCCGTCCCGTTCGATATGCAGGACGAAACGGCTTTGCTGGAGCGGGTGCAGGGCGCCGACATTGTGGTTTCCATGCTGCCAGCCTTGCTCCACGGCCCCGTAGCCCGGGCCTGCGTGCAGCTGGCCCGTCACTTGGTTACGGCCAGCTACGTGAGCGAGGAAATCGGGGCCCTGGATGAAGAAGCCCGGGCCGCTGGCATCACCATCCTGATGGAGTGCGGCCTGGACCCCGGCCTCGACCACATGTCGGCCATGCGGCTGCTGGCCGACATCCGCCGGCGGGGTGGGCAGATTACCGCGTTTAAATCGTACTGCGGCGGGCTGCTGGCTCCCAGCGCGGAGGGCGACAACCCCTGGAAATATAAATTCACCTGGAACCCCCGGAACGTAGTGCTGGCGGGCCAGAGCACGGCCAAGTATGTGGAGGCCGGCCGGCTGCGCTTCATTCCCTACCAGCAGCTGTTTGCCCGCACCCAAGCGGTGGTAGTGCCTGGCGTGGGCGAGTTTGAAGGCTACGCCAACCGGGATTCGCTCAGCTACCGGGCTCCGTACGGCTTGCACGAGGTGCCGACCATGCTGCGCGGAACCCTGCGCCGCCCCGGCTACTGCGCCGCCTGGCACGCCCTGGTCCGCCTGGGCCTCACCGACGACTCCGTGCACCTGGGCAACGCAGCGGATCTGACGTGGGCAGAGCTACTTGAAGCCTATTTACCAACTGCAATGCCTGGCTTGGCCCTGCCGGCGCGGGTAGCCGCCTACCTCGGGCTGGCGCCCGAAGGGGCGGAAATACAGCGTTTGGCTTGGCTGGG
Source organism: Hymenobacter glacieicola (assembly GCF_014640315.1). Taxonomy (GTDB): domain Bacteria; phylum Bacteroidota; class Bacteroidia; order Cytophagales; family Hymenobacteraceae; genus Hymenobacter; species Hymenobacter glacieicola. Next base: position 409,798 of record NZ_BMGS01000004.1, read on the forward strand.
CCTGTTCACGGCTCGTCCTGTTGGGGTGCCCAATGCCACTCCGGCCCAGCTGCTGGAGCGTCTGCTGACGGAAAAATGGGCCCTGCAACCCACTGACCACGACATGATTGTGATGCAGCATCTGGTGGAGTTTACTCTGGATGGTCAAGCTCACGTTGCTACTTCCTCGCTGGTGGTAGTAGGCGATGATACCGTGCACACGGCCATGGCCAAAACGGTGGGCTTGCCGGTGGCAATGGCCGTGCGGCGGCTGGCCCAGGGGCAGCTGACGCAGCGGGGCGTGGTCATTCCCACCTTGCCCGAGCTGTACGAGCCCATCCTGGCGGAGCTGGCCCAGGACTACGCTATTCAGTTTGTGGAGGAGGAGCGTGTGCTACCCGTTCAGAAGCCAGACTGCTAAAATTGGGGAGCACCTCAAACGGGTACCTTAAAATAGATGGCGGCTGGCAGCGTTGATGAGCCCATGCGAAACTACCTCTTCCTGCGGGTCAGGGTGCTGGGCCGCTTGCTGCGCGAGTTGGGCTGGTGGCGGCTGCTGGTCCTGGGAGCCTTGCTGACGTTGGCCGGGGCGCGGGCGCTGGTGGTAGCTGCCAGTAGCCCGTTTCTGGCCTGGGGAGTGCCGCTGGTGGTAGCGGCTATGGTTCTGGGCCTGCACCGCCCCCGCCCCGACCTAACGTTTCTGCAGCTCACGGCGCCGAACTTTCGGCGCTGGCTGGCCACCGAATATGCTTTGCTGAGCGTGTTGCCGGCTTTGTTCCTGCTGGTGTGGGGCCGTTTGGCGCCCGCTGCGCTGACCGTGGTCCTGGCGGCTGCCGTGGCGCTGGTGCCACCTGCCACCGCCCGCGCCAGCCGAACTCACCAACCCAGCTTGTTTCGCAGCACTGCCTTTGAATGGGTGAGTGGCGGCCGGCGCGTGGGCCTGGGGCTGGCGTGGCTAGGGCTGCTGGCCGTAGCGGCTACCACCCGGCACACAGCCACCGGCCCCGCGCTGGCCGTGGTAGGCTGGCTGCTGCTCCTGCTGGATATTTACGGCCCCGCTGAGCCCCAGACCTGGCTGCTGCCCGTGTTGCGCACTCCCGGCCAGTGGCTGCGCAACCGGATAGGGGGGGGCTGCTGTACTTCGGGCTGACGGTGGCACCGCTGGCTGGTATTATGGCCCAGGGCCCGGCTGGGGTAGGAGGCAGCGCCGGCCTGCTGCTCTGGTGCGGGCTCGTGGTTACCATGGTACTTATGGCTAAGTATGCTTTCTACCCTCACGTTACCTTGGCTCGCCTCACCCAGGCCGGGGCCGTAGTGGTAGGCTTTTGTATCCTTGGCAGTAACCCGGCCTACCTGGCCCTGCTGGCAGCCTGTTTGCTGGGCTTGCTGCTCCAAAGCCGCCGCCGCTTAGCTTTCTACCGCTATGATTGAAATACGCGGCCTGCGCAAGAGCTTCGGCGAGCAACTGGTCCTGGAGCACATCGACCTGACCTTGCAGCCTGGTAGCCTGCACGGCCTAGTGGGGACCAACGGCGCCGGCAAAACCACCCTGCTGCACTGCCTCTATGGCTTGCATCCCGACTACTCCGGTACCATTCGCGAAACGGCGGGCTTGTCCATTCGCCAGCACACGGGGCTACTACCCTACGAGCCGTATTTCTACCCGCGCATCACGGGGCGCGAGTACCTGGAGTTTTGCCTGCAAGCCCGGGGGCGCCCGGTGCCCGATCTGGCCGCCTGGAACTACCTGCTGGAGCTACCCCTGGATCAGTATGCGGAGGAATACTCAGCCGGAATGAAAAAGAAGCTGGCCCTGCTGGCTTTGCTGGTACAGAATTTCCGCTACCTCATTCTCGATGAGCCCTTCAACGGCCTCGACCTGAGCACCAACCTGCTGGTGATGGAGCTGCTCCGGCGCCTGCGTAGCCAGGGGGTAGGCATTCTGCTGACTTCCCATCTGCTAGGTTCTCTAACCGAGCTTTGCGACGAAATAACCGTGCTGGCTGACGGGCAAGTATTACGGCATTATCCGGCTACTGAGTTTGCCCACCTGCGCACCGACCTTCTCGACCGCCTGCACCAGCAGAAGCTGGCCCACCTGCGGGAGCTACTACCCGACTAGCGACCTCCGGCCCTACAAACCCAGGTAAAACGGGGCCAATAACTTCTGAAACCGGCTAGAATACACCGTGTCATCGGCCTCGTGCAACAGTAGTTGCTGCTCCAGTACCGGCCCAGCTAGGCGCCCGAAGCTGGTAATATGCCGTAACGCCTTGCTCCCCGGGCGGTGGTGCACGACCAGCCGGGTAATCGGGTGCAGCCCCGCCCTGGCCGCATCCTGTGCGAAGTGCTGCATTTCGGGTGGGGGTAGAAGCACGGTCAGCTGGCCGGCCGGCGTGAGGTAGGTTGCGGCAAACTCGGCTAGCTCGGCAAACGTCAGGGAGTCAGCGGCTGTATGCCGGGCCGTGGTGCGGCCGGCATCCGGGGAGCGGAGCGAGTTGCGGAAAAACGGCGGGTTGCAGAGAATATGGTCGAAGGGTGCCGGAGCCGTGGCCGCGAAATGGGCCAGGGGTTGGGCATGCACCACCAGCCGGTCAGGCCAGGGGCTGGACCGGAAGTTGGCGGCCGCCTGGGCCGCGGCGGCCGCATCCAGTTCCACGGCTTCCACGAAAGCTGCCTGATTGCGCTGGGCGGCCATCAGGGCCAGCAGGCCGGTGCCGGTGCCAACGTCCAGCAGACGGTGCGCGCCTTCCACGGCCGCCACCGCGCCCAGCACGCAGGCATCGGTACTCACCTTCATGGCGCAGGCACCCTGCTCCACCCGAAACTGCTTGAACTGAAAGTAGGCGTTGGGCATGCTACCCGCGCTTGGCTTCAATCAGCTCGTAGCCTTCATCCGTGAGCAAGGGGCCCTTGGTAGCGCTCCACACGGCCAGTTGGTCGCACCGCTCATTTTCGGGGTGGCCATTGTGGCCGCGCACCCAGCGGAACTGCACGCTGCGCTGCTTGTATACTTTTAGGAAGCGCCGCCAGAGGTCCTCGTTGGCCTTCTTGCCAAAATCCGGCTTCGCGGCCCAGCCGAATACCCATTTTTTCTCTACCGCATCCACCACGTAGCGCGAGTCCGTGACGACGGTAATGGGCAGCTCAGGGCGGTTAATGGCCTCCAGGCCCACAATGACGGCCAGCAGCTCCATGCGGTTGTTGGTGGTCAGGCGGAAACCCTGGGTCAGCTCTTTCTCGTGCTGGCCAAAACGCAGAATGGCCCCGTAGCCGCCCGGCCCCGGGTTGCCCCGCGAGGAGCCATCGGTAAATAAGTGAATCAATGGCGAAAACGGGAAGAATGTGGCGAATGGGAAGAATGAGGAAGGGAAATGGCCCTGCTAGGTAGGAAGCAGATTGTTTTCTCCCTCCCCACACTTCCCACCTTCTCCACATCAATTAAAAATTACTTTTAAACAGCTTGATGGCAATAGCCAGCAGAATTACGCCGAACACGCGGCGCAGAATGTCCTCGCCGGCTTTTCCCAGCTTACGCTCAATCCAGGCCGAGCTTTTCAGCACCAGGTACACGAACACCAGGTTCACCAGCACCCCAGCCAGCACGTTGGGTAGTTGGTAGGCGGCGCGCAAGGAAAGCAGCGTAGTCATGGTGCCAGCGCCCACAATCAGCGGAAACGCCAGCGGCACGATGGAACCCGTGGCGCTGAGCGGATTGTGCTTGAACAGCTCTACCCCCAGAATCATCTCCATCCCAATCAGGAAGATGATAATGGCACCCGCCAGCGCAAACGACTGAAAGTCAACCCCGAACAAGGATAAAATGCTCTGGCCCAGAAACAGGAAGGCAATCATCAGGACCCCGGCTACCAGCGTGGCCTTTTCCGAGTGAATCTTGCCCTCGCGCTGCCGGATCTGGATGATAATCGGGATGGAACCCAGAATATCGATGATGGCAAACAGCGTCAGCGTGACGGAAGCAATTTCCTTAAAGCTGAACATAGGGGAAAGGTGAGGTGGTAAGAGGTACAATTGCGAAAACCGGCTGGTGCGCGTCTGGGCGCAACTTCACCTGTCGCAACTTCGCCTTTGCCTTACGCAAACTCGCGGGCGAAAAACTGCACCAGCTGCTCGAAGGCCGCGTCGGGAATGGCCGGGAAGTTGGCGATGCGCAGGCTGGTAGGCTTCCAGGGGCCGTAGCCGCTGCCCAGCTGCAGGCCCTGGGCCAGGGCCCGGCGCTTTACTTCCTCAATCAGGGCCGCAGGGCCCTGCAGGCCGATAACGGTGGTAGAACGAGCCTCGGGGTTGGTAATCAGGGGTGAAAGCTGGGTAGCCTGGTCGAAGTAGTCGTAGAGCTTATTGGCCCGGTCCTGCAGGTGCTGGTGCACCGCCTTGATGGCGGGGCGGTCGGTGAGGGTGCGGCTTAACAGGTAGATATCCAGCACGTTGGGGGTGTGGGTAGTCTGGTAGTTGAGCATCTTTTCGTACTGGGCCATCAGCGAGTTGTAGTGGCGGCGCTCATTGATTTTGCGCACCCGCTCAATGGCCCGCGGCGAGAGCAGCATGATGGACAAGCCCGCCGGCAAGCCAAAGCACTTCTGCACCGAGGCGTACCAGATATCGGCCTTGATGTACTTGAGCTGAATGCCGCCCAACGAGGAGGTAGCATCCACGGCCAGCAGGGCGTTGCCGGGCAGGCGGTTGTACATGTTCAGCACTACCCCGTCGCGCAGCTGGGTGGCGTTGCTGGTTTCGTTTTGGGTGATGCAGACCAGGTCCGTCTTCTCATCGAGGCCGGGCAGGTTGTACACATCCGGCACCTCATCAACGCCGAACTTCAGGCCCGCCGACTCGGGGCGTAGCGCTTGGGCGTACTCAAACCACTTCTCCCCGAAGGCGCCGTTGTAGAGGTGGAAGCTTTTGGTAGGCGTCAGGCTCTGGGCCAGCACTTCCCAGCACTCGGTGGCCGAGCTCATAAAGAACACGGTGTAGTCCTGGGGTACGTTGAGCTTGTTTTTCAGCTCCTGCACGGTTTGGCGCATAAGCTGCACAAACCGCTCGCCGCGGTGCTGGGCCGAGAGCCAGCCTTCGTCGAAGGCATCCTGAAGGTACTGACGCACCTGGGGGTACACTTGCGAAGGGCCGGGATTGAAGGTATACATAGGAAGGAAAGACTAAGGGAATGGAAAGGCAAAGGACGGTGAAATACCGGGATGGAAAACTGGCCAGAGGATGAGTTTGCTGGGCAGACGGCGCGGTTTTGCGCAAGTTGCCCCCCGACTCACCCGTTCACCATCTCCGTGTTTTACACTTTAAACCCTACCCGCCTGGGGCGCTGACCGTCGAAATAGTGCAGGGCCAGCTTGTAGCTTTCAAGCTTAAAGCCGCTGATGCTGCCTACGCAGTTACGGCCGATAAGGCTTTTCTGGCGGAACTCCTCGCGGGCGTGCAGGTTACTCAGGTGCACTTCCACTACGGGCGTGCCAATGGCAGCAATGGCATCGGCCAGGGCCACGCTGGTGTGCGTGTACCCGCCGGCATTCAGCACAATGCCGTGATACGTGAAGCCTACCTCGTGCAGCTTGTCGATCAGGGCGCCTTCGTGGTTGCTTTGAAAATATTCCAGCGTGAACTGCGGAAATGCCTCGCGCAGCTCCGGCAGATAGTCCTCGAAGGAGCGGGCGCCGTAGATGCCGGGCTCGCGCTGGCCAAGCAGGTTGAGGTTGGGGCCGTTGAGCAGCAGAATGTGCATAGGAGAGAAGGGGAGAAGACGCGAAGTAAGAGCTGGGCCGCCGGCCAAGCCTACCCGCGCCGCAAAGGTAGTAGCCTGTCGGAGCCGACCGAAGGGTAACGCTGATTTGCGCTGATAACGTCGAAACAGTCCGGTTAGCATGCAAGTGCTGGCACCGGGGCTGCCGACATCGTTACCTTTACCCCACCTATTTCCTTACCCACCCACGCTGCCCATGTCCACCTGGTCCATTGCGCTCAAACAGTTTGAAGGCTACCTGCAGCTGGAAAAGTCCCTTTCGGCTAACTCCGTGGAAGCCTACGTGCGCGACGTGCACAAGCTGCGGCAGTACCTGGAGCTGGAAAACCTGCCGGCCACGCCCCAGCAGGTGACTACCCGCATTCTGCGCGACTTCCTGACCTGGCTGGGTGGCCTGGGCATGACGGCTACTTCGCAGGCGCGCACGCTCTCGGGCATCAAGGCCTTCTACCGCTTCCTGATTATGGAAGATATGCTCACGCTGGACCCCACCGACACGCTGGACGCCCCCAAAACGGGCCGCAAGCTCCCCGACACGCTCAGCTACCCCGAAATTGAGCAGGTACTCAGTGGCATCGACCTGAGCACGCCCGAGGGCACCCGCAACCGCGCCATGCTGGAAGTTCTTTACAGCTCCGGCCTGCGCGTAAGCGAGCTGACCGGCCTGCGCCTCTCGAATCTGTACGCCGACCAAGGGTTTGTGCGCGTAACGGGCAAGGGCAATAAGGAGCGGCTAGTACCCATCGGGCGCGACGCGCTAAAGCACCTGGGCTTCTACCTGCAAGGCATCCGGGCCCACCTCGACATCAAGCCCGGCCACGAGGATACGGTGTTTCTGAACAAGCGCGGTAGCGGCCTTTCGCGGGTGATGGTGTTCAACATCATCAAGGACGCCGCGGTAAAAGCCGGCATTCAGAAAAGCATCAGCCCCCACACGTTCCGGCACAGCTTTGCTACCCACCTGATTGAGGGCGGGGCCGACCTGCGGGCCGTGCAGGAAATGCTGGGCCACGAAAGCATCACGACCACCGAAATCTACACCCACCTCGACCGGGACTACCTCCGCCAGGTGATTACGGAGTTTCATCCGCGCAGCTAGCCTACCCAATGCCCCCGGGCGTTGGCTTATCTTACCTGGCGCTGGCAGCTGCTCAGCCACTCTACGGCCTCGTACTCATGGTCGAAAATCTGGATTTCAAACTGCGACAGGAGCCGCCTGCTGTCAGCCGCCGACCAGGTATTCACGAAGGCATCGGGTTGGGCAATGTGCGCTACGTAGCGCAGGCCGGCCTCGGCTGCTGGCGGGCCCCAGGTAGTAGCCAGCCACTCCAACGAGTCAAACCAGAGCCCTTGCAGGCGACTATTGTCATTGAGCAGGTAGGGGCAGTTCAGTTGCTTCAGCATGTCCAACCCCAGGGTAGCTCCCTGCTGGGCGTGCTCAGGGCCCACAAGCCCCGTCCAAGTTGCCCGAAGCCAATCATGCGCTTCGTCATAGTATATCTGACAAAAATCAGGGCTGCCGGGGGCAGAGAGTAAACGGTGGTACATAGGAAGGGGAAAATAGGGAGAAGCATATATAACGCAGCTAGAGAATCGTAAGGCCAAGGCTTAAAAAAGGAAATTTTAGTTTTGCGCCGCCGGCACGGCCTACTGCTCTATGTCTGAATATACTAGGAAATCAGGGTTTCGAATCTGGTCGGATAGTCCGCTGTTGTGGGCCGTGGTCGGGGTTCTGCTCCTGAGCTTGGTGTACGTGGCCCCGCGGGGCGCTACCTACATTCTTATCGACGATAACCTCGACACGGAGCTGGCGCCGCCCTTTGCGCTGCTGCAAGAAGGCAAAGCGCTGGATTACCGATCGGCTACCGTGGTAGAGCGGCTCATGAACGGGTTGCCGCGCAACGCCCTGCGCCCAGGTTTGCAGCCCCTGGTAGGCCTGATGGCGCTGCTGGACCCTTTGCCGGCCTACCTGCTGCACGAGCTGCTCGTGCGGCTGGCGGGCCTGGTAGGCATGTACCTGCTGCTGCGCCGCTACGGGTTGCCCGGGGCCGGCCGGGCCACGCTATGTGCCGCGCTGGCGCTGGCCTGGGCCGTGCTGCCTACCTACACGGCCTACGGAGTTTCCGTGTTGGGCCAGCCCTGGGTGGTGCTGGCCCTGCTGAACCTGCGCCGGGGCCGGGGCCACTGGTCTGACTGGCTGATGCTGGTAGGGTTTGCACTCTGGTCGAGCCTGGTGCTGACGGGCCTGTTCGTGCTGGCCGTGGCGGCCTTAGTGCTGATCTGGGACGCCGTTCGGTACGGCCAGGTAGCGTGGCGGCCGGTGTTGGGAGTAGGACTGCTGGCCCTGAGCTACTTGCTGGTAGAGTATCCGCTGGTGTACTCCCTGCTGATTGAGCGGCAGTTCGTCTCGCACCGGGTTGAGTTTGACTACGCCCGGCTGGCACCCGGTGGGGTAGGGGCGGGGCTAAGTGGGGCGGCCCGCTACTTCGGGCTGGGCCAGTACCACGCCGGCCTGTTTCCGCGCGCCGCACCCCTGCTGGCGGCGGGGCTGGCGTTGGCTTACCGGCCCGCCAGCCCCGCCCGGCAGCAGCTTGCTCAGCGGTTGATGCTTAGCTTGAGTATCTTGGTGGTAGTGGCTTTGTTCTGTGGTTTTTATCCGCAGCTAATAGGGGTAGCGCAGCGGGTAGTGCCGCTGCTGCGGGCGTTTAACCTGTCTCGTATCCACTTCCTTACGCCCCTGCTGTGGTTTGGCGTGCTCGTGCTGAGTTTACGCTACCTGCCGCCTGGCCGCCTGCCCCTGGTGCTGGTGGGGCTGCAGCTGCTAATCGGGCTGGGCATGAACCCGGAGTGGACCCTGAACGTGCGCCGCCTGCTGGGCCGCCTGCCTGCCACCGAGCCTACCTACGCCGCCTACGTGGCCCCCGCGTTGTTTGCCCGCATTCAACAGGACATCCAGGCCCGTACTGGCCAACGGCCGGCGCAGTACCGGGTAGCCTGCCTGGGCTTTGCGCCGGCCGTAGCCACGCTCAACGGCTTTTACACGCTGGATGCCTACCAGAACAACTACCCCCTACGGTACAAGCGGCAATTCCGCCCCCTGATTGCCGCCGAACTGGCCAAAAGTCCCGCCCTTCAAACCTATTTCGACGCCTGGGGTAACCGCTGTTACTTATTTTCGGCCGAGTTGGGCAAGAACTTTCGCGTAGGCGCGTTTCCGGCCCGGGTAGTAAACGAGTGGGCTTTCGATGCCCGGGCATTTCACCGGCTGGGCGGGCGCTACGTACTGTCGGCGGCCAAGCTGCGGCACCCGGCGCGCAGTGGGTTACAACTCCTGGAAAGCCGGACGGCCCCGGGGGCTTACTGGCGAATTTGGGTGTACCAAGTCCGGAACTGACTAGCTGAGCACCTGCCTCTTGCCTGGTGTAAAGCCCATTTAATGCCGGAATTACTTCATTGGCCGGCTACTCGGTTACTCACCGGAATTGTCTAGATTTGGTCTTTGGCGTGTCTCTAATGGCTAAAAATACCTACAAGCAATCCTCCTCCGCGGCTCCGGGCCGTACCAACGAGCCCCGGCCCGTGAGCGAGCCGCGCGCGGCCCGCAACCCGTCTTCCCGCCCTGCTGAACCCGAGCCTTCGCGTCGGAACGAGCCCGCTGCCCGCTCACCTCGGCCAGCGGCTCCCAAAGCGCCACGCAAACCCCTGAAGCTGCCCGTCGTGAACCTGAGCGGGCTGTTTGGCTTTCTGCGCGACCGGCGGTTTCAGCTGTTCCTGGGCTTTTTCTTCCTGATCGGGTCCATCTACCTGACCATTGCCTTTATTTCCTTCCTGTTTACGGGCCACGCCGATCAGAGCGTGACGGAAACCGTGGGCCGCACCCCACTTAAGGAAGCGGGTCAGGAAACGGGCAACTGGCTGGGCCTGATTGGGGCGCTGCTGGCGCAATTCCTGATTCAGAAGGGCTTTGGCGTGGCGGCCTTCGCGGCCATTCCCATCGTTTTTTTCATCGGCTACAAAATTGTGTTCCGCCGCGCCGGGGTTTCCTTTACCTATGTTCTGGCGCTGTGCCTGTTTACCATGCTCTGGCTCAGTGTATTGCTGGGCTACGTGGTGCTCACCATTCAGAGTCCCGATGTAGACCCCAACTTGGCGCACAGCCTCGACTTTTTGTGCGGGGGCGTGGGCTACGAAACGGCCTACTGGCTCGATAGCCTCATTGGCTGGGGTACGGTGCTACTGCTGGCTTTCCTGCTGATTTCCTTCGTGGTGTTCTTCTTTAACGTAACCAGCCTGAACCTAAACCTGCGCCGGAGCGCCGGTGAGGAAGAGGACGAGGCCGAAGATGAGGAGCCCGCGTACGCCCCGGCCCGTCGGGCCCCGGCTTCTGCTTTTGCCAGTGCCGTTGAACCGCAGGATGAGGAGGAAAAGGATGACTCGCTGGGCATTACCCTTAAGCGGGTGGGGCCGTTGGCTGCCGCAGCACCCACTGAGGATGAGCTGGACGAGGAAGACGAACTCCCAACCCAGCCCCTGCGCACCGGCCCGGTAGCGGCTCCGGTAATGAGCCCACCCACCAGCATGGCGGCCAGCACCGCCGCCACAGTAGGTGCTGGTGGCTTAGCGGCCGCTACGGCCCTGCCCCTTAGCGTAACTACCGGCGCTGGCTCGTCCCTGACGGGGGCTGCCGCGGCCGCTTTGACCACTGCCGCCCCAGCTAGTGGCCCCAGCTTCTCGGTTGAGATACCCACAGCGGAAGTGGCGCCCCAGCCGGCGCCGACAGTGGTGTCCTCTGTGCCTACCCCGCTCTCCCTGGCCGACTTGGTGGACGACGATACGCCGCTGCCGGCTCCCTCGGCCCCGGCTGCGCCCTTGGTTGCCGCAGCCCCTGTAGTGTCCGCTGGCTTGTCGTTTGAGGTGGAAGATGCTACTACCTCTTCCCACGAGCTGGACCCCTCCGCCGGCGCCGACATGGCCACCATTGCCGAGGAAAATGAGGCAGAGGAGGTCATGCCCACCGGCGAATACGACCCTACCCTCGACCTGCCCCGCTACCAGTATCCTACCCTTGAACTACTGAATGACTACGGAGTAGCTAAAGCTCAGGTAACTAAGGAGGAACTGGAAGCCAACAAGGACCGGATTGTAGAAACGCTGGGCCATTACGGCATTAACATCGCCAGCATCAAGGCCACCATCGGACCCACCGTTACGCTCTATGAAATTGTGCCCGACGCCGGGGTGCGCATCTCCAAAATCAAGAGCCTGGAGGACGATATTGCCCTGAGCCTCGCGGCCCTGGGTATCCGCATTATTGCCCCGATTCCGGGTAAGGGTACCATTGGTATTGAGGTGCCGAACGCCAAAAAGGAAATGGTGAGCATCCGTTCGGTATTCAACACCGACAAGTTCATCGGCACCGAAATGGACTTGCCCATTGCCTTCGGGCGCACCATCACCAACGAAGTGTTCGTGGTGGATTTGGCCAAGATGCCCCACCTGCTGATGGCCGGTGCTACGGGCCAGGGCAAGTCGGTGGGCCTGAACGTGATTCTGGCTTCCCTGCTCTACAAGCGCCACCCCAGCCAGCTCAAGTTCGTGCTCGTCGACCCCAAGAAGGTGGAACTGAGCATCTTCAACAAGATTGAGCGTCACTTCCTAGCCAAGCTGCCCGACACCGAGGAGCCCATCATCACCGACACCAAGAAAGTAGTAAACACGCTCAACTCTTTGTGCATGGAAATGGATCGGCGCTACGACCTGCTCAAGGACGCCGGCTGCCGCAACCTCAAGGAGTACAACCGCAAGTTTGTGGAGCGCCGCCTCAACCCCAAGAAGGGCCACCGCTACATGCCCTTCATTGTGCTGGTGATTGACGAGCTGGCCGACCTGATGATGACGGCCGGCAAGGAGGTAGAAACCCCCATTGCCCGCCTGGCCCAGCTGGCCCGCGCCATTGGTATTCACCTGATTGTGGCTACCCAGCGCCCCTCCGTGAACGTTATTACGGGTATCATTAAGGCCAACTTCCCCTGCCGAATTTCTTTCAAGGTGACCAGCAAAATCGACTCCCGCACCATTCTAGACGCCGGCGGGGCCGATCAGTTGATCGGGCAGGGCGACATGCTCATTTCCCAGGGCTCCGACATCATTCGGGTGCAGTGCGCCTTTATTGACACGCCCGAGGTGGACCGCCTCTGCGACTTTGTGGGCGAGCAGCAGGGCTACCCCGATGCTTATCACCTGCCGGAAGTGGTAGGGGAAAGCGGGGGCGGCAACGATGCCGAGGACTTCGACCCGGCCCAGCGCGACTCCATGTTCGAGGAAGCGGCCCGTGTTATCGTCACGCACCAACAGGGTAGCACCTCCCTATTGCAGCGCCGCCTGAAGCTGGGCTACAACCGCGCCGGCCGATTAATCGACCAATTGGAACACGCCGGCATCGTCGGACCGTTTGAAGGCAGTAAGGCCCGCGAGGTTCTGATTCCGGACGAATACAGTTTGGAACAGTTGTTGAATACCCTGCCCCGGTAGGAGTTCATCCTCGAAACCCGGCGCGTGAACTTTGTTTTATACTTTTATGCGCTGCGGTTAAACTTTATCGGAGTTCTGCGCTCTTACAGTACGCTCTCCACCACCACCTCTCTTTTGCAATGAAAAAATATCTCGCCCTGCTCGCCCTGTCCGTGTCGCTGACTTCTGTCGCCACGGCGCAGCAGGACCCCAAAGCGGGTAAGATCCTGGATCAGATGAGCGCCAAGTACCAGGCCATGAAGGCCTTCAAGGCGACGTTTACCCAAACCCTCGAAAACGACGCGGCCAAGGTAAAGGAAAACCTAAGCGGCGACATCACCGTGAGCGGTCAGAAGTTTCGGCTGAAAATGAGCGGCCAGGAGGTCATCAACAACGGCCAGACCATGTGGACCTACATGAAGGCTGAAAACGAGGTGAACATCTCGGACTACGAGCCCGAAGACCAGGAAATCTCGCCCTCCCAGATCTACACCCTCTACAAAAAAGGCTACAAGTACGCCTACGTGCAGGAAGCCAAGGAAGGTGGCGAGCTGGTTGATGTTATCGAACTCTCGCCCGAGGACCGGAACAACCCCGTGTACAAGGTGCGCCTGAAAGTAGGTAAGACGGATAAGGCCGTGAAAAGCTGGCAGATGTTCAAGAAGAACGGCAACCGCTACACCTACAAAATCAGCAAGTTCCAGCCCAACGTACCGGTAGATGCTACCACCTTCAACTTCGACAAAGCCAAGTACAAAGGCGTGAAGGTGATTGACCTACGCTAACGCCAGCCCAATTGTACAACCGGCCCGCTTCTGCGCTCTGCAGAGGCGGGTCGGTTTATTTTTATGTTTTGGCTCTCATGCGCGTCCCGCTTTGCCTATCTTCCCTGCTTTAGTAATATTTTCTATATACTCTGGTAGAACTGCTATGCAGGAAGACTTTCTCCACTACGTGTGGCAACATCAATACTTTAGCAAAACAGACTTACGAACGGAAGACGGGCAGCCCGTAACTGTGCTCCGGCCTGGGCAGCGCAACTCCGATGCCGGCCCTGATTTTTTGAATGCCCGCGTGCAGCTCGGAGAGGTAGAGTGGAACGGGGCGGTTGAAATTCACATCCGGGCTTCCGACTGGCACCGCCACCAGCACCAAACGGACCAGAAGTATGATCAGGTAGTGTTGCACGTCGTGTACGCGGCCGACGCGCCGGTGGAGCGAACCAACGGCTCCGTGGTGCCGGCCCTGGCGCTGGCCCCGCGCCTGGAGCCTGGCCTGCTGGCGGCTTACGAACGGCTGCGCGACCAGCCCCACGAGGTGGTGCTGCCCTGCGCCCCTTTGCTGCCACAGGTAATGGAGCTGACCCGCACCATGATGACCAGCCGCACCCTGCTGGAGCGGATAGAACAAAAGGCGGAAGCTTTGCTGAGTGTCTTTCAGCAGCAGGGGCAAGATTGGGAAGCTACTGTCTGGCATGGGCTAGCCGCGGCCTTTGGCTTCCAGAAAAACACGGAGCCCATGGCCCGCCTGGCTAAAGCTCTGCCCCTGGCCGTGATTCGCCGCCACCGCCACGATGCGCGGCAACTGGCGGCGCTGGTGTTCGGGCAGGCCGGGTTTCTGGAGGAGGAAATGCAAGGCGATGCGTATGCCCGGGAGCTGCAGCAGGAGTTTGCGTTTCTGCGCCACAAGTACAACCTGAGCGGCACCGCCCTGGCTTCCCACGACTGGAATTTCCTGCGCTTGCGCCCCGCTAACTTTCCTACCGTGCGCCTGGCCCAGCTCGTGAGCCTGCTGCATGCCCGTCCTACCGTATTTGACGCCCTGCAAACGGCCCGGAGCGTGCGGGCATTAGAAGATTTTTTTACAACCCCACTGCCCGAGTACTGGCAAAACCATTCGCGGCCCGGGCGCCCCGGTAAGGTAGCCGCGCTGGGGCGCAGCAGCATTCATTTGTTAATCACGAACTTGGTAGTGCCCCTGCGGGTCGCATTTGCCCAGTACGTGGGCAACCCGGAACTGGTTGAAGCAGCCGTGTCGTTGTTGGAAGAGCTGCCCGCCGAGCACAACCATCTGACCGACGCCTACGCGGCCGCTACCTTCCGCAATGCTACGGCCGCTGATTCTCAGGGGTTGCTGGCCTTGCACCGGGGCTACTGCGCCCCGCGCCGCTGCGTGGAGTGTGCCATTGGGGCTAGTATCTTGCGGCGGCGCTAGCACTGCTGTTAGCGGCTTACCCGTTTGCTTTTAACCCTTCGTGCTGGTGCTGCTCAAGCTGCTGGTTGCCTTCTTGCTCAATGCGTTGCTGCTGCTGGCCTTTCTGCGCTGGCTGCCGCGCGTACGGCAACTCCCCGGGCTGGGGCGCTGGGTGCTGCCTACGCTGGGCCTGAAGCTGGTTGCTACCGGTATATCAGTGGTGCTGCTGAGCGAGGACGCCCGCTTCTTTCTGGTCTGGGCCGAACGGATGACGGAGCTGCTCTGGCGGAGCCCGGGCCAGTGGCTGCACATGCTGACTACCGATGAGTTTCACTTGGGACCCTGGCACTTGGTATTCCACGGGTTTTCGAATACGCTGTTCATTACCAAGGTATTATCCGTAGCAAATCTGGCCAGCCTGGGCAACCCGCTGCTCAACGCCAGCTACTTGTCCCTGAGCAGCTTTATGGGTAGCTGGGAGCTGGTGCGCCAGCTTCATCGGCGCTTTCCGGCCGCCAACGCCGGGGCCGCCGTGGTCGGCTTCCTGCTCTGGCCCACGGTGGTGTACTGGACCGCCGGCCTCACCAAGGAAAGCCTGCTGGTAAGCAGCGGCGCGCTGGTGGTAGCCCTGGTCGTGCGCCTCTTGTATGGTGAAATGCCCCTCCGGTGGCCCTTGATAGGTGGCCTGCTGCTGGCGGTCTGGCTGCATTTTAAGATGCGGTACTTCTTTGCGGTAGTACTGTTCGGGACTTTGGCCGGACTGGGACTCGTGCGGCTGGTGCAGCAGCTAGGAGTGGGCCGCAGCCGCCTGGTGCAGCTGGGCCTGATGGTAGGGCTGCTGGGGGCGGGGGCCTGGGCGGCCAGTGAGGTAAGCCCCGTCTTTCGGGCCAATAAATTCACTTCTCAGCTGCAGCGCAACTATACCCAGCTGCTGGCCTCCTCCGGCAACCGCCCGCACCTGACCTACCCTGACCTTCGCCCCACAACCGAAAGCGTAGTTCGACATGCCCCGCAAGCCCTCGTTAATACGCTCGTGCGGCCCTGGCCCTGGGAAGGTCGCAGCATCCTCTACACCATTGCGGGGGCGGAAAATCTGGTGCTGCTGCTGGCCCTCGTGCTGGCTTTAGGCGCGGTGGCGCGCCGGCAGCCCGGCTACTTGCCATTTGCCGTGGCGGCGGCCTTGCTACTGTACTGCTGCCTGGTAGCGGTGCTGCTCGGCCTGACTACGCCCAACCTGGGTACCCTGAACCGCTACCGCGTGACGTTTCTGCCGTTTCTGCTGGTGTTGGGGCTGCAAAACGCCTGGGCCACTCGCGTGCTTCGCTACTTCAGGTTGTAGCCGGCACTTTTGTTGGTTACTCGGGGAGGCTGCGCCACCCCAGTAGTCCGGCTGTGGGCAAGGGCCTAAGAAGTCGTATCTTTGCCCTCCGAAAATAAACTTTCCGGCCGCCATACGGTCGTTTCTGATCCGCTGATCCATGGAAAATCCCGTAATCATTTTGGGTGCGCAAGCCGTCGGCACGGCCGCCCTCGACGCCTTTCAAAGCAATGACGTCGTTGTGTATTGCCTGCTCGATGATGACGCCGCCCTGCAGAATACTGAACTGAACGACGTGCCGGTAATGGGCAACACCGACGACAAGGAGCTGCTGAAACTACTGGGCAAAAAGTGCGAAGTTTTCGTGGCTACCGAGGATACGGCCAGCCGCCGCAGTCTTACGGGCATGTTGCGCCAGGAATACGAAGTAGCGCCCGTCAATGCCATTCACCAGCGCGCCAGCGTGTCGCCGCACGCGTGGCTGGGGCACGGCAATTTGGTGGGAGCCAATGCCGTGGTAGCGGGCACGGCCAAGATTGGTGACGGCTGCATTCTGGGCGCCAACGCCATTGTGGACGTGAAAGCCGAACTCGGCGACTACGCCCAGCTCGGGGCCGGGGCCATTCTCAATGCCGACGTGAAAGTGGGCGAGCTGGCATTTATCGGGGCGGGGGCCGTGGTTGTAGCCGGCGTGAAAATCGGGGCCAAAGCCCGCGTGGGCGCCGGCTCCGTAGTGGTGGCTGATGTACCCGCCGGCCAGACGGTGTTCGGCAACCCAGCTCAGCTAATTAAGAATTAAGAATGAACAATTAAGAATTGGGTAGTGCCACTGCTGGGCGAATACTCCTGATTCCTGATAGTCAATTCTTAATTCCTGATTCTTAATTTTTACTTGAAAATGGACTACCTCGTTCTGCTGTACTACTGCTACACGCCTATCGAGAATCCGGAGCAGTTTCGGGAGGAACACCACCGCCTGTGCCTGAGCCTGAACCTGCTCGGGCGCATTATTGTGGCCTCCGAAGGGCTGAACGGTACCGTGTCGGGCCGCCGCGCCGATTGTGAGCAGTACATGCGCCTGGTAAAGGCCGACCCGCGTTTTGCTACCCTGGAGTTTAAGGTTGAAGAAGCCCCGGCCCATACCTTCCAGAAGCTGCACGTGCGCGTGAAGCCCGAAATCGTGCACGTTGGCCTTCCGCACATCAAGCCCTACGAGCGCACGGGCATTCACCTCTCGCCCACGGAATTCCGCGACCTGAAAGACCAGGAAGACGTCGTGGTGCTCGACGTGCGCTCCGACTACGAGCACAACCTGGGCCGCTTCAAGAATGCCATTACCCTCGACATTGAGAACTTCCGCGAGTTTCCGGAGAAGGTGCAGGAGCTAGAGCAGTTCAAGGGCAAGAAAGTGCTGACCTACTGCACCGGCGGCATCAAGTGCGAAAAGGCCTCGGCTTTCCTGCTGGAACAGGGTTTCGAGAACGTGTACCAGCTCCACGGCGGCATCATTAAGTACGGCCTGGAAGCCGGCGGCGAAGATTTCGAGGGCAAGTGCTACGTGTTCGATGGACGCGTAGCCGTGGATGTGAACAGCGTCAACCCCAGCGTCATCAGCCAGTGCCACCACTGCCATACCCCCTCCGACCGGATGGTAAACTGCGCTAACCCGCACTGCAACGCCCATATTCCGCTCTGCGAAGCCTGCGGGCAGCAACTTGACGGCGCATGCTCCCCAGCCTGCCAGGAGCACCCCGACAAGCGTCCCTACGACGGCACCGGCGCCTACCCCAAAAACAGCAACAACTACAACCCCGAGCAGGGTCTGCTTTCCTACCGCGCCCCGGCGCGGTAGGGAAAATGGCTATTTTCAGCTGTTACCCTGAACGCAGCGAAGGACTTTATCAGGCGAGAACGAATCGGTAAGACGATGGTTGCTCTCGCCTGACAAAGTCCTTCGCTGCGTTCAGGTTGACGTGCTTTTTGCGCGCGTGTTATTATTACGGAGCGAACCCAAACTGCGGTTTTTGCCGTACCATTGCACCTTCCTTTTCTAAAAATCCCCCCGTTATGCCCATCGCCGAATCGGAGCTGATCCTCAACAAGGATGGCAGCATCTATCACCTGAACCTGCTACCCGACCACCTTTCTGAAACCATCATCACGGTTGGCGACCCGGAGCGTGTACCCACCGTCAGCCAGCACTTCGACTCTATTGAGACGATAATTCAGAAGCGTGAGTTTGTAACCCACGTGGGTTACTACCGCGGCAAGCGCCTCACCGTCATCAGCACGGGCATGGGCACCGACAACATCGACATCCTGATGAATGAGCTGGACGCGCTGGTGAACATTGACTTCGTGACCCGCGAGCCACGCCCGTTGGAGGAGCGCATCAACCTGCGCATTGTGCGGATAGGTACCAGCGGTTCCCTGCAGGCCGATATTCCCGTGGGCTCCCTGCTGGTATCAGAGCACGCCGTGGGGTTGGATTCCTTGATGCAGTTCTATCCGCTGGTAGAAACTGGTCTGGAAGTAGAGGTAGCGCGCGGCATACAGCAAAGCCTGCAGCTTGACTACCGCCCGTATTGCGTCCGTGGCTCTGATTTGCTGCGCGAGCAGCTAGGCGCGGGCATGATTACCGGCAATACGCTCACCTGCCCCGGCTTCTACGGTCCCCAGGGCCGGGTGCTGCGCCTCGACCTGCGCCTGCCCACTCTGATTCAGCAATTCCAGCAGTTCCGCCACCACAGCGCCGAGGGCGAGTTCCGCCTCACCAACTTCGAGATGGAGACGGCCGGCTACTACTCCCTGGGCCGCATGCTGGGCCACGAGGTAGTATCCTTGAACGCCATTGTAGCCAACCGCGCTACCGGTGAATTCGCCACCAACTCCGAAGAGGTCATCAACCAACTGATTGCCACCACCCTGGAACGCCTCTAAATCACGGATTTAGATGGATTTTTTGGATTACACGGATTCGTTGTCTGGCTGGTTTGCGCACTCACTAGGCGTTCTGGCAGTTCTGCAAAACACTGACGTTAGGAGGCCGTGACCTGCCCCAGTAGCTTCCTGCTACCGCCAAAAAAGCCCGCTTGACGTCTTGTCAAGCGGGCTTTTTATTTCGTGCAACGAACATTCTTGTGGAGGTGGACTACCTGAAAAAATCCGTGTAATCCGAAAAATCCGTCTCAATCCGTGATTAGTAGAAGTCGAAGCTGAGCACCGAGTGCAGGGGTAGTGAGATGCCTGATTTAAGCGTGAGGTACTCCTCGTGGGTGGCCCACACGGTGGTGTACACTCGTTTTACGCTGCCATCGGCGGTTTGGAAATAGATGTCGAGTTTGCCGTGGTAGGCATTGCCCAGGGTGGCGGCGCGCTCGGCATCGTGGCGGCGGCGCTGAATGGCGGCCTTATCCGTCAGCGCATCCTCGGCGGCAAAGCGCAGGCCGGGAATGGCCTCTTTTTCAACGGTTTCTATAGTTGGGTCGGTGGTCTTTAGTTCGGGAATCATGGCAATGCAGGAATAGAGCGTTTAAGAAGTACAGGGGAAGGCAAGGAAAGTGCCGAATCGGGCGTGAGGAACGCCTGAAGGGCGCCAGGCAGGTAGTTGCCTTCCGTCCTGTTCTGCTTTTTTACGCCAATTCCGCCAAAAAGGCCATGGTATCTACGCCATCGGCGTAATCGGCTACCCCCGGCTCCTGGGCCCGCCCGAACGGGAAGCTGCCCGCAAACAGCCCGCCCGAGGAGACAATGCACTGGGTTTGAGGCGCTACGTCGGCCAGGCGTACCACCAGGTCTACCTCGTTGCTGTACGTTTCATAGTGCAGCACCGAAATGGGCGACACCAGCTGCGTGCTTTGGGTAAGCAGCAGAAAACCGGAGTCGAGGTGGGGCACGCGGTTCACCAGCAGGATGCTCTTGTTATAGTCGTAGTTGTTCTGGTAGCGGTTGTGCTCCAGCACGCGGTGCCAGGGCTGCAAGGAGTCGAGCAGAGGCGTGAAATCGTACTTTTCCGGCACGTAGAGCTTGCTCACATTGCGGCAGCCCAGGCCGTAGTAGCGGAAAATGTCCTCGCCCAGCAGGCCCAGGTCGTGGTCGGTTTCGCGGCCCGTCAGTACGGCCAGGCTGGTGCGGTTGCGGCGGATGATGTTGGGCTTCTTGCCGAAGTAGTACTCAAAGTAGCGGGCCGTGTTGTCGGAGCCGGTGGCAATAAAGGCATCGGCCGCGTTCAGGCGCGGTACCAGCTGAATGTGCTCCGCGAAGCGGGGTTCCAGTTGGGTGAGCTCCTCCAGAATCCACGTCATCAGTGCCGTATCATCGGAGCTGAGCTTGGCCAGCAGAAGGTGGCCCGAAAGCAGCACGCACAAGGCATCATGAAAGCCAACGAGCGGAATGTTGCCGGCCATGACTACCCCAATCTTGCGCGGGGTAGTGGGCTCCGGGCGGTAGCGGCCCGCCCACTGCCGCAAGGGCTCCTCCTCGAGCAGATGCCCAATGCCCCGGATAGCGGAAGCAACATTGGGCAGATCAAACCAATTGTTTTGATTACGAGCCCGGGCAGCCAGGCTGGCCAGCTCATCGGCGTGGGCGGGGGTAGTGAGTGCAGTAAGGCGCTGGCCCAGGGCCACAAATGCAGCCAGGCGGTCGGCGTGCGTCATATGTAAAACGGAAAACGAGGCGAAGAAAAAGGCAGGAGCAGGTAGTGCCTCCGGTGAGTAGCTAGGTAAACCCCCGCAAGCTACGTTTGGATTCCTGGCGGACATTCGGAATTCAGGAGGCAAAATTCTTGTTGAGTACGGCTAATTCCTAATTTTGCCCGTCGGCATCCTGCCCGGGGCAGGTTGCGTACTAGCAAAGCATCCCTTTTCCTACCTTTTTAAGATACCCGAGGCTATGGCCATCATGATAACCGACGAGTGCATCAACTGTGGTGCCTGCGAACCGGAATGCCCCAATACTGCCATTTACGAAGGCGGCGCCCAGTGGCGCTGGGCCGATGGCACCAGCTTGAAAGAAGTGCAAGTAGACGGGGGCGCTACCGTTTCGGGCGTGTCGCCCCAAACCCCGATTTCTGACGAGTACTACTACATCGTGTCCGATAAATGCACCGAATGCGTGGGCTTCCACGAGGAGCCCCAGTGCGCCGCCGTGTGCCCCGTGGACTGCTGCGTAGACGACCCCGACTACCGCGAAACGCAGGAGAAGCTGCTGAGCAAAAAGCAGTGGCTGCACCAGGAAGCCTAGGCTTTTCGGAAGAAACGTCCCGCTAGTTTACAGTAATAGCCGGCAAATGGCTCGTGTCCAAAAGCTCTGCTACCCGGAGCGCGCTGGGCGCGAGCCATTTTGTTGATTGCGAGGTAGGCGTAGCTTATAAAGCAGCGCTCCAGCAGTACCAAGACAACGAAGAGCATAGAGCTGCAGTCACTTTAGCCGCCTATGCTTTTCCTGCTACTTTACTTCCACTATTCACTTGAATTATTATGCTAAAACACCTACTTACCTTCTGCTTCTTAGGGTTGCTAGCAGGGCACCAGGTTCTGGGCCAGCAAACAAAGCAACGCGTTTTTACCTCGGATATCGACCGGTTCTGGGTGGCCTATGATAGCATGCGTACTACCACCGACAGCCTGCGTCAACTCAGTTACCTCAACCGGATATACATTGAGCCCGGTACCCCAGGCTTGCGGGCCCTGATGGAAGCCAAGGATTACACGCCCGGGGAGTGGGTGAGTGCGGTGCGGCGGTATCCGCGGTTCTGGAACTCCATTCGGCCGCGCACGCTACTAGCCAAATCCGGTGTCGAGGGTTTGGAAGATTACCTGCTGAAATTTAAAGCGTTGTATCCGGCTCTGCGCCCAGCTACCATCTATTTCACCATCGGGGCCCTGCGCTCTGGCGGTACCACTCAGGATAGCCTGGTACTGATTGGCGCCGAGGTGTCAACCGGAACCCCAGCCGTGGATATTTCCGAATTCTCGAAGGCTACCCAAATCTTTTTGGCAAACAACTACCGAACGGACCCAATTAAACACATCATCCCGCTTAATGTGCACGAATACGTGCACACTCAGATTCGTCACTACGGGCAGAATGTGCTAGGGCAAGCCATATACGAAGGAATCTGCGACTTAATTACGCAGCTGGTAACCGGCAAAACTATGCCCTATGCCTACACGAGCTATGGCCCGCAGCATGAAGCTGCATTGAAAGAACGGTTCAAGACGGAAATGTTTGTTCCGAGTTTTCGGAACTGGTTTTACAACAATAGCTCCGAAGACCCGAACCATATAGGCGACTTGGGCTACTACATGGGCTATGCCATTTGCAAAGCTTATTATCAGCGGGCCACCAACAAGCAGCAGGCTATCCGGGAAATGATTGAACTGGACTATACCAGTAACCTGGCGGTAGAAGCTTTTCTGACGAAGTCTCGGTATTTCAGCGGTAGTTCAGTTGCAGCCTTAAGAGTAGCCTACGAGAGAAAGCGGCCCTATGTGACCCAGATTCGACCTTTAGTCAGCAGCCAGGCAGTAGATGCTTCCCTCAAGGAGTTGATTATTGAATTCTCGCAGCCAATGAGTCCCTATACGAGCATTGATTACGGGGCAGGCGGCAAGACTACTTGGCCTAACTTAAAAAAAGTTGGTTTCGCGACCGACAAACGGTCCATCACATTTAAAGTAGATCTGCTGCCGGAACACGACTACGAATTTGTGGTCACGGACGGCGGCTTCCAGTCCGAGGACGGCTACCCGCTCAAGCCGTATTCGGTAAGATTTCGAACGGGGAAGTAGAACGGGCGCTTGGCGACGCTGACATTTCGGGCGGAACCATATTTCCCGGCCCCGCCCGAAATGTCTACTTTTGCCCGTATTCTGACCTGATTCCCTTCGACGATGTCCATCGCCAAAACCTATACTCCCGCCGACGTTGAAGCCAAATGGTACCAGCGCTGGCAGGAGCAGGGCTTCTTTAAAGCCAAAGCCAACCCCCGCAAACAGCCCTACTCAGTGGTTATTCCGCCGCCCAACGTAACGGGCGTGCTGCACATGGGCCACATGCTCAACAATACCATTCAGGATGTGCTGGTGCGCCGGGCCCGCATGCAGGGCAAGGAAGCCTGCTGGGTGCCCGGCACCGACCACGCCAGTATTGCCACCGAAGCCAAGGTAGTAGCGTTACTCAAGGAGCAGGGCATCGAAAAGAAGGATCTGACCCGGGAGCAGTTCCTGGAGCACGCTTTTGCCTGGAAGGAGAAGTACGGCGGCATTATTCTGGAGCAGCTTAAGCAGCTGGGCGCTTCCTGCGACTGGGACCGGACGCGCTTCACCATGGAGCCGGAACTGACCGATGCCGTCCTGCGCGTGTTCGTGGACTTGTTTCAGAAAGGCCTGATTTACCGCGGGGTACGCATGGTAAACTGGGACCCCCTGGGCCAAACGGCGCTCAGCGACGAAGAGGTAATTCCCAAGGACGTGATGGCCAAGATGTACCACCTGCGTTACGAGGTGGTGAAAGGTGATGAGGTGAAAGGTGAGGGGGTGAATGGGGCAGAGCAACCGCCTCACTCCATCACCTCTTCACCTCATTACTTGACGGTGGCTACCTCCCGGCCCGAAACCATCATGGCCGACGTGGCCGTGGCCGTAAACCCGAACGACCCGCGCTATACCCATTTGCACGGCGCTAAGGTGCGCATTCCGCTGCTGGGTCGCGAGATTCCGGTGATTCTGGACGAGTACGTGAGCATCGACTTCGGGACGGGCGCGCTGAAAGTGACGCCGGCCCACGATTTGAACGACTACGAGCTGGGCGTCAAGCACAACCTGCCCGTCATCGACATTCTCCACAACGACGGCACCCTCAACGACAAGGCCGTGCTGTACGTGGGACAGGACCGCTTTGCCGCCCGCCGCAACATTGTTAAGGACCTGGAGGAAGCCGGCCACCTGATGAAGGTGGAGGAGTACGCCAGCATCGTCCAGACCTCGGAGCGGACCAAGGCCGTCATTGAGCCCCGCCTGAGCATGCAGTGGTTCCTGAAAATGGAGCACCTGGCCAAGCCCGCCCTGGAGGTAGTAGAAAACGATACTGTGAAGCTGCACCCGGCCAAGTTCAAGAACACCTACCGGGTGTGGATGGAAAACGTGCGCGACTGGTGCATTTCGCGGCAGCTGTGGTGGGGCCAGCAGATTCCGGCCTACTACCTGCCCGATGGCACCTTCGTGGTGGCCCTCAATCCCGAGGAGGCCCTCCGGCTGGCTCGGGTGCAAAGCGGCAACGACGAGCTGCAGCTAACTGACCTGCGCCAGGATGAGGACGTGCTGGATACCTGGTTTTCCTCGTGGCTGTGGCCCATTTCGGTGTTCGACGGCTTCAAGGACCCCGACAACGCCGACGTTAACTATTTCTACCCCACCAACGACCTGGTAACGGGCCCCGACATTCTGTTCTTCTGGGTGGCCCGCATGATTATGGCTGGCCTGGAGTACCGCCGGGAAATTCCGTTCCGCAACGTGTACCTCACGGGCATTGTGCGCGACGCCCAGGGCCGCAAGATGAGCAAGCAGCTCGGCAACTCGCCCGACCCGCTGGACCTGATCAAGCAGTTTGGGGCCGATGGCGTCCGGACGGGCATGCTGTTCTCGGCCCCGGCCGGCAACGACTTGCTCTACGATGAGAAGCTGGTGGAGCAGGGCCGCAACTTCTGCAACAAGCTCTGGAACGCCTTCCGCCTAACTCAGGGCTGGGAGGTAGGCGCGGAGCTGCCGTTCGTGAATGCCAAGGCGGTGGAGTGGTTCTCGGCCAAGCTGCACACCACGCTCACGGAGCTGGACGAGCACTTCGAGAAGTTTCGGATGTCGGATGCGCTGATGACCGTGTACAAGCTGGTGTGGGACGATTTCTGCTCCGTGTACCTGGAGATGATCAAGCCCGCCTACCAGGCGCCCATCGACCCCGAAACCCTGCGGCTGACGACGGGCTTCCTCGAAACCCTGCTCAAGCTGCTGCACCCGTTCATGCCCTTCATCACGGAGGAAATCTGGCACGAGCTGGCTGCGCGCGGCCCCAAGGACTACGTGTGCGTAGCCGCCTGGCCCAAAGCTCAGCCGGTGGCCGGCAGCGCCGAGCTGCTAACCCGCATGGACCGCGCCCTCGACATTGTGGCCGGTGTGCGCAACATCCGCAACCAGAAGGGTTTGGGCCCCAACAAGCCCCTGACTCTGGCCGCCAAAACCGACGATGTAGCCCTACTCCAGGACTACGACGCCATCATCCGCAAGCTGGCTTCCCTCACCGAAATCAGTGTAGTTGATGCTGCTCCCGCCGCGGCGGTAGGGTTCGTGTCGGGTGGGGCGGAGTTCTTCGTGCCCCTGGAAGGCCAGATTGACCTTGGGGCCGAAAAGGAGCGCCTGACCAAGGAAATTGAGTACGCCCAGGGCTTCCGCGACTCGGTGCTGAAAAAGCTCGCCAACGAGAAATTCGTGCAGAATGCCAAACCCGACCTGGTGGAGCGCGAGCGGCAGAAGCTGGCCGATGCCGAAGCCAAGATTGCCGCCCTGGAACAAAGCCTGGCCGCGTTGTAGAGCCAGGTAAGAACCTGCCAAAAAGGCCGCTACGGTAACGTGGCGGCCTTTTTGTTTGTGCTGCCTTCCGCGTAAAGATGCCGCATCCACCCGCCTGTCGTCCTGAGCCTAGCGTAGGTCCTTATCTCACGCCAGAGCGAATCGTTGGTACGAAACCGCGCTAACTTGAGAAGGTCCTTCCTCGCTGCTTGATGCGCGGAATGCTCAGGACGACAGGCGGGTGGATGCGGCTACTTTGTAGCGAAAATTCTGTTTCCTTTAGCGCAGAAGTTCACCTCACTTCCTTCGCTATGAAACCATTACCTACCCTGCTATTGGGCCTGGGCCTGCTGCTAAACGGCGTGGCCCAGGCCCAGTCAACTAAGCCTTCTTCCATGCAGAAACCACCCGTAGCGGCTATTAAGCCCAAAGAACTCACCTCACCCTTCGGCACCCGCACCGATAACTATTACTGGCTGAATGAGCGCGAAAACCCGGAAGTTATCAGCTACTTGAACGCCGAAAATGCCTACACCCAGCAGCAGCTGGCCCCCGTGAAGGGGCTGGAGGAAAAGCTGTTCCAGGAAATCAAGGGCCGCATCAAGGAGCAGGACGAGTCGGTGCCCTACCGCGACAACGGCTATTACTACTACACCCGCTTCGAGGCCGGCGCGGAGTACCCGATTTACTGCCGCAAGAAAGGCAGCCTAAGCGCGCCCGAGGAAATCCTGCTTAACGCCAACGAGCTGGGCAAGGGCAAAGCCTACTACCAGATCGGCGACTTTGAAGTTAGTGACGATAATCAGGTGCTGGCCTACTCCGAGGACGTGGTGAGCCGCCGCCTCTACACCCTGCGCTTTCGCAACCTGAAAACCGGCCAGCTCTACCCCGAGCAAATCCCGAATACCAGCGGCAACGCCGTGTGGGCCGCCGACAACCAAACGGTGTTCTACACCCGCAAAGACCCCGGCACCCTGCTCGATTTTCAGCTCTACCGCCACACCCTCGGCACCGACCCGAAGCAGGACCAGTTGATTTACGAGGAAAAAGACAACACCTTCCGCATCGGGGTAGGCCGCTCGAAGTCACGCAAGTACATCTTCCTGCAGGCCGAAAGCACCATGTCCTCGGAAACCCGCTTTCTGGACGCGGCTACCCCCGCAGCCGCCTTCAAAACCTTTCTGCCCCGCGAAGCCGACCATTTGTACGAGGTCGAGCACCTCGGCCAGGAGTTTTACGTGCGCTCCAATGCCGGCGCGCCCAACTTCCGCCTGCTGAAAACGCCCGTCGCCAACACCGCCAAAACGGCCTGGCAGGAGATTATTCCGCACCGTAAAGAGGTGTTTCTGGAGAACATGGAGCTGTTCAAGGACTACCTGGTGCTGGGCGAGCGGAAAGAGGGGCTGCTGCAGCTGCGCGTGATTCGGTGGCAGGACAAGCAGGAGCACTACCTCAACTTCGGGGAGCCGGCCTACACGGCCGCCATCAGCATCAACCCCGAGTTTGACACGCCCGTGCTGCGCTACGGCTACTCCTCGCTCACTACCCCCAGCTCCACCTTCGACTACGACATGAGCACGCGCACGCGCACGCTGCTCAAGGAGCAGACCGTACTGGGCGGCTTTAACAAGCAGGACTACGTGACGGAGCGCCAGTACGCCACGGCCACCGATGGCACCCGGATTCCCCTGTCCATTGTGTACAAGAAGGGCTTTAGAAAGGATGGCAGCGCACCGGTGCTGCAGTACGCCTACGGCTCCTACGGCATTTCCATGAACCCCACCTTCAGTGCGGCGCGCCTGAGTTTGCTGGATCGGGGCTTTGCCTACGTCATCTGTCACATTCGGGGCGGGCAGGAAATGGGCCGGCAGTGGTACGAGGATGGCAAGAAGCTCAAGAAGAAAAATACCTTCACCGACTTCACCGACTGCTCTAAATTTCTGCTTGACCAGAAGTACACCTCCCCGCAGAAGCTGTTTGCCATGGGCGGCTCGGCGGGCGGCCTGCTCATGGGCGCCGTGGTCAACCTGCACCCCGAGTACTACAAGGGCGTAGTGGCGGCCGTTCCTTTCGTGGACGTGGTAACGACCATGCTCGACGAGAGCATTCCGCTGACCACCGGCGAGTACGACGAGTGGGGCAACCCCAACCAGCAGCAGTATTACAACTACATGCTCAGCTACTCGCCCTACGACCAGGTGAAGGCCCAGGCCTATCCCAACATGCTCGTGACTACCGGCCTGCACGACTCGCAGGTGCAGTACTTCGAGCCGGCCAAATGGGTAGCCAAGCTACGCACCCTGAAAACGGACAATAACCTGCTGCTGCTGCACACCGACATGGCCGCCGGCCACGGCGGGGCCTCCGGCCGCTTCAAATCCATCCACGACACGGCCCGGCAGTTTGCCTTCATGCTGATGTTGCTGGGCGTAAAGGCGTAGCAGAAACGGGCTGGATAACTGTAGGAAACTTATCCGTCATCTTCGCTTGCGCAGGATGACCAAATAAAGAAGCCGGTTCTTCGAAGAACCGGCTTTTTTGTTTGTGTCCTGACCGCAGGCACATAAATATTCCCGGCAACGTGCGACCACGCGGGCAAAGTTGCGTCTGTGGCTGCGGTTGCTCGGCATTCGCACGAACATTATCCGGTTTTGGGGGCAGAAACTGGCCGTTTGGTCGGGTTCATTTCAGCAGCTCTCTTGGGTGAGGTAGGTTTGTGCCAGGAAGTGGTAGTACCTGTTTGCTACCCTCTGCCGGGCGTTGCTCTTTCCCCTCACGCATATGAAAAAGCTTTTCTTTCTTATTGTAATAACGAGTAGCGGCCACACGGTGCTGGCCCAGGTGCCCGGGGGCGGCGAGCGGCCCGCCGGGGCTGGTCGGCCCGCTGGTGCGCCGGCAATGACCGCGCCGCAACCTCAGGCCGGCGCTGGCCGCATCACGGGCACCGTTACCGATGCGGGCACTAAGCAGCCCGTGCCCTACGCTACCGTGGCCCTGGTGAACCCAGCCACCGGCAAACCCGTGGATGGCACCGCCGCCGACGACAACGGCAAGTTCACTATTCCGCGCATTGCGGCCGGCACCTACACCGTGCAAATCAGCTTTATCGGTTACAAGCTGGTGGAGAAAACCGGGGTAGTAATTACGGAGGCCGGCAACACCGTGGCCCTGGGCAGCGTGGCCCTGGAGTCGACGGCGCAGGCCCTGGGCGAAGTGCGCGTGGAAGGCCAGCGCAGCCTGGTGGAGGAGAAGGTGGACCGCACGGTGTACAACGCCGAAAAAGACGAAACCACCCGCGGCGGCGACGCTACCGACGTGCTCAAGCGCGTGCCCAACCTTTCCGTGGACCTCGACGGCAACGTGAGCTTGCGCGGCTCCCAGAACATCCGGGTGCTCATCAACAACCGCCCCAGCACCATCTCGGCCAACAGCATTGCCGATGCCCTGAAGCAGATTCCGGCCGACCAGATCAAGACCGTGGAGGTCATTACCTCGCCCTCGGCCAAGTACGACGCCGAAGGCTCGGGCGGTATCATCAACATCGTCACCAAGCAAAACAACCTGCAGGGCTTTACCCTGGACTTGCGCACCAGCGCCGGCCTGCGCAGCTCCGACCTGGGCCTGAACGCCACGTACCGGGTTGGCAAAATGGGCTTCTCGCTGGGCGGCGGCGGCCGGGGCCAGTACAACACGCCCGGCAGCTTCCGCAACGAGCAAACCACCTACGCCATCAGTGGCAACGACATAGCTAACCGCCAGCTGCTTACGCGCACCGTGCAGTCGGCCGATACGCGCCAGCAGAACGTGTTCGGGCGCTACTCCTTGGGCTGGGACTACGACATCAACAAGTACAACTTCCTCTCGGCCTCGGTGCAGCTGGGCCTGCGCAACGGCACCAACTACCAGGACGACCTGGCCTCGCAAACCACGTTCTTCCGGCCCGTGCAGGGCGACTCGCTTACCAACCGCCTCAGCGACGTGAAGGTGCTCGACAACTCCAACACGCTGGACGCGACGCTAAACTACACCCGCACCTTCGAGACGCCCCAGCGCGAACTGAGCCTGCTGGCCCAGTACAGCCGCAACACCCGCACCAACAACTTCACCAACACCACCCTGAGCGGGGACAATGCCGGCGACTACCGCCGCAACCTCAACGACAGCTACAACGAGGAAATCACGCTGCAGGCCGACTACCAGACGCCCCTGAGCAAAACCCAGCTGCTGGAGTTTGGGGCCAAGGACATCATGCGCCGCGTAAACAGCGACTACGCTACCTTCATCAACGGGCAGCAGTTGCCGGGCACCACGCTGTCTAACGTGTTCGACTACAACCAGAACGTAGCGGCGGCCTACCTGTCCTACACCCAGAGCTTCCTGAAAAGCTACACCTTGAAAGCCGGGGCCCGCTACGAGTACACGACCATCACGGCCGACTTCCGCACCGAGAATGCGCCCGCTATTCCGTCGTACGGGGTGCTGGTGCCCAGCGTAAACCTTTCGCGCAAGCTGGCTAACGGTAACGTGCTCAAGGCCGCCTACAACCGCCGCATTCAGCGCCCTTCGCTCCAGTTCTTGAACCCGAATGAGCAGTCGGGCAACTTGCTGCTCTATACCGTGGGTAACCCCGAGCTGGAGCCGGAGAAAACCAACAATTTCGAGTTGGGTTACAGTACCTTCATCAAGCAAACCTCGCTGAACTTCACCGTGTTTGCCCGCAACACCGACGGTTCCATTCAGCCCGTGCGGACCCAGGACGAGGCACGCATCCGAACCAGCTACGACAACATTGGCACTGAAAACGCCTACGGCGGCAGCGTGAATGCCAATGTGAACATCCAGAATAAGCTTACGCTGGGCGGCGGTTTCGATGTGTATTACGCCACCCTCGACAACAATACCGCCGATGTACTGTACGCGGCCAGCAACCAGGGCTGGGTGGCCAGTGGCCGCCTGATGGGTGGCTACACCTTCGCCAAGGGCTGGGGCGTGCAGGCCTTCAGCTTTTACCGGGGCCGGCAGGTGCAGCTGCAAGGCTACCAGGGCGGCTTTGGGGTGTACAGCATGGGCGTGAAAAAGGACTTTGCCGATAAGAAAGGCAGCATCGGCTTCGGGGCCGATAACTTCTTCACGCCCACCAACAAAATCCGCAGCTCTATCACTACCCCCGTGCTCGACCAGTACAGCGTGAACGTGCTGCGCCGTTCCGGCTTCCGCGTGAACCTGAGCTACCGCATCGGCAAGATGAGCATGGCCCAGCCCAAGCGCCGCCGCTCCATCAGCAACGACGACCTGAAGGACGGCGGCGACGGGGGCAACGGCGCCGGCGCCACGCCCGCCCAGGGCCCCAGCGGCGGCCGGCCCTAGTAAGGTTGATTTACCAAACCAAAAAAGGCCTCTTCCGTGCAGGAAGAGGCCTTTTTATTGAGTCCCGCTTTCCTTCTCAGAATAAAGAAAGGAGTTTTTGATCAGCATCTTCCTCCCAGACGAATAGGGAGAGTATCTGAATTTGGCTTCCCAGAAAAGAAGGCCTAGCAAGCGGGTAGGGAAGGAGCCTAGTAGCGGATGTCTACGCGCATCGTGTCCAGGCCGGCTACTGAGTAGGGGATACGATGCTCGGTGGCAGGTACTACCCGGCTTCCATTAAGCTCCCATACGACCACTTGGTTGGGACCCGCCTTGATCATCCGGTAGATAACCGTATCCAGGGGCGGGTGCAGGGTAATGGATCCTTGAAAGCCGCTTACTTTCACATTCACTGCGTCCGTACGTGGAGGAACATCTAGCAGGTGAATACGCACCCACGCCACTGCTTCGACCGGTACGCGCAGGTCTTTATTTTTACGCCCTCCTGTAACCTGCGGGGCACTCTGAAACTCCGTGTCGCCGCGGGAGGACGAGGCCCGCAGGATATAGGACAGGTCCGCATCGGCGTCGAACGAAAAGGAGAACTTGCCTTGTCCGTCCGTGGAGCGCCAGTTTCCTTCGGGGCTGTAGGAGGCGGAAGAGGAGCTGCGCTGGTTAGCGAACAGGCGCACCTGGGCGTTGGCTACCGCCTGCCCGGTCGAGGAATCAACCACTTGCCCCGCTACCGTCGTTTTTCCGCTCTCATCAAACAAGGAGCAGCTCGCGCAGCTAAGGGCAGCGGCAGCCAGCAAAGGCGCTACGAATAGTTTCATAGGGATAAGCTAGGTAGTAAGTAATAAGAGAGAAGCATAGCCAAATTCATGATGGCTACTTAAAAGCAAAGCAAGTAAGGCAAAACAGTAGAACTCTCTTTTCTTTTGTAAGCATGATGAATCAAGCCGAAACTACCCTAAGCGCCGCGCAGGTCACCCAACTGATCCGGGGGCGGCGGAGCATGCAGCCGGTGCTGTTTGAGCCGGGCCGCGTGGTGCCCGACGAGCTGGTGCGGGAGCTGCTGGAAAACGCCACCTGGGCGCCCACCCACAAACGTACCGAGCCCTGGCACTTCGTGGTATTTGCCGGAGCCGGCCGCCAGAAGCTGGCCACTTTTCAGGTGGGGCTCTACCGGGCCACTGCGGGTGAGAACGTCGAGGCCAGCAAGCTGGAAAAGCTCACCACTAATCCCTTGCTCAGCTCCCACGTTATTGCCATTGGGCTGAAGCGCAACCCCGAAGTGCCGGAAGTAGAGGAGGTTGCGGCCGTAGCCTGTGCCGTGCAAAACCTGCACCTGTCCGCCGTAGCGCACGGGCTGGCGGGTTTCTGGAGCAGCGGGGGCGTTACGTACCAAGAGCAAGCCAAACCCTTCTTCGGCCTCGGCCCGGCTGACCAGCTGTTGGGGTTCTTCTATCTGGGCTACCCCAAGCCAGGCGCTACCGCCCGCAGTACCCGCCGCCCCCTACCTGAAAAAGTAACCTGGGTACTGGAGTAGCTCCCGCGTTTACCTAGCCTCAACAGCAGCTCGTTGTATCCCGGCGAGCTGCTTTTGCGTTGGCAGGGTAGTACTCACTCTTTTACCTATATAGTATGGCAACTTTTTTCCTCTCGCCCTGGTCGGCCCGGCTGCTCAGCGTCCTGCGCATCGTTGCGGGGCTGCTGATGTTGTTTCACGGTAGCCAGAAGCTCTTCAACTGGCCCCCTTCCGACCACGGCGGCGGGGCCAGCGGCCTGATGCTGGTGGCCGGCATCCTGGAATTTGGCGGCGGCCTGCTGCTGGTTATCGGCTTGTTTACCCGGCCCGTGGCCTTCATCCTCTCCGGCCTGATGGCCGTAGCCTACTTCATGGCCCACGCGCCCCAAGGGCTCCTACCCATCGTGAACCAAGGCGAATTGGCCGTGCTCTACTGCTTTGTGTACCTGTACCTAGCAGCGGCCGGCCCCGGCCCCTGGAGCGTTGATGCAGCCCGCAGCCGGAACGTTGGTCCGGTAGTGTAAGCTGCGCAGGAAAGCAACAGTAGGAAAGCCACTAAAAAAGGCAATCCGCGGCCGGAAGAATCTAGGGTGAACCGTTTACCGATTTAACCCAGATTCCTCCTGCCTCGGATTGCCTTTTTTTGTGGCCTCAGAGTTGAGCTAGTCCGTAATCTTCAGGCTATCGGGTACGGGGCCACGGGTGGCTTGTACCAGTTGGTTCTGCAGCTGGAAATTTACTTGCTCGCAATCAGCGAAGCGCTTCTGCGACATTTCCAGCGCCGTTTCCGTGGTGCGCAGGCGTTGGTAGAGGAAGATGATCAGGCCCAGGGCAATCAGCAGGGCAATGAGCGGCAGCGTTTTATTCATACAGAACAGCAAGGGCTAAAAAAGCGGAGGGCTGATTATCAAGGCGAACCAGCGCCCTAATAACCAACCCTCAGCGGTTCTCATTTCACCACGTTAGATGGTGGTATTCGGGTCGAATTGCTCCAGGTAGTCGGCTACCCGGCGCACGAACATGCCGCCCAGCGAACCATCTACCACGCGGTGGTCGTAGGAGTGGGACAGGAACATGAAGTGACGCACGCCAATCAGGTCGCCCTGGGGCGTTTCAATCACGGCGGGCTTCTTCTTGATGGCGCCCACGGCCATGATGGCTACCTGGGGCTGCATGATGATGGGCGTGCCCATCACGTTGCCGAAAGAACCTACGTTCGATACCGTGTAGGTGCCGCCTTCCAGGTCCTCGGGCTTGAGCTTGTTGGCCCGGGCGCGGTTGGCCAGGTCGTTTACCTTTTTGCTCAGGCCGTTCAGGTTCAGCTGGTCGGCGTTGTGAATTACGGGCACGATGAGGTTGCCCGAGGGCAGGGCCACGGCCACGCCCACGTTTATGTCGCGCTTCTTGATGATGTAGTCGCCCTCAATTGAGACGTTGATCATCGGGAAATCCTGGATGGCACGGGCAATGGCCTGGATGAAGATGGGCGTGAAGGTCAGGTTTTCGCCTTCGCGCTTCTTGTAGGCGTCCTTGTGCTTGTTGCGCCAGTTCACGAGGTCCGTCACGTCGGCCTCCACGAAGGAGGTAACGTGGGGAGAAATCCGCTTGGAGTCGACCATGCGCTGGGCAATCATCTTGCGCATGCGGTCCATTTCCAGCAGCTCTTGGTTGCCACTGATGGAAGGTACGGCCTTGGTAGCGGGGGTAGGCGCCGCCGCTTGTGGGGCCGGAGCAGCCTGCGGTGCGGGAGCTGCAGCCGGCGCCGGCGCGGCTTGCGCTACGGGTGCAGGGGCCGGCGACTGGGCAGCCGGAGTAGCGGCGGCCGGCTGAGCCAAGGATTTCTTGCCGCCGGCAACGTAATCGAGAATATCCTTCTTGGTAACACGGCCTTCGCTGCCAGTGCCGGGCAGATACTCCAGATCAGCCATGGAAATGCCTTCCTCGCGGGCAATGCTGAGCACAAGCGGGGAGTAGAAGCGGCCGGCCTGGGGCTGGGCGGCTACGGCCTGCGCGGGGTTGGCCTGCGGGTCGCCGGCTTCGGGCAGGTAGGGAACTTCGGGGGCGGGCTTGTTGGCCCCGTTCACGGAAGGAGCGGGAATTTCGGCGCTGGCAGTTGGGGCCGCCGTGGCACTGGCGGCGTCGGTTTCGATAATGGCAATGGGGGCACCCACGGCCACTACCTGTCCTTCCTGCACCAGGATTTCCTGGAGGATGCCCGCGTGGAGGGCCGGCACTTCGGTGTCCACCTTGTCGGTGGCTACTTCCAGCACCGACTCATCCTGGTCAATGGAGTCGCCTACTTGTTTAAGCCATTTCAGGACGGTGCCTTCCATGATGGATTCGCCCATCTTGGGCATCGTCATTTCCACTCGTGCCATGCGGTTGGGGTAGTTAGGAAAAAGGGTGGGGTGGGTTTGGAGCCCCAAAGGTAAGTGAAGTTGTGAAAGGTAAAGTTGGGAAATAGTGAGTTGCTGTTGTAGCGGCGCCATTCGCGCAAACTGAACAGCAACTCCCCGTTTCACACCTTCACCACTTCATGCCGGAGCATATTCAGGGCCATGGTGGTAGTATATTCCACGTTCAGCTGGCGGCCGCGGTTGAAGCTGATCTGCCGGGTGACGGTGCGGTGGGCATCGGCATACGCAATGCAGATGGTGCCCACCGGCTTGTCGGGCGTGCCGCCATCGGGGCCGGCAATACCGCTGGTAGCCAGGGCCACATCTACCCCCAACTGGCGGCGCAGGCCTTCCGCCATTTCGGCCACGGTAGCTTCGCTCACGGCTCCGTGAGCAGCCAGCGTTGCAGGCTTTACGCCCAGCTCCCGCATCTTGATGTCGTTGGAGTAGGCAATGACGCTCCCCTGAAAATAGCGCGAGCTGCCGGGAATGCTGGTGAGGCGGTGAGCCAGCAGGCCCCCGGTGCAGCTTTCGGCAGTGCCCACCGTCAGGCCACGCTCCTGCAGCAACTGCCCCACGGCTTCCTCCAGCTTAATTTCCCCGATGGCAAAAATATGCTCGCCTAGCAGCTCCCGCAGGGCTGGCAGCAGAGCTTCCATCCGGGCCCGGAGGTTGGGCTGGCCATCGTCGTGGCCGGTCAGGCGCAGGCGCACTCCACCCAGGTAGGGTAGGTAGGCCAGCTTCACGTTTGGGGGGAGGGCTGCTTCCCACTGCTCGATTTGCTGGGCCAGGAAGGACTCACCCAAGCCTACGGTCTGGACTACTACGTGCTCAATGGCAGGGGTCTGGAAGTGCTGCTGCAGGCGCGGCAGCACCTCGTGGGTCATCAGGTATTTCATTTCGTGGGGTACGCCGGGCATACTCACGAACACGGTGCCCTGGTCCTCGAACCACATGCCGGGCGCGGTACCCACTTCGTTAAACAGCACCTGACAGGCCGCCGGCACCAAGGCTTGTTGCCGGTTTACTTCGAGCATCGGGCGGTTGAAGCGCCGAAAAATTCCTTCCACGTGCTCCAAGGTAGGCGCGTGCAGCACGAGCTCCGAGTTGAAATAGCGAGCCAGCACGTGCTTGGTCAAATCGTCCTTGGTGGGGCCCAGGCCGCCGGTCATCAGCACCACTTGGGCGCGCTGCCGGGCTTGGTCCAGAGCGGCTACAATTTCATCGGCCCGGTCCGAGACGCTGGTAATCTGGCGCACGCGCAGCCCCAACTTGCCTAGTTCCTGGCCCATAAAGGCCGAATTCGTGTCGATGACCTGCCCGTACAGCAGCTCGTCGCCAATAGTCATGATTTCAACGTCGGGAATAAGGGGCATAGGGCGGAGCGTTAGGAGGAGTGCCGGATTTGGCGCAATATTGGCAACCCGTCGGCTAACAACGCCACAACGGCCGTCGGGTTTACTTCTTTTTGTCTTATGACTCTGTTCCGCACCTTGGCCCTCGGCCTCACACTTACCCTGGCCGCCGGGCAACTGGCCGTAGCCCAAACCAAAACCCCGGCGAAAAAGACGACCTCAACGGCCAAAAAAACCACCACCGTTAAGAAAACCACGCCGGCGAAAAAGACGACGACGGCCCCCAAAACAACCACCACCAAAACCACAGCTACTAAAACCACTACGGTTGCTACCCCCGCGGCCCCGGTCAAGGCTCCCCTTACTGCCGACGAGGCCACCGGCGGCCTGCGCGAAGCCCTGAGCCAAGGCGTAACGCGCGCCGTAGCCCAAGCCGGCGAAACCGACGGCTTCAATGGCAACGCCGATATCCGCATTCCGTTTCCGCCCGAAGCCGAGCTAATAGCTGCTACCCTGCGCAAGGTGCGGGCCGGCGCGCTGGTGGATAACTTTGAGGTGGCCCTGAACCGCGCTGCCGAAACGGCTTCCACCCAGGCTAAGCCCATCTTCCTGAATGCGGTGCAAAACCTCAGCCTGCAAGATGCCCTTACGCTGGCCACCAGCAAAGAAAGCGACGCGGCCACCACGCTGCTCTACGAAAAGACGGCCGCCGACCTGCGCACGGCTTTCCAGCCTACCGTGCAGCAGTCACTGGAAAAGACCGGCGCCATTAAGCTGTACGCCGAAATGGTGGCCCGCTACAACAAAATTCCCCTTGTCACGCCGCTTAACCCGCAACTGGTACCCTACGCCACCGAGAAAACCGTGGACGGCCTGTTTGCCCTCATTGCGGCTGAGGAAGGCCGCATCCGCCAGAACCCCGCCGCCCAGGGCAGTGCCCTGCTCAAGCGCGTATTTGGCAAGTAGGAGTAGGAGTGAGTAAACTAAGCTGGGTGTCTGGTAGCACATAGCTAATTAACCGAACGTCCTGCAGAGGCGGAGCCGAAGCATCTTGCTTGAATCGTTGGGCTAGCAACGCAACAATTCAAGCGAGATGCTTCGGCTCCGCCTCGGCAGGACGTACATTTTATTCACCATCTCCCTATCTCACCATCTGCTGCAAACTGGTCCGGTTTCTGCCAAGTAGTGTGCAGCCTCTTACTTGCTTTTTTGCCGCCATGAACTTCCGCCGTTTTCTTGTTCTGCCCGTGGTCCTGCTGGGCCTGCACACTACCGCTTCGGCCCAACTGCGTTTGCCCAAGCTGGGTGATATTCTCAAAACCACGATTCCGGCCCCTTCTACTACTACTACCACGTCCGCTAAAACGGGTAGCACGGGCAGTATCAGCCAGGATGAGGCTGCCCGCGGCCTGAAAGAAGCCCTGACCCAGGGCATCAGCAAGGGCGCCGACCAAGCCTCCAAGCAGGACGGCTTCTACCTCAATAAGCTAATTCGGATTCCTTTTCCGCCCGATGCCCAGCGCGTGGCCAACACCTTGCGCTCTATCGGCCTTGGTAGCCAAGTCGATAAGTTTGAGCTGACGCTGAACCGGGGCGCCGAGGATGCGGCCAAAAGTGCCAAACCCATCTTCCTGACGGCCATCAAAAGCCTTACTTTCAAGGATGTGTGGGGAATTCTGACGGGGGAGAAGAACGCCGCCACCAACTACCTCAAGCGCACGACCACCGAGCAACTCACGGTTGCCTTCAAACCCATCGTGCAGAAAAGCCTCGACCAGGTAGGCGCTACCCGCTACTACACCGACCTCACCACGCGCTACAACCGCATTCCGCTGGTTACTCCCGTGCAGACTGACCTGAACCAGTACGCTACCGGCAAAGCCATCGACGGGCTGTTTACCCTTATTGCCCAGGAAGAAGCCAACATCCGGGAAAACCCACTAGCCCGCGGCACGGAGCTGCTTCGTCGGGTTTTTGGAAGCAAACAAGGGTAATGGACTGATATACCGACTGTTGACGAGCTGTGTGCTGCTGAATGGGGTAGAAAAGCAAAAGGCCCGCTTTCCGAGAATGGAAAGCGGGCCTTTTGCTTGAAAGGAAGTGGATGGCTACCTGTTGTTTACTGCATCAGCACATCACCACCTCTGCCTCGGCGCGTTAGTAGTCGTCGTAGTCGGAGTTGCGGCGGCTGTTGCGGGAGCTGCCGGCGCTGCCGTACTCGTCGTTTTCGTCGTCGGAGAAGTCATCGTCATCCAGGTCGTCCAGAGAGCTGAAGCTGGTGCTACCGTCGGGGTCTTCGGTGGCTTCGGCCGTGGCGAATTCGTCTTCCGTCATGCTGGCCAGGTCCAGGGCCTCGTCGTGGGAGGAGCCCGTGTCGCGCCACATCAAATAATCGGCGTACTTGGCCGAAAGCTGGTCTTCGGGGTTGCCGCGCGTTTTGCTGCCAC
Organism: Hymenobacter glacieicola; assembly: GCF_014640315.1. Lineage (GTDB taxonomy): Bacteria > Bacteroidota > Bacteroidia > Cytophagales > Hymenobacteraceae > Hymenobacter > Hymenobacter glacieicola. The sequence goes on from NZ_BMGS01000004.1 coordinate 448,206, forward strand.
CAGTGGTGGCGAAGTCATCTAGCTCGTCATCATCGAAGAGGTCGTCGTCGAGGTCGTCGTGTTGTCTCATGGCCTTGCTAGGGGCGGTAAGGGTGAAAAATTCAGGTGAAAGGGCGCGGCTGCGTTTCAGTTGCGAAGATACGCGAGGAGTAGCAGGGAAGGTTGCAGTAGGGGCAGCCGCCGGGGGCAGCATAAGGAACTACTGGTCGGTTGCTGTCCAGTTCCCGACGTCACAGTTCCCGAAAAACCGCCCAGGTAGGTACCATTCGCACTCTACCCTAGTTCCCTAAACTACGCAGATGCCGGTGAAAAGCCGTTAGCGCGCAGCTTTAGCCCCAAAATCAGTTATCAGCAAGTGCTCCTGGCAGAAGTCGTATTCTTCCGGCACGTTGCTGGAAACCAGCACCGTGCGCCCTGGCAGTGTGGCGCGTACATGCTCCAGGTACCAGTCCACGCCGGTGCGGTCCAGGTTGGTAGTCGGTTCATCGAGCAGTAGCAACGGGGTAGCCGCGTACAGGGCCAGGGCCAGCTTCAGGCGCTGCTTCATCCCGGAGGAGAAGTCGCGCACCAGCTTATGGCGCGACTTCTCCAAATACATCAGCGTGATAAGCTGCTCCGTCGTTAGGCCGGGCCGCAGGGGCTTAAAGCGGGTATGAAACCGAATCTGCTCCGTTAGGGTCAGTTCCTCAATCAGCTCCAGGTAGGGAGCCGCGTAAGCCAGCAGCGGGGGCACGTCCTCCACGGCAATGGCCCGGCCCGCGTGTTCGTACGCCAGCGTCCCGGAGGTAGGCAAAATCTGCCCCGACAGCGTGTTGAGTAGGGTGCTTTTGCCCGCCCCGTTGGGCCCCAGAATGGCCGTAGCCGTGCCGGGGCGGAAGGTGTGGGTCAGGTCCCGGAAAATCCATTCCCGGGCAAAGCGCTTGCCCAACCCGGCGGCGGTAATCTGCATGGTGTCGCGCTTAGAAAGAAGAGCTTAGGGCTCAGAAGCCGTTCTAACAGCGTTTGCGTCAGAACAACCTCTAAGCCCTAAGCTCTTCAGGTATCACTTTTGTTGTTACTCGCTGTTGCCGTTGCCGTTGCGGGAGTAGCCTTTAATCACGCCCCGGCCCGAGTTGCGGATAAAGTTTACTACCTCGTCGCGCTCCGGGGAGGGGGCCAGCTCCAACTCAATCTGGTCGAGGGCGGCGGCGTTGTTGAGGCCACTCAGAAACAGCAGGCGGTAGAGCTGCTGGATTTCGGCAATTTTCTGGTCGGAGAAACCCCGGCGTCGCAGCCCAATGCTGTTGATGCCCACGTAGGTAAGTGGCTCGCGGCCCGCCTTCACGAAGGGCGGCACGTCTTTGCGGATTAAGGAGCCGCCCGAAATCATGGCATGCTGACCGATGTGCACAAACTGGTGAATGGCCGAGGAGCCGCCCACAATGGCGTAATCCCCGATTTCAACGTGGCCCGCTACTTGCACCGTGTTAGCCAGAATGCAGTTGTTGCCAATCACGCAGTCGTGGGCCACGTGCACGTAGGCCATGAGCAGGCAGTTGGCGCCCACCACGGTTTTGAGCTTGTCCACGGTACCGCGGTTCACCGTCACGCACTCCCGGATAACGGTATTGTCGCCGATGTACACGGTGGTTTTCTCGCCGGCAAACTTCAGATCCTGGGGCTGGGCAGCAATAACGGCGCCCGGGAAAATCTTGCAGTTCTTGCCAATGCGGGCCCCGGCCATGATCGTGACGTTGGGTCCAATCCAGGTGCCTTCCCCGATTTCCACATCCTGATCAATGGTCGTGAAGGGTTCCACAACCACGTTCTGGGCTATTTTGGCTTCGGGGTGAATATAGGCGAGCGGCTGGTTCATTCTTTTCAATTAAAAATTGAGAATTAAAAAGCAATGGGAGAAGAGAATGGCATTTCCTGAACGGTCAGGGCCACCTTTAATTCTTCACACTGCATTTAATTCTTTTTCACAATGCTGGCCGACATTTCCGCCTCCATCACCACTTTGCCGTTCACGTAGGCCTTACCACTCATTTTGGCAATGCCGCGCTTGATGGGGGCGGTCAGGTCGCACTTGAAGATGATGGTGTCGCCGGGCTTTACCATGCGGCGGAAGCGGCAGTTTTCAATGCCCAAGAAGTAGGTCCAGTAGTTTTCCGGGTCGGGCACAGTATTCAGCACCAGAATGCCGCCGGTCTGGGCCATGGCCTCAATCTGCAGCACGCCGGGCATGACGGGGTTACCGGGGAAGTGACCGGGAAAAAAGGGTTCGTTCATCGTTACGTTCTTCACGCCCGTTACCGTGTTGGCGTCGAGGTGAATGATCTTGTCGATGAGCAGGAAGGGGTAGCGGTGGGGCAGGGTAGCGGCAATCTTGTTGATGTCCATTACCGGCTCGCGCGCGGGGTCGTAGGAGGGCACGGCGCTGGTGTGGGCCTCCATCATCTTCTTCTTGATGCGCTTGGCGAAGGCCACGTTGGCCGCGTGCCCGGGCCGAGCGGCCAGGATCTGGCCTTTCAGCGGCCGACCTACCAGGGCCAAATCTCCCACCAGGTCGAGGAGCTTGTGGCGGGCGGGCTCGTTTTTGTAGCGCAAATCCACGTTATTCAGGATACCTTCCTTCTTGACGGCCACCTTGGGCTTGCCCAGCATGGTGGCCAGGTCGTCCAGCTCCTCGTCGCTTACCACGCGGTCCACTACCACAATGGCATTGCTCAGGTCGCCGCCCTTGATGAGGTTGGATTTGTAGAGCGCTTCCAGCTCGTGCAGAAAGCAGAAGGTGCGCGAGGAAGCAATTTCCGAGGTAAACTGGTCGATGTGGGTCAGGGACGCGTGCTGCGAGCCCAGCACCGGCGAGTTGTAGTCGACCATGACCGTGAGGCGGTAGCTGTTCAGGGGCAGGGCGGCCAGCTCCACGGCCCGGGCGTTGTCCACGTAGCGGATTTCGTCGGGAATCTCGAAGTAGTTGCGCAGGGCGTTCTGCTCTTCCAGCCCAATTTCCTGCAGGGGCTTGATGAACTCAAAGCTGGAGCCATCCATAATGGGCGGCTCGGGCCCATCCAGCTGAATCAGCACATTGTCGATCTGCAAGCCTACCAGGGCGGCCAGGGTATGCTCCACGGTGTTCACGCGGGCTCCGTTCTGCTCAATGGTGGTACCGCGGGAGAGGTCCACTACGTTGTCCACGTCGGCATCCACGATGGGCTGGCCGGGCAAATCAATGCGCTGAAACTTGTAGCCGTGGTTGATGGGGGCGGGGCAGAACGTCATGGTGGCCTGCACGCCGGTATGAAGGCCAATGCCACTCACGGTGACGGGGGCCTTGATGGTATGTTGCTTGTCGTTCATTTCGTAGAAGTGAGAGGTGAGAAGTGAGAAGTGAGACAAGCGAAAGACCCGAAATCAGGTTTTCTCACTTCTCACTTCTCGCTTCTCACTTCTAAATAGACTGCAAAGCTAGGGCTTTTCCGGTTCGGTACGGCGGCGTTCCAGCTGGGTGAGCCGGCGCTCCAAGTCCGGCAAGTGGCGGAATACGGCATTGGCGCGCAGGCTGTCGCGCAGGTTGAAGGCCGGGGAGCCTTGCAGCAGCACGCCCTCTTCCTTAATGGATTTACCTACCCCCGACTGCGCCGTGACGGTGGTGCGGTTGGCCAGGCTCAGGTGCCCGGCAATGCCCGCCTGCCCGGCCAGCACGCAGAAGTCGCCGATTTTGGTGGAGCCGGAAATGCCCGTCTGGGCCGCTACCACCGTGTGGCGCCCGATTTCCACGTTATGGGCAATCTGCACGAGGTTGTCGATTTTGGCGCCCTCCCGGATGATGGTCGAGCCCATGGTGGCGCAGTCGATGGTGGCGTTGGCGCCCACGCTCACGTTGTCTTCCAGCACCACGTTGCCAATTTGCGGAATGGTGCGGTAGGAGCCATCGGGCTGGGGCGCAAAGCCGAAGCCATCGGAACCGATAACGGCCCCCGCGTGCACGGTGCAGCGGGCCCCAATGACGGTTTCAGCGTAAATTTTAGCGCCGGCGTACAGAATGGTGCCATCCCCGATTTTGCACCGGTCACCGATGAACACGTGGGGGAAAATCACCACGTCGCGCCCGATTTGGCAGTTTTCGCCCACGTAGGAAAAGGCCCCGCGGTAATGGTTTTCGCCGATGGTGGAGCTGGCGGCCAGGTAGGCGGGCTCCTCCACGCCGCGCTTGCCGGTGCGGGTGGCCTGCTGATAGAACTCAAGCAGGGTTGTAAAGCTGGTGTAAGGGTCATCGACCCGAATGAGGGCGGCCGGTACGGGCTGCCTGAGTTCCAGGGTGCGGCTCACAATAACGGCCGAGGCAGCCGTCGTATAGAGGTAGGGTTCGTACTTGGGGTTGGCCAAAAAGGAGAGGGCGCCCGCCTGGGCTTCTTCGATTTTTGCCAAGCGGTTGATTTGCTGGGCGGCGTCCCCTTCAACTGCTCCGCGCAGTACTTCTGCTATCTGGCCTACGGTAAATTCCATCGGGCAAAAGTAGAGAAATATCTATTTCCCGGCGCGCGGTGCCGCTGCCGGAGTCGGGGCCGGCGGGGCAGCCGGCGGGGCTAGTGCCTGATAGATAGTGGCTCCCGCATCGGAATATACGGGGCGGTACCCAGCAGTAAGCCAGGCCGGCAACGTAGTTTGGCCGCGGAATAATACTACGTAGTCGTAGCGGGTGCCCTGGGCTGAGGTGGCTTCAAACAGCCACAGCGGGTAGCCGGTAGTAAGGGCGTAGTGGTGAAAGTAAAGCTTGTGAAACGGGGCATCGAAGTACACGCGGCGCGCCTGCCGGGGCCGGAGCCAGGCGTAGGCCTGCCGAAGCTGCTGGTCTTGGGTTTGCGCGCCTCGCACGCTGTAGCGAAAGTGGGCTGCCTGATAGATTCCGTAGAGGCTGAGTAACGCCCCAATGCCTGCCAACGCCAAGGGCCGGGAAACGCGCAGCCGTTGCAGTACCCACTCGCCCAGGGCCGCTACCCCCAGAAAAAAGAAGAACGTGCCATAGAGTAGTACCCGCGCGGGGCTATAGACCCGCTGAATAGGCATAAACACGAAGGGCAGCAGCACCAGCACCACCGCCGGCAAGGCTACCCGCCGCCAGCGGTGCGGCAGAATGGGCAACCCCAGCAGAGCGGCCGCCAACAAGACCACGAAGCCGGGGGCACTAAGCTGCTCGTGCCCAAACAGCTCCCGGGCAGGCTTATAGAGGTAAAGACCGTAGGACTGCCAAAACTCCCGCAGCGTTTGGGGCGCAATATATTGGTTATCGGTAACGGAATTCAGGCCCGAAACGCACATCACCGGCCCGTAAGCTACCAGTGCACCGGCCGCTACCAGCACTGCGGCGGCCGTCAGCCGCCGCAAACCAGCCAAATTGCGCCGCCGAAGAAAAACTACTCCCATCCAGAAGCCCAGCGAAACCAGTGGGTAGGCATAGGTAGGAATGGTGTACAGGCCCAGCACCCCCGTCATAATAAAGGCGCCCCAGCCCAGCCGCGCGTAACGGGGTGCGTGCAGAATGGCCAGCATGGCAAAAAACTGTCCCAGCGCCAGCACAATCAGCAGAAAGTAACCCCGCCCGGCCACGGCATAGTACAGGCTCATTGGCGAGAGGCAGAACAAGCCCACGGCCAGCGTGGCCATTCGGAAGTTTGTCACCCGAATCAAGGCAGTGTAGGCTGCAAGCGTGCCCACAAGGCTGATGAGCAGGGTAGGCAAGCGCAGTACCAGCCCATCATCAGCCGTAAACCAGCTAACCACCCAGCAGCTCAGGCTAAACAACATGTGGTTGTTAGGAATAGGGTAGAAGCTGGTTATAGCCACCGGCCCGCCCCGCACAAAGTAGTCGTAGGTAGCTACCTCATCGGTACTGAGCGGATACACGCGGAAGTAATACAAGCGCAAGCCCAGAATCCCGAGCAGCAGCAGTATCGCCAGCAGCTTTTCGGTTCGGGAGGTGTGCTGCACAGCCCGGACGACACCGCGACTAACTTCCCGAAATTGCTGCCGCAGCTCTTCTATTTCCGACCGGAACCGCCCGCTCCGCACCATATACACTAGCGTGGCAGTGGCGCCCACGGCTACCGCCAGCAACCCGTAGCGCAGCAGGCTAAGGCGAGCGAGAGTTGCCTGGAGCACAAACTCGGACATCTCATTACGGCCGTAGATGCCCTGGCGTACTGCCTGCAAGTCAGGCAGCGAAACCCAGCTGTACAGTAGCCCCAAGCTACCGCTCAGCGCCAGAAAAAACAGCGCCAGCAAGCTCAGGGGTAAACTGGCGAAAGAGCGACGAAGGAAAGCAAGCATGCGCAGCGGCGAAAATGGAACGACGAAACCGCGCTGCCAGCAGGCCGGGCAACGCAGCAGACAGCCGCTACAGAATTTCCTTGGGGTAGCAGATGTAGTGCTTCTCTACCCGCTGGCTGATGGCGCGAATATTAGGCAAATCGGAGGCTTCGGCAACGTTTACTACCCGGCCGCGCTTGGTCAGGACATCAATGGGGTCCTGGCCGTCGGCGTCGTAGGCGTTGTTGCTGATGCGGCCGGCAATCATCAGCTGGGCCGCATCCTGGGCTGGCAGCTGGAAGTGCTCGGCAATCAAATCCACGATGCCCAACTGGAAGTCATCGTCGAAAGCCTCCGTTTGCAGCGTGATTTTAAATAGGTGCCGGTCGAGCAGGCTTTGGGCCAGGTAGTTCAGCACCTTGTCGGGGTGGTCAGCCCAGAGCTTCACGGCGCCCCACACGTCGGTATCGTCGAGGCGGGTGAAGCGGCGCAGAATCTCGTCGTCCTTTTCAAACTCCTGCTGCGTAACGCTGCGCGAAAGAAAGAAATGCAGGTTCGGGGAAGCGGGCACTTCTACGCCCGCCCGCACCAGGTCGCGGGCCCGCTGCATAATGCGGATGACCATCTGCTCGGCCGAGGTTACGGTTTTATGCAGGTACACCTGCCAGTACATCAGCCGGCGGCTTACCAGAAAGTTCTCGATGCTGTACACGGCCTTTTCCTCCAGCACCAGCCGCTCGTCCACTACCGTCAGCATCTTGATGAGGCGGTCGGCGCCGGGCCTACCCTCCTGCACGCCGGTATAAAACGAGTCGCGGTTGAGGTAGTCCAGGCGGTCCATGTCCAGCTGGGAGCTTACCAGCTGGTGGAAGAAGGGGCGGGAGTAGGTTCCTTCGAAGATCTGAATGGCCAGGTCCAGGGACCCCTGAAACTGGGAGTTGAGCTTGCGCATCAGGTGCAAACTCAACTCCTCGTGGTGCACGTCGTGGAAGATGCTGCGCTCCAGGGCGTGGGAGAGGGGGCCGTGGCCCACGTCGTGCAGCAGAATAGCAGCCATGGCGGCCTCACCTTCCTTGGCGGAAATCTGCACGCCTTTGTCCTTGAGCGTGCGCAGGGCCAGCGTCATCAGGTGCATGGCGCCCAGGGCGTGGTGAAAGCGCGTGTGCAGGGCGCCCGGGTACACGAAGCTGGTGAGGCCCAGCTGCTGAATGCGGCGCAGGCGCTGAAAGTAGGTATGCTCAATCAGGTCAAACAGCAACTCCGTTGGGATGGTGACAAAGCCGTAAACGGGGTCGTTGAAGATTTTCTTTTTGTTCATAAGAAGGCAGGGCCGGGCTTGCGCAGGCCACATGGGAGAACATAACGAGTACCGCGCAGGGTAGGCCAGTATTCTGTACCGCAGAAAGATGGCCGCTCACGCAACACTCGGCAATTTTTGGCTTCTTTACCGCGGAGTTGCTATTCTAAGTATAGCGCGACAAGAATTTTTAAATCAAAAACCAGGGATTGGGAGTAAAGCTACTTACGAAACTTCAGTTGCTACCTGTTTAAGCCCGTACGGCTCACCGGAGTCTATGGAGCGCTAAAGGCAGGCGGCGTGCACAAGGCTCGTTCCACGATACCCGGCGCAAAGGCGCTAGGTTACACCTCACATTTCCCATCCATGCAACAATACAGCATCCTCTGGGCCGATGACGAAATCGACCTCCTGAAACCCCACATTCTCTTCCTCAAGGAAAAAGGCTACGAGGTAACCGGCGTAAACTCCGGGGCCGACGCCATTGAGGAAATTCAGGAGAAAACGTACGACATCGTGTTCCTGGATGAAAACATGCCCGGCCTAACCGGCCTGGAAACCCTCACCGAAATCAAAGCCGTGCGCCCTACCGTGCCCGTGGTGATGATTACCAAGAGCGAGGAGGAGCACATCATGGAGTCGGCTATCGGGGCCAAAATTGCCGACTACCTCATCAAGCCCGTCAACCCAAACCAGATTCTGCTCTCGGTGAAAAAGGTGCTTGATAACAAGCGCCTCATCAGTGAAGCTACCAACTCAGGCTACCAGCGCGACTTCCGCCAACTGGGCATGCAGCTTTCCGACCGGCTCAGCCCCTCGGAGTGGGCCGAGGTGTACAAGAAACTGGTGTACTGGGAGTTGGAAATCAACGAGACGGAGGGCAAAAGCATGGCCGACGTCTTCAACATGCAAAAGGACGAGGCCAACACGTACTTCGGCCGCTTCATCACGGAGAATTACGAGGATTGGGTGAACGGCGACGACAAGGACGCCCCCCTAATGTCGCACCAGCTGTTCAAGGAGCGGGTATTTCCCATGCTCAAGGATACCGGTGACACGCCCGTGTACTTCGTGCTTATCGACAACCTGCGCTATGACCAGTGGAAGGTGCTCGAGCCCATCATTGCCGACCTGTTCACGGTTGACTCCGAGGAGACTTACTACAGCATTCTGCCCACTACCACGGCCTACGCCCGCAACGCCATCTTCTCGGGCATGATGCCCGGCGACATCCAGAAGAAGTATCCCAACCTGTGGGTGTGGGACGACGACGATGAGGGCAAGAACATGCACGAGGCCGAGTTCATGGAAATCATGTTCCAGAAGGCCGGGCAGAAAGCCAAGTACAGCTACAACAAGGTAACCAACCTGCAGGCGGGCAAGGACTTGCTGGGAAAAATGGCCAACCTGCACAACAACTACAAGCTCAACGTCATCGTCTACAACTTCGTGGACATGCTCAGCCACGCCCGCACCGACATGGCCATGATTCGAGAGCTGGCCGCCGACGAATCGGCCTACCGCAGCATCACCCGCTCGTGGTTTCTGCACTCGCCCTTGTACGAGATGCTGCAGCAGATTTCCGAGCGCAAGGGCAAGCTCATCATCACCACCGACCACGGCACCATTCGGGTGAAGCGCCCCTACAAAATCGTGGGCGACCGGAACACCAACACCAACCTGCGCTACAAGCACGGCAAAAACCTGGGCTTCGATGACTCCCGCGACGTGTACACGGTACGCAAGCCGGAGCACATCTTCCTGCCCCGCGAAAACGTAAGCACCGCCTACGTCTTCACCGTCGGCGACTACTTCTTCGCCTACCCCAACAACTACAACTACTACGTGAACTATTACAAGGACACGTTCCAGCACGGCGGCATCTCGCTGGAGGAATGCATCATTCCCTACGTAGTGCTCAGCCCGAAAGGGTAAGCGACAATGGCTTATAGGTAGTAGATTAGCGGCGAGGTGTAAGCTTCGCCGCTTTTTTTATGAGGAGGTTTGTTGATGACTTTGTTGATTTTGGCCCAGGCCGGCCGTGCTTCCCATCCAACATCCATATCGAATTCTACAAGCCACTGAAGAAACAGGTAGATATTCTACGAGAGGACATGTTCCAGGTACGCTACGGCGACGATTTGCTTAATTATGTAATCGACGTAGGTTGGTATGGCGCTGGCTTCAGTACGAAAGGCTTCTTTCAGGTTTACTTAATAAAAGACGCTAATTGGCAAGAACCGGTACTCGGCATTAAATGCAAGTCAGTGAAACGGCTGGTGCCTGCTATTGAAAGATGCTTGGCGCGCCTGCAAAAAGACACGGATGATTTTCGCCTGCTACCACCAATGGTGTTTCCATGAAAAAGAGAGAGCCGCTCAATTGATCGGCTCCTCCCTGTTAAGCACATAGCCAATGCCCACTGTGCTTGTGGTGATAGGGGAAATGCACTTCCACTTCGTCCGCACCTTGTTGTAGTTGGATGAGGGCTGTGCGCGTCTGGCTGCGGTGCTTGGGCCCACAACAGGCGGGTAAACGCTTTACCCGGGTGATAAAACTGATACGCGAAGCTGCTGTAGAGGCGGATGCGGCCGTGCTGCCGGGGTGTCCAAGCCCAGCGTTTTTTGGTTGATGCATGAAATTGTAGGTTGGTACCTACAGTTCATGGCAAATTGCAACGTAGCGTTTCATGACGAGAGTAGTAAAACAGATAGAAGGGCTAGATAAACGGTAGTTACTTATCCAGCCACTTCTTGCGCCACTCTTTGTTTACTTCCTGCCTAGGAGTGGCCACGACGGGTAGCAGGAAGGTGAAAAGCAGGGTAGGCGCGCAAACAATGAGTGCAGCTAAACCACTAGCTATAAGAGCAAATAGCATCCACCATCCCAATACGAAACCAATAATAAGAGGCAGGTAAAGAATCCAATAGCCAGTGGCAAGGCTGGTTTTACCCTGCCTGACTTTGGTTACCGCCCACCAGAAACTCAGCAGCTGAGGAATCCAGAGAATGCCAAAGAAAACAACAGCATCTATCGTATTCGTATCATCCATCAGCTTGGCTTTTCAAAGTAGCAAGAAAGCAAACAGGACGCTCAATTGAGCGTCCTGTTTGCTTTCTTGCGTAGCTTGTAGCTTATTGGTTTAGCTCGTATAGCACTACCGTGTGGGGGTACTTGTTGTAGGGCTTGTCGTGCAGCTCATCCACCTTGCGGCCAAACTGGTTGAACAGGTTCTGCATCTCCGTGGTAGCGTAGAAATACTGGGTGTGGTACCAGGCGGGCTGGCCTACGTACTCGCCAATGGCGTTGCGGTTCAGGTAATCGAACACAAACCAGAGGCGCTTCTTGCCCTTAAGCTCGGGAATATCGGCCCGCATTTTCTGCATAAACTCGGCCGCGTTCCGGGCTTCATTCTTCAGGTTGCGGCCCTGCACGGCGGTAAACGGCAGTTGGTAGGCCTCCTTGTAATACTCGTAGGCGTGGCTCATGTTCCAGAACACGTACACCACGTCGCCGGGCTGGTAGTGGGCATTGATGTAGAGCAGGGGGCCGCGGTTGTCCTCGTAGTTCATGAACATGTCGGTGTTCGCCAACTGCCGGCCAGTATTAATACACAGCGGCAGAAACAGCAGCACCACTGTTGTATAGAACAGGGCGCGGCGGCGGGCCAGGAGCTCCTGCAAGCCATCTACTCCAAACCCAATAAAAAGCACCAGGGCCGGGGTCAGAAACAGCATGAAGCGGGCAAAGAAGGGGTACATTTTCACCCCGGAAGCCAGCATGGTAAACATCAGGGGCAGCAACAGGCAGAAAAATAAGGTGCGGTTGCGCTTGAACAGCACGACCATGCCGCCCAGGAGCAGGCCCGCAGGTAGCCAGCCCATTTTAAACAGGTAGCGCCACTTACTTTCCTGCCAGGGTGCCAGGTCGCCATCCAGGGTCAGGAGCACGCCCAGCGGATGCACCAGCAGGTTATAGGGGCGTTGGGCGTACCACACCACATCCTTGACGGAGGTAGGGGGTAGGGGCATGAAGCCGTCGTAGACCTTGGCGAAGAAATCAATCAGCCAGCCCGACTGCGGGTACTTGCTGATGATGAAAACGTACTGCACTCCGAAGCTCACCAGCCAAAGCGAAAACGGAATCAAGTACAGGGCAAACTGGCGCCAGCGGGTAGTCAGCACCCACCGCCCGCTTACGGCAATGGCAATGCTGGCCAGCACAAAAATGGCTGAAAACGAAAACCACAGAATTATCGCCCCCAGCACCCCCCAGGTTAGCAAAGCCGGCAGGGAGGAGCTTTTGTGAAATCGGATGTAGAGCCAGATGCACAGCGTGGCCATGAACAGCTCGGTGCTGTACTGTTTGGCCTCCACGGAATGGTAAATACAGGCCGGCGACAACGCCAGAATGCCCACGGCTACCACGGCTCCCCAGGCCTTGAGATAGTGCCGCGCGATAAGCGTAAACACCCCGAGCGTACCCAGCCCACAGAGCAGGGGAAAAAGGCGCAAGGCCATTTCGCGCTTGCCAAACAGCAGCACGCAGAGCCGGCTAACCCAGAGGTAGCCAATAGGGGCCTTCTGCTCATACTGAAACGGCTGCGTAGCCAACTCCCAGAACCCCATATTGATGGTGTTCACGTTCAGGTACAGCTCATCGATAAAGAATGAGCGGTTGTTCAGGAAATGAAACAGGCGGATGCCTACCCCCAAAAGCAGCAGGCCGTAGAGCAACCAGGTGACATCAGGCCGGGTGCCAGCGCGGGGGCGCAGCGTAGTGGCCGGCTCGGCGCGCCACGCGGGCAACGAGGCGGTAGTCGACTTAAAGGGGGCCAACATAGCAGGAAAGTGGGGTGCCGAGAAAAGGACAGGCGGCGGTTAGCCGTTCAGCTTAAAGTGGTCTTCGAGCAGGCCATGCAACCCGGGCACATCCACGAACATGAGGCCCGTGAGCAGCAGACAGAACAAGACCACGTAGAGCATAAACCACTTGCGGGTATACAGCTTCTCGGAGCCCTGCACCGGCGAGTCTTTCAGCAGGCCAATGCGCAGGTACCAGGAAAACAGCAGCGCGAAAAATGGAAAGCTAATGAGCAGCTCCACCCGGTTTTTAATTAGGAAAATGCCCAGGAAAAACGCCGAAGTCAGGGCGTAGAAGAACATGGAAATCAGCAGGCTATGCTCCGTGTAGAACTTAAACGAGCGGCGGTACAGGCCGGCCAGCGCCGGGTCGCCGATGAGGCGGTACTCTGCAAAGCGTTTGGTGGCCATCAGGAAGGCGCCGCCCATCCAGTAGGCAATGATGATGCTGGTGGGGGGGAAGCTGTTGAACAGTTGTACGGCATCAAAATTGGCAAAGCCTAAGGCCGGTGCTACCGTAAACCAGCCCAGGGCGAACCGAATGGGGTTGTTCACGGATTCCGACAGTACGTCGATGTAGGGCCGCTCCTTGGTGCGGAAGGGCCGCACGTTGTACATCACACCCATAAACAGCAGGAAAGCCGATACGCACAGAAACTGCACGCTGATAGTGTAGGCAATGGTAAGCCCCACGGCCGCCAGTCCAAACCACTCGGAGTATACCAGCACCGGATTCACGACCCGTACCACGGAGGTCCGCTTTTTTTTCAGCGGGTGAAACTTGTCGAATTCCGCGTCCAGGTACTCATTAATAACGTAATTAGCCGAGGCCACCAGGCAGGTGCTCACAATGCCCAGCAGCATGTTGAGCACCAGGGGTACATCAATGGTCGTGCGGTGGTACACAATGAGGGCAAACAGCATTCCGGGCACCATAAACACATTTTTCGCCCAGTTATCGGGGCGGGCAATGGCTACGTAGTCCTTGAGCTTGGCTGGAAGAAGCACCAGTGGCTCCTCAGGATTCTGCATGTCAAGATGAATGGAGGTCTGATTCATAGGGAGCAGGTTGGGAAGTAGTAGAAATCTGATTCGTAAGCGTGTGGTAAAATGTGAAGGCCGGGAAAGGCTGCTTCTCGACAATGAGGTAGGGCATGCCGGCCGCCTCCGCGCAGGCGCCATCCAGCTCCGGCCGGTCGCCGATGAACAGGCACTGCTCGGCTGGCAGGCCCAGTTGCTGACAGATGTGGTGCAGGCCCTGGGGGTGGGGCTTGAGGCGGTTGATAAGCGGGTCGGTGGAGCTGATAACGATGTCGGCTTCCAGGCCCAGGGCGGCCAGCTTGGCTTGCGCCGGGTAGTCAGAGTAAACCCCAATGGTAATGCCACGGGCCCGCAGTGCCGCAAAAAACTCCGCTACGCCGGGGTAGCGGCAAGGCAGCAGGAACTGATTTGGGTACTGAAACATCCACTGCTCCACCACGGCCCGCACCTGTTCGGCCGGGTAGCCCCCGGCCTGCGCTGCCCAGGTGTACTGATCCGCCTCCAGGTTGGGGCCGGCGTAAGCCGTCTGCTTTTCCCGCTCGGCCCGGAAGTGGCGCAGCATCAACAGCTCCGGCAGCTTCCAGGGCCGGACGCCGTAATACAAGAGCAGGGACTTAAGCATGCGCTTACGAAGCTTACCCTGCGTGTAGAGCGTGCCATCAACATCAAAAATCACGCAGCTGAGCTTGTCCCAGTTAACTGGCATAGTATTAATCATATCGATAATATTAAAATTAATAATGGATAAGCACAAATTAAAAAAATGTGAATACTATTTGCTTCTGCTGAGCTTGACTAGGAGTTTTATGCCGTATCGTGCTTTATACTAGCTATTTACATCGCTATTTAAATTTATAAAGTTTAAATAATTATATGTTTATTTATAATAATGCATGTGCTTCGTACTCAGATGTTGTAACAACGCTGCTTACTCGCTGCGATGAAAAGCCCTCCAGCTCGGGAACACCCCGACCCCTAATAGCTGCCGTTGGCAGAGAAGACCCGCCCGATGTTGGCTATACAATGAATAAGCGCCGCCGCTGAACAAGCCCAGGTTGGCTTGTTGTAGCCTGCCTTCTGCGCAGCACCTCTAAATTGTCAGCGCCCACCGCCGGGCTCCGGTACAGGAGCCCGGCGGTGGGCGCTCATCTTAAAGTAAACACGTACAGATAGGGTAGTAGGGAGAGTAGTTGTATATAAGCTATTGCCCGCCGGCCCGGCGTTTCTCGTCCTCCGCTCCGCCCCCCCGGCGCTTGGTGGGCGCCAGCTTGTCGTTACCGAAGCGGTAGGTGAAGGCCAGCGTAGCCAGCCGCGAGTCCTGGCGCTGGTAAAAGCGCTCCACGTAGTTGTCGTAGGAGGAAACGGCCCGCTGCGGCTGGGTAAAGAAGATGTCGGCCACGCTCAGCTTCAGGTTGCCCTTGCGGTTCCACACGCTTTTCTGAATGCCGGCCGCCACCTCCCCGTAGGGCCGGGCCAGAATAAACCCGTAAATTTCCCTCGACTGATACGAGCCGTTCAGCTCGGCGCTCCAGCCCTTGCCAAACGTAAAGGTGTGGTTGGAGCTCAGCGAAAACGAGCTGCGGCCCCGGTCGAGGTTGGTGCCGGCCAGGTTGCCCTCGAAACGGCTGTAGTACAGCACGGCGTTATTGTAGATATTCCACCACTTGGCTACCTCCACCGGGGCCGTAAAGGTGAGGGCGTAGTAATGCTGGCGGGTCAGGTTTTGGGTCGTTGACACCACCGTGCTATCTGATTCCGGCTGCACCACCCCAATTAGCGGATTGCTGGTGAGGCTGTAGCTCAGGCCCAGGCTGTACTTCTGGCGGTAGGTGTGGGCCAGCTCGAAATTGTAGCTGGTTTGGGGGCGCAGGTCGGGGTTGCCGGCCCCGGAGGTCGTCTTGTCGATGATGATGCGGAAGGGATTCAGCTGGTTGTACGACGGCCTATCAATGCGCCGACTCAGGGAGAGGCTGGCTTCGTGCTTATCTGAGAAGGTCCGTTTCAGGGCCGCACTCGGAAACAGCTGGAAGTAGTGGCGGTCGAAGTTGGGCGTGCGGCCCACCTGCACTACTTCTTGCTTGCCTACGGCGTTGGTTTGCTCCGCGCGTAGGCCGCCCTGCACGGTGAGTTTGGGCAGGCTGTAGTTCAGGTTAAAATAGCCGGCGTTGATGTTCTCATCGTAGCGGAAGCGGTTAGAGCGGTTCCGGTCCAGCTCCCCGTTGGTAAAGAACGCCACGTCATTGTCGGCGGAAACCAGGCTGGCCTTGGCCCCGGCTTCTAGCCGCAGCTGCCGGGTCAGGGGCTGCACGTAGTCCACTTTCGCCGACTGAATCGTGAGCAAGCCGCGCTGGTCGCCGATGATGGTTTCGCCTACCTGCTCGGCCCCGTTGAAGCGCGTGAGCAGGCGTTGGTCGCGGGTCGTGCGGTAGCGGGCGTAGTCGGCATCGGCAGTCAGCTCGTGAGTGCCCAGCGAATCAGGAAAGGTGTGGCGGAAGTTGAGGTTGCCGGCCACGTTGGCGTAGCGGCCCTGCCGGTCATTGGTGGAAGCATATTGCTGCTGCAAGGTGCGCTCCAGGTTGTTAACAGCCGTTTGGTTGCGCCCGTTCTGCTCGTTGCGGTTCTGCAAGCCACTGACCACTCCGCCCAGGGTTGTCCGCTTCGAGAGGGTGTAGTCGAGCCCGGCCTTCCAGGTGTGGGAGCGGGACTGGCTGGGAGCCCGGTTTTCCTGGTCGGTGGTTTGAATAAGCTGGCGCGGAAGCTGGCCGGTGGGGTCAACCCGGTAAAAGTCGCGGTGAATGCTCAGCTTGCCAATGCCCGAGCGGTCGGAGTAGTTATAGGAGCCAAACAGGTTCAGGTGCTGGCGGCGGTGGTTCAGGCTCAGCCCTGATACGTACTTATTATACTGGCTGCGGCCGTAGCTCAGGTTTAGGGTGCCATTGGTGCCCAGGCGCTGGTCCTTCTTCAGGTTAATGGCAATAATCCCGGCGCCGCCCTGGGCATCGTACTTGGCCGGCGGGTTGGTAATCAGCTCGATGCTTTTAAGCTGCTCGGCGGGCAGGGCGCGCAGGTAGTCGGCCAGCTCCGTGCCCGTCATGGGCTGGCGCTTGCCGTCAATGAGCACCAGCAGGCCTTGTTTGCCCCGCAGCGCGAGGTTATCGTTGCCGTCCACCGTCACGCCGGGGGAGCGGCGCAGCACGTCCAGGGAGGTGTTGCCGGCCGCCAGTGTACTGCCCTCCACATTGACAATGGTGCGGTCGGCTTCCCGCTCAAAGGTGGGTCGCTGGCCCGTGATAGTAACTTCCTTCAGGGCCGTGGCCTTGTTGGGTTGCAGGGTTAGGGTCAGAGTAGGAGTAGGCGCACCGGTAGTAACCTCCAGCGGCCCGGCCCAGGCCCGCCCAAACCCAACCTGCGAAGCCGACACCAGGTAGCGCCCCGCCCCGGCCACCTCAAAGCGGAACCCGCCTTTCTCGTCGCTGAACTCGGTTTTAACCACCGCCGTATCAGCCGCCCGGTGCAAGACGACGGTAGCGTATTCCACGGCGGCCCCGGCGCCAGTCCGGACCTGCCCACTAACGCCCTGGCCTACCGCCCGCATCAGGGGTAGCGCTGATATAAGGAGCAGCAAGACGAATCCACGCGGCTGCCCGGGATGCATAGTTTTCATGAGAAAACGAGGGTGAAATAAGGAGAGGAAAATCAAGCAAGCAGCCCCACAGGGCAAGCTAAACAGCAAGGCGGCCGTCCCGCGTTCAGCTACTACGAATAGTTTCGTAGTAAACATACGAATGATTTCGTATTTGAAAAATAAAATATTCCAAATGCCAGATTTTAGTTGGTTTCCCTGGGCTGGTGTTGCCTAGGTAGCGGGGGTAGGGGCGCCGCAGTTCCTGGCAATGCGCTCCAGTAAATAGCGTAGCGTATTGAGGTCATTTTCGCTCAGCCCGTCCAGGGCCACCGCGCGGTTGCTGAGCACCACAGGCTCCACCGCGTCCAGGGTTCGTTGCCCCTCCGCCGACACCCGAAGTTGGGTGCGGCGGCCATCGTGGGGCAAGGGTTCGGCCAGCAGTAGGCCCCGCTCCAGCAACAGCCGAATCATGCGAGCCACCGAGGCTTGATCTTTAAAAACTCGTTCGGCAATGTCGGTTTGGGTAAGGTCGTCAGTTTCCTGAATCACCCGCAGCACCAGCCACTGGTCAATGCTGATAGTGACCCCCGCCCGGTCGATGTTGGCCTGGGCCATGCGGCGGTACTGCCGGATGGCCTTGTCCAAGGAATAAAAGATGACGCTGGAAAGCATAGGTGGTTGTATGATGTATCATATAGATGTATGATACATCATACAGGTTGCGTGAAGAGCGCAAAAAACTTGCGAGTTTGCTAGGTAGGTAGCTTTCTGCAACAAAAGGCCTGGCTTTCAAGATCGAAAGCCAGGCCTAGCGGGCAACCCGCGCAGCCGGTTACTGACCAGTGGCGGCGCGGCGTTTTTCCTCTTCCGCGCCGGTGGCGCGGCGGCGGGCGGCGGCCACCTTGTCGTTGCCGAAGCGGTAGGTCAGGGAAGCGGTGACCACCCGCGAGTCCTGGGCGGAGCGGTACGTTTCCTCCAGCACCCGGTAGCGGGAAGTAACGCGCAGCGGAGCGGTGTAGAAAATATCGGTGGCGTTTAGCTTAATCAGGGCCTTGCCCACCTGCTTCTGCACCCCAGCGCCTACCTGCCCAAACGAGCGAATATCCTGGTAAGCAAACCGCTCGGGGGAGTTGTAGCTCCCGTTGAGGTCAGCGCTCCAGCCGTGGCCCAGCGTCAGGCTGTTGTTAAGGCTGACAATGGCACCCGGCCGGCCGACGGGCGGCGCCGCACCATCCACCAGGCCCTGGAATTGAATATAAAATAGCTCGGCGCTGGCGTAGAGTTTCCACCACTTGGCCGGCTCCAGCGGGGCCGTCAGGGTCAGGCCGTAGTACTCCTGGGTGCGCAGATTAACGTCGGTGGAGGCCACCAGCTGGTCGGCGTCGAGGAGGTACACGTTCACGACGGGGCGGTTGGTGCGGGTGTAGCTCAGGGCCGTGCTGATCTTGTGGCGGAACGTGTGGGTGAGCTCGGCCTGCACGCTGGTAGCGGGCCACAGGGCCGGGTTGCCGGTGCGGTAGGAGGTAGCATCCACGTAGGAGCGGAACGGATTCAGCTGGTTGTAGGTGGGCCGGTCGAGGCGGCGGCTGAGGGCAAAGGCCAGCTCGTGCTTATCCGACAGGGGCCGGCGCAGGGTCAGGTTAGGGAAAAGCTGGAAGTAGTGGCGGGAAAATGAGGTTTGGCCCACGTCCTGGCGGCCGGTGGCGTTGGTTTGCTCCCCGCGCAGGCCGGCCGTAACCGTGAGCTCCGGGCGGGTGCGGGTCAGGCTGAGGTAGGCGGCGTTGATGTTCTCGGAGTACCGAAACCGGTTGGTAAGGCCCCGATCAACCTGGCTGACCCCGTCGCGGGTGCGCACGAACAGTACATCATTATCAGAATAAACCTGGCTTACTTTAAAACCTGCTTCCAGCCGCAAGCGGTGCCGCATGGGCCGGATGTAGTCAGTTTTGGCTCCCCAAATAGTGAGCGTACCATCCTGGTCGCCGAGCAGCGAACTGGGCGTGGCCGTGAGGGGCGCCTGGTAGGTAGTAGCCAGGTCCAGGGTGCGGGTAATGCCGTAGCGGGCTACGTCGGCATCGGCCGTCAGCTCGGGCGTACCCAGGGAGTCCTTCGGGAAGAGGTGGCGCAGGGTCAGGTTGCCGGCAACGTTTGGAGTCAGCAGGTTGCGCCGGTTAAGGGAGACGGAGCGGCCCAGCAGCTGGCCCTGGGCCCCGAAGAAAGCAGCTTCGTTCAGGCCTTTGGAGGGCGTTTGGCTGCCCAGGCCGCTGAGCACGGCGCCCAAGGTAGTCTGCTGGCTGAGCGAGTAATCGGCGCCGGCCCGCCAGGTGTGCGACTGCAGGTGGCCGCGGGGCGTGTTGCGCTGCACGGTTGTCAGGCCCGTCGTGCCGCCGTCCTGCCTGTAGGTTCGGCTGAAATCGAGTTCCTGAAAGCTCTGCCGGTTGGCGTAGGCGTAGGAGGCGTAGAGGTTGAGCTTCTTCTGCCGGTAGTTCAGGCTCAGGCCCGAGGTAAACTTACCGTAGCGGCCGCGGCCGTAGGCGGCGTTCAGGCTGCCGTTGGTGCCCAGGCGCTGGTCTTTCTTCAGGTTAATGGCAATGATGCCGGCCCCGCCCTGAGCATCGTACTTGGCCGGCGGGTTGGTAATCAGCTCTACCGTACTCACTTGCTCGGCGGGCAGGGAGCGGAGCAGGTTGGCCAGATCGGCCCCGGTCATGGGCTGGCGCTTGCCATCAATGAGCACCAGCAGACCCTGCTTGCCGCGCAAAGCCAGGTTATCGTTGGCATCCAGGGATACGCCCGGGGCGCGGCCCAGCACATCCAGCACGGTATTGCCGGCGCTAAGCGTGCTGCCTTCCACGTTTACAATGGTGCGGTCAGCAAGCCGCTCAAAGGTTGGCCGCTGGCCCGTAACGGTTACGCCCTTAAGCTGGGTAGCGGCCCCAGCCGTCAGAACAAAGGCCAGGGGAGTGGGCTGGGGGGCGGCCGTCACTTCCAGCGGACCCAGCCACATGCGGCCGTACCCCAGCTGGGCGGCTGACACCAGGTAGCGGCCCCCGGCGGCCGGGGTCAGGAGAAACTGCCCGGCCGCGTCGGTGAATTCGGTTTTGACAACCGCTGAGTCAGCGGCCCGATGCAGGGTGATGGTAGCGTATTCCACGGCGGCCCCGGTGGTAGTGCGCACCGAGCCGACTACGGGGGCCGGGTGCACTTGGGCACGGCTAGAAAACGGCAGAAGTACAACGGCTCCTACTAAGGCAACAGACCCTCCAGTGAGGCGGGGTAAACAAAAGCGCATAAGTACACGATCCGGTGGTTGAGTAAAGCGGAAAGTGCAATAGGGGTAGAAGAGGCCGACCCGCGCACAAAAAGCAAAGAGCGGCGGTATAAGAGCAGGATATCCGTTTCTCAACCAGTTGGTTAGGAATCGGATGCCGGAAGATAGCAAGAACCCCGCATACTCCGCGCAAAACAACGAGCATACTGAGCAGGCGCCCACAATGGCAACGGGCCCCACAGCAGTATGGTGGAGCCCGTTGCGGGTATGTTTGCTCAAAAGCTGGTAGTAGCCCCAGCCGGCAGCCCTAGCGCAGTGCCTGCAGCGCCGTCCGCAGGCGGGGTAGGGCCGCCTCAATAGACTCCAGGGAGGCACCCCCCACCGACATGCGGAACCAGGGCGCCGCACCATCCGTCCCGAAGGCACTAAACGGTACCAGGGCCAGCCGCGCCTCGCTGATTAGGTAGGAGGTCAGCTCTTTCGTGGTGCTGAGAACCTGCCCGTTGGGGGCGATTTTGCCTAGCACGTCCAGTTTGGCCGTGAGGTAGATGGCGCCCATTGGAACCATGGAATCTACGGGCAGGCCGTCGGCCTTCAGGGCCTGCAGGCCCTGGTGCAGGGCGTCGAGGCTGCGCTGCACTTTTTCCTTGAACTGTTCCAGGAACGCATCCACGGCGGTAGTTTCGGGCAGGTAATTGGCGGTAGCTACCTGCTCGGCCTTGGGTGCCCAGGCGCCCACGTGGCCCAGAATAGACTTCATTTTGTCAATTACCTCGGCTGGCCCGAAGGCGTACCCTACCCGCACGCCGGTAGCGGCCAGGCACTTCGAGATGCCATCAATATAGATGGTGTACTCGCGCAGGGCCGGGCGCAGGTTCACGGGGTCGTAGTGTTCAGTCGCGCCGAATGTAAGCAGCCAGTAAATCTGGTCATAAAGCAAGTAAAGCGGCTTTTCGCCGGGCTGGCGGCGCTGGTTTTCGGCTAGCACCAGGTCACAGATGGCCTCTAGGTCTGGCTTGCTGAATACGGTGCCCGTGGGGTTGAGGGGGGAACACAGGGCCAGCAGGGTAGCGCCTGCCAGGTGGGGCGCCAGCTCTTCGGCCGTGGGCATGAAGTTGTTTTCGGGGCGGGTTTCCACCATTACAGCCTGGGCCGAGGAAAGGTGGCAGTAGTGGTTGTTGTTCCAGCTGGGTACCGGAAACACCACTTTGTCGCCGGGGTCTACCAGGGCCAGGTAGGTGGCGTAAATAAGCGGCCGGGAGCCGCCGGCCACCAGAAAATCAGTGGGGGAGTAGGCCAGCCCCAGGCGGGTTTCGGTGAAGGTAGCGGCCGCCTCACGCAGGGCCGCCATGCCGTTGGCGGGGGGGTAGTTGGTGTGCCCGCTCTGGTAGGCGCGGGTAATT
The DNA here is from genome assembly GCF_014640315.1 of Hymenobacter glacieicola. GTDB lineage: Bacteria > Bacteroidota > Bacteroidia > Cytophagales > Hymenobacteraceae > Hymenobacter > Hymenobacter glacieicola. Next base: position 469,996 of record NZ_BMGS01000004.1, read on the forward strand.
TTGTCCTGCAGCTCGGCCGGAATCGGGAAAATGCTCGGGTCAAAGTCGCCGATGGTGAGGTTGCAGATCTGCTCCCCCTTGCGAATCATATCGTTGACTTCGTTGCCGATTTTGATGATTTCGGAGCCGATCAGGCTACCGGCCATTCGGGAAACTTGCATGGTCAGGTCTTGGTTTAGGTCGGCCAAATATAGAAGCCCCCGCCGGTCCGGCCCCCTGCTAGCCGGTAAACTCTATGAAAACCTGCTCACTCAGGGCGTTGTTACCTCCACCCGGCGCGGAGCATCGGGCCAGAACCAGACGGTTACGGAGTCGCCGGGGCGCAGCTCCTGGACCTGGCGGCGGTGATTCTCAGTGTGTTCGATCTGCAGGGTGTCGGGACCGTAGCGGTAGCGCAGCGTCAGGATATGAACGCTTCGCTCCTGGCGGTTACGCACTACCAGGGCCCGGCGGGCCATACCGTATTTGCGCAATTGGGCATCTTGGTATAAGCCGAAGATGCCGAACTCAAAAATCAGCAGAACCGTCAGCATCCACAGCAGCATGAAAGGCGTGGAGACAGTGGGTGGGTCAGGAGAAGACAGCAGTTGGGCGGGCATTGCGGCAGAATAACCAAATTTGCGGGCTCAAGTTAACCGCCTCCCTTGTCCTGCCTTATCTGATGACCAGCGAAACCATCGAAATTTCCTCGCTCGACGCGCTACCCCAGGCCGCCGCTCAGGTGCGCGCCGCCATGCACGGGCACTCCATCCTGTGTTTTGAGGGCGAAATGGGGGCCGGCAAAACCACCTTTATCAAGGCTTTATGCCAGAGCCTGGGCGTGCAGGACGACATCAGCAGCCCTACGTTCTCCCTCGTCAACGAGTATCGGGACGCGCAGGACCAGCCCATCTACCATTTCGATTTCTACCGACTCAACGATGTGCGGGAAGCAGAAGGCATTGGGGCCCTTGAGTACTTCGATTCTGGTTATCTTTGCCTAATCGAGTGGCCGAGCCGCGTGGAGGCACTGTTGCCGCCCCAGCGGCTGGTTATCACGCTTACCGTCACCGGACCTTCATCCAGGGAATTAAAAGTTGAGAAGTAAAAATTAACAGGCGCTGGCCCTTTACTGCCACAGAAGCTACTGCCTACCCCAATTCTTAATTTTTAATTTTTAATTCTTCATTTACAAACGATGCCCGAAGCAGTACCCCCCGGATTCGAGTCGCTGGCTACCAGCCGCGCCTACTTCACCCAAGAATCCATGCTGGCCGTGGAAACGCGGAAACGGAAGCTGTTTATCGGGCTGCCGCGGGAAACCTCGCTGCAGGAAAACCGAATTTGCCTGACGCCCGAGGCTGTGAAGCACCTGGTGGAAGCCGGCCACGAAATCCTGCTGGAAAGCGGCGCCGGGGAGCCCAGCAAGCACTCCGACCACGACTACTCCGAGGCAGGCGCTACCATTGCCTACTCGCAAAAGGAAGTGTTTGAGGCCGATATCATCCTGAAAGTAGCCCCGCCTACCTACGACGAGATTGAGTACATGCGGGCCGGGCAAACCCTGATTTCGGCCCTGCAGTTTGGGACCCTCACCGGCGAGTACATCACGGCCCTAACCAAAAAGAAAATCAACGCCATCAGCTTCGAACTGATCAAGGACCCCTCCGGAGCGCGGCCCGTGGTGCGGGCCATGTCGGAAATTGCGGGCTCCACGGTCATGCTCATTGCGGCCGAATATTTGGCCCGCTCCAACGAAGGCAAGGGCGTTATTCTGGGCGGTATCACGGGCGTGCCTCCTTCCCAAGTAGTTATTTTGGGAGCTGGCACGGTAGCCGAGTATGCTGCCCGGGCCGCTACCGGGCTGGGAGCCGAGGTAAAAGTGTTCGACAACCACCTCTACAAGCTGCGCCGGCTTAAAATGAACCTGTGCACCCCGCAGCTGTACACCAGCACCCTCGACACCTTCGCCCTAAACCAGCAAATTCGTCGCGCCGACGTGGTGATTGGGGCCCTGAACGCCGAGGAAGGCCGGATTCCGTTCATGGTATCGGAAGACGTGGTGTCGCAGATGGCGCCGGGCTCCGTGATTATCGACGTGAGTATAGACCAGGGCGGCTGCTTTGAAACCAGCGAGATGACCAGCCACAGCAAGCCCGTCTTCCGCAAGTACGACGTAATTCATTACTGCGTGCCCAACATTGCCTCCCGGGTGCCACGCACCGCCACCAACGCCCTGAGCAACATTTTTACCCCCATTTTGCAGGAAATTAGCCAGCACGGGGGCATCAATGAGGTGCTGTTCACGAACGAGCATTTCCGCTCCGGGGTGTACGTGTACAAAGGCTCCCTGACCAACGCCAGCATTGCCCGCAAATTCAACATGCGCTACAAAGAGCTGGCCCTGATGATTGCCGTGCGCAACTAACCGCACGGATTTAAACGAATACATTGAATTTCTCGGATTTCGTGCCGAGGTAGGCCTGTGCGCAAGCACAGGCCTTTTTTATGAGGAAATGTGCCGCCGCCAGGAGCAAAAAAGCACCGGCGGAAGAGCAACGTAGGGCAACGCCCTTTGGGGTGGGCGCGTCTGTAGAGGCACATCTGGTAACCGCACTCCTATGACCTTGCCTCCGGCTTCTGCCCTCACCGCCCGGCCTGTTCTCGACTTTCCTTCCGCGCACGTGGCGGCGGCCATGACCCGCTCGTTTCAGGGCTACTTCGTGCCAATGCTTTTTGATGCAGCTTCGTTTGAGCGCCGTTTCCGCGGCGAGCACCTCGATCCGGCGGCCAGTCGGCTGTGGTTTCGGGGCGAGGAATTGGTGGGGGTAGTGTTCATCGCTCGCCGGGGCTGGCAGAGCCGGGTAGCGGCCATGGGGCTGGTACCGGAATTTCGGGGGCAGGGCCTGGGCCGCACGATGCTGGGCTCGGCCCTGGAAGAAGCGCGCCAGCGCGGCGACCACACCATGCTGCTGGAAGTATTTACGGTTAACGAGCCGGCCATTCGCCTCTACGAGCGGCTGGGCTTCCGGCGCGTCCGGCAGCTGCTGGGGTTCCGGCGGGAAGCAGGGGTAGCAGCCGGCACGGCGGAAGTCCTAACCGAAATCGACCCGCTGGAGCTGGCCCGGGCGGTGCTCCGCGAAACAGAGGAACCCCAGCCTTGGCTGAGCAGCGGCGAAACCCTGCTCAGCGCCACGAAGCCCACCCAGGCTTTTCGGTTGCACCACCATGCCTACGCCCTGGTGCGGCCTGATGCCGGACGATAAACGGTGCAAATGCTCCTGGTAGCCCGCGCGGCGCGGCGGCAGGGGTGGGGCACCCGCCTGGTGCGTGCCCTGGCAGCCCGGTTCACTGATCAGCCGCTGGTAATGCCCTGCCTGGTGCCGGAAGGGCCCGGCACCGAGTTCATGGACGCCTGTGGCTGGCCGCGAACGGAACTGGCCCTCTACGAAATGGTGTGCCCGTTGGCTTGATGCCTTTCCTCAGAAAGCATCGGGGAAGCTACCTCTCGCGCTGCCCAGCCGGAAAGCCGACAGCGGCCAATAGGAAAATGCTGGGCAGCAATGGCACAATAAAGCGGTTGTCCCAATCGGGTAGAGTGGCGGCGGCAATGGTAGCCTGCAGGCCGACTAACACCACAAAAAACAGGCGTTGCGGCTGGGTTAGCGTGGGTTTTCTGTAACCTCGGACCGCTAGTATATAGGCTGGGTAAATAAATAACGCAATGGCAATACTATGAAGTGAGGAATAATAGGGCTTAATCTGGGCGAAGAATACAATGAATTTTAATACAAACAGCTTGGTAAAATAAATTGGGTTATGCCCTATGAACAGTACCAGTTGCTGCCAAAGCGGGCTGGTAGGAGCTGGAATATACAACGGAGTGCTGGACGTAACCGCCATGAAGGGGTGACCACCGAATAAAGAGCCTCCCTGGTAGATGGCTATCAGAGAAAAAATATTATGTAATATCCTGTTAAAGCTAAATCCAACAATCAAAATAAATAACACGGATGCTACCACTACCACCCGGCGGAAGATAATTTGGCTGTGTTCCTTCAGTAGGAAAAGCACGTAAAAAAAGGTTGCTACCCCAATCACAATACCATTAGGCCGCAGAAAAAGCAGCCACCCAAGTAGTGGCATTGCCAGCAGCAGTTGCCGCATTCTGTGTGCCTTGAGCAGCAGGTAGGTATAAATCACCAGAATGCTGCAAAAGAGTGCGTCGGTGTGAATGTAGAAGTTCCAGGCCTGCAAATCGGGCCAGGCAACGTAGGCCAGGGTTGCCAGAAAAGCGGCCTGCCAGCGGCCGGAAACACGCTGGGTTAGGGCATACAGGCAGCTGGCGGCCAGGCCGGAAAGCAGGCTCTGAAACGCCACAACGGCTTTGAAAGGCAGCTGAAATTTCAGGAAAAAAGCTAGTACTGCCGTGTACCCACTGTATAATACATTTCGGTCCCAGACCAGGTGGTGATGCACCGCCATCTCCGTAGCGTGCCGAATATAGCGGTGGCTATCAAAAACGATTTTTACTCCGTAGTAACTATATAAATAAAGCTGAAGTAATAGCCAGGTAGCAAATAAAAAATAGACGTGATACTGCCGAAATGCGGTTGGTAACATATAGCTAAAAATACCTGTTCCGCCCTGCTGTTTGGTTATACGCAGCAGGGCGAATAAAAAGTACAGCCCGGGCGGGCAGCGTGGTTTATTTATTGGTCGGCTGCGGGCGGCGCGGCCAGCAGTAACACCTGCCAGGCGTCCAGCAAGCGTCCTTCCTCCAGCAACTGCTTACCCAGCAGCATCAGCTCCTGGCGCTGCTGGGCCGGGTCGTTACGAAACCTGTTCAGCGTATAGGCTACCAGCGGCTCCTGCTGGTAGGCCCGCACCTGCTCGGGAGTAGGCAGGGCGTGCTGCTCGATGTTGGCCAGCCGGCCCAGGTTGTTGCCCGTCAGCACCTCGGAGGTGCGGATGTGCTCCGGCAATTGGTCAATACCGATACCGAGGTTGCGGTTGGGTTTGGGCACTTCAAAGAGGCTGCTGCCCGAGGCCCGGCAGTACCAGTCGCCGCCCAGGCGGGCAATGGCGTCCAGCTTCGCGGGGTCGATGCCGATGCCGGAGGGTAGGATGGTATCCTCGCGGAAGTGGGCCAGCACCACCCGGCAGATAACCAGGTTGCCCGCGCCGTTGTTGGAGCCCAGCTCCACAACTTGTTCCACCACGCACTCGAAGGCGGCGGGGGCCTCCTGCACCCGCGGCGGGCGCACCTGCCGGCTGGCTACCTCCGTAAAACCGGCCTTCACAAATTCATTAACGCCTTTTTCGTACTCGGTGCTGGCCAGCGACATCTGCTCCACCATGGCGTGGTCGCAGATGTGAATCACGCATTCGGCTACCTCCCGCACGTTTTCCAGGGTGTGCTTCTGCGAGTTGTCGCGCACCCGGTTGGCGGGCGAAAACACCAGAATGGGTGGGTTAGACCCGAAGCAGTTAAAGAAGCTGAAGGGGCTCAGGTTGACGTTGCCCTCGGCATCCATGGTGCTGACAAAGGCCACCGGGCGCGGGGCCACGGCGCCCACCATGAAAGCGTGCCAGTCGGGGGCTTTCAGGTCAGATGGGACGATGCTGCGGAATGGGGTAGGAGCGGGCATAAGCTAGGTGGAGCGGGAGAAGACAATGCGGCGGCGAAAGGCCGTTTGGGCAACCAAAAGTAGGGGCTGCGCATCTACCGCTCACACCTTGGTTAATTTACTATGCGGCGGCTGCCTTTAATTTTACTACTCCTGGTACTGGGAGCCTTGCGCACCAATGGGCAAACCACTGCCGACACGGCCCGCCTGCGCCAGCACCTGGTGGCCCTTACTACCACGCCCGAGCCGCGCAACTACCTCCACGAAGCCAGCCTAAACCAAGCCGCCGACTACATCCGGCGGGAACTGGCGGCGGCCGGCGCCCGCACCAGTGAACAAGAGTATCAGGTGCAGGGGCGCCGCTACCGCAACATTATTGGTCACTTCGGCCCGGCCCAGGGGCCGCGCGTAGTGGTTGGGGCCCACTATGATGTATGCGGGGAGCAGCCCGGAGCCGACGATAATGGTACCGGGGTGGCCGCCCTGCTGGAACTGGCCCGTCTGCTCCGGCAGCAGCCTCAGTTACCGTATCCCATTGAACTGGTTGCCTACACGCTGGAGGAACCGCCCTTTTTTCGCACCAAACAGATGGGTAGCTACGTGCACGCCCAGTCCTTGCACGCGGCCGGCGTGCCGGTGCGCGGCATGGTGGCCCTGGAAATGCTGGGCTATTACAACGACCAGCCGGGCAGCCAACAGTACCCGTTGGGGCCGCTAAAGTGGGTGTATGGTAGCCGCGGGAACTACGTAACGGTAGCCCAAAAATTCGGAAACGGTCGGTTTGGACGCCGGTTTGCGCGCCGCTACAAGGCTACTGCCACGTTGCCAGTAAAGCGCTTTAACGCCCCGGCCTGGCTACCGGGCATCGACTTTTCGGATCACCTGAATTACTGGCACTTTGGCTACGCGGCCGTGCTGCTCACGGATACGGCTTTCTACCGCAACAAGAGCTACCACGAACCCACCGACACGCTAAGCCGCCTGGATATGCGCCGCCTGGGCCTGGCCGTGGATGCCGTACTCATGACGCTGCTGCACCCGTAAGCAGCCCGCCGCCCCGAACCCCGCCGGGCTGGAGGCGTACTCCTTGGTACGTGCCTTGCTGTATAGGGCAGCCCTGATGATAAAAAACGTTTTCCTGCTGCTCGGTTTCTGCACGCTGGCGGCCCCCGGCCACGGCCAAAGCCCCCGCCTCACGGACCGGAATACGCTGGGGTGGCTGGTGTACTCCGGCGACCATCAGCTGACCGAAAAGTGGGCCGTGCACACTGAATACCAATGGCGACGAGTAAACTGGCTGCGGGCCCCGCAGCAGCAGTTGGCCCGCCTGGGGCTGGTACGCACGCTCGCAACCCACGCTACGATTTCGGGCGGCTACACTTATTTCCAAACCCACCGCTACGGCGACTACCCGACCGTGCCCGCGCGGCCCGAACCCGAGCACCGGCTCTACCAGGACATCTCGCTGGAAAACCCGCTGGGCTGGCTCACGCTCACGCATCGCCTGCGGCTGGAGCAGCGCTGGCTGGGTACCCGCGCCAGGGCAGGGCAGGGGCCGGTGCAGGACTGGGCCTATCAGAACCGGATTCGCTACCAGCTTTCGGGACAGTTTCCGCTGCAGGGCCCTACTGTGGAGGATGGCGAGTGGTACCTGAATGCTTTCGATGAGCTGTTCATCGGCTTCGGCCGCAACGTGGGCAACAACGTGTTCAATCAGAACCGTTTATCCGGCGGACTGGGCTATCAATTCACCGACAAAGCCAAGCTAGAGTTGAACTACCTCTTTCAAATCAGCCAGCACGCTACACCTGAGCCCCTATCGGGCCGGCCGGTTTTCGAAAGCAACCACGGATTTCGGCTGAATGTGCTCTACGACTTAGATTTTACGGGTGAGTAGTCCGGCTAGCTGGCCTACCCACATCCAACCAATTTGTGCTACCAGGTTGCTGCCTCTCATCCGCTAAATACTTCTCCGAAGGACGAGGCTAGCATAGTAAGTAACAAATTAGGCTTCAGGCAGCTTCCTGCAGCTAGCGCCGGTAACCAAATAAATAATAGTTTGCTAAAATAGTATATGTTTACTAAATAGCTATAGGTTCCGTATAGTAACTCCTTACTTACTCTCGTATGTCTCAGCTGCATTGCCCTAAGTGTGAATCGACGGACGCTACCAAAAGCGGGATTGTGGGTGGCCGGCAGCGGTACAAGTGCAAAAACTGCGGCTACCATTTTTCCGTTGCCAAGGCCGGTAAGGAAATCAACTCCTACTACGTCATCAAAGCCTTACAGCTGTATGTGGAAGGCGTAAGCTACCGGGAAATTGAGCGGCTGCTGGGCGTAAGCCACGTTTCGGTAATGAACTGGGTAAAGAAATACGGCATGAAAGCCCCGCGCCAAACCGACTACCACCCAACCTACAAGATTCTGAATCAGAAGGAGCTGGCCGAATTTTTTCAGAAGCCGGAGAACTTAAAAGAGGCCGGGCTTATCGTGACTGAGCTGGGGGATAAGTACATGATGATCCGCTGGGAACGGTTTCGGCAGGGGTAGAGCTATAGCGCTTAGCAGAAGTATAACAACTACGTGACTTCTGCGTTGGGATTCTCCTACTTGGGGCTACCAGTCCGGCAGCGCTTGGCGGCTGGCTGCCTGCCCCGACCCATCCCAACCCTCAACCCCACCAAACCCTATGCGAACTACTCGCTACGCGTTGGCTGTGAGCGCGCTGCTGGCATCAGCCGCCGGTGCTACGGCCCAGGTAACACCCCCGCCCCCGGGTCAGCCCACCCAGCCTGCTCCTCCCCCCGCGCCCCCTACTGCGCCTGGCCAGCCGGCCCCGTCAACTTCGCCGGCGGCCCCAGTGGCCCCGCCCACTGCCCCGGCGGAATCAGTGCCTTATGGGGCCGGCATGAAGGTGAATCTCTCGCCCGATGGCTCCAAATACCTCCGATTCATTACCTGGCACCAAGTCTGGACGCGCTACACCAAAAACAACACCGGCACGCTGCGCGCCCCCGGCAAGCCCCAGGATGATCAGCTGGACTTTTCGTTGCGCCGTTCCCGCCTGATTGTTCTCTCCCAGCTCAATCCGCGCTTTCTCATCTACACCCATATCGGCATCAATAACCAGACGGCCGTGAGTGGGGGCGTAAACCCTACCCAGGATAGCAAGAAGCCTCAGTTGTTTGTGCACGAGGCCGTGGTAGAGTATAAGGTAAACAAATACCTGAGCCTGGGCGCGGGCATGCACTACCAGAATGGTCTCTCGCGCATGACCCGCTCCAGCACCCTTAACTACCTGACCCTGGATGCGCCCCTAACCAACTGGCCCACTATTGAAGCTATTGACCAGTTTGTGCGTGGCATTGGGGTTTACGGCAAGGGCCGCGTGGGCAAGCTCGACTACGTGCTCAGCGTAAATGAAAGCTTGCTTACCAACCAGACCGGCGCCTTTAGTACGCCATTAGGCCTGGGCGTGCAGACGGGAACGGGTGCCAACCGCCTTAATACCGGCAACAACGTGGCGCAGTACAATCCGCAGGGTACTAATCACGTGTATCAAGGCTACGCCAGCTACGAGTTTCTGGAGCAGGAAGCCAACTTGCTGCCCTTTAACGTGGGTACATACCTAGGCACCAAGCGCGTGTTTAACATTGGGGCCGGCTTTCTGTACAACCAGGACGGCATGTACTCGCGCTCCACGGGCAGCGTGCTGAACGCGGCGGCCATTGATGCCGCTACTACCGCGGGCCTGGCTTCGCTTAACACCATTGCAACCCGCAAGCACGACATTGCCCTGTTCTCGGCCGACGTGTTTTTTGATACGCCCGTTAACAAGGAGGCTGGCACAGCCTTCACTACCTACGCCGTGTACTACAACTACAATATGGGGCCCAACCACGTGCGCTACATTGGGGCGGCTAACCCCGGCTACGGGGCCAGCGCCCTGCGCGGCAACGCCGTGCCCCACTCCGGCACGGGCAACGTGGGCTTCGTGGAGGCAGGCTATTTGCTACCCCGCAACGTGCTGGGACCCAAGTTGCGGGTGCAGCCCTATGCTTCCTACCTGCTGGCTGGCTACGAAGGCCTGCGCAAAGCGGACGGCAGCATCCAGAACGTGAACATCTTCGACGGTGGGGCCAACTTCTACATCGATAGCCACAACGCCAAGTTTACACTCAACTACCGCGCCCGCCCCGATTTCACTAATCAGGCGCCGGCAGCCGGCGGGGGCGTGCAGGTAAATGGGGTGAGGTACCGCCCCGAAATCACGCTGCAAACCCAGGTCTTTTTGTAGTAACCGGGTCGTTAGGTTACCGTTGCCGGGTGCTAGCTGCTGCCGCCTTGCGTCCTGACCAACCTTGCCACCATCAGCCGATGATCATCAGCTGGCCCATTCATTTACACCGCCAATTTACCACCACAACCCCCCACCACTATGGCCCAAAACCTACCGCAGCGCGACGCCTACGCCGGTGCCGCGCCCGTGGGCGGCACGTCTCCCGCCGACGATTCGCTGACCCACGACAACAACGCCGTTTCGACCAGTAAAATCTGGCAGGTGATTACCGCCTCGTCGGTGGGCACCGTCATTGAGTGGTACGATTTCTACATCTTCGGTTCGCTGGCCGCCATCATTGGGCCGGTACTGTTTGGCTCCACGGGTAAGATTGAGGACACCATTCTGGGCACGCTGGCCGTGTTTGGGGCGGGGTTTGTGGTGCGGCCGTTCGGGGCCTTGTTCTTCGGGCGTATCGGCGACATGATCGGGCGCAAGTACACCTTCCTGCTCACCCTGCTAATTATGGGCGGCGCTACCTTCGTGACGGGCCTGATTCCGAGCTACGATAAAATCGGCATTGCGGCCCCGGTTATCGTCACCATTCTGCGCCTGTTGCAGGGCCTGGCCCTGGGCGGCGAGTACGGCGGGGCTACCACCTACGTGGCCGAACACTCCCCCGACAACAAGCGCGGCTACTACACCAGCTTCATCCAGATTACGGCTACGGCCGGCCTGCTACTAAGCATTCTGGTGATTATCATCACGCGCAAAACCATGGGCGAAGAGGCGTTCAAGGAGTGGGGCTGGCGCATTCCGTTCCTGCTCTCGGGCCTGCTGGTTATTGCCTCCTACTACATCCGCCGCAAGCTGCACGAGTCGCCCCTGTTTGCCAAAGCCAAGTCGGAGGGCAAAACCAGCACCAACCCCCTGCGCGAGTCCTTCGTGAACCCCGTAAACCGCCGCCTGGTCCTGATTTCGCTGTTTGGCGCCACCATGGGCCAGGGCGTGGTATGGTACACGGGCCAGTTTTACGCCTACTCTTTCATGCAGAATACCCTGAAGCTGGACCTGGTCGATGCCAGCCTGGTGCTGTGCAGCGCCCTGATTCTGGCCACGCCCTTCTTTGTGTATTTCGGCTCCCTGTCGGACCGCATCGGCCGCAAGAAAATCATCATGATGGGCTTGCTCTGCGGGGCCCTGTTTACTTTCCCCATCTTCTACGGTCTGAAGCAATTTGCTGGCCCCTTAACGGAAGTAACTGCCGCTACCGTAGATGCCACTGGCAAAGCCGTACCGGCCGTCATGAAGGCCCTCACGCCCAACCTGCTGGCCATGACGGCCCTTACCTTCTGCTTGGTGCTCTTCGTGACCATGGCCTACGGCCCCATTGCCGCCTACCTGGTGGAGCTGTTCCCTACGAAAGTGCGCTACACCTCCCTTTCCTTGCCCTACCACATTGGCAACGGCGTATTCGGCGGCTTCGTGCCCCTGATTGCCACGGCCCTCACCCTGCGCGCCGCCGCCTCCGACACGCCCTTTATTAAGGAGCACAGCACCCTGGCCGGTCTCGTCTATCCGGTGAGCATTGCCCTGATTTGCTGGTTTATTGGGCAAGCCCTGATGAAGGACGTGCGTAACGTGAAGCTGATGGAAGATAACCCCGTCTAGTAGCGCCCTGACATGTAAAGCTTTACCCTGAAGCGGTTGCTCCGCCCAGGTAAGTCAAAATCCGTCGGGCCGTTGGTTCGGCGGATTTTGCGCTACCAGTGCTGCTGCTTTCGGTGCTTGTTTTAAGAGACTGAAGGTCAATTTGTCTGCTACGCAACGCCCTTGCCATGCCACCCATTCTACCCCAGGAACGACCGGAACAGCGCCGGGGCCAGCAGCTGCTCTTCGTGACCGTGCTGTTTGCCGTGCTTCTCAACTTTCCCTTCCTGGCCGTGTTCGACCACGATGGCCGGGTAGGCGGCATTCCGGTGCTCTACCTCTACGTGCTGCTGGTATGGGTGCTGTTGGTGCTGCTAACGGGCTGGCTGGTGCGGGTGAAATAGTCAACTGGTGAGTTGATGAGCTGCCGGTGCCAGTAGTCTACGCCCTAAGCTCAACGCCCAACAGTTCGCTCCTACCTTCTCCGCGTTCAACTACAGCCGTACCATACCGCCAGAACAGCAAACTCACTAGTTCACCATCTCACTACCTCACCACTCCGTGAACACCCTGCTCGTCATTGGCTTTTCCTTTGGCTACCTCGCCCTGCTGTTTGGGGTGGCGTACGCGGCAGAACGGCGTTCGGCGGCGCGGCGGAGCCTGGTGAGCAACCCTTACGTGTACGCCCTGAGCATGGCCGTGTACTGCACGGCCTGGACCTATTACGGCTCCGTGGGGCGGGCCGCGCATTTTGGGCTGGAGTTTATCGGCATCTACCTGGGGCCCACCCTGATGGCCCCGGCGGCCTGGCTGGTGTTGCGCAAAATCATCCGCATCTGCCGGCAGCAGCGCCTGACGTCCATTGCCGATTTTATTTCCGCCCGCTACGGCAAGAGCGCCTGGCTGGGGGCCCTCGTAACTTCGGTGTGCGTGCTGGGAGTAGTGCCTTACATTTCCCTGCAGATCAAGGCCATTGCCGCCTCCTTCGACATTCTGACCGGGGGAGGCGAAACCTCCCTGCTCTCCGGTGGGGGTGCCGGGCTTTCCTCCGCCTTTATTACTACCGTGGCCCTGGCTTTCTTTACCATCATCTTTGGGGTGCGCTCCATTGAGGCCACGGAGCGCCACGAGGGCATGGTATTGGCCGTAGCCCTGGAAAGCTTAGTGAAGCTGGTAGCCTTCTTGGCCGCAGGTTTGTTCGTGACCTACGGCCTGTTCAATGGGTTTGCCGACGTATTCGGGCGGGCCGCCGCGGTGCCGGAATTGAGCCGGCTGTTTACCCTGGAAGGGGCGGGCACGGCCCCGGGCCAGTGGCTGACGCTGCTGCTGCTGAGCATGGCTGCCATTCTGCTGCTACCCCGGCAGTTTCAGGTGGCCGTGGTCGAAAACGTGAATGAGGACCACCTGCGCAAGGCCATGTGGCTGTTCCCGCTCTACCTCATCATCATCAATCTGTTTGTGCTGCCCCTGGCGTTCGGCGGCCGTCTGCTTGATGATGGCGGCCACTTCGATGCCGATACGTTTGTGCTGGCCTTGCCCTTGCAAGCGGGGCAGCCCTGGCTGGCCCTGCTGATTTACCTGGGCGGGCTGTCGGCGGCTTCGTCCATGATTATCGTGGAAACCATTGCCCTGAGCGTGATGATGAGCAACCACCTGCTCATGCCCCTGCTGGTGCGCATTCCGGCGGCCCGGGCCGAGGGGCCGCGCTGGTTTGCCTACCTGGGCCAGGTGGCCTTGCATAGCCGCCGCCTGGCCGTGGTGCTGGTGCTGCTGTTGGCTTATGGCTACTACGTGCAGGTAGGCCACCTGCTGCCCCTCGTGAACATTGGCCTGGTGTCCTTTGCGGCCGTGGCCCAGTTTGTGCCGGTGGTGCTGGGCGGCCTGTACTGGAAGGGTGGCACCCGCGCCGGCGCTACGGCCGGCATTCTGGCTGGCTTCGTGGTGTGGTTTTTCACCCTGGTACTACCCACGATGGTCGGCCCGCATCTGCTGCCCGATACCCTGCTGACCGACGGCCTGCTGGGGCTGCGGGGGCTGCGGCCCTTCGCCTTGTTTGGGCTCGAAGGCCTCGATTACCTGTCGCACGGGCTGTTCTGGAGCTGGTTTTTCAACCTGGGCCTGTACGTAGGCGTGTCGCTGCTGCGCCAGCCCTCGGCCCTGGAAGAGCACCAGGCCACCGTGTTCGTGGATGTGTTTCGCTACGGCGCCGTGTTCGAGGGGCCGGCCGGCTGGCAAGGCGCCGCCCCGCTTCCGGATCTGCGGGCGTTGCTCACAGGCTTTTTAGGTAAGAAGCGCGCGAACCAGGCCCTGCACGCTTTTCAGGAGCGTTTTCCGGATGCCCACGTAACCGAGGGCGTAACCCCGCCCCAGGCCGATCCGCGCCTGCTTGCCTATGCCGAAAAGCTGCTGGCCGGTTCCATTGGTCCGGCCTCGGCCCGGCTGCTGCTGCGCTCCTCGGTGGGGGTAGAGGACATCAGCTTCGATAACGTCGTCGGGATTCTTCGGGAAAGCCAGCAGCTGCTGGAAGCCAACCGCCAGCTCCAGAAGCAGCAGCGCCAGCTGCAGCGCCTGACCAGCGAATTGCAGGCTGCCTACGACCAGCTGCAGGAGCTGGACCAGCACAAGGACGAGTTCCTGTACACCGTCACCCACGAGCTGCGCACCCCGCTTACCAGCATTCGGGCCCTATCAGAAATCCTGACCGACAACCCCGAACTGGACGAGGACGAGCGTCACCGCTTCCTGCTCACCATCACCAAGGAGTCGGAGCGGCTGAGCCGGCTGATAACGCTGGTACTGGACCTGGAGAAGTACGAGTCGGGCAAGGCCACCCTGGAGCGCGAAACCGTGGACGTGGCCGACATTATCACCGATGCCCTGGAGGCAGTAGGCCAGCTGCTGCGCGACAAGCACCTGCACCTCGACCTGGCCGTACCGCCCGGCCTGCCGCCCCTGCTCGGCGATCGGGACCGGCTCATGCAGGTGCTGGTAAACCTGCTCAGCAACGCCATCAAATCGTGCCGCCCCGATGGCTCGGGCCGCATTGCAGTGGTTGTGGAAGCGGCGCCCCAGGCCCTGCGCATCACAGTGCAGGATAACGGCAAGGGCATCGACCCGGAGTTTCACCAGCTCATCTTCGACAAGTTTTTCCAGGCCCGCAACCAAACCATGCGCAAGCCCGAGGGCTCGGGTCTGGGGCTGGCCATTACCAAAAAGATAGTAGAGCTGCATGCCGGCCGCATTTGGGTGGAAAGCGCCCCGGAGCAAGGCGCCCGGTTCTCGTTTGAGCTGCCGGTAGGGGCGGCCTCGGCCCGCAATGCCCCCTGAGCTATCCGCAACGGCCTCCTCCGCTGAGCTGAAAACCCGCCGCCCGAAAGAGACCTTCTGCCCCGCTTACTTTTCCTCTCCCGAACAACTTAGCTTGCCTTTCTCATGCCGACTCCCCACATTCTGATTGTCGATGATGAGCCCAACATTGTGATGTCGCTCGAATTCCTGATGCGCAAAAGCGGCTACCAGGTGAGCATTGCCCGCAACGGCACCGAAGCCCTGGAAGCGGTTGACCGCACGGCCTTCGATGTGGTGCTGCTAGACGTGATGATGCCCGACGTAGATGGCTACCAGGTATGCCACCACCTGCGCCAGCGCCCGGACCGGGCGGGCACGCGCGTCATTTTTCTCTCGGCCAAAAGCAAGGAGGCCGATATTCAGAAAGGCTACGAGGTGGGGGCTGACCTCTACATTCCTAAGCCCTTCAGCACCCGCCAGCTCATGGAAAAAGTAAAAGAACTGCTCAGCGCGCCCGTGTAGCCGCCCAGGCGCGCAGCCCCAGCCGCAAACTGCCACTGGCCGCTGGCCTGGCTACCTCTTCCGAAACGTACCACTTCCAAACTTCCGATTCTTATGCCGCATTCTCCCACCAAACACGCCCGCATCCGCACCCTGGAGGAATACCACGCCGCCTACCAGCTCAGCACCGAAAACCCCGCGCAGTTCTGGGCCGAAGTAGCCGAGCCCTTCACCTGGCGCCGCAAGTGGGATACCGTATACACCGATGACTTGAAAGGGGGCCGCAACGAATGGTTTCAGGGCGCCCGGCTCAACATCACGGAGAACTGCCTCGACCGCCACCTGGCCACCCGGGGCAACAAGCTGGCCATCATCTACGAGCCCAACGACCCCAAAACGCGCCACCTGCGCCTGACCTACCGAGAACTGTACCAGGAGGTGTGCCGCTTTGCCAACGTGCTGCATAACAACGGCGTCGAGAAAGGTGACCGGGTGTGCATTTACATGCCCATGATTCCGCAACTGGCCGTTGCCGTGCTGGCCTGCGCCCGAATTGGAGCCATTCACTCCGTCATTTTTGCGGGCTTCTCGGCCACTGCCATTGCCGACCGCGTGAACGATGCCCAGGCCAGCGTGGTGCTCACCGCCGATGGCCTCAACCGCGGGGCCAAGCAGATTCCGGTCAAGCGCGTGGTGGATGAGGCCCTGGAAACCTGCCCGAGCGTACGCCGCGTGATTGTGACGGAGCACCTGGGCTGGCCCGTGCACATGCAGGAAGGCCGCGACGTATGGTACCACGAGGAAGCCGAAGGTGTCGCCAAAACCTGCCCCGCCGAGGAAATGGAGGCCGAAGACCCCTTGTTTATTCTCTACACCTCGGGCAGTACCGGCAAGCCCAAGGGGGTAGTACATAGCACCGCCGGCTACATGATATGGGCTGATTACACCTTCCGTAACGTATTTCAGGTAGAGGAAAACGACGTGTACTGGTGCACCGCCGACATTGGCTGGGTAACGGGGCATTCTTACCTGCTGTATGGCCCCTTGCTGGCTGGTAGTACCTCGCTCATGTTCGAGGGCATCCCGACTTATCCCGACGCTGGCCGCTTCTGGGAGGTGATTGACAAGCACTCGGTCAGCATTTTCTACACCGCGCCTACCGCCATCCGCAGCCTCATGGCCGCTCCGCTTGATAACGTGCTCAGCTACTCGCTGGACTCCTTGCGGGTGCTGGGCTCAGTAGGGGAACCCATCAACGAGGAAGCCTGGTACTGGTACTACCAGCACGTGGGCAAGGAGCGCTGCCCCGTGGTGGATACCTGGTGGCAGACGGAAACCGGCGGCATGATGATTTCGGCCCTGGCGGGCATCACGCCCAGCAAGCCCGCGCACGCCGGCCTACCGCTGCCGGGCGTGCAGCCGGTGCTGCTTACCCAGGAAGGTCAGGAAATTGAGGGCAACGACCAGGAAGGCTACCTGGCCATTAAGCACGGCTGGCCCGGCATCATCCGCACTACCTACGGCGACCACGAGCGGGCCGTGCAAACTTACTTCGGGCCCTATCCCGGCTACTACTTCACCGGCGACGGAGCCCGCCGCGACGAAAACGGGCTCTACCGCATTATCGGGCGGGTTGATGACGTGATTAACGTGTCGGGTCACCGCTTCGGGACGGCCGAAATCGAAAACGCCATCAACCAGAATGCTAACGTGGTGGAAAGCGCCGTGGTCGGCTTCCCGCACGACGTGAAAGGCCAGGGCATTTACGCCTACGTCATCTGCCGCCCCGGAGCCTGCGAAAAGGAATCGGACAAGGTGCATGTGGAGGCCAGCATCATCGAAACCATCGTGGCAGAAATCGGCAAAATTGCCAAGCCCGATAAAATTCAGATTGTATCCGGCCTGCCCAAAACCCGCTCCGGCAAAATCATGCGCCGCATCCTGCGTAAAGTAGCCGAAGGCGAAACCAGCAGCCTGGGCGACACCACAACCTTGCTCGACCCCGCCGTAGTCGACGAAATCATCAGCGGCCGGAAGTAGGGAGCAAGACATGCTACACGTAAAAACGCCGACCTGTACTAGGTCGGCGTTTTTGTTTTCCAACGAATTGTCATTCCGAGCGAAGCGAGGAATCTGGGGTAGCCTCTAGAATGTGCCCCAGATTCCTCGCTTCGCTCGGAATGACAATTCGTTTACCGCATGATGTTTAAATGTAGCCAGACTTACACCTGGGTAGCCGGTAGCACCGTGCCCGTCACGGCCCCGAAGCCAATCCGTAGGCCGTCCCGCTGGCAGTACCCGCGCATGGTCACGGTGTCCCCATCGAGCAAAAACTTGCGCTCCGAGCCATCGGCCAGGGGCACGGGGCGGGTGCCGCGCCAGGCAAGTTCCAGCATGGAACCGAGCGAGTCGGGGGTGGGGCCGCTGATGGTACCGGAGGCATACAGGTCGCCGACTTCGAGGTTGCAGCCGTTGGAAGCGTGGTGGGCCAGCTGCTGGGCCATGCTCCAGTACATCAGGCCAAAGTTGGAGCGCGACACGGTGGTTTCCGGGCCACCCTCGGGCTGAATGGCGACTTCCAGGTTGATGTCGAAGTTGTGCTGGTCGAGCTGGCGCAGGTAGAGCAGGGGCTCGGGCTCCTGCACGGGGCCGGCCACCCGGAAGGGCTCCAGAGCATCCAGCGTCACGACCCACGGCGACACGCTGCTACCGAAACTCTTACCCAGAAACGGCCCCAGCGGCACGTACTCCCAGCTTTGAATGTCGCGGGCGCTCCAGTCGTTGAACAACACCAGCCCGAAGATATAGTCCTCGGCGTTCTGCACCGGCACGGTGTCGCCGAGGTGGGTGCTGCGACCCACTACGAAAGCCATTTCCAGCTCAAAATCCAGCTGTTGGGAGGGGCCGAAGGTAGGCGCCGCGGCGTCGATAGCTTTGCGCTGCCCGTTGGGCCGGCGGATATCGGTGCCGCTCACCACAATGGAGCTGGCCCGGCCATGGTAGCCAATGGGAATGTGGCGCCAGTTGGGCAGCAGGGCGTTGGCCGGGTCGCGGAACATCGTGCCCACGTTGGTAGCGTGCTCAATGCTACTGTAAAAATCGGTGTAGTTGTGGGGCTTTACGGGGCGCAGCATCCGCACCTCGCTCTGGCGCAGCAGGCACTCGCGCATCACCTCGTCGGAGCGCAGGGCCTCGTTGTCGTGGCGCAGCAGCTCCGAAACGCGCTGGCGTACGGCCCGCCACACCGGCCGGCCCAGGGCAATAAACTGGTTGAGGCTGCGCCGCCGGAAAATCTTCGGCATCCGGGGCCCCAGCTCCAGATCCTGGAAAAAACCGAACTGCGACACGGCGTACAAATCCAGCACGTACTCGCCAATGGCTACCCCAAGCCGCGGCCCGCGCAGCTCAGTTTCAAACACCCCGAAGGGCAGGTTCTGAATCGGAAAGTCACTGTCGGGGGCAATATCAATCCAGGAATGCAGGCTCGGGTCGTTGGGGTTAGCCATAGAGGGTAGGGGTAGTGGAAGGTGCGGCAAAGGTAGCGGGGTAGGGGAAATAAGGCCACCACGCCCGGCCTTACCCAGAAATTCCGTAAAGCTGCTACCTTGAGCCGCCCCTCCTGCCCCAGCTTGCTGCTGCGGATATAGGGGTAATAGTTCTGTTTATCCGTTTACCAATAGTTGGATGGACGAAGCGGACGACCCGTTTAGTTTCGTCCATAGAGAGGTTACCAGTAACTGTAATACAACGAAGTGTGAAAATGAAATATATTAAACGAGCATTTGTGGCAATTCTAATTCTGGTGGCTATTGGATTGTTGTTTCGTGGGTGGCTATACCGACACGTAGTACTGTATACATCTATTGGGCAAAGAGCAAATTATTCAGTCACGGACAGTAAACTTGTTGATTACATAAATAGAAGGTGGTGGTAAAATAGCAGGTGATTAGCCATCTGCTTCTATGCGTTGGTTATGCGCATCGATGACGAGTTGCAAGCGGATG
>NZ_BMGS01000005.1 GCF_014640315.1 Hymenobacter glacieicola
CAACCTTATCACATCCTGCTGCCCCCCGCGACCTTGTGCTGCGGGGGGCAGTTGTGTTGTAAGCCCCCGGCCTGCCCTGCCCCCGCTCCGCCTTCCCCGGGCTCTGGCTGCTGCCGTCGGCTTGCCGGCCACCACGCTGGCCGCCACCTCAAGGGCGAGGAAAAGGGGACACGATAATATTAATGGCTTAATCTATGCTGCCATTGATTATATAGGCTCGGTATTCATATAATGATGGTATGCTTATTAATAAGCATACCTGAATCTAGCGCTATCAGGGGGCCTCATTAAAATCAGTAATAACAACTTTACTTTTACACATTCTCGGGCGGTATCGGGCTCAGATAGCGTTGGTATCTGTAATATAATAAAGAACAGATCTCAGGCTGTGATAGATAGTAGTTGTAAGTTCTAATAAGGATCGAATCCTTTGGCACACAACCCGAGCTACTGGTCGCTGATAATTGTACGGTAAAAGGGTTCGAGAAACCCCAACAACAAAAAGGCCCTTACTCGGTGATGAGTAAGGGCCTTTTTGTTGTTGGGGTCTAGACTACTAGCGCAGCCGGTCCATGCTGCGTACCAGCTGTTCGTCGCGGCGGATAAAGCGGTTGGCAAGCAGGTTGAGCAACAGAGCAAGAGTTGGGAGGTAGAACCCTGCTTCAAATACGCCAGGTATTTTGATATTTACCATTCGCTCCCCGATGCCTGAATAATAAAAGCCAGCTCCAATAGTGCCGACAATCAAAAGGAAATTTAGCATGCCCAGCTTCAACTGGTTGAAACGGTTACGGTACTGCGCTATTTCAAAGAAGGCCACAGCTGCGGACAAAGCTGATAAGGCGGCAATGGGCCACGTAGTGGTTGGAGCTGCCGCGTTCGGACCAGGATTAGTAAAGCTGAGAGTGGTAGCAGTCAGCACTACTGTTTGTTGGCTGCTGGGGTCCGTTTTGCTCCAGATGGGCAAGAACAGTACGCTAAGCATTGCCAAGGCAAGCAGCAGAAGGAACACGCTTTGGATTCTTTGTATCATCTTTGTGTTTTGAGAGTTCAGCTCTTGGATAAGCTGCCTATAGGGCTCGCAAAAGTAGCCAACAACGGCCGGAATAACCGCATTACAGACAATGCCTACTGCTTACATTGTGGACGCCGTCCGCACTCCGATTGGTAAATTTGGTGGCGCTCTAAGTAGCGTCCGCCCTGACGATATGGCTGCGCATGTATTGCGTGAGCTCCTGCGCCGCAACCCTTCCCTCGATAAGAACGCCATTGAAGATGTGCTGTTTGGGGCCGCAAACCAGGCGGGGGAAGACAATCGAAACGTGGCCCGTATGGCAGCGCTGCTAGCTGGCTTGCCTATTACGGTGCCGGGAGTTACGATTAACCGCTTGTGCGCTTCAGGCTTGCAGAGCATCATGGACGCCTCGCGCGCTATCCGGGCGGGAGAAGGTGACGTGTATCTGGCCGGAGGAGCCGAAAGCATGACCCGGGCTCCGTTTGTAGTAGCCAAGTCTGCTACGGCCTTCGCGCGGGACTTTACTGCCCATGACACTACCCTGGGGTGGCGCTTCGTGAATCCGAAGCTGGCCAAGATGCACCATCCCTACGCTATGGGCGAGACGGCGGAAAACGTTGCGCGCAAGTACAACGTCAGTCGGGAGGAGCAAGACCAGTATTCCTTTAACTCCCAACGTAAATATCAGCGGGCTTTCGAGAAAGGACGGTTCCGGCGGGAAATTGTCCCCGTCTTTATTCCACAGCCTAAGGGCGACACGGCGCTATTTGACCAAGATGAGCCACCTCGCTTGTCCAGCTTGGAAAAGCTGGCTACCCTGAAACCCGCGTTTCAGGTAGATGGTACCGTGACGGCGGGTAACTCGGCGGGTATTAACGACGGCGCTGCTGCTGTTCTGTTGGTGGGCGAAGATGCCCTGAAGCGGTATAACCTGAAGCCGATAGCGCGGGTAGTAGCTTCGGCCGTGGCCGGGGTTGATCCAGCCTATATGGGTTTGGGCCCCGTGCCCGCTACCCAAAAGGTGCTACAGCGTGCCGGCCTGACGCTGAATGATATGGATCTGATTGAACTCAACGAGGCCTTCGCTGCCCAGACAATTGCGTGCATTCGGGACTTGGATCTGGACATCGAAAAAGTAAACGTGAATGGCGGCTCTATTGCCATCGGGCACCCGCTTGGTGCTAGTGGCTCCCGCATTACGGCTACCCTTCTACACGAAATGCAACGTCGGGAAAACGTGCGTTACGGCCTGGCAACGATGTGCGTGGGCGTAGGCCAGGGTGCTGCCGTCATTTACGAGAAGCTCTAAACCCGCCGCGGCCACTTGCTAACATCCGAACTGGTGCCGCTATGCTACCTCCCCAGTTGTTGCCCACGCTTGCCCTGCCTGTAGCAGGAGCGCAGCTGCGGCCTTGGCACTTTTCCGATGCTCCGGCGCTGGCTCGACATGCCAACGACCGGAGCATTTGGCAAAACTTACGCGACACGTTTCCTTACCCGTACACCGCCAATGACGCGGCTTATTTCCTGGCTCGGGTAGCCGATAACCCCCGAGACCTGCACTTGGCAATCGACATGGAGGGAGAAGCAGTAGGTAGCATCGGCGTGCACTTTAAAACGGATGTGCGGCGGCGGTCAGCGGAAATAGGGTATTGGCTGGCCCAAGAACACTGGGGTAAAGGCATAGCTACGGCCGCTGTCCGGACGGTGACCAGTTACGTGCTGGCTCATTTCGACATCTGCCGGCTGTACGCAGTAGTATTTGCTACCAATCCGGCCTCTGGTAAGGTGCTGCAAAAAGCGGGTTACGAATTGGAGGCTCGCCTGCGACGTAGCATCGTGAAAGATGGGGAAGTGCTGGATTCTCTGCTGTACGCCCTGGTGGTGTAAGAGCATACTACCGCAATAAACAGCAGCTCTTCGCTATTACCATTCCTGTTACCACAGGCCGGCCGCTTTATTTTCTGTTTTCTACTCTACTACGTGCGCTACTTTCTTCACCTGGCCTACGATGGCACCCAATATCATGGCTGGCAGATTCAACCTCGTACCCTCACGGTGCAGCAGGAACTGGACCGCTGCCTTTCGCAGGTGCTCCGGCAGCCGGTGTACTGCCTGGGAAGTGGCCGTACGGATTCGGGCGTACACGCCAGCCACCAGGTAGCTCATTTCGATGCCGACCTACCGGCGGGGCTGGACCTGCCTACCTTTCTGTATCGGCTGAACCGGGCGCTACCCCGCGACATTCGGGCCCAACTCGTGCACGAAGTACCCGATCAGGCCCACGCCCGGTTCGATGCTCTGGCGCGCACCTACGAGTACCACGTGCGGACCGTGCCGGACCCTTTCGCGCCCAGCTTCAGCCTGTACCTGGACCGCGCCCCTGACGTAGCGGCTATGAACCAGGCCGCTGCCATGCTACTAGGGGCCCACGACTTTACTAGCTTCTCCAAGGTGAAGGGCAGCGAAAAGCACTACCTCTGCACTTGTTTTGAAGCCGGGTGGCACGAGGTGCCGGGTGGCCTGGTCTTCCGGATTCGGGCAAACCGCTTTGTTCGGGGCATGGTCCGGCTGATAGTTGGGACGCTGCTGACGGTGGGACGAGGAAAGATGAGTCCGCAGGAGTTCGGGGAAGTGTTCCGGAGCCTGAACCGGGTGCACGCGAGCGGGGCGGCCCTGGCCAATGGCTTGTTCCTGTGCCGGGTAGAATATCCGGCCGATATAGTCCCTGCTGCAGCGTTACCTACTGGTTTGCCGTACTTCTCCCGGGTGTAGGCCTCCCCGCAACAGCCCGGCTGGCTGCTCTATGGGTCTGAGGTATCTCACAATCGGCTGGCTGCCTTGTTACCCACTTACCCTTCCACCGCTACCCACCTCCATGGAGCAAGCTACTACGGCCACCAAAAGCGGCAACATTTTCGATTGGCAGGTTCTGCGCCGGCTTGTGGCCTACGTGCAGCCCTACCGGCGCGTATTCTACTTCCTGATTTTCCTGACCGTTGCCACCGCTATTCTCGGCACGCTGCGCCCCTTCCTGATTCAGCAAATGGTGGACGTATCCATTGAGCAGGGCGACTGGGCTGGGCTCAACCGCATGTTCGGGCTGCTGCTGGTGCTGCTGGTAGCCCACGCCATTGTTAGCTACCTACAAACCTACTTTGGTGGGTGGCTGGGCCAATACATCGTGCGCGACATCCGGGTTGACCTTTACAAGCACATCCTGGACCTGCGGCTTAAGTTCTTCGACAAAACCCCGATTGGCGTACTCGTGACGCGCAACATCTCCGACGTAGAAACCCTGTCGGACGTTTTTAGCGAAGGATTGGCGGCCATGATTGGCGACATTTTGCAGCTGGTGTTTATCGTCAGCTTCATGTTTTATATTGATTGGCGCCTGACCCTGGTGAGCCTCTCGGTAATTCCGCCTTTGCTGTTTAGCACCTACGTCTTCAAGGAGAAAGTAAAAAAGTCGTTTCAGGAAGTCCGGACGGCAGTGGCCAACTTAAACTCCTTTGTGCAGGAGCACCTGACGGGCATGAACGTGGTGCAAATCTTCAACAACGAAGAGCGGGAGTTTCGCAAGTTCAAGGCCATCAACCAGGAGCACACCCGCGCCAACATTCGCTCGGTGCTCTACTATAGCATTTACTTTCCCGTAGCCGAGGTGCTGGCCGCCGCCGGGGTAGGGCTGCTGGTGTGGTACGCCGCCCAGGGCCAGATTGAGGGCACTATCTCGAAGGGAGCCCTGATTGCTTTCATCATGTACAATGCCCTGTTCTTCCGTCCCATCCGCCAGATTGCCGACCGGTTTAATACCCTGCAGCTGGGCCTGGTGAGCACCGAGCGCCTACTGAAGCTATTGGACAGCAAGGAGCTAATTGCGGACAATGGCACCTACATTCCAACCAATCTGCGGGGTGATGTGGATTTCGAGCACGTGTGGTTTGCCTACAACGACGAGGAATGGGTGCTACGCGACGTGAACTTCTCAATCAAAGCGGGGCAGACGTACGCGTTTGTGGGGGCTACCGGAGCCGGCAAGACCAGCATCATCAACTTGCTGAGCCGTTTCTACGAAATCAATAAAGGCACTATCCGGATTGACGGCCGCGACCTGCGCGAGTATGACCTCAAGGATTTGCGTCGGCACGTTGGGGTAGTGCTGCAAGACGTGTTCCTCTTCGCCGGCGCCATCCGTGACAATATTACCCTCGGCAAAACCGATATTACCGACGCGCAGATCTGGGAAGCCGCCGATTTGGTGGGGGCCCGCCGCTTTATCGAGCGCCTGCCGGGCGGCCTGGATTATCAGGTGATGGAGCGCGGCGCCACGCTCTCGGTGGGGCAGCGCCAGCTCATCAGCTTTGTGCGGGCCATGGTGTACCAGCCCCGTATTATTATCCTGGATGAGGCTACCTCTTCCGTTGACTCCGAAACCGAGGAGCTTATTCAGCAGGCTATTGAGAAGCTCATGCAGGGCCGTACTTCCCTCGTTATTGCCCACCGCCTGAGCACCATCCAGAAGGCCGACCAGATTATTGTGCTGGACAAGGGCGAAATCAAGGAGACGGGCACCCACGAGGAGTTGCTGCGCCACCAGGGCTACTACGCCACGCTCTATCAAATGCAGTACAAAGGGGTCCTGTCGGCGGAGTAAGCAGCGTGACCGGCTTCGGCTGTTACCTTTGCGGCTGTTCTCCTACTACTTGCCTTCTCAGATTGCATGAATAAGATTTTCCTGGCTTTGGCCCTGTTGCTAACCGCTGGCTTTGCCGTGGCCTACTGGAAGATGGGTGGCTTTAAAGCGCCCGTCATTACCCTCGAAACAACGGCCAAGCCCTACTATCTGGCCGGCCGTTACTACGAAGGCCCCGCCAACGACGAAGCTTTCGGCAACCTGACCCGCGACGCCTACCAGTACCGCAAAGACGGCAAGCTGCGCGGCGACTTCGCTAACATCTTTTACAACAGTCCCGAAAGCTCGCGCGATGCTGCCAAGGTATTCGTAGGAGTTGTTGTCGCGGACACTACCTCGCAAACGCTGCCCACCAACTACCGCTACCGCACCTTTGCAGCTGGCCAGAAGGTAGTCCATGCCCGCGTAGATGCCAGCTACCTAGTGGCCCCCGATAAGCTCTATAACGGCATCAAGGAGTACGCCGCAGCCAATAAGCTGACGCTCCAGAATGTTTACCTGGAGCGTTTCCCTGACCAAGGGGAGCCAGAAGTACTGGCAGTTATTAAATAATGGCTCCATCTAAAAAGGAAAGCCCGTCCCGTGTATTTGGGATGGGCTTTCCTTTTTGAGAAGGTTTAAAGCAAAACCGCCCGCTAAACCAAAGTTCAGCGGGCGGTTATGAGGAGAGAGTACTAGTGTCGGGGTGGCAGGATTCGAACCTACGGCCTCGTCGTCCCGAACGACGCGCGCTACCGGGCTGCGCTACACCCCGAGGGATAGTGCCAGGGGGCACCACGGGTAATTACTCGTTGCTTTTGTCCGAAAAAAGCCTCCGGGTGGGGTTCCCAGAGGCTTTTCGAGCAAGTAACTCTTCGGTCGGAGTGGCAGGATTCGAACCTACGACCTCCAGCACCCCATGCTGGCGCGATACCAGGCTACGCTACACCCCGATAGAATTATGGCACAAATGTAAGCAGACCGGATGCTACCACGCAAGCTTTACCCGCTAAATTTATTGCTTGTGGCTGGTATTTCGTAGCTTTGGGAGCCCTACGCCGCGGCAGAAGGCTAGTGATGTGGTAGTTGCACGGATGAGGTCGTTAAAATAAAATAACTCTGCTGGCTGGCGCGTTTCTTGCTTCGGGTAGCCAAATGTCTGCTCAGTCGCCAATTTCTTGTGGCCGGAGTAGCAATTCCTTGCTTTATCAACACCGTATCGTTCATCATCTTCGTTTAGGAACGCGTATGAAAACTTTTACTTTCCTGGGTTGCCTGCTAGCCATGCTCACGCTGTTGCGGCCGGCGCAGGCGCAAACTACCAAGCCGGCTCCTGCGGCGGTAGCTTCGGCAGCCGTAACACCCGCACCCCCGGCCCTTATTACCGATAAGCTGGCTGACCCGACACCCAACACGGATGCGCTTAAGGTGCGGGCCGAAGCCAACCCGCTGACCAAGCGCCTGACCGTGCGCACCAACGCTACCGGCCCTACCCGCGTGGAGGTAAACGGTACCGACGGACGGCCCGTCATGACCCGCGACCTGATTTCGGGGGACGACGCTGCGGTGCTGGATGTAAGCAGACTGCCGGAAGGCACCTACCTCGTGCAGTGTACTTCCGGTGAGCGGCGGGGCATGAAGCGCGTTGTTATTGGGCAGTAAGTCCTGAGCAGAGTCTATATAAAAAGCAAACGCCCCCTACACGTCTGGTGTAGGGGGCGTTTGCTTTTTCGGGCTGACGTGAAGGCTAAACTTCCTCGCTCTGAAGCTGCCGCTCATAAAGGGCGCGGTACAGGCCGTTTTCGTCCTGCATCAGGTTTTCGTGGGTGCCGTGCTGCACAATCTGTCCATCGTCGAGCACCAGAATTTCGTCGGCTAGCTTTACCGACGACACGCGGTGGGAGATAATCAGGCTGGTGCGGTTGTGCATGATGCGCTGCAAGGCCCCCAGAATGGCATTCTCCGTATTCGTGTCTACGGCCGACAAGGCATCGTCCAGAATCAGGATTTTGGGCTCTTTCACTAAGGCCCGAGCAATGCTGACCCGCTGTTTCTGGCCGCCGGAGAGGGTAATGCCCCGCTCGCCCACTTTCGTGTCGAAGCCTTCCGGGAAGCGCAGGATGTTTTCGTACACGTTAGCATCCTTGGCGGCCTGGAGCATGCGCTCCTCGTCCGGAGCATCGAGGCCGAAGTTGATGTTGTTGCGGATGGAGTCGGAGAAGAGAAACACATCCTGGGGTACGTACCCGATCTGGCTGCGTAGGGAACGAAGTGACAGGTCGCGCACATCCACGCCGTCAATCAGGATGCGGCCGCTGGTTACATCGTAAAGGCGCGAGAGCACGGCGGCTACGGTGCTTTTGCCAGCGCCGGTGTTGCCAATGACGGCCAGCGTCTGGCCCGGCCGAATGCGGAACGAGACGTCGCGCAGGGCTTGAATGCCCGTGTCGGGGTAGGTGAAGGTGACGTGGTCGAACACAATGTCGCCCTGAATGTCCAGCTCCCGATTCTGCTGGGACACGATGTCCGTCTGCTGGTGCATGAACTCGTTGATGCGGGCCTGCGAGGCTTCGGCGCGCTGCACCAGAGAACTGGTCCAGCCCAGGGCCGTAACGGGCCAGGTGAGCAGGTTCACGTAAATCAGAAACTCCGCAATGCTGCCCGTAGTAATGGTGCCGCGAATTACTTCCTGCCCGCCCAGCCACACCGTAACAATGGTGCTGATGCCCACCAAAAACAGAATCAGCGGGAAAAACAGGGAGTTCACGAAATTCAAACTCAGGGACTTCTGCTTGTAGTGCTCCGAAGCCTCCGCGAACTGCCGGTGCGAGTCCTCCTCGCGCACAAAGGACTTCAGCACCCGAATTCCGGAAAACGCCTCCTGCACAAACGTGGTCATGGACGCCAGGGAGCGTTGAATCTCATCGGACTTCTTCTCAATCAGGTTGTTGACATAGAAGATGCTCACGCTCAGGATGGGTAGGGGCAGCAGCGTGTAGAGCGTCAGCTTCACGTTCACCATGAGCATGAGCGGCACGATGAGCACGAAGAGAATCACGAGCTGCATAAAGTACATGAGGGCCGGCCCAATGTACATGCGCACCCGCCCCACGTCCTCCGATATTCTGGACATCAGGTCGCCGGTGCTGTGGCGGCGGTAGAAGGAGAGGGGTAGGGACTGGTAGTGCTGGTAGATTTCGTTTTTCTGGTCGTTTTCCACGTGCCGGCTCATCACAATGAGCGTCTGGCGCATGAAGAACAGAAAGATACCGCGCAGCAAGGCCATCAGCAGGATGAGCACCCCGTAGAGCAGCACGTTGCGCCCGAACAGCTCATAGACGCCGCTCTGGGCCCGGGTGCCAGCGTAGAGGTGATATAAGTCGATGCCCTCACTGACCAGGTCGAAGGCGTAACGTACAATCTGGGCCGGGAAAATGGCCAGCAGCGTACTAAGCGCCACGAAAAGCACTCCGCCGAGGAAGTGCCACTTGTAGCGCAGCAGGTATTTATTGGTTGCGGAGAGGGCGCGCACGAGGGGAAGTTAGAAAGTACAAGGACGGGGAAGAACGTCGGACCGTTGCCAGGAGGTAGGAGCTACTGCCAACTACTCCCTGCCGCCAACCGAAACTCCGTGTGACGCCAGGGCAACCCATCAGATTGGCAATGGCGGCCGGAAAAGAATAGAAGTTTGGCAAGTAGAAAGTTAAAACGCTGCAAAAGGGTTTCAGTAGGGCGCCTGCCGGGCGGCTAACCGATTCGGCCCCACGGCGCTAAACCCTGGGAAAAGACGGTTACCGGCTGGTTGAAGTCGGAAAATCGGAGTACTTTTGCACCCGCATTGCGGGAGCCCCCGGGGGAGAGTAAAGCTGCGCGTATCCTTGAACGACGGGAAAATAGCCACTGGGCGTTGCCATTTGTTTAAGCGAGCTGCGAAGTGAATTTCTTCCGGAAAGCCAGCCGTAAAGGTACAACAACCACCCCACCCCCATTTCTTTTTCCACCCTACGTATGGTAGAAACGAAAGTGTTGACCGAAACGTCGGTCTTCGGGCAAATTGCCGAGCATCAGCATGAGCAGGTAGTGTTCTGCCACGACCACGAAACGGGCCTGCGCGCCATCATTGGTATTCATAACACGGTGCTGGGCCCCGCGCTGGGCGGCACGCGCATGTGGCACTACACTTCGGAGGCCGAGGCCCTGAACGACGTGCTCCGCCTCTCGCGCGGCATGACCTACAAGGCGGCTATTTCCGGCCTGAATCTGGGTGGGGGCAAGGCCGTTATCATCGGCGACGCCAAAACCATGAAGACCGAAGCCTTGCTGCGTAAGTTTGGCCGCTTCGTGCAGAATTTGAATGGCAAGTACATCACGGCCGAGGACGTAAACATGACCACCAAGGACATGGAGTACATCCGGATGGAAACGCGGCACGTGTCGGGCCTGCCCGAGAGCATGGGCGGCAGCGGCGACCCGTCGCCGGTGACAGCCTACGGCACCTACATGGGCATGAAAGCCGCCGCTAAAAAAGCGTTCGGCTCCGACTCCCTGGCCGGCAAGCGCATTGCGGTGCAGGGCGTGGGCCACGTAGGAACCTACCTGCTGGAATACTTGCAGAAGGAAGGCGCCAAGCTGGTACTCACCGATTACTACGAAGACCGCGCCCTGGAAGCCGCCGCCCGCTTCGGGGCCAAAGCCGTGGGCCTGGACGAAATCTACGACCAGGACGTAGACATCTACTCGCCCTGCGCGCTGGGTGCTACCCTCAACGACGACACCCTGCGCCGCCTGAAGTGCCAGGTAGTAGCCGGCTGCGCCAACAACCAGCTGGCCAACGAGAACGTGCACGGTCCGGCCCTGGTGGAGCAAGGCATTGTGTACGCCCCCGACTTTCTCATCAATGCCGGCGGCCTCATCAACGTCTGCTCCGAAGTGCAGGGTGGCAACCGCGAGTCGGTGATGACCCAAACGGAGCGCATCTACGACATTACCACTCAGGTGCTGAACCGCGCCGCCCAGGAAGGCAGCCACCCCCAGGCCGCCGCTACCCGCCAGGCCGAGGAGCGTATCGCCGCCATCGGCAAGGTTAAATCAACGTATTAAATAGCGAGTGAGTGAATGAGTGATTAAGTGAAGTGGTTGTTCTAATAAGCCATTCGCTACCTCACTCATTCACTCATTTACTCATTCACTTCCCATAGAATGCTCAACCGTCGCACGCTTCGCATCAAGGTCATGCAGGCCCTGTACGCCTACCATCAGGCCGTCGGGTCCGATTTTTTATTGGCCCTCGACCAGATTGCGGATGCTTTCGCGCCCGATTTGAACTCGCCGGAGCCCCAGGACCGCAAGCAGCTGCAGGGCCAGCGCAAGATGGCTGAGGTCATTTTCAAAGAGTGGCACAAAACCGCCGAGCAGCCGGAGCCTACCGAGGATGCGGACGTGAACGACGCCGTAAAAGAAGCCATCAAGTACTACCAGAAGGCCGTAGCCAAGGACGCTACCTACTACGGAGGCCAGATGGTGCACGCTGCCGAGAGCATTCACGACCAGTACATTCACCTGCTCAATATTCCGGAGGCGCTGCTGCAGGTAATTGAGGAAGAGAAGGTGCGCGACTCGCGCCGGTTTACGGCGGCCAAGGAGCCCTTGCTGGATGCTACCCGTTTGCTGGAAAACCCGGTAATTGAGAAGCTCATCAACAACCTGCAGCTGCAGGACCTGACCATCCGCCGCTCCTTGAAGTGGCACGGCGAGGACGAGCTGGACGCCCTGCGCAACGCCTGGCGCAACGAAATGAAGCAGGACCCGGAGCTGCTGAGCTACCTGGCGGCCCCGGCCGGCAACTACCAGCAGGACCAGGAAATTCTGAAGCACATCTACAAAACCTACGTGTTCAAGGGCGAGAGCCTGCCGGCCTACATCGAGGAGGACGACCTGAACTGGGAGGAAAACCGCGCCATCGTGAAAAACCTGGTGGTGAAAACCGTCAAGATGCTCGACGAGGCGGCCGATGAAAACCTGGTGCTCATGTCCCTGTCGGCTAACTGGCAGGAGGATAAGGAGTTTGCCGAAAGCCTCTACAAGCAAACCCTGGCCGACGACGAGAAGTACGAGAAGCTGATTGCCGAATCGGTGCAGAACTGGGACGTGGAGCGCGTAGCCCTGACCGACAAGATTCTACTGAAAATGGCCCTCTGTGAGATGCACCTGTTCCGGGCCATTCCGGTGAAAGTGACCATCAACGAGTACATCGAAATTAGTAAGATGTACTCTACGCCCAAGAGTAAGCAGTTTGTAAACGGGATTCTGGATAAATTGGCGCAGGATCTGACGGCTAGCGGTGCCATCCGCAAGTCGGGCCGGGGCTTGCTGGACAACCAGTAAGCTGGCGACGTAGACCCAAGGGCAGGAAGCAGAAGTTATATTCAGCTTTTTATATATCCTGCGCCGGAGTTCTACGTACGTATCCGTACTCCCTGTCTTACTTCTCACCCTCCGTACTCATTTCCTTTCATCATGGGTAGCAAAACCACTACCGGCATTCTGTGCTTTGCCGGCGGCGCCCTCACCGGGGCCGTTATCGGACTACTGTACGCACCTGAAAAAGGCCGCGAAACGCGCAGCTGGCTTAGCTACCAGCTGGAAAAGTACCGCGAAACCCTGGCTGAGCTAACCGAGAACCTGGTAACCAGCCGCGCCGACCAAGGCCCCAGCTCCGCCAAGAGCGAAGGCCAGCGCGTGATTCAGGACGCCAAGAGCAAGGCTGAGCAGCTGCTCGGCGACGTTGATCAGCTGATTAACCAGATCAACTCCCGGAAAACGGTATAACCAGATGCCCTGAGTACCCGATGTGCTGATAAGCTGATAGGCAGGTTCCTGCCGGCAGCTTATCAGCACATCTTCATTTTTAGTACCCGCCAATGCTGGGTACCTTTGTATCATAGTGTGGGGGTGCCCGAAGCATGTAGCAATACGGGCCGCCGGCACTTCCAAGGGTAATGCCAGCATCTGGCTGCCGCCGCTAGCCACTTGCTGAGGCCGGCGCAGCCGCTACCCCTTGGGTTGCCCACCACCCGAAATTGCCCATTAACCCCAACTCAATAGAATGCATCTCATCACTCTCATTCCCGGCGACGGCATTGGCCCCGAAATCACGAAAGCAGTAACCGACATTTTCGCGGCGGCGCAGGTGCCGGTGCAGTGGGAGGAGCAGAACGCGGGCCAGACCACCTTCGACCAGTCGGGCGAGCTGATTCCGCAGGCCCTGCTCACGTCGCTGGAGAAAAACAAGGTAGCCTTGAAAGGCCCCATCACCACGCCCGTCGGCAAGGGCTTCCGCTCCATCAACGTTACGCTGCGCCAGAAGTACGACCTCTACCAGAACGTGCGTCCTTCCAAAACCACGGAAGGCATCCAAACCCGCTACTCGGGTATCGACCTGGTGCTGTTCCGCGAAAATACCGAGGGCCTGTACGCTGGCCTCGAAATCTTCGATGAGCACAACGGCATCGGCGACTCCATTGCCCGCGTATCGGTGACGGGTGCCCGCAAAATCTGCCGCGCCGCCTTTGCTTACGCCGCCAAGCACGGCCGCAAAAAGGTAACGCTGGCCCACAAAGCCAACATTCTGAAAGTGCCCGGCAAAATTATGCTGGATGCTGCCCAAGAAGCGGCCCGCGAGTTTCCGCAGGTGCAGTACGAGGACAAGATCATCGACAACATGTGCATGCAGCTGGTCACCAAGCCGGAGCAGTTCGATGTAATTGTGACTACCAACCTGTTCGGGGACATTCTGTCCGACCTCTGCGCCGGCCTGGTAGGTGGGCTAGGGGTAGTGTCGGGCGCCAACATCGGCGACGACATGGCCATCTTCGAAGCTGTGCACGGCTCGGCCCCCGACATTGCCGGCCAAGGCAAAGCCAACCCTACGGCCCTGCTGCGCTCGGCCTTGATGATGCTGCACCACATTGGCGAGCATGAGCACGCCAACAACATTGAGCGGGCTTTGGAGACGACGCTGCAGGACAAACAGAAGTGCACCGGTGACCTCGGCGGCAGCGCTTCAACCAGCGAGTTTGCCCAGGCCATCATCAACAACCTGAACAAGTAGCACCGCAAAGGAGACGGGTAAGTTGACGGTTAAAACGGGGTGAGGCTGGGGCGAATGGCCCCGGGTCTCTATCTGTTCCAGCCCTCAACTTATCCGCTCAATTTGGGGTTAATACTGTACTTTCACGGTAGTAAACGTCTTTCTACTAAGCTGCTGGCTTCTAATCAGGTCAGCTTCTTTTTCCGATTAACATGAAACGCAATCTGTTTTCAGCTTTCCTGCTTTCCGGCGCGCTGCTGCTGGGTGCTTGTAACAACAACAAGGCCGATGTAGGCACCGAAGGCATGAACGCCGCCGCCGCCAACGCCAATGAGGCCGTGGCCAACCCAGTAGTTGACAACCCGAACGTCACCAACGAAACCGCCGCCCCGAACCCGAACGCCCCCGTGATGAGCTTTGCCGTAGCCGAGCACGATTTCGGGGATATTAAGCCCGGCGAAGTGGTAAAGCATACCTTCGAGTTCACCAACACCGGCAAGTCGCCGCTGCTGATTGAAAACGCCACGGCTTCCTGCGGCTGCACTACCCCCAACTGGACCAAGGAACCCATTGCGCCCGGCGCCAAAGGCACCATCGACGTGCAGTTTGACTCGCACGGCAAAATGGGCATTCAGAACAAGGAGGTAGCCATTCAGGCTAACACCCAGCCCAGCATCACGAAAGTGGTGATTAAGGCCAACATTCTCCCCGACGGCCAGAACGGTCCCACGCGCTAAGCCAGCGCCGGCGTAGTAGCCTGTCATCGGCAGTAAGCCTGTAGGGTTTGCTGCCGATGACAGGCTTTTCTTTCCTTCCTGATTCCACAGCTCATGTTTGCCACGCTTCTGCTCCAAGCCACGCCTACCTCCAGCGGCCTAATTTCCTACCTGCCGCTCGTGGCCATGGTAGTGGTGATGTACTTCTTCATGATTCGGCCCCAGCAGCGCCGCTCCGCCGAAGCCAAAAAATTCCGGGCGTCCCTGGCCAAAGGGGCTAACGTGGTGACCATTGGGGGCCTGCACGGCCGGGTAGTCGACGTAAACGAAGACACCGTGACGGTGGAAGTAGACAAAGGCGTGCGCCTGCGCTTCGACCGCTCGGCCATTGCCCGCGAGGTCGTCAGCAAAAGCGCTACCCCCACCGTGTAATTTCTAGTTTCCGGCATCCCGAAGCAGAAGTTTCGCTCGCACCAAAGCGGCAAGGTTAGTACCTTGTTGCACCAGTATCTGCTGGTTGGGCGAGGTGAAGCCCTGCTTCGGGATACTCGTTTTCTTCCCTAACTACCCTGCTCGTGCCCTCTGCCCGTCCTGACCGTGTGCTGCGCTGGTTTGTGAACCCGTTTTACGGGCAGGAGCGGAGCTATTGGCGGGCCGTGACGGCGTGTTTTCTGGTGGCCAGCACGTTCTGGCTGCTCAACGCCCTCAACAAAACCTACACCACCCGCATTACCTACCCCCTGGCGTGGCGCTACGATAACAGCCGCTTTATTCCGGTGCAGCCCCTGCCCAAAGAAGTACCCGTGAACGTGACCGGGCGGGGCTGGAAGCTGTTGCGCCGCCAGCTCATGCTGGACGTGAAGCCGGCCGAGCTGACCCTGAGTGCCCCGGCCGCTACCCGCTACGTTACCGCCCGGGTTATTCGGCCGGCCCTGCAGCAGGCCATGGAGGGGCTCCAGTTCAACTACCTGCTCTCCGATACGCTGTGGGTGGAGCTGGACCGGCTGGTGAGCCGGCGGCTGCCCCTGGGCCTGAGCCCCGCCACCGATGGGGCGGCGCTGCCCTACGATGCCCGGTTTGAGCCCGCCAGTGTGGTATTCCGGGGCCCGGCCAGTAAGGTGAACTACCTGCCTGCTCCCTACCCCGTGCACTTGCCCCAGGCTCCCGCCGGCTCCTCCACGGGTGATATTCGGGTGCCCATTGGCGGGCCCGATTTAGTGCAAACCAACGTGCAGGATGTACGTGTACGCCTACTGCGCCGGCCCGTCGTGACGGTGCCGGTGGAGGTGGTGCCGGAACTCCTGGATGCTCCCGCGGGTCACGTCTACCGCTTTTCGCCCGCTACCGTGCACGTGCGGCTGCAGTTTTTCCCCGAGGATACCGTGGGCTTTCAGCGCAAGCAGGTGCGGGTGCAACTGCATTACGGGCAGTTCACCAACCGCGACTCCAGCCTGCGCCCCTTCCTGGCCGAAAAGCCGGCCCAGGCGCGGGGCTATTTGGTGCTCACGCGCGGGGTACAGGTGCATCGGGTAGAGCAGTAAGGCTACCCGGAATACTTCAACAGAGGAAGTGATGCTAAAAATTGGAATTACCGGCGGAATAGGGTCCGGGAAAAGTGTGGTGTGCCGCCTGTTTCAGGTGCTGGGCGCACCGGTGTACGATTCCGATGCCCGTGCCAAATGGGTTATGGCCCACCACCCGCAGCTGCGGGAGGAACTCACGGCCGCCTTCGGCCCCGAAACGTTCGATGCGCAGGGCCAGCTAAACCGCACCTACCTGGCCCGCGTGGCTTTCCCCGACCCCGCCCAATTGGCCCGCCTCAACGCCCTGGTGCACCCCCACGTAGGCCGCGACTTTGAAACCTGGGCCGCTGCCCAACAAGCGGCCGGCCACCCCTACCTTCTCAAGGAAGCCGCCCTGCTCTACGAATCCGGGGCCTACCAGCAGCTACACCGCATCATCACCGTATTTGCCCCCCTGGAAATCCGCCAGGCCCGGGTGCTCCACCGCGACCCGCACCGCACCCCGGATGATATTCTGGCCATCATCGGCAAGCAGCTCAGCGAGGAGGAGAAAATCCGCCGGGCCGACTACGTCATCCACAACGACGACCACCACCTGCTGCTGCCGCAGGTGCTGCAACTGGACCAGAAGTTTAGGAGCGGTGAAACGAGGATTCAGTGATTTTAAACTGCTTGTCATCCTGAGCGGGAGCGAAGGACCTTACCACGCCGAAACGAGTCGTTGCTACAACCTCGTGTCGTGATAAGGTCCTTTGCTGCGCTCAGGATGACAAGCGGTTTTGTGTGAGGGCTTAAGTTTTTCCCTTACTCACCAATTCACCAACTCACTCATTCACCGAATGATGGGGCTGCGCTCGAAGGGGCGGGCGCGGTCGAAGAGGTAGCGGTAGGTGACGTGGGTTTTGTGAATGCGGGCCCCAATAGAGCGGGTAACGGCCAGCATCCGGGGGTTGAAGTCGCCAATCCAGTTCATTTCGATATCGGTGTAGCCGGCGCGCATGAACTCGGCGCGGGCGTGCACCATCAGGGCCGACTCGATGCCTTTGCCCTGCCACTCGGGCACTACCCCGAAGATGACGCCGAACATTTTTTTGTCGGGGCGCTGGTCATACTTCCGCTTTTCCCAGAGAAAGCGCAGTTTGCCCCAGAGGTTGAAGTTGCGGCCCACGTGCTTGAAAATCTGGTTGAGTTCGGGCAGGCTCACAAAGAAAGCAATGGGCTCCTCGTGGTGGTAGGCAAACCACAGCAGGCGCTCATCCACTACGGGCTTCATCTCCTTTACCAGGGCCCGGGCTTTTTCCAGGGGCATGGGATTAACGCCGCTGTGGTTGGCCCAGGCCAGGTTATAGACGTGGTGAAAGTCGCGGGCCAGCTTCTCGGCGTTGCGCTTCTGGGCGTGCTGAAAACGGAATTCTGGGTACTGCTGGGCGTATTTCACGGCGTCCCGGCTGAAGCTCTCGTGCAGGGGGGCGGCTACTTCGCGGTAGCAGGTGTATTGCTTGAAAAAGACCTGAAAGCCGTACTGCTCAAACAGTTGCTGGTAGTAGGGCAGGTGGTAGAACATGCCGTAGTTGGGCTCCGTGAAGCCCGCCGTCAGCAGGCCCCAGTACCGGTCCCGCTCCCCAAAGTTGATGGGGCCGTCCATGGCTTGCAGGCCGCGCTGGCTGAGCCACTGCCGGCAGGCGTCGAACAGCACATTAGCCGCCGCTTGGTCGTCGATGCACTCGAAAAAGCCCATGCCACCCACGGGCAATGTCGGGTCGGTTTGGGGCGTTTCGTGGTTGATAAAAGCCGCTACCCGTCCGATTACCGTGCCGGCCTCACTGGTCAAAATCCAGCGGATGGCCTCACCGTTGGCAAAGCTATGGTTGCGCTGCGGGTCGAAAACAGCTTCTATTTCGTGGTCAAGCGGGGCAATCCAGTTGGGCTGATCCTGGTACAGGCGCGCGGGCAAGTCCAGAAACTGACGAATATGCTGGGGAGAAGAAACTTCAAGCAGAAGAGGCATGGACAAGAAAGGCAGAATAAGGAAAAGACAGCCCGGTTCGGGCGGGTTAGGGGCCGGGCCGTCGGAAAACGGAAACCAGGGTAATACCCTGTACGCGGCGGCAATATACTTCCGGGCCTATGCTGCTGGGGTAAGCAGCCGGGTGCCAGCGGTAGGTAGTCAGAAAGTAGCGGGCCTGCTCCAGGGGCACCATGCGCAAACGGGCGCGCTGGGTGGGCGGCAGCAGCAGCTGGGCGTTGTGCAGCATCAGGCCCGTGCGCGGGTCGGTGGCTACGGGTACCGTGGCGCTGGAGTCGTGGTCCAGGATCCATTGCAGCCCTTCCCGCCCGGAAAGGCCCCAGTAGTCGCGCTCAAACAGGCGGCCGGCCACGGGACCGGGCAGGAAGCTGTAGTACATGTTTTGGTAAGGATGGTCGAGGACCATGCGCAGGGCCGGTTGGCCTACTCCCAGCGCCAGCAGCCCCGCCGCCCCGTAGCCCAGCCCCCGCACTACCGGCCCGGAGGCAGGGGTAGCGCGCCAGTAGTGCCAGGCCGCTTGCAGGCCCCGCCCGGCCAGCAGCAGCAGGGCCGGATACACGAAGTACAGGTGGCGCCACCCATCATACAGCACGGAGTTGAGCAGAATAACGGCTCCCAGCGGCCCAAAAAACCAGGCCAGCATCAGCAGGTCGGCCCGGCCAATGGTGGAAGCCAGCCACGCCCCGGGCCGGCGCAAAGCCTGCGCGGCCACTACCCCCACGCCCACCCCAAATAGTACGGAGTAGGGCAGGGGCGTAGTCACCAGCAGCCACACCGGCGCGTAGTGCCAGGGCAGGTGCTGAATGGAAATTTCCTGGCCCAGGTACACGGTTAGCATTTCGGCGCGGTAGCGGCTGAAACTTTGGAAAGCCGATAGAAAGTTGCCCACCGGATTTTCCCAGAGGTAGGGCCAACCTGCCACTACCACGGCCGCCGTCAGGGGAACAAACACCGCCAAACTGGTGGCTAGTTGGCGCCGCTCTGCGGGCCGAAACCACGCTTCCAGGCCCGCAAAGCCCACCGTAAGGCCCAGCAGCAGTACGCCCATGGTGCGCACGTCAATGGCCGCGCCCACGGCCAGGGCGTGCACGGCCGCGTGCCGCCAGATAGGTTGCCGGAGCCAGCGCCGGAGGGTAGCAATGCCGAGCGTGAAAAATCCCAGAAACACTACATCCTTGTAATTATAAAACGACTCGGCAAATAGCCGCGGGGAAAGCACCAGGGCCGCCGCAATAAGCAGGCCCCAGCGCCAGCTGCCAAGGTAGCCCGTCGCCACCCGGTACAGGGCGTAGGTACCGGCCACGCAGGTCAGCCAGATAACCAGGTGGCGCAGGAAATACACGTCCCGGGAATCCTCGGCGCCGGCTACTTTTTCCAGTACTACCAGCGGCAGCTGATACAGCACTCCGTGGTCGGCGTCCGAGTTTTCGCTCATGTCCGGAATTTCTGCGAACGTAGGCTGTCGCCGGGCCAGTTCCGGGGCCAGGCGCAAGGCCACGTATTTGGCGTTGATGATGCCATTCAGCCGGTCGAGTTGCTCATCCCAGCCTACCCCGTAGTCGCGGTGCAGGGCCACGCCCAGCAGCACCAGCACCCCGAAGAAACTGCCTACCACCCAGCGGGCCCACGGGCCAGTGGAAGCGGGAAGGCGGGGCGGAACGGAAGCGGGCATAAATGGGGAGGCGAGGAAAGCGGAAAACGCGGCTAAATTCGGCAATTCATTGCCAACTCACGCTTTACTCCGCTGGTGTTACGCTCCATTCCCCGCTTTATCTGGCCCGTAGCAGTTCTGCTGCTGGTTATCCGCCTAGCGCTCAACCTGGGCCTGAATCCGGGCTTGGAGTGGAACTACGACGAGCGCCGCAACGGCCGCATTGCCGACAACTACCTGGCCGGCCGTGGCTACGTGAGCCTCGACCCGGAGCGCAAGCAGCTGCGACCCGACTCTTTCCACGCCAGCTTTCCGGTGTTCGTGTACATTGGCTGGAGCAAGGCCGGCCTACCCCACCACTACCTGACGCTGCTGGTGTACGCGGCGGCGGCTGGCTGCTACCTGCTCGGCGGGCTCTACGTGCAGCGCACCCTGCGCTACTTCGGGCTGGCGGCCGGGGCAGCCTGGGCTGGGGCCGGGCTCTGGGCCATTTCGCCGGGGGTAGTCTACTATGTGGGGGCCTTTTGGTGGTTTGAGAATATCACGCTACCCCTGCTAATTATGGTAGTGTATAAGCTGTTGCGCTTACACGGGGGCCGCCCGCTG
The DNA here is from genome assembly GCF_014640315.1 of Hymenobacter glacieicola. GTDB lineage: Bacteria > Bacteroidota > Bacteroidia > Cytophagales > Hymenobacteraceae > Hymenobacter > Hymenobacter glacieicola. The sequence goes on from NZ_BMGS01000005.1 coordinate 20,302, forward strand.
CGCTGGCCGGATGCGGTGGTCATAACGGCAGCTGTGGTCGTATCGTGCCTGCTGCGGGGATATCTGCTGGCGGTGTATGGTAGCCTGTTCGCCGTTTTTCTGCTGCTGATGCTACGCCAAGCGGTGCCCGCTGCTGCCCGCCGCGCGGCTTGGGGCCTGGGAGCCGCGGTGCTCTTGCTGCTCGTCGTAGCTCACGTGCCCGTTCTGCTGAAAAACTACCGGCAGTTCGGGGCGTACACGCTCAGCAACCAGGCAGGGTTTGAGCTGCTGCAAGGCCATAATCCGGTGGCCCAGGGCCGGTTCATGTTCAACTGGGACGACCGGACGGCTCCCTTCGACCAGTACGTGCGCGCCGCTATTCCCAACCTCGATTCGCTAAACCAGTACCAGGAAAGCCGTGCCCGCGCCCGGCTGGCTCGGCAATGGGTGGCGGCGCACCCGCTGGCGGAAGTCCAGTTATGGGCGAAAAAAACCGCCTTGTTTTTTTCGCCGGAAAACTTTGTGGCCGATGCGCCGCGCACTCCCTGGAACCCCTTTACGGCGGTGGTGCATCTGGCCTTTTTCACGGCCCTAGCCCTGACGTTGTTTCACTACCGGGGCCTGCGGTTTGAAAGCCGGGACTTGCTCTTGCTGCTGCCGCTGCTGGCTACCTGGATTATCAGTCTGGTGTTTTTCGTGGGCTTTCGGTGGCGGTTTTTCGCCGAGCCGGCCCTGCTCTTATTTCCCCTGATTGTGGGGCACCGGCTGCGCCAGCGGCTGGCCCTGCTGCCGCCAAAAAATAGTTAAAATGCGGGCCCCGTCGGCCCGAATGGCGAATACTTCCTGGCCCAAGCTATCGGCGTATAGCTGCGAGAGGCTGCGGTGCCCCACAATGCGGTGGGCGGTGATGAAGTAGCGTCCGGCGGCCGGTGGGTCCAAGGTTAAGCGTTGCCGATCGGCGGCGGAAAGTAGCAGCTTGTTGTTTTCCAGCAGGGGTAGGTGCGATACATCTACCGGAATAGTGCCCGTAGGCCGTTGCCGCACCAGCCACTCCAGGCCCTGCCGAAACGAAAGTCCCCAGTAGTCCCGCTCAAATAGGCGCTCCGCTTGGGCTGGGGTCAGGTAGTTAAAGTATACGTGCTCAAACGGGTGCATCCGGACCATGCGCCCTACTGTAACTAGCACCTCCAGAACGGCCACTACGGCCGCTACCCGGGCCAGGCTCCGCCAGCGCGGCAGGGGCTGCGCGGCTCGGTGCAGGGCAAGTCCGCCGCGCACGGCCAGCAACAGCAGGGCCGGGTACACGAAATACAGGTGGCGCCACCCGTCATACAGCACCGAGTGTAGCACCATCACCAGCAGCAGAGGAGCCACTAGCCAGCCAATAAGCAGCACGTCAAGCCGGCCTGATAAGGTCCGCAGAAAGGGTAGCGGCCTGCTGAGTAGTCGGTAACTAATAGCGGCTAGGCCAACTGCGGCGGCTAGCAAGTAGGCCCCCGGGGTGGTGAGCCCTATCCAAACCGGCGCGTAGTGCCACGGCAGGCCATTCGCCCAATACAGCTCGCCCAAATAAAGAACCTGGCCAACCCAGGGGAAATGACTCATATGCCGCCCAGCCAGCAGAAAATGCTGCAACGGATGCTCCCATAGGTAAGGCCAGCCCGCAATAGTGGCTACCAGGGTTACGCCAGCGTAGCAAGCGGCTACCCTTATAAGCCGCCGAAACAGCGCGGTCAGCCGCTCAGAAGGGCCGGGTACTGCCAGCAAAACGAAGGTAGCGGGCACTAGCAGCAGGCCCAGAATCCGTACGTCGATGGCGGCGGCGGTAGCTAACCCGTGCAGGGCAGCCCGGCCCAGAGTTGGGCGAGCCAGCAGCCGGGCCAAGGTGTATGTGCCGGTCGTAAACAAAGCCAGAAAAACCAGGTCCTTGCCGTTGTAAAACGACTCGGCAAAGAAGCGGGGCGAGGCCAGAAAGAGTGCTACTACCAGCAGTCCCAGCCGCTCGTCGCGGAACCGCAGCACCGCCAAGCGAAACAGAAACCAAAGGCTCCCCAGCGTAACTAAAAATACCCCGAAGTGGCGCAGCTGATAAAATGTGCCCAAGTCTAGACCGGGCTGTAGCACGTGCAGTAAGGCCAGCGGCATCTCAAACAGCACGCCGTGGTCGTTGTCCAGGTTCGATTCGAAGGGGGGGAGCCCTTGCAGCACGGGCTGTCGCGCTGCCCAGGCCGGAGCCACCAGATCGGCCACGTAGCGCACCGATACTAGGCCGTTGCGGTGGTCGGTGGGCTCATCCCAAGAAATACCGTAGTCCGTAACCAGCAGGCTACCCACCATGGCCACCAGCCCGAAAAACAATCCAATGGTAAAGCGAGAAACCCGACGTATAGGAGCAGCAACAGTCATTAGGAGCGAAAATACGCGCTGCCCAGTTTCAAACTCGCCCAAAACAAAAAAGGACAGCCGTTACCGACTGTCCTTTCGTGGGAGATACTGGGTTCGAACCAGTGACCCTCTGCTTGTAAGGCAGATGCTCTGAACCAGCTGAGCTAATCTCCCGAGGGGTATGCGTAAAAAGAAAGTGGGAGATACTGGGTTCGAACCAGTGACCCTCTGCTTGTAAGGCAGATGCTCTGAACCAGCTGAGCTAATCTCCCATTGGGCGTATCCCGTTTGGGATGGCAAATATGGGAGGTCATTTTCGAATACGCAACACTTTGTCCCATCTTTGGGTCAAGAAATTTTGCTGTCTGGTGCGCGTTGTGCGGGAAACTGATTGCCAGTCAGAAGTTTCAGGAGGTAAACACGGTGAGCAGATTTCTGAAAATTTCTTTTTTAACCTTGCTCACGCTCCTCGTTAGCGTGGTGGGCGGCGTGTGGTTGGGGCAGGACCGAATCATCGGCTTGTTTGTGCAGGCCCTGAACCGGCACCTGCAAGTACCCGTGCAGGCCAGCCGCCTGGAGGTGTCGGTGCTGGATCAGTTTCCGCGCTTGTCCGTGACTTTGCACAACGTGGTAGTGGCCGGCTCCGAGCCCGCCGACACTGTGAAGCTGGCCCGGGCCCGACGACTCTACTGCGCCTTTGATGCCTGGGACTTGCTGGCCGGCCGCTACCGTATTCGGGCCGTAACCCTAGCCGACGCGCAGGTGCGGGTGCGCCGCAACGCCCAGGGCCGGGGCAACTACCACGTCCTGCGCCCCGATACTGCTGCTTCCGCTGCCACCTCACCCTTCAGTATGGAGCTGGAGGGTATTGAGCTGCAGCGGGTGCGGGTGCTGTATGAAGACGCCGGCCGGCATCAGCACTTCAGCCTGCACACCCCGCAACTGCGGGCTACCCTGGGCATATCGGATACCCAACTAGATATTGCCGCCCAAGGGGTAGCACAAGTGGAAGCCTTGCGGCTGGGGAACGACGAGTATTTTCAAAACAAGGAGCTGACAGTAAGCACGACACTGGTCATCGACCGGCCTGGCCAGCAGCTGACTATTCAACCCTCCCAGATCCACATCGGCCCCGCGGCCTATGCCGTGGCGGGCACCATCGACTACCAGCGGGCCGCCGTGCTGGACGTGCGCTGTGAGGCCACCGGAGCCGACGTGCAGTCGGTGCTGGCCTTGCTACCGCCCCGCCTGACCCGGCGGCTAGCGGGCTACCGAAGCCAGGGGGCGGTGTATTTCGGGGGTACGGTGCGCGGCGAGTTGTCCGGGACCCGAAACCCCACAGTGGCGGTGCAATTCGGTTGTAAGGAAGCCTCTTTCTACCACCCCCGCTATCAGCAGGCCATTGACCACGTCAGCCTCACCGGGGCTTTCACCAACGGAAGCGCTCAGGCCGCCCGTACCACCGAGCTAACCCTGACTACTGTGCGGGGACAGCTCAGCGGTAGGCCTTTTAGTGGCAATGTGCGAATCCGCAACTTCGCGGACCCACGGCTACAACTGCAGGCTCAGGCGGAACTGGACGTAGCCCGCGCCGTGCGTTTCTTCCCGCTCGCTACCGTGCGCCAGGCCCGCGGCAATGCCACGGTGCGGCTACAACTAAACGGGCGCTTACAGGAGCTGCGCCAGCGGCCCACGGCGGCCCAGGCCAGCGGGGAGCTGACCCTGCGGGACGTGTACCTGCAGCTGCGCGACTTTCGGCAGCCGTTTACGCACCTCACGGGCCGTTTGCAGCTGCAAGGCCCCGATGTGGCCGTGCCCACCCTAAGTGGGAAGCTCGGCAACTCCGACTTCCGGGGCCGAGGCACCCTGCGCAACGTAACCAGTTGGCTGCTCCGGCCTGGTCAGCCACTCCGCCTGGAGGCCGTGGTAACCAGTCGCTTACTTGATTTCAACCAGCTGCTCTACGCCTACCAACCTACCCCTACTGTCAAAAACCAAAACAGTGCTGCAAGAGGAGACGGGTTGCGCGTGCCGGCCAGCATCGCCCTCAACCTACAGACTACGGCTGCTCAACTTCGCTTTCGGCGGTTGCGGGGGCGCAACTTGCGCGGAACTCTGCAGTTGCAGGACCGGGTATTCACCTCTGCTGGTCTGACGTTGCTGGCCGCCGGGGGCCAAGTAAGCGTGCGGGGCCGTGTGGATGTGCGCCAGCCCCAGCTTGTGAAAGCCAGCACTGTGGTAGGCTGCCAGCAGGTGCCGCTGGATAGCTTATTCTATGTGTTCGAAGATTTCGGGCAGCAGTTCATCACCCAGCGCCACTTGCGGGGCCGGCTCACGGCTACGGCCGAAGTGGATTCTTACTTCGACCAGCACTTAACTCCGCTTACGGACCGCCTCGAGGCTGAGGTGCACGCTACCGTCCGGCAGGGTGAGCTACTTAACTTCGAGCCCATGCAGAAGCTGAGCTTTCTGGCCAGCCGCGCCACCCTGCGTCACCTGCGGTTTGCGGAGCTGCAGAACCGCCTCTACGTGCAAAGCCGGACTGTGTACGTGCCCGAAATGGATATTCGGTCCAACGTAAAAGCCGCCTCCCTGATCCGGGTGACGGGCACGCACACGTTTGATCAGCAGATGGACTACCACGTCCGGATTCCGCTGTTGCCTGGGCTGCTGCCTCAAGTTCGGGCGGGGGCCGAGGGGCCCATGCTGCGCCTGGCTATTCAGGGCAATGAGCGGGACTTCACCATTCGCTACGAGCGGGCCGTTCGGGAGCCCGCTGCGCCAGCAGTGGCGAGACCGGCCACCGGTACCCGTCCCAGTGACCTGGGTAATACATCGGGTGCTGCGGCTGCTCCTGCCACCGTGGCAAAGCCCAGTTTTGAGATAAAAAAACCGGTAAAAAAGCCGGCTCAGCCGCAAACCGGCGAGTACTTTGACTTCTAGAATAAGGTAGAACAGGCGCTGAACGAGGAAGTAAGGCGTTGTAAGTCAGTGCTAAAGAGTGGAAGGTGGCTGAGCGGGTAGGACAAGTGGGGGCTGATTGTGGTCAGGAAGCGAGGCTAACCTATCCGAAGAGCTTGCGTTAAGGGTAGCTGATTTATTTCCACCTACTTTCCTTCCTGTCATGAACGATACGCAACTCCTGCAGAACTACTCCGACCAGGAAAAAGCCGCTTACTTGAGCGTTATTGCTAGCCTAGCTTCCGCTGACCGCGAAGCTTCCGCCGCTGAAATAGAATTCCTGCAGCAACTTGCCCACCAGGCCAACCTGAGCGGTGGCGCCACCCAACAGGTGCTAAGTGCTGCCAAAGATGCCTCCAATGAAAGTATCAAAGGCAACCTGGATGCCCTGCGCTCCAGCGACCTGCGTTTTTCCCTGGTAACTGACTTGATCAGCTTTGCCCGCGCCGATGGTGCTTACTCCAATACGGAGGAAGAAATGGTAAACAAAATTGCCGCCTACCTCGGCATCAATCAGCAGCAAACGCAGGTTCTGGAACAAGTAGTTGACCAGGCCGCGCAAGTACCCCACGATGCCAACGACCCAGCCAAGCAAGGCTTCCTGGGTGGCATCACCGACAAGCTCTCCAACGTTGGGATTCCCAAAGGAGCCCTGATGGCCGGCTTGTTGGGGGTAGTAGCCCCCATGGTTATTTCGAAAGTGATGAACCGTGGCGGCGGTATGCCCGGCGGTGGTGGCTTGCTGGGCGGCATGACCGGCGGTGGTAGTATGGGGGGCCTGCTCGGTGGAGCGGCCCAAAGCGGCATGGGTGGTTTGCTGGGCGGTTTGCTCGGGGGCGGCTTGCTCGGCGGCATGATGGGCGGCGGGGGGCAGCAAAGCTCCTACGGCAACTATCCGCAGCAAGGCTCGCACGTAGGTAGCGGCGGCCTGGGCTCCCTGATGTCCATCTTGGGCGGCCTAGGTGGCCAGCCCAACATGCAGCCCCGCAGCGCCGGCGGTGGCGGGCTGGGCGGCCTGATGAACGGCGGCATGGGCGGCTTGCTCGGCGGTCTGCTCGGCGGCCGGTAGTGCCTCTTGCCCAAGAAATAAGGCATAAAAAAGGCGGGCTGCTCCTCTTGGGGGCAGCCCGCCTTTTCTATGGTTGTTAGGTCGCCCTAGCTTGGTAAGCCGACCAGTTGCACCACCGTAGTGCCCGTGCTGGCGAAGGCCCCGCCGGCGGCTTCCACTACCTCCACCAGGCGGTAGTTGAGTTGCTCTTTCACCTGTAAGTACTCTTCGTAGTTCGTAGTCTCTACGAAGTACTGCACGGTTACTTCCTTGGCGGCGGGAGTAAGGGCCGCAAACTGAACTTGTACTTCCTTGGTTACCAGTGGGTTTTCTTCGAGGGCCAGCTTGCCTTCTTCCACAATACGGTGGAGCTGCTGGCTGGTGGTAGCGTGGCTCAGCGCCAGCGTGAAGCTTACCCGCCGGGCCGTGCGTAGCGACAGGTTGTCCAGGGGCTTGTCGATCATGCTTTTGTTGGGCACCGTAACGTAGCTTTTCTCCGCCGTGCGCAGGCGCGTACTCCGGAAGCCTACCTTCTCCACGGTGCCCGTTACGGCGCCTACCTCTACCAGGTCGCCAACTGCAAAGGGCCGGTCGAGGAAGATGGTAAAGGAGGCAATCAGATTTTCGAGGCTTTCCTTGGCGGCAAACGCCACGGCCAGCCCGCCAATGCCTAAGCCCCCGATAAGGGCCGTTACGTTGACTCCGAATACTTTACTGAGCATCACCAGAAAAGCCAGCGTCAGGACCAGGACTTTCAGCAGGTCTTTGGCGAAGGGAATGAGCTGGTCGTTGAGGCGGGAAACCTGCGTTTCTGCCCGGCGGCGAAACACCAGCACCAGAAAGTCGATCAGGCGCAGCCCAATCCAGGCTACGCCCGTGATAATGGCAACCTGATAGAGCCGGAACAGCGCGACCTGGGGCCAGGGCTCATGCTTGGAAATATCGGCGCTGCGCACGGGGTAGTCCAGAATCTGGAAGGCCAAGTATATCGTGACGAAAAACACCACGATGGACACGGGCTGAATCAGCAGGGCTTGGAACTGCTGCTCACTGACGCCCTCCGTGCGCTTGCGGATAAAGCGAAACACCAGCTTCGAGAGCAGGCGGGAAAGCAAGGTTTTAAAGGCGTACCCGAACAGCAAAATGCCCAGGCACGTCAGGTAGGCCCCCACGTTGTTGCCAAGGAAGCGGTAGTTCAGAATTTCCTGAAGGGTCATGGGTGAGGTCTGGGGGGCTGGGGGCTTGAGAACTGCGGTTCTTGGCTGGTGTGCTGCTAGCTTCTTGCGTCGTTGCACATCGTCCAAGGCCTATATTCCTAAGACCCCAAGCCGCAATTATACCAACTGGCGCAGTGCCATTTCGAACGACTTCTGGGCAATGCCGGTAGTCGCCTCGCTCTGCTGACGAGTGCGTTGCAGGGCTGCCCGGATGATGGTGGAGGTGTCTTGGAAAATAGCCTGGTCGGTAATTTCGGCGTTGGATTCCATTAGGTAGGCAAACACACGGGCCATGCCGCAGTTGGCAATAAAATCAGGAATTACGCTGACGTTGGCATCGGCAAACTCGCCGGTGGGCCCGAAGAAGATTTCCGGGTCCTGGAAGGGTACGTTGGCCCCGCAGGAAATAACTTCTAGTCCGCCCGCTACCAGCTGCTCTACCTGCCCGCGTGCTACCAGGCGGGAAGCCGCCGCCGGAATAAAGATTTCGGCCCCGCTGCTCCAGATGCGCTGGTTTACTTCCTCAAAGGAAAGTAGGTTGCTGGCCGCCAGAGCATTGCCTTCGCGCTGCAAAAACAGCGTCCGAATTTCTTCCAGCGAAAACCCTTCTTCCTTGATAAGGCCACCCGCCCGGTCGATGATGCCCGTGATGCGGGCGCCCTGGGTGGCCAGGTAGTAAGCCGCCGCCGCGCCTACGTTGCCCCAGCCCTGAATAAGAGTGCGCTTGCCGGCCACGGAGCGGCCGCCCCAAAGCTCATAGTAGTGGCGGACGGCTTCGGCTACCCCATACCCCGTAATCAGGTCCGCGACGGTGTATTTGCGGCTTAAGTCGGGGGAGAAAGTAGCGTCTTCGAGCACTTTCACCACGCCCTGGCGCAGTTGGCCCAGCTTCTGGATTTTCTGGGGCTCGGTGGCGCGGTAGTGCCCGTTCACAATGCCCTCCTGCGGGTGCCAGAGGCCGTAGTCCTCCGTAATCGGAATGACGTCGTGAATCTCGTCTACGTTCAGGTCGCCGCCAGTGCCATAATATGCTTTCAATAAAGGAATTACGGCCCGGTACCAGCGCTCCAGCACGCCGCGCTTGCGTGGGTCCTGAGGGTCGAAGTTGATGCCTGACTTGGCGCCGCCAATGGCCGGACCCGAGACGGTGAACTTCACTTCCATGGTTTTGGCTAGGCTCTCCACCTCCCGCTTGTCGAGGCCCTTGCGCATGCGCGTGCCCCCACCGGCTGCCCCGCCGCGCAGGGAGTTAATCACAACCCAGCCTTCGGCTTCGGTTTCGGCGTCTTTCCACTCAAAAACGATTTCGGGGCGCTTGTTTTCAAACGTAGCTAGCAGGTCTTTCATCGAAAAATAGTCGGGAGTAGGGTAGGGGTTCCGGCGCAAAGGTAAGCAGCGGCTTTTGGCCTGTGGTCATGCCGCGCGGGCAAGGCCTCGGCAGACTGGCGCTGCTAATTTCGTGGTCTGCGTAGCCCATTCCCTGACTAGTAATGCTTTACAAGGTCGAGTTCGTCGTTGCGGCTACTTGCTGCGTACAAGGGAAAGAGGATGCAAATCCGTTGGATTTGTAAATTTTTTTGGCAGCTGGTACGTTAAAAGGAACTATGCAGCCGTAGAATATCGTATTAGCCATATTCCTGCCTGCCCCACCCTGGTACCACCGTTGTAACGACATATGAAACCATTGCTTTCAAGAGTAGAGTCCAAAAAAGTAGACAAGGCCGCCGCCATGCTGAAAGTATTGGCGCACCCCAAACGCTTGGCCATCGTCGATCTGCTCGGCAAAGAGGAGAAGATGACCGTCACGGAAATCTACCGCTCCCTCGATTTGCCCCAGGCTATTGCCTCCCAGCACCTCATCACCCTCAAAGACCGGGGCATTCTGTCCTCGTTCAAAGTGGGTACCAAGATTTACTATTCTCTTTCCATTCCGAAGCTACTGGACGTAATCGATTCCCTGGAGGATTGCTGCGACACCATGTAAGCCCCGGCTTCGAAGGAGCAACGGTAACTATTAATAGATAAAAAGCCCTTCTGATGATCAGAAGGGCTTTTTGTATGTTTAAGCTTTGCGCCTAAGTTAGGCTACGTCGGGCTGGCGCTCTAAGTCAAACAGGTCCGTTAGCACGTCGATGAGCTGGTCGGCCTCGCCGCGCTTGCAGGCAGCTTTTAGCTGTAGCACGGGCTGCTTGAGAATCTTCTGCATCAGGGAGCGGGTAATGTCGTCCATGCGCTTGGCCTCCTCCGGGCTCATCTTCTTCTGGAAGCGGTCCATTTCCTCCAAGCGAATCTGCTCCAGGGCGTTCTTCAGCTTCTGAATGGTCGGCGACACCATCATTTCCTTGGTCCAGTCCTGCAGACCAATCATGCTTTCCTCAATGATGGCCCGCACCTGCGGCACGGCAGCTAGGCGGCGCTCCAGGGCGGCTGAGGCCTTGCTGTGAATGGCGTCGATGTTATACACCAGCACGCCGGGCACCTGCTCCACGTCAGTGGCAATGCTGCGAGGCACGGAGAGGTCAATAAAGAACTTATAGCTCAGCACATCAAGGCGCTCCACCATGTCGCGGGTGAAGAAGGGCTCGTCGCGGGCAATGCTGCTAATGATGATGTCGGCGTCCTTAAGGCCGGGGACCAAGCTTTCGAAGTCAATAACCTTCAGGCCGCACTCCTGGGCCAGCTCATCAGCCTTAGAGCGGGTGCGGTTGCAGATGGTCACGTCCTGAAACAGCTTGCTGTCCCCGAAGTGGCGGCAGACATCGGCCCCGATTTCGCCCAGGCCCACCACCAGCACGCGCGGGTTGGCCATGTCGGCGGTCAGTTCTTCTACCAGTTCCAGGGCGGCGTAGGAGGTAGAGGCTGCCCCGTCGCGGAAAGAGGTTTCCTGCTGTACGCGCTTGTTGGTAAAGAAGATAGTGTGCAGCAGGCGGTGCAGGAACGGGCCGGCCGCGTCGGCGTCAGCCGACCACTGGTAGGCCTGCTTCACCTGGTTGCTGATCTGCATGTCGCCCACTACCTGGGCATCAAGCCCCATGGATACCTCGAAGAGGTGCCGTACAGCGTCGGTGTGCTGGTCGAGAATATCAAAGTAAGGAAAGTACTCGGCCACTTCGGGCAGATGCTTGAGCTGACCCAGGGCCTCAATAATGGCGGGGCTCTGGTCGCGCTCAGCGGAATAGTACACTTCCGTGCGGTTACAGGTACTCAGCACGAGCAGGTCAGTGAGAGCCAGCTCGTGGTGCAGGGTGTGCAAGAAACGGCGACAGGCAGCCTCATCCAGGGCAATCAGCTCCCGGATTTCCAGAGGAGCTTTCTTGAAGGAGAGACTAACGGCCTTGAATGGATGGAGCATAGCTTGTGCTAGTGCGAGAATCAGAGGGCAAAAATACAGTACAAATTGCTAGCTTAAAAACAGTTGATACCCCCGGGTGGTTCGGGCAAACCCACATTGGCGCCGAAAGAGGGGTTTAGGCAGATTAAAGAGTGGTTATTCTCGTTTAATCTAACAAAAATCATTTCGTTGAACTACGCCCGGTTTGCTTACTGTTGAGTTGCCTCGCTGGCAGGCTCGTATCTTCGCCGGGGTGCGGGCCGTATGCTGCACCTGCCATCCGTTCGTTTCTGCTCTGTGCTGCCCATCCCGATTTACGACCAGAAGTCCCGCATCAAGCTCGTAATTGTAGGCGTAGCCCTGCTGATTGGGGCGGCTACGGTTATTTATACCAACCTGCTGGTGCAGCGCCTCTCGGAGCGGGAGCAGAAGCAGATTGACCTCTACGCCAAAACCCAGCGCTACCTCATCAATACCGAAGAAGAATCAAACGTATCCTTCCTCTACGATGAAATTATTGAGGCCAACACCACCATTCCTGTCATCTGGGCCGATGACAGCGGCTACCCCCTGGATGCCCAGAACCTGCCCGTCCCGAAAGGCCTAAGCGAAACGGCCCGCGTGTCCTACCTGCAGCAGGAAATGCTAAAGATGAAGGAGCAGCACCCGCCTATCGTCATTGAAATTGGGGGCGGAGTGCGCAACTTCATTTACTATAAGGAGTCGTCGCTCTTGACGCAGCTGCGGTTTTACCCGCTGGTGCAGTTGGCCATTATCGGCTGCCTGGGCGTTATTGCCTACTTCGCGTTTAGCTACTCCCGCCGGGCCGAGCAAAACCGCGTGTGGGTGGGCCTGGCCAAGGAAACGGCCCACCAGCTGGGCACCCCGCTCAGCAGCTTGGTGGGCTGGCAGGCCTATTTGCGCGAGTCGGAACGCTTTAGGGGTGAGCCCATTGTGGAGGAGCTGGGCAAGGACATCCGGCGGCTGGAAATCATTACGGAACGGTTCAGCAACATCGGTTCCGTGCCCGTGCTCAAAGACGAGAACATCCTGCGCGTAACCCAGAACGCCATTAGCTACCTGCAAAGCCGGGTGTCGAGAAAGGTGAGCTTCGAAATAAAAACCGACCTGCCCACCGATACGCCCGCCCAGGTCAACATACCGCTCTTCGACTGGGTAATCGAGAACATCTGCAAAAACGCCGTGGACGCCATGGACGGCAGGGGCAGCATCACCATTCACCTGCGCCGCCCGGTGCGCAATAAGTCCCAGATTGCCATCGACATCACCGATACCGGCAAGGGCATCCCGAAAAGCAAGCTCGAAAGCGTGTTTCTACCCGGCTATACCACCAAGAAACGCGGCTGGGGCCTGGGGTTGGCCCTGGCCAAGCGCATTATTGAAAACTACCACAAAGGCCGCCTCTTCGTGAAGTGGAGCGAGGTAGGCCGCGGCACTACCTTCCGGGTAATTCTGAACGGGTAGGGTAGCGGCTCGCCAGCCGGAGGGCTAGTTGCTTTGCTCAGTTTTCCGCTCCTGCGTGGTAACGTCTTTCGCCCCTTCCCGGACCTTTTTCACCTCTGCACGATTGGTGATTTCCACGTAGCTATTGCCGCGCACGGGCTTGCCGTGGTGGGTGCCTTCTACCCGGCACATGCCTTCCCAATAATGCATTTTGATGCCCGCGAATAGCTTGAGCGTCAACTCCTGATCCTGCATGACGGGCGTGATGGTCAGGTCGTAGCCCTGGCTGGGGATGCGCAGGCGCCACTTGCTGGGGTAGCGCAGCCGGGAGTGCGGGCTGGTCCAGTAGGCCAGGGGCTCCAGCTGAAAGTCGGTTTGGTCGAGGTGCGTATTCTGGGCTTGTGCTCCGTAGTGGGAGCCGCCTCCAATGCTTTGCCCGGTGGCCTTGTTGTAGAGCTGGTAGGCCATAATTTCCTCCCGGGGCTCGTCGAGCTGAATGCTAAACCAGTCCCAGCCCAGGTCCTTGGTGGTTACACTGTTGCAATTCCACTGCCGGTCGTACCACAGCTCGCCCTCTACCTGCCGGACTTTGCCATTGATTTCAACCGAGCCGCTGGCTTGCAGGCGCGGGTAACTGTAGTAGCCAGCCGTAGCCGTAGGGCCGTAGTGCTCGTAGCCGGTGCCGCCGTGCAGTAGGATGGGCTTGGTGGGGGTAGTCGTCAGGTCGATGGCGTGGCCGGTGTGCGCGGCCATGCGGGCCCGCAGGCGGTAGCGGCCTTCTTGCCCGCTGAGCGTCCAGCGCTGGGCCTGTTTCTGCATGCTCAGGTTCAGCGGCAGGGTTGGGGCCAGCAGTTGGGGCAGGCGCTCCACCTTATAGTCGTAGCGAAACTGCTGCTGCTGCGGATCGGTAAGGGCAAAGTTGACCATCTGCCAGTCCTTCTGGCCGGTGAGGTTAAAGTGGAAGAATACGTACTCCACCCCGAACGTCTCGCCGGTGGCCTTGTCGCGCAGGTGGCCCGTGAAGTACCACCATTCCAGGGAGTTCTGTTTATGCACGGCCTCTTCTTGGGGCAGTTGGGCCCGCTCCGTAAATACGTCGTGCTTATTCGTGGGCTTGAGGGCGCAGCCGGAGGTGGTTACTAACAGGAGAAGGGTAGCGAGCAGCAAATTCTTCATACCCCGGCATAAGGTTTTTCGGGGCCGAAAGGTTTGGCTGCCGGCACGTTTTGCTACCGCTGAAGCAGCTGAGTCAGGCGCTGCCAGAGGCCACGCGGGGTGTACCAGTGGGGCGCGTACATCAATCCCATGACCGTGTAGTCCATAGTAAGCTCAACAGTGACGGCGCTTGTGCCCGAGCTTGGTTGAACGGTTACCTGCCGGGGCTCGAATCCAATGCTGCTAAATAGTAGCACAATGGGTTGATTGGTAGCGGGTAGTGACAGGGCAAAGCTTCCGTCTGGGCCAGTGCTTACTCCAGTAGTAGTGCCTTGCACGAGCACCGTGACGCCAGGCAGATGAGTGCCAGCCGCATCAGTAACCCAGCCGCTGATGATGGTTTGCGGTACTAACAAGTCAGCCGTAATCGGCAACATTCCCATGGTAATGCGTTGCTCTACCGGCGCGTTTTTGGTTTGAGCCGCTACCGGCGCCGCGGCTACGCCCACGCTCAGCACGGCCAGCGCGGCCCCTATCTGCCACCACCGGGTAGCCATAGCCGGAGCGCGCAGCGGCCGATTCAGCTGGTGCCCCGTGAAACGCCCGCAGGTAGTACCCTTGGCCTGACTCAGATAGGCTAGCAACTCGGCATCCGACATGCGGGTGAAATCCACGACTACCTTGCTACAGGCGGCGCAGTGGCGGCCCTGGGCGGCGGGCGTCATGGCGGCCCAGCTTTCGTGGCAGGGCTGCGGAACGGTTAGGATGGGGCGGGGCATAAGCGTAGAAAATAGCGGTTTATCTGGTTGATGCCGCGCCCGGCTACATTCCATAGTGTACCACCAATTTTTCTTGGGTAGGACGCGGCCACTGCACCTTGTTTCAGGGTAGCTGAAGTAGTGGCGCGGGCTCCTGGCGTGCAGCCCCGCGCATTATTCTGTATCTTTTGCCCCCTTAACCTCTCACTACGGCCTTGTCTACACCTCTTCCGCCCTCGCGCCTCAGCGGCCTGTTTCGCCGCAAAAGCCTGACTGATATTCTGCACAACCCGCCCGCCGATGCCGAAGGTCACGGACCCGGCGAAAGCGGGGGGCTGGCCCGGCACCTAACCGTGCGCGACCTGACGGCCCTGGGCATTGCCGCCGTCATTGGGGCGGGCATCTTCAGCACCATCGGCAACGCCTCCCACGACGGCGGACCGGCCGTGTCGCTGCTGTTCGTGTTTACGGCCATTGCCTGCGCCTTCTCGGCTTTGTGCTACGCCCAGTTTGCGGCTACCATTCCCGTGAGCGGCTCGGCCTACACCTATGCCTACGCCTCCTTCGGGGAGCTGGCCGCCTGGATTATCGGCTGGGCCCTGATTATGGAGTACGCCGTGGGCAACATCGTGGTGGCCATATCCTGGTCCGATTACTTTACCGGGCTGCTCGACGGCATTGGGGTGCATATCCCGAGCTACCTCACCATGGGCATGCAAAGCGCCCACAAGCACTACACTGAGGTACTGGCCCTGATGCAGGCCGGCAAGCCGCTGGCCGAAGCCTCCCCGGCTCAACTGGCTGGCTACCAAACCTGGGCCTCGGCCCCCGAGCTGTTCGGCGGTTTGCGCCTGGTGATTGACTTGCCCGCCGGCCTGATTACCCTGCTGATTACGGCCATTGTTTACATCGGCATCAAGGAATCCAAGAATGCCTCCAACCTGCTGGTGCTGCTGAAGCTGATTGTGGTGGCCACTGTTATTGGCGTGGGCGTTTTCTACGTGCAGCCCGGCAACTGGACTCCTTTCGCCCCGAACGGGGTAGGTGGGGTGCTGAAGGGCGTGTCGGCCGTGTTTTTTGCCTACATCGGTTTCGATGCCATCAGCACGACGGCTGAGGAGTGCAAAAATCCCCAGCGCGACCTGCCCCGGGCCATGATTTACGCCCTCATTATCTGCACCGTGCTCTACGTTATTATCACGCTGGTACTCACCGGTATGGTATCCTACAAGGAGCTGGGCGTGGGCGACCCGCTGGCCTTTGTGTTCCAGAAAGTGGGGTTGAATTGGCTGGCCGGGGTGGTGGCCGTGTCGGCGGTGTTTGCCATGGCCTCCGTGCTGCTCGTGTTCCAGATTGGGCAGCCCCGCATCTGGATGACCATGAGCCGCGACGGGCTGCTGCCGCCGGTGTTTGCCAAGGTGCACCCCAAGTTTCACACGCCCTCGTTCAGTACCATTGTCACGGGTTTCTTCGTGGGCGTGCCGGCCCTGCTGCTGAACATGGACCTGGTAATTGACCTGACGAGCATCGGGACCTTGTTTGCCTTTGCGCTGGTGTGCGGGGGCATCCTTATCATTGACCCCCACGGCCAAAGCGAGGCCCGTTTCAAGGTGCCCTACATCAATGGGCAGTTTCTGGTGCCCTTGGTTATGCTCGTGGGGCTGGGCTTGCTGTTCGTGTATAACCAGGAGGGGCTCCGCGCCTTCGGCAGCGCCGTGCGCGGCGAAGGAGGCTACGAGGAGTTCCGCCACTACATCCCGATGCTGGTGTTTATTGGGTTCTGCCTCGGGCTGGCCTGGTTGTCCTTCCGCAAGCGCCTCTCCCTGCTGCCTACCCTGGGCCTGCTCACCAATCTCTACCTGATGACCCAGCTGGGCATCAACAACTGGCTGCTGTTCTTCGGCTGGCTCGTTATTGGCCTAGCCCTTTACTTCAACTACGGCTTCAAGCACAGCCGATTGGGGCTGAAAAAAGTAGCTGCCGTGAGCCAGTAGATTCTGCCGTCGTCCGGTACCTTTCCTAACCCGTCGGCGCTGGCAGCCGGCGGGTTTTGTGTGTCTGCCACTTTTCGTCTGATCGGTTTTTGTTTCTCTGTACGCTATGTCGGCTGCTGATACCGCTACCTCGCTGGCCGCGCGCCTGGAAGCTTCCCGCCAGGAGCTCCTGGACCTGGGCCTGCGCAACCCCCTGCTCAACTTCCGGGCCTCGCCGGCCCGGGGCGTAACGGTAGCGCGCGAGGAGTCGGGGGCGGTATACGAGGTGCTGGTACGCCAAGGCAAAACCATGTATTTCCAGGGCGCGCCGGGCTCCCGAAAAACCCTAAAGTCCCCGGATTCAGTGCAGTACATGAGCGGCTTTACGCACCTGGAAGCCGCCGAAGCCGGAGTAAGCGCCACGGAAGCCCAAGCCCGCCGCGACGAATATTATCAGGCCGCTCAGGAGCCGGTGCCCCTACCGGCGGAACTCCCGGCGGCGGAGCAGGCCGCCCTGCTCACGGATAATAAGCTGCAAACCGACGACCCGGTAGATAAACTGGAGGCCCGGCTGCTTAACACCTACTACACCGCCCGCACCAGTCTGGAAGAAACGAGGGTGAATATTCTGTACCTGGCGCTGGGCCAGCTCACCTGGTACGAGGCGGAAAGCAGCCCGGAACCCCGCCACGCGCCCCTGCTGCTGGTGCCCGTGCTGCTGGAGCGCGGCACTGCTGCCGAGCGGTTCCGCCTGCGCCACACCGGCGCCGATGTGGAAGGCAACCTCTCGTTGCAGGCCAAGCTGCGGGCCAGCTTCGGGGTAGCGCTGCCCCTGCCCGAAGCCGAAGACGACCTGCACCCGGCCGAGTATTTTGCCAGCGTAAGCCGCGCCATTGGTGGCCTGCCGCGCTGGCAGATGCACCCCAATACTATCGTGCTGGGCTTCTTCTCCTTCGGTAAGTTCATGCTCTACCGCGACCTGGACCCCGCCCTCTGGCCCACCGACGCCCCCCTGCTCAACCACCCGGCCATTGCCGCCCTGCTGGGCCCCGACACGGGTTTCCGGGAAGCCGCGACTACCCTCAGCGACACGGCCTTTCTTGACACCGAAAGCCCGGCCCACGAGCTGCACCAGGTACTGGACGCCGACTCCTCTCAGCTGCTGGCCCTGCTGGCCGTGCACGAAGGTCGCAACCTGGTTATTCAGGGGCCGCCCGGCACGGGCAAGTCGCAAACCATTGCCAACCTGCTGGCCGAAGCCATTGGGGCGGGTAAAAAAGTGCTGTTCGTGGCCGAGAAAATGGCCGCCCTGGAAGTGGTAAAGCGCCGCCTCGACACCCTGGGCCTGGGCGCGGCCTGCCTGGAGCTGCACAGCCACAAAGCCAACAAAAAAGCCCTGCACGATGAGCTGAAGCAGACCTTAAGCCTCGGCCGACCCGCTACGGCGGCGCTGGTAGCCGACCAGATGACCCTGTTGCCCCGCTACCGCGCCGCCCTCAACGACTACGCCCTGGCCGTGAATGCTCCGCTGGGTTGCAGCCGTCGCACCGCCCAGCAGGTAGTAGGCGAGCTGGCCCGCCTGAATGAGACGCGGGGGCCGGTAGAACTGCCCCGGCTCGTGCTTCCGCGCCTACCCGAGTGGACCGATGCCGACGCCGCCCACGCCGAAACCCTGGCCGCGCGCCTGCAGGCTACCCTGCAAAAAGTCGGGCGGCCAAAAGACCTGCTGTTCTGGGGTAGCGAACTGACGGTGCTACTACCCGCCGGGCAGGAGCAGCTGGCGCAGCGCCTGCAAGAAGCCCGAGAGGCAGTAACTACCCTGCAGAGTGCTGCCGAGGCGCTAGCTGAGCACCTTGGCCAGCAACCCGTTCCCGCTGACCGCGCCGCCGCCGAAGCCTTGCTGCCCGCCGCCCGCCACGCCCTGCTGGCTCCTGGCCTGGCTGAAGCTGCCGTAGCTGACAAAAGCTGGCAGGAACGGGCCAGCCGCATCAATGAAGTTCTGGAAGCCGGGGCGGCCTACGCCCGCCTGCGTCAGCAGTACGAGCCCCTGCTGCTACCCGAGGCCTGGGGGCAGCAACTGCTTTCGGAGCGGGCCGCCTTCCTGAGCTACGCAGGCAAGTGGTGGAAATTCCTGAACAGTGACTACCGCAAGGCCAAGAAGCGCCTGCAAAGCCTCTGGCGCGGTCCGCTGCCCCCCGAAGCGGATGCGGTAATCAGCACCATCGACGCCATTCACGAAACCGCTCGCCACGAGCAGCTTCTTACGGAAGCCAGCGGCCAGATGCGGGGTTTGTTTGGCAATGCGTGGCAGGGCCTGCGCTCGGAGTGGTCGGCGTTGGCGAAAACGCACGAGTACCTGTTCCGCACCCACCAGCGCATCAGCCGCAAGGAGCTGCCAGCGGCCTTGCTCGCCTACCTGACCCAGCCGCCAGAACGTGAAACCTTAACCGCCCGGCTGGCTTCTCTCGAAGCTGCCCTGGCCCGGCACCGCAGCGCCCTGCAGGCCCTGGTTGATGCACTGCAACTCAACGAAGCCCGCCGGTTTGGCCCAAGCGGCCGCCTGCAGTTTCAACTCTTCGCCGCCCAGCTGGCCACGCTGGCCGCCTGGCAGGCGGACTTGCCGGCCCTGCGCCTCACCACCGAATGGAACAACGTGGCGGCCGCCGTGCACGCCGAAGGGTTGCCGGAGCTGCTCCTGCTTGCTGAGCGCTGGGAGCCGGCCGCCCACCACCTGGTAGCGGCTGTGCGCCAAACGTGGCTGGAATACCTGCAGAAGCTGGCCTACGAGCAGTACCCGGCCCTGCGGCAGTTTGAGCGCGCCAGCCACGAGGAAATGGCCGTCCGCTTCCGTCAGGCCGACCGGGACTCGCTCTACCACAACCGGGTGCGGGCCATGCAGCAGCACTTCGAGCAGCTACCCAACCAGCAAGCCGGCGGCCAGATGCTGCTTTTGCGCAACGAATTCGCCAAGAAAGCCCGCCACCTACCCCTGCGCAAGCTTATGCAGCAAGCCGGGCGGGCAGTGCAGGCCATTAAGCCGGTGTTCATGATGTCGCCGCTGTCGGTAGCCGGCTACCTGCCGCCGGGCGCCGTGGAGTTCGATTTGGTGGTGTTCGACGAAGCCTCGCAGGTGAAGCCCGTGGAAGCGTTGGGCGCCATTGCCCGCGGCCGGCAGCTGGTAGTCGTCGGCGACTCCAAGCAGCTGCCGCCTACCTCGTTTTTCGATTCGCTTACCGGAGCTGGCGAAGAGGCGGACGAGGAAAACGTAACGGCCGACATCCAAAGCATTCTGGAGTTGTGCAAGGCCCGCCAAATGCCCGAGCGAATGCTGCGCTGGCACTACCGCAGCCTCCACGAAAGCCTGATTGCGGCATCTAACCACTTGTTCTACGACGACAAGCTGGTGATTTTCCCGAGTCCGGGCGGGCAGGGGCAGTTGGGGCTGGTCTACCACCATTTGCCCCACACACATTACGAGCGGGGCACCACGCGCACCAATTCGCTGGAAGCCCAGGCCGTGGCCGAAGCGGTGCTGCACCACGCCCGCACCACCCCGCGCCTCACGCTGGGGGTAGTGGCCTTCAGCACGGCCCAGCGCCAGGCCATTCAGGATGCGCTGGAAAAGCTGCGCCGCCAGCACCCCGAAACCGAGGAGTTCTTCAACCGCCACCTGCACGAGCCCTTCTTCGTGAAAAACCTGGAAAACGTGCAGGGCGACGAGCGGGACGTCATCCTGATTAGCATCGGCTACGGCCGCACCCAGGAAGGCTACCTGAGCATGAGCTTCGGGCCCCTGAACGGGGAAGGCGGCGAGCGGCGCCTGAACGTGCTCATTACCCGGGCTAAGCAGCGCTGCGAAGTATTTACCAACCTTACTGCCGACGACCTGGACCTGAGCCGCACCAAAGCCCGGGGCGTAGCCGCGCTCAAAACCTTCCTGGGCTTCGCCCAGCACGGCCGTCTCAACCAGAACGAGGAAACCGGCCGGGCCCCGGAGTCGCCGTTTGAGGAAGCGGTGCACCGTGCCCTCACGGCCCGCGGCTACGTGGTGCGCCCCCAGATTGGCTCCCAGGGCTTTTACCTCGATTTGGCCGTGGTCGACCCCAACCAGCCGGGGCGCTACGTGCTGGGCATTGAGTGCGACGGGGCCATGTACCACAGCGCCCGCTCGGCCCGCGACCGGGACCGGCTGCGCCAGCAGGTGCTCGAAAACGTGGGCTGGCGCCTGCACCGCATTTGGAGCACCGACTGGCTGCGCGACCCGGCCGCCGAAACCGAGCGCGCCGTGCAGGCCATTGAGGAAGCCCGCCGCCGGGCCGCCCTCGACCAGGCCGATGAGCCGGAAGAACTACCGGCGCTGGAGCTCGAAGCGCCAGCGGGTATTGCCCGTGATAAAGCACCTGTTACCCCCGTAGCCCTGGCCGAACCCTATCAGGTGGCTCAGTTGCCGGCCGCCGTGGCCCACCGCGAGCTGCACCAGCACAGCCTGGGCCAGCTGGCGCTGTGGCTGGCTCAGGTAGTCCGCATTGAAAGCCCGGTGCACCTAGAGGAGGCCACCCGGCGGCTGGCCCAGGCCAGCGGGGCCACGCAGGTAGGGGCCCGCATTCGCAAGGCCGGGCAGGACGCGGCCTTGCTGGCCCACAACCTGCGCCACGTGCGCCGGGAGGGTGATTTTCTCTGGGATAACGCCATGCAACAGCCTCCTCTCCGCGACCGAAGTCAGCTGCCAGCTATTTCGCGTAAGCTGGGCTTTGTGGCGCCGGAAGAACTGGCCCGCGCCCTGCGCACCGTGGTGGAGCAAAGCTTTGCGCTGCCCCGCGAGGCAGTGTTTCTGCCGGCGGTGCGTTTGCTCGGCTTTGCTCGTCTCAGCGAAGAAATGCGGCAGCAGCTGGAGCCCGTGCTGTTAGAACTGCTGGAGCAGGGTAGCCTGCTGGAAGTGAACGGGGTGCTAAAACCGGCGCTTTAACGCGCGAAAAGGCCCCGCCGCAGGTGCAGCAGAGCCCTTTCAGAGGAACGGCCTGACCTTGCCTGCTTGGGGCAGCAACCACCTGCTCTGCGTCGGGATGAGCTGGTTGCTGTGGAAGCGGGAAAAGGTACTAGGGTAGTTGCGTTAGCGTGACGGGGAAGAAGACGGGCCCTCTGGCTCGTAAAATGAAAGCTGCGAGTGAAACAGCTGCAGTTGCTCGGGTGTGCGAAACAAAAACTGGTAGGACTGCTGTCCGTCCTGCATCAGGCGAATAGGGTCCGTCTCGAAGCCAAACGTGAGCAGAATGCGCTGCACCAGCAGCGGAGTTTGCTTGGCCAGCTGGGAGTTTTTCAGGTTCACGACCATGGTGT
Organism: Hymenobacter glacieicola; assembly: GCF_014640315.1. Classification (GTDB taxonomy): domain Bacteria; phylum Bacteroidota; class Bacteroidia; order Cytophagales; family Hymenobacteraceae; genus Hymenobacter; species Hymenobacter glacieicola. The sequence continues at coordinate 41,910 of NZ_BMGS01000005.1, forward strand.
AGTTCATGCCTTGGCTTTCGGCCCAGGGCTTGAGCGCACCATGCGCAAAGGAGTTGAGCCGGTGCTTTACATAGCGTAGGCCATCAGCATAACTGACAACCAGCCCGGGGCTGGGGAAGGCCGTGACAGCCGGTGAAACATGTGACATAGGTGTGTGCAGCGGAGTAGAGCATGATGACGCAGAGGTGAAGGGATAATATACACAAAATTAGTGGTAAGCATACCTATATTATTGATAAGCTATTGATTTTAAGCCAGGTTTTTTGTGACTCAATAGGGCGTTCAGTTTAACTCCGGTAAGCTGGTTTTCAGAGCCTGCAACTACGCCGAAAACCAGCGTGCTACGGGTAGTTTCTTGCTGAAATTGGCTTGTGCATCCTACCCCTGAAGGACGGACTTCGATCTGCTGGTATAAATAAGATATGTGCTTTTCTCCGGCCGTTGGCGAGCATAGGAATCACGCCATTCCTCACACAGAAAAGCCTACCCATTTACTGTGCTTAGTAGATAGGTAGGCTTAAGTGGTAGGCCGCGCGGGGTGCTTCAGGTATTACCGGGCCCGATTGATAATGAACACGCTAAGCAGAATGATAATCATGCCCAGCAGATGCCAGAGGTTGAAACTTTCCCCATCCAGCAGGCCCCAGCCCAGGGCTACTACTGGCACCAGGTAGGTGTTGGAAGCCGCAAATAAGGCCGTGGAGCTTTGGATGAGCTTATTGAACAGGACCATGGCTACGGCCGTGCTCATGGTTGCCAGCAAGGCAATGTAGCCAAAGGCCGTCCAGGCCCCGGGTACGGTAGCTAGCTTGTGCAGAAACTCGGTGCCCACTAGCAAAAAAGCCAGGGCCGGCCCCCCGATGAACAGCAGCAACAGCCCCGTCACGGCCACGGAAGGAATGCCGTGGAAGCGGTGCTTGATTACGTTCACGCTCACGCCGTAGCCCAGGGTTGCCAGCACAATATACAGGCCGTACCAGGCATTGCCCTCCCCGGTCGGGGTAGCGTCGCCGCCGCTGCCGCCCAGCAGCATGAGCACCACCGTGCCCACCAAGCCCAGCGCAATACCAGCTACCCGCAGGCCCGTGAGCTGCTGCCCGAAAAACAAGGCACCCACCACCAGGGTAAACACGGCCGTCAGGGCATTCAGCACGCCGGCCAGGCCCGAGGCCAGCTGGGTTTCGGCGTAGGCAAAGAGGAAGGCCGGAACCAGCGTGCCCACCACCCCGCTCAGCACCAGCCACTTGAAATGCCCCCGGTCTACCTTGCCGAGGTGCTTCAGGGCAAACGGCAGCAGCAGCAACGCCGCCACGCTCACTCGCGTGGCGCCCAGCTCCAAGGCCGAAAACACCACCAGCCCCTTCTTCATCAGAATAAAGGACGTGCCCCAAATGCTGGCCAGAATCAGCAGCAGCACCCAGGCCGACGTGGGCGTTCGGTGGGGTGGGGGCGGCGCAACTGCCGGCGAGGTAGGAGCCGTGGCAACAGCCGGAGTGGGGGCAGTAGGCATGGGGGAGAAGATTGATAAAATGTAGAACGTCATTCCGAGCGGAGTCGAGGAATCTCGCGTGCTGACGTTGCAATGGTAACAACGTCAGCACGCGAGATTCCTCGACTCCGCTCGGAATGACGTTTATAGAAAGTAGACAGTAAACTACCCCACCAAAACCGGCTCAGCGGCAATGATTTCATCCATGATGGCGTGGATTTCCAACGGGTCGTTGCTTTCCACCAGGCGGCTGCGCCACTGGCGGGCACCCTCCAGGCCCCGGAAGTACTGGGCGTAGTGGCGGCGCATTTCGAACACGCCGGCCCGCGGGCCTTTCCACTCCAGGCTTTTCTCGAAGTGCATGCGGCAGGCTTGCACCCGCTCCTCCACGGTAGGGGGCGCCAGCAGCTCCCCGGTGGCCACGAAGTGCTTTACTTCCCGGAAAATCCAGGGGTAGCCAATGGCCGCGCGACCAATCATCACGCCATCAACGCCGTAGCGGTTTTTGTACTCCACGGCCTTCTGGGGCGAGTCGATGTCGCCGTTGCCGAAGATGGGAATTTTAATGCGCGGGTTGTTTTTGATGGCGGCAATCAGCCGCCAGTCGGCTTCGCCCTTGTACATCTGCACGCGGGTGCGGCCGTGCACGGTAAGAGCTTCAATACCAATGTCCTGCAGGCGTTCGGCTACCTCTTCCACGTTCTTGGTAGTATCATCCCAGCCCAGGCGGGTTTTTACCGTCACGGGCAGGTGGGTAGCCTTTACTACGGCCGAGGTCATTTGCACCATCTTCGGAATGTCGCGCAGCAGGGCCGCGCCGGCCCCCCGGCAGGCCACTTGCTTTACGGGGCAGCCGTAGTTGATGTCGATGAGGTCGGGGCCGGCCTCGGTGCTGATACGGGCGCACTCGCCCATGGTGTCTACATCGGAGCCGAATAGCTGAATACCAATGGGCCGCTCGTAGTCGAACACGTCCAGCTTCTGCCGGCTTTTGGCCGCCGCCCGAATCAGGCCCTCCGAGGAAATAAACTCGGTGTACATCAAATCAGCCCCGCCTTGCTTGCACACGGCCCGGAACGGCGGGTCCGACACGTCCTCCATGGGCGCGAGCAGTAAGGGGAAATCAGGCAGGGCAATATTGCGGATGTGTACCACGGCAGTCTATTCTAGTATTTTGCGCAAATTTACGATTAGTTCAGGGTCTTCATATCCGGGGAGCGTCGGGGCTTAACTGACGCACCAGCGTAGAGCCGTTCCACCGCTTCCAAGACCCCCGACCCGAAGTCTCTAAGACCCTAACCACCCATGAAAGGTTTCGTCTCCAGCCGGTTGCACCCCTTCGCCAACCTGGCGCTGCTGCTGCTGCTTACCGTCGCCACGCTGTGTATTGCGGGCTTTTTCACCATGGTGTTCAACAAGCTGCTGTTCGGGGTAGGCATGCAGGAGCTGGGCAACGTTGCCCAAAACCCCCAGGGCCACCCCAACGGCTGGGGCGTGCTCATGCTTTCCCAGGGCGTTACGCTGCTGGTAATGCTGGGCGGCGCGGCCCTGGGGCTTGCGGCCGTTACCGGCTACCGCTGGAGTGAGTACTTCACGCCCCGCCGGCCGGTACGGGCCCAATGGCTTCTGCTGGCGGCCCTCCTGATTATCAGCAGCCTGCCCGCCATGGCTGTGCTCATCGAGTGGAATCAGGGAATTCACTTTCCTGGCTTTTTAAGCGGGTTTGAAGAGTGGGCCCAGGCCAAAGAGCTGGAACTCAAGAAAGCCACGGAATTTCTGGCGCGCCTGAACTCTACCGCCCGCCTGCTGGTAGCGCTGGTAGTGCTGGCCGTCATTCCGGCCTTTAGCGAGGAGCTGTTTTTTCGCGGGGTGTTGCAGCGCAATCTGGTGCAGTGGTTTAACTCCCGCCATGTAGGCATTTGGCTGGCCGCGGCCATTTTCAGCGCCATTCACCAGCAGTTTTTCGGCTTCGTACCGCGCTTTGTGCTGGGGCTGGTGTTGGGCTACCTCTACGAGTGGAGCGGTAACATTCTGGTGCCCATGGCCGCGCACTTCACCCAAAATGCCTTTCAGTTGCTCATATTATATGCCCAGCAGCGGCAATGGTCGGCGGCCAGCTTCGACCCCGACTCGACGGAAAGCATGCCCTGGTACCTGGTGGTGGCTTCCCTGCTTATTGGCGCGGGCCTGCTTTGGTACCTGCGCGAGCAGATGGAGGGCACCCGGCCCGAGGACGAGCCCACCCAGCTGCGCACCTTGGGTAGTACGGGTGTGGCGGTTCGCCAGGCCGGGGCGGCTTCTGCCGGGGCCCGCACCCTCAGCCACGATGGCGTGGATGCCACCCGCTCAGAGGGCTAAACGCCCCGTAGTGCCGTCACCTCCGACCCATTTCCTTCCCAATTCCCAACCCTTACTACTGCCCGTTGTCGACCTCTCCCACGCCCGCTTCCCCCACTACCACCGAGCCCCCAGCGGGTAAGCCTGCCATGTCGAATCTGACTCAGCGCATCATTTTTGGCGTAATCGGGGCCGTGCTGCTGCTGGGTAGCGTCTGGTACAGCGCCTGGACATTCGCGCTGTTTTTCGGGCTGGTGCAAATGCGGATGCTCTGGGAATTCTACCGCATGATGCGGGAGGTAGGCTACAAGCCGGCGGCTATGTTGGGAGGCGGGCTGAGCCTGGTGCTGTTTATGGGGGCGGCTTATTTGTGTGCTATGCCTCACTACCTCAACGAGCTACACATTGGGGGGGCATCTCTAGGTACTCTCAATCCTAGCAGCTTGACTACTGGCGACGAGGCAGTGAAAGACTTGGTGCTTCGGCTAGGTTTTTCTTTGGTGCTGCTGTTGCCCGTTATCCTAATTCTGCGGGAAATGGCGGCTTGGCCCCGCGCAAATCAGGAGTTTTCACCCTTTTCTAACGTGGGCGTGGCGCTATTGGGCTTGCTCTACGTGAGCTTGCCGATGAGCCTGCTCAACGTGCTGGCTTTCACCGAAGCCGGCTACGACTACCGCCGCATCTTTGCCTTGCTACTGCTGGTATGGTCTTCGGATATTGGGGCGTACGCGGCCGGCAAAACGTTTGGTAAGCATAAGCTGGCCCCGAAAATCTCGCCCGGCAAAACCTGGGAAGGGGCCGTAGGCGGCTTTCTGCTCACCCTGGCCATGGGCTGGGCTCTGGGCTACCTGCTGCCCGAACTCTCCCTGACTTACCGCCTGGTAGTGGCCGGCGTGGTAGCCGTGTTCGGCCCCTTGGGCGACCTGGCCGAATCCATGCTCAAGCGCAGCGTCGACATCAAAGATTCGGGCCGCATCATGCCCGGCCACGGCGGCCTGCTCGACCGGTTTGATGCCTTCCTCTTTATTCTGCCGGTACTGGCCCTACTGCGCCTGCTGCTGGGGTAGTGCTGGTTGCTCTGCCCCCGGAAAAGCCGAATGACCCAGCGCCGGGCGTTCGGCTTTTTCGTGGAAAATGCGGCCGCAACTTTTATAAATGCAAGCAGGTATTGGCGCAAGCAGTTGCAAACCTTCGTAGTGGACAGCCGGCTTCCCTGAGAAGTTGAGCAGCGGGCAGTTGGCTGCTGTTCTGCACCCTGCATCCGCTTCCTGCCGTATGGCATAAACCTACTACCTTTGACCACCCAATTTTCTCGTGCGCGACTTGTAGCTCCCACCGCTTGAGTCGCCTGCTTTTTTAATCTCACCCACCCCAACCCCAACCCCGTATGGCTGCCACCACGGTGTACAAAGAGCCGGCTCCCCGCGTCGATGCCGAAAATCCCCTGGAATCTATGATGTCACGTTTCAACGTGGCCACGGAAATCCTCGGGCTCGATGACGAAACCTACAACGTCCTGAAAGCACCCGACAAGCAAATCATCGTGCACATTCCCGTGACGATGGACAACGGCAAAGTGCGGGTATTCGAGGGCTACCGCGTGGTGCACAACACCATCCTGGGCCCTTCGAAAGGCGGAATCCGCTACGATAAGAACGTGCACCTCGACGAGGTGAAGGCCCTGGCCGCCTGGATGACCTGGAAGTGCGCCGTGGTGGATATCCCGTACGGCGGTGCCAAGGGCGGTATTATCTGCGACCCAACCACCATGAGCGCCGGCGAAATTGAGCGCCTCACCCGGGGCTACACCCTGGCCATGAAGGACGTATTCGGCCCCGACCGCGACATTCCGGCTCCCGACATGGGCACCGGTCCGCGCGAAATGGCTTGGCTGATGGACGAGTTCAGCAAAACGGTAGGCGCTACCTCCCCGGCCGTAGTAACGGGCAAGCCCCTGGTAATGGGTGGCTCCCTGGGCCGCACCGAGGCCACGGGCCGCGGCGTGATGGTATCGGCGCTGGCCGCCATGAAAAAGCTGGGCATGGACCCCAAGCAGACGTCGGCCGCCGTCCAGGGCTTTGGCAACGTGGGCTCTTGGGCGGCCAAGCTGCTCAGCGAGCAGGGCGTGAAAATTAAGTGCATTTCCGACGTAAGCGGCGCGTACTGGAATGAGAACGGCATCAACATCGACGAGGCCGTAGCGTACAAAAACGTGCACAAGGGCCGCCTCGATGGCTACACCGGTGCTACCCTCATGGACAACGCCGACGATTTGCTGACTTCCGAGGTAGACCTGCTGGTGCCGGCCGCTGTCGAAGACGTGATTACCGAGCACAACGCCCACGACATCAAGGCCAAGCTGATTGTGGAGGGCGCCAACGGCCCCACGGCCGCTTCCGCTGACCCCATTATCAATGAGAAAGGCATCATGGTAGTGCCCGACATCCTGGCCAACTCGGGTGGGGTAACGGTATCTTACTTTGAGTGGGTGCAGAACCGCCAGGGCTTTAAGTGGAGCGAGGACATGGTGACCGAACGCGCCGACCGCATCATGAACGAGGCTTTCGAGAAGGTGTACGCTACCTCCCAGAAGTACAACATCCCGATGCGCATTGCCGCCTACGTGGTAGCCATTGATAAAGTAGCCCAGACCTACAAATTCCGCGGTGGTTTCTAATAGCAGAGGGTAGTAGTAGGGAAAGAGGAGGCGGGAAAAACCGCTCTGGTCTCTTCATCACGCACTACTACCTCCTGTCTCCTAACTCCTCCTTATATTTGCTTCCGGATAGCCCGGGCCTCACGGCTCGGGCTATCTTTGTAAGCCGAGGAACGGTTGTTTTCCCACTCAGGGCAACTTTCGTTGCTGCCTTTCCCGTTAGCTTGTATTGACGCCTTCGGCAGGAAGTTCTGCCAAGCTGGCGCTAATCAGTGATATATGAAGATCCACAAAGAAGGACGACGTATTCTGTTCTTTACGTTGCTGGCCTTGCTGGCCGCCAACCTGCTGCTGTTCCGCTATAATGCCGAAAACGACGGCTTCAACAAAGTTTTCGCGGGCATCTCCGTTATCGTCTTCCTGACCCTGCTTCAGTTCTTCCGGAGCCCGGCCCGGCGCTTGTTCACCCACGAGGACCTGGTTATTGCTCCCGCCGACGGTAAGGTGGTCGTCATCGAAAACGTGCACGAGCCCGAATACTTCGACGATGAGCGCAAGCAGATCAGCATCTTCATGTCGCCGATTAACGTGCACATTACCCGCAACCCTATTTCGGGCATTGTGCGCTACTTCAAGTATCATCCCGGCAACTACTTGGTGGCCTGGCACCCGAAAAGCAGCACCAAAAACGAGCGGACTACGGTGGTAGTAGAGTCGGAAGCCGGCCCGTTTGTACTGTTTCGGCAAATTGCCGGGGCCATGGCCCGCCGCATTGTGTGGTACGTGAATGAAGGCGACGAAGTAAGCCAGGGCGAGGAGTTCGGCTTCATCAAGTTCGGCTCCCGCGTGGATATTTTCGTACCCATTGATACGGAAGTGAAGGTGCAGATTGGCGAAAAGGTAAAAGGTGGCCAAACCATCATTGCCCAGCTCAAAACCGACGCTCCTTCCTTGTTCTAGCCTCGAAGTCAGATACTAATAAAAAAGCCGAGGCCCCGCTACCTGGTAGTGGGGCCTCAGCTTTTTGTAATAACGGGGCCAGCTATTGCAAAACGCCCTGCTGCTGGCTTTCCATCTGACTTTTTACGGTACTTGGCAGCTGATAATGCAGCAGGGTGGTGCCATCGGGCCAGGTTTGGGTGCGCTGCAGGGTGAGGGCGCGCGGCCGGGGCTGCTCCCGCCACAGCGGAATGCCCGAGCCCAGCAGCTGGGGCACAATGAACAGCATCAGCTCATCAATCAGGCCGGCGGCCAGCAGCGGAGAAGCCAGCGTGCTACCCCCAATCAGCCAGATGGTATTACCGGGCTGTTGCTTCAGCTGGGTTACGAACCGGGTGGGGTCTTCCGTTATGAAGTGCACCGAGGCGTGGGCCGGTTCCGCGGGTGGCCGGTGGGTGAACACGTAATTGGTCAGGGTCGGGTAGGGCCACTCCCCGAAGGAGAGCACCTGCTCATAGGTGGCCCGACCTAACAGCGTGGCGTCGGCCGTGGCCAGGAAGTTGGCGTACCCGTAATCCTCGCCCGGGGGCGGAGTGGGCAGCCATTCTACGGACCCGTCGGGGGAGGCAATGTAGCCGTCGAGGCTGGTGGCAATGTATAATACTACTTTACGCATGGGTGGGGGTGGAGTGGGGTTGTGCGGAGTAAGTTAAGCCACTGAGCGCGGTAGATCAGCACCAGCCAACGGATTATCCTATTTTTCGCGGCCCCCACTCCGCTAAAACCACTCCGCTACCACCGTCATCAGCTGCTCTAAGGCTTGCTGGTCATCTTGATCAAAATCGTTTAGCTGGTCGCTGTCTACATCCAGCACGGCCACTACTTGGCCATTTTTAAGCACCGGCACTACAATTTCTGACTTTGAGTCGGAGCTGCAAGCAATGTGGCCGGGAAACTGCTCTACGTCGGGCACGAGCAGGGTAACGGCCTGGGCCCAGCTGGCCCCGCACACGCCCTTCCCGTGCCGGATGCGGGTGCAGGCAATGGGGCCCTGGAAAGGCCCCAGCACCAGCTCCTGGCCTTGCACCAAGTAAAAGCCTACCCAGAAAAAGCCAAACGCTTGCCGCAGCGCCGCCGCCGTATTGGCCAGGTTGGCTACCCGATCTGGCTCGCCGGTAGTAAGAGCTACAATCTGGGGGAGAAGCTGGCGGTATTGTTCCGCCTTGCTGACGGTAGTATCGAGGTGAAGTTCTTCAGCCATGAGTTGCTGGGAGTTGATGAGTTGGGGAAATGCTGAAGTACGCTAATCAACGAGTAGGCCAGCGTACTTCACTACCAAAGGTACTGGTAGCAACCTTGCGCCGTGGGGCCGGGCCCACTTCACTTCTTCAAAAATTCACGCCTTGCCTACTTCACATAGATAATTACCTCGTCGGGGCCCAGCACTAGCTGTTCGCGCAGGCCCGTTAGCCCAATGCGCGGGGCCGCAACCCCTCCGCCCAGTTGCCGGTGGCTGCGGATTACCCGCGCTTCGTCCCATAAGCCATCCTTGAGCAGGGAGTTGAGCACCGTTGGCCCACCCTCCACCAGCACTGACTGCACCCCTTGCTGGTATAAGTGGTGCAGAATCTGCGGAAACAAGTCTTCCGCCTCCGACAGCGTCACGTAGGTCAGGTTCGGCTGGGAAGCCCGCTCCCGGTACGTAAACACGACGGTGGGCTGGCTGCCATCGAAGAGGTGATGAGTCGGCGGCAAGCTCAGGTTCTTGTCGATGACCAGCCGGATGGGGTCGGGACCGGGCCACTCGCGCGCGTTCAGCCGCGGGTTGTCGTGCAAGGCCGTGCGGGTGCCCACCAGAATGGCGTGCTCCTCGGTCCGCCACTGGTGCACGGCCACCCGGGCCAGCTCTGCGCTGATGGCCACGGGCTGAAAGTAGGGCCCGGCCAGGTAGCCATCCGCCGTTTCGGCCCACTTCAGCACTACGTAGGGCCGCTGCTGCTCCTGAAAGGTAAAGAAGCGCCGGTTCAGGGCCCGCCCTTCCGCTTCCAGCACACCCGTTTCTACCTGGATACCAGCATCCCGCAGCTTCTGTATGCCCCGGCCCGCTACCAACGGGTTGGGGTCGAGGTTGCAGATGACGACTTCGGCTACTTTCTTTTCGATGAGCAGGTCGGCGCAGGGTGGGGTTTTACCGAAATGGGAGCAAGGCTCCAGCGTGACGTACACCCGGCTGCGGGGCAGCAGCGCGGGGTCCGTGACGGCGGCCACGGCGTTTACTTCGGCATGGGGGCCGCCGTACTGCCGGTGCCAGCCTTCCCCGATAATGCGCCCCTCGTGCGTGATAACGCAGCCTACCAGCGGGTTAGGCCGCGCGTAGCCGGTGCCGAGGCGGGCCAGGTCTAGGGCACGACGCATGAAAAGCTCATCGAAGGAGGTAGGGGTAGGCATGGGCGGGAGGGGTAGGCCAGAGGTCAGGCGGTGAAGATACGGGCCCGCGCGCAACCAGGGCTAGCCCGCCGCGCCGGTCGTGAATCCGGCGTACTTTTGTGATATGCTTCCGCCCACGCTTCGCCAGCTTACAACCCGCCTCGCGGCTGATCTTGCTACTATCTACCCGGCCCCGGAGGCCGAAGCCATAGCCGGGCAGGTGCTGGAGCACTTGCTGGGTTTCTCGCCCCTGCAGCGCCGCATGCAAGCCGCCCAGCCCGTGCCCGCTGACACGCTGGCCGCCTTGGAGCCCCTACAAGCCCGCTTGCTGCGCCACGAACCCCTGCAATACGTGCTGGGCGTGGCGTATTTTGCCGGACTAGAGCTGGAAGTAACGCCTGCTACCCTTATTCCACGGCCCGAAACAGAGGAATTAGTGGCATTGATTGTGCAGGAGCAGCGCCACCGCGCAGGCCTGCACGTGCTGGACGTGGGCACGGGCTCAGGCTGCATTCCACTGGCCTTGGCCCAGCAGCTCCCCACCCCCCACCTAACGGCCGTAGACGTTTCAGGGGAAGCCCTGGCCGTGGCCCGGCGCAATGCCGCTACCTGCGGGGTGGCCATCGACTTTCAGCAGGTTGATATTCTGTGGGAGCAGCCGGTGCTGGGGGCTCCGCTGGACGTGCTGGTCAGCAACCCGCCCTACGTGCTAGAACAGGAACGACCCCTGATGCGGCCCAACGTACTGAACTACGAGCCCGCCACGGCCCTGTTCGTGCCCAACCACGATCCGCTGCTGTTCTACCGGCGCATTGCGGAACTAGGCCAGGAAATGCTGGCCGCCGGCGGCGCTTTGTATTTCGAGATTAACGAGCAGTTTGCCGCCGAAACCATGGCTATGTTGCAAGCTCTAGGCTACCAGCAGGTCGAGCCCCGCCTTGATTTGTTTGGCAAAGCTCGACTAGTACGGGCTACCTGGGCGGGGTAAGGTGGCATCCGGCGAGGTAGCCTACCAATTCAAAGAGCCGATATTCAGGCGGAAGTGTGGCAATAAATTCTTATCACACTTCCAAAACACCTACCTTTGTCGGCTGAAATTCTGCTCACCAACTTCTTCGGCATGCCCGACACTTCTGGTTACTATGCGCACCCTACTGCCGTCCTCGACGAGGGCTGCCGTATTGGCGCCGGGTGCCGGATCTGGCATTTCTGTCACGTGAGTGCCGGCGCAGAGCTGGGGCCGGAGTGCTCCCTGGGCCAGAATGTATTTGTGGCCGATGGCGTGACGCTGGGCCGCAACGTGAAAGTCCAGAACAATGTGAGCCTGTACGCCGGCGTAGAGTGCGCCGACGATGTGTTCATTGGTCCTTCCGTGGTGTTCACCAACGTGCGCAACCCGCGCGCCGCGGTGCCCCGCCGGGGCCCGGGCCACTACCAGCCCACCCGCTTGGCCCAGGGCGTCAGTATTGGGGCCAACAGCACGATTGTGTGCGGGGTAACCGTGGGTGAATATGCCTTCATAGGTGCGGGCTCCGTGGTAACCCGCGACGTGCCAGCCTACGCCTTGGTGTATGGCAATCCGGCTCGTCTGCGCGGCTGGATGAGCGCCCAGGGTCACCGTCTAGCCTTCGATGAGGCTGGCCGCGCTGCCTGCCCCGAAGGCCAGGAGCGCTACCAGCTAACCGACGGCCGTGTTTCCCGTATCAGCCCCGGCTAGCCGGCGGTAAGTTTCAGTTTTTCGGCTTTTGCGAGCCCCGATCCTAAGTCTTCAAGTTCCTAAGTTCCGCTATCGTGTACGAGCAACTTCTCCAGAAAAAGGCCAAGCTGGCCGTCATTGGCCTTGGTTACGTAGGCCTGCCCATTGCCCTCGAATTCGCCCGCAAAATCCAGGTCATTGGCTTTGATATAAACGCCAAGCGGGTCGAGATGATGCGCAACAACATTGACCCGAGCGGGGAGTTGGAGGCCAAGGATTTCGAGGGCTGCGACATTGAGTTTACCGATTCCCTGGACGTGCTGCGCGAGGCTACGTTCTACATCGTGGCCGTGCCCACGCCCATTGATGAGCACGCCCAGCCCGATTTGAAGCCGTTGCTCGGCGCCTCCTCGTCGGTAGGTAAAGTGCTGAAGAAAGGCGATTACGTGGTGTTTGAAAGCACCGTGTACCCCGGCTGCACCGAGGAAGACTGCATTCCGGTGATGGAGCAGCTCTCGGGCCTGAAGTTTCCCCAGGATTTCAAGGTAGGCTACTCGCCCGAGCGCATCAACCCCGGCGACAAGGAGCACACCCTGTCCAGCATTGTGAAGGTGGTAGCCGGCTGCGACGCCGAATCATTGGAGGAAATTGCCAAAACCTACGAGCTGGTCGTGCAGGCTGGGGTGCATCGCGCCAGCAGCATTAAAGTAGCCGAAGCCGCCAAAATCATCGAAAACACCCAGCGCGACGTGAACATTGCGCTGATGAACGAGCTGTCGATGATTTTTGACCGCATGAGCATCAACACCTACGAGGTGCTGGAGGCCGCGGGCACAAAGTGGAACTTCCTGAAGTTTTCGCCCGGCCTGGTGGGCGGCCACTGCATCGGCGTGGACCCGTACTACCTGACGTACAAGGCCAAAGAGCTGGGCTACGACGCAAAAGTGATTCTGTCGGGCCGCACGACCAACGACAACATGGGCGCCTACATCGCGCGCAAAACGGTGCAGACCATGATTAAGCAGGGCAAGGACGTGTCCAAAAGCCGGGTGCTGGTGATGGGTGCTACCTTCAAGGAAAACGTGGAAGATATCCGCAACTCCAAGGTGGCCGATGTTATCCAGGAGTTGAAAAATTTCTCGGTGAATGTGGACATCGTAGATCCGCACGCCGATTCCGACGAGCTGCAGCACGAATACGGCTTCCGCCTGACGCCCGAAAACGAGGTGCGCCAGGACTACGACGGTATTATTGTGGCGGTAAGCCACCAGCCCTACACCCAGCTCGACGAGGCTTACTTCAAGAGCATTACCAACCAGCCCGCCGTGGTGATTGACATTAAGGGCTTGTTCCGCGGTAAAATTCAGGATTTGGCTTACTGGAGCCTGTAACTACAAGTGAACTTGTGCAGTGGTGAGGTTGACGTTTGGCTATCAGCGCAACAACTCGCCACTTCACTACTTCCCCACTTCACATTTTGACAGATGGAAAGAACCAAAATCCTTGTAACGGGTGGAGCTGGCTACATCGGTTCGCACGCAGTAGTTGAGTTGTACGAAGCTGGTTTCCAGCCTGTAGTTGTTGATAACTTCAGTAATTCTCAGCAGTCGGCCCTGGCTGGTGTAGAGGAGATTCTGGGCGTGAAGATTCCTTTTCACGGCATCGACTGCAACGACATCGAGGCCATGCGGGCCGTGTTTGCGGAAGAAGGTAGCTTGAAGGGCGTCATTCACTTCGCCGCCTACAAAGCCGTGGGTGAGTCGATGGAAAAGCCCCTGGAGTACTACCAGAACAACGTGGGCTCCTTGCTGACACTGCTACAGGTAATGCGCGAGTTCGGAGTAGCCTCCTTGGTTTTCTCCTCTTCCTGCACCGTGTACGGCATCCCCGACGCCCTGCCCGTAACCGAGCAGACGCCAACCAAAAAGGCCAACTCGCCCTACGGGGCTACCAAGCAGATGTGCGAGGACATTCTGCGGGACGTGGCGGCTGCTCCTGCGGGTGGGCTGCGCACCATTCTGCTGCGCTACTTCAACCCCATTGGAGCCCATGCCTCGGCCAAAATTGGGGAGCTACCCCTCGGCGTGCCGCAGAACCTGATTCCCTACGTCACCCAAACGGCGGCCGGCATCCGGGAAAAGCTCACCATTCACGGCAACACCTACGACACGCCCGATGGCACCAACATTCGCGACTACGTGCACGTGGTGGACCTGGCCAAGGCACACGTGGTGGCGGTGCAGCGCCTGCTCAAAGGCATCGGCGAAACCGTCGAGACCTTTAACGTGGGTACTGGTCGCGGCAACTCGGTGCTGGAAGTAGTGCAGGCCTTCGAGCGTGCTACCGGTCAGAAGCTGAACTATACCATCGGGCCGCCCCGCCCCGGCGACGTGCCGGCCATTTACGCCGACGTAACTAAATCGGTGCAGGAGCTCGGTTTCCAGACCAGTTCCACTCTGGAAGAAGCCCTGGCCAGCGCCTGGAAGTGGCAGCAGAGTTTGTAATGGGTTGATTACTGATGAGCTAATGTGCTGATATCGTTCAAGAAACGATTCGGTACGGTCACATAGCTCATCGACATAATCAGCCCATCGGCCCATCAATCAATCAACGCATTATGAAGATTATCATCACCGGCGGAGCCGGCTTCATTGGGTCGCACGTGGTGCGCCTGTTCGTGACAAAGTATCCGGAGTATCAGATTCTGAACCTGGATGCCCTGACCTACGCCGGCAACCTGGAAAACCTGCGCGACATTGAATCGGCACCTAACTACCGGTTGGTGAAGGGGGATATTACGGATCAGGCCTTTGTGGACCAGCTATTTGCTACCGAGGAGCCCGACGCCGTGATTCACCTGGCAGCTGAGTCGCACGTGGACCGCAGCATTACCGATCCGCTGGCGTTCGTAAAAACCAACGTGCTGGGTACGGTGCATTTGCTTAACGCCGCTAAAAACCTGTGGAAGCCCCTGGGCTACGAAGGCAAAGTCTTCTATCACGTCAGCACCGACGAAGTGTACGGCTCTCTGGACTTCGGCCCCGACATGTTCACCGAGGACACCCCGTACGACCCCCGCTCGCCGTATTCGGCCTCGAAAGCGTCGTCGGACCACTTTGTGCGGGCTTGGCATCACACCTACCACATGCCCGTAAAGCTGAGCAACTGCTCTAACAACTACGGCCCCAACCACTTCCCCGAGAAGCTGATTCCGCTGGCCATCCACCGCATCCAGCACGGCCAGCCCGTGCCCGTGTACGGCAAAGGCGAAAACGTGCGCGACTGGCTGTTTGTGAAAGACCACGCTACTGCCATTGACGCAGTTTTCCACAAAGGCAAAGTCGGGGAAACCTACAACATTGGGGGCGTAAACGAGTGGGCTAACCTGGAGCTGATTCACTTGCTCTGCGACACGCTGGACGAAAAAACCGGCAAGGAAAAAGGCACCTCGCGTAAGCTCATCACCTTCGTAACGGACCGAGCTGGCCACGACCTGCGCTACGCCATTGACTCCAGCAAGATCATGAACGAGCTGGGCTGGAAGCCTTCTGTCACCTTTGAGCAGGGCCTTTCCCAGACCGTAGATTGGTACCTGGAAAATCAGGCGTGGCTCAATAACGTGACCAGCGGCGCCTACCAGACGTACTACCAGCAGCAGTACGCGGCTCGCTAATGTGCTGATTGGTGATGAGTTGATGTGCCGATGATTGGTACGTCAGCACTATCATCGGCACATCAACTCATCATTAATCTGCACACCAACAACGTGTATAATACTCCTTTTCACGACCAGCCACTGGACAACCTGGCCTTCCTGGTAACTGGCGGGGCCGGCTTTATCGGCTCAAACCTGGTAGAATATCTGCTGAAGTACGGCGCTAAAGAAGTGCGCGTGCTGGACAATTTCTCCAATGGTTTCCGCAAGAACGTGGCCCTGTTCGAAGGCAACCCGGCCCTGCGCGTGATTGAGGGCGACATTCGGGACCGGCAGACCTGCATTGATGCCTGCCAGGGCATTGATGTGGTGCTGCACCAGGCAGCTCTGGGTTCCGTGCCCCGCTCCATCAACGACCCGATTACGAGCAACGATGTGAACGTAGGCGGCTTCGTGAACATGCTGGTGGGGGCCAAAGAGGCGGGGGTGAAGCGCTTCGTGTACGCGGCCTCGTCTTCTACCTACGGCGACCATAAAGCCCTACCCAAATTGGAGGACCGGATTGGCAAGCCCCTCTCACCCTATGCCGTAACTAAATATGCTAACGAACTCTACGCCGACGTGTTCGGTAAGACCTACGGCATGGAAATCATTGGCCTGCGCTACTTCAACATCTTTGGCCCCCGCCAAGATCCTAATGGTGCGTACGCAGCCGTAATTCCGCTCTTTATTGATGCCGTGCTGGAAGGCCGTCCGCCCCGTATAAACGGCGACGGAGGACAGACCCGCGACTTCACTTTCGTAGAGAACTGTGTGCAAGCCAACATCAAGGCGGCGCTAGTGCAAAACCCCGAGGCCGTAAATCAGGTGTACAACGTGGCCGTGGCCGATCGTACCTCCCTCAACGACCTGTTCAACATCCTGAAAGAGGAAGCCGGCTCCGACATCACGCCCGAGTACGGGCCAGACCGCGCCGGTGACATCCGGGACTCCCTGGCCGACATCAGCAAGGCGAACAACCTGCTCAACTACCAGCCTCAGATTCGCATTCGGGAAGGCCTGCAAAAAACCTTGGAGTGGTTTAAAACCCACCAGGAATTTATTGCTGAGCGAAACTAACTACTTGTTACACAGCGCAGTCAGTGCCCCCAGACCTACATCCTTACCCATGAAAGGTATTATCCTCGCCGGCGGCTCCGGCACCCGGTTGCACCCGCTTACCCTGGCCGTAAGCAAGCAGCTTATGCCCGTCTACGACAAGCCGATGATTTATTATCCCTTGTCGATTCTGATGATGGCTGGCATCAAGGATATTCTCATCATCACGACGCCCCACGACCAGGACCAGTTCCGCAAGCTGCTCGGCGACGGCCAAAACCTGGGCTGCAATTTCCAGTACGTGGTGCAGGAAGTGCCCAACGGGCTGGCCCAGGCCTTTGTGCTGGGCGCTGACTTTATTGGTGACGACAAGGTAGCCTTGGTACTCGGCGACAACATCTTCCACGGCGAAGGCATGGAAGAGCTGCTGAAAGCCAACAACAGCCCCGACGGCGGCGTGGTATATGCCTACCACGTGCACGACCCGGAGCGCTACGGAGTAGTAGAGTTCGACCAGAACAACAAGGCCCTCAGCATCGAGGAAAAGCCCAAGCAGCCGAAGAGCAACTACGCGGTGCCCGGCCTTTACTTCTACGATAACGAGGTAGTGGAAATTGCCCGCAACCTGAAGCCCAGCTCCCGCGGCGAGTACGAAATTACCGACGTGAACCAGGAGTACCTGCGCCGCGGCAAGCTGAAAGTGGGCATCCTGGGCCGGGGTACCGCCTGGCTGGACACCGGCACCTTCGAGAGCCTGATGCAGGCCGGCGAGTTTGTGCGGGTAATTGAGCAGCGCCAGGGCCTCAAGGTGGGTTCCATTGAGGAAGTAGCCTACCGCCAGGGCTTTATCGACGCCGATCAACTGCGCAAAATAGCCGAGCCCCTGCGCAAAAGCGGCTACGGCGACTACCTAATGCACCTGCCGGAGCAACTGGTAGTGAAAGGCTAGCCCAACCACTGACTCTTCATGCACTGGCCCGGTCCTCAGCTTAGAGGGCTGGGCCAGTGTATTTGCTGCCGGCTGACAGTTACTGTTGGCTTTCAGAATCTGACTTAGAACACGAAACCGGCCGCTAGTGCTACCAACACAATCAGGTAGGAGGGCACCCGGTCCCAGAGTAGCACCAGAAAGGTAGCGGCAATCAGAATCAGGTTGATGGGAGTGTCGGGCAAGGGGTGATAGAGTAGGAAGGTGGCAGCGCACACTAGCCCGGCCGATACGGCATTGATGCCTTCCAATGAGGCCTTGATAACCCGGTAGCGTTTAAGTTGGTCCCAGAAGCGGATCAGGAAGAAGATAAGCAGCGTGCCGGGCATAAAGATGCCTACGGCCCCAACCAGTGCCCCCAACAGCTGCCCATCCAGGCCGCTACCGTCGCGGCGCATGGCCAGGGCCCCAATGTAGGCGGCGAAGGAAAAATTGGGCCCTGGCAGCGCCTGTACCATACCCAGCCCTGAAAGAAACTCCTCGGGCGAGAGGTAGTGCTTGAATTCCACAAACTCGGTGTAAAACAGCGGCGCCAGTACCTGCCCACCCCCAAACACGAGGCTGCCATTGCGGTAAAAGTTCTCGAACAGCCGCACGGGTAGCAGCTGGGTGTACTGGCCCAGCACGGCCGCACCCACAAACACGCCCAACCACAGCACAAAGTTCGACCACTCAATGCGCAAAGGCACTTTAGGTTCCTGGGGTAGCTTTTGGTAGCGGAAGGTCGTGACCAGCCCACCGAGCAGCAGTAGCAGGGGCATCAGCCACGGTACCTGAAACTGGTACACCAGCATGGCGGCTACTACCATGAGGGCCACGGAGGTTTTCGTGTGGATAACCTTCTCGGCAATCTTGTAGGCGGAGTAGGCTACAAAGCCAATGGCCACCGGCTGTACATATTGCACTAGCCGGGCTACCTGCGCCTTATCCAAATAACTGATGGTCAGGCCCGCGCTGGTCATGATGCACACCGCCGGCAGCATCCAAACCAGCAAGGTGAGGTAAGCAAGGTTGGGGCCGCCCAAGCGAAAGCCAATGGCAGTAATGGTTTGGGTGGAAGTGGGGCCGGGCAGAATCTGGCAAAGGGCCGTGAGTTCCAGCAGCTCCGCGGCCGTCAGGTAGCGGCGCTTATCCACCAGCAGGCGCAGCATCATGGCCAAGTGTGCCTGCGGCCCGCCAAAGGCCGATAGCCCTAGGGCCGCCACGTCCTTAAGGAAAATAATGTTGCGCACCCGCTTCACTTGCTTAGGACGGCGAGACGGTGGGGCCAGCTGAATATCTTCTTGCGGAATCAAGGGCGAAGGCAAAGGCGGGTGGCTACCTAACAAGGAAGTGGAAAGCCGCCGGAAAAACAACCGGCCCCGGCTACATAAAGCAGTCGGGGCCGGAAAGTTAGCCGTGTTTTTTCTCAGGAAGATAGGAGCTGGAGTTATTAACTGGTGAACTTTCCAGCTTCCTCGCTTCTGCTTGAAGTAACAACCGTAATTACTTTTTCTTCAGGCCCAGCTCGATGAGGCGCTCATTCAGGAACTCGCCGGCGGTAATGTCGGCTTCCTTCTTGGGGTTGTCGGGGGTTACGCAGCTGTCGAGGGCCGCCAAGCTCATCTCGGAACGCGGGTGCATGAAGAAAGGAATGCTGTAGCGCGAGGAGTTCATTTTCTCGCGGGGTGGGTTTACCACGCGGTGAATGGTGCTCTTGAGCACGCCGTTGGTCAGGCGCTGCAGCATGTCGCCCACGTTTACCACAATCTGGTCGGGAAGGGCCGTAATCGGAATCCATTTTCCGTCGCGGCGCAGCACCTGCAGGCCATCGGCCGAGGCACCCATCAGCAAGGTAATCAGGTTGATGTCGCCGTGCTCGGCGGCGCGTACGGCGTCGGCCGGTACCTCATCGGGGTTTTCGATGGGGTAGTAATGGATGGGGCGCAGGATGCTATTACCGTTGCGTACCTTGTCGTCGAAGTAGTTTTCCGGCAGTTGCAGGTACAGGGCAATGGCGCGCAACACGTCCTTGCCCGCTGACTCTAGGGTTTTGTAGGTGGTCAGGGACGTATCGGCGAAGCTACCTACTTCGGAAGGCCAGATGTTGTCGGGGTACTCGGACTTGATGGGGTCATTTGCATCGTCCACTTCCTGACCTACGTGGTAGAATTCCTTTAGGTCGCCGGTGTTACGGCCCTTGGCGTGCTCCTTGCCCTTGCTCACGTAGCCGCGCTGGCCGGCCAACTCCGGCTTCTCGTACTGGCGCTTTACGTCGTCGGGCAGCGAGAAAAAGGACTTTACATCGGAGTAGAGCTTCTCGGTCTGCTCGTTGGTAAGGCCGTGGTTTTTGAGGGCTACGAAGCCGATATTTTGGTAGGCTTCGCCGAGTTGTTGTACGAAGCGGGCTTTGCGCTCCGGGTCACCGGAGCGGAAATCAGCCAAATCGAGGGAGGGAATAACCTCCAGCAGCTTTTCTTCCATTGTGAAGAGAAAATGGTACTTGTGGGGGGACGGTACGTAGGGCGCAAGATACTTAAAAAACGCCCGAAGTGCCCAGTTCGGCCGCGGCCCTAAAGCACATCGGGGTGCAACTGTTACCTTTAGAACCGAGTCTGGTAGCGTTGGGTTTCGGTAACCTGACTTCCCGAGAAGCTTTCCTCATGAATCGGCCGCTTGGAAAATTACAGTAGCCGGGCCGGGAAAAGGGCGCGGACAGTTTTAGCTTTTTAACTTTGAGTTAATGAATCTGCACGCCAATAGGTGGTACTTTTAGGACTGCTTTCACCCGGCCCCGAAACTTCCGGCCGGTTCAGGACGTCTTGAAAACTCTGGAAGTGCATGTAACAGGAGGTGTCTCCCGAAAGCTTTTGTTTTGGCCTTGATTGTATGAACGTTACGAAGTTACTGTTGTCGCTGGGGTTGGTAGTCGGGATGAATACATGGGCGAAGGCGCAACACGCCGTGTGGGCAGCAAAAATTGTAGCCGTTTCGTCGCAGAAAACGGAAGGCAAGGAGCCGTTCTCGCCGGAAAAAGTACTGGGCGAGCCGAACGCTACCCCGTTAGGCCAAGCCAGTAACGAGGCCTGGATTCCGAAAAAGGAAAGCAACAACGAATTTATTGAAGTGCGCTTTGGCAAGTCATTGGTAGCCAAGCAGGTGACGGTAGTAGAAAACTTCAATCCGGGCTCAGTTTCTAAAATTGAGCTGGTAGACACCCGCGGGGCCAAGCACCAGGTGTATACCAACGACAGCCCCGGACCCGTGCCCGAGCAGTTCCGCTCCTTGCAGGTCACTTTTTCGCCGGGTACGTACCGCACCATTGGGGTAGTGGTAACCATGAACACTAAAGCCGTCAACGGCGTCAACCAGATTGATGCCATCGGCATTGCCGACGTGGCGGAGTCGATGGTGAAAAAGGAGTTCAAGAACGAGCAGCCTGGCGTGACTTTCGACTCGGCCATGGTAAACCTGGGACCCAACGTCAACTCCAAGTACGTTGATACCCACCCGGTTATCTCGCCCGATGGCCGCACCCTGTTCTTTGCCCGCCAGGAAAGCCCCCAGAATGTGGGCGGCGCCAAAGACGTGCAGGACGTGTGGTACAGCAACCTGAGCAACCCCCAGAAGAAAACCTGGAACCAAGCCAAGAACATCGGCAGCCCCATCAACACCACCGGCCCCAACGGGCTGGCCTCGGTATCGTCGGATGGTAATACGGCCGTGCTGATCAATGTGTACAACCCCGACGGCTCCCTGGACCCCAAGGGCCTGAGCCTTGCCCGGCGCACCAAAACTGGCTGGAGCCAGCCCATCAAGATTGAAATCGAGGATTTCTACAACAACGACGAGGAAAACGTGGATTACTACCTCGCTACCTCGGGTAAGGTGCTGCTCATGGCCGTGGACCGCCGCGACGGGCAGGGCGAGCAGGACATCTTCGTGAGCTTTATGAAGGCCGACGGCAAAACCTGGAGCAAGCCCAAAAACCTCGGGGCCAACATCAACACCAAAAAGCCCGAGTTTGCCCCCTTCCTGGCCGCCGACGGCAAAACGCTCTACTTTGCCTCGGAAGGCCACGGCGGCTACGGCAAGAGTGACGTATTCTACGCCAAGCGCCTCGACGACAGCTGGACCAACTGGACCAAGCCCCGCAACCTGGGCGCCAGCGTAAACTCTCCCGATTTTGACGCCTACTATACCGTGTCGGCGGCGGGTGAGGATGCCTACCTCGTGTCGGCGCGCAATGGTATTGGCGGCTCCAAGGACATCTTCCGCATCAGCCTGACGCCTACCTTCCGCCCGGAGGTCGTAACCCTGGTGCGCGGCAAAGTGCTCGACGCGGCTTCCAAGAAGCCGGTGGCCGCTACCATTCGCTACGAAAACCTGCTGACCGGCGAGGAAATCGGGGTGGCCGAAACCAGTCCCATCGACGGCTCCTACACCATTGTACTGCCCTCGGGTGCCCACTACGGCTACCGGGCTGAGGCCAAGGACTACCTGGCCGAATCGGACAACCTGGACGTGACGGACCGGCAGAAGTACTCGGAGGTAAACCAGGATTTGTTTCTGGTGCCTTTTGCCGTGGGCCAGAGCATTAAGCTGAACAACATCTTTTTCGCCCAGAGCAAATACTATCTGCGCGAAAACTCCTACCCCGAGCTGCTACGCCTGGTGCGCATCCTGAAAGACTACCCGCAGGTAGAAATCAAGCTGGAAGGCCACACCGACAACCAGGGCGACCCGCAGCTGAACGTAAAGCTCAGCCAGGACCGCGTAAACGAGGTAAAGAAGTACCTAGTTAGTAAAGGCATCAGCGGCAACCGCATCACCACGGAAGGCTTCGGCGGCGGCAAGCCCATTGCCAGCAACGACCAGGAGGAAACCCGCAAGCTCAACCGCCGCGTAGAGTTCCGCATTACAAAGAAGTAGTGTGAGAAATGTGGTGAATGTGAGGATGGGGGTAAGGTGGGCAATGGAGCAGCTTACGCCTGCCTATAATTGCTAAAAACAGCAGGGCCGGTTTCAAGCTGAAACCGGCCCTGCTGTTTTACTTCATTTTCACATTCACCACATTTCTCACATTCCTCAAGAAAGCCGTCCTTCGTCGCGGCCGGGCTTGGTGCTGCTGCTCTGGCCGCCGGGGTTAGCAATGGAGTCGCGCATGTCGGTGTCGGACTGCATGTTGCGCATGCGGTAGTAGTCCATCACGCCCAGGTTGCCAGAGCGGAAGGCTTCGGCAATGGCTTTGGGAATCTCGGCTTCGGCTTCCACTACCCTCGACTTGGCTTCCTGCGTTTTAGCGCGGTTTTCCTGTTCCATGGCCACGGCCATAGCGCGGCGCTCCTCGGCGCGGGCTTCGGCCACGCGCAGGTCGGCGGAAGCTTGGTCGGTTTGCAGTTTGGCCCCGATGTTTTCCCCAATGTCCACGTCGGCAATATCAATGGAGAGGATTTCGAAGGCCGTGCCGGCATCCAGGCCCTTGCTGAGCACCAGCTTGGAAATTTTGTCGGGGTTTTCGAGCACTTCCTTGTGAGAGCGGGACGAGCCGATGCTGGTCACGATGCCCTCACCCACCCGGGCCAGAATGGTTTCCTCCCCGGCCCCGCCCACGAGCTGGGCAATGTTGGCGCGCACCGTAATGCGGGCTTTAGCAATCAGCTGAATACCATCCTGAGCCACGGCGGCCACGTTGGGCGTGTTAATTACCTTGGGGTTTACGGAGGTAGTCACGGCCTCGAATACGTCGCGCCCCGCAAGGTCAATGGCCGTAGCCTGCTTGAAGCTGAGCGGGATGTTGGCCTTGTCGGCGGAAATCAGGGCTTTAATGACACTGGGAATGTTGCCCCCGGCCAGGTAGTGGGTTTCCAGGTCGTTGGCCGTTAGCTCCAGGCCCGCTTTGGTAGAAGTAATCAGGGAGTTGACGATGAGAGAGGGCGGCACCTTGCGCACCCGCATAAACGCCAGCTGAAACAGGCTCACCCGCACCCCCGAAAACAGCGCCGTAATCCAGAGGCTGATGGGGAAGAAGTACAGAAACACCAGCAGCACAATGCCGCCGACAATAATCGGGAAGAAGGGGAAGTCCATGCGGCTGGCTGGTGTTAAAATCAATGTGAATTAGAGTGTTAACTAACAACTTAAAAGTGAGATTTAGGTGAATCATCTTCCGTACTGTATAAGTGGGCCCTTAATCACATATTTTAGTCGAAAAATATTGTCATTATGCGTTTCAATTATCTTGTATTATACCTGCTGTTAACTCTATTCAACAGTGGAGACCTTCAAGCACAAACAGGGAAACTTCTCGAAATAGGACGCGTGGATACGCTTACTTCCCGAATATTGGGAGAAACGCGGGAGTTATGGATTTATGTGCCGCCAGGATTGGAGCCAAGTTATGCCCCCCGAAAGTACCCAGTGCTGTATTTGCTTGATGCAGAGATGCATTTCACTGCAGTAGTAGGGTTGGTGCAGCAGTTGAGTATGGTAAATGGCAATGATCTGTGCCCACCAATGATCGTAGTTGGCATACCCAATACCTATAAAACCCGCACCCGCGACTTGACGCCGACGACCTCTAGACAAACTTATAATGGGCAAATAGACCGGATGCCGGTAAGCTCCGGTGGAGGCACGCAATTTCTTGAATTTCTGCAGCAGGAGGTTATTCCGCACGTAGAGGGCCATTATCCTGCGTTACATTACCGGCTGCTGGTAGGGCATTCATTTGGGGGACTAACTGTGTTAAATGCTATGGCCACAAAACCCAACCTGTTTCAAGCAAATGTTGCGTTGGACCCGAGCACTTGGTGGGATAAGAATATTATAGTCAATAAGCTAGGGGTTGCTTTAAAGCAGCCAACTCCCGGGCGCAAGCTGTATGTGGCCTTGGCTAATACGCTGCCCGCAGGACGAGATACGGTGCGCCTTCGACAGGATACCAGCCGGGTAATGGGGGCTATGCGAGCCAACTTTCTATTAGTCGATAAGCTCCGCCAAGCCAATGCCCCGGGCCTGCAATGGCAGTGGAAGTACTACCCAGCCGAAACCCATGGCTCTTTGCCCTTGCTAGCAACTCATGATGCATTACGTCTGCTGTTTAAGCATCCACCGCAACCACTGCCTATTTCGCTAACAGACGGCAGTTTTACATTGGATGCTGTTCGAAAATACTACAGCGAGTTGTCAGTTCTGTATGGCTACCGAGTGTTGCCCCCTGAGGACATGATAAATATGTACGCGTGGGGCTACTTACAAAGCCAACAGCTAAAAAAGGCTGGTGAGTTTTTTAGGCTCAACGCGGCTAACTACCCAGAAAGCTTCAATGCGCAAGCTACACTTGGCAACTATTTCGTGCAGGTGGGCGAAAAGAACTCCGCTATCCTTCTTCTAGAACAAGCGTTAAAAATTCAGGACGATCCAAAAACGCGGCGGCAGCTAGAGCAGCTAAAAAAATAGCCGCCGCTCAGGCTATGCCTTCTACTACAATGCGGTTGTGCTCAATCCCTAGCACGCGCACCTGGGTACCGGCGGGCACAAACTCGCCGCGGGTAGTTACTTCGCGCCGGTCGTCGTCGAAGAGCACGGTGCCCGCCGGGCGCAGGGCCGAGAGGGCGCGGCCGGTGGTGCCGGGCTGTACATCGGGGTGGCGCGCATCGTGCACGCGGGCGTGGTTGACGTTGGTTAGGGCTACCCGGTTGATGGCCCGGGGCCGCAGCCCCAGATACACCAGCACCCCGATAGCCACCGTGGAGCTACCCAGCAGAATGTGGCCGGTAGGGGCGCCCAAGTCGCGGTAGCTAAACCAGATGCCCGCCGCCAGCAGGCCAAACCCCACCAGCCCCACCACGGTAGTCCCCGGAATGAAAATCACTTCGGCCACCAGAAACAGCAGGCCAAATACAAGCAGCAGCGCAATCGTGAGCCAGTCCATAGCGGTAAGGGTTTGCAAGGGGGTTAGTTAAGAAAAGATACGCAGAAGCTACCGCAGTGGCGCGGGAAGTTTCGGCGCCGGGCGGTGGCAACCCCACATTGGTTGGCGCGTTAGCAGAAGCTATGAGCCGTGCATTTACCAAGGAAGATGATTCGCTGGAAGCCCCCATTATTCCGCCCCGCCCCGCCCTGCCCCCGGGTACGCCCAACTACGTTACCCCGGAAGGCCTGGAGTTGCTACGTCAGGAGCTGACAACCCTGGAAGCCGAGCGCACCTTGGCCGAGGCCAACCGGGAAAACGAGGCCGACCGCACCCGCCGCCTCACCGTGCTCAATGGCCAGCTCAGCGCCCTGAACGCCCGCCTGGCCAGCGCCAAAGTGGTCGACCCGCGCAGTCAGCCCGCCGGCGAGGTGCGGTTCGGGGCTACCGTTACGTTGCGGCCGGTTGCTGGGGTAGGGGCTGAGCGGCGCTTTACAATTGTGGGGGTAGATGAAGCGTCGGTGGCGGCGGGCAAAGTAGCGTTTGTGGCGCCCATTGCCCGCGCCGTGCAAGGCGCCAAGCTGGGCCAGCGGGTGCAGGTACGGCTCGGCCCCAGGGCGGAGGAACTAGAGGTAGCAGCCATCCGCTACGGCGAAGAGTAGACCGGCCAGCTCCGGGGTAGGGAACCCGGCCGCGGCTCCGGCGTACTACCCCGCATGATGCAACAACGCGAAGTAACCGACTCCCATAATACCACCTGGACCTGCGTGCAAGCTTACGCTGGCGTAGAAACCGCCGCCACGGCCGAAGCCGTGGAGCGGAGTACCGCCAAGGAAGATGGCGTCACGGTGGTATGCACGCCCAGCGGGGGCGCTCAAACCGTACGCCTGGAGCTAACCTCCAACTGGCAGGAAAGTCTTTCCGATGAGGAACTGGAGCAGGCCATTGCGGCCGCGCGGTAAAACGGGAATATTCATCAGTAAGTAGTAGCCGAAACGCGTTGCGTGTCATTCCGGGCAGGGCGAGGAATCTGGGGTTACCATGCAACAGCTTACCTTCAGATTCCTCGCCCTGCCCGGAATGACACGCAACGCGTTTTGATTTTCAGCTACTGCCTAATAAAAACGGTTTGTCATCCTGAGCGGGAGCGAAGAATAACAAACCGTTTTCTGTTTATTACTACCGGAAGTTAATAGGCATTACTGAGGGTAGCGCGAGGTACCGGGAGCTAGTACGCCCGGGCGAAGTGGGCGCGGCGGGTAGAGGGCTTGCCCGTCACGATGCAGATGCCTTCTTCCTCGGGCTCGGCCAGGGCCAGGCAGCGGATAGTGGCTTTGGTTTCCTCCTTGATGCGCTCCTCGGTTTCGGAGGTGCCATCGTAGTGGGCCACCACGAAGCCGCCCTTGCCATCGAGCACTTGCTTGAACTCCTCGTAGCTTTCCACGCGGGTCGTATGCTCCTCGCGGAAGTTGAGGGCCCGGCGGTAGATGTTCTGCTGAATATCCTGTAGCAGCTGATCCACGCTGTTCACGATGTCAGCCAGGGGGAGGGTCAGCTTCTCCTTGGTGTCGCGGCGAGCCACTTCCAGGGTGCCGGCGTCCAGGTCGCGCATGCCCACGGCGATGCGCACGGGCACGCCTTTCAGCTCCCACTCGGCAAACTTAAAGCCCGGGCGCTCGGTGTCCCGGTCGTCTACCTTCACCGAAATACCGCGCTCAATCAGGCCCATTTGCATGGGGCGGATGCGCTCCATCAGCTCCTCGAGCTGGCCGGTTTTGTAGATGGGCACAATCACCACCTGAATTGGGGCTAGCTTGGGGGGGAGCACCAGGCCTTCATCATCCGAATGGGCCATCACCAGCGCGCCCATCAGGCGGGTACTCACGCCCCAGCTCGTGCCCCACACGTACTCCAGACTGCCGGCTTTGTTGGCGAACTGCACGTCAAAAGCCTTGGCGAAGTTCTGCCCCAGGAAGTGGGAGGTGCCCGCCTGCAGGGCTTTGCCATCCTGCATCAAGCCCTCAATGCAGTAGGTTTCGATGGCGCCGGCAAACCGCTCATTCTCGGTTTTCACGCCTTTCACCACGGGTAGAGCCAGCCACTCCTCGGCAAACTGGGCGTACACTTCCAGCATTTGGCGGGTTTCGGCCAGGGCTTCCTCGGCGGTAGCGTGGGCCGTGTGGCCTTCCTGCCACAGAAACTCAGCGGTGCGCAGAAACAGGCGAGTGCGCATTTCCCAGCGCACTACGTTGGCCCACTGGTTAATCAGCAGGGGCAAGTCGCGGTAACTCTGAATCCAGTTTTTATAGGTGCTCCAGATGATGGCCTCCGAGGTCGGGCGCACAATCAGCTCCTCTTCCAGCTTGGCGTTGGGGTCGACGCGCAACTTGCCCGGCTTCTCGGGGTCATTCTGCAGGCGGTAGTGCGTAACGACGGCGCATTCCTTGGCGAAGCCTTCGGCGTTTTTCTCTTCCGCCTCGAACAAGCTTTTGGGCACGAACAGCGGGAAATACGCGTTCTGATGGCCGGTGCGCTTGAACATGTCGTCGAGGGTGCGCTGCATCTTTTCCCAGATGGCGTAGCCGTAGGGCTTAATCACCATGCAGCCCCGCACGGAGGAATTCTCGGCCAAACCAGCGCGCTTTACCAACTCGTTGTACCACAGCGAGTAATCTTCACTGCGCTTGGGCAAACTTTTGCTCATATTCAGAGTATCTTAGAGGTAGTGAAAAAGTTCCTTTTTTTGGTACAAGATTTGTCGCACAAAAAAGGGCACCGTTTCGGGTCCAAATTACGTTATTAAATTCGGAGGTGAAGGCCCGTTTCTGGTCCTGGCGCCGCCGGGTCATCTTCGCTCTTCATCTTCCGGATCATTCCTTACGCGCAAGCAGCCATGAAAAGATTATTTCCATCTGTGTTACCCGCCATGGCCCTGCTTACGCTAGGAAGCTGCGCGGGCACATCGGCCCTCACCTCTACGGAGACGGACGGTGTCTATTATTCTTCCAAGGACCGCACTACGGCCGTGCAAACTACTGCCGCCGTGGCCAGCACGGAAGAAACTACCGATACCAGCGGCGACGTAGCCAACCCTGACTACACCGGCGCTAGCAGTGCCCGGACCAGCGGCAGCTCGGAGTACTACGATGACGACTACTACGCGGCCCGCTTGCGGCGCTTTCATCAGCCCTCGTACCGGGGCTTAGGCCTGGGCTATTACGATTTCGCTTACACCGACCCCTTCTGGTATGGTGGCCCGGCGTACTCGTTCTACGACCCCTTCTATAGCCCGTACTGGGGCATGGGCTCCTTTGTAAACATCAACATTGCCTTCGGGCGGCCTTGGTACCGCCCCTGGGGCGGTTACGGCTACAGCCCCTACGACTACTACGGGTATAACCCCTACGGTTATGGCTTTGGCCGGCCCTGGGGCGGTTACTACGGAGGCGGCTTCGGCAACTACTATGGCGGTGGATACTATGGTGGCGGCTACGGTGGTGGCGGTTACTTTGGGGGCAGAGGCTATGACCGGGTGCAACGCTCCGTTGTGACGGGCACCCGCAGCCAGATGAACAGCACCGCGGGCGGCTCCATTGATACTACGCCCCGCCCCGTAGTGGGCAGCCGTACTCGCGCTGGCATGGCCGAAAATGGGCTGGTAGCGCCCGACGCCGGCACCTCGGCTGGGGTTACGGCTACGCCTGCTGCTTCGCCTACGGGTGGACGGGGCCGTTACCGGGACGCGCTTCCAGGTGACAGAGCGCAGCCAACGACCCCTGCCCCAAGTGAGGGTCGGGTAGCAGAAGCTACGCCTGCCACTACTGTGCCGCCCGCGCGCCGGTGGCGCGTTCTAAGCGAAAATAACACGGGGGCAGCCACGGAAGCCGGCACCGAGCCTACCCGCAGCCGTCGGGTCTGGGATAACACGGCGGGCACGCGCAGCCAGGCCAGCGAGGCCGGTGGAACCGTGGCGCAGCCGCGCCGTGAGCGGGTGTATCAGCAGCCGACCCGTACCTACTCGGAGTCTTCGGGCTCTTCTGAGTCGGGCCGGTCATATTCGCAGCCTTCCCGCACGTACTCTGAGCCTTCCCGGTCCTACTCCCAGCCGTCCCGCAGCTACGATGGCGGCGGCAACAGTGGCGGAAGCAGCGGTACTCGCAGCAGCGGGGGCGGCGGAAGTAGCAGTGGCGGCCGGGGCCGGGGTAACTAAGTAACCGAACCTCCGGGTAACTCATCCTATATTTTATGTGTAACGCCGGCTCCAAAGGGAGCCGGCGCTTATTCTCACCCACATGAAAAACCTGAAATATTACCTGGCCGCGGCTTTGCTCGGCCCGGCTAGCTACGGCTTTGCCCAAAGCTCATCGGATGCGCTGCGCTTTTCCCGCACCCAAATTGGAGGTACGGCGCGCACCTTGGGTATTGGCGGAGCCAGCTCCGCAGTGGGGGCCGACTTCGGGGGTATCTTGACTAATCCGGCGGGGTTGGGGCTTTTCCAGCGCTCGGAAATCAGTTTCTCACCTGGCTTTGGCGCTAGCAACATCTCTACCCAGGCCTTTGGCACCAGCAGCTCTGATTCGCGCAACTTCTTGCAGATCGGGAGCTTAGGCATTGCCTTCTCCGGTCGTCGGCCCGACGGGGACAACCCCACGCCGTGGCGCGGCGGCACCTTTGCCTTCGGTCTGAATCGTATCAACGACCTAAACCAGAACCTGCGCTATTCCGCTACCCCGCCCCTGGACCAGGATATTTTTGAGCGGCTCAATAACGTGCCCACGAGTCAGCTAACCATCTTGGATGACTTGGCCTACGAGGCATTGCTTACGGAGCGGGATGATGAAGGCGCGTACATTCCGGCCGATTACGACGCAACGGGTCAGCTCACGCAACGCGAAACCATTCAGCGCAGCGGCGGACAGACGCAGTTTGACTTCGGCTACGCCAACAGCTACCAGGACAAACTGTACGTGGGCGGGGCCATTGGTATTGTGAGCACGCGCTACAACGTGGTGTCCACGCTGACGGCTACCGACCCGGCAGCGCCTAGCAGCGCCCCCGGCACAGCCTTCGCCAACCTAAGCTTGCGGGAAAACATCCAGACTCGCGGCACAGGCATTAACGCCCGCCTCGGGGTCATTTACCGGCCTAACGACGTCCTGCGGCTTGGTGCTTCGGTGCAGTCACCTACCTACTCTCAACTAGTAGAGACGTACAGCGCTTCCCTGGACGTAGCGTATGATACGCCTGTTACGCTGCCTAATGGGGGCACCTTCTCCTCGGGCAACGCCAACTTCCCGGCCGAGGACCTGGGGTATACTCTCACCTCGCCCTTCCGGGCTACCGGGGGCGCTGCGTTCATCTTGGGCAAGTACGGGTTCGTGAGTGCGGATGCGGAGTACGTAAACTACGGGCAGGCTCGGCTGGGCTACGACGACACCGATGCCAATAGCAGCGGCGTCGACCCCAGTGACTTAGGGCCTACCAACGACGCCATCAAGCAGCAATACCAGTCGACGGTGAACCTGCGGGTAGGCGGGGAGTTGCGCCTGGATATCTTCCGGGTGCGGGCCGGTTTTGCCCACTACGGCGACCCCTACAAAAACAACAGCCGCCTCGACCGGAGCCAGAGTTTCTACACGGGCGGGCTTGGCCTGCGCCAGAAGAATTTCTTCTTGGACGTGGCTGGGGTGTATTCTTCCGGTAACCAGGTATATACACCCTACGAGCTGGCTAACCCGCAAAAAACGCCAGCCATTGATGTGGAAGACAAGCGCTTTACCACTACCCTCACGGCCGGCTTCCTGTTCTAGTCGCTAGTCGTATTGTACTCAGCAACAGAAGGGGCTCCTCAGTTGTTGAGGAGCCCCTTCTGTTGGGCTATAGGCGCTGCTGATCCGCTTGATGGGCCGGAACAGGTCATCGGCTGATTCTGACTTCCAGTACCAGGCTCCGGATGCCAGTAGTAATGATGTCCTGAACCAGTATCAGGCCGTATTTGCTGTCGGGGGCCGGCGTTTGGAAAGCAATGACCTGACCCTTCACCAGTGGCCCCGTGCTGGTAGCGCGCGGCGTAAAGGCGGTGCCCTGGGTGAAGGCCGTGGTGAAGGCGGCAGCGGTTGCGGTGGTGGCAAACGTTGCCGCGGTTAGTGAGGTGCTCCGGATAAGCGTGGCGCGGCGCGTGCTCCACTTCAGGTTCAGGGTATCATCCAGGGCCGTCGCCAGGGTCGGGGCCCCAGTCCTGCGCTGGGGCAGGTACACCAGGTCGACGATGGCTTGGTTGGCAGCCAGCTTGTGCACGGAAAACTTCGGAAAAACCAACCCTTCCCGCAACGCCAAAAAGCTCCGGTTCGCAAAAGCATTCGGGATCTGTACCGGCACGGTGTAGCTATGGTAGGCCTGGGTTGAATCGGGGCGGCTGAAGCGCAGGCGCAAGCTGCGGACGCCCGTACGGCCTTTCTCATCGGTGGCTTGGTAGCGCCACACCTCCAGCCCCGACGTGGTGCGGGAGCTGAGTACGTGCTGCAGCGCTACCTGAGTGGTAGTGTTGCCAGCCGGGTTCAGCACGGAATCAAGGTAGGTATAGGTAAAGGGCGGCAACTTATCTATCTCCGCCGTTGTGGAGGGGTAGACAATCGGCTCCGGCACGGGCCCGTATTCCGCCGTGATGGTCAGGCGCGTAAGCGGGCTGTCATCGGCTTCCGCGAACATCTTGACGGCCACGGTATCAGCGGGTTTGGTTAGGCGGCGGTCGGCGGTACTGAAGCGGGAGCTGCCGATTAAATCTACGCGCGGCCCCGACTCCAGCCCTGGCTCGCAGGCGGTGAAGAGGGTAGGAAATAGTAGCAGAGCAAGAAAACGAAAGCGCATAGCCACGAAGGTCGGAATTTGGGCCTGATTAGTTGGCAGGAAAAGCAACCGCCACGGTGGAACGGATGGTAGCGGGGCACAGTTCAGCCAGAAACTCCGGCCCCGTGCAACCATGCTGCCCGCATTTCCTACCTTAACGGCTGATTCCCGCCGACATTTTACTTCCACCTGCATGAATTTTCGTTTCCTGGGCCTGGCCCTGTTTCTGACGACGGCCAGCCCGGCCCTGCTACCCGGCAGCGCACCCGCCGCATTTGCCCAGCAAAAACAAAGCATTACCCTCGAAGACATCTGGCAGAAGGGCACCTTTCAGGCCCGCTCGGTGCCCGGCTTCAACTGGATGAAGGATGGGCGCTACTACTCCTCCCTGAGCCAGGGCAACCTGGTGCAGAACGACGTAACGACCGGGCAGCCGGTGAAAACCCTGGTTAGCGGCCAAGACCTGAAGCTGGCCGGCCAGAGCCAGCCCCTCGACGTGGACGGCTACAGCTTCAACGCCGACGAAACCAAAATCCTGTTCAGCACCGACACCGAGCCGATTTACCGCCGCTCAAGCAAGTCCTATTTCTTTGTGTATGACCAGGGGAGCAAGCAGCTGGTGCCCCTGAGCAAAACCGCCGGCAAGCAACTCTACGCTACCTTCTCGCCCGACGGCAAGCGCGTAGCCTTCGTGCGCGACAACAACCTGTTTGTGGTGGATCTGGCGACCATGCAGGAAACCGCCGTAACCACCGATGGCGCCCAGAACCGCATCATCAACGGCGGCACCGACTGGGTGTACGAGGAAGAATTCGAGTTTGCCCAGGGCTTCCAATGGTCGCCCGACTCGCGGCAAATTGCTTACTACACCTTCGATGAGACGGAGGTGCCCGAGTACAACATGCAGGAGTGGGGCCCGCTCTACCCCAAAGACTACCGCTACAAGTACCCCAAAGCCGGCGAGAAAAACTCCATCGTCAGCATCTCGACCTACGATGTAGCGGCTGGCAAAAACACCAAGATGGACGTGGGGCCGGAGCGGGACCAGTACATTCCGCGCATCACCTGGACCCAGACGCCCAACCTGCTCAGCATCCGGCGCATGAACCGCCTGCAGAACAAGCTGGAAATCTTGCACGCCGACGCCCGCACCGGCAACACCCAGGTAGTCCTGACCGACACCGACCCGGCCTACGTGGAAGTAAACGACGATCTGCGCTACTTGGCCGGCGGCAAGGAGTTTTTGTTTAGCAGCGAGAAGGATGGCTACCGCCACCTCTACCTCTACAACCTGAACGGCAAGCTGGTGCGCCAGCTCACCAAGGGCCCGTGGGAAATTACCAGCATTGATGGCTTCGATGAGAAGAAGGGCCTCGTGTACTTCACCAGCACCGAAGCCTCGCCCCTGCAGCGCCACCTCTACCGCATCGACCTGAAAGGCAAGGGCAAAACCCGCCTCAGCGAAGCCGGCTCCGGCAACGACGCCGTGAACATGAGCGCCGACACCCGCTACTTCCTCAACTACCACTCCCAGGCCGGGGAGCCCCAGGTGGTAAGCCTGCGCAACGGCCAGGACGGCAAGCTGGTGAAAGTGCTGGAAGACAACGCTGCCCTGCGCCAGAAGCTAACCCAGTACAACCTGGGCAAACTGGAGTTTATCAACTTCAAAACCGCCGAAGGGGTAGCGCTGAACGCTTCCGTACTGAAGCCCGCCAACTTCGATGCCAGCAAGAAATACCCCGTGCTGATGTACGTGTACGGCGGCCCTGGCTCCCAAACTGTGAAGGACGACGTGGGCGGCGGCATTGCCTTCACCAACTACCTCTGGCACCAGCTGCTGGCCCAGAACGGCTACATCATTGTGAGCGTCGATAACCGCGGCACCGGCGCCCGGGGCGCGGCGTTCAAGAAAAGCACCTACGCCAACCTGGGCAAGCTCGAAACCATCGACCAGGCCGAAAGCGCCAAGTATCTGGCTACCCTGCCCTACGTGGACAAGTCGCGCATTGGCATCTGGGGCTGGAGCTTCGGGGGCTACATGACGGCCCTGGCCCTGACCAAAAACGCCGACATCTTCAAGATGGGCGTGTCGGTGGCGCCCGTAACCAACTGGCGCTACTACGACTCGGTGTACACCGAGCGGTTCCTGAAAACGCCCCAGCAAAACCCCCAGGGCTACGACGACAACTCGCCGGTACAATACGCCGACAAGCTGAAAGGCAAGCTGCTGCTGGTGCATGGCACCGGCGACGACAACGTGCACTTCCAGAACTCAGTAGCCTTCACCGAGGCCATGATTAAGGCCAACAAAGACTACCAGACGCTGTACTACCCTAACCGCAACCACGGCATCTACGGCGGCAACACCCGCCTGCACCTCTACCGCCAGATGACGGATTTCGTGCTGAAGAACCTATAAGGCTCAGCATGTACAGGAACTCCACATTTCCGTCATCCTGAGCCCAGCGAAGGACCTTATTACGCAAGAACGAGTCGTTGTTACGCCAGTCGTGGCAGCGTGGGTCCTTCGCTGGGCTCAGGATGACGAGTGGAAGGAGTTAGGAATAAGACACGAAAAAGCGCTTGGTTGCCACAGCAGCCAAGCGCTTTTTCGTGTTTACGATAGTGCCTGCGGGGGCGGTGAGCCGGTGCCCGCGGGCCGGGTTTTGTCCTGGGGCAGGGGCACAAACTCCTGGTTGTCGTTGGGGGGTAGCAGAATGCGGCCGGCCTGCCAGTCGGCTTTGGCCTGTTCAATTCGCTCCCGCTTCGAGGACACGAAGTTCCACCAGATAAACCGCTCGCCCAGGGGCTCGCCCCCCAGCAGCATCAGCGTGCTGGCCTCGCGGGCCACCAGCACCGGGTCGATGCCGGGGGTGAAGACCAGCAGCTGGCCGGGGCCGTAGGCGCGGCCGTTTACTTCCACCAGGCCTTTGGCCACGTAGGCGCCGCGCTCGGGGTAGCCGCGGGGGAGCCCAAACCGGGCGCCGGGTTGCAACACCACGTGCAGGTAGAACAGGGGCGAATGAGTGCGCACCTCGTTGCGCAGGCCAAAGGCGTCGCCGGCAATCAGGCGCATCCACACGCCCGGCTCCGTGAAGATGGGGAGTTCCTGGGGCTGGTAGTTGGTGAAGGCCGGGGCGCTTTCCTCGTCCTTTTCGGGCAGGGCTACCCAGGTCTGAATCATTTCCAGGGCCCCGCCGGCCAAGGCCGCCGGATCCTCGAACCGCTCGGAGTGGGCAATGCCAGAGCCGGCCGTCATCCAGTTCACCTCGCCCGGCCGGATAATCTGCTCCACGCCCAGACTGTCGCGGTGCGTAACCTGGCCCCCGAACAGGTAGCTAACCGTGCTCAGGCCGATGTGGGGGTGGGGCAGCACGTCCAGCTCGGGCAGCTTTTCCGGGGCGAAGCTAACCGGGCCGGCGTGGTCCATGAAGATGAAAGGCCCGAGCATGCGGCGCAGGCGGTAGGGCAGAATGCGGCGCACCTCAAAACCAGGACTCAGGGCCGCCTGGCGCGCTTCAATAACGAGGTCGAGCATACGGGTAAGGATAGGTTTGGAAAGTGACCGAAAGAAAGCGAATACGCCGGAACGAGGCCGCCAATACAAAGATGAATAGAACTAAACCCATTTTCACTCAACTATTTAGCAGAAAAGCGTAACCTTGGGTCAATAAAACCAGTGTTTCCCGCGTAGAGAGGTCCTATGCCAATGTGTACCCCGATTCGCTTGCTGCTGCTGGGCACCACTAGCGTACTGCTGGCGGCGTGCCAGCAGGAGCGCCCCGCCCAACGCGCCACACCCACTTCCGTCCCCGCCCTGGCCGATTCCCTGGCGTACGACTCCCTTTCCCAACCCGTGGGCGCTACCCCCGTGCGCCGCGACTGGCACCGCCTGGAGCAGCCAACCAACCGCCGCGCCCCTTTAATTGTGTACCGGGGCAGCACCCGCCGGCC
Organism: Hymenobacter glacieicola; assembly: GCF_014640315.1. GTDB lineage: Bacteria > Bacteroidota > Bacteroidia > Cytophagales > Hymenobacteraceae > Hymenobacter > Hymenobacter glacieicola. The sequence goes on from NZ_BMGS01000005.1 coordinate 77,889, forward strand.
CGCCGGACTAGGAGCCGATGCCCCACCCGCCGAAGCCCGCCTCCAGGACCTGACCCTGAAAGCCAGCGAGTACTTCCAGATTGACCCCACCAAACCCGCCGAAGTGCGCGGCCGCGAAGGCACCGTAGTCCGCATTCCGGCCGGCTCCTTAGTTGACAGCCGCCAGCGGCCCGCCACCGGCGCCGTGTGGGTGGAGCTGAAGGAGTGCTACGCCGCCTCCGACATGCTGCTCTCCAATCTGCTGACTGAAACCCTGGCCGGCGCCCCCCTGGAGCTAACCGGGGCCGTGCTGGTGCGGGCCACTGCCGCGGGGCAACAGCTCCTGCTGGCCGCCGGCCGCAGCTTGCAGCTGGAGCTGGCCGGCAGCCACTCAGGGCATCCTCTCTTCTACGGCCAGGCGGCTGCCCCCGCCGCGCCCGTTCGGTGGCTGGAAGGCGAGGCCCCGGCCACCGCTACGCCCTCGGAACAGGTGTACACTACGGCCCAGCAGATGCCCCGCTACGGCCAGGGCCCCGCCGACATTAACCGCCTGATTCGCTACCCCCAGCAGGCCCAGGAGCGCCAGACGCAGGGGCTGGTATTCGCTTCCTTTGTGGTGGATGAGGCCGGCCGCGTCCGGTCGCCCCGCATCCTGCGCGGCCTCGGCGACGGCTGCGACGAAGAAGTGCTGCGGGTGCTGCGCCAGACTTCGGGCCGCTGGACCCCGGGGCAGCAGGATGGCCGCTTCGTGAAGGTGAAAATGGTGCTGCCCATCCGCTTTAACTTCCAGGCCGGCCTGGCCTCGGCCCCGGCGCCGGCCGCCCTGCCCGAACCAGCGGAAGAAGAGCAAGCAGTAGCTGCTTCGGATGAACTGGCCCCGGCTCCGAACGCCTTGCAGCCCACCAAGCTGGGCTGGCTGGCCGTGGGGCAGCCCTGGGCCGGGTCGGCGGCGACGCTCTACGTGCCCTCCGCTACCCCCGCCGATGGCGACCATACCACCGTGCGCCTGCTCATCCCGGGCCGTCGCGTGGTGCTGGCCGGCACGCCCCAGGACGCTGGCTACCAGTTTGCTACGGCCCCTAGTGGAGCGGCCGTGGTGGTACTCGGTCTGCGCTACGAAAACGGTACTCCCTTCCTGGCCCGCCGCGAAGCCACTACCGGCACTCCTTCCGATACGCTCCGCTTCCAGGAAACTACCCTCACCGATCTGGAAGCCACTTTAGCCAAGCTCGATTAGCCGATGTAAGGCGGTTAACCATACGCTTTCGGCCAGAAGTAAGCAACCTAACTTACCGCCACGCCCATCCGGAACGATGTTCGTCGCGCCGGATGGGCGTGCTGATTTTCAGGCGTGACCTTGCGTGAAGCCATACTCGAAGAGTAACCTTGCCGGAGCGGAAATAGTATCTTGCCCAGCGTTTTGCTGATACACTATGGGACTACCTGCTACCTCGCTCACCTACGTCTCGCCCGAAGAATACCTCGATGCCGAGCGTAAAGCCGAAACCAAGCACGAATACTGGAACGGGGAAATCCGGGCCATGTCCGGAGCTAGCTTCGATCATAATCGGATAGCGGCAAATCTGACCATCGAGATAGGCGGCCAACTCAAAGGTAAAAGCTGCTCCGTGGTTGGTAGCGACCAGCGTGTGCAAGTCCTGAGTGAGTCCACGTTTGTGTATCCGGACCTGACGGTAGTCTGTGGTCAACCCCAATTTGAGGACAACACCAAGCCTGACACCCTGCTCAATCCTACGCTGCTGGTGGAAGTATTGCCGCCGACCACCAAAAGCCACGACCGGGGCGACAAATTCTTCCTCTACCGTCAGATTCCGGGCCTGCAGCAATACCTGCTGCTTGATTCGCAAAGCGTCCACGCCGAGCTGCACACCCGCGACGAGCAGGGACGCTGGATTCTCGTGGAAACCTCTGACCGTCAGGCCCTCTTGGAGTTAGCTAGTATCGGCTGCCGGGTAGCCCTGGCCGATGCGTACGCGGGCGTGCTGGCGGGGTAGGCGCAAGGTGTTGCCTAGAGTTTCACGCACACGTTCTGGGCCTCGGTAAAAAAGCGCAAGGCTTCCAAGCCGCCTTCCCGCCCCAGGCCCGAGTTCTTCATGCCCCCGAAGGGCGTGCGCAAGTCGCGGTGCAGCCAGGTGTTAACCCACACAACCCCGACGTGCAGCTGGTGGGCAACGCGGTGCGCCCGGGTCAGGTCGCGGGTCCAGATGGTAGCGGAGAGGCCGTAGTCGGTGCCATTGGCCCAAGTCACAGCTTCTTCTTCGTGGTCGAAGGGAGTGAGCGTGACCACGGGGCCAAAGATTTCCTCCTGGTTCACGCGGCAGTCGGGGGCTAAGTTCTCAAACACAGTAGGTTGCAGGAAGTAACCTTCGGCGCAACGCCCCGGCACCTGTACGCGCTGTCCGCCCGTCAGCAGCCGGCCGCCTTCCTGGTGGGCTAAGTCGATGTAGGAGAGAATCTTGTGCAGATGCGCTTCGCTGACAATGGCCCCTTGCCTAGTGCTGGCCGCCAGCGGGTCGCCGACGGTCAGCTCCCGCACCTGCGCCAGAAAGGCGGCTTTGAACGGCTCATACACACCACGCTCCACGAAGATGCGCGAGCCGCAGAGGCAAATCTGGCCCTGGTTGGCAAAGGAGCTGCGGAGGCTGGTTTGCACGGCGGCGTCCAGGTCGCAGTCGGCGAAGATGATGTTGGGATTTTTGCCGCCCAACTCCAGGGAAAGTTTCTTGAACTGCGGGGCAGCTGTGCGGGCAATGTGGGCCCCGGTAGCCGTGCCGCCGGTAAAGCTGATGGCCTTGATACCCGGATGCTCTACCAGCGCCTGCCCGGCCCCGGGGCCCGTGCCGTGCACAATGTTGAGCACGCCCGGCGGCAGGCCCGCCTCCCGGCTTAGCTCGCTGAGCAGGTAGGCCGTGTAGGGCGTCACTTCCGAGGGCTTGGCCACCACGCAGCAGCCGGCGGCCAGGGCGGGCGCAATCTTCCAGGTGAACAGGTACAGGGGCAGGTTCCAGGGCGAAATACAGGCCACCACGCCCAGTGGATGGCGCACTGTGTAGTTGAGCGCCACGCCTTCCTGCAAGTGGGTTTCCGTGGCAAAATGCTGGGCCGCCGTGCCGAAAAAGGCGAAGTTGCTAGCCGCCCGCGGAATATCCAGGGTGCGGGCTAGGCTCAGCGGCTTGCCGTTGTCCTGGCTTTCGGCCTGAGCCAAGGTTTCCAGGTTCAACTCAATCAGCTCCGCGAGCCGTACCAGCCGGCGGCCCCGCTCCTCGGCCGGTACGGCCCGCCAGGCAGGAAAGGCGGCCGTAGCCGCTTGCAAGGCCTGGTCAACATCCGCGGCCGTGGAGTCGGGCACGTGCCCGAACACCTGGCCGGTGGCCGGGTTCAGCAGGGGCAGGTAGCCGTCCGCGGCGGGCGCCCGGAACTCGCCGTTGATGAAATTATGTAGCTGAACCATAAGCCGGGGGTAGGGCCCGGCGGCGCGGGCCTACCGCTGGGGCTGGGCCGGGGGCTCGGGCAGGTTGGAATCCGACACAATATACAAGGGCCGCTGCCGCACGTTGGCGGAAAGGCGGGCAATGTACTCGCCGATAATGCCCACGGCAATCAGCTGTACCCCACCTAAAAACAAGATGCTCACCATCAGGGAGGGCCAGCCGGGCTCGTACTCCTTGGTTACGAAACGGGAATACAGGGTATAAAGCATCACCAGAAACGCAATGCCCGAGACGATAAAGCCGCTGACAGTAGCCGCCTTCAGGGGCACGTCGGAAAAGGCCGTGATGCCGTCGAGGGCCAGCTTGAGCATTTTGCGGTAGGTGTAGCCGGTTTCGCCGCCCGCCCGCTCGGCCCGGTCGTACTCCAGGTAGGTCTGGCGGTAGCCAATCCAGGAAATTTGGCCCCGGATAAACTTGTTCTGCTCCGGCATGCGGCGCAGCGCCTCCACCACCTTGCGCGAAATCACCCGGAAGTCGCCGGTGTCCACGGGAATGGAAATGTGCGTAATGCTGGCCAGAACGCGGTAAAACAGCTTGGCTGTGAGCTTCTTGGCCGCACTTTCGCCCTGGCGGGAGCGGCGCTTGGCGTACACTACCTCGTAACCCTCCTGAAGCTTTTGCAGCAGCTGCGGAATCAGCTCGGGCGGGTCCTGCAAGTCGGCATCAATGATGCATACGGCCTGTCCCTCGGCCCGGTCGAGGCCGGCCGTCACGGCAATCTGGTGCCCGAAGTTGCGGCTGAAATCCAGGTAGCGCACTCGCGGGTCGCGCAGGGCCAGGGTCTGAACCAGGGCCAGCGACTGGTCGCGGGAGCCGTCATTGACGAAGATAAGCTCGTAGCCGCCGGGTAGGGCCATTGGGTCCAGTACACTGCGCAACCGCTCATAAAGGCTGCCAATGTTCGCTTCCTCGTTGTAGATGGGAATGATAACGGACAAGTCCACGGGGCGGGCGGAAGGGAAAGCGACCGGCTGCATCAGGAAACCGGCTTACGGGCCAGGGCAAACACGCTCACACCCACCGGCAGGTTGATGTGGCGCAACAGGCGGTTTTCCACCTGAAGCAGCCAGATTAGGGAGCGGTTCAGGGGCTGGGGCAGGGCGGCCAGGTCGCCGGTGCCGCCAGCCTCGGCGGGTTTTGTACCGCTAGTCAGGCGTTGGGCCTGCCGAATGAGGTAGGTCGGGAAAAACAGGGCGAAATTCCAGTACGAATGGCGCAGCACCTGCAGCCCGCCGGTGCGCAGGGCCTGCTGCAAGGAGGCAGCAGTATAGCGGCGGAAGTGGCGGTTTACCACGTCGTGCTGGCTCCAAAGCTGCTGATATGCAGGCACGTACACGAGTAGCTGCCCGCCCGGGCGCAGCACCCGCCGCCACTCGCGCAGGGCTTGCTGCTCGTCATCAATGTGCTCTAGCACATCGGAGGCCACTACCAGGTCAAAGGAAGCATCCGGAAAATCCAGCCGGGCCCCGTCCATCACCGAAACGTTGGGAATCTGGCGCTGGTGGGCCAGGGCAATGGCTGTTTCGCTGATGTCGATGCCGGTCAGGTTGTGAAAGCCCGCCTGGCGCAGCTGCTGCTGTAGGGGCCCGCCGGAGCACCCAATTTCCAGAATAGCCGCTGTAGCTGGCAGGTCCAGGCGCTTTATCTGGTCAAACACGATGTCGCGCCGCCCCCGGAACCACCAGTGATTTTCCTCTAGTTGATGATAAAGAGCCTCATATTGAACTTGCATGAGGCGAAAGTACGGAATGAGTTAACGCCATGCCTGCTACCTGGGGCTGCATTGCTGCTAGTAAACAGGTAATCAAGCTGTACTGGTTCAGCCCGCCCTGCCCGGCGGCCAGCGCCAACCTGCTGTCAGATGCGCGCCGCGGGCAGCGCTATTGGCAGTTGCTACCCGCTACTGCTTACTGTTGGTTATAGCGCCCGACGATGGGTAAGTGACGCCAGCTAAACGGACGCGCTAGATTAGTAGAAACATTACCTGATGGCTGGCAAATACCTTTACTTTTACACTCTGAACCTCTTAGCACTTCTTTCGCGTGATGAAAAAATTACCCTGGGCCCTGCTGGTGCTGAGCCTGGCCGGCTGTGGTGAAAAAACCTCCCCCAAGAGCCACGATACCTTGATTTCGAACGATTTCGAAAGCCTAGAAGGATGGGTGAACGACTTAAATACCACTTCCCTCACACGCGAAAAAGCACATTCCGGCCAGTACTCACTGAAAGTAGATGGCACCACCGAATACGGCCGAACCTACACCAACCAGCTGGGTAAGATGCACGATACCCGGCCTAAAAAGCTTAAGATCAACGCTTGGGTATTTGTGTCTGGCGCCCAGGCTGGGGCCAAGCTGGTAACCGTAATAACTGATCCGGCTCCCGACGCCAAGCCCGCCGTATGGGACGGCCTCGACGTGGTAGCCGCCGTGAAGAGCCAGTATGGTAAGTGGGTGGAAATCAGTAATGAGCTGACCGTACCCGAAAGCGTGACGCCTACCAACAAGTTTCAAATGTATTTGTGGCGCACCGGCGGTGCGGCTCCGGTGTATCTGGATGATCTGACCGTAACGGCCGCCGAGTAAGCACCAGCCGCAAAACAGTAAAAGGCCCAGCCGGCGCGGCTTCCGGAATCAGGAAGCCGCGCCGGCTGGGCCTTTTACTGTTAGCCAGCGCCTATTCTGCCAATGGAAAACCATCTAGCACGGGCTGCTGGCGGGCATCCAGCCAGTACACATGGGTACTGCGGGGCCGGATCAGCAGGTCGTCCACCACAATATCGGCCCCACCCATTTCTACCACTACTCGGTTGGCGGGGTTGCGCAGGCGGATGGGCAGACTGAAGCGGGCCCAGTCGCCGTGAATTTCAGTGGATTCTTTCAGGGACAGATCCAGGCGTTCCAGCTCTTGCCCTTCGGGCGTTAGCTGCCGGTAGCTGATGTAGGGCAGCCAGTCGGAGGTTTTGGCGTAGGCCCAAATGCTCAGTTCGTAGGTTGTCGTGTCCGTTGCGCCGGGCAAGGGGCCATCGAAAATAGGAAGCATGCCTTTGGCGGCGTGGGCGGCGCCAGGGCGGGTGAAGCTTACGCCGCCGGGCGCGGTTTTCTCTTGAAAGCTGCGCCAGATAACTGCTGGCCCGGGGGCCGTGCGCCACAGCTCTCCCTCGCGGAGCAGCTCCGTTTGGTGGGCCGTAAACCAGGCTCGCTCGGCGGCCGGCCGCTGGGTAGCAAAGGCCGAAAGCGGCAGCTCATAGAGCTGGACCAGTGGGGTTTCCGTCAGGAGCTTGGCCCCGCGCCGAAGCAGGGCTTGCTCTGCGGGCCGAAGGGCGTCGCGGCGGGAGGCTACCACCAGCAGCGGCTGCTGGGAAGGCAACTGCCTAGGCCACGATTTGGGCGTTAGGTCGGAGGAAAACAGCTCCAGCAGGCGCAGGGTCTGCTCCGTGGAAGTGCGCGACATCATGGTGGCGGCCACGGGGCGGTTCAGGCTGAGTGCTGCCCGGAAGCTTTCAGCCGCGCTGACGTCGATAATGCCCGACAAATCAAACTTCTCGGAGCCCAGCGAAAAGTAGGGCATGGGCAGAATGGCCTGATACTGATCGGGATAGTGACCGGCGCGGGCCAATAGCTCGGCGTAGTTATTGCCAGGCTGCAGGAAGGTAGTGGCCACCCGGTTGGCTAGTAAGGGTCGGGTAATGGCCTCCAGCTGGTACTTGGCTTCCAGCCCCCAAATGAGCAGTACCAGCCCCAGTATAAGTTGCCCCACGCGGCCCGCGCCCCGCTGGCGCAGAAACCGGTAGAGCTGCCAGAACTGCACGGCAGCCAGCACGGCGGCTACGTAGTAGAAAATCCAGGTAAAGCGGCCCAGGGAGCGAAACTGCTTAAGCGCCGGTAGCCAATCCAGCAAAGGCTCGAAGCCGGGGAGTTTGAACGGCAGGCACATGGCAAACGCCAGCACCAGCCCCGCGGCCCATACGGTGGGTTGCAGAAAGTTGGGCAGGGTAGGGCGCAGAACCCGCCGCCAGTGACGGTGCACCAAGTGCCAGCCGACGCGCGCTACCCACAGCAGCAAGCCCAGCACCACCGGTAAGCCCACGTAGGCCACGCCCTCGAAGGCGGGGTCGCCGGTGCGGAAAATAAACCGAAATACCGACTTAAACGGCTCCGTAGCTGGTCCGAACACGGCGGCCGGGCTAGAATGGTAGACAAAAAAGCCGTACGGGTTGATGGGACGGTCGGCAATGGGGTCTAGCCAGCTAATCCAGCCCTGAAAAAGCACCACCGGCAGTAGGCCCGTAGCCAGCAACCAGGCTGGCATACGCCACCACCGCGGCTGCCGGCTGGCGGCCTGCTGCACCAGCAGCACCAGGGCCGTAGCGGCGGGCAGCAGCAAGGCGTGCAACAGGTAGTACGGATGAATCAGAGCCAGCAGCACCGTCGCCAGCGTATAGGCAGCTACCCACCGAACCCGAACGGGCAGCGTAGCTGCTTCCGTTACGCGAAGCTGCACGTACCACAGCAGCGGCACTACTACCGGAATAGCCAGGGTATAATGCCCCCCAATGCGGTGGAACTGGGGCGAAAGAAAGACGATGCACAGGGCGCTAAGGGCAGAAAACCAAGGCGCTACCCCGCCCCGCCGAATTAGAGTGAACACCAGCGGAGTGGCCGGCACCGAGGAGAGCAGTACCGTAAGGTTGAAAACGCCCAAGGCATCGTTCAGGCTTAGCCCAAACAGGTTTTTCCAGACTTTGAGAAGCCAGGCCAGCAGCGGAAAACCGTCGGTGAAGAGGAGCAACTCCCCATAAGGGTAGTGCATTCCTGTAAACCGCACGCCGTGGTCGGCCTGCAGGTAGTAAAGCAGGGAAAAGTACGATTTAAGACCGTCGCCGCCGGTAGTAAACAGGTACTGCGAAGGATGTAGCAGTAAAGGCCCAACCCGAAGCCACAGAATGAATAAGTGAAGCGCTACCAGCGCTACCAGCCAGTACCGGTCGGTAGTGGTGGGGCGCGGCAGTGTTCGAGGCGAAATCATAGGGCGGAGTCAGAAGCAAAGGAATCGGAAGGAGGACGCACGGGGCGTAGGTCGGCCAGGCCCGGGTCGGTTTCCCGCACCAGGTACGGTGGGCGCTGCTTGGCCTGCACGAAGAGCTTACCCAGGTATTCGCCCATGATGCCCAGCACCAGCAGCTGAATGCCCCCAATAAAGAGTACACTAATCAATACGGAAGCCCAGCCCGGCACCGCGTCCTGGGTAAACATCAGAATATAAAGCGCATACAAGGCGTACAAAAACGCCAGCACCGAGATGCCCATGCCGGCCAGGGTAGCAAAATGCAGGGGCCGGACGCTGAAGGAGGTAATGCCATTCAGGGCCAGCTTCACCATTTTGCGGACGGTGTACTTGGTTTGGCCCCGGAAGCGCGCGTCCGGCGTATAGGCCACGCGCTTCTGCCGAAACCCCACCCAGTGCACAAAGCCCCGCAGAAATAAATCCACGTCGGGGCTACTGCGCACGGCCTCGGCTACGCGCCGGTCAATCAGGCGGTAATCGGCCGTACCCGGCTCAAAATCAACGCTGGACAGGCTGTTCATCAGCCGGTAGAAGGCGGCCGACGTCTGCCGCTTTAGCCAGGGCAGGCGCTCATCGTCGGCGCGCTGGGTGTACACAATATCGTAGCCGTTCAGCCAATGACCGAGCAGCTCGGGCAGCAGCCGGGGCGGGTGCTGCAAGTCAGCATCCAAGGAAATAATACAGTCGCCGGTGGCGTAGTCGATGCCCGCGCGCAGGGCGCTTTGATGACCAAAGTTGCGGGAAAGCAGGATGTAGTGAATCTCGGGGTCCTGGGTGCGTAGCTCCCGCAGGATGCGCTGGGTGTCGTCCTTGCTGCCGTCGTCCACGAAAATAATTTCCCGCTCGTAGCGGCCCGGCAGGTGCTCTTTCACCCGCGCCGCTATTTCCGGTAGATTTTCCTCCTCATTATAGGCCGGAATAACGACGGATATCTTCATGCAAGCTAGGACCTCTGAAAAGCGGAACGCGGAAAGGAGCGACTGTAGTAAAAGGGGGCCCGCGGCGGTCAAAACTACGGGATATCCTGTGAAGTGCCACATCCTCACGCTGCTTTAGCCTCCTGGCTTGGCCGGCGGCAAGGAGCTTCTATCTTTGCCGGGCTCCTCACGGACTCATTATCACGTATGCTGAAATTTCGTTTTTCCCAGCTGCTGGGCGTCACCCTGCTGGCCGGGGCGGCGGCGTGCTCGGACCCGGCTCCTGGCAAAACCGCCCAACAAATTACTTTTAATGACTTTGAGGCCCTGGATGGCTGGGGAACTCCCGTGCCGTCCCTAACTACGGAGCACGCGCACTCCGGCCGGTTTTCGATAAAAGTAGATGGCGCCCAGGAGTACAGCCTCAACTACGCCAACGCCTTGGGTAAAGCCAGCACCAACCGCATCAACAAGCTGGTAATAAGTGGGTGGGCCATGCGGGCCGGCAAAGACGGCACGGCCACGCTGGTAACCGAAGTAATTGACCCCGCCCAAAACCGCAAGCAGCTGTTCTGGCAGTCCATCAATTTCGCCGACGAGCTCAAGGAAGTAAATCAGTGGCAGCCTTTCAAACGAGAATTCACTCTGCCTGCGGGCCTCACGGCTGAAAAGGAACTGCACGTGTACCTGTGGCGCAATAGCGCCGCCCAGCCCTCCTACCTCGACGATCTGACCCTGACCCGCCTGGAGTAGATAAGCCCGGGTCAGTTGAAGAGTAACCAACTCTGGATGGCTTACAGGCAGCTGACGAACAATGGGTTAACGGCTGGGGTAATCCGCTCCCGGGCTTCTTCCTTGAGTAAGGTCCTTTGCTTCTGGCAGCTTCTTACTTGTTTCGGCCAGTTTATTTCCTTTTGACTTTTTACTTGCTATGCTCAAATATGCCTTTGTGGCGGCGTTGCTCCCAGCCCTGTTGCTGACCAGCTGTTCTTCGGTCCCCGAAACGGAAGTGCCGGCCGGTACGCAGCCCCTCGCTGCCACTAGCTTCGAGAACCTGGATGGCTGGCTGGCCGATTTGCCCGCCCGCGCCACGCTCACCCGCGACCAAGCCCACACGGGCAGCTATAGTACCATGGTAGGCCCCGGAAAAGACTTCAGCCTAGGCTACATGAATGCGCTCAGCCGCCTCTCCCCCGAGTGGCCCGGCCAACTCACAATAGGAGGCTGGGTATTACTGCCCAGCGAGCAGGCCGCCGCCAAGCTAGTTACTGAGGTGAAAGGCCCCACCGATAAAGATCCTTCCTTGCTTTGGGTGGGAGTCGATTTGGCAAAAGAAGCCAAGGGGTACAACAAGTGGCAATACGTGGAGCAAACCATTACCCTGCCCACTACCGCCAAGCCCGATAGCCGCCTGCTCGTATACCTGTGGCGCGCCGATAGCAAAGAACCCGTTTACCTCGACGACTTGAAAATCACACTGGCGGGCCAGAAATAGCTTGTTCAGCAAATAGTTCGGTGGGTAGTAAGGGCAGAAAACCAGTCATCTTCTCCTCACTACCCGCTCTGTATTGTAGAAAAGTAACCTATTTCACTACCTCCACCGGCAAGCGTAGGCGCACGGGCCAGTCGCGGTAGTCTTTGCTGATGAGGCTGACCTCGAAGGTGTAGTGGCCCGGCTGGCGCGGCGCCTGCAGCGGCACGGTTTGCGTCCAGGGCTGCCAGACGTCAACTTCCAGGGCTACTTCCATGGGGTTCGTGTCGGAGGGCCAGTCGTGTGACTTGTAAAATGCCGTGCGCAGCAGGGTAGGATGGGGAACCCGCGTGCCCGAGTGCAGGGGTTGCGCGGCCGCGGGTACGTCTATCAGCACCTGTACCGTTTGCTGGCGGCCGGCCCGCCACGTAGTTGGCACCATGCCCGGCAACGATAATTTCACCTGCTGATGTGCGGCAATGTAGGGGCGTAGGGCCGCCGTATCGAGTGGGGGTAGGGTGTTGAGGACGCGGTAAACGGCAGCCTTGGGAAAACGGCAGTAGGCAGCGGGTAAGTCGGCCGTGTTCATGGTTTCAAAGGGCCCCAGCAGCACGCCTGGGCGCGAGCCAGCCTCGGCCAGCTGATCAATATCCCAGCCCACTCGCACGGTCTGCACCGAATCGGGGCTGTGCCGGGCGCTAACCATCATGGTTTCACTAGCCGATGCCCACCAGGGCCAGCCGGCCCGCAGGCGGTGCGGGTCCACATTGTCGGGGTACATAATGAACTTCCGCTCCGGAAACCGGCTGGTATAAGTCAGCAAGTGACTGAGCCACTGCTGATACGCCGTGTACGGCACGTGGCGGTACCACACCAGCCCAAGCCGGGCCACCAGCACCACCGCCAGCAAGGAAGCCACCAGTACGGGGCCGCGCCCGTTCCAGCTGCGCTCCAGGGCCGGTAGCAGCTCCAGAGCAAAGGGAACCGCCACGAAAAGCGTAAGCGGCAGGTACAGGTTTTCCAGGTACGTAGCCTCGGTGTAGCCGGGGTTCGAGACGTTGATAATAAAGGTGTAGCCCGCCACAAAGCCCCACATCAGCCCCAGCCGGAGCCAGGCCAGCCAAGTGCGCTGCCGAACGTACAACACCGTAAGCGCCAGCAGCAGCAGAGGCAAGGCCAGGAAACCGTGGGTGCACAGCTGCCAGAAAGTATCGAAGCTGCCGATGGCCAGGTAGTTCGGGAAGTACTTGACCAGGTTGGGCGTGAAAGTCATGTGGGTCGCCTCATACGAACCGGGCGGAATAAGCATGGCGCGCAGCTGGTACATACCCAGGGCCAGGGCCAACATGCCGTAGTACGCCCAATCCCGAAACCGACGGTTCAGCAGCCAATCGTAAGCCCAAAGGAAGAGGAACGGCAGAATAATAAGGGGGTGCCCGAAGATAAAAACCGGCACCAGCGCCGCCAGGGCCAGAGTGCTAAACCGCAGTTGCAGAGGAGCTTGCCGGGCCACTCCGGCGTAAAACAGCAGCAGTGCCGCCAGGCCCTGGGGCAGCTCCGACTGCGCCCAGTAGAAAGTTCGGGACGCCAGCAGCACGTAGAGCAGGGCCACAACGAGGGCCACCTGCTCGTTGCGAAACCAGTAGGCGCAGGCCAGGAAAACCGCCAGGTAGTACAGAATGAACACCACTGAGTACAGCCGTAGCACGGCATTCAGCGGCAGCCCGGCTTTCAGGGCCAGCAGCGTGGGTAGCTGCGTGACAATGGCCACGAAGCGCCGGTTCTGCACGAAAAGCGCCTTGTCTTTCAGGTAGATAAACAAGTGGTAGGCCAAGTCGTAGTAGGCCGCCCGCTCCAGGTAGAAATGCCAGGCAAACAGCAGCAGAACCAGCATGGTAGCCAACGCCAGGCGCAGCGGCCACCGGGTGGCGTATTGTTTAGAAAGGAGCATAGTTGGGAGGGAAAGGGCGCGTGGTAGTAGCCCCCGATAAGGAAGAAACCGGTTTCGCCAGCCGCCTAACGGGCCAGCAGCCCGTACTTCAGGATGCAATATATGGCCCGGAACCCGTCGCGCCAGCCGATTTTCTTGCCCTCGGCGTAGGTGCGGCCGTAGTAGCTGATGCCAACTTCGTAGATGCGCACGTTCGGTACCCGCGCTATTTTGGCCGTTACTTCGGGCTCAAAGCCAAAGCGCTTTTCCTCTAGCGGCAAGCCCTGAATAAGGTCGCGGCGGAACAGCTTGTAGCAAGTTTCCATGTCGGTCAGGTTCAGATCGGTCACCATGTTCGAGAGGAAGGTGAGCAGCCCGTTGCCGATGCTGTGCCAGAAGAACAGGATGCGGTGGGGCCGGCCCCCCATAAAACGGGAGCCAAACACGACATCGGCCATACCCCGCAGAATGGGCCGGATGAGCAGGTTATACTCCTGCGGGTCGTACTCCAAATCGGCATCCTGAATAATTACGTACTCGCCGGTCGCCTCCCGGATGCCGGTGTGCAGGGCCGCGCCTTTTCCCTGGTTTACGCGGTGGCGCAGCAGCCGCAGGCCCAGGGCGGGGTAGCGGGCGGCGTAGGCCTCAATTACCGCCGCCGAGTTGTCGGAGGAGCAGTCATCGACCAGAATAATTTCCTTTCCAATGGTATTGATCAGCTCCAGCTCGCGCAGCACATCAAGAATCTGGTGGATGGTGCGGGCCTCGTTATAAACCGGAATGATGATAGAAAGCGTACGGAAGGGTACCAAATGCAGGAGCGTTAAAGGTCAAGAACAGCCAAAGATATTGGTGAGACCCGGAAACCAGGGCTCGGGCGCGCCCCGGCCCCGGCGGCTGACCTTATGCGTGCAGGGTTCAGGCTGCTCGGGCTACAGGCTGCTGGTGCGCCCCCCGTCCACGGGTACGTTGATGCCCGTGATGTAGGCGGCGGCCTCCGAGGCCAGAAAAGCCACGGCTGCCGCTACCTCCCGGGCCTGCCCGAACCGCCCGGCCGGGATGCCCCGCAGCATGGCCGCTTCCACCTCCGCGGTGGTCTGGCCCGTCTGTTCTACCTTCTTGGCAATGAGGGAAGTATGGCGCTGCGTGACGGTGGCGCCGGGCAGCACGTTGTTCACGGTGATGCCGTCGGCGGCCAGCTCGTTGGCCAGGGTTTTGGCCCAGTTACCCACGGCCCCCCGGATGGTGTTCGACACGCCCAGGCCCGGCAGCGGCTGCTTCACGGAGGTGCTGATGATGTTGATGATGCGCCCCCAGCCGCGCTGGCGCATGCCCGGCACCAGGGCCTGGGCCAGCAGGTGGTTGCACACCACGTGTTGCTCAAACGCCGCCCGAAACGCCTCCACCGGCGCCTCCAGAATGGGTCCGCCGGCCGGCCCGCCCGTGTTGTTGACCAGAATATCGAAGCCGTAGGGCGCCTGCTCCAGGTATTCCTGAACGCGTTGAGCCAAGGTAGCGGGCGAGCTGAAATCGGCCACGATAAAAGTGTGCGGTAGCTGGGCCGGCGTGGGCAAGGTGGCCACTACCTCGCGCAGGGCGGTTTCGTTGCGGGCCACCAGCGTGAGGGTGGCACCGCGCCGGGCCAGCTCCTTGGCCACGGCCCGGCCAATTCCTTGGGTGCTGCCGCCCACCAGGGCGCGACGGGAAAGTAAGTCCATTGGGGAAGGGGGTAGGGAATACGGAAAAGACAAGGGCTACCCGCCAAATATGCAGGCAAAGTCGGTAGACCCGATACGCGGGATTGTCGTTATTTGCCGGTACGCACCCGTTGCCTACTCACGTCTTCACCCCAGCACTTCGCCTTATGATTCGGCCTTTCAACTTTCAGCAGTGGATTGAGGAGCACCGTCACCTGCTCAAGCCGCCCGTTGGTAACCAGCAGGTATTCAAGGATAACAAAGATTTTATTGTGATGGTGGTGGGCGGCCCCAACGCCCGCAAAGACTACCACGTGGACGAGGGCGAGGAGCTGTTCCTGCAGCTGGAGGGCGACATGGTGGTGAAGGTCATTGAGGATGGCAAGCCCGTCGACATTGAAATTAAAGCCGGCAGCATGTTCCTGCTGCCCGCCGGCGTGCCCCACTCCCCGCGCCGCCCGGCCGGTTCCGTGGGCTTGGTGCTGGAGCGCTACCGCACCCCCGGCGAGCTGGACGGCTTCCAGTGGTACTGCGAAAACTGCGGCCACAAGCTCCACGAGGAATTTGCCGAAATCACCGACATCGTAGCCCAGCTGCCACCCATCATGAACCGCTTCTGGGCTTCCGATACGCTGCGCACCTGCCCGGTGTGCGGTACTTACATGGAAGCGCCCCCCAAGGCCGCCCCCGCCGAATAACCTGTTGCCCCGCCCCCGCCGTGCTAACTATTGACATTCACACGCATATCCTGCCCGAGCGGTGGCCTGACCTGCGGGAGCGGTACGGGTACGGGGGCTTTGTGCGGCTGGAGCACCACCGGCCCTGCTGCGCCCGCATGATGCAGGACGACCGGTTTTTCCGGGAGGTGCAGGACAACTGCTGGGACCCGGAGGTGCGCCTGCGCGAGTACGACCAGTTCGGGACCCAAGTACAGGTGCTCAGCACCGTGCCCGTGATGTTCAGCTACTGGGCCCGCCCCCTCGATACGCTGGATTTGAGCCAGCTGCTCAACGACCACATTGCCGACGTGGTGCGGCGCTACCCTACCCGTTTCGTAGGGCTGGGTACCCTGCCCCTGCAGGCCCCCGATCTGGCCATCCGGGAGTTAGAGCGGTGCATGAAAATCGGGCTGGCCGGGGTGCAGATTGGCTCCCACGTCAACGACTGGAACCTGGATGCCCCGGAGCTATTTCCGGTGTTTCAGGCCGCGGAGGAGCTGGGTGCCTGCGTGTTCATTCATCCCTGGGACATGATGGGCCAGCAGCAGATGCCCAAGTACTGGCTGCCCTGGCTGGTGGGCATGCCTGCCGAAAGTACCCGTGCCCTCTGCTCCCTGGTGTTTGGGGGCGTGCTGGAGCGGCTGCCGCGCCTGCGGGTGGCGGTGGCCCACGGCGGCGGCACCTTTGCTACCACCATCGGGCGCATCGGCCACGGCTTCGAGGTGCGGCCCGACCTGTGCGCCGTCGATAACCCGGTGCACCCGCGCGAGTATCTGGGCCGCTTCTGGGTTGATTCCCTGGTTCACGACCCGCGCCTGCTCGACTACCTGGCCCAAACCATCGGGCCCGATAAAATCACCCTCGGCACCGACTACCCCTTCCCCCTGGGTGAAGCCGTGCCCGGTGAGCTGATCCGTTCCTTATCTTATCCTGAGGACGTAAAAGCCCGGATGCTGGGCCAGAATGCCCTGGACTGGCTGGGATTGGAAGCGTCCCGTTTCAATCGGTGAGATGATGATTTAGTGAGTTGCCTACGCCTGAGTTTCTACCAAGCTGTCAGGGCGAGGAGGCACGCGTCGCCATTCTTTCCCTCTTCTGTGGCCAGCTTAATAACATGACAAGCCCTTGATGTGGGGTTGCGTCAAGGGCTTGTCCTGTTTCAGGACGGAGAGCGTCGCGACGCTCGCCATGGCACCAACTCACAATTTCACCACTTCACAACTTCACCGCTGGTATCTTTACTGCCGATGACCTTCGAACCCACCCTCGACTTCGCCCGCCAACTTGATGCGCAGGACCCGCTGCGCGACTTCCGCCAGCAATTCCTGATTCCGCCCGCGCCCAACGGGGAGGAGTGCCTGTATTTCTGCGGTAACTCCCTGGGTCTGCAGCCGCGCACGGCCCGCGCCGCCGCCGAGCAGCAGTTTCAGAACTGGCAGCAGCTGGCCGTGGAAGGACACTTCAAGGGCGAAACGCCCTGGATGCACTTTCATCAGCGCCTGGAGGCGGCTTCGGCCCGCATTGTGGGGGCCAAGCCCGTGGAAGTAGTGGTGATGAACAACCTCACGACCAACCTGCATCTGCTGCTGATTTCCTTCTACCAGCCCACGGCTACCCGCTACAAGGTGCTGATGGAGGGCGGCGCTTTCCCCTCTGACCAATACGCCCTGGAAAGCCAGGTGCGCATGCGAGGCCTCAACCCCGACGATACCATTGTGGAGCTGGCACCCCGGCCCGGCGAGCATACGTTGCGCACCGAAGACATTCTGGCCAAAATCGAGGAGCTGGGCGATTCGCTGGCTACCGTGCTGCTGGGCGGCATCAACTACTACACGGGCCAGGTCTACGACATGGCCGCTATTACCCGGGCCGGCCACGCGGTGGGCGCTTTGGTGGGCTTCGATTTGGCCCACGCCGCCGGCAACATTCCCCTGCATCTGCACGACTGGGACGTGGACTTTGCCTGCTGGTGCTCCTATAAATACCTGAACTCCGGCCCCGGGGGCGTATCTGGCGCCTTCGTGCACGAGCGGTTTGCCGATCAGCCCGAGCTGGTGCGCCTGGCCGGCTGGTGGGGCTACGATGACAAGGAGCGCTTCAAGATGAAAAAGGGCTTTCGGCCCATGCGCGGGGCGGCCGGCTGGCAGCTTTCCAACGGCGCCATCCTGACGCTGGCCGTGCACGAGGCGGCCCTGGCCATCCACGAAGCCGCCGGCGGCATGGAAGCTCTGCGCCGCAAAAGCGAGCTGCTGACGGGCTACCTGGAGTTTCTCATCACCCGCCTCAGCCTACCCAAAACCCGCCTCGAAATCATTACCCCTGCTGACCCCGCCCAGCGCGGCTGCCAACTCTCCTTGCTGGTACACCAGAATGGCCGCGACCTGTTCGAGCACCTGATGGCCGTGGGCGTTATCGGCGACTGGCGCGAGCCCAACGTGATTCGGCTGGCCCCGGTGCCGCTCTACAATACCTTCGAGGACGTGTACCGGGTAGGGGCGGTGCTGGCCGAGTGGGCCGGCCAGGCGTAGCCGTTAGTAATAGAATTCGGCCCCAGTGGGGAAGTTTTTCGCTGGCAGCGGCTGTTATGCGTAGAGGGAATAGCCCGCGGGCTGTTTCAGTTTCTGAATTAAGCACTTATCCATCATGGCCGAAGACTACGCGGCGAAAATGAGCCGCAAAACCGACGCCGAATTGCGCGACTACGTCGATAACCGCTACCAGTACCGGGAGGAAGCCGTGCTGGCGGCCCTGGACGAGTTGGCCCGCCGCGGCACGCCCGAGCCAAGGGCGGCCGCCTTGGCTGAGGAGCTACGCATCAGCCAGCAGGACACTAACCGCCGCGAAGCCGCCGCGCGGGAGCTAGTTGTCGAACAGGAGCAAACCCGCCGGATTGCCCGCGGGCAGGTCGACCCGGAGCTGGCGGAGGCTACCGGCCCGGCGCTGTACTCGCCGGGCACGATTACCATTTTCTCGGTGCTGTTCAGCATGTTGGCGGGCGGGTTGCTGCTGGTGCTTAATCTGCGCACGCTCCGCCGTACCGGGCCCGCCTTATTGGTAGTCGCCTTCATGATTGCGTACATGGTAGGCGGGGGCTACCTGCTGTTCTGGCTCAAGCAGCTCTATGGCGACCAGTACAACTGGCTCGGGTCGTTTTTCAATTTGCCGGCTGTGTTGCTTTACAACTTGTTTTTCTGGCCCCGCTACATTGGGCCGCAACCCTACCGCAGCCGGTCGTGGTTGGGGCCGCTGCTAGTGTGCGGACTGATTATGCTGGCTTTTTACTACTTCGCGCTCCGCTTCAAAGGAGCTATGCCGGTGATGTAGCCCTGCCCGATGGCCTTGCTTCCCATTCGGCTACCTGCTGCCGAAGTGCTTTTCGATCCTGATTTTCTGGCTCCGCCGGCGGCCGCGGCTTTGCTGACGGAGTTAACCGCTACCATTCCGTGGCGGCACGAGGCCATCCGGATTTTTGGCCGCGAGCTGCTACAGCCCCGCCTTACGGCCTGGCACGGCGACTCGGGCGCCAGCTACCAGTACTCTGGGCTGCAGTTGCAGCCCCAGCCCTGGACGCCCGCATTGCTTAGTCTGCGCCAGCAAGTAGAGGCTGCCGCTGGTACTGCCTTCAACAGCGTGCTGCTCAACCTTTACCGCACTGGCCAGGACAGCATGGGCTGGCACGCCGACGATGAGCCGGAGCTAGGTTCGGAACCCGTAATTGCCTCCGTGACTTTGGGGGCTACCCGCACTTTCCGGCTTAAGCCCCGCAACCCCCACCACACGCCGCACGCGCCCCTGAGTTTGCCGCTCACTGCGGGCAGCCTGCTGCTCATGCGCGGCCCTACTCAGCAACACTGGCTGCACGCCCTGCCCAAAACCACCCGTCCCGTTGGCCCCCGCCTGAACCTCACGTTCCGCCAAGTGATAGTACAATAGAGAGCGGTAATGGAATGGGTAGATGTGTAGTTAAGTGAGGCCTGGCCGCAGCCATTCGTCCACGGTTCCGCAATAAGCCTACTAACAGAACAAGCCCTTACCTCCGTGCGGGAAGTAAGGGCTTGTTCTGTTTCAGCGGGGTAACACTTTTTGAATGACGAATGGCTGCGGCTAGGCCTTGTACAACCACTCACTCAGTCCCGGCATCTCCGCTTATTTTATATCCACCCGCAAGCCCAGGTAGGCGAGACGGCCAATTTGGGGGCCGCCGAATACCTGCACGTTGTTGGCGTTGAAGGCGTTGGAAACCCCGGCCTGGAAAGTGCTGCCCAGCTTGGGCACGGTATAGCCCAGGTAGGCATCGGTGGTGCTGTAGTCGCGAATGGTGCCCACGGCAAAGGGCATTTCCTGCAGGTGGCCCTGCACCCAGCGGTAGTTTACGGAGTACGTCAGGTTGCCTACCGCGCCGTTGGCGCCTATGTTGTACTTGTGCTTGGGCGTGTTGAAATAGGTTTGGAAGTTAGTAGGTAAGTTGCTGCGGTTCAGTACGTTCAGGGAGTAGTTGCCCGTCAGGTTGAAGGCTTTACGGAAGTAGTAGGTCAGGCCTGCCGTAACGCCCTGGGTGCGCACTTCCTGGTTGCTGTTGTAGTAGGCGAACAGTACGCGCGTGGGTTGCGCCTGGTTGGTGTAGGCAGTGCTGTAGCCGGCAGCTAGCTGCTGGGGCGTGGGGCGGCTACCGTCGGTGTTGCCTACAAAGGTCTGAGCCCCAATGAAATCCTGGTAACGGCTGCGGTAGTAGCTCACGTCGGCGTACAGGTTGGGCAGCAAGACGCCTTTGTAGCCGACCTCAGCCGTTTGTACCTGCTCCAGCTTCAGTGGGCTGATGGTATATTCGTAGGGCTTAAGCACAGCCGGATTGCTCTGGGCTGCCGCCAGCAGCTGCGGGGAGTTGAACAACGTCACATTGTAGCCCTGGAACCCATTGCCAATGTTGCCAATCAGCAGGCCCGTGCGAATGTCGTTGTAGAGGTACTGCTCGGTTTGTGAGGGCGAGCGAAACGCCTGCCCGTAGCTGGCCCGGAAGTTATGCTGCTTGTTTTTGCCCAGTGAGTACACGGCCGAGGCCCGGGGCGAAAACGCTGGCTTAAAGTTCTTGAACTCATCTACGCGGCCGGCCAAGGCCAGCTTCAGGCGCTCATCCAGCAACGTCTGGGTTAGCTGGCCGTAGGCGCCGTACTCGTAGTTACGGATGCGCTTGCCGTTCTGGTCTGAAAACAGGATGCCGTTGGAGCCCAGGCGGTACTCACGGTAGGCCGCGCCCACGGTCAGGTCGGTGCCAGCATCGGAGAGGCGGAAGCTGCGCTGCCCGCTGATGTCGTGCAGGAAGGAGTTAAAGTACTGCTGGGCGCCCCGACCCGGCTGCCGGTCCCGGATAATCCTCTCGCGCAGGGTAGCAAAACGCGGATCGGAAGTCTTGAGCTGGGTAGCGCTGGCCGCCGTCTGGGCCGTAGCCAGCGCCGCTTCTACCGACTGCCCGGCCCGGCGGGCCTGGGTGTACGCGGCGTTGTAGCTGCCGTAGAACTGCTGGGCGTAGCTCACGCTACCCCCTTCCGTTGCCGGGGAAGCCTGAATCAGGGAGCCCAACTGGTTTAGCTCGTAGGAGTCCCCCGTAAAGTCCTCGGTAGAATACAGGCGCAGGAACCCTTTGCTGCTCTTTAGCTCAGCCCGGTACTGGGTGGTGCCCAGGCCCTTCACCCGGAAGCGGCTGATGTTCTGGTAGGTAGCCGTGCCTTCGGCGTACTTGGCTTCTGCCGTGAGTTTTAAGTCGTCGCGGAGCAGGTAGGAGAGGGCGCCCTGCACCCGGTACGAGGAAGTGCGGGTGTCGTCGGCAATCAGCTGCTGCTCCGTGAAGCCGGGCAGGTACACCGTGCGGCCCACCAGCTCGGCGTTGGTGCCGGCCTGGCTGGACGTGTAGGTGTAGCTGGATTCCCCGTAGCGGTTTACGGCGTTGTAGCCCAGCGTGGAGCCGGCCGGGTTCACGGAGCTGCGGGTAGCCTCCATGTTGTCGGCAATCCAGTCGTTGGCCCGGAAAGCGCTGGCGTTAATCTTGAAGGCCAGCTTGTCGGTAAGCTTTTTGGCGTAGCGCACCTGCCCGTCCAGCAGGTTTCGCTCGCCGCCGCGCAGGCGCACGCTCAGCCCCTCGTACACAAACGGGTCCTTGGAGTTGAACAGAATCACGCCACTCAGGGCATTGGAGCCGTACAGCGCCGAGGCCGGGCCGTGAATAATTTCGATGCTTTCCATGTCCAGCTCCGGAATGCCGACCAGGTTGCCTGGGCTCAGGTTCAGGGAGGGCAGCTGGGTATCCATGTAGTCAACCAACTGAATTACCCGCTCCGATTTGGCCGTGTTGAAGCCGCGCGTACTCACGCTGGTAAACAGCATGGAGGCCGAGCTAACGTCGAGCCCCTTGAGCTGGCCCAGGCCGCTAAGAATTTCCGGGGTCGTAATCTTCTCGATCTGGCGGGTCGAGAGCTTGTCTATCGTGACGGGGGCGCGCAGGATGTTTTCCTCCACCCTCGAGGCCGATACAACCGTTTCGTTGAGCAGGGTAGCGCTGGGGCTGAGGCCAATAGTGAGGGTTAGCTCTGGGTTCGGCAGCACAATTTCCCGACTGTCGTAGCCAACGTAGGAGAAAACCAGCGTTACGGGGCCATTCTCAAAGCTGGTGTTCAGGCTGAATTTTCCGAATTGGTCTGCGCTGGTGCCAATAAAGCTGCCTTTGATAAAGACGGTGGCTCCGGGCAGCGGCTCGCCGCTATCGGTGAGTACCTGGCCGGCCACAGAGCGTTCCGCCGGGTCTGGCTCCGCAACGCGGATGGTAGTGGAAGGGCTGCTAGAGGTAGCAGGTGAAGAGTGAGCGGCAACAAGGTGAGGTAGCAGCAAAGCCGTCAGAACGGACGGGTACAAAGGTTTCATGTGCGGAATGCGAAGAAGTCAACTATAAATCGGCGACAAACCTACCTGCCCTCCTGGCGCTATAGTTGAGCTTTTCGGTGAACCGGGTACCTACACGGTTAAACTAGGCTTTCGGCAAAGTCAAGGGTGCCCCTTGTTTTCTCACTCCCGGATAACTTTCCTGTTTTGGGAATAACTCGGTTGCCTTGGATCCTTCCGCCACTGAGTGGCCTTTTCTAGACTGATCATGCCTGCAGACCGCCCCATAAGCGCAAAAAAGCGCGGCCTTCCAGTAAGGAAGGCCGCGCTTTAATTAAACCGGGTAAAGCAGGCTTTACTTGATGTCCAGCTGTACACCTACGTACGCCAGCCGCCCGATTTGGGGGCCACCGTATACCTGAATGTTATTCGAATTGAGCAGGTTAGACCCGCCACCCTGCAGAGTAAGCCCCATTTTGGGGAAGCTATAGCCTAAGTAGGCATCCAACGAGCTGTAATCAGAAAGTTGCCCAACGGCGAAGGGCAAGCCGTACTCGTGGCCCTGGGCCCAACGGTAGTTCAGGGCGTAGCTCAGGTGAGAAACAACGGTGCCAGTAGCGCCCACGTTGTACTTGTGCTTGGGCGTGTTGAAGTAGGTCTGGAACTCCGCGTCCTGCACGTCGCTGCGGTCCTGCACGTTGAGGGAGTAGTTGGCCGCCAGGTTCAGGAAGGGAGCAAAAGCGTAGGTCAGGCCCACGGCGGCGCCTTGGGTGCGCACTTCCTGGTTGGCGTTGGTCCACACTTGCAGCACCCGGCCGGTGGCCGGCGTGGCGGGGCGGCTGCCATCGGCGTTGCCGATAAAGCGCTGAGCTCCAATAAAGTCGTTGTAGTAGTTGCGGTAGTAGTTCACGTCCAGTACCAGCTTCTCGCTCAGGGCACCTTTGTAGCCTACCTCGTAGCTGCTCAGGCGCTCCAGCTCCAGCGCCGCAACATTAACGGCTTGACCATTGGTCAGGCTATAACCCTGGAAGCCATTGTCAACGTTGCCCAGCAGCAACACCGGACCCAGATCCAGGCGGATGTACTGGTCGAGCTGGGTGGGGGAGCGGAAGGCACGGCCGTAGCTGGCCCGGAAGTTATGCTGGCGCTTGCTGCCAGCCGAATATACGGCCGAGGCCCGAGGCGAAAACGCCGGATCAAAGTTTTTAAAGGCGTCCAGCCGGCCGGCCAGGGCCAGCTTCAGGCGCTCTTCCAGCAGTTTTTTCGTGAATTGGGCGTAACCGCCTACTTCGTGGTTCTGAATCCGGCCATCCACGTCGGAGTACAGGTTGCCCTGGGAGCCAATGCGGAATTTGCGGTAGGCAGCGCCCACAATCAGGTCGGAGGTTTCGCCTAAGTTGAGGTTATACTGCGCGTTGCCTTCGTTCAGCAACGAACTGGGATTAATCCGGGCGCCGCGGCCCGCCGTGGCATCCTGCGCAATCTGATTGCGCAAGTTGCGGAACTCGGCGCTGTTGGGGTCTAGCTGCAGCGGAGTAGCTGCCGCCTGGGCTGTGGCCTGCGCCTGGGCCGCACTCTGGCCGCTCTGGCGGGCCCCGGCGTAGGTGCTCAGGTACGTACCGAAATAGCGTTGCGCGTAGGTAGTGCCTGCCCCGCTGGTAGCAATAGGAGAGTTCTGCAGGAAGGCCCCGAGGAAAGACAAGTCATAGGTAGCGCCGCCAAAGTCCTGCACCGACTGTCCCCGTACAAACCACCGCTCGCCCTTTACTTCACCGTGGTACTGGTTGGTGCCGAAGTCATTGAGCCGGTAGCGGCTCGTGCTCTGGTAGCTGGCCGTACCCCGGTTGTAGTTTACCCCAACGGTAGCCTTAACGGTGCTGGTAAGCAGGTAGGAAAGCGAAGGGTGCACCTTCAACGACTTGGCCTTATCGTCGTCGCCCACCAGAATTTTCTCCTCGAAGCCCGGCATAAAGAGGGTTTTGCCCCGCAAATCTGCCACCGGGTAAGTAGCCGGCACCACGTAAGCCACGTCGCCGTAGCGGTTCACGGCCTCGTAGCCCAGCGTAGAGCCCTGGGCATTGTTGTTCTGCTGCACTTGGGTGCTGGTGGCAGCGTAGTTGCTGGCCAGCCAGTCGTTAGCCGTGAGGTAGGCGCCCGTGATTTTGAACGCCAGCTTATCGCCTAGTTTTTTGGCGTAGCGCACCTGTCCGTCGAAGAAGCTCCGCTCGCCGCCCCGCACCCGCAGGCTCAGGCCCTCACTCACGAAGGGGTCCTTGGAGTTTTGCAGCAGCACGCCGTTGAAGGCATTGGCGCCGTACAAGGCCGAAGCCGGACCGTGGATAATTTCGATGCTCTCAATATCTAGCTCCGGCAGGCCCGTGAGGTTGCCAGCGTTGATGTTCAGGGAGGGCGACTGGGTGTCGAAATAGTCCGTCAGCTGAATCAGACGCTCCGATTTGGCCGAGTTGAAACCCCGCGTGCTCAAGGAGTTCATTAGCATGCTGGTGCTGTTCACGTCGATGCCCTTGAACTGGTTGAGGCCCACCTGCACATCGGGCGGCGGCAGCCGCAGAATCTGCTGGGAAGTTATTTTTTCCACCGTTACGGGCGCCTGCAGAATGCCTTCCTCTACCCGCGAAGCGGAAGCAATTACCTCGTTGGTCTGGGTAGGGTCAATCTTAAGCTGTATGATGACTGCGTTGTCGGGCTGCGAGAGGGTGACCTCGCGGCTTTCGTAGCCCACAAACGAAACAGAAAGCACCACTGGGCCCTGATTAAACTCCGTGCGCAGAAGAAACTTGCCTTCCCGGTTCGTGCTAGTCCCAATAAAAGTGCCCCGAATAAATATCGTCGCTCCGGGCATTGGGTCCCCGGCCTGGTTCTGCACTACACCGGCCACGGTCCCTAATTCCTGCGCTAAAGCCACTGAGAATGACCCCAGTAGTACCAGAAGAAGTAATAGAAAACGGTAAGGTTTTCCCATATCAAGAAAAAATTACAAAAATGAAAAAGCCCATTCTACTCAGAAAGGGCTGCAAATGTATCCTATAAAGGCTAAATAACCTAATACTAATCTATTGATAGACTTATGGTTAGCTTAAGAATTAGGAATTGTACTATACTGCTGTTGAGTGCCGCCAGAAAGATGGTTCGTGCATTCTGTTTCTGGGATTAGTACCGTATATCAGACGGGCCGTATAGCAAAGGGCAGTCCTCGTCGCCAATGGCATAGTCGCCAAGCCGCAATACCGATGGCTTCGCAGAGGTAGCATCCGATGAGCGAACCGGAGTTTGTGAACTGCGAGAGGTGGGTGCTGCTGCCGTTGCCGGAGCAACGGCTCCGTTCCGGACCAGCCGGACCCAGCGGGGCCTTGCCGGCCGGTGGTGGCAGCAGCCAGTTGCCGTAATCAGGCGTGCAGTAGGAAGTTTGGCCGGCATATTGTCCAGGTCGAGGGATATAAAATCATTTAATAGTTCAAATAAAGCCGGATGAACTGACCCAGTTTTCGTTCTTCCGTTCAACCCCCGTGTTCTGCCCGTTCAACCCCCGCAGATTCTCGGCCAATCGATACCAGCAGAATCGGTTACTTTCGTTGGTCTATCCGCTCCTTTTCCTTTCGCTTACCCTTGTGCGCCCCATGGCCGAATTTGCATCTACTGCCGCTGACTCTGAAACTCTTACCGTCATGGGCGGCGGCTTAGTCGGCTCCCTGCTGGCCCTGTACTTGGCGCAGCACGGGCACTCGGTGGAAATGTTTGAGCGGCGGCCCGACATTCGAAAGGCTGGCCCCGTGGAGGCTCGCTCCATTAACCTAGCCCTTTCTGACCGGGGGTGGCGGGCCCTGGAAGGGGTAGGCATTGCCGAGTCGGTGCGGGATGTGGCCATTGCCATGCACGGCCGCATGATGCACGCCGTGCAGGGTCAGCTCACGTATCAGCCCTATGGGCAGGAAGGACAGTCTATCTACTCCGTGTCGCGGGCGGGCCTCAACCGCCGCATGCTGGATTTGGTGGAGCGGAATTCGCGCATCCGGGTGGCGTTCAACCAGCAGTGCCAGCGCGTTGATTTGCGCCAGCAAACCGTGGATGTGCTCGATACGGAGCTCGGCCAAAGCCGGACCATTCCTTTCCGGCGCCTGTTTGGGGTTGATGGAGCCTACTCCGCCGTGCGGGCCGCCCTGCAACGCACTGACCGCTTCAACTACTCCCAGCACTACCTCGACTACGGCTACAAAGAGCTGACCATTGCGGCCGCCCCCGGCGGTGGCTGGGCCCTGGAAAAGCACGCCCTGCACATCTGGCCCCGCGGGCAGTACATGATGATTGCCCTGCCCAACCTCGATGGGTCCTTTAATTGCACGCTGTTTTTCCCCTTTGAAGGCCCGGCCTCCTTTGCGGCCCTGCAAACGCCCGCTCAGGTGCGAACCTTCTTCGAGCAAGTATTTCCCGACGCCGTGCCCCTGATGCCGGAACTGGAAACCGAGTTCTTCGAAAACCCGACCAGCTCCCTGGTAACCGTGCGCTGCTACCCCTGGACCCACCACGATGAAGTGCTGCTGCTCGGCGATGCAGCCCACGCCATTGTGCCATTTTACGGGCAAGGAATGAACGCCGGCTTCGAGGATTGCACCGTACTGCACGAGCTGCTCAGCCGCCACGGCCACGACTGGAACACCATTTTTCAGGAGTTTCAGCAGGTGCGCAAGCCCAATGCCGACGCTATGGCAGATCTGGCCGTGTACAATTTCGAGGAAATGCGCGACCGGGTGGCCGACCCCCGGTTTCTGCTTCAGAAAAAAATCGAGAGCAAAATCTCCGCCCAGTACCCTAACCAGTGGCTACCCCTGTACTCGCAGGTAACCTTTTCCCACCTGCCCTACGCCGAGGCCTGGGCCAACGGCCAGCAGCAAGAGCAGATTATGCAGCGGCTCATGCCCCACATCCAGTCGGAGGAGGACTACCAGCGGCCGGAAGTGCAGGCCTTGGTGGCCGCTGAAATGGCGCGCCGCCGGGCGTAGCCCACACAAAAACCAGTTGCTAACCCCCATCTGCAATCCAGATCATTGGACAATTCGTTGGTACGGGCAACCCAATCCGGGAATATTCGGTAGCGGGTTGGGCTGGTTAAAGTAGTACAAGCAGCTTCTAAAGGCTATTTTGCTGCTTGGCTAGCTCCTAGTCGGTCCAAGATTGAGACAATAGGACGGAAGAAATACAATTAACTTGATTGACTACTAGAAGTAGAGTAGTTTAGCTATTCAAAACAACCCCAAACCACTTGTCTGACAGGTACATCTTGCGTGTCAATGGGTAGTAAGGTGGTACACGCCCCGATTTCCTTTCCCCGCTCCTTATGGCTACTGCCCCCGTTCTGACCTGTGCTATTATTGATGACGAAGAAATCAATCGGCTGACGCTGGAGCACTACATCTCCCTGACTGATTCCTTGCAACTGGTTACTTCCCTGGATGACGCGTTGCAGGGTCTAAACTATTTCCGGGCCGGTAACCGGGTTGATGTGCTCTTTCTCGACATCCAGATGCCCCAACTCAACGGCCTGGATTTGCTGCGCGTGCTCTCCGATCCGCCCATCGTCATCCTGACCACTGCCCACGAGGACTTTGCCGTCGATGCCTTCGACCTGCGCGTGACCGACTATCTGGTGAAGCCCTTTGATTATGCCCGCTTCAGCCGCGCCGTGCAGCGGGCTCTGCAGCAGCACGCCGCCCCGGTGCCAGCCGCCGCCAGCCCCGTAGCTGCCCCGGCCCCGCCCGACAACGACCTGTTCGTGAAGGTCAACAACAAGATGGTGCGCATCAACTTCGATGAGGTGCTCTACATCGAGGCCCTGTCCGACTACGTCATTATTGTCACGGACAAGCAGAAGTACATTGTGTACACCACCATGAAGGCCTTGGACGCCCGCTTGCCCTTCGACCATTTCGTGCGCGTGCACCGGTCCTACATCTTGAACATGCGCCGCATAGAAGCCATCGAGGACGGGGCTGCCGTGGTGCCAGGTGGCCAGCACGTGCCCATCGGCAAATCCTACCAGGAAGCCTTCTTCCGGAAGCTAAACCGCATTTAGCGCTGCCCCGGCTTCCCTCTGAACATACGGAGCGGGCTACTTTTCCAGCGGGTGCGGAAAGGTAGCCCGCTTAACGCTTTTGGGCGCTGTTTTCTACTCAACGTGGGCATTGCCAAGCTGCTCTACGGCGGCTTCCAGCAAATCGGCAAGCTGGCAGGTTAGGGCCGGGAGCTGGTCGGGGGTGGCCAGGGCGGGCGCATTGGGCCTGGACAGCGGCTCCAGCGCGGCTACTAATTCCTGGGCGGCCTCAATGCCCAGCAACTGCAAGGACGGCCGCAGCTTGTGCACAACAGCGCCTACGGCCGGCCAATCGGCGGCGGCCCCGGCGGCCCGCAGCTGAGCGGCAGCAGCCGGCGTATGTGTCCGGAAAGAGCCCACTATTTTCTGCATGAAGATGGTGCTGCCGTGGGCCGTATCGCGCAGGCGGGTAAGATCAAACAGCGAGGCCGGCGCTTCTACTGGCACCTCGGTTGGGGCTCCGGCAAGTGCTGGCGCATCGGCCGGGGTAGGGGTCGGGGCTGGTTGAGCTTCCAGCACGGCCACCGCAACGGGGCGCAGGTTGGCTTCCAGCTTGCGAAACAAATCGTCCTCTTCAAAGGGCTTGGAGAGGTAGTCCAGACCAGCGGCTTGGTACGTCTCGTTATCGGAGCGCATCACGTTGGCCGTGAGGGCAATAACGGGAGTAGTAGCGCGCAGCGGGTCAGGGTGCTGGCGCAGGCGGTGGGTCACGTCGAGGCCGCTCATGCCGGGCATCTGAATGTCCATCAGCACTACGTCATACAGGCGGGCCTCCAGTTGGTCCAGAGCCTCGTTGCCATCGGAGGCCACATGGGTTTCCACCTCCCAGCCTTCCAGAATCAGCAGGGCCAGCTGCTGGTTTACGGGGTGGTCTTCCACCAGCAGCACGCGCTTGCCGCGCAGCTTGGCGTAGTCGGGTGGGGGTAGGCGGGTAGGCTCGGGCAGGGCGTGCTGAGCCCGGGGCAAGGTCAGGGAAAGAAAGAAAGAGCTGCCTTTGTCCAGTTCACTTTCCACCCGCATCTGCCCGCCCAGCTGCTGCACCAGGCTGCGGCTGATGGTCAGGCCCAGACCCGTACCGCCAAAGCGGCGCGAAATATCGGCGTAGGCCTGCGAGAAACTTTCGAAAATGGTGTCCTGCTTATCCGGCGAAATGCCAATGCCCGTGTCGCGCACCTCAAACTCCAGGGTTAGCTCCGTTGGGGTTTCCTCGAGCAGGCGGGAGGTAAGGGCTACCTCGCCGCGGGTTGTGAACTTTACGGCGTTGCTGAGCAGGTTGAGCAGAATCTGGTTGATGCGACCCGGGTCGCCGATGACGACGGGGTGCGGCAGCGGTAGCAGCTCCAGCCGGAAGCCAATGCCCTTTTCCTCGGCCCGAAATGCCAGGCTCTGCACCGCATCCTGAATCGACTGGTTGATATCGAAGGCCATGCGCTCCAGCTCCAGCTTGCCGGCCTCGA
Organism: Hymenobacter glacieicola; assembly: GCF_014640315.1. Classification (GTDB taxonomy): domain Bacteria; phylum Bacteroidota; class Bacteroidia; order Cytophagales; family Hymenobacteraceae; genus Hymenobacter; species Hymenobacter glacieicola. Next base: position 107,614 of record NZ_BMGS01000005.1, read on the forward strand.
TTTTGGCCACGTCCAGCACGTCGTTGATGACGGTGAGCAGGTGGCGGCCTGAGTTGCGCAGGATGCGCAGGTGCTCCTGCTGGGCGGGGTCGAGCGGGGTTTTGGACAGCAGCCCGGCCATGCCCAAAATGCCATTGATGGGTGTGCGAATTTCGTGGCTCATGTTGGCCAAAAAATTTTCCTTGGCCCGGGCCGTATTCTCGGCTTCCTCCTTGGCGCGCAGCAGCTCCTGCTCGGCCTGAATTCGCTCGGTTATTTCCTGACCGTAAGCAATGACATAAGGCAGCTCGCCGGGCTCCTCCACGCGGTAGTTGTTGTACATCAGGTGGTGAGGGCGGCCGTCGGCGCCGTGCAGGGTCATCAGGCCCATGAGTTCCTGCTGCTGGTGAGCCTGCTCCAGGTACAGCTCAAGCTGGGGATGCAGCTCAGGGCTCAGCACCTGGTGCAGAGTGCGGCCTACCAGCAGCTCCGGTACCACGCCTACCAGCTGGGCCGCCGCGGGGTTCACCGACAGCAGCACGCCCTGCAAGTCATGGGTGCAGATGAGGGCCTGGGAGTAGTGCATCAGGTCGCGGTACTGCTTGGCCGTGCGCTCCAGGGTAGTACCGGCCTGCTTTATCTCCGTAATGTCGGTGCTCACGCCCATGACGTTGAGGCTGCCATCAGCCCGAAGCAAGGGCCGAATACTGGTCTGGAACCAGCGCACGGCCCCGCTGAGCTGGGTAAAGGAGCTTTCGTAGGCTATTTCCTGGCCCGTTTTCAGCACTTGCTGAATGCTTTGCTCGTGGGCCCAGTTTTCGGTGGCTACCGGGTCTTCGGGGCTGGCCGAGCTGGTGGTGCGGTGGCGGCCGGTGCGCATCAGATCCTCGAAGGCCTGGTTGGAAAACTGCGTTTTCCCCTCCGCGTCGCACACCCAAATAATGATAGGGGTGGTGTTAACTACCTGCTGCACAAAGTCTTGTTGCTCCTGCAGGCGGGCTTCGCTACGCCGCACTTTCTCCTCGGCCTCGTGACGCTCCGTAATATCCAGCCCGTAGCCAATAACCATGCGTAGGTCGCCTTCCGGGCCAAACACGGGGTGCATGTGGCGCAAAGACAGGCGCTGACCTTCGGGCGTATCCAGGGTTTCTTCCCAGGCCATCAGGCGGCGCTGCTGCACGGCCTGCTCGAAGATGGCCCGCCGCCGATGGGCCAGTTCCAGTGGGCGGTTCCGGTACTCGAAGTATTCAAAGTCGTTGTGCCCAATAATCCATTCGCGCAGGGCTGCGTCGCGGATGGCGGAGGGGTTCACGAACCGGTAGCGTTGCTGGGTATCCAAAACGGCCACGTCGGCGGGCAGCTGGTTGAGTACGGTCTCGTAAAACTCCTGCTGCTCCACCAAGCGCTTTTCGGCGTCCTTTACCTGGGTAATGTCGGTGAAGTAGAGGTTCACGTACTGGTCGTGCACGAAGGGCACAATGGCCAGCTGAAAGCAGTGGTCAGCAAAGCCGATTTCGGCCTGGGTGGGCACCCCCGCCGCTAGGGCGTTAGTAGCGGCCTGGTACAGATTCTGGGAGAAGGCCGGCTCCTCCCGCGGGTCCATATATTCCTGCCGCAACTCCTCGGCGGCCGGGTTGGCGTACAGCACGCGGCCGTTGGCGTGCAGGCGCAGCACCGGATTGGGGTTCTGGCCCGGAATCCGGGAGAGGGAGTTCAGGTACTGCTCGGCGCGGCGGGCCTGGGTTACGTCGCGGAAGGAGAGCATGAAGCCCGTCGGCACCAGGTCATCCGGGCCGCTGAGCGGAATGAAGTCCATTTCCAGCACCGTGCTATCGGCCAGCTCCAGGTCTTCGCCCAGCACCCGCTGGTTTACGGCACGCATGGCCTCCAGGCGCTGGCGCATGGCCTCGGGCCGGGCTGCTTGGTTAATGAGGCCTTCCAGCAGGGGCTCCGCGGGCTGCTCCTGCATGCCCGGCGAGGCGTCTTCCAGCCCAAACAAGTCACAAAACTCCTGGTTCAGCAACACGACTTTGCCATTTTGGTGGGCTACCAACACCGCCACCCGCAGGTTCTGGGTTAGGCGGGTAATGCTGCCCGTCAGGCGCCCAACAACCCGCTGAGTAGCCGTCAGGTGGCGGCGCAGTGCCTGCACCTGCCGCTCCGCCGCCATTCGTTCCCGTCGCTCCTGGGCCAACTGGTCGGCCAGGGTACCCGCGTCAATAGTTGAATCAGAGGAAGACATAGAAAACGGCAGAATCAGGCAGTAGCAGCTTAAGACGCTAACCTGGAGCTAGTAAGGTAGTAGAGCCGGCAAGCGAGAATGCCGGTTGGTATAGGAAAGATAGGAATGATTCCGGGCTAGCCCAAGGCCAGCCCCGCACTTACTCCCAGCACCAGCCCCGCGCCCAGTGCCAGGCCAGCCCATACCTGTGCTTCGGTATGAGCATTGAGGGCCAGCCGGGCGCTGCCCACGGCCCCGGCCGCCAGAATAGTGCCGGCCAGCCACCACACAGTAGGGCCACTGTCGGGCTCACTTAAGTGCAGAACCGCCAGTAGTCCGGCGGCCCCGCCCATGCCCACGCCGTGGGCCGAAATCTTCCAGCGCAGGGTGAGCAGGAAGGTGAGCAGCACGGCCACGGTCATGCCAGTCATCATGCGGGGTAGCAGCGGATCGAACAGGCCCGGCCGGTGCAGCAGCCAGGCCGCCGCCCCGAAGCTGCTGGCGGCCAGCAGCAGGGGCCAGGCCCGCTGCTCCCGCTCGGGCATCTGCAACGAGTCGACCAGCCCAAACTTAATAAGCACTACCGTGCCCAGGCAGGGTAGCAGAAACGTGAAGCCCCACACCACCGCCAGCACCAGCCACCGGTCGGGCAGGGGCGGAAGAATTACTACCCCAGGCAACTGGTAGCAGACGATGTAGAATAGGTAAAACGGCACCAGCAGCGGATGAAACACCGCCGACAGAGCCGTGGCAAAACCACGCGTCACGAATAGGCAGAGCTAGGGCAGAAGCAAACGAAGGTACGGCAGCCGGCAATGTAGGGAAGCGGCGGGGCTACCCCCCAAACCAACCGGGCCCCCGAAGCTACGCTAACGGGGGCCCGGTTGGTTTGCCACTTGGCGGGCGGCCTACAGCTCCTTGCGCAGGCGGGCTACCGGAATGTTCAGCTGCTCGCGGTACTTGGCTACCGTGCGACGGGCAATATTGTAGCCGCGGGCGTTGAGCATTTTTTCCAGCTTGTCATCCGAAAGAGGCTTGTTTTTCTGCTCGCCCTCAATGATTTCCTTTAGAATGTGCTTTACCTCCCGGCTCGAGGCGTCCTCGCCCGAGTCGGTGGCAATGCCTTCGGAGAAGAAGTACTTAAGCGGATAAATGCCGAACTCAGTCTGCACCGATTTGGAGTTGGCTACCCGGCTTACGGTGCTGATGTCCATGCCGATTTCCTGGGCAATGTCCTTCAGAATCATGGGCCGCAGCTTGCTCTCGTCGCCCTCGGCAAAGAACTCGCTTTGATAGCGCACAATGGCGTCCATGGTGCGCAGCAGGGTGTTCTGGCGCTGACGGATGGCGTCAATAAACCACTTGGCCGAGTCCAGCTTCTGCTTGACGAAGGTTACGGCCTCTTTCATCTTCTTGTCCTTCTTCGAGGCCTTGTCGTAGGCCCGGAACATATCGGTGTAGGCCGGCGACACCCGCAGGTCAGGAGCGTTGCGCGAGTTCAGCGTCAGGTTGAACTGGCCGTTGTCGTGGGTCAGAATAAAGTCGGGAATGATGTACTGCACCTTGCCCATGCCTACCGGGCCGGTGCCACCGGGCTTGGGGTTAAGCTTGAGAATCAGGGCAATGGCCTCTTTTAGCTCGTCGTCTTCCAGGTCCAGCTTCTGCTGAATGCGGGGGTAGTGCTTTTTGGTAAACTCGTCAAAGGTTTCGTTCAGGATCTGCTCGGCGTGCTCGGTTGCCTCGTCCTGGGGGCGGCGCTCCAGCTGCAGCAGCAGGCACTCCTGCAGGTCGCGGGCGCCAATGCCGGGCGGGTCAAACGACTGAATGACGTGCAGCACGGCCTCAATTTCCGGCACGGAGGCCTCAATGTTCTGGGAAAACGCCAGGTCGTTGGCAATGGCCGACAAGTCGCGGCGGATGTAACCGTCCCCGTCGATGGAGCCAATCAGCTGGCGGCCAATGGCTTCTTGTTTTTCATCGAGGTTGGCAAAACCCAGCTGGTCCAGCAGGTTGTCCATCAGGGAGCCGCTGGTGTCGGCCAGGGGCATTTCCCGGTCGTCCTCGTCTTCGCCCGGGCCGTCGCCCTGCATTTTGTAGCCCGCTATTTCGTCGTCGTTGAGGTAGTCGCTCAGGTCCAGGTCGTCGTTATCCGACGACTCCTTGCTATCGGCGGGCTCCTCCTTGGTGGGAAGCTCTATTTCGGGTTGCTCTTCGCTTTGGCCACCGTCAAAATCCTCGTCGAGGGTGTTATCCGGGTTATCGAACTCCGAGTCGGGGTCGTTGTCGAAGTCTTCGTCCGAGTCGCTGGAGTCGTCACGGTCCTGGTCCTCAAACTCATCATCGGGCTCGTCGCCTTCTTCCAGGGCCGGGTTTACTTCCAGCTCTTCCTTAATACGGGCCTCTAGCTCTGCGGTCGGAATCTGCAGGAGCTTAATAAATTGAATCTGTTGGGGGCTCAGCTTCTGCGAGAGAAGCTGCTTCATGTCCAGTCGTTGCATACTCCAAAAACGCGTACGCCCCGCCGGTTTGGAAACGGGGTGGTTAGGCCAAATATAGCCCTTTCTCTACTGGAGTTACGGCGAAAATGTTGGCTTTCCTGGTGGGCTTGGACGACGCAAAGTGCCGCCTGGCTTGAGGGGTAGGGGCCGCCGCGGCCGGCAGTTGGGCGCGGGCAAGGCGTTGTGCTTGGTTCTGGCCGGCAAATAGCGGTTTTCGCACCCCTTAAAACTTCTACCTTTGCTGTTCTTAGTGATTTACCTTTTCAGAAGAACAACCTCCCGATGTCCGACCTCCGAAAAACCAGCGTGCAGGAACTGCTCTGCAGCACTGACCTGGACCGCGAAGTGCTGGTGAAAGGCTGGGTACGCACCCGCCGCGGCAACAAATACGTGCAGTTTATTGCCGTGAATGACGGCTCCGGCTTTAATTCCATTCAGGTAGTAGCCAACGCCGAGCAGTTTCCGGAGGAAAAGCTGAAGGCGGACGGAGTAGAAAACGGGGCCGCTGTAGCCGTACGCGGCAAGCTGGTAGCCTCCCAGGGTAAGGGCCAGACCGTTGAAATTCAGGCCTCGGAAATCACCGTGTACGGTTCGGCCGACACGACTACCTACCCCCTGCAGAAGAAGGGGCACTCCCTGGAGTTCCTGCGCGACATTGCCCACTTGCGCCCCCGCACCAACACGTTCGGGGCGGTGCTGCGCATCCGGCACGCCATGGCGTTTGCCGTGCACAACTATTTCAACAGCAAAGGCTTCTACTACGTCCATACGCCCATCGTAACCGGCTCCGATGCCGAGGGTGCGGGCCAGATGTTCCGCGTCACCACCCTGCCCGACCAAAACCCGCCCCTGACGGAAGACAAGTCGGCGGTAGATTACAAGCAGGACTTTTTCGGTAAGCAAACCAACCTCACGGTTTCCGGGCAGCTGGAGGCCGAGGTAGCCGCCATGGCTCTGGGCAAGGTGTACACGTTCGGCCCCACGTTCCGAGCCGAAAATTCCAACACGGCCCGCCACCTGGCCGAGTTCTGGATGATCGAGCCCGAGGTAGCTTTCAACGACCTGCAGGACAACATGGACTTGGCCGAGGACTTCCTCAAGAGCCTGGTGCGCTACGCCCTGGAGCACTGCCAGGACGATCTGCAGTTTCTCAACGAGCAGTATGACAAGGAGTTGCTCAGTCGCCTGCAGTTTGTGGTAGACAATGATTTCCAGCGCCTTACTTACACTGAGGCCGTGGAAATTCTGAAGGTAGCCAAGCAGAAGTTTGAGTTTCCCGTGGACTGGGGCACCGACCTACAGAGCGAACATGAGCGCTACCTGGTAGAGAAGCACTTCAAGAAGCCGGTTATCCTGACGGACTACCCCAAGGACATCAAGGCCTTCTACATGAAGCTCAACGACGACGACCAAACCGTACGGGCCATGGATGTGCTGTTCCCCGGTATCGGCGAAATCATCGGGGGCTCCCAGCGCGAGGAGGACCTGACCAAGCTGCAGGCCCGCATGGCCGCCATGAACGTGCCCGAGCATGAGTTGTGGTGGTACCTGGAGCTGCGCAAGTATGGCACCGCCCCGCACGCCGGCTTCGGCCTGGGCTTCGAGCGCCTTATCCTGTTCATCACCGGCATGAGCAACATCCGCGACGTCATTCCCTTCCCCCGCTTCCCCAAAAGCGCGGAATTCTAAATCACGGATTTAGCCGGATTTATCGGATTGCACGGATTTGTATATGACAAACGGCCGCCTTGCTTGCGTAGGGCGGCCGTTTGCGTGCGTAATGGTTGACTGTGCTTGCTTACTGCAGCAGCTGCCGCTCATACAGGTCCTGGGCTTTGGCGCGGATGCGCTGCTGAAAACCCTCCAGGTCTTTGGTTTGCTCTTCCCAGGAAGCCTCGCGGGCTAGCTTTTGCGCGAGCTGATCAATAGCCGCCTGGTCGGTAGCCGTAAGCGGATGGTATAGGCGGTACACGTGGTCGGTGAAGCCGTATTCCCGGTCTTTGAGGTTGTGCTCGGTGAACAGGAGGATGACGAAACGGCGACTTTCGAGCTGTTGCTGCAAGTTCAGGTTGGCTACTCGCTCGCCCGTATCGTGGTAGGTGCTGTCGGGCAGGTGCACCTCGTTGTTATAGTACCAGAAGCGGGTATCGTCGGCAAACTCACGCTGTACGTAGGGGCTGAACTGCATCAGGCCCCAGGTGAAACTGTCGCCTACGAATAAGGCCGAGGGGCGCGTTTGGCCGGCTTGCGGGGGCAGGAACGCCAGGCGCCGGTAAGCCAGCGGAGTAGCCTCGCGCTGCCACAGCAGGTTCAGGGGCCAGCCCAGGTCGTTATCCGTGGCCCGCAAGGAATCAGAGGAGCTAATGATGCGGGGCGGGCCCACGGTGCGCACCTGCGGAAAGCGCAAGTTGCCCAACTGCTCCAGGTGCCGCAAAAGCGTGTCGGCGGCCAGGGTGGCGCCGTAGCCGCTCCAGTGCGTGCCGGCCCGCGGGAAAAGAGGGTAGGGCTTGGTGGTTTTCCAGCGGGCAAATACGGGCACCAGATCCAGCAGGGCCACGCTGTCGGCGCGCATGGCCCGCGTGAACAGGTCGTAGTTGGTGACGGTGCCGGGAGCGGGCCGCAGGCGAAGCGGCAGGTCTTCGGGCTGAAAACGAGCCTTGTTGGGCGCCAGCACGAACAGCAGCTTCACCCCGCGCCGGGCCAGTTCTTGCTGCACCAGGCGGAGCCGCCGCACCCGGAACCGCACCTCGGCCTCATCCAGTAAGTCTTGGCCGGCAAACGTGGCAATGGGGCCGGGCTGGAAAAGTACTTCGTGCTCCCCCACTGTCAGGTCGGTGAGGCCAGCTACCCGGAATAGCGAAAAGGAAAGCTGATTGTGCAGCCGAATTGCCAGGGTACGAAAGCCCAGACGGTCTTCTACGTACCGCCCCAGGGCTTCCTGGTAGGCGGTGCTGCGTAGCCCTTCCCAGCTGAAATCGGGGTGCGGGGCCCGGGTAAAGGCTCCGGCCAGCTCCCCTTCCGGGTAAAAGCGCAGCCGCGCCTGCAAGGCCGGCAACACCAGCAGCAGCACCAGCAGCCCGAGCAAAAGTCTTTTGAACAACGTCGTCACAGAAAAAGAATAGCTCTGTCCAAGGGAAGGCCAGTGAAATAGAACTAAAAGCGGAAGTAGATAAAGGGGTTAAACGAGCTGCCCACAATGTAGCCCATGCTCAGCAGCAGGAGCAGGGCCGTTACCGCCGTAATACCCGCCGCCGCCCGCACGGAGAAATGAGACGCCGCCAGCGTGCGTATTTCCCAGCGCTCAATACGCGGCAGCGCCGCCATAAAGGAGAATAGGGCAGCCAGGGCCAGCGTAAACCAGAACTCCCGGGTGTAGTAGGGTAGGGCTGCGGTAGCCTCAGCCCCCAGGCCCAGCATGCGGCTGACATAGGCCAGCGCGCCCGCCAGGGTTTCGGCCCGGAACAGCACCCAGCCAACTACCGTGATAAGGAAAGTAGGCAGGATGCTCAGGGCGCCCAGCTTACGGTACAGCCGCAGCAAAAAGAGCCGGTCCAGAATGAGAAACAGGCCGTGGTAGGCTCCCCAGGCAATAAAATTCCAGGCTGCCCCGTGCCAGAAACCCGACAGGATAAACACCGTCCAGAGGTTCACGTAGAGCCGGCCCGGCTTTACGCGGTTGCCGCCCAGCGGAATGTAAAGGTAGTCGCGCATCCAGCGGCCCAGCGTGATGTGCCACCGCTGCCAGAACTCGGTGATGCTGAGCGATATATAAGGGTTATTGAAGTTTTCCGGGAACTGAAATCCCATCAGCCGGCCCAGCCCAATGGCCATATCGGAGTAGCCCGAAAAGTCGAAGTAAATCTGGAAGGTGTACGCTACGGCTCCTAGCCAGGCCTGAGCCACGGGCAGCTGGGCGGGCGGCAGGCCGAAAATGGCATCTGCCTGCTCGCCCAGCACGTTGGCTATCAGTACCTTCTTGGCCAAACCAATCATAAACCGGAATAGGCCCGCCAGCTTCTGGTCTACCGTATCGAAAGCGGTGCGGTCCGTCAGCTGATCGGCTATTTCGTGAAAGCGAACAATGGGACCTGCTATCATCTTGGGAAACAGCATGATATAGAGCATGAAGTCCCAGAAACTCCGCAGCGGCTTGTTCACGCCGCGGTACACGTCGATGGTGTAGGTGAGCTTTTCGAAGGTGAAAAATGAAATGCCGATGGGCAAGACTACCTTCTCCCACGTGAGCGGGGAGGCGCCGGCCACTTCGCCTAGGGCACTGACATTTTCGAGAAAGAAGTTGGCGTACTTAAAGTAAAAAAGCATTGCCACGTTCAAGACAATGCTCAGGATCAAATAAATGCGCTTTTGCCAGTTCTGGGCCTGGTCCATAAACCGGATCAGCACAAAGTTGACGACCACAGAAGCCAGAAACAGGGCCAGGAAGTTGAGCCCGCCCCAGGCATAAAATAACAGGCTGGCTACCAGCGATACTACGTTCTTGAACCGGGTAGGGGCCAAGAAGTAGAGAAGTAGAAAACCGGGTAAAAAATAAAATAGAAACAGCGTACTGCTAAAGACCATGCGCGGCAACGTAAGAATTCAGCACAAGGTAGTAAGCCGGCTAGTATTCTCGTAGGCGTCAGATATGCTACCCCCCAGGCCATCCGAAGACAACGTGTTGGGGCGAAAGAACCGTGAGAGGTAGCTAGGCTAGCAGTAGCTGCGCAATTCCTTATCGTCTACGGCTACCAGCGCGTCCAGCCGCAGCTCAAAGCCATCGGCCAGCCGCAGGTATTCCACTTTGTCGCGGATGAACAAATCCTGAATGGTACCGTGGTAGGTGCTGGGGGGCGTATCGGGCTGGGTGCGGTAAGTAAGGCTACAGGCTTGACCGGTGGTAGCCCGGGCTTCCAGCTCGTCGTAGAACGAGCAGTTAATGGGGTGGTAAGTGGAGTCGGACATGGAGTATAGAAAAAGTACCTCCCTCACGTACGACAAACCGCTGTCAGAGGATGGGCCGCTAGGTGGCCAGCCGGTGCCCGTTTACTGATATAAGCCAATCAAGGCGCAGCTCGCACCCGTTGGCTAGGCACAGGTAATCGATCTGCCCGCGCCGCAACACCCCCAGCAGCACTCCCCGCACGCAAAACTCGGCGGAGGTGCCCGGAGTACGGTACACCAGCAGGCACCGTCGGCCCTCTCCAACCAAGGCTTGCAGCTCAAGGGGTAGAACGCGGTGAAACAGATGTTGGGTCGTGGGCATAGCGACCTGAACGGATTGATCTACAAAAAGATGCGGCCGGACCGTAATAGTGTGTTAAGAAAAAACACCCTGCATTTCCGGCTTACGTAACACGAACTGCCCCCGGCTTCCTACCAGAGTAAGCTGGGGCAGTTCGTATTTAAAGTAAAAGCGCTTAGTGTTTGCCTTTGCCGTGGCCCTTGCCATTACCACCGTGGCCGCCGTAGCCCAGCTTCTTGGCTTGGCCGGGGGGTAGGCCCTTGCCGCTTTCCAGGCGCTTCACCTGGCCTGGGGGTAGGCTGGCTGGATACTGCTGCCGGTGCCGGCCGATCAGGACCCAGGGCTGGGCCCCTACGTAATCAATAACCACGGGATGGAAGGAATTGGGCGAGTAGCCGCTGACAGTGGCTACCCGCGCCCAACGGCCGTCCCGCTGCACAATGTAATGGTGGTCGCGCAAGTCATAGTAACCGCCTACTTCCGGAATGTAGTAATACTGGGTGCCCGCTGGAGCAGCCGGGCCCCAGGAAGGAGGGTTAACGTTGATGGTTACCTGAGCCTGAGCCGTATGAGTAAGCCCTGACAGTGCAAAAGCCAGCAGGCCCGATAAAGCTAATTTGGGGAGCAGTTTCATGGTTGGGTAGGTAAGTGAAAGGACGGGAATAAAAGGCTAGTGGCAAGAACGGGGCCAAACGCAACAAGTGCGGTCTGAGCCGGTCCGCACAGTGTCGAGCTTACGGCAGGAAGCAAGCCGGAGTTAAAACAGCAAGCTTCTGAGCTGAAAAAGGCCTTCTACTAGCAGCAGAAGGCCTTTTGTATACTCTTAGAACACACAGCTTATTACATCCCGCGGCCTCTACCCCGGCCCCCGCTGTAGCTGCCTGAGCTTTGCTGGGCGCTACCTGGCTGATTGCCTGGGTTGCCGGGGCCACTGATGCTACCCCGGTCGTTCCGGTCGTAGTTGCCGCGGTTGTCAGGGCGGCCGTTGTAGCTGCCCGGGTTTGGGTTAGAACGGTTGTCGTCGCGGCGGCCATCGTAGCGGCCGTCGTAGCCGCCAGGATAATTACCGCGGTAATCCCGATTGTCCCGGTAGTCGCCGCGGGCATAACCGCCTTGGTTATAGGAGCGGTTGTCGTAGTAGCCGCCGGGGCCATAGTTTGGGCGCGGGGCTACCACGTAGCCGCGGCCGGGCCAGTTGGCGCCGTAGTAGCGGCCGGGCTGCACACCCCACCGGTCGCAGTAGGCGCGGTGGTCACGCAGGTAGCCCCAGGGCTGCCGGCCCACGTACTGCACCACCACGGGGTGGAAGAAGCGCGGGTCGTAGCCGGCGTAGGCGCGCGGCAACACCGGCGAGCTAATCCAGGCCCCGTACACCGGATCGAAAAACAGATACGACTGCGAGTACAAATCGTAGTAACCGTCGATTTCCGGCAGGTAGTAGTACTGCACGTTCGGCCCAACGGCGGGGCCCCAGGCCGGCACTTGCACATTGATCTGCACCTGTGCCTGCGCGCGGCTGCTGTAGAGCAGCAGTCCAAGGGCTAGCACCAGCCCTGATTTAAATAACATTTTCATACGGAAGAAAAGCAAAAGGGAGAGGCCGAACTCAAGGCAAAAGCCGCACCATAATTTGTGGGTTAGAGGGAAATGCGCGCCACGGTTTAAAAAGAAGTTTAGGCAGGGCCGGGACATTTCCCCAGCAGTGCGTGTTACAGCCCATCTGCCCGCTTTCCAGCGCCAGCGGCCCCGGCCAATATGCTTGGCAAATAAGCTATTCGGGGTAGCCGTTGGGGCTTGATTTGCGTACCTTTGCAGACTTATTCGCTCCGCTGCTGCATGGCTAAAAAAACAACTGCCGCTTCCGTTTCTCCCTCCGCTGCCAGTAAACCTGCGGCTTCTAAAGCTGCCCGCCCGGCCAAAGCGGCGAAAACGGCCGCCGCCCCCGCGCCGGAAGCGCCGGCCGCTACCCCGGCCAAACCGAAGAAGGCTCCGCGCGCAACCGCCGCGGCCGTTGCCGATAATGCCAACCATCACGCTACCGCCGCCGTGCAGGCCATACCGCGCCTGGGAGAGGTAGCGGAAGCTGTGGTAGAAAGCCGGATAACTGGTCAGCTTACCGGCCCGGCCGACCTGGAGGCGCCTTACATTGAAGTGTACGGAGCCCGGGAGCACAACCTGAAAAACGTATCCATCCGGATTCCGCGGGGGCGGCTGGTGGTATTTACGGGCATTTCCGGCTCGGGCAAGTCGTCGTTGGCCTTCGACACGATTTACGCCGAGGGGCAGCGCCGCTACATGGAAACGTTTTCGGCCTACGCCCGCTCGTTCATGGGCGGCCTGGAGCGGCCCGACGTGGATAAGATTGAGGGATTGTCGCCGGTTATCAGCATTGAGCAGAAAACCACCTCGCGCAACCCCCGCTCCACCGTCGGCACCATCACCGAGATTTACGACTTTCTGCGCCTGCTTTACGCCCGTACCGCCGAGGCGTTCAGCTACGCCACGGGCCAGAAAATGATCCGGCAATCGGACGACCAGATCATCAATTACATTCTAAAGGAGTACGATGGCCGCAAGCTCATTGTGCTGGCCCCGGTGGTGAAGGGCCGCAAGGGCCACTACAGGGAGCTGTTCCAGCAGATTGCCAAGCTGGGCTTCACCAAAGTGCGCGTGGACGGGGAGCTGCTCGACATCACCCCCAAGATGCAGGTGGACCGCTACAAAATCCATGACATCGAAATCGTCATCGACCGGCTGGTGGTGAAGGAAGAAGACCGGTTCCGCCTCTCGGGCTCGGTGCAGAACGCCCTGACCCAGGGCAAGGGCACCATGCTGGTACTGGACCCCGACAAGAAGAAGGACAACACTCAGTTCTTCTCCCGCTTTCTGATGGACCCGGCCACCGGCATTGCCTACGACGACCCGGCGCCCAACACCTTCTCCTTCAACTCGCCCTACGGCGCCTGCCCCACTTGCAATGGCCTGGGCGAAGTGCAGGAAATCACTGAAGACTCAGTGATGCCGGATAAGAAGCTGAGCATCAGCCGGGGCGGTATTGCGCCCCTGGGCGAGTACCGCGACATCTGGATTTTCCAGCAGCTGAGCCTTATCGTGAAAAAGCACAAAGCCAGTCTGAGTACACCCCTTGAGAAATTGCCCGCCGAGTTGGTAGAGCGCCTGCTGCACGGCGTGCCCGAGGACGAGGATGCCGACCCGAAAAAGGCCAACTACACCGAGCCGTTTGAAGGCATCATTCCCTTCCTGCGTCGGCAGATGGAGTCCGATTCGGAAAACATCCGAGAGTGGATTCAGCAGTACACCCAGGCCCAGGAGTGCCCGGAGTGCCACGGCTACCGCCTCAAAAAGGAGAGCCTGCATTTCAAGCTCGACAACAAGCACATCGGCGAGCTGTCGGTGATGGATTTGAACGAGCTGGCCGGCTGGTTTGAGGGCGTGGAAACGCGCCTCTCGGAGCGCCAAAACCTGATTGCCCGGGAGCTGCTCAAGGAAATCCGCAAGCGCATCGGTTTCCTGCTGGAAGTGGGCCTCGACTACCTGAACCTGCACCGCTCCGTGCGTACGCTCTCGGGCGGCGAGTCCCAGCGTATCCGCCTGGCTACCCAGATTGGCACCCAGCTGGTAGGCGTACTCTACATCATGGATGAGCCCAGCATTGGCCTGCACCAGCGCGACAACGAGCGGCTAATCAAGGCCTTACAGCACCTGCGCGACCTGGGTAACTCCGTGATTGTGGTGGAGCATGACAAGGACATGATCATGCATGCCGACCACGTGCTGGACATTGGTCCCGGCGCTGGCATCCACGGCGGGCAGATTGTGGCCGAGGGTACGCCTACGGAAATCTTCAACTCGGGCTCCCTCACCTCCCAGTACCTCAGCGGGCAGAAGCACATTGAACTGCGCAAGAAAAAGCGCGCTGGCGAAGGCAACGAGCTGGTGCTGAAAGGGGCCAAGGGTCATAACCTCAAGAACGTCACGGCCAAGTTCCCGCTGGGCAAGCTCATTGCCGTAACGGGCGTGTCGGGCTCGGGCAAGTCGTCGCTCATCCACGACACGTTGTACCCCATTCTCAATCAGCATTTCTTTAACGCCAAGCGCGAGCCGCTACCCTACGGGACCATCGAAGGGCTGGAGTTCATTGACAAGGTGATTGAAGTGGACCAGTCGCCGATTGGCCGTACGCCGCGCTCTAACCCAGCTACGTATACGGGGGTATTCACCGAGGTTCGGCAGTTGTTCTCGTCGTTGCCGGAAGCCAAGATTCGGGGGTACGGACCGGGGCGCTTCTCCTTCAACGTGAAGGGCGGGCGCTGCGAAACCTGCGAGGGGGCCGGCATGCGCACCATCGAAATGAACTTCCTGCCCGACGTGCACGTGCCCTGCGAAACCTGCAAAGGCCGCCGCTACAACCGCGAAACCCTGGAGGTGCGCTTCAAAGGCAAGTCCATCACCGACGTGCTCGACATGACGGTGGAAAAGGCCGTGGAGTTCTTCGAGTTTCAGCCCCGCATCCTGCGCAAGATTCAGACCCTGAACGAAGTAGGCCTGGGCTACCTCACCTTGGGCCAGCAAGCCACCACGCTTTCCGGCGGTGAGGCCCAGCGCGTGAAGCTGGCGACCGAGCTCAGCAAAAAGGACACCGGCAAGACGTTCTACATCCTCGACGAGCCCACTACTGGCCTGCACTTCGAGGACATCAACCACCTGGCCGTAGTCCTGCACAAGCTCGCCGACAAGGGCAATACTGTGCTCATCATTGAGCACAACCTTGACCTGATTAAGGTAGCCGACCACCTCATTGACATTGGGCCGGAGGGCGGCGCTGGCGGGGGCACTATTGTGGCCCAGGGTACGCCCGAGCAGGTCGCTAAATCCGGCAAGGGCCACACCAGCCGCTTCCTGGCCGAGGAACTGCGTACCAGCAAGTACGCCGAGGAAAAGCCTGGTAGTAAGGACGCCGCCTGATAGCGGCCTGAGGCGAGCCAGAAAAAGCTCTGTATTTCAGCTCAACCGTAAAACGGCTTGACTGGAATATGGAGCTTTTACTATTTTAACCGGCTCTCTCACATCTTTTATTATATGAAAGTACTTCTGTTCCCGGTACTGCTGGCCGCCGCCATTGCTACCGCCCCGCCCAAAGCTGCTACCGGCACGCGCTGGACAGGCGTTATCAGCAACGGCATGAAGGGTGACAAAATCAGCTTTACGGTGTCACCCGATGGCAAGAAAATAGCAAACTTCACCTTCGACGGCTATTGGCGGTGCGGTGGCAAGCTGGAGCGGCAGGTAGTAGGCCCAGAAGGTAGCTTCGCTATCAAGGAAGGTAAGGTGAGTGGAGTTGCGGTAAAGTCCCCGCATGGTAGTGCCACGGCGTGGCGTTTTGCCATTGAGGGCGGGTTTGCGGGCAAAACTGCCGCCAATGGCATGTTCCGCATGAACATCAATACCGTTGGCTGTGACACCTATGCCCTGCAATGGTCGGCTAAACCAGTACAGTAGTCAGTGCTACTTGGCTAAACCAACCACGCCATCAACACAAAAGGCCGCCCCAAACCCGGAGCGGCCTTTTGTGTTGATGGAGCTACTTTGCTTACATATTGCTAGCACCCGAGCCAGCGTGCTGCTTGAACATAGCCAAGTGCGCCTGTACTACGGGGGTAGTTTTGGTGATGAAGCCTTGCAAGTCGGCGTCCTGGGTCATCTGCTTGTGTGCTACCATGGTGTTCACCGTTTTCTGGTGGTCTAGCAACATTTGCGCCATGTACTTGGTTTCAAACTCCTTGCCCGACAGATCTTTCATCTGGGCGGCAATGGCTTTGTGCTCGGCGTCCATGTCGGTAGGAAGCGTTACGCCTTTTTTCTGCGCAATTGGCTTCAGGTCCGCCGTCGACTTGGTATGGTCGGTAATCATTTTGTTGGCGTGGTCTTTTACCATGCCGGTCACGCCTTTTTCCAGGGCCATTTTGCTGAGCTGAATTTCGTTCTGGTCGCTGTGCGCGGCCGACATCATAAACTCAGGGTCCGTGGAGTGTGGAGCGGTAGGCCCGTCCGTGGCCATGGCTGTAGCGGCCGTATCGGATGAAGGCATAGTTGAGGCGGAGGCCATAGCTGTATCGGCAGTGTTGGCCGAGGTTTCTGCGCCAGCCGAGGCACCAGCAGATTCAGTAGATGAGTTACCGCAGGAAGCCAAGCTGAGTAAGCCCAGGCAGGAAACCGATAAGAGGATGCGTTTCATAGGAGAAGGGTTGTGAGAGTGGAAAGAGAAATTGCCGAGGCCACTCGGACCTCAGCGCCCAACTAGCGGGTAGTACCAGCTGAATCAGCAGCCATGGCCGAATCAGCGTCAGCTGTTACCGTAGGACCGGCGTTATTATCAATAACTACCGCGTCGGCTTTTACACCGCCTTCGTCAGCAGCTTTATCCATGTCACTTACTGCTTCACCGGCGGTGCCGTCGGTGCGCGTTTCTGCGTTGTTGCAGCTGGCCAGGAGCAGTGCGGCGCCCAGGGCCAGGAAAGGAAGGAATCGGGTTTTCATTGGTAGTAGGAAAGAATGGAAAGAATCAGGGAGGAGGCTACGGCTTAAGCTTGTCTTGCAGTGTTTCTCCCGCGGTGTGTTGGTCTTTCAGAATGGGTAGCTGACGAGCGGTTAGGGCCCGGATGTCGCCATCGTACGCCTCCTCACTCATGTCATCATATGCCTCGGCATCTTCGTTGGTAATGCTGCCGAGCAAGTCCACGAATTTCTGGTCGAAGGCTGCTCCGTTCAGGGCAGTTAGCTCGCCTACTTGCTTGCCCTGTTCTTCGCCCAAGCCGGTGGGGAGCACTAGCTTTTTCTGTTGGGCCAAGGTTTGCAGTTCCCGTAGCAGCGGAGCCGTAGTAGCGGCCAGATTTTGGGCCACGAAGCGGGTGTCGGCTGAGGCAGCTTTGCGCTGGGCAATCTGGCTGATTTCCAGGAGCTGCATTTTGCGGCTAGCGGCATCCACTAAAAACTCCGCATCCCGCAGCTGACGTTTGGTAACGGCCTCTTCATCAATGCGTTTCTCGTTCTGGAACTTGGCGCTAAAGATGGGGTCTTTGTTGCTTTCACCCGTGGAGCAGGCTGCCGTCAGGAGCAGGAGCAACGGCATAGAGAACCGGGCAGAAAATAACATAGGATCAGTTAATTGGCAGGGGTTGCTGGGCTATACGCGCGCCAGTGGTTCAGGTTTGGTTTACCATTTTGGAAAAAAGTTCCCTGTCTGATTAAACTATCTTTTATTGCGGAGCTCCAACGGCCGAAACCAGTTCTTCCCACTCTTATTTCATCTTCTCATGAAAACCCTCGTACTGCGCACCTTGGGCCTCACTGCCGTTGTCGGCGCTACCCTGCTCTCTGCCGCCTGCACCAAAAACGCTGATCCGCAGGCTGCCACCGAAGTAGTCGTGTCTGCCGAAGACCAGAGCTTGGCCGAAGATGAAAACGCTACCGTTGCCGACCTGGTGGAAGCCGGCTCCCCGACGGATGCCGCCCTAACGGGTAGCCCCGCCGCCGAGGCCGCTGACCTTACGCGGATAGCCGGCGCCTGCTTTACCCGCACCTACGAGGCGGCCACCCGCACACTCACCCTCGACTTCGGGCCGACCAATTGCGTGGGCCCCAACGGCGTAGCGCGCCGGGGCAAAATTGTAGCCGTTTTCAGTGGCCCGTACCGGCAGGCGGGCGCTACCGTCACGATAACGCTCGTGAACTACCACCGCAACGATAACCTGCACACCGGCACCCGCACCATCACCAACCTGGGCGGCGGTTCCTGGAAGCTGGAGGTTCAGAATGCCAGCGTAACGACGGCCGCGGGTACGCACTCCTGGGTGGCCCAGCGCCAGTATACCCGCACCGCCGGGGCCGGAACCCGCACCATCCTCGACGACGAGTACACCGTAACGGGCCAGGCCAGCGGCACCAACCGCAAAGCCGTGAGCTATACCGCCATCATTGAGCAGCCCCTGCTCAAGAAGATTCAGGCCGGCTGCGCCCGCACTTTCGTGGCCGGCACCGTCCGGATTCGCACCGCCAAGGAAAAAGAACTACTGCTGAATTACGACCCCACCGGCACCCAGGCCTGCGACAACCTCGCTTCCATTACCATCAATGGAGCTACCCGTACCATTCGCGTGGGCCGCGGCCTGTAGTCATACGCAAGGCATTGCCCTGCAGCGTAAACCGTTCGGGCTACCTTCTCGCTAAATAGGGAAGGTAGTCAGGATGGCCTCGGCGACCAGCAGATCTTCGGGAGTAGTAATTTTCAGGTTTCGGTAGTCGCCTTCTACTAAGTGAATAGGGTGCAGGTCCTCTACCACGCTGGCGTCGTCGGTGAAAGTAGAAAGCTCCGGCAGCTGGTAGGCCCGGCGCAGCAACCCAATTTCAAAGCACTGCGGAGTTTGTACCAGCCGGAGCCGCGCCCGGTTCAGGGCGTAGGAGCCCTGCTGACTTAGGTTCCGGACGGAATCTTTGGGTACTACCGCCGCCACGGCTGCGCCGTGGTTGTAGGCGGCCTGGTAGGTAGCCTCGATAACGTTGGCTGAGGTAAGCGGCCGGACGCCATCGTGCACGGCTACCACCCCGGTGGAATGGGCGGCCAGGGCCGCCAGGCCATTACGCACGGAAGCCCAGCGAGTAGCGCCCCCTACTACCACCGTGTGAGGCAACGCTATGGCATACTCCGCGCAGAGCTGCTGCCAAGCTTCTAACTGATCCTGGGGCAACACCAGAATGCACTGTTGCACCTTCAGGGTGGGGTCAGCGAAGCGGCGTAATGTGTGCAGCAGCACCGGCTCGCCGGCTAGCGGCAGGAACTGCTTGGGTCGGTCGGCGCCCATGCGCGTGCCGCTACCGCCGGCCACGAGGATAACAAACCGAGGACTCAAGGACGATGCAGCAGCTGACATAAGCACATGGACTGAAGAGAAAGATTCAGGACAAAAATAAAAGTCCGGCCGTTCTTAAACGGCCGGACTTTTAAAACCGGGGTTTAGTCACTTACTAGGCGGCCTCCAGCTCTCCTGAGCTAGAGAATCAGCATAGCGTCGCCGTAGCTGAAGAACTTATATTTCTCCTTGATGGCCAACTGATACGCTTCAATCAGTAGCTCGTGACCCGCGAAGGCAGAAGCCATCATCATCAGCGTGCTTTCCGGGGTGTGGAAGTTGGTCAGCAGGGCGTTGGAGATTTTGAACTCGTAGGGCGGGAAGATAAACTTGTCGGTCCAGCCCTCGGTAGGCTTCAGGCGGGCGTGAGCCGACACCGACGATTCCATGGCGCGCATGGAGGTAGTACCAATGGCGCAAACCCGCTTCTTAGCGTCCAGGGCCCGGTTTACTACCGTCGCCGACTCGGCCGGCACGATGAAGTTTTCCGAGTCCATCTTGTGCTTGGTCAGGTCCTCTACGTCAACGGGGCGGAAGGTGCCCAGGCCCACGTGCAGGGTTACCGGCACTACGTCTACTCCCTTGATTTCCAGACGCTTCATTACCTCACGGGTGAAGTGCAGGCCAGCCGAAGGAGCCGCCACGGCGCCCGTGTGCTTGGCGTAAATCGTCTGGTAACGCTCCTTGTCAGCCGCTTCAGTTTCGCGGGAGATGAACTCCTTCGGAATTGGGGTTTCGCCCAAATCGTGCAGGGCCTTGTAGAACTCCTCATCGGAGCCATCGAACAGGAACTTGATGGTACGGCCCCGGGAGGTCGTGTTGTCAATAACCTCCGCTACCATATCCGACTCGCCGAAGTACAGCTTGTTGCCTACCCGAATCTTCCGGGCGGGGTCCACGAGTACGTCCCACAGGTGAATTTCCTTGTTCAGCTCCCGCAGCAAGAACACCTCAATCTGAGCGCCGGTCTTTTCCTTATTACCGTACAGGCGGGCCGGAAACACTTTCGTGTCGTTGACTACGAATACGTCGCCGTCGTTGAAATACTCGATGATGTCCTTGAACACGCGGTGCTCAATCTTGCCGCTGTCGCGGTGCAGCACCATCAGGCGCGACTCGTCGCGGTTCTTGGCAGGGTGCTGCGCCAGCAGGCTTTCGGGCAAGTCAAATTTGAACTCAGACAGTTTCATGGGCCAGACAGGGCAGAAGGAGGGTAACCTAGTGTAAAAAATCGAACCGCAAAAGTACGTATTACCGCCGGATTAATCCTTACTTTTCGCCCGAAATCTGCTTATTGCCCCTGCTACGTCCCTCGCTGAAACCCCTTCCGCATGAAAGCGCTGCGTTTGACCCTGGAGAGTTTTCGCTTTGCGTGGCAAGCCCTGAAAGCAAACCTCCTCCGTACTATTCTCTCGCTGCTCGGCGTGACGGTAGGCATCTTTGCCATCATTGCCGTATTCACGGTGGTTGACTCGTTAGAGGCCAACGTGCGCCAAAGCATGAGCTTTGTGGGCGACAAGGTAATTTACGTAAACAAGTGGCCGTGGGTATTTGAGCGGGATTTTGCCTGGTGGAAATACTTTAAGCGGCCGGTGCCTACGGTGCGCGAGTTTCGGGGGCTACAGCGCAACTTAGGGCCCAACAACAAAGGCATTGCCATCTTCGCCAACACCAGCGGCAACCTGTTTCAGGCCGCTAACAACAGCATGGAAGGCTGCAACCTGCAGGGTGTCAGCTTTGATTTTCGCCAGGTGTCGGATGTGCCCATAGCGCAGGGGCGCTATTTCACTTCCCAAGAAGTAGACGCCTCCCGCAACGTAGCCATTATTGGGGCCGACATAGCCGAAAATCTGTTCCCGAACGGCTCGGCGCTTGGGCAAGAGTTTAAAACCCGCGGCCAGAAATTTGTGGTGATTGGGGTGATGCAGAAAGAAGGCAAGAAGCTGCTGGATACGCCCAGCAACGACACCAACTGCCTGATTCCCTTCGGTATGTTCACCAAGATGTTTGCCCTGACCACGAACGGAATGGGGGGCGTTTCGCCCACTATTGCCATAAAAGGCACCGACGAAGACCCCGGCCTGCTGGATTTAGAGTATGAGCTGAAAGGCACCATGCGCAATATCCGGGGGCTGAAACCCCGCGACGAAGACAACTTTGCCCTGAACCGCCCCGAAATGCTGGCCAATGCCATTACGCAGCTGTTCTCCGTTATTGGCATTGCCGGGGCGGTTATTGGCTCCTTTGCCATGCTGGTAGGCGGCTTTGGCATTGCCAACATCATGTTTGTGTCAGTGAAAGAGCGCACCAACATCATCGGCATTCAAAAGTCGTTGGGGGCCAAAAACTACTTTATCCTGTTCCAGTTTCTGTTCGAGGCCGTGTTTTTGTGCCTGTTGGGCGGGGCGGCGGGTATTCTGCTGGTCTGGCTGATTGCGCTTGTTCCGCAGGATGCCTTGCCCCTGTTCCTGTCCTGGGGCAACGTTTCCCTGGGGCTTACCGTGTCCGTGGTTATTGGGGTGCTGGCCGGTATCATCCCGGCCGTGCTGGCCGCCAACCTCGACCCGGTTATTGCCATCCGGGCCAAGTAAGTCTGAATGTGGAAGGTGTGACGAAGGGTAGACTCTGGTTTTCCATTTCACACATCTTCCGCATTCAGCGCATTCGTTTCTTAGTGTAATGTTAACAAATTGTTAACTTGCCGGTCGCTACCTTGGGTCGCCCTTCCTTCCGTGAGGGCGGCTTTCTTTTTGCCCTTTTCTTAATTTTTTACCCGGGTGCGGATCATTCCCACCTTGGTCGGCGGCTTGCGGGTCAGCCGGCTATCCGCGCCCATTTCTAGCGTAGCTTGTTATGTCAAAGCTCAAAAAAACCAGCCGCACCAAAGTGGCGGACGAAGTCCTGAACGCCGGCAGCGGCCAAACCATCGTTCAGCCCAACATCAACGATAACAAGGTCAAGACCATCAGTGATATCCGGGAGCAAACCCACGGCCAGCGGACCGTGCAGCTCGATGATGAGCAGCGCATCCGCCGGGCCTTTGTGGATAAGGACTGGAACGAAATCAAGATTGCCGACTCCTGGCAGATCTTCAAGGTAATGGCCGAGTTCGTGGAGGGCTTCGAGAAGATGAGCAAGATTGGACCCTGCGTGTCCATCTTCGGCTCGGCCCGCACCAAGCCCGACAACCCCTACTACCAGATGGCCGAGGAAATTGCGGCTAAGCTGGTGCGCCACGGCTACGGCGTAATTACGGGCGGCGGCCCCGGCATTATGGAGGCCGGCAACAAAGGCGCCCACTCCGAAGGCGGCCGTTCCGTGGGCCTCAACATCGAGCTACCCTTCGAGCAGTTCAACAACATCTACATCGACCCCGATAAGATCATCAACTTTGACTACTTCTTCGTGCGGAAGGTGATGTTCGTGAAGTACGCCCAGGGCTTCATTGGCATGCCCGGCGGCTTTGGCACCCTCGATGAGCTGTTTGAAGCTATTACCCTGATTCAGACCAAGAAAATCGGCCGCTTCCCCATTGTGCTGGTGGGCACGCGCTACTGGCAAGGCATGTTCGACTGGATTCAGCAGGTGATGCTGGAGGATGAGAAGAACATTTCGCCCGAGGATATGAACCTGGTGCAGCTGGTAGATGACGCGGAATCGGCCGTGAAAATCATCGACGACTTCTACAGCAAATACCTGCTCTCGCCTAACTTCTAAGGCGCTGATAATTATTTGTTTGGCCCCTGGCTGCCTTAATCAAAAGAGGAAGCCGGGGGCTTTTTGTATGGTTGAGGTTAGAAAAAGAGTTAAAGAATCATTGATATATCCAAAAACGGCGCTGTACATTGGATACTGTTCAAAGTAAATTTCTAAGTATGCCCGCAGCTCTACCCCACCCCCAGGAAAAGCAAATATTCATCGTACCCCGTTGGGCCGGCGCCCCCCACGACGATTGGTACCCCTGGCTAGGGGAGCAACTACGCGCCGTGGCCCAGGAAGATGGCCACGCCTACAACGTGCATACGCTGGCCATGCCCGCCTGGGACCTGCCGGTTATTGAACGGGCCGTGGATTACCTGATGACCATCTTGCCGCCCGAAAAAATTGGTCCCGACGTGTACCTGGTGGGCCATAGTGTCGGCTGCCTGGCTATTCTGCACTACCTGGCCCGGCTGGCCGAGCAGCACCCGGAGGCCCAGCCCGTGGGCGGTGTGTTATGCGTAGCGGGTTGGTTCTCAGTAGATAGCCCCTGGCAGGACATCCTGAACTGGATGGATGCGCCCATCAACTACGAAGCGGCCCGCCGCCTGATTCCGGAGGATAAGCTCATTGTACTGCTCTCCGATGATGACCCCTACACCTCCGGCTACCAAGACAACGAGCGGTTGTGGGTAGAGCGCCTACGCTCCCGCGTGAGCATTCTGCCGGGCCGTCAGCACTTCAGCGCCCAGCTCGACCCCGATGTGCGTGATGCCGTGCGCGACCTGGCCGGCGCCCTCTCGCCCATGGCCAGCTACTAAGCAGTAATCAGACTTCCAGTCCTATCTTGTGGCGGCGGCTCCTCTCGGGCCGCCGCTTTGCATGGATACACTTCCCGATTTCGACTACCTCATTGCGGGCGGCGGGGCAGCGGGGCTAAGCCTGGCCTACCACATCAGCCAGGAGCCGCGCCTGGCTGGCAAGCGGGTGCTGGTGCTGGAGCCGGCCGCCAAAGATCAAAACGACCGTACCTGGTCGTTTTGGGCTGATGAGCCTTCGTTGTTCGACAGTATTGTTGCCCACGAGTGGGACCGGCTGGCTTTTCGCAGCCCGGAGTTCGAGCGGGTGTTCAAGCTGGCCCGCCACCGCTACAAAATGATTCGGGGGCTGGACTTCTACCAGTTCGTACGCGCGGCCCTTAGCCAAAACCCGCAATTTACCTGGGTGCAAGCGCAGGTAAAAACCCTGGATAATGTGGCACATGGCGCACGGGCGCGCACTACAGCGGGCGAGTTTCGTGCCCATTATGCCTTCGACAGCCGCCCGCCCGACTTGGCCAAGCTGAAACAGCCGCACCGCTACCGTTACCTCTTACAGCACTTTGTAGGCTGGGAGGTGGAAACGGAACAGGACGTGTTTGACCCTTCGACGGTAGAGTTCATGGATTTTTGGGGCGAGCAGCATCAGGAGGCGCGCTTTATATACGTGCTACCATTCAGCTCCCGCCGCGCCCTGGTAGAGTACACACTCTTTTCGACTGAAGTGCTACCCAAGGAAGCGTACGAAACTGAAATCAGGCAGTACCTAACGCAGCATTTAGGAGTGCGGGAGTTTCAGGTGAAGGCGGAAGAAGTCGGGGCTATTCCCATGACCGACCACCCGCTGCCCGGCCGCGCCGGTCGGCACATTATCAACCTGGGTACCCGGGCGGGGCGGGCCAAGCCCAGCACGGGCTACGCCTTTAAGCGCATCCAGACACACTCGGCCCGGCTGGTTCAGGGTTTGGCTGCTACGGGCCACCCGCCCCAGGACCTTACCGGCGACCAGTGGCAATTCGGCTTGTTCGATACGCTGCTGCTCGACATTATGCAGCGCCAGGGCGAAATCACCCGCGACATTTTCACGGACCTGTTTCGGCGCAATCCGGTGGAGCGCATTTTTGATTTTCTGGACGAGCGAACTTCGCCCTGGGAAAACCTGCAAATCATGAACTCCGTGTCGCCCTGGCCCTTCCTGCGTTCCATCGGGCACGTCCTGCGGGGCCGGCCAGGCCAGCGGTGAAATGGTGATTGAGTGAAATAGAACCCGGCTGTCATCCGGAGCATTCCGCGCCTCAAGCGGCGACAAAGAACCTTACTACGTCTGAACGAACATCGTTGCAACGACTCGTTTTGGCGTGATAAGGTCCTTCACGCGGCTCAGAATGACAGCCATGTTTTACTTCACTCAATCACTCAGTCACCACTTCACCGCTAGGCTTTCCTCACTTTCCAAGTACTCCCTTGCCTTGCGCACGGTATCGGCTGTTAACGGCTCCAGCGCGGGGGTAGGGGCGGAGAGGTTGAGTAGGTAGCCGGGTAGGGCCGCTAAGTTATCGAGGTCGTGGGTGATGCAGAGAATGGTTTTGCGCTGCTCCGTAACCCAGGAGCGCAGCAGGTCAAACACCCGCC
The DNA here is from genome assembly GCF_014640315.1 of Hymenobacter glacieicola. Classification (GTDB taxonomy): domain Bacteria; phylum Bacteroidota; class Bacteroidia; order Cytophagales; family Hymenobacteraceae; genus Hymenobacter; species Hymenobacter glacieicola. The sequence goes on from NZ_BMGS01000005.1 coordinate 132,630, forward strand.
GACGGTAGTATACATCCAGTTGCTGGGTAGGCTCATCAAGCAGGTAGAGAGCCGCATCCTGCAGGCTAAGCTGGGCCAGCCAGACTAGCTGCTGCTCGCCGCCAGAAAGTAGCGTGAAGTCCTGCTGGGCCAAATGGGCTGCCCCCACCCGGGCCAGGGCCGCATCGGCCAGGGCATAGTCTTGCGCGGAATAGGCGCCTAAGAAGCGGTGGTGTCGAAAGCGCCCCATCACCACTAGCTCCCGAACGGGAATGGCAAACTCTACGCTGCCGCGCTGGGGTAGGTGAGCCAGCAGGCCGCTGGCGGCCGGCCGCCGGATGGTACGCAAATCCTGCCCCAGCACGTGGGCCCGGCCCTGGTACGTGAGCTGTCCGGTCAGGGCCCGGAACAGGGTGGTTTTGCCGCATCCGTTGTGGCCCACAATGGCGACAAAGGCGGGCTCAGGTACCGTAAAACGCAAATTGCGGAGCAGGACGCGCTGTCCATACCCCGCAATCATATCGTGAACAGTAATGGGGTGATGAGGTGAGGAAGAGAAAACGCGTTCTGGTATATCGTTCATCTTACTTTAGGCCAGATGCCTGGTAATGAAAAACAATTACCTCATTACCTCTTCACCTTGTCACTTCTTCACCCATTAGTACTCGTCTTCGTTGAACATGAAGTCTTCTTTGGTCGGGTAGTCCGGCCATACTTCTTCGATGTTTTCGTAGGGCTGACCATCATCCTCCAGAGCCTGCAGGTTTTCTACTACCTCCATCGGGGCACCCGAGCGGATAGAGTAATCAATCAGCTCATCCTTGGTGGCAGGCCAGGGTGCATCTTCCAGGTACGAAGCAAGTTCCAGGGTCCAATACATAGTCGTGTGTGCTACTGAAAAAAGGTGGTCAAAAAGTAAGTTCGCGGCAGCAAAAACCCGGCCGATGGTGGAGGCATGACACCATTACCGGCCCGGGGTTGCACTTTGCTGACGACAACGTAAAATAGGCAGTAAAGTTGGGCTAACCCGTTACGCGCTGCTGAAACATGGCAATCAGCTCGTTCTTGGTCCGGATTTTCCGCTCGAACGCCCGGATTTTGCCCTGCAACATGGTGCGGAAGGCATCGTTGCCGGGTGAATCGTTGAGCTTGCCCAGGTTTTCTTCCAGCACCTCCTGCTCCTGCTTGTCATACTTAATAAAGTCGCGCAGGGCCTGAATCCGGACCGTGGCCTGGTCGCGGGGAGAGGTAGCATCAGGGCCGGCGGGCTGGCGCTTGCGCACGTAATGCTCCAAGGCGCTCATTTCGAACACTTTATCACAGGCTAGGATAAACTGCTCCCACACCCGATCCGACTCTTCGCCGCGTACGGGGCCCACCTTTTTCCAGGCAGCCTGCAGCTCCTTGGCCCGGGCCACCGCCTGCGAAATGGGCTGGTTGAGGAGGGCCTGGGCCTCGGCCACTAGGGCGCGTTTGCGGCTCAGGTTGTCTTCGCCGCCGGTTGAGAGGGTCGGCTCCTGACGCTTGCTTTCAATGTGCACCTTCAGGCGCTCAAAGAAGTGGTTATGGGCGGCCCGGAAGCGCGTCCAGAGGTCGTTGGCCTGCTTGCGGGGTAGGGTGCCCTCAATTTCCTTCCAGGCCTGCTGCAGCTGTTTAAGCTTGCGGGTCGTTTCCTCGAACTCGTTGGAGTTTTGCAGGGCTTCTGACTTGTGAATCAGGTCCTTGTACTGGTCGTACACCCTATTGGTCATGGCCTTTTTCTCGGCCAGGAAATCCTTCTTGCGGGCAAAGAAAGCATCCACGGCGGCCTGAAAGCGCACTTCCAGCTCGTCGGTGAGGTGCTTTTCTACCGGGCCGGTTTTAATCCAGCCCTGACGCAGGTCCTTTAGCTTTTCGCTGCCGGCCTGCCAGTCAATGGTATCGTGAAGGGCCTCCGCTTCCTGAATCAGGCTGATTTTGGTGGCCAGATTCTTCTCGCGGTTACGGTTGATGGTTACTTTGATGGATTCCTCGGCCTCCGTCAGGCGGCGGTACAGGCTCTCGAAGTCGCCGAGGGCGTCGTAGCTGCCCACCTGCTCCTTGAGGTGCAGGGCCTTCATCAGAAAAGAGCCTTTATTATCCGACTCCTCAATTTTCTGGAGCAGGTCTTCTACTTTGGTGCGGAATAGATTAAAGCGTTGGGCGAAATAAAGCAGCGAAGCATCGGCAGATTCCTTGACCTGCCCCACTTGGCGGGCGGGCAGGTCCAATAGCGGGCGAAGCCACACCTGGTCGCCCTCAATGTAGCCATAACGGCGGGCTTCGGCCAGCAAGTGGTCTTGTTGTTCCATAATCAGATAGCGGGGGAGCGAATAGGTGGAGAGGTCGGGGTTTAGGCCAAAAAGCTGTACAAGTTTACGGATTGCTGACTAGTTCCGCCGCCCGGCCCAGGCTGCGGAATGTTTGCGTAGGCTGCCTACCTTTGACATTCCGGTCGGCAACGCACATGTTACTGGCCGGGACCGAACGGTAGCAGCTCACCGGGAGATGCTACGAACGGACAGCCAGCGTGGTTATTACGCGTGAAAATCAATAGGGAGCAGGACCCTACCGGGCCCGAGCTGCCTATACGGCCCGCTGCCGTATTGTTGCGCAAAATAGAAACCTCTGCTGAACTAGCAAGCGGCTTGGCAAGCGGCCTCGCGCCTGCGCTCTTCTCACGGGCTCCGGCCCATCACGATTCCGCACTTCTCTAACTCCACCATGAGCGACCAACCCACTATTATTTTCTCCATGGCGGGGGTAACCAAGGTATACCCTCCCCAGAAGCAGGTTCTTAAGAACATCTACCTCTCGTTTTTCTACGGAGCCAAAATCGGCGTGCTCGGCCTGAACGGCTCGGGTAAGTCGAGCTTGCTCAAGATTATTGCCGGCGTCGACAAGCAGATTCAGGGCGACGTGGTGTGGTCGCCGGGCTACTCGGTGGGCTACCTGGAGCAGGAGCCCCAGCTCGATGCCACCAAAACCGTACTGGAGGTAGTACAGGAAGGCACCGCTGAAACGGTAGCCCTACTCAAGGAATTCGACGAAATCAACGAGGCGTTCGGGGCCGAGGACGCCGACTTCGACAAGCTGCTGGAGCGCCAGGGCACCGTGCAGGAGCGCCTCGACCAGCTCGACGCCTGGAACCTCGACAGCAAGCTGGAGCGCGCCATGGACGCCCTGCGCACGCCCCCGGCCGATGCCCTCATCGGCAACCTTTCGGGCGGGGAAAAGCGCCGCGTGGCCCTGTGCCGCCTGCTGCTGCAAGAGCCCGACGTGCTGCTCCTGGACGAACCCACCAACCACCTCGACGCCGAAAGCGTGCTGTGGCTGGAGCAGCACCTGCAGCAGTACAAAGGCACCGTCATTGCCGTAACCCACGACCGGTACTTCCTCGACAACGTGGCCGGCTGGATTCTGGAGCTGGACCGGGGCGAGGGTATTCCGTGGAAAGGCAACTACTCCTCGTGGCTGGAGCAGAAGGCTTCGCGCCTGGCCCAGGAAGAAAAAACCGAGAGCAAGCGCCAGAAAACCCTGCAGCGCGAGCTGGAATGGGTGCGCATGGCCCCAAAAGCCCGTCAGGCCAAGAGCAAGGCCCGCCTGGCCGGCTACGATAAAATGGTGAATGAAGACTCCCGCGAGAAAGAGCAGAAGCTGGAACTGTTCATTCCGGACGGGCCGCGCCTGGGCGCCCAGGTAATTGAGGCCGAAGGGCTGACCAAGGCCTTCGGCGACAAGCTCCTGTTCGAAAACCTGTCGTTTAACTTGCCCCAGGGCGGCATTGTGGGCATCATCGGGCCGAACGGCGCCGGCAAAACCACCTTGTTCCGCCTCATCACCGACCAGCTACAGCCCGACGCGGGTACGTTCGTGGTGGGTCCCACGGTGCAAACCGCCTACGTCGACCAGCAGCACGATACCCTGGACCCCAACAAAACGGTGTTCGAAACCATTTCGGGCGGCACGGAAACCATGCTGCTGGCCGGCCGGCAGGTGAACTCCCGGGCCTTCGTGAGCAACTTCAACTTCCGCGGCGGCGACCAGGAAAAGAAAGTCGGTTCCCTTTCCGGGGGGGAGCGGAACCGGGTGCACCTGGCCACTACCCTCAAGCAAGGCGCCAACCTGCTGCTGCTCGACGAACCCACCAACGACCTGGACGTGAATGCCATCCGGGCCCTGGAAGATGCCCTAGAAAACTTCGCCGGGTGCGCCGTTATCATCAGCCACGACCGGTGGTTTCTCGACCGCCTGGCTACCCACATCCTGGCCTTCGAGGGCGACTCGCAGGTGGTGTGGTTTGAAGGCAACTTCTCCGACTACGAGGAAGCCAAGCGCAAACGCCTCGGCGACGTGGAGCCCAAGCGCGTGCGCTACCGCAGCCTGGGGTAAGCACTTCTGGGTAGGCTGTATGTGCAGCCAGCAAGCGCCGCCGGAAACACTTCCGGCGGCGCTTTTGCTTTACGTGAATATGCCTTGTTTTCAGTAGCGCGCTATCATCTCGCAACGAAAAAGAAGGAGCAGTGGTATAGCTCGACATTACGCCTTTCCCTACCCCACGCATGACCGATTATGCCCATCTGTTCGCGCCCCTGGCCGCGCACGATTCTGTGGTCTACTTTTGCTATTGCCCTACCCAGCAGCGGGTGCTGTATGTAAGTGAAGCGTATGAGCGAGAGTTAGGCGGCCACGTAGCGGCCATTAACGAAGAGCTGCCCGGCTGGCTGGCACGCATGCACCCCGATGACCGGACGTACCTGGCCGAGCGCTTGTGCCACGCGGCCACGGGGCAGCTGGTGCAGGACCTAGAGCTGCGGCTGAGTACTTTCGATAACAAAACGCAGTGGCTGTGCCTGACCGCCGTTGGCTACCTGCCGGAAGGTGGCGGGTCGACGGGCGAGCTGCTCATCAGTGGGCACCTGCGCGATATTACTGCCGCCCGTGCTGTCGTCGAAATGGCCAACCGCTACCAGGCCAAGAAAAACTCCATGCTCGAAATCCTCTCCCACGATTTGGCCGCGCCTATGGTGCTGGTGCAGCAGATGTCGGGGTACATCAAGGAAAAGGTGGAGGGCCTGCACGACGAGCCGCTCAATGCCATGCTGGAGGAGATGCACCTTATCTGCCGGCAGGGCGTAAACCTGATCCGGGACTTTGTGGATCAGGAATTCATGGAGTCCAGCCAGATAGATTTGCACCTGAGCCGCGTTGATTTGGCGGAGCGCTTACGCATTGTGGTTGCGAATTACCAGGAGCGGGAGCAGGCCACGGCCCGGCACTTCTCCTTCGAAGCTTCCCAGCCAACTATCTACGCCGAAATTGATGAAAACAAATTTCTACAGGCTATTAACAACCTGCTCAGCAACTCGCTGAAATTTACGCCCGATGGCGGTTTGCTGCGCGTGACCTTAAGCCAGCACCCGACGCACCTATTAATAACCGTAGCCGATACAGGCATCGGAATTCCCAGGGACATGCAGCCGGAACTGTTCGAGCGGTTTACGCCGGCCCGCCGGCCGGGCCTGCGCGGGGAGAAAAGCACCGGTCTGGGCATGTCCATCATCAAAACAATTGTGGAGCTGCACCAGGGCCGTATCTGGTTTGAAAGCGCAGAAGGAGAAGGCACGACCTTTTTCATCAGGCTACCCCTGACCTTGGCCGAATAGCCCGCATCCTGTCACAGCAAAAGCAATGCAGGTCTACCTTACCTATCCCACCCGCTGACCCAAAGACCCGTAACCAAATGCTCCCGCCAAAAGAGCCTTCGGAATCAGTTCCAAAGGTTCTTTTGATAGAGGTTGTGGAGCCCTGGCTAGTCTTCGTCGGGTAGTACTTCCGCCCGGAAACCGGCAGCGGCCAGCAGCTGAATCAGGGGGGAGGGCTGGATAAAACGGCTCTGGCACTCTACCCGCAGAATTTTGTCGCAGTCCTCCAGGTCAAAATTGGCGTGGTACTCCTGAAAGTTCTGGTGAATCTGGTGCAGGAGCAGCCGGGCGTGGCGCCGGGCTCTGACGTTGGTTTTGAATACTTCAACCATGACGCAGGCGTGCTAAAAGAGGCGGTAGACTTGCTGGCAACGAACTAGGGAAGCCCCGGGCACCAGCCCGGCGGCCGGCTCAGGTATGCACCGGCCGGTACGTGAGCAGCAGCACGCCGGAGCGGGTAGTCGTGCTGTCGACAAGGGTAAGGGTGGCCTGGCTTTCCTCGGTGAACAGCTTTTTACCCTGGCCCAGCACCACGGGGTGCACCATCAGCCGGAACTCATCAATCAGGTGGTGGGGGAGCAGGGTGCGCACCAACTCGGCGCTGCCGTAAACCAGCAGGTTCTGGTTGGGCTGCTGCTTCAGGTTGGCTACTGCCTGCACCACGTCGCCCCGCAGCAGGGTAGCGTTCCACTCCGTCGTTTCCAGGGTGGTAGAGGCCACAAACTTAGGCAGGCGGTTCATGCGGTCAGCAAAGCCGTCCTCGTCCTGCATACTGGGCCAGGCCGCGGCAAAGCCTTGGTAGGTGACGCGACCTAGGAGCAGGGCGTCGCTGGCGAAAAGCAGTTCCTGCTGCAATTGCCCCACTTCCTCGTTAAAGTAAGGGCTAGTCCAGGCCGGGTTTTCCATCACGCCGTCCAGGGTCAGGTACATGGCAACTGTTAGCTTACTCATGCGCTATTCGGGTAGAAAAGTAGGTGCTACTGCTGGGGTTGCTTGTCGTAATTCAACAACCAATCGATGCCGAAACGGTCGGTGAACATGCCGAAGGTGGCGCCCCAAAAAGTGTCTTGCAAGGGCATTGTTACGGTGCCGCCTTCGGAAAGCCGAGCAAAGTACTGCCGGATTTCCTCCTCGCTGGTGCAGTTCAAGGACAACGATACCATGGTGCCTTTCACCACTTTGTGCATGCCTTCATCGGAGGCCATCAGGGTGAGGCCTTCCCGGATCAGGCTGGAGTGCAGAACGCCATGTTGGGCCTCTTCGCCAACGTGCTCGGCGGCGGGCGAGCCGGCAAACGGCTGAATCATCAGCTCGCCGCCCAGGCAGGTCTGGTAGAAGGTCATGGCTGCCTGGCAGGTGCCAGGAAAGGTGAGGTAGGGGGTGAGTTGGAAGGTGCTCATGGCAAGAAGTGGAAAGGAAGTGAGAAAAAGTGTGGGAAGAAGACAGCTGCCGCTACTAACAAATGTAGTAATATTGGCCGCTACCTATCTTTGCTGGCCAACAAAATTAGCAAAGCCTTTCACGCTTTCGCAGGGCCAATTCCGACTAATTCAGGGTTGATTGCGACAGCCCGTTTTCTTAGCTTTCCCTACCATGAAGCACATCTCAATTCTGGTTCCTCAGGGAGCCATTCTGGGCAGCATTGAAGGGCCCCGACTGGTATTTGCCGAGGTGAATGCGCTGCTGCAGCGCATGGGCCGGCCGGCGCTGTTCCAGATTCAGCTTGTGGGGCTCCATCACGCCACGCGGGTGTGCGGCGGCCGCTACACCGTGGCGGCTGATGTGCTGCTGTCGGAAGTTTCCCGCACGGATCTGGTTATTGTTCCGGCCGTGGATGGCGACCTAGCGCAGGCCCTGGAAATGAACCAGGAGTTTCTGCCCTGGATAGTGCAGCAGTACCAACGCGGCGCGGAAGTGGCCAGCCTGTGCATGGGTGCCTTTCTGCTGGCCGCTACCGGCCTGCTGGCGGGGCGGCAGTGCACTACCCACTGGGCCGCCGCCAATGAGTTCCGGCGCATGTTTCCGGAAGTGGAGCTGCGGGAAGACCGGCTGATTACCGACGAGCACGGCATCTACTCCAGCGGAGGGGCCTTTTCCTACCTCAACCTGGTGCTGTACCTGATTGAGAAGTACGCCGGCCGGGAAATGGCCGTGTTCTGCGCCAAAGTGTTCCAGATTGATATTGAGCGGGTTAGCCAATCGGCCTTCGTGGTGTTCAATGGGCAGAAGGCGCACGAGGACGAGCCCATCAAAAAGGCCCAGACCTACATCGAGGAAAACTACCGCGAGAAAATTACCGTGGATCAGCTGGCGTCCATGCTGGCGCTAGGCCGCCGCAACCTGGAGCGCCGGTTCAAAAAAGCTACCTCTAATTCGGTGGTCGAGTACATTCAGCGGGTGAAGATAGAAGTTGCTAAGAACAGCCTGGAATCGACCAGGGAAAACGTGAATGAGGTGATGTACAACGTGGGCTACACCGACCCCAAAGCCTTCCGTCTCACCTTTAAGCGCGTAACCGGCCTCTCGCCCAAGCAGTACCGCAGCAAGTACCACCGCGAAACGAGCGTCGCGGGGTAGGCCCTAGGACAGAGCCGATGGGCTACTTCCACAACTACCCCGGCCCCGCCGATAGGTACCTGCGGGGCCGGGAGAGGTGAAAAGTAACAACGTGAGTTACCCAGGCTACTGGTTGGCCGCGTCGTCTATTTTGCCGCCGTCGTTGGCGGTGCTGGGGGCGGCGTTGCCGGTGCCGTAGCTGGTTTGGTCCTTGGTGGTATGCCGGGTGTGGTGCTTGCCCTGGTTGTCGTCGCCGCCGCCCCTGTTTTCCGATTCGGCATTGGGCTCGTCGCCGCGGTGGCTGCTGCCTTTGGCGTCGCGCACCAGCTCGCCGCCGTCGTTGCCGTGGTTGCCACCGTGGCGGCCGCTGGTATCGGTGGGCTTGTCAGTGTTCTGGTTAGCGGCGCCCTGCTGCTGGCCGGCTACTCCGTGCGTGTTTTCGGGGCGAGAGGTAGCGGAGCCGTCATTGGCCACATCGGCCTGGGTACGGCGGTGTTCGTTTTGGTCCATAGCAAGGGTAGTTAAAGTGGCGAGAAAAACAGGCTTAACTATACGTGTTGTGTGTAGCGTAGTTAGCTGTTTAGCAAGTATTTGCGCTACATCTGGTTTAGTAGCTCAACCGTATTGTCTGAGTTGAGGCTCACCTACCTGGGTTGGTAGGTGCGGCCGCTGCGCCTGCGCGTCGTACCTCTCTTCTTTCACCTGAATAGTTAATGCGGCATGTGGCTGATTTTGGCCTCGTCGAGGTCTAGCTGGGCCTCCTGGTGCCGCAGCATTTCTTCCTCGAACACATCCTCGCGGCGCAGTTTAAACAGCTCTTCCCGCTGCACGTGCAGCACATCCAGCAGCACCTGGTGGTAGCGCTGCAAGGCCCGGCGCTTCGTCTCGTCGTAGTCCAGGGCTTCCAATAGGGTGCCGGTGCGCTGGGCCTCGGCCTGCATGCGGTGCTGCAGGGCGCTGATAAGCTCATTGTTCTCGATGTCGGCGGCGTACTGCTGGGCCAGGTGAGCCAGGGCCACTCGGCGCAGGCGCAGCCGGATGCCGGCTTCCTGCTCTTCGGGCGGCATGCGCTCCTCCTGCTCTGCTACCCCCGTAAAGCGGATGAGAGCCGGCAGCGTGAGGCCCTGAAACACCAGCGTCACCAGAATAACCACGAAGGTGATGAACAGAATCAGGTTGCGCTGTGGAAAGGCCTGCCCGTTATCCAGCAGCAGCGGCACCGACAAGGCCGAGGCCAGGGACACTACCCCCCGCATGCCGGCCCACCCCAGAATAAGCGTGCCCTGCCAGCCCGGGCTGGTTTGCGTAGCGCGGACGCGGTGGCTGAGCCAGCGCGGAATAAAGGCCGCGGGGTACATCCACACCAGCCGAATCACAATCACCATGACGCTGATAGTCAGCCCGTAGGTAATGGCCTGCCGCAGCGAGTAGGAGCCCAGGCCCTCCACGGCCACGGGCAGCTCCAGGCCAATGAGAATAAACACCAGCCCGTTGAGGGCAAAACCCACGCTGGCCCACACGCTGGTGGCCTGCAGGCGGGTGTCGGCATCGAACACGCGGTGGGAAAGGTGGGAAAGCAGCAGCCCGCCGCTGACCACAGCCAGCACGCCCGAGAAGTGAAACTCCTCCGCCAGCAGGTACATCACGTAGGGCGCCAGAAACGTGAGCAGCGTGTTGATGCTGGGCGTAGTGGGCAGGTAGCGGTGAATCAGGTAGAAGCCGTAGGCCACGGCCAGCCCCACCACCAGCCCCATGCCGCTAACCAGCACAAAAGTAGCGGCGGCTTCGTGCCAGGAAAACGTACCCGACACCACGGCGGCCAGGGCAAACCGGAACACAATCAGGCTGCTGGCGTCATTAATCAGGCTTTCTCCCTCCAGAATACTGGTTACGCGGCGCGGCACCTTAATGCCCTTGAGCACGGAGGTAGCCGCTACCGCGTCGGGGGGCGAGATGATGCCGCCCAGCAGGAACCCCAGCGGCAGGGTAAAACCCGGAATCATGGCCCTGGACACATAGGCCACGATGGTAGAAGTGAAAAACACCAGCCCGAACGCCAGCAACCCGATGGGGCGCTTCCACCGCCAGAAATCCTGCCAGGAAGTATCCCAGGCGGCCTGGTAGAGCAGGGGTGGCAGAAAAATCAGGAAAATCAGGTCCGGGTTGATGACGATGACCGGCAGGCCCGGCACGAAACTGAGCGCCAGCCCGGCCAGCACCAGAAAAATGGGGTAGGAGATGCGCAGCTTCTGGCCCAGCATCACGAGCAACAGCATGGCAAACAGCAACCCCAGAACCAGCAGAATATTTCCGTGTAGTGCGTTTTCGGGCATGGGAGAGCAGGTAAGTGAACAGGATGCAACAGCAATATCACATCCTTATATATAAGGATGCGCACCACCGCAGTGCTACACCCAAGAAACGACCCCGTAAGCCAACCTGCCCGCAACCAGGCCAGGCCAAGCCGAAGCCGCCCAGCTCGTAGCTGTGACAACGCTGTTGATACTTCTGCCGCTGTCATCCTGAGCGTGGAGCGTGCTGCGCATCAAGCAGCCACGAAGAATCTGGGTGTGCTAGGTGATAATCAACTCAGGTTTCTCACTTGGCTCGGAATGACAATTACTTGCTAAGACCTGACGAGCCTATGAAAAGAACACGAGGTGTGATGTAGCACGCAAAAAGCCGCCCGGATTGGGGCGGCTTTGCGACTTTCCGGACACGTCTAGGCTTATTAACGGGGTAGCGTCCTGCTAGAAGGTAAGCGTAACTATACAAGATAGTACCTGGCGCACCTGTGCAACAAGGAGCCCCAGCGCTACTGTTAGGCTGCAAATTTACTGGCGATAGGCCTGGCCCGAACGAATAATCTGGCCGGCGTTTTTGCCGTTACGCTTGATGCGGGTGCCTTCGGCCAGTTCCAGGCCCACTACCGGAGCATCGCAGGTAGTCAGCGGGAAGTCACGGTCGACGTAGCCGGCCGCAGCAACGTGCAGCACCTGGCCCCGATAGACCGGCTCCTTAATCACAAATTTTCCTTCCGAGTTTGTAATCTGCGGAATGCGGCTGCCTACCAACTGCACGGTAGCGCCAATCAGGGGTTTCCCATCGTCGTTAAGCACTTGGCCGGTAAATTGGGTGCATTCAAGCCGGGCGGCCGGAGCGGCTGCGGGAGTCGTCGCCAGCGCAAGGCGTTCCGTAGCAGAGTGCACGGTGGAGCCAGAGCTTTGGGCCGCCGCAGTAAAGGAGAATGTCAGCAGGGTAGCAAAAGAACTCAGGAGTAAGGTAGAACGCATAAGCGGTGGGTATGGGTAGTGACACGTGATAGAACGCGTGGTGTTAAACGAGGAAAGTTGAATATAGTTAAAAAAAAATAGAATTAATGCAATGTTAGGCCAAATGCGAAAACAACCTTTTTAAGCGGTATAATTTCTAGAATCAGAACAGCCCAAGGGCTGCAGAGCGGCATCTGCCTAGTAATTAGAATTATATCGTTTCGGTAGAACCCTGCCGCAGCGTGGAAGCATGTAGGTAACGCTGCGTTGGGCACGGCAAAGCAGAGCAGACGTCATGCTTTGCGCTCTACGCCTGTTAGGCAGTTCTCGCAAACCGCCCCACGCATTGCATTGAAAGCAATGCGTGGGGCGGTTTCAGGCAGGGCAACAGGTGAGTTTTTCTCTCATTCACTCTTTATAGACCCTAAACAGCATGTGTTGCCAAGGCAGCCGGTTTCGCTTTCACCGTGTAGATCAATACGTTGGCTGGGGAGCAGGCTTCGTTGGTCCAATAACCCAGCGCGGGCCCTGGGCGCAGCCATACCTTTGACTTACTAAGTATTCAGCGCGCGTAGGGTTTATGGAAAGGAAGGCTCGTACCGCGTAGTGTTGACCACCGGCAAAAGGAGTAGGGTGGATGAATGATATTTGCCGGCCAATGCGACGGAAAAGGCCGCTGCCCCAGGCAGCGGCCTTTTTTTGTGCCTACCTCAGTCAAGTTGGCTAAACAATGCAGCCGCCTAAAAGGCCGTTTTCAATACAAAAAACTCGCCCTACCGACTAGCCACAACAATCAATATGATGCTGTTCACACATTCTGGCATGCGAATGAGCAGCACAGTGGGCGTAGCTCAAATGAGCCACAATGCAACTTGAAAGAGGCTGAATTTGATTTGTTTGTAGCCTTGTGTCAGTATGTTCAATAATTAATAAAAACGACACAAATTGATGTGTCAATTATATTAATTATTCGCTAAGTTGACACAAAAAAGATTTGCTCTCGTTAGCTAGAATATGTCTGCTGATTTTACTTCCCACACCCTACAAACACTGCGGGCCCGTTATGGCCTGTCGCAGGCGCAATTAGCGGAATATCTTTCGGTTTCCCGTGCCCAAGTTTCCATGGCCGAACAAAGCCGCCGGGTGCTACCTCCCGCCACGTGGGCCAAACTACTGCCTCTTATGGCCGTGCTCGAGACCCCCACTACCACCTCTGAGGCTGCCACGGCCCTTGACGCGCCTAGTCGCGCGGCCCTGCAAGGCCGCCTGCGCGACTGTACCCACGAGGCAACCCGGCTGCGGCAGGAGTTAGTACAGCTGCGCGCCCGGGCGATTCGGCACCAAGCAGTGCTGCGGGAGCTCCTACCGCTGCTACGTCCATTGGCGGAGGCCAGCGACGCGCCAAAAGACTTGGCTTGGCTGGCCCTGCGGGAAGAAGAATCGTTGCAGGAAGTTGAGCGGAGCGGGCCGGCCGCGCAGGCCCTGCTGGAGCTGCGCATCGATGCCCTGGAATATGAGGCTGGTCAAGCTGCCCTGCGCCTGGCCCGTTCGATAGACTTACTCAGTTAAGCGAGTTTATTGCTGATAATAAGGATGTTGTGCGTGGCTGAATAGCTTAGTTACCCGCTTTTGCCTTGCCAGTGTCATTCTTGAGTTAGGTTACTACTAGATGCCGAGCTACCAACTTGTCCCACACCGCACTGCATGCGGGCATCTTCGGGTGCGGTAGTTAATAGATGCGGGCTACCCCTGCGCGTTAAATTGCGGCGTGCCCCGGCTACAGCAGTTCGAGGTGCTCAACCCCAGGCTGTCCTGGCGCATGGCTGAGCGGTTGCAAACCGCCGGCTCATGCTCTATCTTGCCTGCGTCCTACTGCTTCTGTCTTATGTTGTCTCCGGCTATTTCCGACTACCTGCAGGTGACGCATCGTGCTGATCTGGACGTGCTTATTGTGCGCTGGCTCCGGCAGCCAACCTCCCAGGAACTGCACGAAGGATACCGCGCTGCGCTGGCCTTAGCCCAGGAGCCGGGCTGCCGCTACTGGTTGGTGGATGGGCGTCGCCGGGCCAATGCCAACCAACAGGGCGTGGCTTGGATGATGGAAACATTTCTGCCCCTGGTAACGGCCCGTCTGGGAGGTCAGGTGTTTATGGCCTATCTGTTCGTGCCCAGCCATTTAGCAGAGTTGGAAGCCGATGCTTCCGTGCCGCCTCTCACATACTTCGACAACCTGCCCTACCATATCCGCCGCTTTGCGGATGAGCAGCCCGCCATGGCGTGGCTGGTTGCCTGTCGGGCTACGTACTGCTAGATGAGGTCTGGGCGCCGGGCCCAAACCAGCGGGAGCATCGGTCGGCATTTACCTGAAAAATAGCTCCTCGTAGCTAGCTGCTGCACATCGCATGATCTTGTGGTAGATTGCACTACCCGTTCTGTTGTTTCCCGCTTGCCTCTCCCGCTGCATGCAGATTGATTCCATTGTTGATACTCCCGGCCTAGCCATCGGGGCTGACCTAGACAATCAGTGGCTGTACGTTGACTGGCGCGGGCAACATGATCAGGAATCGTCGCAGGCAGCGTGTATGCTCATGCTGGAGGCCTTGCGAAGCCGGCCCTACCATAAAATTCTGAACGATAACTCCAGCATCACCCGCACTACCGTACAACTCAGCTCGTGGGGCGCCTGGTGGCTGGAAGAAATGATGCGGGCGGGCCTGCACTACATTGCCTGGGTGTTTCCCCGCGACTTTGCCGCCCGCCAAGCCTCCGAGGCCATATTGCAGGTTATCGAGCGGCCGGTAGTGGGCACCTTTGATGATGTAGCCTCCGCTTACCTGTGGCTGCAGCAGCAGCACGTGCGCCTACCTCGGCGGCGTTAGGCACTGCCAGCTGCTGAATCCGTAACGGCTTTAGCTTGCTGGGTTACTGCACACCTTGCACACGCATCGCCAAGGTGTACACCGCCTCAGAAGCCGTAATGAAGAGGGTGCGGCGGTCCTGGCCGCCGAAGCACACGTTGCCGGTCCATTCGGCCGGAATGGCAATGTGCGTGAGTTGCTGCCCCGCCGGGCTATACACCGTTACACCCTTGCCCGTCAGGTAGATATTGCCCTGCTTGTCAATGGTCATGCCATCGGAGCCCTGCTCCACGAACAGCTGGCGGTTGGACAGCTTCCCTTCGGGTCCAATCTGGTAGCGGTAGGTTTTGTTGGCGTCAATATCTGCCACGTAGAGCTGTTTGCCGTCGGGCGTACCAATGATGCCATTAGGTTTCTGCAGCTGATCATCTACAACCACGGGCTGGCGCTGGCCTTTGGCCAAATAATACACCTTCTGCCCGCCCAGGCCGGCATCGGGGGCAGTGCGGGTCCAGTAAGTGCGCTGGTAATAGGGGTCGGTGAAGTAGATGCCCTCGGTTTTGGGGCTGATCCACAAGTCGTTCGGACCGTTGAGGCGGTGACCCTGCACATCTTGCAGCAGCACCGTGGCCTGGCCCTGCGCATTGATAGACCAGAGTTGGTTGTCCTCGTCGGCGCAGGCCAGCAGGTTGCCCTGCTGGTCGAAATAAAGGCCATTGGCCCGCCCCGCCTGCTCCAGAAAAACCGACAGCTTCCCATCGGTGCTGTACTTCCAGATTTTATTGTTGGGCTGGTCCGTGAAAAATACGTTGCCGGCTTTATCCACGGCGGGGCCCTCCGTAAACTTGAACTGTTTGGCTACCAGTTGGGGGGTAGCCTGCGGGGCAATAAGGGCGCTGGCTGGGTTAGTTTGGCGCGGGCCCGCCATCAGCCGAGGCAGAAAATAGGCGCTACCCACAGCTACCAGGGTCAAGCCAGCCAGGAAAACTACGGAACGATTTTTCATCTCAGGAAAGACAACAAAAGTGAGCCAGGAAGCAAATCACGTTACCCAGATACGCTACTATAGTACTCCTGGCCGCCGAGAAAGATGCGGTAGTAGCCCCAGAAGCTAGCTCAGCCACAGCCCTGGGCCCCGGCCGCCCGTACTACCAGAGCGTGCCGCGCCATAACGGGCCCCGCCCCGGACCGCGCCCATGTTCTAAGCTGCTGATCCTGTGCCGACTTCTTCTACTGCCTCCGTCACCCCCGAAGTGCCTTCCTCTAAGCTTGCTATAATGGCGGCTTTGGGGGCCAATCTGGCCATTGCCATAATCAAGTTCGTGGCGGCTTCGTTTACCGGTAGCTCGGCTATGGTAGCGGAAGGCATTCACTCCCTGGTTGATACGGCCAATGAATGGCTCTTGCTGCTGGGCTTGCACAAAAGTCAGCGTCCAGCCTCAGATAAGCGGCCGTTTGGCTACGGCCGGGAGCTGTATTTCTGGTCGTTTATTGTCTCGATCTGCATTTTTGCCATTGGCGGTGGTATCTCTATTTACGAGGGTATTGAGCACTTGCGCCACCCGGCCCCGCTCGGCGAGCCTACTTGGAACTACGTGGTCCTGGGCGTAGCCTTTCTCTTCGACGGGGCATCGTTTCTGCTGGCTCGGCGCACGTTCAACGCCCAGCGCGGGCGCCAACCCTTCTGGCCGGCCTTTCGCGGCAGCAAGGATCCTTCCATCTTCGTAGTGCTGTTCGAGGACGCGGCCGACCTGCTGGGGCTGTTCGTGGCTTTTCTGGGGGTGTTTCTCAGTCATCAGTTCCAAAACCCTGCCCTCGATGGGGTAGCCTCCCTGCTAATCGGGGTAATTCTGGTGGTAGTGGCCGGCCTGCTGCTGCGCGAGAATAAAAGTCTGCTGCTGGGGGAGCCCGCCGAGTCGGCCCTGCTGCTCCAGATAACAACCCTGGTGGAGGCTGACCCCGCCGTTGTAGGTACCGCAGCCCCTCTGTCGTCCTACCTAAGTCCGCACGATATGCTGCTGGTAGTGCCAGTTGAATTTCAGCCTCACCTGTTGGCCACTCAAGTCAGCGAAGCTATCCAGCGGCTGCAAACCACCATCCAGCAGCAGCACACCGACGTTCGCCACCTTTTCATTCAGCCCGTTACGCGGCCACATACTCAGGCTTAGGTTTCCTCAGCACCCCATAAGGCTGCCTGTTAACTTCCTAAGGCAAGAACTGTTGGCTACGAGGAACCGGAACCTAGGGCGCAGGCCCGGCAGTGGTAGACCCATCAGGTTCCGTGCCGGGAGCCAACCAGAATGGTAGCCGCCGATAACGCCCTGTTCCCGCCTACGTATGTGCAATTAAATATTCCCACAAAGCTATGCTTGATTTTGTTGCCCTGTTCCGTCCCTTGGTTGAGCGTAGCCAGCAGCTATACTTTGTCTACCACGTAGAGGCAAAAAAGGTCGAATACGTGAGTGCGGCCTACGAAACCATCCTGGGGCGCCAGCCCGAGGCTGTTAATGAGGAGTTGCCGGAGCTACTAGCCCGCCTGCACCCCGAGGACCAGGAGTACGCGGTGGCCCGGCTGAATCACCTGCTCAATGGCAAGTTTGTGGAAGACGTGGAAATACGTCTGCTGTCCCCACCCGGCACCGAGGGCCGCCCTCAGTGGCTCTGTCTCACGGTGGGGCGCGTAGAACAGGCCCCGGGCCAGACCTATTTGAGCGGCACGGTGCAGGAGACCACCCGCACCCGCGAGTACATGGACAATGCCGACCGCTTCAACAAAAAAAAGAACACTACCCTCGAAATTCTTTCCCACGACCTGGCTGGCCCCTTCATCATGATTAAGCAGGTAGCGGGCTACGTCAGTGAGCGAATTGAAACCCTGCACGACGAGCAACTCTCTGAGTTGTTGCTAACTATGCAGACTACCTGCCAGGACAGCGTAAACCTGATTCGCGACTTCGTGGACAACGAATTTCTGGAATCCTCCAGCGTGAATATGAAGCTGGAGCGCGTAGATCTGGCAGCCGAGATAAGAGAGATAGTGCAGGAGTTTCAGAATTCCGAGGCCGAGATTAACAAGCACGTCTCCTTTGAAAGCACGGAAACGTGCTACCTCCACCTCGACCGTAACAAGTTTATGCAGGTTGTAAATAACCTGCTGAGCAACTCCCTGAAATTCACACCCGATGGCGGCCACATCCACGTCCGGCTTCAGGACCAGGACGACGAGGTGCTGTTAACAGTAACGGACACCGGTATCGGGATTCCGCAGAAGTTCCAGGACCGGCTGTTTGAGCGGTTCACGCCGGCCCGCCGCCCGGGCCTGCGCGGAGAGAAAACCACGGGCCTGGGCATGTCCATCATCAAAGTTATTGTGGAGCTGCACCAGGGCCGCATCTGGTTTGAGAGTGAGGAAGGCAAGGGAACTACCTTCTTCATCCGCTTGCCCCGACAGGAGTCAGCCTAGGGTGCCCCGCTGGCTGCTCACCTGTTCGGCAAAAAAGCCTGACCCCGACTCTGTTGAAAGCTCCTGTGTCTGTTCTGGCCGGGAGCTTTTTTCATGGCTATTGCGAAACATTCTGCGTAAAACAGGTTTCACCAATCCCCACGTAGTCTATGTGCGGCCGTTATACTGTTACCCCGCCCGCAGCGGCGCTGGAAGCCCGTTTCGAAGCCACTTTTGCCAGCCCTTCGGCGCCTACCTACAATGCGGCGCCCTCCCAGCAGCTTCCCGTTATTCTAAATACTGATCCTGGCCGCATCCAGCTGGTGCAGTGGGGGCTGCTGCCGGGCTGGGTAAAGGACGTGCAGAAAGCACCCCGACCCATTAATGCCCGCGCCGAAACGCTTACGGAGAAGCCGTCTTTCCGCACGCTGCTGCAACGTCGGCGGGCTCTGGTACTAGCCGATAGCTTTTATGAGTGGCAGGTAACCGACCACGGCAAAGTGCCACACCGCATTCTGCTTAATTCGCAGGAGCCGTTTGCTTTTGCTGGCCTCTGGGATGAGTGGCTGGATCGGGAGACGGGAGAGGTACGGCCTACCTTCACCATCATTACCACGGCGCCTAACAGCCTAATGGAGCCCATTCATAACCGCATGCCCGTGTTACTGCCAGACCGGCATGCGGAGTTAGCTTGGCTCGATGACGGTGCAGGACTAGCCGCGCATCAGGAACTGCTGCGCCCGTATGCCGCCGATGCCATGCGCGAATACGTAGTAAGCACGCTGGTAAATTCGCCGGCCCATAACGAGCCTGCTGTGCTGGCGCCTGCCGCCTAAAGGCAGTAGTGCTGCTGACGAGGCGGCCTGTAGCTGCTAGCGAAACAGCTCTTTCCGGCGCAAAGCCCGCTCGTAGGGTAACACTGGCGGACGACGTTTTTTCAGAGCTTTACCAAACAAACCAGTTCTGGCGCGTTGACCAACACCCGGGGTAGGCGTAGTAGGTGCAGCCTGGGCGTTGTCAGGGGCAATAACAGTAAAAGCCATAATAAAGACGAGCGAAGTAAATAGGTTTCCCATGGAACTTTGCAGGTATAAAGTTGAACTTATATGCAATGGTAGATAAAATATTTTATTTATACCATATAAAATGTAATGATGGCGCACACTACTCCTAAATAGTATCTGAAAAGTTGAAAGCATAGAACTATGTTGTCTTCCCCTTAGCTGGAAAACGTGTCCATACCTTCTGACAGGAGAACATGAGCGTGAACATGCAAAAACCACTGAGCCACCTGCTACTGGTAGTAGCGGGCAGCTCAGTGGTTTTGTAGTTATTAAGGCTAATCAGGCGACTACCAAGGTGCTACCGCCGGCGCATAGTCCGTCGGTAAGCGGGAGTAACGCGGCGCTTCTTACGCTTCAGCCAGCCTCGGTGCGAGTCGGCATCTGTGCTTGAGCTTAAGGTAGGGATTATGGTAACAGGTGTGGTGGTTTCCAGTGGGGCAGTAGCAGCTACCACGTCAGTACCCAGCAGCAACATGGCTCCCAACACAGCGAAAGTAGAGATTCTCATAACGAAAGAAATGTTTGGTTGGCGTGCTGCAAGTATATGTTAAATTATTTATTTAAAAAACCATATAAAGCAATCAAACAAAAAAAGCCCCCTACCGGGTAGGGAGCTTTTAAGAGAAAGGAACGGGAACCTATTCGGCGTGGTCGTCCGATTCAGTGGCTTTGGCAACAGCAACGACGGCAATGCTGGCTATTACGGCAATACCCACAATTAGCTGCGTGGGGGTAAAGCGCTGCGTTACTTTACGCATCAGTTGTCCTCCGTGCTTGAGCAGGTCATCCAGCTGGTCATGCTCCCCTTGAAACACTTTGTAAGCGCTTTGCAGGGTGTTGATGATATCTTCAGGCGCAATTTTTTCGATGTCTTTGGCGAGTTGAGTGCTCATAGCGGGCAATTAAGAAACGGGTTAAGGAAGAAGCTTAGGGAGCAGTGGCGGGACCACCGAAAAATCTGTACGCAAGACGCTGCATTTTTGATATAGCTGAGTCAATAATAGCTGCATGTTCCGGCTTGTATAGTGAAATAATACGTAGCCTGTGAGCTAGTTACAGTGGATAATTTCCCAAGGAAGCCGTGCCCAATAGTGACAATACGTAATACGACTAGGGCCACGAAAAAGGCCCCACCAAGTTGGCGGGGCCTACAACAGCCTGCAATAAGGCAATTACTTATTCGTATACCTTAACCACAAACACGTAATCTTGCAGCTTCCGGATTTGCTGGGGCCGCGAGGTACCTGTGAGTTGATTGGTGCGGGGCATGTTGTAAGGCTCGCCTGCGCCGGCGGCGCCCAAGGAGTCTACCAACCGCATCAGATACGAGGATTTGGTGGCAAAGGCGGCGCTCTGCGCGTCCATCTGCCGGCCGCTGATAACCCCAATTAGGTTGCCCCTGTCGTCCAGTAGCGGGCCGCCGGAGTTGCCTGGGTTCACCGGAATGCTGATTTGATAGAAGCCCGTGTCACCCTCGAAGCCGGAGCGGGCGCTCAAGGAGCCGTCGTTGAATACCAGGTCCTCGCGGGGGTAGCCCAGGGTATACACTTTCTCGCCCAGGTCCGACTGGCCCCGCTTGAAAGAGTAGGGCAGACGGCCGAATCCCTTGAAGCCCTTGTCCTTGATCTGCAGAATGGCTAAGTCGTGGGCTACATCGGTAAACACTGGCTCGGCCCGGAAACGCTGCCGGTCGTGGCCTTCTATTAACAAGGAGTCAGCCCCTTGAATGACGTGGTAGCTGGTTACCAGGTAACCATCGGCCGTAAGGGCGAAGCCCGTGCCGCTGAACTTGCCGGGGTTGCTGCGCTCCGGCTGCGACTCGATTTGAGTGAGGGTCCGGTTCATGGAGCGTTGGGTGCGCTTGATGCGCTCCACCTCGCGGCGCAGTACCGTGTAGCCGTATAGGGAAGGCTTTTGGGAAGCACGCCACCATTCCAGCCCGAGCAGGGTAGCAAACACGGCCATCACGGCCACCGAGGCCGCCACCATCATGGTAGCGCGGTGGCCGTTCCAGAAGGCGCGGAGCTTTTGCTCAGTGCGCGAAATGCGCAGCAGGGGCCGGGGGGCTTGGCCGGTAGCAAACTGCTCGTGGCGCTCATCTTCCTCGGCTACCTTGGCCAGCGGGGTTAAGCGCACGGCCTGCTCGGCGTCCATGTCGGCGTGGATGGCGTGCAGCTTCCGGCGCAGCGCCAGCCGGCGACCATAGGCCGTGAGCGTACCAGTCAGCTCCTCAAACTCCTGGAGGCGGCGGGCCAGCTCAGAGTCGGCGCTAAGGCGGCGCTCCAAGGCAACGCGCTCCTCGTCGGGAAGGGTGCCTGCGCGGTAAGCGTCAAATAAAGCGTAATAATCAGCTTCGGTTTTCATTTCGGGGGGTGGCAGTCAGCGCAAGGAAAGCAGGGGGCGAGCTAGGCCCTTACTTTCCAAGTTGCTAACCACCGTGGCTAGGTCTCGTGTTCCTGATACTGGCTGAAAAACAATTTTTTAAGCCGTACTAGGCACTTGTATTTCTGATTTTTGGCGTTGTCCGCGTTGGTGTAGCCAAACTCAGTTGTAAGCTGCTGCATCGACTTATCGAGCAGGTAAAATCCTTCTAAAAGCGAGCGGCAGGGCTCCCCAATCCGTTCCAGCGCCTGGCTCATGGTGCCCAGTTGCCGGTCGCGTTCCTCGGCTACCTCCAGGTCGGCTTCGGCGCCGGTTTCGAGGTAGGGCTCATGGTCATCGAGGCGGCCGCCAAAGCGGGTTTTCTCGGTGAGCCGTTTCAGCCAGAGGCGGCGGCACACGGCGTAGAGGTAGGTTTTGATCTGGCAGCTGAGCTCCAGGGAGCCTTCCCGTACCTTCTCATAGAATACCATCACCCCTTCCTGGTACACATCCTTAGCTTCGTCTTCGGTGCCGCTGTTCTGCAGCACGTAGTGCGAAATCATCGGGAAGTGCAGCCGGTAGAGCTGCGCCAGCGCCCGGTCATCGTCGCGCCGGATGGCGGCCACGAATTCCTCATCAGTGTAGGCAGGTTGTCCCTTACCCATTCGCTTTGTTGCTTAATACGTTGAACCCGGCTTGGTAACCCAGCAAAAAAATAATTTCTACTGTTGGGTTACCATTCGCACTTACGGGTATGAAGGGCGTTTTTCGGACAAAATTTTCCAAACCTACTACCAAAATGAAGAACCTCCTGAAGGTATCCGCCCTGGCCGTTGTTTTCGCTTCTACCCTCGTTTCTTGCGAGTCGAAGAAAGCTGAAGAAACCACCACTTCCACTGAAGCTACTTCGGTAGAGGCTACGGCTCCGGCTACCACCGACTCTACGGCGGCTGCTACCATGGACACCACGGCTGCCGCTACTGCTGCTCCCGCGGCTACTACCACGGAGGCTAGCACCACCACGACTACTACCACCGAGCAGAAGTAATTACTTGCCGGTTTGGCCGGTACGTTTTTCTTGAGGCCCGAGTTCCGTACAGCGGAGCTCGGGCCTTTTTGGTAGGCAGGTGTCGTTCATCCGTAGCGTTATCTGCCGGCCGCTGGGAGCTGCTTCTGCTCCGTACCAGACTGCCAGATTTAGCGGCGGCTGCGGGTAGGAGGCTAGCCGGTTAGCAACCCTTAGCAGGGCAGCTAAGTAGGCAGCCTGGCATCCGCTGTTAGCCGAAGGCCGGGCCTAGAGCTTTTCTTCTACCCACAACAAGCCCGCGCATACCAAAAACAACAGGTAGCCCCACCAGCGGGGCCATGCCGTGTGGGTAGTAACTGTGGCCGCCGCAATTGACTGCTGAGGTGCTGGAGGAGGCAGTAGCGCCAGCTGACGTTGCCATTCTTGCTGGGCAAGGCCGCGCCAGTGCGTGGGGGCAAACACGTAAAACCAGTCGCGGGCGGCTCCGGCCTGCGCCTCGTGCCAGCCGCTGGTGGCCGGCCAATACGGCGCCGAGGCCCACTCCGGCACGTGTTCATCCTGGCGCAGAGCGACTGGCACCGGAGCTTGTTGCGCAGCGGCTCGCAAACGCAGTGCAGGAGTAGACGAGCCCGTAACCCGAACCAGCACCGGCGTATGCACGCGTGGCCAGGAGGTAGCAAGCTGAATACTCGACGCTAATGGCGAAGCCGGTACTACAGCCGTCAGCAAACGACTCCAGTAGGCCCCGTACGCCTGCTGCTGGCCCTGCAGCAACCAGGGAAAGGTTTCCGTGGCCGTCGTGACGACCACCTGGCCCAGCCCAACGCGGCGGGTGGCGGCTACGGGTTGCTGTTGCGGGGTAGTAATAAGTGCCCGCGTAGCGGTGGTAGCGCGCAGCGTAGCCGGCAGCAACGTAGCCAGGCGGGCCGGCGCTTCCGGCCAGGCCAGGAGCTGGGGGGAGGCGGTAGCCGCGGCTGGCCGGGGCTGCAGCTGAAACGGGCCGGTCCCGCCTGGTAAGCTCCGCGGTAAGGTGGGCGCATCTGCTACCAGCAGCATTCCGCAGGCGCCGGAGCGCACCGCTTGGGCGAGGGTAGCTGCCTCGGAGCTGCTTAATGCAGCCAAGGAAGCGGCATCGGTAATGACAACCTCCACGCGGGTTAGCAAGGAAGAGGTAACCCGCGTGAGGTCCGGAGGGGTCGGGAAGTTTAAAAATTCAGTTTGCGTGAGGCCCCGGCTTAGCCCCGTGCGCAAGGCCACCGCGTGCTGCTGGGAGGCCAGGTAGTTCTTCAGAAACCGTACCTCAAAGGATGGGGCTGCCGCCAGCAGCAGCACCCGCACGGGCCGGGTGGGGCGTACTTCCAGCGGTACCGGCTCCTGGGCCCGTCGGCGGCCATCCTGGCGCGCGACCAACGTGTACACTGCCCGTCCGGTGGTTTTGGGGGTGAAGCGAAGCCGGAAGCTGCCCCGCCCGGTTGGCAGTTGCACCGAGTCGCGGCTTGTGCCGGCGGCCACCAGGCTAACCCAGGCGGGCTCCCCGGCCTGGCCTTGGTAGTAGCCCTCAATCGTCCACGGCTGCCCAAGCTCCGGTTGCCGGGGCCAGGCCGCTGCATGAAAAGCCGGGGTTAGCGGCACCGAGTGGCTGACGACCCGCAGGCCGTGCAGTGCCGGCACGTCGGTGGCGGGCAAGCCTTGGCCTACTACGTGCACAGCCCGCAACTGAGGTAAGCGCTGGCGCAGAGCCGACACACTGCCAAGGGTGGGCGTATCGGGGGCGGCCGCCGCGTAGCGCCACACGGGAGTACCAGGGCCCAGGCGACGTAGCAAGTAGCGCAAGGTGTCCGCCGAGTAAGAGTCGGTAAGAAGAATGGCTGCCTGCGTGGCCGGGTGCTGTTGGGTGCGGACGGGAGGATAGGCTGCCAACCAGAGCCCCGCTACTGCCAGCAGCCCGGCCCCCATTCGCAGCGCCCGGCGCCGATGGTCGGGCCGGCGCCAAGCGGCTACGGTTAGGACTACCGCCAGTAACAGACAGAAGGCAAGGAAGTACAGCATCAGCAAGAAAACAGGCTCGTAGTCGGGAAACGGGTAGATAAGGCTCGGGTCGTAGAGGCGCCGCTAGTTTAGCGGCTTAGCTCCTGGAGGTAGCGCCGGGCCAGGCGGTTGCCCGGGCCAGGCGGATGGGGCGGCGTAACGGGCGCGGACGGCAGCAGCTCGGTCAGGGCCCGCTCAATGCCCGGCAGGGCCGGTTCCGCAATGGGCTGTCCGGCCCGCAGGGCGGTGCTCAGGCGGCGTAGTTCGCGTAGGGCGCCGAGGTAGCGGCCGGGCTTTTGCAGGGCTACGCGGGCCAGCTCC
The DNA here is from genome assembly GCF_014640315.1 of Hymenobacter glacieicola. Classification (GTDB taxonomy): domain Bacteria; phylum Bacteroidota; class Bacteroidia; order Cytophagales; family Hymenobacteraceae; genus Hymenobacter; species Hymenobacter glacieicola. Next base: position 157,261 of record NZ_BMGS01000005.1, read on the forward strand.
TGCCCGGCCTGGTCAAGCGCAGCGGCGGCGCCAGCTGGCCGATCCTGCTCGCGCAGCTGGGCCAGTACGCGCAGGGCGGCCCGCACCACGGGCTGCCGGGGTGGAGCATCTACCTGCCGCCGGAGCCGTGGGGCCGCGGTGCCGGCCAGGTCGCCGGTGAGGCGGGTGGTGGCCTCGGGCATGGGTGGGGGCGTGAAGCCCGCTTTTTTCACGTAGGCGCGGGTTTGCTGCTGCACTTGCTTGAGCAGGCGCAGGGCCCGGTACTCAAAGGGCAGGGCCTCGCGGGGCCGACCGGTGCGCAGGCGCAGCTCGGCTTCCCACATCTGGCTCAGGACGGCTTGCAGCTTGGCCTTCACGGCCGGCTCCAGAAAGTCTGCGGTTTCCGAGTCGTCGTGGCGGTGCATGTAAGGCTCCATTAACTCGGCGGTAAGGGCGGCGCCGGCCGGGGCATCAGGTGATGGAGGCGTGTGGCCGTGGTCGTGGCCATCATCGGCTGAGTGCCCGTCGGCGAGCTTAGGCGTGGTGGCTGACTCGGCTTCGGTGTGGTCCTCAGCCACCACGGAGCCCAGGCCCGGCTCCTCGGCGGGTTCATCGGCTACCGGGGGGCGCGTCGCACCCCCGATGCTTTCATCGGCCTCCTCGCCCAAAAACTTGCCGTAGCGCATGCGCAGAATCTTCTGGTCGAAGCCGATGCCGTTGGCGCGCTCCAGCAGGGTCGGAGCCGGGAGGCCCGCTTGCTCGGCCAGCAGCTTTTCGGTGTCAATGATGATCTGGCGCTGACTGCGGAAATAAGCGGGCTTGGCATTCACGCCCAGGGAAACATCCAGGGCGCTTTCCTGCACGGTTGTGTCCTCCCACTGCACCAGGTAGGTGTCGGAGCGGGTCAGCTGCTGGTGGTTGTCCCAGGCCTGCAGGTAGAAATACACCTCGTCGCCGTAGGTGAGGCCCAGGGCCGGCAAGCGGAGCAGATGCTGCACGCTGATGGTAGTGGGCTGCCCGCGCAGGGCCGCACTCAGGTCGGTGGCTACTTCCCTGAACTTGACAGCCTCGCCCTGGCCCTGGGCGATGGTGGCTACTAAGCGGGCGCGGGTCAGGCCGAAATCGTCCTGCAGCTGGGCGCGCACCGCTACCTGAGGCGGGCGCCCAAATTCTACCAGGGTGTAGGCTTTCGGGGTAATAAGCCGAATCGTAGGGGCCTGATCGGGCTGCACTTCAATGGCATATTCCTCGGAAACCTGGCCCACGAAGCGCAGGCGGTACAGGGTGGAAGCCGTTAGCGTAGCTTCCGCCACGAACTCCGTGGGGCGGCCCGGCACCGGGCGCAGGCGCACCTGCCGCCGGCCCAGCTCCAGCAGGGGCGGGGTTTTGCCAACTCGACTTACCCGCACCGTCCAGCGTACCCGGCTTCCTTGCATGCAGCGGAACGAGGCTTCAGTTGGCGCTAGCGCCGGCCGCCGGGTGTAGGCGGGCGGCACTACCCACAGGCGGGTTTCCAGAATGCGGGCTGCCGATGCCGGCAAAGCCGACTGGTTTTCAAATCGAACGGGTACCGGCTTGCCAGGGGCCGCGCCCACAGGAGCACTACCATTGGGCCGTTGCCACCAGGCCAGAGCCGCCAGCACCAGCACCGTGGCCGCAATCAGCATGGGACCTTTAACCCGCACCGGCAGTAAGGGGCCTGCTGCGGACAGCTGGGGTAGTCGAGTCAAAAGCCGCTCCTGCTGCAGCTGCTCCAACAAGTTCAGGCTCGTGCCAGGGCGCAGGAGCAAGCCCGCGCTATCCTCCAGCTCGGGGTGCAACCGGTTTAGGCGGCGGGCCACCTGCTCTAACGGGCACTGCCAGATGCGCCACAGAAGCCACCCCAGGCCTGCCGCGGCTACGGTACCTGCTACCAGCACCGCCGGTTGCAGAGGTGGCCAGCCCAGGTAGGTCACTAGTAGCAACGCAGCCACCGCCAGGCTGGGCACCAGCAAAACCAGAGTGCGGCGCGTGGCCCAGGCCTGGTGAGCAGCCCGCAGCGCGGCATCAGGAGCAGAAACGGTGGCGGTGAGCGGACTCATGCGAAAGGAGCAGCGGGTTCAGAAATGAATTCAGGCGGACTGCTGGCTGAGCCGTCGGGATGCCAGTAGGCGCTCCAGGCCAAACAGCACCCCGGCCGCGCCAACCACCCACGGGGTTAAGTCACGCTGAGGGGCTCGCGGGGGCGCTGCAGCCACGGGTAGGCGCCGGGCAGCGGTGTCGGGCTGAAGCTGGGAAAGGGGCATGGGCCGCGGATCAGGAGAGGCCGCAGTGCCAGGCAGCAGCAAGGGGAGGAAAAGCGCCGGCAGCTCGGGGCTGTCGGCCAGCTCGCTCCAGGTGGGGTCTAGGCGCGTGTGCAGCCGGTACCAGCTGCCCGCCCCAGCTCGCCGCCCGGAAAGCAGCGGCCGCCCCGTAGCCAGGGGCCACACGCTGACGGCTGGTTGCCGGGCCCCGGTAGTATCCAGGCGCAGCACCCGAATGGGAGCGGCACTGCCGGAAGGCGAAAAACTGCTGGCCATGGTCTGCCCCCGGCCCCGGGCTTCCTGCCAGACCCGCGTCCCGGCGCTGACCCTAGCCGACCAGCTGGCCGGGATGGGCGCGTCGCGCAGCCAGAAAAGCCAGTCCAGTGAATCGGTAGCGGCCGGGGCGGAGGTGGTAGCGGCTAGCTGTGGCGCGAGGGGCAGCACGGAACCGGCCGCCCGCAAGGCCGCCACCAGCACCCGGGCCGAAGGGGCATGGGCCGCATCGTAGCTCACGGCTAGCCGGAGGGGGCGGGTCAGGAGGGGTACTGGCTGGCGCTGGTTTTGGGCGGTTGTCGTCGTGAACTGTTGCCGCTCCGTGTCAACGTGCATCTGCACCCCGGGGCCAAGTCCGGCCACGGGGCCGCTGGTAGCGGGCCACTGCCGTCGCAGGCGCCGGAACGTAATGCCGGCTTCGCTGCCGCTGGCCAAGAGCACCACAAGGCTGTCGGGGCGGGGGCGCCAAACGGCTACGGGCCACGTCACGGAATCGGGGAGGGGAAGGGGCAGCCACTGCACGGCGGCGGGCAAGGCCGGGCGGGTACCAGCAAAGGAGGCCAGCGTGAGCGGAGCTACCACTACCAGCGGACGGTTGGGAAAGGAATCGGCCGCCTGCTGCGCGGCGCCCCAGAGATTAAGCGGGAGTTCCGCCGCCGGCGCGGAAGAAGCAGGCGAGGAGGCCGCGTCGGCAGTTTCATTTACCTCGCCCAGCCCCACCGTGCTCCAGGCAACGGGGTCGCCCACGGGGTGCCGGGCGCTTAGCCGCCGCAGCTCGTAGCCGCGTCGGCGCAGCGAATCCAGGACCGGCCGCACGGCGGCTACCTGCGTAGTAGTTGCTTCCGCACTGAGCAGTACCTGGCCCCGCAGCGGGGGTAGGGGCTGGCGTTGGGTGGGCCCCGCCAACGCAAGGGCCAGCAGCCCCACAATGCCGGCGCGGAGTAGCAGGAGCAGCAGCTGTTCGGGTTTTATACTGCGCAGGCGGCGGTTGGCCGCTGCTTCCAGCCACCGCACGCTCCCTACCTGCACCACTCGTCCCGGCCGCCGGTTCCAGAGGTAAATAGCCAGCGGCAGGGCCAGCCCCAGTAAGGCCAGCCAACCGGCGGTGGCATGTTGAATGAAGAAGTGGGGCAAGGGAAAAAGCAGTTTCTGATCAGGCACCCGGCCGGGCGCCGAATCCGGCAGAAGGGAACGGGGCTACAAGTAGGTCAAACCGAAACACAGACACAACTTTAGCCGCGGGCGTTGCGGCGGCCCTGCCACCTACCAGACAAATTCAGGCTGCCTACTTGCTTTAGAGGCGGGGGCTGACGAGCTCCTGGCTAAGTGAAGCCAACAGCGTAGTCATGGCCTCCTGAATGCCCTGACACTGCTGAAGCATGCGGGGCCGGGGCGCGCCCTTCTCCGTGTACTGGTCGTAGTCGCGCAACTCAGGCTCCACGGGCTGCCGGTACGTTTGCGCTTCCCCGGTGCTGATGCGGGCAAATTCGTCCTGCCGCAGCCAGCCCACCAGCCCATCCGCCGCCAGCCCGTTGCCCGCATCGGCGGCGGCATAAGTGGTCGTATACCGGGGGTAGCTGATATCCGTCAGCTCGTAGCGCAAAGTGCCCGCCTGCACCCGGAAGTAAAAGCGGAACAGCAGGTTAAACTCCCGCGCATACTGGTTTTTCTGGGCCGGCGCGTGCGCCCGAACAATAGCCTGACCCACCAGGAGGCCCCGGCCAGGGTCGGAAAACTTTACCACGGCTCCGTAGTCCTCGAATTGCCGGGCCAGCCACTCCTGGGTGCGACCGAAGAGTTCAGTGGCAGGCAGGGTTGGCGCGGCTAGGGTACCCCGGTAGCAAATGCGTTGGCTGGCGCTGTCCACGGGCACTATCGGCAGAGGGCGCACGCGCTGAGCCTGAGTTACTTGAAAGATACAGCTGAAAGTAAGGACGAGGAAATACTGCTTCATATACCTGAGTGAATAGATAAAATATCAGGCAAAGCAAATATTTGACCGAACTCGTCCGCGGCGGCTTACGCTAGGCTGCGCCGGCGCAGAAATTCACGCAGGGCATTGGTAAGCGGCTCGGCCGTAGTAAGCTGGTAGTAGTCGAAGCCGTGGGTGCGGGCGCGCTGGGCCGTGTCGCGGAGCCACTGCTGCAGGTGCTGCTGCCACCCCCGGCGCTGCTGATCGGCATCGAGCTGCAAGGTGCGGCCGGTTTCCAGGTCCTCGAAGGTAACGGCCCCGCGAAAGGTGAAGGCCAGCTCGTTATGGGCCAGCAGGTGTAGTAGCAGCACCTCACCGGAGGCCGCGCGCAGGCGGGTCAGCAGCCGCTCAATCTCCCCTTCTTCCTCGTACAAATCACTCACGCAGATGGTCAGGGCGGGCTGGCGGCGGGCCGTTAGGGGGGCCAGGGTAGCGGCATCGGGGAAGCTGCCGGCCGCCTCGGCCGTGGCCAGGGCGTGGTAAAGGCGCGGGAGCTGGCGGGCGTCGGCGCGGGGGGGCAGGTGGCGCAGGCCAGCCGGGTGCAGAATGGTGAGGGCCACGGCGTCGCCCTGCTGGCTGGCTACGTAGGCCAGGGCCGCACACAGCAGGCGGCCGTAGTCGAGCTTGGTCAGGCCGTTATCGTCGCGGTGGTTCATGCTGGCCGTGGCGTCCAGCACCAGGTGCACTGCCAGGCTGGTATCTACTTCCGACTCGCGCAGGTAGTACCGGTCGGAGCGGGCGGCCAAGCGCCAGTCCAGGCGGCGCAGGTCGTCGCCGGGCTGGTAGGGCCGGTATTGGCTGAACTCCAGCCCCGCCCCGCGCCGACGGCTGGCGTGGGCTCCGTGCAGCAGCCCTTCCGCCGCCCGCTTGGCGGCCAGGGGCAGGTTGTGCAAGGCGTGCAGATGTTCCGGCGTCAGCATGTTTGAGGAGGATAGGAGGGTAGGAGGGTCAGAGGGTAGAAGAGAGGGCGGGAAACAAATACGGGAAAACCTGAACCCCTACCTTCTTACCCTCGCCCTTTCTGCCCTTACAAGGAAACTGCTTTCAGCAACTCCCGCACGGCATCGTCGGTGGTTAGGTTTTCGGCTTCGGCGTTGAAGTTCAGCAGCACCCGGTGGCGCAGTACGGCCGGGGCCAGGGTCTGCAAATCCTCGAGGGTAGCGGCGAAGCGGCCGTGAATCAGGGCCCGGGCTTTGGCGCACAAAATCAGGGCCTGCCCGGCGCGCGGACCCGCACCCCAGCGGCCATAGTCACGAATAAATTTTACTTCCGAGGTAGCCGGGCGGGTAGCGCGCACGAGCCGGTTTACCAGGCTCAGCAGCTCCGGACTGATGCTTACCTGGCGGGTGAGCTGCTGAAGCTGGCGCACATCTTCGCCGCCCAGTATGGGCTGCACTTGCTGGCGCACGGTGCCGGTGGTGCCGCTGAGCACGGCCAGCTCCTCCTGCTCCGTAGGGTAGCCAATGCGGATGTAGAGCAGGAATCGGTCGAGCTGGGCTTCGGGCAGGGGGTAGGTGCCGCTTTGCTCAATGGGGTTTTGGGTAGCCAGCAGGAAAAAGGGCTTGGGCAGGGCGTGCTCCTGGCCGGCGTACGTAACGTGGCCTTCCTGCATGGCTTCCAGCAGGGCCGCCTGGGTTTTGGGCGGCGTCCGGTTGATTTCGTCGGCCAGCACGAGGCTGGCGAAAATGGGCCCTTCGTTGAACTTAAAGGAGCGGTGGCCGGTGCCGTGGTCTTCCTCCAGAATCTCGGTGCCCAAAATGTCGGTCGGCATCAGGTCTGGCGTGAACTGGATGCGGCGGAAGGGCAGGTCGGTGGCCTGGGCCAGGGTACGCACCAGCAGGGTTTTGGCCAGGCCCGGCACGCCTTCCAGTAGGGCGTGGCCCCCCGCGAGCAAGGCTACCAGCACTTCGTCCAGCACTTGCTGCTGGCCTACAATGACCTTCCCGATTTCCTGTTTGAGTTGCGGTATTTTCTGAAGGAGGCGAGTAACTTCTTGTTCGGTCACGGAAACGGCTTGAAAATCGGGAGAGAAGAAGGATGCGCTGGGACAAAGTCAGATATAGCGCGACAAGGATGCGTCAGGGGCAGCTTAACAGCTCCTTTTTGTGTAGCCGTCATCTGCTCAACCACCCGTGCGAGTAGCCTGCTGCGCCGCAAGTATCCACTTCGAACCGTAATACGCAACCGCTCCCGCCGTTTTCGCTAACTCCGGCTGATTTTCGCCCCTGCTTTCACTAGGCAGCATGCCAGAAAGTAAGTTGTCGGAAAGCAAGCGCTGCAACGCAATAAGCCATGTTTACCGCAGGTAGGCATTTCCACACAAAAAGACCGTCATGCTGAGCGCCGCCGAAGCATCTCTCCCGCTTCGCCCTCCTAAGAGAGGCCAGTGGTAGAAATGCTTCGGCGGCGCTCAGCATGACCGGTCTGTGTGGACAGTAGAAACCTTTAAGTCGAAAAAGGCCGTCATGCCGAGCGCAGCGAGGCATCTCGCGGGTTGACGTTCGAATTACTGTTTCATTAGCACCACGCAAGATGCTTCGCCTCCGGCTCGGCATGAGGGTCTTCTGATTTACTGCCCGCACAGTCTGTTCTAGCGGAAATAGCTGTTAAGCTGAGTTTGCAACCGAAAGAATAACAGCGCCTTAAATCATGAAAACCTGTCCTACCAGAACCGGTTGGTGCACACCACTTGGGCTTTTTTCTTGAGGCGCAGCCCTACCAGCACCTCGTGGCTGCCGCCGTGGTAGCCGGCCAGCTCCGAGAGGCCGGCGTCGTAGGAATAGCCCACCGTCAGCTGCTCGTAGCTCAGACCTACCATGCCCACCACTGAGTCGAAGGCGCGCCAGGACAAGCCAACCCACAGCAAATCCTGGTACTTGAGCTTGGCGTTGATATCGAGGGAGAGCGGGGCCGGATTCACGGCCTTCACCAGCACGGAGGGCACCAACGACCAATCGTCGCTGAGCGGCACCCGCACCCCGGCCGTGGCAAAGTAGTGGCGCTTCAGGGTGTTGCCCGTGCCGGCACCTTCCCCGTTAAGCTCGTAGGAAAAATCGAGCTTGTTGCCCAGCAATTGCGCCCCCGATATGCCCACGTAGAAGTTGGAGCTGTACACCCACAGCCCGATGGAGCCATCGAGCACCCGCGAGGCCGCGCTGCCGGCGTAGGAGGTTGTGTCGTAGAAGCGCAGCTGCTGCCCATCAACGGCAAACTGCTGCATGCCCGCCGACACACCCAGCGCCGCCCGGATTTTGGGGGTTAGCACCAGGTTGTAGGCGTAGGAGAGGTAGGCGCCGGTCCGGCTGGTAGGCCCGGTCATGTCGCGGTACACCATGCCACCCACGGCGTGAAACGGCCGGCGCCGGTCGTGGAGGGTGCGCTTGCTGGTGCTGCGCCATTTGCCCAGCGAAGAGCTAGCCGTGAGGTAGTAGGTTTTGGGCGCTCCTTCCAGGCCCGTCCACTGGGTACGGTAGCTGGTTTTCACGTCGATGTAATCCTCCACGCCGGTGGTACCCGGGTTAAGGATGTAGTTGTTGTTCATGTACTGGCTGTACTGGGCTTGTTGCTGGGCCAGCGCCGGCCAGGCCGCCAGCAGCAGCGGAAGCAGCAGGAGAAGTAGGGCTTTTTTCATCGTAGAAATTGCCGTAAGGTCTTAGCGAAGAAAGAACCCGGCCAGACGACCTGCGCCCGGCCGGGCATTTCGTTAATACAGAATCGTGATGGACCCGCTGTAGGACTTGCCCAGCGGCCCCTTCGTGACGACCACGTAGTAGTAAGTGCCCACCGGAGCGGGTTGGCCGTTGATGTCGCCGCGCCACTCATTGGCCCGGCCGTAGTTGTTGGCCGAGAAAACCCGGTTGCCCCAGCGGTTGAACACGCTCACGGTGTTGTCGGGGAACTGCTCAATGAACTCAATCTGCCAGGTATCGTCGCGGCCGTCGCCGTTGGGCGTGAAGGCGTTGGGAATGCGGATGGCCGGGCGCACGGTCACGGTCACCTGGTCAGAATCGGCGCAGCCGCCCGCCCCGGCCGAGAGGGTATAGGTAGTAGTTACCCTGGGCGAGGCCACGGGCCGCAATGAGTCGCCCCGGAAGGTTAGCCCCGCGGCGGGCGTCCAGCGCACGGGGTAGGAGCCATCGGCGCGGCCTTCCAGCGTTACGGAAGTACCAGCCAGAATCTCCTTGTCGGGGCCGGCATCCACGTCAACCGGCGGCTGAATCCGGACGGGTATGCCGTTGGAAACGGCCGTTACCGGCTGGGCGCAGTTGTTGGTAGTGCGCAGGCGCAGGGTTACCACCTGGCCCGCGCGCAGGGTGGTGCTGGTGAAAACCGGGCCCGTCGCCCCGGCTACATCAGAGCCATTCACCTGCCACTGGTAAGTAGGAGTAGGGCCCGCCTCCGTTACGTTGGCAATGCTGAAGGTAAGCGGCGCGCCCAAACACACGGGCCCGCCGGGCTGCACCGTAATGGTAAGGGTAGGCTGCGGGGTGGGCGTGCGCGTAACCGTGACGGTAGCCACCGCCGGACCCGTGCTGCACAGGCCCGCCGTGGGCGTCACCTGTACCCGCACCTGGTCGCCGGTTACCAGGGTGCTGCTCGTGAAGGTAGGGCCGCTGGCTACGGCCACGTTATTCACAAACCACTGGAACGTGGGGGCCGGCCCCGCATTGGTAGCCACGGCCGTGAAGGTCAGCGGGGTGCCGGGGCACTGCACGGGCGGCGTGGCCAGGGTTACGGTGGGCGTCACCAAAGGCGTCACCCGAATCGTGACGACGTTGGAAACCGCCGTGGCGCAGGTACCGGTGCCGGAAGTAACGCGCCGCCGGAAATAGGTAGTGGCTTGCAGGGCACCAGGGGCATACGTGGGGTTCGTGGCCCCAGCAATGGCGGTCCAGGTCGAGTTATCCGCCGAAGACTCCCACTGATACGCAAACGTGCCCGTGCCACCACTGGCCCCGCCACCATTAAGCGGACTAGGCGCAGTGCCCGCGCAAATATCCTGGTCGGCGCTAATGGTGCCTGCCACCAGCTCCGGCAGCACCGTCAGCACTACCGAGGGCGAGTACTCCGGCCCGCATGCTCCCGACGTTACCCGGCGGCGGAAATAGGTAGTAACCGTCAGCGGGCCGGGGGCGAAGGTTTCGCCGGTGGCACCCGCTACAGCCGTCCAGGTAGTGTTGTCTAACGAGGATTCCCACTGGTAGGCAAACGCGCCCGTACCGCCCGTGGCCGGAGCCGTGCTCGTCAGCGGGGCCGGCGTAGCGCCGGGGCACACCGTCTGGTTACTGCCAATGGTGCCGGCAGTCAGGGCGGGTAGCACCGTGAGCGTGACAACGTTGGAAAAGACCGGCCCGCAGGGCCCGGTAGTAACGCGCCGCCGGAAATAGGTGGTAACTGTCAGCGGACCCGGCGCAAAAGTCGGCCCGGTGGCCCCGCCAATGGCCGTCCAGCTGCTGTTATCCGTCGACGATTCCCACTGATACGCCAGTATGCCCGTGCCGCCGGCCGCCGGAGCCGTGCTGGTGAGCGGGGCCGGGGTAGCGCCGGGGCAGAGCGTCTGGTTGTTGCCAATGCTCCCCGCCGTCAGAGCGGGCAACACGGTAATCAGGACGGACGGCGAAAACTCCGGTCCGCACGCCCCGGAGGTAACCCGGCGGCGGAAGTAGGTAGTGGCCGTGAGCGGACCCGGCGCGTAGTCGGCGCTGGTGGCCCCGGCAACAGCTGTCCAGGTCGAGTTATCCGCGGAAGATTCCCATTGATACGCAAATGTGCCCGTGCCACCGCTGGCCCCGACCGCGCTGGTCAGAGGAGCCGGCGTCGCGCCCGCGCACACGGTTTGGTCAGCGGCAATGCTGCCGGCAACAAGCGCGGGTAGCACCGTTAGAGTAACGGCAGGCGAGTACACCGGCCCGCAAGGCCCCGAGGTGACACCCCGTCGGAAGTAGGTAGTAGCCGTGAGCACACCCGGCGCAAACGTGGGGTTGGTGGCCCCGGCAATAGCCGTCCAGGTAGTATTATCCGTCGATGATTCCCACTGGTAGGCGAATGTGCCGGTGCCACCCGAGGCCGAAGTCGAGCTGGTTAATGGGGCCGGGGTAGCGCCGGGGCAGAGCGTCTGATCTGAGCCGATGGTACCCGCCGTCAGGGCCGGAGCCACCGTGATGGTAACGACATTGGATAAGGCCGGCGCACAGGCGGTGCCCGAACTTGCCCGGCGGCGGAAATAGGTAGTGGCCGTGAGCGGTCCGGGCGTAAAGGTCGGCCCGGTGGCCCCGCCAAGGGCGCTGAAATTCACGTTATCCGCCGACGATTCCCACTGATAGTCAATGGTGCCCGTGCCGCCCGTTGCCGGCGTCTCACTGGTAAGAGGAGCCGGCGTACCGCCGGCGCACACCGTTTGGCTGGCGGCAATGGTACCGGCGGTTATGGCGGGCACCACAGTGATGGTCACTACGTTGGAAGGCGTCGTGGTGCACGCCCCGGAAAGTACCTGGCGCCGGAAGTAGGTAGTAACGGTCAGCAGGCCCGGCGTGAACGTCTCGCCGGTGGCGCTGGCTACCGGTGTCCAGGTAGAGTTGTCCGTGGAAGATTCCCACTGGTAGGCAAACGTGCCCGTGCCGCCCGTGGCGGGAGCCGTGCTCGTTAGTGGGGCTACCGGGCTGCCGGCGCACACGGTCTGGTTGGCGGCAATGCTGCCCGGCGTCAGGGCGGGCAACACGGTAATGGCTACCGAAGCGGTAGTGCGGGATTCACAGTAAGGGCCTGCTCCGGTGGGCAGCAGCAACTGCACGCGCCGCCGGAAATAAGTGGTGCCCGTTGGCAGCGAGCTGGGGGGCGTGTAGGTAGGGCCGTTAGCTCCGCCAATGGCTGTAAAAGTGGTGTTATCCGGCGACGATTCCCACTGGTAGGTGATGGGCAGGCTGGCGTCGCTGGAAGCAGCGGCGCTGCTGGTAAGCGTGGCCGGCGCGGTGCCGGCGCACAAGGTCTGCGGCGCCGCAATGCTGCCCGGTACCGGCAAATCGGGCACCTGGATAAGGCCCGAGCTTTCGCGGCAAAAGCAGTCGGTGGTGATACGGAGCGTGACGGTGTAGGTGCCGGGCGTAGCGTACGTATGAACGGGATTCTCGTCGGTTGAGGTAGTGCCGTCGCCGAACGTCCAGAGATACTTCTTGTTCTCAAAGTCAATGGGCGGGGCCGCAAAAGTTATTTGCCGACAACCCGTTATCTCCGCGCTGGGCCCCACGCGCAGCAGGGAGCTTTGGTTGAAGTTGACCAGGCCCAGGCCACTGAGGCGGCCCCCTAGCTGCAGGGTATCGTCGGCGTAGCGGACCTTGGCCCCCAGCGAGTCGGGGTAGTAGATGACGCCGAGCGCGGGCTGGTTGTCGCGGGCCACGTACATCTTGCCATCGGGCGCGGCCTGCAGCGAGCCCAGGTCGGCCGGGCTTTTCTGCTTGAGCGGAATGTCCTGCTCCGTCACCGGCCCGCGGCCGCTGATATCGAATTGCAGCAGCTTGGCCGGATTGCGTACCGTGGCGTAGAGGTAGCTGCCGGGCGAAAACCCCACCCCGTAGTATTTCCCTTCGCCGCTATCGACAATGAAGGGAACCTGCGGGTTGGCGCTTACCTGGCCCGTGCTGGTATCAAACCCAAACAGCTCAACGGTACTGCTGCTGTCGCCCACTGCTTCGCTGTAGCGGGCCAGGGCCAGCTGCTGGCCATTAGGCGTTACCTTCATCTGGCCTTTGTAGCCCAGGGCTGCCACGCTTGGCGCGTGCAGGCTGCCTATGGTGGAGAGAACCGGCGCGTCGATGAGAACCGGACCTACATAGCCGGCTGCTTGCCGCACGCGGTAGGCCAGAAAGGCGTCGCCGCGGTTGTCATTGCCGGACTTGGCATCGCCCCAGCCGTGCGTGATAACCCAGATGTCGCAGCCGTTTTTATGGAATACGCCCGTTAGCTTTTCCGCCGTGCCGCGGGCCAGGGGCGTGTTTTTGGTGGCGGCTACGACGGTGCCCGGCCCCCCACCCGCCGGAATTACTATTTCCGAATAGCTCAGGCCCACGGTGCTGTTCAGAGTGAAGAGCAGGTAGCGCGTCGGTTGGCCCGCTGGAGGGATGCCCGGCATCTTGATGGGCAGGGGGCCGTCGGTGGTGAAGCGGTTGCCCGCCAGGCCCGTGCCGTTGGTCATGACGGTGCCGTCGCCGTTCCAGACGGTTTCGCCGTTGCTGTAGAAGAGAATCTTTCCGGTACCATCCGACATTACCCCCGAGCCGGCCGGGGCGTCCATTTGGCCGTTGGTGAGCACTGTGGGCTGAACGGAATCAGTGGCTTGATTGAAGTCCAGGCCCGCCTTATAGCCGAAATACCACGTGTTGGCAAACTTCTCGTCCGCTGCGCATTCTGGCGGTGGGGGCGGGGGGGCTGTCTGGCCCAGAATTGGGGTAGCTGCGCCGCTGAGCAGCAAAAGCAGCAGCGTCAGTAGCCAGGCCGCCGCGGGGCGCACCTGCCTACCCCGGCGGCGGGTAGTGCTACCTGCCGGCCAGCTACGGGTGGAAAAAGAGCAAACAGGAATACAAGTATGGTGCGATAGTTCTGCGCGCATAGTGGGGCAGGTAAGTGGGCGGACGGGAAGCAGACAGGCAGCAAGAAAAGGGGCACTCACCGCCCTGCAGAAACGGAGCGTAATGACCAGTTACTGCAGAAAAGAGCTACTAGCCGGTTTCAGTAAAGCTACACACTGTTAGCCAGCTTTGTGCAACCCAATGACCGAATAGTGCTAGACCATCAGATCATTCTTCCACTCCAGCCTGATTGTGCCGAAAGGCAGCCTTTACTTCCATCACGCACGGTATCAGGACAGTCAGCCAAAATCCGAAAACAGAAACGGCCAGCAGCGCCTGGAACGAGGCATCACGCGTGCTGCTACTGCTCTGCTACCTCAACGATTCAGACGAGACACTTAGTATCCGGCTCGGCCGCCCGGCCTTTCGAGCAAAGCCAAGCCCAGATTTATCTGAACTTCGCCCGGCGCGCCCCAGGTAGAAAACGCCGAAGTTGCTGGGCAGGGCGGACTAGCAACTTCGGCCGCTTAACTCATCCGAGCTGGCCTCACTGGCCCGCGCGGCGGCGGCTAGGCCGTCAGGGCGTAGAGGATGATGTTGACGCCGAACTTGGTGTTGTCCTCGGCCAGGAAGCGTTTGTTGCGGAAGTCGTAGTCCCACTCGCAGCCGTAGTCCTTGTTGGAGTAGAGCACGGCCAGGCGTCCGTTGATTTCGATGCCTTTAAGGTAGTCGTGCACCAGGTCGTCGCCCCAGCCGTTGAGCTCGAAGCCGGTGTTGGGCGGACCTTCCGGAAACTTGAAAAACTGCGAGTAGATGGGGTGAGTTTTGGGCAGTTTCTTCAGGGCGCCCGCCCCAAAGCATACCCGCATCTGTTCCTCGAAGGAGCGCGCAAACAGCCCGTCGATGTCGTGGTTGCAGTCGTCGACGAACACGAAGCCACCGCCCCGGACGTACTGCTCAAAGTTTTTCTTTTCCGGCGCCGAAAACTGCACCAGCCGGTGCCCCGAGAGGTAGCAGAACGGGTAGCGAAACAGCTCCGGCGAGTCGAGGGCCACTACCTTTTCCTTGGCATTTACGGGTACTTTGGTGTACTGCACCAGGGAGTGCAGCAAGTTGGCCGGCATCCGCTCATCTACCGCATCCCAGTCGCCGGAGCGGTATTGCAGACGCACGAAAGTAAAGGGAGCGGGCATGAAGGGCGGTAAGAAGGAAAACGGCAGAAAGACCCCGCGCCGCTCAGAAGGTGGCTTACCGGGGTAGCAACGAAGATAGATTTTTCTGAGCCCGGGCCCCCAGAGGTTTGCATTTTGTACAGCGCGGCTATACCCCTGGGGACGTTGGCTTCGTTAGACCAGGCAAGTGGCTCTTGTATAAACTCCTCACTTCCTGCATTATGAAACACAAACTGCTCCTGTTGGTGGCCCTGCTGCTCACTTTTTCCGCCCACGCCCAACTCGGCATTAAGGCCGGCCTCAACGCCGCCGTGCTCGATGGCGACAACCTGGGCTCCACGTCCACTAAGTACAACACCTACTACCACGCCGGGGTCTTCTACGAGGCCGACCTGATTGGCCCCATTTCCATTCAGCCGGAGCTGCTGTACTCGCTGCAGGGGAGCTCCTTCCGGGATGCCGTCGGGAATTACGATGCCAAGCTGCACTACCTCAACCTGCCGGTGCTGGCCAAAGTCACGCTGGGGCCGGTGTTCGTGGAGGCGGGCCCGCAGTTTGGGCTACTGCTGCGCAAGGACGCCAGCGGCGACCTGAACGTGTCTTCTTCGGGCAATGGCCCCTACAGCGGCTACAAGCGCGGCGACCTGAGCCTGTGCGCCGGCGCGGGCCTGAAGCTGGGCAATCTGCTGCTGGGCGGGCGCTTCAACGCCGGCGTCAACGACATCAACGACGTGAAAAACCTCAGCGGCACCAACGACCCGCGCCTGCGCAACCGCGTGATTCAGGCCTACGTGGCCCTGCAGTTTGACAACGACTAGCCGCTAGTGGCCGCTGCTGGGTAAGTTGCTTTTGTAGCGGTTATAATTGGTAACTATCCTGATTAGGTCTTGGTAGTGGTAGCCTTTCTCATTGCGGGCTACCATCTTGGCCAAGCCTGGATAATCGGCCAGATACTGGCTCATTTGCATGTAGAACATGCCCCGGTCAACCTTCGTGAGCACGCCATTACGGCGGACAAAAAAGTGGCTGTTCTTGTACGGAATACTAGAGTGAAGTACGGCACCAGGCAACGGTATTGGCAGAGGAACGCTCTGTTGTTCGGCTTGCAGAAATAGCTCAACCGGACCCGTAACCACCCTCTCGGCCAGGATCTTTACCTTTTTGTCGCCGGCTAGGCGCATTGGCTCGAAATAATGTTTGCCCGCCGTCATGCGCTCTACCTCATCTACCCGAACGTCCTGTTTGGGTGGCTTAGGTTGGCTGTTGGGATGAGCCAGGTAATAAATGAACGGATAGTCTATGCCGGGGTACATCGTCGGCACCGGCAGGTAGCCCGAAACTACTCTTCCGTCGGTTAGCTGCAGGGTACCGGGGATAAACGAAATATACCGGTTCACCCGGTACTCGGCCGTGTCTGGGCTAGCTGGGGTTGTGGTAGTACCCTGTCTGGGCTCTGATGCCGGCCCTGCTACCTGCGCCGAGGCAATCATAGGAGCCGATACAATAGCAAAAAGTAGAAATTGCTTCATGCAGCAAAGCAGTAAATAAGAAAGTGGCTTCTCCCAGCACTTGAGAAAAGCCACTAAATTACGCCTAATCAGCAGTCCTACACCGCGTCTGAGAGGCTGGTGAAGGTGAAATCCCGAATCTTGAGTGGGGGCACCAGGTTGCCACCGAGGCGCACGGGTTTGCCGATGGCCTCGATGTTGTTGAGCATAATCACGGGGCTCTCGTTAAAGCGGAAGTTCTTCACCGGGTGCTTGATTTTGCCGTTCTCGATGTAGAACGTGCCGTCCCGAGTTAGGCCGGTAAACAGCAGGGTTTGCGGGTCCACGTCGCGGATATACCACAGGCGCGTGACCAGAATGCCCTTGGCCGTGCTCTTAATCAGGTCCTGCACACTCTGGGTGCCGCCTTCCATGATGAAGTTGCCGGAAAAAGCCGTGGGCTGTTTGCCGGTTTTCTGGGCCCAGTAGCGGGTGTAGTACAGGTTCTTGACCACGCCCTTTTCCACCCAGTTCATGCGCTTTACGGGTAGTCCTTCCCCATCGAACACCGAGCCGGGGGCCTGGGCGTTCAGCGGGTCAGAGTAGATGGTAATGCGCGAGTCGAAGAGCTTTTCGCCGGTGCGGTTGCCGCCGCCTTTCTTGCTGAGGAAGGAACGGCCTTCGTCGGCTTCGCGGGCCCCGAAGTTGTAGACCAGGTTGTTGAGCAGACCTTCATCGGAAACCAGGGCCGCCGGCTCCAGAATGACGGTGTATTTGCCGGGCTCCAGGGCCTTGGCGTTGCGCGAGCCGGCGGCTTTGTCGGCCGCAATTTGCGTTAGGGCCTTGGCATTGAACTTGGCGGCGTCGGTAAAATCAGCCACGGCGTAACCCGAGCCGGTACCGTCGGGCGTGCGCACCGTCACCGAGAAGTCGATGTTGGTGTTCTGCTGGTAGGCTTCCAGGCCTTTGTTGTTGCGCAGGGCCTGGAAGGTTGCCCCATCTTCGAGGTAGCCGGCGGCCGTGAGCTGCTTGGCGGCGCACAAGGCAATACTGTCGCCGGCTACCTGGGCCCGGAAGTCGGGGGTAATGGCGGCGGTGCTGGCGGCGTAGCTTACCGGAGTCAGGTACTGCTGCGGACCCAGCAGGGGCATGTATTCGGGGTCTTCGGGGGCGAGGCGGGCAATTTCCTCGGCCCGCTGCACGCACCGGCGCAGGGTAGCATCGTCGAACTGGTTGCAGGTGGCCACGCCGGCCCGCTTGCCAAACCTCGATTCCACCACCAACGACACGTTATCGGCCCCGCCGGCCGTACTCACCGAGTTGCGGGCGTAGCGCACGTTGCCGGTGGTGCGGCCCTGCAGGCTGGCCTGGCACTCATCGGCTGTGCTGAAGCTCAGCACCTTTTTCAGGATAGCCTGCGACTCGTCTTTGGAAAGAATAGCCATGGTATTGAATGGGCAGAATGTGGAGAAAACCAGAACGTCATTCCGAGTGCAGCGAGGAATTTCGGGGGCTGCCGTTTGATTACCATTACAACGTCAGCACGCGAGATTCCTCGCTGCACTCGGAATGACAGCTAAATGACAGCTAGAAAGGCTAGCCGATTTTGCGGGCGGTGTTGATGACGTTCACGGCGTTGAAGCGGGTAGTGCTGGAGCCGTGGCTTACCGCGGAGCTCTGGCTGGGCTGGCCCTTGCCGTCGTTGAAGAAGCCCGCAAACCGGTAGTCTGACTGGTCGCAGACGGCCGCGCAGGAGTTCCAGAACTCCAGCGTGTTGGTCTGGTAGGCCACATCCTCGAGCATGCCCGTGATTTTGCCTTTCTCAATGGCGTAAAACACCTGCCCCCCGAACTGCGAATTGTAGCGCTGCTGGTCGATGGAGAAGGAGCCGTTGCCGGCAATGTAAATGCCCTTGTCCACCCCGCGTACCATGTCATCGACGCTGAGCTTGGCGGTGCCGGGCTTCAGGCTGACGTTGGGCATGCGCTGGAACTGCACATCCTGCCACGACTGGGAGTAGCAGCACCCATCCGACTCGTTCTGACCCACGATGTGGGCCTGGTCCCGAATCTTTTCGTAATCCACCAGAATACCGTCCTTGATGAGGTTCCACTCCTTGGTTTTTACGCCTTCGTCGTCGTAGCCCACCGCGCCTAGGGAGCCGGTTTGCAGCTTGTCGGCCACGATGTTCACTTGTTTGGAGCCGTAGGGCTGGCCTTTGGCTTTCCACTCCATGGTAGCGAAAGAGGTACCGGCGTAATTGGCCTCGTAACCCAGCACGCGGTCCAGCTCCAGCGGGTGCCCCACCGACTCGTGAATGGTCAGGCCTAGGTGGTGAGGGTCCAGCACCAGGTCGTACTTGCCCGGCGTTACGCTCTTGGCCGTGAGCTTTTCCTTGGCTTGGCGGGCGGCCAGGGCGGCGTCTTCCAGCATGTCGTAGCTGTACTTGTACCCGATGACGCCCGAGCCCTGGGGGCCCGCTACCTTGTCTTCGGCCTTGGGCGTGAGGTACTCGTAGCCCATGCCCATGGGGGCGCTCAGGGCCTGCCGGCTCCGGAACTTGCCCGAGGTGCGGTCCACCACCGTTACCCCGAAAGTGGGGTAGATGCGGTGAATATCCTGGTCGATGTAAGAGCCGTCGGTGGAGGCAAAGTACTTCTGCTCATTCACCTGAAACAGCACGGAATTCACGAAGGAAGCGCCGTTTTCCATGGCCTTGGCATTGGCCGCCAGCAGCAGGTCTACTTTGTCCTTGATGGGCACTTCAAAAGCATTCTGCTTGATGGGCGCCTTCCAGGAAACCTCGCCGTAGCCGCGTTGCGGAGCCAGCTTCACCTGCTCCTTCTGTACTTTGGAGTTGGCCTTGGCAATCTGCACGGCTAGCTGGGCGGCCTTGGCAATACCGGCCTCCGTCACGGTGTTGGTGGCGGCAAAACCCCAGGTACCGTTGGCAATAACCCGCACCCCGGCGCCGTAGCTTTCCGAGTTAACGATGTTCTGGACCTGCTTTTCGCGGGTGAAAACGCCCTGATTGAGGTAGCGGCCAATGCGCACATCGGCGTAGGTAGCGCCCGCCGATTTCGCCGCGTTCAGGGCTACATCGGCCATACGCTTTTTCACTGCCACATCTACCCCTTCCAGGAGTTGGGCCGGGTCAACCGGATTGCCGCCCAGGCTGGGTAGCGAGGGTAGCCAGAGCGCCCCGGCCGCCAGACCGGTTACGCCCACAAAATCACGTCTGTTCAAAGGAGTAGGTAGTTAGGAGTGAAAAACTGTGAAGCCGCCTACGCGGCTGTGCGCTTAAATCAGGGTGCGAGCATGGTGCCGAAAGCTCCTTTCTGCTCAAACGATTTAATGATTTCTTCTTCAAGCGGAGTGCGCTTCACGGCCGAGTTATTCTGCCAGAAAGCGGGGTTATAAGTTGTTTGCTTGATAGTAGCTAGGTCAGATTGTCCAGCTACCGCTCTGGTGTAAGCTATACCTGATGGAGCGGTTCGTTGTCCACCGTAAAACGAAGTGAACGATAAGACTTGCACGCGGACATCAGGCTTGAGCGGCCGGTTGAGGGCTACCTGGTAAGAAGTCTTAATGTACTGAACATCAGTACTGCCATGCAGGGTAGGCTGGAACACGCAATCGAAAACCATACGGGGTTCTTTAAAGCTGAACAGAGGATGGTTCGAGCGGCTCCCAATACCCGAAGTTTCTAGGTGAAGCCGCAACACCTGGTGAGTTGCCTCATCAATCGTGATGCTGCCTTTTTCCTGGGTAGCGTTGCTTTCTGACTTGCTGGCAAAACCGATTTCTATGAGTTGCTGCGGGCCATTCTGCGTTACCCCCACCAGAGTCAGCGTAAAGTTTTGCGCCACATGGGGGCTTAGCAGCCGGCGGGAGGTAGCGCTATCGGCCGGAGAAAAAATGCTGAAGTTCTTCGTGAATTTAGAGAAATCGGTAAAGCTGATAAGCGCTTTCTTCTTGGCGTAGCGGGCCTGCGCCAGCGCCATGCCATTCAGGCCGGCATTATCGGTTTTGGTTTGCCACACCATTTCCTGTACCTCCGTCGCTTCACCGTCTAACTGGGTTATTTGCCGGTAAAATGCCTGGCCGTACGTTTTCTGATCGTGGGCCCGCTGTAGCTGGCGGTAGGCTTTTTTAATCAGTTCCGCCGTGTAGCTGCCCAACTGCACTTCCGGCAACGCAACGGCGCTGGGTTGCAGGCGAACCAGCACCGGCTGCGCGCCCGTTACTGTCAAGGTATCGGTGCGGTGACTTAACTCCGAAGCTACCAGCCGGCCCGGCAGCTTCGCCACAGCTAATTCGAACTCTCCCTCCGCGTTGCTGGTAGTACCCTGCGCAGTCCCCAGAACACTCACGCTGGCGTAAGGAACTGGCTTGCCTGTTTCCGTATCCACTACCCTACCGGCTAATTGTTGCGCAACTGCACTGGGCCCTAGCAGAATCAGTAAACCGGTGCAGTAGTAGAAATGACGCGCCATAGTAGAGGATATGTAGATAGGTAGAGCTTGGGTAGGTGCTTGATATAGTGAGTGCTAAAGTTTTTCAGCAGCAAGACAGAATTCCTTTTGAGAACAAAGCCCTG
Source organism: Hymenobacter glacieicola (assembly GCF_014640315.1). GTDB lineage: Bacteria > Bacteroidota > Bacteroidia > Cytophagales > Hymenobacteraceae > Hymenobacter > Hymenobacter glacieicola. Next base: position 177,587 of record NZ_BMGS01000005.1, read on the forward strand.
CCGCTGAAAAACGATACGAGTGCGTTATTACACCGCGTCCGAGAGGCTGGTGAAGGTAAAGTCGCGGATTTTCAGCGGGGGCACCAGGTTGCCGCCTACCCGCACGGGCTTGCCGATGGCCTCCAGGTTGTTGAGCATGATAATCGGCGACTCGTTGAAGCGGAAGTTCTTCACCGGGTGCTTAATCTTGCCGTTTTCAATGTAGAACGTTCCGTCGCGGGTCAGGCCGGTGTAGAGCAGGGTCTGGGGGTCAACGGGGCGGATGTACCACAGGCGCGTGACCAGAATGCCGCGCTGGGTGCCCTTGATAAGGTCGGCGGTGCTTTGGGTGCCGCCTTCCATAATCCAGCCGCCGGGGCGCGGAATGTCGGGAATACCAGCCTTCTGCGCCCAATAGCGCGAGGTGTAAAGGTTTTTCACTACCCCCTTCTCAATCCAGGTCATTTTCTGCTGGGGCCGGCCGTCGCCCGAGAACGTGAGGTCGGCAATGTCGGGGTGGGTAGGGTCGGAGTAGATGGTTACCCGCTCATCGAACAGCTTTTCGCCTTTGCGGTTGCCGCCGCCTTTCTTGCTCAGGAAGGAACGGCCTTCGTCGGCGTTACGGGCGTCGAGGGCGCTCATCAGGGCCTGCAGCAGGGAGGCATCGGTGTTGGCAACCAGGGCGGCGGGCTCCAGAATAACGGTGTATTTGCCGGGCTCCAGGGCCTGGGCGTTGCGCGAGCCAGCGGCTTTGTCGGCCGCAATCTGGGTCAGGCGGCGGGCGTCAAACTTGCTGGCATCGTTGTAATCAGCGGTAGCGTAGCCCGAGCCGGTACCATCCGGGGTGCGCACCGTGATGCTAAACTCCAGCCCTGACACCTGCTGGTAGGCTTCGAGGCCCTTGCTGTTGCGCTTGGCCACAAACCCGGCCGAGTCGTTGAGGAAGGCGGCCGAAGTCAGCTTCTTTTCGTCGCAGAGCTTCATGCTGGCGCCCACCTGGGTAGCGCGGTAGTCGGGCGTAATGTCGGCGGTGCTTTTGGCGAAGCTGTTAGCCGAGGTCAGGTATTTCTGGGGGCCGAGCAGGGGCATGTACTCGGGGCTTTCCGGAGCGAGGCGGGCAATTTCCTCGGCCCGCTGCACGCAGTTGCGCAGGGTAGCATCGTCGAACTGGTTGCAGGTAGCCACGCCGGAGCGCTTGCCGAAGCGCGACTCCACGGTAAGGGCCACGTTATCAATGCCGCCGCTGGTGCTGATGGCGTTGCGGGCCGAGCGCACGTTGCCGCCCGTCTGGCCGTTAAGTGTGGCCTCACACTCGTCGGCCTTGCTGAAGCTCAGTACCTTTTTGAGGATGCCCTGGGCTTCGGTTTGGGAAAGAATTGCCATATGGGAGATGATGTGCTGGATTTCTAAGGGGAAGGGTTCACTTCAAGTTGTCATTCCGAGCGTAGCGAGGAATCTGAGCCAGATAGAAGAGGCTAACTCAGATTCCTCACTTTGTTCGGAATGACAGGTGATTATCCGATTTTGCGGGCGGTGTTGATGACGTTCACGGCGTTGAAGCGGGTCGTGCTGGAGCCGTGGCTCACGGCCGACACCTGCGAGGGCTGGCCCTTGCCGTCGAAGAAGGAGCCGAACAGGCGGTAGTCCGACTCGTCGCAGATGGCGGCGCAGGAGTTCCAGAACTCCAGCGTGTTGGTCTGGTAGGCCACGTCCTCGAGCATGCCGGCAATCTTGCCCTTTTCGATGGCGTAAAACACCGTGCCGCCAAATTGGGAGTTGTAGCGCTGCTGGTCGATGGAGAAGGAACCGCGGCCGGCAATGTAAATGCCCTTGTCCACGCCGGCAATCATCTGATCCACGCTCAGTTTCCCGGTGCCGGGCTTGAGGCTGACGTTGGGCATGCGCTGGAACTGCACCGTGCTCCAGGAGTCGGCGTAGCAGCACCCATCCGATTCGTTCTGACCCACAATGTGGGCCTGGTCCCGGATTTTCTGATAGTCCACCAGCTTGCCATCCTTGATGAGGTTCCACTCCTTGGCCGGCACGCCTTCGTCGTCGAAGCCCACCGCGCCCAGGGAGCCGGGCTGGCGCTTATCGGCCACAATGTTGACCAGCTTCGAGCCGTAGGGCTGATTCTTGGCTCTCCAGTCGAGGGTAGCGAAAGAGGTACCGGCGTAGTTAGCCTCGTAGCCTAGCACGCGGTCCAGCTCCAGCGGGTGACCTACCGACTCGTGAATGGTCAGGCCCAGGTGATTGGGGTCCAGCACCAGGTCGTACTTGCCCGGCGTCACCGATTTGGCCGTGAGCTTTTCCTTGGCCTGCTTGGCGGCCAGGGTTGCGTCGGCCAACATGTCGTAGCTGTACTTGTAGCCCACCAGGCCCGTGCCGGCAGGGCCGGCAATCTGGTCCTGGGCTTTGGGCTGCATGTACTCGTAGCCCATGCCCATGGGCGAGCTGAGCGCCTCGCGGGAGCGGAACTTGCCCGACGCCCGGTCGATGGCCGTCACGCTGAAGTTCGGCCAAATGCGGTGCACATCCTGGTCAATGTAGGAGCCATCGGTGGAGGCAAAGTACTTCTGCTCGTTGATTTGGAACAGGGCCGAGTTCACGAAGGAAGCGCCGTTGTCGAGGGCCTTGGCGTTGGCGGCCAGCAGCAGGTCCACTTTGTCCTTGATGGGCACCTCGAAAGCGTTAACCTGAATCGGGGTTTTCCAGGTTACTTCGCCCTGGCCTTTCTGGGGAGCCAGCTTCACGGGCTCCTTCTGCACCTTGGAGTTGGCCTTGGCAATCTGTACGGCTAGCTGGGCGGCCTTGGCCATGCCGGCCTCGGTTACGGTATTCGTAGCGGCAAAGCCCCAGGTGCCGTTAGCCAGCACCCGCACGCCCGCGCCGTAGCTTTCGCCGTTGGCAATGTTCTGGACCTGCTTTTCGCGGGTGAAAATACTCTGGTTCAGGTAGCGGCCAATGCGCACATCGGCGTAGGTAGCGCCCGCCGATTTTGCCGCGTTCAGGGCCGCGTCGGCCAGGCGCTTTTTGATGGCGGGGTCTACTTGCTCCAGCAGGCGGGCGGGGTCTACCAGGTCGCCGCCCAGACCCGGAATAGAGGGCAGGAACATGGCCCCGGTAGCGAGGCCAGTCAGCCCCACAAAGTCACGTCGTTTCAAGAAGGTAATGGTTTGGGTGATAGAGGAAGGAAATTCAGAGGAAGTTACGGCAGATAGCCGGCCAATTGCAACCAAACGACGCAATTGCCGTAGCGGGGCTGCATAATAGGCAAAGAACCTCGGAATTCGTTGCCAAATCCTTAATCAAGTAAAGCCAGCAGGTCGCGGGCAATCTGCTGCCAGGGCTGGGCCAAGTCCAGCGTAACGATGCGGACGGGGTGGCCCCCCAGCGAGTAGCGCACATCCAGGGTCTGGGCCGCGGCGGGGTAGAGCAGGACGCCTTCCAGGTGCTGCTCCGGCCGCGCGGGCTGGTTCTGCAGGTAGGCGTACAGCTGGTAGAGGTGGGGCGAAATCAGCTTCTGCTGGTCGTAGCGGGGCTTAAGAGCCGCGGCGTAGTACTTAGTGTCGAGGATAATCTTGCGCTGCTCGTTTTCCAGGGTCGTGTCCGTGACCATGGCCGGCAGCAGGTGCAGGGCCTCGGTTGTTTCTGCTTCAGCCTGCCACTGAATGGTTTCGGAAAGCACCCGAAACCGGCGCTGCTCCAAACGGTAAAAATTGCGCACAAACTGCTCGAACAGCAGGGCCATCAGCCGCTCATCGCGCCGGAAGTCGCGGAAGCGGGTTGGCCCTTCAGTATCCGGGGCCGGCAGGGCGCTCTGCTGGATTAACTCACACACGTTCAGCAGAAAGCCTGCTAGCCCGGTGGGCCGCAGCCGGCACACGCTCCGCAAGCTGGCGGCTGTGGGTTGCTCGGGCAGCACCCCGCCCGGAAAGCGGCGCATGGTTGTTCGTACTTGCTGGCGCAACGAGGCCGGCAGACTGCGCGTGCGGCTGAGCTGCTGCAAGGTGCCGAGTACCAGCCGGGCTAGGGCCGTGTTCTGGTTTAGCTCATCCACCGTGCATATGGCCCGGCCGCGCGGCAGCAAGTTTCGACTCAGGGTAGGGGCCAGCTGCACCCGGCCGCGCAACTCCGCTAGTTCCTCGGTGCGCTCGGTGTAGGCTACCGGCAACCCCCGCTGCAACTGGCGACGGGCAGCGGTAAGCAAAACGTGAGTCAGCAACTCCAAGGGCCGGTGAAACGTGCTCGTGTTGATTGCCAGCAACTCCTGCTGCTCCGGCAGTCGGTTCCAGGCATAGCAAAGCAGGTAGTACAGGTTCTGGATGGGAATCATCCGAGGAAAAGTAGAGGAGGAGGGAAACGCTAAGAAGCTATTTGAGTTAGTGAAACGGTCGTGCTGAGCAGAGGCGTAGCCGCAGTCGAAGCATCTCTACCGCTTCGCCCTCACCATTAGGTTAGCCAGAGGTAAAGATGCTTCGGCGGCACTCAGCAGGACCGTTTCGGAGTGATTTTCAGCTAACTCAAACAGCTTCTTAGACCTTAGATTGTCATTCCGAGCAGCGCGAGGAATCTGGGCTAAGCGGTTGAATGGTGAACCCAAATTCCTCGCCACTAGCTTGATACGCAGAACGCTTGGAAGGACAAATGGTGACATCCGCTTGGCATGGTTCAAGCCAGCAGCTTTTTCTTCTGCTGGGCGGCTTTGGCCGGCTGATCAAGCCAGTAGTCATCCAAAAGAGGGGCAATTTCCTGTTCCAGAATTAGTTGCAGCCACGCTGAAGCGGCGGCCGGCTCGGCGGGGGGCTGGCAGAAGTAGCTGTGCCCAATGCAGAAATCCGGCCCCAGGTCCGGGTCGTCGGTAATCACCTGGTTCAGAGCAGTCAGGCGAGTGATGAGCTGGTTGCTGACGGGGGCAGGTACGCCCTGGGCTGCCAGCAGCTCCCGCAAGGGCGCGCCAAACTCCGGCTCCAGGCTCACGAAAGCAAAGCGCCGCCGCAGGGCGTAGTCCAGCGGGGCCAGGCTGCGGTCGGCCAGGTTCATGGTGCCGATAAAGTGCACGTTAGCCGGCACGAAAAACGGCGGGCTGCCAGCCGGGGCGTAGGGTAAGCGTACGGCGTAGGCGGGGCCGCGTTTATCGGCTTCCAGCAAGAGCAGCAGCTCCCCAAAAATGCGGGCCAAGTTGCCCCGGTTTAACTCGTCAATCAGCAGAAAATAAGGTCGTTCCGGGTCCTGAGCTGCCCGCTGGCAGAAGTCCACCAAAATGCCGTTCTGCAATTGAAACTTACCCTGAGCATCAGGGCGAAAACCCTGCACGAAATCCTCGTAGCTGTAGCTGGGGTGAAACTGCACCAGCTCCACGCGGGCCGCATCGGTAGCGCCCAGCTCCAGCCAGGCCAGCCGCCGGGCCAGAAACGTTTTGCCCGTACCGGGCGGCCCCTGCAGAATCAGGTTGTGGCGCCGCCGCAGCGCGGCCAGGGCAGCATCCAGCTTTTCCGCCGAAATGAACAGCTCAGCCAGCGCCGCTGCCCGGTCGTAAGGCTGAGCGGGCGGTAGAGAATAGGTCGGGGCCGGCTCCTGCGCTACCGATGGGGCCGCCTGCGGGGCGGCGGGCGTGGGCGGCAACTTGCGCAGCTTGGCCGGCGCGGAGTCCGATGGCTGGCCCGTGTAAAGCTCCTGCATCTGCTCCTGGGCCGCTACGTCGCCATCAAGTGAGGAGTTTTCGAGGGTAGGACGCTTGGTGGCAATGGTAAAGTCGAGCTGCTCCAGCACCCGGTTGGTAGGCGCCCCGGCCGGTAGGGGCCAAGCGGCCTCGGGCTGCTCCGTAGCCAACCGAAACGCCAGCTGGGCCACGGCCCGCGGCGCGTAGCGGCGGCCCTGGTACACTAGGTCGTAAACGGTGCTCAGGGGCATGCGCGGGCCGTCGAGGTCCATTTGTCGCAGGGCGCGCAGTACCTGGTCGCGGGTGAGGGAAGGCAGGGAGGGAGTAGGCGTGGGCATCCGGTTCTAAAGTACGGGCAAAACACGTTTTTGCTGCAACTAGCTCCCTTTGGCACCGGTCGGGCGCAAAAAAGCCCGACTGCTGGTAGCGGCCGGGCTCAAGGCATTACTTTTTCTGGGTGGTCTTTTTCTTGCCGTCGGGCTTATCCTTCACCGTTTCCTGGTTTTTCTTTTCGTCGCGCTTGGTTTCCGGGTCCGTGTGCTGGGGCGTGGTGGTGGGCTGGGCCATAAGAAGGGGTAGTAAGAGGTGAGATGCTAGCTCTTTTACGGCACCCGCGCAACGGAGGAGCAAAAAACCCGGTTTTTATTCTCCAGCTTACCTGCTAATTACTGGGCTTACCCCGCCGTAATCGTCCGCTGAATGCCGAGCTTTTTCATGCGGGCTTCCAGGGTTTTGGGGTTGATATCGAGCAAAAGGGCTGCGCCGTTGGGGCCGCTGACCCGCCCGCCCGTGCGGTGCAGGGCCGCCAGGATATGGTCGCGCTCCTGGTCTTTGAGGGTTTTGAGGGGGCCACCCGTCTCCGGGGCCGCTGGGGCCGCCTGCGCCGCCGCTGAAAAGCCGGCAAACTCCAGAAATGGCCCCTGACTGACGATAACGGCCTGTTCCAGCACGTGCTCCAGCTCGCGTACGTTACCGGGCCAGCCGTACTGGCGCAGGGCTTTCAGGTCCCGCTCGCGCAGGCCGCGTACGGGCTTGCCCATGCGTTTGGTGAAGCGCTCCAAAAAGTGACGCATCAGGGGCTCAATATCATCGGGCCGCTCGCGCAGGGCCGGCAGCCGGATGGGAAACACGTTCAGCCGGTAGTACAGGTCGGCGCGGAAACGGCCGGCGGCTACCTCGTCTTCCAGTACCCGGTTCGTGGCTGCAATAACCCGCACATCGGTCGGTATAACGCGCCGCCCACCAATGCGCTCAAACTCCTTTTCCTGCAGCACCCGCAGCAGCTTGGCCTGCAAATCGAGGGGTAGCTCGCCGACTTCATCCAGGAAAATCGTGCCTTTGTCCGCCAGCTCAAACTTACCGATGCGCCGGTCGTGCGCCCCAGTGAAAGCGCCTTTTTCGTGGCCAAACAGCTCACTTTCAATTAGCTGGGCCGGCAAGGCAGCGCAGTTGATTTTGATGAGGGCCCGCTCCTTGCGCGGCGACAGGTTGTGCAGGGCCCGCGCGACCAGTTCTTTGCCGGTCCCGGTTTCGCCGGTGATGAGCACGGTCGTATCGGTGGGGGCAACCTGGGCCAGGCGCGTATATACTTGCTGCATCACGGCGCTGCCGCCCACAAAATCGTCGAGACGGGCGGCGGCCGTGGTGTTGATTTCGTCGATGAGGTAGGTTCGCTCCCGCTCCAGCTGGGTGCGCAAGGCCTCAATCTGCTCGAAGGCAAACACGTTCTGCACGGCCAGCCGAATCTGGGGTACCAAAGTCTGAATCAGCTCCAGGGTTTCCTCCGTGAAGGCCAGGGGCTGGTGGCTGGCCAGAATAAGAGCCGCCATTTGCTCGTCGCCCACATCCAGGGGAGCGCATAGAATAGACCGGGTGCCGCGCTGCTCCCGGATGTAGCGGAGCATGTCGTAGCGCTGGGCCAGGTCCTCAAAATCGGCGCCTACGTACACGCCGGGCCGCGAAAATAGCTCGACCACTGCCTGCTTGCTGGCCTCCGATTTAGGCAAATCGTCGTAGCGGTTTTCGTCCAGGGCCAGGAAGCTGCCATCGGGCTGCTTGTTGAACTCGGCAAAAGCGCGCACCGGGGAGCGGGGCTCCCGCACCCGCACGCCGAAGTAGTCGTGGGGCACTACCCGGTTGATTTCGGTGGCAATGGTCCGAAAAAGCTCCTCGCGCTCCTTGATGCTCAGCAGGGCATTGTTCAGGGCCAGCTGCATGGTTTTTTCCTGCTCCCGACGGGCAATATCCTCGAAGGCCAGCGTGTTGGTCACCGCTACCGCCACCAGACTGCCGATTTTTTCGAGCAGGTCCGCATCCAGCTCCGACAGCTCGGGCCGCCGCCGGGCCACTAACGACAGCAGCCCAATCAGCTGCCCGCTGGTGCGCAGCGGCACTACCGTAATGTAGCGCATGCCCCGCTCCAACAGGTTGCGGAAGGGCAAAAAATCACCGTGCTCCGCCATGAATTCCTGTAAGTTGTACTGGTGTAGACGGGGTTGGCGCAAAAAAAACTCAATCGGGGTGCCTTCTATGGGAGTGCGAGCTAGTTTGTGCGCATCCACGTCAGGTAGCAACACCTCCCCCAAATAGTCGCGCAGAAAAACCCGGCGGTACTGGTGTTCCGCATCCAGGGTCAGAATGGTAATGGCATCAAAGGGGAAAATCAGCCGCAGCTTCTCGGTCACGCTCCTGAATAAGTCCTCCTTGTTGCGCGTGGTGGCAATGGCGTCATTTAAGTAGAGGAGCAAAGAGTCATCTTGGTCAGGCATGGCAGAGCTGGATATAGAGCTTATACTAAACGATATTCCTCAAATTTCAGGAAAACAATATAGGATATCCTGATATATAGGGAAAAACGAGCTCCATTGGAAAAGGTAAAGTGGGAGGGTATAGAAATTATTTTAGCCCTCTGAAGGCTGGAATAGAAGTTTTAGAGGCAGATTAAAATAATTTTAACGGGTTGGCACGTAGTTAGGTAAAAGGCGCATATCCATAAGCTGTTTTAGATATGCTTTTCCGACCACAAGACGCTGCCCCATTTTTAGCTACCCTCGGGTTGCTGGTGGGAAGTGCGGCGCACGCTCAGGTGCCGCTATCCGCAGCAACCCCCGGCGACTCCCTGTCGCTGGAAACTACCGTCCGCTCCGTGCTGGATGCCAACCCGGCCATCAATGCCCTGCAAGAAGAAGTAAACCAGGCCCAAAGCCGCCTCGACGAAAGCCGCACCTACCTGCGACCCGTAGTAGATGGCACCGTAAGCTACACCCGCGTTGATCCGCAGGTGAAGCTGCAGCTAAATCCCGATGAGCCTGGTTTTCAGCTGGCTCCGAACAACAACTACGATGGGCACGTAACGGCCCGCTATACTGTGTTGGACTTTGGGCGCGCTAATGCGGCCATTGAAGCCGCCCGCAGCCGCACGCTTACGGCCGCCGACCAGATAAACGTTACCCGCCGCGACCTGGCCTTCGCCGCCGCCCAGAGCTACTACAGCATCCTATTCGCCCGCGAAGCCATCCGGGTGCAGGACGCCCAACTTGCCTCCCTGCGCCAGCACCAGCGCGAAATGGAAAAGCGGGTAGAAGGCGGGGTGAGCACCAACTTCGACGTGACCACCACGCAAGTGCGCATCGCCCAAGCTCTGGACCGCCGGATTGACTTGCAAAACCAGCTGCGCAACCAGGAAATTCAGCTGGCCCGCCTGCTGCACCGCCCCGAGTCGGCGGTAACGCCGGTGCGCGGCCGCTTCGAGTACAACCCGCAACCGGTGAACGTGGAGGAAGCCCTGGCCAAAGGCTCGGAGAACCGGCCCGAGGTAAAGCTGGCCAAGGACGCCGAGCAAACCGCCTCGGCCCAGCTGCGGGTGGCCGAAACCAGCAACAAGCCCAGCCTGACGGTGCTGGCCCAGGCCGGGGGCAAGAACGGCTACATCGTGCCTAACCTGGAGCGCGTGCGCTTCAACACGGTAGCCGGCGCCCAGCTTTCCATTCCGATTTACGACGGCGACCGGAACCGCTACCAGCGGGCGGCCGCGCAATCGGCTATTAAAGGGGCTCAGGCCCGCACCCAGGACACTCAGGAGCAAGTGCGCGCCGACGTGTTGCAGGCCGTGAACAACTTGCAAACCAGCACCGCCCGCTACGATAACTCGCAAGTCCAGATCAGCCAGGCTACCGACGCCCTGACCCGCGCCAAAGCCCGCTACCGCTACGGAGTAGGCAGCAACCTGGACGTGCTGGACGCGGAAACCCAACTGGCGCAGTCCCGCCTCTCACGCCTGCAGGCCATTTACAACTACACCCTCGGCCAGTACCAGCTGCGCCGCGCCACCGGCGAGCAGATCTGGTAATGGTGAAATGGTGAGATGGTGAAATAGTGAGTTGCCGTTCAGCTTCTCCTGCTCGCGCCATTAGCACATCAAACTCACCATTTCACTATTTCACCACTTCACTGATATGACCATCCTGTGTCCGATTGATTTTTCTGCTGCTACTGCTGCGGTGGTGAAGTACTCGGCGGCGCTGGCGGCGGGTACGGGGGCTGCGCTGCGGCTCCTGCACGTGCTGGAACCGCAGCCTACACCTGCCGTTGGCTTAGCGCATGATGTAACGCTGGCCCGGCAGCTGGCCGCGTGCCGCGAAACGGCTCAGGCCGCTGGCGCTCAGGTGGCTACCGTTATTCGGCACGGCGATGCTGCCCGCGAAATCGTAGAGGAAGCACGCCGCTACCCCACTGACATTATTGTGATTGGAGCGCACGGCCAAACGGGCCTTACCCGCTTTCTGATGGGGAGCACCGCCGAAACCGTCGTGCGAACGGCTGCCTGCGTGACCCTGCTGGTAAAGCCCGGCTGCCCCTCGGCCTACCGTCAATCAGCCTAGTTCCCCCAAGGTCCTTGTTCGCTGAACACAGGACCTGTTTTCCACCATCTGACAACGAACAACCAAGTACCCATATGGCAACTCCCGTTCAACACGATTCGACCGTAGCGCCTACCCCATCCGCGGCTCACGCGCCGGTAGTGGACGAGCAGCCCGAGGGCCGCTCCAAGCGCCCAATTATCTTTATCATTCTGGCCCTGGTACTGCTGGTGGGCGGCTACTTCGGCTGGCAGCGTTATCAGTTCGGCCAAACCCACGAAGAAACCGACGACGCCCAGGTAGAAGGCGACGTGTACCCCATTCTGCCCCGGGTATCGGGTCCGGTGCTGGAAGTGAAAGTAGAAGACAACCAGCCCGTTAAGAAAGGCGACGTGCTGGTAACCGTGGACCCGGCCGACTATCAGCAGCGCGTGAATGCTGCCGAAGCTGCCCTGGCCGCCGCCCAAGCCAACGTGGTAGCCGCCCGCGCCGCCGTAGGCACGGCTACCGCCAACGTTAGCACCGCCCAAACGACCATTGGGGTCAGTGAAGCCAACCGAGCCCGCTTACAGAAGGATCTGAAGCGCAGTGAGTTCCTACGCAAGGAAGACATCATCCCGCAAAGTGAGTACGACGCCGTGCAGGCCAACCTGAAATCAACGACGGCGCAGCGGGCTACGGCCCAGCAGCAGGTGCGCGTGGCTCAGCAGCAGGTAGAAGCGGCGCGGCAGCAGGTAGCCGTAGCGGAAGCCGTGGTAAAGCAGCGCCAAGCCGACTTGGATAACGCGCGTCTGCAGCTGAGCTATACTACCATCACGGCGCCCGCCAACGGCATCGTAAGCAAGAAGAACGTGCAACCTGGCCAGTTGGTGAGCCCTAACCAGCAGCTCATGGGCCTGGTAGCCAGCGGCAACACCTGGGTAATTGCCAACTTCAAGGAAACCCAGCTGGAAAACATGCGCGTGGGTCAGCCCGTGAACGTGGAGGTGGATGCCTACCCGAACGAGGAATTCTCGGGCAAAATCGAGTCGCTCTCGGCTGCTACCGGTGCCCGCTTCGCCCTGCTGCCCCCCGATAACGCCAGCGGCAACTTCGTGAAAGTAACCCAGCGCGTGCCCGTCAAAATCGTGCTCGACAAAGTGGACCCCGAACACCCCCTGCGCGCCGGCATGAGCGTCACCGCAACAGTTGCGGTGAAATAAGTTTTAGGGTAGGAGGGTGTGGGGGTAGGAGTTTAGGAGGGAATAGCTTCTTTATATTAAGGGGCATCTTTTTCTCTTCTAATCCTTTCCCGCGCCGTTTTTTCGGCTTTGCCAAGAATGGCCATAATAGCATTGGCCTCGCTGAGTAACTCATCGAGTTTGCCTACGGGCAAGGTGCCAGCCTCATTTAGCAATTCAAGCCACAAAACGGACTCATCAGCTTCTTCTAGGGCAATGTGCAGCTTGGCGGCAAATTCTCGTTGGGAGCGGGCTCGGCAGGCGGCCCGGTAATTTGCCGCTACTGACATACCGGCGCGTACTAGTTGTGCGCCAGCGGCCCGACAGGAAGGAGTTACCGGTAACCTGTCAGTCAGTTTCATTACCCGTAGCGCAAATGCTTTGATGCGCTGTCTAAACTCCTCCGCGAAGTCAAAATTGGATTGTGTATTCGGCATAACTCGATAGTCATTGCGTTTATGTGGAGCTAAAAAAGCTTAAACGCCGCTAATCCCCTCACGCCCTCCTACCCCCATACCCTCTTACCCTACCTAATGGAAACCGGATTTACCAAGTGGATCATCGTCATTACGGTGGTGATGTGCTGCTTGCTGGAGCTCATTGATACCAGCATCGTAAACGTGGCCCTGACCCAGATGATGGGCAACCTCTCGGCCACGCAGCAGGAAGTCAGCTGGGTAGTGGCCTCCTACGGCATTGCCAACGTGATTGTCATTCCCATGACGGGCTTCCTGGCCGAGCAGTTCGGCCGCAAAAACTACTACCTGTTCTCCGTGATTCTGTTCACGGTGGCCTCCATGCTCTGCGGGCAGAGCACCAACATCTGGGAGCTGGTGGCCTTTCGCTTTATCCAAGGCATTGGCGGGGGCGCCCTGATGGCTACTTCCCAGGCCATCCTCATCGACACCTTCCCGCCCAAGCAGCTGGCCCTGGGCCAGGCCCTGTTCGGGATGGGCGTAATTATCGGCCCCACCATCGGCCCCACGCTGGGCGGCTACATTGTGGATAACTACGACTGGCCCTGGATTTTCTACGTGAATGTGCCAGTGGGCATTCTGGCCTCCATTTTCACCGTGCTGTTTATCCGCGACCCGGAGCGCATCCGCAATGCTATACCGCGGCCCCTGCGCGAAATCGACTGGGCGGGTATCTTCCTGCTGATTCTGGGGGTAGGCTCCTTGCAACTGGTGCTGGAGCAGGGCGAAACTGAAGACTGGTTTGAGAGCCTGTACATCAACTTCTTCACCCTGATGGCCGTGGTAGGAATGGTAGGATTTATCTGGCGTGAGCTGACGGCCGAGCAACCCATTGTGGATTTGCGCGTGCTCACGCGCAGCCGCAACCTGGCCATTGGCGCGTTTCTGTCGTTTATTCTGGGCTTTGGGCTGTTTGCATCGGTGTTCGTATTCCCGATTTTCTGCCAGCGCATTCTGGGCTTCACGGCGGAGCAAACGGGCTACCTACTGCTACCCGGCGCCCTGCTTTCGGGCTTTATGATGCCGGTGGTGGGCAAGATGATTCAGGGCGGCGTGCCGCAGAAATACATTCTGCCCGTGGGTTTTACCATCTTCTTTATCTTCTCCTACTGGATGAGCACCCAGATTTCGCCCACGGCCGGCGAGAGTGACTTCTTCTGGCCCCTTATTCTGCGCGGATTCGGGCTGGCCCTGTTGTTTCTGCCCATTACCACCATGTCGTTGTCGGGCATTAGTGGCAAGGACGCCGGGCAGGCCGCCGGCCTTACCGGCATGATTCGCCAGTTGGGTGGCTCGTTCGGGGTGGCGCTGGTCGGAACCTACCTGGAGCGCTCCATTGCCCAGAACCGGGAGGGTATTTCCGCCAATGTTTCCCTCTACGACCCCGAAACCCAGCAGCGCCTGCAGGGCCTCACGGCCAGCTTCATGAGCAAAGGCGCCAGCTTCCTCGATGCCCAGCAGCAGGCCTACGCGGCCCTGGGCGGCATGATCATGAAGCAAACCTCCATTATCACCTATGCCCAAACCTTCCTGATGATTGGCGCCTTTTTCCTGCTCTGCCTCCCCCTGATGCTACTAGTGCAACGCCCCAAGCCCGGCGAAAAGGTAGACCTGAACGCCGCCCACTAGCGGCAAAACCGGAGAAATGTGTTTAACCACCGCATGCTTCACCACGCAAACGGCCCTGGCAGGTAGCTCCTGCCAGGGCCGTTTGCGTGGTAAGGAAGTTCCTGAAACTTTGCTAAAAAGCCCAGCCAATATTGAGGCCAGAGGATACTTTCAGCGGAATCTCTTTGTTCTGGGTACCGGTGTAAGCGCCGTGTTTGTCGTAGGTTTTTTCCGTTTTGTTGCGGTAGCCGAGCCCCGTAAACACATCAACCACGAAGTGCCGGCCCAGGATTTCCTGGAAGCCGAACAACAGGTTGTAGTTGTGATTGGTGGTGTTAATGCTGAAGCGGATGTCCAGATCTTTTACCTCGGAGCGGTAGGTAGCCGTTGTGTACGAGTAATGGGGCGAGAGGTAAAAGCCCTCGGGCGCCGACTTACGTTTGGTGAGGTAACGCTTGTACTGGAGCTGGAATCGGTGGCCTCGGGTGCGCGTTTCCACGTCGGTCCAGGCCACGTGGCCGTGCCCGTTGGCGAGCAGGGCGGAGGTAATGGTGGCGCTCAGAGCCGCACTGCCGATAAAGTTGAAAGGGTAGTTGGTACTCAGGTAAGAGTAACTGCCCATGATGCTGCTACGGCCGCTGACTACCCGCTCATACCCAACCCGCGACTCGACGGAAAAGGGCAATTGACCGTGTATCCAGCCCAGAGGGGCTAGCTTGATGAGGTTCTTTTTGGCCCCCGCTGCCTTGTCAGGCGACTGAGCCGCCGCTCCACCCGCCAGCAAACAAGCCATAACAAAAAGGCTACTCCAGCGGGTAGGTGCAGACAGGTTCATAAGAAACGGGAAAGGGTAGGAGTGAAACCAATACCGAAGACAGTAGAAATGAAAAAGCCCCCTACCAGACGCGGGCTAGAGCTTTAGGTAGATGGGTTGCCACCCGCGCACTGCACCAAGCAAACAGCCCCAGGCGCTGCTGTACCGAGCATGGCCTGGGGCTGGTGGGCAAGTAAGCGCTGACTGCTTATTAAACTACTGATACTGAATGTAGAGGGGCTTGGGCGTTAGCTCGCTCAACACCTCTTTGGGAGTCATGATGTGGTGGGGCTTGGGCCGGGCATCGTACTCGTAGAACAGCTTGAAACCCGTGTACTGAACCGGCTCCGTCTGGATGTAGTCGTGGTAGGAGTCCTTTTTCAGGGTCGGCTCGCCGTGGCCGTCCATGTGCATCACAATCTGCACGCGCGGGTCCAGTTTGATGTTTTTGTAGTTGGTAATCATCTTCCGGGTGAAGCGGTGCACCGTCAGGACTTTGGGCGGCAGCTTGTTTTCGCTCACGATGCGGGCCAGGAAGTTTACCGTAAAGTTTACATCCTTGGCGTCGAGGGTCCCAATTTTCTGGTTGGGCCGCACGCCGGGCATGGTGGAAAGCGAAAACTCCGGGTCGATGCCCAGGTGCACGATAGGGTCTTTCAGGTACTGCTCCAGCTTGGGCAGCTCGGCTTCCAGGGTGCTGTGGCCCGGCTGCACGTCCAGGAACAGGATGCAGTTGTGCTCCTTGGCCCAGCTGAGTACTTCCTCAATGGTGGCCTTGGAGTTCATCAGGCGCCACTTGCCATCCTTGCCGGGCGTGCCCTGAGCCGTGATGGTCACGTTGTGCAGGGCGGCCTGCACCGGAATCGAGGGGTCAGCCTCTTGCCATTCCTTCAGCACGCCCGCAAACTTGCGGAACATCTGCTCCTTGGGCTCCCGGCCCAGAATACCCATGCCCTTCGAGCGGATATTACCATAGAAAGCCACAATGCGGTGACCGGGCAGAATGGCGCCGGGCAGCTGGCCGTTTTTCTTGGCAATGGAGTCGGCCTTGAGCGAGTCGCGCTGCATGGCGGCCCGTTTCAGCGCTACGGTATCTACCACCACGGGCTTGGCCGAGTCAGCGGCGGCTGAGGGGTTTTCCGCGTCGGTGCCGGAGCGGGAGCCGCAGCCAGACAAGGTGGTGAGGGTAAAGGCGAGGCCCAGGGAAGCCAGCGCGGGGGCCGTCAGGCGGGTGAAGGTCCGGAAATAAGACACTGAAGGAAAACGGATTGAAGGCGAAAGGAGGCTCTAAGGTAGCGGGTTTCCGACTGAAAAGTGGAATGCAGGGTTCAGGTAGATTACCCGTGGCCCTTGTTTTCCTAAGGTTTTAATGGCTCGGGCAGTTACGCCAACGGCCACCCTGAACGCTCAGGATGGCCGTTGGGCTAAGCTAATCTTGCTAAACAAGGCGGCTTGATTACCGCAGGGAAAAAGTAATTGGCACGGTATACTCCACCGCTACCGGCTTGCCGTCCTGGATGCCAGGGGTCCAGGTGCCGGGCAAGGCCGCAACGGCATCGAGGGCGGCTTGCTCCATAGCCCGGCCAATAGCCTGCTGACCGGCCGCCAGATTCGGACCTTTTACTACTGCTACGCCCTCTGGCTTGCCGGAAGGCGGAATAATCATGTGAACAAAGACTTTGCCTTCCACCTTGGCCGCTACGGCCGAGGCCGGATACTTAATACGCTTACCTAAATCGGTGAGTAGCTGCACTTGGCCGCCGGGGTACTCCGGCATGTGGTCAACATAGAAATACACAGCCGGCGGGGGCGGCGGCGCGGGAGCATCGGGGGCCAAGGCAGGCGGCGGGGGAGGCGGCACCAGCAGGGCATCCTGGGCGGCCGACGTACTGGCTGGCTCAGCTGCTTTTTCACAGGCAACGGTCAGCAGCAGCACCGCCCCCAGGGGCAAGGCCAGCCACTGCTTCCAGCGCCGAATAGGGGAATGGGAAGTAAGCATACGGATACGGGTAAGGGTGAGGGATTGGGTAAAAGAATGGGTAAGCGGTAAATCGGGGTGGAGCTGGCGCAGGGCCAGGCGCGCCAGCAGCGCCGCGTATAACTCGGCGGCGGCCGTAGGGGCTACTGCGGCGGCGGCAGGAGTTAGCGCGGCCGAGTCGGCCAGAAATTCGTGGGTGGTTTCCAGGGCCCGCGGGTACAAATGCACGAAAGGGCAGGCCCAGAGCAGGGCCCGGGCCACTTCCAGCAGCAGCCGCTGCCGGGTGTGGCGCTGCTGCACGTGGGCCAGCTCGTGGGCCAGCACGGCCCCGGCCTCCGCGGGCGTGAGCAAAGCCGTTTCATCCCAGAATATCCAGCGCCCGAAGGAGCTAACCGGCCGCTGCCCACCCGTCAATATTAAGGTATAGCCTGGGCGCTTTTCCCGGGGCCAGCGGCGGGTAGCCAGCCACAGTTGCACTACCCGCAGGCCGAGCCGGGCTAACAGCGCCAGGGCCACCAGCAGGTACAGCAAGGGCAGCCAGGCCAGGAAATACGCGTCCGATAACCCCGGCCGAATGCCCGTGGCCGTGATGCGCACCGTTGGCAGCAGGCCCCCCGCCAGCAGAGAATTGCCCGCCGCACCGCCCCAGCGCGGGAGCAGCCCGGCCAGGGCTGGGGCCACAACCTCCAGCAGCCCGGGCAGCGCCAGCACCAGCCAGGGCGTCAGCAGCAAAAACAAGCCGTTGTACCGAAAGCACCGTTCCTGGCGTAGCGTGAGGTAGTAAAAGGCCCACCCCAGGCCTAGAAGCACGGTGCTTTGCAGCAGCCAGTTAAGCAGGGCGGTTGGAGTCGTCGGGAGTAGGAGCGTCAGCATCGGGGGGCGGGGTAGCAGAAGATGACTGGGCATGACGAAGCAGCTCATCGAGCTGCTGGGTATCGAGGTTTTCTTCTTTGGCAAAAAAGGAAACCAATCGGCTGAACGACCCGCCGAAGTAGCCGCCCAGCAGCTTGCGCAGGGAAAAGCGGCGGTACTCATCCTGGGCAATTAGGGGGTAGTAGCGGTGGGTGCGCCCAAAGGCCTCGTGGCCCACAAAGCCCTTTTGCTCCAGAATGCGGATGATGGTGGAAACGGTAGTGTAAGCCGGGGTAGGGGCGGGCAGCTCGGGCACCACGTCCTTCACGAAAGAAGGGCCGCGGAGCCAAAGCACCTGCATCACTTGTTCCTCGGCGCGGGTGAGCTCCGGAAAAGAAGAGTCAGACATGGAAGATGGGCTAGTATGATTCTAATGTATAACTATATATTTAGTTTTACAACTAATTATTTAGATAAATAAGTTTTGGGGTAGGCGGAGTATATAGTTTTATAAGCGGCGCCTGGCTTCAACGGAGTGCTGTTGCTTGGCAACCACCGCGTGGTTGGGTAGCCGTAGCGCAGCGGCTAAGAGTTGAGCTACTAGGTTGTACTGGGTCCGAAAAGCAGCAGGTGTCATCCCGAACGGCGCGCGGAATCTGGGCCAGCCCTTGGTTAGTAACCCAGATTTCTCCCTGCACATGGAATGACACGTGTTGCTTGTCGAGGTTTCTGACGCTGCTTGCCTTTCTGATGCGGGCAAGCAACTTGGGCCCCGGCTTAACCGGATAGTTGTTACTGCCGGGTACTCATTCGTTATATGTAGTATTCGCCCGGCTTGGTAGGGCGCTTGCTACGGTTCTGGTTGGTGGCACAAATAGTAGCCGATTGTACTGAAGCCGGAACAAGCCTGACTAGCAGCGGTGTTAAGCCCCCAGATCCTTCATTGTCAAAATCTTTCTCCGTGACTATACCTTCCTTGCGCCGCGCCCTGGCTCGTCCGGCCGGCAACTGGCTGTTGTGGCTGAGCATGTTGCTGCTAGTGGCTCCCAGCTGCAAAAGCAATTCGCCCGAGCCCGATACGGCTACCCCTACTGCGCCACCCACCGCGCCGGAGCCGGCTGCCACAGTACTGGTTGGCAGTACCCTCATCGGTGAATACAGCACTGCGACCCTGGCCGGACGGGTAGGCGACATTCCGTTGGTCGGCTCCCTAGCCCGCTTCCCCATTAAGGTGTACCGCCTTACCTATACCACCCGCAACACCGACGGCAAAGCCATTACCGCTTCGGGCGCCATTCTGGTGCCGGTTACCACCCAGGCCCTGCCCGTAATCAGCTACCAGCACGGCACGCTGCGGCCCGATGACGAAGACCGCGCCCCTTCTTACTACAGCTCCGGCAGCGAGTTGTGGTCGGCGGTGTCGGTGCTGGCTTCCACGGGCTACGTGGTGTCGGCCCCCGACTACATCGGGTACGGCGCGTCCAAGGCCCATCCTCACCCCTACGAGCACGGCGCTTCCCTGGCCTCCGCCTCGGCCGATATGCTGCGGGCCGCCCGGGAGTTCTGCAAGCAGCAGAAGATTGCCGTGAATCAGAAGAACTTCCTGCTGGGTTACTCGGAGGGCGGCTACGCTACCATGGCCCTGCACAAGCTGCTGGAGGAAAAATACGCCGCCGAGCTGCCGGTAACGGCCAGCGCCCCCGGCGCGGGTGCCTACCATAAAACGGCCTTTGCTAAGTATATTCTTATGTCAAATCAGCCGCTGAATTTCCTCAGCACCTACGTGTGGGTCCTGACGACCTACAACCGCGTGTACAACCTGAACCGGCCGCTGTCGGCGTATTTTAAGGAGCCCTACGCCACACGCCTGCAGGCCGATCCGTTCAGTGCCGTGCCCAGCCTGCCGTCCCAGCTTTTTGCCGATTCCTTTAAGCAGGCAGTGCTCAACAACACCGATGCGCCTCTCTCGGCCGCCTTCCGCGACAACGACCTCCATGACTGGCAGCCCAAAGCGCCCCTCGCTCTGTTCCACGGCACCGCCGACGACTACGTGCCCTTCTTCAACTCCCAGGATGCCTACAACGCCATGCGGGCCCGCGGCGCCACTCAGGTGCAGCTAAAACCCATTCAGGGCGGTAACCACTTTACCTCGGTGGGCACCTACACGCTCCAAGCCTTCGCCTTTATCTCTCAGTACTAGAACACTCGTTAGTCTTAAATCAAAAAAACGGCCTGCTGAAGTAGCAGTCCGTTTTTTTATGCGCTAAGAAGTTAAGAATGAATAGCCGTTGGTTTTTCGGAACTGGGCGCTCCTGCTTGCCGGGCCCAGGCTCCGCTGAGAGCAGCCAGCCCACCCACCAGCCCGGCCAACAATCCACTTACCGCGGCCAGCGCCCAGCCACTGCCTCCCAGCGGCAGCAACGTAGCCACCTTAGTGGCCAGCAGGCCCGCGCCGTGCGTATTTAGCCAGGCCGCCGGAAGCCACCAGCTCAGGCCTACCCCCAGCAAGCCCGCCAGAAACGCCCGGCCTCCGCTAATTCCGCGCCACGCGGCCAGTAGCAGGCAAACCGGAACCACGCTCCACCACGGCAGTAGTAGCTGGGCCAGCGAGGACAGCACAAAAATCATAAGGACTAAAAACCAGAAGCGGGACATGCGGGAAAGAGGTAAGTCAAAAGGAAGATGAAAGCAAATTGCTGGTGCTTGCTAGCTACTCTAGCCGCCAGGCGGCGCGCAGGCGCGGGTGGTTTTCATCGGCGGCCCGCAGAAACACCAGCTCATCGAGCTGGCCTACCCGCCAGGTTTCAATCATGTCGTCGTAGTAAGCCGAGGCGGGGTTGCCGCTCTGGCCCCCGGGGAAGATGCCATAGGCCTTTACCTGCGGCCCCAGGGCCACCACCATGCGCCAGGAAGGCCCGTTGCGGGGGCCAGTAGCATTCACGCTCACGGGGCTGCCGCCGCAGGCAATGTCCTGGCGCCCGAAGCCAGTGAGGTTGGCCAGGTGGTTGATGTCGGTGCTTTTCTGGTTGGTCCAGCCCCACTTTGGGCCCAGGGGGCCAAACTTGCGCGTCAGGGAGTCGGTGGCAAAGCGGAAAGATTCCAGGGCCAACTGGGGTAGGGTTTCGCGAATGGGCGTGCGGTGGTCATCTATCCAGCGGCTGGTGTCTTGGCGCAGTAGCAGCTCCTGAGTACGAGCCCTGGAGGGGTAGCGCATTTCCAGCCCCGTTGCCTCGCTCCCAAATTCATCGTCCCACACTCGCTCTACCAATTTCGTGTACCACAGCTCAAAAATGCTGGGACTGATAGCCTGGGCCTGGTAGTGGTAGTTCCAGCCGCGTAGCTCGGCGTACGCCCGTTGCTGGGCCGGTGAAAGCTGCGCGCCCGCCAGCAACGACAAAAGCCGGGGCAGCAGCTGCCGCGCCGTGATGCCCAGGTTGTCGTTTTGCAGCAGGCGCAGGCTGTCGGGGGTAGCGCCCCGCATACGGGCCAGCCGCTCATTGATGCGGTGGCCCCGGTCCGAGGGGGCATAGTCCCAGCCAAGGTAGTAGGGGTAGTCGAGGCCCGCGGAGGGCTGGTTGGCCGACGACACGAAGCCCCGGGCCGGGTCTTTCACGTGCGGGTTCTGCTCCATCGGAATCCAGCCCTGCCAATCGTAGCGCGCATCCGTGCCGTCGAGGATGAACTTGCCTTGGTCGGGCCACTTCAGCGGGAAGTGGCCGTTGGGCTGAATGGCAATTTCATTGCGGTTGTCGGCGAAGATAAAGTTCTGGGCCGGCGAGCCGTAGGTGCGCAGGGCGCGGCGGTAATCCTGGTAGGAGCGGGCGTGATTGAGCCCGTAGAAGGCCTGCACCTCGTTGGCCCCGTCGTGGGCCGTCCAGCGCATGGCGTGCTGGATGGGCGTCTGCTTGTTGAAAACCGGCTCGTTCTGGTCGTACACCACCGGGCCGTGGTGGGTGTACAGGACGGTATCGAGTCGGTCAGGCTGGCCGCGCACAACAATACGTTCCACTACCCGGCGCACGGGTTTCCACTTGCCATCGTGCCAGTACTGGCGGCGGCTGGCATCCCGAAACTTGAGTTGGTACCAGTCCAGCACGTCGCCGCCCACGTTGGTCACGCCCCAAGCCACGTCCGGGTTAAAGCCGATGATAACGGCGGGCGCGCCCGGAATGGTCACGCCGTACACGTTCTGGCCGGGGGCGTGCAGCTGCACCTGGTACCAGATGCTGGGCAGGTTCAGCTGCAGGTGCGGGTCGTTGGCCAGCAGGGGCAGGCCCGAGGCCGAGCGGCTGCCGGCCACGGCAAAGTTGTTGGAGCCCAGCTCCGGGTCGGGTTCCTGCTGGGGCAGGCGGCCCGTCAGGGCCGCCGTGAAGGAAGGCGGCGTAGCCGGTGTGGGCAGAGGCTTGTATTCCAGGGGCGTACCGGTAGGCACAATAGCATCTTCGCGGTTTGGGTAGTCCGGAAACAGATCCTGCACCACCTGCGGGCCGTATTTGCGCAGAATATTGCTCATGCGCAGGTCGTCGGAGCGGCCGCTCAGGTCCCAGGCCATTAGCTTAAGCAGCAGGGCACACTTCAGGGGCTGCCAGGGTTCAGGGGCGTAGTCGAGCAGCTTGTACTCGAAGGGGTAGTCCTGGGGCGCCAGACGGGTGATGTACGCATTGACGCCCTCAGAATATGACTCCAGCACCACGCGGGTAGTGTCGTTGCGCAGCATGGAGTGCAAGGAGTTTTCGGCCCCGTACGGCAAGCCCATGCGCCGCTGAAACCGGTCGTACTCCAGGGCCTTGGGCCCTACCACCTCCGAAATGCGTCCGGCGGCCACCCGCGTCATGAACTCCATTTGCCAGAGCCGGTCCCGGGCCGTGAGGTAGCCCTGGGCGTAATACAGGTCGTGGTCGTTCTGGGCAAAGATGTGGGGCACCCGCCGGTCATCAAACCGCACCCGGACGGGCTGGTGCAGGCCGGGCAGCGTAAGGGTTTGCTGGGCCGGAAAATCGTCGGCCGTTTCACCGTTCTGCCAGAAGCCCTGGTACGGACTGAGCAGGCGAGCTACCGGCGGCACGTCGCCGTGCTTGGTGTTCAGAACCCAAGTCAGGGTAAGCGTGACGAGCAGGGCCAGACCAGGCCCAAGGAAACGTAGCATACGCAGATAACGAAGTCTAAAGCCTACCCAACATCCGACGAAAAAAGCCGGCGCGCAACTACTGAGTGCATTGCGCACCGGCTTTCCCGAAGCTGAGCGGATTACTGAGCCGGAATGGTCGCTTGCTTACCTCGTAGGAACACGGCCAAGCCCGCCCGTATGTCCAGCAGCCCGATAGTGCGCTCAGGACCATTGGTGTCGCGCCGGTAGCCCGCCGTAATTTCTAGAGCAGCTCCGGGCGTCAGAAAATAATTGTACCCCAGCGCTGCTCCAAAAGCAGAATCATGGCTTTTGGCTTTCCGCTCGTCGTCTTCGCCGGTATTGTAGTCGATGGTTACCCGGGAACTTGTCCAAACCACGCCCCCTTGTGCCTGCCCAAAGAAACGGTGAGACCCGGTACCAGGCAGGTAATAGCGCACAAACGGCAATAAGCCCAACGTGGTGGTATGGCCCCGATATTTTTGAGTTGAGTTGTCGAACGACAGCCGCTCATAGCCCACCTGCACGCCAGTACCCAACAAAAGATTATCGGCCAGAAAGATACCAGCCGTTGGATACACATTCACAGCCAATTCGTTGCTGCCACCGTCGTTGCGGTAGCTCAGATTACCTACGTTAGCTCCTAAATAAGTGCTGCTCTTTTCGGTTTGTGCGAAGGCCGTGCCCACTAGCATACTGCTCAGCCCAAGTAGTAATATCTTTTTCATTGAAAAAAGTGGATATATAAGAATTGCTAAATCTAAAGAACAAGCGGTGTAATGAGAACGGCTGCCCGCAAAAAAGCCGCTGACCCGAGGGGCCAGCGGCTTTTTGCGTAGGTCGGAAAAGGAAGAATAGCTTACAAGTTCTCGCCCTGCCGGACTAGCCCGGCAATGCCGAGGCGGGCCAGGCGCTGCCGCACTACGTCGGCTTCGGCCTGGGTAGCAAAGCGGCCGACCACCACCCGGTTCAGGGCGCGGCCATCGGGGGCGCTGGCGGCTACGGTTGTAACCAGCAGTTGAGGCTCGGCGCCCTGGATTTTTTCCAGCACGGCCCGGGCGTTGCGGGCATCGCCAAAGGTGCCGGCCTGAATAATAAAGGTGGCGGTGGGCTCGGGCGTAACGGCTACGTCCTGGGCCTCTGAGGAGCCCGCCCGAATATCAGTGAGCAAGCCAACGGTTACCGTCGAGTCGGAAGCCAGCGTGGCCAGGTCCGCGGGGGCATCCGTGGGGCCCAGGGGCGTTTCGGGAGCTACTACCTCCGCAACCACCGAAACGGCGCCGTGGGTTACAATGCCCAGGGGGCGGGCCGCTACCTCCGACAAGTCAAGGATGCGCTGGTGGCGGAACGGTCCGCGGTCCGTGACGCGTACTACTACCGATTTGCCAGTAGTAGGATTAGAAACGCGCAGCTTGGTGCCAAAAGGCAAGGTTTTGTGGGCGCAGGTGTACTTGTTTCGGTCGAACCGCTCACCGTTGCTGGTGCGGTGACCCTGATGTTCGCGGCCGTACCAGGAGGCTCGGCCACGGAGGACGGTCGCCTTTTTAGCAGCGGCCGCGGGGGCTTTTTCATCTTCACATACGCGCATCGAACGGGCCGAGACCGAGAAGGCCGTCAGCAGCACGAAGAGCATGGCCGTCATCAAGCCCGAGATGTGCAGTCGTAGATTCAACTTCATCCATTCTCATTGGTTGGTGAGTAAGACAAAGCTAGAAGCGTCAGTTTAACCAAGGTCCCGATAGGTCCCGTATAAGAGGTGGGCTGTAATCAAGAATTGACCTTTTCTAATAAATTTTGCATTTAAATAATCAATTATATCGGTACGAAATACCTGATTGTGTTTACCTAAGTCGGGTTTTGCACTCTTTTTAGTTGTTTTCCGAGCCTGGTTTGAAATAAGACTATCTGCCGGTTAAAAAATTTTGGCTTTCGGGCTGGCAGATGCCTTGGCGAGGGGTTGCAAAAGTCGCGGAAATATGCTAAGCACTAGTTTAGGATTACAACCTGGGGGCCAGGGTAGTGGTACGCTTTTACGGCGCTTTCGCCGTACCTTCGGGAATGGATTTTGGCCGCCTTTCCGACCTGCGTTACGTTGATTTTCGCCTGTCCCCCGACCACCCCGAAACTCCGGTGGTACTGGCCCGGGCGCTGGCCGGGCAGCCGGCGCCTCCGGCCGTGTACGTGGGTTGCCCCATCTGGACCAATAAGGCCTGGCTGGGGAGCTACTTTCCCCTGGGCATCCGGGATGCCGACTACCTGCACCACTACGGGCGGCAGTTCAACAGTATAGAGCTGAATACCACCCACTACCGCATCCCCGACGCAACTACCGTGCGCCGCTGGCGGGAGGCCGTGCCCGCTACCTTCCGGTTTTGCCCCAAGCTTCCCCAAATCATCAGCCACGACCGGGCGCTGTATAATGCCGATGAGCTGACGTTGAGCTTCTGCCGGGCCATTGAAGGTCTGGGGTCCACGCTCGGCCACGCGTTTCTGCAGCTGCCGCCCACCTTCGGGCCGGAGCACCTGCCGCGGCTGGAGCGCTACCTCCTCGACTTTCCCGACTACGTGCCCCTGGCCGTGGAGCTGCGCCATCCGGCCTGGTTTGCCAATCAGGAGCTGCTGGCTTCGGTTACGGCCATGCTGGAGGCATTAAACAAGCCACTCGTAATCAGTGATGTAGCTGGCCGTCGCGACGCCCTGCACATGCGCCTGACCACGCCGGTAGCCTTCGTCCGGCTCAATGGGCACGGGCTGGTTGACTCCGACTTTCGCCGCGCCGACGACTGGGCCGCGCGCATTGCCGGGTGGTTGGAAGCCGGGCTGCACACGGCTTATGTATTTGTTCATCAGAAAGATATTATGCACTCTCCTATTTGGGCCGAGCACTTCTTGCGCCGCCTGCACGAGCTGACGGGCATGGCCGTGCAGCCGCCCCGCGTGATTCCGCAACCCGTGCAGGGCAGCTTGTTCTAAAAAGAAGCAGGGCCTTCAACTACTTGCTGTCGAAGGCCCTGCTTCTTAAGCCCTACCTACAAAGCTTGATTTGCTTGTCATTTTGAGCGGGAACGAAGAAGCTGGGTTACTCACGAGAGGCTAATCCAGATGTCTCGTCGGCACTTAAGGCACAGAATGCTCGGAATCACGGCGAACGGGCGGATGAATTTCTGGGGTGTCCTACTTATTAGAAGTAAGCCGGCTCCCTAAGCTAAACTTAATGCCGATTTCAGGGGCAAAGCTGGTGCGGGTTCGGGAAGAGGCCGGGTTAAATCCTCCGGCGTAATAATACAGCCGCTCGCGGGCTAGTCCGGCGCCCACGTAGGCATCAAACAAGCCGTATTTCCCAATGCGGCGTTGCATGCCCCATAATAAGGTTAGGGTGGAGTAGCGGTAGGGCAAGCCGACCAGGTAGGAATTAAACAGCGAAGTACTTTGCAGGGCCACGTAGTTGCCTACGAACGACCCCGCCACCCGGCCCTGGCGCTGGCGCTTTTCCTGACCGTAGTAATAGCGTAGGCCGGCATCAAAGCCAAAATCGCCCAGCACGGAGGCGCGGGAACCATCGGAGCGGCGCGAGGGCCGGCCCAGGTTAAAGCCGCTGAAGGCGTTACCGTACACGGATACGGCCGGGCTAAGGTGATGCTCAGCCCCAAGTACCAACGGAACGGAAGGCCCTGAGTAACCACCCACCGAAAAGCCCCGGGTAACGCCGGTGCCAAGCTTTAGCAAGATGCCACTGCCTTGTGCCGTAGCCGACGTGGCTCTGGCCGCGGTATCGGGCGCCTGGGCGGCAGCCAGTTGCGTAGATAAACAGAACACACTAGCAGCCAGAATGCTGCGCATTATGAAGGATGGCTTACGCATAGGGTAGAAGTAGAGAGGGAATCAGCGGGAGGAGTTTCAGCCGTTGTTAATAGTTGCACGTAGCAGGGAATGAAGTAAAAAAGAAGGCGAAACCTCAACCATTCGCCCGGCAAAACCAGTACCTTCAAGTATGCCCCGCCGGGGCCTTTCCTGCCATATGAAATTTCTACCCTTCCTGTGTGTCGCCTCGGGGCTAAGCTGGCTGACCTTGTCCGCAACCGGACAATCGGCCGCTGCCCCGGCCGCCACTCCCCCCGATTCGGAAACGCACTGCCTGCTAGTACCCCTCGACCCCGCCGCCCGCGTGGCCCGCGTGCCCCTGATTGTAGAGGCGGAGGTGCTCGATGCGCAAGGCTTCCGGGCCGCCAACGGCCGTATTTACACCCGCCATCAGCTGCGGGTATACAAGCAGCTGAAAGGCGCCGCGCCCGCTCAGCTCACCGTAGTAACCGAAGGCGGCACCGTCGGCCTCGACCGGCAGGCGCTCACCAACACCCTCGCGCTCAGCGTGGGCCAGCAGGGCGTCTTCTTCCTGGAAGCAGCATCTTTCCCGGGCGTGCCGGCCGGGGCTGAGTGGGCCGTGTACGCCAGCGAGCAAGGCTTTATCGAGTACGATTTGCGCACGGGCACCGCCGCCGAGCCCTTTCGCCGCTACCCGACCCTCACCCCGGCTTTCTACCAAACCGTGGCCGGCGCCGCCCCCCGGGAAATTACGCCCAACAAGGCCCTGCAAGCTGCCCTAACCCACCGGGCTACCCCGGCTGGAGCCGCCAAAGTGCTGGCGCCCGTAGTGGTGGGCCTGTCGCCAACCAGCCTGACGGCCGGTACCGGCGCGGTGCTCACCATCACCGGCACGGGCTTTGGGGCCGCGCGGGGTAGCGGTTCCGTGCAGTTCCGCAATGCCGATGACGGCGGGGCTACTTTTACCAGAGTTAACGACGACGATTACGTAAGCTGGTCCGACACCCAGATTCAGGTGCGCGTGCCTTCCTCCAGCGCCACGGGCAACCCCGCGGGCACCGGCCCGGTGCGGGTTACGGCAGCCGACCAGCTGGTAGTAACCAGCCTGCAATCAGTGCAGATTGTGTACGCGGCCTCCAATGTGCAGGACAACCGCACCCGGCAGCGCGTGGTGCCCGCCCACCGCGGCCAAAACGACAACGGGGGCATCTCGTTTCGGTTTGAAACCGCCTTCACGGCCAATACGGCGGCCAGTGCCGCCTGGCAACGGGCGTTGGCTACCTGGCGCTGCCAGACCGGCATCAACTGGGAAGTAGGAGCCCCCCGCACCAACCGCGGCGCTACTGACGATGGCGAAAACGCCGTGGGCTTTGATAGTGGCACGGAGCTACCCGCCAACGTGCTGGGCCGCACTACCAGCTACTACCGGGGCTGCTACCTGACCAATGGAAACGTAGTTTTCTACGTGGACGAGATAGATATGCAGTTTGATGACGCCACGAACTGGCAATTCGGACCAGGGAATCCGGCCACTTCACAAATCGACTTTGAGTCGGTGGCCGTGCATGAGTTGGGCCACGCCCAGCAGCTTTCCCACCTGATTCTGCCCAGCGCCGTGATGCACTACGCCATTGCCCGCGGGCAGCGCAGCCGGGTGCTGGCCGCGGCCAGTGATATTGCCGGGGGACGTTACGTGCTGCGCACTAGAAGCTTTCAGCCGCCAATTTGTGAGGTAGGCGCCATGCTGCCGGCCCCGCTAACGCGCCAGAGCGCCAGCTTTGTGGCGGGCATTGGTACCACCGTGCAATGGTCGACCGAGAACGAATGTTTCCTGACTGGCTTTGTGGTGGAGCGGGCCTCGGCCGACACTACCGCCGGCTGGCGACAGGTAGGTACCGTAGCGGCGGGCTCGGCCACGGGTCAGTACCGCCTGCTTGATGCGCAGGCGCCGGCCGGCCTGAACTACTACCGCCTCCGCCTGCGCCGCCCCGATAACAGCCTAGACACTGCCGTGCCCGTTGGCGTCACCGACGATGCAACCGCCGTCAACACCCTCCAGATTTTCCCCAACCCCCTGACCGGCAATGGCACGGAGCTAAACCTGCAGTACATCGGCGCCACGGGTGGTACGCTCACCGTCCGCTTCTACGATGCCGTGGGGCGCTACCTGGGAGGGTCGTTGGTTAACTATCAAACAGGGCTCAACCGGCTAAGGGTACTACCCCCACCAATCCGCCAAGGCTACTA
Source organism: Hymenobacter glacieicola (assembly GCF_014640315.1). Classification (GTDB taxonomy): domain Bacteria; phylum Bacteroidota; class Bacteroidia; order Cytophagales; family Hymenobacteraceae; genus Hymenobacter; species Hymenobacter glacieicola. Next base: position 206,229 of record NZ_BMGS01000005.1, read on the forward strand.
CCTGGTGCGCTGGAACGACTCCAACGGCCCGAAAGGTATGGTTCCGCTGATAAAAATCGAGTAATCAGCGCTCAGCATCCTAAGTGAATAAGCCGCCCGGCCAACTGTAGCAGCAAGGCTAGCACAGTTGGCCGGGCGGCTCAGTGAGAAGGAACCGCTACTTACCGCTCCAGCAGCATGGCGCCGTAGGAGTAGCCCCCACCAAACACTGTCACGACTACTTTGTGGCCGGGCTGCAGCTGGGCCCAGGTATCAGCCAGGGCAATGGCCGCTCCGGCGCAACCTGTGTTACCTAGTTCTTCGATGTTGGAAACGGCCCGGTCTTCCGACAAGCCCAGCTGCTGCAGCACGTTTTTGGTGATGCGCAGGTTGGCCTGGTGCGGAATAAGGTAGGTAATGTCGCTGACCGACAAGTTGCTGCGCTCCATTATCTGCTGGGTAACGCGCGTCATGTAGGTGCAGGCGTGCAGGAACACGTCTTTGCCGTGGGGCATCACAATGCCTTTTTCCACGGGCTTCAGGGTTACGGCATGGTCGGCCTTGCCCACGTTGCCGGCCCCGCCGGTTAGTACGCTACGCACGTGCAGGTCAGCGGGGGCCAGGCGCTCCTTGGTGAGCAGCAGGGCCGCCGCGCCGTCGCCCCAGAGGTGGCCCGCTACGGTATCCTGCTCGTTGTTGTAGGCCGTGTTATGCTCGCTTACCACCACCAGGGCCCGGCTTGCTTTGCCCAGGGCAAAGTAGCCTTCCACAATTTCCACGGCGTTCAGCAAGGAAGAGCAGGCCGAGGAAATGCTGACCACCGGAATATCCGAGACGTTCAGCTCCCGCTGCACGGCATGGGCCACTGTATAAATCGTGTCGTGGGGCGTGTAGGTGCCGGCCACAATCAAGTCAACTGCCCCCGACGGGAAGGCCGTGGTTTGGGTGAGCACCCGGCGGGTAGCCTCTAGGGCCATGGTGTTGGTGTTTTCCCCCGCGGCGGCCTTGCGGCGGGCCCTAATGCCGGTACGCTCCGTAATCCACTCGTGTGAAAGGCCGTTTAGCCGCGTAAAATGGTCGTTTGTAATGACTTCGGCGGGCAGGTAAGCCGCCACCTGATGAATGTACACGGGTAGGAAAGCAGGGGTGAGGCAAAGCAGGAATAAGGCGGCAAGGTACACGCTTGTGCAGCAAGTTGCCGTCTTTTCCGGCTGCGGCCCGTACTTTGTGCACGCCTTGCTCGTTCAACGCGCACCAGCCGCTCAGGTTCAGTAGGCTCTCTTATAAGATTATGATGTTCCTTTCTTCTCCTTACCCGGGGCGGGCAACGACGGCCGCTTTCGTGGTGGCGGGCACCTTGCTGGCCTCTTCTGCCTTTGCTCAAAAGTACCGCACTGCCGCCGGCCTGCGCTTTAGCAAGAACAACTACGGTCTGACCGTACAGCAAAAAATCCTGGAGAAAACAACCCTGGAGGGCCTAGCCCTGGTCGGCTCGCGCGAGGTAAGCGCTACTCTGTTAGCCGAGCAGCACTTCGGCATTCTGGGGCCCAGCCTGAACTACTACTTCGGGGCGGGCGGCCACCTGGGCAACAACAAGGACACGGGCGGCTTCGGGGGCCTCGATGCCCTGGCGGGAATCGAGTACAAGGTGGCTTTCACCCCGTTCGTACTCAGCCTCGATTTCAAACCCACCATAGAGTTCAACTCCGACGATTGGGCGCGCTTTCCCACGGCTTTATCCGTGCGCTACATTCTGGTCAAGGAAAAGAACAACGGTCTGTTTAATGGCCTGTTCGGCGGCGACAAGGACAAGAAAAAAGTAAAGACCAAACAAAAAAGCAATTCCCGGCGCGGGCTATTCGACCTCTAGCTTTCAGCCTGCACGCTAACCAAACCAAAACCCTACCCCACCTGCTGGCCCCATGGCTCAAGCTAGTGGGGTAGGGTTTTGGTTTGGTTAGATGCTGAATCTAGCGTCAACAGACCTGCGCTTTTATACTACGCACGATACCAGGTGCCGTGAGCAGCATCCTTTCCAAGGCCTCTAGCCGGTGACTTAGCAAAACGTGTCAAGGCTGGCCCCCTCGCGAAGTGGCTCTACCGCTTCGCTAGGTAAGTGCTAGGAGTGGCTGGTGGAAGGTCAGGGCGACATGTTCCCGCGTTGTTGCGCCCTGTTCATTCAGATAAAGGCTAAAAAAATCAGGTATTAATCGGGGTAAAAAATTTTGTTCTATAAAAAGATAAAAAGTTGATATTCTGAGGCAACGGGGCTGTTTAGTTTTTCGATGTCAATACAGCATCCTTGGAATAATGTAAACAGTCTTGTCTAATTAATACAATATAAAATCAAAATGTTGCAATAAATTATTTTATATCTACTTTTAGTAGTAGAAAAATACTGGCTTAGTTATACTAAATCATAACAAGATGAAATACTTCTCCTCTTCCTGCAGGCACTATTGGTTAGCGGTGCTGTTGTTTGGTTTGTGGTGGCTGCCTGCTAGTGATGCGCAGGCCCAATCTGGCAGTTGTTCCGGCTCTGACCCCGCTGGGCGGCCAGCAACTACCGGTTTGTACGCGGAGTACTTTAGCCGGTACTTTGCCGATGACACAGGGTTTTTCTCCGATAATGCCAATCCGGCCGGTTTGAGCCGGGTAGAGGCCCAAGTGAATTTCCCGACTGCAGCCAGTTTCGGCGACCTGCGACCTATTTCGGATGGCACGGCCCAGGATCCGGACCGCTACAGCCTGCGGCTGCGGGGTAGCATTGACCTGCCTACGGCCGGTAGCTACACCTTCTACCTTACCTCCGACGATGCGGCCTACCTCTGGCTCGACAACGAGGCAACCGTTATTCCGCCTAATCCGGATGCGGCCCTGATTGCTATTCGGGGCAGCCGCCCGGCCCTGACGCGCACCGCTACCATAACGCTGCCGGCGGGCCGCCACAACGTGCAGATTCTCTACGGCGACGACTGCTGCGAAAACGTGCTGGTGTGGGAATACGAAGGCCCCGGCATCGCGCGCCAGGTAGTGCCTTCCTCAGTGCTTTGCACGGGCCTGGTGCCGGTGCCTCCCGTGCCTCAGAGCATTAGCTATAGTCCGGCAGCCCGGGCCTTTCCGGCGGGTACTACCCTGAGTTCCGGAGCCCCCGTGGTACAGGCGGGAGGCGCGGCCCCAACGGGTTTTGCCATTGCCAACGCGGCCTCACTACCCGCGGGCATCAGCATCAATAGCGCTACCGGTGTGCTGACGGCTAGCAGCAGCGTGCCCCAGGGTAGCTACGATGTGGCCGTGGCCGTTACCAATGCCAACGGCACCAGCACCTTCCGCAACGTATTCCGCTTTACCGTTACGGCACCCCTGCCCACGGGCTGTGGTGGCACTGACCCCGGCGGGCAGACCGCCGCAGCCGGCCTGTACTCCGAGTATTTCAGCGGCTTCTTTGATGATGATCCAGCTTTCTTTACGGGTCATACCCCCGGCCTGGTGCGCACCGACGCGCAAATAAACTTCCCCCTGGAAGACAGCTTCGGTAACCTGCTGCCCGTGGCCACCGGCTCCCAAACGGCTCCCGACAACTTCAGCCTGCGCCAGCGGGGTAGCCTTTACCTGGCCGCAACCGGCACCTATACCTTTTACCTAACCGCCGATGACGCCGCCTACCTCTGGCTCGACAACGCGGCCCTGGCCTCGCCGCTGGTGCTGGCAAACGCCACCATCAACAACGGCGGAATTCACTCCGCTAAAACCGTAGCCGTTACCTTGAAGCTCAGCGCGGGCCTGCACAACCTTGCCCTGCTCTACGGCGACAAAGGCGTGGGCAACACCTTGCAGCTGGAATACGAAAGCGCCGACCTGGGCCTGGCCCGGATGGTAGTGCCCAGCAACTTGTTCTGCACGTCGGTGCAGCCTCTGCTACCCCTGGCGGTAGCGCTTACCTATTCGCCCGCGACGTTGCGCGTGGCTACTGGCCGCAGCGGCACCTCCGTAGCGCCTACGGCCACCAGTGCCTCGGCCGTGGTGGAGTATCTGATAAGCAACGCGGCCGATTTGCCGGCCGGAATTACTATTAATGCAGCTACGGGCCAGCTTTCAGTTAGTGCGGGGGTAGCCGAAGGCAGCTACGCCGTGAGCGTGGCCGCCCGCAACTCCGGCGGAACGGCCGTGTTTGCCCAGGTACTTACCGTACAGGTAGTGGCTGCCGCCCCGGTAGGCTGCGCCGGCATAGATGCTAACAGCGCCGTGGCTACTTCCGGCCTGTTTGTGGAATATTTCCCGGGCTACTTCAATGATGATCTGACCTTCTTCTCTTCCACGGCTGCCACGCGCACCAACCGCACGCAGGCCATTGATTTCAGCAGCGCCGCGAGCTGGAGCGAAATTACGGGGCAGCAGGACCCTGATGGGTTCAGTGCCCGGTTCCGGGGGCGGATTTTGGTGCCCACCACCGGTACCTACACCCTGCATCTGACCTCCGATGATGCCGCCTACCTCTGGCTGGATAACGCGGCCCTGGCTTCGTCGCCCACCACGGGCACGGCCCTTATTAGCAATAGCGGCATCCACGAGGCCATTACCAAATCGGGGGTAGTAAATCTCACGGCCGGCCTACATGACATTCTGATTCTGTACGGCGAGGCCGTGGGGCCCAACGTGCTGCGCCTGGAGTACGAAAGTGCCGATGCCAACGTGCCGCGCCAACTCGTGTCGGCGGGCAGCCTCTGCACCACGCTCTCCAACGCGCCGCTGCCCGTTACCTTGCTTCGCTTCGGGGTACAGCCCAACAAAATGGGGGTAGTAGCCAGCTGGGAAACGGCGCAGGAACTCAACAGCGCCACGTTTGTAGTGGAGCGCTCGGCCAACGGCCAGGTATTCGAGTCGATTGGCCGGGTGGCCGCGGCGGGCACTACCCAGCAGCGCCAAGTCTATAGCTTCACTGACCGCGCCCCGTTTGCCGGGCAGAACTATTACCGCCTGCGCCAGCTGGACAAGGACGGCACGGCCCACCTCTCGGGGGTAGTAAGCACGCAGTGGAACGCGGCGGCAAGCGGCCTGCAGCTCACTCTGTTCCCTAACCCCACGGCCACCGGTACCTGCACCGTGCGCCTGGAGCAAGCCACGGCCGCCGCTACCCAGCTGCAAGTCCTGGACCTGACCGGCCGTACGGTGTACAGCCACCAGCTGCCCGCTACCAGCGCCACGGAGCATACTTTCTCTACCCGTCAGCTGCGCGCCGGAGTGTATGTGGTGCGCGTAACCTCGGCCCAGGGCACCGTGACCCAGCGGATACAAGTCCAGTAAGTTTTTGCCAGGGCAGGTAACTTGCCTGCTTATAACGCACAAGGTCCCGGCTGCTGCAGCCGGGACCTTGTGCGTTGTAGGTAGTACCGAAGGCTATTCCCGATGAACCCGGCCGCTGCCCACCACGGAGCTTTTCACTTGGGGGTTGCCGGTCACGTACACGTCGCCGGAGCCTACAATGCTGGCCGACAGCGTCTGGCTGGCCTGCACCCGGCAGTCGCCGGAGCCGCTGATGCTTACGCTGCAGGTTTTGCTTTGCAGCTTGCCCGCTTTCACGCCCCCGGAGCCACTCACGCTAATATCATGGTCAGGAGCAACGCCGGCCGCCTCAATGGTGCCGGAACCTGACAGCGAGGAGCTGATTTTGCTGGCCGTTACGTTGCTGAGCTGCATGCCGCCCGAGCCACTCACGGCCAGGTCCAGGTTATCGGCTTTGATGGGGTCAGCGGCCTGGATGTTGCCCGAACCACTTACAGCCAGCCCCCTGATGGTCGGCATGGTCACGTAGACCGTCACGTTGCCTTTGTAACTGTAGGAGCTGAAGTAGCCCTCCTTCTTGGTGCCAATGCGTAGCCGCCCGTTGCTCACCACAGTTTCCAGGTGCGCCAGGTCCTCCGCGTCGCCGGTTACTTCCACCTTTTGGGGGCTACCCTGGCGCAGGATTACCTTCATCGAGCCCCCCAGCCCGACGGAAGTAAAAGCGCCCACGGGGCGCGTTTCGCGGGTATCGGCCCAGCGGAAAGCCGAAAACAGCAGCAGGGCTACCAGCAGGCCAGGCAATAGAGTACGGAGGCTTTTCATAACAAGGTAGGGTTGAAGTTGGACGTCTAGGAAATAGATGTTACTGGCTGCTAAACCGTTGCCTGCAGGGTAAAAGAATTGTGCCTGAGCTATATAGACCTGAACCCGAACCGCTAGACAGCTTCCTGAAAAATGAGAGACTGGCTGCAGCCAGACGCAGAAACGCCTTCCTGCACAAAGCACAAGAAGGCGTTTTCTTCACAAGGCAGTTACGGGCCGCCTACCAGATTTTCACCCGCGCCGAATCGGGCAGGTAAAGCTTGTCGCCGGGCTTCACGTTGAAGGCCTCGTAAAACTCGGGCACATCGGCGAAGGGGCCGTTGATGCGGAACTGGGCCGGCGAGTGCACATCGGTAAGGATGGATTGGGCCAGGCGCTCGTCGCGCTGGTGGGTTTGCCAACCCAAGGCGTAGCCCAGGAAGTAGCGCTGCACGGGTGTGAGGCCGTTAATCTTCTCGCCTTTTTTGTACTGCTCTGTCTTCTTGAAAGCATCCAGGGCAATGACGATGCCGCCCAAATCGGCAATGTTTTCACCGGCCGTGGCCTTGCCATTGATGTGCAGGGAGTCGAGCACGGTGTAACCGTTGAACTGGCGCACGATGCCATTGACGCGCTGCTGGAACAGCTGCCGGTCTTTTTTGGTCCACCAGTTGCGCAGGTTGCCTTTGTCATCAAACTGGCTGCCTTCGTCATCGAAGCCGTGGGTGAGCTCGTGGCCGATGGTGCTGGCCCCGGCATAGCCGTAAATGATGGCATCGTCGGCGTTGGCGTCAATCAGGCCGGGAATGGCAAAGATGGCGGCCGGCAGCACAATTTCGTTGTTGCTGGGGTTGTAGTAGGCGTTGTAGGTCTGCGGGGTCATGCCCCACTCGGTGCGGTCTACGGGCTTGCCCAGCTTATTAATGTTGTAGCGGTAGGCCCACTGGTTGGCCCGCATCACGTTCTGGGCGTAGGAGCTGCGGTCAATCTGCAGGCTGGAGTAGTCCTTCCACTTCTCGGGGTAGCCCACTTTGCGGGTGATTTTGGTGAGCTTCACCAGGGCCTTTTGCTTGGTGGAGTCGCTCATCCAGTCCAGGGCGTTGATATGCTCCCGGAAGGACGCCACCACGTTGGCCGTCAGCTCCTCGTAGCGCTTCTTGGTAGCGGGCGGGAAGTACTCCTGCACGAACAGCTGACCCAGGGCCTCACCAATGGCATTTTCTTCGGCATCGAGCACGCGCTTCCAGCGGGCCCGCTGCTCCTTGGCGCCCTGCAGCACGGTACCGTAGAAGCGGAAGTTTTCATTGTCGAAGTCCTGGCTCAGGGTAGGGGCGAAGGCGTGCACCAACTGCCACTGCAGGTAGGCTTTCCAGTCGTCGAGCGGGGCCGACTGGAGCAGGCGGCCGGCTTCGCGGTAGAACTCCGGCTGACCCACGATGACGGTGTCGGCCTTGCCTAGCTCCATTTGGGCTAGCCAGGGCTTCCAGCTCAGGCCGGGCGTGAGCTTATCCAGGCCCGAAACGGCCATTTTGTTGTAGTTGGCGTAGGGGTCGCGCAGGGCTTCGAGTTTGCGCGAAGCCCCGGCCAACTTGGTTTCCAGCTCCACTACCCGCTTGGCACTGACCTGGGCAGTAGCCGCATCCTGGCCCAGCAGGCTAAACATCTTGACCAAGTGGTTCGTGTACTCCTGGCGGATGTTCTTGGTGCGGGCGTCCTTGTTGAAGTAATAGTCGCGGTTGGGCAGGCCCAGGCCCGACTGCCACAGCTGCAAGGCCATTTTCTCGCTGTTCTTAGCATCCTGGCCCACGTAGCCACCCACAATGGTGTTCACGCCCAGGGGCTGCAAGTGGGCCATAACGGCCTGCACATCGGCCACCGACTTTATGGCCTGGATGCGGTCCAGCTCGCCTTTCAGCGGCGCAATGCCTTGCTTGTTGATGGTCACGCTGTCCATGCCCGTGGCCCAAAAGTCGCCGATTTTCTGCTGTACCGAGCCGGGCGCGGCCTTGGTTTTGGCGGCTTCCTCGTTGAGCTTGCGCAGGCGGGCGTACACCTCGTTCTGCACTTCCTTGCCAATGCCCCAGTTGCTTTCCGACGCCGGAATGGGGTGCTGCTTAAACCAGGTGCCGTTGGCGTAATTGTAAAAGTCGTCGCCGGGCCGCACGGTCGTGTCAATGTTGGCCCGGATTAGGTCGGGCTGGTTGCCGGCGGAGTTACTGCCGGGCTGGCAGGCGGTTACCGCCAGCCCCAGCAAGGGGGCGGCCAGCAGCCAGGGACGCAGGGAAAGGGAGAGGTTCATAAAGAGCAGAAATGAACGATATGGTAGGCGAATGTAGCGCGAACCCGGCGGTTCACGTAGGCGTGAAAGACTGCCGTTCGTCTTTTGCGTTGCCTGCCCATGAATCTGCCCCAACTCCTGCTGCTGAATTTTCTGCTGGCCACCTACCTCACGGGCGTCATCTGGACGGTACAGCTGGCGCACTACCCCTGTTTCGCGCAGGCTAACCAGGAAACCTTTCCGGCTTTTCACCAGCAGCATTCCCGCCGCATCAGCTGGGTGGTTATGGCCCCTATGGTGCTGGAACTGCTGCTGGCCCTGGCCCTGGCCTGGCAGGGCCACGACTTGGGGGCGGCCCGGTGGTGGCAGCTAGTCTTGGTGGTGCTGGCTTGGGTAGCCACCTTCTTTATCAGCGTGCCATTCCATAATCGCCTGGCTCAGGGCTACGACTACGTGGCCATTGATGGGCTGGTGCGCACCAACTGGCCCCGCACCCTGGCCTGGACCGTTCGGGCGGGCGTACTCGGCTGGCTGCTCTGGAAAATGCTGCATTTTGCGGCCGATAAAGTCGGGTAAGCCGTATGCAGCTTCCTGTGTCTGCCCGCTTTTCTTTATTCTCGATAGGTTATCATGCTTCCTCCCGCCGACGCTTTCCTGCCCGAACTGCAGTTTCAAACCAGCCGCAGCAGTGGCCCAGGTGGCCAGAACGTAAACAAAGTAGAATCACGGGTGGAGCTGCGCTTCCGCCTGGCAGATTCTGAGCTGCTCACTGAGGAGCAAAAGCAAACCCTCCTGCAGAAGCTGGCCTCCAAACTCACTACTGAAGGCGAACTACTCATTGCCGCCCAGGAAGACCGCAGCCAGCTGCGCAACAAGGAAATTGCCCTCCGCAAGTTTTACGAAACCCTACAAAAGGCCCTGCACAAGCCCAAAGCGCGCAAAGCCACCAAGCCTAGCAAAGGTGCCGTACGCCAGCGCCTGGAATCCAAGAAAAAGCACGGCGACAAGAAAGCCAACCGCGGCCGGGTTGATTTTTAAGGATATACTTAGGTAGTAATTCTACCCAGTAAGGCTTATGTATAAAGTAGTAAGAATACTAGTGTATAAAGTGGCCTGGATGCTAGGCCTGCTGGTGCTGGCTCTGATACCACTGTGTTTTATATTTCCTTCTCTGGGCTACTTGGTAGCCCTCGTGCTCTTTTATGGTGGATTATTTCTGGCGCGTGGGGTAGCAGTGGTTGCGCTAGCCGCCGTGTTTTTACTCTTGCCCCTGATTGTGCGTTGGGCGCTGGTGAAGCTGGCTGATCTGCGGCCCGGGCCCTACCGAACTGCCCTGGACTGGTGGGTGACCGGGGCATACGGATTGATGATAGTGGAAATGACCGGCCTGGGTCTGGCAGTACGGCCACGCGCAAATCAAGTGGTAGATGCCCTGGTAGAAAATGGTTTGGTATGCTGCTTTTGGTGGCTGCCATCTATGCTCGGAGCCCTGCTATTCGCCCGCGTTGGCTTTCGGCGGTGGTACCAGCACAACCGCCAGGGGTAACCACTCCTCAGTTCAAATCCAGCCCGAACAGCACCCCAAACCAGGGCTTGCGCTGGTAAATCCAGTAGCGGCCGTCGGGGCCCAGCAGCTGGTCGGCCCCAATGGCCAGGCCCAGGTTAAAGATGCGGGCGTCGTAGATGGCGGCGGCCCCGGCGTGCACCACAAAGCCTTCGTACTCGGCTACCTGGCTGCGCTGGCCCGTCACATCGGGGTTGATGAAGGTAGAGCCCAGGCCCGTGAACAGGCCGTAGCCCAGCCCCACCGTCCGGATTTGCGGCTCCTGCCGGCCCGCCAGCAACGCCCGGCTGTTCACGTGGTAAAAATCGAGCCGGCGGCCAAAGTACAGGGCCGCGTTGAAGTTGGTGTTGAGCTGCACCGGCACCGGGCCCTGGGGCGGCCGGGCCTTGAAGGGAATCGTGAAAACGTCGAGGTCGAACTTACGGTCGAGCAGGATGACGTGGTGGCCCCGGCGCAGGCCGTAGCTAAAGCGGCGCGGCGCCCCATCGGCAGTCGGCTGCGAGACAAACGTCAGCGAATCATGGGCCTGCTCCACGTAAAAGGCGCGCTCCGGGCCGGCGGCCGCGGTCAGGGCGGGGTCGTTGGTGCGAAACAGCTGGTAGTCGCCGGGCTCCAGGTCGGGAAGGCGCCCCACGGCCGCGCACCCGGTCAGCAGCCCGGTTCCAGCAAGAGCACAGAAGGCAGAAAGGCGCATAGGAACAGCTTAAAGCCGCGCTTACAGCAGCGTGCCACTCAGTACGAACGTAGCCACGGAAAAGTAAATAATCAGGCCCGTCACGTCCACCAGCGTCGCCACGAACGGGGCCGAGGCCGTGGCCGGGTCCAGGCCCAGGCGCTTGAGCAGCATGGGCAGCATGGCCCCCGAAAGCGCCCCCCATAGCACAATGCCCAGCAGGGAGAAACCCACCGTCACGGCAATCAGCTGCCAGTACGGCCCGAAGTAGCCGGGGTCGATGGTGGTAGCCCACAGCACAATGCGCAACGACCCCACTACCCCCAGAATACCGCCCAGCAGCAGACCCGATATAATTTCGCGCCGCAGCACCAGCCACCAGTCGGAGAGGGTAAACTCGCCCAGGCTCATGGCTCGGATAATCAGCGAGGTAGCCTGGGAACCGGCATTGCCGCCCGCCGAAATAATCAGGGGAATGAACAAGCCCAGCACGGCCGCTTTCTGCAAGTCGTCCTCGAAGTGGTGCATGGCCGAAGTGGTCAGCATTTCGCCGATGAGCAGAATCACGAGCCAGCCCGCCCGCTTTTTCACCATGCTCCAGATGGAGGTAGCCAGGTAGGGCTCATCCAGGGCCTCCGAGCCGCCCAGCTTCTGGATGTCCTCGGTGTCCTCTTCCTCCCGGATATCCAGAATGTCGTCGATGGTCACAATGCCGAACAGCACGCCCTCATCGTTGACGACGGGCAAGGCTACTCGGTCGTTTTTACGGAATACTTCAATGGCTTCTTCCTGGTCCTGCATCGTGTTAAGCTTCACGAAGCGGTGGTCCATCAGCTCGCTCACGCGCCGCTCGGGCGGGGAAAGCAGAAACTCCCGAATGCGGATGTCATCAATGAGCACGCCCCGCTCGTCAGTCACGTACATCACGCTCAGCGTCTCCGACTGCCCGCCGTGGCGGCGGATGTAGTCCAGCACCTGCTGCACCGTCCAGCTTTCCCGAATAGCAATGTAGTCGGGCGTCATCAGGCGGCCCACCGAGTACTCGGGGTAGCCCAGCAGCTCCAGCGTTACGCGCCGCTCCGGCTCCGAGAGGGTCTGAATCAGCTCCCGCACCAGCTCGTCGGGCAGGAACTCCAGCAGGGCCGTCCGGTCGTCGGGCGACATTTCGTTAAGAATGTCGGCTATTTTATCCTGGGAGAGGTTGGCCAGAAAGTGCTTCTGAATATCCAGGTCGAGGTATTCAAACACCTCAGTGGCCAAGCTCAGCGGTAGCAGGCGGAAAATAATGAGCTGCTCCCGTTCTTCTTCCTGTTCAAGCAGCTCTACTACCTCATGCGGCTCAAACCGCTTGAGTACTTCCTTGAGTTTGAAAAACTCGCCCTCCTGAATCAGGGACGTGATGTGGTCGGTAGTCGGGTGCTGATTCATGAACTGCAAGAGGGGTGTTTTTCGCTAGGCAGGAGGGAATTGGTGAACAAGGCCGAACCGGCGCGCAAAAGTAGCCTTTTCCGGGCCCGCTTGGTAGCCGGGTAGGGATATTTCTGCGGGCGGTTGCAGCCGTGTACGCAGCGCATCCGGCGGGGGCTATGCCGCCTACCCAGCCCCGGAAAAGCGGCACCCGCCAAGCCCGACCGTAACCTTGCCCGGCGTTAGGCAGTTCCTTGCTGCGGGTTTCCGTCTACTTTTTAGCCTACTTCTCCCTGCTTTCCTATGGCTCACCTCTCCGCTGCTCCGCCTCTCGGTACGCTCGTTGCCCTCGGCGGCGGCGACGACGATGCCATGCTGGCCCTGCTCCGCGACCTGCTGCCGGAGGTGGGCTCCCCGGTTGAAATTATTACGGCGGCCTCCCGCGACGATACCCGCTCGGGGCGGGCCTACGAGCGGGCCCTGCGCGAACTAGGCTGCACCGGTGCCCGTCACCTGCGCATCAGTGAGCAGCACCCCGCCGATGCCCCCGACACGCTACGCCGGTTGCGCCGGGCCGGCCTTGTTTTCTTCACCGGCGGCGACCAGGAACGTATTACGGATTTCTTGCAGGAAACGGAGTTCTTGGGCGTGTTGCGCGAGCGGTACCAGCAGGAAGCCACCTTTATTATTGCCGGTACCAGTGCTGGCGCGGCCGTTATGCCCGAGTATATGGTGGTGCAGGGCTACGGCTGGCGCGCCCTGCGCAAGGGCGGTACGCAAACCAGTGCCGGCCTGGGCCTGATAGCCCACCTCATCATTGACCAGCACTTTGTCGAACGGGGCCGTTTTGGCCGCCTGGCCCATGCGCTGCTCACGCATCCTACCTGCCTGGGCGTCGGCTTGGCTGAGGAAACCGGCGTTATCATCCGGGGCGGACGCTACGCGGAGGTTTTCGGAGATGGGGTAGTGACCGTGGTCGACGGCCGCGACCTACAGGGTAGCAACCTGAGCCAAGTGAGGCGCGGTGAGCCCGTAAGCGGACAAAACCTCCGGGTGCATCTGCTGGTAGCGGGTCAACACCTGGATTTGGCCTCGCGCGAAGTAGTAGCTGGCTAAGACGTAAGTAACTACTTACTGCCCGGCTCTGCCAGAAAACCGGTCGGCCGCAGCCTGGGCCAGCCGGGGAGTAACTACCGCGCCAGCGAAAAAGCAGCCACAGGCGTGAAAAGACTAGTTTAAACTTAGTCGGCGTGCCGACTAAACTTCGTTTTTCTCGCTACATTTAGGCCATAAACCCCCAAATTCTCACTCATCTCTTCGTATGAATCTAAAATCTCTACTCCTCGCGGGAGGGGCGCTGCTTTCGGGTACGGCGGCTTCGGCGGGTGGCTACCAGGTAACCTTGGCTGGCCAGAAGAACAATGGTATGGGCGGCGTAGGCGTGGGCTTGTCGCTGGATCAGGCCGCTATGTTCTACAACCCCGGCGCGCTGGCCATGGTAAAGGACCGTGGCGTGCAGGTAGGTGTAAACCTGACCCTGGCCCGCAACGCTTTCGTGGCGGAAGGCAGCAACCAGCAGCGCGAGCTGCGCAACAGCTACACCACTCCTTTGAATTTCTACGCGGGCTTTGGTCCGGCCGAGGGTAAGTTCCGGGCGGGTATTGCCGTGTACACGCCGTTTGGTAGCAAGCTGCAGTACGCCAACGGGTGGGAAGGCCGCACCTCACTGACGGACATTGACCTGAAATCTGTATTCGTGCAGCCCACCGTTAGCTACGCCATTACGGATCAGCTTAGTGTGGGCGCCGGCTTAGTAGTACTGGCTTACGGAGCCGTAAACCTGCAGCGCGACATTGCACTGCCGGACTCCTACGGGCACGTTGAACTGGATGGCAAAGCCGATACGAAGTTTGGCTTCAACGCTGGCATCTTCTTCAAGCCCTCCGATAAACTGTCGCTGGGTATCAACTACCGCTCGAAAATTGATGCCGTCGTAAAGGATGGCGATGTCACCTTCTCGGGTATTCCGGCTTCGTTCAGCTCGCGCTTTCAGGCTACCAAGTTCAACGCTACGCTACCCCTGATTGCTACCACCAGCGTTGGCCTGGGCATTATGCCTAATGAAAAGCTAACGATTGGCTTTGACGCCAGCCTGGCCCAGTGGAGCAAGTACCGCGTGCTGCGCTTCGACTTTGACCAGCAGGTCAATGGCTCAACCGTTAGTGAGTCGAAGCGCGCCTACCAAGACGCCCTCACCTTCCGCCTGGGTGGGCAGTACAAGCTAACCGAGGGCCTGACGGTGCGTGCCGGTGGCGCTTATGACCAGACGCCTGTGCAGGATGGATTCGTGACTCCCGAAACGCCCGATAACGACCGAATCAGTGGTACGGTGGGCGCTTCCTACTCTTTCGGCAAGTTTGGGGTGGATCTGTCGGCCCAGTACGTGGGAATTCAGAAGCGCACCCAAACGCAAAATGAGTTGATCAACAATGCCACCACGGACCGCATTGCTGGTACCTACAAAACCAACATCGTCATTCCGGGCATTGGCCTGAACTACGCTTTCTAACCGCGACTCGCTCTCTGACCCATGAATACGTTTCTGTTTCGCAAGTTTACGCCCCTGGCAGCGCTACTCGGGCTGGGCATCACCGCTTGCCAGCCTGATTTAGAAGATGACTTCAAGCCCAACAAGGGCTCCGCTGATTTCTCCCGCTACATTGCTGTGGGCAACTCACTTACGGCGGGCTTCTCCGACGGTGGTCTGTACTTGGAAGGGCAAGTGAATTCTTACCCCAACATTCTGGCTACCCAATTCCGCACTGCCGGCGGGGGCGAGTTCAATCAGCCTTTGTTCACGGAAGCCCAGCGCAACGGTTCGGGCTACCTGAGCCTAACAGGCTTCACATCGGCTGGTACGCCTACCACGGCCAACGTAACTACCAACTTGGCAGTCCGCAGCCTAAACCCCACCCTGTATACTCGCTATGAGGGCCGGGTAGACAACTTAGGGGTGCCAGGCATCCGGCTGTCTGACATCCATACCGCCGGCTACGGCAGCACCCAGGGTAACGCCTACTTTGAGCGTATTACGCCCGCTACTACAGCTACCCAAACCTACTTCCAGCGCGTGAAAGCGGAGGCCGCTACGGCCACCTTCTTTTCTAATTGGCTGGGTAATAACGATATCCTGGGATATGCTACTACCGGTGGGGTAGGTGGTATTATCACCCGCACCGATACGTTCACGCTGAAGAACAACCGCATTGTCAACGTGCTGACGACCAACGGTGCGAAGGGTATTGTGGCCACCATTCCAGATGTGACCAACATTCCGTTCTTCACGACGGTGCGTGTGGCTGATATTCGGGCCCGCTTCAAGGCCGCTAACCCTGCCTTGGACGTGTACATTCAGACCACCGGTACGGCTGGGGCGCAGGTAGTGCGCTTGGCTACGGATGCTGATCTGTTGACGCTACCTTCCTCAGCCGTTATCGGAACTGCCACTACAGGCAGTCCGTTCCCAGTAGGCGCCGGAGTGGGTACCGGCGTAGGACAGTCGAACCCAGTGCCTAATCAGTTTGTACTGGACGCTACGGAGCAGACGAACGTGCGAACCGCTACTACTGCCTTCAATACCGCCATTACGAACAAAGCAAACGAAAAAGGCTTGGCCATTTTCGATTCCAATGCCTTCTTCGCGCGGGTAGCAACTTCGGGTATTACCACCAACGGCGTGACGAACACTGCCTCCTTCATCTCCGGCAACCTGTTCTCGCTGGATGGTGTGCATCCCACGCCCCGGGGTTATGCTGTAATTGCCAACGAAATGATTCGGGCTATCAACTCGAAGTACAACGCCAGCGTGCCTACTGTTAACCCCAATGACTACCGCGGCGTCCGTTTCCCGCAGTAATTTCCAAAAATAGAACACTAAAAAAGCCCTTTTCTGTTTCAGGAAAGGGCTTTTTTGTGTTTGGTCGGTTGGATCAGGAAAACTGGACGGGCTGCAGTACTTCCGGCAGCTCGGGCGCGGCCTCACCAGCTAAGCGCGCAGCAATAACCTGGGCGTGGTAGCGGCCATTCTCGATAAACCAGCGACTGGTGTTTAGGCCCCCGCACACGGTGCCGGCCAGGTACACGCCCGGCCGGTTGGTTTCCAGGGTGTCGGCGTCGTGGGTGGGAGTTAGAGCCGCGTCGGTTTGGCAAGTAATGCCGAGCGCGGCCAGAAAACGGAAGTCGGGGTGGTAGCCCGTCAGGGCGTACACATAAGACGCGGGCAGCGTCTGGGGGCCCTCCGGCGTCTGGATTTCTACTGTCTCGGGCGTAATGCGCTGCACGCTGGCGTTGAAGTAGACCTTGATGCGGCCTTCCTTGATGCGGTTAAGCAGGTCGGGCCGAATCCAGTATTTCACCGACTCGCTAATGGCCTCGCCGCGCACGACCATTACCGGGCGGGCTCCGGCCCGCAGCAACTGCAAGGCCGCTTTAGCCGAGGAGTTTTTAGCCCCGATTATTACCACATCCTGGCCGGTGTGGGCGTAGGGTTCCTTGTAGTAATGAGTCACGTGGGGCAGGTCTTCGCCGGGCACGTGCAGGTAGTTGGGCACGTCGTAGAAGCCGGTAGCAATAATAACGTAGCGGCAGTTGATGCGGCCTTTCTCCGTGACTACCTCGTAGCGTCCCGGCTCGCCTTCCAGCCCTACTACTCGCTCATAGAGGCGCAAGTGCAGATTTTCAGCAAATGCTACCCGCCGGTAGTAGTCGAGACCATCTTCCCGCAGGGGCTTGTAATGGCTGGTTGGGAAGGGGTGGCCCCCAATTTCCAGTAGCTCCGGGGTGGAGAAAAACTCCATGTTGGTAGGGTACCCAATAATGGAATTTACCAGTGCGCCCTTATCGAGCACGGCGGCCGTGAGCCCGCGCCGCTGCACCTCAATGGCGCAGGCCAGCCCCACCGGTCCGGCCCCAATAACGACGACGTCAAAAGCAGTTGTTTCAGACATGGTATGTAGTACCAAGAAAGGTGGCTTTCAGTTTTAAGCAGTCCAGTAGAAAAATTGTAACCTAAAAATGGCCCTAAGACGTAGTTGAGCGTCAACTGCTTACGATGGTTACGGTCCGACGCTGCGCTGGAAGCAAGGTTTACAGACAAATCATA
Organism: Hymenobacter glacieicola; assembly: GCF_014640315.1. Classification (GTDB taxonomy): domain Bacteria; phylum Bacteroidota; class Bacteroidia; order Cytophagales; family Hymenobacteraceae; genus Hymenobacter; species Hymenobacter glacieicola. The sequence goes on from NZ_BMGS01000005.1 coordinate 223,375, forward strand.
GATTGGGTATACTAAGGGTAAACTATATCTTTGCTTCACATCAACTAATCCATTCTCGTTTTACTGTTATTTATGAAGCGTATTTCTCTTTTGGCTTTGTCGCTGGCCGCCAGCACTTTCTTCGCAAGCTGCGGCAGTGATGACAAGGAAAACAATCCCTCGCCGAGTAAATCGGCCAGTCAACTGCTGATGGCTAAAAGTTGGAAGCTCACGGCTGAAACTGAAGCTACTGGCACCGCCGCCCCGGTTAATACCTACGATGATTACGAATCGTACGAGAAAGACAATATTTATAAGTTTCAGGCCAACAACGTCTTCGTTTCAGAAGAAGGTGCTACCCGCTACAGTTCCTCTGACCCAGCCAGCACCACGGGCGTCTGGGCCCTGTCCGACAACGACAAAAAAGTAGTATATCAGGCGGGCTTCTTCGGCACGGGCTTGCTGTCGAGCACGCAGAAAGGCGATATTGAAGAGCTGACGGAAACCAAGCTGGTGGTAAAAATGACGGATGCCAGCGGCACGCCCACTATCGTTACCCGCCAGACTTTTACAGCGCAGTAATCAAACCCAATTAACAGCAAAAAGCGCCGTTCCCGGTTGGGAACGGCGCTTTTTGCTGTTGGTGCTGAGGAACAGCTTAGTGGGCCTGCAGCCAATTGCGGCCAGTGCCAACCTCTACTTCCAGCGGCACGCCGTGGGGTAGAAGCAGAGCGTTGGACATTAGTTCCTTGATTTTAGGCGTGATGAATTCAACCTCCTCCTGCACGGCGTCAAATACCAGTTCGTCGTGTACCTGTAGAATCATCTTGGTGCCGAGCTTTTCCTGCACCAGCCACTCATGAATGTTGATCATGGCCTTCTTGATGATGTCGGCAGCGGTGCCCTGGATGGGGGCGTTAATGGCGTTGCGCTCGGTGTAGCCGCGCAGGGTAGCGTTGCGCGAGTTGATGTCGCGCAGGTAGCGGCGGCGGCCCAGCAGGGTGGTGGCGTACTCCAGCTCCCGGGCTTTGTTGATGCTGTCGTCCATGAACTGCTTCACCGACGAAAACTCCTGGAAGTAGGTCTCGATAATGTCGGTGGCTTCCTTGCGGGAAATGCCGATGCGCTGGGCCAGCCCAAAGGCCGAAATGCCGTAGATGATGCCAAAATTGACGGTCTTGGCCTTGCGGCGCATCTCCCCATCCACCTGGTCCAGGGGCACGTGAAATACCTTGCTGGCGGTGCTGGTATGAATGTCGAGACCCTGGCGGAAGGCCTCAATCATGGTCTGGTCGCCCGAAAAGTCGGCCATGATGCGCAGCTCCACCTGGGAGTAGTCGGCGGCCAGCAGTACGTGCTGCTCGTCGCGCGGCACGAAGGCCTTGCGGATTTCCCGGCCTTTTTCCGTCCGGATCGGGATGTTCTGGAGGTTGGGGTTGGTAGAGCTGAGGCGGCCGGTGGCGGTTACGGCCTGGTTGAAGGAGGTATGCACGCGGCCGTCGGCTTCGCACACCAGCTGGGGTAGGGCCTCAACGTAGGTGGAGCGGAGCTTGGTAAGCTGGCGGTGTTCCAGAATCAGGCCGGCAATGGGGGCATCGGCCGCGAGCTGGCTCAGGATTTCTTCGCCGGTGGCGTACTGGCCGGTTTTGGTTTTCTTGATTTTGCCGCCGCCCAGGCCCATTTTGTCAAACAAGACTTCGCCCAACTGCTTCGGGGAGCCAATGTTAAACTCCTGCCCGGCTTCTGAGAAAATCTGCTTTTCAATGTCCTGAATATAGCCCTGCAGCTCAGCCGAGTATTCGCCCATAGCCGAGGAGTCAATCTTTACGCCCTCGTACTCAATGTCGGCCAGCACGGGCACCAAGGGGTTTTCTACCTCGTTGAGCAAGTCCAGCAAACCCACTTCCTTCAGCAGGGGCTCGAACACGTGCTTGAGTTGCAGGGTCACGTCGGCATCCTCACAAGCATAGTCCGACACCTCGGCGGGGGGTAGGTCGGCCATGGTTTTCTGGTTTTTGCCTTTGGGGCCGATCAGCTCCAGAATGCTCACGGGCGTGTAGTGCAGGTAGGTTTCGGCCAGCACATCCATGTTGTGGCGCATGTCGGGCTCCAGCAGGTAGTGGGCCAGCATAGTATCGAAAAGCCGGCCGCGCATCCGCACGCCATAGTGCCGCAGAATAGTAAGGTCGTACTTGATATTCTGCCCCACCTTCACAATATGCTCGGCATCGAAAAACGGCCGGAACTCATCCACCAAAGCCTGGGCCGCGGCTTGGTCGTCGTGGGGCACGGGCACGTAATAGGCCTCACCGGGCAGCCAGCAGAAGGAGAGGCCTACCAGCCGGGCCGTCATGGTGTCGAGGCCGGTGGTTTCGGTGTCGAAGCTGACTTCGGTTTGCTGGAGCAGGAACTTGAGCAGGCTCTGGCGCAGCTCGGGCGTGTCGATGAGGTGGTACTGGTGGGGCACGTCCTGCAACGTCAGGCGCGGCCCGGCCGGCGCCCCGAAGGAGCCGGTTTCGCCTTCTTCGGCGGCAATGCCTACAGCCGCATCGGCCGAGGAAGCAAACAGGCTGCCCTGCCCTTCGGCCACGCGCGGGCGGCGCGAACCGGCGCGGGGGTTGGCCCGGTCGGGTGTGGCCGCGGTGCCGGCGGCGCTACCCCCGCCCAGCACCCGGGCCGCCAGCTGCCGGAACTCCAGCTCCTCGAACAGTTGGCGCAGCTGCTCCACGTTGGGCTGCTCCAGGCGCAAATTTTCCTCGTGAAACTCAATGGGTACATCCAGGTGAATAGTGGCCAGCTCCTTGCTCAGCAGGCCCTGCTCGGCATAGGTGCGCACGTTTTCCTGCTGCTTGCCCTTGAGCTCATGCACGTTGGCAATCAGGTTTTCCACCGAGCCATACTTCTGAATCAGGGCTTTAGCCGTTTTCTCCCCGATACCCGGAATGCCCGGAATATTGTCGGAGGCGTCGCCCTGCAAACCCAGAATGTCGATAACCTGCTCGGGCCGCTCAATTTCGAAGCGTTCCAGCACGTGCTTTACGTCGAGCACCTCGGCGGCATTGCCCATGAAGGCGGGCCGGTAGATTTTGACGCAGTCCGTCACGAGCTGGCAGTAGTCCTTGTCGGGCGTCATCATAAACACCTCCCCGAAGCCCTGCTGCTCGGCGCGCTGAGCCAGGGTGCCAATTACGTCATCGGCCTCGAAACCATCCACCATCAGAATGGGAATGTTGAAGGCCTGAATGATTTTCTTGATGTAAGGAATGGCCAGCCCGATGTCCTCGGGCATGGCCTGGCGCTGGGCCTTATACTCGGCAAACTGCTCGTGGCGGAAAGTTTTTTTCTGGGCATCAAAAGCTACCCCAATGTGGGTGGGCTTCTCCTTCTGGAGCACTTCCACCAGGGTGTTGGTAAAACCCAGAATGGCGCCGGTGTTCAGGCCCTTGGAGTTGACGCGCGGGTTTTTGCTGAAGGCAAAGTGGGCGCGGTAAATCAGGGCAAAGGCGTCGAGCAGGAAAAGCTTGTGGGGCTGGGCGGCGGCAGTGTCAGGAGTCATAGTGGGGCGAAGATACGAGCGGTAGGCAGGGCGAAGTATGTAAACGGGCAGGGGCGCGTCATGTTCAGGTGGAGGCCCCAATGGTTAGCCAACGGGCATTATCTTCGGGCATGAACACTACCCATTGGCTGCTGGCTCTTCCGCTGGCTCTGGGCGCTGCTATGGGAGCAGCCCAATCGACTACCCCGGCCGGGCGGCCGTCTGTGGCGGAGCACAGCCAGCAGGTCTTTGCCTTCCAGCAGAAGCTGAACGCCGAGTACCGGAACCCCGCGGAGTCGCCGCTACCGGCGGAAGCGCAGAAAAGCTTCACGGGACTGCCATTTTACCCCGTCAACTACGCAGCCTGCGTAGAAGCTCGGTTTGAAGCCGATTCGTTGGGGGCGCCTTTCCAGATGGTGACCAGCACCGCCCGCCGGCCCCAGTACCGCAAATATGGCGTGCTGCACTTCGCTTTCGAGGGCAAACCGCAGCAGCTGGTGGTGTACCAGAGCCTGGACCTGCAGCGCAACCCGGAGTACCGCGACTACCTGTTCGTGCCCTTCACTGACCGCACCAATGGGCACGGCAGCTACGGCGGTGGCCGCTACCTGGACCTGCGACGGGGCCAGATTCGGCAGGGGAAAATTGTGCTGGACTTCAACCAGGCCTACAATCCCTACTGTGCGTATGGAGGGCAATACTCTTGTCCTGTACCGCCCGCCGAAAATCGTCTGCAGATAGCCGTTCAGGCGGGCGTCATGAGCGACCATTAACTGTCTGACGCTTGGCCTATTGCCCCACCAGCTGCTTCACGCCGGTAGTGGAGTTGGCGCTAGGTCGGTAACTGGAAGGTTCTGCAGTGCATAAGGTGGCCGTTAGCATAGTTCCCGGTGTGCCTGGGCAGTATGTAATTCAACGCCCTACCGCTTGGCCGCGTACACCCTAGCCTATGCGCTACCTCTCCCTCGACCTGGAAACCACCGGCGGCAAGCCCCAGCGCCACCAGATTCTGGAGCTGGCGGCCGTGGTAGAAGATAGTAAGAAGCTGCTACCCTTGGCGGAACTGCCGGCCTTCCGGCGGGTAGTGCGCCACCCGGAGTACGTAGGCACGGCTGGGGCGCTGGCCCTGAATGCTCGTTTGCTGGAAGAACTAGCCCGCAAGGAACCCAACCCCGAGCTGTGCACCCCGGAGGAGCTACTACCCCAGCTGCGGGAGTTTCTGCTGACCCAAGGCTTCAAGCCAGATAAACAGGACTGCGTCACCGTGACCATGGCCGGCAAGAACATTGCCTCCTTTGACCTGGGTTTTCTGCGCGAGTTACCCGGCTATGTCACCCTGGTGCGGGCGGAGCCGGCCATGCTGGACCCGGCCGCTTTCTACCTCAACTGGCGCAAGGATACCCGCCTGCCCACCATGCAAATCTGCAAAGCCCGCGCCGGCTTCGAGGACGACACCGTGGCCCACGAGGCCTTGGCCGACGCCCTGGACGTGGTGCAGCTGCTACGCCCATTCTATGAGTTACCAGTGTACAAAATGATTCAATGATTGAGTGCCTTGATGAGTTGTTCTGTCCTGGCAAGAAGGCAAGCCGCCATCCTTTCTCTCTTTTTCTAAAGCTTAATAATATAACAAGCCCTTATCCTCGTGCTGAGAATAAGGGCTTGTTATATGAGAAGGCGTAGCTTGTTAGTTCGGGAAAGGCTGGTGTCATCATGCCTCCTCGCCAGGATAACTGAGTAGGGACTTGAGCACGACCACCTCACCAACTCGCCATTTCACCGCTTACCAGTCGCCGGAGGCACCGCCGCCGCCGGAGCTACCGCCGCCGAAACCGCCGAAACCGCCACCACCCCCACCGCCGCCGAAGCCGCCACCGCCGCCAAACACGCCACGGCCGCCGCTGAAGTCACCGAAGATAATGGGGGGAATCATGGCGCCGCCAAAGCCGCCACTCCGGCGTCCGCCGCTACCGCCACCGCGGTTACGAAGCAGGATAAACAGGATAAGCGCGCCAATAACCAACCAGAACGTCCAGCCTGAGCCGCTGGAGTCATCGGCGCGGCGCGGGCGCGGCTGGGTGGTTTGGTCGGCTTTGTATTCGCCTTTGGCCAGGGCAATCAGCTGATCGGTGGCCCGGTCCAGGCCCGCGTAGTACTGCTCTTCCTTGAAGGCCGGGACAATGGTATTGGAGATGATGCGCTTGGCCAGGGCATCGGGAATGGCCCCTTCCAGCCCGTAGCCGGTATGAATGCGGGCCTTGTGCTCCTGCTGGGCAATTAGTACCAGAATGCCGTTGTTGTTGCTTTTCTGGCCAATGCCCCAGGTTTGGTACAGCTGCTGGGCGTAATCGAAGATGTCGTAGTCGCCGAGGGTAGGCACCGTGACTACGGCAATTTGCGAGGAGGTAGAATCGTTATAGGCTACCAGCTTTTGCTCCAGGCGTTGCACTTCCTCGGGGCGCATCATACCCGCCAAATCATTCACAAGGCGGGGAGGGGTAGGGCGGGGCGGAATGTTTTGCGCCAGGCCGGTTAGGTGTGTCAGCGCCAGCAGCAGGCTAAGCAGCCAAAGGCGGAGCGTAGGCATGGGGTAAGAGAAAGAAGGTAGCATCGACCTCATGCGCGCGGGGGCGGAGTGCCGCCAAACGAGATGGAGTCGTCGAGTTCATTTTGGTCGGTGGCGGCATTGTAGGGAAAGTAGCGGCGGAGTTGTTCTCCTACCAGCTGAATGCCCTGCTCAAGTCCCGTCACATATTTCTCGGATCGGAAGTGTTGCAACACATTTTCCTTGGCCATTTCCCAGAAGTCGTCGGGAACGGCCGCGTTAATGCCCGCGTCGCCAATGATGGCAAACTGCCGGCTCTGCCAGGCCAGGTAAAACAGCACGCCATTGCGTTGGGCCGTGCGATGCATGCCCAGTTCGGCAAAAACCTGCGCGGCTCGGTCCAGAGGCTCAGGGGTAGGGCAGGTGTCTTCCAGGTGCACCCGGATTTCGCCGGAGGTGCGCAGCTCCGCCTGCCGGATGGCAGCTACCAGGGCGGCTTCCTGCTCGGGGGTGAGAGGATTGGTCATGAGATGATAGGGTCTTAGGGCCTTAAGACCTTGGAACCTTGGTTTTGTCCGGCGTAATCCTGCCAGTACAGCAACCAACCCCCAAGCTCCTAAGGCCCCAGCCTCTAATTAAAACTGAACGGTAGGCGCTTTCTGCGAGGCAGCATCGGCCTCGAAATACGGCTTCTCCTTGAAGCCGAACATGCCGGCAAACAGGTTGTTGGGGAAGCTTTTCACGTAGCCGTTGTAGTCGTTGGTGACCGTGTTGAACTTGTTGCGCTCCACGTTGATGCGGTTTTCCGTACCCTCAATCTGGGCCTGCAACTCCTGGAAGTTGGCGTTGGCTTTCAGCTCCGGATAATTTTCCGATACGGCCAGCAAACGGCCTAATCCGCTGCTCAGCTGGCTTTGGGCTTCCTGGAAGCGCTGAATGTTTTCGGGCGTCAGCTGGTCGGCGTTCAGCTGCACGCTCGAAGCCTTGGCGCGGGCATTTACTACGTCCGTCAGGGTTGACTTTTCGAAGTTGGCAGCACCTTTCACGGTGTTTACCAGGTTCGGAATCAGGTCGGAGCGGCGCTGATAGGCGCTTTGCACGTTGGCCCACTGGGCTTTCACGGCCTGGTCCTTGGATACCATGGAGTTATAGCCGCACGAGGACTGCGAGAGCAGCAGCACGAGGCCAGCAAAATAGAGCAGAAAGCGTTTCATGATTGGTTGGGAGAGGTGAAAAATAAGGGAGTAAGGGAGTGAAAGAGGCCGACGGAAAATCGGGGCGGAAGCATTTCAGGCATTTCCCGAAACCTATTCCGCCTTTCCGCGCTTCACCTTTTCGTCGCAGCAAAGTACGAATTCAAGCCACTGCGGTTGTGATAGGTGCTGCTCCCGGTTGATTCCGTATTTTGCGCTTCGGTGCTTCCCGATTTCTCTCTCGCATGAAAGCAGTTATTCCCGTAGCCGGTATTGGCTCACGTTTACGCCCTCACACGCACACCCAGCCCAAAACGCTGGTGCCGGTGGCGGGCAATACCATTCTGGGCCACATCATCGACCGGCTGGTGGAGGCCGGCGTGCAGGAGTTCGTTTTTATCATCGGCTACCTCGGTGAGAAAGTAGAAAGCTACGTGCGCCGCCAGTACCCGCAATTGCGTACGTCGTTTGTGGTGCAGGAGCCGCGCGAGGGAATTGCCCACGCCCTGTGGCTGGCCCGCGACCAGTTTCGCTACGAGCAGGACGGCATTCTGATCCTGCTCGGCGACACCATTGTGGACGTTGACCTGCCCGAGATGATGCGGGCGCCGGGCAACGTGCTGGCGGTGAAGGAGGTAAAGACGCCTTCGTTGTTTGGCCTGGTAGAAACCGGAGCCGGTGGCCGCGTGACGAAAGTGGTGGAAAAGCCCCGGATACCGAAGTCGAACTACGCCTTGGTAGGCCTGTACAAAATTGCCAACCCCGATTGGCTGGCCTCGGCCCTGGAGCGTATCATCGACCAGGACCAGCGCACCCACGGCGAGTTTCAGCTCACGGACGCGCTCATGCTCATGATTCAGGATGGGGCTGAAATGGTGACGACGTCGGTGGATAACTGGTTTGACTGCGGCCGCAAGGACAGCTTGCTCGAAGCCAACGCCCGCCTGCTCAACCGCACCGAGTTCCTGAAGCGCCGCGACTACCCCGAGTTTCCCGATACCATTATCATTCCGCCCGTCAGCATTGGCAAGGACTGCCAGATCAGTGGCTCCATCATCGGCCCGAACGTGGCCATCGGCGACCGGACCATCGTGAAAAACACCATTTTGAGCGAGTCCATCATCGGCTCTTACTCGGAGTTACGCTCCGCCGTCATGCACGACTGCATTGTGGGCTCCGACGCGCTGTTCAAAGGCACCCGTCACAGCCTCAACATCGGCGACAACACGGAGATTGACTACAGCTGAGTAGTAAACTGGTGAAATTGTGAGATAGTGAGTTTGCCATTCTAACGGACCAGACTGTGCAACTTGCGTCGGCGGAACAGCAAACTCACTATCTCACAATTTCACTTCTTGTATCCGGCAAGGGCAGATTGTCGTTACTTTAGCCCGATGCGCCACCTGACCTCCTTTTCCCGCCTGTTGCCCGCCCTTGGGCTCACCTTGCTGCTGCTGCCCGGCTGCTACTCCCGCTCCGACATGAAAACGGAGGAGGGAGCCGCCCAAGAAGCCCCCACGGACGTACCACCAACGGAAGTTCCCGGGGCCGTTCCGGTCAGAACTCCTGAGTCGGCCGTAGCGGCGGCAGCTACTTCGCAGCCTCTGCAGACCGTGAATGTGTTCCTGGAAGTGTCGGGCTCCATGGAGGGCTTCATGCCCAAAACCGGGGCTAGCGGCGAGAATACCAAGTTTCAGCAGCACGTAGCGCAGTTTCTCTCGGAAGTAAACCGCACCTCGGCAGCCCGCCAGAAAACGTTTTACCGCATCAAGGAGCGCCCTTACAAGGATTCGTACCAGGGTATTTCGACCACCGTGCGCAGCGGTATTCAGCAGCCGGCCAAGAGTACAGACATTCCCTCGGTGCTGGATACGCTGATGAGCAATTACTACCAGCCGGGTAGCGTAAGCGTGCTGATTTCAGACTTTATCTACTCGCCGAAGAACGCCGGCGCCATTCCCTACATCAAAACTGACATCACCGATGCCCTGACCCGCAGCGGCAGCCACCCCGAAATGGCGGTGTCGGTGTACGGCTACACCTCGGACTTCCGCGGCACCTACTACCCGGCTTTGGTGGCTTCGGGCAAGAAAACCAACTGCTGCGACACCGAAATTCCCTACTACATCTGGGTGGTAGGCCCCGCCGACGCCGTTCGCACCTTCGACCAAGCCCTGCTCGAGCAACAGCCCAGCAAGCAGGCGCATTTCGGGGTTACCTACCCCCAGCCGAACTACTCCCTACTCAGCAAATTCCAGAACAAAGGCAGCTGGTACTACGGCGACGCGGGTGCCAGCAAACGCAACGCCGAAAGCTACCGGGTAGTAGCCGTAAGTGAAGCCTCGGCCCAGCAACCCGTAGAGTTTGTGGTCGGAATGGACCTAACAACTCTGCCGGGACAATACCGCGACCTGGCCTACCTCAAGCAGAATCTGAAGCTGCAAGGCGTGGACACCGACGCCAAGCTGCTGGACGTAACCGCGACCACCAGTCAAACCAAGGCCAGCAGCGGCCCGGAAAGTAAGTTCACCCACTTCGCCAAAGTGCGCCTGACCCGGCCGCCCAAGGCCGCCCGTCCGTTGGTGCTCAGGCTCCAGGACCAGCGCCCCGCCTGGGTAGCGCAGTGGACCACCCGCAACGACGCTACCCCCGCCCCCAAAACCTTTGCGCTTAGCGGGCTGCTCGACGGGCTGGAAGCGCAAAGCGGCGCAGAAAAAAAGCCGATTTTCGAGCTGCCATTAACCTTACAGCCAGGCGAATAGCGCCGCGGTAGGCTTTCGGCCGATGTGCGCTGCCCGCGCGTTGCGGCGCAATTGGAATGGTTTTCGTTCATTAACGAATTCGAATGCAGCAGCTTCCCTGCTGCGGCCGTGCTTACAATTTCGTTCCGTCCTTATCGTTCAACGAACTGCCAACCGCTAGTTGGCCCTTCTCCCTTCCATGAAAGCACTGTTCCGCTCCATCTACGAACTCATCGGCGCCCCGCAACCACCCGCCGATACCCCCGTGTACCGCGACGTAGTTTTCCCCAACATTGGCCTGCTCAACATTGGCATTTCGCTGGCGCTGGTGGTCATCTTCTACTATGTTATCAACCGGATGATGGGGGTAGCCACCTTCAACAAAGGTCGGCACTGGGCTATTTTTCTGGTGTTAAATGCCCTGGTTGCTTTCGGAATTGCCATCAGCCAGGCCCACGCCCAGCAGGTTACGGACCACAGCTACATCTACTGGCTGGCCACCTGGAACGCCATCCTCGGTCTGATCTGGTTTTTCCTCTTCTCCCTGATTCTGCGCAAAGGCTCCACTAACGCGAGTACCACGCCTTTTTAAATTCAGAAGTGAGAATGGAGAGCCTAGAGCTTAGAATCGTTAGGATATCAGCCTAGGTGTCCGAAAGACTCTCAGTTCTCAACTCTCAGTTCTCAGCTCTTCCTTCCCAACATGGCTAAACTGTTTTTATTCGGTATCGGCGGCACGGGCTCCCGCGTGATTCGCTCGCTCACCATGCTGCTGGCCGCGGGCGTGGATTTGCCCAACTGCGACCGGGTAGTGCCCATCATCATTGACCCCGACGCCCACAACGGCGACATGAACCGCACGGTGCAGCTGCTGCAGAGCTACCAGCAGATCTACAAGCGCCTGGGTCCGCGCGAAGAAGGCTTCTTCAAGACCGATATCAGCACGCTGAGCGGCATTTCGCAGGATGTGAACGGGTCGGTAAAGGATACCTTCATCTTCGACTTCGGCGGCATTAACCAGAGCTTCCGGCAGTACTTGAGCTACGACGGCCTGTCGGTTGACTCGAAGGGCCTCGTGGATTTGCTCTTCACCCAGGATAACCTGGAGAGTCCCCTGACCATTGGTTTCCGCGGCTCCCCGAACGTGGGCAGCATTGTGCTGAACAAGCTGGTGGAGAGCCCCGAAATGCGGTTTTTCGCCGATAACTTCCAGGATGGCGACCGGGTGTTCTTCGTGTCGAGTATCTTCGGTGGTACGGGGGCGGCGGGCTTCCCGCTCATGCTCAAGAACCTGAAGGACACCAACACCCGCCTCAGCAACGCCCGCTACCTGCGCGATGCGCCTACGGGTGCCGTAACGGTGATGCCCTACTTCGCCCTCCAGAGCGAAGACAATGCCGTCATCGACTCCAACAACTTCCTGACGAAAACGAAGGCGGCGCTCAGCTACTACGAGCACAACCTCCAGGGCCTCGACGCGCTGTACTACCTCGCCGACACGCCCGATACGCCCTACGAAAACCAGCCCGGCGGCACCCAGCAGAAGAACAAAGCCCACGTAATTGAGCTGCTAGCGGCCCTGAGCATCGTGGACTTTATGCGCTACTCGCCCGCCGAGCTGCGCACCGGCGGCCCGCACTTCCATGAGTATGGCCTGCAGGCCGATGCCCCGGAAATCCAGTTCAGCCACCTGCCCGATGAGTCGCGCGAAATCATTGCCAAGCAGCTCACGCAGTTCCTGTACTTCACGCGCTACCACAAGCAGCACCTACCCACCGACAAAGCGCCCTACGCCGACAACTTGAAGCTGGACTACGCCATGCGCAATGAGCCCATCTTCCGGGAGCTGAACACCTTCCTGCACAGCCAGGACTCGGGCGTGGATCAGTGGTTGCAGGAGCTGGCCCAGAACCGTCGTTCTTTCCGTCCCTTCGACCTGCAAACCGACGATTTCAACGCCATGATTCTCGGCAAGCCCGTGGAAAAGAAGTGGAACGACTTCTTCAACAAAGGTCTCAGCCATAACTACCTCCTCGATAACCTCAACAAAACCGAAAAGTCCATCCAGGAACCCGACAACTTCCGCAAGATGCTGGAGCTGTTCTATGATGTGACCGACAAGGCGTTTGCGGAGAAGGTAAAGGTAGTGTAACTCCCGAACAAAAAATCCCCTCCTCATCTGAGGAGGGGATGCGGCGGCTTTAGCCGACGCCGGGGTGGTTGACCTCGTTGCTGATGTTGTTTAACCTGAACGATTAATTAAGAACGTCATGTCGAGCCCCGCGAGACATCTCGCCCGAATCGTTGAGGTAGCATCGCAACGTCAGCACGCGAGATGTCTCGCGGGGCTCGACATGACAGACGCGAGTTGCGCCAGGCCACTCAACCACTCCTAACCCCTCCTCATCTGAGGAGGGGAACTAGCTTACTAGAATAGATTTCCGCAGCACATGGCCAAAGTCCTTCGCTTACATAATAATGGCTCCCAGCAGGTTCAAGGCTGGCAGAAAACGGCGCCGGTAACGAGCACCGAAATCAATACCGTTACAGACCCGGCCGGGGGCAAGTCCCGCAACCTGGCCGTGAGCATCCCGACGCCGTTTGCGCGGATGCACCTGTTTGAAACGGCGTTCGACTTCCTAGCCCGCGAAGGGCAGCGCAACCCCGGCTCGGTGTACCACGAGCTGACGACCCACTTCTGGGACCTGCTGGAACTGCTCTACAATTACCACCTCTACACCCAGGCGGGCCGCAAAATCACGCTGCGCCGCTGGAATGCCGAGGCGGAAATTCGTCGGATGCGGCAGGAGGAGGGCACCCGCCTGCTGGGCGAAACCCTGCAGCTGTATATGCAGGACGAGCGGTTCCGCGACTTCACCGACATGTACCTCGTGTACTATGAGTCGCCGGAGCTGGCGGGTGGCACGCGCCTACTGGGTGGTACCTCCCCGCTGACTATCCTGTTCACCGGGCCCGAGGTGAAACCCCTGGACCTGGAGCGTCCGCAGGCCCGCGGCCACTACTTCGACAAGCAAACGGTGCTGCTCGAAGACCGTGACCCACAATTCCGCGAGTTCGTGTACGAGTTGTTCTTAGCCTACCCGCAACTGCAGCGCCGCGAGTTTGCCGGCAGCGTGTACGCCTCGCTCGACCGCAGCAAAATCAACCAGCTCCAGATGCAGGGCGACCGGAGCGCCCAGCAATTTGCGGCCCGCTACCCCGCGCTGGTAGATGTGCACGGCAACCTGGTGAGCGTGAAAGGCGTGCCGTTGCCCGGCCGCGCCGACCAGTCGGCCGTAACCAGCTCCGACCTGTTTATCCAGCCGACCCGCGAAGCCGTAGGCGGCCGCCCCAGGCCCCTGGTGTTGCGACCCAACCTCACGATGCCCGGCGCGAACTACCTTAACGGTCAGCCCTGGGACGACCGCACGCCGGTGCCCTACCACGACGAAGTAGCCCTGGAAAACCGCGTGCTGCCCGGCAAAGGCTTCAAGTACCCCTACCTCACTGTAGGCGACTTACTGGAAGATTCGCTGGTAGAGTTGCCCTACGAGTTGAACACCCAGCGCTTCCACACCGGTAAAGTCACGTTCCAGTACGGCGCCGACGGGCAAGGCCGGGCACGTTTTCCTTACCTGCTGCCCCTAAAGCAAGCCTTCTTCGAGTACTTCACGGAGAACGAGCTAGCTGAGCTGCTCACCTTTACTATCGACCTTAGCCACGTGCGCGTGCAGTTGCGGGTGCCGGTGCAGGCGGGCCGCTTCATCACGTTTGAGCGCAGCTACTACACCAATCCGCAGAACCCAAAGGATGCCCAGGGCCGCGAGATTCTGGAGAAGGGCCGCATTGTGAAGGCCACCGTGGGCGTGGGCGTGTTCCCCTTCTATAAGGTGCGCTACCAGCCCGAGTACAACGACCTCTACAAGGTAATGCTGGTGGATGCCGACAACTCGCCCACCATGCTCAGTCGCCGCTACGACCTGCAGTTCTTCGTGAACGGGGAGCGAATCACGGAGCAGGGCGCCGCCCGCCGGGCCACCCGGTACGAGCGCACCCAAAAGAGCATGGCCACCGCCGGTAGTACGTACTATGAAGTCACCGGCACCCACTTCGACCTGGTAGAGCTGACCTGCCCGCCCGCCACCATTGGCGCGGAGCCGGCCCGCGGCCTGTTCGTGCCGCGTTGGCGGGAGCTGGACCGGGGCACCCGTCGCTTCACCTTCGCGGTAGACTTCGGTACCACCAACACCCACATTGCCTACGCCGATTCGCCCACGGCTCACCCGCGCCCGCTGACCATTGGCGAGGCCGATGTGCAGGTGGAGTGGCTGCACGCTCCGGTAGCCGATGCCGGCCTGTCGGCCGCTCAGCGCTACCGCACCGGCGCCGGGCAGATCTGGACCTACATTGCTACCCTGCAGAACCGCGAGTTTGTGCCCTCCTTCGTGGGGGAAGGCGGCTCGGTGTATGAATTCCCCATTCGTACTGCGGTGTGCGAAACCACGTCGTTTGCCAACGAGCCGGCCAAGGTGCTCAGCAACATCAACATCGGTTTCAGCATCAACACCGAAAACGCCTCGGAACTGCCCCAGAACCGCTTCATTACCAACCTGAAGTGGTCGGCGGAGCTGGACCCGCAGGGCGTGTCGCGCATTGAAGCCTTCTTCAAGGAAATCCTGCTGCTGCTCCGTCACAAGGCGGCATTGCACGGTGGTATTCTGGAAGATACCCGCGTGGTATGGTTTGCGCCGCTGAGCTTCGATGGCTTCCTGCGCAACCAGTTCCAGCAGGTGTGGGACGAGTCGTTCCAGCAGGTGTTCAAGACGCGCCGCCCCACCATCTGCCTCACCGAGTCGGTGGCGCCGTACTACTACCTCACGGCCACCAACCAGGTAGTCCCCAACCGCGACGAAAATGTGGTGAACATCGACATTGGCGGCGGCACCACTGACCTGCTGCTCTTCGCCGACCAGAAACCGGCCTACAGCACCTCGTTCCGCTTCGCCGGCGACGACCTGTGGGGCGACGGCTACGCCCGCGTGCAAGGTGCGCCCAAGCAAAACGGTCTGCTCCGCCTCGGGGTAGGCCACGTGGAAAGCCTGCCCGATTCCGAGCAAAACCAGGAGTACAAGGGCTACCTGCGCGCCGCCCTCAGCAACACCGACTTTGGCTCGGCTGACGTAACCAGCCTGCTGTTCAAGTACGATGATGCGCTACGCTTTACCCAGGCCCTGGGCCTCGGCAAGGGCCGGCAGCTGCGGGTGCTGTTCTACCTGCACTACACTAGCATCATCTACCACACGGCGCAGCTCGTGAAGCACCTCGGCCTGAAAACGCCGCGCTACCTCTGCTTCTCCGGCAAAGGCAGCCTCTACCTGCGTCTGTTGGCCGGTGGCAGCTCCCTGGTTTCCATCGAGAAGATTACCAAAGCCATCTTCCAGGCCGTAACCGGCACCGAGCCCCCGCACAACTTCCGCGTCATCCTGGCCGACAACCCCAAGGAAGCCACCACCAACGGCGGCGTGCTGTTCGAGGAAAAGACCAACACGTCGGACTATGACAACATCAAGCCTGTGAAGTACAGCGGCGCCGTAGAAGGCACCGAGCTCAACCAGCAGCGCCTCAAGCTAAACCAAGTAGATGCCGAGCTGAAAAACACGGTGCTCGAAAACGTGCGCAACTACCTCACGCTGGTGCTCGAAGGCGACGAAGTAGCGCCCTACCTACGCGAAGTAGGCGTAGATGTGGACCGTCAGCGCGTCAAGGACATTCTGCAGCGCGAAATCGAGGACAGCCTGAGCCTAGGCCTGCACCAGTTTCAGCGCCAGCTCTCCTCCGACGAAACCCTGCCGGAAACCCTGTTCTTCCTGCCACTGAAACAGGCCCTCTACAACCTGAGCCGCGAGCTGCAGTCTTAAAGCCTTTTGATGTGAAGCGTTATAGTAGTTTCCTATTGCTTCCCTTTCTACTGTCCTTGTCTGCCTGTTTCTGGGGGGATGAATACGCGCAAGAACAGATAATAGGAGACTACTATGCTTCTGGTCTAAAAGGATCTTGGGGCGAGCCTATGTCGGCCGCGTATCTTCACTTCAATGACGAAGAGTTTGGCTTAGCTGATGCATTGTTGCCAGAAACCCTGAGTGCTGCTGGTGCTAGCGAAAGGTGTATCATATTGAAGGGTACACATAACGAATATTACGTCGCTAAAATAATCCCAGGAGCAACGAGGGAAGTGGCGCGGCGAAATATATTCGGCCCATTTAATAGGCAAGCGTTTAAACAAAACCTTCAAACAATAAATGGTGATACACTAGTAAGTTTCACGCATCGATATACGATATAATTGATGCTAACTAGCTTTCTTAACCCGCTCCCTACCCAACCAAGCCCCTATGACCCTTTCCCGCCGCGCTGCTTCTTTGCTTACTGGTCTGCTGCTTCTGGCAGTGGGCAGCCACGCCCAAACTCCCCTCGGTCAGCCTACGCTGGATGAGCAAAAGGTGCAAATCTGGTGCGCTACGGCCAAGTTTGTGTATGAGGATACCGGCCGGCCCAACCTCAAGAGCAGTCTGCGTTGCGGGGGCTCGTTGAAAGAGTTTGAGAACAGCATCAAGGCCGATAGCCAACGGGTGTACTCGGCGCTCTACCAGCCGTTGGAGGCGCGCGGAACCATGTACAAGGGGCTGGGGTCCAACGCATCTAGGCTGCAGAAGCTGACCACGGAAATTATCAACCGGTTAAAGTCTTCACCGGCCCGCCGGGCCAGCCCAGCCCGCATGCAAAACGTAGCAACGCTGGAAACGGCCCTGAACGGCTACGTACAGAACGGCACCCCCATCGGCGAGCTGGCGGCCCCCGATGCCGCTGCTGCCGAAACAGTAGATACCACTGCTACCTCCGACGAAACCACCGCAACCGCTGCGCCCGGCGACGCTGGTCTGGCCGAAGCGGGCGTGGCTACGCCTACCACCCAGGCCGGCAGCGGGGCCGGGGAAAGCCTGATGAACAAGCTTTTTGGCCCCCTAGCGCTCATTTTGTCGCTGCTGAGTTTGGTGTTGTATGCCCTGATGCGCAAGAACATCGGAGCCTTCCAAAAGGAGTTGAGCGCCCGCATCGACAAGCGCCGCGACGAGATTGTGGCCCTGCAAAGTGCCCCGGCAGGTAGTACGGCTCGGTCGGCCGGAGCGCCTGCTGCCGACCGCCTAACGCCTGCTCAGCAACGGGAGGTAGAGAAGCTGGTGCAGCAGCGCGTAGAGGAAGAGCTGAAGAAGCTACGGGGGCAAGCGCCAACCGCTGTTACCGCTACCGCAGCGGCAAAACCAGCCCAACCGGCCCAACCGGCCAACACCCCGGCGCCAGCCCCGCTACCGCAACCCGCCGCGCCGATAGCCGCGACAGCTCCTGCGCAAGCAGCCGCAGTGTATTCCGCTCCGGCCCAGCCCACGGAGTTATCAGCCGTACCGTCCCTGACGCCCGCGGGCCCGCCTGCTGCTTCTCCGCAAGATGAGTTTGACAGCTTGGTGCCGCCCGTTCAGCTTCCAACTCCTCCAAGTCCGGCAGCTGCCCTACCCCAAACGCGCTACGTGAAGGTGCCCGTAAACGGAGCCTTCAGCGAATACGACTTCAGCGACGAGCCCCAGCACGACAGCATCTACGAGATTCACCTGGACCCCCAGTGGCCCGAGCTGGCTACCTTCAGCGTAACCTCCAACTCAGCGGTGCACGCCTACGCCATCCAGAGCGCTCAATATTCCTTGCGCGAGGCCTGCAAGTACCAACAGCCCACCGGCCCCGTTACCCGCATCGTAACGGAAGAGGAAGGGGTACTGCGCAAAGTGGCCGGCACCTGGCAGATTGAGCAGAAGGCCTCCATCCGGTTTGAGTAACTAAAAGGCTAAAAGCTAGTTCCCCTCTTCAGATGACGAAGGGTTAGGAGTAGTTGATGACCGTTAGAACGAATTTTAGATTTTAGATCTAGAAATGTTCTATGCCAAGTCAACCACCCCTAACCCCTTCTCATCTGAGGAGGGGAACTAGCTTTTAGCCGTAGCTTCGTACTTGTATGCTTGAAATCATTCTTGAAGTAGCCGTGGTAGCGGTAGTGGTGGGCTTGCAGATTCGCACGTTTCTGCGGACGCGCACCAACGCCCTGCGCTTAGGCCAGCTGTACCCGCCCAAGGAAGCCCTGCGCGTAGACCACCGCATTGTGCTACCCGATGGCCGCGACCTGCCCGAGTACGCGGCCGATGCGCCCCCCGAATCCTTTGCTTCCAGCCTAATCAAGGCCGAAAATGCCTCGCCCGAGTTTCAAGCCATCCTGCTAGATACCAACGACTACCTGCGTCATAACAAAGGTGCCGCCGCTGATTTCGGGATTCTGAAAGACATATCGGAGCGGCAAAGCGAAGTGCTCGACAACGAGGTGCAGGCCGACGTAGCCACCCCGCTGTATTTAGGGTTATTAGGCACGTTTCTGGGCGTAATCCTGGGGCTGGTGGGCATTGCCCGCAACGGGGTATCCGACGAAAACGCGCTGACTCCATTTCTGACTGGGGTGCTGATTGCCATGACCGGCTCCTTCGTGGGCCTGCTCTTGACCCTGCTCGGCAACGGCGTACTGCGCCAGGCCCGCCACCAGCTCGACCGGCTCCAAAATCAGTACTACACCTTTCTGCAGGCCCGCCTGCTACCCGTGCTGCACGCCGATATGGCCAGCTCCCTGACCAATCTGAAATCGGTGCTGGATGCGTTTAACCAGCAGTTTGTGGGTCAGGTGGAGCTGTTCAACCCGCTCATGGACAAAGTCACCCAGAACATCCGGGTGCAGAGTGATTTTCTGGAGCGGCTCGATACGATAGGCTACGACAAGATGGCGGCGGCCAATATTCTCGTGTTTGAGAAGGTGCGGGAGTCGGCGGAGATGTTTGCGGCCTTCACGAGCTACCAACAGCGGCTGAACGAGATGCTGCAGAACGGCTACCAGTCGGCGCAGAGCGTGAACAGCATTCTGGACCGCCTGCGCGGCTTCGAGAAGGGCATCAACGACCTGGGCCAGTACATCGGGGGCAACAACAACTCCGTGCAGCTGATGCTCGACTTCTTCCAGAAACACCAGGTAGAGCTGCGCAACCTCAAGGACCGCGCCGAGCAGCACATCGACCAGGCGGGCGTTTCCCTGGCCGACATCATGACCCAGCGTCAGGCCCAGAACGAGCGCCAGGCTCAACTGGCTTACGAAAAGTGGCAGCAGTACTTCGACAAGCTCAACGCCGACAATATCTTCGAGAAGCTGCTGAAACAGTTGGAGCCCTTCCAGAACCTGAACGTCCAACAAGCCGATCTCAGCCGCGACGTAACGGCTACCCAGCGTGAACTGCTGCGCAAAGTGGAGCTGGACTCGCAGATTCAAGCCAAGCTGCTCTCCGAGCTTTCCAACCTGAACACGGTGCTGGTGAAGGCCACGTCCAAAAACCGTTTCCAGCGGTTTATGGATAAGCTGTTTGGCGGCGTGCAGCCGCAGTAGGTATAGCGCTAGGTGCTGATACATCAAGGGAGGCTACTATCTATGTCTGCTCTACTTACTATATTTTATAGTATCGCAGCACTTGTTTATGTAGCTGCCATAGTACTAGGGTACATATTTCTCATTGACAGGCCTAAGGAGAGCCATATGTGGAAATTACTTCTACGAACTTTGGCATTCATCCTATGGACAGGATTTGTAATACTCTGGCCAGTCTTTGTAATAGTATTACCAGTCCTGGTAGCAGATACTCCTTAATTATTATTAGCGAGGATGCTACAGTAGAACACCTAACACTCCATGAACAACTCCACTTCCAACAACCGCCAAAGCAACGACTTCTTCTGGCCCAGCTACGTGGACCTGATGACGTCCTTGTTTGTGGTAATGCTGGTGCTGTTCGTGTACAGTTTCAAGCTGTTCAAGGACCGGGAAGGGGAGCTACAGAAGGCCAACGGCGAGCTGAAAGTACGGGCCGCCGAGCTGGAGCAGATTACCAAAATTCGCAACTCCCTGCAGCAGCTGGAGGGTCGCTACTTTCGCT
The DNA here is from genome assembly GCF_014640315.1 of Hymenobacter glacieicola. Classification (GTDB taxonomy): domain Bacteria; phylum Bacteroidota; class Bacteroidia; order Cytophagales; family Hymenobacteraceae; genus Hymenobacter; species Hymenobacter glacieicola. The sequence goes on from NZ_BMGS01000005.1 coordinate 243,435, forward strand.
ACGACCCCGCCAACGAGCGGCACGAGCTGCTGGTACCCGTGCAGTTCGAGGCCGGCCGCGACGAAATTCAGGAAGCCTACAAACCAGCCCTATTGCAAGCCGGCCGGCGCCTGCGTACCGTGCTCAAAAGCATCAAAACCGACCAGCCCGTGCGCTACCTCGTGATTGTGGAAGGTATGGCCGCGCGCTACCCCCAGGGCGACCCGCGTAATACGCGCGAGGAGCAAACTACCTACCAGCTCAGTTACCGCCGCGCCCTGAACCTGCTCAACCTCTGGAAGCAGAACGGCCTGAACTTCAGCCAGGACCGCGGCATTGAGCTGATTATCGGGGGGAGCGGCTTCTACGGTACCGGCCGCTACAGTGGCCGCCGCGAGGGTGACAACAAGCGTTTCCTGATTCAGGTGATTCCCAAGGTAGGGCGCATTCAGTAGGGCTGAACTGTCCGGGGAGAAAAGGCTGGCGGCTGGTAAAACGGCTAGCCTGAGCAAGGCTAGTACGTGGTCTGTGGTTATCTTGGGGCTCTCTCCCGCTTATTCCCGCATGCAAAAACTGTTCATTCCCGTACTAGCGCTGGCGGCGCTGGCTTCGTGCCGCTCTAGTCAGTCTGGTGCCCCGGTGGGTGGCGCTGCCTCTTCGGCCGCCGCCAAAGGGGCCGTCACTTCATCTTCCGCACCTGTGCAGTACCCGCAAACCAAGAAAGTAGACCACGTCGATGACTACTTCGGCACCTCAGTAGCTGATCCGTACCGCTGGCTGGAAGACCTCGACTCGCCGGAAACCAAAGCCTGGGTCGAGGCCCAGAACAAGGTCACGTTCGGCTACCTGGGGCAGATTCCGTTCCGCGACAAAATCCGGGACCGGCTCACCAAAATCTGGAATTACGAGCGGTTTGGCGTGCCCGAGGAAGAAGGCGGGCAGCTCTACTTCAGCAAAAACGACGGCCTCCAAAACCAGGCAGTGCTTTACGTGCAGCAAAACGGTCAGGAAGGACAGCCCGACGTGCTGCTCGACCCCAACAAGTTCTCCGAGGACGGCACTACCGCCCTGGCCGGCACCTACTTCTCCACCGACCACCGTTACCTGGCCTACGCTACCTCCGGCGGTGGCTCCGACTGGCAGCAACTGAAGGTGCTGGACCTGAAAACCCGCCAGCCCCTGCCCGATGAGCTGCAGTGGGTGAAGGTGTCGGGAGCAGCCTGGTACAAGGATGGCTTCTTCTATAGCCGCTACGACGCCCCGAAAAAGGGCGAAAACCAACTTTCCGGCAAAAACGAGTTTCATAAAGTGTACTACCACCAGCTCGGCAAGCCCCAGAGCGCCGATAAGCTGGTGTACGAAAATCCTAAGATGCCCCTGGGCTTCCGCACCGTGGGCACTACCGAGGACGAGCGGTTCCTGGTGCTCTACCTCACCGATGGCAAAGCCGACGGCAACCGCCTTTCCGTCCGCGACCTGACCGACCCCAAGCAGGCCACCACTTTCACGCCCCTGATCAGCAGCTACGAGTACAACAACTCGGTGGTGGGCAACGTGGGCGGGCAACTGCTGGTGTACACCAACTACAAGGCCCCGCGCTACCGCGTGGTGCTCATTGACCCCAAAAAGCCCCAGGAAGCCAACTGGAAAGAGGTGCTGCCCGAAACCGAGAACAAGCTCGAAGGCGTGGACCAGGTAGGCGGCTACCTGGTGGCTTCTTACCTCAAGGATGCCAGCTCCCTCGTGAAAGTGTACACGGAAAAGGGCGAGTTTAAGCACGACGTGGCCCTGCCGGCCATTGGCACGGCGGCGGGCTTTGGCGGGCGCCGCACCTCCAAAACGGTGTACTACGCCTTTACCTCGTTTACCTACCCCACCACCATTTACCAGTACGACCTGGCCACGAACACCAGCACGGTGTTCCGCGCGCCTACCGTAGATGTAAAGCCCGCGGACTACGTGACCACCCAGGTGTTCTACAAGAGCAAGGACGGTACCAAGGTGCCCATGTTCATCACCCACAAAAAGGGCGTGAAGCTGGACGGCCAGAACCCGACCTACCTCTATGCCTACGGGGGCTTTAACATCTCGCTCACGCCGAGTTTCAGCGTGGCCCGCATGCTGTGGCTGGAAAACGGTGGGGTGCTGGCCATTCCGAACCTGCGCGGTGGGGGCGAGTACGGCGAGGCCTGGCACCAGGCCGGCATGACGCCCAACAAGCAAAACGTGTTCGACGACTTTATTGCCGCCGCCGACTACCTGAAAGTGCAGGGTTACACCAGCACCGAAAAGCTGGCCATGGCTGGCGGCTCCAACGGTGGCCTGCTGGTGGGCGCTACCATGACCCAGCGCCCTGACCTCTGCGGCGTGGCCTTTCCGGCCGTGGGCGTGATGGACATGCTGCGCTACCAGAAATTCACCATCGGCTGGAACTGGGCCCCGGAGTACGGCACCTCCGACAACTACGCGCAGTTCCAGAACCTGTACCGGTTCTCGCCCCTGCACACTCTCAAGCCCGGCACCAGCTACCCCGCTACCCTCATCACCACCGCCGACCACGACGACCGGGTAGTGCCCGCCCACTCCTTTAAGTTTGCCGCCGCCCTGCAAGCTGCCAATGACGGCTCGCGCCCCCAACTTATCCGCGTGGATGTGAATGCGGGCCACGGGGCCGGCAAGAGCACCAAGCTGCAAATCGAGGAATGGGCCGACATCTGGGCGTTTGCCTACCAGAACATGGGCGTGAACCCGTATAAAAAATGAGTTGATGTGCTGATGCTAGATGGGTTGATACGCTAACCCGACTGCTATACCACTGCATCCGTAGGCCGCGTACCGAAGCATCTGTAATCAACACATCAACAATCAGCACATCAACCCGTATCTTCGCGGCCGCAACTCCCGTACTTGCCTCTGTTCTTTTGCTTTCAGATATGAAAAAAACGTTCCTGTTCGGTCTGCTGGCCGGTTCGCTGATGCTGTCCGCTACGTCCTGCAAAAACCCCGATATCAAGTCGGATGAAGATGTAGCCACCACGCCACTGCCTCCCATTCCGGCCGCTCCCGACACTACTGGTGGCAAGCCTGCGCCGGTAACCGATGCTACGCGCGAAATCAACGCCGTAAACGCTACCGAAGACATCAAGAAGATGCAGCCTACCATGTAGGCACGGCCGCTCCGGCTGTGCTACCCGTGCAACGCCCCTCCGCCACCCGCGGAAGGGCGTTGCCGTTTGCAGCTGCCCAATACGGTGGCCCGTACTACCTTGGCTGACAACTCTTTATTCTGGTTTTTCTCTACTTATTCCGATGTCGACACTCACGATCCGCCGCGGCCAGGAGGCCGATTTGCCCCAGGTGCTGGCCCTGATTCAGGAACTGGCCGAGTATGAGCGGGCCCCGCACGAAGTCACGAACACGCTGGCCGACATGCAGCGCGACGGCTTCGGCCCCGACCCTATTTTCAAGTTTTTCGTGGCCGAGCAGCTTGGCGGTACCATTATCGGCATTGCTCTGTACTACACGGCCTACTCTACCTGGAAAGGCCGCATGCTTTTCCTCGAAGACTTGGTCGTAACGGAAGCCCTGCGCGGCACCGGCATCGGCAAGCGCTTGTTTGACGCCGTGGTGGCCGAAGCGCGCCACACCGGCGCCCACCGCATGAAGTGGCAGGTACTGGAGTGGAATGAGCCTGCCATCGGCTTCTACAAGAAAATCGGCGCCAACCTCGACCCCGAATGGCACAACGGTAACCTTACCGCCGAGCAAATCCACGCCTACCCCGCGGAGGTGGTTGACTAAGTGGTGAGCTAGTGAGATGGTAGACTAGTGGGTTTTCGTTCTGCTGGCCCCAGCGAAGCGGCATGTCAGCAGGCTACATAATGAGTAAAAAAGTGAAGCCCCCGCAAGGCGACACCAGCCATTGAACAGCTGGTTGTCGCCCCGCGGGGGCTTTAACCGTTTAGGCGGCGGTTGTGCTAACTATATGCCGCCCCACTGAGGCTGGCGTTAGGCTAAGTGAGCATCAAACTCACTTTATCACCAGCACACTAGCGTACCATTTAGTCCACTACCTCCAGCATGGTGCGGAAGGAGGCGTAGCGACCACCGAAGTGTTTCTCGATTTCGTCGCGGAGGGCGGGAGCGGCTAGCTGCTGATACTCCTCGAGCTGCTCCAGACTTACGCAGTAGTACTGGGCGGCGTAGGTAATGCCGTTGTCTTCTTCATTAAGCAACCGGCAGAGCTGGCTTTTCAGAAAAAAGCCCGTTGCCATGACGTCAGGCATGTGCGTATCACGCATATAGGCCACCCACTGGTCGGCAATTTCCGGGTCGAGGCTGGTCGTAACGTTGTAAAGAATCATGAGAATCAGGACTTGATGAGGGGCCACAGAGCCACTGCTTCAGTAGCAGCAGAATAAGGGAACACAAAAATCGGCTAAAAAATCCAGGCCAGGCTATCAAACCCGCATGTGGTCGAAGTGAAAGTCCTGAATGCGGGCCTGAATGTCCTTGGCCGACAGCTTCTCGCGAATAGCTGCCTGCACCAAACCCGGCAGCTCATCGTCGCCGGCAAAGCGGAGCGACAACAACTGCTTTAACTGCAGTTGCTCTTCCAGCGGGCGCAGGCTCTGACCGGTAATTTCGAAGTAGCGCTGCCGCATTTCCAGCCGAATCAGGCGGTCTTGCAGGGTGAGGGCGTAGTGCTGGCGCAGCATCACTAAAACTCCAAACCCGACCACGGCCAGCAGCATCACCGTGAACCACAGCCGCGAAATTTCTGAATCGTCGCCAGCTACGGCCAGGTAGCGCCGTACGCTGTAGATCAGTAACACCAGGGCTGCCGGCAGCAACACGAAGTGATGCAACGGGTAGAACATGGGCTTGTTTTTGGTAGGCTGGGCAGCAGGCATAAGCAGGGAATTAAGGATATAAAAAGGACAGACTGGTAAAAAAGCCGAATAGGCAAAGAGCCAACGGGCAATGCAAGACGGGCAAAATAGGAAAACTATGTCCTGATGGGAAGCGGCACTGGGGAGTAAGAAAACAGGGGACAAGAAAAACTCCGACCGGAGCCGGAGTTTCTAAGTCGTAAACAGCTGCGTGGGCTACAGAGAAGCGGCTTTGCGGGCTTCGCGGGCTTTGCGTTTTTCGTCGCGGGCCGCCTGCTTGGCCGCCGATTCCTGACGGCGGGACTCCTTGGCGGCATCGCGCTGGCGCTTCAGCTCCAGCTTTTGCTCTTTGAGTTGCCGCTTCTGCTCGCGCATGGCGTTTTCCTGGTCCCGAACCTGGGATTTGGTTTGCTCCACGCTGTTGCGTGTGGCGGCGGCTTCCTGCTTGCGGGCATCGAGGGCGGCTTGGGCTTCAGTAGCGCGCTGCTGCTGCATCTGCAGCCGAATCTGAGTGGAGTCGGTGGTCGTTTGGGCCTGAGCCGCGTAGCCACCTACTAGGGTAGCAAGGGCCGTAAGGAGAAAAATCTTTTTCATGAGTGAGGGCAGGAACCGAATAAATTCCTGCCCCTAGTACGAAAATCTCCTGAATTCGGGTACCTACGAAAACCGCGCTGACCCAAAAAGACTAGCTCTCAACATAGTCCAGATCCTTGCCGAAGCTTTCGGGCAAGGTGCTCACGGCCCAGAAGGCGATGAGCAAGGACACGAGGCCCAGGATGGCGGCGCTGCCCACCAGCCCGGCCGGCCCGCGCAAGGCCTGAAACAGCGGCACCAGCACTACCACTGAGCCCCGGGCGAAATTGGGCGCCGTGGTAGCTACCGTGGCCCGCAGGTTGGTGCCGAACTGCTCGGCCGCCACCGTCACGAACAGCGCCCAGAAACCCACCGAAATTCCCAGCACAAAGCAGGCGGTATAAAACGCAGTGGGTGAGGCCCCTCGCAAGGCAAATAAGTACACCCCGACCAGGGCGCCGCAGAACACGAGAAACAGCTGCAAGGCCCGGTTCCGGCTGCGCAGCACCTGGCTGAGGGTGCCGCTGGCAAAGTCGCCGAATACGAGGCCGAAGTAGCACCAGAATACGGCCAGGCCCGCCGTTACGGGCCCGGTAATGCCCAAACCGGCGCCAAACTCGGGGGCCAGCGTAATTAGAATGCCCACCACAAACCAGAGCGGTACCCCAATGAGCAGGCACTTGACGTAGCGGGCCAGCCGGGCGCGGTTGGTGAACAAGGCCAGGAAGTTGCCGCGCTCCACCTCGCTTTTCTTGGCCTGCTCAAACAAGCCCGACTCGTACACGCCCACCCGCAACGCCAGCAACGCCAGGCCCAGGCCGCCGCCCACGAAATAGGCATTGCGCCAGCCCAGGGCCTCGCCAACCCAGTAGGCCAACATAGCCCCCGATACGCCTACCGTGGCCACAATCATGGTACCGTAGCCGCGCTTTTCCTTGGGCAGGGTTTCGGAAACCAGCGTGATGCCCGCGCCCAACTCCCCGGCCAGCCCAATGCCGGCAATCAGCCGCAGCCAGGCATACTGCTCAATGGTTTGCACGAAGCCGTTGGCCAGGTTGGCCAGGGAGTAAATAAGAATCGAGCCGAACAGCACCGACAGCCTACCCCGTTTGTCGCCCAGAATACCCCATAGAATACCGCCGAGCAGCATGCCGCCCATTTGCATGTTAATCAGGTAAAGGCCCTGGTTCGTAACCTCATCGGCGGCCGTGATGCCCAGGTCTTTCAAACTCTGCACCCGCACAATGCTGAACAGAATCAGGTCGTAGATGTCGACGAAGTAGCCCAGGGCGGCCACGACTACAATGGCGCTGAGCAGGCCGGTTGAACGGGTAGGAGGAAGGGGAGAAGAGGTAGCAGTCATGCAGTGGGAGTTGGGAACCGCAGATTACACAAATTTTGGCTACCTCCTATCGGCCTTGCCAAGCAGCAGCTAAAGCTGAAGCTGGCCGGAAAGCCAGCATTCCGGCGCAGCCTGAGCCGCTGGGCACTGCTACGCTACCTGCTGGTCGCAGCAGCCGTGGGCGCCCATCAGGGGCAAGTCGTCCTCGAGCTGCACGGTGCAGTGGCTGATGTTGAACTCGTGGAGCAAATCGTGTTGCAGCTCGCGCAGGAAGAGGTTGCCGTTCTGGCCGCCGGGGCGCACCAGATGGGCCGTAAGGGCCGTGTCTTGGGTGCTCAGGGGCCAGATGTGCAGGTCGTGGACGCTGCTGACTCCGGGGCGGGCCAGCAGCCAGCGGCGCACGGCGGCCACATCAATGTCGGCCGGGGCGGCTTGCAGGCCGAGCTGCACGGTTTCGCGCAGCAGGCCCCAGGAGCCCACGCCCACCACCGCCAGAATCAGGCAGCTGATAACCGGGTCGAGCCAAAGCCAACCGGTAAAATACACCAGTGCCCCGCCCACTACTACCCCCACCGACACGAGCATATCGGTGAGCATGTGCAGGTAGGCTCCGCGCACGTTCACGTCGCCCTGTTGCCCGCGCCGGAAAAGCCAGGCCGTGAAGCCGTTAATCAGAATACCCAGCCCGGCCAGCCCCATTACTACGGTTCCGTTCACTGGCGCAGGGTGACGGATATGGTCAATTATGTCCCAGAGGATAAAGCCCAGGGCCAGGTACAGCAGGGCCGCGTTTAGCAGCGCCGCCTGAATGGTAGCGCCCTTGTAGCCGTAGGTGTAGCGTTCCGTGGCCCGGCGCTTGGCCAGCAGGGTCGCCCCCCAAGCTAGGGCCAGGCTCAGCACATCCGACAGATTATGCCCCGCATCGGAGAGCAGAGCCGAGGAATTGGCCCACAAGCCCCCCGCCGCCTCACCGGCCACAAACAGCAAGTTCAGCCCAATGCCCCAGGCAAAAGCCGGCCCGAAGTTGCCGTCTGCGGGCGGGCCGTGGTGGTGGTGCGCGTGGTCGTGGCCGTGATGATGATGTGCCATAAGAGCTGGAAAAACAAGAGAAGCGGACCTTGCTGAACCTCAGCGGTGCCAGGGCCCGCGGCGGTAGCAGCTTGTTTCTACCGTGCTAAAAATAAGCTGCTACCGCCGCCGACTGGTAAAACAAGCCGGCGGCTTGCCCTAGTTCAGGGTAGGCTACTTAAAGCTCAGGGGCACCACCAGCTTCACGCTCACGGTGCGGCCCATGTTGAACACGCCCTGCCGGCCGGTGGCGTAATTGATGGCCGTATACTTCAGGCGGCTTAGGTGGTTTTGATAAGCTACATCGAAGAGGTTGTTGGCCGCCAGGTAAAGCGAGAAAAGCGTCCGGTCCTTGGCCGATACCACGTCCGTGCCCAGCCCAACATTTACCAGGGTGTAGGCGGGTGTAGGTGTTTCTGTGTCGAAGGCCGAGAAGATGCGGTTTTGGGCGAAGTTGTGTTCCACCGTGCCCCGGGCGTATAGGTTGTGCAGGCGCGAGCCACCAACCTTCCGGAAGTTCACCCGCAGCTCCGACTGGAGCCGGTCGGCGGGAATGAAGGGCAGGTTGCGCTGGCCGGCCGGTTGGTCGAGCTGCATGGCGCGCACCATCGAGAAGGAGTTTTCAAAGTGCAGCCAGTCGAGCGGATGGGGGTGCAAATCCACGCTCACTTCGCCGCCGGCCAGGCGCGCATCGCCCTGGCCGTAGCGGAACACCCGGTCGCCTTCCAGGGAAAGGGAGTCGGCGCCGCTGGGGGTTGTCAGGCTGCGCGGGAAAATGTAGTTGCTGATGCGGTTGCGAAACACATCGGCGGAAAAGCTGACGTGGTCAGAGGTAAAATTCAGGCCCCCGTCCAGCTGAAAGCTGGTTTCGGCCCGTAGGTCAGGCTCCCCAAGTTCGTAGCGCACGGTGCCTTCGTGCTTGCCGTTGGAGCCCAGCTCGGCAATGTTGGGAGCCCGGAACCCCCGGGCTACGTTGGCTTTCAGCAGCAGCTTGTCGCTGAGGCTGTAGGCGCCGCCCACGCTACCGCTCACGTTGCGGAAGGTGCTCCGGAAGGCTTCAAACTTCTGGTCGCCCTCACCGGCCGGCACGGGCTGCTCGTCGGCGTTCAGGTACAGCGCGTCGGCCGTAATGCGGCGAATGTCGTAGCGCAAACCGCCGCTCAGGTCCAGCTTGCCAAAGGTTTTCTTCGTGACCCCAAATATGCCTCCGTCCAGCAGACGGTAAGCCGGAATCAGGAACTCGACGCCCTTGTTCTGGTTTTGCTGCTGCATGCCGCTGGTGCCGAAGGTGGTGTTCCAGCCGTTCAGCTCGGGCAGAAACCAGCGCAGGGCATAGTCGACGGTGCGCAGCTGAAAAAACAGCGACTTCTCGTAGTAGTCGGCGGGGTTGCCGAACTCCCGGCGCCGGTTCTGCTGCCAGCCCACGTTGAGCGTGAGGCGGTGCTGGCCCAGGATAAAGTTGTTGTCGGTGCCCAGGCGCAGGTGGTTGATTTGCTGGCGCGGCACATCCAGGCCGTAGCCCGAGAAGCCGCGGCCCGTTACTACCTGCGTTTCGCCCAGGCTATTCGTGCGCAGAAACCTACCCGACAACGAGTCCCGCTCGCCCTCAATCAACCCCAAAATCTGGTTAAAGCTGTTGAAGGTCAGGTGGGAATAGCCCCAGCTTTTGTTTAGGCCCACGTAGCCGCTGCCGTTCAGCTCCCGGAAGCCGGAGTTGTATACCCGGCCATCGTAGCGGTTGCGGTAGTCGGCGGCTACCTTGCCCGAGCCGCGCACCTGCCAGTTAAAGCCGTTCAGGTTGCCCGCATTCCATAGGGAGTAGCCCTGTTGGTAGTTGTTGGTCTGGTAGTTAGCCGTTACCGAGCCCAGAATGCGGCCGTCGTCCACGGGGTCGGGGGGCAGGAAGTTGATGACGCCGGCCAGGCCATCGGAGCCATATAATAAGGAGCCCGGACCCTTGATGATTTCGGCCCTGTCAATGCTGAACTCGTCGATTTCTATGCCGTGTTCGTCGCCCCACTGCTGGCCTTCCTGCTTGGCTCCGTTGTTGAGCGTGATGACGCGGTTCGAGCTCAGCCCCCGAATAACGGGCTTGCTGATGGCGGCTCCGGTGGTAATCTGGTTGAGGCCGGGCGTGTGGGCAATGGCATCAATGGCGTTGGTGGAAGCCGTCTGGCGTAGGCGCGTCTGGTCTACCACGCTAGTTGGCACCGGCGAGCGGCGCATTTCCGTGCTGGCCGAAACGCCGGTTACTACCACCTGTCCAATTTCGGTTTCGGCGGGCGTCAGGGCTACCTCCAGAGGCTGGCCGGTACTCGTGTCCACGGTCCGGACAACGGCCGTGTAGCCCACAAAGCGCACCTGCATCAGAAAGCGCCCGCGCGGCAGGTTGGCAAACCGGAACGTGCCATCGGGGCTTGTGGCGGTGGCCTGGCGCAGATCCGGAAAAATCACGTTGGCACCGGGCAGCACCTCCCCGGTGGCAGCATCCGTAACGCGGCCGGTTAAGGGCGGGGCCGCCAAGCGAGCCGCCCGCACTGGCACTGGGCCGGTGGGCGCAGCAGGGGTAGGGGCAGAGGGAACAGTTTGGGCCAGGACACTCCCGGAAAGCAGTAGCACGCCGGCAGTTAGGGGGAGTCGGGACATAGAGGTGCAAATTACGGCAAGCCAATGAACGGAGCAGGTTAAGGAAAGGCTGCATTAGCCGCCCCAGAAAAGGAAGACGCCAACCAAAGGTCGGCGTCTTCCTGAAGTTTCTCCACAACCAAAACGGGAGAAGAAGGGTGGAGAAGCCGTTTGCAGCCAGCCCCTCCGAAATAGCAAAAGGAGAGATGAGCAAGCGCAGCGGCACACTAGGGAGCTGCTGCGCGCCCTTCTCTACTTAGTTTTAGCGCACGGTAATGGGAAAATCAACTTCCACGTCCGTGTCGCCGGGGGTAGCAGTGCCGTTTTTGGTGCCGGGCTGGTGGCGCAGCGTGATGCGCAACGTGCCCGCCGTGGCGGAGGCAGCGGCGGTTTGCAGGCGACTTTCCAGGCCTACTTCCAGGTTGTTTTTGTCCTTGTCAGTGCGGGTAATGGTTACGCTGGTGCCCGTAAGGGTATAAACGAGCAGGTGCTCGTCGGCCTCCTGCTTTACCTCCGCGGAAATATCCTCGGCGGGGTTCTTGGTTTCGTCGAGCAGTACAACTTTACCCGTGTAGGTGGTGTTGGGCGCCAGCGTGAGGCCGGTTATCGTCGGGGCCGCGCCCCCGTCGCCGTCCACGTCGCGGTATTGGGCCGTAATGGTGCTACCCCCACCCGCAGGCGTCAGCTCGTAGCGTACGGTGGTAATTTGCTCATTGTCTTCGTCGGGCGTGGGGTCCTCGTTGTCTTTGCTGCAGGCGGAAAACAGGGCAGCGGCAGTCAGCAGAGCAACTAAGGCGGGGCGGAAAGAAGGTTTGGACATGGTAAGAGGAAGATGGAAAGGTGAAAAGTGCGTGGGTGAAGGCGGGAGGCTTAAGGCCGGTGGGAGCTGAAGTTCAGGGGCACGCGTACCCGTAGCGTCACGTTGCGGCCCATCTCGTCGGCGAAGTAGCGGTAGCGGTTGAGGTAGTCGCGGTAGCGCTGGTTGAGCAGGTTGGAGCCCGCCAGACTCACCTCGAGCGGCAAGCGGCCCCAGTGCACGGTGGCGCCGGCTTCCAGCCCCAGCAGCAGGTAGCCGGCCGGGGGCAAGGCGTAATCCTTGGTAGCGTAATCGGTGGGCACTCGGGTTTGGCGAGCCACGGCGTAGGAGCCGAGTTGGGCGTACCGGCCCGTCAGGCGGCTGCCAACTCGCGCGGGCAAGGCATACCGCACCGAAAGCTCGGCGCGGTCGGCTGGCATGAAAAACAGCCACTCGTCCGCTGCTGTATCGCGCCCGCGCAGCACCGAGGCCTTGCCCGCCAGCTCCCACTGCGGCGCCAGCCGGTAGGTAGCGCCCAGGTCGAGGCCCCGGAGCAGGGCTGTAGTGCGCGTGTACTGCCAGCTAACCAAGGTGCCCCGAATGTTGATGACGGGCGGCAGAATAGGCCGTTGGTAGATGTAGTTGTCAATGGCGGTCTGATAAACAGTCAGCTCCCCATTCAGCCGCGGATTATCGTGCCAGCTAACGGTCAGGGCCGTGTGGTAAGCCGTTTCCGGGCCCAGGGCCGCGTTGCCGGGTACCAGGTCGTAGCCTAACTCATACTGGGCGTTGTGCACCCCGTCGCTGAACCGCTCGTTAGCAGCCGGGGCCCGTTGGGTTAGGTTGCCCGTGAGGCTAAGCGTAAGGTGCGGGGTTGCCTCGAAGATGGCCCCGAGGGAGGCGGCGGGCGTCAGGTAGGTAAACTCGCGCCGGTCCACGTAATAGCCGCCCAGGGTGTCGCGGGTGCCGCGGCGGGTGCGCAGGTGGCGGTAATCGGCGCGGAGGCCGGCCTCGAGCTGCCATTTCTGGTTTTGCCAGCGCTCCACCGCAAAGGCCCCGGCAATAGTATTGTTGTAAAACGGAATGAAGCCCCGGGTGCCATCGGCGTAGCGGTTGAACTGGTAGGTGCCTGCTACCCCCACGCTCCCCGTAAAGTGCCCAAGTGGCTTCTGCTCCCACACCAGCTCCCCGGTGCTGGTGCGGTTGGCGTAGCTCAGGGCCGGGCGGTTGCGGGCAGCCCGGTCGGCGTTGCGGGCACTAAACCGGTCGTACTCGTCGCGGTAGTCGGTTTGCTGACCCAGGGTAGCGGTCAGGCGGCCTACGGAGCCCGTGCGCACAAACCCGGTTGCCTTCAGCAGGTCGTGACTTACGCGCTGGTAGGCCCGGCTGATCGTGTAGCTAAAGTCGGAGGTTTCCAGGGGCCGGGCGCGGGCAATGGCGGCGTACAAATCCGTTGGGCTTTCGGCATGCGCGGCCGGCAGAATCCCCAACGTGGTGTTGAATTGGCTGTAAAATACTTCCAGGCCGTACGTGGGCTTGCGCCAGCCCAGGGCAGCCGAGAAGTCGTATTCCTCGAAACCCGAGTTCCGCAGGTAGTAGCCCGGGGCCCGCATGGTGCCGGCCCGTTTAGTTGTGCCCTGCACCCGCCAGCTCAGGGCCGGCAGCCGGCGCAGATTCCCATCGAGCGTGCCAGAAGCCGCTCCCAACCCGTTGTTGCTCATGCCTACCAGGTTCAGCTCGGCCCCGGTGCCAACGGAGTCGCGCAGGGGCTTGGGCTGCACCAGCACTACCCCGCCAATGGCATCGGAGCCGTACCGCACGCTGGCCGCGCCCTTCACCACCGTAAGCTGGGAGGCAATAAACGGGTCAATTTCCGGTCCGTGCTCCTGGCCCCACTGCTGTCCTTCCTGCCGCACCCCATTGTTCAGAATGGTCACCCGGTTGGAGTGCAGGCCGTGAATCATCGGCTTGAAAATGCTGGGTCCGGTTTGAATGGCCGTAACCCCGGTTATCTTCTGCAGGGCCTCGCCCAGGGCCTGGCCCCGGGTTTGCTGCAAGGCCTGTCCGCTAAGCGTGGCGGTGGCCTGGGGGGTAGGCGCGGCCACCTGCTGGCCCTCGACTACGGCGCCCTTAAGGGCAATAGCATCGGGGTGGAGCTGAACGTCGCGGAGCACCGACCCACCCACGCGCACTTCTACTGTCTCGGGGGCAAAGCCCACGAAGGATACCTGCACGTGGTACGTGCCGGGGCAAAGGTCGAGGTGGTAATGGCCGTCGGGTTCGGTTTGGGTGGCCTGCTGGGTTTCCAGCACCACAACCGTTGCCCCCGCCAGCGCGTCGTGGGACTCGTGGTCCTGAACGCGGCCGCTCAGCAGCAGGGCGCAACCCACCGGAACCGACGACTGGGCCAGCAGCAGCTGGGGTAGCGCACAAAATAGCGCTAGTCCTAGCCAAAGCCCAGTCATGCGGCTCCGGCGAAGGCCCGGAGCACGGAAAATCATACGTAAGAAGGGAGGGCTGCCGAAGAATACTAAACCAGCCGCTATAGCTTGGAAAGACTGGCGCAGGCAGCGCGCCAGCCGTTATTACATTCGAAACTAAGCAATTAGCTGGCCTGTCAGCCAGCATATGCTGCTACAGCGGGTCTCAGTAAGCTAGCTTAGGCTGGGCGGGCCCCGCAGATTGGCCGCGAGCAACGGCACTACATGCCAGGCTGAATCTGGCGCACACCCTAGGGCAGTAGCAAAACGCAGGGCAATTGGCGCTACCAGCGGAAGGGCTGGTGCGGGCTCAAAAGCCGATTTAAAGAACTGGTCGGCGTCGCAGTGCTGGTGTTTGGCGGAAAGCAGCGCTTTGCCTTTGGGCCAACTGGTCGCTTGCGTAGGCTCCTCGGTGGTGTGCTGGTGAGCGTGCAACGCTATTACCCAGGCGTCGGGCACCAACACCCGCACGAAGCACAGGAGCAGTGTAAGAGCCAGACGAGAGCGAAGAGTACGCATTTGCAACGTTGTATCAGCAGTAAGGCAAATGTACTAGTAAAAGCGAGTTATGAAAGTGACTCACTAAAAAAGTTGAAGCGTCACGATAGCATAACGCTGGAGTAGTAATAAGGAAATAGTGCAATCATAGCTTTGTTTGTATCAAGATAAACGAAAATTGACATGAAAGCATTTAAAGCTCGTCTATTATTGCGCTTGGCGCAGTATCTGCGGCCTCGGCACAAGCAAGAGGAAAAGTCGGTTCAGGAACAGCTATTCGTGTAGCTGTCGGGTCGATGCGGAACGGTCAAGTTTCTCTAAAAACCCGTATTCGAGTAATGTTAACGGCGCTCCAATTAGCCTTGTGGTCTATTGGGGCGCCGTGGTTGTTTGGGGTTATGCAAACGTTGTGGTAGAGGTAGCAATAATTCAAACGGCATAATAAGTGCATCTGCCGAGCAGAATATAGAAGTTGACGAAATGTAATTTTATTCAGATAAGCACTTTTTACTTTTATGGTTGTTGACGTAGTAATAGTATCCGGTTTTTGTTTTTTGTTATGTTTTTTGCGTTTGGGTCCCTTTTGGTTCACGTGGAGCCAACACTGCAGTTGCTGCGGTGGGAGTGGTATGGGCCTACCTCAACGGGTGAGTTTCAAGCTGTATTCAAGAAGCTGGTAGTGTACTCGAAACGCCACCAGGTTACCAGCTGGCTGGCCGATGTTTCCCGAATGGCCCCCGTCGGGACCGATGAGCAGGCCTGGCTAAGTGAGGCGTGGCTTGCTGAGTTTGCTACCGTTGGTATTCAGTCGATTGCCTTGATTTTGCCCCTGGGCTTGCACAACCAACTGGTAGTCGAAAACGTGTTGACGGACGGGCGGCGATACGTTCGGGCTGAAGTTCAGTTCTTCTCCGATATTCCCGCCGCCCTCGATTGGCTGGCGCCTACTGCGGCCCAGGCTCAGGCCCTGGAACAGCAATGGGAAGTTGTAAAATCGCAGCCTGCCGCTGATAGCCTCCTCTCGCTGTAGAAGTTAACCTCAGAGCGACCAATTCTCACCGCTGTTGGCCAATAATCCAGCTTTGAAACTTGTGTGGTTGAGTTGCTCTCAAATTGGGAAAGTTAAAAAAAGCTGGTCAGTTATACTCCTTAATAAGGGCTGCGAAAGGTTGGTCCGCTAAAATGTGCAATTGACCGGTTGTTTGCCCGGGGTGGCCGAGTTGACTGATTTGCAAGTTTCGGACCTCGTACTATTGATCTGTTATCCGCCACCAAACTACTGGCGACGCGCAGGGAGATATGAGTACTTTGAAAGAAAAGCTAGTAAACAACAACTGTTTCCAGATCTGGTACGAAACGGACCACAACCTGCTGCAGGTGCAATGGCAGGCTCTGTCTTCTACGCACCAGGCAAAAGACTACCTGCTGGATGTGCTGGAGAAAGTCCGCAGCCAACGCATTCAGCGCCTACTACTTAACCTAGACGGCATGCCTGAGCTGTCTGTGCTGGATTGTTACGTGCTGGAGAAGCGCGTGCTACAGCAATTGCCCAACCTGCAGCTGCAGCAGTTGGCGCTGGTTCTTACCTCGTACATGCAGCATCAAGCCCTGCTGGAGTCCAGCGTGATGTCTCCACCCTTTGATATGCAGGTCTTCGATGACAGCTCTACAGCCCTAGAATGGCTGCGCAACGCCGATAACACGGAAGACAAGGGCTGGAGGGTATCACGGAACGAATACGAAGCTGCCTAGCGAAACACTCTACTCCAGTGAACAAAGCCACGGGCTGCCAAGCTGGCAGCCCGCACAGGGCTGGAACAAGGTTTGAAACGCGCTGCCACCACGACTACCTCCCCGCGGGGCTGGCAAGTCGTCATGTATTCGTTTCACTCAACTTTTCTACCCTGTTATGCAAGAGAAAGGTAGCATCTCGATTCATACCGAGAATATCTTCCCCATCATCAAGAAGTTCCTGTACTCCGACCACGAAATCTTCCTGCGTGAGCTGGTAAGCAACGCGGTAGATGCCACGCAGAAGCTGAAAAGTCTGGGGCAGCTAGGAGAGTTCAAGGGCGAGCTGGGGGAGCTGAAGGTGAAAGTAAGCGTGGACAAGGAAGCCCGCACCATCACCATCTCGGACCGCGGCCTGGGCATGACGGCCGAGGAAATTAAGAAGTACATCAACCAGATTGCTTTTTCTGGAGCCACTGAGTTTGTGGAGAAGTACAAGGAGAAAGATGCCGCCGCCAAAGACCAGATTATCGGTCAGTTCGGCCTGGGCTTCTACTCCGCTTTCATGGTGGCCAAGGAGGTAGAAATCTTCTCCAAGAGCTACCGCGACGACACCGAAGGCGCCCACTGGGTGTGCGACGGCAGCACCGAGTTCAGCCTCGAAACCACCGACAAGGCCGATCGGGGTACCGATGTGGTGCTGCACGTAGCCGAAGACTCCGACGAGTTTCTGGAGGCGAGTCGCCTGAAGGGCATCCTGAA
The DNA here is from genome assembly GCF_014640315.1 of Hymenobacter glacieicola. Lineage (GTDB taxonomy): Bacteria > Bacteroidota > Bacteroidia > Cytophagales > Hymenobacteraceae > Hymenobacter > Hymenobacter glacieicola. The sequence goes on from NZ_BMGS01000005.1 coordinate 260,181, forward strand.
CAAGTACTGCAAGTTCCTGCCGGTCGAGATTGAGTTTGAGGGCGAGGTCATCAATCAAACGGCTCCCATCTGGACCAAGCAGCCCGCTGAGCTGACCGACGAGGACTACACCAAGTTCTACCAGGAGCTGTACCCGTTCTCGGAGCCGCCACTGTTCTGGATCCACCTCAACGTGGACTACCCCTTCAACCTGACGGGTATTTTGTACTTCCCGAAAGTGAAGGATGAGCTGCAGTTCCAGCGCAACAAGATTCAGCTGTACTCGCGCCAGGTATTCATCACCGACGAGGTGAAGGACGTAGTGCCCGAGTTCCTGATGCTGCTGCACGGCGTTATCGACTCGCCGGATATTCCGCTCAACGTGTCGCGCAGCTTCCTGCAGGCTGATGCCAACGTGCGGAAGATCAATACCTACATTACCAAGAAGGTAGCCGACAAGCTGGCCGAGCTCTACCGCAAGGACCGCGCGGGCTTCGAGGAGAAGTGGTCCGACATTGGCCTGTTCGTGAAGTACGGCATGCTCTCGGATGAGAAGTTTTACGACAAGGCCAAGGATTTTGCCCTGGTGCAGAACACGGCCGGTAAGTACTTTACCCTGAGTGAGTACCAGGAATTCATCCAGGCCAACCAGAAGGACAAGAACGAGCAGACCGTGGTGCTGTACACCTCCGACCCGGAAGCCCAGCACGCCTACGTGCAGTCGGCCACGGAGCGCGGCTACGACGTGCTGAAGCTCGACGCCGTGCTGGACCCGCACTTCATCGGGCAACTGGAGCAGAAGCTGGAAAAAACGACTTTCAAGCGCGTAGACGCCGATACGGTAAGTAAGCTCATCGAAAAGGATGAGGCGGCGGAAAGCGTACTGAGCGACGACGACAAAACCAAGCTCCAGGACGTGTTCAAGCAGGCCATCAGCAATGAGCACATGCACGTGCAAGTTGAAGCCCTGTCGCCCCAGGATGCCCCCGTAATTATCACGCTACCCGAATTTATGCGCCGCATGAAGGATATGCAGCGGGTAGGTGGCGGCGGTGGCATGCAGATGTTTGGTTCCCTGCCTGACTCCTACACCGTAAGCGTGAATGCCAACCACCCCGTGGCTCAGCGCGTGCTGCAGGCTGAAGGTGAGGCTGGCTCCACGCTGGCGCGTCAGGCTTTTGACCTCGCGCTGTTGGCCCAGGGCATGCTGAAAGGGGAGGCATTAACCGCCTTCGTGAAGCGTAGCGCAGATTTGCTAGCTGCCGAGTAGTCTTAGAAAGTCTTTAAAGTCTATGGTAGTACAAAACCCCAGTAGTCTCGGCTGCTGGGGTTTTGTTGTTATAGCTGAATGTGCTTTCTGTTGAAGTGCGCTTGTCAGGGGCCAAACGGTAGAAGCCTGCCACGGCTGGGCACCAAATCCCTATATCTTTACGTTCGATGCTGCGAATCCTGCCCTCTACTTTAATGCGTCTGTTGCGTCCGTATGCTCTTTTGCTTCTACTGGCTGTAGCCGTAGGAGCCTGCTCTAAAAAAACGGTTTCGTTTAACAGCCACCCGGAAACTGCCGGGGGGCTTGCCGTTGCGGACACGCTTACCAAAGCCCGGGATACGACCAACGCTCCGTCGTTGGAAGCCCAGCGCGTAGCCATGACCAAGGAGCAGGAGCGGGCGGCTAAGGAAAAGGAGAAAGCCGCCCAGCGCAAACCCCGCAAGAAAAAGAACATTTTCCTGGGCGAGCAAATCAAGAAGGGGTATGTCAAATCGGGCCCCAAGGGTAAAAACCAGGCGGTAGAAATCTTCTACTACCTACGCACCTTCCAGCAGCCGAACGTGTACGCCCCGGCCCGCTACGTATTCGACCCCAAGAAGCGCCGTATTTTCAAAGCTGCCCCCGGCGAGGTTGACGGTACCCAGGTAAAAGTGCTGCACGGCCCTTACAAGAAAATGCAGGGCGGTAAAGTAATAGAAACCGGTTTTTACGCCGTGGGTACCCGCCACTTACGCTGGGAGAAGTTCACGCGCGACAACATCCTGATTAGTAAAACCCATTACGAAATGGGCTTCCCGCGCGACGCCAACGTCACGTACTACGATGCGGGCCAGAAGCAAGTGAAAGAGGTGATTCCGTACGTGAATGGCAAACTGGAGGGCGACTACGTACGCTACAACGAAAACGGCCAGCTGGAATGGGTAGGGCAGTTTGAGAACGGCAAGCGCATCGGAACCTGGAACCGTTACTGGGGCTTTCGCAACACCCGCAACCGCCTGCGCTACGAGTATGAGTACGGCGAGTCTGGCTATGACCCGGAAGTAACGGAACCCGTGCTGGTCAAGGAGTACAACCGCAACGGCGTAGCTATTTTCGAGAAGGATAAATTCGACAACCGGGACAAGCCCGACACGTCGCGGCCGGGAACCAAAAATTAAAGTAGCGCTCCTTTAGCTTCCCGCGGAAAAGGCAGCTTAATAGAAGGCGTCCTCGAAGTGTTCCACGCGCAAGCCTTCCCGGGTGGGTAGCAAAGCCAGGATGTCGAAGCGAATGTCGCCGCGCCAACGTAGCTCCTCCTGCACCTGCTCAGCCGCCAGGCGCAACAGCTGGCGCTTGCGCTCCGTGACAAACTCCTCCGGATGACCGTAAAGGGCTGAGGAACGCGTTTTAACTTCCACAAAAACCAGTACCTCGTTGCCTCGTCGCACAATCAGGTCTACCTCCGCCCGGCGGTAGCGGTAGTTGCGGTGCACAAGTTCGTACCCCTGCCCAAGCAGGTAGTGCAGGCTGGTTTCTTCACCGTCGAGCCCAAGCTGGTGGGAGGGTATAAGCATAGCGGAAGCCGGGAAGGTAAGCGAGGAGCGCAACCAGATACGCGGGTTTGGGACTAAATCTAGTACCTTTGATTGTTTTTACACGAAGATGGTAAGCTCATTCGGCGTGGGGTATGCCCTGCTAGTGAGGAGCTTGTCAGGCCTGAAAAAGCAGGGAGCAAACAGCCAGAAAATGGTTGCTGTTGGCTACCTCTTTTTTAGGCCCCGCTTCTTTTGCCTTGCCTCATGACCACGTACCCCGCCTGCGTTAGTCCGGATCCAACGGGCGCTTCTCCTGCTACGGTCGGCGCTGTTACGGCAGCCGCCAGCGGGCAAAACCGCCGGGTAGAAGTACGGCGCCTGGGAGTAGTGGAATACCAGCCTGCCTGGGATTTGCAGGAGCAGCTGCTGGCCGATACCCTGGCCGTGAAAACTCGCAACCGCCAGGCTGCCGAAACCGGCGCGCTACCCGAGCCTACCCCCAACTACCTGTTGCTTTGCGAGCACCCACACGTGTACACGCTGGGCAAAAGCGGTAAACCAGAACACCTGCTCCTGGATGAGGCCGGCCTGACGGCCCACGCGGCCACCTTCCACCGCATCAACCGGGGTGGCGACATTACCTACCACGGCCCCGGCCAACTGGTCGGCTACCCCATCCTCGACCTCGACAATTTTTTTACCGACATCCACCGCTACCTGCGCGTGCTGGAGGAAGCTATTATCCTGACCTTAGCCGAGTACGGCGTGAAAGCTGGTCGGATTGCCGGCCTGACGGGCGTCTGGATTGATTTCGAGGAGGGAGCGGCTAATCCGCGGAAAATATGCGCGCTGGGCGTGAAATGCAGCCGCTGGGTAACCATGCACGGCTTTGCCCTCAACGTCAATACCAACCTGGCGTACTTTGGTCACATCGTGCCCTGTGGCATCACCGATAAGGCCGTCACCTCTCTGGAGCAGGAGCTAGGCCGGCCCGTACCCGTGGCGGAAGTGCAGAACCGCTTGCTTCCGCACCTAAGCCACTTGCTGGGCGCTGAGATGTACGAGAACAGTTAACTCATGAAAAAAGACATCGTTTTTGACCCCGTAGAAGGGGTATCCGTTACCGTTGTGCCCGACGACAACGTGGCCGAAGCATCGGAAAACCAGCTGGGCTGGCAGGTGTACCTGCTAAACCACAACGATTTCGCCCTGCAGAATGTCATTGTGAGTTCCAACGGCTACGGAGTCGACCCGGAAGGGGAACCAATCCGTACCTCCACCCTGCGGCACGTAATTCTGGAAGTTGAGCCACGTTCTGCGGCGCTCATTGAGCCCATCGACCCCGCCCTGTTCCACCTCAATAACCAGTACTGGGTGAGCTACTACGTTGATTCGAAGATTTTTGATAAAAAATTCATCTTCGTTCCCGACTCCATCGTGGCTGACAACTTAACGCACATTGCTTTGCTAGAGCGGCCGGGAGTACTGCATAGTTAGCCGTATCTTTGCCCCTCAACTACCTATCCCATTTTGGGATATACTTTACCGTAAGCGCCGAACTCGCAATGAATGCACTCGGAATTCAGTTGGGTCTGTCCTCCCTATGGGCGTTTCTGGTGGCTTTGTTCGCCGTTCCGTCCATTATCTACATTGCCCACCTGAAAAACATGCTCGACACGCCCAACGTGCGGACCGTGCATGAGTCGCTTACTCCGCGCCTGGGTGGAGTAGCCGTATTTGCCGGGTTTATGTCGGCCCTCACCATTTTCGCGCCCCTCAACAACGGCGTGCAGCAATTGCTGGCGGGCTGCATTGTGCTGTTTTTTGTGGGTCTGAAAGACGACTTGGTGAGCATTTCAGTGTCTAAGAAATTTGTGGGGCAGCTCCTGGCCACGGGCATTGTCATGATCATGGCCGATGTGCGCATTACCAGCTTTCAGGGCATCTTGGGCATTCAGGAGCTGCCGGTGGGCATTAGCTACGCCTTCACCTTCTTTGCCATCGTGGGTATAACCAATGCCATCAACCTGATTGATGGGTTGGATGGCTTGGCAGGCTCCATTGTCCTGATTATCGTTAGCACGTTTGGTTACTACTTCTATCAGTACGGTGGCGAACAGTTCGGTAACTACGTGTTCGTGTCCGTTTGCGTGGTAGGAGGGATGCTGGGCTTTCTGCGCTACAACTTCCACAAGGCCACCATTTTCATGGGTGATACCGGCTCCTTGGTGTGCGGCTTTATCGTATCCATCCTGACGATTCAATTCATTGAGATGGGCCTGAAGGTAGGCCAGCCGTTTGCTTCCTCCGCGCCCTCAGTAGCGGCCGGCATTCTGTTCGTGCCCCTGTTCGATACCCTGCGCGTATTCATTGTCCGGATGATGGCTGGCCGCTCGCCTTTCTCCCCCGATAAAAACCACGTGCACCACCGCATTCTGGCTATGGGCTTCCAGCAAATCAGCACCGTCGTGCTGCTAGGCCTGCTGAACATGGTGGTGATTTTGTTCGTTATCAACTTCGCTTACCTCGGCAACACCTTGTTGATCTGTGCGTTGGTGGCCTTCTCGTTGGTGCTGAGTGTATTCCTTGGGGTGTACCACAGCCGGGCCGAGCGGCAGCGGGTAGCCTCGAATTAGTACGCTTTCTTCCCAGTGCGCAGCAGCAGCTTTCGTCGGTTTTGGACTTTGCTCTGGCTAACTGGTCTGAGTCTGTTGCCGCTGTTGCTCCAAGCCGCTGAGTACCGGCCGCTACCCCCAGCGCCACGAGCAGGCCTCACCCAAGATTGGCTGATTCACGATGAGGACCGCAACCGCTTGGTTCTCTACCTTTCCGACTACCATCCGCCGGCCCACGCCTACTACCAGTGGCTGTCAATTCGGCCAGCTAAGCCCTTGCTCATCCGTTTTACGGCCCGAGAAAAGCTGAGCTTATTTATTGATAACCGGTTGGTATTTACGGCCCGTACGCCGGCTACGTATACCCTGGACCTCGCCCGTTTACTACCCCCGGGTAGCGTGGCCGGCCCTCACCTGCTGTGCGTCTGGGAACCTGATGCGTCGCCTAATCTGGCTTCCTTCGTAAACGCCGTGCCTGCCGAGCCAACCCAGGCAGGCAAATCCTCCGCGCTACCCCTTGATGCCCAACCCCGTCCGCGGGGGCACCAGGGTCAGAATGTATTTGTTGGCTTTCTATTGCTAATAGGCTTGTGTTACGGCGGCTTGCGGGCCACGTATCAGCCGGGCTTCACCCGTATCTATCAGCTTGAAGGCTTATGGGGTAAAGGCTCCGCCGAGCAGGACTTTCTGATAAAGCCCACGCTAACCTGGCTAAACCTAGTGTTGGTACTGCTATTCGCGCTTTCCTTTGCGTTGCTGCTGGTAGCTATTCATACCAATATCCAAAGCATTGTTATTCTGCGTCGCCTGTTTGATGTAGCAGAGTCGGCAATTGTTGTGCGGGTATTGCTTTACACAGCCCTGGTAGCGGGGTTTGTCCTGGGTAAATACTTATTTCTGGAGCTGATGGGCTACATTTTCGATGTAACCGATCTGGTAACCATTCAATACCGCGAGTTTATCCGCACTATTCTTTTCATGGGGCTGTTTTTGCCTGCCGTTATGCTCCTATATCTGGGCCTAAATCAGCGCCTGCCCGAAACGGTACTGTGGGTTTCCAACGGGGTGGTTTCCTTGCTGTTGATTGGTACCGTGCTACGGGTTGGGCGCACGCTGCATCATAAGACATCCTTACTAAATCTACATTTGTTTTCGTACCTTTGCGCCACAGAAGTGATTCCTTTGATCGTTCTGCTCAAGCTGATCGTTTTTACCTACTGACACACCTTGTACCGGCCTGCACCGGTTCTGCCCGCACCCCTCCTTATTGCTTTAGATTTACCCTTTTTTCTACCTTATGGCCGAGAGCAAAGACAAACCGGGGACGGGCCGTCATGCCAAGCGCATCTCCAGCATTCTTGTCACCCAGCCAAAGCCCTCTAGCGACGTTTCCCCCTACTTTGCTATTGCCGAGAAGTACGGTATCAAAGTAGACTTTCGGGAGTTTATTGAGGTTCAGCCGGTTTCCTACAAGGATTTCCGCAAAGAGAAAGTCAACATTCAGGAGCATACGGCTATCATTTTTACGAGCCGCAACGCCGTTGACCATTTCTTCCGCATTTGCCAGGAGGCCAAAATTGAGATGCCTGCCGAGATGAAATATTTCTGCATCTCGGAGCAAACGGCCAATTACCTGCAGAAGTACATTGTGCTGCGCAAGCGCAAGCTGTTTGTAGGTCAACGCACGGCCGCTGATCTATTTGATGTTATCAAGAAGCACAAGGGCGAGCAGTTTCTCTACCCGTGCTCCGACATTCGGAAGGATGACATCCCAGAGTTTATGCGGGCTAATAACTTCAAGTTCACGGAAGCCGTCATCTACCGCACTGTAGCCAGCGACCTGTCGGACCTATCCGATGTTAAGTACGACTGCATTGCCTTCTTTAGCCCATCTGGAATCAGCTCATTGTTTATCAACTTCCCTGATTTCGAGCAGGATGGAACGCGCATTGCTGCTTTCGGGCCTACTACCGCCAAAGCCGTAATCGAGGCGGGCCTCGAATTAGATATTGAGGCCCCTCAGCCCAATGCTCCTTCTATGACGGGCGCTATCGAGGCCTACATCCGTCTGCACCATGGGGCAGATGCCATGAAGGAGAAAAAGAGTAACAAGTAAAGTATCTGAGTAATAGGGTAAGAGGAGCAGCCACTACTGCTCCTCTTGCGTATACGCCGTGAAATGTTCTAGGCAGTTTTTCGTTACATTTGAAGACGTCCTGCCTGCCGTTTTTCATCTGTTCCTGGCTGTTCGTCTATTGATATGAAGAGAAGTATACTCTGCCTATGTGCAGTTCTGTTCATGGGTAAAGCTGTAGCGCAGCAGCAGCCTCAGTTCAGCCACTACGGATTTAACGGCATGTATCTTAACCCCGCATACGCTGGGGTTAAGGGCTACGGTGAAATTACTGCTCTTGGCCGCTCCCAGTACATTGGATACAACGGCACCTTCGATGAGGGTGGCTCGCCTACTACCGCTTCCATAACCGCGTCGTTGCCCCTACCTATCCTGGCCGGGGGCATCGGCATTGGTGTGTACCGGGATAGAATCGCCCAGCTCAACACTACCAACGTGCAATTGTCTTACTCGCGCCACATCACTATTGGTGAAGGCCGGCTAGGCCTTGGTATACAGGGAGTGTTCAACAACATTTATCAGGGTAAATTCAGGGCTAACGATGAAAACGACATCTTCGTGCCGTTGGAAGGTTCAGATGGGAAGATTGATGTAGGAGCCGGTTTGTGGTATGAAGGGCCGCGACTATACGCGGGTCTTAGCATTAATAACCTGCTACGCTCGGAGTATAAATTCAATAGCCAGGTCGTTACCAGCGGACGTTCGGCCCGATATTTGAATGAAAATCATGCCTATCTGACAGCAGGTTACAATATTGATCTTACTTCATCCGTTGTCCTAACACCAACTGTTCTCGTGAAGATGGTATTGCCGGGCAAATTTGGGGATGAGGACAAGTTTTCTATTCGTAACAACTCGTACGAGGTTGGCGCGAGGGCTACTTTTGACGATCGGTATTGGGGAGGATTGGGCTACCGGTCTGGTGATGCATTTACCGCTTTGGGAGGCATCAGCTTCGCAAAGGATAATGCCTTACGGTTGGGACTAGCTTATGACATAATTGCATTTGGCCAAGATGCGAAAGCATCTAGCTCATTTGAAATAATGTTAGGCTACCGGCTGCCAAAACCGGGCTTAAAAACCAAGCCGGCAATCCGTACGCCACGGTACAGCTTCTAATTTTGGGGCTTTCAATCGGAAAATAGCCCTCTTGTAATGCGTTGCCCACGCTAGTGCGGTAGGGCATTCAATAAAATACTGACCTTCTTCGTTAGGCTGGTCGTGAAAGTGATTCGTAGACAAACTGTTACTGTTGGCCGATTGGCTTGTTTGCGACCGGATGTTTTGCTAGATTTGCCAGCTCGGAAAATTGTAATCTTTGGGTATCGCCGCCTAGACAGTCTTTTTCTTTCTCACATGAACAAGTTTCTCTTATTGCCTCTCGTCGCGCTTTCGACGCTTATCCTGGGGGGCTGTGGTTTCGGTACTGGACCGCAAGGCGACCTAGTCGGGGCGGAGGACCGTCCGGAGTTTAATCCGCAGGAGGTTCCCTTCGGTATGGTGCCCTGCCCCGGTGGTACCTTCCATATGGGCCAGACCGATCAGGACATCTCGGCTTCCATGGTAAACATGAACAAGCAGGTGACTATCGCCGGCTTTTACATGGATGAGACGGAGATTACCAACAACGAATACCGGCAGTTCATGAACGCCATCCGGCAGGACTCCATTGACGTGCTCGGCGAGGAGTACGTAATGACGGAGCTCTACCCGGATACCACCGTGTGGGTGCGTGATTTTACCTACCACATGGGCGACCCCCTGATGGAGTACTACTATACCCACCCCGCCTTCGATGACTACCCCGTAGTTGGCGTAGACTGGTTTGCTGCTAAGTATTTCTGCAACTGGCGCACCAAAAACAAAAACGCCGCCAACGCCGAAGCTGGCTTGGCTCCAACGCCGAACTTCCGCCTACCCTCCGAGGCAGAATGGGAATACGCCGCCCGTGGTGGCCGCGACCTGGCTACCTATCCTTGGGGCGGCCCGTACCTGCGTAACTCCAAAGGCTGCATGCTGGCGAACTTCAAGCCCGGCCGCGGTGACTACGCTTCTGACGGCTACGCTTACACTTCGCCGGTTGGCGCTTTCTTCCCGAACGACTTTGGCCTGTACGATATGTCGGGCAACGTATCAGAATGGTGTGATGATGCCTACATGGAGGCTTCGGTACCCGTGGTATGGGATATGAACCCAACCAACCCGGACGACAACGAACCCCGCAAAGTAGTGCGTGGTGGCTCCTGGAAGGACATTGCTTACTTCCTCGAGACGGGCACCCGAAACTTTGAATACCAGGACTCGGCCCGCTCTTACATCGGTTTCCGCACGGCCATGATTCAGATTGGCATGGGCTCTAACGGGGCTCTGAACTAAGCTGTCATTTCTAGCCGTTTCGTCCGCTACGGCATTTCCTGTAATTCGCATTTCGAATTTTTAAAATCACTCCAAACACCTTCTTTTTCAACTTTTTACAACATGGCAGCAAAAGGCGGCAACTTTTTCTTCGATGTGGTGATGCCGAAAATCTACGGCATCGGCGCTGCAGTAGTAATTATCGGAGCACTATTTAAAATCCTTCACTTAGCAGGCGCAGATATCATGCTTATGGTAGGCCTGGGAACCGAAGCTGTAATCTTCTTCCTGAGTGCCTTCCAACCTAATCCCAAAGAAGTTGATTGGTCATTGGTATACCCAGAATTGAGTGAAGGTTATGACCCCTCGACTGGTAACCCCAGCTTCCGCAACAACGCTATTGACAACGGCGGCACGGGCCTGACCCGCAAGCTGGACGATATGCTGAAGGATGCCAACGTAACCCCCGAAGCCATTGCTTCGCTGGGCCAGGGTCTGAACCGCCTGAGCACTACTACTCAGCAGCTTTCGACGCTGGGCGACGCTACCAATGCTACGGAAGAATACACTTCGAAAGTTCGCTCGGCTGCTCAGTCGTTGGAGCGCATCAACGAGGCTTACTCTCACACAGCCCAGGCTATGTCGGCCATGGCTGATGCCACGAATGACGCTCGGGAGTACCACGTACAAGTGCAGAACGTAACCAAGAACCTCGGCGCGCTAAACGCAGTGTACGAGATGGAACTGCAGGATGCTAACACGCACCTGAAGTCCATGAACAAGTTCTACGGCACCCTGACGCAGGCTATGGAAAACCTGACCGAGGCCGGCAAAGAAACTGATCAGTTCAAGCAGGAAGTAACCAGCCTGACCTCGAACCTCAGCTCGCTTAACCGCGTGTATGGCAACATGTTGAACGCAATGCGCGCTACCAACTAATTGTCGGATTTGCAATGATGGTGCCCGACTAATACTCGGGTGCCTTTCTTCCTACACAGCAGTTATAGACACAGAAAGATACGATGGCGGGAGGAAAAGAAACTCCGCGGCAGAAGATGATTGGCATGATGTACCTGGTACTGACTGCGCTTCTGGCCCTACAGGTAAACTCAGCTATTCTGCTGAAGTTCAAATTTCTAGATGATAGTCTGATCGGGGTAAACGATAAGACTGCTAAAACCAACCAAGGTGCTGTAAAAGGCATTGAGGAGATTGTAGCCCGTAACCGCAACCAGGCGAAAGACCTTGCTATTCTAAAGCAGAGCGAAAGTGTGCGGGAGCGGACGGCAAAGATGGTTACCTACTTGCGTGACATCCGCACGAAACTGCTGGATGCCACGGAGAACAAGAGCAAAAACGAATACAAGAACATGGAAGCCAGCGATAAGGTGGCCAACGTGATGCTTGGTGGGGCTGGTAGCCGCGACGGCTTGGGCTACAAAATGAAGAATGAGCTGAATGCTTATGCCTCCGACCTGCAGAAAATGGTACCTGGCTTCACGGCTCCGGCTCTGGCCCTGGATCCTAAGGAAGACCCAAGCGTAACGGCTGATCAGAAGTCCAAGGACTTTGCTCAGCTTAACTTCGAAAACACCCCGGTTGTAGCTGCCCTGGCAGTACTGTCGCAGAAGGAAACGGAAGTACTGAAGTATGAAGCCGATGCCCTAAACAAGCTGGCGGCTCAGGTTGGTGCTACTACCATCGTATTCGACAAGATTGGGGCTTTTGCTAGCGCTGAGTCGAACACGGTAGCAGCGGGTACCAAGTACAAAGCAGAGCTGTTCCTTACTGCTTCGGCTTCGGACCTGCGCCCCACGATGACGCTTAATGGCTCGCCTCTGCGGGTTGATCCGAATGGTCATGGTATTGTGGAGTTCACGGCTCGTCCGGGTGGCTTCGATGCTTCCGGCAACGCCAAGGCCTCCTGGACTGGTACGATTCGCTTCAAGCAGAACGGCCGCGACACTACCTTCACCAAGAAGGTGGAATACACGGTAACCAAGCCCGTTATGCAGATTCAGTCGGCTTCGGTGCAGGCGTTGTACTTCAAGTGCGGCAACAAGCTGAGCGTACAGGTTCCTGCACTGGGCGCCCAGTACGATCCTAGCTTCTCGGCTTCGGGTGCTTCTACTATCAAAGGTTCGGCTAAAGGTGAAGTAACCCTGATTCCGAACTCGCGGGAAGTGACCTTGAGCGTGAGCAGCGGTGGCAACCCCATCGGTTCGCAAACCTTCCAGGTTCGTCCGATTCCTAAGCCTGATATTAAGTGCGTAGTAGGTGGCCGTGAGGCTAACGAAAAGCAGGGTACCCCAATTACGGCGGTACGTAACATGCAGCTGCGTGCTATTGCTGATGCTGGCTTCGCTACCTTCCTGCCCGAAGATGCTCGCTACCGCGTTACCCGGTACGAAATCACGCTGGTGCGTGGCAAGCGTCCTGCTATGCCTACCCGCTCCATCAGCGGCCCGGAGGCTAACCTGAGCGATGTGGTGAACACCGCCCGTGAAGGTGACCGTCTGTACATCGAAGTGAAAGAAGTACAGCGCATGAACTTCCAAGGCAACACGGAATCGGTAAACGTTTCAAAGACCTTCAATATTCCGCTGATTTAAGCGTTCTTACCTGAACCAAGTTCTGCGCTTTTTTGATTATCACGGTATGAACAAATTCCTCTCCTTCGCCGCTCTGACGGCCGGCCTGACGCTGTCGGTGGCAGCCTCGGCTCAGGAACAAGCTACCACCGCGAGCAGCAATGGCTCGTACCGGCCTATTCCGGCTTCGGACATTCTGTTCCGCAAGACTATTACGCGGGCGATTGACCTGCGTGAGAAGCAGAACAAGCCTATGTTCTCGGAAGGCAAGGAAATCAGCCGGGTAATTCTGGACGCGGTAAAGCGCGGTGAGCTGCAGGCGTACCGCAATGATTCTTTGACCACAACGCTTTCTGGCGCTGAGGTAACTTCAAACATGTCGTTTGTAGAAGCCAGCGCCGGTCTGAGTGATGAAGAAAAAGCCGCTGGTTTTTCTGACAGCGACCTAGGTGGGGGTGATGATTGGGGTGCTCCGGTGAAGAAAGGCAAAGGCAAGACGACTGCCAAGGCAGCGCCGAAGCCTTCTGCTCCGCCAAGCTACGAGTACCGCCCCAAGGACATCTACCAGATGGAGATGAAGGAGGATATGATCTTTGACAAGAAACGGTCGCGGATGTATCATGATATCAAGGCCATTACGCTGTTGGTGCCTTCCACGCTGAGCGCTAACACCTCCGGTATTGAAAAGCCCATTGGTACGTTTAAGTACAGCGACCTAGTGCGAGTATTCCGGGCCAACCCGGACAAGGCTATCTGGTTTAATCCTCAGAATGACGCCCAGCATAAGAACCTCGCGGACGCTTTCGAATTGTGGCTGTTCAACTCGTACATCGTAAAGGTGTCGAACCCCAACGATGCTCGTCTAGACGAAATCTACGGTGGCCAGCAGCAAGGTATCCTTGCTTCTCAGCAGGCCGCTGCCGACCTGATTGAGTACGAATACAACCTGTGGAGCTTCTAGAATCACGGATTTAGAGTACACAAAAAGCCCCTGCCATACGGCAGGGGCTTTTTGTTTTTATAGCCGATTTGTCTTTGCTGCTTATTCGGTCGATCCGTTAGTTGCTACGGCATCCTGCTGGCTGAAATATTCAAGTAAGATGCGCGCTTTGGCTTTGCCCACCTCCGCTATAAGCTCGCTTTCAGTTAGCTCCTTTATCTTTTTGACGGATTTGAACTTGGTTAGCAGTTTATCGGCCGTGATGGGTCCTAGTCCTTTGACGTCAGTTAACTCGGTTTTGAGGGTCGCGGCGTCGCGGCGGGAGCGGTGGAAGGTGATACCAAAGCGGTGAGCTTCGTCGCGCATGCGCTGGATAAGCCGCAGGGTTTCGCTCTTCTTGTCGATGTAGAGAGGTAGGGGGTCGTTGGGGACGTATATTTCTTCCAGGCGCTTGGCAATACCGATGATGGGAATTTGTCCCCAGAGCCCAAGGTCTTTTAAAGCTTTGACCCCCATACCTAACTGACCCTTGCCACCATCCACGATGATGAGCTGGGGTAGGCTGGCGCCCTCATCGAGCAGACGCCGGTAGCGTCGCGTCACGATTTCGTACATGGAGTCGAAGTCGTTGGGGCCTACCACGGTCTTGATGTGGAAGTGGCGGTAGTCTTTCTTACTGGCTTTGGCGTTGCGGAAACACACCATAGCCGCCACTGGGTTGTCGCCCTGAAAGTTGGAGTTGTCGAAGCATTCGATGTGCTTAGGCAGCTCAGTAAGGCGCAAATCCTTCTTCATGGTTTCCATGATCCGCACCTCGTTCAGGTCTTTGCTACGGTCATTCATGCTCTCCTTCTCTTTACGCAGGTAGAGCACATTCTTGATACTTAGCTCGAGTAGTTTTCGTTTGTCGCCGATTTGGGGCTGGGTAATACTGACCCCAGGCAGCGGGAGGTCCGGCACCGGCACATTGGTCAGGATTTCCTTGGACTGGCTTTCAAACTCTTCCCGCATCTGCATAATCATGGGGGCCAGGATTTCATCGTCGGGCTCATCGAGCTTCTTCTGTACCTCCACCGATTGGGTAAGAATGATGCTACCGTTCATCACCTTGAGGTAGTTGATAAAAGCCGACTTCTCGTTGGAAGCAATGCTGAACACGTCAATGTTGGTCAGGTTAGCATTGACAATGGTACTCTTCGCCTGGAACTCGTCCAGCTTGTCCAGCTTCTGCTTGAGCTGGTGGGCCAGCTCGTACTGCTGCTCCTGGGCCGCCTGCATCATCTTCTCGCGGAAATACTGCTTAGGCAGGCGCAAGTCGCCGTTGAGAATCTGCCGGATCTGCTGAATGTATTGGTTGTAGGTTTCCTCGTCCTGGAGCCCTTCGCAGGGCCCTTTGCAGTTGCCCAGGTGGTACTCTAAGCACACCTTGAACTTGCCCGCCTCTACGTTTTGGGGCGAGAGGTTGTAGGTGCACGTGCGGAGCGGATACAGCGCCCGAATAAGCTCCAGCAGCAGGTTCATGCCTGTTACGTTGGCGTAAGGGCCATAGTAGCGGCCGTCGCCGGGGCGCTTGTTGCGGGTCGGAATCAGGCGCGGAAACCGCTCATTGGTCAGCAGCAGGTAGGGGTAGGTTTTGCCATCCTTGAGCAGGATGTTGTACTTGGGCTGGTGCTGCTTAATGAGGTTGTTTTCCAGCAGGAAGGCATCCGACTCCGAGTCAACAATAGTGAATTCAATCCGGCGGATGTTCTTGACCAGCTGCTGCGTCTTCTTGTTATGGTCCTGCTTGGTGAAGTAGCTGCTCACCCGTTTGCGAAGGTCAACGGCCTTGCCCACGTAAATAATGGTATCCTCGTCGCCGAAGTATTTATAGACCCCAGGCCGGTGGGGGAGCTGGCGGATTTGTTCTTGTAACTGGGCGTTAGCAGCCATAAGGGGCAAAAAAAACGCTAAAAGAGCGAGGGTGGTAGAAAGTAGGTACGCAAAGCGTAGCGGCCAAGGTTTAGCCTGCGTGCGTAAGGGGGGTTACTCGTTCTAACAAAAAACGTGGCCGGGAAGTCCCGACCACGTTCTGGAAAATATGCTGAGCGAAAGAAGAGAGTTAAATGTCTTCCTCATTGAGGTCGTCCAACTCCACTTGGTTTAGCTTCTGCTCATAGGGAATCGTGTCCCGGGCGCCGGCGCCATTGTAGTAGCGGGAGCAGTCAATTTCGATGCTCAGGGGTTGGGTAGGCTTCGGGAAAGGACCCGTGTTAATACCAATGCTTTTATCGGCGTACACCTTGCGCATAAACAACCCGTAAATGGGCAGCGCCAGGCGCGAGCCCTGACCGTAGGAACCCGTGCGGAAGTGGATGCTCCGGTCCTCACCGCCTACCCACGTACCGCACACCAGGTCGGGCGTGAGGCCCATAAACCAGCCGTCGGAGTAGTTGGAGGTGGTGCCCGTCTTGGCGCCCATTTCGTAAGGAAACTTAAAGCCGCCCTTGAGAATAATACTGGTGCCACCCTGCTCTTCCGTGGCACCACGCAGCATGTGCGTCATCAGGTAGGCGGTTTCTTCGCTCAGGGCCTCCCGGGTTTGGCTGGTGAACTCACGCAGCACGTTGCCGTTCTTGTCTTCAATGCGCGTTACCATCATAGGAGCCGTCCAGATGCCTTTGTTGACGAAGGTGCTGTAGGCGCCCGTTAGCTCGTAAATGCTCACGTCGGAAGAGCCGAAGCCAACGGCGGGTACGGCTTCGATGGGTGAGGTAATACCCAGCCGCTTGGCGTAGCTAACCACCGTTTCCGGACCCAGTTTCTGCACCAGCCACGCCGTAATGGAGTTCATGGACCGGGCCAGCGCCTGACGCAAGGTGAAGACGCGTCCCGAGTAACCGCCTTCGAAGTTGCGGGGGGTGTAGGCGGGACGGCCACGCTCCGCCGGGAAGGTAGTGGCCACGTCGGGGCGCTGGTAGCAAGGAGAGTAGCCCTGGTCGATGGCGGCTACGTACACGAACGGCTTGAACGTGGAGCCCGGCTGACGCTTGCCCTGCTTTACATGGTCGTATTTAATGTACTTAAAGTTGATGCCGCCCACCCAGGCCCGCACCTGGCCATTCAGCGGGTTCATGGCCATGAAGCCGGAATGCAGCAGCCGCTTGTAGTAGGCCAGCGAATCCATGGGCGACATGAGCACTTCCTTTTCCCCGCCGTTCCAGGTAAACACCTTCATCCGGTATTTCTTGTTGAGGTGGTACTTGATGGAGTCCCGGTTACCCTCGAAGCGGTTGGTGAGCGACTTGTAGCGTTCCGTCCGCTGAATGGAGGTAGAAAGGAAGTTCGGGATGATGCGCCCGTTTTCGTCGCGCCAGGGCTGCTGCCCCTTCCAATGCGCATCAAACCATTTCTGCTGCAGCTTCATGTGCTCGGCCACGGCCGATTCGGCGTACTTCTGCATCCGCGAATCAATGGTCGTGTAGATTTTCAGGCCGTCGGAGTACAGGTCGTGGTCGGTTTCCTTGGCCCACTGCCGCAGCATTTTGCTCACCTCCACCCGGAAGTACGGCGCAATACCCTCGTTCTGATTTTCAACGTTGTAGCGCAGCACAATGGGTTTCAGCGTATCGGCCTGCAGGCTTTGGGCATCGGCGTAGCCGTACTTTTGCATCTGGCGCAGCACCCAGTTGCGCCGGGCTTTGGAGCGGGCGGGGTTATACTTGGGGCTGAAGCGGGAAGGAGCATTCAGCACGCCTACCAGGGTAGCCGCCTCCGAGCGGGTAAGCTGCTTGGGGGTTTTGCTAAAGAACGTTTTAGCGGCCGTATTGATACCAAAGGCGTTGGAACCGTAGTCGTTGGTATTCAAATACATGCGCAGGATTTCGCGCTTGGTGTAGCTGCGCTCCAGCCGAACGGCCAGAATCCATTCTTTGGTTTTAGTGATGAGCATCCGGACGCCGGGAACGTCGTTGAGCTTGCCGTCATTGAGGTCTTCCCGGGTCCGGAACAGCACTTTGGCCAGCTGCTGAGTGAGCGTAGAGCCCCCGCCACCGCTACCACCCGTAAGCAGGCCCGCCACTACCCGGCCGGTAGCCTTGGGGTCGATGCCGGAGTGCTCCTCGAAGCGGGCATCCTCGGTGGCAATCAGGGCATCTACTAGGTGCTGGGGGAGGTCCTCGTACTCGGCCGGCGTGCGGTTTTCCCGAAAGTACTTGCCCATCAGCACCCCGTCGGCGGAATAGATTTCCGAGGCCAGCTCACTGCGCGGGTTTTCCAGGGTCTTCAGATTGGGCATCCGCCCGAACAGGTTCAGGAAGTTGACGCTAACGGCCAGCACGTACAAAACAGTGCCCAGCACGCCCCCGCCAAAAATCATCCACAGCAGGCGGGCCCACCCGGTATAGCGCCCCGGCTGGTTGGTTTTACGAAAGGAAGACTTGGTTTTTGTGGCAGATTGAGCCATTTTTTCAAATAAAAACTAAATAGTAAGAAGTTAGAAGTAGGCTGTAGCCTCGAACCGGAGTAGAACCGACAGTCCGCCACGTAGTACTTCTCACTCCTTACTACCTACTTGTTGTTAACGGTAGTTCTGCTGGTAGAAGCGCTGATATTCCTCAGGATTCTGGCTTTGCAGCAGGAGCGGCAAGTTATCAATACTAATTAGGAGGGTTTGGTAACCCGTTCCCCGCAGCTTACTCAGCGGCGACTGAGGACCGCGCAGTTTCAGGGCGTAGCTCTGCGCAACTTTCACGCCGGGCAACGATTCGATAAGTACTACCTCTTGCCCGGCTCCCAAGGCTTGCTGCCGCACCAGCAGGTTGCTGGTTTTAAAGTAGCGGCTGTTGTAAGCGCTCAACTGCTCCAACAGGCCCGGCAATGCGGGTGCGTCCTTCGCCATAACTAGCACAACGACGTGCGCTGCAGCCGGCGTAGCCTTGTACGGCGTGCCCACTGGCGCTGTAGGAGCAGGAGCGCTGGTAACCGGAGGCGTTACGGTAGCACTGCTACCCGGCAGGGTAGGCGCGGGCACAGAAACTGGAGCCGTTCCGGCCACGCTTGCTGGTGGGGTAGCGACGGGAGGAGTAGTGAGCGGAGCCGTTTTGGGAGCAACGGGGGCCTTCTTGCCGCGGGCGCGAGCTTGGGCCGCGGCCATGCGGGCAGCTTTTGCCTCATCTACTACCGGTGGGGGCGTGACGGGGGCAGGCTGAGTAGGAACTTCCGAAGTAGGAATAGTAGTCCCTGGAGTAGCGGAAGCGGGCTGCGCTGGTTGGGGAAGCACTGACTGGGCGGGAACCGGAGAGGAAGCCGACGGCGAGGCAGCAGGTGCGGGCAGAGAAGGAGCGGACTTCGGAGCAACTGGCGCGGCGGGCGACTCATTCTCCCCGTAGAAAATCCGCATGCGGTTTTCTACCTCACCCGGCTTGAACACCGATACAACGGGTTTGTCGGTGGAGGCCAGGGCACCGGTAATCTGCCCCTCGGCTTGTTGCTTATAGGTGTTAAGCAACGTAGCGGCTTGCGGAGCCAACGGACTTTCGGGGTAGTCTTTGTAGAACTTCTCCACGGCTGCCTTGGCCGTAAGGGGTGGTTGGGTCCGAATGGTTAGCAGGGTACTGATGAAGGCCACCCGGTCGTTCAGGTCGTTTTCGGGGTATTGCTTACGCGCCCGGGCCAGCACGGCACTAGCCTTCTTAAAGTCTTGGTTCTTATAAAAGGTAAAAGCCGAGTCGACCAAAATGGCTACCTGGGCATTGGCAACAGAAGTACGCCGCAGGTATTCCGGGTCCGCTACCAGACGGGCATAGGAGGAGTTGGGATAGGTCTGGCGCAAACGCTCCGCATACCCTTCGGCCTTGCCCGAGTTATTTTGCTCCTTGTAAATCAGGTACAGAATGTAAAGCGTTTCGGGCGTGTGCGGACCCTGTGGGTAGCGGGTCAGCAGGGTTTCGTAGGTTTCCGCGGCGCGCACTGGCTCCCGGAGCTGCTGGTTGTAGATGCTACCCAAGGCGTACAAGGCTTCCTCCGTCAGGGCATCCGACTGCTTGCGCTGGGGCTCAGTAAGAGGAATGTTTTGGCGGTAGCGGTCCACCAAGGCCCGTAGCTGCACGGCCGGATCGGCTTCTGGGGTAGCCGCCGCGCCCAGGCCGCCCGCGCCATTCACGGTTGTGCTGGCGTTGCCAGCAATGCTGACGGGTACGTTGCCGCCCCGGCTGGTAACCGGCGAGCTGCTGGCTTGGCTAACCGTGCGCCAGTTATCCTGTAGGGGCCGGTCGCCCCAACGCCGAATAAAGTCATTGCGCGCGGTGCCTAGGGCAGTAGGGTTATCGAAGTACCACTTTACACCCGTGTTAGCCGCCAGAAAGTCATCAGTATTCACGTCGGGCTGCAAATCCCGGCCCGCGCTGATGCCCCCAAGGGCCTGCCCAGACCGTTGTTCTTGCCGCGCCTGTTGGGCCGCTAGTTGCTCGGCCGCCTTACGTTGGGCATCCACTTCCGCTTGGGCATACGCCGTCAGGCGGGTGCGGAGGGTTGCAGAATCCAGCCGGGCCAGGGCTTGCAAGCTGTCCTGCGTTTCTACAATGGTGAGTTGCTGAGCAAAGTCCTTGAGAATAGCGGCTCGCTCAGCAATGGCAGCGTACTCCGGCGCCTCAGGGGGCAAGGCCTGCACGGTGCTGTCGTAGTAGGCGGCGGCCAGCCGATACTTCTGCAGGTTCTCGTAGTAAATCCGGCCGCTGAGCAAGTACACGTACGACTTCTGCACCCGGTTGGTAGACGGAGTGCGGGCGGCTTTCTGCAGTAAAGCCAACGCCTCCGGGTAGCGCTGCTGGCGGTACTCCAGCCGCCCCATTTCGTAATAGATTTTGTCGCGGTACTCCTTATTCTTGGTGTCCTTGAGCAGCTTGGCGAAGTACTTGTCTAGCCGGGCGCGGTCGGTCTGGTTTAGGTCCGACACTTGCCCTAGCATCAGCTTGCTGAAGAAGTCAAGCTCGTAGGGTGGGTTCTTTTTTAGAATCTGGTTGAGCTGCGCGTAGGCCTTCTTATCCTGCCCTTGAGCCTGGTACAGCTGGGCCAGAATGTAGCGGGTGCGCGACTGCTCGTTTTTCGGCTCAATGTAAGGAATGGCCTTTTCCAGGTTCTCGATGGCTCGGGCCTGCTCGCCCGTGAGCAGGAAGAACTCGGCTCGGGTCAGAAATAGCTCGCGCGCGTTACGCTCCGTGCCCTGCTCTTTGTCCAGCAAATCCGACACGGCCGCCGCGTTTTCCAGCTCTTTCGTTGCCAGAAAGGTGCGCATCAGCCAAATCAGGGCCTCGTGGCGGGCGTTGCTGTCCTTGCTAGTCGTGTTGATGTACTTAAAGGTCTTGGCCGCGTCCTCATACTCACGCTTGTAATAGCGGGCCTTGCCCACTAGCAAGTAGCTGTCATCGGTCCAGTCGGAGCCTGGCCGGTGCTGAATGGGCAGGGAGGCTTTCTTGATGATGTCGTCCAGGTCGGCCGTAACCGTAGTTACGGTGGCATCAGTCAGGGTAGGGAAAAGCGGTAAAACGCGGTTGTAGTCGTTAACGCGGGCCTTATATAAGGTAGCTTCCGTCGCTAACATTTTCTCGCGGGCCAGGAAATACGCATTGTCGCGCGCCACCACATTATCGTAAGCGTGCCCAATCAGGGACGGACGCTCGGAAGCGCACCCAGCCAGACCAGCCGCCAGCAGGAGGAAGGCAGCGGTGGGCGCGGAAAGCAGGCGCAAAAGCGAAAAAGTTGTCGTCGTCAAAGCAGCGAAGAGCTCAGGGCGAAAGGTGCAGACAGAAAACACAGCGGCCCGGCCGAATCGTTCGGCCGCCGGGCGTTTCCCACAACGTAGCAGGTTAGGTAAAAGTACAGGTTTCTGCCCGGACCCATCATTCTCAACAGCCCGGGGCCAACTCCTAACGTTGCGCCGCGTAGTTTTGCACTACCTACCGCCGCCTCTGCCTTATGCCTACTCCCACGCCGCCGCCACCCCGGCGCCCCGACTCCGAGGGCAATTCCGACCGAATGCGTGCCGTAGCCCGCTA
The DNA here is from genome assembly GCF_014640315.1 of Hymenobacter glacieicola. GTDB lineage: Bacteria > Bacteroidota > Bacteroidia > Cytophagales > Hymenobacteraceae > Hymenobacter > Hymenobacter glacieicola. The sequence continues at coordinate 281,612 of NZ_BMGS01000005.1, forward strand.
TTCCGGCATTGCGGCCCAGATGATGGCAACCATTGGCCTGAGCACCTGGGCTGGCTACTGGCTCGACAAGCACTTTCAAACCAAAACGCCCTGGTTCACGCTGAGTCTGATGCTGCTGGGGTTATTTGCGGCTTTATACAATGTCATCCGTTCCGTGACTAAGGAATAGTAATGGCTGGGTACCCAACCACGATTGCCATTTCTGAGTTGGAGCAGGTTCTGTTTCTGGCTATGGAGGCACTTAAGCAGCAGTACGGGCCGCTAGGACATATTCCGCTTGCGCAGGATTTCTATTGGGATATTCCCGGGGAACAACTCTACACGATAGAACAGGAACCGGCTGACCTGACCATTGGCCAACTCAGCGAGGATAGCCAGTTTATAAAAGAAGGCTTGGCAAGAGGCATCGTAGGCTTCGACCTGTTGAAGGCTTCTCATCTGCTCCGCTACATCAGCCATACGCACCCTACCCTCCACTTGCCGTGAAGCCTTTCCTACGTCCCTATCTGCTCTTCTGCCTGCTAACCGGAGCAATCCTGTACGCCCTCTACAGCCAGTTTGGGCCGCGCGTTATCCATCCGTTCACGCCTTATACCTTTGCCTTCTTTGCCATCCTGACGTTCCTGACCTACCGCGTCACGGCCCGGCTGGTGCAGGCCAACCCCGATAATTTTATGGTGGCCTACTTCGGGACGATGGTGGTACGGCTGCTTTTGTCCCTTACGCTGGTGCTGGTGTACCTTTTCCGGGGCGGCGGCAAGGAAGGCGACGCGCGTTGGGCCTTCCTCGGGAGCTTCTTCATCCTGTATTTTCTCTTTGCCGGGTTTGAAGTCTGGAGCGTTCTGAGTAACTTGCGCCCGTTTTCAAAACCGGGTGAAAATGCAAAATGAAGATTTTGTAAATATAGCCCTAAGCCCCTCTGAATGAAGCGCTTACTTTTAGCTCTCTTCTGCTTCCTATCGTTCTCGGTGTATGCCAACGAACCGGCGGCCACTACCGCAGAAGCCACCGATACGGAGGACTTCAAACCCGGTGAGATGATTTTGCACCACATCGGGGACGCCCACGAATGGCATTTTGCTACCCTCGGCAGTGAAGAGCACGGTACGCACCTCACTATTCCGCTGCCCGTTATTGCCTACCGCCCAACGCAAGGCCTGAGCGTATTCTCTTCTTCTCGCTTGGCGGAAGGCAAAGTGTACGACGGCCTGAAGCTGGAGCACGAGCACCTGGAGTCAGAAGATGGTAGCAAGGTATACGATTTCTCGATTACCAAAAATGTAGCCTCCCTGATGCTGAGCGCCGCGTTGCTGCTCCTGGTTTTCACGGCCGTAGCCCGGGGCTACGCCAAGCGCGGCAGTGGTGCTCCCCGCGGCATTCAGTCTTTCTTTGAGCCCATCATCGTGTTCATTCGCGACGAGGTAGCCAAGAAGTCGATTGGCCCGAAGTACGAGCGGTACATGCCCTACCTGCTGACGATCTTCTTTTTTATCTGGTTTAATAACCTGCTGGGTTTGCTGCCCGGTGGCGCTAACCTCACCGGTAACATCGCCGTTACCCTGACCCTGGCCGTCCTGACGCTGCTCATCACGCTGTTCAGCTCCAACAAGAACTACTGGCACCACATCTTCGCTACGCCCGGCGTACCGAAGGCGCTGCTACCCATCATGATTCCGGTAGAAGTGATTGGCATCTTCGTGAAGCCCTTCTCCCTGATGGTTCGTTTGTTCGCCAACATCACGGCTGGCCACATTGTAACCCTGAGCTTTATCTCGCTCATCTTCATCTTCCGCAACATTGGTGTTGCCCCGGTTTCGCTGGCATTCGGCTTGTTCATTAATACGCTGGAATTGATGGTGGCCATCTTGCAGGCGTACATCTTCACCTTGCTGACGGCCATGTACATCGGCGGCGCGGTAGAGGAGCACCACGACGCTGATTACCAGATAGGTGGGGGCGATGGTGCCGAGCAAGCCCACGCCCACGGTCACTAAGCCTTTCTCACCCCCTGATTTTTTTGTTTTTCATTCCCCACAAACCTCTTTTTTATGCTTCTTTCTCTGTTGTTGCAGGCCATTACTAATTCTGCTGGTCTGGCCGTATTCGGTGCTGCTATTGGTGCTGGTCTGGTTGCTCTGGGTGCCGGTCTGGGCATTGGTCGTATCGGTGGTCAGGCTATGGAAGCCATTGGTCGTCAGCCGGAGGCTTCGGGCAAGATCCAAACTGCCATGCTGATCGTAGCCGCTCTGATTGAAGGTCTGGCGCTGTTCGCAGTAGTAGTCTGCCTGCTGATTTCGTTCAATCTCTAGGAATAGAGGTAGTACACGAGCAGCCCGCTGCGCGCGTCGCTTCAGCGCACGGCGTAGCGGGCTGTCTTGGCTTTTCCGGTACCAGCCGGTGCGGCTAATCTAAGGCGGAACTTCCGCCTCGGCCGCCCGGGTTACCGGTACCTATCCCTCACTACCTACTAGTTTCTACGATGCAAATTGTAACGCCCGAATTTGGCCTTATCTTTTGGCAGCTAGTGATTTTCGGCATCGTGCTGCTCTTGCTGCGCGCCTTTGCCTGGAAACCAATTCTTAGCTCGCTGAAAGAGCGTGAAAGCTCAATCGAAGGTGCGCTGCGCATGGCCGACCAGGCCAAGCTCGAAATGCAGCAGCTGAAGGCAGGCAACGAGAAGTTGCTGGCTGAAGCCCGCATGGAGCGCGACCGTATTCTGAAAGAAGCCACCGACGTTTCTAACCAGCTCATCGAGCAGGCCAAGAACAAGGCAACTGAAGAAGGCAGCCGCATGATTGTGCAGGCGCGCGAGGCCATCCAGAACGAGAAAAATGCCGCTTTGGCCGAAGTGAAAAACACCGCTGCCAAGCTCTCCATTGATATTGCCGAGCGCATCTTGCGCCGCGAACTGGCCGACCAGCCAGCCCAGCAGCAACTCGTGGACTCGTATCTGCAAGAAGTGAAATTGAACTAAGGAGCCAGGAGCGAGAAGCTAGAAGCGAGAAGGCGTTTAACGCGGGTCTGCTTTCCTAGTTTCTGGCTCCCAGCTTCTCAACTTCTACTAAGAATGTCTGAACTACGAGTTGCCTCCCGCTACGCAAAGTCGTTGCTGGATCTGGCCGAGGAGCGCGGCGAGCTGGAAGTGGTAAAGCAGGACATGGACTTGTTCAGCAAAACGCTGACCGAGAACCGTGAGCTGCGCCTGCTACTCCGCAACCCCATCGTGAAGCACGACAAGAAGCTTGCTATCCTGCAGGCAGTGTTTGGCGGTAAAGTGTCGGCCCTGACGGAGAAGTTTTTCTCCATCGTAACCCAGCACAACCGCGAAAGTGCGCTGGAGTTTATCGGCTCCGAGTTTCTGACCCAGTACAACCTGCTGCGCGGTATGCAGGCGGCGGAAGTAACCACCGCTACCCCGCTAACTGAGGAGCTGCGTGAACATCTCCGGCAGGTAGTGCGTCAGCAATCCGGCCTGGCCGATGTTACCCTCACGGAAAAGGTAGATGCCTCGCTGATTGGTGGCTTCGTGCTGCGCATCGGCGACCGGCTGATCGACGACTCCGTGAGCTACCGGTTGCGCAAGCTGCGCAACGAATTCTCGAAGAATCCCTACCAACCCCAACTATAACCCACCATGGCAGAAGTACGTCCGGATGAAGTATCCGCCATTCTGCGGGAGCAGCTGTCCAACTTCAAAACCGAAGCCGAACTCGAAGAGGTTGGTACGGTTCTGCAGGTAGGCGACGGTGTAGCCCGCATCTACGGCCTGGGCAAAGCCCAGTCGGGGGAATTGATTGAATTTGAAAACGGGCTCCAAGCTCTCGTGCTTAACCTGGAAGAAGACAACGTAGGGGCCGTAATGCTCGGCGACTACTCTGAAATCCGGGAAGGCGCTACGGTACGTCGTACCAATAAAATTGCTTCCATTCAAGTTGGTGACGGCATCATCGGCCGCGTGGTAAACACGCTGGGTCAGCCCATCGACGGCCGCGGCCCCATCCAGGGTGCTACCTACGATATGCCCCTGGAGCGTAAGGCGCCCGGTGTAATCTACCGTCAGCCGGTAAACGAGCCCATGCAGACCGGTATCAAGGCTATCGACGCCATGATTCCAATCGGCCGGGGCCAGCGCGAGCTGATCATCGGTGACCGTCAGACGGGTAAGTCGACGGTAGCTCTGGACGCCATCCTGAACCAGCGCGAGTTCTATGAGCGTGGCGAGCCGGTTTTCTGCATCTACGTAGCTGTAGGCCAGAAAGCTTCGACAGTAGCCCAGGTAGTAAACGCCCTGACCAAGGGTGGCGCCATGGACTACACGGTCGTGGTGTCGGCTTCGGCCTCTGACCCGGCTCCCATGCAGTTCTTTGCTCCCTTCACGGGCGCGGCCATCGGCGAGTTCTTCCGCGACACGGGCCGTCCGGCCCTAGTCGTGTACGATGACTTGTCGAAGCAGGCCGTGGCCTACCGCGAAGTGTCCCTGCTGCTGCGTCGTCCTCCCGGACGTGAAGCCTATCCCGGCGACGTATTCTACCTGCATAGCCGCCTGCTGGAGCGCGCCGCGAAGATCAACGCTTCCGACGCCATTGCCCAGGACATGAACGACTTGCCCGACAGCATTCGTCCGCTGGTGAAAGGCGGTGGTTCGCTGACGGCTCTGCCCATCATCGAAACCCAGGCGGGCGACGTTTCGGCGTATATCCCGACCAACGTAATTTCGATTACCGATGGCCAGATCTTCCTTGAAACCAACCTCTTCAACTCGGGTGTGCGTCCCGCTATCAACGTAGGTATCTCGGTATCGCGCGTAGGTGGTAACGCCCAGATCAAGTCGATGAAGAAGGTAGCCGGTACCTTGAAGCTCGACCAGGCGCAGTTCCGCGAGCTGGAAGCCTTCGCCAAGTTTGGCTCGGACCTCGATGCCTCGACCAAGCTCACCATTGAGCGTGGCCGTCGTAACCTCGAAATCCTGAAGCAGCCCCAGTTCTCGCCTCAGAAGGTAGAAGATCAGGTAGCCATCATCTACGCCGCTACCAACGGCCTGCTGGACCTTGTTCCGGTGAACCGGGTGCGCGAGTTCGAGAAGGAATTCACCCAGGTGATGAACACCCGCCACCCCGAGGTGCTGAAAGGCCTGAAGGCTGGCAAGCTCGACGACGAGACGACCGGCGCTATTCGTCAGGTTGCCAAAGATCTGTCGGCGGTGTACGCTTCTAAGTAATTAATAATTAAGAATTAGTAATTAAGAATTGAGGGTTGCTGCTCAGACGAAGGTTCGTCAGGCCCGGCAATTCTTGATTCTTAATTATTAATTACTAATTCAATCTCATGGCTAGCTTAAAAGAAGTTCGGAGCCGCATTACGTCGGTGCAAAGCACGCAGCAAATCACCAAAGCCATGAAAATGGTAGCGGCGGCCAAGCTGCGTCGGGCCCAGGACAACATCCTGCGGATGCGTCCCTACGCCCAGCGGCTCAATAGCATTCTAGGCAACCTGACGGCTTTGGCTGGCGAGGATGTAGTGAGCGAATACGCGGAGCAGCGTGATGTGCGCCGGGTACTGATTATCGCCATTACCTCCGACCGTGGCCTGGCCGGCGCGTTCAACAGCAACGTGTTCAAAGGCGCCAATGCCGTGATTCAGGAACGCTACGCGGCCCAGGCCGCGGCGGGCAACGTGACCGTAATGGCCATTGGCCGCAAGGCGCACGATTACTTCGGGAAGCGGGTGCCGCTGCTGGGCGACTACCAGCACGTGTTCACCAAGCTTTCTTTCGACACCGTGCGGGAAGCGGCTGAACAGGCCATGGACGGCTTCCGGGCCGGCCAGTACGATGAGGTTATGATGGTGTACAACGAGTTTAAAAACGTTGCTACCCAAATCATCCGGACCGAGCAGTTGCTGCCATTGGTGCCCACTGAGCAGCCCGCAAACGCGCCCGCTACCTCGAACGTGGACTATATCTTCGAGCCCTCGAAGGAGGAAATCGTCCGGACCCTGATTCCGCAGTCGCTAAAGGTGCAGCTGTACAAGGCCGTGCTGGAAAGCAACGCCTCGGAGCACGGCGCCCGCATGACGGCCATGGACAAGGCCACCGATAACGCTGGTGAGCTACTCAAGCAACTGAAGCTGACCTACAACCGGACCCGTCAGGCCGCCATTACCACCGAGATTCTCGAAATCGTAGGTGGGGCTGAGGCCTTGGCTGCCAGCCGGTAAGGATACTGCTTTTACATTACCCAAAAAGCCCGCTTCTGAAAGGAGGCGGGCTTTTTTCTTGTGTGCTTGGCTGCGTGGGTGTGGTTAAGCTGCTACAGCTTCATGTACTGCCGCTTGGCCAGTTCCTTGCTAGGCTTGGGGGTAGGCGGGTTTTGCTCCAGCAGCTCCAAAATGTGCTGGGGAGTTATTTCGGTGAAGTCTTTGATGACGCGGAGCGGAGCCTGGAACTGCTCGGGCTTGAGGGTGGTGCTGAGGGCAATGCAGCGCATCCCGGCTTTATAGGCGGCCTGCTCGCCCATAAGGGCGTCCTCAAAGACCAGGCAGCGCTCGGGCGGAATGCCCAGCTGCCGCGAGGTGGCAGTGTAGGTGTCGGCGTGGGGTTTGCCGCGCTCCACGTCGTCCTTGCCCACTACCACGTCGAAGAAGCGGCGCAACTCCAAGTGGTCGATGATGTAGCTGATGGTGTCGGAAGCGGAGCCGGTGCCCAGCCCGATTTTAAAGCCGGCCTCCCGGGCATCTTGCAAAAACCGGCTCAGGCCCGGTGTTTCCTTACGCTTATCCCAGTACAGCACCCGGTAAAGGAACTCGCGTTGGGCGGCGTACTCCTTTAGCTGTTTTTCGGGCACGGGGTTGGTAAAAACGGTTTCCAGAATTTTGCTGGCGGGCATACCGTTGAGGCGGTCCAGCAGGCGGCGGGCGTTGGTAGTCAGGCCTAAGTCGCGAAACAGTAGCTGGAAAGCCTTGGCCTGGGTAGGCGTATTATTGATAAGGACGCCGTCCATGTCGAAGATGAGGGCGTAGGGCTGGGAGCTGGAAGTCATAAGGAGAGGGGAGGGGTAGGGCTGGCCGGTTAGGGGTAAGGTGTTAGCCGGTAATCAGGCGGGATGTCGTTGGAATGCTTAGTGTTGCCTACGCGGCTGGGGCGGTTTTGGCTGCGGACGAGCTGATTCCCCGGCCAGTCGGGTTATCTTTGCGCCCGCCGAATCTGCCGTTGCCCGCCGGGCTGGGGCACAACCTCCTTTCCGCTTTGAAGAAAAAAAGCCTGAGCTTCTTGCTGGCCGCCGCGCTGGCCCTGCCCACCCTCGCGCAGAAACCTGGTAAACCCCTGGACCGCCCCAAGCTAGTGGTAGGGATTGTGGTGGACCAGATGCGCTACGACTACCTCTACCGTTACTGGAATAAGTACGGCCGCGGTGGGTTTCGCCGCCTGCTGGGGGAAGGCTTCAGTTACGAAAATGCCCATTATAACTACGTCCCGACTTACACCGGGCCGGGCCACGCCAGCATCTACACGGGTACTACCCCATCGGTGCACGGCATCGTGGGCAACAACTGGCTGGTGCGCGAGGAAGGTAAGGGCACATATGTGACCGAAGACAAAACGGTGCAGGCGGTGGGGGGCTCGGCGGCGTCCGGGCAACAGTCGCCGCGCCACATGCTCACTACCACCATCACCGATGAGTTGCGGCTGGCCACTAACTTTCAGAGCAAGGTTATTGGCGTGTGCATCAAGGACCGGGGCTCCATTCTGCCGGCTGGCCACGCGGCCAACGCCGCCTATTGGTACGACGGGGGCAACGGGGCCTTTATCACCAGCACCTTTTACACCCAGCAGCTGCCGGCGTGGGTAGCAAAGTTCAATGCCGAAAACCGGGCCGCCAAGTACCTGGATCAGGCCTGGACCACGCTGCTACCCATTGCCCAGTACACGGAAAGCTCGCCCGACGATGTGACCTGGGAGGGCGCCTTCAAGGGGGAAGCCAAGCCCGTGTTTCCGCACGATTTGCCAGCCCTGAGCGCGGCGCCCACCACTGCGGTAAAAGGCAACATGGAAGCGGCCGGCGAAAAAGCCCCTACTGCTACCCCTCGTAACCTGGACCTGATTCGCTCCACGCCCTTCGGCAACTCCCTGACCCTGGACTTTGCTCTGGAAGCCATGCGGGCCGAGCAGTTGGGGCAGCGCGGCCAAACCGATTTTCTGGCCCTGAGCTTTAGCAGCACCGACTACGTCGGCCACCAATTTGGGCCGAACTCCATCGAAGCCGAAGACACCTACCTGCGCCTGGATCAGGACTTGGAGCGCCTGTTTGCCTACCTCGATAAAACGGTAGGCAAAAAGCAGGCGTTGGTATTCCTAAGCGCCGATCATGGGGCAGCCCACTCGCCTAATTTCCTCATCGACAAGAAAATTCCGGCCGGCTCCGTGGGCCCGGGCCTGATGCGCGACTCCTTGCAGCAGCAGCTGGTGCGCCTGCACGGGCCCGGCAAGTGGGTGCTGAGCTACGAAAACCAACAGGTATACCTGAACCGCCCGCTGCTGCAGGAGAAAAAACTCGACCTCTACCAGATGCAGCGCGAGGTAGCCGGTATTATGCTAGGTTACGCGGGCGTTACGCGGGCCCTGGCCGCCGAGGACGTGCAGAAGTCGCACTGGGAAAGCGGGATGCTGATGTACCTGGAAAACGGCTACTTCCCCAAGCGCTCCGGCGACGTGATGGTGATTCTGGAGCCCGGCTGGCTGGAATCCTACCAGTACCCCATCAACAAAGGCACCACCCACGGCTCCTCGGGCTCGTATGATACCCACGTGCCCGTAGTATTCTGGGGCTGGCACGTAAAGCACGGACAGTCATCGGCTCCGGCAAAGATTACCGATATTGCGCCCACATTGGCCCGCTGGCTTCACATTCAGGAGCCCGACGGGTGCACCGGCCAACCGCTGCCAGAAGTCCTGGGTTGGTAGCGGAAGTCAGCCAGTTTGATAACTACTTTACCGGTAGGTATCTAAACTGGCGGCTTGCCGTTTAAACAGCACAAACGTTCATTTACAACGACCAGCGAACGGGGGCATTCCCCGTTCCGATATTTCTCTCACATGGCCCATTTTAACCCCTGGCACGACGTAGAGCGTGGCGAAGACGCTCCCAAAGTTGTAAACGGCATTATCGAAATCCCGAAAGGCTCGAAAGGCAAGTATGAGCTGGACAAAGACAGCGGCCTGCTCAAGCTGGATCGGGTGTTGTTCTCGGCCGTGCACTACCCGGCTGCCTACGGCTTCATCCCGAAAACCTACTGCGACGACAAAGACCCGCTGGATATTCTGGTGCTTTGCTCCGTTGACATTGTGCCGATGTGCCTGGTAGACGCCAAAGTAATTGGCGTGATGCAGATGATTGACCAGGATGAGGAAGACGACAAAATCATTGCCGTGGCTGCCAACGACGTGTCGGTTAACCACTATAACGATATTGCCGACCTGCCGCCCCACACCCTGCTGGAAATGCAGCGCTTCTTCGAGGACTATAAAGCCCTGGAGCACAAGCAAGTAAGCGTAGAGCGCTTCATGGGCCGCGAAGATGCCTACCGCATCATTGAGGACAGCATCAAATTATACGAGGAAACCTTCCCCAAAGGCAACCCCCAGAACCAAGTTGACGTACAAGAGGCCCTGAGCTAATCTGAATACACAACCTCTCTACACCCCCAGCAGCGCCCGATGGTCTACCTGACCGTCGGGCGCTGCTGCGTTTGGGAGGCCAGGAACGTGCGATAAGCACACTTGTCGTATCCTTTTACGCTTTAGCTAGCGTATGAGGCAGGGTATGCCGACTCAGCCCCCAAAATCCAACGTTCTAAAATTTCTCTACGAAAACAGCTTGTTGCTGGTCGGGGTGGGGCTGGTGCTGCTTACCCTGGTTGGGCAGTTCTTTACAGGTTGGCACGACTACAACTCGGAACTGGAAGATATGGGGCTGCTACCCCTTACCCTGGGTGCCTACGCGCAATCGGGGCATTTTCTGGAGGCTACGTTTGAGAACTGGGAAAGCGAGTTTCTGCAGATGGGTCTGTACGTAGTACTAACTATCTGGCTGCGGCAGCGGGGCTCCTCCGAATCGAAGAAGCTCTACGAAGAAGAGGAAGTGGACCAGGAGCCCGACCCAAGCAAGGAGGACGCTCCCGGTCCCGTGAAGCGCGGGGGCTGGCAGCTGGCCCTGTACCGCCGGTCATTAAGCATTGCGTTTTTTGTGCTGTTTTTCGGGGCTTTCTGGCTGCATGCCAAGGGTGGGGCCGAGGTTTACAGCATTGAGCAGGTACAGAGTGGCAAGCCCGCCGTCGATACCCTGAGTTATATGACTACCAGTCGGTTCTGGTTTGAGTCGTTTCAGAACTGGCAGAGTGAGTTTTTGTCCATCGTGTCTATTGTGGGGCTGTCCATCTTTTTGCGCCAGCATGGCTCACCTGAGTCCAAGCAAGTAGACGCGGCCCACACCGAGACCGGAAAGTAAGCCGCCCCAGTATATTCGTGGGTGGTGAAGGCGGGTGCCGCGCCACGCTGAGTTAGCCGCGTATGCCCTCCGTTCGTTTATTGCTCCCGTCTGCTCGTGCCCTTGTTCAGCGCCTCAGACGGCTAACGGACGCCGTACTGTACAGTAGCATCTGGCTGTCGTTGGCGGCGCTGGGGCTGATGTGGGCTACCTTCCTGTATTGGCAAGTGCACATTCCGCTGCGGCTGGGCGCTCTGATTTTTACCGCTACCCTCTTTTTGTATAACCTCGACAGCGTACTGCCTTATAAACACGGGCAGCAGCCGGGGCTCTCCAAGCGCAAGCAATGGATGCGCGGGCACCGGCGGGAGCTACTGCTGCTGGCGGCAGTAGCTGGCATAGTGGCGGCTGGCTTATTTCTGACCGATGCCCGCCTGAGTGGTACGTTGTTTCTGGCCCACCTGGGGGGTATTTCGGTGCTGTACTCCATGCCCCTGGTAAGGCAGGGCCGGCGCTGGTGGGCCCTGCGCGACTTACCCTTGCTGAAAGTATTTCTGATTGGCTACGTCTGGGCGGCCGTTACGGTCTGGATTCCCGCCCTCTACCTGGGGCGCAGCCTGCAGGAGCCGGTTGTGCTGATTCTGTTTGCGCGGCGGTTCCTGTTTATTCTGGCGCTGGCGTTTGTGTTCGACATCCGGGACTACACCAAGGACCGCCTGACGGGCACCCTGACCTTCCCGGGTGCCTTCGGGATTCAGACTACCAAGATTCTGGCCCTAACTGCGCTAACCACGGCGGCTCTGCTCGTTCCGCCGGGCACCCCGGCCGGCCACGACTTCGTGCTTGCAGTGCCCCTGCTGGCCGCCGCGGCCGTTATCTGGTTTGCCGAGGAGTCGAGGCCGGATTACTACTTTGCCTTGCTGACTGACGGAGTGATGCTAGTGCAGTTCCTGGCGGTATGGTGGGCGAGCCGGGGAACGGCAGTTGGGTTACTCTGAGGATTCCTGCCCCACGCGCTGATGCGTAAGCTCAAGGCACGGGTGGGGGCAGTAGTTGTCAGAGCCTGGGCGGGGTAGCAGTCAGCTCCTGCAACACGGGGCCAATAAAGCGGACAAGGTCGCCGGCTACCAGACCCGCTTCGCCGGTTTGCTGGGCGGCCCGGTCGCCGGCCCGGCCGTGGGCATACAGGCCCAGCAAGGCAGCATCCAGAGGCGACAGGCGTTTATCGGCGCGCAGGGCCAGCAGTAAGCCCGTCAGCACGTCGCCGCTGCCACCGGTGGCCATGCCGGGGTTGCCGGTGCTGTTAAAGTAGAGCGTGCCATCCGGGGCAGCCAGGGTCGTGTAGGCACCTTTCAACACGCAGTAGCACTTGTACTCCCGCGCAAAGGTTCGGAGCTGCTCCAGGCGGTGGTAGTCGTCGCGGGCGGGTTTGCCCACCAGCCGCTCAAACTCCTTGGGGTGCGGAGTAAGCAACGATTCCCGGGGTAGGAGCGGGAGCAGGCCAGGGTTGGCCCCGAGCAGGTTCAGGGCATCGGCGTCCAGCACCAGTGGCACGTTGGCTTTGCGCAGCAGCTGACGCAGCACCTCACAGGTGGCGTGTTCCTGCCCCAGCCCCGGCCCGATGCCGATGGCAGCGTAGGGTTTCAGGTCCGGCAGCTCGGTCACGAAATCGGTGGCTGGGTCCGCTAGGGTCATGGCCTCCGGGGCCGAGGTTTGCATGATGTGGTAGCCTACCGCCGGAATGCGCACGGTCAGCAGCCCTACTCCACCCCGCAGACACGCCCGGGCCGCCAGTACCGACGCGCCGATTTTACCGCGGCTGCCTGCCAGCAGCAGGACATGCCCGAAAGTGCCTTTGTGGCTGAATTTGCTTCGGGCAGGTAGGCGGCCCCGGATAACGTTATCATCCACGAAGTAGTTATCCACAGATGTATTGTGGATAAATGCGGAGTCAAGGTGGATGGGCAGCACCTCCCACTCGCCAACAAACTCCGCATTTTGAGGGAGCAGAAACGCCAGCTTGGGTAGCTCAAAGCTGACGGTATGGTGTGCCCGTACTACCGGGCTGTCTGGGCTCTGGGGTGCATCAGCAAATAAGCCAGATGGTAGGTCCACGGCCACAATAGCCGCTCCCGACTGATTTAAATGCTGCACTAGCGTTGCTGCGGCCCCAGTCAGGGGCCGGCTCAGGCCGGTACCAAACAGGGCGTCAATCACCAGGGCGTGGGCGGGAAGCGGAGGCAGCTTCTTGGCGTCGACTTCCTGGTAGGGCACTTCCGTGGGCAGGCGCCGGCGGTTGAGCGTGAAATCAGCCGATGGCCGGGCGGCGGGCAAACCCCATACCTGAGGTTGGTAGCCGGCCTCGTGGAGCTGGCGCGCAACGGCCAGCCCGTCGCCCCCATTGTTGCCAGGGCCGCAGAAGATGTAAATGGGCCGCTGGCCGGGGAGCGGTAGGCGGTTAAGCAGCCATTCGCAGAAGGCCGTAGCCGCCCGTTCCATCAGCTCGGCGGAAGTAATGCCTTCGGCTTGCAGAGTAGCCGCATCGGCCTGGCGGGTTTGGGCAGCAGTAAGGATTTTCATGGGGCACCGATACTGAGGAGAACTGGATTTGCTGCATACGCGGCGCTAGCGTATTCGATGCGTTGCCTTCCCTGGCTCCACCGTAGCCGGGCCGCCCGCCCGTTTCCTCGTCTCGGCAGTAGCACCGGCAAGCCCCAGCAGCTACCAAACCCGGCCGAAGCAGAGCCGGGGAAAACTTCCGCCCGGTCCGGCGCGTTTCCTACCTGTCAACCCCTCGAACTAAGTATTCTGGACCATGCAAACCTGGAACGATGTAATCCGGCTCGCCAACCACGGCAGCCCGGCTCCCGATAAACGAGTAGAAAAAACTGACGCCGAGTGGCGCGCCCAACTCACGCCCGAGCAGTACCACGTAACCCGCCAGCACGGCACGGAGCGCGCCTTCACCGGCGAGTACTGCGAGGCCCACGAAGCCGGCCTGTACGCCTGCGTGTGCTGCGGCACCCCGCTTTACGACTCGCGCACCAAGTTTGAGTCGGGAACGGGCTGGCCCAGCTTTACCCAGCCCGTAAAGGAAAACGCTATCCGCTACAAGAAGGACACCAGCTACGGCATGACCCGCGTGGAAGTGCTTTGCAACGTCTGCGACGCCCACCAGGGCCACGTCTTCCCCGACGGACCGGCCCCCAGCGGCCTGCGCCTGTGCATCAACTCGGCGGCCGTGAAGCTGGTTAGCGCCAACGAAAAAGTAAGCTAGCCGCTTACGCCCCGCTTCCCTGAAAAAGGCCCCTTGCTTCGCGCAGAGGGGCCTTTTTGGTAAACAAGCAAGCGCCGCCCCGAGCGTCAACGGCGGAGTGGACAGCGCCCGTAGTGAGGCTGTTGATTTTATACCGATTTTCGTGGCCCGTTTGCCCGAACTGAGCCGGAACAGGCGTTGTTCCCAGTCTTTCCCACCCTTTTTTCCTACCCGCCCCATGTCCCTTCTCTTTAACGACTTTGCCAGCTGGCAGGCCCACTGCGCGGCTACCGGCGAACCGCTTCACCAGCCCGTTTTAGCCTACGAAGTAGAGCAGAAAGGCCGCACGGAAGAGGAAATATGGAGCGGCTTGCAGCGGGCTTATGACGTGATGCGCGACGCCGTGCACACGGGCCTGACCCAGAACATGACCTCCCGCTCGGGCATGGTGAACAACGGAGCCAAGAAAATTGCCGCCTCACCGGTAACGGTTTTGTCGCCGGAGTTTAAGCAGCTGGTTACCCGGGCGTTGGGGGCCAAGGAAGTTAACTCGTGCATGGGGCGGGTAGTAGCGGCCCCTACGGCCGGGGCCTCCGGCATTCTGCCCGGCGTGCTCGTTACGCTCCAGGATTTGCACCAGCTCGACGACCGCGCCATTCTGGAAGGGCTGCTGGTTGCGGCCGGCATTGCGCTGATCATTGAGCAGAATGCTTCCCTGGCCGGCGCCGTGGGCGGCTGCCAGGCCGAAACCGGCTCGGCGGCGGCCATGGGCAGCGGGGCCATTGTGTACTGCCTGGGTGGCTCCATAGAGGAAACATTTGCCGCCGTGGCTATTACCATTCAGTGCATGCTGGGTTTGGTCTGCGACCCGGTGGCCGGCCTCGTGGAAGTGCCCTGCGTGGTGCGCAACGCCTCGGCGGCGGCCATTGCCTTCAGCTCGGCCCAAATTGCCATTGCTGGCGTTGACCCGGTGATTCCCGTGGACCAGTGCGTGGCGGCCCTCGGCGAGGTTGGGCAGAGCATGGAAACCCGCTACAAGGAAACGGCCCTCGGCGGCTTGGCCAACACCACCCGGGGCCGGGAAATTGAAAAGATGGTACTGGTGCAGGACGTGCAGATTCTGCCGGACGAGGACGCGCAGTAGGGGCTGGCCTGAGAGCTGGCCAGCCGCTTACACCGGCTTCATTTCCGGCGACACGGTGAGCTTGGCCAGAAAGTCGATGGCCTCGTGGTAGCGGCCGCGCAGGGTATGATATTGCTCCCAGGCCTCGTCGCGGTTGGGGCGCAGGAGCATTCCTTCGGCCAGCAGCTCGTCGTATACCTGCTCGAAGCCGGCGCGGGTGGGGTCTTCTACGGGGTCATTTTCATCAATCAGGGAGGAAGGGGCCGTGCGGGCGCGTTGATCAAAAAAACGGAACACCCGGTTGACGGAAATGCAGCCAGCCTTAAACGTCAGCTCGGCCTGCCGACTACGTGGCCCCTCTACCACGCTAAACATCAGGGCGGCCGTATCCAGAATCAGGCCCGCAGCCGTCACCCAAGAGCGCCCCGGCTGCGGCGACCGGAAAAAAGAAATAATGGGCAGGGAGGTGTGGCTTTCCTCGATTTCCATAAACCACTCCTCCCACCGCTCCCACTGGTCGTCATCGTCGAGTAGGGAGCCGCTGCGGTTTAGCCACGTGAGCAGGGTGTAGGCCGAGGCCGGCGCACCTGCCCGTAGCTCCAGGCGAGCCACCACCAGCTCGCGCCGGGCAAAGGCCTGGTAGATAGTAGGCAGGTAGGAAATCAATAGGGTCATGAGCAGCAGGCCCAGCGTAGCTTCAGCAAAGGTGAAGACTGTGATGAGGGCGCCGCGGGTTTTGTGCGTGCCCAGCGTAAGCAATGAACTGCCGCTGAGCTGGTAGCAGTCGAGCCAGTCCCGCTCGCCCAGGCCCCAGTAAATCAGGGTGAAGCCCGCGCAGATTACGCCCAGCCACACCACCGGCAGCGCCACCAGGGCCACCGGGGCATAGTGGGCCTCTATCCGGTCGCGGCGGCTGTAAGTGCGCGAGAGTCCGGCGGCCAAATCAAAAAAGAAGCGTACCCCCCGAAACACCAGCGCGTTGAGCAGCACCGTTTCGTTGCGGGGCAGCACAAACGAGCGAATAGCCGCCGATAGGGTAACGATAACCAAAAATATTCCGGCCAGGAAAGCCAGGGTTTGCAGCACCAGATCAACAACCATAGGGGCACGTAGTGGAAGGGCCCAGGCAGCGGGCTCACGGCCTTCTACTACGATGGCCTGCCTGAGGTTGAGAAACCATTCAGCTTAGCCGCGCAGTCGCCCGCCCAGCATCCGCGCGGCGATGGGTGGCCCCAGTGGGGCTGGGTTCTTACTTGCGCTCCTTCCAGAGCTGCCGGAACGTTTTGGGGGCTACCTGCACGGCGTCGCGGCGCTTGCTCCAGCCTACCTCGCCGAGCAGGCGGCTGAGCACCCAGTTTTTGGCCGAGGCCGGAGCCAGGTCCCACACCCAGCGGTGCTTCATGCCGTGTAACCACAGCGAAATGGCCCGCCGTTCCTCCTTATCCGTGAAGCCTTCCTGCACGCTTTGCTGGCGGTTTTTGAGCAGGATGTTGTGAATCGGAATCTTGACCGGACAGACGGAGGTGCAGGCCCCGCACAAACTGCTGGCGTAGCTCAGGTGCTTGTTTTCGGCCATGCCCGAGAGGTGGGGCGTGATAACCGAACCAATGGGGCCGGAGTAGGTAGCCTCGTAAGTGTGGCCGCCAATGTTCTTGTACACCGGGCAGATATTCAGGCAGGCCCCGCACCGAATGCAGTTCAGGGCCTCGCGCTTGTCGGGCTGGGCCAGCAGGTTGGTGCGGCCGTTGTCGAGCAGAATCACGAACATTTCCTCCGGGCCGTCCTTTTCCAGGGGCTGGCGCGGGCCGGTGTAGATGGTATTGTACACCGTCACCTGCTGCCCGGTGCCGCTGGTGCTGAGCAGGGGCCAGAACAAATCCAGGTCCTGCAGCCTCGGAATCACCTTCTCAATGCCCACAATGGCAATGTGGGTTTTCGGGAAGGTAGCCGAGAGGCGGGCATTGCCTTCGTTTTCCGTGACGCACACCGCGCCCGTATCGGCCACCAGGAAGTTGCCGCCCGTAATGCCCACCTCAGCCGCGGTGTACTTGTCACGGAGCAGGTGGCGGGCCGTGAGCACCAGCTTCTGGGCGTCGTCGGTGTACTCAATGCCAAGGTGCTTGACAAAGATGTCAGCAATATCGAGCTTGCTCAGGTGCATGGCCGGCGTCACGATGTGGTAGGGCCGCTCCCCATTTAGTTGCACAATAAACTCGCCCAAGTCCGTTTCCACCGACTCAATACCGCGCTTCTCGAGGTACTTGTTCAAGTGAATTTCCTCGGTGGTCATACTCTTGGCCTTCACCACCGTGCGGGCCTTGCGGCGCTCCATAATCTTGCCGACTTCAAACAAGGCCTCCTCCGCGCTCTGGGCCCAGATAACCTTGCCCCCTTTGGCCGTGAACTTCTCCTCAAATTGCAACAGGTACTCGTCCAGGCGGTTGATTACCTGTGTCTTGAGGTAGGAAGCCCGGGCCCGCGCCAACTCGTGGTCCTGGTAGAAGCCCAGGCCCGTTTGCACCGCCGCGTTGTACTTACCAATGTTGAAGCGAATCTTGCGCCGGTGCTCCAGGTCGAAGGCCTTGCGGTCGGAATCGGTAAGAAACTGGCGGGCTTTGGTAGGGGCGAGGGGAGTGGTCGTCGTCGGGTTCATGGCAGGCAGCAAGTTGACCAAATGGTCCGCAAAGATAAAACCCGCCGTCCCACTTGGGCCGACGGGTTTTGGAAGGTAGGAAGAAACGAATAATAAGTTACCTATTTCTTATTCGAGTCGACGATGATGCGCTGGT
The DNA here is from genome assembly GCF_014640315.1 of Hymenobacter glacieicola. Lineage (GTDB taxonomy): Bacteria > Bacteroidota > Bacteroidia > Cytophagales > Hymenobacteraceae > Hymenobacter > Hymenobacter glacieicola. The sequence goes on from NZ_BMGS01000005.1 coordinate 299,261, forward strand.
CGCGGTTGGCCAGGTCCCAGGCGGTATAAAACACCAGACGGGCGCGCTTCTCCATCTTCGGAAACTCGATTTTCTCTACTTCGTCTCCCGGGCCGTGGTAGTCGTCGTGCACGCCGTTGAAGAAGAAAGCTACTGGAATGCGGTGCTTGGCGAAGTTGTAGTGGTCGGAGCGGTAGTAGAAGCGGTTCGGGTCCTCGGGGTCATTGAAGCGGAAGTCCAGGTCCATTTGGGTGTATTTCTGGTTCTGGTCCAGCAGCACCTGGTGCAGCTGGGAGCTGAGCTTGTCCGAGCCAATCACGTACACGTAGTCGCCCTTGCCCTCGTGGTCCTTATCGGTGCGGCCCACCATGTCGGTGTTCAGGTCGACCATGGTCTTTTCCAGCGGGAAGATGGGGTGGTCAGTGTAGTACTCCGAGCCGAGCAGGCCTTTTTCCTCGCCCGTCACCGTCAGGAACAGCACGCTACGGCGTGGCCCGCGGCCTTCGGCTTTGGCTTTGGTGAAGGCTTCGGCCATTTCCAGCACCGTTACCGTACCCGAGCCGTCGTCGTCGGCGCCGTTGTGCACCTCCCCGTTGATGATGCCGATGTGGTCAAAGTGCGCCGACAGAACCATGATTTCGTCCTTCTTGTCGGTGCCCTCCAGATAGCCCAGCACGTTTTCGGTGGTGAAGTCCTCCGTCTTTTTAGCGGCCTTCACTGAAATTTTAGCCGGCTTGAACGGGCCGGCTACCGGCTTGCCGGCGGTGTTTACGCTGGTGGTGTACTTGGTGACGGCCGGAGCCGTGGCGCCGAGCATCTTGTAGCCTACCGCCGGCGACACGAAAAACGCCGTGGCGCGGCCAGTGCCAGGAGCCGCATCTTTAAAGGCGATGCTGGGGCGGCTGATGTAGGGCGTCATGCGCGCCGCCATTTTCTCGAAGTTGCTGTTGGGGTTGAAATCCACGAAGAAAACCGAGCGGGCCCCTTTCTGGCTGGCCATCTGCAGCTTAGCCCGGTAGTCCTGGCCCCATTTGCTACCCTGCCCGTCTTTGCCCAGCAAGGCGGTGCCTTTGCTATTCTGGGGCTCCCCAATCAGAATCAGCAAGTCTTTGCCCCTCACGTCGCCGAGGGCGGCGTAGTCGGAGTAGCCATCTTGCTCAATACCGTAGCCGGCAAATACCGGCTGAATGGCTGTTTCCTGGGCAAAGCCGGTGCTGCCAGCGGCGTAGAAATCGGTCAGCCACTTGTAAGTTTGGCCGCCTACTTTCAGGGTAGCGCCGTCGGCCCAGGTGCTGCGCACCATGGTGAAGTGCTGCAGGTAGGGGTTATCGGAGCCCTGCACCGGACCTTGCAGGCCCAGCTCTTTGAAGCGGTTGGCAATGTACTCGGCGGCCATTTTCTGGCCTTTCTCGCCGGTTTCGCGGCCCTCGTAGGTATCAGAGGCCAGCACGGTGAGGTGCTGGCGCAAATCGGCCTGGGTGATGCTCTCGGCGTAGGTACGGGCGAAGTCGGCGGTAGCGGCCGGAGCAGCTTGGGCAGGTGCGGTTTCGGCCGTAGCAGCGGGTGCTTCGGTTTTGTTTTTGCGCTTAACCTTGACCTTGGTTTTTTCGGGTGCTTGCTGGGCTACCGCGGAGGTAGCTACGCCCGCTGCCAGCAAGAAGGCCAGAAAGGAGTGTTTTTGCATTAGAAGGAAGAGGTTGGGTAGGGAAAAGGGTAGCTAGGAGGTGTGCTCACCTTCTTACAAGTTCACCATATTACCGCTTAAGGTTGCATGATAAGCACGGACGCGTAGGCGGCTACGCCTTCGCGGCGGCCCACGAAGCCGAGCTTTTCGGTGGTGGTGGCCTTGATGCTGATGTCGTCGAGTTCAATGCCCATTACCTCGGCCAGTACCCGCTGCATCTGCGGAATGTGCGGATTAACCTTAGGCGCTTCGAGGCAGATGGTGGAATCGATGTTGGAGATGCTGTAGCCGCGCTCCTGAAGCAGGCGCACTACCTCCGCGAGCAGCCGCTTGCTGTCGATGCCTTTGTACTGGGGGTCAGTGTCGGGGAAGTGAAAGCCGATGTCGCGCAGGTTGGCCGCGCCCAGCAGCGCGTCGCAGATAACGTGGATGAGCACGTCGGCATCGGAGTGGCCGAGGGCGCCGTGGGTGTGGGGCACCTGAATGCCGCCGAGCCAGAAGGGCAGGCCTTCCTGGAGTTGGTGAACGTCGTAGCCGAAGCCAGTCCGGATTTTCATAGGGGCAGGAGAGTAGGAAATGGAGTAGCAAGGTACGGCAACGGAGCCGTTGCGCTTCGGCAAAAAAATATGGCGACCGGCAAAGTAAAAGTTGGCCTCACCCGTCAGAGTGAGAGACCCCCCCGCTACGAGGTAAAAAGAATAGCAGAAAATTAATGGAAACTACGAACTCGTTAAAAGTTTCCGTTGTATCTTTGCACCCGTAGTCATGGAAATCAAAGACCGAATCTTACAAGCAGCCATGGGCCTCTTTACCCGCAACGGGATTAAGAGCGTGTCGATGGATGATATTGCTACCCACTTGGGTATCTCGAAGAAGACCCTGTACAAGTGGTTTGAAAACAAGGACCAAATCGTATCCGCCGTCATCACGAACCATTTGGGCGGGGTGCAGGGCGAGTGCGAGGGCATCATTGGGCAGGCGCAAAATGCCGTGGACGAGATGGTGCAGATGATGGACTGGGCCAAGCGGCAGTTTGCCAACATGAACCCCAACGCCATTCACGACTTACGCAAGTATTACCCGGCGGCCTGGAGCCTGTTTCACGCCCACAAAAACAAGTACATCCTGAGCCAGATTCAGGCCAACCTGCGCCGGGGCGTGCAGGAAGGCCTCTACCGCGCTGACCTCGACATCGAAGTGCTGTCGCGCCTGCGCCTGGCCCAGATTGACATTCTGTTTGACCCCGAAATATTTCCCCATGCCCAGTTTGATCAGCCCCGCGTGCAGGTAGCCTGCAACGAGCATTTCCTGCTGGGCATGGTGACCTTGAAAGGTCACAAGCTCATTAACGAGTACCGTCACGTGACGGAAGAAGAATAAGCTCCATCACCTGCTTTCCGATATGAAGAATAACCTCCGCGTTTTGTTGCTGGCCGCCGGGCCGGGGCTGCTGGCTCCCGCCGGCGCCGCGCTGGCACAGGCGCCGGCATCCCGGCCGGCCGTGTCCGGCCAGTCGGCGCCCCTGGGCGACATGGCCTTATCTCTGCAACAGGCCGTCGATTACGCTATAAAGAACAAGTCGTCGCTCTTGGCGACGCGCTTGGGCGAGCAGACGGCCCGGGCGCGGGTCGGCGAAATTAAATCGGCGGGCTTGCCCCAGGTAAACGTGGCGGCCAACCTGGCCGACAATTTCAAGCTGCAGAAGAGCTTGGTAGATTTCGGCGCCTTCGCCGGCGGCTCCAGCGCTACGCAACTAAGGCCCACGGATATTGCCGCGGCGCAAGGCGGGCAAACCGTCAATCTGTCGACGGTAGTGCTACCCTCCGAGCCGACACCGCCCCAGGCTATAGCGTTCGGCCTGCAGTGGGCCGGCAATACCAGCGCTTCGGTGTCGCAGCTGCTGTTCGATGGTTCCTACCTCATTGGCCTGCGCGCGGCGAAGGTGTATGAGCAGCTCGCCAAAAAGCAGACCCAGCAGGCGGAAATCGACGTGGTAGAGCAGGTGAGCAAGGCGTACTACAGTACCCTGGTAGCCCGGGAGCGGCTGCAACTGCTGGCTCGCAACGTGCAGCGCCTCGACACTATTCTCTACCAAACCAACCAGACGTTCAAGGCCGGTTTTGCCGAGAAGCTGGACGTGCAGCGCCTGCAAGTGCAGCGCAACAACCTGGTAGTAGAGCAGCAGAAAGCGGCCCGTCTTACCGACCTGAGCGTAGCCCTGCTGAAGTTCCAGATGGGCCTACCCCAGGACCAAACCGTGCAACTTACGGACTCGCTTGGCGCGGCCGTAGTAGATGCCGGGGCCCTGCGCCAGCGCCTCGGGGTAGCCAGCCCGACCACGGGCGGGGGCGTGAGTGGCCTGGCTGGGGTGCCGAACGCGCCGGCTCCCGCTACCGGCAACACCGATGCGCAAAACCGGCAGGACCAGCAAACGGCCCTGAGCGGGGCGCGCACCGGCCAGCTGGCCGCCGCCTTCAACTACAATAACCGCATCGAGTTCAGCACGCTGGAAACCCAGCAGGCGCTGGCGGGCCTTGATCTGGCCAACCGCCGGGCCGGCGCCTACCCCCGTTTGCTGGCTACGGCTGCCTATGGTTTCACGGGCTCGGCGAATACTGCCGGTGAGCTGTTTGCTTTCCGCGGGCCTGATTCGCGGGCGGCTAATGGCTTTCCGAACCAGAACTGGTTTGGCTTCGGCAACGTGGGCCTGAGTTTGCAGATTCCGGTGTTTGATGGCTTCCGCCGCAAGTTCCAGGTGCAGCAGGCGCGCATTGCCCAGCAAACCATTGAGCGCGGCTTCGAAACCCTGCGCCAAAGCATTGACCTGCAGGACGCTCAGAGCCGCACGACCCTCATCAACGCCCTGGACGTGCTGGACAACCAGAAAGCCAACCTGGAGCTGGCCGACGAGGTAGCCCGCGTATCGCGCATCAAGTTCAAGGAAGGGGTAGGCTCCAACCTGGAAGTAGTTACCGCCGAAACGTCTCTGCGCGAAGCCCAAACCAACTACTACGCCGCCCTCTACGACGTGCTGGTGGCCAAAGTGGACCGCGACAAAGCGACCGGCGAGCTGTATAACCAAGCCAAGCAATAAGGAGCTAGGAGTCAGAAGCCAGGAGCTAGAAGCTTCTGACCCAGCCGTTTCATCATCCTTCTAGCGCCTAACCTCCAGCTACTAGCTTCTCCCTGACATGAAATACACTACTTCTGCCTTCCTGTTAACCTTGGGCCTGCTGACTGCTTGCGGCGGTCAGAAAGACCCGAAAGCAGAGTTGGCCGAGCTGAAGAAAGAACAAGCCGCCAACCAAGCCAAAATTGCCGAGTTGGAGGCCAAAGCCGGCGCCACCGGCGAGAAAGCTCCGCTGCAGGCTACCCCGGTTTCTATTATTAAAGTCGCTCCCGAAAGCTTCAAGAGCTACCTCGAAGTGCAGGGGCGCGTAGATTTCGACCAGAACGCTACCGTAGCGGCCCGCTCGGCTGGTACCCTCACCAGCCTGCGCGTGCAGCGCGGCGACCGGGTAAGCAAAGGCCAGACCTTGGCTACTATCGACGCCTCGGTCCTCGACGCCAGCATTGCCGAGCTGCGCACCCGCATGGACCTGGCCCGCGTAGTGTACGAAAAGCAGGAACGCCTTTGGAAGCAGGAAATCGGGACGGAAATTCAGTACCTGCAAGCCAAAAACAACTACCAGGCCCTGCAGCGCAACCTCTCCACCCTGAACCAGCAGCGCGCCTTGTACAGCGTGGTAGCGCCCTTCAGTGGTACCGTGGATGATGTGCTGCCGAAACTGGGTGAAACCGTAGCGCCTGGCTCGCCGGTAGTAAAGCTGCTCAGCAGCAGCGGCACGGGTAAAATCGTGGTGGACGTGTCGGAAGCCTATGCCGCGCGCATCAAGGCCGGCGACAAAGCCCTGGTAACCATTCCGGACCTGGGCGCGGAAGAGTTGCCGGCCACCGTGCGGGTAGTCACTAGCACCATCAACCCCACCAGCCGCACCTTCACCACGGAGCTGCGCCTGAACAGCAACAAAGCCGGCCAGCTGCGCCCCAACATGGTGGCCAACGTGCGCATTCAGAACTACGACCGCCCGAACGCCACGGTGCTCCCCGTAGATTTGGTGCAGAAGGATGAACAAAACAGCTACGTGCTGGTAGTCAGCGACAAAGGCGGGCAGAAAGTGGCCGCCAAGCGCATCATCCAGACGGGCAACACCTACAACGGCAAGGTAGAAGTAACCGGCGGCCTCCAGTCCGGCGACCAGGTCATTTCGGCCGGTTACCAGAACCTGAACGAAGGCCAAGTGGTGAGTTTGTAGTTGCCTACGCTCTAGTTGTGCCCAATCAATAGGGCAGGAGCGAGGTAAATACCAGAACGTCAAAACCAGAACTCATGCAGGATTTAGAAAAAGAGTTCAAGCCGACCTCGTGGTCGATTGACAATAAAACGAGTATTTATATTATTACCCTGCTGCTGTGCGTGGCGGGTATCTTTTCCTACATCAAGCTAGGTAAGGAGAAGTTTCCCGACATCGTGATTCCGCGCATTATCGTGGCCACGGTGTACCCGGGCACCTCGCCGACGGACATTGAAAACCTGGTGACGCGCCAGCTGGAAAAGGAAATCAAGTCGGTGAACGGGGTGAAGAAGATTTCTTCTACCTCCAACCAGGACTACTGCATCGTGGACGTGGAGTTTACCTCCGGCGTGGACGTGCAGTACGCCAAGCAGCTCATCAAGGACGCCGTAGACAAGGCCCAGAACGAGCTGCCCAACGACTTGCCCTCGCCGCCGACCGTGCAGGAAGTAAACCTGTCGGAGCTGCCGATTATGAACGTCAACCTGGCCGGCAATCTGCCCGTGAGCCAGTTGAAAAAGTACGCCGACGACTTCCAGGATAAGATTGAGGCCCTGCCCGAAATTACCCGCGTCGACATCATCGGGGCCCTGGACCAGCAGGTAAACGTGGACGTGGACCTGAACCGCCTGCGCGCTTCCCGCCTGAGCTTCTCGGATATTTCGGCCGCCATTGGCCGCGAGAACATTACCATTTCGGGCGGCTCCATTGACGTGGGCAGCCAGAAGCGGGCCGTGCGGGTGGCGGGCCAGTACGTGCGCGCCGCCGACATTGCCAACATTCAGGTGAAAAACCTGAACGGCGCGGCCGTGCGCCTCGGCGACATTGCTACCGTAACCGACGCCTTCAAAGACCGGGAGTCCTACGCCCGCCTTGATGGCAAAACGGCCGTAACCCTGAACGTAATCAAACGCCAGGGCGAAAACCTGATTGACGCCTCCGACAAGATCAAGCAGATCATTGACGAGTCGAAGCAAACCCTGCCCCGGGAGCTAACCATCACCGTAACCGGCGACACGTCCAACGATACCCGCGTTACCCTGCACGATTTGATTAACACCATCATCATCGGCTTTATCCTGGTAACGCTGATTCTGATGTTCTTCATGGGCACTACCAACGCCCTGTTCGTGGGACTCTCGGTGCCGATTTCCATGTTCCTGGCCTTCGTGCTCTTGCCCGGTTTCGGGTTTGCCCTGAACATGATTGTGCTTTTCGCCTTCCTGCTGGCCCTGGGTATTGTGGTCGATGACGCCATTGTGGTTATCGAAAACACCCACCGCCTCCTGCACGAGCACCCCAACCTGACGACGGCCCAGGCCGCCAAGTACGCCGCCGGCGAAGTATTTATTCCGGTACTGGCCGGTACGCTAACCACCGTGGCGCCCTTCGTGCCGCTCATGTTCTGGCCCGGAATAGTAGGTAGCTTCATGTTCTACCTGCCCGTTACCCTGATCCTGACGCTGATGTCGTCGTTGGTAGTGGCCTTTATCATGAACCCGGTGTTTGCCGTCTCGTTCATGGAGCGCGAAGACCACCACAGCGGCGAGAAGCCCCAGCTGACCAAAAACTTCCTCATAGCCATGGGCGTGCTCACGCTCATTGCCGTGATTGGCTACGCCTTCGGCTCGACCTTCGTCGGCAACCTGACGCTGTTCATCATCCTGTTCTGCTTCCTCGATAAGTTTGTCTTTTATAAGTGGATTGCCGGCTTCCAGACCAAGGTGCTACCCCGCTTCCAGAACGGCTACGCCCGCTTGGTAAACTGGGCAATCAGCCACCCGGCCCTGGTAATGATCAGCATGGTGGTGCTGTTCTTCGTGTCGATTTTTGCCGTGGCCGCCCGCAGCCCCAAAGTGGACTTCTTCCCCAAGGGCGACCCTAAATTCGTGTACACCTACCTCAAAATGCCGGTAGGCACGCGGGTTGACGTAACCGACTCAGTGGCCCGCGTGCTGGAAAAGCGCATCTATGGGGTAGTAGGCAACAAAAACCCCGACGTCGAATCGATTATCACCAACGTGGCCATCGGTGCCGGCGACCCCAGCGAGGCTTCGGCTTCCGGTACCTCGCAGTCGAACCTGGCGAAAGTGGCCGTGGCCTTCAAAGAGATGAGCGAGCGGACCGGTCCGGCTACCTCTACCTACATGGACAAAATCCGGGAGGTAGTGAAAGGTATTCCCGGCGCCGAAATCTCCGTCGATCAGGAGTCCAGCGGCCCGCCCACGGGTAAGCCCATTGCCATTGAAGTAGCCGGCGACGACTACCAGACCCTGGCCAAGCTCTCCAAGAAAGTCACCCGCTACATCGATTCACTCAAGATTGGTGGTATTGAGCAGCTGCGCTCCAACCTGGAGGACCGCAACCCGGAAATTGCTGTGAACATCGACCGGATCCGGGCCAACCGGGAAGGCATCAGCACCGCCCAGATTGGGGTGGAAGTGCGCACGGCCATCTACGGCGCTGAAGCCAGCAAATTCAAGACCCCCGACGATGAGTACCCGATTCAGGTGCGCTACGCCAAGCCCTACCGCGAGGACATCGACGCCATCCTGAATTCGCCCCTGACCTTCCGCGACGTTACCGGTGCCGTGCGTCAGGTTCCAATTTCCTCGGTGGCCGACGTGAACTACGGCACCACCTACGGCGGCATCAAGCGCAAGGACGTGAAGCGCGTGATTACCATTTCCTCTAACGTGCTCGGCGGCTTCACCGGCCCCGACGTGGTGCGCCAGATTGAAACGGCCCTGCAATCCTACCCCACGCCTCCCGGCTACACCATCAAGATGGGTGGGGCGCAGGAAGATCAGGAGGAAACCAGCTCCTTCCTGGGCGTGGCCGCCATTGGGGCCATTGCCCTCATCTTCCTGGTGCTGGTAATGCAGTTCAACTCGGTAAGCAAGCCCATCCTAATTCTGACGGAAATCATCTTCTCCGTGATTGGGGTAATGCTGGGCCTGGCCATCACGGGCATGAACATCAGCATTGTAATGACGGGGGTAGGCATCATTGCCTTGGCCGGTATTGTGGTGAAAAACGGTATTCTGCTGGTTGAATTCACCGACATTCTGCGCAGCCAGGGTATGCCCCTGCGCGAGGCCATTGTGCTGGCCGGCCGGACCCGCCTGAACCCGGTAATTCTGACGGCCACGGCCGCCACGCTGGGCCTGATTCCGCTGGCCATCGGCCTGAACATCGACTTCTACGAGCTGTTCAACTCCGGCCACGCCAACTTCTTTATCGGGGGCGAGTCGGTAACGTTCTGGGGGCCCCTGGCCTGGACCATCATCTTCGGGCTGGTTTTTGCTACGGGCATCACGCTGCTGGTAGTGCCCGTGATGTATCTGCTCACGGAAAGCCTGAAGCTGCGCCTCAACAAAACGCCCGAAACCCCTGCCTCCGACGAGGAGGTAGCGGCTGCCCGCCCTCCGGTGCTGGCCGAGTACTAGGGTAGCGGGCTGGCACCAGCCCCGGTCCGGATTATTGTGCCGTTGCACCCAACGCGCAGTTCTGGGCCGGGGCCGATGACCAGCCGCTCGCTAGCCATATTCCCTGATTTTTCTGGTGGTGCTTGCAACCATTCAGCAGGGCTCCGGCCTCCTTCGCCCAAACGGGCGGGGAGCGGCCGGCCTCCCCCCAAGCGCTGTTTGCAAGACCCATTTTACCCTGTCGTTTCCCCCGTATGTTCACCTCAACGACTACCGCCCCCAAGTCCATTCAGCAGCAAGTACTGCGCATTATCAGCAAGCGGAAGGCCATTAAGGCCCGTCGCCTGCGTATCGGTAGCAGCCTCAGCCAGGAACTGGGCTTCGATACCGTCGACGTTGTCGATATTATCCTGGAGCTAGAGCGTAACTTCCACATCACCATTCCCGATGAAGTGCCCCTGGCTACCGTTGGGGATTTCGTGGATTATGTAGCCTCGCACGCCAAGGCAGCCTAGCTTTGGCAATACCAAGCCGGAATACCAGTGTCAGTTAGCTGGCCTGCGCCTGTGATTATGCCACGAACCTAACAGGATTTCGTAAGCGCAGAAAAGCCCTAGCGGGGCGGCAGCTCTCAGGAGTTGCCGCCCCGCTAGGGCTTTTCTGTGGTGCCGGTTGAAACCGTTACCGAACGTTTCCGCCCGGGTCGCCGCCACTGGCGCGGCCGGAGCTGGCGCTCAGGTGAGGCTCCCGGCTGCTATCGGTGGTGTTGGCGGCCGTATCGGCGTGGGGAGTAACGTTGGTTGCCGGGGTAGCGTCGGTGATGCTGGCCGGCGCGGGCTTGCTGCTGTCGGGTGAGCTAATACCGGAATCGGTGTTGGCGGACGAGGTAGTGCCAATTGGAGGGGCTTCTACCGGCGGCATCGAAGGCGAGGCCGCTACTTTGTCCTCAACAATTACGGCGTCAGAAACCAAGGAAGGGCGGGTTCTTTCCCACTCCAGAAACTTGTCCATTTCTTCCTTAATGGTAGTGCTGAACCAAGCTACCAAAGCCACGTCATCCAGCAGGCCCAGTACCGGAATGAAGTCTGGGATGACATCAATGGGGCTTAGAAAGTAAATGGTAACTGCTACGGCCGCTATTACGGTAGTAGTAGGCAGGCCCGTGTACTCTCCCGAAACCGAGGTGCGAATCAGGCGGAACAGGGTTTGGAGCGTATCCCAGGCCTCATGGGCTATAGAGCCCACGTCGTTCTTTTCGCTGGCTTTCTGGTAGGCGTCATTCAGCAGCTGCTTCATGCGCGTAGGCTTCTTGATGTACTCTTCAGCCTTGCCAACGAATTTTTTGAAGAGGGGCGAAGAGGCAATATTTTCGCCGTTAGGGGTTTGCTTGTCCATAGAGCGTAAGGAGAGAAGAAGAGTGGGAAAGGAGCAGCGGGTTGGTGCCCTAGCGGTGTGCTATACTCCGTTGATGTAAAATGGTTTTGGGCCGGAAGAGCGGGCAAAAACAAAAACGCCCCACTCAACAGAATGGGGCGTCGGAAAAGCCAAGTACGAAGGACGCTTAGTGCTCTACGCGGCCAGCGGCGTAAAAATTGCGGCTGTAGTAGGCCTGGTTCAGGGAGCTTACCATCACGCCGCCGTTGGTAGCGGAGTGCACAAACTTGCCATCTTTCAGGTAAATGCCCACGTGGTAAATCGGCTGGCCGGGGCCCCGACGAAAGAATACCAGGTCGCCGGTTTGCATCTCGTCTTTCTGCACGTGCTTCACGCTGCTGAACATGGAGCGGGAGCTGCGCTGCAGGGTAATGCCGTAGGCTTCTTTGAAGACGCGAGTGACAAAGCCCGAGCAGTCGGTGCCGCTTTTGCTGTTGCTGCCGTAGCGGTAAGGAGTACCCAACCAGGATACTACCGTTTCCAGCAACGATTGATCGGCCGTATAGGTGGCCTCAATGCCTAGCTGGTGAGCTGCTTTGTTGTAGGCAACGGAATCGGAGGCAGTGAGCAGGCGGGGCTCCTCCGAGCCGGAGAGTAGAGTGCTGATAAAGGAAGCTTCCTGGGGGGCTGGCACTGCTGAGGCAGCAGAGCGGGCAGTGGAGCTGTCGAAGAAAAAAGAGAGGACCATCGAGGCCGCGGCGAGGCAATACAGAATGCTGTTTTTCATTGTCCGTCGGGAGGTGGTAAGGGCGCTGTCGGGGTCAGCCGAGCAGCGTAAGCGTGCTTCTTTTTTTCGATAAGCAACCGGGAAAACCGGCAAGCAAAAGGGAGACGAAAAGGGACTTTTTAGTCGCCGAAACCAGCGCCTGGTTCGACGGCTATTGGTTAAAGCTAGGCCCAAAAATTCTGAACTACCAAGTTTGCCCCCCGAATTAGGGTAAAAATCTTCTTATAGCACAGCGTGTTCTAGAAAAAATCATGTTGAATTTACCAACCGCTTCGGAATAGTCTCCGTATAATCCGGCCGCCTTTTTCCTGCCTATGAAGCTCCCCCGTATTGTCGAGAATTCACCCCTCGCACGCCTGGCCCGCTTGAAGCTCGGAGCCCCTAACGTGGCCATGGTGCTGGGCGCTAGTATTCACCTGAGCGGGGTTAGTCGTGAACAGTTCCTGCGCGACCCTTTTTGGGTGGCCCACGAGATGGAGCATATCCAACAGTTTCAGCAGTACGGGCGGCTCGGCTTCCTGGCGCGCTACCTCCGCGACTGGGTGCGCTACGGCTACTACAACATTCCCTTCGAGGTAGCCGCCCGCGAAGCCGCCGAGCTGAAAGCCCACCTGTACGCCCAAGGCCTACCCCTACCCGGAGAAGCTGAACGCCATTCTACCCCCAAGGCGAAACGGTGAGTAGGTGATTTAGTGATTCAGTAAGGACAGTAACGCTAACACCGCCGGTCATCCGGAGCGGGAGCGAAGGACCTTATCAGGCTAAAACGAGTCGTCGTTACGACGTCGTGCTACTGCGATAAGGCTCTTCGCTGGGCTCGGGATGACTGGCAGTTTACGGGTGCTTTCTAATCAGCCGACCAATTAGCTTATCGTCTGAATCACCGTTTCTACAGCGCGGCCAGGCGGCCACCGTCGGCTACCAAGGTGGTGCCGTTGATAAAGCTGGCTTCGGGGGAGGCGATAAAGCAGATGGCGGCGGCCAGTTCTTCCGGAGTGCCTACCTGGCCGGTAATTTTCTCCTTGCCACTCTTAACGTTCGGGTTTTCCCGGAGCATGGGCGTATCCACGGCGCCGGGGGCTACGGCATTAATGCGGGCCTGGGTGTGCGAAATTTCCTGGCTGAGGCCGCGCACGAAAGCTTCGATGGCACCTTTGCTGGTAGCGTAGGGCACTACGTTGGCCGTGGTCTGCTGGGCATGCACGGAGCTAACGGCCACAATGGCCCCGTACTTCATGTGGGGCAAGCAAAGCTGAGTTAGTCGGAACAGGGGCCGTAGGTTTACTTGCATGAGCTGGTCCCAGGCCTTAGGGGCGAGCTTCAGGATGGGCTCAAACGTCATCATTCCGGCATCGTTAATCAGCACATCAATCCGGCCCCACTCCTTGACCGTGCGCTCCACAGCGTGCACCAGGTGGCCGTCTTTGCCGACGTCGGTGCGGATAAACAAGGCCACCCCTCCACTCTGCTGAATAAGCTGTACGGTCTGCTGTCCTTCTTTCGCATCGCGCCCGAGCACAGCCACGCGGCCCCCCTCCCGGCCCAGCCGAACGGCCACGGCCTGCCCAATGCCGGAGGTAGCGCCCGTCACCAAGCAAACCTTATCCTGAAAGCGGCGGGCGGGGTCGGTAAGGGGCGAAAAGGGCATGTGACGGGCGGTTAAACGTGAGTAGGTGAGCTAACGACCAGGTAGGGAAAACGCTGTTGTTACTAGCATCGGGTCCGGAAGGTTATGCCTGGCCCTGAGCAGGATAATTTTTAGCGGTGGCTATAACCTTCCGCTGGCTTTTCACGAATAGGGGAGGGAACTGACCTCCGGTCTGGTTCAGGTTAGATTCATCCCAACCCTTTCCACTATGAGCACGCAAAAGTCCAACCAGCCCGGCGCTCCCGCCCATAAGCACGTAACCTTTACGCCCGCCAGCGAAACCTCGCAGGAGGCTTCCAATTCGGCCGAAGGCGCAGATAGCTCCGCTTCCTCCGCCTACAACGAGCCCAGCAAGGCTAGCTCCGCCAAAGGCCAGTCTTCGGCCTCGGGCCAGTCGGGTCAGCAGCAGTCGTGGCTGGATCAGCAGCAGTGGCTGAAGAACATCGATGTAAATCAGATCAAGGACTTCGGCACGAAAGCCCTGGACCAAGTAAATAAGCTGACGCCCCGCCAGAAAGTAATGGGTGGTGCCCTGTTGGTAGGCGGCCTGAGCTGGCTGGCCCTGCGCTCGAAGAGCAGCAGCAGCGCCAAAGGCGAAACCTACCGCTCGTACCGCGGCTCTTCCGATAAGTCGAACAAGTCGAACGCCTCGTCCTCGAAGTGGGATAGCGCTAACGATTCCGTGTACCGCGGCGCTACCCGTAGCTACGGCGAAGACGACTACGCTTCCGATTTGTAAGCAACCGCCTGGTTAGCTATGGCTGACAACTAGATAAGAACCCGGCCCGTGAGACTTTTCTCACGGGCCGGGTTTTTTCGAATAGGGTACCAACTGCATGAACAGCCAGCTCGACGTAGCAACTGCCCGCAGCTTCCGCGTATCAGGCGTAGGCTGCCAATTGGCTACGAACAGCAAGGCCAACTATTTCGCTGCAAAAACCGATGAGCTTATCACCGTTAGCTGAACTTACGGCCGTGCTAGCTGCCGAAACTCCCCCGGCCGAAGCCTTGCAACGAGCCCTCGACCTGATTGGACCCCACCTACGTGCCGACCGTTGTTTTCTTTACGTCCGCGACCCGGCCCAGGCCCGCGGCCGCATTGCGCTGGTTTGGCGGCTGGATGAGGCCGTGCCCGACCCGCGCCACGACTGGCAAAACGATACGGGCGAGCTGCCGGAGCAGGACCCCTTGTTCCGGGCGGCCCTGGCCGCCCGTCCTTCGGTTTATGTAGACGATGTGCAGGAAGCGGGCCCCAAGGTGCTTAACCAGGAGTTTGAGCGCCGCACCTTCGGGCACCGGGCCCTAGTACACGCCCACATTACCGATAACAGTCAGCTCTGGGGGATTCTGCAACCCTGCGTGTTTGGGCACCCCCGCCACTGGACTGCCGCCGAACGGGACTACGTGGAGGCTGCCGTTCCTCTGCTACTACCCGTTGTAAAAGAGTACATGCACGGCCTGGGCAAGATTTGAAAGCTGCGCTTTTGGCGTAGTTACCAAGCAAAACAAGCGTAAATGCAGAAGGTCCGCCTACTCCTCGCGTGGTGCGAGAGAATGGGCGGACCTTCTAAACTGCTGAGCCTCTTATTGGACTCGAACCAACGACCTGCTCATTACGAATGAGCTGCTCTACCAACTGAGCTAAAGAGGCATTTCCGAGGCGGCGTATCCGTCAGGGGCAGCAAAGATAGAAAGCCCAGCGAACAACGCGCAAGCACTTGTCGTAAATTTTTACAACCCCACCACCTACTAGCCGCTGGCTGCTCTACCGTATGAAGTCCACTTCCCCTTCTTTTCTGCAGGCCGTAGGCAGTGGCCTGGCTGGCGCCCTGGTCTTGAACATCGTGCACGAGTCGGTGCGGCAGCTGCGCCCCGTGGACGCCCCGCGCATGGACATTCTGGGCGAGCGGGGCTTGCGCAAGCTGTTGTGTAAAGCCAATGCCCCGCAGCCCGACGAGAATACCGCCTACGGACTTACGCTGCTAGGTGATATTGCCAGCAACGGACTGTATTACAGCCTGGTAGGTACGGGCCGGGGCGTGTGGTGGCGTGGCGTGGCGTTGGGCCTGGCCGCTGGGGTAGGGGGCGTGGTGCTACCCGGGCCCCTGGGCCTCGGCGACGGTCCGAGCAACCGCACCCCGCAAACCAAAGCCATGACCGTGGCTTGGTACCTGCTGGGCGGACTGGTAGCAGCCGGAACTTCGGCGTGGTGGAGCCAGGCAAAAGCCGAGCGGGACTAGCAAGAAAGCCGGGCGCGGCAGCCAGGATTCCCGGCTTTCCGGCATCTTTGCGTTGCTATGATGAAACAACTGCGCAAGCTACTGGTCCGCACGCTGGGTTTTGAGCGTTACATTCGGCTGGTTAGCCGCGTGTACTTGCGCCTGGTGGAAGCGGGCTGGGGCCGGCAGAAATACCCGGAGCTGTTCTTTTTGGAGCAGCTAGTGAAGCCCGGCTTTGTGTGTATCGACATTGGGGCCAACCTGGGCTACTACTCCGTGGCCCTCTCCCGGCTGGTGGGGCCGCAGGGGCAGGTGCTGGCTGTGGAGCCCATTCCCGATTTTCAGGCCATCTGGCAGGATAATGTGCGCCTGAGCGGCTACCAGAACCTGACGCTGCTACCTTACGCTTTGGGTGGCGAACAGAAAACGGTGCAAATGGGCACCCCGGAGCGCGACGGCCTCTTGCATCATGGCATGACGAAAGTGGCCGCCAGCAACCCCCAGGAACACTACGCGCGCACCTATGAGGTACCTATGCGCGTGCCCGATGAGCTGTTCCGGAACCTGCCCCGCCTTGATTTCGTGAAGTGCGACGTAGAAGGCTTCGAGTACGAAGTGTTCCGCCACATGCAGGGCACCCTGCGCCGCTTTCAGCCCCTTATCCAAACCGAGCTGAATGGGCTGGAAAACCGGCGCGCGGTAGCTAACCTGCTAGCCGGACTGGGCTATAAACCATTTATCTTGTCCGAGCGTTTTGAGCTTGTTCCGTGCACCGAAGCGCAGCTAAGCAGCGCCGTCACGGCTGATTTCTACTTTCAACCCGTTTCCCCAGCTCCCGCCCCGGAACTTCGCTAATGGTAAAATTCCTGCTCGTTCTGCTGATTCTTTGGCTTATCATGCGCTTTGTTATGCCGCTGGTGCTCCGGTTGGTAGTCGGCAAGGTGGTTAAAAAGCAAGCCCAACGCTTTGGGCAGCAATTTGGCGGTGCCCCTTTCGAAGCGCCCCGCCCCGAGCCCCGGCCTACCCGCCCCGACTCCGGCCAAGTGCACGTCGACTACGTGCCACCCCGCCAGAAACCGCAGAAGCCCAAAGAGTTTAAAGGCGGCGACTACGTGGATTTCGAGGACGTTAAATGAGTATTCTACCAAAAGAAAGGGAGTGAAGCAGTTGAGCTTCACTCCCTTTCTTTTGGGTTAAAACCCGATTCCTATCCGTACGCCCGTCCCGGCCCGCTGCCCAGATTGCAGGCTGGTGTAGAAGTCGGCGCGCAGGATCTTAAATACGTGCTCCACGCCTACGCCCAGCTCCAGGTAGTGGTTGGCGGTAGGCGTAGTGAGGTAGTTAAGCGAGGCCACCTCTTGCCAGTGCAGCCGCCGGAGCAACGGAATTTTGTTGAGCAGGAAGCCATTGAAGTGGTGGTTGTAGTGGGCTTCCAAAAACTTGTCGGCGGTGCTGAAGCGGTAGTAATCCAGCAGCTGGAACTTGGCGAAGTCTTCGGTGAGGTAGGTGCGGTTGCCGCTGAAGTGGCGAAAGTCCATGAACGCCAGCCGGGGGGAGCCCGGGAAAAAGCCCGTCGCTACCCGGTAGTTGCTGGTGCCCAGCAACCCCAGGCTAACGGAATGACGCACGCCGGCTTCCAGCAGGGTGTAGCGCACATCAGAGCCCAGAATACCACTGATGCCCTGCCGCCAGGTTAAGGAAAAAGTAGGGTATTTGGAGCCGAGGTTGAACTTGCCGTCGGGGCGGGTGATGTAGCGCTGGCCGGGTCGGAAGGAAGCCGTAATTTCGGTGGTAAGCGCCTGACTGCGGCCGAAACGGGTGCCATCGGGCCGCTCCGCATTCACGGGTTCGTTCGGGGTGAAGGTGCGGTCCTCGTGGTCAGTCAGCAGCTTGAAGGTGGTGTTCTGCAGCTCGCGACGGGTAAAATAGCCGGCCGTCGTCTGCACGGTCAGGCCATTAAAGGGTTCCCACTGGTAGCCCAGTTGCAGCCCGTCGCGGCGGTAGAGCTTGGCGTAGTTGCGGTTTTGCAGCAGCGTATAATACGTGTTGATAAAGGGCGTGAGCTGGCTGCTGGGGTCAAAATTCTCAATGGTACGGCCCGCCACCAGGCTTACGCGGGCGAGCTTTACGGCGTCAAGCTGCCAGGAAGCTGCCACGCTGGGGCTCAGCAGCTCGTTGCTAAAGCCGTAGCGCAAAGATGGCGTCACGGACCAGGTTCGGCGGTCGTCGGTGCGCTGGGTATAGGTAGCCTGGGGATTAATTACCAGGCCTTCTACCGTATTGTAGTTTACAATGTTGAACACCGGCGCCACGTACCACTGGCGCTTGCGGAAGCTGTTGCTGTACACGTAGCCAGTTAGCAGAAACTTGCTCGGGCTAAGCTCGTTGCGCTTGCGGTCCAGGGAGTCCTGGTAGGGGCGGGAGTTGCGGATAACCTCGGTGCTGTCCTTTACCTGGTAGTCTTTCTGCTCTTCTTCCGTGAGCGGCACGGGCCGAATGGAAGCCCAGTAGCTGGTGTCCCGCTCATTCACGCCTTTTTCCACCAGCATCACCTCCCCGCGCTTTAGCTGGCCCAGGGCCAGGCTGCTCGTGTCGCGGGTACTGGCTACCTGCCGGCTCTGGCGGCGCATGGTGCGGTTAAGGCCGTCGAGCTTGGGTTTCTGCTTTTTCACCTGGGCCACTGTTTCGCGGGTTACCGCCGGGGCCTCGTCGGGCGCATCGGGTGCATCGGGGGCGGGCACTGGGGTAGTAGGAGCGGGCCGATTAGGGAACGTGGGCGTGACCTTGTAGTTGGAGAGGATGGCCGTGATGTAGCCGTTACCCTTGAAGCCAAAGGCCGTGAAGCCTACCGTCACCTTTTGCGACTGCATCACCCACACATCCGACGGGCCGGGGGCGGGCGCGAAAATCTGCTCAATGTGCAAGTTGTCTACGTAATCGAGCTGGGCGTCCTTGCTCAGGTCCAGGGCCACGGAATGCAGCCGCCAGGTGCCATCCACAATGTAGATGTGGCCCGCAAATACGGGGTCGGTGCGGCGGCGCGGCGTTACTTTGATTTTGTGAATCAGCAGTGCGCCCTGGCGGGTGCTACCCTCCAGCTCGTAGCGGTAAAACAGCGGGGCGTTGGCGGCAATGGGCGAGACGAAGCCCCGCTCCGAAAAGCCGCTTTTCAAGACGTTCTGGTAGAAATTCAAGCCCCGGCCAGCGCTGGCTCGGTTAAAGCTGATGCCCTTGGTGTCGCCGCTGACCCGGGAGGAAATCATGCGCTCCTGCACCACATTGGGCTGGCGGAAGCTCATTTCCGATACCGTTTCGGAGAGGTAGAAAATGCCGGGTTTGATATCAGGGCCTACTTTCACCAAGCCCAGAATTTTGCCCGGTACATCGGTAAAGCGGCCCAGGGTTTTGATGTAGGTGCGAGCCTTGAAGGCCGCTACCTCGCGCTGGTGGTAGCGCCGCCACTGCATAGCCTGCTGCACAATGGTATACGCCGGGTCCTTGTCGGTGGAGCGCACAATGACTTCGCGCAGCTGGTAGTTTTCCGGACTGAGCGTAATGTTGAGCACCGTGGCCGTGTCGCCGCCGGCCACGCGCACGGTTTCGAGCCGGGGCTTAAAGCCCACGTACTGAAACACCAGTTCGTAGCGGCCGGCGGGCAGGCGCAGCTGGTAATTGCCCTGCTCGTTGGAGGCAGTGCTAGTGGTGCTGGCGCGCACGGCCACGTTGGCAAAAGCTAGGCCTTCTCCCTTTGCGTCAGTAATACGGCCCCGGACGATGCCGGCAGTGGCGGGGGCAACGCCGCTTAGCAGCAGAAGTAAAATCAGGAAGTAGCGGGGCATCAGCGGAAAAATCACAAGTGGTATCAAGATAGAGGAAATAGCGCCGGCAATGGTTGGCTGAGGCCGAAAATTGATATTCTGCTACCTTGCCCGGTGCACCACAAGCGGCCGCACCTCCCCACCTACGCTAAGCCAACTGAGTACACCTGGGTTGCCTAAACTTCCTTGCTCATGCTTTCCTGCGGAATCAAGGAAGGCTGGGTCGTGTTGGGTTGTTTACCGCCTTTCTGCCGCGCTACGCAGCATTTCATTTCCTATGATAAATCAGCCCAAGAAGAAATTCTATACCCCCGCCGAGGCCCTGCAAAAAATTGCCGCCTTTTGCACCTACCAGGAGCGCACGTTCAAGGAAACCGAAAGCAAGCTGCGCGAATACGGCCTGGACGAGGAGGAGGCCGGAGAAATCATGATCCGGCTGAGCCGGGAAAACCTGCTGGACGAGGAGCGCTACGCCAAAAGCTTCGTGCGGGGCCACGTACGCCAGAAAAAGTGGGGCCGCCGCCGGATTCAGCAGGAGCTTAAACAAAAGGGACTGTCGGAGTACTGCATCAAGGCCGGCATGAAGGAAATCGACGGCGACGAGTACTACCAAAACCTAGTGGATGTACTGGAGAAAAAGGACCGCCAGGAAAAGGAAAGCCACCCGGGCAAGCGCCGCCAGAAAATCCAGCTCTACCTCATGGGCAAAGGCTACGAGCAGGACCTGATTAAAATGGCGTTGGATGACCTCGGCAAAACGCCCGAAGAAGAGGAGTAAGCCAGCCTGGTGGTTGCCAGTAGAACCAGGAAGCCGGGGCCCACAAGTGGTGCTCCGGCTTCCTGGTTTTGGAACGGTAAAAGTGTTTACCGGCGGGCGGGCAGGAGCGGATTTTCCAGCCGCGGCACCAGCACCACCCGGCGGCCCGTCATCGTCTCGAGCATGGGCCGCAGCACTTGCTCAGCATTCTGCGTAGTCTGGGCCAGAATCCCAGATTGCAGGGCGGCGGTGCGTACGTTGGCTTCGGCGTACTTGTAGCCAGCATCCACTAGTTCCGCGTCCTGAAAAAAGCCGTTTTCCACGCTGTACACCTTGCTTTTGCTGTGGTCGACCTGCCAAGTGCACAATTCCGGCGCCGGCAACGCTAGGCGAAGCACCGAGTCGCCTTCCAGCACGACGTCCTGGGGCCGCACTTTGCGCAAATCGAGGCAGCCTACGGCATTGCCGGCCACAATGAGGGCTACTTTGGCGTCGGGCAGAAAGCGGTAGGTGCTCTTCCTGTACTCTACTACATCTTTGAACTGGTAGCGTACCAACTCCAGCCGGCCCAGGTTTTCTACCTTCTGCAGCACGGTGTTATGCGTCACGGTGATGCGCGGGGCGGGGTTGAGCGGGTTGTCGAAAGCAGACAACACCGGGCGAACTTTCAACCAAAGAAACCAGCCCAGACCCAGCAGAAAAGCCAGGGGTAGTAAGCGGCGTAGCAAACGCGGTAAAGGCATACAGAAGCGGAGCAGTAGTGGCCCCGTATACGTAAGCCACCGGCGGGAGGGCGGCCCCGGCGCGCAGTTCCGGCCTGGCCGCCTAGCTTTGGGGTGTATACTCTTCCGTTAATGGCCGCTGCCTCTGGTTTTCTAGCTTCCCGCGTTCGTGTGCTGGCTTTGCGCGGCCTGCATCGGCTGGCCCGTTACCATGTGCCCATGCTGGTGCTAGGCTGGCTGGGAGTTCAGGTAGTAAGCTGGCACGTAAACCACAGCCCCCACTCTTACGGCGACAGTGTCCACTACCTCGATTACGCCCACCAGATAGCCGAACAGGGCAACTTTGTGAAGGTGCACTACACCCGCTACATTGGCTACCCGTTGTTTCTGAGTGCCTTTCTGAAGTTGGGACTGGGGCGCGCAGCCATGGCCTTGGGGCAATATGCGGTGGCAGGAGTGGCCACCGTGGCCTTCTACCGGGCTGTGCGGCGCCTGGGCCGTGGGACCTGGGAGCCTGCCTTTCTGGCCACGCTACTCTATATCGGGTGGTCGGATATTCAACGATTTAACGCCTTTCTGCTGACGGAATCGTTGTTTACCAGCCTGCTGTTGCTGTCTTTTTGGGCGGTAGGACGGGTGCGCACGGTTGGCAGCGGGGCCCTGGCCTTAGTGGTGCTGGTGGCTACTGTAAGCGTGCGGCCCAACGGGTTTGTGGCCCTGGTGGCAGCAGCCCTGGCGCTGGTAGTTCTGATTCAGCAGCAGGGCCCGCGCTGGCTCAAGTGGCTGACGCTCGGAGCGGCGTTGCTGCTGCTACCCGTGGCCTGGACGGCCCTCAACCAGCTGCTGCTCACGTTTAAACTGATCAAGACTTACCAAGAAGGCATGATCATTTTCATGTACGATGGCATCCTGATGCACCCGTCCGGGCCGCTGGACCTGCCCGCGCCGGATGCTACGCCGGTGGGGCGGCTGGCGTATTTTATCCTGCACAATCCGCGCTACTTCGGGCAGTTAGCCATCTGGAAGCTGGCCTTCTTCATGGGCTTTCCCAAGCCGTATTTTTCTGCCTTACATATTCTCTGGCAGCTTACCCTGTTGCCGATGCTTTACTGGCTAGCCATGCGCGGGCTGGCGTACCGCTTTGTGGCGCGAGCCATGCGGGTGTTCTTGGCGGCCGGATTTGTAGTGCAGGCCGGCATCATCACGCTCACCGTTGAGGATTACGACATTCGGTTTTCTGGTCCCGTGCTGCCTTACGTCTTTGCCCTGGCTGCGCTGGGGGCGCTACCCTTATGGCGACGGGCGCAGCAGTGGCTGGAGAAAACCAGCGGCTTGATGCTTGGTGTCAGGCAGACAGGAAGTAACTAAAAGCTTAGGTCGGATTATCGCCAAACCCCGCCCAGGCCTGCAAACCGCCAGTATGAATGGCCACTACCGTACTGCCCCGCCGGAAATAGCCCCGGTTCAGCAAATCCAGAACGCCCACCAACATTTTGCTGGTGTAAATCGGGTCGAGCAGAACGCCGTGGCGGTGCTGAAACTCTTGAATGAAACTGCGCAATTCCGGGCTCAGACGGGCGTACCCGCCGCCGTGGTACTGCGTGAGCAACGTCCAGTTAGCATAGCTGAGCCCGCTTGCCTGCCGGGTTAGCGCATCAACGTCGGCCCGCAGGAAATCGGCCCCCTTGAGCGCCGCGAAACCTAAGGCCTCGCGCTGTCCGGCCAGGCCCGTTAGCAGGCCAGCCAGGGTGCCGCCGGTGCCGCAGGCTACGCACAGCGCGTCAAACGCAGTGAGGGCCGCAAGCTCCGGCACTAACTCGGCGCAGCCCGGTAGGGCCAGGAGGTTGGAGCCGCCTTCGGGCAGCACGTAGGCCGGACCCGTCTTCTGGAGCAAGGCAGCCTCAACCTCGGGTTCTTGCTTACGGCGGTAGGTAGCGCGGTCCAGAAAATGCAGCTCCATGCCATCGGCCCGGGCCTGGGCCAGGGTAGGATTCAGTGGCCGGCTACTCAACTCCTCGCCCCGCACAACGCCAATAGTGCGTAGCCCCGTCAGGCGGCCCGCCGCAGCGACGGCTGCCAGGTGGTTGGAGTACGCGCCCCCGAACGTGAGTAGGGTATCATGCCCCAGCCGCCGCGCTTCCAGCAGGTTATACTTCAGCTTACGCCATTTATTACCGGGCAGCTCCGGATGGTTCAGATCCTCGCGCAGCAAGAGCAGCTGGACCCCCGCGCGTTCGGCGGCCGGCTCACGTAGCGGCTGAAGAAGCATGGGCGGGGCCATGGTGAAGTGTTAAGATTGTGAGGTTATGAAGTGTCCCGGCGCCACCCGTCCTGACCAGCGCGCTACCCCTCTGAAAAAAGACAAGCCCTTACCTCCACGCTGAAAGTAAGGGCTTATCATGTTTGCAGGTTGGTCAGAGAGGACGGATGGTTTCGGTTACCGCCTCGCCATGACACAACCTCACCACTTCGCCACTACGCCAGCATGGTATCCTGAACAGAATGGGGCTCGGGGCGGCGCTTAAGGGCGTAGAACAGGGCTCCTAGCAGAGCAGCAATCAGCAGCACGGAGGAAACCATGGAAACTGTGTTGCCGATGGCGTACTCGGTAGGCTCGAACTTGAACTCAATGGTGTGGGAACCAGCGGGTATGGGCAGGGCCCGCAGCACGTAGTTGACCCGCAAGTGGGGCACAAGCTTGCCGTCGATGTAAGCATTCCAGCCATCCTGGTAGTAAATCTCCGAGAAGACGGCCAGGCCTTCCTGGGGCGCATTGGAGCGGTACGTCAGCTCGTTAGGCGAGTACTTGGTGAGGCCGATGCTGGCGCCAGCGGTAGGGTAGGAAGTCTTTACCTGCGGAAACTTCGAGGCATCCACGACGGCCGTGGTAGCGGCGTTCAGGCTGGTTAGGGCGCTGATTTCCTGGTCCGGGTTCTGCACCTTCTGTACTTGGCCTACAAACCAGGCGTTGCCCAGGGCGCCGGGGTTGCGCTGCACCTGCTGGGGCTGGCCCTGCTGGCCCGGCACGATGACGTAGCGCGTATTCAACATGTTGAGCACCTGCGTGTTGTTCTGCGAAATCTGGCGCTCAATCAAATCCTGGTAGCGGCGCAGCTTGGCCCCGTGGTAGCCGCCAATGCTCTTGTGGAAGTAAGAAGTTTGAGCCTCGTTGAAGGGATTCTGCACGTTAAGCACCCGGTAGTTGGGGTCCTTATCCTGCAGAATTTGCTGGTCGGCGGGCGAGGGCACGAACTGCTCGGCAATGGTTTCCTGCTGGAAGTTGCCGTCGTTGAGGTAGCGCTTATCCACGCCCCAGAGGTCAACGAGGGTCAGCACCCCCACCAGGGTGGCCGCCAGGCCGGCCGAGAGCTTGCGCTGCAGGAAAAACCAGAGCACCCCACCGGCAGCGGCCACGAAGAACAGGGAGCGGAATACGTCGGTGCGGAGCAGGGAGGCGCGGTCGGCGCGGAGGGCATCCAGCGGGAAACCCTGCTGCTGCAGTTGGGCATCAATAGGCGCGGCAAAGTCGGACACTAGCCCCACCAAGAACGCCAGGGCGCACAGCCCGGCGGTAATGGCCAGGGCCCGCAGCACGTACTTTTTCAGCGCGGCCGTGTCGGCGTCATCCGTGGGCTTGCCCGCTAGGGCCGCCAGGCTGGGGTGGGTGCTGGGGGCAGCCGTAGCAGCCGCGGGAACTGGGCGGCCGCGCAGTACGCGGGCCAGGGCCAGCACGGCCAGCACCGGCATGGCCAGCTGGGCAATAACCAGGGCCATGCTCACGGCCCGGAACTTGTTATAGCCCGGGAAGAAGTCGAACATCAGGTAGTTAAACGTCTCGAAGTTCTTACCCCAGGCCAGCAGCACCGACAGCAAGGTGCCGGCTAGCAGCCAGATGCGGGTGCGGCGGTCAGCTACCATCAGCCCCAGCATGAACAGGAAGAACACCACGGCGCCCACGTACACCGGGCCGCTGGTAATGGGCTGGTCGCCCCAGTAGGTAGGCATTTGGGCCAGGTAGTCGGCGAGCTGCACGGGCGGCACACCGGCCGCGGCCAGGGCCTTGCCGGTTTCCGAGTTGTCGCTGAGCTTCATCTGCGAAGCGCCACCGTAGAAGTTGGGAATGAGCAGAGTAGCCGTTTCGCCGATGCCGTAGCTGTAGCTGAAGGCGTACTCCTTGCCCAGGCCCGAGCCCTCGCTGTCATCGGCGGGGGTAGCAGCCTGGCCCGGAGCCGTGGGGGCTGCCGTCGTCAGCTCCGACTTGCCCCGGATGCTGTACTTGCTGTATTCCAGGGTGGTGTAGAGGCGGCCGAAGCTCACGCCCACGGCCAGCAAGGCGGCCACGGCCAGCAGGGCCGTGCGGGTGAAGAAGTCGGGCAGACGCTTCTCGCGGGCCGCGAAAATCAGTTCTACCACCCCAAACACCAGCACCAGCAAAAGCAGGTAGTAGGTTATCTGGAGGTGGTTGGAGCGCACGTTCATGGCCAGGCCCAGGGCAAACAAGGCCGTGCCCAGCCACTTGTTGCGCCGGAACGCCACCAGCAAACCGGCCAGCACCAGCGGGGCGTAGGCCAGGGCCAGACTCTTGGTGTTGTGGCCGGCCGCCAGAATAATCAGGTTGTAGCTCGTAAAGCCCAGGGCCACGGCCCCGACTACGCTCACCAGCGGCGAGAGGCCCAGGGCCACGCACAGGGCGTAGCCGCACACCAGAGCCAGAAACAGGTTGGCTACCACCGCCGGCAGGCCCAGCGTAAACAGCTTGTGCAGGTACACGCTCAGGTCGCCGGGAAAGCGGGTGCTGATGAGGTAGGTCGGCATCCCCGAAAACATGGAGTTGGTCCAGAGGGCCTCCTGCCCGGTTTGCTCCCGGTACTGGGCAGCCTCGTGGGCCCCGCCGTTAAACTGCACGATGTCGTGCTGGGCCAGGGTCTTGCCCTCAAACAGGATGGGGGAGAAGTACACGGCGGCCAGCACCAGGAAAAACAGGACGGCCAGCAGGTGCGGCAGCACCCGGCGCCAGAGCGGCGCGGTGGCCGGACGGAAAGGAGTTGTCATTCGGCTTACTACGAGTCGGAAAACTGCCTGCCAGGGCCCCACGGCCCGGCCAGGCAGCCCGAAGGTACCCGTTTTTACCTGTTTATTGACTGTGGCCGGCGCGGGAAAGACAGATTGTACAGCACCACCGACAGCAAAATTACCCCGTAGGCAACCAGCTGCGTGGTGGAAGCCCGCTCCCCGAAATACAGAAACGCCAGGGCAAAGCTGACCAGCGGATTCAGGTACATCATGATGCCCACCGCCCCCGACGGCAGCACGTTCAGGGCAAACAGGTTCAGGAAAAGCGGCACCACGGTGAAACCCACGCTGAGCAAGCCGGTTACCAGCAGTAGGTGCGCATCGTGCAGGCCGGCCAGGGGCTGGGCGCCCAGCAGCGGCGCCAGGGGCAGAATAAGAAAGGCCGCCAGCAGCAGCTGCACCGTCAGTAGCACCAGCCGGTCGTAGCCCTGCAGGCTGCGCTGGCTGATGAGGTAGGCGGCGTAAGTGGAGGCTACCACCAGGCTCATTAGTAGCGTATGCAGTTCGCCAACTCCCAGCAGCGCGCAACTCAGTGCACTCAGGCTAATGGCTACCCATTGATTAACCCGCAGCTTTTCACCTAGCATCACAAAGCCTAGTAGTGCCGTGAGAATAGGACAAATGAGGTAGGCAAACGAGCCCGCCTGTACGCTTACTTGGTTTACCACGTAAATGAAGAGCAGCCAGTTGGAAGTGAGCAGCAAGCCGCCCACGCCCGTGCTCAGTGCCACCCGCCGCCGCTCAGCTTGCGGGGCAGCCTGCCACTGCGCCCAAACCCGGCGCACCGTGGCCCGCCGACCCAAGCCGTGAATCAGCAGCAAGAGCAGCAAGGACAGCAGAATCCGGAAGAAGAGAATTTGTCCGCTGGGGTAGCCGGCCAGCCAGCGCAACGGAATCGGGAAGAACCCCCAGATCAGGAAGGCCGCTAAGGCAGCCAGGTGATGACGAGAAAGAGACACGGAGCACTGAGTAAGACCCAAAGATACGCGCTGCCGGCTCTGCGCGCTGCTGCCGTACCTTTGCGCCGCTATGCTTCAGTTCTCCGACCTTCCTGCGCTTACTGGCGGCACCCTGCTGCAACTACCCGCCCTACCCGCCCCGGTGCACCGCCTGCTCCTGGACAGTCGGCAGGTGACTACCCCGGCCGGCAGCGTGTTCTTTGCCCTGCGCGGCCCCCAGCACGACGGCCACCGCTACCTACGCGAATTGTACCAGGCAGGCGTGCGGCTGTTTATCATCGAAGCAGTAGCGGCCGTGCCGGGCGGGGTAGGCGCTTACCCCGAAGCCGGGTTGCTGCAAGTCCCTGACTCATTAGCGGCCCTGCAAGCTACGGCCGCCGACCACCGGCGCCGGTTTCACCTGCCGGTTTTCGGCATTACGGGCTCCAATGGCAAGACCATTGTAAAGGAGTGGCTGGCCCAGCTGCTGAGCCCCGACGAGCTGATCTGCAAAAGCCCCCGTTCTTATAATTCCCAGGTGGGGGTGCCCCTGAGCGTGTGGGAGCTGAACGAGACGCACACGCTGGGCATCTTCGAAGCCGGTATTTCCGAGCCCGGCGAAATGAGTCGGCTGGCCCGCATTATCCAGCCTACCCTCGGCATCTTCACCAACCTGGGCACGGCCCACGATGCCGGCTTCGCTTCGGCCAAGGAGAAAGTAGCCGAGAAAATGAGCCTTTTCGAAGGCGTGGACACGCTGTTCTATTGCGCCGACCATGCCTTGGTGCACGCCGCCGCCCGCCAGCAGCTTGACCCCGCGCGCACGGTGCTCAGCGCCTGGACCCGCCAGCGGACCCGCTTCGACGCCCAGGAAGCCGACTTGCTGGTTACCATCCATGAAGCCTCCGCCGACCGCACGGTGGTACGCGTGGAGCGGGCCCGGCCGCGGCCCCAGGAGCATACGTTTACCTTGCCTTTCGCCGATGAGCCTTCGGTAGAAAACGCCCTGCACGGCCTGGCCGTGCTGCTCTGGCGCCAGGTGGCACCCGCAGAAATTCAGCGCCGCCTCGACCGGCTGCAGCCCGTGGCCATGCGCCTGGAAATGAAGCAGGCCCTCAACGACTGCTACGTCCTCGACGACACCTATAATAACGACCTGGCCGGCTTGCGCCTGGCCCTGGATGCCCTGACCCGTCAGCCCCGCCGGGGCCGCCGCACCCTGATTCTGTCCGATGTGCTGGAGTCGGGCCTGGGCGGGGCTGAGCTCTACGCCCGCGCCGCTGCCCTGCTGCCTGCCCACGGCGTCGACCGTCTCGTGGGTATTGGGCCGGATATCAGCCAGCATAGCGCCGTTTTTCAGGGCCTGAGCACCGCGTTCTACCCCGACACGGAAGCTTTCCTACTAGAGTTTCAGCCCGAGCAGTTTCGGCACGAGACTATTCTGGTGAAGGGCGCCCGCCGCTATGGCTTTGAGCGGATTGTGGCCGCGTTTCAGCAGAAACTCCACGGCACGGTGCTGGAAGTCAACCTCGATGCCCTGGTGCACAACCTGAACTTTTACCGCCGCCGCCTGCAGCCCAATGTGAAGCTGATGGTGATGGTCAAGGCTTTTGCCTATGGTAGCGGCTCCTACGAGGTAGCCAACCTGCTCCAGTTCCACCGCGCCGACTACCTGGCCGTGGCCTACGCCGACGAAGGCGTGGAGCTGCGGCAGCACGGCATCAGTCTGCCGGTGATGGTGATGAATCCCTCGCCCGATGCCTTCCAGAAGCTGCGGCAGTATCACCTGGAGCCGGAAATATACTCGTTTGAGCGCCTGCACGACTACCTGGCCGCAGCCCGGGAGCAGGCCCTGCCGGCCATCCACCTCAAGCTCGATACTGGGATGCGCCGCCTGGGCTTTGCCGAAGAAGATCTGCCCCAGCTCTGCCAACTCCTGCGCGACAACGCCGCCCATCTGCGCGTGGCCAGCGCCCTTACCCACCTGGCCGGCGCCGACGAAGCCCAGCACAACGATTTTTCCCGCCAGCAACTGGCGGCTTTCCACCGCATGACGCCCCAGCTCGAAGCTACCCTGGGCTACCCGATTCTGCAGCACGCCCTGAATTCGGCTGGTATTGTGCGCTTTCCGGAGGCCCAGCACAGCATGGTTCGGTTGGGAATCGGCTTGTACGGGGTTGAAGCCAGCGGCCAGGAGCCGGACGCGCTGCGGCCCGTCAGCACGTTACGTACCACCATTTCGCAGATTAAAACCTTGCCTGCCGGCGCTACCGTCGGCTACGGCCGGCGCGGCCAGGCCGCCGACCATGAGCGGCGTATTGCTACCCTGGCCATTGGCTACGCTGATGGCTACGACCGGCGCTTTGGCAATGGGGTAGGGGAAGTCGTCATTCGGGGGCGTCGGGCTCCTCTAATCGGCAACGTGTGCATGGACATGTGCATGGTAGATGTAACCGCTATTCCCGAAGCCCAAGCCGGCGACTCGGCTGTGATTTTCGGGGAAGAGCTACCCCTGACGGAGCTGGCGGCCCGCATCGGCACCATTCCCTACGAGCTGCTAACCAACGTGAGCGAGCGGGTAAAGCGCGTATTTGTGGCCGAGTAGTAGCCCTTGGCCCAACATTAGCCGCCTTTCTCCGTAATTCGACCGATATACAATCACTCCCCCTATCCATGAAAAAGCACCTGCTCTCTTTGCTGGCCGCCACCACGCTGCTCGCCTCCTGCTCCGATCTGAAAAAACCGGAAGAAAAAGACCAACCCCAGGAAGCTACCGCCGATACTGCCGTAGTATACCGCGACGGCCAGACGGCTGGTGATGCTGCTGCCTCTGCTGCCGCTACCACCGAAAATGCCGCCGACAAAGCCGGTAACGCCGTAAGCAACGCTTGGGACATGACCAAAGCCAAGCTGGCCGATGTAAAGCTGGAAGAAATTGACCTGCCGGAAGTTACCGTTCGCGGCGACGACCAGTACAACGTATACGCCCTGGAAGAAAAAGTACTGTTTGACACGGATAAAGCCACTATTAAGCCTACCGCTACCCGGGCTCTTTCCGAAATCAGCGCTTCCATTGCCCGCCGCCACCGCGGCAAGGATATTCAGGTAATGGGCTTCGCTGACTCACGCGGCGACAAAAACTACAACCGCGAACTAAGCGCCCAGCGTGCCGCTGCCGTCCGCGACTGGCTGGTGAAAAACGGCCAAGTAGCCGCCGACAAAGTAAGCCTTGAGCCCATGGGCGAAGCTGCTCCCGTGGCCAGCAACGCTACTGCCGCCGGCCGCCAGGAAAACCGCCGGGTTGAAATTGCCGTGCGCAAGTAGGATCACGGATTTAGACGGATTCGTCGGATTTCACGGATTTCGAGGCGGACTGTTTTGCTTTCCTGCTTTATAACAAGAAAGGCTTGCCATCTGGCAAGCCTTTCTTGTTGGTTCTGGCTGACTTGAACAGGCAGCTAAAGAATTCGTGAAATCCGACGAATCCGTCTAAATCCGTGATTAGTCTTTGATCTGGTCTACCTCGGCCCGAATCATGGCGTTGTAGCGCATGCCGTTGTTGGCGAGCGTAATCAGGCTCCAGCCCCGCCCGATGGTGTAGTTCCAGGTGCGGCTTTCCTTGAATTCGAACGTTGGCCGCAGGATCTGCCCGTAGGGGGTGTAGTTATCCATGAAGTTGGTGGTGTAGAACTTGTCGCCGCTCACAATCCACTCCATGGCCACGAAAAATCCTTCTACCGGCGCCTCAATGTTGTACTGCGTCAGGTCGATGGTATACCACTCGCCGCCTTTGGGAGCCGATACCACGATGTTCTCGGTTAGCAGGTCGGTGTTGGGCGAGTTGTAGTTACCGTCGGCTTTGTAGAGGCGCACGCGGAACGGTTCCCGCGGAAAGCCGTTTTCACCGATGTAAAAAGATACGGAGCGCACGTTACCCAGCTTCTTGCCTTTGTCGTTTTTCACGAAGAAAGCGTACTGGCTGCCCGGCATGCCCTGAATCATGCCCTCGCCCGGCGTATTCGACTTCGAGCCCAGGTCGAGGTTCTTGATTTTGGCGCTGCTAATTACTTTCACTTCCTTCAGCTCGATAGCGCGCTTGGGAACCTCAATAATCATGTCCTGAATCTTGATGCCCGGCTTAATCAGGACAGCCTTATGGAAGTAGCCCAGGGCTACTACCACCAGCGAGTCCTGAGGGTTTTTCTCGGGCATGGCTATCTGGAAATAACCGTACTCGTTGGTGAGGGCACCGGTTTGCTCTTCCTTCAGACCAATAGAGGCAAATGGAATGGGCTCCTTGGTCTTTTCATCGACGACGCGGCCCGAAATTTTGTTCTCCTGAGCAAAACTCAGTGCTGGAAGAAGCAAAGCAAAAAAGAGAAGAGAAAGTACGCGTTGGAGCATATGCAGACAGTATATGATATCCCAAAATTACAATGAATCCGGGCACTAAATGCAAGTGTTCTGAGAATATTTATACCAATGCAATTTGTCTGCGGAATAATTACAAATCAATCAGTTAAGGAATAGCACCGAGTTACAAGGAGGCAGAATCTGGGAAAAACCTGATTTTGGCCGAAACCTAAAAGGGTGGTACCTTTGTTTGAAGTAAATCTAAATAACCCACCCGTGTCCAAGCGCCAACCTCAAACCCCTACGCCGGCCGCGCCTCGCAGCGTGAAAGACCTCCAGCTGGGGGAGAGCGGCACTATTTGTTGTCTGAAAGATCCGGAGATGGCTTTGAAGCTGTTAGAGATGGGCTGCATTCCGGGCACGCAGGTACGGCTCAACAGCCGGGCGCCGCTGGGCTGCCCCATTACGTTGGTGGTGGGCGATATGGCCGATTACACGTTGTCGTTGCGGGTAAGTGAAGCGGCAACTATTCTTCTGAAATAACCTCAGTACATGGTAGGCGGGCAATTACTTTCCGGTCGGGCCGGCGTGGGGGTAGCAGGTGCTTCGCCGGACGTGAATGCCTTGCGCCACCCGGGCCCGCTGACGCGCATTGCGCTGGTTGGTAACCCCAATTCCGGCAAATCCTCGCTGTTTAACCAGCTCACCGGCCTCAACCAGAAGGTCGGTAATTTTCCCGGCGTAACTGTCGACCGCAAAACCGGCACGAGCCAGCTCACGTCTCAGCACCGCGCCGAAATCATTGACCTGCCGGGCACCTATTCGCTTTACCCTAAGAGTTTAGATGAGAAGGTCATTACCGACCTTTTCTACGACCAGACCAGCGCCCAATACCCCGACTTTGTGGTGGTAACGGCCGACGCCAGCAACCTACGCCGCAACCTGCTCCTGTTTACGCAGCTGGCCGACATGGGCCTACCCACCGTGCTGGCGCTTAACATGATGGACGTGGCCGAGCAGCACGGCGTCCGGATTGATGTGGCCGCGCTGCAGGAAGAGCTAGGCGTGCCAATCATTCCGATGAATGCCCGCAAGGGCGTGGGCATTGCGGCCCTCAAGATTGTGATGGCCCAGACGTTGGGCGCGCCGAAGGCCCATTTTTACGAGCCCGAGGAAGAGTTGCTGCCCATGATCCGGCAGATTCGCTACTACTTCAATCTGCATAACGATTACCTGGCCCTGCATTACGCCCACCAGTACCGCCACATCAGCTTCCTGACGGCCGACGACCGGGCCTACATTCAGGAGCTGACGGAGCAGTACGGGTTTGAGCCGACGGCTCGGCAGGCCCAGGAAACCATCGACCGGTACCAGCGCATCAATGAAATTCTGCTCAACTGCGTATCGGTAACGCGCACTGAGCAGAACGAACCCTATAGCAACCGCCTTGATAGGGTGCTGACCCATAAGGTCTGGGGCTACCTGATTTTCTTCGGGGTGCTGTTCCTGATGTTTCAGGCCGTATTTGCCTGGGCCAGCTACCCCATGGAGCTTATTGACCAGGGCGTGGCCTGGATTAACGGGTTTATCCAGAGCAATTTCGACGGGCCGCTGATTAACCTATTGACCGAAGGCGTGCTGGCCGGGTTGGGCGGGGTACTGATTTTCATTCCCCAGATTGCCCTGCTCTTCGCCTTTATTGCGGTGCTGGAGGAAACCGGATACATGGCCCGCGTGACCTTTATGATGGACCGGATCATGCGCCGATTCGGGCTGAACGGAAAAAGCATTGTGCCCCTGATTTCGGGGGTAGCCTGCGCCGTGCCGGCCATTATGAGCGCCCGCACCATTGAAAACCGCAAGGATCGGCTCATTACCATCTTCGTGACGCCGCTTATGTCGTGCTCGGCCCGGATTCCGGTCTATACCGTGCTGATTGGCCTGGTGGTGCCCGACGAGCCGGTACTGGGCATTTTCAACCTGCGGGGCATTGCCCTGATGGGGCTGTATTTGCTGGGGTTCTTTGCGGCCATTCTTTCGGCCTGGGCCATGAAGCTCCTGCTCAAAACCACGGAACGCAGCTACTTCATCATGGAGTTTCCGGTGTACCGCTGGCCCCGCTGGAAAAACGTAGGCATTACCATCGTGGAGAAGGTGAAAGCCTTTGTCTTTCAGGCGGGTAAGGTTATTCTGGCCATTTCCATCCTGCTCTGGGTGCTGGCCTCCTACGGTCCGGGCGATGCGCTGGAGCAGGCCGAACGCCGGGCTACTACTGAAGGGCGGGCCCAAGGACTAAGCACGGCGGAAATTGAGTCTCGGGTAGCTTCTGAAAAGCTGGAAAGCTCCTACGCCGGCATTTTCGGCCACTTCATCGAGCCGGGCATTCGACCCCTGGGCTTCGACTGGAAGGTTGGTATTTCGTTGATTACCTCGTTTGCCGCCCGGGAAGTGTTCGTTGGCACTATGTCTACCATCTACAGCGTGGGCCAGGATGCCGATCAGCAAACGGTGCAGCAGAAGCTGGCTGCCGAGAAAGACGAGAACGGGCAGCCGTTCTTTACGCCGGCCCGGGCATTTTCGCTGCTCGTGTTCTACGTGTTTGCCATGCAGTGCATGAGCACGCTGGCCGCTACCTACCGCGAAACCAAGGGCTGGAAGTGGCCCATTCTGCAAATGCTCTACATGACGGGCCTGGCCTACGTGTCGTCCCTGGTAGTCTATCAGCTGTTGAAGTAGAAAATCCTTTCCTAGTAAGAAGGCCCGCGAAACCGAATTTCGCGGGCCTTCTATCTTTAGTGCCCAATCAGAAACACGGCCGGTTGCTTGTGGATGTCCGGCGGCCCAGTCTTTTTCCAGCCCGCTACGGTATCGGTCCGTATTAGCTCATTTGCATCCGTGAGGCTGGCGGCTACGCACAGGCGGGTGCCGGGGTGCAGGGTCTGGAGCAGGTCTTCCAGTAGGGGCAGGTTGCGGTAGGGGGTTTCGATGAAGAGTTGGGTCTGGTGCTGCTGTAGGGCCTGCTGCTCCAGCTTTTTGATGGCTGCCACGCGCTTGGCCCGCTCAATAGGTAGGTAGCCGTGAAAGGCAAAGCTCTGCCCGTTCATACCCGAGGCCATCAAGGCCAACAGCAGGGAAGAAGGACCCACCAACGGCACCACCCGAATGCCGAGCTGGTGGGCCCGGCGGGCTAGCTCGGCGCCGGGGTCGGCAATACCGGGGCAGCCGGCCTCGGAAAGTACGCCCGCATTCTGGCCGGCCGCCACCGGAGCCAGGGCTGCCTGAATCTGGGCCTCGGTGCTGTCCTTGTCGATGACGCTGATGCGCAGTTCCTCAATAACCTGCTGCGGGGCTACTCCCTTAATAAAGCGCCGGGCCGTGCGGGCATTTTCCACCAGGAAATAAGACAGCCCCGCTACCTGAGCGGCTACCTGCGGGGGCAGCACCTGGGTGGCCGTGTCCTCGGCCAGCACGGTGGGAATGAGGTAAAGAGTGCCTTTCACGGTACAGTGGGCAATTACTGTTCAACAAAGGCCTTTACCAGCCCGAACACTTCCTCGGGTTTCTCGGCGTGCACCCAATGGCCCGCGTCCACTACGGTTTCTACCTGGGAATTCGGAAACAGCACCGGGATGCTGTAGAGCTTGTCCTCCGTGGTTACGTAGTCTGACTTGCCGCCGCGGATAAACAGGGTTGGCTTCACGAAGGGTTGCTCGGCCGTTATTTCGGCCCCGATGTCGTCCATTTCGGCGGTTAATGCCGCCAGGTTGGGGCGCCAGGCAAAAGAGTTGTCCTCGCGGCGGTACAGGTTTTTCAGCAAGAACTGGCGCACATCTACCTGGCGGATATAGCGGGCCAGGGCTTCGTCGGCCTGCTGCCGGTTTTCCAGGGCGGCCAGCGGCACGGCGTGCAAACCCGCCAAGATATCGTCCTGGTGGCGCATATCGGAAAAGCGCGGGGCAATGTCTACTACCACCAACTTTCCCAGGCGCGTGGGGTGGTCGAGGGCAAAGCGCATGGCTACCTTGCCGCCCATGCTGTGGCCCATCAGGGTAGTATCGGGGCCGAGCTGAAGCTGAGTGAAAAGGCCCAGCACATCCTCGCTCATTAGGGCGTAGGTGTGCTCCGGGGCGTGTGGGGAGCGGCCGTGGTTGCGCAAATCCACCACAATAACGCGGTGACCCGCCTCCGCCCAGCGCCGGGCCAGCGTTTGCCAGTTATCAAGGGTGCCAAACAGGCCGTGCAGAATTACCAGCGGGGCGCCCTGCCCCATTTCGCGGAAGTGAAGTTGCAGCATAACCCTGCAAAGATGGAAACTTTGGCCGTAGCAACGCCCCCCAGCCGGCCTTAGGCCCGGGCAGCAGGTAAGGTAATGGATACGGTGGTTCCCCGGCCCGGCATACTCTGTATATCGAGGCTGCCGCCCTGGCGCTGCATAAAGGCCCGGCACAGCAGCAAGCCCAGCCCCGTGCCCGAACGAGGCCCGCGCATAGGATGGTTGGTGGGGCCCGCGTCGGTTAGCAGTGCCTTCACTTGGTTTTGGTCCATGCCGGAGCCGGTATCGGCCACGCTTAGCCGCACGCCGGAGCCGGGCAGTACTTCCGCCCTGAGCTGAATGGTGCCGCCGCTGGGCGTAAATTTGAGGGCGTTGCCCACCAGGTTGCGCAGCACCGTCTGGGTCATGTGCGAATCTGCCCACACGGCCATATCGGGGGGCGCTATCAGCTGGAGCTTGATCTGCTTGGCCTCAGCGGTGTTAGCGTAGAGCTGCAAGGCCTGGTTAAGCAGCTCGGCCACGGGTAGGCGCTCGGGGCGGAAGGCCAGCTCACCGGTTTGGTTAACGGCCCAGTTGAGTAGGTTATCCAGCAGGTGGTTGAGCTGATGGGCCGACTGGCGCACGAGGTCAGGCAAGCGTCGCAGGCCTTGCTCGTCGCCCTGCTTGAGGTAGAAATCAATCAGCTCGGTAACGCCCGCAAACGAAGTAACGGGTCCGCGCAGGTCGTGGGCTACAATGGCGTACAGGCGGTCCTTGGAGGCGGCTACCTGCCGCAGCTCTTGGGTAGTTTCTTCCAGAAACCGATGGTTAACGGCCAGGGCCTCCCGGCTGCGTCGCAGCTTAAAGTACAGCAAGCCCATGCCCCCCAGGCCCAGCACCAAGGCCGCAATAGTGCCCCAAAGGGCCCGGTTGCGCTGCTGGGAGGCTGCGCCGCGTTCCGTAAGTCGGCGGATCTGGCTTTCTTTTTCGGCCGTTTCGTAGCGGGTTTGCAGGGCCGTCAGGGTCTGGACCCGGGAGCGGCTGTTCAGGCTGTCGTTCAGGTCCCGGAACCGGTTTTGCCAGGCAAACGCCTCTTCAAAATCGCGCCGGCTGGCGTTGATTTCGGCCAGCAAGCTGTAGGCATCCAGCACCCGCTCTTTATAGTCGATGCGGCGGGAAAGGGCCAGGGCCCGGCGGGTAAGCTCCTCCGCTTCCTCTAACTCCGACTTGAGCAGCAGCGCCGTAGCCAGCAGTTCCAGGTGACCCGCTTCAAATCGGGGGCTGTTCAGGGGTTCTACCAGCATCACCGATTGGCGCAGCAAGCCTTCCGCCGTCTCCAGCTGATCCATTTGCAGGTAAAAGGAGCCCAGGTCGGCCAGGTACAGCGACTCTCCGGCCCGGTCGCCGGTGCGGCGGGCCAGTTGCAGGGCCCGGCGGGTAAACACCAGCCCTTCCTGGCGGCGCCCCAGGTAGAAATACAGATTGCCCAGGTTGCCGAAGAGCATAAGCTGGGTTCGTACGCTCACGCGAGGCTCGTAGGCGCGCTCCAGGGCCCGGCGGTAGTTCAGCAGGGCCGCGGCCGTATCGTTGCGCTCATGGTAGACGCCGCCCATGCCCGCGTAGCTGCGTACAATGCCGTCAACGTTGTTTAGGCGCCGGGCCAGGTGCAGGGCCTGCTGCTGCAGCTGCAAGGCATGCGGGCCGTCGGCTAGGTTGGCGTAGCAGCCCCCCAGGTTAAGCAGGGCCTGCAACAGGCCGGGCTGGTCCTGAAGGCGGCGGGCCAGCGCCCGGCCCTGTTCCCCGTAGGCGAGGGCGCGGGTGGGCGCGTTGTCGTGCAGCTCGTAGCAGAGGGCATTGAGCAGCCGCACCCGGCCCGTATCGGCGGGTTGGGCACGAAGCTTCCGCAGCAACGCAGCCTCCGTAGTTTGGGCTACGGCTACCTTACCGGCAATACAGAATAAAAAACAGAGGAATAACAGGCGCTGCATCAGCAACGGGAGGCAATAAGATGGCCGGGCTCCTGATGGACTCCGGGTAGGCAGGGGTTGGGTTGCGTAATATAGAGGAGTTGCTATCAAATAGAAAGCCGGTAACCGCCTTATATCACCACAGTTTAGCTTGTTTCGAGCAAAGAAAACGAGCGGCAGTCTGGGTAAATTATTCCTGCCTCAGGCCCAGCAAAACCAGCGCTGTTTTTTCTCCAGGGGCGTGTTGCGCAGAAACTCCGTGACGGGCTCCAGGTTGGTCAGCAGCGAGGTCAGGGTAAGTACTTCGCCGGTTTGCAGGTAGAGCTTCAGGTAGGTGTAGTTGCTCCAGAAAAGCCGCTCCGACTGACACGTAACCCGCTCTACCCGCGCAATGTCCTTCTTGCCAAACGGAATCCGAACCCGGCCTTCGTAGACTTCCAGCACGTTTTGCTTGGGGTCGAAAACGAGGGTAGTGTGCAGGTTGCGCGCGTAGTACTGGCTGTGCAGCACGAAGGCCGGCATGGAAAACCCCAGCACCACGGCGGCCAGGGCCGTGAGCAGAATCAGCTCGTAGCCCGAGAGTGTGCCGGCGTAAAAAAAGGTGCCCAGAAACGGCAAGCCCACGCCCAGGCACAGCAGGGGCCAAAACAGCAGGGCGAACTGCCGCAGAAACGTGGGACGATATACCCGGCTTTTGCGCGTGAAAAAACTGGTAATGACCCGCAGCCCAACAACCATCAGGGTAACGGCGGCGGCCGCCTCCAGCAGCGGCCGCAGAAAAGGCAACAGTTTCATGCGGCTAACTTAGCGCACCAAAATCCAGGGCTCCCCGGCCGCGTGCTCGCGCAGCCGACCAAAGGGCTCCAGCGCCAGGCCGTGCGCCGCAAATACGGCCTGCACCGCCGCCCGGCCCGCGGGCTCCACGCACACGAGCAAGCCGCCGGAAGTTTGTGGGTCGCAGAGCCACTGGCGCTGCTCCTCGGTAAGCTTCCCGATTTTGTGGCCATAGGAGTCCCAGTTCCGGATAGTACCACCAGGAATCGACTTTTGGGCGCGGTACTGCTCGGCCTCCGGTAGCAGGGGTACTTTGCTGAAGTCCACCTCAGCCGTCAGGTTACTACCCTCGCATACTTCGGAAAGGTGCCCGAGCAGCCCGAAACCCGTTACATCCGTCATGGCGCGCACGGCCGCCAGCTTGCCCAAGGGCTCCCCGATTTTGTTGAGCTGCATCATGCTTTGGGGCGCAATCTGCTCGTGCTCCGGCCGCAGGATGCCGCGCTTCTGGGCCGTAGTGAGCATACCTACCCCCAGCGGCTTGGTCAGGTATAGCTCGCAGCCGGCCGTGGCCGTATCGTTTTGCTTTAGGTTGCTGATGTCGAGCAGACCCGTAACGGCCAACCCGAAAATGGGCTCCGGCGAGTCGATGCTGTGGCCGCCGGCCAGCGGAATGCCCGCTTCGGCGCAAATGCTGCGGCTACCTTCAATGACGCGCCTAGCAACCTCGGGCGCCAGCTTATCAATGGGCCAGCCCAGCACGGCAATGGCCATGACGGGCCGCCCGCCCATGGCGTACACGTCGCTGATGGCGTTGGCCGAGGCAATGCGCCCAAAATCGTAGGCGTCATCGACGATGGGCATGAAAAAGTCAGTGGTGCTGATCAGGGCCTGCCCGCCCCCAATATCGTAGACGGCCGCGTCGTCGCGGGAGGAGTTGCCCACCAGCAACTTGTCGTTGTGGGGTTGCGGAATGCTGGTGTGCAGAATCTGGTCTAGCACCTTGGGGGCAATTTTGCAGCCGCAGCCCGCCCCGTGGCTGTATTGCGTCAGGCGAATGAGGTCGGTGGTTTCGGAGGCAGAGGACATAAGGTTGGTATGAGGCGCGTGATTAATAACTCCAGGCGGCTTGCTGTAAAACGACCCGGTACCCATCCGGGTCTTCGAAGGTAAGCCCGAGCTTGTCCCAGTACGGGTTATCGGCCGGAACCGATGGGTAGCCATGGGCTAGCAGCCGGTCAACGGCTGTTTGCCATTCCAGCCGGTCGGGCAGGTAAAAAACCAGCAGATGGTCCGTTGTTGGGGCCCGCCCAACAAGCTGCCCCGGCCGAGAAGTAAACTCAAGGTGGTAAGGTGCCTGCGGCTGCCCCAGCATTACCCCATCAAAGCCATTGTGGCCCGTAAATGAGCCCAGCTCCTGCAAACCTAGCCCGTCGCGGTAAAATCGTACGACGGCGGCCAGCTGATCGGTAGGGCGGGCCACGCGCAGCTTAGGCACCATGGGGGGCGGGCCGGAGGGTAGGCAGAAAACCGGCTTCCTGGGCGGCTCGCTGCACCAGGTCGGCATTCACGGCCGGGTCGCAGGTATCGGAAACTACTCGCACCAGTGGGCGGTCGGCCAGCCCGTGAGTATAGGTCCGGTCGTAGTAGTCGAGCACCAGGCTCACCATTTTTTCCATGTCGTCTTCGCCAATGGCGGCCAGGGCTTCTTTGGTCGCCAGGCCGCCCAGGCGCTTCCGGATGCGGAGGATGCTGGTGGCCAGGGCCGCCGGGTCGTGGCGGCCGTACTCCTCAGCCAGCTTGCGCACCCGTACGTCGCGGGGAATTTCCAGCAGAATCAGCGGGGCCGTGCGCAGTTGGGCGAACAGGGGGGGGGGCACGTGCATGCTGCCAATGGTGCGGCTTTCGTCCTCGACCCAAGTAGGAACCTGGGCCGGCAGGGTAGCCAGCACCGCCGCCAACTCATTCTCGAACTGCTCCTGAGTGGGCTGGGGCGGCTGCCCGATGCTGCCGAAAGCCGACCCCTTGTGGCTGGCCAGTCCTTCCAGATCGAGCACGGGCTGCTCAGCAGCGGCCAGGGCCTGCAGCACATCGGTCTTGCCCGAACCAGTCAGGCCGCCGAGTACTAGCAAGGACCGCGGCTGCCCGAACTCAGCCAGGGCCCAGTGCCGGTAGTCTTTGTACCCCTTGTTCAGCAGCTGAACCTGAAACCCGGCCAACTCCAGCAGCCACTGCACCGCTCCGCTGCGCATGCCCCCACGCCAGCAGTGCACGCGCACCTGCTTGTGGGGCGCAAGCTTTTGGGCCAGCCGAACCATGTGGCTCATGCGGGGACCGAAGAAGTCGAGGCCCAGCAGCACGGCCTTTTCCTGGCTCATCTGCTTATAGGTAGTACCAATGCGGGCCCGCTCCTCATCCGAAAACAGTGGAAAGCTCACGGCCCCGGGAATGTGGCCCTGGGCGTACTCCACCGGCGCGCGCACATCAAGAATAGGTGCTTCAGCTGGGCCTTGCAGGAAGTCGGACAGGGACAAACGGGGCATGGTATTGAATTAAAGCGGAAGAGTTACGCTGTGCCAGCAAAACCGAAAACAGCCAGTTG
This sequence comes from Hymenobacter glacieicola, assembly GCF_014640315.1. Lineage (GTDB taxonomy): Bacteria > Bacteroidota > Bacteroidia > Cytophagales > Hymenobacteraceae > Hymenobacter > Hymenobacter glacieicola. The sequence goes on from NZ_BMGS01000005.1 coordinate 339,991, forward strand.
GCATTCCGCGCGGAGCGAAGAATCTGGATTAAGCCGCCGGAGCATAACCCGGATTCTTTGCTCCGCTCGGAAGGACAGTACAAAAGGTGTTTCTGCCGACACGGACCAGGAGTTGACCAGCGCGGCAGCGGGCAATGGGAAACAGATTAGGTTCTTCAAAGCCGCATTCGCACTCGTCCAGTGCTTATACCAACTGGCGCCGGTAGAGCTGAATGGTATTCTCCAGGCCCAAGTATAGCGCGTCGCAGATCAGGGCGTGACCGATGCTTACCTCCGCCAGGCCCGGCAGGTTCTGGTGCAGGTAGGCCAGGTTGTCAAGGTCCAGGTCGTGGCCGGCATTGAGGCCGAGGCCGAGTTGCCGGGCCGCTTCGGCCGCTTCGCGGTAAGGGCGAATAGCGGCTTCCCGGTCGGTGTGGTAGCGGCGGGCGTAGTCTTCGGTGTACAACTCAATCCGGTCGGTGCCCGTGCTGGCTGCCGCGTGCACTAGCTCCACTACGGGGTCCAGGAAGATGCTGACGCGGGCCCCGAAGCTCTTGAGCTCCGCTACCACATCCTGCAGATATTCCTGGTGCCGGACCGTATCCCAGCCGGCGTTGGAAGTAATGGCATCGGGCGCGTCCGGTACCAGCGTCACCTGCTCTGGGCGCACGGCGCGCACCAGGGCCAGAAAGTCTGGTGTGGGGTTGCCTTCCACGTTCAACTCCGTGGTAACCAGGGGCTTCAGGTCGTGCACATCCTGGTAGCGAATGTGACGCTCATCCGGCCGCGGGTGCACCGTAATTCCCTGGGCCCCAAACCGCTCACAGTCGCGGGCTACCTGCAGCAGGTCTGGGCGGTTGTGGCCGCGGGCGTTCCGCAGGGTGGCTATTTTATTTATGTTTACGCTGAGCTTCGTCATAATAGGGTAGGCTGGACGGGAAGTACGTGGTCAAAGATACAACCGCAAACAGCCCACCTCGCTTTCCGTTTCCGGTCATGCTGCTAACTCCAACGTTTCGTTACCGCCCCGCCCTGCTGTTTGGCGGGCTAAGCCTGACCCTGATTGGGGTAGAAATACTCATCATCCGCCGCCCCGACTTCAGCCTGCGCCCCGCGCTGCCAGCGGCAGTCTGCTTTGATTTGCTGACGATGCTTCCCCTACTGTTCTACTGGCAGGTGGTACGCCCCTACCAGTTGCCCAAGGGCACCGTAGTGGCTGCTTTCAGTGCGGCCGTAGCCTTGGCTTACGCCTTGCTGCCCAGCGCGCAGCAGCACTATTTGGGCTGGACCAGCTACGCACTAGCCGGCGCGGAAGTGCTAACGGCAGGGGTACTGTTGCTCAATCTAAGCCGTATCCGTCGCGCATTTAGCGGGCGACGAGCAACGGAGCCCGATTACCTAGAAGCGCTTACGGCTGCATTCAACACGGTACTCGGCCGGTCCTTAGCCCCCGTAGTAGCCGAAATAGGCATGCTGTATTACGCGCTGTGTAGCTGGCGCACTACCCCGGAAGCTAGGGCCACAGATCAGGCTTTCACGAATTACCAAGACTCCGGAACTACCGCGCTACTAGCTACGATAGGCTTATTATGGGTGCTGGAAATGGGAGCCGCGCACATGCTGTTAGCGCACTGGTGGCCGGCCCTGACCATGCCTGCCCTGGTTTTGCACGTATATGGCCTGCTTTTTCTGCTGGGTCACATCCGGGCTATCCGGCTGCGGCCAACCCTGCTTACAGGCCAGCAGCAGGTGGTAGTGCGGGTAGGGTTTCTCTGGCAGCTGCGGGTGCCATTATCGGCCGTAGCCGAGGTCCGTAGTATTTCGCAGTTGCCCGTGGTAGTGGGGCCTCAAATGCTAAACAGTGCCCGCTTCCTGCTCACACCGCCTAACGTGTGGATTTCGTTTACAGAGCCGATGACCCTAAGCGGGCCGTATGGAAGCCATCGGCAAGCTCAATACCTGGCCTTGTACTTAGATCAGCCCGCGGCCTTCATTACCGCCCTGACCAGCCGCATGGTACTGGCCAAAAACGCCTTTGCTACCCCCGTTGTCGGGAATAACCCGTAATCTTGCATCTTCCTTACCCTCCTTGCCATGGCTCTGAAAGAAATCATCGACGCTGATATTAAGAAGGCTATGCTGGCCAAAGACAAAGTTCGTCTGACGGCTCTGCGCAGCATTAAATCCCAGATTCTGCTGGCCGAAACGGCCGAAGGCCAGCACGGCGCGGCCCTCACGGCTGAGGCCGAAACCAAGCTGCTGACCAAGTCGGCTAAACAGCGCCGCGAAGCCGCCGAAATGTACCAGAAGCAGTTCCGCTCCGACCTGGAAGAAATTGAGCTGGCGGAGCTAGCCATCATCGAAGAATACCTGCCCCAGCAGCTGTCAGAGGCTGATCTGGTAGAAAAGCTCGTGGATATTATCCAGCGCGTAGGAGCCACCGGCCCGTCTGACTTGGGCAAGGTAATGGGCGTGGCAGCCCGTGAGCTAGCGGGTCAGGCCGATGGCCGCCAGATTTCGCAAGTAGTAAACAACCTGCTCAACAACACGAACCTGTAAGTGGTCTTGGGGGCTAGGGGTCTAGGATGAGGTTCTGCCAAACAAGAACTCTGTTGTAGATGTAGAGCCTCATCCAGGGCCCTAAGTCCTGGAGCCCTCCATCCTATGTCCGCCCTTGATATTCTGCTGCTTATCCCGCTTGGCATTGGCGCGGTGAAAGGTTACCGGCGCGGGTTGTTGCTGGAGGTAGCCTCGTTGCTGGCGCTGGTGCTGGGGGTAGTAGGTGGTTTGATGTTGCTCAGCGACGCCATTCCGCTGGTGCGCCACTATGTAGGCGAGGCGTTCGGGCTGCTGCCGCTGGTGTCGTTTGTGCTGGTGTTTGCGGCCATCGGCTGGGGCGTGCACCTGCTGAGTGGCGTGATCCGGACCGCCGTGCACCTGACCCCGCTAGGCGTGCTGGACAGCCTGGGCGGCGCGGTGAGTGGCATGTTAAAATGGGTGCTCGGCCTGAGCCTGCTGCTGCACGGAGTGGGTATGGCGGGTCTGCAGCTGATTTCGCCCCAACTCCTGGCCGATTCGCAGGTGCTGCCCGTTGTGCGGGAAGCTACGCCACTGGCCCTGAGCATTGTGGGCTTCGTATTACCCTTTGCCGGCTCTCTGCTGGATAAGCTGCGCGAAGTGTTTTAGGGCCATTCTGCACCGAATGTAGGCGGTGGGCGGAACTACTAGCCGGCTGCTTGGTTAGTACACCTACCCCTACCTTTGCCCATGCGTTTGTTGCTGCTCGATAACTTCGACTCCTTCACTTATAACCTGCTGGATTACCTGCGGCAGCTGGGCTGTGAGGTGCTGGTACGGCGTAACAACGTGCCCCTGGCGGAGTTGCAAGCCCTTTCTTTCGATGGTATCGTCTTGTCGCCGGGACCGGGCACTCCGGCCGCGGCGGGCGTAATGCCGGCCGTCATCGAGGCCTATCACCAGCAGCTGCCCATGCTCGGAGTGTGTTTGGGCCACCAGGCGCTCGGCGAGTTTTTCGGGGCTCAGGTAAGCCGGGCGGCCCGGCCCATGCACGGCAAAGTATCGGAGGTAGCGTGGCTGGCCCCAAGCCCGCTGAGCGCCGGGCTCCCGCTCCGGATGCCCGTTACGCGCTACCATTCCCTCGTACTAGACCAGCTGCCCCCGTCGTTGGAGGCGCTGGCCCGTACTACTACCACCGAGCAGGAAATTATGGCCCTGCGCCACCGTACACTGCCTTTGTACGGGGTGCAGTTTCATCCGGAAGCTCTCCTAACGCCCAATGGTCTGGCCCTGCTAGGCAATTGGGTCAAGAATTGTATCATTGCACAACCTGCCCCGGCGTCCTGAGCCCGGCACTATATTCCCTGAGAAGATGGCGTTGCAGATCAAGGAAAAGAATGGATTTCATTACGTAGACGAAGGCACCGGTGAAGTGCTGCTGCTGCTGCATGGCCTGTTTGGAGCCCTGAGCAACTGGCAAGACGTAGTAGCCGAGTTTAGCACCCAGTACCGCGTAGTAATTCCGCTTCTGCCGATTTACGACATGCCGCTTACCAAGGCGGGTGTGCCCGGCCTGGTAAGCTTTGTCGAGGATTTTCTGGCAGAAGTAAATTTGCCCGAGCCCTGCACGGTGCTGGGCAACTCCCTCGGCGGACATATTGCCCTGGTATACACCCTGCGCAACACTGGCCGCGTGAGCCGGCTGGTCTTGACGGGAAGCAGCGGCCTGTTCGAGGACAGCATGGGCGGCTCGTTTCCCAAGCGCGGTAACTATGCCTACGTGCAGGAGCGGGTGGGATATACCTTCTATGACCCCGCCATTGCTACCCAAGAACTGGTTGATGAAGTGTTCAGCGTAACCAACTCCAACGCGAAATGCTTGCGCATCATCAGCATTGCCCGCTCGGCTCAGCGGCATAATCTGGCCAAGGAGCTGCAGCACATTCGCGTGCCTACCCTGCTGGTCTGGGGGCTGAACGATACGATAACGCCGCCGGTAGTAGCGCACGAGTTCAACCGCTTGATTCGCGGCTCTGAGCTGCGCTTCCTGGACCACTGCGGTCACGCTCCCATGATGGAGCGGCCGGACGCCTTCAACCAGCTACTGCACCAATTTTTAGCTCGTACTGCTGTTCCAGTAGCTCGGTAAGGGAGCTTTCGCCAACTAAATGCAACTGTTAGTCTGGTAGTACCGCTCTTTTAGCCAGCCGCGTACGTATGTATGGCTGGAATCCTTTTCTTTGGTAGTGTCCTCTACCTATATCTCCGTTCCTAGTTCCATCCCATGAACTCCATTATCGCTGAGGATTTACTGAATCAGATGATTCCGCCCCTGAAGGTGACGGACTCTATGGAAAAGGCGGCCCGTTGGCTAGAGGAATTTCACGTGGGCCAACTGCCCGTGCTCGATAATCGGCTGTACCTCGGGCTAGTAACCGAATCGGACCTAATGGACCAGGATGCCGACAAGCAGCTGCTCAGTGATATTGCTCTCAACTATGCCGATGTGCACGTCCAGCGCGACCAGCACTTCTATAACATCATTGAGCTAGCCGTTCAAAACAAGGTGCAGCTAGTACCCGTGCTCGATGAGCAGCGGGAATACCTAGGAGTAGTAACCGTGAGCGACACACTGGCAGCCTTTGGCAAAGTGCCGGTGGCCAGCAACCAGCAGGGCATTATTGTGCTGGCCATGGAGGAGCGGGACTACTCGCTGACTCAGATCAGCCGGTATGTAGAGGAGAATAACGCCAAAATCATCAGCGCCCACGTAGCCCAGGATGAGCACGACCCGTACCGGATTCGGCTTACTCTAAAACTAAACACGCCTAACATTACCCGCATTATTGCTACCCTGGAGCGGTTTGGCTATTCCATTACGGCCCAGTTCAGCGGTACGGAGGAAGTAAGTGAAGACGAGCAGCAGCGCTACGATGCCCTGCTGCGTTACCTGAACATCTGAGCAGGTAGGAGAGGTGCTGGCTATTGTATTGACGTTGCTGCTGGGCCTGCTGCCGTCGGCCCCGACTGCCACGCCAGTCGCCTGCTCTTCCGCAGTCCTTCCCGACTCCCTGCGCCGCGCGGCAACCGACAGCTTGGTTAGCGTGCAGTGTCCCGGCTACCCCACCTTGCGGGTTGCCAGCGTACTGTTCGTCGGCAATAACGTAACCAAGGAGCCGGTACTGCGGGCCGAACTAGACTTCCAGGAGGGAGACACCTTGCGGGCTGCTACTTTCGGCAAAAGATTAGAAGCCAACCGCCGCCGCGTGTTTAATCTGCAGCTTTTCCATCAAGTGTTGGTGCAGGCGGTCTGCCGTGATGGCGAAGTTACCATCCTCTATAGTGTGCAAGAGCGGTGGTATACCTTTCCCGTACCCATCTTTTCCCTCGCCGACCGAAACTTCCGCTCCTGGCTCGACCGCTCGGACCGCTGGCAGCGCGTTGACTATGGTCTGCATCTGGTACGCCGTAACTTCCGGGGCCGCAACGAGCAGCTGCTGGGTAACGTGCAGTTAGGATTCAACCGCAAGTATGAGGTGTTTTACGAAGCTCCGGGCTACGGCCGGCGCCGCCGAGTTGGGCTGGGAGCAGGGCTTTCCTATTACCGCAGCCACTCCCTAGATTACGCTACTGTGCGGGACAGGCTCGTCAATCTGCGGCAGGAGAATGACTTTCCCATTGAGCGGCAATACGCCAGCCTGGGGTTGCGCTGGCGTCGGACCGTGCAGCACCTCACGGCCCTGGATGTATCCTACCACCGCGAGCAGGTTTCCGACTCAGTCCTTTACTACAACCCATCCTACTACTTGCACGGAGCCCGTCGGGAATACCTAGAGCTTGGGTTAGTCAGTACTCTGAATCAGCGCAACACGTTTGCCTACCCGCTAACCGGGCAGTACGCTCAACTCGCCCTGACCTACCGCACGTTCCTTACGCCGGGCATCGCGGATATACTCACGCTACGGGGGCGCTACGCCCGCTACCTGGCCTTGGGCGGCTCATTTTATTACAGCATCGGAACGGCCGCGCAGGTGCGTCTGGCTCGGTCTGTTGGCTACGCCGATAACCGAGCATTTGGGTATGATGTCTTAGTGCGGGGCTATGATGCCTACGTAATAGACGGCCGCCACTACGGCCTCGTGCAGCAAGGGCTTACCTATCGGTTGCTCGATGTAGGACAGCTTCGGCTCAATGGGGTGCGCACTACTAAGTTCAACACCATCCCCCTCGTGTTTTATTTGAATACTTTTGCCGATGTAGGCTATGTGCGGACGCCTGTGCCGCGGCCCACGAATCGGTTACCCAATAAGTTGCTGGCTTCCACCGGCGTCGCCTTGCACTTAGTCACGTACTACGATTGGGTGTTCACGCTGGAATACGCCCGGACCCGGGAGCGGGAGGGAGGCTTCTTTTTCCGCACGCAGTTTCCCATCTGATCTTCCTACCGATGAGAAGTCAGGTTAAGCTTTTGTTATGAAAATTGCCATTCTAGGTAAGCCGTTCAGTGAGGAGCTAACGCCTTTCATGCGCGAAATGGTGGAAGAGCTAACGCGTCGCCAGGCCGAAGTATGCGTGCTGGAGTCGTTTCACGCCTACCTCAGCGAGCGGGTTAACCTGCCCAGCAGCATCACCACGTTCCGCCGCGGCGACTCCCTGCAGGGCATGCGGTTCGTGCTTAGCATTGGGGGCGACGGTACCCTGCTGGATACCGTTACCTACGTCGGGGCCCTGCAAATCCCGATTTTAGGCATCAATACCGGCCGGCTAGGATTTTTGGCTACCATTTCTCCCGATAAAATTGGCCCCGCGCTGGACTCTTTGTTCAAAGGGCACTTCGTGCTGGAAGACCGGAGCCTGATTCGGGTGGACACGGACCCGGATACGTTTGGTGCTATCAACTTCGGCCTCAACGAGTTCAGTATCCTAAAGCGGGACACCTCCTCCATGATTGTGGTGCACACTTACATCGATGGGGAATACCTGAACTCCTATTGGGCAGATGGCCTGATTGTCGCTACCCCCACCGGCTCCACCGGGTATTCCTTGAGCTGCGGCGGGCCAGTTATGCTGCCGCAAACAAACAATTTTATTATTGCGCCCGTATGTCCCCACAATCTGAACGTACGGCCCTTAATTGTATCGGATCGGAGTGTGATTTCCTTTGAAATCGAAGGCCGAAGCAACAATTTTTTGCTTTCGCTCGACTCCCGCTCCGAAACCGTTGAAGCCGGAATTCAGATTGCTGTTCGCCGAGAAAACTTTAATGCTCGCCTGGTAAAGCTTAACCATGTTAACTTCCTGAGTACCTTGCGCAATAAATTGAACTGGGGTTTGGACCGTCGGAACCCTGCTGGGATACCTATTTAAGCATAGAGATTTTCCGCTAATAATTTTTAAAGTTCCCGCCATCCTCTACTTTTGTCGCTGACTGCGACCATGCTTGTACAATTTCCGCATTCTTGAACTTGAATATTTTCTAACCTTCGCTTAATATGAAGCAACTCTTCACCTACACTACGGCCTTGCTGCTAGTCCTCGCACTGGTAGCGACGGAAGCAAGTGCGCAGCAATTCAGCAAGCGGAAGCAGTACAACTCCGTGGGCGTGAGCCTGAATGCCATGAACTACTTCGGGGATATTACCCCTAAGCCTAGCATTCCTAGCTTCCGTGCCGGCGCTACTCGCCCTAACCTTGGTCTGACGTTCACTCGTCGTTTCTCCCCGCGCCTCTCGGGCCGCGCCTCGTTGGCCTACGGCCGTATCACCGGTGACGACTCGAAAGCTGCCGATCAGAACGACGGTGATGCCAAGTACCGCTTCAACCGCAACATGAACTTCCGCAACGACATTCTGGAGTTTGCAGCGGTAGGCATGTTCGATCTGATCGAGAACCGTAACAACTACATCAAGCGTCCTGACTTCGTGCCGTATGTGTTTGGTGGTGTTGGCGTAATCCGTCATAATCCGAAAGGTTTGGATGCCGATGGCAATTATGTTGCTCTGCAAGCGTTGAGAACTGAAGGACAGTCGGAAGGCTATTCCTTGGGTCAATTCGTTATTCCTTTCGGTGCCGGCGCTCGTTACAAGCTGAACAAGCAGTTCGACATCGGTCTGGAGCTAGGCTTCCGTAAAACGTTTACTGATTACCTTGACGACGTAAGCGGCAACTACGTAGCTAACCGGGCTGCTCTTTCTTCCCCTGCGGCTCAATACTTCGGTTGGGATATCACGAAAGAGGTTCCTGGCACGTACACCGAGGCAATTCAAGGTGGCCAAATGCGTGGCAAAAGCTCTGAAAAGGACTGGTACACCACTTTGGGCGTGTCAGTAAACTATATCCTTGCTCCCCGAGTAAGAAGCCCCAAATTCCGATAGCCAGTAAACTGGCTGTCACTTTTCACCAACAGCCAGTCTAATGACCCAGTCGAAGCTCTTTAAAACACTCCTTACGGGCGTATTGCCGGTAGGGAGTGTTTTTTTTGCCTACGCGGCAACTGCCCAAAATACCAGCGAAATAGGAGTAGGGTTGGGTGGTTTAACCTACAAAGGTGAATTGTCGCCCCACTATCAGTTCCGCAACAACCGCCCCGCGCTGACTGCTTTCTACCGCAAAGACGTTTCAGCTCCTATAACGTTACGAGCGGGGTTTACTGCCGGCTTGCTGCGGGCGGACGATGGTAATGTGCGAGGGGTTAACAGAAGAGTAGCCCCATTAGCCGAGTACCGCAACGCCAACATGAAGGGTAGTTTGCTGGAAGCATCTGGGGTAGTAGAATATAATTTCTTTGACTACCACGACCGGCACGACAAAGTCCACTTCACCCCGTACGTGTTCGTTGGGCTGGCCGGGTTTTACGCCAGTACCCAAACGGCTAGCAGCACCAACCCGCAGCTTGACCGCAAGGCCGGTATGCTTAACGTAGCTATTCCGGCGGGCCTGGGCTTCAAGTATGCGCTTTCGGATCACTGGAACTTGGGCTTAGAAGCTGGAGCGCGCAAAACCTTTACGGATGAGCTGGATCACATCAATGGTAAATCCCGTGGGCAAGATGATCGTATAGGCAACCCGCACGATCAGGACTGGTACTTCTACAATGGCCTGAGCATTTCCTATACCTTCTACAAGATTCGTTGCCCTGACCCCAGCCAGGAAAAGGGTAAGAAGGACTAACCACGGGCCGCTCGGCAATCGGCTAGTAATATTCATACGAACAGCCCCCGACATACTAGATGCCGGGGGCTGTTCGTATGAAAGCCCTTGAGCACAACTTGTTATTGAACAGAGGCGAATGCAACCATTTGCGTAACTTGCAGCCTCTTTACGTAAAAAGTACTGATGGCCGTCCGGTCCGAGATAGATTCCCAGAATATACCCGCTCACGTAGCCGTCATCATGGATGGTAATGGCCGCTGGGCCAAGCAGAAGGGGGGCTTACGCATTTTCGGGCACCAGAGCGCCATTACGGCCGTGCGCGAAACAGTAGAGGCGGCCGCGGAAGCAGGGGTGCGCTACTTAACCCTATACGCCTTCTCGACCGAAAACTGGTCGCGGCCGGCGCACGAGGTAATGGCGCTCATGCAGTTGCTAGTCCACACTATTCGGCAGGAAACTCCTACGCTGCTGAAGAACGGCATCCGCCTGCAGGCAATTGGGCAGATTGAGAATTTGCCTAATTCCTGCCAAAAGGAATTGGCCGAGGCCATTGAACTGACCAAGGACGGCTCCCGGACTACCTTGCTTCTGGCCTTGAGCTACAGCGGACGGTGGGACCTGACACAGGCCGCACGGCGCATGGCGCAAGAAGTAGCCGCTGGTCGGCTGCAGCCGGAGCAAATTACAGAGCAAACGGTGGCTAGCTTTCTTTCGACAGCCGGCATTCCGGATCCTGAGTTGCTGATTCGCACCAGTGGCGAGCAGCGCATTAGTAACTTTTTGTTGTGGCAGCTGGCCTATACGGAACTGTTTATCACCGATTTGCTGTGGCCTGATTTCCGGCGGGAGCATTTTTACGATGCGCTGCGGGCCTACCAGCAGCGCGAACGTCGGTTCGGAAAAACCAGTGAGCAGCTAACCGTTTCGTAATTACAGAACATGAGTTCTTCCTACCATAAACTTATTCCGGCTGCCGCGCTGGCTTTATCTCTGGGTGCAGTACCCGTAAGCACAGCGGTTGCCCAAATCCAGGCTCCGGCTGCTTCGGCCGGCGAGCAGCCCCAGCGCTATACCCTGGGTGGTATTACCGTGAGCGGTGCCCGCTACCTGGACCCTAATACGCTAATTGGCCTGACTGGGTTGAAGATAGGGGACCCGATTACGATTCCGGGTGAAGAAATTGGCAAAGCTATCCGTCGGCTCTGGGACCAAGGAATTCTGGGCGACGTGAGCGTGAGCATTGCGCGCACGGAGGGCAGCCGCATCTTTCTTGATTTTAACCTAAAGGAGCGGCCGCGGCTGTCCAAGTTTGAGTTTTCGGGCATCGGCAAAAGCCAAGCTGATGAACTCAAAAACAAGATCAAACTGATCCGTGGCAAGGTGGTAACGGATGCGTTGCTGAGCAACACCCGCACCCAGGTCCGGAAGTTCTATACCAACAAAGGCTTTCTGGACAGCAAGGTTACCATTACCCAGGTACCGGATTCCTCCCTGTCCAACAGCGTTGTATTGAATATTAAAGTTGATAAGGGCTCGAAAGTCAAAATCAATGATATTCAATTTGAGGGCAACACGGCCTTTACCGATGGCAAGCTGAAGGGAAAACTCAAAAAAACCAAGGAGAAGAAGTTTCCCAAGCTCTTCAACTCCGGTAAGTTTCAGAGCAAGGAGTTTGAGGAGGATAAAACCAAGCTGTTGGAATTCTATAACAGCGAAGGCTACCGCGACGCCGTAGTGGTTTCCGATACGCTGGAGCGGGTAGGCGACGCCCTGCGTCTCACCATCAAAGTGGATGAGGGGCCCAAGTACTACTTCCGCAATATCACCTGGAAGGGCAACTACCTCTACGACGACAAGACACTGGCCTCGGTACTGGGCATCAAGGAAGGTAGCGTGTACAGCAAAGAGACGCTGGATAAACGCCTGAACTACAACCCCACGGGCCAGGATGTTACCTCGCTCTACATGAACGATGGCTACCTGTTCTTTCAGATTGAGCCGGTAGAAACCAAAGTAGAAGGCGACTCAATTGATATTGAGATGCGCCTTACGGAGGGCGTGCAAGCGCGCATTAAGGACGTGAACATTGCCGGAAACACAAAAACTTCCGACCACGTAGTGCGCCGCTCCCTCTACACGCTGCCCGGCGACAAATTCAGCCGGGAACAGCTCATCCGCAGCCAGCGCGAAATAGCTACCCTGGGCTATTTTGACCCGGAAAAGATTGGCTTGAACCCTGTGCCTAACCAGGCCGACGGCACGGTAGACATCAACTATACGGTGGAGGAAAAGCCTTCCGACCAGATTACCCTCTCAGGTGGCTGGGGCGGTTACGCTGGCTTTATCGGGACCGTAGGGCTGGTTTTCAACAACTTCTCCCTGCGCAAAGCCGGTACCTTGCGCAACTGGACGCCAGTGCCGGCCGGTGACGGCCAGCGCCTGTCGCTGAACGTGCAGGCCAACGGCTTGCAGTACCAAGCCTATTCCTTCTCGTTTACCGAGCCGTGGTTGGGTGGCCGCAAGCCCAACTCCCTCTCCGTAAGCCTGACTAAAACCATCTACCGGTTAGGAACCAGCTTCGATGCCGAAACGGGTAGCTTCCTCAAAACAAACGGGGCCAGTGTAAGCCTGGGCCGCCGTTTGCGCTGGCCCGATGACTATTTTACGCTGAGCAATGCCTTGTCCATTACCCAGTACAAGCTGAACAACTACACGGCGTTAGGCTCTGAGTTCTTCCCGAACGGTACGGGTAACGCAAACAACATCACGTTTAACACGACCCTTTCCCGAAACAGCATCGACAACCCCACCTTCACGCGCCGGGGCTCTTCGCTGGCGCTGAGCGTGAACCTGACGCCGCCTTACTCCTTGTTCCCGGGTTCCAGCCCCAGTGTAGGTGAGTGGGTAGAGTTTCACAAGTGGATGTTTGACGCCTCTTGGTTTTCGCCGGTGGTAGGCAAGCTGGTTCTCAATACCCGCGCCCACTTCGGCTTCATTGGTACCTACAACAGCAGCCGCCCAATCGGGCCCTTTGAGCGCTTCAAACTAGGGGGCTCGGGTCTGGGCTACGGTGGGTCCGCAAACTTCATAGCTGGCACCGAATACATTGGCCTGAGAGGCTACGCCGATCCGGGGGATGCCAGTACTTCTCCTTTGCCGACTTCCATAAGCGGGGTAAATGGCTCTAGTGGGGGCGTGGTATATAATAAGTTCGTTATGGAAATGCGTTATCCGGTTAGCCTGAACCCGGCCGCTACCGTGTACGTGCTCAGCTTTGCGGAAGCCGGCAATGCTTTTGAACGCTATTCTGAGTACAACCCTTATAAGTTGTACCGCTCGGCTGGGGTAGGGGCCCGCATCTTCATGTCGGCATTTGGTTTGCTAGGCTTCGACTACGGTTGGGGCTTCGACAAAGTGCCGATTTATACTCCCGGTCAGAAGCAGGATAAGGGCATGTTCCACTTCATCATCGGCCAGCAGCTCCGCTAAGCCCGGCGGCGCGGCCGTCAACACTTCATCTTATTTTACCATATGAACAAGATGTTTTCGTGGGTAGCGGCCCTCGCACTCCTGTTGGTCGGGTCCTTGCCTCAAACAGCGCTGGCTCAGAAATTCGGCTATGTCGACTCCGAGTTTATCATGGGCAAGATGCCGGCCTACGCGCAGGCTCAGCAGGAACTCAATACGCTTTCCGCTAACTGGCAGAAAGATATCGAGACGCAAAAAAAGGACCTGGATAAGCTTTATCGGAATTATCAGGCCGAAGAAGTCGTTCTAACTGAGCCGATGAAGAAGAAGCGCCAGGACGAGATTCTGAAGAAGGAGCAGGACATTAAGGCTTACTCCAACAAGATCTTCGGTTTCGAGGGGCAGCTCTTCAAAAAGCGGCAGGAGCTTACCAAACCGGTACAAGACCAAGTATTTGAGGCCATTGAGAAGGTAGCGAAGAAGAAACAGCTCGCTATTGTGTTCGATAAATCCGGTGACCTGACTATGCTCTATACCAACCCAGTGCACGATTACACGGAGTTTGTGATGGAGGAACTAGGTCTGGCTTCGGAGGAACGGAATCAGCCCGGCCAGAAAGGCGCCGTGCGGTCAGTAACCACGCCGCAGGCTCCGGCGGGCGAGGCTGCGGTGGAGGAAGAACCCGCTGCTACTCGGCCCAAACAGCCGACCCGAGCTACTACACGGCCGGCAACCCGAAAAAATTAACTTTGCGCATCTAACTCTCTGACACTTCTCTTTTTAATGACCACCATGAACAAATTCCGCGTTGCACTGGCTGCTGCCGCCCTTACCTTCACTACGGCTACGGCTTCGATGGCACAGACGGCCGCACCGCTGAAGATCGGTTACACCAGCGTTCAGTACGTACTGAGCCAGATGCCCGAGAGCAAGCAGATTGAGTCCCAGTTGAAGGACTACAGCACCCAGCTCAAGAGCCAGCTGGATGCCAAAAGCACGGAGTTCCGCACCAAGGTAGAGGCCTACCAGAAAGGTGGCGCTACCATGACGGATGTAGTAAAGGCCGATAAGGAAAAGGAGTTGCAGAACCTGCAGCAGTCGATTCAGGAGTTTCAGCAGAATGCCGAAGTATCGTTGCAGCAAAAGCAGCAGACTCTACTGAAGCCAGCTTTGGACAAGCTCCAGAAGAACATTGACGCCGTAGCTGACGAGAACGGTTACACCTACATTCTGAACTCCGATGGGGACAGCCCCCTGCTGTTGCACGGCCCGAAGGATGGGGATGTATCGGACCTGATTTTGAAGAAAATGGGGATTACCCCTGGTGCTGCGGCGGCGGCTCCGAAAGTAGCTTCGCCGGCTGCTGCTTCTACCCAGGCGGCGGCTCCCACTGCTACCAAGACGAAAACCAAGACGAAGAAGTAAGGCGTATCAGGCCTGTACTTCACTGGCTTACCAACAACACCGCCGGGGCTTCTGCTTCGGCGGTGTTGTTATATGGCTACCTGCCCAGTGCGTAAGGGGGTAGGCAGTAGCACCCGTTAATTCATTGCCTTTTACGATGCCCGAGCCGGAAGAAGAATACACAGAGGATAGCCCCAGCAGCCTGCCTTTGGGCGCGGACGAACTAGCCGAGGAGGATGACGAAGCGGGAGACGAACTATACGAACACCACCGCATCCGGGCCGACCGCCGGCAGGAGCTGCTCCGGCTAGATAAGTTTCTGCTGAACCGCTTGCCCAGTACTTCCCGAACCCGCATTCAGAATGCCATTCGGGCCGAAGCGGTGCAAGTAAATGATCGGCCGGTGAAGTCGAACTACCGCGTAAAGCCGCTAGATGTTATAACCATTACCCTACCCGAGCCGCCGCGGGAATTCAAGGTCCTGCCCGAGCCCATGGACCTGGACATCCGCTACGAGGATGCCGAGCTGCTGCTAGTGAACAAGCCCGCTGGGTTAGTTGTGCATCCGGCGTATGGCAACTGGAACGGTACTCTGGTCAACGGGCTAGCGTATCACCTCCAGAACTTACCAACGGGCCGCAACGGCGAAATTCGTCCGGGTCTCGTGCATCGGATTGACAAGGATACGTCGGGCTTGCTGGTGGTAGGAAAAACGGAGTGGGCCATGACCCACCTTTCCAACCAGTTTTTTCACCATACCATTGAGCGCACTTATTTGGCACTCGTGTGGGGCGTACCCAAAGAGGCAGAAGCCACCATCCGGGGGCATATTGGGCGCAGCCTAAAGGACCGAAAGGTCCAGGCCGTTTTCCCCGATGGTGAGCATGGCAAGCACGCCGTAACGCACTATAAAGTGCTGCAGGCCTTTGGTGGCAAAGTAGCTTTGCTGCAGTGCAACCTGGAAACCGGCCGTACGCACCAAATACGGGCGCATATGAAGCACATTGGCCACCCGTTGTTCGGCGATGCTACCTACGGTGGGGATAAGATAGTGTACGGGCAGCGCACAGGCGCTTACAAGGTCTTCGCTGAAAAGATGCTGGCCTTGATGCCCCGCCAAGCCCTGCACGCCAAGTCACTGGGCTTTGAGCATCCAACCACGCACGAGCACTTACACTTCGAGGCTGAACTGCCCACCGACTTTCAAGAGCTGCTGACGAAATGGGAAGAGTACGCCACTACGGCAGGGTAGGGCAAGGGCGCGAAGGATATTCCTAAAAACAGAAAAGGCTCCCTACCAATGGTAAGGAGCCTTTTCTGATATAAGCGCTTACTATTTGCGCTTTACTGCGGGTTTAGCCGCCGTCTTGGGCTTCGTAATCTCAGCTATTGCTGTTTTGGCCTGCTGGTCGTTGGGGTCCAGGGCCAGGGCCTGCTGCCAGTAGGGCAGGGCCGTGGTCTTGTCGCCTTTCTGGTAGTGGTAATACCCCAGGTATTTGTTGGCCTCTAGCAGACCGCTCTTGTACTTGGCCGCATCAGCCGAAGCACCAGCTACCTCGATGTACTTCTCGTAGTAAGGCTTAGCCAAGCCTTGCTTCGAGTCTTTGTCGATGTTAGCGTTAGCGCGAGCCCGCATCTGGTAGCCCGGAACGTAGTTCGGACGTTCTGCTACCACCAAGCCGTAGAGGCTGTCAGCCTGCGCATACTGGCTGTTCAGCTCGTAAGCCCGGCCCAGATATACCTTGTCAGTCAATTCACCGCCCTTGTTGGCTACCATTCGCGCCTTGAGCGTAGAAATAGCGTTGGGGTAGTCTTTGGCTGCCATGTACGCCTGCGCCAGCTCATTCTGCAGATCAGCAGCTTTCTTCGGGTCAGCATCAATTGCCTTCTTGATGATGGCTGCGCCTTCCGTAGTCTTGCCACCTTTAATCAGCATCTTACCGTAGTACACGTTGTCTTCGGTAATTACTTTGTTGCCGGCGCTGGCAAGCTGCATGTATTTCTGCATGGCAGCCAAAGCCTCATCATTCTTACCAGTCTCATACAGAGAGTAAGCCCGCAGACGGTTCATGGTGAGGTTGTTCGGGTCTTTCGCCAGAACTTTATCCACCTCAACCAGGGCCTCCGGGTACTTCTTGGTCAGATACAGGAACGAAGCGTATTTCGCGTCCGTGTCCGGCGACTTTTCTGCCAGCGAAGAGTACTTCTGGAACTGGGCCAGCGCATCATCGTAACGACCTGCGAAATAATACGTCTCGGCTAGGGCATTGTAAGCCGGAGCGTAGTTCGGATCGAGGCTAATGGCTTTGTCGAAGTTCGTTTTGGCTTCGTTGTAGGTGCGAGCCCGCATGTTCAGCTGACCTTTCCGAACGTAGGCTTTCACGTTGTTCGGGTCAGCCAGGGTAGCACGCTCGTAGCTGTTCATGGCCTCACCACCGCCTTGCTCCGTTTTCAGGTACAAGTCGCCACGAGCAATCATCAGGGCCGGATCGTCCTTGCCTTTGCCCAGCTTCTCACCAGCGCTAACGTAGGTCAAAGCTTTAGTAACGTCTTTTACGTTCGACTCGGCGTAGGCCTGGGCAATCATTGTGTACACCTTAGGGTCTTTGCCCTTCGAGGACTTCACAGCATTGTCAAACTGAATCTCCGCTTCGGCCGTCTTTCCCTGAGCCAGCGCGGCGCGGCCGGCAGCTATCTGGGTCATGGCGTCTTTCGGGTTCAGGGCAATGCGGTTAAAGTAATATGCCGCTGAATCGGGCATATCGCGCAATTGATATAAACGGCCAAGTTCGAACGACGTTTCATTCGATTGGCCTTGCCGCAGCAAAGCGGCGCGGGCTTCGCTGTAACGCTCCAGCTCAATGGCTTTTTGGGCGCCCGAAGATTGGGCTAGGGCAGCAGAACCCGAAACAGACAAAGCAGCGAGGAGCGTGAGCTTCCAGGGCTTGAGATTCATGAGCAAAAGGTTTAGTGAAAATGCGGTGGAAAGGAGACAAGGAGGGCTATAAAGAGGGCTTAACATCCATCATCCGGATTTGGCCCTTCGCAGGCATCAATCCCGACTTCAGCATGATAAGTTGTCCTTTGTTACCTGCTACAAAGGTTGCAAAACCGGTGCCAAGTCCGGTGCGCGCTTCGCGGCTGATAACGTACAGATTACGACGCAAAGGGTAAAGCTTCTGAGCCAAGTACGCTTGATAGGGCTGCACGTAGTCTGATGAAGTAGAACCCGTGGCTTTGGGGCTTATGCCAGCAACTCGTATCCGTTTTAAAAATTTCGGAACATTAGGGTCGTCCCGGTCACTGATCCAATTGATGCCAATTACCCCAATTGCATTCGGATGAGTTGCAACGTAATCAATAAGTGCTGGGTTCGATTTTGAAGCAAAAACACCTTTGGCCAACGCTGCGCCATTATTGACAGAGTCCTGCACGTAGCGGGCGGTGCTGGAGTTGTTATTGTCAAATACGGCCGTAATAGCACCTAGTTTGTTACCTGGGCTGATCTGGCTCCACTGCGCTAACTGACCGGTAAAGATGCCTTTCAACTGGGCTGTGGTTAACAAACTGTCGCGGTTGCTTGGGTGCATGATGATGGCTACCCCATCTACCCCGATACGAACAGAATATGGTTCCAGCTTGAGACGCTTTAGGGTTGTTTTCTCATCTGCCGTCAGTTCCCTGGATACTACAGCCAGTCGAATGCTGTCCGCCATAAAGGCCCGCATCACATCCAGCTCTGGCTGATAAGCTGCGTTAATATGGGCGTTAGTGTACAGCTTCTGGAATGTATCTACCTGAGACTTTAGAATGGGCTCAAACGTTTCGTCAACCCCAATCCGGATAGACCCGCTGGTGGGAGTGTCAGTAGCCTGGGTGCTGCCAGCATCGTTACCGCAGCTGGCCATTCCCATGCTCGTGCATAGGGCTACTCCTAAAACCCAATAGTTAACGCGCGTCATCCTTGTTCTTTTTGAAGTGTTGCTGGTAGGTGCGGACAAATCTAATAATTCCGTAAAATACAAAGACAGCCGCCAACAAACGGCGCGGGGTGTCTCCTAGCGTGAGGGCTCCAGTAGGAGCAAACCATAAGTACAGCCCCAGAACTGTGTACACCACCGACATTAACAAGGTGAAGTAACGGACCCAGGATTGTTGTTTATGGTTACCTATTCTCTCTTCAGTGGTGGGCAGGTCAAGCATGAGAAACTAAATCGGTGTATATCAGCTAAACGCCAAACAAAGTCTTATTTGTTCGTTTTGAGAAAGATGGGGCTCTGACCAAGCATGAAATCAGCGGCAAAAACGCCCAAAGGCGTCCGGTTTGTACGTAACCGAGCGACTTTGGGCGTCTAAATGTCAATCTAAATACGAATATATAGCAAGAAGCTACTTATTCGTATTTAAATGTGATAGGCAGGTTGTAGCGTACTGGAACAGCACGATGATTCTGATAGCCCGGTTTCCAGGCGGGCATTTGCCGGATTACGCGGGAAGCCTCCTCGTCAGTTCCATAACCCAGTCCTTTCAGAACCGATACATCCGTGATGGTGCCGTCGGAATTCACCGTAAAGGAAATGTACACCTTGCCTTCTACGCCAGCACGCAGCGCCTGCGGGGGGTAGCGTAGATGGCGCTGAAAGTATTTGGCCAAAGCTGCCTCGCCACCCATGAATTCCGGCATGTTCTCTACGTGCACGAACGGCTCGGTTATAGCCGCAGCTGCCGGCTTCGTAACTGTGTCACTACCACCAACACCCCCGCCAGGTATGGTAGTCGTGCCATCGCCTTCCGCAGCAATGGGCCCAGAAATAGCCGGACCATCTATGGCCTGTACTTCCACATCAACGGGAGGAGTTTTAACCAGTTCGTCGCGTACTACCCGGGTTGGAGTAGCCGGTGCCGGCGGCCGGACGGTAACTGCACCACCCGCTGGGGGAGGAGTGATTTTCTGTAAAATGGTTGGTGGGGGCAAAATATCGATTATCGGGCCCTTGGAAACGTCAACAGGGCCTTCAGTAACAGCAGGCCATAGCCGCTGCACCAGTAGGGGTATGGCAATGAGCAAAGCGGCTAAAGCAGTAGCAATAACAATAGCAGTTGTCACGTGCCGACCATAGGCTTTTCGCAAGACATAAGCACCGTAGGCTTTGTTGCGCCCCTCAAAGACAATGTCATCAAGGGATAGGAGGGAGGTGTGCGGGGCTGTGGTCATGGTATATATAATTAAGTGAATAATGGACTAATACACACCTAAACTTTCAAGCCACTATCTATTACCTCAACTCACGCTACTACCTGGCTTTCACCTCTTTCAACGGTCATAGCTGATAGGTTAGTATGCGTGCCGACTATATATTTTTATGAATGTGAATACAAACAAAAAACCCGAATCTGACCGGAGTCTGATTCGGGTTTATGTGCACTGGCAAGGCCAGTAACAACCAAATTTACTTGATAGCGAAGGTCACGGGAACCGTGTAGTACACGGATACGGCCCGACCATTCTGCTTACCAGGAGTAAAGCGCGGCAGGTTCTTGATAACTCGGAGCGACTCTTCGTCGCAACCAGCACCAATGCCTTTCTGCACTTCAGCGTTCGTAACGGCTCCGTCGGGACCAACTACGAACTTAATGAAAACGCGGCCTTCAACCTGGTTGCGTAGTGCCATTGCCGGATACTTGATGTTCTTGGCAATGTACTGCAGTAGCGCTTCTTGTCCGCCGGGGAAAACCGGCATCTGTTCAACGTAGGTGTAAGGCTTGGTTTCCACTACCTCCTCCACCGCTTTAGTGCCTTCACCGGGTTCCAAACCAGCCAAGTCGGCCGGATTATCGGTGTTGCCCTTCACGGTTTCGTTGGCTACCACTTTATCCTTTAGCTCCTCCTGATCCGGAATTTCTTCCTGCTTCTGTACTTCCTCATCTTTCTTTACGACGGGGGGCACAAACTTAATCGTGGAAAGCTTTGGTGGCGGCGGTGGTGGCGCGTCTGGTGGCGGTGGCGGTGGCGGTGGCGGCTTAGTCGCATCCAGCGGTGGTGCCTCCAGCACGTTTACCTTCAGCATTTTCTCATCCTCCACTACCTCATCTTTCTTCATCATGCGTGCCACCAAGGGGAAGGCAATCATGAGAGCAAAGAGAGCAACGGCAATGAGAACTGCCCGGGTTACGTGCTTTCCATACACCCGCCGGATCACGTAGGCTCCATAGGCCTTATTGCGCCCCTCGAAGACGATGTCATCGAGGGATGCTTTGGCCAATTGCGAGTTGTCCATCATAATCCAGAAGTTTTAATCAGTTCTTGATCAGGCTTGGAGATGTCCACCAGAGCATACTTCTTGGTTTCCGTGATGTTCATCTCGTCAAGAATATCAACCATATTCTTGTAAGCCGATTTATCGTCCGGCTTGATCAGCACAACGAGCTGCGGGTTGCTTTTGTGCTGAAGCAGCACCTTGCGAATCCCATCAGCACCGTAGTTGGAAAGCTTCAACTCCGGCTTGGTAGTACCATCCAACAAGCCATCGTAATAGTACAGCTTGTTGTTCTCGCCTAACAGCAGAGTCAGTGCATTCGACGCCTTGATAGGCGGCTGCTCTTCACCCGGTTTGGGTTTTACCGGCATAGCAACCTCCATAACAGTAGGTTTGCTAAAGGTAGTCGTGAGCATAAAGAAGGTAAGCAGCAGGAACGCCAAGTCAACCATTGGGGTCATGTCGATTTTGGTCGACATTTTCTTGGCTCTCTTCTTACCTCCTTTACCGGAGTCGGCTTGTTGTTGTATTTCTGCCATGTCTGTGCGGGTTAGTTACCGGCTACTGGTTTGGTTTCCAGGTCGGTAATCAGGTTGAACCGGTTAATGTTCTTATCCTGCATCAGCTTGATGACTCTTTTCACCGTCGGTACGTCGGCATTGCCGTCGCCTTTGATAGCCACGTAGGAAGGCTTACCATAAGCTGACTTGCGGCTCAAAGCCTGGGCGGTTTGTACCCACTCGATGAACTGGTTGTTGACGGAGTCAGCAGGAATGCCTTCCTGCTTCACCAACTTCCGTTGTTCACTGTCCAAGCTAAGCAGCGCGGGCAGTTTTTCGATGGGAGTGCCAAAGCTTGAAGCAACGCCCTTGAAGGCTTGGATCTGAGAAGGAGTAAAGCTTACTCCGTACTTAGCTCCAACTTGCGTCAGCAAATCCGACTTGATAGCGTCATCATCTACTCCGAAGAATACGCGCTTGTCTTTGTCTACCGCAATTGTAATTACGTGCGATTCGGGCAAGCGAATTTCCGAGGTGGATGAAGGCGTATCTACCACCACTGCCTCTTCCGGGGCAAACTTGGTGGTGAGCATGAAGAAAGTCACCAGCAGGAAGGCCAAGTCCACCATCGGGGTCATATCCAGCGACGGTGACGTTCTATGAGGCTTTACTTTGGGCATTGCTGGTGTTGTTAGTTAGCGTAATTCAGAAACGAAGTAACCTATGCTTTAGTGCGTTGCCGCCCTAAAATTAAGCAGTGTGGTGTTCGGTTTCGCCGTGCTGAGCAGCGAAGGTCTGAATGATGCTGAAGCCAGCTTCGTCGATGCTGTAAGTCAGCTCGTCAATTTTGCTGGTGAAGAAGTTGTAGGCTACGATGGCAATGGCCGAAGTACCGATACCCAGAGCCGTGTTGATCAGAGCTTCCGAGATACCGTTAGCCAGACCTACTGCGTCAGGAGCACCACCTTGAGCCAGTGCCGAGAAGGCCTTGATCATACCGAATACCGTACCCAGCAGACCTACCAGCGTGGCAATAGAAGCCAGGGTGGATAGAATAACGAGGTTTTTCTCCAGCATGGGCAGCTCCAGAGCCGTTGACTCTTCAATTTCTTTCTGGATAGCCAGGATTTTCTGGTCTTTCTCCAAGTTACGCTCACGAGCCATCTCCTGGTATTTGCCCAGGCCAGCTTTTACCACGTTAGCTACCGAGCCCTTCTGCTGGTCGCAGGCGGCAATAGCACCGGTGATATCGTTTACGTTCAGCTTCTGGCGAATAGTGCGCACGAAAGATTCAATGCTCTTGCTGCCTTTAGCGCGGCTGATCGTGAGTGCCCGCTCAATCGAGAAGATGATTACGCACAGGAACATCGTCATCAGTAGCGGTACGATAGGACCACCTTTGTATACTACGCCGAAGTAGTCACCACCAATGGGGTTGTTTTCATTGTTACCACCTTGGAAGTGGCTGGCATCACCTAGGACGAATTTGTAGATGATCACGCTTACAATAAACGCCAATACGATGGCGAGAATGGCAAACAGGGACGAACCACCGCCCTTCGCTTCGCCTTTCGGCGCTGCAGCAGCGGCGGGCCGAGCCGCGGGCTTGTTCATGGCATTCTTTTGTTCCATTGTTCCGGAGAATTAGGGGGTTGTTGGTGAAAGGTTGAAGTACGAGTAAAAAAAGTGGAAATAAGTGGCTAGCCTATAGACGGGGAAACCCCGCTCACCCGCACGCATAACTTTGAAAAGTCTGGATAGCGTGGGTCTGCTCGTGTGCGGGGCGTGGTTCGAAAATAGATCTAGCCTTGGCAAACCTAATTAAAAACCTGTGTGTCGCCAAATGAAAAATGGGTTTAAACGCTTTAAAACAATGCGCGCCCCCAAAAAAGGCTATTTCTAACGCTGGGTTTGGGGGGCAGTGTCGGGTCGTTTTTTGGCTTCTTCCCAGTAGCTATCCATCTGAGTAAGCGTTAGGTCGCGGAGCTGATGACCATCCTGAGCCGCTGCCGTTTCCAAGAACTGAAAGCGGGTAATGAACTTACGGTTAGTGCGTTCAAGCGCTTCTTCGGGGTTGATGCCAGCGTGGCGGGCAAAGTTGATGAGGGAAAACAACAAGTCGCCGAATTCAGCGGCAGCCCGTTCCTGACTTGCCTGGGTGGGTTCTGGGGTAGTAAACTCTGCCTGAAACTCCTGCAGTTCTTCCTGCACCTTCTCCCAAACTTGCTCGGGCCGCTCCCAGTCGAAGCCAGCGCCTCTGGCTTTTTCCTGGATGCGCATGGCTTTTACCAAGGCCGGTAGTGAGGTAGGTACGCCGCCCAGGACTGACGAGTTCCCTTTTTCCTGCAGTTTCAGTTGCTCCCAGTTCCGTTTCACCTCCTCTTCGCTGTCGGCTTTTGTGCTGCCGTAGATGTGGGGATGGCGAAAAATAAGCTTCTCACACTGTGCATTCAGCACATCGGCAATGTCGAAGGCACCTTGTTCGCTGGCAATTTTTGCGTAGAAAGTAAGGTGAAGCATAACATCCCCCAATTCCTTCTTCAGGTCGGCTAAGTCACCTCGAATAATGGCGTCGCTGAGTTCGTAGGTCTCCTCAATAGTAAGGTGACGCAAGCTTTCCAGCGTCTGCTTTTTATCCCAGGGACACTCAGCCCGGAGGCGGTCTAGTACATCAAGCAGGCGTCCGAAGGCCTCTAGCTGGGCCGAGCGGCGGGCGGCAGTAGTATCTTCCATTAGGTCAAATATACAAGGAGCAAGATCATCGATTGTGCATACGCGGCTGGCAGACAGTGCCTGATTGCCCGTCGGACTGATTTCCACGTAGGGAAAGCAGGGGCAGTTGCCTACTTTTGCCCCTTCTTCCTTCTGATTACAGAGTACTTCAACATACGGACAGCACAGTGGCACTTATTAAATCAATTTCGGGCATACGAGGAACCATTGGGGGGGCGGCCGGCGATGGTCTCACTCCCATTGATGTGGTTAAATACGCCGCTGCCTTCGGCACGTGGGTGTTAGGCAAAACGCAGAATAACACCATCGTCATCGGCCGCGACGCCCGCTTGTCGGGGGATATGGTTAGCCGGTTGGTATCAGCCACCCTCCAAGGACTTGGTATTAACGTAATTGACTTGGGGTTAAGTACTACTCCAACAGTAGAAATGGCCGTACCCGCTAAAAACGCGGGAGGTGGTATCATTCTTACGGCCTCGCACAACCCCAAGCAGTGGAACGCGCTGAAATTGCTTAATGCGGCTGGTGAGTTTATTTCTGACGAGGATGGCAAGCAAGTGCTGGCCCTCGGCGACACCGAAGCGTTTGATTTTGCCCCGGTCACCAAACTCGGCAAGTACACCACCGACGATACCTTCCTGCAGGAACACATCAACGCTATTCTGGCCCTACCGTTGGTAGACAAGCAAGCCATTAAGGCTAAAAATTTCCGGGTAGTTGTGGATGCCGTTAACTCCACGGGAGGCTTCGCGGTGCCTATGTTGCTTCAGCAGTTGGGGGTAGAGGTAATCGAAAAGCTGTTCTGTGAGCCTACCGGCGACTTTGCTCATAATCCAGAACCTTTGCCCGAGAACCTGCGCGACATTGCCCGGGTGCTCGAAAAAGGCTCTTTTGACCTCGGTATTGTGGTTGACCCGGACGTGGACCGCCTGGCGCTAGTGAATGAAGACGGGACCATGTTCGGGGAGGAGTACACCTTAGTAGCTGTAGCCGATTACGTGCTGCAGCAGAGTGGGGGCGGCAACACCGTCAGCAACCTGAGCAGCACCCGCGCCCTGCGCGATGTAACCGAAAAGCAGGGCGGTAGCTACGCCGCGGCCGCCGTAGGCGAAGTGAACGTAGTCAACAAAATGAAGGAAACCGGCGCCATCATTGGGGGCGAAGGCAACGGCGGCATCATTTACCCAGAGTTGCACTACGGCCGCGACTCGTTGGTAGGCATTGCGCTTTTCCTGAGCCACTTAGCTAAGACGGGCATGACCATGACCCGCCTGCGGGCTTCCTACCCGAATTACTTCATTTCAAAAAATAAGATTGAGTTGACGCCGGAAATCAACACCGACGAGGTGCTGGTGCGCATGGAAGAGCGCTACGCCAAGCAGCCAATCAACACGATTGACGGGGTTAAGATTGAGTTCGACAAAGAGTGGGTACACCTGCGCAAATCGAACACCGAGCCGATTATCCGCATCTATGCTGAGTCGGACTCAAACGCCACTGCGGATCATTTAGCCAATAAAATCATTGGCGACATCAAGGAAATCATCAGCAAATAAGCAGTAGCTGCTACGCCCATGGAAACAGCCTGCTTCAAGCCGAATTGCGGTTTGAAGCAGGCTGTTTCCATTACTTGCAGAAGGCACACTGGGGTAGGCGATGTACAGAATTCCGGCTACCCCGGCGGAATCCTGTATTTTTGCCGGGCCTTTCCTTTCTAAGTATCCACGATTACGCTTGCCCTGCCCATGAACGTGTATTTCGATAATGCCGCGACCACGCCGCTAGATCCCGAAGTGCTGGATGCCATGCTGCCCTTCATGCGGGACCATTTTGGTAACCCCAGCAGCATCCATGGGCACGGCCGGCAGGTGCGGGCGGCCATCGAAAACGCCCGCAAGACGATTGCCCACCTCATTAATGCCGCTCCCGCCGAAATCGTGTTTACCTCCTGCGGGACGGAAGCCGACAACTACGCCGCCTTTGGCAGCGTCCGGACGCTGGGGCTTACGCACGCCATTACCTCGCCGCTGGAGCACCACGCGGTGCTGCACACCTTGCAGGCTCTGCAAAAGGCCGGTGACATTCAGCTCAGCTACGTGCGCCACGATGCGCAAGGCCGGTTTGATTTGGCTCATCTGGAGGAGCTTCTAGCTACCCATCCACGTACTTTCGTAAGCTTAATGCACGCCAACAACGAAATTGGCAACCTCAACGACATTGTGGCCATCGGGGAACTGTGTGCCCAATACAATGCCGTATTCCACACGGATACGGTGCAGACGATGGGCCACTACCCTCACAATGTGCAGCAGCTTAAGGCCAACTTCTTGGTTGGCTCAGCGCATAAATTTCACGGTCCGAAAGGCATTGGCTTTCTGTACCGCCGGTCTGGATTGCTGGTGGACGCCCTAATTCATGGTGGCTCGCAGGAGCGCAACCAGCGGGCGGGCACGGAAAACGTGTACGGCATTATCGGCTTGGCCAAAGCGCTGGAAATTGCCTACCGTGACATGGCCACGCATCAGCGCCACATTCAAGGCCTGAAAGACCGGTTCATTGAAAAGCTGCGGACGGAAATTGACGGGGTAGAATTCAACGGCACCTCCGCCGAGGCGGATAAGAGCCTGTACACCGTGCTGAGCGTGAGCCTGCCGCCTTCCGAGCTAAACGAAATGCTGCTGTTTAACCTCGATATCAACAAGGTGTCCGTGTCGGGCGGATCTGCCTGCACTAGCGGGGCCAACGCTGGTTCGCACGTACTCAGCGCCCTCAACGCCGACCCGGACCGGGGCACGATTCGCTTCTCGATGAGCAAGTACAATACCGCTGAGGAGGTAGACTACGCCGTGGAGCAACTCGCCAAAATGTACCGCCGGCAGCCCCTGAAAATCTGATTTCACAGGTTGAGTTTATCAGCTATAAAAAAGGGGCCGCTGCCTTGCACAGCGGCCCCTTTTTTATAGCTGATAACAAGGCTACTCCAGCGACTCGCGGCGGTGTACTACCCGCTGCTTTATGTAGAAAATCAGCAGACCCAGCCCGAGCACGAAGCCTACATCAATGCCGAAGCGGGTAAGGCCTTCGAGTGCCAGATGGGACTGACCAAGGGCAATACCGGAGCCTACCA
Source organism: Hymenobacter glacieicola (assembly GCF_014640315.1). Classification (GTDB taxonomy): domain Bacteria; phylum Bacteroidota; class Bacteroidia; order Cytophagales; family Hymenobacteraceae; genus Hymenobacter; species Hymenobacter glacieicola. Next base: position 367,128 of record NZ_BMGS01000005.1, read on the forward strand.
ACGCCGCGGCGGGCATCAGAATAAGCGCAATCAGGGCGCCGGCAATAACGCTCCGACGATAGGCGGCAATGATAACAATGCCGGCTGCTGCGCCACAGGCAGATACCAGCAGCTCCTTCAGAGAAGGGTTGGAAATGTTATGCACCTCCGGATTGTTCATGAGGGCTGATGCAGTAGTTTCCCCAGCTCCTACCAACCAAAGCATGGTAAGTCCGGCCGTTAGCATAAACAGGGAATAGCCAATGAGCACCGACCGTAAGCCCCGGCCCACCACCTGCCACCGCCGCAGTATTACCCCCATTGGAATGGCAGCAATGGGTTCAAACCCAGGTGAAATAATGCTGGCGGCAATAAAGGCTACTGCCTGCGGTACCGGTTCGGAGACAAGGCCCACGGCCGCCATAACGCCGCCTAGGGCCATAAGAGCAGCATAATTAGGAGTCGGACGGCCTTGGTGGCGTAACCCGGCTTCCACTTCTTCCCAAATGGCCTCGTCTCGGTCGTTGAGAACCTGCTCGCCATGAGCTGGGTCAATTATGCTGCTCAGCTCGGCCGTTGAGATGGACAGCTCCTCTGGTGTAGCTACGGCTGCCCGGGCTTGGCGCAGCACTTCATCGGCGCCGCGGTTAAGCACTTGCACCGTAATAATGTCGCCGACTGGTTTACGAGAGGCGCCAATTTGGACACTTACGCTGATAACATCCTCAATCTCAAGTAGCTTTTGGGATAAGGGTTCAGTAATAGGGGCAGGTACTGTAAGCGCGAGACTCCGGTGCATAAGCGGTAGGTAGTAAAATCGACTATACGTAGGGAAGCGCTGTTGGCTTACTTGTATTTCGAAATTTTGCCTAATACTGTAGCCGTAGCGTGGTGGCAAGGCTGTGGCGGGTATCATATTAGGAGCTTGCTTCGTATGGAACTCCCAAACCTGTTTACCTCCCTATGGCCGACATCAACATTCAGCGTAAAAAGTCTTCGCCTAGCCCTTGGCTCCTTATCCTGCTGGTGCTGGCGGTAGTGGCCCTGGGCGCCTACTTCTTATTGCGCGCCGATTCCGCAACGCCCGCCGCCCCGGCTTCTGTGCCGGCCAAAGCAGAGGCTGGAGTGCCCGCGCCGCCAGATAGCAGCACAGGGGCCGAAACGGGCCCCCGCCCATCTGGTCGGGATGCTGTGGGCGATATGGCAGCGGAAGCGGCGCCCGTTACGCCGGAAGTTCTGGCTTCTTTTGCCCAAAGTGATGCCACCCAGCCCCAGTACGGCCGCGAAGGCCTGCGGCTGCTTACAGCCGCCCTCGTTGACTTAGTTGACCGGGACGATTTTCGGGAGTCAGCCATTGCCACCCAGCGCGACGAACTGACCAGCGCCACGGCTCGGCTCGGCGAAGCGGGTACCAGCTTACGGCCGGGGTACGTGGCCGCTACGGCGCTGTTGCAGGCCATGCAACGGAAAGGCTACCCAGAGCTAGAGTCTGAAATCAACCAGTTAACTAGCCAAGCCGCTACCCTTAGCGGCCGGTCGGCTACGGCTCAGGATCAGGAACAACTGCGCGCCTACCTCACCCGGGCTGCCAGCGTGGTCAAGGCATTACATCAGCCTCCCACCCGTTAAACAGCCCAACTGTACCTTATTCTCCTATGGAACCCATTACTGATTCTGTGCCTTCCGGCCAGGGCCTGCACCTGCGCCGTCTGCATGACTTGTCTGATTTTGAAGTGGCAGATGGCAACCCCGATGTGCGGGGGTGGGCCGTCCGTGGCGCCGATGGCCAGCAGTTTGGTCAGGTGCATGAGCTGATAGTAGATACGGATGCCCTCAAAGTCCGCTACTTAGATGTAGAGCTGGACGAAAGGCTGAACATCAACGAGCGGGACCGGCACATCCTCCTACCCATTGGCGTGGCTGCCCTCGATGAAGAAGCCGACAATGTATTTGTGCCCTCACTCACGGCCCGCTCGGTGCTGGAGTATCCGCCCTACGTTGAAATCCAGATCAGCCGTCAGTATGAAGAAGCCATGCTCCGGGCCCTAAATCTTCCCTTAACCCAAGCCACCACGGCTGACTTCTACAGCCAGCCCGGCTACGATGACCACGCCTTTTACCAGCGCCGCCGGCTGGAATAAATTGCCGCGGTAGCAGTAAACAGAGCAGGGGCCGTTTTCTTGAAAGAAAACGGCCCCTGCTCTGTTTACTGCTACTTAGCTGACCTTGGCTAGTTCCGCCGGATCATGTTGGTGACGGCCTGTACCCATTCCGGGTTGGAATTGAGCGAGGGAACCAGTTGCCAGTGGCTGCCGCCGGCTTCCTCAAACATTTCCTTGAATTCTTCGCCTACCTCAATAGTGGTTTCTAGGCAATCGGCCACGAAGGCAGGAGAGAAGGCCAGCACGTTTTTGATGCCTTTGGCGGGCATTTCCTTGAGCACTTCGTCGGTGTAGGGCTGCAGCCACGGGTCGCGCAGGCGGCTTTGCAGTCGGCTCTGGAAAGAGGTAGTGTAGCGCTCGGGCGCAAGGCCCAGGGCCTGGGCCAGCTGCCGCGACGTTTCAAAGCACTGGGCCCGGTAGCAGTAGCGGTTATTCTTGTTGTAATTGTTGCAGCAGTTGCCCAGCTTGCAGTAGCCCTTGTGGCTGCCCTTGAGCACGTGGCGCTCCGGAATGCCGTGGTAGCTGAATACTACGTGGTCGTACTCATGCTTGGCCATTTCTGCTTTGCCCAGGGTAGCAAAGCTGCCGATAAAGCCGGGGTCATCAACGAAAGTGCTGATAAAGCTGATGCTAGGTACTACCCACCACTTGCTCACCAGCTCCATCACCTTCTCCTGCACCGAGCCCGTGCTGGCCGCCGCGTACTGCGGGAACAAGGGCAGCACAATAATGCGCTCCACGGCCGCGTCGCGCAGCTGCTGCAGGGCACTCTCGATGCTGGGGTTTTGGTAGCGCATGCCAAAGGCCACGAGGTAGTCTTTGCCCAACTGCTCCTGCACCAGCTTTTGCAAATCTAGGCCGTGGTAGAGTAGGGGGGAGCCCCGCTCGGTCCAGAGCTGCTGGTAAATCTTGGCCGACTTCGGGGCCCGTAGTGGCACAATAAGCCCCTGAAACAGCGGGTAACGCACGGCGGCCGGCATGTCAATCACGCGGCCGTCGGTCAGGAATTCGTTGAGGTAGCGGCGCACGTCGCTGGTTTGGGGCGAGTCCGGCGTGCCAAGGTTGACGAGCAGGACGCCAATGCGGCCTTTGGATGCGGTGGGAGTGGAGGGCATAAAATACTAGTACGTGACGAGTCGTAAGAACATGTTGCGGTAAGTAGTTACCGGCTCGCGGCTACAAAGGTCGCACAACGGTGCGCCAAGTAAAACTACCAGCGCATGTTCTTGCTGTTCGAGCTACAGACAATCTTCCGGTAACTGATGTTTCACCAGCCGGCGGCCCGGCGGGCTAAAAGTTGTACCTTTGCAGGCCAATTTTCAGATTCTGAAGTGAATACCGAACCAACTCCGCACCGCGCTGGCTTTGTGAGCATTATCGGCAAGCCCAACGTGGGTAAGTCCACGCTCATGAACGCCCTGATGGGTGAGCGGCTCAGCATTGTGACCAGCAAGGCCCAGACCACGCGCCACCGCATTCTGGGCATTCTGAACGGCGACGATTTTCAGCTGGTGTATTCTGATACGCCGGGCATTATTCAGCCCAAGTACGAGCTGCACAACGCCATGATGTCGTTCGTGTACTCATCCTTGGAAGATGCCGACGTTATCCTGTTCGTAACGGACATCTACGAAAAGCACGACGAGGAGCCGGTGGTGGAGCGCCTGCGCAAAATGCAGGACACGCCCATTCTGCTGCTGGTTAACAAAATCGACCAGGCCGACCAAACCGAGGTGGAAGCCAAAGTAGAGTACTGGCGCGGGCACCTGCCGAATGCAGCTCGAGTGCTACCCATTTCGGCCCTGGAGAAGTTTGGAACCGGAGAGCTACTGGATTTGGTTTTAGGCTACTTGCCGGTTCACCCCCCGTACTACCCTAAGGATGAGCTAACGGATAAGCCCGAGCGGTTTTTCGCCGCCGAGATGATCCGCGAAAAAATCTTCAAGCTCTACAAAAAAGAAGTGCCTTACTCCTGTGAGGTAGAAATAGAGGAGTTTAAGGAAGAAGAAGACATCATCCGGATGCGTTCCATCATTTATGTGGAGCGAGCCAGCCAAAAAGGCATTATCATTGGGCAACAAGGCATTGCCCTTAAAAAGGTGGGCACCTGGGCCCGCGAGGAAATGGAGAAGTTCTTTCAGAAAAAAGTTTTCCTCGAAATCCACGTCAAAGTCAACGAAAATTGGCGCACCGACCCTAAAGCCCTGAACCGGTTCGGGTACCAGCAGTAGCGAAATAGTGAGTTGGTGAAATGGTGAGTTTGTCGTTCTGCAAGCTCTGCCTGCGCAGTTAGGACATAGAACTCACTATTTCACAGTTCACCAGTTCACCTCTTCCGACCACTCTTCACTTAACTACTCCGGGCACTGCCGAAACTGGTCGGGCCGGCGGCTGGAGTCAGACAACATGAAAAATACCATTGCCATTGTGGGCCGCCCAAACGTGGGCAAATCCACGCTATTTAACCGCCTAGTAGGCCAGCGCAAAGCCATCATGGACAACGAGTCCGGCGTGACGCGCGACCGGCACTACGGCTACGGCGACTGGACCGGCAAGTACTACACCGTGATTGACACCGGTGGGTACGTACACAACTCCGACGATATCTTCGAGGGCGAAATCAACAAGCAGGTAAAGCTGGCTATTGACGAGGCCGACGTAGTGCTGTTTATGGTGGATGTAGACGCCGGTTTGCACCACCTCGACGAAGAATTTGCCAACGTACTGCGGCGCTACCAGGGCAAAAAGCCCATTTATGTAGTCGCTAACAAGGCCGACACCAACACCCGCGCCCACGCCGCCGGCGAGTTCTACTCACTTGGCCTCGGCGACGGCGAAATCTACCCCATCAGCTCCCAGAGCGGCTCGGGCACCGGTGATTTGCTGGATGCTGTCATTAGCCACTTTGAAGAGGAAGGGGTAGAAGAGCCCGATGCCGGCGTACCCAAAATTGCCGTAGTAGGTCGCCCGAACGTGGGCAAGTCCTCGTTTGTGAACCTGCTGCTGGGCACCGACCGGAGCATTGTAACGGACATTGCCGGCACCACCCGCGACTCTATTCAGGCCCGCTACAATGCCTTTGGTCACGAGTTCATTCTGGTAGATACGGCCGGACTGCGCCGCAAAACCAAGGTGCACGAAGACGTGGAGTTCTACTCGGTGCTCCGCTCCTTGCGGGCCCTGGAGGAATCGGACGTGTGCATCGTGATTCTGGACGCTACCCGCGGCATTGAAGCCCAGGACCTGAACATCATTGGCCTGGCCGACAAAAACCGCAAGGGTATTGTGATACTGGTCAACAAGTGGGACCTAATCGAGAACAAGGAAACCAATACGGCCAAGGAGTTCGAGGAGAAAATCAGGGAGAAGATTGCGCCTATCAGTTACCCGCCCATCATTTTCACTTCGGTGCTCACCAAGCAGCGCGTGCACAAGGCCATTGAAACCGCCGTGCAGGTGTACGAGAACAAGCGTCGCAAAATCCCGACTTCCGAGCTGAACGAAGTAATGCTCAAAGAAATCGAGAAGTACCCGCCGCCCATTCAGAAAGGGAAGCTGGTGCGCATTAAGTACGCAACGCAACTGCCCACCCATAACCCGGTATTCGCCTTTTTCTGCAACCTGCCGCAGTACGTAAAAGAAAGCTACACCCGCTACCTCGAAAACCGCCTGCGGGAACACTTCGACTTTACGGGGGTACCCATTGGTATCGTTTTCCGGAAGAAGTAAGCACAGCCGTACTCGGGCAAATGAAAAAAAAGTAAAATGTTTTTTCCATTGTCGGGTTACCTTCGGTTGAATCTGATATAAAGCCTCGATTACCGGCTAGAAACCGGGTAATCACCCTTCATCTGAAATTCAATTTCTCATTTTCCCTTACCATGAAAAAAGTACTGTTCCTTGCTCTGGCTGCTGTTTCTTTCTCTTTCGCTTCTTGCGACAGCAAAACTGAAAACGCTGCTGAAGCTCAGGCTGAGCAAGTAGAAGAAGGTGGCGAAGCTAAGGCTGACGCTATGGAAAACGCTGGCAACGAGGCTGGTGCTGACTCGGTAGAAAACGCTACCGAAGCTCAGGCTGACGCCATCGAAAACGCTGCTGACTCGACCGACGCTAAGTAAGCTGACGCACCGACCGGTGCCAAGAAAAAGGCCGCTCCTACCGGGCGGCCTTTTTTTATGTGGTAGCAAGTCGTAATACGTTGTGAAGTACGTACGTTGGCAAACTTATTTGTTGCCAGCTCTGCTGTAGCCCAGGCATGCCATAAAAAGGGTAGGCCAGTCCTGATTCCACTTCTTCCTTACCAACTCCACCATGAAAAAAGTGTCCTTTTTCGCGCTGGCTGCTATTGCTTTGCTGTTTGCTGCCTGTAACGACAAAAAACCCGGTGCTGCGCAGTCCGTTGAAAACGTAGAGTCTTCCGGTGACGCGCAACTTGACGCCATGGAGGAAAAAGCAAATGCCGTCCGTGACTCCGCTGACGCCAGAACGGCCGCCCTGGAAAACTCGACCGATTCAGTTCAGGCCGAGTAAACTGACGAGCTAAAAACAACAAAAGGCCACCCCTCGGGGCGGCCTTTTTTGAGAGAGTATTCCGAGAAGAGGCTCCGGTTAGCCCAGCCGGCGCTGCAGCAGGCCATCTACCACCTCAAAGAGCTTGCGCGGCTGGTACGTTCGCCAGGGCAGCTCATCTAGTTGGCCGCCGAAGTTAATGTAGCTGTCGAGGTTGTACTGGCGCATTTCCCGGATGACATGCTCCTGGAAGTTGATGCCCGCAATCCAGCCGTCTTCTACGTCCTCGAACCATTCTTCGTAGTACGAGTCATCGGAGCCGTGGAAGTTGAAGACGTTTTCGCCAATGAGAATAAATTTATGGATGCCCTCGTGCGTCATCACATCAATGATATTGCGCTTGAGGTGCATCACGTCGTTTTCGATGGCGTCATTCCATTCCCCGATAAACTCGATGACGCTGATACCTTGATCATAATCCACAAATAGAATCTTCAGATACAAGGTATCCGAGTCAAGGCTGTCCCACTGCGGATGGATGTAGTACCCGTAGATGGTATTGACGTAGGCGTCGAGGCTATTTTCAGCCTCGTACAGAGGAGAGCGAGGGTCTTCAGTGGCGGAGTACTGCTCCAACCACGCGTAATGCGGCTCGATGGTGTGCATGCTGATGACGAGTTAGCGCCAAGTCCCTCATCTGGCAGAAGGCGGGCCGGCTTGTATTGCCCTAACGCGGAACACCCGCTGTCTGTTCGCTCTGAGTTAGCCAAGCACTACTGCCGGCCCTAAAACAGCCGCAGGTTTGTCTACCACATGAACCTACCGCCAGCTCACGCTTTATGTGCTTCCAGGGCCGCGCGCACTGAGCCGTGCTGGTGCAGGAGTGCGGCAGCCTCTTTGTGGTCAATGCTAAGCTCGTCCATCAGCATTTTTTCGCCCCGGTCTACTAGTTTAGCATTAGACAGCTGCATGTCCACCATCTTGTTGCCCTTCACCCGACCCAGTCGAATGAACGTGGCCGTTGTGAGCATGTTGAGAACGAGTTTCTGGGCTGTGCCTGCTTTCAGCCGGGTGCTGCCCGTCACAAATTCCGGCCCCGTGACAACCTCCACGGGAAACTCGGCGGTAGCAGCCACCACGGAGCCGGCGTTACACACAATGCAACCGGTAGCAATGCCGCGGCTGCGAGCCTGTTGCAAGCCTCCGATGACGTAGGGTGTCCGGCCGGAAGCGGCAATACCTACCACAATATCCTGGCTGGTAATGTCATGGGCCAGCAAGTCCTGCCAAGCCTGCTCGGCGTCATCTTCCGCGTTTTCTACCGCTTTGCGGATGGCCGTATCACCCCCCGCAATCAGGCCAACTACTACCCCGTGCGGGACCCCGAAGGTGGGCGGGCACTCGGAGGCATCCAGAATGCCCAGCCGCCCGCTGGTGCCAGCCCCAATGTAAAACAGCCGCCCCCCGGCCCCCAAACGAGCCACGGTGGCTTCTACCAAACGCTCAATCTGGGGCAAGGCCTTCGCTACCGCCAGCGGCACCGTTTGGTCGACGCTGTTCAGGCCGGCAAGCAGCTCCTGCGTGGAAAGGGTTTCGAGGTTATTGAACAGGGAGGGGCTTTCGGTGGTGCTCATGGAAAGGAGAAGAGAAGTAATACCAGGCCGTAGCGGGTAGGCAACGGCGCTACGCCGCCTGCTCCCGCCCTGCCTTCAGGGCGGGGCTTACGCTAGTTTGCCCACAACGGGAAAGTTGTCGAAGACGTTGGGAGTGTGGGGCGCATCTTTGTCCAGTTCCCGGGTTAGGTCCTGGCCGGCCCAGTGCTCATAGTGGTTGCCACGGCGCCACAGGCGCGAGCGGCTCACGTCGTAAATAAGCCCCTGGTACCCCACCCAAATTTCGTCCCGATCCTGACCGTTGCGCAGGGCTAGCTGCGCCGTGGTATAGGTAGCCAGCGTATTATGTGGGTCAGCAATCAGGCTCATAGGGAAGGTTCAAGTTTTTTCAGTAATCAGCCTAGTAACTCCGGGCAGCCTACCCTAGCAGGGCCTGGGTTAAGATCCAGCGGTTCGGCAAGTCTCCCTGGGCCGCGCGGAGGTAGTCCTGGTAGCTGCAGGGCACAATGCGCTTGACGTCGCTGTCGGCGAGGCTTTCCACCTCCAACCACCACTTTTCCGTGCGCTTACTTTTATAGAACACCAGCTTGGCGGGCGTGCCGGGCAAGCCCACAGCGTAGCGCATGAAGCGGCGGCTTTGAAAATCGGTTTCCTGGCGGCGGTGGTAGTAGCCCTCTACAAAGTACCACAGCATGGTAGCTAGGGTAGCGGCGGCCAAGCCGTGGGGGTCGTACTCCGGGCGGTAGCCGTAGAGCCCAAAGGAGGTCAGCGTGTCGTTGTGGCCGGCATACCAGGCCAGCTGAGCGGCTTCCTCATTGGTTAGCCCGAAGGGGTTGGCAGGCCAGTAGGACGGCGCGTCATTCCAGCGCAGAGCGGCCACATCAAAGCTAACGAAATCGGCCTGGCGAAGCAGGGGTTCCGCCTGGCGCACATCGGCGTGGATGGCTCCGAGGCGCAGGGTTTCAAAGTGCAGCTTTTCCAGCGCGGCCAGCACATCGGGAGCCACCAGGTACTGCTGGTGAGCCAATTGGGCGAAGTTGAACAGGAAGCTCGGCTCGTGCAGCAACATGCGGCGCAGGTGGCTGTCTTCGGGGGCAGCACCGTCTACCTCGGCCATGTCCACGCGCGCATCCACGGTGGCAAAGCTGACGGCCCGGTCCAGGGTTTCGTAGGCCAGGAACTGCCCGTAATCCAGGTCATGGGAGCCGCCCAGCAGAATCGGGACGGTGTTCTGCTCCAGCAGAGCCGCAATAATTTCTCGCAGCCGTTGGTAGGTATCCTCCAGCGTCAGGCCCGGCCGCAGATTTCCTAGGTCTACTAGTCGCATCGGCCCGGTGCCTTTCTGAAGCTGGTAGAAGCGGCGCCGAACGGCATCCGCGCCCTGGGTGGCAGGAGCGCCCGCAGCGCTACCGCGCCATTCATTCAGGCCAATCAGCGCCAAGTCGGCACCTCGCCAGTCGGGAAACGTGTCCAGAAAGGGCGTAGCATAAGCGGCCAGCGTGGTCGGGACTGTGGCCGGACCGGCCAGCTCTTCGGGGAGCGGATCAAAAAAGATGGCCAGATTCATCGTGCGCGCCGTAGCAGACTCCGACAAAGCTACGCAAAAGCCGGCCACAGCCTGCCTGCTTTCTGTCGAGTATAGAAGCTTTCCCGCGAAAAAAGTAGTTATTTAAGCAGCCTTTCCTGTTCGGCTTCTGCGACGACACCGCAGCTGTCGGCAGCAAGCCTTTTCTGTTCACTAACCCCACCTTAGTGCTTTCCCGCCGCATGGACATTCGCCGTACGTTCGATATTCTGCCACATCTCCAGCAGAAGTACAATAAGCCTGACTGCTTTGCTGTTAAAATAAATGGCCAATACACGCCCATCAGCACCGATGCGGCCGTGGAGCAGGTCAATCAGGTAAGCCTGGGGCTGCGCCGCCTAGGCATTGGTAAAGACGATAAAGTTGCCATTATTTCGATGAACCGCCCCGAGTGGATGTTCGCCGATTTTGGCATTGCCCAACTAGGTGCTACCAGCGTGCCGATGTACCCGAGCATCACGGTAGAAGACTATAAGTACATCTTCTCCGATGCCGGGGTGAAAGCCGTATTTGTGTCGGATAAAAAGCTGCTCGACAAGGTGCAGGAAGCCACGCAGGGGCTCAACATTCCGGCGGACAACATCTTCACCTTCGACAAAATTGAGGGCGCCCGCCACTTTTCTGAGCTGTTGGAGTTAGGCAAGCAGGGTAACCCCGCCGACCTGGAGCCGCTCAAAGCCGCCGTGCAGCCCGATGACCTGCTCACCCTGATTTATACCTCCGGCACCACCGGGCAGCCCAAGGGCGTTATGCTGACGCACAACAACATCCTCAGCAACTGCCGGAATGCCCAGCGTTTTGTGCCCGTAACCAAGGACGATAAAGCCCTGAGCTTTCTGCCGCTCTGCCACATTTTCGAGCGGATGGTAACCCACCTCTACCTCATCAACGGCGTGAGCATTTACTACGCCGAGAGCATGGAAACCATTGCCGACAACCTGCGCGAGGTGAAGCCGGAAATCTTTACTACCGTGCCGCGCCTGCTGGAAAAGGTGTACGACAAGATTGTGGCCAAGGGCCACGAGCAAACCGGCGTCAAGAAAAGCCTGTTCTTCTGGGCCCTGGACCTGGGGTTGAAATACGACAACCAGAAGGATGGCGGCTTCCTGTATAACACGCAGCTGGCCCTGGCCAATAAGCTCATCTTCAGCAAGTGGCGCGAGGCCCTGGGCGGCAACCTGCGCTGCATTGTGAGCGGGGGCGGGGCCCTGCAGCCCCGGCTGGCGCGGGTGTTCTGGGCCGGCGGCATTCGGGTAATGGAAGGCTACGGCCTAACGGAAACCTCCCCAGTTATTGCCGTGGGTGGCTACGAGCCCGAAAACAACATGATTGGCACCGTAGGCCCCGTGATTGACAACACCGAAGTGAAAATTGCCCCTGATGGCGAAATCCTGACCAAGTCGGAGTCGGTGATGAAGGGCTACTACAACAAGCCGGAGCTAACGGCCAAGGAGTTTGACGCGGACGGCTGGTTCCACACCGGCGACATTGGCGAGCTGGTTGAAGGCAAGTTTCTCAAAATCACGGACCGCAAAAAGGAAATGTTTAAAACCTCGGGCGGCAAGTACATTGCCCCGCAGGTGATAGAAGGCAAACTCAAGGAGTCGCCGCTTGTGGAGCAGTGCATGGTGGTCGGCGACGGCCAGAAGTTTCCCTCGGCCCTGCTGATTCCCTCCTTCGACGCCCTGAAAGGCTGGTGCAAGCGCAACAACGTGAACTGCGACTGCTCCAACGAGGAACTGATCAAAAATGAAAAAGTGGTGAAGATGTACGAGGACCTCGTGCACAAGTACAACACCAACTTCGCGCAGTGGGAGCAGGTAAAAAAAGTGGTGCTGCTACCCCAGCTCTGGACCGTTGAAACCGGCGAAATGACGCCCACCATGAAAGTTAAGCGCAAGGCCATTACCGAAAACAACAAGGCAATAATCGAAAGCCTTTATCAGCACGCCGAGAAGCACTAAGCAGCTGGCCCCGCTACAACAAGTAGCGGGGCCTTTTTTTATGCATTAATTCCAGGTTACAACGAATAATCCTATCTGCTACAGTACCTTTAGCGCAGTATTAAACGCAACAGTTCTTTATGCAAAAATTTACTTCACTTCTATTCTCCTCCATCTGTGCTGCCTCACTGCTAACGGGTTGTACTAAGAGCGACGACGACGAGGCAACTCCCAGCCTGACCGGCAACCTGTACGGCTTCGTTAACCCACTAGACGAGCTAGGCAGTCCGGCCGCTAAAAGTGGCGTGACGGTGACCTTGGATGGCGTAACCCCCGCCGCTACCGTTACCACCGACGCGAATGGCCGCTATGAATTTGCTAACCTGAAAGCGGGCACGTACAACCTGACCTACTCCCGCCCTGACCTAGGAACCTACCGGCGCGTGAGTGTAGGACACGTTGGGGGCAACCAGCCCACTTTTGCCTTCACTTCTTTCCTTACCCAGCCTTCTTCAACCCGCATCCTCAACCCCACCGTATCGAGCAATTCCCTCTCCGGCACGGCTACCCTGCAGTTTACCCTAGCCAATGCAGTCATGCCGTCGGGTTCGTTCTACCGCTACCACATGTACGTGGGGGCTACTCCCAACGTAACCGCTGAAACCGGAACGCTCTATGCCAATACTACCTACGGTACAAGCAGTTCCTATGTGTCGCAAGCTTTGACCCGCGCGGCGCTAAATGCAGCAGGCCTGCCTTCGGGCCGCGCGGCTTATGTTGTTGTGTACGGCTTGCCAAATACTGCAAGTTCATATACTGACCCTACTACCGGCCGAATCGTGTACACCGGTCTGGGCGCAGCCTCTAACACGGTGGCGTTCATCGTTCCGTAGGTAAGTAGAACCTATAAATTGCTAACAGGTTGGGGTTTGATAAGGGCATAACGCTCAGTCAAACCCCAAACTTTTTTTAGTTAACTTAGTATGCAAGCATAACATATTTCTGTATGTTTACCGGACTTGCCGTACTACCCCATGACTCCCGAAGAAACCGTTGATTATAACATAAAGGTTGCCTGGCACGCCATTTCGCGGATGTATAACACGCAGGCTGCCAAGCACGACATTACCACCAGCATCGGCTTTGTGCTGCTGAACATTGATCAGGAAAACGGCACGCCCGCTACCAAGATAGCCCCGTTGCTGGGCCTGGAAACCCGTTCCCTGACGCGCATTCTACGCAGCATGGAGGAAAAGGGCCTCATCTACAAGCAGGCTGACACCCAGGACAAGCGCTCCGTGCGCATTTTCCTGACGGAGGAAGGCCTGCGGGGCAAGGAAATTTCCCGCCAAACCGTGCGTCACTTCAACCTGAAAGTCCGGGAGAAAATCCCGCAGAACGAGTTGAACGTGTTTTTCAAGGTAGTAGCCCAGATTACGGGCATGATTGAGAGCAAAACTCTTTACGAGGATTTCAAACCGAAACCGTTACGCTCCGAGTCGCCGGCTTAGCCGGGCGGCCCGGAGCACTTAGTTTGTCGCCGCCCAGCAACTCGTCGGGCGTGCGCGGTTTTAAAAATTCGGCATGACGAGTAGTTTGCCTGCTTGGCCGGCAACGTTCAACTGACACCTAATAACTTATCTCTCACCCACTCATTCACCCCACGAATGAATCGTACCATCAAAAAAGTAGCCGTACTGGGCTCCGGTGTGATGGGCTCGCGCATTGCGTGCCACTTCGCCAATATCGGCGTGCAGGTATTGCTGCTCGACATCGCGCCCAAGGAATTGCTACCCGCCGAAGAAGCCAAGGGCCTGAAGCTGGACAACCCCGCGGTGAAAAACCGCATTGTCAACAGCTCCTTGCAGGCGGCCATTGCCAGCAACCCCTCGCCGCTCTACCGCAAAACTGACGCCAGCCGCATCAAAACCGGCAACTTCGACGACAACCTCAAGGACATTGCCACCTGCGACTGGACAATTGAGGTAGTAGTAGAGCGCCTCGATATTAAAAAGAGCCTGTTTGAGCGCGTAGAGCAGTACCGCAAGCCCGGCACGCTCATTACCTCGAACACCTCGGGTATCCCGATCCATATGATGACGGAGGGCCGCTCCGACGACTTCAAGAAGTTTTTCTGCGGCACTCACTTCTTCAACCCGCCGCGCTACCTGAAGCTGCTCGAAATCATCCCGAGCCCGGACACGGACCAAGCGGTAGTGGATTTCCTGATGCACTACGGCGACCTGTACCTGGGTAAAACCACGGTGCTGGCCAAGGACACGCCCGCCTTCATTGCTAACCGCGTGGGCGTTTTCGCCATCATGGACGTGGTGCAGGTAATGAGCCAGCTGGGTCTGTCGGTGGAGGAAGTCGACAAGCTCACCGGCCCGGTTATCGGCCACGCCAAGTCGGCCACGTTCCGCACTTCCGACGTGGTCGGTCTGGATACGATGATCAACGTTGCTAACGGTCTGGCTCAAAACCTACCGAATGACGAAGCCAAAGCCGTGTTCCAATTGCCGGACTTCATCAAGAAGATGGCGGAAAACAAGTGGCTGGGCGACAAAACCGGCCAGGGTTTCTACAAGAAAGTAAAAGGCGAGGGCGGCAAGTCGGAAATCCAGGCGCTTGACCTCGCTACGTTGGAATACAAGCCCAGCGCCAAGGTGAAGTTTGCTACCCTGGAAACCACCAAGCCGATTGAAAAACTGGCCGACCGGTTCAAGGTGCTCGTAGCCGGCAAAGACAAAGCCGCCGACTTCTACCGCAAAACCTTCGCGGGCCTGTTTGCCTACGTGAGCAACCGGATTCCGGAAATCACCGACTCGCTCTACAAGATTGACGACGCCCTGCGCGCCGGCTTCGGCTGGGAAATGGGTCCGTTTGAAACCTGGGACGCGCTGGGCGTGCAGAAAGGCTTGGAACTGGCCCAGGCCGAAGGTAAGACAGTAGCGCCCTGGGTAGAGGAAATGCTGGCCGCTGGCAACGCTACCTTCTACAAGGTGAGCGAGCAGGGGGTGAAGCAGTTCTACGACATCGAGAGCAAAGCTTACAAGGCTATTCCGGGGGTAGAGAACTTCATCATCCTCGACAACCTGCGCGCTACCGGCAAAGTGCTGTGGAAAAACGCCGGGGCTTCGGTAGTGGACCTCGGCGACGGTATTCTGAACGTGGAGTTCCACAGCAAGATGAACGCGCTGGGGTCCGATGTCATTCAGGGCTTGCTGAAAGGCGTAGAGCTGGCGGAAAAGGACTTCCGCGGCCTGGTAGTTGGCAACGACGCACCGAACTTCTCGGCCGGGGCCAACCTGGGCCTGGTGTATATGTTCGCGCTGGACCAGGAGTACGACGAGCTGAACCTGATGATTGCCCAGTTCCAGCAGGCCATGATGCGCATGCGTTACAGCTCCATTCCGGTGGTGGGTGCCCCGCACGGCCTGGCTTTGGGCGGCGGCTGCGAGCTGAACCTGCACTGCGACCGGGTAGTAGCGGCTGCCGAAACCTACATGGGCCTCGTAGAATTCGGCGTCGGCTTGATTCCAGGCGGCGGCGGCACCAAGGAAATGACCTTGCGCACCGCGGCCAAGTACGAAGAAGGGGAGCCCGAGTACAACCTGCTCCGTAACACCTTCATGACCATCAGCACGGCCAAGGTGTCGACCTCGGCGGCCGAGGCCTTCGACCTGGGCTTTCTGCGCCGCGGCGACGAGGTAGTGGTAAACAGCAACCGCGTGATTGCGCAAGCCAAAGCCGCTGCTATTGAGCTAGCCGAGGATGGCTATACTCAGCCAGTGCAGAAAACCAACATCAAGGTGCAAGGCAAGGGCGCCCTCGGCATGTTCCTGACCGGCGTGCACGCCATGAAGGAAGGCCGCTATATCTCCGACCACGACGTAAAAATTGCCAACAAACTGGCCTACATCATGTGCGGCGGCGACCTGAGCAGCCCCACCGAAGTATCGGAGCAGTACCTGCTGGACCTGGAGCGCGAAGCTTTCCTCAGCCTCACCGGCGAGCGAAAAACACTGGAGCGTATCCAGAGCATTCTCACCACTGGCAAACCGCTTCGTAATTAGAACTGAGAATTGAGAGCTTAGAACTTAGAGTTGTTCTGTATGGTAAGTCGGCATCGGTTTCGGGATTTAAAAATCTGGCAGAAGGCGATGCTGATTACCAAGCTCACTTACCAATGCTGCGCCATGTTTCCGCCCGATGAACGGTTTGGGCTAACGTCGCAGATGCGTCGGGCAGCTGTTTCTATCCCTTCCAACATTGCTGAAGGAGCAGGACGCGGCTCGGCCAAGGATTTCAGTCAGTTTCTCTCAATTGCCACCGGTTCGGCTTACGAGTTAGAGACACAGTTTCTATTAGCTGCTGAGTTCGGCTACCTGGATGAAATTCGACTGCAAGCTGCGGTAAGTGAGTTAGTAGAACTACAAAAGATGCTCTACGGCTTTCAAAAAAGTCTTCAACCTGAGAACTAACCACCAGAGTCTAAGCTCTAAGTTCTCACCTCTAACTTCTAAAAACATGAACGCATATATCGTAGCTGGTTACCGCACGGCCGTGGGCAAAGCCACCCGCGGCGGTTTCCGCTTCACCCGCCCCGATGACCTCGCCGCCGACGTTATCAAGCACCTGGTAGCTTCCGTGCCTGCCCTCGACCCTTCGCGCATCGATGATGTGATGGTGGGCAACGCCGTGCCGGAAGCCGAGCAAGGCCTGCAAATGGGCCGCCTGATTTCGCTCCTGGCTCTGCCCATGAACGTCTCGGGCCTCATTGTGAACCGCTACTGCGGCTCCGGCGTGGAAACCATTGCCATGGCCGCCAGCAAAATCACGGCCGGCATGGCCGACTGCATCGTGGCCGGTGGCACCGAGAGCATGAGCATGGTGCCCACCGTAGGCTGGAAAACGGTGCCGAATTATAAACTGGCCCAGCAGCACCCCGATTACTACCTCGGCATGGGCCTCACGGCCGAAGCCGTAGCGCAGGATTACAAAGTGTCGCGCGAGGACCAGGACCAGTTTGCCTACAACTCCCACCAGAAGGCCATCAAGGCCATTCAGGCCGGCAAGTTCAAGGAGCAGATTGTGCCCATCACGGTAGAGGAAACCTACCTCGACCAGGCCACCGGCAAAAAGAAAACCCGCTCCTACGTAGTGGACACCGACGAAGGTCCCCGTGCGGATACCTCCTTGGAAGCCCTAGCCAAGCTGCGTCCGGTATTCGCTGCCAATGGCTCCGTAACGGCTGGTAACTCCTCGCAGACCTCCGACGGTGCGGCTTTCGTGCTGGTGATGTCGGAGCGCATGGTGAAGGAGCTGAACCTGGAGCCCATTGCCCGCATGATTACCTACGCCACCGAGGGCATCGACCCGCGCATCATGGGTATGGGCCCGATCAAGGCCATTCCGAAGGCTCTGAAGCAGGCCGGCATGAAGCTCGACGACATTGACCTGATTGAGCTAAACGAGGCCTTCGCCTCCCAGTCCATTGCCATTACCCGCGAGCTGAACATCGACGAGAGCAAACTGAACGTGAACGGCGGCGCCATTGCCCTCGGTCACCCGCTGGGCTGCTCCGGCGCTAAGCTCAGCATTCAGCTGTTCCATGAGTTGCGCGAGCGGGGTAAGAAGTACGGCATGGTAACCGCCTGCGTAGGCGGCGGCCAAGGCGTAGCCGGCATCTACGAGCTACTGAAATAATGTAACGCGCAGTTTCACTTCGAGACCACAAGAACGATTACAACCTCCGTAGCCGCGAAGTGAAACTGCGCGTTGCATGCCGAAAGAAAACCCCGTAGCAGTCGGGGTTTTCTTTCGGCTAAGTACTCGGCAAGCATACCAAATTTTCTTATCTTTCCGTACGACAAACCACTGGGCTGCTTTGGCTCATAATACTCGGCTTGCCGAGTAGTTTGTCTTCGTTTTCGACTTTAAATCTCCCACATCAATACCTCATCCTAGCCATGGAAGTAACCAACAAGCTTGTGAAAGGCGGCGAGTTCATTATCAAGGAAACCGCTGCGCAGGACGTATTCACCCCCGCCGATTTTTCGGAGGAGCAGAACATGATGCACCAGACGGCCCTGGACTTCGTGGAAAAGGAAGTGCAGCCTTTGCTGGAGCGCCTCGATAACCACGAAGAAGGCCTCATGCGCGGCCTGATGGAAAAAGCCGGCGAGCTGGGCCTGTTCGGGGTGAGCATTCCGGAGCAGTACGGCGGGCTGGACATGGACTTTACTACCTCCCTGCGCGTGACGGAAGGCGTGGGCGGCGGCCACTCGTTCCCGGTGGCCTTCGCGGCCCATACGGGCATTGCCATGCTACCTATTCTGTACTTCGGTAACGAGGATCAGAAGGCTAAGTATCTGCCCGGCCTGACTAGCGGGGAGCTGATGGGTGCCTACTGCCTCACCGAGCCCGGCTCCGGTTCCGATGCGCTGGGGGCCAAAACCAAAGCCATGCCTACTGAGGACGGCGAGCATTACGTGCTCAACGGCCAGAAAATGTGGATTACGAACGGTGGTTTTGCCGACGTATTCATTGTGTTTGCGCAGGTAGACGGCGACAAGTTTACGGGCTTCATTGTAGAGCGCAACACGCCCGGCTTGAGCCTCGGCAACGAGGAGCACAAGATGGGCATCAAAGGCTCCTCGACCCGTCAGGTGTTCCTCTCGGATGTGAAAGTGCCGAAGTCGGCCGTGCTGGGCGAGATTGGCAAGGGCCACCTCATTGCTTTCAACATCCTGAACATTGGCCGCATTAAGCTGGCGGCGGCTTGCTTGGGCGCTACCAAAATGGCGGCCACGCTGAGCGTGAAATATGCCAACGAGCGGGTACAGTTCAAGCTGCCCATCAGCAAGTTCGGCGCTATTAAGTACAAGCTGGCCCAGCAGGCCGTGCGCATCTACGCCGTCGAGTCGGCTATTTACCGCGCCGGCATGGACATTGCCCGCATGGAGCAGGAGCTGCTGGCCAAAGGCCAGAGCCACAACGAGGCCCTGCTGGGTGCCGCCCGCGAATTTGCCGTGGAGTGCGCCATTCTGAAGGTAGAAGGCTCCGAGGTGCTGGACTACGTAGTGGACGAAGGCGTGCAGGTGTACGGCGGCTACGGCTTCTCGGCCGACTACCCCATGGACCGCGCCTACCGTGACTCGCGCATCAACCGCATCTTCGAGGGCACCAACGAAATCAACCGCATGCTGGCCGTGGACATGATCCTGAAAAAGGCCATGAAAGGCGAGCTGGATTTGATGGGCCCGGCCCAAGCGGTTCAGCAAGAGTTGATGGCCATTCCGGACTTTAACCTGGAAGAAGAAACCGGCCTGTTTGCCGCCGAGAAAAAGACCATCCAGAAGCTGAAGAAGGCCATCCTGATGGTAGCGGGCACGGCCGTGCAGAAGTACATGAACTCCCTGGCCAAAGAGCAGGAGGTACTGATGAACATTGCCGATATGGCCATCAAGGTGTACACCGCTGAAAGCACGCTGCTGCGCGTGGAGAAAGAAGCGGGCGTGAAAGGCGAGGAGGCGTTGGCCACTCAAATTGACATTGCCCGCGTGTACCTCTACGACACGGTGGACCTGGTAAACAAGTTCGGTAAGGATGCCATTGCCTCCATGACGGAAGGCGACGAGCAGCGCCTGCTGGCCATGGGCCTGAAGCGCTTCACCAAAGCCGACCTCTACAACGCCAAAGACGCCCGCCGCCGCATCGCCGACGTGCTGATTGCCGCCAACGAGTACGTATACTAAACCACTGCTTTATCGGGTACACGGAAGGGGTAGGGCTGCTGGCAGGCGGCTCTCTGGCCCAGGTTCCCGGTGCGTAAAAAGCCACTCCCAATTTTGGGGGTGGCTTTTTTGTTGGCCAGTTCACTTCACCTGCCAGACAACTCGGTGTTGGGAATGGATTGCCCTGACGCAACGCGGGGCTTATCCCAACCGTTGCATGATGCACTACCCACCGTTAACCTCCCACTTCTTATGAGCAACGCCAACGAGCAAGTAAAAGGCAAGGACTTTTACGAGAGTGTGCTGCGTTTTTATGACCATGCAGCCAGTTTCTCGAAACTGGACCCCGGTATCATTGCCCAGATTCGGGTGTGCAACAGCATCTACAAGGTGAACTTCCCGGTGGAGGTAGATGGGCGCGTGCAGGTATTCGAAGGCATTCGGGTGCAGCACAGCCACCATAAGCTGCCCAGCAAGGGTGGCATCCGCTACAGCGTGTACGTAGATGAGGAAGAGGTAATGGCCTTGGCTACCCTGATGACCTTCAAGTGCGCTCTGGTTGATGTGCCGTTTGGTGGGGCAAAGGGGGGCGTGAAAATCAATCCGCGGACTACCCCGGTGCACATCCTGGAACGCGTCACGCGCCGTTACGCCAGTGAGCTAATCAAGAAAAACCTGATTGGCCCCGGCATGGATGTACCCGCTCCCGACTACGGCACGGGTAGCCGCGAAATGGCCTGGATTGCCGATACCTATATGACCTTTAAATACGGCGACACCAACGCCCTAGGCTGCGTAACGGGCAAGCCGGTGGGCCAGGGTGGCATTCGGGGCCGGACGGAAGCAACGGGCCTGGGTGTGTTCTACGGGCTGCGCGAACTGCTGCTAGACGAGCCCATGCTTAAGAAAATAGGGCTGAGTAGCGGCATTGCTGGCAAGCGCATCATTGTGCAGGGCCTAGGCAACGTGGGGTTTTACGCCGCCCACTTCTGCCAGGAGGCTGGGGCCTTGATTACAGGTATTGCCGAGCGGGAAGGAGGTATTTTTAGCGCCAATGGGCTGGACGTAGCAGCCGTGTTCAAACACCGGGAGGCTACGGGCTCTATCCTGGGCTTCGCGGGCGCGGAAGACGTAGAAAATTCGCTGGACTTGCTGGAGCGGGAGTGCGACGTGCTGCTGCCGGCGGCCCTAGAAAACCAGATACACGAGGGCAACGCAGCCAACATCAAAGCTAAAATTATTGCCGAGGGCGCAAACGGTCCTACCACCCAGAGCGCCGAGAAGATCCTGCTGGAGCGCGGCGTCGTGATTCTGCCTGACCTTTACCTCAATGCCGGCGGCGTAACCGTGTCGTACTTCGAATGGCTGAAAAACCTTTCTAACGTGCGCTTCGGCCGGATGGGGAAGCGCGCTGAGGAAGGAGCCATGCGCCGCCTGGTAGCCACCATTGAACGCACCACAGGTAAAACTATTACCCCTGAGGAGCGCCAGCTCATTGTGCACGGAGCCGACGAAATTGACTTGGTGCGGTCCGGCCTGGAGGACACCATGATTACCGCCTACCAGAACATCCGCAAAGTGATGGACGAGGTGCCCGGCATTGCGGACTTACGCACGGCGGCCTTCTACAGCGCCATCGAGAAGATTGGAGTTAGCTACCAGTCGCTGGGCATCTTCCCGTAACCGTCGGTCAGTGCCAAGCGGTGTGAACCGTGAATTAGAAGGCCGTCATGCAGAGCGCAGCGAAGCATCTTGCGGGCTGAGGCTGCCATACTATTCAAAAGTTAGCCCAAGCGAGATGCTTCGCTGCACTCTGCATGACGGGCTATTTTGACTCAAAATTTTCTGCTATCCACACAGCCTAAGTAAGCCAAACAGGCCGCTTCCAGTATTGGAAGCGGCCTGTTTAGTGATGAAGCCACCGGGTTTTTACCGTGGAGGTAACGCCTACTTGATGGCAATTTTATTTAGCATCAAAGACGCGGATTTTTTGCTGGGCCGGCTGACGCCAATAATTGTTTTGCCGTCTAGCCAAGTCGTAAAATCCTTCACGTACGACGGGTTTTGGTCGGCCGCCACGTTGAGTCCGAGGCCTTTGGGCTCCTGTACGGCGCCCGTTTGCGCGTTCACGCGGCGCAAGTACAGGTCGGATTTGTTTTTGATTTTTTCCCAGGTCACGACCTGAATATCAGGCCCGAACACAGTGGCCCGGTAACCGATGCTGCTGAAGCCTTCGGCCGCGGGTGCTACCTGGTCTTTGGCGATGATGCGGCGCCAGGAAGGCGTTTGGAACTCGTTGTAGCCGAACAGGTGCAGCTCCCGGGTGTGGCCGGGCGAGTCGTCGCCGCCTTCCTCGTACTTCTTTTCGCCCACCACTACCAGCTGCTTTTCGTTGGTGAGCAGCAGGTCCGTGAGGTAGATGTCTTCCAGGCGCTTGGCTGTTGTGCCCGTGGCTTTGTTAGCTTCTGTCAGGTATTCGGGACCAAATTTCACCTCGGGGGCAAATTTCATGTCGCCCTCGCCCGAGAAGTCAAACTTCACCACTTTCAGGCTATGATACAAGCCACTTTCCCGCTCGTTGCAAATGGCGGCGGCGTACAGAGTATTGTCGGGCTGCAGGGAAAACCGCGAGTCGAAAACGTTGACTTCCTTGCCCCCGAACGTGCCGCCTACCGACACTGACATTACCTTGACTTCCGGCGAATCGTTGCGGTAGCGGCGGACGGTTAGCTTCTTCATTCCGTCACTGACAAGGGTCACGAACTGGGAACCATCGTTGCCGACCTCCACGGTAGTGGAAAAGAAGCCGCCCTGGTCATGGAAGTCATAAGTGCGGTCCTTGAGTTTCAGCAGCTTCTCATCGTAGACGGTTGCGCTAATGGCCCGGATTTGTTCGTTGCGGGTGAGGTAGCGCCACACCACTAGCTTGGTGCCATCGGGGGAGAAGGCCACGCCCGGGCGCCGGTCGCGCGGGCCGGCTTCAATCAGCTTTTTAACCGGGCTTTTCTGGCCGTTGCTTAGGTCCAGGCTGTAGGCCGAGAGCTGCTGGGCCGCGCCGGTGGCGTGCGTCACTACCAAGGCTTGCCCATTGCTGCGCGCGAATCCATCTATTGCTTCGCCGGCGGCCAGGGGCAGGGACGTGCTCCAGAGACGCTTCAGGTCCGCGTCGTAGCGTTCCACGGCGTACTCTGTGGCTGATTTATGCGCCAGTATCACGAAGCCACCCGAGGGTAGGGCCAGGGTTTTGCGGGTCACGCGCTGGTTGTATCGGTCGTCAGCGCGTTCCGGCACGTAGCTAAAGGGCGCTGATTTCACCCGTTGTCCCACCGCCGGGGTCAGATTCGTTAGCAGGCTAGCCAGTGAAAACCCAGCTGCGAGTACAAAGGAAAAACGCACGGAAAAGGGGATTAGGTAAGCGAAAACGCGAAAAGTGAGAATTATATCTTCCAAAGATATCCAACTTCGGCGGCACTCTCCCACATGTTGTAGCAGCTGAGCCTGGCCTCGTTCAATTCTGGAATATTCATGTAGGCTTAATCCAGGGGGGTAGTAAAAAGCCAGGGGAATAGTTGATCTTTGCACCTGATAACGGAAAAGCCCAGTAGGGGTAACCGAAAATCGTGGTGGAAACGGTGAGTCAAAAGTTGTGTAATTCTCGCTGTTTCTGCCACTAGATCAGTTGCTTAACTTGCAAGTTGTTTTTTCTTTCGCTACTCAAATCTTTTAACCCAGGCTAGTCTGGCTCGAAGTTTGTAAGTCCTCGGGCCGCTCTAAATCGGCAATACGCTATGAAATCTTTACTTCGTTTTTCTCTCATGATTTCCCTTGTCATCCTCGGCAAACTAAGCCAGCAGTCAACCGCTCCGGTTGCCGCCAAGGCAGTGCGCAGCAGCTGGCAGGTTCCCGTCCAGAATGCTTCCTTGTCGGAGGGGCAGAATTTGGTCAAGCGACAGATTCAGGGAGGTGGCTCTCGCTTTTGGCAGACCACAGCTCCCACAACGACTGCCAACACTCTTGAATAGTTCAGCTACCGGTAAGCGACTTTTTTAGAAGTCGCTTTTTTTGTGCCCGTTCCGTTAAAAAGCCGGGCCGCCTGATGAAGTACTACTTCATCAGGCGGCCCGGCTTTTCTTTGTTCTTAGGTTGCTGCTGCGCTCTACTTAGCTAATCCGGCTCCAGTTAACGGCCGTGGCGGGCAAGCTTTCTATATGGCGGCGGATGGCTAGGTTTTCCGGCTTGTTCAGGCCAGGATCCTCGTTAATGAGCTGCTGAGCCGCCGCCCGGCTTTCGGTCAAGATGCGCCCGTCCTTGGCCAGATCGGCAATCAGCAAGTCCAGCACGCCGCTTTGCTGGGTGCCCATCAGGTCGCCGGGGCCGCGCAGCTTCAAGTCGATGTCGGCAATTTCAAAACCGTTGTTGGTCCGTACCATCGTCTCAATGCGGGTGCGCGAATCCTTGCTGAGCTTGTAGCCGCTCATCAGAATGCAGTAGCTCTGGTCGGCGCCGCGGCCCACCCGGCCTCGTAGCTGGTGCAGTTGGGAAAGGCCGAACCGCTCGGTGCTCTCAATCACCATTACGGAGGCGTTGGGCACGTTCACGCCTACCTCAATTACGGTAGTAGCCACCATAATCTGGGTTTCGTTTTTCACGAAGCGCTGCATTTCGGCATCCTTTTCGGCGGCACTCATGCGCCCGTGCACAATGCTGATCTGGAACTCCGGGAAGGCGCGCGCTACACTCTCGTACCCGTCCATCAGGTCCTTGTAGTCGGCCATGGTTTCGCTTTCCTCAATCAGCGGATACACGATGTACACCTGGCGGCCCAGCTTGATCTGGTCGCGCAGGAAACCAAACACCTTCAGCCGGTTGGAGTCGAAGCGGTGCACCGTGACAATGGGCTTGCGGCCGGCTGGCAACTCGTCAATCACCGACACGTCCAGGTCGCCGTACAGGGTCATGGCTAGGGTGCGGGGAATGGGCGTGGCCGTCATCACCAGCACGTGCGGAATTACGTGGGGATTTTTCTGCCAGAGCTTGGAGCGCTGCGCTACCCCGAAGCGGTGCTGCTCGTCCATCACCGTCAGGCCCAGGTTCCGGAACTGGACCACGTCTTCCAGCAGGGCGTGGGTGCCCACCAGCATGTGCATCTCGCCGGAGCGGAGCTGCTCGTGCAGCACCCGGCGCTCGGCGGTGCGGGTGCTGCCCGTAAGCTTCCCAATTTTCAGTCCCAGCATGTCGGCAAAGTGCTTTAGCCCCACGTAGTGCTGGTCGGCCAGAATTTCGGTAGGCGCCATCAGGCAGCTTTGCGCGCCGTTGTCGGCGGCCATGAGCATGCTGATAAAGGCCACAATGGTTTTGCCCGAGCCCACGTCGCCCTGCAGCAGGCGGTTCATCTGCTGGCCCGAACAAAAATCCTTGTAGATGTCGTGGATAACCCGCTTTTGGGCGCCCGTCAGGTCGAAGGGCATTACGTTTTTGTAGAAGTGGACCAGGGTCGGCACCTCTTTAAAAATCTGCCCGGCCAGCGTGACTTTGCGCTGATCCTTCTGGCGCAGCAGCTTCAGCTGTACGTAAAATAGCTCCTCAAACTTGAGCCGAAACCGGGCCGTCTGGAGCAGCTCGGTGCTTTGCGGGAAGTGAATCTGCTGGAGCGCCATGGCCTTGTCCATCAGCCCGTATTGCTGAATCAGGTCCGGCGACAAGGTTTCGTGGACCTGGGGTAGGGCAAGCTTAAGCAGATCGGCCACCATGCGCGCAATGGCCTTGCTATCAACGCGGTGGTAGTTCTTGAGCTTTTCGGTGGTGTTG
Organism: Hymenobacter glacieicola; assembly: GCF_014640315.1. GTDB lineage: Bacteria > Bacteroidota > Bacteroidia > Cytophagales > Hymenobacteraceae > Hymenobacter > Hymenobacter glacieicola. The sequence goes on from NZ_BMGS01000005.1 coordinate 392,466, forward strand.
TAGACCGGCTGCAGGTAGCTCTGGCCCGCTTTGGCTTCCGTAACTTCCTCCAGCTCAGGATGGGCCATCTGGGGGCGGCCGTTGAACATGGTCGGCTTGCCAAAGACAATGTACTCCTGATGATTCTTGACAATCTTCTCCAGGTAGTTCACGCCCTTGAACCACACCAGCTCCAGCTCGCCGCTGGCGTCGGCCAATTTGGCTACCATGCGCTTTTTTGGCCCTTCGCCTACTACCTCCCGGCCGCGCAGAATACCTTTTACCTGCACGTAAGGCAGGTCATCGTGCAGGTCGCAGATGTTGTAGAACTGGGTGCGGTCGAGGTAACGGAAGGGGTAGCGCTGAATCAGGTCGCCGTAGGTAAACAAGCCCAGCTCTTTCTGCAGAAGCTGAGCCCGCTGCAGCCCCACGCCGCGCAGAAATTCAATCTTAGTCTGAAAAAAGTTGCTCATTCTAATCAGCTGTTAGCTGCTGGCCGTTAGCTGTTAGCTTTTATTGATGCCTGTGGCTGTAAACGCTGTCAGAACAAAGCTAACCGCCAGCAGCTATACGCTAGTGGCTTATTGAGTGAATTGCAGCGTGTTCAGCATGCGCACAATGTCTTGCTTGACGTACTCGATTACCGGCGCCAGGGAGTCGTTGGCGGTAGCAGTCCGGAAGTAGAGGGCGCCCCGGAAAAAGTGCTTGGTGCTGTCGGTGGTATAAAACTGAAACTGGCTGGGTACCTCGCCCTGCAGCTCAAACACGGATACGCGCATGCCGTGGGGCGTTTTGAGCACGTTCTCGTCGATGGCCGTGGCCTTAATCTCGTGCTTGCTGGTAAGCTTGCGGGCATCTTCCAGCAGCTTGCTGTAGAGTTGGGGTTTGCCCGTGAGGCTAGCGTAAGTTACCTGCACGTTGGCTTGCAACGAGGGGTAGTACACGTTGATCCAGTGTGGCTGAGCCAGGTAGGAGGAGTCGCGCAATATCTTGGCGTAGCGCGAGTACTCGAACCGGTACGGGTGGCCGGGCCCCAGCTGCTGGTAGGCATGCGGGGGCAGGTCGATGCGGTTGTAGCCTTTCGGCTTGGGCGTGAAATCAGGGGTAGAGGTGCAGCCGGCAGCCAGGGCCAGCAAAGCGAGAACTGCACCCCCGGCACGCAGCATTGGATAAACGGCCATGCGAAGCAAAAGCAAATGAGTAATCAAAGGTAGCTAAGAAAGCCGCGCAGAAGTTCACCGTTTCCGCTTCTGGCAAAGTACTGGCATTGAAACGAAAAAAGCCCCGGCAGAAACCGGGGCTTGGGCTAAGGTTAAAACTGCACGGGGTTAGAACGGCAGCTGATCCAGCTCTGGTTCCTGCCGGAAGGTAGTAGGAGCCTCCGCAGCGGCTGGTTGAGGTGCGGTGCCCTCGCTGCCCTGGGGCCGGCCGCCCAGCATGGAAATTTCATCGGCAATGATTTCCGTGATGTAGCGCGTCTGGTTGTCCTTGTCCTGGTACTGCCGGGTCCGGATTTTGCCTTCCACGTACACCTGCTGGCCTTTGCGCAGATACTTCTCCGCTAGCTCCGCCAAGCCCCGCCACGCGGCAATGTTGTGCCACTCAGTGCGCTCTACGCGGTTGCCCTGCTTGTCCTTATAATACTCATTGGTAGCCAGCGTGAAATGGGCCACGCTGCTACCGCCTTCTAGGTGCCGTACTTCTGGATCTTTGCCTAAGTTGCCGACTAGAATAACTTTGTTTACGCCTGCCATGCTATTGGTAGTCAATTGGTTATTGATGTGAATGAGGATGTATTTTCTGTTATAAATATACGAATCACTATTTATGATTCCAAATAATTTAGCTGGTTAAATACTGATATTGCTAATGTAGTTAGCTATAAGCATGGGTTTGGGTAGCTCCTCTATTTCAGCCGCTTGGTAAGGCTGCAGACCCGTACTTGACAGAGCTGCGGAGGGCAACGGCTCAGCCAACCACACCGGATGAAACTTGGCTTCTACTTTTTGATGGCTCAGCACGTGCCGCAGACTGCGCACCGGCTCTTCGGCCCGGTTAGTAGCCAGCTTACCGCCCAGCTTTCCTACCGCTTCCACTAGCGCCGTGGCGGGTAGCTCAGCCGTATCGTCCTCGTGCAGAGCAAAGTCATACAGGCCTTCCCAAATGTCCTTGGGGCCGCGCTTACGCAGATACAGGGTATTCTCGTGGCGCAGCACGAGGTAGTGAAAGTAACGGGTCCGGGCTGCTTTGGCCTTACTTTTTACGGGTAGCTCCTGCACCATACCGTGCTGGAAGGCGTAGCACTGGCTCTGCAACGGGCAAAACAGGCAGTCCGGCTTCAGCGGAGTACACTGAATGGCCCCAAATTCCATAATGGCCTGATTAAATTCCGCCGGGTGCTCCGCCGGAATCAGTGTGTCGGCCAGTTGCTGAAACACCTTCCGACTGGCCGGCGCGGCAATGTCCTGGGTGAGGCCAAACACCCGGGCCAGAACCCGGTAGACGTTGCCATCAAGTACCGCTACCTGCTCATCATAAGCAAATGAGGCAATGGCGGCGGCCGTGTACTGGCCCACGCCGCGCAGCTTCAGCAGCTCCGCGTAAGAGCCCGGAAACTGCCCGCCGTACTCCTGTACTACCTGCTGGGCCGTATGGTGCATGTTGCGGGCCCGGGAGTAATAGCCCAAGCCCTGCCAGTGGCGCAGCACCTCATCCTGCGGCGCGGCGGCCAAATCGTGCACGGTGGGGTAACTGGTGATGAAATCGAGGTAGTAGGGGAGCCCCTGTTTCACCCGGGTTTGCTGCAGAATCACCTCCGATAACCAGATGGCGTACGGGTCGCGGGTGTGGCGCCAGGGCAGGTCGCGACGGTGGCGCGGGTACCAGTTTAACAGGGCCCCAGCAAACCATACTTGATCAGGAGCGGTTGAAGAAAATGTCAAGGCTTTGAGAAAGAATAAGTTGGATGCAACCGGGGAAGCAGAGCGGATTGCACGAAAACCATTTGTAAAACCGAAAAAGGGGGCTACCTTTGTGCCCCTCAAAACGTAGGCAAACTCTTACCGGGCAAGTGCTTACGTTTTGAGGACGGCATCATTTTGCCAACACAATATTTTTCACTCCCTAGTACACTTACCAGCGTGACTAAAGCAGAAGTAATCGCCGAAATTGCCGACAAAACTGGCATTGAAAAGGCAGACGTTTCGGCTACCGTAGAAGCCTTCTTTAAAGTTGTGAAGGATTCCATGGCCGACGGCAACAACATCTACGTGCGCGGCTTTGGCTCCTTCGTGAACAAAAAGCGCGCGAAGAAAGTAGCCCGTAACATCTCGAAAAACACGTCGATCATCATCGACGAGCACTTCATTCCGAGCTTCAAGCCGTCGAAAACCTTCATCGGCAAAATCAAAAACAGCAAGAAGATCAAGGAGACGGCCAACGCCTAACCCGCACTTGTTGTAATATTGCCGGCTGAGCCGCCGGGAATTCCAGTTTCGGAACCCCGGCGGCCGGCTTTTTTTCCTGCTGATGACTACCAATTCTTCCAAGCACCAACTTCTAATTCTGGCCCTGGCGGTTGCGCTGGTGGCCGGTTTGTTTTTGTTGCCGAAGGTAATCGTAAAGCCGAAGGAAGGACGCGGGGAACTGGCCCAGGATGCGGCCCAGACTGCCACCCGCGACGGTGGCGGGCAGGCTACCAACGGCTCCAAGGCCGTGGCCTCATCGGGCCAGCAGCCAACGACCATCGGCCCAGAGCAGCCCCACATGACAGTGCCCACTGCCCAGCGTCAGGAAATCAACGGGCTACTAGCCAAGTACAAGGCCTCGGGAGCCGACCTCACGGGCCGGCTGCGGCTGGCTCAGGAATTGGCCGCCAAGTACAAGGCTGTCGAGAAGTTTGACAGCGCCGGCTACTACTTTGAGCAGGTAGCCATAGCACGACCTGGGGAGCAAGCCTGGAAGCGGGCCGCCGATGAGTACTTCGAGGCCTACAGCTTCGCGGCCACGGAGGAGCGGCAGAAACTGCTGGGGGCCAAGTGTCAGGAGCTGTACGGGAAAGTGTTGAAAAACAACCCCGACAACCTCGACGCCAAAACCAACTTGGGCATGGCCTACATGGCCAGCGACAATCCGGTGCAGGGTATCACGCTGCTCCGGGAAGTTCTGGCCGCAGACCCCCGCAACGAAAAGGCGCTGTATAACCTTGGTTTACTGGCTATTCAGAGCAGCCAGTACGACAAAGCCGTAGAGCGTTTTCGGGAGCTGACCAGCGTTAACGCTGAAAACGTCAACGGACAGTTCTATCTTGGTGTCTCGTTAGCCCAGACCGGGGCGAAGGAGGAAGCCCGGAAAGCCTTCCAGAAGGCCAAGAGTCTCAGCACCGACCCCTCCCTAGCGGCTTCGGTGGATGAGCAACTGCAAAAGCTGAACTAAGTATTTTTTACAACCCTTAACCATCTCAACTCATGCCCTGCGGTAAAAAGAGAAAGCGTCATAAGATTGCCACTCACAAGCGGAAGAAGCGTCTGCGCAAGAACCGTCACAAGAAGAAGTAAGCCCTTCCGGGGTTTGCTGGCGTGGAATTTCTTCGGAAAACGTCCTCGTCTATCTCTCACTTAGTATCTCGGAGAGTGGCTAGCTATTTGCTTTCCCCCTGGCTTGGAAGGGAAGCCGGTGCTGTTATGCACTGGCTTCCCTTTACAGGTTTCGGGGAGGTAGGGCAGCTACTCCCCTCAGATGCTACTCTAACCGCTTAATCCATTGAGTAACGAATTAATCATTAATTCTACTCAGGACGGAGAACGGATTGCCCTGCTACAGGACAAGCGGCTCATCGAATACCATTTCGACCGCAACGACACCGCCTACTCGGTTGGTGACATTTTCCTGGGTACGGTCAAGAAAGTTATGCCCGGTCTGAACGCCGCGTTCATTGACATCGGGTACCAAAAAGATGCCTTTCTGCACTACGGTGACCTGGGGGAGAATTTTCCTTCCTTGGTGAAGTGGGGCAAAGGCGTACAATCGCAGAAAATTACCGTTGGCCCCCTGAAAACCTTCCAGTTTGACGGGACGCTCGACAAAGTCGGTAAAATCGACAACACGCTCAAGAAGGGCCAGCAGCTGCTGGTTCAGATTGTGAAGGAGCCAATTTCCACCAAGGGCCCACGCCTGTCCACGGATATTTCCATGGCCGGCCGCTACCTAGTGCTGGTTCCGTTTTCGAATACCATCAGCGTATCCAAGAAGATTGTCAGCAAGACGGAGCGGGAGCGGCTCAAGCGGCTCATTGCCTCCATCAAGCCCGACAACTTTGGCGTGATTATCCGCACCGTGGCCGAAGGCCGTGAGGTGGCCGAGCTCGACAAGGATATGCAAAGCATGGTGAGCAAGTGGGAAACGCTCTTCCAGAACCTGCGCACGGGCAAGCCCAATGACAAGGTACTGGGCGAGCTGGGCCGCACGAGTTCCATGCTGCGCGACATGCTCAACGAGTCGTTCGATGCCATTACCGTGGACTCGACACCGATGTACGAGGAAATGCGCAGCTACCTGCAGCAGATTGCGCCTGACAAGCTGGGGCTCCTGAAGCTGCACACCGGCAAGGTGAAAGTCTTCGAGCAGCACGGGATTGAAAAGCAGCTGAAAACGCTGTTTGGCAAAACCGTAACGGTGCCCGGCGGCGGTTACCTCGTCATTGAACACACGGAGGCCCTGCACGTCATCGACGTAAACTCCGGCAACAAGAGCAACCAGGAAGGCGACCAGGAGGCCACGGCCCTGCACGTGAACCTCGCGGCCGCCAAAGAGGTAGCCCGCCAGCTTCGGCTGCGCGACATGGGCGGCATCATCGTCGTCGATTTCATTGATATGAAGTCGGGCGAGAGCCGAAAAAAGGTGGAAGACGCGGTGCACAGCATCATGAAGCAGGACAAGGCCCGCTACACCATTCTCCCGATTACCAAGTTTGGCCTGCTTCAGATTACCCGGCAGCGCGTGCGGCCGGCCGAAGCCATTGTAACCGGTGAGGTGTGCCCTACCTGCGGTGGCACGGGCAAGATTTCGGCTTCCATCCTCGTGACGGACGAAATCGACAACAGCATTGACGACCTGCTGGTAGCTCAAAACCAGTCGGGTATTACACTTTCGGTGCATCCTTTCCTGCATGCTTACTATACCAAAGGCTTGGTAAGCCGGCAGATGAAATGGTACCTGAAGTATTATAAGTGGGTAAAGGTGATGAAGGACACGAGTCTGGGCCTCACCGAGTACCGCATCGAGGACGAGCACGGCGAGGAAATCGAGCTGCACTCGGCCGCGGCGGCCATGAGCCGGTTGCAGGACCGGGAATTGGAAATAACTGACTGACGGATTTTTTCTGCGAGAAAACTCCTCCTGATAGAAGGAAAGCCCGTGTTGCTGGAAAGCAGCGCGGGCTTTTTGGTTGTAGGCAAGCACGGCAGGTTAGTCACGAGCTACGTTCAAAGCACTTCGCTTGCCTTAAGGAGATGTTGGTAGAGTAAAACCAGCTATTCAGCCAGAGGTAAGAACCGTTGAGCGGGGTAGCTAGTATTTTCGGGGACGCCCTTTTTTCCGCTATGCTCTCTACTTCTGCTACTGCTGCCAACTCGCCTTTGGATCTGGAACAGGCTCAACTGCGAATTCAGGCGCTGGAAGCAGCCTTGCAAACAGCGGCTGCCGACGCCGCTGCCGCCCAGCACCGGCTGGACCAGCTGGTCAGTCACCTCCAGGAAGGGGTGCTGCTGACGGATGAGGCGGGACACATAGCGTTAATTAACGACCGGTTCTGTGAGCTGTGGGAGCTGGAGGAGTCCGCCAGCTATTGGTTGGGCAGACCCTGGCAGGATTTGACTACCATTCTGATGCCGCTTACCATGGACCCTGGGAGCTTTGCGCAAGCCGTGCACAGCAAGCGCCAGCAAGGAGCCCCGGTGTTCAACGACCCCGTAGAGCTGGCGGACGGCCGGGTGCTGGAGCGGGACTTCATGCCCATTCCCGCTGCTACCGGCACTGGCAGCAACGTGCTGATTCGGTTGCGCGACGTGACGGAGTATCACCAGGCCACGGATCGGCTGCGGGCTGTGGCTAGTATCCCCGGGCAAAACCCGAATCCTATTTTTCGTCTGGATGAAGCGGGACAACTGCTTTATACCAACCAAGCGGCTAATTCACTGTTCAAATCCCTGAGTGAAGCCGACCAGAACCGGTTGCTGGCCAAAGCCCAGGGGCTGGCGGCTACCGCCCTGGAGCACAGCCAGCCTTGGCAGGTAGATATAGCCGTAGGGGAGGGGTTTTATGCCGTTTTCGTGGCTCCTTTCGCTGAGGAAGGGTACGCCAACCTGTATCTGGTTAATATCACGAAGCGCATCCTGGCAGAGCAGGAGCTGAACCGGGCCAAAGATGAGGCCGAGGCTGCCGTGCGTGCCCGGGAGAATTTTTTGGCCAACATGAGCCACGAAATTCGCACGCCCATGAACGGGGTGCTGGGTATGGCTGGGCAGCTAGCCAAAACCCGCCTCGACGCCCGTCAGCAGGAGTTCGTGCGCATCATCCGCAGCTCAGGCCAGCATCTGCTCATGATTATCAATGACGTGCTGGACATGGCCAAAATCACGTCGGGGAAGCTGGAGTTTGAGCAAACCGCTTTCAACCTCTGCGATTCCCTGGGCGAATCGTTGCAGCCGCTGGTGATGCAAGCCGTGGAAAAAGGGCTGACTGTAACAGCTATGCCCCTGCGCGACACGTGCCCCCTGCCCTGGGTTAGCGCCGACCCGTACCGCATTAACCAGGTAATGATAAATTTGGTAGCCAACGCCATTAAATTCACGGAGCCCGGGGGCCACATTACCGTCAGCAGCCGACAGCTGGCCTCTACCGCCGATACCCTTACCGTGGAGTTTGTGGTGGCCGACACCGGAATTGGGATTCCGCCGGAGCAGCAGACGCGCATTTTTGAAGGCTTCACCCAGGCGTATGCCGATACTACCCGGCGCTTCGGGGGCACGGGGCTGGGGTTGAGTATTTCCCGCGCCATTGTGGAGCAGCTGGGCGGTAGCCTAATGGTGGAAAGCGAACTGGGAAAGGGTAGCCGTTTCCGGTTTGTGCTGGATTTCCCCCGTACGCCCGCCGTAACGCAAGCCCCCGTACCCTCCGCCTTTGATACGGGCGCCTTGCGTGGGCGGCGCGTGCTGCTGGTAGAAGACAACGAAATCAACCGCGACGTAGCCCGCATGCTGCTGGAGGAGTGGAGAGTAGAAGTTGACGAAGCCGAAAACGGCCAAATTGGCCTCGAAATGCTCCAGCACCGCACCTACGACGCCGTTCTAATGGACATCCAGATGCCCGGGATGAGCGGGCTGGAGGCTACCGCTATTATTCGTAAACTACCCGATCCGGCGCTGGCCAACATTCCCATTCTGGCCCTAACGGCCAATGCCTTCCGGGCCGATAATGCCCGGTATTTAGCCGCTGGCATGAATGCTTGCCTGACCAAGCCCTTCGAAGAGCAGGACTTATACCGGCACCTGGAAGCCCTGATGCAGCCCGCTCCTCCTACCCCTGTGGCGAGCTACGACCTGACCAAGCTGCAGGCCATGGCCCGCGGCCGCGCCGCTTTCGTGGACAAAATCATCCAGTCGTTTCTAACGAACATGCCCGCGAGCCTGGTTGAGTTGGAAGCCGCCGCCGCCAGCAACAACTGGCCCCAGGTGGCCGCCCTGATTCACCACGTAAAGCCCAGCGTTGAGTCCTTGGGCATTCAGGGAGTGTTACCCGCTATGCAGCAGCTCGAGCAGCATGTTCCGCCCACGGGTCAGCCGGAGGCTGCCAGCACTACCGCCGTAAGCCACGTAGTAAGCCAGATCCGCCGGGCCCTCCAGGAGTTACCCAAGGAACTGACAGCGCCTACCGGCACCCGGTAGGTGCCCGCTCCCGGCCAGAAACCGGGGCTGGCAATACCAGCCGATCAGCAAACCAAAGGCCCGCGTACACTTTTGTACGCGGGCCTTTACTGGTTACTGGGAAGCTGAGTTAAAACTTGATGCCCAGATCCAACGCGAATTCAGAGTTTTTCAGCTCCACTTCTTTGAAATCCCGCTCGTTCTCGAAATATCTGTCGATGTTGAACAAGCCGCGGTGGTAGCTAACGCCTGCCAGCACCTTGGTGCTTTGGCCTAGCTGGTACTCCACCCCGAAGCCACCCCGCAACGACGCATCCGGGATGATGACGTGCTTAGAAGCCTTGGTTTCTTGGGTTGTAGCTGGGTCTACGTAGCGCTTGTCTCCATTAACGCGGCCCGCAATAGCGGCATTCAGGGAGCCGCCCAGCTGAAAATACAGCTTCGTGTCCGTGGCCACATCGTTGGTGAACAGCTTCACCGTAACGGGCACCTGCAGGTATTGCAGCCCGATTTTTTGCTCCTGGCGGCGGTTAAGGGTTTGGTCGAAGTAGCTGATAGTGCCGCCTTTTCCCGTTAGCTCCAGGCCAGTGCTGAAGGCGTAGTTCTGGCCAAAGAAATAATCAATGATGAGGCCGCCTCCCAACCCCAGTTTAGACGACTCGCTCTGGAAGCCATAGGCGGTGGGAGAGTCGGCACGCAGACTGGTAATGGAGGGGGAAACCTTCAGGCCGATTTCAACCTGGGCGGAGGCCGCGCCGATGGTGGCACCGCTAATCAGGAAGGCGAGCAGGGCTTTTTTCATGGCAATTGCGGAATTACAGTGAGGGAAACACGAAGCCGCGGCGGTGAGCCGTTTCGTTTTGGCTAATTTCGCCTTAAAGATAGAAGCGTGATGCACATTCCTGCCCGTATGCGGACCTTGTTGGCACTCCTGATGGCCGCCGGATTGGGCCTGACAGCCTGTAGTAAAGGTCAAGAAAGCTGTGAACTAGACCCGGAAGTTGCTAAGGTTTCGGCGCCGGTAGCGTTGGAACGCCTGGAGAAGCCCTTTTTTCAGATCAAAAATCCGGCGGACGCGGAGCGTTTCATCCAAGAGCACGGCTTATTCTCCCGGCAGTTCTTGCAGAGCGGGCAGTACCCTACCAGCGTGCTCAGCACTACCTTGGCCCGCCTGGCTACCAATTCCGGTCTGCAAAAGCTAGGCGCCCAGGCTGATACTACTTTCCGCGCGGAGGAGCTGCAGCAGCAGTTGCAGCCCATGTTTCAGCACATTCGCTACTACTTTCCCAGTTTTCGGGTTCCGCCCGTGAAAACCTTCGTGAGCGGCCTGAGCCAAGACTTGTTCGTTAACGATAGTCTGCTGGTTATCAGCACTGATTTCTTCGTGGGGCCGAAAGCCGCCTACCGGCCCAATGTGCCGGGCTACATTCAGCGGCGCTACACCCCAGAGCACGTGCTGCCTACCGCGGCGCTGGCCATCAGCAGCAAGTACAACCAGAAACAGCTCACCAACCAAACCATGCTGGGCGAGATGGTGCAGTTTGGCAAGTCCTTGTACTTCGCCGAAAAAGTGCTGCCCTGCACCCCCGATTCCCTAATTATGGGCTACACCGACAAGGAAATGGCCGGGGTAAGCTTCAACGAAGGGAAAATCTGGGCCCACTTCATCGACAAAAACCTGCTCTACAATACGGCCCCCTTTACCATTCAAAAGTACATCGGGGAGCGGCCCAACATCCCGGAAATCGACAAGACGTGCCCCGGTAGGGTAGGGGCCTGGATTGGCTGGCAGATTGTGCGCAAGTACATGGCCGACCACCCGAACGTCACGCTGCCGCAACTGATGGCCGAGAAAAACGCCCAGCGCATCCTCAATGAGTCGCGCTACCGCCCGAAGCAGAACCGGGGCCGGATCAGCTAGCCATGCACATTGCCGTCTTCAGCCAGTATCATACCAACCCCGACTGCCCAGCTACTAGCCGGCACTACTCGCTGCTGACTCAGATAGCCCAGCAGCACCGTGTTACGCTTATTACCACCCGCACCTGGGAGCCACAGCGCCTGACGGAGCGTTTCCCGTGGCTGCCGGCAGGAGTGGAAATGCGGGCCGCGGCGGTATTCTACCACAACAACATGGGCCCGGCCCGCCGGGTACTTTCCTTCGGGCAGTACGCGGTCTACGCCCTGCGGGAAGGCTTGCGCATTGATAAACCCGATGTCATTTGGGGAATTAGTACGCCACTCACCGCCGCCTGGGCCGCCGCGCAAGTTGCCCGCCTGCGCCGGGTGCCGTGGGTGTTTGAAGTGCAGGATTTGTGGCCGTCCTTTCCCATTGCCATGGGTGCGGTGCCCAGTGCCCTGGCCCGGCAACAGCTGTACAAGCTGGAGGGCAAACTCTACCAGCAAGCGCAGGCCATCATGACCCTGTCTCCTGACATGACGAGCTATGTTCGGCAAGTTGGGGCAGGCGCTACCTCTCCCTGGACCTTTGACCCGGGTAAGGTGCACACGGTTCTTAACGGAACGGACCTGGATTTAGCGACCGCGGCCACGGAAGGGGCAGTAGCTGCTTTGCGGCAGGAGCAGGGCCTGGAAGGACGACAGGTGATTCTGTACGCCGGTACGTTCGGGCGCGCCAACGATATTCCCACACTGGTTGCCGCCGCCGAGCAGTTGGCGCTGGTGCGCCCCAACGCCGTCTGGCTGTTTATGGGCCACGGCTACGATGAACCCCTGCTGCGGGCGGCAGCTAGCCGCTGCTCCGCAATTCAGCTGGTGCCCGCCCAGCCCCGCCACGCGGTATTCACCTGGTTCCGGCTGGCCGATGTATCGGTTGTTTCCTTTCTCGGGCTCCCAGTGCTCGACGCCAACTCGCCCGCCAAGTTCTATGACAGCCTAGCCGTTGGAACGCCGGTTATTGTCACGAATGAAGGCTGGACCAAAAGCTTGGTAGAGCAGCACCAGTGCGGTTGGTTTTCGCCCGCCGGCAATGCAGAAAAGCTAACCGAACTGCTGGTGGAAGTGCTGAGCAACCCCGCCCAACGGCAGGCTGCCGGTGCAGCGGGCCAACAGGTTGCGGCTACTCAGTTTGACCGCCAACAAATAGGTCAAACAGTCCAGCGCATTCTTGAGCAAGCTAGGGAATGACCATACTGATTGCTTATGTGCCGCCTATGACTACTTATATACTATGTTGTACTGTCGTCGGGGCTGATTGGCGTTTTCTGGGTCTTCTGAGGCTTTTTTTGCAACCCCGACTCCTGCTTTGACACTACCTCTGCGTAATACTTGCACCAGCTTTTCAATGGGCAGATGCCGCATTTGGGCTGCCGGGCCACGCAGATGTAACGTCCGTGCAGAATAAGCCAGTGGTGGGCTTTGTGAATTAAGTCTTGGGGGATGTAGCGCACCAGCTCTTTCTCTACTGCCAGAGGGGTAGTGGCCGTGCGCGACACCAGTCCCAACCGGTGAGATACCCGGAACACGTGCGTATCAACGGCCATAGCCGGCTGGTTGTAGATAACCGATACTACCACGTTAGCCGTTTTGCGGCCCACGCCCGGCAGGCGCTGTAACTCTTCAATAGTGCTCGGCACTTCGCCCCCAAACTCCTCCATGAGCAAGCGGCCGAGGCCGGCCAGATGCTTGGCTTTGTTGTTGGGGTAGGAAACGCTACGGATGAACGGGAAAATGTCTTCGGGGGAGGCGGCGCCCAACTGCTCGGGGGTAGGAAACTGCTCGAGCAAGGCGGGCATAATCTGGTTTACCCGCTTATCGGTACACTGCGCGCTCAGCACCACGGCCATAATCAGCTCGTAGGGGTTTGAGTACACCAGCTCCGTTTTCGGCTCCGGAAAATTGGTGGTGAAATACTCCAGAAAATGGCGGTACCGCTCAGGCTTACGCATGCTGCAACGAATGAATACCGCGCAAAATACACGCAAAAAAAGTCCTTACCCGCCTGGGTTTCCAGAAACCTAGGCGGGTAAGGACAAGAAGTTTCCCCTAAGAAGATGCTACCCGGCCTTCAGGAAAGTACGGGAGTACTGCAGGATAGAGTTAGTAGTGCTCTGCTTGGGCGTGCAGCGGGCCCCATCCAGGGTTCGTTGGGCCAGGAGCAGATCGGCGCAGGTAGCGGCCAAGTCGGCGTCGTGCACCAGGGCCTGTTCTACTTCCTGCTGTTCTTTAGCCGGCAATTCGTTGTACACGTACCGGAGTAGCTTCTCGTGGGTAAACGTTTTGATCATAGAAAACGGGTTGCGCGGCCATTTTTTTCCGCAGGTTAATCAGCGCGTAACGCATACGCCCCAGCGCTGTGTTAATGCTGACCCCCGTTGCATCGGCAATTTCCTGAAAGCTCATGTCGCCGTAGTGACGCATGATCAGGACTTCTTTCTGCGCCGCGGGCAGCTCCTGAATCAGCTCCCGAAGCCGCGCGTGGGTTTCTTCCCGGGTAAGCGCAGCCTCAGCACCCTCTTCTGCCAACGACAACGAGTTGAACGCATGACTTGTTGTATCAAGGTTCAATAAAGGGCTGCGTTTTTCCCGACGAAAGCAGTCAATAGCCAGATTGTGGGCAATGCGGCAAATCCAGGAGGAGAATTTTCCTTCTTCATTATAGCGGCCGCCCTTCATGGTGTGAATGGCCTTGATAAAGGTATCCTGTAGCAGATCTTCGGCCACGTCTTCGTCGCGCACGATCAGCATAATGGTAGTAAATACGCGGGCTTTGTGCCGCTCAAGTAATTGAGCGAAGGCTTCTTCCTGGCCGGCAATATAGAGCGAAATAAGAGCGGAGTCGCTCGGCTGCATGGTTTCCATAAAGACTACGAAAGTTAGGGGACGTAGAGCTTTAGGCCATAGAGTGCAGTTGCCGGTGAAAACGAGGAGAAGTGAAGAGAGTAGAAGGAACTCAGTGAAATCAAATGTAGAGAACCGCCAGCCCAAACACAATGCCTTGAGCCCGGAAAAGCCAAAATTTTTTTCACGTAGTCTGAAACCAAAATATTCAGTATATACAATTCTTAATGAAATAGTGTTTATGAATATAATGGATTGATAATAAGGCAAATAAGCTGGAGTTTCCTAAGATAAGGAAACTCCAGCTTATTTGGATACTGCCGGAAGCAAGAACCGTGCGCTATGGTTGGAGCTGCTGACTAAGTTGTTGAATTTGCTGTTCGGAAGCCGCAGAGGCCTTAGTACCTGCTGCCGCCCCTGCGGCCCGCTCCGCTAGCAGATCAGTGAGCTGCCGGAGCTGCTCGAGGCGCTGGCTGGTACGCTGCAGCTCTGGGGTTAGGGCTATAACGTTGGCAGTAGCAGGAATTTCGATTACAGTGGGTTTCGAGCCGGTGGTTACCTCATCATGACGCTCAATGGCTTCGGCCGTCATCATGTCGTCGCGGTAAAGTACCACGTCGCCTTGCATATTTACGGCTTTGCCATCGGCTAGGCGGCGCCGGGAGCCGTTCTTGCTAATCAGGGTACCATCGGGCTGCAGCGTCTGGCCGTTGCTGAAACGCAAAGGGCTAGTCAGGGGCGTGACTTTCCCCGCTTGCAGGCGGTATATCTTGCCATTACGAACGAAGGCTCCGTCTTTCAGCGTAGCCGCCGTTGTCGAGGTAGTAGTTTGGGCAACCGCGGAAAAAGCACTGCCCCCTGACAACAGGGCGGCCAGTACGAGGGAACGAAGGAGCATAGCGGAAGAGAACATAGAAAGCTTGGGAAAAGGAAAGAGCGAGAAATACGCTAGCATACGGGGTAGCCCTCCTTTATGGCCAACCTCTGCGCCGTAGCCTAGGCGCTGTCGAGATGCTGGCGGCTGTGAAGCCAATGGATGGCCGCTTCTTCCGTGGCAAAGAGCCGAACGTGGGCAAGGTCGCTGAAGACCATGGGCGAGCCAGTTTGCTGCTCCTCGGGGCTGAGTTGCGCGGCTGAAACCAGGAATGCCAGATAAACCCGGCCATGCAGAACGGCAGCTACGCGCGGCATAAACTGAGTCAGGACCCAGTGGGTGTCGTCCTCACTGGCTGGGCCCCGGCCCCGCGAATCAGCCAGCCAATACCGGGTAGATGCCGGCCGCGCTAGGGTTAAGGCAGCCTCATAGCTTTGCTGCAGCTCCGCAGCCGAAACAGGCCGCGTCCAGCGGATGATCAGCACTCCTAGCTCATCCCGGCGGTGAAACTCCACGTAATCGGCGGCGGTAGGGGGTGGGGCTGAGGGCATAGTAGGGAGGAGTAGGTAAACGGAAAATATACGACGTACAGCAAACCACTTATCGGCTGTGTCGGCGGCTCGGCCTATAGCTTACTGAGGGTATAATACAAACCAAAGGCGTTGGTTGCATACGATAACGCAAGCAAAAGGGCCTGCGTAAGCGGACGGCCCGGCAAGGACAATTCAGTAAAAGTACGGCGCTGCTGCCCTACCGGCTGTAAGGGAGCTACCTTTGCCCGCTCGCTGGTTTTCGCTTTCCTGTTCTATGTCCGCTTCTGCTGCTACCCCTCGTCACGATCCTTACGCCGCCCTGCGCATTCCTGATTTTCGGCGGTTGATTTCTGCCCGCGCCGCCATGGTCATGGCCACGCAGATTCAAGGGGTAGTAGTGAGCTGGCAGATGTTCAAGCTCACCAATGATCCGCTGGCCCTGGGCCTGATTGGGCTGGCCGAAGCCATTCCCAGCATTGTGGTATCCTTGTACGCTGGCCACGTAGCCGACTCTGTACGCCGCAAAAACATCATCGTGTCGGCGGTGGCGGTGCTGCTGCTTTGCTCGGTTTCCCTGTGGCTGTTGTCGCGGCCGGCGGGGCTGGCTTTGTTGCAGAAAGATGCTTTCTACACTCTACCTCTGTACGCGGTTATCTTCGTGAGCGGCATTGCCCGGGGCTTTTTGGGGCCAGCCCTGTTCTCGTTTATGCCTCAGCTGCTCCCCGACCGGCAAGTGCTGTCCAATGCCATTACCTGGAATAGTACTACTTGGCAGGCGTCGTCCGTAATTGGGCCGGCTATTGGGGGCCTGATTGTGGGGCTGGCTGGCCGGCACCAGACCAACGTTGGTATTTCCACGGCCTACGCCGTGGATGCTGTTCTGATGGCCGTAGCCCTGAGCATTTTTATTAGCATTGCGGGCCGGCCCTTACCGGTGCGGGAGGGCGAAAAGCTCAGCCTAAAGGAAAGCCTGCTAAGTGGGGTGCAGTTCATCTTCGGCAACCAACTGGTGCTGGCGGCCCTGTCGTTGGATTTGTTTGCGGTGCTGTTTGGCGGAGCCGTGGCCCTATTGCCCATCTTTGCCGATGATATTCTCAAGGTAGGAGCTGAGGGGCTAGGATACCTGCGCGCCGCGCCGGCCGTGGGTTCGGTGCTGATGGCCATGAGCCTCACCTACTTTCCCATTCGGAAGTGGGCCGGGCGCAAGCTGCTGTGGGCCGTAGCCGGGTTTGGCCTGGCTACCATCGGCTTTGCCTTGTCCACCAACTTCTGGCTTTCCCTGGGGCTGCTGTTCCTGACCGGTGTCTTTGATTCCGTGTCGGTGATTGTGCGCTCTACCCTGCTGCACACGTTCACGCCGGAGCACATGAAGGGCCGGGTATCGGCCGTAAACAACATCTTCATCGGCTCGTCCAATGAAATTGGCTCCTTTGAGTCGGGAGCCGCGGCCAAACTGCTGGGAGTGGTCAACTCCGTGGTTTTCGGCGGCGCCATGACGTTGGTTGTCGTGGCAGTTACGGCCCTAAAAGCCAATAAGCTGCGCCAGCTAGACCTGACGCCCCAGCCCCAAAAAGCGTAGCTGACAAGCTAGTTGCTGCGCAAAAAAGCCCGCCCGAACTATATTCGGGCGGGCTTTTTTGTGGATACTAATGGGCCGGTTACTGCTGAAAGGCTTGTTTCTTCTCCTGAGGGCAGATGGGGTCCGGCTTCATTTCCAGAATTTTCTCAACCACCAATCCTTCCTCGGCGCTACCGCTCGGGCTTTGCACCGTAGCCAGTACCCGCACAAAAACGGCCTGGCCATCGTCCTTGCGGGTGGTAGTGTAGCGGCGCTGCAAATCAGCGGTAAGCCCGGTCGGCGCTATGGTGTAGCGCTTATCCGACCCGCATTCAATCAGGCTGGCGGCATTGGCCTGGTACGTGAACTTGCCCGTAAACTCCCGGCGAGTACCGGCGGCGCTCAGGTCGCTGTTGGCCGTGCGGTTCAGGGTGTAGTCCTGGTTATTTGCCTGCATGGGCTTGCCCGTAGCATCCAGCAAGCGCAACGACTCGTCCGCTTCCACGGAGTAGCGCCGGGCCGGGTCGTTGCCGCTGGGCTCCAGAGTAACCACCTGCCCGCGCACCCGCCACGGGCCCCGGCGGTAATTAACCGGCGAGGTGCGCCCAAGGTAGGTTTCCTGCAACTCGTACAGGCTATCGGGCCGGAGGGTGAGGCGGGTGGCAATGCCCTGGCAGTCGTTGCAAGGCATGGTATCGGCGTAGATACCAGCTAGGGGCAGGGTAGCGGCGCCGGCGTCTTTATCAGCGGCTGCATTTTCAGAGCCCGTGCTAAAGGGCTGCTCCCGGCCCTGGCAGGAGGCCAACAGACACAAACCACTGGCTGCAATTAAAAGGGAGTGAGAGAAAGTCATATGGCAGAACATATAGGGAGAGAATTTCCTACGCATCCTCGTTTCCAATAGATGCCAAATAATGGGGTTAGCCTAGATAATTGTATGAAATGTGGATAAGTCTGTGGATAACACAGGTCTTATGCACATTTTGAGTGGTTTACCTGTGCTTGAGTTAAGCCCGCATCGGGACTAACAGGAAGGTGCCTTGCAAACACCGGACAAAGCCGCGCCGCTGGTTGTCGCGGTTCAGATCCTGCCGGTGATACTGGCCATTGAGTGAGGAAGCTCCTACCAGCAACATGGTGTAGCCCCGGCGGCGCACCAGGTAGCGGCCCAAGCCGGCCCCGGGCGCAGGCGCGAACTGCCCCCGAAATTGCTCTGCCGTGGCCCAGGCGGCTACCAGCGGCGCTGGGTCGGTGCCGGCGGCCTGGGCTTCGCGGTAAAGGGCAGCTAGGCGTACATCTGTGGTGTAGTGTTCTTCAGGTCGCAGACGCACCACCAGGTCGTGGGCTTGCCATAGGTGCTTCATGGCGTCCTTCTTCCACAGAATCTCCCCGCAGTGCCGGCAAATGTGCTCATCGGCCCGGCACACCAGTTGGTCCGGGGCGGGGCAAGGGGTAGTACTTACTGCCCGCTGCTCCCGTAGCACTTGCATCAGCGCCGAAAACAACTCGCCCTCGCTAACGCCATGCTTGTGACGAAGAATTTCAAGCGTATGCCGGCTGAGCATGCCAAAAGCGAGAATGTCGTGTAAGTCGGTGCGCAGAGCTAGCATGGGAGTCTATAAGCTCGAAAGCAAGGCGGAGGTTCCGTGCGGCATGGGCAAAAGAAAAGCGCCGAAGCTCAGCCTCGACGCTTTTGTCTGGTTTGGGAAGCGTACTGGATTAGCGGCTGGCCTGGGCCGATTTAGGGGCTCGTTTGGCGGCCGGCTTAGGGGTAGTAGCCGTCTTAGCATCTGAGGTGGGCAAGGGCTGGGGCCGCTCCGTGTTGTCAAATATCCATTCCCGCACCGTCGTCAGGGTTTTGGGCGAGAAGGTGGGCGTCTGCTCCCCATTTACGAGGGGCCAGTCTTTCATTTCGGGCTGAAACCAGTGGTTAACGCCCGCCAGCTTTGCCGATTTCACTTTGGCGTTCTTCAGGCCCTGCTTCAGCGGGCCCATGTTCTGGCTGGGGTCCACCTGCAAATCGTTGGAGCCGCCCAGCAGCAGCACCGGGCATTTCACGTCAGCCAGGCTGCGGGTAGGATCAAAATCGAGGAAGTAGCGCGACCAAGGCGAGGTAAGCTGTACGGCGCGGGCCCGAGCCATGTGGGGGTCCATGTCGGTGTTGTTGAAGCGCAGCGTGGCGGCTACCTTGCCGCGGGCTTGGTTGTCGTTGGGCGTCTGCCGAATGATTTCTACCATTTCCTTGTGCAGCTCCAGCGCGGCCTTCACCTGAGCCGGGTTAGAGCCAATCAGGCGCATAATTTCCACTTGCTGCCGCAGAATCACGTCGCGGCCCGGAATCCCGTAGCCCGACAGCGCCACCACGAAGGCCGGGGTAGCGGGCTGCTGCTCAGCGGCGGCCAGCAGCGCCACGTTGGCGCCCTCGCCGTGCCCGATCAGGCCAATGTAGCGCTGGTCGATGAGGGGCTTAGCCCGCAGGTACACCATGGCAGCCTGGGCGTCCGTCACCAGGTCCACGGTGGTAGTAGTGAAATGGTTGCCCTGAGACTTGCCCACGCCCCGGTCATCGAAGCGCAGCACGGCAATACCACGGCGGGTAAGATGGTCGGCCAAGGACCCGAACATGCGGTAGTCCTGCTGCTCCACGTCGCGGTTCTGGGGGCCATTGTCGGAGAGCAGCACCACAGCTGGGAAAGGGCCCGGCCCGGCCGGAATGGTGAGCGTACCAGCCAGGGCCAAATCAGCTTTGGTGTTCAGGAATTTAACTTCTTCCTCCCGGTAGGGCGGGGTGAGGCGGGGCTTGCTGGCGGCCACGGGCTGGGTTGCCGGCTTCAGGCGGGTAAGTGTAAGCGGGGCCGTGAGGCCGGGCTGCGACCAAGTGCCCTGAAACGTGGCGCCTCCGTCCTTTACTTTGCCCACAAACTTGCTGCCGGCCTGCTCAATGCTCACGGTAATGTCGCTGCCCTTCAAGGTCACCTCGGCCGGCATGCGGCTGATGCGCTGCTGGGGCGCATCAAGCGCCGCGTAGTAGGTGCCATTGGACAAAGGAACCAGGGTAATAATCAGCGTCAGCTGACCGCCCGGCACCTTCAACGGGCCTTTCCACTGTCCGTTCAACGGGGGCTGGTCGGCGGCCGCCAGAGAGGCCAGCGGTAACCAATATAGTAGCCAAAGCAGGAAAAGTGCGGGTAGGGTTTTCTTCATAAAATGAAAGTCAACAGGGGTATTTTACCGCTTAGCGCGCAGACTAGGTATGAAAATATCAAACTTGACGCATACATGCCAACCGGAGTTACGCCGGAAGCCGCAGAAAGGGATTGGCGGTAGTGAGAAGGGCTAAAATTTTTTAGCGCCTTGGCCGTATTGTCCTGTTTGAAAGTATATAGCGCATGCTATATTTATTTTGGGCCTGGCTTGGCTGCTTGGGGTATAGAAAATAAGGCGGGTGCTTTGCGGGCGCCGGGTTACCTTGCCGTATTCCTTATCTTTTCTGCTGATGGCTTACTGTGTTTTGCGCCGAGTACGTGCCGGTGCGTTCCTGCTGTTTTTAACCGTTGCTACCCGCAGCGGCTGGGCGCAAATCACTCCCGTCAACCCGGCGCAATGGACCCAGGAACTGCGCGCCTTCGCCCGGCAGGATAGCCTGACGCCCCCGCCCAAGCGACCTATTCTGTTCTACGGCAGCTCGTCCATTCGTAAGTGGGAAACGCTGCGGCAGGATTTTGCCGGCCGCCCCGTCCTGAACCGCGGCTTCGGCGGCTCCCGTTTCCCCGATGCCCTGTACTTCTTCGACCGGCTGGTGGCAGTCTACCAACCCCGGCAAGTGGTGCTCTACGAGGGCGACAACGACATTGGCTCCGGCGCTACCCCGCAGGAAGTGTTTCAGTCGTTTCTGGCCTTCGAGCAGCTCATGCAGCAGAAGCTACCCAAGGTGCCGCTGGTGTTCCTGGCCATCAAGCCCAGCCCCTCGCGCTGGGTGCTCTACCCCAAGGTGCAGGAAGCCAACCGCCTCATCCGGGAATACATTGAGCAGCACCCCAAACGCCTGCGCTACGTGAACGTGGCTACCCCCATGCTGGGCCCCAACGGCCGGCCCCGCCCGGAACTGTTCGTATCCGACAGCCTCCACATGACGCCCGCCGGGTACGAGGTGTGGGAGGGGGTAGTGGGGAAGGCGTTGAAGCGGTAGTACACTGGCGCGCTTATTTCTGAGAGGCAGCCAATTCAGCCAAGCCGGCTGGAGCTATGACAGTGAATTGCCCTTGCGCGGTGGTGAGCGTGTTGATTTTGGTGAATCTGCCTTGGTAGTACCAGTAGAAGTCAGGCGAAATTGAGCCGGGCTGAGTAGAAAAGAATTTCTGCATCAGTTCCTGAGTCCTTTGCATCATTTTCACAAACGACACCGGGTCATTCATCTGGTAAATAACCCCAATTCCTCTGGCCGGTAGACACACCACGGCCCCGTATTTCCCGATATATGCTTTGCCATTCTGCTCAGTATTGAGCAGGTAGGCAGCGGCATAATCGTCGTTTAAATACAAGCCAATGCTGAGGCTGTCACCAATAGGGCGGGAGGAAACCTCTACTTGTTGCTTGCCCACGTTGTGGTGCCCGAGTGCAAAGGCCTCGTTCTCACTAATGCCCCAGGTAGTGAAGGTTGCTCTGTCAAGGCCTTTGAAAACAGTGCCCATGTCAAGCACTAAAACAGTGTAAGTGCCTTCAGCATCTATGCGCACTACGTTGTTGGCGGTGCCAATTTTGGCAAACGCCTGCTGCGGATATACCCGGACCATAATACGGTCCTTGACTGCCGCAAAGTTGGTGGCATCTACCTGGTCGGCTTTCGCTAACTGCGTGGCCGCTTCTTTCTTGTTGAATTGTGCTAGAGCCGGTGAAAAACTACCCAGCAGTAAAGCTAGCCCCAACAGTAAACGCATCAGGAAACGAAGAGAATATGATAATGAAGAATACGAGCAGCAAGGTAGATATGAAATCTTCTTGGCTGAAAGCGTAGTTGTAAATTCTGTTGAACTCCCCCGCCGTACCTTCGCTTGCCCAAACTACCCCGGCCGGAAACCAAACCCTAGCCCCGGGCTGTTAAACGACCTATGGCCGATAACTCCGCTTTGCAAGTAGCCGCCCCCGCGGCCGACCCGATTGACCAGCTCGACCCGCGCGAGTTTATTCTGATTAAAAACGCCCGGGTTCATAACCTCAAGAACCTGAGCGTAGCGCTGCCGCGCAATAAGTTTATCGTAGTTACGGGCCTGTCGGGTTCGGGTAAGTCGAGCCTGGCGTTTGACACGCTGTACGCCGAAGGGCAGCGTATGTACGTGGAGAGCCTCTCGTCTTACGCCCGCCAGTTCCTGGGCCGCATGGACAAGCCCGACGTGGACTATATCCGGGGTATTTCGCCGGCCATTGCCATTGAGCAGAAGGTCAGCATCAAGAACAACCGCTCCACGGTAGGCACCAGTACCGAAATTTACGACTACCTCAAGCTGCTCTTCGCCCGCGTGGGTCGCACGTACTCACCTATTAGTGGCGAGCAGGTGCGCAAAGACAATGTGGCCGACGTGGTGGACTACCTCTTCCGTCTGCCCGAAGGTACCCGCGTGATGATTCTGGCGCCCCTGCTGCCCAGTGAAGACGGACGCCCCATGAGCAAGGAGCTGGATTTGCTCTTGCAGAAAGGATACAGCCGCGTAGTGGTAAACAACGAAACCGCCTTCATTGAGGAGCTGATTGCTGAAGGCCAGCCCGAAGTGCAGGGCGACGTGTATATCATGATTGACCGCGCCGTCATTCAGCCCGGTGACGAAGACCTGATGTTTCGCTTGTCGGACTCGGTGCAGACGGCCTTTTTCGAGGGGCACGGTACCTGCGTGGCCAAGCTCGACGAGGAGACCCGCACGTTCTCCGACCGGTTTGAGCTGGACGGGGAAGTATTCGAGGAGCCCAGCGTCAACTTCTTTTCCTTCAACAATCCCTACGGCGCCTGCCAGACCTGCGAAGGCTTCGGCTCGGTGCTGGGCATCGACGAGGACCTGGTAATCCCGGACAAGAGCATGACGGTGTACGAAGGCGCCATTGCTCCCTGGCGCACCGACAAGCAGAGCGAGTGGTTGAAGCCCCTGCTGAAAAACGGCATCCGCTTCGATTTCCCCATTCACCGGCCCTACAACGAGCTGAGCGAGGCCGAGCGCCAGCTGCTCTGGAAAGGCAACAAGTACTTCGAGGGCTTGGATGCCTACTTCCGTTGGGTGGCGGGTCAAACCCACAAAATTCAATATCGGGTGCTGCAAAGCCGCTACCGGGGCCGCACTACCTGCCCCGACTGCCGCGGCACGCGCCTGCGCAAAGACGCCCAGTACGTCAAGATTCAGGACCAGAGCATTACCGACCTGGTGCTGCTACCCGTGAGCCGGGCCCTGGAGTTTTTCCAGAACCTCGACCTGCCAGAGCACGAGTCCAAAGTAGCCGAGCGCCTCGTGACGGAAGTTACCAACCGCCTGGAGTACCTGAACCGCGTGGGCCTGGGCTACCTCACCCTGAACCGCCTGAGCAGCACACTTTCGGGCGGGGAAAGTCAGCGGATTTCCCTGGCTACCTCGCTGGGCTCGGCCCTAGTGGGCTCCATGTACATTCTCGATGAGCCTAGCATTGGTCTGCACCCCAAGGATGCCGAGCAGCTTATTGGCGTGCTGCGTTCTTTGCAGCAGCTTGGCAATACGGTTATTGTGGTGGAGCACGAGGACAAGATGATGGAGCAGGCCGACCAGATTATCGACATCGGGCCTGAGGCAGGCAGCGGCGGCGGCGTGCTCCAGTTCCAGGGTACCTACGCTGAGGTGCTGGCGTCTGACACCTACACCGGCCAATACCTAAGTGGCCGCCTAGAGGTAGCCGTGCCTAAAACCCGCCGCCCCTGGCGCAACGCCCTAGAGCTAACCGGCGCCCGCGAAAACAACCTCAAGAACGTATCGGTGAAGTTTCCGCTGAACGTGATGACGGTGGTAACGGGCGTGTCCGGCTCGGGCAAGTCTACCCTGATTCGGCGGATTCTGGCGCCGGCCCTGCTCAAGCAGCTCGGCGGTGGCGCCGGGGAGGCTACGGGCAAATTCGACCGCCTAACGGGCGTAAACGGGCAGGTAACCCACGTCGAGTTCGTCGACCAAAACCCCATCGGCAAGAGCAGCCGCTCGAACCCCGTCACCTACGTGAAAGCCTACGACGCCATCCGGACCTTGTTTGCCGATCAGCAGCTGGCCAAAGCCCGGGGCTTCAAACCCTCGCACTTCTCCTTCAACATTGACGGGGGCCGCTGCGAGGTGTGCCAGGGCGAGGGCCAGGTCAAGATTGAAATGCAGTTCATGGCTGATATCTACCTGACCTGTGAAGCCTGTGAGGGCCGCAAGTTCAAGCAGGATATTCTGGACGTGAAGTTCCAGGACAAGAGCATCAACGAGGTGCTGGAAATGACCATTGAGGACAGCATCACGTTCTTCAAGGACCAGCCCAAAATTGTGGAGCGCCTCAAGCCCCTCGACGACGTAGGGCTGGGCTACATCCGACTAGGGCAGTCGGCCAACACGCTTTCCGGCGGCGAGGCCCAGCGCGTAAAGCTGGCTTCCTTCCTGACCAAGGGCAACACCCTGCAGAACGATAAAATCCTGTTCATCTTCGATGAGCCTAGCACCGGCCTGCACTTCCACGACATCAATAAGTTGATGACGGCCCTGAACGCGCTGGTAGAGCAAGGCAACTCGGTGCTCATCATTGAGCACAACATGGACATCATCAAGTGCGCCGATTGGGTGATTGACCTCGGACCCGAAGGCGGCCTGAACGGCGGCCATCTGCTCTTCGAAGGCACGCCCGAGGAAATGATCAAACTCAAAGACACCAACCACACGGCCCGCTTCTTAGCTGAGAAGCTCTAACCGTTTGCACTGGCTACCACAGAAAAAGCCCCGGTACCTGCAGGTGCCGGGGCTTTTTCTGTGGTAGTGGCTGGGGCCTAATAATACTGGGCGGCGGCCGGCTTGCTGGTCTTTGCTGGCGTACTGGCCTCGGCTTTAGGAGTGACCTTAGGGCTGGTAGCAGCGGCGCCCTGCGTTGGGCGAGTAGTGGTAGTAGTCTTTTCGGCGGTAGTAGAGGCAGTAGTGCGGGTGGCTTTTACTGCGGGCGCGGTTTGGGCTACTGCTACGAAACCAGCGAAAAACGTAAGGGCCAAGGCGGAGAGCATGTGCTTGTGCATAAAAGAAAAACAAAGGTGAAATAAGATGATAACACAAATGGACAGGCAGCTTGTAATAGCAATGCTAGGGGATATGTAGCAGCTACAAGCAAGCGAGTTCAATGGGGCGCGAAGCGGCAGCAGCAGCACCTCAATTTCACTGGTTGCGTACGTACTTGCGGCCAGTTCTTTCCCTGCCATTACCACTACCTATGCCGGTTTCTACCACTGCTGCTGCCGCCTTTGATGCCCTGACGGCTCCCACCGAAAGCCGCGCCTGGCGCTGGGCTGCGTCGGGGGCCATTGTGGGCAACATTGTGCTCAACTTTGTTTCCCAGCGCTACCCTTTTAATGGGCAAACCAACGCGCAAGTCTCCTATAAATACCCCACGCTGCTTACGCCAGCCGGCTACGCCTTCAGCATCTGGGGCGTTATTTTTCTAAGCCTGCTGGCGTACGCCGGGTGGCAGCTGCTGCCGGCCCAGCGCCGCAACCCCCTGCCCGACGCCGTGGCCCGGCCCTTGGTGCTGGCAAACCTGCTGACGGGTCTGTGGCTGGTGGTGTTTGCCTATGAGCTGCTGCCGCTAAGCATGGTCGTGATGCTGGGCATTCTGGCTAGCCTGGCGGTAGTCTATGATCGGGCCCGCCACGTGGTGCGGGGCGGGCAGGCGCCTTGGTACAGCAGCGTGCCCTTTGGCTTGTATCTGGGGTGGATTTCGGTGGCGACGGTAGTAAACGTGACGCTGGCTCTGGGCACGCAGTGGCAGCCAGGGGCGGAGCGCAGCATTGAGCTAGCCATTGTGTTGGTCGGTATTACGGCCGGGCTGGCTCTGAACGTGACCAAGCAGTTTCGGGAGTTGGCCTACCCGGCGGCCGTTGCCTGGGGTTTAGTGGGTATCTGGGCCGCCCGCCGCCCGGAAGCCGATACGCTCGTGCTGGCCTGGATGGCGCTGGCCGCGGCCGGTTTGGTAGCGCTGGTCGGGCTTGGGCTGGCGTGGTGGGGTAGGGGCCAGGAAGTAGGAATGAAGAATGAAGAATGAGGAGTGAGGAGTGGGAAATCTACTGTCCTCTTGCCTTACCGCCTCATTCCTCGTTCTTCATTCCTAATTCTTCATTATCATAACTTGCAAGCCAATCCCAACCCCAACCCTTTCCGCTATGCGTAAGAATATTGTGGCCGGCAACTGGAAGATGAACACCACCCTCCAGGATGGTCAGGCGCTGATTTCCGAAATTGTCAACATGGTGCAGGACGAAGTAACAGGCTCCCAGGTGGAGGTAGTAGTGTGTCCACCCTTTCCGTTTCTGTCGGTTATTGGCAAGCAGCTGCCCCAGGGTGGCCGTTTCCACCTGGGCGCCCAAAACTGCCACCAAAAGGAAAGTGGTGCCTTCACTGGCGAGGTTTCCGCTCAGATGTTACAGTCGGTGGGCGCTGAGTACGTAATTCTGGGCCACTCGGAGCGGCGGCAATACTTCCGCGAGGACGACGAGTTGCTGAGCCAGAAGCTGAAAGCTGCCCTGGCCGCCGGCCTGAAGCCCATCTTCTGCGTGGGAGAGTCGCTGGAAACCCGCGAAGCCGAGGATACTTTCAAGTTTATTGAGAAGCAGCTGAAAGACGGCCTGTTTCACCTCTCCAACGAGGAGTTTGACCAGGTAGTAGTGGCCTATGAGCCTATCTGGGCCATTGGCACGGGCAAAACGGCTACCAGCGCCCAGGCCCAGGAAGTGCACGCCTTTATTCGGGAGCAAATTGCCCGCGCCTACGACGCCGAGGCGGCCGACAATACCACCATTCTGTACGGCGGCTCGGCCAACGCCCAGAATGCCCGCGAGCTGTTCAGCCAGCCCGACGTAGACGGCGGCCTCATCGGCGGGGCTTCCCTGAAGTCGCGCGACTTCACCGAAATTATCAAGTCGTTTTAAGTATCCGGCAGCAAGTTTGCTCTTGTCATCCGGTGCCCAGCAAGGGGCCTTACCACGTCAGCACGGCTGTATCATAAAAACTCGTGCCCGCGTGATGTGGCCCTTTGCTGGGCTCCGGATGACAAACGTTTTTCCAGCCTGCCCGCGTTACGCCTTTCATGCTTACTACCCTTCTTCTCTCCGGCCTGCTGGCCCTGAATCCGTTCCGGCCCGCTTTGCCTACCCCCTTGGCCGCAACGGTTGTGCGTTCCGTAGACCCCTGCCGCCTCTACGGTTCGGTGTATCTGGAAACGGACCCGCGCCGCCGGAGCCAGTGCTTTGGGGTAGTGTACCAGGAGCCGGAGGAAGCCTTTGCCGATGTGCTGGTGTATCAGGAAACCAACAAGCTCTTCGCCGATAAGGTGGGCCTGTGGTACCTCACCGACTCGCGCGACTTTGCCGACTATGTGCTATTCGTGACGGACAACCGCAACCTGGCCGACTTCTCGTTTCACTACACGAAAGCCCGCGCCTTTGCCGGCTGCCGCAAGCAGTAGGGTAGCCCGTTTTTTCCCCCGACCTTTGCCGTCCCGCGCCCCTGGTGCGGGACGGTTTTGTTTTGATTGACTCCTGATAGTTTTCTGGGTATGGATTACGTTGAAGTACGCGTACAAGCTCCGCGCGAGCTGTCGGATATTCTGGTGGCTGAGCTGGCCGAAGTAGGATACAGCACCTTCGAAGACAACGACGAGGGCTTTTGCGCCTACATTGATGAAGACCAGTTTTCGGCAGATAATGTGGCTGAGGTGATGAGCCGCTACGAGGGCCTGGGCGAGCTGGAATTTTCGCACCGCGTCATTACCCGCCAGAACTGGAATGCTGAGTGGGAAAAGAACTTTCAGCCCCTGGTTATTGCCGATAAAGTTTCGGTGCGGGCGCCCTTCCACGAGGCCCGGCCCGAGCTCGAGCACGAAATCGTGATTATGCCGCGCATGTCCTTCGGCACCGGCCACCACGACACTACGGCCCTGATGATTACCAACCAGCTCGGCATCGACCACCACGGCAAGCGCGTGCTGGACATGGGCTGTGGCACCGGCATTCTGGCCGTAATGGCCGTGCAGTTGGGGGCCCGCTACGTGCTGGCCGTGGACGTGGAGCCCTGGACCGCGGAGAATGCCGCCGACAACGCCGCCGAAAACAATGTGCAAGACAAGGTGGAGGCCCGCCTCGGCGACGTAACGGCCCTGGCAGGGGAGGAGCCCTTCGACATCATTCTGGCCAACATCAACCGCAATGTACTGCTGGAAGACATGGGTGCCTATGCCCAGTACCTAAAACCCGGCGGGCCCATCCTGTTTTCCGGTTTCTACGAGGACGACTTGCCTCTTATTCAAGCAGCGGCTGAAAAAGCTGGTTTCCAGTACGAGAGCCACCGCACCCAAAACCACTGGGTGTCGGCCGTGTTCCGGCAGCCCGCCTAGGTTCCAGCAGAGCATAACGGCCTAGTCACTACCAGTTATTCCGAGCAAAGCGGGGAATCTAAGCCAACTTTTTGAGTAGGAAACCCAGACTCCCGGCGCTGCTCGGAATGACTGGTTGATGGGTAAGAGCAGCTACACCTAGCAGAAATTTTCCGACCCGTCCCAGGCAACAATTTTGCCTGGGACGGGTCGTTTTTTCGCCTGCCTCCTCGCTACAGCTCAAGCTCTACTAGGCACTGCTGGAACTAGGCTGACGATCAGAATGGTATAAAAAAAAGGTGCCCTATGATTGTGGCGAGGGGCGGGCCAATCCGGCGCGAAAAGTGCTGGGTTTTGTCGAAATTGTAGGCGATTAATCAGGCTTTGACGAATTTGATATGAAGCGTACTCTATTTGGATGGGTTTGCGCGCTGCTGTTGGGAATACATGCTCCGGCCTGGGCGCAGCAGAAACCGCAACCTGCCAAACAACCGGCCGGCGCGCCGGCAGCCGCGCCAGCGCTGCCTAGGTTCACGGGCAAGCTTAGCTCCGAGCCCGAGCAGTTCATGGTGGATGTGCAGTCAATGATGGCTACCACCAACAACGGCGCGGCCAAAGCCGCCGGCACGCGCCTGCAGCAACTGTGGGCCAGCAACAAGCTCACGGCTACCCAGCAGCGCTACATTGTGTCCTTAAGCCAGTACATGCTGGCGCGCAAGTTTCGGCCCAAGCCCCACTTCGAGCATTTCTATACGGCCATTGCGGCCGGGGCACTGGTCCAGAATTTTTCGGATCAGCAGATGACCGAGTTTCTGAGCGTGGCGGGCAAAGCCCTGGAAAAGGAGCAGCCGACCGACGCCGAGAAGTTTATGGCCAGCGCTGCGCAGTTCCTGGACACCCGGTTTCTGTACCGCTCGCGCTACAGCACCTTGCGCGTGGTAGGCGGCACGTTCAGCTTTGCCTACAACGAAACGGACATGCCTTCCATGGCACCGCCCGCGCCCCCGGCGGCCCCTACGCCGGCCCCGGCCACCGTTTCTACCAAGAAGCTGGATACCAAAAAGAAAAACAACGGCTGGGGCGACGAAGACCCCTGGAACACAGACAGCGGCACGGCGGCCAAATCTGCCGACGGGAGCGGCTGGACCGACCAAACGCCTTCCTACAGCGCTTACGTAGCGCCTTCTACCCGCGGCCCGGTGCTGCTTATCAAAGACGCCGACCTGTTTCTGGCCTCGTCGGGCGACTCCGTGTTTATCCGCAAAACCAGCGGCGCGGTGATGCCCGTTCGCAACCGTTTTGTGGGCTACGGTGGGCAGTACGCCTGGCAGGTAAATGCTAATCCCGTTACGGCCGACCTGACCACGTACGACTTCGACATTACCCGGCCCGAGTTTACGGCCCAGCCGGTAACGCTCACCTACCCGGCCGTGCTGGAACAGCCCGTGCAGGGCTGGCTGGCTTACCGCAGCCTGAAGCGCAAAACACCCACTACCGATACCGGCTACCCCCGTTTCGTGTCCAATACCAACGACGCGCGGGTAAAAAACATCGGGCAAAACATTCGTTATTTCGGCGGCTTCTCGCTGTCGGGCAACCGGGCGCTGTCGGCTTCCCTGGACGGAGCCTTGTCGCGCATTATTGTGGATGTAGACGGCAAGCCCAAGTTCCGGGCTTCCTCGCGGGCGTATGAACTGGGCGACTCCGTGATTACGGCCTCGCACGCGGCCGTTACCATCTTCCAGGACAAGCAGGACTCGCTGACTCACCCCGGCGTGAAGCTGAAGTACAACAAGCCCAAGCAAGTGCTGCAGCTGGCCCGGGAAAGCGGCCTCTACAAAACCACGCCCTTCTACGACTCCTACCACCAGATGGAAGTCACGGCCGAGCTGCTGACTTGGCCCCTGCGTACGCCCTACATCGACTTTTCCATTCTGACGGCTAAAAACCAGGTAACGGCCAACTTCGAGTCCAAGGAGTTTTACACTAACACCCGCTACCAGCAGATCAAGGCCATCAACAAGCTGCACCCGCTCCAGATGGTGGTGGGCTACAGCATGGAAAACGGCAACAAGAGGCTGTTCACGATTCAGGAAGTAGCCACCTTCCGCAAGCTCAAGCCCGACAACGTGCGCACCGCCGTAGCCGGCCTGGCCCGCGACGGCTACGTAGCCTGGTATCCGCAAACCGACCAGGTAGTGCTGCTACCCAAAGCCATGCACTACGTGAATTCGTCGCGGGGTAAAAAAGACTACGACCACATTGCCATCAAGAGCCTGTCGCCCTCGGGCAAAAACGCTACCCTCGACCTGAACACCAACGACCTGATTGTGCGGGGCGTGGACCGCTTCAACTTCTCCGATGACTCCGTGACGGTGTTCGTGAAGCCCGACTCCAGCGTTATCCGCATCCAGAAAAACCGGGGGGTGCTGTTCAATGGCACCGTGGTGGCTTCGGCCTTTGTGTTCAAGGGCAAGGAGTTTAAGTTCGACTACGACGGGTTCTACATTGATTTGGTCAAGATTGACTCCATCATTGTGAAGGGCAAGGGCTCGAAGGGCTCCGTAATGAAGGCCCGCAAGGACGTAGACTGGACCCTGACCAACAAGAAGAAAAACTCGGCCGGTCGCCTCTACATCAACGCGCCCAACAACAAGTCGGGCCGCAAGAAGCTGGGCGCCTACCCCACCTTCGACGCCAGCACCGGGGCCTACGTGTACTTCGACAAGCCCGAGGTGCTCGGCGGCGCCTACGATACCACCGTGTACTTTGACATCCCGCCCTTCAAGCTCGACTCGCTCAACAACAAAAACCGGGCGGCCGTGGGCTTTAAAGGCACGTTCGTGTCGGGCGGCATCATGCCCGATTTCCAGACCAAGCTGAGCATGCAGGACGACGGCTCCCTGGGCTTCGTGTATAACGTGCCCAAGGAGGGGTTCCCGCTCTACGGGGGCAAAGGCCGGCTGTTCAACAAAGTGCTCATGAGCAACCGCGGCTTGCAGGGCCTGGGCAACGTGAAGTACCTCACCGGCGACTTCAGCAGCGACCAGTTCATCTTCTACAAAGACTCGGTAGTAACGGTAGGTAAAACGGCTACCATTCTGCCGGGGCCGCTCAACGGGACGGAGTTTGCGAAAGTGAACCTGCTGCCCGGCTACCAGATGAAGTGGGCCGTGAAGCAGGACTCCATGTACCTGACCACCCAAGCCCAGGGCGAGTCGTTCAAGTTGTACGATACCAACAACGGCTTCAAGGGTACGCTTACTTACACTCCCGGCGGCCTCTACGGCGACGGCCGCATGGACGGGCCCCAGTCCTTTATCCGGTCCACGTCCTTCGCCTTTAAGCCTACCCGTTACACGGGCAAGAAAGCCACGCTGAACATCAAGTCGGCGGAGGTGAACAAGCCCGCCCTGACGGCCAACAACGTAAACTTTACCTACGACCTCAAGGCGGGTAACACGGAGTTTGCCCGCGAGGAAGGCGACAATAAGTCGAGCATTGAGCTGCCGTACTCTCAGTACCGCACCACGCTCTCGGGCGGTAAGTGGGACTTCAAGAAGAAGCTGGTGCAGCTGCGGGTAGCGCCCGGCGCCGATTCCTCGCGCTCCTTCTTCTACAGCACCAAGCCCGAGCAGAAAGGCCTCAAGTTCCAGGCCGCTACCGGCCAGTACGATTTGAGCCGCTACCGGCTGGTGGCCGGCGGCGTGCCCCGCATTTCTTCGGCCGACGCTTGGATTACCCCCGATTCCAGCAAAGTTTACATTCTGCCCAACGCCGAGATGCGCGCTTTCCAGAACGCGGGCATCGTGATGGACACGCTGCGCAAGTACCACCAGTTGTACAAAGGCGAAATTCGGGTGCTTTCGCGCATGGCCTTCTCGGGCAACGCGCTGTACAGCTACAAGAACGCCTCCGCCGATTCATTCGCCATCAAGTTCGCCAACTTCCACGTCGATTCGATGGCGACCATAACGGCTTCGCTGGGCAAAAACGGCGCGGCGAAGGGCGGCATGAAGGGGCTGCTTAAGCGTGGGCCTTCGGAAGACGAACAGCCCGCCTCCCCACCGACTATTGCGGTAGCCAGCTTGCAGGCTACCGACAAGTTTCACCTGGCCCCGCGCATTGCCTACCGGGGCGGCGTCACGATGAACTCCCAGAAAAAAGGCTTCACCTTCGACGGCCAGGCCAAGCTTAACTTCGTGAAGTCGACGACGGCCTCCGACTGGTTTGCCGTGCAGGATACCATTGACCCCAAGGGCATCCGCATCAAGCTGAACGGGCCGAAATCGGAAGATGGGACGCCCATGCTGTCGGGCCTGTTCCTGTCGGAAGGCACGGGCAAGATTTACCCCTTGTTTGTGGCCACCAAGCCCGGCGTGACGGACATGAACCTGTTTGAGGTAGACGGCGACCTGCGCTTCAATCAGAAGAAAGGCCAGTACAGCATCAGTCGCCACGACCCTGCCGACCCCGACGTGTACGAAGGCTCGGTGCTGACCCTAACGGACTCCACGGGCGCGCTCGACTTCCGTGGCAAGCTCAACCTGATCAACTCCAATAAGGACTACACCCTGACGGCCGCCGGCCTGGGCTACGCCAAGCCCGACAGCGCCATCTACGACCTGAACACCTTCCTGACCTTCGACATTAACCTGCCGGAGAAGGCCGTGGAAGCCATGGCCCAGGACCTGGCCACGAACGCCAAGGGCGCCCCGGAAGCGCTGGACGGCTCGCCGGCCCAGCTCTACAAAATGGGTGAGTTCATCGGCAACAAGGCCGTGCAGGAGTACAGCACCCGCAAGGGTGGCTACGTGCCCCTGCAAAAAGTATCGGCTAAGTTCCTGCACACGGTGGTGCTGAATCAGGTGAATCTGCGCTGGAATGAGAAGTTCAAGTCGTGGTACTCGGTGGGCAAAATTGGCCTGGTGAGCGTGGGCAAGAAGGACATCAACGCCCTGATTGACGGCTACATCGAAATCAAGAAGGAAAGCACCGGCGACGCCGTGGAGCTCTACCTGGAAGCCGAGCCCCAGACCTGGTACTACCTCAAGTACTCCAACAACGTGATGCTGGCCAAGGCCCAGCACGGCTCCTTCGACGAAATCATCGGTCTGAAAGCCAAGGGTGACTATAACACGGCCACCGAGTACGGCTTCTACCTCGGCGACGACATGGAGGTGCAAACCTTCCTCAACCACTTCCGCAAGGACTACCTGAAGGAAACCGGCAAGCGCAAAGTCAACACGACCCAGCCCCAGAGCTCTGGTAACTTCGACTTCATGGAGGAGGGCGCCAAGAAGAAAAAGAAGAAAAAGGATCCGGTAGAAGAGGCCCTGGAAGCCGACCCCAACGCCGCCCCGCCCGCAGAGGAACCCGCCAAGAAAAAGAAGAAAAAGGACGAGCCCGTAGAAGCCGCTCCGGCCCCCACCGACGCTCCGGCCGAGGACACCGGCAAGAAAAAGAAGAAAAAGGATGAGGCGGTAGAAGCTACCCCGCCCACCGATACCCCACCGGCCGAGGAACCGAAAAAGGAATCCAAGAAGAAAAAGAAGAAGGACGCCAACGACCCCTTCGGCGACGAGTAACCTGAAAAGCCCCGGCAGAAAATCTGCTGGGGCTTTTTTGTCATTCCGACCGGAGGGAGGAATCTGGGTTAGCCGTATTGGTACGAACCCAGATTCCTCCCTCCGGTCGGAATGACAATGATATCTTTGCCTATACCGACGAAACGCTACCCATCTTTCCCATGAATCTCCCCTTAGTGCTTGGCCTGTTGGTGGCCGCTTACCTTATTGGCTCCATCCCAACGGCTTTGTGGGTCGGCCGCGCGTTTTTCGGACTCGATATTCGGGAGCATGGTTCGGGTAATTCCGGGGCTACGAACACGTTTCGGGTGCTGGGCAAGAAGTCCGGCTCCTTCGTCATGGCCGTGGACGTGCTCAAGGGCTGGGCCGCTACCTCCCTGGCTCAGGTCATGCTCAACCAGGGTGCCATTCTGCCCGAGCAGCTGTTGTATTACCAGCTGGCCTGCGGCGTACTGGCCGTGGTTGGTCACATTTACCCTATTTGGGCGGGTTTCCGCGGCGGCAAGGGGGTAGCCACCGTGCTGGGCATGATGCTGGCCATTGCCCCCGCCACGGTGGGCGTGTGCATTCTGGTGTTTATCGTCACGCTGCTGATTTCGCGCTACGTGTCCCTGTCCTCCATGACGGCCGGCCTCGTGTTTGCCTTGCTCCAGCTGCTACCCCAGTTCCGCCCCGATAACTCGTTGCTGCTCTGGTTTGGCTTCGTGCTGGCCGCCCTGCTCGTGTACACCCACCGCGCTAATATCGGCCGCTTGCGCGCCGGCACCGAAAGCCGCGTGCCCATGCCGTGGGATAAGAGGTAAATGCGTATGATGATATTATTCTATGAATTTCAAGATTGTAATAACAGTATTGTTATCAATTACCCTTTCTGCCTGTCGGCGGACTTTGGTGCTTACCCAGGAGGCAGCTAATCCTGCCACGCTGGAGAAAAAGCAGATGCGCCGCATCCTTCGTCGCTCAACCGTGGTACTAAGTCCGCCACCTTCCGGATATACCCGTCTGCGCCGAACGAACCCGAACCACGAAGCCTTAGCGTGCGGGCGAATTGTTGTGTTGGAGGGCATTAATACTTCACGGCCATTTCCTGGAGCTATCAGTAGGTTTAATCGACAGTCGTATGTCAGTGCTGATGAAAATGGTTACTACATATTGCCTTTAGCGCCCGGAAAACACAAGCTACAGGCAGGAGCTGTGGGCTTGTTCTTTTCGCAGCCATTGGCCCTGACCGTTGAGCAAGGGGACTCTATCATCATTAACTACGAGCTGCTGCCGGATTTTCGTCCTCTTCACTAGGATTGTTGCACTATTACGCGCCTCCTACCTATCCCTTCCCTACTTTTACCCTCCGCATTTCCAACCAACCCCACCGCCGCATGGCTTCCTACCTCGAGCAGAACCAAGAGCGTTTCCTGAGTGAGCTGATTGACTGGCTCCGCATCCCCTCCGTATCCGCTGATCCTAAGTTTCACGGCGACGTGCTGCGTGCCGCCGACTACCTGAAAGCCCGCTTCGAGGAAGTAGGCCTGGAAAACGTGGAGCTGTGCCCCACGGCCGGCAACCCCATCGTGTACGGCGAGAAACTCATTGACCCTAGCCTGCCCACGGTGCTCGTGTACGGCCACTACGACGTGCAGCCCGCCGACCCTTACGAGCTGTGGACCTCCGGGCCGTTTGAGCCGGTTATTAAGGACGGCAAGATTTACGCCCGCGGGGCCTGCGACGACAAAGGCCAAGTGTATATGCACGTAAAAGCCCTGGAGCTGATGAACCAGGAAGGCGGCGTGCCCTGCAACGTGAAGGTGATGATTGAGGGCGAGGAGGAAATTGGCTCCAATAACCTGGGCATCTTCGTGCGCAACAACAAGGAGAAGCTCAAGGCCGATGTCATCCTGATTTCCGATACCGGCATGCTCAGCAACGAGCAGCCCAGCATTGAGGTCGGCTTGCGCGGCCTGAGCTACCACGAGGTAGAAGTAACCGGCCCCAACCGCGACCTGCACTCCGGCCTCTACGGCGGGGCCGTGGCCAACCCCATCAACGTGCTCTGCAAGATGATTGCCTCTTTGCACGACGAGAACAACCACATTACCATCCCGGCCTTCTACGACAATGTAGCCGTGCTGAGCGAGCAGGAGCGGGCCGAGCTCAACCGCGTGCCCCACTCCGATGAGGAGTTCATGCAAAGCATTGGCTTGCCGGCTACCTACGGCGAAAAAGGCTACACCACGGTGGAGCGCATTGGCATCCGACCCACGCTGGACGTGAACGGCATCTGGGGCGGCTACACCGGCGAGGGCGCCAAGACGGTTATTGCCTCCAAGGCCTACGCTAAAATTTCCATGCGTCTGGTGCCGAATC
Organism: Hymenobacter glacieicola; assembly: GCF_014640315.1. Classification (GTDB taxonomy): domain Bacteria; phylum Bacteroidota; class Bacteroidia; order Cytophagales; family Hymenobacteraceae; genus Hymenobacter; species Hymenobacter glacieicola. The sequence continues at coordinate 428,684 of NZ_BMGS01000005.1, forward strand.
AGACCTCTGAGGAAATCACGCAGATTTTCCAGCAGCACTTCGAAAGCATTGCCCCGGCCGGCGTGACGGTGGTGGTAAAGCCCCACCACGGCGGTGAGCCGGTCGTAACGCCCACCGATTCGGTAGCCTACAAAGCCGCCGCCGATGCCATGGAAACCACCTTCGGCAAGCGCCCGATTCCTACCCGGGGCGGCGGCTCCATTCCGATTGTGGCCATGTTCAAATCGGAACTGGGCCTGGATACGGTGCTGCTTGGTTTCGGCCTCGACTCTGATGCTATTCACTCGCCCAATGAGCACTACGGCGTGTTCAACTTCCTGAAGGGCATCGAAACCATTCCGCACTTCTACCGCAACTACGCCGCCGCAGCTACGAAATAAACAGCGGCTTACTCCCTAAAGCAAGAGAGGCTCGTTTCCGCGTTGGAAACGAGCCTCTCTTGCTTTAACACTGCTTACAACTTGCTGCTAACGGCCTAACAGGTAGCCTAGCTGAAACTGAAATACAGAATTGTATGCTTTGACCTTGTTGCCCGCAATATCCTTATAGATGGGAGTAAATCCTTGATTATACCGGATGCCAATGCTCGGGCCGCTGCTGAACTGGTAGCCAACCCCGGCCACGCCGCCCAAATCAACGGTGTTGTAGGGCTCTTTGTCGGTGCCGGAAATAGAGGAACTGCCGCTGCGTAGCTCATTTTTTGCGGCTACCAACACCCCCACCTGCGGACCCAACTCGAAGAAAGGCCCATCGGCATTGATGCGCAGCAGCACGGGAATATCAAGGTAGTGCAGGGTAAGTTTGGACTCGACAGCGCCGTTCTCCGTGCGGGTTCCTTTCACTGAGTACAAAATTTCGGGCTGGAGGGCAATAAAGTTTTTCGGCGCCAATCCGAATTGAAAAGCTACTCCACCAATAGGACCAACTCTGTTTTTGTTGTTCTGGTCAGCATCGTCGCCCGAAATGGTGGCCAAATTGGCGCCGGCCTTGATACCGATCTGCACCGACTGCGCCTGCGCCAGACCACTAACGCCAGCCACCAACACGAGGGAAAAGAAAACCTTTTTCATAGGAAAGAGATGTAAGAGGTATAAAAGTAACCTGAGCCAGCAAACAAGCCCCGCCGAGCCCTACGAAGGCTCAGCGGGGCTTGGGCAAACGTGCTGAATAGTTTATTTACTCGGAATCAGGTAGCCGAGCGAGAGCTGGAACGCGGAGTGGCGGGCGTTGGCCAGGTCGCCGTTGAAGTAGCTGCCGTTGTCGCTCTTCACAAAGTCGCTGAAGGCACCGGTGTAGCGCAGGTTCAGGCTCAGGCCATTATCGGCCTGGTAGCCAACCCCGGCCACGTAGCCCAGCTCGCTGCGCTTGAAGCCGCTTACGTCTTTTTTGTTTTCCGCTTCCGTCACCGTGGGTGTGCCGTTGGGCTGGCGCGTGCGGGTTACTTTCGTTTCATCGTTAGCGCTAAGCAGGTAGGAGTACTGCGGGCCCGCTTCCAGAATCAGCCCCCCGGCGTTTACCTTGAGCAGCACCGGAACGTCAAGGTAGTTGTAGTTGACTTTGCCCTCACGCTTCTCCGTGTAGCCTACCCCCAGAATCGTGCTGGTGTACTCAGTCGGCTTGTTTTCGAAACCCTTCTGCGAATACAGAATTTCCGGCTGAATGGAGAAGAAGCCGTCGCCGGTAACGTCCGCGTTCAGCATGACGCCGCCCAGGAAGCCAAATTTGTTGTTGTAGGTATTCTCGTTCTGAACGTTGCCGGCCAGGTTGGAATAGTTAGTGCCAGCGCGCAAGCCCAGACGGACACCTTGCGCATAAGAGGACGAAACAGCGGCTACTCCCAACAGGGTAGCGGCAAATAAGACGGTCTTTTTCATGGTGCAAATAGGGTTGAGTGGCAATTCCACGGGTTGAAGAAGTGGAATTGTCGGGCTAACGTCGAAAAGTGTGCCAGCGTGTGCGTTTCTCACGGAGAAAGTTCCTGGTTCCGAGCCTATCTTTTAAAAATGTTTGATAGTCAGACTCGTAAACTCTTTGCTTCAGCTGCTGATCTTATCACGTTGGCTGACTTCGTTTGCAGTAGTGACCTAGCCCGCACAACTGCCGGTAAAATACCCTTAGTCGAAGCCAGCACCCGGTTGCACACCACAAAAAAATGGCTACCCCACAGCAGGAGTAGCCATTATTACAAGTTGCAAGTCAGTTGCTTACTTGGTCGGAATCAGGTAGCCCACTTGCAAGGTGAAGGCGTTGTTGAATGCTTTAGGCTCGTTGTCCTGGTCTTTAGTGTCGATCAGGGAGTTGAAGCCGCGGGCATAACGCAGGCCTAGGCTCAGGCCGCCATCGGTCATGTAGCCCAGGCCGGCTACGCCACTGATGTCGAACTGCGACAGGTCGGATTTGTAGGCCTCGTCGCGGCTGATGCCGGTGTAGTCCTGGAAGCCGCTATTGGCATCCACCTTATCCTTTTGGCCGTTCGTGTATTTGGTCGTCGTCTGCTGCTTGTTTTTCGAGCCAAACAGGTAGCTCACCTGCGGGCCTAGCTCGAAGAACAGGCCGCCAGCGTTGATTTTTGCCAGCAGCGGTACGTCTACGTAATGCAGCACACGCTTCTGCTCTACCTCGATTTTAGAGATGTTGGAGCCGGCGGCGAAACCTGAATTTTGTTCCGTCTGGATTTCGTAGCCCTTACGGTTGTAGAGCAGCTCCGGCGAGAAGGAGAAGAAGCCGTCGCTGCTCAGCGGAATCGTTAACGATACCCCGGCGTTGTAGCCGAGCTTGTAGTCGGCCAAGTCGGTGCTGTAGTTAGGGCCAGTAATCTGCCCAACATTGTCGCCAGAAATGTTGGAATATGTGGCCCCGGCTTTCACACCAATGCGGAAGCCGCCGGCATCCTGGGCGTGAGCTACTGAACCAGCTGCGGCCAAGGCCACCGTAAGAGCTGCAAATTTTTTCATGGGATAGGGGATGGGGAAAGTACCTACAAAGACCACTTCACTGACCAGCACAGCCACGTTCCTCGTGGTTTCAGGCCTCATAGCGCAAAAAAGGCTCAGTTAGTTGCGGATGAGTACAGAATTACTTGAGAATTATCCTAGTGATAATACAGCTCCTCATGAGGAAGTGCAACACCAGCAATCTGTTACAACACCATTTGGTGGCATAGCATAGAAGCCGGGCGTGGGGCCGCGGTTCAGGGCTTCCAACAGGTTTTACTACTTTTGAGCAGTTGGCCTTCCGCGTTATGATGATTCGATTTGGGGTGCTACTGGCAGGGTTGCTAGCAAGAGCTAGCCTAGCAAATGTCCAGGCCCAAACAACCCCGGAGCTCCTCACCCGCAACCGGCCTCCGCTGGTAGTGGGCGCCTACGCGCAGGGAAGTTTTATCGTTGCCCACACGCCGGCAGTTAAGCACTTGGCCGTATCGCACCCGACAGGGGTGGAGGTGAATCTGCAGCGCCAAACGAACGGCGCGGCGCCCTGGCACGCCTGGTACCGCTACCCCAAAGTTGGCCTGGCCCTGGTGTACTACGACTACCATAACCCCGTGCTCGGGCAGTCATACGCGGCCAGCGTCTACATCAACAAGAGCTTTTGGCGGACTCAGCGCCAGGAAGTGAGCTTCCGCATCGGAACGGGGGTAGGCTACTTTCCCGTGCGGTTCGACCAAGCTGTCAACCACAAGAACGTCATTATCAGCTCCCGGCTGAATGCCACGATTCAAACCCGGATTGAGTATGATGTGGCCCTGAGCGAACAGTTGGGCTTGTTGCTGGGAATAGGCCTGAACCATTATTCCAACGGTGCTACCACCAAACCCAATTTCGGCATTAACCTGCCTACCGTGCTGCTGGGCCTCAATTATCATCAGCAGCGGCCCTTGCGCCCCCTGGCAACGCCCCCGGCCCCGGCGCCCACCGACCTGGGGCGTAATTTTCTGAACCTGAGTACCTCTTTGGGCTGGAAGCAGCGCAATGAAACCGACCCACGGCACTACCTGGTGAACTCCGTGACGCTGGCAGTGGGCCGGCGCGTGAACCGCAAAAGCAACCTCATAGCGGGCCTGGAAGGGTTTTACGACCGGAGCCTGCAAGCCCAGCTGCGCGATACGGCCCGCACCAACGAGCAGCTACCCGACGTGAAAAAGGCGGGTGCCTACGTAGGCCACGAGCTGTTGTTTGGCCGGCTGGCCTTTGTGTCTCACCTCGGTTTCTACCTCTATAATCCCTACAAATCCAATAGTTTTTACTACGAGCGGCTCGGGCTAAAATACCATTTCACGGAGCGAATCTTTGGCAACATAGACCTGAAAGTACACCGCGGTGCGGCCGACGTTATTGAGTGGCGCCTAGGCGTAAAGCTGTAAACAACGGCTGGCGTTGAGCTCGAAGTTATACAAAGCCATATTACCCGCCAGCAGCCCCAAGCAGAACAGCCGAGCATAAGCCTGCTGACTAGAACTAGCAAATAAGCTCCGGGAATCAGGCCGTAGTAAGGGCCTGATTGATTTGCTTAACCAGCCCGGGCCCTTCGTAAATAAACCCGGAATACAGCTGCACGAGGGCGGCGCCGGCGTCCAACTTCTCCCGTACGTCCTGCGCCGAATGAATGCCGCCCACGCCAATAATAGGCAGTTGGCCGCGGCTGCGGCTGCTCAGGTACCGGATAACTTCCGTGGCGCGCCGCCGGAGCGGGCGGCCGCTGAGGCCGCCCGCTCCGGTAGCCGTCACCTGAGCCTCGGGCGTTATTAGGCCGGTGCGGCTGATGGTAGTGTTGGTAGCCACCAGGCCGCTGAGCTCGGTTTCGCGGGCAATCAGCAAAATGTCATCGAGCTGAGAATCAGTTAGGTCTGGGGCAATTTTTAGCAGCAGGGGCCGGGGCCGCGGTAAGGCCTGGTTGCGTTCCTGCACTTGTTGCAGCAGGGCAATAAGCGGCTCCCGCTCCTGTAACTGGCGCAGGTTGGGCGTGTTAGGCGAGGAAACATTGACCACGAAATAGTCGACTACCTCGTGCAAAGCTTCCACGCAAGCCACGTAGTCCTGGGCGGCTAGCTCATTGGGCGTGTCCTTGTTCTTGCCAATGTTGCCCCCGATGATTAGCCCGGAGGCGCGGCGCTGGCGCAGGCGGGCGGCGGCAGCTTCAGTCCCGTAGTTATTAAAGCCCATGCGGTTGATCAGGGCCTCATCCTGGGGTAGCCGGAACAGGCGCGGCTGCGGGTTGCCCGGTTGCGGCCGGGGCGTAACCGTTCCTATTTCCACGAACCCGAACCCCAGGGCCGCCAGCTCATCCGTCAGCTCTGCATTTTTATCGAACCCCGCCGCTAGGCCCACCGGATTCCGAAACGGCAGCCCAAACACCTCCCGCTCCAGGCTGGGGTGCTGGTAATCGTAAAGGCTGCGCAACAGGGCTTGGCCCCCCGGCAAGCGGTACAGGCGTTTCAGGTTGTTGAAAACCAGATGATGGGCCTCTTCCGCATCAAGGCGGAAAAAGAGCGGTTTGAGCAGCGCTTTGTACATGGCCCTGCAAAGATGGTGATTCGGTGATGGAGTGAGTTAATGAGGTGGTGATTTCGTGAGTCAGTGAGTTAATGATTCAGTCGTCCTTGCGAGGTAGTACAACTCAATTACTCAATCACCAACTCACTTCTATCCCGCCCAGCCTTCCCGGTCGAGGCTGCGGTACTGGATGGCTTCGGCTAGGTGCTGAATCTGAATTTCTTCGGTACCGGCCAAATCGGCAATGGTGCGGGCTACCTTCAGAATCCGGTCGTAGGCCCGGGCCGAGAGACCAAGGCGCTCCATGGCCGTCTTGAGGAGGGTTAGGCCGGCTTGGTCGATGCGGCAGATATCCTTAACCATTTGGGAAGGCATCATGGCATTGGAATGAATCTCGGCAAACTCCCGGAAGCGCGCGGCCTGCCGCTGCCGGGCCTGCTCCACCCGCTCCTGAATCGAGCGGCTGTCCTCGGAGCGGCGCGTTTCCGTCATCTGGTCAAAGGTCACGGGCGTAACTTCCACGTGCAAATCAATACGGTCCAGCAGCGGGCCGCTGACTTTGTTGAGGTAGCGCTGCACTACGCCGGGGCCGCACACACACTCTTTTTCGGGGTGGTTGTAGTAGCCACAGGGGCAGGGGTTCATGCTGGCGATAAGCATAAAATTGGCCGGAAAATCAATGCTGACCTTGGCCCTGGATATAGTCACGCGGCGCTCTTCGAGGGGCTGGCGCATTACCTCCAGCACTGTGCGCTTAAATTCCGGCAGCTCATCCAGAAACAATACCCCGTTGTGGGCCAAGGAAATTTCCCCGGGCTGGGGGTTGCCTCCGCCGCCAACTAAGGCTACGTCGGAGATGGTGTGGTGGGGGGAGCGGAACGGCCGCGTATTGAGTAGGGAAGCATCAGCCCCCAGCTTGCCGGCCACCGAGTGAATTTTGGTGCTCTCCAGGGCCTCCTGCATGTTGAGGGCGGGCAAAATGCTGGGCAGGCGCTTGGCGAGCATGGTTTTGCCCGCGCCGGGCGGACCAATCATAATAACGTTGTGGCCGCCGGCCGCTGCAATTTCCAGGGCCCGCTTGATGTTTTCCTGACCCTGCACATCGGCAAAGTCGGCGGTGTACTGGTTGGCTAGTTGCTGGAACACGTCCCGGGTATCAATTACTACGGGCGTAATAGCTTGCCGGCCCTCCAGAAAATCAACGGCTTCCTGCATGGTATCCACCGGAATGATATCCAGGTTATTGACGATGGCGGCTTCCTGTGCGTTGCCGCGGGGTAGGATAAAGCCCTTGAAACCTTCCTTGCGAGCCTGGATGGCAATGGGCAGCACCCCTCGCACCGGCCGCAGCTCCCCATCCAGCGCCAACTCGCCCATGATAATGTACTCGCTTAGTCGCTCGGTGGTAAGCTGCTGGGAGGCGTGCAGAATGCCCAGGGCAATGGGCAAGTCATACGATGATCCTTCTTTGCGAATATCGGCGGGGGCCATGTTCACGACCACCTTCGTGCGCGGCATCCGGTAGCCCCGAAACTTCAGGGCTGCTTCTACCCGCTGCTGGCTTTCCTTGATGGCGTTATCGGGCAGGCCCACCACAAAAAAGCCCGTGCCCTGCGATACAACTACTTCAATGGTAATAGTATAAGCGTTAACCCCTTGCACGGCCGAGCCGAAGGTTTTGGTAAGCATAACTCCGGGAATACATTGGTAAGAGAATGGGAATAGCGAAGATAGAATAATTGTAGCAGGGGCCTGACTGCGCCGCGTTTTTCAGCAACTCGCACTCAGCAGCAGAGTCAATAAAGCAGACAGAAGAACATAGCGGTAGGTAGCAAACGGCCGAATCCAGGTAGAGAGACGCACAGTGCTACGTTGCTCTACCTGGATTCGGCCGTTTGCTACTTCAACTGCATACGCAGGCAGTAGTGGCTTGTGGCCAGACTTGCTACTTCACGAGTTGCTCAATGAGCATAATCATAATGTGGATGGCCTTGATGTGGATTTCCTGAATCCGGTCGGCGTAGCCGCTGTGCGGGGCCCGGATTTCTACGTCGCTGATAGCCGCCAGCAAGCCGCCGTCCTTGCCCGTCAGGCTTACTACCTGCATGCCGGCGGCGCGGGCGGCCTGGGCGGCAAGGAGCACGTTCGGGGAGTTGCCGCTGGTACTAATGGCCAGCAGCACGTCGCCGGGGCGGCCCAGTGCCTCCACGAAGCGGCTGAATACGTGGTCGTAGCCGAAATCATTGGCCACGCAGCTCATATGAGAGGCTTCCGTAAGGGCAATGGCGGCCAGGGCGCGGCGGTTCTGGCGGTAGCGGCCGGTTAGCTCCTCGGCGAAATGCTGGGCGTCGCAGAGGGAGCCACCGTTGCCGCAGGTCAGGATTTTGCCGCCCTGGTTCAGGGAATCGGCCATTAGGCGGGCCGCTTGTTCAATGGCCGGCAAACTGGCCGGGTCTTGCAGAAAACGTTCGAGAACCGACTGGGCTTCCGTTAGCTCGGCCCGAATAAGATCAGAAAGAGAAGACACGATACGCGGTAAAAGTTAAACCAGGGGCTGGTTGGCGGCATCCGAAGGAGGCACGCCCGACGATGCCGGTGCGATGTAGCCGTCGGGGAGGGTAGTGGTGCCGGTGCGCGGGGCGCCCAGCGGGCGGTCGGCGGAAGTGCGCTGCTCCATCTGATGGTCGTAGAGCCGGGCCTTCAGCTCGTTGATTTTGGCTTCGCGGACGGCTACTTCCCGGCGCAGCAGGGTGCTATCGAGGTTTTCCGTAATCAACTGCAACCCCAGCAGCACCACCGCGGCAATAAGCAACCCGAAGTACAGCGCCTCCGAAGTGCCAGCCATGCCCACAAAGCTGGCGCGTACGGAAGGTAGCAGGAGCACGAGCAGCGCCAGCAGCAGGAACACCATTACCAGAATCGTAACCAGACGTTTGAGAGCAAGCATGAGTTGTAGCAGGTTGTGGTGAAGTACATAACTAGCCCTCATACGGGACAGCCAAATTCGCGGACTAAATATAGGTTTTTCGCAATGGGAAACCGGTCATGGCTCCGTTTGCCGCCGTTTTCGTCCGTTTCGGTTCTGGCGCGCCACTTAGTTGATGGCTGACGTTCCGCGGGAAGGCTCAGTTGCTCCTGGGCTTACACCAGGGCGGCATTGGTTGTCTGCATCAGGCTTAGGCGCTGGTAGAGGCCGCCTTCGCGCTGCTGCAGCTGCTCGTGGGTGCCGCGCTCCACAATGCGGCCGTGCTGGAGCACCACAATTTCATCGGCGTGCTGTACCGTGCTCAGGCGGTGGGCAATAACCAGGGAGGTCCGGTTCTGCATCAGGCGCGTCAGGGCTTCCTGCACCAGCTTCTCGCTTTCCGTGTCGAGGGCCGAGGTAGCCTCGTCCAGAATCAGGATGGGCGGATTGCGCAGAATGGCGCGGGCAATGCTCAGGCGCTGGCGCTGCCCACCCGACAGGCGGCTGCCCCGGTCGCCAATGACCGTTTGGTAGCCCTCCGGCGAGGCCATAATGAAGTCGTGGGCGTTGGCAATGCGAGCGGCTTCCATTACTTCCTGCTCGGTAGCCTGAGTATTGAAGCGAATATTGTTGAAAATGGTGTCGTTGAACAGAATGCTTTCCTGGGTCACGATACCCATTTGGTCGCGCACGGAGTGAATGGTGCAGTCACGCACATCGTGGCCATCAATGAGGAGCTGGCCACCAGTAGGGTCGTAGAAACGGGGGAGCAGGTCGGCCAGGGTGCTTTTACCGCCCCCGCTGGGCCCGACCAGGGCCACGGTTTTACCTTTCTGGATGGTCAGGTTAATGTCCTGGAGTACGGGCGTGTCGCCGTAGCTGAATTGCAGGTTGCGCAACTCAATTTGGGCCTGGAAGGGGGGTAGCACTTGGGCATTAGGCTTGTCCCGGATTACCGGCTCGGTATCAATAATGCTAAGTACCCGCTCGCCGGCCACCAGCCCGCGCTGAATGTTGCCAAACGACGACGATAGGGCCTTAGCCGGCGTGAGTACCTGCGAAAACAGAATCACGTAGCCAATAAACGTCTCGCCGTTCAGTTCCGACTGGCCGCCCAAAATTAGGGTTCCTCCAAAGTACAGCAGGCCTGCTACCACCGAAACGCCGGCAAACTCCGAAAACGGCGAGGCTAAGTCGCGGGTGTTGTCAATAGCGCGCGAGGTACGGGCATACTGGTCATTTTGGTCCTCAAACTTGCCTTTGATGTATTCCTGGGCATTGAAGGCCTTGATAACCCGAATGCCGCCCAGCGTTTCGTCAATTACGGAAAGCATGGTACCGAGCGTACTCTGGCTTTGCTTGGCCTGGGTGCGTAGGCGCTTGGCCACGGTAGCAATGATGCCCCCCGAAATGGGTAGCAGAATCAGGGTAAACAGCGTGAGCGGCAAGGATATATGAAACAGCACCGCGAAGTAGGCAATAATGGTCAGCGGCTCCTTAATAACGGCCGTCATGGTGTTCACCACGGACGTTTCTACCTCCTGCACGTCGGAGGTAAAGCGCGACATCAGGTCGCCCTTCCGCTCCCCGCTGAAAAAGCCCAGCTGCAGGCCAATAATGCGGTGGTACAAGTCGCGGCGCAGGTTGCGGATGACGCGGGCGCGTACTTTGGCCAGCAGCCGCAAACTCAGGTAGCGAAACACATTGCTTAGCAGCACCGAGCCTACCACCACCAAGCACACAAAAGCCAGCGCCCCTAGCTTCCCCCGATCAGCCAGCACATCGGCAAAAAAGTAGTTAAACGTGTCCGTGACCCACTGAATGGTTGGCCGGAACGCCGGAATATGGTCGGGCGCCTGCACTTCCACGCTGCCGGTTTTGTCGAACAGCACCTTCAGCAGCGGAATGATGAGGGTGAAGTTGGCAATGCTGAAAATAATGGTCAGCACGGTGTACAGCAGATATTGCGGCAGGAAGACGGCCCAGGGGCGGGCGTACTGCAGAATGCGGAGGTAGGTTTTCATCGGGACTGCAAAGGTAGGGCATCCGGCGCGCTACCAGCACGGCCGCATGTTAAGGGAGCATAGCCAGGGGGAGAGGCATCGTTAACAAGCAAGAAAGCCTCCTGCCAGGCTGGCAAGAGGCTTTGAGGAAAAACTGACGTCAAATCTAACGGCTTTCAGGCCTTGAACATGCCGACTACCTCAATCTGGCCGACGATATGCTGGTTGAATTCGGCTAGCTCCTCGGCCGGCACCCACAGCTCCTCATGTTCCCGGCCGCCCACGTTCTGTACCGGAAATGAGGCGGCATAGTCGGCGTCCACGGCAAAGCGCAACACGTAGCCCACGCCGTAGTAAGGCACGTTCCAGTCCCGGGCAATCTGGGCGGCGTACTGCTCATTTAGCACGGGGTAGAAGATGGGCTGCTCCGGCAGGCGCGGCGGAAACTCCAGCCACCCCGAGGCGGCAATTAAATCCAACTCCTGCTGATTAACTGGCCGGTAAAGCAGCATGGTGGCAGATTCATGGCGCATGGCTTTTGCTGGGTGATGGGGTGATGGGGTGATGGGGTGATGGGGTGATGAGGTGAAAAGTGACAGGTGAAAAGTGAAGGGTGACAGGTGAGAGGAGGTGATGCTGGTGGGGAAAGAGTAGACCGTCATTCCGAGGGCAGCGAGGAATCTCGCGTGCTGATGTTGCCAAAGTAATCCCACGCTGGGCTACGCTCCCATACACCAATTGCCTGCTAACCTCAGCACGCGAGATGCTTCGGCTTCGCCTCTGCATGACATTCTATAGCCTTCCTCACCCCAGCACCACTCTCACCTGTCACCCTTCACTTTTCACCTGTCACCATTTACCCCATCACTTCATCACCTCCTCAAAACTCGTGCAGGCGCTGGGCAATGTTCCAGCGCAGGGCCACGGTGGCTAGGGCGTCGGTGCCGGCGGTAAAGAAGGGCACGGGCTGGTCGAGGGTTCGGTGACGCACAATCAGCTTACCGTCGAGCCAGAGGTTGTGGGCCGCTTGGTAGGTGGCGGTAAAGTCGCCGTGGAAGAGGTAGGAGGTGGGGCCGCTGCCAACCACAAAGCCGTACTCCCGCAGGTTGCCGTTGGCATCGAGTGGGCGGTTGGTGTAAGGCAACAACACGTTGGAGCCGAAGTTCTGACCCACCGGATCAAGCCCTTGCTTCACGTAAAAGCCCTTCGCTACCACGTTCAGGCGGGGCAAAGGCTGGTAGCTTACAATGCCCACCAGCTCCCACAGGTTGGCGCCCATGGGGTGGGCCAGGGACTGGGCGTTGTGCTGGTAGTTGCGGAATTTGTCCTCGTGCTGGTACATGTAGGGGCGGATGTAGTTGAATTCGCCCTGGATATCGAGGTTCCGGATGCCGGCCACGTCCACGTACTTGCCGCCGAGTTGGAAGGCCTGTTTGTTGGCCCACCAGCCGTTACCGCTCCGGATCTGGCTAAGCACGAATTCATCCAGCACCAACTGCCCGTAGAGTTGCACTTGCCGCTTGATATTCCATTTGAAATCCAGACCCAAAATAGCGTTGTCCTCAGAACCCGTACCCTGCTCCACCGCCCGGTAGAAGATGATGGGGTTCAGGTACTGCAGTTCCAGACCTCGGCGGCGCTGTCGGGGTTGAGCTATCGAAGGCGTATTCGTATTATTATCGTGGTCCAGATAGTCAATGACTGTCTGATACCCGCTGTACACCACGCTTTCGAACAGGCCCACGTTCAGGTTAGGCTTGATGTCGAAACTCAAGTGGTGGAAGGCCAGGTACTTGCGCTGGTAATCCGTATCGAGGTTGGGCGCATCGGCCGTCATCTGCGCGAACAGGTTCTGGTAGTGGAATTTCCAGATGCGCGTGTTTGCCTTCAGAAACAGGTAGGGCGAGGCGTAATCCGACAGAATCAGGCTGCGGTAGCCGTTGCCAATCTGGTTTCGGTCGTGGCCTAGCTGCAGACTGACGTGTTTGCCGGCGGCGTAAGTCAGGTAGCCGCGGGCGGAAAGGAAATCGTATTGGCCCGGCGTGTTCTTGAACGGCTTCCAGAACCCTTCGTGCGGTACGGCTTGGTCGCGCTCAATGCGCTGCTGCACGTAGAGCGGCACGGCCATCTGGTTGTCGGCCAGGAAGGTGTAGAAACCCAGGCGTTGGTCAATGGTGCCTTCTACCTGCACCCCGCGCGTGTTCAGGAAACTGTAGCTTTTGCTGCCGTCGCTGTTGCCCAGGCTCAAACCCAGCACGGGGTTTACCCGCAAGGAGAAATCGGGCGTTTCCAGGCTGTAGAGGTCGGAGCGCCGCTCGTAGAAGTGCTTCAGAACGGGTTGCTCCCGCAGGTTCACGGCCGAGTCCTGTTGGGCATCGTGCCAGTTGTCGCGCAGCAGGTAGCGCACATTAAAGCGGTCCTGGCGCGACAGGCCGGCGGTGGAGTCGCGCAGAATACGTTCGGCCAGCCGGGCCACGGCCGCCCGCGTGTAGGGCCGCACCGAGGTGTGCGGGTCAGCCAGGGAATCGGAGCCGTATTTGATGGCATACCGATCAATAAGCCGATAAATATCCGCATCCAGGGGCACGTAGGTAGTGCCCATCGTCGTCTTGGTCAGGCCCGGCGTGCCCAGGTTCCAAGCGGCTGATTTATACGGCCGGGCGGGTTTGGGTGGGGCATCGTAGGTTACCCAGTTGCCTTGCCCGTCGGTGGGGCGGGTGGGCGTGTCTTGGGCGGCGGCCGGAGCCGTGAATAGGCCGGTTAACGCCAGCGGTAGAAGGTAGGATTTTCTCATAAGCAGAGCCGTTTACGCCGAAGCCGACGCGCGGGTAGGCAAACCTACGGAGTTACGGTAAGATTCAGTTCGGATAAGCAGTCCAGTAACGCCGGAAGTTGCGCCGCAGTACCTTTGCTTCATGCCCACGCGCTTGCTCCGCCACCACGAAATCGACCTCGCCGCCTGGGATGCCTGCGTTGGGGCGGCCCGGCAGGTAGTACCCTACGCCTGCTCGTGGTGGCTGCAGGCCACGGCCGGCCGCTGGGATGCGCTGGTGGAGCTGGAAGAAGGCAGTGGACGCTACCTGAGTGTGTGGCCCCTGCCCGTGAAACGGCGCCCCTGGGGCCGCGAAGTCTACCAGCCTCCCTTTACCCAGCAGCTGGGCTGGCTTACCCAAACCGAGGCAACGCCGCCGCTGGATGCTGATGAACTAGCGAATCTTGGCGTCCTGTTGGCGCGCTACTCCCGGTTCTATACCCAGCTCAACGATGCCAATGCGCTGCCCTCTGACGCGTCGCTGCCGGTAACGTGTCAGCACCGGCATACCTATCATTTGCGGCTGGACGGCAGCTATGAAGCCGTGCGGGCCGCTTATGCCGCCGACTACCGCCGCCGCCTGCGCCTCAACCAAGCCGCCGGCTTTCCGCTTCAGGTCACAGAAACGACAAACGCGGAGCCTTTGCTTCGGCTGTTTCAGCAAACCAAGGGGCCGGAAGCAGGCCTCAAAACCCGCCATTACATCCGTATGCGCCGTTTGGTAACAGCCCTTGGTCAGCGGCAACTCCTGGATATCCGGGAAGTCCGGGAACCCCAAACCGGCGAGCTGCTGGCCGGGGCTTTGTTTGTGCGCTACCGCACTCGGCTGGTTTATTTATTTGCCGCGGCCTCCGGGGCCGGCAAAAAAGCCGGGGCCCCGCTGCTATTACTGGATGCGGTTATTCAGCACCACGCCAACACGCCGGAGCTGGTTTTGGATTTTGAAGGCGGAATGATACCGTCAATTGCTCGTTTTTTCGCCAATTTCGGGGCCGAGCCCGTGTCCTATGCGGCCCTATCGTTCACCCAACGCCCCTGGTATCTGAAATGGATGCGCTGACCCCCACTCCGACTGATTCTGCCGCGGCTGCCGCTGCTACCCCCGCCGCCGACCGTAGCCGCGTGCACGTGGTGTGCGCCGAGCCCTCCATTGCCAACCACTTCCTGGCGGAGCTGCGCGACGTGACCGTGCAGCAGGATTCGCTGCGCTTCCGCCGCAACCTGCAGCGCCTCGGCGAAATCATTGCCTATAAAATCAGCTCCCAGCTCAGCTATACTGACCAAACCGTGCGCACGCCGCTCGGCGAGTCCAGCGGCAAGCTGCTCCACGATTTTCCGGTGCTGGCTACCGTGCTGCGGGCTGGCCTGCCGTTTCACCAGGGCTTTCTGAATTACTTCGATCAGTCGCCCTCGGCCTTTGCCGCCGCCTACCGCATTGAAGGCACGGCCCAAGTGCAAGTGCAGGTCGACTACCTCTCGGCCCCCAGCCTGGATGAGCGGGTGCTGATTCTGGTTGACCCCATGCTGGCTTCCGGCAAATCCCTAGTGCAGACGTACCGGGCCATGTTGCGCTTCGGTACGCCCCGGCAAGTACACATTGCCGCCGTGATTGCCAGCCCCCAGGGCGTGGAGTACGTCACCCGCGAAGTGCCCGAGGCCACGCTGTGGGTAGCCGCCATCGACCAGGGCCTCAACGACCAAGCCTACATTATCCCGGGCCTCGGTGATGCCGGCGACTTGTCGTACGGTAGCAAGCTGTAAGAACAGGCCCACCGACGGCGAGGCCGAGCCGGGTTTACTAACAAAAGCCTAACCGCAGGTAGCGAAATCGGCTGGGGTAAATCCGTTATCTTCATGGGTACGTTTACGCACGTTGCCTTCCGCTTTTTCCAAGTACCACTGTGCTGCCTGTTCTGCTCAAATACGCTTCCGTTTTTGCCATTGGCATGTTCAAGTTCGTGGCGGCGCCCATTGCCGGGGTAGCCGCCGGCTTGCAACCCGGGCTGATCTGGGGACTGTCGGTGGCCGGCATGATGACGACGGTAGTGCTTATTTCCGGCTTGGGGCGGGCCTGGGCCTTGCACCAACGCCGCCGACGCGAGGAAAAGGGCAAACCCCTGTTCAACCGTCGCACCCGCACCATTGTGCGCATTTACCGGCGCTTCGGCATGGTAGGCATTGCCTTTCTAACGCCCATTCTATTTAGTCCCGTGGGGGGAACCGTTATTGCCACCCAACTGCACGTACCCCGCTGGCGTATTCTGGTGCACATGCTCTGGAGTGCCGCCTTGTGGGGCATTACGTTCACCCTACTGGCCGTCAAATTCAGCCACCTCCCCATCTTCGACCACTACCGGTAGCGGCGAGTTGGGGAGGTAGTGATTCAGCAACTGGTAGCATGGCTCCGCGCCGCTCGTCGTCACAGCAGTCTTTACTAGATACCCAATAAAGCGCCAAGCCCTTAACGTATGGCAACGTTAAGGGCTTGGTGCTTTTCAAGGGGTAGCACTTCGTAAAGGACGGATGGCCGCGCTTCGCTTATTATGCTACCACTCACTAAATCACCGAATTACTTACTGCGGCGGCTGCGCGCACGACCCTGGGCGGCGCGGAAGGCTTTGGAGGAGTGGGACGAGGCTTTGCCTTTAGAAGGGTTGGCTTTCTTACCCTTTTGGCTGCGGTTTGGGCCGGCTACAAACTCGCGGCCCGTGCGCTTATCAATCGTGACGCCGGGCTTGATCCACTCCTTGCGCTCATGGAAGGCTCCTTTGAAGTTGGGGTCCTCCCGCTTGCGGCGCTCATCTTTTTCCCGGTCCATGCCTTGCTGCTCCTCGAAGGAGGTTTTGGCAATAACTACTTCGGGCGGAATGGGCAACACCGGAATCTGCTGCCGAATCAGCTCCTCGATTTTATGCATGTGGTGCATTTCCGCCTCGTTGGCGAAGGTAATGGCGGCGCCCGTGTGCTGGGCGCGGCCGGTGCGGCCAATGCGGTGCACGTAGTCGTCGTACACCAGCGGCACGTCGAAATTGATTACGTGGCTTACCTGCGGCACATCAATGCCGCGGGCGGCCACATCAGTAGCTACCAGAAACCGAATATCTCCGGCCTTGAAAGCCTCCATGGCGTTGATGCGCACATTCTGGCCCTTGTTGCCGTGAATGGCACGTACTTCCCCGTGCGCCTTGCGCTGCAGGAAGCTGGCTACGTTCTCGGCGTGCTCCTTGGTGCGGGTAAAAATCATGACCCGGTTAAAGGTGTCCCAGTCCAGGAACAGGTACTCCAGCAGGTTGATTTTGGTGAGCAGGTTGGGTACCTCGTACAAGCTCTGGGTTACGTTCTGGGCCGACGTGGCCGCAGGCGTTACCTCCACCCGCACCGGAAACTCCAGGAATTCTTCGCTCAGAGTCGTCACCTTCTCGGGCATGGTAGCCGAGAACAGCACGTTCTGCCGTTTGCGCGGAATAATCTCCAAAATGCGCCGAATCTGAGGCATGAAGCCCATGTCCATCATCTTGTCGGCTTCGTCCAGCACCAGGGTTTTCAGCTCCTTTAGCACTAGGTCGCCGCGCAGATAGATTTCCATCAGGCGGCCGGGGGTAGCAATCAGAATATCCACGCCCTGGGCAATGGTTTCGATTTGCGTTTTTGGCCCCAAACCTCCGTAAATAGCAAAAATGCGCAGGTCGGTGTACGTGGCCAGCTTCTGCAGGTGGGCCTCCAGCTGCATAGCCAGCTCCCGGGTGGGGGCCAGCACCAATGCCCGCGGATGAATGCCCTGGGCATACTTCACCTTCATCAGCAAGGGTAGGCCGAAGGCGGCGGTTTTACCCGTACCCGTTTGGGCAATGCCCAGCACATCGTGGCCGGCCAGCAGCAACGGAATCGTCTGCTCCTGCACGGGGGTGGGGTGCTCAAAGCCTGCTTCCGCCACGGCGGTCAGGAGCTGCTTGTTGAGCTTAAAGTCGGCAAAGGAAACGGGCTGCGGCGTATCAGACATGGCAAAAGCGTATTACGAACCGCAAAGGTACGGGGAATCCGGGCGGTGGGAACGTGGCGCGGCGGTCAGGCCCCAGAAATAGGGTAGGCCCGGAAGCATCAGCAAGTAGGCTGGCCCGCCGCCGGGTACCCGTGGGGTGGTGGTTTAGGCAAGCCACACCGGGGAGGCTGCTGGCCCGTCACTTCTAGGTCAGAGAGAAAAAAACTCGCCCAATCGTTTGCAAATAACCCGCTAGCCCCTACTTTTGTGTCACAATACCCAACACGGTAGATATAGCTCAGCTGGTTAGAGCGTCGGATTGTGATTCCGAAGGTCGTGGGTTCGAGCCCCATTATTTACCCACCGTCAAAAAAAGGTCTCTCCGCTACGGTAGAGACCTTTTTTATTTGTCCAGTCGGCTCACTTCGGGTTGTTTTTGCCGAGTTGCGGAAGGATTTCGGCTTACGCAGCGTTGCAGAGCAGTAATAATAGTACATGAACCACTTTTCCCCCTCTGATTTATGAGTCTGGTTGTTATCGGCACGGTGGCCTTCGACGCCCTGGAAACGCCCTTCGGCAAAACCGACAAAATTGTAGGTGGCGCTGCCACGTACATTGGCCTATCGGCCTCCTACTCCGTGAAGCCCGTGAAGGTAGTAGCCGTAGTTGGCGACGATTTTCCGCAGTCGGATATTCTCCTGCTCCAGGAGCACGGCGTAGATACCGAAGGCCTGCAGATCAAGCAAGGAGAGAAGTCGTTTTTCTGGTCGGGTAAGTATTCCAACGACCTGAACTCGCGCGAGACCCTGGTGACGGAACTAAACGTGCTGGCTGATTTCGACCCCGTTATTCCGGATTCTTACCAGGACTGCAAGTACCTGATGCTGGGCAACCTCACGCCCCAGATTCAGCGCCTCGTCATTCAGCGCCTCGTGAACCGGCCCAAACTCATTGTGATGGACACGATGAATTTCTGGATGGATGTGGCCATGGACGAGCTGAAAACCACCATCGAAATGGTGGACGTGCTCAGCATCAACGACGAGGAAGCGCGGCAGCTGTCTGGCGTGCATTCCCTGGTGAAAGCGGCCAAAATCATCATGGCCATGGGGCCAAAGTACCTCATCATCAAGAAGGGTGAGCACGGCGCGTTGCTGTTCCACAAAAACAAGGTGTTCTACGCGCCGGCCTTGCCGCTGGAAGAAGTGTTCGACCCAACCGGCGCCGGCGACACCTTCGCGGGAGGCTTCATCGGCCACTTGGCCGCTACCGACGACATCAGCTTCGACAATATGAAGCGTGCCGTGATTCACGGCTCGGCCATGGCGTCGTTCTGCGTGGAAAAATTCGGTACGGAGCGCCTGCTGAATCTGACCACCGAGGAAATTGAAGCCCGCGAGCAGCAGTTTGCTGACTTAGTAGCGGTAATTCCTACTTCGGCTGTACAAACTGCTTAAAAGCAGCCTTTTCTGAGCGGCCCTGTGCGCTACTGGTTTAGCCAGAGCGGCACGGGGCCGTTTGCTTTTGGCAACCTTGTAGAAAGCAACAGGGTAAAAGAGAATACATTTCTCATCCTTAAGCCTCTACTGCCATGTCTAAGCATAAAAAAGATTCCCCGGTTTCGAATCAGAAAAGCGACTCGGCTATGGGCCCCGACGCCCTGCAGCATGCTCCTTCCGTCGACCCCGACACGCGTGGTAGCGGTACGCAGGTACAGAACGATAACCAGAATGGTCTCAACGAGGCAGGCAACCACACCAGAAGTAATGCCCCCGGCGGCGGCGACAGTGAGCAGGAGCGGACTACGCAGGCCAACAAGCCCCGCCACAACCCGAACCCTAGCCAACAAAAGCAGAAGTAAATAGTACTCTACAACTTAACAGGCCTCTCTGATTCATTTCAGAGAGGCCTGTTAGCGTATAATCAATCGGTAGTACGGGCTAAGGAATAACCTTGAGCCGCACCACGCGTGTGTCTACGTCACCTTTGTCGAAGAAGTCCTGCTCAAAGAGGATAGTTTTATTATCAAGCCAGCGAGGTTGAGTACAGCCCCATTCTGTTTGCCGCTCCCAGAGCAAGTGGGGCACACCATCGTTCATAGACCAGAGTTGCAGGCCACTAGGCTCGAAGCGGGCAAGGACATCGGAATTGCCGCACACAAAATGCTGCCCATCCGGCGCAATAACGGGAGGGGCCATCAGTTGGGTACGGTGCCCCGTGCGCTGATCGATGAGCATGTAGTAGCCACCTTCGTAAAGGTGCACCGATACCAGCCATTGCTTTATTTCGGGAAGGGTAGCCAGGTATTCGTAAGTGATATTGTGCTCATCTTCCACGGGGTTGCTTACCAAGCGAACTTCCCGGCTGGCGGTAGGCCGCAAGAATAACACCCGACCTTTGCGGAATACTCGCGGCCCGGCTTTCAGCAGTCGGCGCTTCTCCTCGGCGGCAAAGTCCAGAAAAGATTCCTCTTCCGCAGCCGAAGCCGCTTGCGGCAGTACCCAGTGCGGGCTCGGCAGGCGTTCGTACACGGGCCGCGCCGCCGGATAGATGCGCAGTACCCGGCCCGGCACCTGCACCAACGTATCCAGATGCTCTAAGCGGTAGATGCGCGGGGGCTTGGGCGCGGGCAGTGGAGGCACTGCAATGCCCGGGCGCGGCTTCTCAGCCGGTTGCATCCGCAGTGAACAAGCCGGCAAAGCCATGGCTAGCGGCAACACGGCCGCCACGGTACGAAACCGAAACATGATAGGGGTAGGCTTGATTCGAAATGCGCGACTTCTGGTGGACAAAGAGCGAAAAGGAAAACGCATGCAGGGAGTTCCGCAAATCACTGATTATGCGAAATATTCTGGGGTAAAAAACGCAGGAGCTGCGTAGGGGAGCAAGTGAAAATCTGATTTTGCCGGGGGAATATTTCGAGATGGAGCCACCCTAATAATCCTGTTTCAGCCACTGCTTAAAGCTAGCCTGCTGCTCAGGGGTAGGGGCGGCCAGCTTCTCTACCGTTACCTTCTGCCAGTACCGGTGGGCCGAGTCGGCTACCAGGGGCACAGTAAGCAGGCGGTTTTGCCGGAATACGGTGATTTCGTGGTGGTCGGCACCGTCACTAAGCAGATTTTGCAGATTCATATCCACCCGCCGGCCGTTAACGGCGATAATTTCGTCGTCTACGGTCAGGCTCAGGGCCGCAGGTGAGTCTGGCAGGATGTCAGTTACTTCAGTGCGCTCGTTCTTTACTACCGTCCGGAAGCCGTAGGTGCCTTCCGAAACCGACACGTTCTCGTCGAGGCGAAGGCGGCAACCCACAAAGCCCAGCACCCGGTTCAGAGGCTCCTCCAGCGGGGCCGTGCCGTAAATGAACTTGTCGAAGTACGCCTGCATGTCGCGCCCGGCAACTTCCTTCACGATGCGTAGGTAGTCTTCCTCGGTGTAGCCCACGCCGGTTTTGCCGAACTCTTCCCACAGCCGCCGCATCACGTCATCGAGGCTGCGTTTGTGGCCGGAAAGCTGGCGCAAAGTTAAATCGAGCAGCAAGGCCACCAGCGCCCCCTTGTGGTACACCGATACTTTGCGGTCAGGTATGCCGGGCTTATAGCCGTCGAGCCACAGGTCCATGCTGGCATCGGCTACAGAAAGGTGGTAGCGGCCGTAATCGTCGTAGTGCTTGCGCAGCACCGTGTTCAGCTCCTGGAGATATTGCTCAGGGGTGCGGACGCCGGCGCGGGCCAGCAAGTACTCGCCGTAGTAGGTCGTAATGCCTTCTGCTATAAAGCAGGTGCGGAAGTAGTTTTCTCGGGCGTAATCGTAAGGCTGCATCTCGGCCGGTCGGATGCTCTTGATGTTCCAGGCGTGAAACAGCTCGTGGCAGCTTACCCCCAGAAACTCCTTGTAGAGTCCCTCGGACATCAGCAGCTCGGCCGGCCCTAGGGTAATAACCGTGGAATTCAGGTGTTCTACCCCATGGTAGTGCTTGTAGGGCAGAATCTGGTTTAGGAAGTGGTAGTCCTGGGCCGGAAACGAGCCGAACAACGCCAACTGCTCGGCGCTAAAAGCCCGGAAATCTTCCACCACGCGCGTCCAGTCCACCGGGCAGTCGCCCTGAATCCAGATGTAAAAGGGTAGGCCGTTTACCTCGTAGTTGCGGTACTGCAGGGTAGGGCTGGCAATGAGCGGCGAGTCGGCTAAATGGTCGAAGCTCTGGGCCTGCAAGGTGTTGGGGCCACTTTGGGGCAGGCCGCAAGCAATCTGCCAGCCCTCGGGCAACTCCAGCAGCAGCTGGCAGGTTTCCTGCTGGCGGCCTTCCACGTACATAAAGCCCTGGACGGGATTCAGATACAGCTGGCTTTCATCAAGCCAGGAACCGCCGGCGTCCATCTGGTGGGCGTAAAAGTTGTAGCGTACCCGCACGGTGCGGCCGGCAGCTCCGGCTACCTGCCACCGGTCCTTGGTGATTTTGCGGGAAGTCAGGGCCTCGCCGGAGGCGGCATCCTCGATTACTACGTGCTGAAGCTTCTGGGCAAAGTTCTGCAGTTCATACCGTCCGGGCCGCCACGCCGGCAGCTGTAGTTCTAACTCGGAAGTAGCGTCATTGGCTACTTCAAAGGTCATCTGAATCTGAACGTAGAAGGTAAGCGGGTTCTCGAACGAGACGTGGTAGTGAATCATGGAAGCGCGGACGGCAGCAAGGGCCGGTAAACCTGAACGTAAAGCTACGAATTTGCGGGGCGGATACCCGTGGTTTTCATACGGCTGCGGGCGGAAAACAACCAGCATTCTATGACGGCGTTTCCGGTAAAATCCACATAGTCAGAAAGGAAAAAGCACGGTAAAGCATTGTCTTTTCCAATCTAACCCCTTACCTTTGCCGGCCTTACCTGTTACTGAGTCACTTAACAATACCATGAAACGTACTTTTCAGCCCTCGCAGCGCAAGCGCCGCAACAAGCACGGATTCCGCTCGCGCATGGAGTCCGCTAACGGCCGCAGCGTAATCGCTCGTCGTCGTGCCAAAGGCCGCAAGCGCCTGACTGTATCCGACGAAGGTCGTCATAAGCGCTAAGCCGCTGCCGGCTTCTGTGCAGTCGCCGCTCTCTGAGCCTGAGTCCATGGATTCAACGCCGGGCGTGCGCTCCTATTCGTTTCCGAAAGAAGAACATCTGTGCCGCAAGAAGCTCATTGAAGAGCTTTTCGGCCGGGGTTCTTCTTTTGGTTTATACCCCTTGCGGCTGATTTGGCTGCCCACCGAAACGCCTACGTTGGCGCCCCCGCAGGTGCTGGTGAGCGTGAGCAAGCGCAGCTTTAAGCGCGCCGTTGACCGTAACTACCTCAAGCGCCTGCTGCGCGAGGCCTATCGGCTCAACAAATACCGGCTGCTAGAGGCCGCCGGCGGCCACCGCCTCGACCGGCTGGCCATTATCTACACGGGTAAGGAAAAAAAGCCTTTCACGCTGGTTGAAAAAAAATTAATTTCAGGGCTAGAGCGTTTGCTCACCGAAGCCGGTGCAACTCCCCCGCGAGTCGCCGGTTCTTAGGTACAAATGACTCGTCATCCGGTTGTTCTTCTTGGAACAGGAAACCGGGAGCGAGGCACACTGTAGGGTCGTTTAGTTGATTTCAGCCCCGTTTATGCGTAAAAAATCCTTGGCAGCCGTAGCCTTGCTCGGTGGGGCTGCCCTACTCGTATCTTTCCGCTCGGCTTCCGATAATGAGCGGTATTTCGAAATCGCCAAAAACCTCGACATCTTCGCCACCCTCTTTAAAGAGGTCAACACGTACTATGTAGACGAGGTGCCGCCGGCCAAGCTGGTGAAAACCGGGATTGATGCCATGCTCAAATCCCTGGACCCCTACACCAACTACATTCCCGAGGACGATATTGAGGACTTCCGTACCATGACCACCGGCCAGTACGGCGGAATTGGGGCCGTAGTCGTGAAGCGCAACGGCCGGACGGTGGTGCAGGCGGCGTATGAGGGCTACCCCGCCCAGAAGGCCGGTTTGCTGCCTGGTGACGAGATTTTGAGCATCAACGGCGTGACGGTGGAGAAAAAGTCCAACTCCGACATCAGCAAGCTGCTCAAGGGGCAGGCCAACTCCCAGGTAAAGCTGATGGTGACGCGCTACGGCCAGGAGGCGCCCGTGGAAGTCAACATCACGCGCGACAAAATTCAGGTGGACAATGTGCCGTACTACGGCATGCTGACGCCCGAAATCGGCTACTTCCAGCTGTCGGGTTTCACCGTGGACGCGGGCAAGGAGGTACGGCTGGCCGTGGCTAAGCTCAAGGAGCAAGGAGCCAAAAAGCTCGTCTTCGACATCCGGGACAACCCCGGCGGCTTGCTCAACGAGGCCGTTAATATCTCCAACCTGTTCGTGGACAAGGGTAAGGATATCGTGAGTACCAAGGGCAAAGTTTCTGACTGGAACAAGACCTACAAAGCCCTGGATGCGCCCCTGGACACCCAGATTCCAATTGTGGTTATTACCAGCAACCGCTCGGCTTCGGCTTCAGAAATTGTTTCGGGTGTGTTGCAGGATTACGACCGGGCCGTGCTGGTCGGGGAGCGGACTTTTGGCAAGGGCCTGGTGCAGGCCACCCGGCCCCTGAGCTACAACTCGCAACTGAAAGTAACCACCGCTAAATATTACATTCCCAGCGGCCGGTGCATTCAGGAAATCGACTATAGCCACCGCGCTGATGATGGCACTTTGGGTAAAGTGCCCGACTCCTTGCGCACGGCCTTCAAAACCGTAGCCGGCCGTACCGTGTACGACGGCGGCGGGGTAGCACCCGACGTGGAAGTGCAGGACCGTGAAATTGCGGACATCACCCGCGTGTTGCTCCAGAAAAGCTACCTCTTTGACTACGCCACCCGCTACCGCGCCGAGCACCCGACCATTGCCGCCGCGCGCCAGTTCAAGCTCACCGACGCCGACTACCAGAAGTTCACGGACTACCTCAAGGGCAAGGATATTAGCTACAGCACCGACGCGGAAAAAGCCCTGGCCGACCTCACTAAAAAAGTGAAGGAGGAAAAGCACTACGAGGACGTGAAAACCGAGCTGGAAGGCATGCGCAAAAAGGTGACAACTAACAAGGCCAACGACCTGATGCGCTTCAAGCCGGAAATCCGGGAACTGCTGGAGCAGGAAATTGTGTCGCGCTACTACTTTCAAAAGGGCAGCGTGGAAGCCAGCTTCGACGACGACCCCAACATCCTGATGGCAATGAACGTGCTCAACGACCAGACGCGGTACTCCGCTCTTCTCAAGCCTGGCACCGTAGAAGCTAAAACCCGTCCTGAGGCCAAACGCAGTACGGCCGGCGGCAAGTAAGACACTCTATGCAATTGAAAATAGAAAAAGCAGCCTCATCTTGAGGCTGCTTTTTCTATTTATACTTAAGTAAATGAATGACGTGGTGCTACGTGCTAAGCATTGGCAGGTATTTATGTTCTTACTTGTTCCTCATTTTTTGTCTTGGTACACTGAAGACGGCTTTCTAAGTGGCATACTGGGGTTTTTGTGTGCCTTTTGCTTAATCACGTGGCTGATATTACAGTCAAATGAACTGATGCGGCTTCGTCCCGAGCAGGATGGCTATAATATGAACTGGTTTCTGGTTGATGCCTTCCTAATGCTTAGCGCATATGGCTACAGTACGGCTACCGAAGATCCTCACTTTCATATTTCAGGAACAAATTGGCATGCCGATGGAGTCGGTGGGTTCGTCTTCTTGTATGTGGTCTTCGCCTACTTACACATTCATTGGTTTCCCGGCTCTCTGCTTTATGCCAGCCAAACCGGTCGCCGCCCTGATGCTGCCCAAGCTGTCAAAGGATTTTTGCTCTGCTTTTTCTGGCCAATAGGCGTTTGGTTTATACAGCCCCGCTTAAATAAGCTGTGGGAAGAGAAACAGTGGGAAGAGCGTGCGGTGAGGCAGATTGGCACTGATGAAAAAGTACTGTGATACGCTTCCCGGGAGCCGCCTTACCTTTGCCTCATGCCTACCCTGCTGCTCTCCCTTGAAACATCCTCGCCGGTTTGCTCCGTGGCCTTGCACCGCGTGGCGGACGGAAAACTGGTCGGGCAATCGGAACTCCGACTGGAAAAGTCGCACTCCTCGCACCTAAGCGTGTTGGTGAACCAGCTGCTGGAAAATACCTTGCATACCCTGCAGGACGTAGCAGCGGTGGCCGTTTCCGACGGGCCGGGCTCCTATACCGGGCTGCGCATTGGGGCGGCGGCGGCCAAAGGCCTGTGTTATGCCCTGGATATTCCGCTGCTGGCCGTAAGTACCCTGCAAAGTCTGGCGCACCAGGTCGCAAGTGGTACTGCCCGGCCCGAGCAATACCTGTACTGCCCCATGTTGGATGCCCGCCGGATGGAGGTGTACACGGCCCTCTACCGCCACGATGGCACGCAGGTGCTGGCGCCTACCCCTCTGGTGCTGGAGGAAACTACGCTGGCCGAACATTTAGCCCACCACTCGTTGTTATGCTTTGGTAGCGGAGCCACCAAGTTTCAACCGCTGGTGGTCGACAATGCGCAGGCTAGTTTCCTACCGGGCGTTGAGCCCTCGGCCATAGCAGTCGGAGCCCTGGGGGTGGCGGCTTATCAGCGGCAGGAATTTCAGAGCGTGGCGTACTACGAGCCGTTTTACCTCAAGGAAGTCTACACCACAACTCCCAAGAACAAACCCGGTCTGTAGGGGTTTCGCTACTCTGATACCCCAAGAGGAAAAGACACCTTACTAATTCGCTGCTGCGGCGGCGCTGAGCATGGAAGAATTTATTAACCGCGTGGCGCAAAGCGCCCTTACTACCCTTAACCTCGAGGAGTTCATCCATCCGGGGGAGCGGGTAGTATATGACATCAAGGAAAACCTGTTTCATGGACTGATGCTGCGGGAAAAGGATTTCCGCGAGTTCATCAAAACCCACGACTGGAGCCAGTACGACGGAAAAAACGTAGCCATTATCTGCTCGGCCGACGCCATTGTGCCTACTTGGGCCTACATGCTGCTCGCCACTAAGCTGCAGAAGCACGCCCACCGCTACGTGTTTGGCAACCTCGAAGCCTTGGAGCAGGAGCTATTCCACGAGGCCATTGCCGCCATCGACGTGGAGCAGTACCACGACGCGAAGGTGGTAGTGAAAGGCTGCGGCGAAAAACCCGTCCCGACCTACGCCTACGTGGCCATCATGCAGAAGCTGCTCCCTGTGGTTAGCAGCGTGATGTACGGGGAGCCATGCAGTACCGTACCGCTGTACAAGCGCCCGAAAGTATAGTTTCAATTCCAGCTGAGCAGTCTGCTCGGCCACTTACCCTTTCCCGAAACAGCTCACGTGCCAGGCACGTGAGCTGTTTTCATGTATATCTCCACCTATTCGGCCCAGTGATATAGAGGTAAGAACAAGCGACGTCTCAACGGAAGTGGTGACTGCTCGTGCGGCGGTAGAAGTTGCGCGTGTTGACGCGTTCCGAATCCCCGGCAAGGGTAGTACAGCAGAAGGCGGCGGCAGTTGAGAAAGAGGGTAAAACCCAGGTTGCCGACGAATGCAGGAGGCACATTGTGCATCTTTGGCTTCTTAACCCCGCTCTCATGTCTGCACCTATTGCTTCTGATCCGTACAAAATCAGCGTTCTAACGGGTATTGCCATTGTAGTGGCCAGCATGGTGGGCACCGGCGTATTTACCAGCCTCGGGTTTCAGGTGCTGGATATCAAGAGTGGCTTTGCCTTGCTGATGCTGTGGGCGGTAGGCGGCATTATTGCCTTGTGCGGGGCCCTGAGCTACGGCGAACTGGCTGCCGCCATGCCCCGCTCCGGCGGCGAATACCACTACCTCTCGCGCATTTACCATCCGGCACTCGGGTTTCTCTCGGGCTGGGTTTCGGCCACGGTGGGGTTTGCCGCGCCTACCGCCTTGGCGGCTATGGCTCTGGGCCGCTACGCCCAAAGCGTGTGGCCGACGGTTTCTCCTGCCGCCTTGTCGGTAGCGGTAGTGCTTGGGCTGGCGGCAGTGCACGTAGCCAGCCGCCGGGCCGGCAGCCGCTTGCAGGTAATCATCACGACCATTAAGGTGCTGGTATTGGTGGGATTTATCGGAGTTGGTTTGGTGGTAGCCCAGCCCCAGCCCCTGCACTTTGTACCTCGTGGGGCCGCCGACTGGCAGCAGCTTTTGAGTCCGGCCTTTGCCGTATCGTTGGTGTATGTATCCTACGCCTATTCAGGCTGGAACGCGGCTGTTTACCTCACGGGTGAAGTTGCGCAGCCCCAGCGGAACCTGCCCCGCATTCTGCTGCTCGGCACCAGCCTCGTACTCCTTTTATATGTAGGGCTGAATTTTGTGTTCCTCTACTCAACGCCCCTAGCCAAAATCAGCGGCCAGTTAGAAGTTGGTTTCGTGGTGGCCAGCCACTTGTTCGGAAACACCGCGGGCCGGCTAATGGGCGGGGCCATTGCTATTTTGCTAGTATCTACGGTTAGCTCCATGATATTCGCTGGCCCGCGCATCGTGCAGGTGATGGGGGAGGACCTGCCGGCTCTCCGGCCGCTGGCTCGGCTAAGTTCGGCCGGCATTCCGGTGCGCGCTACCCTGTTTCAAACCGCCCTAACTGTCCTTTTCATTTTGACGGCCACTTTTGAGCAGGTATTGCTATACGCCGGCTTTGTTTTGAGCCTGTTTACGTTCCTGACGGTGCTGGGCCTGTTCATTCTGCGCTGGCGCCAACCGGCGTTGCCCCGCCCGTACCGGGCCTGGGGTTACCCCTTCACACCGCTGCTGTTTCTGCTGCTCAACGGCTGGACGCTGCGCTTCATTGCCCAACGCAATCCTCAGGAAACAATGTACGGAGTAGCCACCTTGGCCCTGGGGCTGGGGCTATACTTCCTGGGAAAGCGCTTCTCAACTCAACCCCAGACTACCCCTCAACCGTAGCCTGAGTTTTCGCACGGTATGGAAACACGCCCGCCCCAAGCCGCCGTCAGCTGGAAGCAAAAAGCCTACAGCATCATCTTCGAATCGGATACGCCTGCGGGGCGAGCCTTCGATATTGCGCTGCTGTGGGCTATTCTGCTCAGTGTAGTGGTAGTGATGCTTGAGAGCGTGCGCAGCATCAATGCCGCGTATGGGCCCTACCTCCGGGCGGTGGAGTGGGGCTTCACCGTGCTGTTTTTAATCGAGTACATTGCCCGCTTGGTGGTAGTACGGCGTCCCCTTACTTACGCCCTGAGCCTGCTGGGCATCATTGATTTTCTGTCCATTGCGCCCACTTTAATCAGTTTGGTGCTGCCGGGAAGCCAATACCTGCTCACCATTCGCACGTTGCGGCTGCTGCGCGTATTCCGCATTTTCAAGCTGGGCCGCTTTGTAGGCGAGGGTGAGTTTATCGTGCGCGCCCTCAAAGCCAGCCGCTATAAGATTCTGGTGTTCCTGACGGCCGTCCTGACGCTGGTTGTCGTCATAGGCACCCTCATGTACGTGGTAGAAGGAGGCCAAAATGGCTTTACCAGCATTCCGAAAAGCATTTACTGGGCCATCGTCACGCTGACAACCGTCGGCTACGGCGACATTTCGCCGGTTACGGTGCTGGGGCAAAGTCTGGCTTCCGTGCTCATGATACTGGGCTACGCCATTATTGCCGTCCCTACTGGCATTGTTTCGGCCCAGATGGCTACGCCCACCGTTCCAGCCTCCGCGCCACCCGCTTTCAAACAGGTTATCTGCCACGTGTGCCAGGCCACGGAACACCGGCCCGAAGCGGAGTACTGCTGGCGGTGCGGAGAGAAGCTCTAAGCGGTAGAAAGCTCCGGCCTACATTTTCTACCTTTCGGGCCTTTCCAACTCCAACACCTATGCGTTTTTCCGTCGTCCGGCTTGTCATGCCGGTTATGCTGGCCTTCTTGGCATCCTGCTCCGATAAAAAACCGGCCACCACCGAGCAGCCTGCGGCTACCCCCACCGATACGGTTGCAACCAGACCCGCGGCCACGCCCAAGCCCGCCGCCCCCGATACTTCCGCTACCCACGACGTAGCCGCTTACCTTGCGGGCCTACCCACTAGCCGCTCCGGTAGCTTACTGCCCCTCACGGCTCAGCCCGCCTGGCAGACCTACGCCGCCGACGCCGCCAAGAGCTGGACCAATTACCACACCACCCGCACCGCCAAAATTGAGGCCTGGGCCCAAACGGAGCTGGACTCAGTACGGGCTACCAGCCCCACTATATTTTACCCTTTTAGCGGCCCTGATTTCCTAAACGTCACGACGATGTTTCCCGGCAGCCAGACCTACGTGCTGATGGGGCTGGAGCCCGTCGGGACGGTGCCGCGGCCGGCCACCCTGGAAAATCCCAAGCTGTTTACGGCCCTGAAAGCCTCGCTCTGGTCGGTGCTTAACTTCAGTTTCTTCCGTACGAATGATATGGCTGTTGACCTGAAGTCAGTGGAGCTGGATGGAGCCTTGCCATTACTAATGCTGTTCGCCACGCGCACCAACCATCAGGTAGAAGCCGTGCGCTACATCCAACTTACCCCGGAGGGCGAGGTGGTAGAGGCCGATACCGCTACCATCCGTCGGCCCGGCCTGAAAGTAGTGCCCGGCGTAGAAGTGCAGTTGCGCACCGCTCAGGGCCAGCAGAAAAAGGTAGTGTATCTCTCCGCTGACCTCAGCGACTGGAAGCTGGGGGTTACCAAAGAAGCTGCTCTCAAGTACGTGCAGACGCTGGGGCCGCTAACCACCTACGTTAAGTCGGCTACCTATCTGATGCATAAGCCCTACTTCAGCAAAGTCCGCAACCTGATTTTAACGCGCAGTAACTACGTGCTGCAGGACGATTCGGGCATTGCCATGAAGTACTTCCGTCCCGCTGCGGATTGGCAGTTCACCTTCTACGGAGCCTACAAGCGTCCCATCAACCTCTTCGCCAAGCACTACCAGCCCGAACTGACGGCCGCTTACGCCGATTCGACCAACCGCCCGCGCCCCCTACCATTCGGTACGGGCTACAACTGGCGCCAAAACGATTCCAACCTTTTGCTGGCCCACCGGGCCGTCCAGTAGCAAGTTGTTGATGCTATAACAGGTGAGGCGTATCTGCGTAATATGGCTCGCCTGTTGCATTAAAGCAAACAGAATAGCTAGTAGCCGAGGTAGGGTAGGGGCCTTTGGCTACCTTATGATATGATGCATCTGGTTTTCATTTCTGTAATAGCTACCCTGCTGAGCTCTCTCTGGGTTCGTAGTCCACATGCACCACGGCCAGAGCCAAGTAAACCGCGCGTTCCTGATAGCCAACTGCTGGATAGCTTGCTGCATTCCGACTCGCGCCTGTTGCCGGTGGTGCAGCGCGCGGCCACCCACGAATTGCAAATCATCTACACGCAGATCAACCGCGACGCCCAGCAGCGGCCGCATTTCGTGCAGCATACCTTTCGCCTTGATGCCCGGCAATATTTCAATCCGGCCAGTCTAGTAAAACTGCCCACCGCCGTCCTCGCCCTCGAAAAGCTACGGCAACTGCAGCAACCCGGCTTGTCTCGTCGCTCCCCCATGGCTACCGGCGTGAGCTTCCGCTGCCAGACGGCCGCTCCTTATATAGTGTCTCCTGATTCTGACCGCGTCAATACCGTCGGCAACTACATCAAGCGGATGCTACTGGTAAGTGACAATCAAGCCTACAATCGGCTATATGAGTTTCTGGGACAAGGCCCGCTTAACGCTCGTCTCCGCCAGTTAGGATATCCTGATGCCCGTATTGTCCGCCGCTTTGCCCCCTGTGATACCACAGCCAACCGGTACACGAACCCTATCCAGTTCCGAAGTCCATCTACAAACCAAGTGTGCTACCAGCAGCCTGCCGCAGTTAACCGGATTTCCTTGATGCATCCACTGGGCCGTGTTACGAAGGGGCGTGCCTATCAGGCCGGAGGCCGCATCATCCCGCAGCCATTCGATTTTACTACTGCCAATTATCTGCCGTTGCAAAACGTTACGGATATGCTTAGAACCATCTTGTTCCCCAACGCAGTAGCGGCCCACCAACGCTTCCAGCTTACTGCTGCCGATTATGCCTTTCTGCGCTACTACCTCCACCACACGCCTCACAGCTCTGGCTATACCACTTACAAAGGAGCAAGCTATTTCGACGCGTATAAGAAGTACCTCTACTATGGTCGCGATAAAAAGGCTACGGTCCGCCCAGACTTACATATTTATAATGTAGTTGGGATGTCACATGGCTACCTAGCTGACGTTGCTTACTTTGCTGACGCCACCCACCAGACCGAATTTATGCTCAGTGCTGTTCTGTATGTTAACCAGGATGGGATAATTAATGATGGCGCGTACGAATATGAGTCCATCGGTCTACCCTTTCTAAAAGCACTTGGCCAAGTGATCAGCCAATATGAGGCTACCCGTACACGGCCAGTACACCCTTCTTTACAGGATGCTTTTCTTCAGGAACAGGTTAAATAAGCTTTACTGTTAAAAAGTAATGAAAGAGCACGGTTGCCAAGTAATTGATAATCTGATTCGAAGCAGCCTGAGATGAAATAGCAGGACAAGCTTCAACGGAAAAAGGTGAGGCTAGGTTTGGAGATTCCACTTCTATGCTGCACTTTTGCACTCCCAAACCGAAACGCGGTGGGGCCAAGCAGAGCACGCGGTGCGACTCACGCTGGGTACTCGGTTGCCACTTGCTCTAGTGCGGAGAGACTCACAAAAAAAGTTTTGCACGGGGCTTGCACAGGTGCCACACGGAGTGCTACCTTTGCACCCCGATTCAGCCGGAAGCGGACAGGAAGAGACGAAAAACTTTCGTTGCTTCCTTGCAAAAGACAACTACCAGGTAGTACCTTTGCAGCCCGCTTCTAGCCGAGAAACGGGCTAAGGAGAACAAGGGAGAGGAAAACACGAAAAAAAGTTTTCTGCCCTGGAACTTGGAAAGTGCAACACCAGTTCCTACCTTTGCGGCCCGCTTCAATCGGAAGCTGATCAGCAACAAAAGAAAGCGGCTCGCTTGAAAAAAAGTTTTCTCAGCGGGTTGCGAATTGAAAAAAGAGTGTTACCTTTGCAACCCGCTTCGATCGGAAAGTGCTAGTAAGGACCACACTTCGCCTCTTTCGGGAGGCACACGGTTAGGCCCAGTAGGGGTGTAACACACGTTCTTTGAATGATTGGAAAAGACAACAAATAGGTAGGCGACTCGCCTGCTTCGCTTCCTTCGGGAAGAGACACACCGTGAGTCGCCTTAACTAAGTGTACAAGAAGACAGAGCACCACAGCTCGTCAAGAGTACGAGTCGGATTAGCACTTGACATCAGCTCACCTTCGGGTGAGCGTAGAGAAATCTTACAATGGAGAGTTTGATCCT
>NZ_BMGS01000006.1 GCF_014640315.1 Hymenobacter glacieicola
CAACCTTATCACATCCTGCTGCCCCCCGCGACCTTGTGCTGCGGGGGGCAGTTGTGTTGTAAGCCCCCCGGCCTGCCCTGCCCCCGCTCCGCCTTCCCCGGGCTCTGGCTGCCGCCGTCGGCTTGCCGGCCACCACGCTGGCCGCCACCCCAAGGGCGAGGAGAGGGGAAACAGAACCATCCCTTGGGTTTTGCCTTTTAGCTACTGTATATCAAGCAGCCATAAATTATTTAATGGTTTAGCTCGAAGCTAAGTAAGTGTTTACTGTTTAAGTTAAGTGCTCCTACATAGTTAATAGAAACGGTAGATGCATCAATAGGAAGATCTTTTGTGTGTATCTTCATGGGTTCACATCTTCTTACATGGCCTTTACCTACCCGTGGTTTTTAATTGGATTGTTGGCTGTTGCTATTCCAATTGCTATTCACTTGTTTGAATTGAGGCGCCCCCATAGGCTACTTTTTTCCAACGTAGAATTCATTCGTGAGGTGAAGCTCGTCACAGCTCGCCAAAGAAGGTTAAAGCACTTAGCAGTACTACTGGCGCGTATAGGACTAATAACCTTCTTGGTTCTGTTATTCGCTCAACCCTTTATTCCTGCTCCTGTAAAATCAGACGCGGCTACCGGGACGGTGGGGGTAGTATTGGACAACTCGCCTAGTATGCGTCGCCTAGGGCGTGACGAGCAGACGGTGCTGGAGCATGCAATTCAGGAGGCAGCTACGTTGCCTTTGGCGTTCCCGTCTACGGCGCGCTACTCATTGCTTCCCGGTGGAAAAACCGCTTTAGGATCTGCAGAGTACCAGGCCGCAGTTGAACAAGTGCAAGTGACGGGGCAAGCTCCTGATCTGGGTCAGTGGCTGGTGCAAAGTCAGCAGCAACAAGCAACTGGTCCTTTATTTGTCTTTTCCGACTTTCAGAAAAAAAGCTTCTCTACCCGATCTATTCGGGAGCTTGACACTACCCGGCAGACGTTTCTGGTGCCGTTTGCTGCGCAGGATGCCGCTAATGCCTTTGTGGATAGCGTATGGCTGGATGATGCTTTCGTTCGTCACGAAGTTGACCTACGGCTGCATATTCGCTTGCGAAATGGAGGAGAGCAGCCGGCTACTAATTGTCAGGTTAAACTGTTCGTTGGTCGTCAGCAAGCTGCGGTGCTGCAGGTTAGCGTGCCAGCGCATCAGGCTGTAACCAGTCAGGTTCGGGTACGGCTAACGAATGCTGTAGCGCAAGAGTGTCGGGTCGAAATAGAGGATTTTCCGGTTGATTTCGACAACACGTACTATTTCACGCTGCAACCGGCTACCCAAATTGCCATTGTGGAACTGGCTGGTGAGCAACAGTTAGCGCGGCTTTACGCTAACGAACCTCTCTTTTCCTACCGCTACGCTGGAACGCAGACGTCAGATTATCAGAGCCTGCTAAATGCGAATCTGCTGGTGCTGCGAGAGGCGCCTGTTGTTTCGGCGGGGCTACGCGAGAACTTGCGGCGGGCTGTTCAACAAGGAGCAAGCTTGGTTATTGTGCCGTCAGCTGTTGGTAGCAGTCAGGAATCATATAATCGGTTGTTTCGGGAACTAGGTGTTGGCTCTGTGCAGTGGCAGCCTCAGGCAGGTAGCGGACCAGTATTGCAGGAAGTGGCAATGCCCAGTGCGCAAAATCCGTTTTTTCGGGATGTCTTTACGAACGCTAACCAACGAGCTGGCATGCCTAAAGCGGCCCCCACGCTACGTTGGGCCCGTTCCGGTACCGATGTGTTACGGATGCGGGACGGCGAAGCGTATTTGGCAGGTTTTCCGAATGGAAAAGGAATGGTGTATGTATTTGCAGCGCCATTAAACGCATCGTATTCAGACTTTGCTCAGCACCCGCTGTTTGTGCCGGTGATGTACCGGCTGGCCATGCAAAGCTATCAGCAGGAGCAGCAGCCTGCCTACCGGCTCAATCAGCAGACGATAACGCTACGCTTACCAAAGCAAGAGCAAACCAGCCTCGCAGATAACGTTGTGTACCGCTTGGTGAAGGATAGTCTCACGTATATCCCCGTTCAGCGCCAGCAGGGAAGCGTACTGCATCTGGATGTGCCGCCCGGATTGCGGGAACCGGGCTTATATGCTCTGCAACGGGCCGGCAAAACAGTTGCCACGCTTGCCTTCAATTTCGACAAGCGTGAATCGGACTTGCGAAGCTATTCTGCCACCGAGCTGCGCCAACTGATAGGGCCGAACCGCCCAAATATTCAGGTATATGAGCCGGGGCAGGGACAAACAGTAGCAGCGCACTACAAAGCCACGCGCGTGGGGGTACCCCTATGGCGCTACTGCTTGTGGGGGGCATTGATCTGCTTGCTGCTGGAAGGTGTACTGCTACGCTGGAGCCGCCGCGCCACGCCGGCCGCCGCGGTAGCCGCCTAGTTTGCCTGTTGGCGTTGTATCTTGCCACTCCCATTATCTCTTGGCATTGGCATCCACTTCTTCCTCCCCGCACCCAGTCCTGCGCACCGCCATGTTGTATGGCCTTCTCACAGGGGCCCTCTGCATTGCTTGGTTTTTGTTCCTGCATCTGACGGGCAACAACGCGTACGGTCCGAAACGGACGCTATCTGACTTTTTCCCACCAGTAGCGGCCATAATTAGCCAGATCCTGCTGCGCCGCTATTACGCTGATGGCCCCGGGCTCGGCAAATCCATTGGGGTGGGCCTGCTCACGACCTTGGTTGGGGCCAGTGTGGCGGCAGTAGGGCTGTATACTTTTTCGCGACTAACCGGACCGGCGCTGATTGAGCAGCACTTGGTGGAGGCGCGCCAGCTACTGACGAATGCTCAGGATTTCTACCTGAAGCAGCCCAACGGACGGCAGCAGTATGAAGCCGCCCTGCGTGACCTGGCGCATACACCGGCGGCTTTTGCCCAAGATGAATTATTCAAGAAAATGATATTCGGGGTGCTGCTTAGCATTCCGGGTGGGGTGTTTTTGCGGAAATAATCTACCTTCCGCCCTCAGAGCAACTAAACCCCTTCTGCTATGGAAAACACTGCTACCCCCACTGCCACCCCAGTTTCGGTTGGCATCCGCTACGGCTTGATCGTTGGCATTGCTGGAGTTATCCTAGACCTCATCTTCAGAATGACAGGTCTTGGCTTCAAGATGCCTATTGTTTCACTGGTCCTCATAGCTGCTCTGTGGATTGTGGGTATGGTGATGGCGCACAAGGAATTTAAGCGGAATAACACCGGCTTCATGACATACAAACAAGGTATCGTCATCGGTCTGATGATTGGCATGCTGTATGGCGTCCTGTCAGGTGTTTTCAACTACGTATATATTAATTTCCTCGATACCAACTATGTGCAGTCCATACGTGACTACACGGAGGAAACGCTTGCCAAGCTTAATTTGCCAGAAGAAGCAATGGAAAAAGGCTTGGCTGACTTCACCCAGGAGAAAATGGGTTCCGCGCTGTCGATCGTCAAAACAATCTTTGGAGGCGTAATAGGCGGTTTGATTTTATCCTTGATTATTTCGGCCTTCACTAAACATTCCCGCCCTGAGTTTGAGTAAGCGTCTTTCGCAGCATTTTCCCGTTGAGCTGTCCATCGTTATTCCCCTGCTCAACGAAGCCGAGTCTTTGCCGGAGCTTACGCGCTGGATTCATCGGGTGCTTACCCAGCACGGGCTTACGTACGAGGTCATTTTGATTGATGATGGCTCGACCGATGCCTCCTGGGAAGTAATTGAGGAGTTGGCGGCCGATGACGTGCATCTGCGCGGTATCCGCTTTAACCGCAACTACGGTAAGTCGGCGGCCCTGAACGTAGGGTTTAAGGAAACCACGGGCCGGGTGGTGTGCACCATGGATGCTGATTTGCAGGACTCACCGGAGGAGTTGCCGGGCCTCTACCGCATGATTACGGAGGAAGGCCTGGACCTAGTAAGCGGCTGGAAAAAGAAGCGCTACGACCCGCTAAGCAAAACCATTCCTACCAAGCTCTTCAACGGCGTGACGCGCTGGATTTCCGGCATTCAGCTTCACGACTTTAACTGCGGACTGAAAGCCTACAACAGCCGCGTGGTGAAAAGCGTGGAAGTGTACGGCGAAATGCACCGCTACATCCCCGTAATTGCCAAGTGGGCCGGCTTCCGCAAAATAGGCGAGAAAGTAGTGCAGCACCAGGAGCGCAAGTACGGCGTCACGAAGTTCGGCTTAGAACGGTTCGTGTACGGCTTCCTGGACTTGATGAGCATCACGTTTGTGAGCCGGTTTCGGCGGCGGCCGATGCACTTTTTCGGCACGTTGGGCTCCTTGTCGTTTTTGGTGGGTATGCTAATTACCCTGTGGCTGGTAGGAGAGAAAGTGTGGCTGGCTCAGCACAACCTGCACGCCCGCGACGTCACGGCCCAGCCCTTGTTTTTCCTGGCCCTGGTCGCCGTTATCATCGGAATACAGCTGTTTCTGGCGGGATTTCTGGCCGAAATGGTCCAGCTCAACGGTGCCCACCGCAACGACTACCTGGTGCGGGAGAAGCTAAACCTGAAGTAACCACCTTTTGTAAAGCCGCCCTGCTGTGCGTAGCGGGGCGGCTTTTTACTAGCTTGTGCTTATGAAAGTCGTCATCATTGGCCCGGCGTATCCGCTCCGGGGTGGACTGG
Source organism: Hymenobacter glacieicola (assembly GCF_014640315.1). Classification (GTDB taxonomy): domain Bacteria; phylum Bacteroidota; class Bacteroidia; order Cytophagales; family Hymenobacteraceae; genus Hymenobacter; species Hymenobacter glacieicola. The sequence continues at coordinate 4,651 of NZ_BMGS01000006.1, forward strand.
CAACCTACAACGAGCGGCTGGCGCGGGCATTCCAGGAGGCCGGCGACGAGGTACGCATAGTTACCTTCTCGCTCCAGTACCCCGACTTTCTGTTTCCTGGTCAGACCCAGTTCAGCACGGAGGCTGGCCCCAACGACCTGAATATTGAGGTTAGCCTGAACTCTGTAAACCCGCTGAGCTGGTACCAAGTGGGCAACCGGTTGCGGCGGGAGCGGCCGGACCTGGTGATTTTTCGGTTTTGGTTACCCTTTATGGGCCCTGCCCTCGGGACGGTGGCCCGCCTGGTGCGCCGCAACCGCCATACCCGAGTGGTAGCCATCACCGACAACGTAATTCCGCACGAAAAGCGCCCCGGCGACCGGCCGCTCACGCGTTACTTCCTGGCCGCCTGTCAGGGCTTCGTGACCATGAGCCGGGCCGTGCTGGCTGATTTGCGCCGCCTGCACTTCAAGCAGCCCGCCCTGTACCGCCCCCATCCGCTCTACGACAACTTCGGGCCGCTCAAGTCCAAAACGGAAGCTCTGCACGCCCTCGGCCTCGATCCACAGGTAGGATACTTGCTGTTCTTCGGCTTTATTCGGGCCTATAAAGGGCTGGATATTCTCTTGCAGGCCTTTGCCGATGAGCGCCTCGCTAAACTGCCCGTGAAGCTCATCATTGCCGGCGAGTACTACGAGGACGCCGCGCCCTACGAGGAGTTGATTCGGCAACACCAGCTGGAAAGCCGCATTGTGCGAGCTACCGACTTCATCCCCAATGAAAAGGTAGTGGATTACTTCTGCGCCGCCGATATGGTGGTGCAGCCCTACAAAAACGCTACCCAAAGCGGCGTCTCCCAGATTGCCTACCACTTCAGCCGGCCCATGCTGGTAACGGACGTCGGCGGGCTAGCCGAGTTAATTCCGAACGGCGAGGTAGGGTACGTAGTGCCGCCTACCCCCAAAGCCATTGCCGATGCCCTGGTCGATTTCTACGAGCAGGACCGGGAGCAGGAGTTCACAGCGGGCGTATGGGCCAAGAAAAAGGAATTCTCGTGGGAGGTGATGGTAAAAGCTCTAAAGGAAGTAGCGGGGTAGCCGCTTGTCATGCCTTCTCACCAGGCGCTTACACCGCTACGCTGGCTCGCACTGCCGCAAATACCTTTTCCGCCGGCAACTCCTCCATGCAGCTGGTGCCGAGCTTGCAAGAGCCGCGGTAGAAGCAGACGCACTGGCGGTCGGGCTGCACTAGCTGACCCCGGCCGTAGAGGTCGAATTCGTAGGGGTTGAAGATGTTGTTCATCAGGATGGTGGGCTTGCGCAGGGCAATGCTGATGTGCATGGCCATGGTCACCTGCGTTACAATGCCATCCATTTGGTGCATGAGGTTAATGAACTGCGGCAGCGGAAACGTACCTAAGTAGGCAGCGCCGGTAGCCGCCTGCAGGCGGTGGTTGCGCTCCGCCTCGGCCTCGCCGCCCAGCAGCACGGGCGCGTAGCCAGCGGCTTGCAGCTGGCTGATCAGGGCTTCCCATTTCTCATCCGACCACAGGCGGGTTGTCCACCGGTCGCCGCAGCCGGTGTTCAGGCCGATGCGCGGGCGGCCCGTAGGCAGGGTGCTCCAGTTGTAGCCCTTGTCTTGGTGGGTGTCGAAGACGTACTCTTCGCCCCGAAAGTCAAAGCCGCTTAGCTCGAAGATTTCCTGCACGTAGGGCTTCTGATTCTGCAGGCTCAGCTCATCAAAAACGCCGGTCAGGTACTTGTGCTCCGCCAAAGCATTGCCTGGCCAGGCTACCCCGTATTGCGGGTGCAGGGTATAGCCAAACTTTCGCGTGGCCCGGATAGAGTCGTGCAGGGCGCAGGCTTCCTTGTCCTTATCGAGGTTAAACAGCAGGTCGAACTCCCGCTGCTGCAGGTGCAGCACGGCGGGCAACTCCAGCTTTAGGACCTCATCAATTTCGCCCTGGGGGAGAATAGCAGGCGTAAGCGTGAGCCAGGTAATCTTGCTAGTCGGGTACTCCTGCCGCAGCCGCCGTAGCAACGGCGTCGTCCGAATCACGTCGCCGATGGCCCCGAGTTTGATGATGAGGATACGCTGCTCAGTGGGTACGTACACGGGACAGTCAGCACACTGGTAGCCGTGTTCTTTGTTGGGGCGGCAGGGAATATCACCGCGGAAATGGCGGCAGTCGGGATGAACGGGTACGCCGTTGGAAAGCTGGGGCACGATGCGGAGCGGGATATGAGCCGGTAAAAATAGCAGGGCTACCCCAATAAAGCAGATTTACGGCTCGCGCGCGTTGCTAATAGCGGCAGCAGAAGAGTCGATGTTCCTTTGGTAAGTGTCCAGCCTACCTCCAAATCACCATGCCACGCTAGTGCATTTGGCCAGTTCTACTGCTACAGAGTAAGTTAACCTATAAAGCGTAACAGATAAAACAAGGTTCAAGATATTGTTACTAATCGGTAACAATATCTTGAACCTTGTTTTATCTGTTACTAAAACCGGGCAGAACAAGTCTGTTGCCCGGTCTTAGTAACAAGCTAGGCTCTGCTGAGGGCTAAATGAAGCAGGCTTAAGGTAAGTACTATCTCGGGTTCTGACGAAACGGACGGTAAAGAATCGGTAGCAGATGATTGTTAGTCTGAGCGGTAGCAAGGAAGCAGGGTCCATCATCTGGCAACCCCAGATTCATTCATTGCCATTGCACCGAATGACACAGTGAAAGTGCTTGACCGGCGCAGCTATATCCCGACATAGTTAGCGGGGGTAATGGCGCGCAGCTCACCCTTTACTTTGTCACTGACATCAAGCGTATCAATGAAGGCGCTGATGGTATCTTCCGTAATGGCACCGTGGGTGCGGGTCAGGGCTTTGAGGGCGTTGTAGGGGTCGGGGTAATTTTCGCGGCGCAGAATGGTTTGCAGGGCTTCGGCCACTACCGGCCAGTTGGCGTCCAGGTCCCGGCGCAGAGCTTCTTCATCGAGGGCCAGCTTGTTGAGGCCGCGCTGCAAAGCCGTCAGGGCAATGAGGGTGTGGCCCAGTGGAACGCCCAGGTTGCGCAGCACCGTGGAATCGGTTAAGTCGCGCTGCAGGCGGGAAATGGGAAGTTTGGCCGACAAATGCTCCAGCACCGCGTTGGCCAGGCCCAGGTTGCCTTCCGCGTTTTCGAAATCAATGGGGTTCACCTTGTGCGGCATAGCTGAAGAGCCTACCTCTCCCTCCTTAATAGTCTGGCGGAAGTAGCCCAGAGAAATGTACTGCCACACGTCACGGGCCAGATCAATCAGAATGGTATTGAGGCGCTTGAGCGCGTCGCAGAGGGCGGCCAGGTGGTCGTAGTGCTCAATCTGGGTGGTAGGGTAGCTGCGCTTCAACCCCAGCCGGCCTTCCACAAACTGGCGGGCAAAGTTGTGCCAGTTGGTATCGGGGTAGGCCACGTGGTGGGCGTTGAAGTTGCCGGTGGCCCCGCCAAACTTGGCACCGAAGGGCACCTGCCCGAGCAGTTCCACCTGGGCATCGAGGCGGGCCACGAACACCTGTATTTCCTTACCCAAGCGGGTAGGGGAGGCCGGCTGGCCGTGGGTACGGGCCAACATGGGCACGGCGCTCCACTCGGTGGCGCGGGTGGCCAGCTGGTTGCGCACCTTCGCGTAGGCCGGCAACAAAGTGTGAATCAGGGCGTGCTGCAGGCTCAGGGGAATGGCCGTGTTGTTGATGTCCTGCGACGTCAGGCCGAAGTGAATGAACTCCACGTACGGAGCTAGGCCGCGGGCCGTGAACTGGTCGCGCAGGAAGTACTCCACGGCTTTCACGTCGTGGTTCGTAACTTTCTCGTGAGCTTTCACGGCCTGGGCATCCTGATCAGAAAAGCCAGTGTAGATGCTGCGCAGGCCTTCCAGCGTGGCGGTATCAAGGCCCTCCAGCTGCGGCAGCGGTAGCTCGCAGAGGGCAATGAAGTATTCCACTTCCACCAGCACGCGGTAGCGAATCAGGGCCAGCTCCGAAAAATAGGGAGCAAGCAGGGCCACTTGGGGGCGGTAGCGCCCATCAAGCGGCGAAACGGCGGTGAGCGGCGTGAGCAAGGCGTAGTCGACAGTAGCGGACATGCGTAGAAGGAAAAATTGGCCAGGACAAGCCAAAGGTAGGGGAAGCCCCGACGCAAGCCAATCGGGGCGCGGGCCTTTTTCGCTACCTTTGTCGTCCGAGCGGCGGTGGGTTCGGCACGAATCTGGCAGGCCCGGCCGCGACTTCCTTTCTCCCGACCTGTTCGCGTGACTCCAGCTACCAAGAAAAAAATCGGCATTAGCCTCGGCATCCTGGCGGCGCTTTTGCTCCTGGGCCTAAGTATTTTCCTGTTCAAGCGGCAGCAATTGCTGGATTACGCCCTCCAGCAGGTGAAAGCCAAAGTGGAGCGCAAATATCCCGTGGTGCTGACCCTGGGTCCGGCCCGCTTTACCGACCTGAACACGGTGCAGCTCAGCGGTGTGAGCCTGGTGCCCACCGCTACCCCCGACACGCTGCTGCAAGCTAAAACTGTGCGGGCCTCCCTGAGCGTGCGCAGCCTGTTTGCGGGCCGGCCGGTGTTCAGCAACCTCGAAATCGACGATGCCCGCCTTAGCGCCCGGCAAACCCGCACCGGCCAGGATAACTACTCGTTTCTCTATAAAAAGAAGAAAAACCAGCCCGAAGTGCCGCGCGATACGACCAAAGGCACAAACTACGGGCTGCTGGCCAACCAACTGCTGGAGGCCACCTTCGACAACATTCCGGAGGAAGCCGACTTCCGCAATTTCCTGGTTACGTACCGCAGCCCCCGCCACGAGGCAACCCTAACCATGCCGCGCCTGGCCATTGAGGACGGCGACATCACGGGCCAGCTCACGGCCGTCATTGACTCGGTGGAAAACCGGATGGGCGTGCAGGGCCGCATTGATGCCGGCGACTATGAGGTGGACGCGCAGGTGTTTGGCCTGGAGCGCCGGCCCGTGGTGCTGCCTTACGTGCAGAGCCGCTACGGCGCCCGGGTGCAGTTTGATACCGTGCGCGTAAGCCTGAGCGACAAAGACCTGAACGGCGACGATGAACTGACCCTACACGGCACGGCCTCGGCCGCCAACTTCATCGTCAATCACCCCAAGCTTTCCGACAGCGACGTGCGTTTCCCGCGCGGTGGCATTGATTTCGTGATGAAGCTGGGCCAGGCCTCGTTTGCCCTGGAGAAGGGGACCCGGGTGCTGCTCAACCGCATGGAGCTGTTTCCGGAACTAAGTGTGCGCCGCTTGCCGGTGCCCGAACGGGTTATTGGCAAGGACATCAACGGCCTGACCAACCGCAACCAGCTGCTGGCCGGTATCCAGCTGAAGCTGAACGTGGAGTCGGCCGAAACCAAGGCCAACGACTTCTTTGCCTCCCTGCCCGAGGGCGTGTTTGAAACCCTGGAAGGCACCCAGGCCGAGGGTACGCTCAAGTACCGCCTGATGGCCGATCTGGACATGAATAAGCTGGATAGCCTCAAGTTTAATTCGGGGTTGCAGGCCACCAAATTCCGCGTCACGCGCTTCGGCCGCGAAAACCTGAACAAGCTCAACGAGGAGTTCCCGTACACGGCCTATAACGACAAGGGTGATTCCGTGAAAACCTTTACGGTAGGGCCCTCCAACCCGGAGTTCACGCCCTACAACGAGGTGTCGGACTACCTGAAGGCGGCCATTATGACGGCCGAAGATCCGCGTTTCCTTACCCACCGCGGTTTCATGGAAAAGGCCTTTGTCAAGTCGGCCATCCAGAACCTGAAGGAGCGGCGCTTTGCCCGCGGCGGCAGCACCATCTCCATGCAGCTGGTGAAAAACGTGTTTCTGACGCGCAAGAAAACGCTGGTGCGCAAGGCTGAAGAGGCCCTGATTGTCTGGATTATCGAAAATACCCGCCTGGCCTCCAAGGAGCGGATGTTTGAGGTCTACCTCAACATCATTGAGTGGGGCCCGAAGATTTACGGCATTCACGAAGCGGCCGAGTTCTACTTCGATAAGCGGCCCGACAACCTCACGCTCACCGAAAGCCTGTACCTGGCCAGCATCATTCCCAAGCCCAAGTACTACCGCTACTCCTTTAACCAGTACGGGGAATTGCGGGGCTCGGCGCGGTACTTCTACCGCCTGATTGCCGGCCTGATGGCCCGTAAAGGCCTGATTGCCCAGAGCGACTACGAGAACCTGGGCTACGCCATCAACATCAACGGGCCGGCCCGCAAGTTTATCGTGCGCGCTACCCGTGACACGGTGCGCACGGTAGTAGCCGCCGACTCCTCGCAGTACGAACCCCTGAACCTGATTGACCTGCTCGGGGGCAACACTGCCCCGGATGCCGGCGTGAATACCACCCAGGACGCGCCCCCCGCCCAGCAACCCGCTACCCCGCCCACCAAGCTGTAAGCGTACCAGGCTCTGGTAGAAGTGCCGAAGGCCCGCAATTGCTTAGCAGTTGCGGGCCTTCGGCGTGAAAAATACAACTCTGCCTTAGTGCTCCTCCGGGGGAACGGGCGGCTGCTCCTTCTTCGGAAATACTAGGGAAAGGACGATGGAGCCCCCCAGAATCAGCCCGACAACGCCCAGGGAAACGCCCATGGGAATGTGGGCCAGGTCGGCTACCAGCAGCTTGCCCCCGATAAATATCAGGATCAGCGACAGGCCGTAGTGCAGGTAGTGGAAGAGGCGCATCAGGCCTTCTAGCGCGAAGTACAAAGCCCGCAGCCCCAGCAAGGCGAATACGTTGCTGGTATACACAATGAACGTGTCGCGCGAAATGGCCAGGATGGCCGGAATAGAGTCGGCGGCGAAAACCACGTCGGTGGTTTCCACCATCACCAGCACCACCAGCAGGGGCGTGGCAAAGAGCGTCCCGTTCTGGCGCACGAAGAACTTGCCCTCGTGCAGGCGGTTGGTGATGGGCAAGTGCCGACTCAGGAATTTGACGACGGGGTTGTTGTCGGGGTCAATTTCGGGCTCCCCGCCGCTAGTGGCCATCTTAACACCGGTATACACCAGGAAGGCCCCCAGCACATACAGCAGGAAATGAAACTTGGCCAGCAGGGCCGCGCCCGCCAAAATAAAGGCCGCCCGCAGCACCAGGGCCCCGATAATACCCCAGAACAGAATCTTGTGCTGGTACTGCTGCGGAACCTTGAAGTAGGTGAAGATCAGCAGGAAGACAAAGAGGTTGTCGACGCTCAGCGACTTCTCGATAAGGTAGCCGGTGAGGAACTCCAGGGCCGCCGTCTCGCCTTGCCAGCGGTACACCAGGTAGTTAAACCCCAGGGACAGCACAATCCAGAACGCACTCCAGCCCAGGGCCTCGCGCATGCGCACTACGTGGGCCTTGCGGTTGAAGACCAGCAGATCGAGCAGCAACAGGACCAGTACGAAGGCGTTGAAGCCAACCCAGAAGAGCGGGGTGTTTTCCATGGGCGGTAAGATACGGGGCCGCCGCAATATGCCGCGCCGGGCACCCGAACTGTGCCCGAAATACTTACCGGGTTTCCGAGGCGGAAGTTGCCGACTGCACCGTTAGGGTAGGGGTAGCCGTAACCGACCCGGCTGGGGCCGCTGCCCGGTTAAACTGCCGAAACCAGCTGCTGATCTTCATTTGCACCACCCCAAAGAGGGCTTCCTTGAAAATGCCCTTGCTCATTTTCGAGGCTCCCCGGGTCCGGTCGGTGAAAATAATGGGCACTTCCTTGATGCGAAAACCATACTTGTAGGCCAGCCACTTCATCTCAATCTGGAAGGCGTAGCCCACAAACTTGATGTGCTCCAGCGGGATAGTACGCAGCACCTGAGCCGAGTAGCATTTGAAGCCCGCCGTGGCGTCCATAATGGGCATGCGCGTAATCAGGCGCACGTAGGCCGAGGCAAAGTACGACATCAGCACCCGATCCATGGGCCAGTTGACCACGTTCACGCCCTGAATGTAGCGCGAGCCAATGGCCAAGTCGTAGCCCTGGTGGGCGCAGGCGTCGTAAAGGCGAATCAGGTCTTCGGGGTTGTGGGAGAAGTCGGCGTCCATCTCGAACACGTACTCGTAGCCCCGGGCCAGGGCCCAGCGGAAGCCGTGAATGTAAGCGGTACCCAGGCCCAGCTTGCCCTTGCGCTCCTCCAGAAACAGCCGACCGGCAAACTCCGGTAGCAGCCCGCGCACAATATCCGCGGTGCCATCCGGCGAGCCGTCATCGATGATGAGCACATCGAAATGCTGGGGCAATGAGAAAACCTTACGGATGATTAGCTCCGCATTTTCCCGCTCATTGTAGGTTGGTATCAGGACAAGCCCGTTATTCATTGCCGTAAAGGTAGAAGTTTGTTTCGTGTGCCGCCGCAAAGCTGGGCCGCAACCACACGCAAACTTCGGGTGGTAGCTACAGATGCAAAAACACGGTTCCGGGTTGCCTCTTTACCGGGTTGTGCCCTCTGGCTAACATGCGAAACGAAGGCTTAAGTTCTGGCCGTGGTAACCGCAATAACCAGCCAGGAAAAGGACGACTCGCTACTAGCGCCCGGCCAGCGTAGCGGCCAGGGCCCGGGCGTGCCGTACGCAGTCGGGCACCCCGACGCCGGCCCGCCAGTTGGCCGTTACGTGCAAGCCCTGGAGCGCCAGAGCATCAGCCGCGGCATGAGCCGGCACAATGCGGGTATCGAACTGCGGAATGGCCCGCTCCCAATAGTAGCGGTGCTGCCACAGGGGCTGCACGCCGGCGCCCACCCCATAGAAGCGGCTCAACTCCTCGTGCACGGCGGCTTTCTGCGCTTCTGCCGGCTGGCGGGCCTGGGCTTCGTACTGGCTACCCCCCACGAAGGTGGTAAACAGGACCTGCCCGGGGGGCACCCGATCGGGAAAAATGGAGCTGGTCCAGATGCTGCCGGCAGCGTAGGGCTGCTCCACCTTCGGATGCAGGGCCCCAAATCCATCAAGCGGGTGCTGCACCGCGGCGCGCGGATAGGCCGTGTACACAGCCGTCATGGGGGGGTAGTACACCTGGGCCAGGGCAGCCGCGGCATCCGGAAACTGGTCCTGGAGCAGCGGGGCGGCGGCGTAGGTCGGCAGGGTCAGCACTACGTGGTGGTAGAGACGGGGAGCGGGGCCGGCCGTGGTTTCCAGCTCCCAGCGGCCGTCATCGGGGCGGCGGTGCAGGGAGGTAACTCCCTGGCCGAAATGGGCGCGGCGCAGCTTCCGGGCCAGGGTATCAGGGAGGGTTTGCAGGCCTTCGCGCAGCGTAAAGATGCGGCGGCGGCCCGCGGCGGCACTTTTGCTTTTCATCAGCCCGCGCACTACGGAGCCGTGCTGCTGCTCCAGCGCGGCCAGCTGCGGAAACGTTTTGTGCAGAAGCAGTTGCTCCGGGTCGCCGGCGTAGATGCCCGAAATAAATGGGTTCAGGGCGTAGTCAACCACCTCCGGGCCGAAGCGGCGGCGGAAAAAATGGGCCAGCGTTTCCTGCGGGTCAGCCGGGGCGGCCGGGCGGGTGAGCTCCCGCAGGAGGCTGAACCGGGTTTTTAGGCTGAAGAAGGAGCTGGTCAGCAGCTTCGGGGGCGAGGCGGGCAACTGCTGGTAGCGGCCCTGCCGCAGCACGTAGCGGTTCTGGCTGACGGCCGCCGCATCCTGAATTTGCGGCGTCAAGCCCAGCCCGTCGAGCAACTCCCGCAGCTCCTCGGAAAGCTGCAGGGAGTTGGGACCAGTTTCCAGCAGGTACGGGCCGTGCTGCTCCGAGCGGATGGTGCCGCCGGGGCGGGGCGAGGCCTCAAACAAATCGTAGTCGATGCCGGCGCGTTGCAGATACCAGGCCAGGGTAAGGCCTGAAATGCCGCCGCCCAGAATTGCAATGGCCATATTTATTTAAGTGATGGGGTGATGGGGTGATGAGGTAAATAGTGACAGGTAAATGGTGACAGGTAAAGGGTAATGAGGTAAAGGGGATGAGGTGATAAAGTAGAAAGGGACGCAAAGGTAACAGGTTGGGGCAGGGCCTTACCTTTGCCCGGCTAAGGTTATTTCATATCCCCCCTCACCGCTCCCTGACTATCTACTTATTACCATTTACCTCTTATTACCATTTACCTCATCACCCTTTACTTCATCACCATTTACCTGTCACTATTTACCTCATCACCTCATCACTTCTTCACCCCATCACCCCATCACCTAACACAACATGAACAAAGCTGTATTTCTGGACCGTGATGGCGTGCTAAATGAAGAAATCGGGCACTACGTCTGGGAACTGGAGAAACTGGTGGTGCTGGAAGACGTGCCCGAAAGCCTGGCCCGCCTCAAGCAAGCCGGCTACTACCTCATCGTGGTAACCAACCAGGCCGGCATTGCCAAGGGCCTGTACACGGCCGCGGAAGTGGAAGCCTGCTACCAAAAGCTGCAGCAAGCCACCGGCCACGCCCTCGATGCCTGCTATTTTGCCCCGGCCCACCCCAGCGTTTCGGAGTCGTTGCTGCGCAAGCCCGATTCGCTGATGCTGGAAAAAGCCCTGGCTCGGTTTCAGCTTGACCCCGCCCAGTGCTGGATGGTGGGCGACCGGCTGCGCGACATGCAAGCCGGCCACAAGGTAGGCGTGCGCGGCATTCTGGTCGGCACCTCCGAGCCCGCCGACTACCAGCCCCGCGTGGCCAACCTGCGCGCCGCCACCAACCTGATACTAGCCGGCCGCTAGCCTCTGAAACGCCCGCAGCGGCCTCCTTCCCTAAGGAAAGAGGCCGCTGCGGATAGGGGAGCCAGAGTAAACGCGGTGAGAGTTACTGCCGCTCTGGCGGGGTAGCCGTGCTGGCCATGGCCGGGGCGGCCACGCGGGTGTCGGGTTTGGTAGCTGAGTAAGCCGGGCACTTGGTCCGGCAAGAAGCAGTACCCATCAGCGCGACAACGCTCAATAGGAGTAGTTTCTTCATGGGAAAATGCAATAAGGTGATGTGCGGAAGCCCAACCAATCAATTCAACAGCAGCGCTTTCCACGGACTAACGATTGGCTAACAGTGAAATTGTCTAGTTCGTTCTAAATAATAATTTAACTGATAAGTACAAAAAAAGCCTTCTTCCGGCAGGAAGAAGGCTTTCAGCAAACAGGTTTGCTACCTAGCGGTTGCAGCAGCACCGGGCCTTACTGGCGCTCCGTAGCCGGGCCGTGCTGGGCCGTGATGGTGGAGGAAATGCGCGCGGCATCTTTCGTGCTGCTGTAGGCCGGGCACTGGGACTTTTTGTTGCAGGAGCTGAGCCCAAGGCCGGCTACGCAAGCGAGAAGTAGCAATTTTTTCATGAGAGGTAGTGAAATAAGCGAAGGGGCCAGGCCCGAATGTACGTGTCAGCTGGTAAAGGTAGCCGAACCGGCAACGGCTTGCAACTCACCGCGCCCCGACTTCGACCAGCAGCCTGCCATACTCGATAAAAAACGGGAGCTTCCGCGGCCGGAGGCTCCCGTTTTTCACGTGTTTCAGGACTGGTAGCCCAGAATCCGCATCATCGACTCGCCGGATTGCTCCTCGGCGAAAACCCGGTCGGTGAGGGTGCCGTCCTCGGCGCGGTCCAGAATAACCATTTTCGGGGCCGGAATCAGGCAGTGCTTCACGCCGCCGTAGCCCGAAAGGCTTTCCTGGTAGGCTCCGGTGTGGAAGAAGCCCACGTACAGAGGCTTGGCATCGGCCGGCTTGCGCTCGGGCAGAAACACCTGATAAATGTGCTTTTCGGCGTTGTAGTAGTCCTGAGAGTCGCAGGTGAGGCCGCCGAGTTGGATTTTCTTGTACTGCTTGTTCCAGCCGTTGAGGGCCAGCATGATGAAGCGCTGGTTCAGGGCCCAGGTATCGGGTAGGTTCGTGATGAACGAGCCATCAATCATGTACCACAGCTCCTTGTCGTTCTGCAGCTTCTCGTCCAGGATGCTATAGATGGTGGCGCCCGATTCGCCCACCGTGAAGATGCCGAACTCAGTGAAAATGTCCGGCTCCGGCACGCCTTCTTCCTCGCAGATGCGCTTGATGGTGCGCAGTACTTCGGCAATCATGTAGGGGTAGTCGTACTCCTTCTGAATGCTGGTTTGAATGGGCAGGCCCCCGCCAATATCAATGGTAGTGAGCGTGGGGCACACCTTGCGCAGCTCGCAGTACTTATGCACGAAGCGGCTCAGCTCCGACCAGTAGTAGCTGGTGTCCTTGATGCCGGTGTTGATAAAGTAGTGCAGCATGGTCAACTCAAAGCGCGGGTCGTCCTTGATCTTCTGCTGGTAGAGGGGCAGCGCGTCGGTGTAGCGGATGCCCAGGCGGGAGGTGTAGAACTGGAAGCGCGGCTCCTCGTCGGAGGCCAGGCGCATGCCTATGTTGCACTTCTCGCGCACGTTGTCGTGGTAGTAGTCTACCTCGTTGGGCGAGTCCAGGATGGGCATGCAGTTCACGAACCCGTCGTTGATGAGGCGGGTGATTTCGTACTTGTACTCCTCGGTTTTAAAGCCGTTGCAGATGATAAACGTGTCCTTCGTGACCTTGCCCTTGGCGTGCATGGCCCGGATGATGTTGGTATCAAACCAGCTGGAGGTTTCAATGTGCACCCCGTTTTTCAGGGCTTCTTCCACCACGAAGGAGAAGTGGGAGGCCTTGGTGCAGTAGGCGTAGGAGTACTTGCCCTGGTAGCCGGTTTGCTCGATACCCGTGCGGAACCACTCCTTGGCCCGCTGAATCTGGGAGCTGATTTTGGGCAGGTAGGCCAGGCGCAGGGGCGTGCCGTGCTTTTCTACCAGCGCCATCAAGTCAATATCATGGAAGCGCAGCTCGTTTTGCTCCACCCGAAACTCGTCGGTCGGGAAATCGAACGTCTGCGAAATCAGGTCGTGGTAGGTATCCATTAAAGGCGTTTCTGAGGAATGGGAAGTGAGGCGAAAAAGGCCGGGCCGCTGCGTGCAGCACAGCCGGGCAGTGGTATAAAGGTTGAGCTTGCCAGATTTCTAAACCCGCCGGCTTTTTCCGAACTTAGGACCCGCAAAGATACCCCCTCGCGGGGGTTTTGGTTGTGCTTTGTTCGTTGGTTGCGCCGGAAGGTCCGCGCGCGTCAAGCCTGAGTGGAAGCGTTTTCGCTCAATCGGCAAGCATCTAAACCACCTAACCTCTTTTCTGCCAATGTAATATGCGACGCATTAAGCTTCTGGAAGTACGCTCCGAACTCGGGGCCGGAACCCGTGGTGCCAGTCTGGGCGTGGATGCCCTGAAGGTGGCCTGCCTCAACAAGGGTTCTGACTACTTCCGTCGGTTCAACTCGGTTAGCGTGCCCGATTTGAACCACGTGCTCTTCGAAAAAAACCATTTTCCGAAGGCCAAACACATCGATTCTATCTACACGGTGCAAAAAGGTATTGCCAGCGCCGTAGAACAGACATTGCGCTTCGGGGAGTTCCCGCTGGTACTGGCCGGCGACCATAGCAACGCCTCCGCCACCATTGCGGGCATTAAGGCGGCCTACCCCCACAAAACGCTGGGTGTGGTTTGGGTTGATGCCCACGCCGACATCCACTCCCCATTTACTACCCCCTCGGGTAACATGCACGGCATGCCGCTCGCCATCAGCCTGGGCGATGATAACCGCGAGTGCCAGCGCAACCACGTGGAGCCCGAAACCGAATTCTTCTGGCAGAAGCTCAAAAACCTGGGCGAGCCTGGGCCCAAAGTCACCGGGGAGCACTTGGTGTACATTGTAGTGCGCGACACGGAGTACGAGGAAGACGCCATTATTGACCGCCTGGGCATCAAAAACTACAAGCTGGACGAGGTGAAGGCCAAGGGCACCCGGCAGGTAGCGCGCGAGGTGTTCGAGCGCCTGCGCTTCTGCGACCTGGTGTACGTATCCTTCGACGTGGATTCCCTGGATTCGCGCTTCAGCAAGGGCACCGGCACGCCGGTGGAGGAAGGCCTCAACGTGGAGGAAGCCATCAGCCTGTGCCGCGCCCTGCTCGACAACGACCGGGTCGTCTGCTTTGAAATGGTAGAAATCAATCCTACGCTCGACAGCGAGAATACCATGGCTACCAATGCCTTCGATATTCTGGAAGCCGCCACCGACGCCATTCAGAAACGGCTGCGCCTGGAAGAAGTAGTCAGCCGGTAAGGGCGGGGCTGCTGGCAGCGTGGTGCAGGCGCTTGACAACCAGGAAAAAGCGGATACATTCGTGCCTACCCGTTGCGTTTGTATCCGCTAGCTTTCCTTGCCCATGAAATCAGGTTTGTTGTATGCTCTTGGGTTGCTGCTGCTGGCCAGTTGCACGGCTACCCCTTCGGTTCCCTCCAAACCAGGTGGCCGAACTACGCCCGTGGTCGTGAAAGACTCTATTACGGGCACCGTGGCTTACCGGGAGCGAATGGCTCTGTCGCCGACGGCTGTGGTGCGGGTACAACTGCAGGATGCCTCTTTGCAAGATGTAGCTGCTATCGTCATCGATTCAGTGACCATTCGGCCCAACGGCCGGCAGGTGCCGCTGCCGTTTACCCTGCGCTACGACACGGCCCGCATCCAACCCAACAACACCTACACCCTGCAGGCCCGCATTACGGATGGCGGCCGGCTGCTGTTTCGAACCGACGTGGCCTACCCGGTACTCACGCGCGGCAACCCCAAGCGCGTGGATTTGCAGCTGCGCCGGGCCAGTAACTAAGCCGGTGCAGCACCCGCCCCTCAGCCCACATGACAACGCCCGGTTACGGCTAGTAAGCTGCAAGCGGGCGTTGTCATGTAGGCTGAGGGGCGCTGAGTTGCAAACTCACCGGCTGCCCTGGCGGTAGGGCACTCCAAACAGCCAGGAGGTGAGCAAGGGCACGGCAAATACGGCTACCGTCAGAATCGTCAGGCCCACGTCGGCGGTTTCACTGGCCAGGAAGTGGCTGAACGGATGCTGGGGCAGGTAGTGCTCGAACAAGGACAGCAGCAGCTTCAGGCCCAGAATGCCGATGACGATAAACGCGGCCGTTTCCAGAAACGGGTACTTGCCCATGAGCAGCACAAAGGCCTGCGCTACCAGCCGCATGGCCAGAATCCCGATGAACACGCCCCCGCAAATCAGAATCAGGTTGTCGGTGAAGGCCACCACGGCAAACACGTTGTCGATGGAAAAAGCCAGGTCCATGAGCTCAATCAGGGCCACCGTGGCCCAGAAGGGGCCAATCAGGCCCAGGGTATGCCGGTAAAACCAACTTTTCTCCTTGTCCACGTTTTCTTCCTGCGAGCCGTGCTTGCTCGCAAACTGGCTGTACGCCAGGTACAGCAGATACAGGCCGCCCAGGGGCTTCAGGTACCAGAACTGAATCAGGTAGGACGCAAAAAGCAGGCACAGCCCCCGAAACACGTAGGCTCCGATAATGCCGTAGCGCAGCGCCTTGTGGCGCTGCTCCCGGGGCAGGTCGGAAACCATGGTGGCCAGCACGGCGGCGTTGTCCACGGAGAGCAGGCTTTCGATGATGACGAGGTTACCCACAATGGCCAAGGCGGCCAGGGGATTGTCGAGGATTTGCTGGAGATGAACGTTCATGCGTGGGGCGCAAGTTACGGGTTGCAACCATACACGCAGGCAGGCGGGCTGGGGTTAGGGCCATTTGCGAGCGGGCGCCCCCGGGCGGCGGGGCCCTAGCCGGGACTCCGCGTATTTTTTCAGCCGGCATCCGGCCGGGCTTTCTACCTTTGCAGCTGCGGCCGGCCGGTGAGCCCGCCACCCTTATTCGTTATGAAGCCGATTCTTTGGAACCGTACGCAACGACGACTCTAGCGTAAGCTGGGGCCTGCGCGGCTGCTCTACTCCCACGTTTTGGAGTAGCGTGCGGCCGCCTAGCCCGTAGTTTACGCGGTATCCG
Source organism: Hymenobacter glacieicola (assembly GCF_014640315.1). Taxonomy (GTDB): domain Bacteria; phylum Bacteroidota; class Bacteroidia; order Cytophagales; family Hymenobacteraceae; genus Hymenobacter; species Hymenobacter glacieicola. The sequence continues at coordinate 20,499 of NZ_BMGS01000006.1, forward strand.
TTCCTCGTTTTCAAAGTATTCATCTTCCGGAAGCCCGGGGTCATCCGGCTTCCTTTAAGCGATTCGCTTTCTGTGCAACAACTCGAACAAACCCTCAAGGCGGCCCTCGGCGCCGCCATCAAGAACGTATTTGACGCCGAGGTAGCCTCGCCCCAGCTCACGTTGCAGCCCACGCGCAAGGAGTTTGCCGGCCAGTTTACGCTCGTCACGTTTCCCTTCACCAAAACCCTGGGCAAAGGCCCCGAGCAAATCGGGCAGGGCATTGGGGAGTGGCTGGTGCAAAACGAGCCGCTGGTGAAAGGTTACAACGTGGTCAAGGGCTTCCTGAACCTGGAAATTGCCGATACGGCCTGGGTGGAGCTGTTCGACCGGCTCCGCCAGCAGCCAGCCGGCGCGCCCATAGAAACCGGCGGCCCCCAGAACGTAGTGGTGGAATATTCTTCGCCCAACACCAACAAGCCCCTGCACCTGGGCCACCTGCGCAACAACTTTCTGGGCTACTCCGTGGCCGAGATTCTGAAGGCTACCGGCGCTACCGTCAATAAGGTGAACCTGGTCAACGACCGGGGCATTCACATCTGCAAGTCGATGCTGGCCTACCAGCAATACGGCAACGGCGAAACCCCGCAGCAGGCCGGCATCAAAGGTGACCATCTGATTGGCAAGTACTACGTGCTGTTTGAGAAGCACTACCGCGAGCAGGTGCGCCAACTCGAAGCCGAAGGCGTCGCCGCCGACGTAGCCAAGCGCCAGGCGCCGATGATGCTCGAAGCCCAGGACATGCTCCGGGCCTGGGAAGCCAACGACGAGCAGGTAGTCAGCCTCTGGCGCCAGATGAACGGCTGGGTGTACGAGGGCTTCCACGAAACCTACCAGACCATCGGCGTCGATTTCGACAAGTACTACTACGAGTCGGGAACCTACCTGCTGGGCAAGGAGCGGGTAGAGGAAGGCCTGCAGAAAGGCGTGTTCTTCCGCAAGGACGACGGCTCGGTGTGGGTGGACCTGAAGCAGGAGGGCCTGGACGAGAAGCTGCTGCTGCGCGCCGATGGCACCTCGGTGTACATCACCCAGGACCTGGGTACGGCCGAGCTCAAGTACCAGGATTTCACTTATGACCTGTCCGTCTACGTCATTGCCGACGAGCAGAACTACCACATGCAGGTGCTCAAGGCCGTGCTCAAAAAGCTCGACAAGCCCTACGCCGACGCCATTTACCACCTCAGCTACGGCATGGTGGACCTGCCCTCGGGCAAGATGAAAAGCCGGGAAGGCACCGTGGTGGATGCCGATGAGCTGGTGCGCGAAGTGGTGGCCGCCGCCCAGGCGGCTACCCTGGAAAAAGGCAAAACCGAAGGCCTTACCGACGAGCAGGCCGCCGAGCTCTACCACATGCTGGGCCTGGGCGCCCTGAAGTACTACCTGCTGAAAGTAGACCCCAAGAAGCGCATGCTCTTCAACCCCGAGGAGTCGGTGAGCCTGGAAGGCCATACCGGCCCCTTCATCCAGTACTCGCACGCCCGGATTTCGGCCATCCGCCGCAAAGCCGCCGAGCTGGGCATTGCCGAAGACGCCTCGCTCACGAGCCTCACCGAGCTACACGACACCGAGCGGGAGCTGGTGCAGGAGTTGGGTCGCTACGCCGCGGTAGTAACCGAAGCCGCCCGCACCCAGTCGCCGGCCCTGGTGGCCCAGTATGCCTACGACGTAGCCAAGGCCTATAACCGGGTGTACACCGAGGTGGAAATCTTCCGGGAGGCTGATGCCACGAAAAAAGCGTTCCGCATTGCCTTATCGGCCCAAACGGCCCGGGCCATCAAGACCAGCATGGGCCTGCTCGGCATTCAGGTGCCCGAGCGGATGTAGATAACTCATCAGAACGTCATGTCGAGCGGAGCGAGACATCTCGCTCCGCTCGACATGACGTTCTTTTACTTCTCAGCAGCAATGCCAGTGACTGGCGTTGCTGCTGTTTTTCTTTTGTCATTAACCTAAGCGAGGCGCTTTTGCTACCTCGTATTTTTCTATGAAAAGCGTAGCCGTGTATTGCGGTGCCAGCAGCGGCACCAACGAATTGTTTACTCACCAGGCCCAGGCTATGGGCCGCGCCCTGGCCGAGCGGGGCATGACCCTGGTATATGGCGGCGGCCGCGTGGGCCTGATGGGCGCCGTAGCCGACAGTGCCTTGGCCCACGGCGGCAACGTAATTGGCGTTATTCCCGATTTTCTGGTGGAAAAGGAGGTAGAGCACCGGGGCGTCACGGAGCTGCACATCGTCAAGAGCATGCACGAGCGCAAGCTGTTGATGGCCGACCTGGCGGAAGGCTTCGTGGCCATGCCCGGCGGCTACGGCACGCTCGAGGAGCTGTTCGAGGTGCTGACCTGGGGGCAGTTGGGCCTGCACCGCAAGCCCATTGGCGTACTCAACGTAGCTGGCTACTACGACCACCTGCTCCGTGCCCTCGACCACATGGCCGACGAAGGCCTGCTGCGCCGCGAAAACCGCAACCAGCTCCTAAGCAACCCCGACCCCAGCGCCATGCTCGACAGCATGCTCGCCTACCAGCCCCTGAACCTGGAAAAATGGCTGACCCCGCGCACTACGTGAGGTGGTGAAATAGTGAGCTTGACGTGCTGTCTTGGCGAGGAGGCACGACGAAGCCATCCGTCCTCTCTTTCGTGATAAGCCTAATAAAATGACGAGCCCTTGACGCTACCATACGTCAAGGGCTTCTCACTTTATTAAGCTGGTCACAAAGGAGAGGACGGATGGCTTCGCTCTGCTCGCCATGACACTTTACCTGCTCAAGTACTACCTCCCTTATTCTCCTTGTTCCGGCATACGGTACACCACGGCGTTGCAGTTCATGCCGGCCCCCACGGAGGCAAACAGGATGGTTTGGCCCGGAGTGATTTCGTTGCCGTTGAACTGGTGCTTCACCAGCAGGTCAAAAAGGGTAGGCAGAGTAGCTACCGATGAGTTGCCCAGCCAGGATATGGTCATGGGCATAACTTCTTCCGGAATGGTAGTTTCGCCGTACAGGCTGTAGAGGCGCTTGAGAATGGCATCATCCATCTTGCCGTTGGCCTGGTGCAGCAGCAGCTTGTGCATGGCCGCCAGGGGTAGGCCTGCTTTATCGAGGCAGTCTTTGATGGCCTGGGGCACGGTTTTCAGGGCGTACTCATACAGCTTGCGGCCTTCCATTTTCAGGAACAGTTCCTGGCCCTCGTAGGCTGGATTGTAGGAAGCGCCCATGCGCAGCAGGTGGGCCGCCTGCACGGTATCGGAGCGGGTGCTGTGGCACAGGATGCCCACCGGCTCGTCGCTTTCGCGCGCTTCCAGCAGCACGGCCCCGGCCCCGTCGGCGTAGAGCATACTGTCCCGGTCGTGGGGGTCGCACACGCGGGAAAGCACCTCGGCCCCAATAACCAGCACGCGCTTTGCGTCGCCGGAGCGCAGGTAGTAGTCGGCCTGAATAAGAGCTTGCAGCCAGCCGGGACACCCGAACGGGAGGTCGTAGGCAATGGTCTGCGGGTTTTCGATGCCCAGCTTGTGTTTAACCCGGGCCGCCAGACTCGGAACAAAGTCAGAGCGCTTGTTGGCGGCGCTGACGTCGCCGAAGTTGTGGGCCACCAGGATGTAGTCCAGCTGCTCCGGATCGGCGCCGCACGAGTGCAGAGTATCCTGGGCGGCCAGAAAGGCAATGTCAGAAGTTACCTGGTCGTCGGTGACGTAGCGACGCTCCTGGATGTCAGTGATTTGTGCAAAACGTTCCACAATCTCCGCCCCCGACTTGGGCAGCCGCGTGCCGGTGGCATCAAAGAAGGAGGAAGAAATGAACTCCTCATTTTTAACAACTCGTGAGGGGAGGTAGCTGCCTGTTCCGGTAATGACCGAATGGAGAGTCTTACGCATAACAGAAAGTGCGGAATGAGGACGCAACTATGTGTAAAAGTAGGGCCTTTTTAGCAGTGGCGGCACGCAAGTCAGAAAAACAACCCGCTTCAATTGTACCTTCGCTGCGGGCCAGAACCTGAACATTGCGTCAGGTTGGCGGTTGCTTGCTGACCCATTTGTCCAACTTCCCATGAAAGCTTTGCTCCTGTCGGGGCTGCTGGCCGCGGCTGGCTTTTCCTGCAACTTTACCTCGTCCCCTACCTCCGCCATGACTACCGAAACCACCGCCCCGGCTACCGGCACCGTGTACGACTTCACCGTCAAGAGCATTGATGGCAAAGAAGTGAAGCTCAGCCAATATAAAGGTAAAAAGCTACTCATCGTCAACACGGCCTCGGAGTGCGGCTACACTCCGCAGTATAAGGAGCTGGAGGAACTCTACCAAAAGCACGGCGACAAAGTAGTGGTGCTGGGTTTCCCGGCCAACAATTTCGGCGGGCAGGAGCCCGGCACCGAAGCCCAGATTGCCGCGTTCTGCGAGAAAAACTACGGCGTTACGTTTCCGCTGTTCAGCAAGATTTCGGTGAAAGGTTCCGACACGGCGCCGCTCTACCAGTTTCTGGCCGACAAAGCCAAGAACGGGGCCGTGGCCGACGCCCCGAGCTGGAACTTCTGCAAGTACCTGGTAGATGAAACCGGCCACGTGGTGGCCTTCTATCCTTCCAAGGTAAAGCCCATGAGCGACGAGCTGGTGGCGGCCATCCTGAAGTAGGCCCGGCCCCTGACCTGATGCGCGGCAGCCTGCCCCGTCTGTGCTTCTGCTGGCACGGCGGCGCAGGCTGCTTTTTTTGGCCAATAGGTAGCGGTGGGTTTTCCTACCTTCGCGCCCGTAACTAACCCCTGCCCGCATGGTACGCACCGTTATTTTTGACATGGATGGAGTAATTGTGGATACCGAGCCGGTGCACCGCTACGCCTATTTCAGCCACTTCCGGGAGCTGGGCATTGCGGTACCGGACGAGGAGTACGCCACGTTCACCGGCCGCTCCACCAAGAATGTGTACCAGTACCTCAAGGACAAGCACGGCCTGGCCCAACCGGTAGAAGAATTGGTGATGATGAAGCGGGAGTTTTTCAACCAGGCCTTCGATGAGAAACCCGACCTGGACCTGCTGGAGGGCGTGCGCGTGCTCATCGAGGAGTTGCACGCGCACGGCATGCAGCTCATTCTGGCCTCCTCCGCTTCCCACTCCACCATCGACCGGGTGATGCGGCGGTTTGCCCTGGGCCCTTACTTCTCCCACGTGGTAAGTGGCGAGGATTTTCCGCGCTCCAAGCCCGATCCGGCCATTTTTGTGCATGCCGCGTCTCTGTCGGCAGCTCCCCCGGCGGAGTGCGTGGTAATTGAAGACTCCGCCAACGGCGTCACGGCCGCCAAGGCTGCCGGCCTGTACTGCATCGGCTACAACAGTGAGCATTCCCCGCTTCAGGACCTGAGCCATGCTGATCTGGTCGTGGGTCATTTCCACGAGCTGACCGCCGCCCGAATTGCCGCCCTTGCAACCGTGTAGCTAGCGGCACTCGCCGCAAGCGCGCCCGATACTACCATTCCTTATGGCAACTTCCTCTTCTGCCGCGCCCGCTACCCCCACGAGCCCGGCCAAAGCCTGGCTTTCGGCCTTCCGGCCCCGCACGCTGCCGCTGGCCCTGGCCAGCATTATGGCGGGCGGATTTCTGGCCGCCAGCCACGGGCAGTTTCGTGGCTCCGTAGTGGGGCTGGCGGCCCTCACCACCATTCTACTGCAGATTCTGAGCAACCTCGCCAACGACTACGGCGACTCGCAGAACGGCGCCGACAGCGTGCACCGCGAGGGGCCGCAGCGGGCGGTGCAGAGCGGGGCCATCAGCCCCCAGCAGATGAAAAAGGGCATGGGCGTGTTCGGGCTGCTTTCCTTGCTGAGTGGTTTGCTGTTGCTGTGGGTGGCTCTGGGCACGGCGGGCGCCTGGATTTTTCTGGCCTTCTTCGGGCTGGGTTTGTTGGCCATTTGGGCGGCCGTCAACTACACGGCTGGCGCCAAGCCCTACGGCTACGCCGGCCTCGGCGACCTGTCGGTGTTTATTTTCTTCGGGCTAGTGGGGGTGTGCGGCACGTACTTCCTGCAAGCCTACAGCCAAGTGGACATCTGGACCCAGGCCCTGCCGCTGCCGGTGCTGCTGCCGGCCGCCGCCCTGGGCTGCTTTGCCACGGCCGTGCTCAACGTCAACAACATCCGCGACATCCGCTCCGATGAGCTGGCCGGCAAAATCACGATTCCGGTGCGGCTGGGCCCGGTGCGCGCCCGCCGCTACCACTGGCTGCTGCTGCTGCTGGGCTTTGGTAGCGCCGTGGTGTACGTGGCCCTCACGTATCACTCGCCCTGGCAGTGGCTGTTTCTGCTCGCGGCCCCGCTGCTGCTGCGCAACGCTACTCAGGTGTGGCAGCGCCAGGACAGCATGCAGCTCGACCCGCTGCTTAAGCAAATGGCCCTGACAACGCTCGTGTTTACCCTGCTTTTTGGGCTAGGGCAGGTGTTGTAAGTGGTTGAATGTCCTCTTATTGCTGGTGAATCTTAGAAAAGCATCCTTATGCTCTCCGAGAAAGAAACCACCCGCCTCAGCAAGCTACTCAGCTTGGTGCTGCGCCACAACCCGGGCTACCTCGGCCTGATGCTGGACGCGCAGGGCTGGGTTGAAGTTGATATGTTGCTGGCTCAGGCCAAGGCACACCAGGTACCGCTCACCCGCGAAAACCTGCAGTATATCGTGGAAACCAACGCCAAGCAACGCTTCCGGTTCTCCGAGGACCAGCAGCGCATCCGGGCCAGCCAGGGGCATTCGGTGGAGGTAGCCTTGGGCTACGCGCCCGTACCGCCGCCCGACGTACTGTACCACGGCACAGCCACCCGGTTTCAGGCTTCTATTCAGCAGCAGGGACTCCAGAAAATGAGCCGTCAGCACGTACACCTGAGCGCCGATGTAGCCACTGCCCGGCAGGTAGGCAGCCGCCACGGCCAACCGGTAGTGTTTGCAATAGAGGCTGGCCGCATGCACGCTGATGGCTACGCATTTTATCAGGCCGACAATGGCGTGTGGTTAACGGAGGAGGTACCCGCTAAGTACCTGCAGTTGCTGGAGGGGTAGGGCGTTGGTGGTAGCTTTACACCGTGCTTTTCTCTAGTGCCAGCAACGCGAAAGCCCCCGCTGCAAGTGCAACGGGGGCTTTCCTATTCATTCTCAACCTTACTCGGCGCTAGGCGACACTGGTACGGCGGCAGTTGCTTCGGTAGCGCCACCCTCCGGCCGGGGCCCGCGGCCACTACGGTTACGGCCGCCCCGCTTGCGGCGGCGCTGGCCTTCCGATTTCTCGCCTTCAGCGCGCGGCTCGGTGCCTGCTTCTCCTTCGGGACGGGGTGCCCGCGGGACTCTCGGCTCCCGGGCCCGGCTGGCACCGTCTTTCGATTCACCCTCGGGCCGTGGAGTACGCTCCCGGCGGGGGCGGCTCTCGCCGCCTTCCGGGCGGTCTTCCCGGGGTGGGCGCTGGTAGGGCTGGGCAGGTGCCTGGCCGGCATCGAGAGCAGCCAAGGCGGCCTGGGCTTTGGCAATCCGCTCCTGCTGCTGCGCATCCGGCTTGCCGTCCCGGTCGGGGCGGGGGCCCCGGCCGCTACGGCCGCCTTCGCCCCGCGGGCCTCGGTCGCCTTCTGGGCGCGGGCCCCGGTCACGGCCACCACCGGAGCCACCGCTGCGGCCACCGCTGCGGCCACCGCGCTCCGGGCGGCCGCCGACTTTGCCGCGCAGGCCGCTGAAACGCTTGGGGTCGAACTCGGGCGCTTCGCCCAAGCCCAGCTCCTCAGTGATATTCTTCTTCTCGATTTCGCGCTCAATCAGCTTCTCAATCTTCACCACGCGGTCCTGGTCCTGGTCCGAAATGAAGGTGATAGCCGTGCCTTTAGTAGCAGCTCTTGCGGTACGACCAATCCGGTGCACGTAGTCCTCGGCAGCGCGCGGAATGTCATAGTTCACCACGTGGCTCAAAGAGTCAATATCGATGCCGCGGCTGAGCACGTCGGTCGCTACCAGGATGGGGAACTGCTTGTTTTTGAAGGCGCGCATGATTTCTTCGCGCTCCTCCTGGGTGCGGTCGGAGGAGATGCCGCGGGCCTCAATGCCGAGCTTGTTGATAGCCCGCACAATGCCGCCTACGGCTGCTTTCTGCGAGGTAAACAGCACCATGCTCTGCACATCCTGGGTTTTGATAATGTGCTCCAACAAATAAATCTTCTGGCGGTCGAAAGCCAGGTAGAACTGCTGGTCGATGCCGGCGGCGGGCTTCGATACGGCCAGGCGGATTTCCTCGGGCTGGTTTAGAATCTGCTGCGAAAACTCCCGGATTTTGTTGGGCATGGTGGCCGAGAACAGCAGGGTCTGGCGCTCCTTGGGCAACTGCCGCACAATGTTGAGGATGTCATCGGAGAAACCCATGTCCATCATCTTATCGGCCTCATCGAGCACCAGGTACTTCAGGTCCTCGAACTTGACGTAGCCCATTTGCATGTGGGCAATGAGGCGGCCGGGCGTGGCAATGATAATGTCGGCGCCGGAGGTGAGGGCGCGCTTCTGCTGCTCCCAGCCCTCGCTTTTGCCCCCGCCGTAAATGGCAATGGAGCTGGCCTCTACGAAGTAGCCGAAGCCGGTTACCTGCTCGTCGATCTGGGTAGCCAGCTCGCGGGTAGGTACCAGCACTAGGGTAGAGGTAGTGCCGTGCTTGGCGTGCGAAATTTTATCGAGCAGGGGTAGCAGGTAGGCGGCCGTTTTGCCGGTACCGGTTTGGGCGCAGGCAATCAGGTCTTTGCCCTCCAGGATTTTGGGAATAGCCTGCTCCTGTATGGGCGTGGCATTCTGGTAATTCATGGCGTCCACGCCGGCCAACAGGTCGTCGTGGAGGTTAAAATCGTGAAACTTCAAGGTTCAGCGAATTAGGATGATGAAATGGCTGACCTTGTTGTCCGGTCAGCAAACCGCTTGTGTAATGCTAACAAAGATAGGAGGAATTCGTGCCCTGCGGTCGGGCTTAGGCCGCGGCCGTTGGTCTGGCCCGGCTAGGCTACCGGACCGGCCAGCATTTCCAGCTGCCAGCGCAGCTCCTCCGCCCGCACCGGAAACGGCTGACCTTCCCGAATCGTCTGGTACACGGCATCAAACAAGCCGCTGTAGTTGCCCCGCGGCGCGGCCAAGCTGGAGACCGTAGCTACCGTGTCTTGCACGAGGGTGAGCTGGCCCTCCGCGCCGGCAGGCTCCTGCCCGTAATCCGCAGCCGTGGGCAGCAGGCCCCGGTCGAGCTGGGTTTCCTGCACGTCGGCGCGCTGCTTGTGGAAGGAGCCGCGGGTGCCGTGCAGCACGTAGGCCGGCACCGGGGCGGCCGTCAGCAGGCTACCCGTCACAAACACGTTCAGTTCGCCGGGGTAGGCCAGGTGGAAGTGGAAGTAGTCGTCGACCCGGGAATCGGGACGGTGGCTGGCCAGGGTTTTGTGCACGCGCTCCGGCCAGCCAAATAAGCTCAGGGCCTGGTCGAGCACGTGGGGGCCGAGGTCGTAACTCAGGCCGCTGCCAGGGGTAGCGGGGTCCTCCTTGAACACCTTGGGGTTCAGGGCCGCCTTGTAACGGTCAAAGCGAAAATGAACCTCTGTGAGCTGGCCCAGCTGTCCGCTTTCTACTACCTCTCGCACCAGTTGAAAGTCCGAGTCCCAGCGGCGGTTCTGGTAGGCCAGCAGGTGCAGGCCACGCTCCTGGGCCAGTTGCAGCAGTTCATCCAACTCAACGGGGGTAGTGGCCACCGGCTTTTCGATGAGCACGTGCTTGCCGGCCAGCAGGGCCTGCCGGGCCAGCTCCGCGTGGGTGTTGTTGGGGGTGTTGATGATGACTAGCTCCAGGGCCGGATCGGCTAGCAGCGCGGCCACGCTCTGGTGGCTCTGCACGCCCGGGTACACCTGGGCTGCCTGCTGGCGGGTGCGTTCCACCACGCTCCGCAAGGCAAAGCCGGGGTGAGTGTGCACAAACGGGGCGTGGAAAATGCGGCCCGACATGCCGAAAGCAAGCAGGCCGGTTTGGATAGAGTTGGTCATATTGCGCGGGAAGTAGCCGGGCGGAAGCGCCGAGCCGTGCACAGCCGGCCAGCGGCGCCGGCTTGCCGTGCAGCAACAATACTAGAGCCCACTTGCCACAAACCAAAACCCTGCCCCTAAAAACCACCCCATGCTCGACCGTTTCTCAACCCAGGCCGACCTGTACGCCCGTTACCGCATCGACTACCCGCCGGCCCTCTACCAGTGGTTGCTGCCCCAGGTGCCCGGCCGGGAGCAAGCCTGGGACTGTGCCACCGGCAACGGGCAGGTAGCGGTGGTACTGGCCGAGCACTTTAAGCAGGTGGAGGCCACTGACCTCAGCGCCGCCCAACTGGCTCAGGCCCCGGCCCGGCCCAACATCCGCTACCAGCAGGCCCCGGCCGAGCACCCGCCGTTTCCGGCCGCTAGCTTTGACCTGGTAACGGTGGCCCAGGCCGTGCATTGGTTTGACATGGCCGCGTTCAACGAGGAAGTGGTCCGGGTGCTGCGACCCGGCGGGGTAGTGGCCGAGTGGGGCTACGGGCTGGTAGGCATCAGCCCCGAGCTGGACCCGCTCGTCCGGGAGTTTTACGCCCACACCATGCGCCCGTACTGGGATGCCAACCGCTGGCACATCGACGATGAGTACGCCCGGCTGCCGTTTCCGTTTGCCCACGTGCAGCACGCCCGGTTCGCGGTGCAGCGCGCCTGGACGGCCGAATGGTTTCTGAACTACCTGCGCACTTGGTCGAGCGTGGTGAAGTACGAGCAGCAGCACGGCCAGGACCCGGTCCTGCGCATTGCCCCGGAGCTAACCCAGCGCTGGGGCCCGGGCGAGCGGCTGGTGGAGTTTCCGGTATTTGCGCGGCTGGGTCGCAAAGAATAGTCAATGCCGCTGGTTGACTATCTGACTGAACAGGACATTGGGGCGTAATTTGCCGCTATGACAAAGCAAGAAAGTGCCCAGGTACTAACTGGTTGGCAAACAAGCATCACGGAGGTTGCTAGCGGAGTCTATAAAGTCGAGCTGACGGATAAAGATGGGCGCAGTGTAAGCCGGGTGGGGCCTGACGTAGAGGCTATGCGGAAGCAGAACGTAGCCGATGCAAAAAAGATAGAAGGCCCCGCCCCGCCGCCAGAAACGTCACTAGCAGCGCTGCCCCTCAGCGGCCTGCGGGTGCTGGAGCTGGCCTCGGTGCTGGCCGGGCCGCAGGTAGGGCAATTCCTGGCCGAGCTGGGAGCCGAGGTGCTCAAGGTTGAAGCCCCGGCCGGCGACGTCACCCGCACCTGGCGCACGCCCTTCGAGACGGCGGCCACCCCCGTATCGGCGTACTTTTCCTGCGCCAACTGGGGCAAGCAAAGCCGGGTGCTGGACCTGACTACCCCCGCCGGCCGCGCCGAAGTGCACCGTTTGGCTGCCACCACTGACATCGTGCTGGCCAGCTACAAGCCCGGCGACGCCGAGAAGCTGGGCGTAGACTACCACACCCTTTCAACGCTGAACCCGCGCCTGCTCTACGGCCACATCACGGGCTACGGCCCCACGGCCCGCCGCGCCGGCTACGATGCGGTGCTGCAGGCTGAAACCGGGTTTATGCACCTGAACGCCGCCGGCCCGGGTCAGGAGCCCCAGAAAATGCCCGTCGCCCTGGTGGATTTGCTCACGGCCCACCAGCTCAAGGAAGGCCTGCTCACGGCCCTCTACCAGCGGCAGCGAACGGGCCAGGGCGCGCTGGTACAAGTTTCCCTCTGGGATAGTGCCCTGGCTTCTTTGGCCAACCAAGCCACGGCGGCCCTGGTCACGGGCCACGACCCCGCGCCGCTGGGCTCCGGCCACCCCAGCATCGTGCCCTACGGTACCGTGTACCAGGCCGCCGACGGAGTGCGCCTGCTACTGGCCGTGGGCACCGACCAGCAGTTTCAGCACCTGTGCGCCGTGCTTTCCCATCCGGAATGGGCCCAAGAAGCTAGATTTCAAACCAATGCGGCGCGGGTAGCGCACCGGGCGGAGTTGGAAAAGTTGCTGCGCCAGCGCCTGGCAGAAGTACCCGGCGCGGAACTACTGGCCGAGTTGGAGAAGCGAGTAGTGCCGGCCGGAGCCGTTCGGACGGTGGGGGAGGCCCTGGCGCAAACCGCCGCCCAGCCCATGCTGCTGCCCCCAACCCCGGCGTTTGCGCACGCCGGCCTGCGCACGGTAGCTTTCCGCAGCAACACCTGGCCCGTGGCCGAGCGCCTACCCCCGCCGCCGGCGCTAAACAACGCGGCTTCGGAAACAGAACAGTACGATGCGTAGCGCCTTGGGCTGAGAAAAATTCTCAGGCACCGAAATACGCCAAAATGCAAGCGTATTGGGAGAGTGTAAGCCGAAACCAGCACTGCCCGCAAGGAGGAACCAGGGCGTTACCAGAACTATAGCGAGTTGGTTTTGCGTAGATAGAACCTGACCTGGTGGCGTACAGCGCGCAGCCTTTTCATTACGGGCGTGTCTGGTTTAGCCCTTTTTGACTTGCTTTTTCATGGAAGAAACGCCCCATACTACGCCCATTTTCGCTACGCCACCCCAAACCGACGACGGTACGCCCGGTGCCCCCACGGCTGCTTCTAGCGGCGCGCCCAACACCGATGGCAACGCCCCCAACGCGCCCGGTGAGCCCGCACCAACGCCCGCCGACCGCCTCGACCAGATCTTTGATGGCCTGAAGCAAAAGTCGTCGGCCAAGCAGGCTATCTACCGCAACACCTTGGCTACCTTTGATTTGCTGCGCAAGGTGTCCCAGGAGCTGGTGGTGGAACTGAGCCGCAAAATTACCCCCGTCGACTCCACGGTCATTATTGAGTACCGGCCCGTCAACGACATGGAGTTTCACATCCGCTTCTCCGGCGACCTGCTCGTGTTTGTGCTGCACTCCAACATCGTGACCTTCCCCGAAGACTACGGCCCGATGGCCACCCAATACGTGCAGGATGATTTCCGCCGCCGGTTTTTCGGGCACATCATGGCCTATAACTTCATGGCCGACAGCATCAAGTACCAGCGCATGAATGACCCCGGCTACCTGGTTGGCCGCCTGCTCATTAACATCGACCAGCACTACTTCCTGGAAGGCGTGCAGCAGCTAGAACTGCCCGACAACGACATGTCGGATAACCTGGTTACGGAAGACGCGCTAAAGCTCTTCGTGGAAAGCGCCATGATTGCCGCCGTCAACAACGACCTGATTGCGCCCCCACTCGACGATATTCAGAAAATCAGCGTGAAACAGAAGCTGGAAAACCAACAGGTCAGCCGCGGCAGCAAAGTAGGCTTCAGCTTCTCCAATGAGCAAAAGCACATCAGCTACTAACTCAGTGAGGTAGTGACTGAGTGATTCGGTGAGGAATCATGGCAGATGACGGCGCGACGCCTTGTGCCCTAATCAACGTGCTACCCGCCAAGACGTTACAAGCCCTTACTTCGCACTGGAAGTAAGGGCTTGTTTGTTTCGTAAACTGGTCTTGTTGAGAGTGGAAAGAAGCCTTCGGCTGGCATTAACCACCCATTGTGTCACCGAATTACCGCCGGGAATAGCCTACCCGTTCGCGGACTTTGTTGAGCACTTCCGAGCCGTAGGCCTGGGCTTTTTGGGCGCCTTCGGCCAGCTTGCGGTCTACCTCGGGCAAGTTGTTGCTATAGAAGTTGAACTGCTCCCGCTCGGCGGCGAAACGCTGCACAATCAACTCGTAGAGGGCCGCTTTGGCGTGGCCGTAGCCGTAGCCACCGGCCTCGTAGCGCTGGCGCAGGTCGGCGGTTTCCTCGGCCGTGGCCAGCAGAGAATACAGTTTGAAGGTCGTATCCGTGTCGGGGTTCTTAGGCTCTTCGAGCGGGGTGCTGTCCGAAACGATGCTGCGGATGGTTTTGAGCAGGCTTTTGTCGTCGGCGAAAATGTCGATGATGTTGCCGTAGCTCTTGCTCATCTTCTGCCCATCCAAGCCGGGAATTGTCATCAGCTCGGCATCCACGCGGGCCTGGGGCAGCACAAAGGTTTCGCCGTAGCGGGTGTTGAACGCCGCGGCAATGTCGCGCGTGATTTCCAGGTGCTGAATCTGGTCTTTGCCCACGGGCACTACCTCCGCGTCGTAAAGCAGAATATCGGCGGCCATGAGCACGGGGTAGGTAAACAGGCCTGCATTCACGTTCGAGAGCCGGTCGCTTTTGTCCTTGAAGGAGTGGGCGTTGGCCAGCATGGGGTAGGGCGTGAAGCACGACAGATACCAGGTCAGCTCCGTTACCTGCGGCACGTCGGACTGGCGGTAGAACAGGTTTTTCTCCGTGTCGAAGCCACAGGCCAGCCAGGCGGCGGCTACGGCGTAGGTGTTCTGGCGCAGCAGCTCGGCGTCCCGCACCGTGGTGAGTGAGTGCAGGTCGGCAATAAAGTACAGCGACTCATTGGCAGCGTTTTTGGAAAGCTCAATGGCCGGAAGGATGGCGCCGAGCAGGTTGCCCAGGTGCGGGCGGCCCGTGCTCTGGATGCCGGTAAGGATGCGGGACATAATAGGTGCGGTTACCGATTTATTTGATGTTGTGGGCCTTTTCCATGGGGTAATTCAGGAAAGGCTCGTGGTTGTTGAAGGCGTGAATAAACGTCTCCAGATTGTAGATGGTGACTTTCTTAGCCTCTACTACTTTTACCAGATCCGGTCGGCTACCGACAAAAGACGATACCGCCTCCCGAAATTTTTTGCCTGCTCCGTCTAGCATGTTGTACGGAATGTCACTCGTTCCTGTCTCTCCGGCGCGTTGCAACAGATAGATGGAGGGACGTCTGGACGGTCCCAGGCCTGGAGCCCCACCAAAGCCGGGCGTACCACCATTAAACTCATACTCGTACCGCATTAACGATACAGCCCCGCTGTCCAGCAGTTGCACAAACTCGTGGTCGGCTATTCGCTCTGCAAGCGTCGTTTTAATGGTAAACCCGCTGGCTTTCACATACCGGGAGTTGCCGATACGGTAAGAGCGAACCTCCGCCCACGGATAGGCCAGTATTCTGCCAGCTTCTGCTTTTACCCGCAGGTTTTTGTTACCTACTTTGAGGAAGCCGACGTGCCGGACGTGAGCATTATTCTCCAAAATGTAGGAGCCTGGTTCAAAGTCGAATTGCGCTTGTGCACTTGTTGAAGTAGAAATAAGTAGGGCAGCAAACAGAAAGTACTGAAAACGCATGGAGAATAAGTCTGTAATCACAAAAGCCGGCTCAGCTACACACTCACATCAGCGGCGGCTTCCTGCTGCAGCTCCAGCGTTTCGTCCTGGCCCAAATATTGGTCGATGAGGTAGTGGGCCAGGTATAGAAGAGGCGTGAGCAGAATGGCCGCCGCAAATTTATACCAGTAGTTGGTGTTAGCCACGCTCAGTACCTGGTCAAAGGTCCAGTTGCCGAACACGTAGAAGGCCACGAACAAGACCACGAAGGAATCGACGAGCTGGGAAATGAGCGTGGAGCCCGTAGCGCGCAGCCACACGTAACGTCCGCCCGCTACCCGACGAAACCACTGGAACACCGAAGCATCCAGCACCTGCCCAATAATAAAGGCCGTGATGGAGCCAATGATAATGCCCAACCCCTGCCGGAAAATGCTCTGGTAGGCAAACTCAATGTTGAAGGGCCGCCCCTGGGCATCCTGGCTATTGACATCGAGCCAGAACTGGGCCGGGGGCAGCTTGGTAGTGGCCAGAATCACGAGGAAGGCGTACAGGATCAGCCCTACCGTGAGGAAGCTCACGCGCAGTACTCCTTCGCGCCCGAAGTACTCGTTGATAATATCAGTAGTGATAAACACCACGGGCCAGATGATAACGCCGGCCGTCAGGTTGCCGGGCAGGCCCAGCAGCGCATCCACCGAGAAGATTTTCACGCCAATAATTTCGGCCAGCAGGGCATTCACAATGAAAATGCCGCTGAGCACTAAGTAAAGCTGCTGCTTTTTCTGCGTAAAGGAGGAGGCCATAGAACGAGGGGAGAGGTGCGGTAGCGGCTAACAAAGCTCACTACGGGTCAGGAAATGAAGCCAGCTTATCCGGTGCCCCGCTTACTCAGTTATGCTCACCGATAGGCCTTCCACGGCCAACTCCGTCCACTCAAACATGGTTTTGGCTTCGGCCAGCAGGGGCTCCAGGTCGCGGTAGCGGCTGGAAAAGTGGCCGATGAGCAGGCGGTGCACCTCGGCGCGGCGGGCCAGCAACCCGGCCTGGCGGGCCGTGGAATGGTGGGTTACCAGCGCCCGGTCCCGCAACTCATCCAGGAAGGTAGCTTCGTGATAGAGCAAGTCCACGTCCCGTACCAGGTCGGCCAGGCTCTCGGTGTACAGTGTATCGGAGCAGAAGGCGTAGCTGCGGGCCCGCTTGGGCGCAATGGTTACGTGCCCGTTGGGCACCAGCAGCTGGCCCTGTTCATCATGCACGTCCTCGCCCAGGGTTAGGGCATGGAGCTGGGCGGGGGTAAGGCCGGGCGGCAGCAACTCGGGTAGCAAGCGGCGGCGCTTGGGCTTTTCCCGGAACAGGTAGCCGCAGCACGGAATACGGTGGCGCATGGGCAGCGTATGCACCGTCACGTTCTTGTCCTCGAAGATGACCTGGTGCTGGGTGGTATCAACGGGGGTGAACTCCAACTCGAAGCTCAGGTGGGTGTAGGAGTGCCGGAACTGCGCGGTCAGCACCTCATCCAGGCCGGGCGGGCCAAACAGGCGTAGCGGCTCCGTGCGCCCATTCAGGTGCATGGTACCCAGCAACCCGAAAAGCCCGAAGAAATGGTCGCCGTGGAGGTGGCTGATGAAAATGGTGTGAATGCGCTGATGGCGGATTTTGTGTTCCATCAGGCGGTGCTGGGTGCCTTCGCCACAGTCAATAAGGTACTGGCCATTACCCACCGTCAGGACCTGCGCCGTGTGGTGGCGGTCCAGGAACGGCGTAGCCGAGGCACTACCCAGAATTTTCAGCTCGAACTCCAAAATCCGCTAGGGGCTAGCCGCTGGGGGCAGTCAGCTTGATTGGTGAGAAGACAAACACAACGGCGGCCGAAAAAGAAAAAGCTGTTGACCAGTAGCCGTCAGTGTAAAACTAACAGCCAATAGTCAACAGCTAACAACCTACAAAAAAACTATTCTTTGCTAGTCAGGTCCCGCTCAATAGCGTGCAGGAAAATCCGGTCGATGCCTTCCTCCACCGTGGGCAGGATATGCAATACCGACTCCAGCTTGGAAATCGTAATAAGCTTCATCACGTGGTCCTGCAAACCCGTTAACACAAGTAAACCACCGGTAGAGTTGCAGAGGCGGTTGGCAATCAGAATGGAGCTAAGCCCTGAAGAGTCAGTGTACTTTACGTTGCTTAGGTCCAGAATCAGGTTGTTGATGCCCTCGGCATTCAGCTTCACGAATTCCGATTTCAGATCAGGCGCAACGGTAGTGTCGAGCTTTTTCTCGTCAATCGTGATAATCGTGTAGGTCTCCTTTTTATCTATTGAGTACTTCATACCGCAGGTCGTTCGGTGGTTATGGGAGTTGCGAAGGTAACAAAAAAACTATTTGGGCGTGAGCCAACGGTGAAGGACTTAAAAAGTGCAGTAGAGCTGCACTATGGCCTCTTTTGTTTGCTCACTCCGAACGTCAGGGTACTCCAGGTACTCTGCCAGTCAGCGGATTGGGTGGCGGGCGCGGGCACCATGCGCACAGCGCCGACAAGGTACTCACCTGCCCCCGATAAACGAAACAGCACCCGGCCGTTTTGGTTACTGCGAAGCGTACTTATTACCCTGGGTAAGGAGGTAGGGCCCCGGTACCAGAGCCGTAGCATCTGCCCCGCCACTGGCCGGCCCTCGGCCAGTACGCGCACCGTAAGCCCGGCGCCACTGGCCAAGGCGGGCGGGTTTTGCTCAGGTATCAGCTCCAGAGGCTGGCCCACCACGCGCGCCCACGTGCGGGCCGTATCGGGGGCAGCGGCGGGCCCCACCTGAATCAGGGTTTTGGCGCAGCGCCGGTAGGCCTCGCGGCCGGGCTGCCCGGTTTGGCCCCGTAGCTGGCGCTGAGCCAGGGCATAGTCGAGGCCTTCGGTTTGCAGGTAGGCGGTGAACTGCGCGGCGGGAAGCGTGGTAAAAGCGTTGTTGGTAACCAAGGCAACCAAGTGCGTACCAGACTGCCTCAGGGTAAGGGTGGTAGCCAGCGTATCGGGGGGTGTGGCCGGGGGTAGCAAATTGGCAGCCTCGGCGCCGGGGGCATAGTGCAGCAGCTGGGTTACCCGGTTGCTGCGGCCGGCCCAGGCTTGCCCCCGAAAATCAGGGCCGGTCAAGCGCCGCACGTGCACCGTTGCGCCCGGCAGTACAAAAAACTGCGCCGGCTCCAGCCAAAACTCATTAGCCAAGGCGGTGCCGGCAATCAGCACCGCCGCTACCCCGGCCAGGCAACTACTAGATACGGCAGGGGTAGGCGTCAGATTAGGCGGAAGCAAAAACGCGTGTTTTATACCGTGATCAACAACTGGCCTATACCGGCGGCCAGGGGCCAGTAAACAAGCAGCCAGCTACCACCAATACGGGAAGCTGGCTGCCTGCTGAGGTCGGAATGCGGGCCGGCTACTGCCGCTCCAGGGCCAGCTGGTAGGCCCGGTCGTAGTGCACGCGCAGGTTTTTCCAGTCGTAGAGCTCGGCGGAGCTTTCCACGTTGTTGCGCTGCATAATTCGCTCCCGACGGTTGAGCTGCACAAATTGCCAGAGCATTTCCGTCAGCTCCGCCGCCGATTCTTCAAAGCTCTTTTCCTGACGCTTCACCACGTAAATGCCCTTGGCTTCGTGGTCGGGCACGGTTTCCATCACGTAGTCGCCGAAGCCGGAGAGGTCACTGGTAATGGCTGGTACGCCGCGGGCCACGCACTCCAGCGGGGTGTAGCCCCAGGGCTCGTAGTAGCTGGGGAAGATGCCCAAGTGGCAGCCCCGCACAAACTGCCCGTACTCCATTCCAAACAAGGGTGAGGTAGGCGACACAAAATCAGGATGATACACGATTTTCACCCGGTCGTGCTGGTTGTTCACGAGGTTAGCGCGCCGCACGAAGTTGAGGATGTCGTCGGTGGCATCATCGACCAGGTTGTGGGTGATGACGGGGGGGAGGTTGGTGGTTTTCCAGCTTTGCAGGGTGCGCCGGTAGCGCAGCTTCCAGTAGTCGTCGACCAGGGCGTCGAGGTCGGGCAGGCGGTGGTCGGTGCCGGCCGCGGCGGCGTAAAACAGCCGCTCGCCCACCTGGCGCTCAATGGCCTCGCAGGTTTCCTGCACCTCATCCAGAATAGCCCGGCTCTGTAGCACCTGCGGATTGATGCTGTGGAAGGGACGCTTGGTAATGAAAAACATGACCACATTGCCTTCCAATCCGCTCTGCTGCAGGCGGTAGTTCAGGCGGGCCAGGGCCTCCAGGGTCAGGTCGAAGCCTTTGTTGTGGTACTCGTAGCGGCCGCTCGTGAACAGGTACAGGGTCTTGTCCAGATCAAAAGAGTAGCTCTGGAAGAAGTGCGCCATCACGAACTCGTGAATCTTCGATTTGTACTGCTGGTGCAGGTTCTGGAACTCGTGCAGGGCCACAAACCGCTCAATGTTCAGCCCGTTGGGTAGCACCGCGTCCGGAATCCGGTCGAGCAGGTAAATGCACTCCCGCACCGTCAGTTCGCTTACCGTGGTAAAGACGTGGGCGCCGTGGGCGGCGGCCCGCTCCATGGTTACGGCGGGCTCAATGTTGAAGTGCCGCGCCTCCGCCTGCCACTCTACCTGCATCAGGTGGTCGTAGAAGTTGGGGTCGTTCATGGCCAGGTAGCGGCCCAGCAGCGTAGCATGGGTAGTAAACACCAGATGCACGGGCACTTGGTCGCGGCGCAGGGCCGGAATGGCTACTCCCGTCATCCACTCGTGGAAGTGCGCTACCAGCCGCTGGGGCGGCACAACTTCGGTGGCCAGCACTTCCAGAAAAATCTTGGCCAGGTCGCCGAAGGCCACTACCTGGTGCAGCAAATCGTCGGTATCGGGCGTTGGAATCGTGTGGTGGTGCCAGAGGTCCGATTTAATCTGACCCAGCCGGGGGTAGGCCTGGTAGGGGTTAATCAGCACTACCCGGGGGCGGCCCGTTACCAGCCAAATGCCCAGGCAGATGTCGTAGCCGCGCTTGCGCATCTGGCGCACGGCGCCGGCAAACGGGTCGTTGAGGGCGGCCATCTGCTGGTCATCGTAGGGCTCAAACTCACCCTGGGCCTGGTTGGCAAAATAAGGCCCGAGCAGGCAGTACCGGTCGTCCCAGGCCTGCACGGTGGCGGGTACTTTGCTGCGGATAACCGTATAAATGCCCCCCACCTGGTTGCAAACCTCCCAGGCTACTTCCACGAGTAGGGCGTCCGGGGCAATAGGATCGGGGGCGGGAGCAGGAACTTGCATGGGAAAGATAATTCGGTGGGAGTAGCGGCAAGATATGGTTCTAGCAGGGTTTCGCACGTAAAAAGAGCGGTGATTTGCCGGAGCCGCCAGTTTTTTTACTGCCGACCGGCACATCACCGCTCTTCTACGCAAGAGTGCCCGCCGGCAAGTATTACTCCGGCTCCTGGGAAAGAATCAGCACTGAGTACGGCGCCAGCCCAAAGGTGCCGTGGAAAGGCTGGTCATCATACACCCCATATTCCGCCTCAGTATCGACGCTCTCAAAGTTGCCGAACTCCTGGTCGTAGCCCTGCCAGTCGGAGTTGAAGCGCACGCGCCACCGGCCTGCGCGCGGCAAGCCAATGGTGTAAGCGGGGTGGGCGCGGTCGGCGAAGTTGCAGAGCACCACGGTCGTGTCGCCGGGGCCGCCCTGGTCACGGCGGATGTAAGCCAGGATTTTATCTTCGTTGTTGAGGTGGGATATATCCACGCGCTGGCCCAGCAGGCCCCGGGTGTTTCCGCTCAGGTTGCGCCGCAACCGAATCAGGTCCTGGTAGAGGCGCACCAGGCCGGCGTGCGTTTCGGCCCGGCTCCAGTCCAGGGGCTGGTCGTCGGAGAAAGAGCCGTCGGCCAGCATGTTCTGCCCCTGAAAAATCATGGGAATGCCGGGGACCGTAAATACCAGGGCCGCGCCCAGGGTAGAGCGCTTTTTCGGAAACCAGGAAGCGGCATTGCCCGGCATGATTTCCTCCGTCACGCGCGCCTTGCCGTTGGCTACCTCGTCGTGCGACTCCGTGTAGATGACGCGCTGAAAGGCGTCGCCGTTGTAGGTTTTGCTCACAGCCTCGGCCACAGCCTCCATGTTCCGGTCGGCGTCGTGGGGGGTAGTCAGCGCGTCGCGGATGGGGTACACGAAGCACGCGTCCCACTGGGCCGAAAAACCCTGGCCGTTTTCTTCCGGCGCCCTCGTGATGTACTCGTTGCCCAGCAGGTCCTCGGCAATGGTAATCTTCCAGGGCATCACGGCCCGGATTTCTTCATTAATCCAGCGCATCAGGCTCCAGCCCTCGGGCAGGTCGCGGGAGGCGTCGGTGGTGCCGTCCACGTTGCGGATGTGGGCAATGGCGTCGCAGCGCAACCCGTCTACCCGGTACTCCTCCAGCCACATCAGGGCATTGTCGCGGATGTAGCGGCGCACGGCGTCGCGGCCGTAGTCGGGGCGGTTGTGGCCCCAGGGCGTTTCGGCGCGCCAGTCGTTGTAGAAATAAATGCCGCCCCCGTCGTTTTCATGCCAGCCATCAAACTGCCACAAATCCAGGTCGCCGGGGCCAAAGTGGTTGTAGACGACGTCCAAAATAACGGCAATGCCGCGGCGGTGGGCCTGCTTGATAAACTTCTTGAAGGCCACGGCCCCGCCGTAATCGGTTTCAATGGCGAAGGGGTGAGCCGGATTATAGCCCCAGGACAAGCTGCCCGGAAACTCAGTGGCCGGCATCACCTCCACGGCATTAATGCCTAGCTCCTGCAAGTGGTCCAGCTTGTCAATAGCATCCAGGAAAGTGCCGGGCCGGGCACGGTCGGGGGCGTGAAAGGTGCCAATGTGCAGTTCATAGATAACCAGCTCATTCCAGGCCGGCATCTGAAACTCGTCGTTTTCCCAGTCAAAATCGGGGTCCGGTACCACGGAGTTGCCGGCCGAGTGCGTGACCTCGCGGGCGTACGGGTCGTTGCGGGTCAGCGCGCCGGTGGGCGTGGTGAGGTGGAATTTATATTCCGTGCCGGGGGAGAGGTCCGCAAAGTCGGCGGCCCAGTAGCCCTCGGTTTCGGGGCTGAGCAGGTGGGTAGTGGCGTCCCACTCGTTAAAGGGGCCGACCAGGGCTACGGCCGTAGCCGCCGGGGCCCACACACGGAAGGTGGTACCGTGTTCGTGCGGAAGAGCGCCCATGCCGGCTTGCAGCACGGGGGCGGGGAGAAGGTCAGTTTTAGGCATTGGTTGTCGATGGAAAGGAGCGGGGAAGCTCGACAACCGCTCATACTGCTTGCACAACCGTTAGGTTGTAGCACGGCAGCTAAGCCCCTGAAACTGAAAGCAACGGATCTGTATTTTATCTTTCGGAGCAAAGTCGATTTCAGCCTAGTCGGCTTACTACCCGGTGGCTGCGACCTTACATTTTCGGGCGAACAGGGCTGCCCCATCCAGGGTAGCGGCGCCAGGGCCTGCCGCGGCGGGCAAAGGTTAGCCTGAGGTAACGGCGGTAGTCCAGCGGTTTTGCTGGCACCGGGGACAGGCGTGGTGTGGCTCCGCTGGTTGGTGGCGTTCCAGGTGGCCACAGCGCAGGCAGGCAAAGATGTTGGGCGCTTTCTGCTGCTGCTGAATGTAGTCCTCATCCCAGTCCGGAATTAGGGTCAGGCCGGGGTGGGGCGGCTCCTGGCGCAGCAAGGTAAAGTCGCCGTTGGCTTCCATGTAGAGGCGCTTCACCTGCCCTAGCTGGTCGATGCTGGAGGAGCGGAGCTGGGCGAACAGCCGCTCCTGGGGCAGGACTACCTCCCGCATCTTGTCCAGGTTCAGGCAGCCGTCTTCCACCATAATAGCAATATCATCCTGCGACACTTCCTCGAACTTCTTGCTGCGTAGCGTGCGGGCGGCAATGTAGCGCTGGCCCCGCACAATAAGCAGGGTAATGCACATGGGCGGTAGCAGGCCCCGGTCGGGAGCTTGGATGGGTACCCCGATGGCGGCGGCCAGCGAAACCAGAGCGGCCATTTCGTTGCGGCTGAGCTGGGCACCCATGCGCTTGCCCATGAGCCGCATGGCCAGCAGCAGCAAGGCGTAAAAGAAGATGCCCCGCAGCAGCGTTTCCAGCAGAAAGCTCCACGGCACGTCGCCCAGAAAGAACCGCAACGGGTCAAATAAGTGGAAATCCTCGGGTTTCATAGCACAACGTAAAGGCGTGAGTGAGGTAGCCTAGCCGCTACTGCCGGTGGGCCGAAAGGAGTTGTGAGTCAGCTTTGCAGTCGGGTGGGCGCGCTTACTCTGCGGCCGTTACCCACTGCTCCTGGCCGCAGTTGCGGCACCGGGCGCCGGTGTGGTCGGTGGGAGTAGCCAGGTAGCCGCAGTAATTGCACGTTTTCTGATTGGGGGCCTGGGGCTGCTCCTGGCGGAGCCTGTCGTCTTGCTCGGGCAGCACCGAGAGGCCGGGCACGGCAGGGGTGCGCCTGAAGATGCTGAAGGAGCCGTCGGCCTCCATGTACACCCGCTTTACCTGCCCCAGATGGGTAATCTTCTCGGCCCGCAGCTGGGCGAAGAGTTGCTCGTGCGAAACCCGTTCTTCCTGGAGCTTTTCAATTTGCAGCACCCCGTCTTTAGCCAGAACGGTCACGTCGCCTTGCAGCACTACCTCCACCCGCCGCCGTTTGAGGGCCAGCCCGTTGAGGCCACGCTGCAGAAACAGCACCAGCAGCAGCAGGACCACGGCCGGCAGCAGGCCCCGGTTCGGAATCTGCATGGGCACGGCCACAATGGCACCCAGCATCACCATCACGGCCAGCTCCGTTATGGTTAGCTGGGCGTTCATGCGCTTGCCCATCAGGCGCATGACCAGCAGGAAAATAAAGTAGATAAGCAAGGTGCGCACCAACACTTCCAGGGTAAATTCCAGGGGCGCGTCGCCAAACAGAATGCGCTTCCAGTCGCCGAAGCGGATGTCTTCTTTCTTCATAAGACGCCGTGGCTTTTCGTCGTAATGCGGAAGCTGCCCTGCCTAGCTGCCCAAGCTGCTACCCTCTCCACAGGGCTGAACGAACAGGCCAGGCTGGTAGTTATACCGAAAAGGCGGAAATTGCCTCCGTATAAATGCGGCCTTGCCGGTGATGCTGACCCGCAGGTAGGCGGCCCGACACGGGGTTGCTGCTCAGCACTTACCGGGAGGGTAAACGGCTATGTTGTAGCTGGCGCTGTCCGCTCATTTCATCCAATACTCTGCTTCTTTTATCCGTGCCTCGTCCGAAACCTGTTATTTACGGCCTGTACTCCTGGACTCCCGAGTTCGGCCTGAGTTACTTGCACCCGGCCAACCGCCGCTCCTTTGAGTGGCTGGAACCCCTGGGCAAAGTCTTTGAAAAGATTGATGAAACCGAAGACTGGATTTTGCTGCGCTACGATGAGCAGCAGTTTAAAGTCAGCCGCGACTTGTTCCGGGAGCTGTACGGAAAGCCGCCCTTCAGCTTCGGCGACCTGGTAGAGCAAGTCAACCCCGAACCCGGCCAGCCGGCCCACCGTGGCCTGATTTCCGATGTATTCTGGGATGAAGCCACCGACCGGGCCCGCTTTCAGATTGTGGAGAAGAAGCGCAAAGTAAAGCGCATCTTCGAAGCCGACGAGCTACGCCTGGCCTAGGCTGCCTGAACAGTCAGGGCTTATGCATTGCAGCATGCTTGGCTTGACGGCCTTGTAGTCTACTATCCGCAGAGCCCAGCAAGAGTTGCGCTTGGGTTGGAGGTGGTAGAGGCTTAGTTTCGTTAGCGCCCGTTGTCCTGAGCGTACGTCTGGGCAAGCGCAAAACCTGTCATCCTGAGCAGCGCGCTTGATACGCGGAGTGCTCAGGATAACAGGTTTTTATTTCAGAAACGCTTAAAAAAAGCTTTTAAGCGCTAGGATGATGGCCTTACTAAAGGCATCAAGAGCTGTTACAAGCCTACCACGATACCGATTATAATAGCCACGGCCGCCAGCACCACCAGCGCCAGATAAAGCGGAAAGGCAAAGCGCCACCACTCATCGAACCGCACGCCACAGGCCGCCACAATGGCCATGAGGGCCCCGTTGGTGGGCGTTATCAGCTCGCAAAGACCAGCGCCGTATTGGTAGGCCAGCACCGTAACCTGACGCGAGAGGCCGATAAGGTCGGAGAGGGGTACCAGAAGGGGCATGGTGAGTACGGCCTGCCCGCTGACGCTGGGTACGGGCAAATGCAGGGCCGTGTGCACGCCCATCATGCCCAGGGCCGCCGTCCAGGCTGGCAGGCCGGCCAGCGGGGCCGAGAGGCCGTTGACGATGGTATCCACAATCTGGCCCTGCTCCAGCACCACGAAGATGGCCCGGGCAAACCCGATGAGCAGGGCAGAAAAGGCAATGTCGCGGAAGCCGGCAATGAAGCCCTCGGCCGTACCCGTGAGGCCCAAGCCGCCCACTAGGCCTGCCACTACCCCCAGCGTAAAGAACAAAGCCGCCATCTGCTCAAACTCCCAGCCCAACTGCAACACCCCGTAGGCGAAAAAGGCAAACCCGCTGAACAGGAGCAGCAACACCAGGCCGTGGTTGCGCCCGGCGGCCAGGGCGCCCGGGTCGGTGGCTTCGGCGGTTTCGGGCGGTAGGCGGTGGCGCACGGCGTAGCGCACGGTGCCCGCAATCCAGATGGCGAGGGCCAGCAGCAGAAACGCCAGGCGGAAGCCGCCGCCGGAAAGCAGGGGCAGTTGGGCCAGCTTCTGGGCAATGCCTACCTGAAACGGATTCAGGGGGCTGAAGGCCGCCCCCACGGCCGCGGAGCCAATGCTGACGGCGGCGGCCGTAACGGTAGGGTAGCCAATGCGGCGCATCAAAATCAAGAGCACGGGCACCAGGGGCACAATTTCCTCCTGCATATTTTCCAGGGCTCCCATGGTGGCAAACAGCACCGAAATAATGGGAATCACCACGGCCTCGCGCCCCTGAAACTTCAGCAGCAGCCAATCGACGCCCCGCCGCAGGGCGCCCGTCAGGTCGACGACGGTGAAGGCCCCGCCGGCCAGGAACACCAGGAAAATCACGGAAGCCGCGTCTACCAGGCCCTTCGGAATATCTACCAGCGCCTGCAGGGGACTAACCGGGGAGGCCGGCACCCGGTGGTAGGAGCCGGCAATAACTACCTCCCGGCCCGTCAGGGCATCGGTGTGGCGCTCAAATACGCCCGCGGGCAGCAGGTAGCTCAGCAGGCAAGCCAGCAAAATAAAACCCACCAGCAAAACCAGCGGATGCGGAAAGCGAATCGTCTTCATCCCGCGAAGATGGGAAATAGTAGGGCGGTGAGATGGTGATTCAGTGAGTTAATGAGTTCGGTTGGGTGCGCAGCGCGGTGTTGTCATCCTTAAAATCACAAGCAGCAAGCGCAGCAGGACACTAGTATGGCAACGGCCGGGCGCCCGCTGCGTCGGCTTTATTTCCGGCGCAGAACGCTCGCCAGCAGGAACATCGAGTTACCTGCTAGCGGCCTTAAATCCTGATGGTTGTATCGTGGCGAGTGAAGCCCAGCTCTGATGCAAGTTACTACATCACTTAATTACCAAATCACCGTCCAGCGGTATCTTTGGGTACTGGAGCTGCTCATGAAATTTGCCGAATTCAAACAACTAAACATGTTCCGCCAGGCGGAGCACCTGCGTCGCCACGGCCACCTGCTGGCCGAGCGGCGGCAGGACAGCTTCCGCCTGCGCCTGTTTGCCGCCGCCGACTTTTACGCCGAGGAATGGTGCGAGTGGGATGAGGAGCGAATTCTCTTCATTCATCTGTTCCAGCACCCGGCCGGCCTGCACGAATACCTCCACGCCATCCGGTTGCCCAAGGAGCTATAGGGTAGCCAGCAGCAAGCCGCGGCCGTTTGCCCTGCTGAAATCGACTACCCGCCGCAAGCGGCCCAGCCGCACCGACGAGCTACACCCCAATAGGAGCTTCTTCCTCAACTACGGGCGGCACCGTAGCGTGGCGCTACCGCGGAAGATACCCGCTGATGGCCCGGCCATGTTACTGGCGCTCAATCTCCACTATTTCGTCCTTGTTGAGCATTATCTTCAGGTCGTAGCGGGTAAGCTCCACGGGCTCCGGGGCGAAGTTTTCCGGCTTGTTCAATTCCTCGGCGCCGGTTTCAGTGTCAATTTCGTAGTTGTTGGCCAGCAGCTTTACGCTGTTGCCGGCTACTTCCTGCACTTTCAGCAGAGAGTAATGCCCGTTCTCGGTGCGGATGTAGTACAGGTCGCCTTTGTGGGGGGCAGTTATGAATGTCTGATTAGCCTCCTGGCTGAGGCTGTTGCTTACCACGCCCCACAACACCCCAAGCGCGGCCAGGGCTGCCCCCGCAAAGTGCCATAGCGGCACGCCGGCGCGCTGCTTTACCGTCTGAAATTCCTGGCGTAGCGCGGGGGGCATTTCCGTGGGGCGCAGAACCTGCCGGCAGTGCCCGCACTCTGAGCCGCCCGTTTTGCCCAGCGGAAACAGGGGTACCCAGTACACGTGGGCATAGCGCCCCAGCACACTCACGCGCAGGCTATCCGGGGTAGCGCAGGTGGGGCAGGAGCCAGCCACGGGTTCAGTACGCAGGTGGGAAGTTCGGTAGCCGTAGATAATCATATGCAGAAGGTGGGAGGTAAGCAGAGAGGCGAGGCAAGTCCTTAGAAAGTGCTAAAATGCCAGTCAGAGCAAGAAGTGTTGGATTTAAAGCATTAATATTCGGAAATATATTGAATTTCATAATTAAAAGAGGGTAAGTCAGCGGAGCTGGAGCTCTGCTGGCTTACCCTCTGGTAGTGCTGTTCTATAGTTTACTAGCGGTACCTACCGTTGCTGGGCAAACCGCTGCCCGAAGAAGTCGCCGGGGTTCCAGGTGGGGCGCTGCGGATTCTGGGCCACCAGGTAGCCAATCAGGAAGTTCAGCTGCACGTACTTCTTGCCCGCCTCAAAATCGAAAGTGCCGTTGATGTCGTCCTGGGGCTTGTGGTAAGTGAGGGCGCGCCACTTCTGCACCTGCTCGCTGAGGTTGTTCTTGCCGTCGGGCGTGCGGTTGCCGTACTTGATGTGCAGGGCCGGAATGCCCTGGGCCACGAAGCTGTACTGGTCAGAGCGAATAAAGCGGTTCTGGTCGGGCTCGGGGTCTTCCTCCACGGTAAGCCCCAGGTAGCGGGCCGCTTCCTCCACCGGCTGGGCCAGCGAGGAGTGCCGGGCGCCCAGCGGCACCACCGACAGCAGCGGGGCAATAATGGTGGGCATATCGGTATTGACATCGGCTACCAGCGCGGTTTTGGGCACGGTAGGCCGGGCGGCAAAGTAGGCTGAGCCCAGCAGGCCCAGCTCCTCGCCGGTTTGCAGCACCAGCAAAATGCTGCGCTTGGGCTTCTGCTTCAAGTGAGAATAGAGCCGGGCAATTTCCAGCACCGAGGCCACGCCCGAGGCGTTGTCGTGGGCCCCGTTGTAGATGGAGTCGCCCTGCACGGGGGCCGCCACGCCCAGGTGGTCGAGGTGAGCCGAGTGCACGACGTACTCGTTGCGCAGGGTAGCATCGGAGCCCGGAATTTTCCCGACCACGTTGTAGCTGTCAAAATCCTGGTACGTAGACTGCCAGCTGGCTTCCAGGGTGCCCCGCAGGGCTACCGGCGCCGGCTGGCCCTGGCGCAGGCTGCCCAGCACCCGGGCCGTATCGGTGGCCGCGTTGAGCAGCAGCGCCTGCAGGCCTGCCGCCGAAAGCGTACCGGTCATGTTTACGCCCGAGCCGCTGATAAAGCCCCGGGCGGCGGCCACTTTACCATCGGGGCCCAGCACGCTAGTGGTCGACAAGGGCCGGCTGGCGGCGCCCGAAGCGGGGGCCGGGCGCGGGGAGGCGAACAATACGCCCACCGCGCCGTGTTGGGCCGCCGTTTGCACTAGCAGGGTTTGGTCCTGGCTGGCAGCGGCTACGGTGCTGGGAAAGCGGCGCGGGGCCCCGCGCACAATCACGACTACCTTGCCCTTCACGTCCAGGCCCTGGTAGTCATCGTAGCCCTGGTCGGGGGCTGAGATGCCGTAGCCGGCAAAGGCCAGCCCGGTAGCTGCTAGCTGGGCGCTGGCCTGCTCCGGGTGCGGGTACAAGTGAATTTCGGTGGTGGCCAGGGGCAGACTGCCGCCCCCGGGTTGGTAGCGGATGCTGGGGGTAGGCTGGGCGGTGGCCCGGCGCAGGCGCACGCGCTGCGTAAACCCGCCATCCTCACCGGCGGGCTGCACCCCGAAGCTTTTGAGCTGGCTCGTCACGTAGTCGACGGCCAGTTGGTAGCCGGGCGTGCCGGGCTTGCGGCCCCGGAGCTTGTCGTCGGCCAGGTACTGGATGTGGGCCTTGATATCGTCGGGCCGGACGCGGCCCAGGGCCTTGACCACGGGTTTCGGAACGGGCGGAACGGGGCGCAGTGCCGCGGCGCTGGTCAGGAAGGCGCCCGCCGAGAAGAGGAGCAGGGAAAGTTTCATCGGCCCAAAATACGCAATAGCCCCGCCAGTAGCTGCCTGCCGAACGGCTGGGCACTGGCGGGGCTGTTATATAGTGCGCGGCTAGGGTCAGGCCAGCTGCTCTAACTCCTTAAGGCAGGCTTCAATACGCGCGGCGTGAGCATCTAGCCGCTCCAACCCAGAGCGGGATTCCTCCAGCTGGCCGCCCTGGTACTGCTGCACCAAGCCCCGGCCCGTGTCAATCATGCGCTGCAGCTCCTGCTCCAGGCGCTGCACGGGCGGCGCGGCCCCGTACCGGGGCTTCACTACCGAGTACAGCCACTCACCCAATGGGTTCTGCCGGATGGAGAACAGGTTGGCGTCGGGCTCCCGCACTCCGTAGAGGACTGAGCGCAGCCGCGACTTAAACAGCACCTGCTTGATGCGGGCCTGCTGAAAATCGAGGTGAGTTAAATCCATGAGGAGGGGAGATGAAAAAGTAAATTCAGGACTAGCGGGCATCAGGTCTGGTGTTTTCAAGGGCCTGCCGAGCCTCTACCAAATCCGTCACGTCGTAGGCAAACACCGTAATGCCCGCTTTCTGACCCTGCTCTTCGAAGAGCTGATAGGTGAAGTTCAGGTAGCTGCGCTGCAGCTGGCCGGAGCCATCCCGGTCGAGGGCAATCTCGACTTCGTTGCCGATGAAGGTGTTGCCGGTTGTGTACACCCCGTCCAGCAGCCCAATAAAGCCCTGGTCGACAACTTCTGGCAGCGCCTCCGCCACGGTGCGTCCTACCAGCTCGCGGTGCGGGAACAGCCGCTGGTAGGGAGGGTTTACAAACTCGAAGCGGTGCTCCGGCCCCCGCAGAATGCAGATGAGGGCGGGCGTTTGCATGAACAGGTTGTAGAACGTTTCGCGCTGCTGCTGCACCTGCTGAAACGCTTGGTACGCCTGGTCGGACAACAGGGCCTGCTGCTCATTTTGTTCCAGCAGCTCCTGCACCATCAGCTTCTGGTCGTGAATATCGGTGCCGCAGCCCACCCACATGGTCACCTCGCCGGCGGCGTTGCGGCGGGGCAAGGCCCGCACCAGCACCCAGCGGTAGTGCCCATCGTGGCGGCGCAGGCGGTATTCCATCTGCAGATCGTGGGTGTTTTCGCGGGCCTGGTTCCAGAGCCGCTCCGTGGCCGCCACGTCGTCGGGGTGGATGTCCTGGAGCCAGCCCCGACCGAGGCTTTCCTCCCGCGAGCGGCCCGTAAACTCCAGCCAGCGCGGATTAAAGTAGTCGGTTTCGCCGGAGGGTAGGTTGGTCCACACCATCACGGGCAACGACTCCAGAATAAAGCGGGTGCGCTCCTGCTGCTCGGCCAGCTCACGCTGCACCTGCTGGCTGCGCAACTCGGCGCGGTAGCGCTCGGTCACGTCCTGGGTGCGCTGCAAGATGAATTCCAGGGTTCCTTGCTCGGTTAGAACAGGGTAGTGGGTGGCTTCCCAGTAGCGCTCCTCCAGGCCCCCGCCCTGCTCGGCGGGCCGCTCCAGGTCATAGCGGATCAGGGGCATGGTGTGGGGCTGCAAGGTGCGGCGCACGTGCTCGTGCGACTCCCGGATGGTAGCGGCCGAGGCCTCGTCGGAGGCCGGGTAGGCTTCGAAAAACGGCTTGCCCACGGCTTCCTCCCGACTTTTCATGGACACCCCCACGTGGTTGTTGGTATTGTCAACGATGGTGGCAGCGGCATCCGGCGCAATCAGCAGGAAGTTGTCGGGCAGGGCATGAAACAGTTTTCGGTAGTCAACCGGAAAAGAAGAAGTAGGCATGGCAGGGAAGAGCAGCAGAGGAAAGGAAGCGCAAGCCGGCTAAACAAACTCAACCGTAGCAAAAGTAGAAGCTGGCAGCCGGACAAAAAAGCACTGGTTTAGCAACCCCGATTAGTAGGCGAATGTTCTCGCTGAAGAACTTATTTCGCTGTACCAATGCACGGTAGTAGCTGAATTTTGGGCCCCAGATTGGGTAAAGAAAATGCAAGGGTGGCTCTCATTAGCGTCGCACCATATGAATGTGCGGAATACCATCTTCCAGGTAGCCTTCGCCTACTTGCTGAAACCCAAAGCTTTCGTAAAAATCCTGGAGGTAGAGCTGAGCGCCAATTTGAATGGGCTGCTCGCCGAACAGGACTGCCACTGCCGCAAG
This sequence comes from Hymenobacter glacieicola, assembly GCF_014640315.1. Classification (GTDB taxonomy): domain Bacteria; phylum Bacteroidota; class Bacteroidia; order Cytophagales; family Hymenobacteraceae; genus Hymenobacter; species Hymenobacter glacieicola. Next base: position 52,343 of record NZ_BMGS01000006.1, read on the forward strand.
GGACTGGCGCAGCAGCTCCCGGCCCAGCCCGTAGCGCCGGTACTTCGGGCTTACCACCACGCGCCCAATGCTGGCCTCGGGGTAGCTAATGCCCGCGCCAAACAACCGGGTGTAGGCGGCCAGCTCGCCGGTTTCCGTGTGGCCGAGCAAGTGGTAGGCGGCCTGGTCCTGGCCGTCAATGTCCTGGAAAGCGCAGGTTTGCTCAACCACGAACACCTCGGAGCGCAGCTGCAGCAGGGCGTACAGCTCGGTAAGGGTAAGGTTGGCGAAGGGTTTGGTGGTCCAGGTCAGGAGCATGCGGAGCGAATGAAAAGATGAGGCTGCAAAGATGCGCCACGAGCGGGGATATAAAGCTGGTTCCGGCCACTTAACCGGCCACTTCAGCGTTTGGGCGGCAGCGGCCGTATATTCTCGTATAAGGAGCTGGCAGCCCGGGCGGGGTAGGGCCCGCCGGCCGGGCTGCCAGCGGCGCCTTCGCTCTTTCCCGTTAGGCCCGGGCTCCCGTTTCGGTTCCGTCCTACTTGCTGCTAGTCTATGAAAAAGCTACTTGTTGCCGCGCTGCTCCTGACCACGGCCGCCGCCTGCTCGCCTGTCCGGATTGAGTCCACTACCCAGACGCCGGGCGTTGATTATTCCGCCTACAAAACCTACAATTTTCTCGACGTGACGGCCCGCAACGAGGCTGCGTTTGCCGGCGGGGGCGTCGGGATTGAGGAGCTGAAGCAGGCCGTGGCCCGGGAGCTGGAAAGCCGCGGCTACCAGCGCGCCGATGCCCCGGACCTGTGGGTGAATATTGGGGTGGTTACTGAGGAGAAAGTGCAAACCCGGGAAACCAACATCCAGTTTGATGGTCCGCGCTACATTGGGCAGCGCCGCTACCGCTGGGAAAGCCAGCCAGTACCCGTTGGCTCGTACCGGGAGGGCACCGCTACCGTCGATATCGTGGATGCGGCCCGCAACGTGCAGATCTGGCAGGGAGTGGCCGCCAGCACTCTGACCAAGGACCCCGCCCGGCTGGCCGCCCGCATCGACGAGGGCATTGCCGCCATGTTCGAAAAATACCCCGTCCAGCCCCGCTAAACCAGCCAAAAACCCACTGTTGAGTCACTAAATGACCAAGCGGCTCGTATGCCGTATCATCTAACCTGCCGCGGTATTCGCCTGCAACCGGTACCCGGCTATACACTTTCTACCTTATGTCGAAGAAGTCCAACCTCACGGCCCTGATCGGGGCTTCGCTGGCCGCGCTGGCCGCCGGTGTTTACCTGAGCTACACCCAGGGCACGTGGCCGTTTGCCAGCCAGCCCACCGGCGAGTCAGCAGATTCCGACGCCTCGGGCGCCGCCGCCGACAAGCAAGCGGCCCCCCAAGCAGCTGGCGCCGCGGCGAATGTTGACGTGGCCCTAACCAACGAGGTAGCCAGCTACACCGAGCACAACCCCAACAACGCCGGCGACTTCACCGATGACGGTGCCACCGGCAACGCTGACTAAAACGCCAGTAAACTACCCCGGCGTATCCCGCCCAACACGTGTCAGTCCGAGCTCAAGCGAGGCATCCGGGTTCCTCACCAGGAGGCTAACGCAGATTCTTCGCTTGAGCTCGAACTGACACGTGTTGGCTTTAACGGATATATTAGCAAGTGTACCAGTCTTACGCGAACCGTAAAACCGGGCTTTATTCGCATTAGCTTACGGTGCGTTACCCAGCTGGCCCGCTGGTTTGGGGCGGCAGCTAGGGCCGAAAAGGGGCCGGTGGCTTACCGGCTGCCTACTTTGTCCAGCACGGCCACTACTTCCTTGGTTGAGACTTTGCGACCAGTTTCGGCAGCCCGGTAAATGGCTTCCAGTAGCTGAACGTCGCGCAGGCCCATTTCGCCAGGTACGCGGGTGGGCTTGTTCTGCAGAATGCAGGCCGCGAAATCGTCCATTTGGCGGGCCTGCTGGGGCACGTTGGGCAGGTTCATGGCTCCTTGGCTGGTGCGGCCCTGAATGCCGCCGTAGCCGAATGCCGGTTGCAGCTCCATAAACCCCTGCGCCGTGTTGGCGCGCAGGCGGCTGTTAAGGTTTTCGGCGTAGCTGGTGCGGCACTCCGCCACCGTTCCATCGGCAAACTGCATCTGCCAGTTCACGCCCGCTTCCACCTCTTTGAATAGCACGGGGTCGGTTTTCGGGGCAAAGGAAGCCGTGACGGATACCGGCAGCTGACCTTTGGTATACACTACGCCCTGCACGCAGTAAATGCCCATATCCATGAGCGGCCCGCCACCGGCCAGCTCCTTGTCCACGCGCCAGGGCGTGTCGTTGTTGAACCGGAAGCCATTGTCAGCCACCAGGCTTTTGATGGGGCCCAACACCTGCTGCTGCCCCAGGCGCATCATCTCCTGGTGATGGGGCTCGAAGTGCAGGCGGTAGCCGATGCTGAATTTTTTGCCCGCCTTCTGCATGGCCGCAATCATGCGTCGGCACTCCTCGGCGGTAGGGGCCATGGGCTTTTCGCAGATAACGTGCTTGCCCGCCCGCGCGGCCCGCTCCACGTACTCGGCGTGCAGCCCCACCGGCAACACAATGTACACGATGTCGATGTCGGGGTTGTCGACAATCCGGTCGAAGGTTTGGTACGAGTAGATGTTTTTTTCCGGCAACTGATACTGCTGCCGCCATTGGGCCGCCTTGGCCGGCGTCCCGGTCACGATGCCGGCCAGCTTGCAAAGCTTGGTTTGTTGCAAAGCCGGGGCCAGCTGCCCCGTGCTGTACTTGCCCAGGCCCACCAAGGCCACGCCCAAGGGTTTGGCGCTTTGTCCAAGCGAGGTAGCCGGCTCAGCACCAGCCTCTTCCAGCCACGACAAAGGCGCCCCGATAGCTGAAGCGCCCATTAAAGAAGCTCCTGCCCCCAAGGCAAGAGTGCGCATAAATTCCCGGCGGGAGGCCGCGGAGGAGTTAGCCGGATCAAAGCTGGACATAACGTGAGTAGTTAGTGTATACACAGGTACCGTATTCACGCTGTGCGGGTTACGGAAAAAAGAGTGGTTCGTCGCTGGCCTATGGCTAAGCGGTTCGGGCTGCTACCCAGAACGATGTGCCGGCCGATAGCGCCCGGTCTCAGCTACCAGCCCTGTCCGGAGGCTATAGAACGAAAGAGCTAGCCGCGCCTACTGCTGCCGCAGGCCGGCTAGCAGGGCGGGGGCGTTGCGCTGGGCCTGGGCTTTTTCCTCGGCAGTGAGAGTCGGCTTGAGCAGCAGGTCAAAGATGGGCTGCTGGGCCGCGGGCAGGCCCGCGCGCTTTACCCGCTGGTCGTTGGGCTTCAGTCGCTGCACCAAGGCGGTAGCTTCCTGCAAGGCCTTTTCCGGGCTGACTACCCGCTTACCGGCCGGCGGCGGGGTAGTGGCCAGCCCCCCGCCCACGTACCGAAACTCAATGATACAGCCCTGGCAGGCCGTGCCCTTGGGCGCCTCCTCGGAGGGGCCCGAGGTAACGGTGGCACTGTCGGTGGCGAGGTACAGCGTAGCGCCGTCGGGAGAAATGGCTAGGTCGCGGTAGCGGACGGGGCCGCGGAAGTACATGAGCGTGTCGGACGCCACGCTGGTGCCTTGGTCGTTGAGCTTCAGCCGAATCAGCTTGCCTTTCTTCAGGGCCGGAATCAGCAGGGAGTTTTGCCAGCCCGGAATGGTTGTGCTGGTGTACACGGCCAGGCTGCTGGGCGCTTCCGAGTTCCAGGTCGGCTCATCGGGCGTGTGCGCGCGGGTACGGTCCAAGACCGTGGTAAGGAACTGGTTGCTGAGCGGGTAGAGCGAGGCAAGGGGGTTGCGGTAAGAGGAGCCGATAAGGGCGGCATTGGCTTTTTCGCTGCTAATAGTGGGGTAGGTGGTGTGCCAGCGCCCAGGCAGGCTGGCGTGCTCCGAGGCCGCCGCGGCCAGCCCGTTGTAGTTGCCATCGGCAAAGCCTAATACCAACGGATGTCCGTAGTTTTTGCCCCGCTCAATCAGGTTCACTTCATCATCAGAAAACGCCCCGTGCTCCGAGGCATATAGCCGCCCCGTGCCGCCCACTACGGCGTAGGCCAGCCCCTGGGCGTTGCGGTGCCCTAGGCTCCAGACGGCACTTTGCCGGTTGGCACTGAAGGGGTTGTCGTTCGGAATCCACTGGTCGAAGGAAGCCTGGTCGGCGTCGGGCTCGGTATGGAAGCGCAGCACTTTGCCCTCGTAGGAAACCCGACTCTGGGCATGATTAGGCCGCCCCCCGTTCTCGAATTGCCCCGCGCCCAAATCACCAACGGAGTAAAACAGGTAGTTGCGGCCCGCCACGGGGGCAATGAGCAGGCGCCCGGCGTTATGGTCGTTGCTGCCCGGAATGGTGTCGCACAGAATAAGGGGCCGGCTCAGGGTTTGCGCCCGGGCGTCGTACTCGTAGCGCACGAGGCGGGTGGTGAAGAAGTTGCCGCCGTAATTGGGGGCGCTACCCTTGCCCGGCTGGTTGGCCCCCGCAAACCGGTAGATGTAGGTCAGGTACACGTAGGGCTTGCCGGTGAGCAGCTGCGGGTGCAGGGCCAGGCCCATCAGCCCGCCCTGGGGCCAGGGCTTGCCGCCGTCCACGGAGTCCGGAATTTTATCGTAGCGCGGAAATTCGCGGTTTTTGCTCAGGTCCAGCACTACCTGGCGGGCGCCCGTAGTGGGGTTGAGGCGGCTGACGCGGTAGCCGCGCGCTTCCGTAATCCAGAGGCAGTTGTCGGGCCCGTAGGTGACTTCCCACGGGTCGCTGAGCTTTTCCGCGAGTACGCGCCGGGTAAACTGCTCGCCCAGCGGGCCGGTAATGGTTTGGGCCTCGGTCTGAATTGTCCATACTACTCCCACCATCCAGCCCAGGATATTTCGTAACCGCATCAGTACAGGGTTCAGGGTAAAAGCTATGCCCTCAGGCGGTTACCCTTACTGGCCGGCGGAAGCTTTGGTTATGCTTGACCTTAGACTTGGTAGGTGGTATTACCGTGTCCTTCCGGGCGGAAGCGAGGAATCTGGGTTGGCCTCCTCGGGAGTAATCCAGATTCCCCGCTTCTGCCCCGAAGGACGGTTTTTTACCAAAACGCTTCCTACTTGTCCTCCGGAAACTGGCCCATGCCGCCGCTTTCAAAGTCGGCAATGGCCTGGACTAGTTCCCGGTTCGTGTTCATCACGAAGGGGCCATAGGTAGCCAGCGGCTCTTCGATGGGGGCCCCGGCCAGCACCAGCAGCACCGCGTCTTCGGTAGCGGTCAGGTGCACCTCGGGCAAGTCCCAGCCGAAGACCACGAGCTGTTTGGTAGCGGCCGGGCGGTTGCCGTGCATAGTAATAGCGCCCTTCACCACGTAGATGCCCACGTTGTAGTCGGCCGGCAGACTGATGGTAGTTTCGGTGCCGGCGGGCAGGTGCACGTCGAGCAGGGTGATGGGGGAGAAGGTTTCGGCCGGTCCGGCTACTCCTTCGTACGTGCCCGATACCACCCGAATCCGGCCGCGCCCATCGGCGGTAGCCACTTCCGGAATGTCTTGGGCTTGAATGTTCTGGTAGCGGGGCGGGGCCATTTTGTCCTGGGCGGGCACGTTTACCCAGAGCTGCAACAGCTCCAGGGTGCCACCGCGACGGGCAAATTCGGGTTCGTGGCGCTCCTCGTGCAGCAGGCCCGCGCCGGCCGTCATCCACTGCACGTCGCCGGGGCCGAGGGTGCCGCTGTGGCCGGCCGTGTCGCGGTGGGCCAGGTGGCCCTCGTACACCACCGTCACGGTTTCAAAGCCTCGGTGGGGGTGGGGCGGGGTGCCCAGGGGTGCCTCGGTGGGGGCTACCGGCATGGGCCCGGTGTGGTCGATGAGCAGGAAGGGGCTGAGCTGGCGGATGCGCGGGCCCGGCATGGGGCTGGTCACATCGAAGCCGTCGCCGACGAACTTCTTGTTGCCATCAATCACCTGAAAAATGCGGCGGCCGGTCGTCGGGGTCATAAGCAAGAGCTAGGATGCAGGTAAGCAAGAAACGGGAGCAGCTGTTGCAACCACACTACCCGCGCTAGGGTTTTGTCTAAGGTGTTGGCAACGCTCTTTCGGCTGAGTTAGAGTCCGTGAGCGGTAAATTAAAAGACCGTCATGCCGAGCCGGAGGCGAAGCATCTCGCGTGCTGCCGTCTGGTTAGCATAGCAGAGCCAGCACGCGAGATGCTTCGCCTCCGGCTCGGCATGACGGTCTTTTTGACTTAAAAGTTTCTACTGTCCACATAGCCTAGAGTGGGTGGAAGCTGTTGCAAATACCTGTAGTGCAACTATTTATGCTTTGTCTCTGCCTGACGGTTTTTCGCTATGCATCCGTTGCCAAACGGCCACTGCTTACCCCCAATGCTACCGGCCTATAACTACAGCAGCTTCTGCATGAACGGGTCACGGAAATCGGGGGCGAAGTGGAGCACGTTAGGTAGGTGGCGGAACTCAGCCGGCTCGTGGGTAGTCGTGAGGATGACGGTTGGCATGCCGGCATGTTGGGCCGCCTCGGCGCCTTTGGGTACATCCTCGAACACGAGGCAGTCGGAAGGGGCTACCCCTAATTTTTCGGCGGCCTTCAGAAAGGTTTCGGGGTGGGGCTTGCTCAGCGTCACGTCGTCGGCGCTGACGATGGCCGAAAAGTAGCGGCGGATGTCGAGGCCATCGAGCACGAAATCAATGTTAAACGGAATAGCGGCCGAGCCAATGGCCAGTAGAATGCCGCGCTGGTGAGCTTCGGCCAAAAACTCCGGTAGGCCGGGCAGCAGCTGCAGGTGGGGCCGGAACTCCTGCTGGTAGCGCTGCTCTTTGCGCACGGCCAGCTCGTCCATTTCCGCGGCCGTAAACCGCCCGGGCCCGAACACGCGCACCAGCACTTCCTGGTTTTTGCCGTACATCTGCGGCTTAAGCTCCTCCCAGCTGAAGTTGCCGCCCAACTCGTGGTTGAGAATGTGCTGCCAGGCGCTGGTGTGGTAGTCCATGTCGTGAATCATGGTGCCGTTGAGGTCGAAGAGGAAGGCTTTCATCAGAAGTAGATCAGGGGGCAGAAGCTGCGGGGGCCGGGGCCGGAAGTTGCAAATTGGGGCTGTTTACGGCGGTTAGGCTGCGCAAGCCGCGTATGCAGCGGAAATAATGGGTACCAGCAGGCCCGTAGGAACGCTTCATCCCCCTAATCCGACGCTTCGGTAACGGCAAGTTTCAGGCGCGGCGGCAGCGGGCCACTTTTGGCCTACACCCTCGCTGCTACCCCCATGAAACGTCTGCTACTCCTGGCCTTCCTGCTGCTGGCCCCGGCCCTACTGCTGCTGGCCCAACCTACTACCATCCTCAGCGGCACCGTCCGCGACGCTAGTGGCCAGCCGCTGCCGGGCGCCAACGTGTTCCTGAAAACTACTTTCGACGGGGCCACGACCGATTCCCTGGGCCGCTTTCGGTTTGAAACCCAGGCCGCCGGCTCCTACGTGCTGCAAGCCAGCCTGCTGGGCTTCGTGCCGGTGGAACGGCCGGTAGGGCTTAGCGGCCCGCCGGTGCGGCTGGAACTGGTGCTCAAAAGTACGCCCCACGCCCTGGGCTCGGTGCTTATTACGGCCGGGGCGTTTGAGGCCAGCGACGAGCACCGCAGTGCCGCCCTCAACACCCGCGACATTCAAACCACGGCCGGGGCCCTGGCCGATGTAGCCGCCGCGTTCAATACTTTGCCCGGCACCACGCGGGTAGGCGAAGACGGCATGCTGTTCGTGCGGGGCGGGGCGGCCTCGGAAACCAAGGTGTATATGGATGGGCTGCTAGTGCAAAACCCCTACAACGCCACGGTGGCCGCGGTGCCGGCGCGCGGACGGTTTTCGCCTAGCCTGTTCAAAGGCACCGTGTTTAGCACGGGCGGCTACTCGGCGCAGTACGGGCAGGCCTTGTCCGGGGTGTTGCTGCTGAACTCCACGGACCTGGCCCCGGAAACCCAGACGGGCCTCTCGGTCAGCTCCCTGTTCGTGGGCGCCTCGCACGTCAAGCGCTGGGCCCGCACGTCCCTCGATGCCACCGTCGACTACACCAACCTGACGCCCTACCAGCGCCTGCTCCCCCAAAACGTGACGTGGTTTCAGTCGCCGCGGGGGCTGACTACCTCCCTGGGGCTGCGGCACCACACCGGGCCGGCGGGCATGCTGAAAGTGTACGGCCGCTGGAGCCAGCAGCAGTTTCGCATCGGGCAGCCCAGCCCCGAGCCGGCCGGCCGCCAAACCGTGGGCCTGCGCAACGGCAACGGCTACCTCAACGCCACCTTCCGCAGCCCGTTGCGCCGGGGCTGGAGTGTGCAAACCGGCCTGGGGTTAAGCCTCGACAACCAGCACCTGGCCCCCGATACCGTGCGCATCGGCACCCGGGAGCAGGCCGTAGTGGGCCGGCTGGTGCTCATCAACGACTCGGCCGCGGCGCGCTGGAACGTGAAAATAGGGGCCGAGGTGCTGGTCCAGAACGTGCAGCAGCAGGTGCAGCCTAGTGCGGCCCTGGCTACCGTCTACACGCCTTCTTTCCTGGAGCAAAGGGCGGCGGGCTTCGTGGAATCCGACTTTCAGCTGACGGACCGGCTGGCCGGCCGCCTGGGCGCACGCACGGAGTATTCGGCCTTGCTGAACCGCTGGAACGCCGCCCCGCGCCTGGCCCTGGCCTACCAAACCACCAAAAACAGCTCCGTATCCGGGGCCTATGGCCGCTTTTACCAGAGCCCGGACAACGCCCTGCTGCTGGTGCAGCCCCGTCTGCGCTTCGAGCAGGCCACCCACTCGGTGCTGACCTACCAGTACGCCCGCGACCGGCAGCTGCTGCAAGCCGAGGCCTACTACAAAACCTACCGCCACCTTACCCGCTACGACGGCCAGAACGCCCGCCACCCCCAGGCCTATGACAACGGCGGCACCGGCTACGCCCGCGGCCTGGATGTGCTGTGGCGCGACCGGAAAACCATCAAAAACCTGGAGTACTACCTTAGCTACGGCTTTCTGGACACCAAACGCCAGTACCGCCACGACCCCGTAGCGGCGGTGCCCACCTTTGCGGCCCGCCACAGCCTGTCGGTGGTGGGCAAGTACTGGGTGCAGCCGTTGCACACGCTGTTCGGGGCCACGTACAGCTACGGCAGCCCCCGCCGCTACCACGACCTGAACGACCTCGAGCACGGCTACAACCAGGGCCAGCTGCCCAGCTACCAGGACCTGAGCCTGAACGCCAGCTACATCACCCGCCTGCTGGGGCAGTACACCATCCTGCACCTGGCCGCCACCAACGTGCTGGGCCGCCCTAACGTGTTTGGCTACCGCTACGCCGCCCAACCCGATGCCAGCGGCTTCTACAACCGCGTAGCCCTGACGCCCACGGCTCCGCGCATGCTGTTTGTGGCCCTGTTCATCTCCATCAACAAGCAACGCGCGCTCGACCTCAATGAGCGGCCAGAGTAGGGCCCCAGGCAACTTAACCGGCAGAAACGGAGCGGGCTGCTACCATCGTTCGATTTGCGCCTGCCCGGAAAGCCACGTCAAACCAGTAAGTTGCTCGTCCGCTGACAAGGTGCCTGGGCTAGAAACCAGGGTGTTGCAGCGCAGCATCGTATGAAGGTAAATCGAACCTGTTTGCTGGGGTGGGCCGCGCTACTGGGCCTGGGGCGCTGCCACCCTGATGCGGGCAGCCCTGCCGCTACCCCCGACCTCTACCTCAGCTACCCCGTAAACCCGCAGCGGCAGCAGCTGCGCTTCTACTGGCAGGACGACCAGGGCCAGCCGTTTCGCAGTATTCTGCGGTTACGAAGCTGGCTAACGCAGCGGCAGCAGCAGTTGATTTTTGCTACTAATGGCGGCATGTACAAGGCCGGCAACATTCCGCTGGGCCTGTACGTGGAGCAGGGCGTGGTCCGGACCCCACTGGATACCAGTAGTGGGCCGGGCAACTTCTACCTTAAACCCAACGGGGTATTTTTCCTGACGGCTGCGGGGCAGGCCGGCATTGTTCCTACGGCGGCGTTTCGGCAGCAGCGGGGCATTCGGTACGCTACCCAATCGGGGCCGTTGCTGGTGGTGGGCGGGCAGATTCATCCGGCTTTTTCCCCGCGCTCTGCCAACGTTAACATCCGTAACGGGGCCGGCATTCTGCCGGACGGAACCGTGCTGTTTGCCATGTCGAAGACCAAGGTAACCCTGCACGACTTCGCCACCTACTTCCGCCAGCAGGGCTGCCAAAACGCACTCTACCTTGATGGCTTCGTGTCGCGCACGTACTTGCCGGAAAAGCAGTGGGAGCAAACTGATGGCGACTTTGGGGTAATAATTGGCGTGACGGCGCCGGCCCGTTAGCCTCTACCCTGGCAACGTAGGCAACTGACTTAGCCATCCAAAAGAGCAAAGTCTCCTGACCACAAGCGCCGCAGCTAGTAGCTGTGGCGCTTACGTTTTTCAGGAGCTGCAGCTGCGGTAGGATATGCTTGTAGCCAGGGGGTAGTAGTGCCGCGCTGTGTTGGCCTGGGTTTACGCTTCATCCGGCTTATCCGACACTTCGGTAACGGCAAATTTCCTGGGGGCTCCGGGGCGCGCACCTTTGAAGCGTCAACCACCACAAACCTTTCCTCCCCATGAAAAAGTCCTTGCTCACCCTCGCCCTGGTAGCCGCTTCTTTTGCCGCCGTAGCCCAGAAGCCCACCGCGGCCACGCCCGCCGCTACCGCCGCCCCCGACTCCTACACCACCTTGCTGGCCGCTACCATTCAGGAGCTGATGAGCACCGGCGACCCGGCCAAACTCAAGCAGGCCGATGCCAAGCTGGAGCGCGCCGCCGCCGTGGCCCCCCAGGATTGGCTGCCCCGCTACTACCAGGCCTATGCCCGTACCATCACCACCTTCGTAAGCAAGGAGGAGGACGACCAGCGCGACCAGTACCTCGACCAGGCGGAAGCGGCTCTGGGTCAGGCTCGCAAGTTGGGCGGCGAGGCTTCGGAGCTGCTTGTACTGCAAGCCTACATTTACCAGGCCCGACTGAGCATTTCGCCCATGCTGCGCTCCATGCAGTACTCCAAACGGGTAACGGAAACCCTCGCGGCGGCCAAGAAAGCCAACCCTGCCAACCCGCGCGTGTACCTGGTACAGGCCAACAACGTGTACTACACGCCCTCCATGTTCGGGGGCGGGGCCGAGGTAGCCAAGCCCCTTTTCCAGGAAGCCCAGGCCCGGTTCGCCACCTTCAAACCCAGCTCGGTGCTGGCCCCCAACTGGGGCGAGCGGCAGGTAAAAGGCCGGCTGAAAAGCTACGAGACGGCCTCCGCTAACTAAACCGATTCAGCCTATAGTCTCTGCCAGTAAGTACTCAGAACGTTATGCTCCCTCTGGCGTCCGCTTATCAAAGCATCTCTTTATCAAAGCATCTCTGTCGCTAAGTAGGTAGTTGACCAGCTGAGGGTGGTGCCTTGTAACTGCCCGTCAGGCCGAGCGAAGCATCTGGCGTGCCGACGAAGGCAACGATACCTGATGAGATGCTTCGCTACGCTCGGCCTGACGGCCTTTGAGCTAACGGATAACAGTTGCTAATAGGAAGTCAGCACCAATGCAGTAGAGTTGCTTGGACCAGCGTGCCGTCAGGGCGGGCAGAACGCTCTACTAGGTGTAAAAGTCCCTTACTTGTTTCCTGTCCGTTAGGCTTGCTATAACAGCAAAAACCGTTGGGCCAGGGCACTGGCTCCGGCCCGATAGTTCAGCTACATACAGCTGCCTGCCTGGCCGCCCCAGGATGCCGTTGGCGGCTGGGTTTTAGTATCTTTTCGCTTGCTTTATTGGCCCGTTGAGGCTCCTGCTGCTATGCTCGAATCTGCCCTTCCGTCGAACCGCCCGGCTCCGGCTCCTGATGCCGCGCTAGCGGTGCGGCAAAACTCCCTCTCCACCCTGGGGCGGCACTACCCCCACCGCAAGTGGGCGTTCATGCTGGGCCTGATGCTGGCTTTGTCGTTGGGGCTGAGCTTTGTGTTTTGCCGGGGCTGCGCCCTATGGAGCGAAGATTTTCTGGTGACGTTCGGCTATAACTTTTTCTACACCACCGGCTTGTGGCTGGCCAACGGGTTTCCCAGCGAGTGGCTTAACCGCCGCGTCGACTGGACGATTCAGCCCATCAAGCGCTTCCTGATTACGCTGGCCATGTCGTTGGTTTTGTCCCTGATTGTGATTTTCATCGTCACAACGGGCTTCAACGTGCTCCATCACCACCAGTCCTGGCGCTCCATTACGTGGCGGCCTTTCGTGGTGCCGCTGCTCATTACGGTGGTCGTGTCGTTGTTTATGCACAGCCGCTCGTTTTTGCTGAGCTGGCGCGATGCCACCACCCAGGCCGAGCGCCTGCAGAAGGAAAACGCCCAGGCCCAGGCCGACAGCCTCCGCCGCCAGCTCGACCCGCACTTCCTGTTCAACTCCCTGAATGCCCTGACCTCCCTGATCGAGGAAAACGACCCCGCCCGGGCCACGCGCTTTATTCGCCAGCTCAGCCAGGTGTACCGCTATGTGCTCGAAAGCCAGGACCAGGAAGTGGTGCCGCTCGCGGAGGAAATGCGCTTCGTGGAGGCCTATTTGTTTCTGCAGCGCACCCGCCTGGGCGAGGGCGTGCAAGTAGAAATCAGGGTGCCCGCCGCCGCGCTGGAAACCCTGCTGGTGCCCGCGTTGGCCGTGCAGCTACTGCTGGAAAACGCCCTCAAGCACAACGCCACTTCCCAACGCGACCCGTTGCGCATCCAAATTGAGCTAAACGAAACGGCCCGCGCCCTCACCGTGCGCAACACGCGCCGCCCCCGCCGCCTACCCGATGGCGAGTCCACGGGCCTGGGTCTGAAAAACCTGCGCGCCCGCTACGCCTTTCTCACCAGCCAACCCGTGCGGGTAGAAGAGTCGGCCACGGAGTTTGGGGTAGTACTGCCCGTGCTGGAGCTGCGGTAGGTCGGTAGCTGTGGCGCTTCCGGGGGGCTGTAGAGACGCAACATTTTGCGTCTCGTCATTGAACGGACGTACTATGACGTACTATTCAGTATTCGAAGTGGACACTAAGCCAGAACGCAGTATTCGAAGTGGACAGTAACCAAGACCGTCATGCCGAGCCGCAGGCGAAGCATCTCGCTTGGCTGACGTCTGGATTACTTTGGCAACATCAGCACGCGAGATGCTTCGCCTGCGGCTCGGCATGACGTTCTTAGTTGAACCAAAGATTATTGCTGTTCACGCAGCCCAGAACAAAGCGCGGTAAACATCATCAGCCTGCAGCAGACGCAAGATGTTGCGTCTCTACCACCGGCCTTGAACAGCGCTTCGCGGCTACCTTTAGCACCCTATAATTCCTTTCCTTTCGCTTACTACCTGCCGCTATGCCTTCCATTGCTACCCCACTTCGTGCCCTCATCATTGAAGACGAACCCCTGGCTGCCCGCCGACTCACGGAGCTGCTGCGCAAACAGCCGCGGCCGGTGGAGGTAGTGGGTAAGGCCGAATCGGTGGCGGAGGCGGAGGCGTTGCTGCACGCTGTGCGCCCCGCGCCCGATGTGCTGTTTCTCGATATTCACCTGGCCGACGGGCTGAGCTTCGAGCTGTTTGAGCGCCTGGAAATCAGCAGCCCCGTCATCTTCACCACCGCCTACGACAAGTACGCCCTGCGCGCCTTCAAGGTGAACAGCGTGGACTACCTGCTCAAGCCCATTGACCCGGAGGAGCTGACGGCGGCCCTGCAGAAGCTGGAGCGCCAGCGCCGGGCCGCTACCCCCACCTTCGACGCCAACCTGCTGGCCCAGGTGCTGCGCCAGGCCCAGCCGGCCCGGGAGTACAAGTCGCGCTTCGTGGTGCGGGTAGGGGAGCACCTCAAGGCCATTCCGGTGGAGCAGATTGCCTACTTCGCCAGCCTGGAAAAAGTGACCCTGCTGCACACCCGCGAGGGCCGCAAGTTCGTCGTCGACTACACCCTAGAGCAGCTCGAAAGCATGCTCGACCCCACCGAGTTCTTCCGCCTCAACCGCGCCTACCTGGCCCACGCCGAAGCCATCCACGACATCATCCACTACACCAACTCCCGCCTCCAAACCATCCTCAAGCCCACCGCCCCCGACAACGACACCGTCCTAGTCAGCCGCGAAAAAGTCTCCGCTTTCAAGGCCTGGCTAGATCGGTGAGATACTACTGTTGTTTGAGCTTCATGCGCACTAGGGTACCCTGCAGGCCCATCTTATCATATTCAATGAGGGTATCACCGCTTAGGTAATAGTCGAATCGAAACTTGTTAGTGTGAACACTTACTTTAGGCTGGTGATATTTTGTGGGTTCGTAGGTTACTTTAATAGCTGATTCATAAAAGAAGTAGCGGTCAGCTGGAAAGGAGGCCCCAATTTCTTTCTCTCGATCAGTAAACGTGGTGTACGTGCCTGTCGAATCAGCTTTGATTTTGACAAGCGTAAAGCCTCCTTTATCGTGCCCAATCCAAGTGCCTTCTAATTCTTGAAGGCCTCCTGTTTCGCCAAGTTGCGTTAGCGCAGGCGAGGAAGTGGGATTTGGTTCACAGGCCCCTAGCAAGCACAAAGCGGCGACAAAAAACACAGTCTGGAAAGGTTTCATAGCCGTAAGGTATTACCCCTCCAGCCAGCTTTTCACGGCTGCAGCCTTCTCCCGGCTTACCAGCACTTCCTCACTGGGGGCCGGCTGCAAATCCAGCAGCAGCTTGCCGTTGAAGTGGGGGTGCAGGCGCTGCACGGCGGGCAGCTGGGCAATAAACTGACGGTTAAGGCGGAAAAATTGCGTGGGGTCCAGCAAGCTTTCCAGCTGCTCCAGGGTGTAGTCTACTACGAAGCGGCGGTTGTCGGTGGTGGCGAGGGTAGTGGTTTCGTGGCGGCTCTGGAACCAGGCTACTTGCGCTACGGGTAGGGGCAGGAGCTGCTCGCCGCTACGCACCAGGAAGCGGGTTTTGTACTGGCGGTCGGGGTGGGGTAAGGCGTCGAGCAGGCGCTCCAGGCGGTGAGCGGAATCAATGGCAGCTCCAGACGCCGGGGCGGCGGCCGGCGCGGCGCGCCACTCCCGCAGCTTCGTGAGGGCCGCCTGCAACTCGGCCAGCTTCACGGGTTTCAGCAGGTAATCGACGCTGTTGGCCTTGAAGGCCCGGATGGCGTAGGCATCGTAGGCGGTGGTAAAAATAACCGGGCTACGTACCAGCAGCTGGTCGAAGATTTCCAGACTCAGGCCGTCAGCCAGCTGAATGTCCGAGAGGATAAGATCCGGAGCCGGGTTGCTGCTAAGCCACTGCACGGCCCCGGTCACGCTGTCGAGCACGGCCGCTACCTGGGCCTCGGGGGCGGCTTGCTGGAGCAGGCGCTGGAGCCGCTCGGCGGCCGGGTATTCATCTTCGAGCAGCAGAACGGTCATGCCAGTGGTGAAATGGTGAGATGGTGAAATAGTGAGTTTGCTGTTCTAGGCTGTGTGGACGCAGATACCAAAGACCGTCATGCCGAGCCGGAGGTGCAGCATCTGGCGTGCTGACGTTGTAGTAGTAACTCAGAAATCAGCACGCCAGATACTTCGTCCCTGGCGTGCTGCGCCACCTGTTCGGCATGACGGCCTTGGTCTGAGTAGAAACCTGGCGGTCTACACAGCCTAGTTGCCTACGAGGCTGATCTTCTGGGCGAACTGACGGGCGGCTTCAACCGGAAAGGGCTGTTTGAGCGACTGGTAGAGCGTGCCCTCGAACTTCATGTTGAAGTACTCCGCCGTGCGGCGAAATGGCACCTCAAAGCCTTCGGGCAGCTCTTGGTCGGAGCCCACGGCGAGCAGGAACACGTGCTTGCCACGCAGCCCCCGGCCCAGCTGCTTGTGCGGAGGCTCGGTCAGGTCGGTCAGGCGGTCGAAGAAGTCTTTCATAATTCCGCTCATGCTGTACCAATACACCGGCGTGGCAAACACAACGACGGGGTGGTGCAGCAGCAGGTCCGCCAGCGCGAGAAACGTATCCCGGGCGGGGTACTCTTGCCGGTAGTTATACGGAGCCATCGGCCCCTGCTGCAAATCAACTAGTTGGTAAGGAACATCGGTTAGCACTTGAGAAACCAGGCGGCGGGTGTCGCCATCGGAGCGGGCACTTCCCAGGATAACCAGGGGCTTGTTCATAGGCGTTATGATGCGTGAGCAAACTCTCGGGAGGTAGTAATCCTCGCTCGGGGCTTGGTGATGAAAGCGGGGGTAGTACGGCTGGTTAGAAGGCCGTTTCAGCCGTCAGGTGCAGGCCAAAGTACCACGTCCAGGCCAGAAAGAACAGCTGCAGTGGCACCCGAAACCAGAGGTAGCGCGGGCCGGGGCCATCCAGGGTGCCCGTTTGGTAGTTGAGGTTCCGGCGGGCCGCCAGGATGTTGGCGGGCAAAATCAGTAGGAAGAAAACCAGCAGGCAACCAGCCGTTATGCCTCGCAGCGAGGGAAATAGCAGGCCCACGGCCGCGGCCAGTTCCAGCACGCCGGTGGCGTACACCCACGCCTGTTTGGCGGGCAGAAAAGCTGGCAGCATCAGCATCATGCCCTGGGTAAAGGCAAAGTGGGCGGCCCCGGTGAACAGCAGCATAGCTGCCAGGGCCCCGTTGCCCGCCAGCAGGTAGTTTGGGGCACCTTGAAGGAAATACGTGCCGGCCAGGAGCAAGCCGAACACGACCAGCAAGACAAACAGTGGTTTCATAAAGGAAGGAAGGAAAGGAGAGCCTACGCTGCCGCAAGCAGCGGCAGCCGCACCCGAAACCAACCATCGGCAGCGCTGACTTCAACCGGCTGCGGCGCTTGCAACAGCTCGTAGCGGTGGCGCACGTTGCGCAAGCCGGTGCCGGTGCCCGCCGCCAGCCCGGCGGTGCGGGGGCGCAGTGTGTTTTCGACCAGAAAGTAACCGGTAGCCACCTCGGCCCTGAGGCGCAGCTCCAAGGGGTGCTCTCGCGAGGCTACGTTGTGCTTCAGGGCATTTTCCACCAGCAGCTGAATGCTGAGCGGGGCCACGTGCAGGGGCAGGGCCGCCGCCGGAATGTGCTGTACTACCCGCAGATTGTCGCGGAAGCGGACTTTGTGCAGGGCCAGGTAGGTTTCTACAAAGGCCAGCTCCTCGCTCAGCGGCACGGTGGTTCGGTCGCGGGCCAACAGCACGTAGCGGTACACATCCGAAAGCTGCTCCACAAACTGCTGGGCCGGCTCGTTTTCGGGCTCAATGAGGGCCGAGAGGGTGTTGAGGGAGTTGAAGAGAAAGTGCGGGTCGAGCTGACTTTGCAGGGCTTCGAGCTGACTTTGCACCCCGGCGCTTTGCAGCTGTTCGGCCCGGCGCACGTTCTCGGCCCACTGCCGAAAGAAATTCCAGCTTTCGTAAATGAGCTGAATGACGATGGTGGGCACCATGTTCAGCCCAAACTCAAACCAAAACGTGGACCAGGTGAGGTGCCCGTCTTGCAGCAGCCCCGCAATGCTGCCCAGAATCAGCGTCACGGCGGCCGTAATCAGGGTGTTGATGCTGGCCAGCAGCCAGAGCCGCCGGGAGGTCTGCTCCACCCGCGGAAAGCGGCGGAACAAGGCAATCCACAGGGCCCGGCCCGTGAGCCAGAAGGAGCAGGTGAACCCAATCGAAATAACCCAGTTCACCAGAAACACCGGCACTGAGGGTACGTGCAGAATGCCCCGCGGCAGCAGCACCAGCAAAGCCAGCACCGGAATGCCGATGAGCAGAAACCACCGGTCGTTGATGCGGATGGGATTGGGGAGCGGGGCGGCTTCGGGCATGGACTACAACGTACGGGGCAGGTGCTGCACGAAGCTAACCACCGCCTGCCGAAACCGCAGCGGCTGCTCCAGAAAGGAGTAGTGCTTGCCCGGCAGCACGACCACCTGCTGCCTCAGGAACCGGAACGACTGCGGCGTGGCGCCCGTGGTGCGGTCGTCTTGGCCCGCAATAATCAGCGTAGGCATGGTAAGCTGGGCCGTGCCGGGCACGTAGTCCCGGCCGTAATCGGGCAGGCGGCCGCTGAACACTTGGGTAGCAAAGTCCTGGTTGGTGGGCACCGCGCGGGCGGCGTGGCTGGCGCGGGCGGCCAAGGAATCGGCCGAGTACTGGAGCTGATAGGCCAGTTTCTTCTGCTGCAACGCGCCCATCACCAGGCCAAAGCGCTGCATCATCGGGATATTCGGGTTGGGCTGCTCGGTGGGGGGTAGCAGGGAGGTACCGTACTGCAACATGCTTTCCAGCGAGGCCGTGGGGTTCAGCACGCTATTCACCAGCACCAGCGCCTGCACCCGCTGCGGGTATTGGGTGGCGTAGGCCGTGGCAATGGTGCCCCCAAAGGAGTGCGCCAGCACTACCCACTTCTCTAGGCCCAAGTGCTGGCGCAGCTCTTCCAAATCCTGCACCATGCGCGCCATCGAGTAGTTTTTGCGCGGCGAGCTGGCCGAGCGCCCACTACCCCGCTGGTCGAAGTAGATCATGCGCAAGTCACTTTCCAGTCGGTTGCCGCCCAGCTTCTCAAAGGAATAGCTGCCCGCGCCCGGTCCGCCATGCACAAACACGCACGGCGTACCCCGGCCCGCCACCTGCACAAATAGCCGCACCGAGTCGGAGGTGAGCAGGGTGGTAGCGCCGTTGGTGAGTGTGGTCGGTTTGCTTTGCGCCCAGGCGTGACCTAGGCTGGTCAGGAGCAGCAAGCAGGCGAGTAGCGCGGAGAATGGACGGAAGCGGGGGCTGGTCATGGGAGAGGAGGTAGGAGGTTTGAGACTAGGGTGATAACTGGTTCAAACCTCCTAAAAACGCTCTATTACTACCAGCGCAATCCGGGCGAAACGCACCCAGAGCGGGGCGAAGCAGGAGAAAGGGCAAGGTCAAAAGCAAGCCTCCAGACCTGTCATTCCGAGCGGATCGAGGAATCTGGGTTATCCGCAAGAGGCCAACCCAGATTCCTCGCTCCGCTCGGAATGACAGTTTTAGTATCTATTCTATTACCAAAAAAAGCCCAGGCATCAAGCGTTGCCGCCTGACACCCGGGCTTCACCAACCCACCCCTGGGTGTAGCTTAAATAATGGTGCTCATGCCGAGCTTGATGTTGTTGCGGTGCACCTCACAGTCGGCAATATCCAGCACGCTGTAGGCAATGAAGTTGCCCACCTGCTCGGTGGTGTAGAGCGTGGTCGGGTTCAGTTCTGGCGTTACTACCCCTTGGTCGAGAGCGTGTTGCACGGCGTCGCGCACGCAGTCGGCTTCCTCCTGGAGGTGGAAATGGTCGAGGAGCATGGCAGCTGAGAGGATGGTGGCAATGGGGTTGGCAATGCCTTTGCCCTTGGCCTGGGGGTAGGAGCCGTGAATGGGCTCGAACAGCGCCGCCCCGTCACCCACGGAGGCCGACGGCAGCAGGCCTAGCGAGCCGGCAATAACTGAGGCTTCATCCGAAATAATGTCGCCAAACATGTTTTCCGTCAGGATAACATCGAACTGCTTGGGGTTGAGGATGATTTGCATGGCCGCATTGTCCACGAACAGGTAGTCGAGGGCTACGCTGGGGTACTCGGGGGCAATGCTCTGCACGGTTTCGCGCCAGAGGCGGGAGGTTTCCAGCACGTTGGCCTTATCGACGAGCGTGACTTTGTGGCGGCGCGTTTCGGCCGCTTTAAAGGCCCGGTGCGCAATGCGCAGGATTTCGTCGCGGTGGTAGGTACAGTGGTCGTAGGCGCTGGCGCGGTCCTCGCTACGGCCTTTCTCCCCGAAGTAGATGCCGCCGGTCAGCTCCCGGAAAATCAGAATGTCGGTACCCTGAATCCGCTCGGCTTTCAGCGGGGAATGCGCCAGCAGCTGGTCGTAGGCCGTAATGGGGCGGATATTAGCGTAGAGGCCTAGGGCCTTGCGCAACCCCAGCAGCCCCTGCTCGGGGCGCACTTTGGCGGTGGGGTCGTTGTCGTACTTGGGGTCCCCGATGGCACCGAGCAGCACCGCATCGGCCTGGCGGCAGGCCTGCAGGGTAGCCTCGGGTAGGGGCGAGCCGGTGGCATCGATGGCGCAGGCTCCCATCAATTGGTAGTCGAAGGTAAACTCATGCCCGAAACGGCTGGATACGGCCCGCAGCACACGCACGGCCTCGCTGCACACCTCGGGGCCAATCCCGTCGCCGGGCAACACCACAATCCGTTTGCTTAAAATATCCATGACCGTTGTTGTTCGTAGGCCGTAATGGCCGCCTCCTGGCTAATGAGAAAATCGATGTCGTCGTACCCGTTGAGCAGGCATTCTTTCTTGTAAGGATCCAGCCCGAAATGAATGGCCTGAGCCCAACCCGGCACCGTGAGCGTCTGGGCCCGCAAATCCACCGTCAGCGTGGCCTGCGCATCCTCTGCTACCACCTCAAACAAGCCCTGCAGCACCTCGTCCGACACTTGCAGCGGCAGCAGCCCCGTGTTCAGGGCATTGCCCCGGAAAATATCGGCGAAGTAGCTGCTGATAACCACCCGAAAACCAGCGTCGGCCAATGCCCAGGCGGCGTGCTCCCGGCTCGAGCCGCACCCGAAATTCTTGCCGGCCAGCAAAATCTGGTGGCCCAGGTAGCGGGCATCGTTCAGCACGAAATCCGCCTTAGGCTGCCCATCAGCGGCGTAGCGCCAGTCGGCAAACAGGTTTGCACCGAATCCTGCGCGGGTCGTCGCCTTCAGAAAGCGCGCCGGGATAATCTGGTCGGTATCCACATTTTCTATCGGAAGCGGCACCACGCCGGAGCGTAGCGTCTGGAATTTTTCCATGGGAGTAGGGAAATTAACTATTACTGAACGTCATGCTGAGCTTGCCGAAGCATCTTTCCCGCTTCGTTGCAGGTGTCTGTTCACTAGCCCAGGGTTTAAATCCTGGGCTATGGAGCGGTGACGTTGCTAGGCCAATTGAGTTAGCCAGCGGAAGAGATGCTTCGGCAAGCTCAGCAGGCCAGTTAGTGTGGCAACGTCAGCACGCGAGATGTCTCGACAAGCTCGACAGGACGTTCTGTTTGGTCGTTCTGAATCTAATTCACATACTGCGTGATGTCCACCAACCGGCCTTCCACGGCGGTAATGGCGGCTACCAGGGGGCTGGCTAGCAGGGTGCGGGCTCCCGGGCCCTGGCGGCCTTCGAAGTTGCGGTTGGAGGTAGACACGCAGTAGGCGCCGGCCGGAATCTTGTCGTCGTTCATGGCCAGACAGGCGCTGCAGCCTGGTTCGCGCAGCTCGAAGCCGGCGTCGGCCAGCACTTTGTCGAGGCCTTCGGCAATGGCCTGCTGCTCTACCTGTTTGGAGCCCGGCACGATGATGGCCTCCACGTGGGCGGCCTTGCGCTTGCCCCGCACGTAGGCCGCCACGGTGCGCAAATCCTCAATGCGCGAGTTGGTGCAGCTGCCAATAAACACGTAGTTGATTTTCTTGCCCAGCAGCGACTCGCCCGGCTGGAACCCCATATAGCGCAACGACTTATCGAAGCTAGTAGCCTCGCTACCCCCGTTAAGCACCGGAATGCTGGCCGACAGCGGAATGCCCATGCCGGGGTTGGTACCGTAGGTAATCATGGGCTGAATGGCCCCGGCATCGAACTGCAGCTCGGCATCAAACTGGGCGTCCTCGTCCGAATACAGCGTCTGCCAGTAGACCACGGCCCGGTCCCAATTCTCCCCCTGGGGCGCAAATCGGCGGCCTTGTAGGTAATCAAAGGTGGTAGCATCTGGGGCAATGAGGCCGCCGCGGGCGCCCATTTCGATGCTCATATTGCAGACCGTCATGCGGCCTTCCATGCTCAGGCCCCGGATGGCGCTGCCGGCGTACTCCACGAAGTAGCCCGTGGCCCCGCCCGTGCCCAGCTGGGAAATGACGTAGAGAATCAAATCCTTGGCCGTGACGCCGGGCCGCAGCTCCCCGTCGAGGGTGATGCGCATGCGCTTGGGCTTATCCAGCAGCAGGCACTGCGAGGCCATGACCTGCGTCACCTGGCTGGTGCCAATGCCAAAGGCAATGGTCCCGAAGGCGCCGTGAGTGGAGGTGTGCGAGTCGCCGCAGACCATGGTCAGGCCCGGCTGCGTGATGCCCAGTTCCGGCCCAATCACGTGCACGATGCCCTGGTACGGGTGGCCCAGACCATACAGCTCCACGCCAAACTTAGCGCAGTTCTCGGTGAGCTTATCCACCTGGGAGCGGGACAGCGGGTCCTGAATCGGCTGGTTTTGGTGGCGGGTAGGTACGTTGTGGTCGGCCGTGGCCACAATTTGCTCTGGGCGGCGCAGCGTAAGGCCGCGGGCCGTCAGCTCGTCAAACGCCTGCGGGCTGGTGACTTCGTGAATCAGGTGGCGGTCGATGTAAAACACGGTGAGGCCACCGGCCACTTCGCGCACCACGTGCGCGTCCCAGATTTTATCGAATAAGGTCTTGGATGACATGGGGGAGGGGTGGGAATTTTGAACGTCAGATGTTGGGCTGTAGGGACGCGTATTCGCGTCTGCTGCGTGCTGACGTTGGCCCGTGTAGAGACGCAACATCTTGCGTCTCGGCGTTGCTGATGTTGTTTATTTAGGCTGTTCCAGGCCAGTCGTTCTGCCGTGAGACGCAACATATTGCGTCTCTACACGGGCCAACCTACTACCCCACCGTCACTAGCTGTTCCTGCTCCACCATCACGTGCAAGTCCTCGTCTACCACCTCTTTTTGGCGGTCGGCGAGGACTAGGAAGGAGGCGTAGGCCTTGTTGAGGGCGGTGCGGTCGAAGTCGTAGCCGATTTTCTGGAGGCGGTAAGCCAGGGCGGCGCGGCCGGAGCGGGCCGTCAGCACAATGGCCGAGTCGGGCATGCCCACTTCGTGCGGGTCGATGATTTCGTAGGTTTCGCGGTGCTTGATGACGCCGTCCTGGTGAATGCCGCTGGAGTGCGAAAACGCGTTGGCGCCCACAATGGCCTTGTTCGGCTGCACCGGCATGCTCATCAGGTGCGACACCATAGCCGAAGTTTCGGCCAGCAGCTTGGTGTTGATGCCCGTCTCAAAGTTGAGGTAAGGGTGTTGGCGCAGCACCATCACGGCTTCTTCCAGGGCCGTGTTGCCGGCCCGCTCGCCCACCCCGTTGATGGTGCACTCTACCTGCCGGGCGCCGCCCAACACGCCCGCAATGGAGTTGGCCGTAGCCATGCCCAGGTCGTTGTGACAGTGAGTAGAAAGGCGCACGTGCTCAATGCCGCGCACGTTATCGGCCAGGTACTTAATCTTAGCCCCGTATTCACTCGGCAGGCAGTAGCCAGTAGTATCGGGGATGTTGAGCACGGTGGCGCCGGCCCGGATGGCGGCCTCACAGACGCGGGCCAGAAACTCGTTGTCGGTGCGGCCGGCGTCTTCGGTGTAAAACTCCACGTCCTCCACGAACGATTTCGCCAGCTTCACGGCTGCCACGGCCCGCTCCAGCACTTTCTCGGGGGTAGTGCACAGCTTGAATCGGATATGAGAATCGGAAGTACCAATGCCGGTGTGAATGCGCGGGTGCCGGGCCGATTTCAACGCCTCGGCGGCCGTAACAATATCGTTTTCCACAGCCCGGGAGAGGCCACAGACGGTAGCGTGACGCGTTTGAGCCGCAATTGCTGCTACCGCCGCAAAGTCGCCCGGACTCGACACCGGAAAACCGGCCTCAATCACATCTACGCCGAGTAGCTCCAGCTGGCGGGCAATCAGCAGTTTCTCGTCCCGGTTCAGCTTGCAGCCCGGCACCTGTTCCCCGTCGCGCAGGGTCGTGTCGAAGATGTGGATTTTCTGAGTTGCCATGTCTCTAGGGTTCAGTCAGCGCAAAATGCTGCCCGCAAGAACACGGCTTGGGCGTCAGAGTGAAAACGGGTTGGTGATAGGCTTACTATTTCTAAAAGTTGATTTTTGTTTTATAAGTTGCTGATATAAAGATAATTGAAGCAAGTGTAAATACAGCGGCAAAGCTCTAAAGAACGAAGCTCCCCTCCTCAGATGAGGAGGGGTTGGGGGTGGTTGATGATGTAGGGACAATTGCTGGCCCTAGTTCGCCTCACCCCTAGCCCCTCTCCAGGGGGAGAGGGGAACTAGCTCTAGTAGTCGTTCTACTGCCCATCAACCACCCCCAGCCCCTCCTCATCTGAGGAGGGGAGCTAGTTTTCTAGCTTCTAATTCTAGTACGTGCTTACACCAGCAAGCTCAGGAAATCCTGCTTGCCGTTGAGGTATTCGTAGCCGAAGCCCTCGGCGGCCATGCGCAGCTGGATGCCCTCGATGTCGTGGGGGCGCTGGACTTCGAGGCCGATGAAGACGGGGCCTTTTTCCTTGTTGTTCTTCTTGATGTACTGGAACTGGATGATGTCGTCGCCCTCGCCCTCGCGCAGAACGTGGTTGACGAAGCGGCGCAGGGCGCCGGGCTTCTGGTTGAAGGTGACCAGGAAGTAGTGCTTGCGGCCCTGGTGGCGCATGGCCCGCTCCTTGATGTCCTCCATGCGGGTGATGTCGTTGTTGGAGCCGCTGAGCACGCACACCACCGTTTTGCCCCGGATCTGGTCGGCGTACTGGTGCAGGGCCGAGATGCTGAGCGTACCAGCCGGCTCCAGCACAATGCCTTCCTCGTTGTACATCTTCAGCAGGTCCTCGCACACCTGGCCTTCCGGCACCAGGGCTACCTCGTCCAGCAGCTCCCGACACAGCTCAAACGTCAGTTCGCCGGGGCACTTCACGGCCGCGCCGTCTACGAAGCTCTCAATGTGCTCCAGGGGCTGCCGTAGGCCAGTCTGGATGGCGCGCTGCATGGAAGGCGCGCCGAGCGGTTGCACGCCAATGAGCTTGGTGTGCGGACTCAGCTGCCGAAACACGCTGCCCACCCCCGAGGCCAGGCCCCCGCCGCCAATCGGCATAAAGCAGTAGTCAATGGAGGCCGGCGCGTCGCGCAGAATCTCCAGGCCCACGGTGGCTTGGCCTTCCACAATGGCCAAGTCGTCGAAGGGGTGCACGAAGGTGCTGCCGCGCTGGTTGCAGAAGTCTTTCGCGGCCTGGTAGGTATCATCGAAGGTAGCCCCCGTGAGGACGACTTCTACCTGATCTTTCCCGAACAAGCGTACTTTGTTTACCTTCTGGGCCGGGGTTTGGGCGGGCATGAAGATGTGGCCGCGGATGCCCAGCAGCTGGCAGGCATAGGCTACCCCCTGGGCGTGGTTGCCGGCGCTAGCGCACACTACCGCCCGCTGTTGCTGCTCCCGGCTCAGGCCGGCCATCTTGTTATACGCCCCCCGGATTTTGTAGGAACGCACCACCTGCAAATCCTCGCGCTTCAGGTACACCTGCGCCCCGTACGCCTCCGATAGGCCCAGGTTGTGCTGCAGCAGCGTGTTGTAAATAACGCCGTCCAGCGTGCGCGCCGCCCGTTCCACGTTTTCCAGCCGCACGGTGGGGGCGGAGGTTAAAGTATCTGATTCCATAGGAAATAGGTTGTCAGCAATAAAAGTGAACGTCATGCAGAGGCGGAGCCGAAGCATCTCGCGTGCAGTCGTCTGGTTTACTACCTATCATCAGCACGCGAGATGCTTCGGCTCCGCCTCTGCATGACGTTCAGGAAGATTTAAGGGGCGCTTAGCTCCTCTACTTTCTCGGTGGCTTTGGAGCGCAGCTCGCGCACGGTGGCGCCGGTTTGCCACAGCTCCGAGTCGCGCACTTCTTTCAGCTCGGCTTCCAATTCCTGGCGGTAGCCGGGGGTAGAGCCGCGCTGAATGGTGCGGGCGGCTTCGGCGCCGGAGGCTACGCTGTCGTAGAGTTCGTTGAGCACGGGCAGGGTAGCCTCGCGGAAGCGGCCTTTCCAGTCGAGGGCGCCGCGCTGGGCCGTGACGGAGCAGTTGCTGAACATCCAGTCCATGCCGTTTTCGCCCACCAGCGGCACCAGGCTCTGGGTGAGTTCTTCTACCGTTTCGTTGAACGCCTCGGAAGGGGAGTGCCCGCGCTGGCGCAGCACCTGGTACTGAGCCTCGATGATGCCGGCCAGGGCCCCCATGAGCACGCCCCGCTCGCCGGTAAGGTCGGAGTACACCTCGCGCTTGAAGTCCGTTTCGAACAGGTAGCCCGAGCCGACCCCGATGCCCAGGGCAATGGCCTTGTCGTAGGCGTGGCCGGTCGCGTCCTGGTACACGGCAAACGAGGAGTTCAGGCCCCCGCCGGCCACAAACAGGCGGCGCAGGCTAGTACCGCTCCCCTTCGGGGCCACCAGCACCACATCCACGTCGGCGGGCGGCACGATGCCGGTTTGGTCGTTGAACGTGATGCCGAAGCCGTGGGAGAAGTACAGGGTTTTGCCGGGCGTCAGCTTGGCTTTGAGGGTGGGCCACACCGCAATCTGGCCGGCGTCGGAGAGCAGGTTGGCAATGATGGTGCCCCGCTCGGCGGCTTCCTCAATGTCGAACAGGGTTTCGCCTTCCACCCAACCATCGGCTTCGGCCTTGCTCCAGGACGCGGAGTCGCGGCGCTGCCCGATGATGACGTGGAAGCCATTGTCGCGCAGGTTTAGGGCCTGGCCGGGGCCCTGTACCCCGTAGCCAATCACGGCAATGGTTTCGTTTTGCAGAATGGCGCGGGCTTTATCCAGGGGAAATTCGTCGCGGGTGACTACGTGCTCTTCTACGCCGCCAAAGTTGATGGTTGCCATGATGTTGGGTATTGGGTTGGAAGATGAATTTGTGTAGTTGCTATTCACTAGCCCAGGGTTTAAACCCTGGGCTATGGAGCCGGTCTTTGTGTTTTCAGGCGGTCATGCTGAGCGGAGCCGAAGCATCTCTATCTCTGACTAATTACAAGGCCTCGCACCGACTCAATGAAGCGGTAGAGATGCTTCGACAAGCTCAGCATGACGGTCTTTCGGTAGTAAGTAGTAAATAGCCTACATCGTGAACACCTTGTCGCGGCTGTTGAGGTAGTCGTTTTCGCTGACCTCGGGGCTGGGCTCGGTGCGCTCGAACTCGCGGAGTTTGTGGTGGAAGCCCTGGCTGTCTTTGATGATGGCAATGCGGGCCGAGCGCACGAACTCAATGAGGCCGTAGGGCTGCAGCACCGCCAGGAGCTTGTCGGTTTCCTCGCGGTGACCGGTGGTTTCGAACACGGTGTAATCCTTGCGAATGACCACGGCGCGGGCTCCGTGCTCCCGCAACAGCCGCTCTACCAGGGCCCGCTCGGCAATGATGTCGGTGGGCACTTTGTAGAGGGCCATTTCCTGCCAGATGACGTCCTCGTTGGGGTTGAAGTACACCTTGAGCACCTCCACCTGCTTCTCAATCTGGCGGGCAATCTTGCGCACCACCTCCTCGGTTTCCACCACCACAATATTGAAGCGGTGAATGCCTTCGACCTCCGAAGGGGAGGTGTTGAGGCTCTCGATGTTGATTTTGCGCCGGGAGAAGATGATGGCAATGCGGTTCAGCAGCCCCACTTGGTTTTCGGTGTAGGCTGTGATGTTGTACTCCCGCCGGTCGATGGATTGCTGGGTCATGGCGCTGTAGGCTGTAGAGACGCAATATTTTGCGTCTCTCCGTTGCTGATGTTGTTTAGGTTGTCATTCCGACGCAAGAGGAATCTGGGTCCTCATTCAACGATTTGATCCAGATTCCTCTTGCGTCGGAATGACAACTGGGGCTGCCCGTTCTGGCGCTGAGACGCAACATGTTGCGTCTCTACAGTCGTTCTACTTCAGCCGAATCTCCCCAACCCCGCAGCCCTGGGGCACCATGGGGAAGATGTTGTTCTCTTTCGTTACCATCACCTCCAGCAGGAAGGAGCCGGGATGTTCCAGCATCTCGCGCAGGGCGGGTTGCAGCGCGGGGCGGTTGTCTACGCGGCGGCCGGTAATGCGGTAGCCGCGGGCCACAGTCACGTAGTCGGGGCTGGCAATGTCCACGAAGGAGTAGCGCCGGTCGTGGAACAGCTCCTGCCACTGGCGCACCATGCCCAGGAACTGGTTGTTGAGCAGCAGGATTTTCACGTTCACGCCGGTTTGCATGATGGTGCCCAGCTCCTGAATCGTCATCTGCATGCCCCCGTCGCCGATGACGGCTACTACCGTGCGCGCCGGCGCGCCGTATTTGGCTCCAATGGCGGCGGGCAGGGCAAAGCCCATGGTGCCCAGGCCCCCGCTAGTGATGTTGCTGCGGGTATGGTTGAGCCGGGCGTAGCGGCAGGCCACCATCTGGTGCTGGCCTACGTCGGTCACGATGATGGCCTCGCCCTGGGTCAGCTCGTTGAGCTGCTGAATTACCTCGCCCATGGTCAGCTCGTCGGAGGTTGGGAACAGCTCATCCTGGATGACGGCCGCTATTTCCTCCGCGTCGTGGTCGAGGAAGCGTTGGCGCCACTCGGGGTAGGTGCGGGCTTCCACCAGCTCCGTGAGCAGGGGTAGGGTTTCCTGGCAGTCACCCCACACGGGCACGGTGGCCTTCACGTTCTTGTCGATTTCCGTGGGGTCGATGTCGAGGTGAATGACCTGGGCCTGCTTGGCGTATTTGTCGAGGCGGCCCGTTACCCGGTCGTCGAAGCGCATGCCAATGGCAATGAGCACGTCGCACTCGTTGGTCAGCACGTTGGGGCCGTAGTTGCCGTGCATGCCCAGCATGCCCACGTTCAGGGGGTGGCCGGTGGGTAGTGCGCCCGCCCCGAGAATGGTCCAGGCGGCTGGAATCCCACTTTTCTCAATGAACTGCCGGAACTCCTGCTCCGCCTGGCCCAGCAGCACGCCCTGGCCCCAGAGCACCAAGGGGCGCTGGGCTTGGTTGATGAGCACCGCCGCCTGCGCCACGTACTCCGGGCGCACGACGGGCCGAGGCCGGTAGCTGCGGATGTGGGTGCAGGGCTGATAGGGCGCAAAATCGGCCTTCTGCAGCTGGGCGTTCTTGGTAATGTCAATCAGTACGGGGCCGGGGCGGCCGCTGCGCGCAATGTAGAAGGCCTTGGCCAGCGCCTCCGGAATTTCACTGGCGTCCGTTACCTGATGGTTCCACTTGGTAATGGGCGTGGTAATGTTGATGATGTCGGTTTCCTGGAAGGCATCCGTGCCCAGCAAATGCGCGAACACCTGACCCGTGATGCACACCAGCGGCGTGCTGTCAATCAGGGCATCGGCGAGGCCTGTTACGAGGTTGGTGGCGCCGGGCCCACTGGTGGCAAACACTACCCCCACCCTCCCCGACGACCGCGCGTAGCCCTGGGCCGCGTGAATGCCGCCCTGCTCGTGGCGTACCAGCACGTGGTTGAGCTGATCCCGGAAATCGTAAAGCGCATCATAAATTGGGATGATGGCGCCGCCGGGGTAACCAAACACGGTGTCCACGCCCTCCGCCAGTAGGGCGTGCAGCGTGGCCTCGGCTCCCGACAAGGTGCGGGTAGCGGGCTCCGCCGTGGCTACGGCCGTTTCAGGCAAGGTTGGCGCGGGCTGGGGTGATGGGTTCGAATACATGGTCTTCCTGGTAATCGGTGATACAGCCGCGGCTCGCGTCGCTCACGGTGCGGATATACTTCAGCAGCACGCCTTGTTGCACGGTGGGCCGGGGCCGCTGCCACTGCTGGCGGCGCAGCTCCAGCAGGGCGTCCTCTACCTGCACCTCCATGGTGTTGGTGCCGGCATCCAGCACAATCCAGTCGCCGTTTTCAACCAGCGCAATGGTGCCGCCGTCGTACGCCTCGGGGCACACGTGCCCGATGACAAAGCCGTGGGTGCCGCCCGAAAAGCGGCCATCGGTAATCAGGGCTACCTTGTCGCCCAGGCCGGCCCCAATGATGGCCGAGGTAGGCTTGAGCATCTCCGGCATGCCCGGCCCGCCCTTGGGGCCCACGTAGCGAATCACGACGACCTGGCCGGGCTGAATCTTGCCCTGCGAAATGCCTTCGTTCAGCTCCTCTTCGGAGTTGAACACAATGGCCGGGCCTTCAAACCGCAGGCCTTCCTTGCCGGTGATTTTGGCCACCGCACCCCTTGCGGCCAGGTTGCCATACAGAATCTGAATGTGACCGTCGGCTTTGATGGGGTTATCTAAGGGGCGAAGCAAGTCCTGCTCGGCACCCAAGGGCTGCACGTCGGCGAGGTTTTCGGCGAGGGTCTTACCCGTTACCGTCAGCAGGTCGCCGTGGAGCAGGCCGAGGTTCAGCAGGGTTTTCATCACGGCCGGCACCCCGCCCAAGGCTGAGAGGTCTTCCATCAGATACTTGCCGCTAGGCTTGAGGTCGGCCAGTACCGGCGTGCGGTTGCTCACGGCCTGAAAGTCCTCCATGGTCAGCGGCACGCCGGCGGCGTGGGCAATGGCAATCAGGTGAAGCACGGCGTTGGTGGAGCCGCCCAGCACCGTGGTCATCACCAGGGCATTTTCGAAGGCCTCGCGCACCAGAATATCGCGCGGCTTGAGGTCGAGTTCGAGCAGGCGGCGCAGGTAGGCGCCGGCCGAGCGGCACTCCTGCTGCTTCTCCTGGCTCACGGCGGGGGAGGACGAGGAAAACGGGACGCTCATGCCCAGCGTTTCGATGGCCGCCGCCATGGTATTCGCCGTGTACATGCCCCCGCAGGCCCCGGGCCCTGGGCAGGCATTGTGGATGATGCCCCGGTAATCCTCGTCCGATATCTGCCCCTGCAGCTTCTGCCCGTAAGCCTCAAAGCACGAGACAATGTTGAGCTGCTGCCCCTTGAACGTGCCGCCTTTTATGGTACCCCCGTACACCATGAGCGAAGGCCGGTTCAGGCGGGCCATGGCAATGAGGGCGCCCGGCATGTTTTTGTCGCAGCCCATCACGCAGGCCAGGGCATCGTAGTTGTGCGCCCCGGCCATGGCCTCAATGGAATCGGCAATAATTTCCCTGGAAACCAGAGAGTAGCGCATGCCCGCCGTGCCATTCGTAATGCCATCCGACACGCCGATGGTGTTAAACCGCAACCCCACCAGCCCCTGCTCCTGCACGCCTACCTTCACCTGGTCGGCCAGGCCATTGAGGTGCATGTTGCAGGTGTTGCCCTCGAAGCCCGTGGAGCAGATGCCCACGAACGGCTTATGCAAATCAGCGTCCGAAAGCCCCGAGCCAATGAGCATGGCCTGGGACGCCGGCAGGCTGTCGTCCTGGGTGTAGATGCGGCTGTATTTGTTCAGAAGGGTCATGGGAGGGGTGTAGAGACGCAATATGTTGCGTCTCGTCGTTGCTGATGTTGTTTACTTGGGCCTTTCTGGCGGGGCACCTCACCCCCGACCCCCTCTCCGAAAAAGGAGAGGGGGAGCCAAGGGGGCATTAATGCATCCTGTATCTAAAGCAAGGCGGTTACTTTACTCTTAATCGTCTGGCTCCCCCTTTCCCGCGGAGAGGGGGGCAGGGGGGAGGCCCCTCTAGGTCACTACCGCTGCGGCTCAACCACGCGGGCAGTGCGGGCTACCGTCTGCCCGGTCACCAAGGCGTGGTAGTGGCTGGAAAGCATGCCGCCAATGGTCTGCTGGAAAGGTGTATCAAAGCTGATGTCATCCACGGAGGCCACCCCGATAACCTCGGCGGCGGTACCCGTCATGAAGGCGGCGGAAGCAGTGCGTAGCTCCTCGGGCGTGAAGAACTTCTCGTGCACCATGATGCCGGCTTCCCGGGCCAGGTCGATGATGGTGTTGCGGGTGATGCCGCGCAGGATGCTGCCCGCGGGAGCCGTGAACAGCTCGCCGTTGCGCTCGAAGAAGAAGTTGGCGCCGGGGCCTTCGGCTACGTAGCCGTTCATATCCAGGAGCAGGGCCTCGTCGTAGCCGCGGCCCTTGGCCTCGGAGCTGGCAATGATGGAGTTGACGTAGTGGCCCGCCACTTTCGCCTCAATGGGCACCGCCTTGGGGTTGGGCCGCTCGTAGGGCGACACCGTCAGGCGCAGCAACTGGTCGCCGAGGTATTTGCCCCATTCCCACACCGCAATCAGCACGTTGCTGCTCGTGGCCGCCTTCAGGCTCATGTTGGGGGTAGCGGCAAACACCAGCGGCCGAATGTAGGCGTCGGTCAGGTGGTTGCGCTCCAGCACCTCGTAGCTGATGCGCGTGAGTTCCTCCACCGAGTACTCCAGGGGCAAACCAATGGATTTACAGGAGTAGTGCAGGCGCTCGTAGTGCTGCTCCGCCTTGAAAATGCGGGCTCCGGCCGGCGTGTTGTAGGCCCGGATGCCTTCAAACACGGCGTACCCGTAGTGCAACGACTGGGCATACACTCCACAAGTAGCCTGCCCGGCCGGCACAAACTCACCATCCAGGAAGGCAACGGTATTACTGCTGTAGTACATGAAATTCAGGGCTAGGAAAAGAATAGGGAGGAAGTCGGTATATGAAAAAGCCTTCCTGAGCACCGGGCTAAGAAAGGCTTGCTGTGACGATGAACACGCAGTTCCTTTCAGCCCGGAAGCGGCAGCGTAATGACTGGCAGCGTAATGACTGAGAGCACGGGCAGGCAAGACGATTTCATGGGAGGCAAAAACGGAAGAAGGATGTAGCAGAGGAAAGAAACGAAAGCTCGGCAGCGCCTTGGTTGGGTTCTATTCTTTTCAGGACGCAACGGCCGCTGCTGGTGTATTCGGTAAGAGTTGCTCGGGTGATGGTGGACCGCCGGCTTGCCGCAGGTGACGAAAGAAATAGTGCTGACCAGAAGGTGGAAAAATGCTCGAGCCTATCATCTTTACAGCGGTAGGATGCACGCAAGTACTGGAGCCGATAAGCAGCTCGAAAACTTTTTTCTCAATTACATACTATTTCAAAATCTTGACTATGCAACTATAAGTACTTTGTAATCAATGCATTGACTTTTAGATAAATACAATGCCCAACGAAAGCACCGACCCGGTTTTTCAGCTCATCAAGACGTTGACCCGCACCGAAAAGCGGCACTTTCGCCTGTTTGCCAACCGGCAGGGCTCTACCGATGGGCTGAAGTTTCTGCAGCTTTTCGATGCCCTGGATGGGCAGGAGCGCTACGACGAGGAGCGGGTGCTGGCCCAGGTGCCGGCCATTAAAAAAGTGCAAGTAGCCAACCTAAAGGCCAACCTGTACCGGCAGCTGCTGGCCAGCTTGCGCATGTACCACGCCGGCCACAACCTCGATATTCAGCTCCGCGAGCAGCTCGATTACGCCCGCGTGCTCTACAACCGGGGCCTCTACCAGCAGAGCCTGCGCATGTTGGAAAAGGTAAAGGCCACGGCCCAGCAAACCGAAATGCAGCACATTGTGCTGCTGGCGCTGGATTTTGAGAAACTGATTGAGGGGCAGTACATTACCCGCAGCCTGCGCGGCCGGGCCCGGGAATTGTCGGATGAGGCTACGGACACGGTGCGGCACGTGGCCCGCGAGCATGAGCTGTCGAACCTGGCTCTGCGCATGTACGGGCGCTACCTCAAAATTGGGCACACCCGCAACCAGCAGGACTACGAGAAGATTACGGCTTACTTCCGCGAAGGACTGCCCGTGCTCGACCCGCGGCAGGCCGGCTTCTTCGAGCAGCTCTACTACTACCAGGCCCACGTCTGGTACTACACCATCACCCAGAATTTCCGCTTCTGCTTCCGCTACGCCCAGAAGTGGGTTGATTTGTTTGAGCACAACCCGCTCATGCAGGAGCAGCAGCCCATGCTCTACATTAAAGGCCTGCACAACCTGCTTATTACGGCCCACAACCTGCTGTACTACAGCAAGTTTGAGCAGGTGCTGCGCCAGCTGGAGGCCTACGCCGCCGACCCGGATCGGCGCACCAGTCCTAACATTGAAATGCTGCTGTTCCTGTACATCTACACGAACCGGCTCAACGGCTACTTCATGCGCGGGCAGTTCACGGAAGGCCTCCGCATTATCCCGGAGCTGCTGGAAAAGCTGGACTATTTCCGCCTGCAACTCGACCCGCACCGGCGCCTGGTGTTCTACTACAAAATTGCCAGCCTCTACTTCGGCAGCGGCCAATCTGATAAGGCCATTGAGTACCTCAACAAGGTTATTTACCTCAAGGAGGCGAGCCTACGCGAAGACATTCAGTGCTTTGCCCGCATCCTGAATCTGATTGCCCACTACGAGGCCGGCCGCGACGAAGCCCTGGACTACCAGATCCGCTCGGTGTACCGCTTCTTGGGCAAAATGAACGACCAGCAGCAGATGCAGGAGGCTATCTTCCAGTTCCTGCGCAACCTCGGCGACGTCGCGCCTTCCCAGCTAAAAGACGCCTTCATCAAGCTGAAAAACAAGCTCATCCGCATTGCTGAAAACCCCTTTGAGCGCCGCCCCTTTCTCTACCTGGACATCATTTCCTGGCTGGAAAGCAAGATTGAAAACGTGCCCGTGCAGGAGGTTATTCGGCGCAAGTTTCGGCAGCTGAAGTAAAGTCCGCCAGAGAAAGGAGCCTACCTGTTTCGCTGCTACCAAAGTTGGCGGAGTTGGCGTAGATTGACCGCGTGCTACCCTTGCCCCCGTGCCCTCTTTCTATGGTAAACTTCTTCGCTGCTGCCCGCCTTGCTTTTCTTTGGATAGTAGTAACCGCGGGCCTGTTGGCTGCCGGCGCGGCGCGGGGGCAGCCGGCCCAGGGGCCCGATGTGGTGCAGTGGGTGAACCCGCTGATGGGTACCGATTCCAAGCCCGAGCTGTCCAACGGCAACACCTACCCAGCCATTGCCCTGCCCTGGGGCATGAACTTCTGGCTGCCGCAAACCGGCAAAATGGGCAGCGGCTGGGCCTACCAGTACTCGGCCGACAAGATTCGGGGGTTCAAGCAAACCCACCAGCCCTCGCCCTGGATGAACGACTACGGGCAGTTTGCCCTCATGCCCATCACCGGGCAGCCGCGCTTCGAGGAGGACGCCCGGGCCAGCTGGTTTTCGCACAAGGCCGAAACCGCCACGCCCTACTACTACCGCGTGTACCTCGCCGACCACGACGTAACCACGGAAATTGCGCCCACCGAGCGCGCGGCCCGCTTCCGGTTTACATTCCCTAAGACCGACAGCGCCTATGTGGTGCTCGATGCCCTGGACAAAGGCTCCTACGTGAAGCTGCTACCCCAGCAAAACAAGATTATCGGGTACACTACCCGCAACAGCAAGGGCGTACCGCCGAACTTCAAGAATTACTTCGTGCTGGAGTTTGACCGGCCTTTCACCAGCACGGCCATTTACCAGGATAAAAAGCTGGATACAAGTGGCCTGGAGGCCCAGGCCAATCACACCGGCGCCGTCGTCGGTTTCCGGACGCGCAAGGGCGAGCAGGTGAACGTGCGCGTGGCCTCATCCTTTATCAGCCCCGAGCAAGCGGAGCTTAACCTGTGGGAAATTGGGGCGGATGATTTCGAGGCCGTGAAGCAAAAGGCCCGGCAGGCCTGGAACCAGCAGCTTGGCCGCATTCAAGTGGAGGGCGGCTCCGATGATCAGCTGCGCACGTTTTACTCGTGCCTGTACCGCTCCCTGCTGTTTCCGCGCAAGTTTTACGAGTTGGATGCCGCCGGCAAGCCCGTGCACTACAGCCCCTACAACGGGCAGGTACTGCCGGGCTACCTCTATACCGATACGGGCTTCTGGGATACGTTCCGGGCCCTGTTTCCCTTCCTGAACCTGATGTACCCGAGCGTAAATGCCCAGGTGCAGGAAGGGCTGGTGAATGCCTACCTGGAAGGCGGCTGGCTGCCGGAGTGGGGCAGCCCCGGCTACCGCAACGTGATGATTGGCAACAACTCGGCCTCGGTGGTGGCTGATGCCTACCTGAAAGGCGGGCGCGGCTACGACATCAACAAGCTCTACGAGGCCCTGGTGCACGGGGCCAACAACGCCGGTCCGCTGCAGGCCGTGGGCCGGGCCGGTGCGGACTATTATAACAAGCTGGGCTACGTGCCCTACGACGTCAAAATCAACGAAAACGCGGCCCGCACCCTGGAATACGCCTACGACGACTTCACGATTTATCAGCTGGCCAAAGCTCTGGGCCGCCCGCAAAAGGAAGTCAACCTCTACGCCAAGCGCAGCCAGAACTACCGCAACCTGTTCGACAAGCAAACCGGCCTGATGCGGGGCAAAAACCAGAACGGGAAGTTTCAGGCCCCCTTTAACCCCTTCAAGTGGGGCGACGCCTTCACCGAAGGCAACAGCTGGCACTACACCTGGTCAGTGTTTCATGACGTGCAGGGCCTGATGGATCTGATGGGCGGTGCCAAGCCCTTCGTAGCCACCCTGGACACGGTGTTTACCCTGGCGCCGGTGTTCGATGAATCGTACTACGGCTCCGTGATTCATGAGATTCGCGAGATGCAGATTGCGGGCATGGGCAACTACGCCCACGGCAACCAGCCCATTCAGCACATGGTGTACCTCTACAACTACGCCGGCCAGCCCTGGAAAGCGCAGTACTGGGCCCGCGAAGTGCTCAACCGCCTCTACCAGCCCACCCCCGACGGCTACTGCGGCGACGAAGACAACGGCCAGACCTCGGCGTGGTACGTGTTTTCAGCCCTGGGTTTCTATCCCGTATGCCCCGGCACCGACCAGTACGTGCTGGGCGCCCCGCTCTTTAAAAAGGTAACGCTGCAGCTGGAAAACGGCCGCCAGGTGGTGCTCAGCGCGCCCAACAACAGCGCCGATAACCGCTACATCCGTGGCCTGCAGTTCAACGGCCAAGCCTACAACTACAACTGGCTGAGCCACCAGGCCTTGCTGCAAGGCGCCACCCTGGATTTCGACATGGCCCCTACCCCCACCACTACCCGAGGAACCACCCCAGAGGCCGCGCCCTACTCCTTCAGCAAGCCTAAAAAAGGACGTAAGTAGAAAGGCAATAGATTCAGCTCAGGCCGATTGGGTAGTACAACCTGGCCTAGGGTCTGTGGACAGTAACTAAAACAGCACGTCATGCTGAGCTTGTCGAAGCATTTCTACCGCTGGCTAACTCCTGTCGTGAGGACGAAGCGGTAGAGATGCTTCGACAAGCTCAGCATGACGGTGGTTTATCTTAGTCTCTACACCCAAGAGCGGGTTATCTTGCTCTACACCCTAAGAACAGGGATTAGTGCAGCTGAGAATAGTGCCGAGGATAGAGGATATAGGGGTAGCCGCCCTTTCAAAAACGCCCTTGAACCAGAGGCGTGCCTTGCAGGGCCTGCAGAAACAGCAAGGCCACTAGAGCGGCGTAGAGCGCGGCACCCAGCCAGGTCAGAAGCACGGCGCGCCGGGGGAGCCAGCGGCTGATAACCCAGCCGAGCAAGGGCACCACTTGCAAGGAATGCAGGCCTAGGAAATGGGCAATGCGCAGGTCGCCGGCGCGGGTGCTCCAGCCCAGGCCGGGTAGGCCGGGTCCACCATCGGGGGCGCCCACGGTGTGCTGGTTCAGGTGAATCATCATGCCGCCCAGCAGGCTGCCGAGCAGGAATAGCAGTAGGCCCAGGCGCACGCCCCACACGTAGCCCGCCGGGCCGTGGGGGCGGTGCCGCCACACCAGCAACAGGGCCCAGATGGTAGCAACCGTGTTTACCACAATCATGACGCCCATCACGCTGAAGATCATGCCATCTAGTGGGGTAGCGCCGTTGAAGTGCGAGGTAGTACCGCGGGCCGCCTGGGTTACGATGCACACCATTTCCGCTACCATACTCACGCCCACCGCCCAGCTGATGCGCCGCACGGCCCGCTGAGCTGGGGCCGGCAGGTCGGCTAGCAGCCAAGCCAGCGTCCAGAGGTAAAGCAGCCCCGACACGGCAAACTTGGCTGGCTTCACCCACACGGGCAGGCCCGTAACTACGCGGTTATCAAAGGGCAGCACCACCAGGGCCATCAGCAGAAACCCCACGTGCAGCCACCCACTCCACGATAGGATGGGATTGACGCGGTGCAGCACCCGCAGCCAATCAGCGGCGTAGGCCCGCACCGAAACCCGTGGGCGGCTGGCAGGCGAAACCGGGACCATCGTCATTTTCAGAGGCAGGGAAGCAGACATACAAACAACCGATTACTGCGCGAGAGAGGAAGCTGGAGCCGAAACTTCGCGGCCGTAGAAGCGCCGCACCAGGCTGTAGAGCAGTAGCCCCACCGGCCCCAACAGAAACGTAAGCAGCAAGCAGGGCACCAGCAGCCCGTGCGGCACGCCGCGCCGCCGGGCATCCAGGCTTTCCCAGATGCCCAGGCTCATATCAAAGCACAGATAATGCACCCAGCCCGCCAGCAGCCCCCACGGGTTGCGGAACAAAGCGGTTACTTCGGCCAGGGAGTTGAATCCGCCTTCGGCGGCGTGTGGGCCCAGGTAGTGCGCCCCAATCAGCAGGGCGTAGGCCGCGGCCAGCAGCAGGGGTATGGCGCCGCTCAGTACTACAGCCTGCGTGAGGCGCCAGCGCGGCGCTACCACCAACAGGGCCCAGCCTAGCAGGGCAACCGTGTTGGCCAGGGAAAACAGGGGTTCGGGGTGCAGAAGCATAACGAGTGCGGCCTGATGAGGCCGTAAACATGCATGAAAAGCGGGTGGCCGCCGCCGACAATCGGGGCGAAGCAGCCGGTAGCACTGGTGAAGCGTACGGGGTAGCCGGGTGAGTTGAGGGGGCCGCGTACAACCAAGCCTGCCGGAAGGCGTATTTTTGCGTTGTGGAAGCTGTTTGTTTACCCCGTTTTCTGGCCTTGGCTGGTGTGCTGCTGCTGGCCGCCCCAGCCGCCGCGGCAGCCAGCCCGCCCCCCGCCGAAGATAGTACTTTTGTGCGTCAGGCCCACCGCCGCGTCGTCTTTCAGCTAGACCAGCGCTTTTCCATTCTTAATGGCAAAGTGGTGGGCATTAATGGCGTAAAAGGGGGCGTTGAATGGCGCGGCCGCTGGCGGGCGGGCCTGGGCGTGTACCGCCTCTCCGGCGGGGTGCCTACCCGTATTGCCCAGCCCGAAGGTACCCCACCCGGCACCCGCGACGAGGTCCGGTTTCGCTACCTGGCTGCCTACGGCGAGTACGTGTTTATTGGCAACCCGCGCTGGGAGCTAAGCACGCCGCTGCAGCTAGGAGCCGGCAGCTACTACACCAAATACTACTACCCCGACGGCGGCGTGCGGCGCACCAACAGCCAGGTCTTGTTCCTGCTTGAGCCATCCATTGGAGCCCACTACCGCATTTTTCGCTGGATTGGGGTGGGCGCCGGCGCGGGCTACCGGCAGGTGTGGGCCGCCGGCAAGCAACCCGAAGATGATATGAGCGGCATCATTTTCTTTGGGCGTGTCAAGCTGTTTCTCGGCGACCTAATTAAGGTAGCGCGCGGCCACGAGCGGCTGTTCTCCCAGCAAGGCCTGAAGTTAGAAAAGTAAGCGCCGCTGACAGAGGTACTTAGTTGAAAGAACGCAGCAAAAGCAGCCCGTCCTCCTAGGCGGAAACCTCAGGAGGACGGGCTACTTTTGCTGCGTTCCGTGTTGCTTTTTACCGCGAGCCGGCTACGCCTTTGGCCGACAGGGGCCGGCGCAGCACGTAGCGGCGCACATATTCGCTGGGCTCGCCTTTGGTGTAGTTGATGGGCTGCTCCAGAATCTGGACAATTTCCCAGCCCCGGCTACCCATGTAGTTCAGGGCGCTGATGGTGGTAGCAAATACCTGAATCTTGCCGGCCTCGCGCACTACCTGCTCCGAGCCGCCCAGCTTCTCGTAGCCGTAGCCGAAGTCCACGTATATGTCGCCGCTCTTTTCCTTTTCGGGCTTGCCGATGTTGACAAAGCCCGTGCGCATCAGCTCACAGAACTCGTAACGCTCGGCCTCGGCTTGCACCGGACGAACGGGCTGCGCCGTCTGCGCCTGAACGTGCCCGGCAGTAGCCAGCAGCGCGGCTGCCATCAGGGTAGGGAAGAAGTTTTTCATGGGGGTGATTGGTTGGTGGGGAGAGTTCAGTGAAAGTTTTTTCGGCCGAGAAGCAGGCGAAGGGAAGGTGAAATAATAGTGCGGCTACGTCTGCAAAGTACCAGGAAGCCTGTCATTGCAGCCAGCGGAAAGAATCTGGGCTTGCCAGTCGGCCACTTACCCTAGGTTCCTTTTGCTGGTCGCAAGGACAATTCTGGTTGCTGTGCAGCTTAAAGGGCTTAGTTATAGTTGGGCAACAGGCGGTAGTGGCGGCCGTATTCCAGCATCTGTTCGGCGAAGTTGGTGGGATATTCCAGCTTCACGTCCAC
Source organism: Hymenobacter glacieicola (assembly GCF_014640315.1). Classification (GTDB taxonomy): domain Bacteria; phylum Bacteroidota; class Bacteroidia; order Cytophagales; family Hymenobacteraceae; genus Hymenobacter; species Hymenobacter glacieicola. Next base: position 92,463 of record NZ_BMGS01000006.1, read on the forward strand.
AATCTTGTCGCCTTGCTTTACGGGCACCAGCCGGGGCTGAATAAACCCGACGTAGGGCGCAATGTTCAGCTTTTGGTAGCGGGCCAGCACTTCCTTGTGCAGTATGGGGTCGACTTTCACCCCGTAGGTTTCAATCAATGCCTTGCCGGCGGCGTAGTCGCCTTCGCTGGTGATGCGCTGCAGCTCCCGCAGCAGCTGCCCAAACAGGCCGCGCAGCTTCTCGTAGTCGTTGACGCGGAAGTAGGTGTTGCCCGCGCGGGTTACCTTTTCAATGACGTTGTCTTTGCGGCCTTTCTCCAGCACCCAGCGGGCCACCAGCTGGCGGTTGCGCATGTGGGCTTCTTCCACCGTCTCGCCAAATTGCAGGCGCACCAGCTGGGTCAGCAGGCCGTTGCGGATGTAGCTGTCGTACTCTGCTTTGGCCACGTCGGCGGAGGGCACCACGCCCAGCTGTATCAGCTTGGGGTCGGGGAGGTAGTAGAGGGCCACCAGGTCGGCGCGGGCTTCTTCCAGGGCTGAGGCGTAGCTTTTCAGGGTTTCCTTGGGCGTGCCCACGCCTTTGTTAATCTGCCCCGAGGCGTGCCCGATTACCTCGTGCATGTCGGTGTGTAGCTTGGCGGCCAGCTCCGAGTAGGTGCGCGCCCGTTGCTTTTCGGCTTCATCAACGGCAAACTCATCCAGCATACCGCCCGCCTCGGCCGCGTTGCTGGCCTCCACAATGTTGCCCAGCTGCACCGATTTGGAGCCGTGCTCCTTCCGAATCCAGGTGGCATTGGGCAGGTTAATGCCGATGGGCGTTTTGGGGGCCGTCGCGCCGGCTTCCACCACCACGGTAATTACCTTGGCCGTAATGCCCACCACGTTTTGCTTGCGGTGCTGGGCCAGAATGGGCGAATGATCCTCGAACCACTGGGCCTCTTTGCCAATGGCCTGAATGCGCTTGGTGGCCTCTAAATCCTTGAACGACACCACCGACTCGTAGGCCGCGCGGTAGCCCAGCGGGTCGCCGTACACTTCAATAAAACCGTTTACTACGTCCGTTCTCGACTTGGTGTCGTGCACCCAGGCCACGTTGTACTCGTCCCACTTTTTCAGGTCGCCGGTCTGGTAGAACTCCACCAGCTTGCGCAGGGCCAGCTCCTGCTCGGGCGTTTCGGCCACGGCGGCGGCCTTGTTGAGCCAGTACACCACCTTGGTCAGGGCCGCGCCGTACATGCCCTCCGTAAACCAGGCCCGCTCCACAATGCGGCTCTGCCTGTCTTTCACCAGCTTGGAGTTGAGGCCGTAGGAAATGGGCTGGGGGTCTTTCTTGTTGATTTTCTTGCGGTAAAAGGCCTCTACCTCAGTCTGGGTCATGCCCTCGTAGTAGTTGTTGGCCGAGGTTTTGACCATGTCTTTGCCCGCCTCCTGATTTACCCGCTTGGGGGCCACGCTGGGGTCGAAGAGAATGGGTTTCAGGGTGGCCAAAAACTTGGTTACCGACTCGCCCGGCTCCAGGGGCAGCTTTTTGGCATCAGTAGCAAACACCAACTCCCGGAAATACTCGGGTGTGCATTCAGGCGTAAACTTGCGGGTGCTGTAGTGGTGATGAATGCCGTTGCTGAACCACACGCGCTTGGCGTAGGTGGCAAACTTTTCGGCCTGGGCTATCTGCTGCTGGTTGGTGCTGGCCGTGCGGCGCTCCTCGTTGGCCGGCCAGAGGGCCTCCACGGTGCGGCGCACCCGCAGGTTATGCCGGTAGTTCTGGTCGTAGGTAATGTCGCGCCCGCTCAGGGCCGCCTCGTAGAGATAGTAGAGCAGCTCCTTCTGGCGGGGCTCCAGCTCCTCAAAGCCGGGTACCTGGTAGCGCAGAATCCGCAGGTCGGCAAACTGCTCCGTTACTATCTGAAAGGGCGGAGTAGCCGGGGCCAGTGGGGCCACCGGAGTCGATTCTTCCGGCGCAGCTGCCGCAGCCAGTTGCCCCACGGCCTCCGTGGTAGCACTGGTTACGGCCGCGGTAGGGGTGGTGGGGCGGGAGGTGCTGGCGCAGCCGCTACCCAACTGGGCTAGGAGCAGGAAAGTAGCCGCCGAAAAACGCGTATGACTCATTGATTAGGTACAGGGTGGGAAGTTGTACAAATCAACGGATAATTTCACATAGCGAAGGCGAGATGGTGAAATAGTGAGTGAGTGAAGTAGGATCAGGGCGAGGGTACTCGTATAAGCGGCCTGTCATCTTGCGCTTGCGAAGAACCTTCTCACGGTGGAGCACCAGTCGAGTGAACGACTCGTTCAGGCGTGAGAATGTGCCTCGCAAGCGCAAGATGACAAACGGTTTAGTTACTTCACTCATTCACTCACTCACTCACCACCTCACCATTTCCAAAGTGGTGCGTCGGTCTAGCTTGCCGGAGGGCGTGGCCTGGAACTGCGGCACGAAGACAAAGTCCCGGGGCTGCTCGTATTTATCGAGGCGCTGACTCAGCAGGGCCTGCAACTGCTGCTGTTGGGCCGGGGCTAGCGGCTCACCTTCTAGGAAAGCGGTTACCTGCTCGCCCAGGCGCTCGTCGGGGCGGCCCGCTACGAAGGCGCGGCACCGCAGGCCCAGCTCCATGAGGGCTACCTCCAGCACCTGCTCTACCTTTTCGGCCTGCACTTTCACGCCACCGCTGTTAATCACGAAATCGGCCCGACCCAGCCACTCGAAGGTGTGCGCGTCCCGTAGGTTTACCCGGTCGTTGGTGGTGATGAGCTGGCCTTGGGTTACATCGGCCCGGATAGTGAGGCAGCCGCGCTCATCCTGGCCCACGTGAATGCCCGAAAGCACGTGGTAGTAAGGCGTTACCTCGGGGCCGTTGAGGCGGCGCAGGGCAATATGGGAGGCCGTTTCCGTCATGCCATAGGTCAGGTACACCGGCACCTGTAGCTGCTGAATTTCCTGCTCCAGGCTTTTCTCCACGGCCGCGCCGCCCACCAGAATGCCCTTCAGGCGGTTGAGGCGGGGGGCGTGGCCGGCGGCCAGCACGGCCCGCAGCTGCAGGGGCACGAAGGAAGTGAAGTCGAACGCCGCCCCGGCCGGCACCAGGGCCAGCGGGTCGGCCTGGGGCTCCACAATGGTTAGGTGCATGCGCCGCTCAAAGGCCCGCACCAGCATCATCAGCCCGCTCACAAACTCGCAGTTCAGGCACACCAGCATCCGGTCGCCGGGGCCCAGGTCGAAGTAGTCGCCGGTGCGGCGGGCAGACGCTGCCAGCTGTTGGCGCGTCATGGTTACGCGCTGGGGTAGGCCCGTGGAACCCGAGGTTTGCAGCCCAAACTCCTGGGCCCCGTTCAGCCACTGCCGGCAGAAATCCAGCACCCGGGCCTCGTAGCCGTTCAGGTCGGTAGGGGAGTTGGCGGGGTACTGCTGGATGTCGGCGTAACGAAATTCGCGCCCATTGAGCAGCAGGGAATCGGGAAGGAGGGCAGAGTCAGGGGCCATGCAGAAGATAGTAGGAGAACCAAAACGAGCCGTATACGCAGCGGCTCAGCTAAGCAGCCAGCGTTGGTAGGCTTTGGCAGAAGGAGCGGTGAGAAAGGCCAAAACTAGCAGCAGAAACCCGTAGGCTGGCAATTCCAGGGCCCCGCGGCTCAGGGCGTAAGCAACCAGAAAGGGCAAACCCAGCAGGCCCAGCAGACTGTTGCGCAGAAAAATCCGGGCCTGGTAGAGCCGCATGTTTTCCTCGGCCCGCCGGCGTAGGTTGGGCCGTAGCCGCCGGGCCAGCAGGTACAAAAGCAGCCCAACTACCGGCACCAGCGCCCCCAACAGCAGCAAGGCCGGCCCCGATGCCGTGGCCGAGGCATGCGGCGTGCCCAGCCCTACCTGGCTGCTCAGGGCCAGCACTACCCCCACCGTGAGCAGGGCCTGCCCGCCGTAGTGCAGCCAGTGCAGGCGCCAGATGCGCCGGATGGCATGGTGGAATTCCGCATCGGTCATGGGGCGTAACAGGCAAGTAAATCGGATGGCGCAAGAAGTGGAGCCGAGCAGGGGCCCGGGTACTACCTCCCGGCATACGAAACTACCCCGCTCAGGATAAGAAAACCTGGTGGCGCTTGACTTCGAGCGGGTTAACCTCGTATCTTAAACCAGGTCACTACACTCCATCTGCCATGCTTCCTGCCGCCCTAAGCCCGTTTGCGCTGGCCCGAACGTTTGTTTTCCGGCGCTACCTCACGCTGCGTAGCCACGTAGTGCGCCCTACCACCGCCACGCCGGTTGTGGACGCAGCCCGCAAAGCCCGCAAGCAGCTGAAAAAACGCGCCAAGGAGGAGCGCCTGCGCAACTTTTTCGGCTGGTGCGAGGGCTGCGGTGCCTACGGCTCAATATTCTGAGTGCCACCCCAGCAACCAGGCCGGAATATTGGTAGGCTAGACTGGCGGGGAAGTGTAAACCAGAAGGGCGCTACGAAAGCAAAAAGCCCGTTCTGCTGCGCTGGCTCAACTATTCCTACCGCTGCGCTGGCTAACCAAGGAAGTGGTAGGCGCCCGACTGCGTAGCGCCCTAGCTAACGGCAATTATGGTGGTTACCGCCGACGACATCATGGTCATGTAGTAGTTTGCGCAGTGCAGGACGGTAAGCAACAGCAGCACTTTAGAGTCAGATGCCTCCAGCTCCTCCGTGGAGGTAAGCGTGTAGTTGTAATTGAGTTTGCTCCACTGAAAATCGGGCTTTACAACCAGTAGCTCCTGCTCGTTTCTGCCCCGTAGCGCGTACTCGCCTTTGCGCATACTCTTGCTTTTGAAGACAAAGGCCTGGTTGCCGTCATCGAGCCGGGACTTGATGATGATGTTACCGTCCCAGTTCATTTTAAAGTTCAGGAGCACCTTATCCTGGTCTTTCAGCTCAATGGTAGTGCCCCAGAAACCCTTGGGCTCCAACCTGAACGAGGAGCCATCGGCCAGGGTAGCAACTGCTTTAAAGGAAAACCATTCGCTGTAGTGCAGGGCTGCTAGGGCGGTGCCGTCAGCAGCCAGCAGCTGAAAGTCTCGCGTGCCGTCGGCTATTATTCTGTATGCGGCCATAGTTCTTATAAATACGTGCTAGTTGACCACCCGCCGCACCTGCGGGAGTGAAAGAGGTAGCGTTTTGCGCTCCGCCAATATAGTGGGTAACACGCAACAGAAACGTACTTCAGCTAAGAACCCCGGCAGGAAGCGGCCCGCATAAAAACGCCCACCCGAAAACCCAGGTGGGCAGTGCGCCAAACGGTAAGCAACTCCAGGAGCCAGTGCGGCCGAGCTGTTGGCTAGAGCCGTGTTGTACTGGCCCCGGAGGCCCGCTACTTGCCCGAGGCCGGCTGGTCTGGGAGCAGCTTAAAGTAAGTTGCCCGGAAGCGGTTCTCCACTACCTCGCCCTGCACTTCTGCCTTCCGGATGGCCTGGCAAAAACCGTCCTTGGCGTGGGCGTCCCCGTGCGAATCAATGGTGGTGCCATCCACGAAGTAGGCGTTGCCGTCGAGGCGCACGGCCAAATCACAGCCTTTGCCCGGCAGCCCCAGCCGGCACTGCCCGCAGGAAGCCTCCACTACCCGCACTTCCTTGGCCTTGTCGGGGGTAGCAACACGGGGCGCCGGCGCCGCCGACTGCGCCTGCGCGGTGCAGACGGCGGTAACACTCAGCAATACCAGCAGCAGGGCAGCTTTCATACAACTTCAGGTAAGGCAGTAGAGACGTGCGGCAATATAGCCAGCAGCAGACAAAGCAAACGCAGGTACAACAAAACGGCCCGCATCCGAGGACGCGGGCCGCAGTATAACCATCCTGAAACGAAAAGTTACGGGAACTTGGGGTACTTCGAGAAATCGGGCTTGCGCTTTTCCAGGAAGGCGTTCTTGCCTTCTTTGGCTTCCTCCGAGAGGTAGTAAAGCAGCGTGGCGTTGCCGGCCAGTTCCTGAATACCGGCCTGCCCGTCGAGTTCGGCGTTGAAGCTGGATTTGAGCATCCGCAGGGCCAGGGGGCTCTTTTCCAGAATCTTGTGGCACCAGGCTACCGTCGTTTCCTCTAGCTGCTCCAGAGGCACTACCTTGTTTACCAGGCCCATGTCGAGGGCTTCCTGGGCGTTGTACTGGTCGCAGAGAAACCAGATTTCGCGCGCCTTCTTCTGGCCTACCACGCGGGCCAGGTAAGAAGCCCCGAAGCCACCATCAAACGAGCCCACGTTGGGGCCGGTCTGGCCGAAACGGGCGTTGTCGGCGGCAATGCTCAGGTCGCAGACTACGTGCAGCACGTGCCCGCCCCCAATGGCCCAGCCGGCCACCATAGCCACTACGGGCTTCGGAATGGAGCGAATCTGCTTCTGCAAATCCAGCACGTTCAGACGAGGTACGGTGTCCTCGCCGACGTAGCCACCTTCGCCGCGTACGCTCTGGTCGCCTCCCGAGCAGAAGGCTTTGCCGCCCTCACCAGTGAGGATAATTACCCCAATGTCGGTGCGGTTGCGGCAGATATCCATGGCCTCAATCATCTCCTGCACCGTGAGGGGCGTGAAGGCGTTATGGACCTGGGGGCGGTTGATGCTGATTTTGGCAATGCCACCAGCCTGCGTGAAGAGAATTTCGCGGAACTCCTTAATCGGAGTCCAGGTAAGTTGTTCGGCCATAGAAAGTTGGGATGGAAAAGCGTCACATATTCCTGTCATCCTTCCTTCCGAGCTTGCGGCGCGATATCGGCGGGATGACAAGTAGGGAAAAGCATTAGGCAAACGAAGATTTCACCGCGGCGCGGTATTGTTCGAAGAATTCGGCATTGGTCGGGCTATCCGTGGTGATTTCAAGCAGACTCGCGCCGGATTCGGGTGCAAAGAAAACCGGTAAAGCCGATTCTAGTTCGGTAAAGGTGCGGGCCGTGTGGTAATGCAGGTGAAAATCCCGCGCCGTATTCTCGGCCGTGAGGGGCTGGCGCGTCTCGAAAAACTCCTCCAGCTCGGGCTGCTGACGGGGCCCGTCAATCAACCGGAAAATGCCGCCGGCGTGGTTATTAAGCAGGATTACGCGCAGATTGGGCGTGGGGTAATTGTGCCAGAAAGCGTTGCGGTCATAGAAGAACGCCACGTCGCCGGTGAGCAGCACCACGGGCCGGTCGGGCTGGGCCAGGGCCGCCCCAATGGCCGTGCTAGTGCAGCCGTCAATGCCGCTGGTACCGCGGTTGGCGAAAACTTCCGCGGTGCGGCCGGCCGGCAGTCCTAGGATGTTGGCGTAACGCACGGCCATGCTGTTGGCCAAGTGCAGGGCCGTATGGTCGGGTAGCAACTGCAGGGCTCGGTAAATGGCCGTAAACTCGTTGAACGGCTGGTTGGGCTGCTGCATAAACTTCTGCAGGAACCCTTCGGCCCAGTTTTCCGCCGCCAGCCAGGGCTTGAGGTAGGCCGCCTTCGCCGAAGCAGCCGCCTCGCTCAGGTGCGCGCCGCTGCCCGGCCATACTAGCCGCACGGGGCCGGTAGGCGCCGGCGCCGCTGCCACGCGGGTAGCATCCGGAGCTGCCGTGTGGTTAGGCGTGGTCACGTAAGGAGTCGAAGTTGTGGTCGCGCTATGAATCGAACTTAGATCAGAAGATTCTGAGACTCCTATACTATTTGTTGTACTACGCGGCGCTTCAGCCAGCAACGCGGCAAAAAAATCCGTTGGCTCCATGCGCACTACCTTGGTCAGCGACTGGAACGTGTCAGCTACCGCGCCGGCCGGCTGAACGTGCCAGTGCTGGGTTGGCTTAGCGGTGCGCAGGTAGAGCTTGAGGGCTTTGGAAATCAACGACTGGCCGAAAGTAATCAGCAGCTCCGGCTTCAGGGCCGCCTTCAGGCCCGGCTCGGGCACCGCCATAAATACGTCCTGGCGGCCCAGCGGGCGCAGGCGCTGGTCGAAGTTGGGGGCAGCGGGCAGGTGCAGGTTGGCAATCAAATCACCCACGACTGGCACCTGGTAGGCGGCGGCAAACTGGCGCACGGCCAGCAGCAGCTCCGCGCTGGCAGGATGCTGCCCAGCTACCACCAGCACGCGGCCGGTAGTTTGAACAGCCTCCCGCAACTCCTGCAGCGCGGCCGCGGGTAGCTGCGGCCGGCCGGGAAGCTCCCGGGTTACCTTCACCGGTTGAAACTGCAACTGCTCGCCGGCTTTGGGGTAGAAAGGCTCCCGCAACGGCACGTTGACTTGCACCGGCCCCGCCGGAAACTGCTCGGCCAGCCCAATGGCTTCCGACACGATGCGCCCGGCGTGCCAGTGTGCGTCGGGGTGGGTGGTATCAGCGGGGAAGGTGAAGGTTCCTTTGGCGTGGGCCCCGTACAGGTCGGCCTGCCGGATGGTCTGCCCATCGAGTTGGTCAATCCACTCCGGCGGCCGGTCGGCGGTGAAGACTACCAGCGGAATCTGCTGAAAATAGGCTTCGGCTACGGCCGGCGCGTAGTTCAGGCCCGCCGTGCCGGAGGTGCACACCAGCGCCACGGCCCGCCGCTGCGCCTGCGCCAGCCCCAGCCCGATAAAGGCCGCAACCCGCTCGTCGGGCACCGTACGCACCGTAATGGCCGGATGGCGGGCAAAGGCAATGGTTAGGGGCGCGCACCGGGAGCCCGGCGACAGGACCACGTCCGTAATGCCAAGCTGGGCGCAGATTTCGGGAATATTATGAACGGCTTGGAGGGAAGACATGGGGTAGTAAAATAGAAAAGGATAAAGCCTGCGCCTTTGCCCTGATGAAGGCCGTCGTGCTTGGATAAGCTCAGCATGACGGGCTTTTGATACTGCCACTGAGTGCTTTGGTTTTCATTTTACTCATGTAAAATAGCGCCAACGGTGCGCAGCTTCAGCTCCGTTTCCTGCCACTCACGCGCCGGGTCAGAGTCAATGGTCAGCCCGGTTCCGGCGTAGAGAATGGCTTCCTCAGGACGCAGCTGCAGGCAGCGCAGGTTTACGTAGAGACGGGCCACACCGGCTTCGGGCAGATTGACGGGGCCCAGAAAACCGGCGTAATAGGCGCGGTCGTAGCCTTCCTGCTGGCGCAGAAACTCCAGGGCGGGCTGCTTGGGTACCCCGCCCACGGCCGGGGTAGGGTGCAGCAATCGAAGCATATCGGTGCCCAGCGTGGGGAAGGGAACCTGGGGTAGGTGCACGGCAAAATCGGTGCGCAGGTGCAGCAGCTGCCCAGCAGCCACGGTGCGGGGGCCCCGCTCGTCGTACTCGCGCAGGCGCAGCTGCTTAAAGCAGTTCACGATGTAGCGCGCCACCATGGCGTGCTCCTCCAGGTCTTTGTGGGCCCACTTAGCGGTGGCCGGTATCATGCCCGGCAGTAGCGGCTGGGTGCCGGCCAGGGCCATGGTCCGGAAAACCTGGTCCTCGGTAATTTCAGCCAGCACCTCGGGGGTAGCGCCCAGCCAGGTGCCCACGCCCGGCGCACTTACCACCGACACAAAGGCATTGGGGTAGCGCTCCTGCAGCTCGTCAAACGCGGCCAGGGCATCGAAGCCCGGCGGCAACGGCCGGCGCACCGCGCGGCTCGATACTACCTTCTGCACGGTGCCGGCCTCAATGGCGGCTACCCCCGCCGCTACCAGCGCCTCATAGGCGGGCTGGGAAGCCGTGGCCGGTACGGGCTGGCGGCTCATGTGCCAGGGCAGGTCGGCCGTGGGCGGGAGGGCCGCAAAGCGCTGCCGCAACTCCGGCAGCCGGGCCGCCGCCGCCGGGCTCACCTGAATTTCCTCCGGGTGGGCCAAGTCAAAATACAGGTCGGCAGGCAGGAAAAGCGGCGGGTTGTGGTCGGAGTCTCGGAAGGGAAAAAAGGCGAAGCCCGCCGGGGCCGTAGGCTCCAGGGCCGGCGGCAACCCCACGTAAGCGGAATCAACTTTCAGGCTCAAGCACAGCCGCGCGTGCTGGGCGCCGGGTAGCCGCCACAGCGCCACGGGCCGGCCACTGCTCAGGGCCAGGGCCACTAGTCGCCGCCGCCGGTCCGCCACCGGCAGGTTGGGCTGCCAGGAAATGCGCTGCAGGCTACTCATGCCTGGGGCTTGGCGGCGGGTAAGTCAATGACGGCCATGGTAATGCGGCTGATGCACACCAGGGCCCCGGTTTCCTCATGGGTAATCCGAATTTCCCAGACCTGGGTGCTGCGGCCTACGTGCAGGGCTGTGGCCCGGCCTACTACGTAGCCGTCGCGCACTCCTTTGATGTGGTTGGCATTGATTTCCAGCCCTACGCAGGCCTGCTTGGTCGGGTCAAGTCTGGTAGCGGCGGCCACGCTGCCCAGGGTTTCAGCCAGGGCTACGGAGGCGCCCCCATGCAGTAGTCCCATGGGCTGATGGGTGCGGCCGTCTACGGGCATGCGCCCTTCCAGGTAGTCGTCGGTGAGGGCGGTAAGTTCAATGCCCAGGGCATCGGCCAGGGTAGGGCGGGTGCTTACCCAGTGCTTAATTTGCTCCAGCGTCATGCGTAAGGAGTGAGGGTCGAAATAGGAAGGCCACGGTAGTGGTTGGCCGCAGCAAACCGACGCTGCGGCCGTAAAAGAGTAACCGCTTCAGGTCGAAAAAGTAGGTGGAAAGGCTGGCTGAGCGGCCTGATGATGGCAAAACCAGCAAGACAAACCACCTTAAACACATCTGTGCGGGCGAAAAGCCCGTACTTTAACGGCAGACACAGCAAAACTAGGGGGAAAGTGAGCGTCAAAAAAATATACCTCATCCGCCACGGCCAGACCGATTTCAACGTGCGCGGCATTGTGCAGGGCAGCGGCGTCGACTCCTCTCTAAACGAGGCCGGACACCGGCAGGCGGCACGTTTTTTCGCCGCCTACCGCCACGTACCCTTCGATAAAGTGTACACCTCCCTGCTGCAGCGGACTCACCAGTCGGTGCGCGGCTTTCTGGAGCTAGGACTACCCCACGAGCAGCACGCGGGCCTCAACGAAATTAGCTGGGGCATCCGTGAGGGTACCCGCATCACGCCCGAGGAGGATGAAGAATACCACCAGGTACTGCAGGACTGGCGGGCGGGCCGTACTACCTCTCGCCTGCTGGGCGGGGAAAGTCCCGAGGAAGTGGCGGCCCGGCAGCGCCCGGTTATCGAGCTGCTCACCTCCCGACCCGAGGAGGAAAACGTGCTGGTGTGCATGCACGGCCGGGCCATGCGGGTCCTGCTTTGCCAGCTGCTAGGCTACCCCTTACGCCTGATGGACTCTTTCGAGCACCACAACCTCTGCCTGTACCAACTTGATTACACCGGCTCCATGTTCACCGTGCGCAGCTTTCTGGACGTGCGGCACCTGCAGGAAAATCATGTCTAGTAGCAGTTTAGGGGTAGCCGGGCTGGTTGGGTTGCTGTGCGGTTGTACTGCGGAAACTGAAGAACAACGCATGGCGGGCTCCGCTTCAAACTCCGTGACGCCTGCTTCAGAGGTGGCGGATACTATCCAAGAGGGCTTCCGCTGCTATTTTCCGGAGTATTGCTACCGGCTGATAACGGCTCCGCCTACCGTATCTGTCCGGCATCACGCCTGGCGAGGCAAGGTGTTTGTCGGCTTTACTGTTGATTCTACCCTCCGGATCAGCTCAACCCGCATTATGGGTGTACGTCTGATCTGGAAAAAAACGGGTAAGCCCTACCGGAGTTTAGGGATGCAGCCAGATGCAGTGAAGCTGCAGCGTTTTTTGCCACTGGTTAGGCCTGTAGTTAAGCAACTAAACATGGTGCCTACCGCGCGTATTGATCGAAAAGCGTGTGGAGTAGAGCAATGGGTGGTGCCGGTAACTTTCAGGTGAATGACCGTCTGCGTGTCGGGCGCTTTTCTTCTGCAATGCTGGGATTGCTTACTCAGGCGAAAATTCGCTGTTTTGAGCCTGCCCGTAGAAGAGTGTGTTTAGTTTGCTCCCCCAAAAAAACGGGCTAATTTTGGCCCCACTCAACCCAACGAAGACGCAGATGGCCGAACTCATAAAAATGCCCAAAATGAGCGACACGATGACCGAAGGGGTCATTGCTTCGTGGCTCAAAAAAGTAGGCGACAAAGTAAAATCCGGGGATATTCTGGCCGAAGTTGAAACCGACAAGGCCACGATGGAGCTGGAAAATTACGAAGACGGCACCCTCCTGCACATTGGTCCGAAAGAAGGCGAATCCGTGCCGGTTGATGGCTTGCTGGCCATTGTGGGCAAGGAGGGAGAAGATATTTCCGGCCTGCTGAGCGGCGGCAGCGCGGCTCCGGCCCCCGCCGCCGAGGCTCCCAAGGCTGAAGCGGCCCCGGCTCCGGCCCCCACGCCGGCCCCGGCGGCGGCCCCTGCTCCAGAGGCCCCGGCCCCGGTTGCGGCGGCTCCGGCCAGTAACGGTAAGAAAGCTACCGTTATTCGGATGCCGAAAATGAGCGACACAATGACGGAAGGCACCATTGCCTCCTGGCTTAAGAAGGTCGGCGACAAAGTAAAATCGGGCGACGTACTGGCCGAAGTGGAAACCGATAAGGCTACCATGGAACTGGATAACTACGAAGACGGCACTCTGCTCTATATCGGCCCAAAAGAAGGCGAAGCCATTCCCGTAGATGGCATCCTGGCTATTATTGGCGAAGAAGGCGCCGACGTGCAGGCCCTGCTCGGTGGCCAGTCGGGCGGTAGTGCCCCGGCTGCGGCAGCCGCGGAAGCCGCTCCGGCTGCTGCTACCTCCTCGGCGCCGGCGCCGGCCGCTGAGGCTGCTCCCGCTCAGAGCGGGGGCCGCATCTTCGCCTCGCCCTTAGCCAAGAGCATAGCTAAAGACAAAGGCATTGACCTGAGCACCATCAAAGGCTCGGGCGAAAACGGCCGCATCGTTTCCCGCGACCTGGAAAGCGTCCAGCCTGCCACGGCCACCGCGCCGTCCGCTTCGGCGCCGGCCGCGGCTCCCTCGCAGCCCGCTCAGGCAGCTAACACGCAGTCGGAATACATCCAGGCGGCTTTGCCCGAGCAGCCAAAAGCAGCTCCTGCCCCAGCAGCTACCCCCGCGCCAGCTGCCGCCGAAGGCACCTACATCGATACCCCGGTGTCGCAGATGCGCAAGGTCATTGCCCGCCGCCTCTCGGAAAGCCTGTTCACGGCCCCGCATTTCTATCTGACGATGGAAATCCTGATGGACCGCGCCATGGAGGTTCGTACCCAGCTCAACGCCCTCTCGCCGGTGAAGCTCAGCTTCAACGACCTGGTTATCAAGGCCTCGGCCGTGGCCCTGAAGCAGCACCCCGCCGTAAACTCCTCGTGGCTCGGCGACAAAATCCGTCAGAACAAGGTGGTCAACATCGGGGTAGCCGTAGCCGTAGACGAAGGGTTGCTGGTACCGGTGGTGCGCAACGCCGACGGTAAAGGTCTCTCAACCATTGCTACCGAAGTAAAAGAGCTGGCTGGCAAAGCCAAGAGCAAGAAGCTGCAACCGAGCGAGTGGGAGGGCAGCACCTTTACCATCTCCAACCTGGGCATGTTCGGCATCGAGGAATTCACCGCCATCATCAACCCCCCGGATGCCTGCATCTTGGCCGTGGGCGGCATCAAGCAGACGGCCGTGGTAAAGGACGGTCAATTGGCCATCGGCAACGTGATGAAAGTAACCCTGAGCTGCGACCATCGGGTAGTAGACGGTGCTACCGGCGCTGCCTTCCTCCAGACGCTGAAAAGCCTGTTGGAAGACCCCATGCGTATGCTCATCTGATAAGCAGGCGTAAGCCGAGAAAAACCACGCCGCCAGTCCCGCTCCGGAGCTGGCGGCGTGGTTTTTCTCGGCTTATGGGGAGGTAGGCCCGCGGTTAGCTATTGGCTGTTATTGGCGGTGCCAAAGTCCGCCGCGCTTGGTGGTAAAGCCAATCAGGCCCTCGTCGCGGGAAAAATATACGTTGGTCAGCGTGTCGGTCGGGTGAGCCGCTGCTGGTACGCCCATCCGGCCCAAAAACCGGTAGGTCTTGTTGCGGATGGTCGTGTCCTGGGCTACGATGGGCGAGCCCAGGCGGGGTTTCTCGTAGGAGTTAAAGGAAGTGTGCCCCGCCTGTTTATAGGTGTGAATGTCGCCGCAGGTTTTCCCCATCCGGGTGACGTAAATGGAATTAGACCGGGCCTCCAGCGTCAGGTTCAGCAACGAGTCGGGGGCGTTCCGATACCAGACCGTAATAACTTCGGTTTCAAAAGAGCCACCTTTGGACTGCCCCTTCAGCACCTGCTCCTTACGCGCCACCGTAACCGTCCGGACCTGCCCGGCAGCATTGCGGAAGGAAAGGGTTTGCCCGTGCTGTTCTCGCAGCCACTCCTTGGTATAGGCGGGTATCTCAGACTGGTCTAACGAATCGGCGAAGTTGCCGCACGCCGATAGCGCTAGGGCCAGAGTGCCGGCCGCGAATACTGGTCGTTTCATGGCCTTAAACATAAGGAAAGCGGAAGGATTATAGTTGGTGGGCGGGAGGTAGGAATGCAGTTTATCTTAAAATTCCTATACTTACCGGCGGTGGGAGCTACGCCGGCGGCACCCGATTGTGAATCGTTCAATCGAGTAAGGGTATGAAGCAGAATTTACTAGTAGCAACGCTGTGCTTAGCCAGCGTCGGTGCTTTTGCGCAAGGCCAGGCTATTTCGGGGCAGATTGTAGACAGCGCCGGCAAGCCCGTGATTGGGGCGACGGTAGTAGAAAAAGGAACCAACAACGGCACGGCCACCGGCAACGACGGCCGTTTTACCCTCAAGGCGCGCACGGCCAGCCCCCGGCTGCAAGTCAGCTCCATTGGCTATGCTTCCCAGGAAGTTGATGCTACAGGTGGAGCAGTGAGCGTACAGTTAACCGACGCCTCCACGGGCCTCGGGGAAGTGCAGGTGGTTGGCTCCCGCAGCCAGAACCGCTCCGTCACGGATTCGCCCTCGCCAGTGGATATCATCGACCTGCGGGAAGTAACCACCAAAACCGGGCAGCTCGACGTGAATCAGCTGCTGCAGTTTGTGGCGCCCTCCTTTAACTCCAACCGCCAGACCGGCTCCGACGGCGCCGACCACGTGGACCCCGCCACTTTGCGCGGCCTCGGGCCCGACCAAACCCTGGTGCTGGTCAACGGCAAGCGCCAGCACCAATCGGCCCTGGTGAACCTGTTTGGCACCCGCGGCCGCGGCAACACTGGCACCGACCTGAACGTGATACCGGCCGCCAGCATTGAGCGGATTGAGATTCTGCGCGACGGGGCCTCGGCCCAGTACGGCTCCGATGCCATTGCCGGCGTTATCAACATCGTGCTGAAAAGCTCGGTGAAGGAGCTGACCGCCAACGTGAACTACGGCGCCTACGACGCCAAATACCGCTTCGACGACGAGAACTTCGACGGGGGCAACTTCAACGCCAACCTCAACTACGGGGTAGGCCTCGGCGAGCGGGGCAGCTTTGTGAATGCCACCGTCGACTATAACCTGCGCGAGCACACTCAGCGGGCCAACGTGCCCAACGCCGACGGCCTGGCCCGCCGCGAGTACGGCGACCCGAAAATCTGCAACCTCTCGGCCTACCTCAACTCCCGGTTTGCCCTCAGCGACCGGTCGTATTTCTACGTGTTTGGGGGCGGCAACAAGCGCCAGGGCGACGCCTACGCCTGGACCCGCTTTGCCGACGACGACCGGAACGTGCCCGCCATTTATCCCAACGGCTTTGACCCCATCATCAGCAGCGACATCTGGGACGCCTCGGCGGTGGCGGGCCTGCGCACGGCCCTGGGGCAGTGGGAACTGGACCTGAGTAACAACTTCGGCTCCAACCGTTTCGAGTACGGGGTCAAGAACTCGCTCAATTCCTCGCTGGGGGCCAGCTCGCCTACCTCGTTTTACGCGGGAGGGTTTCAGCTCCAGCAGAACGTGGCGAACCTGGGCCTGACGCGCAACTACAAAACCGTGCTGCAGGGCCTGAACGTAGCCGCCGGGGCCGAGTGGCGGCGCGAGTGGTACTCGCTGTTCGCGGGTGAAGAAGCATCCTACGCCAACTACGACCCCCAATCCGGCGCGGCCAGCGGCTCCCAGGGCTTCCCTGGCTTTCAGCCGACCGATGCCATCAAGGCCCAACGCGACAACCTGGCGGCCTACGCCGATGCCGAGCTGAGCCTGACCCAGCGCTGGCTACTGGCCGGGGCCCTGCGCTACGAACACTACTCCGACTTCGGCAGCACGCTCAACTACAAGCTGGCTACCCGCTTTAACCTCACGGAGTTCCTGACCCTGCGCGGCACCTACAGCACCGGCTTCCGGGCTCCGTCCCTGGCTCAGGTCAATTTCAACTCTACCTTCACCAACTTCATCAACGGCGAGCCGGTGGAAGTGCTGCTGGCCCGCAACAACAGCGCTGTAACCCAGAAGCTGGGCGTGCCCAGCCTCCAGCAGGAAACCTCCAACAACGCCAACATCGGCCTGACCAGCCGCATTGGCTCCTCCTTAAGCCTGACCCTGGACGGCTACTACATCAAGGTGAAGGACCGGGTGGTGCTTACCAGCCAGTTCTCTGCCGCCGACCCCGTTATCGGACCCGATTTGCAGGCCCTGAACGTGGACCAGGCCCAGTTTTTCGCCAACGCCGCCGACACCCGCTCCCTGGGCCTCGACGTGGTGCTGAGCCATACGCTACCGCTGGGCAGCGGCCGGCTGAACTCCACGCTGGCGGCCAACGTCAACAACCTCAAAATTGACCGGGTGCGTACCTCGGGCCGCCTGACGGGTAGGGAGGCCGAATTCTTCGGGGCCCGGGAGCAGGCCTTTGTAAAAGCCTCGGCCCCGCCTTCCAAAATCAACCTGACCTTTGACTACCAGCTTGGTCGCTTTGGGGCCTTGCTGCGCTTCGTGCGGTTTGATAAGATTACGCTTATCGACTGGGACGGCGCCCCCATGCAATACGACCCGCGCATCACCACCGACCTGACCCTGAACTACGCGCTAACCAACCACTTGCAGTTCATTGTGGGCAGCGCCAACCTATTTAACCGTTACCCCACCTTATTTGACCCCCAGCGCACGGAAACGGGCGGGGCCTGGGACCCGGTGCAGATGGGGGCGAACGGCCGGTTTTACTTTGCTAAATTGCAGGCCCGTTTCTGAGTAGGTGCCAGCTAAAAATTACCTGTCATCCTGACGAAGGAAGGACCTTCTCCCGTTGAAACGAGCCATTGCTGGGTTAATCGTTTCAGCGGGAGAAGGTCCTTCCTTCGTCAGGATGACAAGCCTTTTTCTGCTACCAGCTGGGGTGGGTACTACTAACAGCTGAATCGTTCCTGATATGAGAATTCGCTCCACTACCGTCCTGGGCGTACGCCACAACGGCGAAATTGCCCTCGGTGCCGACGGCCAGGCCACCATGGACAAGCACGTGGCCAAGAGCAACGTGCGCAAGGTCCGTAAGCTCCACGACGGCAAAGTGGTCACCGGCTTTGCCGGCTCTACCGCCGATGCCTTTATGCTGCTGGATAAGTTCGAGGAAAAGCTGGGCAGCTACAACGGCCAGCTGCGCCGCGCGGCTATTGAGTTGGCCAAGGAATGGCGCAAAGACCAGTACTTGCGTAAGCTCGAAGCCATGATGGTTGTCTGCGACCGGGACGAGCTGCTCATCATTGCCGGCACTGGCGACGTGCTCGAGCCCGACTCCGACGTGGCTGCCATTGGCTCCGGCGCCATGTTTGCCCAAGCCGCCGCCCTGGCCCTGAAAAAGCACGCGCCCCACCTCACAGCCCGCCAGATGGTAGAAGAGGCCCTGCATATTGCCGCCGACATCTGCATCTACACCAACCACAACCTCATGATTGAGCAGCCCAGCTAGGGTAGGAAATCAGCACCACCATGCTTTACTACTCCTGCATTTGTGAGCAACCCAGCCCGGATAGTACGCTATTCAGAATCTTCGATATAGCCTAGGCGTATTGAACGATTCCGGGCTGCACTTTGATTGTAAACCGCATACCACCTACAGAACCTACGATTCGATGAACGTAACGAACTTCCTCAAGCACCACTACCGCCACTTCAACGCCGCTGCTCTGATTGATGCCGCCGAAGGCTACAACAAGCACCTGGCCGATGGTGGCAAGATGATGATTACCCTGGCCGGCGCCATGAGCACCGCCGAAATGGGCATTCAACTGGCTGAGCTGATCCGCCAGGACAAAGTGCAAATCATCAGCTGCACGGGTGCCAACCTGGAAGAGGATATCTTCAACCTGGTTGCCCACGACTTCTACGAGCGGGTACCCAACTACCGCGACCTGACGGCGGCCGACGAGCAGGCCCTGCTGGAGCGCCACATGAACCGCGTAACCGACACCTGCATTCCGGAAGAAGAGGCCATGCGCCGCCTGGAGCACTCGGTGCTCAAGTTCTGGGAGCAGGCCGACCAAGCCGGCGAGCGGTACTTCCCCCACGAGTTCTTCTACCAGATTCTGAAGTCGGGCGAGCTGGAGCAGTACTACCAGATTGACCCCAAGGATTCCTGGATGTTGGCCGCCGCCGAGAAAAACCTGCCCATCATCTGCCCCGGTTGGGAAGACTCCACGCTGGGTAACATCTTCGCCGGCCACGTTATTTCGGGCGACATCAAGAACGTGCACACCGTACGTACTGGCATCGAGTACATGATTTACCTGGCCGACTGGTACACCCAGCAGGCTACTGAGGAAAGCAAAGTGGGCTTCTTCCAGATTGGCGGCGGCATTGCCGGCGACTTCCCGATCTGTGTGGTGCCCATGCTCCACCAGGACCTGGGCCGCACCAGCGTGCCGCTGTGGGGCTACTTCTGCCAGATTTCAGACTCGACCACGTCCTACGGCTCGTACTCCGGCGCCGTGCCGAACGAGAAAATCACCTGGGGCAAGCTGGGCCAGGACACGCCCAAGTTCATCATCGAGTCGGACGCTACCATCGTCGCCCCGCTGGTGTTTGCCATGGTGCTGGGCCAGTAATTAGCTGCGTAGTCTGAGTGCTTCATAAAGAGCCTGTTGCTGATACAGCAACAGGCGCTTTTGCTTATCTGATTAGGTGACTATTCAGGGTTTACAGCATCAAGCAAAAAAGCTAAATGGAACAGCAGAAGTCAAAACCAGTTCGAATACTGCTTATCGTTCTCCGTGTCATTGTGGGTGCTGTGGCAGGATGCTACTTGTTGTTACTTCTGCTCTTACTTGTGATAAAAATGCTGGAGCCTGATAAAAGAGAAGCATTTTTAGCCGACCAGATTATTTCAGAGGTGTACTTCCGAAACCGCACCAATGCAATGCTTTCCCTGGCGCTGACAGTCCCGCGTTCGTCCCTACAGCTTGATACCGTATGGTGGGGAGTAGAAATTGCCCCCGAAGCTGTTGGCTACGCAATGGTAGCTCGGCATCTGACCCTGGGCTGGGTAGAGTATCCGGTTACGGCCCCGGTATTGCTGCAAGGCTCCGGTGATACGCTGGTGGCAGATAAGCCAATCGACCTTGCTGCAACCGGCATGGCTGGCAAGCGTCCAGCCTTTTACCCACATCGAAATTTACCACTCTGGAAAAGCCGTCTGCGACAGTACAAGCCTGCTTTTGAGTCAACGGTAACGCTACGGCCTCTTTCCGGGAAGCTAGATTCGATTATAGTGGTAGTGAAAATTGCTCCCTACGACAGCCTTTTACTTGCTCAGGAACAGGAAAGACCGGTTGAAGTAACTGAACCTAAGAATGTGAAAGAAGGCCGGCCGGTAGATGAGGCAGTTGAGGAAACTATTTCTTTTGCCCTGTTGCCCAGAGTGCAGTGGACTGACTCTCTTCAGCGGGCACATAGACAGTATATTACCTTGGCTGATATCAAAAACGCTCGGGCTAAAAAAACCATTACTGTTTCCAAAGAGCCCAGCAAATCAATTCACTACCTGGATTTTAAGTAGCAGCACAACTGACCGAGGGGGTGCTAAGTGCTTGCCTTGCAAAGTACGGTTGCTATCCAGTTGATATTTTACTGATTACTGCCGCCCGAGACTATACCTTCGACCTCGATTTTACCCTGCCTCCTTCGCTCAGCCATGCCCCTCGACCCCGCCAGCTTCCTCCAACACACCGCCCCGGACGAAAAAACGACGGTTTACACCAAAGCCACGGACGGCACTGTGCAGGAGCATCCGGCCCTGCTGATTGCCCAAACCAAGCACCAAAAGCTGTTTATCACGCTGGAGAAGCGGCGCCGCTACGTAACACACACGCAGGTGCCGGGCTCCAACGACGTGGAAATCGACTTTCTGCAGGATTACGAGGAGGTAGAAGCCTTAATGGAAGACGCCGGCCTCGACGGCATTCACGACGGCGAGCAGGGCATTCTCTACCACAACCTGCTGTTTCTGCTGATGAATCCGTAAATAGTGATGAGGGAATGAGGTGAATAGTGACAGGTAACAGTGATGCAATAAATTCACCCTTCACCTGTCACGATTCACCATTCACCTCATCACTATGTACCTAATTTACCGCCCGGTATAATCAGCTAGCAAACCTTCGTAAATCCAGTTGGCCAGGGCTTGGCGGTTGTCGGCCACCACGAAGCGGCGCTGGTCCTTGCTGTTGCGGATGTTGCCCAGCTCCATGAACACGGCCGGGGCGTGGCTGGTGCGCACCTCGTAGAGGCTGCTGCGGATGGACACGTTGCCGGAGTAGGGGCGGCCGGGTTGGGCGCGCTTGTAGCGGGCAGTGAACACCTTGTGAATGTTCTTGGCCAGGCGCAGGCCGGCCTGACTGTTCTGGTGGTGGTAGAAGAATACGTCGATGTTCTGGCCGGCGCTGCGGCTGTCGACGTGCAGGCTCAGCAGGCGCTGGTAGGCCCCCTTGTGGCGAGCGTAGAGCTTGTTTACCTGCGTCATGCGCTGGCGCAGGCGACCAAGCTGACTGAGCGGAATGCGTTGCTGGGGGTAGGTCAGCTCGTCGTAGTCCATCTTCAGCACGCTCTCGTCGCGGATACCGTCGTTGGGGTCCTGCACCATCAGGTACACGGTAGCGCCGTGCTCCATCAGCACCCGGGCCAGCCGGATGGTCACGTCGTAGGCGTACTCATCTTCGGCCAGCTTGTAGGTGCCGTACTGCCCGATGGCGCCGGGGTCGGGGCCGGCGTGGCCCGGCGAGAGGTAGTACACCGCTCCCCGCAGGGCCCGGTCGCGGACGGGTACCGGGCTGTAGGCGGGGCCGAACAGTTTGGCCGGGAGCAGGGGGGTAGTGCTGATGCCGTGCGAGGTAGCGGCGCGGGAGGCCGTAGCCGTTCTGGCGCTGCTGGCGGCCCGCGGAGTAGGGCGAGGCAGCAAGTACGTGCGCCCAATGATGAGGCCGTTGCGCCTGGTGAGGTTGGCGCGGTTCAGTTGCTGAAACTGGCGCAGGTGCCGGCTCGGGCTCAGGCCGTTGCGGTAGAGGAGCGTGTTTACCCCGTCGCCCCGTTTGGCTACCACCCGCCGGTACCTGCTCTGGCCGAAGGCAAGCGTGGAAATCAGAAAGATCAGGACGAAGAAAGTAACTGAGCGCAAAAGCAGAGAAAATCTGGTGAGAAAAAGAAAAAGCAGCTGGCACGGCTAGCAACGCAGAACCAACGCCCGCTACCCGGCGCAGGAAGCCGCAACGCCCCTGGTACCGGGGCCCGCGCGCTACTACGCTACAAAAAAGGCGCTAAATCCTCAGAGTACGAATAAAAAAGCCGGGCAGCTAGCGTATTACCCCGCGCTAGCCTCATCTGTTAAGTGCTGGCGCGGGGTAAGGCCCTCTGCCGCCGCAAACTTCCGGTACGTGTCTTTTCAGCGCTGGGGCCATGCTGCCGGCGGCTAGCTGAAAAAATAGCCGCGTAACTAGTTGCAGTTTTTTTGCTTCTTCATGGCATGGCAACGACCCCGATTCCGAAGAAACTGCTGGCCCGTCAGCACGAAATAACGGCCGATTTCCTGCGGGCCGTAGACCAGCACCTCGAGGATGTGGTGACAGGCCGCGCCACGGAAATGCTTGAAATCCGGGACCTGGCCGACCAGCTGCATATTCATCCTACCCACCTGAGCAATACCATTAAGCTGACTACCGGGCACCCGCCCTGCTACTATTTTGAGGCGCGCATTATGGCCGTGGCCCGGGAGCAGCTGCGTGACCCCAGCCGCTCGGTAGCCACCATTGCGGCTGGCCTTACCTACGACCCTTCCAACTTCACGAAGTTCTTTAAGCGCTTTGCCGGCTGCACGCCCAAACAATACCGCGAGCAAGTGTGGGCTGCCGAGCGGGCTGCCGCTGCATCGGAAACTCTCACCATTTAAACTGAACTACTCACCATGCTTTCCGGTGCCAGAGGCAGCACTTTTGCACTGTTCACTTCAACCAAGAAAGCAATGAGTACTACCAAAATAGCCCTCGTTACCGGCGGCAGCCGCGGCCTGGGCAGAGACATGGCCCTGAGCCTGGCCCGCAAAGGCACCGACGTGCTGATTACCTACCACAGTCAGAAGGCCGAAGCTGACGCCGTCGTCGCGGAAATTCAGGGGTTGGGGTGCCGGGCCGCGGCGCTGCAGCTGAACGTAGCCGACAGCCACAGTTTCGACGAGTTTTTCGCGCAGGTGCGCACTACCCTGCACGACACCTTCCGGGCCGAGCAGTTTCATTTTCTCGTCAATAATGCGGGGGTAGGGCTACATGCGGCCTTCGCCGACACGACCGAAGCCCAGTTCGACGACATGGTGAACATTCACCTGAAAGGCCCCTTCTTCCTGACCCAGAAAGCGTTACCCCTACTGGTCGATGGCGGGCGCATTATTAATATCTCCTCGGGGTTGGCCCGCTTTGCGCTGCCCGGCTCCTCGGCTTACGCCAGCATGAAAGGCGCCGTGGAAGTGCTGACTCGCTACCAGGCCAAGGAGCTTGGGGCCCGCGGCATTGCCGCTAACGTAGTGGCGCCCGGGGCCATTGCCACCGATTTCGGCGGGGGCCGGGTGCGCGACGATGAGCACTTGCACGAATTTGTGGCCTCGCAAACGGCTCTGGGCCGGGTAGGGCAGCCCGAGGACATTGGCGGGGTAGTGGCCTTTTTGTGCTCGGAGGAAGGCCGCTGGCTGAATGCTCAGCGGCTGGAAGCCTCGGGTGGCATGTTTCTGTAGGAACGCCAGGCGGCCAGCCCCAGGCCAGATAGGCCGTAAAAAAAGCCTCCCAGGTTCACTCCGGGAGGCTTTTTTGCGTGGCTAATTGTGCGCTACACTAAGCGCGGAACAGGGGCCGCTCGGGGTTCCAGATGCCCCAGGGAATCATCACCAGCACAATTAGCAAGGCAATGAGAAACCAGGTGAAGGCTTTCTTGTGCTTTACAAGGGGGTCGGCGGCCTTTTTGGAGAGCGTGCGGCCAATCTGGGCGGCAACCACGGCCAGGACCATACCGGCCAAATGCTCCACGGCAAAAAAGCGGCTGCCAGCATCTTTCATTACGGCGCCTCCGGCCGTTTCAAAGGCTTTCAGGCCGTAGGGGCTCAAGCTGAAATACAGAATCAGGCCCAAGAGCAATTGCAGGTGCATGGAGCCCACAAAAGCGGCGCCCATGCCATTGTCGGCTCCCGTCCAAGGGCGACCCTGCCGGCCCGTAAAGGCGCGAAACACGGCAATCAGCCCGAAAATAAGTACGAGCCAGCGGGTCCAGGAGTGCAGGGCGAGGACGATGGAATAGGCAGTCATAAGCGAAAAAAGGTGAGTTGGAAGCCGTAAAGGTCGTAGCCCGGCCGGAAAATGCAAGCCCGCGCCGCCTTGTCTTGCAAGCAGCGGGCAGCCAACCGCCGAGTCGCCCCGGAGTACCTAGGCCTGCGACTCGAACAGGGTTGGCACCGGCTCGTTTTTGTGCCCTTCGAAGGTGAAAATCTTTTCCGGCACAAAACTCTCGCCCTCCTGGCGCAGAATCGCCAGGTTGTTGATGCTGATTTTCAGGTTGAACGTGTGCTGGTTCAGGTACTGCATAACCGGGCCCAGCAGTTCCGGGGTTGTATCGTGGAGGGCCAGGGAAATATGGGGCAGCCAGCAGTCGGGCCCGCTAAACTTGTCGGTGCGCAGGCACAGCGGCGCCGTGGCCCGCAGCACGCGCTGGTGCAGGTTGTTTAGCGCATCGGAGCGCAGCACCGGAATGTAAATAACCGGGTTCGGACCTGGAAAAACGCCCAGGCCGGTAGTAAACGCGGCGAAGGGCTGGGTGTGGCGTGCCACGTCGCGGAGCGCCTGCTTCAGCATAGACAGCTTGCGCACGCCGGCCAGCTGGTAGGTAATGTGCGGATCAGGGGTGGCCTGCACATCATCGAGGCCAAATTCGGCTTCCAGGTTCTTAATCAGGCGGTTGATCCGTTCCGCACTCTGCGGATTCAGAAGAGAAGTTATGGCCAGCATCGGTTCTTTAACTGAAAGCACTGCGGATTGGTTGGGCCGCGCCGGCACGCGGACATGAATATAATCTGGCCGCCCGGGGTAGGGTAGGCGCGGGGCGGCGGGCGGCGGCGGTGGCCGGACCCGTCAGGAGCGCCAAAATACAAGCCCCGCCAGACATGGCAAGCTGCCCGCCGCAGAAATGCCGCAGCTCACCAACAACTGGGCAGCCGGCAAAACCCTGGTTTTCGAACCTTGCCCTGGTGCTTCGCCGTAAGCCAAGCCGTGCTACTCTCCCGCGAACCAGCCGCTACGCTTGCGCCCGCCGCGCCCCGGCGCCACTGGGGGCGCTGGCTGCTGCTAGGGCTGGGCCTACTGGGGCTGCTTGCGGGCCTGGGTGTACCCTTTCTGCTGGACCCCTGGCTGCGCCGCACCCTGGAAGAGCAGGTATCCAAACGCAGCAAAGGCCGCTACCAACTGCGCGTTACGCAGTTACACACCAGCCTCTGGCGCCGCAGCGCCACCCTGCACGGCCTGCGCCTGCGCACCGCCACTACCTCATCCCCGGATTCACTCAGCCAACCCCGGCTGCAGCTGGCTTTGGGCCGGCTGAGCGTAAGCGGAGTGGGCTTGCTGGCGCTGCTGCAGCGGCATGAAGTCCTGGTTGACAGCATTACGCTTGACTCCCTGACGGTGCACCTGGCTGCCCTACCCCAGAGCAGGAGCCCGCAACCGTTGCATCGGCAGCTTCCCTTTGCGGGGTTGCGGCTCGGTCAGTTGGCCCTCCGCCACGTGCGCGCTACCTATGGCGCGGGCGCCCAAGCGCCGGTGCAGCTGGGAGAAAGTGCGCTGGTGCTTCAGGATGTATGGCTGAGTGCCGCTGGCGCGGCCGATCCGGGCCGGGTGGGTTACGCGAGGGCAGTGGCCGCGCAGGTGGCGGGTGCTGCCGTTCGGGTGCCGGGCCACGAGGTAAAGCTGGTGCGGGCCGCGTTTTCATCCGTCAGCCGGCAGCTGCGGCTTGATTCGGTGCTGGTGCATCCGCAGCAACCCATCAGCAGCACCCGTAGTCCAGCCCTGCGCGTGAGCCTAGCCTTGCCCCGGCTGGTGCTGAGCGGACTAGATGCGGCGCAACTGAGTCGGCGACGTTTCCGGGCTGATACGTTGGAGGTTACCCGTCCGCGTCTGGCCCTTACCTTGCCCGCCCGCCAGCCTCCGGCCCTGCATCAACTCCTGCAGCCTTACATGAAGGAGTGCCGGCTTACTAGCTTGCGCGTAACTGGTGGGCAGCTGCGCGTAGCTGGCCTGGCGCTGGCCCCGGCCCTGGCCGAGGTGGAACTAGCGGCCAGCGGCATTCAGGTGTTGCCGCGCCAGAAAGTACCCACCGATATTTACTATGCCCGTGCCTGGCAGGTGCGTACCGGCGCAGCCACAGCTAGCCTTGATGCGCCCTTCTACCACCTTTCCTGGCAGAGCCTGCAAGCCGACAGCCGGACTGGCCGGGTGCAGATCCGCCAAGTGCTGGCCCTGCCCACCATGAGCGTAGAGGCCTTGGCCCGGGGCAAAAAGCATCAGTCGGCCCACGTTTCCGTGCGCGTGCCGGAGGTGCTGCTCACGGGCCTCAATTTTCCGGCGGCCGCCAACCAGCAGCAGTTGCGCGCCACGGCTCTGCTCATCCGCAGCCCCCGCATCAGCACCCGCAGCGACGGCCGCTTCGCCACAAACCCCAACATTTCTGTGGTAACCCCCGAAATGCTGGGCCGCTTGCCGTTCCGGTTTGCCATTGCCCGCTTCGCAATTCAGAACGCCGCCCTTGCCATGTCCTTTCGCTCCCCGCGCGACCCGCAGCCGGGCATCATGAGCATTGACCGCCTCAGCGTCAGGCTGCGCAACCTCACCAACGACCCGCGCCGCATGCGTGCCGCTACCCCCCTGACGGGCGAGGCGACCGGCTGGCTTCAAAACCAGTGCGCGGCCCGGATTACCCTGCGCGCTAATCTACTGGACGCCAGTGGCCGGCACATGCTAACCGGCGAGTTTGGGGCCGCACCGCTTTCCATACTGAATTCTATGCTTGTACCCACCCGCGGCATTGCCATCCGCAGTGGCACAGTGCGCCGCATCCGGTTTCAGATGCAGCTAGACCGCACGGCCGCCCGGGGTACCATGTGGGGTGAGTACGCCGGCCTGAAGCTGCAGCTGCTCAACCAGCAGGAGCGGCCCGGCGTGCTGCACCGGGTTGGAACTTCGCTGGTTAACGGCATCTTTATCCGCGACAACAACCCGCGCAAGCCCGGCCAGCCCCTGCAAACCGGCACCATTGCCTCGAGCCGGGAGCGGCGCTACTCTGTTTTCTCACTTTGGCGCCAAGGCATGGTCAGTGGCCTGCTGAACAGCGCAGGCGTGCCCGCTGGTATGGCCAAAAAGCTCAGTGAAGCAGAGTAACATGTCAGATAATCTGCTTTCTATCAGCGCGGCTTAACAACGGTAGGCCGCCGCGCTCAGCGGAAGCCCATACGATAGATAGTGTGATATGGCAAATGCAGTGTATGCAAGCTACCGGCTCAGACTTGCATTAGAAATTAGAGTGGTTGTTTGCTAACCTACTGATTAGTATAATTTCACCTCTGTAGCCGGAGCCAGGCGTAAGCCGAGTCTATATCGTCGAATGTGACGACCAGGGGCTTCTCGATGTAGCGCCGCATTTCTTCACTGGCTTCGCGGCCCTGAAAATTGGGGGCGTACACCCAAGCCAGGTAACGCAGCCCGGCCGCATACATGTCGCGCAGCCAGGCAATTCCCCAGGCCGTAAGCTGCATGGCGGCCCGCGTGATGTTGGAGTTATCGTTCAGAATTTTTGCGGTGGGCCACTCACTTAATGCCTGCAAAATCAGGGAGCAGGCCGCCCTGGTAGACTCCTGGTTATGCTCGCCCCACCAGTTCACGTAAAGCCATTGGTTAAGGTAATCGTAGCTGATGGTGATACCCGGTGAATCAACGATAATATGCTGCATACATAAGAAAATAAGAAAGTAAACTACCGCTGCGTGGCAGCGGGCCCATTAACCAGCTAAGGGCAGAAGTGCTGGTATCATCGGCTGTGACCTGGAAAACAGCTAGCTACTACAGGGGTATTTTGAGGATACCAAGCTACGGCGGAATCTAGCCTGCTGGTTCATGTACCGACATAAATTGTTAGTCGCCCTCGATAACGCGCTTTTCGGCTTTTCCTTGTCTTATCAGCTCGTCCGACAGGGTGCGTAGGGCTAATTTTCCGCCGGGCTTGGTCCGGGGCGTACGATGCATTGGATTCCCCTCTATCTTGACGGGCGAAACCCCACTTTCTATGAACCGCCGACTATTTCTGCGCAACGGCTCTCTGGCCGGGCTGGCGCTGTCCTCGTTTTCCCTTGTGGCTTGCTCCGCGGGGTCTGAAAAAAATACTACCCCGGAAGGCGAAGCACCCACCGATGCTGCCGCGGCCACTAACTTTGAACTGCACGAGGCCACAGTAGCGGCTCTGCAGGAAAAAATGAAGAGCGGGCAGCTGACGGCGCGCCGGATTACGGAGCTGTACCTGGAGCGGATTGAATCCATTGATAAATCTGGGCCCCAGCTTCGGTCAGTTATTGAGGTCAACCCTGACGCGCTCAGCATTGCCGACACCCTGGACCAGGAACGCAAAAACGGCAAGCTACGCGGACCCCTGCACGGCATTCCGGTGTTGATCAAGGATAACATCGATACGGCCGACCAGCAGCAGACCACGGCGGGCTCTTTGGCCCTGGCCGGCCACAAAGCCACCCAGGACGCTTTTATCGTTAGGAAATTGCGCGAAGCGGGCGCTATTGTGCTGGGCAAAACCAATTTAAGCGAGTGGGCCAATTTCCGCTCCACCCGCTCGACCAGCGGCTGGAGCAGCCGGGGCGGCCAAACCAAGAACCCGTACATTCTGGACCGCACGCCCAGCGGCTCTAGCGCCGGCTCCGGGGCCGCGGCTTCGGCCAACCTGTGCGCCCTTGCCATTGGCACCGAAACCGATGGCTCCATTGTCTCGCCTTCTTCGTGCAGCGGGCTGGTAGGCTTTAAGCCGACGGTGGGCCTGTGGAGCCGCTCCGGCATCATCCCAATTTCAACCACCCAGGACACGGCCGGCCCCATGACCCGCACCGTGCAGGACGCGGCTATTCTGCTGGGCGCCTTGGCCGGGGAAGACGCCGCCGACGCCGTAACCAAGGAAAGCGCCGGCAAAACCCAGCCCGACTACACGAAATTCTTAGACCCCAGCGGGTTGAAAGGCAAGCGCCTCGGCGTAGAAAAAGGCCACCTGACTGGCGCCTCCGATGCCATTCCGCTGCTCAAGCAGGCAGTAGAGCTACTGAAAGCCCAGGGCGCTACGGTAGTGGAAGTAGAAGTGGAAAAGCTCACCGACCCGCTGGGTGAAGCCGAGTACGACGTGCTGCTCTACGAGTTCAAGGATGGCGTGAACAAGTACCTGGCAACGGCCGGCGCCGGCGTAAAAACCCTCACCGATGTTATTCGCTTCAACACCGAGAACAAGGCCAAGGCCATGCCTTTCTTCCAGCAGGAAATCCTGGAAACCTCCAACAAGCTGGAAGGCCTAAGCAGCGCCAAGTACCAGGCCGCCCTGCGCAAGTCGCACCAGGGCGCCCGCACGGCCATCGACTCGGTACTGCGCGAGCATAAGCTCGATGGCCTCGTGGCCATTACCAACGCCCCCGCCCGCTGCATCGACCTGATTAACGGCGACTCCGGTGGTGGCCCCGGCTTTTCCTCGCCAGCGGCCATGGCCGGCTACCCCCACATTACGGTGCCCATGGGCCAGGTGCACGGCCTGCCCGTTGGCCTGTCGTTCGTGGGCGGCGCCTACCAGGAAGGCCCCCTGCTAACCTTGGCTTACGCCTATGAGCAGGCGTCCAAAAAGCGGGTTGCCCCGGAGTTCAAGGCGCCGTTTGTGGGGTAGTGGTGGGCTGATGCCGGCACGAAAAACCGCCCGGTCCTAGTCGGTTTCGACTAAGGCCGGGCGGTTTCGGTAAAGCAGAATCAGAAGAATCAGGGCGGCCTAGCGCTGCTCTTCTTCCTGGTGCTCACCGCGGCTGGTGCGGGTGTTAGAAGACGTGGCGCTGCCGGAGCCGCCCTCGTCGCCGGCTTCGGCATCCAGGTTCAGCTCGTAGCCGCCGACTCCGTAGGTGGGGCGGCCCGAGGATTGGCCAACTGGGCTGCCGTCTTGCCGTCCTTGGGCGGCGCGCTCAGCGAAGTCGTCGTTTTCAGTCACGTTATTGGTGGGGTCGTTGGTTGCCATAGCAGTGGGTAGTTACATGAACAGATACGGCCTTATACGGTCCTAACTTCCCTGGCAGCCGAAATTCAGCTAAAAACCCGGTACTCGTCTGGCCGCCGTCAGGGCACGTACTGCTCCGTGACGCTGGTTACTACGTTCTGACGGGTCTCGACAATAAAGGGGGCGTAGCGAAATACATCCGTGCCCTGGGCTACTACCTCGGCCGGGGTAGCGTTGTACTGGCGCAGCTCGCCGGTTTTGTTCCAGAGCGTGAGCACGGCCTGGTCGCTGAGGCGGAAAGTGCGCTGGCGCGGATTGTCGTTCACGATGTAGTAATCGTTGAAGACCGAGTAAATCGTGTCGCCGTTCTGCACGTCCACTTGCGCGTCGCCCTTGCGCTGGGCCGCGGCCACGGCATCGGCCCCGTGCAGAAACTGGATATAGTCCACGGTGACGTAGTACTGCCCCTTTTCCTGGTAGAAACGACGGATGTAGCCATGGTTGCGGCCCGTAGCGCCTACCTTTTCTGTCGTCGACATCTCGCCTTTCACGGCGGCCGGCACGTTGTCGCGGGCCTCGGCCACGGAGGTTTCCTGCTCGGAGCGGCAAGCGGCAGTAAGGGTCAGGAGAACGGCAAAGGGGAGGAGGGAGCGAGAGTTCATGCCAGCGTGTACGGGGTAGGAGTGGAGCAGTTGACCGCAAAGAAGAGAAGAAACAGGCCTTCTTTGTACCTTTATTTCTATCCGCTCCCAGATTTTCCCGCGCTATGGCTCCCATCACGCACCTCTCCCAGCTCGACCTCTCCCGCCGCTATACTTACGCCGACTACCTGACCTGGCAGCTTACGGAGTGGGTAGAGCTGATTCGGGGCCGGGTGCGCCTGATGAGCCCCGCACCCAAGCGGCAGCACCAGGATATTTCCCGCAACATTAGCACCCCCATTGCGTGGTTTCTGCGCGGCCGCCAGTGCAAAACATACGTGGCCCCCTTCGATGTGCGCCTGACCCACGCTACCCCCAACGGCGACGCCAGCATTGAAACCGTGGTGCAGCCCGACATCTGCGTTATCTGCGACCCGCAGAAGCTCGACGACCGGGGCTGCCTCGGTGCCCCCGACTGGATTATCGAAATCCTGAGCCCCGGCAACGTCTCCCGCGACACCAAGGAGAAGTTCGACCTCTACGAGGAGGCCGGCGTGCGCGAATACTGGATAGTGACGCCCGAGCAGAAAAACGTGGTGGTGTACCTGCTGGGCGAAGCCGGCCGCTACGAGCTGCGCGGCGAATTCTACACCCCCGGCCTGATTCCAGTGGCCACCCTGCCGGAGCTGCCGATAGAGTGGGCAGAGGTGTTTGAGGAGGTGTAATATTTACACGCAAGTTGAATGTTCAACATTTGTTGAATATTTGTCCAACCTTCCCATCTTTGTAGCAGTTAAACGCAAAAATGGCAGGCAGCCAAACGGGCCACCTGCCACCACTTTACCGGTGTTCGAGCCAGTAGCTGACTACGGCTCTAATTACCGCTCCCAAAGCTGTTTTGCTCAGCTCTAGGAGAACAGGAAACCAACTGGCCTTGCCAGCTTGTTTCCCTTCCGTACGCACCTTCTTCATTTCCGAGTAGAAGTTAGGGTGTGCCAGCACCCGCTTCTTGAAACCCCGGTCTGCTCCAACAGCCGGGGTTTCGCCATTCATAGGCAACCGTGTTGGAGGGGTGTTTTCCGTACGTTGCCGGAAAGATAGAATCCGTCAGTACTGTCTGCAAAGCAAGATGAGCTTTTCATAGAAGCTCCTTCCGGAATACAAATACCCTCCTGGTAAACCCCTACCTTTGCAGCTTCATAGCAAAGTAGGATGATTTCCATTACTGACCTCGACTTTCATTTCGGCTCGCGTACGCTCTACGACAAGGCCAACCTGCATATCAAGCCCAAGGATAAGATTGGCCTCATTGGGCTCAACGGCCGGGGTAAATCCACGCTGCTGCGTATTCTGGTGGGTGAGTACAAGCCCGACGGTGGTAGCATCTCCATGAGCAAGGATGTGAGCCTGGGCTTTTTGAACCAGGATCTGCTCAGCTACGACTCCCACGAGTCCATCCTGGTAGTGGCCATGCAGGCTTTCGCGGAGGCGCTGGAGATTCAGAAGAAGATTGACGAGGTGCTGCTGGAGTTCGAAACTAACTACACCGACGACCTGGTAGAAAAGCTGGCCGCCCTGCAGGAGCGGTTCGAGGCCCTGGGCGGCTACACCATGCAGGCCCGCGCCGAGGAAATCCTGGAAGGCCTGGGCTTTACCACCGAGGAGCTGCAGCGCCCCCTGAAGCTGTTTTCGGGGGGCTGGCGCATGCGCGTGATGCTGGCCAAAATCCTGCTCCAGCAGCCTTCCCTGCTCCTGCTCGACGAACCCACCAACCACCTGGACTTGCCCTCCATCAAGTGGATTGAAAACTACCTGGCCGGCTACGAAGGTGCCGTTATCATCGTCTCGCACGACCGGGAATTCCTGGACCGCACCACCAACACCACCGTGGAAGTGACCGGCGGCAAGCTGGTGCCCTACGCCGGCAACTACTCGTTCTACCTCGAAGAAAAGGAGGAGCGCAACGCCATTCAGAAGGGCGCCTTTGAAAACCAGCAGGCCCAGATTCGGCAGGCGGAGCGCTTTATTGAGCGGTTCAAGGCCAAGGCCAGCAAAGCCAAGCAGGCCCAAAGCCGGGTGAAGATGCTGGATAAGCTGGAGCGCATCGACGACGTGGCCCAGGACGATGCCCGCGTGAACATCAAGTTCAACTTCACCGTCACGCCCGGTCGCCACATCCTGCGCATGGAGCACGTGGGCAAGAAGTACGGCGAGAAAACCATCTTCCGCGACACCCACGTGCACATTGAGCGCGGCGACAAAATTGCCCTCATCGGGGCCAACGGTAAGGGCAAGTCCACGCTGATGCGCTTGGTAGCGGGCTCCGAGGCCCCAACCACCGGCAACCACCAGCTGGGCCACAACGTCATCATGTCGTTCTACGCCCAGCACCAGCTCGAAAGCCTGCGCATTGAGAACGAGATTCTGCAGGAGATGGTAGAGGCTGGCTCGAAGCGCTCGGAAATGGAGCTGCGCTCGGTGCTGGGTTCCTTCCTGTTCACCGGCGACGACGTGTACAAGAAAATCAAGGTGTTGAGTGGGGGCGAAAAAAGCCGCGTAGCTCTGGCCAAAACCCTGATTTCGGAGGCCAACTTCCTGCTCCTCGACGAACCGACCAACCACCTGGATATGCAGTCGGTGAACATCCTGATTCAGGCCCTGGACCAGTACCAAGGCACCTACATCGTGATTAGCCACGACCGTTTCTTCGTGGAGAACGTGGCCAACAAGATCTGGTACATTGAGGACTACCAGCTAAAGGAGTACCCCGGCACCTACAACGAGTACGAGCAGTGGCAGGAAGACCGGGAAAAGGCGGCCAAGAAAGCCGGCCTACCCTCGCCCTCGGCCCCCAAGCCCCTGCCCAAGGAGGAAAAAAAGGTGGAAGCCGCCCCCGCCAAAACCCCCTCGCCCGACCAGAAGAAGGCCCTGAAAGAGCTGGCCGAGGTAGAAAAGAAAATCGACGAACGGGAAAAGGAGCTGGCCCAGTACGAAGCGCAACTGGCCGACCCCCAGATCTACCAGAACGCCGCCCAACTCAAAGACGCTACCCTCAAATTCGAGCAGGTAAAAAAGGAGCTGGCCCAACTCAACGACCGTTGGGAAATGCTGGCGGAAATGTAACCTCCTGGATAATAAGATGAAAGCCCCGCCGGAAGCTAGTGCTTCCGGCGGGGCTTTTGTGTTGCTGGCAGAGTAGGCTGCGTCTGAAAAGTCGCTTGAAACACGTTGAACGTCCTGCTTGATCTGGCGTCCGCGCAGCTGAAGCATCACTACCGCTGGCTAACTCCTAATGCTTGCACAACGAAGCGGTAGAGGTGCTTCGCAGGGCTCAGCATGACCATTTTGGGCTGTTCGGATATGCCCCCCTAGTAAACGGCCGCGGGCGTATCGCTCAACGACTTGATAAAAGCAATAATAGCCTGCTGCTCGGCCGGGGTTAAACCGAGTTTGTCCTCGGCCAGGGTTTGGGTAGGCACGGTAAGGCCCAGGCCGCTACCGCCGCCCCGGTTGTAGAAGTCCAGCACCTGCTCCAGGGTTTGGTAGGCGCCGTTGTGCATGTAGGGCGCGGTAAGGGCAGCGTTGCGGACGGTAGGGGTTTTGAACGCGTGCCGCTGGTGAGCAATGCCATAGAGCCGGAATTTGCCTTGGTCAGCGTCCAGAGAGGGGTGCAGCGTGTCGGCAGTGGCGGGCACGCCCAGTACTTCGCTTTCTGTTTTGTCGTAGAGCGGCGGCACGGTGCCGTTGAACAAGGGCAGGTAGTGGCAGGTGCCGCACTGGGCTTTACCCATAAACAAGTTGAAACCCAGAATTTCCCGGTTGCTGAGTACGGTAGTGTCCCCGCGCAAAAACTGGTCGAAGCGGCTGTTAAGGCGCACCAGGGAGCGGACGTAGGCCGCCACCGCGCGCCGGATGTTGCGCTCAGTTATGGGCTCCCGTTCACTGGTAAAAGCCTGGGCAAACAGCTTGGCATATGCTCCCTTGAGGCGCAGCAGGGCCGAGGCCTCACTGAGCTGACCGCCCATTTCGGCCTTGTTGGCTACCACCGCGTGCACCTGGTCTTCCAGGAAATGCACCCGGCTGTCGTAGAACTGGTCGGGCTGGAGGGCGGCGTTGAGCAGGGTAGGGGTGTTGCGCTCCAGCTCCGCCGAGGCGAGCAAGGAGCGGTTTACGCGCAAGCCGTCGGCGTAAGCCTGGGTGGGTACGTGGCAGCTGGCGCAGGAGCGGCCACTACGGCCCGACAGCACCGGCTCCTGAAACAGGGCTTCGCCCAGGGCCAGCACCGCCGGGGTGGGCGCGGCGGCATCGGCGGGGGCAAAAAAGCCGGGGTCAAAGGCGTCGGCCACGAAAAAGCTGGCCGCTGCAGTTCGCACGGCCCGGCGGGTAGTCAGGAAGGGAATTTGGCGCTGTTGCTGGGCCTGATGCAGGGCTGCCAGGGCCGGGTTGAAGTAGCGCACGAAGAACCGGGCCCGGTCAAAGGAAGTAAAATCCTGCCCAGGAGCACCAACGGCGGTTTCGCAGCGGCGCAGCTGGGTAGTAAGCTCGGCGGGTACGTTGAACAGGGCTACTACCTCCCGGGTGGCTTGCAGCGTTACGGCTGCCTCGGGCAGGGAGGCGCGGGCCGCCGGCGAGTCGAAGCCCGACACGCCCTTGGCCGCCAGCCGGTACAGGTTCAGGCGCACGGCATCGAACACTTCGGCGTCGGAAAATACCAGGTGGGGGGCCTGGCGCTCCAGCTGCTGCACCTGAAACAACAGGTTGTCGATTTCCTGATGAATCAAGTCCCGGTTGGCGCGGGTGTCAGGGGCCGCAAACACGACTTCTTCCAGCACCTGAAACCCGCTGGGCGGAATAACCTCACCCGGCTCGCCCGGCTCGGTTTCGGGCAGGGCGGCCCCGTTGAGGCGGCCCGCCGCGTGGGGGTAGTAGTATTCCACGGCAAACTCCAGGTGCTTGTACTCGCGTCGGCAAGCGGCAAACTCGGCTTGCAAGGCGCTAGCCTTGGCCTGGTAGGTGTGCTGCTGAAAGTGAGTTAGGGCCGCGTGCAGGCGTGCTAGGTGGTCGTTGTAGTATTCCTTGACCTGCTCGGCGGGGGTAGGGCGCAGCACGGCAAACGTAAACAGCCACCCCGCCAACCCCAGCAAGACGAAGCGGACCCCGGCGGCGTAGCGAGTTACATGAAAAGGCATCAGAAGTAGAGGTTAACCCCCGGCAGCGCGGCTTCGGCTTGGCGGCGGGCCGCGGGGGTGAAGGCGTTTTGCTTGACGATGACAGTTTTCAGCTTCTTCAGCTTACGCAGGGAGCGGGGCAGCGCCGTGAGCTGGTTATCGTTGACAATCAGCATTTCCAGGGCTTGCAGCTTGCCCAGGCTGTTGGGCAGGGCCCTGAGCTGATTGCCCGACAGGATGAGCACTTTCAGGTTCTGGCAGCTGCCCAGGCTGGCGGGCAGCTCCTCTAGCTGGTTATTGGAGAGGTTGAGCTCCTCCAGCTGGGTAAGGCCCTCGAGGCGGGCCGGCAGGCGCTGCAGCTTGTTATCGTTCAGGTACACGTAGCGCAGGCGGCGCAGGTGGCCCAGGGAGGCGGGCAGAAACAGGAGCTGATTGTGCGAAATGTCGCAGTACTCCAGCTGAGTTAGCTGCCCTACCTGCTCGGGCAGGGAAGTAAAGTTGTTGTAGGCGCTCATCAGGTAGCGCAGGCTGTCGAGGCCGCCAATGCTGGGTGGTAGCTCCGTGAGCAGGTTCTGCTCGATCTGCAGCTGCCGC
This sequence comes from Hymenobacter glacieicola, assembly GCF_014640315.1. Taxonomy (GTDB): domain Bacteria; phylum Bacteroidota; class Bacteroidia; order Cytophagales; family Hymenobacteraceae; genus Hymenobacter; species Hymenobacter glacieicola. The sequence continues at coordinate 128,472 of NZ_BMGS01000006.1, forward strand.
AGCCGGCGCAGGTTGCCGATGGCGGGGGGTAAGTCCAGCAGACTGTTTTTATTAACGAACAAGACCCGCAGGCTGTCCAGCTGCGCGAGGTTGTCGGGCAGGTGGCGCAGGTGGTTTTCATGGGCAAACAGCAGCCGCAGCCGCTGCAATTCCTCCACCTTGCCGGGGAGCAGCTCCAGGTTCTGGCCCCGCAGGTTCAGCTCCGTCACGCAGGCGGGCTGCCGCAGGGCGGCCGTGAGGGAAAAGGAAATTTTCGCGGGGCACTGGCCCAAGCACGTGTTGCCCTGCAGAAACTGCAGGGCAACAACTAGGGTAGTTAGTACCAATACTACTGGCTGCTTCACTGCTTGCTGAACGGACGCGTAGTGGTGGTAGTAGCCGTTTTGATGACCAGAAAGTAGTACCCGCTCCGCAGCTTGCCAACGGGCACCTTCAGGGTGTTGGCTCCCGCCGTGAGCGTGGCTGGCTGTTCCAGCACCCGGGCTCCTACGCTGGTCAGTACCTGCAGGGTGGCGGCTTCGCGCTGGGTGTGGGTCAGGTGCAGGGTCAGCTCCCCATCCTCGATGGGGTTAGGATACAGCTCTACTTTCGACAGCTCCGGCTTGCCTTTGGGTGAAGACAAGGCAGTAGCCGTGCCCAGCGTACCCTTGCGACCAATAACCAGGGCCGTCGACTTGTTGAACACAACCGATTGGCCAGCCGCATCCGTCGTGGCCAGCGTGTTCGCCTCATCGGGGCTTTGCATGGAAATAAAGATGAACCGCTCGTCGGGCGAGAAGGTCATGCCGGTCGGCTCGCAGCCCGCGGGCGTCACGGCAAACAGCTCCACGGCGGGTGCGGCCTGGGTGTGGCAGGGCTTAATCAGCCAGATGTGGTTCAGGCCCCCGTCCTGCAACACGTACAGGTTGCCCTGGGAGTCGAAGGTGAGGTTGTCGTTGCCGGTGCGCCAGGGCTCCAGGATAGAGCCCGAGCCGTAGTTGATGGGGTAGGCCTGGTTGGTAACGGTGGGCGAGTTACCGGCAAAAATTTCAAAGTTGCTGACGGTGGTGCCGCTGGCGCCCGAGTCGGTGAAGCGGTAGATGGTGCCGGGCCCTTTGGCCGTAAAGTACACCTGGCCGGTAAGCGGGCTGATTTCCACGTCTTCCACGCCATTGAAGCTGGTAGCCCCCAGGGCCCGGGCCGCTACGGTAGTATTGTTGCACTCGGCGGGCGTGGAGTTTGGTACCGGAATCCAGGTGCCGGTAGTGGCCGTGCCGATGGCCCCGTTCAGCTTCAGCGCGTATAGCGTGCCTGCGCCTAGCTGGCCAGCCGTCGTGGCCACGAACTTATACACGAAGCTGTTGGCCGAGCCGTCGTCGGCGCCCTCGTAGGCCGTGCGCAGGTCGGGAGCCACCACAATGTTCTCGTGCTTCAGACGGCCCATCTGCCACAGCTTGTCGGGCTTGCCGTCGCCGTTTTGGTCTTTCACGGTGTGGGTAGCCGGGTCAATTTCCACGTTCCAGCCCGAGTCCAGGTACCCGTCGTTGTTGGTATCGACGGGGTTGGTGGGGCCCAGGTTTTCCTCGCAGGTGACAACGGTGCTCCAGGGCGTTACGGTGCCCGAGCAGTTATTGATGGTGCCGATGACGGGGGCAAAATTGACGGGGTGCTTGGCCGTCACGTTCCAGAGCTTGGAGGTGGCGTTGAAGTTCAGGCTAAGCATGCTCACGCCCGAGGTAGTGCCGGAGCCTTCGTGGTTGATGGCGAGGTAGCCGTTGGTGCTGCTGCCGCTGATGGGAGCGTAGCCCGTGAAGTCAAAGGCCTCCAGCATGTTGCCGTCGGCGGCGTTGGTGTAGGCGTTGCCGCCCTGGGCCAGCAGCTGGAAGGCGTGGGTGGCGGGCAGCCGCAGGTCCTGGGGCTGGGTGGAGGGCTGCACCGAAGTAAACCGGCTGATGTGGTCGGCGGGCAGCGTGGGGCAGGCCACCTGGGCCAGCGCAGCGGAGGTGCTGCCGCCCAGCAGGGCCAAGGCAAGAAGGGTAGGAGTAGACTTCATACGAGGGGGTTGAGATGCGCCGCAAGTACGAAAGCCACTATTTCCTTTGATTTACGTCCGAATTAACGCTGTGTCAAGTTAGCGTGACGGCAATGTTACGAGCCAGCCCATTCGGGTAGGCGCTGGCTGCGGCTGTTAGGCTGCGGCCTGCTACGGCGCAGCCTGGCTAGCTGACTCACCGGTTCGTGCGTACTCCTTCCGGCTACCCCGCCCCATAAGTGCACGCTAACGCCTACATTCGTCTTTATGCGCTACCGTTTCCTGCCCGCCTTTCTGCTGCTTGCTGCCCCCGCCTGCGTTCCGCTGGGTACGCCCATCACGGACCCCAACGCCGCCCGCCGACCTGCCACGCCTGGGCAGCGCGGCCCCGAGTACTATGCCGATAAAACCCTGCGCTACGAGGACGCCATTTACAACCCCAACGTGCGCACGGTGCAGTGCTACGTGCCTACCGGGCAGGCCAATGAGGTATTCAATCCGCCTATTATTTCCCTGGGCCAAGGCCAGCCGGTGGCGCTGGAGTTCGACGTGCTGGGCGGGCAGGGCGAACGGCTCACGGCCAAGCTTATTCACTGCGACCTGAACTGGCAGCCCTCCGTGCTCACCGACATGCAGTTTCTGTCGGAAATCAACGAGCAGACCATCACCGACTACCGCGCCTCCATCAGCACCAAGGTGCCCTACTACCACTACCGCCTCCAGATGCCGCGGGTCAAGCTCTCGGGCAACTACCTCTGGGTGGTACAGGGGGCGGGCGGCACGCCCTTGCTTTCCCGGCGGGTGCTGGTGTACGAGGAAGGTGGGGTGCAGGTATTTCTGAAGCAGGGCATTCCGGTGGCGGGGCAGGAGCGCTACACCCTGCAGCAGCTCGATTTTGGCATCCGCTATACCATGCAGTTGGTAAACCCGGCGCAGGAAGTGAAGGTAGTGCTGCGCCAGAACTACCGCTGGGACAACGCCCACTACAACCTGCGGCCTACCTTCGTGCGCGACGCCGAACGCCAGCTCGACTACCAGTATTTCAACTTCGAAAACGCCTTTCCGGCCCTGAGTGAATTCCGATTCTTTGACCTACGCACGTTCCGCTCCCTGGGCATAGGCGTGGCCCGCCTGGATGCGGAGGCCGCGCCCCGCACCGCCCTGCTCCAGCCCGAGGCTACCCGCAACGGCCAGGCCTACTCCCAGTACGACGATATTAACGGTCAGCGCGTGATTGAGAGCCGGGAGTACGGCAACGGCGCCACCAATGCCGACTACCTCGACGTCACGTTTCAACTGCGCGCCGCCCAGCCCGCGCCCGGGCCGGTGTACGTTCTGGGGGCCCTCACCGACTGGCAGTTCCGCGACGAGTTCAAGCTCACCTACGATGCGGCGGCTCAGCAGTACACCGGCCACGCCCTGCTCAAGCAAGGCTACTACAATTACCTCTACGCCGTGCAAACGCCCCAGGGACCGAACAGTGTGTACTGGGAAGGTAGCCACCAGGAAACCGAAAACCGCTATGACCTGCTGGTGTACTACCGTCCGCCCGGCACCCGCACTGACCTGCTCATCGGCTACCAGTCCATCGGCGTGAACAGCCGCCAACCGTAGGCCGCGCCCTGGTAAATTCCCGAAGGCCACATAAACACCCAACCAAAGAGCGGCTCCTTGCGCAGGGAGCCGCTCTTTGGTTGGGTAGTCTCGTACCCAAAATTACGGATGGTTCTGCCGGACCACCGTTATGTTGTCGCGGCCGTCTTGCACCACCGTGCTGCTTTGCCCCGAAAGGCCCTGGTAGGTGCGGGCCTGATTGAGGTAGCCGCTCTGGGTTTGGCTGGCGAAGCTGCTCTGGCTGTCCTGGTCGATAAGGGCTTGGTTGCCGCCACTAGGAACACTTGTTCCCTGAGCCTGGTAGGCCCGGTTGTCGGAGCCGGTTTGTTCGATGGCGGCGGCGTTGGCCGTGCCGCCTTGCGCCTGCTCGGCGGTGTTGCGGTTACCGAGCTGCGTGCTGGTAGCTACCTGGTTGGCCCCAGACTGCACCTGCGACAAGCGGTTGTCGTTGCCGAGTTGAGTGCCCGCTGCATTCTGGCTGATGTCCCGCTGCGACTGGAAGGACGTGTTGCGGTTGCCCACGGAAAGCAGGGTAGCCGTGGCCCCCGCACCAACCTGGTCCTGCTCGGCGCTGTTGTTGTTGCCGAGCTGGGTGATGGTAGCCTGCAGCACCCGGCCCAGCTGATTCTGTACGGACGTGTTGCGGTTGCCGACCTGCGTGGAGGCGGCCTCCACTGCCCCCACCTGGGTTTGCGTGGTCCGGTTGTCGTTGCCCGCCTGCGAGGCCGTGGCTTGCCCCCCGAAAAACGTGCCCCGACCCTCCTGCGACTGCACAATAGTATTGCGGTTGCCGAGCTGGGTAGCGGTGGCCTCTGCCCCCCGGTCGTTCTGCGTCTGCGTGATGCCGTTGCTGACCCCGGCCTGCGTGGCCGTTGCGTTATTCCCGTCACCGGCCTGACTGACCGCAAGTACGTTGCGGCTGCCCGTTTGCGTATCGGTGGCCATATTCCCGTCGCCGACCTGCTGCACGGTGGCGCGGTTATTTTGGGCATACGCCTGGCCGCTCAGCAAAAGCCCAAGCGCCCACGCCGCTATTGGTATCGTCTTCTTCATGAGGATGAGTATAAGAGGTGAGAAGTAAGTGTTGTAAGTAGTAAAATAATATTAAATATTGAAATAGTTTAATAAACTAATTTTTCGTGGTGCTTCTGTGGCCACAATACCAAAGCATGCCAACAAAGCCGCATGATTATGGCCCGAAGGAAAATCAGGTTCGGGCGGATGAAGACGCTCAGCTAAAACCGGCACAGAATTAGCCTTAAGGGCTAGGGTACCGTAACCTTCGGGCCCTTGCGCCTCGTTGCAGGCCTATCCCGCCCTTTGGCAACATCACTAAGCTCTCTTCCTTCCCATGCAACCCACTCTCACTACTGTTCTGCACGCCGGTGCCACGCTGGCCCTTTTGCTGCCGCTGAGCGGCTCTCGTCCGGCCCCAGTTGCCCCGGCTCCCCGCCCCGCCGTGCCCGTGCAGGGCGCCCAACCCGACCCCGCCGTGGTGGCCCAGTTTGGCCTGCTCAACGACACCAAGCTCCAGAGCTATATTGATAGCAAAGGCATGCAGATGGGGCAGATTTCCGACCGGCCCGCCGACGTGAAAGGCTTTACCATCGTCGATTCGCCCATTATCAACGCCTTTGCTACCCCCGACGGCCACGTGTACTTCACGCGCGGCATCATGGCCCACTTCAACAACGAAGCCCAGTTCAGTGGGGTGCTCGGCCACGAAATCGGCCACATCACGGCCCGCCACGGCCAGAAGCAGCAAACCCGCTCCACCATTGCCAACGGGGCGCTCATTCTGGGTTCCATCCTCTCGAAGCGGGTAGCGTCCATTGCCCAGCCGGCCTCGCAGGTAGTGGGCCTGGGCCTGCTGAAGTACGGCCGCGACGATGAAAACGAGTCGGATAAGCTGGGCGTGAAGTACTCCAGCAAAATCGGCTACGACCCGGCTTCCATGGCCGATTTCTTCCTGACCCTGCAGCGCACCGAGCAAAGCAGCGGCGCCGCCACCATTCCCACCTTCCTGTCGTCGCACCCCAACTCCGCCGACCGTTACACGAACGTAAAGAAGCTGGCCCAGCAGGCCGAGCAGCAGGCTGGCCGCCAGCTAGCCGTCAACCGCGACCAGTACCTGCGCATGATTGATGGCCTGCCCTACGGCGACAACCCCCGCGAAGGCTACGTAGAAAACAGCGTGTTCTATCATCCTGATCTGAAGTTCCAGTTTCCGGTGCCCCAGGGCTGGAAGTCGCAGAACTCACCCAGCCAGTTCCAGATGGCCGAGCCCAGCGGCAAGGCCGTTATTGTGCTGCTGCCAGCCGGGAGCGGTACTCTGGATGCCGCCGCCCAAAGCCTGGCCCAGCAACTGAAGCTGCAGAATGCCCAGGCCAGCCGCACTACCATCAACGGCTTTCCGGCCGCTGTTATACAGGGCGACCAGGTAGGGCAAGACCAGCAAACCGGCCAGCAGGGCATTACGGCCCGCACGCTCACCTACATCATCCAGGACGGCCAGAACTTGTACGCCTTCGTGGGCCTGACCTCGCCGGCGGCTTTTGAAACCTACGCCCCTCAGTTCCAGCGCACGGCCCAGGGCTACCGCCGCCTCACCGATGCCGCCAAACTCAACCGCCAGCCCGAGCGGGTACGCATCAAAACCGCCAAAGCCGGTCAGACGCTAGCCTCGGCCCTCGCCGCTAATGGCATCCCAAGCAAGCGCTACGAGGAACTGGCCATCCTCAACGGCATGAAAACCACCGATAAAATGACGGCTGGCATGCTGTTTAAAGTGGTGGGGAATTAGAAGAAAATAACCGATTAAAAAAAGGGAGAGACACTTTAGCAGGTGTCTCTCCCTTTTTCTTGATAAGAAGAATGTCATGCCGAAGCGCAGCCGAAGCATCTCGCGTGCTGACGTTGGGGTAGTAGTTCAACATCAGCACGCAAGATGCTTTGGCTGCGCTTCGGCATGACGTTCTGTTGGCTGTTCAGGTCCCTTTTCTTCTAACGGCAGAAGGCATCATGTCCAATTGCTTGCTTTCAACTATAGGAATGATACCTGCAGTGGCTTCTGCATCTGCATAAGGACTATATCTGGATATAAATACAAAAGCGCCCCGGCCGAACCATTCGACCGGGGCGCTTAAGGTACTGTGCGGCTGCAGATGCGGCGCTAGGCTTTCTTCACGAATTCGGTTTTGATAACCAGCATGCTACCCCCGGCTTTGCCTTCAACTTCGGCGGGGGTGCTCGTGAGGCGAATGTTCTTGACCACGGTGCCGCGCTTCAGGGCCTGGGCCATGCCTTTCACCTTCAGGTCCTTGGTAATGGTAACCGAGTCGCCGTCGTTGAGCAGATTGCCGTTGCTGTCTTTAACTTCCATGAGTAGGGTAGGAAATCCGTGAAATCCGACGAATCCGTCTAAATCCGTGATTAAACGTTGAAGCGGAAGTGCATGATGTCGCCGTCCTGCACCACGTAGTCTTTGCCTTCCACGGCCATCTTGCCGGCTTCCTTGATTTTTACTTCGGTCTTGTACTCTTGGTAGTCAGCCAGCTTGATAACCTCGGCCCGGATAAAGCCCTTCTCGAAGTCAGAGTGGATAACACCGGCGGCCTGGGGAGCTTTGTCGCCCTTGTGGATAGTCCAGGCGCGTACCTCCTGCACGCCAGCGGTGAAGTAGGTAATCAGGTTCAGCAGGGAGTAGGAAGCCCGGATCAGGCGGTTCAGGCCCGACTCGGTCAGACCGTACTCAGCCAAGAACATCTCCTTTTCCTCGGGGTCCTCCATCTCGGCAATCTGCGACTCAATAGCAGCTGACACCAGCACTACTTCGGCGCCTTCCTGGGCTACGTGGGCCTGCAACGCGGCCGTGTGGGCGTTGCCGCCCTGAATGCTGGCCTCATCCACGTTGGCCACGTAGATAACCGGCTTAATGGTGAGCAACTGCAAATCGGCTACGGCTTCCAGCTCCTCGGGGGTAGCCTGCACGGCCCGGGCGTTCTGGCCGGCTTCGAGGGCTTCCTTGAAACGCTGCAGGGCCACTACCTCTTTCTTGGCCACGGCATCCCCGCTTTTAGCCGAGCGCTCGGCCTTCGCCAGCTTCTTATCAATGCTTTCCAGGTCCTTGATCTGCAGCTCGGTGTCGATAACGTCCTTGTCGAACACGGGGTCAACGCCGCCGGCTACGTGCACGATGTTGGGGTCATCGAAGCAGCGGATTACGTGAATAATGGCGTCTACCTCCCGGATGTTGGCCAGGAACTTGTTGCCCAGACCTTCGCCCTTGGAAGCACCTTTCACCAGGCCCGCAATGTCCACGAACTCAATGATGGTAGGCAGTACGCGCTTGGGGTTTACCAGCTGCTCCAAAATCTGGAGGCGCTCATCGGGCACGGTAATCACGCCCACGTTCGGCTCGATGGTGCAGAAGGGGTAGTTGGCCGACTCGGCCTTGGCGTTAGAAAGAGCGTTGAACAGCGTGGATTTGCCCACGTTCGGCAGGCCGACGATACCGCAGCGGAGACCCATATGACGGTGAAATAGTGAGTTAGTGAGATGGTGAGTTGGGCCCAAGGCGCAATTCGTGGCGCAAAGGTACGGGGCTTTTCCAAGGAAAGCACGGCCAGTGAGCCCACCGCGCCCCGAACTCTTGGCCCGGCCCTGCAAAGCCGGCCAGTACCTACCCTTCAGCGGGCCTTAAAGCCAACACGGCGCGCCTGAACCGAAGCCAGGCGCGCCGTGCGGTGGGAAGCAGAAAAAATTCAAGTAGTAATGAGTGTTTCGCTAGGCTTCCGGGGTAAGGGTTAGTAGGTCTCGTCGGTGGCGCGGGCCGTGTAGCCACCTTCGCGGCCCTCGTTGTCGTAGGCGGGGCGGGGGCGGTCCAGCTCAGCTACTTCCTCCGGGGTCAGCAGCTCCTCGCGCACGTAGTCCACGGCGTCCTGCAGGGCATCCACAAACTTGAGAAAGTCCTCCTTGTACAGGAAGATTTTGTGCTTTTCGTAAGAGAACGTATCGTCGTCGCGCAGGCGACGCTTGCTCTCCGTAATGGTCAGATAATAGTCCTGGCCGCGGGTGGCTTTCACGTCGAAAAAGTACGTGCGCTTACCAGCTTTAATGCGTTGGGAGTAAATTTCTTCCTGGTCGTGACGGTCTTCCACAGTTCCTTCCGGTAAAGTTTTGTTATTCCAAGATTATTGAAGTTCAGCGCAAAATACGTGCTTTCAACTAGATATAAAAATTTGAAGTCCGGCTTTTTCATTTTCCGGGCCGGTAGGCCTAAAAATCTTGCCTCAGGTAAAAATCAGTGCTTATAAGGGCCTTAGGCCCTGCTTTCGGATGGCTGGTATAAAAGCAAGATAAATATTTAATCAACGCTATATAAAACGTAGCGTCCTTCTTAAGAAACGAGCAGATGTACGAGCCAGAAAAACGCCCACACCTCTGGCTTTGTACGTGGTTTGCTACCTTAGAAAGCAAGGCCAGCGTAGCTGACCCGGCCGAACTGTCAGGGGCTAGCGGCTGTTGCCGCTGCGGGCGTCCGTGTCGACGGGTTTCCTTGTACCTTGGTGCGGGGTTCCGGCCCCGAAAATTACCTTCTGACTACTATGCCGCAACCCCTCGATTTAGCCGCTGTCCGCTCGTTTGAAAACCTGGAGTTTCTGGCTCGCCAGCTGGTGGAAGGCTTTATTACCGGCCTGCACCTGTCGCCCTACCACGGGTTTTCGGTGGAGTTTTCGGAGCACAGCCTCTACAATCCCGGGGAAAGCACCCGCCACCTCGACTGGAAAGTGTTTGCCCGCACCGATAAGCTGTTTGTGAAGCGCTACGAGGAGGAAACCAACCTGCGCTGCCACCTGCTGCTCGATGTAAGCCCGAGCATGTACTACCCGGCGCCCACGCACGATAAGTTGCGGTTTTCGGTGCTATGTGCGGCGGCTATTACCACGCTGCTGCAAAAGCAGCGCGACGCCGTGGGCCTCGTTACCTTCGCCGACCAGGTAGAGCTGCAAACGCCCGTACGCTCCACCAGCACCCACCGCCACACCCTGCTGCTGACTCTGCAACAGCTGCTAGAGCGCCCCGCTACCCCCGGCCGCGCCCGCACCGATGTGTCGGGCGTCATTCACACCATTGCCCAGCAAATCCCGAAACGCTCCTTGGTGGTGCTGTTTTCCGATATGCTGGGCCGGGCCCCGGAGGAGCAGACCGAGACGCTGGCTGCCCTGCAGCACCTGCGCCACCAGCACCACGAGGTGCTGCTCTTCCACGTCATGGACCGCGCCACCGAAGCCGATTTCAACTTTCAGGACCGGCCCTACCTGTTCGAGGACCTGGAAACCGGGCAAACCGTGAAGCTGCAGCCCAGCCAGATTCGGGAGCAGTACCAGACCACCATGCGCCAGTACGAGCACGAGCTGGCGTTGCGCTGCGGGCAGTACAAGATTGATTTCGTGCCGGTTGACATCCGGGAGCCGTTTGACAAGGTGCTGTACGCCTACCTGGTGAAGCGCGGCAAAGTGCGGTAAGCAGGTAGTATGCCGATGGAACCGTGGTATTGCCGGGTGTGCGGCCTTGATTACGATGAGTCGCCCTGGGGCCCGGATGGGCACTCGCCCGATTACACTATCTGCGCGTGTTGCGGCGCGGAGTTTGGCTACCAGGATTACACCCCTGATTCTGCTCGGGAATACCGCGCCCAGTGGCTGGCCGCCGGCGCGGCCTGGTTTTACCCCAACATGAAGCCGCCTAACTGGCACCTGAACGCGCAGCTACAGCAGGTGCCGGCCTTTTACCGGTAGGCTTCTGCGTACTTTTGCTCCATGGATTTCCTCAACCTGCTGTTTTTTGCCCTGCCTGTCTGCCTGTTGTCAGCGGTGATGACCGTGTACATCGCGCACATGTATGGCCGGCGGTTCTGGCCCTGGCTGCTGTTTGGGCTGCTGGTGCCCTTCGTTTCCACTTTCATAGCCATTGGGCTAGGAATTTGGGATGCCCGCCGCAACGAGCGAAACGGCAAAACGGAGGACTAGCCGCTACCCCGGCTCATTATCCAACGACTGCCACAAGTATTTGCTGGCCAGGGTCCGGTAGGGGCGCCAGGGTTCGGCCAGCTCCGTCATTCGTTTGAGCAGGGCCCGGCCGGTTTCCGCTAGGCCGTAGTGGCGACGCATGGCGTTCTGAATGCCCAAATCACCCTCGGGAAATACGTCGGGCTGGTCCAGGGCAAACATCTGTAGCATCTGGGCGGTCCAGCGGCCTACCCCTTTAATCTGGGTAAGGTGGCGGGTGAATTCGTCCGCCGCCAACTGGCTCAGGTGGGCGTGGTCGAGTTGGCCTTGCTGGGCAAAACTGGCAATAGCACGCAGGTAACCCGCTTTTTGGCGCGAGATGCCCGCCGCACGCAAGTCCTCATCGGTGAGCAGAAGCAGGGCCGCCGGCTCGGGGTAGCCATCGGGCGGAAACAGGGCCTGCACTTTACGCCAGATGGCGGCGGCCGCTTTCGTGGAAATCTGCTGGCTGACGATGGCCCGCAGCAAAGCCAGGTACAAATCTTCGTGGGCGGAAGCGGCAATGGGGCGTCCCTGCCGGATGAGAGCAGCCAGCACGGGGTCGGCCTGGGTTAGATGGAGCAGGGCAGGGTCAGGGAGAAGGGGAGAGGCGCTGGCAGACATGGGTAAGAAGCGGCAGGAGTGGGGTTAGGCCAGAACAATATCCAGCAGAGAAGTCGGAATCAGCACTTCGCCCAGCACTTCCCCGCTGAAGGATACGCGCAGGCCGCTGAGGTTATGGCCAAAACAAGCTCCTGTATCATTGTTCAGCACGTTGGCGGCCGCATCAAACGTGGGGACGCCCGCCGGGGTAGGCGTGTGGCCTACTATTTGGCGGCGGCCCATGTTGCGCAGAGGCCCGCGTCGCCAGAGCACCCCATCCATATCTTCGGGGTCCAGGGGCGTGGGCGTATCGGCAAAACCAGCGTGGCTGATGAGCAGGTGGTCGTTTTCCCAGGTGAAGGGCCGCTGCTGCAGCCAAGCCAGGTGCTGGTGCAGCAGTTCGCGCCGGCCCTGGTACTGCTGCACCGTTGCGCGCCCGCCCCAGCCCAGCCAGGCTGGGTTGGGGCCGTCGGGTCCGAAGTGCTTTAGCATTTCGTACTCGTGGTTGCCCAGCAGAAACACCGTGCGGCCCGGGTGCCGGGCTTCCAGCTCAATGGCCAGCTGCACGCATTCCGGCCCGAAGCGGCCCCGATCCACCAGGTCGCCGGTTTGTACCAGCAGCTCTTCCGCTGGCCGCCAGCGCCCTAGCAATTCCCGAAACGTATGGTAGCAGCCGTGTACGTCGCCAATTACGAAAAGGGAAGGGTTCATGGAGAAGAGATAAGTCGGAAGCGGGAGCCGAAAGATACGGGGCTGCCACCGCTAATCTAATGAGCTTGCGTGCCCTGTTCTGGTGTGCTAAGCCCCAGTCTTTTCACCAGTGGGCCAATAGTGAGGCCTTGCACCACAATGCTAAAAACCACCACCACGTAGGTTACCCCCACAATCAGGTCGCGGGGCATGGCATCGGGCAGCGAGAGGGCCAGCGCTACCGAAATACCACCCCGCAGCCCACCCCACGTGAGTACGCGCAGGGTAGGACGGTCAAAGCTATAACGAGACCGTAGCAAGCCCAGCGGCAAAGCAACTGAAACCAGACGGGCTACCAGCACCACCACAATACCAATAATTCCTACCAGCAGGATGGTGCGGTTAATATCTAGCACGAGCATTTCAAGGCCGATAAGAACAAAAAGGACAGCATTTAAAATCTCATCCAGCACTTCCCAAAACTTGTCAACGTATTCCCGGGTCAGGTCCGACATACCTAGTTGCCGGCCTTTGTCGCCCACAATCAGACCGGCCACCACTACGGCCAGCGGCCCGGAGGTATGCAAGGCTGTAGCCAGCGCGGTAAGGCCCATGACCAGGGCCAGGGTCAGCAGTACTTCCACTTTGTAGTTGTCAATGCTGCGCAGGGCCCAGAACGTAAGATAACCCAGTGCTGCGCCCAAGGCTACTCCTCCTACCGCTTCACGCAGAAACAATTCCCCAATAACCCCTGCTGTAGCCCGGTCAGCTCCGTATTGCGCAATCTGAAACAGGCTCACAAACACGACCACCGCAATGCCGTCGTTAAACAACGACTCGCCTACAATCCTGATTTCGAGGTGGGGCGCAATGCGGGCTTCTTTTAAAATACCCAGTACGGCAATTGGGTCAGTGGGCGAAATCAGAGCCCCAAATAGCAAGCAGTAAATGAAATGCGCCGGTAAGCCCACCAGCGGAAGTAGCCAATACATGGCCGTAGCCACCAGCAGGGTAGAAACTAAAGTGCCGGCGGTGGCCAGAGCGGCTACTGCTCCGCGCTCCTGCCCCAGAGCCCGCACGTCAACATGAATTGCTCCGGCGAAAAGCAAAAAGCTGAGCATTACCTGCATCAGCACCGTGTGAAAATCGATGTTGCGCACCAATTCGCTCACGTTCAGCACCCACGAAACCCCTAGGCGGCCCAGACCCACTACGGCCAGCGAGGAAACCAGGGCCAGCACCATAAGGCCAATGGTGCTGGGAAGCCGCAGGAACCGGTGGTTTACATAGCCAAACGTAGCGGCGGCTACCAGCAGCAGGGCGAAGGTGTTGTATAATTCCATCAACAGGCCAGAGGAAAAGGATACCGCAAATAGCTAGAACGCGTTGGTCGGGCCCGGGGTTAGCTCACCCCGGGCCCGACCAACGCGTTTCGTTTTACCATTTGGCTGGGCAGACCAGGGTATTACATAGCCCCCAACGCAGCTTCTACGCGGCTGATCATGGCGTCGTCAATGTCCAGGTGGGTGACAAAGCGAATCATCTGGGGCCCGAAGGAGGTAGCCCGGATGCCCTGCTGGTCCAGGCGAGCCAGGAACTGTTCGGCGGGGGTAGCTTCCTGAAGGCGGAAAATAACCAGGTTGGTTTCCACGGGCAGCACTTCCGCCACGTAGCTTTGGGCCGCCAGCGTGGTGCCCAGCTGCCGGGCCCGGCGGTGGTCATCGGAGAGGCGCTCCACGTTGTTTTGCAGGGCGTAGAGGCCCGCGGCGGCAATGTAGCCAGCCTGGCGCATGCCCCCGCCCATCACCTTGCGGATACGCTTGGTTTTCTGGATGAACGCCTGGCTGCCCAGCAGCACGGAGCCCACTGGTGCTCCCAACCCCTTGCTTAAACACACCGAAATCGTGTCGAAAATGCGGCCGTACTCTTGGGCCGGCTGACCGGTAGCCACCAGGGCGTTGAAGATGCGGGCCCCATCAAGGTGCAGCGGAATCTGGTGGCGGCGCGCTACCTCGGCAATGCTTTCCAACTCCCCCAAGCCGTAGCAGCTTCCGCCGCCGCGGTTGTGGGTGTTTTCCAGCGAAATCAGGGAGGTAGTGGGGTAGTGCACGTTCACGGGGCGAATGGCGGCCTCTACCTGGGCGGCGGTCAGGCGCCCGCGGTTGCCCGGCAGCAGGGCCACCGAAGCGCCCGAGTGAAAGGCAATGCCGCCTACCTCCCAGAGGTAAATGTGGGAATTCTGCTCGCAGATAACCTCCGACAACGGCTCGGTGTGGGCCTTAATGGCAATTTGGTTGGTCATGGTGCCAGAAGGGCAGAACAGGCCGGCTTCCAGCCCGAAGCAGGCAGCAGCTTCCTGCTCCAGGGCCCGCACGGTCGGGTCTTCCTCGTACACGTCGTCGCCTACGCGGGCCTGAAACATGGCCTCCAGCATGGCCGGAGTCGGGCGCGTCACGGTGTCGGAGCGCAAATCAATTACAGAATCAGTCATTGGGTTAGGATAGGAAGGAAATGCGGGAAAGGTTTCCCGGTTTCAAATTTAGTCGTTACTTTTGCCCCTCATTTAGTAGAAGACCTAAACCGACCCGGAAAAATGACCGTTACCCGTCTGAAGCGGAAGCACCGCAAGAACATTGCCCGCGCCAACAACAAGCAGCGCATCATTAAGCAACTGCTCCTCACGCCCGTTCTGAAGAACGTGGACCTCGACGAGCTGAAAGCCCGCTTCACCAAGAGCGAAGCCACGACCGAAGCAGCCGCTTAGTCCGGACGTTACGTCTGGTGCACCTACCCCGGTGTCGGTGGGTATACAACCAGAATTTCCAAAAGCGCCTTTTCCTCCGGGAAGGGGCGCTTTTTTAGTTGGCAAGGATTCGTTCAGGTAGGCGCGGGGCATAATGAAAGGAAAGGCTACTTCGGCCCCAGCTCCACTACCTGCAACTGCTGCACCCGGCCTTCGGCCACGGCAAAGCGCAGCAGGGTCCGGACCTTGTGAAAACCGTGGCGGCCGGCGGCTCCTGGGTTGAGGTGAAGCAACCCCAGCCGCGGGTCGGGCATTACTTTAAGAATGTGGGAGTGCCCGCTGATAAAAAGGCCGGGGCGCTCCTGCTGCACCAGCGGCCGAGCCGCGGGGCTGTAGTGCCCGGGGTAGCCGCCAATGTGCGTCATCAGCACTTGCAGGCCTTCCAGCTCAAAATGCTGCACCAGCGGCTGGGTATGGCGCACCTCGTTGCCATCAATATTGCCGTATACCCCACGCAGGGGCGCTACCGCCGCCAGGGTTTCAACTACTTCCGCCGTGCCAAAATCCCCGGCGTGCCAGATTTCGTCGCAATCCTGCAGGTGGTGCAGAATCCGCTCGTCGAGGTAGCTGTGCGTGTCGGAGAGCAAGCCAATTTTCTTCATGCCGGCGAAGGTAGCAGGCGCGGAGCAGGTTTCCTGCCCGCCAGCGCGGTGGCTTTATGCGGTAGCGGTGCAGCTTTATACAACACAACCGCTGACATCCCGTATCTTGCCCGACCCCGAAGGCTTTCGTTTCCGGGGAAATATGCTGTGCTTTGCAGCAACCCGCCTGAGTCCCCTTTTCGCCCCTCCAGATTACCCCGCGATGAACGTTTTCATCAACGATATTCCGCTGATTATTAAGAAGAACAGCGAGAAGATATACAAGCACAAGTACGACCTGATTCTAAATCCGGAGGATGAGTTCATTTCCAAGGATTTGATTGGGGATGTGCTGGTGCGCGACGTAACGGACGTGTTCGTGGACCGGCTGCTACGTCTGATGGAAGTGAAAAAGCTCAAAAAGCTTACTTCCCTCACCTTGCTGGCGCGCAAGAAAAAGCGGCTTATTCTGCATCTGAAAGATCAGTTTAAGATTGTGAAAGCCGCCGGTGGCCTGGTGGTGAAAGACGGCCAGATTCTGATGATCTACCGGCTCGGGAAGTGGGACTTGCCCAAAGGCAAGCTCAAAAAAGAGGAAGATCCTGCCCTGGGCGCCCTGCGCGAAGTGGAAGAGGAATGCAACATCAAGGTGGAAATTGGGGAAAAGTTGCCCAGCACCTGGCATTCTTACGCCTACAACGGCAACAAAATCCTGAAGAAAACAAACTGGTACATCATGCGCTGCCTGGATGACTCCTTCATGAAGCCCCAGGCTGAGGAGTACATTGAGGAAGTGCGCTGGATGACCCCGCAGGACGCGCTAAACGTGCTGGAGGAATCCTACGCCAGCATTGCGCTGGTTGTGCGCCACTACCTGAGTGAAACCGCGGGCCAGGCCCCCGCCGACCGCGAGTCAGCCAAGTAACTTTACTTTAACGATTAACGATGGTTGAGCCGATGCGCCCATTTCGTTGCCTGCCGTTTGCGTTGCTGCTCCTGGGAATGGCAGCCTGCACCGGCTCTCAAACCGTTTCTGAACCTAACGACCCCAGCACGGGCAGCGTAGAAGCCGGTAGCAAAGCCGCCGTGGATGTGCCGGCCCTGGTAGGCCGCAACATCGACCAGGTACGGCGGGTGCTGGGCACTCCGCAGGAGGCCCGCGACCAGAAAGTAAGCGCTGAGCCCACGGCCGAGCAAATGAAAGCGACCAAGGGCGAAGACTGGATCAACACGTTTGAGCGGAACGGCATCACCATCGTGGCCACGTTCCATGCCCGCACCCGCAAAGTGCGCGACCTAGTACTGGTGGGCACGGATGAAGATGAAATCCTGCGCAACGGCAACCTCAGCCTAACGGCCACGGACTACATTGTGCTACCTGTGGTGAACCCCCAAAACAACCGCGAAATTGTTGGGATGCGCGTGGTGTCCCGGAAGTAGGTCCCGGCTTAAAGCGAACTAAAAAGGCCGCCCTTTAAAGTAGAGCGGCCTTTTTGGTGCTAATGCGCAAGGAGCTACCCCGCTACCGGCGGCAGGTGAAAAGGCACGAAATCATCGACGTTGCCGCCGAAGCGGTGGATTTCGCGGATGATGGTGCTGCTGATGGCTGCCAGGGTGGGCGAGGTAATCAGGAATACGGTTTCCAGGGCCGGGTTAACGTGGCGGTTGGCCTGGGCAATGGTGTTTTCGTACTCAAAGTCGGTGGTGTTGCGCAGGCCCCGCAGCAGGAATCGGGCGCCCACCTCGCGGGCAAAATCGGCCGTTAGCCCCTTGTAAGCCCGCACCGAGACCCGCGGCTCCTCCCGAAAAATCTCCTCAATAAGGCTAATCATCTGCTCCACGGGCAGGTAGCGCTGCTTGCTGCTGTTGTTGCCGATGGCAATAATCACCTCGTCGAACAACGTCGTACCGCGCCGCACTACATCCAGATGGCCGTTGGTAAAAGGGTCAAAGGAGCCGGGGAACAAAGCAATTCGCATGAGGAAGAGGTGATTGGGGAATGTAGTGAGTTTGAAAAAAGCCCGTCGTCCTTCTGAGCCCAGCGAAGAACCTTCTCACGCAAGAACGACGGGCGTAATAACGGCATGTGCTGCCGTGGTAAAGTCCTTTGCCGGACTCAGGAGGACGGGCTTTTTTAAACTCGCTGGGTCACGACCTCACCAAATCACTACATCACCATTTAGCACAGGTGCAGGGCGTACAGCTCGAAGTAACGGTACTCAAAGACGTCGTTAAGGCGGTAACTGTAGCTCAAATCGTAGGGCCGGTTGCCAAAGCGGATGTTGCGGATGTACTTGCGCAGGATGGTAAACAGCTCCGAGTCGTGCATTAAGTCGCCCCACACCGTCACCAGATCCTGGTCGGGGTTGAGCTGCAACTCCTGCATCACCAGAATGGTGTAGTAAATCAGGTCCTCGGGGGTGCTGAAGGGGAAGACGTTGCAGAATTCCGGCTGCTTGTCGCGCATGGCAACCAGCGTAACTTCCTGGTGGCCAATGCTGAGGTAAATGCGGCGGGCGTTGCCTTGTTCATTTTGGTGGGCAACGCCTTCCAGCAGCGTGCTGGTATGGTGCACCAGCCGGCCTTCGGGGTAGGTAGCTCGAAACCATTCGGCCAGCCCACGTTCGGCCGCAAAAACGCTGCTGATTTCCAGGCCCGTATGGGTGTAGTGGTGAACCGACTCGCGCTGCGGGTCCGTGGCGTGGTGCAGGCGCAGGTAGGTGGCCTCGTCGCCGGGGCGAAAAAGGGAGGCCGGCAGCAAGGTAAAGTGTCGGTTCTGGACGGCCAGCAGCACCCGGTTCCAGCCGGTGCGGCCTACCAGCTCGTGCTCGGCGGCCAGGGCCTGCACCTGCCCGGCCAGGGGCATGGCGCCGTCGGGAGCCGCGTAATCTTCCAGGGCCACGAACTTGTTGCGGCGTACATCGGCCACGCCCACGCGCAGGCCGGCCGCGCCGGCAGTCAGGTACAGGTTGTAGGCAGACAGGTTTTCCAGGTCCAGCGTTTCGTCGTGCAAGCGGTGCAGGGCAACCGGGGGCATAAAGACGGTGGTGGACATAGGGGTAGGGCAAAGAGTGGGCACGAACAGGAACAATTGTCCGCTAAAGGTACGTAGGAGCCAGCCGACACAAAAACCGGGTTGCCCAGCAGCTTCCCCGGGCTAAGTAGCCACCCAACAGGCCCAGCAAAAACGGGGACGATTACGAGGGATTGGCCTGAAACCGAATCTGGGGAATGAACACGTCATCGGGGCTGATAATGTCGCGAAGCACGGGGTGTACCTGCGAGGGTAGCAGCTGGCCCAGCTGGCGCGGCGTGACAAACGCCAGTTGAGTGAGCAGCTGGGCGTCGGGGGCGTGTTCCGGGTCGCGGCCGAGGGTAGGCGTGGCGGCTGGGTCGAGGGGGCGCACTTCAAAGAACAACTCCAGGGCCTGCAGCGTCGGGCTCCGAAACTCGTGCAGGTGTAGAAATCGACCTACGCTAACGGCCAAGCCCGTTTCTTCCTCAAACTCCCGGGCCAGGCACTGCTGCAGGGTTTCGCCAAACTGCCAGCCCCCGCCCGGCGGCGACCAGAACGGCAGCTGATTAGGGAGTAGCCCGCGGTGGGCCGTGAGCAGCAAGGTGTCTTCTTGAACCAGCAGGCCGCATACCCGAACCCGGGCAATGCCGGCGTAGGCTTCCAGCAGGGAGGCGGAGGGAGCCGCCGAAGAAAAGTCAGTCATAAAAAAAGCACAGCACCCAGGGCAGGCTAACGCGAAGACGCAAGCTTACGAAGAAAGCAGGTGTGCGGGTTCTACTAACTGCGGACCCTGGATTTTTAGTGTGCTTGGGTGGGGGTTTACTCCAGTCCGCCAGCGGCTAGCTGAGCCCGCCGGGCCGTCCGGCGCTGCCGCCAGCGCCGGAGCCGAACCAGCACCCACACCACCATGCCTACTGCCAGCGCGGCCACCAGCAGCGGCAGCAACAACCCCAAGGCCGTACCCACAAGGGCCAGCAGGTTTTCAACCGTAGCCAGCACCGGGTTGCCCAGCCCGGCCGTGGTAACGGTAGAGCCCGCCCGAAGCAAGGAGGTGCCCGTTTGAATAATGCCCGCCGTGCCGCCCCCTACCAGCACTCCTAGTCCCCAGCGCAGCACCGGGGGCATGTCCGGCAGCGCCGACGTCATGAGAATGGTGCCGGCCAGAAAAGCAGCCGGTCCGGTTATCGTA
Source organism: Hymenobacter glacieicola (assembly GCF_014640315.1). Taxonomy (GTDB): domain Bacteria; phylum Bacteroidota; class Bacteroidia; order Cytophagales; family Hymenobacteraceae; genus Hymenobacter; species Hymenobacter glacieicola. The sequence continues at coordinate 148,028 of NZ_BMGS01000006.1, forward strand.
TCCAGCACGTTATCGACTACGGGGAGGTAGTAGCCCAGAATTTCGGCTACGGTGGCCGTGCCCAGCACCGCTACGGCCGGCCAGGTGCCGAGCCACGCGAAGCCCGCGGATGGCGTCAGGTAGCCGGTACGGTAGGCCAGGGAAGCAGCCAGCAGCGGCACGAATACGCGGAAGCCGCTGCAGGCGGCCAGCGCCAGGCCCAGCGCACCGGCCAGAAGATAATCCAGATGTTCCATTGCAAACAGGCTGAGTACGAAGGAAAAACCACGGCCCCTGTGCGGGCCAGCAACCCGCAAAATATACGTAACCTTCCGGGTACCACCGCAACTGCCCCGTCCGGCGCGGGCCGCGGGGCAGCTCTGCGGCCCGCGCCGGTGGTGCTAGCAGGCTTAGCGGGAAAGCGCACGCGGCGGCGGGATAGGGCGGGGCGGAATTTGCTGTTTTCTTCCCAACTTGGCGGGCCGGCCAGGACTTCCCGTGGCGCAGCGCTCAACAGATATGAAGTGGATTATTACCGTGCTGCTGCTGCTGGTAGGCCGGCCTATGGTAGCACAACACGCGTACTGGGCCGCCGACTTTGATTCGCTTTGTCACGTGTTGCAGCGCCCGCAAGCCGATACCGCCCGCGTGCGCACGCTTATCCATATGCTGGATGTGGTGGAGCTAACCGAGGTGCGGCGGCGGGCCCAGGTGCTTCCCCTGCTGGATGAGCTGTTTCGGCTGAATGCCCGCACCCAGCAGCTGGATGATGCTCCTTACCGGGAGCTGCGGGCCGGCGTTAATTTTTGGGTAGAAACCCGCCAGCCCCACCAAGCCCTGGCCGCTCTGCACCAAGCCATTGAACTGTTTGATGAGGCCCAGCACCCCATTCCTCTGCTTCTGATTGATTTGGGCCCGCTTTACAACGAACTGGGCGAGTCTGCCGCCCGCTTTGCTTATTTCAACCGCAAGCTCAAGCAGTACCGGCTTCAGGGGGCCGTAGAAAATCAGGCGGCCTGCTACCTGGTGCTGGGCGGCACCTTTCGCCACCGCGGCGACTATAATCAGGCCATCAGTTGCTACCTGCACGCAGCGGATCTGTTTCAGGGGTTTCACCGCCGCTTATTCACCAACGAGCTGATGGTAGCGGGCACTACCTACGCCGAGTGGGGCAATGTTCAGAAAGCCCTGCATTACCTGGAACAGGCGTCGGTCTTAAACAAAAAATACCGGATTAATGGGCTGCAGCGCCTGTTTGCGCTGCAGGCAGTAACCAAGCTCAACTTGCAGCAGGGCAACCTAGCGGCGGCCTTGCGCTACGCCAACCAAGCCTTGGAAACTGCCCGCCTCGACTCCGTTGATAAGCGGCAGTTTACGGCCTACGGCCTCGTGCTGAAAAGCCAGGTGCTGCTGGCCTTAAACCGCCCCCGGGAGGTAGGGCCGCTGCTTGCCCAAGCCCAGCACATTGCCGATTCCCTGCGCATGCTCATTACTGGCCGCCCCGGCGAGTTTGCCCTCGATGCCACCTGGGCCCAGTATTACACCGCCCGGCAGGACTACCCCCGGGCAGATGCGGCCTGGCAGCGGGCCTATGAGAAAGCCACGGCAGCCAATTTTCAGATGCTGCGCCCCAAATACCTGAAGCAGATCATCCGCTTCCAAGACGCCCGGGGCGCGGCCGAGCCCCTGCGCAGCTACACCCGCATCTACCTGGACCTGCTGGACACCCTGCATGCCGCTCAGGGCAATAACCTGCTGGCCCAGTACGAGGGGGAGCGGATAGAACAGGCTCAAAACAACCAGATTGCGCGTCTGCGCCACGAAAAAAGCCTGCAGGACCTCCGGCTCCGGCAGCGCAATCAACTGCTGGGGGTAGCGGCCGTGGCCATTCTGCTGGTGTCGGGGCTGGGGCTGGCCGTGTACCGGCAGCTGCAGGCGAAGAAGCAGACGTTGGCCCAGCTGCGCGCTACCCAGCACCAGCTGGTGCAGTCCGAGAAGTGGGCCTTTGTGGGGGAGGTATCGGCCGGCATTGCCCACGAGCTGCAGAATCCGCTCAACTTCATGAAGCGGTTTGCCGAGGTCAGTACCACCATGGTCGATACCATTCATGAGGCGGGCAGCAAGCCGGGGCTGGAGCAGGAAATTCTGCTGGGGCTGCGCCAGAACCTGCAGGAAATCAGCCAGCACGGCATTCGGGCCTCCGCCATTATCAAGGACATGCTGGAGCACTCCCGCTCCGGCACCGGGCAGCGGGAAGCCACCGACCTGAACGCCCTGCTGCTGGAGTACCTGCAACTGGCCCGCCAAAGCCCCGAGCTGCGCGACCAAGCCCTACACGTAGCAGTGGAAACCGACCTGGCCCCCAATCTGCCGCTGCTGGCTATGGTGCCTTCGGACATGGGCCGGGTGCTGCTCAACCTGTTCACTAATGCCTTTTACGCCGTAACCCAGCGCCGGCGAGCCGGGGAAGCCACCTACCAACCCGTGGTAAAAATTAGCACCCAGGCCGGGCCGGCTGGGGCTGAAATTCGGGTGCAAGACAACGGCGCTGGCATGTCGCCGGAAGTGCTGGCCAACGTGTTCCAGCCCTTCTTTACCACCAAGCCCGCCGGCGAAGGCACGGGCCTGGGCCTCTCCCTGAGCTACGACATCGTGAAAAGCCACGGCGGAACCCTCCGGGTAACGTCGGAAGAGGGTAGGGGCTCGGAGTTCATTGTAACCCTGCCGGTGGCGTAGCACTGGATGCAGAAAAACGGGATACTTGTTCTACCAGGGTCTTGTAGTAAATAAGCCCGGCGGAACAGTTGCTCAATTACGCAGTGCCACCACCTGGGAGCTTAAACCGGCGTAGCTTTGTTACCCGAATACAGCCTTATGCTCTCCGTTAGAACTCCCTCCGTCCGCGACTATTTCCCCTACGAACCTACCCAGGACCAAGCCACGCTGTTTCGGCAGATGGATGGCTTTTTGGGCGACGCCCTGCCGGGGCGCAAGGCGTTTATTCTACGCGGGTACGCCGGTACGGGCAAAACGACCGTGGTTAGCGCCCTGGTGCAGTGGCTGCACCGCATGGGCCGCAAGTACGTGCTGATGGCCCCTACCGGCCGCGCCGCCAAAGTAATGAGCACCTACTCGGGGGTAGCGGCCAGCACCATTCACAAGAAAATCTACCGCCAGACCAGCGGCTCGCCCAGCCAGGGCCTCTCGTTCCAGCGCCAGCCCAACCGCGCCCAGGACACCCTGTTCATCGTGGACGAAGCCTCCATGATTTCCGACGAAAAGGCCTTCGGTGAAAACGGCCTGCTCGACGACCTGATGAATTACGTGTTCGAGAAAACTTCGAACCGCCTGCTGCTCATCGGCGACACGGCCCAGCTGCCGCCCGTGGGCCAGCTGCTCTCACCCGCCCTCGACCCCGAGCTGTTGCGCCACCGCTTCCGCGCCCAGGTTGATTCCGTGGAGCTGCGCCAGGTGATGCGTCAGGCCGAGCAGTCGGGAATTCTGATGAACGCCACGGTGCTACGGGAGGAGCTGCGCGAGGAACACCCGCAAATCACCTTCTTCACAAAAGGCTACCCCGATATTTTCTCGATGGGCGGCGACAAGCTGGAGGACGGGCTGCGCTGGGCCTACAAGAACTTCGGCCACGAGAACAGCACCATCATCTGCCGTTCCAACAAAAACGCCAACCAGTACAACCAGTACATCCGGCGCATTCTGTTCGAGGCCGAGGATGAAATTGAGTCGGGCGACTACCTGATGGTGGTGCGCAACAACTACTACTGGCTGCCCAAGGATTCAGAAATCGGGTTTCTGGCCAACGGCGACTTTGTGCAGGTAGTGAAAATTGTGCGCCTCACCGAGGAGTTCGGGTTCCGCTTTGCCGATGCCCGGGTGCGCCTCGTGGACTACCCCGACGAGCCCGACATGGAAATCAAGCTCCTGCTTGACACCCTGCACACGGAAAGCCCCGCCCTGCCTGCCGACCGGAACAAAGCCCTCTACGACGCCGTGAGTGCTGATTACGCCCACCTCGAAACCAAGAAGGAGCGCACCGCCGCCCTGCGCAAGGACCCTTTTCTGAACGCCCTGCAAGTGAAGTTCGCCTACGCCCTTACCTGCCACAAAGCCCAGGGCGGGCAGTGGCAGGCCGTTTTTGTAGACCACGGCTTCCTGAAAGAAGATATGGTGAACAGCGAATTCGCCCGCTGGCTTTACACGGCTGTCACGCGCTCCTCGGAGAAATTGTTTCTGCTGAACTTCAACAAAAAGCTGCTCGCCGACGAAACGCCGGAGTAAATCTTGTCATTCCGAACGGAGTGAGGAATCTGGCTCAATCGTCCGGAGGCTAACCCAGATTCCTTGCTTTATTCCTACCGACAGATTTAGGCTGAAAAAAGAACCCAACAACGGCCGCCGTGCGTTGTTCTTCACGTCGGCTTCTGGGGCCAGGGTGAAAACTGGCACGTAACTTGGCCCGGCGCCTGAAACTTGTATTTTTGCTTACTTCCAACGCATTCACGCATTCATCCCATGAAAAAAGCACTTCTTCTGGCTCTTTCGCTGTCCGTCATGGGCTTCGCGGCCCAAGCCCAGACGGCGGCCGTTAAGCCGGCCAATGCCCAGACCAAAGTAGCCGGTCCGCAAATTCAGTTTGAGGAAATGAAGTACGACTTCGGCTCCATCAAAACGGGTGATGTGGTAGAACACACCTTCAAGTTCAAGAACGTAGGCACCCAGCCGCTGGTGATTTCCAACATTGGCGTGAGCTGCGGCTGCACTACCCCCGACTGGACCAAGGAGCCCGTCATGCCTGGCAAATCGGGCACGGTTACGGCCAAGTTCAACTCGGCCGGCAAAATGGGCATGCAAAACAAAGTGCTGACTATTGAGTCGAACTCGGCGGGTGGTAACGCCATGGTGTCGTTGGTAGGCGACGTGAAGGATGCCGCCGCTGCCATGAACGTGGCCCCCGCTTCCTCCGATGTTTCGGCTCCTGCTGATGCAAAAGAAGCCAAGCAAAAGACCAAAATCAGCGACAACAAAACCAAAGCCAAGAGAAAGGCTTCCTAAGCGCTACGCTTCGGTACAGAAAACCAAAAAGGCTTGCCAGATGGCAAGCCTTTTTGGTTGTAGCAGCTTCCTGGGCTATACTTGACGAGCCGCCAGCAGCAGCACCACCCAGCCGGCAATGAGCAGCACGCCGCCGATGGGCGTGACGGCTCCCAGCTTGGTAATGCCCGTCAGGCAGAGCACGTAGAGCGAGCCACTGAACACGAGTACTCCGCCCAGCCACAGCCAGGCTACCGTGCCGAGGCTGCGCAGCTCGGGCTTTACGTGGAGCAGAATACCTACCGCCAGCAAAGCCAAAGCGTGGTAGAACTGGTAGCGTACAGCGGTTTCAAACGTTTCGAAACGCCCGGAGGCTTCCAGCATTTTCCGCAGGCCATGGGCCCCGAAAGCCCCGATGCCTACGCCCAAAGCGCCGAGCAGAGCTGCCAGTTGAAGAACAAGACGAGCCGTCATAGGAGTCTGGTAGAGAGGTGGAAATGTTGGTTGTCAGCGGGTAGAGGATACGTAGCGGTTGCTCGTTAGGGAGTAGTTATGAGAGCTGTACTTACGACTACCAATTACCACCTGCCCGCTGATAACTACGATGGATCAGCGGGAGCCAAAAATAGCGCTACCTACCCGAATGAGCGTGCTCCCTTCCCGTAGGGCGAGGGGATAATCGGAGCTCATGCCCATGGAAATTTCCCGGAACGCTTCATCCTGAGGGAAGTACAAGGCCTTTAGCTTGTCGAAGTAGCCGCGCAGTTGCCGGAACTCCCGGCGCAGCTGGTCTTCATCCGGGGTGTTGGTGGCAATGCCCATCACGCCGGTCAGGCGCACATGCTGCAGCCCCCGAAATTCCGCTGATTGCAGCATTTCCTCGGCCTCGGGCAGGCTCAGGCCGGTTTTGGTTTCCTCGGCGGCAATATGAAACTGCAGCAGCCCCTCAATCACGCGGTTGTGGCGGGCGGCCTGCCGCTCAACTTCCAGTAGCAGTTTCAGGCTGTCGATGCTTTGAATGGTGTGCACAAAAGCAGCAATGTACTTGACCTTGTTGGTCTGCAGATGCCCAATCAGGTGCCACTGCACATCGGCGGGTAGCTCCGACTGCTTGGCCGCCATTTCCTGCACCCGGTTTTCGCCGAAAAGGCGGGCCCCGGCCTCATACGCTTCGCGCAGCCGCTCCACCGGATGCGTTTTTGTGACGGCCACCAGCCGAGCGGCCGTGCCGGAGAGGTCTTGCTGAATGCGGTGCAGGTTGTCGCGGATCACGGATTTAGACGGATTTTTCGGATTGTAAACACGGAAGGCAGATCTTGCCGGAGCAGTTGCCGATTGGAGCTCCTCAAAGGCAAGAGCGCAAAGGTCGTGTGCGGGTAGCTAGCAAACCGCAAATTCCAGGAATCGGCCAAACAAAATTCATGAAATCCAATAAATCCACCTACACCAAATTGAGCACTACTACGCCGAAAAGGCGACCACCAGCATCCGTGAAATCCGATGCATCCGTCTGCATCCGTGATTTAGTCCTCCAAAGCATTGGTCAGAAACGTGTTTTTCAGGCCCAGCCACACTAGCCACAGGCCCAGGCACCAGAACAGGTAGATGCGGTAGTAGTCGCGGGTGTTGCGGTAGCGCGTCTGCTTGATTTCGGACTTTTCGTAGCGGTTGATCTGGGTGAAAATCTGGCGTAGCCCGGCGTTATCGGTAGCGCGAAAGAAGCGGCCCTCGCCGGCCTGGGCTATTTGCCGCATGGTGGTTTCATCCAGGCGCGTTGTAACGTAGGTGGGGCGGCCCGTTTCGTCGGTGCCGTAGGGCACTACGCCGTCCTGGCCCAGCCCGATGGTGTAGAGCTTCAGGCCGTAGGCGTGGGCCAGTTGGGCGGCCGTAAGTGGGTCGAGGGAGCCAGCCGTGTTTTCGCCGTCGGAAATCAGGATGCACACCTTGCTGCGGGAGCGGGAGTCGCGCAGGCGGTTGGTGGCCACGCCCAGGGCCGTGCCAATGGCCGTACCATCGTTGGCAATCATACCCAGGCGCAAACTCTGCAGGTTGTCGCGCAGCAGGTCGTAGTCGGTAGTGAGCGGGGCCAGGGAGTAGGCGTCGCCGGCAAACACCACCAGCCCGATTCGGTCGCCCTGGCGGCCATCAATAAACCCGCGGGCTACCCGTTTGGCTGCTTCCAGGCGGTTAGGCCGCAGATCCTGCAGCTCCATAGAACCTGATACGTCCAAAACGAGCAGAATATCAATGCCTTCGCCGCTCTGTACTACCCGCTCATCGGTACGCTGGGGGCGGGCCAGAGCCAGAATGGCAAAACCCATGCTCAGGGCCAGCACCACGTCGGGCAAAAAGCGCAGCACCGTGCTCCAGTCGCGCGGGAGTTGCCCGGCCACGAAGGCTACTCCCAGCTTGGCCCGGTGCCGGCGGGCCAGGGCCCAGCGCAGCACAAACAGCAGCGGCACCAGCGGCAGCAGCAGCAGCAGGCGGGGCTGCTCCCAGCTGTAGCTGGCCAGGGTAGCGTAGCGCACGCTATCCAGCACGGGAGCCAATACATCGGGCCAGAGCTGCGGCATGGGGCAAAAGTAGTGATTCGGCGGCGGCCGACGCTAGGCCACCGGGGTTGTTGGCCGCCGCGCGGCGCCTAAGGCCGCTGGCTCGCCCAGCTGACGCAGCACATGGGTATACTGCCGCTCGGCAAAGTTGCGTAGGAGCTCAAAGGCCAGGTCGGTTTCTGTGTCGTCTTCCGAAAACTGGTTGCCATAAATAACCCGGTCGGCCAGGCGCAGGGCCAGGCTTACGTCGGCGTCATTCTGGTAGTGAGCCACAATTTCGCGGGTGGTCAGGCTCGTGATATTGTCGTCTTCGAGGGTGGAGAGGTAGTTTTTCCAGAGCGTGATGGCGCGCTCCATGTTGGTCAGGGAGCGGGACAACGTAAAGCGCTCCACGTGGCGGGCATACTGGGCCAGAAAGTAAGCGTGGTTTTTCCGCAGGCGGTAGCGGCGGTAGCGTTGGCGCAACCCCCGCCGGAAGCCCAGCACCACCGCGCCCACCAGCAGGAGCAGCAGCCCCGTACCGGCCAGCCAGTAGGGGTAGTTGAACTGCGGCTCCACCGGCATCAGCTGCAAATTCTGGCGCAACACCGGAGCCTCGCCGGCGCTGGTAGGGGCAGTGCGCACCAGCCTGATTCGGGCTGGGGCGGTGGGTAGCAGCAGCGTGTCGCGGCCACTGAGCACCGTCACGGGCAATACGAGCGTCTGCACCGAGTCCAGGGCGAAGGTGCGCAGGCGGTACACGGCCCGGTCGAGGCTGCGGCCCTGGCGGGTGCGGGTGAGGTAGTAGCGCCGGCCCACGTATTCGAAGGGGCTGAAATCGGCGGCCGAATCGGGGAAGATAACCTCCAGGGTAGCTCCGTGCCGGTAGGAAAGCTCGTAGTCAACTACTTCGCCCACGCGCACGGTGGGCCGCTGAAACCGGCCGGTCGGGGCTTCGGAGGCTACTAGTTCAGACTGGGCCACAGCTAATTGCGTCAACAGCATCAGACTTAGCAACGCGGCCCAGGCAGCCTCTCTTTGCCGCTCGTAAAGCCAGCCTAGCGCCTTACCCACGACCCCCGCGCTGGTTGCGCCGCCGGAACAGATGCACCAGCTGCGGTACAAAATCCGTGTCGGTGGCAATGGACAGATACTCGGTGCGGTGGCGGCGGCAGATCTGGCCAATTTGTTCCCGGTTCAGCTCGTAGGTAGCGCGGTAGCGGGCCCGAAACGCGGCCGAGGACGTATTCACCCACACGGTGCGCCCCGATTCCTGGTCGTGAAGCGGGATGATGCCCAGGGGCGGAAACTCCCGCTCCCGCTGGTCCAGCAGCTGCAGCACAATCAGGTCGTGCTTGCGGGCCAGCATGGTCAGCTCCCGCTCGTACTCGGCATCAATGAAGTCGGAAATCAGCAACACAATGGTACGGCGCTTGAGCAGCCCCAGCGCCTGCTTAATACCGCCTGCCACGGCCGTGTGGCGGCTGCGCGGGCTTAGCTCAAACAGGCGCTTAATCAGGGAATAGGCGTGCCGAATGCCCTTGCCCGGAGCCAAGTACAATTCTTTCTGGTCGGAAAAAGCCAGAATTCCCAGTTGGGCGTCCTGGCGGGCGGCGGCCAGGGCCAGCACTCCGCAAATTTCCCGGCCCACATCAATCTTGCGGCGGGCGGCGGCCCCTACCTGCTGGGAAGCGCTGACGTCGAGCAATAAAAGCACCTGCTGCTCCCGTTCTTCCTTGTACGTTTTTACGAAGGTGCCGTGGCCTTTGCTGGAAACGGCCCAATCAATGGCGCGCACCTCGTCGCCGTACTGATACAGCCGTACATCATCAAACTCCAGGCCCGTGCCTTTGAAAACGGAATGAAAATCGCCCTGCAGCTGGGCATCCACGGCCTTCAGAATGCGGATTTCCATCTGCCGAAGCTTGCGGACGAGGTGCTGGAAAGGCGAATCGGCGGGTTTCATTTCGCCTAAACTACGGGTTCCTCCTAACTTTGCCGCTGTGAAAAAATATTCGTTTCGTGTGATGACGTGGCTGGGCGCTTTGGCCCTGCTGGTTACGGCCTGCCAGAAGCCGGATGAAGTAGCGCCCCCGCGCCAGCTTATTCCGCGCGAAAAGATGGTGAGCCTGCTCATTGAGCTGCACACGCTGGAAGCCCGCGCCGACGCCGCCGGCCTGCCCACCGACTCGGCGCGGGCCCTGTTTCACGCGGCCCAGAAAAACCTGTACTGGCGCTACGAGGTCAACGATTCCTCGTTCACGCAGAGCTACCGCTACTACGCCATTCACGAAAAGGACCTGGACGAAATTTACGCCGCCGTAGTCGACAGCCTGGCCCTGCGCGAAGCCAAGCTGCAGCCCGCCGGGGCGCCCCAGGGGCCAGTTGCTCCGCAGAACTAAACCAGGCGGCTGCCATTGGGCACGGGCCCGGCTACGCTGGCCAGCACAATGTGCCCTTCGGCGTCGGCAAAACCGGTAACGAGCACCTCCGAAAGAAACTTGCCGATTTGCTTGGGCGGAAAATTCACCACGCACAGCACCTGCCGTCCGACCAGCTCGGCCGGTTGGTAGTGGTGGGTTATCTGGGCGCTGGATTTCTTCTGCCCGATTTCGGGGCCCAGGTCCAGGAGCAGCTGGTAGGCCGGGCGCCGCGCCGCCGGAAACTCGCGCGCCTCCAGAATCGTCCCAACCCGCACATCAACACGTTCAAATTCAGCCCAGGTTAGCATAAGGTTAACTAGTGAGAGGGGGATTTTGTGAGGGAGGTGTCGGGCTATTGTGGCGAGCCGCACAAGGGCGCCACCTGTCGGGTGTAACCTCCTCTTTCCTCCTAAACAAAGTGATACATCCTCTATACTGTATAAACGGTAAAAAAGAACGTCATGCCGAGCGGAGCGAAGCATCTCGGGTGCTGACGTTGGGGTAGTAATCCTGCATCAGCACGCGAGATGCTTCGCTCCGCTCGGCATGACGTTCTTTTAATCAGCTCAGGGCAATGCGCACGGAGTCAGTGCTTCATTGTCTACTTCGCCAAGGCAAAGGCTTGCAGCTGCTGTAGCTTCTGCTGGACTTGCTGCTCCCAGGCTTGCTGGCGAGGGAGGTTCAGGCCGTGGTTGGTTTCCTGGTCGTAGCGGGCTTCTTCGCGCTGCCAGGTCAGGAAGGCCATTTTGGTGATGTTGCTGAAGGCCGGCTGTAGCTTCTCACAGTCGAATTTGACGAGGCTGAGCTTCTGGCGCAACAGGCGGGCGTGCACCTCCGTCAGGTCGAAGTGTACCTGCTCGTGGCGCAAAAGCGCGGGAGTGGCCCGCTTGGGGTCACGCACCCACGACTCAGTGGGCACAAACACGGCCTGCACCTGGGCCGAGAAAACGTAATCGACGCAGCCTACTTTGGCGTCAATGGTGGAAGAGGTAAGCGCCGCCAGCCGGTCGGTGGTGGGGCGGCTCTTGAAGTCGTCCCAGGTAAGCAGCCGGTCGGCCCGCCACTCAATTTTAGCCGGGGCTGGCTTTGCGGCCGGGGCCGCCGCGGCCGGGCCCTGCTCGGCGGTAAACAAACCCAGCAACAAGGGCAGCGACAGAGGAAACAGCATGTAGCGCTAAAGAAGCTAACGAGAAAAGATAAATCAGCCAGCAAGGCCCCGCCCGGCACCTACGCTGCAGATACGCAGGTACTAGGCTTCTGGGGCGCTGCCGGTTGGGCAGTGGCTTGGGGCTGTGCTGCTTAACGCGCGGTGAGGGCCGCTTCGTTCACCGGAGCGGCGGTTAGTACGGGCCGGCGGCGGAAACGCAGCAGCAGGACGCCGGCCACCAGCGTTAGGCCCGTAAGCAGGCCTACCCACACGCCCGTAGCCCCCCAGCCCAGCCGGAAGCCCAGTACGTAGCCCAGGGGTAGGGCCGCGGCCCAATACGCCAGCAGAGCTACCACGGAGGGTACTTTTACATCTTCCAGCCCCCGGAGCGCGCCCAGCCCTACCACCTGCAGGCCATCGGAAACCTGGAAGGCGGCGGCAATGAGCAGCAGCGAAGCCGCCTGCGCTACCACGGCGGGGTCGTGGTTGTAGTAGAGCGGAATGGAGTGACGACCCAAAACCAGCAGCACCCCCATCAGGCTCATGAAGATAAACGTGAGCAGGTACGCCGCCAGCCCAGCCTGCCGGGCCCCGTGGGCATCTTGGCTGCCCAGGTGCTTGCCCACCCGGATAGTAGCCGCCGCCGCCAGGCCGCTGGCCGCCATATAGGTGACGGATGCCACGTTAATAGCAATCTGGTGGGCAGCCAGGTCCGTAGCGCCCAGCCAGCCTATCATGATGGCCGAAAAGCTAAAGGCGCCCATTTCAAACATCATCTGGACCCCGATGGGCGAGCCTAGCCCCACCAGGCGCTGCAGGCCGGGAGCATCGGGGCGCAGGTTGCGGGCGGCGGCCTCGCGGTAGGCTTGTAGGCGCACGGCGCGCAGCACGTAGGCGGCCATTAGTACGGCCATGAGCACGCGGGCCAGCAGGGTAGCCCAGGCCGCGCCCATCATGCCCATTTCCGGCAAACCCAGCTTGCCAAACACCAGCCCGTAGCAGAGCACCGCGTTCAGCACGTTGGCCTGAATGGAAAGCAGCATGGCCTGGCGGGTCAGCCCGAGGCCTTCGGCAAACTGCTTGAAGCCCTGAAACACCATCAGGGGCAATAACGACAAAAACATCACCCGCACCCAGGGGGTAGCCAGCGCCACTACTTCGGCGGGTTGGTTCAGGTAAGGCAGAATTTGCGGCACCAGCAAACCGCACAAGGCCAGCACCACGCCGGCCGCTAGGCTTAGCCACACGCCGTTTACCAGCAACCGACCCAGGCCGGCCACGTCGCGGCGCCCGTCGGCGGCGGCAACCAGCGGCGTGATGCCCATGGTCAACCCCAGCCCCAGCACCATGACCACGGTGTTGACGCTCACGCTCAGGGAAACGGCCGCCAGCGGCACCTTGCCCGTCTGCCCGACCACCATACTGTCGCAGACGTTCACCAATACGTGGCCCAGCTGGCTGAGCATCACGGGGTAGGCCAATGCAAGGGTGGGCAGCAGGTGGGAGCGAAGCGTGGAGCGGGAAGACATACAGCAGCAAAGAGAAGCCGCAAAGGTACAACCTCCCGCCCCCGAACCCCGCATACGTGCCCCGGTTAGTACAGCAGAGCCGGGGCTGCCGTTACCGTTTAGGCCGCCGAAAACGGAGTGCTCAGCCCGGCGCGCAGCCGCTCCAACGCCGGCTCAAGTTGGGCCATGGGCACCGCATACGACAGCCGCACGAAGCCCGGCGCGCCGCACGTAGCCCCATCTACCACGGCCACGCCAGTCGCGTGCAGGCGGGCAACCAACTCGGCGGAGGCAGCGACGGGTTCCAGCTCGGGGCGGAGGTAGGCGCGCAAATCGGGAAAGAAATAGTAGGTCGCTGCCGCCTGGGGGGCTGGCACCTGGGGGAGTAAGGCCAGCTCCGTTTGCATACGGTGGCGGGTAGGCTGCAAGCTCTCAATTAAGCTGCGGGCAATAGCAGAAGCGTGACGGGTGGCGGCCACGGCAGCGTGCTGCTGCAGCACCGGCACGGCGCTGCCCGTAGCGTGCAGCCCAGCTGCGCAAATCTGGGCAATAGGCAGCGGAGCCACTAGGTAGCCAATGCCCCAGCCAATCAGGGCCAGCGACTTGCTGTAGCCATTTACCACCATATGCCGCTGGCGTGGGTCGGGAAAGCTGAGCAGGGTAGGCACTGGCTCGGGGCTAAACGTAATGCCGTTATAGATTTCGTCGCTGAGCACAAACAGGTCCGGGAAATCCTGCGTTACGCTGAGCCAGCCGGCTATTTCCGCCCGGGAATATACCCGGCCCGTAGGGTTGTTCGGGTTGGAAAAAAGCACCACCCGAGTGTGGGGCGTGAGGGCGGCCCGCAACGTTTCCGGTGCCAACGCATAGTTGTCGGCTGCACTCAGGGGCAGGGCCCGCACGGTGCCCCCGGCCCGGACGACCAGCTCCCAGAAACCAAACCAGTTGGGGGTGGGCAGCAGCACCTCATCGCCGGGCCGAAGAACGGCTTGCAGCAGGGCAAACAGCGCCGCTTTGGTGCCGCCCGTTACGACCACATGCTCAGGCTGAACGCCACTGGCTCCGGCTTGTTGGTACGACTCGGCCAGCGCTGCCCGCAACTCGGGTAAACCAGCCACCGCCGCTACGGGCAGCGGCCCGGCCGCTTGCAGTACGCGCGTGGCGGCCGCCGTAGCAACAAGTGGAGGCGCAAAGGAACCGTAGCCGGAGGCCAGACTAATAACAGCAGGAGCAGACGCAGCAGGCATAGCGGAGTTAAGCTGCCCTTCACCACTCAGGCGAGGGCACAATCAGCGGATGGGTTGCAGAATGACATCCGCAAAATAGTCCTGGGCATCGGTAAAAAATGCCTGGACTGTGAAGCCCGCCGCTTCCGCAGTGGCCGCAATGCTGGGGCGAGTAAACTTGTAGGAGTTTTCGGTGTGAATCATTTCCCACGCGGCAAAGTCCACGGCCCAGTCCAGGGCGGCAAACCGGACCGTCTGGGCCCGGCAACTTACCAGGAAGGACCGCACAGCCCCGCTGAGCGGGTCGTAGTCGGTGTAATGCTGCCACTGAGCCAGGTCGAAATCAGCTTCCAGCTCCCGATTCAGGCGGCGCAGTAGGTTCAGGTTGAAGCGGGCCGTTACGCCCTGGCTGTCGTCGTAGGCCGCCCGAATCAGGCGCGGATCCTTTTGCAGGTCGAAGCCCACTAGTAGCCGGTCGTCGGAGGTAAGGGGTAGGGCCAGGTTTTGCAGGAAGCGGTGCCGGTCCTCGGGCAGGAAATTGCCAATGTTGGAGCCCAGAAACAGCACCGCCTTGCGGCCCGGGCGGCTGGCCATGAGCCGCAAAGCATCGGCATAATCGGCCACTACAGGCTCTACGTGCAGGGTAGGCAGTTCAGTGCGCAGACTGGCCGCTAACCCCGCCAGGGCAGCCTCCGAAATATCCACGGGCACATAGGTGAACTGGGCGCCCGTTTCCAGCAGGTGGCGCAGCAGAATCTTGGTTTTCAGCCCGTCGCCGGCCCCCAGCTCCAGCAGAAAAAATGGCTCCGTGGGCTCCTGGGGGCGCAGAGCCGCACCAATAGCAGCTTGGTGTTGGGTCAGCAGGGCAAACTCGGTGCGGGTGGGGTAGTACTCCGGCAGGGCCATAATCTGCTGGAACAGGCGGCTGCCCTCGTCATCGTAGAAATACATGGACGACAAGGCTTTGAACGGCCGACTTAGCCCCGCCCGCACGTGCTGCTGCAGGGCACTAGCCGGGGTGAGTGCACCGCCGGCTGGCGCGGGGCTGGAAGTATGGGTCGGGGGTAGGGCGAGGGCAGAGCCGGAAGCCGAAGCAGAGTCGGGGCGCATAGGAGAGACGAGAGGAAGGGGAAGCCGGGAGCCGGCCGCCGGGCACAAAGTAGAACAATGCGCGTGAGAGGTAGCGGATCGGCCCGAGTAGGGCATTGTTTCAGGTAGCCGCGTTTAGCGCGCCAGCCGGATGCCAGTGAACTGCCAGCGTTTATCGGCGTGAAAGAAGTTGCGGTACGTAAGGCGGATGTGGCTTTCGGGGGTAGCGCAGGAGCCGCCCCGCAGCACCAGCTGGTTGAGCATGAACTTGCCATTGTATTCGCCCAGGGCGCCGGCCGCGCGCTGGTAGCCGGGGTAGGGGTGGTAGGCCGAGTAGGTCCACTCCCAGGCGTCGCCGAGAAGCTGGTGGCACTGGTCGGCGGGGGCATCAGGGGGCAGCGGCTGCGGGTCGTAGAGGGCGCTTTCCAGGAAAGTGCCGGTGGGCGCGGCGCCAAACTGCCGGGCCGCAATTTCCCATTCCTGCTCCGTGGGCAGGCGGCAGCCCCGCCAGTGCGCATAGGCATCGGCCTCGTAAAAGCTGATGTGGGTAACGGGAGCGGCCATATTCACGGCTACCAGGCCGTGGTGGCTGAAGCGGTGCCACTGCCCGTCGCGCAGCACCCAGTAGAGTGGCGCCTCCCAGCCCTGCTGCTGCACCAGCTCCCAGCCCTCGCCCAGCCAGTAGCGAAAGTCGCGGTAGCCGCCGGCCTCCATGAACGCCAGGTACTCAGCGTTGGTGACCAAGCGGTTTTGTAGCTCAAAATCAGCTACGTAGGTATCGTGCGGGGCTTGTTCATTATCAAAGCAGAACCCTTCCCCATCAAATCCGATGCGGTGAACTCCACCCGTAACCGGCAGCCAGCTCACGGGCGGTGCCGGTTGAGAAAAGGCGGGCAAGGCCGGCGTCGGCAGGTAGGCCGGGGCCAGCGGACTGGTGCTTAGAATGTACTTGATGTCGGTGGCCAGCAGCTCCTGGTGCTGCTGCTCGTGCTGGAGGCCCAGTTCAAACAGCTCCTGAAACGCGGCCGGCAGCGTGTCTTGCAGGGCCAGCAACTGCTCCATGTGCTTATCTACGAAAGCCCGGTACGCATACACTTCCTGCAAGGGCGGGCGCGACAAAGTGCCCCGGTCGGCGCGGTTAACCCGGGAGCCCAGGGAGTTGTAGTAGGAGTTGAACAGAAAGGCGAAATCGGGGTGGTAAACTGCGTAGCCCGGCAGGTATTCGCGCAGCAGAAATGTCTCAAAAAACCAGGTGGTGTGGGCCAGGTGCCATTTCGGCGGACTCACATCAATGACGGGCTGCACCACGGTGTCTTCAGGCAGCAGGGGACGGCACAGAGCCTCAGTTTGCTCACGCACGGCGCGGAATCGGCTGAACAGGGCCGGGGCGGCGGTAGCGGCGGCAGAAAATACGGGGGCAGAAGTCGGGTTCATAAGGCAAAAGTGAAAAGCAAGCACCCAGATAAACGGCAAACCAGGCGGGTAGTTTTGCGCCAAGTTGTAAGCAAGCTCAGCGGTACGTGTTTGACGTAACCTCCACGTATAATTACGGGCAGCTCCTCAGTACAAAGCGGTATTTTACAATTATAAATTGGTTTTTGGCCATTGCTCCGACATCTTCGGTTACCTCAGGTCGTAAGAAGAACACTTCTCGACCTGAGGATTCCTTTCCACACTTACCCCACGAGCTATGAACACCAAATCTGCCAATCGTACGAACTCCACCGAAGCACCCGTGCTGAAGCGTCCACGCGGCTTTGCCGCCATGGACCCCGCTACCCAGCGCCGCATTGCCAGCGAAGGCGGCCGCGCCTCGCACCAGAGCGGCCGGGGCCACCGGTTTACCTCAGAAGAAGCCCGGGCTGCTGGCCGCAAGGGGGGCCAAGCTAGCCGCGGCCGCGGCACTCAGGGCACTGCCGCCGAATAAGCTGACAACTGAGGATAACGACGGAGCTGGTTTTGCCAGCTCCGTCACGTTTACAGCGCCGCTCCCGCATCGGGTTTCCGATGCGGGAGCGGCGTTTGTCGTTGGGGCCGCCCTGCCGCCGGACGCACCGTATATTGCCGCTCCTAGCCTTTCAGTACCTGCTACCCCGTTTGCTTTTCCATGCTCCAGCTCCGCCTTTCCCGCCGTGTGTTGCACTTCAATTTTCCCGCCCGGACCTCTCGCGGAGCCCTTACCGAGCATGTAGTACACTACGTGCACCTGTACGATTCTGAAAACCCGCAAGTGGAAGGCTTGGGCGAAGCCGCCCCGCTGGCCGGCCTCAGCCCCGACTACCGCCCCGACTTTGAGGCCACCCTGGAAGGGTTCGTGCGGGAGTTCAACCGCCGCCAGCTGCGGGAGCTGCTACCCCAGGAAGCCACCGAGCTAGTTGGACCCGAGTGGCCGGCCCTGCGTTTCGCCCTGGAAACCGCCATCCTCGACCTGCAGCACGGCGGCCGGCACCTGCTTTACGATACGGCCTTTAGTCGGGGCGAGGCGGGCGTACCCATCAACGGGCTGATTTGGATGGGCGATGCGGCCTTCATGCGCGGGCAAATCGAGAAAAAGCTGACCGAAGGCTACACCTGCCTAAAGCTGAAAATCGGCAGCCTCGACTTTGCCACGGAGCTGGACCTGCTGCGGGAAATACGGATGGTGGCGGGCCCCGAGCGCCTGACCCTGCGCGTGGACGCCAACGGAGCCTTTGCCCCCGCCGAAGCTTTGCCCAAGCTGGAGCAGCTGGCCCGCTTCGAGCTGCACTCCATTGAGCAGCCCATCCGGGCCGGGCAGTGGGCCGCCATGCGCGAGGTTTGCCGCCACTCGCCGGTGCCCGTGGCCCTGGATGAGGAGCTGATTGGCCTGACCGAGGCCCATCAGCAGGAAGCCTTGCTGGCGCAAACCTGCCCGGCCTACCTGATTTTGAAGCCTACCCTGGTCGGAGGCCTGCAAGCCAGCCAGGCCTGGGCTACGTTGGCCCAGGCCCAGGGCATCGGGTGGTGGCTTACCTCGGCCCTGGAATCGAACGTGGGGCTGAACGCCGTGAGCCAGCTGGCCAGCTGGTGCGCCCAGCCCGGATTTCCGCAGGGCCTAGGCACCGGCCAGTTGTATCATAACAATGTGGCCGCGCCCCTGCGCATTCAGGACGGCCAGTTGCACTACAACCCGCGGGGCGAGTGGGAGGCGCCGGAGGGCTGAGTTTTTGTTGAGAACAAAGGGCCGGTAGCGGGTGCGCCGACTAAGAATTTTGGTTAACTTACCAGGCCCACCTGCCCACCCCTATGTTCGTGCCTGTCTGCGCTTTTCTGCTGTTTTCGAGCCGCGCTCGGGCGGTTGGAATCGGTATGCTGCTGGCCCTGCTGCTGGGGTGCGGCTTAAGTGCCCGACCGGCGCAAGCCCAGTCCGCGGCGTTTCACTTTGAGGGCAAGCACAAGCACCGGGTGCAGCTACCTTTTTTCCTGCAGCGCAACCTGATGGTGCTGCAAATCTGGCTGAATGGAAAAGGGCCCTTTAATTTTGTGCTGGACACGGGCATCAACACTTCCCTGATAACCGACCCGCGCCTGCGTCAGGAACTGAGCTTGCCAGTAGGTCGGCGCTTTCTGGTAGCGGGGGCCGGGGAGGAGAATCCACTGGAGGCTTTTCACATACCGGCCGTAGCCGTGCGCCTGCCGGGCAAGGTAGAGGCGCCAGCTCTGCCCTTCCTGATGCTTTCCGATGATGTGCTGAACCTGTCAGGCTACGTAGGCATTCCCATTCACGGACTCCTGGGCTCCGACGTTTTCCAGAGCTTCGTGGTGGAAGTAAACCCCGAGGAAGAGGTGATTACTCTGCATAATCCGGCTTCCTTTCAGGCTCCGCGCGGCCGGCGCTGGGCCCGTATCCCGCTGGACATGGAAGGGCGCAAACCCTACGTTACCCTACCCGTCCAGCTTAATGATTCCCTGAACCTACCCCTGAAACTAGTACTCGACACCGGAGCCGGCCATGCTCTGTCGGTTGAAACCACTTCTGATGTGCGGCTGGGCCTGCCGACTATCCGCATGCGCACCCAGTTGGGGCGCGGACTTAACGGCAATATCAACGGGTATTTGGGACGTGTGCCGGCCCTGCAGCTGGGCCGCTACCGAGTGCCGGCCCTGCTAACTTCTTTTCCGGATGCGGCCGACGTGGCCATGCGGGCCGATGTGCCCCGCAACGGCAACCTGGGCTTTGAACTGCTCAAGCGCTTTACCGTCATCATCGACTATGCCCACAACCAGCTGCTGCTCCGGCCCAACAACACTTTCCGCGACCCATTTGAACACGATATGTGCGGGTTCGAGGTGCTGGCTACGGGTACTAACTACCGGCAGTACCGCGTGTTGCGTGTAGACGCCAGCGGCCCGGCGGCCGAAGCGGGCATCCAGCCCGGCGACGAAATCCTGTCCGTTAATCTGTTGCCCAGTGATGCCATCAGCTTAACCCAGCTGAGCCGGCTGCTGCACTCGCAGGATGGCCGCACGTTGTTGTTTGTGGTGCGCCGCTCCACCGGGGCCCTGTTCACGACGGCCGTACGCCTGAAACGCCAGATTTAGCCCCCAGCCGTCCCAGCGGGAGGCACTGAATGGGCCTTATGTAGTCCCACTGCGTAGCCATCTGTTCAGATGAGGCGTAAACGCTACGGGGCTGGCCGCCTGCTTGCGTCGGCTTCGCTCGTCAAAATCCTTACCTTAGGAGCAGCCCTTGTTCCGGTTGCTTTCCCACCCCCGCCCATTTCTCCCGCATGGCTTTCCCCTTGTCTGCCGCGCAGCTTCAGGTGCCACCCGCCATCCAGGCGAATCAGCATATCTACTCTGATTATTTCGACGCAAATTTTGTCGAAACCCTGGACCGTAACATTCTGCAGTTGCTTGACCGGGTCTGGTTTCGCTCAAAATTGGTGGGGTTTGAGCACTTTCCGCAGCGCAACCGGCCCGACCGCCCCCTGATTTTTGCCTCCAACCACTCGGGCATGGCCTTTCCTTGGGATGCCATGGTGGCGCTGTCCCACTTGTGGCGCCGCCTGCCCAGCCTCTCCGATTTGCCCCGGCCTTTGTCGGCGCCCATGCTCTCCCAGTCGGTGCTGATGAATCCGTTCCTGGTGAAAAACTTCTGGAAGAAGTGCGGCTGCGTAGACGCTACCACGCTCAACTTCGAGACGATGATGTACTATCAGGAGCACAACCTGATGTTGTACCCCGAGGGCGTGGCGGGCATTGGCAAGGGCTTTAACCGAAAGTATCAGCTCCAGCGCCTGGCCACCAGCATGGTGCGCCTGGGCATCGAGCACCGCACCGATATTGTGCCTTTTTACACCATCAATGGCGAGTACCTAAACCCTCATGCCTATAGCTGGGATTGGGTGAACCGCCTGAGCAAGAAAATCGGCATTCCCTTTATCCCAATGGGGCCAATTTTGCTGCTGGTGCTGTTGCAGCCGTGGTTTTTCTACATGGCCTTTCCCGCCAAGCTTACTTTCGTGCTGGGCCAGCGCATCCGGCCCTACGAGTTGACCGACAAGACACCTCCCGAGCTAACCCGCCCCGAGTATGAAGCTCTGTCGGGTCAGATTCGGGAACGGATGCAGACAGAACTGGACGCTGCCGTGCAGCAGTACGGGCAGCAGCCCTACCGTTGGGGTGAGTTGTGGCAGCGCATCAAGGAAAATTGGCGCTCTTTTCCGTTTTTCCTGCCCTGGGCCTGGCCGGCGCTGTTTCGGGAGTTTGAGCGCCAATACGTGCGCAATGGCCGCCGCGACTTTAACCTTGATTTGCAGAGCCCGGGCGCGTATTTGCGTATGCTGTGGCGCAACCCATTCACCCTCACCTTCTTTATTCCCGTATTAGGGTGGATTCCCATTGCTGTTCGCGGCTATAAAGGCCACCAGATTAAGAATTAGGAAGTGAGAAGTAACAATTAGTCGGGTGTAGACGTGAGCTAGTGGTAACTGACTGGCATTTATCAAGATAAGACTGTAATCAGTTAATAATCACATTACCACTTACTAATTGGCAATTACTAAGTAACTCAACATGCCCTCAGCGCAGCATTTGCTTTTAAAGCAGTTTTTAACTGCCGCCACGGGGCCGCTGGCCCGGCGCCGGCCTGGGCTGGCCGCCATGCGCCTAGCTCTGGAAGTGGCCTCGTTGGGTCAGCTTATGCCTTGGAACGTGTTTCTGGAGGATGCGGACGTGGACGGCATGGCGGCCGAATGGATTCAGCCGGCCGGCGCCACACCAGGACGGGTGCTACTGTACCTGCACGGCGGCGGTTACGTGCTGGGCTCCCTAAACACGCACCGGGCCCTGATTGGGGCTCTAGCCCGGCAGTGCGGAGTGAAAGCCTTGGCCATCAACTACCGTAAGGCCCCCGAATACCCATTCCCGGCAGCCCTCGACGATGCCCTGCTAGCCTACCGCTGGCTGCTGAAACAAGGCTACGCCGCTGCCGACATTATCGTGGCCGGCGACTCAGCCGGGGGCGGATTAACGCTGGCCTTGTTGCTGGCCTTGCGGACCAATGAGGAAGCCCTGCCGGCCGCCGCCGTCGGCCTGTCGCCTTGGACTGACCTAGTGCTACCGACTAGCGTGCTTCGGCGCGTTTGCCAGGAGGAAAGCCAAGTGTTAGAAGCGCTAGAAATCAGGGGGTGGGGGCCGCTCTACGCAGCCACCGAGTCCCTGGCGCATCCGTTGGTGTCGCCGGTGCGGGCCGAGCTGCACGGCTTACCCCCGCTGCTGATTCAGATTTCCGATGCGGAGGTGCTGGGCGACGACGTGCTCCGGTTTGTGCAAAAGGCGCGCGCTGCCGGTTCGCCCGTAACCTTACAAGTGTTTGAAGGGCTGGTGCATTGGTGGCATTTGTTCTGGCGCTTTCTGCCCGAGGCCCGTGTAGCCCTGCGCCGGGTAGCCGATTTCACGAATCAGGTATGGTCGGCACCCGAAGTGGCCAAGGCAGCGTAAAAACAACCTCAGGTGGTGACTCCTGCTGTAAGTCGGTCTTTTACTGGCTCTGCCGTTGCCTTTTGCATCGAGGTTAAGGCTAGCCGCTAGCTGAGCATTTCGATGCTCAGCAGCCTGTTTCGCGTATTTTCTTCATTCTCACCCTCATTTCCTAACCCCTTGTCCCATGGAAGATCTGTTTAAGAAGTTCATCAACGCTGGCGTGGGCCTAGTCTCGCTTACCAACGACCGGGTGCAGAGCACCATCGATAAGCTGGTGCAGGATAGCAAGCTCTCGGAGCAGGAGGGAGCCAAAATCATGGACGAGCTGAAGAAAAACACCGATACCAAGCGGCAGGAGCTGGAAAAGCAGTTCCAGGGACTCGCTTCCCGCCTGATGAAAACCGCCGGCATTGCCAGCAACGCCGATGTGGAAGAGCTGAAGCGCACGGTAAAAGGCGGCTCGAAATCCAAAATTACCGGTGCGTCTGACGAAGCTGAAGCTAGCTCGCCCGCGGCCGGTAAGGTTAGCTCTACCCCTGTAAAAGCCCACAGCTCAGCGGCTTCTACTGCTGCGGCCGTGAAGGTAGCCGGGGCCAAAAGCGGCAACACCACCGGTAAGCCCAAAAAGTCGAGCGCCCCGGAAAGCAAGGAAGAAAAGGCCAATAAAACGGCCGCTAAAAAAGCCATTTCGCCCAACGACAACACCTCAAGCAGCGGCAGCCAACTCTCCTAGCAGCATAGCTAAGTACTTACCTGAAAAACCCTGGCCATACTGCATGGCCAGGGTTTTTATCTTTCCTCGTCCCGGCCCGGCCATATCAACTCTCCGCCGTTAACCTAGTACTTTGGCGGTGGCAGCGGGCTGTGGTAGCTGCCGGGCTTGCTCACTCTGCGCTTCATGTTTAAAAACACCATTTCCAACCTCACGCGCATCCGGCAGGTAGCCGAGGTGCTGATTCGCTACGGTTTTGAGGATGTGGTAACCAGCACGGCCCTGCGGCGGCTAGTGCCGCCAAGTCGACGCCGCTCGTGGCAGGAAGGGGAGCAGGCCGTGTTTGAAACCACGCGCTGGCAGCGTATCCGCATGATTATCGAGGAGCTGGGGCCCACCTTCATCAAGCTGGCCCAGGCCCTGAGCAACCGCGCCGACTTGCTACCCCAGCCCCTTATCGATGAGTTTGAGAAACTGCAAAGCAACGTGCCGCCGTTTCCGGTAGCCCAGGCCCGCCGCATTATTGAGCAGGAGCTGGGCCGCCCCTTGGAGGAAGTGTTCACGGAGTTTGATGAGGTGCCGCTGGGCTCGGCCAGCATCGGGCAGGTGCACGGGGCCCGCTTGCTGTCCGGCGAGCGGGTAGTAGTGAAGGTGCAGCGCCCCGACGTGCAGGAAAAAGTACGCACTGATTTGAGTTTGCTCCACGAGTTGGTCCGTCTGACGGCCCCGTTTCTGCGCCGCCAGGGCTTGAATAACCCCCAGGACATCGTCGATGCCTTCGAGCGCAGCATGACCAAGGAGTTGGATTACACCTCCGAGGCCCGCAGTATGGAGCAGTTCCGCAAGCTCTACGAGGACTATGATACGTTCTACATCCCGCGCCCCTACCGGGAGCTAAGCACCAACCGCATCCTGGTAATTGAGTTCGTGAGCGGCTGCAAAATTACCGATAAGCCCCAACTGCTAGAGTGGGGCATGAGTCCGGAGAAAGTGGCCGAAACGGGTATGGACATCTACCTGACCCAGATTTTTGAATTTGGCGCTTTCCACGCCGATCCGCACCCCGGCAACGTACTGGTGCGCCCTGATGGTACGTTGGTACTCATCGACTTTGGCATGGTAGGCCGCCTGACCAAGCAGCAGAAATATGCTTTTGCGGGCGTGTTCATTGGCATGGCCCGCCAGGATCCGCGCAGCATGGCCCTAAACTTCCGCCGCTTAGCCCTGACTTCGGAAATACCCGACATGCGCGCCTTCGAGGCCGACCTAGCCCAGCTCATTGAGGACTTTGCTACCCTCGATGTCAAGGAAATGAGTATGTCGGACCTGGCTGACTCCCTGCAGGGCGTCATTTACCGCTACAAGCTGCAGGTACCGGGCGCTGTTTTCCTGATTCTGCGGGCCCTCGTGATTCTGGAAGGCATTGGTAAGGTGCTGCACCCGCGCTTTAACACTTTCGAGTTTGTGCGGCCCTACGGCACGCGCATCATCGCCGAACAGTACTCGGCCGAAAACATCCAGAACGAAGCCCTCTACACCGGTACGCAACTGCTGGCCCTGCTGCAAACCCTGCCGACCGATGTGCGCCAGATCATGCGCAAAATTTCCCGTGGCGACCTGCGGGTGCGCGTGGAGCTGAGCGGTTACCAACTGCTGCTGCGCAAAGCTGACCAGCTAGTAAGCCGGGGCATTCTGGCGGCCGTAGCCGTAGCCATGATTGTGTTTGCCGGCCTGAGTTTGCTGGGCCATTACCCTGCGTCCATGCCCTACCACCGCGGCCTGCCGGTGATTACCTGGTACAGCTTGGGGGTAGCGGCCTTCCTGCTGCTGATCCTATTTATCCTGGGCACCAAGAACGAGCGGCGTGGGGAGTAGGAGAGGAGGCAAGTTAGAATGCTAAGCCTATGTCAAAACGTAGCGCGGTGTACTGCGGGGTATAATACACATAATTACCATAGCGCATCCGGTCGTAGCGCACCTCTAGGCTTAGTTCGGGTAGGGAATTCCGCTTTATAACTGCGCCAACCCCAGCTGCTAAACCATAACCAGCATTTTGGGAAGTTACTATAGCCCTTCTTGTATTATTTGAAGGCATAGTCTTACTATCGTTGATTTCTACTGATCTATTCTTGAGATTCTTGCTGTAAAGGAAACCGCCGTTAACAAAAGGACGGATAACGCCATTTCCTGCTGTGTAACGCAGTAACAGTGGAATCTGGAGTTGGCTATAGTCTACCGACAAACTACGGGTGTTGCCGTAAAAGTCAGGCAGAGCGGTAGAGCGATACATGCTCTGCAAGGTTTGGTAGGTAGCCTCCAAAATTAATGAAGTCCTAGTTTTGTTGGATAGTTGCAAAAATATCCCGCCCTGATAGCCAACTGACTGCTCTTGCTTTTCAGGGTTGGGCTCAAACGAAAGAGAAAAGTCACCCGTATTCATGCCCGCTTTTATACCATAAGCCATCCGCAAACCCACAGCGCTTTTTACTAGACGACTGGGTTGCTCAGGTTTGGTACAGGCGTTGTAATCTAGAACTAGCTTTGTTAAGCCCTGATATTTAATGGGGTAGCGACGAATGGATTGGTTCGTGCCAAAAGCAATACTAGAGCAGCCTGAAAGCAACCTGTGAAAGGTAAGCTGAGCAGTTTGGGGAGGTATTTCCAACAAGTATGCAGTGTCAGGAACCTGAAGGAAAAAGCGTTTATCACCTTGAGCATTGACCCCTGAATACAAACTTACAGGGCCGGCCACTAGCGGGGTAACAAACTGTGGCTTGCCATGAGCACTAACTATTTGGCTCCGTCCAATTACCCCTTCCTTATCGCCGAAGCTACTAATTTCAGTTGGACCGAACGTACGGTTACTTCCGGCTTGGCGCAGTTTCACAGTTCTTTTGCTGGTAAGCAGCAAATTCCCACGTAGTGTGTCCCCGGCTGTTGTTACTACATAATCCTGAGGGTTATGCTGAGCTAAGACAGTGGTACTTGTAGCCAGTAAGGCTATTATCAAAGAGTAAAATTTCACGAAATAAGGAGCGGCTAAAGCTGAAGAAACTAGGAAATGTATATTGCTTAAAGAAGCTTGCTTTTGCGATTAGAATAAAAAATAGTTAGTAAAGCAGCAGATTGTCAGTGGCTTACTATTGATTCTGTGACAGCAAAAGATATAATCAAGAAGCAGAAATACGGGTTGCAAAAAGCCTGAGCTACATAACTCAGGCTTTTTGCACACAATACTACTTGAAGTCGAGCTTATTTCAGCTGCATATCATCAATAATGGCCTGGATTTTCTCGCCGGCGAGGCGGTTGGCCAGGTCAAAGTCGACGGCGGAGGCCAGGGGCTGGCGGACGCTGAAGTAGAACTTGATTTTGGGCTCGGTGCCGCTGGGGCGGGCCGAGATTTTGCTGCCGTCTTCCAGAATGAACTGGAGCACGTTGGAGCTTTCCAGGCCGGTTTCGGTTTCGAGGCCCGTGCGCAGGTCGCGGATGCGGCCGGTTTTGTAGTCGCGCAGCTCCACCACGGGCTGGCCGGCAATGGTGCGGGGCGGGTTGGCGCGCAGCCCGGCCATCATTTCCTGAATTTCCTCGGCTCCGCGCTGACCCTTCTTGGTCAGGGAAATCAGGTGCTCCTTGTAGAAGCCGTAGGTGACGTACATGTGCACCATCTCCTCATACAAGGTGTGGCCGTGGTCCTTGGCAACGGCAGCCATTTCCGCCAGCATAGCGCAGGCCGAAATAGCGTCCTTGTCGCGCACGAAGGAGCCAATCATGTAGCCGTAGCTTTCCTCGCCGCCCCCAATGTAGTTCTGCTGGCCTTCCAGGTCGCGGATGATGCCGGCAATGTACTTGAAGCCCGTCAGCGTCTGGTAGGCCTTCACGTTGTTGGCGCGGGCAATATCGCCCAGTACGTCGCTGGTCACAATGGTGTACACGATGAAGTCCTGCTCGGTCATCTTGCCGGCCTGTTTGCGGGCCGAGAGGAGGTAGTGCGTGAGCAGCGCGGCGGTTTGGTTGCCGTTCACCAGCACCCACTCGCCTTTGTTGTCCTTCACGGCAATGCCCACGCGGTCCGAGTCGGGGTCGGTAGCCAGCACGAGGTCGGCGTCGAGGGCTTTGGCCTGGTCCAGGGCCATCTGCATGGCTACTTTCTCTTCGGGGTTCGGCGACTGTACCGTGGGGAAGTTGCCGTCGGGCGTGGCCTGGGCCTCTACTACATGCACGTTGGTGAAGCCGAGCTGGGCCAAGCCCTTGGGCACCAGTGTGATACCCGTGCCGTGCAGGGGCGTGTATACAATCTTCAGATCATGCTGGCGCTGAATGGCGGCGGGGTTAATGCTCAGCTCCTTCACCTTGGCCAGGTAGGCGGCGTCTAGTTCGGCCCCAATCAGGTGAATGCGCGCGGGGTCGGGCTGGAAGCGCACCTCGCTTACCGACTGAATGGCTTCCACCTCCCGGATGATGTTCTTGTCGTGCGGGGCCACTACCTGGGCGCCGTCGTTCCAGTACACCTTGAAGCCGTTGTACTCCTTGGGATTGTGCGAGGCCGTCACCACGCAGCCGCTCTGGCAGCCCAACTGGCGGATGGCAAACGACAGCTCGGGGGTAGGGCGCAGGGCCTCGAACAGGTACACCGTAATGCCGTTGGCCGAGAAGATGTCGGCGGCAATGCGGGCAAACTCGGGGCTGTTGTTGCGCGAGTCGTGGGCAATGGCCACTTTAATTTCCTGGCCAGGGAAGCTCTGGAGCAGGTAGTTGCTCAGGCCCTGGGTCGCCATGCCCAGGGTGTAGCGGTTCATGCGGTTGGAGCCGGGCCCCATGATGCCGCGCAGGCCGCCGGTACCAAACTCCAGGTTGCGGTAGAACGCGTCGGAAAGGAAATCCTCCTGATTTTCCGCCAGCATCTGGCGAATGGCCGACTGGGTTTCGGTGTCGTAGCTACCCGTCAGCCAGGTATTGATTTTCTCGTGAATGTCAGGCGTCAGGGCCATACGCGGGGAGATTTGAACGGTAGGAAGTCGAATAACGGGAGTAAAGAAAACAGGTTTCCGGTGGTGTTGGGCATAGATAATCAAACTTCCCGCGGAAAGCACCCCGCAGCCAGTAGTTGGTTCCTGGCTAGAAATAGTTGAAAGCGAGCAAGTTAACAAACCAGGCTGCGCGCCGGCCCAGGGGTAGGAGCCCTAGCCGGAGCCTGCCACCAGCAGATTCCCTGCCCCTGCCGGAGGCGCCCGGCCCTCATCTTGCCCGGGAAAGCCGAAGAACTATCTTTGCCGCCGCTGCCCGTTTGGGAGTTGTTGCCGCATGATGCTAGCCGAGTTGCCTGGAAACCGCCCGTGTTGTCGCCCCCCCCGCGACTTGCTGACACCCCGTGCCCGCGGCTACCCGCCGCCCGTTTCCTTCCGCCTTCCTGCGCTGCTGCATGACTTCCTCTACTCTGGCTACCTCGCCCGCGGGCCTGGTGCGCGGCATTCGCCGCTGGGACTTTGTCGCCCTCATCATCAACATCACCATTGGGGCCGGCATTCTGGGGCTGCCCTCCAAGCTCTACGCCCTGGTAGGCGCCTACAGTTTGGTCGCCTACGGGGTGAGTGCGGCCATTGTCACGCTCATCATTCTGTGCTTTGCCGAGGTCAGCAGCCGGTTCAATGGCACGGGCGGGCCCTACCTCTACGCCCGCGAGGCCTTTGGGCCGCTCGTGGGGTTTGAGGTCGGGTGGCTGTTGTGGATTTCGCGGCTGGCCAGCTTTGCCTCCATTTGCAACCTGCTGGTGAGCTACGCGGCCTACTTCTGGCCGGCGGTGGGGGCGGGGCTACCTCGGTTTACCCTGATGGCCGGACTGATTGTAGGGCTTACCGCCATCAACTGGGTAGGCGTGCGCACGGCCTCGCTCGTGAACAACCTGTTTACCGTGAGCAAGCTGGTGGTGCTGGGCCTGTTTACGGGGGTAGGGCTATTCTTCGTCGATTGGCAGGCCTTCTCGTTTGCCGTGCCGCCTACCTACGTCAGCTTCTCCAGCGCGGCGCTGCTGCTCATCTTCACCTTTTCGGGGTTTGATGTGGCCGCCATTCCGGCCGGCGAGATTCAGCAGCCCCAGCGCACGGTGCCGTTTGCCTTGTTTACGGCCATTGCCACGGTCGCGGGCTTGTTTGGGCTGGTGCAGGTGGTGTGCATTGGTACGCTGCCGGGCCTGGCCTCCTCGGAGCGGCCCCTGGCCGATGCCAGCCAGCAGTTCCTCGGGCCGGCCGGCGGCGCTTTTATTGCGGTGGCTGCCCTGCTCACGGCCCTGGGCACCCTCAATGCCCTCATGCTGACGGGGCCGCGCCTCTTGTTTGCCTTGGCCGAGCAAGGGCAGATTCCGGCGGTGTTTGGCCGCCTGCACCCGCGCTACCACACGCCCTCCGTGGCCCTGCTGGTATCGGCGGCCCTGAAGCTGGTGCTGGCCGTGTCGGGCACGTTCATCTACGCCCTGACCTTGAGCACCATCATCCGCCTGGCCTATTTCGCCCTGACCTGCGCCGCCCTACCCGTGCTGCGCCGCCGAAACCCGGCGCAGCCCGCGCCCTTCCGGGTGTGGGGTGGGGTAGTGGTGGCCGGGCTCTGCGTGCTGCTCTGCCTCTGGCTGCTCTCCAACAGCGCCGCCACTGAAGCCCGCGACGTAGGCATTGCCGCGGTAGTCGGGCTGGGGTTATACTTTCTGTCCCGGAAAAGCAAAGCGTCGATTAGCTGATGGCACTGATAATCTTTGGTTTCAACAAAACCCGTTGTCATGCTTCATCTTGCGTCCGCGCAGCCGGAGGCGTAGTCGAAGCATCTCTACCTCTGGCTAATTAACCAGGGTAGCAACGACACTCGCTCCATAGCCCAGGGTTTAAACCCTGGGCTAGTGAACACGAAGCGGTAGAGATGCTTCGCAGGGCTCAGCATGACAACGAGTTTTACGGTTACTATCGGCTCCGCTTAACAACGGTTTATTATCCGACACCCCTCTTACACATCAGTCCTACCCACATAGAATGCCTCTTTCCCTTCCCATCACTACCGTACCCATCCGGACTCCGGAGCGAGTGGCGGAAATTTCCTGGTTTGATGACCTCTGCAGCGGCGACACCCAGTACCTGAGCGTACTTGATGGCGCTTACCGCAGCTCCTGGGCCCACTGCCGCGACATTGTGCTGAAATCGGAGCAGCTGGGTTACTCCAATATTCTGCTGCCTACCTCCTACACCGTGGGGCAGGATGTCATGACGTTTGCCGCGGGCATGGCGCCCCAAACCTCACGCATCAACCTGCTCACGGCCATCCGAACCGGCGAAATTCACCCGCCCATGCTGGCCCGGGCCCTGGCCTCCCTCGACCACATGCTGGAGGGCCGCCTGACCATCAACATCATCAACTCCGACCTGCCCGGCCTGCGCGAGGACCCGGCCCTGCGCTACCAGCGCTGCGCTGAAACCATCGAAATTCTGCGCCAGGCCTGGACCCAGGAGCGCATTGTGCACCGGGGCGAGCTGTACCAGTTCGATATGCCTTCCGACCCGGCCAAGCCCTACCAGCAAAACGGCGGCCCGCTGCTTTACTTCGGCGGCACCTCGGAGGGCGCCCGGGAGGTATGTGCCCAGTACTGCGACATGTTCCTGATGTGGCCCGAAACCGAGGAAATGCTCTATGAAACCATGCAGGATATGAGCGCCCGCGCCGCCCGCCACGGCCGCCAGATCGACTTTGGGTTGCGCATCCACGTCATCGTGCGCGAAACCGAGGATGAGGCCCGGGCTTACGCCAAAAAGCTCATGTCGAAGTTTGACCCGGTGAAAGGCGCCGAAATCAAGAGCCGCGCCCAGGATTCGTGGTCGTTGGGAGTGCACCGCCAAAACCAGCTGCGCGAGCACGCCGATATGGAAGGCTTCGTGGAGCCCCTGCTCTGGACCGACATCGGCAAGGCCCGCTCCGGGGCCGGCGGCGCCCTGGTCGGCAACCCCGACCAGATTGTAGAAAAGCTGCAGCGCTATATGGATATGGGCTTCCGGGCCTTCATCTTCTCCGGCTACCCCCTGCTGGATGAGGCCGACTACTTTGCCCGCTACGTGCTGCCGCGCCTGCCCAACATCAGCATGCCCGATTACCAGGGTCGCCGCCCCGCCACTACCCCCGTCACGCCCCTAACTACTGCGCCGCTGAAGTAGGGGTAGGAGGAAATGAAGATAAGAGAAAGGCCAGAATAAGGTAGAGACGCAAAATTTTGCGTCTCCCGTCAGCCCGATATCACCGGGTTAAACAACCTCAGCGAGCGACGAGACGCAAAATCTTGCGTCTCTACCCCCAACGTCAGCACGCGAGATGTCTCGACAAGCCCGACATGACGGCCTGGTACAAAGCAAAAGGCCCGACGCTGCTAGCAGCGTCGGGCCTTTTCTTTTACTCAAACCAGCGGGTTACAGGTTGCCGCGTAGGGCTTGTTCCCGCTCAATGGCTTCGAACAGAGCCTTGAAGTTGCCTTTGCCGAAGCTTTTAGCGCCTTTGCGCTGGATTATTTCGTAGAATACGGTGGGGCGGTCCTCCACGGGTTTGGTGAAGATTTGCAGCAGGTAGCCTTCCTCGTCGCGGTCCACGAGCAGGTTCAGGGCCTTGATGCTTTCCAGGTCTTCGTCGATGGCGCCGATACGGTCCAGCAGGTCCTCGTAGTAAGTAGCGGGCACGGTCAGGAACTCCACGCCGCGGCGGCGCAGCTCCGTAACGGTGGCCCGGATGTCGTTGGTGGCAATGGCAATGTGCTGGACCCCGGGCGAGTGGTAGTAGTCGAGGTACTCCTCAATCTGCGACTTTTTCTTGCCTTCGGCGGGCTCGTTGATGGGGAACTTCACGTAGCCGTTGCCATTGCTGACCACCTTGCTCATCAGGGCCGAATATTCCGTGCTGATGTCATCGTCGTCGAAGGTCAGCAGCAGCTTAAAGCCCATCACGTCCTCGTAGAACTTCACCCACTGGTTCATTTCGCCCCAGCCCACGTTGCCTACGCAGTGGTCCACGTGCAGCAAACCCACCGATTGGCCCTGCGGTACGGTGCCGGTTTTGGCCACGAAGCCGGGCATAAAGGCGCCGCGGTAGTTGCTGCGCTCCACGAAGGTGTGAATGGTTTCGCCGTAGGTGTAAATGCCCGCCAGCGTCACGGAGCCGTTTTCGTCCTCAATGGTATAGGGCTCGAAGGCGGGCTTGGCGCCGCGCTTGGTCGTTTCTTCGAAGGATTTGCGCGCATCATCTACCCACAGGGCCATGACCTTCACGCCGTCGCCGTGCTGGGCTACGTGGCGCGTGATGTCGGAGTCGGGCAGCAGGGAAGTAGTCAGCACGAAGCGGATTTTGTTTTGCTGCAGCACGTAGCTGGCCCGGTCGCGCACGCCGGTTTCGGGACCGGCGTAGGCCACCAGCTCAAAGCCAAACGCAGCCTGGTAGTAGTAGGCCGACTGCTTGGCATTGCCGACGTAGAACTCGACGTAATCGGTGCCGTTGAGGGGGAGGAAGTCCTGAGCGGGGTGGGCCTGAACGGCCGGGGAGGTCATCGTTTCCATGGGCGGAACGGATTGGGTAGCGGGTGGATGGGGTTACTTGGGTAAAAATACTGGTTTAGGTGAAATCATTCCCTTTCCGCCAAATACAGCGGGCAATGGCGCAGTAGGGGGCGCGGCGGCAAACGTTAAAACTCGGGTTTAGAGACGATGAGCTACATCCGGTTAGGACATTCTTCGTAGAATTGGGACGAAAGCCGGATTCCTTATACGAAACTGCCGAATCCTCTTCACCTTTGTAGCCTTAACCCATTGCTTTACCCTTATGAATTCGGAAGAGCTGAACCGCGCCCTCGTGGCCCTCATCGAGAAGAAAGCCGAGCTGCATAAGCTCACGTATGATGATGCCCGCTACGATGACGTAGAAGAAGAGCTGCATGATCTGGAAGACGACTTCAATGATGAATATGGCTCTTTCCTGGAAGCGGCCTTAGAAAAAGTACATACCGACCTAGGCTCCGACACCGATGTGCTGCTGCCTACCGCCTACCTGCCCGCCAACACCAGCGGCACGCCCTCGCCCAAGGAAGGCGTCTGGATTGACTCCGAGAAATACTCTGGTAAAGAAGCCCGCCTCACGCTGGTGCCGAACCCCACGCGCCTGGTTCTCACGGTAGGTAAAGCCGTGCAGCAGGAAGTCTGGAAAGCGTAATGGGCTCGAATTAAACACGAGGAATAAAAAATTGGCCGTTCTGTGCTCCCGTTAGGACTCTAGAACGGCCAATTTTTTATTCCTCATGTTTTAACTGATTACCCATGCTATACCGCATTGCCGAACCCGCCGATTGGCTGCAGGCCCAACAAACGGACTTTTTCGCCAGCCCTGACTTAGCAGCCGAAGGGTTTATCCATTGCTCAGAGCGCCACCAGATTCTGGCTACGGCCCGCCGCTACTACTCCGGCC
This sequence comes from Hymenobacter glacieicola, assembly GCF_014640315.1. Taxonomy (GTDB): domain Bacteria; phylum Bacteroidota; class Bacteroidia; order Cytophagales; family Hymenobacteraceae; genus Hymenobacter; species Hymenobacter glacieicola. The sequence continues at coordinate 181,108 of NZ_BMGS01000006.1, forward strand.
GCACAGATGTATGGTTGCTGGAATGGGATGAGGCAGCCCTAGTGGCGGCAGGAGTACGCATAGAGCGAGAATGGGTAGCAAGCCGGCTGCAGCACTTCGCGCACGTGTTTGGGCCTGTGCCCCAAGCTGCACTGCGGCGGGTATGGGCGCTGCGGCCAGATGCGGCCGGCGCGTTTCAGCTCCCCCCGGAACTTCAGGAGTAAGAGTTGGAATTATTGTTGCTACTAGAAAATACTATATAGGAAGAAGGTGATTTTTGCTTTCGACTTTCCCTTATTCGCCTCCATGAGTCTACCTTTTTACTTCTATGCGTATTCCATCGTTATGTATCCGCTGCGGGCTACCCGCGCTGCTTAGCCTGCTACTCTTGGCCTGCGGCTCCACTTCCTTTCTGAGCGTAGCGCCCCGGCAGCCGAATGGCCCCTGGGTTAACGGGCATCCTACCAGCTTTATCCGCCACCCCGACAGCGTACAGGTGCGCACCGGCTTTATTCGCTCAGAGCCTACAGAGCTGGTATTTGAAACAGAAATTACCAATACTTCCGACCGGCCCGTGCTGGTCGCTCCCGAAACGTTTTACCTGCTGCTACTGCCCCCCGACTCAACGGCCGAGGCCGCTATGGCCAAAGGAATCTTTGCCAGCCGCGTGCCCGCTCTTGACCCCGAAGTGCAGCTGCAAGGGCTTCGGGCCAAGCTGGATAAAGAAGCTGATAAGGCTACGGGCGTCAGCTGGTTTGAAATTCTGACCAGCGCTACCCACATTGCCGAGGATGTAGCCAGCATCAACAAAAAGGAAACCGCCGAGCAGGCCGCCGAGCGCGACTACCGCCACCAGAGTGACGAGGCGTATTTTGATGAGCAGCGCGAGCACCACGCCCAGAAAGCCGACTACCTCTACAGCCAGCACGAAAACCTCTCGTCCGTGGTTCTGCGCAAAACCACCCTGGAGCCCGGACAGCGCGTGCGGGGCCACGTGTACTTCCCGCGTAAGGACTACGCCAAGCGGCTGCGGCTGGTCGTGTTCTTCGATGAGCGGCCCGTGCAGTTCGAGTACACCCAAACCATGCAGCAGCAGTAGTAAACATAGCTGAAGGTAGTGGCCCAGCGTGGCGGTAAGGGTGCCCGCAGCGGCTTGCCTGAGCAGGCAACCGGCGCGGCGTGCGGCTGGCGGCTGGTAACTACCTAAAAACAAACCGGACGGTAGCTCCTGTGGTTATGCTTGCCAAGAAGCGTCATTGCCAGAACATATTGCTGTTGAACTAACGTGCATTTCTTTTACCGCGTCACGGAAGCAGAGTGCTGGCTTGCTGCGCAGAAAACGGGTTTTTTTGTCAGCCCCGACCTTTTAGTTACCGGCTTTATTCATGCCTCACCCCAGCAGCAGGTGCTGACTACCGCGGGCCTGTACTTTGCCGCGGCGGCGGAGGTTCTGGCCCTGGAAATTGATATGGCGCTGCTACAGGCTGCTGCTGTTGAGGTAGCGCTTGTCTGGCGAGGGGAGCGGGAAGCGACGTTTGCGCACATTCACGGCCCTATTCCCGTCAGTGCCGTGCGGCGGGTACTTAAGTTGCAAAGCAATGCAACCGGGCAATTCAGTTTTTGCCCAGAGTCAGCGCCCTAAGCGTTGCGGCCCCGTTACCTCTCTCCGGCCCTAAAAACAAAGCCCCGCCTCTCGTTGAAGCGGGGCTTACGGGTTAACTGCTTACACGAACTCGGCTAGCTCCAGCCACCGCTCCCCTTTGCTGTCCAGGTCGGCGTCGGTGCGCTTGAGCTGGGCGGCCCAGTCGGCTAGCTCCTGGTGGGAGCCGGTGCCGGAGTTGAGCTTTTCAATGAGCTGCTGTTTAGTAACTTCCAGTTGCTCTAGCTCTTTTTCCAGCGTTTCGTATTCCTTTTTCTCGGCGAAGGTAGCCTTGCGCTTGGCGGCGGCCGGTGCCGCCACGGGCGCCGGCGGTGCGGCCACCGGTGCCGCCGACACCGTGCCTTTGGGCGGGCGGGCCGCCGTTTCGGCGTCCTGCTCTTTCTGCCATTCGCGGTAGTCGGTGTAGTTGCCAGGGAACTGCCGAATTTTTCCGCCCGGCTCCAGGGCAAACACCTGCTCCACCAGCGCATCCATGAAGTACCGGTCGTGCGAGACGATGATCAGGCAACCCTGGAAGTTGAGCAGAAAGTCTTCCAGAATGTTCAGGGTGATGATGTCTAGGTCGTTGGTCGGTTCGTCCAGAATCAGGAAGTTCGGATTCTTGATGAGCACGCGCAGCAGCTGCAAGCGGCGCTTTTCGCCCCCGCTGAGCTTGCTGACCAAGGTGTACTGCTGGGCCGGCGGAAACTGGAAGTGCTGCAGAAACTGCGAGGCCGTGACCTGGCTGCCGTCGGCCATTTCCACTACCTCGGCCACTTCCTTCACAATGTCAATGACCCGCTGCGAAGGGTCGAAGTCCAGCTCCGTTTGGGTGTAGTAGCCGAACACGGTCGTCTGGCCGGCATCGACTACCCCCGAGTCGGGCTGAAGCTGGCCGGTGAGCATGTTTAGCAAGGTTGACTTGCCGGCACCGTTGGGGCCTACCAAGCCAATCCGGTCCTTTTTCTTGAACACGTAGCTGAAATCATCCAGCACCACCTTGCCGCCGAACTGCTTGTGCAGGTGTTCCACCTCAATGATTTTGCCGCCCTGGCGGGTGGTTTTCACCGACAGCTCCATTTCCGGGCCTTTCACGCGGCCCTTGGCTTTTTCCTGAGTATCGTAGAAAGCGTCGATGCGGGCCTTTTGCTTGGTGCCGCGGGCCTGGGGTTGGCGGCGCATCCACTCCAGCTCCTTACGCAGCAGGTTGCGGGCCTTTTCCACCTCGGCGGTTTCCATCTGCTCCCGGTCGGCTTTTTTCTCCACGAAATAGGAGTAGTTGCCCTGGTAGCGGTGGGCGCGGCCCTGGTCCAGCTCCACAATTTCGTTGGCCACCTTGTCCAGGAAGTACCGGTCGTGAGTTACCATCAGCAGGGTGAGGGCAGGGGAGGCCAGCCGGTTTTCCAGCCACTCAATGGTCGCCAGGTCCAGGTGGTTGGTCGGCTCGTCGAGGATGAGCACATCGGGCTCCTCAATCAGTACGCGGGCCAGGGCCACGCGCTTGCGCTGCCCGCCCGAGAGCTTGCTGACGGGCCGCTCCAGCAAATCACCCAGGATGCCCAGGCGCCCCAGAATTTGCTTTACCTGCGCGTCGTAGTCCCAGGCGTTATACGTGTCCATCAGCTCCATAACCCGTTGCAGGTCGTTGGCGGAATGGTTGGGGTCGTTGACGACGTGCTCGTAGTCGCGGATGGCAGCCAGGGTATCGTTTTGGCTGGCAAAAATGGTTTGCTCCACGTTCAGCGACTCATCGAACACTGGCTGTTGCCCCAGAAAGGACACCCGAATGTCTTTGCGCACGCTCACCTCCCCCGTATCGGGAGGCTCCAGGCCGGCCAGAATACGCAGCAGGGTGGTTTTGCCCGAGCCATTGATGCCCACCAGCGCCACGCGTTGCCCCTGTTGCAACCCGAAGTTCAATTCCCGGAACAGCCACCGGTCGGCGTAATTTTTCGAAAGATTCTCAGCAGAAAGCAGATTCATAGCCGCAAAGGTACGACCGGTGAGGTGGTGAAATGGTGAAATTGTGAATTTGTAACTGAGTAAAGTCGTGTCATGGTGAGGAGCAGCCAAGGTCATCCGTCCTCTCCTTTGCTCGGAGCCTGATCAGGTGACAAGCCCTCAACGGATGGCAGGGTCCAGGGCTTGTCATACTTCAAAGGGCAGCACCGAGTAAAGGATGGACTCGATACGGGCATGATGCGCAACCTGTCCTCGCCACGACAACACGTCAACTCACGGCTTTACCGTATATATCTGGCAGCGAAAGTTGCATGCCTGTAATTGCGTGCGCATGGCGGGGGTAAACCCTTCGAACCCGTAGGCCGGCAGCGTTAGAAAGTGGGGCGCATCCAGCAGGCGGTAGTAGCTGGCCGGCACGGCCACGGGCTGGCAGCTGGAACTGAGCAGAGGATACAGGAAGGTGAAGTTGACAACGAGCAGCGTGTCAGGCCGGGTAGCAGGCGAGGGAGCAACGACCTGGGGGGGCACCTTATAGTTTAGCACTGGCCCAACGGCGCCTGCGTTGAGGTAGCGTAAGAAAGCAGTGGGCGGCAGGTGCTGAGCGGCCAGCACATCGCGCGGATAGGCCAGGGCCAAGTACGCCCGCCCAAAAAGCCCCAGGTTTACTAGGGTAGCTCCCACCAGCAGAACCATTGCCGCGTGGCGCAGCCAGTAGGGACGCAGCAAGTGCAGAGCAGTGCCGGCGTACAGCACCAGAAAGGGTAGGAAGAAATGAATGAGTCGGCCATAGAATACCAGCTGATGGGCAAAAAACACGAGGCCGGCGTGCCCTAGCCAGGCAGCCACTGGGGCCAGAGCCACCACCCGGGTAAGCGGGGTATTGTGCTTCGTGAGCAGGAGCCACAGGCCCGGTAGCACCGCCAGCAGCAGCAAGGCGCCCGTCAGCCCTTCTACCTGCCAGAGGTAGCGCGGCAGAAAGGAAAACCCTTCGCCAAAGTCGCCCTGATTCACCGTGGCGGGCAGGTGTTGTAGGGTGCGCAGGTAGGAAATGTGCCCTGCCCGAGTCAGAATTTCCAAGGGAATGACAACCAGCCCCGCGCCGGCCAGCCAGCCCAGCACCACTTGTTTGCATTGCGCCCGGGTAGTAGAAGCTAGTGCAAGAGCAGCCGGCAGCAGAGGGGCGAAATAATAGCCCGGGTACACGGCAAATGCCAGCAAGCCCAACGTGCCCGCCAGCAGGCCCTGGCGCCCTGGGCTGCGGGGCGCCGCCGCAGGGGAAGAAAGCAGCACCAACGCTAGCAGGACCAGGCCCAGAGACGTGTCATAAGGAAACAAGTGCCGCACGTAGAGCTGGCTGCTGGCCAGGGCTGCATACACCACCACAACCACGTCGGATGCGGAAACGGGCAGCCAGCGCCGGGCCAGCCGCCACAGCAGCACCATGTTCAGCGCCAGTACCAGCCAGCCGAAAAGCTGCGGCAGTACCAAGGAAGCCGGGGAGGTAGGCGGCAGGTGCCAGCAGTGCTGAAGCGCAACCTGCGCGGCGGCCACGGGCAGGCGCAGCAGGGCATCGGCGGGGCGACCCTGGGTGTTGGCCAGGTGCAGGCATGCCTGCTCAACATGGCCCGCCAGCAAGGCCTCTACCGCCTCCACTGATTTCAAATGCCGCTCCTCATCCGGGAATGCCAGCGCCCCACCGGCCGTCAGGGCCCAGAGCCGACCCGCTAATAGCAGCAGCAGGGGAAGCCCGGGCCAGAGCCACCGGCCCTTGGCTACCCGGCCCAGGGCAAATACGTTGGGCATAAGAACAGCATAGCGGCTGCCGGCAATAAGCAAAGCAGCCGCATCAGAAAAAATACGCCCGAAGCTAAAAGGTTCGCACGAAAGGCACGAGTCATTGGCTGGCCCAAGCAAGTAGGGGCCGGCTCGGGTAAGTGGCGCGGAGTTAAATCACCCGCACCCGGTCACGGTTGGTATCGTCGCGCAGGATTTCCAGGCCACGGTACGCCAGCGGGCGGCCCGTGTTGTGGGTGAGCGGACCGCCATCGGCGTGCAAATGCGCCACATCGAGCACCAGCTGAGTGTATTTTCGCTCCCCCAACTCAATGGCGACGGGGCGGCCTTGGCCGGAATCAAAGCCAGCCAGGGCTTGGTCAATTTCTTCCAGAACTTTACTCATAACTCAGGACGGCACGCGTGAAGGCAGGAAATATAGGAATTTGTCGGGATTGTGTGCTACATGCCCTGCATTGTCCTAAGCCAGCCGGCCTGCATGAACTCTCTTGCGGGTACCTACGCCGCCACCTCGCAACACCTCGTACCTTCGCCCAGCTATGGCATCACCTACCCCTGACTTAACTACGCGGCCCATCGGCGTTTTCGATAGTGGCATTGGCGGCCTCACGGTGGCCCGGGCCGTTAACCGCGTGCTACCCCACGAAAGACTCGTGTACTTCGGCGACACGGCCCACCTGCCCTACGGCGACAAAAGCACGGCGGCTATTCAGGCTTACTCCGTCAAAATCTGCGACTTACTGCTCAAGCAGCAGTGTAAAGTGATTCTGATTGCCTGCAACTCGGCTTCGGCCGCCGCCTACGAGCTGGTGCGCGAGTACGTGGGCTCCAAGGCGCGGGTGCTGAACGTAATCGACCCCATCGTGGCCCACGTGGGCCAACAGTACGCCGGCCGCACGGTTGGCCTCATTGGCACGAAGCAAACCGTGAACAGCAACGTGTACCGCAAAAAAATTGACGACCTGGATGCGGGCGTGCAGCTGCAGAGTTTGGCTACCCCGCTGCTGGTGCCCATGATTGAGGAAGGCTTTTTCGAGAATAATATCAGCGACAATATCATTCAGGCCTACCTAACCAACCCCGTGCTGGCGGGCATTGATGCCTTGGTGCTGGGCTGCACGCACTACCCCCTTATTAAGGAGCAGATTGCCGAGTTCTACCAGGGCCGGACGGAAGTGCTGGACGCCTCCGACGTGGTAGCAGCGCACGTGCAGCACTACCTGGCCGAAAATCACCTGGCGGCCCGCCCCGGCCCGGCAGCTCCCGCGCACCATTTCTACGTATCAGATTTTACCCGATCTTTCGAGGAAAGCACCCGTATCTTTTTCGGGCAGGAAGTACACCTGGAGCACTACCCGCTGTGGGAGTAACGCCCCTGGGTATTGCACTAGCCCGTTTTCTACCATTCTTCCTTTACCTTACCTCATATGAACAAGCCGTATTACCAACTCGGAGACTGGCGGCGGAACGTATTGCTGGTGGCCGCTGCCACTAGCCTGGGCCTGTTGCTACCTGCTTGTTCCGGCAACTCGTCTGATACGGAGCAAACCGCCCAGGGCAGCTGGGGCAATGAAAGCAACGGCAACGCTGACTCTTATTCCGAGGGCGTTATCACGGAGATGACTGAGGTGAAGCCCGGCGAGTGGAAAATTACCGCCGAGCGGCCCGCTGGCAAGGAGGAAGTAGCGGCCGTGCTTCATCATTTCGATGGCAAGGTTGATACCCTGCAGGGCCAGGCGCTGCAGCGGCAAATGCAGGAGTACACCCGCGTAAACCCCGAAAACCGCGTGGGCGGCACCAGCATGATGGACATTCTCATGTGGGGCGGCATCGGCTACATGGCCGGGCGCTTCCTCACGCCCAACGTGGGCGCCTACGCCAACCCCGGCCTGGTGCAGCAGAATAGCGGCTGGCGCGCCCGGGTAGCCAATGAGCGGGACCAGGGTCGGGGCTTCTTTGGCCGGGGCTTTTCCGGAAACCGCACGGCTACTTCTTCCGGCATTCGGCCCAGTTCCAGCGTTACGCGGAGTACGGGTTATGGGCGAAGCAGCATCCGCAGCAGCGCGCCTAGCTCCAGCCGCAGCTCCGGGTTTGGCAGCCGGGGCGGCAGCCGTGGGTTTGGGGGGTAGGAGTTCAATTGTCCTGGCTGCGCCGGGGCCTGCGTTGCTCTTTTCCTCTATGCTCTTTTGCCTTCCTTATGCCGAATACGATTCACTTATTAAGCTTAGCCGGTGACGTAGCGCCGGCCGTGCGGGCTCTGGGCTGGGAGTGGGCCGTGGAAGACGCCTGCCTGAACTACGTGGCCCGCGAGGCCGTGCAGCTGCCGGAAACCGCAGCCGATGACCTGCTCCAAGCCACGGATACGCTCTACGAGCTGCTCGTGCAAAGCATTCCGGATGAGCTGCCCGATACGTTTCTGCGGGAGCTGGCCATTCCCGAAAACCTTTGGGAAGCCGTGCGCCACTCCTGGCACGATGAGCGGCACTGGCACATCTACGGCCGCTTCGATCTGGCCCAAACGCCCGATGGTCCCAAGCTGCTGGAGTTCAACGCCGACACCGCCACCAGCCTGCCCGAAACCGCCGTAGTCCAGTGGGCCAGCCTTATGGCGGCCAACCTTGCCGAAGACGACCGCCAAGCCAACGGTCTTTTCGAAGGATTGCAGGCCCAGCTCGTCCACTGGCAGGAGCTGAACGCTGATCTGGAGCCTACCTTATTATTGCTGCACCTACCCGATAGCGCCGAAGATGCCACCAACTGCGCCATTGTAGCGGAGGCGGCGGCCGAAGCAGGCTTTACTCACGTGCATACCTGCTCCGTAGATAAAATGCAGGTAGCAGTGCACGGAGAGGAGCGGGGCGTGTGGGCCCAAACCGGCCCCGAGCAGTGGCAGCGCTTCGGCTTTGTGTTCAAGCTGGTGCCCTGGGAGCTGCTGGCTGCAGAGGAGCCCGACCTCACCCGCGACCTAACGGAGCTACTACGCAGCCGCGACGTAATCATTGCCAATCCGGCCTACTCGCTTCTGTTTCAGAGCAAGGGTATTCTGGCTTGGCTCTGGCAGTGTTTTCCGCACCATCCGCTTCTGTTGGAGGCGTCGCGCTCGGCCCTGAGTGGGCATCAGGTAAGCAAACCCGTGTTGGGCCGGGAGGGGCAAGACATTGCCGAGCTAGGCGCCGCCGCGGGCACCGCCAGTCCAGTAGCCGGCGACTACGCCGATCAGCCCGTTATCTACCAGCGCTTTGCAGAGTTGCCCGCCGATGCAAACGGCCGCTTGTACCAGGCGGGAGTCTTCTGGGCCGGGGGCGCGTGCGCCATTGGCTACCGCCGCGAGGTCGGCATTATCACAAACCTATCGGAGTTCGTGCCCCACGTACTGACGTAGATCTGCCGCTGAACTCCTAAAACAAGTGTGCCGCGCTCTTCGCCTGAAAAGGTGAGGAGCGCGGCACACTCGTTTCAGCACCAGGTGATATTATGCCAAGAATATATTTTACTAAATATAGTCAGTTACCACTTGCATTATTTTGTTAAATAATTACATTTATACCGTCGTGTTGGCGGCTACCGCCTGACCGGTTCCTTTCTCTTCTTTCCAGCTTCTCGCTTCGGGCTTGTTTTCTGGGGAGGCTACCCTGCTCACTTCTTACACTCTTGTGATGATGGCATCTGCATCGAAACCTAAGTCATCCAGTGTGGTTCCTGCTCCTATATTCTGGTGGCGGCCGTGGGTAATGGGGCTGAGCTGCTGGCTGCTATGCCTGCTTTCTGCCCAAACCCGGGCCCAGGCGCCGGCCAAGGCTGGCGCCAAACCCAAAGTCCCGAAAGAGTCGGAGGCTGCCCCGCTGTCGGCTAAGAAGTTGGAGGAAGCCCTGCAGTTGCTGCTCAAAGCCACCTCCGACTCGGCCCAGAACCGGCAGCGCCGCCAGTTCCGGCCCACGGAGATTGAAGGGCTAGTCATGGACCAGACCATTACCAAAGTTGGCCACGACTTCTACGACGAGTTCTTTACCAAGTGGGAAGCCCCCGCCGAAATCGGCGACTACACCATCGTCATTCGGGAAAAGCCAGCCCGGGGTACCAGCACCCTGATATCGGTTGAAGTAAACGACAACGAGCTGGTGGAGCTACCCCTGCAGCCCAAGGCCGAAGCCATCGAAGAAATGGCCGCCTACGCCCTGGAGGTCGCCGCCGGCTTTTTACAACAGACCCGCAACGAAAGCCGGCAGCTGGAGCGCGGCGGCCGCGCGGCGGTTGAAGTTTTTTAATCTGCTACCTCACCCACATTCTTTTCTATATGACTCAGTATCTACTACGAGTAGCTTTGGTAGTAACGCTGGCCCTGGGCGCCCACTGCGCCGTGGGCCAAGACCTGGTGTATGAGCCCAAAAACCCTTCCTTCGGGGGCGGCAACACGTTCAATTATGCCTGGCTGCTCAGCTCAGCGCAGGCCCAGAACACCATTGACGACCCGGCCGCTACCGTGAACAACCCTTTTCAGCAGGACCCGCTAAAGCAGTTTGAGCAAAACCTGAACCAACAGATACTAGGGCAGTTGGCCCAGCGCCTGATTGGCAACCAGTTCGGGAGCGGCAGCAACGGGCAGGGCCTGCAGGCCGGCAACTACACCGTGGGCTCCTACCAAATCAACGTGGTGCCCTCCAACGGGGGCTTCTCCATTCAGATTACCGATACGAGCACGGGTAATCAGACCACGGTAACTGTTCCTTACTTCTAAGCACCGCTTTCCGGTAGCCCTATGTTGCTCGTTGTATATCGTCGGTTGTTGGTTGTGTTGTTGCTATCCGGAGCCGTTACGGCTTGTGCTCCGTACTTTCATCAGCCCTTTAAAGTAGAGCAGGCCCGGCTCGGGGCCGAGGTGCAGGGTAGCCAACTGCTGCGGCAGCTGCCTGAGCCTAAAGAGCGGATTGTAGCCGCCGTGTACAAATTCCGGGACCAGACCGGGCAGTACAAGCCCAGCCAAAACGGAGCCAGCTTTTCTACGGCCATTACGCAAGGCAGCACCAGCATTCTGCTGCGGGCCCTGGAAGAGTCGCGGTGGTTTAACCCCATTGAGCGCGAAAACCTGGGCAACCTGCTGAATGAGCGGAAAATTATTCGCTCCAGCCGCGCCGAGTACCAGGAAATGACGGGTCAGCGCCAGCCAGCGCTGCCTTCCTTGCTGTTTGCCGGCATCATCCTCGAAGGCGGCATCATCTCCTACGATGCCAACGTCATTACCGGGGGCGCGGGCTTGCGCTACTTCGGGGCCGGGGCCTCGGGGCAGTATCGGCAGGACCGGGTGACGGTGTACCTGCGGGCCATCAGCACCAGCACGGGCGAGATTCTAAAGACGGTGTACACCTCCAAAACCATCCTGTCGCAGCAGGTAGACGCCAGCCTGTTTCGCTTCGTGAGCTTTAAGCGGCTACTGGAAACGGAAACTGGCTTTACGTATAATGAGCCCACGGAAATGGCCGTGAAGGAGGCCATTGAAAAGTCGGTGGAGGCGCTGGTGTACGAGGGAATTCAGGAGCAACTATGGGCCCCGCGTAATGAGGCCGACCGGAAGGGCCCGGCCCTGGCGGAATACCTGCAGGAAAAGCGGGAAAACGCCGACATCGACGTGCTGGGCCGCGTGCAGCGCGACCGGCGCGGCCGTATTGGCGTGGGCCTGAGCGGCGCTACCATCCGCTACAACGGCGACTTTAGCCGTCCGCAGGTGCGGGGCGGCGGCGAGCTGAACCTACGGTACCAGGCGGCTAACCCAAAATTCTCGGGGGGCATTAACATTGGCCGCTTCGAACTAGGTGCCGGCGACTTCTACCGGGAAACCTTCAACTACCTAGAGCTATGCGGGCAGTACCGCCTGTTTCCCCGCGACCGGTTCACTCCGTATCTAACTCTGGGGGGCGGCGTGACTACCCGCGCTGCCGGAGCCACTACCCAGGCCCCCCTAGGGCACATACTGGGCGGGGTGGGGCTGGAGGTACTACCGACTGACCGCCTGGGCATCAGCTTAAGCGTTGATAACCACTACTATCTAACTGATCAATTAGACCAATTGTCCCTCGGTAAATACAACGATTCTTACTGGGCCCTACGTGCCGGGCTTACGTTCTACTTAGGACGAAACAAGGGAAGAATCTCACCAGCTCCTTCCCGTTAGCCTTCACTACACATCAGATATATGAACTATTATATATTCATGAAAGTGTTATATAACTATATAAATAAAATTTGTAACAATATTTACTTATATATACTTGACTTTTAACTTTTATAATATAGATTTGTATCATTCCTCCGGAGGGAATAAAAAATAGTGATTTACTTCAAAATAAATTGCCTCCCATTCCCCAAACCTTCCCCACCATGAAAAAAATCTCGTTCCTCGCTGCATCCCTTCTAGTAGCCGGAGGTGCTTTCGCCCAGGGTAATACACAGTCTTCATCATCGACTGGCAATGACAACAGCGTTACTGTTACGCAAAGCGGAAGCTCTAGCTCAGCCGTTGGTACCCAAACAGGTAACAACAACGCCCTAACCCAGACCCAATCTGGTGGCTCCGGCAACTCAGCTACTTCTACCCAGCGTGGTGATTCTCAGCGCTCCTTCCAAACCCAAGTTGGCTCTTCAAACACGGCTACCATTGTACAGGGTGACGGTTTGCCCTTGGACAATGGCAATACGGCTACGCAGTCACAGATGGGCAACAACAACAGCGCTTTGGCTCGGCAGCTCAGCGGCGCGAACGTATCTACGCAAACGCAGTCGGGTACCGACCACGTAGCCGAAGTATTCCAGAGCGGCAGCGAAGGCAACACGGCTACCCAAACGCAGTCGGGTAGCTTCCAGAAAGGGTACATCACGCAGTTGGGTTCCGGCAATACGGCTACTCAAAACCAGCGTGGTTTCCAAGACCGGGCCACCATCACGCAGCTGGGATTGGGCAATACAGCCACCCAAGCACAGGGCGGCAACCCAACGGGCAGCTGGTACTCGGTTGCCTCCATTGAGCAGATTGGTAACAGCAACATTGCTTCCCAGACTCAGCAGCACGACTACCAAAACGCTACTATCGAGCAGTCCGGCAATGGTAGCACCGCCATTCAGAACCAAAGCGGCGTTGACTTTGTGGAGCCAGGCAACCGCGCCTACATCGACCAGGATGATATGGGTGGGCACTTCGCTCGGCAGACTCAGGTCGGTATCGGCAACCAAGCGGCTACTTACCAAGGCATGAGTGGCAACAGCAGCGACGTAATGCAGAGCGGCAACAACAACGTAAGTGTTGTAAAGCAGAACCACCCGTAGTCTCTACGCTTAAACGTCCTGCCTAACAGGTAGAAGTCAGGTAGCACCTCTTGGATCCACCGGTTGGTCCGGGGGTGCTACCTACACGTTTACGCTAATCTTTTAGGCTGGCTGGGTTAGCTCTTCCCTGTACATGTTCCGCTGGCCCTGCCACCTGGCACCTTACCCTAAAGCACCGTGCCTACCCTCCAGTGGCAGGGTGCTTTTAGTCTTTAGAAAGATTTTCACTATTTGTATTTTATTATTAAAAAATAAACCTATTTTTATAGCAGTCCTCTTTATCCCTTACTGGTTTACTTCTATAAAATCGGGTATCTACTTTCTTTTCATTGGTTTTCCCTTTTCACATATGAAACGTACTTCGGTGAAATATGTACCGCTGGCCTTACTGCTAAGCATTGGGGTCGCGCGGGCACAAGGCAACCGGGACCCGGACGGCGTAAGTACCGGGCAGCAACTTATTCAGGCGTTTGGCACAAGCCTGTTAGGCCCTGGCGAAGTGGCCGCTAGTGCTGTAGGCACCAACCAGGCTACGCTGGTTCAGCAGGGCAATGCCAACGTGAGCACCATTAACCAAACCCTACTTGGCGCCGGACAGGGTAACGTGGCGGCCGTGCTGCAAAATGGCAACAACAATGCTGCCGCCGCGCTGCAAAACGGTGTAAGCAACCGAACCATGATTACCCAAATCGGCAATAGCAACGTGGCTGTCAGTGAAATTACGGGTTACAACACTGAGTCTACTATTCTGCAGAACGGTAACCGTAACCAGGTGGAGCAGCAGCTTATCCGGGACGGTCAGCGCTATACCGTTGAGCAGCTGGGCAATAATAACAACTTGGTGCAGCGCGAAACCAGCGGCACTACCCCCGGCTACAACGTGACCATGAAGGGAAACGGAATTCAGATTATGATTGAACAGGGCCGGGTTTCGCGCTTACCCTAGCTCTGCGCGGAAGCAGGTCGGAGCTGCTCTCATGGCGCCGGCCTGCCTCCGCTGAGGCGTAGCAGCTTTGCCTTAAGCCCCCTCCTAGCGTTTCCATTGCCATGAAAAGATACCTACTTATTGCCGCTCTGCCCTTAACCACCTCTATGCTACAAGCTGTACCCTCCCAGCCAGGATCCGCGCCCTGCCAGGCCCGCTTAGCAATGCACCAAGAAGGCAATATGCTAACCTTAATAGGGGAGGGGCAGAACAATACGTCCCAGCCTATGCGCTTGCGCTATGAGCTTCTGACTAGCCGCCAGGGCAAGGCTGGTACGTCCCGTAATGCCCAGTCAGGTAACGTAACGCTGGCTCCCAATCAAAAAGCGGCTCTTTCCCAGACTTCAATTAACATCAGCCCCTCTGATCATTACCAGATTCATCTGCGCCTCTTTGATAGCCAGGACCATGTGGTAGCTCACGACTCCTTGCAGCAATAAGACTACCCCGCTTCCCCTGATTCTGGTACTCGCCGCCAGGATTGCGTCCCGTTCCGTCCTCCACCCATAGCCACTTTATGTTTTCGTTTTTACGCCTAGCAACCCGGCTGCTGCTGGTTCTGTTGCTTAGCCAAGGTTTGTTTGCTTGTGAAGATACTACCGTTGAGCCTGGGCAGAACGGTACGTTAGAAGGAGTTGTGCTGGATGGAGTCAACAATCAACCCGTTGCTAACGCCGCTATTACCACCAACCCCGCTACCTCCTCCTACACAACGGATGCCCAGGGTAGATTTTCTATTGCCAGCGTGCCGCTGGGTAAATATGCCCTAAGTATCCGCAAAACGGATTACAAGCAGGAAACAGTGAATGTGCAGGTAAATCAGAATACTCCCACAGAGGTAAAGATTATCCTGGAGCGTTCCACTGGCTCGAACAAGCGCCCAAATGTTCCTGCTTCCCCCACGCCCGCCGACCGGGCTACCAACCAGCCAACGTCGGTAACGCTCCGGTGGCGCTCCACTGACCCCGACGGTAAAAGTGACACACTCCGCAACGACGTAATTCTTTACGAAAGCGGCTCCACCGACCGTCGGCAGTTGCTCAGCAATTCCCGCGATACGACGGTAGTTGCCAACAACCTAAAATACAACACGACTTACTTCTGGCAGGTAACTGTGCGCGACAAGGCCGGTGAAACAGTAAAAGGAGACATTTGGAGCTTCCAAACCAGAGCCCAACCCGATAACCGCTTTCTGTTCGCCCGGGAGGAAAATGGGAATACCGACGTGTATTCTTCCGATGAGACAGGTGCGAATTTGCTACGACTCACCAGCTCGGCCTTTGTGGAAACCGCCCCGCAACTAAGTCCTAACCGCGACCGGGTGGCCTACACTTCCAACGCAACCGGGCAATTTCAGATTTACACCATGAATCGGGACGGCTCCGACGCGCGCCAGGTAACTCTGATACCAGTAGACGGCTACTTCAACCAAGGCATTGGTTACCGCTGGTCGCCAGATGGGGCCCAATTGCTGTACAGCAGTTACAACAAGCTTTACCGCATCAACCGCGACGGCACCGGCCTGACGCTGCTGGCCACCGCACCCCAGGACCGTCATTTCCGCGAATGCGACTGGACTGCGCAAGGGAACCGCATTATTGTGCAGACAGTAGGCGTAAGTGTATATGACTCCGAACTCTACCTGCTCAACGCGGATGGGTCCAACCGGACGCTACTTGTGAGCAACCTACCTGGCCGCCTCGACTCGCCTTCTTTTAGTATAGATGGGCGTCGGGTGCTGTATACTCGGGACCTGGATGGGTATGAAGATGCAACGGGCCGGCAACTGAACGCCCACATCTTCACCCAAAATCTGGATGGTAGCGGCCTAGTCGACGTATCGGCAGGCCCTGGCGGAACAACTACCACAAGCAAAGCCAATGGCTTTAATGATGTAGTGCCTCGTTACGCTCCTGATGGCTCAAAGATTATTTTCGCACAAGTCAACAACGTAAACCGATCTATTCCCGACATTTACACCGTGGACCTAGATGGCCGCAACCGCACCCGGTTGTTTCAAAATGCTACCCTCTCTGATTGGAAGTAACGAAGCGTAATATAAGAAGCAGGTTTAGGCGGAGTGAAGCGGGGAGCTTCACTCCGCTTTTTTGTGGGCGCTTTTCACAACAAAGTAACTGTATGATAGGGCCTGGTTTGAAGTAGTGGTAAAATCTCCTGAGCTAGGATAAGCGCTAGAATGGCTTGCTAATTATCTGCGTATGGCCCGTTGTGAACTATATATTATAATACAATTATCTATATAATAGATATTTAACCACCGTATTTTATTAGCCCTATATAAGTTACCTTTGCGCCGAGTCAATAAATTGTATGCAAGATTGCGCACAGAAACATGCATCTTTGCATTTAGCATAGAACCGAACAGAAGCTGAAGTACAGTTTAGATTTCCTCTCTACAAGAAAAGTCATATTTAAAGTAATAAGCTCCAAAATAGGATTACGTAAAGAGTTGATTGGCATGAATTATGATGTCTTGCGGCCGGAAAAATAGCAGAAGCGAAAATGTGAAATGTATTATATAACCCTAGAAAAATTCTAGTCTACGGATGGGCCTTCCGCGTATGTGAGCCTGAGTTGTCAACCCAAATTATGGGTAGGGTGACAGACAAAGCGTTTAATCCACAATACCCAGTTTTCTCTTGCAAACCTTCCCTTTCTATAACTCATGAAAAACAAGTACTTGAGTAACCACAAGCGAGGCCATTTAAGCCGCTTATGGGTCATTCTGGTAATGCTGCTGGCTCTGCCATTCATGGCGCAGGCACAGTCGCTTACCGTCAGCCCTACAACGTCAAGAACAGCTCCTGATGATTATGGGTCTGTAGCTATCGGCTCGTCTTCTACAAAGCAGTATCAAGTCACAGGTACTGATTTAGAGGGAGTTATTTCGGTTAATTTTAGTACTGCACCGTCCTTTGAAGGCAGTACCGACAACGTTACTTTCAGTAGCACTTCTGTCTCGTTGCCAGCAACTGGAGGAACGCTTTACGTCCGTTTCCGTCCTTCTGCAATAGGTACAACTTCTGTTAACGACCAGAATGGGCGCATTATTCTAACAGGCTCGGATGCGGACTTTAATAACTATTCCCGTAACATATTTGTCCGTGGCACTGGCACACCTGGTACTCCTACCATCAACGTCGATCCTACTGCTCTTGGTTTTGGTAACCAAGTAACCAACACTACCTCATCGCCGATGAGTGTAAACGTTACGGCTACTTCGTTAACGGATGGCATCACGGTTATGGCTCCCACTGGTTTCCAGGTGAGCACTACTGCCAATGGCACGTATTCGCAAACTCTGACGCTGCCCCAAACTGGTGGTGCTGTGAATGCAACGGTATATGTGGTTTTTACCCCAACTGCCGCTCAGAACTATGTTGACGTAGTAACCTTCGCTAGCGCTGGTGCTACGACTCGCAACGTAAGTGTTTCGGGCACAGGTGTTTTGCCTCCCGCTACTCTGGCGGTAAACCCGACTCAGCTATCCTTCGCTAGCACTCAGGCTGGGCAAGTTTCTGCTCCGCAAAACTTCACCGTTACGGGTTCTAACCTGACCAGCCCTGTTACGGTAACGGCCCCCACTGGCTTCCTGATTCGTCAGGGAACTTCGGGCAGCTTCGCTCAGACTGTAACGCTGACTCCCACTAATAACTCTGTTAATGCTACTCTGCAGGCCCAGTTTGCTCCTACGGCTGCTGGTACTTACAATGCTGCAATTACCGCTGCTACTACCGGCAACGGTGGAGCTACTGCTTCGGTAACGGTAACCGGAACGGCCACACCTGCGCCTACTGGCCCATTCATTGTTGTAGATCCTTCCTCGTTGGACTTTGGTACTGTAACCAGCAGCGGCTCATCTCAGACCCTGTCTTTCACCGTGAATGCTGGCAACCTGAGGTCCCCATTGGTACTGACGGCTTCTAATGCTAACATTGAATTCCGTGATGCTACCTCTGGTGGTGATTTCACGAAAGGCACTCTTTCCATTGCTCCAAGCAATAACACTGTATCTGCTCGTACTATTGAAGTAAGACTGGTTCAGACCATTGCTACTGGTCCTTTCACTGGTGACATCACCGCTTCAAGCACTGGTGCTACCTCACAGGTTGTGTCAATCACGGCAAACAACGTTACGGGCAGCAACTCCTCTATTAATACTTCCGGTACTCTTCAGCAATTCTCAACCGTACCGGGTGTGGCATCTGCTGTGCAATCTTACCGCGTATCGGGTACCAACTTGTTGCAAGATGTTCGGGTAGCTGCTCCAACTTACTTCCAAGTATCCTTGGACCCTACGTTTGCTGGTATCACGACCACCGGTAACTCTATCTCGATTGCTCGGGTAGGCAACGATGTTCCCGAAACCACGGTTTATGTTCGCTTCTTGCCGCCTGGCGCTTTGGCTACCACTTCGGTTATCCTCAACTCCAGCGAGCCAGCTATTACACAGGGTGTCTCAGTTGAAGGAACTAGCCGGCCATCTGTTGCGCTGAATAACGCCTTCCAGGAAGTTCGGAACATTGTAATCAATACTACTTCGCCTTCTCAGGCACTGGTTATCAATGCTCAGCGTGTACTTCAGCCAGTGATTATTAGCAAAGCACTGAGCAGCAACCCGTTGAACCCAAACAACATCGAGCAATTCGAGCTTTCGCTGGACAACGTAACCTTCACGAATTCATTGACGCTGACTCCTAACTCGTCAACGTATAGCATCAACCAGCCTATTTACGTGCGGTACAAGCCAACGTACTTGGGTAGCGGGCAGTCGACCCTCCAGTTCCAGAGCAACGACTTCGAAAATAAAGCAACTCAGTCTTTCGACCGTAACGCCTTGCTTTCTGGTCGCTCTATCGACGTGGAGCCTACCATGCGTACCGTTCCTTCAGTAGTGCGTGGTAGAACTACTGCAACAGTAACCTTCAATTTGCCCGCTGATTATATTGCTCAAGGCTATGGCGAAGGTCGTCTGATCGTAGCAAGCACTCAGTCGCAGTTCCCGGCGGATACGCGTCCAGCTGACGGCACTGGCTACCAGACTGGCAATCAGATCTATGGTGCTGGTGACCAAGTTGCTCCTGGCTTCTACGTAGTATATGCGGGTGCTAACCAGTCGGTAGTAGTAGAAGGGCTGGATGTAGGTACTACTTATTATTTCTACACGTTCGAGTTTAACAACATCAACCCGAACCCGGCCGTGCAGATTCAGGGTGCTGAAAACTATCTGTCTCCGCCAGTGCCGAACACCATTCCCGGTATCATTGCTCCTTCACCGCTGCCCGTTACGTTGGTTTCCTTCGACGCCAAAGTTCGGGGTAGCAAAGTGGCTCTGACCTGGGTTACTGCCTCGGAACTGAACAACAAAGGATTCGAAGTAGAGCGTAGCCGTGATGGCAAGACGTTTGAGTCGATTCTGTCGCGGGCAGGCAAAGGCACCACAAGCGCCAGCACTACATACACCGCCGCTGATGAGCAGCCGCTGAATGGTACCTCGTACTACCGTCTCAAGCAGATTGACTTCAACGGTACTACTAGCTTCAGCTCACCGGTAGTAGTTAACTTCCTCCGTTCGGCCGACATTACGATGTACCCGAACCCAGTAGAAGACCAACTCACCATCGAGTTGGGTGGAGCTACGGAAGGTGTAGTTGTTAGCATCACGGATGCCAGCGGCCGTATCGTTCGGACCCAGAAACTAGATGCTACTGGCAAGCTGAACATGAGCGACCTGAAAACCGGCACCTACTTGGTAACGGTAGGCGAAGGTGACGCGAAAGTGTCGCGTCGTATTGTGAAGAAGTAAGGCAACTAACTTCCTAGTAAATAACAAAGCGCCATCCTCGAGAGAGGATGGCGCTTTGTTATTTAACTCAAGTGTAAGACTTCAGGTTATCCTGACTTAGCGGCCTAGCCTATATAATGGTGGGTGGTCCGCAAGGTGCTCTTGTCGTTTTAGTAGCTCCTTGTAGTTCAAAAGCTAGATAGCTCTGCCAGTTAAAATTATATTGTACTGATTTCGGTCATTTCTTCTCAGAATCAGTATAAAGCCGAATAATCTCCCATCACCAAAACTTCACCTCCTATGAAAACTTCCCTGAAGTCACTTCTTGCTGTAGCAGCCTTCTTTGCCTTTGCTACCACCTCTTGCTCTGAGCAAACCCAGAAAAACGCGGAAGCCACCGCCGATAGCGCAGCTTCTGATGTTAGTAATGCTACGGATAAGGCCGCTGATGCAACAAGCAATGCTGCCGATAACGTGCAAGCCGATATGGCACCTGAAGCCGGTGATACGGCCGTGGTGCAGAATAAGGAAGCAGATAAACTAGTGGAAGAAGTGCCCGAAAAGCAATAGTTTGATTGTCGCTAAAGCGCAGCTACTAGTACTGCGTTTCTCTACATAGCACAATAAAAAAGCCCTGGCGCAAGCCAGGGCTTTTTTATTGTGCTATGTAGAGAGGAGCTATACAGAGAAACTTTCGCCACAACCGCAGGTACGGGAAGCGTTAGGGTTATCGAAAAAGAACCCTTTGCCATTAAGCCCATCTGAAAAGTCAAGTTGAGTACCAGCTAGGTACAGGAAACTTTTCATGTCGACCACTACCCGTACACCCTTGTCCTCAAATTCCTGGTCCATGGGCTTGACCTCATTGTCAAAATCAAGCTTGTAACTCAGGCCAGAGCAACCACCACCGGCCACGGATGCCCGCAGACGATAGGTAGCGTCTAACTCAGCATCTTGCATGAGTTTTTCAACTTTCTCCTTGGCTTTGTCAGAAACGGTAATCATGGGTAAAAAAGCTAATTCGGACCGCGGGCAGTGGAATCCAGGTGAATGTCAGATATAGAACACCAAAGATACGCTGCTTGTTCAGAAACATTCTAAGAACTAGGATTTAGAACTACGCTGAATACAGTAATTGTAGTAAGGTCGCGGCCGTAGTAAAGCTTATCCAAGGCTTCGTATACGTTGTGAGCCCGGAAGTAGGAGGTTTGCAACTCCTTGTCGCCGCGCGTACGCCACTGAATAGTGTAGGAGCTTTCCTCGTCGCGGTAGCGCTGTACATACGTCAGCATTTTGCGCAAGGCTTCTAACTTGTCAGAGCCCGTCTCATACCGGAACAGGAAGCTTTGGTGGTGACGCGGATTGACGGTAATCAAATCCAGGCGGGTTTGCCCATCCAACTGCCGAAACTCAAACAGCAGATTGCCTGCTCCCAGGCCCAAATAGTCTTCTATCTGGCGCTGAATCCGGGCACTTTTAATGTGTACGTCGGTAGGAGAAAAATCCATGGCGTAAAGGTGAGATACGAAAAAGGAGAGGTGAGAAGCAGACTCTTTGCAAGTCCTGCTTCCCACCTCTCACTTCTGGTCTTGGGTAAGACTTAGTGGTGCGACTTCGGCATCTCTAGCTCCGGCAGACCGTTCTTCACGCGGTAGTCGTTGATAGCCGACTTGATGGCGTCTTCGGCCAGAACGGAGCAGTGGATTTTTACCGGCGGCAGAGCCAGCTCTTCCACAATTTCCATGTTGTCGATGGCCAGCGCCTCGTCAACCGTTTTGCCTTTAAGCCACTCGGTAGCCAACGACGACGAGGCAATGGCCGAGCCACAGCCGAAGGTTTTGAATTTAGCGTCGGTGATGGTGTTAGTCGTTTCGTCTACCTCGATTTGCAGACGCATAACGTCGCCGCACTCAGGGGCGCCAACCAACCCAGTACCTACGTTCTTTTTGCTTTTATCCAGCGTACCTACGTTGCGTGGGTTGCTGTAATGGTCAATTACCTTATCGGAGTAAGCCATGGCTTTTGAAAAAATTAGATGTCAGATTTTAGAACTTAGAACCTAGACCAAGCACCAAGTCTGTGTTCTCAGTGCTCAGCTCTAAGCTCTAAAAATTAATGTTCTGCCCACTCAATGGAGTTGAGGTCAATACCTTCCTTGAACATCTCCCACAGGGGCGACATTTCGCGGAGCTTGGTAACGGCTTCTTTTACGTGGTTGATGGCGTAATCGACTTGCTCATCGGTCGTGAAACGGCTCAAGCCGAAGCGCAGAGAGCTGTGAGCCAAGTCGTCGCTGAGGCCCAGGGCTTTCAGCACGTAGGAAGGCTCCAGCGAAGCTGAAGTGCAGGCAGAGCCCGAAGACACGGCCAAGTCTTTCACGCCCATCATCAGGCCTTCGCCTTCCACGTATTTAAAGGAGATGTTGGCCACGTGGGGTAGGCGGTGCTCGCGCGAGCCGTTCACGTAGCTTTCTTCCAGGGTCAGCAGCTCCCGCTCCAACCGGTCGCGCATGGTCGAGAGGCGCTGGGTATCTGCCTCCATCTCCAGCTTGCACAGTTCACAGGCTTTGCCGAGGCCCACAATACCCGGTACGTTTAGGGTGCCCGAACGCATGCCGCGCTCGTGGCCGCCGCCGTCCATCTGGGCGGTTACCTTAACGCGCGGGTTTTTACGACGTACGTACAGAGCGCCTACACCTTTAGGGCCGTACATTTTGTGGGCCGAGAAAGCCATCAGGTCGATGCCGTCAGCAATAACATCCACCGGAATTTTACCTACAGCCTGGGTTCCGTCCGTCATGAACAGGGCACCGTGCTGGTGGGCGATTCGAGCAATTTCGCGGATGGGCTGGATAGTACCGGTTTCGTTGTTGCCGTACATGATGGTCACCAGAATGGTTTCTGGCGTCATGGCAGCCTCCAACTCTTCCAGGCTAATCAGGCCTTCAGCGTTAACGGGCAGGTAGGTCACGCGGCCACCCAGCTTTTCAATGTGCTTGCAGGTGTCGAGGACAGCTTTGTGTTCAGTAGTAGCGGTAATGATGTGGTTACCCTTCTGGGAATACATCTCAAAAACGCCCTTGATGCCGAGGTTATCGGATTCAGTGGCACCCGAAGTAAAGATGATTTCTTTGGGGTCACAGTTAATCAGGCTGGCAATTTGCTCGCGGGCATAGTCCACGGCCTCCTCGGCGGCCCAGCCGAAGGGGTGGTTGCGCGAGGCAGCGTTGCCGAATACCTCGGTCAGGTACGGCATCATCGCCTCCAGAACGCGGGGGTCCAGGGGCGTAGTAGCGTTGTTGTCGAGGTAAATAGGTAGCTTGAGCATGGCTCGGGGGTCTGGTTTCAGCGGAGAATCATTCGCAGGTAGAACACAAAAACCACAGAACAGGTTTTACTTTCTTCCCACATTTGCAGTGCAAAAGTAGAACAAATCCAAAGAAGCCGCGCTATGCGGCTACCCCGCATTTTCGACCAACCTATGCTCACCAACCTCGAACATCTCGGCCTTGCCGTTAAAAACCTGGAAGCGGCCACCGCCTTGTATACTGCTCTGTTAGGACAGGAGCCCTATAAGCGTGAGCATGTGCCCTCCGAAGCCGTAGATACCGTGTTTTTCCAAGTTGGGGGCTCCAAAATTGAGCTGCTAGCCGGCACCTCACCCGAGAGTGCCATCACG
The DNA here is from genome assembly GCF_014640315.1 of Hymenobacter glacieicola. GTDB lineage: Bacteria > Bacteroidota > Bacteroidia > Cytophagales > Hymenobacteraceae > Hymenobacter > Hymenobacter glacieicola. The sequence goes on from NZ_BMGS01000006.1 coordinate 204,265, forward strand.
CGGTATCTGGAGAAGAAGCCGGAGGGAATTCACCATGTCGCTTTCGAGGTAGACGACATTCGGGCTGAGATGGCGCGGCTACGGGCCGAAGGATTTGTGTTGCTGAATGAGGAGCCCAAGCCCGGCGCCGATAACAAGCTGGTGTGTTTCGTGCATCCTAAATCGGCGGGCGGCGTGCTGGTAGAGCTGTGCCAAAGCATGTAACAAGGTCTCGGATAACGCTCCGACGTAGATAGCCGAATACCAGTCAAGAGACCATTCAAGCTTTCATCCCTCCAAAACTCCTATATGAGTACCAAATTCTTTCGTGAGGAAGTTGACGCCGCCGTGGATGCGCTGCTGATGCAACAGGTGATTCTCTACCCCACGGATACCGTGTGGGGCCTGGGCTGCGACGCCGAGTTGCCGCGCGCCGTGGACCAGATCTACAAGCTGAAGAACCGACCCGCGGAGAAGGCCTGCATCGTGCTGGTTGCGGATGCGGAAATGTTTGCCCGTTACGCCGCCGTAGTGCCCCCCAACCTGCCGGAGCTGCTGGCGGCCCAAGAGCGGCCCACTACCTACGTGGTGCCCGGCAGCCGCCATTTGGCCCCCAACCTGCTGGCTCCCGATGGCACTATCGGGCTTCGGGTTGTGCTGGCGGATGAGTTCTGTCAGAAAATAGTGCGGCGCCTGGGGCACGGGATTGTGTCAACCTCGGCCAACCGGAGTGGGGAGCCCACGCCGGCTGTGTTTGCCGAAATTGATCCGGCCCTGGTACGTCAGGTGGATTATGTAGCGCACTGGCGGCAGGATGACCAGAGCCGCGCCTCTCCCTCGCGGGTAGTTCGGGTAGGGCCCGAAGGCCAGTTGGAGGTGTTGCGAGATTAGGCTACTCCATCGTGTGCCTTGCAAAAGCCGAGACCGTACCTTTGCCCCTCAACGTACTCTTGCATGAACCAGCCGCACTTACCCGCTCTTCCGTTGTTTGAAACCATAGCCGAAGCTGCCGGCGAACTGGGCTACCCCGCCTACGTGATTGGGGGCTACGTCCGGGATTTGGCCTTGGGGCGGGAAAGCAAAGACGTGGACGTGGTGTGCGTGGGCGACGGAATTCAGTTGGCCCAGACCGTAGGGCGCAAGCTGCCAGGCCGCCCGCGCGTGACGGTGTTCAAGAATTTTGGGACGGCCATGCTGCCTACCCCCGAAATAGAGGTAGAGTTTGTGGGGGCCCGCAAGGAAAGCTACCGGGCCGACAGCCGGAAGCCCGACGTAGAAGCTGGTACCCTGGAGGAAGACCTGGCCCGCCGCGACTTCACCATCAATGCCCTGGGATTAAGTTTGAACCCCACCGACTTTGGGGCCCTGGTGGACCGCTACGACGGCATGGGCGACCTGCAACGCAAGCTGATCCGCACGCCCCTGGACCCCGATGTAACGTTTTCCGATGATCCGCTGCGGATGTTGCGCGCCATTCGGTTTGCCACCCAGCTGAACTTCGACATCGAGCCCGATACGTTTGACGCCCTGGCCCGCAACAAGGAGCGCATCAAGATTATTTCGCAGGAGCGCATTACCACGGAGCTCAACAAAATCATCATGGCCCCGAAGCCCAGCTACGGCTTCAAGCTGCTGTTCCAATGCGGGCTGCTGCACCTCATTTTTCCGAAAATGGCCCAGCTCTACGGCGTGGAGAAAGTAGGCCAGCACGCGCACAAAGACAACTTCTACCATACCCTGCAGGTGCTCGACAACGTGGTGGCGGCCGGCGGCGACCTGTGGCTGCGCTGGGCGGCCATCCTGCATGACATTGCCAAGCCGGCTACCAAACGCTACGACAAGCGCGTGGGCTGGACCTTTCACGGGCACGAGGACAAGGGCGCGCGCTGGGTGCCCGGCATCTTCACCGACTTAAAGCTGCCCCTGGGCGAAGAAATGCGCCAGGTGCAAAAGTTGGTGCGCCTGCATCTGCGGCCCATTGCTTTGGTAAAGGAGATTGTGACCGACTCGGCGGTGCGCCGGTTGCTGTTTGAAGCCGGCGACGACATCGACCGGCTGATGCTGCTCTGCCGGGCCGATATCACCAGCAAAGACCACCAGCGCGTGGCGCGCTACCTGCGCAACTTCGACGTGGTGGAGCAGAAGCTCAAGGAGGTGGAGGAGAAAGACCACCTGCGTAACTTCAAGCCCGTCATAACCGGCGAAATCATCATGGAAACCTTTAGCCTGCGGCCTTCCCGGGAGGTAGGCGAGTTGAAGGAAGCCGTGCTGGAAGCAATTCTCGACGGTAAAATCCGCAATGAGTACGAGGAAGCCTTCCCCTTTTTATTGGCACTAGGCCAGCAGAAAGGCCTTGAGGCAGTGAAGCCGTGAGGTGGTGAGTTTGCGAAGTTGTATGCTGGCGAGAAAGGCCCGACGAAGCCATTCTCGCGCTCTTTTGTGATAGGCCAGACAAGTACTAAGCCCTTGACGTATGGTAGCGTCAAGGGCTTAGTACTTGTCTGGGGTAGTTCGTTGACTAGGACGAGTGGCATGGTCGGGCCTTCTTGCCTGCGCCCAAATTCACTTCGTCACTGCTTTATTAAACGAGTGAAGGAAGCCGGACCTTCCTGTTGCAGCAGGGGGGTAGGTCACGGCTTCCTTCGGGTCTCACCTTTCACTCACTCAAGATAGACCCTTGTATGCGTCGCGCGGATAAGGCGATAGATGCAAGGAGTGGCCACATGGTTGCCTGAAACGGCTTCGGGCAAGAGCAGCAGTATATGTTTTTGAGGTATAAAACGGAGTAGGGTAAGGAGGGTTACAGCCAGTCAGCGAAACGGGCTGCACGCTTAACCAGGTCGTAATTAGCGGTATTAAGGCAGGAAAGCGGCTAGTCGATGGCTCGGATGGTAGCGGCCCCAATGGCTTCCCGGCGCACATTGCCGGGCTTGCCGCTATACTCAATAAGGCTGGCGCCAACGGCATTTGCCTCTAGCTCCTTCGTAACCTGCACCCGCACCTTGCTGGCCCCAATAGCGCTGATTTCGGCCCGCTGGGTGGTGAAATCGCCGGCGGCTACTTCACAGGCGCCAGTGCCTTCTACCTGCAAGCTGTTGGCGCTGCCTTCCAGGGCGGCCTGGCAACCGCCGGCCAGCTCCATGCGCAGCTCTTGCAAATTTCCTTGCAGGCGCAGCTGGCTGCCACCGGCCTGTTGCACGCGCAGGTTGCCGGAGTTGAAGCCGTTCACCTGGGCCCGGGTGCCGCCCACTAGGCTCAGCTCATTGAGCTCGGGCAGTTCAATGGTCAGCAGCACTTCCTCCGTGGAGCCGCGGCGCGAGTCGAACAAGTCGCGGTTGCGGGGGCTGATGGTCAGTTCCTGGCCGTCGCGCTCAACCTTGATGTCGCGCAGGGCGCGGCCGCCGCCAGCGGCCTGCACGCTGTAGCCGCTGCCCTGCCGCACCATAACCCGGTAAGGGCCCACAACGCTCACGTGGTCGAAATCCGTTTCGTTGAAGCGCTGCCGCTCCGAGCCGTAGGAGTTTTCATCCGTGCTGAAGGCTTCCACGCCGCCGAAGCTCAGGTTAAGGTCGGCGTCGTCGCGGCCTTCCTCGTAGTCGTCTTGGTTTTCGCCTTCCTCATCCTCGTTGGCATTGGCGTTTCCGCGCAGGTCGGCTTCGGTGCAGTTCACGCACTCCACCTTATTACCCTTCATCCGGAACAAGAACTTTTCGGGGTGGTAGGGTGCCTGCTCCTGCACATAATCCTCGTTGTTAAGCCAATTGGCAAATTCCTCGGTCATGCGGAACGTTCGGCCCTGGGGTACCAGCAGACGCAGGCGCATTTCCTGGTCGCGGTAGCGGGCGTTGGGCTGGTACGTGAAGTGGTCATCCACGCTCAGGGTAGAGTCGTTGAGCACCCGAAGCGTATGCAACGTGGAGGTGGCGGCCGTACGGCGGGCCAGCGAATCGGTAGCGCCTTTGGCTGAAATGATGCGCTCTAGTCGTAGCACCTGGCCGCTGTCGATGCCCACAATATCCAGGTCTACCCATTCGTCATTCTCGAGCTGGCGGCGTTCCAGCACCAGCGACGAGCGGGTCAGGCCGTTGAGCGGCACGGTTTGGGTGATTTCCTCCTGGCGCTGAAACTCACGGGCCAAGCGGGTACCCGCCACCGAGCTGCCCACCACGCCCAGCAGCCACAAACCCAGCAAGCTAAGCGAAGCAGTGCGGTTCAGAATGGTGCGCCGCAGCAGTAGCCCCAGGCCCGAAAGCAGCAGGGCCAGCGCCGGAATGGCCGTGAGCAGGTAGAAGCTCAGCACTGCCAGCGGCGAAATATCATTGAAAAGAACAAAAGGCTGGAACGGACCGAAGTCAAGGTTGTCAGAGGCCGAAATGATGCCCAGACCCACGCCCATCATGATGGTGCTGGCCAGCAGCCACCCAAAGCCCGTGAGCACCAGAATGCCCCCGGCTATTACCCGAATAATGGAACCCAGGGAGTTAATCAGCGGGCTGATGTTGGTAAAGAAGTTCTCCAGAAAAGTGCCCACGGGCCGGTTGTTCACGGGCGTGGTTCCTTCCTCAAAAGGGCTGTTGCGCAGGTTATTGTCCAGGGCCGACAGGGTTACGGCGTCGCCGCGCATGCGGAGCTTGTCGGAGGCGGTTTTCGCCTCCGGCAAGAGAATCCACAGAATAATATAGAGGGGTAGCGCAAAACCGCCGGCAAACAGCCCGACGATAAACAGAATCCGAATCAGCACCACATCCACCCGGAAGTAAGCGGCCAGCCCGGAGGATACCCCGCCAATTTTGCCCGTATCCGTGTCGCGGTACAGCTTTTTAAAGATGGGGTCCTCGTTGGTGGGCGTGCCATCGAAACGGGTAGGCAGCACCACCCATAGAATAAGGTAGGTCAGCAGGGATATTACCGGCAGCTTCTCGCCAAACTCCTCCATCGGCGTGTCGTCCAGCAGAATTGGAAACACGATGAGCAGCAGCAGGAAGGCCAGCCGAATCCAGAGCGGATTGATGACGAAGTACCGGGCCAGGCCGGCGGCTACCCCCGCAATCTTGCGGTTGGCCATGTCGCGGTAGAGGCGTTTGGTGCCTTCTTCCTCGGTGGCGGCGGCAGTGGCGGCCGTGCTGCCTGGGCCGGCCGAGTAGCCAGCGGCGGGGCGGGGGCCGGTATAGGTGCCCTGGGCCGAGCCCGTGGCCACGGCTTCGGCCAGGATTTCTTCGTCGTCCTCGGCCTCGTCGGCGGTCTGGAAGTCACTTACGCGGCCCATTTTGGCGGTCATGGCCTCCACGTCTTCCAGCGTAATGACCTGCTTGAGGCCCGAGAGGCGGGCGGCGAACAGCTCGGCAATGCGGCTTTCGATATCGGCCACGATTTCCTCGTGACCCCGGTAGCCGCTGAAGTGGGCTTTCACTTCCGCCAGGTAGCGGCTGAGCACGTCGTAGCCATCTTCCTCAATGTGGAAGATCATGCCCTGAAGGTTGATGCTGATATTCTTTTTCATCTCAGTGCTGCAACAATTCAAGAATAACTGGAAGGTGAGCGGGCGGGCTGGTTAACGCAGCGGTTCCGCAGGCAGGGCGCTGCCATTGGCGTGGGGCTTCTGGCGAATGATGCGGATAGAGTCCTGGACTTCTTCCCAGGTCAGGCGCAGCTGGTGCAGAAACTCCTGGCCGGCTTGGGTGAGGGTGTAATACTTGCGGGGAGGGCCACTGGTGGATTCTTTCCAGGTGTAGTCCAGCAGGCCCGCGTTTTTGAGGCGCGTCAGTAGCGGGTAGAGCGTGCCTTCCACCACAATCATGCGGGCGGAAGTAAGCTCTTCGAGCATGTCAGACGCATAAACCTCCCCGCGGGCAATGATTTCCAGGATGCAGAACTCCAGGATGCCCTTCCGCATCTGCACTTGGGTGTTCTCGACTTTCATGGGCTGAGGCAGATATCGGTGAAGAATGAGTCAAAGATATGTAAAGGTACTATGTAACACAAGGTACTAGGTAAAAATAATTTTAGTTGCCTTTCGACGGCGAAATCTGACCAGATAAAAAGGGGTTGACTACCCCGCGCAAGCAGCCGGCCGAGGTTGTTTTGTCCCGGTAAGGGTAGGGAAGGCGCCGCAATAGGCCCTTGGATAGGTCTGGAGGGATGCGGGCAGCAGGTTTACCTGCTGAAAATCAGTGTTAACCGAGAAGTACAATCCAGCTCGCACTATTAATGAGTATCTTGCGTTGCTGCCGCGTTACCCTTTTGTTCGATACTATCTGGTTTACTTCTCTATGCCGCACTTCTTCCGTTGTACTTCGCTGGTGCTGGGCATTGGGTTGAGCGTGGGGGCCTTGGCCCCGGCTCTGGCCCAAACCAAAACGCCCAAATACAGCAATGAATTTTTGAACATTGGGGTTGGAGGCCGGGCCCTGGGCATGGGCAAAGTGCAGGTCAGTCTGGCCGATGATGCCACGGCTGGTTACTGGAACCCCGCCGGGCTGGCCAGCCAGAAAACCAAGTACGATGCCGTGCTTATGCACTCCGAGCTGTTTTCGGGCATTGTAAAGAACGACTACGCTGCCTTTTCCATGGCCCTCGACGATAAAAGTGCCATTGGGGCCAGCTTTATCCGGTTGGGCGTGGATGACATTGCCGATACCCGGGCGCTGGTCAACGAATACGGCTACATCAACTACGACAACATCCGCTACTTTTCCGTGGCCGACTACGCCGTGCTGCTGTCGTACGCCCGCAAAATCGGGAGCGTGGAAGGTCTGCAGGTGGGGGCCAATGCCAAGGTAGTGTACCGCAACATCGGCAGCTTTGCCAACGCCATCGGGTTTGGCCTGGATGCCGGCGCCCAGTACCAGCGCAACAACTGGCGCCTGGCCCTCATGGCCCGCGACATTACTACTACCTACAATGCGTGGTCGATTAACTCGGAGGAGTACGAAGGCTACGCCGTTGAAACGGACGCCATTCCGAAAAACAGCACCGAAATTACCCTGCCCACGTTTGTGCTCGGCGTTGGGCGCACGGTAAAGCTACCAAGCGAGTTTACCGCCACGGCTGCCGTGGATCTGGAGCTGACCACGGATGGGCAGCGCAATACGCTCGTTTCGTCGAAAGTAGTGAGCCTGGATCCGCGGGCCGGCCTGGAGCTGGGCTACAAGCAACTGGTGTATCTGCGTGGCGGCGTGGGCAACATTCAACAGATCCAGTCCTTTACCGGTCAGGAAGAGTGGAAGATGCAGCCCAGCCTGGGCGTGGGACTGGCCCTGAGCGGCCTGCGCCTGGATATGGCCCTCTCGCGCCTGGCGGTCGAGAAGCTGGGGCAACAGTCGCAGCCTACCTCCATTATCGTTTCGCTGGGCTACGGCATTAAATAAGCAGTATTCCCGGCGGCGGTAGCCTGGCATATAGCCTCCCGGAAACCTATCTGATTACGTAGAAATACTAATTGTCTTGCATATGAAACAAGCTTACCAGCAACAATGGTGGCTCTTGTTCCTGCTTCTGGTGCTTAGCGCAGCGGGAGCCCGCGCCCAATCCGGGCCTTATGGCAACGAGTGGATTGTACCCGGCCAGCAGTACTACAAAGTGAAAGTAGCCCGCGACGGGCTGTACCGCCTCGATTACCAGTACCTGCAGCAGGCCGGCATTACGGGCGTAAGTCCGCAGCGCCTGCAGGTATGGCGCCGGGGTAGGGAGGTAGCAGTGCACGTGGGCGGCAACCAATCGGTGCTCGATCAGACCACGTTCATTGAGTTCTTCGGCCAGAAAAACGACGGCACCCTCGACCGGGGCATGTTCAAAAACGCCGACGACAACCCCCAGCCTTACTATAGCCTGTTCACCGACACCGCTGCTTACTTTATTACCTGGTCGAATACAGCCCAGGGCCGGCGCATGGCGCAAACCAACCCGGCTGCCACGGCCACGCCGCACGCCCGGCGGGTGCGGCAGCCTCTGCGCGTGTTCTCGAACTCCTACAACACCATCAACGACGAAACTAACGTCTACAACTCCTGGTCGGAGCGGGGGGAGAATTTCCTGAGCGACGAATTCGCCACTCAGCCCTTCGCCGTAACCTTCGACTCAGTGTGGGCCGTGGCCAGCAGTGGGCCCGTGCCGCGGGTAACGCTGCAGGTGGTGGGCAAAACCATGGGCCAGCATCGCACCCAGGTTAGCGTGGTAGGAGCCAACGGCACGGCCCGCGTACTGGGTACGCTTAACTACGCCAACTTTGATTACGCTCGGGCCTCGTACGAGTTGCTGGCCTCTGACCGCAGTGCCAACGGCCGGGTGCAGCTGCAGTTAACCCAATTGCTGGGCAACACGTCCAACAGCGTGCGCGGCGACCGGGCCCGGGTGGCCTACGCCCGCCTGACTTACGCCCAAAACAGCCGCTGGCCCCAGCGCCAGACCCAGCTGTTTTTTGCCAACGACTCTACCCTCACCGGCGGGCCGGCGTACTACCTGCTTGACTCCATTCCGGCCACCGTGCGCGGCTACGACGTAACCGACCCGTACTCCGTGCAGCGGGTAGAAGGTCAGGCGGGTGCTACTGCCAATCAGCGCGGCTTTGTATTCGCCGATGCTACCACCGCCCGGACCCGCCAACTCCTGCTGGCTGATGCCAGCCGGGCCCTAGTGCCCCGGCCCGCCCAGCGCGTGTACTTCCGCACGATTTCGCCGGCCGCGCACAACTTCCTGATTGTAACCAGCCGGGTACTCATGCACCAGGCCAGCACCACGGCGAACCCCGTGCGTGCCTACGCCAACTACCGGGCCAGCACCGGCTGGGATACCCTGGTGGTGACCTCGGAATTACTGTACGACCAGTTTCACTACGGCGAGCGGTCCTCGCTGGCTGTGCGGCAGTTTGCCCAGTGGATGCTGGCCGGCAGCTCCCGCGCCAAATCGTTGCTGCTGCTGGGCAAAGGCATTGGGGTAAGCGAGTTCTGTGGCGTTTCCTTCCGCCGGGACCCCGAAAACTACCGCGACTGCCTGGGCTTTACCGGCAGCTCCGCCGTGGTGCGTAACCTGGTTCCCGCCAGTACTCGCGGCATCTCGGATATCTTTTTCACGGCTGACTGGCAGAATGGCGACTACCGCCCACGCATGAGCACCGGGCGCATTGCCGCCCAGACGCCCCAGCATGTGCTCAATTACCTCAACAAGCTCAAGGAGCACGAGGCCCTGGGCTACGCCCCTTGGCGGCGCAACGTGCTGCACATGGTGGGTAGCACCAATGCTACCGAGGCCGTGGTCTTTGAAAACTACCTCAACAAGTACGGTACCTACGTGCGGCGCCCGCCGTTTGCCGGCAACGTGGTCAAAACCTACCGCCGGGCCGATTACCCGGGCAACATTCCCGGAGCCACCCCGCCCCTGAACTTGGCTGCCGACTTTAACGCGGGCCTGTCGTTTATCTCCTACTTCGGCCACGGGGGGCCGAACACCCTGGCCTGGCAAATTGCTAAGATCAACGATGCGGCCAATGGCTTTGCCAACCAGGGTAAGTACCCGGTGTGGTACATCAGCGGCTGCTCGGCGGGCAACGCCTTTACTTCCTACGGCTCTTTCGGTGAAGACTACATGTTGGCCGAGAACAAAGGAGTCGTCGGCTTTTTGAGTGAGTCGGACCTGGGCTTTGACCCGGACCTAGACGCCCTGCACACGGAAATTGTGAAGCTGCTCTTCTCGGACCCAGCGTGGTATGGCAAGCCCGTGGCGGAGGTGCAGCAAGAAACCGTGCGGCGCCTGCAAACCAACGGCAGCCCCTCCAGCATTGCCGGCCTGATGAATACCGTGTGGCAGGGCGATCCGGCCCTGAAGCTGTTCTCGCCCTTGAAGCCCGACTTCCAGACCGCCAACAGCCAGCTGCAGGTTTCGCCGAGCATCATCCCGATTACGGCGGCCCGCTTTGACTTGAAGGTGACGGTCAGTAACCCCGGCCGCAGCGCCATCGGTACGCTCGATATTCGGGTAACCCGGAGCTACGGCAACGGCCGGGCCAACGAGGTGCTGCTATTCGAGAACCTGCGCCAAGCCCGCCGCGACACCACCTACACGCTCAGCATCACCAACCCTACCGCGGGGAGCATTGCCGGGCTGAACACGTTCCTGGTAGAAATCGACCCCGCCAATAAAATTGATGAGTCGGATGAGACCAACAACCAGGGCACGCTTACCTATACTTTCCTGACGGGTGGTGTCACGACGCTGAGCCCACCCGAGTTTGGGATTGTAGGCAGCCGGTCGGTGCGACTGGTGGGCCAGAGCAGCGTACCAACCCTGACGAGCCGCGAGTACGACATGGAGCTGGATACGGTGCAGACGTTTAACAGCACTCAACTGAAAACTAAGCGCGTGGCGGCCGTGATGGTGCCCGAGTGGAGCGAAACGCTCCCCAGCTTCGCCGGCCGCGACAGTGTGGTGTGGTACTGGCGCCTGCGCCTGCACGCTCCCCAGGGCGACGAAAGCCCGGACTGGGTGGTGAGTTCCTTCCGCGTAATTAACGGCCGCAACGGCGGCTGGTCGCAGAGCCACCCCGGCCAGTTCCGCCGCGACGAGCGTAGTGGGATTGAGGTAGCCGTGCCCGGTGGGCAATGGAGTTTCAACGCCGGTACGCAGGAAGCCACCATTACTTCCACCCGCATAGGCCCGGCCCGGGAGTGGCAGTCCGTGTTCCACACCATCCGGACCAGTGCTGGCAGCAACTACACGCTCCGGCTGCTGGGCGTTGACTCGCTGGGAGCAGTAACGGTACTTAACCCCAACATTACCAGCCGCACGCTAGCCCTGACCGGCATTTCGGCCCAGAAGTATCCTTACCTACAGTTGCAAGCGGTATTGCGCCAAACTGGTACTGGTCCGGCTCCGCAGCTGGAGCAGTGGCTGGTAACGTACCAGGGAATTCCTGAGGGTGTAGTTCGGCGGGATGCCGTTCTGGCCTCCACGCCAACTGCCTACGATGCCGCTACGTTGGCCCAACAGGCTCGCACCGGCACGCTAACCATTCCGGTCAGCTTCCAGAACGTAGCCGACTTCGATTTCACCGATCCGCTGGTGGCTCATATTCTGGTGCGCGACAACGCCAACCACCTTGTGCAGAAAAACGTGGTGTTCCGGGGCAACCCGCTGCTGGCACACTCCCAGCGCACCTACGAAGTGAAGCTCAACATCGTGGGCCTGACGGGTACGCTCAGCGGGCAAGTGGTCCTGAACCCCCGTCGCCAGCCTGAGCAGTACTACTTTAACAACGAGCTGCCGCTGCCCACTTTCGAGGTAGAAAACCGGGACACGCCGCCGGTGCTGGATGTGGCCTTCGACGGCCGCCACCTGCTGAACGGCGACATCGTCTCGACCCAGCCCATCATCAGCATTCAGCTGCGCGACGCGGACCGGCTGCGCCCCATGAAGGACCGCTCGGCCTTTATCGTGACGCTGACCCGCCCCAACGCCACGGCCTCCGTGCCGGTAGACTTGAACGCGGCGGGCATCACCTTCGTGGCTGATTCGGCCCAGGGGACGGCTCGGCTGGAGTACCAGCCCGGTAAAACTACGCCCCTGCCCGATGGGGTATACACGCTGGAAGTGCAGGGCCGCGACGGCTCGGGCAACCTGGCTGCTTCGGAGCCCTACCGCATCACGTTTGAGGTAATCAGCAACACGAGCATCACCAACGTTTTCCCGTATCCGAACCCCGTAATCAGCAAAACGAAGTTTGTGTTCACGCTCACGGGTAGCGCCGTGCCGCGCAATATGAAGATTCAAATTGTAAGCCTGACGGGCCGGGTAGTCAAGGAAATCATGATGGCCGACCTGGGGCCGCTGCGCATTGGTAACAACGTATCGGAGTACGCCTGGGACGGCACCGACGACTACGGCGACCGACTGGCCAACGGCACCTACCTCTACCGGGTAGTCCTGGACGACCCCGAAGGCCAGTTCAAGCAGCGGCAAACCAGCGCCGACAAGGCCTTCAAGAAAGGCTGGGGCAAGCTGGTGCTGCTTCGTTAGCGGTGTGAAATGGAGAGATGGTGAAATAGTGAGTTGTTGTGCTTTCAAAGGCCGCAACTCCCCACGCAAAAAGCCCCGACAGGAATACTATCGGGGCTTTTTGTTGTCTCCGGTACCGGAAGAATTTGCGCCTGGTACCAGGCTGTCAAGCTCACTAAAACACCAAATCACTACCCGCTACCGGCGCCGCAGGGTCACGAAGCTAAAGGCGTAGGCGTGTTTGTCGTCGGGCTCATGCCGCTCCCGGGACTCCTCGCGCCAGTCCGCGGGGTTCAGTTCCGGGAAAGTCACGTCGCCCGCAAACGAATGATGCACTTCGGTCAAATACACTACGTCGGCTGCGGGTAAGGCCTGCCGGTATATTTCCCCGCCCCCAATAACGAACACTTCCTCATCCAGGGCGCGGGCCGCTTCCAGGGCTTGCAGCACGCCATACGCCGTTTGGCAGCCTTCCGCCTGCCAGTCAGTCTGGCGCGTTACTACTAGGTTGGTGCGGTTGGGCAGGGGGCGGCCGATGCTCTCAAACGTGCGCCGACCCATGACGATGGGGTGACCCTGGGTGAGCTGCTTGAAGTGCTTTAAGTCCAGGGGCAGGTGCCAAAGCAGCCGGTTTTCTCCCCCGATAACGCCGTTTTCGGCAACAGCTACCACGAGTGCAGTCATAAGAGTAGAGTAAAGGCCAGCAGGCTACCGAGGCGCACGCCGGCCTAAGTTGCTAAGTACATTGAGGTTGGGATAAGTTGCCTTATCGGCAATGGGAAGCCGCGGAAGGGCGAGGCGGTTAGGCTGCAAGCGCGGCCACATTGAAGCCCCGCAGAAATTCGGCCACGGGCATCCGCTTTTTGCCTTCCAGCTGCACGTCCAACAAATCCAGCAGGCCGTTGGCGGTTTGCACGCGCAAGTAGCTGCGGCCGTCGGTAAACCAGCGGCCGGGGGTGGAGGCGTCGGGGCCGCTGGCTTCCTCATCGTCGAGGGGCTGGGCCTTGAACACCTTGAGCGTGCGGCCATCCGGTAGTTGGGTAAAAGCCGTCGGAATGGGGGAAAGGCCCCGCACCAGGTTAGCCAGGGCCGGCGCCGACTGCTGAAAATCCAGGCGGCCAGTTTCCTTTTGGAGCTTGGGCGCCGGCTGCAACTCGGGCAGCTCGGGCTGCGGTATGCTAGGCGCCGTACCCGCCGCAATGGCCTGCACGGAGCGCAACGCCAACTGAGCGCCGGCAACCTTCAACTTTTCATACAAGGTGCCGAAATCATCTTCGGGGGCAATGTCCACGGCATCCTGGTATATCAGGTTACCAGTGTCGATTTCGTGGCGCAGAAAGAAGCTGGTCACGCCCGTGCGCGTATCGCCGTGTATGAGGGCCCAGTTGATGGGCGCGGCCCCGCGGTACTGGGGCAGCAAGGAGGCGTGGATGTTGATAGAGCCCAGCCGCGGCATGTTCCAGACGGCTTCGGGCAGCATGCGAAAGGCCACGACTACCTGCAAATCGGCGGCGTAACTCTGCAGTTCCTGCTGAAACTCGGGGGCCTTCAGGTTGGAAGGCTGCAGCACGGGCACTTGGTGGCGCGCAGCGGCCTGCTTTACGGCCGACTCCTGCAGCTGCCGTCCCCGGCCGGCGGGCTTGTCGGGGGCCGTTACCACGGCTACTACCTGGCCGCCGGACCAGGCCAGCAAGGCTTCCAGTGTAGGCACCGCAAATTCGGGCGTGCCCATAAAAATAAGGCGGAGGGGAGTTGATGCAGCCAGTAAAGTCATAGCGGCAAAGGTAGAAATCCTGGCATCCTGTACCTGAAAAAACCGCTTGCCCCTGCCGAAAGCCACCCGCGTATTGTGGGCCCGGCGTTTTTGGCAGGGGCAAATGGTTTTTCGATCTGATGGACTCAGTGGGTAACCGGCTTCCTATTTAAAATCAGGGTAGAGCAGATACTTTTTGCGCAGCACTTTATACTGGCCCAGCTTCGGCTCCCAGGACTGGCGAATTTCCTGCTCGGTTTTGCCGGCTATGATTTGCTGGCGCAGGGTAGCCGTGCCCGCCAAGCGCTCGAAGCCTTTGTTAAAAAAGTTAGCCTTATCAGTGCTCTGCTGGTAAAAATCGAGCACGTATTTCAGCGTGAAGCCTACGTCGTTGCCAGTTTGGCGTAAATCCAGGCCGTAGCAAAGCTTGCCGTTCTGGGGCGGGGAAGTGGAGCCGGGGTTGGGGGTAGGGGTGAAGCTAAATGGGCGGGTTTTGGGCTGGGTGGGGGCGCCAATGACCTCAAAGGGCGTAGCCGTGCCCCGGCCCACGCTTACGTCGGTTCCTTCAAACAGGCACAGGCTGGCGTAAAGCGCCACGGAGTGGGCAGTGGGCAGGTTGGGAGAGGGGCGCACCGGCAACTCGTAACGGGTGTCGTGGGTGTAGCCCTGCATGGGAACCACCGTCAGGCGGCACTGGCGTTTGCCCTCCAGCCACTTTTCTCCGTTAATCATTTGAGCTAGCTCCCCCACCGTTAGGCCGTGCACAATGGGAATGGGGTGCATGCCCACGAAGGTTTTAAACTCGGGCTCCAGCACGGGGCCATCCACGTACCAGCCGTTGGGGTTGGGGCGGTCCAGAATAATCACCTCTTTGTTTTGCTCCGCCGCCGCTTCCATTACGTAGTGCATGGTGCTTATAAACGTATAGAAGCGCGTGCCCACATCCTGAATGTCGAAAATCAGCACATCTATGTCGCGCAGCATTTCCGGGGTCGGCTTTTTGGTGGCCCCGTACAAGCTCCGGGCAGGCAAGCCGCTCCGGGCATCTTTGCCATCCTTGATGGTGGCGCCGTCGGCGGCCTCGCCCCGGAAGCCGTGCTCCGGCCCGAAAATCACCCGCACGTTTACGCCCTGGGCCAGCAGCGTATCCACTAAAAATGCCCCGCCTACCTTAGCCGACTGGTTTACGACCACGCCTACCCGCTTGCCCTTCAGCCGGGGCAAGTACCGGTTGAACTGCTCGGCTCCCGTGCGCAGGGGTTCAGCGGCCGGCAGTATCACCTGGGGCGGCGAGGCCAGCGTTTGCTGCAACGGGGCAGTGCTGGTATCAGGTGTCTGTGGCCCGGCGGCCGAGGCCGATTGGGGCGCGCGGGCACAGTCGGAGAGGAAAAGCGAAAGGCCTAGGAGGCTCGCAGACAGGATGGAAGGCATAGGCGGGGCGGGAAAGTGGAAAACTGCCGGGATTCGTCTAGCTTTACGCCGGTGAACGTCTCGCAGTATATATCTAATAAGATCGATGGGGCCGATGCAGGTTCATTTACCTCGTCGGTGACAAAGATAGCCATCATCAGCATTGCCATGGGCTTGGCCGTGATGGTGGTGTCGTTTGCTATTCTGGAGGGCTTCCGCAACGAAATCCAGAACAAGATCTTTTCCTTCGGCTCCCACTTGCAAATCAGCAAGTACGATACCAACAATTCCCTGGAGGTAGAGCCCATTGGGGGGCCGCGGCTGGTAAAGCAACTGCAGCATAACCCGCAGGTGTCATCCATTCAGCCCTTTGCCCGCAAAACGGCCATCATCAAAACCAAGGAGGAAGTGCTGGGCGTCGTGCTGAAAGGCATTGATGAGAAAAGTGGCCGCTCGCCCATGCGCCAGAACCTGGTGAGTGGTAAGTTCCTCACGTTCTCGGATACGGCCGCCAGCAACGACGTGCTGCTCTCGCGCAAAGTGGCCGACAAGCTCCGCCTCAAGCCCGGCGACAAGGCTCTGTTCTACTTCATCCAGAACCCGCCCCGGGTGCGCCAGTTCACGGTGCGCGGCATTTACCAGACTGGCCTTGATGAGTTCGACGAAGCCTACGTCATCGGGGATATTCAGCAGGTGCGCGACCTGACCAGCTGGCCCGACTCGCTGGTGGGCGGGCTGGAAATTACGCTCAAAGACTTTAACCGCCTGGACCCCGTAGCCGACAACCTCTACGAAAACCTGCGCTACGACCTGAAGCTGGACAAAATCACGGACCAGTACGCCCAGCTCTTTGACTGGCTGAAGCTGCTGAACCGCAACGTGGTTATCTTTCTGGTGCTGATTATTTTCGTGGCTACGTTCAACATGGTAGCCACCATTTTCATCATGATTCTGGAGCGCACCAACATGATTGGGGTGCTCAAGGCCATCGGCGCTACTGACAACCAAATCCGCAGCATGTTCTTTTTCCGGGGCCTGAGCCTGACGGTGCGGGGGATGTTCTACGGCAACCTGATCGGGCTGGGCTTCTGCGCCATTCAGTACTTCTTCCATCCCATTCCGCTGGACCCTGAGAACTACTACATGGACCGGGTGCCGATTCACTGGGACCCCTTCATGATTGTGGTGCTCAACGCCGCTACCTTCCTGACGTCCTTGCTGGCCGTCCTGATTCCGACTTACCTGATTTCGCGCATCAAGCCGGTAGTCGCCATCAAGTTCGACTAAGCCTTACCATATTTTTGCCGGAAAGGCAAGGGGGAAAGGCAGGGGTAGCAGCCTGAGAATCAGTAAAAACTAAAAAGCCCGTCATCCGGAGTTTAGCGTAGGACCTTACTACGCTAAACTCCGGATGACGGGCTTTTATTCTATAGGGCTTGGGTTAAGGTTTTTTACAAACCTTACCAGAGCAACCGATTACAGCCACTGGCTCTGCAAAATCAGGTTAGGATCGGGGCAGAGGGCAGCCCATTTCTCCCGTTCCTCCACTAATCCTACCCCTGGAAAGTCGCCGGAACGGCCTTCTAGGTCGGCAATGACTTGGAAGTGCAAGTGAGGCGGCCAGTCGCCATTTTCGGGGGCGGGGCCTACCTCCGTAAAGGTGTCGCCTTTTTCAATACGCATGCCGGGACGCAGGAGCAGGGTTTCGCGGCGGGTAAGGTGACCGTAGAGAGTGTAAAAGGTGGTGCTTTCGAGCTGGTGTTGCAGAATGACAGTGGGGCCGTAGTCGCCGAAGTTGTCGTTGTCCTGCACGCTGTGCACCACTGCATCCAGGGGGGCTAGCACGGGCGTACCGGCGCGCAACCACACATCTACGCCCAGATGCAGGGAGCGGGCGGGAACGGCCGGGTCGCCGAACAGACCGGGGCTGCGGCGGTAGATAACCCGGTTTTCCAGGTAGCCGCCTACCCCAATGTGCGCGTTTTGAGCCGCCAGCAGCCGTGCCACCAGTTCCTCAAACGCGGGCGTATCGCGCAGGTCGGCGTGCTGGAGCAGCGGATTGGCAGCCGTGAAATCGAGGCGGGCTACATCGGGGGCGCTCAGGTCTACGGGCAGAACCGGGCCGAATTCGTGCTGATGACGTTCGAGCAGGGAAGCAAGCATGGGAAAGAAAGTCAGAGAGTAGCACCCCGCCGGGCCGGGTGCCAAGGGAAAAATCAGGTGGAAGGACGACCAACAGCTGCGCGCTAAACTTTAGGCTGCCTGGGCGGGTAGTACGTGGTACGAAGCCGCTGCCCCAGGTAGCCGCAAGATTTTGTACGTAGCATCAACGCGGCGCAAGCTACGGCGTACGCCACATTATCCCGTATTTTCGCCCTTTATTCAGCCCAGACTTTCAGTCCCAAGTCCCCCTCCATGAGCAGTGCCTACCTAACGCTTACGGTTGTTGAGCTAACCCAGGAAACGCCCGATGCCGTTACCATTCACTTCGAACGTCCCGACCGTCAGGCAGTTGCCTGCCAGCCCGGCCAGTTTCTGACGTTGATTTTACCCTGTGGCCCCGGCGGCAAAAAGGAGCGCCGGGCTTATTCCCTGAGCAGTACCCCCGCGGAAGCGCCGCGCCTGGCCGTCACGGTGAAGCGCGTAGCCGGGGGCCTAGTCAGCAACTACCTGCTCGATACCGTGCGCGTGGGGCAGCAGCTGGAAGTAATGGCCCCGCTCGGCAACTTCACGCTGGTGCCCCAGCCTAAGTCGGCCCGCTCCATTGTGCTGGTAGGGGCTGGCTCGGGTATCACGCCCCTGATGAGCATGCTCAAGGCAGTGCTGCGCGAGGAACCCCAGAGCCACGTGCTGCTGGTATATGGCAACCGCAACGAAGAAGCGGTGATTTTTGCCAACCAACTGCGCCAGCTAGAGCAGCAGTACGCCAGCCGCTTCCAAGTGGAATACGTGTACAGCCAACCCAAAAACCCCACAAGCGGGCACCGGCACACCGGCCGCCTTAACCGCACCATGCTGCTGCGCATTCTGGAGCAGCGGCACCAGTTCCCGGCGGCCCAGGCCGAGTATTTCCTCTGCGGCCCCGATGGGCTGATGGTGGAGGCCCAGGCGGCGCTGGAGCTGCTCGGGGTGCCGGCCAGCCGCATCCGCCGCGAGAGTTTTGTGGCCGCGGCCGATGCTTCCGAAACGGCCGCCGCCCAGCCCAGCGGCCACGGCGACGTGTCGACGGCGCCCGATGACAAGCCCGGTTCGTATACTGTCACCATCAACTACGAAGGGTCGGAATACCAGTTCCCGGTGGCGCCCAGCCAAACTATTCTGGAGGCTGCCCTCGACCAGGACATTGATTTGCCTTATTCCTGCCAGGCGGGGCTGTGCACCGCCTGCCGGGGAAAGTGTCTCTCGGGCAAGGTGCACCTGGATGAGCGGGAAGGCTTATCGGATGCGGAAATAAAGCAGGGCTACGTGCTGACCTGCGTAGGCCATCCGCTCACCAGCGACGTAGTAATCGAAATTGACTAACCACTTGCTGCCAGTTGTGCGCTCGGGAAAAATAAATCTATATTCTCGAGCTTACCCCGGCGGCGCGTACCGCATAGGTTACCCGCTGAGCGCGGCCGCGCTGCGTGCCCGGGGCTAAGTAACTACCTAACAAACTGAAAGCGGTAGAACTGTTCTGTGAGCAAGCAACATTATGTTGCTACATTGTTCAAACTTGCGAAGCCCGTTTCTAGTAGTACCTTCTCCTGCTACTACTGCGGTCCGCTTCTTCTTTCTGATTCAATTATGACATACTCCGCTCCCGCGGCCGAGCTGGCAACTGAAACCCAGCGGCCGCCCCGGCATTATCTTCCTGAGTCGTTTACCGTTACGGATTGGGAAGCCATTGAACCCTTCTTCATTGAACTGCGCGACCGGGCCATTCCCTCGGCCCAGGAGCTGGAGCAGTGGCTGCTGAACCGCTCGGAGCTGGAAGCGGTACTGAGCGAGGATTTGGCCTGGCGCTACATCCGCATGACCTGCGACACCCAGGACCAGGCCCAGGCGGAAGCGTTCCAGTATTTCGTGAGCGAAATAGAACCCAACGTGGCGCCCTACGACCACGCCCTGAACGAGAAGATGATGGCCTCCCCGTTCCTGGACGAGCTGGACCCGGCCCGCTACCGGGTTTTTGTGCGCTCGGTGCGGCAGGCCCTGGAAATCTACCGGGCCGAGAACATTCCGCTCAAAACCGAAATCAGCACCAAGCAGCAGCAGTACGCGGCCATTGCCGGCGCCATGACGGTGACGCTGGATGGCGAAGAACTGACCCTGCCCCGGGCTGCTGACCGCCTTAAAAGCCCCGACCGCACCGTACGGGAGCAGGCTTGGCGCGCCATTCAGGAGCGCCGCCTGCAAGATGCGCAACCCCTGGACGTGCTCTATACCGAGCTTATTCAGCTACGCGACCAAGTAGCGCGCAACGCGGGCTTTCCCAACTTCCGCGACTACATGTTTGCGGCCCTGGGTCGTTTCGACTACACCCCCCAGGATACCTTTAACTTCCATCAGGCCATCCGCGAAACCGTGGTGCCCCTGATTGATGACCTGGACTTGGAGCGGCGCCAGGATTTGGCCCTGCCCGAGTTGCGCCCCTGGGACCTGGACGTGGACGTGTCGGGCAAGGCGCCGCTGCGGCCGTTTGAGACGGGGGAGGAATTGCTGGAGAAAACCGTCACGGTGTTCGACCGCCTTGACCTCTTCCTGGGTCAGTGCCTGCGCACCATGCGCGACATGGGCAACCTCGACCTGGAATCCCGCAAGGGCAAGGCCCCGGGCGGCTACAACTACCCCCTGGACGAAACCGGCGTGCCGTTCATTTTCATGAACGCCACCTCCTCCCTGCGCGACGTGGTAACTATGCTGCACGAGGGCGGCCACGCCGTGCATAGCTTCCTGACCCGCCGCCTACCCCTCGGAGCCGACAAACACCCACCATCCGAAGTGGCCGAGCTGGCTTCCATGAGCATGGAACTGATCAGCATGGACCACTGGAACGTGTTTTTCTCGGATGAGGATGAGCTGCGCCGGGCCAAGAAAACCCACCTCGAAAGCGTGCTGGAAACCTTCCCCTGGGTAGCCACCATTGATAAATTTCAGCACTGGGTATACGAAAACCCAAGCCACACGCTGGCCGAGCGCCACCAGCACTGGACGCGCATCTTCGATGAGTTCAACCAGCGGACCGTAAGCTGGCAGGGGCTGGAGCACGCCAAGCCCTACCTCTGGCAAAAGCAGCTGCACCTGTACGAGGTGCCGTTCTACTACATTGAGTACGCCATGGCTCAGCTTGGAGCCATTGCCGTATGGCGCAACTTCCGCCAGAATCCCGCGGCTGCTCTGCAGGGCTATCAGCGCGCTTTGGCCCTGGGCTACACCGCCCCTATTGGCGAAATCTACGCCGCGGCCGGTATCCGTTTTGATTTCAGCACGGAGTACCTGCGCACCCTCGCCGATTTCGTGCGCGACGAAATGGCCAAGCTCTAAGTAAGAGTCTGTACCTACGCAAACAGGGGCCGCCGAAACACTTCGGCGGCCCCTGTTTGCGTAGGCAGTCTACGCGCTTGCTTCCAGTTGTTACTACTGTACTCAGCACGCCACGCTTAGATTGCGCGGCGGTAGCTAAAAAATCGTAGGCTGCCGTATGTCATTCCGAGTGGAGCGAGGAATCTGGGTCGAGCTTCAAAGGCTAACCCAGGTTCCTCGCTCCACTCGGAATGACATACGGCGTGAGGTTCGCCGCTACCGTCTAGTTCTGCAAGGTGAACAGGGGTAGGGGCTTGAGCTTGAGATACTTGCCGCCTAGCTGCTCCAGCTCGGCCGTGTGTACCTGTAAGTAATTGTTGAAGCGGCTCGCGGCCTGGTCGTAGCGGACGCGGAAGCTCACCAAATCCGCATCGGCCGACTGAATCTGGTCGGTGAGGGTTTTGACGGGCGCGGCGGGCTCCCGGTCGGCGGGCAGGGCCACGGCGTACACCACCCGCAGCAGGGAGTCCTGGGCCGCGTCGTAGGCATCAATCCGCGCCGATTCGGCCATGGTCTGCTGGTCGTAGCGGCGGCGCACCAGCCGGTCGTTGGCGTACTGCAGTTGGGCCAGCTGCGTGCGGTCGACGCCGGGCTGGGTGCTTAGTTCCCGCAGCAACTGGCTGGTGTCGCGCAGCTTGGCGTCATCGGAGGCTACCATTTCGCTCCAACGCGAGTCCACGGAATCCTGCAGGATGTCGAGCTGCACTTTCACGGCCTGGGCCGAAGCGGGGTCAATGCTTTTGGGGGTGCGGTTGCAGCTAATGGTAGTGAGGGTGGCCAGGGCCAGAAATAAGGACGTAAGACGCTTCATAGAAGAACAAAAGGGACTAGCAGTAGGCCAACGAATATTTCCCAAAAAACGCTCACCAAGCAAGCACAACTGCCGGAAATTATAGCCAGTGCAGGCTCTGCCAGGCGCCAGCAGCAACCGCAAAAACGCCGCCAGGTCCTTACACCCGCGCGCCTCGCCACCCGGCGCGGCCGGCCCCAACACCGCATCGGGCGTGTTCGTACTACCATCCGGCGGCGTACCTTTGCGCCCAGCTGACGCCACCCCGCCGGGGTAGCCGCGTCAGGCTTCTCCTTGTCTACCCTTATTGCCTCTATGACGCCCCTCGATAAAGTTGGCGAGTTCGGTTTGATCCGCCGGATTCAGGAAAACATTCAGCTTACTCAGCCCAGCACCATCCTGGGCATCGGCGACGACGCCGCTATTCTGGCCCCGCCCGCCGGGCAAGAGGTCGTTGTCAGCACCGATTTGCTGGTCGAAGGCGTCCACTTCGACCTCACGTTCTGCCCGCTCAAGCACCTGGGCTACAAAGCCGTGGCCGTGAACGTGTCGGATATTGCCGCCATGAATGCCCTGCCAACGCAATTGGTAGTGGCGCTGAGCGTGCCCTCCCGCTTTTCGGTGGAAGCCATTGACGAACTGTACCAGGGCATGCGCCTGGCCTGCGAGGCCTACAACGTGGACCTGGTAGGCGGCGACACCACCGCCAGCCGCTCGGGCCTGACCATTGGTATCACGGCCCTGGGGCAGGTAGCGGCCGGCCAGGCCGTGCGCCGCAGCGGAGCCGGTCCCAACGACCTGATCTGCGTAACCGGCGACCTGGGTGGAGCTTTCCTGGGTTTGCAAGTGCTGGAGCGCGAAAAGCAGGCCTGGCAGGCCGACCCCGAAACCCAACCGGAGCTGGAAAAATACCCCTACGTGCTTCAGCGCCAGCTCCGCCCCGAGGCCCGCATGGACGTAATCCACGAGCTGCGCGACCTGGGCGTGACGCCCACCAGCATGATTGACGTATCGGACGGGCTGGCTTCCGAAGTGCTGCACCTGTGCCAGGCCAGCGGCACTGGGGCCCGCATCTTCACCGAGAACCTGCCCATTGCCAACCCTACCCTGGAGGTAGCCGAGGAGTTCAACCTCGACCCCATCATGTGCATGCTCAACGGCGGCGAGGACTACGAGCTGCTGTTCACCGTGCCGCTCTCGGCCCACGACAAGCTCAAAAACCACCCCGACATTACCATCATCGGCCACATGGTCGACAAGAGCGAAGGCACCAACCTTATTACCAAAGCCGGCCAGCCTGTTCCGCTCCGGGCCCAGGGCTTCCAGCACTTCGAGTAGAAAACGTGCTGTGACGAGCAGCGCGACGCCATCCGTCCTTCACGCAGTGCTACCCCCTGACAAGTAACAAGCCCTTGACGCTACCATGCGTCAAGGGCTTGTTACTTGTCAGGGGGTAGCACTGCGTGAAGGACGGATGGCGTCGGTGCCCTCGCCATGACAAAGGTTTCGATTAATCCTCGGGGTAGGGGATGTACACGAAGTTGGTGAACTCCTCATCCAGCACAAACAGGCAGCAGTACTCGTCGGCGTCGCGGTAGGTTTGCTGGAAGGCCTCAATGCCCTCTTGCCCCACAATACCCTGCTGCACGAACAGCTCCAGGTAGCTGGCGAAAACGTGCCACTCCAGGTTTGCTTCGTCGGCGTTGATGAGCAGGCCGCCCAGCGGTACCTCCTGGCGGGCAAACACGAAGATGGGATATTTGGAAATATCCCGCTTGCGGATCTGGGAGGAAGCCTCGCTCAGCGTATCAGCCACAGTAGCAAAGTCCTTGGTGATGGTACCGAGGTACTTGCCGTTCAGTTCGGGGTCGTTGGTGTAGTCCATGTGTCGTTATTCAGTTTGGGTAGGTTTCCACAGCAAGTGAAATGATATTCCAAAGGCAAACCCATTAATAGCAGACAGTATCATCAGTACCTGGGTAACTGTGGTAGCGGATACAGAAGCCTCTCTGAAAATAATAGAAGAGAAAGAGAGGGTGAACATTGCCAAGCCGTAAAGGCCCATCAAAAATCCAAATGAAATAGTGTTTATCCTCAAGGCTAATAGCTTGATGTATTTTCTTGGTAACT
Organism: Hymenobacter glacieicola; assembly: GCF_014640315.1. Classification (GTDB taxonomy): domain Bacteria; phylum Bacteroidota; class Bacteroidia; order Cytophagales; family Hymenobacteraceae; genus Hymenobacter; species Hymenobacter glacieicola. Next base: position 227,877 of record NZ_BMGS01000006.1, read on the forward strand.
GGATGCAGATAACGTTGCAAGCTAAGCTGGTGAACCAAGTAACTGTAGCAAGTAATAATGCTCCTCGTGTATCCGAAAATAGGCTTGTCTGGCTATCGACGAGCATAAGTGCAAACGCAGTGAGTTGCATAGCTGCCCAGCCAACAACAAGAGCAGTAAACGAGGCAAGGCTATAGCTCTGCACAACCTCTGGATTGATTACCAAACAGCACTATTACCGCAACTCCAGCAGCACCACATTCTCCACATGGTGGGTGTGGGGGAACATATCCACGGGCTGCACTTTCACCACTTTGTAGGCTTCATCGAGCAGTTCTAGGTCGCGGGCCTGGGTGCCGGGGTTGCAGCTGACGTACACGATGCGGGGGGCGCGCATTTCCAGCAGGCGGGCCACTACGTCGGGGTGCATGCCGGCGCGGGGCGGGTCGGTGATGACGACGTCGGGGCGGCCGTGCTTGGCAATGAACTCGGCGTTGAGCACGTCCTTCATGTCGCCGGCGTAGAACTCGGTGTTAGTCGTGCCGTTGATTTCAGAGTTGAGGTAGGCGTCCTTCACCGCCGACTCCACGTACTCCACACCCACCACGTGCCGGGCCTGGCGGGCTACGAAGTTAGCAATGGTGCCGGCCCCGGTGTAAAGGTCGTACACCAGCTCCGAGCCGGTGAGCTGGGCAAACTCGCGGGTGATTTTGTAGAGGTTGTAGGCGCCTTCCGAGTTGGTCTGGTAGAAGGATTTCGGCCCCACCCGGAACCGCAACCCTTCCATTTCCTCGTGAATGAACGGTTCTCCCTTGTAGCACACCACCTCCAGGTCGTGGAAGGTTTCGTTGCCCTTGTCGTTGAGCACGTAGTTCAAGGACGTAATCTGCGGAAACCGGTCCTGAATGTAATCCAGGAGGGGCAGCAGCGCGTCGTGGGCGTAGTAGCACTGCAGAATCACCATCAGGTCGCCGCTGTTGGCCGTCCGGATAATAAGGTTGCGTAGGAAGCCTTCCTGCGTTACCAGGTTGTTGAAAGGCAGGTCGTGCTCCAGGGCGTAGTCGCGGATGGCCAGGCGAATCTGGTTGCTGGGGTCAGGCTGCAGCCAGCAGTGGTTCACGTCCAGAATCTTATCGAAGCGGGCCGGCGTGTGGAAGCCCAGCACGCGCCGCTCGTAGTCGTGGCCGCTGTTGATTTGCTCGTTGGTTAGCCAGCCGTTGTGGCTAAAGGTGTATTCCAGCTTGTTGCGGTAGTACGTCTGGTCGGGGGAGGGCTGAATGGGCAGGATTTCCGGCAGGGCTACCTTGCCAATGCGCTGCAAGGTATCGGCCACCTGCTGGTGCTTGAACTTGAGTTGGGTTTCGTAGGCCAGGTGCTGCCACTTGCAGCCCCCGCAGGTACCAAAATGCTCACAGAACGGCGTTACGCGCAGGTCGGAGTACTTGTGGAAGTGCGTGGGCACGGCTTCCAGAAAGTTCTTCTTGGCCTTGGTCACCCGCAGGTCTACCACGTCGCCGGGCGCTACCTGGGTTACAAAAATGACCAGATTCTCGCGGCGCACCAGGCACTTGCCCTCGGCTACCATGTCGGTGATTTCGACCTCGCGGAGCAGTTCCGCCGGAATGTTTTTTACTGATTTCCTCACAAGGGCAAAGGTAATCAGGGATTCAGACGGATGTTGAGGATTCCCCGGATTTCGTGGGTTCACCAGGCAGTCAACCCCAATTCGTAAGCCCATGAAAGGTCGCAGGCATGTGCTTTCGAACAAGAGTAGCCTGCTGATCTGCCGACGGATAATTGCTCCGGAATTCTCGCTTTGCTGGGCATGGCGGGTTGCTAAACGGGCTACTTCACGGCCTGGATGGGGAAGGAACGGGTATGGAAACTACCGGACCAAACTCGCAGTGAAGGTTCTGGCGCAGGCGTTGCCCCGTACCACTAGCAGCGGACTTAGGTAAACAGAACGTGGGACAGGGCCAGTAGCGCCAATAGCTACCGCAAGCCTATGGTTAGCAGGAAGATAGAGCCGTAGTCAGGGTAAAAAAAAGCGCCGTCCGGATTTTTCCGGACGGCGCTTTTCAGTAGGGTATGGCTGGTTAGCGAGCAATTTCAAACCAGCCCTTGTAGCTGGTACCATTGTCGAGCTTGAAGAGGTAGTAGTACACCCCGTTGCCGCAGCCTTCGCCCCCGAAGGTGTTGCGGTAGTTGCGGGTTTCGTACACCTGCTTACCGTAGCGGTTGTACACCGAAAACGTGTTGCTGGGGTAAAGCTGCACGTTGTCAATAACCAGCACGTCGTTTTTGCCGTCGGCGTTGGGCGTAATAATATTATAGAAGCCCAGCTTGTTTTCGAACGTGACGCAGGCATCATTGGAGCTGGCCGTGCGAGCTACGGCATCGGTGCTGATGGCCTGCACCCGGAAGCACTGGCTGAAGCCCGACCGGCTGGAAGGCAGCGCGTACGTGAGCGTGGCGCCGCTGACCACGGCTATCTGCTCGGCCGTGCCGTTATCGGCCACGCGGCTTATCCGGTACTCCTGCACCGTAAAGCCCTGGTAGGCCGTCCAGCTAACCTGCACCGTGCCCTGCTGGCGGGTATCGGTTGCTTCGGCGGCGGTGGCTTTGGTCAGGATGGTGGTGTGCTGGGAGCTGCTCAGCAGCGTTCCGCAGGCATTGGTCAGGTCTACCCGATACTCGTAGGCCTTGGCATCAGCATCGGCGGTTTTATCCGTGAAGGAGGTGGCCGTGTTGGCCGCCGTGCCCACGGCCGTGAAGGCGGCGGTGCTACCGGCGTCGCGGCGCATAATGCGCACTTGGTTTGTATTGCCGGTATTATTAGGAACGGCCAGCGCCAGGGTTACGCTGCGGTCCTGAGCCGCGGCATCCACGGAAGCCGTAGCCAGGCTTACCGTGGCGTTGTCGGGCCGGATGGTGAGGATGGCCGCGCAGCTCTGGCTGGTCGTTTCCGTAACGCTTAGCGTCACGTTGCCGCTGCCCGCTGGCACGTCAAGCCGCACCGCGCTGGTGCCCTGCCCGCTCACGAGGGTAGCTCCGGTAACCGTCCACTGGTATTGGCCGCCCGGGAAGCTGGCCACGGAATAGGCCAGCCCCGTGCGGGCCTCGGGGCAGTAGCTGGCCGGACCGGCAATAGCCAGCGGTGCCACTACTTCAAAGGCTTTGGTGTACACCTGCCCTACGCATCCGTTGGCGTTGGTTTCCCGAATGGTGAGCGTGTAAGGCGTGGCGCTGGCGGCCGGAGCAGGCAGCGAAACTGTGTTACCGGTGCCCGTCAGGGTAGTACCATTCAGCGTGAAAGCGTAGGTAGAGGTAGTAGCGCCCGGCAGCGTAAAGCTTAGCGAAGTGGTACCGGCGCACACCCGGCTCGGGCCAGTGATGGCGAGGTTGGTGGCCGGACCGGGCAGCACGTTCACGTAAAGCGTGTCGCTCACGCCCCGGCAAATGCCACCGGCCGGATTGCTGGATTCCGTCACGACCAGCTTGGCCAGGCCAGGCCGGGTGAAGTTCACTTGAATGCTGGCCTGCGAAGTCGATACCTGGGTGCCGCCCACAACCTGCCAGGCGTACACCGAGCCGTTGGTAAACTGCGTCTGATACGTGAAGGGCCCGCCCGTCTGGCAGACTTGCACCGGACCCGTGGGCCGGGCCGTGGCCAGCTGCTGGTTGACGCGCACGGGCAGCACCACCGTATCGGAGGAGCAGCCGAAGGCGTTGAGCTGGAAGGCCTGCACGCTGGCCGTGGAGGAGGCCGCGCCCCAGTTAACGGTAATGGCGCTGGTGCCCTGGCCACTGGCCACGGTCCCGCCCTGCACCCGCCACTGGTACGCCGTGCCGCGCGGATTCCGGATGCTGTAAGCCACGCCCTGCACCGTGGGGCACACCGAAACGCTGCCCTGAATGCTGTCGGCTGCCGGGCGCGGGTTGATGGTCACGCGCACGGTGGAGGTAGCGGTGCAGTTCTGAGCCGTGGTGGCCGTGAGGGTGTAGGTCAGGGTCAGGGGCGCGGCCGTGCGGTTTACCGCCGTCAGCACGGGCCGGGCCGTGGCGGCCCCGCTCAGGCCCGTAGCCGGGCTCCACTGGTAGGAGTAACCCGGCAGCGCCGCCGTGCCCAGCGTAACTTGCTGGCCATCGCAGAGGGTAGCATCGGGGCCGGCCGCCGCCACCGCCGCGGGGTTTACCGTTACCCGCACGGTGCTCGTAGCCACGCAGCCGTTGGCCGTGGTGGCCGTGAGGGTAAATGTGTAGAGCTGCGGGGCGGCCGTGGTGTTCGTCAGGCTGAAAACGGGCTGGGCGGCGGTGGCGCTGCTCAGGCCCGTAGCCGGGCTCCACTGATACGTAGTGCCCACTACGGCTGCGGCGCCCAGAGTCGTGGTTTCCCCGGAGCACAAGGCACGGTCGGGGCCAGCCGTAGCTACGGCGGCCGGGTTTACCGTTACCCGCACGGTGCTGGTGGCTACGCAGCCGTTAGCCGTGGTGGCGGTAAGCGTGAAAGTGTACTCTTGCGGGGTAGTGCCCGTATTGGCCAGGCTGAACACCGGCTGGGCGGCCGTGCTGCTATTCAGGCCCGTGGCCGGGCTCCATTGGTAGGTCGTCCCAACCACGGGCGCGCTGCCCAAGGTGGTCGGCTCGCTGGAGCACACGGCCCGGTCGGGGCCCGCATTGGCTACCGCCGCCGGATTCACTGTTACGCGCACCGTGCTGGTCGCCGTGCAGCCCTGAGCCGTGGTGGCCGTGAGCGTGTAAGTGTATACCTGAGGGGCTGAGCTGGTGTTGGGCAAGCTGAACGTGGGCTGAGCGGCCGTCGTGCTGCTCAGGCCCGTGGCCGGGCTCCACGCGTAGGTAGTGCCCGCTACGGGGGCGCCCCCAAGGGTAGTAGCTTCCGCCGAGCACACGGCCCGGTCGGGTCCGGCCTCAGCCACGGCGGCGGGGTTTACCGTCACCTGCACAGTGCTGGTGGCCGTGCAGCCGGCGGCCGTTGTTACCGTAACCAGGTAGGAAAGCGTCTGGGCGGCTCCGGTCGTGTTGGTTGGTGTAAGCACGGGCTGAGCCGCAGTAGCGCTGCTCAGGCCCGTAGCGGGACTCCACTGGTAGGTAGAGCCGGCCAGAGCGGCCGAACCCAGCGTAACCGGCACTCCCGAGCAGGTAGTGCGGTTGGGGCCGGCGTCAGCTACGGCCACCGGATTCACGACCACCTGCACCGTGCTGGTGGCAAAGCAGCCGTTGGCAGTAGTGGCCCGCAGCGTATATGTAAAGGTCTGCGCGGCTCCCGTCGTGTTGGACAGGGTGAGAGTGGGTTGGGCTACCGTGGCACTGCTTAGCCCGGTGGCGGGGCTCCACTCGTAGGTGTAGCCAGCCAGGGCCGCCGTGCCCAGCGTAACCGGCGCCCCGGAGCAGGTAGCTTGGTTGGACCCGGCGTTGGCCACGGCCGTGGCCGTCACCGTTATGGTCACTTGCCGTGAGAAGGTGCACGTGCCATCGGTGCTTTGCACGGTGTAGGTCGTCGTTTGAGTGGGGCTAACCGTGATGCTGGCGCCGGTATAGGTCTGTCCGCCCCCAGTCCAAGTATAGGTCTGGCCCCCGCTGGCCGTCAGGGTAGTCGAGCCACCCAGGCAAATGCTCACGTTGGGGCTGGCCGTCAGGTTGCCCGCGGCGCGCAAATCCACCGCCTTAAACGCCGAATCAGTAGGGCAGCTCAGCACCGACAGGCCCTGTACCCGTAGGGAGCCCGCCGCGGCCGTGCCCCACAGCACCTGAACGGTGCGGCCCGTCGCGGAGCCCTGAATGGTGCCGCCGCGCACTACCCAACGGTAGGCCCCGGTAACGGGGCCCTGAGCGGTGTACGTGCGGGCCTGGCCCCGGTCGCACACCACGGAGTCGCCGGCAATGCGGTTGGGGCCACTGGCGCGCGTCACGGTAATGCGGAAAATCTCGGCAATGCTCTTGCTGCTACAGCTGTTATCCGACACGGTTACGACCACGTCGTAGGGGGTAGCGCGGGCATCGCCGCAACGCGAGGCAAACCGGAAGGCGCCGGTTACGGGGCTGGTTCCGCTCACGGAGGCTCCCCCAATGGGGGTACCGCTGGGGAGCGTGCCCTGGTTGTTGTTGAGGCTGGCGTTGAAAGGCCCGTTGCCATCGAGTAGCACGCTGTTCACCCGCATCACCAACGATTGGTTTTCGGGATCCGAGGCTACAATGTTGAAGCTTACGGTCTGGCCCTCCTCAATGGTATAGTCGCGGATGGATACGGAGGGCGAACTAAACACGGGGGCCTGGTTGGGCTGGCACACCCTGGAAACCAGCTGAATATCGCGCCGGGTAGTGCCCACCAGTACTTCGCGCCCGTTTACGGTTCGGTACTCTTTTACGTCCACGGCCACCACAAACTTGCCCTGAATGCGGGTTGCGTACCGGCTCAGGCCGGTGCTGGCGTTCAGGGAGGCGAAACTACCCGCACCCGGACCAAACGGCTGGGTTTGGCTGTACCCCGAAGCGTAATCTACGGGTAGGGGTGGCGGGGTAAAGTTGCCGAAGGGCGGGCTACCCTGGTAGGGCGTCCCGAACGTGTACGTCAGCCGGTCGCCATCGGCGTCGTAGGCGTTGTTAAGAATAAGGCTGGTGTCGCCCTGGCAAATAACGGCCACTGCCGTATCGGAAAAAACCGGGGAAGTGTTGGGCAGCAGGGGTGGCGCAATGTCGGCGTAGAGCGTCATGTTCGTGCCCCCCGGGTTTAGCAGGTTGGTTACGTCCACGTTGCGCGAGGCATCGGTGTACACGGCATAATAGCCTTCAAACGAGTTCGGTAGGTTTACTACCGTCACGTATTTAGCCAGCGTGACGCGGGGCGGCCGGCTATTGGGCAGGGTACAGGTACCCGGCGAAGGCGGGGTAATCTCCACGAAGCTGGTGCGCGGCACAGTAACGGTCATGATGCGCGCCCCGTTCTGCGACTTATTGTAGAAGCTGATGTCGACGCTGAGGCGGCCGTCGGGCGCCACCGAGCCTGACTCCTTGTTCAAGTACACCAACACCGTAACCTGGTACCGGAAGGGGGCAGTAGTTGGTCCGTTAGCATCCAGATATTTATAGTTCATTTCGCCGCCCAGCAAGTGGGTAGCCGCGGCGGGCAGCGCCCCCACCGTAAGCCAGATTAACAGCAGGAAACAGGTGCGTAGTAAACGTGTTGGCATAGAATAAGGAAAGGAGACGAAAGAAAAGCAGGCAGGCTAGTGCCTTGGGGCTAAAACAAAGCGAAAAACGCAGGCCGGGCCCTTGGCACGGCAGTTCGTTGGGCGTGGCCCGCCAGGCATCGCACCACCGCGGTATCGGAGAAGGGAAGGAGAGGTCTGCGGCCGGTCCACCGCGCTGCGGTAGCAAACCCAGTAAGAGCGGGCGCGTGAGTAGAGCAGGCCGGAGAATAAGAGTAAGGGCGCCGCTGCCAGCAGAAGCAGCGGAAGCAGGTTGCACGAGTAGGCGTATTTACATAAGGCTATGGGCACATGAATGAATAGTAGTAATCTGCACTCTAACGACCGTTGCCCGGCCACTCACGATAGTACTTATCAGCTGGTTGGAAGCAAAAGTACCGCCTGCATCCCAATCCACCCAATGGTAAATTTCCGGCCGGCACAACCCATTCCTAGTAGACCGCCGCGCGTCGTTGTCACTTTGCCGGCAAGCTCGGCTGGCTGACTTCGCCAAAGAGTAATTTGGACAAGGGAAAGGAAGTAATTCGGCCCGCTGCGCTAGGTAGCCCCGGCCACAGCGGGTTTTTTCGCTCCGAACTACACGTAAAGGCTGGGGCATACGAAGCAAAATAAACACCGGCGAGACGTAGCTCGAAGATAGTGACAATAGCGTGATAAAATACAATTCGCGCGTCGGTTACGCCTCGTAACTCCTGCCGGGCACGCAGTGCGCTGGGGGTGGCCGGTGCTTGGTAGGAGCGCTACGCTGGCGGAAATACCCGTAGTTTTGCGGGCTTTCCAGCCGGAGAGCGTCTGGTTACTCCTTTTTCATGAAAGACAACGTAGTGCTTATTACGGGCGGAACCTCCGGCATTGGTCGGGCCACTGCTCTGGCATTTGGGCGGGCCGGCGCCCGCGTAGCCATTACCGGCCGCGACGAAGCCCGCTTGCAGGATACGGCCCGGGAGTTGGCCAGCCTCGGCGTTGCCCACCTGGCTATTCGGGCCGATGTCGGGGTAGAAGCCGATTCGGAGCGGGCCGTGCAGGAAACCGTGGCCACTTTCGGCCGCCTGGATGTGCTCATCAATAACGCGGGCATCAGCATGCGGGCCTTGTTTCGCGACGCCGACCTGGACGTTATCCGGCGCCTGATGCAAACCAACTTTTTCGGGACGGTGTACACCACCAAGTTTGCTTTGCCCCACATTACGCAGGCCAAAGGCTCCATTGTGGGCATCAGCAGCATTGCCGGCTACCGCGGCCTGCCGGGTCGGACGGGCTACTCCGCCTCGAAATTTGCCATGCACGGCTTTCTGGAGGCGCTGCGTACCGAACTGCTGCCCCAGGGCGTACACGTGCTGCTGGCCTGCCCCGGCTTCACGGCCTCCAACATCCGCAATGTGGCCCTGGCCGCCAACGGCTCGGCCCAGGGCGAGTCGCCGCGGAATGAGCAGCAGATGATGAGCAGCGAAGAAGTGGCCGAGCACCTGCTCCGCGCCGTGCAGCAGCGCCGCCGCGACCTGGTACTAACCAGCCAGGGCAAGCTCACGGTGTTTCTGAACAAGTGGCTGCCCGGCCTGGCCGATAAGCTGGTCTTAAATCATTTCCGCAAGGAAGAGCCCGACTTTACCCTCTAACTAGCTTGCACGCCACACGCTCCGCAGCCAGCCGTTTCCACCTGACAACGGCCGGCTTCAGCGTTATTACCTGCTAGAGCTACCTTATTCGACAATCAATAAATCGGGCCGGCGGATGTAGGCGTCGCGGCCCTGCCACTGCACACGGTACCAAATGTCCTGCTGGCCCTGCACCTCGAATCGGTCGCCGGCGGCGGCCGTCGTAAGCCAGGCGGAGCCCGCGCTAGGGCCGGCCATGAGCGGCGCCCTAGGCCGCGACACCAGCCCTACCCGTCCCGGACTCAGCAGATTCAGGAATAGGCCCAGCATCAGCAGATAGGTAGCGTACATGGCCCACCAGGCGCGGTCGGCCGTTCGGCGGCGCACCAGCAGCAGCGTGCCGCCGGCCACGGCCAATAGCAGCAGGACCTGCAACAGGCGGTAGTAGTAGCGCTGAATGGTAATGACCAGGTTTTGCCGCCAGGTATTGGGGTAGCCCGTCAGGCGGTGCTGCTGGGCCAAGTCCACCATTTTTTCCCAGGTAGCGTGCCGGGGCTGCCAGACCTGGGCTAGGCTCAGGTAGTAGAGTGCCGCCGGATAGTGCCCGAGGCCCTCCTGCGTATAGGCCATGCGCAACAGCTGCTGCGCCGACTGTACCCCGTCCTGTTCCCGTACGCGGCGATAGAGTGGGTAAGCCTGCTCTGGATGCCCTGTTTCAAACAGAGAATCAGCATGCAGAAGCCGCGGAGTAACTTTTTGGGCCTGAGCTGCTTGAAAAAGCAGGGCCCCAAAAAGGAAAAAAAGGAGGACTTTTTTTAGCAAAACAGTTGCACGGTTAACATCGGGCCTCTACTTTTGTGCCACAATCAGCGAAAAACGTTCGCCGGTTGCAAAGAAAAGAAATGATTCTGTAGCTCAGCTGGTAGAGCAATACACTTTTAATGTATGGGTCCTGGGTTCGAATCCCAGCGGGATCACCAACGCCCTGGTTGCAAGCTGCAGCCAGGGCGTTTTGTTTGCCAGAAATTAGGTCCGAATACTACTTGAGCAGCAGATGAGGTGTCTGGGCGCGTTGTTTAAACCCGGGCCGCTGGCTGTTAACTAGGAGTATGTTCTTTATAATCCTTCGAGCTATTCAGTAGCTGCTTGCTGGATGTAGTGCTGGGGCGCGCCTGCCACTTGGGTGCATCCATAACCAAGGTAACGAGCAAGGCATGAGGCACAGTCACGACGGAAGCCGCCAGAACCACCAGCCCCAACCAGGCATTCTGGGCAGGAAGCCAGTTGCTGCCCAACACGTACGCACCCGCTAGTAGCGCCAGACTGGCAGCCAGCATTGGCAACGCTCGTCGGGCAAAGAAAATCAGCCGTGTCCTCGCCCGGGCTGGCCCTGCCGCGTAGCCAAGTAAGGGGGCAAGGCGCAGAATGTGCTGCAAACTGTGCCAAAACACGAAATACACTCCCAGGGCCAACAAGGGGGGGCAGCTGCTAAACAAGCCCGCCAGCAACAGGGCCTCCCCCGCATCCCGGAGCCAGCGGGCAGGTAAGCGCTGCCAGGCAAAGTAGGCCCATAACCCCAGGTGCCCGGCCAGCACGCCTCCCAGCAGCCCCACCGTCAGCCCCGACCAGGCGCTGGGTAGGGTAGGCTGAGCGCCGGTAAGGAGCAGCAGGCCATTGACGTGCCGCACTGTTTCAGCGGGCCAGAAGTACGCAGGTAGCGCAAACAGCAGGGCCCCGCGAAGTAGGCTGTGTGCCAGCCAAGCGCCGCGCTGCGGGTGGGCCGGGGCATCGGCTGAGCCCCAGTGCCAGGCAGTTAGGGCAAAAAACAAGGCAGCCGCGACGCCCGGCCACTGCCACCACACCAGCCCAACGGCGCCGGCCAAGCCCAGGTAGCCGAGCCCAAACCGCACTTGGTAAGCCCAGCGCGGACCCCGAACCGGACGATACGCGGGCCACACCAACTGGTCGCAGGCGCCGTGGGCAATACCCAATCCGAGCAAGCCCAGCAGCAGCACCGGCCCTAGCACAGCGGTGGCATACACCGGAAACCGGACGAGCAGGCAGCAGGCAGCCACCAGCCCGTAGGAGCAAGCCTGCCCCAGGCTCAAGCCAGTAGAAACACCTTCTGCAGGCGGCGTGAGTATTGATACAAGATGCATAAATAAAGAAGCCGGCACCCCAGCCAGGAACTCACACCACACGGGCCACTAGTAACCTCGACCGGATAAGAACAGGAAATAACGAAGGAAAGCCAGGGCTACTCTTCCTGCAGCAAAAGCTGCATGCGGCGTATTCCCTCCTCGTTCAGAGGCTTGGTGAAAAATCCTTTTACCTCACTGTGATTCAGAATTTTATCTGAGTCGTCGGGATTGATCGAAGAAGTAAGGATAAAGATATTCATGGGGTGGGGCAGAGGGAGGGCGGCGCAAGCATCCAGAAACTCCCAGCCATCCATCAAGGGCATATCCAGATCCAGCAAAATCAGGTCGGGCAGCGGATCGCTTTGCTGCAGGGCCAGTTGCAGCTGATCAAACGCTTGCTGCCCGTTGCTGTAGGTCTGCACTTCGCTGCTCAGCAAGTTCTTTTTTACAATCAACTCTGAAATGACGGAGCTAATCCGGTCATTCTCAATAACGTACACTAGTTTAGGCGCTTTTGTCACGAATGAGTGAGACATGATGAGGATGGCGACAGATTCCGAAACAAGGGGGAGCATAAAGTTTCTATCGCCAATAAGATAGTGATCTGCCGATGCAGATCAAGAATTTATTGGAAAAAGATAACTGGACGGCCCAAGCTGGGAAAAATTCTCGATTTAGGATTAAAAATATGATAGTTCGCTATTTGTTTGAAAACAATGAGGTTATTTTGAGTTTACTATACAAAACAAAGAACTAACGCTGCTCCAGTACAGAGCCATAGGTTTCGTCCCGAAGGTAAAGCCGCCAACCTGCTACGCTACGTAGCTGCCTAAACTTATTTTTAAGCCTCTCACTCTGTAGCTCCTAACGCAATGCCCCCAAAACCATTTTTCGTCCAGTCTAACAAGCACGTATAAAACAATGAGTTATCTAGGAGAAGAGCTTCGTGCTTTACAGGCCTCGGACGAAACCGTTTTTGACTTTATTCAAGAATCTACGCTGGCTGGGCTGTGGTACTGGAATTTGGCAGGAGAAGAGGAGAAGTGGGCTACCCCCAAATTCTGGCGCACGCTGGGCTACGAGCCCGACGCGCAGTTCAACCAAGCCGCCGCCTGGCGCGCAGCCATCAGCCCTGATGAGGAAGTGGCCACGGCGGAGTACGTAGCAGCTTGCATTGCCGATCATTCGTACTCCTTCGACCAAGTAGTGCAGGCTACCTGTCACGATGGCTCGAAGGTGTGGCTGCACTGCTGGGGACTGGTGCTGCGCAACAGCTTGGGGCAGGCCTACCGCCTGCTGGGTGTATTAGTGGATATTACCCGGCAACGCAACGAGGAAATCAGTGCCCAGGAAGTTGCCAGCCATTATGGCGCCATCCTGGGCAACCAGTCGGTGTACATTATCCGGACTGATGCGCAGGGCAACTACACCTACGTGAACGATTTCTTTTACGAGCGTTTCGGGCTGGATAGCAAAATTATTGGCACCTCTTCCCTAATGAGCATCATTGAGGAGGACCGCCCTAAGTGCCTGGTAACGGTGGGGCTGTGCTTCACCGAGCCCAACGTGCCGCACCAAGTGATTTTGCGCAAGCCCTACCACGACCACTCAGTGAAATCCAACCACTGGGAGTTCAAGGGCATTCTGGATGGCAACGGGGAAGTTGTAGGAATCCAGTGCGTGGGCTACGATGTGACGCTGCTGGTTGATAACCTGGAGCGGTCCAAGCAGCTACTGGCCCTTACCAACCAGCAAAACGCCCGGCTGCAGAACTTTGCCTACATCATTTCCCACAACATTCGCTCGCACTCGGCCAACCTAACGGCGCTGGTGAAGTTTCTGCAAAATGCCACGGATGAAACCCAGGCCGCGATGTTTCTGGACATGCTCAAAACCAGCACCGACAAGCTGGCCGAGACCATCATTAACCTGAACGAAATTGTAACGGCCAACAGCATGGGCGTGCAGCCCAAGGAGATGCGCGGCCTACGCCAGGAGGTAAGCCGCACCCTGGAGGCCATGAACGTGCTGATTCACGAGAGCCAATTAACTGTTAACCTGAACATTCCGGAAGAAGTGACAGTACAGGTAGTACCCGCTTACCTGGACAGCATCCTGCTAAACCTGCTCAGTAACGCCATCAAGTACCGCTCGGCAAACGTTGCTCCGCAGCTCACGTTGGATAGCTACCGGGACGGCGACTACACTGTGCTGACCGTGGCAGATAACGGCCGGGGTATTGACATGGCACGCAACCAGAACAAGATTTTCGGGATGTACAAAACCTTCCACGACAATGAAGACGCGCGCGGACTGGGGCTCTTTATTATCAAGAACCAGATAGAGGCCATGAACGGCAAGATTGAAGTCGCCAGCGAAGTTGGCGTGGGCACTACCTTCAAAGTGTACTTTAGTGAAATTGTTTGATTTAGTGTATGTCATTGAGGACGACTTTATTACGTCCAAAATCACGGAGTTGTACCTGCAACAGCACGGGGCGTTCAAGCGGGTGCAGAAGTACAAAAATGGCCAGCCCGCCCTGGACGCGCTTCACCGCGCCTCCGACCAGCCTGCCAAGCTCCCTGATTTAATTTTGCTGGATTTGAACATGCCCGTAATGGACGGCTGGGAGTTTTTGGATGCGCTTTCGGCCGAGCATTTGGCCAAGCCAGTGCCCGTGTGCGTGCTCACCTCCTCTATTAACCCCGACGACATTAAAAGGGCCAACTCCTATAGCGCCGTGCAGGGCTATTTCATTAAGCCAATGGATGCCCACTTAGTTGATGAGATGGTGCAACTGCTAGCGTAATGGGCTCACTACCTTGTACGGCAGGACGCTAAATGCAAAACACCATGGAGTTCTGCAGCTCGTCGCCGTCGTAAATGGTGGCAATGCCAACTTTGGTGGGATGGGGGTCGAGCAAGGTTGCGTTGTGCTTGGGTGAATTCTGGTAAGCGCGCAGAATCTGGCCTTCTATGCTGCGGAGGTGGCCGGGCCGCATGCCCCGGAACCGGACGCAGTTCTCGTAGCCGTAGCTGACAAAGCCGCTGGCCTTCTCAAACTTGTGCCCGACGGCCGTCAGCCGCTCCCGGGGCGTGGGGTAGAGCGGGTGGTAGTGGCCGTGGGTGCGGTGGGTAAGGTTGTAAATAGCTTGCAAGCGGGCAGCCCGGCAGGCTGTTTCGCTGAGTACCAGGGGTGGTAAGCCGGCCCGTTGGCGGTAGGCATTGCACTGCCGGAGCAGTTCCCGGGTGGTATCTACGTCGGCCCATTTCTGAACGGGAACTGCAGCTTCCCGGCGCTCGGGCACAACAACGTTACTGAGCGACGTGAAGCACGTTAGCAGCAGTACACAAACGTAATTCATGAGGTACTAAGAAGGAAGATAAGAAGGAGAGCAGGCCCAGTTCAGCCTAAGGTGGCATAATCCTACCACGGCGCTTTGAGGCATCAGAATGCCATTGCAGCACCTGAACGGTTGTGGGGTTGCAAGTAGTATGCCAGGCCCCAGCCACCTAGTATAGCCGCGAGCAAAGGCCCCTCAGAACACGCAGAAAAAGCTGCTTTATCAGAAGGCAACTTGCACACCGAGGGTAGTCCAGCGGTGGGAACGGCCGCCCCGAAACTCGGGAGAAATCCATGTCAACGCACCTTCTATCCGTACGCCCGCGTACCCTAGGCCCACCGTGCTGGTGCTGCGCGCAAGGGCCCGACGAATGGCGGATGCGGGCAGTACGTACGGTGTGTGGCGGTTAAGTAGGCCCCCTTGTAGGGTAGCATTATAGCCCACCAGTCGGCCTTCAACCTGCGTCTGGGCGTAGGCCTGCAGCTGGCGCTGCCCGGCGCGATTGGCCCCCGTGACAACGCCCCACGACTCAAAAACCGAGGGCCGTTGCCCCAGCCGCAGGGTAGCGCCCGTTCCGGCGTAGGTTTGCAGCGTCCCCACCGACGCGCTGGCTTCCCCGTTAAAGTCCAGGAAGCGCCCCGCGGCCAGCAGTTGCTTTTCTACCCGGCCTTCATAGCCCAGCACCAAGTCGGTTTGCACTTGGTAGCCCCAGCCCCGCGGGGTGGGGGCCCCCAGCCATTTGTGCAGTTTAGTTTGAAAGCCCTTGGCTCCCGCTGCCGGTCCTATGAAGCCCACGTGCAGGGCGGTAGTTACCAGCAGGCGGCGGGCTGGGTGCCGGGCCACGCGCAGCAAGTCGGCGTAGATATAAGAAGCGTAGGGCCGGTCGCCAACCCGAATAAACGGGTCCTGAATGCGCAAGGGCGTAAACCCATCGTAGTGCAGCCGGATGCCGTGGTACAAGACGCTGCCGCGGGGTACGGGCCCCAGAATTCGGTTTACGGGCGAGTATCGTAGTGCCGGGCTTACCAGCAGCAGGGTCATGCCCTGGGTAAAGTAATAGTCTGTGCGTAAGAAAGCGTCGTTGGCAAAAGTGTAGGCCAGCAGCCGGTCGGGGCTGGTGCGGGTGCTGTCCGCGCGGCCCACCTGGGCATAGCCAGCGGAAGGGCCCGCCAGCAGCACTAATAAACCCAGCAAAAAACGCAGCATAGCAGAACAAGGATAGGAACGGGAAACCTACGCAGCCGCAACCAGGAGCGGGTTGCCCGCGTGAGCATTTACCGGATTTCCGGTTAAGGCTGCAGTACAATTGAATTAGGGCCGAGGAAATATCCGATATAACGAGTTGAGAATAGATAGTTTACCGTGGTGGGCCCAGCAGCTTTCTGGCCCTGGTTCGCGACGTGCATAGTGCGCCGGCTCAGGACTTGCAACAGCTGCCGGGAGCGGAAATTGTGGCCGGCAGCGCACGGGACCCAGCCCGGCCGCAAGGAGCCGCGCGTCCGTTGGTTAAGCGGTGGGTGTGGGTTGGCCTGTAATAGCTTAGGAAGTATTCGGGGAAGGAACCCCGCAGCAGGAGCAATGCTACCCCGGGAAACATCGTTGTATCTTGCGTTAGCTTGCGCTACCTCAACTTTCTCTTTTCAACTTCCGCGTCTCATGGCTGCTTCAGAATCCTCTGTGCCACCTGCCCGTCCTTCTGCTGCCCGTTTGGAAAAAGCTCGAAAGCGGGACCGGCTGAAAGAAGCATTTTTCCTGACCCAGAACGTTGTGCGCGGCAATTTGCTGCATAATACCGGGGGCGCCTTCCACGTCATGCGGCTGCTGTCCATCCATAAGATGCCCGCCGGCCTGCTGGCTGCCGATCATCCCTGGGTAACGGGGCTGCTACCTGGCTCCACTGAGCCCGTATGGCCGCACAACCTCGTATTTTGTACGCCGGTGGGTACGCATTGGGCTCAAGCCGACTACGTACCGGAGCCGGATGAGGCCATTGTTGGGAAAGTAGGACGCTTTCTGGCCGCCATGGTGCGTAAGTCGGTCGCTACGCCGGAAATCCCGCATGGACCCCAGCGCCGCATGCCCCACGCCATCAATTACCTGCACGGGGCAGTGCACTACAACGGCCTGTCCTTGCTCTTTAACACCTTCGCCGAGGCCATGCAGTACCTGGCCGATACCCGCTTCCGCCAGGAGCTGCGCCGGCTTATTCGCCAGGAAGGCCGGGAAGTCACGCTGGTGTTCCGCGAGCGGAACTATGACCCGCAAGAGTTTGCATACTTCTCGGCTTTCGTGATGTCACACCTGCCTTGGTTTGCCAACGTCAACGGGGCGGGGCGCAAAGTTATGTGGGGCAACCCATCCCCGTACCCGGCCGTGAACATCATCAACGGAGCCTGGGTCACCGACATCAGCCGCCTACGGCACGGAGACGTGCTGGGCATTGTGCGCCCGCCCGTGGTGGCTGGCCGCTACTTTCAGGGCGACTACGGCGTGCCCACCCGCGATTTTCACTCCCTAGAGCGCCTGCACGCCTACCTGATCAACCAGTGGGTGCGGCGCCGGGGCTTCCGGGGCGGACTGTACTTCGTGGATCGTCGGCGCATCGAGCCGGAGCGCTACCAGCAGTACGTGGCAACGGATGGGCAGCAGTGGACCGGCAATCAGCCCCTGCCCAACCCGCTTCGGCAGCGCTGGCTACGTTGGCGGGCTAAGCGCAAGCCAACCCAGCCCTAGGCTACCCCGGCGGGCCCCCAAACACCCGCCCGAAACCCAGCCGACTCGGTACCTAGCGGGCGCCCGAATTGGTTGGATTTTCTTGTTCACTAGGTGACGGTAGTAGTAAGCCCACGCATACGGCTGAAATATTACCGCAGCGCTACCTTTTCTCCGGTTCGGGCGGCCTTGTAAATAGCGTCGAGCTGGATCAGACCAGTATCACGCATAAGCGAAGGGTAGGCAAGCAAGCTACCAAGATATTGGTAGTAGCGGCCGAAGCGGTTGTTGTTACACGGCTGCTAGCCCTGCTTCCCGGCCCGGGGCAACGGCCCGCGCCACCCATCTGCTGCCGAGTATTCCGTGCGCTTAACCCTGGCTTCCGGGCCCGCCTGAAGAATCGGCTCGTAGCAAGGGCGCTACTCGCGTGCCCAGCAACTCAATGGCATTCAGCACGCTAGCGTGGGGCAGGGTGGCCACGTCCATCTGGAAGGTAACTCGCGAAATACCGCCCAGCGCCTCGCTGTGCCGCATAATTTTGGCGGCCACGTCCTCGGGGCTGCCAACCAGCAGGGCGCCCAACGGACCCGCCTGGGCCATAAACTGCGCCTGCGTGACGGGCGAGCCGCCCCGCTCCCGGGCCCGGCTGGTAAAGGTGCGGGTGTAGCCGGGGTAAAACTCTCGCAGGGCCTGCTCGGTAGTGGGCGCCACGTAACCCAGGGAGTGCAGGCCCACCTGCAGCTGTTCAGCCGCATGACCGGCCCGCCTGCCCGCTTCCCGGTACAAGTCAACGAGGGGGCGGAAGCGGTGCGTTTCGCCCCCAATAACGGCCACCATCAGGGGCAGGCCCAGCGTACCGGCCCGGACAAAGGATTGGGGCGTGCCTCCCACGCCCAGCCAAACCGGGAGCGGCTGTTGCAGGGGCCGCGGGTAAATGCCCTGCCCCGTCAGGGCGGGCCGGAACCGACCGGACCAGTGCACGCGCTCCTGCGCCCGAACGGCGAGCAGCAGGTCGAGCTTTTCGGTGAACAAGGCGTCGTAATCGTCCAGGTCAAAGCCAAACAGCGGAAATGCTTCGATGGACGAGCCCCGGCCCACCACCAGCTCGGCCCGCCCCTGGGAAATAAGGTCCAGGGTAGCAAATTGTTGAAACACCCGCACCGGATCTGCCGCGCTGAGGACCGTAACGGCGCTGGTCAGACGAATGCGCCGGGTGCGGGCGGCCGCGGCGGCCAGAATAACCGCCGTAGCCGAGTCGAGGTACTCCGGCCGGTGGTGCTCCCCGATGCCAAACACGTCCAGGCCCACCTGATCGGCCCGCTCAATTCGCTCAAGCAACTGCTCCATTGCCTCCGAGCTACTCAGGGTAGTGCCGGTACCGTTGTCCAGGAGGGCAGCCGCAAAACTATCGATTCCTACTTGCATAAAGCTTGTATTGAGAGTACTACGTAAGCTCCGCCGCAACGGGCGGCCGCAATGTTAAGGTAGGCCAGCGCCCCGATGACGCCCGGGCCCACTCTGCGAGAGGCCTTACCCTACCTCGCCGGAGGCTCGGGCAAGCCCTGGTCGCGGCCGGAGGCAACGTCACGCAGGCGCCGATTTTGCTCCCGAACTAGGCGCTGGTGCTTGGCCTGTCCTACCACCTGTGCCCCGTAAATGCCGGTGTGCCCCGAAAACAGATACGCTACCACGCAGGCCAGGCCCAGGTATATTCCCGCCTGCGAGCCAAAGAGCTCCAGCCCCATGAAGGTACAGGCCAGCGGCGTATTAGCGGCCCCCGCAAACACGGCCACGAAGCCCATAGCCGCCAGCAGGGCCACGGGCAGCGGCAGCACAACCGCCAGGGCCGAGCCCAGGGTTGCCCCAATGAAAAACAGCGGCGTAACCTCGCCACCCTTGAAGCCGCAGCCAAGAGTAAGGGCCGTCAAAGCTAACTTGAGCACAAAATCCTGGGGCGGCAGCGGGGCCTGAAACGCGCCCATAATCGTCGGGATGCCCAACCCACTGTACTTGGTGGTGCCAAGCGCGGCCACGGCCAGTGCTACCAGTAAGCCGCCAAGAGCCGGCCGCAATGGGGGGTAGGAAATGAGGGCAAACCAGCGGCTGATCTGATGCGTCAGGGCGGAAAAGCTACGGGCCATAAGGCCAAAGAGCACCCCGCACCCCACCGTCAGCAGGAGGGGTTGCAGGGTGATTGGCCCTCCGGTTTCTAGCTGGGGGTAGGCCGAGTGCCCCACGCCCCAGGCGCGCGTAACCAGGTCGGCAAGGATGGCCGCCAGAAAGCTCGGTCCGATGGCTTCGTACCGGATAGCGCCAATCAAAAATACCTCCAGCCCAAACAAGGCCCCCGCCAGCGGTGTGCCGAACACTGAGGCAAACCCGGCACTGATACCCGCAATCAGCAGGATTTTACGGTCGCGGGGGCGCCAGCCGAGTACGCGCGTGAGTTGATCGGCCAGAGTGCCGCCTAGCTGCACCGCCGTGCCTTCGCGCCCGGCCGAGCCGCCAAACAAGTGCGTGGCCAGCGTCCCGAACAGCACCAGGGGCGCCATGCGCAGCGGTACTACCCGCTGCGGACTGTGGATTTCTTCCAGGAGCAGGTTGTTGCCGCCTACCACTTGCTGCCCCCAGTAATGGTAGCTAGCTCCCACCACGAAGCCCCCGGCGGGAAGCAGCCAGATGACGGTGGGGTGAGCTTCCCGCCAAGCCGTCACATAATCGAGGGCCAGCAGAAAGAAGGCCGAAGCGGAACCCACCAGCAACCCCACGGCGGCACAAATCAGCCCCCAGCGGCCCAGAAAAAGCAGCTGCGGTAGCGGCTCCCAGGTCAGGGCGGACCTCACAAACGAGAAGCGGGACGGGAAAGGAGCCACGAACAAGTGAAAAAGGCTACCCGGCAGCTCAACGCCCGAAGTCGTCTTGGACGCGCACGATGTCGTTTTCGTCGGATGGCTGGCCGGCATCGGTGTGCTGCCAGATTTCGGCAAGGGTGCCCCAGCCATCAAGGCCCACGAGGCGGTGCCGCTCGCCCTGCTGCAGGGTGATTTGCTCGCCCGGGCCGTAGGTTTTCAGCTCGCCTTCTTCGTCCGTGGGGCTGGTGACGACGCCCACCGTGCCGCTTACTACGCGCCAGATTTCGGCGCGGCGGTGGTGGTATTGCCACGACAGGCGCTGGTGCGGGGCTACCAGCAGCACTTTCGGGCTGAGCTTGCCGGAAATCCGCAGCTCTTCTACCGACAGCCCCTCAAAATACGTGTCGGCGAACTGTTGGGCCTGGTCTTCCTGAATCACGAAGAACCCACCCCAGGGGCGCGACTGATCCTGCTGGGTTATGCCGAAGCCTTGCTCCCGGAGCCGGGCCTCCATCTGTTGAAATACCTGTGGTTTGGACAGTTCTGAACTCATGCGCGGAATGGAAAGGAGTGAGAAAGTGAAACACAAAAACAGGCCTGTAGGTGGTGGCGGTGCCTTAGCGTACCGGCTGTGGCTCCCGCGAACGGTGCAGGGAGGAGGTGCGAATGATGAGCTCGGGCTTAAGCACCAAGTGGGGCGGCTCGTAGGCCGGGCCGCGCTTGAGCAGCTGCAAGAACAGGCGCACAGCCGTTTCGCCCATTTGCTCGGCCCGTTGGTCAACTACCGTTAGGTGGGGCTGGGTCATGGTGGTGAAGGGCTCATTGCTGAAGCAGGCCAGGGCAATGTCCTGGGGTACGCGCAGGGGCTTTTCCCGCAGCACTTCCAGGGCCCCCACGGAGGGAATGGCGTAGGCGGCAAACACCCCATCCAGCTCCGGCACCAATGCCAGCAGGTGCTGCATGGCCAGGCGGCCGGCATCGTGGGTCAAGGCGGGCAAAGCATACACCTGCTGCTCCTCGAAGGGCAGACCGTGAGCTTCCAGCGCGGCTTTATAGCCCAAAAAGCGGTTACGGCTGGTGTTCAGGTGCTGCGGACCGGCCAAGTGGGCAATGCGGGTGCAGCCCTGCTCAATCAGGTGGCGCACAGCCTGGTAAGCACCCTGAAAGTCATCGAGCACCACGGCCATGCTGCGCGGTAGGTCCGGGGCCCGGTCGAAGAATACCAGCGGCGTGCCCTGCCGGCGAACTTGCTCAAAGTGCTCAACCTGGTCGAGGGTAGTAGCCGAAACCGACATCAGGATACCCTCTACCTGGGCGGCCAGCAGGGTTTCGATGTTGCGCTGTTCGCGCTGTACATCCTCGTTGGACTGGCACAGCAGCACGTTGAAGCCTTCCCGGGTGGCTACTTTCTCGATGCCATTCATGACGGCCGGAAAAAAGTAGCCCTTGATGTGGGGCACGATGACGCCGAGGGTTTTGCTATGGCCTTTGCGCAGGGCTGCGGCCAACTGGTTGGGCCGGTAATTCAGCTCCTGGGCTAGTTGCCGCACTCGCTCCTTGGTAGCTTCCCCAATGTCCCGGTGGTCTGCCAGGGCCCGCGACACGGTGGACGTGGACAGGTTCAGTTGCCGGGCCAAATCCCGGAGGGAAGTTTGCTGCTTTTTGACGGCCATAAGTTGGTGCGCTCAGCGAGAACAGGCGTTGCTCCCGCAGCAAGTAACAACGCAGACGGCAAGAGAGCCACA
Source organism: Hymenobacter glacieicola (assembly GCF_014640315.1). Lineage (GTDB taxonomy): Bacteria > Bacteroidota > Bacteroidia > Cytophagales > Hymenobacteraceae > Hymenobacter > Hymenobacter glacieicola. Next base: position 249,471 of record NZ_BMGS01000006.1, read on the forward strand.
AAAAACTCGTGAACAAGAAAAAAGTCCGGGCGGCTGACCGTGTAGTTTTTCCGGCCCTGGCTCATCTGCCGCACACTCCGAAGCTAGGATGCCCAGAGGGGTAAGACCCGGCAAGGACAGCTTATGCAGCGGCGCGCTATTCGATGCTCAGGGCCTTGAGCACCCGTTCCTGGTCCGATAAATCACCTACCAGTTGTCGAACCAGGCCGGGCCGCTTTTTCACCAAGCACGGAATGCCCAGCAGGCCTTCTTGGCCGGCGCGCTCGGGGTGCACGTTCAGGTCAACAACATCCAGGGTGTGACGGCCGGAAAGATACTGCCCGCATATGCGCTGGATATTGGCCAGGGCGCGCAACGACTTGGCGGTGCTACCCACCACAAACAGGTGTAGCTCGTACTCCAATTCGATGAAGGGAAGGTCTTGTCCGGTAGAAGCAGAGAAAGGTACCATATACAAGACGCACGCTAACAAATACAGCCAAAGAGAGTAGGGGCCAGAGAAAGCCGGCCACGAAGAACTGCAAAAGGTGGCTTATTCCCTTGATCCTTCGTAACGATACAATACACGCCCTTTACGCACCTGCCCGCAACAAGGATAACCTCGTTGCGGGCAGGGCCTGGTTTTGGTCAGCAAAGTACAGCTGTCTGACTTGGTGCTCTTACAGTTTCCGTACCCAAATGTTGCGGTAGCTAATCGGCTCACTCTTGTCGCCGTGGGCCTGGAGCTTGATGGGCGTGGGGCCGTGGGCCTGCTGGTAACTAGGCTGACCGATGTACAGCGTCGGTCCGGACAAAGCCACGTTGTTCTGCACCACTACCCCGTTGAACAGTACTGTTACGCGAGCCGGCGCCTGTACCGAGCCATCGGCCTTGAAGACGGGGGCGGTCCAGAGTACGTCGTACGACTGCCACTCGCCGGGCTTGCGGGCGGGGTTAGCCAGGGGTACGTGCTGCTTATAGATGCTGCCGGCCATGCCGTTCACGTAGGTTTTATTCTGGTAGGAGTCCAGAATCTGTAGCTCGTAGCCCAGGTCGCCCTTGCCAAGAGAGGCCAGAAACACGCCGCTGTTGCCGCGCACCTGGCCGGTGCCTTCAATGGTAGCCGGAATGCGCCACTCCAGGTGCAGCTGGTAGTTGCTAAAGGCCTGTTTGGTTTCGATGTTGCCGTTGGCCTTGTCCACAGTCAGCAGCCCGCCCGCTACCTTCCACTTGGCCGGCGCGGCGCGGTTTTCCGTCGATACCCACTGGCTCAAGTCTTTGCCGTTGAAGAGGACTATAGCATCGGAGGGCGGGGGCAGGAAGCTGGGAGTAGCCGCTACGGTTTTCGGTACGGGCTCCCACACTTCGGTCGCCTCGGGTTTGCCGGTTTGTTGGGCCTGGGTCATGAAGGGAGTGCTCAGCAGAAAGGCGGAAACGAGTACGGCTAGCTTCATAGGGGCGAGGAAGAGGCACAGTAAAAGGTCAATTGAACGGGTCCTTTCGATGCAGGAGGAATCTGGGTCGAGCCATTAGAATTTGACCCACATTCCTCCTGCGTTGCAAGGACATTATACATCACACAGCTGAATGGCCTGGCGCAGGGAAGCCAGCTTGTCGGGGTGCTGGGGCATGAACTCCTGAGCTACGTACCCTTGGAAGCCGGTGGCTTTGATGGCGCGCATGATGGCCGGGTAGTTCAGCTCCTGGCTGTCCCCGATTTCGTGGCGACCCGGTACGCCGGCCGTGTGGTAGTGGGCAATGTAGGGGTGGTGTTCAGTGAGGGTGCGAATCACGTCGCCCTCGTTGATTTGCATGTGGTAGATGTCGTAGAGCAGCTTGAAGTTGTCGGAGCCCAGGCGCTTAGCCAGTTCCACGCCCCAAGTCGTTCGGTCGCACTGGTAGTCTTTGTGGTCGATTTTGCTATTGAGCAGCTCCATCACCAGCACTACCTTGTGCTGGGCGGCCAGCTTCAGCAGGGGCTGCAGGCCCCGCACGCAGTTTGTCCAGCCCGCTTCATCCGAGAGGCCCCGGCGGCTGCCGCTAAAGCAAATCAGGTTGGTGTAGCCGGCCTGGGCTACCCGCGGAATCATCTCGGCGTACTGCTTCTGCAGCTGGGCGTGAAACCGCGGGTCGTTGAAGCCGTCGGTAAGGTTGATTTCGGCCCCATTGCACATGGGCGAGTCGAGGCCGTATTTCTTCAGCGTCGGCCAGTCTTTCGGTCCCACCAAGTCAATCCCGCCGATGCCCATTTCCTTGGCGGCGGCGCAGAGCTGCTCCAGGGGCAGGCCCTGGAAGCACCAGCGGCAGACGGAGTGCTTCAGGTTGTTTTTGGGGGGCACGGCGGTTCCAGCTTGCTTTTCATCGGGGGTGCAGGCGCCGGCAATGCCCAGGGCACCCACGGCGGCCGTACTGGTAAGCAGGCCTTTCAGGGCCGCGCGGCGGTTCCAGGTGCTCATGGGGCTAGGTAGCTTGAGTTGCCAGGGAAGGAGCCGCTGCCGCGGAAGCCGGTTCGGTGGCCTGGGGCTGGGTGCGGTCCTTAAACAAAAGCAGGAACATCAAGACCACTACCCCCGCAATGGCGGCCGGAATCAGCCAGATCATGCGCCAGTCGTGGGTGCCGCCGGGCGCCTGGTAGCTGTCGAAGATGCGGCCCGAAAGCAGGGTGCCAATGAGCATGCCTACCCCGTAGGTGGCCAGGGTAATAAAGCCTTGGGCCGAGCTTTTGAACCGCTCCCCGGCCAGGTTATCGGTGTAAATCTGGCCCGTCACGAAGAAGAAATCGTAGCAGATGCCGTGCAGCACAATGCCCACAATCAGCATCCAATAGTTGCTTTCGGCGTTGCCATACGCAAAGAACACGTAGCGCAGTACCCAGGCCAGCATGCCAATGGCCAGCATTTTCTTGACGCCCAGGCGGCTGAAAAACACCGGAATCAGCAGCATAAACAGCAGCTCTGATACCTGCCCCAGGCTCTGCACTCCGGCGGCGGCTTTCATACCGACCTCGTTTAGGAAGGGGTTGGTAAAGCCGTAGTAAAAAGCCAGTGGAATGCAGATGGCAATGGAAGCCAGAAAGAAGATGAGGTAGGAGCGGTTTTTCAGCAGGCCAATGGCATCCAGGCCCAGCATATCGCCCAGGGAGCTGGCCTGGCCCCGCTTTACGGGCGGGGTAGCGGGCAGCGTAAAGCTGAACAGCCCCAACAGGGCCGAAGCGCCGGCCGCCATCAGGAAGGTAGCCTGCAGGCTGCCGCTTTGCTCCCAGTTCAGCCACCCAATCGTTAGGCCGGCCACAATCCAGCCCAGCGTACCCAGCACCCGAATGGTGGCAAACTCTTTCTGCGGGTTCTGCATCTGCCGAAACGCAATGGAGTTGACCAAGGCCAGCGTGGGCATGTACAGCACCATGTACGTCAGGATGTTAGGGTAGAAGGAGCCGAAGTCGGGAGCGGTGGAGGCGCGCCAGAGCAACAGGGCCCCGGCCAGGTGTAGCACCCCGAGAATCTTCTGGGCCGAGAAAAACCGGTCGGCAATGAGGCCGATGATAAACGGCGCCACAATGGCCCCAATCGACTGGGTCAGAAACGCTACCCCGACCTGCGTACCGGAGGCGCTCAGGTTGCGCAGCAAGTAAGTTCCCAGCGTCACGAACCACGCGCCCCAGATAAAAAACTCCAGGAACATCATGATGGACAGCTTAATCCGGGTGGTGGTATTCATAAGCGGAGGGAGTAGAGGTAGGGAAAGGCTGGCTATCTAGAACAGCAATGTCTGAGGAGCACGTTTGCGCTGTCATTGTGGGTAGGCCCAGGAATCCGGGGGTACTGCTTGTTTTTAGGCACTTCTTGATAGTAGGAGAGTTTTGCAAGCAAGGCGTGGCTTCTGGCTTACTGACATTCTCACCGGTCTTGTCCTGCGGAGCGGAGTCGAAGCATCTCTATTGCTTCGTTGCTAGCGTGGGCGCCTCACCCCCCGTCCCTCTCTCCAAAGGAGAAGAGGAGCCGAACGCCTAGTGGTTAGCCAGCGGTGTAGATGCTTCGACTCCGCCTCCGGCTGCGCTCAGCAGGACACGTTTTGCTTGCTTGATAGCCTTTTAGGCGTGGCAAACCTTTACGCGTGTACTTTGAAACTACTTGAGGCTGAGGATGTAGCGAACCATTTCCTCGGCGTCGGCTTTGGACAGGCCAGGGTGCGGGGTCATGGCGACGTCGCCCCAGTTGCCTTTGCCGCCGGTTATGACCTTGCCGGCCAGCATGCTGACGTTGGCGGCGGTGGCGGGGTACTTTTCGGCTACGGCCTTGTAGGCGGGCCCGAGCAGCTTCTCGTTTTCGCGGTGGCAGCCCGTGCAGTCGGCGCCCTCAATCAGCTTGGCACCCTTGGCCACGGCCCCCCCGGTAGGGGCCGTCCCGATTTTGGTGGTGTTGGTATCTATCTGGGGCTGATGGGCCACGGCCGTCACGTTGGAGCCGGTGGTGCTGTCAGTGTTCAGCGTTTCTTCGGTGTCGGCCAGGGTGTAGTCTTCTTTGGCAGCGGGCTTCTCGGAGCCGGAGCCGCAGGCAGCCAGGCTGGCGCAGAAGCTCAGGAGCAGGATGGCGTTTTTCATGGGAAGGAATCGGGGTAGTTAAAGGCCTAGCAGAAGTTTGTTGCGGGCTTCATCGGTGCCCGCCGCGGCGAAATCGTCAAATGCCTTATCCGTGACCCGGATAATGTGGTTCTGGATGAAGGCGGCACCTTCGCGGGCCCCGTCCTCGGGGTGCTTCAGGGCGCATTCCCACTCCAGCACGGCCCAGCCGGGAAAGTCGTAGGCGGCCATTTTGCTGAAAATGGCCTTGAAGTCGACCTGCCCGTCGCCGAGGGAGCGGAAGCGGCCGGCCCGGTCGAGCCAGCTCTGGTAGCCCCCGTACACGCCCTGGCGGCCCGTGGGGTTAAACTCGGCATCCTTGACGTGGAAGGCCCGGATCCGCTCGTGGTAAATGTCGAGGTACGCCAGGTAATCCAGGCACTGGAGCACAAAGTGGGAAGGGTCGTAGAGCAGGCAGGCGCGGGGGTGCTGCTGCACGTTGTCGAGGAACCGTTCGTAGCTGATGCCGTCGTGCAGGTCCTCGCCGGCGTGCACCTCGTAGCACACATCTACCCCGCACTCATCGAAGGTATTCAGGATGGGCAGCCAGCGCCGGGCCAGCTCCGTGAAGCCAGTTTCCACCATGCCGGCCGGGCGCTGGGGCCAGGGGTAGACCATAGGCCAGAGCAGGGCCCCGCTGAAGGTAGCGTGAGCCGTCAGTCCGAGGTTTTGGGAGGCTTTGGCGGCGTACTTGAGCTGCTGCACGGCCCACTCCTGGCGGGCCGCCGGGTTGCCGCGCACCGCCTCGGGCGCAAAGCCGTCGAACAGCTGGTCGTAGGCCGGGTTCACGGCCACCAGCTGGCCCTGCAAGTGGGTCGACAGCTCGGTGATTTCGAGGCCGGCGGCCTGCACTTTACCTTTCAGCTCGTCGGCGTAAGTTTGACTTTCGGCGGCCAGCTGGAGGTCGATAAAGCGTTTATCCAGGGTTGGGAGCTGTACGCCCTTGAAGCCCAGGGAGCTGGCCCACTGGCAGATTGACTCCAGGCTGTTAAACGGGGGCTCGTCGGAAATGAACTGCGCCAGAAAAATAGCAGGTCCCTTAATGGTTTTCATGCGCAGTTATACGGTAAACTCAGTCCACTTCTGCTCGGAGCGGCCCGAGGCAATGACGTTTTTAATAAAGGCCATGCCGCGCACTCCTTCCGCAATACTGGGGTAGTCCAGGGCTTCGGGCGGGGCGGCGGTGCCGGCCAGGTCGGCTTGCAAACTCAGGGCAAAGTTGCGGTAGAGGTTGGCAAAGGCCTCGAGGTAGCCCTCGGGGTGGCCGGCCGGGGTGCGGGTGTTGTGGCGGGCGTAGGAGCCGACGTAGCCCGTGCCCGCGCGCCGGATTTCCGTCGGGCGGTCCAGCCACTTCACTTGCAGGGTGTTAGCATCAACCTGCTGCCATTCCAGGCCGCCTTTCTCACCGTACACCCGCAGGCGCAGGTTGTTTTCCTCGCCGGCCGCCACCTGGGTAGCCACCAGCACCCCGCTGGCCCCTCCCGAGAAGCGCAGCAGCACGGCCCCATCATCATCGAGTTGGCGGCCAGGCACTACCGTGTTGATATCGGCGCAGAGCTGGCTGACTTGCAGGCCGGTAACGTACTCCAGCAGGTTGAAGGCGTGGGTGCCGATGTCGCCCATGGCTCCGGCCACGCCGCTGCGGGCGGGGTCGGTGCGCCAGGCGGCCTGCTTGTTACTGCCGCCTTCCTCAAAGGTGCTGAGCCAGCCCTGGGGGTACTCCACGTAGGCCTTGCGGATGGTGCCCAGCTCGCCGGAGGCCACCAGCTGCCGGGCTTCTTTTACCATGGGGTAGCCGGTGTAGGTATGCGTCAGGCAGAAGCGGCAGTTGCTGGCTTCGGCTATCTGCTCCAGCTCCTTGGCTTCGGCCAGGGAAAACGTCATGGGCTTATCCAGGATGACGTGGAAGCCATTTTCCAGCGCCAGCTTGGCGGGGGCAAAGTGCAAATGGTTGGGCGTCACGATGGACAGCACCTGCACTCGCTCGGCCTCGGGCCGTTGCTTTTCCCCGTGAATCAACTCCTCAAACGAGCCATACACGCGTTCCGGCGCCAGCCCCAGCAGCTGCCCGCTGGCCCGGGAGGTTTCGGGGTTGCTGCTGAAAGCCCCGGCCACTAGTTCGTACAGCCCATCCAGGGCAGCGGCATGACGATGAACCGCGCCAATAAAAGCGCCCTGTCCGCCGCCAATCATGCCTAATCGTAGTTTCATGCCATCCAAGTACGCAGATTATTTCTCATATCTGCTGATTACAGAGCGGCCTGCGGGCCGCTCCATTAGTGCGGAGAGTGTTGTTCTGTCATCCCGAGCATGTGGCGCATCAAGCCAGTGACGAGGAATCTGGGGTAGCTTCTTGAGTTTACCCCAGATTCCTCACTGTGCTCGGAATGACAAGTAGTGAGGGCCGGGACACTACTACTACCCGGCCCCACCCAACCTTAGGTTGTCGCCCAGGCCCGGTCGCCTTTTTTGTAGGGCACGCAGCCGTCGTACTTGCCGGGCACGGGGAGGTAGCGCAGGGCTTTGGTGCTGCCTGTTTCGGAGGTAAAGTAGCCCAGCAAGGTCAGCTCCTTGAACATGCGGAAGTAGTGGTTGGGCGCTTCCCGGGTTTTAGTTTGGCTGTACTGCTTCTGCTCCGCGTCCAGGGCCGTGAGCAGGGCCGTGCGCTGGGCCGGGTCCAGCTCCAGGAAGCCCTTGCCGTTTTTCTTCTGGCTGGCCTGCTCTAGCTGGGTCAGGCCTTTCAGGAAAATCTGCTGGTCTTCGGGCTTGTAACAGTCTTTCACCATCACGGCCATAAAGGAGCCCACGTCGGCGGCTTTAGCGCCGGGCGTTTTGGTGGTGGGCAGAATGGTTTCGCCCACTTCGTTGAGGTAGGCAACCTGGTCTTGGCTGAGGAAGGGCTTTTCCTGCTTTTTCACCGTGGCCTTTTTCTCCTTCTCGGCCTCGGGCGAGGAGCAGCTGGTCAGGAAATAGTCGCCCCCGATGAGGGTGCCGCCCATGATGAGGGCCACCCGGGCTACTGCGTCTCTTCTGTTCATAACAGGCTGAATTAGACGTTTTGCTTTTTCAACTCGCCCACCGCGTGGTCGACGGCCCGGGCCGTGAGGGCCATGTAGGTCAGGGAGGGGTTCTGGCAGGCCGCGGAGGTCATGCAGGCGCCGTCCGTCACGTACACGTTGGGCGCATCCCAGACCTGGTTGTGCTGGTTGAGCACCGAGGTTTTCGGGTCGCGGCCCATGCGGGCGGTGCCCATCTCGTGAATGCCGCCGCCCATGTTGTAGCCGTTGTTGTAGGTTTTTACGTTTTTGAGCCCGGCCTTTTCCAGCATTTCCTGGGCATCCTGCATCATGTCGATGCGCATTTTCTGCTCGTTGTCGCGGATGGTCGCGTCCATGGCCAGCACCGGCAGGCCCCACTTGTCTTTCTTGGTTTTATCCAGGAAGATACGGTTGTCGTGGTAGGGTAGGGTTTCGCCGAAGCCGCCGAGGCCCATGGTCCACTGGCCGGGTTCGGTGAGGGCATCCTTAAAGTCGCCGCCGAGGCTCATCTCGGCAATTTCCCGGCTCCAGCCCTCGCGGCCGGCCCCGCCCTGGTAGCCAAAGCCCCGGATGTAGTCGCGCTTATCCCCAAACAGGTTGCGGAAGCGCGGCACGTAAATACCGTTGGCCCGCCGCCCGTACACGTATTTGTCCTCATAGCCGGGCATCTCGCCGTGGGCGCCCACGCGGAAGTGGTGGTCCATTACGTTGTGGCCTAGCTCACCGCTGCTGCTACCCAGGCCCCCGGGCCACACATCGGTGGCGGAGTTCATCAGCACCCAGGCCGAGTTCAGGGCCGAGGCGTTCAGAAAGACGATTTTGGCGAAGTACTCGTAGGTCTGGTTGGTTTCCGCGTCGAGCACTTCCACGCCCTTGGCCCGCTTGGTATCCTTGTCGTAGAGAATGCGCGTGACGATGGAGTGGGGCCGCAACGTGAGGTTGCCCGTGGCCACCGCCGCCGGCAAGCTCGCCGACTGGGTGCTGAAGTAGGCCCCGAACGGGCAGCCCAGCCAGCACTTGTTGCGGTACTGGCAGTTGGTGCGGTTGTTATGGGGCTTGGTGATGTTGGCCGTGCGCCCAATCACCATGTGGCGGTCCTTGTAGTTTTTCTTGATGCGGGCGGCTACGTCCTTTTCCACGCAGTTCATTTCCATGGGCGGCATAAAGTCGCCGTCGGGCAGCTGGGGTAGGCCGTCCCGGTTGCCGCTGATGCCCGCAAACTTCTCGGCGTGGCTGTACCAGGGCGCCAGGTCTTTGTAGCGAATGGGCCAGTCAACGGCCACGCCATCCTTGGCGTTGGCCTCGAAGTCGTAGTCGCTCCAGCGGTACGACTGGCGCCCCCACATCAGGGAGCGGCCGCCCACCTGGTAGCCCCGGAACCAGTCGAAGGGCTTAACCTCCACGTAGGGGCTTTCCTTCTCATCTACCCAGAAATCAAGGTTGCTCTCGTTCAGGGTATAGTCGCGCCCTAGCACGGGGTAGTCCTTAATCATCTGCTGGGTTTTGCCCCCGCGGTGGGGCAGCTCCCAGGGCGCCTTGTTGGCATTAACGTAGTCTTTGATGTGCTCTACGTTGCGGCCCCGCTCCAGCAGGATGGTTTTCAGGCCCTTCTCCGTCAGCTCCTTGGCGGCCATGCCGCCCGAAATGCCGGAGCCGATGACAATTGCATCGTACGTGTTATTTGCCATGTACTTGTGGGAGTTAAGGTAGAGCAGTTGGTGGCGGTTGCTGATTGCTAGGTGCTCGTTGTTGCTATATTCTAATCAACAACGAGCACCCAGCACCCACCTTACACCAAGGTGCGCTTGATGTGGCTGATGCTTTTCTTGATGCTGTCGAAGGGAGAGCCGGGCGTTTGGTCCTGCTCCACGAAGAAGTACTTCATGCCCGATTTGCCGGCCTGGGCGAAGATGCGCTTGAAGTCAATAACCCCGCTGCCTACCTCCGTGAAGTCGCGCTTGGGCGTCTTGTCCATGTCCTTCACGTGCCAGAGCGGGAAGCGGCCGGGGTGCTGCTGAAACAGGGCCACGGGGTCTTTGCCGGCTTTGGTGGCCCAGTACAGGTCCAGCTCCATCTTCACCAAATCCTTGTCGGTAGCGCGCAGCAGCACGTCGTAGGGCACCTGGCCTTCCAGGGCCATAAACTCGAAGTCGTGGTTGTGGTAGCACATCTGAAGGCCGGCCTTCTTGCACCGTTCCCCGGCCTTGTTCAGGCGGTCAGCCAGCAGCTTGTAGTGGTCGAGGTTGCCGCGTTCCGCCTCCGAGAGGTAGGCGCACACCATGTACTTCACCCCGGCCTGGGCCGCGTCGTCCACGGCTTTATCCCAGCCGTAAAGCATGGTGCCTTGTACGGGCTGGTTCTGGTACTGCTCCTCGCCGAGGCGGTAGTGGCTGCTGGGCATAATCAGGCCCGCTTGCTTGAGCTGCTTGGCAAAGGTGGCCGGCGTCATGCCGTAGAAGTTCTGGCTGCCCGTGTAGGTAGCACCCTCCACGGAGGTGTAGCCCAGCTGCGCCACCTGGGCCAGTGTACCGGCCGGGTCTTTCTGCATGGCGTCGCGGACAGTGTAGAGCTGCAGGCCGATGTAGGATTTGGGGGCAGAGCTGGCCGCAGTCAGCAGGGAAGGAGCCAGGAAAGCACCTGCCGAAAGCAGGCCGGCAGACTTGACAAAAGCACGGCGGGATGTACTCATAGAAGAAAGGAATAAGGAGGCGCGAAACGAAGAACGTGGCAGAACAAGAAGCCCGAATATTAGGTGAAAAATGCCATCCTACTGGGGTTCTGCATGCCTAGCTACCGCCAATGTATTATTCCTTCTGCCGAGAATCCAAGCATTATTAACCCCCAACGGAGGCGAATAAAGAAGTAAGGCACACGGCCTATACACTTAGTGCACACGCAAGCGTCACTTATGCTCTCGTGGTAGCCTGTAGCGCTATTTGTTTGCACACGAGCCTACACTTACGGCACACCTGTAATGTTAACCCGCTGATTCGCTTTTTATTAACGCATCGGCTGTCCTTGGGCTACTTTGAGTTGGAATCCGAGGGGTGAGTGTACGCTTACTCATTAGGTTGACATAGACAAAGTGTGCTGCGTGTAGTAACTAGGGTATTGCTCTTGACTTGCTATTTCGGGCACGCAAAAGCCCCTTGATGAATGGCAACTAGTACCATGCATCAAGGGGCTCACTGTGGGGAAGTGGTGCTCTACTGTTGAGCCTGGCGCTTCTTCAGTTCCTCGTACGTTTTCTGCGACTGAGCGTACTGGCGCTCTACGTCCTGGCGCAGGGAGCCGGTCAGGGTCTGGCTGCTCAAAGCATCTTCGTAGGCTTTCAGTGCCCACTCTTCGCCGTAAATGTTAGCCCCGAGAATGGCTTTTTCATCGGCGCCGGTGAGGGCGGCTTTGGCATCCATCCAGCGGCGATAGAGCTTACCCTTGAGGGTGGTGCTGGTTTCGCGGCCACCACCTAGTTCGCGCAGGTGGTCGTTCAGTTGGTTGGCAAAGCGCTGGCTCTGGCTTACGAGCTGCTTGTAGTAGCCACGCTGCTGGGCATCCTGGCTTTCGTCCACTGCGCGCTGGTAGCCCTCAATCCGGTCGTTCACGAAGTAGAGCAATTCGCGCAGGGTGCTGGCTTCGTCGGCCTCGCTGGAAGCACCTTTCTTGCTGCGGTTGGTCAGAACAGCGGCACCAATTAGAATCAAAGCGCCACCCACTACTTTTTGGGTAGTGCTGAGCTTGCCAATGCTGGAGCCGGCTTTTTTCAGGGAAGGGCCCAACTGGTTGAGCAGGCCGCCCAGGTTGTCTTTGCCAATGAGTTGCTGGGCCTGGTCCAGCAGGGAGCCATTCGAATTCGTATCGGAGCCGGCTGCGGAGTTTGTTTGCGGTTGGTTCATACAGGTAGTAGCTAAGGTTGATCAGCTACCCCTTACGATTATTGCCAGCAGTTCGTTAACCTGTTTTTCAACTTGCTAAGTTTTAGCCGGCCCCTAGCTCATCCTTCCTGGCCGTCATAAGCCGCAATATTTCTCGTGAACTGCCCCGCAACCTGCCGCCCGGGCTACTACAAAAAACAAGCGGCCTTTTTTAAAAAGGCCGCTTGCTGCAACTTAAATCAACTTGTCCGGGGTAATCGGCAACTCCCGAATCCGCTTGCCGGTGGCGTTGAACACGGCGTTAGCAATGGCCGGCGCCACACCGATAATGGCAATTTCGCCGATGCCTTTCGTGCCCAGGGCATTCACGTGCGGGTCGGGCTGATTGACGAAGGCTACCTCCACGGCGGGCGAATCGGCGTGCACGGGTACGTGGTAGTCGGCGAAGTCCTTGGTGACGTAGCGACCAAACCGGTCGTCGATGCGGGCGTGCTCCATCAGGGCCATGCCAATGCCGCCCACGGCGCCGCCTTTCATCTGGTTGCCAGCGGTTTTCTCGTTTACAATGGTACCGGCATCGGCGCAGGAAACCAGCTTGCTCACCCGCACTTCGCCGGTGAGCTGGTGCACCCGCACCTCCGCAAAGTGCACCGAAAACGAGTACATGGAGTATTTCTGACCTTCCCCGCCGGGCTTGGCTTCTACGGTTGCCGATACGTTTTGCTGTCCATTTTGCCGTAGAATGTCGCTGTAGGATACTTTAACGCTAGGGTTGTTGCGGAGACCAATCTGCAAGGGCAGCTTGCCATTGGCATCATTGCGCATCACCGTTTGGCCGCCTTCGAACGTAATATCTTCTGCTTTGGCAGTGCTGAAAGCAGCTCCAGCCAGGGTGCGCAGCTTGTCTTTCAGGGCCAAGCAGGCTTCCTGGGTAGCTGGGCCCACGCTGTTCACCGTGGAGGAACCACCCTGGGTAACCGCTTTGGGGAAGGACGAGTTGCCCAACTCAAACTTGATTTTATCGGGTGAAATGCCCAACGTATCGGCAGCAATCTGGGTCATAGCGGTGCCGGTACCGGGGCCGATGTCGGTGGTGGCGCATTGGAGCAACACGGTGCCGTTGGGCAGCAGCTGGGCGCCGACCGTGGCCGCGCCGCGGTGCGCCCCGAAGGTTCCTACCCCCATGCCGTAGCCAATCAGCCAGTCCCCGTCACGCAGGGAGCCGGGCTTGAGCTGGCGCTTGCTCCAGCCAATACGGTCGGCGCCGAGCTTATAGCACTCCTTCAGAAACTTGGTGCTCCAAGGCTTGTTCTTTTCCGGGTCCTCGTCGGTGTAGTTGCGTAGGCGGAACTCCAGCGGATCCAGGTTTAGCAAGTAAGCCATTTCATCCATGGCCGACTCCAGGGCAAACGCGCCGGTCGCCTCGCCAGGGCCGCGCATCCAGATGGGCGAGCCGATATCCAAGGCCGCCAGGCGGTAGCGCGTAGTCACGTTCGGCGACTGGTACATCATGCGCGTCTGGGCCAGAGTGGCTTCGGTAAACTCCTCGTAGGTAGAAGTTTGGCCGATGGACTCGTGGGTGATGCCGGTAATCTTGCCATCAGGTGTGGCGCTCATGCCCAGCTTCTGCCAGGTGTAGGGCCGGTAGCCTACCATCGTGAACATCTGCTCCCGGGTTAGCATCAATTTCACGGGCCGGTTCACCACCTTGGCCGCCAGAATAGCTGCCGACTCGTGGGGCCAGCTGTGCAGGGCGTTGCCGAAAGCGCCCCCCACGTAGGTGGCAATGACTTTTACGTTTTCCTCGGGCAGGTTCCATTGCTTGGCAAAGTCGCGGCGGGTAGCCAGGGTGCCCTGGGTTTTGTCGTAGAGCGTGAGCCGGTCGGGTGCTTCCCAGTGCGCCGTAATGGCTTGCAGCTCCATAGGGTGGTGCACTTCGGTGGGAATCACGTACTCACTTTCCAGCTTCACCGCGCCCGTTTTGTAGGCGTCCACCTGGCCCCGCTGGTAGTCGTTCATCGGGTGCTTGGGGTTCTTCTTGGCCGCGGTGGGTAGGAAGGCTTTGTCGGCGTTGGCCTCCAAGTTGGTTTGGTGCGCTTCTTTGGCGTACTGTGCCTGCACGAGCCCGGCGGCGTAGCGGGCCCGCTCCCAGGAGTCGGCCACCACCACGGCAATGGGCTGGTCGTTGAAGCGGATCTTGTCGTCGTTAAACACCTGCAGGGGGTTGCCCTGGGTCTGCGGCTGCGAGGGGTCTTTGCCCTCGGGCTTGGGGCTTGGCGGCTTCGGCGCGTTCAGGTGGGTAATGACGGCCAGCACACCCGGCGCGCGCTCGGCGGCCTTGGTGTCGATGCCGGTAAGGCGGCCTTTGGTCACGGTGCTCCCCACCAGCACGGCGTAGGTCATGTTGGGCAGTTGGTACTCGGCTGAGTAGGTAGCTGCGCCCGTCACTTTCTGGCGGGCATCCACCCGGTTCATCGGCGCCCCGATCTGCTTTTTCGGCTTGGGTTGTTCGTTCATGAGTTCTGGGCGTTAGGCGGCGCTAGCGGCGGTTTTCAACGCCTGAATAATGGTATTGGGGCCCAGCTGGAGCTTGTAGGCGTTGTGCTTGAAAGCTTTGGCGCCCTGCATCGCCACGGTAGCTGCCTGCCGGAAGGTTTCCTCGGTGGCGGGCTTGCCCACCAAAGCCTGCTCGGCGGCCGTGAGGCGCCAGGGCTTGTGGGCCACCCCGCCCATGGCCAGGCGGGCCGCTTTGATGATGTTGTTGCTGTCCAAGTCCAGAGCCGCCGCTACCGAAAGCAGGGCGAAGGCGTAGGAGGCCCGCTCGCGCACTTTCTGGTAGTGCACATGTTTGGTGAAGGGGCCATCCGGAACATCCACGGCGGTAATTAGCTCGCCGGGCTCCAGGGTAGTATCCTTCTGGGGCATGTCGCCGGGGAGGCGGTGCAGCTCGGCGAACGGGATGCTGCGGTTGCCTTTGGGGCCGCTCACCTGCACCGTGGCGTCGAGGGCCACCAGGGCCACGCTCATGTCGGAGGGGTGCACGGCAATGCACTTATCGGAAAAGCCGAAGATGGCGTGCATGCGGTTGATGCCCTCCAGAGCCCCGCAGCCCGTGCCCGGCTCCCGCTTGTTGCAGGGCATGGTTGTGTCGTAGAAGTAGGAGCAACGGGTGCGCTGGAGCATGTTGCCGCCCACAGTGGCCATGTTGCGCAGCTGGGCCGAGGCGCCGGCGTTCAGGGCCAGGGCCAGGAGCGGTTGGCGAGCGCGCACCTGCTTGTCGTCGGCTACCGTCGAGTTCAGGGCCAGGGCCCCGATGCGCAGCTTGCCGGGGTCGGCGTCGATGCGGGTCAGGGGCAGGCGGTTGATGTCGACCAGCTTTTGGGGCGTCATCACCCCGCGCTTCATCAAGTCAACGAGGTTGGTGCCGCCGGCAATGAAGGTAGCCGTAGCATCCTTGGCCACCGCCTCAATGGCGGCCTGCTGCTTGGTGGGGCGGACGTATTGGAACTGATTCATACCGAGTCGTTATACTTTTTGTCCGCCGCCTTTGACCTCCTGAATGGCGGCCACAATGTTGGAGTAAGCCCCGCAGCGGCAGATGTTGCCGCTCATGTACTCCCGGATTTCGCCCTCCGAGTCGGCCTTGCCTTCCCGGATGCAGGCCACGGCCGACATAATCTGGCCGGGGGTGCAATAGCCGCACTGGAAGCCGTCGTGCTTGATGAAGGCTTCCTGCATGGGGTGGAGCTTGTCGCCATCGGCCAGGCCCTCGATGGTCGTAATTTTCTTGCCCTCGTGCATCACGGCAAAGCTCAGGCAGGAGTTTACCCGCTGCCCATCCACGTGCACGGTGCAGGCCCCGCACTGCCCGTAGTCGCAGCCTTTTTTGGTGCCCGTGAGGTTCAGGTTTTCGCGCAGTAAATCCAGCAGCGTGGTGCGCGGCTCCACGGAAAGCTTGTGCTTAATGCCGTTAACTTCCAGCTTGAGCGGAATCTTCTCGAAGACGGCGGCTACTTTTTCGTCCAGCTCGGCAGAGGCGGCCTGCACCAGCGGCCCCGGCACCAGGGCCATGGCCGTCAGCAGCGACGATTGTTTCAGGAAGCTCCGGCGGGCCTCGTCGTGGGCGCTACCGGGCGTATCGTGTTCAGGGTTCATAGCTCTGGAAAAAAGGTCAGGGAAAAGAGCCCGGACGCGAGTAAGGACGCAGCTTGGCGGCCGCAGTTGCCGCAGGGCTGCGTCAGTAACCGGGGTTCTGGACTTAAGTTAAGCAGCGTTTCAAGAAATTCATCCTAAAAATCCCCGAAAAAAGACTGTCCTGGTTAAGCAAACAGAACCGTGTTATCAAGCTGCCCACCTATCCTAGAGCAAGCAAGCAGAACAGCTACCGGAACTTACGGGGCTGTGGTCAAGGCCGCTACCCCGCGGCTAGCTGCCGGCATTCGGCGTGGCGGGGGCAGGTAGTAAGGTGGTCGTTGACAAGGCCGGCGGTTTGCATAAGGTTGTAACACGCCACCGGCCCGGTCATCACGAATCCGCGCCGTTTCAGGTCCTGACTCAGGGCCAGGCTGGCCGGCGTAGAAGCCGGCGGCGGGTTGTCGGGGCTGCGCTGAGCATCGAGCGGCCGGCCGCCCACAAAGGCGTAGAAGAAGGGCAGGAGCTGGTCCGGGCCGCCCACCTCTTGGCGGAGCTGCAACCAGGCCCGGGCGTTCTGGATGGTAGCCTCCAGCTTGCGCCGGTTGCGGATGATGCGCGGGTTGAGCAGCAATTCTTCCACTTCTTCTTCTCCAAACCGAGCTAGCCGCTCCGGGTCGAAGCCGGCCAGCAGCTCCCGGAACGCCTCGCGCCGCCGTAGCACCACCGGAAAGTCGAAGCCCAGCTGGAAGGTGTGGAGCACCAGGTACTCGAACAGAATGTCGGGGTCAGAAACCGGTTCGCCCCACTCGTGGTCGTGGAAGCTTTGCAGCAGCGCGTTCTGCTGCATCCAGTGGCAGGGCGGGGGAGGGTTCATGGCGAAACAGAGGGTAGGGAACCGACAGGGTAACGCAGAACCGGTTGCAGGGGATGCCAAGGGGGCAGCCGTAGCCTATCGTCCAGCAAAAAGGGGGGTAGGAACAACGTGTTCCTACCCCCCCTTTTTGTTGCGAGCCTGCGGTATTTCGGTTGTTGTCATTCCGAGCGGCGCGAGGAATCTGGGTTACTTTCTGGAGGCTGACCCAGATTCCTCGCTCCGCGCGGAATGACAATGAACGACTACTTACCCACCGTTACCTCTTTCGGCTGGCGCGAAATCAGGTCTACGTCGGTGAGCTGCTGGGGAAACCAGACGACCATTTCGCCTTTCCCGCGGTTGGCCCAGGCGTAGTACGGAATGGCCGTCAGGGTCTGGCGGGTGGTGCTGATGGAGTGGTTGGCGGCATCCACCTGCACGGCGGGCACAGTGGCCTGGAGTTGCATAATGCCATTGAGGACCTGGGGCTGGTAGCTGGTGGTAAAGCGGGTAGCGGCCGGCACGATGAGGTTGCTGGTTTTGCCGTTGTTGTCCCTCCATTCGGCGCAGTACACCACGGGGCCGCGCTGCAGGGCCACCCGGCCCAGGTTGTCCTGCACCTTGGGGTTGGCTACCACCTGGCGCACTTCCAGGGGCAATTTCACTTCCACTACGTCGCCGCGGCGCCACTGGCGCGGGAGTACGGCGTAGCCTTGGCGGGTGGTGTACGGCACGGGCTTGCCGTTCACCGTGATGCTGATTTTCTCTGTCGAGGGAGTAGCAAAGCGGTACAAATCGGAGGGCACGGCCTCGCCCTGGGCCCAGCCGGGCAAGCGCACCAACAGGTTGAAATCCGTTGTAGCGGCGGGGCTGATGGTGAACTTCAGGTCGCCCTGCCAGGGGTAGTTGTGTTGCTGGGTGATGCGCACGGCCTTGGTGCCCACTTTCAGGTCGGTAGTGCCGCTGATAAATAGGTTGGCGTACACGTCCTGGCCTTTCTGGGCGTACACGTAGCCGGGCAAGGAAGGCATCAAGCGGGCCATGTTGGTAGGGCAGCAGGAGCAGTCAAACCAGCCGGCGCGCTGGGGCTCGGTCTGCGGAAAGCTCGTGCTGTTCTTGATCTGCATGGCATTGGAGTAGAAGAAGGATTTACCGTCCAGCCCGACCCCGGAAATCAGCCCGTTATACAGCACTTTCTCCAGCACGTCCACGTACTTTGAGTCGCCGTGGAGCTGGAACATGCGCTGGTTCCAGTACACGTTGGCCACGGCGGCGCAGGTTTCGTTGTAGGCCGTGGTGTTGGGCAGCTCGTAGTTGCCCCCAAACCGCTCCCCGCCCGGCACGGCGCCGGTGCCGCCCGTCACGTAGAGCTTCTTGCTGACCATGTTCAGCCAGATGCTGTCCACGGCGGCCAGTATTCTCTGGTCGCCGGTGAGGGCGGCCACGTCGGCCATGGCCGAGTACAGGTATTCGGCCCGCACGGCGTGGCCCACGGCTTCCTTCTGGTCCACTACGGGCTTATGGTCCTGCCAGTAGGAGCCATTTTTCCACGCATCGGGGCTCTTCGGGTCGTAGCCTTGGTACTTGCCCCGCTCCTCCAGAAAAAACTTGGCCGAGCTCAGGTACTCGGGCTTGCCCGTGACGCGGTAGAGCTTCACTAGGCCCATTTCCACAATCTCGTGGCCGGGCGCCACGCCCCGCTTGCCCGGCCCGAACACGGAGCACACCAGGTCGGCATTCTTGAGGGCAATGCTGAGCAGGGTTTTCTTGCCGGTGGCCTCGTAGTGCGCCACGGCTGCCTCGTACAAGTGGCCCGAGTTGTACAGCTCGTGGCTCAGCTCCCGCTCTTTCACCCAGCGCTCCGGCCCGGCCCACTCGTGGGGGTGGGCCGGATCAATGGTGCGGGCCGTGTAGAGGTAGCCATCGGGCTCCTGGGCGGCGGCCACCTTTTTAATCAGCGCGTCCATGTACTCGTCCAGCTTTTCGTCGGGGTAGAGCTTAAGCGAGTACGAGGCCCCTTCGATGGTCTTGTAGATGTCCGTGTCGTCGAAGGGAAAGATGGTGGCAAACTTGCCCGACTTGGCCGCCGCCATTTCAAAGTTCTTAACCCGGTTGGTGGCCTCGCAGCGCTGAAACGAGGCCGGAATAGTTACCTCCGTGTTGGTCTTGAGGCGGGGTAGCCAAAAGTTATCGGCTAGCTTCACCTTGGTAAAAGAAACCGCCTGAATAGGATAGTCAGACTTCTTTATCGATTGGGCAGTTCCCGGTAGGCTACACAGGCCGAGCAGGGCCAGGGAAGGAAGGAGTCGTTTCATACGGAAGGTGGGATGTAGAGGTAGAAAGCTAGAGCTAGTCGGCTAGTTCCCCTGCTTGGCAAGGAAGGGCAGGGGAACTAGCCGACTAGCTCTATTTCTTAGCGACTGAAATTCGGTACAGCTTCGCCCCGTGGCGGCGCACGTAGGGCGCAAATTCACCCGAAACACCGCGGGTAGTCTTGCCCGTCCACAGGTCCCGTACCGTACACGGACCCATCAGGCCAAGCTGTGTCAGGGCCACCGGGATGCGCACGGAGTCGGCGGGCATGGGGCGGAAGGGGTTTTGGGTAAAGACCAGAAACTGCACCGTGCCGCCGGTATTCTGGGCAGCGCCGGCGTTATCGAGGCCGGCCGTAGCCTGCAAGCGGGTAAAGCCAGCGGGCAGCTCATAGGCAATCATGGAGTTCGAGTGGGTGCCGATGCCCTGCTCGTACTTGCGCCCCGCCACCAGCAAGTCGGCGCCCGACACGCTCTTGTTGGCCGTAACGTTGCCCCAGCCCGCCGAAGCCGATTTCCACGGCATACTGCTCAGAGAAACAGTTTTGCTGCCATTGCTCAGCACCGGGCTAAGCCAATCGGCATGGTCCCAGGCAATGTCGTCGCCCCCGTCGCGCACGTTTAGGTAGAGCGTGCGCGCGCCGGTAATGTCCACGTCCACGGGTTGGCTGTGGCCGGGCGTCTGGCGGGTAATGACGGCGCTGGCCCAGGCGGCTTCGCTGGCCGGAGCCAGCTCCTGGTCCTGGGCATTGAAGAGGGCCAGAAACTTGTCGCCGGTTTTGGGGTCGTCGGCGGTCCAGGCAATCAGGTTGTCCTGGCGAAACAACTGGCGGTTGTTGATGCTGGAGCTGTGCATGGCCAGCACCTCCTTGTTGGTGAGCAAGGACAAGGTGAAAGCGTCGTTGCTAGGCAAGTCGCCACCAAACATAAGCGGGGAACGGAAGATGCTCCACAGGCTCATCAAGGTGTACTGCTCATCAGGGGTGAAGCGCGACATCCGGTCGTCGCCCCGCTCGGCCCGGATGCCGATGCGGCCCAGGGGTAGCATGTCGGCGTCGGGGTAGGCACCGGGCTGAATGTGGGGCGACCAGCGGTTACACACCTCAAAGTGCTCTTTCAGCTGCTCCCAGGAGTCCCAGAAGTCGCCGACGGTGCGCCACATATTAGCGTGGGCGGCTACGTGCTTGGCCTCGGCAATCGGCGTTTCGCCGGGCGAGGTGCTCAGCACGATTTTGCGGCCCGAGCGGTCAATGGCCCGCCGAATCATCTCGACCTCCGGCTTGTGGTAGGGCGAGGACAGGTCATCAACCTTCACAAAATCAACGCCCCAACTGGCGTAAAGCTGAAACAACGAGTTATAGTACTCCTGCGCGCCCGGCTGGCCGGCCACCACTGTGTACATGTCACGTAGCCAGCCAGCTTGGCCTTCCTTGGAATAAATGTCGGCGGCGGTAGCCTTGCTGCCGAGGATGGGCAACTTGCGCTGCACCGCTACCACCGGCACGCCGCGCATAATATGGATGCCGAACTTCAGCCCTTTAGCGTGCAGGTAGTCGGCCAGGGGCTTGAAGCCTTTGCCGCCCGCCGCCGAAGGAAACCGATTTGGGGCGGGCACAAAGCGGCCGTACGCATCGAGGTTCCAGTCGGGGTTCTTCTCATTGTAGCCGTGGGCCGTGTCGTTGCCCACGTACCAGCGAATATCCACTACCACGTACTCCCAGCCGCTGCTTTTCAGGTTCGCGGCCATGTAGTCGGCGTTGGCTTTTACCTCCGCTTCCGTAACCGTGGGGCCGTAGCAGTCCCAGCTGTTCCAGCCCATGGGCGGGGTAGGGGCCCACTGGTGGAAGTCGGTTTTGGCGGCAGCCTTCTGCGCTGCCGCGGGGGTAGCGGCAATTGCGCTGGTTAACAAAAAACCGGCTGTAAGCTGCGTCAGGGTGCGTACTCTCATCAGGGGTTGAGTTTGCCAGCGGGCCCCCAGCTCTTTTCCTGGGAAAGCCGAGGGGCCGCTGTTTATTGCACAACTATTTTCTGAGTATAGGTGCCTTGCCCCCCACTCACGTGCAGTAGGTAGAGCCCGGCCTGTAGGTTGGGCTCCATTACCACCGATGGCTGGCCGGTGCTGGTGCGGGCGTACACCTGACGGCCGTGCACGTCGGCAAGCGTGATGGTAACGTCAGAACCAGCCAACTCCTGCCCGAGCGCCACTGTGAAGCGGCCCCGTTCGGCGGGGTTGGGGTACACGCTGAACGGGGTGGTGTTGGTATTTTGGATTGCCAACACCCGGGCACTGGTGGCCGGGGCAATGGCCCATTTCTGACAGTTGTTGCCGAGGTAGTCATAGAGGGCCAGCTGCACGCCGGCGGTGCTGGAGCAGGCCGGCACTTCCACAGCGCGTCCTCCGTTCACCGACGACAGCACATATTGGCCGGTGCTGGCCCGCTCCATCTTAAAGCGCTGATTGGCAGCCCCACTGTATGGATACAGCTGGAGCTTGGCACCGTTGTTAGGGTCATTGTTCAGAACATCGGCGGCCAAGCCTGCCCCTACGGCCGAGGTGATTTTATACTCCCCGTTGCCGTCGGGCGTGAGGTTCCACTGCTGGCAGGCCAAGCCAGGGGTGCTGGTGCCCTGGGCAATGGCCTGACCCTGCGCGCCGGTGCAGCCCCAGGCATCCCACACCAGCCTGCTGTTTGCGTTGGTAAGAGTATAGCGGCCGGCCGCCAGCCAGTCGCGGGTGATGAAGGGCCAGGCGGCGGCATCCCAGCCCATGTTGCCCACGCTCAGGCGGGCGCGGCCGTTCTGGTTGCTGTCGTAGTAGTGGTGGGTGAGGTAGTTGGCGCCGTTTTCCTGGAACAAGCCCACATGGCCCGGCCCCACGTAGTTGCCCTTGGTGGCAATGAGGGTAGTGCCGCCATTCTTGTTCAGATCCACCCCGTTTTTATCCAGGTAAGGCCCCGTGATGCTGGTGGAGCGGCCGACCTGAATGTAGTAGGTGCTGCTGGAGCCCTGGCAGCAGGCTCCTTTGTTGATGAACAGGTAGTAGTAGCTGCCGTTGCGCACAATGTAGGGCGCCTCGCTGCCGCTGTTGTTGCGCGTTACACCGTCGGCGGCTACGTTGCCAGCCAGCCAGCTGAAGCTGGTGCCCGAGCGTTTGCCGGTCACCCCATCAAGCTTAATCAGGCCAATGCCTTTGAAAAACGAGCCGTAACTCATCCACAACCCGCCGCTGGCGTCGGTCACCACGGCCGGGTCGATGGCGTTGGAGGCGCTGCTACTCGTGGTCGAAATAACCTCGCCCTGGTCTATCCATTGGTAGTTGGGGTTAGCCGGGTCCAGGGTTACGTTGGTGGCCAGCCCGATGGTAGAGGTGTTGGAGCCGAACGTAGAAACCGAGTAGTACAAGTAAAACTTGCCGTTGCGGTACACGCACTCTGGGGCCCAAAAGTCGCCGGTAAAGCCGGGCACTTTGCTTTGAATCCAACTAGGGTAGGAGCTGGCCGCAAACACCGGCCGGGGCCCCGACTGCCAGCTTACCAGGTCAGTAGAGTACATGGCATAGATGCCCGTGCCAGTCGTGAAAATCCAGTACTTATTGCCATCCTTCACAATGGAGGAGGGGTCGTGGCAGTTGTCGTTGCCTTGGAGGGCCGAGGCCCGGAAGCTAAGCCCGGCCGTGAGGGCCAGCAGCAAGGCCAGCACGCGCAGGGCCCGCCAAGTAAGGTGGCGACCAGCCCGCACGCGAGCCAGGAGTAGAGTAGACGTGGTGTTCATGGTAGTGGGATTTGGATTGGAAGAACATAGAGCGAGTTTGCAGAAAGCACAACGGGGGCATGAACACACTATTCACGCCCCCGTTGTGGTGGTACTAGCGGCCCTTAGCAAAAGCCGCGTGGTAAAGGCTACCTAGTAGCCGCTACCAGAACTTGACGTAAAGCGCCGTGAGCATGAGCATGGTAATGACGATGAGCGACATGGTTTGGGTACTCACGCGGAACATGCTGGGGTTGAGTTCAATGGCCCGCGGGTTTACTACCGGGCCGGCCAAACTCACGCCTACCATCAGCACGAAGGTGAAGGCAAACGAAAGGCCCATGCAGATCAGGAAGGGAATTTCGTAGGCCCCGCGCCCGTTCGGGAAGGCCGTATACAGAATGGTTTCCGGGCCCAGCACCGTGGGGGCGTAGTTGTTAAAGAACACCGACAACGCAAAACCGGCCAGAATGCCCACAATGCCAGCCGTAGCCGTGGTACGCTTCCAGAACATGCCCAGCAGGAACACGGCCAGAATACCAGGCGAGATAAAGCCCGTGTACTTCTGAATAAACTGGAAACCACCCTCGCCGCCAATGCCCAGCAAATCCTGCCAGGTCATGGCCACGCTCAGCACCACGGCCGCCAGAATGGTCAGGCGGCCTACCCACACTTGCTTTTTCTCCGTAGCGTCCTTGTTCAGGTAGCGCTTGTAGATGTCGAGGGTGAAAATGGTGGAAATGGAGTTGACCTTGCCGGCCAAGGAGGCCACAATGGCCGCGGTGAGGGCCGCCATACTCAAGCCTTTCAGGCCGTTGGGCAGGAAGGTAAGGATGGCCGAGTAAGCGTTGTCGGAGTTAAAGGAGCCGGTAGAAGACATTTCGGCCTGCAAACCGCCGTTCTGGTAGAGCACGTAGGCGGCAATGCCGGGCAGCATCACAATCACGGGCATCATCAGCTTCAGAATCCCGGCAAACAGAATGCCGGTGCGGGCCGTGTGCAGGTCGGCGCCCAGGGCGCGCTGCGTAATGTACTGGTTGCAGCCCCAGTAGTTCAGGTTCACAATCCACTGGCCCGCGAAGTACATGGCAATGCCGGGCAGGGCCAGGTACTTGTCAATTTCCACCTGCGGGGTAGCCTGAGTCGGCTTGTCGAAGATCATGCGGAAGTGGTCGGGGGCCCGGTCCATCAGGGCCGTGAAGCCGGAAATGGCTCCGCCGCCCAGGTTAAACTGGTTGCTGACCAGCGTCAGGGCAATGTAGGTGGTCACCAGGCCGCCTACCACCAGCACCACCACCTGAATCACGTCGGTGTAGCCCACTACCTTCATGCCCCCAATGGAGATGAGCAGCGAGAACAAGGCCAGCAGCACAATGATGACATGAAAACTGTCGCCCCCGATCAGGTTGCTCAAGGCCAGGGCCCCGAGGTAGAGAATGGAAGTCAGGTTAACGAGCACGTAGAGAAAAAGCCAGAAGATGCTCATAATCAGGCTCAGGGTGGAGTTGTAGCGCTGCTCCAGAAACTGCGGCATCGTGAAGATCTTGTTCTTCAGATAGACCGGCATAAAAAACACGGCCACAATAATGAGCACCACGGCAGCCACCCACTCATAGGCCGCCACCGCTACCCCTACTTTAAAGCCCGAGCCCGACATGCCGATGAACTGCTCGGCCGAAATGTTGGAGGCAATCATGGAGGCCCCAATGGCCCACCAGGTTAGGGAGCCTTCGGCCAGGAAGTAGTCTTTGGTGCTTTGCTCGGCTTTCTGCTTGCTTTTGTAGATGTAGAACCCGTAGGCCGAAACCCCAATCAGGTACACAAAGAAGACGAGCAGGTCAAGCGTAGTAAGGTTATTACGCATGGAGAAAGGGGTGGGAATGCAGAACAGGTACTAAGCCCGTACGTGCTTGTGTAATGGTGGGAAGGGGCATGGTTCAGCTCCTGCGCTCCGTAGCGCGTCATTCCGAGCGCAGCCGAGGAATCTCGCGTGCTGATGTTGGAAGAGTAAGCAGATTACCCTTGCACGCGAGATTTCTCAGCTGCGCTCGGAATGACATTCATTTACTACTTGGTAGCATGACGAGCTACGTGGTTACCGCTGGCTGAAGGCCACGTCATTGTAGCGCAACTCGTTTTTGAAGGTGCGCAGCTTGGTTTCCTCGTCGATGATGACGTACTCAATGCCGGCCATTTCGGCGAAGTCTTCGAGGTACTCGGCCGTGAGGTTCTGGCTGTAGCCGGTGTGGTGGGCACCGCCGGCGTAAATCCAAGCGGCTGCGCCTACACTCAGGCTGGGCTTTACTTTCCAGAGTACACGGGCCACGGGCAGCTTGGGCAAGTCCTGCTCCGGCGCCACGGCTTCCACCTCGTTTACTACCAACCGGAAACGGTGGCCCAAATCCACGATGGTCGCATTCAGGGCCGGGCCGGCGGGGCAGTTGAACACCAGACGGGCCGGATCGGCCTTGCCGCCAATGCCCAGCGGATGCACCTCTACTTTGGCTTTGCCTTCGGCAATAGTGGGGCAAATTTCCAGCATGTGGGAGCCGAGCACCTGCTCGTTGCCGGGCTGGAAGTGGTAGGTATAGTCTTCCATAAAGGAGTTGCCCCCGGGCAGGCCGGCGCCCATCACCTTCATGGCCCGCACCAGGGCCGAGGTTTTCCAGTCGCCTTCGCCGCCGAAGCCGTAGCCCTCGGCCATCAGGCGCTGGGTAGCAATGCCGGGCAGCTGGGCCATGCCGTGCAAATCCTCGAAGGTGTCGGTGAAGCCGATGGCCTTGGTGTCCTGCAGGAACTGGCGCATGCCCACTTCAATCCGGGCCGCTTCGCGCAGACTCTCGCGCTGCTCGCCGCCTTCGCGCAGGCTTTCCCCCAACTCGTATTCCTGCTCGTAGGTAGCCAGCAACTGGTTTACCTGCTCGTCGGTGACCTGGTTGATAACCGCTACCAGGTCGCCGATGCCGTAGGTGTTCACCGAGTAGCCAAACTTCAGCTCGGCCTCTACCTTGTCGCCCTCAGTTACGGCCACGTAGCGCATGTTGTCGCCGAAGCGCACGATGCGGGCGCCCTGCCAGTCGGCCCAGGCGCAGGCCGCGCGGGCCCAGATGCTCAGGCGCTCGTGCACGTCCGGGCTCTGCCAGTGGCCGACTACCACTTTGCGCTTCAGCTTTAAGCGAGCCCCGATGAAACCAAACTCCCGGTCGCCGTGCGCCGATTGGTTGGTGTTCATGAAGTCCATGTCAATGTCCTGCCAGGGAATGTCGCGGTTGAACTGGGTGTGCAGGTGGGCCAGGGGCTTCTGCAGAATCTTCAGGCCGTTGATCCACATTTTGGCTGGCGAGAAGGTGTGCATCCAGGCAATCAGGCCCACGCAGTTCTGGGTGGTGTTGGCCTCCTGCACCAGCTGAAAAATCTCATCGGGGCCCGTCAGCACCGGCTTGTACACGATTTTGATGGGCAGGGCGGTGCCCAGGGCTTCGGCAATCTGCTGGGAGTGCCGGGCTACCTGCTCCAGGGTTTCGGGGCCGTAGAGGTGCTGGCTGCCGGTGATAAACCAGGCTTCGTAGTGAGAGATGTCAATCATATACTTGAGGTGGAGATGTCAGAGGGAATTGTCATGCAGAGGCAAAGCCGAAGCAGCTCGCGTGCTGACGTTGTGATACTATTTACTAGTGTCATGCTGAGCGCAGTCGAAGCATCTCTCCCGCTTCGTTAGGTAGTATGAATTAGCCAGCGGGAGAGATGCTTCGACAAGCTCAGCATGACGCATTCTTATGGTAAGCAGTGTCCTTACGACTGCCCGTAGTAGGAATGCGCGCCGTGCTTGCGCTCGTAGTGCTTGGTAATCAAGGAGTCCTTGAGGCGGGGCACGTCGGGGCGGAGGGTGCAGCTGAGGTAGGCCATGCGGGCCACTTCTTCCAGCACGGCGCTGTGGTAGACGGCTTTCTCCACCGTTTTGCCCCAGGTGAAGGGGGCGTGGTTGCTCAGCAGCACCATTTCCACCTCTTCGGGCGAGAGGCCGCGGCGCTGAAACTCGTTGATGATCTGCCAGCCGGTCTGGTGTTCGTAGTCGCCGGCAATCATCTGGTCGTTCATGGGCGGGGCGCAGGGAATGTCGGCCGTAAGATGGTCGGCGTGGGTAGTGCCCAGAATGGGGATGTCGAGTTGGGCCTGGGCCCAGGCCGTGGCGTAGGTAGAGTGCGTGTGCACAATGCCCCCGATATGCTCCCAGTGGCTGTAGAGCACCGCGTGGGTTTTGGTATCGGAAGAAGGGCGCTTGGTGCCTTCCACAATCTCGTTGGCAAAGCTCACGATGACGATGTCTTCGGGCCGGAGCGTGGCGTAGGGCACGCCGCTGGGCTTGATGGCAAACACGCGGTTTTCACGGTCGACTACGCTGGCATTGCCAAAGGTGAAGAGCACCAGCCCGAGCTGGGGCAGCTGCATGTTGGCCTCGTAGCAGGCCTGCTTTAGGTCTTGATACTGGCTCATGCCTGATTGACTAGTTCTGTTTCGGCAACCTCGCCGGCCTGCAGCTGGGTAGCTTGCTCTATGTATTGCCCGAAGGCCTGGTACTGCTCGTAGCGGCGCTGGTAGTCGGCCACGCGGGCGGGGTTGGGCGTGTAGGTTTCGGCAAACCCGTTGCCCATGGCTTTCTGGGCTGTTACCACATCGGGGTGGATGCCGGCCGCTACGGCCGCGTACATGGCCGAGCCCAGGGCGGGGGCCTGGTCCGATTCGGCTACCTTAATCGGGCGGTTGAGTACGTCGGCCAGGGTCTGCATCATAAAGCCCGACTTCTTGGCCACGCCGCCCAGGCCAATCACCTGCTTAATCGGAATGCCTTCCTGCTCGAAGCGCTCCACGATTTGCTTGGAGCCGTAGCAGATGGACTCGACCAGGGCCCGGAAAATCTGGGGGGCCGAGGTGCCCATCGTAAGGTTCATGAGGGCGCCTTTCAGGGCCTGGTTGGCGTCGGGCGTGCGGCGGCCGTTCACCCAGTCCAGGGCCAGCACCTGAGATTCATCGGGGTTGACGGCCGCGGCGGCTTTGTTCAGTTCGGCCATCATCTTGTCGCTCAACTCCTCGCGCAGGGCTTCCTGCTGCTCCGGGGTTAAAGCTGAGGATTGGGGTAGGAGCGCGCGCAACGGCCACTCAATCACCTGGCGGAACCAGGCCAACAGGTCGCCTACCGCCGATTGCCCGGCCTCCAGCCCCAGCATGCCCGGAATCACGGAGCCATCGACCTGCCCGCAGATGCCGGGTACCAGCTTGCTACCTACTTCCTCCATGGGAGCCACCACAATGTCGCAGGTGGAAGTGCCCATTACTTTCACCATGGAGTACGCCTCGATTTCACCCGCCACGGCGCCGGCGTGAGCGTCAAATGAACCTACCGCTACCACCGTGTTGGTGGTCAGGCCTAGGCGCTGGGCCCACTCTTCTGATAAGTTACCGGCTACTTCGTCGGCGGTGTAGGTTTGCTCGAACAGTCGCTCGCGCAGGCCGCCCAATTTGGGCTCCAGCAGGGTTAGGAAGTCTTCAGAGGGTAGGCCGCCCCAGCTCTCGTGCCACATGGCTTTGTGGCCGGCAGCGCAGCGGCTGCGCTTAAAGGTTTTCAACTCCCCGCCGGTCAGCAGCAGCGTCAGCCAGTCGCAATGCTCCATCCAGGAGTAGGCGGCTTGGGCCACGGCCTCGTCTTCGCGCACGACGTGGGCAATTTTGGCCCAAAACCACTCCGAAGAGTAGATGCCGCCCTCATACTGCGTGTAGTCTTCGCCGCCCCAGGTGCGGGCTTTCTGGTTGATTTCGGCGGCTTCGGGTAGGGCCGTGTGGTCTTTCCAGAGCACGAACATGGCATTCGGGTTTTCCTCGAAGCCGGGCTTGAGCGCCAGAGCCACGCCGTGCTCATCCACCGGACCCGGCGTGGAGCCGGTGGTGTCAATGGCTAGGCCGACAATCTGCTCGGCGGGTACGTGCTTTGCTACTTGGCGCACAGTGGCTTCCAGGCCCTCAATGTGGTCGAGGGGGTGCTGGCGGAACTGGTTTTTGGTGGCATTGCAGTAGCGCTGCTCCTTCCAGCGGGCGTACAGATGCACGGCCTGGGCAATTTCCTGGCCCGTATGGGCATTTACCAGCACGGCCCGCACGGAATCGGAGCCGTAGTCGATGCCGATAACATAGGCTTCCGACTGGGAAGATGCTGAATGGGTGGTTTCCACGGGAAAGTGAGTTAGTGATGCAGTGTATTACTGATGCAGTGAACTGGTGGTGTAGCAACTCAGTGGGTTTCGTACTGACACTACAGTGTCAAACTCACTAAATCACCACTTCACTGAGTCACCTATTGTCGCACGCCAAAGGTGTAGATGGTCGTTGACTGCAGAGTCTGGCCCGGCTTTAAGAGGGTAGTCGGGAACTTGGGCTGGTTGGGCGAGTCGGGGAAATGCTGGGTTTCCATGCAGAAGCCCGCGTGCTTGCCGTAGACAGTGCCGCCTTTGCCCTTCAGGGTCCCATCGAGGAAGTTACCCGTGTAAAACTGCAGGCCGGGCTCGGTGGTTTGCACCGTCATGGTGCGGCCCGAAGTTGGCTCGTACACCGCAGCGGCCGTATGCAGGCCGCTGGTCTGGCTCAGGGCCCAGTTGTGGTCGTAGCCGCCGGGCACCTGCCCGATTCTCTCCCCAATGGTGTGGGGGGTAGTAAAGTCGAAGGGCGTGCCTTTGACGGGGCGCAGCTCACCGGTCGGGATAAGGCCGGCGTCCACCACGTTGTAGCGGTCGGCGGCAATAGTCACCTCGTGGCCCAGGATGTCCTTGGTCTGGCCCAGGCCCAGGTTGAAGTAGGCGTGGTTGGTGAGGTTAACGGGCGTGGCCTTGTCGGTGGTAGCCGAGTAGTCAATCTTCAGGGCGTCGTCGGAGGTGAGGGTGTAGACGACCTTCACGGTGAGGTTGCCGGGGTAGCCTTCCTCGCCGTCCTTGCTCAGATACGTCAGCGTCAGCGTCTGGCCGTCGGCCGAGGAACCAGGCTGGGCCTGCCACACTACTTTGTCAAAACCCTTTTTTCCTCCGTGCAAGGTGTTTTCGCCGTTGTTTTTGGCCAGGGTGTACTCTTTGCCATCGAGGGTGAACTTGCCCTTGGCTATGCGGTTGCCGTAGCGCCCGATGAGCGCCCCGAAGTACGGCCCCGACTTAAGAAACTCCGGACTCTGATAGCCGCTCACGTTGTCGAAGCCCAGCACCACGTCACCGAGCTTACCGGCCTTGTCGGGCACTAGCAGACTGGTAATTGTGCCCCCGTAATTGGTGATGTTCACCTTTAGACCGTGGGCGTTCGTGAGCGAGTAGAGCTGCACCTCAGTACCATCCGAGGTTTTGCCGAATGAGGCGGAGGTAGGCGCTGATGCCGTTCCGGTCGTGGCAGTTTGGGTAGAATCAGTCATGGTTGGGGAGGTACCGGCGGCCGAGGTTTCACTTGGGGCTGACTGATTGCAGCTAGCCATGAGCAGGAGCCCAGCCATACTGGTAGTTAATGTACCGACGCGGTTACGTTTTGTCATGAGCGGAGGAAGTGGGAATTTCTACGAGGTCAAGTAAGTAGGTAGGAGGAATACGGTGTCCGTCAGTTTTGATCAACACAAAAACAATGGATTGTGTAAGTGATTTTGCTAATTAACTGTATGTAAATCAAGATGTTGTATTGAAATACGTTTGTTGTATATCGTTTTTGTTGCCAGAAAATGAGCGAATATGTGTGTAAAGTAGAAAAACCTTTTGGTTCTACACAATCGTTTGTGTTTGTAAAAGAAAAAAAGCCGGTGAAGAAGTCGGTAATACGGCCTCTCCACCGGCTAAACTCAGTTTATAGAACGGTTATCTTTTGTGTTAAAGAGCCGCTGGAGCGGCGTACATGCACCAGATAAACCCCTGGCTGCAGGCCTGCGGCAACCGGCAGGGTAGTCAGCTGCTTACCAAAGGTATGCTGATACAGGACCGCTCCCAGCAGGTTGCGGATCTCCACCTGGGTAACCTCCCGAGCCGACTGGCTGCCTAGTTCAATGGTGAAGCCCTGCTGCCCCGCCGGAACCGGATATACGCTGATGCCCTGGAGCTGCGCGCCCTTTGTTGCCAGGGGCGTATTGGTGGGCGTAAGCGACCAGCGTTGGCAACTACAGCCATTGTAGTCCCACAGCCCCAGCTGCTGCCCGGCGGCAGTTGAGGCGTTGGGCACTTCCACTACCCGGTTGCCATTAGCCGACGCCAGAACTAAAGTCCCATCATTGGCGCGGTCGATGCGAAAGCGCTGGCAGGGTAAGCCGTTGTAGGCAAACAACTGCAGCTTAGACCCCGCATCTGGGGAACAACCTGAAACGTCGGCGGCTAACCCGCCCAAAGCGTTGGTGATTTTATATTCACCGTTGCCTAAGGCGGTGAAGTCCCAGCGCTGACAGTCCAAGCCAGCCGCGGTACCCTGGGCAATCATCTGCCCCGAAACGCCCGTGCAGCCCCAGGCATCCCAAATCAGGTTGCTGTTCTGGTTTTTGATTTCGTACCGGCCTGCCGTCACCCAGTCTCGGCTTACTACGGGCCATCCGGCCGTGCTCCACGTGAGTTTAGCTAACCCCAACTTAGGGTCGCCCCGGTCCTCGTTGTCATAATAGTGGTGCGAGAAGTAGTTCACGCCCCCTTCTTGGAAGATGCCTGCGTGGCCAGGCCCCGTGTAGCGCCCCCCGCTGTTGAGTACCATCGTGCCTCCGCCGTTGTTTAGGTCAGTGCCCGCCTGATCAAGGAAGGGACCCGTAGGCGAACTAGAGCGACCTACCAGGATGTGATAGGTGCTGCTGCTGCCTTGGCAGCAGTTGCCGCGGTTAATGAAGAGGTAGTAATACGCGTCGTGCTTAGTTAGGAAGGCCGCTTCCACTACGCTGCCCGCGTTGTTTGCTACGGCTACTTGTGGGGTATTAGTGCCATTGAGAAATTTGCCCGTGCTGGCATTGAGTTGGACCACGCGCAGCCCCCCGAAAAAGGAGCCGTAGGTAAACCATACGTCATTATTGGTGTCGCGGAAAACGGCCGGATCAATGGCGTTAACGGCGCTGCTGGCCGTGGTAGATACTACCTCGCCCTGATCTTCCCACTTATAGTTAGGGCTGGCGGGGTCAAGCGTGACGTTGGTAGCCAAGCCAATGGCTGATACCTTGGAGCCGAAGGAGGAACAAGAATAGTACAAGTAGTACTTGCCATTCATGAAAATGCACTCCGGGGCCCAGAAGTTGCCCGTAAAGCCAGGTACCTTGGTATTGATCCAGCTGGGGTAGGCATTGTTAACAAATACCGCGCGCGGCCCTGGCGTCCAGTTCACCAGATCGGTGGAGTACATGCTGTAAATGCCCTGACCAGTGGCAAATATCCAGTACTTGTTGCCCTCCTTTACGATAGTAGACGGGTCATGCACGCCGGTAAAACCCTGCAGAGCATAAGCCGGCCGGCCAAGACCGAGCAGGAGTAGCGTTAGGCCTACCAGCACCGGCAGACGACGGTAGACGCTCCGTAATGTATGCCGCAGGCTACCACGCTGGGACAAGAGAAGAAGTAGGTTCATAGTGGTGGGAAGTAAGAAGAACAGAATGGATAACTGCCAGCCGTTATTCGCCGCTGGGGCGGGGCAGAAGGGTGTTGATGGCCACGGGCACGCCAAAGTTGGGAGTGCCGTCGGGGTTCCAGGTAAACCTCTGCATGCGCGGGTTACGCTTTTCCACGCAGCCTTCGTTGGGGTTGGAGTTGGCGTGGTACAGAATCCAGTCTTCCGTGCCGTCCTTCGACTGAAAAAAGGAGTTGTGGCCCGTGGCGTAGGCCCGGCCGGCAGGATTTTGGGAGAATACCGGCCGCGCCGATTTGGTCCAGGAGGTAGGCAGCGTCGGGTCGGCTGTGGCACTGGTTGTGAGCAGGCCCAGCGCGTACTGGTCGGTGCCGCAAAAGCTAGCCGAGTACACCAAGAAGGTGTTGGTGCCGTGCTTCAGAATTTCCGGTCCTTCGTTTACTCCGAAGCCATTGGCTTCCCAGTTAAACTCGGGGTGAGAAAGCTCCACTCGCGGCCCCGTCAGCGTCCACGGATTGCTCATCAGAGAAATATAGAGTCGCTGTACGGCGTCCGTACCGTTGTGCCCCGACCAGATAAAATAGCGCTTGTTGTTTTGCTCCAGTACCGTGCCGTCAATGGCCCAGAAATCGGCGCCCGGGCTTGCAATCTGGCCTTTGTCTACCCACGTGCCAGTGGTTGGGTCAGCGGCCGAATTTTCCAGTACCCAGGTTCGCTGCCGGCCCAGGTCCGTGCCAGCCGGCCCCGCTGAATAGTAGATGTACCACTTGCCATCCAGGAAGTATAACTCCGGCGCCCACAAGTTGCCCGAAGCTGGCCCCGCGGGCGGAGGCGTCCAAGCCACCACACTGGAAGTTGAGCCTAACTCCGACATGTTGGCCGTTTTCCAAATGCGCAGGTTCGTGTTAGTGGTGTGCAGGTAGTAATACATCCCATCTTTATAATACACCCACGGGTCGGGGCCCGAGGGCAGGAGCGGGTTAGAGAAGGAGGTGCCAAGACCTGGCGTAACTACCGGCGGCGAGGTTGTGGTGTTTGCTTCCTTCTCACAGCTCAGTAGGCCTAGTATCACCAGCAGGACTGGCAATCGGTGACGCAGCAATACGCCAAAAGATAGATTCATTGTAGTATCAGCAGAGCGTAAGCAGGTAGGGTTACTAGAAGTAAACAGCCGCTCCAAGCAGGGCCCAGAGCGGCTGTTTAAGTGTATTTAGTTACTGATAGTGGCTTAATAGCCAGGGTTTTGCTTCAGGTTTGGGTCGATGGCAAGATCCCGGCGCGGAATGGGCAGCAGCTTGGATACGCCTAACCGGAAGTTTGTGAAGTCAGCGTCGCGGGACCGTAGCTCACTAATACCAGCGGCATCATCCATTAGACCATAGCGCAGGATATCAAACCAGCGGGTGCCTTCCCCAGCCAGCTCCTTAGCGCGTTCCAGACGGATGAGCTGGCGCAGCTGGGTTTGGGAAGCATTCGTTAAAGGAGCCAGGTTTACGCGGGCACGCACTTGGTTGATCAGGGGTAGCGCAGCGCCGGTTTGTCCAAGTTCGGTAAGCGCTTCGGCCTGCATAAGTAGCACGTCGGCGTAGCGAATAACCCGGAAGTTGTACCCCGAAGAGAAGTTCTCCAGCGGGTCATCCGGGCGGGCAGGGTTGTAGGATACCTCCCGGTCGCTGAGGTACTTGCGCCAGTAAAGTTGGTCAGTCCGCCAGGAAAACTTGCGAATCTGAGTGGCCTCGGCGAAAGTCACTCCATAAAACCGGTCTGGGTTGCCCGCGTGAATGATGTTCATGTCGCGGCGGGGGTCAATCAGGTGACGGGTCCGGCTGCCGGGGGCAAAGGTAGTGGTGGAGTCCGTGTAGGCATCCAGAAGCCACCGACGAGGCTGTACGTCGGCGAAGGTGGCGCCGGGAGGGCCAAAGAAGTTAGGCCGGTCGTGAGTTTCCGAGGAGGAAGCATTGTCCTGTCCTTGCCCTACCTCAAGCCGCGTATTATTTTCGTTGGTGAACTGCACCTCGAATACCGACTCGCGGTTGTTCTCGTTGCTTTGCGTGAAGTTATCCACGTAGTTGGGTACCAGCGAGTATTGCCCGGAGCTTATAATCTGGGCGAATATACCGGAGGCCTCTGTCCACTTGCGCTGCTGCATGTACACCTTGGCCAGCAGGGCCTGAGCCGAGCCCTTCGTAGCGCGGCCTTTATCCGAATCGGGGTAAGAAAACGGCAGGTCCGGGATGATGGCTTGGAGCTCGGAAATCAGGAAAGCTTCCGTCTGGGCTTGCGTAGCCTGGGGCGCCCGGGTTGCCAGGGTTGGCTCCACGGTAATCAGGGGTACATTGCCAAAGAAATAGGCCAAATCAAAATAAGACAGGGCCCGGACAAACCGGGCTTCGGCCACTAGGCGCTTTTTGAGCGTCTCCTCCATCTGAATGTCGGGCACGTGGGTAATTACCTGGTTGGTCCGGTAAATAGTCCGGTAGTAATCATTCCACGCAAACGAGGAGATGAAGAAATCCACGTCGGGTTGGATGAAGCGGGTAAAGTCGGCCAGGGCTACGAACGGGCTTTGGCTGTACGATTCATCGGAGCGGTGAGCCATGAAGTGCCAGCTGCGGTAGTAGCAGGCAAACTGCTGCAGTCCGGAGTAGCAGGCAAATACCCCTTTTATGGCATCCGTTTCAGTTTTCCAGAACTGATCGGTGGTGGGGGCGTTAGGATTGGACTGATCCAGTAGGTCCTTCTCGCAAGCCGTAGTCATGAACAGGCTACCCGCGAGTAAAAGGGCGGCTATTTTATTGGTTTTCATTTAGAGCTAGAAAAAGCGGTGGGAAGTGGGATACGGGTAAGCACCCGGCGCGCCGGGAGGCGTTAGAAGTTGACCTGCAGGCCGCCCGTGAAGCTGCGCACGTTGGGGTAGGCACTGAAGTCAACTCCGCGGCTAAAGAAGCCGGTACCAGTAACTTCCGGGTCGTAGCCCGTATAGTCTGTGATGGTGAATACGTTACGACCCGTTACGTACACCCGTATGCTACCCAGGCTGGGCACTTTGCTGGTTAGCGTTTTGGGGAAGGTGTAACCCAGCTGAATGTTGCGCAGCCGGATGTAGGAGCCGTCTTCCAGCCAGCGCGTGGTGTTGGCCAAGGAGTTAGAGGAGGCCGCCCGACCTAAGTTGCCCAGGCCCCCACCTTGCAGCAAGCGAGGGGTAGTAGAGGAAGGGTTTTCCGGCGTCCAGGGCTCTACGTCAGCGTTGTAGTTGTTGGGGCCAGCGTAGCTTTCCAGGTCCCGGCGGGCAGAGTTGTAAATTTTGTTGCCGCTCGATGAGTTAAAGAAAACGGACAGATCAAAGCCTTTGAAGCCGGCCGTTAGGTTTAGTCCCATCAGTAGGTTAGGAATAGACCTGCCGGAATACACTGCGTCGCTGTTGGTAATATTTCCGTCGCCGTTGGTGTCTTTGTAGCGCACATCCCCGGGTGAGGCATAGGGCTGAATAATCGTGCCGGCGGCATTCTTATGGTTGTTTACTTCTTCCTGCGACTGGAAGATGCCGTCAAACGGAATCAGGAAAAACTCCCCCAGAGAAGTACCTACTGCCGAACGCGTGAACAGCTCCCCGCCTTCAAATACCTGACCTTCCACGGGCACCGCCGTTAGCTTGTTTTTTACAGTGGTTAGGGTAAAGTCAGCGCCGTAAGTGAAGGCTTTCCGGTTTTCGTGGTAGCCTAGGGCTACTTCCAGCCCCCGGTTCTCAATGTCACCGGCGTTCTGATAGAGCGCCTGACCGAAGTGGCCTAGGTAAGTCAGCACTTGCACTGGAGCCAGCGCGTTGCGGGTTTGCGAAACGTAGTAATCCGTGGCAAGCGTCAAGCGGTCATCCAGCACACTCAGGTCCAAACCAATGTTTTTCGTGTACCGGTCTTCCCAACGAATGTCGGGGCTGGGTAGGGCCAGCTGCGAGGCACCATTTACAATGGTTTGGCTGGTACCGATAACGTAGTTCACGTTCTGGCCAACGATGGGGTAGGGTAAGTAGCTGCCACCATACAGGCCATTTAGGGCGTCGTTGCCATTGGATCCATAGCTGGCCCGCAGTTTCAGGTTATTGATGGCGGGAACGGCATTCTTGAAGAAGCCCTCCTCGCTGATGCGCCAGCCCACAGAAGCGGCCCCGAAATTACCCCAGCGGTTTTGTGGAGTAAAGCGCGAGGAACCATCCCGGCGCCCACTTACCGACAAGAGGTAGCGGTTCTTAAAATCGTAGGTGGCCTGCGCAAAAAAGGAGCGTTTGGTGTATTTAAATGAGCTACCCCCTATAACGCCTTTCTCCTGGCCCGAGCCTAGCTCGAAATAGTACTGAGGCGAGCTAGTAAAGCCCTGCGCCCCCGCCTGCACGTTATGCTGACGGTAGCTTTGCTCGGAGTAGCCAGCCACCGCATTAATGCTGTGGTCGCCAAACTGCTTGGTGAAATTCAAGCTGTTTTCGCCCAGCAAAAACAAGTCGTAACCCAAAAATTCGTTGAGGCTGGAGGTAGCAATGGGTGTGTTTTGCCGCAAAATACCTTCCTGCTGAGCATCGGCATTGCTGTAGGTGTGCCCATCCATAGCCACATTCAGCCGGTAGCTCAGAAAGTCAAAGAAGGAAAAATCGGTGCTGATGTTGCCAGCCAGGCGGTTATCGGATTGGGTGCGGCGCAGGAGCTGCTGGGCCCCAATGGGGTTGGTAGCGAAGGTGTTAAGGGCGGGCGAACCAGTGCCAAAGCCGCCCGTGTTGGCGGCATCGTACACCGGAATATTCGGAATCATCGTCAGAATGTCGATGAAGGGCGCGCCATTTAGCAACGTGGCGTCCAAGTGGGTAAGCTGGACGTTCTCCTGGAACTTCAATCGGCCCCGAGTCAACCCCGAGTTCAGACGGAGGCTGTATCGCTTGAAATCCGGACCTTTGGCAATGCCTTCCTGATGGAAGAACTCGCCCGAAACCAGGAAGTTAGTAGCTGTTTTCTCGCCGGCGCTACCCCCTGACAGCGACAGGTTGTAATCTTCAATGATACCTGTCTGAAAAAACTCATTTTGCCAGTCCGTGTCAACATTCGGGTTGAAGGCTCCACCCGGACCTTTTACTGCCCCAGGCAGGCTATTCTGCCCGTTAAAGAGCGGGTCAAGCCCCGCGTTCCGGTAAGCAATAACCGCACGGTCGGCCCATTCACTGGCATTAGTCAGGTTGTAGCGCTTGTACACCTGGTCCACGCCCCGGTACCCATTAAAGCTGATGGCAGGAGCGCCGGCCCGGCCCTTCTTGGTGGTAATTTGAATAACTCCGTTGGCCCCACGCGAACCGTATACGGCTGTGGAGGAAGCATCTTTCAAGATGTTCAGGCTTTCGATGTCATTGGGGTTCAAATCCCGGATGTTATCTGTCCACAAGCCGTCAATCACGTAAAGCGGGCCGCTGCTGGCATTACCTAGCGTGCCAATACCGCGGATATTCACGATAGGAGCATCACCCGGGCCACCGGAACCTGTTACTTGTACGCCAGGTAAACGTCCCTGCAATGCTTGTGTGGTCGTGGCAACGGGGGCTTTATTGGCTTCTTTGACGTCAAGACTGCTGACGGCACTGGTTACGTTCTGGCGATTCTCTGTTAGGTAGCCCACTACCACTACCTCGGAGAGGCTGCGGCTGTCGGGAGCGAGGGCCACATTTACCGAGGTGCGGCCGCTGACGGGCACTTCCTGGGCAGTGTAGCCTACAAAGGAAAACTGCAGCGTGCCATTGTCGGGGGCCGTTAGCGTGAAGCGGCCGTCGGCATCGGTTTGGGTGCCGACAGTGGAGCCTTTTACAATAACGTTCACGCCCGGTAGGCCGCTTCCCTTCTCATCCACAACGCGGCCTGAGACGGTAATATCAGCGCGGGAAGCTGCTAGCTGATGAGTAGGAGAATCACTGGTAATGCCAACGCCGTGGGCTAAGGCAGGCTGCAAGGGTAGGCAGCAGAGCAGGGCTGGGATGGTGGCCCGACGCATCTTGGGTATAGGCTTTTTCATGTAAGAGGGTGTGGGAATTATGGAAAGACTAACACAATCGTTTGTGTTTATTTTACTTCACAAACGATTGTGTACTGGGTCACAAAAAAAGGCTCGATGAGAAATACGGACCTGGGAGGGCTGGGAGGAATATTTGGGTAAGAAACCGCTCTTCCGCAGCAGTGATAACTTGCGTGAGTAAGATTAGCGAAATCGTAACAAATAACCAATAAATTATTACAGGTCTTTTTTAGCACACACTGCTATTATTAAAAATGTAGCGTGACTACCTATATAATCTAGAGTAAGAGATGCTATGCGTTTAAGAAAAACATACCCTGCGGAAATGCCCTCTACTATAAACAGGTATCCGGCTATCACTATAGAGTTACTCGAGAAATACGTTCGCGGAAGCCGGTGGGAGCTGCCCTTGAGGCCGGGTCGCAACTTTAGAGGAAATAGGCTGTAATTCTGCCCGAACTGCCAGTAACCCAATAGCAGCGCCCAGCCCAGCTACGAGGGCAAACGACACACGCAAGTTCAGAGCTTCCGCTACTAGTCCAATTAGGGGCGGCCCCAGCAGAAACCCCAGGTAACCAATGGAGGACACTGTAGCCAAAGCCACGCCCGGCGACACCGTCGTAGATTGACCAGCGGCGCTGTACGCCAGCGGCGTAACGGAGGCAATGCCGAAACCCACCAACAGAAACCCTACCCCGGCGGGCACTACTGATGGCCAAATCACCGCCAGCAGCAACCCAAGCGTAATCAGGGCGCTGCTGAGTTGCAGCATGCGGCTGGTTCCAAAGCGGTGGGTGAAGTAATCGGAGATGAAGCGGCCCAGGGCCATGGTACTCATGCAGGCCACGTATCCAGCCGTAACCAGGGAGGCATCTGGCCGCACTACCTTCTGAAAGTACACTCCGCTCCAGTCAAACATGCAACCCTCGCAGAGCATTCCACAAAAGGCAATCAGGCCAATGCGTACCAGGTAGGGCTCTGGGCGGCGTAGGCTAGGTCCGCCTGCATCAGGGCGGGTATCCAGGGGCAGGGTACGCTGGTGGGCCAGCAAGGTGAGCAGCAGCCCACCACCCGTAATGAGCAGAAAGTGCTGGAGCGGGGTGTAGCGCCAGTGAAGTAGGAGGGTGCCCACAGCCCCACCCAGAAAGCCGGCCAGACTCCACAGCCCGTGGAAGGAAGCCATGATGGGTTTGCCGTACGCCGCCTGTACGCCAATGGCTTGGGTGTTCACGGAAATGTTGAGCAGATTGCCCGCAAAGCCAAAAAGCACCAGGCTACCCGCCAAACTCCAGAAGCCCCCGGCCCAGCCTAACAAAGGCAAAAAGCCAGCGTACAGGCAGGTAGCCGTCAGCACTATCAGCCGGCTGCCGTACGTATGGACCAGCCAGCCCGCTACCGGCAGCGCCAGCATGGAGCCCACGGGCAAAGCCAGCAGCAATTGGCCCAGTTCGCCTTCACTAAGCTTGAGCTGCAGCCCGATGTCGGGAATGCGGGAAGCCCAGGAGGCGAAACACAGGCCGGCCACAAAGAATAGGGCGCTAACTGCTACCCGGTGCTGGACGGGAGTACGCTCCGCCATAGAAAAACATGGTAAGAAAAAGCGGAGAGGGCCCCAGGCCTTCCCCGCTTCACGGTAACACTAGCAGTATTCACCAGCCGAAAAATGGCGCCGGGGCACTTACTTCAACAAGACCAGCAGGAGCTGAGGCTACCCCGGTTGCGCGGGTGGAAAGCCAGCTATGCCGGGGTGCTGGCCAGAGCTTCCTGGCGCTTCTGCTCCAGCACGCGCATGAGTTTGCCGAAGGGCTCGGTGAACTTCTGGGCGCCTTCCTGCTCCAATTGGTTGCTCAGGGCTTCCAGGTCGAGGCCCAGCTCCGGCAGCCGGTCGAGTACGGCAATTTCCTGCTTGTCGGCCAGGCGGTTGGCCGGCTGGCCCTTGGCCCGGTAGTAGTCCAGGGTTTCCACCGGGATGGTGTTCACCGTGTTCGGGCCGATGAGGGCTTCCACGTACTTCAAGTCGTCGTAGTTGGGGTTCTTGTTGCCGGTGCTGGCCCACAGCAAGCGCTGGGGTTGGGCGCCCTGTGCCCGCAGCGCTTCCCAGCGCGGACCGGCAAATAGTTCCTGGAACACCTCGTAGGCCCGCTTGGCGCTGGCAATGGCTACCTGCCCTACCAGGCTCTGGGCCAACGCTCCTTTTTCGCCGCCTTCCGCCGCCATTTTTTCCAGCTGGGGGTCAATCAGCACGTCAATCCGGCTCAGAAAGAAGCTGGCCACCGAGTCAATCCGGCGGATGGGCTTCCCGGCCGCCACCCGGTCTTCGAGGCCCGCCAGGAAGGCTTCGGCCACCAGACGGTAGCGCTCCACGCTGAAAATCAGGGTGACGTTGACGTTGACGCCCGCGGCAATCAGCTGCCGAATAGCCGGTAAGCCCGCCGGGGTAGCAGGCACTTTAATCATCACGTTGGGGCGGTTTACCTTTTGCCAGAAATGCAGGCCTTCGGCTACCGTACCCTCGGTATCGTTCACCAACTCCGGCGATACT
Source organism: Hymenobacter glacieicola (assembly GCF_014640315.1). Taxonomy (GTDB): domain Bacteria; phylum Bacteroidota; class Bacteroidia; order Cytophagales; family Hymenobacteraceae; genus Hymenobacter; species Hymenobacter glacieicola. Next base: position 290,208 of record NZ_BMGS01000006.1, read on the forward strand.
TCCAGGCTAACGTACCCATCGCCGCCGTTTTCGGGGTGGTCGTAGAGGGGGCGCAGCAGGTCACAGGCCTGTTGCACATCGGCCACGGCCAGCTCGGCGTAAATCTGGTCGGCCGAGAGGCCCCGCTGGGCCAGTTGGCGGATGTCGTCGGCGTAGTCGTCGGAGCCGGCAATGGCTTTCTCGAAAATGGCGGGGTTAGAGGTCACGCCCCGCAGCCCATCTTCGGTAATCAGGCGCTGTAACTCTCCATTATGCAGGATGTTACGGCGAATATAGTCCAGCCAGATGCTCTGGCCGAAATTGTGAATGGCAACGAGTGGGTTCATATGGGAAAGAGGAGGAGATGAAGGTGATGGGGTGATGGGGTGATGAGGTAATGGAGTAGATGGGCTAATGAACGTCATGCAGAGGCGGAGCCGAAGCATCTCGCGGGCTGACGTTGTGGTGCTATTGTCATGCTGAGTTGAAGCGAAGCATCGCTACCGCTGGCTAAGCAAAGAAGCCTCAACGAAAACTGCTCACTAACCTGAACCGGGCAACAAAGCGGTAGCGATGCTTCGACAAGCTCAGCATGACGTTCTTTTGAATTCAACAAGTATTACGACAGCACTTCCTTCTTCTCGATTTCGGCGGGCTGGCCCTGCAGCACCTGGTGGGCCTGCTTCACCACATTCTCGACTGAGAAACCGAACAGCTCCAAAACCGCCTCCCCGGGGCCCGATTCGCCGAAGCGGTTCATGGCAATGACGGTTCCCTCGTCGGTCACGTACTTGTGCCAGCCCATCGGTGAGCCGGCCTCAATGGCCACGCGCTTGCGCACCGCGGGCGGTAGCACCTGCTGCTGATAGGCCTTGTCCTGCTTCTCAAACAGCTCCCACGACGGCATGCTTACTACGCGGGTGGCTACGCCTTGTTGCTGTAGCGCTTCCTGGGCCTGCAGTGCCAGCGACACTTCCGAGCCAGTAGCCAGTAGCAGCAGCTGGGGCTGACTGCCTTCGGCTTCGCGCAGGATGTAGGCGCCACGGGCCACGCCCTCCCGGGCCGAGCCGAACTGGCTTTGGTCGAGCACCGGCAGCTTCTGGCGCGAGAGAATAAGTACCACCGGCGACTTAGGGGTAGTCAGGGCCACGCGCCAGGATTCCACGGTTTCGTTGGCGTCGGCGGGGCGCAGCACCACAATGTTCGGGATGGTGCGCAGGGCCGCTACCTGTTCCACTGGCTGGTGAGTAGGCCCGTCCTCGCCCAACCCGATGCTGTCGTGGGTGAACACAAACGTGGCGGCCGACTCGGCCAGGGCCGTAAGCCGAATAGCCCCGCGCATGTAGTCGGAGAAGGTGAGGAAGGTGCCGCCGTAAGCGCGCACGCCGCCGTGGTGGGCCATGCCGTTCATCGCCCCGCCCATGGCGTGCTCGCGCACCCCAAACCAGATGTTGTTGTGCTCATAAGAGCCAGGCTGAAAGCTCACAGCCCCGCTGGTGGGCATTTCGTTGGAACTGGCCAAGTCGGCGGAGCCCCCAAACAGGAAGGGCACCGACTGCTTCAGGGCGTTCAGGGCCTTGCCCGAGGCCTGCCGGGTCGCCAGAGCCCCATCGGCGGCGGTGAAAACGGGCAGCGAGGCATCCCAGCCCGCGGGCAGCTCGCCCGCAAACGAAGTTCGGAACAGTTCCCACGCTGTTGGGTACTCCTGCCGGAACGCCTCTGTTTTCTGCTGCCATTCTGCCTGCAGCTGCGCGCCGCGCTGCCCGGCCTCGGCCAGGTGCGTGCGTACTTCTTCGGGCACGATAAAAGTGGCTTCGGGGTCGAAGCCGAAAAATTCTTTGGCTTTTTTCAGGTTGTCGGGGCCCAGCGGCGAGCCGTGCACTTTGCTGGTGCCTTCCTGGGGGCTGCCGTAGCCGATGATGGTTTTCACCGAGATAAGGGAGGGGCGCTCCGTTTCCTGCTGGGCCGCCCGGATAGCGGCCTCAATGGCGTCCAGGTCGTTACCGTCCGCTACACGCTGGGTGTGCCAGCCGTAGGCTGCGAAGCGGGCCAGGGCGTCCTCGGTGTAGGAAAGGTTGGTGGGGCCGTCCAGGCAGATGTCGTTGTCGTCGTAGAGGTAGATGAGCTTGCCCAGCTTCAGGTGGCCTGCCAGCGAGGCTGCCTCGGCCGCAATGCCTTCCATCAGGTCTCCGTCCGAGACGATGGCGTACGTGTAATGGTCCATTAGAGGGTAGCCCGGCTGGTTATAGACGGCCGCCAGATGGGCTTCGGCCATGGCCATGCCCACCCCGTTGGCAAATCCCTGCCCCAGGGGCCCGGTCGTGACTTCTACCCCCGGCGTGATGTTGGACTCCGGGTGGCCCGGCGTGCGGGAGTGCAGCTGCCGGAAGGCCTTCAAATCGTCCAGCGACAAATCGTAGCCATAGAGGTGCAGCAGGCTGTAGAGCAGGGCCGAGCCGTGCCCCGCCGACAACACAAACCGGTCACGGTTCGGCCAGGTAGGGTCCTGGGGGTTGAAGCGCAGAAAGCGGGAAAACAGTACGTAGGCCATGGGCGCGGCCCCGAGTGGTAGGCCCGGATGGCCGGAGTTGGCGGCCTGCACCATATCGACGGACAGCAGCCGGATGGTGTTCACGCTTAGTTCAGCGGGGGAAGTAGCAGAGTGGGTCACAGAAAGTCAGAAAAAGGTAGGATAAATGCCAAGCTACGGCTTCGCGGGGCCTTGGGCCAGGCTTACCCGTAGCGGAGCATGAGAAAAAGGACCGGAATCGATACCGAAATCGGTGCCGGTAGCTGGCGGCCTCAGATGTACGTTGAAAAGTAAATTTTCGTAGCAATGTACACAAACGATTGTGCATCCATGCAACGGTTTTGCCCTTAAGGCTGAACTACCGGCCAGCCCGCCGCATCCCAGCTGAGCTTTTCCAGCCGAAGCTTGGAGTGGCCCTTGTCGGCGGCGTCGTAGCCGTGAAAAACCAGGTAATCCGTCTTGTCGAAGGTGTACACGGAGTTGTGGCCCAGGCCAAACCAGTCCTTGTCGCCGGCCAGTACCTGGGTGCCGCCGCCCTGCTCCAGAGGCGTGCCGGCTTTGTCTACGTAAGGTCCTGTAACGGACTTAGCGCGGCCCACCATAATCTTGTACGTGCTTTGGGGGCCGCGGCAGCAGTAATCGAAGGAGGTGAAGAGGTAGTAGTAGCCGTTCCGGCGGAAAATAAACGGAGCTTCAATGGCGCCGTCGCCGGGCAATGAATCGTTGAGCTGGGGGCTGCGGGGGCGTTTGGCAAGGGTGCGCCACTGCTCAGGCTGGGCCGGGGCCGTGAGGTCGGGGCGGAGCTTGACCAGCTTGATACCCTCCCAGAAAGAGCCAAATGACAGCCAGGGCGCGCCCGCCTCGTCGCGGATCAGGTGGGGGTCAATGGCGTTCCACATGTCGCGCCCCGGCACCGACTGCACCACCCGGCCCTGGTCGACCCACTGGTAGTCTTTGGAATTGGGGTCCAGGGTTTTATTCGTGGCCAGCCCGATGCAGGATGTGTTTTTGCCAAAGGCCGAAACCGAGTAAAACAACGAATACATGCCGTTATGAAAGGAAATATCGGGCGCCCAGATGTGGTTGTTTTTAAAGCCCGGCACGGCCTGGGTGGCCCAGGCCGGCGCCTGGGCGAAAACGGGTTTCTCCCGGGTCCAGGTTTTCCGGTCCTTCGACGACCATACCGCAATGCCGGGCCCCGTGCAGAACATGTAGTACGTGCCATTCTGCTGCGCCATTACCGGGTCGTGGGCCGGAATAAGCGCCGGGGCAGTCTGGCTCCGAGCGTCCACCTGAGTCAGCAGCAGAACCAGGGGTAGCAGGCACTTGCGGAAGGCTGAGTACATAAACGATTGTGTGGACATAAGCGGAGCTAAGTGGCAAACCGAAAATTTACTTGGCGGGCTTCACGCCTTCCGTGGTCATGACTACCCGCTTCATGGTGCCATCCTTGTTGTAGTACAGGTAATCCACGCAGACGGAGCGGCGGAAGGAGCCCCCGTCGGTGGGGATGGCGCCGTTGTGGTAGATGAAGTAGGACTGGCCCTTGAAGTCGATGATGGCCTGGTGGTTGGTGTTGGAGTTGCCGGCTACCTCGTTGAGCAAGCCCTTGAACTCCCAGGGGCCTTCCGGGCTGCGGCTCATGGCGTACGCAATTTTTTCCGGGAACTGGTAAGCGTAGCTTAGGTAGTACCAGCCGCCGCGCTTGTGTACCCAGGGCGCCTCCGTGAAGTTAGGCAGGGTAGTCACCTTGTTGATGGGCCCGTCCAGCTCCGTCATGTTGGCTTTTAGCTTGGCCCAGTAGCAGTTGGTATTGCCCCAGTAGAGGTAGGCCTGGCCTTTGTCGTCCACAAACACGGTGGGGTCGATGTCGTCCCACATGATGGGGCTCTCGGTCAGGTTGTTGGTAATCAGGGCCGAGCCCCGGGCGTCCTTAAAGGGGCCCGTCGGACTATCGGCTACGGCTACTCCAAGGGCTTTGCCCGGCACCGAGCCGTGCTCCACGGCCGCGTACCAGTAAAACTTGCCACCCCGCTCAATTACCTGGGAGGCCCAGGCATCATCCTTGGCCCAGGCAAAGGCCTTGACGTTCAGGGGCGAGGCATGCTCTTTCCAGTGCACCATGTCCTGGGAAGAGTAGCACAGCCACTCGTGCATCACGTAACCGTCGCGGCGGGGCGGGGCCTCGTCGTGGCCGGTATAGAGGTAGACGGTGCCCTTGTGCACCAGGGCGGCTGGGTCGGCGGTGTACTTGTCTTTGATAACCGGGTTGCCGGCCACGGGCACCGGGGCCGCCTGCCCCAGCGCCGCAGTGGGCGCCAGGGTAGGGGCTGCGAGCAGCAGGCTGGCCAGCAGGGGTAAAGCGGCGGGACGCAGAGTGTTTTTCATAGGGTGAGGGGCCACTGCTTAGCGCTTACCAGGAATGCGCAGCACCGTGAACGAGTTCGGGGCCAGCGTGTAGGTCACGTTCGAGGAGGAAACCGTGAACGACTCGTTTTTGGGAGCAACGTTCTGGGGCTGGTCCAGGGTATTGACGGCGTTGAGGTCGTTGCTGGCCAACACCGTGGCTTTGCCGGTTTTGCCCAGCTTTTTCACGCCTTGCAGGCTGAGGGTAACCGGCCGGGCCTCGGGCGAGTAGTTTACCAGCTTCACGATGATTTCCCCGGTTTTATCGTCGGCGGTGGCGCTGCTGAACAGGTTTTCGGCCCCGTTCTTGGCGCCCGCCCCGCGCTGCACGGGTAGCATGGTGGTGCCGGGGTTGGTGCTGTACATCTTCTGCACGTAGTAGTTAGGCGTGCCGTAGGCCTTCAGGTTGTCAAACCAGATCAAATCGGGTGTCCACTGCCAGGCATCGACGTGGGCGAAAAGCGGGGCGTAGGAGGCCATAATCACCTTGTCGGCGTTGCGTTCCAGGCCGGTCATGAAGGCCGCTTCCGAAATGGCGCAGTCCCAGCTGTTCTTGTTGTCGGGGCTGCCGATGGCCACGCTCTGGGCGGCGTACTCGCCGGCAAAAATCTTGCTGCCGGTGGTGGGGTAGTTGTCGTAGCGGCCCACGTTCTGGCGGAACCACTCGGGCTTGGCGTAGTAGTGCTCATCAATGACCTCGGCCTTCAGCTCCCGCAGGCGCTCCGTGGCCTTGGTGAACAGCTCGCCGTCGGGGCTCGGCCCGGCGCTGGATACGATGTTGATGTTAGGGTATTTCGCCTTCACGGCTTTCATGAACGGCTCGTAGCGCTCCAGGTACTGGGGCCCCCACTGCTCATTGCCAATCCCGATAAACTTCAGGTTAAACGGGGCGGCGTGACCCATGGCTACGCGCTTCGCGCCCCAGGTAGAGCTAGCCGGGCCGTTGGCAAACTCAATCAAGTCCAGCGCATCCTGAATAAACGTTTCCAGGGTCGGGTCATCCTCGGCGTGGTTATGGGCCGCAGCCGGGGCGTTGGGGCCGCTGCCGCCCGTGGCCGCACTGCTCATTGGAGCCATTTCCGAGGAGTTAAACTGACAGGCCATGCCCACGTTCAGGATGGGTACGGGCTCGGCTCCAATGTCTTCGGAAAGCTGGAAGTACTCGAAAAAGCCCAGCCCGAACGACTGGTAGTAATCGGGAGTGGAGCGGTGCTTGAACTCCATGTTCCAGCGGTTAACCAGCGGTACGCGGGAGGCCAGGTCGCCGATGGACTCCTTCCATTGGTAGCGCTCCGAAAGGGTCCGGCCCTCCACGATGCACCCGCCGGGGAAGCGCAGGAAGCCGGGGTTCATGTCCTTGAGCAGCTGCACCAGGTCGGTGCGCAGGCCGTTTTCGCGCTTATTGTACGTGTCTTTCGGAAACAAGGACACCACGTCAATATCCAGAGTGCCGGCCCCATCCAAGGTGAGCTTCAGCTGGGCCCGGGCCGCCGTGGCAGAAGGCTTCAGCACCACCGTGTACTTTTTCCATTCGTTGGTCAGGCCCGTAAGCTGGGTTTCGGCCAGAACACGGCCCGAAGTAGCCGCCTCCGGCCCCGACCCCGGCCGGCCCTGCTCTTCCAGGGCCACCCGCAGGCCGCTCACGCTACCCGCCCCGCGCCGCAGATACACCGAGAAGGTGTACTCGGCGCCCTGCTTAACGCCCATGCCCCGGAACCCCTCGTTTACCAGGCCCGCATCGGGGCCCGCCTGGGCGGCCGTCAGGCGCGCGAAGTGGTTGTTCGTGGCACTGATGGGCCGGTCGCTTACCACAGTATAGGTTTGCAGGCCCGCCCCGCCCCGGATGGCGTTCCAGCCGATAAAGTGCTGGCCCTGAATCTCAAACGACTTGTTTTTGACCAGCTCTGGGTACAGGCCACCATCGGCGGCAAAGTTGATGTCCTCGAAGAAGAGGCCATACATGGTTTTGGCAATGGGCGCGCCGGGCTTGTTTACCTGAATTGTGAGGGTGTTAGCTGCCGTGGGCTTGGTTTGGGCCAGGGCGGCGGGTAAGCCAAGGGCGCTGCACAAAGCCAGGCCCGTAGCCAGCTGCGCAATACGGGTGGGAGAAGATGTGGGCATAGGAGAAAGGAAAATGAGCGAAATGCGGGTAAGCTGGTGAGGTGACCTTGGCCGCGGGCAGAGCGGCGTAGGTTAAGAATACCGGTGGGGCTTTGGCCGGTAAGGCGAATGGCAACTAGTAGATGGCACAATCGATTGTGTAAAGTAATAAGAAAAACTCAACATGCTGGTGCTTTATTTCACAAATCAGCTTGCGGCCGGATAATCGAGCGCAGAAGAGTTACATTTAAGTCAAGCCACCTATTTCGCTAGCATGACCAGTGGCGGGTTCTTCGGCAGAAGCGGCCCATAAGATTACAAATTCTTCTATCTTTACACAAAGCATTGTGTAGCGCCTTATAGTATGGCTCCCCGAAAAAAGCAAGCCCCGGATTCAACTACCACCAGTCCCGTTTCCATGGCCGACCTGGCCCGGGAGTTGGGCGTGTCCATGACCACCATTTCGCGGGCCCTCAGTGACCACCACAGCATCGGGCCGGCCATGAAACAGAAGGTGCTCAAGCTGGCCAAAAAGTACAACTACCAGCCCAACCGTCTGGCCTCGGCTTTGCGCAAGGGCAAAAGCCAGCTGCTCGGCATTGTGGTGCCCTACATTGAGGGGCGGTTTTTTCCGTCAGTGGTGCACGGCATCGAAACGGCCGCCAGCCGGGCCGGCTATAATGTCATCATCTGCCAGTCGAACGAGGACGTGGCCCAGGAGCGGCGCAACCTGGATATCCTGCTCAGCGCGCAGGTAGCGGGCATTCTGGTGTCACTCTCGCGTACTACCCATGACTTCCGCCACTTTGAAAAGGTGCGTAGCCGGGGCCTGCCGCTGGTGTTTTTCGACCGGATTGTGGAGGGCGACAACGTAAATGCCGTGGTGCTCGACGACCAGGAAGGCGGCTACGTTTCCACCCGCCACCTGCTCAACCAGGGTTGCCGCCGCATTGCCCACCTGGCCGGTCCCCAGCACCTGAACATCTACAAAAACCGCCGCCAGGGCTACCTCGATGCCCTGCGCGAAGCCGGTTTGCCCGAGGATGAAAGCCTGATTCTGTACTCGGATATGGCCCAGGACCAGGGCGCCGAGGGCATGCGCCAGCTGCTGGCCCTGCCCTCGGCGCCCGACGCCGTGTTTGCCGCCGGTGACTACTGCGCCCTCGGGGCCTTGCAGGAAGCCCACCGCCAGGGCCTGCGCGTACCCGAAGACGTGGCCATTGCCGGCTTTAGCAACGAAACATTCACCGTCATTACCCAGCCTCCCATCACCACCATCGACCAACGGTGTGAGGAAATGGGCCAGGCTGCCGTGCGGCTGCTGCTGGAAATAATTGAAGCGGATGGGCGCCCGTTTACGCCCCGCCAAGTGGCCCTGCGGCCGGAGCTGCTGGTGCGCGGCTCCTCCGACCGGCTGCCGGCAGTGCCGGCGGGCCCCCTGCGCGACCCCTCGGCCAAGTTTATCGGCACGCTTGCCTAGCAGCCCGGCCTGCTACCTCTCATGACGGACTATCTACTTTTCCTGGACACGGAAACCACCGGCCTGCCCACCCGCTGGGACCGGCCGCACACCCAGGAGAATGCCTGGCCCAGCGTGGCGCAGGTAGGGTGGGTGGTGTATACCGCGCAGGGCGAGTTTGTGAAGGCCGATCAGGCCTACCTTCAGATTCCGGCCGGTAGTATGCCGGCTGCGGCCATTGCCATTCACGGCCTCACTCCGGAGTTTTTGCAGGCGCAGGGCCAGCCCCCGGAACCCGTATTGCGGCGCCTGCTCCAGGATTTGACTACGTACCAGCCCCGGGTAGTCGGGCATTTTCTGCAGCTTGATTTTCACGTGCTGGGGGCGGCCTTCGCCCGGGTGGGCCTGCCCAATCCGCTACCCAGCCTGCCCCAGTTCTGCACCATGGCCGCCACCTGGCCCCCGCTGCCCGGTGGCCCGGCGCGCCGCCTGCGCCTGCCGGAGCTGCACGAACTGCTGTTCGCCGAGCCCTTGCTGCACCACCACGATGCCTACGTGGACGCCGAAGCCACGGCCCGCTGCTTTTTTGAACTGCGTCGCCGCGGCTTGCTCCCCGAGGAAACCCTGACGGGCCAGCAACCCCTGACCGTGCCCGAAGGTAGGGCCCCGGGCTGGCTGGGTCCCGTGGGCTGGCGGTGGGGGCTGCTGGTGGCAGGTTTGCTTCTGCTTGTATATTGGCTGCTCTATGGATAACCGCCTTGCCTTTCTTCGAACCGTTGCGCCCTTCAACCTGCTGCCCGAAGAGGTGCTGCTGGGGGTAGTAGAGTTACTGCAGGAAGTGCGCCACCCGCGCGAAACGCTGCTGTACCAGCAGGACACGTCCAAGGTGCGCAGCCTCGATATTATCGTGGAGGGCGAGTACGAAACGTTCTTCTACGACAGCCAGCAGCACAAGCGCCTGCCCGAAGTGTACGGCCCCGGCACCTGCTACGGCGGCATGTCCATTCTGCTCAACAAGAAACGCTCCTTGCGCACGGTAGTTGTGCACAAAGGCACGCGCGTACTCCAGCTGGCCCGCCGCGACTTTCGGGCCCTGTGCCAGGCCTACGGACCGTTTTTCCACTACTTCACGGCCCGCTACGGGGAGCGGATGCTCGACGAGGAGTTTGCCCACTTCGTGAAGCCCGTCAGCCCGCCGGAGCAGAACTTTCTGGTGGCCGATCAGCTGTTTTCCCGCCGCATCAGCACCCTAGAAGTGCGCGAGCTGGTGACCTGCCCCGGCAGCGAGCCAATTTATGAAGTAGCCCGGCGCATGGCCGCCGCCAAGGTCAGCTGCCTGTTCGTGACCGATACCGCAACGGGCGCCATCAGCGGCTACTGCACCGACATTACCCTGCGCGACTCCGTTATTGCCCGCCAGCTGGATGCGGCCCGGCCGGTGGCCGAAGTTGCGGCTACGCCGCTGGTTTCTATCTCGCAGGAAGCCTTTGTGTATGAGGCCATTCTGCTGATGTTCCAAACCAAAACCCGCTACCTGCTGGTGGAGCGCGGGGGCGAGTACGTGGGCTTTCTGAGCCGCAACAAGCTGCTCAGCGACCTGGCTCAGTCGCCGTTTATGTTTATCCAGGCCGTGAAGCTGGCCCAGGGCACCCGGGAGCTGAAGCGCCGCTGGGAAATGGTGCCCGACATTGTAAACCAGCTGCTGAGCCGGGGCGTGAAGGCCGACATCGTAAACCAGGTGATTTCCACCGTGGCCGACACCATTGCCCTGAAGGTGATTGAGAATGTGCTTGCCGAGCTAGGCCCGGCGCCGGCCAAGTTCGTGTTTATAGTGCTGGGTAGCGAAGGCCGTCAGGAGCAAACCCTGCTCACGGACCAGGACAACGCCATTATCTACGAGGACAAGGCCAACGAGCAGCGCGAGGTGGTGCGGGCGTACTTCCTGCGCTTTGCTACGGCCGTTTCCGACCAGCTCAACCACATCGGGCTGCACTACTGCTCCGGCGGCTTCATGGCCAAAAACCCCAAGTGGACCCATTCCCTCTCGCACTGGAAGCGCAACTACCACCAGTGGATGAGCGAATCGAACCCCGAAACGGTGATGCAGTTTGCTACCTTCTTCGACTGCCGCTACCTCTACGGCGAGGCCAGCCTGATGCAGGAGCTGCAGGAGTTTTTGCGCCAGGAGCTGGCCCAGCCCCTGGAACGCTTCCTGTTTTTCATGGCCAAAAATGCCCTGCAGTACGAGCCCCCGCTGACGTTCTTTCGCAACATCCGCACCTTTGCTCAGGAGGGCCAGCAGGTGTTTGATTTGAAAAAGGCCATGACCCCAATTGTCGATCTGGTGCGCGTGTACGCCCTGCAGCACCAACTGCGGCCCACCAACACCGGCGAGCGGCTGGCCGGGCTGCAAGAGCAGGGCGTGTTCAATGCCAAGGAAACCCAGGAGCTGCGGCAGGCCTACTACTACCTGATGGGCATGCGCCTGCAAAAACAGGCCCGTCAGATTATCAACGACCGTACCGCCCCCACCAATTACCTGGACCCTACCTCCCTGACGCAGGTGGAACAGGTTACGCTCAAGGAAATATTCAAAGTTATCAGTGATTTTCAACTCAAGATTAAGGTCAGCTTCACCAAAACATTGTAGGAATTTTCCGGCAAATGACGGCATGCAGCCCAGCGTGCCCGGAAAAGGCACTGGCTGGTAATGAACCTGAAAGCCAGGGAATTATACTGGGCTGCCTGCGCGTTAATGAAGCGCTTCGACAGGAAGCGTGGCTATTAGGTACTCCGTATGTCTTTGGTATTATTTGATTCACCGGCTTTCACCATGATGCACAACCAGGAGCAGGGTTGGTTGCACATGGAATTGCGCGGGACGCATACGCAACAGTTGGTTGAGCACCACTGCAAGCTGATGCTAGCCGCCGTGCGTAGCACCCACACCAGAAAAATCCTGAGCGACTCCACTGAGTTACTGGACGGCTGGGCGCATACCACGTCGTGGCTGGGGCAAACTTTCTTCCCCCTGCTGGTTCGGGAGGGCGTAACGGCCGTGGCCCTGCTCAACGCCATGGACTGGCCCGGCCGCCTGTGCCTGCAGGCCATGCTGCGCCATACTGAGCAGCCGGTAGTGCAGCTTTTTGAATTCGATGAAATGATTGCGGCTCAGCAGTGGCTATGCACAAACTAAATTGTGTGAACAGTCAGGGCTGAGCAATGGCATACGTCTGCCAGGCAGAGCGCAGCATCACGGTCACGGTGTTTTGATTCGCTGCCAACAGCTCTTGGTAAGAGGATGTTACGCGCTTATTACCGCTGAGCTGCCCACCCGCCCCGCAACAAATTTGCGTAAAATCCGCAGCCCAAATCCGGGTTTTGACGGGCTTAAATGAGGGACCTAACATCTAGTTTTGCACTGTTTCTTGGAATAGTGTATACTAAAACTACTGTAAGTGCCAGCTCAGACGTTGACTATTCAGTTCGGAGGACCTCCTACTAATCAGGGAATAAGTGTACGCGGCACCTGCACCACCGCGGAAGAGGCGCAGTGCCTGCAAGAGGCTCTGGCCAAGGCCATTGCCCGCGGCAGTGATACGCTCTGGGTTGATTGCCAACAGCTACGTAGTGTTTCCTACGTAGGGCAGCAGGCTATTTTTCAGGCCGAGCAGCAGGCCCGGCTGGCTCACCTTATTATCTACTGGTGCGGCATGTCCAGCGCCCTGATTCAGGAACTCTCGGCCACGGGTCTGTACCTGCTATTGCGCAGCCTGCCCGCTACCCGCTACCAAGGACCGGAATCAGTGCGCCAGGGCAGGGCCACGGTGTTCGAGTGCTAGCCGCGCCGCCCGGCAGCGGGGCTTCTCGGTAGCCTGTTTTTCCGAGTACTGCCAAGGCGCTGGCGAGGGTTTCCTCAGATTCCAGGAGTGATTTTCTTTGCGCCGGGCAATCTGCTTGGGGTAAAGCAAGCGTACGTAGCAGAGCACCATCCTAACTTGCTTATGCATTTTCAGGCGCCTCCTGCCTCCATGCCCGTTGCGGAACAACATGCCTGGGCGAAGCGGTTGCTGCAGGCAGAGTACATTTCCGGCATCAGCCAGGAAGGAACAACGCTGGTGACAGCTGCCACCATGCAACTGCTGCAGCGTTACGTAACCGGCGAGTTTTCCCTACCCGAATTTATTGTCTTACAAACCCAACGACTCCGGGGCTGGTAGCCTCGGAGTCGTTGTTTTATGGCTAGTCGTTCTGCCGAAGCCAAGTGCGCGCCAGCTCTTCCTCCGCGAAGTAGTGAAACAGCGGCGGGTTTGTGCCCAGGGCTTGCCCCACGGCCCGTGCGGCTTGCCGCCCTACCAACTCCTGGCTTTCCACAATGGCGCAGTGGCTGTAGGCGCACTCCTGCACAGCCCGCGGAATCCAGTGCTCCACAATCCATTGCTGCTCAGCCAGGGGGAGGGGCTGGCGCCGGCGCTGGTCGGTGAGCAGTTTGCGCGCCGCATGATGCCGCAGCGCTTGTAGGGTATGCACGTAAATTGACTGTAGCTCCGGAGGGCTAATTGGGGCATCAGACCAGGTGAGCTGCACAAAACCCGCGGGGTCATAGGTGATGCTACCCAGCGGATTACGGTAATACTGCAAAATAGAAGGCATGTAAACGCAGAGCGGAAACAGGGGTGGGCCCGGGCAAGGAGGCGGCCAACGCCCTAAAAGCGCGGCCGCGTACGCTCACCCGGTAGTAGAGCGAAAGTACGCGGCCATGCCACTTAGCCAGTAGTTTTTCGATGAACTGCCCCCGCGGCCAAGCGGCCGGCAGGTAGGCTCCGCGGTTTTCGTGCGTCCGGTTTGGCCAGAAACGGGCCTTGCGGCTTGCTGCGGGAGTGGGCTGGCGGCAGGAGGAGCCCGCGGCCGGGTGCTACCCCTTAGTTACTGCGCCGAAAAGTAAGGTAGTCGAGGTAGTAAAGCACTTTCACCGAGAGGGAGTTATTGTGGGGCGTGTTGATGGTGTTGTTGAAGTTGTTGAAATACTGCGGGGTAGCTTCCTCGGCCAGCAAAAAGGTGGAGCCCGCATTCTTCCAGACGATGCTTACCTGGGAGCCCGGGGCAAACCACCAGGAGTACACCGCATCTACGTTGAAGGCGTTGTAGGTATTGTCGCGGTTGCGGCGGTAGTCCACCAGCGTTTCCTGCCCGTTGGGGCCCAGGCGGGCGAAATCGGCGTAGCGCACGTTGCTGGTGTAATGGCGCGTGCGCAGGGTAAACGACATGCGGTTGGTGAAGGTGTACGCCACCGACACAACGTTGGAAACGGTGGCCACGTCGCGGCGGCCCAGAATGATTTGACCCAGCAGGGGCTGGTCCAGAATTTCAGCGGCGCTCAGGCCCCCGTTCACGTAACCAATCTGGTTGTCGGCCAGACTCCAATCCAGGCTGTAGCGGAAGGTGAGGTGGTCATTGACGCGGTAGCGGGGGTAAAAACCAGCACTGTAGCGCAAGCGCCGCGCGCGGGCCAGGCGCTCATCCAGGCCGTAGAGGCGGCCACCGGCATTCACGCCGTACGCGAATTTGCGGCGGGAATCGGAGTTGACGAATAGCACGATGCCAGCGTTGCCGGGCACGCGCACAAAGTACTCACCCAGCGGGAAGGTCCGGGGCTCGTAAAAGTCGTGGGTGACGGGGCTGGCGTCGAAATCGTACCCTATCTGCAGGAAGCTCTTGGTGAAGGTGGTGTTGAACCCGGTGTAGAAGCTCATGTTCTGGTAGCGGGTGGGCTGGTAGAGCAGCGAGTGGCTTACCTGCCCAAAAAAGGCCATGTTGTTCACCTTCCAGAAGGGTTTGAACTTGCGGTAAGCCACGTCAAAGGACTGCGTGATGTTGTTGTTGCCGAACAGAATGCCCAGGTCGTTGGGGTTGTACGAGGCCGACTCGATGCCGTGGTTTAGGCCCCAGGTGAAGTTGCCGCTGATTTTACCGACGCCCAGCTGGTACTTGTAGCCGTCCTGGTCGTCGATTTCCCGGCTGGAGTTGAAGGCCGTGCCGCGCCGCCGCGAGTACACCAGGCTGCCATCCACGGCGTAGGCGTTTTTCTTGTTGGCAAAGCGAAACAGCCCGCCCGTCACGTTGGCATCGTAGGTGCTACCCCAGCGCGTGACGTTGGTGTTGATGAGGGAAACGTAGGAGTTGTTTTTCAGGCTCTGGTCCAGCACCATGATGTTGTAGTTGCTGAACGGCTGCGTGAGCACGCGGCGCTCCTGGCTGGTTTCATCGTTGCGCACGGTGGCGTACACGTCGTTGCTCAGGGCGTTAAAGAAGCCCACGCCCAGCCCCTGCTTGGTGCGGCCCGACACTTTGGTGGCGTTGAGCAGGCGCGTTTCGGCCGGGTTGCGCACCAGTTTCTCCTTGCTACCCAGCTGCACGCCGTAAAACCCAATGGGCGTAGCCCCCACGCGGCGGGAATAGAACAAGTTGCCCTTGTTGAACAGCTCCGTGCCTTCGGTGAAAAACTGCCGGTTTTCGTTGAATTGCACCTCGAAAGGCGACAAGTTGAGCACTTGGTTGTCGCTCTGCACCTGCCCAAAGTCGGGCACCAATGTAGCGTCCAGCGTGAAGCTTTCGTTGATGCCCCACTTCACGTCGGCCCCACCATTGAAGTTAGTGGTAGTGCGCCGGGTACCTTCCGCGTTCAGCGGATTGTGGTTGACGTAGGCCGAGACGTAGGGCGTAAGCGAGAGGCGTAGCGGGGGCTTGATGTCGCGCACTCCGCGCAGTTCGCCCCACTGGTTCACGAAACCATTGACGGCGGGCTTCACCTCGTTCCAGAAAAACTGGGCGTTGTCGCGCTTGCGCTGGCGGGCAAAGTTCAGGCCCCAGAGCTGCTCCTGGGCATTGCTGAAACGAATGGCCGAGTAGGGAATGCGCAGCTCGGCCACCCAATCGGTGCCGCGCATGCTGGTGCGCGCGTCCCACACGGCGTTCCAGTTGAAATCCTCGCCCCCGGCCGGGGAGTAGCGCGCATCCAGCTGCACCCCGGAGGTGGTAACGGTAAAGTTGTAGCCGTTAAGCTGGTCGTGGTAGGTGTCCAGGAAAACCGAGAAAATGTCGGTGTTGCCGAAATGGTCCCGCTGGGTCATTTCGCGCATGATAGAGTCCTGGGCCACATCGTGCATCACGGCCCCGATGTAGAGGTTGGCGTCATCGTAGAGGATGCGCACTTCCGTTTTTTGCTTTTCCGGCACGCCCGGGTTGGGGCGCTGCTGCACAAAATCACTTGCCACGGGCGCCTGCTGCCACACCGCCTCATCCAGCACCCCATCGAGCTTAATGCCCTCCGTAATGCGCACGGCCTGCAGCTGGCGCTTGGCCGAACCTGTGGCTGCCACGCCGGGGGGAGCCCCCCCTTGGGCCCGGGCCGTTGGGAGGTAGGCGCTTATCCATAGTCCCAGCAACAGCAGGAGAAAACGTGGGGTAAAGAGTTGATACATAGCCAGGAGGGAATTTTACAAGCGGAGGTGGGAAGGGCGAAGGCCGAAAACAACGGGCAATAAGCAAGCTGGCAGCGGCCATAACCGCGCTGGCTTATCCTATGATAGGTTGGGTAGGAGGAACTGGAAGGCTGCGCTGCGAAGGCCGCTCATGCGGGGCCCTGGTTGCAGCCAGCAGCCCCGCGGCCAGGCCACTCACTTCGCCTTGCGGATGTAGATGTTCCCGTTCAGGGTTTTCATCATAAACTCAGCGCCGCCGCCGTTGAGCTTGCCGCTCGTCCAGCTTTCCTGGCTCACGCGGTAGGTGCCGTCTTTGGCGGTGCGGGTAACCTTGGGGGCGCTGTTGTCAACGGCTAGGTCAAAGTCGCTGTATATTTCGCCCCGGTCCGATTTGAGCTTTAAATCCGCCTTGGCCCGGGCGGGCAAGCTCACGTCAATCTTGCCATTGACGCTGGAAAAGGCCATGGGCACGCCGCCGGTAATTTCCCGGAAGGTCGACACAATGTCGCCGTTCACCGTGTTGAGCACGGCTGAGCCGGCTACGTCTTCCAGGCGGATGGAGCCGTTAACATTGGAAATTTCCAGCTCCCCGGCCACGTTCTGCACCGAGATATTGCCGTCGTTAACCGTAGCCAGCTGTAGGGAAAACTGCCGGGGTACTTTAATCACGAAATCCACCGGATTCTGCCACGACTGGGTTTTCAGATACACGTGGTTGTCTTTTTCCTGGGCCGTGACGTCCAGGCCGTTCACCTTGGAGAGGCGGCGCATGCCGTTGGGAGCCGCATCATCGGAGGAGCTGGATTCGCGGCGGTTGCTGGCGCGGTTAGCCACGTCAATCACCACGTCGCGGCCGCTGGTGCCTTCCACCCGAATCGAGCCACCGACCAGTTTCAGGTGCAGCACTCCGGGTTTGCCTGGCGAGCTAAGGGCTACGATAAGTTGTTCTTTACTTGCTTGTTGCGCCGCCAGCGGCCGGGCTCCCGCCAGGACGAGCAGGGCCAGTAGGGTACGAAAAAGAATCTGGTTCATCGGGTTTGCTGTTTGATGGTGACATTGCCGTTGATGGTTTCAAAGCGGAAGTCAGGTCCGCCTTTGCCCAGCCGCACGGCCGTCTCCTTGCTGATTTTGTATTTGATACCCTGGCCGTCGCGCTGCTGGTTTTGCGTCACGCGGGCGGGCAGTACTTCGGCCTTTGGAAAATCGGTGTACATCTCGCCGTGCATGCTCTTAAAGTAGAGGTCGGCCGACACGGTGGCCGGGTAGCTCACCAAGATGTTGCCGTTGATAGTATGGTAGGACGCAGCTTGGGTAGGGGCGGCGGCGTAGCTCACGTCCACGTCGCCGTTCACGGTGTGGGCCAGCGTAGCCTGTTGGGCATTTTTGATGCTAACGGCCCCGTTCACGTTGCGCGCCTGCAGCGGCCCGGTTACGTCCTGCACCTGCACTTTGCCCCCGTTCACCGTCGAGACGCGCACTTCCATACCGGCGGGCACTTTCAGGGTGTAATCAAACTGGTAGCTGTAGCGCGGCCGCTCGTCGTTTTTCCAGTTGTCGCCGAAGCGGTCCGGCTGATTCCGGCGCTTCGGCCGCGAGTCCTGGGGGCCAGCCACGTAGAGCAGCACACTGTCGCCGTGCTGTTCAAAGCCCGGCTGGGCTTCTTTCTGGCCCTGGGCCAGCAGCTCTGCGCTGGGGGCCTTAATGGTTTTGGTGATTTCGACGACCACCGTTTTGCCGCTGTAGCCCTGCACCGTCACGGAGCCGAAAATGTTGTAGAGGGCCAGGGTAGCGCGGCGGGCGTCGCCGGCAAGAGAGAATTCGCGGCTGATTTTTTCCGTGACTTCGCGGTCCTGAGCCTGCAGAGAGCAGCTAGGCAACCACAGCAGCAGGCAAATTAGGCTGAGTATGGGGAGGAGTTTCATGGTGAGTGGAGGAAGTAGAGGGTTGCGGCGCCCGGTCACTGGACAGGGTTTCAATGCTTTGCTCGATTTTGTCTTTTACCTGCTCGTTCAGGTTATCCTGCTGGAGCAGCTTGCGCAGGGGGCGCACCGAGCGGCGCTCCTGCAGCTGCACCATCACATCGGCCAGCGCCGACTGCACCAGGGGCGAATCCTGGAGGGTGAGGGAGCGAACCAACCCTTGCCGTACTATGGGGTCCTGGCTGAGGCCTGCCAGCACTTCCAGCGAAGCCAGCCGCACGTTCACGTTCGGGTCCTGGTTCAGGGTGCTGAGCAGGGCCGCCACTACCCGCTCGTTGGTGGGTGCTACTTCCTCGGCGTAGCTCACGGCCCGCAGCCGCTGTACGGCCGAGGGGTTGTTGAGCAGGGCCAGGACCTGGGTTTGCTGCTTAGTGGCGGCGGCCGGGGCTGGCACTGCGGCGGGCGGGGCCACAGCCGCTACCCCAGACGTCTCGGGGGTACTTTTCAGGCCGTAGCCGACTACCAGCCCCACCAACAGCAGGGCCAGACTGTAGGCCAGCCGCACGGCGTAGGCCGGCTGCCACCAGGCCCGCAGGCGCTCCAGCAGCGTTTCCAGGGACCAGCGCTGCCGCCGGTGCTCCGCGTTCTGGAACTCGGCCAGCAGGGAGTAGAAGCGCGGGCGCAGCTGCTCACTGGGCTCCGGCACGGGCAAGTGGCCCAGGTTGTTCCACAGCGCCTGCACCGTTGCCAGCTCCTGCTGGCAGCCCGGGCACTGGGTCAGGTGGGCTTCTATGGCTTGATGCTCAGCCGCCGGCAGAGTGCCCGCCAGCCAGTCCATCAGCCCTTCTTGTACGCCCTCACAGTTCACGGACTTTGCTTCCATTTTCCAGTTTCAAATAAATATCCTTCAATTGGCAGAGGGCCCGGTGCGCGCGCACCTTCACGGCCCCTACCGTTGTGTCGAGCAGCTGCGCTATCTGCTCGTATTTTAGCTCCTGGAAGCGGCTTAGCACGAGCACTTCCCGCTGGTCGGCGCTGAGTTTGGCCATGGCCCGGTGCAGCAGGGCTACCTCCTGGGTTCGTTGCAGGCTGGCGTCGGCGGTGGGGCCGCCGGCAATTTTCTCGGCCCAGTCGGCTACGTCCTGGTGGTGGAGGGAGGCCTTGTTTTTCTTGGCCGCGTCGGCTAGCACGTTGCGCGCCAAGTGGTACATCCAGGTCCGGAACTCACCCTCCCCGTTAAAGGTGTGCCGGTACTTCAGCATCCGGTAGAACACGTTCTGCACCAAATCCTCGCTGGCCGTGCTGTTGCCGTTGGAGTGGTAAAAAAACGCGAATAGCGCCCGGTGATACCGCTCAAACAGCAGCCCCATCTTATCGACCTGGCCGGCCTTTACCTGCAGCATGAGCGAGTTGTCCGTAAGCGAGTTCAAGCCAGGGGTCGGTAAGATGTGGGAGCGAATTCGGCGGTGGAAACTTCGCCTTTTCGCTAAGGTTACAGCTTGAGTAGAAATATTTTTTCAGAACCGCTCAACGGCCGTTCACAGCGGTACTGGCTCCTGAAGCAAGACCACCTGCCAGCGGTACTGTGAAAGCCAATTTCTCGTCCTCATGTCCGGGGGGTCTCGTTGGTGTGCCATTTCCCGCACTAAGCTTGCCCTGTAGGGCCGGCTCCCGAACGGATTTGCGGTATGCCGTTTTGCTACCCGCTTCTGATGGTAGAAGCCAGCTGGAGCGCCTGACCAAAGTGGGGTAAAACAAGCAAAGAGGCTGGGTGAAATTGGGTATCGGTAAATACTGATTTTAGTCTCCGTATAAACCTCATTACCAGCGAAAGTAACTACAATCAAAACAGTTGATTAACTGGTAATTATTTGATATATAGCTATTTGTCGTAGCTACCAGGGCACGGTGTTTTCGAGCTCGACCTTAACATGAACTTCGGCGCGTCGTATGAAGAGCAGTCAGCTTACTTAGGCTGAGTTTTCTGTTCTTTTATCCCACTACTATGTTCGACAAACTGGAAACCTTAGATGACCTGCTCGAAATGCAGCTCAAAGACCTGTACAGCGCCGAAAACCAACTGGTAAAGGCCCTACCTAAAATGGCCAGCAAAGCCAAAGACGGTCGCCTGCGCCAGGGCTTTGAAACCCACCTCCGTGAAACCGAAAAGCAGGTAGAGCGCCTGGAGCAAATCGGTCAGACCCTGGGCATTGACCTGGATGGCCACACCTGCAAAGCCATGGAAGGCCTGATTGCCGAAGGCCAGGAAACCATGTCGGAGCGGGCCACGGATGAGGTAATGGATGCTGCCCTGATTGCCGCCGCACAACGGATTGAGCACTACGAAATTTCGGGCTATGGCACGGCTGCTCACTATGCGGAGCGCCTGGGCCAGCAGCAGGTAGCCACGCTGCTGCAGCAAACTCTCAGTGAGGAGCAGCATACGGATACCAAACTCAACGAGCTGGCTAAGAATTACATCAACGCCAAAGCCGTCTAACTGCTTTTTCTGGTCCCCTTCTACCGTGATGCCTCAGGCTGCGTTCGTTGCAACGAGCGTAGTCTGAGGCATACTACTTCTCTGCATTACTCCCATGCCTACCAAAAAACGCCCTCTTTCTTCCTGCCCCATACCCAAGGGCAAGCTTCTACTTATTGGCGGCCACGAGCATAAGGGCGATGCCCCGGAGGAAGATGAACACGCAGCACGCAACGTCAACTTTGCGCCGGAAGCTATTTTACGCCGTTTGGCCGAAGAAATAGGTAACCGGGGGCCGCTGGTGGTGGTACCTACTGCATCGGAGGAACCAATTGAAGCGGCCCAGGATTACGTGCGGGTTTTTGAACGTATTGGCGGGCCCGCGGTGGAGGTATTGAACCCCAAAACCCGGACGGAAGCCAACAACGAAGAATTCATTCGGGTGCTGGACTCAGCGGGTGGCGTGCTGTTTACGGGCGGCGACCAGCTGCGCCTTACGGCCCTATTGGGCGGTACCCTGATGCAGCGGTGCCTGCACGAACGGTACTCAAACGAGGAGTTCATAATTGCCGGCACCAGCGCCGGAGCTACGGCCATGAGCACGCCCATGATCTACCAGGGCCGCAACGACGCCGGCTTCCTGAAAGGCGAGATTCACATTACAACGGGCCTGGAGTTGATGCACGACGTGGCCGTGGATACGCACTTTGTGGCCCGCGGCCGTATTGTGCGCATGGCCCAGATTCTGGCAACCAACCCGGCCTGCGTGGGCATGGGCCTGGAGGAAGATACGGCCGTACTCGTGACAGAGGGCCGGGAGCTGGAAGTGTTGGGCAGCGGGCTGGTTATCATCCTGGATGCTCGCTCCTGCAGCTCCACCAACATCCACGAAATAGCTCCGAACACACCCTTCACCATGCGTGGCATTGACTTGCACTTGTTGGCCAGCGGGGAGCGGTACACTCTACCCATTCAGCCCCGACTGTACGCATAACCTAGCTTCTGAGCTGTAAAACGATGGGCCCGGGCTGTTACTGCAACACCAGTAACGGCCCGGGCCCACTTCCCGAAAACGGGTTCCTGGTGGCTAGGCTTCCTTGATCAGGCCATTTTCCATGGCGTATTTGATAAGCGACGCTGTATTTTTTACCTGGGTTTTCTCGATGATATTCTGGCGGTGCGTTTCAATGGTGCGCTTGCTGGTGAAAAGCTTGTCGGCTATTTCGTTGGTGGTGAGTCCTTCGGCAATCAGCTGCAACACCTCCCGCTCCCGGTTCGATAAGTCGCCGGGCTTTTTCAAATGCTCATCACCGAAATTGCCCGTCTGGTTGAGCACTTTCCGCAGCATAAACAAGCCTAGCTTACTGCACAAGTAGGATTTGCCAGCCGCTACGGCATGCAGGGCAGCCACAATTTCCGACTTATCCGCATTTTTCAGCACGTAGCCGTGGGCCCCGGCGTCGAGCACCTGACCGATATTTCGCTCGTGGTTCAACATGGAAAGAATCAGAATGCGCGTATTGGGAAACTCCTCGCGCAGGCGCTGGGTAGTAGCTAAGCCATCCAAGATGGGCATGTTCATGTCCAGCATCACTACATCAACCTGAGTTGTGGGCAGTCGATCCAGCAGTTCCTGCCCGTTGCTGGCTTCGGCCACAATATTTAGGGTAGGCTCCGTGGCCAGGGCAGCGCGTAACCCTTCCCGCACAATAGCGTGGTCGTCAACTAAAAAAATTCGAATCATGCCAGAAGACTGTAAGTGCCAGCCGAACAGGGTAGGAGGTCGGCTAGGGACGGGTAAGAAAGGGAAGAAGCGCCAGGGCTGCGGGAGCAAGCCAAATTAGGCGGGGACAAGACTACGCTATTTATGTCGCAACATCGACTAAAAAAGCATAGTTGCATTCAGCTGATACAGTATACGAATCTGAGGCTGGAAGAATAAAACATTTGCCGGCGTGGCGGAAACAGCCAGGAATTGCTTCCCACAACGCCGTGAAAAACGGTGTCAGGGAGCTAAAAAGCGCTTCCTCCGTATTTATCTCCTCCGTTTTTATTCCAATAAAAACCAGTATTTATTCTTTTTAAATATTTTCATTTCTCCGAAGCCATTGTCCGTATAGCCAAGGGAAATTTTGTGGCTGCTTGGTTTCCAGAAATCCTGACTGCAGGATGGTAAAGTGGGGCAGCTGAACGATTCACTCTGATAATCATACTATGTATAGAGCACGAATGCCCTGGTTAGCGACACTTTTGGTAGGCGGCGCACTAAGCCTAGGAGCTTGTAATGGCGACAAAGACCGCGACGCCAACACCGCCACCAGCCCGGATGCCAGCGGCGACATGGATAGCAACGGCAGTGCCGATATCAATGGCTACCCCGACGCTACCTCGGACTCCATTAGCGCCGTACCGGAGTCGCAGGGCGGCTCTACTACCGCCCACTCCCTGCCCGATGAGACGAAGGGGGCCGGCACTCCGGAGACAACTGCCCCGGTGGGCGGTGTAGGCGGCAATACAACTAGTGGGGGCGGCTCTACCTCGGGCAGTTCAACCGGCTCCACTGGTTCTACTACCGGCGGTCAGTAGGCTCAACTTCCGTACTTCTGTACGGTACCTTTTCAACTTTCTTTTCCCCAACCACACTCTTTCTGCGCTATGAAAAAAGCATCTGTTTTCCTCGGTTCTGCCTTTATTGCCGCCTTCGTTGCCGCAGCTGGCATTGAAGTATCAACGGCTACTCCCACTGCTACTCTGGAGCAAGGCACCACTACGGGTGGCACGGGCGGAGGCAGCACGTCGGGCACGACTACCAGCGGCTCTACTTCGGGCTCCACTACCTCCGGTGGCACCACCAGTGGCTCTACCTCCGGCTCGATGACTTCGGGTAGCTCAACCAGCGGTTCCACTTCCGGCTCCATGACCTCAGGCTCTACCTCGGGTAGCACTACCTCGGGCGGCAGTACCTCAGGTTCCGGCTCCATGACTTCGGGCGGCAGCACCAGCGGTTCTACTTCGGGCTCCGGCTCGATGACCTCTGGTTCCAGCACTTCCGGCCGTTCCAGCCGCTCCGGCGCTGGCTCTACCAAGGCTACCAAAAAGTCCTCTTCGGGCCGTACCACGTCTGGTCGTACCACGTCTGGTCGTACTACCTCAGGCCGCACCACCAGCGGGGGCAGCACGTCGGGCTCTACCAGCGGTAGCACTACCTACTAGGGTCGCCTAAGCTGCCTTTCTTCCGAGCCTGATAAGAACCCTGAAGCCGCCTGCTATACACTGGCCGGCGCATTCAGGGTTCTTGTCGGGCTCGGAATGGTATAGGCCTGGCAAGCTACCGCTGCTCAGTAGCTTGTAGTACGCTTTTCGCTCTTTTTCCCCTCTGTCCGGATACGGCATGCCAGCTCTTTATACGGTGTTGCGGCGCTTTTTTGAAGTAGACCTACGAGCCCTGGCGTTGCTGCGGGCGGCCGTTGCCATTGTTCTACTCATTGATATTGGTATCCGTAGCACCGATTTAGAGGCGTTTTACTCCAACATGGGCGTGCTGCCGTTGCCCGTGCTGCTGGAGCACAGCTGGAATCCGTACGAATTCTCTCTGCACGCTAGCAGTGGGTTGTGGCAGGTACAAGCGGTGCTGTTTCTGCTGGCCGCCGCCGCCGCCGTAGCCCTGATGCTCGGCTACCACACGCGCCTGATGACGTTTCTGTCGTGGGTGCTGCTGGTGTCGGTTCAGAACCGCAACCCGCTGATTCTGCAGGGCGGCGACGATTTGCTGCGGATGCTCTTGTTCTGGGGCTTCTTTCTGCCCTGGGGCCGGGTGTACTCCCTGGATGCCCGCCGCAAGCCCTTGCCCGAGAGCATGACCTACGCCAGTGCGGCCACGCTGGCCTACGTAGTGCAATTGGCGCTGGTATACTGGTGCACGGCCCTGCTTAAAAGCGGCCCTGAGTGGCACCACGAGGGCACGGCCCTGTACTACGCCTTTAGCCTCGACCAGGTAGTGCTGCCGGGCGGGCGGCTGCTGTATCCGTATCGGGGTTTGCTGCAGGCTCTGACCTGGATGACGTTCTACCTAGAAATGCTGCTGCCCTGCGTCCTGTTCATTCCGTGGCGGGTGCCGTGGTGGCGGCTGTTCTTCGTAGTGGTGATGTACGGCTTTCACCTCGGTATTAGTCTCACGCTCTACGTAGGCTTGTTTTTCCTGATTAACTGGGCCTCCGTGCTGGGGCTGCTGCCCGGCAATGCCATGGATTGGCTGGAGCGGAAGCTAGTTCCGGCCTACCAGCGCCTCGGCCCCCGGGTGGCGGCGCGGCTGGTGCAGCCCTGGAACACCCGTCTGGCCCAGTGGCGGAGCGGGGTACGGCTGCGGGTAGAAACGTCGCTGGAGCTTTCCGACGGCTTCCGGAAACTGCTGCGGGCCGTGCGGGAAGGGGCGGTGCTGGGGCTGCTGGCCTACGTGTGCTGGTGGAACCTGGATAGCATTGTGCGCCCCGAGTGGACCATGCGCCAGCCCATGCGGTGGCTGGGTTACCTCGTGCGCACGGATCAGCACTGGGGCATGTTTGCGCCCTCCGTGTTCAAGGATGACGGCTGGTATATTCTGGATGGCACTACCACTGACGGCCGGCACGTCGACTTAAACCAGGAGGGTAGGGCTACGACATTGGTCAAGCCCGCCTCGGTGGTTTCCCTGTTCCGCAACGACCGGTGGCGGAAGTATTCCGAGAACTACCTGTTCGTGGACAACTCCTTTATGCGGCCCTACTACTGCAATTACCTGCTGCGTATCTGGCACGAAAACCCGGCCCACCCGCCCCTGCGCCAGTTAGATGTCATTTATATGAAAGAAGTGTCGCTGCCCGATTATAAGGTGGCTGGCCCTACCCGTGAGGTGTTGTGTAGCTGCGCCTTACCCGCTCCCTCTGGCCGCTAACGGCGGCGGGAGAGAAGTACTCTCTTCGTTCACCTTTTTGTTCTGCTTATGTCTGCCTCAACTGCCAAACCCACCGATACTCGCGCCAATACGCCCGCCCTGCACCCCGTGGTGCCGGGGCTGTGGGGCCAGCGCAATGTGTTTGTAAACCTGTACTACCTCCGAACCCAGGAGCAGCCCGTGGCCTCGTGGGTGCTCGTGGACGCCGGCCTGCCGGGCTCCGGCTCCAAGGTGCAGCACACGGCCGAGTATTTGTTTGGGCCGGGTAACCCGCCGGCGGCCATCCTGCTCACCCACGGCCACTTCGACCACGTAGGGGCCTTGCCGCACCTGCTCAAAACCTGGCCCAACGTGACGGTGTACGCCCACCCGCTGGAGCTGCCGTACCTGCGCGGCCTCTCGGCCTACCCCCCGCCCGACCCCACCGTGGGAGGTGGGGCCATGGCGGCCATGTCGTTTCTCTATCCTAAAGCCCCGCTTGATTTAGGCAGCCGGGTGCAGCCCTTGCCCGCTGATGGCTCCGTACCGCACTTGCCGGGGTGGCGTTGGCTGCCTACGCCGGGCCACACGCCGGGCCACGTTTCCTTTTTCCGGGAGCAGGACCGCACCCTGCTGGCCGGCGACGCCTTCGTGACCACCAAGCAGGAGTCGGCTACGGCCGTGTGGCAGCAGCGCCAGGAAGTGAACGGGCCGCCCGCCTACTTCACCCCCGACTGGCCCGAAGCGCATCAGTCCATGGTTCTGCTGGCCGAATTGCAGCCGGCAGTAGCGGCCACCGGGCACGGCATTCCGATGCGCGGCGAGGTGCTGCAACGGGAGCTGCAACGGCTGGCCCGGCAGTTTGAGGAGCTGGCCGTACCGGCCCAGGGCCGCTACGTGGGCCAGTCCGCAACTGCCAATGAAACGGGCGTTACCTACGTGCCACCAGCCCCGGAGCGCGCGGTGCCGCTGTGGGCCGTAGGAGCGGGGGTGGCCGCCGTGGCCGGCCTGTACTGGCTGATTCGCCGCAACAGCACTTCTCAATCTCAGGACGTTTCTGAGTACGATTATCAGGCTAGGTACCGATAAGCTACCGGGTTTACAGTCCGCACGGGCTCCGCAGTGAAGCCCGTATTCTGAACTTTCCTTTGGCACTGTCCGAGGTTGAATGCACCGCCCGTAAAAAGGCTGGCACATGCTTCGTGCGCTTTCGTAACCGCCTATGGTACCCTCTTTCTCCCCGCCTGAAGTTGCCATTGTCCGTAAGCAGTTGGCTGCCTTACGGCACCTGAGCTTGCGGCGCCACTCCATTACGGAGCTGAGCAGGCGCATTCGACGGCTGTTAACCAGCCATCCGGTTCGCTGCATCGAACTGCCTGCGGGCGTGCTGCTTTACCGGGGCGTGCCCCGGCAGGAGCCGCCCACCTACTGGTCGGAGGTATCTTATCCGCCCCCCGAGCGGGTAGCCAACGACCAGCGGGCCAACCGGGCGGGGCAGCCCATGTTTTACGCCAGCGCCACCTGGCATCCGCCCTTTTTCGAGGCTGGAGTCCAGCCCGATGACCACATCGTTATCAGCCGCTGGATTAGTCGGCAGCCGTTGCGCCTGGTTAGCTTTCACGAGCCCGACCAGTGCTCCGATGATCCGCACGCCGACCGAAACCAGGTGCTCG
The DNA here is from genome assembly GCF_014640315.1 of Hymenobacter glacieicola. Classification (GTDB taxonomy): domain Bacteria; phylum Bacteroidota; class Bacteroidia; order Cytophagales; family Hymenobacteraceae; genus Hymenobacter; species Hymenobacter glacieicola. The sequence goes on from NZ_BMGS01000006.1 coordinate 317,143, forward strand.
GGCAGGCCCGGGCTGCCTTGCCCGAGCCGGCCCGGTTGGTGGCGGCCTTCCTGACCCGGGTACTCATCAAGCCCGTTTCGGAGCACAATTCCCACCACTACCGCCTGTCTATTGCCGTGGCCGAGGCCTGCGAGTTGGGAGAAGCCTTCGATGGCTTGCTGTACCCCTCGGCGGCCATGACCTCGCCAGCGCATAATCTAGCCTTGCACCCTACCTGCCTGGATACCGGCAAACTAGAGCTACAATACGTGGAACACCTGCGCGTAAAGCACGTGGGAGTTGATATGCTGGATGTGTGCTCCCTGGATTTTGCCAACCGCTTTGATAAGGAAGGGCGGCTGCAGTGGCTGGGGCAGCCTGGCAACTGGGTGCTGCGCGAGGCCGGCAGCAGCAGCATCTACCACCTGAAAGCTGACTGCGGCTGGCATCATTAACAGGGCTAGCCGTCGGCCTTTGGCAGGCTAGATAAGCAAAGGCAAACCGCACGAAATATATAACTGCAGTTATATATTTCGTGCGGTTTGTTACTATAACGAAATACGGATTTAGACTAGATTAATACGGATTTTGGCTTGCTGCGGAGGTGGTTTCTAAGCTGGGGGCGTACAACGGGGTGTGTTCCACCAAGTTAGCTCAGCCTCCTATGATGACAAACTCAGTATCTCAGCCCACTAACCTAGTGGCTACTCCAGCTGCACCCGCAGGAGTGCCGCGCCGAGACTTTTTACGCTACACCGGTGCTGGGGCCGCCCTTGCCGGGTTGTTTCTGGCGGGTTGCGACGATGACACCGATAACGTCGACACCAACCTGCTGGACGTAGGTACCGGCGACACCGGCATCCTAAACTATGCCTACGGTTTGGAACAGCTGGAAGCTGCTTTCTACGCCCAAATCAAGAACGGGGCCTACTACAAAGGCCTGGGAGCTAGCAGCGCCGAAAAGCAGATTCTGGACGATTTGGCCCTGCACGAGCAGGCGCACGCCGACTTTTTTAAAGGTGTCCTAGCCGGTAATGCCATTAGAGCGCTGGAGCCCGATTTCAGCAAAATCAACTTTGATGACCGGAGCAGCGTGCTGACTAACGCCCAGGCCTTCGAAGACCTAGGCGTGGCGGCCTACAACGGCGCCGGCCGCTTTATTCAGAGCGCTGCAAACCTGACGCTGGCCGGCAAAATCGTGTCTGTGGAAGCCCGCCACGCCGCCCTCATCCGCGACTTGCGGCAGTACAACTCCTTTGTGGCTTCCGATGTGGTTGATGTGTTCACTCCTAGTCCTACTAGCACGATGCCAGGCGTTGGAACCGGTACGGGCAAGGAAAGGTCGAAGCGGCCCCAGGAAGTGCTGGCTACCGCCAACCAGTTCCTGAAGGCAGGTTCCAGGCTCAGCGCCACCAGCTTTAGCTAGCGCTGTCACGCACCTGATTTTCCCTCATCAGTTCCTCACTTCTCTATTGACATTCCACCATGGATCTACTAAAACTGATTTCTGATATTGAAAAGGTTGACCCCGAGGTATACGAGCGCCTAAACCCACGGCGGCGTGTTTTCCGCCACTTTGGCCTTGCGGGCAAAGCTGTAACGGCCGCCATGTTGCCCGGTTTGGTAAGCGGCATTTTCCAGCGAGCCTATGGCCAGACCACTGCCCTAACGCCCGAGATTATTGCCGTGCTGAACCTGGCCCTAAGCCTGGAGTACCTGGAGTTTTATTTCTACGACAGCGGCCTGAAGGCTACTATTCCGACTCAGTTGATTCCGGCCACCGACCGACCAGCGTTTGAAACCATCCGCAACGACGAATCTGGCCACATTAAAGTGCTGCGTGAAGTACTAGGCTCAGCGGCTATTCCCGATCCTACCGTTAGCGCCTTTGATTATACCGGCGGGCGAGGAGTGCTGCCTGGCCCGTTTGCCACGGTATTCACCGATTACAAAATGTTTCTGGGGGTAGCCCAGTCCTTCGTCGATACCGGTGTGCGGGCCTACAAAGGCGGTGCCCCGGTTCTGATGCCGAACAAGGACATTCTGGAGTCGGCCCTGAACATTCACTCGGTTGAGGCGCGCCATTCTTCCCACGTACGCACCGTTCGGCGGGCGGTGGAAGGCGGTAACCCCAGCAACGGCACTACGCTGGCTGGCAATCTGTCCAACCTCAATAAGATACCCAAGAGCTGGATTTCGGGCATTGACAACGGCGGCCCCTCACCCGATACCAACCCTTCCACGCGTCCCGTCTACGATCGAGGCAACCCCGAAGCAATGTATCCGGCGGAAAGCAATACCACGCAGGCCGGTGCGAACATCATCAATACTGCCGCCGGTATTACAGCCGTTGCTGCCTCGGAGGCCTTCGATGAGCCCCTGGACCCCACCACGGTGAAAAGCATTGCCCGCAATTTCGTGAAAAGCACCACCAACCTGTTTGTGTAGGGTAGCAGGTACGCGTACGCACTTCGCCTCTTCCCAGCGTGTTCCTCCTTCCGTCAGGAAGCCTGGCGGCAAGCCGGGGGAGGCGACTAGCGTATCTGTTATAGCAGGAACTACACCTCGTGCTTTGTCGGGCCCCAGAAGTGAATCAGCCCGCCGGAAGCGAAAAAAGTGTGCTTGACTGTGAGGTAGTTAATAGAAGTGGTTGAATATTTTTACCAAATTCAAGCCCCTGAGTTGCAAGCAAAGGTACTGCCGTGTACTTTTGCACTCCCTTCCGAAAAGCATCAGCCAACGGCAGGGAAATGATTCTGTAGCTCAGCTGGTAGAGCAATACACTTTTAATGTATGGGTCCTGGGTTCGAATCCCAGCGGGATCACCAAAAACCCTCACTGCGCCTTGTAGTGAGGGTTTTTTGTTTGCTAGCGGTTAGGTCCGAATACTACCTCAGCAGCTGATAAGGTGGCAGGATTATTTGGCCTTGAACTGCCGGATGGCCTGCCGGGTGAAGTCCGAGAGCACCAGCCGGCCGCTAATGGCCGCCCGCTCCACTAGCAGCTGGTCCCAGTGCTCGGTTCCCGCCCAGATAACGCGTTTCAAATCCGTTAGGGCCTCGGGGTTGTAGGCGGCGAGCTTGTGGGCAAAAGCCTGCACGGCCGCGTCCAGGGCTTCTTCTGAGTCGAGCACTTCGGCGTAGAGGCCGCGCTGCTGGGCCCAGGTAGCCGAGCGGAACTCGGCCGCATCCAGGGCCAGCTGGGCGTAGGCCGCCACACCAATCTTGCGCTCCACGGCCGGGCCCACCACAAACGGCCCGATGCCCACGACCAGCTCGCTTAGCTTTACCGAAGCTTGGGCGGTAGCAAAGCAGTAGTCGGTAGCCGCCGCCACGCCCACGCCGCCGCCAATGGCCTTGCCCTGCACCCGGCCGATAATGATTTTGGACGAGGTGCGGCAGGCGTTAATCACCTTCGCGAAGCCCGAGAAAAACTCCAGCCCCTGCGCCTCATTTTCAATGGCAATCAGCTCATCGAAGGAGGCCCCGGCGCAGAAAGTCTTGGCGCCTTCGCTTTTGAGAATGATAACTTTTGTAGCAGCCTGCTGGCCAACCTGCGTAATGGTGTCGGCCAGCTTCGTCAGCAGGGCGCCGGGCAGGGAGTTGTGGCTGGGGTGGAAGAAGCTAATGGTGGCAATTCCTTCCGGAGTGGTGTGGGTAGTAACAGTTCCTGTTTGCATGTGGCACTAATAACTGTCATCCGGAGCCCCGCAAAGGACCTTGTTACTCTGGAACGAACTGGTGTTACGTTCAGCGTTTTAGCGTGATAAGGTCCTTCGCGGGGCTCAGGATGACAGAGGTTTACATTTACGCTTGTTCCTTCTTCTTGACCATCGTCAGGATGGTTGCTACGGCTACGGTTTCGCCGGTTTCATCCGAGACGTCCACGAGCCAGCGCACGATGCCTTTGGCTACGTCCTGCTCGTCGCGCTTCTCCTGCCCGATTTTCTCCTTCACTGTCAGCTTCACCCCGATGGTCATGCCGGGGTAGACGGGCTTGGTGAAGCGGCACTCGTCGAGGCCGTAGTTGAGCAGCACCGGGCCCTTGCGCGGGTCCACAAACATGCCGGCGGCCTTGCTCAGGATGTAGTAGCCGTGGGCCACGCGGCCCGTGAACAGCGTGCCCTCCAGGGAAGTAGCATCGACGTGGGCGTAGAAATTGTCGCCGGACACCTGGGCGAAGTTGGTGATGTCGGCCTCCGTGACGGTGTGGCGGTGGGTGGTGTAGGTCTGCCCGATTTCCAGCTCCTCGAAGTAGTGCTGGAAGGGGTGCTTGTCCTTTTCCATCTGCTTGGCCTTGGGCTGGTACACCTCCGTAATGGCGGTAATCATGCTAGGCGAGCCTTGAATGGCCACGCGCTGCATGAAGTGCTCCACCCCGCGCATGCCGCCCATTTCCTGCCCGCCGCCGGCTCGGCCGGGGCCGCCGTGAATCAGCAGGGGTAGGGGCGAGCCGTGGCCGGTGCTTTCCTTGGCTACCTCCTCGTTAATCACCAGGATGCGGCCGTGGTGGGTGGCTGCGCCCAGCACAAACTCCTGGGCTGTGCGCGGGTCGTTGGTAGCTACGGAGCACACCAGGGAGCCCTTGCCCATGTTCGAGAGGGTTATGGCCTCGTCGAGGTTGCGGTAGGGCATCAGGGTTGCCACGGGTCCGAAGGCCTCTACCTCGTGGGAATCGGTGAACTTGAACGGCTCGGGGTTCAGCAGCACAATCGGCGACATGAAGGCGCCCGTTTTGCAGTCGGCCCCGATTACCTGCACGTTGTCCAGGTCGCCGTACACGATGGGCGTGTTCTTGGCCAGCTCCCGCACCTGCTCCCGCACGCGGTTGGCCTGGGTCATGTTCACCAGCGCGCCCATGCGGACGCCCTCCGCCTGCGGGTGGCCGACGGTGGTTTGAGCCAGGGCTTTGCCGAGGGCAATCTGCACGTCTTCCAGCAGGTTTTCGGGCACGATGGCCCGGCGGATGGCCGTGCATTTCTGGCCGGCTTTGGCCGTCATTTCCTTGCGGATTTCCTTGATAAACAAGTCGAATTCCACGGTGCCCGGCACGGCATCCGGCCCCAGCACCGAGGCGTTCAGCGAGTCGGCTTCCATGGTAAACGGCACGGCCTCAGTGATGATGCGCGGGTGGGCCCGCAGCTTGCGGCCGGTTTCCGCCGAGCCCGTAAAGGTTACCACGTCCTGGTAGGTTACGTGGTCCAGAATGCCCTGGCCGGTGCCGCACACCAGCTGCAGGGCGCCTTCGGGCAGAATCTTGGAGGCAATAATTTCGCGCACCACCGCTTCGGTGAGGTAGGCCGTGGGCACGGCCGGCTTCACGATGGCGGGCATGCCGGCCAGCAGATTCACGGCAATTTTCTCCAGCATGCCCCAGATGGGGAAGTTGTAGGCGTTGATGTGCACGGCCACGCCTTCCTTGGGCACCAGGATGTGGTGGCCCATGAAGTTGCCGGCCTTGGATAACGCAATCGGGTCCGACTCCACGTAGAACGGCTTGTCGGGGAATTTGCGGCGCAGGGAGGCGTTGGCGAACAGGTTGCCGATGCCGCCCTCAATGTCAATCCAGGAGTCGGCGCGGGTGGCGCCGCTCCGGTAGCTGAGGGTGTAGAAGTCTTCCTTCTTGCTGTCCAGGTGCAGGGCCAGGGCCTTAATCATGCGGCCCCGCTCGTGGAACGTCATCTTGCGCAGAGCCTGGTTGCCGGTGCGGCGGGCATAGTCGAACATGGCCGCGTAGTCGAGGCCTTCACCGTTGGCAACGGCAATGACTTCGCCGGTAGAGGCATCGTGCAGCTCGTGCTGCTCACCTGAGCCGGCCATCCAGCGGCCCATCACGTAGTTTTCGAGGGTGGGAGTCATATAGTTAGGGTAGGAGGGTAGGAGGGTGTGGGGGTAGGAGTTGTTAGAACGTCATTCCGAGCGCAGCGAGGAATCTCGCGGGCTGACGTTGCCTAAGTACTTGTCCTGCTTGATCTGGCGTCCGCGCAGCCGAAGCATCTCTCCCGCTGGCTAACTCCTGATGCTCGCACAACGAAGCGGTAGAGATGCTTCGCGAGGCTCAGCAGGACGTTCTTTTGCAAAACTACTCGCCTGCTTTGCGCTCGGCCCAGGTTTGGTAGCTGCCCTGCTGCACCTGCCGGTCGGCGGGGACTTCCCGGAGCGGTTCGCAGGGCTGCAGGGTGGCGTGGAGGTCGGCGGGCAGCTGCATGTAGATGCGGGTGCCTTCGGTTTTCCAGGCCAGCATCTCGTCGCTGACTTCGCGGATGATTTTGTGCGGATTGCCTACTACCAGGCTGCGGGGCGGAATAACTTCGTCGGCCCGGATGAAGCTCAGGGCCCCGATGATGCTTTCGTCGCCGATTTCCACCCGGTCCATGAGCACGGCGTTCATGCCCACCAGCACGTTGCGGCCGATGGTGGCGCCGTGAATGATGGCGCCGTGGCCGATGTGGGCCATTTCCTTGAGCCGGGTGGTGGTGCCCGGAAACATATGCACGGTGCAGTTTTCCTGCACGTTGCAGTTGTCCTCAATGATGATCTGGCCCCAGTCGCCGCGGATAGCCGCACCCGGCCCGATATACACGTTGCGGCCGATGATGACGTTGCCCGTCACCGTGGCTTGCGGGTGCACAAACGCCGACTCGTGCACTACCGGAACCAAGCCGTTAAACGAGTAAATCATACCTTTTCAATGATGGCGGCGTAGCCCTGACCCACGCCCACACACATGGTCACGAGGGCGTAGCGCTTGTTTTGCTGGTGTAGCTCCAGGGCCGCCGTGTTGAGGATGCGGGCCCCGCTCATGCCCAGCGGGTGGCCCAGGGCAATGGCCCCGCCGTTGGGGTTGATGCGCGGGTCGGAGCCCTCCAGGCCCAGGCCGCGTACGCAGGCCAGGGTTTGGGCCGCAAAGGCCTCGTTGAACTCAATCAGGTCGATATGGTCCAGGGTGAGGCCGGCCTTTTTCAGGGCCTGCTGCGAAGCTGGCACCGGCCCGATGCCCATGGTGCGCGGCTCCACGCCCGCTACCCCCATAGCCACGATGCGGGCCCGGGGCGTAAGGTTGTGCTGCCGGATGCCCTCTTCCGAAGCCAGCAGCAGGGCCGCCGCCCCATCGTTCAGGCCCGAGGAGTTGCCGGCCGTCACGGAGCCGTTCTTGCGGAATGCCGGGCGAAGGTTGGCCAGCCCCTCCAGGGTAGTGTTCGACTTGATAAACTCGTCCTGGGCAAACAGCACCGGCTCGCCTTTGCGCTGGGGAATGGCTACGGGCACGATTTCCTCGGCGAAGCGGCCGGAGTCGCGGGCCCGGCCGGCGCGCTGGTGCGACTCGTAGGCGAACTGGTCCTGATCCTGGCGGCTGATGTGGTACTGATCCACCAGGTTTTCGGCCGTTTCACCCATGGCATCGGTGCCGTATAGGTCCTCCAGCTTCTCATTGACAAAGCGCCAACCAAAGCTGGAATCGTACATTTTAGAATCAGTGCCGAAGGCTTTGCTGGGCTTCGACATGACGTAGGGCGCGCGGGTCATGCTCTCGACCCCACCGGAAATAAACAAGTCCCCGTCGCCGCTCTGGATGGCGCGGGCGGCGGCAATGCTGGCCGAAAGGCCCGAGGCGCACAAACGGTTCACGGTTTCGCCGGGCACGGAGGTGGGGAGGCCCGCCAGTAGCAGGGCCATGCGGGCCACGTTGCGGTTATCCTCGCCCGCTTGGTTGGCGCACCCCAGTATGACATCAGCAATAGCCGCCGGGTCAACGGAGGCGTTGCGCCGGAGCAGTTCCTGAATGACATGGGCCGCCAGGTCATCGGGCCGAACGGCGGCCAGGGTGCCGCCGAAGTTGCCGATGGGAGTCCGGATGCCGTCGATGATATAGGCTTGGGTCATGGGTAGTGAAATGGTGAGATGGTGAAATGGTGAGTTTGATGTTCAGGTGGTGTGGGAAGCCGGACCGTTCAAGGCGGTCAAACTCACTATTTCACCATCTCACCATTTCACAAGATTTCATTGCTGGTGCGGTAGGCGGTGCCTTTGAACAGGGCCAGGGCTGCGCCGTGCTGGTTGGTGGCGCGCACGTGGTACACGCCTACTTTGTGCTTGAGGCTTTCCTCGCGGGCTTCCACGGTGATGACGTCGCCGAGCTTGCCGGCTTCGAGGTAGTCAATCGTGACGGTGAGGCCCACGCTCTGGCGGCCGTGGCTGTTGCAGGCGAAGGCAAAGGCCGAGTCGGCGGCGGCGAAGGTGACGCCCCCGTGCAGGGCCGCGAAGCCGTTGAGCATGTCGGGCCGCACCGTGAAGTGCAGCCGGCAGTAGCCCGGCCCCACTTCGTCGATTTCCAGCCCCAGCCAGTGACTGAACGCGTCGTGGCCCAGCATCCGGTCCTTTACGGCCTCGGCCTTGCGGCTAGCGTTAGTGGTTTCCGGCTGGTTCATGCTGAAAGAAAGTGTGCCCAGCCTTTACCATGCGGCGCAGCAGGGGGCTGGCCCGGTACCGGTCCTCGTGGTACTCTTCGTACAGGCTGTCGAGGGTAGCCAGCACGGTGGCCGGGCCTAGCTCATCAGCCCAGGCCAGCAGGCCCTTGGGGTAGTTGACGCCCTTGGTCATGGCTAGCTCCAGGTCCTGCTGGGAAGCCACGTTCAGGGCCAGCGCGTCCACGGCTTCGTTGATGAGCATGGCCAGAATGCGGTAAAGCACCTGACGGCCCAGCGCTTCGTCGCGGGTGGGCTCGGGCAGGGCGGCATCGGCGGCGTAGCTGTAGAAGCCCCGGCCCGACTTCCGCCCGTAGTAGCCGGCCTCAAACAGGCGCTTTTGGGTGAAGGAAGGCTTGTAGCGCGGATCGAAAAAGAACGAGGTGAACACCGACTCCGTAACGCGGTAGTTCACGTCGTGGCCGATGAAATCCATCAAGGCAAACGGCCCCATGCGAAAGCCGCCCAGCTCGGTCATGGCCCAATCGATGGTGGCCATGTCGGCCAGGCCTTCCTCCAGCATGCGGATGGCCTCGCCGTAGAACGGCCGCGCCACCCGGTTCACAATAAAGCCCGGCGTATCCTTGGTCAGCACCGGCAGCTTGCCCCAGCTCTGCACCAGGTCGCGCACCTGCTCGGCCAGGCCGGCCCGCGTCTGCACGGCCGGAATAACTTCTACCAGCTGCATGATGGGGGCCGGGTTGAAGAAGTGAATGCCGATGAAACGCTCGGGTTTCTGGCAGGCGGCGGCAATGGAGGCAATGGACAGGGAAGAGGTATTGGAGGCCAGAAGGCAGGTTTCCGACACCAGCATTTCTACCTCCCGAAACAGCTGCTGCTTCACGCCGAGGTCTTCCACCACCGCTTCCAGCACCAGCTCGCAGTCGGCGAAAGAGCTGATGTCCTCCGTCAGGTGCAGGCGCGCGAAGATGGCCGCGGCCATTTCAACGGTCAGTTTGTCCTTCTCCGCTAGTTTGTCTAGGCTGCCCTGAATGGATTTGCCGGCCCGCTGCAGGGCCTGGGTGTTCTGATCGAGCAGGCGGACGGTGTGGCCGGCGGAGGCTACCACCTGGGCAATGCCCGCGCCCATGGCCCCGCTGCCGATAATGCCGATAATCATGTGGCTCGTGTTTCGTTGAACGAGGTAGAGACGCAATATCTAGCGTCTGTTGGTGAGTTTGTCCCGTTTGTCATTCCGACGCAGGAGGAATCTGAGTTAAGCCGTAGCAACGATTTAATCCAGATTCCTCCTGCGTCGGAATGACAATTCAGATGGGTTGATTTGGCGCTGCGGCATTGCATGCGGCGCCCCTACTGCCCCGTGAAGGTTGGCTGGCGCTTCTCCAGGAAGGCCGCTACCCCTTCGCGGTAGTCGGAGGTGCTGCCGGCGCGGAGCTGGAAGTCGGCTTCGTAGCGCAGCTGCTGGGTTAGGTCGTTGCTGAACGACACGTTCAGGAGCTGCTTGGTGTAGGCCAAGCCTTTGGTGGGCATGGCGGCCAGCTTGCGCACCAGCGCTTGGGCTTCCTGCTCGAAGGTGTCGTCGGGGAAGGTCTTGTAAATCATGCCCATCTGCACGGCTTCCGGGGCCGATACCTTGTCGCCGGTCATCATCAGGGCCGAGGCTCGTTGCATCCCAATCAGGCGGGGTAGGAAGAACGTGCCGGCGCTGTCCGGAATCAGGCCAATCTTGCTGAAGGCCTGAATAAAGGCGGCCGATTCCTTGGCTACCACAATGTCGCAGGCTAGGGCCAGGTTGGCACCCGCGCCGGCGGCAACCCCATTCACGGCCGCTACCACCGGCTTTTCCAGCGCCCGAATCAGCTCCACAATGGGGTTATAGAGCTTCTCCACAATCTCCGCTACTTCCGGGCTATCCGGGCCGGTGATTTCCGCCAGGTCCTGGCCGGCGCAGAAGGCTTTGCCGGTGCCCGTGAGCAGCACGGCGCGCACCGCCGGGTTCTGCTGGCACTCGCGCAAGTGCTGCTGCAAGGCCAGGGCTACCTCTTTATTAACGCTGTTGAAAACCTGGGGCCGGTTAAAGCAGATAGTGGCGACGCCGCCATCAAGGGAAAAGAGCAGGGAAGAAGTTTCGGACATGAGTGGGTAGGGTGGTGGAGAACAAAAAGAACGTCGTGCTTTATCTGGCGTCCGCGCAGCCGCAGCATCTCTACCGCTGACTAATCAATGAAGCTTACAACGAAGCGGGAGAGGTGCCTCGCGGGGCTCAGCATGACGGTCTTAGTCTGATGTAATGTCTATGTCAGCTGTAAGGTCAGCTTAGGCGTGGCATTTAAAGTAGTCGAAGGGTTCCAGGCAGTCGTCGCATTGGTAGTGGGCTTTGCAGGCCGTGGAGCCGAACTGGCTGACCAGGTGGGTGTGTTCCGACTTGCAGAGTGGGCAGCGCACGGCCGTATCGGCCCCGAACAGGTTGAGCAGATGGCCGGTAGCGGTGCCGTCGACGGGCGGGGCAATGCCGTATTCTTCCAGCTTCTGGCGGCCGGCGGCGCTCATCCAATCGGTGGTCCAGGCGGGACTGAGCTGGTTGTGAATCTGCAGCTTGGTAATGCCTTCCGCCAGCAGCCGCAGCCGGATTTCGGTGGCAATGGTGTTCATGGCCGGGCAGCCGGAGTAGGTCGGTGTGATGGTAACGTGCACTTGCTCGCCCTCCACCCGCACGGCGCGCACGATGCCCAGGTCCAGGATGCTGAGCACGGGCACTTCCGGATCGGAAACGTCTTCCAGCAGCTGCCAGATGTGCTCTTCGGTAGGCATAAGGGGGTAGGGTAATAAGATGATGAGGTTAGAAAGACGTCGAGCTAAGCGTGCTGAATCAACGCCGCCGCTTCCCGACTTAGAGTAGAGACGCAATATTTTGTGTCTCGTCGTCAGAACAACCGGCCTCAAACGGCGCGGCTTAAACGACCTCAGCAACCGAAGCTAACGACGAGACGCAATATCTTGCGTCTCTACAGCCGGTTTACCACTGCAAACCGGGATAGGTGCGCTGCAGGTATTGCAACTCGGCCAGCAGGTAGCCCAGATGCTCGGAGTGGCGGCCGTCTTTGCCGCCTTTCTGCATGAACACACCCTGGGGCACCGGCAGGGTCGCTTCCTCGAACACGCGGGCCGCGTGAGCGTCAATCTGCTGCTGAAGGGGGGCGTAGTCGGGCAGATAGCCGGCGGCTTGCAGGGCCTTTTCGGTGGCCGACGGGGTAGTCAGCTCGCCGGCGTAGCGCCAGAGGTTGCCGAGGGCTTTTTCCACCCGGCGGCGGCTTTCCTCGGTGCCGTCGCCCAGCCGAATTACCCACTCCGAGCTCCACTTGATGTGGTAGGCCGCTTCCTTCACCGACTTCTCAGCAATGGCCGCCAGCTGCGCATCGGGGCCCGACTTGAGCTGCAGCAGCAAATGGTAGTGGAAACAGTCGTAAATAAACTGCCGCACAATGGTGTGGGCGAAGTCGCCGTTGGGCTGCTCCACCAGCAAGGGGTTGCGGTACTCCACGGCCGAGCGCAGGTAGGCCAGGTCGTCCTCGGTGCGGCCCTGGCCTTCCAGCTCGGCGGCGTACTGGTAGTAGCTGCGGGCCTCGCCCAGCAAGTCCAGGGCAATGTTGGCCATGGCCAGGTCCTGCTCCAGAATGGGGCCGTGGCCGCACCACTCGGAAAGGCGGTGGGCCAGAATCAGGCTGGTATCGGCCAACTGCAGCACGTAGGCAAACAGCTGGGCCGGCGTTTCGGGCGTGGGCGCGGCGGCGGCTGGCGCGGGCATCGGGGAGTCCGTCATCATTACATGTGCTTGATGGAATCCGGCACCTGGTAAAAGGTCGGATGGCGGTAGATTTTGTCGTTGGCCGGCTCGTAGAAAGCGGCCGAGTCGTCGGGGTTGGAGGCGTGCACGTGCTTGCTTTCTACTACCCAGATGCTGACGCCTTCCAGGCGGCGCGTGTACACGTCGCGGGCGTTTTGGATGGCCATTTCGGCGTCGGCGGCGTGGAGGCTACCCACGTGCTTGTGGTCAAGGCCCTGCTTGCTGCGGATGAAAACTTCCCACAGCGGCCATTCTTTTTGGGACATATATTGGGAGGGCGTGAGGGTAGGAGGGTAAGAGTTTAGGAGGGAGTGGGAATGGATACGCCCGGAAATTATCCGTCCTGCTGAGTTTGCCGAAGCATTTCGCGGGCTGACGCTGGGTGGGAACATCAGCATTCAAGCAAAATGCCCCGACAAGCCCAGCAGGACGGGGTATGCTAGGGTGCGTTAGGCGGCTACGGCTTTGGCTTCTTCGCGCTGCTTGCGCTTCTCGGCGTGGGCCAGGGCGGCCTCCCGGACCCAGGCGCCTTCCTCGTGGGCTTGCACGCGGGCCTGCAGGCGCTCCTGGTTACAGAGGCCGTTGCCCTTCACCACGTTCCAGAACTCTTCCCAGTCCACATCGCCGAAGTCGTAGCCCTGCTTGGCCTCGTTCCACTTCAGGTTGGGGTCCGGCACCGTGAGGCCCAGGAACTCGGCCTGGGGCACCATCATGTCCACGAATTTCTGGCGCAGCTCGTCGTTGGTGAAGCGCTTGATGCGCCAGTTCATCGACTGGGCCGTGTTCGGCGACTCCGAGTCCTTGGGGCCGAACATCATCAGTGTGGGCCACCACCAGCGGTTGAGGCCTTCCTGGGCCATGGCCTTCTGCTCCGGCGAGCCTTCGCACAGAGTTTGCATGATTTCAAAGCCCTGACGCTGGTGGAAGCTTTCCTCCTTGCACACGCGCACCATGGCGCGGGCGTAGGGGCCGTAGGAGGTGCGGCACAGCGGCACCTGGTTCAGGATGGCGGCGCCATCAACCAGCCAGCCCACGCAGCCCATGTCAGCCCAGCTGAGGGTAGGGTAGTTGAAAATGCTCGAATACTTGGCTTTGCCCGAGTGCAAGTCGGCCAGCATTTGGTCGCGGGAGGCACCCAGGGTTTCGGCGGCGGAGTAGAGGTAGAGGCCGTGCCCGGCTTCGTCCTGCACCTTGGCCAGCAGAATGGACTTGCGCTTAAGCGAAGGTGCCCGCGTAATCCAGTTGCCTTCCGGGAGCATGCCCACCAGCTCGGAGTGCGCGTGCTGGGAAATCTGCCGGATCAGCGTTTTGCGGTAAGCGTCGGGCATCCAGTCCTTGGGCTCAATGCGGACATCGGCGTCAATGCGGGCCTGAAACTGTTCTTCCTGGGTGAGTTCTAGCGTTTCCATGCCTCTTAAACAAAGCTTAACTAACATTCGTTAGTTAAATGTAGAGAAAAGTTTAGGTTGTACTACTGAATTCTTTGAATGTTCTAATCGCTCCTATCTTGAGTAGGCCTGAAATTCTCATAAGCAGTAGCATTATGTTTTCTGCCTTCAGACGTGAATTGTGTCAGGCCTTCGTAATGGTGGAACATACGGCTACTTAAAAGTTGACCATTTAAATACCACCGCTTCATAATCAGGCGGCCAGCCATAAATATGTATTCCTCTCTATGAGCTCCATATACAGTCTTCTTAACAGTCCATAATTTCCCAGTATCCATTTCAATCGTGGTTTACTGGTCGAAATCCACCGTAACCTTTTCGGAGGTGGGGCGGGCTTGGCAGGAGAGGACGTAGCCTTTGGCTACTTCAGTGTCGGAGAGAGAGTAGTTCACGTCCATTTCCACGGTGCCTGCCGTGATGCGGCAGCGGCAGGTGCTGCACATGCCGTTTTTGCAGGAGTAGGGGGCATCGGCGCCGGTTTCGAGCAGGGCGTCCAGAATGGTGTCGCCGTAGTACGACATTTCCAGGATGCGCTTCGTGCCTTCCAGCTGCACGGTTACCTGGCTGTGCTTGTCGTACTGGCCGGCGGGGCGCTGGGCCTGACGGGCGGCGGCGCGCTGGGCGCTGCCGGCGGAGGCAAACATCTCGAAGTGAATCTTTTCCGGCGCTACCCCAGCCTCGGCCAGCACGTCCTTTACGTCGTTAATCATCTCCTCCGGCCCGCAGATAAAGCACTCGTCAATTTCGCGGGCGGGCACAATCTTCTCCAGGAACAACCGGGCTTTCTCGGCGTTGATGCGGCCAAACAGCAGGTCCGTGTCGCCCTGCTCGCGGCTGAGGATGTGGTAGACGCTCAGGCGGTTCAGGAAGCGGTTTTTCAGGCCCTCAATTTCCTCCTTGAAGATGATGGAGTTGCGGCCCCGGTTGCCATAAATGAGGTAGACCCGGCTGTTGGGCTCGGTCAGGAGCACCGTTTTGATGATGGACATGACCGGCGTAATGCCCGAGCCCGCCGCAAACATAACGTAGAGCTTCTGCTGCTCCGGGTGCAGCTCGGTGTAGAAGTGACCCATTGGGGGCATTACTTCCAGCTCTTCGCCCACGCGCAGCTGCTCTACCGCCAGCGACGAAAAGCGGCCTTCCGGTACTTTCTTGATGGCCACGCGCCACTCGTTTTCCAGGGGGCTGCTGCAAATGGAGTAGGAACGGCGCAGCTCCTCGCCATTGTGCTCCCGCCGGAACGTCAGGTACTGGCCCTGGGTGAACTTGAACGTCTCGCGCAGATCGGCGGGCACGTCCAGGGCCACGCTCACGCAGTCCGGCGTCTCCCGAACGATGCTCTTGATTTTGACTTTATGAAAACGACTCATGTTGTTTAGCTATTAGCCGCTAGCCATTGGCTGTTAGCTTTCGTCAGCCGAGAGGCTAACAGCTAAGAGTCAATAGCTAACAGCTCTATTTCTTCTCTAGCCCCGTCAGGAGCATGGTGACGATGTTGGCTTCCAGCTCCTCGGCCGACAGCTCGCGGCCGGGGCGGTACCAGAGCTCTACCCAGCGCACGGCCGAGAGGATGGTAAACAAGGCCACCGACACGTTGACGGGTTGAAACTCGCCGGCGGCAATGCCTTGCTCAATCAAGGCCGCGAAGCCTTTTTCGTACTGCTTGCGGGCATCCTTGAACTCGGTGAGGGCCGGCTCGGGTAGGTATTTCCAGTCGTGGTTGGCCACGGATACGGCCGCGCCGTCCTCAATCATCAGCCGAATGTGCAGGCGAATCAGCGACTTAATCTTCTCAACGAAGGGCGCTTCCGTGGCCTCAATTTCGGCCAGCTGGGAAATATAGGTGCTTGACACCCGAAAGCAGATCAGCTCCAGAATCTCGTCCTTGGACTTGATGTGGTTGTACATGCTGGCGGCTTCGATGCCTACTTCGCCGGCCAAGTCGCGCATGGAAGTACCACTGAAGCCTTTCTGCTTGAACAGCTTGGCCGCTTCTTCCAGAATCAGTTGGCGCTTATTGGTTTTGCGGGTTGTAATCATGGGTGGGAGGTAGGGTGCTGATAGCCCTACGCCAAAGGCCTGCTAAAGATTGCGCAAATCGTTGCCGTGGTTTAACATTCCGCCTTCGCGGCTAGGTAGGAAGCTTATGCTCACGCTCAGTAATTTACAGACCAGAACAACGTGTACCCCAGTCTTGCCGCGGTTGCCCGGCAACTCCGGGCCGGTTATCAACAAGCCCCAATATACTACTTTAATTTCCGCAAACGAATGTTTGTTAGTCTGGAAGGTCAAGATGTTACCCGGAGGTAGAACAGACCAAGCAACCAAGCAAAAAAACTGTCCTGCTGAACTGGCCGAGGCACCTTTTGCCTTGGCTAAACTGAGTACCACTCGCTTCAGCAGACATTCATGTAACTAAAGCTGGGGTTTGCCAGTCTAGCAGAAGAGTATTCCACTGACCTTCTCTCCTGAGCTATATGGCAAACTCCTCAAACTCCCAGCGTCTTCAACACCAGATTGCCCTCGTGACGGGGGGGAGCTCCGGCATTGGGGCCGGCGTAGCCCGGGCCATGGCCGCCGAAGGCGCCACCGTCATTGTCAACTACGCCCACAGTGCCGACGAAGCCGCCGCCGTTGTGGCCGACATTGAAAAGGCGGGCGGCCGGGCTGTGGCCATCAAGGCCGATGTCAGCAAGGAAGACGAGGTACTCCACATGTTCGACCAGATTCGGGAGCAGTTCCAGACCCTGCATATTCTGGTTAACAACTCCGGTATTCAGCAGGATTCGCCCTTTCTGGAAATGAGCCTGGCGCAGTGGCAGAAGGTGATTGACGTGAACCTGACCGGACAGTTTCTGTGCGCCCGCGAGGCGGCCCGGGAGTTTGTGCGGCGCGGTCCGCAGCCGGAAGTATCCAAGGCCACGGGCAAAATCATTTGTATGAGCTCGGTGCACGAGGTTATTCCCTGGGCCGGGCACGTCAACTACGCCACCAGCAAGGGCGGCATCATGCAGCTGATGAAGAGCATGGCCCAGGAGCTCGCGCCCCAGCGCATTCGGGTGAACAGCATCGGGCCGGGCGCCATTGCTACCCCCATCAACCTCTCGGCCCGCGACACGCCCGAGGAAGAACGCAACTTGCTAACCCTGATTCCTTACGGCCGCATCGGCGACCCCGCCGACATTGGTATGGTAGCCGTGTGGCTGGCCTCCGACGAAGCTGATTACGTGACGGGTACCACCATCTTCGCCGACGGCGGCATGACCCTCTACCCTGGTTTTGCCGATAACGGCTGAGTTGCGGTAAGCGGCCGGGTTATCTGGTAGCCCGCCGCAGTGCAGGCTTCATGTGCTACCCCTTAAGGTCCGGCGAAGAACAGGTAACTGCTCGCTGGCGTATTTTGTATGACCCAGGAACAACAACGGCAGCAACAGGCCCAGGAAGGACAGGCCGCATGGCACCGCTTCGGGCCCTACGTATCGGAGCGGCAGTGGGGCACGGTGCGTGAGGACTACTCCGCCAACAGCCAGCCCTGGACCTACACCACCCACGATATGGCCCGCAGCCTGGCCTACCGCTGGGGCGAGGAAGGAATCGGCGGTATCTCCGACGACCAGCAGCTGCTGTGCCTGGCCCCCGCCTTTTGGAATGGGCAGGATCCTATCGTGAAGGAGCGTTTGTTTGGGCTGAGCGGGCCCGAGGGCAACCATGGCGAGGACGTCAAGGAGCTATACTACTACCTAGATAACACGCCCACGCACTCCTACATGCGGATGCTGTACAAGTATCCGCAGCACGCCTACCCCTACGAGTGGCTGGTGCAGGAAAACGCCCGCCGCGGCCGGCACAAGCCCGAGTTTGAGCTGCTGGATACCTGCATTTTCCGCGAGAACCGCTACTTCGACATCTTTCTGGAGTACGCCAAAGCCGGCCCCGAAGATCTGTTGCTGCAAATAACGGTGCACAACCGGGCCAGCGAAGCGGCGGTGCTGCAGGTGCTACCCCAGTTATGGTTTCGTAACACCTGGGCCTGGGGCTACGAGGACTACCGGCCCCAGCTTCGTGCCCTGGCGGAAGGCCATATTCGAGTGGAGCATGCTAAGCTCCCGGCCCTGCAGCTCTACTGCGACGTGCCCGCTGCCGCGGATGCAGGCCCCACGCTGCTGTTTTGCGACAACGATACCAACTGCCAGCGCCTGTACGGTACCCCCAATGCCGGCGCCTACTGCAAGGATGGCATCAACGACTACCTGGTTCATGGCAATCAAGCGGCCGTGAACTCCGCCCGGCTGGGCACCCGCGCGGCGGCCCACTATACGCTCAGCGTGCCGGCTGGCGAAAGCCGGGTGGTGCGCGTGCGCCTGGCCGCCCCCGAGCTACCCGAGCCTTTCGCCGATTTTGCCGCCATTGTGCGGCAGCGCCAGGCCGAGGCCGACGAGTTTTACCAGCACCTGCAAACCGACCTCCACAGCCCCGATGCGCGTAACGTGCAGCGCCAGGCCCTGGCCGGCATGCTCTGGAGCAAGCAGTTTTATTACTACGATGTAGCCCAGTGGCTGCAGGGCGACCCGGCCTCGCCGCCGCCACCCGCCGCGCGCCTGCGCAGCCGCAACCACACCTGGCCCCACCTCAACAATGCCGACATCATCTCCATGCCCGACAAGTGGGAGTACCCCTGGTACGCGGCCTGGGACCTGGCTTTCCATTGCATCCCGCTGGCCATGGTCGATGCCGAGTTTGCCAAAAATCAGCTTCAGCTGCTTTGCCAAGACTGGTACATGCACCCCAACGGCCAGCTGCCGGCCTACGAGTGGAAACTGGAGGATGTAAACCCGCCGGTACACGCCTACGCTACCTGGCGGGTATACAAGATGGACCGCAAGCTCCGGGGCGGCCAGGGCGACACGCCGTTTCTGGAAAGCGTGTTTCACCGCCTGCTGCTCAACTTCACGTGGTGGGTAAACCGCAAGGACCGTAACAACCGCAACGTGTTCGAGGGTGGTTTCCTGGGCTTGGACAACATTGGCGTGTTCGACCGCTCGGCCCCGCTGCCCACCGGCGGCTACATCGAGCAGGCCGATGGCACGGCCTGGATGGCCATGTTTGCTTTAAACATGATGCGCATGGCCCTGGAGCTGGCCAAAACCAACCCGGTGTACCAGGACATGGCCAGCAAGTTTTTCGAGCATTTCCTCTACATCGCCCAGGCCATGACCAACCTGGCCGACCAGAAAATCGACATGTGGGACGAGGAGGATGGGTTTTACTACGATGTGCTCAACACTCCCGAGCACGGCCGCCTACCCCTGCGCATCCGGTCCATGGTGGGGCTGATTCCCTTATTTGCCGTGGAGGTGCTCGACGAGGACACCCTGCAGCAGATGCCCCGCTTTGTGTACCGCCTGAACTGGTTTCTCAACCACCGCCCCGCGCTGGCCGCGCTGGTGTCGAGGTGGCAGGAACCGGGACGCGGCCAAAGCCACCTGCTTTCCCTGCTGCGAGGGCACCGCATGAAGCTGCTGCTGCGCCTGGCCCTGGATGAGGCCGAGTTTCTGTCTGCTTACGGGGTGCGGGCCCTCTCGCGCTACCACTTGGCGCGGCCCTACGTGTTCGAGTATGCCGATGGGAAGAAGGAAGTTGTGCAGTATGAGCCCGGCGAGTCGAGCACTTCCCTGTTCGGGGGCAACAGCAACTGGCGCGGCCCGGTCTGGCTGCCGATGAACTTTCTGCTGGTAGAGTCCTTACAGCGCTTCTACCACTACTACGGTCCCGACTTTAAGGTGGAGTACCCCACCGGCTCCGGCCAGTTCAGCACGTTGCTGGAAATTTCGCAGGCCCTCACCGAGCGGCTCACCCGCCTGTTCCTGCGCGATGCCGACGGCCGCCGCCCCTGCCTCGGACCCGACAAGCAATTCCAGACCGACCCCAACTTCAAGGACTACCTGCTTTTTCACGAGTATTTCCACGGCGACTCGGGCCAGGGCCTCGGGGCCAGCCACCAAACCGGCTGGACCGGCCTGATTGCCAAGCTACTGCAGCCCCGTTCCCCTGAATAGGTAGCCCCAGAGCCGGCTTTGGCCCGCCGGGCCATTCTTGTGGCCGGCGTGCTACTGGCCTGGCCTACATCTTACCTACCTCGCGCTATTATTTTTTTCATTCTACTACTTGATAGGCATGAGCAAAACGCAAATCGGGGTCATTGGCCTCGGCAAAATGGGGACAGGCCTGGCCCGGCAGGCTGCCGAAAAAGGCTACCCCGTCGTGGGCCTCGATATTCATCCCCGCCCTGATCTGGAAGCGGAAAACCTGCGGGTGGTCGGCAGCATAGAAGAGCTGGTTAGCAAGCTGAAGCGTCCGCGCAAGGTGTTTCTCTACATCCCGGCCGGGGCGGCCGTAGATGGGCTTATCCAGCAGTTACTACCCCATTTGGAAGCCGGCGACATTATTGTGGACGGGGGCAACTCCTACTGGGGCGACTCCATCCGGCGGGCGGCGCGGCTGCGCGAGCAGGGCCTGCACTTCCTGGACTGCGGCGCCAGCGGCGGCCCCGGCGGAGCCCGCACCGGCGCTTGCTACATGGTGGGCGGCGCACCCGAAGCCGTGGAGCAGCTGCGTGAGTTTTTCGTGGCTACGTCGGTGCCGGGCGGCTTCCTGCACACGGGCGCGGCCGGCACGGGCCACTACGTGAAGCTGGTGCACAACGGCATCGAATTCGGCATGCTGCAGGCCATAGGCGAGGGCATGGGCCTGCTCACCCACTTTCGCGAAAAGCTGGATGTCAGCGCCATTCTGGGCTTGTGGAACAACGGCTCGGTGGTGCGCTCCTGGCTGGTAGAGCTCATGAAAAAGACTTATGATGAAGAAGCCGGCTTCAACGTGCCCAGCTACATTGAGGACACCGGCGAGGTAAACTGGCTGGTGGCCGACGCCCTGCATATGGAAGTACCCATTCCCGTCATTTCCCAGTCGGTAATGCAGCTTTTTACCTCCCGCGACAAGGAACCAACCTGGGCCAAAGCCATTGCCATGATGCGCCACGGCTTCGGTGGGCACCCCTACGGCGAAGACAAAGGCCTGCAGCGGGAGCGGCAGTACGGCCGGGTGGGGGAGTACGAAATGTCCGAGGAAACCGGCGAGCGGGCCGACCAGCAAACCACGGGCCCGCAGTAGGGGTAAGGTTTACGGCGCAGCTTCTGCCCTCCGGCACCGCCCCTGGCCAACTGGCCCGGTAAACAGCCGCGGCAAGTAAGCGGGTAGGGCCGGGGCAGCGGTGGGTTAGGAGCAGGGCAAAGCAAGCAAGCGGGCCGGGAAGTAAAGAAAAATGCCTATACTCCCTCATTCAAACCCTGCTTTGTCATTTTTCGGAGCCTTTTTGCCGGCTCCGCTGTTCTTTCTGCGTGACTGATTCTACCACTACCGCCGCCCGCCCCGACCTACTGCGTATTCCCTACGACGACTACCGCGCCCTGCCGGCCATTGCCAACTCCGACCTTTCGCGTTTGCGCGATGCCCTCAACGGGCGTCCTCCGCGCCCCCACGATTCCGTGGGCGGAGCTCTCGGGCTGGGCACGGCCTTTCATACCGCCATTCTGGAGCCCGACTTGTACCAGCCCGGGCAGCCCGGCATCAATGACACCCTGATCTGGTGGATGGTGGACGGCGTGAAGCTCAACCCCGAGGTGAATGCCCTGCTTGAGCAAGGTATTCCGGAGCCCAGCTGCATTTTTACCGAGCCCCTGACCAGCACCCTCTGCAAGCTCCGCGCCGACCTGGTGGTAGACCAGCCCGGCCAGCCCTACACCATCGTGGACTTTAAAACCACCATGGCCCGCGACCATAACCACTTCGTGGAGCAGTGCACCCAGTATGACTACGACCGCCAGGCCGCGTTTTATGCCGATGCCCTGCACGCCGACCGGTTTCTGCTGATTGGGGTGCAGAAGGTAGAACCCTTTAAGGTGTTCGTGTACGAGGTGCCCCCGCTGATGCGCAACGAGGGCCGGGCCAAGTACCTGCGCCTGCTTAAGCTGCTGCAACCCGAGGCTCCGGTGCCCATGTCGGTGGTGCAGGCTGTGCGGGATGTGCGCAACGCCCTGAATGGATCGGAATGAGTTTGCCGCGCCGGCCGCCGCTGGCTTTGCTGATCTAACGCAACGCTTTTATTTATCAGGATACGTGTAAAAGGAAAATAATTGCCGGTTTTAATTAGGATAAATAATTACGCTGATTTATACTTGCATAACATCTGACGAAAAACAGACCTTTCATATGCGTCATTTCCGCAATAACCTCCAGAATAATAACTCGAATAATCTTATTCGAGACTGGAAGGCTATTGCTCCCTTGGAGAACTGAAAAATCACTACTTGATTTTCTTTTAAAGCCTTCCACTACCTGGAAGGCTTTTTTTATGCCTGCGGGCCAGCTTAGCACGCGCAGTAGCTGGTAGTAGCCCGTAGTAATTGCGCACAAGTAATTTCTGAATTCTTGAAAAAACTCCCATTTGGGAGAAGGGAATTCGTGTGCCTTTTCGAACTGAAAAAACCAATCATAAACTCCTAAAATAAATAGCCATGAGCGCCCCGGATTTATTGAAAACTGAGGAAGCAATTTCCTTTGTAAAGGATACTTTCGCTAAAGAACTCAGTGCCCAGCTGCAGCTCAGCAAGGTTTCGTCGCCGATTGCTGTGCTGGACGGCACGGGCATCAACGACGACCTGAACGGGGTGGAACGCCCCGTGGGGTTTCCGATTAAAGCCCTGGATGAGCGGCGGGCAGTGGTGGTGCACTCCCTGGCCAAATGGAAGCGGGTGCGCCTGCAGGAGCTGGGTATTGAAGCGGGTCGGGGCCTGCTCACCGACATGCGCGCCCTGCGCCCCGACGAGGAGTATTCGCCCATTCACTCCATTTACGTGGATCAGTGGGACTGGGAAAAGCACATCAGCCCCGAGCAGCGCACGCCGGCTTTCCTGCGGGCTACCGTAGAGCGCATCTATGAGGCCCTGAAAACCACGGAAGCGCGCGTAACGGCCGAGTACCCGGAAATTACGCCCGCGCTGCCCGGCAAAATTACCTTCCTGCACGCCGAGGACCTGCTGAAACAGTACCCCAGCCTCACGCCCAAGCAGCGGGAGCACGAGGCCGTGAAGCAATACGGCGCCGTGTTCCTGATGGGCATCGGGCACGAGTTGAGCCACGGCGAACCCCACGACGGCCGCGCCCCCGACTACGACGACTGGAGTACTGAAACCGAAGAAGGCTATCGGGGCCTCAACGGCGACATTCTGCTCTGGCACCCCGTGCTGCAAACTTCCTTCGAGGTATCCTCGATGGGTATCCGGGTGGACAAGCACGCGCTGGTGCGCCAGCTGGCCCTGCGTGGCTGCGAAGACCGGCAGGAACTGTCGTTTCATGCGCAGCTGCTTAAGGACGAGCTGCCCCAAAGCATTGGTGGCGGCATTGGCCAGAGCCGGGTGTGCATGTTTATGCTGCGCAAGGCCCATATCGGGCAGGTGCAGGTGAGCATTTGGCCGGAGGCCGTGCGCGCGGAGCTGGCCGGAGCCGGAGTTGGGCTGCTGTAGGCAGCCACAAGCTAGCTGCCGCGGAGGCAGCGGAGGCGGGGGAGCAGGTTTGGCGGCCGTAGCTCCTCCGCCTTTTTTGTACGCGTCAGGCCAGCCGCCGGGTAGCAGAGCAGGCGGATGGGGAGCAGCCGAGCCGCCCGAATGAAACAGCGGAAATTTTGGGCCGGCTGGTAGAGCGAACCGGGCTGCTGGTAGAGTAAAAACGGGGCAGGAGGCTCAAGAACCGAATTCGGCGCGGGGCTTGCAAGTGGGCAGTCAAGCGCTTAACACTACTTCACTGGCTCGTCGCTTTCCTTTGGAACGGCGGCTACTTCTACACTTTCACCTTTCCCATTCTCATGAAAACCGCCCTGCTTTCCCTCGCCACTGGTCTCGTTCTGTTTTCTTCTACCGCTTCATTTGCTGCCCCAGTTCCTGACCACCGGGATGATGACAAACGCCGCAAGGGGTACACTAAATACAACGACCGAAACGACCGGGACTTTAATTACGGCTACGACAAAAAACACCGGGTAACGCCCGCCGAAAAAGCCCGTTGGGAAGCCACCCAGCGCAACGAGCGCCGGGACGACTACCGGGATAACCGCCGCGACAACGACAACCGCCGTGAAGACCGGAACGACCGAAACTTCAACTATGGCTACGAGAAGAACCACCGCGTAACGCCCCAGGAGCGTGCCCGCTGGGAGGCGGCCCACCGCAACGACCACCGGTAGCACGTTGCTTCCCTCAGTAAAACCAGACGGCCCTTCCTCCTAGCCTTGGGAGGAAGGGCCGTCTGGTTTTATGAGCAAAATAAGGAGGTAGCAGAAAGTTACTGCCGCTTTAGCAACCGCTCAGCAGCACTGGCGCCGCTGACCAGAGCCGCTTCTACGGTTCCAATGTAGGGTCCATCGTACACGCCTTCGCCCGCCACAAACAGCGTATCATCAACTGGGGTAGCTAGGGCAGCGCGAGCCGCCGTGGCCCCCAGCGCCGAGTAGGCGTAAGCCCCCAAGGCCAGCGGATCAGCTGCCCAATTAACGATGCGGTGGGCGCGCACATGTTTCCGCAAGTGACCAGGGGTAGTACCCAGCAGGTAGGCCAGCGAACCGAGGGCCTCGGTGAGTAGGTCTTCCTCCGAAGTAAAGCGACGCTGGTAAGCTTCCGGACCGGCTAGCCAACCGGTGAGAATGGGGCTCTGATTAGGTAGCTGGCTCCACCAGGTTGGCAGGGGCGCGTCGGAAAAAAGAAAGCCCAGGTCGGGAAGCGGGCGAGTAAGCTGAGTGGTGGCGTGCTCCCAGAGTGGAGTAGCAAACTCCAGCAGAACCTTAATGACGGACCCAAAGCCCAGGGCGCGAGCCGCAGCCCGATGCATGGGCAGCTCGGGTTCCAAGCGTACGTAACCCGGCTGGCCCGCCTCGGCCTGCCAAATGCCCAGCGGAACGGTAATAAGCACCCGCGCGGCGCTGAAGTGCCGGCCGTCGGCGCAGGTAGCCCAGACCAGGCCCGGCTGCCAGTGCAGCGCCGTGACGGGGCAGCCCAGCTCCAGGTGGGCGCCGGCAGCCTGGGTTTGTTGCACCAGCCACCTTATCAGGCGGCTGTACCCGCCCTCAGGCCGTGGGGATTCTTCGGCCCCGTTGCCGCTCCATTCCTCGCGCAAGGCAAACGCACTGGCTCGGGTTGCATCCGCGGCATCGTAGCCTTCCGCGAACCGCCTCACCTGCTCGCGCATTACGTGGTATGCCTCGCCCGGGAAATTCTGCTCCAGAAAATCTGCCAGCGCCATGTCGTGGGGTAGGGCATGTAGCTTTTCCAGCAGCAGAGGCATGTCGTCGAAGAAGCTTTCAGACGTCTGCGTTTGGCCCTGGGCTACCTCGTAGTTGATGCCGGCCGTGTCGTGGCACGCAATACCGGCTTCCTGCAGCAGCTGCCGGGTTAGAGGAACGTCGCCGTGCAGAAATTCGGCCCCGCTTTCCACGGGCCGGGAAAACCTACCGGCAGTTGAGCTATGAATGCGGCCCCCGAAGCGGTTACGGCCTTCCAGCAGCGTAACCGAGCGTCCGGCCCGAGCTAAATTTCGGGCCGCCAGTAGTCCGGCCGCTCCGGCGCCAAGGATGAGTATGTCGGTTTGCATAGGGCAGATAGTCCCTCCCCTAACGCCCCAGGTTCCCAAATGTTAGCGTAGGCAAGTTGGCTACGTAGTACCGGCCAGGTGTTTTTCTGTCAGGCCGCCACCCCACGGAATGCGTGTTCGGCCTACCCGGCGCCGTAGTTAATTGCTACTCACGGCGTTGAGGCTGCTCTGCATTCGGCTGGTTAGCAGTCGGGTACTCCTTGGGTGCTCCTCGGCATGCAGAATGATGGCCTTGATTTCTGGGAAGCGCTGGGTAATAAGCTCGGCCTGTCGCCGGTTTTTAAACCGCTGATCTGCGCCCAGCAGCATAACAGGTTTGTCGTGCAGGGCCAGGTTGGCGGCAAACTCATGCCGGTAAGGCAGGTAGGTAGCAAGGAAATTTTGGCCGGAAATACCTGTTTCCTCCTTATCAATGGCCACCCAATCGACGTATTTTTTGCCGGGGAAGTAAGCTTGCACCGCCGTGGCCGCGGGCGGAGTCCAGACCCAAACAACGCGGGTGATTTCAGCATCTTGAAACTGGTGAACCAGCTGATGCCAGGCTTTGCGGTACTGGTCGGGGGGGAGGGCAGGTAGCACGGGCCGCAGCAGCACGGGCCGGTTCAGGGTTTTAAATGCCTGTGCCATCTGGGGCCAGTTGGCAACAGAAGCGCCCGTCACCGTCCAGGTTAGCAGCGGAATGCTGCCCTGCTCGTACAAAGTCGCCATTTCATCCGTTGGCACTTTATCGGTCATGGGCAGGCCAACCATGGCCGGGGCCGACTCGGAAGAGTAGCTGGCCAGGAGCCGGTGCGTGGTAAACGAGGAAAAGGGGATGGGTAGGGCCGGCGAGGAAACGGCCTGCTGCACCCCCAGGTGAAGCTTTTCGTCCCCGTTTACAACCCAGGAAGCTGCGCTCAGGCCGGTAAGCTGCTTCTCAATGTACTGAGCAGTGTCAATGCCGCCCACCAGTAGTAGGCTACTGGCGGCCAAGGAAATGCCGGCCGTTTGGGTGCGCACGGTCAGCGTCTGCACGATTTTTTGGCCTGCCGTCACCAAGCCACTCAGGGGCCGGGTGCTGAAATCGTTCAGCATGTTCCGGACCCAAGTGTGCTGGCCCATTCCTACGGCTGCAAACAAGATGGCTGCGTTGGAGGTAGCCAGAAACGCCATCAGCCGGGAATAAGGGCTCCAGTCTACGCGGCCGGCGTATTTCACAGCCACGGCGCACAGCACAATGGTCAGGATGTTCGGCAGGCAGATCTTCAGCTCATTGCGGGTGTTGCCTTCCTTGGGAGTTGGAATGTAGGGCACGCGCACCCGCAAAAACGTGTACACCAGCCCCAGCAAGTACACCCACCAGGTGCCTACCCGCAGGATGCCACCGGCCAGGTGCAGGCCCATTTCCTGAGGTTCCCGCAGCCACTGTTGCGCTTTGTAGCGAATCAGCAGCCCAATGCCTAGCAGCGGCGCCAGGTGCAGAAAAAAAGCATCCAGGGCAATGTGCCAGGGGTAGACCGAAAGAAACAAGGAGGCAATGGGCACGGCAATATCAATGAGTGTCACCAGGCCGGAGAGGAAGTACAGGGGCAGGGTGGCGTAGTGCAGCTTCTGGCGCCCGGTAAA
>NZ_BMGS01000007.1 GCF_014640315.1 Hymenobacter glacieicola
GGCAGGTGAGAGTCGTCTGAAGCATCCATCAAGATAACATTCACCTGCTATTTTACCACTGCCAAATTTTTAAATATATAGTGACGGGCAAACTCAAGTGCGGCTAAGCTGCTGTAGGGTTTTGCCGTCGGGGTCGCCGTGGAAAAACTTGTCCAGCACTTGCTCAAAGACGGGGTCGGCGTTGGGCACGCAGGAAAACAGCGTCATGGAGGATTTCAGCTTCACATCATCGGGGCTGCCGAAGATGGCGGTGGCGTTGGAGCCAGGGAGGTCGAGCAGGACCCGGGATATTTCCAGCAGGCGCGGCCCTAGTACGGGGTGTTGAAGAAAGGCCTCCGCTTCGGCACGGTCGCGGATAGCATAGAACTTCGAGGTTTCGCTGAAGCCCAGGCCTCGGATTTGGGGGAAGATGTACCACATCCAGTGGCTGCGCTTGCGGCCATTTTTTATTTCGGCCAACGCCACTGGGTAGTCCGTGCGCTGGGCGTCCAGAAAGCGTTGCAAATCGGTTGTTGAGGCCATGCCCTTGCAGTTATAGAGTACACACTGGGCGTATGTACGCACCGGCGGCCGACAGCGCCGTGGCGAGCGGCGGGTTTGATAATCGGCAAGGGTAGGGATTGGAGCAACTAGGTGATAAAGCCCTGGTTGTGAATATTAAACGAACGTCATGTCTCGACCAGCTCGACATGACGTTCGTTTATTTCTCGCTCAACTCCTTCGGCTGGCCTGCCTCAATGCTACTTATCCCACTTAAGTTTAGTCTGCGTCGTCGCCGGTGGGTTGCTGGCCGGTGGGGTTGGCTTGCAGGGCGGCTTTATGCTGGCGCCAGTCGGGCATGAACTGGTCCATCAGGCCCCAGAAGCGGGCGTTGTGCAGGCGCTCGTGCAGGTGTACCAGCTCGTGCACCACCACGTAGGCAAGGCAGCCCGGAGGCTTTTTGGCTAGTTCCAGACTCAGCCAGATGCGGCGGGCTCCAATGTTGCAGGTGCCCCAGCGGGTGCGCATCTGCTTCACGCCCCAGGCCTCAGCCCGCGCACCCACAATCGGCTCCCAGTGAGCTAGCAACGCCGGAATCTGCTCTTTCAGGCGGGCGCGGTACCAGGCGCTGAGTACGGCGGCGCGCTCCTCAGCAGTAGCCGATTCCGCTACGTGCAGGTCCAGATGCTCTTCGGTGAGAACCACGCGGGGGCGGCTGGTGGTGGCATGCACCCGTAGCTCGTAGGGGCGACCCTGGTAGAAGTGCGTTTCGCCGGTGCAATAGGTTAGGGCTGCGGGCGGGGGTAGGGCGGCAAACCGCGCCTGGTGCTTCTTAATCCAGTCTTGGCGGGAAAGGACAAACTGATGCAGGGTTTCCTCGGGTAGGCGCAAGGGCACGGCCACGCGCACCCGGCCTTCCGGCGGATACACCGTTACGCGCATGGTCCGGATGGCCTTGCGCACTACTTCCACGGCCAACCCGCCAATCTGTATAGTTTTACTCATCTAAACACGGCAGTCAGGCCAGATAAAGGCGGCCTAACCACTACGCAAGGTACGCACGCCGCCGCTACCGATTAGTGGGTGCGGGGACTTTACCAGCTCATCACCGTGGCACCGTTGCGCTCATCTATTTCTCGGATCTGACGCTGCTGGTGCACAGTTACGGTAATTTCCATGGAGCCCGTGCCCACTTCCAGCGCCAGAATATGGCCCCCGACGGTGGCAAACGTTTTGTCGGCGGCTACGCCGTGCAGGTGCAGGGCTGGCTTGCCTTCCTTCCAGGCTATGCTGCCGGTGAGGCTGGCCATTTCCACGTCGCGGAAGGCTTTGGGGTCGTAGGTTTTGGTTTGAGCATTCCAAAAGCCGAACGTAGGGTGCCCGAACCCGATGCCGGCCAGGCTGGCCCCCGGAATCTTTTCCCGGCTTGTCAACTGCTCTAATTCCTGCAGTACATTGTCGCCCTGGCGCAGCACCATCAGAAAGCCGGTGGGCGTGCGCACGTACTTGGGTGCGGCGGGTTTGGCGGCCGTTTGTCCGGTGGCCGCGTGCGCCAGCAAGCTCGCGCTTAGCGCGAGGCTCGTGAGAAGAAAGTGGTTCATAGCTGAGAAGGGGGTAGGGAAAAAGAAAGGGTAGAGGCATTTTCGTAGCCACTGACAACACGGGCGGCCACGAAAAAGCCCGGTTCATGCGAAGAACTACGGTAGTGCTTCGTACGAACCGGGCATGAGGTTACAGTGGGCGGCTTATTCCGGGTCCGAAGAGCCGCCGAGGTTTTCCAGCTCGGCCATGTCTTCCAGCGTGAGGGCCAGGGAAGCGGCCTGCACGTTTTCTTCCAGGTGCTTCACCTTAGAGGTGCCCGGAATCAGCAGGATGTTGGGGGAGCGGTGCAGCAGCCAGCTTAGGGCCACCTGTTGCTTGCTGGCGTTATACTTCTGCCCGATTTTGGTGAGCTTGCTCAGGGCCTCCTCGTTGCCGCCGGCCAGCGGATACCACGGAATAAAGGCCATGCCGTTTTTCTCGCAGAAGTTCAGCTCGGCCTCCCACTTGCGGTTGTCCACGCTGTACATGTTCTGCACCGACACTACTTTCACGTATTGCTGGGCCTGCTGAATCTGCTCCACGGTTACTTCCGAGAGGCCAATGTGTTTCACCAGGCCTTCCTCCTGCACCTGTTGCAGAAACTCCAGGGTTTGCTCAAACGGCACTTCGGGGTCAACGCGGTGCAGCTGGTAGAGGTCAATCTGGTCGAGCTTTAGCCGCTGCAGACTGCCTTCCAGGGCCTCGCGCAGGTGCTTGGGGCTGGCGTCAATGGGCCATTGGTTGGGGCCGGTGCGCAGCAGCCCGCCCTTGGTGCCAATAATTAGCCCTGCCTTGTAAGGGTGCAAGGCCTCGGCAATCAGCTCCTCCGATACGTTGGGGCCGTAGCTGTCGGCGGTGTCAATGAAGGTGATGCCCAGCTCCACGGCCCGCTGCAGCACCCGGATGGCCTCGTCGTGGTCCTGGGGTGGTCCCCAGATGCCGTCGCCGGTGATGCGCATGGCGCCGTAGCCCATGCGGTTGATGGTCAACTCGCCGCCCAGGCGGAAGGTAGTGGCAGGAGAAGGGGAAGTAGCCATGAGAAAGGTGGTTGGTGGTGGACGCAGGAAATACGCGGGGCAGGCCGCCGGTGTTAGGCCCCGCCCCAGATTCTAGTAACTGCGGGCTCGGGCAAAAGTGTCTTGTGGCTCAGCTTGTTAGTGCAAGGAGCAGTGCTCGGGCCGGTAGGAAGCTGAAAAATGAAGCGGGCGCAGCAGGGAGCTGCTTATATAAGCAATTCCCTGCTGCGCCCGCTTCATTGACACGCCGTACGCTTTCCTTGACTTACGTAAACTGCGCCAGCGAAGCCACGTGGTCCTTGCTGCCGTCGGTTACCCAGGCATCGAGCTGGGCGGGGTCCTTCATCTGCTGGCCGCGGCTGCGGGGCACCACCAGGTAGCCGCAGGGCACGTCCGGCAGGGCCGACATGTCACTCCACAGCTTCTCAATCTGTGCAACGGGGTAGATGTCCTCCTGGCCGTGGCCCCAGCGGTATTTTACGTCCTTGATGGTCACGTAGGTAGGGATGCGCTGGGCCACGCTGCGCACGGCGCGGGCCAGTTGGGCCTCGTCGCCCTGCTGCAAATCCTGGCGGGTGAGGCCGAAGAGCTCCAGCAGCGCATCCACCTGAATCCAGGTGGTCATGGTGTTGTAGTAGCTCAGGCCTAGCTCGTCTTCCTCGTGGGGTTGGGCCAGGCCTTCGAGCAGGCGCACTTGGCCGTTCACGCGGGCCAGTCCGCCCCCGCGGTCCTCAATGCGGCGCGGTATCACCTCGAAGGTCAGCACGTTGCGGGAGGCCAGGTGGTAGCCCAGGGCCGCCGCGTGCACGTCGGCACCCAGTGTGTCGATGTTGTGGAGCATGATGGTTTCCACCTGGGGCTGCTCGCGCAGGAGCTGGGCCAGGGTGCCGTTGCGCAACAGGTTCGACACCTCGTACCAGTGGCCCAGGGGCGAGAAGCGTTGGGCGGCAATGTTGTCGACGTAGTCGGTGCCTTCGCCCTTGCCTTTGGCCCAGGCAATCATGCTACCCCGCACTGCGTCGCGCACCTTCTGCTTGTTTTCGTCGAGGGTTTCCTGGGGCATTTCCTCCCACATAAAGCGTAAATCCCGCTCCGTGGGCACAAACCGCTGCCCAATGCTGCGGCCCGCCGAGAGGTACACCGGCCCCGAGTACCCGAAGTTGCCGGTGGCGGCCAGCTGCTGGCGAATAGGCTCGTGGGTGAGGTAGCTGGTGGCCACCAGATGCGGAATGACGGCCCCGTACTGCTCGGCCACGCGGCGCGTTTTGGCCAGGTGAATCTCCAGGAAGCTACGGTGCACGCCGGCCATTTCCACGAAGGGGTTCAGGGCCTTGATGACGCCCGCGCCCTTGGTCCAGCGGCTGCCTACCCCCGCGGCCAGGCTGAGCACGGCCACCTTGCCCGCCCGGATGGCGGCAGCGCCGGTTTCGGCGTAGTCGGCCAGGGCCTCAAACTGCACAACGTCCGGGGGCTGCACGTCCTCGATGGTGGTTTCGGCGGAGAGGCGGTTGCGCGAGAGGCCGATGCGGCCCTTCTGCAGTTCCTCCCGGATATCTTCGTGCTGGATGTAGTCGAAGCCGTTTTCCTTTTTGATCTGCTCGGCCTTCTCGTTTTCCGTGCTGCGGTTGCCCTGGGCCGTGGGGTCCGAAACCTTGAACAGGTTGCTGACAATAGTGCGCAGCAGGGGGTAGGCCAGGTTGTTTTGCTCGCAGTAGGTCGTGAAAAAGTCGATTTCGGCCCGCCGGATGTAGGAAATGGTTTCCGGTTCCTGCTTCACGAGTTGCGAGACGTGAATGGCGTAGTACTGCTCCGGCATCAGGGCCTCCGGGCCTTGGTGCAGGCTACCCCAGGAGCCGCGCTGGTTGATGCTCCAGTTGTAGACCACCGGCTCCATGGCAAAGGGTAGGGCCGCCGACAGCTCCTGCTTGGTCTGGCGCAGCAGCTCCAGCACCCGCAGCTTGTAGTCCTCGTAGTGCGCGGGGTTCACGAACATGCCCATGCCGCCACCCGACATGCCGCCGAGCATCAGGAAGCCGTAATAATCGGCCCCGAACTCCTTTTTCGCCTTGGCAATGAGCTGCTCGGTGAAGTACGTAGACGCCCAGGGAATAATGGTTTTGATAGGCCCCTCGAAGTTACGGGCCGTGTTGGCGCCCAGCTTCTGAATATCCCCCTCCCGAATAGCGGCCAGAATGTTGTCAAATACCTCGTTGGTTTGCTGGCGGGCGGCCCATTCCTGCTCGCCGCGGAGCAGGTATTTCTCCGTCACCATTTCCAGAATGGGGCCCACGTTGGAGGCCATGCCGCCGTGCATGAGCACCAGGGAGTTCATGATTTTCTCCCCGATTTCGGGGTGCACTTCCTCACCCTCTAGCACCCGGTGGCGGGGTAGCAGCGTGCCACGACTAATGTCGTACTCCGGGTCGCCGGGCTGGGCAAACGTGCCCTGAATGGCCTTGATGCCCGGCCACACGCCGCCGGAATCCTGCCAGCCGCCGCCGGAGCCACCAATCCACTCGCCCAGAATAGCCCGCGAGGCCACCAGCCGCCGCTCGCTCTCGTCGAGGCCGCCAGTGAGCTGCCGGGTCTGGCCCGTGGCGCGCATCAGCAGGCTGATAATGGAACCCAGCAGGTTGGTAGAAACGGCAAAGCGCGAGCCTTTCGGGATGTCGTTTACCTTGGTCACCAGCTCGATGCCCATGCCCGGGGCCACCATGCGGGCCAGAATATCGGGTAGGCTCTGGTTGGTGCCTTCAAAGGAGGGCGGAATCAGGCCCGAGGCAATTACGCCGGCCTTCACCAGGCTTAGGTAGTCGTTGCCGAAGTTAAACAGGTCGGCCAGGTCGTGCACGTCCTTGGTTGTGTTCAGGTCGATGCTGGTCAGGCGCAGCACCGGGTCCGGAATCACACGCACGTAGGCGTGCAGGGGCGGCAGAATGTCTTTGTCGCGCCCGAACACGCCCAGGTCGATGGACAGGTTCACTACCCGCGCACCTTCGGGGTAGTCCATGCCCAGAAAGAAAATATCCGACCAGCCGCTGTGCGTCAGGTCCATGCGCACGGAGGTGCTCTCGTGCAGAATGGGGTAGAACAAGGTGCCTTCCGGGCGCTGCAGCAGCTGCGGATGAATGCGGATGGGGTGCTCTTCCTGGTGGCCGACGCGGAACATCCACTGGTTGCCCTTGCTGGAGCGCACGCTTTTGCGCACCTGGTCGGCGAGGATCTGGAAGGAGAGGTGGTGGTAGCTTTCGGCCAGGGCGCTGAACAGGGTAGCGTTGGGTCCGTGCGCGTCCAGCTCCCGCAGAAAGGTGCTGATAGCATGCTCAAAGCGGCGGCCCAGCAAATCCTCGAAGCCCGCGTACGGAATCTTGCCCACGGGCGCTACTTCTGCCGATTCCTGCAGGAAAAACCGGAAGCCGGCGTACAGGAACAGGATGGCCCGCACCTTGTCGTAGAGGTTGGGGGTAGCTTTCCGGAACTCGTCCAGCTCCCGCAGGTAGCGCAGCAGCTCCCGGGCCGGCAGCCCGCGGCTCAGCTCGTAAAACGAGCGGTTGCGCGCCGCCGGTTCCGGGGAGGTAATGGTATCTATGAATGCATTCATGCAGATGCGAGATTTAGATAAGTATAGACCAAGTAAGAGTGGCCCAGAGCTAAAACTAGCAGCTAGTTCCCCTCCTCAGATGAGGAGGGGAACTAGTTGCTAGAGTAGTAGTTAACTACTTCCCCTTGCGGCTGTTGGCTTCGGCCAGTAGCTCTACCAGGGTGGTGAGGGTTTCGTCGTGGGCTTCGCCGGCCAGGCCCAGGGCAATTTGGGCGCGGAGCAGGCCCTGCTTGCGGCTGAGGTCGTAGCGGTTGCCTTTCACTTCCAGGGCCAGGTATTTTTCGGTGGTGGCCAGCTCCTGCAGAGCCGGGGTGAGTAGCACGTTTGGGCCGCCCGCCTCCATCTGGGGCTGCAGAATGCTGAACACGGCGGGCGTGAGGACGTGCATGCCGAAGAAACAGAGGTAGTAGCCGGCCCGCAGCCCGGGCGTTTGCAGCTCCAACTCGGCGAGGCTCAACGAGGGCTTCTCGATGATTTTATCAATCTGGTACACCCCAACCTGCCCGGCCAGGTGCTTGCCCGTGATGGTGCCGTAGCGGCTTACCTGGTGCTCGATAGTCGGGTTCACGGCCGACACGGAGCAGCCTTCCTGCGCGGCCAGGGCCAGCAGCTGGGCGGCGCAGCGCTGCCGGGGCACGTCGGAAACGTAGAGGTAGTCGCCGAGCAGGAGCAGGAAGGGCTCCTGGCCGACAAACTCGCGGGCGCAGTACACGGCGTGGCCGTAGCCGCGGGCCTCGTGCTGCTCGGCAAACTGCAGGCGGCTGAGCAGGTGGTCGATTTTCTCGGCTTCCTCGCGGGCCCAGTCGATACCCTGGTAGGACTTGAGCAGGTTGTCGCGCAGGGAGCCGAAGGCTTCGAGGTAGCGCGGCCCGTCGCCGGGGGCGCACACCACGCACAGCTCCTCGATGCCGCTGCTCAGGGCCTCCTCGGCAATAATCTGGATAACGGGCTTGTGCAGACCATCCACGTCCACCACCGGCAGCATGGCTTTCTGAATAGTGTCGGCTACGGGATAGAGCCGCTCGCCGCGGGCCGCTGCGGTAATCACCGCCTTCTTTATTTTCATCATAAACGCCAAAAGCAAGCAGAAGGCGCCCCGGGTAGGGTAGCGCCAGGAGTAAAGCAATACGGACGAATACGCACCGGGAAACCGATACGTAAACAGCTACAAAGAAACGCCGAAAAAGGCTGGACGCTGTTACCACCGGCTTGGCGTTCCGGCTTGCTATAAGCTATAAGCCAGTAGTTTATAAAGTTAGGCTAACACCGGTAGTGGAGAAATTCTACCGAAAACGTTACCGGTAGTTTGCGAAGGTCCAACTTGGTTTGAAATAAGGCTCCAGGTCGGCCAGCTCCCGGTCAGGGGGACGAAGGCTTGGAATGCCAGAGCAGAGAAGTGAACAGCGCACAAAACCCGTCATGCAGAACGGTAGGGTAGACTCTCGCGTGCTGACGTTGCCAAAGTACTTGTCCTGCTGAGCTTGTCGAAGCATCTCTACCGCTTCGCCTGAGCAAGTAGCAGAAGTCAGTCAGAGGTAGAGATGCTTCGACTATGCACCGCTTCACTCAGCATAACGCGGTCCTCTAGTTTCGCCTGTGTTAAGTATGGTAGACTCGATTTAGGTAAACTACAACGGTGCAGCTTTCAATTCCTGGCCCTGAATGGCGGCGGCCATGAGCTGCGGGAACTGGGCCGGGGTGCAGGCGAAGCTCGGGACGCCCAGGGCGGCGAACTGCTCCGCCACGCGCCTATCAAAGGAAGGGGCGCCATCGTCGGCGAGGGCCAGTAGGGCCACTACGGTTACGCCGGCGGCTTTCAGGGCGGCGGCGCGCTTGATCATTTCCCGCTCATTACCACCCTCGTACAGGTCGCTGATGAGCACCAGGATGGTATCGGTGGGGCGGGTGATGAGCTGCTGGCAGTAAGTGAGGGCCAAGTTGATGTCGGTGCCGCCCCCGAGCTGCACCCCAAACAACAGGTCTACCGGGTCCTGCAGGTCTTCCGAGAGGTTGACCACGGCCGTATCAAACACCACCATGTGGGTTTTCACAGCCTTGATGGAGGCCAGCACGGCCCCGAACACCCCGGCGTACACCACCGAGGAAGCCATGGACCCGCTCTGGTCTACGCAGAGTACAATTTCCTTGAGCGCCTGCCCGCGCCGCCCGTAGCCGATGAGCTTTTCCGGCACCACCGTTTTGTACTGGGGCTGGTAATGCTTGAGGTTGGCCCGGATGGTAG
Source organism: Hymenobacter glacieicola (assembly GCF_014640315.1). GTDB lineage: Bacteria > Bacteroidota > Bacteroidia > Cytophagales > Hymenobacteraceae > Hymenobacter > Hymenobacter glacieicola. The sequence continues at coordinate 8,921 of NZ_BMGS01000007.1, forward strand.
CGCCCCAGTTGATTTCGTGGTAGCGGGGGCGCGGGTTGCGCACGGCCCGGCTCAGGGCACCCTGCACGGCCTGGCGCAAGGGGTTGGCCAGCTGCTGCTCCAGTTCGCGCACTACCTGCAGCACTACCTCGCGGGCCGTGTGCTTCACCTTCTGGGGCATCACCCGGCTCAACGACAGGAGCGTGCCCACCAGGTGCACGTCGGCCTGCACGGTGCGCAGCACTTCGGGCTCCAGTAGCAGCTGGTGCAGGCCGAGCCGGTCCATGGCATCTTGCTGCATCACGGCTACCACCGAGGAGGGAAAGTAGGTGCGGATGTCGCCGAGCCAGCGGCTGACCTTGGGGGCCGAGCCGCCCAGGCCGGCTTTTCGCTCGCCGTTATTGTCGTAGAGCTGGGTCAGCACTTCATCCATGCGGCCGTAATCCGGCGACAGGGCAATTTCATTGGCGGCGTCGGCGGAGGAGCCCAGCACCAGTTTCCAGCGGGCAGCAGAGGTTGAAGACACGGCAGAGGGTAGGGAATGGGGAGCCGAAAACTACGTTAATCACAATCAATATGGAGCCGGTGCTGCCCGCAGTGGCGGCACTGGAACAAGTACCCCGTCAGGCCGCCATCAGCCGACAGGCTCCGGAGTAAAAACTCTTCATCGGGCCAGTCCTGCAAATCGGGGCGTAGTTCCGGGAGCAGCGGGCGGATATCCTCGCCGCCCACGTAGCCCAGGAACACGCACATATCCTGGCAATGCGTCAGCCAGACTTCCTGCTGCCAGGAGTTGTAGCCGGGCGAGCGGGACACTACTTCCTCCAGGGAGGCAGCGTTGGTAGGAGCCGATGCTTCCGCCGGATCGGGCGAATTGCCTTCTACGGAAGCCCAGTCCTGAAACTCCGCGTCCCATTTCGCGGCCGCGCTGCCGTCGGCAATGCACCACGGGCACAGGGCGTCCACCTCGGCCTCGCAGTAAATCGGTCCGGCATAACTGTACGTGCGCGGCTGATGGCAGCACTCGCAGACAATGTCCTTCTGCTCGAAAAGCCCCAGGGTGTAAGCGTTGGGGTTGAACGTAAAGTGCGGTAGGCTGCAGGCGGGCATATTCAATAAGAGGTACAACGCAAAATAGGCCTTGGGTTGCCAATATACAGGCTGGGCTTACACTGCAGCTATGGTAGAACATGTGCATAAGATGTCAGGTCGAATGAAGACGGTCATGCCGAATAAACGACTGTCATTCCGAGCGGAGCGAGGAATCTCGCGTGCTGAGGTTGGGGTAGTAATTCGGACGTCAGCACGCGAGATGCTTCGGCTACGCCTCTGCAGGACTGTTCAACGTCAGCACGCAAGCACGCGAGATGTCTCGGCAAGCTCGACATGACAGTTCGGGTGGAGCGAAGACGACTGAAATAGCAAAGCGGGGGTAGCTCCGGGCGGCTAGCTGCTGAGCGGAAAAGTACGCGTTCTGCGCACTGCGGGCGGCTGCTTTTGCTGAATACTGCGCATCCCTCGCTACCTTCCGCCGGCTTCCTTACCTCTCCGCTGCATGAAAAAACTCTACTCGCTCCTGGTTGGCTCCCTGCTCGTTAGCTCCCATCTGGTGTCGGCCCAAAGTCTGGCCGAGAAAACTAAAGGCATGCAAAAGTCGCTAGGCTTTTTCCCGTTTTACTGGGACGATAAAACGGGCCGGGTGCTGCTGGAAATCGACAAACTCGACCAGGAAATCCTCTACGTCAGCACGCTACCCAACGGGGTGGGCTCCAACGACCTGGGCCTGGACCGCGGCCAGATCGGGCAGACGCGCATCGTGAAGTTTGTGAAGAGCGGCCCGAAGGTGCTGCTGCTGCAGCCGAACTACGATTTCCGGGCCGTGAGCCCGAATGCCGAGGAGCGGCAGTCGGTCGAGAACTCCTTTGCCCAGTCGGTGCTCTGGGGCTTCAAGGCCGAAGCCCAGGAAGGTAACCGGGTGCTCATTGATTTGACGCCCTTTCTGCTGCGCGATTCCCACCAGCTCGCCGACAAGCTCGAGGACCTGAAGCAGGGCACCTACAAGGCCGAGGAAAGCCGCTCGGCGGTATTTCTGCCCAACACCAAATCGTTTCCGCAGAACACCGAGTTTGAAGCCGTGGTGACGCTCACGGGTAAGGGCAAAGGCCGCGAAATCAACGCCGTGACGCCCGACCCCAGCGCCGTGACGGTGCATCTGCACCACTCCTTCATTCAGCTGCCCGACGATAAGTACAAGCCCCGGGCCTTCGATCCGCGGGCTGGCTACTTCGCCAACGAGTACATGGACTACGCTGCGCCCATCGACCAGCCCATCCAGAAACGGCAGATTGTGCGCCACCGCCTCCAGAAGAAAGACCCCACCGCGGCCGTGAGTGAGCCGGTGGAGCCCATCGTGTACTACCTCGACCGGGGTACGCCCGAGCCCGTGCGCTCGGCTCTGCTGGAAGGGGCCGCGTGGTGGAACCAGGCCTTCGAGGCAGCCGGCTACCGCAACGCCTTTCAGGTGAAGATGCTGCCCGAGGGCGTGGACCCCATGGACATCCGCTATAACCTGATTCAGTGGATTCACCGCTCCTCCCGCGGCTGGTCGTACGGCTCTTCCATCGTGGACCCGCGCACCGGCGAGATCCTCAAGGGGCAGGTGTCGCTGGGCTCCTTGCGCGAGCGGCAGGACTACCTGATTGCCGAGGGACTGCTGCAACCCTACGAGGACGGCCAGCCCACCAGCCCCGAGATGCTGCGCCTGAGCCTGGCCCGCCTGCGCCAGCTGGCCGCCCACGAGGTAGGCCACACCCTGGGCCTCTACCACAACTACGCCGCCAGCACCCGCGAGAGGTCGTCGGTGATGGACTACCCCGTGCCCCGCCTCAAACTCCGCCCCGATGGCACCGTGGATTTGAGTGAGGCCTACACCACCGAAATCGGGGCCTGGGACAAGCGCGCCATCCTTTACGGCTACCAGGATTTCGGCCCCCAGGCCGACGAAGCCGCCGCCCTCCGCCGCATCATCACCCAGACGCTGCAAGATGGCTACGTGTTCATGGCCGACGCCGACGCCCGGGCCCAGGGCGGGGCCCACCCGCTGGCCCACCTCTGGGACGACGGCACCAGCGCCGCCGACGCGCTGAACCACGTCATGGACGTGCGCCGGGCCGTGCTGGACCGCTTCTCCGAAAAAGCCATTGCCCCCGGCCAGCCCATGGCGACCCTGGAAGAAGTGCTGGTGCCCATGTACCTGCTGCAGCGCTACCAGGTTGAAGCCGCCGCCAAGGTGCTCGGGGGCCTCTACTACACCTACGCCGTGAAGGGCGACGGCCAGACCGTAACCCGCCTGGTAGAGCCCGCCGAGCAGTGGAAAGCCTTCGACGCGCTGCTGCGCACCATCTCGCCCCGCGAACTGGCCCTCTCGGAGGAGCTGCTGACCAAGATTCCGCCCCGGCCCGTGAACTACCCGCGCACCCGCGAAACCTTCAGCGCCCGCACCGGCCTGACCTTCGACCCCACCGGCGCGGCCGAGTCGGCGGCGGCTACTACCCTGGAGCTGCTGCTGAACCCCCAGCGCGCCGCCCGCCTCGAAGAGTACCACGCCCGCCACCCCGAGCAGCCCGGCCTGGCCGCCGTGCTTGACAAACTGGTGAAGCAAACCTGGCAGGCCAAGCCCGAAGCCGGCTACCCCGGCGAACTGCAGCGCCTGGTGAACACGCTCACCCTGCACCGCCTGCTGGCCCTGGCCGCCACTCCGCAAGCGCCCTCCGGCGTAAAGGCCCTGACCGCCCTGAAAGTGGACGAGCTGAAAACCTGGTTGCAAAAGGAAGTAAAGTCAAACAAAGACGAGAACCGCAAAGCCACCATGTTTGCCGCCCTGCGCACCATCCAGCAGTTCGAAGCAACCCCCGAGAAATTCCAGCCCGCCCCCGCCTTGCCCATGCCCGATGGCGCCCCCATTGGCAGCGAGGACGGCTGCTCGGGATTTTAAATGCTAGTTACAGATGGCAGATACGTAAGAACTGTCATGCTGAGCGCAGCCGAAGCATCTCTACCTCTGGCTAACTTCTGATGTGAGGACGAAGCGGTAGAGATGCTTCGGCTGCGCTCAGCATGACAGTCCTTTTTACTCTCCATGCTACCTAATTAGGGCTGCTTGCGAAAGTTGTCTATGTTAACCGCTCCGTCAAGTTCAAAGAGTAACTCTTCACTTTTGATCGGGCTAAAAACCGGGAAGACAAAGCGGTGTTGATCGTCAACCAGAGCTCGGTGTATTTTAATATGCTGGCCATGAGTCCGGGTAGCTGCGTAGTAACCCCTACCATCTAAGTAAACGCTAAATCCTATAGTGCCCATCTTCAGGTCTGCTTCCGGAAGGTAGCGCATCTTGCCAAGCGTACCTCGGAACGCGCGTAACTCGGTAGGACTAAGTTGGTAGTCTCCGCTGTTATTATGGATTGTAACCGAGTCGATGGCCTCAGTATCTATTAAGTCTTTAAGGCAGTATTTGCGCGGCTGGCAGGAGGCTAAGGCTGCCAATGCAAGTAAAGTGAACAGCTTTTTATACATCTACTTATAATTGTGAGCAAGCCCAAAACGGAAAGCCAATTACAATTTGACAAGCTGGTATCCGAGGTCATCTGGCCTGAATTCAAGCAGCGTGGCTATCATAGAGCTGGAAACAACTTTCGCTACTATGACGCAGCTGGCTGGGGCAAGATTCTAAACATCCAGAAAAGCGTTTTCGGTGACCGAAACAGCATCAGCTTTACGCTTAATACGGGTCTGTACCTGCCGGAAGCAGAACGGCTCTGGATGGGGCGTACGTCCGACGAAAGATTTCTAGAGCCGGGCTGTTTGATTCGTAAGCGAATAGGCCGGCTCAAAAGCTCTCACAACCAATGGTACGAGTTGTTAGAGCCGTCGGAGTTCGACCAAGTGTTGCACTCAGTAGAGCAGGATATGAGTAGCTACGTGCTGCCATACATGGACCGGGTAACCGGGATAGATGATATTCTGGAGCAACTTATTTTGGAAAAAGAGCCCAGCTCAGCCCTCGCCATTGAAACCCTCTTTGTGTACGGTCGTCGGCAGGAAGCTCAGACATGGATGGAGCATGAACTAGCTAACACCATTTACCGAGCACGACGTCAGGAACTGTTGGAGCTACAGAACAAGCTGAATAACGACCTGTATAACTAGCCGAATACTGACCTGCTCTACTCAAAAAAGTCCCCAGGGTCGGCTTGGCTGAGGTATTTGTTGAGGCTGCCCAGGTCGGCGAAGATGGGGTGGACGAGGTGCAGAAACTGCTGGGTGGCGGCCCTGCTGTCGGCATAGGCCCGGAAGATTTCACCTTCGCCGGCTACTTCAATATGCTCCAGTAGCTCCGGGTTGTGCTCTTCCACGATGGTTTCGATGTGCTCGGCCCAGGAGGCCCCACTGCCGCTGAATCCGTGCTTCTCGAACACGGCGTAGTAGTCGTCCATTTCTGATAAATCCACCACAATGCGATACTGGCGCTCCGGGGTAGCGTGCTCCTGCAGGTCGTAGACGAGGAAGGGATGATAGGTATTGGCCATAAGCTGCAAGGTAGGGGTAGGGGCCGGTAATAGCATGTCACCGCACCCCAATAGCCCGTCATCCTGAGCGCCGCGAAGGACCTTGTTACGTCAGCACGAGTCGTTGTTACGATTATCGTTTCAGCGTGATAAAGTTCTTCGCGGCGCTCAGGATGACGGGCTATTGGGGTGCCGGTGCTAGCTTCATTCACTTACTCACTACTCACTATTTCAGTACTGCGGCCATACGGGCTGCCGGCGCGGTGCTGGCGCTCGAACTCCTCGCGGGAGCAGAGCGACTTCACATCAACCATGCGGTCAATAGATAAGATACCGTCGAGGTGGTCGATTTCGTGCTGGAGCAGTTCGGCCAGATCGTCCTCGGGGCCGGCGTGGGCTTCGTGCCACTGGCCCTACGGGTCCTGGTAGCGCACCTGAATCCAGGCGTAGCGTTCTACCTGCATGAAAATGGACAGGAAGGAGAGGCAGGCATCCCAGACCACTAGCTTCTCGGGGCTGTGGGCCACGATGTTGGGGTTGATGAGCGGCCAGACCGGGCGGCCCGGCAGGCGCAGCAGAATCACGCGTTGCAACTCCCCAATCTGGGGGGCGGCAATAGCCCGGCCGTAGCCAGTTGTGTCGCGCCAGTGGGCTACCGTGTCGGTCAGGTCGGTTATGAGGTCGGCTACTTCGGGCGCGGTAGGCTCGGCTATGGGCTCCGCCACGGCGCGCAGGAGTGGGTGGCCTAGTTGCAGAATGTCGCGGATGGGCATAAAAGGGTAGGATCGTTTACAAACAGGAAGATAGCACGTTTCATGTGGGGGCAGTAAATCCCCTTGCTACCACAATCGATTACAGAGTTTATTTTCGGCAATTGTAGCGGCCAGGCGCGTCAGCCAGTCCCGACGGAATCTATATTTGGGCAAACCGTGCAGCTCCCCGATCCGGTGGCTGGCCTGCCGTTCCTGGGTTTGCCGGCTCCCGCGCTGCCGGCTGCCGCCCGCTTCTCCCGACTTGCTGTTTTTCCAGGGGCACTTTCGCAGCTCCTGGCTAGTTCGTCCACCTTCTAACCTCCCGCCCGTGCTGTTTAAGCGCCACCCCCACCTTCTCGCTGCCACTACCATCCCGGCCCTGACCCTATTGCTGCCCGCGGCCCTGCTGAGTTCCTGCCAGCAGAAGCGCCCGGAAACTCAGGCTACCGCTACGCCAGCCACTGCACCGACCACTACCACTCCTGATTCGGCTGCTTCCGGCAGTCGGAAATACCTGGCCCGGCCCCTCATCAAGGACATCTATACCGCCGACCCTTCCGCCCACGTCTTCAACGGCAAAATCTACATCTACCCCTCGCACGACATCGAGACGGGGATGCCGGAAAACGATAATGGCGACCATTTCGCCATGCGCGACTACCACATCCTGTCGATGGACAGTATCGGCGGCAAGGTCACGGACCACGGCGTGGCCCTGGATACCAAGGATATACCCTGGGCCGGCCGCCAGCTATGGGCTCCGGATGCGGCCTTTAAGAACGGCACCTACTACCTCTATTTTCCGGTCAAGGACAAGCAGGACGTGTTCCGCATTGGCGTGGCCACCAGCAAGTCGCCTACCGGTCCGTTCAAGGCCCAGCCCCAACCCATTCCGGGCAGCCTCAGCATCGACCCGGCCGTGTTTACGGACACCGATGGCAAGACCTACATGTACATGGGCGGCATCTGGGGCGGGCAGCTCCAGCGCTGGCGCACCGGCAAGTACGATGCCAGCAAGCCCAAAGAGCAGGAGCCTGGCCCCCAGGAAGCGGCCCTGGGACCCAAAATGGCGCGCCTCTCGGATAACATGCTCACCTTCGCGGAGCCCGTGAAGGAGGTCCAGATTCTGGGGGCCGATGGCAAGCCCTTCCTGTCGGGCGACAACAAGCACCGCTTTTTTGAGGGCGGCTGGCTGCACAAGTACAACGGCAAATATTACTTCTCGTATTCCACCGGCGACACCCACCTGCTGGTGTACGCCACCGGCGATTCGCCCTACGGCCCGTTCACTTACCAGGGCGTCATTATGAACCCCGTGGAGGGCTGGACTACCCACCACTCCATTGTGGAAGTAAACGGCAAGTGGTACATTTTCTACCACGACACCGAGCTGTCGGGTAAAACGTGGCTGCGCAACGTGAAAGTTACGGAGCTCAAGCGCCAACCCGACGGCCGCATTGAAACCATCAATCCGTAGGCTCGTCCTGCTCTTCGGGCAGCAGTAATAAACCCCTGCCGCCGCCTGTTTCAGGTGGTGCGGCAGGGGTTTTCTGTGCGAGTTCGGGCGGGCCTTCGAAGGGTAGGAGCGCGGAGCTAGATATCCAGCTTAAAAAACTCGGGCTTGCGTTTTTCGCCCTTGGCTTTCAGGGAAGATTGGCGAATCACCAGGTCGCCGGTAATGACGAAGGTGCGGGGCTGGAAAGCTTCCTTCTCCTGCACCTGCTCCAGAAACAGCCGGGCCGCCTGCTGCCCGATGCGGTAGGGGTGCAGGTTTACCGTGGTTAAGCCCGGCTCTATCATGGAAGCCATGAACTCGTCGCCGAAGCCGACCACGGCAATGTCCTCGGGCACCCGAATGCCGCGCGCTTTCAGGGCCACCAGCAGGTCGAAGGCATTGGTGTAGTTGATGGCAAAAATGGCGTCCGGGGGCTGGGGGAGGGCCAACCAGGCATCCAGGGCGGCCACCGCCGACTCGGGCCGAAAGTGGATGTGGGTGCGCAGCTCATCGTGGGCCGGCAGGCCGTGCTTGAGCAGGGCGCTGAGGTAGCCCGCCAGGCGGTTGCGGCTGATAAGCAGGCCCTCCGGCCCGGCCAGAATGGCAATGCGGCGCGCCCCCTGCTCAATCAGGTGCTCCGTTACGTGGAAAGCCCCGTTCCAGTCGTCCAGAATCACCTTGGCCGTGTCCACCTCATTGCACACCCGGTCGAAGTGCACGATGGGGATGCCCCGGGTGGCGGGCTGCTTGACGTGGTCGAAGTTCTCGGTTTCCCGGGAGTGGCAGATCAGCAAACCGTCGACGCGGCTGGCAATGAGGGCCTGCACGTTGCTGACCTCCATTTCGTAGGATTCCTTGGACTGGCAGATCATCACCCGGTAGCCGGCCTCGGCTACTACCTGCTGAATCCCGCTTACGGCCGTAGCAAAAAATGGCCGCTCAATATCGGGAATAACGACGCCAATGGTTTTGGTTTCACTGCTTTTCAGGCTCTGGGCCAGCAGGTTAGGTTGGTAGTCAAGCTGGCGGGCTACCTCCATAATGGCCCGCCGGGTATTGATGTTGATATCAGAATGGCCGTTAAGGGCCCGCGACACCGTGGAGGGTGCCACGCCCAACTCCCGGGCCACGTCGCTGATGGTGGTTTGCCGCCGCTTTTTCTCCGGTACGACGGCGCCCTTATCGTCTGTGAAGTGGTAATTGCAGGCCTTGCAGTGGTAGCGCTGCCGCCCCCGAATAAAGCCCGCCCGCATCACGGCATCGGCCAGGTGGCACTTCGTGCATTTGATCATGGCAATGAATTGAATTATTCCAAAGATGAGCAGGCCTAGTGAGAAACCCAATCCCATAACTGATTTTTGGCCAACGGAATTAAGCTACGTATTTTTTTTACTCTTCCGGGAAATACTTTCACCTACCGAAAACGTTTTCGAAAACGTTTTCGGTATTTTTTGTTGAAATACAGTCGTTTAAGGCAGTTTTTAGATTGCTACCTATCCCAACTGTTGCTTTATATTCGGTAGTAAGTACTCCCTAACCCCTGCTTTAGCGCATAGCCTAGCTACTGGCTAAGAATGGGAAAGGGTAACTGATAAATTGAACTTTCTTAATCTGTAACGCTGCGTTTTACCATGCTGCACACCATGCGCTGGTTCGGGCCCCAGGACCCGGTTTCTCTTTTCGCTCTTCGGCAGGCTGGCTGCACTGGCGTGGTGACGGCCCTGCATCAGCTGCCCGTAGGCGCCGTGTGGAGCCAGGACGACATCCGGGCCCGCCAGCAGCTAGTAGAAGCCGACAACGACCGGTACTCAGCCCTGCACTGGGCCGTGGTAGAAAGCCTGCCCGTGCACGAGGATATCAAGAAAGGCCGCCCGGCCCGCGCCGAGTACATCCGCAACTACCAGCAGAGCCTGCGCAACCTAGCTGCCTGCGGCATTCAGACCGTGTGCTACAACTTTATGCCGGTGCTGGACTGGTCGCGCACTAACCTGAATTACGAAATGCCCGACGGCTCCCGCGCCCTGCGTTTCGTGTGGGAAGATTTCGCCCTATTCGACCTCTGCATTCTGCGCCGCACTGGCGCCGAAAACGATTACGAAGCCGATGTAGCCGCCGCGGCCCGCGCCAAGTTCGCCACTTTATCGCCCGAGGAAATTGCTACCCTGACCAACGTGGTGCTACTGGGGCTGCCCGGCTCGGAGGAGGCCTTTGCGTTGGAGGGCTTTCAGGAGCTGCTCAACGAGTACGCCGCCATTGATGCCGATGCCCTGCGCCAGAACCTGTACTACTTCCTGCGGGAGGTGGGGCCGGTGGCCGAGGAAGTGGGCATCAACCTCTGCATTCACCCCGATGACCCACCCTTCCCGCTGCTGGGCCTGCCCCGGGTAGTGAGCACCGAGGCCGACCTGGTGGGGTTGCTGCAAGCGTATGATTCGCCGGCCAATGGCCTGACTTTCTGTACTGGTTCCCTGGGCGTGCGGCCCGATAATGATCTGCCCGGCATCGTGCGGCGCCTCGGCAGCCGCATTCATTTTGTGCACCTGCGCGCCACCAAGCGCGAGGAAAACCCGCGCAACTTCCACGAGGCCGACCACCTCACCGGCGACGTGGACATGTACGCCGTGGTGCAGGAACTGGTGCGCGAGGAGCGGCGCCGGGCCCGCACCGGCGAAGGCAACCCTACCCTGCCCATGCGCCCCGACCACGGCCACCAAATGCTCGACGACCTGGAAAAGCGCACCTACCCCGGCTACTCGGCCATCGGACGGCTACGGGGGTTGGCCGAGCTACGGGGTCTGGAGCTCGGCATCCGCCGCAACCTGGAAGCCACGGAGGCGGCTACCCCCGCGGAAGTCGTTGAAGCCCCCGCCCCCCGCTTCGTTTAACCAGCCCTGTTTCCACCCGCCGACCTTCCATTCCCACCTATGCTACCTCGCTTTTCGCTGCTTTTCGCGCTGCTCTGCTTCGGTCTTGTTCTGCCGGGGCGCGCCGATGATGGCTACCGTCTGTGGCTGAAGTACGATGAGCTGCCCGAGGCGGGCCTGCGCAAGGCCTGGCAGGCCCAGGCGCGGGGTATTGTGGTGGAAGGCAACGCAACTCCCACCCTGCAAACCGCCGCCCACGAGCTGCAACTCGGGCTGCAAGGCTTGCTGGGACGCCCGGTGCCGGTAGGGGCGGTGCCGGGCGGCAAGGGAAGCATTCGGCTACGCGTGGCCCCCGACCCGGCCCTGGGCCGGGAAGGCTACCGCATCACGAGCCAGAAAAATGGGCTGGAAATTACTGGCCCCACCGATGCGGCCGTGCTCTACGGCTGCTTTGCCCTGCTGCGGCAGGCGCAGACCGGCCAGCTGCCCGACAAGCTGAGCCTCAGCAGCCAGCCCCGCATTCAGTACCGCCTGCTTAACCACTGGGACAACCCCAACGGCACCGTGGAGCGCGGCTACGCGGGGTCCTCCATCTGGAAGTGGCTGGAACTGCCCGAGCGCCTCGACCCGCGCTACCAGGACTATGCCCGCGCCAATGCCTCCATTGGCATCAATGGGGTAGTGCTCAACAACGTGAATGCCAGTGCCCGCTACCTCACGGCAGAGTACCTGCAAAAAGTAGCCGCCCTGGCTGGCGTGATGCGGCCCTACGGCATCCGGGTCTACCTCTCCGTGTTCTGGGCCGCGCCCAAAGTCATTGGCGGGCTACCCACTTCCGACCCGCTGGACCCTAAGGTGGCGCAGTGGTGGAAAGTTAAAACCGACGAGATTTATAAGACCATTCCCGACTTTGGGGGCTTTCTGGTGAAGGCCAACTCCGAAGGCGAGCCCGGCCCCCAGGACTACGGCCGCAACCACGCCGACGGCGCCAACATGCTGGCTACGGCCCTGGGCTCCCACGACGGGGTAGTGATGTGGCGGGCCTTTGTATACAAAGCCAACTCCAAGGGCGACCGGTTCAAGGAAGCCTTCGAAGAATTCCAGCCCCTCGACGGCAAGTTTTCGCCCAAGGTGCTGGTACAGGTGAAGAACGGCCCGATTGACTTCCAGTCCCGGGAGCCGTTTCACCCGCTGTTCGGGGCCATGCCGCGCACCCCGCTGGTGCTGGAGGTGCAGCTAACCCAGGAGTACCTGGGCTTCGCGACCCACCTGGTGTACCTGGGTCCCCTCATTAAGGAATGCCTCGAAGCCGATACGCACTCCCAGGGCCCCGGCTCGACGGTAGCCAAGGTGGTGGATGGTACCCTGGAAAAGCACAGCGTGAGCGGTATTGCGGGGGTAGCCAACATCGGCTCCGACCGGAACTGGACCGGCCACCTGGTGGGGCAGGCCAACTGGTACGCCTACGGTCGCCTGGCCTGGGACCACACGCTTAGCTCCGCGGCCATTGCCGAAGAATGGACCAAAATGACCCTCACGCGCGAGTCCCAGGCCCTGGCCAGCCTTCTACCGGTGCTCAATCAGTCGCGCGACATTTATGTGCGCTACACCACGCCCCTGGGCTTGCACCACATCATGGGCCAGAGCATTCACTACGGCCCCGAGCCCTGGCTGGAGAAAAGCGCCCGCCCCGACTGGACCTCCGTGTACTACCACAAGGCCGACGCCGAAGGCCTGGGCTTCGACCGCACCGCTCGCGGCTCCAACGCCCTCAGCCTCTACGCCCCCGGCGCCCGGCAGGTGTGGAGCAACCCCGCCACCTGCCCGCCCGACTACCTGCTCTGGTTTCACCACGTGGGCTGGGGGCAGCAGCTGAGTACCGGCCGCACCCTCTGGGATGAGCTGACCACCCGCTACTACACCGGCGCCGACTCCGTGCTCTGGATGCAGCGGCAGTGGGAGCAGGCCAAGCCGGCCGTGGACCCCGAGCTGCACGCCGACGTGGCGGCCCGCCTGCGCATTCAGCACCGCGAGGCCCTGTGGTGGCGCGACGCCTGCGTGCTCTACTTCCAGACCTACGCCAAGCGGCCCATTCCGCCCACGCTCACGCCACCCACCCGGCCCCTGGCCGAGGTCAAGGAGCTGGTCGACCTCTATCAACTGCGCTAACTCTTCTTCGCACAGCCTCATTTTTTTCGGCATGGCACACATCGAGTCCTACGTTTCTCCGCACCTCCAGCCCAACGGGCAGCTCAATCCGTTTTCCCTGGAGGGCAAGCTGGCCCTTATTACGGGCGGCGGCACCGGCATTGGGCTGGAAATGGCCCGCTGCATGGCTACGGCCGGCGCTACGGTTATCATTACGGGCCGCCGCGAGGCCGTGCTCCAGGAGGCCGTGGCCGACCTGGGCTCCTCGGTGCACTACCTCACCAACGACGTCTGCGAGCTGGACACCCTGGAAGACTTGGTAGCCCAGATTGAAGCCACCCACGGCCCCCTAGATATTCTGGTCAACAACGCCGGCATCAACATGAAAAAGCCCGCGCTGGAAGTCACCGACGAGGAATTCACCCGCATTATTCACACCAACCTGAACGCCGTGTTTGCCCTCACGCGGGTATGCGCTAAGCGCATGGTGGAGCGCAAAAACGGCGTCATTCTGATGATTTCCTCGATGGCAGCTTACTACGGCATTGATCGGGTAGTGGCTTACGCCGCCTCGAAGTCGGCGGTGGAGGGCATGGTGAAGGTGCTGGCCTCGGAGTTTTCCAAGCACAACGTGCGCGTGAATGCCATTGCCCCGGGCTTCATCGAAACCGAAATGAGCCGCACGGCCATGAATTCCGACCCCGACCGCCGCGACCGGGCCATGCGCCGCACGCCCATGGGCAAGTTCGGCCAGCCTTCTGATATCGGCCACGCGGCCGTGTTCCTGGCCTCCGAGGCCGCCCGCTACATCACCGGGGCTTCGCTGCCCGTGGATGGGGGCAATTCCATTGGCTTTTAGCGCCCGCCCCCGACCGGGTTACCTGTAATATCCCACACTTTAAAGTTCCCACACTCCATGCACTCAACTATACGAAAATCGGCACTTGGGCTGGGTTGGCCGCTGCTGTTGGCTTCCGGTTTGCCCCTGGCCGGCGCACTCCTGGCCCCCGCGCAGGCGCAGGCGCAAGCCGCCCGCACTATCTCGGGTAAGGTAACTGACCAGGCTACCGGCGAAGGCATTCCGGGCGTCACGGTGTTGGTGAAGGGCACCTCCGCCGGGGCTTCTACCGGCACCGATGGCTCCTTTACCCTGCAGGCCCCGGCCGGAGGAACCGCGTTGGTTTTCTCAGCCATCGGCTACACCTCCGTCGAGCGGCCCATTGGCACGAATACCACCTTCAACGTGCCCCTGAGTACCGACACCAAAGCCCTGAGCGAGGTAGTGGTGGTGGGCTACGGCGTGCAGAAGAAAAGCCAGGTAACGGGCGCTATTTCTTCCGTGGATGAGCAGTCCCTGCGCGACGTGCCGGTGGCCAACATCGGCCAGGCCCTGCAAGGTCGGGCTGCGGGCGTGAACATCTCCAGCACCAGCACCGCGCCTGGGCAGGCGCCGGTTATCCGTATCCGCGGCAACCGCTCGTTTGCGGGCAGCAACGACCCGCTGCTGGTAGTGGATGGGGTGCCGTTTGATGGGAACCTGAATGACCTTAACCCCGACGATATTACTTCCCTGGAAGTACTGAAAGATGCCTCCTCGACGGCTATCTACGGGGCCCGCGGCGCCAACGGCGTCATCCTGATTACGACCAAGCGGGGTAAGGCAGGCGCCCCGCGCGCAACCTACAGCGCCTATTATGGCGTGAAAAAACCGTACGGCCTCTATGATTTGCAGAACGGCCAGGAATACTACAACTACCGGGCAGAAGCATTTCGCGCCGCGGGCCAGGATCCGAACAGCGCCGCGGGTTTCCTAACCGACGACGAGAAGGCCAACTACGCCGCTGGTAGAAGCTTCGACTACCAGGACCTGCTGTTCCAGAACGGTCGGATTCAAAACCACGCCCTGGGCGTGAGTGGTGGCAGCGAACAAACCCAATATTCGGCCTCGTTGGGCTACTACGATGAAACGGGCATTGTGCCCGTGCAAGGCATCAAGCGCTACTCCTTGCGGGGCACGCTGGATCAGCAGATTGGCAAGCGGATAAAAGTTGGGTTGAACACGCTCAACTCCTTTACCAGCCAGAATGATCCGGGCCTGAATATCTCGTACAACATTCTCACGAGCAGCCCGCTGGCCTCGCCCTATGATGCCAACGGCCTGCCTATCCTCTTCCCGAACGCCGACAACGCCCAGGCTAACCCGCTCAGTTATTACACGGAGGATGCGCACTTTGAGCAGCGTCGGCGTCTGCGCACCTTCAACAGCCTCTACGGGCAGGTAAACATTCTGAAGGGGCTGGATTACCGGCTGAACCTGGGCCTCGACGGTCGTACGGAAAACAACGAGTCGTTTTTTGCGTCGAACACGCCGGCCCGCGCCGGGGGCCAGAATGCAGCCACCCGCAACAACAGCATTGCCTTTAACCTGCTGGTTGAAAACCTGCTGACTTATAACCGCACCTTTGCCGAGAAGCATGACGTGAACTTCACCGGCTTGTACAGCTGGCAGCAGTTCCGCACGGACGGGTTTGAAACCGGCGCCCAGAACCTGCCTACCAACTACCAGCAGGCGTTTAACCTAGGGGCCGGTACGCCCTCGTTTGCCCGTAGCAACCAGAGCCGGTGGGATATTATCTCCTACATGGGCCGCCTGAACTACGCCTTCGATAACCGTTACTCCGCTACCCTGACCATGCGGGTGGATGGCTCGTCGCGCCTGGCGCCCGGCAACAAGTACAAGCCTTTCCCCTCGGCTGCCGTGGCCTGGAACATTGCCAATGAGTCGTTTCTGCAAGACAATGCGTGGGTAAACAACCTGAAGCTGCGCGCCAGCTACGGCCGTACGGGCAGCACGGCGGTAAACCCCTACCAGACCCTGGGTTCCCTGCAGTCTAGCTTAGGCAATGGCTACTATAACTTTGGGGGAACCGGGGTAGCGGGGGCCATTCCGGCCACTATTCCGAACCCCAACCTGGGCTGGGAGTACACGGCCACCACCAACTTCGGCCTTGATTTTGGCTTGTTCAACAACCGCCTTACCGGTGCCGTAGAAGTGTATCAGCAGCGCACCAGCGACTTGCTCTTGCCCGATGCCCTGCCCACTACGAGTGGCTACGGCTCCTTTACGCGCAACATTGGCCAAACCCAAAACCGTGGCCTGGAGATTAGCTTAACGACGGTTAACGTACGCTCTGCCAGTGGCTTTGAGTGGAGCACTGACTGGAACTTCACCATCAACCGGGAGAAAGTGCTTGATCTGGGCTTGGGTGATGACGAAAACGGCAACCCCCGCAGCGACATCAGCAACCAGCGCTTCATTGGCCAGCCTCTCTTCGTTTTCTACGACTATAAGTACGCCGGCATTTATCAGCAGAACGAAGCCGCCGCGGCGGCAAAAGCGGGTACTCGGGTCGGACAAGTCAAAATAGAAGACCTTAACGGCAACGGAGTGGTCGATGGGGCGGATCGGCAAATCATCGGTACGCGCCAGCCAAAATTTGAGGCCGGCATGACCCAGCGTTTCCGTTTCAAGGGCTTCGACCTGACGGCTGTGGGGCTAACCCGCGTGGGGGCTACCGTGGTGGATCCGCTGTTGTTTCCCTCTAACTACATCACAACCTTTAGTGGGCGCCGCAATCAGCTCAACTTACCGTACTGGACGCCCGCTACGCCGGAGAACCGCTACCCCCAGCCGAACCAGAACTACTTCAACGATTTCGTGCTGAACGCACAAACGTTGTCGTACATGAGTGGCACCTTCATCAAGGTGCGTAGCATTGATCTGGGCTACACTTTGCCGGCCAGCATCATCCAAAGAGCCAAAATGAGCACCGCGCGCATCTACCTGCAAGTGCAGAACCCGCTTATTTGGTCGCCAGTGGAGTACTACAAGAAAAACAAGGCCATTGACCCGGACGCCCTGTCCTATTCGACCCGATTCAGCGGCAATACCTCTGTTAACGGCGGGGTTTCTTTTGATGGCTTGGCGGGCACCAACTACCCCACCACCCGTGCCTTCATTGTGGGCCTGAATGTAGGTTTCTAATCGTAAACTTTTCTCGACGCCGCGCGCGTACTCAACTATATGAAAAAGATTCTGCTTACTGGTTCGGCACTGGCGCTCCTGTTAGCCGCCAGCAGCTGCAGCAAAGACACCTTGGACGAAACCCCGCGTTCCATTCTGGTGCCTAGCTTCCTCGGTACGCCTGAAGGTATTCAGGCCGGTTTAGCGGGCGTGTACTCCGGCCTGCGCAATGCTACCGCCGACCAAGGTGGCTCCATTTTTATCTCCCAGGGCACCGATGAGTTCATGCGGGGCTTTGCCGCCACGGAAGGATTCGAGGATTACAATGCCGGCCAGCTTAACGGTACCAACGGCAACATAGCCAATACCTGGAGCAGCTACTACCGCTCCATCAATACGGCTAACGGCGTTATCCAATATGCGTCCCAGGCCCAGGGAGTCTCACCGGCTGTTGTTGCGCAGGCGGAAGCAGAAGCCAAAGTGCTTCGCGCCTGGTACTACTTCCGCCTGGTACGCTCCTTTGGGGATGTGCCGTTGACGCTCTCTTTCGTGGATCAGCCTACGAAGGATTATACGCGGGCTCCTATAGCCGATGTGTACAATGCTATTGTGGCGGATCTGAACGACGCATTGACAAAAATTGCTAACACGGCCGCGCAGCCCGGGCGTGTAACGCGGGCTACGGCCTTGCACATGCTGGCGCAGGTGCACCTTACTCGGGCTACCTCCACGGCCAAGCAAGCCGACGATTACGCTAAAGCGGCGCAGTTTGCGGAAGAGCTCATCCGGGACGCGTCCACTAAGTACGGGAAAGGATTGGAGGCCGACCCAGCTGATGTGTTCAGAGAGGGTAACGAAAACGGCAAGGAGATTCTGATGAACGTACAGTTCAACACCGACCCTACTTTTACGGGTATATCTGACAATGGGGCCGGTGGGGCCGGTCAGAACCAAACCAACTACTTGTTTCGCGGCCGCTACGACTTGCTGCCCAACGTAGAGCGTAGCATTGTCTATGGTCGGCCCTTTGGTCGCCTTACCTCTACCCCGTACTTGCTGGAATCGTACATTCTGCCTTCGGAAACTACCCCCCGGCAGTGGCGCACGACCGACACCCGCTACAGCAAGTGGTTCACCACGCTGTGGTTGGTGAATAACACGACCTTCATCAACGGTGGCCGGAACTTCAATCCGAATAGAGTAGTAGGAGATACCGCTGCCTGGTATGCGGGCCGTGAGCTTACGGCCGCCGAGCGTGCGCGCATCGCGGCCCGTCCCAACGGCCCGTTCGTGGTAGGTACTCCCAGCACCTATACCACCAACTTTTCGCCGTTCATCAACAAGTTTGATGACACCACACGCCCGGCTGCTAACACAAGCTCAGACCGGCCCCTGATTCTGATGCGTCTGTCGGAAACCTACCTGATTGCAGCCGAGGCGAATATGTACCTGGGTAATATGACCAAAGCCCGCGACTTCATCAACGTAGTGCGCCGCCGGGCTGCCGCTCCGGGTAGAGCCGCTCAGATGGAAATTACGGCAAGCCAGCTCAATATTGATTTCATCCTGGATGAGCGCACCCGTGAGTTGGCCGGCGAGCAGCTGCGCTGGTACGACCTGGTGCGCACGGGCAAGTTGGTGGAGCGCGTGAAGAAATATGTGCCTGCTTTGATCAACTCCAAGCCTTCCCCCATCCCCGGGGTAACGGATAACTACGGCTCTAACGCTGCCGCTAACATCCAGCCCTACCACGTATTGCGCCCCATTCCGCGGCAGGAAATTGACCGCACGGGTGGTAAAATCACGCAGAACCCTGGCTATCCGCAATAGTCTGGTTAGTAGCTAGTACGCTAGCGTAATGTATTGCCGGCAGTAGTACTGAGCCCGAACTCGCGCGGCTCAGGGGTACTGTCGGCAATATGTTTATTCTGCCTATCAAGGCCTGAGCAGGTAGTAGTTTTTCTGCACCCTGCTTGTGGCCCCGGTACTGTTACAGTGGCCTAGGCACCAAGCCCATTGCCGTTACTTCCCACTAGAGAGTATATGAGACAAACCAACATGAAAGCGTGGCTGGGTATTACTGCTGCCGTACTCCTGCACAGCACCAGTTTAGTTGCACAATCGATTGAGTTAGTTAACCCCATTCTGACGGGTTTTTACCCCGACCCGAGTATTGTTAAGGTGGGCAAGGATTACTACCTGGTGAATTCCACGTTTTCCTACTTTCCGGGCATCCCGGTCATGCACAGCCGCGACCTGAAAAACTGGAAGCAGGTAGGGAACGTGATTGACCGGCCTTCGCAAATGACCTTCATGGGCGACCGGATGACCCGTGGGTTATTTGCGCCGGCCATTGAGTACCACAACGGCACCTACTACGTCACCTGCACGCTCATCGACCACAAGGGCAACTTCGTGGTGACGGCCAAAAACCCCGCCGGGCCGTGGAGCAACCCCATTTTCTTGCCCGAGGTAAAGGGCATCGACCCCTCCCTGTACTTTGAGGGCGACAAGGCGTACGTCATCTACAACAGCGACCCGCCCGACAACAAGCCGCTCTACGACGGTCACCGCTCCATCAAGATGATTGAGCTGAACCCCAAAACGCTGCAAACCGTGGGTGAAGCCAAAATGGTGGTCAACGGTGGGGTAGACCTGAGCAAAAAGCCCGTCTGGATTGAGGGCCCGCACCTGATGAAGCGAGGCGACTGGTATTACCTCTACGCGGCGGAAGGCGGTACGTCGGTTAACCACACGGAGGTAGTGTTCCGCAGCAAGGCGCCGCTGGGGCCGTTTGTGCCCTACGAGAAAAACCCCATTCTCTCGCAGCGCGAGTTGCCCAAAGACCGCAAAAACCCCATCACCTCGGCGGGGCACGCGCAGTTTGTAGAAGGGCCGGATGGCAAGACCTACGCCATCTTCCTGGCCGTACGGCCCTACGAGGGAAATTTCTACAATACGGGGCGCGAAACCTTTATTGTGCCCGTGGTGTGGAAAGACGAGTGGCCCGTCATGGACCCGGGGCCTAACGGCGTACAGTACAGTTACCAAGCCAACTTCCCCGAGGTGAAGCAGCCCGGCGCCCGGCCGCAGAGCGGCAACTTTGGCTACACGCTCACCTTCGAGAAGCAGCTGGACCCGGCGCTGCTGTTTCTGCGCACCGTGGATAGCTCCAGTTTCTCCCTGAGTAAGGCGAAAGGCCTCACCCTGAAGCTGAAACCTGAAACGTGCGCCGAACTCGGTAACCCTGCCTTCATCGGCAAGCGCCAGCAGCACATGGTTGGCAGCGCCGAAACCGAGCTGACGTTTGCAGCTAAGGCGCCGAATGAAACGGCTGGCCTAGTAGCTTTCCAAGACGAGAAGCACTTCTACTACCTCTGCAAATCGGTAGAGAATGGCAAGCCCGTCGTGCAGCTGTTCAAGAGCACGGCCGATATCAAGAACCCGGAGTTGCTGGCGAAAGCGCCCCTGAAGGCGGCGGCCAGCAAGGTGCAGCTGCGTATCAATGCCGACGGTGACACCTACAGCTTCCGCTTTTCGGAGGATGGCAAAACCTACACGGTGCTGAAAGACAAGGTGGATGCGCGCTTTCTGAGCACGCAGGTAGCGGGAGGCTTTATCGGCTGCCTGTACGGCATGTATGGCACCTCGGCCGGGCAGCCAACCACCAATACCGCCTCCTTTACGTGGCTGAAGTACGAGGGCCACGACCCCGTGTACAAGAAGTAATCCGCGGCCCGCTAGCTACGCTTCCATCCTCCTGCTTCTATGCGCTTAACCCCACTCATTTGCCTGCTTGTGCTACCCCTCGCCGCGGCTCAGGCCGCCAAGCCCATCCGCATTACGAGTCCGGATGGGGCGGTGCAGGTGACCGTAGACGTAACCCCCCAGGGCCAGCCGACCTACGCCGTGCGCTACCGGCAGGCGGAGCTGCTGCGCCCCTCGCGCCTGGGGCTGCAGCTCGCCAGCGCCGACCTCACGCAGGGCCTCAAGCTGACGAAAGCCGACCAGCAAACGGCCGTAACCGACGACTACCAGCTCGCCACCGACAAGCGGGCCAACTGCCGCTACCGGGCCAACCGGCGCGTGGTGCACTTCCAGCGCCAGGCCACAGGGCCGCAGTTGAGCGTGGTGTTTCAGGTGTCCGACGATGGGGTAGCGTTTCAGTACCTGGTGGAAGGCAACAGCCAGGAAGTGCAGCGTATTACAGCGGAAGCCACCACGTTTCACTTGCCGGCCAGTGCGAAAGGCTGGCTGCACCCGCACGCCAAAGCCCAGACTGGGTTTGCCAACACCCAGCCCTCGTACGAGGAATACTACCAGCGCGGCATTGCGGCCGGCACGCCGTCTACAATAGGGCAGGGGTGGTCGTTTCCGGCCTTGTTTGAGGTGGGCGGGCACTGGGTGCTGCTCACCGAAGCCGGCATGGGCCGTACCTATAGCGGCACCCACCTGGCCCACGAGTCGCCCGATGCGGAGTACAGCGTCGCCTTTCCGCAGGCCCCGGAGCGCACTACCCCCGAGGCCGCGCTGCTGCCCGAAAGCCGCCTACCCTGGCGCACACCCTGGCGCGTGCTGGTAGTGGGCAACTCCTTGCGGCCCATCGTAGAATCGACGCTGACGACGGATCTGAGCGCCCCCGCTACAACGCCGGTGCTCACGGAAGCACCCGGCAAATCGTCGTGGTCCTGGGTGCTAATGGGTGACCAAAACACCACCTACGACGTGCAGCGCCGCTTCATCGACTATGCGGCTAGCATGGGCTGGGGGTACTGCCTGGTCGATGCGCTCTGGGACAAGCAAATCGGCTACGACAAGATGCAGGAGCTGGCCCAATACGCCCGCAGCAAAAACGTAGGCCTGTTGGTGTGGTATAACTCCAACGGCCACTGGAACCAGGCCCCGCAAACACCTACCAACGTGCTGTTTGAGCCCGAAAGCCGCCGCCAGGAATTTGCCCGCATTAAGCAAATGGGCGTGGCGGGGGTGAAAATCGACTTTTTCGGTGGGGATGGGCAGTCCTTCATGAACTACTACCAGGACCTGCTCGTGGATGCCGCCCAGGCTGGGCTGCTGGTGAATTTCCACGGCGCTACCATCCCACGCGGCTGGAACCGCACCTACCCCAACCTGGTGACCATGGAAGCCGTGCGCGGCTTCGAGTTCCTGACCTTCGACCAGGCCAACACCGACCAGGAGGCTACCCACTGCGCCGTGCTGCCCTTCACCCGCAACGCGGTGGGGCCCATGGACTTTACGCCCATGGCGTTTTCCGAAATCAGGGGTAAGGAGCGCCGCACCTCCAATGCCTTTGAGCTGGCCCTGGCGGTGCTGTTTCAGTCGGGCATTCAGCACTACGCGGAGGTGCCCGAGGGCATGGCCGCGCAGCCGGCCTACGTGCGGGAGTTCGTGCAACAGCTGCCGCCGCGCTGGGCCGACGTCAAATTTCTGGCTGGTTACCCCGGTCAGTACGCCGTGCTGGCCCGCCAGGCACCCGGCGGCGCGTGGTACGTGGCCGGCATCAACGGCACCGACGCGCCCCAAACCATCCGGCTCGACCTCCGCCAGCTAGGCCTGCAACAGGGCACGCTCATCACCGACGGCGCTACCAACCGCAGCTTCCGCACCCAGGCCGTGACCGGCCCCACCCTCAGCGTGACGCTGCCGGCGCGGGGCGGCTTTGTCGTCCAGCCCTAGGCCTATATCGGTGGCTTGCTCACTTGAACGCTCGCCGCCAGTAGGCCACTCACGGAATAGCACACGCAGTAATATTCAGCTGATTAGTCGATGAATTACTACCTCAAATTTCTTCAACGCAGTAAGGGCATCTGCCTGCTGCTGTGTGTGCTGTGCATAGGCCTAGACAATAGCATGGCGCAACGCCAGCCCAAACCGGCGAAGGCAGCCCGGAAAGGCGCATTTTACACGGGGCAGTACCCGAATCTGCTGCGGGAAGCGGGCTATAGTCAGGCCGACATCAACCAGAAGGTGAAGCAGGCCTACCACGACGTGTTCGAGGGGCCTAACCGGGTGTACTTCGAGGTGGGCGACTCCATGGCCTACGTGTCGGATTTGAAGAACCACGACGTCCGGACCGAAGGGGTTTCGTATGGCTTGATGGTGGCGGTGCAGCTGAACAAGAAGGAGGTGTTTGACCGCATTTGGCGCTGGTCGAAGAAGTACCTGCAGCACCAGGAAGGGCCCCTGAAGGGCTATTTTGCCTGGAGCTTCAGCACCACCACCATGAAGCTCAACTCTGAAGGGCCGGCCTCTGATGGCGAGCTGTACTTCGTGACCAGCCTGTTGTTCGCCGCCAACCGCTGGGGAAACACGACCGGCATCAACTACTACCAGGAGGCGCGTAACATCCTGGATGCCATGTGGAAAAAGGATGGCACCGGCGACGTGTACAACCTGATCAACACCCAGCACAAGCAGATATCCTTTGTGCCGGTCGGGGACATGTATACCTGGACCGACCCCTCGTACCACCTGCCGGCTTTTCTGGAGGTGTGGGCCGAGTATGCCAAGGATGGGCACGAGCCGTTTTACCGGGCCTGCGCCGATACGTCGCGGGCATTTCTGCACCGCGCCTGCAACCCCGTAACCGGCCTCAACTACGACTACACCGAGTTCAGCGGCAAGCCCCACGCTACCAAGTGGGCGCCGCCGGCCTTCCGCTACGACTCCTGGCGGGTGCCCATGAACATTGCCATGGACTACGTGTGGTTTGGCAAGGACAAAGCGTGGCAAGAGCAGTACGCCCAGCGTTTCCAGGGTTTTCTGCGCAGCAAGGGCCTCACCACCTTCGAGGACCAATTCAACGTGGATGGCTCCCGGCCCAATTTTATTCTGCAAGCCGGCGACGTCAAGAAGCTCCGGCATTCGCTGGGCCTGGTAGCCACCTCCGCCGCAGCCTCCCTGGCCAGTCAGGACAAGCAGAAGCTCGACTTTGTGCACGCCCTTTGGAACGCCAAGCTAGCGCCCTACGAAGACGGCTACTTCGACCCCTACTACGACGGCCTGCTGTACCTGTTTAGCTTGCTGCACCTGAGCGGTAACTACCAGGCTATCAAGCCCGCGCCCCATCACTAACCCATTTGCCCCGGTAGCTTTTGCCATGTCTTACTTCATCAAGCGCAGTGCTTTCGTCCTCGGGCTAGTCCTTGCCTCAGCTGCGGTTTCGCCGCTCGCTGCGCAAGTGAAGCCGGCGCAAAACCCGGTCATCTTCGCCGATGTGCCGGATATGGCCATGATTCGGGTGGGCAAGACGTATTACATGAGCAGCACCACCATGCACATGAGTCCGGGCGTGCCCATTATGAAGTCGACGGACTTGGTGAACTGGCACTTGGTCAGCTACGCCTCCGATACGCTGGGTAGCCTGGATGAGCTGGCGCTCCGCAACGGCAAGAGCACCTACGGCCGCGGCTCCTGGGCCAGCAGCCTACGGTTTCATCAGGGCACGTACTACGTCTCGACCTTCGCCCAAACCACGGGCAAAACCTACGTGTATTCCACCAGGAATATTGAAAAAGGCCCCTGGAAAGTGGCGGCGTTTAAGCCCAGCTACCACGACCATTCCTTGTTTTTTGACGACGACGGCCGCGTGTACCTGGTGTATGGTGCCGGCAAGCTGCGGCTAATCGAACTCACGGCCGACGCCTCCGGCGTGAAGCCCGGCGCCACGGAGCAGGTGCTGATTGAAAACGCCAGTGCCCCGGCGGGCCCCAACCTCGGCCTGCCCGCCGAAGGCTCCCAGCTGTTCAAAATCAACGGGAAGTACTACCTCTTCAACATCACCTGGCCCAAAGGCGGCATGCGTACCGTGGTGGTGCACCGCTCCGACAAGCTCACGGGCCCCTACGAAGGCCGGGTGGCGCTGCAAGACCTGGGCGTGGCGCAGGGCGGCCTCATCGACACGCCCGATGGCCAGTGGTTTTCCTATCTGTTCCGCGACTACGGGGCCGTAGGTCGCATTCCGTACCTGGTGCCCGTGACGTGGACGGATGGCTGGCCCGTGCTGGGAAGCCCGGCCGGCAAAGTGCCCCAGACGCTACCCTTACCCCCCAGCAAAGGCCTGATTCCGGGCCTGGTAGCGTCGGATGAGTTTGCCCGGCGTAAGGGTGAGCCTGCCCTACCGCTGGTGTGGCAGTGGAATCATAATCCCGAAAACTCCCTCTGGTCGCTCACCGACCGGCCGGGCTACCTGCGCCTGAAAACCGGCCGCCTGGACACCACCTTCCTGCTGGCCCGCAACACCCTGACTCAGCGCACCATCGGGCCAACCTGCGCCGGCACCACGGCCCTGGATGTGTCGCACCTGAAAGAAGGTGATTTTGCGGGCCTGGCCCTGCTGCAAAAACGGTACGGCCTGGTGGGGGTAGAGGCCCGCAACGGCGCCAAGTCCATCTTCATGGTTAGCGCCGAAACGGAGAAACCTGTGGAACTGCAACGCCTGCCGCTCACGCAGAACACCGTCTATTTCAAGGCGGAATGTGACTTTACGGAGCGCAAGGACGTGGCCACGTTCTACTATAGTCTCGATGGCAAAACGTGGAAAGCCATTGGCGGCCCGCTCAAAATGGCTTACACGCTGCCCCACTTTATGGGCTACCGGTTTGGGCTATTCACCTACGCCACCAAGACGGCCGACGGCTACGCTGACTTCGACTATTTCCGCATTGCGGACACCACTACCGGAACCAAGTAAACCCCTGGCCCCATGCTACCTAGTAAACTACCACAGATATTGAGCGGGCTGGTCCTGCTGCTGGGAGGCGCTGCGCAGGCCCAGAACCCGTTTATTACCAACCAATTCACCGCCGACCCGACGGCGCGGGTGTTCAACGGGCGGGTGTACGTGTATCCTTCCCACGACATTCTGGCTACCCCGGAGCGCGGAAAGGTCGGCTGGTTTTGCATGGAGGACTATCACGTGTTTTCGTCGGCGAACCTTACCGACTGGACCGACCACGGCGTCATCGTGACCCAGAACCAGGTGCCGTGGGTGAAGCCCGACAGCTACAGCATGTGGGCGCCCGACTGCATTGCCCGCAACGGCAAGTACTACTTCTACTTCCCCACCACCCCCCGGGATACCACCATCAACAAGGGCTTTACGGTAGGCGTGGCCGTGGCCGATAAACCTGCTGGTCCCTTCGTGCCGCAGCCGCAACCCATCAAGGGAGTGCGCGGCATCGACCCCAACGTGCTGATTGATAAGGACGGCCAGGCCTACCTCTACTGGTCGCAGGGCAACATCTACGCCGCCAAGCTCAAGCCCAACATGCTGGAGCTGGCCTCAGAGCCCGTCACGCTGGGCGAGCTGCCCACCAAAGGCCTGAAGGAAGGACCGTTTGTGTTTGAGCGCCAGGGCATTTACTACCTCACGTATCCGCACGTGGAAAACAAGACGGAGCGCCTCGAATACGCCACCAGCACCAGCCCCCTGGGGCCGTTCACGGTGAAGGGTGTCATCATGGACGAGTCGCCGACCGGCTGCTGGACCAATCACCACTCCATGCTGCCCTTTAACAACCAGTGGTACCTGTTCTACCACCACAACGACTTGTCGCCGGCCTTCGACAAGAGCCGGTCGGTCCGGCTGGATAGCCTGTTTTTCGAGCCTGATGGGGCCATCCGCAAAGTGGTGCCCACCCTGCGCGGCGTCGGCCTGACGGATGCCCGCCAGAAAATTCAGCTGGACCGCTACAGCCGCCTGAGCAGCCGCGGCGCTGCCATTGCCTTTCTGGACCCGGCCAACCCCTTCCAAGGCTGGAAAACCGTGCTGGCCGATAACCAGGGCTGGGTGCAGTACAACGGCGTGGCTTTCGGCAAGCAGGCCCCTAAAACGGTGATGCTGCGCGTGCAGGCCGCCACTGGCGCCACGGTGCAGCTGCGCACCGACGGGGCCACCGGCCCGCTGCTCGCCCAGGTAACCGTGCCCAAGGGCAGCCAGTGGCAGGAGGTAAAAGCCCCGGTAGCTGCCTTCAAGCCCGGCACGCATGCGCTGGTCGTTTCCGCCAAAACAAGCACGCCCGTTGAAATTGACTGGGTGAAATTCGAGTAGGAGGTAAAAAGCTCCTACTCGCAATCCGTCTGATTTCCCACCTACCCGCTACCTAAGCCTGCAAGGCCTTTTAAGCCATGAGAAACGTATTGCTTATCATGTTGGGTGTGGTTCTGCTGAGCGGAGGCAGCACGTTTGCCCAACCGACTGTGAAGGAAGCGCCCAAGGGCTTCGACCAGCCCACGGCCGGTATTTCTGCGGGCAGAATAGACAGCATCAGCTACCCCTCGAAAACGGTAGGCACGGTGCGTAAGGCGCTGGTGTACACCCCGCCGGGGTATTCCAAACGGAAGAAGTACCCGGTGCTCTATCTGCTGCACGGTATTGGGGGCGACGAAAAGGAGTGGCTCAGGGGCGGGCGCCCGCAGGTGATTCTGGATAACCTGTACGCGGCGGGCAAGCTCAAGCCCATGCTGGTGGTAATGCCCAACGGCCGCGCCATGCCAGACGACCGGCCCATTGGCAATATCTACGGGCCGGATAAGGTAGCCGCCTTTGCCAACTTCGAAAAAGACCTGCTGACTGACCTCATTCCCTACATCGAAAAGACGTACCCGGCGCTCAGGAACCGCGAAAATCGGGCCGTGGCCGGGCTGTCGATGGGAGGGGGGCAGTCGCTGAACTTTGGGCTGGGCAACCTGGATAGGTTTGCCTGGGTAGGCGGCTTTTCGTCGGCCCCCAACACCAAGCTGCCCGAGCAGCTGGTGCCCGACCCCGCCCAAGCCGCCAAGCAGCTCAAGCTCCTCTGGATTTCCTGCGGCGACCAGGATGGCCTGCTGCCCATCAGCCAGCGCACCCACGACTACCTCTACGAGCACCGGGTGCCACACGTGTACTACCTGGAGGCCGGCGGGCACGATTTTAAGGTCTGGAAAAACGGGCTGTACATGTTCTCGCAGTTCCTGTTCAAGCCCGTCGAGGTGGCCGCGCTGCCCACTTACACCGTGCTGGGCGCCCCCGCCGCTACCAACGTGCGCAACGCCAAGTACCCCCAGATTCTGCCCGATAACCGCGCCGTGTTTCGCCTGAAAGCGCCCGGTGTGCAGCAGGCTCAACTGGACCTGGGCCGCAAGTATGATATGATGAAAGACAGCAGCGGCACCTGGACCGTCACGACCGATACCCTGAGCCGGGGCTTGCACTACTACTCCCTGGTGCTCGACGGCCTGCCCATCGCCGACCCCGCCAGCGCCACCTTCTACGGCATGGGCCGCATGGCCAGCGGCATCGAGGTTCCGGGCCGCGGCACCAGCTTTTACGCCCTGCGCGACGTGCCCCACGGCGAGGTGCGGATGAGGCGCTATTATTCAAAGGTCACCAACTCGTGGCGGCAGTTCTACGTGTACACGCCGGCGGGCTACGATGCCAATACGGCCACCAAGTACCCGGTGCTCTACCTGCTGCACGGCGGGGGCGAGGACGAAACCGGCTGGGCCCGCCAAGGCAAAGCCGATTTGATTCTGGACAACCTGATTGCCGAGAAAAAGGCCAAGCCCATGCTCGTGGTGATGCTGGACGGCAACATGGGCGGCCCCGGTGGCCTGGCGGGCTTCAATGAGGGTACGCTGAAGCGCTTCGAAGACGAGCTAAAGCAAACCGTGCTGCCCGTGGTGGAAAGCAACTATCGGGTGGCGGCGGGGGCTACTAACCGGGCGCTGGCCGGCCTGTCGATGGGGGGCCTGCAAACGCTTTATGCCGGCATCAGAAACACGGAGTTGTTTGCGCACCTGGGCGTATTCAGCTCGGGCTTTTTTGCCAATAATACGGCCTTGTCGGACCCGCAGTATGCGTTTATGAAAGCCAATGCCGGCACCATCAATACCAACCTAAAGCAGCTCTGGCTCTCGATGGGTGGGCCAGCCGATATAGCCTACGCTAACAACAAAGTGATGCGGGCCAAAATGGATGAGCTAGGCATCCGGTATGTATACAGCGAGTACCCCGGCGGCCACACCTGGCCCGTCTGGCGCCACGATTTGTACCTGTTTGCCCAGGGGCTGTTTTAGCCCGCCCACCAGCCAAGCGGCCCTAACGAGCCGATGTAGTCTTCCCACCCACTACCTGACCCCCATGAAAAAGACCTGGCTCGTCGCCCTGCTTGGCTTAGTGGCCTACCTGCCGGCGCCGGCGCAAAACCCGATTATCAAAGACGTATTCACGGCCGACCCGGCGCCGCTGGTGTACCGCGACACGCTGTTTCTCTACGCCGGCCACGACACGGCCTCCGTCAGCGAAACCAATTACAAAATGCCCGACTGGCGCATCTATTCCACCACCGACATGGTGCACTGGAAAGACTACGGCAAGCGCCTGTCACCGCGCACGTTTGCCTGGGCTACCGGGGATGCCTATGCGGCGCAGTGCGTTTACCGCAAGGGCAAGTTCTACTGGTTCGTCTCCACGTTTCACAAGAAAGACGACCACAGCCAGGGCGGCGCAGCCATTGGGGTGGCCGTGTCGGATAGGCCTACCGGGCCATTCAAGGATGCCATTGGCAAGGCGCTTGTCGTGAATGAAATGACCACGGACAAGCCCCACGCCTGGGACGACATCGACCCGACCGTTTTCGTGGACGACGACCAGCAGGTGTATATGTACTGGGGCAACTTAAGCTGCCGCTGGGTGAAGCTCAAGGATAACATGACCGAGCTGGCTGGCCCCATCCAGGTGATTACGCCCAAAAACTACATCGAAGGCCCATGGGTGTATAAGCGCAAAAAGCTCTACTACCTGGTGTACGCCAGCGCCGGCACCAAGCCCGAAATGATAGAGTACTGCACGGCTCCCAGCCCCACCGGGCCCTGGACGTACCGAGGCATCATCCAGGAAAATGTGCCCAACAGCTTTACTACGCACCCCGGCATCATCGACTACAAGGGCAAGAGCTACTTTTTCTACCACAACGGTGCCCTGCCCACCGGCGGCAGCTACCGGCGCTCCATCTGCGTGGATTACCTGCGCTACAACCCCGACGGCACCATCCAGAAAATAGTGCAGACGACCGAGGGCGTAGCGCCGGTGAAGTAGCTAGGGTCGCCCGAGGGCTGAGCACGGAAGTCCCCCGCGCGGCAAATCGAACGGTACACGGATTAATAAACCACTCATATGATACATCCTCTCTTTTCTAGCCCTATGCTTGCCAGGCCAGTTACCTTGGGTCAGAAGGGCCTGGTGCTTGCCTTACTCGGTAGCTGTTTGCTGGTACCCACCGAAACCAACGCGCAGGTGCGCCTGCCCAGGCTGGTCAGCGACGGGATGGTGCTGCAGCGCGACACCAAAGTAAACATCTGGGGCTGGGCCGCGCCCGGCGAGAAGGTGGTCCTGCAGTTCAACGGCCAGACCTACCAAACCGCCGCGGGCAAGGATGGCAAATGGCAGCTCAGTCTGCCCGCCCTGAAAGCCGGGGGGCCTTACCAGCTGGATATTACGGCCAGCAACCGCATCACCCTGAAGGATGTGCTGGTGGGCGACGTGTGGCTGCTGTCGGGGCAGTCGAACATGGAAACGCCCATGTTGCGCCTGCGCGACAAGTTTCCGGAAGTTATTGCCCAGGCTGCCAACCCGCGCATCCGGCAGTACGAGGTGCCCATGGCCTACACCCTGCAAAAGCCGCGCACCGACGTCGCCGGGGGCAAATGGATAGCGGCCGACCCCCAGACCGTGCTGCAGTTCTCGGCGGTGGGCTACTTCTTTGCTAAGGAAATCAACGCCAAATACCAGGTGCCGGTGGGCCTGATTAAGGACGCGGTGGGCGGCTCGCCGGCCGAAGCCTGGCTGAGCGCCGACGCGCTGCGCCAGTTTCCAAAGTACGTGCAGCAGGCTGATAAGTACCGGGACAGCGCCCAAGTGGCCGAGCAACGGCGGCAGGAAGGCGCGGCCGTAACCAGCTGGTACCAGCGCCTCTACCAGGCCGACCAGGGCGAGGCCCGCGGCCAGCAAAAGTGGTCGGCTGCGGAGTATGATGCCCGCGGCTGGGCCAGCATGAACGTGCCCGGCTACTGGGCCAACCAAACCCCGCTGGGCCCCGTGAACGGAGTTGTGTGGTTTCGGAAAGAGGTAGAAGTGCCCGCCGCCATGGTGGGCCAGCCGTCCCGCCTGGAACTGGGCACCCTGGTCGATGCCGATTCTACCTACCTCAACGGCCAGCTGGTAGGCACCACGGGCTACCAGTACCCGCCCCGCAAGTACGAGGTGAAGCCCGGCGTGCTGAAGGCCGGCAAAAATGTGGTGGTCGTGCGCCTGATCAGCAACGGCGGGCGCGGCGGCTTCACCCTCGACAAGAACTACCAGCTGCGGGCGGGCGGCCAAACCATCGATTTGCGCGGGCCGTGGCAGTACAAGCTGGGCGCTACCCTGCCGCCCACACCTGGTACCACGCCGTTTCAGTTTCAGCCCGGGGCCTTGTTCAACGGCATGATTGCGCCCGTGCTGCCCTACGCCCTCAAGGGCGTGCTCTGGTACCAGGGCGAGTCGAACGCGGGCCGCCCCCAGGATTACCAGGCCCTGATGACCAGCCTGATCAGCGACTGGCGCACCCACTTCCAGCGGCCCGATTTGCCGTTTCTCTACGTGCAGCTGGCCAATTTCATGGCCGTGAAGTCGGAGCCCGGCGAGAGTGGCTGGGCCGAAGTGCGCGAGGCCCAGCGCCGGACGCTGGCCGTGCCGCGCACCGGCATGGCCGTGGCCCTGGACGCGGGCGAGTGGAACGACATTCACCCCCTGGACAAGCAAACCGTGGGGCACCGGTTGGCGCTGGCGGCCCAGCAGGTAGCCTACGGCGAGAAAAAGGGAGTGGCCTCCGGGCCGCTCTACCAATCCATGCAGGTCAGTGGCAACAAGGTCACGCTGCGCTTTTCTAGCGTGGGTAGCGGCCTGATGGCCAAAGGCGGCGGCCCGCTCCGGCACTTCGCCGTGGCCGGCCCCGACAAGAAATTCGTCTGGGCCCAGGCCCAGATTGACGGCAACACCGTGGTGGTCTGGAGTGATGCCGTGCCGGCGCCCGTGGCCGTGCGCTACGCCTGGGCCGACAACCCGGAAGGGGCGAATCTTTACAATAAAGAAGGGCTACCCGCTTCCTCCTTCCAAGCCAGCCTAGCACCGGTGCTGCCTTAGGGTTGTGGACATTCCTTAAAACATAAGACCAACAGGTAGCGAAACGTCATGCAGAGGCGCAGCCGAAGCATCTCGCGGGCTGATGTTGCCCGGCTACCCCAACGATTCGAGCGAGATGCTTCGGCTGCGCCTCTGCATGACAGTCTTGATTTAATTATAGACCAACTCTACTGGCTATTGAGGTGCCAGAAGTAACAGCAGACCCGCTGTAGAGACGCAGCCCTTCGCGTCTCGGCGCCAGAACCCCTGGCCGAGAACAACCAAGACCACCGGTCATTCCGACGCAGGAGGAATCTGGGTTGGACTCCAAGGGCTTGACCCAGACTCCTCCTGCGTCGGAATGACAAACAAGCTCCGCGACGCTTGAGACGCGAAAGGTCGCGTCTCTACACACCCAGTGGCGCACCCCACAGCTACCACTTCCCTCAAAGCCACCACTTCCAGGCCTATCCCTTCATATTTTCCACCCTTCCCACCCTATGAAGAAACATCTGATTTTTTCCGGGCTGCTCGCCTGCCTTAGCCTGCCCCAGGCGCACGCCCAGCAAGCCCCAGCCGCCTACCTCGACCCCCGCCAGCCCGTTAACGTGCGGGTGCGGGACCTGATTTCGCGCCTTACCTTGGAGGAAAAGGCCGACCAGATGATGTACAACAGCAAGGCCATTGAGCGGCTGAACATCCCGGCCTACAACTGGTGGAACGAAGCCCTGCACGGCGTGGGTCGGGCGGGTGCGGCCACGGTGTTTCCCCAGGCCATCGGGCTCGGCGCCACCTTCGATGACGACCTGGCTCTGCGCGTGTCCACGGCCATTTCCGACGAGGCCCGGGCCCTGTACAACGCGGCCGTGGCCAAGGGCTACCGCCAGCAGTACAGCGGCCTCACGTTCTGGACGCCCAACATCAACATCTTCCGCGACCCGCGCTGGGGTAGGGGCCAGGAAACCTACGGCGAGGACCCCACGCTCACGGGGCGCCTGGGCGTCGCCTTCGTGAAGGGCTTGCAGGGACCCGACCCCCAGCACCTGAAGGTAGCGGCCTGCGCCAAGCACTTCGCCGTGCACAGCGGCCCGGAGAAGCTGCGCCACGAGTTCAACGCTGTGGCCTCGCCCCAGGACTTGCAGGAAACCTACCTGCCCGCCTTCAAGCAACTGGTGGATGCCGACGTGGAAGCCGTGATGTGCGCCTACAACGCCACCAACGGCGAGCCGTGCTGCGGCAACCAGTACCTGCTCCAGGATGTGCTGCGCAAGCAGTGGGGCTTCAAGGGCCACATTGTGTCGGATTGCTGGGCGCTGGTGGATTTCTACCAGGGTCACAAAGTGGTGAAAACGCCCGCCGAGGCCGCCGCCCTGGCCTTGCAGCGCGGCGTGAACCTGAACTGCGGCAGCGTGTACCCATCCCTGCCCGAAGCCGTGCGCAAAGGCCTAACCACCGAAGCCCAGATGGACAGCTCCCTGGCCATTCTGCTGCGCACCAAGTTCAAGCTGGGCCTGTTCGATGCGCCCGGCAGCAGCCCCTATGACCAGCTGGGCGCCAGCGTCATCAACAGCCCCCAGCACCGCGCCCTGGCCCGGGAGGCCGCCCAAAAATCCATTGTGCTGCTCAAGAACAACGGCGTGCTGCCCCTGCGCAACGACCTGGCCAAGTACTTCGTGACCGGCCCCAACGCCGCCAACCTCGATGCCCTGCTGGGCAACTACTACGGCGTGAACCCGGAAATGAAAACCATTCTGGAAGGCTTGGTGGCCGGGGTGAGCCCCGCCAGCCAGATGCAGTACCGCCCCGGCGCCCTGCTCGATCGGCCCAACCAGAACGGCGTGGACTGGGTCAGCGGCACGGCCCGCACTTCCGACGCCACGTTTGTGGTGCTGGGCATCAACGGGCTGCTGGAAGGGGAGGAGGGCGAATCCATTTCCTCGCCCACGTTCGGCGACCGGCTCGACTACAACCTGCCCCAGAATCAGATTGACTTTTTGCGCGGCCTGCGCAAAAACAACACCCAGCCCCTGGTAGCCATCATCACCGGCGGCTCGCCCATGAACCTGGCCGAGGTGCACGAACTGGCCGATGCTGTGGTGCTAGCCTGGTATCCCGGTGAGGAAGGCGGCAACGCCATTGCCGACGTGGTGTTCGGCAAGGTGTCGCCCTCCGGCAAGCTGCCCATCACCTTCCCCAAGAGCCTCGACCAGCTGCCCGCCTACGAAAGCTACGGCATGCTGGGCCGCACCTACCGCTACATGAGTCAGGAGCCGATGTACCCCTTCGGCTACGGCCTGAGCTACGCCAAATTCGAGTATTCGGGGCTGAAGCTGCCGAAGCGGGCGGCCAAAAACAAGCCGGTAGAAGTGGAGGCTACCGTGCGCAACACCGGCAAAGTGGCCGGGGAGGAAGTCGTGCAGCTCTACCTCACGCACACCCCGCGCCAGGGCCAGCAGATTCCGCGCTACGCCCTCAAGAACTTCCGCCGCGTGCAGCTCCAGCCCGGTGCCAGCACTACCGTCAAGTTCACGCTTACTCCCGAGCAACTTGCCCTGATTGATGCTCAGGGCAAGTCGGTGGCCCCGACCGGCCCCGTGAGCGTGGCGGTGGGCGGTTCCTTACCCTCGGCCCGCAGCCAGACCCTGGGGGCCAGTAAGCCCGCCACCGCCACCCTGACGGTGCGGTAGAAACTAGTGTTCTAGCTCTAGTTGCCTCACCCCTAGCCCCTCTCCGAAAAGGGAGAGGGGACTAGTTCTAACGTGTGCCCTACTGCCTTCTCCCTCATAGAAACTAGTCCTCTCTCCCTCATGTCGCGCATCAAGCGAGGGTAGGGTCTAGGGGTGAGGCATCCCGCCAGAACGAAACCGTAACCCAACAACCCATCCTTTCCTATCTATCATGTTCAGAACCTCTACTCTCCTTACAAGGGCGCTGCTGACCTTACTTGGCAGCCCGGCCGCCCTGGCGCAGAACGCGCCCGTATCCCAACAAGCCGAAACCGGCACCCTGGGCGCCGACTGGACCAGCCCGACCCAGGCCGGGGTGCAGTACGTTACGGTTACGCCCACGGCTACCATCAACTCCCAGAACCCTGGCACGGCGGCCCGCGTCATTACCTACTCCGTCGCGTTTCCGGGGGCAGGCTCCTACGACCTGTACGCCCGCATGCGGGTAGGCGCCGGCGCCGCCAACGACGACAGCTTCTTCTACGGCAACGGCTTCGGTACCAAGCTGCCCGCCGACGACACCAACTGGATTACCGTCAACAACCTGAACTCGGTGGGCTACACCAGCGGCAACGTGGCCGTGGACGGCGGCGGCGGGGCCAGCAACAACGTGTGGAAGTGGATAAACCTGTCGAAGTTCAACGGGGGCGAGGCGCCTGTCAGCTTCACGGTGGCTGCCGGCAGCCTCACCCAAACCTTCCAGATTGGAGCCCGGGAAGACGGCCTCGACATCGACAAGCTGGTGTTTGGGGCCACGGGCCTCTACTTTACGGTAGCCAACCTGGACGCTGGCACCCAGGGCGCTACCACGCCGCCCGTGGTATTCACGCCCGCCGGACCTCCCCTGGCTACCGGCAAGCCCAAATTTCTGGGCGGGGTGTATAGCCAGCCCCAGAAGACGTTTTTCAACGCCTACTTCAACCAGGTGACGCCCGAAAATGCCGGCAAGTGGGGCAGCGTGGAGGGCACCCGCAACCAGATGAA
The DNA here is from genome assembly GCF_014640315.1 of Hymenobacter glacieicola. GTDB lineage: Bacteria > Bacteroidota > Bacteroidia > Cytophagales > Hymenobacteraceae > Hymenobacter > Hymenobacter glacieicola. Next base: position 44,620 of record NZ_BMGS01000007.1, read on the forward strand.
CTGGACCGAGCTGGATTCGGCCTACGCCCTGGCCCGCGCCAAAGGTTACCCCTTTAAGATGCACACCCTGATCTGGGGGCAGCAGCAACCCGTCTGGATTGAAACCCTGCCGGCGGCCGAGCAGCTCGCCGAAATCAACGAGTGGTTTGCGGCCGTGGCCCAGCGCTACCCCAACCTCGACCAGATTGAGGTGGTCAACGAGGCGCTCAACGACCTGCCCCTCAACGGCTCCACCGGCCCCAACGGCCCGAACACCCCCGGCAGCGGGGCCGGCAACTACTACGAGGCCCTGGGCGGGGCCGGCGCCACCGGCTGGGACTGGGTTATCAAGTCGTTTCAGCTGGCGCGGCAGCATTTCCCTAACGCCCAGCTTCTGATCAACGATTACGGAGTTATTACCACCGCCACCAACGCCCAGCGCTACCTCACCCTCATCAACCTGCTCACGGCCCGCAACCTGCTCGATGGGGTAGGCATTCAGGGCCACGCCTTCGAGACGCGCAACATTCCGGCCGCTACCCTGCAAGCCAACCTGAGTGTGCTGGCCACGGCCGGCAAGCCGCTCTACATCACGGAGCTGGATATTGACGGCGTCAACTCCGCCAACCAGCTCGACGATGCCGTGCAGTTGGCTGAATATCAGCGGGTCTTTCCGGCCCTCTGGACCCACCCGGCCGTGAAGGGCATCACGCTCTGGGGCTACCGTCCCGGCCACTGGCGCACGGCCCAGGGCGCCTTCCTGGCCAACGCCGACAACACGGAACGCTCGGCCCTGGTGTGGCTGCGCAGCTACGTGCAAGCCACGGTGCTAGCCGCCAAATCGGCGCGCGCCACGGCCGTGCACATCTTCCCCAACCCCTCCGCCGACGGGCGTTTCACCCTTAGCGGCGCCAGCCACCTGACCACCGTGCGCGTACTGGACCTGCAGGGCCGCTTGGTGCAGGAACGCCTCGTAAACCGTCAGGAAACCATCAACTTACAGCTCCCCGTAGCTGCTGGCCTCTACCTTGTGCAGCTGCACGACGCACAAGGCTTCACCACCGGCAAGCTACTGGTAGAATAAGGGCAGGCATCGGCACCAATAACCGCCCCCAAAACACCCCTGGCAGCGTACCTCCTAGGCCTGAATACGTCAGGCTCCCCCTCTCCCTTTTGGAGAGGGGGAGCCTGCTAGCACACTCCACCTCGGAGCCATACAATTTCGGAAGCTTACTACGAACTAGGGCGTGTGGACAGTGACTCAAAAGGCCGTCATGCTTCGCTGCGCTCTGCATGACGGCCTTTTTGACAGCAAATGTTCTTACTGTCCACACAGCCTAGGAGAAACCTCACGACGTGCTAGCTGCATGTAAACGAATAGAATTTTTTCAGCTAAAGCACTTGTTTCCGCCGTAATGCCAGCTGAAGCGGCTATTTGACTATTTAGATAATAAGTAAGAAAATAAAATTAAGCGCTGCGGGCTATCGAAACCGTGTTCGAAAACGGTTTCGATAGGTTTATTTGGAAAACAATGAATGGGAGCCGATTTGACGGTAGTGGGTGTGTAGCCACTCACTGTATATTCGGAGAATAGTAGCTTAAAATGGATGCCCGCTTATTGTTGGGCTTGGACGGTTTCGGCACCCTAGCCAGTAAGCCTAAATAGAACTATTCCTCTTCGAACTGCCCGTCGTTCAACCTAACGTACGCCCTGACTTTCTTCCCCGAACTTTCCTTACCCTTCCCACCATGAACTACCTCCTCGGGTACGATATTGGCAGCTCCTCCATTAAAGTGGCGCTGCTGGATGCGGATACTGGCCGCTGCCTGGCCAGCGTCACTTCCCCTAAAAAGGAAATGGAAATTTCGGCGCCCCTGGCCAGCTGGGCCGAGCAGCGCCCCGAGCGGTGGTGGCAGGAAGTCGTCAATGCCACCCACGAGCTGAAGCAGAACTACGGCTTCGACGCGTCGCTGGTAGCCGGCATCGGCATTACTTACCAGATGCACGGGCTGGTCCTGGTGGATAAAAACGGCCACGTGCTGCGCCCCGCCATTATCTGGTGCGACAGCCGGGCCGTGGACTACGGCAACCAGGCCTTCGAGGCGCTGGGGGAGGAGTACTGCCTGCAGAACCTGCTGAACTCGCCCGGCAACTTCACGGCTTCCAAGCTCAAGTGGGTCAAGGAAAACGAGCCCGCCATCTTCGAGCAGGTCCACAAAATTCAGCTACCCGGCGACTTTATTGCCTTCCGCATGACTGGCCGCCTGTGCACCACGGTGTCGGGCTTGTCGGAGGGCGTGTTCTGGAACTTCCGCGAGCAGGCCGTGGCCCAGGAGCTGCTGGACTACTACGGCATCCCGCGCGAGCTGCTGCCCGAGATAGTCGACACCTTCGCCGAGCAGGGGCGCCTGACGCCCGAAGCGGCCCAGGAGCTGGGCTTGCACGCCGGCACGCCCCTGGCCTACCGCGCCGGCGACCAGCCCAACAACGCCTTCTCCCTCAACGTGCTGCAGCCCGGCGAAATAGCCGCCACGGCCGGCACCTCGGGGGTCGTCTACGGCATCAGCGACCAGCCGGTGGTGGATGCCCGCTCCCGCGTGAATGCCTTTGCGCACGTGAACAGCACCCCGGCCCAGCCCCGCAACGGCATGCTGCTGTGCGTCAACGGCACTGGCATTCTCAACAGCTGGCTGCGCAAGGTCGTCGGCGAAATCCCTTACGACCAAATGAACCAGCTGGCGGCCCAGGCCCCGGTAGGCGCGGAGGGGCTGCAGTTCCTGCCCTTCGGCAACGGGGCCGAGCGGGTGCTGGAAAACCGCCCTACCACCGCCGAGCTGCGCGGCCTCAGCTTCAACATTCACGGCCGGAGCCACGTGCTGCGCGCCGCCCAGGAGGGCATCGTTTTCGCCCTGAACTACGGCATGGACATCATGCGCGAGTCGGGGGTGCAGGTGCGCAAGGTGCGCGCCGGCAACGCCAACATGTTCCTGAGTCCGGTGTTCCGCGAGGCTTTTGTGAACAGTGGCAACGTAGAGCTGGAGCTCTACAACACCGATGCCGCCCAGGGCGCGGCCCGCGGCGCCGGGGTAGGGGTTGGCCTTTACGCCAGCCCCGCCGAAGCCTTCACTGGCCTGGAGCGCATCCTAACACTGGAGCCTACCCCGGCGCTGCAGGAGCAGTACCACTCGGCCTATGCCCACTGGCACCAGGCCCTCACCCAACAGATTCTTTCACCCACTAGCTCTACCCACCATGTCGCTCAGCACGCTTTCTAAAACGGAATTCTTCACGGGTATCAGCCCCATCAAGTACGAAGGGCGCGAATCGGACAACCCGCTGGCCTTTAAGTGGTACGACGAGAACCGCGTGGTAGCCGGCAAAACCATGAAGGAGCACCTGCGCTTTGCCGTGTCTTACTGGCACACCTTCACCGGCACCGGCGGCGACCCGTTCGGCCCCGGCACCAAGCAGTTTGCCTGGGACGCCCACCACGAGGCCATCGGCCGCGCCCAAGATAAGATGGACGCCGCCTTTGAGTTTTTCACCAAGCTCGGCACGCCCTACTACTGCTTTCACGACATTGACCTGGTGGACGAGGGCGCCTCGCTGAGCGAGTACGAGCGCAACCTCCAGGCCATTGTGGAGTACGCCAAGCAACACCAGCAGGAAAGCGGCGTGAAGCTGCTCTGGGGCACGGCAAACGTGTTTTCCAACCCGCGCTACATGAACGGGGCCAGCACCAACCCCGACTTTCAGGTAGTAGCCCACGCCGGCACCCAGGTCCTGAATGCTTTGGACGCTACCATTGCCCTGAACGGCGAAAACTACGTGTTCTGGGGTGGCCGTGAGGGCTACATGACCCTGCTCAACACGAACATGAAGCGCGAGCTGGAGCACATGGGCCGCTTCCTGACTATGGCCCGCGACTACGCCCGCAAGCAGGGCTTCACGGGCAAGTTCTTTATTGAGCCCAAGCCCGCCGAGCCCACCAAGCACCAGTACGACTTCGATGCTGCTACCGTAATCGGCTTCCTGAAGGAGTACGGTCTGGAGAAGGACTTCATGCTGAACCTGGAAGTAAACCACGCCACGCTGGCCGGCCACACCTTCCAGCACGAGCTGCAGGTAGCCGCCGACGCGGGTATGCTGGGCTCCATGGACGCCAACCGCGGCGACTACCAGAACGGCTGGGACACCGACCAGTTCCCCAACAACCTCAACGAGCTGACGGAGTCGATGCTCATCATTCTGGAGCACGGCGGCATTACCCCGGGCGGCATCAACTTCGACGCCAAAACCCGCCGCAACTCCACCGACCTGGAGGACATCTTCATTGCCCACATCAGCGGCATGGACACCTTTGCCCGGGCCCTGGTAGTGGCCAACGACATCCTGGAAAAGTCGCCCTACCGTAAGTTCCGCCAGGAGCGCTACGCCTCCTTTGATGCCGGCCACGGCGCCGCCTTCGAGAAGGGCCAGCTTACGCTCGAAGACCTGCGCCGCATTGCCCACGAAAGCGGCGAGCCAGTGCTGCGCAGCGGCAAGCAGGAGTGGCTGGAGGCCATCATCAACCAGTACATCTAAGAGGGGTGGGGTAGGTTATTGGTGGCCGGGTGTCAGTTGATGGTTAACGGGAGGTGGTTAGCAAGAGTGGCGTCGATTTAGCCGCTACCAGTTCCCGCCGCTTCTACCGAAGAACTGACAACCAGCTACTTGCTACCTGCTAACAACTCAAACAAACCCGGCTGGTCTACTGTAGGGTGTGGGAACCCAAGGGAAGGGGCCGGCCGGGAATGTTTGCGAGCCTGTTGCCAAACGCCGCCTTAGGTGGTAGCTTGGAGGCGGTATTTCACTTGTTTCTCGCTTAACCGCTCCTCGGAGGGGTTTGCTTATCTCCCACATGCAACATCAACTTGCGACCCTCGACTACGTTGTCTTTTTCATTTACTTTCTAATTGTTTCCGGCTACGGCATCTGGATCTACCGGCGCAAAACCGGCCACGACGGCACCGCCGAGGGTGATTCCAAGGACTACTTCCTGGCGGAAGGCTCCCTGACCTGGTGGGCCATCGGCTCCTCGCTTATTGCCTCCAACATTTCGGCCGAGCAGTTCGTGGGCATGTCGGGTTCGGGCTTTAAGATGGGCCTGGCCATTGCTACCTACGAGTGGATGGCGGCCCTGACGCTCATCATCGTGGCCGTGTTCTTTATTCCGGTGTACCTGAAGAACAAAATCTTCACGATGCCGCAATTCCTGCACCAGCGCTACAACGGCACGGTGGCCATGATTATGGCCGTATTCTGGCTGGCCCTGTACGTGGTGGTGAACCTGACCTCAATTCTCTACCTCGGGGCCATTGCCATCAGCAGCATCGCCGGCCTCAACCTGGAGTTCTGCCTGTACGCGCTGGCTTTCTTTGCCGTGCTCATTACCCTGGGGGGCATGAAGGTAATCGGCTTCACCGACGTAATTCAGGTGTTCTTCCTGATTCTGGGCGGGTTAGCTACCACTTACCTGGCCCTGAACATGGTGGCTGACCACTACGGGCAGTCGGGCGTGCTGGCCGGCTTCAATCTGATGACCGAGCAGGCTGGGGACCATTTCCAGATGATCTTCAAGCGCGACAACCCGAACTATATCGACCTGCCCGGCCTCACGGTGCTACTGGGCGGCATGTGGATTGTAAACCTGAACTACTGGGGCTGCAACCAGTACATCACCCAGCGCGCCCTGGGCGCCGACCTGCCCACGGCCCGCGGTGGCCTGCTGTTTGCTGCTTTCCTGAAGCTGCTCATGCCCGTTATCGTGGTGCTGCCCGGCATTGCCGCCTACGTGCTCTACAAGCAAGATGTATTCGGAGCCGCCGAGTTTGGCCAGGGGGCTGACCTGAACCCCGACCGGGCTTACCCCGTGCTGCTGAACATTCTGCCGGTGGGGTTGAAGGGCCTGTCCTTTGCCGCCCTTACGGCGGCCGTAGTGGCCTCGCTGGCCGGTAAAGCCAACTCCATTGCCACCATCTTTACCCTCGACATCTACCAGAAAGTGCTCAACCCCCAGGCTTCGGAAAAGAAGCTGGTGAACGTAGGCAAGATTGCCGTTATCGTGGCCATGATTCTGGGCGTGCTGATTGCTCCCCATCTGGGCATCGACAAGAAGGGTGGTTTCCAGTACATTCAGGAGTACACGGGCTTTGTGTCGCCGGGCATTTTTGCCATGTTCATTCTGGGCTTCTTCTGGAAGAAAACGACCTCTACGGCGGCCCTGTTTGCTACCATTGGCGGCTTCCTGCTGTCGGTGCTGTTCAAGTTCCTGCCCACCTTCGCCGACCTGTCTTTCCTGGCGCCCCTGGGCTTTGCCGTACCCAACGCAGCCGGCGTCTACGAAATCCCCTTCCTCGACCGAATGGGCTTCGTATTCCTGATCTGCGTGGTGATGATGGTGATTATCAGTCTGGTGCAAACCAGCCGCGGCGTGGTTACCAACGGTCTGGAAGTAGACCGGAGCATGTTTAAAACCGACCGCAACTTCGCCATCGGGTCCATGGTCATCATGGTGCTGCTCACGGTGCTCTACACCATTTACTGGTAAGCCGCGGGTAAAGCGGCAAGCCTGCCGGTAAAACCGGTAGGCAACAACGGCCGCGCAGCAGGGAGGCGCAACTTGGGGCGCTTCTCTGCTGCGCGCCTGTTTTCCGGAGTCAGCAGCCAGGCCCGCGCCTACTGCCCGGAACGAGGTTTTTATTGCGTATGTCCCGCGCCCGGCGGGGTAGGCCGCCCCATTTTCCTTGCCGCGCTGGCACCAGGACGGCCGCCGTGCGGCCTGCTGCCGCCACATTTTTCACCGGTTCCCGCTTTTTTCTGAGAATATGAAAACGTCTGTCTTCTCCATCCGAAAATTTACCCTGGCGGCTTTGCTGGTCAGCAGCGCCGGGCTGGTTAGCAGCCAGCGCCCCGCCGCCGACAAAGGCCTGAAAGATTATTACAAAAACTACTTTCCCGTGGGCGTGGCGGTGGGCCGGCAGTCCATCCAGGGGGCCGAGGGCGAGCTGATCAAGCAGCATTTCAACAGCATCACGCCCGAAAATGCCATGAAGATGGGCCCCATTCATCCGGAGGAAAACCGCTACTTCTGGACCGATGCCGATGCCCTGATGGACTTCGCCCAGAAAAACAAGCTGCGCGTGCGCGGCCACAACCTGCTTTGGCACGAGCAGACGCCCAAGTGGCTGTTCAAGGATGCCCAGGGCAAGCAAGTCAGCAAAGAAGTGCTGCTCCAGCGCCTGCATGACCACATCTTCACGGTAGTAAAGCGCTACAAGGGCAAGATTTACGCCTGGGACGTGGTGAATGAAGCCATTGCCGACAACCCCCAGGAATTTCTGCGCAACTCCGAGTGGTACCTGATCTGCGGAGAGGATTTCATTGCCAAGGCCTTTGAGTACGCTCACGAAGCCGACCCCAAGGCCCAACTGTTTTACAACGACTATAACACCGAGCGGCCCGAGAAGCGGGAGCGAATCTTGAAGCTGCTCAAAAAGCTCAAGGACGCCAACGTGCCCATCGACGGCGTGGGGCTGCAGGGGCACTGGTCCTTGCAGGAGCCTACCGAGGCCGAGCTGCGCCAGGCCCTTGACCAGTACGCCTCCCTGGGCCTGAAGGTGCAGATTACCGAGCTGGACGTGTCCATTTACCCCTGGGAAAAGGAGCGCCGCGCCAAGCGCCCCGGCGAGTCGGACGCCTACACGCCCGAGCTGGAGCAGAAGCAGGCCGCGCAGTACAAGATGTTCTTCAAGGTCTTCCGCGACTACAAGAACGTGCTGACCGGCGTTACTTTCTGGAACGTGTCGGACAAGTACAGCTGGCTGGATACCTACCCCGTGGCGGGCCGCAAGAACTACCCTCTGCTCTTCGACCAGAACCAGAAGCCCAAGAAAGCCTACTGGGAAGTCGTCAAGTTCTAGCCGCTAGCTTGCCTCCTTACTCGAGAGACAAGCTAGACGTAGCCACGCTTTGCCCGATCAGTCAACCCCTTTCCTACCCATCATGTCCGTTCTTTCTTTCCGCTACCCGTTTGCTGCCCGCCGGTTTGGGGGGGCGCTGGTGGCGTTGCTGTTGCTGCTGGCTAGCCCAGCGGCCTGGGCCCAGCCCACCGTGCCCGGGGCGGAGGCCTACGTCTCCGGTAAAAAAAGTAAGGGCAGCTTCCCGCTGGTAGCTAGCCGCCGCGCGGCGGCCCTGTACGCCAGCTCCGCCGACTGGCCCGGTGTGCTCCGGGCCGCCCGGGATTTGCAGGCCGATATTAACCGCGTGACCACGCTGACGCCCTCGCTAACGACCGATAAGGCGCCGGCCGGCAAGCAGGTAGTGCTGATCGGCACCCTCGGCAAAAGCCCCCTGATTGACGGGCTGGTGCAGGCGGGCAAGCTGAACGTGGCGGGCGTGGCCGGCAAGTGGGAAACCTTTGTGGTGGAAGTGGTGGAGAAGCCCCTGCCGGGCGTAGAGCAGGCCCTGGTCATTGCCGGCAGCGACAAGCGCGGCACCATCTTCGGCATCTACGACCTCTCCCAGCAGATTGGGGTTTCGCCCTGGTACTGGTGGGCCGACGTGCCTACCAAGCCTCAGTCGGCGCTGTACGTAGCGGCGGGCAAGCATACGCAGGGCACGCCCCAGGTGAAGTACCGGGGCATCTTTATCAACGACGAAGCACCGGCCCTGCAGAATTGGTCGAGAGAGAAGTTCGGCGGCGTCAACTCGAAAATGTATGCCCACATGTTTGAGTTGATTCTGCGGCTCAAGGGCAACTACCTCTGGCCGGCCATGTGGGGCAACATGTTTAACGTGGACGACCCCCAAAGTCCGGTGCTGGCCGATGAGTACGGCATTGTAATGGGCACTTCCCACCACGAGCCGCTCACGCGAGCCCACGAGGAGTGGAAGCACGCCGGCAAAGGCCCCTGGAACTACCAGACCAACGCGGCGGTGCTCCAGGAATTCTGGCGCGGGGGCATGCAGCGCATGGGTACCCGCGAAAACATCGTCAGCATTGGCATGCGCGGCGACGGCGACGAGCCCATGAGTCAGGAAAGCAACATTGCCCTGCTGGAGCGCATCGTGGCCGACCAGCGCCGCATTATTGCCGAAACCACCGGCAAGCCCGCCGAGCAAACGCCCCAGCTCTGGGCCCTTTACAAGGAAGTGCAGGACTACTACGACAAGGGCATGCGCGTGCCCGACGACGTGACCCTGCTGCTCTGCGACGACAACTGGGGCAACCTGCGCAAGCTGCCCAAGCCCGGCTCAACGCCCCGCGCTGGCGGCTACGGCATCTACTACCACTTCGACTACGTGGGCGGTCCGCGCAATTACAAGTGGCTGAATACGAATCCGCTACCGCGCATCTGGGAGCAAATGCACTTGGCCCACGAATACGGCGCCAACCAAATCTGGATTGTAAACGTGGGCGACTTGAAGCCCATGGAGCTGCCCATCAGCTTCTTCCTGGACTATGCCTGGAACCCCGCCCGCCTGCCCGCCGGCCAAGTAGGCGCCTACACCCGGCAGTGGGCAACCCAGCAGTTCGGGCAGAAACACGCGGCTGGTATTGCCAATATCCTGGCCCAGTACGCCAAGTATAATGCCCGCCGGAAGCCGGAGCTGCTGAGCCCTACTACCTATAGCCTCACGAATTACCACGAGTTCCAGACGGTAGTAGCTGACTATCAGGCCCTGCTAGCCCAGGCTGAGCAAATCGGCCGGCAACTGCCCGCCCAGCACCAGGACGCCTACTTCCAGCTGGTGCTGCACCCGGTGGCGGCCTGCGCCAACCTCAACGAGCTGTACTACACCGTAGCTTTGAACCACGACGCGGCCCAGAAAGGCCAGGCCAACACCAACGAGCTAGCCGAAAAAGCCAAGGCCCTGTACGCCAAGGATGCAGAAATTACGAAGCGTTACCACGCCCTGGCCGGGGGCAAGTGGAATCATATGATGGACCAGACCCACATCGGCTACACCTACTGGCAGCAGCCCAACGAGCAAAAAATGCCCGAAGTGAAAACACTGGCTGCCACCACCGCGTCGGCCGCCGCACCCGCGCCTACCCCCGCCGCCCCGCCCAAGCCTGCCGCCGTATCCGGGGTGGGTTTCGTGGAAGCGGATGGCTACGTGAGCATGGAAGCTGAGCACTACAGCAGGGCCATAAACGCCGGCCCAGTCAGCTGGCAGACGATTCCGGACCTGGGCCGCACGCTCTCGGGCGTCACTACGTTCCCGCCCACCGCGCCGGCCCAGAACCCGACCGCCGGCGGCCCCTGCCTGGAATACCGGGTGCAGCTCACCAGCCGCGGCCCCGTAACCGTGCACGCCTATCTGGCCCCCACCCTGGACTTCAACAACCAGGGCGGCCTGCGCTACGCCGTGTCGTTTGATAACGAAGCTCCCCAGATTGTCAACTTGCACACCGGCCTGGTAGCCGACAACGGCAACCGGCCCTGGGAGAAGGCCGTGGCGGAAAACATCATCATCAAAACGTCCACCCACACCGTGGCCGCGCCCGGCGAGCATGTGCTGCGGTTCTGGCGCGTAGACCCCGGCGTGGTACTGGAAAAACTCGTCCTTGACCTCGGCGGCCTGAAACCCAGCTACCTCGGCCCCCCGGAAAGCCCGCGTGGTCCGGTTGCAACCCCTTAGCCCCGTGCCGTAACAGGCCGGTTCTGCGTAGTAGATAGGCCGTTTCTTAAGCAGTCATAAATCGAAAAGCTGTCCTTCCGAACGAAGCGAGGAATCTGAATTAGCCGTTGGATGGTGAACCCAGATTTCTCGCTTCGCTCGGAAGGACAACTTTTTGTAAAGCACATGCCAGGCACGCCGCCCAACCCACCAGCCGAGAGGAATGAGAGGGCTAGCCCGCACCGCCGCCCAGCTGTGTTTGCAGCGAAGTAGGGTCGTGGCGCAAATCATACAGCCGGCCAGGGCGCCTCCCCAGCAGAGCCCCCGCTACCGGTGTTTCACAGCCTGCAGCATCTGGCGCAGCTCCGCGGCGGTGTACACGCGGCCGCGCGTGACTACCGCGTTGATCTGGCGCAGATTGCGGATGTCGACCAGCGGATTCTGATTCAGCAGTACCAGGTCGGCGTCTTTGCCCGCGCGGATGGTGCCGGCGTGTTGGTCGGCTTTGAGGAAGCGGGCCCCGTTGATGGTGGCGGCTTGCAGGGCCTGGGCGGGCGTAAGGCCCGCCTGCACCAGCAGCTCCAGTTCACCGAGCAGGGAGGTGCCGGGGTACACGTACGAGTTGGAGGCCCCGCTGTCGGAGCCGGCCAGCAGCGTCACGCCGGCCTGCTGCAGGGCTGGCACCAGGGTCATAAACTTGGCGCCGAGCTGCTTATTGAAGGCGCGGGTAGCGGCCGATTGAGCCTGGGCCCCGGCCAGGCGGCGGGCGTAGGTAGCCTGAATCTTGGGGTCGATGTAGGCCAGCAGGGTGTCGCGGGAGTGGTCGGTTTCGGGCAGCTCGGCCAGCAGCTTCTGAATGTAGAGGGTGGGCACAACGGCCGTTTTGTGTTGCGCCAGCGTCCGGTAGAGGCGGGCCGCCGTGGCCGCATCGTAGGTGCGGTAAACAGCGGGTAGCACCGCAAACAGGCCCAGCGGTTTGGGCGTGCTGAGGCTGCGCTGCACGGCCGCCGTAATGCTGTCTTCCTTGCTGGAGCAGGCCTTGAACACGTAGTACAGATGCTCGGAGGCATCCAGGCCACGCTCCGAGGCTTCGCGCAGGGTGGCAGTGTAGGGCATGTGGCCCGTGGTGGTCATGCCGCGCTTTTCGGCGGCGGCAATGGTGTTGAGAAAGGCTTCCCGCGAGATGGTGCTTTCGTAAATCTTCACGTAGTCGACCTTCAGGCGCTGCAAGGAATCCAGAGCCTGGTCAATCTGAGCCTGATTTTCGACTTCCAGGGAGCCGGCCCAAAAGGCTTTCGGCCCGTCAATTTTCGGCCCCGAGGTGTAGATGGTGGGCCCGGCCAGCCGCCCGGCCCGGATTTGTTCCCGCCACGCGAAGATGCTCGGCGTCAGGTCGCCGCCCGCGTCGCGCACGGTGGTGATGCCGTGGGCCAGGTACAGGGGGAGCAGGTTGCGGTTGGCCGCAGCCAGCGAGTCGCCGCCCCGAAAGTGCACGTGCATGTCCCAGAGGCCCGGAATCAGGTATTTTCCGGTGCCATCCATCACGCGCTTGGCGGCGGGGGCTTGGCGGCTGGTATTGGCTACCTGCCGGATCTGCCCCTCCGAAACAGCCACCGTTTGATCCGGGCGCACCCGGCCGGTTTCCACGTCCACCACGTTGGCGTGGGTAATGACCAGGTCGTAGGCTGGCTGGGTTTGGCGGCCCGCGCAGCCGGCGGCGAGTAGGGGCAGGGTTACGCCAAGCAGGCGGGGTAGCAGTTTCATCACGCTAGTATACTAGAAGGTTCGAGAGCTAGGTTGGGGGTGGTTGAGCGGAGCGTTGAACGTTAGTTTAGCGTATAGTTTCCTAGCGGTAGTTCGCCTCACCCCTAGCCCCTCTCCGGAAAAGGAGAGGGGAACTAGTTTTAGTATCGTTCTTCTAGGCTGTGTGGACAGTATAATCTTTTGGTTTATGAAAGGCCGTCATGCAGAGCCGGAGGCATCTCGCTTGGCTGAGGTTGAGGTAGTTACCACATGTCAGCCAAGCAAGGTGCCTCCGACTCTGCATGACGACCTTGTGGAATTTATAAGCCCTGACTATCCACTCGGCCTAGCTAATTGTTCTTCATTTATTTCCATAAACCGGCTAGCTGGTCCAGCAGCACCTTGCCGCTCATTAGCGTCATGATGCCCACTACCAGCACCCCAAACACGGTTAGCCAGAGCGGGTGGCGGTAGCGGCCGATGACGCTAGGGCGGTAGGCGGCCACGAGCAGGGTGCCGAGGGTGATGGGCAGGATGAAGCCGTTCAGGGCGCCGGCCCACAGCAGCACGCTCACGGGCTTACCAATGGTGACAAACAGCAGGGTCGACAAGACGATAAAGCCGATAATCCAGCGGTTTTCGTGGGCAGCAATGCCGGGCTGCATCGTCTTTAAAAAGGAAATGGACGTGTACGCCGAGCCGATAATGGACGTAATAGCCGCCGCAAACATCACCACCCCAAACAGCTTGTAGCCCACCGTGCCCGCCGCCAGCTGAAACACCGAGGCCGTGGGGTTGCCCGCTTCAATGGCCAGGCCCTGGCTGACTACCCCCAGCGTGGCCAGAAACAGCAGCACCCGGATCAGGGAAGCTACCGACACGCCCATGATGGCACTGCGCGACACTTCCGGCAGGGCCGCCGGGCCTTTGATGCCCGCATCGAGCAGGCGGTGGCCGCCGGAAAAGGTGATGTAGCCGCCCACCGTGCCGCCCACCAGCGTGATAATGGCGGTATAGTCGATTTTGGCGGGCAGTACTGTGCGCAGGGCGGCTTCGGCCACCGGCGGATGGGTAGTAACAGCTACGTAGATAATAGCTAGAATCATAACCAGGCCCATGAGCTGGGCAAACCGGTCCATGACCGGGCCGGCCTCGCGCACCAGGAAAACGGCCAGGGCCAGGGCCGCCGCCAGCGCCGCGCACCACGTTACGGGCAGGCCCGTGAGTACCTCCAGGCCCAGGCCGGCCCCGCCCACGTTGCCGATGTTGAAGGCCAGTCCGCCGAGCAGAATCAGGATGGAAATAAAGCTGCCCAGCCCCGGCAGCACCCGGTTGGCAATGTCCGGGGCCCGCATTTCCGACACGGCAATAACCCGCCAGATGTTCAGCTGCACCCCAATATCCATCAGAATGGAGGTCAGAATCACGAAGCCGAAACTGGCCCCCAGGGATTGGGTGAAAACGGTGGTTTGGGTCAGAAACCCCGGGCCCACGGCCGAGGTAGCCATCAGGAAGGCGGCGCCCAGCAGCACGCCCCAGTTGCGTTGCGGCCTCATGCGGTAGCGGGCTGGTAAGGCCGTACCTCGATGCCCTCCTGCGCCAGCGTGGCCCGAATCAGGCGGGCAAATTCCAGGGCGTGGGCGCCGTCGCCGTGCAGGCAGATGGTGTCGGCCTGAATGGTCACGTCGGTGCCGGATTGGGCGCGCACCCGGCCTTCCTTCACCATGCGCACTACCTGGGCAATGGCGGCGGCCGGGTCCGTTAGCAGGGCGTCGGGCTGGCGGCGGGGCGTGAGCGTGCCGTTGGGCTGGTAGGTGCGGTCGGCAAACACTTCGTGGGCGGTGGCCAGGCCCAGCTTCCGGCCGGCCTCAATCAGGGCGCTGCCGGCCAGACCGTAGAGGCAGGCTTCGGGCTGCACCCGGTACACGGCTTCGGCCAGGGCTTCGGCCAGGATGGGGTTCACGGCAGCCATGTTGTAGAGGGCGCCGTGGGGCTTGACGTGGTGCAGCACCCCGCCCTCGGCCCGCACGAAAGCGGCCAGGGCACCCAGCTGATACACCGTCATATCGTAGGCTTCCTCGGCGGAAACGGCCATTTCGCGGCGGCCAAAGCCCACCAGATCGGGCAGGCCGGGGTGGGCCCCGATGGCTACCTGCTGGTGCAGGGCCCGGCGCACGGTGCGCCGCATCACGGCCGGGTCGCCGGCGTGGTAGCCGCAGGCAATGTTGGCGGACGTGACGAAGGGGAGGATGGCTTCGTCGGGGCCCAGGGAGTAGGCGCCGAAGCTTTCCCCCATATCACAATTCAGATCAACGGTGTAGGGGTGGTTCATCGATAGGAAAGCAGGGCCAGGCCCCGGTGGAGTTGCTGAAGAGTTTTTTCCTGGTGCAGATACCAGTAGTGGGCCTGGGAAAGGCTGATTTCCTGAAAGCGCAGGCGGCCTCCCGGCGGTACCTGGGCCAGCCGGGAGAAGTCGGCCGAAATTACCTGCGCCAGGCGGGGGTAGCCCCCGGTGGTCTGATGGTCGGCCAGCAGCACAATGGGGCCGCCCGCCGCCGGTACCTGCACCGTGCCGAAGGTAACGGCCGAGGAGAGAATTTCCTGCTCGGCGCGGCGCGGCAGCTGCGGCCCGGCCAGCCGGTAGCCCATCCGGTCGGAGTGGGGCGTTACGGTAAACTCTGCCTGCCAGAACTGCTGCTGACTTTCCTCGGTGAACAGCCCGTACTCGGGCCCGAGCACGGCCCGGACGGTAGGGGTGGCGGAAAGCGTCGGGGTGAGCTGCGGATCGGGAAACCAGGGTGCCGCCGCCCACTCCTGGCCGGGCCGCCGGGCGAGCAGCTGCCGGCGCAGGTGCTCGCCGGCCGGGGTAGGGCCGGGAGCCGGCAGCACGTCGCCGGCCCGCAAAGCCCGGCCCTGCAAGCCCCCAATGCCCGCCCGCAAATACGTAGCCCGACTGCCCAGCACCGCCGGCACCGCCAGCCCGCCCGACACGGCCAGGTAGGCCCGGCACCCGGTGCGGGCCGGACCAAACGCCAGCTCACTGCTGCGCGGCACGGCCACGAGCCGGTTCAGGGGCAGGGGTTCCCCATCCAAGGTAGCGGATAAGTTGGCACCGGTTAGGGCAATCAGGTGGTCGGCTTCAAACCGGATTTTAGGCCCGAGCAGCGTGATTTCCAGCCCTGCCGCCCGCTCCGGATTGCCCACCAGCAGGTTGGCCACGCGCAGGGCCAGCGCGTCCATCGGTCCGCTAACAATGACGCCGGCCTGCCGGTAGCCGAAACGGCCGCCATCCTGGATGGTGGTGAGCAGGCCCGGGCGCAGGATGCTACAGCTCATGTTCCAGCAGTTGCTCGTACTCCGCCGCGGAAATGGGCACGAACCGCAGCCGCTGGCCTGCCCGCAGCAAGCTGGGCGCGGCGGCCTCGGGCGTGAACAGGCGCCGCGGGGTGCGCCCAATCAGCTGCCAGCCGCCGGGGGTAGGCAGGGAGTAGATACCCGTCTGGCGGCCGGCAATACCCACCGAGCCGGCCGGCACCAGGGTACGCGGCTGGGTTTTGCGCGGGGCGGTGAGCTTTTCATTCATCCCGCCCAAGTACGGAAAGCCGGGGGCAAAACCAATCATGTACACCAGGTATTCCGGCTCACTGTGCAGCCGGATAACCTCCGCGGGCGTCAGGCCGGTGTGGCGGGCCAGCCAGTCCAGATCGGGCCCCAGCGCCCCGCCGTAGCACACCGGAACTTCGACCACCGGCCCGGGGGCACCCGGCGGGGCTTCGGGCACTTCCCGCAGTAGCTGGCGCAGCACTTTGGCCACGCGCTTGTACGGGTTTTGGTGGCCGGCCTGACTAACCAGCCAGGGGTCATAATACACGGTGAGGGTAGTAAAGGCTGGCACGTATTCAAGGAAACCCGGAAAGGGGTGCTGGTCGAGGTAGCGGCCCACGGCCTGGATGTGGGCGTGGGTGGCTTCGTTGATGACCTCGCCGAACTGCAGCACAATGGCCGCGTCGCCCAGGGGGTAGAGCTGGGTAGGCGGCGGGTGGTCGGGAGGGTTCATCGGCTGGAGGTAGGAGCGAGGCTGGTGGATACAAAGAACGTTATGCGGTCCGAAGCCATAGCCGCTCACCACGGTGGCGCTGCCCTTGGCCGAGGTAGAGACGCAACATCTTGCGTCTTGTTGTTGCTGAGGTTGTTTACCAAGAACCGTTGCAGGCCAGTTGTTCAACGACGAGACGCAAGATATTGCGTCTCTACCTCGGCCAAGGGTAGCGGTAGGTCTGCTTTGACCAGCGTAATCTAATAGAACGTGCAACAGAATCTGGTTTATCTTGGGGGTTTCGACCTGATGGCATTCCTTTCTGCATGAAGCTTCCATATAGTAACGGGGCGCGCCGCTGCGTGTTCCTGCTGGGCCTGGGCCTGGTGTCTTGCGCCAAAAACCTGGCGGTGACCAACTCCCCTTCTGCTGCTACAACTGCCGCTGCTACCCCCGCGCCGGTGGCCGTGGTGCCGGGCGTCAGTCAGGAGCTGGCCCAGGACCGGGCCCGGCGCATTTCCCGCCTGGGCTACGACCTGCACCTGACCATTCCGGCCGGCAAAGCCGCGCCCATTGCCGCCACCGAAACCGTCCGCTTCCACCTCACCGATGCCCGCCAGCCCGTGCAGCTCGATTTCAAGGAGCAGACGGCCAACCTGAAACGTGTCGTGGTGAATGGCCAGCCCGTGGCCATCGACCACCACGACGAGCACCTCGTGCTACCCGCCGCCCGCCTGCAAACCGGCCTGAATGAGGTAAGCCTGGAGTTCGTGGCCGGCAACCAGAGCCTCAACCGCAACGAGGACTTCCTGTACACGCTGCTGGTGCCCGACCGCGCCCGCACGGTGTTTCCGGTTTTCGATCAACCCAACCTCAAGGCTTCCTTCACGCTAACCCTCACACTGCCCACCACCTGGCAGGCCCTGGCCAACGGCCCCCTGCAGGATTCCACGGTAGCGGCCGGCACTAAAACCTTGCGGTTTGCGCCTTCGGATACCATCAGCACCTACCTGTTCTCGTTTGCGGCCGGCAAGTTCACGCGGGTTTCGCGGCGCGTAGAGGGTAGGGAAATGCAGTTTCTGCACCGGGAAACCGATAAGGACAAGCTGCGCCTGAGCCTGGACCCCATCTTCCGGATTCACGCCGACGCGCTGACGTTTCTGCAGGACTACACCGGCATTCCGTACCCGTTCCGCAAGTTCGACTTCGTGGCCCTGCCCGATTTTCAGTACGGCGGCATGGAGCACGTCGGGGCCATTGACTACAAAGCCAGCACGCTGTTCCTGGACGAAGGCGCCACCCAGGACCAGAAAATCAGCCGTTCCAACCTCATTGCCCACGAAACGGCCCACATGTGGTTTGGCGACCTAGTGACCATGCAGTGGTTTAACGATGTGTGGATGAAGGAGGTGTTTGCCAACTTCATGGCCGATAAAATCACGCAGGTGGCCGTTTCGGGTTCCAACTACGACCTCAAGTTCGTCATCGACCACTACCCCGCCGCCTACGGCATAGACCGCACTAGCGGGGCCAACCCCATCCGGCAGGAGCTGGATAATCTGAAAGATGCCGGCTCGCTCTACGGCAACATCATCTACCACAAAGCGCCCATTATGATGCGCCAGCTGGAGCGCCTGATGGGGGAGGAACCCTTCCGGCAGGGCCTGCAGGAGTACCTGCAGAAGTACAGCTTCGGCAACGCTACCTGGCCCGACCTTATCCAGATTCTCGATGAGCGTACCCCCGCCGACCTACAGGTCTGGAACCAGGTGTGGGTCAACCAGCCCGGCCGCCCCCTCTTCGACTACGCCCTGAGCATCAGCAACGGCCGCATTACCAGCCTGGAGCTTTCCCAGCAGGCCGAGGATAAGTCGGAGCGGCTGTGGCCCCAGCTGTTCGAGGTGCTGCTCGTGTACCCCGGCGGCCGCACCAAAGAGCTGACGGTGAACATGAACCAGCGCCAAGTCAGCGTGCCTCAGGCCGCCGGCGAGGCCGCCCCCGCCTTTATTTTGTTCAACTCCACCGGCCTGGGCTACGGCGTGTTTCCGCTGGATAAGCAGCTGGCCGCGGGCCTGGCCACCCTGCCAAACCCCGTGGCGCGGGCCGCCGCCTACGTGAACCTCTATGAGAACATGCTCAACGGCCGCAGCATCGGGCCGCGGCAGCTGCTGGAGGTGTACCGGCAGGCCCTGCCCAAGGAAAAAGAAGAACTGAACGTGAAGCTATTGACCGGCCAGCTGACGGATATCTACTGGAAGCTGCTGCGGCCGGCGGAGCGCGTGGCCCTGGCCCCCGCCCTGGAAAAGGAGCTCTGGCAAGCCCTGCAGCAGAATCCGGCCGCCAATTCCAAGAAGCTGCTGTTCAAAGCGTACCAGTCGGTGGCCCTGACTAAAGAAGCCCAAACGCGCCTCTACCAGCTCTGGGACCAGCAGCAGGCTCCGGCGGGCGTGAAGCTGACGGAGGACGACTACACGGTCCTGGCCCTGGCGCTGGCCGTGCGCGACTACCCCGCCGCCGCGCCCATTCTGCCCCGGCAGCTCACCCGCATCCAGAACCCCGACCGCAAAAAACGCATGGAGTTCCTGCTGCCTGCCCTCGCGCCCGACGTGCCGACGCGCGACGCCTTCTTTGCCTCCCTGGCCGACGAAAAGAACCGCGAAAAGGAAGCCTGGGTAACGTCGGCGCTGGCCTACCTGCACCACCCGCTGCGGGCCGCCACCTCCGAAAAGTACCTGCCCCAAAGCCTGGCCCTGCTCGAAGAAATCCAGCAAACCGGCGACATTTTCTTTCCCTATTCCTGGCTGCAGGCTACCCTGGGCTCCTACCAAACCCCCACCGCCGCCCGCACCGTCCGCGACTTCCTGGCCGCCCACCCGAATTATAACCCCAAGCTTCGCGCCAAGCTGTTGCAAGCCGCCGATGATGTGTTTCGGGCCGAGAAGCTAGTGCTGTAAAAGGCTATCAAAGCAAACCCTCCCAGACCGTCATGCTGAGCGCAGCCGAAGCATGACGGTCTGGGAGGGTTGTTCCTACCGAGTGCCCTACACCCCCAGCAACTCCCGCAATACTGGTAGCACCCGCAGGCCGCGCTCCAGGTCAACCTCCGCTTCCGGGGCCGCGGTGGCGGCGGGGCCGCCTTTGGCCAGGGCTAGTACTTGCTGGCGCTCGGGCTGGCTGAAATCGGCGAAGGAGCGGCGCAGCAGGGGCACGGTTTCCTGGAAAACGGCTTCTTCCAGGCCGGAAAGCCAGGCATCGAGCAAGTCGAAGAGCATTCGGTTGTGGATGAGCAGCAGGCCGCTCCCCCGCAGGAAGCCTTCAATCCAGGCGGTGGCGTAGTCGGTAGGTTGGGCGGGGGCCAGGGCCAGCCCAAGCAGGGTGGCCGTGTCATCGGCGGCGAGCTGCTGGGCGTCGAAGAGTAGGCGGGTGGCCGCGCCGGCGAGTAGGCCGCTGCTGGCCGGCTGCCGGGCAATGAGGTGCAGGGCCGCGTCCCAATCGGTTTGCTGGGTGGGGCCCTGGGGTAGCAGCCGGATGGCCTGGTGGGCCGCCTCCAGGCGCTCCAGCAGCTGGCTAGCCGCGTCCCGGTCGAGGCCGGTGCAGGCCAGGGGCAGGGAAATGCACAGGCGCGGCACCAGGTGGTGGACAACCTGCGCTACCTGGGCCGTTTCGGTGCGGCGGACGTTGCCGTAGCGCAGCACGTTTATCAGCGGGGGCAGGGCCGTGAGCAGGTGGGCCACGTCGCGGGTGCCGGCGCTCAGGGTTTCCAGTCGGGATACCAGCGCGGGCAGGGCCGGGGCGAGGTCGGCCCGGAGAGCTTCCTCCAGTAGCGCGCTGATCTGGCCCAGATCGGCGGCCTGCTGGGCGCGGTGACCCGCGGCCCCGCTGGCGGCCGCCAGCACGGTGTTGCCCCAGCGCCCGGCTTCCAGCACGCCGAGCACCATTTCGGGGCGCCATTGCAGCTCCCATACTTCGTGAAAGGTGCCACTTTTGCCTTGCACGCGTTGCGGTTTACCCCAGCGGATGCCCAGCAGCTGCAGGCGGTGCAGCAGGTGGCTGCGGCCCAGGTCGAGGTCCTTGCGCAGGTCCAGGGCCAAGGTTTTCGCGGCGGCCTCGGGCTTAAGGCGCCAGGTTTTTTGCTGGAGCGCCAGATCCTGCTGCAGGGGCGAGGCCGGCAGCTCCGCGGGCACTTCGCCCAGCTTCTCGCCAATGACCAGCTGCTGGTGCACCAGCTCCAGGGCCTCGGCGTAACCACCCCCGAAGATGCTGACGGCGGCTTCTTCCAGCTCCTCAATGCCCGGCAGCGACAAGCCGCGCACGGCCGCCAGGGCCTCGGCCAGCCGCACGCCCTCAATGGCGTGAGCCGACGAGGCATCGATTTGCTGGGCCCGCAGCAGGTGAGCCGCCCGCACCATCCAGTGCGTGACGACCCGCTCGTGGGGCTCCTGAAACAGCAGCTCGTACCAGGCCGGCGAGAGTACGCCCGCCCCGTAGCCCGACTGCCGGGCCAGGCGCTCGTAGGTCCAGGGCACCCAGGTGGCTTCGGTGGGCACTTTCTTCAGACCTTTGAGGCGGGCTTTGTCGTCTTTGGCGTAGCCGGTCAACTGCTCCGCACGCAGTACCGGCGCGTGCCAGGCCCCGCACACCACGGCCACGCGCTGGTAGCCCTGCTTGAGGGTGGCGCGCAGGGTTTCGCGCATGTAGGCCTCGCGCAGCAGGGTTTCCCCCGATTCGGGCTGGGCCAGCTCCTCCCGCAGGGCCGTCATCATCTGCAGCACTACCCCAAACGTATCGGCGTGGCCAGC
The DNA here is from genome assembly GCF_014640315.1 of Hymenobacter glacieicola. Classification (GTDB taxonomy): domain Bacteria; phylum Bacteroidota; class Bacteroidia; order Cytophagales; family Hymenobacteraceae; genus Hymenobacter; species Hymenobacter glacieicola. The sequence continues at coordinate 65,844 of NZ_BMGS01000007.1, forward strand.
CGAGTGCTCCATGCGGGCTTCCCACCACCGCTCCCCGTCGGTGTAGCCGTCGAGGCGGGCCAGGTGGGCAATGGGGTCGGTTTCTAGGGAAGAATTCGTACTTAGTAAGGAGGAGTTGTCGGCCGCTATTTCGGCGGCGTCGTTTTCCGGGTTGGGTTGATTGCTTGACGCTGGAAACGATGGCTCCAGCAGCTCTTCCCGATTACGTGTTACGTCCTCATTGGCAAAGCGCAAGGTCATTGGCAGATCAAAGCAGCGCAGGTGGGCGCCGTGCTGCTGGCACCAGAGGGTGGCTTGCCACTCGGGCGAGAAGTAGGCAAAGGGCAGGAAGGTAGCCTGAGCGTGCTGTTTGGGGTTATAGATCAGCAGGGCCACCGGGGGCTTCAATTCCGGGTTGGCCGCCAGTGCCAGGGCCTTTTCCCCATCGGCCGGACATTCCAGCAGCACCATATCAGGCCGAAACTCGTCCAGGGCCTTGAGCAGGCTGGCGGTGCTGCCGGGCCCGTGGTGGCGGATGCCGTAGAGGTGCAGGTCAGTGGGCATTTGAAGAAACCGTTACACCTCGCTCCTGCAGAAGCTGTTTGGCCGCTTCCAAGGCATCGGGCACTACGGCCCGCTTCTGCACTATTTCCAGCAGGCTTTCGTCCGATTTCCTGGCAAAGGCAGATTTGAATTTAGCTACACTTTCGAGCCGGTTTTCAGCTTGCCTCTGTGGGCTGGGCGACGGAAGCACGTAGGCTCGCAGCAAGCGGTGGGCACTCCGTTTATTGAGGAAATAGTAAATGGCTATTAACAACAGTGAAAGAGGTTGAATGCCAATCGGGCCTATCCCAACGCTTGTCTTATCGGGAGTGAAATTGGCGAAGTTGAACAGCCCCAAGGTTAAGGTCAAAATGAGGACAGGCTTGAATAAACTTCTTTTTAAAAAGTAAACCAGCAAACTCACGACGACTCCTGCGAAACCTATGTCATGAGGAACACTGAATGCTCTGTCGTAATACGAGCCTTGGTAATACACCTTATCGAAGAGAATGAGCAGAACGGTGTAAATACATACTCCGGATAATGCCAGCAGTGGAATAAGATTTTTATGAGTTTGATAAAGCTTCATGGATTACAAGGAAAAATTGACTTTTCTACTCCACTACTTCCCGGCAGGCGCGGTAGAGGTCCTTCCAGCCGTCGCGCTCCTTTACGACGGTTTCCAGGTACTCCAGCCACACGACGCGGTCCTGGACGGGGTCTTTGATGACGGCGCCGGTGAGGCCGGCGGCCAGGTCGGCGGCTTGCAGGGTGCCGTCGCCGAAGTAGGCAGCCAGGGTCAGGCCGCTGTTGAGCACGGAAATGGCCTCGCCGGTGCTCAGGGTGCCGCTGGGGCTTTTAAGCTTGGTTTTGCCGTTCTCCGTCACGCCCGAGCGCAGCTCCCGGAAGATGGTCACGAGGCGGCTGATTTGCTCCAGGGCGGTGGTTGTGGGCGGCAGCTGCAGGGCCCGGCCGGTCTTCTCCACCCGCGAGTGCACAATCTGCACTTCCTCGGCGACGGAGGTAGGTAGGGGCAGCACCACGGTGTTGAAGCGGCGGCGCAGGGCGCTGCTCAACTCGTTTACGCCCTTGTCCCGGTCGTTGGCGGTGGCAATGACGTTGAAGCCGCGGGTGGCCTGCACCTCGGTGGCCAGCTCGGGCACGGGCAGCACCTTTTCCGACAGCACCGTAATGAGCGTATCCTGCACGTCGGAAGGAATGCGGGTCAGTTCTTCCACCCGCACCAGGGCGCCCTCCTGCATGCCTTTGAGCAGGGGCGAGGGCACCAGGGCCGCCGCGGAAGGGCCTTCGGCAATCAGGCGGGCGTAGTTCCAGGAGTAGCGCATGGCGTCTTCACTGGTGCCCGCCGTGCCCTGAATCAGCAGGTTGGAGTGCCCGCTGATGGCCGCCGTCAGGTGCTCGGAAACCCAGCTTTTGGCCGTGCCGGGCACCCCGAGCAGCAGCAGGGCGCGGTCGGTGGCCAGGGTAGCCACGGCAATTTCCATCAGCCGCCGCTGCCCGATGTACTTGGGCTCGATGACCAGCCCGTTATCCAGGGTGCCGCCCAGCAGATAAGTTACCACGGCCCAGGGCGAGAGTTTCCAGTTTGGCGGCTTGGGCCGGCCGTCCAGGTCGACCAGGGCAGCGAGTTCTTCGGCGTATTGCACCTCGGCGTGCGGGCGCAGGATTTCAGCGGCGGGATTATTCAGGGGCATCGGAGAAAGTTTGCTAGAAAGTTGGGGTAGGCTGATCCGAAGAGGGAGCTATGTGCTGGTTACCCGGGGCCGGGTGGTTCCTGCAGGGCTTCGATGAGCTGCTGGCGCAAGTGCAGGGCATTGAGCAGGCGGGCCAGGCCGTTGTGAAGGTAGGGCACGTTCTGCAGCAAGGGTTGCAGGGGCTGGGCGCAGAGGTCGTGCTGGGCGGCGGGCACCACGCGGGCCATGTACTCCAGCAGCTGGCTGGCGGCGTAATGAATGCGGTGGAGCTGTTCCGGCCGACTCAGGGCATCGCGCAGCAGCTCCACCACGCGGCGGGTGAGGCGCTCGGGCCAGGGTGCGGGCACTAGGTGCAGCAGGGGCAGCCAGCGAACTTCCGGAGTCAGGTGGGGGGTAGCGTTCAGCAGCGGCAGCACCAGATCCGTCAGCTGAGTTGCGGAAAGAACCTGGGCTATACCCGCGGCCGGCAAGGTAGCTAGTTGCTTGCGGGGTTGCTCATAAAACCATTCCAGCAGGGCAATAGCCCATTTCTGGTCCTGATGCAGCTGGGTGGCTTCGGCCCAGGCGCTGAGCAGCAGGGCAGCCCACTCGGTGCCGGCGGCCAGGTCCAGCAACTTCACCGGTGAAAGGTTCCAGTGAGCCGACCACCTCTCGGGCGGAAGGAGCGCCAACATCTGGCCCAGTAGCGCTGCCTTGTCGCCCGCAAATCGGGTGTCGCGCTGCTCGATGCCGTCGGCCAGCCAGGGTTTGTCCCAGGCTTCGGCAGGTAGCTCCACCAGCAGCTTCTTGCTGAGCAGGCCGCGCTTGAGCTGCACTAGGGGCTCGGCGCGCCGCCACAGCCGCTCTACCAGCCCACTGCCCGGCACCCGGACCAGAAGCAGCCGGGCCGATTGCCGGACTTCTTTGTTTTTCGAGGTCAGATACTGCTCCAACAGGGCTTCGTCCGCAGTGCTGAGTTCCGTGCTAAGGGTGTCCAGCAAGGCCGTCTGGTTTTTGGCCGGCTCCTGGGGCAGGGTGGCGACCAGCAATTCGCGCGCCTGGGTAGGGTTGAGGCCGCGCAGCTGAGCGAGGAAAGCGACGCGCTCCGAGAGGGTGCCAGTTTCCCAAACGGTTTCATCAGAAGCCCCGCTACTACCGGCTACAATGGGTTGCCAGGCCGGATTTTGGGCGGCCAGCCAGCGGCCGCGCTGGCCCAGCACGGCGGCCGTAGCCGCGTGCACGTCGCGGCGGGGGCGGGCGTATTCCAGCAATGGGACCAGCAACTGGTGGGGCACCCGGCGCTGGTGGCGGGGCAGGTCTTCTAGGAAACCGCGCAACAGGCTGGCGTGCGTGCCATCCAGCAGTTGCTGAAGCAGTTGAGCGCCCGCCGGGCCCAGGGCCGGCTCCGCGTCGGGGGCGGCCGCAGGAGCACCGGGGGCCAAGGCTGGCGCGGGAGCGGGCCGGAATCCGGCTTTGCGGATCAAGGATAAGGTTCCGGCGGCCAGTAACAGCTGCTTTTCCCGGTAATCGGGGTGGGTTTCCGGCTCGGGCAGGACGAGGCCCGCATCTGGCAGGGCCTCAGGCGCTTGGCGGCTCCCGAGCAGGGCCACGCGCAGGAGCCGTTGCCAGTCGGCGGCCGGTTGGAGCGCCGGCGTGCGGGTTTGGGGCGAAGTTTCCGACATCATCGGGCGGGGGTAAGAACGGGGAGAGGGGCTGGCCAGAAGGCGAGGGGGCGCAACGCCTCACCGGTCCACTCGCCAAATACCGTGAGTGGGTGCCCGCCGCTGAGGGCCCGCAACTGCCAGCCCGTCAGCTCGTCGCAGAGCAGCGGGAGTACCAGGTCAGTGCCTGACGGCTGGTCCAAGGAAGTAGCTGGAGCGGCGGCTGCGGTAGCCGGTTCGGCAGCGCCTAGGTTGGTGGGTGTGGAGCCCTGAGCTGGGAAGTGCAGCACCCAGGTTCCGCCAGTGGTTTGGTGTGGCACGGCCCCGGCCAGCAGCACCGGCAGTTCCCGCAGCCAGGGCTGGCGGGCCAGGGCCGTGGCATAATCGTCGAGTAGCTGGGCGGGGCCGATGCCGCCGAGCGGGGCCAGCGTGTAGGTGCCGCTGAAGGTTAGCTCGCCCGGCACGGCCCGCAGCGGCAACAGGCCTGGGTAAAAGGAGAGGCTGCCGGTATAGCGCCCGGCCGGAATCAGGGGCGTGGTAAAAGCTTGGCCCCCGAAGGAAAACTCCACGGCCAAGGCAAAACGGCCGGTTTCCTGCCCCTGCAACCAGGTGCGGCGCACCGTCAGCCGCTCTTCTTCGGTCGTTATCTGGCTCAATACAAACCAGGTATCTACTACCCCTGGCTGGGTGGCTATAACTTCTTCTTTCTTGATGGAAACGCCCAGCTGCTGCACTACTTCCTGGCGGGTAGTGGCGGGGAGCTGCTCCAGGCGCGGCACGGTGCGCACCAGCAGGTACAGCTCGCCGAGGCGGGCGAGCATGCGCTCGGGCCAGTTGGGCCCCTGGTGGCGCAGGGTCGGCAGCTCCCGGATAGTGGTGGCCAGCCCCGGTAGCTGGTTGTCGACGAGGCGGGCGACCTGGTTTTCCCAGAAGCTCAGGGGCTGGCTTTCGGTAGCCGCCAACCCCGCCCGTACCAGGTCCAGCAGCCAGGTTTCCAGCTCCTCGGCGCCGCGCTGCATGCGGGCCAGGCGCTGCGCTTCCCGCTTCTGGCGGGCCAGTTCCGGCTCCGAGGCCGCCCCCGCAGTAGCCGGTTTGGCCAGTTCCGTTAAGGCAGATAGGTCGGCGTCCGGGGAAGCGCTTTTCGCGTGCTGTTTGCCCGTGGTTTGCTGGCGCTTGGTCAGCCATTCTGCCAGCCAGGGCGGCGGGGTAGGGCCACTCAGCAGTTGGGGCTGGCGGGCCAGCAGCAGGAGCAGGCCCGCGCCGTGCTTGCAGGGAAACACGCGGCTGGGGCAGGAGCATTTGAAAGCCGGCTCCCGCAGGTCGATGCCGGTTTGGTAGGGCGTGCTGCCGCTGCCTTTGCACTCGCCCCAGGCGGCGGTTTCGGTCTGGCCGAGGTTGCTCCACTTGGCGGGAGCGGCCAGCTCCTGGCCCCGCTTGAGCGTGCCGGGGTCGGTGATAAGGGCGCGGGCCTGTGCTTCGGTCCAGGTCAAGTGGTAGCAAGGTTATGCCCGCGGGGCGGCGGGCAGGATACCGTGGCAAAGTAGCAGGTCAGAGGGGAAATTCCGCGCCGCAGCGGGGGCATTTGTGCAGGGCCGTACCGGCGTAGAACACGCGTTTCCACCACGCCGGGCGCGGAACGGCCATTGGCTCCGGGGCGCCGCAGCGGGGGCAGCGCGGCGCGGGCGGGGTAGCGCGCTGCCGCTCAAAAGCTTCCACCGTTGCTTGCGCCGCCGAGGCATCGGCCTGCTCAATCAGCAGCTGGTAGTACATGCCCTCACCGAAAGGAAATGTGGGCGGGCCGCAGGTTTTTACCAGGGCGTCAATGTCGGCCTGGCGCAGCTGCTGGTAAAGCGCCACGGCCTCGGCATACGTCAGGTACTGAGCAGCGGGCGTGAGCAACGGAAGCGGGGAGGTAGTGATGTAACGACTCCGTGAGGTAGAGCGAGTTTGAGATTTGCTAAAAATCTCGTTTCCGTTCTGCTTGATCTGGCGTCCGCTTGTTTGACTGCTGTTTAGCCACAAAAAGAACGTCATTCCGAGTGAAGCGAGGAATCTGGCGTGCTGACGTTACAATGCTATGCAGACATCAGCACGCCAGATTCCTCGCTCCGCTCGGGATGACGTTCTTATTCGACAACTGTCCACACTCTCCAGTGAGTTTGCTGTTTTGATTGCACAAGACCGCACCAGCCGAACCTCAAACTCACTAGGTCGCTAAATCACTACCTCACCGTTTGCGCCGGGTGGGGGCGGTGGTCAGGCGGTTGCGCAGCCGCAGCACGTACCAGAGCAGGCCAGCGCAGAGCACGGCCAGACCGGCGGCCAGCAGCTCCCGGCTGGTGCGGGCCTGGGTGGCCTCGTCGGCGGTGGCTTGCAGGTCCAGGAGCTTCTTTTCGCGCTGCTTGTCGCGCAGCTGCAGGTTCTGAATCTGGTTTTCCAGGTCGTAAAAGCGTTGGCGGGTGCTGCTCTGGTCGGTTTGGGCCACCGTAATCTGCTGGCGGGCCTGCTGGTTTTCGGCTACCACGGCGGCGGTGCGGCGCAGGGTTGCGGCCTGCACGGCCCGCACAATTTCGGTGTCCTTGCGGATAATGCCCTTCAGCGCCTCCGCCACCTCTTCCAAGTCCTTTTTGCTGCGCTTGTTGCCGAACAGGCTGTTGCGCTGGGCATTGGCCTCCTCGTACTGGCGCACCAGGGTTTCGCGCTCCTGAATCAGGCGGGGCAGCGGGTCGTTGGCCGGAGCGGCAGGAGGCGTTTGGGCGAGGGCGCCAGCGCAGGTAAGGGCAAAGAGAAAGGGTAGGAGGCGTTTCGTCATAGGGCAAAGTAACGGGGAAGCCGGCCCCGTAGTTTGCCCCAGGGTGCTTTTAAACCTCAACTGGTAACGGGGCCCCCGGTCCAAGTCCTACTGCATCGGGGGCGGCCAGCAGTATCGATATGCGCAGCTTAGCCGCCCAGCGCCGGTACCGGCTGACGGATTTCCTTGGGCCGGTGCCGGTAGAAGGCCAGAATCAGGATGGGCAGCAAGGTCAGCTCGGCCACTACCCCAAACAGCAGGGTCAGGCCGATGAGCAGGCCCACGTAAAACGTCCCGTCGAAGGAGGAGAAAATCAGGGTCGAGAAGCCGCCCACCAGAATCAGGGACGTGACGATAACCGCTTTGCCGGCCATCAGGTAGGTTTTGCGCACGGCCCGGAACAGGCTGGGCTCCTCCAGCAGCACCAGCTTGAGCTTGCTGATGAAGTGGATGGTGTCATCGACGGCAATGCCGAAGGCAATGGTGAAGATGATGCTGGTGCTCACCTTCATGCTTACGCCGGCCGCGCCCATTACGCCCGCCACAATCAGGATGGGCACCAGGTTGGGCACCAGCACCACCAGGGTCATGCGCAGGGAGCGGAACAGCAGCAGGACAATGAGCGTGACCATTACAATGTCGATGCTCATGCCCGTAATCATGTTGAGCGTGAGGTTTTCGTTGTTTTTGTCGATGAGGTTGGCCGAGCCCGTGAGGCGGGTGCGCAGCACGGTGCTGTCGATGGAGGCACGCAGGTAGCGGCGCAAATCGGCGTTCAGCTTATCGGCCCGGATGGAGCCCACGTCGGGCATGCGGCCCGTGAGGCGCCCCTCGGAGCCATCCGGCAAGGCCAGGGCCCGGAACTCCGGCTTCTTGCGAAACAGCTTCACCTTGCGCGTCAGGCGCTGGAGCTCGGCCTCGGAATCGGGGAGGCGGTACTCTGCGAGCAGGCCGCCGTTCAGGGCTTTGCGCACTGATTTGATGAGGGTAACCGGCGAGGCCACGAAGTTCAGCCCGTAGGTGGTGTGCAGGTAGCCTTCAATTTTCTCGGTCTGGCGCAGCACTGCCAGGTCGTAAATGCTACGGCCGGGCGCGGGTTTCAAGTCCAGCTCGAACGGGCGCACGCCAGCAAACTGCCGCTCGAAAAACTTAAAATCCAGCTTCACCGGGTCGTTTTTCGATAAGTCATCGAGCAGGGCGGAGTTGATGCGGATGCGCGAGGCCGAGGCCACCGACAAGACCAGCACCAGGGCGCTGATGGCCACCACCCAGTGCCGCCGGACCAGCACCACGCGGAACATGCGGCCCAGCACACCGTCCCAGCTGTGGCCTTCGGCGCGGGGCACCCGCAGCTGGGGCTTGCCCAGCAGCACCAGCATGGCCGGCAGCAGGGTAAAGCTCAGGGCAAAGGTGAGCAGCACGGCAATGCCCGTAAACAGTCCGAAGTTGTAAATCGGCCGGATGGTGCTGGTCATCAGGGTAAAGAAGCCGATGCTGGTGGTCAGGGCCGACAGGCCCGAGCCAAAGCCCGACTCCTTCAGGGCAATGCGCAAGGAATCCTTCTTGCTGGCCCCGTAGCCCAGCTCCGTAACGTAGCGCGTGATGATGTGAATGGTATCGGACATGCCCACCACGAATAGCATCACCGGCAGCAGGGCCGTCATCAGGTCAATGCTGATTCCGCAGGCCGACATCAGCCCCAGACCCCACACAATGGCCCCCAGCACCACCACCAGCGGCAGCACCACGCCCCACCAGGTCCGGAACGTCAGCCACAAGAGCCCCGTCACCAGCACCACCGACAGGCTCATAAACACCATCAGCTCCACCTGCAGCCGGTCCACGAACACCGACTGGGCCACCATTTTACCGGCCAGGTGGTACTGGTTTTCGGCAAAGCCCTGGCGCTGCAACTCCGCGCGCACGGCCGTTAGCAGGGAGTCGCCGGGCGGCTTGCTCAGGTTGGGCGAGGTCTGGAAGAGGATAGTGGCCGCCCGAGCATCCTGCGAAATCAGGTTGCCCACCAGCCCCGGCGTGCGGTACACCAAGGCCGAATCCTGGGCGCGGCGGCTGGGGTCCTGGGGGTGGAGGTAGGGCACGTTGAACACGCCCAGGCCCTCCACGACTGGGTTCACGGCGTTGGTCGGCGAGGATACCTGCGTGACGTGCCGCCGCTGCTGAATAAAGCGCGTGAGGGAGTCAACCTTGGTCAGGAAGCGCGGCTCAAACACGGTTTGGCCGGCCGGAGCTTCCAGGCCCAGCAGCACGTAGTCGTTGTCGTTGCCGAAGCGGCCGGAGTACTGCATATAGTAGTCCAGGTCCGGGTCGCCGGCGGGGTAGAAGTCGTTGAAATTATAGTTAAAGCGCAGCTGGGCCACGAAAAGCACGGCCAGGGCCGTGAGCAGCCCCAGGGCCAGCAGGGTAAGATGAGCGAGTTTGCGAAGCGGCATAAGAGGTAGCGCAACAGTGAAAACCGGCCGGAGCCGGGCCCCGCTGCGGCGCCGTATGGGCGGCGGAGGGTTGGGGAGCTACGGAGGGGTAGCCCCCAGAAGGCGGCGCGAAACTAGCGCCGGTTGCCGGAAAGGTGATGAGTTGGGCGGCGCCGTGTACTTTATTTGTGTACTTTATTTGTGTACTTTAGAAGCGGCCCTACCCATCTGGCAGACTGTCCAGCGGACTAGGGAGGCCAACCGCTATTTTCCCGCTTTTGTTTCCCTCTCAACTTCCCCTAGTATGAAAAACACCCTGCTCGCCCTGGCCTTGTTTGCTTTCGTTGGTACCGCTGCTGCCCACGAAGGCAAAGACGGGAAAAAAGGCAAGAAAGAAACCTGCTCGAAAGCCACCGCCGGCACCCCGTCCTGCTGCATGAAGAAAGGTGCCAAAACCGCCGCCGTTACTTCCGCTCCGGCCGCCGCGCCCGCCGTGAAGTCCCTGTAAACAGCACGTTATTGCGCAAAAAGCCACTTTACTTAAAGTGGCTTTTTTTGTGCCAGTCTATCCTATCTTACTACCTCTCTATGCGTCGAATAAGTATACTGGTTGGAATATGCAGCGGGCTGTGGACCGGTAGCGGCCAGGCTCAGAGCTACGACCAGCAGTTGCAGCGGGCATCTGCCAAAATGGGCCAGCGGGACTACTGCGGGGCCGTGCGGGAGTTTCAAGCCGCCTTCGCCGATAGCACCAAAGCCGGTCCGTTCGATGTATTCGCGGGCACCATAGCGGCGGCCAACTGCCCGGCCCAACGCACCCAGGCCCTGCGGTGGCTGCTCCGCATTCCCCGTTTTGCCGAGCTGCCCGTCACCGCGCAAGATGTGCGCAACATTGCCCAGGAAGCCGGCTTACGCAGTTTATATGATACCCCACAGTGGACTTATTTTCTGGCCCAGATGCAGGCGCATGCCCAGCGGCGCGAAACGGCGGCCCGGCAGGCGGCCCAGCAGTGGCTGACGAACACGCAGCAAAATGCCCTGCCAACGCCTGTTCGCCGGAAGCGGTACGCGGCGGCCCCGCCCGGTTTTGCCCGCTACGTTACGCCGGCCGACACTGTGCAGGCTCCGTACCTGATATACGTGCCGCCGAGCTACGACCCCTCCACGGCCGCGCCCCTGCTGGTGTACTTGCACGGCGGCGTTGCCAGTGCCACGCAGTTCCGCATTAATGACCCAGGGGTAGCCCAGGAGCCAATCTTCCGCGCGGCCGAGCAACAGCGGGCCATTGTGCTTTACCCGTATGGTCGTAAGTCGTTCGGATGGTTGGAGCACCAGGCAGCGCTGGCGGCGGTGCGCCGGATGGTGGCTGAGGTTCAGACGCGCTACCATGTAGATGCCCGGCGCATTTATCTGGGCGGAATGTCGAACGGCGGAACGGCGGCCTTTTGGTATGCGTGCCAGCAGCCCCAGGGCTTTGCCGGTTTCTACGCCATATCGGCCATGCCCGTGAGCAGCCTGGGGCCTCTGCGCTTCCAAACCCTAGCTGGCGGTGCGCCTCTGTATTCTCTTAATGCTGAAGATGATGAAGTATTTCCCTACAAAGAGGTAGCCGCCATTCATCAGCAGCACGGCGCCAAAGCGCCGCAGTGGCATTTCGCGTCCCGGCCCACCGGCGGCCACGGCTTCCTGTATGGGCCCGACGGCCTGACTGCTTTGCAGGAGTTGCTGGCTCAGCTGATGGGTAAACCCAAAAGGTAAAGCGACGATTATTCTCACACGAGTAGCTCAGCTTGCTTTGGGAAACAGAGGTTTTCATTGAAATCATTACTCGCACAATGTGCCCATAGAAACTTGCTTTCAGCTTGCGCCACTAACTTATCAGGAGCAAATAATCAGTAGGTAGGATGGGCACTAGTGAATAGCAACTCGGCAGTTTTGTAATTTTTGAACGCAAACGCCCGGCCAAAAATGCGGTTAGCCACGGTGCCCATTCTGATGCAACTTTGGCTGCTGGCGGCAACTCCTGCTGCTGTACGCATCACCCTAGCCAAACTAGCCCTATGAAACTAGTATTTCCTTACCTGCTCATCGGAGTGCTGTGCCTTGGTGGTAGCAGCTGCAAGAAAGACGATGAAACGACCCAGGCGGCCTGCACAGCAACGTCCGACGTGCTGATGCGGGCCAATAACTGGAAGGGGCGCGTGGTGTTCGATTCGGCCCTGAATACCTACGTAGTCAGCTACTTTGTGCCGGGCTCCATTGATTCCGTCTACGATGGGGTAGTGTGTTCCTTGCCGGCTGAGCTGCGGCAGGAGGGGCAGCTGGTAACGTTCAGCGGCCAGTACCGCGCCTATACCGGCCCGGTTAAACCGCAGTTTGGCGGGCAGCAGTATTACTACCTTGAGCTAACCAACGTAACGGCCCGCTAGGCCCCGCCCCGCGCAGAAATTCGCGGGCCGGGTGCAAGCTGCTAGGCGGGTTTCTGTACTTTTGGTGGCTTCCTCGCCACCTTTCCTTTCTATGCACCAGTACCACACCCTGCTCCAACACATCCTTGACCACGGCACCCGCAAAACCGACCGCACCGGCACCGGTACGCTCTCGGTGTTTGGCTACCAGATGCGCTTCAACCTGCAGGAAGGCTTTCCGCTGGTGACCACCAAAAAGGTGCACCTGAAAAGCATCATATACGAGCTGCTCTGGTTTCTGCGCGGCGACACGAACATTGCCTACCTCAAGGAGCACGGCGTGAGCATCTGGGATGAGTGGGCCGATGAAAACGGTGAACTGGGCCCCGTGTATGGCAAGCAGTGGCGGGCCTGGACCGGCCCCGACGGCCAGACCATCGACCAGATCAGTGACATCGTGCGCCAGCTGCGCCAGTCGCCCGATTCGCGCCGCATCGTACTATCCGCCTGGAACGTGGCCGATTTGCCCCAGATGAAGCTGCAGCCCTGCCACGCCCTGGTGCAGTTCTACGTTGCCGATAACCGGCTCAGCTGCCAGCTCTACCAGCGCTCGGCCGATGTGTTTCTGGGCGTGCCCTTCAACATTGCTTCCTACGCCCTGCTTACTCTCATGATGGCCCAGGTAGTGGGCCTGGAGCCCGGCGAATTTGTTTGGACCGGCGGCGACACCCACCTCTACAGTAACCACCTGGAGCAGGCCCGCCTGCAACTAACCCGCGAACCGCGCCCACTGCCCCAAATGCATCTGAACCCCGCCGTGCAGGACATCTTCGGCTTCCAGTTCGAGGACTTCAAGCTGGAAAACTACGACCCCTGGCCCGCCATCAAGGCCCCGGTGGCGGTGTAGCAGCAGCTAATCAATTCAAAAAATGCTGGAGTTTATTGCTGAAGTTGTCGTCGGATCGGTTTTCGATGCTCTTTTTAGCGGCAAGGTCAGCTGATAAAATACCCGTTTCTGTTTGTTCTGTCGTCCTACCTGCTACTGCGGGGCTAGTTGCACGTACGCCCCCGCTCCGCCGGAGCACGAGAGCTGTACTAGCAAGGCAAGCAGGTGGCCGTGCATGTTATGCAGTACGTGCTATCCGTGGTCGTGGCGCTGCCGCTAGCTGTGCTGTTTGGCATGGGGCTTTGGCACGCTGGACAGGAAGTATTAAAATTATTGCGTTAGGTAGGAGTTGCGCCCAGTGTAGGAGGTACTACCCACTCAGCACCACCAGAGGTAAACTTTACTTTTAAGTAACGCGCATTTGCTGGCAGATATTAGTAATTGGATATAATTGATTATGAGTACGCTATAACAAGGATTGAAAAATATTTCAATAAAAATAAGCCAATAAGGAACTAAAAAAATCCAGCTGTATATGCCTTGTCGTATGTTGCTGCATGACATTAACCGCTACGCCTTTTATCCTACCGGCCACAACTACCCTTACTCGCCAGCAGCGGGCCTGGGTCGCCTTATATTCCTTGGATGCTGGCCGTCCCGACCGGGCTGCAGTGCTCCAGCAGAACAGCGTCACGGAAGCCGACTTGGCAGAGTTTGTTGACAGCTGGTTGCGCCTCCGGCGACGGGCAACGCTGCGGCAACTGCTCTAGGCGGAAGATAGTCTGCTGACAGACAAGCAGTAGTAAATTTATAACACCTCAATAAAATCCAAATCATGATGCAGTAACGTAGGCAGAAGTATGACTACTGCTAGCTTACTCTATCCTGCTGCTATACCTACGTCTACCACTACGTTAACCCGCCGTCAGCGGGCCTGGGTTGCCTTGTACTCGCTGGATGCCGGTCACCGTGACCGGGCTGAGGTATTGGCCCAGAATGATATTACAGAGGCCGATTTACTTGAATTCGAAGAAAGCTGGCTGCAGATGCGCTGCCAATTGCCCGGCAGCCGGGGCTAGCCGTTCCCAGCTATTCTGCCGCGCGTAAGCGCAGGAGCAGCGGGTGCTCCGCCGCCCCAAACGATACCTCCTCTATCCGCCGAATTAACCGAATTCCAGCAATGTTAGCCGTAAAAACGGCCTCCGCCGCTAACACTTCAGTAGGCAGAAAGCGTCCGGCCTGCCACGCAATACCCAGGCGCTGCGCCACGGTGCGCAGGTAAGCCAGGCGGGTGCCGGCCACTGCTCCCGTGGCCTCAGTGGGCGTGTACACGGTGCCTTCCTTAATCCAGCCTATGCCCGCCGCTATGGTTTCGGCCACGTAGCCATCGGCGGAAAGCAAGATCAGCTCCCCCAGGCCCCGCTGGTCCCGCTCGCGGGCGGCCTGCACGTAGGTAAGGGCGTTGGGGCCCTTGCAGAAGGAGAAGGGCGAGTAGGAGGTAAAAAGGCGGGTGGCAAAGGCCGCCTGGTCAATAAACCCATCCTGCGGGGTGAAAGCCTGGATGGTAGCCAGCCACTCACAGGCGGTAGTAGTAGGGGTGTAGAGCCCGGCCCCGGCCCGCCACACCTGCAACCGGAGGCGCTGCGGCCCGGCTTCCGCATGTTGGGCCGCTACCAACCGCCCGAGGGTTGCGGCAAGATGATCGGGATCCAGTTCAGGGGGTAGCACCAGGCCCAGCGCCTGCGCGGCCCGCTGCATGCGTGCCAGGTGCTGGGGCAGGTAGCGGATGCCTGTCTGGTCCCATATCATCGTCTCGAAAAACCCGTCATTATAGTACAGCCCCCGATTGGGCAGGGGTAGCGCCGCCGTTTCCGCAACAAGTTGACCGTTATAAAGCAGCATGGTTAAAGGCAGAAATGAAGGGTAGGGGGCGGACAGCTGGCCGTTAGAGTAGGGCAAAGCGCTTGCCCGGCAAAGCTTTTACAACGCTCCTGAACTCCAGCCCCAGCAGCAACGAAGCTACCTGATGCACCGGAAACTGCGCCTTCCAGGCCAGCGTATCGAGGTGCTCTTCGCCGTTGGGCGCCGCTTGCAGCACGGTCAGCACCCCAAACTCGGCGGGGGTGAAATCGTCAGCGTCGTAGGTGGCGGGGCCTTTGAACTTGCCCTGCAGGTGCAGGGCCGCGTCCCAGTTGAGCAGTTGCTCCAGGTCCTCCGGCTCGGAGTATAGGGCAGCCTTGTTGGCTTTAATCAGCTCGTGGCAGCCTTCCGAAGCGGCTGAGCCCAGTGGCCCTGGTACGGCCAGCACGTCCCGGTCGTAGCTCTGGGCCAGGTCGGCGGTTATCAGGGCCCCACCTTTACGGGCCGCTTCCACTACCACGGTGCCATCGGCGAGGCCGGCAATGATGCGGTTTCTCGCGGGAAAATTATACTTGTCGGGCTGGGTACCGAAGGGAAACTCCGTGAGCAGTCCGCCCTGGGTAAGCATTTTCTCGGCCGTTTTGCGGTGGGCCGGTGGGTAGAGCTTGTCCAAGCCCGTCGCCATGACGCCCACCGTCTCCAGCCCTTCCTGCAGGGCCGCGCGGTGGGCCGCAATGTCGATGCCATAGGCCAGCCCGCTCACTACCAGCGGCCGGTGTGAAACCAGGCCCTTAACTAGCCGCTCCGTCTGCTCCCGGCCGTAGTCGGTAGCTTTGCGGGTGCCTACTACGGCCACGGTTTTGGGCTGGTTTAGGTCGGCGGTGCCTTGGTAGTAGAGCAGGGTAGGCGCGTCGGGCAGCTGCTTCAGGCGGCTCGGGAACTGCTTGCTGGTATAGAACAGCAGCTGTACGCCGTCCTGCTCCGCCTTGCGTAGAGTGGCTTCGGCCTGATTTAAAGCGGCTGTGCGCCCGGCCCCGGTCAGGATGGCGACGGTGGCGGGGCCTACCCCCGGAATCTTGCGCAGCTTGCCTGGTGGCAGGTGCAGCACGTTCCGGGCCGAGCCCCCGTAGCTCATCAGCTGCCGCGTCAGCTGCGGCCCAATGTTAGGAAAAAGGGTGAGTGCGACTTCGTGAAGGAGCGTATCGTCGGTGGTAGAAATAGGCATTATACGGGAGCTAGAAATAGGAAATTAGATAGGCAGGAAGGTCGGGTTGAGCAGTTGATGAGTGCCTGTGTTGGCTTTTATCGCCAAGGAATGACTTGAAAATCTGTAAGCAACCGGCACGGGCGGTTTTGGGAGTCAAAGCCCACGTATGTAGCGTAGGAACCATCGCCCCAGCCCGTTGCAAAGGTGGCCAGAGTATCACTTTGCGCCGCGTATAAGAACCCCGTTCTATATGATTTACTATCGGCGTTCACCTCAAAACTCTTGATGAACAACTGCTCATAAGCTGCCTGGCTATCTAAATGGTTGTTGAGCCCCGCAACGTGTTCAGCATCAATAAATAGTGCTGTGCCAGCATCTACAGAATAGCCATAATAAGTAGAGTCGTGTATAGACAAAGGCTTTTGACCCGCAATAAGGGCCATTTCCCATTTTGCTACGGGCTTAGCCGAGAATAGAATGCGCGCAAAGGCTACTCGCTCATCCCCATTAAATCGAGCAATAGCCAACTCCACCGGAAAGCGTCCACGGGGAAACTCGGTTGTAAAAGCCGTAGTGCGCATTGACACCGGATCAGTAGCAAGGATGCGGCCGGAAGAAACTGGCAGGTTGCCCAAGAACTCAGGTGTTAGGGCAATTGTAACACCGTCTCTTTGGACTATAGCATCAGGAAAAAAGCTCGTTTCAAACACGGATGGCTCGACCGTAACTTGATAAGGCAAGAGTTGTATAGCTCTTTTACCAGGTTCGATTATACCACTTGGTTTAGAAGCACAAAAGCTGGTAGCCAAGCTTGCTACAGCCATCAGTACATAAAAAGTGCGCATTATAACTATAGCCTAAATGGATACTGAGGAAGAATAATGTTTTCGGCGGCTGCATAATGACTAGCCCTGCGCCTTGCCAATGGCGTCTAGCTCCTTTTTCATGGTGACCATGAACTTGCGGATTTTCTCCAGGCTCTGAATCACGTCGATTTTCTCCTTGAGCTGGGGGCCCTTCTGCTTGAGCATGTCGCGGGCGCCGGGAATGGTGTAGCCGCGCTCCTTGACCAGGTGGTAGATGGTGCGGAAAATATCAATATCCTGGGGCGTGTAGAGGCGGTTGCCCTTCTTGCTTTTGCGGGGGCGCAACTCCTCAAACTCGGTTTCCCAGAAACGAATCAGCGAGGGGGCCACGTTGAACTGGGCCGCTACCTCCCCAATGGTGAAGTACTGCTTTTCGATGTCGCGCTCTTTGTATGGCATGGGAAGGGGAACTCAGCGGTGAGATAAGAAGGGGAGAAAGGGGACGGAAAAACGGCGCTGGAAAGCCTGGCTTTCATTTCGGGTTTCTCACTTCTGTAAAGAGGGCTAACTTTGCCCGCTACGGCTTGTCATCCGAAGCCGAAAAGTAGCCAAAATACCGGCCGCTGCCAATTTCAACGAACCTCACGAGTGCCAACGCGCCGTTGGCGTACTATCTGCCTTATGTCACTCCCCACCGCCAGCCACGTCCGCCAGCAGTTCCTGGATTTCTTTGCTTCCAAAGGCCACCACATCGTGCCCTCGGCCCCCATTGTGGTGAAGGACGACCCCACGCTGCTGTTCATCAACTCGGGCATGGCCCCGTTCAAGGACTATTTTCTGGGCAACAAGCCCGCCCCCTTCAAGCGCATTGCCGACACCCAGAAGTGCCTGCGCGTATCGGGCAAGCACAACGACCTGGAAGAGGTAGGCTACGACACCTACCACCACACCATGTTTGAGATGCTGGGTAACTGGTCATTCGGCGACTATTTCAAGAAGGACGCCATTGCCTGGGCCTGGGAGCTGCTCACGCAGGTGTACAAGCTGCCCCAGGACCGCCTCTACGTCACGTATTTCGAGGGGGACCAGGGCGACGGGCTGGGCGCGGACACCGAGACCCAGGCGCTGTGGCGCCAGTACACCACCGACGACCGGATTCTGCCCGGCAACAAGAAGGATAACTTCTGGGAAATGGGCGATACGGGCCCCTGCGGCCCCTGCACCGAAATCCACATCGACCTGCGCGACGAGGCGGAGGTAGCCCAGAAATCGGGCCGGGAGCTGGTCAACGCCGACCACCCGCAGGTGGTAGAAGTGTGGAACAACGTGTTCATGGAGTTTCAGCGCCTGGCCGATAAGAGCCTGGTGAAGCTGCCCGCCCAGCACGTAGATACCGGCATGGGCTTCGAGCGCCTGATGATGGCCGTCTCGGGCGTGAAGTCGAACTACGACACCGACGTATTCCAGCCGCTTATCCAGTTCATTGCCCAGGAGGTAGGCCTGCAGTACCACGGCACGGCCCCGGCCACCGTGAACGACCAGCCGGCCACCGAAAACGAGAAAACGGACATTGCCATCCGGGTTATTGCCGACCATATTCGGACCATCAGCTTTACCATTGCCGACGGCCAGCTGCCCTCGAACGTGAAGGCCGGCTACGTGATTCGCCGCATCCTGCGCCGGGCCGTGCGCTACGCCTTTTCCAGCCTGAACCAGAAGCAGCCCTTCCTCTACAAGCTGGTGCCCGTGCTGGCCGACCAGATGGCCAGCATCTTCCCCGAGCTGAAGGCCCAGCAGCCGTTTGTGCAGCGCGTCATTGAGGAGGAGGAAATTGCCTTCCTTAAGACTCTGGAAAACGGCCTGCGCCGCCTCGAAACCCTGGAGGAAGGCTTCCGCCAGAACGGCAGCCGCATTGATGGCAAAACGGCTTTCGAACTGTCCGATACCTTCGGCTTCCCCCTGGACCTGACTGCCCTCATTGCCCGCGAAAAAGGGCTGACGGTGGATGAGGAAGGCTTCAAGAAAGAGCTGGAGGCCCAGAAAAACCGCTCCCGCAACGCCCAGGAGGCCGAGCAGAGCGACTGGACCATTGTGACGGAATCCGAAGAGCAGCCCGCCTTCGTGGGCTACGACCAGGAGCAGGCCCCGGCCCGCATCCTGCGTTACCGCCGCACCGACCGCAAAGGCAAAATCGAGTACCAGGTGGTACTGGACCAGACCCCGTTCTACGCCGAGTCGGGCGGGCAGATTGGCGACACCGGCTACCTGGAGTCGGCCCTGAGCAAGGTGCGCGTGCTGGACACCAAGAAGGAAAACGACCTGATTGTGCACACCGTGCTAGACCTGCCCCAGGACCTGGACGCCGAGTTTACGGCCCGTTACGACCACGCCCGCCGCGCCCAGATTCAGCGCAACCACACGGCTACGCACTTGCTGCAAGCCGCGTTGCGCGAGGTAGTGGGCACGCACGTGGCGCAGAAAGGCTCCCTGGTAAACGAGAAGCTGCTGCGCTTTGACTTCAGCCACTTTACCAAGGTAACCGACGACCAGTTGCGCCAGGTAGAAACCCTGGTAAACGCCCGCATCCGTCAGCAGATTCCGCTGGATGAGCGCCGCAACGTGCCCATTGAGGAGGCCAAAAACCTGGGTGCTACCGCTCTGTTCGGGGAAAAGTACGGGGAGTTCGTGCGCGTCATCACCTTTGACCGGGACTTCTCGGTGGAGCTCTGCGGCGGCACCCACGTGCGCACCACCGGCGACATTGGCTTCTTTAAAATCACCTCGGAAAGCGCCGTCGGGGCCGGCGTGCGCCGCATTGAGGCCGTAACCGCCGAGGCCGCCGAAGCCTTCGTCAATCAGCAGCTCGACTTGCTCCAGCAGGTGCGCGAGGCCCTGGGCAACCCCCAGCACCTCATCCCCAGCATCGAAAAGCAGACCGAGGAAATTGCCGGTCTGCGCAAGCAAATCGAGCAGTTTGCCCAACAGAGCCTCAACCAGCAGAAAGACCAACTGGTGGGCCAGGTGAAGGTGCTGGGCGGCGTGAACTTCCTGGCCGCGCAGGTGCAGGCTACCTCCGCCGACGGCCTCAAAACCCTGGCCTTCAACCTGCGCCAGGCCGTGCCTAACCTGGTAGCCGTGCTCGGCGCCGAAATTGAGGGCAAGCCCCAGCTGGCCGTTATGCTCGACGACGAGCTAGCCAAGGGCGGCAAGCTGAATGCCAGCAACCTGGTGCGCGAGCTGGCCAAGGAAATTCAGGGTGGGGGCGGCGGCCAGCCGTTCTTCGCCACGGCCGGTGGCAAGAACGTGGCTGGTATTTCAGCCGCAATCGGCAAGGCCGAGGAGCTAGTTGGTAAGTTGCTGGCCTAGATTTGTATTTTGAGCGAAAGACGGTATTTTTGACTGTTCATCCGACCAACGACAGCGGGCGTTGTGCGGTAGTGACTTCACTACTGCACAACGCCCGTTTTACTTGTAGTTTTTAATTAGATTTTCGTGAAACGTTTACTTATCGGTTGCGGAAGTAGCCTTATTGCTACCCTCAGCTTGGCACAACAACCTCCTGTTAAATCTACTTTATTCCAAGGCCATCTGGAGGTTGCTGCTTCGCCTGACGAGGCCGTATTTCGGATAGAGCGAACCGAGGAGCCTGGTCATATGCGGCTGGACAGCGTTTTTTACGCTGCGTCTAATAATCTGCTGAGTGTAAGTACTACCATTTGGAAGCCAAACGGCGACACGCTAGTGACTACTTCCCGCTGGCGACCCGATAAAACGCTTATTCAACAAAGCACTAGCCTGGGCCGGCATCGCCAACACGAATCCGTTAGCTACCACGCTACGGGAGTAGTGCGCAGCAAAAAAGTATATGCATTTGGTAAGGAAATAAGCGCCGTTTGTTTCACGGAAACAGGCACGTCAGCAGCCTGTCCGGAGTACCGATACACCGAGAAAATGCCTGTTTATCCAGGCGGTTCACCAGCTTTATTTGCCTATATCGGCAGTTCAATTCGCTATCCTAAGGAGGCCCTGAAGAAGAAAAAGCAAGGGGCAGTTGTGGTGACTTTTGTAGTAGATGAAACCGGCCAAGTGCGGAATGCGCGAATTAAGCACAGCATTTCTGCTGAGCTAGATGCCGAAGCGTTACGGGTGCTGCGTGGTCTGGCGCGCTTCGAGCCGGGCCAGCAAAACGGCGAAACCGTGCCGGTGTTCTATACGGTACCCGTCACGTTTGCCATCCGCTAGGAGCAGTCGGGGGGGAAAACACTTTTTTACACGTTCACAGCTTCCCGGGGAGTTTACCTGGTAGGCGGCTGGCCACGCGCTCTATTTATGAAGTACCTACTCGCGCTAGTATTGCTGGCGCTGTGCTTGCCGACAGCCGCTCAGCAGCCCACCAAAACCTTCTACCTCGGCTACGGATTCCAGGAAGTCTTCGTCAACAACGACGTGGCTTATGTAGTGGACCGCTACAGCACTGGGCCCGGCCGCTGGACCGACAGCGTGTTTACAGTAGCTAATAGCTACTTGCGGGAGGTGGTGCAAACCAGTATCGGGCCCCAAGGGGATACCAGCACCGTTACGACGCGCTGGCAGCCCAACGGCCTGTTGCAGTGGCGGGAGGAACAAGCAGGCAAGCACCTGCACGGTTCCCAACGCTATTACAACGAAGCCGGCCAGCTCCGACACCACCATGTGTACGTTGCCGGTACCTTCAAAAGTGCTGAGTGCAAGACTGCCGGGGGTACGTCGCGGGTATGTCGGGAGGTTGAGACCATTCCGCCCCAGTATCCGGGTGAGACGGAAGGTATCTTGCGTTACCTGGCCGAGCACCTCTACTATCCTGCTGATGCCCTGGCCGGGCGGAAACAAGGGAAGGTGCTGGTGTACTTCGTGGTCGACGAAACCGGGCAAGTGCGGAATGTACACATCAAGGAGCCGATATTTCCCAGCCTAGGGGCGGAAGGCATCCGGGTAGTAAAGGGCTTGTCCGGGTTTGAGGCCGCCCGCAAAGCCGGCCTGCCCATTCCAGTTCGCTACGCCGTTCCCGTCACTTTCTATCTTCATTGATACTCCCACCCTAATCCATATGCTATGCGCGTTTCTACCCTTCTGCTCACCGCCGGCTTTATCACTGGCCTTAGTACCATCACCCAGGCCCAAACCTTCACCGACCCTGGTGCTTACAACAACTTTATTGTGAGCGAGCAGCGGGCCATGCTCAAGAAAAACCTGCGCTACATCAGCAAATCGGCCCACTCCGACAACGAGAAAAAGGTAGATGCCAAGCGTCAGGAGCTGATTAAGCAAACGGAAACGTCCTTGAACAAGATTGGCCGCCTACCCGCCTTTCAGGACGACAAAGGCTTCAAGGACCAAACCACGGACGCTATTCTGGCCCTGCTCAAAATCTATTCCGAAGACTACAAGGCGGTGGATATGCTGGCGGCTACCCGCACGGCCACCGTGGAAAACATGGAGCAGTATTTCCGCCTCCAGGAAATTGCCGAGGCCAAGCTGCAGGTAGTAAACGACTCGGTGGATGCGGCCCAGCACCGCTTTGCCCGCCGCCACGGCATGACCCTGTCGGAAGACCCGGAGGGCAAGCGCCTGGCCGAGTACATGCGGCAGGTGTCGGAGGTGAACAGCTACCAGCACAAGGTCTACCTGGCCCAGTTTCGGATTGAAAAGGCCACGGCCCGCCTCACCGATGCCCTGAGCGCCCAGGACCCGGCCGCTTTCGAGGTAGCTCGCCTGCAGCTGGTGGATGACGCAAAAACGGCCACTACGGAGCTGGCGGCCATTACGCCCTTCCGCGGCAAAGACGCCCGCTACCGCGACGCGGCCCGCAACCTGGTGAAGTTCTACGCCTCGTTTGCCGCCACCCAGGCCGCGCAAATGAAGCCCCTGATGGAGCGCAAAAACCAGCTGACCAAGGCCGAGGCCGAGCAGATGAACGCCCACATCACCCTCTACAACACCCAAAACCAGAAGCTAGCTGCCGCTTACAACCAGGCTGGCAATGCCTTCCAGGCTACCTATATTCCAGTGTTCAATGACTAACGACCGGTAACCTTTTCTAGGAGCCAGCAACAAAAAAGCCTGACCAATGCTGGTCAGGCTTTTTTAGTGAGTACAGATTTCAGCTATTCAACCAGCACGGGGGCAGTAAGCTCCCCGTACTGCACCTGATACCGGCCCGACGGCAGTCCGCGCAGGTCCAGGTGCAGCTCAGTGGCCTGGAGGGGCACTTGAAAGCGGCGTACGGCACAGGTAATCGACGATCTGCCCGGAGCGGGGTTTGCCAGTGGCGGTCAGCAGAAGGGTAGTTCCTTGGTGGGCCAGGTGGGGTAGAGGCCCAGCGGCGCCCGCGCCACCCGCGTATTCGTAACCACCGGGTTCAGGAGGTACACGGCTACGTAGGAGTCGGGCTTGCTGCCGTTGCCGAGTTGCGTGAAGCTGCCGCGGCTGGCGCTGCCGCCGCCGGCCTCCGTGAAAGCCCCGCCCGCGTAGAGCGTAGGGCAGCTGAAGACCAGCGTGTTCACCGGGCCGTTCGTGCCCTGGCCTACGGGGTTCCAAGTAGCGCCATCCCAGCGGGCCACGTTGCTGGCTGCTACGCCGCCTACGCTCCTAAAGTTGCCGGCCACGTATACGCTGCTTCCGCTCACGGCCACCGCGTGAATAAGCTCTTCGGCATTCGGGAACTCAAAGCCATTCAGCCACTTCTCGTCGCCGGCGCCGGTAACACCAGCGGGCCGGAATACCGGCCGGCCGTAGCGAGCGGAGTGCAGGGTAAAGCCAGCCGGGTTAAAGGAGCCCGAAACTCCCTCCCGCACCGAGCCGTCGGCGTTCAGGGCCTAGGCCAGGGAAGGTAGTGCTTGGGTGGAAGGGGTAGCGCCCCGGCTGGCTTGGGGCCGGAAAAGCAGTGCCGCCCACAGCAGGCAGGCGCTTAGGCGAGCAAGCCAGGAAAGTGAACGAGTAAAGTTGAGCATGCAGTAGGGAATAAGGGTGAGAAAGAAGAGAGGGATGCTAAAGCTATTCGGTAGTAGCGAGGCAGCATAATGAGCGGTTGGAATGGGGCCGGTAGCGGTGGAAACCCCAACGGCAGCCGGCCCCAGCGCTACCGGCCCCGGGCAGCGCGTACTTTTTCTCGGGCAGATAGTTTTATCTTGCAGCCCCGGCGGCCAACCCGCCCGACTATCTATGGACGAAGCAATAAAAGCCAAATACCAGCCCGTCATTGGCCTGGAAGTACACGCCCAGCTGCTCACGCGCAGCAAAATGTACTCTTCCGACGAAAACGAGTACGGCGCCCTGCCCAATAACAACCTCAGCGTCATTACCCTGGGCCACCCCGGCACGCTGCCCCGCGTAAACTACACGGCCGTGGAATACGCCATGAAGATGGGGTTGGCTACCAACTGCCACATCCGGCGCGACAACCTGTTTGCCCGCAAAAACTACTTCTACCCCGACCTGCCCAAGGGCTACCAGATTACCCAGGACAAAACCCCGATTTGCACCGGCGGCCACGTAGAAATTCGCCTCTCAGATGGCTTAACCAAGAAAATAGGCATCACCCGCATTCACATGGAGGAAGACGCGGGCAAGAGCATGCACCTGGCTGGCGAGGTAGAAACCCTGGTGGACCTGAACCGCGCCGGCGTGCCCCTGATTGAAATCGTGTCGGAGCCGGACATCCGCACCGCGGAGGAAGCCTACGCCTACCTGGCTGAAATCAAGAAGCTGGTGCAGTACCTGGACATCTGCGACGGCAACATGGAGGAAGGCTCCCTGCGCTGCGACGCCAACATTTCGGTGATGCTGCGCGGCGCTGACCAGTTCGGCACCAAGGTGGAGGTCAAGAACATGAACTCCTTCCGCAACGTGCAGCGAGCTATTGAGTACGAAATCGAGCGGCAGATTGCTCTGGTGGAAGCCGGCGAGGTTATCGACAGTGAAACCCGCGGCTTTGATGCGGCTACCGGCACCACCAACGGGCAGCGCAGCAAGGAAACCATGAACGACTACCGGTACTTCCCGGAGCCCGATTTGCCCCCGGTAATTATTGACGACGAGTGGTTGCACCGCGTGCAGGCCGCCCTGCCGGCCCTGCCCCAGCAGCTCTACGCCCGCTTTACCGGCGAGTTGGGCCTCTCCGACTACGACGCCAACGTACTAACGGCCGAGAAGGAGGTAGCCCTGTTCTTCGACGAGCTGACCCGCCTGACCAGCAACGCCAAAGCCGCCGCCAACTGGGTGACCGGGCCGGTGAAAGCCTACCTCAACGAGCGGGCATTAAGCCTGGAGCAGTTCCCGCTCACGCCCCAGCATTTGGCCGACATTATTCAGCTCATCGACGAAAACAAGGTAGGGCACTCGGTGGCCAGCAAGCAGCTGTTTCCCTACCTGCTGGATAACCCCACGCAAACCGCCGCGGCTGCCGCGCAGGCCCAAGGCCTGTTGCAGCAGTCCGATGCCGGCGCCTTGGAAACCATGATTCAGCAGGTGCTGGATGCCAACCCGGCCAAGGTGGCCGAGTACCGGGCCGGCAAAAAGAGCCTGACCGGCATGTTCATGGGCGAGCTGATGAAGCTTACCGGGGGCAAGGCGGACCCCAAGCTGGCCAACCAACTGCTGCGCCAGAAGCTAGAGGCGTAAGCAACGTCACCAACCCCAAAAAACCACTGGCCCGGCAGCCGGTGGTTTTTTGTTTCAACGCAGCCCATATCTATCGATTTACTACCTCTGATTAGAATCATCAGTATGCTACGTTACGCTGCAGTGGCAATTGCTGCCTTGCTTGTGCTAGATAGTTGTCAGCGGCCGGCCACGACTTTGGCCCCCGGGGCGGCGGCCCCAGCTACGGCCCTTAGCCCGGATATTAACCTTCCCCGGCCCGACGGCACCCCGCTGGCCCTGAGTAGTCTGCGTGGCAAGTACGTGCTGGTTGATTTCTGGGCCTCCTGGTGCGGTCCGTGCCGACTGGAAAGCCCCAACCTGCGTAAAGTTTACGGCCAGTTCCATAGCCGGGGACTGGAAATCTACAGCGTGTCGCTGGACGTCAGCCAGGCGCGCTGGCACCAGGCCATTGCTGCCGACGGGCTAGCCTGGCACCACGTCTCCGACCTGTGGGGCTGGCAGAGTGCGGCGGCCCGGGCCTACGGAGTGCACTCTATTCCGTACTCGGTGCTGCTGGACCCAGAGGGCCGGGTGCTGGCGCGCAACCTGCGGGGCCGGGCCCTAGGGCGGAAAATAGCGCAGTACCTTCCCCTGGATTAGCGCCCGGCCCCGAAGTAGGGGCCGCGCCCGGAACCAAAGCCACAGGTGTGCGTGTAGGAAGGCAGGCAAGCACGGCCGCAATTCCGGGCAAAATTGGCAACTTGCGGTCCGTTTCTACGTCCATTGCCACACGGTGCCACCGCCGGTCTGTTTCCTGAATGATGTCCAAGATGAAAAGCCTGCTTTACCTGGGTGCCCTGCTGGGCATGACCAACGCCTGCAATAAAAACACCCCGCCCACGGCCAGCGCTACCGGTCCCGATGCCAGCAGCTACCAACTCAGCGGGATGCTGCAAAACGCCCCGGCGGGCACGAAAGTGTACCTGGCGGAGCTAGGCGAAACGCAATTTGTGTCGCGGGATACGGCTACGGTGGACGAGAAAGGCCAGTTTCGCTTTACCGGTTCTTTAACCGAGCCGGGCATTTACCAGGTCAAGCTCAACGAGCAGAACCAGGCCCTGCTGGCCCTGGAAAACGGCCGACCGGTGGAGCTAACCGGCGACGCCCAGCAGCTGGGCCAGAGCTACACGGTAAAAGGCTCCCCCGACTCAGAAATGCTCCAGCAGATCAGCCGCAGCATGCAGGCCTCGCGCCAGCAGATGCAACGCCTGGAACAGCGCTACACCCAAGCCGCCCAACAAGGCCGCACCGACTCATTGGCGCTGCTGCAGCAGCGCGCCATGGCTCTGCAAACGCAGGGCTCCGCTGAGTTAGGCCGCTTGGTGCGTCGCAACCCGAATTCCGTGGTGTCGGCCTTCGTGGTTACCAGCGTTATCAACCCCGATGAGAACTTCGCCCTGGCCGACTCAGTGGCCAACGTGCTGAAGAAAAACCGGCCCGACTCGCGCTACACCAAGGCCCTGGTGGCCCGGCTGGAGCCCCTGCGCACAACCGCTGTGGGCGTGCAAGCCCCCGAAATCAGCCTGCCCAGCCCCGAAGGCAAAGACGTGACCCTGAGCAGCTTGCGCGGCAAGTACGTACTCATCGACTTCTGGGCCTCTTGGTGCGGCCCCTGCCGCCAGGAAAATCCCAACGTGGTAAAGGCCTACAATAAGTTCAAAGGCAAGGGCTTCGAAATCTACAGCGTTTCCTTTGACCAGGACCGGGGTAAGTGGCTGAAAGCCATTCAAAACGACAAGCTGACCTGGACGCACGTATCGGATTTAAAGGGTTGGGACAGCGCCGCCGGCCAGACCTACGGCATCAAATCCATCCCCCAGTCCTACCTGCTCGACCCCCAGGGCCGCATTATCGCCAAAAACCTCCGCGGCGAAGCCTTGGACGCTACCCTGGCCTCGGTGCTGAAGTAGTGAGCCGGACGTTGCATGGGTCTTAGCCACCAAAAGGCCCCGTCATGTTAAATGACGGGGCCTTTTGGTGGCGGATAGTCCGTAAGGCTGCCGACGGCGTGGTTTCCTTGCCCGTTTAGCTCAGGAACATGCGCTGCACGGCCTGCCAAAGCTGTTTTTTACGGCCGGCGTCGTACTCCAGCATGCTGATTTCACTGGCGCCTAGGAAGGCCGTGTCGCCGAACAGCAGCACGGGCTCGTAGGGTTGGGTGGTGTATACGGCTACATCGAGCAGGTTTTTGCCAAAAGCCAGAAACTGCTTGGCCGCCAGATGCTGGCGCAGGCTGCACAACGCCACCGGGTAGCTGGGATGCTCCACGTTCACCAGTACCACATCCTCCACAATCAGCCGCAGGGCCTTGAGCAGGTTGTTCAGAAACACGTTACGCGGCACCTTGCGGAACTCCTCCGGGGAGAGGCGCACCAGTACAACCAGCCCGTTGGCGTTGCTGCCCAGCGTAGAAAAGGGAATATGCGCCACCGGCGACTGGGTAGGCGTGGGCTGCACGCGGCCGGCGGGGGCGGCCGTGGCGGCCGGTAATTGCGCCAGCGTCAAGGTGGTTGGCTGGTGGGAGGCCTCCGCCGCGGCAGCCCCAGGAACCGCTACCGGCGCCGGCGCCGGCGGTAACGGGGGCGTAGGTGGCGTAGGTGGTACTAGCGGGGTAGTAGGGGTAGCAGCCCTGCTGGTAGGCACCGGTACATTAAGCGTTGCCAAAGACGGTAGCTTGGCGGGGCTGACTGGCCCGGGTCCGGTTACGGGCGCCGCTACCGGAGCAGCCTTGGCCGCTGCTGGCACTGCTGGTACTGCGGGAGCTGGCACGGGCACATCAGCAGCAATGGCCCCTGAAGCAGCGGCGTTAGTGCCCGCTGTGGCCCCAGCAGCGCGAGCCACCGGCGGTAGCGCCGCGCTGAGGCCGGGTTCCGCTACCACGTAGAGCGGGGCGTCGGTATAGAAGTTCTGGAAGAAAGCGAGGGTAGCGGCGGTGTCCATCGGCAGACGAAAAAAAGAGGGTGGGCAACGGAAGGCTTGTGAGGTGCCGGTGTGCTGCCCGTACAGCACGTTTACTGCAAGTCAAACAGAGCTTTCAGCTCCGCGGCCTCGTGCGGGCTCATGCGCCCCCCGAGCACCAGCCGAAGCTGGCGGCGGCGTAATGCCCCGTCGTAGAGCGCAATTTCCTCATCCGTTTCGGCTACGGCTTCCGGTACGTCAATCGGCCGGCCCGACTGGTCTACCGCCACGAAGGTGAAGAAGGCCTCGTTGGACTTAATTTTCGTGCCGCTGGGAATGTCCTCGGCCCACACGTTGATATGCACTTCCATGCTGGAGCTGAAGGAACGAGTCACCTGCGCCTCCAACGTTACCACGTTGCCCAGCCTGATGCTTTCCCGGAAGGAAACATTATCGACGGAAGCCGTAACGACAATGCGGTTGGAGTGGCGTTGGGCCGAAATGGCAGCGGCCACGTCCATCAAGTGCATCATGCGGCCTCCCATCAGGTTGTGAAGCGTGTTGGTATCATTGGGCAGCACGAGTTCGGTCATCCGAACGAACGAGTCTTTGACGGGCTTTTGTTTGCGCAGCATGCAGAAGAGACTTCAGAAATAAACTGCCGCAAAGATACACGCCCTCCTCAATGCCTTCACTCCCGGCGGCAGCTTTCCTCGCCAGGGTGTAAGGTAGCCCTCTGCAAGAGCTGGCGCGGAATGACTTATCGGCTCGCCGGCGCTTACTTACCCCAGCCGGCCTGGCCCAGCAGGGGCACGAAGCGAAACTCCTCCAGCACCTGCCGGGAAAACTCCTCTTCACTTTCCCGCACCACGCGCATCATGCGCTGGGTTTGCTCGTCGCCCACGGGAATGACCAGGGCCCCGCCCACGCGCAGCTGCCGCAGCAGGGGGCGCGGCAGGGTAGGCGAGCCGGCCGTCACCAGAATTTTGTCGAAGGGCGCGTGCTGGGGCAGGCCCAGGGAGCCGTCGCCGCAGAACAGGTGGGCCGGCCGGTGCAGGGTGGCCAGGCGGCGGGCCGTGCGCTCAAACAGTACCTGGTTGTACTCAATGCTGAACACGTGCGGGGTTAGCTCCAGCAGCACGCAGCACTGGTAGCCCGAGCCCGTCCCGATTTCCAGCACTCGCTCGCCCGGGCGCACCTGCAGCAGCTCCGTCTGGTAAGCTACCGTGTAGGGCTGGGAAATCGTCTGGCCTTCGCCAATGGGAAAGGCCTTGTCCTGGTAGGCGTGGGGCTCGAAGGCCGTTTCAAAAAACAAGTGGCGCGGCACCGTGCCCACGGCCTGCAGCACCCGTTCGTCGCGGATGCCTTTGCGGCGCAGTTCCTCCACCAGGGCGCGGCGCATTCCACGGTGGCGGTAGGTATCAGCGGGCATAGGAAGGAGGGCGAAAACGACCGGAAGGCAGGGCGCGAGAGAAACCAGCAGGGGCGGAGCCGCCGGACTACCCTCGCAGATTGCGGGTAATTCCTACCTTTGCGCGCCTCCGGAAAGCTGGGCAGCCTGGGCTGGCTGCGTGGAAGTGGAACGCGAAATTACGGCATTAGACCCATAAAATTACCCCGTTTGCCGGCCCGCCCGGTTAGTTTCCGCACTCTTGATTCGTACTCTCCAAAAACTGAAGCTGATAGCCGCCGACTTTGGGGCCGCTCTGCTGGCGTGGATGTGCTTTTTCCTGCTGCGCAAGTATCTGCTTCAGGAAATCAGCGTCGGCTACCGCTTCGCCGCCGATGCGCCCTTCCTGGCGGGCTCAGCCCTGATGATAGCCGCCTTCTGGACCGGGCTGTACGCGCTGATGGGGGAGTACAACGATATTTTCCGCAAGTCCCGCCTGGCCGAGCTGATCCGGCTGGTGCAGGTATCCGTGCTGGGAGCCATCCTGATTTTCTTCGTGCTGCTGCTCGACGACCAGGGCGTGCAGAACTACCGCAGCTACTACAAAACAATTTCGGCCTACTTCCTGCTGCACTTTACCCTGACGGCGGTGCTGCGCCTGTGGGCCATTAGCAGCGTGCAGCGGCTGGTGCGCGGGGGCGTCATTACGTTTAATACGCTGCTGGTAGGCTCCGGCGCCCTGGCCCGCGACACCTTTCACGAGCTGCAGCGGACGGGCCGGCACCTGGGCCTGCGGCTGGTGGGGTTCACGCCCCTGGGCGACGTGGTGGATACCACGCTGGCCGCGGAGCTCACGGCCTACAATTCGTACCGCCGCCTGCCTGCCCTGGTCCGGACCCTGCAGATAGAGCAGGTTATCATTGCCATCGAGCCCTCGGAGCACCGCGTAATTGAGGAGATTCTGACCCTGCTCGAAGGCCTGCCCACCCGCATCAGCATTCTGCCCGACTTGTACCAGATGCTGCTGGGCTCGGTGAAAGTCAGCCACGTGTTCGGGACTCCGCTCATCGAAATCAAGCAGGACTTGCTGCCGCCCTGGCAGCGCGTGGTCAAGCGCCTACTTGACGTGGTGATGTCCGTGCTGTTTCTGCTGCTGGCCTGGCCCGGCTACGCTTTCACGGCCGTGATGGTGAAGCTGTCCTCCCCGGGGCCGGTGTTTTACTCCCAGGAGCGCATTGGCCGGCACGGGCAGCCGTTTCGCATCTATAAATTCCGCTCCATGTACGTGGATGCCGAGAAAGCCGGCCCGGCCCTGAGCTCCGACCACGACCCGCGTATTACGCCCTGGGGGCGCTTTATGCGCAAGATGCGGGTGGACGAGCTGCCCCAGTTCTGGAACGTCATCCGGGGCGACATGAGCATTGTGGGGCCCCGCCCGGAGCGGCAGTTCTTCATCGACCAAATCATGCAAGTAGCGCCCCACTACCGCCATTTGCACCGGGTGCGGCCCGGCCTTACCAGCCTGGGCCAGGTCAAGTACGGCTACGCCGAAACGGTAGCGCAAATGGTGGAGCGGCTCAAGTTTGACATTCTCTACATCGAGAACATGAGCCTGGCCATGGACTTCCGGGTCCTGCTCTACACCCTCAAAATCATCATCGAGGGGCGGGGGAAGTAATAGGTACTGTGCGGGATGGGGAATTGCGGAGAATGTGTTGCTGTATTGTAGCCTTGCCCAATCTTAACCGCCCGTTTTAGGTTACACAGTCCAACGCATTGCTCACATCTACCACATTCATCACCTTACAACCTGTGTTCACCGGCATCATCGAAACCCTGGGCACCATTCGGGCCGTGCGGCGCGAAGGCTCTAATATTCATTTTACTGTGGCTTCGGGCTTTGCTGCGGAGCTGAAAATCGACCAGAGCGTGGCCCACGACGGCGTCTGCCTGACGGTAGTGGCCGTGGACGCGGCCGCGGGCACCCACGTCGTAACGGCCATTGACGAAACCCTGCAGAAAACCAACCTCAGCCAGTGGGCGCCCGGCAAGCGCGTCAACCTGGAGCGCTGCCTCTCGGCCAACGGCCGCTTCGACGGCCACATTGTGCAGGGCCACGTAGACCTCACGGCCGAGTGCGAGGCCGTGGAGGACCAGAATGGCTCCTGGCTGTACCGTTTCCGCCACGAGCCTGGCCCGGGCCGGGTAACGGTGGAAAAGGGCTCCATCTGCATCAACGGCACCAGCCTCACCTGCTTTAACAGCACCGACGACGGCTTCAGCGTGGCCATCATTCCCTACACCTACGAGCACACCACCTTTCAGGACCTGCGCCCCGGCCACCGGGTAAACCTGGAGTTTGATATTGTGGGCAAGTACGTGGCCAAATTGCTGGGCAAATAGCACCCAAACCCCTGACTGCGCAGCGCGTATGAAGGCAGGTACCTACTTCCCGCAATCATGTCAAAACGCGAATTAATCGAGCCCCACGAGGGCGACAAGCGCTACGTCCGCCGCGACGACGACGGCAAGTTCACTGAGTCGGACGATTTAAACCGTTCCCTTTCCCAGGACGCTAAGCAAGACGCCAAAAAAACCAGCAAGCCCGGCCAGGGCGACCAGGGTGACGGCCACACCGGCAAGGACAAGTAAGCTGGTAATAAAAGTAGCTGCGTCAACAGCACCAGGCCGCTGGACTAACTAGTCCAGCGGCCTGGTGCTGTTTTAATGTACCCGCACCCGGTCGGGGGGTAGGGCCGCGGGCCACCACCGGGGCGCCAGGTGCTGGTAGGCGCGGGCGCAGCCCCAAGCGGTAAGCGAGCCGAGCAGGGCCCCCGCTGCTACATCGGAGGGGTAGTGGGCGCCCAGGTACATGCGGCTGTAGCTTACTACTGCGGCCCAGAGCACGAGCAGTACCTTGACGGCCCGGTAGCGGGTAGGGAGCAGCAGGCCCAGAAAAACGGCCAGGGCAAAGGCATTGGCCGCGTGCGAAGACAGAAAACCAAACTGGCCACCGCACCCGTTCACCAGGTTCAGTGTGGCCGAGAGGGCGGAGTCATGGCAGGGGCGCAGGCGGGCGAAGTAGGGCTTGAACAGGCGGCTGGAGATGATGTCGGCCAGGGCCACGCTCAACCCCAGCAGGGGCAGCAGCAGCAGGGCGCGGCGCTGATACAAGTAGCTCAGCACTACTATCAATACGAAGTAGGCCGGAAACCACACCAGGCGTTCCGAAAAGAAAATCATCCACGCGTCCAGCGTGGGTGTGTGGTGGGAGTTGGCGCCCAGCAGCAGCCAACGGTCCAGGGCTTGCAGGTGTTCAATCAAGCGGTAGCGGATGAATCAGACAGCCAGTTGACGCCCTGGCGCAGCCACTGTTGGGTATGGGCTTCGGGCGAGCCGGGCTCGGGTTGGAGGTTGTAGTGCCACTCGCACTGGGGTGGCAGACTCATCAGGATGCTCTCGGTGCGGCCCCCGGTTTCCAGCCCGAAGCGCGTGCCCCGGTCGATGGCCAGGTTAAACTCGGCGTAGCGGCCCCGGCGTACCAGCTGCCACTGCTTCTGGGCTTCGGTGTAGGCCAACTCGGCGTTGCGGCGCAGCAACTCCACGTAGGTGCGGCCGTACACCTCGCCCACGCTGCGCACGAAGGCAAACAGGGCCTCGGCTTCGCCTTCCTTGCCCACCGTGAGCCGGTCGAAGAAGATGCCCCCGATGCCGCGGGTTTCCTGGCGGTGCGGGATAAAGAAGTATTCGTCGGCCCACTGCTTGAAGCGGGGGTAGTAGCTGGGGTGGTGCTGCTGGCAGACCTGGGCAATCTGCTGGTGAAACCAGCGGGCCTGCTCCTCGTCCACGTAAATCGGGGTCAAATCCAGCCCGCCCCCAAACCAGGCTTCTCCGCTGGCGGCTTCAAAATAGCGCACGTTCATGTGCGAGATGGGCACGCGCGGGCTGCGCGGGTGCTGCACCACCGACACGCCGGTGGCAAAGTAGCTGGGGTCGGGCATGAGCAGCACGCGGGCGGCCTGCTCGCTCATGGTGCCTTCCACGGCCGAAAAATTCACCCCGCCCTTCTCGATAATATTGCCCTCCGTCAGGATGCGGGAGCGGCCCCCGCCGCCGCTGTGGTGCTGCCAGGCATCTTCCCGGAACCGGCCCCGGCCATCGGCCGCTTCCAGCTGCTGGCACAGCCAGTCCTGAAACTGGCGCATCCACTGCTCCACCGTGTCGCGGAAGCGGGGCTGGGGCGTGGGGGTAGGGAAAGCGGAAGGGAAGGTGTGCATGCCAAGAAAACTAACGCAAAGCGGCCAGCCCGAAACCAGTCGGAAATACCAGGCCGGGCCGCTGCAATTTTTGAGCCGCAAAGGTAGGGGTTATGCCGCGTTCGGAAAGCTGGCATTCTAGAAGGATACTGGGAAAGAGAGAAGACAAGTTACCCTCTAAGCTTGGATGGTTGCTTCGAAAAACAATATATGTCTACATCAAATTCAGCCCGCAACAAATGCAGCAGGTCGCGGTGGCGACTTTCTAAATGGACGCTGGGAATACTTTCTCCATTGCGGAAATAGACATGCACTGCGCATTTAATTTCGCAGGTATATCGGTGACAAAGAGAAATAAAAGCTTCCTGCCGGGCCTTCACTATTGCTAGTAACGTATCCATCTGTTCCTCAAAGTCAGGTAATAGTTTTTGGTCAGCGTAGGCGTGGATTAGCCATCGATTTATAGGGGACTTGATAGCGAAATTAGAACTAACTTTTTCTCCTTTTCGATAAACTTTGCTCGGTTGCATACCCAAAATAGCGCTGAGTTCTTCAAGTGAAATATCATCGAAGTCACGAATCTCCAAGCTTACTTCTACATGATTATTTCTCATATGCATCAAAGGGAACACAGTTGGTAGGATAACGTGTGATAGTGCAGCAAAACTGCCTTTACTCCTCACCCAGCACCTTGCGCAGCAGCAGCAGTCCCAACTTCTGGCGGGGAATGCCAAAGCGGGTATCGGTGGGGAAGGCCGCCGTTTCGCCGGTGCGCCGGAAGCCGTGGCGCTCATACCAGGCCAGCAGCTCCGCCCGCACGGAAATCACCGAAATCAGGATGCCGGTGCAGCTCAGCTGCCGGGCGTGATTTTCAGCGGCGGCCAGCAGCAACTTACCCAGGCCCTGGGCTTGCTGCGCCGGCTCCACGAAAAGCATGCCCAGGTACAGGTCGGGCGACTGGTGTTGAAGGTAGACGCTGCCGAGCAATTCTCCTTCGGGGTTGCGGGCCAGCAGGAAGGTAGCGCCCGGCGCCCGCAGCAGCTCCCGCAAATCCTCAAGGTCGGTGCGTTGCCCGTCCAGCAGGTGGGCCTCGGTGGTCCAGCCCTGGCGGGAGGCCTCGCCGCGGTAGGCGCGGTTTACCAGCCGGAGCAGGTCGGGTAAGTCGGTTTCCGTGGCAGCAGTGAGGGTAGTAGAAGCGGGCATGCGACGAAGGTAAAGTGTGCGAGGTGAAAATGCTCAGGCTCACGAACTGAAACCCTGATAGAATTCTTCCTGCCACTTATTCATTGCGTAATTTCGCCGGCCAACCCACCCCCCATCCATGTTCTCGCCATCCGCCCCGACCCTGGAACCCGACTTCACAACTGCCCGTCCCGGCCGCGACACCCTGCGCCGGGCTTACCGCCTGATGCGCACGGCTGATGAGCTGGCCCGCCTCTACGAAGAAAATAAGGCCGTAACGGCCCGCTACGTGCACGCCACGGCCCGCGGCCACGAGGCCATTCAGCTGGCCGCTGCCTTCCACCTCACGCCCCACGACTACGCCGCGCCCTACTACCGCGACGACGCTCTGCTGCTGGGCCTGGGCCTGGAACCCTACGAGCTAATGCTCCAGCTCATGGCCAAGCGCGACGACCCTTTCTCGGGGGGGCGCACTTACTACAGTCACCCCTCCCTGCGCCGGGCCGGCGTGGCCACCATCCCGCACCAAAGCTCGGCCACCGGCATGCAGGCCATTCCGGCCACTGGTATGGCCCACGGCATCAAGTACTTGGAAGGGCAGGGGCTGCCCCCGGTGGGGTCCGGCTCGGCAGTGCCTACCCCCGCCATGCCGCCCGTGGTGCTGTGCTCCATCGGCGACGGGGCCATGACGGAGGGCGAGGTGGCCGAGGCCCTGCAGATGGCCGTATTGCACCAGTTGCCCATCATCTATCTGGTGCAGGACAACGACTGGGGTATTTCGGCCACCAGCCGGGAGATGCGCGCCATGGATGCCTACGAGTTTGCGGCCGGCTTCAAGGGCCTGCACCGCTTGCAGTTCGACGGGGCCGATTTCCTGGCCAGCTACGCCGGCATGCAGCAGGCCACCGACTACGTGCGGCAGCGGCGCGGGCCGGTGCTGGTGCACGCCAAATGCCCCCTGCTGGGCCACCACACCAGCGGCGTGCGCCGGGAGTGGTACCGCGGCGACAACCTCGCCCACCACACCCTCCAGGACCCGCTCCCGCGCTTTCACCAACAGCTGCTGGAGCTGGGCTTCGAAGAGGCTGACTTGCAGGAGCTGGGAGCCGAAGCCCGCGCGACCGTGCTGGCCGATTATGAGCGGGCCCTGGCCGCGCCCAACCCCGACCCCACTACCTTCGCCGACCACGAGTTTGCCCCGCCGGCCGTAACGGAGGAAACCGGCGAGCGGAGCCCCGCCGGCGCCGACAAAGCCCTGATGGTGGATGCGGCCCTGCACGCAGTAGATGACATTCTGCGCGAGTTTCCCGAGGCCTTGTTCTACGGCCAGGACGTGGGCGGCGAGTTGGGCGGCGTATTCCGCGAAGCGGCCCTGCTGGCCAAAAAGTACGGCGACGCCCGCGTGTTCAATACGCCCATTCAGGAAGCCTACATTGTGGGCAGCACCGCCGGCATGAGCGCCGTGGGAGCCAAGGCCATTGTTGAAATTCAGTTTGCTGACTACATCTGGCCCGGCCTGAACCAGCTGGTGGAAGAGCTAAGCAAGTCCTGTTACCTCTCCAACGGCAAGTTTCCGGTGCAAAGCCTGATTCGGGTGCCGGTAGGGGCCTACGGTGGGGGCGGGCCCTACCACTCGGGCTCCGTGGAAAGTACCCTGCTCACTATCCGGGGCATTAAGGTGGTCTACCCCAGCAACGCCGCCGATATGAAGGGGCTGCTGCGCGCCGCCTTCCTCGACCCCAACCCTGTCGTGCTGCTGGAGCATAAAGGTCTGTACTGGAGCAAGGTACCCGGCACCGAGGACGCCAAAACCGGGGAGCCCGCCGCGGGCTATGCTATTCCCCTGGGGAAAGCCGCCGTCGCTCAGGAAGCAGATGCTACCAAGCTGCGCAACGGCGAAACCTGCGTGGTTATCACCTATGGCATGGGCGTGCACTGGGCCAAAACGGCCAGCAAGCAGCATCCCGGCCAGGTGGAAGTGCTGGACCTACGCACCCTGAACCCCCTTGATTGGGAGGCGGTGCAAGCTGCCGTGCGCCGCCACGGTAAGGCGCTGGTGCTTACCGAGGAGCCTTTGCTGAACTCGTTTGCTGAAAGCTTGGCCGGCCGAATCCAGCGCCACTGCTTCCAGCAACTCGACGCCCCTGTCTTCACCCTCGGCGCGGCCAACCTGCCGGCTATTGCCCTGAATGTGGAGCTCGAAAAGCAAATGCTACCCAACCCCGACAAAGTAGCTGCCGCCCTGAGCGAGCTGCTAGAGTATTAGGTGAAGAGGTGAAGAAGTGAGTGGATGATTAAGTGAGGTGAAAAAGCTTGTCATCCTGAGTTAAGCGAAGGAGCTTACCACGCTAGGAGAGCCGTAACAACGACTCATTCTTGCGTGATAAGCTCCTTTTCGCTTAACTCAGGATAACGGGCTTTTGATGTGGGTATGGTGGCTTTCGTTTGCTCACTTAACCACCAACGTACTGCTAGAAGGGGTAGCCGATGCCCAGGTTAAAGGCAGTTTGGTCCTCGGCCAGGCTGAACTTGCGGATGGCCCACTTGCTGCCGGGCGCGGTCGGGTCGTAAACTTTCGTGGCCACGTCCAGGCGCAGGATCAGGAAGGTGAAATCGAAGCGGAAGCCAATGCCGGAGCCCACGGCAAACTGCTGGTAGAACTCGTTGAACCTAAACTGCGCCCCCGGCCGCGGGTCCTGGCGAATAGCCCAGACATTGCCGAAATCAGTGAACAGTGCCCCCCGGATAAAACTGTAGAGAGGAAAGCGATACTCTACGTTGCCTTCCAACAGCAACTCACCAGGCTGTTCCAAGTTGTAGTCGCGCACCCGCTGTCCATTCACTTCCAGAAATTTGGTTGGATCTTTCGGGTCGAGCTTATACTGGGTGGAGGAGCCCGGGCCTAGGCGGCGTGGTTTCCAGGCCCGCACGCTGGAGCTACCACCCGCAAACAGGTACTTGTCGTAGGGAATCAGGTATGCGGTTTCGTCGCCTACCGTCGCCCCGCCTTCATCCCGGGTTACAATGCGGGTGGAGGTTAGCGCCGTCGCGGCGCCGGCCGCCAGGCGATACACGAAGTAGGAGTTCGGGCCTAGCTTATAGTAGCGGCGATAATCAGCCGTGAACTTGGCGAAGTCGTAGGTTTTCAGCCGGTTGGCCTTGGGGTTGTCCTGGTTATTGATCAGCGGCTGCTTCTGGTAGAGGCTGCGCGTGAGGCCGCCCAACTCTCCAAACAGGCGCAGGTAGTATCCGTCGCGGGTTTGGTTGAAATCGTTGGAGTTGTAGAGGGAGGTAGCGTTGAAGCTGGGAATGAACAGGTTATCGAAGCTGCGGTACAGCGGGGAACCCTGCTGAATCAGCAAGTTTTGCAGAATGGTAGCAAACTGCTCGTTCACGTCGGCGGTGCGGATGATGCTCACGTCAACCGGGGTAAGCACGAACTGGTGAAACGCCGAGCGCTGCCAGATGTAGTCAAACGTGCCCTCGGCGTTGGTGCGCGTGTACTCCGGGCGGTACACGTAGGTGTAGGTAGCGTTGAAGCGAGTGCGCGGGTTGTACTGGCTCAGGAAGCGGTTGGCTCGCCACGGCACCAGAAACTGCGGCAGCACCAGGTTCACGTTGGCCCCCAGCTGGGTAGTCAGCACGCTTTGCCGGTCGGTTACATCCTCAATCGGGCCGGTTAGGCTGTACTGGCCTTCGAAGCCCGCCCGCAGGCCAAATTCCAAAATCTCGGCCCCGCCAAACACGTTGCGCACCTTGAGGCGCACGTTGCCAAACGGCCCGATCCGCTCGGCCACGGAGGTAGCCCCGAACTCCGACGTTTCCTGAAATTTCTTGGCCGGCGAGGCATTAACGGTGGCATCGAGCAGGCCCCGCGCCGAGTCGGCCGGGGCCTCCGGGCCCCGTACCCGCCGGTAGGTCACGGTGCTGAAACGGAACATATCCAGGCCCGAGAGCTGGCGCTGGGTAAGCTGGGTGTTGCTCAGGCTGTAGGCGTCGCCGGGGCGCACGGCCAGCTTCAGGTCCAGGGCCTTGGTGTTGAACTTGTGCTTGTAGGCCAGGTAGTACACCGAGTCGCGAATGATGGTGTCGCGCTGCTGGCCGAAGCGCACCAGGCCCGCATCGGTAACCACGTTTACCTGCCGCACCGTGTAGAGGCGGTGCTGCTCCCCGCGGGTAGGCTTGGCGACCATGGTGCGCAGGCGCACGGTGGTAGGGGCAAAGCTGGTGTCAGCCTCCAGGGTAATGTACTGCTGGCGAAAATCATAGAAGCCCTGGTTTTTCAGCAGATTTTCCAAGCGGCTGCGCTCGGCCCCGATCTGCTCCTCGTCGTACTGGTCGCCTACCCGCAGCAGGCTCTGGGGCTGGCTCAGCAGCACGCGCCGGGAAATGGCCGTGTCGGCAATATCGTAGTCGAGCTGGGAGTAGTGGAAGGCGGGTCCCTCGTGGATGCGGTAGGTAACCGTCACGCGCTGGGAATCGGCGTGAAACGGGGAGCGGAGGGTGAAAATGCGCAGGGGCGAGAACATCCGGGTGGGCACCGTATCGGTGGCCGAAACCGAGCTGCGGAAAAAACCCTTCGACTTAAGATAAATGCCAAGCTGGTCGACGGAGGTAGCCGTCAGCGACGAGTCGTAGATAACCGGGGGCTCGCCCAGGCGCATAACGGCGTTGCCCTTGTCCAGGGCCAGCTGGTGGCGGCGGGTGTGCCGCTCGCGCTTGGTGAGCAGCTTGCCCACCTCAGCCGAGTCGGTGCCGGCGGCCTTAATCAGCTGGTCGTAGTGGGTGCGGTCTTCCTGGAGCTTGCGCTGGATGCGCTCGGCGTTATAAAATGAGCGGCCTAGCTGGTAGATGGCTACCTTTGGCAGCGGAAACGTACTGTTGGGCTTTTGCTGCACCAGGGTTTGCAGCCGCTCAGCATCGGCCTTTTCCGTGCCTTCTACCTTCACGCGGCTCAGCAGGCGCTGGCCGGGCGTAAGCAGGCGCAGGGGCGAGCAGCCGCTTACCCCGCCGGCCACCAGCAGGCTGCCCAGCGCCAGGCGCGTGAAGTTTTTTCCTGACAAGAGCCCCCACCCGGAGGGCCGACCGTTAATCTGCGAATATGATTTCAAAAGCAGTAGCGAAATACGTGCACGCGCTGCACCTGAAGAAGTACCGACTCCGGCACGGCGCCTTCCTGGTAGAAGGCGGCAAAAGCGTACGGGAGCTGCTAAGTTCCGGGATTCTAACGGAACGGCTCATGGTTACGTCGGAATTCGCTGAGAAAATCCGGCCGGAAATTCCGGCCGGCCTACCCGTCGACGTTGTTTCGGAAGAGGAGCTGACCCGCCTGGGTACGCTCAGTACCAACACGACGGCCCTGGCCGTGGCCCGCTTACCCTCGGAAAAGCCCCTGCAACCCACTGCCGGGCAGCTCTTCCTGGCCCTGGACGAAGTGCGCGACCCCGGCAACGTGGGCACTCTCATCCGGCTGGCCGACTGGTACGGGCTGGCCGGCGTCGTCTGCTCCGAAACCTGCGCCGACCCCTGGGCGCCCAAAACCGTGTCGGCTACCATGGGCTCCTTTACCCGCGTGCCCGTCTGGCAGCGCGAGCTGCCCGCCTGGCTTGGCAGCCTCCCATCCGAACTACCCGTCTACGGGGCTGATTTGCACGGCGACAATGTGCACCGCCTCACCTTGCAGCCCACCGGCGTGCTGGTGATGGGCAGTGAAAGCCACGGCCTCACGCCCCCCGTCGAAGCCTGCCTGACCCAGCGCCTGCACATTCCCGGCCGCGGCCAGGCCGAAAGCCTCAACGTAGCCGTATCAGCCGCCATCCTGCTGGATAACTTCTACCGGCACGTGGTGAAATAGTGAGATGGTGAATTGGTGAGCTGCTGTTCAGGCGTACGTGTTATTGCCGGGTCGCAGGACATTCCGCGTACCAAGCGGCGTCAATCCGTCACGTGCAACAGTTAACCCCCTCCAAAATAATGAGCCCTTACTTCCAGCTCGGAAGTAAGGGCTCATTACTTGTTTTAAGTTTGGTAAATGAGAGAGGAATGAGTGGTCTTGCGTCCTGGCAATGACATTCACCATCTCACCATCCCACTATTTCACCATTTACTGCAGCAGAGAGACGCCGAAGCTCAGGGTTTGGGCCTGGGGGCCGCGGTTGTTTTTGAACGTCTCGTTGAGGTGGTACTTGGCGAAGAGGTCGATGCGGCGGATGCCGATGGTGCCCTGCAAGCCGTACTGGAAGTCGGCCAGGTTGTAGGAGCCGCGGTCCTTGTCTTTCTTGGTGTTGCCGTTGTCTTCGTACTTGATTTTGGTGTGGGAGCCCAGGCGGTAGCCCATAAACCCGCCGGCCCCAATGCGGAAGGCGTCGCGGCCTTTTTTGTTTTTAAAGTCCAGCACGGCCATCAGCGGCAGGTTGATGCTGGAAACGGCCAGCTTGCTTTTCTGCAGCTCCCGGTCGGGGTTGTTAGCGTCCGTGGCCACAACGGTACGGCTCCCCGCTTCTACAAACTGCAGGTTCTTATCGAGCATGTAATTATTGAAGGCCAATTCGGGACCCGTCAGCAGGTGCAGCGGAGAGCCTTTCTTACCCACCCGAATGTCGTAGTGCCAGTTCAAGCTCAGGTAGCGGGAACCGATGGGGCGCAGGTCGAAATCTTGGCCCCCTGCTGGCGTTTCGCGGTTTACCAGCGTGTTCAGGCCCAGGTCGATGTTGAAGTTGCTGTGCACGGCGCGGTTGGCGCGCTCTTCCTGCCGGGCTTTGCGCTGCGCATTGTGGATGGAGTCGGAGGTAGGAGAAGAACCCACCCGCACCGAAACGTGGTCATTACCGCCATCGGTGCTTTCGTCCACCGTCACACCAAACACGCGGCCCAGGGTAACGTCCACGTGGTCGGCCGATTTGGTTTTGCTACCCGCCCCTTGGTTGCGCACCGTAATCCGGATTTGCTCGGGTACTTGCTTGCCGGGTTGCTCCTTGGCAGGGTAAAACTCCAGGGTCACCTGCTCCGCTTTGGAGTTCTTGCCGGCGGCTTCGGCCTGGGTGATGTAGGCGTCGAGCAG
The DNA here is from genome assembly GCF_014640315.1 of Hymenobacter glacieicola. Taxonomy (GTDB): domain Bacteria; phylum Bacteroidota; class Bacteroidia; order Cytophagales; family Hymenobacteraceae; genus Hymenobacter; species Hymenobacter glacieicola. Next base: position 107,573 of record NZ_BMGS01000007.1, read on the forward strand.
CACAATCAGGGAGTCCAGCTTGTACTGACGCATCTGCCGGAGCTGGGCCTTGTCCTTGACGTAAAGCGTCATCGTGGACTGGTTAGGCAGCTTTACCAGAATGGTGTCGTCGTTGCCGGGGCGGCTGGCGGCCCGGGAGGTGCTGGCCGTGGTCAGCGTCAGCAGCAAAAAGGCGAGGAGAGCAAAAAAGCGTTTCATGAGACAAGGCGCGAAAAGCGGGAGAGTTACAGTTGGATAGTCTTGGTAAGCGTGTGGCCCGCCACCCGGGCCTGCACCGTCACCGTTTCAGGGAGCCCGGCATCAGTCAGGCTGACCCGCTCGCCCTTCACGGCGTTGCGGGCCTGCCGGAGCAGGGAAGTCAGGCGGGGCCGATGGGTAGGCGCGGCGGCTACAGCCGGGGCGGGCGCCGCCGGCCGCACTTCCACTTCAATGGGGCCCGTGAGGGCCACGGTGGCCGCGGGTAAGGTGGTGGGCCGGTCCAGTTCCGGGTCAGCCGTAGGCTCGGGGAGCTTCGGGCGGCTCGGGGTAGGGGCCGGCGCATCCGCCAGGGCCAGCTGCCGGACGGCGGCCGGAGTAGAAGCGCGGGGCCGGGCGGGCCGGCGACTCGCAGCAGCGGGGTCTGGTTGTACACCCCGAGACCGGGCTTGCTGGGAGGGAGTTGCAGTGGCCACTACAACGGCGGGCGTATTGGCCGAGGCTTCTGAGGGGCTAGATGAGGAAGCGAGGGGAGCGGTTGCCTGAGAAAAGGAATTATTTTCCGGATGTTCAGGGGTAGCAGCACGAGCTGGCCGGGGCGCGGTGGCAGCCAGCTGCGGGCCACCGGGTCGGCCGGGGTTACTCCCCGTCAGCACCCACCAGGAGGCCCCGCCCAGCAGGGTGAGCAGGGCTACCGCGGCGGCAGCCAGCCACAGCACGGGGCGCTTGCGGCGGGGCTGAATCTCGGCCTCAATTTCGGCCCAGACGAAAGCGGGCGGGGTGGGGGCATGGCCCGCCAGCCGCTCGCGAAACAGCTTATCAATATCTTCCGACTGCATACAATTCTTTCGGTGAGGAGGTGGAGGCGGCCGGTTGGGCTTGCGCGTTGGCTACCGCGAGGCGGCGCTGGAGCATGGCCCGGGCCTTGCTGAGCTGCGATTTACTGGTGCCCTCCGAAATACCGAGCAGCTCGCCGATTTCGGGGTGGGTGTAGCCCTCCAGGGCGTACAGGTTAAAGACGGTACGGTAGCCGGCGGGCAGCTCGGCTAGCAAGGCCAGCATATCGTCGGCGTTGAGGCGGCTTTCGGCTTCGGCGGGGGTAGTGGGCGTGTCGTAGGTCAGGTCGTCGATGGCCAGGTGCAGGGGTTCCTTGCGCCGTAGCATCCCGAGGGCCTCGTTCACGACGATGCGCCGGATCCAGCCCTCAAACGAGCCCTCGTGCCGGTACTGATCCAGGGCCCGGAACACCTTGGTGAACCCCACAATCAGGGCTTCCTCGGCATCTTCGCGCCGCCGCAGGTAGCGCAGGCACACAGACAGCATCAGCCCCGAAAACCGCTCGTAGAGCAGCTTCTGGGCCCGACTGCTGCCTTGGCGGCAGGCGGCTATGAGGTCGGCATCAGTCACGGAAGAAGGCGTAAAGTTCGGATCAGAGCGGGGCGTTTAAGGGGCTAGATGAGGACCGGAAGGTAGGGGTTGCCTGAGAAGGAGAAAAATATGCGTACTGACGGCGTTAAAGGCTAAAAGTGCTGATAATCAGCTGGAAAACGTGTCGAATTCAGCCCGCTGTCAACCCTTGGAATCAGTCAGGTTAGCTAAGATCGGCAAAAAGCCGGCTGCCGCATAAGAAAGCCCCGGTACCGAGGGTACCAGGGCTTGAGAAACACCATTAGGGTGGGGCGACTTAGTAATTGCCTACGCTCAGCATTACCAAGGTGCAGGCTTCTTCCGTGCGGATGCCGCGCTGCTGGGCCAGTTCTTCCAGCTCCGGATTTTCGGTACCGGGGTTGAAGATGATGCGCTTCGGATTCAGGTCCAGGATGTAGTCGTACCAGCCGGGCTGATTTTGGGGCCCCACGTAGAGCGTGACCGTATCAACGGCTTCGGCTGCGGGCCGGTCGGTTTGAATATCCAGGCCGGCCACCTGGCCCTTGCGGATGCCGACGGGCACTACCTCGTGGCCGTGGCTTTTGAGTTGGTGAACGGCGCGGTAAGCGTAGCGGGCGGGGTTATCGGTGGCCCCGAGAACAAGGGTCTTTTTCATAAGCAGAAATGTTTGTCATTCAGCGTACGGGGCACGCAGGCAGCAACAAAGAACCTTTGCCGGGAAGCGTTGCTGGCTAAGGGCTGAGCTTCTTCGTGGCTGGCAGCGTCCTGCGCCAAACGACGGAAAAGTAGTTTTCCCCTTATAACGATTATTTCGCGCCGATGGCTGCAAACGCCGCCTCAGCGCACCGCTCCCCGTCCATGGCGGCCGAGACGATGCCGCCGGCATAGCCCGCGCCTTCCCCGCACGGGAAAAGGCCGCGCACCTGGGGGTGCTCCAGCGTATCCCGGTCGCGGGGGATGCGCACCGGGGAGGAGGTGCGGCTTTCCACGCCTACAATCTGGGCCAGGTTGGTGGCGTAGCCCGGAATTTTGCGCCCGAAGTTCTGGAAGCCCTGGCGCAGGCGCTCGGCCAGCGCCGGCCCGAGCACCTGATCCATGGGCACCGACACGAGGCCGGGCTGGTAGCTGGTTTCCAGCAGCTCCGGCGACACTTTGCTTTTCAGAAAGTCGCCGAGGCGTTGGGCCGGGGCCAGCTGAGTATTGCCGGCCAGGCGGCAGGCCCGCTGCTCAATTTCCTGCTGAAACCGCAGGCCCGCCAGGGCCCCGTGCCGGCGCACGTCCATGTCTTCCAGCTCCACGGCCGCCACAATGCCCGAGTTGGCAAAGCGCGAGTCGCGGCGGCTGGGGCTCATGCCATTCACCACTACCTCGCCGGGCGAGGTAGCGGCCGGCACAATAAAGCCGCCGGGACACATGCAAAAGGAAAACACGCCCCGCTGCTGGTTTTTCCACTGGGTTTGGTGCACCAGCGCGTAGGAAGCGGCCGGCAGCACGCCCCGGTCCTGGCGGCGGTACTGGGCCTGGTCGATGAGGGCCTGGGGGTGCTCTACCCGTACGCCCAGGGCAAAGGGCTTAGCCTCAATCAGTACGCCGCGGCGGTGTAGCAGCTCATAGATGTCGCGGGCCGAGTGGCCGGTGGCCAGGATGACGGCGTCAGCTTCCAGGGCTTGGCCCGTAGCCGTGACTACCCCGCGCAAGTGGTTGTTTTCCAGGAGTAAGTCATCGACCCGGGTATCGAAGTGCACCTCGCCACCGGCCTGGCGCACACTCTCGCGCAGGGCCGCCACTACGGAGGGCAGCTTGTTGGTGCCGATGTGGGGGTGAGCATCCACCAGAATGTCGGGGGTAGCGCCGTGCTGCACCAGCAGGCGCAAAATGCGCTGAATGTCGCCGCGCTTGGTGGAGCGGGTGTACAGCTTGCCGTCGGAGTAGGTGCCGGCCCCACCTTCGCCAAAGCAGTAGTTGGAATCGGGGTTAACGACGTGCTCCTTGTTTAGGGCCGCCAGGTCGCGGCGGCGGGTACGCACGTCCTTGCCCCGCTCCACCACAATGGGCCGGATACCCAGCTCAATGGCGCGCAGGGCGGCAAACAGCCCGGCCGGACCCGCCCCCACAATCAGTACGGAGCGGCGGGCTCGGCTTACATCCGGATACTGAAACCAGGGCCCGAACAGGTCCGCAGGCGGGGGCGTCTGGTAGATGTCGGCGCGCAGGCGCACCAGGGGCTGGCGGCCGCGCGCATCAATGGAACGCTTGCGCAGGTGCACAAAATCGGCCTGACCGGGTACCAGGCCCGCGGCATCGAGCAGGGCGCGGTAGCGGGCCAGCTCGTCGTAGGCTACCTCCGGTGGAAGTAGCAGCTCAATTTCTTGTTTATCAGTCATGTGCAAGGTGAAAGGGAGTTAGCCTTTGAACCAGTGAAAGGGGTAAGAGCGGCAAAGATACGCAGCTAAAAACAGCCTCAGGCCCTGCGGAGTCCATTTTGGTTCCGCAGGGCCTGAGGCTGCTTGTTGGGGCGGCTCGTGGTAGCGCCTAGTGCCCGGCGCCGGACGGCGGAGTGCTTTGCAGGCGGGGCCAAAATTTTTCCATAGCCTCGTTGAACAGGGTGAGGGCTTGCGTACGCACTTCCCCGGAGGGGTGGCGCAGCAGTTGGCCAAGTAGGTGACGGTACATTTCCGTCGTGACCTCCAGTCCTTTGGCGCTTACTAGGCCGTGGTGGAGAAGGTCGCAGTTAGCGGCCACAGAGTTTGCCATAGAGTCAGTTAGTTCTTCGCGGGCCAGGTCCGCTTCCCGAAACGACTGTTCCAGGCGAGAATTCATTTCAGGAGTGTAGTGTAGGTCGGGTGCCATATCAACGTGATAGGGAGAGAGGCCTGTTTAACCTTGGCCGCGCGCAGAAAGGTTCAGGTGGCTCTGGGAAAAGTCCTGCCTTGAAACGTAACCGTCATACAACTAGTTTATTGGCACCCCGAAAAATATCTATTTACCTATACTGCCGCTTCAGTGGCCCCCAGAATGCGTACGGGCCGTTTGTGCTCATCAATGGCCACAAACGTGAACAGCCCGGACACGGCCCGGTGGCGCTCCTCGGAGTACATCTGCTCCACGAACAGCTCCACGCGCACCTTCAGGCTGGTGTTGCCCACGTGCTCGACGCGCCCAATGAGCTCGACCAGGGTGCCGCCGGGAATGGGATGAGTGAAATCGACTTTATCGGAGGACACGGTTACCATTTTGAGGCGGCTGAACCGGGTGGCCGTGATAAAGGCTACCTCGTCCATGAGGTGCAGGGTAGTGCCCCCGAACAGGGTGTCGTAGTGGTTGGTGGTGTTGGGAAATACGGCCTTGAAAATGCGCGTTTCGGCGCGGCTGATTTTTTCTTCGAGTGGTAACATGGCACGCGGGGGAGTAAGTGAAAAAGGGGAGAAGAAGCGCTCTGGCCGCTTTTCCGGGCCCTTGTTTCACTTGGCTACCTTCGCCGGATTACCACGCCCGGCCCCCGGGCAGGAAGCCCACGCCTCCTGCCCACCGGCCCACACGCAGCAGCACCCGACAAGGGTCCTCAAGTCGCGAAGGAGCCTTATCAACATAAGCGGCGGGCAGGTCTCCTGACTTGTACCCTGCTTCCCGCCCTTCTCACCCGCGGCCTAGGCCCGGGCAATGGATTACGTGAGAAACAGTTGCCGCGGGGCGGCCGGCACTTACAGTAGCGCGTCTGTCCGGGAGTTGCACCCAGTTCCCTTTTCATGCCTACCCCTTGGCCGGGGCCAACAACCTGCCGCTCGTCTGACTGGAAATACCGCCAAAGAACGAAGCGGCAAAGGTAGCAGAACCGCCGGCTTCCCGGCACTTCCGCTATTTTGCGCGCCTTCCTGGTTTTCTGCCCGTTTCTATGTCCCAGCTTCCGCCGCCCGCTGCCCCGCGCACCATGGCTTCCCGCGTCCGCTCCATCTTCAGCGGCTCGGTGGGCAACCTGGTGGAGTGGTACGATTGGTACGTGTACTCCGCCTTCGCCCTGTATTTTGCCCCGGCTTTCTTTCCCCAAGGCAACCTGACGTCCCAGCTGCTCAACTCGGCGGCCATTTTTGCGGTGGGGTTTCTGATGCGCCCGCTCGGGGGCTGGCTGATGGGGGTATACGCCGACCGCGCCGGCCGCAAAGCCGCCCTGCTGGCCTCGGTGCTGCTCATGTGCGGGGGCTCCCTGCTGATTGCCCTTACGCCTGCCTACGGCCAGATTGGGGTAGCGGCGCCGGTGCTGCTGGTGGTGGCCCGGCTGCTGCAGGGCCTGAGCGTGGGCGGGGAGTATGGCACTTCGGCTACGTACCTAAGCGAAATGGCCGACCAGCGCAACCGGGGCTTTTTTTCCAGCTTTCAATACGTAACTCTGATTGCCGGCCAGTTGCTGGCCTTGCTGGTGCAGTTAGGATTGCAGCAGTGGCTTACCCCGGCGGAAATGTACGCCTGGGGCTGGCGGGTGCCGTTTGCCCTGGGAGCCGTGGCGGCCCTGGTGGCCCTGTACCTGCGCCGCAGCATGGAAGAAACCGATGCCTTCACCCGGCAAACCACCCCGGCCACCGGCCCGCCCCAGCGGCCCAGCCAACTCCGGGTGCTGCTCCAGCACCCCCGCGAAATCTTGACGGTAGTGGGCCTGACCCTGGGCGGCACGGTGGTCTTTTACACCTTCACTACCTACGTGCAGAAGTTTCTGGTGAATACCACCGGCTTTACCAAGGACCAGGCCACGCTGGTTTCCTTCGGGGCCCTGGGGGTAGCCATGCTGCTGCAGCCCCTGCTGGGCGCCATCTCCGACCGGGTGGGGCGGCGGCCGGTGCTGCTCTTTTTTGGGGTGGGAGCTACCCTGCTGACCGTGCCCTTGCTCACGGCCCTGGGCCGCGCCAACGGGCCCGGTATGGCCTTCGGGCTGCTGCTCGTGGCCCTGGTAATTGTAAGCGGCTATACCTCCATTAATGCGGTGGTGAAAGCCGAGCTGTTTCCCACCGAAATTCGGGCCCTGGGCGTGGGGCTGCCCTACGCCCTGACGGTGGCCATCTTCGGGGGCTCCGCCGAATACATTGCCCTGCTGGCCAAAGACCACGGCGTGGAGCAGTGGTTTTACTGGTACGTAACCGGGTGCGCGGCCTTCTCGCTGCTGGTGTACCTGCGCATGCCCGACACCCGCACTACCTCCCGCATGCGGGAAGAATAGCCTACCGAATCCGGGGAGTGTATGGGTCAGCTCCCTGTTGCCGGCCCAGAGCAGGTGCAGCACGTAGGTACCCGCCGTGTGCGAGCTGAAGTTGCCAGGGTAAACTCACCGACACGAGCGAGATACTTGGCGGCGCGCGCCAAGGCGTTGTTTTTCCAACTAACGAGTTTCTCCTGTCCCCGCAGCCGAAGCCGGCCGGGGCTACCCTGTGGGGTGGGCAAGAAACCCGTCAGTTCAAGTTGAGGTATAATTATTGCTCTGTGCCGCCTGGCCCGGCCTTTTGCTGTCCCACCGCAGGGGCCGCGCTGGTTTTCCCTACTCTGTTCCGCTTGTTCATGTCCCACGCTTATCCGCCCGTGCGGTTGTATTTCCGGCTGACGCTGCTACTACTGGTAGGAGCTGCGGCTTGTTCTCCCAAGAAAAATCCCGAAGAAAAACCCCGCCGGCCCAGCCCGCCGGCCACCGTGACGGCTACTACGGGTAACGCCACGTTTGTCATCAGCTACAGCCGCCCCTCCGCCAAAGAGCGCAAAGTGTTTGGGGGCCTGGTGCCCTACGGCCAGGTGTGGCGCACCGGGGCCAACGAGGCCACCACGTTCAGCGTGAACCAGCCGGTGCTGGTGCAAGGCCAGCCCTTACCGGCGGGCAAGTATGCCCTGTTCACCATTCCGGGCGAAAAGGAGTGGACCGTTATTTTCAATCAGAACGCTACCCAGTGGGGCGCCTACGAGTACGATGCCGCCCAGGACGTACTCCGGGTCAAGGCCCGGCCCGAGCCCGCGGCCCGGTCGGTGGAGCAATTCCTGATTACGGCCAACCAAGCCGGGCAGGTAACGCTGGCCTGGGAGGATACGCAGGTCCGCTTCGCGGTCCGCGGAGCTAGCCAGTAACGAATGCGTGGCTTGGTAAGAAATTGATTTTCAGCAGGTGTAGGGATAAGAAATTGCCCAATACTGCTATTTTCGCTGGCCAGTTGTTCTGGTGTCTGTACCCACCTTTATTTCCTGTCCATATGAAAGACCTGAATGCCCGTTTGCTGCTGGCCCTGAGCTGGCTGTGTCTGCTGCTGCTGGCTTCCCCGGCCTTCGCCCAGAAACCCGCCGAGGACAAATCCAAGCGCCCGAGCCCACCCGCTACCGTTACTGGCCCCACTTTCACCATCGACTACAGCCGCCCGTCATTGAAGGGGCGGAAGGCATTCGGGGGGCAGTTGGCGCCTTACGGGCAGGTATGGCGCACGGGCGCCAACGAGGCTACCACCTTCGAGGCCAAGCAAGCCGTAACCATTAACGGCCAGCCCCTGCCGGCCGGCAAATACGCCCTGTTTACCATCCCCGGGGAGCAGGAGTGGACCATCATCTTCAACAAAACCGCCAATCAGTGGGGCTCCTTCAAGTATAACGCCGCCCAGGATGCGCTGCGGGTGAAAGTAAAGCCCACCAAAACGCCTGCCCCGGTGGAGCAGTTCACCATTTCCGCCGACAACGCCGGGGTGGTAAGCCTGGCCTGGGAAAACGCGCAGGCCAGCTTTACGGTGAAGTAACAGGCTGGCTGCAGCAACGCCACCAACAAGAGGCGCCGCATTACGCGGCGCCTCTTGTTTTTGAGCATGAATGGAAATAGCCGAAATCTGCGGGAACGTGGCCGGGCAGTTACGCGCGAAGCGCGCGAATAGGTAAGGGGAAGCGGGTTCCGTTACTCGCTGCCCAGCACGCTTTCTACCCAGCCTTTGCCCCAGTCGGCTAATTCTTGCTCGGTCCAGAGCTGGGGGTAGAAGATGCGGCGCTGAAACTTGGGCGGCAGGTACTGCTTCCAGTTGGTGCCGCCGGTAGCGGCAATGGCGTCGGGACGGCGCTCCAGGTAGCGCACCGCTGATTTGTAGTGCATCAGGGGCCAGTTCACGTTCACGCACACATCCAGCTGCTTGAGCTGGCGCAGCAGGCGCGGGTGCTGCTGGCCGGTAGGACCCGGGGGCAGACGCTGGACTACGGCCCACACGTTGCGGCCTTCGAAATGACGGGAGTGTTCCAGCAGCTTGTCGGCGTACTTTTTCTCGAACTCGATGAGGGTAAGGGCTTTGGCTCCGGTTTCCACCACCGTAGCGCCCGATTTCCAGTAAATGCAGCCCATCAGCTCGTCGTGGGCCGCGGCCGAGCCCAGCAGGCGGCGGCGCTCCTCGGGCACCAGGTTGCTCAGGGAAGTGCTGGCCAGCTCAATCATGCGGTATTGCACGCTCTGGAAGCCCGAGGCCGGCATCAGGGCCATCCGAAACTCCAGGAACTGCTGCTTGTCCATGCCGTCGACCATCACATCAAACGAGTCGATCAGGTTTTCAAAGTAGCGGTTGATGCGCCCTACCCGCAGCACGATTTCCTCCACGGTAGGTTGCTGCAAGTTGCCCAGCTGCTCGTACTCGCAGAGGCAGAGCTGGAAGTAGAGCTCCGTAATCTGGTGGTAGATGATAAAAATCCGCTCGTCGGGGATGTTGGTCAGGGGGCGCTGCAAGCTCAGCAGGGCATCCAGCTGAATATAGTCCCAGTAGCCGAGGTAGCGGGTATGGTAGAGGCCTTCGAGGTAGGCGGCCAGGTCCTGGTCGTCGGCGGCGTAGCGCTCCTGCAAGCGGCGCAGCTGGGCCAGCACGGCCGGTGAGAATTCTGATTCCGGAGAGGTCATGGGAAGGGGCGGAGGGAAAGGGTGGTAGTGGGTGCTACGCTGCAAAGATGGGGGAAATGGTGATGAGGTGATGAGTGAAAGGTGATGGGGTAATGAGGTGATGAGGTGATGAGGTGAATCGTGACAGGTATTAGGAGAGTAGGAATGGGTACTAGGTAAAAAGCACGTCATCCTGAGCGCAGTGGAGGAACTTCTCCCGGCAGCACGCGTCGTTGGCTCAGCCATATGTTACGGCGCCAGATGTTCCGGCGTAGCAAAATCCTTCGCTACACTCAGGATGACGTGCTTTTTACTTGGTACCCATTCCTACCCTCTTAGTGCCTGTCACGATTCACCTCTCACTTCTTACCTCATCACCCCATCACCTCATCACCAATTTCCCCCCATCTTCTACCTTTACGCAATGGCAGAGAAATCCAGTATTTTCGACATGATTGGGCCCGTGATGATTGGGCCCAGCTCCTCTCACACGGCCGGGGTAGTGCGCATCGCGCGGGCGGCCATCCGCATTCTGGGCAGCACGCCCACTCACGCCACCATCACGTTCTATAACTCCTTTGCCCGCACCTACGAGGGCCACGGTTCCGACCGCGCCATTGTGGCCGGGCTGCTGGGCATGCCCACCGACGACGTGCGCATCCGCGAGGCCTTCGACCACGCCAAGGAAGCCGGGCTGCAGTACACCTTCCAGGGCGTGGGCAACGCCTCCACCATGCACCCGAACACCATCCGGCTGCAGCTGCGCGATGAGCGCACGGGGCAGGCCGTGGAGGTTATTGGCCAGAGTCGGGGTGGGGGCGTGATTCGGATTGTGGAGGTAGATGGCTTTCCGGCCGACTTCTCGGCTTCCCTGCACACGCTCATTATTGATGCCGACGACGTGCCCGGCTCCATTGCCTTCATTGCTTCCGTTATTGCCCACGACGAGTGCAACATTGCCACCATGTTCGTCTCGCGCAAGGGCAAAAACGACGCGGCCCGGCAGTTCATTGAAGTAGACTCCGGCCTGCGCCCCATTACCCTGGACTACCTGCGGCAGTTGCGCTGGGTGCACCGCGTCACGTATATTCCCACCATCGACTAACGGCCAAAACTGCCCGGTTAACCGCCCACGTTGCCCGGTTGGTTGATTTACCGCTGCACTGCTCCGGTCAGATCAATACCTTTGGTGGCCCCGGCCACCGGGGCGGCTGGCCCCGCCGCCTTGGCCGCCAGTCATCAGCTCTACACTCCTGATTTTATGAAGCGTTTTTACTGGCTGTTGATGAGTATGTCGGCGGGTATGCTGACGAGCCCGGTGCTGGCCCAAACGACGCCCACCCAACCCCCGGCCGGTGCGCTTTCGCCGGCCGCGCCCACCGGCCCCTGGAGCCTGCAACGGGCCATCGACTACGCCCTGCAAAACAACCTCACGGTGCGCCAGCAGCAGCTTACCTCCACGCTGCAGAACGCTACCCTGCGCCAAAGCCAGGCGGCCCTGCTGCCCACGGCTAACCTGTCCGGTACTCAGGCCTGGAACTACGGCACCGGCCTCGACCCGCTCACCAACGACTTCGTCAGCCAGACGATTCGCTCCAACAACTTCTCGGCCAACACGCAGGTAACCTTGTTTGCGGGCTTTCAGCTGCGCAACACCGTGAAGCGCAATGCCCTGGACTCCGAAGCCAGCCTGCTCGACATTGAGAAGTCGCGCAATGACTTGTCCTTGAACGTGGCTTCGGCGTTTCTGCAGCTGGTGCTGGCCGAGGAGCTGGTGCGCACCAACGAGGTGCGCGTCAGCAGCACCCAGGCCCAGGTAGAGCGCACCCAAAAACTGCTTAAAGCCGGCGCCATTCCGGAAAGTAACTTGCTGGATATTCAGGCCCAGCTAGCCAGCGACGAGCTGAACGTCATTACGGCCCAAAACCAGCGCGACCTGGCCCGCCTCTCGCTCACGCAGCTGCTAAACCTGCCCTCGCCCACGGGCTTCCAGATTGACGTGCCGCCCCTGGCCGACCCCGACGAGGAGCCCCTGCTCAGCGCCGACCCGGACGGCACCTACCAGACGGCCCAGAGCCTGCTGCCCGAAGTGAAAGCCGCCGACCTGCGCGTGCGCTCCGCCCAGCGCAGCCTCGATATTGCCCGCGGCGCCTACTACCCTCGCTTGGGCTTCGGGGCCGGCATATTCACCGGTTTCTCCTCCTCGCGGCTGGCGCGGGTGTTTAACGGCGACTCAACGGAGGCCGTAGCGGTGCCCGTGTTTCAGCCCGGCGTGGGCGGGCAGCCCGTACCTTCCCAGTACTTTCTGCTCCAGCCCAAGCAGGCCATTCCGGAGCTGCTGCCCTCCAGCTTCAGCAGCCAAGTGAAGGACAACTTGGGTAAGAGCCTGCAGTTTCAGCTGCAAATCCCCATTCTCAACGGGCTGCAAACCCGCACGGGCGTGCAGCGGGCTCAAATCAACATTCAGCAGCAGGAGCTGCGTGCCGAGCAAACGCGCCTGCAGCTGCGCCAGAGCATTCAGCAGTCCTACGCCGATGCCATTGCCGCCCAGCGCCGCTACCTCTCCGCCCGCCGCCAGGTGGAGGCCCTGACCACGGCCTACCGCAACGCCGAAATTCGCTTTAACAACGGCCTGCTCAACGGTACCGAATTCAACATCGCCAAAAACAACCTGACGGCCGCCGAGTCGACGATGATTCAGGCCAAGTACGAGTTTATCTTCCGCCGCAAGGTGCTTGACTTCTACCAGGGCCGCCCCATCAGCTTGTAGCCGCGCCGCGTCCGTTCCGCTTCCCCCAATCACTGACTCCTCGTTCCTAAGATCCTACGCCGTTAACATGAAAAAAAACCGCACCCTGTTCATCCTACTCGCCGTGCTGGCCGTGCTGGTCGTGGGCTTGTTGGTAGCCAAAAAGCAGGGCCTGATTGGCAAGCCTGCTGGTACGGAGGTGCTGGCGGCCAAGGCCGCGCCGGCTACCATTGTGGAGAAGGTAAGTGCCTCGGGCAAGGTTCAGCCCGAAACCGAGGTGAAGATTTCGCCCGACGTATCCGGGGAAATAACCGAGTTGTACGTGGCCGAAGGCGACTCCGTGAAGAAAGGCCAGCTCTTGCTGCGCATTCGCCCCGACAACTACGAGGCCATGGTCAACCAGCAGAGCGCCGTGGTTGGGAGTCAGCGCGCCAACGTGGGCCAGACCCAGGCCCGGCTGCAGCAACTCATGGCCAGTGCCCGCCAAACGGAGCTGACGTTCCGCCGCAACGCCTCCCTCTACAAGCAAAAGGTGATTTCGCAGGCCGACTACGAGGCCAGCAAAGCCGCCTATGAGGCTTCCCAGGAGGAAATCAACTCGGCCCGCCAGAGCATCCGGGCGGCCCAGAGCAACGTGCGTAGCGCCCAGGCCAGCCTGGAGGAAGCCCGCAAAAACCTCAACAAAACCACTATTTACGCTCCCGTGAGCGGTACTGTCAGCAAGCTCAACGTGAAAAAGGGCGAGCGGGTAGTGGGTACTACCCAAATGGCGGGCACCGAAATCATGCGCATTGCCAACCTTAACAACATGGAGGTGCGGGTGAGCGTGAACGAAAACGACATCATCAACGTGGACCTGGGCGACTCCGTGGACGTGGAGGTAGACAGCTACGCCAACCAGGACCAGAAATTCCGCGGGCTGGTGACGGCCATTGCCAACACGGCCAAGGATGCCCTCACGGCCGAGGCCGTGACGGAGTTTGAGGTGCGCATCCGGCTGCTGCCCGAGTCGTACCGCCAGCTGCAGCGCACGGTAAAGGGCCACACCATCGTCCCGTTCCGGCCCGGCATGACGGCCTCCGTCGACATCATTACCAACCGCAAAGCCAACGTGCTGAGCGTGCCGCTGGCCGCCGTAACTACCCGCTCGGACAGCACCCAGGCCAACAGCCCCACCAAGGAGGGCGCCCCGGTAGTGCGCGTGGGCCGCGGGGCCTCGGGCGGGGGCGCTACCCCGGCTCCGGCCGCGGGCGCCAAAGCGGAAGTGCAGGAGGTAGTGTTCCTGATTCGGAATGGTAAGGCGGTGATGACGCCCGTAAAAACCGGCATCAGCGACTTTCAGAACATGGAAATAGTAAGCGGCATCCAGGCCGGCGACCAGGTAGTGAGCGGACCCTTCCGGGCCGTTTCCAAAACCCTCAAGGATGGCGCGGCAGTAGTTATCAAGGATGCCAAATCCTTGGACAAAGCCGCCCTGAAGGAAGATGCTCCCGAGGACGAGGAATAAGTGCGCCCTTGGTTACCCGCTCAGGTTGAGCCCGTAAGGCCCTGTGAGAGGCTCCCGCCGCCACCCGCGGCGGGAGCCTCTCGTTTTTTTTGGCTAAGATTGACGTATCGGTGAGATGGTGAGATGGTGAAATAGTGAGTTGCTGTTCAGCCCGCGCAAACGGCGCCAACAGAACCTTAAACTCACCACTTCACCAGTTCACCATCTCACCAGTTTACCACTGCTACCACCACCTCACCACTTTCCCACCCTTGGAAAAAATAGCCATGCTTGGCGGCGGCTCCTGGGCCACCGCGCTGACCAAAATTCTCGCTGAAAATGGCAGCCGCGTCCACTGGTGGATGCGCAGCAAGGACGACGTGCAGCACCTGCTGCGCACCCGCCACAACCCCCGCTACCTTTCCTCGGTGGCCCATGATCTGGACCGGGTATTTCCCACCAACGACCTGGAAGCGGCCGTGCGCGAAGCCGATTGGCTGGTGCTGGCCGTGCCCGCCGCCTTCGTGCAAAGCACCCTGGACAAGCTGGACCGCGACGCCCTGCAACACAAGCGCATCATTTCGGCCATTAAGGGCATGATTCCGGGCAAAAACGTGCTGGTGACGGATTACGTGGCTGAGCGTTTCCGGCTGCCGCACACCCGGCTGGGGGTAGTGGCCGGCCCCTGCCACGCCGAGGAAGTGGCCCTGGAAAAGCAAAGCTACCTGACCATTGGCTCGCCCGATGCGGAGCTGGGCGAGGACTTCAGCCGCATGCTGCGCAACCGCTACGTGAAGGCCAACCCCGCCCAGGACCTGGACGGCATTGAGTACTGCGCCGTCATGAAAAACATCATTGCCCTGACCTGCGGTATTGCCCACGGCCTGGGCTACGGCGACAATTTTCAGGCCGTGCTGGTGAGCAACGCCGTGCAGGAAATCCGCCGGTTTGTGCACGCGCTCAACCCCCAACCCCGCGACCTGTCGGCCTCCGCCTACCTCGGCGACCTGCTCGTGACGGCCTATTCGCAGTTTTCGCGCAACCGCACCTTTGGCAACATGGTCGGCCGGGGCTACTCCGTCAAATCAGCCCAGATGGAAATGAACATGGTGGCCGAGGGCTACTACGCCGTCAAAAGCATCTACGAAATGAACCGCAAGCTGCAGGTAAACATGCCCATCACCTCAGCCGCCTACCACGTGCTCTACGAGAAGATTTCGCCCGCTATTGAGGTAGAGCTGCTCAAGGAGAAGTTCAAGTAACCTGGGCGCTGCACCCGCCAGTGGCTTTTTCTTCCTTGCCGAGTGCCTGTGAAGGAGAAAATGCTGTAGTGGACCCAAAACCTGGCGTGGAGCCTGGCTGCCGCCCATAAAAACGACTACCGCTGGGTAGGCGCCAAACGCGCCCGGTGGAGAACCGTAGAGAAAGGCCTGGAGCCAGTTCCTGCTTTGTTCGCGGCCCACTCATAAAAACCACCTACTAATTACCTGACCATATGGCCACCTGGGACTACCACAATTTTGATAATGATGCCGCGGCCGACCTGGCCGAGGAGTTCCGCCGCAACCCCAACGAAGCCCTGCTCTACGAGGTGCTGGCCACGGCCGCCGAAGCCGAGGAAGTGCTGGACGAGGAGGAAGGCAGCCAGGCCCTGGCCGCGGCCGAAATTGTGGCCGCCATACACGGGCACCCGGGCGCCGATTTCCTGCCGGGCCTGACCTTGGCCGTCAATGGTATGGATGCGGACGAGGAACTGGCCGAACTGGCCCAGCAGGCCGTGGAAACCGTGCTGAAAAGCTCTGCGCTGCAGGCGCGCTGGGCCAGTTCGGCGGATGCGGCCAACTGGCAGCAACTACAGCAGGATCTGCTGGCCCGGCTAACTGCCGAGTAAGCATGCCCTGGCTTGTGCTGGCCCTGCTCACGGCCTTGTGCCTGGCCGGCTACAACTTCTTTATCAAACTGGCCGCCGACCACGTTTCCGCCGCCGCGGGCGCCGTTATTCTGCAATTGGTAGCGGCTAGTCTGGGCGGTCTGTGGCTGGTGTGGCTGCATCTAAAAGGGCAGCCCCTGGAGGTAACGGCCAAAGGCGCCGGACTGGCCCTGCTGGCCGGGCTGGGGGTAGGGCTGGCCGAAATCCTGACCTTCGTAGTATTTAGCCGCGGCGTACCCTCCTCAGTGGGCACGCCCGTAATCGTGGGCGGCTCCGTGCTGCTGACGGCGGTGCTGGGCCTGGTGGTGCTGCGCGAAACCCTATCCTGGTCGCAGGCCCTCGGGCTGGTTAGCATTGTGGTAGGCATTGCCCTGCTGGCCCGCGGGCACTAAGGTTGCCACAAGCCTAAAAACGCCGCCGGCCCGCCGAGTATTCAGCGGGCCGGCGGCGTTTTTAGGCTTGTCGGCTTGATTACCGGGGTTGGCACTGCTGGCACACGCCCCCCAGGAGGTAGTCGCGCGACTCTACCCGAAAGCCGGCCGGTAGCAGCACGGGCGGAATGGTCACGTGGTCGAGGCAGTACGTGTGCTGGCACTGGGTGCATTTGAAATGCACATGGTCGTCGGAGTGGGCGTGCTCACTGCAGTGGTCAGAGCAGGCCGCGTACCGGATAACGTCAGTATTATCGATGACGCGGTGAATCAACCCCTTTTCCTCGAAGGTCTTAAGGGTGCGATACAGCGTAATGCGGTCCGTGTCGTCGCCGAGGGCACTCTCCAACTCGTGGCTGGTGAGGGCAAAAGGCGACGAGACCAACAAGCGCAGTACGCCCCGCCGAACCGGCGTTTGGCGCAGGCCGTGTTGCGTCAGCAAGTAGGCAAATGAGTCAGCGGGAGCTTTCATGGTAGTGCAAACATACAGTACAATCCGCCGCGTTCAGTTTCCTCAGGCCAACCCCTGCGAAAAGCCTCCGCTGACTTAAACAAGCAGGTGAGCCGCTGGAATATTGCCGCTGACCAAGGGAGCACCCACCTAAAGCAACAACACAAAGGCCAGAGCAGGTGGCTCTGGCCTTCGAGTAGCTGGTTGTGGAAAGGGGACGGGGATACTAGTGACAACTGGTGCAAGGACAGCCAGCCATCGGAGGG
The DNA here is from genome assembly GCF_014640315.1 of Hymenobacter glacieicola. GTDB lineage: Bacteria > Bacteroidota > Bacteroidia > Cytophagales > Hymenobacteraceae > Hymenobacter > Hymenobacter glacieicola. The sequence continues at coordinate 124,328 of NZ_BMGS01000007.1, forward strand.
ATGCACAAAGGTGGTATTCTCCCGTCTGCTTGCCAAGGCCTGAATGAGGCTACTTGTGACAACGTATCTGCGCTTTCTAATGCCAAGGTGCCCACCATTTCGCTCGTAAATAATTGATTTTGTGTATAAACTAACTGATCTGCTTCGGGGAAAAACAGACTATTTGTGACATAATCAGGCTGCCGAATTTTACCTATATCTGGTCCGAGGTTGCCGGGGGTAGGGCAAACCGAAAGTGGCTGCCTGGTTCTGGTTGGCTTTTCACCCAGCGGCCTCCAGCCTGGGTTGTAGTGGAGGGTAATTTTCTTAACCTCGTGCATCTTGGTCACGCCAAGGCCTGAGAAGGTTTCATCGAGCCAGAGGAGGTAGCCGCCGGGCTGGTGCTGCCCGTTGACGAGGGTGGCTAGCTACTGACGCCGGTGAGCCGTGAACTGGAGCCTGGTCATCAATGCTTATGCGCTCCTGGCCCTGCGGACGGCGGCTAAGCAGCGGTATAGGCGGGCAGGGGCAGCGTGATACGATACTCGGTGCCCTGGCTCAGTACGCTGCTGACCGTTAGCTGCCCGCCCTGGCCCTTGGTAATCAGGTCGTAGCTAAGGGGAAGGCCCAGGTCGGCGGCAGTATCGGGGCCGGGGAAGCGCTGGAACAGAGTGGCCAAGGCTTCCTCCGAGAGGCCTGGGCCATTATCGCGCACCAGAATCTCCACGCTGCTGGCCACGCGCCGGGTTCGGAGCTCCACCTGGGGCACGTAGCCTTCCTCCGGTTCAGCCCCGGCCTGGCGCTGCAGCACGGCCAGCAGGGCCGCGCTGAAAATGCCCACCAGGGCCCGGCCCACATCCTGCCGGACGATTTGCACGGAGCCCACGGCCGGATCGAGGCGCAGGGTCAGGGCCGCATTGAAGTAGCGGTTTTTGGCGCGCAGATCGTGGTAAGCCAGGCGCAAATACTCTTCGGCCAGGGCATTGAGTTCGGTGAGCTGGCGCGGGCTGGTGCCGTCCTGGGAATACTCCAGCATGCCGCGCACAATGGAGTCGGCCCGCTGGGCGTATTGGAGGATGCGGGTTTGATTTTGCAACAGGTTTTGCAGCATCTCGTCCAGCACTTCCTGGTCGTGGGAGGGAGGAACGGAGTTGCTGATTTCCTGCCGCAGCTCCGTGCACAGCTCGGCGCTGCTGGCGGCAAACTTGCGGACGGAGCTAACCGGCGTCTGGATTTCGTGCGCTACTCCCGCCATTAGCTCACCCAGGGAAGCCATTTTTTCGCGGAGCACCAGTTGGCTTTGGGCAATTTTGAGCTCCTGCAGGGTACGCGCCAGGTTGTCACGCTGGGCCGTAAGTTCCTTGGTTTGGTGGGTAACTTGCTCGTTGAGGTCTTGCAGGCGGCGGTTGGCTTGCTGCTGCTGGCGGTTACTGCGCCCCAGCAGCAGAGAAATCAGTAGGAGCACGCCTACCCCCGCCAGCAGGGCCGCCGTGCGCACGTGGCCCTCCAACTGGTTGCGCTCCTCCTCCAGCTCCCGCAGGCGCTGCTGCTCGGCAAACCCAATGGCGTCCAGCTGCTTGATGCGCCGCGGATTATACAGGCTGTCCTGGGCCGTAAGTAGCAGGCGCATGTATTTCAGGGTGCTGTCGGGTTGCTGCCGGCCCTCAAAAATGGCCGTCAGCAGCTTGCTGTTGCGCACAATGCCCACCACAAACGGCAATTGCTGCCCCAGCCGCAAGGCTTTGCGGGCGTAGTAAATGCTGGAGTCGGGTTGGTGGCGGGCCCGGTACAACTCGGCCATGTACTGGTAAGAGCGGCAGGCGCTGCGGTGGTCGTTTTCGGGAATAGACGCCCGGATGCTGCGCCGGTAGAAGGCCAGAGCCTCGTCGGGGTGCCCTTGGGCCACTTGCAACAGGCCCAGCTCGCGCAGCACGTAGGGAGCCGGATTGCCCCAGCAGCTTTGGTGCACGCTGGGAGCGTGCTGGGTAAGCTGCCAGGCCTGGTTCAGGAAAAAAGCGGCCGAATCGTAGCGGCGCAGGCCCTCGTAGCTGGCACCCAAGTTGGTGAGCACGCTAATAAGTTGGGAAGTATCCTGGGTGCGGGCCTGCTGATAAAGCTGGCGGGCCCGAAAAAAGTACGTCAGTGAGGGGTGGTAGTCATCGAGGGCGAAGTAAAGCAGGCCGGTTTGATTAAGCGTCCGGGCCGTGCCCTCCAGGTCGTGGCTGGCTTCGTTGAGGCGCAGGGCCTGCAAGTCAACCCGCAGGGCCTGGGGCAGATTACCCCGCTCGCCCAGGAGCAGAGCAATGCGCGAGAGGCAACGGCCTTCACCCTTATGGTAGCCAATGCGGCGGGCCAGATCCAGGCCCTGACGGGCGTACCATTGCACGGAGTCAAAGCGGGAGTAGCGGTAGGTAGCCGCCAGGTCGGCCAGTAGCAGCACCCGGGCCGTATCGGTGGGGGCGCGCCGTAGCGCCTGGTGCAGGGCGCGGGTTTGTGGGCTCTGGGCCCATGCGGCGGGACCAGTTAGAAGGAGCAGCAGCCCCAGCAGAACCCCCAATACGCGTTGAATCATGGGGAAAGGTACGCAAGCGAAGCGGCCGCGAAAAATTTCTTGCCCACTTGAGCTTCAAGTCGCGGGGCTGCAGCGTAAAGCAGTATGCTGCTCCGCAGTCTGGTGGGCCAGCAGGGCGAGGTTGTTTTTCAGGCACCGCAGTTGAAAAAGGCAACCGAACCCGCCTGCCCCCGAATGTGGACGGGCTTCGCCCGGGCCCAAGGCAACTGGTCTGAGCCAGCTGAACGTACCTTCCCTGGAGGTGGAGTGGGGGCGGGTTAAAGTATTCATCATTTCCCAAGGCCTACCTTTACGGTTATGTTTTCCTTCTTTTCTTTGCTTCGGCGCGGGCATGGCCTGCTAGGCCTAGCCCTGCTGGCCGGGTTGTGGTCCTGCTCCTCCGATGAGCCTACTCCCGTCCTGCCCGAGCACCTGACCTTGGGCAACCCCAGCGGGGCTGCTACCGACGTGCGGATGCCAGCCAATTACCTGCTGCTCAAGTCCCAATACGCCCTTTCCTACCACCGCGACCAGGGCAAGCCCAATTGGGTAAGCTGGCACCTAACGGCCGGTTGGCTGGGCAGTGCCGCCCGCCAGGACGATTTTCGCCCCGATGACGCCCTGCCCGCCGGCTGGTACCGGGTCAGTAGCGCCAGCTACTCGGGTTCGGGCTTCGACCGGGGCCACAACTGCCCTTCCGCCGACCGCACCCGCACAGCTGCCGACAACTCGGCCACCTTTCTGATGAGTAACATGATGCCCCAGGCACCGCGCAATAATCAGCAGACCTGGGCGACGCTGGAAGACTTCTGCCGGCGCCAACTGCGGGGCGGCGCCAATGAACTCTACATTATCTGCGGAAGCTACGGCCGGGGCGGCACCGGCACGGATGGCTACAAAACCACCCTCGACCAAGGGCGCGTCACGGTGCCCGCCCGCGTGTGGAAGGTTATCGTCATTCTGCCGACAGGGGAGGCGGACGCTACGCGTGTGCGGCCCGATACCCGCGTAATTGCCGTGGACCTGCCCAATAACAATTCCCTGTCGGCCGGCTGGGAAACCTACCGCTCTAGCGTAGATGCCATTGAAGCCGCCACGGGCTACGACTTGCTGTCGGCGGTGGCTCCGGCCGTGCAGCAGCAGCTGGAAAGCCTGCCCGACGATGGCCCAGTGTAACGTGCGGCCCGGCGATGCGGCGGCCCCGCCAGGGTTTGCCTAATCAGTGGGGGTAGGAGCTGGCCTAAATCCAGTTAGGTAGCAGCCTTCGTTTATAAGCGGAATTCTATGCAGTATCCCATGATTCCGCTTTACAACACAACCGGCGCACCAGTAGCTTACGCTGACGAGGCGTGCCGGGGCATTTATGATGGCCAGGGAAGCCTGGTGGCTTGGTTTGAGGGGGAGTTTCTGTACACGGCCGCGGGACGCTACCTGGGCTGGGCCGAGCAAGGGTGGGTGTACGACCGGCACGGGCGCCCCGCTTTGTTTGCCGAAAATGCCATTGGGGGCCCGGCCCGGCCGCCAATTTCTCCGCGCGCAACCACCTTGCCCGCCCGAATCAGCTGGGCCGCGCTGCCCCGCCCGTTACCGCGTCGGCAGCCCCGCCCGGCTCGTCGGCGCCGGACCGCAGAATGGTCACCCGTATCCGCCCTCACGTATTTTGGGCAGTAGGTGGTTGGCAAGTGTAGAAGGTGGGAAGCTCGTCCGTAGATAAGCTCAACCAGTGAGCGGCAAGTACGTATGATCAGCACGTTTGTATACCTGCTCCATGTCCTTACCGGCTACCCACTCCGTCTATCCACCCCTGCCCGAAGAACTGACTGCTTTATTGCGCACGATTCGGCTGCACCTGCTGGCCCTGCACCCTACCAGCCCTTACCGGGTGGCTCGGCTCGTGCGTATTGCCGATCAATTAGAATACGTCTTGTCGCGGTGGCCGCTGGAGGGCTGGCCTCAAGCCAGCCGGCAGGAAGCTACTATGCCAACTAAAGTAGCCCTTCTTACCAGTATCACTGCTACTAAAGCCTCCTTAACCTCTCCCATAGCGCAGCAAGAATTACAGTGGCGGGCCATGCACAAGCTGCTGCTGGAAAATACTTTGCACTTTATATAGAATAAACAGAAGTCAGGGCCCTGCCTACGCCTAAGCGCCGACAGGGCCCTGACGGGCCTAGACCAAAGTAGTATGTAAAAGGGTTACGAAATAACAGACCACTTAGCAGCAGCTTGAAGCAAGGCATCAGCTCCTGAAACGGAACGTTGAGTAAGTAAATCCAGGCAATGGCGCTGCAAACGCATATCCTGCACCAAACTAAGGGCCCCGTGTTGGGCGTGTCGGGCAGCCATAAGCTGAGCTAATAATACGGCCGCAGTGGTAAACTGCTCGTCATGCAAAGCGGCCCGGAAAGATACTTCAGTATCAGACATCACGCGGTGAAATTGTACTCTTTCGCCTACGCAACAAGCATACCAAAATATTACAAATTCAACGTTAGGCTTCTGGCTAGGTCAGGCTACCAAGCAGCTCCGAACCGCTACCAAATTAATCAGCACCTACGCTTCTCTGCTGCAGCAATGCCTGCTTAATTTGCTTAACCAGAAAGCCAGAAGTAGTGGATGTAAGCAGAAAGCCGCACCTGCGCATACGCCCCCGTAGGTAGCGCTAACAGCGCCAAGCGGCGCTACCTACTAAGTGCGCACTCAGTAAAAGAGCCGGGCTGGGGAGCTTTCTACTTAGCTTGCTCCCAAGCGCGGCCGGCGCTTGCGCAAAGGTGGTGGTGTCTCGGATAAAGAATTGAGCGGGGGCGCTTCGGCTTGACTTGAAGCTAAATCTAGGGGAGCGGTTTCAGCTGCTTCCGGCTCTTCCTGATATAGCCGACTATTCATTAGCTGCGCCAGCTCGTCGGAGTCGGAAGACGTTCCCCGGGCCGAGGTGAGACTGCGAACAGGGCGCTCCTGTTTCGCGCGCCACCGCAGAATGGTATCAGCCATTTCCTCAATAGCTTTTTGCACACCCTTGGGCAAACCGGCTGCAGGAACCGGGGTAGGAAGCAAGGGCGCGAGCAGGGCCGTGATATCAGCGGCCAGGGCTTTCTTCGGCGTTTTCACTGGAATAGGCTAGGTGCAGACCGGCCCCAAAAGGCTGGGGCAGCTGCAAGGTATGAAAAAGCAAATCGTACCTGCGGCAGTCTGCCTTAGCGGCGAGGCTGGCTACTTGCTTCAACCAGCATTTCATGCCTCTGGGTAAGCGTCAGGCGGAAACCAGGGACCTGGTTTAAGGCATCCCTTGCAACCCGTCTAGCTGCCGGGCCAGCAGTGTAGCAAGCTGCAAGTGAGCCTACTTTATACTTTGTCGGTTCTTGATTTTGTTCTGTCGCAGTAGCGTTTCTAGGAACAGGTACACCCGCGTATTAACATTTTGTTACCGAAGGGCTACCAGCATACTATTAGCTTCAAGCGTAAAACCGGGCCTATTTTACGGCCTGCTGCGTTCTATTCAACCCGGTCTATTGCTATTTCAAGTAATGCTTGCATGTCCAGGAAAGGATAAGCCTGAATGGCTTCCTGGCAGACGCGGTGCAGCTGTGCATCCTGGGCCAAGCTAACGTTTCGGCATTCCAGGTAGTAGGTTGCTACCCGCTGGGCCAGGTCTAGCGCTGGAGCATTAGAACGAGGCATGGGCGCGGCAGCACGGAAATCAACTGTGGTCTTGAGCATATAGCAGACTGTTTCGTCTGCCGTCTAGGCAACAAGCATACCAAGCAGACCGCCGACACCTATATCATTCCTTATTCATGTCCTGATTGACAAGAAGTTATACAGGCAATCATCTGCACAGAGTTAAACAGAGGTTCGCCCAGAGGCACCTCTCACTCAGCCAAAATCTGTGGGTCTGTGCGCTTTAAACGTAGGCTTTTGGCGCCTGCTTTAGCCTTTTTGGAGTGGGCCAGACCAATTGATGTAAGAAACGCTCCAAGTCCACAAGTTTTTGCCTCCAACTGGTTTGTGTAAAATGAACCGTACGTCCCAAACCGCCCGTGTGCTAACATGCATTAACCGTGGGCGCGGGAACTGCACCACGGACTACAAAAGCCAGCTACCGGGCGCCATTGTTCAGATAGGTAACAGGTGGTCCGAAACTTTTTACCTATCTGTCTAAGTACTGGCGGTGCAGTAAACAGGCAAGTAGAACAAGTAGAACCAGACATGTATGCACACCTAAAAAAAGAAGCTTTACAATGAGCTGAGGCCTAACTAGCGGCCGCTTTGCGGCGTTCTGACTCGGCCTTTACCGCCGCCTTGAAGCCTTCATTGCCGTGCAACTCGGGGTATGCTTTCCAGACGGTACCCGGGGCGTCCCCAATCTGTAGACGGTTCATGGCGGTGCTGAGCAGGTCAGCTTCCGCAGGCTTTTGCGGGGCCGCTTTGGCCTCTGCCGTTAGCTGCTCGGATTCTTCTTCCCCGAAGAACCCGTGCTGATAGAGGCCTGTTAGCTTCAGCACCGCTCGGCTCAGTGCCCGTTTTTCTGCTGTCTCGGCGAAGTAGCTGTTTTTACAATTCTCCGGTACAGCACTGCCATAGGTTTCCACCGTGGCCTCGTCCATTTTCGCTACCGCCTTGATGACTGCGTACTTAGGTTCAAGTTTCAGCGCTTTATAGCTCACCTGGATTCCGTAGTGAGCTTGTACTTTCTCAATGCCAGATCGGGTAAGAATGGTGTAATGCTGGTGCTGAAAGACATCTTCCTTGATAAGGCCGCACTCCTTATACAGGCTGTTGAGCTTGTCGGCTTTCGTGGCGGGGGCTTGTTTAGCCATGGCGGTATTCTAAATAGAGGAACAATGGATGGAGTCTGTAACTCCGGGCGTACTTCCTACGGCCTGAATTTTTCTCCGTTGTTATACGAGCGACAAACCGAGCACAATGTCTGGCCCGGCAGGCAGAGGATAGCCCTGGCTAAAAGCCAACATCACCGTAATGTGCCACGAAAGGTGTATACTAACCCCACCGAATTGCCATGGAAGTCAAACCCCAGTTGTTGAGCTGGCATCGGGTAAGGCAGCAGGAATAAAGCACCCGTATTAGCCCCAACTAAGCGTTAATCGGCATAGAAAAACCCCTTGCAAATCACAGATTTGCAAGGGGTTTAAGATCCTATGAGCCTCCTGTCGGGATCGAACCAACGACCTACTGATTACAAGTCAGTTGCTCTACCAGCTGAGCTAAGGAGGCGTTGAGGTTGGACAAAAGTAGTAGGTGGATTCAAACTGGCAAAAGTATTCGCAATAATTAATGCCCTACGGCTACTAAGTGCTTGAATTACCGATAAATAAAAAACGCCTCTAACACAGTGAAAGAGGCGTTTTCTATACATGAGCAGCGTAACCTTAGCTTCGGATCAGTCGCAGCTGCTTTTTCAAACCATCGATGCGCGTCTGCGCATCATCAATACGGCCCTGGTATTCCTCCCGAAGCTGATTGGCGTTTTTGGAGCGGGCGAAAAATTCCAGGTTTGTTTTTAGGGTGGAAATATCGTTTTCCAACTCGTTGATTTCCCGGCGCAACGCCTGCTCCTTTTTGTAGAGTTGCTGCTGGGCGTCGGGAGAAGTTTTGAGGCGTTCTACCTGCAGGCTGAACAAGAGGTCAGCGCGCTCCGCGTAAGAAAGGCCCGGGACAGTATCCAGATATTTGCTCATTAGCCCCTGGAACTTCTCCTCGGCCCGTTCAGCGTTGCGAGAGCCGCCAGCAAACGCACGCCAGTCGCTGATGTGCTGCTGAAACCCTTGCAACGTACCCGGCTGATCGGGCGAGAGGGCCGCTATGGCTTCGCTTACCCGCGTCAGATGCTGGCTCTGTTCCTGGCTAACTTGGTGCTGGTGCTGCTCGCGCTGGCGCGTCTCTTCCTTTTTCCGGTCGAAGAAAGAGTCGCAGGCGGTGCGGAAGCGGTTCCAGACTTTATCGGACTGCTTTTCCGGCACCCGACCAATCAGCTTCCACTCTTTTTGAAGCCGGATTACCGTTTCCCGGGCTTCCTCCCAGTTGGGGTTCTGCAGGGCTGCTTCGGCCTGCTCGCACAAGTCAAGTTTGCGCTTGAGGTTGGCGTTTTTCTCCTCGTCCAGGGCCTTAAAGAACTGGTTCTTCCGCTGAAAAAAGCCTTTGTAGGCACCCCAGAACTGCTTGTTCATAGTTTCCGCCTTCTCGCGCGGAACTAGGCCGGCGGCGTCCCAGGCCTCTTTCAGCTTCTGCAGCTCGTCGGTTTTGGCCCGCCACTCATTTACCCGTTCCGTCTGAAATTCCCCGAAAGGCTGCAACTGCTCCAGCAGGGCCGTTTTGCGCTCCAGATTGGCATTCTCCTGGGTCTGGCGCACCGAGAGAAACTCTTTTTTGCGGTCGTGAATCTGCTCGGATGCGTGCAGGAAGCGCTGCCACAGGGGTTCGCGCTGCTCATTCGGTACCGGGCCGATGTGCTTCCACTCCTCGTGCAGCTGGCGCAGCTCCTGCAGGGCTTTATTGATGCTGGATTGCTGCTGCAAGGCCTCGGCCCGGGTAATCAGGACTTCCTTGGCCTCCAGATTCCGCCGGCGGTCCAGCTCCTTCATTTCGAAGAACAGCCCGCGGTTGTTGTAGTAGATGTCCAGCAGAGCGTGGTAGCTGTTCCAGAGTTCCTGGGCTTCCTTTTGCGGCACGGGGCCGGTGGCTTTCCAGTCGGTCTGCAGGGCCTTGATGCGGCCGGAGCTGTCCTTGGTTTCGGCCGACTCCACCAGCTGGCGCAGCTGGGACAGCAGGTACTGCTTGTGCGCCAGATTTTTGGCGCGCTGCTCATCCTCAGCTTTGGCGTCGCGGGCGCGGCTGTCGCGGAATTCTTGCAGGGCGTTGGTCAGCTCCTGGTGAGGGGCCGGGTTGGTGTAGGCAAACTCCTCGGCCTGGCCACCCGCATCCACGAACTGCTGCCGGGCCGCGGTGCGGTCGGCGAGCAGACTGGTTTCGTAGTGGCGAAACCAGTCGAATAGCTGCTTGCGGTTCTGGCGGGCATCGGGCCGTTGCACCAGGGTTAGCAGGTGGGACGCTTGCTCAGTCAGGGAAAGGCTGGTAAAATCGGGGGCGGGCTGCTCCGGCACGTATTCTTCCTCTTCTTCGGCCGTAGCGGCGGCATCGGAGGAGGTAGGCAGGGAACCGACCGTTGGGGCATTTTCCAGCGCATTTTCTAGCGTTTCAGTGGCGGCTACGGCTACTACTGGCGTCACGTGCGGGTCTTCTGCTCGCGGTTCCGCCGGTTCAGGGGCGGCGGCATCGGTAGGAGTTTCTTCCGAACGCGCATCCATTGGGGCGCTGGCGAGCGGAGCGGGGGCTTCCGCCGCGCCGGGCGTGGTCGTGCCGTAATGCGCTACGGCGCGCACTTCCCCGGCCGAAGCCGGCTCCTCCGTGGCCGCGGAGTGGGAGGCACTGGGGTTGGGGGTAGCAGGTGCTTCGGTAGGGGCAGGGGTAGGCGGGGTATGGGCCGTACCCGCTCCGGCCGACTCCGGTAGCGTGGGGGCTCCCAGGGTGGGCTGCTCCGTACTAGCATCGGGGGCAGCTGGCGTTTGCCGGGCTTGAATTTCGGCCAGACGACGCTGCAGAATGCTCTGGGGCGACTCCGCGTTGTTGTCCGAGTCGGTGGGAGTGGGGGCGTCTTGTTCGGGTAGCATATAAGTCAGCTGAAAGACCCCAGAAAGTGGGGTACGTGGAGGCGCTTAGTTAAGGCGGGGGTCAGTGGGGTAGTTAGACAGCACGCGGAAGCGGCCGCCTTTTTCGCGCAAAATGGATTGCCAGAAGGCATCAGTTTCCAAAGTAAATACTTTCCCGGCAGCATTGGGGTGCACAATCCAGACATTTTCCCGCACTTCCTCGGCCAGCTGCCCAGCCGTCCAGCCGGAGTAGCCCGCGTAGAGGCGCACGCTGTCGGGGGAAATGCTGCCGGCCAGCAGCTGCTCGAGCAAGGCGGCAAAGTTGCCGCCCCAGTACACCTGCTGGCCCAGTTCCACGGCCTGGGGCAAATCCGGCACCTGGTGCAGGTAGTGCAGGGTATCGGGCTGCACGGGGCCGCCAATGCCGAGGGGCATCTGGGCGGGCGGCAGCACGCTGCCCCCGGGCAGTTCCAGCACGTCGCCGAGCTGCAACTGGGCGGGGCGGTTCAGCACCAGCCCAAAGGAGCCTTCCTCCTCGGAGTGGCTACAGAGCAGCACCACGGTGCGCTCAAAGTTAGGGTCGCCAAGAAACGGCTGGGAAATAAGCAGACTACCAGGAAGAAGACGTGGCATCGAAGACGAAAAGTTGGTGGGGAAGTGGGGCCGAAAAGCCGGGGGCCGCTTCCGCTGCGGGTTCTGAAGCGGCGGGGTGCCCGCAGAAAGTACGCTAAGCAGGGGGGCAGAGGTTCCGGGGCCCGGCGCTATTGTGCTACCTTGCGGCCGAAATGGGTGTTTTCAACCCGTGGCTTCGGCTACCCTCCGCCCGCCGGAGCTGAAATACTCACTCGCTGCGCTCCGTTTTCATTCGACCTTCCCCTTCCCATGACCGACCAGCAACTGGCCGCCCTGCGCCAGACTTACTCCCAGCGGACCCTCACCGAAGACGACGTGCAGCCCCATGCCGTGCGGCAGTTCCGGGCCTGGCTCGACGAGGCCATCAGCGCCCAGCTGGAGGAGCCCACGGCCATGACCCTGGCTACCGTCAGTGAGGCCGGCCAGCCCGCCGCCCGGGTGGTGCTGCTCAAGGGCCTGCCCGACGACGAAGGCTTCTTGTTTTTTACGAACTACGATTCGCGCAAAGGCCAGGAGCTGGCCACCTCGCCGTTGGCCGCCCTCACGTTTTTCTGGCCGGGTCTGGAGCGCCAGGTCCGGGTAGAGGGCCGGGTAGAGAAAGCGCCGGAATCCGTGTCGACGGAGTACTTCCAGAGCCGGCCCCGGGCCAGCCAGGTGGGCGCCTGGGCCTCGCCCCAGAGCCAGCCCATTCATAGCCGGCAGGAGCTGGAGCAGCGCGAGCAGGAGGTTGCCCGCCGTTTCGCCCAGGAGCAGCCCTTGCCCCGCCCGCCCCACTGGGGCGGCTACGTGCTGCGGCCCCAGCGCGTGGAGTTCTGGCAGGGCCGGCCCTCCCGCCTGCACGACCGGATTGTGTTCGAGCGGGTGGGCCTGGAGTGGCGCCTGAGCCGGCTGGCCCCCTGAGGTAGGTCGCGGGCCGGACAGGTAGGTCGCGGGCGGCGGCCTGAACCTGCTTTGCTTGCCGACGACCCCTGGTAACTGCCCGCCGCGGCTCACCACTTTCGTATTATCCCATTTCACTGCCCCGAAAATTGGCTGAAATTCAACCCGTGCGCGGCTGGCGCTACAACCCCACGCTAAGCCACCAGATTGACGCGTACGTTTCGCCGTTGTTTGACGTGGTGTCGCCCAAGCAGCGCGAGGCCCTGTACCGCAACCCGCTTAACAGCATTCACTTGTCGGTGCCGCGGGGCGAGGAACCGGCCGCGGCGGCGCGCGAGTGTCTGCGCCGGTGGCAGGAGCAGCGGGTACTGGTGCAGGATGAGCTGCCGGGCATTTACGTGTACTACCAGTACTTCCGGCTGGCGGGTAGTGCCCGCGAATACTGCCGCAAGGGCTTCATGTGCCACATCCGGGCCACCGACTGGGCCGAGAACGTGGTGCTGCGCCACGAAAATACCTTGCCCGCCTCCGTCAACGACCGGGCCGAGCTGCTGGCCTGCACCCAGTTTCAAACCAGCGCCACCCACGGCCTGTACCGCGACGAGGAGTTCGAGCTGGAGCGCTACCTGGACGAGGCCATGCGCAACCCGCTCTACCAGACAGAGGAAGATTACCAGGGCGCCCGCGACGTGCTGGCCGTTATTCAGGATGCGCGCGTTATTCGCCGGTTTCAGCAGGTGCTCGCGGAGCGGCAGGTTATTCTGGCCGATGGCCACCACCGCTACGAGGGCTCATTGGCTTACCGGCGGGAACGGCAGGCGGCGGCCGGCGCGGCCTACACCGGGCAGGAGGCCTGGAACTTCCACCTGATGTACCTGACCAACGCCGCCGCCGACGACCTGCGCATTCTGCCTACCCACCGGCTGCTGCTGGAATTGCCGGGCGAGCTAAGCGCCGAGGAGCTGCTGGCCGGCCTGGCCCCGTATTTTACGGTGCTACCCCTGGATGATGCCTACGATTTGCCCGAACGGATTGCGGGCAAGCCCTGGGCCTTTGGCTTGTATCTGGGCGAGGGGCTGGGCTATAAAATCCGGTTGCGGCCCGAGGTGCACGGCCTGCTCGACTGGGACACCACCCCGGAGGTGAAGGCCCTGGATTTAACGGTGCTGCACTACTTCGTGCTGGAAAAAGCCCTGGGCATTGTGGGCCCGGAGGCGCAGCGAAACTGGCCCGGCGTGGCCTACGTGCGCAACTTCTCCGAGTGCCTGACCCGCGTGGATAGGGGCGAGGCCCGGGCGGCCCTGATTACCAATGAGGTAACTATGGCCGAGGTGGAGCGGGTCTGCCACTCCGGGGCCGTGATGCCGCCCAAATCCACGTTCTTCTACCCCAAAACCATCGGTGGGTTTCTGTTTAGCAGCATCCGCGACGAGGAAACCACCGTGCCCTTCTATGCCGCTTTCCGCTCTTAATTCAGCTGTTTCTACTCCAGCCGCCCGCCCGCGGCTGGTGCTAGCCTCCAACTCGCCGCGTCGCCGGCAGCTGCTCACGGATCTGGGCCTTGCGTACAGCGTGCGCCTGCGCGAAGTCGAGGAAAGCTTTCCGGCCCACTTGGTACGGGCCGAGGTAGCCGAGTACCTGGCCGCCCATAAGGCCGCCGCCTACGCCCCGGACCTGGCCCCGGACGAGCTGCTCCTCACGGCCGATACCATTGTGTGCCTGGAGGACGACGTGCTCAACAAGCCCGCCGATGCGGCCGAAGCCGTGCGGATGCTCCAGCGCCTGCAAGGCCGGGCCCACGAGGTGTACACAGGCGTGTGCCTCCTGCACGGCGACGGCCGGCAGGTGGTATTCTCCGACCAAACGCGCGTGCACTTTCGCCCATTGACCTTGGCCGAAATCGAGCATTACGTGGCTCACTATTCCCCCTTGGATAAAGCCGGGGCCTACGGCGCTCAGGACTGGATTGGCATGGTGGCGGTAACGCGGCTGGAAGGTTCCTACTTTACCGTGATGGGCCTGCCAGTGCACCGGGTATGGGAAGAGTTGGTGAAGTTGGGAGCCGTCGGAATCTGACGTGAAAATACTAGTCTCAGTCCCAGGTTTCAGGCCTCACCTAGAAAAGTCCCTCCAGGTTCACTAGTCAAGTGGCAGCTCCGGGACAGGCTGCCCGGGTCGGGCGTAGCCATAGCGGGCCACGGGGGTAGCGGTGTAGTACGTATCCAGGCCGCTCAGGGCGACGGTACCAGCAGCGGGCAAATCCAGGGAGCCGTCGGGCCGGAGGACGGCCTCCGGCAGGTACAAGTGCTCCACGCTGCCAATGAGCAGCACGGTACCGTTGAGCTCGATGGGAATTTCCTGCTGTAGCTGCAGGCCAATCTGCAGCTGACTTTCCTGCACGTAGGGGGCCGTAAAACCGTCGCGATACTCCGCCGTGAGCCCGCAGGCGTCAAACTCCGACACCTCGCGGGCAATGGTGGCGGAGGTGGCGTGGGCCTGGCGAATGATACCCGAGTGCACGTGATTGAGCGTGTAAAAGCCGGTGGCCCGGATGTTGTCGTAGGAGTGCCGGGGTACGGAAGGCGGCCGCATCACCAGGCCCAGCAAGGCCGGGTTGGAGCCCAGGTGCACCACGGAGCTGATGATGGCCAGGTTCGTATGGCCCTGCTCGTCGGTGGTGCCAAGGAGGTTAGCCGGTTTAAAGCCCGTAATGGCGTTAATTAAGTTGAGACGAAATACCTTTTCCAGGGCCGTAAGATCGGCAGCGGTGAAGTGGGACATGGGTAGCGGGAAAGTGGCAGGTAGATGAACACAACCGATACAGCGGGGAAATGTCTTACCAGAAGTTAGTTGTTTTTTCTGGTTGCGTGTCTATAAATAATAAATGCGTGCCTGGCTATTATTTTAGCCAGGCACGCATTTATTATTTAAAATAAATTACTGACGCTTCAAAAATTAGGGCATCAATACTTTATCGATTACGTGAATTACGCCGTTGCTCTGCGTAACATCGTAAGTGGAAATAGTTGAAATATTTCCTTTTTCATCCTGCACTACTACATTTTTCGGGCCGTTCATCATGGCCTTCAGCGTGCCCCCGCTAACGGTTTTCAGCGTAGCCGTTCCCTTACCCGACTTAATGGCCGCCATAATCTTGTCGGCGGTCATGTTGCCGGCTACCACGTGATAGGTCAGGATTTTGGTGAGGGTGGCTTTATTTTCGGGCTTCACCAGGGTTTCCACGGTGCCGGCGGGCAGGGCGTTAAAGGCGGCGTTGGTGGGCGCAAACACCGTGAAAGGGCCTTTGCCTTGCAGGGTTTCTACCAGGCCGGCGGCTTTTACGGCGGCTACCAGGGTGGTGTGGTCCTTGGAGTTTACGGCGTTTTCAACAATGTTTTTGTTGGGGTACATGGCCTCGCCACCAACCGAAACGGTGCCGGGAGTGAGCTTGGCCTGCGCCGAAACGGAAGTGGCGGAAGCCGCGCCCAACAGGGCAACGAAAGCGAAAGAAAGCAGATGCTTTTTCATGAAATGTGCAGGGGAGGTGGAAGAGTATGAAACTATTTGCCGGCATTTACGCCGCTACTTTCTCCCTTGGATTTACCTGCTGAGAAATAATTGTTATAAGCACCGTAAATAAGCTGATACGTAGGGCAGTTATGTTTTTACTTACATTATTTAACCGTAAAAATACGCGCTGAATTTATTGCATAAGGGCGCAGAATTATATTCTTCCCTACATTCTATCAGGCTTCGGAGCGAGGCGGCGCTCAAGGCTGGGGTAATTACCTGCGTTTTGCTTGGCTGCCTGCTTGGCTATCCTGTGCCTTAGGTAGCAATGCACTGCTGCAAGCTGCCGGTGGAGCCGGGGCCGGTAGGAGAGGGGCGCTACCCTTTGGCCCGGAGCCCGTACTTTTGGCCCCCGTACCTACCGTTTAGTTTATGCCCCTTTCCTCCGCTCAGGCCGACCCGCTGGTGGCCCGTACCGCCGACTTTATCCGCGCTACATTCCTGCACGAAGGCTCCGGCCATGACTGGGAGCACATCCGCCGGGTGTGGCAGGTAGCCCGGGCCCTGGCCCAGCAAACGCCCACCGCCAACGTCCAGATTACCGAGCTCGGGGCCCTGCTCCACGACGTGGCCGACTGGAAGTTTCACGGCGGCGACGAGGAAGCCGGTCCCCGCGCCGCCCGCCAGTGGCTGGAAAGTCAGCAGGCAGGGGAAAGCGTGATTCAGGCCGTGGAAAAAATCATCCGCGAAATCAGCTTCAAAGGCCTCGGCGTGGCTACCCCCATGAGCACGGTGGAAGGTGAGCTGGTGCAGGATGCCGACCGCCTCGATGCCATTGGCGCCATTGGCGTTGCCCGGGCCTTTGCCTACGGGGGCCACAAGGGGCGTCCCCTGCATGACCCCACGGTCGCGCCCCTGCAGCACCAAACCTTTGAGAGCTACAAGCAGAACACGGCCCCCACTATCAACCACTTCTACGAGAAGCTGCTGCACCTGCGGGAGCGGCTGAACACACCCGCCGCGCGCCGGGTAGCCCAGGAGCGGCACGCGTTTCTGGAGCAGTTTCTAGCCCAGTTCCTGCGCGAGTGGGAAGGGCAGGATGTAGCGCAGTTGTAATTCCTATATTTACCCCATGTCTGTTGCTTCCTTCCTTTGCCGCTGCCTGCTCCCGGCCGTGGTCCTGCTGCTTACCGTCGTTTCCTGCCGCACCTGTCCCATCGTGGCCTGCCACACCCGCAAGGTGCATTTGCACGGCGGCACCAAGTACCGTGGCCAGCCCTTGTTCAAGAAACAAAACCCGGCCATTGGCGAAAAAATCAAGGTGCACAAGCAGGAAACGGGCAAGCATAAGAACGACCGGAGCAAGAGCCTGAAATAGCCCGCAAATCGGGCTTCTGGCTAGGTTAATCGGGGTTTTTTGCCTATCTTGCAGGCTTCAAAGAAGTTCACTCTCACGGGCCGGCAAGCTCCGCATTTCGGGGCCTGCGCCGGCCGACTACACTCTCCCTATGGCGGAAGGCGAAAAGATCATTCCGATAAACATTGAAGATGAGATGCGTGGGGCCTACATCGACTACTCGATGTCGGTTATCATCTCCCGGGCCCTGCCCGACGTGCGCGACGGCCTCAAGCCCGTGCACCGGCGCGTGCTCTACGGCATGTCGGAGCTGGGCGTATCCTACAACAAATCCTATAAGAAGAGTGCCCGTATCGTAGGGGAGGTGCTCGGCAAGTACCACCCCCACGGCGACTCCTCCGTGTACGACACAATGGTGCGCATGGCCCAGGACTGGAGCCTGCGCTACCCCCTGGTAGACGGACAAGGTAACTTTGGTAGCATCGACGGCGACTCGCCGGCCGCTATGCGCTACACCGAAGCCCGCCTCAAGCGCCTGGCCGACGAAATGCTCGGCGACCTGGACAAGGAAACCGTAGACTTTCAGCCCAACTTCGATGACTCCTTGGAGGAGCCGTCGGTGATGCCGGCCAAGTTTCCGAACCTGCTGGTAAATGGCACCACCGGCATTGCCGTGGGCATGGCCACCAACATGGCCCCGCACAACCTGACGGAGGTAGTCGACGGCATTTCGGCCTACTTGAACAACCCCGACATTACCATCGCCGAGCTCATGGAGCACGTGACGGCGCCTGACTTCCCGACCGGCGGCATTATCTACGGCTACGAGGGCGTGAAGCAGGCCTTTGAAACCGGCCGCGGCCGGGTGGTCATGCGGGCCAAAGCTCACTTCGAGTCTACCCCTTCGGGCAAGGAGCAGATTGTCGTGACCGAAATTCCCTACATGGTGAACAAGGCCTCGATGATTGAGAAAACGGCGGCCCTGATCAACGAGAAGAAGATTGAGGGCATTGCCGACCTGCGCGACGAGTCGGACCGGGACGGCCTGCGGGTAGTCTACGACCTGAAGCGCGACGCCATGCCCACGGTGGTGCTGAACAACCTGTTCAAGTACACCCAGCTGCAGTCTTCCTTCGGGGTTAACAACGTGGCCCTGGTGAAAGGCCGCCCGATGACCCTGAACTTGAAGGAGTTGATCCACCACTTCGTGGAGCACCGCGCCGACGTTATCGTGCGCCGTACGCGCTACGAGTTGGCCGAGGCCCAGAAGCGGGCCCACATCCTGGAAGGCCTGCTCATTGCCCTTGACCACCTGGACGAGGTGATTGCCCTGATCCGTTCCTCCCGCGACGGGGAGGTAGCCCGTCAGCAGCTTATTGAGCGGTTCTCGCTGAGTGAGGTGCAGGCCCGCGCCATTCTGGACATGCGTCTGCAGCGCCTCACGGGCCTGGAGCGCGACAAGATTGTGGCCGAGTACAACGAGCTGATGACCCTCATCGATCATCTAAAAGCCGTGCTGGCCTCGGATGAGATGCAGCGCGACATCATTCGGCAGGAGCTGGCCGATATCAAGGAGCGCTACGGCGACGCTCGCCGCACGGCCATTGAGTACGCCGGCGGCGACTTCTCGATGGAGGATATGATTGCCGACGAGAGCATGGTTATTACCATCTCCCGCGAAGGCTACATCAAGCGCACGGCCCTAGACGAGTACCGGGCCCAGGCCCGCGGTGGCGTCGGGGCCCGCGGGGCGGCCTCCAAGCAGGATGACTTTACGGAGCACCTGTTCGTGGCCACTACTCACGAGTACCTGCTGTTCTTCACGGAAGCTGGCCGCGTGTTCTGGCTGAAAGTGTACGAAGTGCCGGAAGGAGGAAAGGCCACCAAGGGCCGGCCCATTCAGAACCTGATTGAGATTCCCCGGGAAGACAACGTGCGCTCCGTGCTGAACGTGCGCGGCCTGCGCGACCCGGACTACCTCGACAACACCTTCCTGATGTTCTGCACCGAGCAGGGCACGGTTAAGAAAACGCCGTTGGAAGCATATTCGCGGCCCCGGACCGCCGGTATCAACGCCATTACCATTAATGAGGGCGACCGGCTGCTGGACGTGCAACTGCTGAATGGTAGCTCAGAGGTAGTACTGGCCTCGCGCTCCGGCCGGGCCGTGCGCTTCCCCGAGGCGAAAGTGCGCTCCATGGGCCGCACAGCCGCCGGGGTACGCGGCATCACGCTGGCCGAGGACGGCAATGACCGGGTGGTAGGCATGGTGTGCATAGACAAAGACAGCCAAGATGAGCTGCTGGTCGTATCTGACAATGGTTATGGCAAGCGCAGCCCCCTGGAGGAATACCGCATCACAAACCGCGGTGGTAAGGGCGTGCGGGCCATGAAGCTGACCGATAAAACCGGGCAGCTGGTGACCATTAAAGCTGTCAGCGACGCCGACGACCTGATGATTATCAACAAGTCCGGCATTACCATTCGCTTGCGCATGAGTGAGTTGCGCAGCATTGGGCGGGCCACGCAGGGCGTGCGGCTGCTGAAAATCAGTCAGGGCGACGAAATCTCCTCCGTGGCTAAAGTTGCTTCGGAAGAGAAAGAAGTAGATCCGGACGCCGAGCAACTGGATGGGCTGCTAGCAACTAGCAGCCCGGATGGGAGCGGAGCTTCTGCTGCCGCGCCGGACGCGGACCTGACTGACCTTACCGCGCCGGATTCTATCAGCGCTAATTAACTTGCGACGGCAGAACTCATCTTTGAGTTCTGCCGTTTGCGTTGCAATTCCTTTCCCTAAACCGCATATTCTTCAGCAAACTTCCCATGAAGAAGACTCTTTTGACGCTGGTGGCTGCGGCCGCGCTGCACACCGCTTCGGCCCAGAACTCGGCCGTAACCAATGCCATCCTATTCCAGAAGCAGGGCACCCTGGACAAGGCCCGCACGGAAATCGACAAGGCCATCACCAATGAAAAAACCCAGGGCAAAGCCAAAACCTGGTATACCCGCGGCGAAATCTACGAAGGCATCGTAGCCAGCCCGATCTACGGTAAAACCGTGCCCGCCGCGGAAGCTACGAAAACGGCTTTCGAGTCGTATTCTAAAGCGGTAAACCTGGAAGGCAAAGACAGCGAGTACGGTAAAATGGCTACCCAAAAGCTCGACGGTTTGTACGGCTTGGCGTTGAATTCCGGGGTGGAAAGCTACAACGGCAAGGACTTCGCCAAGGCTATCGAATCCTACAAGATGGCCCAGCAGATTCGCCCTCAGGATTCCACGGCGTATCTCTACGCGGCGTATGCTTCGGAAGCCAACCAGGATTTCGCTGGCGCCAAGGAAATGTACGGCAAGCTGCAAGGCATTGGCTACAAGTCGCCCCAGATGTACGGGCGCTTGCTGCAGATTGCCCGTCAGGAAAAAAATGACGCGGCAGCCATGAAGGTGCTGCAGGATGCCTTGGTTGCTTATCCAACCAACAAAGGCTTCATGCTCGAAGAGCTGAATATGTACATCAGCTCGGGCCGGGGCAAAGAGGCGCTGGACAAAATCGACCGGGCCATTGCGGCGGATCCGACAAATTCCAACTTGTACGCGGTAAAAGGATCCATCTTGGACCAGGACAAGCAGCCGGCCAAAGCGTTGGAGGCCTATAAGAAAGCCGTAGAAGTAGACCCCAGCAACTTCGACGCTAATTTCAACCTAGGTGTGTACAACTACAACAAAGCAGCGGATCTGTACACCAAGGCGAGCAAGATGAGCCTGGCCGAATATCAGAAGTCAGGTAAGAAGTTTGAGGCGGATGGTAAGAAGTACTTCCAGGAGTCGCTGCCATACTTCGAGAAGGCCCTGCAGGCTCAACCCGATGATCGGGCTACAATTTCCTCACTGCAGAAAGCCTATCTGCGCGTCGGCCGCACGGCTGACTCGGAGAAGATGTCGGCCAAGCTTGATTCCTTGAAGAAGTAATCCCGCTGCCGCTAAGCTAGCGGGGGAGTACAGAATAGCCCGAAACAGGTTTAACTGCTTCGGGCTATTCTGTAAAACTCTACTTAACATAATATAAATTATAGGACAAATTACCATGGCATTTAAAAGTCGCACACTCGGTGTTGCTACTAGTATTGATATTGCTTTTGAGGAAGTTTAATATTATGGAAGCTTCCAGCCTAGACTTAGCTAAGTTACACCACTAATAATGGTTTGCCGTTATCTGTTCTTTGACATACATAATGACGATGTACTCAAAAATAGACTTCTTAAAAAACGCATAGTTCGGTAGGTAATTTTCTTTTCCAATGCGCTCCGGCAAAAGTCTAGACTGATAGAGAAATTGATAACAGTAGCATCAAGGCTTACTACTAGAGTGAAGGAGCTTTAGCATGTTGAGTTACTTAGGTGCCACGATAATGAAGTATTTCGTCATCAATTGGCCGACCTGTACACTATCTGCACAGCATCCAATTTCAACTCCTTCATGATTGCATTATAACATAGCATGGCTGGTGTTTACAAAAGGTTTAATACTGTGCAACCATTGGAGATATCAAGACTTGTCAGCTTCTGGATGAAGAATATTTGATCAGTAGTTAAGAATTAGTGCGCTCTTAGAGCTTTAGTCCATTTAAAAGTGCATCCCTCCTACTCGTGCGCTTTACGAGTTTGGCTGAATGAGCATGAGTAATTAGTTAGTTTTAGGCTTATAAGGATACACCTTAAATCAAAGAACTAAAACAGAAGGCTCAGTAGTGTTAAAGCCGTATTGGATCATTATTCATGCTTTAAGTGAATACCTATAGCCCTATGGCCCTCCCGGCACCTTCTATAGAGGGTAATAAATAAGAGTAAGAAGTGTATAAAAAGAGAAGTTAAAGCATATATTCAATTAGAAAGGTAAAAAAAAGTATAAAACGTAATAGAAAGTTTAACTTTTTTATACTTTGTACTGCTTATTTATACTTCATTGGCAAACAATTTTCTTATCTACTTAGTATATTTACTGCACCTTAATCTTCTGAAATTATATGCCAAAAACCATAGACTATCCCCGCACTAGTTATGACAGTGCCTGGGAAGTTGCCGAAGTAGTTGATGATACTGGAGGGAAGTGTGCGATTGAAACAGCAGCACGGAAGTTGAATAGAAAGGTAAGTGGCTCTTTCAAGGCCATCATTGGCTCTGCTGTTAAGTTTGGACTCTTAACTAGCAAGCGAGAGCTATTAACGACAACTAACCTCTTCCGGCGCATTAAACATGCCTACGATAAGCAGGAAGAAAAAATATACCACCGGGAAGCCTTTCTGCACCCACCACTATTTACTCAGATCTGCCGCAAATTCCGGAACCGAGAACTACCGGTTCACATGTTTGACGTCATGCTCATCCGAGAGTTTGGGGTGGAGGAGATAAACGCACAGAGTGTAGCCAAGGCTTTTGTAGATGGGGCACGCATGGCGGGTATACTAGACGAGCGTAATACCATCATTGATATTGACCAGCTAGCCGCTCAGCAAACACCCCGACGCGAACTAGCCAGTTCGGACATGCCCCTGAACATGTTCCGCCCGACAGTATCGTCGACGGAAGCCAGCGCCCCCATAGTAGCAACAGAATCTCCCGTTACGCCCGTACCTGGTCGTGCTACTGCGGAAGTTGTGGCGCCCGCCCCCACTCCTCGGGTTGCCGACGCGGTGTCCAGTCTGTTTGGCTTGGATACAGACGATGCCGAAGATGCTACCGAGGCAGCCAACAGCTTTACTTCAAGGGGTACAAAAGCTGCTGCCGGGCCCGAGGCCGTGTTTATACCAACTCGAGAAACTCCTGAACCGGTGCAACGGCAATCAGCGCTGATGATGACTAGCAGCGAGTCACCCCAGGCCGCACAAACGGTTCCAGCGGCTCCTTTAGTTTCTGCTGAACCTATGAAGGACCCAGTGACAACGTATGCCATCCGAATAAGTGGACCGGGAGTTGATACCCAACTGTCCATTCAGGATCTGGACGACCTGGATATAGTCGGGGCGTTACTTGATAAGATTCGACGCCGGTTAAGTCGCTGACCAGCACATGCCAGCGGCTCCAATAGGGTAGAACTCTATTAGAGCCGCTGGCATGTGCTGGTTTATGTTTTTATTATGTTAAGTAATATCAGGCTAGCGACAGTCCTAATTCTTAAGGCTTACTGGTGTATTGATCGGGTCAATTCGAGAGACAAACCAGTACCCTCCGCTGGCTTCACGGCCCAGATAAAAACTATCCAAGCGGATAACTCGAACGTAATTGTCCCAACCAGTTGGTAACCGCTCGGGGGGCGGGCTGGCCGCGAATACTGCCACGGGGTGACGCAAGGCAACCAGCGAATCAATGGTAGGATGCCAGATAGGAATGGCCCGGCCGGCAGCCCACACCTGCTTTACGTGCATGGTATCCAAGCTGCGCCAGCTTCGTAGACCTAGCAGCACCGTCCCCTGCCGTACGTCGGCCAATCGGCGCAACCCCAGCGTGCCCTTACGGGCCTCCCAGACCGGAAAAGCCGGCATTAACAGGCAGATAATGACGGCCCCTCCCACTACGCTAGCCCCCACCAGAGAGGATGAGCGGGCCAGGCCTACCCCCTGCCAGCTTACCCAACCCACTAAGCTCAAGAATAGAAAAGCACCCACTAGCAAGCGCCCGGAGGGCCAGCTAAAGCCGGGCAAGTGCGTAAACACCATCAGCACAGGCAAGGCCAAAAACACAGCAGCTAACAAGATGCCCCACCCCCTTACAACCCGCTTATCTACGGCACTTAGCCTAGCAGTCAGGCCAGTGGTTGTGGGATTTGCCGTATCCCAGTGGCGCAGTAGGCCCGCAATTAGCAGGGCCAGGGGCGGCATGAGGGGTAACATGTACCGCTCTTTCTTTTCCGGGACCACGCTGAGCAGTACAAGCCCAGCCCCCAGCCAACCCAACGCCAGCAGATACGGAATAAACCGACTGGCCCGCGGGCGAGCATAAGGCACGACCAGGCTGGCCAGTGAGACCAGGGCCCACAGACCGGTAAAGGCAAAAAACGACCAGTAGTACCAGAGGGGCTGCACGTGCCTCTCGCCCCAGGAAGCAATTTCCGTGCGGGCCACGCCCAGGGCGGCCGGTGCTACCGCCAGCCAGATGTAAAGGGGCCAGCTTCCCGCTACTATTACCCCTACCAGCGCGCCTACCCCCGTACCTTTGGCCTGGCGCACAACCTGGTGGCGGTGCTGGGGCTGCCCAATTAGATAGGCTCCTAAAAAGGGGAACAGCACGGTATAGACGGCTACGGGCCCCTTACTCAACAGGGAAAGCCCCACCAACAGGCCCGCACCTATAAAAGGAAGCACAGACTTCCCAGCCTGCTGCCAGCCACGCGCCAGTAGCCACAGGCTGCCAATCATCAGGCTATGCGTGAAGATGTCCCATTGCCCCTCCCGGCCGATGGTAACCACCAGCAGGCTGCTGGCCAGCACCAAGGCACTAAACCAGGCCGTGCGGCCAGGTTCGGTTGATGCGGCCGGCACTTCCAGGGAGCGGGTTAGCTCGCGGGCCAGTCCCCAGAAAAAGAATACGAGCAGCGTGGCGGCCAAAGCGGCCGGCAGCCGCAGCACGGCCAGCTGCTGGGTGGGGCCGGTTAGCTGCTGCAGGCCGGCAACGGCCCAGGTGGGCAGCGGGGGCTTGGCCAGGCGCAGCTCCCCGTTCAGGGTCGGAATCAGCCAAGAGCCCCCGGCCACCATTTCGCGGGCGGCCACAAAGTTACGGGACTCCATTAGGCTCACCTCCGGGGCCCCGAGGTGGACGAAAAAGTTAACCCCGCATACCACGCCTACCGCCGCAACCCGCCCCCACCGGGAGGCCCGCCCACTGTCTAAGATTCGCATAGAATACCGTCAATCCTGATTTATTACCCGGCCCCGAAGCTACTGCTCTGTAACTTTGTTTAGGGCCCCGACCCGTGACTGACGCCGAAGAGTAGCCCGGAGTTGCCGCACATTGTCGACTTCGTACGAATCGGGGCCTGCCCCTACCACCCGGCTTACGGCCCGGGCCGAACGCCCCCCGAAGACTACCACCTCCCGCCCCAAGCTATGAAGTCGCGCAGCCCGAGCCAGACTGATGTCATCTTTGTGCACGACGGCCGCCTGCACGAAGGAGAGCTGCCCAAGGGTAGTAAAGCCAGCCTCAAACGCTTCGGTGAACTCAAAACCCAGCGGCAGGGAGGGCAGCAGCTGGCGCAGGTAGGCCAGGGTAGCGGGCCGGTTGGTCAGCACCAGCACCCGCGGGAGGGGCACGTGGTAGCGCGTGAGTAAAAAAGCCAGCCGCCGGGCCAGGGCGCGGCTGCGGGCCGTGTCGCCCGTGCTGCAAGCATCCTGCTCGTGCAGATCCAGGTGCAGGTAGGGAAACGCAGTGGTACCCGTACTCTCCTGACTACCCCCAAGCTTATGCTGATCCTTCTGGAGTGCAGCCAGTAAGGTTTCCAAAGTAATGAGCCGCTCGTGCTGCCGCCAGTCATAGAGCCAGCCGCCCTGGTAGCGCAGAAGGGTGAGTTGGGCAGCGGGGGTCCGGCTGACACAGCCCGTGCCATTGGTCATGGTAGTCAGCGTGTGGTCGTGGTAGAGGACGGGAATGCTGTCCTGGCTGAGCCGCACGTCAACCTCCACCCCGTCGGCTCCGCGCTGCAGGGCGCGGGTAATGCTGCGCAGGCTATTAGGGGGCAGGGCATTGGCCGGGTGAAAAAAGCCCGACCCGGCGTGTCCGATAACCAACGGAACCCGGGGCGGCCGGGGGCTGACGCGGGTGGAATCAAGGGTGAATGGGCCCGGTTCCCGAGCAGTTTCCGGCCCGGCACCCAGCAGCCCCGTAGCCACTGCCCACACACGCGTAACTAAGTTCATAGCACAAGCAGAAAAAGGCGGTAGCCGGCCGGCAATTAGCTGCGCCGCCCCGTGGGTAGCGTAACCGTAGATAGGCATTTCCAGTTACATATTTCAACCCATGCAGGCCGGCGACGTGGACGTTACCTACGCCGACATCCGCAAAGCCCAGCAACTGCTCGGCTATGCCCCGCAAACCACGCTCGCCCAAGGGCTGCGGGAATTTGTGCGCTGGATGGACCTGGCCGAGTACCAGCCTACGTAAGCTGGCAAAGAGCCGGGCGGTAGTAAAAAAGCCCAACGGCCAACCGTTGTTTACGGGCCGTTGGGCTTTTAAGTGGGTTGGCAACTGGCTAGCAGGTAGCCCCCCGGGCAAGCCAATTAGGCGGAGGTCGTGTGGGTGACGCGGGCCTGCTCGCGCCGTAGCAGCACAATGTTACGGGCGTACACCAGCGTGCCGAAGCTATTGCCAATCAGTAGCACCAGGTCCTGGCGCAGGCCTGCGTAAATCAGGATCAGCAGGGACCCCACGAAGCTGATAACCCAGAAGCTCAGGGGCAGCGACGACTCTCCCTTGCGTTCCGAATACAGCCACTGATATACAAACCGGAGTAGAAAGATGGTTTGCCCCACGGCGCCCAGCGCCAGCACCCCACCCGGAATCCGACTCCCCAGCATGGCCTGCAAGCTGAAGTGCTGATTGCCGGCCCCAAACCAACCCAGCATTACAACCGGAAACACGTAAGCACCGGCCCGAAACCAGGGGTTGAGTTTGGCCCACTCGCCCAGCAGCTGCAGGTTGCGGATGTAAATGGCGTAGCTGATGAGCTGGGCAGCTAGAATGACCGGGTCGTGGCGCAGGATGCCGTAGACGATCATCAAAAACGAGGACACCAGGCTGATTTGCCAGAACAGGGTAGGCACCAGCACCCGCCGGGCCCGCTCGCTCTGAATCCACTGCAGCACAATCCGGCTCGAAAACAAGAGCTGCGACACCAGTCCGATGCCCAGCGCGACAGTTTGCGTGGTCATGGCAAGGTGCGGGTTAGTGGCGGCCCGGGGCAGCCGTAGCGGCAGCAGCTTCCGACGGCTGCCCCAGGTGCTGCTCCCCGATTTCGTAGTTCTTCCAGCGCGAGCGAATCCAGCGGAAACCGAACGTGTCCACCAGCGGCTTCCAGGCCCGGTTCCAGAGGTTGTACTTGGCCGTGCCCGCAAAGCGCGGGAAATGACGCACTGGCAGCTGTTTCACTTTGCCGCCCTGCAGCTGCACCAGCGCCCCGAGGAAGCGGTGCATGCCGTGAAACAGGGGAATCCGCCGGGCATACTCAATTTTGATGATCTTCAGCGGACAGCCCGTATCCTGAATACCGTCGTTAATCAGGGTCCGTCGCACCCCGTTGGCAATTTTGGAGGACAGCTTCTTCACGAAGGTATCTTGGCGCTTGGCCCGGATGCCGTTGACCATGTCGTACTCCGGAAAGAAGGGAAAGAACTGCAGGAAGTCCAGCGGGGTGGTTTGAATGTCGGAGTCAATGTACCCGATCAGGGTTGTGCGGGCATGGTCAATGCCGGCCTTAATGGCCGTGCTCAGCCCCCGGTTCTGGCTGAGGCTGATAAACTCATAAGCCGGCTCCTGCTGGCAGACTTCCCGCACAAGGGCCAGGGAGTTATCCGTCGACCCGTCATTGACAAACAAGACCGTCGTCGGGACGGGCGTTTCCGCCAGAAACTTGTTCATCTCCACCACAAACTGCCCCAGGCTTTCTTCTTCATTATAGACGGGTACCAGCACCGTCAGGCTTTGCGTAGGCAGGTAGGAAGTTGTGTCGGGCATAAAAAACGGCAACTGATACTAGGGCTGCGCAAGGTAGGCAACCGTTTAGAAAAGACCGTGGGCGGGTCGTACTCCTATTCTTACTGGATTGGTACGGCGGAGGTTTTGCCTTCTTCTGCGGGTTGGCTGGAAGCGGTGGATGCCTTGCAAATTTCTGTTTATATTTATGATAATTTTATAAATAGTAAAGCACTGTATCACCTAGCTATTGCTTTATACTTTTAATATTTTTCTATAGTGTAAACAATAAATAATTCAAGCTAGCTGCATAGTCCAGCTATCCACCTTAACCAGGTGCTTATCAGTGCTTTTTTAAGCATTGCTGAACCCAGGAGCCTTGCTTATAGCGCCAACGCCCCAGCGCAACCTGTGGTGCGCCGGGGCGTTGGAAAACGGTAGGGTAACCGGTCGGCTAGGTCATTCTGGGCGGCGCACCCCGCCCGTAATAGTGGAGTGGCGCTGGCGCAGCACCTGCACCACATCTTCAAGCGATAAGCCGGCCGCAGTCAGCAGCACCAGCAGGTGATAGAGCAGATCAGCAGCCTCGCCCTTTAAGCCTTCCGTGTTACCACCCACCGCATCAATGACGGTTTCCACGGCCTCCTCCCCTACTTTCTGGGCGATTTTGGGCATTCCCTTGCGAAACAGCGACGCCGTGTAGGACTTGGGGTCTTCCTCGGGGTAGCGCTGCCGACGCTGCACCAGCCGCTCCAGCTCCGCAATAAAGCTGACGGCCGCCGCCGGATACGCCGTCTGGTTGGGCTGCTCAAAGCAGCTGGTGGTACCCCGGTGGCAGGTCGGCCCGTCGGGAATGGCCCGGATTAGCAGGGCGTCCTGGTCGCAGTCGGGGTGCTGGCTGACCACCGTCAGGTAGTGGCCGGAGGTTTCGCCCTTGGTCCAGAGGCGCTGCTTGGAGCGGGAAAAGAACGTAACCCGGCCACTCTGCCGGGTCACGCGCTGGGCCTCCTCGTTCTGGTAGCCCAGCATCAGGACCTGGCCCGTGTGGGCGTCCTGCACGATAACCGGAATCAGCCCATCGGGCATTTTAGCGAAGTCCATATGCTTATGTAGTTGTCGGGTGGGGGAAGTTGTCAGTGGTCAGGCGCTGCTGTCAGCCGCCGCCGCCCGTACCGCGCGGGTAACGACTACCGACAACTCCTACCTAATACCTGACAACGCTAGATTACAGGCGTACCGGAATACCGTCCTGGCGCAGGTGCTCCTTGAGTTCCCGGATGCCGATTTCGCCGAAGTGAAATATACTGGCTGCCAGCCCGGCGTCGGCGTGGGCTTGCTGGAACACATTGGTGAAATCCTGCAGGGAGCCGGCCCCGCCGGAGGCCACCACCGGCACCGACACGGCCCGGCTCACGGCGCCGGTAATGTCCAGGGCGAAGCCGTCCTTGGTGCCGTCGTTGCTCATGGAAGTTAGCAGAATTTCGCCGGCCCCGCGCTCGGCCGCCTCCCGGCACCACTGCACCGCGTCCAGGCCGGTGTTGTGGGTGCCGGCCCGGGTGTAGATCTGCCAGCCGTCGGGGGCATGGTAGCGCGCATCGGCCGCCACTACGATGCATTGGGAGCCGAACCGGGCCGCCAACTCGTCAATCAGCGCCGGCCGGGCCAGAGCGGCCGAGTTGATGCTGACTTTATCGGCCCCGTTGAGCAGGAGCACTTCCACATCGGCCACGGTGCCAATGCCGCCCCCCACCGTAAAGGGAATGTCCAGCTCCCGGGCCACATCGCGCACCAGCGCTACCAGCGTGGCGCGCTTCTGGTTGGTGGCCGTAATATCAAGGAACACCAGCTCATCGGCCCCTTCGCGGGCGTAGCGGGCGGCCAGGGCCACCGGGTCGCCGGCGTCGCGCAGGCCTTCAAACTGCACGCCCTTCACGGTGCGTCCATCCTTAATATCGAGGCAGGGAATTATTCGTTTGGTGAGCATCAGGTAGGAATTCTTATAGCCAGGGCTGCAGCTCAGCCAGGGTGATGGTGCCTTCGTAAATGGCCTTGCCGATAATGGCCCCGTGCATGCCGATTTCCGCCAGGGCCTCCACGTCGGCCAGGGTGGTAACCCCGCCGCTGGCTACCAGCCGGGCCGCGGGTAGCTCGTGGCGCAGCTGCTGGTAGGTTGCCCGGGCGGGGCCCTGCAACTTACCATCCTTGCTGACATCAGTGCAGATAAAGGTAGTGGCCCCGGCCGCCAGGTAGCCTTCCACGAACTCGCGCAGGGTCCGCTCACTTTGCTCGGCCCAGGCATTAATGGCAATGAAGTTGTCGCGGAAGTCGGCCCCGATAATGACGCGCTCGGTCCCGAATTCGCGGAGCCACCCGCCTACCGTCCCGGGCTCGCGCACGGCAATGCTGCCGGCCGTAATCTGGCGGGCCCCGGCGTCGAAGGCCTGACGCACGGCCTGCTCGCTTTGCAACCCGCCGCCAAAATCAATGACCAGGCTCGTGTGCCGGGCGATGCGCTCGAGTACCGGCAGGTTTACCGGCTGCTTGGCCCGGGCCCCGTCCAGGTCTACCAGGTGCAGGCGCCGCACGCCGTGCTGCTCGAAGCGCTGGGCCACGGCCAGCGGGTCAGCATCGTAGGTGGTCTGCTGGGCAAAGTCGCCTTCCGTCAGGCGCACGCACTGGCCATTGATTAAGTCAATAGCGGGAATGATTTCCATGTAGTCAGTCTGGGGTGATGAGGGGTAATAACTTCAGCAGAGAGGGTGGTCAGCCAGGGCCATGGGTAGCCCTGGGTGCTGGGGTAGCGCAAGGCCCCTGGATAAGCCCTAAGTGGCTGCAGATTTTTCTACAGCTGGAGAAAGTTCTCCAGGATGCGGGTACCAACCGGACCGCTCTTTTCCGTGTGGAACTGTACGGCGTAGAAGTTCTGGTACTGCACGGCGGCGCTGAACGGAGCCGGGTACTCGGCCTGGGCAATGGTATAGTCGCCGACGGGCGCAAAGTAGCTATGCACAAAGTACACGTAGTCTTCCTCGCGCAGGCCCGCGAAGAGCGGCGTCCGCAAGGCTTGCAGGTTGTTCCAGCCCATGTGCGGCACTTTATACTCGGGTGCCGCCGGAAAGCGGATCACGTTAAAAGGCAAAATCCCGAGCAGGTCAGTACCCCCGCCTTCCTCGCTGTGCTGGCCCAGCAGCTGCATGCCCAGGCAAATTCCCAGGAACGGCTGGGTGAGCGTGGGCAACACCTGGTCCAGGCCCTGCACCCGCAACTCCCGCATGGCGGAGGCCGCTTCGCCTTCGCCGGGAAACAACACCTTGTCGGCCCGCTGAATGACCTCCGGGTCGGAGGTCAGGGTGGCCTGCACGCCCAGCCGCTCCAGGGCAAACAGCACCGACTGCACATTGCCTCCTTTGTAATCAATTACGGCTATTTCCATTTGAAGAACGTCAACTCGTCCGAAGATTAATTCATTTGTTTAACCATTTGTTGCAGCCAGCATTGCAGCTAGCAAACCAGGCCGGCCGCTACGCTAACTCAACCTGCTACGCGGCTGAATCAAGCAGCGAGCCAGGGTATTACCATTTGTTTAAACAAATGGGTAAACTATAAAATACCCTTGGTACTGGGGATTTCCATTCGCCCGGCATCCCGTACCAAGGCCATCTTTATGGACTTGGCTACGGCCTTGAAAATAGCTTCAATCTTATGGTGCTCGTTCTGTCCTTCGGCCTTGATGTTGAGGTTGCAGCGGGCCGCGTCGGAAAAGCTCTTGAAGAAATGGTAGAACATTTCCGTGGGCATATCCCCGATTTTCTCGCGCTTGAACTCCGCTTCCCACACCATCCAGGGGCGGCCCGAGAAGTCAATGGCCGCCTGGGCCAGCACGTCATCCATGGGGAGCAGGAAGCCGTAGCGGGCCAGGCCGCGCTTGTCGCCGAGGGCCTGGGTAAAGGCTTCACCCAGGGCAATGGCCGTGTCTTCAATGGTGTGGTGCTCGTCGATGTGCAGGTCGCCCTGTACCGAAATTTTCATATCCACGCCCGAGTGCTTGCTGAGCTGATCCAGCATGTGGTCAAAGAAGCCCAGCCCGGTGTGCATCTGGGGCCGGCCGTTCCCGTCGAGGTTCAGCTCAATGCTGATCTTAGTTTCATTCGTGTCGCGTTGTACCACGGCCGTGCGGGCGGGCAGGCGCAGAAACTGGTATATCTTTTCCCAGCTAGTAGTGGTCAGGGCGGCGCGCTCGTAGCCCTCCCCTTCCGGCTGCATCAGGATGGACTGGCAGCCCAGGTTCTGAGCCAGCTCCACGTCGGTCAGCCGGTCGCCAATGACAAAGGAGCCGGCCAGGTCGTAGCCGCTGCCCTGGTCCAGGTACTGCTGCAGCATGCCGGTGCCGGGCTTGCGGGTAGGCAGGTTCTGGTGGGGAAAGCTCCGGTCGATGTGCTCACGCGCAAACTCCACTCCTTCCGAGCGCATAATGTCGAGCATCATCGTGTGGGCCGGCCAGAAGGTGTCTTCCGGAAAGCTTTCCGTGCCCAGCCCATCCTGGTTGCTGACGAGCACCAGCTCGTAGTCTAGCTCGCGGGCGATGCGCGCCAGCCCGCTGATGGCGCCGGGCACAAACTGGAATTTCTCCCGGGTGAGGGCATCAACTTGAAAATCCGTCGGCGGCTCAATCAGAATGGTGCCGTCGCGGTCAATGAAAAGAACTTTCTTCATGGAGTGGTTACAAGATTTCCCGTTCGGGCCAGCGCGCCTCAGGCATCTAGCGTGGTGGATGATGACGTGGGCTGTCGGTGGCGGCGGGCCAGTGAGGTTGATTTAGTTAAAGGCGCGCAGGGCCTCGAGCAATTGCTCGTTCTCGGCGGGAGTACCCACGGTGAGGCGGAGCGTCCCGGCGCAGCCGGGCTGGGTGGTCCGGTTGCGCACGACAATGCCCCGGCTCAGCAGGTAGTCGTACAGCACCGTCGCGTCGGGGCGGAAGCGCACCAACAGGAAGTTGGCATCCGAAGCAAACACGGTATCGACGATGGGCAAGGCGGGCAACTGCTGGGCCAGCCAGTCGCGGCCCGCTAGCAGCGCCCGCCGCATCTGCTCGAAGCGGGGCGCATCGCGCAGGGCCTGCAGGGCGTGCTGCTGGGTTGCGGCCGACACGTTATACGGGGGCTTGATTTTGTTGAGGTAACCGATAACCTGCGGCGCGGCAAAGGCCATGCCCAGGCGCAGCCCGGCCAGCCCCCACGCCTTGGAGAAGGTTTGCAGCACGACCAGGTTGGGGAACTCCGCCAGGCGGGTGGTCCAGCTGGGAGCGGCGGCAAAATCGGCGTACGCCTCGTCCACCACCACCAGCCCGCGGAAGCCGCGCAGAATCTGCTCGATGGCCTCGGCGTGCAGCAGGTTGCCGGTGGGGTTGTTGGGCGAGCACAGGAACACCAGCTTGGCTTCGGAGGCCACAACGGCGGCCACGGTTTCGGGGGCCAGCTGGAAGTCCGGGGTCAGGGGTAGGCGCTCCAGGCTTATGTCATTGAGGTTGGCTGCTACCTCGTACATGCCGTAGG
Organism: Hymenobacter glacieicola; assembly: GCF_014640315.1. Taxonomy (GTDB): domain Bacteria; phylum Bacteroidota; class Bacteroidia; order Cytophagales; family Hymenobacteraceae; genus Hymenobacter; species Hymenobacter glacieicola. The sequence continues at coordinate 157,127 of NZ_BMGS01000007.1, forward strand.
TGGGTGGCAGAATCAGGATGCGGTCCTGGCCGGGCACGCAGGTCAGGCGCACCAGCAGGTCGATGGCTTCGTCCGAGCCGTTGCCCAGGAAAATCTGCTCCGGCCGCACGCGCTTTAGTTGGGCCAGCTCGGCTTTCACGGCCCGCTGCAAGGGGTCGGGGTAGCGGTTGAACTGCTCGGGGCCGGCGCTACCCAGGCTGTTCTCGTTGGCGTCGAGCATGACCTGGGCCTCTCCCTGAAACTCGTCACGGGCCGAGGAGTAGGGTTTCATGGCCCGGATGTTGGGCCGCACGAGACTGTCTAAATCAAACATGAATCACGGACGTTGTTGAGTAGATGCAGCAGGCGCGCTGCTAAAAAGGGCCGCCGGGAAAACTTCTTTTTGGTGCCCTACGCGGGTAGCCGGGAGGCCCGCGTAGGGCACACTATATACTAAGGAGTCGACGGCTGGAGAAACCACGGTGGCAAGCTGCTTTTTCCTACCGCTGCGGCAAGGCCAAGGATTCCAGCCGCAGGGTTATGGCGCGGGCGTGGGCCTGCAGGCCTTCCGCTTCCGCCATTAGCTCCACCACCGGCCCCACGTGGCGCAGGCCTTCGGCCGTAAGCCGCTGAAAGGTAATTTTCTTCAGGAAGGAATCCAGCGACACCCCGCTGTAGTTGCGGGCGTAGCCGTTGGTGGGCAAGGTGTGGTTTGTGCCCGAGGCGTAGTCGCCGGCCGCTTCCGGGGTCAGGTGGCCCAGGAATACCGAGCCGGCGCTGGTCACGCCCTCAGCCAGCTGCTCCGGGTTCTGCACGGCCAAAATCAAATGCTCCGGCGCGTATTGGTTGGAGAAGTACAGCATTTCCTCGGGCGTACGCAGCAGAATAGCGCGGCTTTCCTGCAGGGCCTGGGCCGCCACCTCCGCCCGGGGCAACTCCCGCAGCTGACGCGCTACCTCGGCCTGGGTTGCCTCCAGCATGGGCAAGGAATCCGAAAGCAAAATCACCTGCGAATCCGGGCCGTGCTCGGCCTGGCTCAGCAAATCGGCCGCCACGAAGGCAGGATTGGCCGAGGCATCGGCAATAACCAGCACTTCCGAGGGCCCGGCCGGCATATCAATGGCCACCCCGTAGCGGGTAGCCAGCTGCTTGGCGGCCGTAACGTAGCGGTTACCGGGGCCGAAAATCTTATCGACGGCGGGTACCGAAGCCGTACCGCCGGTCAGGGCGGCTACTGCCTGGGCTCCCCCGGCCTTGATAATGGTAGTAATGCCCAGCAGCTGCGCCGTAAACAGAATAACGGGGTTTACGGAGCCGTCGCGCTGCGGGGGCGTGCACAGCACTACCTCGGGGCAGGCCGCCAGCCGGGCCGGCACGCCCAGCATCAGCAGGGTGCTGAACAAGGGGGCCGTGCCACCGGGAATGTACAAGCCCACGCGCTGCACGGGCACGGCCCGGCGCCAGCACTGCACGCCCGGCATGGTTTCCACGTGCTCCGGCTGGGGCACCTGGGCCTGGTGAAAGCGCAGAATGTTGGCGTGGGCCTGGCGGATGGCGGCCTGCAGCGCGGCCGGCACCTGGGCCGCGGCCGCGCGCAGCTCCTCCAGGCTCACGCGCAGGCCCGCCGACAGATCGGCCCCGTCGAAGCGCTGGGCATATTCCAGCAGGGCGGCGTCGCCGCGGCGGCGCACATCGTCAAAAATCTGTTCTACCCGCTGGTCTATATCCTGGGCCTGCTGGGCGGCGGCGCGCTGCTGAAGCGCCGGCCACTGCGGCGGGGCGGGGTACGAAAAGAGCTGCATCTGGTTGGGGAGTCTGGGGATTCGGGAGTCTGGGTTGCCGTGCGGACCGCGTTTTCGGGGGGCCGGGGGGCCTCACCCAAGTCCATAAGGCCCGGATTAGGCAATCATTTTCTCAATGGGTAGCACCAGAATGCCTTCGGCTCCCACGGCTTTGAGCTGCCCGGTGATATGCCAGAAATCATCCTCGTTTACCACCGACTGCACCGACACCCAGCCTTCCTCGGCCAGGGCCGTCACCGTGGGCGACTTGATGCCGGGCAACAGAGCCTTTACCGCGTCCAGGGCCGCCACGGGCGCGTTGAGCACGATGTACTTGTTGCGGCGGGCCCGGCGCACGGCCTGCATCCGGAACTGCAGCTGCTCCAGCAATTCCCGCTTGTCCGGGCTCAGGCTCTGGTTGGCAATCAGCACGGCCTCGGAGCGAAACACCGTTTCCACCTCCCGCAGGCCGTTGCCCAGCAGCGTCGAGCCGCTGCTCACAATGTCACAGATGGCCTCGGCCAAGCCAATGCTCGGGGCAATTTCCACTGACCCGCTGATGGTGTGCAGGTTGGCCGTTACGCCGCGCTCCTGCAAGTAGGAGCCCAGAATCTGGGGGTAGGACGTGGCAATGCTCTTGCCCTGCAGGTCAGCCACGGAATCGTAGCCGGCGGCCCGGGGCACGGCCAAACTCAGCCGACACTTGCTAAAGCCCAGCCCCTCGATTTCCAGTTGGGGCAGGCCAGCTTCCACCAGCACGTTCTGGCCCACAATGCCCAGGTCGGCCACGCCGTCCTGCACGTAGCCGGGAATATCGTCGTCGCGCAGGTACAGGATTTCAAGCGGAAAATTAGTGGCTTCGGTTTTCAGCTTGTACGAGGACGTCAGGAAGCTGATACCGCACTCCCGAATCAGGGTCAGGGAGTCTTCGCTTAGGCGGCCCGATTTCTGGATGGCCAGACGGAGCATAGTGGTTTACGTAAGAAGTAAGAATTAGAAAGTAAGAAGTGGCAGCAACTACCATTCGTCAGGCTAATTCGGGAAGGGTTACGGGGAAAGCGGGACCCAAGACGTTGGAACAGGCAATACTCTGCCGGGGCCACCTGGTTGCGGGGGCCGGGGAACCGGTGCGGTTCGCCCAACGGGGTCAATATGATGCGTATATTCCTCTAGAAAGAGGAATGGTGCCCGTGATGATGCTGGTGCTGCGACGCGCACGGCCCGGCCAGGCGGCCCAGAGCGTGGGCGGCCAACTGGTGGCAAGGGCTTGCAAATAGCGCGGAGAAAGGCATACGAGGCTGGTAGTAGCTGGGCAAATGTACGGGCCAACGGGTAGGATGAAAACTTTTCACCAAAAATTTTACGCGAAAGCCGGACCTTTACGTTTTCCGCCACCCTGCAACCTGATTTCTGGCATCATTGTTTCAAGCCTACTGCCACCTGTCACTGTCCCCTTCCTTCTGCTGCTTACCTAGTGTTGTTTTGCCTATGAATCGTGTCCGGCTCGCGGCTATTCGTTTGGGACTCGGGATTAGCCTGCTCGGTGCGGCGGGCCGGGCCCAGGCCCAGTCTGCTGCTCCCGCCCCGGCCGCTGCCGAAACCCCGGTAGCGCCCCCTGCCGCCCCTACCTCCGCGCCCGCGCCTACTCCCGCGGGCAGCCAGCCCGTGCAGCTGCCCCTACCACAGGCCAGCCCCCGGGCCCTGGTCAGCCAAACCTTCGGGCTGACGGAGGTAACCGTGGAGTACCACGCGCCAGCCGTACGGGCGCGCGCCGTGTGGGGCAGCCTGGTTCCCTACGACCAGGTGTGGCGGGCGGGTGCCAACGAGAATACGCTCGTTACCTTCTCCACGCCCGTGCTGCTGCGCGGGCAACTGGTGCCGGCGGGCCAGTACTCGTATTACGTGGTTCCCCACCAAGACCGGGACTGGGAGCTGGTCCTGAACCGGGTGACCACGCACTGGGGCGCCGAGGGTTACGACCAGCGCGACGACGTGGTGCGGGTGCCGGCCATGCCGGAAACGGCGCCCTTCCACGAAAACCTGCTCTACTGGTTTTCCGACATTAAACCCACGGGCGCCCACCTGAACCTGACCTGGGAAAAGCGCACCCTCACGCTCCCCATCGAGACCGAAGTGCACAAACAGGTGCTCAGCGGCATTGAGCGGGTGCTGCAGCAAAAGCCCGGCGACTGGCAGCTGCTGGCCCAGGCGGCCGACTACCTGGTGCAAAACAACATCGAGGCCGAGCGCGCCCTTACCTACATTAATGAGTCGTTGCGCCTGCAGGATGCGGCCACCAACAACTGGGTGAAAGCTCGTCTGCTGGCCCAGCAGCAGGATTTCGGCACGGCCATCGTGTACGCGCGCAAGGCCATCAAGCTCGGCGACAAGGAAGACAGCACGTTTAAGAGCCAGCTGCCCAGCATGCGCATCGCCCTTACGGAGTGGCAGGCCAAAGCCTACTAGCGCCCGGCCCTACCTCCCGTTCCCCTTTTTCAAAGCCGCCCTGCCCGCAGGGCGGCTTTTTTTCTGGGTTACGGCCAGGCGGTTATCTTAGGTCCATGGAAGAATTTCTCAGGCGTTGCCACTCCTTGCACCCGCTTTCAGCGGGGCTGACGCAGGCCCTGCGCCAGCAGGTCCGGCGCGACACGGCCCAGCCGCGGCAGCACCTGCTGCAACCCGGCCACACGGCCCAGCGGCTGTACTTTCTGGAAACCGGGCTGGTGCGCGGCTACTACCTGAAAGAGGGCAAGGAAGTAACCGCCTGGTTTATGCCCGAGGGCAACTTCATCGTTTCCATCCTGAGCTTTTTCTCCCGGCAGCCCTCCCACGAGTACCTGCAGGCCCTCTCGCATTGCGTGCTGTGGTCCTTGAGCTACGAGCAGCTGCAGGAGCTGTACCGGCAGTTTCCGGAGTTTAACTTTATCGGCCGTTGTCTCACGGAGCAGTACTACGTGCTCAGTGAGCGGCGGGCCCTGCAGCTGCGCATGCTCTCGGCGGCGGAGCGCTACGAGCAGCTACTGGCTCACTACCCCGGTATTTTCCAGCGCGTACCGCTCAAAATGCTGGCTTCCCACCTGGGCCTGACCCCGGAAACCCTAAGCCGCCTGCGTGCCCGCCGTTCTTGATAAATATCAAGGGTTGCCTGGTGCCGCCGCCGCACCTTTGAAGCAGGATTTCACCACCCCCCGCTTCTTATGCACCTCAATATTCCGGCGGCTTTGTTCTGCAGCAGCCCCGCCCTGAGCCTGACGCTGCCGCCGTGGGGCGCGCCGCCCCTGCTGGTCCTTATTTTCGGGGCCTTTGTCTTTTGCTTCGTGCTGGAGCGCCTAATTCCCGGCTGGAAGCTGCCCCGGATTGCCACTTGGCCCCTGCGGGTGCTGACCATAAACCTGGCCCAGCTGCTGGTGGTAGTGGTAGCCGGAATAACCTGGGAAAAGTGGTTTTCGGCCTACTCCCTACTGCACGTGTCGCGCTACGTGGGGCCGGTACCCGGCGGGCTGCTGGCCTACGTGGTGGCGACGTTCGTATTCTACTGGTGGCATCGCTGGCGTCATACCCAGGATTTTCTGTGGCTGCACTTCCACCAGATTCATCACAGCCCGCGGCGGATTGAGGTCATCACTTCCTTTTACAAGCACCCGCTGGAGATGACCGTGAATTCTCTTATCGGTGGGCTGCTGGTGTACACGATGCTGGGCTTGAGCCCCGCCGCCGGGGCTGTATACACGCTCTGCACCGCCCTGGGCGAGTTTTTCTACCACACCAATGTGCGCACTCCCCGTTGGGTGGGCTACGTTTTTCAGCGCCCCGAAATGCACCGCGTCCATCACCAATACCAGCAGCACAGCCATAACTACGGCGACCTGGTCATCTGGGACTGGCTGTTCGGCACCTACCGCAACCCCGCTGAATTCCGGGCTACCTGCGGCTTCGACGCCGACAAAGAAGAGCAGCTCGGGGCCATGCTCTGCTTCCGGGATGTGCACCAGACAGCCCAGCAGGACTAATGCAGTACAGGACGGCACTGGTCCTGTCAGGTAATAGAACCTGCTACCTTCTAAGAGCACAAGCCCCGCCAAACGCAGGAGGCAAGGCTTCTGCTCTTAGAAGGTAGCAGGTTCCATTCTCGGCGGATGGGCCAATCAGAAACGAGCCGTTACCCGCAGGTTCACGAGCCGGCGCGAGAGGAAGTTGGGGATGGCGTAGAGGCGGCCATTCAGGTCCTGAATGTAGTTGTAGCCGGCCAGGTTGTCGGCGCCCAGGGCATTAAGCACTTCCAGGCTGGCCCACAGGGTTTTAAGCTGCACGGCGCGGCCACTGGCTTCCTCCACGGCAGTGCGCAACGTCAGCACTTTGGTAAAGCCCAGATCCACGCGCTTGTAGGCCCGGGTGAGTTTGTTGGTGCCGCGCAAATCCGGGTTATCGGGCGGACTGAAGGGCAGGCCCGTGCCAAATACCAGGTTCACGTAGCCTTTCACCGAGGGGTTGCCCGGCAGGTTATCCTGCAGAAACACGCCCAGGTTCAGGCGCTGGTCGGAGGGCCGGCGAATGTAGCCCTTGGGCTCACGGCCGATGATTGTCTTCTGATCTTCGCTGAAGATGTTAATAGAATCCCCGGCCAGGTTTTCGCGGGTAGTGAGCACGCCCAGGCTAAACCACGACTCGGTGCCGGGAATAAACTCCCCGCTTACGCGGGCGTCGAGGCCGGCGGCGTAGGCTGTGGCGTTGTTCTGGGCGTAGTAGCGCAGGCGCACGTTGTCGATGTCGTAGGGGACTACGTCGGTCAGGTACTTATAGTAAGCCTCGCCGGTAAAGCGAAACGGGCGGCCCCACTTGGTAAAGCGCAGCTCGTTGCCGACGATGAAATGCAGGGAGCGTTGGGCCCGCAACTCCGGATTCAGCTGACCCTGCTGAGCTTGCAGAGCCCCAGACTGGTAGCGCAGCTCCCGGTAGAAGGGTGGCTGGTAGTACACCCCGGCCGCGGCCTTCCAGGACACGCGCGGGTTGCGGGCGCTGGTAAAGGCGTATTGTACCCGGGGGCTGAGGTTGAGCTGCTGATTGACGGTCCAGTAGCTAAGCCGGAGGCCGTAGGTCAGGGTTTTCAGCGAATCCAGCTGGTAGGTGTGCTGCACGTAGCCCTGAGTGCGGGTGCTTTCCAGCCCCAAGTCGGAGCGCAGGCGGCGGCGGCGGGCATCGGGCACGTAGTTAGCCGAGTCGGTGAAGCTGTACTCGTTGAGCTCATCCTGAATTCGCTCCCGCCCCACTTTCAGCCCCCAGCGCACGGCGCTTCGCTCCCCGGGCGTCCAGGTGCCGCGGGTTTCCAGGGTGGCAATACGGGCGGTGAGGTTGTTGCGGGAGTGGTCGAAGCGCGAGCCCAGCCCCCGGCGGTCCAGGTCGCCGTTGTAGTCTTCCGAGTCCGGGTCGCGGTTGATTTCGGCAATGCTGTAGGCTGCTTCTACGTCGCGGTACTCAAACTCCCGCGAATACAGCAATCCTCCCAGCAACTCCAGCTGCACGTTGGACCGTAGCGCGTGCCGCAGATTCAGTCCGCCCTGGTACGTATCGTACTGCATGCGCTCCTGCCCCCCGTAGAGGATGTAGAGGCGGGAAAGCTGGTTGGCGGCGGTGCTAAACGTACTTTCCCCGCTTTCGGGGTTAAAGCGAAAGTCGTTGTGGGCAAACGTGTTAAACACGCTAAGCGTGGTGCGCTCCAGGTTTTCCCGCGGCCCCAGGGCCAGGGTAATCAGGCTTTGTGCGTCGTAGAACGTGGGGTTGTAGCGGCCCTGCTGCTGCTGCAGGGAGTTGAATACGTAGGTGGCATTCTTGTAGCGCACCCCAGCCAGGTAGCTGACCCGCTTACTAGGCGAGGCTGCCTCCACGTGGGCCGTGCCGCCCACCAAGCTGGCCGTGGCGGAGGCGCCAAACGTGGCGGGCTGCTTGTACTCCACATTAAGCACCGAGGACAGCTTGTCGCCAAACTTCGGCTGCCAGCCCCCGGTGGAAAACTCCACCCGGTTTACCAGATCCGGATTAATAAAGCTGAGCCCTTCCTGCGTGGCGGCCGTCACCAGAAACGGCCGGTACACCTCAAACCCGTTGACGTAGACCAGGTTTTCCTCGTAGTTACCGCCCCGCACCGAGTAGGTACTGGTTAACTCATTGGTGCTGGTTACCCCCGGTAGGGTTTTCAGTACGGCGCTGAAGTCGCCGAAGGGGGAAGGAATTTCCTTGGCGGCGCGCGGGTCCAGGGGAATAATACTGACTTGCTCCCGGGTGTCCGTTGCGTCGGTGCGGCCCCGCACGGTTACGTTGCCCAGGGCCCGGGTATCCTCGCTCAGCGTAAGGGTCAGCTCACGCTGCTCCTGCAGGTTCAGCGTCAGGCGCTGGGTTTGGTAGCCCAGCCGGCGCACCACCAGTACGGGCGCTTTGCCGCTGAGTGGACGCACCACCGGCAGGGCAAACCGGCCCCGGTCGTCGGTGCTGGTGCCGCCCACCAGGCCCTCCACTCCTACCGCTACCTGCTCCAGGGGCTGCCCGGCCGCGTCGCGCACGGTGCCCGTCACGAGTACGCGGGCCGTTTGTTGGGCCTGCACGGTGCTCACCGGGCTCACGGTCAGGGTCAGCACCGCCCCCACGGGCACGGCCTGCAACAGCAGGGGCAGCCACAGCCCCGAGCGAGAACGGAAAAGTTTCGGCATCCGGGCGGCTTAGTTGTAGTCTTCGGTGTCCGCGGCCAGGGCCGAGAGTTGCTGGCGCATCTGGGCCAGCGTAGCCACCGGGTCGGGAGAATTAAACACAAAGGAACCCGCCACCAGCACATCGGCGCCGGCTTCCACCAGGGCCGCGGCGTTGTCCAGGGTTACCCCGCCGTCAATTTCAATCAGGGCCGCCGAGCCACTATCGACCAGCAGCTCCTTGAGGGCGGCTACTTTGCGCAGGGTGTTAGGAATGAAGGCCTGCCCCCCAAAGCCCGGGTTCACCGACATCACGCAGACCAGGTCAAGGTCGGCGGCAATGTCCTCGAGCACCCAAACGGGCGTGTGGGGGTTCAGGGCTACCCCGGCCCGGCACCCCAGCTGCTTAATTTGCTGAATAACCCGGTGCAGGTGGGTACAGGCCTCGTAGTGCACGGTAATGTTGGCCGCGCCTGCCTCGCGGAAGGCGCTGAGAAAGTGCTGGGGCTCCTCAATCATCAAATGCACGTCGATGGGCTGCTGGGCGTGGCGGTGTACGGCCTGCAACACCGGAATGCCAAAGGAAATATTGGGCACGAAGCGCCCGTCCATCACGTCGAAGTGCAGCCAGTCGGCGGCGGAGCCGGCCAGCCGCTCCGTTTCGGATTGCAGATTGCCAAAATCAGCGGCCAAGAGGGAGGGTGCCAGCAGCGGGGCCATACGACGGGTAGAGTTCATCCTGCGAAAGTAGCGGATTGCCGTGAGCCGGCGGTAAGGGGCGCAGCTAATCCTGCGGCGAATCCAGGGGGTAGCAACTTCGCACCTAACGGGGTACCATAAGCGTAGTCAGCATAACGAGGCCCCGAAACAGCTAGTATTCCGGGGCCTCTATATGAAAGTAAGCGTGGGCGTGCGAGCTGGGGTAGCCTAGCTGGGCTTTTCCCAGGCGCGCCAGTCCAGTTTGCCGTCCTCCGTCTTGCGCAGAAATACGGTCTGGTCGTCGTCCTGCCGCTTGCCGAAGGTCACGTCGCCGCGACAGTCCAGGCATTTGACGGACGTGTATTTGAATTTATCCTGGGCAACCCGGGCCGTCAGGTCCAGGTTATCGGAGCCGCAGAGGCCACACTTGGGCACATCAGGGAAGCTCAGCCGGTCGTACTCGGCCACTACTTCGTGAAAGTTAGGGCCCTGCACCGTGAAGTGAAACTGCCGGCGCCCAATGCGCTTGGAGACCATCATTTGTAACATACTGGAAGAGAGTTGGAAGTGTAAAATCGACGCGCAGTCGTGTTCAATCAACAGAACCCGGCCCCGAATAAGTCCCAAGTTAGCTAATTAAATGTGCATATAGCTAATAAAAATAGCAAGCATTTTTCCCGGGCTCGAATACTAAAAACTGGGGTAGACTGCTCATAACCACGTTAAGAGCAGTCTACCCCAGTTAGCAAGAAGCGCAGTCAAGCAGCCGCTAGAGTTTAACGAACCGGACCGTGCGCTGCTCGCGGCCGGCGCTGATGGTGCAGGTGTACACGCCCTTCACCAGCAGGCCCGGCTGCAGGCGCACGGCGCTGGCCGAAGTGGGCGCTACCTGCTGCTCGGCCACCAGTGCCCCCCGGGCATCAAAGATGCGCACTAGGAGCGGTACGGCCTGAAAACCCACGGCTAGCTGCAGGTACAGCTCCGTTTCCTTGATTGGGTTAGGGTAAATGAATAGCTCCTGCTGGGCCGCCGCGAGGGTAGCGGCCAGGGGCGTACCGGGATTGGCCAGGTTGTAGGCCTGCACGAAATGAGGAATTCCATAGCCGACCTCATCATTGGGCGCCGCGGCCCGGCTGCCGGAGCGCTGCAGAAAGCTGATGACCTGCTGGGCCGTTAGGCGCGGATTGGCCTGCCAGAAACCCGCCACCATGCCCGCCAGCACCGGGCACGAATAGGAAGTACCGTTGCCGCGGTTCACGCTGCCATCGGGCGATACAATGGCCGTCTGGAAGCCCATGGCGGCTAGGTTGGGCTTGATGCGGCCGTCGGCGGTAGGCCCACGGGAGCTGAAGGCGGCCCGCACCAGCAAGGAATCGACGGCTCCTACCGACAGAATGGAATCGGCATCGGCCGGGGCCGTGACGTAGCGCCAGGGGCTGGCGCCCTCATTGCCCGCGCTGTTGACCACCAGCATTCCTACCCGGGCGGCCACCGTGGCGGCGCGGCTCGACAGGGCCGTGCGCCCGTTTAAATCGGCGTAGGTGTAGTCGATGGAGGGGTAGTCGAAGGTAGAGTAGCCCAGCGAGGAGCTGATGATGTCCACCCCGGCGGAGTCGGCGTATTCGGCGGCCAGCAGCCAGTTAGCTTCCTCCACCGGATGCTCGGAAAAGGCATCTTCCGTGATGCAGAGGTGGTAGGTAGCCTTGGGCGCCGTGCCGATGTACACGCCCGGCTGGTTGCCGGCCATGGTGGAGAGGCACTGCGTACCGTGGTTATTGCGCTGGTAGACGGCCGGGTTTTTATCGACGAAGTTAAATGTGCTGGCCAGCCGCTGCTCTTGAAACAAGGCCGCAAAAGCCGGCGCCGTGTTCACCCCCGGAAAGCCGGCGTCGAACACGGCAATCTGCATGCCCTCGCCCCGGAAGCCGGCCTCGTGCATCTTCACCGCCCCAATCATCTGGGCCTGGGTGAAAGCTTGGCCGTACTGGTTGCGAGTGCTGCGCTGCGGGGTAGCTGGCACTTGGTCCCCGGCGCCGCGCTTGCGGGTGCCGGGCAGCCCGCGGTTCAGGGTGCGGGCCGAGCGGACGCAGGGCAACGCCTGCAGCTGAAGCAGGGTGGCCGAGTCGCAGGCTACCACGGCCGCGTTAAACCACCGCGAGGTATACCAGAGCTGGGCTCCGGGCACGGCTTTTACCTGCTGCACGTACGCCGGGCTGACGGGCAAGTCGCGGGGCAGAATGGCAATGTTCTGCCGCTGGCGCCGCTGCACGGACCGGGCCGAAAGAAACGTCTGGGGCTGGGCAAGGCTGTGGGGCGTGCCAGCTTTGTCCTTGAAGTAGACCAGGTGCTTGCGCACCGTGCCCGCCGCGCGGACGGGAGCCGTAGCCGGGCGCGGCGGGTAGTTGCCGGCGGCCACGGCCAGGAGCGCCTGGGTGCTTATTCCAGCAAGCAGCACCAAGCGAAGAAAAGGGCGGGATAGAACCATTCGTATGCCGAATTGACTTGCCGGAAGATACGAAGGAATCCGGGATGTTGTCCTTTTCCGGGCCGCTTTGCACTACCGCACGGCCCTTACTTCGCGGCAACCCTACCCCCCACTAACCACCACGCCGAAGCGAGAAGTCGCTCCGGCGTGGTGGTTGAGAAAACGGACGGGTACTGGAGTAGCGCTCCTACTTTCCGGAAGCAATCAGCACTTCGCTGCGGGACTGGCCCTGCTGCTTAAAGGCCGGATTGCAGCCCACCGCGTCGCAGCGGCTGATAAAGCGCCGGCGCACCCGGTACACCGGCCCGATGCCCCGGGCAAACGTGGTGCGTAGCACCGTGGTATAGGCCGCATTCACGTCCTGCGCCAGGTCGTTGACGGTAGTAACCGTGTGCTCGTACTGGTAGGTTTGCCCGCCGCGGGTGATGCTGAACGGCCGGTCCGCGCCCACGTAAAAGCGGTTTACTACCGTCAGCGAATCCAGGGTATTAAAGGCGTTGATGTTCCAGCGTTTGCCTTCCTGCACCGGAAACACCAGCTCCACGGTGCGGCGGTTATGGCGCTGCTCCGTCAAGGCCTGACCTTTCACGGCCACGGTAATCACCGAGTCTATCTTCCAGGCATCCGTGGCCAGGGTGCGGCGGGAGCGGATAACGCGGTACACGGGCTGGCCGGTAGCGTCGGGCTCCAGGGCCGTATCGACCTGCTCGCGAAACTGAAAGCGGCTCACGGTCGGCACGTTGGCCTGGTAGGAAGTATCAATTACGTCGTAGATGCGGTAGGCGCCCTGCTCCAGGGGGTAGTAGTTCCGGCCTTGGTCTGGCACGGGTACGGTTTCGTTTTCACAGCTGGTTAAGCCCACAGCGGCGCCAAGTAGGAACAGGCCGCCAGCGCGGGCGGTACGCCGAAGCAAGAAAGCAAGTAGAGGATACGTCTTGTTCATACAGTGTCAATAAGGCTCGAAAAATAGCACAGGATTCGCACACTCCCCGCCCCTGGCCGCTGAAACTACCATTCGGCCCCACTGGTTCCGGTTTTTTTCAGGCGACGGCACCGCGGTGGCTTAAGTGCGGCGGGCTGGCCCAGCCGGGGCATAACGCACGGGGCGCGAACTTTCGTCCGCGCCCCGGCTTATACGCTGCCGCCCCCTTACTGGGCCGCTACGGCAACGGGAGTTGACGGCTCAGGAATTTCGCCAATGGTGTGGCGCTCAATCCAGCCCCCACCCAGCACGTCCTCGCCCTCGTAGAACACGGCGGCCTGGCCCGGCGTCACGGCGTGTACCGCCTCCTCGAAGTAGATGTAGATTTTGTCACCTTTCTGCTCCAGGAAGGCCGGAGAGCCGTCGTGGTTGTAGCGGATTTTGGTGATGCTCGGCACCAGCCCGCGTCCTTCCAGGGAGGCGTATTTGCCCATGTTCAGCTTGCCTACTACCGTGCGGGTGCTGGCCAAATCCTCGAAATTGCCCAGCACTACCCGGTTCGTGTCGGGGTCAATGGCCGTGACGTAGGCCGGGAAGCCCAGGGCCACGCCCAGCCCCTTGCGCTGCCCGATGGTGTAGAAGGGGTAGCCTTCGTGCTTGCCCACCACCGTGCCGTCGCGCAGCACAAACTCGCCCCCGGCCACGCGCTCCTCCAGGCCCGGTACCCGCCGCCGCAGGAAGCCCCGGTAGTCGTTGTCGGGGATAAAGCAGATTTCGTAGCTCTCGGGCTTGTTGACCAGCTCCGTGAAGCCCCGCTCCCGGGCAAAGTCGTAAATGGCCGTTTTGCGCAGCTGGCCCAGCGGAAACAGCGTGCGGGCCAGGCTTTCCTGCGTCACGCCCCACAGGGCATAGCTCTGGTCCTTGTTGTCGTCGAGGCCTTTGCTGATGACGTAGCGGCCGTTTTCCTCCCGCACCTGGGCGTAGTGGCCCGTGGCAATAAACTCGCAGCCCAGCTGGTCGGCCCGGCGCAGCAGTGCGTCCCACTTGATGTGGGTGTTGCAGAGCACGCAGGGGTTGGGCGTACGGCCGGCCAGGTATTCCTCGGTGAAGTTACTGATGACAAAGTCGCCGAACTCGTCGCGAATGTCGATGATGTAGTGCGGGAAGCCCAGCTCCACGGCAATCTGCCGAGCGTCGTTGATGCTGTCCAGGGAGCAGCAGCCGGTTTCCTTTTTGCTGCCGCCCGCCGAGGCGTAATCCCAGGTTTTCATGGTCATGCCGACCACCTCATAGCCTTGCTCGTGGAGCAGCACAGCCGCCACGGAGCTGTCGATGCCGCCGCTCATGGCTACCAGCACCCGTCCTTTCGTTGTGTTCATACTAAATGAAATTGCGCCCGAAGCGTGAAAGGTTCCGGCCGAATACGCAAAGGTACGCGGATTGTCAGTTGCGCCGAAAACCGACAGGGCGAGTTTTCTGCCCAGCGGTTCTGCGCCGGGTAAAAAAGTGGCGCGATGTTACGAGGTCAAAAATTTTCTCTCGATTTAGCAGCTTCATTATAAGCTCGTTGCTGCGCTGCGGGCTTCTAAAGCCGTGCGCTGCCCCTAAAATTCTTTGAATATTGCAGGCAGCGGCCCGCTTCGGTTCCCGGTGCTGGCTTATTCTGTTTTGTTTCTGACTTCCTTCCTATGGCTTTGATAGTTCCCGTGATGGTGCGCGGCATCAACAACCTCTCCGACGCCCGCTACTGCGCCGGCATGGGGTCCGACTCCCTCACGTTTCGCCTCGACCCGGCCTTCGCCGACCACCTGACCCCGGCCACCGTCCGGGAGTTGAGCGGCTGGGTGGCCGGGGTGCAGCTCATTGGGGAGTTTGACGCGCTACCCATCGAGCAGATCAACCACTTGGCCCAGGAGTGCGGCCTGCACGCCGTGCTGCTGCACCGCCGCCACTCCGCCGCTGAGCTGGCCACCCTGACCGTGCCCGCCCTGCGCCTCATTTCCTGGATTCCCGACATGCTGCCCGAAGACGTAGATATGCTGCTGCGCGAGCAGGCCCCTTTGTACCAGGGCTTCGTGCTGGCTACGGCGCCCACTCCCCTGCCTAACCCGGCGGAAGTAATCCGCCTGACAGAGCACGCCCGCCAGTACCCGTTGTGGCTGGGCGCGGGCTTTGCCCCCAACGGCTTACGCGCCTACGTGGAAGCCCTCAACCCGGCGGGCATCGTGCTCCAGGGCGGCGACGAAATCAAGCCCGGCCTGCGCGACTTCGACGAAATGGAAGCCGTGTTCGAGCAGTTAGAGGACTAATCAGGGGCCTGTTAGCAAGCAAGCGGAGGGCCTTTTCTAGCCGAAAAGGCTTCCGCTTGTGTTGGAGTTGCGGGCTGACCGGCGCGCTACGCCATGACCGTGAGCAGAGAATAAACGGGAGCCGTTAGCGCGGGCGGGCCCTGCAGCACCACGCAGCCGGCAGCCTCGGCCGGGGGTAGGCTGTTAGTGAACAGCCGCCACGCTACCTCGCCGGGTAGTTCAATAGCGGCGGCTACCGGCTCCGCCTCGTAGTTTTGCCTCAGCACCCAGCCGCTCTCAGCTCGAAGCAGAAACCACGTACCCCCACCCTCACCGGTGACGTGAAAACGGACGACTGTGCCTGTCGGGGCTACTACCGCGCGGTAATGATGGGGCAAGGCCTGCAGGCAGGTAGCCAAAAAGGGCCGGTATAGCAACGGGTCAAATAGCGGTGCCTCCTGCCCTACTGCCTGCCGGATTTGCTGCTGATGGTGCCACTTTTCGGTGTACTCCCGCGCTACGTGGAAATGGTTTGTCGATTCTGCCTCGCCGGCCCAGGCCACGGAAAAAGCGGCCGGCGCCGCCGGGTCCAGGGATGCCAGGAAGTTGTTGTACGCTGGCCCTACCAGCTCCAGCAGCCACGTCAGCACGGCCGGGCTCAGACGCTGGCCCGTCCTTACCCAGGAGTTGTTCAGCTCGTTGAGGTAGCGCACCACGTCGGCGTATTCTCCGCTGGCCGGACCAGGGCCAGCGAAGTGCCCATCGCGCAGCATGGAAAGGCTGCGCAGGCTACCATCCAGCAGGTGTAGGGCCACCTCGCGCACCGTCCAGGCTGGGGCCAACGTGGGTTTCTCCCATTCGGCGGGCGCAAGACTACGTAGCACTTCCACCAACAGGCGGTCCAGTTCCGGGAATAGTGGTAGCGTGGCGGGGATGGAAGCAGCTGTCATGCCGCTAAACTAGCAGTTTGGCGCTTTTCTCCTACCCCACCACTGTACCGCAACTAGGGAATATCTACTAAGTAGATGGCATCTGCGGGGAGGTCTCAAGTCTGGTCAGAAGCCCTGACTATTCACCCATTTTAAGCCGAGTGGACAATAATAACTTTTGATTCATAGAAGGCCGTCATGCTTCGCTGCGCTCTGCATGACGGCCTATTAGCTCACTGTCCTCACAACCTAGCTCAACTGAAACTGCAGGTACTTAATGGGCACTCCGAGCGTGCGGTACTTGCGCTCAAAGGTGGTCTGGATGTCCTCGGCGTGCGGGAGCAGCTCAGGGGTGGCATACAAATCTTTGGTGTGGGCCAGGATGGTAGCACCAGGCCGCTGCTGCAGGGTTTCGAGGGTGAAATCGAACAGGCCTTCGTTATCGGTTTTGAGGTGCACCAGCCCACCGGGGGGCAGCACCTGCTGGTAGAGGTCCAGAAAGCGCGGGGCCGTGAGGCGGCGCTTGATGTCCCGGTCGCGGGGGCGCGGATCGGGAAAAGTAATCCAGATTTCGTGCAGCTCGCCGGGGGCGAAGTGGGTAAGCAAATCGTGGGCGCGGGTGCGCAGGAAACCCACGTTGGTCAGGCCCAGGGCCTCGGCGCGGGTGCTGCCCCGCCAGATTCGCTCCCCCTTGATGTCGAGGCCTAGGAAGTTGCGCTCGGGGTAGCGCTCGGCCAGCCCCACGGTGTACTCACCCTTGCCGCAGCCCACCTCCAGGGTAATGGGGTTGGAGTTGCGAAAAAACTCTGCGTGCCAGCGCCCGCCCAGCTGCTGGTAGGTGGCTTTACCGGGTTCAATTACATCGGGGCGCCCGGCGTTATCGGCGAAGCGCTTCAGTTTAACTCGACTCAAAACGGAGAGGTGGTGAAATAGTGAAATAGTGAGTTGGCGGAACTGAAGCAGGTGTCATTCCGAGCGTGAGCGAGGAATCTGGATTAATCCGTTGGATGGGAACCCAGATTCCTCGCTCACGCTCGGAATGACAGCTTTACAGCTCTTCGATTTCGGCCACCACAAAAGTACTACCCCCGATGAAGACCACATCATCGGGCGCGGCGGCGGCGCGCGCGGCCCGGACGGCTACCTGCACCGGACTATAGATTTTTCCGCGCAGCCCAAAGGCCGCCGCCTTTTCAAACAGCTCCGTCGCCGGCATTGCCCGCAGAATGGTAGCCTGGCAGAAATAGTAGGTGGCGTGCCGGGGCAGCAGGCTCAGCATCTTGCTCACGTCCTTGTCGTTGACTACCCCCAGCACGATGTGCAACTGTCGCTGCGGCAGCCGCGCCAGCTGCCCGGTGATAAAGCGAATCCCGGCTTCGTTGTGGCCCGTGTCGCAGACCACCAGCGGCCGACGGCCCAGGATGGTCCAGCGCCCGCGGAAACCGGTAAGGCGGCTCACCTCCCGCAAGCCCTCGCGCACGGCGCTTTCTGGTATCACGAAGCCCTGGCGGCGCAGCTCCTCCAGCACGGCCAGCACGCCGGGCAGGTTCAGGCGCTGGTAGTCGCCCACCAGCCCCAGGTCCACATTTTCCAGGTAGGGCGCATGCTGGTAGGTCAGGCGCAGGCGTTGGGTGTCGTCCTCGGGGGTAGGCTCCTGCAGCAGCTCGGCGCGGTAGTGGGCATCGGCAAACAGCAGCGGGGCGCCTTCCTGCCGGGCTTTCTGCTCGAACACCGGGGCTACTTCGGGCTGGGTCTGGCTGATGATGGCCGGTACGCCGGGCTTGATGATGCCCGCCTTTTCGCCGGCAATCTGGGGTAGCGTGTTGCCCAGCAGGTTCTGGTGGTCGAAGCTGATGTTGGTAATCAAAGACACCAGGGGCCAGATGATGTTGGTGGAATCGAGGCGCCCGCCCAGGCCGACTTCCACCACGGCAATGTCCACCTGCTGCGCGGCGAAGTAATCGAAGGCCAGGGCCACGCACATTTCAAAGAACGAGGGCTGCACCTCA
Source organism: Hymenobacter glacieicola (assembly GCF_014640315.1). Classification (GTDB taxonomy): domain Bacteria; phylum Bacteroidota; class Bacteroidia; order Cytophagales; family Hymenobacteraceae; genus Hymenobacter; species Hymenobacter glacieicola. Next base: position 174,896 of record NZ_BMGS01000007.1, read on the forward strand.
CTGAAATAGCCACGCCAGCGCTCCACCCAGGCCACGAGGTAGTCGGGGTTCAGGTCCTGGCCGTTTACTTTGATGCGCTCGGTAAACTCCTTGAGGTGGGGCGAGGTGTAGAGCCCGACCTTGTAGCCGGCCGCCTGCAGCACGGCCGCCAGTAAGTTCGAGGAGCTGCCCTTGCCGTTGGTCCCGGCTACGTGCACGCTCTTAAATTTCCGCTCCGGGTTGCCCGTAGCCGCCGCCAGGGCCTCCGTGCGCTCCAGCCCCGGCTTGTAGCCCGCTTCCCCTACCCGCTGAAACATGGGCAACTGCTGGTAGAGGTAGTCGAGGGTTTGCTGGTAGGTCATGGGGAGCGAAGCAAATATTCAGGCTGCAAAGGTAAGTGGCTACATCTGCTTTGTGTTCCTACCATTAAAAGCACGAAGCGCCGCCCTACGTGGTAGAGCGGCGCTTTCGGCTGTCATTCCGAACGAAGTGAGGAATCTGAATTAGCTTCTAGTGAGTAACCCAGCTTCCTCGCTTCGCTCGGAATGACACGTTTATTGAACGGTAAAGCGGAAGGTGTAGAACCCAGTAGCCCCGCCCTCGGCCGAGCTGGTGCGGCGGAACTCCACATTTTCCAGGGCGTCGCGGCAGACCTTTTCCTGGGCCGGCGTCACGTTGCCCGAAACTTTGGTCACGGACTCCACCTCGCCATCGGCGTTGATCTTGATTTTGAAGCGCACGAAGCCGGAATTGTTATCCAGGAACTGCGGATTCGGCTTGCTGACCACGGCCCAACCGGCCATTTCCAGCCCGCCGCTGCCAGGGCTGGTGCCGCGGCCACCCTTGCCCGGCTCGCCGGAGTAAGCCGTGCCGCCGTAGGTGCCGCGCGGGTCGCCTTTGTCGCCGACGGTGCCGGGATTGTCGCCGTTGTTGTTGCCGGTGGGCGCGTTGCTGGTGCCGTTTACTCCGTTACCGCCCCCGTCGGCGCGGTTGGCGCGCGGCGTAAACACGGCCCGCTGGTCCACTTTCGGGCGCGGGGGCTCGGGCTTTACTTCCTCCTTGGGCGCCTCAGCTACCTTCTTGGCGGGCGGCACCGTGACGGGGCTTTCCTCGGCCTCACTGGTGACGACCCGCTGCTCGGTGGGCGGCGTGGGGTCGGGTTGGGCCACGGGCTGGGGCGGCGTAGGGTCGGGCTGGGCGGCTGGCGGGCGGCTGTCCTCCCGGTTCTTCGACTCATTGGCGGGCGCCTGGCTCTGGATGTCGCCGGAGCCGACCTCATCGACCCCGTAGTTGAGCTCGACCCCGTCGCCGCCAGCCAGCTCATCCAGGGGCGGATCGGGGCCTTTGAACACGGTAAAGAAGAATAAGGCAGCCAGCGCCGCATTAATCATTACTGTGCCCAGGAGGGCTTCTCGCCGATGCTCTTCCCGATATTCGGTTGCCATGGGACTTGTCGTTTGAGGAAGCTACCCCACCGGTAACAGCCGGCCAGCGCAGCTTCTGGTAATCAATACGCCCCGCTCCGAAAAACGGCAGACGGGGCGCTTGTTTTGCACTACGTAACGGTCAGACCAGCGCTGCTGGTTCACGCGCCACTGATGGGAGCGGTTTACTTACCCGACGCTTGCTGAGCCTGGGTAGCCATGACCATCTTTATCTTGAGGCGGTTGCCTACCTCCAGAATATCCACCAGCTTCTGCACGTTCAGCGAGGCATCTACCCGCAGCACGGCCGTGGGGCTTTCCAGGCCCTGCACGCGGCGGGCTAGCTCAGGCTCCAGCTGATCGGGGGTGATGTTCTGGCGGTCAATGAAATACTTTCCGGCCGCATCCACGGAAACCGTGATGGGCTGCTTCATGGCCTGCTTGCCCGAGCGGGCGTTGGGCAGCATGAGCTTGATAACGTTGGGGTTCACCATCGTGGAAACAATCAGGAAGAACAGCATCAAGAAGAACATGATGTCGTTCATCGAACTGGTTTCCACGTGGGAAGAAACCTTGCGGCGCCGGCTGAGGTCCATGCGGTGAATGAGTAATTGAGTGAATGAGTGAGGTTGATGAGCAAAGGAGCAGCTGGTCAAACCAACTCACTCATTCACTCAATTACTCATTCACTAGTTGTCCTGAAGAATATCCATGAACTCGATGGCCGAGTTCTCCATGCGGAACACCATGCGCTCTACCATAATGCTGAGCCAGTGGTAGCCAATGTGGGCGATGATACCCACGATGAGGCCGGCCGCTGAGGTAACCATTTTGGTGTACAGACCGCCCGAAATCTGGGCAATGCCGAAGTCGCCGGTGGAGCTAATGGCGTAGAAGATTTTGATTACGCCAATAATCGTACCCACGAAACCGAGCATGGGCGCAATACCAGCCACAATGCCCAGCACGTTGATGTTCTTCTCGAGGCGGGCAATTTCAATCTTGCCCACGTTTTCCACGCTGGTTTCGATTTCTTTGAGGGGGAGGCCAATGCGGCGGATACCCTTCTCAATCATGCGGGCCAGCGGCGTGGGGTTCTGGGCGCAGAGCATTTTGGCTCCCTGCAAATCACCTTTCACCATCAGCCCCCGGATGCCGGGCATAAACGACTCGGGCACGGCCCCGGCCTTGCGGATGGTCAGGTAGCGCTCCAGAATGATGTAGACGGAAACGAAGAAGAGCAGGAACAGCGGCACCATAATCCAGCCCCCGGCCAGAATCAGGTCGATGAGCGAGAGGCCGGAAGCGGCATTGGCCGCCGCGTTGGCTGCCGTAGCGGCCGAGTCGGCAGCGGCGGGCGAAGCGGCGGGAGCCGCGTCGCTGCCAACCTGAAGTTGCAGCAGCAGGGAAAGCAGGTGCGTCATGCGTGGGATGAAGTGAGAAGCAAAAGAATAGCTAAAACACCCAGGCGTTATTTCGCTTTGCCTGAGCGTTTTAGCTATTCAAAATTTCAATTTATGGAGTCAAGTTCGGGTTAGTAGTTTTTAATCCACAGGTCGCCCATGCGTTTGCGCAGGATGCTGGCCTGACGGTCGGCCGAAGCCCGGTCGGGATAATCGGCGGCGGACAGCATGTACTGGCGGCTACCGGGCGCGGGCAGAATCACGCGGGCCGGGTGACCCAACCGTACCAGCGCCTGGCGTCCCTTCTCGGCATTGGCCAAGCTCGTGTAGGAGCCGGCCACGATGTAGTAACGGCCCGTCCGGCTTTTAATTGTCGCGCCGGAGGCCCCGGCGGTTGCATTGGTAGCAGCTGCTTTTTCCCAGCCCGGAGCTTTGGGCTTGGCGGCGGGTTTGCCTTTTGCAGTTTGTACAGGGGCGGCTGCTACCGTTACGGCGGGCTTAATAGCCGAGGCGGGTACGGTAACCTTGCGGGCCGGGGTAGCGGCTGGCTTGGCTACTACCTTGGCAACCACCACCTTGGGCGCGGCAGCCGGGGTAGCTGCTTTTTCCCACTCCTCGTTAGCGGCAGTTATGGCGGGCGTGGGGGTAGCGGCCAGTTCTGAGGGCCGGGCCGTGTTAACCAAATCAGCTTGCTGACGAAGCGCGGGTTTGGCCGCTGCTTGAGGAGCAGCTACCGGAGCCTCCGCGGTGGGGGCTGACAGCGGATGCAGGCGCAGGTTGTCCGGCAGGTAGCCGAACATATCGGCGAAAATGTAGTTAGCCGACAATACCAGCCCCGCAATAGCCACGGAACCGATAACGCGGACTGCGCGGGCGGCCCGGGCCGAGCGGCTCGAAGCCAAGAGCGGAGCCGCCACTGGCCGCTCGCGGGCCAGCAGGGCGTCGGTTGCGCGCACGGGGCGCGACACCAACTCGGGTAGTCCGAAGCTGGCGTTGAGCAGGTTCTGGCCGCCGGTGTATTCGAAGTCCAGGCCGCGGCCGGGGGCTCGGCGGAACACGCCTACCCCTTGCAGCTCAGTGCGCTGTCCGGTTTCCAGCTCGGTTTCCATCCGTACCACGGCTTCGCGCACCAGTTGGCGGGCCTGGGCCGTGCTCACGTTCAGCTCCCGGCTCAGGGCATCTACCAGCAGCCCGTCGTTGCGGGTCAGGGACTGGTTGAAGGCTACGCGCTTGGCCGGCGGAGCCAGCGTGTGCCGCACCGGATGAATCTGGGCGGGCGCGTAATCGGCAATCAGGCCGCCAAAATCGGGGATGATGACGCAGTCATGGTCCCGGAGCAAGGTGCGAATATGGTCAGAAAGCATTCGGTGGGTACGTAAGAAAATGGGCTGGCAGATTACCTCAAGCAAGTGGCATCCATACTTCTGCGCCTTACGCGCAATAAGCTCAAGCGAAGGACCTTACCCCGCCGAACTGTACGTTGGTACGTGCATCGTTCTGGCGGGACAAGGTCCTTCGCTTGAGCTCAGGATGACGGAATGTTAGAAGTGCCTTGCCGCATTAGATCAGCGTCAGATTAAAAGTCGTAGGTCACGCCGGCCAGAACGTTAATTCCTTTCACGGGGTAGTTCAGGAACCGTTCGTATTTCTGGCCGATGAGGTTGTTGCCCAGAGCAAATATGGACAGATTTTCCATAATGCGGTAATCACCGCGCAGATTCAGGTCGATGACCGTGTCAGTAGGGCGCACCACGGCTTCGAAGGGTAGCCCTACCGAAGCCGGCCGCCGGTAGCCCGTACCGTAGCTCGAACTATAGGTGTACAACTCGGCGCCCAGCAGGAGTTTGTCGTAGAGGTTGTAGGTGCCGAACAGCACCGATTGAAAGGCCGGACGGTGGAAGGCTTGGGCCAGGGTTTTCACGTTGTAGCCGTTGTAATCGGCCTTAAAGCCCAGGCGAAATTGCTCAGCGGCGTTGTAAATAATTTCGCCGTGCACGTTCACCAGCTGGGTAGCCTTGGGGTCGTACACCAGGTCAAACTTGCTGGAGTCGCGGCGGGAGTTGTTGTAGAAGTACAGGTTCCGGTCGTTGGCCAGGGTTACGCGGGCGTTTACCTGCAGGGCCCGAGCCGGGGTAGCATTGAAACCAAAGTACAGAGTAGGCCCGCGGCGAGTGTCGGCCACGCGCACGTTGGGAGCCAGCCAGGGATTTTCGGTGGTCAGGTCGTACATCGTCACGCGCTGGATGGCGCCGCCCAGGCCGGCAAAGGCCACGAACTTATCCTCCGTTACAGTGTAGGCGACCCGCACGGCCGGGTAGGCGTTGAACTGCCGGGCTTTGCCAATGGTGTCGCCGGTGTAGCCCAGGGTAGCGCCCACCGAAAGGGCCAGCCGGTTCAGGGTTACCTCGTAGGCGGGCGTTACCTGCACGAAGGGCCGGCTCACGGTCAGAGAATCCTTGTGGGACAGGAACGACACGTCGCCGTTGATGCTCACGCGGCTGGTTTCACCCAGGCGGTAGCCCGAGCGCAGGGAAGCGTACACGTTGCTTTCCCGGGCCTGGTAGTAGTCGCTCCAGTAGTTGAAGCCCAGGCCCAGGTCGTACTGGAAGGCCGCATCCTGGGCGCGGTTGCGGGCGTACACCTTCAGGGCCGCCCGCTTGAACACCTGCTTGATGCTGTCCTGGGTGGGCAAATCGGCGACGTTGCGGTTGTAGCCATAGAAGTTGTACCGCTCACGGCCCAAGTCGATTTTGGCGCCCAGCGCCACGGGGCCGCTGTAGGTTTCTCCGTTAAGGCCCAAGCTCGTTTGGGCCTGGCTGGAGTTCTTCTTGTCGATGGGCCCGCGCGAGGACGAGAGTTGCTGGAAGTCGAGCCCGTAGGAGGCCGACTCGGAGCGGGTGTTGTGCAGGTAGGCCCGGCCGTAGGCGGTGCCGTAGTTGCCCAGGGCGGCCTTGAGGTAGTTGCCCGTGAGCGGAGCCAATTCTTCCTGCCGAATGGTGAGCACCCGCACTGAGGGGTTGAGCTTATCGGCTGGCAGGCGGAAGTCGGGGTAGGTGTAGCCGACAGCCTCGCCGGTTTTGGCCGGGGCTTCAATCTTTACTTTCTCGAAGTTGCGGGTAGCCTCGGGCAGCTCATTTACCCGCTCCTTCACAATCTCAATTTCGGCGTCCTCAATCTTGCCACGCGTCTTCTGCGCCCAGGCATCCGTAGCCGAAACGGTGGTAGTCAGCAGGGCCGCGGCGGCCAGTAGTTTATGCTTCATATGGGGACTTGGGAACTTGGGGGCTTAGGGACTTGGATGACGCTCCGGGCGCATCTGTTCCCGCTACCCCCTCTCCTATTATTTTCTGACTTTAAATACGTTACAGTCTTACGCCTGAATGCTTGCTTCAGATTACTAATACTGTAGAGACGCAATATGTTGCGTCTCGTCGTTGAACAACCGGCACTGCATTGGCAAAACAATGTCAGCAACGCCGAGACGCAACATGTTGCGTCTCTACACCGATTTACTCTTCCTGGGGTGAGGCCGTGGAGTTGGTGGAAGAATCGGCGGGTACGGCGTCGCTCGGCACCAGGGAGCTGCGCACGGGCGTTTTGCCGGTGGCAGGCTTGCTGGTGGTTTTGCCGGTGGCTGGTTTGGTAGCCGGAGTGGTGGCTTTGGGCGGGGTTTTGGCCGGCGGCGTTTTGGGCGCGCCCGGGGCCGACGTAGCCGCCGGGTCGGCAGGCAGGGCCGAGAGGCGCTGCTTGGCCCCCTCCACGATTTCGGCTACCGGAAATTTGTTGTCGATGATGGAGTTGAGCGTGGCGCGGGCCTGGAAGATTTCGTTCTGCTCCTTGTACACGTCGGCAATCAGCAGGAAGGCCCGACCCAGCCACAGGTCGTAGTTCGAGAAGTCGGAGTTGCTCTTGTAGGCCGCGTCCAGGGCTTCGGGGTATTTCTTCTGCTGGTAGAGCGCGCTGGCAATGAGGTACTGGGCTTCGGCCCCGCTTTCATCCTTGGCCGTGTTGGCGGCCGTGGTCAGCTCCCCGATGGCCTGCTCTAGGCTGCCGGCTTTGTAGCTGGCTTTGCCCAGATACAGCAGCGCCAGATTGGTGGCGTTGATGGAAGCTCCGCCCTGGGCCTGCAGCTCCTGCGCTACCCGGCGGGTGCCTTCCAGGTCGCCGGCCTCGTAGTAGCTCTTCATCAGCCCGATGCCCGCGTTGGCTACCTCCCGCTTGTTCTGGGACACTTCGCGCAGACGGCTGTAGTAGCGGGCCGCCTCGGCGTAGTTCTTGTTTTCAAACTCCAGATCAGCCACCCGGCCCACGGCCCGGTTCACGAACTCGCTTTTGCCTTCCTCGACCACCGCCCTCAGGCGGGGCAGGGCGTCGGCTTTGCGGCCCGTGCGCAGGTAGGCGTCGGCCAGAAAGTAGCGGCCGTCGGCGGCCAGGGTGGTGCTGGGGTACTGCTGCAGGTAGCTTTCCAGGCGCGGAATGGCCTGGGCGTACTTCTCGGCCAGGTACAAGGACTTGGCAGCCTCAAACTCCACGCTTTCGGTGGCCTTGCTGTCGGGGTTCTGCTGCTTGAACTGGGCCAGGTACTGGTCGAACTCCTCGGTTTTGCCCTGGGCCGACAGGCTTTCCTGCAAACTGTAGATGGCACTGCCGGCGGCTTTGGTGCGCGGGTACTGGCTGAGCACGCGTTTGAAGTCCTCGGCGGCCTTTGCGTGCTGCTCCAGGTTCTGGTAGGCCACGCCGCGCTTCTGCAGGGCCTGCGGAATCAGGGGGGAGTTGGGGCGGTTGGTAATCAGGCGGGAGAAGCCCTCCACGGCGGGCTGGAACGAGCCAGCCTCAAAATCGAGTTGGGCCTGCTGGTACACCGCATCGTCGGCGTAGCGCGAGGTAGGCGAGGTTTTCAGCAGGGTACTCAGGGTGTTGCTGGCTTCCTCGCGCCGGCCCATCAGCCCCAGCGTTACGCTCTTCTGGTAGTAGGCGTAGTCCTTATCGGCGGCGTTGGCCTGAATGACTTTGTTGTACTGATCCAGCGCCTGCTGGTACTGCTTGGCCACGTAGTAGGTGTCGCCCAGGCGCAGGGTCACGTCATAGTAGTTCGGGTCGGCGGGCTTGGCTACCGGGTCCTGGAGCCAGGCCTGGAACTGCTGGCGGGCCCGGTCGTACTGCTTGGTGTTGTAGTAGGCGTAGCCCAGGCCATAGCGGGCTTTCTGATCAAAGTCGGTTTCGGAGGCCGAGCCGGTGCGGGCCGTGCGGGCGGCGGCGGTGTAGGCCGTAATGGCGGGCTGGTACTGCTGGCCGTAGCTGTAGATTTCGCCTTTCAACACCTGAGCCGCGGCGCGCAGGGCCTCGTCCTGGGGGTATTTCAGACTCTTATCCAGCACGGGCAGCGCGTCCTGGTAGCGGTTGTTGTTGTAGAGGGTAGCGGCCTGCAGGTAGGCCACGCGCTGGTAGGTAGCGTTGAGCTTGGCACTCCGCTCGTCGAGGTTGTCGAGGTAGTTGAGGGCCTGGGCGTAGTCGGAGGAGTTCAGGAAACTCTCGCTGAGAATGTCGTCGGCGGCCGCCTGGTTTTTGGAGCGGGGAAAACGCTTCGAGAAGTCGCGCAGGGCGGCAATAACTTCCTGGGTGTTGCCCAGCTCGTAGTTTACCTGGGCGTACTTCAGGGTCGCGTTTTCGGTGATGACCTTATCGAACGTCACCTTCCGGGCCGCATCGAAGGAGTTCAGGGCCAGGGGCTTCTGGTTGGTTTTCAGGTAGCTCAAACCCAGGTGGTAGGCCGCGTTTTGGCCCAGGGAGTCGCGGCGGGCCGCTACCCCCTTCAGACTGCCGATAGCGCCCTTGAAGTCGCCCTGCTTGAAGTTGGCGTACCCGATTTTGTACTGCACCTTGGGGTCGATGCTCTTGCGGCCGGCGGCGTACTTATCGAAGTACTCAGCGGCCTGCTTGAAATCTTCCTTCTGGTAGTAAGCGTCGCCCACCAGCAGCTGAATTTCGTCGGCGCTCTGGGGCGGCGGGGTTTGCTGCAGGGCCTGGGTGCCGTAGGTAATCAGGCCCTCGTAGTCGCCTTCCTTGTAGTAAATCTGCGACATCACGGCCGGCACCACGGGCTTGTAGGCGTCGTTCTGCTCGGCCACGGCCAGGTCCTTGCGGGCCCCCTGGTAGTCGCCGGCGCGGTAGGCCAGGTAGCCGGCGTAGTAGGAGCTGGCGTAGCGGTACTCGCTGGCCCCGGCCTTGTTGCGGTCGAACTGCAGCTTGGCCTTGTCGAACTCCTTCTGGGCGAAATAGGCATAGCCGAGCTTGAATTCGGCCTCGGCCCGCTGGTCGTCGCTGAGGTTGTCGGGCCCTACCTTCTGCAGGTAGTCAATGGCCTTCACGTAGTCCTTCTTGTCGAAGTAGAACTTGCCCAGCTCGAAATAGGCCTGCGCGGCTTTGGGGTGGGCCGGATTATTGGTGGCAAAAGCCAGAATGCGCGACTCCGAATCGGGGTGGAACAGGTACAGGCCCGACACGGCGTAGTAGTACTCGGCATCGGTGGTGCGGCCGGGGGCCAGCTCGCCGGTGCGGCGCTGGGTGAGGTCGAGGTAGCGCTGGAAGGCTTGCTGGGCCGCGCCGTACTTGCCGCGGTCGAAGAGTTCGAGGCCTTCCTGGTAGTGGCGTTCGTCGGCGGTGAACACCTGCGTTTGCTGGGCCTGCGCGGCCAGGGGGGCGGCAGCGGAAAGGGAGGCGGCCAGCGCCAGGCGGGGGAATAGTTTCATCAGAAAGCGTTACGCACAAGGGAGGCCGGCGCCGCCAGGGCACCGGGAATCAGCCAAAAGTAGCGAAAAGTTCGGCCGAGGTTGCCCGGAAACGGCCCTTTTTGCCGGTGGTAACGCGGGGCGCGGCCGGTTTGGTGTACATAAGCGGATCGGCAGCTCAGGTTTCCCCTCTCGTTTCACTCTGTTGTCACCTGATTTTTAACGCGCCAAAGCGTAGTCCGCAGCGGTTATTGTGTAGCTGAACCGACTAGTATGTTCACTCAAGGTCTCCACTTGGTATTGATTCAGGGCTAGAAGGTTGCGAGCAGGTAGGCACTGGCCGTTGAGCTGCTGGGCCTGGGGGCAATAGTGCAGCAACTGCTTCCCGTCCTGGAATAGCAGCCGAACGGAATCACCCTGCGAAAACAATTCAGGATACGCAATATTGCCCGCCCCGCCATAGCTCACACGCTCTACGCTTGTGTTATTAGGCAACCGCAGACTCAAAGGCAATTGCTGGCGGTTTCTGGTGCTGTATATTTTCAGCTCAAGGTCATGGCCGGACTGATTGCTAATAATAAAAACGCCTTTCTGTTCCTCATCCATCGTTGTTTGGCAAGCGCTTAGCATTGCTGCGCTTAAGAGAAGCAAAGTCCAGTAGTGCAAATACTTGTTCATCTTTATTTCCGGTAAAAATCAGAGCTAGTTACTTCCCTTACCAATAGCGCTACTTAGTTGTTAGAGCGTGTTTGGACTGCTACTGGCGCCGCTAAATGTAGTGAAAAGCTCAACCGATTTTAAGTCGGTACGCGGCTGGTTTAGTGTAGAAAACCCGAGGATTCTGCCGTGTTTAGAGAACCTATTTCCTGTATAGCTCTATGCAACGGTTCTATTCTGCTTTGTTCGCCGGGCTTACCGGCCTCTGCTTCGGTGGGGCCTCTGCTCCTATTTCTCCTACCCCCGCCTACCCACAAAACCCCGCCATTTCCGATGCGCAGGGCCGGCCCCGGGATACGACCACGTTTTATTTTCCGGCAGCTTTATCATGTGTTGATCAGTTGACGGACAAAATGCAGTATTCGCAGACCGCTTATTGTCAGATGGCGTTGGCTTCTGCCTCGGCCAATCTGTTTTTCTTTAAGGCTCCAGTACTATCGAACTATTACCTGGGCAACGATACCTACCGGTTTCTGTGGCTGCGCTCCTTCCACCGGCCCGTACTGCTGACGCTGACTCAGCAGGCCGGCGGCGCCACGTTACGGACCCAGTTTCTCACTAAATCGGCTACAGCGCCCAGGCTTGAGCAAATTCTGTTCGTTCCACCTACTGCCTCGCAAGCTGAAGCTGCACGATTACAATAGGATTTCGATGCAAAACGCAAAGCCCCAAAGGTGCAGCGCGAACTAGCTGAACATAACCGTCCAGCGGAGCCGCTACCTCAGCTAGAGACTGTTCATTCTATTACGCCGCGGCAGTGGCAACAGGTTGAACAGCTGCTAGCGACGAGTAGCTTTCAGCAATTGCCGCCTTGCGAGTTATTTACCGCAACGGATGGGGCTTATTGGGTATTCGAATCCCACCAAGCCAACAGCTACCACATGGTTTTTCGCCATAGCCCAGATAAGCGGGATGGTTTCCGGAAAGCCTGCGAATATCTTATCGAGTTGAGTTCAGCGCGCAATGAGGAGCGGTACTGATTCGGATTAGGCATTTGGGCAACAGAAAGGCAACCTTCCGCCTGCCTGGCGGCTCCCTTTGCCAACTCCCTACCTTCTTTCCATGCGTCTGTTCCTATACCTGCTCTGCCTGCTGAGTTTAGTTACTACCCCCCATGTACTTGCCCAAACCTTGCTGCAGGGCACCGTGCTGGATGCGCAGACCCAGGCGCCGGTGCCGTTTGCCTCAGTGGGCGTAACAGGCAAGCCGCTCGGGACGGTGGCCGATGAGCAGGGGCGTTTCCAGTTTACTATCCCCACCGACCTAGCCGACCCCGTAATTGTTTCGTGCGTGGGCTACCAGTCGGCCACCTTGCCCGCAGCCACGCTGCAGGCCACCGGGCAGGTAGTGCGCTTGCGCCCCAGCGGCGTTAGTCTGGCAGCCGTGACGGTGCGGCCGGGCAAGGTGAAAACCAAAACGTTTGGCCGCACCAGCAGCTCCTCGCTGATGGGGGCCAGCATGTACACCGAGGCCGGGTTAGTGAGCGACGCCCTGGCCAAAGAGCAGGGCACCATCATCGGTATTGATAAAGACTGCCGCCTGCGCGACTTCAACATGCACGTGGCCTTCAACCGCTTCAAATCCGTGAAGTTCCGGCTAAACCTGTACAGCGTAAAAGCCGGCCTGCCCGACCAGCCCCTGCTCCGCCAGGATGTGCGCTTCGACGTGACCCAGCCCCGCGGCTGGGTGCGGGTGGATCTGTCGCCCTACCAGGTGCAGTTGCAGGGCCAGCGGGAGGTAGCCGTAACCATTCAGTGGCTGCAGAGCGAGGCCCAGGAAGGCACCCCGAAGGCTTTTGGAATATCGGCCGTACCCGCGCCGGGCCATAGCATCCTTACCCGCAACAAAAGCCAAGCGGCCTGGCAGCAACTGAAGGCCAGCTACCTCAGCTTCTACCTCACTGCCGACTCCTACGGTGCCAGCAAAGCCGCGCCCACTACTCCCGCTGATTACGAACTACCCGACAGCCTGCGGTATCTGCGCTACCTCGCGGCGCCTACCCTGCCCAATCTTACCAACCCCCATCACTACGGCGAAAATGCGCAAGCGGGCCGCTACGTAGTCGTGAAGGGCGGACGGCTGTACTACGAGCGGTACGGGAAGGGCACCCCGCTCCTGCTCCTGCACGGCAATGGCCAATCCATTGCCGCCTTCCAGCGGCAGATCGGCGAACTGGCTCAGCATTTCGAGGTTATTGCCGTGGACACCCGCGCCCAGGGCCGTAGCCAGGACCACACCACCGCCGACTTCACCTACGACCTGTTTGCGGAGGACACGCGCCAGCTGCTCGACTCGCTGGGCCTACGCCAGGTAGATATTCTGGGCTGGAGCGACGGGGGCAACACGGCCCTGACGCTGGCGCTCCGCCACCCCACGTACGTGCGGCGCCTTGCCGTCATGGGCGCCAACCTATTTCCCGCTCCCGAGGCTATTGAACCCGATTTCCTGGCGCTTCTGCGCCGGCAGCTGCGGGAAGAACAGCAGCTCCCCACCCCTGATCTGAACCGTACGCGCTTACTGCGCATCCTGCTGCAAGAGCCCCAGCTGACGTTTGCTGAGCTGCAAGGGGTAGCGGCTCCTACCCTGGTCATGGCCGGTCAGCACGACGTAATTCTGGAAGCGCATACCCGGGCCCTGGCGAAGGCCTTGCCCCAAAGCGAGTTGGTTATCCTCCCCAACACCACCCACTACGCTCCTCAAGAGGCCCCGGAGGCATTTAATAAAGCCGTGCTGCGGTTCCTGCAGCAACGCTAGCGGCTTACTCAGTCGGGTTGAGTGAATAGCATGTAAACAAAGTCATGCTTAATCCAACTGCTTCGTGTCATGCTGAGCTTGTCGAAGCATCTCTACCACTTCGCTTGAACGTCATGTCGAACTGGTCGAGACATTTCGCGTGCTGACGTTGCAGAGGCCAAGGCCACTTGATTAGCCAGAGGTAGAGATGCTTCGGCTGCGCTCAGCATGACATATTCTCTATCTATTACGATCTGCCTAGGCTAGCCCTACCCCTGGCGCACCAGCGTCACCTCGTCGCGGGTGAAGTCAAAGCGGCTTTTCTCAACGGGCGTGCGGCTGACGGCCACGCGGGGCGGCTGAAGCTTGCCCTTGCGGCCGGCTTCAATCTGGGCCTCGCCGGTAATGTCCAGGGTGGCGACTACCTCTTCGTTCAGGCGCAGCTCCCACGGCCCGGGCTTCAGGGGCCCGTCCAGCCGGCCCACGAGAAAGGTTTCCTTCGGCGACATGACAATGATGTCGAGCACTTGCATGGTGGGGGTTTCGGGCATGGGATAGGAAAGATAATGGAGAGCGGATAACAGGCAGGGCCAAGTTACGCGCCTGCTGCCAAACCACCTGTCCTTCCGAACATGTGGCGCATCAAGCCAGGGACGAGGAATCTGGGTTAGTATCCTAATGCTTGACCCAGATTCCTCCTGCGTCGGAATGACAGACTTATTCGAATAACTCCAGCAGTTCTTGCTTCGAGAGGGTTTTCAGTAGGGCGGCGTCGGTGCGGATGAGGTCCTGGGCCAGCTCGCGCTTGGTTTGCTGGAGCTGCATGATTTTCTCCTCCACAGTGCGCGGGCAGATGAGGCGCACGGCTACCACTTTCTTGGTTTGCCCGATGCGGTAGGCGCGGTCGATGGCCTGGTTTTCTACGGCGGGGTTCCACCAGGGGTCCACCAGGTACACGTAGTCGGCCTCGGTGAGGTTGAGGCCGGTGCCGCCGGCTTTCAGGCTGATGAGAAACACGCGCACCTGCTCGTTCTGCTGAAACTCCTGCACGGCCGCGGCCCGGTGGCGGGTTTGGCCGGTAAGCTGCTGGTAGGGAATGTCGTGGGCTTCCAGCATGGGCCGGATCAGGTCGAGCATGCCCACAAACTGCGAGAAGATGAGGATTTTGTGCTGGGGCGCGTGGTTTTGCAGCTCTTCCAGCAGCACTTCCAGCTTGGCCGAGGCCGCGCCGTAATCGGGTCCGTCGGGAAGCAGAGCGGGTGAGTTGCAGATTTGCCGGAGCCGGGTCAGACCCTGCAGCAGGTGCAGGTGGTCTTTCCCGAGCACGTCTTCGCGGCGGCCTAACAGCAGGTTACGGTAGTCCTCTTTGCAGGCCTCGTACACCCGGCGCTGCTCGGGGCCCATGTCGCAGTAGAGCACCATTTCGGTTTTGTCGGGCAGCTCGGGGGCTACCTGGGCTTTGGTGCGGCGCAGCACAAAGGGCCTGATTTTCTGCTGCAGAGCGCGGGCCTGGCTGTCGTCCTTGAACTTGTCGATGCGGGTAGCGAAGTGGGCCTTGAAGTGGGCCCGGCTGCCCAGCAAGCCCGGACAGGCAAAGGACAGCAGCCCGTAGATGTCGTAGGTATTGTTCTCCAGGGGCGTGCCCGTGAGCACCAGCCGGTTGCGGGCCTGCAGGCGGCGCGCCGCCTTGTAGCGCTGCGAGTCGGGGTTTTTAATGGCCTGGGCCTCGTCCAGAATCACGTAGTTGAACTGGTAGCGCTGCAGGGCGCGCACGTCGGCTACCAGCGTGCCGTACGTCGTCAGCACGATATCGTAGCCGTCGAACTCCGCCGCGTGCCTGGTGCGGCTGGCTCCGTGCAGAGTATGCACCCGCAGCGTGGGCGCGAATTTCGCTACCTCGGCCTGCCAGTTAAACACCAGGGAAGTGGGTACCACCACCAGGCTGGCGGCCCGCTCGACCTTCTCGCGCTGGAGCAGCAGAAACGCCAGCACTTGCAGGGTTTTGCCCAGGCCCATATCATCGGCCAGGCAGCCCCCAAACTGAAAGGTATCCAGGAAATTCAGCCAGTTCAGGCCCTGCCGCTGATAGTCGCGCAACGTTGCCTGCAGCCCAGCTGGCACGGGCGCGGCCTGAATGCCGCCAAAATCGGCCAGGGCCGCCCGGTAGTCGGCGAGCTGGACGCGGGCTTCGGGAGTGAGTTCTTCGGGCTGATAGAGCTCCTCCACGGCCGCGAAGTTGACGGCGGGCGTGCGCAACTGCTCCTCCACAACTTCGGCGGCGGCAAAGTAGCGGGTGAACTTATCGAGCCACTCCTGGGGTAGGATGCCGCGGGTGCCGTCGTCGAGGGTGACGTAGCGGCGCTGGTTGCGCACGGCCTGGTAGAGCTGGGGCAAGGTGGCCTGCTGCTTGCCGAAGCGCACGCCCAGTTTGGTGTCAAACCAGTTCGTTTCCCGGCTCACCTGCACCGTAATGTGAGCCTTGTGGGGGTTGAGGTTGTTGCCTTTGAGCTGGTTGAAGCCCAGAATGGTGATGCCCTGGGTGCGCCAGTCTTCAAACGCTTCCAGAAACCAGTCCTCATCCAGAAACTGCTTTTTTGGTACGTACAAGGCGTCGAGGTGGAGTTGCTCCTCGAAGTGGGGGTAGTGGCGCATCAAGGCTTTTAATAGCCGGGTTTCGGCGGCCGCGTCGCGGGTCACGGCAAAGGGCTGGCCCAGGGCGTCCGTGTCCTGGAGCTGCTTGCGCGAGAGCACCGACACTTCCCGCTCGCCGTAGCGCATCACGGGCAGCACCTCTACGTGCGCCCCGGCCTCGGAGAGGTAGAGCAGCGGCCGGGGTTCTTCCTGGTAACCACCCAGGGCCAGCTGCTGGGGCGTGGCGGGCCGCACGTAGGTGTAGTGGATGTGGAGCTTGTCTTCGAGGCCGGCTAGCACGTCCTGCTGAAACTCCGGGAACTTGCTTTGGTGCAGCAGCAGGGTGTTGCTGCGCTTCTTAAAAAACTCCACCACCCGCCACACGTCTAGGTCATCGAGCAGGTACAGGTCGTCGTGCAGGGCCACGAAGTAGTCGTAGCGAATGGTCACGTCCTGCAAAGCCAGCAGCTGATCCAGCACGCTAAGCTGGCCCGACACCCGGTAAAACTCGCCCTGCTCGGTCACCAGCAGGCGCAGCTCCAGCCGGGCCCGGTGCACCCGCACCGCCGCCACCGACTGGGCCGTGGGTTTCTCGCCCTGGGCGGCCTGGTGAGCGTACACGGGCAGCCCCAAAGGGTTTTTCACTACCGCCCGCAGGGCCTCCAGGGCCTGGGCCGACCGTTCTTCCTCGTAATTATGCTGGAAGCGCGCCAGACCGGTGTAAAACTTAAGCACCTCGGGGTCCGATACGCTCCAGATGCCATCCAGCGGGTTTAGTAGGGTCAGCGGATTGCGGAGCTTGCCCGCGGCGGTGGTTTCCGCTTCGATGAGTTGCAGGGTCAGGTGGCCGTAGTAGCGGTGACGGGTTAGCAGCACGGCGCGCGTAGTGGCGGGCCCGGCTGGGGGCAACTGCCGTTTCTCGGGCAGGAGCTGGCGCACTAGTTCCTGCTTAGTAGCCGCCGTGAGGGGTAGCAGCTCCGGCTGCCGGGGCGTAATGCTGGTTTGCCCTTCGGCGTAGGTTAGCTGAAAATGCTCGTCGAGGTTGGGTTGCTGCTCCAGCCCGTAGTCCCGCGCCACGGCCCGGAGCCGACTCTGGCGCAGCGGGGCATCAAAGAAAATCCGCAGCTCCCGGCGCTGCACCAGGGCCAACAGTACCAGAGCCTGGTGCGCGCACAACCGGCCAGCCGGAGTTAAGCACGTACAGCCCACCAGCAGGTCGCCGGTCTGCTCTACGGTCACCGTCGGCCCTACCCCGGCGCCCAGGTTAAACCGCCCGTGGTTTATCCTCAAGTCTTCAGGAAGCACCGCGTTCAGGGCCCTGCCCTCCGGCAGCATACCGGCGCTGCTGTGCTGCTCAATGATGGCGCTGGTCAGGTCCGGGAGGGTAAGCCCAGGGAAGGTGAACTGGTGGCTGTAGGGTGGCTCCGGCGTGTTGGGCATTGCTCCGGCTTCGGTGGTCGGTGTAGAGACGCAACATCTTGCGTCTCGTCGTTGCTGAGGTTAGCTCTTTTGTCATTCCGCCGCAGGAGGAATGACAGGTGATGTTGGTCGTACTGGAGCGCTCGTTCTGACGCCGAGACGCAAGATGTTGCGTCTCTACAGCCTAGCTCGTTGTTGCTACCCCACATCGGCCGCCTTGATGCGGGCGTCGAAGCTGAATTCCTCCCGCCCTACTATCTGGATGCGCTTGAACTCGGGGTGGCGGCTGTGGAGCACGTAGTTGTGCTCCTGCGGAATAATGGACGAGGGCACCCGCAGCACCGCCGACTGGCGCGCCGTGTACCAAGCCGCGCCCAGGGGCTGGCAGAGGGCGTAGCGGCTGGCTTTTTCCCAGTTTTTGGGCAGCTGGGCCAGGCTGATTTCTTCCACCAATAGGTCGTCGGGCACGTCAATCACCAGCACCCGAAACTGGTCGTTAAGGCCCTCCCCGCTCCGGTGCACCACGTTCTCCAGGCAGGCCAGGGCCCGCGACGAGGCCGTGTAAATCACGAACTGATCTTTGTAATTCCAGCGGGCCCGGTAGCCGGAGGCGAACAGGTCGTCGGCGTAGCGGGCCAGGCAGATGCGGTATACCAGCATACCCCGCGGCTAGGATAAGTCACCGTAGGCAATGCGAGTCAGCTCCTCGGCCACCAGATCAATGCCGCCGCTGGTTTCC
The DNA here is from genome assembly GCF_014640315.1 of Hymenobacter glacieicola. GTDB lineage: Bacteria > Bacteroidota > Bacteroidia > Cytophagales > Hymenobacteraceae > Hymenobacter > Hymenobacter glacieicola. The sequence continues at coordinate 192,669 of NZ_BMGS01000007.1, forward strand.
AGCAGGCGCAAGGGCACCTCCTGGTCGAGGCCGTGGGCGGGCTTATCCAGCCACCGCAGAAACGCGGCTGCCTCCCCAAATACCTCCAGCCCCAGGTTGTAGAGGCTGATAATCTTCAGGGTCTTCTCGCTGCTGGCCACGCTCAGGGTTTTCTTTTCCTGGGAATACGAGCGCAGGGTTTTCGTGGAAAGCTCGTAGATGGCTTCCAGTTCGTTGGCCTGCAGCTGAAATGCTTCGGCTACCTCAAACGCCGTGGCGGCCGGCACTCCCTTACGCGCCTCCATCACCAGGGCGAAGGAATCCTGTCCGGCCTGCCCCCAAGCCGCCCACTTCTTGCGCAGAGCAGCGGGCATCGTAGCCGTAATTTTGGGGTGATGAGCAGTGGCAGCCATAGGTGTTGCAGTTTGACAGGTCGAACCTAAAGAAATTTTTCCGATTAACGCGGAAATTTTTCTTTAGGTTCGACTTCTATACTACGCCGCCGAGCCGCAGGCTGGCTACCGTACTCAGGTGAGCCATTTCAACAGGAGGAAGGCAACCAACATGCCTAGTAAGACGAGGCAACCTGTACGCCTGAATTTGTCTTGCCTACCGAGCTTATCATTGTACCTAGCGGCTAACTCTTCTGGCAAAAAGTAACCGCGCCAGGAATTCTCCGGCTCTGACAGCACCCATACTTCCTGGCAGCGTGAGCAGCGGTAGCGGATCGTACGTTCCGTAGGCCATGCTTCATAGACGGGCAGCAACTTCAGCGGCTTGCGTAACAGTTGCTGCTCAAATGCCTCGTACTCCCACCACGACGGAAAACTGTATATGCCAGCCGAGAAGCAATTAGGACACATGACTTTGGAGAGCAACGTTTCGGAATGTGCCGTAACCACCAGACCACACAAGAAGCGGGAACTCACTCATGGTAGAGGCGCAATGTATCGTATCTGGTTGTGGAACAACTGGCCCTGAACTGTTGTGACAACCTCAACCGACAAGAAGATGCAACATATTGCGTCACTACATGCCTACCACGGCGTGTAAGGGCACGGGGTGCAGAATCAGCCACACCAGCTCCCGCAGGATTTCGCCGTCGGTCATGGAGCCCGATTCAATGCCTTTGCTTTGGGCGTCGGCGCGGCGGATCAAGTGCACGATGTCGCGGGTGCGTTGGAAGTCGAATACTTTCAGGCCGGTTTGATAGTCGCGGCGGGCGTAGGCGTTGGCGAGGTTCAGGCGCTTCCAGTCGGCTTCGGTGGGGCTCCCGGGCAGCTGGTGCAGGGCCAGCAGGCGGGAGAAGTAGTTGAACAGCAGCGTCAGGTTGGGGATGAGCGGGTTGTTCTTGGGGTTGGCCTCGAAGTAGAGCAGAATGCGGTTGGCCTTGAGCACGTCGCGCCGAATCAGGGCCGACTGCAGCTCGAAGATGTTATACTCCTTGCTGATGCCCACCATGCGCTGCACCAGATCCTCGTCGATGCTGTGGCCGGGCAGCAGGTTGATGAGCATCTTGTCGACCTCGTTCGTGAGCCGACCCAGCTCGGCCCCGATGTACTCGGCCAGCAGGTTGGTGGCCTGGGGCGTGATCTGCTGGCCCTTTGAGCGCACGTAGTTCGTGAGCCAGGGCGCCACCTGGTTGTCGTAGAGCTTTTTGCTGGTGAGCAGCACGGTGCCAGCCGGGGCCGGGTTGTTTTTGTCGCCGGTCAGCAGCTTGCCCAGCTTCTTGCGGGCATCCAGGGTTTTGTGCTTGTAGCACAGCACCAGCACCGTGCTTTGCAGTGGGTTTTTGAGGTAGGCCTCCAGAAACGGCCACGCCTTCTCCGCCTCCAGATCGGCCACGGCCTGGGCTTCCTTCACGATAACCACGGACCGCTCGGCCATCATGGGAAAGCGCTTGGCCTGGTTCAGGATGCCGGCCACATCGGTATCCTTCCCGTAGAGCACCACCTGGTTAAACCCCTTTTCGTGCTCCGGCAGCACGTTTTTCTCTAGCAGATCGGCTACCAGGTCAATATAGTACGGCTCCTCCCCTTGCAGAAAGTACACGGGCGCAAACTGCCGCTGCTGGAGCTGCTTCAGAATTTCGTCGGCGGTGAGGGTCACGGAGTGGAGGCGTAAAAGAGTGGATGAGTGAAGTGGACACGGGTTGGCGCCAGGCGTACTGCCAACGGAAGCAATTGGTGATTTTCACTCTCAAAAAGCAAAGGTACTGCTACCTTTGTCCAGTTGTAATAGGCCTCAGCTGGTTTCTCAAAGAGTGCTGGCGGGGCCCACTGGCGGCCTTCAGTGTTTGCCAGGGCCAACTCACGTATTCACTCATTCACCCATTTACTCAGTGGATTTAATAGAAGAACTGCGCTGGCGGGGCATGTTTCACGACATGATGCCCGGTACCGACGAGCACCTGCGCCAGTCTGCGCCCATCACCGGCTACATCGGCTTCGACCCTACGGCACCTTCCCTGCACATCGGTAACCTGGCTACCATTATGCTGCTGGTGCACCTGCAGCGGGCCGGCCACCGGCCCCTGGCCCTGGTAGGCGGCGCCACCGGCATGATTGGCGACCCCTCGGGCAAGTCGGCCGAGCGTAATCTGCTGGATGAAGACGCCCTGCGCCGCAACCAGGCCGGTATTCGGGCTCAGCTGGAGAAGTTTCTGGTATTCGATGACTCGCCTACCGGTGCCCGCGTGGTGAACAACTACGACTGGTTCAAGGAGTTTGGCTTCCTGCAGTTCCTGCGCGAGGTAGGCAAGCACCTGACCGTAAACTACATGATGGCCAAGGACTCAGTGAAGCGCCGCATCGGCGGCAACGAGGATTCCGGCGCGGAGGGCATCAGCTACACCGAGTTCAGCTACCAGCTGCTGCAGGGCTACGACTTCTTCCACCTCTACAAGGAGCTGGGCACCACCCTGCAAATGGGCGCTTCCGACCAGTGGGGCAACATCACGACCGGCACGGAGCTGATCCGGCGCATGTCGGGCGGCGAGGGCAAAGCCTACGCCCTCACCGGCCAGCTTATCACCAAGGCCGACGGCACCAAGTACGGCAAGAGCGAAACCGGCACCGTGTGGCTGGATGGCTCCATGACCTCGCCCTACCAGTTCTACCAGTTCTTCCTGGGCGCCGCCGACGCCGACGTACCCCGCCTCATTCGGGTGTTCACCCTGCTCGACCAGGCGGAAATCGAAGCCCTGGAAGCCGAGCACGCCCAGGCCCCGCACCTGCGCACCCTGCAGAAAGCCCTGGCCCAAGACGTAACCATCCGGGTGCACGGCGAAGCGGCCTACGAAGCGGCGCTGGCCGCCTCGCAGGTGCTCTTCGGGGGCGGCGACCTAGCTACCCTCGACGAGGCAACGCTACTGGACGTGTTTGCCGGCGTGCCCCGCTTGGAAGTGCCGCGCGCCGCGCTAACCGAGCAGAACGTCATCGGCCTGCTGAGCGAAGCTACCAACAGCGTTATTTTCCCTTCCAAGGGCGAAGCCAAGAAAATGATTCAGCAAGGCGGCGTGAGCCTGAACCGAGCCAAAGCCACCCTGGAGCAGCAAGCCACCGAAGTACCGCTGCTACTGAACCAGTACATTGTAGCCCAGAAAGGCAAGAAGAACTACTACCTAATCAAAGTAGTGTAAGCCTACCTCCATAAAGCGCACACCCCCCTGATGCCTGTTTATAGGCATCAGGGGGGTGTGCGCTTTATGGAGGTAGGAGCCTAAATACGAAGGCCCTGCATGGCTCCTGGGTTTCAGCCCGAAGCTAATAGCGGCAGCCACCTACCCACCCGGAAACAATAAGGCCCCGCCGATAACCGGCGGGGCCTCACACTGAGTTATTCTCACCGCAGGAACTGCGGTGTCGAATTACTTCTTTTTAGCAGGAGCAGCTTTCTTAGCGGCGGGAGCAGCGGCCTTCTTAGCCGGAGCAGCCTTGGCAGGAGCGGCATCGCCACCACCGTCATTCTTCTTGTTTTGCACTTCCGTGCGGATGGTCTGGGCCATGTTCTTCAGCTCCTGCATGCCCTTGCGCACGCGGGTGCCAGCGGCCGAGTTGCCCTTGTCGTAGAACTTCTCGAAGTCAGCTTCCAGCGACATCACGAGGTCTTTCAGTTGGCTAAAATTGCTCATTTGGGAGGGGTTGTTTGGTGTGGAAAAATGTGTTTAACCGGCCCTAATATACAGGGATTTCAAATACAAGCAAGTTGGCAAGTTTTTTTCTTAAACCCGTTTTCGGGCCTAACAAGGCACTTTTTACCAGTAAACACCTCCTCACTAGTCCCAACACTCCCGAAGGACATATCGGAATAATACCAAAATAAAAGCCAGCCCCCGAGCAGGAGGCTGGCTTTTGCACTTAGCGAAGCCGAATCTAGTTCTGCAGCCCGGCAGGAACCTCAGCTTTGGAGTAAAGACCTTTGCTGAGCTTTTCCTGCACCGCTTCGAAGGCCTTGATGGTAATGGCCACGTCGTCGAGCGAGTGCGAAGCCGTGGGAATAATGCGCAGCATAATTACCCCCTTCGGTACCACCGGATACACCACAATAGAGCAGAAAATACCGTGATTCTCACGTAGATCGAATGTTACCTGGGTGGCGTCGGAAATCTGCCCCTCCAAGAGTACAGGCGTTACGGGCGAGGTAGTGGTGCCAATATTGAAGCCTTTTTCGCGCAGGCCGCTTTGCAGGGCGCGCACAATGGTCCAGAGGTTTTCCTTTAGCTCGGGGCGGGTGCGCAGCAGCTCCAACCGCTTCAAAGCGCCCACTACCAGCGGCATGGGCAGGCTTTTGGCGAAAATCTGGCTACGCATGTTGTAGCGCAAATATTCAATTACGTTCTCGGGGCCCGCCACGAAGGCACCGATGCTGGCCATGCTCTTGGCAAACGTCGAAAAATAAAGGTCAATCCCGTCCTGAATGCCCTGTTCTTCGCCCGTACCGGCCCCCGTAGTGCCCATGGTACCAAAGCCGTGGGCGTCGTCTACGAACAGGCGGAACTGGTATTTCTCCTTCAGCTTCACTACCCCGCGCAGGTCGCCCTGGTTGCCCGACATACCGAACACGCCCTCCGTAATAACGAGAATGCCGCCGCCGGTTTCGTCGGTGATGCGCTTGGCCCGCTCCAGCTGCTTTTCCAGGCTGGCCATGTCGTTGTGCACGTACACGAAGCGCTTGCCCGCGTGCAGGCGCACCCCGTCAATAATGCAGGCGTGCGACTCGGCGTCGTACACAATCACGTCGTGGCGGCCAACCATGGCATCGATGATGCTCACCACGCCCTGGTAGCCGAAGTTCAGAAGCATGCAGTCGGGCTTCATCACGAACTCGGCCAGCTCGTTTTCCAGTTGCTCGTGCAAGTTGGAGTTGCCGGACATCATGCGGGCGCCCATGGGCAACGCCATGCCGTACTCAGCGGCACCTTCGGCATCGGCCTGGCGCACTTCGGGGTGGTTGGCCAGGCCCAGGTAGTTGTTCAGGCTCCAGGTGAGCACTTCTTTACCACGAAAAATCATGCGCGGCTTAATCTCGCCTTCCAGCTTGGGGAAGGCGAAATAGCCGTGCGCGTAGTGAGAATGGATACCCAGCGGACCGCGGTTGGCGGCAATCTTCTCAAATAGATCCACGAGGGAACAGGTTGAATGTGAAACGAAAACGAGCGGTTATGCCCCAAGACCTAACGCCCGAGTAATGTACAAAGTTATGGCAATCCGCGAAGGTAGCGGCCTTTTGGGAGGCATCCAACCGTGAAATTGCCCGGCACAAATGCACCGGCGCGTTTTACGGAGCCGCCGGAATGGCGTTTCTTTGGGTACCGGAATGCCCATCCCAGGTAAAAGGAATGTCCTGCTGAGCTGGTCGAAGCCTCTCTTCCGCTTCGTTGAAGTAGCATTCATTAGCCAGCGGTAGAGATGCTTCCTGTCGTCAGCATGACGTTCTCGATTAATTACATCAGAACCCTCCTTCTTCCCTCCCACCCGCTACCCACTCTCCTACATGAAGAAAATCACCAAGCTGCTTGTTGCCAACCGGGGCGAAATTGCGTTGCGCGTACTGCGTTCGGCCAAAGAAATGGGCCTGCAAACCGTGGCTATTTACTCCGAAGCCGACCGCAACGCCCTGCACGTGCGCTACGCCGACGAGGCCGTGTGCGTGGGTCCGCCCGCCAGCAAGGACAGCTACCTGCGCGGCGACAAGATTCTGGACGTTTGCCGCCAGCTGGGCGTGGATGCCATTCACCCGGGCTACGGCTTCCTGAGCGAAAACGCCGAGTTTGCCCGCATGGTAAAGGAAGCGGGGCTGATTTTCGTGGGTCCCTCGCCCGAGGCCATGGATATTATGGGCGACAAGCTTTCGGCCAAGCAGGCGGTGCAGGCCTATAACATCCCGCTGGTGCCGGGCACCGCCGAGGCCATCAGCGACGTAGCCGAGGCCAAGCAGATTGCCCAGCAGGTAGGTTTTCCCATCCTGATTAAGGCCTCGGCCGGCGGGGGCGGCAAGGGCATGCGCCTGGTACACCACGTGGACGAGTTTGAGGAGCAGATGCAGCTGGCCATCAACGAGGCCGTGTCGGCCTTCGGCGACGGGGCCGTGTTCATTGAAAAGTTTGTGACCGGGCCGCGCCACATCGAGATTCAGGTGCTGGGCGACGAGCACGGCAACATTGTGCACTTGTTTGAGCGGGAATGCTCCATTCAGCGCCGCCACCAGAAAGTAATTGAGGAGGCGCCTTCCGCCGTGCTTACGCCCGAGCTGCGCGCCGAAATGGGCCGCTGCGCCGTGGATGTGGCCCGGGCCTGCAATTACACCGGCGCCGGCACCGTGGAATTTCTGCTCGACGACCAGCGCAACTTCTACTTCCTGGAGATGAACACCCGCCTGCAGGTAGAGCACCCCGTGACGGAGCAAATCACCGGCCTCGACCTGGTAAAGGAGCAGATCAAAGTAGCCCAGGGCCAGCCCCTGGCCTTCCGGCAGGAAGACTTAACCATTCAGGGCCACGCCCTGGAGCTGCGCGTGTACGCCGAAGACCCGCAGAACAACTTCCTGCCCGACATTGGGACGCTGACTACCTACGTGCGCCCCCAGGGCCCCGGCGTGCGCGTGGACGACGGCTTTGAGCAGGGCATGGACATTCCGATTTACTACGACCCCATGATTGCCAAGCTCGTCACCTTCGGGGCTACCCGGCAGGAGGCCATTGAGCGGATGCTACGCGCCATCGACGAGTACCAGATTACCGGCATCGAAACTACCCTGGGCTTTGGCCGCTACGTGCTCCGGCACCCCGCCTTCGTGAGCGGCAACTTCGACACCAACTTCATCAAGGACCACTTCACTCCCGAGTCCTTGAAGCCCGCCGCCCCGGACGAAGCCAGCGCCACCCTCGCCGCCGTGCTCACGGCCATGCTCCTGACGGAGAAAAAGCCCGGCGCTGCTCCCGCTCCGGCAGAGGTACCGGCCACTACCGGCTCGGCCTGGAAGCGCAACCGGTTGGGGGTGCGGTAGCCATTGGCTTGCCGCCGCGGCGCAAGAAGCCCGGCTGATCAGGCTACATCCCTGCCTCAAACAAACGCACAAAAAAGCGCGTCGGCTCATAGGTCGACGCACTTTTTTGTGTTAGGAATAGATAGGACCTCTCGCCGCGGCCTCCGGCAGCGGGGCGGCGCCGGCAGGAGCTGGAGAGCTTCTCTAGCGCTGAATCTGACTAGGCCGGATTCGGGCGAGCAAGTAAGGCCGGGCGCGACCCTAGTCTACCATTTCACGGCGGCCGTCAGGAAGAAGCTGCGCCCGTCGGAGGGCAGGATGCCGGGGCCGGGGTAGCCCGTGGCGCGACGGGTAAAGTACCGGGCGTTGCCGAGGTTGTTGACGCTACCCTCCAGCTTCAGCCAACGCCGTTCCCACGACACGGAGGCGTCCAGAATCTGGTAGGCCGGAATCAGCCCAACGACGGCAAAGTTGGGGTCAGGGCGCGCGTCCTGGGGGCTGTTGGGGGCGTTGGTAGCTTCCGAAAACTGGTCGGAGAGGTAGGTGAACTGCAGGGAAGCCTTCAGCGGCCCGTAACCGCCCTGCACGCCCGTTTTCAGGTTGACGACCGGCACGAACTCCACTTGCTTGCCCACCACTTCGGCGTTCTGGCTGGCGGTGTAACGGCTGCGAATCAGGGCTAGATTACCGAAGGAGGACAAGCGCCAACGCTTGGGCTCGGCAGTAGGCCGGAGCAGCTGCAGCACGTCGGCCTCGGCGTACGATTCCACGCCCAGAATCAGGGCCCGGCCGATGTTGCCGCGCAGGCGCAGGGTCCGGTCGTTGCGGTCATAGGTCTGCACTTCCCCGATGCGGTTGTTGTAGCGCAGGGCAAACAGGCTCAGGTCGTACGTTAGCCACTGGCCCTGGTCGCCGCGCAGGCCCAGGTCGGCGGAGTAGCCCCGCTCGTCGCGTAGGTTGGGGTCAATGACCAGCGAGTTGTTGGCAATCTGCATGTCGCTGAAGGTGATGGAGCGGTAGTTCTGCGACACGTTGGTGTAGAACTCGCGCTGCTCCACGGGCTTGAAGCTGGCCCCCAGCCCCCCAATCACGAAGCCGCGGGGGCTGCTACGCTCCTCGCTAAAGGTGCGCACGGCAATGATGTTGCCGGCCAAATCCCGGTCTACGCTGCCGTAGGCACCTTTGGCGCGGGTGCGGATGTACTCGTAGCGCAAGCCGGGGGTCAGGGAAAACTTCTCGCCGAAGTAAACGATGTTCTCGGCAAAAAGGGCCGCGTTGTAGTTAGGGAAGCGGTAGTCAGAATAGGCTGATTGGCTGCTCTGCCCTTCCTCAGCTCCCACGAAGCGGAAGTTGGCGCCGCGGCCCGCTGGCCCAAAGCCCTGAATGCTGTGGTTATTGCCCCGGTATAGGCGCGTGCCCACCAGCAGCACTCCGCTTTTGGTGTCGCTCAAGGGGTAGCGGTTCAGGTAGCGCGCCTCCAGGCCCGCGTTGCGGAAGTCCCCGGTAATCAGGTCGCGCAGCTGCGATTCGTCGTCGGCGCGCTCCACAAAGTTGGGGCGGTAGCCCAAGGCTTTGCGCTCCGCCACCAGCCCGAAGGTGGTAAGGTTAACGTTGGCGCGGGAACTGAGCTTCCAGTCGGCCGAAAGGTTGAACAGGTTCCAGTCGACGGCAAACCAGTTGCGGGCCCGGTTCGACTGGCGCGGGTTCTGGGCAAACTGCCGGTCGCTGAGGCCGCCGGGCTGCTGGGCCAGGTAGTCCATGTGCGTAACCTGGGCGCCTACCTTCAGGTTCTCGGTCAGCTGGTAGCGCACGTCGGCGTAGGCCGTTTTGCTGTCGAAGTGGGAGTTGGGCCGCCACCCGTCGCCGCGCTTATACTGGGCAAAGCCGTAGTAGCTAAGCTTCTTGACCGTGCCGCCGACGCTAGTAAAGGAGTTAAAGAACCCAAAGGAACCCACCGTTTGCCGGGAGGTAACGGTGAAGGTTTTGTCGGGCTCCGGGCCGCGCAGCTCAAAGTTGAGCAGGCCACCGAACTGAGTACCGTACTGCAGCGAGGCGGCCCCACGCACCAGCTGAATGCGCTTAACGGCCTCGATGGGCGGGGTATAGTAGCTTTCCGGGTAGCCCAGCGCGTCGGCCGAAATGTCGTAGTTGTTCTGGCGCACGTTGAAGTTGGCCGTGCGGTTGGGGTCGAGCCCGCGCCCGCCAATGCTCAGCTGCAGGCCGCCCTGGTCACTTTCCCAGATGTTGAGCCCCGCTACCCGCCCGTACACCTGCCGCGCGTTGTTGGTAGCCAGGTTAGCCACCAAGTTATCGGGCACAATGACCTCCGACTTCTTGGCCGCGAAGATGGCCGTGCCTTCCACCTCGCGCAGGCGCGTCTGGCCGAAGCGGGCCGGGGGCGCGGCTACCACCACTTCCTGCAGCTGCCGCTCGCGGCGGGTAAGGGAAAAGTCGAACACGCCACCAGCGGCAGATACCTCTACCTCGGTGCGCAGGGGCTGGTGGCCGAGGGAGGACAGCTGCAGCTGCTGGCGGCCGGGCGTCAGCTTGGTGAGGGTAAACAGGCCGGCGCTGTCGGTGCGCGCAATTTGGCGGGAGCCGCGCACGTACACCTCGCAGCCCGCCACGGGCAGGTTGGTGGCGGCTTCGCGCACCCGGCCCTGCAAGGTGACTTGCTGGGCAAAGGCCGCCGTAGTAGACAGCACGCTGGCGGCCAGGGCCGCGCTATAAACCGGTAATCTCATCGTCGAAGGGCAGAATCCAGGGCTTGGGCCGCAAATCGTCGCGGACGCGGGCCAAGTCCACGGTGGGGTCAATAAGGCTTTTGCCCAGGCGGCCGTTCAGGCTCACGTAGGCATCGGCGTACACCTGGGGAGCGTGCACTCCCCGGCGGGCGTAGTAGTCGCGCAGGTAGTGGGCAAACTGCACCAGCATGTCGGGCTGGGTGCTCATCATTTTTTCCTGCAGCAGGCTCAGGTGCTCGTAGTTATTCACCAGCCGAGCCCGACCGGTGCGGCCGTCTACCACTTTGAATTGCACCTGGCCCATCTTTTCCATCAGCATCACCCGCCAGCTGAAGCGGTAGCCCTCCTCGGTCCAGAACAGCTCGCGCGGGTACAGCAGGTAGCGGAAGGGTAGCAGCAGCTGCACCAAGAAAAACACGCCCAGTCCCAGCAGCAGCGCGTGCCGCACGGCCGGCCGATATACCAGCGGCGCCGCGGCCAGCAGAGCCACTGGGGCCGGCCGGCGCAGCAGCCGGCGCAGATGCCCAAGCACCCGCTCGTGCCAGGCGGCGGGAAAGAAAATCAGCGCCGCTACCATCATCACGTACGGAAACATGCCAATGGGAAAAAGCACGGCCGTCAGCACATGGAACACGACCACGGTGGCGTAGGCCATGGGTCGGGTGCGCCGGTTGAGCAGGAAGAAGGGCACGGTCAGGTCGTAGAAGGCGCCAAACCAGCTGAAGGCGTAGGCCACCCACACCTGGCTCAGCAGGGGCCCAAGCAAGGGCAGATCGTTTTTGGCCGGCAGCCAGATGCGTAACGGCATGGCGTGCACCAGCCAGTCGGAGTTGAGCTTGGCCAGCCCGGCGTACACGTACACGATGCCCATGAGCAGGCGCAGGGCGTCCACCGTCCAGCGGGGCACCTGGTTGCGCCAGCGCGCGGGGTGGCGGTAAGCATCCAGGGAAAAGTAGCGGCCGGCGGGCAGCACCATGAGCAGCAAGGCCACCAAGCTCACAAAGTAGTAGTGGTTCAGGTAGGTGCTTTTGTCCATGAGCTCGATGTACGTAAAGCTCAGAAACAACCCGACGGCAGCCGTGCGGTACCAGTAGCCTACGGCCACCAGCAGGGCACACAGCACACACACCACAAACAGCCCGTAGGTGTACCCGCCCAGCGGGCGCACCCACTCGAAGCCGTAGTAGCTGAAGAAAAATTTCGGCTGCAGGTACAGCTCCGCTATCCAGCCCTTGGCCCAAAAACGCACCACGCTGGCCAGCACCAGCAGGCCAAAGGCCAACCGGAACGTAGCCAGCGGGGCGGCTGGGATAAACGAATGAAGGTAGCGCTGCAGGGGGCTGCCGGGCATGGCTTAGTCGCCGTCGTTATCGACATAGGTGACGGTAACGCTCAGGGCCGAGGTCATGTCAACCTTAATCATGCGCACGGCTTTCTGCATCTCGTTGTACGAGGCTACTGCGTCGGCATTGCGGGCGGTGAAGGTAGTGTGCAGGTCGGGGCCCAGGGAGCTTAGCTGCTGATACGAGGCGCCCAGCTGGGTGCTGATCAGGCTGCTCAGGGGCTGGCCGCTGCGGCTGTCCTTGGCGCCCAGGGCATCGAGGTAGCTTTTCAGCGAGGGCCGGCCGGGGCGACCGTTAAAGAACTGCTGTACCGCCGTGTGGGCGGTGGTGGCTAACTGCAGGGGCAGCGCCCCGCGCAGGTAGTAGGCTTCCATCTTGGCGGGCAAGGGAGTGCCCGTCATCGTGCCGGCCGGAATGCCCACTTTGCCCGCGCGCAGGTAGCGCTCGAAGTACAGGGAGTAGGCATTGATAACGCGCGAGAGCGAGGAGCTGGCGTCGGTGCCGGTGCTGTTGATGAACGTGTCGCGGTAGCCGCCGTTCCACTGCCCGTATACCGTGCCAAAGGTTTGCTCCATCTTGGCCACCACATCAGTGAGGTAGCGGCGGTGGCTGGCCGAGGTGGCATACTGCTGGGCAATGGCGGCGTCGCCGGTAGCCACGCCGTTGAGCAGGTAGTCCAGGGCCGGAAAACCCTGCTGCGGAATGGCCGTGGACAGCTCGAAGTCATAGGTGCCCGAGCTGATATTGCGGTTGATGCCGGCCGCGTCGGCGGGGTAAATATTAAAGTGGTTGCGCAGGCTTACGGCTTCCGCGGGCCCGAACTCAAACAGCTCCACCTTCTGCCACTCCACGTACGCCGCCTGCCAAGCCTGGCGGGTTTCCAGCAGCGTGGCCGTGGTGGGGGCGGCCGTAAAGGCGGTGGTCTTGGTTTTCAGTACGACCAGCTTGTCGTTGAGGCGCTGGTAGCCGGGCTTCACTAGGCTGTCAGCCCAGTACGTCAGCAGGGCTTTGCGGTCCACGGCCGTATCGGGCGCGGGCGTGCCGCCGCTGGGGTCTTTGCCGCAGCTAAGAATACCAAGGGCCGCGAGCAACAGCGCAACAACTAATAGAACGGGCTTTTTCATGCGGGCGTATGAGTAGGGGCAACGGCCAACCCGTCGGGCCGGGGGCCGGCAAACGGGTTGGCCTAACGGCTGCGCGGGGCAGGCAGGGCCGCAGTACTAAATCTTGAACTTGACCTTGATGGCGTTGATGGCCGCGTCGGCCTGGGCATTGGTTAGGCTCCAGGCGCCCTGGCTACCCGAGGTCAGCCCATTAAGAATGGCGTCGGAGAAGGCAGCATCCGCGCCGTACTTCGTGCAGAACCGCAGCGAGTAGATGAAGCCCAGGCCTTCGCCCAGGGCGTGGGCCTTCACATCGAGGGCCGAGGCAGCTTTCCAGTTCGTCAGGTACGACACGGCCGACAAGGCAATGGTTTTCTCCAGCTCGGTGCGGATGATGTCGGCCTGGGCTCTTACGCCAGCGGCATCGTTGTTGACAATGGCGGCGCGACCCTTCAGGAAGGCCATATACACGCCGGGCGAGGCAGGACCGTTTTTCTCGTTGAGGTAGCCGGCCAGGAAACGCTCCCGCGGAGTCAGGTTGATGTCCGTGGTCATGATGGCGTTGCTGGTCAGGTAGCCGTAGGCCAAGTCCCAGTTGTGCTCCAGCTCCGAGTAGGTTTTGCCGTCTACTACCTTGCTGTTGTTGGCCTTCAGCGCATTGTCCGTCAGCAGCACGTTGTCGATCTGGTCGAGCAGCACGGCCCCAATCAGCGCTTTCTGAATGATCTGGTTTACCTCGTAGCCTTTCTCGTCGACCAGGTAGCGGCCCAGGCGGCCGGCCTGGCCGGGCACGGCCACGCTGTTTACCGACTGGCTGGCGGTGGCCAATTTCGTAATCTGCTGGTCGATGTAGGTGCGCACGGCTTCGGCGCCCGTGGCGGAGAAAGAAGCGGCCGTGGTGCCGCGCAACGACAAACCCGATGCGTTCAGGCCCGCGCCCGTGAAGTAGTTGCCGGTGTTGGCGTAGAGGCCGCGCAGCTTCGCTACGTCCAGCGTAGAGGGAGTAGCCGGCGGGGCCACCGCAACCAGGGCCATGTAGGAGTTAAACTCCGAGAACATATCCAGCCGCTGGTTGGCGCTGGTCAGGGTTACCGTCGACTGCCCGCTGGCATCCTTGAAAGATTCCGTGTACTTGGAGGAGGCCGTTAGGGAAGCCGCGTCCATTTTAGCCCGCAGGGCCGGCGCCGATTCCGTATCGTTCTTGTCGCAGGAAGTGAAACCGAAAGCCAGCGCAGCCAGCGCAACCGAAGCGTATTTAAAAGACATAAGAGGTGGGAATGGGAGAACAGTGCGACAAAGCTAAAAGCCTATCTATACAAGTTCCAAATAGGCGCAGATATTTTTTAGAACTTATCTAAAGAAGCACACTAGCACACTTTCCATCAGCCCGTAACCAAACAGCCCCCGCCCCGGGCGCAGGCTCGAGGCGGGGGCTGTTTAGGCAAAAGCAAAGGTTACCTGGTCTACGCTGTAAGTAAACTCTGAAAAACGGTGGTGGGCTACGCCGGTGGGCAGTGTGGAATGGTTCGGCCCAGGGAGCTAAGGGCGGCCCTACCTGCCCTGCCGGGCGGCTAAAACGGCAGCTTCCCAAGGTCCACATTCCCGCCCGAAAGGATAATACCGATGGACTGGCCGGCATACGCGGCTTTGTTCTTAAGCAGGGCGGCCAGCGCCACCGCACTGGAGGCCTCCACCACAATTTTCAGCCGTTCCCAGATCAGGCGCATGGCGGCCACAATCTCGGCCTCACTAACCAGAATAATTTCCTCAACGCCCTGCTGAATAATCGGAAAGTTAAGGTCGCCGAGTTGGGTTTTCAGCCCGTCGGCGATGGTGTCGCCGCTGGCGTTTTCCTCAATGCGGCCCGATTGCAGGGAGCGGAAAGCATCGTCCATCGTCTCCGGTTCGCCGGCTACTACCCGACAGCTGCGGCCAAAGCCCTGGGCGGCCAGAATGGTGCCCGCCAGCAGCCCGCCCCCGCCCACTGGCGTGAACAGGTAGGTCAGGTCGGGTTGCCGGGCCAGCAGCTCCACGGCGGCCGTCCCCTGCCCCAGAATAACGTGTAGGTCGTTGGAAGGATGGATGAAGGCCGCCCCGCGCTCGGTGACGAGCTGCTGCGCGGTTTGCTCCCGGGCACTCAGGGTAGGCGCACAGTCAATCACCTGGCCACCGTAAGCTAGCACGGCCTCTTTTTTCACGCGGGGCGCGTTGCTGGGCATCACAATGTAGGCCGTTACGCCCAGGCTCTGGGCCGCCAGGGCCAGGGCCTGGGCAAAGTTGCCCGACGAATGGGTCACGACCCCGTGCCGCTGCTGCTCGGGGGAAAGCTGCATGATTGCGTTGACGGCCCCGCGCATTTTAAAGGCGCCCATACGCTGGAAGTTCTCACACTTAAAATACAGCGAGGCCCCGGCCAGCTCATTCAGCAGGCGCGAGGTAAGCACCGGCGTATCGTGGATATAGGGCTTGATGCGCGCGTGGGTTTGCGTTAGCGCGGTTTGTAGTGATTCGGTGTGTGGCATAATGCGGGCATGTGCGACGGCTCCAGCTGGCAAGATAGGCCGCCGCCGGCTCACCCGCACGGGCCCACCTTAAGCCACGGGCAGCACTTTGGAAACAATAGAACTATATAAATAAATAATAAAACTCTATCTTATAACACTTGTAGTAATTTCGACCACTTGCTGTTAGCAGCGGGGTACGGGCCGGAGGCCGGGCCGCGGGAGTTCTTACTAAGAGTACCTGGGCGCTACACGCAAGCGGCGCGCTTACTGAAGAAGGCGTATGGAAGTGATAGTTACCCGTGAACGGCCGGGGCAACCGGCGGAAGCCAGTGGTTCCCCGGGCTATTTTTTGGAGCAGGAGCGCTTACTGGCGCTGCAGGCACTGGATATTCTGGATACCGAACCCGAGCCCGAGTTTGATGAGCTGGTAGAACAGGCGGCCCGTTTGTGCGGGACGCCGGTAGCCTGCCTGAGCTTCCTGGACGAAACCCGGCAGTGGCTGAAGGCCCAAACCGGCAGCTGGCTGCCCGAAATACCGCGCGACCAGTCTTTGTGCGCGCGCACCTTGCTGGCCAACGACCTGCTGTTGCTGGACCCGGAAAGCGCGCCGGCACTGTTTGCCGCTACCCCCCTCACCTACCACGATACCCCGGTGGCGGCCTACGCTGGCTACCCCCTACGGACGGGCGAGGGCTACGCGGTGGGCGTGCTGAGCGTAAGTGACGTGGCAAGGCGGGAGTTTAGCCCCGAGCAGCAGCAGTTTCTGCGGCTGCTGGCCCAGCAGGCCAGCCAGGCCCTGGAGCTGCGCCTGGCCCGGCGCGCCCGGCTGGCGGCGGAGGCGTCGGTGCAGCGGAAGCAGGCGTTTCTGGCCGCCATGAGCCACGAAATCCGCACGCCCATTCACGGCATTATGGGGTTAAGCCGGCTGCTGCAGGAAAGCTTTATTACGCCCCAGCAGGAGGAAAACCTGGCCATCATCACTTCCACGGCCGAAAACCTGCTCAGTGTTATCAACGACATTCTCGACTTCAGCAAGGTAGAGCTGGGCAAGATGGAGCTGGAGCGGGTGCCGTTTGACGTGGAAGCAACCGTGCGCGACGCCACCCGCTCCGTGCAGCACATGGCCCAGAAAAAGGGCATTGGCCTGCAAACCATTGTGAAAAGTCCGGCCGGGCTGCCCACCATAGAAGGCGACCCGCTACGGCTGCGGCAAATTCTGCTCAACCTGCTCACCAATGCCCTGAAGTTCACGGAGGAAGGCCAGATTACGGTTTCGGTGGAAGTGCAGCACCAGGACGCGGCCCTGGTTCACCTGGAGTTTTGCGTGGACGACACCGGCATTGGCATCAGCATGGACAAGGCCGAGGAGATATTCCGGGCCTTTGACCAGGCCACCAGCAGCACCGCCCGCCGCTACGGCGGCACGGGGCTGGGGCTAGCCATCTGCCGGAGCCTGATTGAATTGCAGGGCGGCCGCATCTGGCTGGAAGCCCGGCCGGGGCAGGGTAGCTGCTTCCGCTTCTCGCTGGCCTACCCCACCAGCGCCGCCCGGCCCTACGCCGAAGCCGTGCTGCCCCCGCTGGCCCCCGGCCTACTACAGGGCCTGCGGGTGCTGCTGGCGGAAGACAACCCCGTTAACAAGCTGCTGGCTACCTCATTACTGCACACCTGGGGCGTGGAGGTAGCCATTGCAACGGATGGGCAGCAGGCCCTCGATCTGGCCCGCCGCCACCCCTACGACCTGATTCTGATGGATATTCAGATGCCGCTACTCACGGGGCTGGAAGCCACGGCCAGCCTGCGCGCTACTCCCAACCCCAACCAGCAAACCCCCATTATAGCCCTCACGGCCAATGCCATGCCGGCCGAGGTGCAGACCTTCAGCCAGCACGGATTCACAGACTTCCTGATTAAACCCTACCACGAAGCTGACCTGTACCGGCTGCTGGTGCGCACCGCGGGCCGGACGGAGGCCGCCCCCGACCTGCCCCAGCCCACCTACGACTTTTCGCAACTCGGCCGGCTGGCGCACGATGAGGGCTTCATCCGGAAGATGCAGCAGCTTTTTCTGGATACGGTGCCCGGGCAGCTCCAAGAACTTAAGCGCGCCGTGGGCCACGGCCAATGGACCACGGCAGCCCAGCTGATTCACAGCCTGAAATCAACCTACGGCAGCATGCAGATGGAGGAAGCAATCCGCTGCCTCAAGCGCCTGGAGCAGGCCCTGCAGCCACCGGTAACGGCCACTCCCCCCCTGATAAGCCTGCTGGAACTACTCGGGGCCATTACCAGTCGCACAGTTGAGCTATTTACTCAGCATCTGCGCGCGCCTGCCCCTGAGCAGATGGTTGCCACTCCCGGCCCGCGTCACGAGCAGCATAGACGTCATACTGCGGGCTTCTGAGCAGCCCTGCTAGCTTGCATAATCCCCTCTGAAGCCTTGCAAATCAATGACCTACGAATAAGTCACCTTCAAATAAGCAGCCCCGTAGAATCGGAACGAAGATTATCCAATGTTAAGGCAATAATATTTTAATCTTATTTCACGATATTTTTTTCTTTATACTATATCTAATTAAATTTTTAATTGTTATAATTACATATTCATCAACTCTAACTCCTGAGCTGCGTATAAACGAGTACTTCGGAAAACACTGGTTTAGTGCCTCCTTGCTGGACAAAGAGGTGTAACGCCCTTGCTTTTTCGTCCTTACTTGCTCATCACCTTCCTATTGCAACCCCAGTAGAAACAGCCCTTGGCACTGTGAGCGGGCACCTTCTACTATTGTTTACCCGGCAAACAGATTGTGTTTGCTTTCTGCTCTGTGTTGCTACCGCTGTGAGCCCTCCGGCTGGCGCCTAGCCCCCTACCTCTCCCACCCTGCATCTACCCAATAACCTTGGTCAGCAGCCCCTGCTGCGCTAAGGCGTTTTGGTGCGCTGTACTGTGTCGTATGGGCTCGTTACGCCCATAAAAGGACAAAAATTTATTGAATTAATAATATTGAAATAAGTTGTTTTCCAACTTTTCCTCTCACCATAACCAGCCGCTCGTATGGTAGTACCCAAGAAACAGTTGCTCATCGTCGACGATGAGCCCTCCATTCGTCTGATTCTGGAGCACTATTTCTCCAGCGAGTATGATGTGGTGGTGACCTCCAATGGACAGGAGGCGCTCAACTGGCTGCAGAAAGGCCACCAGGCCGACGCCATTGTGGCTGACTACGAGATGCCCCAGATGGACGGGCTGGAGTTTCTGAAGCGTTTGCGGGCCCACGCTTCCCACGCCACTACGCCCCTGCTGATGCTGTCGGTAGCCGATGAAAGCAGCAAGAAAATTCTGTGCCTAAAGCAGGGCGCCGACGACTATATCGTGAAGCCTTTCAACCCGGAGGAGCTGGAAATCAGGATTAAAAATGTGCTGGGCCGCGTGCGGGCCGGCGCCTGATACCGGCCCTTTTGCTACCGTTCTGTCCTACCCGAAATTCCCTTTCTGTATTGGTCGACCCCTACCAACACTCTTTGGCTATGAATGCTACCGCGCCTAACCTCTACCCTTCCGGCCCTCCGCCTCAGCCCCTGCTGCCCAGCTGGCGGCCGCTAACACACCGTAAATCTAGAAAAGCGGCGGCCCGCAAGCGCTCCGCCGCCACCCGCGCCCTGCGCATGCCCCTGGCCAAGCGGGCCTTCGACATTCTGTTTTCTGCCACTGTTCTGCTGGTTTTGCTTCCCCTGTTTCTGCTGGTAGCCTTGCTGATTAAGCTGGAATCGAAGGGGCCGGTGCTGTATTACTCCTACCGCGTGGGCACGGGCTACCGCAAGTTTCGCTTCTGGAAATTCCGCTCTATGCGCCAGGATGCCGACCAGCTGCTGGCCTCGGTGAAAAACCTGAATCAGTACCAGGCTGCGGCCGCTGATGCCGCTCCGGAGCCGGGCGTTTGTGCCTGCCACGCGGGCCAGCAGGGGCCCTGCCAGAACCAGTTAATCGATAAAAATGGCCACCCGATTTGCGAGAAGCACTACGCCCAGGCCAAAAAAGCGCGGGAGCAGGCCACCTTCATCAAAATTGCCAACGACCCGCGCATCACGCGCATTGGGCTGTTCATCCGCAACACCAGCATTGATGAGCTGCCCCAGCTCTTCAACGTGCTGCGCGGGGATATGTCGCTGGTGGGGAACCGGCCCCTACCCCTGTACGAGGCCGAGAAGCTTACCACCGACCAGTTTGCGACCCGCTTTCTGGCCCCGGCCGGCATTACGGGCCTCTGGCAGGTAAGCAAGCGCGGCAAGGGCGGCGACATGTCGGCCGAGGAGCGCAAAGCCCTGGACGTGGAGTACGCCACCAACTACTCCTTTCGCAAAGACATTCAGATTCTGCTCCGGACTTTTCCGGCCCTGCTGCAAAAGGAAAACGTTTGATGAAAACACTACTCTGCTGCCTGGCCCTGGCCGCCGGCCCGCTGCTGGCTTGCGCCCAAACGGGCCCGCCCGCCCCGCCCACCGACACCTGGGAGGAGCGTTTTTTTAAGGCTCCCGAGGCCGTGCTGCCCATTTTGCACCAGGCCGCCATCAGTCACTCAGCGGGCATTGAGAAGCTGGAGCTGGCCAAGCAGGTAGCCAATGAGGACATTCGGCTGGCCCGGAAGAAGATTCTGAACACCCTGGCCCTGACCTCGAGCTACAGCTACGGCACGCTGCCTTACTTTGCTACCAACGGCTCCACGGAGCGCATTCAGCAGCTCAACGCTTTTTCGCTGAGCGCGCGGGCCCAGTACACGGTAGGCCTGAACATGGCCGTGCCGTTTGAGCTGCTGGCCAACCGCCGCGCTACCGTGCACAAGCAGGAGCTGCTGCTGCAACAAGCGGTGGCGGAGCGGGCCGTGGGCGAAACGGAAATCCGCCGCCAGGTTATTCTGCTATATCAGGAGCTGGCCCTGGCCCACGCCAACTTGCAGCACCACCAGAATGCCGTGCAGTCGGCCAGCATCAGCAAGAAGCTGGCGGATAGCAAGTTCCGCAGCGGCGAAATTCAGGTAGACGAGCAGATGGCGGCCACGGAGCTGCACGGCAAGGCCCTGCTGGCGCAGGCCGAAGCCCGCAACAAGTATCAGACGGCCATGCTGCTGCTGGAAGATTTTCTGGGCACTCCCCTTCATGTATTAATGACCGGCAAATGACGCTGAAAGACCTCTACCGCCTGTTGCGGCGCCACTGGCTGCTGCTGCTGCTGGTGCCGCTGGTAACCACGGCCTCGGTGTTTTACTTTGGCCGCAACCGGGATAAAAAGTATACTTCCGACACGGTCATTTACACCGGCATTGCCTCGGGCTACAAGATAGACGGCGACAACAACGCGGCCGGGGGCGGGTGGAACGCCGCTTCCACGGCCTTCGACAACCTGCTGTCCTTGATTACCTCCCGCGACACGCGCGAGGAAGTGTGCCTGCGCCTGCTGGCCCGCCACTTGCTGGAGCGCAAAGCCAGCGGGGCCGCCGGTGCGGCCCGGCCCCAAACGGCCTCGGCGGCCCCGAGCGGCGTGCTGGCGGCCGTGCAGCGCGTGCTGCTGCCGGCCAAGCTGGCCACCGCCGACCAGCCCCTGCTGGATTCGCTGGCCGCTACCCTGGCCGGCAGCACCGAGGAGGAAACCCTGGCCAACCTGACGGCCGCTTACCGGGCCAGCAACACCAACGCCGTCTACAAGCTGTTTTACTCCAAGCACCCGTACTACTCGGAGGCAGCCATGTGGAATATTTCCGCCAACCGCGTCAAGGACAGCGACCTGCTCCGGATTGAGTACAGCGCCAAGAACCCCCAAATTTGCCGCGAAACCCTGGACATTCTGACCCAGGTGTTTATTCGCAAGCACAAGGAGCTGTTCGTGGGGCAGAATGAAAACGTCATCGGCTACTTCGATGCCGCTACCCAGAAGGCGTACACCAAGCTGCAGGCCGCCGAGCAGAAGCTGCTGCAGTTTCACCAGAAGCACAACATCGTCGACTACGACAAGCAGATGATTACCTCCACGGAGGAGCGCCAGCTGACGGCCGACAAGTTCAACGAGTTGGAAATGCAGTACGCCGGGGCCAGCTCGGCCCTGAAGTCGACGGAGTCGGCCCTGGGCAAGCGGGGCGTGTCGAACCTGAAAAGCCAGGAGATTCTGCGGCTGCGCAACCGTTTGGCCGATTTGAACGGTCAGATTTCGGAGGTAGAGCTGCTAAACAAAAGCGCCACCAGCCCCGACGGCGCCGCCCGCCTGGCCAACCTTAACCAGCAGGTAGCCACCGTCAGCAACAGCCTGGACGAAGCCGTAAGCAGCTACGACGCCGACACCCGCTCCACGCAGGGCGTGGCCGTGAAGGATTTGCTGCAGGATTACACCAAGAACGTGCTGCAGGTGGAAGACCTGCGCGGGCAGCTCAGCTCCATGCGCCGGCAGAAGGAAAACTTCACCAGCCAGTACAACAGCCTGGTGCCGCTGGGGGCGGAAATCCGCAAAATCCGCCGCGAGGTAGAAATAGCCGAGAAAGAGTACATGTCGCAGGTAGAAGGCTTGAAGCAGAGCAAGCTTTCCCAGCAGAACGTGGAGCTGGCCTCCCAGCTGAAGGTAGTGGACCCGCCGAACCTGCCGGCCACGGCGGGCGGTACCCGGCTGCTGGTGCTGCTGCTGGGTGGCCTGATTGGGTCCTTCCTGTTTACCGGGGCGGGGGTGGTAGTGGCGGATCTGCTCAACAACTCCCTGCAGAAGCCCACCCTGGCTACCAAAGTGACCAGCTTCCCGGTGATGGGCATCATCCCGAATACGACCAACCTCAACCAGAAGCAGCTGCTGGACGCCCAGCGGGCCGAGGACCAGCTGGCGCGGCAGCTGCTGCTGAAGATGCACCAGAAGGACGACTCCACCAAGCCCTTTATGATTGGGGTGCTCAGCAGCCAGAGTGGCGAGGGCAAAACCACCCTGGCTACCTCCCTCACGGCCAGCCTGAACAACATGAAAATCAAAACCCTGGGCTTGTTTCCGAATGACCACGCCGACCACGCCTGGCTGGAGGGGCATACTTCCTACTACTCGCCCCTGCAGGGCCTCTCGCAGGGCGTGACGGTAGCCGACCTGGTGGGCACGCGCACCTACAACAATGCCGTCATCATCGTGGAGTTTCCGGCCCTGCTGGAGGCCACCTACCCCGCCTCCCTGCTGCAAAGCCTCGACCTGATTCTGGTGGCGGTAAAGGCCACCCGCAGCTGGGAGCAGGCCGACAAAAAGATTTTCGAGAACATCCGGAACGTGTCAAAAGCCCCGATTGAGGTAGTACTCAACGGGGTGCTGCCCGAGTACGTGACGGACTTTATCGGGGCCCGGGTGAAATCGAGCACTGGCAAACGGGCCGGCCTCCCTCCGCGGCCGCTCCAAGGCTTGCTCAACCCCTAGCCTCCCCTTTTCCTGACCCGCGGGCCCGGCCCGCCCTCCAGCCCGCTTCCTCCATTATGAGTCAATTCGCATCATCAGCCAGCCCAAAAAGCCGCGGGGCGCAGCTCCTGCTGGCGGTGCTGGCGGCCGTGGTGCTGGGCTGGGGTACGGCGCAGGCCGGGGTGCTGGTGCCGGCCCTGTTGATTGCGCTGGCGGTGGTGGTGCCGTTTGTTATTATCCTGTTCACTACGCCGCGGGTGGGCATTATTGCCCTGCTCTGCTACTGCTTCCTGTTCTTCATCATCGACCGGGAGGTAGGCGGGGCGCCCTTTGGGATGGCCATTGATGGGCTGCTGGTGACTACGGCCGTGGCCGTGCTGGTGCAGCACCGCCGCTTCGACTGGAGCTACATTAAGAACGACCTGGTGCTGCTGACCCTGTTCTGGTTCGGAGTCAACATTCTGGAGCTGGGCAACCCCTCGGGGGCCAGCCTGATGGGCTGGGTGCAGGAGTTCCGGAGCGCCTCGTTCTACTGGCTGCTCACGGTGCCCCTCTCGCTGCTGCTCTTCAACCAGAAAAAGGACCTGAACCTGTTTCTGATGCTGCTGATCGGGCTGTCGGTGCTGGGCACGCTCAACGGGCTCAAGCAGCTCTATATCGGCCTCTCGCCGGGCGAGCAGCACTTTCTGGACGTAGGCAACGCCAAAACCCACCTGCTCTGGGGCAAGCTGCGGGTGTTTTCCTTCTACAGCGACGCGGGCCAGTTCGGAGCTTCCCAGGCCCACATTGCCCTAGTGGCCCTGATTCTGGGGTTCGGGCCGTTTAAGAAGTGGCAGAAAACCCTGCTGCTGGTGGCGGCCGCCCTGCTGATTACGGGCATGTTCATTTCCGGTACCCGCGGGGCGTTGTTTGCCTTGCTGGTCGGCATTGGGGTAGCCCTGCTCATCAGCAAGAACATCAAGGCCCTGGTGGTGGGCACCATGCTGGCGCTGTCGGCGCTGTACGTGCTCAAGTACACCAACATCGGGGACAGTAACTACAACGTGTACCGCATGCGCACGGCCCTGGACCCCCAGGATGCCTCCCTGAACGTGCGCCTCAACAACCAGCTGGTGCTGCGCAACTACCTCGACTCCCACCCCTTCGGGGGCGGCGTGGGCACCATCGGGGCCTGGGGCATCAAGTACAACCCGGGCAGCTACCTCTCCACCATCCCGCCCGACAGCTACTGGGTGAAGGTGTGGGTGATGTACGGCATCGTGGGCTTTATCATCTGGTTTGGCATCATGCTCTACATCGTGGGCAAAGGCTGCGGCATCGTCTGGAACATCCGCGACCCCAAGCTGCGCGTCAAGCTCAACGCCCTGACGGCCGGCGCGGCGGGCATCCTCTTCTGCAGCTACGGCAACGAGGTTATCAACTTCATGCCCTCGGCCATCATCGTGTACATCTCCTGGGCCTTCATTTTTCTGGGGCCCCGGCTGGATTCAAACCCTGAACCTGCACCGCAGTAATCGGCCTATGGCAACGCCCCTGGTATCCATCATTTCCATCAACTACAACCAAGCCCAGGTAACCTGCGAGATGGTAGCGTCCCTGCGCCAGCTCACGTACCCGGCCGTTGAAATCATTGTCGTGGACAACGCCTCCCCTACTGACGACCCCGGCATCATCCGGGAGCAGTTCCCGGAGGTGCAGCTGATTCGGTCCGCCCAGAACCTGGGCTTTGCCGGGGGCAACAACCTGGGCATCCGGCAAGCCCGGGGCAAATACATCCTGTTTCTCAACAACGACACGGAGGTAGCGCCCGGCTTTCTGGAGCCTCTGGTGGCCCTGTTCGAAAGCAACCCGGAGGCCGGCATTGCCTCGCCCAAAATCATCTTCCACGGCTCGGAGGGCATTATTCAGTACGCCGGCTCCCGGGGCATCAACACCTGGACGGGCCGCAGCGTGACCATCGGCCACCTGGAGCCCGACGCCGGCCAGCACAACACTTCCGGCCCTACCCAGCTCGCCGACGGGGCCGCCATGATGGTGCCCCGCCGCGTGATTGACGAGGTAGGCCTGATGCCGGAGGTGTACTTTCTCTACTACGAGGAGCTGGACTACTGCGAAATCATCAAGCGCTGGGGCTACAGCTGCCACTACGTGGCCGAGTCCACTATTTACCATAAGGAGTCCATGTCGGTGGGCAAGGCCTCGGTGCTGAAAACCTACTACATGAACCGCAACCGCCTGCTGTTCATCCGCCGCAACTTCACCGGCTGGTCTTTCTGGACCAGTACCTGCGTGTTTCTGCTGGCGGCCCTGCCCAAGAAAGCCGTGGCCTTTTCCCGCCGCTCGGAGTGGAGCCACCTGCGGGCCCTGGGCCGCGGGCTGTGGTGGAATCTGCAGCACCTGGGCACTTCTTCCGCTACTACCTAACCCCCGCGCTATGACCTTTTTTACGCTTGTTCTGGATGGGCTGCTGTGGGTGCTGGGTATCTACCTGCTGCTGAACTGCGCCTACCTGCTGTTCTTTGCCGTGGCCGGGCACCTGCGCCCAGCCTCCCTACCGGCGCTGGCTTCCTCGCGCCCCCGCCCGGCCCGCGCCATGTGCGTACTGATTCCGGCCTACCGCGAAAACACGGTGGTGCTGGAAACCACCCGCGCCGCCCTGCGCCACGCCTACCGCGGCCCGCACACCGTCTGCGTTATTGCCGATGGCTTGCAGCCCGAAACGGTGGTAGCCTTGCGCGAAATGGGCGCCCAGGTGCTGGAAGTGCATTTCGAGCGTAGCACTAAGGGCAAGGCCCTGCTATACGCCCTGGAAACCCTGCCCCAGCGCACCTTTGAGGTAGCCATGGTCCTGGACGTGGACAACCTCATGGGCCGGGGCTGCCTGGAAGCAGTGAACGAGGCTTTTGAGGCCGGCTACCAGGTAATACAAACCCACCGCACGGCCAAAAACACCGACTCGGCCTTTGCCCTGCTCGACGCCTGCAACGAGGAAATCAACAACCACATTTACCGCAAGGGCCACTTTGCGGTGGGCCTCTCGGCGGCCCTCATCGGCTCGGGCATGGCCTTTGAGTTCGGCTACCTGCGCCAGCTGCTGCAGGGCATCGGTGAAACGGTGGGCGAGGACAAGGAGCTGGACTTCCGCATTGCCCGCGACCAGGAGAAAATCTGCTACCTCGACAGCGTGTACGTCTACGACGAGAAGGTGGAAAACGCCCAGGTGTTCACCCAGCAGCGCAGCCGCTGGCTGGCCTCGCAGTTCGAGTTCCTGAAGAAGTACGCCGCCGAGGGGCTGGAACAGCTCCTTGAGCACGACAACTTCGAGTTTTTCAACAAGGTAGTGCAGGCGTTTCTGGTGCCGCGCACCCTGCTCATTGGCGTGCTCGGGCTGCTGCTGGTGGTGTCCGGGGGCCTGAGCCTGGTGCTGCCCGCCGGGCCCACGCCCTGGTTCTGGGCCGGGCTGCTGGCCGTATTGGCCCTAACCCTGCTCATCTCCCTACCCGCGCGGCTTTACAACCGGCAGCTGCTCACGGCTGTGGTGCGCCTGCCCTACGCCCTGCTGTGCATGGTGCTGGCCCTGCTGCGCATCAACCGCTCCAAAACGGCCTTCCTAGCCACGCCGCACCGGGTGCAGGCCCTGGACGCTTCCCTGGACCACTAAGCTTCTCCTGCGCTATGCCTTTCGAACTCATTGCCCTGCCAGCTGCCGCCTGCCTGGTGTTCGGCTTTATCCGGGGCCTGCGGGCCCGCCAGCAGTCCTGACCGCTCTTCCACCCTACCTCCTTCCTTCTACCTCACACCCGCGTTTCCTCCCACGTGACGCCCAACCTCCTCAGCAGCTGTTGAGCTACCCTTTCCCATGATGAGCAACGTGTACCTCTATCTGTTCTGGGCGGCGTTTGCCGTGGCGTTTTACACCTACGTGGGCTACGGCCTGGTAGCCTGGGCCCTGGCCCGCCTCCGCCGGCTGGTGCGCCCCCGCCGCCCCCTGGCCTTCTTCGAGCCCGACGTGACGCTGGTGGTGCCGGCTTACAACGAGGCCGATATTCTCGCCGACAAAGTAGCTAACTGCCTGGCTCTGAACTATCCCCGCCAGAAGCTGCGGCTCGTGTTCATTACCGACGGCTCCACCGACAACTCGGCCGAGGTGCTGGCCCGCTACCCCCAGGTAGAGCACCTGCACTCCCCCTTCCGCGGCGGCAAGTCGCTGGCCGAAAACCGGGCCATGGAGTTTGTGCGCACCCCCTACGTCATCTTCACCGACTGTAACTCCTTCCTGAACCCCGAAGCCGTACGCGAAATGGTGAAGCACTACCAGGACCCGCAGGTGGGGGCCGTATCGGGCGAGAAAAAGGTGCTGGCCCACGACTCGGCCTCCGGGGCCGGCGAGGGGCTGTACTGGAAGTACGAGTCCTTCCTCAAGCGCTGCGACTCGGAAATCTACTCCCTCATGGGCGCGGCCGGCGAGCTGGTATCGTTCCGCTCCAACCTGTTCCAGCCCCTGGAAAAGGATACCATCCTCGACGACTTTATTCAGTCGCTGCGCATTGTGGAGAAGGGCTACCGGGTAGTGTACGAGCCGGCCGCCTACGCCGCCGAAGCTCCCTCGGCTTCGCTGGCCGAGGAAATGAAGCGTAAAATCCGCATTTGCGCCGGCGGCTGGCAGTCGATGGTGCGGCTGCGCTCCTTGCTCAACCCGCTGCGCCAACCGCTGGTCACGTTCCTGTACGTGTCGCACCGGGTGCTGCGCTGGAGCCTTACGCCGGTGGCCCTGGTGCTGCTGCTGGTGCTGGGCGCGGCCCTGGCCGGCCTGCACGGCGGGTTCTACGCGGCCTTTTTTGCGGCCCAGGTGCTGTTCTACGGGCTGGCCTACCTGGGCTGGCGCGCCGAAAGCCGGGGCCGCAGCCCCAAGCTGCTGCTCGTGCCCCTGTACTTCACCAGCATGAACGTGGCCGTGTTTGCCGGCTTCCGCCGCTACCTGCGCGGTACGCAGTCGGCGGCCTGGGAGAAGGCCGCCCGCACCCAGCCCCTGGAAGGCAACCTGAGCATCCCGAAAGCCTGACCCCGCCCCGCTCCTTGCCCACCCGCCATTCAGTAGCCGTTCACCCAACTTTCCTTCGGCGATGCGAATAGCCCATTTGATTATGGCCCACAAAGGTCCGGAGCAGATTGCCCGCCTGGTAACGGCCATGGCCCACGAGGGCTTCGACTTTTACATTCACCTGGATGCCAAGGCCGACCGCCGGGAGTTTGCCTTTCTGGAGGAGCTGCCGGGCGTGCGCCTGACTACCACCCGCCTCTACGTGCGCTGGGCCTCCTACCGCTTCACCAAGGCCATTGTGGAGTGCACCCGCGAAATCCTGGCCACGGGCATCGGCTACGACTTCATCAACCTGATGAGCGCCCAGGACTACCCCATCAAGCCCGCCGACACCATTTACCGCTTTTTCGCCCGCCACCGGGGGCGCTCCTTTCTCTCGTTTGAGGCCAATGCCGACGATTCGGAGTGGTGGGCCCACGCCATTACCCGCGTGGAGAAGTACCACTCCACTTACTTCCAGTTCAAGGGCCAGTACGTGCTGCAGTCTACCCTGAACTGGCTGCTGCCCAAGCGCCGGTTTCCGCTGCCCTACACCCTGTACGGGGGCAAAGACGGCTCCTGGTGGACGCTGAGCCGCACCTGCGCCCAGTACCTGGTTGATTTCCTGGATGATAACCCCGCCCTGCGCCGCTTCACCATGTTTACCTGGGGCTCCGACGAGTTTCTGATTTCTACCATCCTGATGAACTCGCCCTACCGCCCCACCATCATCAACAACAACTACCGCTACATCGACTGGAGCCAGGGCGGGGCCAACCCCAAGGTGCTGACCACCGCCGACTTCGAGCGCCTGCGCGCCAGCCCCCAGCTGTTCGCCCGCAAGTTTGACCCGGCAGTGGACGCTACCGTCCTGGATCTGGTGGACGAGCAGCTGCTCCTGGCCCCGCTGCAACCCGTTTCCTGATGCTCCTGGCGGCCGTGGCCGCGCCTACTATTAGCCTGCTTTCCTATGGAGAATACCCTACTCGGCCGTGATATTGTGGTGGTGGGCCAGCAGCCCTGGGACACCGAAATCGGCAGCAACTGCCGCAACATTGCCCTGGAGTTTGCCCGCCACAACCGGGTGCTCTACGTGAATGCTCCCCTGGACCGCAACACCGTGCTCCGGCACCGCCGCGCGGGCTGGGTGCAGCAGCGCCTGCGGGTGGTGCGGGGCCAGGAGCAGCCCCTGCACATGGCCGGCGACAACCTGTGGGTGCTCACCCCGGATGCCGTGATGGAATCAATCAACTGGCTGCCGGCCTCCCCGCTCTACGACCTGCTCAACCGGCGCAACAACCGCCGCTTTGCCGCCGCCATTGCGCGCGGCATCCAGGCCCTGGGCTTCCGGGAGTTCGTGCTCTTCAACGACAACGACATCTTCCGCAGCTTCTACCTCAAGGAGCTGCTCCGGCCCGCCGTGAGCGTGTACTACTCCCGCGACTACATGCTGGCCGTGGACTACTGGCGCAAGCACGGCCGCCGCCTGGAGCCCCAGCTTATTGCCAAAGCCGACGTGTGCGTAGCCAACTCCAGCTACCTGGCCGCTTACTGCCGGCGCTACAACCCCCGCTCCTACTACGTGGGCCAGGGCTGCGACGTAGCGCCCGCCGCAACCACCGACGCCCCCGCCGACCTGGCGGGCATTCCCGGGCCGCTGATTGGCTACGTGGGGGCCCTGGTGAGCTTGCGCCTGGATGGGGAGCTGCTGGTGAGCCTGGCCCGGCAGCGCCCCGACTGGAGCCTGGTGCTGGTGGGTCCCGAGGATGAGGCGTTCAAAGCCAGCGCCTTGCACGGACTGCCCAACGTGTATTTCCTAGGGCCCAAGGCGCCTGCGGAGCTGCCGGCCTACATCCGGGAGTTTGCCGTGTGCCTTAACCCCCAGCTGGTCAACGACATGACCATCGGCAACTACCCCCGCAAGATTGACGAGTACCTGGCCCTGGGCCGACCCGTGGTGGCTACCCGCACCCAGGCCATGGACATCTTCGCCGAACACACCTACTTGGCCGACTCGGGCGCCGACTACGGGGCCCTGATTGAGCAGGCCCTCCGGGAAGACTCCGCGGCGCAGCAGCAGCGCCGGGCCGCCTTTGCCGCTACCCACACCTGGGAAAACAGCGTCTGGCAGATTTACGCGGCCATTGCGGCCGCCGTGGCCCCGGCCGCTGCCCCACTTTCTGTGGCGCACGCCTAAGCGCTGGCCCCGCGCACTCCCCCACCGCTCCGTTGCCCCGCCGCTCCTTCTATTCCCACCATTTTTTACCCGGTAGCTGATGCTCGCCTTGTTTAAAAACCGACACATCTTATCCTTAACCGGGAACGGCGTGATGGCCGTGTTCAGCATCCTCACGTACAGCATTCTGTACCGCTTCCTGCCCGAGACGGACATGGGCAACTGGGTGTTTTTTCAGTTTGCCTTTCTGCTGCTCGACACCTTCCGCACGGGCCTGCTGCAAACCCCGCTCATTAAGTTTTACGCCGGCGCCGACCTGGCCCGTCAGACCACCGTGGCCGGCTCCTCGTGGTTTATTGGCCTGCTGGTGACGGGCGGCTTCGTGCTGCTCAACCTGCTGGCCTGGCCCCTGGCGGCCCACACCTCCGACGCGGGCGTGCTGCTGCTGCTCACCTACTTCGGCATCAGCCTGGTTGTGACTTTGCCCTTCAACGTGGCCGTGTGGCTCCTACAGGCCCAGCAGCGCTTCGATGCCATCCTGACCATCCGGCTGCTCAACCAGGGCTCGTTTATTCTGCTGACGGTGCTGCTGTACCTGCTGAACAAAATCAACCTGCCGGGCATCGTGTACTCCTTTCTGGCCAGCTCCCTGCTCACCAGCGTGGTAGCCCTGGTCATGGGCTGGGCCCGGCTGGGGGCGCTGCGCCACAAAACCCGGGCGTGCGTGGCCGAGGTATTCCACTTCGGCAAGTTCAGCTTCGGCACGTTCCTGTGCGCTACCCTGCTGCGCAGCTCCGATACCTTCATCATCAAGTTCATGCTCGGGCCGGCCGCCCTGGCCGTATACAACCTGCCCCAGCGCCTGCTCGAAATCATTGAGATTCCCCTGCGCAGCGGCCTGGCCACGGCCATGCCCGATATGTCGGCGGCCGTGAACCGCAAGCGCCACGACGAGGTAGCCCACACCCTGAAAAAGTACGCCGGCTCCCTGACCCTGCTCTTCATCCCGATTATGCTGGGCGTGCTGGTGTTTGCCGACGTGATTGTGCTGGCCATCGGGGGCTCGAAGTACGTGCACACCGAAGCGGCCAACCTCTACCGCATCATGATTGTGTGCGCCCTGCTGTTTCCCATCGAGCGGTTTTTGGGCGTAACCCTGGACATCATCAACAAGCCCCAGCTCAACCTGATCAAGGTGCTCATTGCCCTGGCCATCAACACCACCGCCGACATCCTGTGCATCAAGTTTTCGGGTAGCATTTACGGGGCGGCGGTGGCCTCGGGCTTTACCCTGGTGGCCAGCCTGGGCTACGGCTACTGGGTGCTGAACAAGTACCTGCCCCTGCACTACCAGGATACGTTTCCGCTGGCCCTGGCCGAGTTTCGGAGCCGGCTGGCGCTGCTCTTTCAAAAGGTGAAGCTCATCACGCACCGCAACCCTACGTTATGAAGAACTTTATCGTCCTCTCCTACGGCAGGCAAAACGAGTATCAGCGGGCGGTGTTTGCGGTGTTGAGCTTCTGGGCGTGGTATAGGGGGGACAGAGCAAGCGTACAAACCATTATTTACACCGATAATCCGGCCTATTTCCAGCCCTACCTGGCCGGGCTGCCCGTGCACTACGAGCTGCTGACGCCGGAGCAGCTCACCTACATGAAAGGCCCGGCCCGCTACGTACACCGGGTGAAGGTGCGGCTGCTGGAGCTGATATTCGCCCGCTTTCCGGCCCGCGACATTCTCTACATCGACACCGACACGTTTTTCGTGGCCGATCCCGCGGCCCTGCTCGCCCGCCTGGGGCCGGGCACCAGCCTCATGCACCAGCCCGAATACCTGTTGCAGGATGCCGTGGGCGTATTTGCCGAGTTTGGGCAGCAGCACTACCCCGAGCAACTGCTGGAACTGCTGGCCCGGGAGGCATTTCGGGTGGCCGGGCAGCCGACCCGGTTCTACTCCCGCCAGATGGCCTGGAACTCCGGCGTGCTGGGCCTCAGCTGCCAGCACGCCGATCTGCTGCCCGATGTGCTGGCGCTAACCGATACGTTTTTTGCCCGTACCCGCTGGTTTGTCAGCGAGCAGCTGGCTTTCTCGCTGGTGCTGCAAAACCAAACCCAGCTGCTGGGCTGCCAGGCATATTTGCTGCACTACTGGGGCCGGCAGCAGAAGGGCCTGATGGACGCGCAGCTGGCGCTCCTGCTCCGGGCCGGGTTTCAGCAGGCCCCCTTACCGGAGCGCCTGCGGCAGGTGCGGCAGCTGACGGGCCCCTGGCAGCGGCGAGTGGAGGCCGACCGGCTCCGCGAGGGAGCCCTCTACGCCTTTGCCAACCGCCAGCCGACGGCAGGCCTCAAGTACACGCTAAAGTCTTTGATCAAGGCCCCGTTCAGCCGCTATTTTCTGCACCGTTTGCTGGTGATGGGCCGGCGCACGCTAGCACCAGTCCCAACGGCAAAACCCGCCCACCATCCCGGGCGGAGCGAGCCCGCCCGGTTCACGCCCAAGGCGTGGGGGCAGGTTACTCGCTCCCGCTCGGAATAGCGGGCGGGCGTTGCCTGGGGGCCGTGCCCGCTACTCGGCCAGCACTACCCGCTGATTCAGGACGGCCGAGGGAGTGGTCAGCCGGATGATGTACACGCCGGTGGGTAGGCCCTGGGCGTGCAGCGTAGCGCGTTGCGTACTACCGGCTTCCACCGGGCCCGCCAGCAACTGGCGTACCAGCCGGCCCTGCAAGTCGTACACGGCCAGGGTAACCCGACCGGTTGTTAGCGGGCGGAAGGTGATTTCGGTGCTGGTGCTGAAGGGGTTAGGCGCTACCGTGAAGGCGAGGGCCTCGGAGGTGCTGGCCGCTACGAGGGCCGCGGTGCCCTCGCCGAGCAGCGCACTGCTGGCCGTGGCCGTCAGGCTGGCGGCGCCGCCCACGTAGGGCGACAACCGGCTGCCCGGAATCGGGCCTTCCATCGTGCCATCCGGCAGCTGCCAGCCCACGGCTACCTGGTCGTCGCCGCCCTGCTCCTTGTGCAGAACCTCCACGTAGTAGCGCTGGCCGGGCGTTAAGGTAACGGGGGCCGATTTCTGGCTGGCGTACTTGTTCCACTCCCGGGAGTTGGTGTAGCCGCCGACCGAGGCAATGCGCACTTTGCGGGCGGGGTCGCCATCGGGGCTCAGCCACAGCTCGCAGTTGTCGTCGCCGGCAATCCAGAAGGTGTAGGCGCCGGTTTGGGGCGGGCAGAGGTAGCCCCGGATGCGGGCACCGTAGTTGTCGCCGAGGTTGCGGCTGCTTTCAAGCTGAGTGAGCGGCGTGGTACTGGCTGGGGTAGTCTGCACCGGAATGTCGGTCACGGCCGAGCCGCCCACGTTGTTCCACTGCTCGCGCAAGATGCTGCCCGTGGCCGAGCAGGTAGCCGGGGCCGTCGTGGCCGGTGGGGTGCTGCCTACGGTGCTACCCGCCGCCGGAAGCACAAACAGCGGCGTTTCCGTTACTTGAATGCTCAGCTGCCCGTTCGTTAGGTTGATGCGCTGCACGGCCAGGGCGCTGCCGCTGGTAGGGCGGTACACATCGGCGTAAGCCGCGGTGCCTAGGTTAAGGGTGTACTGCACGGTGCGGCCCTTTTCATCTGGCACCACGAGGGCGTAGGCTTGCTGCCCGTTCAACTCGTAGCGGTCCACTACGGGGTCCGTGTTCAGGGTTTCCTTGAAGGTGTATTCGCCCAGCAGCTGGTTGGTTTGACGCAGGTACTGGGTGGCCAGGCGCGGGGTGCGGTCGGCGTTGAGCAGGCCCATGGTGGCAAACTGCGTGGAGCTGCCGGGGTTGTCGTCGTAGAGCTGGTAGAAGAACACACGCTCCACGCCGTAGCGCGGGTAGAGCAGGGCCGTGCGCAGAATCCAATCGGCCTGGGTTTCCTGCACCGAGCGGCCTCCAATGGCAATGGCCTTGAAGGGGCTGCCCTGGTTGGTATCGAAGCCGGTTTCAGTAATCCAGACGGGCATGTTGCCGCAGTGCTGGCGGGCCATCTGCACAAAGCTGCGGGCCACGGGCGCGGCATCCGACACCTCGGGGGCCGCCCCGCGGGTAGAGTTACCGCCCTGGGAGGTACCCGCGTCGTTGGAGTAGTTGTGGTAGTTGATGACGTCCCAGCAGAGGTTTACGCTGCCATCGGGACGGTAGCCGCGGTTCTGGCGGCACCACTCCACCATGCCTTTCACGTACTCCGGGTCGGGCTTGGCCAGGCCGGCCATGACCACCTGCATGGTGGGGTCGGCGTTTTTCACCCCAATGCCCGCGCCCATAGTGTTCTTGTGCCCGTCGTAGAAGGCCGAGAGGTTGGCCGCGTACTGGGCGGGCGTCTGGTAGGCTTTGGCGCCCTTCCACCACTTGTCCCGCTCGTTGTCGCACTCCATGTAGGTAATCAGGTTCAGACCAATCTTCACCTCATTAATACCGTCGCCGGGCCAGCGCGGGGTAGTATTCACTGTCACGAGGCTGCGGCTGAGGCCGGTGTTGCGGCCGTAGCGGGCGGCAAACTGAAACCCCATGCGGGCCTGCTCGCGGTAGGAAGCGGGGTTGCCAAAGTCGGCGCCGCCGCGCACGGGCACGTTTTCGTGGTCGCGCTGGTCGGCCGGCCAGGTGTTGAGCAGCCAGCCCGGCAATGTTTTGATGCAGGCCAGCACTTCAATGCCCTCGGCCTTGAGGCGCTGGTACATGGCATCGTAGTTCCAGCCCCCGCTGTGGGTAGGGTTGAAAGTGTAGCTGCCCTCCGTGGATTCCAGCCGCTCCCAGTCGAGGTAGTGGCGCATACCAGTGAAGTTCTTCATGGCAGCCAAGCGCGTGGCCTCCACCTCCCAGGGCCGGTTGGGGTCTTCCAGGTCCCACTCGAAGGCATTCACCCCGAAGGACTGCTTGAGCTTGATGGGCCGGGCCGCGGTGCTGGGCGTGGTTGGGGTAGTGGGGGCCGGCGTGGTAGGCGCCGGGGCGGGCGCGGCCTGCACGGCCAGGTTCTGGCTGGCACTGGCCGCCAGGTAAGCGGCGCTGGCGGCCTGGGAGGCGGTAATGGTGGTAGTGCCCGCCCCGACCACCGTGGCCTGCCACTGCCCGCCGGCATTGGAAACCGAGGCCACCGCCGGATTCGACGAGGTAAAGGTGATGGGCGTAGCCGGGTTGTTGCTGGTGGCGCTAAGGACAAACGGTGCCTCACCCACGGTTTTGCCTGCCAACGGGCCAAAGCTGATAACGGCCGGCGTTGGCGCCGCCGCTGGGGCAGGAGTTGGCGTGGGAGCTGTAGTGCCGCTGGCGTAGCCAAACACCTGAATTTTCTGCGGGATGTTGTTGCAGTACTTCCGCACGATGATGGCCTCGGCGGTTACCGGCGCGCTGGTTTTCAGCTCCACCCATTGCTGGTAAAGGTCCCCGGTGAAGGTGCCCAGCAGCGTGCGCTGGGTGCCGTTGAGGGCGTAAATGGAAGCAGGGTTGTCGGCAAAGGAGCCCTCGAAATCATAGAGCCGCACGCGGGTAACGTTCGTGCGCTGGGCCAGGGGTAGCGTTACGTCGATGTACTGAAAGTTGGCTGGCTCCCAATGGTTGCGGACCAGGTCGTTGAGGTTGTCGTTCAGCCAGGGCGAGTAGTCCTGGCCCGTATGTACGCTGGGCGTAATGGCGGTGATGCTGACGCGCGTTTCGGTTTGGGCCTGGGCCGTAAGGGCCAGCAAAAAGCCCACCATGCAGGCCAATAGCGCCATACATCTGGAAAATTTCCCCATTTCAAAAGAAGTTTAGTGAAGGTGTGGGGTAGCGTCTGGCTTGGGCGCTACCCTCGTTTTGGTTGGCCAATCCGCTATGCGCCAGACTGAGTAGTGTATTAGACTAGTGCGCTGGTGTGGTTTCCGCCACTGCGGAAGCTGTAATGTCTGCTCTTGCCTCCCGGCTTCCTGACCAAGCCCGCCGACTAGTAAACCGCCGCCGGGACCCTGTGAAGCGCCCGCTCTTCCTCGTGGGAAGCCCCATCGTTTGCCACTGGTATAGCAGAAGCAAACTGCGTCCGTACTCGTATTTTTTTCCCACTACCCCCAGGAGAGTAGCCGGACTACCCCCGCGTTACATGCCAAGGCTGGGCCCGCCATCGGGCGGCCCGCCTCATTATCCCCTACTAAGTGCAGACTCTTTCGTACTGCCCTGCCCTATTTAGCAACCGCTCAATTTTCGTTAAAAATACAATTGCCAAATTTAATTACGGTTATAAATACCTGATTTAACGCGTTTTTATATATAATTCAAAAATCATTAACTTAATAATACAAAAATAACATTCAGCTGATTAGCCGCCATTAACGCACACTGTCCCCTGTGCATTTTGCGATGCATGGTGGTCGGGGTATCACTGCTTTGGGCTAGGGTGAGGCCGGGCAACAGTGGCCAGTTGCAGGCCCGTCAGGGGCAGAATGGTAAAGAAGGCGGGCGCTCCATCCAGCAGTACCTCGCGGCCGGGCAGGCGCATGCTCGTGCCAGATATCCCGAAATCCCAGCCCCGACGCTCCACTCCAGCTACCGGCCAGCTGGCCGGGAAGGCATAGCGGGCCGTGGCATCTTCCTGCTGGTCGAGCTGGGTTTTGGCCCAGAGCACGTACTGGTACTGGTCGGCGCGGCGGAACGCGGCCCCATCCACCTCCTTGGGCAAGTGCAGGGCGGCGGTGCGGTCGGCATCGTAGCGCCAGCCCGCCAACAGCTCGGCCGTCGTTTTGAAGCCCTGCCCCAACTGGGTCAGCTTTTCACGGCCGGGCAGGTCGCGGTTCATATTTTCATAGAGACCCATAAGCTTGAACTCATCGTCGGTGGGGATGCCGGCGGGCTCCCGGGGGGCGCTGGTGGCTTCACCCACGCTGTAGAAATGCACCTGCCGAATGCCATTCTTTTGGGCCGTAACCAAGGCCTTCATGCCAAAGTTACGCTGCATCTCATCGGAGCCGTAGCGCCATTCGGCCGTGCGGCGGCTGACGTTGGTTTCCGTGATGATAAAGTGCTTTTGGGGGTAGGCTTCGCCATTAAAGCCGTACTTACGCAGCACGGCATCAAACTGGGCCTTGTGGCGCAGCAGCTGGGCGGCAGCATTATCGGAGTTGCGCTGGTACGTAAAGCCGGTGTGTAGCAGGTTGCGGCGGCGCAGGTAGTATGAGGGGTACACGTGGTAGTCCACCACGTCGAAGTAGGCGCCGCCCCGGGCCGGGTATTGGGCCGTTACGGCCCCGCCCCGGGGGTTGTCGGTGAAGCGCAGCAGGGCATCGAGGTACTCGGCGTAGCCCAGACCGCCGGGCGTCACGTAGTCCTCGGGGCAGTACTTTTTCACTACCTCCCAGGTAATGCGTAAGGTGCGGATGTAGTGGTAGATGGGCGCCAGCGTATTGGTGGTTTCGGCCGGGCGCGGGGCCCGGCTTACCCAATCCTTGTTGCTGACATCGGTAATAAAGTCGGGCTCGTTGACTACTTCCCAGAAGCGGATGTGCCGGCCGTAGGTTTGCGTGAGCCGGTAGATGTAGGCCGCATAGTAATTGCGCGGATTCACGGTGCTGTCGGCCAGCCAAATCGGCTCGTAGAGGTTGGCAAACAGCTTGGACGGCTCCCGGCAGCCCGGGTACACGGTTTTCTCGCGGTGCTCGGCCGAGGGTTCGCCCACAAAGCACACCAGTTCCCGCAAGCCCAGGTTGGTGGTGTGGTGGTCAAAAGCTGCCTGCCGGGCCTGCCAGCCCCATTTGTCCAGAAACTGATCGGGCAGGGTTACCCGAATGGTTTGCCCGCCCGCCTTGCTGATGGCCGAGGCCAAGTGCTCATCGTCCCAGCCGCTGCCGTAGTAGCCCATGTTGCAGCCGTAGCCAAAATCGGCGGTGTAGGGGCGCACAAAGCTCTCGGCCGTGTGCGGGGTACGCGCCGTGGGTGGGTGCTGGGGGCTGGTGCAGGTAGCACAAAGCCACGCCAACGCCAGCAGCCCAGGCCCGGGCAGACGTTTCCCGGCGGTACGGCGCCAGGTAGTGAAGCATTTCATAGCAGGGCTTTCAAGGGTGACCGGTACTTGAAAGGTGGGCGGCAGCAGGCTAGTTGCCCAGGACGAAGCTTGTCAGCTTGCCGAGCGCATCAGCAAAAAGGCTAGCCAGATGATTAGATTGTGAGCATAAAGGGCCGGACGCGGGTGGGGGTCAGTCCAGAGGGCGGCATCAGCAGCGGACTACCACAGTAGTAAACGCTGCTCTCTAGGCTCAAGATAGATAATAATATTTTGAATTCAAGATTAAGTAGTCCTAAACCATGCAAAACCTTTGCTTTGCGGTAGCTGAACTACGGTATTCGTCTCTATTAAACACAGCGTGTGAACTGAAGAACTTACCCCCTGAGCTTACTGAAGTCACTTGACTAGTTGACGGAGTTCCTATCTTTTTATTCACTTGAAAATGCCCATCCATTCAAGGCCGGGGCGGAATCTTCTCACACGTAAACAATTATTTTTCAATAAATTATACTTTAGCGAGAAGATCCTGCGCTGGCCCCAGATGGATGGACAGGCTGGTAGACCGATTTAGCTCGGGCTACGCTAACAGTGCGCGAACTGCTTGATGGCTATTTCCACTTCTGCTTAAATCAACTCCGTAATTTCCCGTATGCCTACTGGCCTTTCCCGCGTAAATCCCTCACCGAACTCTGCCCCTATCAGGTGGCCAAACTCACGGGCGCGGGCCTCCAAAAATTGGCTAAAGACGGGCGTTGAGAGGTAGGTAGTAGGCTCCGTGCTGTTGGGGTTGAAGAACTGGGTACCGTAGGCTTGAATGGCTTCCCACTTTTTAGGCCAGTGGGCGGTAATATCTACCACGAAATCGGCCGGAATCTGGCGGTCCTGGATGTAGTGGTACACCACGCGGGGGCGCCAGGGCTGCTGGGGCTGACCATCGTCGCCGAGGGTTTCAATCATGCGCAGGCCCGAGAGAAAGCACGCCTCCGACTCCAGCTGGGAGCCGCGGCCGTGGTCGGGGTGCCGGTCATGAATGGCGTTGCAGAGTACCACGTCGGGCTGGTAGCGGCGCAGGGCGGCAATCAGGGGCAACTGGTGCTCCCGGTCGTTGCGGAAAAAGCCGTCGGGCAGGCCTAGGTTTTCGCGGGCATTCAGGCCCAGGATGCGGCTGGCGGCTTCCGCTTCCTGGGCGCGGGTAGCGGCGGTGCCCCGGGTGCCCAGCTCACCCCGGGTAAGGTCCACGATGCCGATTTTCTTGCCTGCGGCCGCGGCCGCCAGCAGCGCGCCGGCACAGCACATTTCTACATCGTCGGGGTGGGCCCCGAAAGCCAGGATATCAAGTTTCATGCGAAAAAAGAAAAATCAGGAAAGGCCAAAACTGCTGCCGGGCCCCGAAACGTGGGCCGCAAGCACGAGTTTTTCCGGGGCAAAAGTAGCAGGTTAGCGCGCATACCCCGCCCCGGGCTCCTGGCGGCCGGCGCCAAACCAAAACCCTGGCCCGTGGGAGTGAGTTACACTAGGCAGCCTCCTACGGGTACTCTGCACCCCGCACTTGGTAGTAGCCTTTGCTGCCGAGGGCGCGGCATTTACTTATTTTCCCTTCACTTTATGGAATACAGACAGCTAGGCCGCTCCGGCCTGCGCATCCCAGTTCTGAGCTTCGGCACCGCTACCTTCGGGGGCGGCAACGAGTTTTTTAAAGCCTGGGGCAGCACTCAGGTTGAGGAGGCCCGGCGCCTGCTTGACATTTGCCTGGAAGCGGGCGTTACGCTCTTCGATACGGCCAACGTGTACTCCCAGGGAATGTCGGAGGAGATTTTGGGTAAGGCCCTGGCAGGCCGGCGCGGGCAGGTGCTGATTTCGACCAAGGCTACCTTCCCCATGGGCGAGGATCCGAACGGCTACGGTTCCTCCCGCCAGAACCTGGTGCGCGCCTGCGAGGATAGCCTGCGCCGCCTCGGCACCGACCACATCGACATCTACCACATGCACGGCTTCGACGCCCACACGCCC
Organism: Hymenobacter glacieicola; assembly: GCF_014640315.1. Lineage (GTDB taxonomy): Bacteria > Bacteroidota > Bacteroidia > Cytophagales > Hymenobacteraceae > Hymenobacter > Hymenobacter glacieicola. Next base: position 232,483 of record NZ_BMGS01000007.1, read on the forward strand.
GTGGAGGAAACCCTGCGCACCCTCGATGACCTGGTACAGAGTGGCAAGGTGCGCTACATTGCCTGCTCCAACTTTTCGGGCTGGCACCTGATGAAGAGCCTCTCGGTATCGGAGCGTTACGGCTGGGCCCGCTACGTGGGCCACCAAGCCTACTACTCGCTGGCCAACCGGGAGTTTGAGTGGGAGCTGTTCCCCCTAGGTCTCGACCAAGGGGTGGGCACCATCGTCTGGAGCCCGTTGTCGGCGGGTTTGCTAAGCGGCAAAATCCGGCGGGGCCAGCCCCTCCCGGAAAGCAGCCGCTTGGCCCAGGGTGGCGGCCAAGGCCCCCAAGTGCCCGATGAGCGGCTGTTTACCATTATCGATGCCCTGGATGAGGTAGCCGCCGAAACCGGCAAATCGGTAGCCCAGGTGGCTTTGAACTGGCTGCTCCAGCGCCCCACCGTGGTCAACCTGGTTATCGGGGCCCGCAACGAGGAGCAGCTCCGCCAAAACCTGGCCGCCGTGGGCTGGCACCTCACCCCCGAGCAAGTAGCCAAGTTGGATGCCGCCAGCGACACGCCGCCCATCTACCCCTACTGGCACCAGCGCAACTTCCCGATGCTGCACCCCAGGCTGGTGTAGGGCCTAGCCTGCCACGCCGGAAGAATCTGGTCAGGCCCTCCTGTATACCCAGATTTCTCCGGCATCGGAACAACAAAAGCCCCGCTACGATACACCGTAGCGGGGCTTTTACTACTGCGGACGCAACGGCCCGCCTATTTGATGCGCAGGGTTCGGCCCACGCGCAGCACTGCCGTACCGCCATTCAAGCGGCGAATCTGGGCCTGCGACACGCCGTACTTATCGGCAATTTCCGACAGGGTATCACCACTGCGGATTTTGTGGGTTATGATACGACGGGCCTGGGTAGGCTTGGCGGCGCTGCTGCGGCTACTGCTGGTCCCACTGCTGGCGCCCGGCACGCTCCCGCCCCGGTACCGCAACGACTTGCTGTAGTAGGCAAACAGGGCCGAGGTAATCTGAAAATTGTCCTTGATGAGGCGGTAATCCGGGAAGTCGTACATGCGCTCTGGGTCGATGGGGTTGCCTTCGTAGCGCACCTCAAAGTGCAGGTGAGAACCGCTGCTTCGGCCCGTGCTGCCGCCCCAGCCAATCAGCTGGCCGGCTTTCACGAACGTACCAGGTGCCACCAACGACTTCTGTAAGTGCCCGTAGAGCGTCTCGATGCCGTTGTAGTGCCGGACCAATATGTAGTTGCCGTAGCCGGAGCCGTCCCACTTCACAATGCGCACTACCCCGTCGAAAGCCGCTTTCACGGAGTCCCCGGTTTCCAGGTCCAGGTCCACGCCGTAGTGCCAGCGGTAGCCCCGGAAGCCGAAGTCCGAGGTAATCGGCGTCCGGTTCAGGGGCATTTTGGCGTAGCGCTGCCGCTCCGGCTCCGTCAGCTTCAGATTAAGCGTGTCCTTGATGTGGCGCCCGTCAACGCGGTAGGGGTTGATGTTGTGGGTATCCCAGATAGCGTAGTAGCCCGCTACCTTAATCCAGGAGGAGTCAATTTTCACTTCCTCCGACACTTCCACAATCTGCTGCTCGCCTTCGTTGAGCGTGGTCGTGTCTTCGCTAACGATGGAGAGCTTCTTGGCCGGGTTAAAGAAGATGGACTTTGCCGCGTCAGAGCCTTCTTCCGGCAACTCCTCCGTCTCAATCAGAATCGTCGTATCGGGCCGCACGTAGCGAATGGTAGGCGACTTTATCCGGAAAAAATCCTTCCGTTTGCCCGCTGAGCCAGCTTTTGCTTTCGGCTCGGGGACTTTGCGGCGCTGGGCCAGCAGCTGGCCGGGCAAGCCAAGAAACAGCCCGATCAGTAGCAGCGGCAGCAGCCAATATTTCGCAAAATTCAGCAAGGGCAAAAAGGGTGAAATGGTGAGATGGTGAACTAGTGAGTAGTAGAATGGTGAGCTCAACGCTGCATGGGCCCAATTCGCGCAGCCACAACGATAGAACTCACCATTTCACTATATCACTAGGTCACTTAATGGTCACCCAGCGCGGCCAGGTAACGCTCCGCATCCAGGGCAGCCATGCAGCCGGAGCCGGCGGCCGTTACGGCCTGGCGGTAGGTGTAGTCTTGCACGTCGCCGCAGGCAAACACACCATCGACGTTGGTTTTGGCCGTTCCGGGCAGGGTTTTGAGGTAGCCCTGCTCATCGTGGTGCAGGTAGGGCTGGAAAATCTTAGAGTTTGGCTCGTGCCCGATGGCCACGAAGAAACCCTCAATAGCAATGTCGCGGGTGGTGCCGTCCAGTACGTTCTTTAGGCGGGCGCCTTCTACGCCGTGCTCCCCCAGAATCTCGTCAGTCACGGTGTTCCAGAGCACCTCAATCTTGGGATTGTCAAGCACGCGCTTCTGCATGATTTTCGAGGCCCGCATCTCGCCCTTGCGCACAATCATGTACACCTTGCTGCACAGGTTGGCCAGGTAGGTGGCTTCTTCGGCGGCCGTATCGCCGGCGCCGACAATGGCCACGTCCTTACCGCGGTAGAAAAACCCGTCGCACACGGCGCAGGCCGACACGCCCGAGCCGTTCAGCCGCTGCTCCGACGGAATACCCAACCACTTGGCGGAAGCACCCGTAGCAATAATGACCGTATCAGCCGTCAGCTCCAGGTTTTCATCAATAGTAACCCGGTGCGGATGGCCCGAAAAGTCCACCGCCGTAGCAATGCCGTAACGGATGTCGGTGCCGAAGCGGGCGGCCTGCTTCTTGAGGTCTTCCATCATTTCCGGCCCCATAATGCCGTCGGGGTAACCCGGAAAATTCTCTACGTCGTTGGTAATCGTGAGCTGCCCGCCGGGCTGCAGGCCCTGGTACATGACGGGCTTGAGGTTGGCGCGCGCGGCGTAAATAGCGGCCGTGTAGCCAGCCGGGCCGGAGCCGATAATCAGACACTTGATGTGTTCTGGGGAGGTAGTCGCCATGAGAAGTACGGAGCACCGGCCACGCCAGCGCTGTGTAAAGTTATAGTTGGGCTGCAAAGGTAATACCCGCACGCTGCTTCCGCCCGCGGGCAGAAACTTTGCCGCAGTAGCTGGGCTGGTATTACAACAAAAAACCCCAACCAAGGGTCAGGGTTTTCTGCGAAGGGGTAAAAAGAGTTACCCCAGATAAGGCTTGAGCGCTTTAGAGCGCGAAGTATGGCGCAAACGGCGAATGGCCTTCTCCTTGATCTGGCGCACTCGCTCGCGGGTCAGGTTAAATTTTTCGCCGATTTCCTCCAGCGTGAGTGAGTGTTCCCCATTCAGGCCAAAGTACAGCGTGATTACGTCGGCTTCGCGCTTGGTCAGGGTGCTCAACGCGCGCTGTACCTCCTTACGAAGCGAATCATTCATCAGCCCGGTGTCGGGGCTCTCCTCATCTTCGTTCTCGAGCACGTCTAGGAGGCGGTTTTCCTCACCCTGTACAAAGGGAGCATCTACCGACACGTGACGGCCTGAAATCTTCAGCGTATCGACCACCTCGGAGGTCGTAAGCTCCAGCACTTCGGCAATTTCTTCGGGCGAGGGCTCCCGCTCGAATTTCTGCTCCAGCTCGGAGAAGGATTTGGAAATTTTATTCAGTGAGCCTACCCGGTTCAGGGGCAGACGCACAATGCGCGACTGTTCAGCCAGGGCCTGCAGAATGGATTGACGAATCCACCATACGGCGTAGGAAATGAACTTAAAGCCGCGGGTTTCATCAAAACGCTTGGCGGCTTTGATCAGACCAAGGTTACCCTCGTTGATCAGGTCACCCAGCGACAACCCTTGGTTCTGGTACTGTTTGGCCACCGACACCACGAAGCGGAGGTTAGCCTTGGTGAGTTTTTCCAGCGCTTGCTGGTCACCTTCTTTGATGCGTTGCGCCAGCGTCACCTCCTCGTCGGGGGTCAGCAGATCCACCTTGCCAATCTCCTGGAGGTATTTATCCAGCGACTGGCTTTCGCGGTTGGTGATCTGCTTGCTGATTTTTAGCTGTCTCATTGCGGGCGCGTGAGAATTGAGTGTTGATTGCTACTAAACGTCGTTGTCAGTCCGATGTACGGAGGATACCCAAACGCGGGTACCGGCATTGATTATGTGCAACACGCCGGTACCCGCGAAAGTTCGGGAAGTTCTTACTGGGCGCTGCCGTTCGAATCCGCGGCCCGCTCGGGCTTGGGCAGAAGCACCTTGCGCGAGAGACGGTATTTGCCGGTTTTTTTGTCGATGTCGAGCAATTTCACGTCAATCTCCTGCCCTACTTCCAGCACGCCTTCCAGCGAAGCCAAACGCTCGTGGGCTACCTCCGAAATGTGCAACAGACCGTCTTTGCCCGGCATGATTTCCACGAACGCGCCGTAGGGTTGAATCGAGCGAACCTTGCCTTTGTAGGTCTCGCCAATCTCCGGTACGGCCGCAATGGCCCGGATCCGGTCGATGGCCGCCTGCATGTCTTCCTGGTTGGAAGCGTAGATGCTCACGTGGCCCTTTTCGTCCTTTTCCTCAATGATTACCGTAGCGTTGGTGTCCTTCTGGATCTGCTGAATCACTTTACCACCCGGCCCGATAACTGCCCCGATAAACTCTTTATCGATAAGCATTTTGTGCGAGCGGGGAGTATGCGGCTTCAGCTCCGCGGCCGGAGCCGAAATGGTCTTGGCCATCTCGGCCAGGATGTGCAGGCGACCTTCGCGCGCCTGATGCAGCGCCGCGGTCAGGATTTCGTTGCTCAGGCCCTGGATTTTGATGTCCATCTGGCAGGCGACGATACCTTTCTCGGTGCCGGTTACTTTGAAGTCCATGTCGCCGAGGTGGTCCTCGTCGCCGAGAATGTCCGACAGTACGGCGTACTCACCGGTTTCCTTGTCCTGGACCAGACCCATGGCAATGCCCGAAACGGCAGCGCGCACTTTAATGCCCGCGTCCATCAGCGCCAGCGAGCCAGCACACACCGTCGCCATCGATGAAGAGCCGTTCGACTCCAGGATGTCCGACACGATGCGGATGGTGTAGGGGTTTTCTTCCTCGGAAGGCAACACCCGCTTCAGGGAACGGAGGGCCAGGTTGCCGTGACCAATTTCGCGGCGGCCGGGGCCACGGTTGGGCTTCACCTCACCCGTCGAGAAGGCGGGGAAGTTGTAGTGCAACATGAACTTGCTGTACCCCGACTGCATGGCCGAGTCGATGATCTGCTCATCCAGTTTGGTACCCAGGGCTACGGTAGTCAGCGACTGGGTTTCGCCGCGGGTGAACAGGGCCGAGCCGTGCGCACCGGGCAGGTAGTTTACTTCGCTCCAGATCGGGCGAATCTCCGTCAACTGACGACCATCGAGGCGGGTACGCTCCTTGATCATCATGTCGCGGATAGCCTTTTTCTCAGCCGAAGAGTAATAGCGGCCGAACATTTTCATGTCCAGCTCCGGCTGCTCTTCCAGCAGTTTTTCCGTCAGAGACTTTTTTACGGCGCCAAAGGACTCCTTACGGCCGGCCTTGCTGGTATTGCCCGACTGGGCAATGGCGTAGGCCTGCTGGTAGACGCCCTCGTGAATGCGCTGCTTCAGGTCCTCGTTTTCGTCGTACTTGGGGTATTCGCGCTTTACGTGCGACTTTTCAATCTCGGCGGCCAGCTCGCTCTGCACGCGGCACTGCTCCTTGATGGCTTCGTGGGCGTAGGCAATGGCTTCTACCATTTCCTCCTCGCTCACCTCGTTCATCTCGCCTTCTACCATGGCTACCGAGGTAGCAGTGGCGCCCACAATCAGGTCAATATCCGCGCGGGCAATGTCCGAGCTTTTGGGGTTGATTTGCAGCTTGCCGTCGATACGGGCCACCCGAACTTCGGAAATAGGGCCGGCAAACGGAATATCAGAAATTGACAGCGCAGCTGAGGCGGCCAGGGCGGCCAGGGCATCGGGCTGCACGTCTTTGTCAGCGGAAATCAGCGAAATCAGTACCTGTACCTCGTAGTGGTAGTCCTTGGGGAACATGGGGCGCAGAATGCGGTCCACGAGGCGGCACACGAGAATTTCGTAATCAGACAAGCGGCCTTCCCGGCGCTGGAACGAACCGGGGATTTTACCGGCACCGCCAAATTTCTCCTGGTAGTCCACGGACAAGGGCAGGAAGTCCACGTCGCCGCGGGAGCTGGGCTGCGACACCACCGTTGCCAGCAGCATGGCGTCGCCCAGGCGCACCACAACGGCGCCGTCGGCGAATTTGGCCAGCTTGCCGGTTTCAATGGAAATCTGCCGCCCGTCGGGCAGCGTAATGTGTTTGGTAACCGCGGTGTAGTTGGGCATCGTATGGTTGCTTAAGAAAGCGACAGCGGGCGAGCAGCCGTAAAAATAGGGCCAGCAGTAGCCCTATTTTGCTCTGAGAAATATCCTTTGGGGGAGTAAACAACGAAACCGGCGGAATAATGCGGCCGGTTTCGGACAAAAAAAGAGCAGGGAACCTCCCCAGTGGAAAGGCTCCCTGCTCCGGACCGTGGGCTTACTTACGAATGCCCAGTTCCTTGATGATGGCGCGGTAGCGGTTGATTTCGCGGTGCTGGAGGTAGTCCAGCATGCGGCGGCGCTTACCAACCAGCTTTAGCAGACCCAAACGGGTCGAGTAGTCCTTCTTGTTAACTTTCAGGTGCTCGGTCAGGTGCGTGATGCGGGTCGTGAACAGAGCAATCTGCGACTCGGCCGAACCGGTGTCGTTAGCGGACTTCTGCAGGCTGTTTTTTTCGAAAATGGCCTGTTTTGCTTCAGTAGTGAGTTTCATCGGCAGATAGGTTTCCCCGTCTTAGATTTAAAAATGAAAAGAGAATTCACCCCGCACTTCGGGGTGGCCGCAAAGGTAAGCTTTTCCTTTGAGAAGATGCAGAAAATATCCTGTATCTGGCCGGAAGCCTCACGTTACTAGCTTGCTTTCTTGTAGCCCCGGATGGGCCACCGCAGCCAGGTGGGCAGCAGTTGAGCCCAATTGATGTCGAGCAACCCGGAGTCGTGGCGGGCTTGGTAGAGGAAGAACAGGCCAACGGGTAGCAGCAAGGTAGTAGCCAGCCACATGCCCGGCCCCACGGGCAAGACCATTTCGCGGCCGTACTTCTCGCCCATGATGGAAAGGACGTAGTAAATAATAAAGAACACGATGGAAACCAGGATGGGCACTCCCAAGCCGCCCTTCTTGATAATGGCACCCAGCGGGGCCCCAATCAGAAACATCAGCAGAATAGCGGCCGACTGAGTAAACTTCTTGAAGCTTTCGATGCGGTAGTTGGCCGTTTCCTTGTTTAGATTGGTCAGCCGCTCCGCCGAGGTGCCCAGAAAGGAGCGCACATTGCGGGCCCGGTTGGCGGCCTGCTGCGTGATGTTGAGGCTAACGGGCTGTAGCTCAGCGGCAGAAACCTTCCAGTTTTGCACGCGCAAGGCCGCGGCCCGGCCGGTGGTGTCAAAGCGCAGGTAGGTGTAGTACGGGTTGAGCTGGGTGATAAGCTGCACCCGCTCCGTGCGCAGGCGCTGGTGCAGGGAATCGGTGAAGTGCGCCAGCTGGTTTAGATTCAGCATCATCTTGTTGCTGGCGAAGAGCTCCGTTTTGGTGCGGTCCAGCCCGAAGGAAGCCAGCGAGAAGGTAATCAGGTTACGGCCGAAGTTTTGCCGGACGAAGTTGGCCCCGCTGCGGTTGTCCGTGCTCGGCTGCTCCACGTACATGCGCCCCCGAAACAGCTCCAAGCCCAGATACTGCCCCCCGAACCGCGTAAACATGCGCCCCGAGTCGGCCAGAATCACCCGCATCGACCCGGAGCTTTGGGTATGGTCATAAATCATAACCCCTTTGAGAATGTCGCCATTCTCGCCCAGCTTCTGATTTACCTTGATGGTGTACCCCGGAATGCCGTTATAGAAAACTCCTTCGCGAATATCCAGCGCCAGCTTCTGCTGGCGGACGTCCCAGAGCAGGCTATACGCCTCCAGGTTCGCCATAGGCACGATAGTATTGTTGAACCAAAAAGCCCCACCCGCCAGCAGTACACTTACTAGCAGTACTGGCCGCAGGATGCGGGTAAGAGAAATTCCGGCCGTTTTGATGGCCGTCAGCTCATGATGTTCTCCCAGGGTCCCGAAGGTCATGAGCGAGGACAGCAGCACGGCCAAGGGCAGGGATATAGGAACGATGAGCACGCTGAAGTAAAACAGCAATTGGGCTATGACGCCCAGCCCCAGGTCCTTCCCCACGAGGTCGTCCATGTACTTCATCATGAACTGCATCAGGAAAATAAACTGAACCACCGCAAACGTGAGGAAGAACGGTCCAGCAAAAGCTTGTAGAATAAGCTTATCGAGTTTTTTCATAGGAAGGCGAAGCCTAGGCTAGCGCAACAGGCTTCTAAGGGGGAAAAAGAAAAGAGCAAACGGGAAACGAAGATACGGCTCGTTTCGCGTCTGCTCCTCGGTTATCAGCCAAACGTCCGCTACCCTCCTACCTGTTCCCGTAACTTCTGAATCAGACTATCCCACATTTCCTGCAGCTCAACCGTATCCGTTTCCTCGGAGTAGTCCACAATGCGCAGGTAGACCTCCTGGGTTAGCTGCGACTCGTCAACGAGGAAATCCAGGTAGTTGGCATCGGGCGCGTGGCGCTTGTTTTCATCCAGGAATACAAACCGCACCGAGCGGTTGGTCCGGTGTGAAGCCATTTCTGCGTAGTGCGGTTGATTATCCCAAATGAAGTTGTAGCGGCCGGCGTCAACCCGCACATCTTGGCAGAACCAGTGCGAAAGACCCGAGGCCGAAGCCAGGTAGGGATACAGGATTTTCGGGGAAGCATTAATGGGGTATTCGACCGTAAAACGGTGCTTGAGGCGAGTGGCAGAAAGGGGCATAAGCAAAACAGTGTAAAGAATTTAGTGAGTCCACCTCCTCGGCAAAAGTGGCCCGGGAGCCAATATACACGGGTTTTTTTTTGCACAATGCTTGCATCACGTTAAATATTGTTCCTACCTTTGCACCAGCAAAAAAGACGGCGGGGTAGCTCAGTTGGTTAGAGCACAGGATTCATAACCCTGAGGTCACGAGTTCAACTCTCGTCCCCGCTACATATAGAAACGGCTTTTCCAGAACAGGAAGGCCGTTTTTTTATGCCCGTTACTTTTTTATTACAACTCCATGTATTCGCCTGGGTACGAACTCCGCCTGTTTGATTGGATGGTGACCTCTGCAAGCGCTGGTAATTACCCGCCTTTATTACCTTGCCCCTCAGGTTTCTTACCCTGGCATCCTGGCGCAGGTCACCGGTTTTCTGTATCAGCAGAGCAGGCGCGGCATCGAGGCTAAGACTCATAATAAGTCTTTCATATGCCACAAAACTGCCTTCCCCTGAGCAATCATTGCTGGCTTACAGCAGCTACCTCGGTAATCTTTGTAGGACCCTAGCTTCTGAGCATCCCGAATTATACTGTATTTCAGCTACATTAGGCTTATCCTATTCTTTATTCTTGACCAGATGTATAAGCTTCTATCCTGCAGCCTGCTTGCGCTGCCCTTAGCGACTCGCGCCCAGACCCCTGGCTCCTCCCTTCCCCTCAAGGCCTATGTAGGCGTGGGTGTTAATGGAGGGCGGTATTATGATAAACGCTACGGAGAGGTGCTCAACAACGGCTTGCTATATTCTCCGACGGTTGTGGCAGGCCTGCACCTGACTCCTACCCTTACCCTGCAACTTGGAGCCAACATGTACAATCATCGGATGAGTTACACGGCTCAAGGAGTGGATTACAGCGCCGGTAACCCAAACAATCCCGTTATAAGCTATACAAGTGGCACGACACGTCGCCGCTATTATATAGTACCATTACTGGTTCGCTACACCTTTGCTGGTAGCGCGCAGCGGATGAAGCTAGATGGTCTACTAGGCATTACTATTTATCATACGCGCGAGCATTCGACGACCACTCATCTCGATAGCCAGTTTCAGGTTACGAACCAGTACGCTTATAGCAGAAATGCTACATATGCCAACCTGCTAGTGGGCATTGGGGCCAGGTACGCCTTGCTCCCCAAGCTGGAGCTAGCAAGTGAGGTGCGTATTAATCCGTTTTATTTCGGCTATAGCGTTGGTGCCTACCCCAATGTGGATCTGAGCATACGCTATTGCTTTGGCACCTTGCAATAAATGAGCACTTCCGCTGCTTTGTCGAAAGGAAAGCGGCAGAGGTAGCAGAAGAACTTGGTCTACTTAACCGCGTCAGCATCATTACGAGCGTGCATGTACCAGTAGAATAAAAGGCGGATATGAACCCAGCCCACTAATAAGTATTCATACTTACTGATATAGCTGCGTAACGTGGGCCCCAAGGCTAGTTAAGAATACAGCCCGCATTCCCAGCTGTAGGTATTGAACCAATTCATAGCTTCAATTAATCCGGTCGTCGAACCGCTTCAGAAGTAAAGTATCCACTCTGGGCTCTTCTGGCGCAACTGTCAAGATCAATCCACTTAGCTACTTCACGTGGCGCTGCTATACGGAGCAACTACTCCAGGGCTCGGTACTATCTGTAGCACGCCAGCAGACGCTACTGGCGCATATGTATCATTCAGGCCTGCTTGGGTGTAGTCCCGCAGGATAGCCCGTTGTTCGCCCCTGTGTGTAATAAAAAAAACGTGCTGGGTGTTCCCAGCACGTTTATCACTTACAATAAACCATAACTAGCTGATCGGATATAGACTCTACCGAATTCCGTTATAACTATAGTTTTCGGAGATGGAAAGCTGCCAGAAGCTTTTTAAAACTGCTTATTCGTACTGGTTGGTAAGTACATGGGTGAAGTGCCACGTCAGAAAGTTATTTTTCTTGCGTCGGTGAGCGGCGGCAAAAGGCACTTGGTGTAGGGCAGACAACACCTCTTTTTCGGTTAATTCACGCCCTAGTAATTTGCTCAGCACCCGTTGAATATCTTCAGTAGGATACTCCATATCAAAGGGCGGTGATCCGAATACAATAGCTAAGGCTTCCTTCACGCTGTAGCGTTTACCTTTGAAGTGTTTCACTAGGATTAGAGTGAGCGGTGTAGTAGTACCTTTCTGCGCTCCAGGCGGGCTACCGTAAAGAAGTCCTGCTCACTTTCCACCGCCTTGAAGAAAGTTGAGTAGAAATCTAACCGACCGAACGGTATCAGGTCAAGGGGCCGCTCTAGGGCAGTGTCGTGCAGAAAGGTGTTGAAAGTGAAGCCACATTCCTGCACTGCATCCTTGAAGGCTCTCTGCTGGAGTCGGGATAATTTCTGGTAAGCTATCCACAAAGGATTTCCTTGGTCGGGCAAGCGCATAGACCGCACTTTCTTATTGGTATTATCTGCTTGTGAGCTTTCCATTCACACAATATTTTGTAGGTTTTCCCAACATTTAAGGCAAAAAGCTTAATCACATACGCAATTTACCTTAAATATTAACTCCTCCAAAAAGCGCCTTCACATTCTAGCATGTCCCCCGCTCATCAGCCCTTAACTGCCAGTACGTCTGAGCCTTTCGGAAAGCGTTTGCTGCAGCTTATGGAACTCCTGCGGCTCAAGCCCTCGGCTTTCGCGGCCAAGCTGGACATGAAGCCCCAGACCCTCAATGGCTTTACCGGGCCCAAGCAGAGCGGCGTAACCCTGAAAACAATTCAGAAAATACTCGCGGTATTTCCCCGGGTCAATAGCCACTGGCTGATTACAGGCGAGGGCGAACCGCTAGCCCCGCTCCAGTCCCCGGAAGCAGTAGCTGCACTAGCAGCAGATCAGCCGTTACTGGCCCAGGACGGGTCCTTAATTGTGGCCCAGGAAGCACCAGCTACCTATTCCTCTCCTTTGTTTGCCTGCAGGCAGGAGTTGGAACAAAGCCGCAGCCGCATTAGGGAGCTGGAAGATATCATTGCGGATAAGCAGCTCATCATTGACTTACTGCGCGACAAGCAGCAGGGCCCAGTTTAGGGGTAGCTCTTCAGCTGAAGCTTGTTGACCGACAAGTGTGGGACAAGGTTAAAGAGAAGTTTCTTTATCGATTAAAACAGCGCCAAAAAGGGGCTAGATGGATAAGTGGCTCTCTCAGATACGTTGGTACACTGATATTCTGCAGAATTATAAAGCACAAAAAGCGCCTGCTCATATGTGAGCAGGCGCTTTTTATAAGCAGCATATTTAAACGAGCTACTTGATTTTTTCCACGATGCCTTTAAAAGCCTCGGGGTGGTTCAGGGCGAGGTCGGCCAGAACCTTACGGTTCAGCTCGATGCCAGCCTTTTTCAGGCCGCCCATGAACTGCGAGTAAGACAGACCGTGCTCCCGGGCACCAGCGTTGATACGCTGAATCCAGAGGGCGCGGAACTCGCGCTTCTTAACTTTCCGGTCGCGGTAGGCATACAGCAGACCTTTCTCAACCGCGTTTTTGGCAACGGTCCATACGTTTTTGCGACGGCCGTAGTAGCCTTTCGCCAAACGCATTACTTTTTTCCGGCGGTGGCGCGAGGCCACGTGGTTTACACTTCTTGGCATAACCAGTTTTTTTTGGCGGCCGGCGGCGGATAATTATTTACCGCAGCTTTTATTTCAGCCGGACGCCTGGTGAAAAAATTACATTAATAATTGACAATTAGCAGTTAAGAACAATTAGATCCGAAAAAGGTATCGGCCATTCTTACTCGCTAATTCTTAATTACTAATTAAAGAGTAAGCATGTCCTTTACGCGGTTCATGTCGGCCGAGCTTACCAGCGTTACGTGCGTCAGGTTACGCTTCTGCTTGGTGCTCTTCTTGGTCAGAATGTGGCTTTTGAAGGCGTGCTTACGCTTGATCTTGCCCGTGCCGGTCAGCGTGAAACGCTTTTTGGCGCCGGACTTGGTCTTCATTTTCGGCATTGTGGTGGTGATAAAAGGTGAAAAACTGCGGCGGTCGGCTGCCTAGGGCCGGTGCGCCAGCTCAAAATGGGGCCGCAGCCCCGGGTAAACTATTCGGATGCCTTGTCAGCGGCAGCGGGCCGGGCTTCTTTAGCGGGCTCTTTGCCGGCTTCCTTGGGAGCAGCAGGCTTTGCTACTTTGGTAGGAGCCGCAGCCTTGGGAGCCAGGTAAAGGAACATGCGCTTGCCTTCTAGCTTGGGCAGCTGCTCCACTTTACCAAGGTCTTCGAGGGCCTGGGCAAATTTCAGCAGCAGAATTTCGCCTCGCTCTTTGAAGACAATGCTACGGCCCACGAAATGCACGTAGGCCTTGATCTTGGCTCCTTCACGCAGAAATTCCTGGGCGTGCTTCAACTTAAAGGCGAAATCGTGGTCATCCGTGTTGGGTCCGAAGCGGATTTCCTTGATGACTACCTTGGTTTGCTTGGCCTTCAGCTCCCGGGTCTTTTTCTTCTGCTCGTACTTAAACTTCGAGTAGTCGATGACGCGGCACACGGGCGGTACAGCCGTGGGGGAAATTTCCACGAGGTCGAGGTTCTGCTCCTGAGCAAACCGACGGGCCTGCTCAATGGAATAGATGCCCTGCTCGATGTTGTCGCCGACGAGGCGAACTTCACGGGCCGTAATCTTCTGATTGATTTTAAACGGCTCCTCGACCTGGGCACGAGGTATATAGCGGCGGTTGGGGGTAGCTATGGCGGTTCTCCTTAAGGTGAAAGTCGGTTTCTGCTAGGATTGAAAGGACGCGCAAGGGCGCCAGCTAGTTCAATCAGCGTGCGAATATCCGGCATTTTTTCCACACGCTCAAAAAAGGCTATATAAAAATGCCTATTCAGCCGGTGAAAAACTGGTTTTCGGAAATCAACAACGGACCTTCGGCCGGTAGTAACGCCCCGCAAAGGGGGTAGCTGCTTCTCTTAGCAGAAGGTCCGTTGCGGTACTTCTAATCAGCTAGCGGCGCTGTTAACTGGCCTTACCGTCCATCATGTCGGCTACCTGCTGCTGGAAGCTCTGAATGAACTCTCCGATGGGCATGGCTCCCACGTCGCCGGCTCCGTGCTTACGGATCGAGACAACGCCATTTTCCTGCTCCTTTTCGCCTACAATCAGCATGTAAGGGATTTTGCCGACTTCTGCATCCCGGATTTTGCGGCCGATTTTCTCGTCGCGGTGGTCCACGGTGCCGCGTAGCTCAGCGGCCTGCAACTGGTCGTACACCTGCTGGGCGTAGTCGTGGTACTTTTCCGAAATGGGCAGCACGGTGAACTGCTCCGGGGAAAGCCAGAGCGGGAAATTACCGCCGCAGTGCTCAATGAGAACGGCTACGAAGCGCTCCAGCGAGCCAAACGGAGCCCGGTGCAGCATCACGGGGCGCTGGCGGGAGTTGTCGGAGGCCACGTACTCTAGTTCAAACCGTTCGGGCAGGTTGTAGTCGACCTGAATGGTGCCGAGCTGCCACTTGCGGCCGATGGCATCACGCACCATAAAGTCGAGCTTGGGACCGTAGAAAGCGGCTTCGCCGAGTTCCGTGACGGTGGTCAGGCCCTTCTCGGCCGCAGCTTCAATGATGGCCTGCTCCGCCTTCTCCCAGTTTTCGTCGGAGCCGATGTACTTGGTTTTATTTTCGGGGTCGCGCAGGGAAATCTGGGCCGTGAAATCGGGGAAATCCAGGGCTTTGAGCACGTAGAGCACGATGTCAATTACCTTCAGGAACTCCTCCTTTACTTGGTCAGGACGGCAGAAGATGTGGGCGTCATCCTGGGTAAAACCGCGCACCCGCGTCAGGCCGTGCAGCTCGCCCGACTGCTCGTAGCGGTACACGGTGCCAAACTCGGCGAAGCGCACTGGCAGGTCGCGGTACGAGCGGGGCTTGGTTTTGTAGATTTCGCAGTGGTGGGGACAGTTCATGGGCTTGAGGAAGAACTCCTCGCCCGGATTCGGCGTCTTGATGGGCTGGAACGAGTCGGCACCGTACTTTTCGTAGTGGCCGCTGGTCACGTACAGCTCCTTGGAGCCAATGTGGGGCGTCACGACGGGCTGATAGCCGGCCTTGATCTGGGCCCGACGCAGAAACTGCTCCAGCCGCTCGCGCAGGGCCGTTCCCTTGGGCAGCCACAGGGGTAGCCCTGCCCCTACCTTTTCCGAAAAGGCAAACAGCTCCAGCTCTTTGCCCAGCTTGCGGTGGTCGCGGCGCTTGGCTTCCTCCAGCCGCTCCAGGTACTCCGTCAGTTCCTTGGCTTTGGGAAAGGTGATGCCGTAGATGCGCGTGAGCTGCTTGTTTTTCTCATCACCGCGCCAGTAAGCCCCGGCCACGTTGAGCAGTTTCACGGCCTTGATGGGCGAGGTATCAGGAATGTGGGGGCCGCGGCAGAGGTCCGTGAAGTCGCCTTGGGTGTAGAAGGTAATGGAGCCGTCTTCGAGGCGCTCCAGCAGGTCTAGCTTGTAGGGGTCTTGCTTTTCGGTGAAGTAGGCAATGGCATCGGCCTTGCTTACCTCGCGGCGCTCATATTGGCTTTTCTTCTTGGCCAGCTCCAGCATTTTCTTTTCTACTTCCGGCAGATCGTCGGTAGAAATTGTGCGGCCTTCACCCAGATCAATATCGTAATAGAAGCCGTTTTCGATGCTGGGGCCAATACCTAGCTTCACGCCGGGGTAGAGGGCTTCGAGGGCTTCGGCCATCAGGTGAGCCGAGGAGTGCCAGAAGGTGGACTTGCCTTCCGGGTCGTTCCAGGTCAGAATAGCAACGGTGGCATCCTGTTCAATGGGGCGGTGCAAGTCGCGCACTTCGCCGTTGACGCGCACACCCAGGGCATTACGGGCGAGGCCTTCGCTAATGCCAGCGGCAACATCGTAGCCCGTGGCGCCATCTACAAACTGGCGCACCGAGCCATCGGGGAGGGTGATATTCAACATGAAGTTGGGGATAATGGCTATACAAACAGCCGTGAGCCCGCAAGTTACACAAGTGGTGAAATTGTGAAGAGGTGAAATGGGAGCTTGACGCTTGAACAGCGCAAGCAGAACCGCAAACACCCCACTGTACTACTTCATAATCCTCCCCCTGCTATAAGCCAGAGTGGTCCACCACAATGGGCTCAACGGCCTCCACGGCGGGCCGGGGGGCTTCATTCACGATAACGCCCTTGGCCCGGTTGCCCACCTTCCAGGCTTTGTACGTCCAGTGGCGGTTGCCCGGGTTTTCAGCCACCAGCAGCCGGTACTGATCGGCGGCTTCGGGCCAGCGCCCCACACTTTCCAAGCTCTCGGCCAGCATTTGGCGAGCACCGGCCAGGCGCGGGGCGCGGCGCAGGGCCCGCTGCAGGTGCGGCACGGCCTGGGCGTATTTGCGGGCTTTGAAGGCCACGAGGGCCAGGCGGTAATCAGCCCGGTAGAAAGTTGTGTCCAGCTGAACCGTTCGGGCATAGATGCGCGTGGCACTATCGGGCTGGTTCTGAAGCTCAAACTGCCGGCCGTAATCATACCACAGCGGGCCGTAGGTGGGCGCCAGCTTTAAGCCGCGGGCCGCGTAAATGGCCGCTTGGTCGGGTTGGCGGAACGCATTGGACAGAAACGCCAACTGATGCAGCGTTTCGGGCTGGCGTGGGTCGCGGGCCAAGCTGGCCCGAAAGTGCTCCAAAGCCTGGAGCGTATCCTGTAACCCTACGTAGGCAACTCCTTTATAGAACAGCGCGGCGGCGTGGTCCGGCTCCTGTTGCAGGGCGCGGTCTAGTTGGTCCAGGGCATCCTGGTAGCGGCGGGTGGCCAGGTGCATCTCCCCCACCAGCAGATTCAGATCTGGGGAAGCGAAGCCCCGGCGGGCGGCCTCGGTAGTAGCCGCTAGCGCCGACTGAATTTTTCCTTGCGCACGCAATGCCCGGGCTTTCGTGAAATAGAACTCACCCGGTGCATCGTCTAAATCAAGGGCTTGGTTGATGTCTCGTAGCGCGGCTTCCGTCAGGCCAGCATCCAGGCGAAAAGCGGCCCGGCGGGCGTACAGGGAAGCATTCTGCGGCTGGCGGGCAATGGCACCATCCAGCTCTTCGGCCTGAATTTTCGGTCCGCTCTGCACCGTACGCAGGTTCACCATGGTTTCGGGCCGCTCCTTGGGGCCTTCTGTGCAGGCAGCTACAACGGCCGGGCCAGCGGCCAGCAACAGAAACAAACGCAAGAAACAGGAGGAACGCACGGCGCAAAGTAAAATTCAGCAGCAAAGATACGGGCTCCCGTGCTTGGGCGCTACCTGGCGCCGGCAGCTTATAACTTCCTGACGTGACGACTGATTTGGCGGCGCAACTTGCGGTTAAGCTGCTCTAGCATACGGCGGCAGCGGCGGCTGAGCTCCAACTCATCAGCCGTTACGGGCGTTAGGGCTACTGCTTCCTGCAACACGGCGGTAGCCCGGGTCTGCTGGCTGCGGTTTAAGTACACACGGGCCAAATCATAGGCGTATTGAATGCGTTTGGGGTCGAGCTCATGGGCCCGCCTGAGCGCATCAATAGCCCGAAATGTACTGGCACCCGCCGGCGTTCCACCCAGAAATACCCGGCTAAAAACCCGCTCCAAGGGGCTATAGTGGTCCACGCGGTAGTGCCACCGTCCTAGCAGCTGCCAGGCTTCGGCCCAGTCGGGCCGCAACTCGGTAGCCCGGAATACATGGGTGCGCATTTCGCGGTAGGCTAGCAAACGGCCGCGGGCGGTAAGCAGGGTTGCCTGGTTTGATAGGGCCAGCGCTTCGGCGTAATGGCCCTCGGCCCCATCGGGGCGCACCACCAAGGCCCGACTGGCGTAGAGGCGGGCCGCCGAGAAATAGGCAGCCTTACGGGTTTCATCGGTGTAGCGGGCCCCAATCCGGACACTAAGCACGGCGGCCTGCCACAGAGCCTCGTAGGTAGCTGGCACTTTGCTCAGCGCCTGCTCGTACTTGGCCAGAGCTTCCGATTCGTGGTACTGCGCCTGTAACGCCCGGGCCTGGGTCAGCAGGTCCGCTACTACCGGATCGGGGATGCTAACAGTTGTTTTTGGTGCTGGCCGGGCTTGCGCTAGCACCCGGGCCTGGCCCGTGAGCAGACCAAGCAGCAGTATCCCCATAAGAAAGCTTACTACGCGCAGCATGGCCGGCAAAGGTACTTTTCAGATCCTGATGTTGAGTTAAAACTTGCCGCCTAGCCATTCCATACCGCCGGACCTAGCATGCTGCTTCGGCCATCGTTTACCAAGCAACTGAGCAGTGCCGGCCTTACGGCAACTGAGCCAAAGTAATAGTTGAAGCGGCAGCGCAGCCCCTGCCTACAGAAAAGCCAGCCTGAATGTAGGCTGGCTTTTCTGTAGGCAGTAGTACTGAAGAGAGTCAGCAACTAGAAGAGTTTCAACTGTGACTTAGGAGTTTTTAGCACAGCCTGGGCCTGGGCAATGTCGGCCTCCGAAATGTCAACCGTGTCACTGAGTTCCGGCAGCGGCTCCTCGGCGGCGGCGCTGGTAGCTGCCGTTCTGGGAATGGTGGCCGGCCCGGCCTTCTTCTTCGCCTCGCGGCGCTGGGGCTCGGGGCCTTCATCCGTCAGCAAAGTCACGCCATGGATGCGGAAGTAGTTGAGCTTGTTGCCCAAAGCCTTCCAGCCTTTCACGTCAATGAACTCGTGCAGCATCATCCGCTCCGTGACTTTTTCCGCTTTTTTCTCCTTTTGCACTTTCAGCTCTACCTCAGGTTCCAGGCCGCAGGTAGCACACACTAAGCTGCTGCCTTTGGTTTCGGAAATAAAGATGAAGGGTTTGCGCAAGGTGCTGGTTTCAACGCGGAAGCGCTTTACATAGTGGGTTTTCGTTTCGCCCTCGACGTACACGGCATTGATAACCGTATCGACCTCAAACTTGCGCAGGAGGACAATCTTGTGCAGCTCAAAGTGAATGGTCAAATCTGGAGGCACCAATTCGTAGCTGCCATCCCTGTACACAACCAGAATGCTGTCGTCGGTGTCGAAGGCGCCAAGGTAGCGGCCATGACCGGCGTGGTTTAGGCGGCCCACTACACTGTCGAAGAACACTTCACGCCCACCCAAGGTGCTGTCGCCCACGGTTTTGCGGGTGATTTTCTTGATGGGCTGCTTCGTTACGATGTTGCCCATGGACCCCTTGCCCTTAATGGCCAGCTCGGCAAAGTCGAAGTCGAACTGCTTGACGCGGACTGGGGCTTTATCCGAAAGCTGCACGCTTACTACCTCCGACTCGGAGTTAGGGTTGGCCGTCAGATAGAGAGTTTTGGTGCCTTTCGTGCCCTTGGTTAGGTCGTATACTTTGTCGCGGGTGATACCCGTCACTAGGAAGCGTTTGGCAAAGGCAATGCCCGAGGCCCCGTCCTGGTACACCATGTTGTACACCAGCCGGTCGTCGTTCTTGTTATAGACGCCCACGTGCAGGATGTCCTTGCCCACGAAGGTTTTTTCGGCTATGCGGCTCACCACGAACGTGCCGTCGCGGCGAATGGCAATGATGTCGTCCAGGTCCGAGCAGTCGCACACCGTTACGGCTTTTTCGTCCTTCTTGAGGCCGTAGCCCACAAAGCCATCAGCGTAGTTGACGTAGAGCTTCTGGTTGGCCACGGCTACTTTCTGGGCCGTCACCACGTCGAAGGTGCGCAGCTGGGTTTTCCGCTCCCGGCCCGCACCGTACTTTTTCAGCAGGCCCTCGAAATAGTGAATGGCGTAGCGGATGATGTTAGCCAGGTGGTCGGCTACTTCCGCCAGCTCCGTTTCCAGCTTCTGAATGTACTCCTCGGCCTTAAACCCGTCGTACTTGCTGATGCGCTTGATGCGGATTTCGGTCAGGCGGGTGAGGTCGTCTTCCGTAATGGCACGGCGCAAGACAATGCGCGCATCATTGGCCTTCTGCTTTTCCCCCTCAATGCGCACAAACTTCTTCAAGCCGGCATCAATGGTTTGCAGAATGTCTTCCCAGGTTTCGCACTCCTCAATTTTGCGGTAGATGCGGTTTTCGATGAAAATCTTCTCCAGGGAGGCCGAATGCCACTTTTCCTGGAGCTCTTCCTGGCGGATTTCCAGCTCCCGCTCCAACAGGCGCACCGTTTTCTGGGTGCTCAGGCGCAGCATGTCCTCTACCCCCACAAAGCGCGGCTTATCCTCGATAATCACGCAAGTGTTGGGCGAAATGCTGATTTCGCAGTCAGTGAAGGCGTACAGGGCATCAATGGTGAGGTCGGGGCTCACGCCGGTGGGCAGGTGCACCTGAATTTCTACCTCGGCGGCCGTATTATCGACTACCTTCTTGATCTTGATTTTGTTGGCTTCCGAGGCCTTCACGATGCTTTCCATCAGCGCCGTGGTGGTGGTGCCGTAGGGGATGTCGCGAATGACGAGTAGGGTTTTGTCGACCTTTTCAATGGTAGCGCGCAGGCGGATTTTGGCCCCGCGCAAGCCGCCGTTGTAGTTAGAGACGTCGCAGAGGCCGCCGGTCGGGAAGTCGGGGAACAGCTGAATATCCTTACCGCGCAGCACGTCAATGGAGGCCTTGCACAACTCGCGAAAGTTGTGGGGCATGATCTTGGTGCTCAAACCTACGGCAATACCTTCTACGCCCTGAGCCAGCAGCAGCGGGAACTTCACGGGCAGCGTAGTGGGTTCGCGCTTGCGGCCGTCGTAGCTCATTTGCCACTCCGTGATGTCGGGGTTGAACACCACGTCGAGGGCAAACTTGCTTAGGCGGGCTTCAATGTAGCGGGCCGCCGCGGCCCCGTCGCCGGTACGGATGTCGCCCCAGTTGCCCTGGGTTTCAATCAGCAAATCTTTCTGACCCAGGTTCACCATGGCGTCGCCGATAGAGGCATCGCCGTGGGGGTGGTACTGCATGGTTTGGCCAATAACGTTGGCGACCTTGTTAAAGCGGCCATCGTCCATTTCCTTCATGGCGTGCAGAATGCGGCGCTGCACAGGCTTAAGGCCATCCTCAATGGCGGGCACAGCGCGCTCCAGAATCACGTAGGAGGCGTAGTCCAGAAACCAGTTCTGGTACATACCGTTCACGGTGGCCACGTCGTGGATGGTTTCGCCAGGGGCGAACTTGGGTTCTTCCTCGGCTTCTTCCGTTACAGGCTCCGGCTCAGTCACGGCCTGCACATCGGCGCTGGACTCGGCCAGCAGCAGCTCGCCCGCTTCGCTGACGACGAACTGCGGGGCATCGGTGGGGGTAGCGTCAGCATCGGCCGGCGTTTCCGGCGCAGACCCAAACGCAAAGGAGTCACCGGCACCAAACAGCTTCGATTCGTCTTCGTGGTTAGGGTCGTGGGGGTTCGTCTCTTCTGACATGGGGGTGTGGCAAGCGCCACGGTTATTGTTCTTGTACCTCTCTCCTGCTGCCGGTAAAGAGAGCAGAAGGTTAAACTCTTAACTAGTCAGCGGCATAAGTCCGCTACTGGCGGCCTGCTGGAAGTGCTATTCGGTAACCTGCCGTTGACTTGCCAGGCTATAGCATTAATTGACCTTAGGCCAGATCAGCCTCCGCTACTTCAGCCAGGGGTAGCACGTCGGACGTCACCAGGTCTTTTTCCAAACGCAGGTTATCAATGATGAATTCCTGACGGGCCGGGGTGTTTTTGCCCATGTAGTAGGTCAGCACCTGCTGGATGGAGCGGTCGGACTGCAGAATTACGGGCTCCAGCTTGATGTTGTCACCAATAAACTTACCGAACTCGTCGGGCGAAATCTCGCCCAGGCCTTTAAAGCGTGTTACCTCGGGGTTGCGGCCCAGTTGGCGCATGGCGGCCTGCTTTTCCTGCTCGTTGTAGCAGTAGATGGTTGTCTTCTTGTTGCGGACGCGAAACAGCGGCGTTTCCAGGATGAACACGTGGCCGTTGCGCACCAAATCGGGGAAGAACTGCAGGAAGAACGTGAGCAGCAAGAGCCGGATGTGCATGCCGTCCACGTCGGCATCGGTGGCAATGACTACGCGGTTGTAGCGCAGGTTCTCAATGCCTTCCTCAATGTTGAGCGCGTGCTGGAGCAGATTCAGCTCTTCGTTTTCGTACACGATTTTCTTTTTCAGCCCAAAGCAGTTCAGGGGCTTACCGCGCAGGGAGAAAACGGCTTCCGTTTCCACGTTCCGGCTCTTGGTAATGGAGCCCGAGGCGGAATCACCTTCCGTAATAAAGAGGGTAGTAAGCAGCTCCTTCTCGGCGTTTTTGGTTTCGCCCAGGTGCAGGCGGCAGTCTCGGAGCTTGCGGTTGTGCAGGTTGGCTTTCTTGGCGCGCTGGTTGGCCAGCTTTTTCACCCCGGCCATGTCTTTCCGCTCCCGCTCGTTCTGTTCGATGCGCTTTTTGAGCGCCTCGGCCGTTTCGGGGTTTTTGTGCAGGAAGTTGTCGAGGTGCTCTTTTACAAAGTCCAGAATAAAGCCGCGCACCGTCGGCCCATCGGGGCCCATGTTGATGGAACCTAGCTTGGTTTTGGTCTGGGACTCGAACACCGGCTCCTGCACCCGTACCGAAATGGCGGCCACAATGGAGCCCCGAATATCAGCCGCGTCATAATCCTTTTTGTAGAACTCGCGCAGGGTTTTCACTACGGCCTCCCGGAAAGCAGCCAGGTGGGTACCGCCCTGGGTGGTGTACTGACCATTCACGAAGGAGTAGTATTCTTCGCCGTAGTCGTTGCCATGGGTAAGGGCCAGCTCAATGTCCTCGCCTTTCAGGTGAATGATGTCGTAACGGCGGCTCTCACTGTCGATTTTGCGGGCCAGCAAGTCCAGCAGGCCATTCTCAGAGTAGTACTTCTGGCCGTTGAAATTAATCGTCAGCCCGGCGTTCAGGTAGACGTAATTCCAGATCTGATTTTCCAGATACTCCGGGATGAAGCGGTAGTTACGGAAGATGGACTCGTCGGGCTGGAAAGTGAAGAGCGTACCGTTGCGCTGGCTGGTTTTCACCGGCTTGGGGTCGCTGGTGAGGATGCCCTGGGCAAACTCGGCCGACTTCATCAGCCCGTCGCGCACGCTTTGCACCAGAAAGTAATTGCTCAGGGCGTTAACCGCTTTGGTACCTACCCCGTTTAAGCCCACAGACTTCTGGAAGACTTTCGAGTCGTATTTGCCGCCCGTGTTGATTTTGCTTACTACCTCCACCACCTTGCCCAGCGGAATGCCCCGGCCGTAGTCGCGCACCTGTACGCGCTGGTCAGAAATTTTTATTTCGATGGTGCGGCCGTGGCCCATTACGTGCTCATCAATCGAGTTATCAATAACTTCCTTGACCAGCACGTAAATGCCGTCATCGTAGCTGGAGCCGTCCCCCAGCTTACCGATGTACATGCCCGGGCGCAGCCGAATATGCTCACGCCAGTCCAGAGAGCGGATACTGTCCTCGGTGTAGCCGTGGTCGGGGGTAGCGGTAGGTACTAGTTCTTCAGCCATGAAATCGGGTAATCAAATTTGAGGTAAAATAACGCAGAAAATTGGCCTTTTCCGCGTCTTTCTTTCGCTAGCTAAGTTAGCAAAATTCCTTGTATCAACCCTGATTTTCGGGGGTTTGTTCCCATAAAAACGGCCAATTTCAGCCAGCACCTTCACTCCCAACCTGTTTGACTTACCAATTTTTTTAGTATTATGTTTCCTCCCGCTACTCAACATCATTTGCCTCCTTCGGGCCACAAGCCTAATCCGGAGGTAAAGCAAGCGCCCGTGGTTCAGTTTGCCTTCCTCATGCTGGGGGCCGTGCTGCTGGTATACACTCTGCGCGTACTCGATGACGTGCTGCTGCCCCTGGTTTTCTCGGGCGTTTTTGCCCTGCTTTTATTGCCCATCTGCCGGTGGCTGGAACTCCGGGGCTTACCCCGGGTGCTGGCCATCATTCTGTGCCTGCTGCTGCTGGTGCTGATTTTTGCGGGCTTCGTGCTTGGGTTTGGCTCCCAGCTAACGCAGTTTAAATCGGAGATTCCCAAGCTGCAGGCCAAGACCATGGAGTTCTTTAATACGGCCCAGGAGTGGGCCCACCAGCGGTTCGGCTACCAGCCCATGAGCATTGAAGACGTAAAGGAATCGACAATGAAGGCCCTGAAAAAGTCGGGCGGTACGTACCTGGGCACCACGCTCAACACAACCACCGCGGCCCTGAGCAATATTCTGCAGGTGTTCATCTACATCTTCTGTTTGCTGCTTTACCGCGACCACCTGCGGCAGTTCATGTTCCGGTTTGTGGCTCCCGATAAGCGCACGGCGGTGCTGCACACTGTGGATAGCATCCAGACGGTAGTGCAGGCCTACATTTCGGGTCTGGTGAAGGTTATCATCATTGTGGCCGTTCTGAACGGCATCGGGCTGGTGGCGCTGGGGGTTAAGTTTGCCATCTTCTTCGCCATTTTTGCTTCGGTGCTGGCCGTTATTCCTTATATCGGTATCATGATTGGAGCTACCATCCCGGCCATTATCACGCTGGTAGAAACCGGTTCGGTGGTGCAGGCGGCGCTGGTAATTGGCGTGTTCGTGGTAGTTCAATTCCTGGAGGGCAACTTTATCACGCCCATGATTACCGGCTCGCAGGTAAGCATTAACCCGCTGGCTGCTATTCTGGCCCTGATTCTGGGCAACGAGCTGTGGGGCACGCCCGGCATGATTCTAAGCATTCCGATTATGGCCGTTATCAAGGTAGTGCTGGACGCCAACAAAGTCACCGAGCCCTGGGGCTTTCTGCTTGGCGACACGGCCGAGGGCGACGACTCCACGAAACCCGGCGAAAAACAGCCCGGTTTCCTGGGCCGATTATGGGGACGCGTTACCGGCAAAGCTGCCTGATAAGCACGGCTGTTGCCACTCCTACCCTTTCCCCGTTGGCCGCTGCTAACGGGGATTTTTTTTAGCTAAAACCTGCGGGTGGCACTTGAAGACCGAAATTTTATAATCCTGCTTAGGCAACCTCCACGGCTCAGG
This sequence comes from Hymenobacter glacieicola, assembly GCF_014640315.1. Lineage (GTDB taxonomy): Bacteria > Bacteroidota > Bacteroidia > Cytophagales > Hymenobacteraceae > Hymenobacter > Hymenobacter glacieicola. The sequence continues at coordinate 257,335 of NZ_BMGS01000007.1, forward strand.
CAAGGTATAAAAGCCCATGTGCTGCCTACCGGGTAGCATTTCTCTTTCCCTACCATTCATTTAAAACGCTTCATCATGGCTACTATAACCGGCGACGCCGCCCGCGCTTACAACGACCTCGTAGAAATTAACAAAACCGCAGCTAAAGGCTACCAGGAAGCCGCCGAAGGCGCCAGCAGCAGCGACTTGAAAGCAAAATTCAGCCAGTTCAGCCAGCAGCGTGCCCAGTTTGCTTCTGAGCTTTCGCAGCATGCGCAGCAGTACGGTATCAATACCGAAGAAGGCAACACGGTAGAAGGTCTGGTAGCTGACGCCGCCGCCGCCGTACACCGTGGCTGGATCAATATTAAATCGGCCATTACGGGCCAGGACGACTCGGCTATTCTGGGCGAGTGCGAAACCGGTGATGCGGTGGCACTGCAGTCGTACGAAACGGCCATGAAGTCACAGGACCTGCCCGCTGAGGCTCGCACCGTTATTCAGAAGCAGCACAGCGAAATTCTGTCGGCCAAGAACTGGGTTACTCAGCAGAAAGGCACCCGCTAAGCCTTTAGCCTATTTCTTTTGTCAGAAAGCCTACCACTTTGGTAGGCTTTCTGTTTTTAGGGCTGAGCCAGAGGCCACTTTGGGAAGGCAACTCGGCTTTGCAACCTTCCGGGGGCGTATCTTTGTTACCAATTCTGTTAGCACGTTTGTTTACCCGATTCCGCTTCTCGCTTGTACGCTATCATCGACCTTGAAACTACCGGAGGGCAGCCCGCGCAGGACCGCATCACGGAAATAGCCATCTACATTCACGACGGTGAGAAAGTAGTGGATGAGTTTAGCACGTTGCTCAACCCCGGCCGGCCCATTCCGTTTTTCATCACCCAGCTCACGGGCATTACCGATGATATGGTGCGCGATGCTCCTAAGTTTCATGAGGTTGCGCGGCGCATCGTGGAGATTACGGAGGGCTGCGTGTTTGTGGCGCACAACGTGCGCTTCGACTACTCTTTTCTGAAGAAGGAATTCGGCGACCTGGGCTACAATTACTCCCGCAAAACGCTGTGCACGGTGCGTTTGAGCCGCTCCCTGATGCCGGGGCAGCCCAGCTACAGCCTGGGCAAGCTCTGCCAGAACATCGGGATTCCTCTCAACGACCGGCACCGGGCCACCGGCGACGCCGCCGCCACGGCCATTCTGTTCGGACGGCTGCTCAAAATCAGCCAACAGGAAGAAGCCCTGACAGCTCCGGGCCTGAGCCCAGCCGACACGCTGGCGGCCGTGGATGCCAATGCTCCGGCCGGCAACCGGCCCAAGGCTAGCAGCGCGGCCACCGCAACCAAGCAGCCTTCGGCTCGCAAAATCAAGGCCGTGCAGGATGCCATCCGGACGGCCCTGCTACCGCCCAACATCACCCCCGAAAAAGTAGCCAGCCTACCCCAGGAAGCCGGCGTGTACTATTTTCATGACGAGCAGGGCGAGGTGATTTACGTAGGCAAGAGCATCAATATCTACAAGCGCATTCAGCAGCACTTCGCCGTCGACTACAAGTCGCGCAAGAGCATAGAGTTCAAGAACTCCATTTCCGACATTACCTGGGAGCTGACGGGCTCAGAGCTGGTTGCCTTGCTTTATGAGTCGCACGAAATCAAGCGCATGAAGCCCTTGTATAACCGGCAGCAGCGGCGCTCCGTATTTCCGGCGGGTATTTTTCTGCGTACCGATGAAAACGGCTACAAGCACCTCTACTACGGGCGGGCCGATGACCACGCCCAGTCTCACCCCCTGATTGCGCTAGGCAACCAATTCAAGGCCAAGGGCTTCCTGTTTCATAAGGTAGCCAAGTTCAACCTCTGTCAGAAGCTCTGCGACTTGTACAAAACCACCGGCTCCTGCTTTGACTACCAGGTACACCGCTGCAAAGGGGCCTGCATTGGCCTGGAGCCGGCTGAGGAGTACAACGAACGGGTGGAAGCCGCCATTGAGTCGTTTACTTACGAGCACGGCTCCTTTGTAATTACGGGGCAAGGCCGCCGGCCCGATGAGAAAAGCATCGTGGTGGTGGAGAACGGGCGCTACCTGGGCTTTGGCTACGTAGACGAAACCTTTACCGCCCGCAAGCTGGGCGACTTCAAGGAAGCCATTACCCGCTACAACGATAACAAGGACGTGCAGCAGATTATCCGGCAGTACCTGCGGACCAAGCACAAGGACAAAGTCAAGATTTTCAAAACCGCCGCATAGCTGTCGTAACGAGCAGCACTACCTGTTTGCCAATTTCCAAGCTAAGCCGCAATGCTAAAATTTGACTGTTGCTCTTAGCTACTTTGGTCTCCGCAACTGGGTCTGCCCGCAGGCGCGGCCAATTGCCGGAACAGCCTTGCACAACTTTCAGGGCTGGCCTGCGTAGCTGCACCACCTATGCATTCCTCTCCTGCCCTTAGCATTGTATTTCGGCCTGATCTGCACGTATTAATTGTTCGCTGGCTACGCGAAATTTCCCAGCACGAATTGCAGCAAGGCTACCTGGAAGCGTTAGACGCAGCTCGTCACCACGGGGCCACGTGCTGGCTAATTGATTCGCGGCGGCGGGCCTTATCGGATGAGCGCATGGCCGATTGGCTGGCAACCAGCTTTCTGCCCACCCTGTCTCAACACCTGGGTCCCTCCGTCCGCTTGGCCTGTTTGGTGTCCGCAACGTGGCCAGACACTGGAGGTGCCCCCGCTCCCTTGGCTGTTCTGGCCCAGCGCCAACCCTTACCGGCCCAGGATTACCACTTGCGGTTGTTCGGCGATGAGGGTGCAGCGATGCATTGGCTTCAGAACGCGCACCTAGCGGCAGCTACTAGTGAGGCGCTGTAAGGCAAAGCCGCTTTCGGGGCGCATATAGTTAATATAACCGATGACGAAGCAGCCAACCGGCCGCATCGAACTCGTCGGCGCGGGGCTGGTACTTTTCAACGGTGGTTTTGCCAACCCGTAACGTGTTGCCGTCGCCACTATCATAGATGGTGAGGCGGCTGCGCGAGCGAAGCGGGGCGGGCGTTGCTTCCAGCAAATCCTGACCAGCGCCATCGTACACGCTAATTTGAAAGTGAGGATCGGGCTGGCCGCGCAACTCAAACGCATCATTTCCCCCCAGGCCAAACAGCTTGATGGAACGGGTTTGCGGACTGCTAAACAGGCGCTGATGCAACAGGGTAGCGCCCTGCGGGGTCAGGCGAAAGACCTGCACCCGCACTTGCCGTGGGCCGACGGCTTCCACCACAAACCGCTCGGCCTCGTCCGTGCCCGGCAGCTCCACATCCTGGGCCAGCAGGGCATAGAACTTGGCCGCTACGGCGGGCAGTTGCTCGCGGCGGTGGCGGAGCTTGTGACGAAACTCGGCGGCTGCCAGCTGCTGCACTTCCCGGGGCCACACGGCCAGGGACTGAGAAATCACGTCATCGGAGAGGGCGCCCTGCAAGGAGTCCGCAATCTGCTGGAAATCCTGCTGGTCCAGGTAGGCCAGCAGCGACTTGTCCATGGGCCGCGCCGCACGGTTAAGCCCTTCCACATCGGCCAGGCGAATTTTCTCGTGGAAGCTTTGGTAGTTGGACTTCACCCAGCCAATGATGTGGGTGAACAGGCCGTCATCAAACTTAAAAAAGGCGTGGTCCCGGTCGCGCGGAATGGCCCGGTATACCACGCGACCATTAGGTGCCGGGAAGCTGGCCCAGCGCCACTGGTCTTCGCGCCGGCTCCAGTCGCCCAGCCACATATCAAACAGGCGGCTGCGCAGGTACTGGCGCGCATCTACCTGAAACTGGGAGCTGGCTACCAGGTTAGTAAAGGCCTGGCGGGAACTCACTACCTGCGTGGAGTAGCCAAAGCTGCGAACGGCCCGCTGGTCGCCTTCCGGGCGCTCCTCAAAGAGGTATAAGGCGTTGGCAAATCCCTCCCGAAACTCCCCCAGGGCCGGATCATCGGCCACGTACACGAGGCGCGGGTTGGTGTAATACAGCCCGGCGGCCTGGGCCAGCGGCGGCACAATGTAGGCACCGTAGGGGTGAATGACGCTGGTTTGGTCCTTCATCAGGCGCCCGATAGGTCCTTGCTGCAGGGCTTCGGGCAGGGCTTTGGTAGCGTCTTTATCCACGGAACGCAACACGTACTGTGTGCCGTTTCGGTCAACGAGACGTAGGTTTTTGGTTTGAAAAGAACCGCCTTCCCGGATGGGCGTCAGGCCGCCCGGTACCGCCGTGCGCAGGTTAAACACCCGGGCCGTAACGGGCAGCGCCCACAAGGTCCGGTAGTGCGTGCCCCAAAAAAACCGGTACAGCGCACTGCGCTGGTAGTGGGGCCCCGCCGCCACTACCACCGTCGAATCGGGACGGATGAGGGCCGAGCCGGAAGCACCGCGTTGGGCCGGAGCTGAACAGGAGACGAACAACAAGCCAGCCAGCAGGCCCGCCGGCAAGCCAACGGGCAAAAACACGCGGGAAAAACAGGGCACGGGGGATGACTATTACAAACCAAAACTGCAACCCGACTTCGGGTGGCCGACCTTATAGCGCAAACTCCCCGGTGGCGGTTGTACCGCGGAGCATGTACTTTTCCGCGGCGGTTCCGTTGAAGGAACCTAGCCGCGCTTTTCACCCCGCATGAACCTTCGCTACCCTAGCCTTCTGTTGCTGCTTACGGCCGCCGCCTGTAATCGGGAAACGTACTTCCAGCCCGACGCCCGTCTTGATTTCGCTACCCCGCTGCCTCCCACCGCCGATAGTGTGCGCGTAACGGCCGGACGCCACTACCAGCGTGGCCTGCTGGGCCGGTGGCTGCTGGGCCGGCACCATCGGCCGAGTTGGGTGCAGCCCGTTACGCTACCTGTATTTAAGCCGCAAAGCGCCGTGCCAGGGGGCTTAACCTTCGGAAAAATTGGGGGTGGCTTCCAAACAATCAGCATGACACTGGTGACGCCCACGGGCCGCAGCTACGCCCTGCGCACCATTGATAAGGACCCCTACCGTACCCTACCCAAGGTGCTCCGACAAGGCTTTGTATTGAAAACGGTACGCGACGCCACTTCCGCCGGCATGCCCTACGGGGCCTTCGTGGTACCGGCTTTGGCTGAAGCGGCTGGTTTGCCGCATGCTACTCCCCGCCCCTACTACGTGCGGGCCGATGAAACCGGCCTGGGGGCCGCCAGTGAGCGGTTTCGGGGCAAGGTCGTGTTACTGGAAGAGAAGTTTGAAGGCAAGCAGAATATTACCGGACCGGTGGCTGGGGCCCAGGCTCTTGAGGAGTCGGAGGACATGCTGGCGGCCCGGTACGCCAACCCGCGCCAGCACATCGACGGGGAAGCCTTCCTACGGGCCCGCCTGCTTGATATCTGGCTGGGCGACTGGGACCGGCATGAAGGCCAGTGGAGCTGGGCGGCCTACGCCCAGGCCGATGGCCGCGTCCTCTGGCGGCCCGTGCCCCAGGACCGGGACCAGGTGTTTTTCCGGTTTGATGACGGGGCTGTGTCTTGGCTGGCCAGCAAGCTCGTCAGCAAGTTTCGCACGTTTCGGCCCCAGTACCAGAGTATTGAAGGCTATACCCGCAATGCCTCTTTTATCGATGAGCGCGCCCTGGCAGCCGTACCCGAGGCCGCTTACCAGCGCACCGCTCAAGAACTGCAGGCCCGGCTTACGGATGAGGTAATTGCGCGGGCCGTTCGCCAGGGCTTGCCGCCGGAAGTGTACCAGCTGGAGGGCCCCGCTATGGAAGCCGCCCTGCGCGCACGCCGGGCTAAACTGCCCCGGGCCGCCGAAGCGTTCTACCGTCTGAAAGCGCACCGCGTGGTGGTAGCCGGCACCGACCAGAACGAACGATTTGTGGTCGAGCGCCGCAACGACACGGCTACCGTAGTTTCGGTGTATGACCTGCCCGATGAGGAAAAGCGCAAACCCACGTTGCTTTACCGCCGCACCTTCAACCCGGCCGCTACCCACACGGTAGTCTTGCACGGGTTGCAGGGCAAAGACGAGTTCATTGTCTCGGGACGGGTCAACCGCTCTCCTTTTGTCGATATTTACGGTGGCCCCGGCTCGGACTTAGTTCAGGATTCGTCTCGCGTGGCTGGCTGGCGCAAGCGTACCCGTTTCTTTGACAGCCGCCGCAACAACGAGCTGGAACCTGGTTCCGAAACCAAGGACCGCACCGAGCACAGCGTCAGTTCCCACGCCTTCGACCGCGACGGCTCAGGGAGGTGATTCGGTGACTGAGTGAGTCTATGGGATGGCGAGCATGCCACGCTTTGACACAGACCTATTTGCCCAAAGCCCCAAAACGAGACAAGCCCTTAACGTATGGTAGCGCCAAGGGCTTGTCTCGTTTTGGAGAGGTAGTACATTGGTTAGGGAAAAGAGCCGCGTTAGGCCTCCTGGCCCTGACAGTTCACTAACCCGGCCTTACTGCTTGGCTTCCAGCTCTTGGAGCATTTCCAGCACCATGTGCTCAGTGGGCGTGAGAAGGTCGTTTTCGGAAGGGTCCGCGTCGTGGCGGCGCAGGTAGTCGATGAGCTGGTCGGAGTTAAACAGCTCAACTACCTGGGGGTGGATGTAGTACTTGGAGCAGACCGTGGGGGTATTGCCCAGATTCTCGGCTACGTCTTTCAGGGCGCGCTTCAGGCCCTTGGGCTTGGGAAACTCCGGCTCCTCGTCAATGATTCGTTCCAGGGCTTCCACCATTTTCACGGTGCCTCCCCAGGTGCGGAAGTCTTTGGCTGAGAGCTGCATACCGGTTACTTCCTGCAAATAGGCATTCACGTCGCCCGATTCCAGCTCCTCCCGGTGGCCATCGGGGGCATAGTATTGGAACAGGTGCTGGCCCGGAATTTCCTTGCATTTCTGTACCAGCCGGGCCAGCTTCCGGTCGTGAATGGTCAGGTCGTGGGGTACGCCTTTCTTGCCCACGAAGCTAAACCGCACATCGGCCCCGCTCACCTGCACGTGCTTGTCGCGCAGGGTAGTCAGGCCGTAGGTTTTGTTCTTTTTAGCGTACTCCTTGTTGCCAATCCGGATAAAGGACTGGTCCATGAGGGTAAGCACCAGCGCTACCACTTTGCGCTTATCCAGCGTGGGTCGCCCCAGGTCTTTGTACAGTTGCTGCCGCAACTCGGCCAGCTTTTCCCCGAAGGCCTGCAGGCGGCTGAACTTGGTGAGGGCCCGGGCCTGGTCCCAGGCCGGGTGGTAGAGGTACTGCTTGCGGCCCTTGGCGTCGCGGCCCGTCACCTGCAAGTGGGTAGTAGCGGAGGGTGAAATCCAGACCTCCGTCCAGGCCGGCGGAATCACGAAGCCCCGAATACGGGTCAGCGTTTTCTCGTCTTCCACTACCTCTCCTTTGGCCGTGAGGTAGCGAAATTCGCCCTCGGCCGCAGGCTCCCGCGTGATGCCAGGACGGGTGTCGGTGAGGTAGCGCAGGCCGGCTAGCTCCGCCTGGCGGGCGGGGTCTTTGTAGAGCACATGGGCCTCTTCCAGGGGTTCAAGCTTCTTTTTGCGGGTTTTGGGGCGGGCAGATACGGTAGTAGACATGGCGGAAAAAAAAGCAGAAGCCGGGCCGCGTAGTGCGGCGCTTGGGCCTCTGCTGTACGTGGCAGACTGGGAAAAGATAAAGCCTATACGGAGGAGATGCCGCCGCGGCGCTGCCCCCTCCAGGCCTTCCCATAAAGTCACCCGCCTGGGGCCGACGCTGGCAGAGGTAACACCCCGAACCCACGTTTCTTTCCGGCTGATACTCCGGCTTCTAATGTCCATAAACTGCGCCAGGGCTAAGAAAAAGCAACACGAGGCGGGCGGGCCGCGTTAGGAGGCTACTGGTTCTGGCACTGTTTTTTCTAGCCGAGCGGTACTGCTCTCCTTTCCGTTTACTCTTATTTCCGCGTTTCATGCGTCGTTTGCTTTTCAAACCCTGGCTTCTATTTGGCTTGGTCGCCTCCCTTGGCACTGTTGCTTCCTCCTGCTCCAAAGACGGCGACGGGGTGCTCCTTTTTTCGATTGAAGACGACAAAGCCCTCGGCGAAAAAGTAGCCGCCCAAACCGATTCTACCTTCCGGGCCAAAGGGCAGCTGCTCGAGCCCAGCCGCAACCCGGCGGCCTACGCCGCGCTGAACCGCATCGTCACGCGCGTGCTCGATAACGGCAAGCTCCAATACCGGAACGAGTTTCCCTGGGACGTCAAAATCATCCGCGACGACCAGACCCAGAACGCCTTTGCCACGCCCGGCGGGCACATTTACGTGTACTCGGGCCTGATTAAGTACTTGGATAATGAAACGGAGCTGGCCGGCGTACTGGGTCACGAAATAGCCCACGCCGACCGTCGTCATACCTCGCGCCAGCTGCAAAGCCAGTACGGCATCAGCGTGCTGCTGAGTTTGCTGCTGGGCGAAAACCAGAACACCCTGGTAGATGTAGCCGCCAGCCTGGGCCAGCTTAAATTTAGCCGCGACTACGAAACGGAGGCGGATGCCTACTCGGTGGAATACCTGAACGGCACCAACTACTACGCCTGCGACGGGGCGGCTGGCTTCTTTATCAAGGCGGAGAAGGAAGCCCAAGCCGGCACGCCGGAGTTTTTGAGCACCCACCCCAACCCCGGTTCCCGCATCCAGAACATCCAAACCAAAGCCGACCAGTTGGGCTGCCGTAACCGCTCGGCTGCCAGCACCGACTTCAACGCCTTGAAAAGCTCCCTCTAACCCGTTAGAAGCGGCTTGGTTGCCTTGGCAGGCCTGCTACCCTAGCGGTAGCAGGCCTTTTTTGTGGCTGAACCTGAGCGGAAACCCGCGTGCCTTGTAACACGCAAGCTGGTCCGGCGCGTAGAAGTTGCTCCTTTCCCGCTTTCTTTACGCCCGATGCCTCTACTCGACAAACTCAGCAGCTGGGCCGAACGGGCCGACGATGCCCTAACCCGCACCCGCGCCCGTCTGGGCCTGCTTCATCCGCTCCAGCTACTTTCCTACCGTAGCTACGGCACCCCCAACCGCCTTTACGTGAAAGGCCGCCTACTCACGGATAAGGGCATTAGTGAGCCCGATCCGTCTGACTCGCGCTGGAACAACCTGCTGAACATGTACCGCCGCTTCGACAGCAACGAAATCAGCGGAGCCCAGCTCAGCGTGCGGCCTACCGATGGCTCTGACCACTTGGTGGTGACGGATGAGGAAGGCTATTTTACCCTGAACCTGGAGCCGAAGACGCTGCCCGAGCCGGTTGATTTTCTCTGGTACCCCGTGGATGTGCTCCTGAGCCAGGCGCCCGCCCCCTTCCCGACCCCGCCTAACCTCAGTACGCGGGCTATGGTGCTGATACCGCCCGCGGATGCGGAGTACGGCATCATCTCCGACCTGGACGATACCGTTATCCAAACCTCGGCCACGGACCTGCTGCGCATGGCGCGCATTGTACTGCTGCGCAACGCCCGCTCCCGCCTACCCTTCAAGGGCGTGGCCGAGTTTTACCGGCAGCTGCAGCTGGGGCGCAACGGCAAGCGCAATAATCCCTTCTTCTACGTCAGCAGCTCGCCCTGGAACCTCTATGATTTGCTGGAAGACTTTCTGCAGCTCAACGACATTCCGCCCGGCCCTCTGCTGCTGCGCGATATGGCCCTCAAGCGCAAGCAAAGCACCGATGCCTCGGAGCACCACGGGCACAAGCTCAAGGAAATCGACAACCTGCTGCTGACCTACCCCACGCTCCCCTTCGTCCTCATTGGCGACTCAGGGCAAGAAGATGCCAACATTTATCGGGAGGTTGTGCGCCGTCATCCCGGCCGGATTCTAGCCATCTACATCCGCGACGTTAACCGCCCCGACCGCGCCATGCTGGTAGAGCAGGTGTCAGAAGATTTGCGGGCTGACAAAGTGGAAATGTTGCTGGTACAGGATACGGTGCAGGCCGCCAAGCACGCTGCCAGCACGGGCCTGATCTTCCAGGCAGCCATTCCGGCCGTAGAGCAGGAAAAGCAAAAGGACGAAGCGGCCACCGACGACGCCGAGCTGGACGGCGAAGGCTCCGGTGCCCCGGTTATGCAATAGGCGAGTTGGTGATTTAGTGATTAAGTAAGTTGTCATGGCGAGGAAGTACGGCGAAGCCATCCTTCCTGCCCCGTGTATTACCCTTCGGAAACGTGATAAGCCCTTACCTCCGCGCTGGAAGTAAGGGCTTATCACGTTATTAGGTATCTGGCAACTGTGAGGACGGATGACTTCGGTGCCCTTGCCACGATACGTACTTAGGAAACAACGGATGGCGGTGGGCCTTTGCCTCGTAGTAATACACTCACTACATCACTGTTAGCTTGAATGGTCAGCCACGACGACCCACTGTCCGGCAATCCGGCGAAAAACCAGCAGAAAATGTCCTTGCAGGTCGCCCTGGCTGGGGCGGGCCAGGTGCCAGCGCCCGATAACCTGGGCGGCATCGAGGCTCAGGGGTTGAATCCGGAGGTTGGAAAAGTCGAGCTGACCCATAGCGGCGGCGTTGGGGTAGCTGCGGCGGTAATTATCAAGGGTAGCCTGCCAGCCGTAGGTCAGGCCGCTTTTGCCGATGAATACCAGGGAATCGTTCTGCCAGTAGCCCTGCATGAAGCCCGCCACGTCGCCGCGGTTCCAGGCTGCGGTTTGCGTAGCCAGCACGTGCGCAATGGCTTGGCGAGTAGCGGCAGAGTCAGCGGTGCCTCGGGGCGAGGTGGCGCAAGCGGTCAGCAGCGCGGCGGCAGTAACAAGGAGAAGCGGTTTCATGGCCGGAAGATAGCCACTTAGGCAACTACCCCGCTACGCTTTCCGTGCTAGCTTGTAGTGTAAGCTGTTCTGCAAACCGCCTGCGCGCTAGTTCCGGCGCTATTTGTCCATGAGGGTACGCACGTAGGTTGTGCCGCCCAGGCGGCGCATGTTGCGCATAACCCGCTTTTGCTTGGCCCGCGCCTGGGGTCCGGGCTGAGCCGCCCGGAACCGCAACGGATTGGGTAGCACCCCGGCCAGCAAAGCCGCTTCCGCCGGGGTGAGCTTCTTGGCTGACTTGTGAAAATACCGTTGTGAAGCAGCTTCAGCCCCGAAAATACAGTCGCCCATTTCCGCCACGTTCATGTACATCTCCATGATCCGGCGCTTATTCCAGAGTAGCTCAATCAGCAAGGTGAAGTAGGCCTCGGCGGCCTTGCGCACGTAGCTACGCCCCGACCAGAGGAATACATTTTTGGCTACCTGCTGCGAAATTGTGCTACCGCCGCGCAGCTGCTTGCCCCCGCTCAGGTTCGATTTGGCGGCCTTAAGCAGAGCGTCGCCATCAAAGCCGTGGTGAATCAGGAAGCGCTGGTCTTCGGCGGCTACCAGGGCCAGGGGCAGGTGGGGCGATACTTCGTCCAGGGTTTTGAAGTCGTAGTCGATGCGCCGGTCTTCTTCCCGGATGCCGTGGTAGCCCAATCCTACCGGGGCGTGGGCGCGGCGGTCCAGCATCAGCCAGGTGGCCGGGGGGCTTACCCAGCGGTACACCAGCACCCACGCCACCGACGTCAGAAAAAGAGCAGCGAGAACCTGAAGGGCGATGCGCCCGGCCCGGCGGGCCGCTTGCCTGTAATTCGTCACGAAATCAGCAACTAACGTAAAGTGAAATCTGCAGGCCCGGGCCCCGGGGCAAAAGTAGCAGATTTTAGGGCGTAGGCACGGCTGGCCGGCGGTTTGCGCTTACATTTCACGTCCTTTCCGGTTGTAAAAGCATGACTCGTACGCTCGCCTTGTTTCCGCTGAATCTCGTGGTTTACCCGGGAGAAAAGCTTAACCTTCACATTTTCGAGCCGCGCTACCGCCAGCTCGTGCACGACTGCGTAGCGGAAGGCATCACCTTTGGTATCCCGCCCTACCTCAACAACAGCGTCAGTACCCTGGGCACGGAAATGCGGCTGGTGGGCGTGGCTAAAACCTACCCTTCGGGCGAAATGGACATCAAAACCCAGGCCGTTGGGGTAGTGCGCGTTGAGGAGTTCTTTCGCCAGCTGCCGGATAAGCTCTACGCGGGCGCAATTGTATCTGATCTGCCCGACGATAACACTCCCGACCCCGACCTGCACGAGCGTATCCGGACCCTGATTCAGCAGCTGTACGAGATTCTGGGGTTGCGGCGGCTGTTTCTGGACTTGCCGGCTACTTTTCGGGTGTATGATATTGCTCACAACCTGGGCCTGAGCACGGAGCAGGAGTACGAGCTGTTAGAAGCGGCCACTGAGGCCGAGCGCCAGCAGCGGGTATTTGAGCATTTGCTGCACATTCTGCCGGTGCTGCAGGAAACGGAGCGGCTGAAAGAGCGGGTGCGCCTGAACGGCCACTTCAAAAACCTAACCCCTCCCTCCTTTTAACTTTCTGTTTGGCAGCGTGTTGTGCATACTGCCTTGTTGTTTATTTCTTGTGCGCCCCTCGGATGGGCTCTGCCCGTATAGACGGGAATAGTTCTGCTTGCCTGTGCCGCTGTCTTCCCTGCTTCTGTATTCGTTTATTGTGGCCGCCCTTCTGCTGATGGGCTGGCTGCTGCGCCGTTTCTACCAGGAGCGGCAGTACCGGCGGCGCCCCTACGTAGCGCCGGCCCACAACAACTGGGCCCTGCAGCCCGTGCCCGCGGAGCCGCCCGCGCACCGCGTGGCCCTGCTCGGCGACCCGGGGGCCGTGGCTACGGATGGCACCGACCCCATCCTGAACCTGCTAGCGGGTTGGCAACAGGAAACCGGCCCGGCTGGCACGGTCATCATCCTCGGCGACAACGTGTACCCAACGGGGTTGCCCGCCCCGGAGCACCCCGGCCGGGCCGCGGCCGAAGCCCGCTTCGGGGCGCTATTAGAGGCGCTGGGCCAATTTCCGGGCCAGGTAGTTTTGCTTAGCGGTAACCACGACTGGAACAAAGGCCGGCCCGATGGCTGGGAATACCTGCGGCGACAGGAAGCCTACGTGCGCGAGCAACTGCCCAAGGCCCATTACCTACCCCTTGATGGGCACCCCGGTCCAGTAACGCTGCAGCTGGCCGATAATTTACTGCTCATTGTGCTGAACACGCAGTGGTGGGTGCAGCGCGGGCCCCGGCCGGCCGCCGACCCGAAGGCGCCTTTCCGGGAACTGCGCCGCCTGCTCGAAGAAAACCGCCACCAGCGCGTGGTAGTAGCCGGGCATCATCCGCTCTACTCCAATGCCCTGCACGGGGGTAAGTTCACGGCCAAGCAGCATGTATTCCCGCTTACCACGGTGTATAAGCAAGCTTATGTGCCCCTCCCCATCATTGGCTCCCTGCTCCCGCTCTACCGGAAGGTAGTGGGTGCGGCCGAGGATATGGCCCATCCGCGCTACCGCAAAATGCGCCGCCGTCTGCTCCGGGTCTTGCACGATTTTCCGGGCGTTATTTACGCGGCGGGTCACGACCACAACCTGCAGTATTTTCAGTACAAGGGCGGTCATTACCTTGTCAGTGGCTCAGGTAGCAAAACGGCTTTCGTGCAAAAAGGGGGACGGGCCGCATTTGTCCACGAGCACAAGGGCTTCTTCAGCTTGGATGTATACGCCCAGGGCGAAACCTGGCTTCGGACCCTGGAACCCGGCCAGGAGGAAGTGTTCCGCCTCCAATTGCAGCCCGCGCTACCGGCCACTCCAGTAGTAGTACCCCAATCAGATGAAGTGAAGCAGGCCCCCCAGGCGTAACTACCTAGGTGCGCCGGTGGCAGGCACCAGCACCCGCAGGCTGCTGGGGTTGATTTCGACCTCCACTGGGGTAGCTACGTGGTGAGGCTCCCCGTCAACCTGCAACAGCACCTGCGTTTGTCCGGGCACACTGATGCGGGCCCAGCGGCAGCACAGGCGTCGGGTATAATCTGAGGCATCGAAGCCGTTGGTATAGAGCCGGTACAAGAGCCCCGGCGCGGCCGAGTTGGGGAAGGGCTCAATCAGGCAAATCTCAAACTGACCATCATCTAGCTCCCCATCGGGGTTAATGATGACGTTGCTGCCGAAAGTGCTGGCATTAGCAATAGTGAGCATAAAGGCCGGGCCCTCCCAGGTCTCCAGATCGGTTTCGATGTGGTACGTGGCGGGCTCGTAAGCAACATACTCCTGGGTGGCAATGCGCACGTAGGCAGCTGGACCCCGAGCATCTCCCTGGTCGAAACGCTCCACAATCAGAGCATTAAAGCCTAAGTCGGCGAGGTGGGCCGAGAACATACCGGCTACCTGCAAGGTATCCACCGTTCGGAGCTCGTAATCCCAGGTTAGGCGCAAGGCTGGCTCGACCTCTTGTGGTATGACCAGGTCCTTGGATAGGCCGTTGCCAGAGCCCAGCGGAATAATACCCAGCGGGGTGCTCGTGCCGCTCAGCGCCTCCGCCACCAAACTTACGGTACCGTCTCCGCCGGCCGCAAACACGGCATCGAAGCTATGTTCAGCCAAGTGCTTGCGAAGCGCTACCAGATCATCGGAACCACTGGTATGGAAAAAGGAAGCCGTGCGCCCCCTCTCCTGGCAATACCGCCGGATGGTTGCTTCTAGGTCAGTTTTATCGACATCCCCGGAAATGGGATTCAGTACAAACAGCAACGAGTGCAACGCTAAATCAGACATGGAAAAGAGTACACTAGAGAATCGGACAAGACTAGGGCAGCCAAGCTCGACTGCTCTTGTTTAAAACGCACATAGCCGACTCTAAGGTCGGCTATGGCAAAAGTATTTCCTACGGGCGAAACTTAGGGTTTCAAATTAGCGGGTAGGCCCTGGGGGAAATCCTCGGCGATGTCGCGCTGCAGTTCCTCAATTCGGTTGCCGGGGTTGGGGTGAGTGCTGAGGAATTCGGGCGGGCTGCTGCCCCCGCGGTTGGCACTTTCCAGCACTTCCATTACCTGAATCATGGCGCGGGGGTCATAACCAGCGGCGGGCGTAAAGTCAACGGCCAGCCGGTCAGCTTCCAGCTCGTCTTCCCGGCCAAAGCGCAGGGTCAGCAGCTTGCCCACCATTGCGGCGGCGGCAGCACTGGCCGCCGTACTCGGCCGCTCCGGGTCGAAAAGGCCAATGGCGGCGGCGCCGGTCAGGCCCTGGGTCAGGCGGGTTTTAGCAATCTGCTCGGCCGAATGGCGTCCTACTACGTGGCCGATTTCGTGCGCCAGTACGCCGGCTACCTGCCCCTCGGTTTTGAGGTTTTTCAGCAGGCCCGCCGTAATAAATATCTGGCCGCCGGGCAGCGCAAAGGCGTTGATGGTGTTTTCATCGGCGAGCAAGTGAAACTGAAACCGGTAGGGCGACTGACTGGCTTTCGTGCTTTGCACAATCTGCTGGCCGATGCGTTCTACGGCAGCGGCGGCTTGCTTGTCGGGGTGCAGGCCACCGTATTGTTGCGCCATTTGGGGGGCTGCTTGCAGGCCCAGGGCTATTTCCTGGTCGGCCGACATATCAACGTGCTGTACCTCACCCGTCACCTCGTTTTTCTGCGTGTTGCAGTAGTACGGGATGAAGGCAAAGGCGGCCATGACCAGCGCTATTATAAAACGAAGGTTTCCTCTCATGATTGGTGTAGGGAAGGGAGTGAATAGGGCGAAAATAAGGCCTGATGGGCTCTAGGGCTTGTAACGCGAAGCTTACGGTAGGGTTGCTAGCTCACCTGCCGAACCCAAACGCTGCTGGCCTTCGTATGAACCACTATTCCGGCCTGCTCCGCAGCGGGCTGCTCTCCTCCACCGCAACGTCTATCAGTCATGAATCAGAAACGCACCTTCGGCAGCATTCTCACTATCTTGGGCATCATTGGTATCATTGCCGGTGCGCTGGGCTTCCTGCAAATCGGTGGCTTAGGCTTGAGTAAGATGAATTCTCTTGTGCCCTTCTTCGTTGGCTTAATTTTCTTTTTTGCCGGCATCAACCTGGTCAAAACTACCAGCGACCGGGCTTAGGTAGCCACTTGGCACCCACACAAACGACCACGCCCCGCTTCTGACTGTGTGCAGAAGTGGGGCGTGGTCGTTTGCTGTATTATAGCAGTAACTGAAGCTCTAGCTTAGATGAATTGGCAAGCCTTTGGTACGCGCAAAGGCGTATAAAGCCGAATCCAGGTTCAACCAAGCGGACTGGTAGCTGCTGCTGGTCGGGCCATTAGCAAATAACACCGTCCCGCCCTTAATAGAGCGCACAATAGCTGGGGTCTGGTCAACGGGTAGGGCCGGGCAGCCCTGGCTGCGCCCCAAGCGCCCGTGCTGGCGAATGAACTCCTGGCTTACATACTCTGCACCGTGTACTACTACGGCCCGGCTCAAGGCATTCGTATTGTAGCCGGCATCTACTCCGTGGAGCTTCAGCGACAGGCCGTGTTTGCCCTGGTATGTAGTGCCGGTTACGTAAAAGCCCAGGCTGCTCATTTCGGAACCCTCCCGGTTAGAGAAAGTGCGGGCGTATTCTTCGCCCGTAGACTTGCCGTGGGCTACCAATGTATGGTGCAGCAATCGGCCTTTGGCTACGTCAATGACCCACAGCCGCTTTTGGGTGCTGGAGCGGCTAAAGTCAACGATGGACAGAATTTGACTGCGGCTGCTAGCCGTACCGCGCTGCTGCAAGCTATAAAAGCCGATCAGGGCTCGGCGGTACACGTTCAGGGGTAGGCCGGTCGGGGTCAGGTTAGCTTGCACATAGGAAAGGGCTACGTGCTGCTCGAAAGCGGCCGTTACAAGGGCCTTTTCCTGGGGGCTCCAGGCTGCGGCAACTGGTGCCTTGTCGCGGGAAGGACTCGTCGGCGCGGCTGCCAGCGGAGAAACAACCAAGAAGAAGCTAAGGAGTACTGCGGCGGCGCCAGTTAACACGTTCGTCATCGGCTAAATCAGTCGGGCGAAGTAAATTGCGGTGGTAAGAACCAGTATTGTTGTCCTGGGCAGCTCAAAAATAGCACTTTTCTTCAACTACCCTTCGGGTTCCTAACTCATTGCTCTTGCAAACCGTTCCCTATTCCCTCCCCCGATTTGTTGGCTGCTTTTTACTGGCCGTGCTACTGAGCAACTGCGGGCACGCCTTACCCGACTTCCCTGGCTTTGACTCCGTGGCCTGGCGCAAGGATGCTTACGGGTGCCAGAGCCAGCGGGCGACACTGGTACCCATTCTGGAAAAGCACCGGAATGAGCTGTATGGCGCCCGACTTAACGACGTCACTGCCCTGCTTGGTCACCCGGATGAAGAGGAATTAGGCGAGCAAAGCGACAAAGTATACGTTTACTACGTGGCTGCTGGCCAACAATGTACCCCTGGACATCCTCGCTCCACCCGCTCTCGGGTCCTGCTTCGTAGCGGGGCTACCGGCACCATCACCGAAGTAATTTTACCAGTAGTTACGTCTAAATAAAGTATAATTATTCTCCTACATCCGGCTGTATTTGCCGGAAAGGCAACTCTAGCTTCTGCCTAATTTCAGCCTCTGTAGCCAGTAAAGCACAAGGCCGCTCCATGTAGTATGGAGCGGCCTTGTGCTTTGTAATGATCTGCAAAAAACCAGCTAGTAGAAAAGAGGGTTTAGCCCAATCCACCTTCGTTGGAATTAGCGGGTGGAGTAGGCGACGAGTCTCGCTTTTGCTCCTCCCGGAAAAGGCTTAACTGAGAGGGAGTCAGAATACGACCACACTCAGCCTCGTACTGCGCTTCGAGTTCGGCAATTTTGGCGGTGCGCTGCTGGCTATCCTCCACGTATTGCCACTGAATTTCCTCTAAACGAGCAAGCTTGACTTTGTTAACCTCGCGTAGCTTGATGAACTGAGCCTCATTTAAGTGCAATTGTGCACTCATCTGCCGGGTTATTTCATCAACTCGCTCAACCGAAGGGTCAGTGTCTCCGGGCCGCTCTGCATACCGGTCCCGGCGCTGGGCAAGAGCGGCGGAACTCAACGAAGCAACAAGTAAAAAAGTGAGTAGTATGGTTTTCATATGAAAACGGGTAATCGTGCAGGAATGAAAGTGCTGGTGTTGGATAAACGAATCTTGTTAAAGAAAAATTCAGCTCAACCGCACTCTTTTGTTTGTACAAATATATACAAATTTAAGCACAACAACTTCGGCTAATATTTTTTTTGTATAAGTATTTATAAGAATAAACATGTTTATAATTCTACTCCTATATAGCTGTATAAAGAGTAAAGCCAGCCTAATAGGCTGGCCTTACTAGTGCTTCACTAAAAACTCTCGGGTTACTCAATTTCAGTAACAGGCTTATGGTCAGGGCTTTTATAGTACTGCATAGCCACCAGCGAGATAATTACGCCCGACATGGCTCCTTGCAGGATGATGGCCAAGAAGGCAATGGTTACCGACAAATCGAATCCAAACAGGTCCTGAGCCCGGATTCCGTCCATAATGTTGCGGTTTAGTACGCCAGCATACAGGATAAAGAAGAAGGCAAAAATCACTGAAGCCACAATGGCCGTGATAATACCAGTGCCAAAACCATGTAAATAAGGCATCCGGTCTTGCCGGAACCGCTTGTAGTTTACGATAGCCAGGCAGATGCCAACGGCCAGGATGACTCCATTAAGAAAACTAAACTCAATACGTTCCGACAAGCCTGTTAGGGAAGCAATCAGAAAGTATAAAATCATGCCGCCAGCCGTGAACAGGCCGTAGCGAATGCCATTCGTTTCGGGGGTAATGCGTGATGCTGCCATACAATGAAAGAATCCAAGGTGAGTGAAGAAGGAACGGTAGAGGGTAAGGCCCCGGGAACTACGGGTAGCGGGAGTTCTGTTTTCCCTGTGCTGCCGGCCCGGCTGTCTTCCATCAGTTACTTTTTATACCGTATTGTTTGGCAGCTGGTTGTGTATTCGGTTTGCTTTTTTTTCTAATCTGGTTCATTCCGGAATATGTATCCCGGCGGGCAGTGGCATTTTGCGTATTTTTGCGCGCCAATGCCAGCAGCTCCCCCTGCTACCGCGTTGTTCCAGTAAGTTTCTCCGCACACATTTGATATGATCAGCACCTCCAACGTAAGCCTGCGCTACGGCAAGCGCGTATTGTTCGAAGACGTTACGATTAAATTCATGCCCGGCAACGTGTATGGCCTGATTGGGGCCAACGGCGCGGGCAAATCTACTTTTCTAAAAATCCTGTCCGGGGAAATTGAGGCCAACACGGGCTCGGTTGACATGCCTAAGGGCGCGCGCCTGTCGGTGCTGAAGCAGGACCAGTTTGCCGCCGATGCTTTTCCGGTGTTGCAGACGGTGATTATGGGCCACCAGCGCCTGTGGAAGGTGATGGAGGAGAAAGATGCCCTATACGCCAAAGCCGACTTCTCGGACGCTGACGGGGAGCGGGCCGCCGCTTTGGAAGGCGAGTTTGCCGATTTGGAAGGCTGGAACGCCGAGTATGAAGCCGCGGAGCTACTCTCCGGCCTGGGTATTTCGGAAGACAAGCACCAAACCCTCATGGGTGACTTGGGTACCTCCGATAAAGTGCGCGTACTGCTGGCTCAGGCCCTGTTTGGTAACCCCGACGTGCTGCTGCTGGACGAACCCACGAACGGCCTCGACGCCGAAACCGTGCTGTGGCTGGAAAACTTCCTGGATTCTTTCCAGAACACGGTAATTGTAGTTAGCCACGACCGTCACTTCCTCGACGCGGTGTGTAACTACATGGCCGACCTGGACTTCTCGAAAATCACGATGTACCCGGGCAACTACTCGTTCTGGTACGAGTCCTCGCAGCTGGCCCTGCGCCAGCGCCAGGAAGTGAATAAAAAGACCGAGGACAAGCGCAAGGAGCTCGAAGAGTTCGTGCGCCGCTTCTCGGCCAACGCGTCCAAGTCCAAGCAGGCTACTTCGCGCCAGAAGCTGCTCCAGAAGCTTACCTTGGAGGAAATCAAGCCTTCGTCGCGCAAGTACCCGTACATTGCCTTCAAAGCGGAGCGCGAGGCGGGCAACCAGCTGCTGACGGTAGATAACCTGAGCAAGTCGGTGGATGGTCAGACCATTTTCCGCAACGTGTCCTTCTCGCTTGACAAAAAGGACAAGGTAGCCATCATCAGCCGCGACGACCGGGCTGCTTCCCTCCTATTCGACATCCTGTTCAACGAAACCAAGCCGGATACCGGGGATTTCAAGTGGGGCACGACGATTACGCCGAGCTACTTTCCCAAGGAAAACACGGAGTTCTTCAATACCGACCTGAACCTGGTGGACTGGTTGCGCCAGTACAGCACGGAAAAGGACGAGTCGTTTATCCGGGGCTTCCTGGGCCGGATGCTGTTTTCGGGTGAGGAGTCGCAGAAAAAGTCCAACGTATTAAGCGGGGGCGAAAAGGTACGCTGCATGCTTTCCAAGATGATGATGGAAGGCGGCAACGTGCTGGTACTCGACGACCCAACCAACCACCTGGATCTGGAAAGCATCACGGCCCTGAACAACTCCCTGCGAGACTTTAGCGGCACCCTGGTTTTTGCTTCTCACGACTTGCAGGTAGTGGAAACCGTAGCCAACCGCATTATTGAGCTGACGCCGGACGGTATCATTGACCGCCGCATGAGTTACGAAGAGTACTTGGCCGATGAGAATATTAAAGCGCAACGCCAGCGCATGTATCAGTTGGTTTCGTAGTTACGTTCTAGCAGGAATATGAAACGACTTCTGTTCTTACTGCTTATGGGGGGGGCCAGCCTTGGGTTGGCCCCTACCGTTTCGGCCCAGGTGACGGACACGACCCGTACCGTGAAGCCCCAATTGAACACGGCCCCGCCTGGCTCCGCTCCTGCCCCGGCGCGGACCCCACCGCCCGTGTACCAACCCACGCCCACACCTCCCACTGAGCCGGTGCAACCGGGCGTTCCAGCCTCCAACGCCCCCTTCGACCCCAACCGCCCCTCCGGCCTTGACCTGCCCCAGCGGCCCGGCGTAGCGGCCCCCGAGCTCCCGATGCGGCGCTACTTTCTGTATAGCAACTTTGGCTTGGGCTTCAGCAGCCTCTACGGGTTCAACCAGTTTAGCGCCAGCTTAGCGCCGGCCATTGGCTACCGGGTATCCAAGCGGTTCGCCATCGGTCCGGGCATCTCCTACGCCTATAACAGCTACTCCGCGCGGGGTTATGAGAGCATCAAAACAAATAGCCTGGGCCTCAAAGGCTTTGCGCAGTTTATCGTGTTCGACCAGTTCTTCCTGCACGGCGAGTACGAGGTGACCAAGGCTGAAGTCTTGTATCAGGACCAGTCTACTGGCCAGTTGTTTAAAGGCGACCTCACGGTGAAAACGCCTCTGGCTGGTGCGGGCTACCGCCAGCAAATCGGGGACCGGGCCGCCGCTGATATTGTGGTGCTGTACAACTTCAATGATGGCATCAATGACATATACGGGCAACCCGTTATCCGTTTCAGCTTCCTGTTTGATTTGAAATAGTCATAGAAAAGAAAACACAAAAAAGCCTGCCTCATATGAGGCAGGCTTTTTTGTGTTTTTCGGACTAAAGAATTCCACTACCAAGTGGAATGACGAAGCTAGTTATACTACCCGCCCGCCGCGGATAACACGCAGCAGAATGGCGATGATGGCAATAACAAGCAGAATGTGAATCAGGCTGTTGCCTTGGATACCGGTTCCGAGTACACCGAAGAAGCCCAGGGCCCAAATGATGATCAGAATGACGGCGATGATATACAGTAGGTTACCCATGATGAGAGGAGAGAGTTGGTGAAAGGTTAGGGAGAGTTCAGAGACAGAAACCATGTATCTGGGTGAGAACTTGGTTAGGGCTGCATCTGCGGTTTTGTACGCTGGCGTTATGAAAAAAGGTTTATCAGATATTCATATTTTTTTTCTGGTTTACATAGCTCGGCTATAAAAACCGCCTTTAAACGCCGCTTGGCCTATTTTAAGCAGTTAAAAATAAAGTATAGAAATAACCAAATGTCCTAATTCAACATTGAGGCGCTCCGCTTTCCGTGTAGCTTTGCGCCGCTCCAGGAGCCGGTCAGGCTCCCGGGCTTCCTCCCCACCCAACCTCATTTCTTATGCTTAACGTTGCCGTTATTGGCTCGGGCACTATGGGCAATGGCATTGCCCACGTATTCGCCCAGCACGGGTTTCCCGTGGCTCTTATTGATATCAACCAGCCGGCTCTTGACAAAGGAGTGGCCACCATTGGGAAAAACCTGGACCGGCAGGTGGCAAAGGGCGCACTTACCGACGCCGACAAAACCGCTACCCTCGGCCGCCTGACTACCTACACAAGCGTAGCTGAGGGTGTGCGCAACGCCGATTTAGTGGTGGAAGCAGCCACGGAAAACGTAGAGCTGAAGCTGAACATCTTCCGAGAACTGGACCAGCACGCGCCGGCCGCCGCCATCCTGGCTTCTAACACTTCCTCAATTTCCATTACCAAAATTGCCGCCGTCACCAAGCGCCCCGACAAAGTAATCGGGATGCACTTCATGAACCCGGTGCCGGTGATGAAGCTGGTGGAAGTAATTCGGGGCTACGCTACTTCTGACGAGGTAACGGCTCGCATCATGGCACTTTCGCAGGAACTGGGCAAAACTCCTACCGAAGTAAACGACTACCCCGGCTTTGTGGCCAACCGCATTCTGATGCCCATGATAAACGAGGCTATTTACAGCCTGTACGAAGGGGTAGCCGGGGTAGAAGAAATTGACACGGTAATGAAGCTAGGCATGGCTCACCCCATGGGTCCCTTGCAGCTCGCCGACTTCATTGGGCTGGACGTGTGCCTGGCCATTCTGCGGGTACTGCACGAGGGCTTGGGCAACCAGAAGTACGCCCCGTGCCCGCTGCTGGTGAACATGGTAACGGCCGGCCGGCTGGGCGTCAAGTCCGGGGAAGGCTTTTATTCCTGGACCCACGGTAGCAAAGAGCTGGTGCTGGCCGAGCGTTTCCGCAAATAACCCAGCCTCGCCCGAAGCAGGTAGCAACGGCCCTTTCCGATACGCTCGGGGAGGGCCGTTGCGGTTGGGCTTGCCTGAAACCTTTGGCGCCGAAATTCGCTTATAGAGGTTCAATTTTGCCTTCGACTCTTACTACGATATCAATGGAACAAGCCACATTTGGCGGCGGCTGCTTTTGGTGCACCGAAGCCGTATTTCAGAACCTGAACGGGGTGCAGAAGGTAGTATCGGGCTACACGGGCGGACGCATCGCCAGCCCTACCTATAAGGAAGTGTGCAGCGGGCTGACTGGCCACAACGAGGTTATCCAGATTACGTTCGACCCGGCCGTTATCAGCTACCAAGAGCTGCTAGAGGTATTCTGGAAAACCCACGACCCGACTACCCTTAACCGCCAGGGCAACGACACTGGCACGCAGTACCGCTCGGGCATCTATACCCACAACGAGGAGCAGCAGCGCACGGCTGAAGCCTACAAGCAGCAGCTGACGGCAGCCAATGCCTTCGATGGCCCCATTACCACCGAAATTCTGCCCCTCACGGTGTTCTACCCCGCCGAGGCCTACCACCAGAACTACTACAACCTGAACGGCTCCCAGCCCTACTGCCAGTTTGTGGTGAAAAGCAAAGTGGACAAGGTGAAAGCCGTGTTCGGCGACAAGCTCAAGGCCGAAGCCCGCACGTACTAGCGTGCGGCCTAGCCTTAACAAGCAGAGCCCGCCCTGATGTTGTCAGGGCGGGCTCTGCTTGTTAACGGGCAACCCGTTGGGGCCTGGCGGCACGTAGCCAGGCGCGGCGGCGGTTACTGCTGCTCCTTCAAGTCAATCTGGAAGGGGCCATGTTCGCGGCCGATGGCGTAGAACAGGGCTACCTGGTTCATGAGGGTGCGCGCGTACAGGTCGAGGGCGCGGGTTTCCAGAATTTGGTTGTTTTTCACGATGATAAAGCTGACCAGCTCGCCGGGGTAGGCGCCATCTTCGCCCAGGGGCGGAATAGCCTCGAAGGGCGAGTGCGACTTTACCGGGATGAACTCGTGCTTGGGCAGTTCCATCAACGTTTTCTCCCCGTACGGGATAAAGCCTTTCAGGTGCGAGTAACGGTAGTTCGGATTCCAGACCCAGCTGCCGTTAAAGATGTAGTACTCATCGGTGCCCAGGCGCAGGAAATCCCGCAGGGAAACGTTGACGCCCACGCGCCAGTTGGTGCGCTCCTCCAGGTTCTGCTGAATAAGGGCGAGGCGGGTAGGGTCCGCTACATCGGTCAGACTCTGGGTCAGCCGGGCGTGTATAACCAGTTCGCAGCCGGCATACAGGTTTAGCAGTTGCTGGCGCCAGGCGTTCTGGGCGCCCAGTTGGTAGGCATCAGCCCGGCTAAACTCAAAGAAGTTGTGGGTGTAGGGGCCGGCAATGGCTACCCCGTCGCGGCCGTTGGGCTCGGCCCACTCCACCAGAAAGCAGGGCCGGGTACGCCCGTCAACCCAGGGCAGCTCCCGGTTAAAGGCCACGCGCGTTTGCACCAGCTCGGGGTCAATGTTTAATTCCTGGGCTACGTAGTCGCGAACTTCGTCGCGGGCCTGGGCCGCGGACACTACTGATTTAAGGGAACTCATCAAGAATAGAATCGGGGGGGATTGAAGCGGGGAAACTACCCACCGCAGCGCAATATCCTGTATCTGGCCGTGGAAAAAAAGTACCCTGGCACAACGTGCGCAGGGTACGTTCGGGAGCAGTTGCCAGCCGAAGCCAGCCGCCTGTGAGGCTACACAGCTACGTTATGCTCGCGGAGGGCGTCGTTGAGGGAGGTTTTCAGGTCGGTGCTGGGCTTGCGCTGCCCGATAATCAGGGCGCAGGGCACGTGGTACTCGCCGGCCGGAAACTGCTTGGGCAAGGAGCCCGGAATGACCACGGAGCGGGCCGGTACGTAGCCCCGGTATTCCTTGGGCTCGGCGCCGGTTACATCAATGATGCGGGTGCTGCCCGTGATGGTCACGCCTGCCCCAATTACCGCTTCCTTGCCCACGAAGCAGCCTTCCACCAGAATGCTGCGCGAGCCGACAAAGGCCCCATCTTCCACGATAACGGGCGCGGCCTGCACGGGCTCCAGTACGCCGCCAATGCCCACGCCCCCGCTCAGGTGCACGCCCGCCCCAATCTGGGCGCAGGAGCCAACCGTGGCCCAGGTATCAACCATGGTGCCTTCGCCTACCCAGGCGCCGATGTTCACGTAGCTTGGCATCATGATAACGCCGGGCGCGAGGTAGGCGCCGTAACGGGCTACGGCCGGGGGCACCACGCGCACGCCCTGCTGCTCGTAGTTGGCCTTGAGCTGCATCTTGTCGCGAAACTCAAAGGGGCCTACTTCAATAGTTTCCATTTGGCGGATGGGGAAGTACAGAATAACTGCTTTCTTCACCCAGTCGTTTACCTGCCAATTGGCGCCTTCCGTGGCTCCGGGCTGCGCCACGCGCAAACGGCCCTTATCAAGTTCTTCAATTACGTGCTGAATGGCCTCCGTGGTGGCCGCTTGCTGCAACAGGCTCCGGTCGTTCCAGGCAGCCTCAATCAGGGTTTGGAGTTCAGACATCTACAATCTGGTTGTCAGGTGATTTTACGTTGGGTGCCCGCACCGGAAGTGCTTCGCGAGGGAGCTTGCTACCGCACGCCGCGCCTCTCCGCCGGCAACTAACAAGCAAACTTACCATCTTCACGGCCAATATGCCGCCTTCCCTGACCATTTTACTCGCCTCGGTGCTCAAGCCCCTCGACGATACCCGGATGCTGGGCAAGTTTGGGCGCACCCTAGCCAGCCGGGCCGGAACGCGGGTGCACGTAGCCGGCCGCCTCGCGCCTACCCCCTCCGGGCTGCCGAACAACCTGCACACCCACGCCTTGCTGGATGGCTCCCGCTTGAGTTTGGGCCGCCTGGTGACTCAGTGGCGGTACTGGCAGTTGTTGCGGCAGTTGCAACCACAGGTAGTGCTAGTACACGCACCGGAGTTGCTACCCCTTACCGTGCTGTGGAAGGCCCTGGGACCGGACCGGCGCTTTATTTATGATGTGCGGGAGAATTACGCCCTCAACATTCAAACCCAGCAGGTGTACCCCGCCTGGGCCCGCACTGCGTTGTCGGCTCTGGTCCGGGGCCTGGAAACCCTGGCGGCCCGGGAGGCTACGGCCGTGCTGCTAGCTGAACGCAGCTACGCGGAGGAGTTGCCGTTTGCTACGCCTGGCAAGACGCTGCTCATTGAAAATAAATATCAGCCCTACCCTGCTCAGGCGCCGCTGGCAACTGCTTTTCCGCGCCGCCTGCCCGCGCCCACTGAGCCCTTACGGGTGGTGTATTCCGGTACCATCTCGGAGCTGAACGGCGTATGGGAAGCCATCCGCTTTGTCCGGCACCTGCGCGCTGCCTGGCCCCTGGCCCACCTGACCATTATTGGGGCCTGCCAGCAACCGGGGCTGTTGCCGCGCCTGCAAGCGGCCGTGGCCGCCGCCGAAGGCGCCGTAACGCTACGGGGCGGGGCCGAACTGGTGCCCCACGCCGAGGTGGTGGCGGAAATCCAGCGTAGCCACTTGGGGCTGCTACCCTACCGGCCTCACCCCAGCACGGCCCGGTGCGTACCCACCAAGCTGTTCGAGTACCTCGCCCAGGGCTTACCCCTGCTCGTGCCGCCCAACCCGTTGTGGGAGCCGCTGGTGCAACCCCACGGCGCGGGCGTTGCCTTTGACTTCCAGCAACCCGACTACCCAGCCGCGGCCACTCTTTCAGCCGCGCTTAGGGCCCGGGAGTACTACCCGAATGGGGCACCGGTGGAGGCTTTCTGGACTTCCGAAGCCGAAAAATTGCACCAGCTTATGGATTCTCTATAGTAACTGCCGACCTTTGCGGCCCGTTTACGGCGCAGGGCTCGAATTTTTCTACCTTCGACTCCGTTTCTCAGACCTACTGCTCCGCAAATCCCCCCTTGATGAACACAACTCTCCGAATGTCTGAAATTGCCGGTGTGGGCCACTACGTGCCCGACCGGGTAGTAACCAACGCCGACCTCACCACCCTGATGGAAACCACCGACGAGTGGATCCAGGAACGCACCGGTATTCGGGAGCGGCGCTGGTTTGAGGAAGGCAAGGACACCACCGCCAACATGGGGGCCAACGCGGCCCGCAAGGCCCTGGAAATGGCCGGTCTCACCCCCGATGACGTGCAGATGATAGTATTTGCTACGTTGTCGCCGGACTACTTCTTTCCCGGCTCCGGCGTGCTGCTGCAGCGGGAGTTGGGCATCAAGGACCCTATTCCGGCCTTTGACGTGCGTAACCAGTGCTCGGGCTTCGTGTACGCGCTGTCCATGGCCGACCAGTTCGTGAAAACCGGCATGTACGACACGGTGCTGGTAGTGGGCTCGGAGATTCACTCCTCTGGCCTTGATATCAGCACCCGCGGCCGTGGCGTATCGGTTATTTTCGGTGATGGTGCCGGCGCGGTGGTGCTGCGCCCCAGCACCCGTCCCGAGCACGGCATCCTGAGCACCCACCTGCACTCCCAGGGCGAACATGCCGAGGAGCTGATTGTGAAGGAGCCGGGCTCAAACCGTAACAACCGGGTAGATTACGTAGTGGCGAACGAGCTGGAAATGTACCCTTATATGAACGGGCAGAACGTGTTCAAACACGCCGTCGTCCGCTTTCCTCAGGTTATTAAGGAAGCCCTTGACCACAACGGCTACCAGCCCCAGGACATCAACATGCTCATTCCCCACCAGGCCAACCTGCGCATCACGCAGTACGTCCAGCAGAAAATGGGCCTGTCCGACGACAAGATCTTCAGCAACATCCAGCGCTACGGCAACACCACCGCCGCCTCGGTGCCCATTGCCCTGAGCGAAGCGGTGCAGGAAGGCCGCATCAAGCGCGGCGACCTGGTGTGCTTGGCCGCCTTCGGTTCTGGCTTTACCTGGGCCTCGGCCCTTATCAAATGGTAGTTTTTTTAATTAAGAACTAAGAATTAGGAATTAAGAACTGGCCGCTCCACGACCTGGCTACAGGTTGGGAGCGGCCGTTCTTAATTTTTTAATTCCTAATTCTTAATTCTTGATTCTTACAAATGCCTAGCTACACCGAGGAGAACTACCTGAAAGCAATTTATAAACTGGCGGAGGCCCAACCGGGTAGCGAGGTCAGTACGAATAGCGTAGCCGAAGTGCTGCGTACTCGGGCGGCCTCCGTTACGGATATGCTTCGCCGCCTCGGGGAGAAAGGACTGCTCCACTATACCCGCTACCGGGGGGTAACCCTCACGGCAGAAGGCCGCCGCTTGGCCCTGCTTACCATTCGCAAGCACCGCCTTTGGGAGGTGTTTCTGGTGCAGCAGCTCGGCTTTACCTGGGACGAAGTGCACGACGTAGCTGAGCAGATGGAGCACATTGATTCCGACCTGCTCGTTCAGCGCCTCGATGAATTCCTGGGCTACCCCCAGCTGGACCCCCACGGCGACCCGATACCTACCGCCGAAGGTGTCCTGCACCGCCCCCAGCACCGCCTGCTGGCCGACCTCCGCCCCGGCGACCAAGGCATAGTTGTGGCCGTAAAAAACACCTCCGTGCCGTTCCTACAGTACCTCGATAAGGTAGGATTGAACCTGGGTACTCATATTGAAGTTTTAGATAAGATAGTATTCGATAACTCCTTTGAAATCAGAATAAACAAAGCCAAGGAACACCTCTTGTCTGCGGAGGTAAGCCGTAACTTATATATAACTGGCTAAGCCAACTTATGAAAACAAAGCAGTGCATGCTGGGGTCTTCTCAGGCCAAGCGTGGCCCTGTACGGGGCTGTATTTTCCCGCTTCATAACCCCTACCTTTGCGGCTGATACCATTTCCTCGCCGCCGTGGCCGTTGCGCTTCCTCCCTCGCTTTCCGATACCATTGTTGCCCTATCCACGCCGCCTGGCGCGGGTGCCATTGCCTTGGTGCGCTTATCGGGTCCCAACGCCATCCATCTGACTGATGAAGTATTTGCGGGCAAGCGACTGCGCGACCAACCCAGCCACACCCTCCACGTCGGAACCATCCGCGACGGGGCCCGAATCATTGATGAGGTAGTTGTGTCCTTGTTTCGGGGGCCGCACTCCTACACCCGCGAGGACGTGGTGGAAATCAGCACCCACGGCTCCGACTACATCGTGCAGGAACTGCTGGGCTTGTTGGTTCGTCGCGGGGCCCGGCTGGCCGAAGCGGGAGAATTTACCAAACGGGCCTTTCTGCACGGCGCCTTTGACCTGGCCCAGGCGGAAGCCGTGGCCGACTTGATTGCCGCCGACTCGGCCCTTTCGCACCAGGTTGCCATGCGGCAGATGCGGGGCGGCTTTTCTCAGGAGTTGAAGGACTTGCGCGGACGGCTGGTGCAGTTTGCGGCCCTGCTGGAGTTGGAGCTGGACTTCGGTGAGGAAGACGTGGAGTTTGCCGACCGCACCGGCCTGGTGCGGCTGCTGGAAGAAGTGCAGGCCCTGGTGCGCCGCCTGCTGCGCTCCTTTGAGTTGGGCAACGTTATCAAGCACGGGGTTACTACCGTTATTGCCGGCCGGCCCAATGCGGGCAAAAGCACCTTGCTTAATGCCCTGCTCAACGAAGAGCGCGCCATCGTTTCGGCCATTGCCGGCACCACCCGCGACTTGATTGAGGACGAAGTTAGCCTCGACGGCATCCGCTTCCGCTTCGTGGATACGGCGGGCCTGCGCGACACCACCGACGTGGTAGAATCCATTGGGGTAGAGCGGACCTTGAAGCGCGTTCAGCAGGCCGCTTTAGTTATCTATCTGTTTGATATTACGACCACTACCCCTACTAATCTTCAAGTAGAAATTGAAGCATTACAGCTACCGGTAGGCATTCCGTTGCTAGCAGTTGGCAACAAGCTGGATGTGGCTAGCGACACCGAGCAAGCAGCCTATTACAAGCGGCCTGACACTGTACTCATTGCCGCTTCCCGCGGCGACGGGCTCGATGAGCTACGCGAAGCCCTGCTGACGCGAGTGCGTGGTGAAGGCCTGGACCGCACGGGCTCCAGCACCATTGTTACCAACGTCCGGCATGCCCGCAGCCTAGAGCAGGCCGCCCTTCACCTGGAGGCTGTTGTGCAGGGCCTGGCAACCGGCGTAGGCACCGAACTGCTGGCAGCGGACTTACGGCATGCGCTGGCTACCCTCGGTCAGATTACCGGCGAAATCAGCAACGACGACCTGCTCACGAGCATCTTCACTCAGTTCTGCATTGGTAAGTAGCCCCCTCCTGATGGGCCTGCCGGCGGGTATGGCATCGACGGGGCTGGTTTACTCGGCAGGGGGAACTAGCGGCTTTCTGCCTGGGCAGAACATTTGGCCGGAAGAAATCTGGGCAGTTGGCCGTAAAAAATCCGGCTTTATGCCATACTTATCCGGTCCGGGGCTTTTCTTTGCGTTTCACCCCAACTCAAACAACAACCCGGGCCGGATTGTAGTATAGGCGCCAAACTCTCACGGGGTTTTACTGCTACTTGGTAATTCTTTAGTTTCGCCCCGCAACCCACCCTTCACCCTACGCTTATGGCAGAATCTGCTGAACTGATCCTCGACGGGAAATCGTACTCTCTCCCGGTTATTGAAGGCACCGAGCGCGAAAAAGCTTTCGACATTGGCAAGCTGCGCGACCAAACGGGCTACGTTACCCTGGACTCGGGCTACAAGAATACCGGCGCCACCAAGAGCGCCATCACTTTCCTCGATGGCGAAGAAGGCATTCTGCGCTACCGGGGCTACCCCATTGAACAGCTGGCCGAGAAGTCGTCGTTCATTGAAGTGGCCTACCTGCTGATTTACGGCAAGCTGCCTACCGAGGCTGAGCTGCAGAACTTCAGCAACCAGATTACCAAGCACACGCTGGTGCACGAGGACGTGCGCAAGATTTTCGACGGCTTCCCGTCGGCGGCCCACCCCATGGCCATTTTGAGCAGCCTGATTTGCTCGCTTACCGCCTTCTACCCCGAAAGCGTGTCGCCGGATCTGAGCAAGGAAGAAATCGACCTGAACGTTATTCGTCTCATGGCCAAGATTTCGACCATTGCCGCCTGGACGTACAAGAACAACATGGGTCACCCGCTGAACTATCCGCGTAACGACCTCGACTACTGCTCGAACTTCTTGTACATGATGTTTAGCTTCCCCACGGAGAAGTACGACATCGATCCGCGCATTGTCAGCGCCCTCAACAAGCTGCTCATCCTGCACGCCGACCACGAGCAAAACTGCTCTACCTCTACTGTACGCCTGGTAGGCTCGGCTAACGCCTCGCTCTACGGCTCGGTTTCGGCTGGCATCAACGCCCTGTGGGGCCCCCTGCACGGTGGTGCTAACCAGGAAGTACTGGAGATGCTGCAGGCCATTCAGAAGGACGGTGGCGACACGAGCAAGTTCATAGCCAAAGCCAAAGACAAAAACGACTCGTTCCGTTTGATGGGCTTCGGCCACCGCGTGTACAAAAACTTCGACCCGCGCGCTAAAATCATCAAGAAGGCGGCCGACGAAGTGCTGGCTGCTCTCGGCATTGATGATCCGCTGCTGAAAATTGCCCAGGAACTGGAGCAGGCTGCCCTGACCGATCAGTACTTCATCGAACGGAAGCTGTACCCGAACGTGGACTTCTACTCCGGCATCATCTACCGGGCCATTGGTATCCCGACGGAGATGTTTACGGTAATGTTCGCCCTGGGCCGTCTGCCCGGCTGGATTGCCCAGTGGAAGGAAATGCGCGAAAACAAGGAGCCCATTGGTCGCCCCCGCCAGATTTACACCGGCGAAACGGAGCGCGACTACACCCCGATTGAGCAGCGCTCCTAAGCTTCCGTTTAAGAGACTTACTGACGATAACAAAAAAGCCCGCTTCGGCGGGCTTTTTTGCATCCAGGAAGATTCTGGCTGTTAAAGATTTAGCGCAGGTTGGTGGCGGTAAAGTTTTGCTTTATGTCGTCGTAGGCGGCTAGCTGCTTGGGCCACAAGATGGAAGCCAGGTCCCATTCGTAGCGCATCTGCACGTCGGCGAGGGTTTTGTCGAGGCCCGCGGCATCAGAGGCAAACTGCTTGCGAGCCTCAGCCATTTCAGTGAGCAAGCGCAGGTTAAGCTGCCGAACCTTCACGTATTGACCTTCGCTGAGCTTGGTGCGCTCCGCCATGCGCCGGGTGAGTTCCGTGGCCCGGGTGGAGAGCTTTCCGCCGTCGGCGGGGGTAGCATAAGTAGTTCCTGCGGCTAGCAGCAGGGTAAATGCCAGGCAAATGAATCCGTTTTTCATAATGGTGTAGGGTTGGTGAAAGGTGGAAAACCAGAAATAAAAAGCGACTCAATAAGCAGGTAGCTAAATATATATTTTTACTATTAAATGTGTGATATACAGTACTTATAAAATCATGTCATTACGCGTTGCTCTACTCTGCCAGGCCCAACCAAAAAAGCCCGCCTATTGGTGGGCTTTTTTGGTTACACGGGTCTACTTAGGCGCGGCCCCAAGGGCCGTCATGCTGGTGCGGCTTTGCTGAAACAACGCCAGCTGAGCGGGACGCAACAAGGCGGTCAGGTCGTTTTCGTAGCGGCCCTGGGCATCGGCTAGGCGCTGGTCCAGCAGAGTAGGATCGGCAGCGAAGCGCGTTTTTAGGTCTTCCTGTTCCGCCAGCATCCGGATGTTCAGCTGCTTTACCCGCAGGTACTGTCCTTCATCCAAGCGAGCCTTGTCCGAAATAGAGCGTGTGAGGGCGGTTGCCCGCGCCTGCAGGCTGGTAGGTGCATCCGGCTCAGAACCAGCTACAGCAGCTCCCTGCAGGCCCAACAACAAACCCGCAAACAGAGTAATTTTTTTCATGGTGGTAGGAAATGAAAAGGATGAAAAGTGGGACATATTCAAGGCCACTGCCTAGCCAGCAAGGAAAGCAAGCAATTCGAATGAAAGGAAATGTCATCTTCCGAGGCTAAGCAGCGTGACCAAATATAGAATCTATTATTTAATAAAAAAAAGAATTTTTATAACTATTCTAGTCAAACACTTTTACTTGAGAGAGATATATGCCTCATTCTGAATCCCGTAATAATCGTATTGAAAAGGAAAACTCCAATAAAAAAACCCAACTGCTTTAGGGCAGCTGGGTTCAGTCATAGCAGTTAAAATTGTCTTTTACAGGATTCGCAATTCTATGCGGCGGTTTTGCTGGCGGTGTTCCTCGGAGTCATTGGGCAGGAGCGGTTTGGTTTCTCCGTAGCCTCTGAAGCGCAAGCGGGTAGCCTTTACGCCCTGGCTGACCAGGTACGTGTACACCGACTTAGCCCGGTTCTGGGACAAGAGCTGGTTGTCATCGTCGGAGCCTACGTCATCCGTGTGGCCAGATACTTCCACCTGCACATCGGGGTACTGTTTCATGAAGCCCACGAGCCGGTTGAGTTCCGTCCGCGACTTGGGCTTTAGCTCATACTGCTTGGTGTCAAAGAACAAGTTATTGAGCACGATGCTGCGCCCAGCCCGGACGGGTTCCAGGTAAATGTCCAAGGTCAGCGGGTCGAAGCTGCGCTTGTCACTATAGTCAAAGCTCAGGCTCTTCATCAGGTACTTGTCGGCGGCGGCGTACATAGCGTACTGGCGGCCCTCGTTTAGCACCACCGTGTACTCGCCGTTTTCCGCATCGGAGCCCACGTATTGCACCAGCTCGTCGGTATTCAGATCGTAGAGCTGCACATCGGCCCGGATGGGCTTCTTGGTAAACGCATCAAAGACCCGGCCCTGGGTGTAGGTACTGGTTTCGCGGGCTCGGATTTCCTTGGGCACCTCAAAGCCGAACAGCTCTACCGGACGGTCGCGCTCCTGCTTGACACCTGGTGCGGCGGCCCGGGAGCGGGAGCAGAATCCCCGGCGGTTATCCGAGCTGATAAAGAGGGAGGCCTCATTCTCAAAGGTATTAAGCGGGTAGCCTAGGTTTTGAGGAGTGTTCCACTTGCCGGCCCCGAGCTGCTCACACCGGTAGATGTCCAGCCCACCCATGCCGACCAGACCATCGGTCACGTAGTAGAGCGTGGTGCCGCTGGCGTGGATGAAGGGCGCCATATCCTTACCCGCCGTGTTCACGGGGGCGCCCACGTTGCGGGCCAGCGTCCAGTTGCCGTCAGCGCCCAGCGTAGTCACGTAGATATCTTCCTGGCCTTTGCCCCCGCGGCGGATACTGGTAAAATACAGAGTTCGGCCGTCGGCGGAAAGCGTGGGCTGGGAGTCCCACTCCGGCGAATTCACGTTGCGGCCCAGGTTCTGAGGCTTGCTCCAGGTGTTGCCCGTGCGCCGGGAGATGTACAAGTCACAGTTGCCCACGGAGTTCGGCCGGTCGCAGGAGGCAAACACCAGCGTTTTTCCGTCGCCGGAAATTGTACCCGCGCCTTCGTTGTAGGGAGTGTTGATGGCCGGCGAAATGGAAGCCGGCGCATCCAGGGTACCGTCCTTGTTCTGGCGGCTAACGAACAGGTCTTCTCCGCTTTCGGCCGTCGGGCGGCCGGTAAACAGCAGAAAGCGGCTATCAGCAGTAAGCGCCGGGAAATACTGAAATCGGTAGGTATTCAGCGGGCCGGGCAGCCGCTCCGGTTGAATACCGGTGGGCGCCGCCATTGCCTTCAGGGCAAACTCGCAATTGAGCAGTTGGCGCTGGGCCCGCGGCGCGTTGCGGGGGCTTTTGGTGGCGGTTTTCAGGTATTTTTTGTAGCTATCAGCAGCCGTGGCGTACTCGCCGAAACTCATGGCTAGCTCCCCGAGGGTAAAGTAGTCATTGGCCCGGGCGGGGTCCAGGGGAAGCTTACTAATCCCGTCCCGGTACGACTCGAAGGCAGCGCGGTTTTCACCCATGGCCTTCAGCAGGGAGCCTCTCATCAAGTAAGGCTCGCCCAGGGAAGGAAACTTCTGGTTGAGCTGGGTCAGCGTTTCAATGGCTTTGTTGAACTCCCGGTCTTTGGCTTGCTCCTGGGCTTTGTCCCAGAGGTTGCGGGCCTTGGTGTTGGTAGTGCTAAGCTTGGCCTGGGCAGCAGCTGGCAGGGGAACGACCTCACTTACGGCTATTGCCAACAACACCACAAACGGAACGGAAAGTAAACGGCGCATAGGCGGGTAGGGCGCTACGGAATGTCGAGGAACTTATGAGTCTGCAGCGACACCTGCCACTGCGGATTGGCTTTTACGTAGTCAACAATAAGGGGCATCATCTGGGCGGCCTTGCTCCACTCCGGCTGCAGATACAGGCGGCACTCCGGCCCAACCGCAGCGGCATGCTGCTCGGCCCAGGCAAAATCGTTCTTGTTAAACACCACGATTTTCAACTCGTGGGCAGCAACCAGTACGGAAGGCAGTGGCGCCTTGAATTTCTTGGGCGAAACGCAAATCCAGTCCCACTCCCCGCTTAGCGGATAGGCCCCGCTGGTTTCAATCCAGTTGCGGCAGCCGGCCGCGTGCAACGCGGCGGTTAAAGGGGCCAGATCATGCATGAGCGGCTCGCCACCGGTGATAACCACGTTGCGACCGGGCTCGGCCGTAACGGCGGCCACCAGCTCAGCAAGGGTTTGACGCGGGTGCGCGTCCAGGGGCCACGACTCTTTCACATCGCACCACACGCAGCCCACATCGCACCCGCCCAGGCGAATGAAGTAGGCAGCGCGGCCAGTGTTATAGCCTTCGCCCTGAATCGTATAAAACTGCTCCATTACGGGCAGTGTAAGCGCCGCAGCCGCCTGAGTCGGGGCTGCCGACGTAACGGGAAGTTCGTGCAGCAAAACGCGTATTCTGAAAATAATAAGTCGGGCCGCTGGGGCGGGCCCGGTGGGTTAGCACCGGGCCTGTTTACCAACGGCCCGACTTTAAAAGTAGTACACCGCCCCGAATTCTAAAAGCCTGAGGCGGTTTTAATTGGATTTTGAGGTCCAAAGCAAGGGTTGAAGCTGAGCTATAACCAATTGGGTGTAGCCTACAGCCGGTGTTGCCTAGCGCTGACGACTCGCTTACTTGGCATATACCTCTCCCTTGGCCGTCCGCAGCGTGTTAAGCAGTAGCATGGCAATGGTCATGGGGCCTACCCCGCCCGGTACCGGCGTGATATAAGAAGCCAGGGGCGCCACCTCGGCAAAGTTCACGTCTCCCTTAAGCGCCCACCCCGATTTTTTGGTGGTATCCTCCACGCGGGTTGTGCCTACGTCGATGATAACCGCGCCGGGCTTCACCATGTCGGCCGTAACAAACTCCGGCCGGCCCAGGGCGGCTACCAAAATATCGGCGGAGCGGGTTATTTCCACCAGGTTTTGAGTTCGAGAATGACATAAAGTAACCGTGCAGTTGCCCGGCTCTAAGTTCTTAGCCAGCAAGATGCTAACTGGCGTACCCACAATGTTACTACGCCCAATTACGACGCAGTGCTTGCCATCGGTTGGTAGCTCATAGCGACGCAGCAACTCCACAATTCCGGAGGGGGTAGCGGGCAGCAACGCGGGTAGCCCGGCCACCATCCGACCAATGTTCATGGGGTGGAAGCCATCCACATCCTTTTCGGGGCGAATGGCTTCAATCACCTTGTTGGTGTCGATGTGCTTAGGCAAGGGCAGCTGCACAATAAAACCGTCAATTTCCGGATCCTGGTTGAGCTCCTCCACCTTGGCCAGCAACTCGGCTTCGGTGATGTCGTCCTCGTAGCGCAGCAGCGTACTCCCGAACCCTACCCGTTCACAAGCCAGCACCTTGTTGCGCACGTAGGTTTCGGAGCCGCCATCGTGGCCAACCAGAACAGCGGCCAAGTGCGGTACCTTTTGGCCGGCCGCCTGACGCTGGGCTACTTCGGCGGCAATTTCCTCTTTAATAGCCTCGGCGGTCTGCTTGCCGTCAATCAGGCGGTAGGTAGTAGCTTCGGGAGCAGTGGTCATGGGTACGGGGGTTAGGCTAAATCCTGCGGTTGGTCGGGAATGCGTTTGTGGTCGTGGGCGGCAATGGCGGCGGTACCGGCGGCTTGCAGCGCGGCTTCCATGGCGGGCCAATCGTCGCGCCACCGGAACTTGCGCTCCTGCCCTTTGATGATCTTGTCTAGTTGCTCCTGGCTTGTACAGTTCTTGAGAAGGGTATCGGACATGTTTTGCGATGGTAAATCATTACACGCCGTGTCAAGAAGTGCATGAGGTGAAAAAAGAAGTGCGGTAACAACAAAAAGCGCGGCCCGTTTCGGAGCCGCGCTGGGGGTATTAGTCGATTTTAAGAACGGCCAGGAAGGCCTCTTGTGGGATTTCAACGGAGCCCACCTGACGCATCCGCTTCTTGCCTTCCTTTTGCTTCTCGAGCAGTTTGCGCTTACGGCTGATGTCGCCGCCGTAACACTTGGCAATTACGTTTTTGCGCAGGGCTTTCACCGTTTCCCGGGCAATGATTTTCTGCCCAATGCTGGCCTGAATGGCAATTTCAAACTGCTGGCGGGGTAGCAATTCCCGGAGCTTTTCGCAGAGGCGGCGGCCCCAGTCGTAGCTCTTGGAACGGTGCACGATGGCCGACAACGCATCGACCTTCTCGCCATTCAGCATTACGTCCAGCTTCACCATGTCCGACTCACGGAAGCCGATCAGCTCGTAGTCGAGGGAAGCGTAGCCGCGGCTGATGGTTTTGAGCTTGTCAAAGAAATCAAACACGATTTCTGACAGGGGCAGCTCGAAGGTCAGCTCTACCCGCTCCGAAGTTAGGTAACTCTGACCCTTGATAATGCCGCGCTTCTCCATGCAGAGCGTGATAATGGGCCCTACGTAATCAGCCGCCGTGATGATCTGGGCTTTGATGTAGGGCTCCTCGATCAGCTTAATCATGTTCGGCTCCGGCATTTCGCTCGGCGCGTTGATGGTCAGGCGCTGATCTTTGGTGCCAGTAGCGTGGAACTGCACTGAGGGCACGGTAGTAATTACCGTCATGTTAAACTCGCGCTCCAGGCGCTCCTGCACAATTTCCATGTGCAGCATACCCAGGAAGCCGCACCGGAAGCCGAAGCCCAGAGCCACCGACGTTTCAGGCTCCCACACCAGGGAGGCGTCATTGAGCTGGAGCTTTTCCATGCAGGAACGCAGCTCCTCATACTCAGTGGTATCTACGGGGTAAATGCCGGCGAATACCATGGGCTTGACATCCTCGAAGCCCTGAATGGCTTCGGCCGTGGGCCGCGCTACGTGCGTGATGGTGTCCCCTACTTTTACTTCGCGGGCCTCCTTGATGCCGGAAATCAGGTAGCCCACGTTGCCGGCCCCAATTTCGGGCCGGGGCTCCTGGTTCAAGCCCAGAATACCAATTTCATCGGCGCCGTACTCCTTGCCCGTGGCCATGAACCGGAGCTTGTCGCCCTTGCGCATGGTGCCGTTCTTGATGCGGAACAGTACCTCAATGCCCCGGTAGGAGTTGAATACGGAGTCAAAAATCAGGGCTTGGAGCGGGGCTTCCGGGTCGCCTTGGGGCGCCGGAATTCGCTCACAAATGGCGTTCAGAATGGCTTCGATACCAATGCCGGATTTGCCCGAGGCCGGAATGATTTCTTCCCGCTCGCAGCCAATCAGGTCCACAATTTCGTCCGACACCTCCTCCGGCATGGAGTGGGGCAGATCAATTTTATTGAGAACGGGGATTATGGTCAGGTCGGAGCCGATGGCCAGGTAGAGGTTGCTGATAGTCTGGGCCTCGATGCCCTGGGAGGAATCCACAATCAGCAGGGCGCCCTCGCAGGCAGCAATGGAGCGGGATACTTCGTAGCTAAAGTCGACGTGACCGGGCGTATCAATCAGGTTGAGCGTGTACTGCTCGCCCTTGTACTGATACTGCATCTGGATGGCGTGGCTCTTGATGGTGATGCCCCGCTCCCGCTCCAGGTCCATATTGTCGAGCAGCTGAGCTTGCATATCGCGCTTGGCTACCGTGCTGGTAAATTCCAAGAGGCGGTCGGCCAGGGTGCTCTTGCCGTGGTCGATGTGGGCGATGATGCAGAAATTGCGGATGTTCTTCACTAGAGGCGGTTTTTTCCAGAGGCGAAGGTACGAAAAACGACCCGTAAAAGCTAACGGAGCCCGTTTGCCCAGCCCGCCCCCTGTGCCCGGGGTTAGCCGGTTGGGCTGTACTTGCCGGTCAGCCCCTCCCCCTTCCCACCGCTGTAGAACCGCCTGCCTAGGCTAAGCCAGAGCCGGGCCAGTACTACCGCCCCGCCTACCAGAACTATGCGCTGCGGATGCCGTTCTTAACTGAACACTTTCTTTCCTGCTAACCAGATAACTCGTATGGGCATTACTCTTCAGCAAGCGCAACTGGCCGTGCAGGCCGCGCACGAAAAGGCGCAGCAAATGGGCGTCAAAATGAACATTGCCGTGGTTGACTCCGGCGCCAACCTCGTGGCCTTTATCCGCATGGATGATGCCTGGCTGGGCTCCCTGGATATCTCCATTAAGAAAGCCAAGACGGCGCGCTTCTTTGACATGCCCACGGGGGCCATTGGGGGCCTCTCCCAGCCCGGCGGCTCCTTGTACAACATTGAGCATTCCAACGGGGGCCTGATTACCTTCCCGGGCGGGATTCCGCTCAAGAACCGCGAGGGCCAGATATTCGGCGCCATTGGCGTGTCGGGCAGCACCGTGGAGGACGACCATGCGGTGGCTGAGGCGGGCGTACAGGCGCTGTCGGGCCAATAAACTAGCATAACGCCACGCGGCAACCGAGGAGGACGCCGGGCCCAACAGGGGCGGCCGGGGTGCGGGAAAGCGCCCTGGCCGTTTTGTTGCCGGCACCTTTTGCCGCCGCCGCCACCTGCGACGGCCGTATATTGCAGGCCACCTACCAAGGCGGCGCGCTGCCTTGTCCTGTTTTCTAGAATGCCACCCAGATATTGTTTACTGCTTTTATTCTCGCTGGTCAGCCTCAGCCTGCGGGCTCAGAACATCATCCTCGAAGGCCGTATTCTGAACACGCACACCAATGAGCCCGTGCCCTTTGCTACGCTGGGCGTACCGGGCCGGGGGCTGGGCACCGTGGCCGATGAGCAGGGCCGCTACCTGCTGCGCCTACCCGATCTGCGGGATACGCTCGTGGTTACTTGCGTAGGTTTTTCCCGGCAGGTTGTCTTACCCACGGCCCTGGCGGCCGGCCAGCGCGAGTTTCGGCTGGCCCCGCAGGAGCAGGCCCTAGGCGCGGTGGTGGTGGAGCACCGCCGGGTGCATCCGGGCCAGCTGGGCCGCAGCAAGGAAAAGGCCGATGTGCTATGGACGGGAGGCTCAAGCGGCAAAGAAACCGTGGACGACGAGTGGGGCTGGGAGCTGGGCACCGTGCTGCGGCCTACCCATCGCACTTACCTCGAAGAATTTCACGTTTTTCTAGCCGCCAACACCTACGAGCACCTGCGCTTCCGCCTGAACCTGTACGCGCTGGAGCAGGGCCGACCGGGCCGGGCACTACTCTCCCGCGACGTACAATTGGTGTGCAGCAACCGCCAACGGGGTTGGCTCACGCTGGATCTGCGGCCCTACGAAATCATGCTGGAATCCCAGCCGGTAGTAGCCACCCTTCAGTGGCTGCAAAGCGAGAAAACCAATCCGTGGGAAAAGTACTTTTCCATACCCGTAACGCGCCAGCCCAAGCACGTAATGGTGGAACGCGAAAATAGCGAGGCCGCCTGGACTACCCACGCCCTGCAGCCGAGTTTGTACTTCACGGTAATGACGGAATGAGCAAGACTACCATAGCTGGTCTGCCGACTCGTTTTTGCGTATCTTCCGCTTGTCTACAATAGCTCCGTTATGCGCCCTACTATCACCGAAGACGTTATTACGCTCCGCAGCCCGGTGCTGGCCAATATGTCGGACGACGAGTTTTTCGACTTCTGCCAGTTGAACTCCGACTTGCGGATTGAGCGTACTGCCAACCACGAAATACTACTTATGTCGTCTACTGGCAGCCGTTCCGGCAAACGCAACGCCCGCCTTACCGGGCAACTATACAGCTGGTATGCTCAGCACTCACAACAAGGCGAGGTATTCGATTCCAACACCGGTTTTACCCTCCCCGATGGCTCCGTACTGTCGCCGGATGCTTCCTGGGTTTCGGCAGCCAAGTGGAACGCCCTGACCACCGAACAGCAGGACAAATTTGCGCCTGTATGCCCGGAGTTTGTAGTAGAGCTGAAATCGGCTACCGACTCCCTGAAAACCCTACAGGCCAAAATGCTCGACTGGCTCCGCAACGGTGCCCAACTGGCGTGGTTCATCGTGCCGGAAACCGAAACCGCCTACCTCTACCGCCCCGGCCAACCCGAGCCGGAAGTGGTGCAAGGCTTTGAGAAGGAGCTATCCGGCGAAGCCGTACTGCCGGGGTTCCAGCTACGGCTGGTGGAGCTGCGGTAAGTATGTGGAGTTGGTGGAAAGAGTATCACCGTCTAAAGCAGCGGGAACAGTTGGTTGCAACGCTACTGGCCGCCTCTTACGAAGCAGGCTTGCTGCCGCGTGATTACGCCTATGCACAAGACATGCTTTTAGTAGGCGAATATGGCTGTGCCTTCGACATCATTGTTCAACAGCTTTATGAGCATGAGGTGGAAATATCTCCAAACTTGTTTGCGCTTGTAAAACGGGCCGCTGATTCGATATTACTAACCCCTGGGAGTTATTTTTTTCTTCGTGAGCTTATTAGGTCACCTGACCATATCCCTCTTCCCATCAGAAAGAAAGTGGCTTCCCTGATTAGTTCTCTGCGTCTAGCGCAGTAATATCATTAAAGCCCCGCGCCCACCTCGCGGGGCCTTTTTATGCGCCTTGCAACGCTCTGTACCTACCGCTGCTCTTCTGCCTGAACCTATTCGGCAAGTTATATGCGTCTGATTTTTTGGTGGAGCATCGTGTTCATTCTGTTTCCAACCTACGGGCTGCGTGCTCAAACCCTGCACGGCACCGTGCTCCACGATTCTCTGGCAACGCCCGTACCGTTCGCCTCCGTAGGTGTCCGCCATAAGCCCTTCGGAACGGTAACCGATGCGCAAGGCCGCTTTAGCTTTCCCGACTCTCCCGGGCTAACGGCTCAGGATACGGTGGTTGTTTCCTGCGTCGGCTACTACCCGGTTCGGCTGTCGGTACCAGCCCTGCGGCGGCAAAGCCCAGCCCTGGTTCGGCTGCGGCCCCGGGCGCAGGCGTTGCGGGAGGTAACGGTACGCTCCCAGAGGCTACGCCCGGAAACGCTGGGGCACACGGGCAAAACCGGCCTGGCTCGTTGGGGCATCAGCAGCATGACCCCGGACAGCACCCGCCGCGATATGCGGGGTAGGGAATTTGGTACCTTTCTCCGGCCCGCCCGCAGCTGCTACGTCGACAGCTTCAACGTGTACATCGACAGCAATCCGTTCCGGGCAGTCCGGTTCCGGCTGATGCTGTATACGGTCCTGGACGGGAAGCCAGCTACGGCTCTGCTACCGGATGACGTGCAGTTTGTGGTGCGTGACCAACGCACCGGTTGGATTTCAGTGGATTTACGCTCCTACAACGTGCAACTAGATAAAAAGCAGCCGATAGCCTTGGCCCTGCAGTGGCTCGATAATGACACGCCTTTTTCGGAGCGCTGGTTCTTCGGTATTCCGGCCGTGTTTCCCGCCCCGCTGCACCGGGTGTTTGGCCGGGATAAAAGCCAGGCGAATTGGAAGACGTACCCCATGCAACCTAGTATGTACCTAACGGTTCAGAGTTGGCAAGAGTAAAGCCGGCTTTGCCACTGCTGGCCAGCCGCGCCACCAATCTGCTACCCCCTATTGCTGAACCTGCCCCGCGCTACCATGCCGGGGCTTTTTTCGTACCTTCGCTACCCCAAATTCCACCCAAACCTCCCGCGCTATGCAAGCAGCTCCTGTAGCTCCGTATAAGCCCCAGAACCACATCCGCATCGTGACGGCGGCGGCCCTGTTTGATGGGCACGACGCCGCTATCAATATCATGCGCCGCATTATCCAGAGCAGCGGTGCCGAAGTTATTCACCTGGGCCACAACCGCTCGGTGCAGGAAATCGTGGACTGCGCCATTCAGGAAGACGCCCAGGCCATTGCCATTACCTCCTACCAGGGCGGCCACAACGAGTACTTCAAGTACATGTTTGACCTGCTGAAGGAGCGCAGGGCGGGACACGTAAAAATCTTCGGCGGCGGCGGCGGCGTAATCCTGCCCACGGAAATCGAGGACCTGGAGGCCTACGGCATCACCCGCATCTACTCCCCCGACCACGGCCGCGCCATGGGCCTGCAGGGCATGATCAACGACCTGCTCCAGAAGTCGGACTTCCCCACCGGCCAGAACCTGAACGGGGAGGCCGGCCACGTAAAAGAGAAAGACGCCCGCAGCATTGGCCGCCTTATTTCCGCCGCCGAGAACTTCCCCCAGGAGTTCGAGCGGGTGAAAGGCCAGTTGATTGCTGATTTTCAGAAGTCAGAGTTTGGCTCGGACCAGCGCCTCAATGCCGCTTCGTCGGAGTCTAAGAAAGCCCCTATTCTGGGCATCACTGGTACGGGTGGCGCAGGTAAGTCATCGTTGGTAGATGAGCTGGTGCGCCGCTTTCTGCTCGACTTCCCGGAGAAAACCATTGCCATTATTTCGGTTGACCCGAGCAAGCGCAAAACCGGCGGCGCCCTGCTCGGTGACCGGATCCGGATGAATTCCATCAACTCGCCGCGGGTGTATATGCGCAGCCTGGCCACGCGCCAGAGCAACCTGGCCCTGAGCCGCTACGTGCAGGATGCCGTGGACGTGGTGCGCGCCGCCGACTTCGACCTGATTATCCTCGAAACCTCGGGCATCGGGCAGTCCGACACCGAAATCATTGAGCACTCCGACGCCAGCCTGTACGTGATGACGCCCGAGTACGGGGCCGCTACTCAGCTGGAGAAAATCGACATGCTCGATTTTGCCGACGTTATTGCCCTCAACAAGTTCGA
This sequence comes from Hymenobacter glacieicola, assembly GCF_014640315.1. Lineage (GTDB taxonomy): Bacteria > Bacteroidota > Bacteroidia > Cytophagales > Hymenobacteraceae > Hymenobacter > Hymenobacter glacieicola. Next base: position 301,202 of record NZ_BMGS01000007.1, read on the forward strand.
CAAGCGGGGTGCCCTCGACGCCCTGCGCGACGTGCGCAAGCAGTTCCAGCGCAACCACCAGCTCTGGGACAAGCCCTTGGACGAGATGCCCGTGTTTGGCACCATCGCCTCGCAGTTCAACGACCCCGGCATGAACCGTTTGTACCGGGCCGTGCTGGCAACCGTAGAGGCGAAAACGGGGGTGCCGTTTGCGTCGCAGCTCGAGACTACCAAGGAGGACTCGGAGAAGATTTATATCATTCCGCCCCACCGCACGCGTTACCTTTCTGAAATAGCCGAAACCAACCGCCAGTATGACCAGTGGGTTCAAAAACAGTCTGACACCGCTCAGCAACTCTACGGAATCCGGCAAGCCATCGGAGCCGTCCAAAGCCTCGGATACAACCCCGCCAGTGGAGGACCTGGCGCTGGGAACGGCAGCCACGCCCCCGGATCAGGAAACCTCGTCGCCGGCCTGGAGAGCACCTTCGAGGAAATCAAGCTCCGGCTGGACGGCCAAAACTGGAAACTCCTGGAGACCTGGCCGCAAAAGGTAGCCGCCTACAAAGCCCCGGAGTTCATTTTCAAGGTGCGCGACAAGGAAATCCGCATCCAGACGCATACCACCAGCCTCAGCAACCAGCAGATTCCCAAGGTGAGCCTGCCGCGCTACACCGCTTGGGGTGATTTGCTGCGCTGGCAGCTCCAGGAAAACGTGCCCGGTGAGTTCCCTTATACTGCGGGCGTGTTCCCCTTCAAGCGCGAGGGCGAAGATCCTACCCGCATGTTTGCGGGCGAAGGCGGCCCTGAGCGTACCAACCGCCGCTTCCACTACGTATCGGCGGGCCTGCCGGCCAAGCGCCTGAGCACGGCCTTCGACTCGGTGACGCTCTACGGCGAGGACCCCGACCACCGGCCCGACATCTACGGCAAAATTGGCAACGCCGGCGTGAGCATCTGCTGCCTCGACGATGCCAAGAAGCTCTACTCTGGCTTCAACCTAGCCAACCCTAGCACGTCGGTGTCCATGACCATCAACGGTCCGGCGGCTACGCTGGCGGCTTTCTTCATGAATGCGGCCATCGACCAGCAGTGTGAGCTGTATATTAAGGAGAATGGCCTGGAGGCCGAGGTTGACGCCAAGATCAATCAGATTTACCAGGAGAAAGGCTTGGAGCGCCCCCGCTACCAAGGCGAATTGCCCGCTGGCAACGACGGCCTGGGCCTGCTGCTACTCGGCGTGACCGGCGACCAGGTGCTGCCCGCCGACGTGTACTCCACCATCAAGGCGCGCACGCTCAGCCAGGTGCGCGGCACCGTGCAGGCCGACATTCTGAAGGAAGACCAGGCCCAGAACACCTGCATCTTCTCCACGGAGTTTGCCCTGCGCCTCATGGGCGACGTGCAGGAGTACTTCATCAAGGAGAAGGTGCGCAACTTCTACTCGGTGTCGATTTCCGGTTACCACATTGCCGAGGCCGGCGCCAACCCCATCACGCAGTTGGCCCTCACCCTCAGCAACGGCTTCACCTTCGTGGAGTACTACGTGAGCCGGGGCATGGACGTGAACGATTTTGCGCCCAACCTGTCGTTCTTCTTCTCCAACGGCATCGACCCCGAGTACGCCGTAATTGGCCGCGTGGCGCGCCGCATCTGGGCCAAGGCCATGAAGCTGAAGTACGGCGCCAACGCCCGCTCGCAGATGTTGAAGTACCACATCCAGACCAGCGGCCGGAGCCTGCACGCCCAGGAAATCGACTTCAACGACATCCGCACCACGCTGCAGGCCCTCTACGCCATCTACGACAACTGCAACTCTCTGCACACCAACGCCTACGATGAAGCCATTACTACGCCCACCGAAGAATCGGTGCGCCGGGCTATGGCCATCCAGCTCATCATCAACCGCGAGCTAGGCCTGGCCAAGAACGAAAACCCACTGCAGGGCTCCTTCATCATCGAGGAGCTCACCGACCTGGTAGAGGAAGCCGTATTGGCCGAGTTCGACCGGATTACGGAGCGTGGCGGCGTGCTGGGCGCCATGGAAACCATGTACCAGCGCGGCAAGATTCAGGAGGAAAGCATGCACTACGAGATGCTCAAGCACACGGGCGAGTATCCCATCATTGGCGTGAACACCTTCCTCTCCTCGAAAGGCTCGCCCACGGTGGTGCCCGCCGAGGTTATCCGCGCCACGGAGGAGGAAAAGCAGTATCAAATCACAATGCTCCAGAACCTGCACGCCCGCAACCAAGGCACCACCGAGCAGCGCCTAAAGCAGCTGCAGCAAGTAGCAGTAACCAACAGCAACCTCTTCGAGGAGCTAATGGAAACCGTGAAGTTCTGCTCCCTAGGCCAGGTGACGAATGCGCTGTTTGAGGTAGGCGGCCAGTATAGAAGAAATATGTAATACGGCTAGTTTGGTTGAATGAAAACGGGTGCTACCTCAGCAAGGTAGCACCCGTTTTCATTTTTCATTAACTGCGAATACTATTTCTGTATAGATTAAGCAACGAGCAAACCATACAACAAACCTACAGTTAATACTATCATCAAAATTAACCATCCATATCCTTCCCAGCTATTATCTAGCTTAGAGAGCTTATTTTCATCTAACCGCCATTTGTATTTTCTTAATTCATTACGAAGGTGAGCAACAAACGAATAATAGTTTGCAATTTCAAAAGAACTCACTTTAATTATTTTTCCTCCTTGACATAATATCACAACCTGCTTACCTCGGTATACATTGAAGTCTTTCAAATCATGTGATGAATCTATTCTAAGTTTTTGCTCTTCAATTGCTTCAATCTTATTGAGCTCTATTATTCTCTTCCTGAATTGCAGCGGCTAAGTAATTATTAGTTCATTATCAATTATTGCAAATAGACGGATTGATAGTAACATGACGATGCTCATACAAGCAAAAAATACAAATATGCTTCCCAGCCCCCATATCATTATCTTAGCAGTAGCTATGCCAATCCCTTCAACTTCTCCTAATGGCCTGAATAATAACATATAAGCTAGGCAACTGCAAAAAATTGCGCCCGTAACGCTATAACCTATATAAAGTGATTTTATTCTAGACGAATAGATTATGTTCTTCAAAGCTGTACTTTTTTGCTTCGAAGATAGTGCTTACTGGCTCGGCTTCTCCATCTATCGTTAGTTAGGCGTAGCGTAACTCGTGGCTGGCCTCGCCAGAAGCCCCAACATTCCCATCCACCCCAGCGGCAAGCCGGTACCGCGCCGCTTGGGGTTATCCGAGCGGCGCGGTTTCGTTATAGTCGGCAATGATAACTTCCCTTATTCCTGGCCTTGCTCAGCTAGTATCCGCTGGGCGATGTCGGTGTGCTTGTCGTCGGCTTGTTTGGCTTCCTGCACGCAGGCTTTCAGGTTTTGCTCGGTTTGGGTGAGGCCGGCGGAGGCGGCGTACGAGGCGACTGTGCCGAAGGAAGCAATCCAGTAGTGCAGGGCCAGTTGGCCGCTGGCAATGATGCCCAGGTCGCGCGTGGTGTCGGAGGTGGCTTTGGCCCGGATTTTCTTGCTCACGCGGTAGTGGGCCTCCAGAATTTCATTGTTCTGGTTTTCGGCGCCGCCTACTTCGGCAATGGCCTGCTCAATGCGCTGGGCCCACTGCTTGGCGGTTTCGTTGCCTTCTTGCAGGGCGGCTTTCAACTCCGGGTGGGTGGCATCGTTGAGGATTTCGTCGGTGGCCTGGGCTGCCACTTGGCTGCCGGCCTGCTGGGCCGATAAGCCATCTTTGATGAGTTGTTTTAGGTCGTCGGTTTCCATAGCTCAGAAGAGTAAAAGATCAAGAGCAAGTGCCTCTTGCTCAGCTATTTCAACGACCCCTATTTCACTTTGTTCGCCTCTGCAGGCATCAACAAGCTCTATGCATTTGTTTTGCTTTGCGGGCTTACTATCAACATTTTACACTTCCAAGGTATCAGTTTAACACCTGCAGTAAAGAAGTAAGCTCAACGCTTATTATTCCCTAAATCCAATTGCTAAAGTCGTACAGAGACAGGCGTGCTGGCACCACGCTCTATACATAGTTATTAGCTTGTAAATCAATAGTATATCACTTAGCCACAAACTAAATTGCTACGAAACAGAACGTAAAGCATTCCCGCGCAAATCGTTCTTAAATAATACTTAACCGCCGCTTAGCGGTGAACCAGGAAGGGAACATTAAGTATTAGTTAACTCACTGCTGAAGCCTAGCAAATCAGACTGTCTAAGCCGAAAATGACAATATCCTGTAGGTAACTCTTATCGCTCAGCTTACCTGGTTATCACAAGCCAGCAGAGCACGCTTGGCTTGGTTCTGTAAGGCAGCTTGGAGAAGGTCGTAAGCTAGGTAGTATGGCAAGCATTATACATGATTAATTGAGAGCCAACCACCTACGCTTGACCACTTGACCAACACATCTAGAAACTCGGCAACTGCGTAGAGTACCCCGGGTATCCGTGGCTTTACCTGTTTGCAACTTGGAGAATGAGTTTACTTACTGCGTTTTTGGTGCTGGTCACCTGTTCCTCATTTCAACAACAAACTGACATCCCGCCTCAGGCTCCTGATACGAGCATCGTTTATATTAAGCGGCGCATCGTGCTGCCCGAGGTGCCCCAGCGCGGCCGTATTCTGGACCGCCACGATTCGGTACTGGTAGCCACTCGTCCGCAATACCTCTTAAAACTCCCGCGCCGACCACCGCTTGATACGCTGGCGCTAGGCCAGTTGCTGGGTTGGGGCCCCACTACCATCCGGAGACGCATTGCCGATGCCCTGCCGTATGAGGAAGCCCCGGCGGGCTACCCAGTACAGCTGCGACTCACGGCGGCCGAAGCAACGCGGGTACGCCGCAAAAGCCGCGACTGGCCTACCCTCACCCTAACCGAAAGCCGCCAGCGCACCTACACCACCAGCGTGGGCGCCCATGCGCTAGGCTACATGGCAGCCGAGGCGGAGGCATTTTATAACCAAGCTCAGCGCTACCGCCGAGGCCGTTTCTACCAACTGCGCAACAGTGGTATAGAAGGCTACTATAATGGCATTCTTAACGGGCGCCGGGGCACGCTACACCCCTTGGTGGATGAGCAAGGCCAGACGCAGGGCAGTTGGGCACCCGACACCACCTTTCAGCAAGGCCAGGATCTGCACCTGACCCTTGATATAAAGCTCCAGGCCTACGCCGAGCAACTCCTGGGCCGCCGTAAAGGGTACCTGGTAGCCCTTGATCCACGTACCGGGGAAATACTGGCCTACGTGTCGGCGCCCATCTACAAGCCCGCTACCATCACCGCTCCCGATTTGGCTGGGGTGCGCGCCAAGCTACTGCAACAGGAAGGCATGCCGCTGATTAACCGGCCGGCTATGCGCGCCAATCCGCCCGGCTCCGTGTTTAAGCTGGTGAATGCCGCCGTGGCGTTGCAACTAGGTTCTATCACCCCTACTACCGGTTTCCGCTGCGACCAGAAACTCGTCAGCTGTGTGCATCGTCACCCGGCGCCCAGCAACCTAATTGCCGGGCTCAAATACAGCTGCAACCCCTACTTCTACCAGGTGATGGGGAAACTCATCAACTACGTGCCGGATAGTTTGGTGCAGGACACTGTAGCTGCCCGCCACGTCAACCTAGCCGAGTGGCGGCGCTACGTTCGGTCGTTTGGTCTCGACTCCGTGCTGGGGGTAGACATACCACGCGAGGCACCGGGCTTCCTGCCTACCCCCGAGTATTACGACAAGGCCCGGGGCACCACCCGGTGGCGGTACCGCTCTATCTACTCCCTTAGTATAGGCCAAGGCGAAATAAACCTTACAGGCCTACAAATGGCCAATATGGCGGCCATTGTTGCTAACCGCGGCTGGTACTACCCTCCTCACTTGGTACGAAGCGTCGGGGACAGTGGGCCACTGCCGCGCTTTACCCAGAAGCGTTATACTCTGGTAGATAGTGCCCACTTCGCGGCCCTGGTGCCTGGTATGGTGGCCGTGATGCAGAAGGGAGGCACAGCCGATGCCTCTAGCCTCGCTGATGTGGGCATTACGGTGGCCGGTAAAACGGGCACCGTAGAAAACGACGAAGGCAACGACCACGCCGCCTTCGTGGGCTTCGCCCCGGCCGAGAATACCCAAATAGCCGTAGCCGTGTACATTGAGAACGGGGGCTTTGGCGCTGATGCCGCTGCGCCCTGCGCCGCGTTAGTCATGGAAAAGTACCTGCGCGGCTACATCGCGCCTAAGCGTAAGCGCTGGGAAGCCCGCATTCAGAGCCGGGCCCGGCATGGCTACTAGCTGTTACTGGGCTACACTCGCAGGTTGCTACTGCTGTGCTGCCTAACCGTAGCTGAAGCCGAGCAGGTTTGAGTTACCTTCATTCGGGACGTTGGACAAGCTAGCGAGACACCATGGGTAACTAGCATCATGTCCGGGGAGGATATAGCCATTAAAGCGACTCCCGAAGCAAAACCAAGCGCTGGTCCAAGCAAATGACCTACTGTATATGCTGATTGATACTCTCCGCCACCTGTTTCAACGTGACCTGAACCGAGTGAAGCAAGAACTCACTTTGTACAACGATGAGCACATCATGTGGCACGTTGAAAAAGGTATAGGCAATTCGGCTGGCAACCTATGCCTGCATGTAGTCGGCAACCTGAATACGTATATCGGGGCTGAACTGGGTGGTATAGCGTATCTCCGGTACCGCGAAGTAGAATTCTCGCTCAAAAACCTTCCCCGGCTGGAGCTGCTGGCAATGCTACAGGACACCAGCCGCAGAGTAGATATATCACTAAAGCAAGTAAACCCCGACATGTTGGCGCGGGAATACCCAATCCTGGTTTTTGACCAGAAAACATCGACTGAATATTTCCTGGTGCATCTGGCCACTCATCTGGCCTATCACTTGGGCCAGATTAATTACCACCGGCGCTTACTCGACTCCGGGCAGCAGTAGCCTGTTTAGCTACGCGCATAGGTAGGAGTTAAGGCTCGGGGCCTGCTTCGCTATCCATATGGCAAACCAACATCGCGCTGCTCAGTAGCAACCCCGTTTACCTTGAAACATGAAAGATTCAGAAAAGCCAGCCCTTGCCGCCCCCGTTACTCTGGTTCGAGCCTTCGGGGTAGTAAGCGGCACGTTGCTGGTGGCGGGCATTGTGATTGGCTCCGGCGTGTTCAAGAAAATCGTGCCGCTGGCGCAGAGTGGCCTGAGCGCGGGGTGGATTCTCGCGGCCTGGGTAGTGGCGGGCCTGATTACCATCTGCGGGGCCCTAAACCTGTCGGGCATGGCCTCGCTCACCGAAGAATCGGGCGGCGTGTATGAGTACCTGCGGTTGTCGTTTGGCAATTTTGCTTCGTTTCTGTTTGGGTGGACGGATTTCGCCATCATCGGCTCTGCTTCGGTGGCAGCGCTGGCGTTTATTTTCGCCCAATCCGTTAACGCCCTGCTCCCCCTGCCCAACCCGGCCGAGGCATGGGCGCACCTTTCCATCGGCGGGCTGATTTACCCCTTCGCCGACTCCGGCATCAAGCTCCTGGCCATCGGCACGGTAGCGGCTCTTACCTGGGTAAACTACCGCGGAGTGAGCGACAGTGGACGGCTCAGCAATGTGTTTACGGCGGCCAAAATCACGGGCATTCTGCTGCTTATTCTCGCCGGTTTGTTTTTGGCTTCTCCGGACTCCGGCGGTACGGCGCCGGTAGGGCCCGTACGGGAAGTCTCACTGGCCAGTGCCTTTTTTAGCGCCCTGCTCAGCGTGTTCTGGGCTTATGACGGCTGGGTGGACCTTTCCTTTGTTACGGGCGAAATTAAAAACCCGCGACGCAATGTTCCCCGGGCCATTGTTGGCGGGGTGAGCGTGGCCATTGTGCTGTACATGCTCATCAACTACATGTACCTGCGCACCTTACCCCTGGCCCAGCTGGCGGCGGTAGGCCCTAACGAAATTGGGGCGGCCGTGGTAGCAGAGTCCTTACTGGGCAAGTGGGGCAAAACGGGCGTGACGGTCCTGATTCTGGTGAGCGTATTCGGCACGCTGAATTCGGTATTACTCTCCCACACCCGCGTGCACTTTCGCATGGCCCAGGAAGGGTATTTCTTTCACTCGGCCGCGACGGTGCACCCGCGCTACCGCACCCCCTACCGGGCTCTGTTTTTCACCCTCACCTGGAGCAGCCTGTTGGTTGTCTCCGGTACCTTCGAGCGCCTGACGGACCTGGTTATTTTCGCCACCTTTCTATTTTATGGCTTGCTGGCCGTAGCGGTGGTTAAAATGAAGCGCCAAGGGCGCATCCCCGGCCCGGTGCCCGGCTACCCCTTCGTGCAAATAATCCTTATTCTGTTCGCCCTTACATTCACCGGCCACACGGTACTTACCCAACCTACCCAGTCGCTTTCGGGCCTGGGGTTGATACTGACTGGACTGCCGTTTTTCGTGTATTTACGTCGGCAACAAGCCCGGCTGCAGCCGATAAAAACCACTAATACAGGCACCTAGGTTAAGGGCAAGAGTGCCTTTTCTTCTGGCACAAGCGTCGCGCAGGATAGTTTCTAACCTAGTCCCTGAAAAAGACCACCGATTAAAGCCGCCTTGGTAGCAAACCAAGGCTACGTGCCGGAATCTGGGTGGTTTATTTTTCAGGGGGGCACACGCGGCGTAGCCACTGCTCGGCCTCTTCGGTGTTGTCGAAGACCTCGGCGTGAAAAGCTTTGAGTTGGGCGTAGAAGTTGGCCGCGGAGCCGTCGGCGAGAGTTTCTGGGGTGGAAATCAGGGCGAAGTAGCGCATGCCGGCCGCGGCGGCATTGGGCGCCCATTCGTTGATGACCCAATCCATGGAATGGTCCCAGGGCCCGCGCACGGCGCGAGTATCGTTTAGAACGCAGGAGAAGCCTGCTTTGGCTAGCGCGGCAGTGTAGGCCTTGGCTCCCTCCTGAATACTGTCGGCGGTTAAGTAGCCTTGCCAGTTTACCCGTATCCACTGGTTGTCATGATCAGTTTCCACAGTCAGGTAAACCCGGCCCAGGGGTGTTTTCAACTCTTGCATAAATACCTCGGTTCGAAATCAAAGATGTATGAGCAAACTGCCTGCACATAGGTTGCACGGGCTATTGTTCAGCGCTGAGCCTTGCGGCTCTTTTCCTGACGCCCTGCTTGGCGTCCTCCAACGACGGATAATATACGGGTTCCAGCACATACGTTTCGGGCTGCGCCACGGCTAGCTGGGCGTACTGTTGGGTTGCCAGCTGGCCAATAATATTTTCGGAGGTAACAATGCTCATTTCGCGCAGGCCCGCCCGGTAGGCCCGCACGTTCCAATCCTGGGCCAGCCACTGCTGAATCTCGTTATGAATGGCGCTCATGCGGCGTGTATCGGCAATCCAGCCCCAGGGCTGCTGCGGGGTAGTGTTGGCCTGGAAATATTCCAGCCCCGTGTTCATCATGTGCTTAAACTGCTCCCGGTTGGCAAAACCATGCAGCTGTACTACAATACAGGGTGTGCCCGCGTCAGCCAGTACCGTAGCGTAGGCTTCCTCTAGAATAGCTTTTTCTACCATAAAGGTCCAGTACGGTTTCCTGGTCGAGCTTGTTTTCAGGCAGGGTGGTTCTGTACCTGCCTACTTGCTAACATGAACTTGCAAGGTGCACTCCATTCCAGCTCCGCCTAAACAGCCGGCCTGGTTTACGGCTTGCTTGAGGTAGTGAGCAGCTTGGTTAATCGAAAAGCGCGGGGCCGAAGTGTGGCAATTGTCTAGCTTTACCCCATGCGCACGGCTTTCATTTGGTGGGAAAATAGGCTACTAGCTTTGCTTGTGGTGCTGGCCGCCTGCTCCTCCCCCGACCAGCAGACCGGCCAATCGTCGCCGGACCCCACAACCGGGGAAGTCTATTCCCGGCGGCGTATAGTGGTGGCGGACTCCCTTATCCGGGGCCGGGTGCTCGACCGCAACGACTCGGTGCTGGTAGATACCCGCTTGTACTACCTGCTGAAGCTGCCGCGTCGGCCCCCGCTCGATACTCTGGCCCTGGGCCAGCTGCTGGGCTGGGATTCCACTACCGTTCGGCAACGCATTGCCGATGCCCTGCCCTACCCGGATGCCCCACCCGGCTACCCCGTGCAGCTCCGACTTACTGCCACCGAAGCCAAGCGAGTCCGCCGCGACAGCGCCAACTGGCCGATGCTAACCGTAACCGAGCGCCGCCAGCGCAGCTACACCACCGGCGCGGCGGCTCCCGTGCTGGGCTACCTGAGCGCCGAGGCCCAGACTTTCTACCGCCAGGCCAAACGATACCGGCGCGGCCGCTTTTACCGGCTGCGCAACGGCGGCGTGGAAACCTACTACAACGGCCTGCTCAGGGGCCGCCACGGCTACCTCCACCCCTTGGTAGATGCCAAAGGCCGGACCCACGGCAGCTGGGCCCAGGACACTACCTTCCAGCAAGGCCAGGACCTGCACCTGACCATCGACGTGAAGCTGCAGGCCTACGCCGAGAAACTCCTGGGCAACCGCCGCGGCTACCTCGTGGCCCTGGACCCGCGCACCGGAGAAATCCTGGCCTACGTGTCGGCGCCGGTGTATAACGCGGCTACCCTCACGGCGCCCGACCAGGCCGGGGTGCGCGCCGAGCTGCTGGAGCACGAAGACATGCCCTTGCTGAACCGGCCGGCCATGCTGGCTAACCCGCCCGGCTCGGTCTTTAAGCTGGTGAATGCCGCCGTGGCCCTGCAGCTGGGCGCCATCAGCCCCACTACCGCCTTCCGCTGCGACCAGTCGCTGGTTAGCTGCGTACACCGCCACCCCCCGGGCAAGAATCTGACTTTGGGCCTGAAGTACAGCTGCAACCCCTACTTCTACCAGGTGATGCAGCACCTGATTAACCGCCTGCCCGACAGCCTAGCCGTAGATACGGTAGCAGCCCGGCACGCCAACCTGGCGCTCTGGAGCCGCCATGCCCGCTCGTTCGGGCTAGACTCGGTGCTGGGCGTGGACCTTCCCCGGGAAGCCCCGGGCTTTCTGCCTACCCCCGCCTACTACGACAAAGCCCGCCGCACCACCCGCTGGACCTACCGCTCCATTTACTCGCTCAGCATTGGGCAGGGCGAAATCAACCTTACGGGCCTGCAAATGGCGAACATGGCGGCCATCATTGCCAACCGCGGCTGGTACTACGCGCCCCACCTGGTGCGTAGCGTAGAGAAAAGCGGCCCGCTGCCGCGCTTTCTGGAAAAGCACCGTACCCTCATCGACAGCGTCCATTTCGCGGCCCTGGTGCCGGGCATGGTGGCCGTGCTGCAACGCGGTGGCACGGCCGATGCGTCCAGCCTCTCGGACGTGGGCATTACCGTGGCCGGCAAAACCGGCACCGTGGAAAATGATGAGGGCGACGACCACGCCGCCTTCGTCGGCTTTGCCCCGGCCGACAAACCCCGGATTGTAGTGGCCGTTTACCTTGAAAACGCCGGTTTTGGGGCCACGGCCGCCGCGCCCTGCGCCACGCTGGTGATGGAGAAATACCTGCGCGGCTACATTGCACCCAAGCGCAAGCGCTGGGAAAAGCGTATTCAGCGGCGGGCGCAGAGCGGGTGCACCTCGCGTATTTAGTGTGAGGAGCATTTCACTCCAAATTTATTCCAAACGGATCTAGTCTTGCAACAGGGCAAGTAGTCTCTTTTGTGCTAGACTGTTACCTAGCTATGCTTCCAATCATCAAGCTGTTATGCAAATCATCAAAATCAGATATAAATTTATTATTATATTACCGCAGCATCTGCTAGTGACAGGTTGTCATCATTGTAAGACCCCTTTAGTTTTTACTACAAAACTCGATTATATGCAAGTCGCAAAAATAGTACATAACAAGCATCTACTTTTTCTAATCTGTAAGCTGGGTTACTTAAGCAATAATATAAGTCTAAAAAAATTAAACATCTACAATAACGGGAGATTTTTCATTTATAATGTAGACGATTTTAACATAGCATCTGAATCATTTAACTGGTATTTGCATAAGCCCTTATTAGCGCAGGAGGTAGCAAATATAAGTTGTAAATTCTACCAACCCAAGCCAGGCGATGTAGTATTAGACGTTGGGGCTGGTTTAGGTGAGGAAACATCTATTTACGCTGATTTAGTAGCAGCAGAGGGCAAAGTGTATGCCATAGAGGCTAACCCAATTGTATATCAGGTATTACAGGAAGTCATTAGACTTAACGGTTTTACGAATGTTATTCTATCCAATATTGCCATCAATGAACAGCACGAATTCGTTAGCATTGACGACGCGCCAGACACGTATTTAGCATCCTCGTTAAACAACATAAATAAAGGCACTACTTATGAAGTACAAGGCCTACCTCTACAAGACTTTTGCACCACTCACTCTATTCGTCGAATTGATTTACTTAAAGTCAATATTGAAGGTGCAGAACGGTTTTTATCTAAAGCGTTTGAACGGCCTGAATTAGATATTAAACACGTGGCTATTTCCTGTCACGACTTCCGTTATGCTAAGGAAGGAAATAAGTTTTTTCGCACCAAAGCTATAGTAAGTGAGTATCTTAAACGCAATGGGTATGTCATTGTGAGTCAGAGTACAGGCAAAGATTACATTGACGACTGGGTATACGGCACTAAGGAAACTTAAGAAATATACCCATGTTTATATAAGCGTAATTTTAAAATTACTTTCAGAATATATTAGTGTAGAACTGTTTAGCAATGTCTTTAGAAAGACAGTGTAAATCAACATTATTCTTCATTAAATTCATTAGTGTAGCCCCACGCTCAATGTAAGAGGTTAAGAAAAATTCGACCGCGTCGGATATTCGAGTTGCCAGGCGGAGCGTTACCAGCGGCAACGCTCCGCCCGGGGCCCGGCATGGCTTGCGCTCCTGCCCCGCGGCCATGCTTCGAAACAGCTTATGCTTACGCAGGTGCCATGAAACGCAGTGTTTGGTTAACTCTTATTCTGTTGCTGCCAGCGGCACCACTACGCGCCCAGTCTCTGGCGGGCATCTGGCAGGGCGTGGAAACGGATACCGGGGACCGGGAAGGCTACTGGCCGGCGGTCCTGCGGGTGCAGAAAGGAAAGGGCAGCGGCTTATTTGGCGTGCTCTACCAGGAAGTGGGCGGCCAGCCGCGTACAACGGTAACGTTTCAGGTGCGGGCTACCCCTTCTCGCACGGGCCTGCGCCTCGAGCACGTCCGTAAGCTCAACGAAACCGGCCGCTCGCCCTTCAGCCACTGGTGCGAGGGCTCCGTTACCTTCACCTATGATGCCCAGCAGGAAAAGCTGACCGGCCGCGCCACCTACCAGCCCGTGGGCGACTGTGATTTTGGCGCCTTCACCCTCTACCGGATTAAGCTCAAGTCGGCGGCCAAGGTAGCGGCTAACGCGGCCAGCACCATCCGCGTGTCGGGGCGCAATGTGCTCTGGTTTGCGGATGCCGACCTCAAAAAGCCGCTTACAGCCGGTAACAGCTACCGCATTACGCTCAGCAAAACCACTACCTTCTACCTCACGCAGGGGTACTACCCCACCAGTCAAAGTCCCGTGGTACCCATTACCATACAAGTAACCGGCGCCCCGGCTCCCAAGCGAGCTGCTTCCGCTCCGCCGGTACTTTCGCCGGCCCCCGTGCGCCCCGATACGGCCCGCCCGGATACGGTCCGCCCGGATACGGTCCGCCGCGCGCCAGCCCCGCTCCTGGCTCCGACGCCCGTGGTACTCCCCACGGTACTTTTTAAGCTGGGAACGGCCGAGCTGCTGCCGGAAAGCCGCCCAGCCCTCGAGCAGCTAGCCGCCGAGCTAAAAGCCCATCCACTGCTCAAGCTGCGCGTGGCCGGCCATACCGACAAAATCGGTGAGCCCCAGAAGAACCTGGTGCTTTCGGAGCAACGCGCCGAGGCAGTGAAAGCCGAGCTGATAAAGGCCGGGGTTGAGGCCAGCCGCATCAGCACCATCGGCTACGGCGACTCCCGCCCCCTCTACCCCTCCCCCGATGCCCGCAACCGGCGCGTGGAAGTCAGCGAGGAAAAGTCGTAAGAAGATTGCCCAACTTGGTGTGCCATGTAGCCAGAAAACGGTAAACTGATGTTCTTTTAGTTGTTCTTGTCCCGACGCAGTGCTTGCGGAAAGGCGCAACAGCGAATCTACCTGATATCACCTAGAATGAACTTCCCTACCCCTCTGGCACTGACAGCCCTGCTGGTTTTAACCGCCAGCCCCGGCAGCCGCGCCCAAACCAAAGCCCCGGGCCCCTGGAATAACAAGCAGTGCGCCGTGGTGCTCACGTACGACGACGCCATTGCTGATGATCTGGACCACGTGATACCCGCCCTCGACTCGGTGAAGCTGCGGGGCACATTCTACCTGATTGGGTCCTCGCCGGTAGTGGCTGCCCGCCTGCCCGAGTGGCGCCGGGCAGCCCAGCGGGGGCACGAGCTCGGCAACCACGCCCTCATGCACCCCTGCGACGGCAGCCTGCCCGGCCGCAGCTTCGTAACGCCCGATAATGACCTGAGCAAGTACACCATCAGCCGGGCGGTGAGCGAGGTGCGCGTCAACAACGTGCTGCTCAAGGCCATTGACGGCAAAACCGCCCGCACCTTCGCCTACCCCTGCGGCGACCGGCAAATTGGGGGCGTGTACTTCTACGAGCAACTTAAACCCGACTTTGTGGCGGCGCGGGGAGTTTCGGCGGGCCTGCAACCGATGGCCCAGGTTGACCTGGCTAACATCAACAGCTACATGATTAATGGGCAGTCGGGCGACTACCTGGTTGATTTGGTGAGGCAGGCCCAACGCTCGGGCGCCCTGCTCGTGTTTCTGTTTCACGGCGTAGGCGGCGGCCATAGCCTGAACGTGGAGTTGGCCGCGCACCGGCAGCTGCTGCGCTACCTCAAAGCGCATGAGCGGGATATTTGGGTGGCCCCGATGGTAGAAGTAGCCGAGAAAATAAAGGCCAACCAGAGCAGCGCCAGTAGTGGCAAATAGAATTCAAAGTACCTGGGCACCATAGCCTAGTAAGCCTGGCTCAGGTTAAGTACACGGCTGCCTGCGCACCCGGTTGTCGGGCGAGAACTACCTGCTGACTCCCCTGTACGTGGTAGGCGGCACGCTGCACGAGAGCCTCATAGCTCCTGAGTCAGCTACCCTAGCCTCGAGCTGGTTTTCTTTTTGAATCTCTTTCGCACGGCCCATTGCAAACGCACTTGACCGCACTGAAACTCGTGGGCGCGCCCGGTTGTCAAGCACACAAATAATGATGCTTGCATAACATTTATGTAATAACTGCGTAGTATCTTTGCATTCAACCGGCTGACTTACTTTAACATACATACAACACCATGAAAAAGACCACTGCTGCCGTTTCTTCGCTGCTCGTTCTCGGAGGTATTGGCTCATTGAGCTTCCTGGCCGCTCAGGTGCGCGACCTGAACCTGTTTTTTGACTTGCGCGACGAGGAAGAGTTACACTTCTGCTAGGGAGCCGCTGGCCTTGTTTTTCTGCAGACCCCGCCTACTCAGCGGGGTTTGTTGCGTTTAAGCCGGAACAAAGCCGAGGTCAAAATCAGGGACTTACCAACGCAGCCAAAAAAAACAACATCCATTCGCGCCGGTTTTCGGTACTTCACAGGAACGGCGGCCCAGGGTGGGCCGCCGGGCATCCCTTCACCTGCTTACCTGGGTGAGCATGGCCTCGGCAAACGCCCGGCGGCTTTCCCCCCCAGGAGCACAAACTGTGATTTATGAATCTGACCGGCTTGAAAGAGCAAATCAGCTACATCATCGGGCGCGACATGGCCCGCAACTTCGCCCAGCAAGGCCTGGATCTGGACATTGACGTATTTGCCCAGAGCATGAAGGAAGCCCTCGGCGGCGAGCCTAGTCGCCTGACGCCCGAGCAGATGCAAAGCGCCATGCAGCAGCTGCAGCAGCAGATGGAAGCCCACGAAGAAGCCAACCAAGACTCCTCTGATATGAGCAACAACAAAGCCGAAGGCGAAGCCTTCCTGAAAGAAAATTCCGCCAAGCCCGGCATTACTACCCTGCCCAGCGGCCTGCAGTACGAAGTGCTGAAGGAAGGTAGCGGCCGCAAGCCCGGCCCGGGCTCGTCGGTGACGACGCACTACCACGGCACGCTTACCAACGGCACCGTGTTCGACAGCTCCTACCAGCGCGGCCAGCCCGCTACCTTTGGGGTAAACCAGGTAATTGCGGGCTGGACAGAAGCCCTACAGCTGATGCCCGAAGGCTCGAAATGGCGCCTGTACATCCCCTCGGACCTGGCCTACGGCAAGCGCGGCGCCGGCCGCGACATCGGTCCGGACTCGGCTCTCATCTTCGACGTGGAGCTGCTGAAAGTAAATAATTAAGCTTTTCTTCGAGTGCCAGCCCCGCTGGAGCCGTGCATAGTGTTGTGCCCCCCGGTGGGCGCTGACTGCCACGGCCGGCGGGGCTTTTTCGACTATGCCTGATTCTACTTCCTTTCCACCTGCTTCTGAACCAGAAAACCCACCTTCCGCCCCGGCGGCCGCCAACGGCCCCGAGCTAGGGCAGGAAGCGGAGCTGGGTTTTCGCCCCCTCCCGCCGGCGCCGCCGCAGCACTTCCCAACGTTGCGCAGCGAAGACAGCCGGGTAGCCCTCACCAACGACGGGCTGGAAATCAACGACGAGCTGTTTGGCTGGCGTGAGCTGGAAGGGGTTGATGTGCAGCCGGTGCGCTGGCTGCTGGGCGTGCTCGGGGGCGGGTTAGTGCTCTGCGGCTTTATGTTGGGCTACCTGCAATTTTGGCTGCATACTATGCCGGCCGCCCTGGGCATGGCCGCAGGCGCTCTGCTCCTGGTGTGGGGAGCCCGGGGCACCAACCGCTGGCGGCTGCACCGGCCCGGCCGCGAGGCGCGCCACTTCGCTTTTTCTGGCCCCGCCCGCAGCTGGCAGCAGCTGGCCAGCGAGGCTAACTACCGCATCCGGCAGCGCCACAACGAGGCGGCGGCCGCGGCGGCTTACTGGCTGCACGAGGCCGAACGGTCGGCTTTTTCGGGGCCGGAGGCACCGGTCGGCTCCTAATCTTACGGACGGGCTGTCACTTTTTACCGGTGCCTACGTAAGCGCGCCGAGGTTGAAGCGCCGCATTCGTGTGCAACTACTACCTTTGGCCCCGCTTATTAAAAACGGCTATCCTCACTCTCTTCCTCCTCACATGGACGCCAAACACTCGCATACCGCCATTTCGACGGCTGGCTTGCTCATTGCCCTGGGCATTATCTACGGCGACATCGGGACTTCCCCGCTGTACGTGATGAGCGCCATCCTGAAAAGCGCCCGGGTGCCCAACCTGATTGAAGCCAACCTCGTGCTGGGCGCCATATCCTGCGTGCTCTGGACCCTGACGTTGCAAACAACCGTCAAGTACGTAATCCTGACCCTCAATGCCGACAACAACGGGGAAGGGGGCATTTTCTCGCTCTACGCCCTGGTGCGGCGGCGCGGGGCCTGGCTGTCGGCCGTGGCCATTGTGGGCGGCGCGGCCCTGCTGGCCGACGGGGTTATTACCCCTCCGATTTCCGTATCGTCAGCCATTGAAGGACTACGGGCCGTGAAGCCCGACATTCCTACGGTGCCCATTGTCATCGGCATTATTGCGGGCCTGTTTCTGCTGCAAAGCTTTGGTACCCAGATTGTAGGCAAGGCCTTCGGGCCGATTATGCTGCTGTGGTTTACCATGCTGGGCGTGCTGGGCGTGAGCTGGATTGTGCAGAACCCGGATATTCTGAAAGCCATTAACCCTTACTACGCCTACGAGCTGCTGGCCGAGTACCCGGGCGGGTTCTGGCTGCTGGGCTCGGTGTTCCTGTGTACTACCGGGGCCGAGGCGCTGTATTCTGACCTGGGCCACTGCGGCAAGGGCAACATCCGCATCAGTTGGGTGTTCGTAAAAACCACCCTGATTCTGAACTACTTGGGCCAGGGAGCGTGGCTGCTGGCTCACCAGGGCCAGATGCTGGACGGTCGGAGCCCCTTCTATGCCCTGATGCCCCAGTGGTTCCTGCTTATCGGAATTGGCATTGCTACCATTGCCGCCATTATTGCCTCGCAGGCGTTGATTACGGGCTCGTTCACGCTGGTAGCGGAAGCTATTCGCCTGAACATGTGGCCTAAAGTGCGGCTCAACTACCCCACTGACGTGAAGGGCCAGCTCTACGTGCCCAGCATGAACCGGCTGCTCCTGCTAGGCTGCATTGGGGTAGTGCTGTACTTCCAGGAATCCACGAACATGGAAGCGGCCTATGGCCTGGCCATCACGCTAACCATGCTCATGACCACCATTCTGCTCACCACGTGGCTGCACATGAAGCGGGTGCCCATGCCGGCTATAGTGCTCTTCGTGCTGGTGTATGGCGCCATTGAGGGCTCATTCCTGATTGCCAACCTCATCAAGTTTCCCCACGGGGGCTGGGTTTCGCTGGCCATTGGCTCTTCGCTGATGGCGGTGATGTACGTGTGGCTGCGGGCCTACTACATTAAGCGGCGCCTGACGGAGTTCGTGAAAATTGACCCCTACATTGAGGCGCTCAAGCAGCTTTCCAACGACGAGTCGGTGTCGAAATATGCTACCCACCTGGTGTTCATGTCCTCGGCGGAGCGGCAGTCGGAAATCGAGTCGAAGATTATCTACTCCATCTTCCAGAAGCGGCCCAAGCGCGCCGACATCTACTGGTTTGTGCACGTAGATACCACCGACGAGCCCTACACGATGGAATACAAAGTGACCGAGCTGGCCCCCGACGACGTGTTCCGGATTACGTTCCGCCTGGGCTTCCGGGTGGAGCAGCGCATCAACCTGTACTTCCGCAAGGTGGTCGAAGACCTGGTGCGCAACAAGGAAGTGGACATTACCTCCCGCTACGAGTCCTTGAGCAAGCAGCACGTTACCGGCGACTTCCGCTTCGTGGTACTGGAGAAGTTTCTCTCGGTGGAAAACGAGTTTCCCATGGTCGAGAAGCTGGTGATGCAGGCCTACTTCTACATCAAGCAGTTCATTGCTTCCGAAGACAAGTATTTCGGCCTTGATACCAGCTCGGTGAAAGTGGAGAAAGTACCGTTAGTTATTACCCCCGTGCGGGAGGTAGCCCTTAAGCGCATCAAGTAATTGTCAGTTCAACCCAAAACATTGGGTGCCAGAACATATTTCAAACAAAAAGCCCCGCTGCTAGTCAGCGGGGCTTTTTGTTTAGCGGATAACCGGCTATTTCTGCACGGGCAGCCACTTGGCTAGCACTACTTGCTGCTCGGACGTGGGGTTTGCCTGGCGCTCAATGCGGTAGCGACGCAACGGATTGGCCAGCAGCGGGAAGCTAATTTCTTTTACCAGCCCGTCGCGGTTTACGAGTAGCTTCACCTCGGAGCCGGGGGCACGGTTGGCGAGCAGCCGGTTCACGTCGTCGGTTACGCGGGCGCCATCGACGGCCAGAATCTCGTCGCCCACGCTTAGGCCGCCCTGCCAGGCGCTGCCTTCGCGCACCACGCTAGATACGGTTTGTTTGCCCCCCGCCGGGCTGATGCTGGCGCCCAGGCTGGCCTCGGTGGCGGCGGCCGGAGCCACCCGGAGTTGCAGGCCGGCGTAGCCCAGAGCCTGCTCGTAGGGCAGCGTTTCTACCCCGTAAACGTGGCGGCGGAAAAAGTCGTCGAAGCGGCGGCCGGCGACTTTGGCTACGGCGTCCTGGTATTCCTCATCGGTGAAGCCCCGGCCCAGCTTTTTGTAGTACTGGTCGTAGAGGTAGCGCATCACGTCGTCGAGGCTTTTCTGGCCCTTGGTTTCGTTGATGATCATCAGGTCCAGCACGGCCCCGATTACCTCGCCTTTATCGTAGTAGCTGATGCCGGTGTTGGAGGAGTTTTCGTTCGGGCGGTAGTACTTAATCCAGGCATCGAAGCTCGATTCAGCGGCCGACTGCTGCCGGTTGCCGGGCGTGTTTTCTACCCGGTTGATGCCGTTGCTCAGGTCACCCAAGTACTCATCGGGACTTACGAAGCCGGCGCGCTGCACAATCAGGTTGCTGAAGTACTCGGTGCCACCTTCGCTTACCCACAGCATACGGGTGTAGTTTTCCTGGTCATAATTGAACGGCCCCAGCGCGACGGGCCGGATGCGCTTCACGTTCCAGAGGTGAAAATACTCGTGGGCCACGAGCCCGAGGAAGCCTTTCCAGCCGGCCTCCGAGGAGTAGGCAGTGCGCGACACGGATAAGGTGGTCGAGAACAAGTGCTCCAGGCCCCCGGTGCCCCTATCGATGTTGTGCACAATAAACACGTAGCGGTCCAGCGGGTTTTGCCCCACTACCTTCTGGGCCTGCTCGCACACGCGCTGCATGTCGCGGGTGAGGCGGACGGTGTCTACTTTCGGGTCGCCGAACATGGCCACCGTGTGGGGCGTACCGTTGGCCGTGAACGTGTAAATTTTCTGATTCCCGATTTCAATGGGCGAGTCGGCCAGCTCATCGTAGTTGGCGGCGCGGTAGGTGAAGGTGCCGCCCGCCGGCTTCAGGCTGGTGCTTACCTGGCTCCAGCCAGCGGCCGGTTTTACTTCCAGGGTGCTGGGCAGCTGCTTTTCCTCAGCCGGGTACATGAATACGCTTGTACCGTTGAGGTAGCCGTGCGCTGCATCAATAAAGCTGGTACGTACGCTCAGCTCGAAGGCATACACCCGGTAGCGCACCGCAAAGTTCTTGGCCTTGGGATGATAGACGCGCC
Organism: Hymenobacter glacieicola; assembly: GCF_014640315.1. Taxonomy (GTDB): domain Bacteria; phylum Bacteroidota; class Bacteroidia; order Cytophagales; family Hymenobacteraceae; genus Hymenobacter; species Hymenobacter glacieicola. The sequence continues at coordinate 321,949 of NZ_BMGS01000007.1, forward strand.
ACGTATTCTTGGTGACTTTCTCTACCCGCAGCTTCTCGGTGCCCGCCGTGGCCTCAAAGCCCTCAACGTTCTTGGCAAACTCACGCACCAAATATGAGCCGGGCGCCCACACTGGCATTTTCACGTCGGTGAAGGCTTTGTTGAAGCCGTCCAGCTGCATTTCCACTTCGAAGTAGTGGGTTTGGGGCGCGGGCATGGAAAGCGTATAGCGCAGCGTTGGCGCTGCCACTGCGGCCGAGCCAGCCTGGCTCAGCAGGAGTCCCAGGGCCGCTACCGCCAGCGGGCGGGCAAAGTTCAGGAGCATTCGGAAAGAGGGTGAGGTGGTGAAAAAGCCGTTGTGGTCGCCAAAGAACGGCGGAAACCACTTAGGGCTGCAAGGTAGCGCGCAAATTACGCCCCAACGCACATGCCAGCAGCCTAGGCTATACTAAACCCGCTCTGCGCGTCCGCCGTTACGCTAGCGTCGAGTATCTTGTGGGCCTTGTTCAGTCTTAGGTAGCTGGCAAACAATTTGCAACCAGCAAGTTTAAACTGTCTGCCATGGAATTGACTGTCGCCCGCCCCCTACCCTTTTTCCCCGCTATGCGCTACGTCTGGCTTAGTTTTCTGCTTCTGGTTAGCGTGGTCGTTGGCTGGTCGATTTGGACCCGACAGGCCCCCGCAGCGGCAGAATTACAGCCGGAGGCCAAAGCCACGCGGGCAGTAGCATATGTTATCAGGGATAAGGCCGCCCCACCCCGGGCCGATAGCGTAGTAGCGTTTGCCCTGCGCCAGCTTGGCACCAACTACTGCTATGCCGGCAGCACCCCCTCCACTGGCTTCGATTGTTCGGGCTTTGTGAACTACGTGTTTGCCCGCTACCGGATACCCGTGCCTCACTCCACAGCCCTGCTTATCAGCACGGGCAAAGCAGTAGAGCGCCTGCAAGCCCGCCCCGGCGACATCGTGGTCTTTACCGGCACGGCCACCTCTTCCACTACTCCCGGCCATGCGGGCATCGTTATTAGCAAACCCGGCGAGCCGCTGCGGTTTGTGCACTCCTCCTCGGCCCGCCGCGAATCGGGCGTGAAAATAAGCCAGGTTGAAGGCACCGACTACGAACGCCGCTTTATGCAGGTGCGCCGGGTACTATAAGTGATTCGGTGAAATAGTGATGGAGTGAGTTGTCGTTCTAGCAGCTCCAGCGGGACGACCTATTAGTAGGAAATACCTTGCTGATAGTAAGCAACGCCCCGGCGGGGCGACACCGCTCGTTATACGATTGGCTGTCGCCCCGCGGGAGCCTTCACGCCAACCGAACGAAAACTCACTTAATCACTGTCTCACCGAACCACTATGAAAGAACGATGCCCGGCCGCCAGTGCAGATCCTCTACATGAGGCTGCTGGGCGAACCGGGCATCTAATCCTTCAAATCTTACCAAGCGATGAGTCTGGGGTACAGCCCCATCATCCACTTATCCAGTAAGACCTTGCCAGAATGCGGGAAATACTCAATCAGGAGGTCATTCCGCGCGAAAGCTGTTGTTAAGCGCGTCCGGCGGTGAAGCGGACTACATTCGACAGGCTTGGCAGGATTTGTTTGGGACTACTAGACATTTTGTACCTCCTTTCTTTAGATCCGACATAACCCCGGCTGCGCTACCCAGCACCTTAGGGCTGCTTGGCGGGGGCTGTAGCACTCGCTACGATAGGTAAAGTTAAAATCCCCCCGGATGGTTCAAAATAAAAACACCATTATTTATGGTCCTGGCCGCAGTTTTTACTCATATAGCTGACCATCAGCTCGTTTTATTAACCTGCTTATTTACAAAAAAGATGTGCCCGTAAGTTGGCCTCAAAGTTGCCTCTCCCAATTCCAGGAAAAACAGGCGTCATTCGTTTTATTCACGAGTTTTCCCCTATCTTTTTCCCGCAAACTCCCATCTATCATTTCACTTACCATGAAAAAAATTCTGTTCCTCTGCCTGGGTATGTTCCTGGGCTTGCTAGGGGCGGCTTCGGCTCAATCCCTCTCCCCACTCGGAGTATGGACAAACGCCGAGAAAAAGGCCACCTTCGAGATTTACAAGTGTGGCGACAAGCTGTGCGGCAAAATCGTGAGCCTTACCGTGCCGAATGACCCCAAAACCGGCAAACCCAAAACGGACACGATGAACCCCGAACCCAAGCTCCGCAACCGTCCTCGCCTGGGCATGGTATTCATGCAAGGCTTTGAGTACGACGATGATAACAAGTGGGACGACGGTAAGATCTACGACCCAGAAAGCGGCAAAACGTATTCCTGCTACATGAAAATGCTGAATGCAAACAGCATGGAAGTGAAAGGATACATCGGCTTCTCCATGATCGGCAAGTCGCAAACCTGGACCCGGGTTAAATAACCTGCTCCGCGCGTTTTAGGCTTACAAGGCGGCGCCCCCTTCTGTGGGGGCGCCGCCTTTTTTCGTTGGGGGCGGCTGAGCACGGGTGTGGCACTGTGCTTGCGTGGTGACAGGCTGGAACTAGTACTACCAAGTTGCCGGCCAACGTAAGGGCGCCGCCGGTAGCGCCGAGGTTAAAACCATTTTACCGAGCCTGTGTTGTCCTGTAAATCAATCCTACTACGTTGTTGAATCTGTTCAAACGGTTTTTTTCTGGCTCTGCTCCCGCTTCTGCCGACTGGCAGCCGCTGCAGCGCAGCGCGGCCGAGGAGCAGGTACGGCAGCAGTGGGTTGCCCAGCAGGTATACCTGAACTGGATGGGGCCTTACTTTAAAGCCTACCACTACCAGAAGGCCGGACTGCCCGGTGGCATGTTTCGGGTGCAGCTGGCCCGGGATGCGGGGCGGCCCGGTGCCGTGTTCCTGTACGACCCCAGCATTGGCCCCGGCAATTTCCGGCACCTGTTTGATTTTATTCGGGACCGAGTGCTGGGGCTGGGCTACCACGTGGGCGCCTCCAGCCACCGCACGGTGCGCCACGAGCAGTATACGGAAAGCACGCAGAAGCACTTCCTAAAGCCTCAGCCGCACGACTGTACGAACACCGGCCGCTGCAACCAGCGCTACGGCAACATTACCCTGGATCTGGTGAGCATTAATGGGCAGCCGGGCTTTCTGCGCCTGCTCAGCAACCCCTTCACGGATTCCATCTTCACGCCGGCTCACTCATTTGATGAGCTGATTGACGCGGTGTTCAACTTGCCCTCGGCCCCGCCGGAAGTGCAGAAGCTCATCAATCAGTATCGAAAGGTTTGATGGGACAGGCGTGACGCCAGCACCTACACAAAAGCCTCCGGTACACGTGTACCGGAGGCTTTTTTACTAGCCCTTGACTGACTACCCTTACTCCGCGGCGCGCACGAACCGGGCTTGCCCTACCAGACCATCGGGGCCCAGAAGGCGCAGGTGGTAGATGCCAGGGGCCAGCGCCGCCGTGTGCAGCACCGGTGCCGTCGCCGACACGGACTGGCGCAGTACTACCCGGCCAGTGGCATCCGTAACCTCAGCGGTAGCCCGCCCGCCGCTGAAATCGGCCAGCCGGAGCTGGTCCAGGCAAGGATTAGGATAAACGGTAATGGTAGCTGTGTTAGCACCTGGGCGGGTGCCGGTTACCAGCCCATTGTCGCGGGTGATAGGACCGGGGCCGTTGAGCAGCCACTGGTCCGGGTCGACGGTGATGCTGGTGATGGGGCGCGCCTCGGCCACGGCCGCCGACACCACTGGCTGGTACTGCGGCAGTCGAATGGTGCGCGTGGTGCCATCCGTAAACGTGAGCCGGTAGTCCACATCGGTGGCGAAAAAGGGCGTAACGGCGGGCATGGAGGCGGTTTCGGTGTTCTGGATGTACACTAGCCCGCCGGCCTGGTTCCAGCGCACCGTAAACGTGGGGTAGCCTTCTCCCCGAAACCACTGGCCGAAAAAATCGTGCAGGGAGCGGCCGGTTTCCTGCTCAAACACGCGCTGCAGGTCGCGGGTCCGGGCCGTGCGGCCGGCGTAAGTGCTTTGGTACGTGCGCAGGGCCCGGAAAAACTTCACGTCGTCGTTGACCAGGTAGCGCAGCATGTGAACCACGGCAGCCCCTTTCTTGTACGAGAGCCGGGAGTTGAAAATGCGGCCGACGCTGGTAGTATCGAGCACGAAAACACTACCCCCCGGCTGGCTCAGCACGGACGTGTGGGCCTGATTCATCCAGTTAAGCGCATCAGAGGGCGAGATAAAGCGCTGCAACGACAAGTACTCCCCGTAAGAAGCAAAGCCCTCGTTCAGCCAGATATCCTCCCAGGCCCCGCAGGTCACGTTGTTGCCAAACCACTGGTGCATCAGCTCGTGGGCCGTAAGCGTGAAGGTGAAGCCGGACTGTGTCGTCATGGTTTGGTGCTCCATGCCGCCCCCAATGGGAGCCATGCAGTGGCCATACTTCTCGTTGGCAAAAGGATAGAGCCCTACCAGCTCCGAGAAATGCTCAATAAAGCCGGGGGTACGGTCTATTTCCGTGCGTTGGTTGTCCAGGGCCGCCTGGTTGTACACGTAATTCACAATAGGAATCCGGGGGCCACCGGCGGGGTTAGCGTAGTTCACGTACTCCACGTATGGCCCCACCGCCACCGAAATCAGGTAGTAGTCGATGGGGTGGCGGGATTTCCATTCGTGCCGCACCCGGTTGTTGGGCAGCGGAGTAGATTTTTGCAGCACCCCATTGGAGCCCGCTTTGTTGGTAGCGGCCGTCGAAACCCAGACGTCCGACGAATCGGCCTTGTCGGTGAGCACCTGTTTGCAGGGCCACCACTCGTAGGCGTTGTACGGCTCCGACAAACTCCAGGTGGTACTCACGCCGTAGGTCGGGTCGATGCGGGTATCAAGGGCATTGCCGATGGCGGCGGAGTTGCCGTTGGGAGCCGTGCCCCGGTAGTAAACCAGGGCGTTAAACAGGGTATTGGGCGCCACGGCCTGGGTTAGTCCTACGGTTACATCACCCATGCCGACCCGGCGCAGCCCCGCGCTCCGGCGGCCGTTCACCACCACCGAGTCAATGATATAAGTAGCATACAGCTCAAAAGCCAGGGAGTCGAGGGGTTGCGCCCCGGTGCGGGCCCGGATGGTCACGGCCCCGCTCACGGCGCGGGTGGTGTTGGTCAGGTTCAGGTCCAGCTTATAATACGTAACATCGTAGCGGGCCATTTTTTGCCAGTGGCTCAGGCTGGCGTAGGCCGGACGGGCCACCCGGTTGTGCGTCTGCGCACAAGCCTCCGCAGCGGCCCCGTTCAGGTCGGCGGCTGTGGGGTGGTAGGCAGGCAGTTGGGCGGCCGCGGGCAGGCGGCTCAGCAGACCGGCCAGGGCGAGGGCGTAGAGGTAGGGGCGCATAGGGCAGATTTACAGACGGACAGGGAGCGTGTACGGGCAGAGAAGCCAGTAACGAAAGGTACGCAGCAGGCAGCATAAAAAACCGAAAAGGTAGGACTCCCGGCGACTGGGGTTGTATCTTTCGTCATTGCTACCTGTTCAGCTGCGCTACCCTATGCCAACAACTACTCTTACGACTTTTATTCGGGGCGGCCTGCTGCTGTGGCTACTGTGCCTGCTCGCTCCGGCGGCCCGGGCCACGCACATTGTGGGCGGCGAGCTTGATTTACAGCACGTTAACGGCGCTACCTATCAGCTAAGCTTGAACCTGTACTTTGATGCCGTGAACGGGCAGCCCGGCGCCCTGGATCCGGAGCTGACGGCCAGCATCTTCGAGAAAGGCACCAACCGCCGCATGCTGGACGTGCCGCTGCCCCTGACCAACAACACCCTCGTCAGCTACACCAACCCCGCCTGCACCACGCCTAGCTTGGTGACGCGGCGCCTGGTGTACACCCGCCCCATTACCCTGGCCGGGCAAACCTTCGCCAGCCCCAATGGCTACTACGTGGCCGTGGAGCGCTGCTGCCGCAACAACGGCATCAGCAACATCGTGGACCCCGGCGGGGCGGCCCAAACGTTTTACCTGGAGTTTCCGCCGGTCGTGCGCAACGGGCAGGACTTTCGCAACTCCACGCCGCGCATCTTTCCGCCCCTGAGTGATTACGCCTGCCGGGGAGAGCTGTTCTACTACAACTTCGGGGGCCAGGACACCGACGGGGACTCCCTGGTGTACGATTTGGTAACCCCGCTGAACGGCTACTCCAACACGGTTATTCCTAAGCCCGACCGCGCCCAGCCAGCCCCGTACAGCACGGTGCGGTGGGTAGATAGTCTGTCCGTTACGCGCCAGATTCCGGGCAACCCTACCCTGAGCATTGGGCGGCTCACGGGCCGGCTGGAAGTGCGGCCTACCCGGCTGGGGCTGTTCGTGTTTGGGGTGCGCTGCACGGAGTACCGCAAGGGCGTACGGCTGGGCGAAACCCGGCGCGATTTTCAGCTCAAAGTTATTTCCTGCCCCACCAACGCCCGGCCGAAGGTGGTCATGCAGGTGCCTAACCGCAGGCAGCCCTACCAAGTCGGGCGCGATACGCTACGGCTGCAACCCGGTGGCAACCGCTGTTTCACGCTCAAGTTCACCGACGCTGACCTCACTTCGGCCCTGACCCTGTCGTTAAGCCCGGTGAACTTTACCGCGCCCCTGCCTACCCTGAGCATCCTGCAGGGTACCGTGCGCACGCCCGGCGCCCCCGATACCCTTGTGTCGCGGTTGTGCTTTCCGGACTGCTTTAACACCAAAGGCAAGGTGTACCTGCTGGACGTGATTGTGGCCGATAACGGGTGCAGCCTGCCCAAGCGCGACACCGTGCGGGTAGCCGTTACCTCCGTGCCCGAGCCCAACGCCGCCCCGCTGCTGCGTAGCACGGCCGTGCTGCCCCTGCGCGCCCGGCCCGGTGACCTAATTACCTTTGACCTAGTGGCCACGGACCCCGACAACGACCCCATTACGCTGGAAATGACCGGCCGGGGTTTTACGCCTGCGGGCGTTGGGGCCCAGTTAACTCAGACGGCGAGCAACGGCCAGCTTACGGGCCGCTTCACCTGGCGCGTTGACTGCCGGGCCGTGGATAAACCGCTGTACGAGTTCGAGTTTACGGCCGCGGCCGCGCCCTGTGCCGACCGGCAAGCTACTACCCTCGTTATTCCGGTACAGATTGAGTACGTAAACCGGCCGCCGCAGCTGACCAGCCCGTTCCCCGGGCCTGCGGCCGGCTCGCCTACCCCACCGGCTCCGCTGGTTATCAGGCGGCCGATTGGGGGCGTGTACGAGGCTTCCCTCGCGGGCCTAGACCTGGATGTGGACGCGCTGACGCTCACGGCGGTGGGCACCGGCTTCGACCTGGCTGCGGCCGGTATGACCTTTGTGCCCCGCAATGGCAACGGCCAAGCCAGTGGGGTATTTCGTTGGGAAGCTAGCTGTGAAGCTGTGCGCCTGAATGGCTTGGAGGTTACGTTTACCCTACAGGAAAGCACCTGCTGGCCCCAGCCCCAAACCCGAATAGTGCGCTTTGAGGTAGAGCAACCGCCCGTGCCGGACTTCCTGCCGCCCAACGTTATTACCCCCTACCAGCGCGACGAAAAGAACGATTTCTTCGAGCTGGACAACGTGAAAAACAACCTGCCCCCGGATTTCTGCGAGTCGCGCTTTGCTGACCTTGAAATCTTTAACCGCTGGGGCAGCCGGGTGTACCGCACCACCAACCGCAGCTTCCGCTGGGATGGGGGCGGCCTCCCCGCCGGCGTGTATTACTACCTCATTGAGTTCACGGACAAGAAACGCTACAAAGGCACTGTAACCATTGCCAACTAGGCAGCGCAGTAACGGTAGCCCCCAAAAAAGCCCGGCCTGGCCGGGCTTTTTTGGGGGCGAGCCTTCGGGGCCGGCCGCTAATACAGAAACAGAAAAGCCGCGAACAACGCTACCCACAGCACGTCAATGAAATGCCAGTAGATGGTAATCATGCGCAACTGCAGGCGGCGGTAGGGGTTGCGGATAAACACCAGGCTGCGCACCGCGTCGCGGGCGGCGGTGTGGGTGCGCAGCAGCAGGGCCAGCAGAAACAACATGCCCCCCAGCAAGTGCGCCACGTGCAGGGCCGAGAGCAGGTACACGAACGTGCCGCTGGCTACGCCGTCGAGCAGCACGCCCTGGGCCATTAGCTCCCGCCAGCCCAGCACCTGCAACCCCGCAAACACGCTGCTTAGCAGCAGGGTAGCGCCCAGGCAGCGGGCCAGCCCCGCCAGGTCGTCGCGGGAGTAGAGGTGGCGGGCCTGGTTGATGGTGTAGCTGCTGATCAGCAGGACAATGGTGCTCAGGGAGAAAAAGCGCGGCAGCGGATAGATGCCGGTGGGCGTGTCGCTTTGGCTGCGGGTGTACATGTAGGCTACCACCAGCATCAGAAACAGCACCCCCACGCCGGCCAGGCCCAGGTACAGCATCAGAAGCAGCGGCGGCACTCCCTCCATGCGCTGAAAGGCCGAGGCAGGCCGACCGGCGCCAATTTTATTGGTACGTTCTTGATCAGAATTCATGAGCGACAAAGCAGGGCTGGGTGCGAGTAAGCAAACCAATCTGAAGCCCTTTAGTTCCGGCCCCAGGGGGCATATCTGAGGACAAGGGCTTCTGAGCAAGATACGTAAAAACGTTCCGCTCCGCGTGTGCTTTTTTCGGGCCAAAACCCTGGCTGCCAGCCTGCAGTACGCCCCTACTCTAGAACAGCGCAGTGGCTTACCCGAGATGCAAAAAAGGTCCTCATGCTGCACACTGCGCGCGGCATGAGGACCCCGTAGCAACCAAAGTAGAATTCTGAACAGTACTGCCCACACCCATTACCCCCGGAAAAACGACCCTATTTTGCCGAGCACCGCGTTCAGGGTAATCTTGGCGGAGCGGCCCGTGCCGAAGGTAACGTGGGTTTTGCCGGCTACCCGCATATCCAGCACCAAGCCCAGCCGCAGGGCCAGGTCGTTGAGTTGCTGGAGCGGGTCGGGGGCGTTAGGGTTCTTGGGTTTGGGTGGGGCGTTGGGGTCCTTGGGCGGGCCGCTGGTAATTTTGTCGAAGACCCGCTGGCTGGGGAAGTTGATGATGAGGTAGCCCCCGGAGCCCGCTATTTGTACATCGTCGCCATCCATAGTAACAACCAGCCTAGCTTCAATATCGAGTCCGTTAGCCAAGGGTACCGGGGGTTGCGGGCGGGAGGGCGCCGGAAGGCGGATTTTCGCCCCGGGTACGGATGCGCAACGAGCCGTTCAGGCGCCAGGTGGTGGGCGTAGCGGGGTTGGCGGGGTTGGGCACCTGCAGCTCCATTTGCTCGAAGTTGAGGGCTACCTCTACCCCACCCGAAAGCTTGGAGAGCAGGGAAGCGGCCGTATCGGCCCAGGAAGTAGGTTGTTCTGGCATAGATCTACAATAGAAAAGGAAGAAGTGAGCGGTAGCGGCAACTGAAACTACCCTGACCTGCCCGGGTAGAAACGGCGCTGCGCGGGGCAAGTTACGAGATGACGCTGGCAAGACCTTTGCACCAAGCCTGCCGCGTGGCCCTCGTTAGAAGGCCAGCATCAAAACTCAACCGTCTGCGTATGCAGCCCAACGGCTGATTTACTTCCTCTTTTCTTTGCCCCATGCCCCGATTTCATTTTCTGGCAGTTGGTCTGTGCGCCTGCCTGGCCGCCGCTCCCGCCCTGGCCCAAACCCTGCCGCCCGTTGACTGCGCGCATCCGTTTGGTCTTTATGATAACATGGAACTGGTGTACCAGCTGCAGGATGCCAGTGGCAAGACAACCGGCACCATGCGCAACCGGGTGGTGAGCCTCAGCGCAGAGCAAAACAAAAAGCAGACAGTTACTACGAATACGGTGCTGCTGAAAAGCGGCACCTATGACCCGAAGAACAAGCTTCTGCGCTTGCAGGACCTTACCTTCCGCTGCCGCCAGGACACCAGCTTCACCGATGGCTCCGCCGAGCTAAGCCCCGAAAGCCTGCGCTCCTTCCGCGACCGGCGCTTTGATTACGCCCCCGTGCCCCTGGCCTGGCCCAATCAGCCCACCGTTGGCTCGGAGCTGCCCCAGGGCGGTATTTCGGTGCAGGTGAGCAGCACGGCCGTCGATATTGCCAAGGTGTACACTACCGTGCACAAGCGCCGGGTAACCGGCACTGAAATGGTTACGACCCCAGCCGGCTCCTTTGCCTGCTACAAAGTGGAAGCCGAGCGGGAAAGCGCCACCGCCGCCCGCGCCGACATGGTCATGCGCAACGCCGTGCGGGTAGTTGACTATTACTCGCCGGCCGTGGGCATTGTCAAAAGTGAAGTCTATGACAAAAAAGGCAAGCTGGAACAGGTACGCCTGCTAACAGCCATCAATACGGGAGCACCCGCCGGCGGCACCATTCAGCCCAGGGAGAAGGAGAAATACAAGGTTAAAAAATCGTAAGTTGAGAGCTGAACCCGACACTTTTGCTTGCTATGCACCTGCTTACCCCACTCACCGGCGCCCTGAGCGTGCTTTTGCTGGCCGCCTGCCAACCCCAAACCGAAACCGCTGCCGCCACAACCACCGCTAGCCCAACGCCGGTTGCCGCCACTGCGGGCCCCACGGGCACTACCTACGGCGCCCCCATCACGGCCGCGGGCGCCCAGCCAGTTTCAGCCCTGAACAGCTTGCTGGGTGAGCAGGATTCGGCCCGGGTGAAGCTGGTAGGCACTGCCACGGCCGTGTGCCAGGCCAAGGGCTGCTGGCTTACGCTGCAGGCGCCCAACGGAGAGCCTATGCGCGTGCGGTTCAAGGATTACGCCTTTTTCGTGCCCAAGGACATTACCGGCAAAACCGTCGTGATTGACGGCTGGGCCCACCGCGAAACGGTTCCGGTTTCCGACCTGCAGCACTACGCCAAGGACGCCGGCAAGTCGGCGCAGGAAGTAGCCGCCATTACCCAGCCCCAGCAGCAGCTAAACTTTGAGGCCAGCGGCGTGCTGGTAGCCGACAAGTAAAGTATCATCGTGAGAAAAGCCCCGTCGCCCGGGGCTTTTTTATGGCCGACCAGATCCAGCCAACACCCAGAAACTGGGGAACGGGGCGGGGCGGTTTGGCGTACCTGGGAAGGACCGCGCCTACGTTAGTTTAGGGACGCAGTTAGTAGCTTGCAGCTCCAACCCCGTGCCTCCCATGCCTGCCGACGACAACATTCAGCACCAGATAACGGCCCTCACTGAGCGCCTGCACCACCTCAACTACCAATATTACCAGCGCGACATCTCGGAAGTACCCGACCAGGAGTTCGACCAGATGCTGGCCCAGCTGGCCCAGCTGGAAAAAGACTACCCCCAGTTTGCCCACCCCAACTCCCCTACCCAGCGCGTGGGAGGCACCATCACCAAGCAGTTCCCCACCGCGGAACACCGCTACCCCATGCTTAGCCTGGGCAATACCTACTCCGAGGCTGACTTACGCGAGTTTGACGAGCGGGTGCGCCGGGGGCTGGAAGGCGCCGCGGTGCAGTACGTGTGCGAGCTGAAGTTCGACGGGGTAGCCATGAGCCTGACGTACCAGGACGGCCAGCTCACCCAGGGCGTAACCCGCGGCGACGGCACCCGCGGCGACGTAGTAACCAGCAACGTACGCACCATTCGCAACCTACCCCTGCACCTGCGCCCGGCCGGCCCGCCCCAACCCGCCGACTTCGAGGTACGCGGCGAAGTTTTCATGCCATTGCCGGTTTTTGCCGAGCTGAACGCTGAGCGCGAAGCCAACGGGGAAGCCCTGCTGGCCAACCCGCGCAATGCCGCCAGTGGAGCCCTCAAGCTTCAGGATTCGGCCTTGGTGGCGGCCCGCAAGCTGCGGTTTTTCGCGTATTCATTTCTGATGCCGGGCCGGAGCATATTTCCTACCCACAGCGCCTCCCTGGAAGCCCTGCACGCCTGGGGCCTACCCGTGTCCGACACGTGGCGGGTGTGCGGCACCATTGAAGAGGTGTTGGATTTCGTGCACGAGTGGGACAAAAAGCGGTTCACCCTCCCGGTTGCCACCGACGGCATCGTAATCAAAGTGGATGATTTCCGGCAGCAGGAGCTGCTGGGCTTCACGGCCAAAAGCCCCCGCTGGGCCATTGCCTACAAGTACCCGGCCGAAGCTGCCCGCACCCGCCTGCACACCATTCAGTACCAGGTAGGCCGCACTGGTGCCGTAACCCCCGTGGCCCTACTCGACCCCGTGCCCCTGGCCGGCACCGTGGTCAAGCGCGCCTCGGTACACAACGCCAACCAGATTGCCGCCCTCGACTTGCGCCTCGGTGACCTGGTTTTTGTGGAAAAAGGGGGCGAAATCATCCCCAAAATCACCGGCGTCGACCTGGCTTCCCGCCCGGCCAACGCCGTGCCCATTGTGTACCCTACCCAGTGCCCGGCCTGCAATACGCCCCTGATCCGGCCCGAGGGCGAGGCCCACTTCCGCTGCCCCAATGAACGAGCCTGCCCGCCTCAGCTCAAGGCCAAGCTGGAGCACTTCGTGTCCCGTAAGGCTTTGGATATTGACGGGCTGGGCGCGGAAACGGTGGGTCGGTTTTTCGACCTACGGCTGGTGTCGAATGCGGCCAGCCTTTACGACCTGCCCGCTAAAGCGCACGAGCTGGCCCAGCTGGAGCGCATGGGCGAAAAATCGGTGCAGCGCCTGCTGGCGGGCCTGGAGCAAAGCAAGCAGATTCCGTTCGACCGGGTGCTGTTTGGTTTGGGCATTCGGTACGTGGGCGAAACAGTGGCCGAAAAGCTGGCGGCTCATTACCGTACCGTTGATGCCCTGGCCGCCGCGTCGGCCACCGAGCTGGCTGCCGTGCCCGAGGTGGGCGGCGTTATTGCCGAGTCGGTAGCGGCCTGGTTTCAGGAACCGGAAAACCGTGAGTTGATTGAGGGGCTGCGGGCCGCGGGCCTGCAACTGGCCCTGACGGGCGAGGCCCCGCAGCCCCAGAGCGACCGGCTGGCGGGCCTGACCTTTGTACTGTCGGGCGTGTTTGAGCAGCACAGCCGGGAGGAGCTGCAGCACCTGATTCAGCAAAACGGCGGCAAAATTACCGGCAGCATCAGCAAGAAGCTCAGCTACCTGGTGGCCGGCGACAAAATGGGCCCGGCCAAGCGCGAAAAAGCCACCGAGCTGAAAGTACCCATCATCACCGAGGACGAGCTGCTGGCCATGCTGCCCACCAGCTTCGACGCGGAGGACGCCGTGCTAGACCAAATGCTGGGCGATTCTTCGGCCGTAGCTGCTACCCCTGCCGCCGCCACTGGCCCTACTTCATCCGGCGGCCCGGGCGAGCAGGGCAGCTTGTTTTAAGTCTCTCATTCATAATTAGTAACCTGCAACCCCTGGCGCAACTTCTTCGGGCCAGGGGTTGTCCTTGCCCTATACTTCCCACTAGCCTCTTTTATATGTTACGTTTTGCTTTTGCTGCTGCCCTCCTGATAGGTTCTGCCGCGGCCCACGCGCAAATGTCAGCTCCGGCAGCCCGGCCCCTCCCAGCGCCAGTACCCATGGTGAATGTTGGGACCATAACCAGGCCTAGCGTGCCAGTGGCGGACTTGGCGGAGGTGAAGCAAGCCCTGACCCAGCCCGGCACCGTGCTCCTGGATGTGCGCACACCGGCCGAGTTTGCCGCCGGCCATCTTTCCGGGGCGCAAAACCTGGATTTCCGCGCCCCTGAATTTGCCCAACGAATGGCCCTGCTCGACCCCAAAAAACGCTACGTGCTGTACTGCGCCTCCGGCAACCGCAGCGGCAAAGCTGCCGTGCTCATGCAGGAGAAAGGCTTCCTGAAAGTGGTGAATGCTGGAGGGTTTCAGGCGCTGAAAGAAGGCGGCCTGCCTGCTCAATAAACGGGCTACTCTGGCGGCCAGGTAAGCTGATCCTACCGTGGGCCTGCTAACCAACTCATTCAGCATTTGCTGAACCTGTCAGTTCATCCCTAAAGAGGCGTTCCGGTGCTTACTGGAACGCCTTTTTTCTGAAGCTGCCCTGGGGCTCCTTGGCCGTGTCGGCGGCTGAGAGCGGGCCCACGAAAAAGGGGTAGCTGTGGGTGGCTACGCTGCCGTGTCCATCATACGCCATAACCAGCAACCGATAGGGGCCCTTTTTGCGCGGGGCCTGCAGTAATACCCTCTGGCCTTGGGGCTGCTTAATCAGATCGGGCAGCGGCTCGGGGGCCGTCCGGTCCTGGGGCAGCACGAAGTTTTCATCTACTTCTGGCACTACTTCCCACTCAATGCGCAGCGGATCCGCTTCGGGATCAGTTGCTTCCACTGTTACCTGATAGGATGCCCCGGGCCGTAGCAGCACGTTGCGGGTAGGGGGCAGGCCGCTTAGCTGCAGGCGCGCCAAGCGCGGAGCTTGGTTAGGAACTCGTTTTCCAGTCCAGAGGTAATGCACCATATCTACCACGGCGGTTTTCTCGCCCTTATCGGTAAAGAGGCTAAACCACATGGCGGTCTGCTCGAAGCGCTGGCCCCAGTAAAGCACGTAGGAGCCCAGGCACCGATTCGGTTGGCCTTTAACGCTTTTTTCGAAGCGGGTGCGCATAAACTCCGCCTTCGTGTCGCTGCTCTGGTCCAGCGGGGCCCGCCACTTAGTGCGCGGAGCCTCCCACCAGCCCCGGGCCCCGTACTCGCCCACAATGTAGGGCCCCGACCAGCCATCCTGCACGAGCCGGGCATCCAACTCCCCTAGCCCACCAAAGATGTTGACCGTCAGTACATCCAGATCGGGGCAAAAGCGCTCCACGGCCGATACCATGTTGAAGTTGCTGGTCAGAGTAGTTGTGACGGGGTGGTAGGGGTCAAGCTCGTGAATCATGCGGGCTACCTCATTCAGGGCCTGAAAGGCCCGGGGGTTATTGGTGTGGTTGTCCAGCTCGTTGCCCACATTCCACATCAGCAGGGCGGGATGGTGCCGGAAGCGCAGCACCTGCTCCCGGATTTCTTGCTGCTGCCGCGCCACGGCCTTCCGGTCGAAGTAGTCGAAGTCCTCATACTCAGGCTTCATCCATATGCCCAGCATTACGCTTAGGCCCTGCTGCTGCGCTTTGTCGAGGATGGCGTCGGCGTAGTTCGTGGTGTAGAGCCGCAGGGAATTTCCGCCTAGGGCCTGCACCCGCTCTAGCTGTTGCAGTCCGGCTACCCCTTTGATATAATAGGGTTTGCCCCCGCGCAGCAGCTGCCACCCGACTTTGGTTTTTACTACCTGCACGGGCAGCACGCCCGGTGGTGGTGGCGCAAGCACTTGCTCCGAGGGAGTATCGGCAGTTTGGCACCCGCCTAACCACATACCCAGGTTTATAACCCACCAGAAGGAAGCAAAAAGTCGCAAACCCATAACCAAGAAAAAAGTACGGACGAGGCAATATTGTATAATTATAATAAATAATTAAATTTTATTACATTTTAAAAATCGTATTATTGGCATTATTTTACAAAAATTACTTGAATACATTATACTAAAGACAACCTCCACGTTTGCCTGTTTTGCTCGCCTTTCAGCTACTACCCTGCTCTACTTCTCACACTGCTAGTCAGCCGCGCCATGACTCTTTATGAAGAAACGCCTACTTCAACAGCAGTTTCCCCTCCTCCTTCCTCTATCCAATCAACTCCAGCGGCCGCTCGTGTTGGCTACACCTTCTTGACCCAGGTAGGGCAAATGCGGCTACTAGTAGTGATTGGGGTAGTGCTAACGGGGCATTTTCTGTGGTGGTTTGCTGACTCCGACCACGTTGGCTACGCGCCGTTATTTTGGCTGCTGACCGTGTCGCTGGGCTTCAAGCTCCTGCGCATGCTG
>NZ_BMGS01000008.1 GCF_014640315.1 Hymenobacter glacieicola
GGCAGGTGAGAGTCGTCTGAAGCATCCATCAAGATAACATTCACCTGCTATTTTACCACTGCCAAAAGCAGAACACTGGAGTGAGTTTGATAATAAAGTATTGTCTCTAAGTAGTGAAAACTTAACCCGATTAATAGATGGGTTATGTTTAAGTGAAGCTCATGGAGTACTTATTAAAAAATATCTGTCAGCAGCAGATTCTGAAGTCAGAGAGTTGATAGCGGGCGCACGCAACCTACATATCGCTTGGGAAAGGCGTGGTGGTAATTGGGGAAATACGTTATCGGGAGAACAGATAGATGGTTTTGGAAATTATCTACAAAAGGCGCATGAGAACCTTTCTCATAGATTTAGTACTGCAGTTCTTGAGGCAGAGTCATTTGCCCGTCTAACTAGAGTGTATATGGGTTTCAGTGATATTGAGGCTGTGCAGTCAAGTTTTCAAAATGCCTCTTATCTAGTCAATGACCATTTACTAGCTCACCTAAATTACTTTAAAGCCATTTCTCCTAAATGGTTGGGTGATGTAGAGCTTCTGGGAAGGTTTGTTCTAAATGTAGAAGATAAAAGTTTGAAAAACTTGCTGAAGTTGATGTATGTAGTTGAGTTGTATAGTGATAAGTATTATAGTACATATGATGAGGCGAAAGTGAATTATGAAAAAGCAAAATTCGATTACGTGTCCAAAATCCTATCGGATATCCACCCTCTTGAAGATGATTCGCTGATAGGGATTTATACAAATAATTATATTGCCTGCTTATATAGGATATTAGGTATGCAGCTAAAAGAAATAAAAATGAGCAAATATCTTGTTGCAAGACGTACTAATTATCCATGGGCTTATTTTGGGTAATTAGTGATTAACGTGATGTGCATAGTTAGATAACTTGCTTCTATCTGACTAATCGCACAATGCAGATAAGCGCAATAATGTAAAAATAGCTTTTGTCTGATCTTACTTAATCATTTGTTACTAGGCTATCTACCGCCCCAACTCTACACCAGCCACACCCGCCCGCCGGAACAGCCACCCCGACAACACCCACAGCCCGGCGAAAATGGTATTCAGCACAGTCACCCACAGCACACCCATGGTCAACTCGGGTTGCTTGATAAGCAGGGCCACGAACGGCACGGCAAATTGAGTTGCGGCCGCCGCAAACATAGCGCGAGCCATGCCCAGTGGCTGAAGTTTCGCCAGCATGGCCCCGATGAGGCCCACGGCCAGCACCGCGCCGTACAGCAGATTCATGGGGTTGTCTTCGCTGCCAATGAAACCCACGGCCAGGTTGCCCCACACCAGCAGCAGGGCGGCCGCCGCGGCTACCCCCGCGGCCAGCTTATACGTGCCGCTGCGGCCCCGGCTGGCGACCAGCAGGTAAAGAATTCCCAGGACCAGGAGCAGGATGCCGGCCATCACAACATGGGCTGTGCTCATATGAGTAGTGCGTAAAGTTGAGGAATGATAGGTACTAGGCCAGTTGCTGCTTGAAACCAGAGCTAGTGGTGTCAGCGCGGCGGAACAGGAGGCCCGCAACGGCCCACAGCGCGGCAAAAACGGTGTTGGCTACCACCACATTCAGCAGCGGAGCGGCGGGCTCGGCGGCCGCCCCGGTGGGCGTCCAGACAAACAAAGCCAGCACCGTGATGAGGGCGTAGGTAGAGGAGGCCGCGAACATGGCATTGGACGTACCCCGGGGGCGGAAGCGCGCCACCATGGCCCCGCCGAGGGCCACCACCAGCACTGCGCCGTAGAGCAGGTTCACGGGGTTATCCTCGCTGCCCACCAGGCCTACCGCCGCGTTGGCCCACACCAGCAGCAGCCCGGCGGCAACTGCCACGCCCGCCGCCAACCGGTACGTGCCGCTGTTGCCCATGCGGTCCACCAAAATAAAGGTCAGGCCGGCCCCGAACAGCAGTACCCCGGCGAATACAAAGTCAGAGAAGGTCCAGTTTACTTCCTGGGTAAACTGCATGGCTACCAGCGGGATAAGCAGCAAAAAGGCCGTAGCCAGGGCGAGGCGAACAAGGCTTTTGGTGAGAGACATGATGGGAAGAGGTAAGATGTTGGGACGAAAGAAGAATCCTGGAAAGCGGGTAGCAGCCAGCGGCAAAGGGGGCAAGCGTGGCCGCCGCCGGAGAGCAGCCCGGCACTAAGTGAAGCAGCAGCGGTATAAAGCAAATAAAAGAACTTTGAAATACAAAGTTAGTACGCGCTATTTTTCTTGAAGGTTGGTTGTGAAGTCTTTAAATAAGGATGTTGCTGCTGATAGTAGGCCAGGCTTTGCCAGGGGCTTCCGGTGCTGCATTCAGAGGGCTCTGGTAAGCAACCGGCGGACGGAGGCCAGCCTACGCGCCGTAGCCGGCCGCCGCGGCTGCCACCAGGGCAGCCCCACTACCGCGCCAAGCGTAACGGTGAATTTGCTATCTTCAGGAGTCTGCTCACCTTCCGGTCATCTTACCGCCTTCTGCCATGGATACTGCTACCCTTCTGGGTCCGCTCAAGGACGCCACCCGCCGCGAAGTAGGCGGCGTGCAAGTTGACGTTGTTCGGACCAGCGGCTCCTCGCGGGTGAAGCGCGTGGTGTATCCCGCGGGGTTCCGCTGGTCGAAGGACCTGAAGCCCGTGCTTGGCACCGAGCTGTGCCAGCACGCCCACGTAGGGTTTTTGGCGGCCGGGCGCCTGGCCATTCAATACGCCGACGGGACGCAGGAGGAGTACGCGGCACCCCAGGTGGTAGCCATTGCCCCCGGCCACGACGGCTGGGTGGTGGGCGAGGAGCCCGCCATCCTGATTGAGTTTGATTTCGAGGGCGAAACGGTGGAGCGTCTGGGGCTGAAGCGCCCGTAAACGCCGCTTCCTGCCTTCCCTGGAACGGCAGCCCCCGCCAAGCCCATGGTGGGCCGGCTACTTGCTGGTCGCGTGCAGCTGGGTGTTCATCAGGGTAGCCAGCATGGAATCGGGGAGGAGCAGGCTGGAAAAGAAGTTGACCTTGGCGCCCAGAGTGGGTAGGGAACGGGCCGCGCCTTCCATCAGGGCGTCGTAGCCTTCCTGGGCTACCTCGCGAGCCGAGGCCGGGTGCTGCGCGGCGCGGGTGTTTTCGGCGTGGGCCGTGCGGAAGAAGTTGGTGTCAGTAGGCGGCGGGCAGAGAATGGTCATTGTAACGGCCGACTTCTGCTGCTTCAGCTCGTGCTGCACGGCCTCGGCGAAGCTGAGCACGAAGGCCTTGGTGGCAGCGTACACCGCCTGGCAGGGGCTGGGCGAAAACGAGGCCACCGAACCCAGCTGCAGAATCCGGCCTTCATTGCGCGCGACCATATCCTGCAGGTAAAGCTTGGTGAGGTGCACCAGGGAAGCGGCATTCACCTGAATCATGCGCAGCTCCGTTTCCAGGTCGGTATCCGTGAAGTACCCGGTTTCGCCGAAGCCCGCATCGTTCACCAGCGCGTCAATCTGCAGGCGGCGGCGCTCGGTTTCCGCGTACAGCTGTCCGGCCGCGTCGGGGTGGCTCAAATCGGTGGGCAGCAGCACAATATCAACGGTACTGAACTCCTGGTGCAGCAGGCGGCGCGCTTCCTCCAGCTCGTTGAGGTGGCGGGCTACCAGCACCACACGGTAATCGTCGCGGGCGAAACAGCGCGCCAGCTCGAAGCCAATGCCGCTGGAGGCACCGGTAATCAGGGCAGTCTGGTTATTCATGGCGAAAAGCAGGATAAGAAGTACGGGATAGTAATAATATACTGATTTTCAGCTGAATTACTGCCATTTATCTGCCCTGGCTGCCGCCGTTGCTACCCGCCTGGCCCGCCGGGGCAGCGCCCTGGCCCACTTGCTGCCACCTGCCACCTTGCTCCGCTTCCGGCGTTCCGCGGCTAGAACGCAACGCCGGCTTTCAGACCGAAAGCCCGGTAGTGCAAGTCAACAGCGCCCGTTGCGGGCGGCGACCAGCGTGCGCCGCACAAAGTAGCGGCCGTCGTGCAGGCGCAGGGCGCGTAGCTCACCTACCTCCTGGTAGCGGCGGGTGGGGGCCTGCGCATCGGCCCGGAATACCACGCCGTTGTTCAGGGCAAACTGCGGAATGGTGAGCCGGCCGCGCAGGGTGTCGCCGGCGGCCGTTACCAGGTAGCCCGGTTAAGTACGACCGGGTTCCTAGGCCAGCGTCAGGGCTGGAAGCAGCTTGCCGCCGCACTCAGCGCGCCCGGCGGCAAGAAGGGTAGACGTGAAGTGCCGGTGATAACGCCCCGCACCACGCCGGGCGAGCCCGCCCGGGCCGCCCTAGCGCGGCGGAACAGAATAAAGCTGAACCAGATGACTTGGGAGCGAAAACAACGGAATTTGGCGTACGCGCCGGATAATGGGGAAGGCTTACTTTCCGGCCGCTACCCCTAAGAAAACCCGCTTTTCTACCCGGCAACTACCGACCGGGGGCCTGTGGTTGCGCGGCGAGCCGGGGCAAAGCCCGCCGATAAGCGACTGATTAGGGCGTAGTTGTTTGGATGACAGTACGCTATCTGATAATTTTGAGCCTTGATTTTTCTGCTTAGTACCGCTTTTGCTTATGTTGATTGCTGATTTACTGGAACTAGGCTTTCGTGACTCCTCGGAGTGCCCCCCCGCCTGGCAGGATAAAGGGCGCGTGGTATGCCGGCATTTCGACAAGGCCCTGATCAGCGTGCTGTGGTATTCTGACTCTTCTGAAATTGAAGTTCTGGTGGGCCCCGTACACTCCCCGCTGCTGCACTTCCGCTCCTCGCTGCTGACGCTGGCAAACCTGCAAGCCCTGTTGCGCGACTATTGGTCGGCGGCTTAACCTGCCCTCAGGGTAGCCGGGGTAGCGTAACCCTCCTGGCTAAGCATAATGCCCTTGCAAACAGGGGCCCGGTACACACTGTACCGGGCCCCTGTTTGTATGATTCTTGGTAGTATGCTGATAACGCGGCGTTAGGCCGCTTTTGCCGGCATAGTTTGTTGCAGCAGCCACTGGTAGAGCTTCTCCACGTCTGCTTGGCGGAACAGCTCGGTACCGGGGTTCATGGTAGCAGCCGTGCCGCAGGCCACGCCCAGGCGTACCGTTTCCCGCACCGAAAGGCCCGTGGACAAGCCGTAGACCAAGCCGGCCACCATACTGTCGCCGGCCCCCACGGTGCTGCGCTTTTTCACGGCCGGGGCCGGCACGTGGTCTACCAGGTCCTGGGTAACCACGCAGGCCCCCTGCGGGCCCAACGACGTCACCACGATTTCGCACTTGCCCTCCCGCACCAGATTGTGGGCGGCCTCGGCCACGGCTCCGCTGTCCAGCTCACTAACTCCGGCCATCTTGCTTAGCTCGCCCACGTTGGGCTTGGCCAAATACACCCCCTCGGCTAGCACCTGATGCAGGGCCGGCCCCGAGGTATCAATGACCACCTTGATGCCCAGGCCTTTGGCGGCCCGCACAATGCGCACCAGGAACTCAGGCTCCACGCCGGGGGGTAGGCTGCCGCTGATAACCAGGAATTCGGGTACCGTGGCCAAGCCCTTCAGGGTAGTCAGAATCTGCTGCTGCTCCTGGGCAGAGAGCGGGGTGCCGGGCATGCCAAAGCGGTACTGCTGGCTGGTGGTGGCATCTACCACAATGAAATTTTCCCGGGTGCGGCTCACGGTTTCCACCGGCTGCTGCTGAATGTGCTCCTGCTCCAGCAGCTCCCGCAGCAGCACGCCGCTGGGGCCACCCACCGGAAACACCGCTACTGAGTCGGCGCCGAGGCGCTTGAGGGCCCGCGAAACGTTGATGCCGCCCCCGCCGGGCTCGAATTTGGGGGCCGCGCAGCGCAGCTTCTGATCAGGAATGATCTGGTCGGCGGTGGTGCTTTTATCGACGGCTGGATTCAGGGTCAGGGTGACAATAGGCTTCATAGGAGCAGCAGTAGCAAATGAGTGGGGCCAGCACAGCGCTGGCCGCCAGCAAAGTAGTACGCGTATGTACTGGTAGCAGCTTACTTGGTTGCGCGGCGCCCGGCTACCCCCGGCTGGCTTTGGCAACCTCAGCCAGCCACCGGGCGCCGGCAGCAGCTTCAGAAACTACCGGAATTATCCGTCCTTTGCGGGCCTATTCCCTTCTTTTCCGTGCAGTATGCAGGTGAGCGACCTTTCCTTACGAACCGTTGACGTAACGCGCTACGTCACCCCGCTGCGCGAAGGCGGCTCCCTGCCGGCCTTGGTAGAAGCCGATGACGGCTTTCTGTACGTGGTGAAATTTCGGGGGGCCGGCCAGGGGCTCAAGGCCCTGATTGCCGAGCTGATTGTGGGCGAAATGGCGCGGGTTCTGGGTCTGCGGGTGCCGGAGCTGGTATTTTGCCAGCTCGATGAAGCCTTTGGCCGCACCGAGCCCGACGAGGAAATTCAGGATCTGCTGCGCTTCAGCACCGGCCAGAACCTGGGCCTGCACTACCTCTCCGGGGCCAGCACCTACGACCCCCTGGTAACCACCATTGAGCCCCGCCTGGCTTCCCTGATTGTGTGGCTGGACTGCCTGACGCTGAACGTGGACCGCACGGCCCGCAACACCAACCTGCTCATGTGGCACAAGGAGCTGTGGCTGATTGACCACGGCGCAGCCCTCTACGTGCACCACGCCGGCCCTGGCTGGGCCGAGCCGCGGCCCCGCCCCTTCGCTCAAGTCAAAGACCACGTGCTGTTACCTCAGGCCAAGGAGCTGGCCGCCGCCGATGCCGAGGGCCGTGCCCGCCTCACGCCCGAGCGCATCCAGGCTATTGTGGCCGCCGTGCCGGCCGACTGGCTGGCTGAGCCCTCGGTAACCGTGGAGGAGCAGCGCCAGAACTACGTGCGGTTTCTCACCGCCCGGCTCGCCGCATCAGAAACCTTTGTTCAGGAAGCCGAAAATGCCCGAAAAGCACTTGTTTGAGTACGCCGTTCTGCGCGTGGTTCCCCGCGTGGAACGGGAGGAGTTCCTGAACGTCGGGGTGATTGTGTACTGCTCGGCCCAGGGGTTTCTGCAGGCGCGCTTTGATGTGCCCGAGGCCCGGCTGCGCGCCTTCGCCGGCGACCAGCTCGACCTGGCCGACCTAACCGAGCGCCTCCGGTCCTTCGAGCGAATTTGCCGGGGGCGGAAAGAAGGCGGCCCCATTGGGCAGCTGCCGCTGGCCTCGCGCTTTCGTTGGCTCACGGCCACGCGCAGCACCGTCGTGCAAACCTCGCCCGTACACCCCGGCCTCTGCGAAGATGCCGCCGCTACCTTGGCCCGGCTGCACGCCGAGTTAGTGCAGTAACTAAGCACCGTGTAGAGCCTTTGCTACCCTTGCGTGGCTGTACCTGCACATTATTTACGGTGTCCGTTGCAGCGCCAAACCTGTCATTCCGAGCGAAGCGAGGAATCTGGGTTACTCACCAGAGGCTAACCCAGATTCCTCGCTTCGCTCGGAATGACAGGTTTGGCGCGCATATCACCCGGCCAGGAGCTGTTGCTCGCGGAGCCAGTCGAATATCAGCTGGTCCACGGCGGATACGGCAGGCCGGTCGTGGTAGGTAAGCCAGACTACTTCCTCAATTTCAGCGGCCGGCTGCAGGGTGCCTGTATACTCAGCGTAATAGCAAGTCATCTGCACCAGAACGCCTTGCGCGTGGCCGTGGGCCGGCGCCGTGAAGGTGCCGGCGTGCACCACGGTAGCCAGGTCCAGATCCACGGTCAATTCTTCCTTGATTTCTCGCAGCAGGGTTTGCGCGTCCGTTTCGCCGGCTTCGCGCTTGCCGCCAGGAATGTAGTACCGGTCTTTGCCGCGGCTGCGGGTGCTGAGCAAGCGGCCTTCGTGCAAGTGCAGCCAGGCAATTTTGTCGATGAGGGGCATGGGCAAACGGTTGAACTCGGAACGGGCTATAAAAAAGCTTGCCGACCTGTAAAAGGCCGGCAAGCTAATAAAAGAGCAACTAGAGGTAAGCTAGTTTACGGCCTGGTAGGGCACACCCATGTTCTGGAACAGGAAGGCCCACTTATCGGTCTGCTCACTGATAACCTGAGCCGTAGAGCGGCCGGCACCGTGGCCGGCTTTTGTCTCGATGCGGATGAGCACCGGAGCGGGGCCCTGCTGGCTTTCCTGCAGCTTGGAGGCAAACTTAAAGGAGTGGGCCGGCACCACCCGGTCGTCGTGGTCGGCGGTAGTTACCATGGTGGCGGGGTAGGCGGCGGGCTTCAGGGCGTGGTAGGGCGAGTACTTGTAGAGGTACTCGAACATTTCCTTGGAGTCCTGGGCCGTGCCGTAGTCGTAGGCCCAGCCGGCGCCGGCCGTGAACTGGTTGTAGCGCAGCATGTCCATCACGCCCACCGCCGGGAAGGCTACCTTGAATAGCTCGGGGCGCTGGGCCATGGTAGCGCCCACCAGCAAACCGCCGTTCGAAGCGCCCGAAATAGCCAGGTAATCCTTGGAGGTGTAGTTGTTTTTGGTCAGGTACTCAGCCGCGGCAATAAAGTCGTCGAACACGTTCTGCTTCTGTAGCTTGGTGCCGGCCAGGTGCCACTTCTCGCCGTACTCGCCGCCACCCCGGATGTTAGGCACGGCATAGATGCCCCCATTTTCCAGCAGAATGATGTTGCTGGTGCTGAAGCCGGGCGTTACGCTGGAGTTGAAGCCGCCGTAGGCGTAGAGCAGGGTCGGGTTCTTGCCGTTCATCACCAGCCCTTTTTTGTAGGTGATAATCATCGGAATTTTGGTGCCGTCCTTGGAAGTGTAGAACACCTGCTTCGACTCAAACTTGCTGGGGTCGAACTGCACGCCGGCCCTCTTATAAACGGTAGACTTGCCGGTGGCAATGTCGTACTTGAAAATGGTGGGCGGGTAGATGTAAGAAGTGAAGGTGTAGTAGGTTTCCTTTTCCTCCTTTTTGGCGTAGAAGCCGCCGGCCGTGCCCACCGAAGGCAGCGTGATGGCGCGCTCCTTCTTGCCGCTCATGTCGTACTGCTCAATAAGAGAAGTAGCGTCTTTGAGGTAGTTGGCGAAAATTTTGCCGCCCCCGGTGCTCACGTTCAACACGTTCTGGGTTTCCGGAATCAGGTTTTTCCAGTTGGCGGGCTTGGGGTTGGCCGCGTCTACGGTTACTACCCGGTTATTGGGCGCGTTCAGGTTGGTGAAGATGTAGAGCTTGCTGCCCACGTTGTCCACCACATCCACGTTGCTTTTCTCGTTGTCTACTACCTGCACAATGGGGCTGCCGGGCTTGCTCAAATCCTGGATGTAGAGCTCATTGCCAGTCGTGGTGTTGGCCCCGCTAATAACCAGGAAACGCTCGTCCTCGGTAAGCGAAGCCCCAATGTAGCGGCGCGGTGTTTTTTCGCCCCCGAACACCAGCTTATCAGTGCTTTGCTTGGTGCCCAGCTTGTGATAGTAGAGCTTGTGAATCTGGGTTTTGCCGGCCAGCTGGCTGCCCGCCGTGGGCTTGTCGTAGGAGCTGTAGTAGAAGCCGTCGTTGCCCTTCCAGGCCAGGCCCGAGAACTTCACGTCCTTGAGCGTATCGCCCACCAGGCTCTTGTCGGCCGTTTTCAGCACGATAACCTTGCGCCAGTCGGAGCCGCCCTCCGAAATCTGGTAAGCGGCCAGGGAGCCGTCCTTGGTAAAGTTGATGCCCGCCAGGGAGGTAGTGCCATCCTTGGAAAACTGGTTGGGGTCGAGAAACACCTCCGGCGCCCCGTTGCCCACCTGCCGGTACAGCACCGACTGGCTCTGCAACCCCGTATTCTTGCTGAAGTAGGTGTACTTGCCCTCCTTGTAAGGAGCGCCGTACTTCTCGTAGTTCCAGAGCGTTTCCAGCCGCTTCCGGATGGCCTCCCGGTAAGGAATCTGGCTGAGGTAGGCCTGAGTCACCTTGTTTTCCTCCTGCACCCAGGCCTTGGTGTCGGGGGCCTGGTCGTTTTCCAGCCAGCGGTAGGGGTCGGCCACCTTGGTGCCGAAGTAGGTGGTAACGGTGTCTACCTTCCTGGTTTGGGGGTAGGGCTGGGTTTTGATGGGCGCCTGGGCGACGGCTTGGGAGCCGACGAGCAGGACCGCCAGGGAAGGAAACAGTCTTTTCATCGTGTGGAAGTAGGGTGCAGGAAGAAGATGAGCTTCTGACTAAGTGAACTGTCACAGCCAAGATAAGAAAGCTGCATGCAGTCTGCGCTACTTCCGCAGAGGCGGGCTGCAGAAAAGCTACTCGCCCCAGAACCTCAGACCCGGCGGGCTGCGTAGGCGCAGGGCCGGGCCGCCCAACCGGCGTACTTGCTCGCTCTCTGCCTATGCCCACTACCTACATCGGCTGCTCCGGCTTCTCCTACCGCGACTGGAAAGGCGTGTTTTACCCCGCCGACCTGCCCCCGCGCAAGTGGTTTGCCTACTACTGCACCCAGTTTACCACTCTGGAACTGAACGTGACCTTTTACCGCATGCCCGAGCTAAAGGCCTTTGAGCAATGGTATCAGCAAAGTCCCGAAGGCTTCCGGTTTGCCGTGAAAGCGCCGCGCCAGGTAACGCATTACAAGAAGTTTGGGCCGGAAGCGGAGCCTATCCTGGCGGCGTTTTACGCTACCATCCGGGAAGGGCTGGGCGAAAAGCTGGGCCCGGTGCTGTTCCAGCTGCCCCCGAAAGCCGCGTATACGGAGGAGTATTTGAGCCGCATTCTGGAGCAGCTTGACCCTGATTTTCACAATGTCATCGAGTTTCGGCACCCGAGCTGGTGGGATGGGGAAGTGTTTCGACGGCTGGCTCGCCACGGCGTCAGCTTCGTGGGCCAGAGCCACCCGCTCCCCCTGCCCGATGAGGTAATCATTAACACGCCGCAGGTGTATTACCGCTTCCACGGCGTACCGGAGCTATATAAGTCGGCGTACAGCCCGGAATTTCTGGCCCGGGTAGCCCACGAAGTTGCCGCCGCCGGACAGGTCCGGGAAGTGTACCTCTACTTCAACAATGGCATTGGTGGGGTAGGGGCCTTGAACGCGCAACAGATGCAGCAGGTATTCAGCCAGAGCGCACAGCAGTAGGACGCGTACGTAAACCGACGGCCGTTTGCTCCCCTGAAACGCCCCGGCGTACTTGCTGATGCGTCATCTCGGCCGTAATCGAAAAAGTGCGTCTGCACCCCAAACGCCTGTCATCCTGAGCAAAGCGAAGGGCCTTGTCACGTCAGCGTAAATCGTTTCAACGATGTTCGTGCTGGCGTGCTAAGGTCCTTCGCTCTGCCCAGGATGACAGGCAGAAGAGTGTGGTTGCCTTCTGGCGGTGTGTCTGTCACCCTCCGTGCCTTTTGTACTCTGGCAGAAGTACATTTTCTGCTAGCGGTAACACGGCGCGCGGCGGGTAACTGAGTCGGGAGGCGTGGCCTAGTCGTTGCCGGCGGTGGGGTTTTTGCTGGAAGAGGTGTTCATGGCGGTTTCACCGGTTTGGCCTTCGCCGCTCTTGGCGCCGGCTCGGTTGCCTTTCTCCGTGGGGGCCGTCATGCCGGTGCCACTGTCCAGGTCGCCGGCAATTTGGTTTTTAAAGGACTCAGGGCGGTTGCCCACAGCTACGTGCGGCTGACTGGCCTGACCCGGCAGGCCACTGCGCACCGAGCGGTCCTGATCGGTGGAGCCCAGGTGCTGGGCTTGTTCCGAGGACTGGTTGCTGATTTTATCGTTGGCGTTGGCCCCGGAGTTGGGGTCGTGCTGGCTGCGTTTTCCAGATTGCTTAGACATGCTCGTAGAAAGTATGGTGAGAGAATGTGGCCGAAAACCTGGCGTGTGGTGCCAGCTTGGGGCCCGTTAGTGGTACGCTGCCCAGCGGGCTCAGTTGCATTGGCGGCGGAAAAATCAGCTGCCATAGTTTTAAGCTCATCTGTTGTTAACCAGATGGTTAGGTAGTCAATGTTAGCAGAGCATCGTGCCGGCCTTATGCTATTGTGGAAGCCGTGGTTTGGTGCTCCGGGGTGCGGGCAGGGACCGGCTGCGGTTAGCTCGACATAACTTTTCGGCCCGGGTGCTACGTACGCTCCAGGTATCCCTTACGCATCTGTTCAGCCATGATGAAACTGGTAGTTGCTACCTGGCTTACCAGCCTACTTCTGCTGACTGGGCCTGATGCCTGGGCCTGCCGGGTGTGCCGCCCCCGGGTGCAGGCTGGCATTCACACCGCCGACTACACCGCCAACCTACTCTTGCTGCTGCTGCCGGTGGCAGTGGTGCTCCTCGTGGGCGTGGGCGTATTCTTCGCGCCGGCCCTGAAAGCCCGCCTAACTTCTCCCTCCGCCCATGACTGAACCCCTGCACCGTACCCCCCTTATTGCTGCCGGCCTGCTGATGGGGGCCGGACTGGGCGGCTTCCTGGATGGCATTGTGCTGCACCAGATTCTGCAGTGGCACAACATGCTTTCCAACCAGCTGCCTCCCAATACCCTGGTAGCTGCTAAAGTAAACATGTACTGGGACGGGGTTTTTCACGCGGCCGTGTGGGTGCTCACGGCTATTGGGCTGCGGGTGCTGTGGGCTGCTAGCCGGCGCCCGGACGTGGCCTGGTCGGGACGCACGTTGGTGGGCGGGCTGCTGCTGGGCTGGGGGCTGTTCAACGTAGTGGAAGGCCTGATTGACCACACCCTGCTCGGGCTTCACCACGTGTATGAGTACACCGAGGATAAGCTGCCCTGGGATATGGCCTTTCTGGCTTTTGGGGCCCTGCTGCTGCTGGCGGGCTGGGGCCTGATCCGGGCCGGCCGCCGGGACGTAACGCCGCGAACCGCCTACGGGGCCTAAGGTATGCCGATGCTTCCTCCGGGTGCCGCGCCGCTCCCAACCACCTACCACATTGGCTGCTCGGGCTTTCACTACAAGCACTGGAAAGGCGTATTCTACCCCGAAAAGCTACCCCAGCGCCGCTGGTTTGAGTTTTACCACCAGCACTTCCGCACCCTGGAGTTGAACGTGACCTTCTACCGCTTCCCCCAGCTTGCAACCCTGGAGAGCTGGTACCAGCAAAGCCCCCAAGACTTTCGTTTTTCGGTGAAAGCTCCCCGGCTGATTACCCATTACAAGCAGTTCCACGCCACTGAGCAGCTACTAGCCGACTTCTATGGCACGGTGCAGGAGGGCTTGCGCGAAAAGCTGGGGCCGGTGCTGTTTCAGTTGCCCCCGCGCCTGACTTACTCCGAGGAGCGGCTGGCCCGCATCGTAGAAAGCCTTGACCCCAGCTTCCGCAACGTGGTAGAGTTTCGGCACCCAAGCTGGTGGCTGGGCCACGTGTACCAGGAGCTGGCCCGGCGGCGCATCGCCTTCGTGGGCCAAAGCCATCCGGCCCTGCCCGATGAAGTTGTAACCAACACGGAGCTAGTGTACTACCGCTTCCACGGCGTGCCGGAACTCTATAAGTCGCCGTACCCGGAGGAGTTTCTGCGCCGGGTGCTGGGCGAAATTCAAGTTGCCGGACAGGCCCGGGAAGCCTACCTCTACTTCAACAACGACATTGATGCCTCGGCCATCGGCAACGCCCGCCAGATGCAGATTTTAGCAGGGGGCTAGCCGGGGACAAACCAGGTGCGAACGGGGCTGGCACGTTACCCAATGGGTACGGGCCGGGTAGTGTCAAGTCAGCGCGGCGCTGGTTCGCACTACAGTCACCAGAAACACAACCAGTATGCCCCGCACCCTGAAAACTGGTTTGAGAGATGAATTTCTTGTATGATTTGTCTGATAAAAAAGATAAATTAACAGGCACACTCTTAACCACTTACAACTATGGAGACAAGGCCAAGAAGATACATGGGCTTGGGATACCGCCTGGCGCATATGCCCTGGTGGGCCTATGTATTGGTAATCCTGGGTGTTTATCTGTTGGGCTGGGTGATGCGCCTGACGGGCATCATACCTGGTCACTGAATAGCTGCATGAACCAAAACCCAGGCGCGGGTAGTAGGCAATCTACTATACTGCCTACTACCCGCGCCTGGGTTTCAGCTTCACTGGCCAGCATACTTACTGGCTGGCCGCCACTGCGCCGTTGGGTGCCGGGGCCAGGCGCAGTAGCAGCACGTACAGCATATGGTAGATTTCCTGCAACTGTGCCGGATCGGTGATGCCTTCTTCCTTGGTACAAGAGAGTACTACTTCCGCACCAGGCTCAGACGAAGTGGGCGCCAGGCTCAGACGCAGTTCCGGGTAGGCGAGCAGGGTAGCGCGCACGGCCGAGTCGGTCAGCAGAGCACGTAGGGTTCCGGCGTCGTTGGTAGTAATAATGAAGGCGGCATCCAGCTCAGGGTCGTCAAGTTCTACGTCAGTCAGGCCGAGCAGCTTGCCTATTTCATGCACCCAATCCTGCTCGTGGAGAGCAAAGTGAAAGTCCGGGCGGCCCGCCACTACGGCCCGGAATGTGGTTAGCTCGTAGCCGCCTTCAAACCCGCCGCCCAGGTCAATATCCAGCTCAAACTGAACAGAGTAACCTCCTTGTCGCAGCTCGGCCCGGTACGCATACTGGTTTTCTTCCTGGGCCAGGTCGGCGGCTACTTGTTGCCACAGGGCGGTTTCGGTTGGGGCGGAATAAATGCGGCTGGTGCTCATGGGCAGGAAAACAAGGTCACAGGATACAACAATGCACCGCTCGGCCGTAAACCAATGGGTCGCTCTGTTCCTGCCGTTACGCTACAGCGGCGAAACCTGTTTCCCGCAGTGTTTAGCCGGAGCACGTACTACGGCAAGCGCAGGGCGTCCAGGGCCTATTACCAGGCAGCTCCAATCCGGAAACCCAGCGGAATATAGCTTCCCTCGTGGCCATAGTCGCTCATGCCACTGGTGTAGCGGGTACCATTCACGGTAGAGCGGGAGGATGCCTTGCGCAGTCCTATCCCAAGGAAGGCATCAACAAACAGAGGAGTGCCGGGCAGAAACGTCTGGGTTCCTATCACGGCGCATACCCCGTACCGGTCTATTACTTCGGTTTGGGGGCGCAACCGGTACTCATAGTACGTGAGGCCATTGGCTCCCAGCTCAGGTGCCCAGCTACGACTCTGAAACGCCAGGCGGAAGTGCTGGTAACTGGGGCCATAAGCTATGTAAAAACCCTCGACGCCGGTGGTTTCCTCGCCCAGGTAGATGCGGTGCTGCACATCCAGGCCATAGCCGCGCACCCGGTCCTGTTGCCCCTCGCTCAAGTCGGAGGTGAAGTTGGACACTGGGCCGTAATAAAGCTGGGGCGTAACTACCCAGGCGCTGCGGGAGGCGGGGCTCCACAATTTCTCTCCGCTGACATGAAAGCCACCGGCCACTACGGGAGCCATGCCCAGCTTTACGCTGTGCAGCCGCCCCGCCGGACGCGGCCCCACGGACTGCGCCGCTGCCGCAATACTTAAACTCAACAGCCCCGCGCTCAGTATTCCCCACATCGGCAAGCTGCGCATTAGTTGGTCGGAATAATGGGTAGATGACTCAGGGGCGTCAGTGTGCTGCCGCTATAGCGATACTGGTACAGCCCTCGGGGCCCGATGGCCAGCAACAACCCACGGTGCGGAATAACGTCGGACAAGCTGACACTGAACGTTTGCGGGGGCGGCAGTACCGGCGTCGTGCGGGTGCTGAAGACTTTCAGTTGGTCTTTGTCGCACACAAACAGCAGAGTACTATCTACGCCCAGCCCCAGCGGGTGCGTCATGGGGTACGATTGAACCAGGCGCGGGGCGCGCAGATTAGTCAGGTCGATAACCTGGAGTTGGTTGGGGCCACCTCCGCAGCTGCGGCCGTCGCGCAGGGTTACGTAGGCGTATCGGTCGTCCACTACCACCGGGTCGCAGCTGACCACGTGCTGGTAGAAGGCTAGTTGCTGGGGCTGGGCCGGCTGACTGGCATCGAAGATGTACATGCCCCGTTGGGTACCCAGAAACAGGTAGGGCGCGCGCGGGTAAATAGTCTCGATGCCGAAGCCCAGGGGTACTACCGTGCCGCGGGCCGGAGCGGTCGGTATCGTCAGATCGAAGAGACGCAGGCTCTGGTTATCAACGACGTAGAGGGTATTATTAAGCACGGTAAAGCGGGCCAGGGAGCCACCTTTTCCGTCGCTACCGGGGGCCACGTCGGCACTGGCAGGGGCGGCGTCGCCTTGGGCCGAGCAGCTGCTTAGAGCTAGGCCGAGGCCACCGGCGAGGGTAGCCAGTAAGAGAGTAGAAAGTAAACGCATATCGGCAGAGAAAACAGAATTATAGCTTCTGCCAGCCGACCACTACCGCATCGGCGGGGCGGTTCTGGACCTGATATTCGGCGGGAACCTGGGCGGTTTCGGGCATGGGTAGCTCCGGTACGGCCTCCCGCACGCGGTGGAGCAAACGAGCCGCCCGCACGTTGGAAAGGTCGAAGGTGAGCAGATCCGGGCCGCTGTCGGCGTAGAGTAGGTTGCCCTTCATGGCCACGTCCACGTTGCCGGGAATGCGCAGAAAGGCTACCGGCTGGGGGTGGCTGGGGTCCTGGTTATTGATGATGTGCACCCCCTGATACTGCTCATTGATCAGAATGTACGGGTCGCGCAGGTAAATTTTGCCCGTGTTGTGCAGTTCTTGAGGCGGCAATACGGCTACGGCCTGCTCCAACTGGGTTCGGGCCATAAGCAGGGGCTTGTAGGATGGGAGCGGCACCCGGTCAACCGGCTCCACCAGGGGGCAAGCCGTGAGACTCAGCAGAAACGTGCTGCCTACTAAGAGAGAGTACAGTTGGCGCATAGCAAACATCGAAAAGTGGGTATCGGCAAGAGTGTACCCACCCGCGCAATGGTTGCACTGCGCCCCAAGAATAGCGGGCTCAATAACCCCGCTGCAGGTCCACCTGGTTTTCCAGGGGCTGCTGCTGGAGTAGGCGCCGAAGGTTACGCAGGAACACGGCCACTTTGCCCTCGTCTTCGCCGGGCTGGCCGCCCCCGCTGTGCTGGGTGAGCAGTACGCGCGGCAAACTCCAGAGCGGGCTCTCAGCAGGCAAAGGCTCCTGGGCCGTTACATCCAGCACGGCGCCCCCAAGCCGGCCCGCTTGCAAGGCCGCAATCAGGGCAGGCTCGTCGGTGGTGTTGCCGCGGCCCACGCTGGCGTAGAGGGCATCCGGGAGCATGGCGGCAATAAGGTCGGCGGAGAAAAAGCCTTCGGCGCTACCCGGCAGACAGTTCACCACAATGTCGGTAGCGGGCAGGGCTGCGCGCAGTTCTTCCGGGGAATGAAGCTGCGCCTGCGGATCGGTGCGGGCCAGAAACTGCACGGAGCACCCGAAACCCGTGAGTTGTTGGGCTACGGCCTGGCCAATGGCGCCGCTTCCCAGAATAACAACGCGCTTACCGCGCAGTAATCCGAGTTTCGGGCGCACGGGGCCACCTACCCACTGTTTTTTGGCTTGAAGCACCGCTAGCTCAGGCACGTAACGCAGCAGGCCCAATAGGCCTGCCACCATCGTCTCGGCGCAGGGCCAGGCAAAAAAGTCGCCCATGTTGGCTACCGGGCAGCTAAGCGCTACCTGCTGATACCGTTCAATGCCGGCCGAATCAATTTGCCAAAACCGGAGCCGGGGCGGCGCGGGCGTTAGCCAGGCCGCAGGCGGGTTGCCTAGCAGCACATCTGCCGACTGTAGTGCCTCCTGCTGGGTCGGAGCTGCCAGCCCGGAGCGGAAGGAAACGGTGACGTCGGGGGGGAGTTGCGCCAGCAAGTCGGCCTGCGCTCTAGGGTTCAAGTCAGAGTAAACAAACACGTGCATAGTAGCCATACTCGCTAACTCCGCTTGGGGGTTGCACGCGGAGGGGCCGGCAGCCGGTTCGCAAGGTGCCAGGGTAGGCGGCTGGCCCGTTCACAAAAAAGCCCCGAACCGGGTGGTTCGGGGCTTTATAATCTGCTACAGCTACTCTTGCGTTAGTCTCTGCGCGAATATTGTTCGTGACGAACAGGATCTTTTTTCTTGTCTTTCTTACGGCCAATAATGCCACCGGCCGCTGCGCCAGCTACGCCGCCCAGCACGGCTCCTTTACCGCCGCCTATCACGGCCCCGGTTACGGCGCCGGCGCCCCCACCAATGGCAGCCCCTTTTGCTTTTCTGCTCCAGGTTTTCTTGGGTGTGGTTTGTGCTTCCGCAGTCGATGTTACCACAGTGCTTTCCATCACGAAAAGGGCCGAAAGCATGGCCGCATATATCTTGAACGTTTTCATGGTCAGTATGATAAATCCTGAATGGATGGAGTTTAGCCTTTTAACGAAGCGACAAAAGGCGGGTTTCATACTGGCTAAAATTTTATACAATCGGCTATTGTGTAGTATATAAAAAACAATATAGATAATGGCTGCAAAAAAAATACCCCCAGACCAATGGCCCGGGGGTAGTGCAAACAATACCAAACAGCGCTTACCGAACGTCGGCCTTGGTATTCTCCGTAGCGGGCGCGGTGCTGGCTTTCTTTACGTAGGTGTCGAGCCAGGTATTCATCTCCCACAGCATATGCATGATGGACTCGCGGGCTGAGTAGCCGTGCGACTCGGCCGGTAGTACTACGTAGCGCACGGTAGCGCCGTGGCCCTTCAGCGCGTTATAAAACCGCTCGCTCTGGATGGGGAAGGTGCCGGAATTATTATCAGCCTCGCCGTGAATCAGCAGAATTGGGGTTTTGATTTTATCGGCGAAGTTGAAAGGCGACATGGTGTTGTACACTTCCGGTGCCTGCCAGTAGGTGCGCTCCTCGCCCTGGAACCCGAAGGGCGTCAGGGTGCGGTTATACGCGCCGCTCCGGGCAATACCTGCCTTGAACAAGTTGGTGTGAGCCAGTAGGTTGGCCGTCATGAATGCCCCGTAGCTGTGGCCCATTACGGCTACTCGCTTGGGGTCTACCACCCCCAGCCGCTGCCCTTCGTCGATGGCCGCCTTGGCCGAGGCCGTAAGCTGCTCCACGTACGTGTCATTGGGCTCCTTCGTGCCCTCGCCCACAATTGGAATGCTGGTGCCCTGCAGAACGGCGTAGCCCTGGGTTACCCAGTACACTGGGGAGCCCCAGTTCAGACGGGCAAAGGTGTAGGGCGAGCCTTTTACTTGGCTGGCGTCCTTCTTGTCTTTGAATTCTACCGGGTATGCCTCCATCAGGGTTGGCAACGGGCCATCTTCCTTCTTGTAGTTCGGGGGTAGGTAGAGGTTGGCCGTCAGCTCTACCCCGTCGGCGCGCTTGTACTTCAGCACCTGCTTCTGCAGGTTGCCGAGGCTGGCGTAGGGATTTGGAAATTTGGTCAGAGGGGTGAGTTTCAAGCTCGGAGCATCGCGCAGGAAGTAGTTTGGCGACTCTTGGGGCGACTCCCGACGGGTCACGAACGTACGCTTGCCCGCATCCAGAATCGTGACGGGCATCTCGTAGTAAGGCGCCTCGGAACGCCACCACCGGGCGCTTTTCTTGGTGCGCACGTTTAGCTCGTCAATGAAAGGCCGGTCGCCCTCGGGCGAGGCACCCGCACCAATGAAGTACACTACGTCGCCGGCCCCATCCGTAGCCAGAACCTGGCGGCCCTGGCTGTTGCGGTGCAGGTACGGGGTTCCTGGGTCAGTGTAGGTGTCCTGGGAAGAACGCTCAAACAGGGGCGTGAGCGAGGTTTTGGTGGCCAAGTCCAAGGTCCAGGTGGTTTCCTTGCGGTCAGCCCAGCGGTAACCTTCTACCAGGGCCAGCTTATCGGTACCCCAGTGAATGTCGCGGAAGCGCAGGGGTAAGGCCGCCAGCTCCTGGGGCTGCCCATCGAAGGGGGCCGCTAGGGCGAAGAGCTTGTCGCGCACGGCCGCCTCTGTTTTAGGATTGCCACCGTCTTGGGCCTCCACCCAGAATACGGTGTTGGGGGCATCTTCGCGCCACCCGAACTGACGGCGCCCAGTAGGCACGGCGTCAAAGCTGGTGGGTACGTTATCGGCCAGGGGCAGTTCGGCTAGCTCCTTTACTACCAACCCTTCCAGGTTCAGTACTTCTACTCGTTGCGGGAAGCTGCTGACGGGCA
Source organism: Hymenobacter glacieicola (assembly GCF_014640315.1). Lineage (GTDB taxonomy): Bacteria > Bacteroidota > Bacteroidia > Cytophagales > Hymenobacteraceae > Hymenobacter > Hymenobacter glacieicola. The sequence continues at coordinate 19,961 of NZ_BMGS01000008.1, forward strand.
GAGTGTACGAGTAGGGGCGGTGACGGGTGCGCACCAGCACGTAGCGGCCATTGGGCGAGGGAACGGCCTGCTGAATCATGCCGGGCTGACCCAGCGGGGCCATGCGGCCATCGAGGCCCACCTTTACTACCTGAGCCAAGGCATAGTAGTCGAACAGACGCTCATCAACCGGGCTTTTCAGCAAATCCTGATAGGTGCGGGCAGCGGCGGTGCGGCCAATATTCTGCTGAATAGCCGGGCCTTTGGGCACTTCAGTAGGGTTGGGAGCCTCACCCCGGCCACCTACCACCGCGCGGGCAATGATGGTTTTGTTGTCGGAAACCCACTCGAATGGAGTGCCAAAGACGCTGTTCAGAAACAGGTTGGGCACCAGGCGAGCTGAGGCCGAGGCCACATCCGCAATCCACAGCTCCACGTGGTTGTTGGTAGTGTGGGTAAAGGCAATTTTGGTATTGTCCGGCGACCATTGCACGTCGCTGATGCGGGCATTGGCGGGCAGGCCCGTAATAAGCAGTTCCTTGCCATCGGGCAGCTTACGCAAGCGCAGGGACGAAACGTAGGCCGTGCGGCTAGGTCCGTTGGTGCGCGGGTTGATGCGCAAGCCCGCCAGCCGCAGTTCTGGCTGGCTTAGCTCGGCAATAGATGGCATGTCGCGCACATCCATCAGCAGCATCCACTGCCCGTTGGAGGCAAAGCTAACCCGCGGGGTAGGGGCAGCATCGGCCAACGCGGCAATGGCCCTGGGGGGCGTTTGGTACGGCAAGTCCTGCGCCGTTGCCAGGCTCAGCGTGCTCACGCACAAAGCCAGGGTGAGTCGAAATATTTTCATAGAAAGAGGTAAGCAACAGAAAATTACTACAAAGGACGGCACAATCCGTCAGATTTTCTAAAGGATGTACAACTCCTTGCCGTATTCCCACGTAACGCCGAGCTTTTGCGGCTGGCTACAAACGGCAAAGCCCCTACCCATGGGCAGAGGCTTTGTACCGGCAATGTGCATTTTTGCTGAATACGCTGGCTTTTAAAGGCTTAGTGGTTGATAGGTGCTTCAATCAGCACAAAGTGGCTGGTGGCCTCCACCTGAATAGACACCAAATCTGTGTCCCAGAGCCCGATGCTTTCCCGCGCGGCCACTACCTGCCCGTTCACGGTTAGCTGGCCTTCCATCACGAACACAAACACACACTTATTAACTGGGTTTAGGCGGTACTCTACCTGCTGGCCGGCGTCAAATAAACCCAGGCTGAGCCGGGCGTTCTGGTTGATCCAGCAGTGGGCGGTGCCTTCCTCGTTGCTGACAATGGTGGTGAGCTGGTTGCGGCGTTTTTCGCGGGGGAAGGCGCGGCGCTGGTAGCGGGGCGTCACGTTCTGCAGCTTGGGCTCAATCCAGATCTGCAGGAAGTTCACTTCGTCCTCGCCGATGTTGTGCTCCTCGTGGCGCAGGCCGCTGCCGGCGCTCATAATCTGCACCGAGTCGGGTCCTACCTCTTCCGAGTAGCCCAACGAATCTTTGTGGTTCATGCGCCCGGCCAGCATCACGGAAATGATTTCCATGTTGGCGTGAGCGTGCAGGCCAAAGCCGTTTCCGGGCTGCACAAAGTCATCGTTGAATACCCGCAGCAGCCCGAAGCCGGCACGCTCGGGGTTGGCGTAGGGGCCGAAGCTCAGGGAAAAATGGCTTTGCAGCCACCCAATGTCTTTCAGGCCGCGGTCGGCGGCTCGGGTGAGGCGGAAGGGCATAGTTTAGGCGGATAGGCTTTCGTGAAAGACAATTTCGGTGAGCGGCTTGCGCTGGCGCGGGGCTTTTTCGCGGCTCAGGAAGGGCTCCTCCAGTTGTTCGGCCGCGCCCAGGTAGCCCAGGGCAATAAAGGTTACCGGCTGCAAATTCTCCGGGATCTGAAACGCCTCCCGGGTTTTGGCCGCATCGAAGCCGCCCATGAAGTGGCCGTGCAGGCCCAGAGCCGTAGCCTCCAAAATAAGGTTGGCGTTGGCCAAGCCCAGGTCGTGAAGAGCAGCGCCGTTGGGGTTGCCGTTGTCGTACTGAGTTTTGGCCAGGGCCAGAATCAGAACGGGGGCATTTTTGGCCCAAGGCTGGTTACCGGGCAGCAGGCAGTCCACCATTTTCTGGAATGCTTCCTGGTTGGCGTGGTGGGCGTAGATGTAGCGCCAGGGCTGCTCATTCATGGCGCTGGCGGCCCAGGAGGCAGCTTCAAACACCTGCTGAAGCGTTTCCGGGGCTACGGGGTAGCTGGCAAAGGACCGTGGACTCCAGCGTTTGCGGATAGTTTCCTGAACGGGAAAAGTAGTGGGGGCGTGTTTCATGGTAGCTAGTAAACCATACTTCCCGCCATTGTTTGGGCCGAGGCAAAACAAAGAGCGGGAAGCAGGCAAAAACAGGTGTGTAGTGGTGAAAGTAAATCGGGCGTCTTGACCCTCCGCCGTAAGTCGGCAGACAACGCCGGTTCGTCGGTGAAGCCTACGCGCTGGCCCGCCGGAATGATGCAGGGCAGCGGGGCCTTACAGGGTCATGGGTACTTCCATCAGCAGCAGGCGCGTAGCAGAATCGGCTTGCACCGTAAAGCTTTCCGCGTCCCAGATGCCGAACCCGTCGCGGCGGTGCAGGGCCTGTCCGCCTACTGTCGCGTCGCCTTCCAGCACAAACACATACACGCCGTTACCGGGCTTTTTTACCTGATATTCTGCCGTGAAACCTGCGTCAAAATCGGCTAAATGAAACCACGCGTCCTGGTGAATCCACACGCCTGCATCATCGGGATTCGGCGACAATACCTGCTGAAAGCGGTTGTGGCGGTCCTCGGCCCGGAACGTCTGCTGATCGTAGCGGGGGGTAACATTACGCTTGTTCGGGAATACCCAAATCTGCAGGAACTTCACTTCCTCCCGCTGGCTGTGGTTTTTCTCGCTGTGGGCAATGCCCGTGCCGGCACTCATTACCTGCACGTCGCCGCTTTGGATAATGCCGTGGTTGCCGGCGCTGTCCTTGTGCTCCAGCGTGCCGGAAAGGGGAATGCTGATGATTTCCATGTTGTCGTGGGGGTGGGTGCCGAAGCCCATGCCGCCCGCCACGGTATCATCGTTGAGTACGCGCAGCACCCCAAAGTGCACCCGCTCCGGGTTCTGGTAACCCGCGAAGCTGAAGGTATGATACGAAGTAAGCCAGCCGTGGCTAGCGTGGCCCCGGGAGGCCGCTGTATGAAGCAAAGTCTGCATGGTTGGTAAAAGGGTAAGATGAATCGAAGCGCACAATCGTATGTACATACATGAATTGTAGTTCAAAGATTCACTTCTTGCTATACTTTTGCAAGCAGGTACACAGCTGTATATTAATACCCTGCGTGTAACCTTTGCTGATAACCAAGTACATACGATGGCTACACGCGCAAAAGAATTTCCACAGTGCGCATTCCGGCAAACGCTGGACGTACTAGAAGGCAAATGGAAGTTTGCCATTATCGACAGTTTGCTCCAGCATGAGGTGCTACGCTTCAAGGAGCTGGAGCGCGACGTAGCCGGCATTACGGCCCGCATGCTGGTTAAGGAGCTGAAGCTGCTGGAGGCCCACGGCATTGTGCGCCGCCAGCCCTACGCCACCGTTCCACCTACCGTGGAGTACTCGCTCACCGACTGCGGCCACAGCCTGCAGCCTGTCATTGAGGCCATCCGAACCTGGGGCGAGCAGAACAAGGCCGCGCTGCAGCCTGCCTAGCAGGGTAGGGGTTACTTTTTTGTTACTAATTTATGCACCTGCATGACTTTCCGGTTGTTTCGCGGTTGGCGCCTACCCCCAGCGGCTTTCTGCACCTGGGTAATGCCATCAACTTCACGCTGACGTGGCTGCTCACGCGCCGGGCCGGGGGCACCCTGCACCTGCGCATTGATGACCTAGACCGGGCCCGGTTTCGACAAGCCTACCTCGACAATATCTTCCGCACCCTGGAGTGGCTGGGCCTCGACTACGACCACGGCCCCACCGGCCCCGATGATTTTGAGCGGCACTTCTCCCAGCGGCATTTTCTGCCCGACTACGAGGCCATCTTGCAAGCGGCCCAGCAGGCTCACCCCGCGGTATTCTACGCCTGCCGCTGCTCCCGCTCCGAACTCGCCCGCCTGGTCTTACCCGACGGCCGTTACCCCGGCACTTGCCAACACCAGCCGCTACCCCTTACAACTCCTGACGCGGCCTGGCGTGCCCACGTACCCACGCCTACCCCCGTCCGCTTCCTGGATCTGTTGCAAGGACCAGTAGCCCTCCAACTGGACGAAAGCCTGGGCGACTTTATTGTGCGCAAAAAGGATGGCGCGGCCGCCTACCAAGTAGCCTCCATAGTGGACGATGTGCGTTTGGGTATTACCCTTGTGGTGCGGGGCCTGGATCTGCTGCCCAGCACGGCCGCCCAACTCTGGCTAGCCCAGTACTTGCCTGGGCAGCACAGCTTTGCCACAACCCAGTTTGCGCACCACGGTCTCATTCTGGATACCGCCGGGCAGAAACTGTCCAAATCAACCCAGGTCAGTGAGCAGCGCGGTATAATAGAGGAGGCAAAAACTCCTCGGATAGTATACCAAGCCATAGTGCAGTTGCTTGGGCTGCCACCCGAAGCTGGGGAGTCGTTGAGGGCATTGCTAGCGGAAGTGAAGAGCAGTAGGTAGCACAAGGCTGCTGAAGCGCTTCGCATTGCTTTCTATGAAATCAGCGCTGTTTGATATAGATAGTCTAATGTCCAGATTGTTCATCCACTAGGCAACATGCAATAAGGTTTATAGACATAGAAATTAACAAATACCATTGCACTAATTATTGATGATATCAAAAAATATAGCAGCAGATACCCTAATTACCTCAATATGGGCAAAGGGTTTTTGCGATTATTTCATTTTTGGCATATGTTTATGAGGCCGACACGGTAGAGTTTAGTGAAATAACTAAAATAATAACCGTTGTTTTATCTCGTCCGGGCCGGTAGTAATCATCTTATTTCCCATTTTTCACTCATATGCGTAAAATTTTACTCAGCGCGTTACTCATGGCTCCAGCCCTGATGCAGCAGGCAAACGCCCAGACGCGTGAAATCTCAGGACGGGTTACCGACCGAGCTACGGGGCAGGGCCTGCCTGGTGTAACAGTGCTTGTGAAAGGCACCACCGTGGGAGCATCCACGAACAGTGACGGTACTTATGCCATTACTGTACCGGCAGGTTCTAGCGTGCTGGCATTCAGCTCCATTGGCTTCGTAAATGTGGAGCGCACCATAGGCCAGGACAACGTTATTAATATAGGCCTGGCCTCTGACAGCAAACAGCTGGGCGAGGTAGTGGTAACTGCCCTCGGGCGGGAGCAGCAGAAAAAGGCGCTTGGTTTCTCAGTTTCCGAAGTAAAAACAGAAGAACTAGTGCAAGCACGTTCCACCAACGTGGTAAACTCGTTGGCTGGTAAGGTAGCGGGCGTACGGGTGCAAGCATCCAACGGCATGGTAGGCTCCTCCGCTAACATTTTTATCCGGGGTCTAACGACGTTTACTGGCAGCAACCAGCCTTTGTTTGTGGTGGATGGTATTCCAATTGACAACGGTGGTGGAGGAAACGCACTGCAAGCAGGTGTTTCTAACTCCAACCGTGCCATTGACATTAATCAGGATGATATCGAAACGATTTCGGTGCTGAAAGGACCGGCCGCTGCTGTACTCTACGGTTCTCGGGCAGCCTCAGGAGCCATCCTGATTACTACCAAGCGGGGAGCTCGTCTGGGTTCTAAAAAGCAAAGTGTCACGTTGTTCTCCAACTACAACGTAGTAAAAGTGGGCCGTCTGCCGGACTACCAGAACGTGTACGGCCAGGGCAACCGCGGCGCGTTTAACGTTCTGTCGCAGGGTTCTTGGGGCCCTCGTGCCGAGGGGCAGACTATCACGAACTACCGTGGTGAGCAGGAATCCTTTACCATTAATCCGGATAACGTAGAGAACATCTTCAAAACCGGGTCCAACTTCCAGAATAACGTATCCTTGTCGGGCGCCACGGAGCGCACCCGATACTTTGCCTCATATGGCAACCTGCACGAGGTCGGTATCCTAGATAATAATGACCTAAAGCGCAACACCGTTACGTTCAACGGTTCTGCAAACCTCACGGAAAAGCTGCGGTCGGGGGTAAGCTTTGTGTTCACCAATACGGCTTCTGAAAGAACTGCTCAGGGTAACACACAGGCTAACCCTTTCTTTCGGACGTGGTTCTTGCCCCGCACTTACGACGTAACAAAGTACCCATTTGAGACAACTAACGGCGGGCAACGCTCCCCAGCCAGCACGGCAGCTTCAGAACTCACGCCAGCCAACTCCTGGTATAGCACGGACGATAACCCCCTATGGTCTATCAAGAACAACCGCTATAACGATGAACTAAACCGCATCGTGGGTAACGTCAACATCAGCTATGATTTCACGGATTGGTTGACCCTGGACTACAAGCTAGGAACAGACACCTACTCGCAGATTATCAAGTACGTGAACCCACGTGATGGTCGCGGTACGTTCATTGCGGGTACGCCTACCCTAATTGGTAACATCCAAGATGAAACCTTCACCCGTCGGGAACTTAGCTCTTATGCTAACCTGACTCTTAAGCACAATTTCAACGAGAACTTCGGTGGTCGGCTGCTGCTGGGTAATGAAATTAACCAGCGTCGTGCCACTGACGTGGGCATTGTCGGGAGCGATATTCAGGTGCGCGGATTTGACAATATTACCAACACGCTGACTTATACTCCCTTTGCTACCACATCGGAGCGCCGGCTGGTGGGCGTGTACGCTGATTTACAACTGGATTTCCGCAACTATCTGTTCCTAGGCCTGACCGGGCGTAGCGACTGGTCGTCTACGTTCGGACCTGAGCAACGCCGATATTTCTATCCCGGCGCATCGGCTAGCTTCGTCTTTACTGATGCCATTGCGGCGCTCAAGGGCAATAGCATCCTTACAAGCGGTAAAATCCGAGCGGCGGCAGCCAAAGTGGGCCGCGAGGCTCCTGAGTACAGCACTGATACGTATTTCGCATCTACTAATACTCCGGCCGACGGCTTTGGCCCTACGGTGGTGTATCCCTTCCGGGGGCAGCTAGGTCAATCACTGAATAACACGGGCGGTAACCCCAACCTGGGGCCAGAATTCACGACCACTTACGAGGGTGGCGTTGATCTGACCCTACTTAAGGGCCGCGTGGGCTTGGAAGCCACGTACTTCCACCAGAAGAGCGAAGACATCATCTTTGCTGTGCCGGTAGCCGGTGCTTCGGGTTACACCAACATTTTCCAGAACGTGGGTAAGTCGGAGTCGAAAGGTTTCGAAGTGCTACTCACATCCACGCCCGTAAAAATCGGCAGCTTCACCTACAGCAACTCCATTAACTGGACGCGCATCCGCAACCGGGTAGTAGAATTGGCTCCCGGTGTAACCCAAATTACTCTTGGTGGCTTCGTAACGCCTAGCACCCGGCTTATTGCCGGGCAGCCGTACGGCGTACTGTTTGGCAGCGTATTCGAACGCAAAGACGGTAAGCTCCTGATTGACGCCAGCGGCCGGCCACGTCTGGCACAGGACAACCAGATCATCGGGGATCCTAACCCGGACTGGACGGGAGGTATGACCAACACGTTTACGTTCAAAGGCCTCTCGCTGAGCGCCGTACTGGACGTGCGCTACGGTGGTGACCTGATTTCGCGTAACGTAAGCGACTTGCGTCGTCAGGGAGCTGCCAAGGAAACCCAGGACCGCAACCGCCTATACATTCATGACGGGGTAACAGCTGATGGCCAGCCCAACCGGGTGCAGATTACAGCCGAAGACTACTACAACGACCTTTACGGTTTCGGCCGCGCTGAATTTGTAGTGTTCGATACCTCGTGGCTGCGTATGCGCGAGCTGGCGTTAAGCTATAACCTATCTAAGGAGTTGCTTGATAAGACGCCGTTTGGCGGAGTTGAGCTGGGGGTAAACGCCCGCAACGTGTTCTTGTATGCGCCCAATGTGCCCCACATTGACCCAGAAGTGAATGCTCAGGGTGTAAGCAACTCGCAGGGCCTTGAGTTTAACGCCCTGCCACAGGCCCGTACGTTTGGCGGCTCCATCAAACTTACTTTCTAACTTTTTTCGTTGACCCTAATTATGCGTATTCCGCGCTTTACTAAATACTTGGCCGTTGTTGCTACCCTGGGCTTAGCTACGGCCTGCGACGACTTTCTGGATATAAACCAGGACCCCAACTCTATTCTCACTCCGCCCACGAATAACCTACTGGTAGCAGCTGAAACCAACCTGGGCTTCCTGATGGGCTCAGATTTGCACCGCTATACCTCGTTGTTTGCGCAGCAGTTTGCGGGCCAGGGCGGGTTGGTGCAGCCCGTCGACTACGACCGCTACATCATTACGGCAACCGACATGAACAACCTGTGGCGCACCAGCATTTATGCTAACGCCCAGGCCGACATGAAAAAGCTGATCGAGCAAACGCAGAGCAGTAGCCCGAAATACGCCGGCATCTCTAAAATCATGCAGGCCTTCCTGTTTGCCGTCACGACCGATGCTTTTGGCGATATTCCTTACAGCCAAGCGTTACAGTTTGAGGCTCAACTGCAGCCTACCTACGACAAGTCAGAGGACGTATACAAGGGCTTGATTACGCTAATAGATGATGGCGTAGCTGATTTGGACAAGCAATCGGTTCTTACTCCTGGCGCCGACGACCTGCTGTACAATGGGGACCTGACCAAGTGGAAAAAGCTGGCTAATGCGCTAAAATTGCGGTTGTATGTACACTACTACCCCAAGTTCGCGGCTACAGCTACTTCCAACATCAATACGCTGTTGTCGTCGGGGGCGCCCCTGATGACCAGCGTATCGGATAACTTCCAGCTCAACTTCCAGGCACTAGCAAACCGGACCAACCCGATTGACCAGTTTGAGCCGCGCCGTCCGAATCAGTTTTTTCCTAGCGCAACGCTGGTAAACCTGATGAATGGCAAGAGTGATCCGCGGCGCACGACTTACTTCACGGAGTCGCCGGCTGGTCAGTATACGGGGGTAGTAAACGGCACGGGCACTACCATCTCCACCAGTTTTTCGCGGATGCATACCTACCTGCGCGGCACCCGCACGGGAACTGGAGTTCAGGATTACGCCGGTGATGCTCCCATTCGTATGCTTACGTTTGCTGAGCAAAACCTGATTCTGGCCGAGCACTTCCAGCGCACCGGCAACGTAGCGCAGGCTACGAGGTACCTGACCGATGGCGTGCGCGCTTCGCTGACCATGGCCGCTATACCTGCGGCGGCAGCTGATGCCTACGTGGCAACCTTGCCTGCACAAATTGCGTCGCAAGGCCTGCTACGCACCATTATTGAAGAGAAGTTTGTGGCCAACTTTGGCGTTGCCGTTGAGCCTTGGAGCGACTGGCGCCGGACTAAGTTCCCGGCACTGACCCCGTCCGTGGGCGCTACCTTGCCCGCAATTCCGCGGGTGCTGCCTTACGCCGACTTGGAGCGGGTAACCAACCCGAATACGCCGGCGCGTAGCTCCTCCGACCTGACTATGCCACAGGTGTTCTGGGACCCCGGCGCTTAATTCCTCCTCAAACTTTCCTTTTTTGACTTCATGTTCTCTTTGTTTCCCATGAATAAATCCTTCCTTCTGTTGCTTTGGGTGCTCTGTGCAGTCGGCCCGCTTATGAGTTGTGAGAAGGACGACGAGGTGGTAATGGTTATGCCCAAGGCCAACATCGTTTTTGATGACAACATCGAAAAAATATCAGCTGATTACAAAGTCAATCAGCCGATTACCCTGAAAATAAGAGTTGGCAACGAAGCTACTTCGGTAAGGGTCATCAGCAACTATACGGTGGCTGCGGGAGCTAAAACCAAGGAATTCACCCTGCCTGTAACCAATGGAGTTGCTACGTTCACCGTTGCTGCCAACGACCTGCGCAACACCAGCGACGGAGCAGTGGTAGGTGCTGGCACCGCCCCAGCTTCAACCCGCGCCGCTAACACATTTAACCTGCGGGTAGATGCGCTTTTGGCTGGAGGAGCTTACGAAAGCCGCTTCTATACATTGACTGTGGTGCAGTAAGCATCTTTGTAGTCTTCTCTCCTAATGCAAAAGAGCTTGACCATATGGTCAGGCTCTTTTTTGTATCGGTGGTATTACTGCGGGGCAAGAGGTTACTCTGTTGGTGGCGAATGTCTTACCACAGCTCCTTTTTGAACTCCTCGGCCCAATGGTCGGCTAGGCGGGTGGGCTCCGGGAGCTTGTAGCCGCGCAAGCAAGCCAGCGTAAGGCGGGTAGCTGTGGGTTGGTCGCAGCGGTGGCCAGGGCTCACGAACAGCGGATTTACCTTGTCCTTGGAGCGAATGACTTCCCCTAGTAGCTCACCGTTTCTTTCGGTAAGGGGCGTGATGCTGCCCTTGGTTACGGCCGGCTCCTGGTAGGTGCCAGTGAGGCGCTGTTTGGCTACCCCAAACGTGGGCACATCCAGCAGCACGCCTAGGTGGGCCGCAATACCCATACGACGCGGGTGGGCAATGCCGTGGCCGTCCACCATGATTATGTCGGGTTTGTGCTGAAGCTTATCGTAGGCTAGCAGCAGGTTAGGGGCTTCCCGGAAAGCCAGCAGGCCCGGAATGTAAGGTAAAGTGACCGGGCTGGTGTGGTATACTTTCTCCACAATTTCCAGGGTAGGAAAACGCAGCACCACGAAGACCGAGAGCACCGTTTCCGGTGTGGGGAAGGAAGAGTCGCAGCCGGCAATAAGCTGGGGCTCCCGGGGTATGGGCTGCAGACGAACCTGGGTGCGTAGCTCATCCTGCTGGCGGGTAAGGTCGCGGACGAGAATGGGGTCGGCGGGTGGGCCGGGCGGACGGTAGTAGGCCATCGGGTGAAGAAAAGGTGGAAGCTGCTTGTACTAGCCCCGGAACGATGGGGTTGTAGGGCCGGCCAGCGAGGGGCTACAACCTGCGCGGTTGCGGTACGTTAGGTTACCAACTACCTTCCTTAGTTATGTCCAAAGCTGAGCAACCCGCCCATACCGGCAGCGGCCCGTTTTTCGAGCGCCGTTACTGGGTTGATGTGCAGCACCCGCGCCAACCGGCGGCCGAGTTGCTGCAACACATCAAGTGCCATTTGCCTGAATACTCGCCCGATTTGCTGGCCGATTTTGAGAAAAAGCACGGTGCGGCCGGCAACCTGCAGGTCGGCGACGAGTTCCGAATTAAGATTCTGGGTCCGTGGAACGGGGAGGTGCGCGTGACGGAAATCGGCGCGGATTATTTTGAGCTGACTACCCTCGAAAACCACCCAGAGGCCGGCAAAATCTGCTTTTCGTTGCGGCCCCACGCTACCCTGCCCGATACCCTCCGGTTCGAGATTCACTCCAGGGCCCGCTCCCGCGACGGACTGGTGGCCCTGACCTACGACACGCTAGGTATCGGGCGGAAAGTGCAGCAGCAAACCTGGGAAACGTTTTGCCAGCGGGTGGCCGAGCACAGTGGCGGCCTGCAGCTGGTGCCAGTGCAGGTGGAAACCATCAAGCAGGAAAGTTCTGGAACTCACGTCAGCCACGATGCCTAAGCCGCCGCATGAGTTGCAGAAAGCTCGGCTGGCGGCCTACACCCAGGCGGGCTACAACTTCGACCTGACGCGCACGGCCGAGTACACCCCCGAAAATGGCTGGCGCGTAGATGACTACGAAACGGAACTGCCCCTGGAAGCGCCCGGTCCGCCCGATGCGCACGGCTCCTGGGCGGCCGCCCGGGAAGTGCTGCGCAACTACACTTTTCCGCCGCCCGACCTGATTACCGGTATTTTCCTGCCCGACCAGCCCCTGGAGCAGCGTGTGATGGTGTTGCGGGGGCGGTTTTTGCTGTTCACTTTCTGGTTCGGTGTGCGCATTGGAGGCGTCACGGATGAGGTGCGTACGCTCCCAGACGGGCAGCAGGAGCAAGTGTGGGGCTATAACTACCGCACCCTGGAGGGGCATTTCGAGCGGGGCCAAATCGACTTTACCATTCATAAAAACCTCACCACCGGCCGGGTGCGGTTTCACATTCACGCGTTTTCTCAAACGGGCCGCATCAGTAACCCATTTTACTGGTTGGGCTTCAAGCTGTTCGGTCGGCGGCTGCAACGCAAGTTCTCCACGGAGTCGTTGCAGCGGATGCGGGCCCAGGTGACGGAAATGCTGCGTAAGGGCTGGCAGGCACCAGCCGCACAGGCTGGTCCGCCGGTACAGGCCGTGTCAAGCCAGCCCGGCGCCCAAGAGCAGCTTCGCAAGTCTGGGGGCTAGCGAAAGGCGCTAGAGCCGGCTGTACAGCGCAATGCCTACTACTACCAGCCCCATGCCCACCCAACTAATGGCCGGCGGCAGCGGAGCGCCTAGCAGCGTGACTTCCAGCGCCACCGTAGCCAGCAGCTCCACCGTTTGGGTGGCTTCCACGGCCCCGAGTTGGGTAGCGTTGTGGCCTACCAGCGCCAAGGCGTAGTAAAAAAGCCCGGTGGCCAGCACGCCTGCCAGCACCGCCACCACAAACGTATAGCCCCATTGCTGGGGGGTAGGGCCCGGGCCGCTCAGGCCGCCCCACACGCTCAGCAGCGCCCAGAACGGCAGGCTGCCCAGAGTCAGGCCCAGCACCATTTGTGCCGCCGAAATCGGGGCGCCCGTGCTTTCCAGGTACACCAGCACCTTGCGGTTAGCCAAGGGGTAGAGAAACGTGGACAATACCACCAGCCCAAACCCCAGCACTGCCCTGCCCGAAAAGCCCTGCAGCAGATGAGGAGCCTGCATCAGCAGCACGCCCACTACTACCAAGCCCGCCGTGCGCAGAGCTGGAAAATTCAGCGCGGCTCGGTGGTCAGAGTAAATAAAGGGCGTGAGCAGCAGGCCTGACAGCAGCACTAGCTGAAACGAGCCGGCTATCAGCCAGGCCGGACTGAACTGCGCCGCTACGGCAATCAGCGAGTAAAACACGCCTATACCCACGCTGCCCCACAGCACCCACACCCGCCAGGAGCGGCGCCAAAACAGCCAGAACGGGCCCCACTCCCGGCGCACAAGCAGATACCCTACCAGCAGCAAGGCGGTGTACACGTACCGAAGCACGGCCGTCCAGACCCAGGCGCCACCCGTGGTGGCCATCAGGCGGTTCAGCAGGAAAGTGGAAGAAAACAGCACTGCCCCCAGCGTAGCCAGCAACACGGCGCGGTAGGGTAGGGCAGCAACGGACGACGAAGTACGCATGAACGAGGAGCGGCTTGCTTGTGGCCGCTACGGCAAGGTCGCCCTTACGCCTGCTCGGCGGGGCCGCCCCCATGAATCATATCCGAAACGATGCCCCGGTTTTTGGTCAGCTCGGCGTAAACAACCCCTAGCAGATGAGCGGCGGTAAAAGCCAGTACGAGGTACATCGTGAAGTTGTGCACTTCCTCCACGGTGTGCTCTATCTGGTGGAGCGCTTCCACGTCGTCGGCGTATAGCAGCACCAGCCCCGTTGCTACCATCACCACCAGCATCAAGTAATAGGCGAGGTAGGAATATTTCACGAGCAAGGAATGCCGGGAATCCTGCAAATCGGGGCCGCGCTGCCGGAAAATGCGGCGCGCCACGGCCAACTTTACGCTGAAGCGCTGCCCGCCTTTCTGCGCAACTTCTACCACCACGCGCAGCGCCAGGAGCGCCGTGAGGGCCACGCCCAGCCCAATGTGCCAGTCCCAGATACGGTGCGAGACAATGCGCGTCAGGCCCCGCACCTGCTCCCGCGAAAACGTAACGCCTTCCGTGGCCAGCACCTTCTGAAATTCCGGCCCCACGGTCTTCATCTTGACAATAACGAACAGGAACAGAATGGTGAGCAGCAGGCCACTGACCACGGCCGTGTTGGCCCAGTGCCAGAGGCGTAGCCCCAGGGAGTTGCGTTTCAGGCCGGTCGTTGGCCCGGCTTGTTCGGTTTGCGGAGTCATGGAGAAGTGAAAGGGAAGAGAACTTTTGTTTCGTAAGGTAGCGCTTGGCGGCATCTTCCTAAACAATTGGCTTCTGAAACCGTTGTTGCGGTTCGTTCCTGCGTTTCAATCCTCTACAACCAACCCTTCTCATGTCAGAAGCAAAAGGCTATGCTGCTCCGGCAGTTAACGCTCCCCTCGTTCCCTTTGATTTCCAGCGCCGCGAGGTAGGCGCCCACGATGTACGCATCGAAATCCTGTTCTGCGGCGTCTGCCACTCCGATTTGCACCAGGTGCGCGACGAGTGGGGCGGCTCGGTATTTCCCATGGTGCCCGGCCACGAAATTGTGGGCCGCGTAACGGAGGTAGGCGCCCACGTAAAAGGCTTTAAAGCCGGCGACCTAGCCGGCGTGGGCTGCATGGTAAACTCCTGCCAGCACTGCCCCGAGTGCAACCAGGGCCTGGAGCAGTACTGCGACGAAGGCTTCGTGGGTACCTACGGCGCCACCGACCGCGACGGCACGGTGACCTACGGCGGCTACTCCAACAGCATTGTGGTCACGGAGAAATTCGTGCTGCACGTGTCCGAGAAGCTGGATCTGGCCCGCGTGGCCCCGCTGCTGTGCGCCGGCATCACCACTTGGTCGCCGCTACGCCAGTGGAACGCAAAAGAAGGCGACCGGGTAGCGGTAATGGGCCTGGGTGGCCTGGGCCACATGGCCGTGAAATTTGCCGCCGCCATGGGCTGCGAGGTAACCGTGTTCAGTACCTCGCCGGGCAAGGAAGCCGATGCCAAGGCCCTGGGCGCCCACAAGTTTGTGGTAACCAAGGACAAGGAGTCAATGAAGTCCGTGTCGAATTACTTCGACCTGATTATCAACACCGTATCAGCTCCCATGGACCTGGCGCCCTACATCAACACCCTGCGCGTAGATGGCACCATGGTACTGCTGGGCGTACCGCCGGAAGCTCCGCAGCTGCACGCCTTCAACCTCATTGCCAAGCGCCGCCGCATTGCCGGCTCCCTGATTGGCGGCATCCAAGAAACCCAGGAAATGCTGGATTTCTGCGCCGAGCACAACGTAATGAGCGACATCGAACTCATCCGCATGGACTACATCAACGAGGCCTACGAGCGAATGCTCAAGTCCGACGTGAAGTACCGCTTCGTGCTGGATTTGGCGACTATCTAGTTGCAAGGACTTAGCATAGAAAAAGCCCGGCTGCCAGAAGGTAGTCGGGCTTTTTGCTGCAAAATTCAGGGTGCCGCAGCTAGGCGGCTTTTTGACGAAAAGAGGCGACCAACCAGCGTGGCCCAGAGGCCTATACTGGCAACTGTGAGCAGGTTAGAAAGCCAGCTACCCAGTTCAGTGAGCGTATAGCCAGCCACTGCGGCGGCAATACGGCCAGACGTATCCACGGCGGTGAAATCTTGTGGGAAAGTAATGTCAGCTTGAAGAAGTGTATCAAAGTGAATAGGAGCGTAATACCAGTTGCCATTGTGCTGGTAGGCTACCTCCAAGCCATTTTGGCTTTCTGATTCCAACACTACCTCTTTGCCAGAAGTTAGCAAATACTCTACCCATTCAACCTGCCATGTTCCTTTGGGGTATTGCCACAGGAAATACAACTTGTCTACGTGGTGCTCAGGGTTTTTGATGATAACCGAACCAGGCGTAGAAGCCGCAGTACC
Organism: Hymenobacter glacieicola; assembly: GCF_014640315.1. Lineage (GTDB taxonomy): Bacteria > Bacteroidota > Bacteroidia > Cytophagales > Hymenobacteraceae > Hymenobacter > Hymenobacter glacieicola. The sequence goes on from NZ_BMGS01000008.1 coordinate 35,648, forward strand.
CGGTGAGCTTAACAGAAAATTAATTCCGGTTAGCGGTATGGCCACTATGATAATGGTAAGAATAATGGGCCACTTGACCGATGCAACACGTGGCCTCAAAAGCAATTTTGCTAGTAGGCTCACGATGAAAAAGTCTGCCGCAATAATCAGGATGGCTAATGGCGAGTTTAGTTGATATAGCACAAGCAATAGTAGATTTAGTAGGTAAAATCACCTTTTTACTCCTTCTCCACCGGATACCGAAACGTGCCTTCCAAGGTCAGGCGCTTGCCCCCACGGCCTGATTCGCAGACCTGGCAGCGGTAGGTACCCATCAGCCAGTGCCGGGCCGCATTTACGCCGGTGATGGTAACGGAGCCGGGGTTATCGGGGCAGGATTTGGAGTAGGCGGCGGTGCTGCCGTAGCGGTAGGAAGCGTCGCGGTTGCGCCCGCTCAGGATTTCCTGGAAGCTGTATGTGCCGGCCTGAATCGAGAACCGGTCGATGATGATGGTCAGGCCTTCCCCGTCGGGGTCGTCGACCCGCACGATATTAAGGCGAAGGGCCCGGTCGGCGCCCAGGTAAAAGCGGGAGCTGGTGGTGTCCGTCGCCACCGCTTGTCCGTTGATGCGCAGGGTAAGTACGCGGGCCGAGTCGGGGGTAGGGCGGCTGCTTTTGGGCGCCAGACCCAGTAGCGGAAGTAGCAGGAGAAGCAGGAAGCGGTTCATCGGGCCTGGGAAAGGCAAAAATCAGCCCAGAAGATCTGGAAAGTATGGAATACAAGGCGGGATTGCTGCTAACAGAACGTGCAGTTCCCTCAAGCTAGTACTATCCAGCTAAATCGATGAAAGCACCTATCATGCCGAGCGGACGCCAAGTTTCTAGCGCGCTGACGGCAGCGTGGGTGTAGAGACGCAACATCTTGCGTCTCGATGTTGCACGACTGGTTTAGAACAGCAGGTCTAGCACTATACCAGGTAAAACAACCTCAGCACCGACGAGAGGCAAGGTGTTGCGGTTCTACAACCGCGCAACAAGCTAAGCCTGAGGCTTGACCTTGGCAGAATGGACGCGGGTGTAACAGCAGGTGCCTTTGGGTGGCAGCAGTTTCTTCCCAATTGATGGCTACTCCTGCCGGCCGGGATAGTGCTGCAGGGCTACCTCCAGGCAGTCCATGGCTTGGTTGATAACGTGCTGGTTTACCACGTAGGCCAGGCGCATCTGCTGGCGGCCAAGGTGGGCAGTAGCGTAAAAACCCGCCGCCGGCGACACCATCAGGGTCTGGCCCTGATACTGAAACTCCTCCAGCAGCCACTTCGCAAACCGCTCGGCATCATCCACGGGGAGGTGACAGAGCACGTAGAAGGCCCCGCGGGGTAGGGGACATTGCACGCCCGGCATGGCCCGCAGGCGGCGTACCATCAGGTCGCGGCGGGCCTGGTATTCGGCTTTGGTGTGGTCGAAGTAGTCCTCGGGCAGGTCGGCGGCAGCTTCGGCCAGCAATTGGCCCAGGCCTGGTGGACATACCCGCAGTTGGGCCAGCTTGAAAATAACGTCGCGCAGGGCCTTGTTTTTCGTGACCAGCGCCCCAATGCGGGCCCCACAGGCACTGTAGCGCTTCGAAATCGTGTCGAGGAGCACAATGTGGTTATCGGCCCCTGACAGGTGCAGGGCGCTGGTGTACTCGTCGTCGTAGCAGAACTCCCGGTAGGCTTCGTCGGAAAGCAGGTACAGGTTATGGCGTAGGCACAGGTCCTTGAGCTGCTCCATTTCCTGGCGGCTGTACACGTAGCCGGTTGGGTTGTTGGGGCTGCAGATAAGGATGGCCTTGGTGCGGGGCGTGATTTTCTGCTCGAACTCCGCAATGGGCGGCAAGGCGAAATCCTGCTCCAGGTGCGAGGCTACGGGCACTACGTGCGTACCCGTGGCAACGGCAAAGGCCTGGTACGGACCGTAAAACGGCTCGGGCACAATAAACTCGTCGCCGGGGTTCAAGCAGGCCAGCAGGGCAAAGGAAATAGATTCGCTGCCCCCGGTTGTTACCAGAATATCCTCGGCCACCACGGGTAGACCCAGGCGCTGGTAGTACTCGGCCAGTTTTTGGCGGTAGCTCAAGGTACCGGCGGTAGGGCCGTACTCCAGCACCCGAATATCGGCCTGCTGCACCGCCGCTAGCATGGCCGGTGGCGTTTCAATATCAGGCTGGCCAATATTAAGCGGATGCACCGTAATGCCGCGCTGCCGGGCCGCATCGGCATACGGAGTGAGTCGGCGGTAAGGAGAGGGGGGCAGGGCCAGCCCACGCTGCGAAATCTGAAGCATGGGCTTAAAGATAGGCCACGGGGGCAGAAGCACCAGCTTTTTCGAAAGTTCTTGGTGGCCAGGCCGCTCGTCAAGAATTGGTAAAAATCATCTTGCTGAGACCCTGGAGCCGAAATAACGCGTGGTACTAGCGTACCCAACGCCAAGAAGGCTACCCGTGGTAAGTGCCGGCAGCCAAACCCCGCGGCTGGCGGGCTGGTTATGCTGCCATGACTGCATCTGCTGCTAACCTGCCGGAAGTGTGGCTGCGGGGCCCGCTGCCCGATGTACCGCCCCTGCTCCAGCCCGTGGCCCACGCCCTGCTGCAGGCCCGCGAGGAACTCCAGGCTGCCCTCCACGATTTCCCTGACCACCTGCTTTCAGCCCGGCCCGCCGGGGTAGCGTCAGTAGGGTTTCACCTGCGCCACCTGGCCGGCGTCCTCGACCGGATGCAAACCTACGCCCGCCACGAGCCGCTTACGGAAGCCCAATTTACGTTTCTGGCGGCCGAAAAAGAGGGTTCCGAGCCGCCACAAAGCACCCAGGACTTGCTCCAGGCGTTTTCCGTGCAAGTGGAAGGTATGCTGGCTACCCTGCGCGCTACCTCTGAGGCCATACTGCCGGAGTTTCGGCCGGTGGGGCGGGCCAGGCTGCCGAGCACCGTAATGGGGCTGCTGGTGCACGCCGCCGAGCACACCACCCGCCACACGGGCCAGGTGCTAGTAACGGCCCGCGTGGTACGGGCTGGATTAGGAGTAGGGTAAAAAGAAGGTGGCTGTTCGGCTAAGGTGGCTTGGTGTGGCTTGATCATTGGACAATTTCTGGGTAGGTTGCGGTAGTACGCGTTGCCCCATCCTACCCACCCCGCTATGATTACCCCGCTTTCCGCCCCCGATTTTCTGGAGCTGCACTACCGCGACGACCTGCAGATTTTGTTGGGCCGCTGGACTAGGCCTATTACCCTGGAAGAGTCAAGAAAGGGGTACACCCGCATGCTGGAGGCAGCGCGCCAGTACCAGGCCCGGTTCTGGCTCCTGGATATCCGGCGGCGCCCACATGTAGACAATGCCAACGTGCAGTGGCTGGTCAGCAGCTATTACCCGGAGCTACCCCTGGCGCTGGGCGGCACCGTGTACCTGGCCTACCTGCTGGCCCCGGACCTGAAGCGTGAGTTGACCGAGAGCGGCTTGGTTCCGGCCGATGAAGCCTACGAAGGTCACTCCTTCCAGATGGGAAAATTCACGGCCGAGCAGGAGGCTACGACGTGGCTGCAGGCTAAGCAAGCAACTGAAAAGCAACTCTGAACCCAGACTCCACCATAACCCCTCGGGCCTTCCTGGCGTTGGGTAAAGCTCAATCCTTTACCACTGCTATGGAAAATAAACCAACCACCTTGCCCCCGCAAGCTCAAGATCAGCAACCGGGAATCGAACAGGAAATGACCCCCCAGCCGGAATACATCCGGGCTGGCTATAAAGGAAGCGAGAAGCTGCAAGGCAAAGTAGCCCTGATTACGGGCGGCGACTCCGGAATTGGCCGGGCCGTTTCCGTACATTTTGCCCGCGAAGGCGCCGATGTGGCCTTTACCTATCTGCCCCAGGAAGAGCAGGACGCTTACGAAACGCGCCAGCTGGTGGAAGCCGAAGGGCGCCGCTGCCTGACCTTGCCCGGCGACCTGCGCGACCCGCAGTTCTGCCAGTCCATCGTCGATCAAACGGTGCAGGAGCTGGGCCAGCTCAACATCCTGGTGAACAACGCCGCCGAGCAGTTCGTGAATCAGGATGTGGCCGACATCCCGGATGAGCAGTGGCTTGATACGTTCCAAGTCAACTTCTTCTCCTTTGTGCGCGTGACCAAAGCGGCGCTGGCGCACCTGCAGGAGGGCGACTCTATCATCAACACGTCCTCCATCAATGCCTACCGCGGCAACCAGCAGCTCGTAGACTATACCTCCACGAAAGGCGCCATTACGGCCTATACCCGCTCTATTGCGCAGCAGCTGGCCGAAAAGAAAATTCGGGTAAACTCGGTAGCACCCGGCCCCATCTGGACCCCGCTCATTCCGGCCTCTTTCCCCCCCGAAAAGGTAGCTTCCTTCGGCAAGGATACCACCATGAAACGGCCCGGCCAGCCCTCCGAGGTTGCGCCTGCCTACGTGTTTTTGGCCTCCGAAGACGCCTCCTACATCACGGGCCAGGCCATTCACCCGAACGGGGGAGAGGTGCTCAATACCTAATAGTGAGCAGGGCGTATTTCAGCAAAAAAGGGCACCCGGTTTCGGGTGCCCTTTCTGATTATACCAACCCCTGACGGCTTAGTACATGGCATCAATGCCGCTCTTGTCGCCAGCCGAAAGGCCCGCGCGCTGAATCTCAAACGTGGAGCCGTCTTTTTTCGTGATGGTGGGCTGGCCGTTGGAAGAGAACGAGAACGAGCCGTACATCATGATGGAGCCGAAATCGAGCATGCCGTAGTCGGTGCCGCTGTAACCGGAGGTGGAGTACTTCGAGAAGTTGTTTTCGTAGCCGGCCTGAATGTTCTGGGTGAGAATGTTTACGTAGGTGTCCCGGTCGTTGCGGGTTTGCTCGTGGAACAGGCCCAGCGCGTGGCCGATTTCGTGGATGTTGTTGCCCGTAGTGCAGCCCGAAGCCAGGTTAATGTACTGGCGTCCGCCTATCATCCCGATGTTGGAAGAGCAGCCTGAACCTACCCGGAAGGTAACGTAGTTGGCTTGGGTTGTGCGCTTTACGAAGCGGATGGGCGTGTTGGCCTGCCAGTGGGCAATGGCGTCAGTTACGCGGGCCTGGTTGGGCAGCGCAGCATCAATGGTGTAATACACCACCGCGGAAGGCCACCGCCCGGAGGTACGGCCGGCGCTTTCGGGCTGGGCCGTTCCGTTTGATTTTGCTACCTGGTCGGCCGTCAGGATAATGTCGCCCTCATAAATCAACTCGCCATTAATGCTGCGGTACTCAATGGGCTGGCCGCTGAGGTAGCCCGCCCGGCTTTCGCCAGTCTGGCCGGGGTAGGCCTGCTCCACTTTGGCGTCTTGCTGGTGGCTGGCTACCGGCTGCACTGCGGCCGACTCGTGGTCTTTGCTGCAGCTAAACAGTGAAACGGTGCCCAGGGTAGCCAAGAAGGCCAAGCGAGAGAATTGAGGTACGCGCATGTGGTTTGGGTTTTGGTTGTGATAGAGAGGGAAAGCTGTAAGAAATCCGAAGACTTTCTTCAATACGACGGGCAAAATAGTGTCAATAATTCAAAACTAAACTAAAATCCATGAATTAATTTAAGTGATATGGCTTATATATTGTAATTTTAATAAAATCGCTGCGGGGGTAGGGCGCTTCCTATCCGCTGCCTGGCTTTGGCTACCCCATGGCTACGGGCCCCAATAAAAAGCAAAACGAGGCCGCCAGCCCGAGCGGGATGACGGCCTCGTTGGGGGCTTACAACAAAGGATGCGCAGTGTAGTGCTATTCCCGAAACAGTTGCTTATCGGCCCAGAACGTACCAAACGGTACCAGGGAAAGAGCCAGCGCCAACAGCGCCTTCCGCCACGACCAACTGCGCTCCAGGCTTACCTGCAGTACCAGCAGCACATAGGCCACAAACAGCACCCCATGGGCCATGCCTACTACACGCACTGCCGCAGGCTGCCCGAAAAAGTACTTCAGCGGCATGGCAATGCCCAACAGCACCAAAAATGAAACTCCTTCCAGAAAACCAACCGCCCGCAAGCGGCCTAAAGACGTCCGTAGCAACGAAGAAAGCATAAGATACTATGGTCAATGAAGCAGCAAGTTACGCTGCGGTTGGCTATGGGTGTACCCGCGCTAGCCCAGGTGCCAGATAAAGTCGATGTGCAGCAGTCACTGGCAGGTTACACGCAAAAGGGAAGCCCTTGCGAGCTTCCCTTTTGCGTGCGAATCACTTTCGAAAACTTACTTGGTCAGCAGTAGGCGCAGGGTGTGCACCTTGCCATCCAGCAGTAGCTTGCTGATGTAGAGACCGGGCGTGAAACCGGTGCCTTCTACCGTAAACTCGTACAGCTGACCGCTTTGGGCGGTGGCGTTGTAGTACGTTTTCACCAGTTGCCCAAGGGGGTTATAAAGCTGCAGCTGGGCCGGACCCGTACTGCTTGCCCGGAAGCGGATAACAGTGCGTTCCGTGAAGGGGTTAGGGTAAGCTTCAAACGCTGGCTCCGGGGTAGCAGATGCTGCCGCCGCGTCGGCTAGTTGGGCCGAGGAAGCGCTTCGGGCCGCTAGGGTAGCAGTAGAGCAGTTGCCAAGCTGGTCGCCGTGGGCAAGGTGAGCCGCCACGGCGTTATCGGAGACGCAGAGGATCTTGCCGTTATGGCACACGCTTACCCCATCATTTTCGTTGCCGCAACGCACATCCACTACTTGCAGCGTGATGCTCTTGGTGGCCGTGCAGCCGGAAGCAGAAGTTACGGTGACGGTATATGTGAACGTGCCAGCCGCATGTGCCGTGAATACTGGGGTAGCACTAGCCACATTGCTGAGGCCGGCCGCCGGGCTCCAGCTGTAGCTTTCCCCGCCCGATGCAGTAAGCGTGACGCTTTGTGGTCCGTAGCCCAAAAACAGGGTAGTAGGTACGCCACCAGTGTATACCTTAGAGGCAGCCGTAACGGCAATGGCGGGCGTTGGCACGGTGCCGGTAACCGTTACGGTAGCTGTCTGGCTGGCAGTGTTGCCGTGGGTGTCGATTACGGTCAGGGTAACAGTGTTGGCACCAATATCCTCGCAGCTGAACACCGTTTTGTTTAGTACTACTGATGCAATGCCGCAGGCATCGGAACTGCCGTTGTTTATCTGGTCAGCCGTGAGGGTAGCGCTGCCTTCGCTCAGGGCGAGGGTCAGGTTTTGAACCCGTACGGTCGGAGCTTGCTTGTCTTCCACGCTCACGACAAACGTTTTGATGTCGGTGCCGCAGGAGTTAGTAGCGCTGGCCGTAACAGTGGTAGCCCCCACCGGGAAGAAGTAAGGTGAGGAAATGGGAGTAATAACTCCGTCTTTCAGGATGGTGTAGGTGACAGGAGCCGCCGGAATACCGGTAGCCGTAGCCGCAAACGCCACTGAAGCACCACATTCCGTGGGGCTAGTCTGCACCGTAGCCAGCGAGGGCACGCTCAGAACTGGGTCAGTGCAGGCCACTCCGGTTTTCACTGTCCGGTACGAGGTACCCACCCGAACAGCATCTACTGCCAACACTGGCGAAGCAGAGCCCTGGCGCAAGGCTACGGAGCCAATGTTGTCGTTGGGAGCGGCGGGCGTGGTGCCGGTTTCGGTGGAGGTAGCTGAGGCCGTGGCCGGCTCCACGAAGGTAGTAGTGGGGTTCAGGAACAACTGGCTGACGCTGCCGGCTTCGTCGAAGGAGTACTTCACTACCACCAGATGGGTCGTGTTGAGCTCGTACTCCTGCGGGGCATAGGTGGCGGCTCCGGAGCCGCTGATGCCAAACTGGAGCTTGCCCCCAGCCGTTTTGCGCACAAACACGCGGCTCCGGAACGTGCTGCCAATAACCTTAGGGCCTAAATGGAAGAAGTAGTCGCCTGAAGTGGTTGCGTTGGCGACGTTCACCAAGAAGGAAGCGTACACTGGTGTGCGGCCGTACAACGGCTCAAAAGAGCGGTTTACGTCTTCGCCGCTGGCGGTCAGGGCGGCGGCCTTGCCGGTTCCGGCGCTGTAGGTGGGGTAAGAAAGGCCGGCTGCCGTTACCGCCACTGGCTTGGAGCCCGCGCCGCTGTGGGCCGCCCAGCCGTTAGCCGTCAGCAAGGAAGCCGGCGTGTACTCGAAGTTTTCTTCCAGTAGCAAAGCCACGGGCACCGCGGTTGTAGTCAGGGTTAGGGTGCCGGGCGAGGTTGTCAGGTAGTTCTCGGCGTAGGGCGTGTCGTTGTCGTTAAAAGCAAAGACGGTGAAATGGTACGGCGTATTCGGCCGCAAATTCGTGACCGTAACGCTCGTGCCGGAGCCATTGTATACCACGTAGTTGCCTTTGCCTAGCTGCTTGCCCGCGCCAAAAGCCGCGTCGGCAGCGTAGGTAACTGCATCAAGGGGCTCGGCATCTACGGCGCTGCCCAGGCGGGCTACTACCAGGTGCTTGGTGGCGTTGTTGCCCGTTAAAGTCAGTTGCACCGAGGTAGTAGTTACCTGGCCGGCTGAAAGCGCGCTGGCAACGGTAGGCTCCGAAGCCAACGGCACCGTTACGGTCGTAAAGGAAACCTCCTCGCCGTAGGCAGTGCCAGCCGCGTTGGTGGCGTAGGCCCGCGCATAGTAGGTAGTACCAGGCAGCAGGTTGCTGATAGTACTGGTGAAAGCCTCAGCGCCCACGCCATCCTCAGTTTGGGTGGTGCCCAGCACAGGGTTGGCCGTTTTTGACCATACCACCCCGCGGGCCATAATGGCGCTACCCCCGTCGGTAACCACGCTGCCGCCAGTTATGGCGCTGGTAGGCGTCAGGCCAGAAACCGCCGTGGTGCTCAGGGTAGCAGGGTAGCTAGCCGCACTGCCCGTACCGGAAACGGTGACAGTTTGCGCCGGGAGGCCGGCGGTAGTAACCGGAATAGCGGCCTGCGCAGCCTCGGCTGTGGTAGGGGCAAACCGAACGTCGATGGTGGTGGTGGGTACGATGCCGCCCACGGGCTCCAGCACAATGGCGCAGCAGGCAAACGGACTACTGCCGGTCCGGATTTCAAAGCCTGCCGGGGGCGTAATGGTGAGGCTGCTGGTCAGGCTGCTGCCGCTAACAGTAAAGCTCTTCGGCTGACTGCCCGCGCCAACTTCCACGGCGCCGAAGGTAGGGAGGCTGGACTGCGAAATTTGCAGACCCGGCGGCACCACTGGCGCTGCTACTGTCACGGCAAGGGGCTCACTTGCGCTGGTTACCGTACCGCAGGAGGTGGTAACGGTAGCGCGAGCCACCACGAAGTAACTGCCAGCGCCTGGGAAGTCAGTGCCTTTCAGCTGATACGTTGCCGAAGTTGCGCCCCCAATGCTGGTATACGGCCCGGTAGCGCTGGTACCATACTGCCAGGTGAAAGCAGCGGTAGCCGCGCCCGAAGCCGTAAGCATAGCACCCGTACCGTCCACTGGCAACGTCTGGGCTGAAGCAGGAGAAACAGTAACCGGGCTGGCTTCTGGGGTCAGGCTGATGCTTAGGTTGGTGCCATTGTCAGAGCCAAAGGTAGCGGGCGCATCGTTCAGCACCCGCACCCGGTAGCCGGTGCCGCTGGGTGTGCCGGCCGGAATTACCGCCGATATAGGAGAGCTGCTGCCCGACCCGATAATGCCCGTGGTAGGGCTGGTTGCGAAAACGCCGTTGGCATCGGAAAGCTGCACTTTATAGCTGCCCGTGTAAGTGCCATTGCTGGTGTAAGCCACGTTGAAGGCCGTGCTGCCCGCCGTGTTCGTCACGCAGAAAGCGGCGGCCGACGCGCTACCGGTGGTAATAGTTGCCGCGGGCGTTGGGGTTACAGCGCCTGAAAGGGTAGGGGTGATGCTGAGGTTGTCTAGGCCCAGGGCCTGCGCGTTGCCGCTACCCATCGTGCCCACATACGACCAGCGCAGGTAGGTAGTTGCTCCACTCGCCAGACTCAGGCCGCTAAGCACTATGCTTCGGGAAGTGCTAGCAGGTGGGTTTACTACCGCGTTAGCGCCATCGGGGCCATAGACCACGGTCAGGCTGGTTTGAGGAGCCCAGGTAACGCCATCAGGGCTGGTATAGAACTGCCACTCGAAAGGGTTGGTGCCGGTGCGGTACTTCTCTACGTCGTAGGCCACGGCCAGCTCCGTGATGGTAGCGCCCGTGTTGTTGCGCACGGCCAGCAGCAAGTGGCGCGGAGCCGCGTAGCTGCCGGAAGACAAAAAGCCCAAGGCCCGGTCGGTGGCCGTAGCCGTGGTGCCGTTGCCAAAGTTATAAGCAGCCCCGGCGGAGTTACTGGCCAGAGCGCCGGGGGCCACAGTGCCACTGGCCCGGGTGGTAACGGTTGTGTTGGCCGCGTTGGAGTAGTTGATGTCCGTGGTGCCTGCGGCCAGCACAAAGCCCGTCGGCACGGCACCAGCGGCGTTACCCTGGCCGTCAAAGTTTTCGGTAACCGGCGCGGCGCTGTTTAAAATGAGTTGGGCCTGTGCGGTAGAAGCAGTAGCCAAAAGTCCTCCGGTTGCCAGGCCAGTCAGAAGCCCGATAATCAGCTTTCTGGCCCGTCCGGCAACGTGTTGCTGCTTAGAAATGTAGTTCATATAATGACAGAAACGCCGCAAAATCAATGAGAAAGTAGGACTGAAGGCTACAGGACAGGACCGGCATCAACCTTCGATTCGATGACCGTCTGTACTTCAATCGGGAGCTTCGAGAGCAGGTCGTAGCCGGTGGCGGCCTCAATGGCGTTTACGGTAGTGCGATGCGTGCCCCAGTCCTGATTGAGGGTGTTGATGTTGGGCATATCCACGGCAATGACGCGGGTAGTGGCCGTAATTCGGGCCACGTCGTTGTCGCCCACGGGCAACACTACAAGTACTTTCCAAGTGCGGCTGGGCACCGTAAGGCGGCCCTGGTCGAGGGTCATCGTCAGGCCACCGTTGCTGCCGGTGCCACCTACCCCGTAACTGCCGCAAATAATGTACACTTCATTGTTCGGCAGGAAGGTGCGGGCGTAGCCTTCCAGTGTAGCCCAAGGCCCCTGGTTATTTTGGGGAGCCTGCGGCATCATGTTGGTCATCAGGAAGGTAGCCGAGTTGTTTTCGTCCGAAGAGGTTCGGTCGGCGCTGGGGCAGTTGTGGCCCCGGTCGAAGCCCGAGCCTGCATAGCTGTTGTCTTGCACCTGGTACCAGCCCTGGGGGAGGGAGGTATCGTTGCGGAAGTCATCCTGCCGGTTGCTGCTACCCCGGTCCGAGATGTCGAGGTGCCAACTTACCCAGTTGGGCTTGCCCTGGTCGCGGTTGTAGCCCACGGCAAATTGCGGCTTGAGCAGCAGGTAGTTGTTAGGGTAGCTAGGGTCGGGGGTAGCACCACTGGGGTTGCCCAGGGCCAGGTGGTCGTTATCGACGGAAGGCTGCGCAACGCCGTAATCGGTTACGGCAAAATCATCCAGGTTTAGGCGTGCCGCTCCCCCGGATGTTTTACGAATCTCAAACTTTACCTTGCCCGGAATATTTACCGTGAAGGCTGCGGTTTGCAGCGTAGCCGTGGTCGTAAATACGGTGTTGCCCACCTTCGTCCACTTATTGCAGTTGCAGGCTTCCGATTGCGCCCACAACTCCCAGCTGCTGCTGGCATCGGTGCCATAAATGGCGTGCTGCACAGTAACCGTGTTAGCGCCGTTGGGCACAAAAAAGGCCATGGTAAGTGTGCCCTTCTGCTGCAGGCGCACGGCCTGCGCCCCGTTTTTACGGTCGGCCTCTGCGCTGGCTAGCACTCCATCCGTCAGGACCCAGTCGCCGGAACTTAAGCTTACAGTGCCAGTAGGATAGGCTGGTTTGGTGCCGGTGTCAAAGGATTCCTGAGCGTTGGCCGAGGACAAAAGAGGCTGAAGCGCCAGACATGGCAGTAACAACCAAGCGTGCAAGGCACGTCGTAAAATTTTTGGCATATACCCGCAAGAAGAAAACAAGAGAACAAGTTCCGGATGGAACCACAGGCCCAACAGATTCGCAAAAATACGCCTGTTTTAGGACTTGATTATTTCCAAATTGTTAACAACGTGTTGGTATAAATATAATATATGTAAATAGTGCAATATACGTGCTTTTACTGCTGACCTGCTATAGCATGGTACTTCCACCGTGTATGGCTTAGCTCTAGTTGGGAATAGCAGTTATGAACCAGTACATAAGTAAAGGTGTGTATAGTTGTATTATATTGTAAGCAATAGAATCAAGAGAAATACTATAAAATATTGGTGAATCATGATATAAGCTCTTATCCTGGGGTAGCCTACGCTACTGTGTTGCAAGATTTTGCTTGCAGGTACAGTGCACTCATACAAATTGTAGCGTTACTGTAGTACTACTTCTTGCGCTTCCTCGGCCGAAGCAAATGCAAGTAACTCGTTGTGTCGGGGGTAGTAGGCGAAAGGACATGATGGGAGCCAGCGGGCGTGACCAGTAAGTGGGTAGTCCCTAGGCGGTGTAGCGCTGAGTGCGAACCATCTGGGTTGACAATAACGGGGGGGTTACTCTCTACATTCGGAACTACCGTATGTGTGCCATTGAGGTTAACCAGCACCGCTGAGCTGCCAGTTTGGTTTAGCACTGAGTGCGTACCGTCGGGGTTGACAACCACTGTCGTTTGCGCGTGTACTGCTGTTAAGCTGCTTAAGGTCAGTAGGGTAGCGAATAGATAACGTTTCATAGATCAAGCAAAAGGATAGACGGGAAGAACCGACCGGCGCAACAATAGTGCTAGATCCGGGCGGCTCCTGCCGTCTTTACCATCGAGGAACCGATGGGCGTAGCAGTTGCATAGGGGTAGCAACATCACTTGTCTTGCTCCATGCTTTTCCGCTTGGTCGGCCTACTTCTGGACCTGCTGTTTTTCCTCTGTGGTGCAGGCCTAAACCGCCGCCAAGCCCGCTACCTCTACCACCGGCCGTAACCCCTTCCCGCACCGATACCACCCGCCTGCGCCTCTCCTATGCCTAGTGGAAGCAGGTGCTCACGCTCAAGGCGTACCGCGCAGCCCGCGGTAAAGACACCGAGCGGCCTTTCACCGGTAAATATTGGAATGCTGAGGCGAAAAGCACCAACCCCTTTAAAATAAAACCCCGCGCCGGCTTTACAGCCAACGCGGGGTTTCATGGTGTAGTTGGCTAGGGCCAAGCTACTACATCCGGCTGATAATCTCGTCGCCGAACTCGCTGCACTTCAGCAGGGTAGCACCGTCCATCAAGCGCTCGAAGTCGTAGGTTACGCGCTTCGAGGCAATGGCGGCTTCCAGGCCTTTGTAAATCAGGTCAGCGGCTTCCTGCCAGCCCAGGTGCTCCAGCATCAGCGCACCCGAGAGGATAACCGAGCCGGGGTTCACTTTGTCGAGGCCAGCGTACTTGGGCGCGGTGCCGTGGGTAGCTTCAAAGATGGCGTGGCCGGTTACGTAGTTGATGTTGGCACCGGGCGCAATGCCGATACCACCCACGATGGCGGCCAGGGCGTCGGAGATATAGTCGCCGTTCAGGTTCAGGGTAGCCACTACCGAGTAGTCGGCGGGGCGGAGCAGGATCTGCTGCAGGAAGGCATCGGCAATGCTGTCCTTCACCAGAATCTTGCCGCTGTCCAGGGCAGCTTTCTGCTGGGCGTCGGCTACTTCCTGGCCTTGCTTGGCGGCTACCTTGTCGTACTGCGCCCAGGTGTACACTTTGTCGCCGAACTCCCGCTCGGCCAACTCGTAGCCCCAGGTTTTGAAGGCCCCCTCGGTGAACTTCATGATGTTGCCTTTGTGCACGATGGTCACCGAAGGCTTGTTGTTGTCGATGGCGTACTGAATGGCCGCGCGCACCAGACGCTCGGTGCCCTCTTTCGACACGGGCTTGATGCCGAACGACGACGACTCGGGGAAGCGGATTTTCTTCACGCCCATCTCGTCCTGCAGGAATTCCAGCATTTTCTGGGCCTGGGGCGTGCCGTTCATGTACTCGATGCCGGCGTAGATGTCCTCGGTGTTTTCGCGGAAAATCACCATGTCGGTCAGGTTCGGCTGCTTCACCGGCGAGGGAACACCTTCAAACCACCGCACGGGGCGTACGCAGGCGTACAGGTCCAGCTCCTGGCGCAGAGCCACGTTCAGGGAACGGATACCGCCGCCTACGGGGGTAGTCAGGGGGCCTTTGATGCCCACCAGGTAGTCGCGGAAAGCGTCCAGGGTTTCGTTGGGCAGCCAGTTACCCGTCTGCTTAAACGACTTCTCGCCCGCCATTACTTCCTTCCACTCCAGCTTACGCGAACCACCGTAGGCTTTCTCTACGGCCGCGTCGAATACGCGGACGGAAGCCGCCCAGATGTCCGGACCCGTGCCGTCGCCTTCGATGAACGGGATGATAGGTTGGTCCGGCACATTCAGCTTGCCGTTCTTGATGGTGATTTTCTCTGCCATTGTTGAAAAGGTACTTTGGTACTTAGGGTTTTGGATTGAGGGGTAATTACCGCCGGAACGTCATGCAGAGCGGAGCGAAGCATCTCGCTCGTGAGTAATCCAGTTACTCCGCACTGTCAGCTAAGCGAGATGCTTCGCTCCGCTCTGCATGACGTTCCAAGGGGCACTAATAGCCGAAAATCTCTTTCAGCGTGAGTTGCTGGACCTGGCCGTACTTGGCCAGCTCCTTGAAGTTGAGGCGGTCTTTGGAACCAATAACCAGAATCGTTTGGGGCTGACCTTTCACGCGGGCCTGCTGGAATTTCTGCAGGTCCTGGAAGCTCATGTTGGCTGTCTGCTCGTACACGTCGCGACGCACATCGTAGTCGAGGCCAAGGCGCTTGGCGCGCTCGTAGCTGAACAGGATGTCGGACTTGGTGATGCGCTCGGTGGCAATGCTGTTGCGGATGCTTTGCTTGGCAATCTGCAGGTTGGCTTCGGCCACGGGCATGTCGTTGAGCAGGGTGTTCATGCCGGCCATGGCCTCGGGCAGCTTGTCGCTCTGGGTGCCAATGTAGCTGAGGTTGTAGGAGCTGCGCCCTACCTTATCGGCCGAGGCAAACCGCGAGGAAGCCGAGTACGCCAGGGCCTTCGACTCGCGCAGTTCCTGGAACACAATGCTACCCATCGAGCCCCCGAAATACTCGTTGTAGAGGCTGGTCGTCGGCAGCAACCCTTTGTCAAACACCGGCCCTTTGCTCAGAAACAGGATTTCGGCCTGCACCATGTTGTAGTCCACCCAGTACACCTTGCGGTCCGTCATGGGCTGCTCCGCGAAGTCCTTGTTGGCAGGTACGGGCGTGAGCTTAGCGGGCGTTTTGTGCAACTGATTCAGTGACCAAAGCAAGCCCGGCATTACTGCCCGATTTTCAGGTTTCTGCGTTTGGTCACCTTTAATTACTGCTGGCTCATTAGCATCGGCCTTGCGCGGCCCGTAGTACAGCACGCGGTGCTGGTAGGTCGGGAGCTTCTGGATGAGGGCAGTGAGCTGCTCGGGCTTCAGGGCCTTTAGCTCTTTCTCGCTCAGCTGGCTGGTGAAGGGGTTTTTCGCGCCGTACTTGGCGTAGCTCACCAAGGCCTGGTTTAGGATCACGCCTTTGTTGAGCTTGGCATCCTGGCGGGCTTTGAGCACCCCGGCCACCATGTTCTTGAGGGCCGCTGCATCGGGCTTGGGCGCGGCTAGCAGGCTCTCAAACAGCTGCAAGGCTTGCTCGAAGTTGCTGTCGAGGCCGGAGAGGCTGACGAAGGTGCGGTCCTGGCCGCTTTGCACCGAGAAGGAGCAGCCGAGCTTGTAGAACTCCTGCTGGAGCTGGGCGGCGTTGTACTTGCCCGTGCCCAGGTACTGCAGGTAATCGGTGGCCAGGCCCAGCTTGGGGTCGTGGTTCGTGCCCAGGTCGAGCACGTAGTACAGGTTGAAGAGGTTGTTCTCGGCGTTGTGGGTGTAGTACACCGGCAAGCCCGAGGCCAGCTTCGTTTCCTGAATGTCTTTCTTATAGTCCACGAACACCGGCTGCAGCTCCGGCGAGGTCATGCCAGTAACCTGCTTGTAGAAGTCAGAGGCGGCTTCGCGGTTCACCGGCACGGGCGTAATGGCGGGCTTCACCACTTTCACCTTGTTGGGGTCCTGGCCGGTGCGCTTGTACACTAAGCCGTAGTTCTGGCCGTAGTACTGATTCGCCACGCGCATCACTTCTTCCTTCGTGATGGTGGCGAAGTCGTCGAACTGCTTGAGGTAGTCTTTCCAGTCCTCGCGGGCGACGAAAGCGGCCACGAAGGCGCCGGCGCGGGCCTCGTTGCTCTCGTAGCTTTTGGTGCGCTGCAGCTGCTCGTTGTTGATGATGGCCGGAATCAGCCACTCCGGGAAGTCACCCTTCTTTACCTTATTCAACTCGCCCAGCAGCAGGTCGCGCACCTGATTGAGGCTCTGGCCCTGGCGGGGGGTAGCGTACAGGATGTGGGTGGAGTAGTCGTTGTTGAGGTCCGTGAACGAAGCGGCGCTCAGCACGGCCTGTTTCTGGTTCAAATCCAAGTCGATGAGTCCGGCCTGCCCGTTGCTCAGAATCTTGTCCACCATGCGCAGCACCAGCGCGTCGCGCGTGGCGGTGCCAGGGAAACGGAAGCCAAGCATCACGTTTTCGGCATCCGGACCCAGCACTTCCTTCACGATGGGCGCCGTAATGGGCGCTTCTTGGGCCGGAGTGAAGGCCGGCACCGGCTTGCTTTGCAGCTTGCCAAAATACTGGTCGATGATGCGGATGGTCTGGTCGTAGTCCAGGTCACCCGAGAGGCACAGAGCCACGTTGTTGGGCACGTAGTACTGGCCGAAGTACTTCTTGATTTCGGTAATCGAAGGGTTCTGCAGGTGCTCGATGGTCCCGATGGTGGTCTGGGTGCCGTACTCGTGCTTCTGGAACAGGCTGGCATTCATGGCCTCAAACTCCTTGCGGAAGTCGGAGTCCAGGCCGCGGTTTTTTTCCTCGTACACGGCTTCCAGCTCGGTGTGGAACAGGCGCGGCACCATTTCCTGCATGCGCTCGGCCTGAATGGCGGCCCACTTTTCCAGCTGGTTGCTCGGAATGTCCTCCTGGTATACCGTCTGCTCCACGGAGGTGTAGGCGTTGGAGCCTTTGGCCCCGATGGCGCCCATCACCTTGTCGTACTCGTTGGCTACGGCGTACTTGGCCGCTACGCTGGAAATCGAGTCAATCTGGTGGTAGGTGCGCTTGCGGGCGGCGGGGTCGTTGCGCTGGGCGCGGTACTGCTCGTAGAGGGCCTCAATCTTGTCCAGCTCTACTTTCTCGGCGGCCCAGTTCTGGGTGCCCAGCCGGGAAGTGCCCTTAAACACCATGTGCTCCAGGTAGTGGGCCAGGCCGGTGGCGGTGCTGGGGTCGTTTTTGGAGCCGGCGCGCACGGCCAGGTAGGTCTGGATGCGCGGGGCGTCGTCGTAGTCGGAGAGGTAAACGGTCAGGCCGTTGTCCAGGGTGTAGATGCGCGCTTTCAGCGGGTCGCCCTCCACGGTCTGGTACTTGTATTCCTTTTGCTGAGGAGCTGGGGCCGGGGCCGTAGTCGGGGGGGCTACCGAGGCGGTGGGCTTACTGGTTTGGCACTGGGTCAGGCCCAGGGTGGCCAGGGCCGGAATCAAAAGCAAGTGGTTTTTTTTCACAGGAAGGCCAGCGCAGAAAGCAAAGCAGGAAGGAACAAGGAACCAAAGATAGGCGGCCCCCCCGGGAATAAAAAGCTTGACGAAGCCGCCGCGGCCTCAAAGTGCGGATTTTTGCGTATGAGAATCGGTATTTCCTGGTGCTGTAAGCCGGAGTACCCGTTGCTACCAAGCTGATTGCCACCCAATAGCCTGCCATTCAACTAGGTCTAGCGAATAGTTAAAGCTTCCGAACTGCGTGAGCCCGTCATACTCCGCTCGGCAGACTGGTCCTTGGGTTCATCGGAGGTTGGTTACGCTGTTAATCTGTCATCTGGAGCAGCGCGAAGGACCTTCTCGCAACCGGACAGCATCATAACAACAACCTAGTCACGGGTGGGGAAGGTCTTTCGCGCTGCTCAGAATGAAGGATTTTTTACTTACTGGGTAGGTTATTTGATAGAGGCCGTTTATAACAGAACCAGCCTAAAAATCCGCATCCAGGCCCAGCTTCTGCTTCATGGCCGTGAGCATGGGGTACTTTTCCATCAGGTACTCCAGTTTGTCGTTGGAGGTGTAGAGCTTGCGACCCGTCTCGATGCGCTCCACTACTTCGGCCTGCACGTTGAGGCGGGGGTAGCCCGTGCGGCGGCGTAACTCTCCCAGAAACTCGGCCCGAAACTCGTTGAACTGGTCTTCCTGCACCGGGTTGTCTACCCGTAGCATGATGAGGTGGTTTTCATTGGCTTGCACAGGCCGGTTCAACAGGCTGTAGTGCATCATGCTGATGGCCTTCCGCTCCTCGGTTAGCTCCTTCCACACCCGCTGCAGTACCTCATCGTTGATGACCGGCAAGCCCGTAACCGGGCCGCTGGGCTCGGTATCGACGGCTGCTTTGCCAGCGGCAGCTTGTTGCTCTAGTTGGGCCTTCATGGCCGCTAGGTTGCCCAGGCCCGGTAGCTTGCTGCCCAGGCCTATGGGTTTGCCGGTGGGCATGCCGGGGCGGGGTGGGGGTAGGGGAGCAGCCGTAACCGGCATCTGGCCCGGCTCGTGGCCAGCCACGCTAGGCTTGCCAATTTCCACGTGCGGCACCGAGTCGCGGAGCTGGGGCGTGGTGGGTACTTGGGTGGCGGCTTCGTCCTCAATGCTGGGCGTACCGTGCAGCTCTTCTACCCCGCTTTCAATGGGCGTAATCGGCTCGGGGTCGGCTGGGGCCGATTTCAGCTGCGAAACAGCTGCCGGGACGGGTGCTGGCACTGCTGGCAGTGGGGCGACGGGAGCGGCAGTAGCACCATTCAGCTGTGGAGCCGAGGGAACTGACGCTTCGGTGGTGCGGTGGGGTGCGGGCTGGTCGGTGGCAGGGGCCGGGGGAGTGGTTACGCTACTTTTTTTTTTCGCCTCGCCGTTGTCCGACGACGCCTGTTGGGGGCTGGCAGAGGCGGCCGGACCCGCGCCCAAGTCGCGGGCAAACTGCACGGCGCTGTTGAGGTAGGCCAGCTTCATGAGCATCAGCTCCACGTGCAGACGCTGGTTTTTGGCCTGCTTGAACTCCCGGTCGCACTGGCTTACCAGGTTCAGGGCCGAAAGCAGGAAGGGCAGCGGCGCCGCCTGGGCCTGCTGCACGTATTTCTGCCGGATGTTGTCCGAGACTTCCAGCAGCTGCACCGTTACGGGGTCTTTGCACACCAGCAGGCCGCGCAGGTGCTCGGCCGCGCCCACCACAAAGTTGTGCAGGTCGAAGCCGTTCTGCATTACCTCCTCCAGCAGCAGCAGCGTGCCGGACAGGTTTTCGGTCAGCAGAGCATCTACCAGCCGGAAATAGTACTCGTAGTCCAGAATGTGCAGGTTCTGGATAACGTCTTTGTAGCTCAGGTTGTGGCCCGAGAACGTGACCATCTGGTCGAACATCGACAGGGCGTCGCGCAGGCCGCCGTCGGCCTTCTGGGCCAGCAGGTGCAGGGCGTCATCCTCGGCCTGAATCTGCTCCTGAGTTGCTACGTAGCGCAGGTGGCCCCGAATGTCATCCACCCGAATCCGGTTGAAGTCGAAGATCTGGCAGCGCGAGAGAATGGTGGGGATAATCTTGTGCCGCTCGGTAGTGGCCAGAATGAAAATGGCGTAGGAAGGCGGCTCCTCCAGGGTTTTTAGGAAGGCGTTAAAGGCCGCATTCGAGAGCATGTGCACCTCGTCGATGATGTAGACCTTGAAGCGGCCCTGCTGGGGGGCGTAGCGCACCTGCTCCACCAGGCTCCGAATATCCTCCACAGAGTTGTTGGAGGCCGCGTCCAGCTCGTGCACGTTAAACGAGGCGTTTTCCTGGAAGGCCCGGCAGGACGAGCACTTGCCGCAGGCTTCCAGCTCGAAGGGCGTATTGTCGGGGTCCGGGGCCTTCTGCAGGGCGTCGGGCACGATGTCGGGCTGGGCTTGCAGCAGCTCCGAAACCGGGCGGCCCTTGCGCACGTGCTCCTCTATAAACTCGCAGTTGATGGTTTTGGCCAGAATTCGGGCGCAGGTGGTTTTGCCCACGCCCCGCGGTCCGCAGAACAGGAAAGCCTGGGCCAGGTGCTGGCTGACAATGGCGTTCTGCAGGGTGGTAGTAACGTGCTGCTGCCCCACCACGCTGCGAAACGTGGCGGGCCGGTACTTGCGGGCTGAAACAACGAAATTCTCCATACGACTAGCCACAAAGATACCCCGAAAAGCCGGGGTTTGGAAGGGCGAAGTAGGTGGGTGGCCGGGAGGAAATAGAACGGTCATTCCGATTGTGGGGAGGAATTCGGGGTAGGCCGGGCCTATGCCCCCAGATTCCTTGCTCCACTGGGAATGACACGTGGACGCCGGAACAATTTCGCCCCTGTACAACGTTTTCTCCCCAGCGTGCGTACATTTGCACCCCGCTACTTGTGGCGGAAATCGTTCTTTACCAATTGGGGCTGACCGGAATTGACAGCTTGTGCAGGTCGCGAGTAAGCGTGTCGGGAGTTGGATAAATCTCCCGCCAAAAATTCATCCAAACAACAACCGGCGAGTATAGCTACGCCATGGCTGCCTAGTCTAGGTACTAAGCACTGTCATCGTCCCGCACCCGTCTTCCTTCTCACGGGTGAGTTCGGGGCGTCGTAAGTAGTAGGATAGTCTTGGGGGCGCTGCGACTCCAAGGCGAAACTCAAGCAGATAAGGACAAACCAAGGCCTGATGTGCGCCTGGAATGTCTCGAAAATTCAAGCATAGATACACACGTAGAAAGCTCGACGCTCTCCTTGTCTGGACCAGGGTTCGAATCCCTGCAGCTCCACTGAATCCCGCTTTACGCCTCGTAAAGCGGGATTTTTTGTTTCTGTCAATAGTTTTGCCTACACATTACGCCTTCATCGTGACAGCGGAGTCGCCCGGTAGGGCGGCCGTGATGCTAGGTGCCGGCAAGTAAATGCTGCTCGCTCTGGAGCACGGAGCGGCCGGAAGAGGAAGGTCGGAAAGCACTGGAAATGCAGAGCGGGGTTTAGCTGTAACAAGCCTACGCTGGGCCTAAACCAACGCGGAAAGTTGCGCCTTGTCCCACCTGACTTTCTACCTCCACGTGGCCACCCTGAGCCTGCACAATGCGGTGCACCAAGTACAGGCCCACGCCGGTACCGGGGGTGTGGGTATGGAAGCGGCGGAAAAGCTGAAACAACTCCGGGCCGTGTTTGTCCGCGTCGAAGCCCAGCCCGTTGTCCTGAACCATTACTATGGGTTGGTGGGCCTCAAGCCAGCTCGAAACGTGAATCTGAACTGGCCGGGTAGGATCCGCATATTTAAGCGAGTTGCCCAGCAGGTTAAGCAAAATGGTGCGCAGATTCGTTCGGCTGTACCTGAGGCTGGGCAGGCCTTCAAAATCGGTGGTAATGCGGGCTTGGCTGGCTTTAATCTGCGGTTTCAGGGTTTGCAGCACATCCTCCACTACGCGGGCCAGCGCTACCGTTTCGGCGGGGGAAGAAACTTGTTGGGTTTGGCCCAGGGCGGCCAGATCGTCGATGGTGGCGCTGAGCTGATGAAGGGCATCATCGATAAGCGGAACCAGGATCTGCTCCTCGACCGGGTCGTGGAACGCTACCCCCCGGCGCACCTCAGCAAACAGTCCGGCCAAGTTGTTGACGGGCTGCTTGAGGTCGTGGGAGGCGGCGTACACGAAGTTATCCAGGTCTTGGTTGGTGCGGGTGAGCTGCTGGTTGGCCTCGCTTAAGTCCTCGTTAGAGGCCGTCAGCTCCTCGTTGATGGCAGCCAGCTCCTCATTCAGCGCTTGCACTTGCTCGCGGGCAATTACCTGCTCCGTGACATCGGTTACCAAGCTGTAGAAACCCACTACCTGGCCCTCGCGCACATCAGGCACGTAGCTGGTGTGGATGTGCTTGGTAAAATCCTGACGGTAGGGCATTTGGGCCTCGAAGCTCACTTGCTCGCCGGCCAGCGCCCGATCCATATAACTCTGCGTTACGGCGTAGGCTTGCTCCCCAACTATTGCGCGTACGGGCTGCCCCAGCAACTTGGCGGGGTCTTGCTGAAACCACGCGCGGTACGCTTCGTTGGCGAACTGGTAGCGGCGCTCCTGGTCGAGGTAACCGATAAGCACGGGCAGGGAATCAGTAAGTACCTGCAGGCGCCGGGCTATGGCGGCGCTGGCGTGCTGGGCCTGCACCTGCGCCGTAACGTCAAAGGCGAAAACCACTACCCCATCAATAGCACCGTGTTCATCAAAGCGGGCCTGCTGAATGTAGTTGAAGTAGAAATCCTCCAGAGGGGCGCCTTCGTGCCTGGCTACCGGAATCCGGATGGCCATTTCCTCGTGCGATACGCCCGTGCGGTACACCGTGCGCAGGGTTTGCCATACCCGCTGGCCCGCAAGTTCGGGCAAGGCCTCCAGCAGGGGTCTGCCCAGCAGGCTGCGGCCAGGAAACAGCTGCTGATACGCCGGATTCACTAGCTCATACACTAGATCGGGGCCGTTGAGCATGCAAATGGCCGCCGGGGCTTGCTGAAAAAGCCGTTCCAAGCGCTGCCGCTGGTGCTCAGCTTTCTGCTGGGCCCGCTGCAAGGCGGCGGTGCGCTCGGCCACGCGGGCCTCCAGCACTTGGTTGAGATGCTGGAGTTCAAGCTGGGCGCGGAATAGCTCGTTGTTATTGGCCAGAACTTCCTCATTGGCGGCCGTCAGTTCTTCATTAATGGAGGCCAGCTCCTCGTTGAGGTGGGCAGTTTGGCGCTCCTGCTGCTCTACCTGCTGGCGGGCCCTGACTTGCGCCGTTACGTCGGTGGCTACCACCAGCACGCCCGTTATTTCGTTCTGCTCAGAGCGTTGGGGCTGGTAAACAAAGTTGAAGTAAATGGTTTCAATGCGGCCGTGGCGCAGCAGCTGGGCCGGAATTTCGGTGCCCACGTAGGGCGTGCCCGTGCGCCGCACCCCGTCCAGTAATTCTTCAAACCCCTGGCCCTGCAACTCAGGTAAGGCCTGCAGCAGGGGCAGGCCCAGCACTTGCTGCTGGGTGCGGGTCCAAATCTCGCATATTGTAGCGTTAGCCAAGGTTACCAGGTAGTCGGGGCCTTCTAGGTGGGCAATGGCTACGGGGGCCTGGTGCAGCACATCGTGCAGGCGCTGCCGCTGAATTTCGGCCGTATCCCGGGCGGTTTGCTCCCGGACCTGGCTGATGCGTAGCTGCTCCTCGTGGTGTGCCTGCTCTGTTACGTCTTGCGCTACGTGCAGCAGGTACAGCAACTGGCCTTCCGCGTCAAGAATGGGAATGTTACGGGGCAGCCAATAACGCTCTATAAAGTGCCCCGGACGGTCCGGATCGGGTACATCGTAGCGCTGCCGCTCCATTTGATGGGGCTGACCCGTTGCGGCCACCAGGTCCAGGGAAGCCCGCAGGTTGCGCATGGAGTCAGCCTCCGGGGCATCGGTCTTGGCTGGAAAAACATCGAACAGCAATTGTCCGACTAAGTGACTCCGTTCGGTTAGGGAAGTGGCCAGGTAGGCGTCGCTGGCCGCCTCAATGCGCAAGTCAGGGGAGAGCAGCAAATAGGCCTCGGGCAAGGCGTGAAAAAGGGGAAGCAGGGAGTCAGGTAGCGGCATACGCAAGGGAAAGGCAAGAAAGGCAGCTGCGCCCCGAAAGCAGGAAGCGGACGAACTGTGCCTCTACGCAGGAAGCCACTGTCGTGATTCGCGCTATCTGTAGTAATTCTGGAACGGTAGTGCTAGGTTGTATGGGCGGGCAGTAAGACCCGTTGATTCAGCCAAGCCTGTCAGGCAGAGCAGGCTGCGCTTGACGGACTTTTGAGTTGAATAACCACCCACCCCAATAAAGTATAACGGCCAAACAGGGGTAGGAACAGGGGCTGGCAAGATCTTTAGCACTACTGCTGAGCCGACGTCAATAAAAACACGAAAGCGCTATTTGGCCCTTAGGGAGGATGCTCGGATAAGCAAATCGGGGGGGAGTACAATGCGGCGGGGCGAGAAGTTGGCTTCGCGCTCCTCCCGCATTTCCAGAAACAAGCGCACAGCCGACTGCCCCATTTGCTCGCAGCGCTGATCCACGGACGTAAGCATGGGCTCGGTCAGGGAAGTGAAGGTTTCGTTGCTGAAGCCGGCCAGGGCAATATCCTGGGGTACGCGCAGGTTGTGGCGTTTCAGCTCCTGCAGGGCGCCCACAATGGAAAAGTCGCTGGCCGAAAATACGGCATCCGGCCGCTGCCGTAAGGCGAGCAGCTGTTGCATGCCGCGCACGCCGTCCTCCACAGTCATGTCGCAGTGAAAGACGAGGTCTTCCTCCACCGGTAGGCCGTGCTCGAGTAAGGCATCGAGGTAGCCCAGCCGGCGGTTTTTGTAGATGTTCAGGTGCAGCGGACCGCAAAAGTGGGCAATCCGGCGGCAGCCCTGCGCAATCAGGTGCTTAGTGGATTGGTAACCGCCTTCCCGGTCGTCGAGGACCACGGCGCTGACGTTGAGCCCATCCAGCACCCGGTCAAAGAACACCAGCGGAATTTCCTGCTTGCTGACCTTTTCAAAGTGCTTGAAGTCGCGGGTGGTACGCGCCAGCGACACCAGAATGCCCTCCACCTGGGCGCTGAGCAGGGTTTCGATGTTTTTGCGCTCGTGGGCCACGTCCTCGTTCGACTGGCAGATCAGCACGTTGAAGCCCGCTTTGGTGGCCACCGTTTCAATGCCTTTTACCACTAGGGTGAAGAAGTGTCCATCGATGTGGGGCACAATTACCCCGAGCAAATTACTGCGGCCCTTGCGCAAGCCCGCGGCCAGATGGTTGGGCTGGTAGTGCAACTCCTTGGCCAGCTTCCAAACCCTTTTCTTGGTGGCGTCGCTGATGCTGGGATGGTCGCTGAGGGCCCGGGAAATGGTGGAAACGGAAACCCCTAGCTGCTGGGCCAGATCAGAAATGGAAGCTTTTGCGCGGGCCAAAATCTCGTGGTAGTGAAAGGAGAAAGAATATATAAACAACAATATGCGCAAATTCTACGCAAATACTCAACCAATTGCAGCAAACTTCACCCAGCTTTTGCGCAAAAGCAAGCGGGGGGCGTGTTGGGTGGAACGTAAAGCAGAAGCTCGTCATGTTTCGTCTCCGCTTGTGGCGTAGCCTGCTCAACAGGACGGGCTTCTTTTGATGCAAAAGCGCTGCTTGTTCATCCCGTAAAGCGGAGCCGTTTTCCTGGGCAGCACGCGTAGCCGCCTAGCGCGGCAAGGGCTGCGGCGTGTAGGTGGGGCCCTGGCAGCGCGGGCCCTGATGCGTCCAGCTCAGCTTATCAATGCAGAGCTGCCGCTCCTTCATGCCCTTGTCCCAGGCGTGGTACACCAGATATTCGGTTTTGCCGTCGGGGCTCAGAACGTGGGAATGGTGGCCTGGCCCGCGCACGTGGCCCTCTACCGCGTGCAGGACGCGGGCCCCTTTCTCGGCGCCGGCATCGGAGTAAGGGCCCATGATGGAGTCGGCCACGCAATAATCCACGCCGTAGCGCGAGGTCAGGAAGTTGGCCCCGCTGTAGAAGCAGTAGTACTTGCCGTTGCGTTTGCGCATAAACGGGCCTTCCAGCGTGTGCCACTCCGGGAAGGTTTTGCCGCCGTACAGCGGCATGGTGCGGTTTTTCTCGAATACCGTCCAGTCGTGGCGGGCGCGCATGACGGTGCGGCTCTCCCCGGCCAGGCGGGTCATGTCCAGCAGGCGGTCCACTACCAGGCCGGTGCCGGGCCGGTAGCCGTTATCCGAGTCGATGAAGTCGCGGGCGTAGAACAGGTACCACTTCCCGTCGGTGTCCTGGAAGGGGTGGGCATCAATGGTGAATTTGCTGTCCGGCACATCGAGCAGGGCTACCTGCGTGTAAGGGCCCTGCGGGGTTTTGCTGGTGGCCACGTGCAGGCGGTGCCCAACCGTGGCCCCAATGGCCCCGCCCCCCATGGAGTAGTACATGTAGAACGTGCCGTTGTGAAATATCACCTCCGGCGCCCAGAAATCAGCCCCTTCGGCCCCGGCCGGCGGCGTGAGAGCACCCCCGGCAGTTTTCCAGTCGACCAGGTTAGTGGAGGTGAGCAGGGTGAAAATGCGCCCGTCTGGGGTGCGGCCCGTGCCCGTGGTGCCAAAAGCGTAGTAGCGGCCTTGGTGGCGCAGCACAAACGGGTCGGGAAACTGGCCGGCGTACACTGGGTTGGTATAGGTGCGGGCCGCTGCGCGGGCCGCCGCCTGGTTCATCAGCGCGAGGGAAGCCAGGCCAGCAGTAGCTTGTTGCAGGAAATGACGACGGGAAGGCATGGGGTAGGATTGAGTAGGAGAGGTTCGGTTTAGAAAGGCGGTTCGCCCGGTGCAACAGGAAATTTTTTCAGCACATGTTCTGCGTATCCGGGGGGGCATGGCCGACGCGGTTGTGCTACTTGATTGTAAGGAAGCTAATCAGTCAGCGGAAAAGATGCCGCGACCAGCCAACATCAAATGAGGCGGGTTTTGGCGGCGGAAGGGCGGTAGAAGTTGCCTGGCTTAGCACTGAGCCTGTGGCGCTTGTGGGCTCGGATAAAAAGCAGGCAGGTTGAACAGAAGCAGGCGGCGTAGTAGCGGAGGCATAGGCAGGTATGATTAGAGCGAAGAAAAGTAGCACCGACTACGGGGCCTCAAGATGCAGAGAAAGATGCAAACGTTTGCATAAGTTAGGTTACAAACTTAGCTTGCACGGCAACTCTAATCCTAGTACGTATGGGTTAGATGCTACTCGTGAAACTGCCTCTCCTAGCTTGCCACTTTCCTGAGAGCCACCAGAAGTAGGAGGGAAGCAAGAAGCACTACGTCTTGCTTCCGGACAGCGACATGCCTATTGAGGTTAACTTGAATAGTTCTCTTTTCTGAAAGGCAAATTTTCTTGCGACGAGCCTACTTATATGGAGCTGATCTGGCCTTTTATAGCGCATTGCAAACGTTTGCAACTACCGTCAGCCACCGGTACAGCGCAACTTGTTACGAGTGTAGCTCGGTATTCTTTCCGTCCTATTCAGGTCCTTTATTTCCACCGCAGCCCTACTGCAGTATGTCCTGTTTCCTGGCCTGCTGCTGAGGTAGCCAGCTGCTTTCTTGGTTTTTTCCTGCTGAGCAATTCGCTTAGCCCTCGCTTTCCGATTTCTTTCCCAATTCCCCATTTCGCATGAAGAAGCTGCTACTTTTTCTGCTGCTGCTCGGTGCCACTACCGGCACCTTTGCGCAGAAAACCAAACTCAAAACCAAGGGGCCGGCCGCCGCGGCTACGCTGCAAGACCGGCGCTGGTCGGCCGAAAAGGCTACTGCGTGGTACAAGACCCACTCCTGGATGACGGGGGCCAACTTCACCCCGAGCACCGCCATCAACCAGCTGGAAATGTGGCAGGCCGACACTTTCGACCCCACCACCATCGACCGGGAACTGGGCTGGGCCGAGGGCATCGGCTTTAATACCATGCGCGTATTTCTGCACAGCCTGGCCTGGCAGCAGGACCCCAAAGGCTTCAAGGAGCGCGTAAATACCTATCTCGGCCTGGCCGACAAGCACCACATCAAAACCATTCTGGTGTTCTTCGATGACTGCTGGAACAAGGAGGCGAAAATTGGAATTCAGCCGGCGCCCAAGCCCGGCATCCACAACTCCGGGTGGCTGCAGGACCCCGGCGAGCCTGCCTCCCGCGACTCAGTAACCTTCGTGAAACTCAAGCCCTACGTGCAGGATGTACTGCGCAGCTTCGCCACCGATAAGCGCGTCTTGCTCTGGGATTTATACAATGAGCCCGGCAATAATGGTAAGCTGAATTCGTCTCTGCCCCTGGTGCGCAACGTGTTTGCCTGGGCCCGCGAAGTGAACCCCACGCAGCCCCTGAGTATGGGCCTCTGGAACTGGGACTTTGAAGCGCTGAACAAGTACCAGGCCCTGCACTCCGACGTCATTACCTACCATAACTACGACGATGTGGCCGCGCACCAGCGCGTGGTTGAGCTGCTGGAAACCCACGGCCGCCCCCTCATCTGCACTGAGTACATGGCCCGGCCCCGCAACTCTCGCTTCGTGACCATTCTGCCCATGCTCAAAAAGCAGAACGTGGGCGCCATCAATTGGGGCCTCGTGGATGGCAAAACCAACACCAAGTACCAGTGGGAAGTACCCATTGCCGACGGTGGCGAGCCGGTAGAGTGGTTTCACGAGGTTTTTCGTCGCGACGGCACGCCCTACCACCAGAACGAAACCGACCTGATTAAAAAGCTAAACGGCCGGTAGCCCAGCCAAGTAAACAAGCCCCCTAACTCCCAATCATACACCCGTTGTCATTCGGGGCTGCCCACAGGGCTGCTGCCGTTGGTACACAGTACGTTGGCTGCCAACGCGGAAGGCTCTGCGGGCGGCTCCGGACGACAACGGGTCCTACGGATTGCTTATGAAGAGACGTTGCCACAACCTGCTGCTTCGTGTGGCGTTGCTAGTGGGCCTGCTGGTGGCCGGCCCGGCCCAGGCCCAGCAGACCACCTCGGCCACTACCTTCTCTAACCCGCTGCTACCTTCCGGGGCCGATCCGTGGAGCATCTACCACGGGGGCTACTATTACTACACCCACACCACGGGCCGCAACATCACGCTCTGGAAAACCAAGTCGCTGAGCCAGCTGAAAACGGCCCCGCACAAAGTAGTATGGACGCCGCCCGCCGCCGGCCCCAACTCCCGCGACATCTGGGCCCCCGAGTTGCACCGCCTGGGCAACAAGTGGTACCTGTACTACGCCGCCGATGCGGGCACCAACCAAACGCACCGGCTTTGGGTGCTGGAAAACAGCTCCGAGGACCCGCTGGAAGGCACCTGGATTGACAAAGGCCAGGTCCGCGACATTACCAACAAGTGGGCCATTGATGGCTCCGTGTTCGAGAACAACGGTCAGCTCTACTTCGTGTGGTCGGGGTGGGAGGGGGATGAGAACGGCCGCCAGGATATTTACCTGGCCCGCCTGAAAAACCCCTGGACCGTGGATGGCCCGCGCCTCAAGGTGTCGACGCCGGTGTACGGCTGGGAGCGAAACGGCGACCTGAACAATCCCCAGGACCCACCCCACGTCGATGTAAACGAAGGCCCCGAGGTGCTGCGCCACGGCAACCAGCTGGTGCTGATTTACTCCGCCAGCGGCTGCTGGACCGACTTCTACGCCCTGGGCATGCTCACGGCTCCCGCCGACAGCGACCTGCTGCAGCCCGGTTCCTGGACCAAGTCGCCGGTGCCCGTGTTTCAGCAGGACCCGGCGGCCAAGGTGTACGCGCCCGGCCACAATTCCTTTTTCAAATCGCCGGACGGCACCCAGGACTGGATTCTCTACCATGCCAACGACGCGCCCGGCCAAGGCTGCGGAAACTTCCGCTCGCCCCGGGCCCAGCCCTTCACCTGGAACCCCGATGGTACGCCCAATTTCGGCAAACCAGTACCGCCCGGCCAGCCCCTGGCCCGCCCTTCAGGCGAGTAGCAAAGCCCACACAAAGACAAGGTCCCGCTGTGTACACCAGCGGGGCCTTGTCTTTTGCATCTACCGTAAAGTCTGCGTATACCCGTCAGCCTGAGCCCGGTGAAGGGGCTTATCACGTCAGCACGACCACCGAAACAGCGACTCATTCCGGCCTGATGGTATTCTTTCCCGGCTCAGGCTGATGCATTAAAAAGGGAGGCCAATGGGCCCGGGAATGACGAGCCAGAGGCGCACTTCTAAACCTCTTCCTGTGCGGTGGTTTGCTTGTAATGCACCTCGGGCAGCTCGCGCAGGCGCTGGGCGGCGTACTCGGGGGTGATGTCGCGCTGGGGATTGGCCAGCAGCTCGTAGCCGACCATGAACTTGCGCACCGTGGCCGAGCGCAGCAGGGGCGGAAAGAAGTGCATATGCAGGTGCCACTCCGGGTGCTGCTGCCCGTCGGTGGGGCGCTGGTGCAAGCCGGCCGAGTAGGGAAAGGACGTCTGGAACAGGTTGTCGTAGCGGATGGTCAGGCGGCGGATCACGTCCGCGAAATTGTCGCGCTCCGCGTCCGTGAGCTGGGTCACGTCCTGCACCACCCGGCGCGGCAGCACCAGCGTCTCGAAGGGCCAGGCCGCCCAGAAGGGGACCAGCACCACGAAGTGCTCGTTTTCCAAGACGATGCGTACCTGCTCGTTGAGCTCTAGCTCGAGGTAGTCTGCCAGCAGGCTGCGGCCGTGCTGCTGGAAGTAGGCCTGCTGCTGTACCGTTTCCTTGGCCGGGTCGCCGGGCACGGTGCGCTGGGCCCAGACCTGGCCGTGCGGGTGCGGGTTCGAGCAGCCCATCACGGCGCCCTTGTTCTCAAAAATCTGCACGTAGTTGATGTCGGGCCGGGCGCCCAGGCTCGCAAACTCCTCGGCCCACACGTCCACGACCCGGCGGATGTCGGGCGTACTCATTTCCGGCAACGTCAGGTCGTGGCGCGGCGAGAAGCAGATGACCCGGCCCACCCCGCTTTCGGCCTCGGCCCGCAGCAGCCCCCCCACTTCCACGGTGCCGGCCGGCGCGTCGGGGGTGAGGGCGGCAAAGTCGTTGTCGAACACGAAGGTGCCGGTGTAGGCTGGGTTGACGGCCCCGTTGGCGCGGGTGTTGCCGGCGCAGAGGTAGCAGGTGGGGTCGTAGGCCGGGCGCTGGGAGCGGTCGGGGGCTTCCTGCTGGCCCTGCCAGGGCCGCAGGGCCCGGTGTGGCGACACGAGCAGCCACTCGCCGGTAAGCGGGTTGAAGCGGCGGTGCGGATGCTGGGCGAGGTCAAATGATGCCATGCGAGAGGTCAAAAAGTGAGAAGCGAGAGTGCCGGTTCAAAGGAAGTAGCGGGCGAAACAAGTCTGTTCCCCCTCTAACGGTTTTCGGTTGCTCTTGGTCGTGAACAAGCGTCCCTAGTGGTGCGCTAAAGCTGCTCCAGCCCCGGCCAGGTGCGGCGGTTCCCACTCCTGCCCACTCAGAAGCCGGGCCCGAAACAACCGATATTAGTGGAGCGCTACCAGCTCCAGCGTATCTACTCCACTGACAATCGTAGTCTGGTAAGTTTCCAGGGGCAGGCCTAGTTGCTGCTGGTAGGCGGCCGTCTGGTGGGCGATGAAGGAGTCTACCTGATCCGGCGCCACTAGGTTAATGGTGCAGCCGCCGAAGCCGCCGCCCATCATGCGGGCCCCGAACACCCCGGGCGCCTGCTGGGCCGCGGCCACCAACACATCCAGCTCCCGGCAGCTGACCTGGTAGTCGTCGCGCAGCCCGGCGTGGGAGGCGTACATTTCCCGGCCGAAGGCGCGCAGGTCGCCGGCCAGCAGGTGCTGACAGGCCGCTTCTACCCGCGCGTTTTCCTCTACCACGTAGCGGCAGCGGCGGTACACCACATCGCCGAGCTCGGCCCAGCGGGCCTGCACCTGCGGCAGGGTAGCGTCGCGCAGGCTCTGCACATGGGGGTAGTGACGGTGCAGCACGGCCACGCCCTGCTCGCACTCCTGGCGGCGCAGGTTGTACTCGGAGCTGGCCAGCGAGTGCTTCACGCCGGAGTTGCAGAGCACGACCTGGGCGGCGCGGGTGTCAAAGGGGAAGTACTCGTACTGCAGGGAGCGACAGTCCAGGCGCACGACCTGCCCGGCCTGCCCGAACAGGGAGGCAAACTGATCCATGAGGCCACATTGCACCAGGGCAAACTCGTGCTCAGCTTTCTGGGCCAGGTGCGCCAGCGTCATACGGTCCAGGTTTGTGTGCAGCAGCGCGTCCAGGGCATAGGCCAGCCCGCACTCCACCGCCGCCGAGGACGAGAGGCCCGCCCCCATCGGGATGCTGCCCCCGAACACGCAGTCGAAGCCCGGCACGGCAATGCCCCGCTGCTGAAACTGCGCCACCACGCCCAGCAAGTAGTTGGCCCACAAAATGGTACAGGGCTCGACCGGCCCGGCCTCCGTGGTGTACAGCTGCTGGTTATCGTGGGAGTACAGCCGAATGATAGAAGTACCGCTTAGCCCCACCGCAAAGTAAATAGCCTTGTCGATGGCTGCGGGCAGCACAAAGCCCTGGTTGTAATCGGTGTGCTCGCCAATCAGGTTTACCCGACCGGGCGCGCGTACTACCAAAGGTGCATAGTGGAACTGCTGCTGGAAAGCAGCGGCGAGTATATCAGGTAGCATAAGCCAGAAGAAAAGGAGGTGCAGAACAAACCCGGCCAACTACGAGGACTAGGGTAACTCTAACTGGGGTACTGCGCAAACGTTTGCAACAATACGTTATGTTTTTGGGATTGTCAGCCCTGTTTAGGTGAAATTCGTGAAATGGCTGGTGTATCAGTCAGTTGTAGAACGTATAAAATAGAATTTAGCCGTTACACAGTTGGACCTGCTGGCCTTCCAGATGACAACTAATCTTTATAATTTCTTGGCATTTCCTGAAATCGTGCTTATTCTTACGCTGCCGTTTCGGAATTGATGCAAAGCAACAGCGCGCCTGTCGCGCTTTGAATCCGCCTTTAGAGCCTGATTTACTGGTTTTTGTTTCTTGCTTTCCTCAGTTTTTGCCTGCCTTGCAAACGTTTGTCTGAAGTTTGTTGGCGCAAACGTTTGCAATACATGTTTCCACCAAATTCCCACCTCAACATTTTCCCATGAAAAATTCCTACCTCAGATTGCGCCGACCAGCCGAGCTGGCGTTGCGCTGCATCCTGCCTCTGTCGGCCCTGGCGGGTACGGAAGCAGTGGCTGCTGAGCTTCCCAAGGCAGATGTCCACCGTAATGAGGTTGCTGCTCAAACGATTACGGGTCGTGTAATTGATGAGAAAGGGCAGGGCATGCCCGGGGTTACCGTGCTGGAAAAAGGTACTTCCAACGGCGCAACCACCGACGCCGATGGTCGCTACTCCCTTTCCGTAGCCGACAATGCAACTCTTTCCTTTTCCTTCGTAGGTTACCTCACCCAGGAGGTTCCCGTCAGCGGCCGCACCAGTGTTAACATCAGCCTCGCCCCAGACTCAAAAGCCCTGAACGAGGTAGTTGTAGTTGGCTACCTCACCCAAAACCGTCAGGATGTAACCGGCTCCGTAGCCTCCTTGAGCGGACGTGAAGCACAACGGGCCCCCGTGGCAACCATTAGCGAAGGCATTCAGGGCCGCCTGCCTGGCGTACAAGTAATTAACTCCGGCGTGCCGGGCCAAGCTCCGATTGTTAATATCCGTGGCCTGGGTTCTATCAATGGCGGCAGTGGCCCCCTGTACATCATTGATGGACTGTGGGTAGAGAATATCCGGGACTTCAACCCGCAAGATGCGGAGTCTATTCAGGTACTGAAGGACGGTGCTTCCCTGGCACCCTACGGTTCACGCGGGGCTAATGGCGTTATTATTATAACCACTAAGAGAGGGAAGTCGGGGACGCCAGCCATTACCTTTAATACCTACGCTGGGGTTCAGAAAATCAACAAAACCTACGATTTGATGAACGCCGAGCAGTGGGCCGCCATCAACCGACAGGCGTACCAAAATGCCGGCCGCGCTCCGCAGCCGTTTGCCGCCAATCTGCCGGGTGTTGACACCGATTGGCAGAAGGAATTGATCCGTACCGGCTCGGTTCAGGACTACAACTTGGGCTTCTCGGGCGGTGGGCCAAACTCTAACTTTCTGCTTTCCGGTGGGTACTTCAACCAAAAGGGAACGGTGCAGGGACCGAAGTTTGAGCGCTACAGCATCCGTCTGAATTCAGGCTTTAACCGGGGGCGCTTGCGCGTAGGCGAAAACCTGCAACTGGCCCGCACCAACCAAACGCAACTTAACGGGCTGCCTTTCCTGGACGTGTTGCGCATGCTACCTGTTATTCCGGTAACGGATGCGGCTAACCCCGGCGGATTTGGGTTCGGCAATAATAACGCCAGCACCTTCGGCACCAACCCCATTGCCCTGCAGAAGCTGCTCAACAACACCAGCGTAAACAACCGCATCCAGGGCAACGTGTACGGAGAGCTAGATATCCTCAGCTTTCTGCGCTACCGCCTCAACCTGGGCGCGGAATACCTGGGCTACCACGACCGGGAAAAGCGTCAGTACGGCCAGTGGCGCCAGAATGACCCGCTGAACCCCTCGTACTACGCCGAAAACCAGGGTAACAACACGTTTACCATGGTGGAAAACACGTTGACGTTCGACAAAAGCTTCGGGCAGAACAACGTGACGGCCGTAGTGGGTTACACTGAGCAGCACCAGCGCAATGAGTTTACCCGGGGCCGTAACAACGGGTACGGCACCGGCCCCGTGTATTACTGGGCCCTGGACGCTGGCAGCAGCTCGCCGCAGGTGCAGGGCAGCACCGCCGTATATAACAAGCGCTCCTGGATTGGGCAGGTTACCTACGATTACGACCAGCGCTACCTGCTCACGGGCGCTTTCCGCCGGGACGGTTCGTCGCGCTTTAGTCCTGCGGATCGGTACCGAAACTTCTACGCTGCTTCCGCCGGCTGGCGCATTTCGCAGGAGGCGTTTATGGCAGATATGTCCACCATCAGCAACCTGAAGCTGCGGGCGAGCTATGGCGTGCTGGGCAACGAACAACTGGGGGGCGAATATTCGGGCGCTTACCGCTGGCAGGGGGTAATTAATACCAACGTGAACTACCCCTTCGGCGGCGACAATATCCAGAACGGTAGCATCCAGACTCAGCTACCAAGCCCTAATATTACCTGGGAAGAGCGCCGCACCACCAACGTCGGCTTTGACCTAGGCCTGCTGGAGGACCGGATTACGCTTTCGGCCGACTACTACCAGTCGGAAACCCGGGATGCTAACGTAGACCCCGCCCAACCGCTCGTGCTTGGTAATGCGGGAAGCAACCCCTACCAGCCGGTAGGCCGCATCCAAAACCGTGGACTTGAGTTGCTGCTAGGCTACAACGAAAACCGCAAGGACTTTAAGTACAGCATTACGGGTAACCTGACTACCCTCAAAAACAAAGTCACCAGCCTGGGTAACGCCGCTACCTCGCCTTTCTTTGTGTCGGGTCCTGGCGAATCGACGCGCACGGAAGTGGGCTATGAAATCGGCTCCTTCTACCTCTACCAGTTTGATGGCATCTTCCAGACCGGCGACAATATTGCCAGCAGCGCCCAGCCAAACGCTCAGCCCGGCGACGTACGCTACAAGGATGTGAACGGGGACGGGCAGATTAGTGCGGCTGACCGCGCCCACGTAGGCCGCGTGTTCCCCAAAATACAGTACGGTCTAAACTTGACGGCCAGCTTCAAAGGCTTTGATGTTGCTGCCTTCTTTCAAGGAGTGCAGGGCAACGACATTCTGAACACGGGCCGCTACTGGCTGGACCGCACCGATGACAACGGCAACTACCGCGTAGATTTCAGCCCCTGGACGCCGACGAACCCGTCTACCACTACCCCCCGGGCCATTATTTCGGGTGGGGGCGGACAAGCAGGTGAAGCGGCCATTAACAACTCCCGCCTCAACTCTACCCGGTGGCTGGAGGATGGCTCTTACCTGCGGCTGAAAAACCTGCAGATTGGCTACACCATCCCGAAAACGCTGACCGATCGGGTGAAAGGAGTGGGTAGCCTGCGCTTCTATGTGACGGGCCAGAACCTGTTCACCATTACAGACTACACCGGCTACGACCCCGAAGTGGTGGGCATGGGCCTGCTGTCCCGCGGCGTGGATGAGGGTAGCTACCCCAACATCCGCACGGTTTCCATTGGTGCTCAGCTCGGCTTCTAAGCCGCTAGTCTGCTTTAGCTCACTCTTCCCATCCGAGAATTCCCATGAAACTACATACTCTTCGATTAGCCGCTCTTGCGGGTAGCCTGCTGCTGACTACCGCCTGCGACAAGGACTTCCTCGACCAGATCAACCTTAACCAGCCTACCACCGAATCGTTTTGGCAAACGGAGGCCGATGCGGTAAAGGGCATTAATGCTGCCTACAGCGGCTTGCAGCAACTGGGTACCTACCGCCGCTGGCTGCACTTTGCCTACGACCTGCGCTCCGATGACAGCTTCAGCCAAAGCCCCTGGGGCGAGCTAGCTGACTTCACTCGCTTTACCCAGGCCAACTACGATTTTGAAGTGTCGCAGAACCTGTGGCGCGACCACTACCGGGCCATTTGGCGCACCAACCAGGTGCTGGCTAATGTGCCTGCCATCCAGATGGATGCCAACCTGAAGAAGCGGGTACTGGCCGAGGCCTATTTCCTGCGGGCCTTGTACTACTACAACCTGGTAAGCCTCTACGGTAACGTACCCCTGTCCCTAACGCCCTCCGACCCCACGAACCTGCCGGCTCAGGCCACGGAGGCGCAGGTGTGGCAGCAGATCATCACCGACTTGCAGGCCGCCAAGCCTGATCTGGCCGTTTCCTACACGGGCAGCAACGACATCGGCCGGGCCACCAAGGGAGCCGCTACCACCTTGCTGGGCAAGGTATACATGCAAAACCGCCAGTGGGCCCTGGCTTCAGCGCAGTTTCAGGAAGTCATCAGCGCCAACCAGTACCAACTCACGGCTAACTACACCGACAACTTCCGGCACACCACTGAGAATAATAGAGAGTCCATCTTCGAAGTTCAGTTCTCGGATATCAAGCTAGGAGGCAACGATGGCGACGATGCTACCTCCTCGGAAGGCGGCCAACGCTCCCAGTTCTGGGGCGTGCCCGGCGCTGGCTTCGTTGATGGCGAAGTACGCCCCTGGGTGGTACAGGAGTTTCTGAAGGAAGGTACGGCCAGCGGTGCCCGCGACCCCCGGCTGTCGGCTACGATGTTTTATAACCGCCGTCAGTTCGCTTCTACGTTGCCCGTAGATGCCGATACGTTGGTATACGGCCGCGGCTTCCTGCAGCGCTTCGGGGGCAATGCCCGCGACCGGGAGCGTATCTACTGGCGCAAGTACCAAACGGACTATTTCCGCACCTTCGAGAACTTCGACTCGCCTATTAACCACCGGGTAATGCGCTACGCCGACGTGCTCTTGCTGCAAGCTGAGGCGCTGAATGAGCAGGGCCAGACGGCAGCGGCCGTACCGCTGATCAACCAGGTTCGTCAGCGTTCCGGCCTGGCTCCGCTGGTAGCAGCTAACTTTACCCAGGCCAGTCTGCTAACCCAGCTTATGCACGAGCGGGTAACGGAGCTGACTGGGGAAGGACAGCGTTGGTTTGATTTGCGGCGCTGGCGCCTGATTGACACCCAAGCCGGCTTGGCTGAACTCCGGGCTCGCGACACAGATTTTAATAGCTTCCAGCTGAATCGTTCGCGCCTGCTGCCCATCCCGCAGTCTGATGTAGACTTAGCTCGTTTGCAGCAAAACCCCGGGTGGTAAGCTCGTCTTGCTGACTCGGTACTGTAAAACAGCCGCTGTACCTTCCGGTGCAGCGGCTGTTTGGCTTAAAGTGAAGGGGTAGGGTAACGCCACGGTGGCTCCTTTGCCTGGCCTTTTACTGCTACTATCCGACATTCTTTTCCTGTTCTGCCCATCGTTATGCTGTTTTTCCGCTCCTCTTTCTGGGCTTCCCTGCTGCTGGTTGGAACCCTGGCTTGCTCCAAATCCTCCTCAACGGCCCCTGCGCCTACGCCGGCCCCGCCCACCCCGCCTACCACTACCACCTTCACGAATCCGCTGCTGTCAGTAGGGCCCGATCCGTGGGTTGTTCGGCGGGGCGACGTGTACTACTACATGAGCACCACGGGCGGGAACCTGGTCATCCGCAAAACGGCGAAAATGTCAGAGCTGGGCTCGGCAATCAGCACCGTGGTCTGGACGCCCCAGCAGGCGGGCGTCAACCAAATCGAAATCTGGGCGCCGGAGCTGCACTTCCTCGACGGTAAGTGGTACATCTACTACTCCGCCAACCCGCTGTGCTGCGACGGGCACCGCATTTTCGTGTTGGAAAACAGCAGCGCGGATCCGACTACCGGCACCTGGGTTGATAAGGGCCGCATTGCCGTGCCGGGTCAGGACGTGTGGGCCATTGATGGCACGGTGCTGGAGCAGAACGGCAAACGCTACCTGCTCTGGTCGGGCCACGAGGTAGCTCGCAACTCAACCCAGCGCCTGTACATCGCCGAAATGAGCAACCCCTGGACCCTGGTGGGGCCGCGGGTGGAACTCTCCAAGCCTGAGTTCAGCTGGGAGCAACTCGGCGACCCGGATGTGAACGAGGGGCCGGAAATTCTTAAGCACGGCAACAAAACCTTTGTGGTGTACTCGGCCAGCCACTGCAGCACCGACGACTACGCCCTGGGCCTGCTCACGGCCTCCGCTACGGCTGACCCCTTGAAGCTCAGTTCCTGGACCAAAACGCCTACCCCCGTGTTCGTGAAGAACCCTGCGGGCCGCGCCTTTGGGCCGGGCCACAACGGCTTCTTCCAGTCCAAAGACGGCACGGAAGATTGGATTATTTACCACGCCAACCCCCAAGCTGGCCAGGGCTGCGGCGACAACCGGAGCCCGCGCATGCAGAAGTTTACCTGGAAAGCCGACGGCACGCCCGATTTTGGTACGCCCGTGGCTCTGGGCGCGGCCCTGGCGAAGCCCGCCGGCGAATAATCGGCAATTTTAGCGCTGCGAGTATCCCACCTACCTAACTGTAGCTTCCTGATACATGGTCTTACACACGAAAACCCACTTAGTTGCGGGGCTGGCCCTGAGCCTGCTGGGCGCCTGCCAGTCGGCCACTACCACGAGCGTCAGCACGCCCACGGCTACTACTACCGAAACTGTGGCGGAAGCTGATGCGCTGCCCCTGTCCATTACCAATCCGGTGCTGCCCGGCGACTTCCCCGACCCTTCCATCACCAAGGTAGGCGACACGTACTGGGCCACGGCCACGTCCTCGAACTGGGGGCCCATCTTTCCGCTGCTCAAATCCACGAACCTGACCGACTGGCAGCTGGCCGGCCACGTATTCCCTAATGAGGTGCCTGCCTGGGCCGACTACTACTTCTGGGCCCCGGAAATCAGTCAGGAAGGCGACAAAACCTACATCTACTACACGGCCCACAAAAAGGGCGGCAACCTGGCCGTGGGCGTGGCCGTGGCCGACAACCCCTCCGGTCCGTACCGCGACCTGGGCCCCCTGGTGGGGCAGCCCCACGGCTCCATCGATGGTTTTCCGATGCGGGATGAAAAGGGCGAGCTGTACCTGATCTGGAAGGAAGACGGCAACAGCGTAAATGAGCCGACGCCCATTTGGGCCCAGCGCCTGAACGAAGAGCACACCGCCCTGATGGGGGAGAAAAAAGAGCTGTTCCGCAACACGGCCCCCTGGGAAGGCAACCTGGTGGAAGGCGTGAGCATAGTCAAGCACAACGATTACTTCTACGCCTTTTATGCCGGCAATGGCTGCTGCGGGCACAATTGCACCTACGGCATTGGGGTAGCCCGCGCCAAAAACCTGCTGGGCCCCTGGGAGAAGTACGAGAAGAACCCCATTCTGACCAAAGGCGAAAAGTGGACTTGCCCCGGCCACGGCACCGTGTTCAACCGCGGCAACCGCTGGTACATGCTGCACCACGCCTACGACACCCGCAGCTTCGAGTTTGTGGGCCGGCAGGGCGTCATCAGCGAGTTTGCCTGGACGGCCGGCGGCTGGCCCGAGTTCCGCGGCGGGAGCTCCATGCCCGCCACCCCGGCCCCCGTGGCCACGGCCCGCAGTTTCCGCGACGAGTTCGACCAAGCCACCCTGCTGCCCTCCTGGCAGTGGCCGGTGGAGGAGCGCCCCACCGTGGGCGTGCGCGGCGGCCAGCTGCAACTCACGGCCCGGCCCCAGCACAGCGGCGCGGTGCTCGGCCAGCAGACCACCTCCGCCGACTACACCGCCACGACTACCCTGCTGAACCCGGCCAAACTGCCCGCGGGCACCGTGGCTGGCATTGCGGCCCACGGCGACCCGGAAAACACGCTGGCCCTCACGGCCGGGGGCGGCAAGCTGCAGCTCTGGCAGCTGGAGAAAGGCAAGCAGAAAACTATAAGCGAAGTAAAGCTGCCCGCGGCTCCGGCCCTGACCCTGCGCCTGCAGGCCCAGAACAGCACGCAATTTCGCTTCGACTGGAGCGCCGATGGGGGAAAAACCTGGCAGAGTCTGCCCGGTGGTAGCAGCCCCGTCAGTGGCGCTTACTTGCCGCCCTGGGACCGGGGCGTGCGGGTAGGAGTGCTGGCCAAAGGACCCGCTACGGCTACCGTAGCCTTCGAAAACTTCAACTTGGAAAACCAGGTAGTCACGGCCCGGGCCGATGGCACTACGCCAGCGGGCAAGTAGCCCGAAATTAGGCCTTGAGTTTTTCTGCCTGCGGGCTTTCCTCTTTCGACTTTCTCCCGTTATTTTCTGCGCTTTATGATGGATTTCTCCCGGAACGGGGCCCTGGCTGGTTTGCTGCTGCTGGCAGCTTGCAATCAACCAACCACTTCTGAACAGGCCGCCGGCACTGCCCGTACTTCTGCCAGCCCCGATTCAACCCAAGCTGCCACAACCACTGCTATGCCCACCTCCACCTCGTTCGGTACCGCCCCAGACGGCACCGAAGTACAGCTCTACACGCTCACGAATGCCCACGGCCTGAAAGCCACCATCACAACCTACGGCGGCACGCTCACCAGCCTACTCACGCCCGACAAAAATGGCCAGCTCGGCGACGTGGTGCTGGGTTTCGATAACCTGGAAGGCTACACCAGTGAGTCCTACCTCAAAGAAGGCCCGTACTTCGGGGCCCTGATTGGGCGCTACGGCAACCGCATTGCTAAGGGCAAGTTCACTCTGGATGGGAAGGAGTACACCCTGGCCAAAAACAACGGCGCCAACACCCTGCACGGCGGCAAAAAGGGCTTCGACAAGGTGGTGTGGCAGGCTCAGCCCGGCACCTCCGCCGATGGCCAGACCTTGACGCTGACGTATTTGAGCAAGGACGGTGAGGAAGGCTACCCCGGCAACCTCACCGTGAAGGTCGTGTATACCCTCACCAACGACGACGCCCTGCGCCTCGACTACTCGGCCACTACCGATAAGGCTACCCCGCTCAACCTAACCAACCACAGCTACTTCAACCTCAACCACGGCCAGGCCAAGAACGCCCTCGACCACGTGCTGACGTTGAAGGCGGACCGCTTCACGGTGGTGGATGCTACCCTGATTCCGACCGGGGAACTGCGGCCGGTGCAGGGCACGCCCATGGATTTCCGCCAGCCCCACGCCATTGGGGAGCGAATTGCCCAAGTGCCCGGTGAGGCGCCCGGTGGCTACGACCACAACTGGGTACTAGCCGACAAACTGCGCACCACGCCGGAAGTGGCAGCCACCGTGTACGAGCCCGTGTCGGGCCGCACGATGGAGGTGCTCACCGACCAGCCCGGCGTGCAATTCTACTCCGGCAACTTTCTGAAGGGCAACCTGACGGGCAAAGGCAACACGGCTTACGTGAAGAACTACGGCTTCTGCCTCGAAACCCAGCACTTCCCCGATTCGCCCAACCAGCCTACGTTTCCGAGCACCATCCTCCAGCCCGGCCAGACGTTCCACTCCACCACCGAGTACCGGTTTGGAGTGCGCAAATAGCGCCCCGCTTCGGCGGTAGCGCCCTGGCATTCTGCGTTGCAGTAACAGCGCTTTTTGCCCCCCACAATGCGCCTTCCCTCTCTCGTGAGCTTGAGCTCACGCGGGATGGAAGGCGTTTTTGATGCTAGGTAACGACTAAGTAAAATGCTGTCAAACAAGAAGTTATTGACAAATAAAACGGTGGCATCACCAACTGGACAGTATAGTAAGGCGTATACTAACGCCGTGGTGCCCCGTTGGCGCCACTGGTTAACCTGCCTTCCCGATGAAAACGAAATTCCTACTGGCCGCCGCTCTGCTTCTGGGCACGACCACGGTTGCTACCGCCCAGATCAGCCCCGATGCTCCCCAGCGTAGCGGAACTGTAAACCAAACTACCCTGCCGCCAACTAACCCGGCCAGTTCCAACAACCCCGGCACCATTTCCCAGAGCACGCCCACGCGGGCCAACGCGCCCCAACAGCGGGTAATTGGTACCATCGACGAAACGCCGCTGCCCGCCCAGACGACAAGTACCATCAAGCGGAACATGCGCCAGACAACCCCGGCTTCACGCGCTACTCCCGAAAACAAGCGCCGCGCTACGCCCCAAGCTACACCATCTCGCCGATCTACTACACCTGCTAACACCACCCGGCCGTAGGTTTCACCTGGGCCATAAAAAAGCCCGCTCAGCACTGCTGAGCGGGCTTTTTTATGGCCCAGGTGAAACTTAGGCTTGATCTTCAAGCTGCCCTCCTGCTTTCAGGAGCTGGTCGGAGAGGGCGGTAAGCTTGCTCCGGACTTCGGCAGAAGCCGTGCGGGCTACCTCGGCGGTCTGGGAGCCCAGCATGCTGAGCGAGCGGCCAATAGCCCGGCCATCCAGTCCGGCAGTTTTCTCGCTGCTCAACAAGGACTGGAGGTTACCGATTTCGCGGGCTATGTTCTGCAGGGCAGGGTCGCCGCTTTGCAGGAAGTGCTGCTGCCAGGCTTCGGTGCTATCCATGGCGGCGCTCAGGGGCAAGCCCGTAATGCCGTTGCTTAAAGATTGGGTGGTGGTATTCAGAAGATCGGTAAGAGCCATAACGCGGGAAATAGTAAGAGGCTGATTTATACGGTTTGGGCAGCTACAATGCGGCCCAGGTTGCGCAGGATGCCACAGGCGCGGCCGGCGCTGGCTTCCTTATCCTTGATTTCGAGCATAATGTCTACGTCCAGGTCGCCGAGTTCGGCTATGAAGCCCTGGAACAGGTCTTCCTCCAGGGAAGCAGTGTGCTTGCCCCGCCGCTCGCCCAGGGCCTGCGAACTGTAATCCATCATCATGACCCCGTCGCGGGTGGGGTGCCAGGTAGCGGCGGCCAGGCGCAGGGCCTCGGCCATAGGCTCGCCGTGATTCAGGCACTCGTGGTGGAAGTTGTCGAAGAGGATGGGGATGCCTACGGCCGCGTGCACCCGCAGGCAATCCTGGAGGCTGAACAGCCGGTCGTCGTTTTCGATGACAAGGCGGGCACGCACAGCTTCGGGCAGGGTGTGGTAGGTAGCAATGAAGCGGGAAATGGCCAGCTCCCGGTCGCCGTATAGGCCACCCACATGAATCTGCAGCTTATGGGTGCTGTCTAGGCCCATCAAATCCAGCATGGAGCCCTGGTAGACGAGTTCCTGCACGCTGCGCTCCACAATGCCCGCGTCGGGCGAGTTTAGCACCACAAACTGGTCGGGATGGAAGGAAACCCGCATGCTGTTGGCCTTGATATAGTCGCCAACGCTCCGAAACTCCGCCGCAAAGCGCGTCTGCCAGGGAAAGGTGTTGATGGGGTGGGAGCCAAACGGAACAATGCCCGAACCAATCCGGAAGAACAGCAGGTGCTGGGCCACGTTCCACACCAGAATGCGCTGCAAACACGCCAGGTTGTTGCCTACGGCCAGTTCTACCCGCTCATCGGAGTAGGAAGCCAGCCGGAAAGTGCTGGTCGAAGTGCAGTCTAACGACTCATTAACGCAAGGATAGCCTATTCTCATAGACTAGCTTACGTGAGAAGCAGTGATTTAGTGACTTGAAGATGCAGGGAGTGGCATACAAGTGCAGATAGAGGCAACCGTAAATGTGTAGCTGGAAGTGATGATTACTACACAGACGCCCCAAACGCCCGCCCTCCGGAGGACGGGCGTTGTT
Organism: Hymenobacter glacieicola; assembly: GCF_014640315.1. Classification (GTDB taxonomy): domain Bacteria; phylum Bacteroidota; class Bacteroidia; order Cytophagales; family Hymenobacteraceae; genus Hymenobacter; species Hymenobacter glacieicola. The sequence continues at coordinate 79,422 of NZ_BMGS01000008.1, forward strand.
TGTTACACACTGAATCACTCACCACGTTACCACCCACTCAATCACTAACTCACTAAACCACCGTCTTCCCGCTACTCGTAGCCGCGGTTGTCCTTGAAGTTGGCGTTGTAGCGGCGGCGGGCCTGGCGGGCCTGCTCGGCGGCTTTGACGGCAGCTTCCTCGGCCTGGATTTCCTCCATCTTCCGGCGCTCCTTGCCCGCCCGCGAGAACTGCTCATAGATAAGGCTGACGGGGCTGGCCAGGGTAGGAGTGGGGGCTTTGGGCGCCGCCGAGTCGACGGCAAACAGGGGCTTGGGCGCTGGCGGGCGTTTCACGTAGCTTTTCGGGGCGGTACTGGGCCGCTTGATGTTGCGCAGGGCTTTGTTGATAGTGGCCCGGTCGGGGCGGCCCTCCGTTACGCGCACCTCGCCCAGCATCACGGTATCCTGCTGGAGCTTGATGTGCACGATAAGCTGGGACAGGCCCGAGCCGCCCAGGGGTAGACGCTGGGCCTTGAAGCCCACGGCCCGAAAAACCAGCGTATCGGTGCTGGCCGCCGTAATGTTGAAGTCGCCCTCCCGGTTTGCCACTACCCCCAGCCGGGTGCGCTGCACCACCACCGAAGCGCCCGGAATAGCTTTGCGGGTGCTGGCATCGGAAATGCTACCCGTCACGCGTACCTGGGCCGTAGCAGCCCCCGCCGCCAAGAAAATACCGATGAGCAACAGCCAGAAAACCGGCAAAAAACCGAAGCGACGAATCATTATGGGGTAAACTAACGCAGCGGCGGCGTGGAAAGCCAGCAGAACCTACCGGCAACGGGTTATTATCGACGGAACAACACCAAACAGAGACAAAAAAAGTCCGCACCGTTGCAGGTGCGGACTTCTCAATAAGTAGTTAGGGAGTAGTTCGACTACTCAACTTTCACCTTTTCGCCGTCTACGGGCTTGGCTTTCATGGTAGCGTCGTCGGCATCAATCTTGGCCTTGTTGCCTTGGCTGTCCTTGATTTTGATGTCGCCATCACGCTTTACCTTCACCTTGCCGTCGGTGCCTACCGAGCCAGCACCCGATTCCATGCCCGTGGAGCCGGCAGCGTCCGTGTCCGATGAGCTCATGTCGGAAGTCGCCATGTTGGTATCGTCCTCCATGTAACGGTCATCCATGTAGTCCACGCGGCTCGACTCATAGGCGGAGTACTGGGTGGGGTCGGTCAGGATGGTTTTCATCTCCATGTCGGAGTTGTTGTACACGTCGCGCATAGCCGCCGACATGCCCGCCGTATCGGTAGCGTACTTGCTTTGCAGCTCGGCAATGCGCTGGCCGCGGGTCAGGTACACCGTCCGGATTTTCGTGCGGGTAGCGTCGTCGAACTTCATTTTGGCTGCCATGTCGGCCGCAATCCGGTCGGCGCGGCGCTGAATAGCTTCCTCCGAGTAGGCCGTAGCCATCGAAGGGGTAGTGGTGCTGGTCGTCGTGGTCGTGGTGTCGGTGGTCGTGGTGTCAGCCGTTTTATTGTCCGAGCACGAAGCCAGCGAGAAGGCCGCGGCGGCCGAAAGCAGAAGCAGGGTCTTTTTCATCAGTGAGAGACGTTCAGTGAGAGAAAAATGGAAGGGAGAGAGGAGAGTTGGAGAATTCCAATGGCAGCTATACGGTGCTGCTACTGTAGCGGTTACCCGCCGGCAAACAAAAAGCCGCCGCGAGTTCTCGCGGCGGCTTTTAACTGGCGGTCAGGCTTCTGCTATTAGGCGCGGCGCAACTCAAAAACGGTGATTTCGGGTAGGAAGCCGACCCGGCCGTGGTAGCCGATAAAGCCCAGCCCGGCATTTACGTACAGGTACTGGCGGCCGCGCTGGTACAGGCCGGCCCACTGCTTGTAGGCGTACTGCACGGGGCTCCACTTCATGAAAGGCAGGTTCACGCCAAACTGCATGCCGTGGGTATGGCCCGAAAGCGTCAGGTCGATGTCCTCGTAGGCGTGCACTTGCTCGTCCCAGTGCGAGGGGTCGTGGGAAAGTAGAATCTTGAACGGCACGGTAGGGTCGGCGGCGGCGTGGGCCTTGTCGAGCTTGCCGTACTGGGCAAAGCCGCGGGCCCCCCAGTTCTGCACGCCCAGAATGCCAATTTTCTCGCCGTTGCGCTCCACCGTCCGGGCCTCATCCAGCAGCAGCTCCCACCCGATTTTGGCGTGGTTGGCCTTGATGCGGGCCAGGTTAGCCGCTTTGGCCGGGGCGCCACCCTGCTCTTCCCAGTTCACGTAGTCGGCGTAATCGTGGTTGCCCAGTACCGAGTAAATGGGTAGGCTGGACTGAATGCCGGCCAGCGTGTCAATGTGCTCCTCTACCTCGTGGGCAAAGTTGTTCACCAGGTCGCCGGTCATGAATACCAGGTCGGCCTGCTGCTTGTTGATAAGGGCCACGGCGCGCTGCAGGGGTTCCTTGCTCTGGAAAGAGCCGGTGTGCAGGTCAGAAATCTGGAGCACCTTGAAGCCATCGAACGAGGCCGGCAGGTTAGGAAAGCGCAGGGTCACGCGCTTCACGGTGTAGTCGGTGCCGCCCTTTACCATGCCCCAAATCAGGGCCACGAAGGGCACGGCGCCTGCTACCAGAGCTAGCTTGCTCAGAAACTCACTGCGCGAAATAGCGGGGCCTTCGCCGCTGCCGGCCGGCCGGGAAATGGCCTGCGCGGCCCAGCGGCCGATGCGCACCACGTCTTCCAGCAGCAGCGGAATCGTGACGACAATTTTGGCCGCCACCATGGCCAGCAACACGCCCCCGAAGTAAGACTTAAAGGAAGCAGGGGCGCGGCGGTTGCTCATGGCCCAGATGCCCAGGCCCCAGATCAGGATGGTCAGTACCCAGTACACGGCCAGGGTAGTGCGCCGGGCCGTGGGGGAGGCATTCTGCACCAAGGTGCGCACGGCCTGAAAGCCGTACCACTCCCCGGCAATGACCAGGGCAAAGAAAATAAACGGAAGGACGGATCTTGACATAGTAGAAGGGCTAACCCGCGCGCGGCAGATTGGTTCGGGCTCAGCGGCCATCAAAACAGACGCGGATGCAAGGTTTTTGCTTTAAATTCCGGGCGTTACAACAACGGTGCCCTATGCAAGAGTTTGACAATCTGACTGAAAATCTATCCAATCTGCCTACTCCCATCCGCTACGAAACGCCAACGGCCTTCGGTATTAAGAGTTGGGCCGAAGAAGACCGGCCCCGCGAAAAACTGCTGCAAAAAGGTCGGGCGGCCTTGTCCGACGCCGAGCTGATGGCCATTCTGCTGGGCTCCGGCACCACCAAGCTCTCGGCCGTGGATGTGGCCAAGCTGGTGCTTAATGCCGCCGGCAACGACCTAAATGCGCTGGCCCGCTTCTCGGTGAAAGAGCTGATGCGCCAAAAAGGCATCGGTGAGGCCAAGGCCATTACCATTGTGGCGGCCCTGGAGCTAGGCCGGAGGCGCAAGGAAGCCGATGCCCCCGCCCGGCCTACCATCACCAACTCCCACGACATTTACCGGGTAGTACGGCCCTACCTCCAGGATTTGCCCCACGAGGAGTTCTGGGTGGTGCTCCTGAACCGGGCCAACGTGGTCATGCGCACCGTCAGCATTAGTCGGGGCGGCGTGGCCGGTACCGTGGCCGATCCGAAGCTGATTTTCAAGGAAGCCCTGGAGCAGCTGGCCTCCTCCATCATTCTGGTGCACAACCACCCCAGCGGCAACCGCAACCCCAGCGCCGCCGACGTGGCCCTTACGCGCAAGCTCAAGGAGGCCGGCCACTTTCTGGATTTGCCCATCCTCGACCACCTTATCTACACCGATGCGGGCTATTATAGCTTCGCCGACGAAGGCACGCTGTAATGGCCCGCAGGACGCGGAGGCGTATCTTTGCCGGATGCGTATTAATCCTAAGTTATTTATTGGCCTCGGGCTGCTGCTCGTGTTGGGCTACTTCGTGCAAGACCTCGTGCTGGGCGACAACCAGTACGCGGCCGGCGTGAACAAGGCCCGCAAAGAGAAAAACGACTCCTTCCGCCGGGCCACCGACTCGCCGCTTTCCGCCGAGCAGCGCAACGAGTTTGACAGCCTGCGCTACTTCGCCCCCGACAAAGCCTACCGGGTAAACGCCCAGATTGAGCAGTTTGCTACCCCCGAAACGGTGCAGATTCCGCTGACGGATGGCAAGGCCGATACCTACCTGCGCTGGGGCCGCGCTTCCTTTAAGCTGGCCGATACGCCCCAGCAATTGGTGCTGCTGCTCCGGCCCAACGAAAAGGACGGCAAGCTCTTCGTGGCCTTCGCCGACAAAACCAACGGCTTTACTACCTACGGCGGCGGCCGCTACCTCGACGTGGCGCTGCCCGCCGAGGGCGAGGATGAGCTTACCCTCGATTTCAACCAGGCCTACAACCCGTTCTGCGCCTACGGCACCGCCTTTGCCTGCCCCGTGCCGCCCCAGGAAAACCGGCTGACTGTGGAAGTACGGGCCGGCGAAATGGCCTTCCCGGAAACCGACCACACCGGCCACAACCACTAACGCCAACCTCCACCACCCAGTACCGCAACCGGCGCGGCTCATCAGATAATAGTGGCGTGCATGGCGCGAATCCTGGCTGGTCTTAAGGCAACAAGTAGCCGCCAGATCAGGCACGAGACGTTCGGGCCCCGGCCGGGGGAGGCGTTTTTGCCGCCCGCCCGAATCCGTACCTTTGCCGCGCCTACGGCCTCCTCTGAGCCTGTTACCTGGCTTCTGACAACTGACAATTGACCAATGAAAATATCCCTCGACTGGCTTCGCACGCTCATTCCTACTGATAAATCCGCCGAGGAAATTGGCCAGCTACTGACGGGCTCGGGGCTGGAGGTAGAAGGCATTGAGGAGCTGGAAAGCATTCCGGGTGGCCTGCGCGGCGTAGTGCTGGGCACGGTGCTCATCTGCGAAAAGCACCCTGACGCCGACAAGCTTAGCCTAACCACCGTGGACGTGGGCGACGCCACCCCCCGCCAGATTGTGTGCGGGGCCGCCAACGTGCGGGCAGGCCTAAAAGTAGTAGTGGCGTTGGAAGGTGCTACCCTCTATCCAACTCAGGGCGAGCCGTTCAAAATCAAGAAGTCCAAAATCCGCGGCGCGGCCTCTGAGGGCATGATCTGCGCCGAGGACGAAATTGGGTTGGGTACCTCGCACGCCGGCATTCTGGAACTGGACACGGACCTGCCCAACGGTACGCCCGCCGCCGAGTACTTCGGTCTGGGTTCCGATTCGGTGTTTGAAATTGGCCTGACCCCGAACCGCGCCGATGCAGCCTCGCACTACGGGGTAGCCCGGGAGCTGCGCGCCCTGCTGCGCCAGCCCTGCCACCTGCCCGACGTCAGCCACTTCCACGCGCCCGCGGCGGCCCAGAACATTCGGGTAACCCTGGAAGATGCGGCCGCTGCCCCGCGCTACGCCGGCCTGCTGCTGGAAAATGTGCAGGTAGGCCCGTCGCCGGAGTGGCTGCAGCGCCGCCTGCGCAGCATCGGCCTCTCGCCCATCAACAACGTGGTAGACGTCACCAACTTTGTGCTGCACGAGCTGGGCCAACCCCTGCACGCCTTCGACGCCAACCAGATTACGGGCAACCACATCCGGGTGAAGCGGGCCGAGGCCGGCGAGAAGTTCACGACCCTGGACGGGGTAGAGCGCACCCTGCGGGCCGAGGACCTGGTTATTGCCGATGCTAACGGCGCGCCCATGGCCCTGGCCGGCGTGTTCGGGGGCAAGACCTCCGGCGTGTCGGAGGCCACTACCCGGGTATTCCTGGAAAGCGCCTACTTCGCGCCCGCCGTAGTGCGCAAAACCGGCCAGACCCACCAGCTCAAAACCGACGCGTCCTTCCGCTTCGAGCGGGGTACCGACCCACACATGGTGCCAGTAGCCCTGAAGCGCGCCGCCTTGCTGCTGCAGGAGCTGGCCGGCGCTACCGTGGCCGCGCCAGCCGTAGATGAATACCCCACCCACATCAGCCATACGCCGGTACGCCTGCGCCTGCCGCGGGTAGAGAAGCTGGTGGGCCAGTTTATTGCGCCCGAGCGAATTCGTCAGATTCTGACTGACCTCGATATCCTGATTGCGGAGGAGCTGACGGACGAAACCGGCCACGCCGAGTGGATTCTGTCGGTGCCCCCGCACAAAGTGGATGTGACCCGGGAGGCCGACATTATTGAGGAAATTCTGCGTATCTACGGCTACAACCACGTGGCGCTGCGCCCTCACAACTCGGCTTCCTACCTGGCCAAATTCCCGAATCCTGACCCGGAGATTATCCGTCAGAACACGGCCCGTTTGCTCAGCGGGCAGGGCTTCTCAGAAATTATTACCAACTCCATTACCAACTCGTTGTACTTCGAGAAGGAAGGCGAAACGGACGCTACGCTGGTGCGCTTGCTCAACTACAACAGCGCCGAGCTAAACGTGCTGCGGCCCACGCTGCTGCACAGCGGCCTGGAGGTAGTGCGCCACAACGTGAACCGCCGCCAGCGCGACCTGAAGCTCTACGAGTTCGGCAAAACCTACCGCCAGCAGGCCGACGGCCAGTACGAGGAGCAGAACAAGCTCGTCATCTACCTGACCGGCAACACGGCCGCCGAAACCTGGCAGCAGAAATCGGAAAAGGCTACCTACCACCAGCTGGCCGGTGCCGTGCAGCAGGTCTTGGCGTTCCTGGGCTTTCCGCAGCCTACCTCGCAGCCGGTGCAGCACCCCTACCTGGCCGGCGGCCTCACGCTACTGGCCCAAAACCAGCCGGTAGCCCAGCTCGGAGCCGTATCGGGGGCCGTGCTCAAGAAACTGGACGTGTCGCAGCCGGTGTGGTATGCCGAGCTGGATTGGGACTGGCTGATGCGCAAGTACAAGAACAACTTGGTGGCCCGCGAGCTGCCCAAGTTCCCGGAAGTGCGCCGCGACCTGAGCCTGGTAGTCGACAAAACCGTCACCTTCTATCAGCTTCAACAGATTGCCCGCCGCACCGAGAAAAAACTCCTGCAGCAAGTGAATGTGTTCGACGTGTACGAAGGCGAAAACCTGGGTACCAATAAAAAGTCGTATTCCGTGAGCTTCCTGCTCCAGGACCCCACTCAAACCCTGACCGACCAGGCCATCGACGGCGTGATGCAGCGCCTGATCCAGCAGTTCGAGCAGCAGGCCGGCGCGGTAATTCGGCGGTAGCAAGTAGTGGCATTGCGCCTCTGAAGGCGTGGTCTGCTCCTATCAACAACATTGCACTAACTGACCACTTTAGTTTCTGTGTAACCTACAGCTATGGATGAGGGCATAGAGCAATACCTGCGCAACCTAGATGAAGTAATCAAGCAATATCCAGTAGGTACTTTGATTGAAGCTACCGTAACGAAACATGTACCCTTCGGAGTATTTGTCAGCATCGGTCCTAATAAGGTTGTTGGATTAGTCCGGATTGTCGACTTCTTAGAGGTCTATGATAAGTCTCCCGTACAGTTTCCTCCTCTGCACAGCACTATAAAAGGCGTTGTTCTCGGCGTTAGCGGTATGCAAGTGAACATTGGGATGAGACCTAGTCATATTGGCCCAGGCAGGTCTGCAGTCGTAGTCTCTCGTATCACAGACCGAGGATTTATGCTTCCCGCGTATCTTCACCGAAAACAACAAAACAAAAATGGCCTCTACCCAGCAGCTTGCTCAACTCGACCGCATGGAGCGGCAGGTAACCACTTTAGTGGCTGCCTATCAGCAGTTGCGCGAGGAGCTGGCCGATGCCCACACTACCATTCAGCAGCTCCGGGCCGACGTACGCGACCGGGAGCGGCAGCTGAAGGATTTCCAGAATCAGGAGAATATCACTAAACTTGTCAATACCATAGCTGGTGCAGAACCGGCCAATGTCAACGAGCTGAAACTTCGCCTCAACGAATACATCCGAGAAATAGATAAGTGCCTTGCCTATTTGAGGGAGTAACCACCTAACCCACCGCCCACTGGCTACTGATGTCCGAATTATCCATCAAAATCCGCGTTGCTGACCGGGATTACCCCATGCGGGTAAGCCCCCAGGATGAGGAACGCCTGCGCCTCGCGGGCCGGCTGCTAAACGAGCGGCTGAAGGAATTTCGCGACCGGTACGGCATTCAGGACAAGCAGGATCTGCTGGCCATGATTGCATTATCAACAATGGCTGACCAACTCAAGGTCAGCAAGGAAAAGGACGGGACCGACGCGGCCCTCACCGAGCGCCTCGCGCGCCTGGATGAGCTGCTGTCGGGAGTGGTGCTGGTCTAGCCAGTTACGCGGTTAGCAGCAGCGCGAAGCGTAAGCCCGAGCAGGGTGGGGTAATCGGCCCTGCTAACTGCGCGGGCATTGGTGTTTCTGCCGAAGCTATGGGTTTCTTCCTTCCTAAAACCCCTTCATAGCTCATGTCCGAATCTCTTTATATTGTCCTGGCAGCCGTGCTGGCCCTCGTGGTTGGCGTCGTGCTAGGACGCCTGCTGGCGGGCAAAGCCCGGCAGGACCACGAAGCCGACGCCAAGGCGCGGGCCCAGCAATTGCTGGCCGAAGCCGAAGCCCAGGCTACCCGCACCCGCGACGAACGAATTCAACAGTCGAAAGATAAATTCCGCACCCTCAAACAGGAATTCGAGCAGGAAAGCCGCCGCCAAAAGCAGGCTCTGGAGCAGGAGCTAACCGAGCGCCGCGCCGCCGTAGTCGAGCAGGAGCAGAGCATCAAGCAGCTCACCCTTACTACCCAGAAGCAGCTGGAGCAGATTCAGCGTAAGGAAAAGGAGCTGGAAGCCACCCGGGAGCGAATTGAAACCCAGGCCCTGCAGCAGCGCGAAAAGCTGGATGCCCAGGAGGAAAAGCGCCGTACCGTGCTCGAAAACCAGCTGGCCAAGCTGGAACAGCGCGAGCGGGAAGTAGAAGAGGAACTGGAAGAGCGCGGCCAGGAGCTCAGCACCAAGCTGCAGCTGGTAACCACGCAGCTGGAAAATATTTCGGGCCTGACGGCCGCCGAAGCTCGTGAGCAGCTGGTAGAGTCGCTGAAAAACGAGGCTCAGATTCAGGCTTCCAGCTACATCAAGGACGTAGTAGCCCAGGCCAAGCTCACGGCCACCAAAGACGCCAAGAAGGTAGTGCTGGAAACCATTCAGCGCACCGCCGCCGAGCACGCCATTGAGAACTGCGTGTCGATCTTCAACATTGAGTCGGACGACGTTAAAGGCAAGATTATCGGCCGCGAAGGGCGCAACATCCGGGCCCTGGAAGCGGCTACCGGCGTGGAAATCATTGTGGATGATACGCCCGAGGCCATCATTATTTCCGGTTTTGACCCCGTGCGCCGCGAGGTAGCGCGCCTGAGCCTGCACCTGCTGGTGAAGGACGGCCGCATTCACCCGGCCCGCATCGAGGAAATCGTGGCCAAAACGCGCAAGAACATTGATGAGGAAATCGTTGAAATCGGCGAGAAAACCATCATTGACCTAGGCATTCACGGCCTGCACCCCGAGCTGATCAAGATGGTAGGCCGAATGCGTTTCCGCTCTTCCTACGGTCAGAACCTGCTCCAGCACTCCCGCGAGGTAGCCAACCTGTGCGCCACCATGGCCGCCGAGCTGGGCCTGAACGTGAAGCACGCCAAGCGCGCCGGCCTGCTGCACGACATCGGTAAGGTAAGCACCGAGGAGCCCGAGTTGCCCCACGCCATTCTGGGCATGGAAATGGCCAAGAAGTACAAGGAGCACCCCGACGTAGTGAATGCCATTGGGGCCCACCACGACGAAATCGAGATGACGGCCATGATTTCGCCCCTAGTGCAGGCCTGCGACGCCATCAGCGGCTCGCGCCCCGGCGCCCGCCGCGAGATGATGGAAAGCTACATCAAGCGCCTCAAGCAGCTGGAAGAGACGGCCAATGGCTTCAAAGGCGTAAATCAATGCTTTGCCATTCAGGCCGGCCGCGAGCTGCGCGTAATGGTAGACGCCGAGAACGTAACCGACGAGCGCGCCGCCGAACTGAGCTACGAGATTTCTCAGAAGATTGAGAAGGAAATGCAGTACCCCGGCCAGATCAAAATCACCGTAATCCGCGAAATGCGTGCCGTAGCGTACGCCAAGTAACCTGCTAAGCCCAAGAAGCCAAGCGCGCTGCAACACCCGTTGCAGCGCGCTTTTTTGTGCGTGGTGCAACCGCCGGGTACATGGTATGGCTCCTGTTGCTGAACCTTATCTGATTAACTTATTGCATACACCGATACGAACTGTGGTGGCATCCTTATCCACTCTAAAAAGAGCGGCCTGCGCCGTTGTTGGCTCCTTGCTGATGAGCTGTTCCGTGTATGCTCCCCTGCAGCCCGGCGCTCCGCTGGTGCATAAACAAGGCGAGGCCGAAGTAGCAGCCAGCGCCTACCTCACGGGCCGGCTCGAGGCTTCCGCCGCTTACTCGCCCGCCAAGCATGTCATCGTGCGTGCAGCCGGCGGCCTGCGCAGTGACGGCCGCGACTCCGCGTACTTCCGCATCCGGCAGTTGGAAGTGGGGGCCGGTACGTATCAATACATCGATGAGCAGTGGCTGATAGGCGGAATGCTGGGCTACGGCCAGGGCCGTAGCAGCCGGCGCTACCGCGACGACTTTGAGTCTGTTTTTAGAAATTCCGTACCGACCAACGAGTACGCGGCTCATTTTCACAAGCTCTTTGGGGAAGCCTACGTTGCCAATGATGCCGGTTGGACGACATTCGGGGGTGCCTGCCGGGTTTCACGGGTGCAGTTTGCTACCCTAACCAATCGGGGCAACCCCATCCCCCTGCACCACATGGTTCGGGTGGAGCCCATGCTGTTTATGCGTTTCGGCGGGCAGGGGCGCGTACCCTGGTTGCAAGGGCAGGTAGCAACCAGCGTATCCTGGTCGCCCAACTCTAGAGCAGCTAATACTAGTACGGCCATTCGTGATACGCGGGAAGGACGGCTCTTTACTTCCTTCGGGCTGGTGATATATCCGCACTTATTCAAGGAGTAAGGTGCCTGCTCAAACCGGCTTTTCCAGTTTGGCGAACAGGTTGTTTAGGGCTTCTGCCCAGGTAGGGTGCGCAAACACCATGTTCTGTAGTTGGTCGCAGGTGAGGCCACCGGCCATGGCCAGCTGAAGCATGGACATGATTTCACCGCCCTGCTCGCAGAAAATGGTGGCCCCGATTAGGTGGTTACGGGCGTCCACCAGCACCTTCATAAAGCCCGCGCTGTGGCCCGTTTCCTGGGCCCGCCCCACCACGCGCACTGGCATGCTTGCCACGCGGTAGTCGAGTTGCTGCTCCCGGGCCTGGGTTTCGGAAAGGCCGATGCGGCCGAGCTGGGGCTGGGTAAACACTACGTAGGGCAGGGGGCGGGCCTTAGCCGAGCGGCGCTTGCGGTGCAGTAAGTTGTCGCGCACGACGCGGTAGTCATCGTAGCTGAGGTGGGTGAACTGCGGGCCGGGATGCACGTCGCCGAGGGCATAGATGCCGCGCACGTTGGTTTGCAGCCGCTCGTTCACCAGAATATAGCCCTTCTCATTAGTTTCGACGCCGGCCGCTTCCAGGCCTAGCTCGTCGGTGTTAGGTTCCCGGCCCACGGCCACCAACAGGTGGGAGCCGCGCAGGCGCCGCTCGCCAGCAGTAGTGGCAGCCGTGAGCGTGTACACGCCGTCGGCATTGCGCGATACGTGGCGTACCCGGGCCCCAAGCATGAATTCGACCCCATCAGCCGCCAGTTGACCGCGCAGGGCTTCGCACACATCATCATCTTCGTGCTCCAGTAGGGTAGGGCCTTCGTCTATGATGGTGACGCGGCTGCCAAAGCGCCGAAACATTTGCCCGAATTCCAGCCCGATGTAGCCCCCACCCAAAATCAGCAGGTGTTCGGGTAACTGCTTCAGATTGAGCAGCTCTTCGTTCGTCATAAACCCGGAATCGGCCAGTCCTTCAATGGGGGGCACGGCGGCCCGGGTACCGGTATTGATGAAAATGAGCGGGGCCTTCACCAGCTGCTGCTCGCCACTGGCCAGGGCAACGCGCACGGTGCGCGGACTGGTAAAGGCTGCGTGGCCGTGGAGCACCGTAATGCCCGGTTGCTCTTCGGTTAAGTTCTTCTCTACGCCTTCTCGTTTGGCTTGAATAATAGCGTCCTTGCGCGCCACAATGGCGCGTAGGTCGGCTTTGGGCGCGCTGGCTTTCACCCCGTAATCAGCAGCAGTGGCTACTTGCTCCATTCGTTCGGCGGAAGCCAGCATGGCCTTTACCGGGGAGCAGCCGTAGTTGATGCAGGAGCCGCCGAGGTAGTGTTTCTCAACCAGGGCTACCGTGCGCCCGGCTTGGGCCAGGGCCGTGGCCAAGGGGTTACCGGCCTGGCCGGAGCCAATGATAAGCGCATCGTAGCGAACAGAAGTAGCCATAGTAGGGAAGGGGTAGGGGGGCGTAAGCCCAACGGTAACGCTATACGCGCCAAACCGGTAAAACGCCGCCCCCTGCCCGACACAACGAAAGCGCCGTTCCAACGTTCTGCCTCCAACTGCTCATTCCTGCTGCCTATGCCGCTTTTGCTTCTCCGTTGCCTGCTGCCGCTTCTGCTCCTGGTCTTGGCCAGTTGTTCCTCGCTCTATTTTCCGCCCCCGCCTCAGGTGCCCTTACTTACTCAGAAAGGCGAGTGGAGCGGCAGTATTCACACCAATTTCAGCCAAAACACGTCGGTGCAGGGTGCGTATGCCTTCACGGATCATCTGGGGGTAATGGGTTCGGCGTCGTTTCTGCACACCGACAAAAAGAAGCGAGCCGAGGACCATGATTTTGGGGAGATAGGCCTCGGGTACTTCACCCGGATTCGGGACAAGCGCGTGCTGGAATTTTACGGCGGCTACGGCCTGGGCCACACCAAACGGGTGGAGCGCACCCCCGCCGAAGGCATCACGCGGACGCTGGAAGGCAACCTGACCAAGTATTTTGCCCAGGCCAACTACACCTCCAAAGACAAGAAAACTTACCACGTGCTGGGCCGCGACTGGCCCGTAACTTACGGCACGGCCCTGCGCCTGAGCTACGTCAACCTCAGCAACTTCCGCCTCGACAACCAAGCCCGCGCCTCCGAGGACAATATTTTCCTGGAGCCCATTACCTACACCCGCATCAACCTGGTCGGCCCCGTTGACTTCCAGCTGATTAGCGGCAGCAATTTCGGCCTCAAGCACCGCAAGTTCCTCAAGGCGGCCAACTCCGTGTTCCAGTTCGGGCTGGTGGTGAACGTAGGCGGGCAGAGCGGCCTAAAGTAGCTACTTCGGAAAAGGGCTAGTATTTGCTTTGGCAATTGTTGAGTTTGCTCTTTGATAAAGCCGAGTTGACCCGCGCTCAGCAGGTCCCTTTCAGCAACGGCTGGCAAAAGGCAGGTAGCAATTACGCCCAGGATGGCTCCTTAGCGAAAACAGCGGAAGGACGTTCGCCAACCGGCCCTACCAGGAATTCTTGACGCATTGCCCGTAGCAGCCAGCGCTTTGGCAAGGGCTGAGCAGCGCGTAGGAAAAATTCGCGCCCAGGCAGGTAGCTCGTCCGCTGAGCTTAATGTGCAGTCGTTTTCATACCACTAGTCCCTGGGTAGGTAAAAACAAAAGCCCCGACATATGTCGGGGCTTTTGTGCGCAAAACGTTGAAGCAAAAATTACTTGTTGCCCAGCACGCGCAGCATCGTGTCGCCGATTTCGGCGGGCGAGTCGACTACGTGGATGCCGCACTCGCGCATGATGGCCATTTTCGCGGCGGCCGTGTCGTCGGCGCCGCCTACGATGGCACCGGCGTGGCCCATGCGGCGGCCGGGAGGCGCCGTCTGGCCGGCAATAAAGCCTACTACGGGCTTCTTGTTGCCGGTTTCTTTGATCCAGCGGGCCGCTTCGGCTTCCATGCCGCCGCCAATTTCGCCAATCATTACGATGCCCTCGGTTTCGGGGTCGTTCATGAGCAGCTCCACGGCTTCTTTGGTGGTGGTGCCGATGATGGGGTCACCGCCGATACCGATGGCCGTGGTCTGTCCCAGGCCGGCTTTGGTCAGCTGGTCAACGGCCTCGTAGGTCAGGGTGCCCGACTTGGACACGATGCCTACCCGGCCTTTCTGGAAAATGAAGCCCGGCATGATGCCTACTTTGCACTCGCCGGCGGTCATCACGCCAGGGCAGTTGGGCCCGATCATGCGCAGACCTTCGCGGCCTTTGAGGTATTCCTTCACCGCAATCATGTCCTTGGTCGGGATGCCTTCGGTGATGGTCACGATAACTTTAATGCCAGCGTCAGCTGCTTCCATGATGGCGTCGGCGGCAAAAGCCGGGGGCACGAAGATGATGCTGGTATCGGCGCCGGCCTGGGCTACGGCCTCGGCCACGGTATTGAACACCGGACGGTCCAGGTGCTGGGTGCCGCCTTTGCCGGGCGTTACGCCACCAACTACGTTGGTGCCGTACTCAATCATCTGCTGGGCGTGGAACGAGCCCTCGGAGCCGGTGAAGCCCTGCACAATCACTTTGGAATCCTTGTTGACCAGAACACTCATAGAAGCGGGGTTAAAAAGAAGATGCGGGTTGCGGGTGGGAACTAGCCCCCGCCAATACGGCAGCGGCGTGCAAAAGTAGGCTTTTTTGGGGGCGCGGCAAGCTACCTCTGCATTACACCCGAGCACTAGGCAAGCCGGGCCAGCCGCAGGGCATTATGGCCGGCCCGCGGCCACTAAAGCCGCTGCGCCGCCGGCAGTTGATTTCTAGTCGGGTTGGCGGGCGGTGGCGGATAGGAGGGAGCCGCAGCGGGCTACGACGGCAAATCCGTACCTTTGTGGTCCTCTCTCCAAACACCACCTACCTCTCACCCATGTATCTGAATAACATCATTGAGGCTATCGGCAACACCCCGCTGGTGAAGCTCAATAAAGTCACGGACGGCATCAAAGGCACCGTGCTGGCCAAAGTGGAATACTTTAACCCCGGCAACTCGGTGAAAGACCGGATGGCCCTGAAAATGGTGGAGGATGCCGAGCAGGCCGGCCTGCTCAAGCCCGGCGGCACCATCATCGAGGGCACTTCCGGCAACACCGGCATGGGCCTGGCGCTGGCCGCCATTGCGAAGGGATACAAGTGCATCTTCACCATGAGCGACAAGCAAAGTAAGGAAAAGCAGGATATCCTGCGCGCCGTGGGCGCCGAGGTTATCGTGTGCCCCACCAACGTGGCCCCCGACGACCCACGCAGCTACTACTCGGTGGCCCGCAAGCTCAACCAGGAAATCCCCAACTCCATTTACCCCAATCAGTACGATAACCCCTCGAACTCGGCGGCCCACTACGAAACCACTGGCCCTGAGCTGTGGGCCCAGACGGAAGGAAAAATTACCCACTACGCCTGCGGGGTAGGAACGGGCGGCACCATCTGCGGCACGGCCAAATACCTGAAGGAGCAGAATCCGGCCATCGTAACGGTAGGCCTGGATACCTACGGCTCGGTGTTCAAGAAGTATAAGGAAACGGGCATTTTCGACGAAAATGAAATCTACCCTTACAAAACCGAGGGCATCGGCGAAGATATTCTGCCTAAGAATGTTAACTTTGACTTGATTGACCTCTTTATCAAAGTCACGGATAAGGACGCGGCCATCATGACTCGTCGGCTTGCTAAGGAGGAAGGATTGTTTGTTGGTTGGTCCTGTGGTTCGGCCGTATACGGAGCCCTGGAATACGCAAAAGAGCACCTGAAGGAAGATGATACGATGGTCATCGTCCTGCCCGACCATGGCACCCGCTACCTCGGCAAAATCTATAATGATGACTGGATGCGCGAACAGGGCTGGCTCTAACCGCTTAGCCCCGTCAGCTTCCAACCTCTAACCCTAAACTCCCGGTATCATGTCAAAGAAGTTGCGCAACGTGGTGTTGGTGGACGATAATGAAACCACCAGCTTCCTGAATAACCGTCTGCTCAGCCGCCTCGACGTGGCCGACCAGGTGCACACCTTCTCGAAGGCCGAGCAAGCCTACCAGCAGATCTGGGGCGGCAGCAAGGGCGAGCAGCCCAGCGACGAAGCCCCCGACCTGGTGTTCGTAGACTTGAAAATGCCCGGCATGGATGGTTTCGAGTTCCTGAAGCTCTACAGCTCCTTGCCCGAAGCCGTCCGGGAAAAGACCGTTATGGCCGTGCTGACTACCTCCATGCACGCCGCCGATACGGCCCGCGTGGCCCAGTACGAAGGCGTGGAGTACTTAGCCAAGCCCCTGACGGAGGAAAAGATGCAAAAGCTGCTGCAAAAGCGCTTTGTAACGGTGTAAGTTCAGCTTGCACCAGCCCCTAAAAAAAGCCCGGCATCGAATGATGCCGGGCTTTTGCGTTACCCGGATAGGGAAACCGGAGTGCATCTGAAGTAAATACCTACACATGCTACCCGGAATGCAACGTCGCAGCTTTTACGTTTGGGCGGACCTACTTGCTACACTATACTACACTACACTACTGCCTCCACAAAGCGGAAGGCCTCGCCATCAAACAAACCTTTGTCGCTAAGCTTGAGGCTGGGAATTACCAGCAGGGCCATAAAGGAAAGCGTCATGAAGGGCGCCTGCAACGGGGAGCCTAGCTGCTTGGCCAGCGCATCGACGGCGGCGTAGGCTTCCGCTACGTGCGGGCCCTGCTGATCGGACATCAGGCCCGCCACGGGCAGGGGCAGAATCAGCTCTTGCCCATCGGGTGACACCACGGCCAGGCCCCCGCGCGCTTCCATGACCAGGTTTACGGCCCGGGCCAGGCTCTCGTCGTCGCAGCCGACGGCCGTGATGTTGTGCGAGTCGTGGCCGACGCTGCTGGCCAAGGCGCCCCGCTGCAGCCCGAAGCCCTGAATAAAGGCCACGGCCGGCGGGGCCGACTGGTAGCGGTTCACCACCGTGAGCTTGAGAATGTCCCGGGCTACATCGGGCTGCACCAGGCCATTTTCTACGCGGGCCGGTACGTCGTGGCGGGCCGTGATAAGCTGCCCATCGAAGCACTCCATTACCCGAATGGTAGCGGCCGACTGCGGGGCCGGCAGCTGAAAGTCCTGGGCGCCGACGGGGGTAGTAACAAAGTTGTTTACTACCGCCACGGGCACGGCCGGAATCAGGGTGCGGCCGTTTTCAGCTACTAGCTCCCCGTTGAGGTAGGTGCGCTGCACCATGAAATCCGTCAGGTTATTAACCACAATAAAGTCGGCCGGGTCGCCTTCGCGCAGCAAGCCAACCGGCAGCTTGTAGTGCTCCACGGGGTTGCGGCAGGCCACGCGCAGTACTTTCAGCACATCCTGGCCGCGGGCTACGGCGCGCTGCACCAGCTGGTTGATGTGGCCCAGCACCAGGGTATCGGGGTGCTTATCGTCGGAGCAGAACATCAGGTACTCGTAGTGCTCGGGCAGCAGGTCAATCAGGGCCTCGAAGTTGCGGGCCGCCGAGCCTTCCCGGATTAGAATCTGCATGCCCACGGCTAGCTTGTCCAGGGCTTCTTCGGCCGTAAAGCACTCGTGGTCGGTGCTGATGCCGGCGGCGGCGTACTGGCGGGCGTCCTCGCCGCGCAGGCCGGGGGCGTGCCCATCTACCGGGCGGCCGTAGCGCTGGGCCAGCCGAATTTTCTCCATCACCAGCTCGTCGCGGTGGAGCACGCCGGGCCAGTTCATCATTTCCGCGAGGTAGCCGATTTCGGGGTGCTCCTGGAAAAGCAGCTCAATATCGGCGGCCGTTATTTCGGCCCCGGCAGTTTCAAACGGGGTAGCGGGCACGCAGGAGGGAGCCCCGAA
This sequence comes from Hymenobacter glacieicola, assembly GCF_014640315.1. Classification (GTDB taxonomy): domain Bacteria; phylum Bacteroidota; class Bacteroidia; order Cytophagales; family Hymenobacteraceae; genus Hymenobacter; species Hymenobacter glacieicola. The sequence goes on from NZ_BMGS01000008.1 coordinate 97,213, forward strand.
GCAAAACTTAAACGGCACCTGCCGGCCGTTCTCCAGCATGTACTGCACGCCGGCTACGCCCAGCACATTTCCAATTTCGTGGGGGTCCGAGACGGTAGCCACGGTGCCGTGCACCACGGCCAGCCGGGCAAACTCGGAGGGCACCAGCAAGGAGCTTTCTACATGCACGTGCGCATCCACGAAGCCGGGCAGGGCGTAGGGGAGGGCCCCGTTGGGGGAGGTAGCTCCAGTGGGTTTAATGGCCTGGATGCGACCTGCTACTACCGTGATGGTGGCGGGGCGTATCGTGTTGGCAAACAGATCAATGACGTTGGCTTGCAGGATAAAATCAGCGGGCATAGACCAGGGGAAAAGCAAAGGTAAAGTTGAGGTAGGCAGGCGGCTAACGGGTAAAGAACCGTATATTTGCCGAAAATCTGCGCCGTGAGAAAGATTGTGACTTTGCTACTAGCCGCCTTAATTGGGGGCACTGGTCTGGCGTCAACGGGCTGCGCAGCCCGCACTCCACAGCAGAAGAAAACTTTGTCGTACAAGCGCAAAGCCAAATCAGGTAAAGCGCCTTGTCCCTGCGATAGTCACTAACTGGCAGCACCTCGGTAAGAGCAGTTCGTTTCTTTACGTCAAGTTCTATTTGTACTCGTGAAATCCATCCTCTGGCCTGTGCTGCTACTGCTTACAGGGTTGCTGTTCCGCGCGGGTACCGCCTACGGGCAAGCACCTTATACGAATTACAGTATCAGCGACCCTCGCGCTCTACGCGGCCAGGGAGCTTGCCAGTTACTGGATGGCAACTGGCGAAGCGGAAAATTGCGCCTGGAGCCATCCGGACACTTGCGGGTGCAGTTCACCGAGGGCGAGGCCACTGTTTACCAGGCCGGGGAGCTGAAAGCCTTCGTATTGAAAACCGACACGTTTGGGGTAGTACGCAACGTAAGCACGCCCTCACGATGGCTATCGGCTGCATTTGCGCAGAAGCTGTACCAGTATGGGCAACTGGTCGCCTTCAAGCTTGACCATCGGTACACGGGCGCAAGTGGTCCTGGCTTCAGCGATGATATAGGTGCCCCGACGGGCGCTATGGATTTGGTTTTGCAACCCGCTACCGGCGACGCGGTAGTTGTACCGGCTGGGCGCGCAGCATTTATCAGAACTATGCTGCCACTGGTAGGCGACTGTCCGGAACTGGCGGCTCAGATTACCAAAGGCAAAGTAGGGCGTCAGCATATGCAGCAGATTCTGCAAACGTATGCCCGTTGGCAAAAATCAACCTCCCTGCCAACCTCAAACTAATCACCCCTGTATGCCCGATTCCAATCCGCTTGCCTCCCTGGTAGCTGCCGCCGAAGCCGTGCGACAGCAGTTGCAGGTAAATAGCTTTGATGCCGCCGCCGTAGCCCGGCTGGCCGAGTTCATTGAAGGCCAGCGCCCCACCATAAAAGAAACCGACCGTCAGGGCGTTATCACGGCGCTGGGGTGCTTTCTGGGCCAGTGCCTGGTCGATACCTACGGCGGCACCTGGGCCCAGGGCCCCGATGGCACTACCGGCGTGGGCATCAACCAAACCTCGTTTTTCAATCCTTTTTACCGCGTAAGCGAGCAACTGACCAAGGGAGAATCCCACTCCGTTGCTGCTTTTTTTGCGGGTGTACCTGAGCGTCTGGCTGCCAAGCCGGGCCGTAAATCCTGGATTTAGTGAGTCCTTTCAGTCCGCTCGAGCCTAGCCCCGACCTTGCCATGAGAAAAATCGTCATCGCCATCGACGGCTACTCTTCCTGTGGTAAAAGCACGACGGCCAAAGCCGTGGCCGCGGAGCTGGGCTACGCCTACATTGATACCGGCGCTATGTACCGGGGCGTAACGTTGTATCTGCTGGAGCATAACATCAGCTTTGATGATCTGCCACGCGTGGAGCAAGCCCTGCACGACATGCACATTGCCTTCAAGCGCAACCGCAAAACCGGCCGCAATGAGCTGTGCCTCGACGGGGTAATTCGGGAGGATGAAATTCGGCAAATGCGCATTTCTAACTCCGTAAGCGAAGTATCCGTCATTCCGGCCGTGCGCCATGCCATGGTGCGCCAGCAGCAGCGCATGGGCCGCAAGCGGGGGGTAGTAATGGATGGGCGCGACATTGGCACTACCGTTTTTCCCGACGCGGAAGTGAAAATCTTTATGACGGCCGACGTCATGACCCGCGCCCTGCGCCGGCAGGAAGAGCTGGCGGTGAAAGACGAGCACGTGCCGGTAGAGGAAATTGTGGAAAACCTGCGCAAGCGCGACCACCTGGACTCTACCCGCGCGGAAAGCCCCTTGCGCCGCGCCTCCGACGCAGTACTACTCGACACAACCCACATGATGATTGACGAGCAAGTGGATTTTGTGCTCGAGCGGGTGTCGGCTTCTCTGTTCTCGCTGGCCGCCACGGGCTGGCAGGGCAGCGAGCAGAAATAAGAAGCCAAGCGCTGCCGGGAGCAAAAGTGCGGCAGAATTGTTGTAGGTCTACCAGCTATTCGATTCGTGGTCAGCGAATCGACTGCGCCGACACTCTGGCTGCTGACCAAGCCGAAGCGTCACATCTTAGAGTCCATGAACGTCACCATCGATAAGAATTCCGGCTACTGCTTCGGCGTTGAATTTGCCATTCAAATGGCCGAGGACGAGCTGGGCCAGCAGAAAACACTGTACTGCCTCGGCGACATTGTGCACAACCGCATGGAGGTAGAGCGCCTGCACGCGCTGGGCCTGCGCATCATCGACCGGGAGCAGTTGGAAGAACTCCACGACGCCAAGGTGCTCATTCGGGCCCACGGCGAGCCGCCGGAAACCTACGAGCTGGCCCTGCGCAATAACATCGAGCTGATTGATGCTTCCTGCCCGGTGGTGCTCAAGCTCCAGAACCGGGTGAAGCACGCCTTTGATGCCACTACCCGCCAAAACGGCCAAGTAGTTATCTACGGGCAGCCCGGCCACGCCGAGGTCATTGGCCTGACGGGCCAGACCCGCAACGAGGCCATCATTGTCATGACGGAGCAGGACCTCGACCAGGTTGACTTCTCCCGGCCCGTGACCTTGTTCAGCCAGACTACCAAGAGCACGGCGGGTTTCTACCACATGAAAGAAGTGATAGAGCACCGCATCAGCGCGGCCGGCGGCTCTCTGGAGGCCTTTGACGCCAATGACAGCATCTGCCGGCAGGTAAGCAACCGGGAGCCCGCGCTGGCCAAGTTTGCCGTCCAGCACGACGTTATCATCTTTGTGAGTGGCCGCAAAAGCTCCAATGGCAAGGCCCTGTTTTCGGTGGTAAACAAAACCAACCCGCGCAGCTACTTCGTGGAAAATGAGCAGGAGCTGGATGAGGAGTGGTTTCACGGCGCCGAGTCCGTGGGCATCTGCGGGGCTACCAGCACGCCCATGTGGCTGATGCAGCGGGTAAAAGACCGGATTGAGGAAGTAGCCGCCCACGCCGTATAGCTCACCTCACATCCTCCAGCACTGTCATTCCGAGCGAAGCGAGGAATCTGGCCTACCCTCGTGGTGGTGCCCCAGATTCCTCGCCTCGTTCGGAATGACAGTTTAGAGGGGTAGCTTGCGCACGGGCCCATATCTTCGCGCCATGCGCCGTTTGCTTAATTACTTCCTGAGTGGGTTTCTGATTGTTGCCCCCATTGGCCTGACCATCTACATTCTGTACGCGCTGCTGCGCTGGCTTAACGACTTGTTTGCGGGGCTGAGCTTTGACGTGCCGGGTCTGGGACTGGTGGTGGCCATCCTGCTGATTTCGGCCGTGGGGTTCGTGGCAAAGTCGTTTCTGGTGCGGCCCTTCCTGATTATTACGGAGCGGCTCTTGCACCGCACCCCGCTGGTCAGCATCATTTACTCCAGCCTCAAAGATCTGTTTGACGCTTTCGTGGGCGACAACCAGAAGTTCAACCGGCCGGTGCTCGTGCGCATGAGCGCCACCGAGCAAACCTACAAAATGGGCTTCGTGACCCAGCCCAGCATGCAGGCCATTCACCGCGACGATCTGCTGGCGGTGTACTTTCCTCATTCCTACAACTTCTCCGGGGAACTGGTGCTGGTGCCGGTTCAGAATATCACCTACCTCGACCTACCCAGCAGTGAAGTCATGAAGTTCATCGTCTCGGGTGGCGTATCGAGGCTGGGATAGAGTGGTGAGATGGTGAGTTTGTGAAATAGTGAGTAAAAGGTCCGTCATCCTGAGCGGGAGCGAAGGACCGTACCATGCCAGCACGATAATCGTAACAAGGACCTGTTCACGCGTGAGAAGGCCCTTCGGCTACCGCCTCAGGATGACGGACCTTTTACTCACTGTTTCACCATCTCACCACTTCACCCTCATGAAAACCCACCTGCATTTCCAGAAGTATGGTACGGGGCCGCGGGTAGTGCTGGCGTTTCATGGGTACGGGCAGGGCGAAGGGCACTGGCGCACGTTTGTGCAGGCGCTGGGCCCGGGGGTTACGGTGTACGCCTTCGACCTGTTCTACCACGGTCGTAGCAAGCTAACTAAAGCCGATGCGCCCCTTACCAAAAAGCGCCTTGCCGAGTTGCTCGGGGAATTTCTGCGCGCTCAGACCATCGAAAAGTTTAGCTTGCTGGCCTTTAGCATGGGGGCCAAATTCGCCCTTACCCTGGCCGAGCAAGTGCCGGAGCAGGTAGAGCAGATCTGGCTGATTGCGCCCGATGGCTTGCAGCGGCAGTTCTGGTACGCGTTGGCTACCTACCCACCCTGGATGCGCGGGGTGCTGGGCCGGGCGGTACTGCGCCCCCAACGGATTCTGCGCTTCCTCGACACACTGCACCAGCGGCGCCTTCTCGATGCCAACCTTATCCGTTTTGCCCAGTGGCAGCTCGACAGCCGGGAAAAGCGCCTGCGGGTGTACCGCAGCTGGACGGGGTTTCGCCGGCTGACTTTCGACCTGAGCAAGCTGGCCGCTACCCTTAACCGCCAGCCCACGCCCGTCACGTTCTTTCTGGGCCGCCACGACCGGGTGATTCCGCACGCAGGATTACAAGGGTTTATTGCCTCCCTGCGGGCGGCTCACACGGTGCTGCTGGAGGCGGGCCACGCCGGCCTCATCTATGACGTAGCAGCCTACCTGCGCCGCCACCCCGAGCTGCGTTTAGCTTAGCGTGCGGGCCAGCAGCTCATATCCGTCGTCGTCAAAGGCTACGAAAACGACCTCCTGCGGAAACTCGTGCGCCTGCAGAAACTGCTTTACTTCCCGGGTGGCGATTTCCGCTGCTTCCGCTTTGGGGTAGCCGTAGATGCCCGTGCTGATGCCCGGAAAAGCTACGCTACCTAGGCGGTGTTGCTCGGCCAGGCGCAGGCTGTTGCGGTAGCAGTTGGCCAGCAGCTCCGGCTCGTGCTGGTGGCCACCGTTCCAGACCGGGCCTACCGTGTGAATAACATGACGAGCCGGCAGCCTTCCGCCCGTGGTGATGACGGCCTGCCCGGTAGCCAGCCCGCTGCCGTAGTGGCTGGCGCGCAGGGCACGGCAGGCTTCCAGAATTTCGGGGCCGCCGGCGCGGTGAATGGCCCCATCAACGCCGCCCCCGCCCAGCAGGCTGGAGTTGGCCGCATTCACCACGGCGTCGGTGTCCAGGTGAACAATGTTGCCGCGGTAGAGCAGGACGCGGCCGAAGCGCCGGGCTTCCGTGCGCCAGCTTGCAGGAGAGGAGGTATCAGGCATGACCACTGGGGTAGGGTTTCCGCTCCCTAACGCCTCCGGTGCGGCGGCTGTTGCCCTTTCCTCGTGCCTAAAGCTGCCGGGGTGCTACCGGTTCAGAGGCCCATTTTAACGGTTCAGCCCTCCCAAATGTCGGTTTGAGTAGATATGAATTTGCGTATATTGAGTAGCGTCCTACGTTTGAGCATCCAACAACTAGAAACCCTACGCACCCATGGAAACCTCCCAGCGCGACCCTCAACTATGGCGGATGGCGAAAGACCGCGCCAAGTTCAAGTCCCACCTGTTTACCTATATCACCGTCAACGCCTTGCTCTGGACCATCTGGCTGCTGACGGGTCGGCCTGCTACGCCGCTGCCCTGGCCCGTGTGGTCCACGGTGTTCTGGGGCATTGGAGTTGCCATTCAGGGCTTTTCTACCTACGGCAGCATGGGCCGGGCGCAGCTCTCGGAGCGGGAGTATGAGCGGCTAGTGCGCGAACGAGCTAACCGCGTGTAAATCAGAATGCCACCGCAGCTACTACCCGAGCTGCAACCTTACGGCCGGGCCCGGGGTTTGTGGCAGTATGAACATGCGCCACTTCCTTCCCCTGCTCGCCCTGACCCCGCTGGCCCTGGCCTCCTTGGCACTTAAACCGAAACCGAGCCCCGCGCCGGCTGCGCCGGCCGCCGATGTTAACCTGAGCAAAATCAAGCTGCCGGCTGGCTTTACCATCAGCTACTTCGCCAAAGGCGTACAAAGCGCTCGGGAGCTGGCCGTGGGCCCCGACGGCACGGTGTACGTGGGCACCAAGGATGACAAGGTGTTTGCCCTGCCCGACCGTAACAAGGATGGGCGGGCCGACGAGGTAGTAACCGTGGCTACCGGCCTGAACGCGCCTAACGGGGTAGCCGTGCGCAACGGAGCCCTGTACGTGGCGGAAATTAACCGGATTCTGCGCTACGACAACATTGCGGCCCGCCTTCGCCAGAAGCCCAAGCCCGCGGTGGTGTACGGCAAGCTCCCGACCAAGGAGTGGCACGGCTACCGCTACATTGCCTTCGGGCCCGATGGCAAGCTCTACGTGCCAGTAGGGGCTCCCTGCAACAGCTGCCTGCCCGAAGAGCCGATTTACGCCACCATCAACCGCATGAACCCCGACAGCTCGGGCCTGGAAACCTACGCCTACGGAGTGCGCAATACGGTCGGCTTCGACTGGAGCCCCCAGGACAAGGCCCTGTGGTTTACCGATAACGGCCGCGACCAGCTCGGTGATAACCTGCCCGCCGACGAGCTGAACCGCTCCGCCGGCCCCGGCCAGCACTTTGGCTTCCCATACTTTTTTGCCGGCGACGTGCCCGACCCGGAGTTTAGCCGAGGCAAATCGGCTAGTACTTACATCAAACCCGCCCGCAAGCTGGGGGCTCACGTGGCGGCTTTGGGCATGAAATTCTACACCGGCAAGCAGTTTCCGGCCCAGTACCGCAACCAGATTTTTATTCCCGAGCACGGGTCCTGGAACCGCAGCAACAAAATCGGCTACCGCATCAGCCTCGTGCGCCTCGATGCCACCGGCAAGCAAACCCGCAGCTACGAAACCTTCGCTGAGGGCTGGCTGCAGGGCCAAACGCCCTGGGGCCGCCCCGTCTGCCTGCTCGTGCTCCCCGATGGCTCCCTGCTGGTTTCCGACGACCAGAACGACGCCGTCTACCGCATCAGCTACAAGGGGTAAAGGTGAAATTGTGAGATGGGGAAAGGGTGAGTTGTCGTTCGAATGGCTTTACTGGCGCATATTGCGCCTGCGGGGCCAAGAACAGCAAACTCACCCTTTCCCCATCTCACAATTTCACCACTTATGAAGCAGCGCGGACCGAAGCGAACAGTGGGGCGGCGGGAACTGGTCGACTTCCCGCATTTCCAAGTGTGGGGAGTGGAAGCCAAGGTGGACACCGGCGCGTATACCGGCGCTATTCACTGCTCTAACATTCACGTGGAAACCGGGGCCGATGGCCGTCAGCGCCTGCACGTGCAGCTGCTAGACACCCCGCACCCTAACTTCGATGGGCTGCCCATGCAGTTCGATGAGTTCACGCTGCGCGACATCCGCAGCTCTAATGGAGAGGTGCAGGAGCGCTACGTAATCCGGGCGGCCGTGCGGCTGTTTGGGGAGGATTTCGAAACAGAATTTTCGCTTTCTGACCGCTCCGATATGAAGTATCCCGTACTAATCGGCCGGGTGCTGCTGCGCGAGGCCCGGTTGGTGGTAGATGTAGCCCGGCGCAACCTGTCGTATAAAAATAAGCTTGCGGCCCGCTAACCGGGGCCAGCTTGCGGTGTAGGTCACCTATCTTTGCCCGGCGCGTCTGCCCCTATTCTTTCATACCTATCCTGCTTCCAATGAAACTGGCGATTCTGTCGCGTGAGCCAAAGCTATACTCTACCACCCGCCTTGTGGAAGCTGCCGAACAGCGCGGCCATGAGGCCGTGGTAGTGGATCATTTGCACTGCAATCTGGTGCTGGAAAAGGGCAAGCCTGGCATCATCTACGAGGGCCAGAAGCTGGAAGGCTTCGATGCCATTATTCCCCGCATCGGGGCTTCCGTGACGTTTTATGGCTGCGCCGTGGTACGGCAATTTGAGATGATGAAGGTGCGCACGGCCGTGGAAAGCCAAGCCATCGTGCGCAGCCGCGACAAGCTCCGCTCCATGCAGATTCTGAGTCGGGCCGGAGTGGGCATGCCGAAAACGGCCTTCACCAACTACTCCGACGAAGTACCCGAAATGATTCAGCAGGTAGGCGGGGCGCCCGTCATTATCAAGCTGCTGGAAGGCACCCAGGGCCTGGGCGTGGTGCTGGCCGAGTCAGCCAAGGCGGCCCAGTCCGTTATCGAGGCGTTTCACAATCTGAAGGCCCGCATTATTGTGCAGGAGTTCATTGCCGAAAGCAAGGGCGCTGATTTGCGCGCTTTTGTGGTGAACGGGGAGGTAGTGGGGGCCATGAAGCGCCAGGGCAAGGAAGGCGAGTTCCGCTCCAACCTGCACCGCGGCGGCTCCGGCACTCTCGTAAAGCTAACCCGGGCCGAAAAAGCCGCCGCCCTGCTGGCCACCAAGGCCCTGGGCTTGGGTATTGCCGGCGTGGACATGCTGCAAAGCAAGCGCGGCCCGCTGGTGCTGGAGGTCAATTCTTCGCCGGGTCTGGAAGGCATTGAAAAAGCCACCGGCCTGAACATTGCCGGCAAAATTATTGAGTACACTGAGCAATTGTCGCAGAAGAAAAAGCGGCCTAAAGCAGCCGCCAAGCCCACTGAGCCCGAAGTACTACCCGATAATCAGGCCGACTAACTTGGCAGCCGGTGGGCTGGCACCGCCGCCCGCTCTTGCCACCAGGGGCAGAACCTAGCGCCTGAAAGTATCATAAACGACCAGGGTTCCGGTGGGGAAGCCTGGTCGTTTGTTTTACGCCGCGGTCGGGTCGGCCGGGTTTTTGTAGTCCCGTAGAAATCAAGTTATTCCGCACTGCCTTGCCTACCTACACCACCGCACCCGCCGACCTGCACCTGAACGGATTAACCATTGCCCCCGGCGAGCAAGTCCTGACGCGACTTGTGATTTCGCGCCTACCCTCCGGGACCGTAATTGACATTCCGGTACACGTGTTTCGGGCCACCGAGCCCGGGCCTACGGTGCTACTAATGGCGGGCCTGCATGGCGACGAAGTGAACGGCATTGAAACCATCCGGCGCCTGATCCGGCGGCGCATGCTGCAGCCTCAGCGCGGCACCATTCTGGCCATTCCCATCCTCAATATCTACGGCTTCCTAAATTTCTCGCGGGAAGTGCCCGATGGCAAAGACGTGAACCGCTCCTTTCCGGGCAATCCGCGCGGCTCCCTAGCCAGCCGGGTAGCGCACCGTTTTATGCGCGAAATCATGCCCCTGATTGACTACGGCATTGATTTTCACACGGGCGGCGCAGCCCGGGCCAACATCCCCCAAATTCGCTGCCTGCTGCATCAGGATGCGGAAACTGACGCGCTGGCGGAAGCCTTTGGGGCCCCGTTCACCCTGCACGCCGGGCTGCGCCCCGGCTCCCTGCGCGAAACCGCCATGCAGGAAGGTCGCCGCATCATTGTGTACGAAACCGGTGAGTCGTTGCGCCTCGATGAGGAAGGCATTGACCTGGGCATTGCCGGTACGCTGCGCGTGTTGCACCACCTGGGCATGGTACCCAGCGTACCCCCGCCCGCTCGGCCCTCCGTGGTATGCATGCGCTCTACCTGGCTGCGGGCCAAGTACGCGGGGCTGTTCCGCAGCCTGGTGCACCTAGGCCAGTATATTGAGAAGGGCGAAGTGTTCGGCTCCGTGGCGGACCCTTACGGTGAGAATTCTGTGCGCCTGGAGTCGCCGGTGGCGGGCTACATTATTGGGGTGAATCATATGCCCGTGGTCAACCAGGGCGACGCCCTGGTGCACGTAGGCCGCACCGATTCGTCCCCGAGCCGAGTAGATTTAAGTGCTCCATTCGAGGAAAAACCCATGAGGCCGCTCGAAACAGAGGAAGAGGACGAGGAAGCCGGGGAGGAGATGATGCGCGACGGGGAGTAGGGCCTGTGGCTTACGAGTACCGGCGAAGCAGTAGGGCTGGTTCCGATATCTCCGGGCATTTTGCTTTACTTTGACTGGCCGTACTGCGGTGCTTTGTCTTCTTCCTCTTTATCTGAATGAAAAACTCAGTTCAACTTGTCATCAACGTAGTATTGGCCCTGGCGGTGGCGGTGCTGTTCTACCTGCATTTCGCCAGCAAACCTGCTGCGGCCCGTCAGAAGCCAGTGGCCGTTGCCACTACCCTTACTGATACGACCAGCACGGCCACCGTTACGGACGAGCCCGCCGACATCGTAGCCGTAGCCGATACCAACAAAGTAGCCTACGTGGAATCGGGCAAGCTGCTGGATGGCTACCAGGGCATGAAGGACGCCCGTAAGAGCTTCGAAACCAAAGCCCGCCGCTGGGAAGCCCAAAACCAAACCTTGGTACGCGGCTTCCAGACGGCCGTGCAGCAATACCAGCAGAAAGCCGAAGGTGTGACCCAAGAACAGCGCGCTTCCACGGAGCAGCAACTGCAGGGCCGGCAGGCCCAGGTGGCGCAGGAGCAGGAAAAGCTGCAGCGCCAGGCCCAGGAGGAAGAAGCTAAAATGACCCAGCAGGTGCTGGAGCGCATCAACAAGCAGGTAGAAAAGTACGGCAAGCAAAACGGCTACCGCCTGATTCTCATTGCCGCTCCTAGCGGCACCATTGCCTACGGCCGCAAAGACCTCGACATCACCGCGCCAGTCCTCAAGCACCTCAACGACGAGTACCGGGGCGCCAAAAAATAAGCCGCTGGCTACCCGCCACAAGGCAGAAACAACCCTTAAAGCGCCGGCTTCCCGCAAGGAGGCCGGCGCTTTTTTCTACGGGCCGCCCCGTCCGGGAGTACAGTAGCGGCACTAGAGTGTGTTGATAGGCCGATACAAGGTTTCTGCCGGCACAACAGTAACCATCAGGCAAAGGCGAAGTCGAGCAGCTCGTGGGCTGGCATTGCCGTGTTAATCAGGTTGTTAGCTTGCCGGCTGCTTCAGCTTTGCCTCGGGCACGAAAGGCTCGGCACGACGTTCAGCATTGCTGGTTTTGACTGATAATCTACTCGCGCCGCTAGCGCCCGCAACCAGAAAGTAGCGGCGCCGGCAACGGGTGCAGACTGTCCGGGCTGAATTAAACCTTTGGTACTGACGTTCCTCCAAGAGGAAACCAGCCGCTACTTCGGTGGCTTTCCTCACGTATGAAGAAGCTCCTAAGATTTTCTGCATTGTTCCTAGTGTTGCTAGTGGCGGCGGCTTCGTTGCCGAGCTGCGTGGCAACCGCTCAGCCCGGGGTAGTAGTGGCTGCTGGTCCTGGCCCTTACTACGGTAGCGGCTACGGCTACCGGCCCCGGCCTTACTACCAGGCGCGGCCTTACTACCGGCCGGTGCCCCCTCGCGTGGTAATAGTAGAGCCGCACCGGAGGGTGGTAGCACCGGCGCCCCGTCCGTACTACAACGCCCGCCCGCACCGCTACATCCGGGTGCGGTAACTGGGCTGCTTCCCTGGCATTTTTTCTTGTTAACGCCCCGTCAACGTATTGGTGGGGCGTTGCTATGTCAGCACTACCCGTTCAGGCGCCGGCAAAGTATAGGGCACCGAAAAACCCGGCCCCACACGTAGCGGAACCGGGTTTATCAGGGTGCTGAACAGCGTCGGCAGTGCTTAGAAAGCGAAGCGCAGGCTTATGGCCGCATCATTATAGAAACCGGTATAGCCATCAAATACTTCGAAGAAAGGCTTGTAGTCCACGCCCACGGTGAACGGTAGGTCTTCCATCTTGTACTCCAGACCCAGGATCAGGTCGGCCCCACCCACGATGTAGTTCCGGTCGTCGCGGTAGTAGGCGTAGTAAAAGTCGTTTTTCTTGCCCCGAACGTAGCGTCCATCCAGCACGTAGTAACGGCCGGCATAAGAGCCGATGTGGCCCCCAGCCCCGTAGTAAAACTGCAGGCCCTTGAAGTCGGAAATGGGCAGGTGCTTTTCCAGCAGCAGCGTCAGCCGGCCGCCCCGGGCCTGGTACTCACGCGTGAGCAGGCCTTCGAAGGCTACGTTGTTCTTGCCGCTCAGGAAGTGCTTGAAGGTGAGGCCCGAAGACCAGCCGCCACCCCGCAACCCAATGGCCGTTTCGTATCCGGCGCCGCTGCCGCCACTTTTCTTCTTGCTCTGAGCCTGGGCTCCTCCCGAAGTTGCCAACAGCCCCAGGGCCACTAAACCAAAAATCAAACGCTTCATGCGGAAAACAAACTAGTAAATAGTTAAACGTCCCGCAAAAGTACAAGAATGGCCGGATTATTACGGTCTTGCTAGCCCTTCTTCGGCTAGGGCGTTAGAAAGGTGCACGTACGGGCCGTGGCCCTCCTTTTCGGCGGCTTGCAGCATGGCACGGGCCACGGTATGGGCTGGCACGGCCCGGTAGTGGCGCAGGCGCCCAACCAGCACCGGCCGCAACACACGTAGCAGGAAGGCTCCCAGTTGCTCGCCCGCGCGCTTTTCGGGCCGGGGCCCCAGCAGCAAAGAAGGCCGGAAAAAATGGATAGCGCGGAATGGCGTCTGACGCACAGCCTCCTCCATTTCGCCTTTCACCCGGTTGTAGTAGAAGCGCGAGCGGGCATCGGCCCCCATAGCCGATACGACCAGCAACTGGGCGGCAAAATTGGCCGCCGTCAGGGCCGCCAGCTTCACTACGTACAAATAATCAACGCGGTAAAATGCGTCTTTGGAGCCCGCCTGCCGCATCGTCGTGCCCAGACAGCAGAATATATCGTCGGCAATAAGCTGCAAGCGGTGGTCTTCCAAGTGGTCGAAATCCACTATTCGCTGCTCCAGCTTGGGGTGCATAATTGGGAGCGGCCGCCGGCCAATAGCAATAACCCGGTTGTACCGCTCCGAAGCCAGGAGCAAGGGTAGCAATTGGCTGCCCATGAGGCCACTTGCCCCAGCAATGAGTGCGGTTTTTTGCATAAGTGGAGGTTGAGAGGCCAGCGAGAAGGGAGAGCAAGAAGGAAGGCCACCTATTCTGGTACGTACCGCTGGCTGAAACGCTGCTTTTCCCTGGGGCCAGATGCGCGGGCCGCGCTCCGGGTTGCCTGCCCCGCTGGGTGCGTATGCATCAGCAACTACTGGCAGCATACTAAGCAACGCCCTGGAGGTAGCAGCCTTCAGTAAGAAGCTACTACCCCCAGGGCGAGGCAGAATGAGCCGGCTTATTTGCCCGGTACCAGGCGGGTTTGCTCGGGTTCCAGCTCTACTGCTCCTTGTTTGTACAAAGAGCCCAGGGCCTTTTTAAAGATTTTTTTACTCATGCCCAGCCGGCGGTAAATGTCATCTGGCTCACTTTTGTCGCCGAGGGGTAGGGTGCCGCCGGCTTGGCGCAGGGCCGTCAGGAGGGTTTCGGCGGCGGCCACGGCTTCGTCGTAGCCGGGGCGCTGCAGGCTCAGGTCGAGCTTGCCGTCGGGCCGTACCTGCCGGACGTAGCCCGTGTGCACGTCGCCGAGGCGCAGGGGCTTGAACACTTCGTTGTGATAAAGCAGGCCCTGGTGAGTGCCATCCACAATTACCTTGTAGCCCATGTCCGTTTCCTCGGCCACAAAAAGGTCGGCCGCGTCGCCGGCTTTGCCCGGAAACGGGTCGGGGCTCAGAAACCACTCCCACTTGGCCGAGGCCACAATCCGGTCGGTAGCTTCATCCAGGTACACGAATACCGTGGCCCGCTCGCCAGGGCGCAGGGTTCGGCGCAGGTTGCGGTAGGGTAGGAGCAGGTCTTTCTCCAGACCCCAATCCAAAAACGCCCCGGTGGGGGTCACGTCGCGCACGGTAAGGGCAGCAAACTGGCCTACCCGCGCGTAGGGCTCCAGGTTGGTGGCAATCAGCCGGTCCTCGGAGTCGCGGTACACAAACACGCGGACCACGTCGCCTACGTGCGTGCCCGCCGGAATGTACTTGCGCGGGAGCAGCAGGTCGCCGTCGTCGGAGGTCAGGTACATGCCGAAGTCTACCTCGCGGGCTACTTCCAGCTCGTTGAAATCACCAAGATGCATAGGTAATGAAGAATGACGTATTAAGAAGTAAAAATGGCGCTGGCGCGGAGCGGAGCGTCATTTTCTGGTATTACCCGGGACTCTTTCCCAAGAGAAACAAGGAGTCTACGCGCAACAAAGGTCCGAAGAAGCTACCCGCCAGCAATTTTTAATTCTTCCCTCCCAATTCCTTTTCCCCAGGTCATCGGCTACTGGTAGCGCACTACCCCGGGCTGCCCGAAGCTAAAGTCGCTGAAGTCGTAGTAGGGCCGGGAGTTTTCGAACACGCGGATGCCATTGGGCGCGCTCATGCCCCGGGGGTAAAAACCAAAGGTAATTTGGAAGGTGCGCAGGGCCGCGTACTCGTTGCGGAAGCGCAGACCCAGCCCGAAGCCGGTATAAGGCGCTTCCTGGAAGGGCAGCACCTGGCGGGGCGAGCGGGCGTTCAGCCAGGCCACATCGGCAAAGGCCACCCCCGCCATCCGAAACCCCAGAAACGAAACGGGCGTGAACAGGGTGGCCTCGTAGTTAAACGTCACGCGGCTGGAGCCCAGCAGCAAGCCCTGGGGCTGAAAGCCACGCAGGCCGTTTTCGCCATCAATGCTCAGCGGCTGCTCGCCCGGCCGCCGGTTCAGCCCTAGGCTGCTGCGCTGCCAGAAAAAGTGCCGCCACTGGTAGTTGCCCGTGTGGTACAGGCGCGTGAAATAGAGCAGCTCCCCGCCTACCAAACCCTGCTGCCAGTCGTTGTCGCGCCCGCGCAGGTAGGAGCCGAACTCCCCGTTCAGGTACAGGTAGCCCCGTTGCGGGTGGTAGCCGGCGTAGGCCAGCCGCAGCCCGTAGTAGCGGCGGTTAGCCACCTCATTGAACTCGTAGCCGGTAGTCAGACTCAGCAGGGTGCCCGTTGGAATGTCCTCGGTGCGGCCAAAGCCGAACAGGTACTTGTCCTTGTAGTAGCGCCGGACGCTGTAGCCCACGGTGCCCAGCACCAGGTTGGCATTGAAGTAATCGGCCGTGGGTTTCTGGGCGTAATTGGTGCGAATCAGCCGGCCCGACACAATGACGCGCCCCGGGTTTTCATACCCCAAATCGTAGCTTTTCAGCCGCAGCGCCCTACCAAGCCAGGCGTCCTGGGTGTTGTAGCGCAGCGGGTCGAACACGTACGGGTCCTCGGGCGTGCCAACGCCCCGCGTAGCCACCACCCGGTCCACGAAATCGTAGCTTAAGGCCCCGGCGTACCGGGTATTCACGGAGTAAAAGTCGCGGCTGAACCGGACGCCCGCTTCCTTGTTGCGGGTTTCGTTGAGGTAGCGTGCCTGCCCGTACACGAAGTTGCGGAAGGGCACTAGGTAGCTGCCCGTGTAACGCCAGGTTTGGCCGCCGGGCCCGTTGTAGCTGCGGCCGTACTCGTAGCGGTTGCGGAACTGGTGGCCCAGGCCCAGGAAGTTCACGTCGCGCAGGCCAATCACCCCGGCCCCTACGTCGCGGAGCTGAAACGAGCCGCTCAGGCTGAAGATGTCCTTGGTGATAACCAGAACATCCACGCTGTCGGCGGTGCTGGTGCGCTCATTCACGAATACGCGGGCGTCGAGAATCTCGGAGGTCTGGCGCAGCAAACGTTCCGATTCGGCCAGGTCCTGGGGCTCCAGCTCGTCGCCCTCCCGGAACAGCAGCACCTGCCGCACCCGCGCCTTGTTGGTTTTAATGTGGAAGGTGTTGCCCGCCTTCTCCAGTATGTTGCGCGGAATGCGCGTGGAGTCGGAAATGCTGTACCCGAAGGCATCCAGCGTGCGCACCTCAATGCGGCGAATGACCTTGTAGTTGTGCCGGTCGTACTGCCGGTCGAGCAGGGTAGCGTCCAGTCCGGCCTGATCCTCACGCCGCTCCGTGAAGTTGAACAGGACCGAGGCCGCCTTGCCCGCTATGGTTTTGCGCTTGGTGTAGGCTTTGAGGCTATTGAGCATGCGCTCCTGATCGAAGCGGCGGCGCAGAGAATCGGGGCGGGCGCCCGGCAAACGGGTCGTATCAGGGTGAGGTAAGGCGGGCGTTTGGGCCAATGCCGAGGAGGCCAGGGCCAGCCCCAGCACTACTACCCACATCCACACCAGGTACTTCATATTCACAATTAGCCAGTCTGGGCAAGATACAGCGCAAATGCGTTTCGCGCGGAGTTTTGTCGAGGTTAAACGGGTAGGAAGTGAGGCCTAAAATAGCAGTTCAGCTCATCATTGAAAAATGCCAGTGAAGGAACATTTCTAAGGAAATTAGCCTTGTATGATGATGCGTATCTGCGCGTAATCTTCTATTTTTAAGCCCAGAAACCGGCCCGATGAACGACCAGCGTATTCAGGAAAAGCTAAGTATTTTGGCAGATGCCGCGAAGTACGACGTATCGTGCTCCAGCAGCGGCGGCAAGCGCAAAAATGAGGACAAAGGCTTGGGCAACGCCGAAGGCATGGGCATCTGCCACAGCTACACCGAAGACGGCCGGTGCGTGAGCTTGCTTAAGATTCTGCTGACCAACCACTGCATCTTCGACTGCGCGTACTGCGTGTCACGAAGAAGTAACGACGTGAAGCGCGCTGCCTTCACCGTGGACGAAGTAGTAGACCTGACTATGAACTTCTACCGTCGTAACTACATCGAAGGGTTGTTCTTGAGTTCCGGCATTTTCTCCTCGCCTGACTACACCATGGAGCGCCTGGTGCGCATCATTAAAAAGCTGCGCACTGAGCACAAGTTCAACGGCTACATTCACGTGAAAGCCATTCCGGGCGCTTCGGAAGAACTGATCCAGGAAGCCGGCCTGTACGCCGACCGCCTGAGCGTGAACATTGAGCTGCCGTCGGAAATGGCCCTGCAGAACCTGGCCCCCGAGAAGAACTACCAGGAGATTCTGACGCCAATGGCTCAGATTCGGGACGGTATTCAGCAGAATAAGGAGGAAAAAGCCTTGTTCAAGAAAGTGCCGCAGTTTGCTACCGCCGGCCAAAGCACCCAGCTGATTGTGGGCGCTTCGCAGGAAAACGACTTGCAGATCATCAGCCTCACCGACTCGCTCTACAAGGGCTACGGCCTGAAGCGCGTGTACTACTCGGGCTACATTCCCGTCACCGACGACGCGCGCCTGCCCCAGGTTACGCAGCCGCCCCTGATCCGGGAGCACCGCCTCTACCAAACCGACTGGCTGATGCGCTTCTACGGCTTTCAGGCCGATGAAATTCTGGACCCCGCGCATCCCTTCCTTGACCTGGAAATTGACCCCAAGCTGGCCTGGGCCCTGCGCAACCGCCACGTATTCCCAGTGGATGTGAATACGGCCGATTACGAGATGATTCTGCGGATTCCGGGGGTAGGGGCCCGCTCGGCCAAGCGCATTGTTGCCGCCCGCCGGTTTTCGCCCGTCACGCTTGACCACCTGCACAAGTTTGGTGTCGTGCTCAAGCGCGCCAAGTTCTTCCTGACCTGCCGGGGCCAAGCCCTGGAAAAGCGTGACTACGACGAGCAGACCATCCGCCGCCAGATTTTGTTTGGGGCCGGTTCCGTCCGCTCGGCCCTGGTCACCCAGCAGCTCGATCTTTTCGCACAAGCTTCTTAAGGAGTAGTGCGGTAGTAGTTGCTGGTTTGCCGCCGGACAACATCTCAACGCTCAACAACAAGTAACTACTACCGCACTACGAAACCCGCAAGCCCCATGACCATTTCTCATCGCGCCGCCGTCGCGTCGGCCGCCGCCCTCGAAACTGCCAAACCCATGAAAGTTGCCCGTATTGCCTGCTGCTGTAAGCTCTCGGATTTGTTGCCGCTGGTGCAGCAGTTGCACCGCGAGGTAGCCCGCACCAACGCTGCTCGTGGCAGTCAGCGTTCGGAGGCGGCATAAGGCACATCCGGAGGCGGGAGTGGTAACCCTGCGGCGGCGGGTGGGGTAGGAAGCATATGGCTTTCGAACTTGAGCATCACCTCGTGTCAACCAACGGCATCAGCCTGCACGTGGTGCAGTGCGGCCCCGCAAACGGGCCCCTGGTTGTGCTGCTGCACGGTTTCCCGGAGTTCTGGTACGGGTGGCGCCACCAGCTACAAGCCCTGGCCGCCGCCGGTTACCGCGTGTGGGCTCCCGATCAGCGCGGCTACAACCTCAGCGACAAGCCCGCCCGCGTGGCCGATTACCGCATGGAACAGCTGGGCGCCGATATTCTGGGGCTTCTGGATGCTGCTGGTCAGAAGAAGGCCGTAGTAATTGGCCACGACTGGGGCGCAGCCGTGGCGTGGTGGCTGGCCGCGCAACATCCCGAGCGCCTGCACCGGGTAGTAATCCTGAACGTGCCCCACCCGGCGGTGCTGGGCCGTGCCCTGCGCCGGACGCCGCGCCAGCTGCTGAAAAGCTGGTACATCTTCTTTTTTCAGCTGCCGTGGCTACCCGAGCAGCTGTTTCGGCGCCGCCAGTTCCGGTTTGGGCGCGGCGCGCTGCGGGGCACCAGTCGGCCGGGTACGTTTTCTACCGCAGACCTGCACGTGTACACCGAGGCCTGGGCGCAGCCGGGGGCCGTTACCGGCATGATTAACTGGTACCGCGCCGCCTTCCGTACCCCCCGCCAAACCGGCCGGCCGGGCCGGATTGCCATTCCCGTCCGGATGCTGTGGGGCCGCCAGGATGCTTTTCTGGAGCCTGAGCTGGCTCAACTAAGCCTGGAAATGTGTGAGCAGGGCGAGCTAACGTACTTCAACCACGCTACCCACTGGCTGCACCAGGAAGAGCCCGAAGCCGTGAATACGCTGCTGCTAGAGTTTCTGCGAGCCGACAGGGCCGCGCTTCCCTTACCTGATAACGCACGCGCATGAGTCGTTCCCTTTCGCCCCTGAACTCCCGCCGAAAGGCAGCCCCCACGAAGGCCGCCGGCCCGGTAACCCCGCGCCCCACCGTGGTGCAGCTAACCAACCCGCCGCTGGATTACGCCTATGATGGCTCGTTTGAGGGGTTGCTGACGGTGCTGTTTAACATCTACGACCGGAAAGCGGCTCCTAACAGCATTCAGCCGTTGGGGGCGGTGCAGGGTGGCCTTTTTGCCCAGCCCATCCAGATTGCTACCCACGAGGCTACGGCGGCGCGGGTGTGGGAGGGCCTGCTGCGCCACATGGACCAGGAGGCCCGCACCCGCTTGTTTCACACGTTTCTGAGCGAGCAGCCCGATCGGGAGCTGCTCATCTTCCGCTACGCCGACCTGGCCATGCGCGCCGGCCGCGACATCTCCGACAACTACGCCGACGACAACGTGCGCCGCGTTGCCGGCATTGCCCAGCAGATGTACCGCGAAAAGCACCGCATGGAAGCCTTCGTACGCTTCGAGAAAACCTCCGACGGCCTGTTTCACGCCACCATTGACCCCGACTTTGACGTGCTGCCGCTGATTGCGCCCCATTTCACCAAGCGCTACGCCGACCAGCGCTGGCTGATTTTCGACCAGCGCCGCCGCTACGGGCTGTATTATGACCTGACCCGCACCGATGTGGTACAGTTTGAAACCACTACCCCCCAGCGCACCACCGATATTTCCGCTACCGTCCTGGATGAGCGGGAGCCGTTGTTCAAGCTCTTGTGGCAGTCTTACTTCGACCACGTTAATATTCCGGAGCGCAAGAACATGAAGCTGCACCGGCGCCACATGCCCCTGCGCTACTGGCGCTACCTGAGCGAAAAGCAACCCCGGGAGCAGCGCTTTGAGCCCATTAAGAACAAGCGCCCGGTGCAGCCCGGTGGGCCGGCCCTAAGTGAGGGAGGTAGTGCGCTGCAGGAGGAAAAAGGGTAATTTGCGCCCACTCCGGGGCCAGAAGGTTATCATTTGTCTCTGGAATTCTGAGCCTTTCTTCCGACTTACTACCTATTCTATGGGTTCTACTACGCTCGTTTTCGGAGCCTCCGGGCAATTGGGGCAGTGCCTGCAGCACGTGGCCAAGGAGCGACACCTGTCCAGCCTGGTGTTTCTGCCAGAAGACCAAGCCAACATCCTGAACGTGGCAGCGTTGCAGGCCGTGTTTGCCCAGTATCAGCCGGGCTATGTCATCAACTGCGCCGCTTACACTGCCGTTGATAAGGCCGAGGACGAGGTAGAAATTGCCCGCAAAGTAAACCGCGACGGGGCCGAGAACTTGGCGCGACTGTGCAGCGAGTACGGGGCCACTTTCATCCATATTTCCACCGATTTTGTGTTTGCCGGCACCGGCAACACGCCCCTGCTGGAAACAGATGAGGCCGCGCCCATCAGCGTGTACGGCCTCACCAAGCTGGAAGGCGAGCAGGTAATTCCGGCCCACACCAGCCAGTATTTCATTCTGCGCACCAGCTGGCTGTACTCGGAATACGCGGGCAACTTTGTGAAGACCATGCTCCGGTTTGGCCGGGAGCGGGAGGAGCTGAAGGTTATCTGGGACCAGGCCGGCACGCCTACTTACGCCATTGATCTGGCGGGCTGCATCCTTACCATCATCGAAAGCCAGAGCCAGCAGTACGGCATTTACCACTACAGCAACGAGGGCCTGACTTCCTGGTACGATTTCGCGGTAGCCATTTTCGAGCTGAGCAACACGCCGGTACGAACCCTGCCCATTCGTACCGCCGAATACCCCACCAAGGCCACCCGCCCCGCCTATTCCGTCATGGACAAGACCAAGGCCAAAACCCAGCTCGGCGTAGCTATTCCCCACTGGCGCGACAGTCTGAAGGTGTGTTTGAGCCGGTTGGAGGCGTAGGCAAGCGCCAAGCCGTTCAACTAAAAAGTCCTTGCACCAGGTAATTGCTGATGCAAGGACTTTTTAGTTGAACGGCATACCTCTTCTGGGTGCTGGAGCTGCCCCGCGTCCGTAAAACCGGTTTGCCAGGTACGCCAGCGCCACAAAGCTCAGCCCTACCCCGCATACGCCCGGCCATCCAAAACGGGCCCACGCCAGGCCGCCAATCAGGGAGCCCGCGGAAGCCCCTATGAAACAGGCCGTCATGTACACGGTGTTCAGGCGGCTGCGGGCCTCGGGCAGGAGCGTGAAGATGCGGGCCTGGTTGGAAATATGAGTCATTTGCTGGCCCACATCCAGAATGACTACCCCGCTAATCAGCCCAAGCAAATAGTAGCCGCCGAAACCTAGCAGCAGGTAGGCGCCCAAAAACAGCAGAATCCCGAGGTTGAGGGCGTAGTCGGCGCCTTTGCTATCCGCCGATTTACCGGCGAAGGAAGCGGCAAAGGCCCCGCTGGCCCCGATGAGGCCGAATAAACCGGCTACATCAGAGTGGTAGTGATAGGCGTCGCTTTCCAGGAAAAATACCAGGGTAGTCCAGAACGCGCTGAAGCCGGCAAACATGCAGGCGCCCACCAGCGCCGAGCGGCGCAGCACCGGCAGCTCCCGCGTAAGTGTGCCCAACGACCGGAGCAGGCTGCCATAGCTGCCCGCAAACTGGGGCTGGTTGCGCGGCAGCATGCGGGCCAGAATGCCCGTTAGCACTACCATGACTCCGGCCCCGGCCCAGAACATGGTACGCCAGCCGAAGTGCAGCCCCACGTAGCCGCTGATGGTGCGCGAGAGCAGAATGCCAATCAATAACCCGCTCATGACCTTGCCTACTACGCGGCCCCGCTCTTCGTCGCTGGCCAGGGAGGCGGCCATTGGAATCAGCAGTTGGGGCACGGCCGAGAAAATACCGATCAGCAGGCTGGCGGCGGCCAACAGAGCAAACGTGGGCGCGAAGGCGGCCCCGGCCATGCACCCGGCGGCGCACAGCAGCAGCGCCAGAATCAGGCTTTTCCTTTCCCGCTTGTCGCCCAAAGGTACTACCAGCAGCAGGCCCAGGGTGTACCCTACCTGCGTAATGGTGGCTACCAGGCTGACCCGGCTTTCGGCCACCCCGAAGGTGCGCCCAATTTCAGCCAGCAAGGGTTGGTTGTAGTAAATATTGGCTACCACCAGCCCGCAGGTAACGGCCATCAGCCAGACCAGAGCCGGAGCCAGGGGGCGGGAAGGAGTAAGACGAGCGTCTTCTGTCACGGGCTGAACTTCAGCCGCTACGGCTTCTCTCATGAGGATAGTGCGCGCGGCGGCCCTACGAGGGCCGCCTTGGTGGCCTCACCTAACAGCTTGCCGGGGCGGAAGGTTGTTTTCTACCCAAAAAGTAGCCTGCCTGAAGGCCAAAGAAGCGGAGCAGCCTACCCGGCAGCGTACTGCTTTTTGTACAGGCCCGGCGTAACGCCTGCGTACTGCTTGAACAGCTTCTGGAAATAAGCAGTGTTGTTGAAGCCGGCCCGGAAACACACCTCAGCCACCGTAGCAAGCGGATTGCGCAGCAGGCGCTTGGCCTCCGTGAGACGCTCCTGAATGATATATTCCACTGGCGTTAGGCCCAATTCGCGCTTGAACACCCGGAAGAAAGTGGCCTTGCTCATGCAGGCCAGCTCACTGAGCTTTTCTACTGTTATCTGCTCGGTGAGGTGCTGTTTGATGTACTGCACCACGGCCGCAAACCGGTGCGAGGCGGCGTGCTGGGTGTAGTTGCGGAACAGCAGCTGGCGGGCCTGGGTCTGCATCAGGCGCACCAGCATTTCCTGAATCGTGAACGTGGCCAGCACATCCTTAATGCGGCCCGTGTCGCGGGAGAGCTGCACCAGTCGCTCCAGAGTGCCGGTCAGCTCGGGCGTATTCTGAAAGTGGGCGTAGTCATGCACATCCAGGTGCCAAGGCAAGTGAGCTTCAGCCCGCGGGTACTCCTCGTTCAGCAAGTCAACGGTCTGGCGGATGGTATGCGTTGGAATGGCCACGGCCAGGCACTGGGTGGGGTGCACCTCGTCAGCCTCCGGAAAGTCGATAACCATGGTTTCCTCTTCGCCCACTACCACCGACTCACCGGGCAGGTACTCGAACGCCGGCCGGCCCGGCAGGTGCATGACCTTCTTGCCCCGCAGCATGGTAGTCAGCACCACGTGGCCCATGCTGAGCGGCACCCTATGAGCTGTGCGGTGGGTTTCGAACACGTTTAGCTCGAAGGCTTCCAGCGAATACACCGTACGGTTCTCAATCAGGGTGGTGAGCTGCTGGGGCTGGTGCAGCGCAATAGGGGCCGGGAGGTGGGGAGTAGGCATGGGCAGAGATGGGGCTTTCCTGCGAAAAGAACGGCGCGGTACTACAAGATAGCGAGTCCTGATGAAGGAGCCTATGGCCCTGGCTACTACCCACTTCGGCTCGGCACTAGGCAAGGAAACTTGCGACGATAAGTGGCTTTTGTGAGAGAATAGTAGAGCAAATCGGGGAGGTAGAAAAGCCATCTTGGAGCATCCAATTTCCACTACAATCCCACCAGAATGGAAACCCTAGAAAAACCCACCACTCTTGTTGATCGGCCGAAATTCAAATCCCACTACGATAACTTCATTGGGGGTAAATGGGTAGCGCCGGTCAAGGGGCAGTACTTCGAAAACCCCTCACCCATTGATGGTAAAGCCTTCTGTACAGTAGCCCGCAGTACCAAGGAAGATATTGAGCTGGCCCTGGACGCGGCCCACGAAGCCTTTACCTCATGGAGCAAGGCCTCGGCCACTACGCGCAGCAACGTGCTGCTTAAGATTGCCGACGTCATGGAGGCCAACCTGGCCCACCTGGCGGCGGTAGAAACCGTGGAAAACGGCAAAGCCATCCGCGAAACCATGGCCGCCGACCTGCCCCTGGCCATCGACCATTTCCGCTACTTCGCGGGCGTGATTCGGGCCGAGGAAGGCTCGGCTACGGAACTCAACGAAAACACCCTGTCGCTGGTGATTCAGGAGCCGCTGGGAGTAGTGGGCCAGATTATTCCCTGGAACTTTCCGCTGCTAATGGCCACCTGGAAAATTGCGCCGGCCCTGGCCGCGGGCTGCTGCGTGGTGGTAAAGCCGGCCGAACAGACGCCCGCCTCCATTATGGTGCTCATGGAAATGATTCAGGACATCGTGCCCGCCGGGGTCATCAACGTGGTGAACGGCTTCGGGCTGGAAGCCGGCAAGCCCCTGGCCAGCAACAAGCGCGTGCAGAAAGTGGCCTTCACCGGCGAAACCACCACCGGCCGCTTGATTCTGCAGTACGCCGCCGAAAACATCATTCCCGTGACTATGGAGCTGGGCGGCAAGTCGCCAAACATCTTTTGCAAATCGGTGATGGACCACGATGACGACTTCCTGGACAAGTGCCTGGAGGGCGCGGCCATGTTTGCGCTAAACCAGGGCGAAATCTGCACCTGCCCCTCGCGCCTGCTCATTCACGAGGACATCTACGACGAATTTATGCCCCGCCTGATTGAGCGAGTGCAGGCCATCCGGCTGGGCCACCCCCTCGACATGGAAACCATGATGGGAGCCCAGGCCAGCAACGACCAGTACGAGAAAATCCTGAGCTACCTGGAAATTGGGAAAGCAGAAGGCGCCGAGGTGC
This sequence comes from Hymenobacter glacieicola, assembly GCF_014640315.1. Classification (GTDB taxonomy): domain Bacteria; phylum Bacteroidota; class Bacteroidia; order Cytophagales; family Hymenobacteraceae; genus Hymenobacter; species Hymenobacter glacieicola. The sequence goes on from NZ_BMGS01000008.1 coordinate 121,976, forward strand.
TGACCGGCGGCGAAGCATACACCCAGGAGCACGACGAACTGGCGGAGGGCTACTACATCAAGCCCACCATCTTCCGCGGGCACAACAAGATGCGCATCTTCCAGGAGGAAATCTTCGGGCCGGTGCTGTCCGTGACTACCTTCCGCGACAACGACGAAGCCATTGCCCTGGCCAACGACACGCTCTACGGCCTCGGCGCCGGCCTCTGGAGCCGCGACGCCCACGAGCTCTACCAGATGCCACGCGCCATTCAGGCCGGCCGCGTGTGGGTCAACTGCTACCACGACTACCCCGCCGGGGCCCCCTTCGGCGGCTACAAAGCCTCCGGTTTTGGCCGCGAGAATCATAAAATGATGCTGGCCCACTACCGCCAGACCAAGAACATGCTCATCAGCTACAGCCAGCAGAAGCTGGGCTTCTTTTAAGAAGTAGAAGCTGAAACAAGGCATACATGGCAGGCAGATAACACTTGCCACGTGTGGCACTAGGGTACGTCATGCTGAGCCCCGGGAAGGCCTTGTCAGGTCAGCACGCCACTTGTTGCTACAACTCGTGCCTGCGTGCTAAAGTCCTTCACGAGGTTCAGCATGCCGTATTGTAGGTGGCATGCCGCAAGCCTAATAAGATACGTTGGTTTTTGCTATTATTACAGTAAGTATCTTTTATTTAGTGCGTTACATTGGTAGTATTAGCCTATGTCCTTTATTAAACGTGTCGCGTTGCTTATCATGCTTGGCTGCGCTACCTCCGTGGCTCAGGCGCAACTTCTGCCCGTGCCTAACAGCCGCAATCCTGATTGGGTGTTGGAAAAAGCGGCTGTGCCCAAGCCTGACGCATCTGTGCTGCCTCTTATCACCGACCGGATGCCCAACGCAGCGCAAAAAAGTATTTCCAGCAGTGGAAACCGCCATTACTGCTGGGACGCCCAGCAGCAGCTAGCCTATGAATGGGTTAGCCAGCCGGGACGAGTAGCGCCAGACCAACGCGTAACCGTGCGCGAAGAACGAACGGGCACTGCCTATACCTACCGCCGGCGGGCCAAGTAGCCGGAACCTCATTTCCCACTTTCCACCCATGCCTACTCCCCGCGTTCTGGCCACTCCCGCCGCCGAAGCCACCATTGATTTATTGCGCGAGCAACATGGCCCGCTGATGTTCCACCAAAGCGGGGGCTGCTGTGACGGCTCCTCGCCCATGTGCTTTGCCAAGGGCGAGTTTCGGGTTGGCAGCTCCGACGTGTGGCTGGGCCAGATTCATGGGTGCGACTTTTTCATGAGCGCGGCGCAGTTTGAGTACTGGCAGCACACCCAGCTCATGGTGGATGTAACCAAGGGCCGGGGCGCCAGCTTCTCGCTGGAAATTCCACTTGGCGTACGGTTTCTGATTCGCTCCCGCCTGTTTACGGAGGAGGAATCCAGAAGCATGGCACCCGTGTATGACGGGGAGGAATATGTAGGCAGATCGGCGGAGGCCTAACGGGCAGCGGGCGTATGTACGGAGGGGTTTGTGCGTATTTGCGCGTGGTAAATGCGTGTAAGCCGGTAGAGAAATACGTGTTTTTCGACTGGTTTTCAAGGGAGAAGGGCGCGTATTCCTAAGAAGCCTATTCGGCTGAATAGGATGCCTGTCTGTTCTTTCACCCTTCACCTACACCGTATGTTCTATCACGACCGACAACTCCAGTACAAAGTCCGGGTGGACAAACCTGATCCTGTATTTGCCCGCATGCTGCAGCAAGCCATTGGCGGCATCGAAGGCGAAATTCGGGTGTGCCTGCAATACCTGTTTCAGGCCTGGGGCAACCGCGGCCCGGAGAAGTACCGCAACATGTTGCTTGAAACCGGTACGGAGGAAATAGGCCACATTGAAATGCTGGCCACGGCAGTAGCCCTTAACCTGGAAGGTGCTCCTACCAGTATGCAGGAAGAGTTTGCCAACGATAAAGTAGTTGGCGCCATTATGGGCGGCATGGACCCGCGCCACATTCTTTCCTCGGGCATGGCCGCCTTGGCCGTGGATGCGAATGGGGTACCGTTCAACGGCTCGTGGGTAGTAGGCAGTGGCAATATTGTGGCCGATATGTACAGCAACGTGGCGGCCGAAGCTACGGGCCGCACCCTGGCAACCCGCCTCTGGCACATGACCGACGACGCTGGCATGAAGGATTTCCTGTCCTTCCTAATTGCCCGCGACACCATGCACCAAAACCAGTGGATGGCCGTCATTGAAGAAAACGGCGGCCTACGCTCCATGCCAGTACCTAACAGCTTCCCGCAGAGCGAAGAAGTGCAGGGCTTCAACTACGCCTTCGTCAGCACCTATATCGGCTCCGATACTACCGAGGGCGGCCGCTGGACCCAGGGCCCCTCGCTCGATGGGAAAGGTGAATTCCACGTGGAAAAAGCTGCTCCGCTGGGCGGCATCCCCAAACTGGCCCCACCCGTGCCGGGCGCTTTCGCCCAGAAAGAGCAGATGACACCTGTTGACTCCCTGATTGGCACTGTCACGAGCAAGATTGAAGGTGCACTGAGCGGCAGCGGGGGCACCTCCACTACTGACAGCTGATAGCAGAAGCCACTTTAGAACAAGAAAAAGCCCCGGCCGGTTGGTCGGGGCTTTTGCGTAATGCTAGCAGGGGCAGGCTTAGTTGCTGACTTTCACGGGCAGGCCCTCGAGCTGCACGTAGCTGAGCTTCCAGGCATTTTTCTTGTTTTTCTTCCAGAGCAGGATAAAGTTGCCCTCGCCTTCGCCGCTGGGCTGGCCGGGGGCCTCGGGCAGTACTTCCGTGGAGAAAGTGCCGGCCTCGTAGGCTGTGTTGGCGTCGGTGCCCGCGCTGGTGCCGTAGAGTTTCAGGTCGGCTATGGTACCCATAGTGGCGCGCACCCACTTATCTGAAACTTCTGACTTGCCATTAAAACGGGTAGCGCCCTGGGCGTACTGCACATCGTCGGCCAGCAGCGTGTCGAGGGCCGCCGTGTTTTTGGCGTTCCAGGCGCCGATGAATTGCTGGTTGAGGCTTTTTACATCTACAGCAGCAGCGGCGTCATCTGGCTTAGGCGCCGAGCAGGAGGAGGCCAGCAAAGCGGCACTCCCGAGCAGAAAACCAAAAAAAGGTTTCATGGGAACAGAGGTTAGGTGAGGCAGAACGGGGAGAAAAAGAAGGAAACAAAACGCCCAGGCCCGGGGGCCTGGGCGTTGAAGCTACAGGAAAAAGCGGGACTACCAGCTCTTGCGACGTACTTCCGAGGTAGGATAAGCCGCGTCGCGGGCACCGTAGTTGTTGTTGGGCAGGTAAGCCGAGCTCATGGCCAGCGAGGTAGGAGCAGCAGCGGCGGCCGGAGCGCCGAAGCTGTTCATCATGGCAGGAGCGGCAGCCGGAGCAGCAGCGGCAGCCGGAGCAGCAGCGGCAGCAGCCAGGGCGGCGTTGTTGTTAGCGCGGGCTTTGGCTTCGCCGCGGGCAATGCCGGCGCGGTAAGCGGCAGCACGGCGCTGCTCAGCACGGTTGGCGGCCGCTACGCGGGCGGCCTCGGCGCGGCGCTTGTTGTCGGCGGTCCGGCCGATGCTGTAGCCCAGGCCGGCCCCAGCGGCACCGCCCACGGCGCCACCTACTACGCGGTTACGCTTGTTAATCAGAGCACCCGCGGCGGCACCGCCCAGGCCACCAATAATGGCACCTTTGGCGCTGGAGCTAACCTTGCGGTCTTGAGCAAAGCTGCTGGCAATGGTAGTGAAGAACATCACGAGGGCGAGAAGCAAACTTACCTTTTTCATGTCAAGAGAAATTTAGGGTGAGCGGGCCAGTTGATCAGCAGCCCTGAACTCAGTTTTACAAGCACCATGCCAATACGAACCGAATCTGCCCCGGGTTCAGCCCGGAAACAGGGAAAAGCAGGCGGCTTTTTCTATCCCAGCAGTCAAGTAAAAACAGGCTCTAGCTCTCTGCTGTAAAGGTTTTCGCGTACAGTTAGCTATGGAAGAAACGTTACTATTCCGGGTTGATAAAATTTTTTCTCTACCCGGCCTGGGCCTGTTGCTGCTACCGGCAAACGCGGGCCCCGAACTCCGGGAACTGGCCCTGCACACGGCCCTGCGGCTCACCTTGCGCTACCCCACCGGCCACCAGGAAACAGCAATAGCCACCGTAGAGGAAATAGCCCGCACCGAAGAGCCGGCCATCCGGGCCCTGCTGCTCACCCAGGAAAGGGCGGGGCCCGTACCCACCGGCACCGAGGTATGGTGGAGCGGCGCGGAGGTAGGCTGGGAAGAGCTGCTTTAGCGCAGCCAGCCGCCGGCATCCAGCCAGTTTTGGAGGCGGTCCGTCCAGTTGTCTTTGGTAGTGGGGTTGAGCATGCCGAAGCCGTGGCCGCCGTGCGGGTACAGGTGCATTTCGGCGGGCACTTTATGTTGCAGGCAAGCCTCGTAGAAAACCAGGCTGTTCTGCACTTTCACCACTTGGTCATCCGCGGCGTGCACCAGGAAGGTAGGCGGGGTCTGGGCAGAAACCTGCAGCTCGTTGGAATACAGTTGGATTTGCGTGGGAGTCGGTTTTTCGCCGATGAGGTTGGTGCGGGAACCGGCGTGCATGAGTTCCTCGGAAAAGCTGATAACCGGGTAAAGCAGCACCAGGAAATCAGGCCGCACGGAGGTGTTACCTTGAGGGCCGCTGGCTGGGGTAGCGAAGTGCGTGCCCGCCGTAGCAGCCAGGTGCCCACCGGCCGAAAAGCCCAGCAGCCCAACCCGGCCCGGGTTCACGCCAAACTCCGTAGCGCGCTGCCGCACCAGCCGCAGGGCCTGCTGGGCATCGAGCAAGGGCACCACGGATTTATCGGTTTGGCTTTGGGCATTGGGCAGGCGGTATTTCAGCACGAAAGCCGTAATGCCCATTTCATTCAGGCGCCGGGCCACATCGTAGCCTTCGTGGTCCATAGCTAGCAGGCCGTAGCCACCGCCGGGGCAGATAACCACGGCCGTGCCGTTGGCTTTGGCGGGTTTGTACACCGTGAGGGTGGGCTGCACCACCTTGGAAATTCGGATGCTGCCGCTGGCTTGCTTGTCCACTACCTCTTGCACACTGCTGGGCTTGGCGTTCGGAATGGCGCCGGAATAAAGCGGAAGTACCGGCTGGTTTTGGGCCTGAGTAAACGTCACGGCAAGAAGGCAGAATAGGAAGGAGAGAAGGTTACGCATAGCGGCAAGGTAGGGGAGAAGCAGGGCATTTAAAGTAAAAAAGAACGTCATGCGGCGCTGGTCGAAGTATCTCTACCGCTTCGTTGTAACGAGTAAGTTACCTACGGTAGAGATGCTTCGACTGCGCTCAGCATGACGTTCTGCTTTTGCTAACTTCCTGCTACCTGTTACCCATACCTAGGCGGGGCTAGGCGCAGGACGTTGGCCCTGGCCGGGGGCGTCAGGGGCGGGGCCGCCGTGCTCTTCGTCGGGTTGGTAGTTGGCTTCCAGCTCGGCCAGCTTTTCTTTGCCGTAGGCGAAACGGGTAATGAGCACGTAGAGCACCGGCACGATGAAAATGGCCAGCACCGTGGCCGAGAGCATGCCGCCGAGCACGGTCCAGCCGATGGTCTGGCGGCTTTGGGCGCCCGCGCCGGAGGCAAACACCAGCGGCAGCACGCCCAGGATAAAGGCCAGGGAGGTCATCACAATCGGGCGCAGGCGTAGGCGCACGGCCTCCAGGGTAGCATCCACCAGGGGCATGCCTTTATCGACCCGCTCCTTGGCGAATTCGATAATCAGAATGGCGTTTTTGGCCGACAAACCAATCAGCGTAATCAGACCAATCTGGGCATACACGTTGTTGGTGAGCTTGGGCAGGAAGGTCAGGGCCAGAATAGCCCCGAACGCGCCTACCGGCACCGCGAGCAGCACCGAAAACGGCACCGACCAGCTCTCATACAGCGCGGCCAGAAACAAGAACACAAAAGCCAGCGACAAGGCAAAGATGTACACCGTCTGCCCGCCGGCCAGCAGCTCCTCCCGGGTCAGGCCCGAAAACTCGTAGCCGTAGCCCTGGGGTAGGGATTGGGCCGCCGTTTCCTGCAGGGCCCGGATGGCGTCGCCGGAGGAGTAGCCGGGGGCCGCGTTGCCGTTGATTTCGGCGGAGCGGAACAGGTTGTAGTGCGAAATCAGCGGGGCCGATTCGGTGCGCTTATAGCTGGTGAGGGTGCTCAGGGGCACCATGCCGCCCTGGCTGTTGCGCACGTAATACTGGCCCAGATTGCTGATGTCGCCGCGGTACATGGAGTCGGCCTGGGTCACGACGCGGAAGTTGCGGCCGTACACCGTGAAGTCGTTCACGTAGGCCGAACCCAGGTAAGTGCGCAAAGCCGTGCCAATGTCGGAGATGGACACGCCCAGCTTCTTGGCTTTCTCCCGGTCAATGGTGAGCTGATAGCCGGGCGTGTTGGCCGTGAAGAAGGAGAAGGGCGCGGCAATTTCGGGGCGCTTGCGCAGGGCCCCGAGGAAGTTCTGGAGCTGGGCGTCGAAGTTCTTGATGTCGCCGCCGGCCTCGCGCTCCTGCAGGATAAAGCTGAAGCCGCCGGTGTTGCCCAGGCCCGGAATAGCGGGCGGCGAAATCACCACAATGTTGGCTTCCTTGAGCCGGCTCAGGCGCTTTTGCACGGTCGCAATCAGGCCCTGCAGCTGCACTTCCTTGTCTTTGCGCTCCTCCCAGGGCTGAAGCTGGCAAAACACCGTGCCGCTGCTCGATTTAGAGGAGAAGTTCACCGCATTCAACCCACCCAGACCCGCGTAGTGACGGATACCTTTAATCTGGCCCAGCTCCTTCATAATCTCCTTCAGGGTGCTCACCGTGCGCTCCGTGGAGGAAGCCTCGGGCAAGTTGAACGTCACGATAATCCGGCCCTCATCTTCGGTCGGGATAAAGCTGGAGGGCTTTTTGGCGAACAGCAGACCCGTGCCGGCCACAATGCACACCAGAATCACGACCACGAAGCGGGAGTGCTTGATGCCGCGCTGCACGCCGTTGCCGTACTTGCTGGTCACCTTGTCAAACCAGGTGTTGAACTTGAAGAACAGCCGGTCGAGGCCACGGGAGTTCTCGTCGCGCTTGTGGGGCTTGAGCAGCAGCACGCACAAGGCCGGCGTGAGCGAAAGCGCCACGAAGGCCGAAATCAAGACCGAAATGGCAATGGTAATGGCAAACTGCTGGTACAAGCGGCCCGTGATGCCCGGGATAAAGCCCACCGGCACGAACACGGCCGCCAGAATCAGGGCAATGGCAATAACGGGCGCCGAAATTTCGCGCATGGCCGCCAGGGTAGCGTCCAGGGGGCTCATGTTCCGCTCGTTCATGTTGTGCTCCACGGCTTCCACCACCACAATGGCGTCATCGACCACAATGCCAATGGCCAGCACGAAGCCGAACATGGTAAGGGTGTTGATGGTAAAGCCCAGCGGAATGAACATAATGAAGGTACCGATGATAGACACCGGAATGGCCAGCACCGGAATGAGCGTGGAGCGCCAGCTTTGCAGGAACAGGTACACCACCACAATTACCAGCAGCAGGGCCTCCACCAACGTGTGCAGCACTTCCTCAATGGATACTTTTACCACGCTGGCGGCCTCGAACGGCACCACGTAGTTGAGGTCGGCGGGGAACTGCTTTTTGAGCTGCTCCATGGTGGCATTCACGTTCTCGTAGGTTTCGAGGGCGTTGGCGCCGGGGGCCTGGTACACGAGCAGGTAGGCGGCGCGCTTGCCGTCCACGAAGGAGTTGTTAGCGTAGTTGAACTTGCCCAGCTCCAGGCGGGCCACGTCCTTGAGGTACACCACGGAGCCGTCCTCGGGGCGGGTTTTGACGATGACGTTGCCGAATTCCTCGGTGTTGGTGAGGCGGCCTTTTACGAAGACGATGTACTCAAACGTCTGGCCGGTTTGGGCCGGCGGCGCGCCAATGGAGCCGGCCGCAATCTGGGCGTTCTGCTCCTGAATGGCGGCCGTTACTTCCTGGGCCGTCACGCCCAGTTGGGAAAGTTTATCGGGGTTGAGCCACACCCGCATGGAGAAGTCATCGGCCCGGCTTACAATGTCGCCTACCCCTTTGGTGCGCAGCAAGGCATCCTTGATGAATACGTTGGCGTAGTTATCCAGGAAGGTGGTGTTGTGCGAGCCTTTGGGCGCGTACAGGGCCACCAGCATCAGAATGCTGGGGTTTCGTTTGCGCACTACCAGGCCCAGGCGCTGCACTTCCTGGGGCAGGGTCGGCTGGGCAATGCCCACGCGGTTTTGCACGTCGAGGGCGGCAATGTTGATATCGGTGCCGACCTCGAAGTTCACCGTCATGCTCATCTGCCCGTTGCTGGTGCTGTTGCTTTGCAGGTAGGTCATGCCCGGCGTGCCGTTCACCTGCACCTCCACGGGCGTGGCGACGGTCTGCTCCACGGTCTGGGCGTCGGCGCCGGTGTAGGTGCCGCTCACCGATACCGTGGGCGGCGTAATTTCCGGATACTGCCCCACGGGCAGATTCAGGATGGCCAGCACCCCCACCATCACAATCACCAGGGAGGTGACAATGGCCGTGACGGGGCGCCGGATAAAGGTTTCTGCAATCATGTTATGGATAGCTTGGGCTACAGCCAATAGCTGGTAGCGCGTTGCTGATGGAGCTGAACGCTCATTGGGAAAACAAGAACCGTCGTGCTGCGCCCCACCGAAGCGTCTCTACCGCTTCGGTGTAACAAGTAGAGTTACTCACGGGAGAGATGCTTCGATCAGCGCGGCCTGACGCCCCTTGGCCAGGTGTGCGACTACCTGGCACCTCCGCCAGCAGCCGGGGCCCCTGCTCCGCCACCCTGGGCCGGGCCGCCGGCCTGGGCGGGCGTGCCGGTCTGGATTTTGCCGCCGTCGCGCAGGCGCTGCAAACCCTCCGTTACTACCTGGTCGCCGGCCTTGATACCTTCTAGCACCACGATTCGGTCGCGCAGGCGCGGGCCGAGCTGCACTTTGCGCTGGTAGGCCTTGCTGCTGTCACCGGCCACGAAGACGAAGTTTTCGCCCATTTGCTCCACAATAGCTTTGTAGGGCACCACAATGCGGCGGCCCGACTGGCGGTTAAGCACCCGGAGCACCGTGCTCATGCCGTCCTTTAGCTCGCGCTTGGGGTTGGGGAACTGCACCCGAACCTGGACGGTGCCGGTGCCCTGGCTCACGCCCCGATCAATGGCCAAGATTTTGCCCGGCTGGTTGTAGCGCGTGCCATCGGGTAGCTCCAGCAAAAAGGTGGAGTCTGCGGCGCCGGCAGCACTGCGCTGCATCTCCGTGAACAAGCCCAGGTTGGCTTCGCTAATGACAAAATCAACGCCCATGGGGTCCTCGCCGCTGATGGTGTTGAGCAGGGTAGAGCCGGGGCTGACCTGGGAGCCCAGGCGCACCTGCGAAATGCCGATGCGGCCCGTGAAGGGCGCCTTGATCAGGGAATAATCAAGGTCGGTGCGGGCGGCGGCTACCGCGGCCTGAGCCACGGCAATCTGGCTTTGGGTGGTGGCGTAGTTGGTGCGGGCGTTGTCGACAAGCTGGCGGGCCACGGCGTCCTGCTCCAGCAGCCGCTCGTAGCGGTTCAGGTTTATCTGGGCGTTCTGGGCGGTGGCGCGGGTAGCGCTCAGGTTGGCCAACGCCTGCTGGTAAGCCGCCTGATACTTGCGCCGGTCGATTTCATAAAGCGGCTTGCCCTTGGTCACTACCTCGCCTTCCTTGAAGAAGATTTGGGTGATAAAGCCGGCGACCTGGCTGCGCAACTCCACGTTGTTGATGGCCACGGCGGTAGCCGGATACTCGTCGTAGTACACGGCGTCGGTGGCTTGGGCGGCTACCAGCGTAACGGGCGTGGCGGGCGGCGGGCCGGCCGCTTTTTCCTCTTCTTTTTTGCCGCAACTGGCCCAGCCAAACAGGCCCGCGGCATAAGAAAGGGCAAGAATTGTTTTTTTCATATCAGGGTAGCAGGAGCGGCGAAAGGAAGGAGTATCGAAATCAGAGCGGGTTTTGCGGAGCCGAAGCGTTTCGGTTGGCTGATATTGTCAGACCAGAACGTCCTGCTGCGCTTGTCGAAGCATCTCTACCGCTTCGTTCTCACGAATGAGTTAGCCAGCGGTAGAGACGCTTCGACAAGCGCAGCAGGTCCCATTTCATTTTGAAGACGCAGGCTAAAGCGTGCATTCTTACTGTTAATAGGAGGTAGGCAGGTTGCCCTGGGCGCGGAGCAGATCAACCTTGCTGCTGAGCACCTGGAATAGGGCGCTGTAGTAGTTGAGCTGGGCCGTGCGCAGGGTGGTCTGGGCCACAATTACATCGAGGTAGGTTTTGATGCCCTCCCGGTACTGCAGGTTCACTACCGAGTACACTTCCTTGGACAGGGCGAGGTTGCGCTGCCCAAACAGGTAGTCGGTGTAGTAGCCTTTGTACGTGGCCAGGGCCTGCTCAAACTCGGTGTTGATGCGGTTGCGGGTGGCCAGAATATCCTGGTCGATGCGCTGATCGGTGAGCCGCTCCCGCCGCAGGTTTTGCAGGCGCCGCATACCCTGGAAGATGGGCAAGCTCAGCTGCAAGCCGACAAAAGAGTTGGGGAAGCGCTGGCCATACAAGTCGCCGAAGTTGTTGTTCTGGAACACCGCGTTGTAGTTGCCAAAGGCCGACACAGCCGGCAGAAAGCCCCAGCGGTAGTAGCTAATCTGGGCCGACTGCAGGGCCTTCTGGGTCTGAAGCTGCTGAAACTCGATGCGGTTGGTGGGGTCCAGCGTTACGGTGGTATCCACGAAGGCATCCTGCATTAGCCGCAGCGTATCGTACTGCAGCGTGAGCGGCTGCTGGCCGGCTACCCCCATCAGCTCCCGCAGGTACGCCGACTTGCCCTTGATGGCTTCAATGGCCTGCTTGCGCGCCACAATAGAGTTGTTGAGCAGAATCTCGGCCTGCTTGTAGTCGGTTTTGTCCACGATGCCGGCGTCGTAGCGGGCGCGGGCATCCTGGAGGCTGCGCTGGAGCCGCAGAATGTCCTCGTTGAGCACATCCAACTGGCGCTGGGAAAGCAGCACGTCGTAAAAGGCCTTGCTCACATCCGTCACCACATCGATGCGCACGCCGGTGGTGTTCTGCTGGTAGAACTGGCGCGAAGGCCGGGCGCTGCGCAGGGCCAGCAGCACGTCGTTGTTGTACAGGGCCTGGGTGCCCGCCAACCCCACGGTAGAAGTGTTTTTCAGGCCGATTTGGCGCGGCACGCTTATGCCCTCCGCGTTGGGAAATACGGTGTAGGGCAGCTGGAAATAGTGCTGGCCGGTGGCATTCAGGTTGACTTGGGGTAGCCAGCCGGCCAGCCCGATGCGGATGGTAGCCTCGTTGGTTTCCTCATCGAGGCGGGCCTGCCGCAGCACCGGCTGGTTTTGCAGCGCGTACTGCAGGCACTGCTCCAGCGTTAGTTGGTTGCTGGGCGGCGGTGGCGTTGTGGGCTGAGCCTGAGCCCACGCGGGGGCAAGCAGGGTAAAGCTGAAAAGCAGCCGTAGCACCCGTTTTATGTGTTTCATATCCTAGTAAAAGCAGCTACCACACCTGGTAGCTAAAGCACCACTGGCTACCCTCTGCATACCAGTCACTAGTTCCGACCTCAGGCGCAAGGACACGACCCGCTTTGCCCGCGCTGCCTGCTACGCCTGCTATTCGTGAAAAAAATAGGCTGGTTGGTGAGCCATTGTGGGCCCAGACAGGAGCATTCAGGCCGAACAATATTCTTCCTGCAGATTCCAAGGCAGGTAAACCGGCTCTCGGCTCAAATGTTAGCGGCGGCGCAAAAGAAAGTTTGTCATCTGCTCCGTGGGTCCCTCTTCCGCACACCCCTGCGCCCAGGCCCGTCGGGCCAGGTCATTCTTCTTGCCTGGCGTCTGCCGGAGCTTTAGTCCAGCTCCGTGATGGTTACCAGCACGTTGGTATTGCGGCCGTGGTCGTCGGCACAGGAGATTTTGAGCGGCCCAGGTGTGGGCTGAAAAAATACCCGCTCGGTAGCCGCGGCGGCCCGTAGGAACTGGTCGTTCACGTACCAGTACACTTGCCGCACTTCGCTGGGGGTAGTGCAGCTGAGCAGTAGCTGTTGCTGTTCGCGGCGGTTGAGTACGTACTCGGTGTTGGGGGTAGGGGAGGTGATGCTGGGCGCCCGCTCGGCATCGGTACGCACTAGCTGGCACTGGGGGTTGTGCGGGGGCAGGCGGCGGTAGGCAATGCCCCGGGCCTCTTTATATGCCGCTACCTCGGGTAGGAGGTTGGGGTACAGCTCGCGCCGAAACCCCGCCGCCGGTGCGCAGGCCCGGCAGTAGGTGAAGCCGCCATCGGCAGAAACCAGTACTTCGCGCTGGTGCTGGCAGCGCTGTCCGTTGCTTACGCCGGGCAGGAAATAGTCGATTACCTGGTTTGGGCAGTTCTCGCCGGGCACCAGGCCGGTTTCGGCGCACACCAAGCGAAAATCCAGGGCAGCAGGCGGGGCAAACCAATCGTTGGGCGAGTTGTAGGCCAGGGCATTGAACAGGTCAAAAAGCAGGGGAGTGGCCACATCGGCTCCCGTGAGGGCCGGGCTGCCCTGGCCGCTGAAGTTGCCCACCCACACACCAATGGTATACTCGCGGTTGTAGCCAATGCTCCAGGCGTCGCGGCGGCCGTAGCTGGTGCCGGTTTTCCAGGCCACCTTGGGCAGACGCAGGCTGCTGGCCGCACCCAGCGGTAAATCGGGACGGGTAAGCTGGGCGAGGATGTCGGTAGTAAGGAAGGCCGCAGCGGGGGAAATGAGCTGCTGGCCGGCTGGCTCCCGGCGGGTGGCCTTATCCTCCCGGTTCCCCTCGGCGGAGAGGGAAAGGAGGGGGCCTGACGATTTTTTAGCGCTGGAAAAACTAGCAGTTAGTTTCTCCTTTACCTCCGGAGAGGGGGCTTGGGGGCAAGGCGTCGCGGCGGGCGGGGCTACTAACTGCAACCCCTCGTACCGCCCGCCCGCCGCCAGCGTCACGTACAGGTTTGTCAATTCCTCCAGCGAAGCCCCGCAGCCGCCCAGAATGCTGCTCAGGCCCAGGCGGGTGCGGTTGCGCGTCACACTCTGGAAGCCGGCCTGGTGGAGCTTGTCGGTGAAGGTGGGCACGCCCAGCTGATTGAGCACGCGCACGGCCGGAATGTTAAGCGAGTAAGCCAGGGCCCGTTCCAGCGTCACTTCGCCGTTGCAGTGCTTGTCGAAGTTCTCGGGGCGGTAGCCCTGGAAGTTGGTGGGCACATCGGGCAGTAGCAGTTTGGGCGTCACCAGGCCCCGGTCCATGGCCAGGGCGTACAGAAACGGCTTGAGCGTGCTGCCCGGCGAGCGAACGGCCACTACCCCGTCGTTCTGGCCCTGGCTGCCGAAGTCGTGGAAATCCGCCGAGCCCACGTAGGCCTCTACCTGCCGGGTACGGTTGCTGACGACCAGCACGGCGGCCTGGGTAATGCCCAGCTCGTGGAGGCGACGCACGTAGTTACGGGTGAGGTCTTCGGCCTTGCTTTGCTTGCCGCGCTGCAAGCTGCTGCGGATAATGGCCTGGCGCGGAAACTGCCGTACCAGCCGGCGCGAGAGGTGCGGGGCCAGGGTGGGCGCGGCGTGGCGCTGCACGTCCAGGGGTTCCAGCAGCGCGTCCTCCACGTCCTGCCGCGGAAACAGGCCCGCCGCCCCGAAGCGCCGCAGCCACCGGTTCCGCTCCCGCAGCACGGCCGCGTTGTTCTGGCCCAATATCAGCCCGCGCGGGCGGTTCGGGATGATGGCCAGCGTTACGGTTTGAGCCAGGGAGAGGTAGTCGGGCGTTTGCTGGAAGTAGAGCAGGGCCGCCGACTTCACGCCTTCCACGTTGCCGCCGTAGGGCACCAGGTTCAGGTAAAGCTGCAGAATCTCGTCTTTGCTGTAGTGCAGTTCCAGCTGCGTGGCGCGCAGCATTTCCAGCAACTTATTGCCCAAGGTGCGCTCTTTGGGTTCCAGTAGCCGGGCCACCTGCATGGGTATGGTGCTGGCTCCCGTGGTGCGCCCCCGGCCAAACAGGTTGCGCCCCGCCGCCTGCACCAGAGCCACCGGGTTCACCCCAAAATGCCACCGAAACCACCGGTCTTCCTTCTCGATGATGGCCTTACGCAGCACCGGCGTGATTTCGCGCAGCTCCGTTTTCATCCGCCACTTCTGGGTGGGGTTAAGGTAGGCGTGCAGCACCGAGCCATCGGCGGCCAGTACCAGGGGCGAGTACTGCGGGGCAGAAGGCAGCGGAAATGCCAGATCGAGGCCGGTGAAGAGCACCAGCAGCACTACCCCCAAAGCTCCCAGACTACGCAAGACAACACGCCGGTTCATGGCCTCAAATATACCGGCCACCAGATGATTCCACTGCCTGGTCGGGGGCGGTTATGACCTACCCGGGCTGTGAATCTGCTTTACTGCTGAGTTTTAAGATAATAGCTCATTTGTTGCGTAAATGGCGAAGAATGAATGATATAGCTAATAATTTGATAGATAACGGGGTGTATAGTTGAAATAATTTCAAAAAAGGTAAATCTGCATATTGCCGTTGCGCGTAAGTAATCGTGACTGTGCAGCAGGAGTAGCAACAGTCGTGGGTTGTAGCTGGCCACTCGCTCACTGATAAGTACACTTCGCTGCCGTCGTCGTCCTAATCCTTTCCCTATTTCACAACCTTTACATGAAAAGCAAATTTATTCTCACGCTGGCGCTGGCGGGCGCTAGCATCAGCGTGTCGTTTGGGCAAGCCACCGTTGACCCCGAGTTGCGGAAGGCGTTGAGCACCAACCCAACGGCTCAGGTAATTGTCACTTTTAAGGGCAACGGGGCGCCTGGCCTGGCGCAACTAGGGTTGTTGCAGCGGCTGGGCATTACGCGCGGTATTACGCTGCGGGCCCTGCCAGTAGCCGGCATTATGGCTACCGCGGCGCAGGTAAATGCGCTGGCCCAGAATCCGGAAGTTCGCTCCCTTTACATCAACAAGCGGCTCGACTATTACAATTTCGACGATACGCACCTGACGGGCGTCAAGCGCCTGCGCACCGATCAGCAGATGACGGCCCGCAACGGCGGCCTGCCGGTTTCGGGTAAGGGCGTGGGGGTGCTCATCAACGACAGTGGCGTGGATGGCACCCACGAGGACATCAAGTTTGGCTCTCACCTGGTGCAGAACACGCTGGGCTCCACCAACCTGAACTCGCTTAGCGCCCTGTTGCCGGTAACGTACCTTGAAGGCGTGCCGAACACGGATACCAACTCGGGGCACGGTACCCACTGCGCCGGCACGGTAGGCGGCACCGGGGCCCGCTCCGGCGGGAAGTACGAAGGGGTAGCGCCCGGCGCCTCGTTGCTGGGCTACGGCTCCGGCGGCGCCCTGCTGGTGCTCGATGCTATTGGCGGCTTTGATTACGCCCTTACCCACCAGTTTCAGTATAACATTCGGGTGATTAGCAACTCCTTCGGGAGCAGCGGCGACTTCGACCCCAACGACCCGATGAACGTGGCCACCAAAAAGTGCTACGACCGGGGCATGGTAGTCGTATTCGCGGCTGGTAACGAAGGCCCCGGCGCCGATACGCACAACCCCTACGCCATTGCGCCCTGGACTATATCGGTGGGCGCCGGTGACCGGAACGGGCTGCTGGCTGATTTCTCCTCGCGCGGCGTGCGGGGTGAGCAGGGCACATTTACCGTAGACGGCGAAACCTGGACCTATAAGAACGAACCCGCACTGGTAGCGCCCGGTGTAGATGTGGTTTCGACCCGTGCCATTGCCCCGGTATCGTCGTTGGGTGCCCAGCAGGACGTGGAAGTGCTGCAGCCCGGCGAGGTTCCGTTTTACACTCACAGCAGCGGCACTTCTATGGCTACGCCCCACGTAGCCGGCATTGTGGCCTTGTTGCTGGAAGCCAAGCCAACGCTGAACCCGGCCCAGGTGAAGGAGCTGTTGCAGAGAACGGCAACCAACATGCCCGGCCGCGAGTCGTGGGAGGTGGGAGCTGGCTACGTAAACGCCTACGCCGCCGTAGATCAGGCGTTCCGCTCCACCACGTACGGCTCCACGGTTAACGCCAGCCGCCGCTTTAACAGCAGCGTGAATGCGCAAACCACTACGGTGCCCTTTACCATTAACTACAACCCCGCGCTGGCCGCCGGCAACCAGTTTACCTTCCCGGTAAGCGCCGGCACCAATAGCCTGGAGGTGAAAATTTCCTCCCGGGGCCTGTTGGGTGAAACCGGTAACCCCACCAACCTCATCCTGATTGACCCCAACGGGACGCAGTACCGCTCCGGTACTCCCGTGACGTTCACGCTCACCACGGACCGCAGCGTGGCAGTGGCCGCGCCGGTAGCCGGCACCTGGACGCTGAAAGTGGACGGCCTGCAGGGAGTAGCCCTACCCGAAACTGTTACCGGCAACATTTCCGTGCTCACGGCCGCCGGCACCACCAACCTCACCGACATTGTAGGCCATCCGGCCGAGGCCTCCATCAAGCTGGCCGTAACCAACCGCCTGGTTGATGGCCTGAGCAATGGCTTTCGTCCTGATGCCCCGCTTACCCGCATTCAGCTAGCCGATTACCTGCTCATGGGCCAGGGTATCCGGCAGTTGCTGCCCTTCAGCGGCGCCCGTTCCTTTTCCGATGTTTCCTCGGCCGCCGAAGTACTCCTGACAGAATCGGTAGTGGCGAAAGGCGCGGCCCAGCGCGACCGGTTTCACCAGGCTAGCGGTGTGATGCTGCCCACGGCCGCCGGTACCTTCTCGCCTAGTGGCCTCGTAAACCGCGCTTCGCTGGCCTATTCGCTGGTGCAAAGCCTGGGCTTCGAGCAGCAGGCCCTGGCCCGCAACAGCCAGCCCCTGACGGTGCAGGTAAACGGGCAAACCATTCCGGTGGAAGATGCCGCCAGCATTCCGGCCGCCCTGAAAGGTTACGTCAGCATTGCCCTGGAGCTGAACCTGATCAATGCCTACTACTCCGTGAAGCAAGGCCCTTACGACCTGCAGCCTACCCTGCACGCTACGTTCAAGCCTAGCCAGAATGTTAGCCGGGCTGATTTTGCCGTCATCGTGAGCCGCACCTTCCCGCAGTACGACGCTGTAACCCAGCCCAGTGCTACCAGCACCAGCGCCGTTACGGCCGCCACCGCTGCCCCGGCTACTGCCGACCTGCTGGACCGCAGCACCGTAGCGTATCCGAACCCGTTCACTGGCGCAACTACCATCAGCTACCACTTGGCCCAACCCGGCCCGGTGAGTGTGGAGGTGTACAATACGCTGGGCGTGAAAGTGCGCACCCTGGTAGCCGGCACCGAGGAAGCTGGTTTGCACCAAGTGCGCTTCGAGGCCCAGGAGCTGGCGCGGGGTACCTACCTGTTCAAAGTGAAAAGCGGCGCGGCCGTCACCACACAACGCCTCGTCTTGCAATAAGTCAGGTTTATCTGGCAATCAACAAAAGGGGCCTGCTCAATCGAGCAGGCCCCTTTTTCGTTGAAGCAACTTTGGTAGCTGCGGGGGCATGCTACCTTTTGGTTATCTAGGCGGCTCGGGCACTTCCACTTCCAGCTCAAAGTCGCGCTTGGGCGGGGCTTCGTTATTGGAAGCGTTTCGGTAGAGGAAGCGCAGCGTGGTTTTGCCGGGGTTCAGCGCCTGAAATTGAAACGTTACGTCTTCTTCGCTGCCGGCTTTGGCCTTTTTCTTCGGCTTCTTTCCGGCCTGAGCGGGCGGAGGCGTCACGAGCTGTATCACGTTATCGGTTATGGGCATTACCTCCCATTGGTACTGGGCGCCGGCGGTGTTATCGAGCCGAATCTGCAGCTGGTCACCTTTGTTTACTTTCACGCGGCTGTGGTTGCCGTACTCCGTGACGTTCACGTTTTTGGCTACCCCGGGCTTGTCGATGGTCACAAACACGTGAAAGAAGCCGCCCAGCGTAGAGTAGCCCGTGCCCGGTTGCGCCGAAACCAGGGCCAGATCCAGGCCCCCGGTGCCGGTAGCCTGAAAGTGAATTTCAAACGTGGCCGGTGCCCCCGGCACGCCGCTGCTGATACCCGGCAAGCTGTGCACGGTAGTTGGCGTCAGCTGGCCCGGATACGTCTGCGTCAGGCGCCACCCGAAGCGCGGCGAAATAGTCGGCAGCCGGATTATCAGCTGGTCGCCCACGTTCAGCTGCACCTGCTTGCCGTTGTCGTTGGCCGTGAGCGTGACGATGTCGGCGCGGGCGGGAGTGGCTAAGCCAAGCCCACCGCATACCAGAAGCAATACCGCCATTAGGCGCCAGGAGAGGGAGAAGTAGGCCAGTTTCATAGCGCGGCGCTAGAAGTAGAGTGGATAAACAGCAACGCAGCCGGCCGCTTAGAAAGCGCCGGCTGCGGTAGAAACTCTACGGATGTAAGGGTAAAAAGCTGCAGCTGAGCTTTCCAGGACGTAGAGACGCAATAGTTGGAGTCTCGTCGTTGGTGATGTTGTGTGCTAGGTATCGGTTCTAGGCTAGTCGTTCAACGACGAGACGCAATAGTCAGAGTCTCGTCGTTGGTGATGTTGTTTTATAGCGCGTGGTATGGGTCGTTCAACGACGAGACGCAAAATATTGCGTCTCTACACCGTTAGCGAAACACTCCGTCTGGTTTGCCTTGGTCGGCAGTCCACTGAGAAGGATTGTTTGCGATGTAACGCCGGGCTTTTTCCAGCTCAGCTTCATTCCGAATTACCCGATCAAAATAGCCGGCCTGCCACGCAAAAGGCCATTGGTTACGGGTTGCCCAGGACTTCACCCCGACTTTAAAGCCCCGCACCACAGACGCCAGGTTCTGGCTTTGCGGCCCAAACGTGTTCTGGCTGGGTGAAGCGGTAGTGGGCCTGTGAAAGAAGATGATACCATGAATATGGTCAGGCATTACCACGAATACATCAGGAACAGCAAATGGAAAATGCTGAGGTATTGCTTTCCAACATTCCAGCGCCACCAAGCCTACCTGAGTAGGTAGCAATACCGCTTCTTCGCCAGGTAATACCCCTTCCTGTATCTGGCCAAAATAATGATGACGGTTTTGCGTGCAGATAGTAATGAAATATACCCCATTCTGGCTGTAATCGTAGCCCCGCCAGCGAGTTGACGCAACGCGGTATTTGTCCTGATACAATCCGTTATCCATGTTATATAATTTGTATAAATGGTGTAGAGACGCAATATCTTGCGTCTCGTCGTTGAACGACCCGTACCACGCGCTATACACAACATCACCAGCGACGAGACTCCAACTATTGCGTCTCTACCGCACGCGCACCACGCCGCTGCCGGCGCAGCTGTGGTACTCGGCGTTATACATGGCGTCGGCACTGACGGGGCCGAGCTTGAAGGTGCCTTTGCTCACGGCGCGGCAGAGGTAGTAGAACGACTTAGGCTGGGGCGTAACGGTCGTGAACAGGTTGATCCGGTCGTCGCGCACGTCAAGGTAGTCGGGTTGGGCGGCGTCCTTGGCCCAGGTCAGGTCGCGGACGGCCCCAATGCGGGGATTCTCGATTTCCAGGCCGGCGGGCAGCAGATCCGTAATGGCCACGTTCTTGACTTCGCCCGCGCTTTCCGCTGACTGGATGGTGATTTTGACAACTACCAGGTCGTTTTGCTTGAAGGAGGTAGAGCCAACCGGGTCGCCGTTGCGGTCCAGAAACTGGCGGCGGACTTGTAGGTAGGCATCTTCCTCGCGCACCTGGCCGGTGGGCGAAATGCCTTCCGTTTCCCAGAAGTAGTAGAGGCTGCCCTTGCCGCTGGTGCGCAGGGCCAGCTGGCGGTTAGCCACGTTGCTTACCGTGAGGTCCTTGCCTGAGAAGCTGCCAATGGCCTTGCCATCGGCCAAGAGGCTAGCCGTGACAGTGCTGCCAGCGTTTTTCTTCGCCAGCTTGCCGAGAGCTAGCAGCGCAAACGCCCGTTCCTGAGTGTTAAGCCAGCCGGCCTGTTTTACCTGGCGGCTGAGCTGGCGGGCCAGCACGTTCACCTGGGCGTTGGCGGGGTCGGCGGCGAGCAGGGCGTTGAGCACCAGGGCCTCGTCGCGGAGGGCGGAGGCGAAGGCGTCGCCGAGCTGGCGGCCGGCCAGGGGCGAGGTGCCGAAGCGGGTGGGCAGGGCTTCGCGGTAGCTGCGCTGGTTGCCCGAGAGGGCGAAGGCGCAGGCCAGCACCCAGCGCGAATCTTCGGGCAGCAGCTTGCGGTTGGCCTTGTAGTAATTGAGCCCCACGGCATCGGGGCGGCCGGCCAGGGCCAGCACGTAGAGGGAGTAGGCCACTTCCTTCTTGGCCAGCGTCACGGGCTGAATTACGCCGCCGGCCTGGATGATGTTGTAGGTGTCGGTTTCGCGCTTGCGCACCTGGGCCTGCAGGTAGCGCAGTACCCTATCGAGCACGTTTTTGTTCACATCGAAGCCGGCTTGCTGAGCTTCCAGCAGGAAGTGCGCGGCGTAGGCGGTGGCCCACCAGTTGTCGTAGTCGCCGCCGGGCCAGTAGCTGAGGGAGCCGTTGTACATCTGCTGGGCTTCCACCTTCCGGATGGCTTCCTGCACGTGGTAGTTGGGGTTGTACTTGTTAGAGCTTAGAGCCGAGAGCTTAGAACTTAGACCGTTCTTCTGGCCTAGCGTGGCGGCCAAATCGCCGTAGTACAGCTGCGGAAAAGCGGCCGACACAGTTTGCTCCAGGCAGCCGTAGGGGTATTGCAGCAGGTAGCGCAGGTCCTTGGCAAATTCCGTCATGGGCGAGCGGCTCACCACCAGCTGGCTCCGCAGCGACGAAGGCAGGAAATCGGTTTTCAGGTTCAGCTGCTGGGCCGCACCGCCCGCCACTACGCCTGCCCCCGTGCGCTTCTGCAACGGCGAAGCAGGACGGATGGGCAACTCGATGGTTTCGGTGAAGGTTTCTTTGCTAGGAGAGCTGGTTACAATAATTTTAATGCTTCCGGTACCAATGGAAGGCCTCGCCTTTATGCGGAAGGTTACTCGACGTTCCGTATTTGGTGGAATCGTAGTGCCATAACTAACAGGCTGCAATTTTACGGGAGCTGATCCATCAGACATGAATGGTTCGGCTGATTCAAGCGGGCCAGTAAGTTCGTTTTTCGCCATCACAATCATCTTCTGATGCGTCGTGTTCGTCAAAGTCACCGGCACGTCAATCGTGTCGCCGGGGCTGAGGAAGCGGGGGAGGCTGGTGCTGATGACTACCGGGTCGGCGACGCGCATGGTGTGCTCGGCGGAACCGAAGGCGTCGTTCTTGTAGGCCACGGCCATGATGCGCACGGCTCCGCTGAACTGGGGCACTTGCAGCTTGTAGCTAGCCCTTCCGCTGGCATCGGCGGTGAGTACGCCGCTCCATTTGGCGAGCAGCTTCACGCGGCGGTTGGGCACGGGCGTGGTGCGGCGCGAGAGGTCGTAGCCGTCGCCGCCAGTGCTGCTGGTGCCCAGCTCGGGCAGCAGGAAGGGGTACACATCGTAGGCCTGTACTTCCAGGGCGCGCTTCTGGTAGAAGTAGCCGTAGGGGTCGGGCGTGCGGTAATCCTTCATCTGCAGAATGCCCTCGTCTACCATGGCCAGCGTTACCTGGGCGCCGGGGGCAGTGGTCACTTCAATGGTCTGGGCGGTCTGGGAGCGGCTTTGGGCGGGCGCTTTAATGGCTACTTGCAGCCTGGCGCCGGGCTTCTCCACCGTCAGCGGCACGAAGCCCCGGGCCACGGTAAGGGGTAGGCGGTTGTCCCTGATTTCGCGGATGGCAGTGGCCGTCACGTACACGTTGGGCACGTGGCCCGCGCGAATCGGCACGTCCACCTTAGCAGATTTCTCGTCGGTGTTCACGTAGAAGTGGTCGAGCACCCGGTTGCGCTCCACGGTCACGAGCACGCGACCGGGGAAGGGCGTTTTCAGCAGCAGGTGGGCCACGTCGCCGGGCTCATACTTGGGCTTGTCGGCCTCGATGGTCACCTCGCCCTCGTTATTTACCTCGAAGGAGTTGCTTTGAGTGTCGCCGTAGCCGTAGGCGTACACGCGCTGGGCCACGTAGGTAACGGCCCCTGGCCTGGAAACCCGGATTTCATACTCGCCGGAGTAGGTGGGCGTGAAGCCCAGGCCGGCATCGGAGCCGCCGCTGGCTACCGTTACGGTGCGGCTCAAGACCACCTGCTCACGCTTTTGCGAGTTGTAGATATAGCGGCCGCCCTGGCGCTCAATCACCGTTTCCCAGAGCAGGCGCACCACGCGCACCGTGGCCTGGGCCGAGGTGGGTGTGCCAGCCGGCGTAAGGGCCACCAGCTGCACCGGCAGGGCCTGGCGGGTTTGCACCAACTCGTCCAAGTTCTTCACCCCAAACAGCACCGGCTGGGTTTGCACCTCGAAGGTGGCTAGTCGGTTTACGGGGCGGCCGGTTTCGTCGAATACCGTCGTGAAAGCCGCGCCTTCCAGGATGCCTAGGTCACTGTAATCGGGTACCTCATAGGTAGCGGTGCCGCGGCCGGCGGCGTCGGTCGTGCCTTCGCGTGCGGTCTTCTCGAAGCGGTCTGAAATAGGCGTGGAAACTTGGTCGCCATAGTTACCGCGCTGCTTGTCGCCGCTGTTTATGGCAAACGTAAAATCAGGAAATCTTCCGGTAGAGTATACCTTCTCCTTGAGCGAAAACTCCACCTCAAACTTGCGGTCGGCGGCGGGCGGACCGAACAGATTCTGGGCCGTAATCTGCGCCTCCACCGTCTGGCCGGGCTTCACGACTGGCCTAGAGGCTTTCACGGTCACTTTCATGCGGTCCGGAATGAACTCCTCCACCGAGAGCTTTCTCGAAGTCAGCAGCACGTCGTTGCCGGTCAGCACTTCCAAGGTGTAAAGACCTGTCATCACGGCCGGGGGCAGCAGGAAGCGCGCCTCAAAGGAGCCAGCCGCGTTCAGCGTTTTTTGTAGGCTAGCGTACTCCTTGCCGGTGGGCAGCAGCAGCCTGATCTTCACCGGCAGGCCCTTGGGCGGCGCCTGCCAATCCTCGGTGCGCAGCACGGTATTGGTCTGGATGGTGTCGCCGGGGCGGTACAGGTCCCGGTCGCCGTAGAGGAAGGCCTGGTAGCGGGCGGCGTTGCTCTGGAGGCCCCCCACCTCGAAGCGGGAGGTTTCCACGCGGCTGCGGCTCAGGTCGAGGAAGGTGAAGTCGTTGCCCTGCTGGGCCATCACCATGCCCAGCCGGAAGCGGCCGTTCTGGGCGGTGCTGTCGAATTTTGCTACCCCGTCACCGTTGGTAAGGCCGGTGCCCATCACCTGGTTGTTGGTGCTGATAAAGCGCATTTCCACCCCGCTCAGGGCCTTGGCGTTGCGGATGGAGTTGGCAAACACCAGCGTGCTGCCGGCCTTGCCCTGCTTCACAATCAGCCCGATATCCGACACGGCCACCAGCTTGCTCACCTGCAGCCACTGGCGCTCCGTATCCTGCACCTTGATGATGTAGAGACCCTTCAAACCACCCGCAAATTCCAGGTCCTTGAGGTTCAGATTCAGCAGCCGCAGCCCCTGCGCCTTCGGCAAGCCCGACACAGTGTAGGTACGCTCCGTGAGCACGTTGCCCAGGTTCTCCACGTCGTAGTACTGGTAGGAGCGGTCCACGTACTCGCCGTTTTCGTCCTGCTCCTCCTCGCCCCCCGAGTCTTCCCTGTCCGAGCCGGGGTAGCCATACTGGGTGCCGCTGCGCAGAAGCTGCTGAATGTTGTTGGCGTAGACCTTGGCAATGGTCACTTTCACCTGGCCTACCTCATTGATGCGCACGCCCAGGTTGCGGGAGCCCAGCGCATCGAGGTACATGGCCTTCTCAGCGCTGGCAAAGCTGATGGTGGGCCGCTCATCGGAGAAGCTCACCGTCTGGGTGAAATCCTCGCCCAAATGCCCTCCTAACCCACCTCGCAGCCCCTGGCGCAAGCTCACCTGGTAGCTCTTGCCCACCTCGAAACCGCCCTTGAGCCGGAAGCCACTTTCCAGTTCCTCCACCTCGTAGGCCACCTGCGGCGACACCGACAGGGCATTTCGTAAGTCACCCGTGGTTACCGGCTGGTTGGTCAGGATAGTTATAATAGGGTCAGCGGATTGCAGGGTTCCCGTGATGGAGCGTATCTCCAGCGCCTCCGGGTCGGGAACCTGCACCTGCTTCTCGTAGTCGGAAGTGGTGGCTTGGTCGCTGCCCTGGGCGCGCAGACCCTGGCCTAGCGCCACCGTCAGCGGACTGCCGGGGCGCACCTGTTGGTTGAGGCTCACGCGCACCACTTGGCCCGGCTCCCCGCTAACGTCAAAAGCCACGGGCTGCCCATCCTGTGTCACGCGGAGCAACGGCTTCACGTCGGCGGGCTTCACGGGGTAGTTGAAGGGTAGCTCCACGCGCATTTCGGCCGTGCCTGCCGCCCGCTCCGAGCGGCCCCAGAATGCCTGAGGCTCCTGCAGCTGCAGGTAGGGCGTGTGGAATTTCTGGCGGTTCTCGGGCAGCTCTACGTTGCGTTTGCCCTCTGGTAATGCCTCTTTGCGTAGCGTGGCCGTAAAGGCGGTGCTAGGCTTAAAGGGCGTGCTGGGCGAGAAAATCAGTTCTCTATCCGATGTCCACTTGAATTTGCCGCGCACGGCGGGCTCGAACTTCACCACCTGCACCGTATCCCACCGGTCCTGCTGCTCGGGTGTAGCCACGGCATCAGTGAACTGAAACACTAGGTTCTGGTAGGGGTCAATCTCTTCGCCATTCGGGTCCGGGCCCGCATCGGAGCCCGACTTAGAGCAGGCACACAGCAAAGCCAGCAGCACCAGCAGCGGCAGGCGAGAAAAGGTGCGGAAAAACATGGATAGGGAAGAGCTAGAAAGGACGCCGGAAGGTATAGAAAAACGGCGTTTCTGCTATGTTATGTATAGGTTTGGGGAAGAGAGATTCGTAATAATTAGTAGTTCAAGAAGTAGGCATATGGACAGATTGATAGCTCTACAGCATTTAATAGGTAATACTTGCTGTAAGATCAGACTCAAGGTCTATCATGAGGAATTGGCAACTGAGTGGCGCGGCGGTTTTGGCTTGCCAACTAGAGGCTATATTGAAGTATCAGGTCCTGAGAGGATATCGGATATTGAATGGATAGAGCTTGACCCCATTGTGGTGACCTACATAGGCAGACTTGTGCCACCGAAGGTAACTGTAGTTATAGATGAGATTATTCTTGGATTGAATAACGAAGGTATTGAGTATAAGACGGTGAAAGGTTCAATTAGAGTGTACGGTCAGCAGTTAAGATGATTTTTGAAGTAATCTGTAATGAATAACAAACGAGAAGAAGTTACTGCCCCAACTGGCGCGAGTTTAGCGCAGCGTAACTCGTGACCAGCCCATGATGTGGAGGCTGCGCCTCCTCTGCCGCAACGCGGCAACCCGGTGTTGCGCCGGGTGGCTTGTTCAAGCGGGCGAGTTGAAAACTCGCGTCATACGCCGGCACGAGTTACGCTGCGCTAAACTCGCGCCAGTTGGGGGCCAGTTACGGGTCAGTTGCGGCGAAGGCGAAGAAGATGCTGATGAGTAACGGCTACACCCCCTCAAACACATCCGTCCACTCAATACCAAACTCCGGCAGCGTGTGCACTGGAATGAGGCCGGGCGCGTAGAACTCGCCGCGCACTTGATAGCGGCTATCCTGAAGCACGTACACCGTTACGCTTTTCTCGCCGGGCGAAACAATCCAGTATTCCCCTACCTCATTTTCCTCGTAAAGGTCGAATTTCTCCTTGGTGTCGCGGGCGAGGTTACCGGGGCTCAGGATTTCGATAATCCAGTCGGGGGCACCCACGCAGCCTTTTTCATCCAGCTTACTGGGGTCGCACACCACGCAGATGTCGGGCTGCACGACGGTGGTAACCTGGGCATCACCGTTGGCGGAGGTTGTAGTCAGGCGCACATCGAACGGCGCAGAAAAGCCCCAGCAGGACTTGCTGCGCAAGCCGTTGCGCACTGCTGCCGACATGTTAAAGGAAATAGTTTGATGCACTACCCGCGGCGCGGGGCTCATGGGGCGCACTTTGCCCCGGATGAGCTCTACCCAATCCGTGAGCTGCCAGGTCAGGTAGTCGGCGTAGGTGTAGGTTTTGCTCAGGTCGAGCTGGGAAAGCTTGGTAATCGAGAGCCTGACGGCGGGCGTTTTGGGCTCAAATGAAAGGTGCGTAAAGTCCTGATGTTCGAGTGGATAGACTGTTTTTAGTGAGCCTAATTATTGTATTATGCTGATGTGTAGTAGTAGAAAATATTGACTTTGCCGACCGATTTGCTTGCCCAACGGCCAAGGGCGCACTAGCTTTGTGAGCGTATGGCCGCCGCATATCTTCTTCACAACGCCGACGTGCTGGTTTTTGAAAACCAAGCCGGCAAAGTAGTTTATCATCCCCTCGGATACCTCCGCCTCGACTGGTACAGTTCCCCGGCTACTGATGCGCAGGTGCAGGCCATATATGAGGCGGCCAGCCAAGGCCTATACCAGTACGGTGTAACGGGCATCCTCACCGACCACCGCCACATGCCGCCCCTGTCGCCGGTTATGCAGCAGTGGCTGGTAGAAACCTGGACGCCAAACGCCGTGCATGCATGCGGCTACCGCCGGGCCGCCGTGGTGCAGTCGTTTAACGTGTTTGGCCGGCTGGCTACGGCCCGGGTAGTGATGCAGCTCGGGCACTTGCCGTTCACGGTGCACTATTTCGATAACGAGCCGGAGGCCGAAAGCTGGCTGCTAGAGGAAGAATAACCGCCGGCTGTTCTGGGCTAGCTGGCTCCTGGCTGGGCAGTTGGGCGCCCCGAAAACGGGCTTTTCTAGGCAACGCAAAATTCGACCCCAGCCTTACTTTCGCTGGGCAAGCAGCCAATCGTATGTCCCTGACCATTCTCACCGTGCCCGGCCTGGGCAGCTCCGGCCCGGAGCACTGGCAAACCCGCTGGGAGCAGCACTACGGCTACCGGCGCGTAGAGCAGCGCGAGTGGGATAGTCCGGTTTGCTCAAAATGGGTAGCCGCACTCGAAGCGGCCGTAACGGCGGCGGGCCCTGCTGTGGTGCTGGTCGGGCATAGTTTGGCATGTGCTACCATTGCGCACTGGGCCAGCACCACCCGGTGCCCCATCCGGGGCGCGCTGCTGGTGGCTCCCGCCGACGTTGACCGGCCCGATTTTCCATCTGAAGCAACGGGCTTTGCGCCCATGCCGCTGAACGAGCTGCCCTTTCCGAGTATCGTGGTGGCCAGTACCGATGATGCGTACGCAACATGGGAGCGGGCTGAGCAGTTCGCCCGGGCCTGGGGTAGCCGGTTGGTCAACGTAGGAGCACTCGGCCATATTAATTCGGCCTCCGGGTTGGGGCTGTGGCCGGCGGGGCATAGGTTGCTGCAGGAGTTGTTAGGCTAGCGGCTACGCTGAAAAGCGGAGGTGTCGCCTTGGCTGAGCAGGCGGCGGTAGTTACCCGCTGCGTAAATGCGTCCGGAAAGCCAACCCCCTGGTTTCCAGCCACAGCTCAGGTCCGGCTTCTAGGAAAAAGAATTTCGCCCGGAAGGGCCCCGGCCCGCGTAGTAGTACCCTGTCCGGCTATTTCCGTTCTTACTATATGGCTGCTTGCTGGAACCGCGCTGCTTGTCTGCTGGCCACCTTGGTAGGCCTGGCGGCCTGTGAGCAGGGCCGCAATTCCCAGGGCACTGCCCCGCCGGTCGTACCCTCCCGTTCTCAACCTACTACTCCCATGGCTGCCGACCAAAACCGCCTCTACGCCGACGTAAAGTTTCTGACTTCCCTGCAGCCCGCCCGCCACTACCGCAACCTGAAATCGTTGAACGAGGCGGCCGACTACATCAAAACAGAATTTGAAAAGCTGGAAGACGGCCGGGTAGAGGAGCAGCCCTTTCGCGCCGACGGCCGGCAGTACCGCAACATCATCGTGTCGTTCGGTTCGGCCGCGGCGCCCCGGCTGATTGTGGGCGCGCATTACGATGTGTGCGGCGACACGCCCGGTGCCGATGATAACGCCAGCGCCGTGGCCGGGTTGCTGGAAACGGCCCGCCTGCTGCAACAGCTCGGCTCCAACCTCAAGTACCGGATAGATTTGGTGGCCTACCCCAACGAGGAGCCGCCTTACTTCGCCACTGAGTACATGGGCAGCGCCGTGCACGCCAAGTCGTTGTACACGGCCAAAGTGCCCGTGCGGGCCATGCTTTGCTACGAAATGATTGGCTACTTCCGCGACGAGCCCGGCTCGCAGCGCTTTCCCAATGAGCAGCTGGCCAAGCTCTACCCCAATACCGGCAACTTTATTACGGTGGTAGGCCGCACGGGCCAGGAAGCCTTCACTCAGCAGGTGCAGGAGCTGATGCAAACCAAGGCCGACGTGGATGTGCAGCGCATTAACCTGCCCGCCGAAATGGGCCTGGCGGGCCTTTCCGACCACCGCAGCTACTGGAAATACGGCTACGAGGCCCTGATGATCAACGACACGGCCTTCCTGCGCAACCCCAACTACCACCTTCCCTCCGATACCATCGACACCCTGGACTTCCGGCGCATGGCCGAGGTAGTAAACGGGGTGTACGCCGTGCTGCTGGGGTTGTAACCGGCCAAGTGCCGGCCGCCCAGCCGCCAATTGCGCCCCGCGCTACCCCGTGCTCAGGCCAGGAACATACGGTAGCGCCGGGCCCAAATCGGCGGAAAAGAGGCGCGGAAAAGTAGGCGTTAGCTGAGGCGGTACTGCTGGTACACGCCTTTCAGCAGTTGAAAACGGCCGAAAATAATGGCGCCCCAGGTCACGATATACCCGCCCCCGTCAGAGGCCAAGCCCACAGCGTGAACACCAACAAAACGCCGGGCCCAGAAAAGCAAGCTGCTTTCCTGAACCCGGCGCGTTTACTAGAGTATGTAGTTGCCCGCTAGCTCAGCGAGTCCGCCACATTTTCTTCGGAGGCGGTGGGTTCCGGCTCCTCATCGGGCGGAAGCGTTGCGAAGCGGCTTTTAAAGCGCGCATACAAGGCGTTCATGCCCAATAGCAGCACCCCCATCAGGATGAAAACAATGGCGCGGGTGATGGTGCCGTGCTGCTTTAAATCGACCAGTAGCAGGCGGGCGAAGCACAGGGCCGTGCCGGCCAAGGCTACGTAGCGCAAGTCCTGGCGCCGGAGCAGTAGGCTGCTGATAAAGGCGGCCACTACCTCCAGCATCAGCAATACGGTCAGCACCGACCGGTCGAAGGATTGCAGCAGCAGCAGCGTCAGCACCCCAAAGGACGGATACAGCAGCAGCGGAATGAGCACCCGGGCTGGTAGCCGGCCCAGGGCGGCCAGCGGGGCCAGCAGCCGCGGCCAGGTAGCGGCTTGGTTGCTGGGAAAATGCTGCAGAGCTACCGCCGAGTACGCAAACAGCCCGAGGGTGGTAGCCATGGTCGTGAGGCCGGCCAGGGTGAGCAGTTGCCCTTCCTCCAGGCGCGTGAGGGCCACGTAACTGCCCGCCACCACGGCCGCCCCGAAAAACAGCAGGCCGTACACGCGCAGGCGCCGCAGGCGTAGCGGCAGGTAGCGGCCCGCCAGCGTCAGGGTAAAGGCCGTCGTAATCCAGAGCAGGGAATGCCATTCCAGCTGCACCTCATACCACACCGTGAAACTGCCGAACAGCAGCACTGCCTCCGCCAGGAGCGGATGCAGGTAGCGCCAGGAAGTGTACACCGGAGCCGTAGCGGGCGGGCGGAGGGCAGCCCAGCCGGCTAGCACCAGCAGCAGAGTCCCCGCCGTGAATCGGCGGGCCGGGATGCCCGCCAGCAGGTCGGCGGAATGCGTTGCCAGCAGCGTGAAGTGCCCCAGCAAAGCCAGGGAAAGCAGCCCGTAAGAGAGGTGAAGCAGAAACCGGTCGGGTGAGCCGGCCCGGGCAAGGGCGGCGGCGCTGGCAAACCGGCCTCGCACTACCTGCGCCGCTATAGCCAGCCCGGCGGCCAGCAGCGTCCAGGCCAGAATGGGTAATGCCTCGGTGCGTGGGGCCAGCGCCGCCCAGGCGGCTACCAGCAGCTGAGCGCCGCCCAAATACAGCCAGGGCCAGCGTACGTGCTGTTGCCGGCCTTCCCACCAGGAGCAGAACAGGCCCGCTACGGGCAAGGCCAGCAAGGGTAGCAAGTAACCAACTATGTGCCCGGGGCGGAACGCAACGCCCGCCGGTAGCACCTGGCTCCACTGCAGCACCTGGTACCCAACTGCGGCCACTACCAGCCCCAGCCACAGGCCCGGAACCTTCAGAATCCGCCGCGCCAGCAGCAGAGCGCCGCCTAGTCCGGCCGCCAGCCACCCAGCCCAGGTATGCTCAACTACCAGTCCACCCGCGGCCAGCAGCTGCCCACCCACCAGCAGGCTCAGCAGGCGCAACCGGTAGATGGCAACGTAGGAGAGGGGTAGGACGTCGTGGGCCGGAACCTGGCGCCAGCCCAGCAACAGCTGGGTTCCGAGGGTAGCCAGGGCCGCTCCTACTAGCAAGGCCGCGCGTAACGAACCGGGTAGGTTGCCGGTGTGGTACACGAATACGGGCAAAGTGGCGCCCAGCAGAAGGGCCAGGTACACCAGCCCCCGGTACAGTACCGCTTCGGACCGCCACGCCAGCCACAAGGTAAACGCCAGCACTTCCGCGTACAGCAGCGTGCTAACCGCGGGCCATGCTACGCCCGCCTCGTGCAGCCCAAGAACGGCCACCATCAGCAGCAATTGGCTGAGCAGAAGATGGGCCGACCGGAACCAACCAGCTTTAAGCAGCCACGTTGCCAGGCTACCCAGCATGGCGGCCGCGCCCACTGTGCCAGCAAGTAGCAGGGCCACGGGTGGTTGCGCCAGCCCGAACAGAGCATGCGTTACGAGCCCGGCCCCCGCCAGGTACACCAGCACCGTAAACAGCTGCAAAGCAGTATGTAGCCCCTGCAAGGAAGCGGTAGCCAGCAGCGCGGTGAGGCGGGCCAGCCGCGCCGGCAGGCTAAGCAGTGCGCTACTCACTACCCCCAGCAGCAAGAGCAGCAGTAGCCGCTCGTGCAACTCAGGGGCCGGCAGCAGGCGAAACGCGTGGGTAGTGGCAAGCAGAAACCAGCCTCCTCCAGCCAAGGAAGCTGCGGCTAGCACCCGGTAAAGCAGCAGTCCCCCAATCCAGCCCAGCGCCCCGGCCAGTAGCAGGGTTTCCAGGTAGAGCAGCGCCGTGGTAGCCGGCCAGCCCAAACCGGCCTTGTGCAACCCAACAATAGCCACCGTAAGGAAGGCCTGCCCGCCAAGGAAGTGCAGGCTGCGGAACCAGCCGGGAGAGCGGCGCAGCCACCAGGCCACTCCAAACAGGGCCCCCGCGGCCGCCAGGGTCCCGCTCAGCAGGGTCGCTACCGGCGGATGAGGAACCCCAAACAAGGCCCGCAGCAGCAGCAGGGCCGCTCCCGCGTACAAACCGCCTACCATACCGCCAAAGCCCCGGTGCAATTCCCGGCCGCTGAAGTTGCCCTGCTCATCGGGGCGGAACTGTTGCCCCACCAGATAGAAATAGCCGGCCCCCAGCAAGCCGGAAAGCAACAGCAAGAAAGCGTTGCGGTGCAGCTCAACGGGCGAATATGCCGTGATTTGGCTGATGTTAAGGACCAAAAGGGCCCCCGCCGCCACCAAGGCACCAGCCATAGCTACCTGCGACACAATTCTTTCCTGCTCCCGGGTCATGATAAAGGCCACGAGCAGGGTTTCCAGCAGCATAAAGAGCAGAATCAGGCTGCCCGAGGCATGCCAGCCCTGTAGGGAGAAGGCCGCAAACAGCGCCAGTGTCAGGGAAATAATACTGTCGGTGCGGAAAAGCCACGGAATGCCCAGCTGCCGGGCCCGGCGAGCCACCCCAAACGTCAGCAGGGCACCCAGCCCCAGGGGCACGGTCTTCCAGGGTGAGCCGGTGCTGTACTGGTACAGATTAATACCCAGGAAAGTCCAGTTCAGCACGTGGGCCGAAAACAGCAGCCCATCGAACTGAGCCGTGGCGTACACCTTGCGGTACTGCACCACGGCAGCCGCTACCCCGGCCAGCAGCACCAAGGCCATGGCGCTCAGTCGCAGATTGCTGCTCAGCGGGCCAGTGGCCGCCAGGGAATAGTGCCAGTACTGGTGGAAAACAAAAAAGCTGAGGATGCTCAGCAGCAACTGATACTTCCAGTGCTGCCGGTAGGTAATGCCAATACTGAACGCGGTAACGCCTGCCGCGGCCGCCAGGGGTAGCAACGTGGGCGGCAGCACCGCCAGCGCCACCAAGCTCAGTACTCCGTGCAGGGTAGCCACCGATTCGCGGCTGGCGTCCCAGGCCAGCCACAGGTTGGCCGCAACCCCGGCCAGCAACAGCAGGTAGCCTAGCGGCGGTTCGGCCCACTGCAAGCCCGGTACGCTCACGGACCCCACACAGGCAAACAGAAACACGGCCGCCGCGCTGCTTTGCAACCACACGTGCAGGCGGGCCGCAAAGGGCTTCGGCCGTAGGTAGTAATGCAACCCCAGCAGCAGGGCCGCAAAGCCCGTAATCATGCCGAAACGAAGCGGCGCACTAACCCGCAAAGCGGTATAAATTCCCAGGAAGCCTATGCCCGTCACGAGCACTACGGCCCCCAGAATACCGGTCCAGTTGTCCAGAATCACTTGTTCGGCCCGGTCCCACCAGGTAGGGCCGCTGGGCTCCGTTTCCCGGGGCAAAGCGGGCCGCTGCCGGGGAGGAGCCGGCGGATTGGTCGGCGCCGACTTCGGCTGATCAGATGAGGTAAGGGGGGCTGTCGGCGCAGAAGTGACCGGTGCAGAAGCGGCCCGTTCGGAAGGTAGATTAGCCGGCTGAGAAAAGGTAGCTGGGGAAGCCGGTGCGGCCGGTGCAGGTATCACTGGGGCGGCTACGGGCGGTGATGCTGGCGTTGGGGCGGCAGCCGGCGCCGCCACGGGCGGTAGAATGGGAGCTAGCGGGGGTGCCGCTGGTTCAGGCATGGTTGATGAAACTGCCGGTGTTGGTTCTGGGGTAGCGGCCGGCGCTGGGGCCGAGGGCGGTAGGGCCGAGGCAGCCGGCGTAGCGGCCGGAGTTGAAGCACGGTACCACTCCAGCGGTCTAGGAGGTGCGGCCGGTGCTGGCGGGGCCACTGGTGGTGTAGCGGCCGCCTCGGCTGCGGGCGGCGACGCAGGGCGGGGCTGCTGCAACGCTTGCCGCAGTTGCTCCACCGTGGCCTGAAGCACTTGGTGCTCGTCCTCGCGCTGCTGCAGGCGTTGGCTAAGCTCCCGCACGCGCTTGGTAAGATTCTGGTACAGCATGGCTACCACCACGATGACCAGCATCAACAGGGATGTACCCATAGAGATGATTGATTAAGTGATAAAACACAACTAGCCGCCGGCGAGCGACCCATAAAGGCGTGTGCGGGGCGCGGCGGATAACCCGTAGGCCGCTGCCCCTAGCCCACAGTAGCATAGGGACCGAAACATACCGATTGCTCGGCGGATAATTACCAAATGAATGACAAAATTTTACACATATTTTTCTGATTAGCGTTTTTGAGGCCCTGCTGGCCGTTTGGCCGGCTTGCCGTAATGGGCGGCCTCGCTACCTTGCCACTATGCTTTCTCATCCGCACGAAGTATTTCTGGAAGTTGCCCGGCAGCTCAGCTTCACCAAAGCCGCCCAGACGCTGTTCCTGAGTCAGTCGGCGGTAAGCAAGCAGGTAAAGTCCCTGGAAGAGCACTACAAAACGGGCCTGTTTGAGCGCCTGGGCAACAGCATTCAGCTTACGCCCGCCGGAGAGCTGCTCTACCAGAAGCTGCTTATTGCCCGTCAGTTACAGCATGAGCTGCACCAGGAGTTCACGGCCCTCAGCCCGGGTTTCTCGCCCCAGGTGCGCATGGTCATTGGGGCTAGCACTACCATTTCGCTCTACGTTATTCCGCCGGTACTTTCCGCCTACCTCAACCAATACCCGCATACCCAGCTCACGCTCAAAAACCGCAACAGCGAAAACATCCTGAAGGCTTTGCTGGACCATGAAATTGATTTGGGCATCATCGAGGGCATGCACAAAGTCAGCAACGTTACTTACACGCCCTTGCTCACGGATGAGGTAGTGGCCGTGTGCTCCGGGCGCAACCCCCTGCACCGGCAGGAGCTGACGGCCCAGGATCTGCGCCGCATCCCGGTAGCCCTGCGCGAAGCGGGCTCCGGCACGCTGGCCGTGCTGGAAGAAGCCCTGGCCGGGAAAGGAATCCGGCTCACTGACCTACCCGTGAAAGTGCGGCTGGGCGGCACCGAGGCCCTCAAAAACTTTGTGCGGGTGGATACCTGCCTGGCCTTCCTGCCCCGGCAATCCGTGATGAAGGAGCTGGCCGCCGGCGAGCTGGTAGAAGTGCCCGTGCGCGACCTGAACCTGGTTCGGCACTTTGATTTTGTACAGCGCAAGGGCACCGAGAACAACATGCCCTACAAGAGCTTTGTGCAGTTTGCCCGGCGTCATTATTCCAAACCGGAATAGCCTATTCCAAATGGCCGTTTGGGTTCGGAATAGCCAGGGGGGAGTTTTGCGTTGAACTCTCCACTATGCAAACTCTCCTCGCTACCGCCTCCCGCCTTCAGCAACTGCACTGCGCCGCCTGCCACGCCCCGCATTCTGCCTTTTCGCTGCAACGGGTTTCCAGTTGCTGCGCCCAGCCCCTCGTCGCCGATTACGACCTGAGCGCGCCGCTGACCCGCGCCGCCGGCATTCAGGCCACGGAAAACTCCATGTGGCGCTACGCCGCCCTGCTACCCCTGCTCGATGAGGCCAACCGCGTTAGTCTGGGCGAGGGGTGGACTCCCATGCTGGCCCTGCCCCGGCTGGCGGCCCGCTACGGCTTCCTGGACTTACGGCTCAAGGATGAGGGCCAAAACCCGACTGGCTCGTTTAAGGCTCGCGGGCTGAGCATGGCCATTTCCAAGGCCAAGGAGCTGGGCGTTACCGGGTGCATCATTCCTACTGCCGGCAACGCGGGCGTGGCCATGGCCGCCTACTGCGCCCGCGCCGGACTGCGGGCTGTGGTGGTCATGCCGCGCCACACGCCCCAGGCGTTTCGGGAGGAGTGCTACTGGTACGGGGCCGAGGTGCACCTCGTGGACGGCCTCATCAACGACTGCGCCGCCCGGGTGCGGGAGCTGAACGCGGCCGGAGAGCTGCTCGACGTGTCCACGTTGAAAGAGCCCTACCGCCTCGAAGGCAAGAAAACCATGGGCTACGAGCTGGCCGAACAATTGGGCTGGCGCCTGCCCGACGTGCTGCTCTACCCGGCTGGCGGCGGTACCGGCCTGATTGGTATCTGGAAAGCCCTGCGCGAAATGCAGGCCCTGGGCTGGCTGCCCGCCACGGCTCAGCTCCCGCGCATGGTAGCCGTGCAGGCCGCCAACTGCTGCCCCTTGGTCGAAACCCGCGAAGGCCGCCAGGTTAACTGCCAGGCCTATATGGGCAAGCCCACCATTGCCAACGGCCTGGCCGTGCCCCGCCCCCTGGGCGAGCCGCTGATGCTGGACGTGCTGGATGAATCCGACGGGCTAGCCTTGGCCATTACCGATGAACAAATGCTGGAAGGGCTCCGGGAGCTGGGCAAGGAAGAAGGCCTTTTCGTAGCCCCCGAAGGCGCCGCCGTCTGGATGGCTGCCCGCCACCTGCTGCGCACCGGCTGGATTCGGCCAGAGGAGCAAGTACTGCTGCTCAACACCGGCTCGGCCCAGAAGTACCTCGAAAACATTGTGGGCCTGGCTTAAGCAGAAGTTCGCCTGAAAAGCCCCCAGTCTGTTAGGAACAGCGCCGCAGCGGTTGCCCAGTCCCCTATAATCGAGACGTGGCTTTACATGTAGTGTGCAGATAGTAAGGGCTCCAGTTCAAACAACGTCCTGCAGGGCCGAAGCCGGACCATCTCGCTCGAATTGGTGGTTTACCCGGGCAACATTACCTAGCGAGATGCCCCGGCTCGAGCTGTGCAGGACGTTGTTGCTGGCTACTACCTATATCCTAGTGCAGCTGGTCTATTAAGCTGCACCAAAAAACAACCACTACACAACTGTCATTCCGAGCGGAGCGAGGAACCTGGGACCAACCGTTGAATGGCGGATCCAGAATTCCCGCTCCGTTCGGAATGGTAGTTTAAAACCGTTTATTGCCGCTGCCTGGTGTTAACCGACCGCCTTAATCTACCCTCATTCCTACTGCAGGTAGTCAGGATGACTGAGGTGTTCTCACTACTATGTCGAAAAACGCTAGGCTAATATTTGGAAGGGGTATTAGCTATAAATATGTTCTATAAAACATATATGGCCTAAAATATAAGGGCGGTTTGTAGAAAAGAGTACAGATATCGAGTATATTGCCATAAGAAATGATGGTAGTATTCTGAAATACGCAATATGACTTCGAAAGTCGCTCCTTTCCATCCGGGCTTCAGCCTGTTCACGCTGGGTGTCCTGCTACTGCTGGCCCTGGTTGCTGCCTTCGTGGAGGTGCCACACCCCGCCGCTACCCCCGGCTCGCTCAACGGCGCCGACGTGGCCTGGATGCTTACGGCCACGGCCTTCGTGCTGATTATGACGCCGGGTCTGTCGTTCTTCTACGGGGGCATGGTGCGACCCAAAAACGTTATCAGCACCATGCTCCAGAGCTTTGTGGCCCTGGGCGTTATATCGGTGCTGTTTTACTTTGTGGGGTTCTCGCTCTGCTACGGCGACTCCTGGCACGGGCTGATTGGTAACCCGTTCACGTTTGCCCTGCTCCGCAACGTGGGCACGGCGCCCAATCCGGCCTTCGCCGCCACCATTCCATTTATCCTCTACTTCGCCTTTCAGCTCAAGTTTGCCATTATCACCCCGGCCCTGATTACCGGCTCCTTTGCCGAACGGGTCCGCTTTAAGGGGTATCTGGCGTTTATGGTGCTGTTCAGCTTGTTTATTTACTGCCCCCTGGCCCACTGGACCTGGCACCCCGAGGGGTTCCTGCGCCAGTGGGGCGTGCTTGATTTTGCGGGCGGTACGGTAGTGCACATTTCGGCGGGCGTGGCGGCCTTGGCCGGGGCCATGGTGCTGGGGCGCCGCTCGGCCAACCTGCGCACGTCCTCGTTTTCCACCCCCAACGTACCCTACGTGCTACTGGGTACGGGCCTGCTGTGGTTTGGCTGGTTTGGCTTTAACGCGGGTTCCGCCCTGGGCGCCAACGAGCTGGCAGCCCTGTCTTTTGTGAATACCAATCTGGCCTCGGCTGCCGCCCTTATTGCCTGGGTGCTGATTGAGGTAGCCCGCGGTGGCAAGCCCACGGCCGTGGGCGCCTGCACCGGGGCTGTGGTGGGGCTGGTGGCCATAACTCCGGCTGCTGGCTACATCGGGTACGGGCAGAGTATCCTGTTTGGGGTGCTGGCCGCCCTCATCAGCCACGCCGCCGTGCACTGGCAAAACTCCCGCACTACCATCGACGATACCCTCGACGTGTTTCCCTGCCACGGCCTGGGGGGCATTGTAGGCATGCTCCTGACGGGTGTGTTTGCCGATAAAGTGGGGCTGATTCACGGCACCTTTACCACCTTCGGCTACCACTTGCTGGGGCTGCTGATTGTCATTACCTATTCCTTCGTGGGCGCCTGGATTCTACTGAAAATCACGGACCGAATCTTTGGCTTGCGCGTAAAAATTCAGGAGGAAGAGTTGGGGCTTGATTTAAGTCAGCACGAGGAATCAACCTACCACATCGACGAGGAATTTGAGCGCACGTACCGGCGGGAGCTGACCCCGGAAAATGCGTAACGCAACACCGGCTATTCGTGCTTCGGGCCTGGAAAACCCGGAGCGCCTCTCAGGTGGCAGGTGGGTTTAGAAGGGATGAGAGGCAATACAAAAGGCCACCGGCGGGGAATCCGGTGGCCTTTTATTTTTTCAGCCGTCTTTTCGGCAGCAAGCCCTTACAGCAGGGCCGTAGACCAGAGGTAGGCCAGCCAGGTAATAAATAGCGCGCCCACAATTCCCTTTTGCAGATTCTCTTCTGGTAAGAATAGGCTGGTACCTAACCCCACTATGCCCAGCCCTACCAGCACCACGGTGGCTGCCACGGCCCAGCCGCGGGCTTTGCGGGTGCTATAGGGTCGTAGGGCTACCGTAATCGGGAACAGAGCCGCCAGCAAACTGCCGCCCAGCAGGCCTACCCCCGCCAGGCCGGCGAAAGTTGCCGTGGTCAGGAGCAGGGTAGCCGCCAGCAGTACGCCCGCAAAGGCCAGGGCCTGCCGCCGCTGGGCTTCTGAAAGGGCGTGCCGGCCGTAAGGGTTCAGCAGCAGCAAGCCATTAAACATAGGGTCGGAAAACCAGCTCATAAATACCAGCGGCAGGTAAATGGGGAGTAGCACCGGCACAAACCGCACCAGCACGTACAGCCCGATAAAAAGCAGGCGCCGCGTAACCCCGCCCAGCTTTTCCGTCCAGACGGTGAAGCGCAGGAAGGCGCGGTACAGCCAGTACTGGGCCTTCAATGATTCCACCAGGCCTTCGCGGGCGTAGTTGGAGGTAGGTTGCCGGCGCAGGGCGTCGCGGAAGTGGTGCAGGGCCTGTTCATGCCGGCCCGCTTCCAGGGCTACCCAGCCGGCGTCGGCGTGGGTGCCGGCATCGTCGGGGTCGTGGCGCAGGGCCGTTTCCAGCGAGTCGGCCGCATCCTGGGCCCGGCCGAGACGGGCCAGGCAGCGCCCCCGCAGCCCCAGGCAGTCGACGTGTTCGGGGTCGTAGGCCAAACCCATTTCGGCGGCCCGCAGCGCCCCTTCCCACTGCCCCCGCTGAAACCGAATCAGCCCCAGGGTGTGGTGGTAGTTGGGGTCGGTCGGGTCCAAGGCCAGGGCTTGCTCAATGGCCGTCAGGGCTTCGGGCAGGCGCTGCTGGCGCTGGTGGGCCAAACTCAGCAGGTAGTAAGCAAAGTCAAATTCCGGGGCTAGGCCAATGGCCGTTTCAATGTGGGTCTGGCCTTCCGGCAGCCGCCCCAGATCCAGCAGGGCCATGCCCAGCCAGGCGTGGGCCAGGGCATCATTAGGCTCCTGCCGCAGAATGCGGCGCAGTTCCTGCTCGGCCTGCGCTGCCCGGCCCTGGCGCAGTAGCAGTAAAATCCGGTCGGGCCAGTTGGCTTGTTCCATGTGGCGTGAGGTCGTTAAGAAGGCGAAGCCGGGGCGGGCTGGTGGACGGGGCGAAAGACGTGATACACTAGCAGCAAGCCAGCAAAGATCATCAGAAAGCCAGCCGCTTCGTTTGCCCCGTCAGGGTTAAGCCAGTTGCCGTGCCCATTAACCAGCGCCATACT
This sequence comes from Hymenobacter glacieicola, assembly GCF_014640315.1. Taxonomy (GTDB): domain Bacteria; phylum Bacteroidota; class Bacteroidia; order Cytophagales; family Hymenobacteraceae; genus Hymenobacter; species Hymenobacter glacieicola. Next base: position 161,327 of record NZ_BMGS01000008.1, read on the forward strand.
GCCTGGACTCAGGAGCAGGGTAGGCCCTAAAGGCCATTTTCGAGTTCCTTGCCGCCACTTCCGGTAACTGTTGCGTAACGCAAACCCCAGGCCGCCGGCAACTGCAACCCACAAAGCCGGCAACGGAATGGGCGGAAACTGCGCAAGCCCAAGCGTGGCGGCGGCCCACAGGAGGCCCGCGTAAAACCAGCCATCTTCCAGCAGAGGCACCGGACCAACAACGGCATAACGCACCTGAAAGGCGGTGCGGGCCGCCAAGGCTACAAGCAACGGAAGAGCTAGCAAAAGAGGCCAGGCCAAACGCTTCAGCAAAGGAACGTTCGTGTCCGCTGAGGAGGTAGCCCGCCAGCACCGCTGCCAGGCAAAAGGCCGTTGCGACCAATGTTGAAACAGCCCGGCTTCCCAGAGCCGGCGGGTGGCTTCTGGCTGGTTAGGTTCCAGAAGCAGTATGTCCTGGTAAAGTGCAACGGCCCGCGGCAGATCCTGCCGGTTGAACGCCGATTCGGCCTGCCATTCCAGTACTTCCTGCAACGACTTGCGCGACTGTTCAGCGCCAGGCCGTAACCGCAGGGCCTCTCTGAAATGTACTTCTGCTGCCGAGAGCTGGTGATTACGCAGTGCCTCTTCGCCCTGTAGCTGATGCGCTACCGGGTGGTTAGGGTGCCAGTACGCCAGCAGTCGGATTGTGTTGGCCGCCTCGCGCGGCCGGCCCAGTTGGCGCAGAGCGGTAACGCGCTGAAACTGACACTCCAGATGACCGGGGTTGATGGCCAGCCCGGCAGCCGTGGCTTGCAGAGCTTCCTGCGAGTGACGACGGGCGTTATGAATTACGGCCTGGTAGCCGAAAAAGGTAGCATTGCGCGGGTCAAGCCGTAGCGCCTCTTCAATTGCCTGCATCGCGGCAAACAGCTGAGAGTCCCGCAGCAGGGCAACGCTATGAAAGTAATGGGCTCTGGCCTGCTGCGGATCCAGCACTAAAGCCTCCCGAATGGCCGACAGTCCTTCCGCAGTGCGCCCGCTTTGGTTGAGCAGGGTGAGGGCCAATAATTGATGAGCCGCCGCTTCCTTGGGGTTGGTAGCCAGCCGCCGCCGCACCAGCTGCTCGGCCTGCTCCGGCCGCTGTACGTCCAGCAGGTGGTGTACCGCTTCCTGCCACCGGGTATGCTCGGCGTGGTTCATGCTGCGGGTGGTTACAGCTACGCCGAGGGCTTTTTGATGCCCAAGTACACCAGAATATCGTCGTAGATGCCGCCCTCGTTGGAGTACAGCGCATAGTTTTTGGCCGTGGCAAACCATTCGCGGGTGCTGGGCTTCACCTTGCCGGTCGCCTCGGCCAGGGTGCGTTGCTCCAGGGGCAGGGGCTTGCCAGCCTTCATCGATTCGCGCAGGCAGGCTTCAATGGCAACGTCCACCACGGCCTGCAAGTCGGCCCCGGAGAAGCCTGCGGTTTGCGCGGCCAGCTTGCGCAAATTCACGGAAGAGGCTACCGGTTTGCCCTGGAGTAGTACGTTCAGCACGGCTTCCCGGGCCGCCTCATCGGGGGGCGTCACCAGCAGAATCCGGTCGAAGCGGCCGGGACGGCGGAAGGCGGAATCGAGGTGCCAGGGGGCATTAGTGGCGGCCAGAATCAGCACGCCCTCGTTGGAGCGGGTAGCCCCGTCCAGCTCCGAGAGAAACTGGTTGATGACGGTGCGGCCCGCGCTCTGGCGCAGGTCGTGGCGGTTGGCGGCCAAGGCGTCCACTTCGTCGAAGAACAGCACGCACGGGGCCTGCAGGCGGGCTTGCTCGAACAGCTGGTGCAAATTCCGCTCACTGTTGCCCAGCCACATATCCAGAATGTCGTTGATGCCGACGTGAATAAAGCTGGCCTGCACCTCGCCGGCCGTAGCTCGCGCCAGGTAGGTTTTGCCGCAGCCGGGCGGGCCGTAGAGCAGCATACCGCCCCCGGCCGCCTTGCCGTAAGCTTTGTACAGATCGGGGAATTGCAGCGGATGAATGATTTTCAGCCGGATTTCCTCCTTAATGCTTTCCATGCCGCCCACGTCGGCAAAGGTAATTTTGGGCCGCTCCAGGCCGCTGAACAGGGTGTGCTCAATGCCGCTGAAGTCGTCGTCATCGTCGGGGGTAGGGCTGCCCGGACCGCTTGGAAAAGGAGTGGGCGAGCCGCCGTGGGCCGGCTGAGCCGTTTGGCCGCCGCGAAGGCGGCGGGCTAGCTCAGCGTCTTCCAGAGTAGGATTGTAGGTAAGGGCCGTGGAATAGGCTTCGCGGGCGGCAGGCAGCTGGTCGGCGGCCAGCAGCAGGCGGGCGTGGAGCAGGTGGGCGCGGGCGTGCTCGGGGTGGGTGCCCAGCAGCTCCTCTACCACCACAAAGGCGGCCGACGATTTGCCCAGCTCGGCGTACGTTTCGGCCAGGCCCAGCTGCAGCTCAGCATCGTCGGGGGCTTGGCGCAGACCAGTGCGGTACAGTTCTTCGGCTTCGGCAAAGCGTCCGGCCTGGGTGAGCAGGCCAGCCACGTGCTTGCGCAGGGCAAGGTTATCGGGCGAAAAGGATAAGGCTTCCAGTAGCGGTTCAATAGCAGACGAGTTGGGCGTAGCGGGCATAAGCAAGCAGATAAGTCGGTAGCTGCAAGCTACGCAGATTTAACTCGCGCCGCAGGTAGTCAGGCCGTGATTCTTACCCGAAGAGCCCGCCGCTACCCGCCTATTTTGCTGAGAACAAACGATACCAAAAAGCCAACTACGGTAATGAGACCCGTGAAATTGTGGGCCACCTCAAACGCCTCCGGAATCATGGTGTCGGCAATCATGGCCAGCACCGCCCCCGCCGCTATGGCCGTGGTGGCGGCCACTACCTCCGCCGAAAAGCCGCTAAACAAGGAGTAGCCAGCCAAGGACGCCAGCCCCGATATCAGGGCAATGCCCGCCCAGAGGCTCAGCACGTAAGTGGGCGTGCGGCCGGCCTTGCGCATGCCGGCGGCGCTGCTCAGGCCCTCGGGCAGGTTGCTCATGAAAATGGCCACCACCGCCGCCACACTCACGCCGCCGCCCGCCAGCATACTCAGCCCAATAACAATGCTTTCCGGGATGCCATCCAGCAGGGCCCCAATGGCCAGGGCCATGCCGTTGTCGTCGCCGGCGGTGCTGGCTTCTTTCTGGCCCTGTTGCACGGCGGTGCGCTCCTGACTTTGGTGCTTACCGGAGCGTTTGCGGTGCTTGGCCCCGTGGCGGGCCAGCAGCCAGTTGGCCAGCGTGTACACGGCCGCCCCGCCCACAAACCCAATGGCCGTGGAATCGAAGCCGCCTTTTTCGTAAGCCTCCTCCATTAGCTCGAAGGAAAGAGTAGAAATCAGGACGCCGCTGCCAAAGGCCATAACGGCGGCAATCAGCCGTTGCGGAACGTGGCTGAAGTAGCCTACGGCGGCGCCCAGCAGCAAGGCCGAGCCCGACACCAGCCCCCAGAAACCGGCCACGGCCCAGGTAGGAAAATCTATCATGAGAAGGAAAAGAAAGAAAAACAGCCTGACCCTGGTTGAACTCCGGGGCTAGGCTGCTCAACGCAAACCGCCGTTTAAGGATGTGCTTGCCTGCTTTCAGTGCTACTCCCCAGTGGCCCGGAACCGCTCCAATACGGCCTGGAACTCCTGAGCAGTAAGGCCAGCCACCGCTACTTTTTTATGGGGACCCGTGTGCCCACTTACCAGCGTCAGGCTGGATTTAGCTACCCCAAACACTTCGGCCAGGTAGCTGAGCAGGCAGGCGTTGGCCCTGCCGTCCTGGGCGGGCGCGTTCAGCCGGACCGTTACGCTGCCGTCGGGTGCTATTTCCAGCTGATTGCGGCGGCCATTGGGCTTGGCTTTCAGATGCAGAACAGGCACAGTTTAGGCGGGGTCGTTGTAGGCGTCGTACACGTTCCAGGCCCAGATGAGGAAGGGCACTACCAACGTCCAGGCCAGCAAAAAGCCCACCACGCCACCCAGGGCCCAAATCAGGATGGCCTTCAGAATCTGGCCTTTCACGAGCTGTCCTAAGCCGGGTACAAAGACTGATAGCAAAGCGGGCAAACCATACGTCGTTTTCATGGCAAAGCAGTAAGTAAAGGTTGGCTGGCAAGATGGCAAAAAGTGCTTACACAACGCTCCACCTTTGCCCCGGCAGGCGCAGTTACCCCGCACCTTTGCCCACGCGGGCTTGTCCGAAGGGGCACCGCGCCAGCACTACGCACCGCCCGCAGGCCGGCGTGTGGAAGTAGCAGCATTTCTGGCCGTGAAACATCAGGGCCTCGTGGTGGTCGTACACCTGCTGGGCGTCCCAGCCGGGCGGTAGCAGGTCTTCCAGCAAGGCATGGGCCGCCGCTTCGCCCACCTTCGGCCCGATCAAGCCCAGGCGTTGGGCTACGCGGTGGTGGTGGCTGTCGACGGGCATGGCCGGGCGGCGCAGGGTACTGAATAAGAGCACGGCGGCGCTGGTTTTGCGGCCTACCCCGGGCAATTGCTCCAACCAGGCCCGGGCCTCGGGAATCGGCATGTCGGCCAGAAACGCCAGGTCGCAGGGGCCGCCGCAGCGCTGGCTTACTTCCTGCAGCACCTGCTGGAGGCGCGGGGCTTTCTGCTCGGGCCAGGTGCAGGGGCTGATGGCCGCTTCCACTTCGGCGGTAGGCGCCTCGCGCACTTGGTCCCAGGTCGGGAAGCGGGCCCGCAGCTGCTGGTAGGCCCGGTGCGAATCCTGGTTGCGGGTGCGGTGGGAAAGCATGGAGCTGATCAGCTCGCTGAGCGGGTCTTTGGAGCTGAAAAACGGAAACGGGGCCCCGTATTCAGCGCAAAGCCGCTCGTGCGCCCATAAGGCCAGTTCCCGGCGGGCAGCGAGGTTGGAGTCGGGAGCAGGAGGTAGGAGGGAAGAAGTCACGCCTACGCCTACGCAACTTGCCGCTGCCGAGGTTAAGTAGGGCCACGAAAAAGCCCCAACCAGTCCGGTCGGGGCTTTTCAGGGCGGAAGCTACGCCCCGGGCTACTGCCCGCGGTTGTAGAGCAAAATGGCTTGCTTGATGTTGTTCTGCTGCTTGCCCCCAATCACCAACGGCACGATGGCCAGGGGAATGGCGGCGTACATCAGCGGCGAGACGGAAAAGCTGCTGTTGCCACTGAAGCTGGACAGCACCCCGGCCAGCAGCAGGCCCCCGGCGCCCACGTAGCTCAGCGTGGTGTAGGTCTGGTAGCGGCGGGCGTTGGCCAGGAGCTGCTGCGCCCCCGGATTATCGGTCGTGGCCAGCTGCAGATTGCGGATGCTCAGGTCCTCAATAGGGCCATTGTCCTTGCTGAAATATTCCTGGCGCACCGTACGGTAGCCACCAAACCCACCGTAGCCGCCGTACGGATAGCCCATGCCATAGCGGCCCATGCCGTAGGGGCTGTAGCCATAAGGGCTGTTCACGTACTGCTGATTGGTGATGGAGTAAAGGCTGATGCGGCCCACCCGGTCGCGGCGCAGGGTGCTTTCGCGCTTGGAGCGGCCGGGCAGGGTAGTGCGCACGTAAAAGCCGGTTTCGTCTTCGTAATACCGAACGTCGTTCAGTTCAAAGCGCTGCTGCCCATCTACCAGCACAAAGGTGCGGCCCAGCAGGGGTTGTTTGAGCTCTACATCGTAGCCGCGGACCACCTGGCCGCTTTTTAGGCCCACGGCGTAGCGGGTGGTGTTGGCTGGCGGCAGCTGGGCTTGTACCGGCCGCCGCCGAGCAGAGTCGGGAACGGCAGGCGGGGCGGCCAGGGCGCTGGGGGCGCGCCGGGTGGTATCGGCAACAGTGGCGGGCGCTACCGCGGCCGGGGCGGGGGTAGCGGTGCGGGTGGGTGCCGACGTAGGAGCGGGGGCTCCGGGCAGGGTATTCAGCTCCCGCGGCGTTTGTTGGGCCAGACTGGTAGCAGCTACCGCGCAAAGTAGAAACAGGGAGAGAGAACGAAACAGCATATAGGCTAGTAAAGCGGAGTGGTCGGGAATAGTAGCTCCGAAGCGTGAGCAGGCCATAAAAAGCTGACCTCCGCGCCGGGTAACGCCCGGATTCTCCAACAGGTAAAACGCCCTGAAGGTGCCCGGCCTGCTAAGCAAACGAAATAATCCGTTTTGCCCGTATAGCCCGGCTTCGGGCCGCCGCCCAAACGGGACAGCCGCCCGCTGCTACGGTAGATTCCGGCCGCCTTGTTTTGGTTGCACGGCGCTGGCCGCCCAGGGACTAGTGCGCCTTGAGCAGCCAGGCCCGGGCCATTTCCGGATTGCCGAAATACTCGGCCGTTAGGGTATTTTCTTCGGCCAGCGGGGCCAGAATGTTCTGCACGGATATCTGGTTGAACATGTCGGCGGAAAGCACAACGGCCACCAGCCGGTAGCCCAGCGCCCGGGCCCGCGGCAGAAAACTATCGGCAATCCAGCGCTGGTCGGCGGGCGGAATTACGCGCATAAGCCGGGTATCGGCCAGTACTTTCTCAACCCGGTACTGCTGAAGCAGCCGGAGCGTGGCCTCGTGAGCTTCCCGCAGGGGCTCCCCCGCCACGAAACCCTCCCAGATCTGAACCAGCATGGGGCCGGCCGGGTCAAAATAGATGTGGCAGTAGGAGTTTTCAAAGGCTAGTTCCATGCATGCACTAAGCAGGGGTAGTAGAATATTAACGCAAAAGCTTCTCCAGCAGGTTCATGCTGTCCACCATATCCGGGCTGGTTTCAAAGTCCAGGGGTTTGAGAATATAGCCGCTCACGCCCAAATGCTGGGCATTCAGCCGGTCCACATCCATGCCCGAGGTGGTGGTGATGAACACGGGAATAGCCCGTAGCTCAGCATGATGCTGAATTTCCGCCAGAAATTCGTGGCCGTTCATCTTGGGCATGTTCAAATCCAGCAGAATCACCTCGGGTAGCGGCCGAATCGGTTCTACCCCATTGGTGCCCAGCAGCAGATCCAGCGCCTCCAACCCATTGAAAGCCGTGTAGAGCTTGTGCGGGACGCTGAATTTCTCGAAGGCTTTCTGGGCCGTCATTGTATCAAAAAAATCATCTTCAACCAGAAGTACAGAACGCATTGGCAGGGTAGTGAAGTGGTGGAGTGGAGCAGATGGTGAAGCAGTGCGCTGGTAAGTTGGTGAGTTTTGTCGTGGCGAGAGGCGAAGCTCTCCGCCCAAGCCAACGTGCGGCTCCCGCTATAAGTGACATTCAAGTAACTCCGTGCTGGCAGTAAGGTCCTGTCAGGTTAGCGGGCTGGTCACCGAGAAGAGGACGGGTTGTCTCGCTCACTAGCCATGCCACGCTTCCTAAACTCAGCATGTTGCTACCTTGCTACCTTGCCTGCTTGGGCCAGGTGAAGATGAAGGCGGCCCCTTTGCCTTCCTCAGAGTCAATGTGAATGGTGCCTGTCTTCTCTTCGACAATGCGCTTTACGATGCTTAGTCCAATACCGGTGCTCTCCGCCGAATTTCGGTCGCGCAGGGTCTGGAACATCAGGAATACCTTCTGGTGGAATTGGGGCGCAATGCCGGGCCCATCATCCTGCACCCGAAACTCATAGCACTCGCCCAGGTCGCGGCAGCTGATGCGCAGCAAACCGTCGGGGCGGTTGTGGTACTTGGCGGCGTTGCCCATCAGGTTCGTGAACACCTGCTGCAAGCTCAGACGGTCGGTAACAAAGGTGGGCAGGAGGGTAGGGGTTTCCACCCGGAACGTGGGCGGAATAACCAGCTCCGTGATTTCCTGCACCAGCTGGCTTACTGACACCTCTTCCAGCTTCTGCTCGGTGCGGCCGGCGCGGGCGTAGGCCAGCAGGCCATTAATCAGGTCTTCGAGGCGGCTGAGCCGGCCTTTTATCATTTCCAGGTACTGGCGCATCTGGGGGCTAAGCTCCTGGCTGAGTTCATCCTCAATCCATTTTACCACGGTGACTACCCCACGCAGAGGGGCTTTTAAGTCGTGGGAAGCCACGTAGGCAAACTGATCCAGCTCCCGGTTGCGGTTTTCCAGGGCCGTGAAGCTGGTATCCAGGGTTTGGGTCATGTGGTTAAGCGCCGTGGCCAGGTTGCCCAAACTGTCCTGCTCCTGGTCTGAGATTTTAACCGTGTAGTCGCCTTGTACTACCTTGTTGGCCAAGGATTCAATGATGCGGATGCGGTGGGCTACCTGCTCGTTGTTGTAGGCCAGCTCGCGCTGCAACTCCTCGTTGGCGCGTACTTCCCGGGTAATTTTGGTGAACAGCCACAGCACAATAATGGCCGCCAGCACCGCCGATACCACAATGGCAGCGGGAGTAGTAGTTTCAAAGAAATCCTGGCGCCGCCGCCGCTCCAGCAGCAGCGCTTCTTCCTCCTGGCGCACCCGCTCCAGCAGGGCCCGCACTTGCAGCTGCCGGTTCCGGTCGCCGCGCACCAGCTCTCGCACCGCTTCACTGCTGGGCGTGCGCTTGGTCCAGTTTCGGAGGTAGGCAATTTCATCCTCTATAGCCAGCTCCAGCGTATCGAGCCGGCTTTGCTGGTTCAGATTGTCTACGGTAAGCCGCCGCAGCAGCTCGAAGTTGTTGTGGGCTTCGGGCAGGGTCTTGCGGAAGCTGGTTAGGGCGGCCGTATCGGTCAGCAGCAGGTAGCTGCGGATGTGGCTTTGCGCGTCGCGGATGTTGGAGCGCATGTTGGCCGTGCCCTGTAGCACCTGGTACGTATGCTCTACGCGCTGGGTGTAGTAAGCCAGCTGCTGAATACAGTACCAGGAGGCAGCAGAGGTGAGCAGCAGCACGCCCACGGCAATGATAAAGCCCAGAACAATTTTGGTGTTTAGCTTAAGCCTCATAAAGACTACTATCGGCGGAAGGGGTAGGGGCTTGCAAGGTACGGGCTCTGCCGGTACGGGGCACTAGCTTGCGGCGGGGTGGGCGGGTTCGGTGCGTATCTTCGCGGCGAAAGACTGGCTTACCAGCGGGCCCGTTTTCCGCTCGCCCTTACCCTGCACCCATGCCCGACCACATTACCAGCCCCCAGAATCCGCGCATCAAAAACCTGCTTAAGCTTCAGCAAAAGTCTTCTGAGCGGCGCGCCCAGGGGCTGACCATTATTGAAGGCCTGCGGGAGCTGACCATTGCCCACGGAGCGGGGGTAGCAGTGCCCGCGCTGTTTGTGTGCCCGGAACTAGCCGGCGCCGGGCGGCAGCAAGAGCTGCGGGCGCTGTTCGGGGGCGGGGCCACAGAGTGGTTTGAGGTGTCGAAGACTGTGTTTGAAAAGGTTGCCTACCGCGAAGGTTCCGACGGCGTGCTGGCCCTGGCCGTGCCCCCGCGCCTGACCCTGGAGGAGCTACCCCTGCCCACCGCGCCCCTGCTGCTAGTGCTGGAGGCGGTGGAAAAACCGGGCAACCTGGGCGCCATTCTGCGCACCGCCGACGCGGCCCATGCTACCGCCGTTATCGTCTGCGACCCGCGCACGGACCTGTTCAACCCCAACGCTATTCGCAGCAGCATCGGGTGTTCCTTCACGGTGCCCACCATTGCCACCACCCGCGACGAGCTGCTGCGCTGGTGCCGCCACCACGGCATCCGGACGTATGCCGCCGCCCTCACTGAGCGGGCCGTGGCCTACACCACCTGCAACTTCCGGGGCCCCACCGCGCTGGTCATGGGTACGGAGGCCGATGGGCTGACCCCCGACCTGATGCAGGCCTGCGACCAGACCATTATCATTCCCATGCGCGGCGCCATTGATTCACTGAACGTGAGCACGGCCACGGCCATTCTTACTTTTGAGGCGGTACGGCAACGGGAGGCGTAAGGCGGCGGTTGTCCTCTTCCGCAACGGCCCGCAGGTAGGGGGCAAGCATAGCGGGCGTCACCTGTGTGGGTAGCTGCCGGCTGGTCCGGTACTGACGAATGGTGTGGTAGAGTTGCTTACGGTTCCAGATGGTGGCCTTCACTAGCCCGAAAGCCGATACGCCCAGCAGGCTGTAGGCTACAGGGGCTACCCAGGGGTCGTAGTAGTAAGAGCTGTAGTTGGGGGCCACGCCGCCCGTGCGCGGATCGGGGTTGTAGTGCTTGCCCAGCGCACTAACGATGGGCACTGGCGCGCCGGCAAACTGCATAATCTGGCGGCCGGTTTTCCACTTAGCGTAGTAAAGCCGGATAACTGCTCGGGCTGTGTCGTTGAAGCCGAAGGTTTCCTCGAAACCTAACTCCGAAAGCCGATACTCATACTGACCGGGTTTGTCCGTCATGGCGGCGGCCATAGTGGCGGCGTCCTGGGCGCGAGCGGCCGTTAGGCTGGTCAGCAAGCTCAGGGTAACAATAGCGAGTACACGTTTTAGCACTAGCAATTTGGAATAAAGTAATAAGAGTGTTCAGCCAGCTTCCGCACGGATTGCCGAACCAGACTCTTCCTTCAAAAGTACCAGGCTGCTTGTTGCTGTGCAAAATGGCATGCCGTTCAGAAGGCTACCTATTGGCCAAGCAACGGCATGTGGAATACGCCAACTTATAAGCCACAGAAACGGGGTAGGGGCGAGAAATAAAAGAAACTAGAGCAATAGTAGCCAGCTGAGTTTCCGCGCAAGCAAGCCGGCGGTTAGTGGCTTTTCGAGTGCCAGACTAACTCCCCAGCCCGAGCCGTAGCCACTGGGGCCAATTGCTCGTCAAACAGCCAAAAATCAGCCGTGTAACCGGTTTCCAGATACCCTAGTTGGTCATCGAGGCCCAGCACCCGGGCGGGGTAGAGGGAGGCCATGCGCAGGGCTTCGGCCAGAGGCAGGCCTACGTGCTCTACGCAGTTGCGCACGGCCTGGGGCAGGGTCAGGGCCGAGCCCGCCAGCGTACCCTGCTCGTCCACGAAATGGTTGTCTTGTCGCCGGAACCGGTAGGCTCCCTGCTGACTTTCCGTTACGGCATCCGTAATTAGGAACAGCCGTTCCGCCAGCATCTTTTTACTGATGCGCACGGCGGCAAAACTGCAGTGCACGCCATCGGCAATAATGCTGGCCTGGGCCGCCGGGTCATCGTACACCGCGCCCACCAGGCCCGGCTCGCGCCCCTGCAGCGCCGACATGGCATTAAACAGATGGGTTGCGGCCGCGAAGCCCCCGCGAAAACCTTCTGCCGCCTGCGAGTAGGTAGCGTTGGAGTGCCCCGCTGATAACACTACTCCGGCCTCGCGCAGCCGCGCTACTACGGCAGGCGTGGCCACCTCCGGGGCAAGAGTCATCATTTTCAACACCCCGCCGGCTACCTCAAGCAGGGCGTCAATCTCCGCTACGGAGGGTGCGTGAATAAACTCCTGCTGGTGGGCCCCTTTCTTGACGGGGTTGATGTACGGGCCTTCCAGGTGAATGCCCAGCAGGCCCGGCCGCTGCCGCTGAAACTCCCGACCTACTTTCAGAGCGGCCCGCATCATATCCAGGGAGTTCGTGGGCATGGTGGCCAGCACGCCCGTAGTGCCCTGCTCAAAGGCGTGCTCCGTTAGGGTTTGGAGAGCTTCCAGGCTGGGCTCCACTGAAAATAGCTGGCCGGCGGCCCCATACACCTGCAAATCCAGCAGCCCCGGCGCCACGTTCAGCCCCAGCCCATCAACCATCGGCACATCACTGGGGGCAACAACCTCGGGAACAACGGCTTCAATTCGGCCGTCGGCCACTAGTAGCGCATGATGGTGCAACAACGTAAGACCGGTATGGAGGGTGCAGTTGCGGAGCAGGTAACGCACAAGGAAGGGGAAAATAAGGCCTAAGGGGACGCTAAGTTACGGTAGCCGGCCCGCCCAGGGTGGTTGCGTCGGTTCGTATTCGTCCGTTCATTGCCGCCCAAACGTCTTGGGCTATACTCATCGGGTTCAGCCACCGAACGGTTTGCCCACCCCAGATTGAGGGCTAGCTCGTACGGCCAACCCGGTGGTAGTAGGTAGAGCAAACGGCCGCGCGCAACGACTACCCCAACCGGGCGTATGCATAAGCCTGGTTCGGGCTGCCTGCCCGCCCCCGGGTTTGCGACCAAAATACTTAAACCCCGTTGTGCCATGTCAACTGTCGAACACCGTATTTTTCGCATTTCCGGCGTGGTGCAGGGCGTTTTTTACCGCCAAAGCACCCGCACCGAAGCCCGCCGCCTGGGCCTTGTGGGCTACGCCCGTAACAACGAAGACGGGACGGTAACCATTGAGGCCGAAGGATCCGTTGCCGCCCTCGACGCGCTGGAAGCATGGTGCCGGCAGGGGCCGCCCGCCGCCCGAGTAGAGCAGGTAACAGTCAGTTCCGGACCCGTGCAAGGTTATCCGGAGTTTGCCATTCAACGCTTATAGCTATGAAATACTGGGGGTTTCTGTTGCTGGCCATCCTGGCCGAAACGGCGGCTACCACGGCGCTGAAAGCCTCGGCTCAGTTCACAAAGCTGGGGCCGAGCGTGGTAGTGGTGGTAGGCTATGGAGCCGCTTTCTATTTTCTGAGCCTGACGCTGAAAAGCATTCCAGTAGGCGTTGCCTACGCCGTGTGGTCGGGTATTGGCATCCTCTTGATTACCCTGGCCGGAGCCGTATTCTACAAGCAGATTCCGGATGCGCCCGCCCTGCTTGGACTTGCGCTGATCTTGGCCGGCGTTATCATAATCAACCTTTTCTCCAAAACCTCGGCGCACTAGCTCTATTGCTCCCTACCACATCGGGCGCCTAGCAGTTCAGCATTACTTATTACTCGGTACTGGCTAACAGCACAAAGGCGCCGCTTGCGCCGCGCCTTGCTCATTGAATCCGGTAAGTATTCCTCTAGCTATTTGTTGGATACCACCTTTTCCAGGTTTTCCAGCCGCTGCCGCACCTCCCGCACCTCCGCCTCCTGATTGCCCTGCGTGGTCTATACTTTATCGTAACGGTCGGTCTGCCGGTTCATGGCATCCAGCACGGCCGTCGTCATGTTATTACCAGCGCTTTCCATGCGCGTGAAGCCGTGGTTCATCTCCTGGCGCAAGCCGCCTGCTTCCTGGCGCAGGCCTTGGAGTTCCTGCTCCATGCTGTTTTGTCGGTTTCCATCTTGTCCAGCGTAATCAGGATGTCGGCTACTACTTCGGGTAAGTCGCGCTTGTTGCGGTTTTCGGAATCCATAGGAGGTAGATAGATAGTCAGCTAGCGGAGATACGAACCGGCTTAGCATTCGATGAGGCCCAAAAGCAAAAAGGCGCGACCCTGGGGCCGCGCCTTTTTACGTACGTGATTCAACAAATAGCTGCCGTTTTATGCGGCAAGCCATCCGCCAGCATCAACGGGTTTAGTCTACTTTCTTGGCCGAACGCAGACGCTCGTTTTCGTCGAGCAGAATCTTGCGCATGCGCACCGATTTCGGGGTTACTTCCAGGTATTCATCCTTCTGGATGTATTCCATGGCTTCCTCCAGCGAGAACTGACGCTTGGGCACAATCTTCACGTTTTCATCCGAGCCGGAAGCGCGCATGTTCGTGAGCTTCTTGCCTTTCTGGATGTTGATGGTCAGGTCGTTGGGGCGGGTATGTTCGCCGATAACCTGGCCAGCGTACACTTCCTCGCCCGGATCAACGAAGAACTCGCCACGGTCCTGCATCTTGTCGATGGTGTACGCGGTGCCGGCACCAGTATCCATCGAAATCAGCGAACCAGAAATACGGCCCGGAATTACGCCTTTGTAGGGCTCGTAAGCCGAGAAGCGGTGGTTCATGATGGCCTCACCAGCGGTAGCCGTCAGTACGTTGTTGCGCAGGCCAATCAGGCCGCGGGCCGGGATGTTGAACTCCAGGTGCTGCAGGTCGCCCTTGGGCTCCATGATGGTCAGCTCGCCCTTGCGCATGGTCACCAGCTCGATAACCTTGCCGGCAGTTTCCTCCGGTACGTCCACTACTAAGTGCTCGATAGGCTCCAGACGGTTGCCGTTCTCATCCTCGCGGAACAGCACCTGGGGCTGGCCTACCTGCAGCTCGAAGCCTTCGCGACGCATGGTCTCGATGAGGACCGACAAGTGCAGAATGCCGCGGCCGTACACCAGGAAGGTGTCTTCACGGTCGGTTTCCTTTACGCGCAGAGCCAGGTTTTTCTCGGTTTCCTTGAACAGACGGTCCCGCAGGTGGCGCGAGGTCACGAACTTGCCTTCCTTACCGAAGAAAGGCGAGTTGTTGATGGTGAACAGCATGTTCATCGTCGGCTCGTCGATGCTGATGGTCGCCAGCGCTTCGGGGTTTTCGGCGTCGGCGAGGGTGTCGCCGATGTCGAAGCCTTCGATGCCGGTTACGGCGCAGATTTCGCCCGAGCTAACCTCCGAAACCTTGTTTTTGCCCAGGCCTTCGAACACCTGCAGCTCCTTGATCTTCACTTTCTTGATGGTGCCGTCGCGCTTGATCAGGCTCATGTTCGCGCCTTCCTTCAGCGTACCGCGGTGCACGCGGCCGATGGCGATACGGCCCACGAACGAGGAGTAGTCAAGCGAGGTAACCTGCATCTGCGGGGTGCCCTCCAGCTGGGGCGCCGCCGGAATAGAGGCTACCACGGCGTCGAGCAGCGGGATGATGCTGTCGGTTTTCACTTTCCAGTCGGTGCTCATCCAGCCCTGCTTCGAGGAGCCGTACAGGGTCACGAAGTCCAGCTGGTCTTCCGAAGCACCGAGGTTGAACATGAGGTCGAACACCTGCTCGTGCACCTCATCGGGGCGGCAGTTTTCCTTATCGACCTTGTTTACTACCACGATGGGCTTCAGGCCCAGGTCAATGGCTTTGCCCAGTACGAAGCGGGTTTGGGGCATGGCCCCTTCGAAGGCGTCAACGAGCAGCAATACGCCGTCGGCCATCTTCAGTACCCGCTCCACCTCGCCACCGAAGTCGGCGTGACCAGGCGTGTCGATGATGTTGATTTTTACGTCCTTGTAACGTACGGATACGTTCTTGGAAACGATAGTAATGCCCCGCTCACGCTCCAGATCATTGTTGTCGAGGATCAGGTCGTCGAACTGCTGGTGCTCGTCGAAAAGCTTCGAGGCGTGAATGATCTTGTCCACGAGCGTAGTTTTGCCGTGGTCAACGTGCGCGATGATGGCGATATTCCGAATGTTCTGCATACAAAGGTTTTTCCGGGCGCAAAGGTACGGAATGTTTAGCGCAAAAAACTGACAGTAATTAATTGTTACTGAGAGGGGAAGAAACAGGTGGTGAGAAGATAGACAACTCCTTGGGCTGCTGAGGTTCCGCGCCGGCCCACTTCCTGAGCTCAACCAAGCCGTAAGACCGAACTGTAGGGTAGCTGCGTATGTTGTGTGGTCAGCCTGCCCAGGGGGGTAGGTGGCCTATGTACTCCTCATCCCGTTTCACGAATGCGCTCCTCCTTTCTAATCGTGCTGTTATCCATCCTGACGCTGAACTCGGCCTGTTCCCAGAAAAAAAGCCGCGACGCGAAAATGGATCTGGCCGACTCGTCCCGGCCCGTTGCTACGGCTTCTGTCGCTGGAAAGTCCTACCCCAAGCCCCGGCTCGTAACCGGCAAACCCGACGAGTTTCCGATTCGGAAAACGGATGCGCAGTGGAAAGCCCAGCTCACGCCAGCCCAATACTTTATTCTGCGCCAGCAGGGCACGGAACGGCCGTTTGTAAACAAGTATGCCAACAACCACGAGAAAGGCAACTACTACTGCGCCGCCGACCACAACCTGCTGTTCTCATCCGAAACCAAGTTTGAGTCGGGCACGGGCTGGCCGAGCTTCTGGGCCCCGGCCACCGAAAACAGCCTGAAAGTAACCGCCGATAATAGCTTGGGCATGAGCCGCGACGAGCTGGTATGCGCCAAGTGTGGCGGGCACCTGGGTCACGTTTTCGATGACGGGCCCAAGCCTACCGGCCTGCGCTACTGCATGGACTCCGACGGTATGGTGTTCGAAAAGACGAAGTAGAGAAGCTGGGTTGTGGGTAGTAGTGGTCGATTGTTGCATTTTAACAACCGGAAGCTGACTACCGACAACTAGACTGCTGCCTCTAGTATTTTTGCAAACGGCCCGCTGGCAATCCAAGCCAGCGGGCCGTTTCGTTTGTTCGTGCTTCGGAGTGCAAGCTCCACCGTACTTCTTACCACTTGCTTTATGATAACCCAAGTTCATCCTGACCCAATTGCTGATCTGCAGCAGACCCTGGCTCCGGCTCGCGAGCAGTTGGTTGCGCATGGCGTTTACCAGTCACTGCATTCCCTACCCGACTTGCGCGTGTTCATGCAGCACCACGTGTTTGCCGTGTGGGATTTTATGTCGTTGCTAAAGGCCCTGCAGCGGGAGCTTACCTGCGTGCAGGTGCCGTGGGTGCCGCGTGGCAACCCTGCTACCCGTCGCCTTATCAACGACATTGTACTGGAAGAAGAAACCGACGTGGACCCGGAGGGCAACCCTGCCAGCCACTTTGAGCTGTACCTGCGCTCCATGCGCGAGTGTGGCGCCGATACGGCCCCGATTGAGCGGCTGCTGGCAGCCCTGGCCCAGGGCGCTACCGTGGCCGCGGCCCTGGAGCAGGCCCAGGCGCCGGCTTCCGTCCGGAAGTTTGTGCTGGAAACGTTTCGCATCATTGATTCCGGCCAGCCCCACGCCGTAGCTGCGGCCTTTACCTTTGGCCGCGAGGACGTCATTCCGGATATGTTCCGCCATTTGGTGCATGATTTACGCCAGCGCTTCCCCGGCCAGCTCGATACCTTCACGTACTACCTCGACCGCCACATTCAACTGGACGAGGAAGTGCACACCCCGCTGGCCCAGCAAATGGTTCGGGAGCTGTGTGGCGATGATGCCCACCGCTGGGCGGACAGTGCAGCGGTAGCCGCGCGCTGCATGCAGGCCCGAGTGGCCCTCTGGGACGGTATTCAGGCTGAGCTGTCCGCAGTCCGGCAGTAATAGGTCAACTTCCCGGCCGTTAGTTCGTTAGCAAAGAAGCCAGCCTAGGTTAGGCTAGCTTCTTTGCTTTTCCTTATGAACCTGCCTGCTTCGACCCGCTATGTGCTGCTACCCCTGCTGACCTTGTTGATGGCTTGCACTGCCTCCCAGGAAACCACCGGCGAGGAAAGTGCCGTGCAGCGGCCGCCTACCCGGATTGTAACCGACGCTGACCGCCAGGCCGCTTACAACAGCAACGCCGGTTACGGGGGCTCCGTACCCGATGCTACCCCTGGCCGCGTAGCCATCCGGGAGCAAGCCAGCGGCATTAATTCGCGCAAGCGCCCCGAAAGCCTTAATACCAACGATAACAACACAACCCCGCCGGAAACCCGGCTGCGCCGCCTCAACGGTGCCCCGGCCGACACCCTGCGCCTGCCCCGGCAGTGAGCCGGCAATAGGTTTAGTAAAACCGCCAAACAGACAATGCCCTGCAACTCAACTGAAGCTGCAGGGCATTGTCTATTTGGCAGGGAAGCTCTATCAGCGGCTCAGTTCTAGAGGCTGGTTCCGTTGGAATTCACGTCGGAGCCGGGGGCGGAAGTAGCGTTGGGTGCGTCCTTCTTCACGGCTGGGCGCGGACGGTTAGAAGCTGGTCGTGCGGCCGCTACTTTGGTAGTAGGGCGCGCGGCCGCTACACTGGGCCGCGGACGCGGCGCAGCCGTGCGGGCTCCGGGCGTTGCTGGGGTGGCAGGGGCAGCTGGCGAGAGGGTTTCCGAGAAAGTAGAAACGCTGTCGGAAGCGGCGAGTGTGCCACCCTCATGATGACGTACGATGGTATGCAAGGCTTGCTCAAACAGCTGCTCCATGTCGACATCCAGCCGCCGAGTAGCATCCTGAACTACCTCTTTGAGCTTGGCTTTCGTTTCCTTGCGGATACGCTTTACTACCTCATCAATGCGGCTGTCAAGCTGTTTTTGGAGTTGCTTAGCAGCAATTTTGAGGGCTTTTTTCTGAGTTGCCTTCTTGCTGGGGCGCGCATCAGTAATAACCGAAGTGGCCGTCGACTTGGCGGCTTTGGCCTCTTTGCGCTGGGCTTTCTCAGTGGGCACTTTTTCCTTTTTAGCCTTTTTGGCGGGCTGTTCCTGATCGGAGTTTTTCATGGCTGCAAAAATAGGGAGAGTACTAGCTCAAATACGGTGAAACGCCACAGTAGGTAGCTTAAATATAGAAGGATTTATAGCCTAACTTGTTTACTGAAAAGAAGACTCCGCTGTTATTTCGGTGGTTGCGCCCAGATTTTAAGGCTTCATAACCGGCTTGCCTGTGTCGAGCTCTTATAGTTCTATGCCCAAGGAATGACGCTGCCACAGCATCTTTCCTCATTTTACTTGTTCCTTTGCACTCCTCTTGCCCGGTAGGCTGTACCGGGCCCTTCCTGAAAAACAGTTTTTTTGCTCGATATGCCCTCTGCTCCCCAACGCTACACCGTTACGGCCGCGCTACCCTACGCCAACGGCCCGGTACACATCGGCCACTTGGCTGGCGTGTACATTCCGGCCGATATCTACGCCCGCTACCTGCGCGCCCAACAGCGCGACGTCAAGTTTATTTGCGGTTCCGATGAGCACGGCGTGCCCATTACCATTCGGGCTCAGAAGGAAGGCGTGACGCCCCAGCAGGTGGTGGATAAGTACCACGCCATCATCCGCGACTCGTTTCAGGACTTTGGTATTTCCTTCGATATCTACTCCCGCACCTCTTCCCAAACCCACGCCGAGGTAGCCAGCGGCTTTTTCAAGAAGCTCTACGAGGAAGGTAAATTCATTGAACAGACCTCGCAGCAATACTATGATGAGAAGGCCGACCAGTTTCTGGCCGACCGCTACATCGTAGGCACCTGCCCGAACTGCGGCAACGACAACGCCTACGGCGACCAGTGCGAGAAGTGCGGCACCTCGCTCAGTCCTACGGAGCTGATTAACCCCCGCTCCATGCTTTCGGGCAACCAGCCCGTGTTGCGCGAAACCAAGCACTGGTACCTGCCCCTGGACCAGTACGAGCCTTGGCTGCGCGAGTGGATTGTGGAAGGCCACAAGCAGGACTGGAAAACCAACGTGTACGGTCAGTGTAAATCCTGGATTGACCAGGGCCTGCAGCCCCGCGCCGTTACCCGCGACCTGGACTGGGGCGTGCCCGTACCGGTGGAAGGCGCCGAGGGCAAAGTGCTCTACGTGTGGTTTGACGCGCCCATTGGCTACATCTCGGCCACCAAAGACCTGCTACCCGACACCTGGGAAACCTACTGGAAAGACCAAGGCACGCAGCTGGTGCACTTCATCGGTAAGGACAACATTGTATTCCACTGCATCATCTTCCCGGCGATGCTCAAGGCGCACGGCGACTACATCCTGCCGACCAACGTGCCCGCCAACGAATTCCTGAACCTGGAGGGCGACAAAATCAGCACGAGCCGCAACTGGGCCGTGTGGCTGCACGAGTACCTGCAGGATTTCCCCGGCCAGGCCGACGTGCTGCGCTACGTGCTCTGCGCCAACGCCCCCGAAAACAAGGACAACGACTTCACCTGGAAAGACTTCCAGGCTCGCAACAACAACGAGCTGGTAGCCAACCTGGGCAACTTCGTGAACCGGGCCGTGGTGCTCACTCATAAGTTTTTCGAGGGCAAAGTGCCCGCCGCCGTGGGCTTTACCACCGAAGACGAGGACGTGTTGCGCCAGCTCCAGGAATTCCCGCAGCGCATCGGGGAGCTAATCGACAACTACCGCTTCCGCGACGCGCTGAACGAGCTGATGAACCTCACGCGCCTGGGCAACAAGTACCTGGCCGACATGGAACCCTGGAAGCTCATCAAGTCGGACGAGGCGCGCACGGGCACGGTGCTGCACGTGGCCCTGCAGCTGGCCGCCAGCTTGGTAACGCTGCTGGAGCCCTTCCTGCCCACGGCCGCCGGACGCCTCGGTACCATGCTCAACCTCGAGAAGGGCACCTGGCAGCAAGCTGGCCGCCCCGATAACTTAGCGGCCGGGCATCAACTGGCCGAAGCCACTTTGCTGTTCACCAAAATTGAAGACGCCACCGTGGAAGCCCAGGTGCAAAAGCTGCTCGACACCAAGAAAGCCAACGAGCTGGCCGCAGCCGTATCAGCCCCCGCTAAGGACGACGTGAGCTTTGAGCAGTTCCAGACCATGGACCTGCGCATTGGTACCATTGTGGCCGCCGAGAAAGTTGCTAAAACCAAGAAGCTGCTCAAGCTCAGCGTGGACCTCGGATTCGAGGAGCCGCGCACCATTGTGTCGGGCATTGCCGAGCACTTCCTGCCCGAAGCGCTGGTAGGCCAGCAGGTACAGGTGCTGCTCAACCTGGCGCCTCGCGAAATCAAGGGCATCCAAAGCCAGGGCATGCTCTTGATGGCCGAAAACGCCGATGGCTCCCTGAGCCTGATGCAGCCCAGCAGCCACGTACGCCCCGGTTCGGGAGTAGCGTAAGCTAGCAATAGCCCAAGGTAAAACCGCCGGTCATCCTGAGCCTAGCTCAGGATGACCGGCGGTTTTACCTTGGGCTAAAATCTACTTTACATTCACCACATTCATGGCGCGCTCCAGGCCTACCGTACCGAACAGGAGCACGGCTTCGGCGGCTTTTTCCAGCCGACCTTCCAAGTCAATTTGCTCGTCGGCAGAGAACGGGCTGAGCACGTAATCTACCTGCCGGCCTTTGCTGAAGCTGGAGTCGATGCCGAAGCGCAGGCGGGCGTACTCGTCGGTGCCCAGGGTTTCCTGGATGTGCTTCAGGCCGTTCTGTCCGCCGGCAGAGCCTTTGCCTTTCAGCCGAAGCTTGCCAAAGGGGAGGGCCAGATCATCCGTCACGACCACCATCTGCTCCTTGGAAAGCTTGAGGGCACTAAGCCAATGGGCGGCCGCCTTGCCGCTCAGATTCATGTAGGTAGTGGGCTTCACCAGCACGAAGGTGTGGCCCTTGTGCTTGATTTCGGTAGTAAAAGCGTGCCGGCCCAGCGTCCACGGCGCGGCCTCGTGCTTGCGGGCCAGGTAGTCGCCTACCATAAACCCCACGTTGTGGCGGGTGTCGGCGTATTCAGGCCCGATGTTGCCCAGGCACAGCACAAGAAACTTGCTCACAGTTTGTCGCGGATTAAAGGTCGGATTAACACAGGATGCAGCCGAAAGATAGGCGGCTAAGGTTACTCAAGGCCCTACCAGTAGGGTAGAGAACTACTCATAAAAAAAGCCGCCCTGCAAGCAGGACGGCTTTTTCGGTAGGCGGTATTACTCAGCACGAAATCCGTGTAAGCCGAGAAATCCCTCTGAATCCGTGACTTATTTGTCAGCCTGCAGGGTGCCTTTCAGCGCACGCGGGATGGTTACGGTAGCAATGGGAGCCAGCGGGTTGGTCAGGATAGAGTAGCCCTTGGGCTCTACCTTGTTTACCTTGATGGATTTGCCCAGGCCCAGGTCCGAAATGTCAACCTCCACGTAGTCGGGCAGGTTTTCCGGCGAAGCTTTCACGCGAATCTTGCGCAGCTTGCTCACTAGCTTACCACCGGCCAGTACGCCCGGCGATACGCCCACGTACTTCACGGGAACGTCCATCTTCACTTCTTTGCCTTCCTGCAGCTCCAGGAAGTCAACGTGCAGCAGCATTTCGTTCACGGGGTGAAACTGCGAGTCCTGCACGATAGCGCGACGGATGTCGCCTTCGATATTCAGCTCCACGATGTGCACCTCAGGGGTATACAGCAACTCGCGGAACAGGATGGCCGGGGCCGAAAAATGCACTTGGTCACCAGCGCCGTACAGTACGCACGGTACGTAGGACTCCAGGCGCAGGGCCTTGGCATCCTTCTTACCGAGATTCGCTCTTTTAAACCCTACAATCTCGAGGCTTTTCATAAACGTGTTCTTTTGAAGAAAAAACGCTTACCCACAGCAGGTAAACGGGCCGCAAAGATATGATGTTATCATAGATTTTCTACCTGCCTTGCACCAATAAAAGTAAAGGCGCGGACCAGCAACTGTAATTGACTTACCAATTATACCATATCACCAAGCCAATTATTGACCAATAGAAGGCGCCACAAATCACGGCAAGAATAAGTAGCCGTCGACCCAGTTCCCGAAGGGAAGTGACTGCGCTCAGCCAACGTAAGGCTAGGAACCCTGCTACTGCTAGAATACCCAGGATGAAGGGGTAAAAGATGATAAGAGGCGACACACCATATAGTAATATCATATAATCAGGAATAACGAAACAGGCTCTGGCTTTTACACAAATAGCGAGCTGATGGACTCGTGCGTTACCACGTTGCGGATGGCCTGGGCAAACAGGCCGGCCACGGAAATTACCTTGATTTTGGGGTTCTCTTCCTTCAGAGGCATCGTGTCGGTAATGACCAACTCTTCCAGCACTGAATTGCGAATTCGCTCGTGGGCTGGGCCGCTGAGTACGCCGTGGGTAATAACGGCCCGTACCGACTTGGCCCCGCGCTCCATGAGCAGCTCCGCCGCCTTGCAGATGGTGCCCGCCGTATCTACGATGTCATCCACAAGCACCACGTTCATGCCGGCCACGTCGCCGATAACCTGCATGGAGGCAATTTCGTTGGCCCGCAGACGCATCTTGTCGCAGACCACAATTTCCGCCCCGAACTTCTTGGCAAACGCCCGCGTGCGTACTACCCCGCCCACGTCGGGGGAAGCGAAAATCAGGTTGTCCAGGTTTAGAGACTGGATGTAAGGTGCCGTGACCGTGGCCCCATCCAGATGATCCACCGGAATATCGAAGAAGCCCTGAATCTGGCCGGCGTGTAGGTCGCAGGTCATCATACGGTCAGCGCCCACGCTCTGAATCATGTTAGCTACCACTTTGGCGCCAATGCTCACGCGTGGCTTGTCCTTGCGGTCCTGGCGGGCGTAGCCCATGTAGGGCATCACAATATTGACTTTGTAGGCCGAGGCCCGCTTGGCCGCGTCCACCATCAGGGCTAGTTCCATCAGGTTTTCGGCGGGCGGATTGGTGCTCTGGATTAGAAACACGGCGCAGCCCCGGATGCTTTCGTTGAAGCTAGGTCCCAGCTCCGTATCGGCGAAACGCTGAATGCTCAGGTCGCCGAGGGGAGTGCCGTAGGCGGCCGCAATCTGTTCACCCAACTCTCGGGAAGCATTACCCGCAAAAATCTTTACCTGCTGTGACATGACGGAAAGGGAAGAGGGAGGAAATAGAAAAGCGAAAGGCGCTGACTCTTCCTGCATTGGAAGAATCAGCGCCTTTCGCGTTGTGGTTGTCGGTTGTCCGACCAGGGCTCGAACCTGGACTTTCTTGAATCAAAATCAAGCGTGTTGCCAGTTACACCATCGGACAATTTCCAAGCGGTAACCGGTGTGGGTGTGCCGTTTGGTTGTGCAAATGTACAGCAGCTTTTATTCAAGGCAAATTTTTGCTAGAAAATTTTTCTGCTGTTGAGCGCGAGATTAGGGTAGGAGTGGGGTTTTTAGGCTGATTTTCAGCTGTTCAGAGCCGGAAAAAAAAGTTGGCAAACCAGGGCGTAAGCCAGCCTTGGCAATGCCGGGATTAAGCTGTACTTTTGCGTCCTGAAACGTTGCACCCATCCCTATATACAAAACGCAATGGCGAATACCGGCAAAATCACCCAGGTTATCGGTCCCGTCGTGGACGTAAGCTTCGCGGGTGAAAGCTCCAAGCTTCCCAACATCCTCGACGCCCTCGAAGTGACGAAAGACAATGGCCAGGTAGTTATCCTGGAGTGTCAGCAACACCTGGGCGAAGACCGTGTGCGCACCATCGCCATGGACTCAACCGAGGGCCTGACCCGCGGCGCAGTAGTTCGTGACCTCGGCTCGCCCATCACCATGCCCACCGGCGAAGGTGTGCGCGGCCGTCTGTTTAACGTGATTGGTCATGCCATCGACGGCATTGCCCAGCCCCAGAGCGACGGTGGCCTGTCCATCCACCGCAATGCCCCGGCCTTCGAAGACCTGGCTACTTCTTCGGAAGTGCTCTTCACGGGTATCAAAGTAATTGACCTGCTCGAGCCCTATGTAAAGGGCGGCAAAATTGGTTTGTTCGGGGGTGCCGGCGTAGGCAAAACCGTACTCATCATGGAGCTGGTAAACAATATTGCCAAGGCCTACGGCGGTCTGTCGGTGTTTGCTGGCGTGGGTGAGCGTACCCGCGAAGGCAATGACCTGCTGCGCGAATTCCTGGAGTCAGACGTAATTAAGTACGGCGAAGGCTTCAAGCACTCGATGGAAGAAGGTGGCTGGGACCTCACGAAAGTGGATGCCGAAGCCCTGAAAGACTCGAAGGCTACCCTCGTGTTCGGCCAGATGAACGAGCCCCCCGGAGCTCGGGCCCGCGTAGCCCTCTCGGGCCTGACGGTAGCGGAAAGCTTCCGCGACGGCGACGGCACCGGTGCTGGTCGGGACATTCTGTTCTTTATCGACAACATTTTCCGCTTTACCCAGGCGGGTTCGGAAGTATCGGCTCTGCTGGGCCGGATGCCTTCGGCCGTAGGCTACCAGCCCACGCTGGCTACTGAAATGGGCGCCATGCAGGAGCGGATTACCTCGACCAAGCGCGGTTCTATCACCTCGGTGCAGGCTGTATATGTGCCGGCCGATGACTTGACTGACCCGGCGCCGGCTACCACGTTCGCCCACTTGGACGCTACCACCGTACTGAGCCGTAAGATTGCCGAGCTGGGCATCTACCCCGCCGTGGACCCGCTGGACTCCACCTCGCGCATTCTGTCGGTAGAAGTACTGGGCCAGGAGCACTACGGTACCGCTCAACGCG
The DNA here is from genome assembly GCF_014640315.1 of Hymenobacter glacieicola. GTDB lineage: Bacteria > Bacteroidota > Bacteroidia > Cytophagales > Hymenobacteraceae > Hymenobacter > Hymenobacter glacieicola. The sequence goes on from NZ_BMGS01000008.1 coordinate 186,016, forward strand.
TGAAAGAGATTCTGCAGCGCTACAAGGAACTGCAGGACATCATCGCCATTCTGGGGATGGACGAACTCTCCGAAGAAGACAAGCTGACGGTAACCCGTGCCCGCCGCGTGCAGCGCTTCCTGTCGCAGCCCTTCCACGTAGCCGAGCAGTTCACCGGCCTGAAAGGCGTACTGGTTGACATCAAAGACACCATCAAAGGCTTCAACGAAATCATCGACGGCAAGTACGACCACCTGCCCGAGGCGGCTTTCAACTTGGTAGGCACCATTGAGGATGCAGTAGCCAAGGGCGAGAAGCTGATGGCCGAAGCCAAGTAATTTCTTCTAATGTGGGGAATGTGCTGATGTGAGAAATGTGGAGATGCTTCGGCACCACCCTCTCATCAGCACATTCATCACATTTCCACCTTTCTCACATTAGAAAAGATGCATTTGGAAATTATCACGCCGGACCGGAAAGTGTTTGAAGGCGAGGTTACGTCGGCCCGGTTTCCCGGTGCCGATGGCCTGTTTGAGGTTCTCAACAACCATGCCCCGCTTATCTCGGCCCTGCAGCCCGGCGACATCGTGCTGAATGGCGGCGCTACTACTTTCCGCATTGAAGGTGGGGTAGTAGAAGTGCTGCGCAATAACGTAATCGTGCTGGCCGAAGGCGCTTCGGCGTAACGCTGGCAAACTCCTCTAGAAAAAGCCTTTCCTTTGCGGGAGAGGCTTTTTCTTTTTCGCTATTTCCATCCCACCTCCATTTCTTCACGGCCCGCCCCGCCCGCTTCCTCCATGCACATCCACCCCAAAATCACCCCAATCTACCAAACCTCCGTGTTCAAGTTCGAGGATCTGAACGAGCTGGAACAGTACTTTGGGGAGCCGGGGAGCCGGTACATGTACTCGCGCAATGGTAACCCCAACTCCGATGAGCTAGCGGAGGCGGTAAACCAGTGGGAGGGTGGGGCCGGGGCCATTGCAACCGGCTCCGGAATGGCCGCTATTTTCGCTGCCATAGCCGCGTGCTGCCAGGCCGGCGACCATGTGTTATGCGCCGCAGATATTTACGGGGGCTCCTCCTCGCTGCTAAATCAGGAGTTGAGCCGCATGGGCATTGCCGTGACCTACGTGCCGTTCGAGCAGCTGTATGAGCTAGGGCAGTTTGTGCAGCCTACGACGCGGGTAGTACTGGCCGAAACCATGAGCAACCCGCTGCTGCGGGTGGCCGATTTGCAGCGGCTCGCCACCGAGTGCCATCAGCAGGGCCTAAAACTAATTGTTGACAATACGTTTGCTTCGCCAGTACTGACCCGCCCCCTGGCCCTCGGCGCCGACCTGGTAATGCACAGCGTGACCAAATACATTGCCGGCCATTCTGATGTAACAGCCGGGATAGTGGTAGCCGCTGACCCGGAGCTGGCCGCGCGACTAAAGCAAATCAGCATACTTTACGGCCTGACTCTGAGCCCGATGGAGAGCTGGTTGGCGGTACGAGGGCTGAAAACCCTGCGCTTGCGCATGCGTGAACATAGCCACAATGCCCTCGCCATTGCCCGGTTTCTGCAGCAACAGCCAGCAGTGCGAGCTGTCTACTATCCCGGGCTGGCCGACCACCCGCAGCACGCGCTGGCTCAGGCTCAGGGCGGCGGATTGTTTGGGGGTATGCTCTCCCTACTGCTGACTGATGAGGCCGCGGTAGTAAACCGCTTCATGCATCAAAGCCAGCGCTTCCCCTTCGCGCCCTCCCTGGCCGGCGTCGACTCGTCCATGTCTTACCCGCTGGGAACTTCGCATCGCTACCTCACCCCCGAGCAACAAGAGCAGCTGGGTATCAGCACGGGGCTGGTGCGGTTGTCGGTGGGCATTGAGCCCGTAGAGGAGCTGCTGGCTGATTTGGAGCAGGCGTTGAGGTAGTTAAGAGGTTATCAGAGGTCAGTTATAGATTGATTATTAGGCTAGATCATGAACGTGCTGCTCTTGGCGGGGCTGTTGTTCCTGCTGCTCCGGCGTAAGCAAACTGTTGAGGGTGTTCCTAAGCCACTTCCTGCGCTGATTTCGATTGTAGAAACCATAACCGACATCGTTAAGGTTGTAGTCCTCAATAGATTTCCAGTTATAGAAAAGATTTCCGGCCGAGTTGCCGGTGGTATTGATACCGTCAATACGGCCGTTGCCAAAGCGGTTTCCTGTATCACCCCTCCGCTGGCCTGGGCGTGGCTGCTGTGCCTGATTCTCACGCTAACTGACGTATTCACGCCCCTGGAAATGGCAAATTCCTACCTGCGCAGTGCCGCGCACGGCGGGACGTGGCTGCTGGTTTTCTTTGCGGCCCGGCGCTTTAGCTGGTCGTATACCTGGCCCGCGCGGCTGTGGCTGGCATCCGTTGCTATAACACTAATATCCGCCGTGCTGGCACTCTGGCCGCTTGGGTTGCCATTTATTTACTACATCGTCAGCTTTTTTGCGCCGGTTCAGCCCTGGCAGACTACCTACGTTTACTTTCAGCGTGGCCAGTCGGTGGTAGTAGACCAGCAGCACCGGTGGCAGCGCGCGCACCACCGGCGCGCTCTGATTGAGCCCTTCACTCCCTTCTTTCAGTGGGTTGACCGCCAGCCTTATTTGCCCTACAATCAAATGCCGGTAAAGCCTACCGGAACTGGCTGGCAAGTGGTAAACCTGACCTTCGCGGATTCAAAACTTGAAGCGGCGGAGCAAGCGCTGGTGCGGCGCAGACAGGAGGATGAGCATTGCTACCAAGAGTTGTATCGCCGAGATGATAGTCTGATCCGGATAGGCCGTCATCCTGAATTGGTTTTACCCCCCGTTTCGCAGCGGGGGGCCAATACCCTGGGGTTCCGGCTGCAAAGCGCGGTGTGGGCTACCCGTGCATGTTGCCAGGAGCCGTGCCCGATTAGTGCCGTAACGGCCTCCTGGAAAAAAGCCCAGCTGCCGAATAAGTACGATTTCACGCTCCAAGCCTCGCCCTGCATCAGCCACACCTGCCAGTCCATTTATCTGGTGGTGTGCGGGGTAGCTGGCCCCGGTACCTACCGCCTGGGCGAGTACGATGCGGCCACGCGCACTATCAATGGTTCCTTCCTGCGCTTGTCTGATGCCGGGGGAATTTATCTCAGCAAGCCCGCTCTCCAGCTAACGATTACTCGCTTCGATACCGTAGCGCGGGTGGTAGCTGGCACGTTCGAGGCCTCCGTTGTCAGCCGCGCCGAAAACGCACCCACGCTGGCCGTGCAGCAAGGACGCTTCGATGTCCATTTTGATTCGCCACCAAGCAGGTAGTAAAGCGCGGTTGTACTGTGAGTTGTGCTGGGTTACCCTGGCAATGATATGGAACTGTAAGTTGGCTGAGCTACGGAAAGTGTGCGTACGTGCCAATAGAGGTTGTTTTTTTGATATACTGAGCGCTTCTAGTTTTGTGCGTTATAAACTAGCAAATGAACTTTATATACTAAAAACAGCAGGTCTAAGTGGAGCAAGTGCTACCCTGAAATGCTGGAGAACAGAGTTAGAAAACAGCTTTTATTACCTCTGCAACCCGGCGCAAATCGGCATCCGTCATGGCTGAGCCGGAAGGCAGGCAGAGGCCGCGGTTAAACAGTTTTTCGCAGACTTCACCCCCGTAGGTGGGTGTAGCATTAAACAGCGGCTGCCGGTGCAGAGGCTTCCAAAGCGGGCGGCTTTCGATGTTATGTGTTTCCAGGTGCAGGCGCAGTTGCTCAGGCGTAACGCTGGTTTCCTCGGGGGCGAGTAGAAGGGTGGTAAGCCAGCGGTTGGAGCGGCCCCCAGCAGGTTCTGTTGGGCCGAAGCTCAAGCCCGGAATATCAACCAAGTGCTTTTGATACCAAGCAAAAATCTCGCGGCGCTTTTTCACTCGGTCCTCCAGCAGCTCCATCTGACCCCGGCCGATGCCGGCAAGCAGGTTGCTGAGGCGGTAATTGTAGCCCAGCTCCGAGTGCTGATAATGCGGGGCCGTATCCTTCGCCTGCGTGGCCCAAAAGCGGATTTTCTGCGCCCATTCGGGGTTATTCGTGACCAGAGCGCCACCGCCGCTGGTAGTCAGAATCTTGTTGCCGTTGAAGGAAAAAACGCCTACCTCCCCGAAAGTACCTAAAGGCTGCCCGTCGTAGCGGGAGCCCAGGGCTTCGGCGGCATCTTCCAGAACGGGCACCTCGAATTCGGCCGCTACGGCCAGCACCTCGCGCAACTGGGCCGGCATACCGTAGAGGTGAACCAGGATCAGGGCCTTGGGCCGGCGGTTTTGGCGGCGTAATGCTTCCAGCGCTTCCCGCAGCCGTTGGGGGCAAATATTCCACGTTTCGGCTTCGCTGTCGATGAAAACAGGGGTAGCGCCCAGGTACAGGATGGGGTTGGCCGTGGCCACGAACGTAAAAGAAGGGCAGAGCACCTCGTCGCCGGTACCCACGCCCAGCAGCCGCAGGCCCAGGTGAATGGCGGCCGTACCGGAAGTAAGGGCTACGCAGTGCTGGGCCCCGGTAAATTCACAGATGTCGCGCTCAAATCCGTCCAGGTTGGGGCCCGCCGGAGCTACCCAGTTATCCTCAATAGCTTTGTGCAGGTAGTTAAGCTCATGACGGCCGAGGTGGGGCGGGGAAAGAAATAACCGGTCGTAATCCTGACTGCGCATAAGGAAAAAGGCTAAGCGGCCACCGGCAATGTGGCCAGGACTCGCTAGCGCAAAAGAACGGTTAAAAACCGGATCGGTGGTGGTATAAAAGATGAACCGCGGCTAATCGTGCTGCTTGATCACCTGGGCTGGCACGCCCACGGCCGTGCAATTTCCGGGAACATCGCGCACGGCCACCGCCCCGGCCCCAATAATGGCGTTGTTTCCTACCCGCACCTGGTTGATAACAGTAGCGTTGGTGCCCAGATACACGCCCGTTGCCAGGTGAGCTTCGCCACCTACATTGGCGTGGGGCATCAGGGAGCAGAAGTCCTCCATCACGGCATCATGCCCCACTGTGCAGCCTAAGTTGAGCAACACGTGCCGGCCCAGCACAATGTCGCAGGTCAGGATGCAGCCCTGGCTGATGATGCACCCAGCCCCAACCTGCACCTGCTGCTCCGCTTCCAGCGCAACGCCGGGGTGAATGAGGGTCGGAAACGTGAGCGTGGGCGAGGTGAGCCGGGCTACCACCGCGGCGCGGCTGCGGCTGTTGCCCACGGCTACTACCACCTGCAGGGGCTCAGGCTCCGCGTTCAGGGCCGCAATAGTCCCGAGGTAAGGTAGGCCGTGCACCGAGGGGGTAGCGGGGGCGCGGTCATCAAAGAAGCCAATCAGCCGCCAGCGGGGCACCGCGGCGTTAATCTGCCGGGCCAGCACCAGCACCTCCCGGCCCAGGCCGCCGGCACCCACAATGGCTAAACGCGGCAACTGAGTAAGCAATGGGGTGGGGGCTGAGGCAGCAAAATTCATGCGGTAGGCGGATGGTCAGAGGAAACGGAGGAGCCCGTAAAAGCGGTAGTAGTGGCCTGGCCGGGCGCCGTGACGCCCTGGGCGCTCAGCACCCGCCGAAAAGTACGCCACAGGATGCGCATGTCAAGGCCCGGCGACAGGTGGTCGACGTACCAGACATCGTAGGCAAACTTCTGCTCCCAGCTGATGGCGTTGCGGCCGTTTACCTGGGCCCACCCCGTAATGCCCGGCCGCACGGCGTGGCGGCGCGCCTGCTCCGGCGAGTACAGCGGCAGATACTGCTCCAGCAGTGGCCGCGGGCCCACTAGGCTTAAGTCGCCGCGCAGCACGTTCCAAAGCTGGGGCAACTCATCCAGGGAGGTAGCCCGCACCCAGCGGCCCAAGCGGGGTAGGCGCGCTTCATCGGGCAGCAACTGGCCCTGGGCATCGCGCTGCCCGGTCATGGTCTGGAGCTTGTAGAAAACGAACACGCGGCCCTGCAGCCCCGGCCGGCGCTGCCGAAACAGCCAGGCTCCTTGGTTTTGCACGGCCAGGGCGGCCGCCAGCGGCAGGAGCACGGGAACGGCCAGCAGCAACAGGGGCGCGGCCAGCAGCACATCGAGCAGGCGCTTGCCACGGCGAGCGTACCAGGAGGAAGTTGCGGCGGCGGACATAGGAGCGAAAATACGGGTAAATGCCGTGGACGCTTGACTTCGCCGGCCGGGGCTTTAGCTTGCAGTCTATTCTGCCGTTTCGTATGCTCGTCTTTCCCAACGCCAAGCTCAACCTGGGCCTCTACATCACCAGTCAGCGCCCCGACGGTTTTCGCAACCTTGAATCGGTATTTGTGCCCCTGCCCTGGACCGACGCGCTGGAAGTGGTGCCAGCCCCCGCAACTACCCTGACGCTCACCGGAATTCCTATTCCCGGCGAGCCGGCGACCAACTTGTGTTTGCGGGCTTATGAACTGCTGCGGGCCGATTTCGACCTGGCTCCGGTGCACCTGCACCTGCACAAAGTGGTGCCCATCGGGGCCGGATTAGGCGGCGGCTCCGGCGACGCGGCGTTTGCGTTGCGTGCGCTCAACGACTTGTTTGCGCTGGCGCTACCCCCCGAGGACCTGGAAAGCTACGCCCGCCGCCTGGGCTCCGACTGCGCCTTTTTCATTCGAAATAAGCCGGTATTCGCCTACGAGAAGGGCGACGTTTTCGAGGAAATCAACCTGAACCTGAGTGGTACGGCCTGCAAAGTTGTGTACCCTGGCCTGCACATCAGCACCGCGGAGGCCTACTCCCGCGTGCAAGCCCGCGCGCCCCGCCACGACCTGCGCGCGGCCCTGGCCCAGCCCTTGGCAACCTGGCGCGACACCGTCGGCAATGATTTTGAAGAAGCCCTGACGCCTACCTACCCCGTGCTCGGCGAAATCAAGGCCGCCTTGTACGCGGCCGGCGCTACCTACGCCAGCCTGTCGGGTTCCGGCTCCGCGGTGTACGGGCTGTTCCCGGGCCGGGAGGTGCCTCCACACATGCAACTGCCAACCACCTACCAGGTCTGGGATGGGCGGCTGTAAGTCAAAAATAGCAGAGCGAAGAAGTACGGCCCAGGCTTACGTCCTTCACGCAGCTCTACCCTTTGAAAACATAACAAGCGTGCGTAGCTAGGGCGAGGTGGAGCTTTCCTTCACGCAGCCCTACCGCTTGAAATAAGGGAAGCCCTGGACGTATGGTAGCGTCCAGGGCTTCTCTCGTCAGGTAGGGTCTGACCACTCACGTGTTTACTTACACCACCTTCTCCCTGCTTAGCCTACCAGCACATCGGCAGCTTCTTTGGGGCGGACGCGGCGGCGGTTCCACTGGTCGAGCAGGGGGTGAATGAGCACGCTGAGCAGAATGATGAAAGTGCCCAGGTAGAACTTCGTGGAAAGCTTTTCCTGCCCGAAGCCGGGAATACGCAGGCTGTACATCAGCACGGCCAGCATGATGCCGTACACCGGCTCCAGGTTGATGGTCAGGTTCACTACGAAGGCCGAAATGCGCTTCATCAGCTCCACAGAGGTGGAGAAGGCGTACACGGTGCACACGCCGGCCAGCACCAGCAGCCACAGCCAGTCGAAGCCGGAAAGGGCTAGCTGTACGCCACGGCCTTCGGAGAAGTAGCGGCCGTACAGCGGCATAAACAGGGCAATGCTCAGGCAGGCCCCGGTCATTTCGTACAGCGTCAGGCGGAGCGGCGTGTGGCGCTTCACCAGCTTGGAGTTGAACACGCTGAACAAGGCCGAAAGCCCCGCCGAAACAATGGCCACCAGCAACCCCGCCAGTTGGTCCAGCTCGGCCTGCGACACGAGGTATAGCCCTACCATGGTCAGCAGCCCCAGGCCCACCTCGTAAAACCGCACCCGCCGCCACAGCAGCAAGGGCTCCAGCAGGGAAGTCCAGAGGGCCAGCGTGGCCATGCCCGCCAGGCACACGCTCACCGACGACATGCGGGCCGCCAGGAAAAAAGTAATCCAGTGCGTAGCCACCAGCGCCCCAATGCCCAGCAAGCGCAGGGCCTCGCCGGCCGGCATCCGGAGCGACTGTCGGCGGACCAAAACCAATCCGGCCAGTCCCGCGGCCGCCAGCAACGTGCGCCAGAACACCAGCTCAACGGGCGGCAAGGAAATAAGCTTGCCCAGAATGGCCGTAAAGCCCCAGAGCAATACTATAAAGTGCAGGCGGAGGTAGTCTTTGAGCACTGAGAAAGAGGGTAGGAGGGTAGGAGGGTGTGGGGGTAGGAGGGTAGGAGGTAAGAGGGCTGAAACAACTCTTGCCCTCTTACCCCCACACCCTCCTACCCTTCTACCGCGGTACTACCCGGTAGAGGAACAGCCCGATGAGGGTGAAAACCAAACTTGGCACCCAGGCCGCCAGCAACGGCGAGAGGGTACCCACGGCCGCCAGGTTGCGGCTCAGAATCACGAAGATGATAAACACGAAGGCCAGCACGAAGCCCAGCGCAATTTGCCCGCCCACGCCGGCCCGGCTCTTGCGGGCGCTCATAATCACCCCAATCACCGTCAGGATAAACATGGCGTAGGGGTAGGCGTACCGCTCGTACTTCTCACTGAGGTAGACCTGGGTGTCATCGGCGCCGCGGGCAATTTTCTGGTTGATGTAGCGGTTCAGCTCCGGCAGGGTCAGGGTTTCGGCCAGGCGGTAAGTGCTGGCGAAATCCTTGGGGTACAGGTTGAGGGTCGTGTCGCGGGCGGGCAGGCTCTGCAGGGTTTCCTTGTCGCCGTTGAAGGTGCGGATAACCTGGGGCGTGAGCTTCCAGGCTCGCTTGGTGGAGTCCCAGGTAATGGCTTCGGCCGTCAGGCGGCGCTTGAGCAGCGTGCCTTCAATGGTTTCCAGCGCAAATTTATAGCCCACGTTGTTCACGTTGTCGTAGCTTTCCATGAAGGCGTAGCTCTTGGGCCCAATCTTGATGTGCACGTTGCGCGCATCAAAGCGGTAGGGGTTCTTGATGTAGGCCTTCTCGAACTGCACCCGGGTTTTGTTGGCAATCGGGATAAGCCAGCCCGTCATGGCCATGGTCAGGGCACCCAAAATGGCGCTGCCCATGATGTAGGGAAGCAGAAACCGCTTGAAGCTGATGCCCGAAGCCAGCATAGCCACCACTTCCGTGCGCGAAGCCAGCTGGGCCGTCACGAACACCACCGCTATAAACACCGTGATAGGGGAGAGCAGGTTGGCGAAGTACGGAAACAGGTTCACGTAGTACTCCGTCAGAATCTGCCAGGCGCCCAGGTCGTGCTTCAGGAAATCGTCGTTCTTCTCCGTGAAGTCAATCACGCAGATAACCGACACGAGCAGCACCACCGTGAAGAAAAACGCGGTGAGAAACTTCTTGAGAATGTATTTATCGAGCAGCTTCATGGGGGAGCAGAACGTCATGTTGCGCTGGTCGAAGCATCTCCGCCGTTTCGTTGCAATTAGACGATAGTAGCCAACGAGGGAGATGCTGCAGTTGCGCTCAGCCGGACAAACGAATTACTTTCTATAAACGCGTCATCACCTGCTTCACCATTTTATCCTTCCACTCCCGGAAGGTGCCGGCCAGAATTTGCTCTCGGGCCTGCCTGACCAGCCAGAGGTAGAAAGTCAGGTTGTGGATGGAGGCAATTTGCGGGCCCAGCATTTCCTTGCTGTGGAAAAGGTGGCGCACGTAGGAGCGGGAGTAAAACGTGCTGACGTAGCCGCCGAGTTCTTCATCAATCGGCGTGAAGTCGTCGGCCCACTTTTTATTGGCAATGTTGATGATGCCTTGGGTAGTGAACAGCATGCCGTTGCGGGCGTTGCGGGTGGGCATTACGCAGTCGAACATATCCACGCCCAAGGCAATGTTCTCCAGGATGTTGGCCGGCGTACCCACGCCCATGAGGTAGCGCGGCTTGTCCTGGGGCAGAATGTCGCAGACCAGCTCGGTCATTTCGTACATCAGCTCGGCTGGCTCGCCCACGCTCAGGCCGCCAATGGCGTTGCCCTCGCGGCCTTGCTCGGCAATAAACTCCGCCGACTTGACGCGCAGATCCTTAAAGGTGCTACCCTGTACAATCGGGAACAGGGTCTGGGAGTAGCCGTAGTGGCCCTCGGTGCTGTCAAAGCGCTGAATGCAGCGCTTCAGCCAGCGGTGAGTCATGTCCAGGGAGCGGGCGGCGTAGCTGTACTCGCAGGGCCAGGGCGTGCACTCATCGAAAGCCATGATGATGTCGGCCCCAATGGTGCGCTGAATGTCCATGACACCTTCCGGCGAAAACAAATGCTGGCTACCGTCAATGTGGGAGCGGAATTTTACGCCCTCCTCCTTGATTTTGCGCGTGCCACTGAGCGAGTACACCTGGTAGCCGCCCGAGTCGGTGAGGATGGGCCGGTCCCAGCCGTTGAACTTGTGCAGGCCGCCGGCTTTGCTGAGCACGTCCAGGCCCGGGCGCAGGTAGAGGTGGTAGGTGTTGCCAAGAATGATCTGGGCCTGAATATCGTCCTTCAGGTCGCGCTGCTGCACGGCTTTCACGGTGCCGGCCGTGCCCACGGGCATGAAAATGGGCGTTTCAATGGCTCCGTGGTCGGTGTGCACTACGCCGGCGCGGGCTTTACTATGAGGGTCGTTGGCTACGAGGTCGAAGGTCATTCTGCGGGAAGAAGCTAGGAGCGAGAAGCCAGGAGGCAGAAGCCAGAAGCTAGCAGCTGGAAGCCAGAAGAGGTAGTCAGCACCTGTGGCTGATGAACTACCTCTATGCCTCGTACTTCTAGCTTCCAGCTCCTGACTCCCCGCTTCTCCCCGCAAAGGTACTCGCCCCACCCCGAATGCCTACTTTTGCAGCTCGATTCACGACCCTCGCTTTGCCTTTCCCTCTTTCCCCGGCCCTGTGGCTGTTGCTGGCCTGCGTGCTGGTGCAGCTTTTCTACGCGGCCTACTACTTTCTGCCCTTCGCCCGCCGCCCCCGGGAGCCCGCCGCTGGCCCCGATCAGGAGCCCGTGTCCGTTCTCGTGTGCGCCCGTAACGAGCTGGAAAACCTGCGCCGTTTGCTACCCCTGCTACTGCAGCAAGACTACCCCGCCGGCTTCGAGCTACTCCTCATCGACGACCGTTCCGAGGATGACACGTTTCTGTTCGTGCAGCAGCTCACGCAGTACTACCCCCACGTGCGGCTGGTTACCGTCAATAAGACACCTGACGGATTGGCACCCAAAAAATATGCCCTCACGCTGGGCATCAAAGTAGCCCGCCACGAGCGCATGTTGTTTATTGATGCGGATTGCATTCCGGCAACTAATCAGTGGCTCAGGTACATGCAGCGCGGCTTCAATGCACCGGCCGATGTCGTGCTGGGCTACTCGGCCTACGCCGAGGAAAACGGCTTTCTGAATAAGTTGATCCGGTTTGAAACCTTCCTGACGGGGGCACAGTATTTGTCGTTCGCGTGGCGCGGCCAACCCTACATGGGGGTGGGGCGCAACCTCGGCTACACCCGGCAGGTCTTTCAGCTGACCAAAGGTTTCGCTTCCCACATCCGCAGCCTCTCCGGCGACGATGACCTGCTGGTGCAGGACGCCGTGGCCCGCGGGGCCCGGGTAGTGGTAATCGCCGATCCGGGAGCCCATACCCTAAGTGAACCAGCTCAGACCTGGGGCGAGTGGTGGCGCCAGAAGCGCCGACACCTTTCTGCGGGCCGCCAATACCGACTTGCAGATCGTCTTCGGATTGGAACATTTATTGGCGTAAATTTGCTATTCTACAGCATGGCAATCGGCCTGCTGTTTTCCCGCCCCCACTGGGTACCTTTGGCTACGATATGGCTAGTCCGCACCGTAGCGATGATGGCCGTGTATCACCACCTCGGCCGTCGGCTCGAGGACAGGCTGCCGCTGGCGTGGCTACCGGTCCTCGACGCTGTGTATTTTTTTTATTATCTCGCTCTGGGAATGTCGCTGTTCCTCTACCGCACCCTCCGATGGAAGTAAACAATCAGGAAAAACAGTTCTCCGCCAAAGCCAAGCACGACTTTAAGCTGATCCGGGCCGCCGTTGAGCAGAGCGACGAAAAAGCCTACGCCGAGCTGATGCAGATCTATAAGAAGCCGGTGTACCACGTCGTGCTGAAGATGGTGCGCAACCCCGACGACGCGGAGGACCTTACTATTGAAGCCTTCGCCAAAGCGTTTCGTAATCTGCACAAGTTCAACCCGGAGTTTGCCTTTAGCACCTGGCTATTCCGCATCGCCACCAACAACTGCATCGACTTTATTCGTAAGAATAAAATCAAGACGATGTCCATTGATTCGGCCATCAAGATTGACAACGGCGACGAAATCACCATTGACTTCCGCGACCAGAACCTGAACCCGCAGGAGTCGGCCATTAAGAATCAGAAAATTGAAATCATGCAGCACGTGGTATCCCGGCTGCCCGAGAAATACCAGCGCCTGGTAACCCTGCGCTACTTTGATGAGCTGAGCTACGAGGAAATTGCTCAGGAGCTAAAAGCCCCGCTCGGCACCGTGAAAGCCCAGCTGCACCGCGCCCGGGAGCTGCTCTATGACATGGTGAAAAACAAAAAGGAAATCATCTAGCGAAAAAGGCCCCACACAAGTCGGGGCCTTTTTTTATGCGCCACCTTTGCCGCCGTCCTATCTTTGCCGGCACGATGGACATTATCAGCCACTACTTCCCTGACCTTACCGACCACCAGCGCCAGTTGTTTCAGCAGCTCGAAACCGAGTTTCGGGGCTGGAACGAGCGGCTTAATCTGGTGGCCCGCACCGATGTTGACAACCTAGCGGAGCGACATTTTCTGCATTCATTGGGCATTGCCAAGGTAGTGGAGTTTGCGCCCGGCTCGTCGGTGCTGGATGTGGGTACGGGCGGGGGCTTGCCGGGCTTGCCGCTGGCCATTCTGTTTCCGCAGGTGAAGTTTCACTTGGTCGACAGTATTGGCAAAAAAATCCGGGCCGTGCAGGAAATGGCCCACGCCCTACACCTGACCAACGTAACTGCCGAACAAACCCGGGCCGAGCAGCTGCGCCCCCAGTACGACTACGTGGTCAGTCGGGCCGTAGCCCGGCTGGCTACCTTTCATACCTGGATTGAACACCGCTACAAGCCCCGCCACGCAGCAGCCCCCAACAGCGGCCTCTACTACCTTAAAGGGGGTGACCTAGCGGAGGAAATAGCAGAAGCGGGCCTGAAAGCCAGCGTGATAGAGCTGAAAGATTTTTTCCAAGAGGAGTTTTTCGAAACAAAAAAGGTAGTGGTAGTACCCAATTAACGCCCATCTCGCCCAGGGTAACAGCCCTCTGACACGTAACAAGCCCTTTCCTCCAGCACAGAAGTAAGGGCTTGTTAGCTTATCAGGTTTGCGAGTAAAGAAGGCTTTGCGCTGCTCGCCACAACAATGCGTAAAGCGGGGCCTTACCTACGCCGGAGTTTCAGCGGTGAGAAATTCTACGGCTCGGCGTTCGGAGTAGTAGCGGCCGTCGGGGGCACCTTCGCCAAAACCCACGTGGCCGCCGTCGGCAGGCGTTTCCAGGTACACGTATGAGCTGCGGGTTGCTACCTCTCGCGGAAAGCAGGAGGGAGGCAGGAAGGGGTCGTTTTGAGCATTGACCAGCAGGGTAGGAACCCGAATGCCGGCCAGGTAGCGGCCGGAGCTGGCGTGCTCGTAGTACTCATCGGCCGACTTAAACCCGTGCATGGGAGCCGTAAACCGGTCATCGAACTGCGGGAAATCCTGCAGGGCGTCGATGTCCGTCAAGTCAACCTGACCGGGCAGCAGGGCCGCTTTCTGGCGCATTTTGGCCCGGAGGGTTTTCATAAACCGCTTAAGGTAAATGCGGTTTTCCGGGCGGGCAATGTGGTGGGAGCTGGACTTTAAATCGGTAGGCACCGAGAAAACAGCGGCCCGCTTCACCTGCGGCGGTACCCGGTCGGGGTTCTCGCCCAGGTACTTGAGCGTCACGTTGCCGCCAGCCGAAAAGCCCGTAAGAAACACCCGGCGGTAGCGGCCAGTGCCCAAGGCGTAGCGTACCACAAAATCCAGGTCGTCGGTGTCGCCGAGGTGGTAAGAACGCAGCAGGCGGTTCATCTCGCCACTGCAGCTGCGGTAATTCCAGGCCAGAGCATCCATGCCGGCCTGGTTGAGCGCGCGCACCATACCGCGCACGTAGGGCCGGCTGGCATCTCCTTCCAAGCCGTGCGACACGATGCCCAAGGCATCAGTTAACAGCTCAGTGGGCAGGCGCGACCAATCAAGGTCCAGGAAATCACCGTCTTCAGTTTCAACTCGCTCGCGCTGGTAGCACACGTCCGGCACGGAGCGCCACAAACTAGGCACGATGGTTTGTAGATGGCCATTGAACAGGTAGAACGGCGGCTGGTAGGAGGAACGCGGAACAAGAGGCATAGCGCAACAAGCTAAAAGAAGGAGGCTTGTTTTATCAGTTAAATATACAGTAAAACAAGTATGCATGCATACGTTTGTCTTGACCTCATTCCACAATTAAACGCACGTATCGTTCCGAAGGAGCAAGACGTAGTTCGCCTGTAAAGTGTCGTAACTGTTCTGCTAACGGGTTGTATATCAATAGTTGAGCTTGAAATTAAACCTTTGATAAAAGGCAGAAAAGCCAAACGATTTACTGGAGTTGCGTATAAAAGTCACTCAATCCCACATCTACTACTATGAAAACAACAAAAGCACTTTTCAGCCTTCTTGCCGCCGGCTCTTTGCTGGCCGCTACTGCCTGCAGCACCTCCAACATGGGTACATCTGCTGGCGGTACTACCTCCGGCAGCAGCATGGGTAGCAGTTCGAGTATGGATGCCACCGGAAGCGGCGGTAGTATGGGCACTAGCTCCAGTTCCGGTATGTCGTCAGGTAGCGCCGGGGCTACTGGCTCGGCCGGTACCAGCGGAACGGCAGCCATCAGCGGTACGGGCGGCAGCAATGCAACAGCCGGCACTGGTGGAGCGGCCGACATGACGGCATTCATGGCTACTTTCTCTACCATGCAAGACCCCGTATTCCTGATGACAGCAGCTAGCAGCAATCTGCTGGAAATTCAGATGGGGCAAATGGCGGCCCAGAAAGCAGCCAACGCCGACGTGAAAAAGTTCGGTCAGATGATGGTAGACCACCACACCCGCGCCACGCAGGAGCTGAAGACGGTAGCTACCCCGCTAGGGGTCACGCTGCCACAAACCATGATGCCCGTGCACCAGGCCATGGCCGACAAGCTGATGGCGAAATCTGGTAAGGACTTCGACGAGGAGTATATGGACGCTATGGAGACGGCTCATAAGATGGACGTTGCCATGTTCGAGGTAAAGAGCAATGCTGCCGAAACCCCAACGGTAAAGGCATTTGCCACCAAAACCCTACCCATGCTTCGCTCCCACGAAAAATTGGCCAGCGAGCTAGAGAAAAAAGTTGACTAGCTCTTGATTGGAAAGCAAGACAGCCTTGCGGCTTAAAGAAAGGCTCCTCACAACTGCGAGGGGCCTTTTTCATTGGTAGTAAGCCGGTAGGGTAGCAATTTGCCTCTGACACACGGTTACGTTTCACTCACTATTTGCTATTTCAAAGCAAAGCTTTACCTTTGCACTCCCCAATTGAACTGAATTCGAGCAGAAGACCATTTTCATACCCCATGGCAAATCATAAGTCGGCCCTCAAGCGCATCCGTTCCAACGAAGCTAAGCGCGTGCTGAACCGTTATCAGGCTAAATCTACCCGCACGGCTATCAAGAAGCTGCGTGGCACCACCGACGCTACGGCTGCTCAGGAGCTGCTGAAGAAAGTATCGTCGATGCTGGACCGTCTGGCTAAGAAGAACATCATTCACAAGAACAAAGCCGCCAACAACAAGTCGAAGCTGGCCAAGTTCGTGAAGTCGCTGGCTGCTTAAGTAGTCAACCGGCACTCTGCTCTATAGTAACCAAGGCCCTGAGCGTAAGTTCAGGGCCTTGGTGCGTTGAGTAAACACCAAAGCATTTCCCGTAGTAACCGGGCTTTTGCTTGGTCGGAAGGCTTGCCTCCTTGGGCATATTATATAAAAGAGGCCCGTGCAGTTGCTGCACGGGCCTTTTTAGTTGGTTAGGGGTAGCAGTTATGCTACACTTACCTTCACCATGTTGGTTTTGCCTTTTTCATTGATGGGCATGGAGGCCGTATTGATGAACACGTCGCCTTTTTGCAGATGGCCCGTGGTGGTTAGGGCATACTTAATGTCCGATACGGTGCTGTCGGTGCTTACCATTCGGTCGTAGTAGAAGCCACGCACGCCCCAAATCAGGCTCAGGGTAGTAAGCAGGGAGCGGTTATCGGTGAAGATAAAAATATTGGCCTTCGGGCGGTACTTGGCAATCTGGAAGGCCGTGTAGCCGCGGTGGGTCATGCCAGTAATGGCTTTGGCACCTGTGTTTTTGGCCAAGTGGCAAGCCGCCGATAGTACGCTGTCGACCATGAAGGTAGGCGAGTCGGGCGTAATGGGGTACCAGTGGTGGTAGAGGCTGGGCATGCGGCTCTCCACGCTCGTAATAGTGCCTACCATGGAGCGGATTACCTCAGCAGGGTACGCGCCCACAGCCGTTTCGGCGGAAAGCATTACGGCATCCGCACCGTCGATAACGGCGTTAGCCACGTCGCTGGTTTCGGCGCGGGTGGGGCGGGGAGCCGTAATCATGCTTTCCATCATCTGGGTAGCCACGATTACGGGTTTGCCGGCCTTGTTGCACTTCTCCACAATCATCTTCTGGGCCATTGGCACCTCTTCCATCTTCACCTCTACCCCCAGGTCGCCGCGGGCAACCATTACGGCGTCGGTGAGGGCAATGATTTCGTCGAGGTTACGCAGGCCTTCCGGCGTTTCAATCTTGGCGATAACGCGGGCCGATTTGCCACTTTCAGCAATCAGGCTCTTAATGAAGCGAATGTCCTCGGCTCGCCGGGCAAATGAGAGGGCAATCCAGTCGACGTCGTTTTCCAGGCCGAACTTCAAGTCCTCAATATCCTTTTCCGTCATGGACGGGGCCGATACCTCGGAATCAGGGAGGTTAATGCCTTTGCGGGGCTTTACGAGGCCACCGTAAATCACTTCCACGTCTACTTCCTTGTCCCGGTCGGTGGCCAGCACGCGCAGCTCAATCTTGCCATCATCAATCAGGATTATGTCACCGGCTTTCACGTCGCGGGCCAAACCCAGGTAAATCGTGCTTAGGCGGGTAGCGGTGGTAATTTCTTTTTCGCCGCAGACTAGTTTAATCTTGTCACCAGCCTTAATCTCTACTCCGCCGCCTTCTACCTCGCCCAGCCGAATTTTAGGTCCCTGCAAATCCTGCAGCAACCCCACGTTCATGCGCATGTCCTTGTTGAGGCGGCGCACCGTGTTGATGACCGAGAGGTGGTCCTCGTGGCTGCCGTGGGAAAAGTTAAGGCGGAATACATCCACGCCCTCCCGCATGAGCATGCCCAGCTTTTCGTAGGTGTTGGAGGCGGGGCCTACGGTGGCGATGATCTTGGTTCTATTAAAAAGCGGTCGAGATTCCATAGGACGATTTTGGTTCGGAAGTTCTTGGTTACGAGCGTAAACAGCACTCATCCTGAGCGGGCGCAGGAGCTTTCGGCAAGCTAATGGCACACGTGCTGCCACGTGACTCAGCTCCGGAACTACTCTTCGCGCTACTCAGGATGAAGGCGGGTTTGGAGCCTCAAAAGAGCAGATTTTCTTTGAATTTAAGGTCATTGGGGTCAAATTGACTAACCAATTGAACTTCCGGCAGGGCCGTTAGCTGCGCCAGCAGCTCTTCGGGTGTGAGGGCTCCCGTGCCGTTGCTTACCTGCAGCAAGTAGTCGTACTCCTTAATATCGGGGGCCAGAAAAGGCTTTTTCAGGGGAGAGGGGTCCACGGACCGGTTGCGTAGTAGGCGCAGGGTAAAGTGCTCGGTGGCGTAGAGGTAGTTGCTGATTACGAGCCGGCCCTTATTCAGCAGGTCGTAAATCAGGTCCTGCTGTTTCACCAGGCGCAGGTTGAGCGTGCGGTTCAGAATCCAGGCCAGCGTGTGCTCCCGGGTCGACGAGACGAGACCGAACAGGTCGAACTCGCAGTCGTATTCCACATCGAGCGTAAGGGTTTTCATGGGCGGCGGCAAAGGAAAGGAAACGCAAAAATAGGCACCGCAGTACCCCCACGGAACTTCCGGGGCCATAATCTTATACCGGGAAGAATCGGGGGAGGAAGTTTGACAATGTTAGCGAAGATGGTGTTATTTGTGCCGAGTTTTCCTTAAACCCCCACGGAAATGTCTGAAATTGCAGAAAAAGTAAAGGCCATCATCATTGATAAACTCGGCGTAGAAGCTTCGGAAGTTACTCCGGAGGCTAGCTTCACGAACGATCTGGGCGCTGACTCGCTGGATACCGTTGAGCTCATCATGGAGTTCGAAAAAGAATTCAACGTGTCCATCCCCGACGACCAGGCCGAGAATATCGGTACCGTGGGCCAGGCCATCAGCTACCTCGAAGAGCACGCCAAGTAGTTGTTGCGTATCGAGTATTTAGTATTGAGTAGTTAGCCGCCGCAGGAAATACCCGCCTACTCATTACTCAATACTATCTACTCCGTACACCCGCTACCAAGCGCCTTACTTTTTGCTTACCGGCCGGCCTGCCGCCGGCCGTTTTGCTTTTCTACTGATTCCTTTCTTTCGCTTCTCTGAGCCAGCCTATGTCTCTTCGGAGAGTTGTCGTGACCGGCCTGGGTGCCATTACCCCGCTGGGCAACACCGCCCCTACCTATTGGGAAGGCCTGCAAGCCGGCGTGAGTGGGGCCGCCCCCATCACCCGATTTGATGCCAGCAAGTTCAAGACCCGCTTCGCCTGCGAAGTGAAGAACTACAACCCGGATACCTACTTTCCGACCAAGGAAGGTCGGAAGATGGACATCTTCACCCAGTTTGCCCTGATTGCGGCCGATGAGGCCATCAAGGATGCCCGGCTGGATGAAGAAGGCGTTGACAAAGACCGGGTAGGCGTTATCTGGGGCTCCGGCATCGGGGGCCTGACTTCGCTGCAAGCCGAGTGCATTGCCTTCGCCAACGGCGACGGTACGCCCCGCTTCAACCCGTTCTTTATTCCGAAGATGATTGCCGACAGCGCGTCGGGCAACATCTCCATCCGCCACAAGTTCCGCGGGCCCAACTTCGTTACTACCTCAGCCTGCGCCTCGTCGTCTGACTCCATCATCTCGGCCTTCAACTACATCCGCCTGAACATGGCCGATGTAGTCGTGACCGGGGGGTCGGAAGCGGCCATTACCGAGTCGGGGGTAGGCGGCTTCAACGCCCTCAAGGCCATGAGCGAGCGGAACGACGCGCCCGAGCTGGCCTCGCGCCCCTACGACAAGGAGCGCGACGGCTTTGTGCTGGGTGAAGGCGCGGCTTCCCTGATTCTGGAAGAGTACGAGCACGCCAAGGCCCGCGGCGCCAAAATCTACGCCGAGCTAATCGGCGGCGGTATGTCGGCCGATGCCTACCACATTACGGCTCCCGACCCTGAGGGCAACGGCGTAGTGCTGGTAATGCAGAACGCCCTGCGCGACGCCGGTATTTCCCCCGCCGAGGTAGACTACATCAACACCCACGGCACCAGCACCCCGCTGGGCGACGGGGCGGAGGTGAAAGCCATCCAGAAAGTGTTTGGCGAAGATGCCTACAACCTGAACATCAGCTCTACCAAGAGTATGACGGGGCACTTGCTGGGCGGGGCCGGGGCCATTGAGGCCGTGGCGTGCATTATGGCCATGCAGCACAACATTGTGCCGCCTACCATCAACCACTTCACCGACGACCCCGAGCTGGACCCCAAGCTGAACTTCACCTTCAATAAGGCTCAGGCCCGCGAGGTGAACGTAGCCATGAGCAACACCTTCGGGTTTGGGGGCCACAACACGTCGGTCATCTTCCGTAAACTTCGCGACTAATGCCCAGGCCCGGTCAGCCCCTGCCGTTGTTCGGCTTTTTCCGCCGACTGCTGGGTCGTGACCGGGCCTTCCGGCAGGCCATTGCCACGCTTACGGGCCACACGCCCGATAACGTGCGACTGTATCAGCTGGCTTTCACCCACTCTTCAGTGGTGCGCCAGCAGGGCGAGCAGGCCCGCCATCAAAGCAATGAGCGGCTGGAGTTTCTCGGCGATGCCGTGCTGGGCACGGTGGTGGCCGAGTACCTGTTTCGCAAATTTCCCTACGAGCAGGAAGGCTTCCTGACGGAGATGCGCAGCCGCATCGTGAACCGGGAAAGCCTCAACGCCATTGCCCTGAAAATCGGCCTCGACAAGCTAGTACAGCTGGATGCCGGCCAGGGCCGGGCCGCCCGTTCTCGCTCCGTGAACGGCAACGCCCTGGAGGCGCTGGTGGGCGCCGTGTACCTGGACCAGGGCTACAAAACGGCCCGCAAGTTTGTGCTGCACCGCCTGATCAAGCCCTACGTGGACGTGAAGGCCATGACCCAAACCACCACCAACTTCAAAAGCAAGCTGATTGAGTGGGCCCAGCGCAACGGCAAAATCATGCGCTACGACCTGACCGGGGAACCCCGGCCGGGGGGAGTCATGGAATTCTCGGCCACGGTTATCGTTGATGAAAGCCCGGTGGCTACGGGCATGGGCCTCTCCAAAAAGCAGGCGGAGCAGCTCGCCGCTGAGCGGGCGCTGGAGGTGTTGGGAGTGTAGGCAGTCCGTTTACTTAAGCTAGTTCAACAACCAAGCCCTTGGCGCCCATCGTGGTGTCAGGGGCTTGGGGCGTTTTAGCGCGTGGGCTACCCCGCGCAAGCAGATGAAACTTCGTCAGTACTCAGAACAAAAGGGCAACCTGAACCAGAGAAATGGAGTTGTTTTGCAAGACTAACTTCCTTTCCTCATGCGAATAGCCGGCGCCGCCCTCAACCAAATACCTCTTGACTGGACCCATAACCTACGCACCATCCGCGAAGCCATTGAACAAGCCAAAGCGGCTGGCGTGGAGCTGCTCTGTCTGCCGGAACTCTGCCTCACGGGCTACGGCTGCGAAGATTTGTTTCTGAGTGACTGGATGCCCGAGTCGGCCCTGGCTCATCTGCAGCAGATCCGGCCCTGGACCGAGGGAATTTGCGTGGCGGTGGGCCTACCGGTACGCCTGAACCACAGCACCTACAACGCTGCCGCCGTGCTCCGCGACGGGCAGATTTTGGGCTTCGCGGCCAAGCAGTTTCTGGCCAATGATGGGGTGCACTACGAGCCGCGCTTCTTCACGCCCTGGCCCGCCGGCAAAACCACTACCGTGTCGTGGGAAGGGGAGGATTGGCCCTTGGGCGACATGATTTTCGAGCACAAGGGCGTAAAGTTTGGCTTTGAAATCTGTGAGGATGCCTGGCGGCCCGATGATGTGCGGCCGGCAGCTCGGCTGATGGGCCGCGTCGATTTGATTGTGAATCCCTCGGCCAGCCACTTTGCTATGAGCAAAACGGACCTGCGCTACAAGCTGGTACTGAATGCCTCCCGCAATTTTAACTGCACCTACCTCTATGCCAACCTGCTGGGTAACGAAGCCGGCCGCATTGTGTATGACGGCGAGATTCTGGTGGCGCGCAACGGCCACCTGCTGCTACGCAACCAGCTCATGAGCTTTAAAGAAGTGGACATGGAGTGCGTGGACGTGGACTTCACCACGGCGCAGATCCGCGCCGAGGAAATCCAGCCCCTGCCTACCCCCGACGAGTACCGCGAACTAAATCAGGCCCTGAGCCTGGCCCTGTTTGATTACCTGCGCAAGGCCCGCAGCCGGGGCTTTGTGCTCAGCCTGTCCGGCGGGGCCGACTCGGTGATGTGCGCCGTGGCCGTAGCGGAGCTAGTGCGCCTGGGTACCACCGAAATAGGCACGGCTGAATTTATGCGGCGCTCCGGCTGCTTTACCACCGAGGATATTGAGCGCCTGGCCGGCCCCGCCGTGCCCACGCCCGACCAGGCTACTCCCGGCCCAAAGGACGCGTCGAACACGGAGCCTAGCGCCCGGCAAGCGGCCATCAACAAAGAGCTGACGGGCCGCCTGCTGACTTGCGCCTACCAGGGCACCGTCAACTCCTCCGACGACACGTTCAATTCGGCCAAGGAACTAGCCGATTCCATTGGCGCGGTGTTCTACAGCTGGACCATTGACGAAGAGGTAACTGGCTACGTGGGCAAAATAGAGCGCGCCCTGGGCCGGGAGCTGACCTGGAAAACCGACGACCTGACCCTACAAAATATCCAGGCCCGGGTGCGGGCTCCTGCCATTTGGATGCTGGCCAACGTGCAGAACTGCCTGCTGATGACCTCCTCCAACCGCTCGGAAGCCAGCGTGGGCTACTGCACCATGGATGGCGACACGGCCGGCTCCATTTCGCCCATTGCCGGCGTGGACAAGGCCTTTGTGAAGGACTGGCTGCGCTGGGCCGAAACGGAGTTGAACTACCCCGCCCTGCGCCACGTGAACAGCCTGCAGCCCACCGCCGAGTTGCGCCCCCTGGAAGACAAGCAAACCGACGAGCGGGACCTGATGCCCTACCCGCTGCTTAACCGCATCGAGCGGCTGGCCTTCTATAACCGCCTGAGCCCGCAGCAGGTGCTAACGACCCTAGCGGAAGAACAGCCTGAACTGGACCTGGAGCAGTTGAAAACGTACGTGAAGCGCTTCTACAGCCTCTGGAGCCGCAACCAGTGGAAGCGCGAGCGGTTCGCCCCGGCCTTTCACCTCGATGATTACAACGTGGACCCCCGCTCCTGGCTGCGCTTCCCCATCCTGAGCGGAGGCTTTACGGAGGAGCTGGGGCAGTTCTAACGCCAGCGCTTGTCGTGCTCAGGTTTCTTGGGTTGATTTTGCCGGGAATTGTAATCAGGTATTCGTGTGAAAAGCCAGCGGGCACAGTGCCCGGGCCGTGGTGTACCTTTGCTCCGGTACATCAGCTACTCATGAAGCAACTACTCTGGGTATTATTCTACGGTTTGGTAATCTTTCTAAGCCTGAACCGGCACTCCCGATCAGCCCGGTTTACCTACCACAGCGAAATTTCAGGCGACAAAGCGGGCTACTACGTGTACCTGCCCGCCGCCTTTGTTTACCACTTCGATGCCCGTGCCTTCCCCGATTCAGTGGACAAGGCCACCAACGACGGCTTTCATCTAAACCAGGCAACTGGTAAAGTTGAAACTAAATACTCCTATGGAGTTGCCCTGCTGGAGTTCCCGTTCTGGCTGGTAGCCCGCGGCCTGACCACGGATACGAGTGGTTTTTCAAAGGCCGAGCACAAGGCCATCAACGTAGCGTCGGCTACATACTTCGTGCTGGGGCTCTGGCTGTTGAGCACGGCCCTGCGACGACAGTTTACCGGCGCGGCTACTTGGCTAACCATTACGACCCTGGTGCTGGGTACCAACCTTTGGTATTACGGCATCATCGAAACCGGCATGTCGCATGTGTATTCGTTTTTTGCTTTTGCCTTGCTGCTTTACCTACTTACTCGCCGGCCCGCGCCAGCCTAGTACGAGCCGCCCGCTTCTCTGGGCCTGGTAGCAGCTATAGCCGCTACCGTTGCCCTCATTTCGGTACTGCGGCCGTTGAATGTGGTGCTGGCTCTACCTCTGTTGCTCTGGCCGGTGAAAGCGGAGCAGGGGCGGCGGCAGCTGCGCGGTATATTTCAGGTGCGGGTGGTGGGCCTGCTGCTGGTAGCGGGGGTAGTACTCTGGCTGCCGCAGTTAGCCTACTACCACTATCTGCATGGCAGCTGGCTGACGTACAGCTACGGGCAGGAGGGCTTTCCGAACCTGCTTACCCCTAAGCTGGCCGAGTTGTGGGCCGCGCCAAAAAACGGCAGCTTTTTGTATAACCCTGTGCTGCTGCTGCTGCTGCCGGGCACGCTGGTGCTGTTTCGGACGGCTCCCCGCCAGGCTGCGCTAGCCTTCGGGACGTGGGCTGTGGCCTCTTACTTGTACGCGGCCTGGTGGGATTATGCTCTGGGCTGCGGCTACGCGGGTCGGGGCTTCGTGGAGTTGTACGTGCTTTTGGCCTGGCCCATTGCCGCCCTGATGGCGTATTTGCTGGCGCCCCCCCGGTGGGTGCAGGGCGCGGCCGCTACCTTTGTGGTGCTATGCCTGGCGTACAATATGCGCTTGTCGTTGCAGTTTGACCGGTGTTTCTACGGCACGCACGCCTGGGATTGGTCGGCGTACTATTCGCTACTGCTCAACTGATGCACTAAAACCGGGTAGTCCCGCGGCTTTCCGTACTTTCGGGCCTCTAAATCCTTTCTTTCTGCTTATGAGTTTGCTGAGCGCTATTCTGTGGACTGCCAATCCCATCCTGGCGGAAATTGGGCCGCTTACCCTGCGCTGGTACGGGCTGTTGTTTATGTCGGGCTTTGTGGTGGGTACTTTTATTCTGGGCCACGTCTACAAATCCGAGAAGGTGTCGCCGCGCTGGGTAGATGTCATTACGATTTATGTGCTGCTGGGCACGGTGTTGGGCGCTCGCCTGGGCCACGTATTCTTCTACGATTGGGCTTCCTACAAAGACCAGCCCTGGGAAATCCTGAAAATCTGGCACGGCGGCTTGGCCTCCCACGGCGCTACCATTGGTATCATCTTCGCCGTGTGGCTGTTCAGCCGCAACAACAAGTTTGATTGGCTCTGGACCCTCGACCGGATTGTGCTGGTAGTAGCCGTGGGCGGGGCCCTGATTCGCATCGGCAACCTGATGAACTCCGAAATTGTGGGCCGCCCCACCGACGTGCCCTGGGCCTTCGTGTTCCCGCGCGACGTAGAGCACCTGCAGCAAGCCCGCCCCGACCAGCCCGTGCCGGCCGGTTCGGTGCTGGTGCAGCGCACCCGGCAAGCCGACGGCGAAATAGCTTTCCAAACCCAGCCCGCCGGCACGAGCATTGCGCCCGGTACCGAGGTAGCCGTGCCGCGCCACCCCACCCAGATTTACGAGTCGTTGTTCTGCGTGGTGCTGTTTGTGCTGCTCTACGGCATGTGGAACCGCACCAAGGAACGCACCCCGCGCGGGCAACTATTCGGCTTGTTCGTGGTGCTGCTGTTCTCGTTCCGCTTTCTGGTGGAGTTTCTCAAGGAAGACCAGGTAGCCTTCGAGCAAAACATGAGCCTGAACATGGGCCAGTGGCTCAGCGTCCCGCTGATTTTTATCGGGTTGTGGGTAGTGTGGCGAGCCGGCAAAGACCCGCAGAACCCCTACGGCTACGCCCCGCGTGACTTAGAGGAAACTTCGGCCGGACCCGAAGCCGCGCTCAGCACCCGTAAATAAACGCATGGTATTCTAGGTATTGTGCCTGGTGCGCAGCACGCTCCAACGAAAAGGCCCCGTGCTCAGTTGAGCACGGGGCCTTTTCATTAGGCTAACTTTAAGTTAAAAGCGGCGGTTCACGGCGTTGAGGTCCTCGAAAGCGGCCTTCAAGCGGGTGATAAAGCTTTCCTCGCCCTTGCGCAGCCACACGCGCGGGTCGTAGTACTTTTTGTTGGGCGAATCCTCACCGGTGGGGTTGCCGATCTGGCTTTGCAGGAAGCCCTCGTTTTTCTGGTAGTAGCCCCGGATACCGTCCCAGAACGCCCACTGCAGGTCGGTGTCGATGTTCATCTTGATGGCCCCGTAGCTGATGGCCTCGCGGATTTCCTCCTGCGACGAGCCCGAGCCGCCGTGGAATACGAAGTTGATGGGCCGCTCGGCCTCCAGCGCGTACTTCTGCTTCACGAAATCCTGGGAGTTTTTCAGGATAACGGGCTGCAGCTTCACGTTGCCGGGCTTGTACACGCCGTGCACGTTGCCGAACGCGGCGGCCACCGTGAAGCGCGGGCTTACTTTGCTCAGCTCCTCGTAGGCGTAGGCCACTTCCGAAGGCTGGGTGTAGAGCTTGCTGGAATCCACGTCGGAGTTGTCCACGCCGTCTTCCTCGCCGCCGGTTACGCCCAGCTCAATTTCCAGCGTCATGCCCATCTTGGCCATGCGCGCCAGGTACTGCTTGCAGATTTCGATGTTCTCCTCAATGGGCTCCTCCGAGAGGTCCAGCATGTGGGAGGAGTACAGGGGCTGGCCGTACTGGGCGAAGTGCTTTTCGCCGGCTTCCAGCAGGCCATCAATCCAGGGCAGCAGCTTTTTGGCGGCGTGGTCGGTGTGCAGAATTACAGGTACGCCGTAGGCCTCGGCCATCAGGTGCACGTGCTGCGCCCCCGAAATGCCCCCGGCAATGCTGGCCTGCTGCTTGTCGTTGGGCAGGCCTTTGCCGGCGAAGAACTGGGCGCCCCCGTTCGAAAACTGAATAATCACCGGCGAGTTCAGGTCGCGGGCAGCTTCCAGCACGGCGTTAACCGTGTCGGTGCCCGTCACGTTGACGGCGGGCAGGGCGTAGCCATTGGCTTTGGCGTGGTCGAAGAGCTGCTGCACTTCGTCGCCGTGCAGCACGCCGGCGCGCAGGCCGGTGAGGGTGGTTTGTTCAGCCATTTGCTGGAAATTATTGACGCTGGTTGGGGAAAGGCCGCGCCGGGTTTCGAAATCTTAGTCCAAACTTAAGGAAAGAATAGGGCCCATCCACGGCCGAACCCGATGCCGGCGAAAATTCGCTACCTAAGAAACAAGTACCACACCATTCAGCCGCTTCTCCGTTGTCCTTTTTAGAAAGTGTATTTGTACAGAGCGCCCTGCTCGCTGCTGATGTACAGCGTACTGTTATCCGTGAAGGTAGCCCCTTCCGTCTGGCCGGCTCCTTTCAGGGAAATCTGCCGGGGCGTAGCTTTCAGGGCCTCGGCCAGGTTACTGCCTTCCAGCACAAACATTTCCTGCCGGGCCAGCAGCACCAGCCGGCGCCCGTCGGGGCTGAGGGCAGCGTCAGTTACTTCGCCCGGAATAGCGAGCTTGGTGAGCAGCTGCGCCGTGTAGCTGCCGGGTTGATCGGGCACGGTGTACACTTTGCTGGTCTGGCCCTGGCCCCGGTCTTTGGTGAACAGGTACACTTTGCCGGCGTGCCAGAGTGTAGCCTCACAGTCGAAGTTCTGGTCCTGCTTGGCCGGCGGGAAGTCTTGCTGATCCGGATACTTAAGCTTGATTTCCTGCACCTGCTGCACGTTGCGC
This sequence comes from Hymenobacter glacieicola, assembly GCF_014640315.1. Taxonomy (GTDB): domain Bacteria; phylum Bacteroidota; class Bacteroidia; order Cytophagales; family Hymenobacteraceae; genus Hymenobacter; species Hymenobacter glacieicola. Next base: position 213,113 of record NZ_BMGS01000008.1, read on the forward strand.
GGGTTGAGGCGGTACATAACCAGGTCGCGGCGGTTGTTGTTGTTGTTGCCCACGTCGCCGATGTAGAGGTTGCCCTGGGTGTCGCGGGTAATGCTTTCCCAGTCGTCGCCCTGCACCGGTACTTCCAACTCCGCAACGGTGCGGCCGGTAGCATCAACCTTGTACAGGGTAGGGCGCGCCCCCTCGTCGCCGTGGGTATAAAAGGTGCCGGCTTGTTCGGCCAACACCAGGCCGGAGCTTTCCGGCACATCGTTCATGGAGCCCAGGCGGGTGAGGTTGGCAATATCGGCGGCTCCTTTGCCTTTCTTTCCTTTCTTTTTCCCCGATTTCTCCTGCTTGGGCTCACTGACGGATTCCTTGGTTTGGGCTTCAGAACAGCTGCTAAGCAGCAGGCCAACCAGGGCGGTGGCAAAAGATAAAGTGCGCATATGGGCAGTAACTAGCTGAAAAAAAGCTGCCGTAGCCAAGGGCCACCGCAGCAATACCTGGGCTTATACGGAAGGAAAATGGTGAAGTGATGAAATTGTGAAGTGGTGAGTGAATGAGTGAATGAGGTAGGCAATAAGAAACGCTCGTCATCCTGAGGCAGTAGCCGAAGGATCAACTCACGTCAGAACGACGCACAGCCGAACGACCATTGTACTAATGACTCGTTCTAGCGTGAGAAGGCCTTTACCTACTGCCTCGGGATAACGAGCGTTTCCTATTTCCTACCTCACTCATTCACTCATTCACCACTTCACTGTTACGGTACGGGGTCGTGGCCGTGGCCGCCCCAGGGGTGGCAGCGGCTGATGCGGCGCAGGGCCAGCCGGCCACCGCGCCAGGGGCCGTACTTGGTCACGGCCTCTACGGCGTAGGCTGAGCAGGTAGGCGTGTAGCGGCAGCTGGCCGGGGTGAGCGGCGAAATCAGGTGACGGTACACCCAGAGCAAACCCAGCAGCAACTGGCGAAACAGGTAGAACATAGTCAGCAAAGAACCATAAAAACCGCTGGAATGGTTGCGCCTGAGCCGGGTGGGGCGGCGGGGCCCTGCGTGGTATTGTGTAAATTCGCCGACCGATTCCGTTGGTCAGTTTCCTACCCCTAATCCACCTTCCTTATGCGTACCACTCACTGGGCCAAGGCCCTGCTGCTGACGCTGCTGCTGCCCCTGGCGGCCCGCGCCGACGAAGGCATGTGGCTGCCCCTCTTCGTGAAGCGCCTCAACCAGGCCGACATGCAGAAGAAAGGCCTCAAGCTCACGGCCGAAGAAATCTACGACGTCAATAACGCTTCCCTGAAAGATGCCGTGGTGCAGCTCGGCGGCTTTTGCACCGGCGAGTTCGTAAGCAGCCAGGGGTTGCTCTTGACCAACCACCACTGCGGCTACGACGCCATTCAGAGCCACAGCACGCCCCAGAACAACATTCTGCAAAACGGCTTCTTCGCCGCTACCCGCCAGGAGGAAAAGCAGAATCCGGGCCTGTTCGTGGATATTCTGGTGCGCATGGAAGACGTGACCGGCAAGGTGCTGGAAGGCATTACGTCCGCCACACCTGAGCAGGAGCGCACGGCCACCGTGCAAAAGCGCCAGCGCGAATTGGCCGACAACGCCAAGGAAAACGGTAAGTACGTGGCCTACGTGCGCGACATGTTCGGGGGCAACGAGTACTACCTCTTTATCTACCAGCGCTTCGGCGACGTGCGCCTGGTAGGGGCCCCGCCGGAAGCCGTGGGTAAGTTTGGCGGCGACACCGACAACTGGATGTGGCCCCGCCACACCGGCGACTTTAGCATGTTCCGGGTGTACGCCGATAAAAACAACCAGCCCACTGCTACCCCCCAGCCCGGCAACGTACCTTATGTGCCCAAAAAGCACCTGCCCGTGAGTTTGCAGGGCGTTAGTGAGGGCGACTTTGCCATGGTATTCGGCTTTCCCGGCCGCACCCAGCGCTTCCTGCCCGCCGCCGGCCTCCAGCTCACCCTCGACCAAACCAACCCGGCCCGCATCAAGCTGCGCGACACCCGCCTGAAGCTCTGGAAAGAGGACATGGATCAGGACGCCGCCCTACGCCTAAAGTACGCCTCCAAGTACGCCGGCATTGCTAACTACTGGAAGTACTACATCGGCCAGAATGAAGGCATGAAGCGGCTGAAAACCGTGGACGCCAAGAAAGCCGAGGAAAATGCCCTGCTGCAGTGGATTGCCCAGGACCCCGCCCGCGCCCAGCAGTACGGCGACGCGCTTAACGTCATCAACCAGTCGTACGCCGGCATCCGGGAATTCAACCTGAGCACCCAGTACGTGAACGAAGCCGCTTTCGGCACCGAAATCATTCCGTTGGCCGCCCGCCTGATGCCGCTGGCCACCGCCCTGAAAGCCGGTGACAAAGCCTCCATTGAGAAAGCCGTTGCCGATCTGAAAGGTCCTCTGGCCGAGCATTTTAAAGACTACAGCGCCCCCACCGATAAAAAGGTATTCGCGGCCCTGATGGCGCTTTATATGCAGGACGTGCCCCAAAACCAGCAGCCCGACGTGTTCCAGACCGTGCAGAAGCAGTACGGCGGCTCCATGCCGAAGTACGCCGATTACGTGTTCAGCAACTCCTTCCTGGCTTCGGAAGCCAAACTGAACGCCTTCCTGGCCGCGCCCACACTGGCCAAGCTGGAAGCTGACCCCGGCTACAAAACCTACCAGTCGGTGTACCAGAACTACGTGCAGAACATTGTGCCCAAGCTGCAGGGCCTGCAGGCGGGTCTGGGCCGCGCCAACCGCCTGTACGTGGCCGCCCTGCGCGAGAAGAACTCCCAGAAGGTGTACTCGCCCGATGCTAACTCTACCATTCGCCTGAGCTACGGCACGGTGCGCCCGTACCGCGGCCGCGACGCGGTAGCCTACGACTACAAAACCACGGCCCAGGGCATTCTGGAAAAAGAAGACCCCACCAACCCCGAGTTTGTGGTGCCTCAGAAAGAGCTGAACTTGCTTAAACTGAAGGACTACGGCCGCTTCGCCGATAAGCAGGGCAACCTGCCCGTGGCCTTCATCACCGACAACGACATTACCGGCGGTAACTCCGGCTCGCCCGTCATTAATGGCCGCGGCGAGCTAATTGGCCTAGCCTTCGACGGCAACTGGGAAGCCATGACCGGCGACTTGGCCTACGACCCCGAGCTGAAGCGCTGCATCAACGCTGACATTCGTTACGTGCTCTGGTGCGTGGAGAAGCTGGGTGGTGCCAAGCACCTCGTCGATGAAATGACCATCGTCAATAACGGCCCGAACCCCGGCGTGGGTCCGGCCGCCGCGGCTTCCACCGCCGATATGAGCGATGTGGAAAAGATGAAGGTGAAAACCGAGCAAGGCGGCAAAGTCAAAATCAAGAAAAAGAAAGACGCCGCCATGCTGTAAAGCATGCAGCTTACCTAGTAAAAAGCCCCGGTACCGTATGGTGCCGGGGCTTTTCTGTGGGCAAACTGCCGGAAATTTGGCTCGTTGCAAGAGCTACCTTACCTTTCGATAGTATACACGTGATATATCCTGCGTATGGTGAAAATATACTTTTGGGTAGCCGTTTTATTGGGTAGTAAAGGCGTGTGCGCCCAGGGCAACGGACCGGGCCTGTGGGGCGCCCGCAGTGCCGGCCTCGGGCAGATTGGGAGCGTGCTGGAAGACGACGGGTGGGCTGGCGCTAACAACGCCGCCGCCCTGGGTAGTCTGCGGCAGCCCACGGTTGGTTTCGGGGCCGAAAACCGCTACCTGCTGCCGGCCCTGAATACTGTATCGGTGGTGGCGGCCGTGCCGCTGGGCAACCGGGCGCCGGCCACCGCCGTGGCGAACGTGCCAGCTGCGGTAGCCGCCCCGGATGCGCCGCGTTACGGGGTGGTGGGCATCACGGCGCAGCGGTTTGGGGGTAGACTTTACGCGGAGCAGCGGCTCGGATTGGGCTACGGCTACCGGCTGGGCACGGTGCGGCTGGGGGCGCGGGTAGAAGTGCTGCAAACCAGCCTGGAAGGCTTGAGCAGCCGGCGGGTGGTTGCGGCCTCGTTGGGTGGGCAAGCCGATATTATTCCGCGCAAGCTCACCTTCGGCGCTACCCTCTACAACCTCAACCAGGCCCGCTTGGCTGCCTACCAGGATGAGCGGGTGCCCACCGTGCTGCGGGCCGGGCTGGCGTGGCGGGCCTCCGAGAAAGTGCTGCTGCTGGCCGAAACCGAGAAGGACGTGGAGCAGGACGCTGATTTTAAGGCGGGCCTGGAGTACCAGCCCCTATCTGTGCTGGCGTTGCGGGCCGGGCTGTCCTCCCTGACCAGCCAGCTCACGGGCGGGGTTGGGTTTCGGGCCGGACAGTTTCAGCTGGACTATGCCGCCGCTTGGCACGAGGCGCTGGGGCTAAGCCAGCAGCTGAGCGTAGCCTGGCGCCGGGAAGCCAAGCAGCCATGAGCTGGAAGTATCTGTTGGGGGTAGTGGTTGGGCTGGTGGCGGCCGTGTCGGCCCGGGCCCAGGAGTACCCGCGCCCCGCCGTGCCCGACCTCGACCGGCTAACCCAGGAACTGTTTGCCGAAATTCAGAGCGACCAGGTGCCCTACGAGGACCTCTACGAAACGCTGCTGCAGTACTACCAAACCCCGCTCAACCTCAACACCGCCTCCCGCGAGGAGCTGCGGGGCCTGCTCTTGCTTTCGGAAACCCAGATAACCAGCCTGCTGGAGCACCGGCGGCGCAACGGACCACTGCTGAGTTTGTATGAGCTGCAAAGCGTTGAGGGCTTCGACCTACGCACAATTTACCGCGCCGCGCCGTTCGTGGCGGCGGCTACCGCCAACCCCAACGCCGGCCGCGGAAACCTCTGGCAGCGCATAGCCCACGAGGAAAACAACGCCCTGTTTCTGCGCTACGAGCGGGTACTGCAAGCCAGGCCCGGGTACGCCCCGCCCGATACTACCCGCACCGGCGCGCCGGCCACGCGCTACCTGGGCTCCCCCGATAAGCTGCTGGTGCGCTACCGGGTCAGCCACGGCAAGGACTTTAGCCTGGGCTTTACGGCCGAAAAGGATGCCGGCGAGCAGTTCCGGTGGGACCCGGCTACCCGCCGCTACGGCGCCGACTTTTACTCGGCCCACCTGGTAGTGCAGGAGCGGGGCCGGCTGAAAACCCTGGCCTTGGGCGACTACCAGCTGCAGTTCGGGCAGGGCCTGCTGCTGTCCTCGGGGCTGGCGGTGGGGAAGGGGGCCGAAACCATTACCACCCTGCGCCGCAGCTCCGTGGGCGTGCGGCCCTACTCCTCGGTGCTGGAAAACACGTTTTTTCGCGGGGCCGCCGCTGCCCTCGCCCTAACTTCCACGCTGCGGGCCACGGCGTTTGGCTCGCGCAAACGCATTGATGCCTCCGTGCAGCAAGCCCCGGATTCGCTGGCCGATTTCAGCGAGTTTTCCTCGGGCCTGCTCCTGACGGGCTTCCACCGCACGCCCACGGAGCTGGCCAACCGCCAGGCCCTGGGCGAAACCGTGCTGGGCGGCAACCTCAGCTACCACAGCGCCGGCGACGACTTGCAAGCGGGCCTTACCGCCGTGCATACCCAGTTCGACAAACCCCTGCAGCGGCGCGACGAGCCTTACAACGCCTTTGAGCTGCGGGGCCGGCGCAACCTGGCCCTGGGGGCGCACTACAGCTACGTATGGCACAACGTATTGCTGTTCGGTGAAACGGCGCGCAGCAGCAGTGGGGGCCTGGGCACCGTGAACGGCGTGCTGGCCAGCCTGGCGCCGACTGTAGACGCCGCCCTGCTGTACCGCCGCTACGACCGGAATTTCCATACGCTCTACGGCAATGCCCTCAGTGAAAACTCGCGCAACATCAACGAGAATGGGGTGTACCTGGGGCTGAAAGTGCGGCCAGTGGCGCGCTGGGAGGTGTCGGCCTACTACGACCGGTTCCGGTTTCCGTGGCTGCGCTACCAGGTGGGCGCCCCCAGCGCCGGCCACGACTGGCTGGTGCGCGTCACGTTCAGTCCCACCAAAACCAGCCTGCTCTACGCCCAACTGCGCCAGCGCACCAAAGCCTACAACGCCGACACGTTGCGCCCGGCGCCCCTGCCCGTACCCACCCGCCGGCAAAGCCTGTTGGTATTTTATGATGCCAGCCCTACACCCGCCCTCAGCCTGCGCACCCGCGTGCAGGGCACCAGCTACGAGGAGGAAGGCCGCCCAATCCGCCGCGGTTACGTGCTGGCCCAGGATGTAACCGTGCAGCCCCTGCGCCGCCTGCGCTTTTCGGCCCGCTACGCCCTCTTCGATACCGACGATTACGACACGCGCCAGTACGTTTTCGAGCAGGACGTGCTGTACGCCTTTTCCGTGCCGGCCTTGTCGGGCCAGGGCACCCGCGCCTACCTACTCACCCAGTACGACTTCAACCGCCACCTTACCCTGTGGCTGCGCTTCGCCACCACTAACTACCGCCACCAGCGCACCATCGGCTCCGGCCTCGAAGAAATTCAGGGGACTACCCGCTCCGAGGTAAAAGCCCAGCTGCGCTACCGATTTTGATACGGACGGGCTTAGCTGACCAGCCTAAGTTGGGTAGAAAGTAAGTTCCTTCGATTCAACAAGGCCATCGTGCAGAGTGGTGGAGTGGCCGAAGCAGGACAGCTTCACGGCTGCTTCAACTCAATAAGACCGTCATGCGGAGGCGCAGCCGAAGCATCTCGCGGGCTGATGTTGTAATCAATCATAACCCAACGATTCGAGCGAGATGCTTCGGCTGCGCCTCTGCATGACAAGACCACTATGACGCACGCGAGATACTTCGGCTGTGCCTCTGTATGACGGGATTTTGGTTTACTGTTCATACAACCTGGCTGACAAAGGCCAGGCCCAAAAACCACAAGGCGGCTCTCAGTTCTGAGAGCCGCCTTGTGGCACTACCGTTTTTAGGCATGATTTACTGTTTCAGCAAGCGAACTACGGCCGAGCCGTCGGGCATATCCAGGTGCAAATTGTACACTCCGGGGGCCAGCGGGGTTAAGTCGAGCGGGCACTGCAGCACGGCGGCAGACTTCTTGAAGGTTTGGGTGGAGAGGCTGCGGCCGAGCCCATCCGCCACCCGCAGCGTGATGGGGCCGCGGTGGGCATTGTCGATTTTCACTTGAAACAGCCCGGCGCTGGGGTTCGGGGAAACTTCCACGCCCTGCAGCAGGGCCGCGCTAGCAATACCCGTAACGGTGGAAACCGTCTGGCACGCCTCGTTGGAGTAGCCGGAGGCCCCAAAGGCATTGATGGCGCGCACCCGGTAGCAGAACGTGCCGTTGGTCCGGACCTGGTCCGTGTAGGTCGTGACGTTGGTGCCTACCGTGGCAATGCGGGTAAAGGCCCCGCCAAACTGGGCGCGCTCAATTTCGAAGCCGGTTTCAGTACCCGAATCGTCTAGCCACACCAAATCCAGGCTGGCCATATTGTTGGCGACTACCGGGGCCAGTACGCTCAGGCCCGAGGGCGCTGCCGGAGGCTCGTTCAGGGTGTAAAGCTCCAGCTTCCAGCCCGTGAGGGTGCCCCCGTTGCCCGCCCTCGTGTCGCGGATGCTCAGCGTCCAGCTGCCAAAAGCCGGGTCGTTCAGCACGTCGCCCAGGTACCCGGTCGGTCGCACCGTGGCACCCGCCGCGGGAGGGCAGGTAAGGGCCGTGCCATCGTCGGCCAGGCTCAGGTTCAGGTTACTGGTGCCGGGGCAGACCTGGGCCAGCAGCACCGTTTGGCGGCGGGCGGGGTTGGTCAGCGTGATTTCCAGCTCACTTAGGTCCGGATGCGTGAGGGTCAGGTCCCGAATCCGAAGGTCCGACACCCGCTCCGTGTTGCCGATAACGATGGTGGAGGTGGTAGTAGCGCCGGCCGTACTGCCAATGGTGCGGGGCACCTGGGTAGCCGTTGCCGTGCGCAACGTGTGGGTGCCCGTCAGCAGCTGCCGGGTAGCCGAATAAGGCGCCGTTGCGCAGGCACTAACCCCGCGCACGCGCACATAGTAAGTAGTAGTGGGCTGCAGCAGCAGGGTTGTGAAAGTGGTGCCGGTAATGCCCGTCTGGTTAACTACCAGGCTGGTAAAGGCCGCATCGGTGGCTACCTGCACCTCGTAGGAAATGGCATTCGGCACGGCAGTCCAGGTAATGCGGGGCCGTAGCGTGGATAGCCCGCCCGCGGCGGGGGTAGTAATCGTGGGGGCCTGGGTGGCGGAGGGCCGGATGGTCAGCAATACATCCAGTACCCGCGTCACGCCCCCGCTGGTGCCCGTGAGCTGCAGCGTGTAGGTGCCGGCCGCCGTGCTGGCGTCAGCCGTGATGGTGGCCGTGGTGGCGCTGCCCACCGCTACGGGGTTGGCCGCGTACGTGACCGTAACGCCGGCCGGCAAGTTGGTGGCAGAAAGCGTTACGTTGCCGCTGAACCCCTGTAGCTGGCCCATGCTGAGCGGAATCGTAGCCGAGTTGCCCGGGCAAAAAGCCAGCGTAGCCGCGTCAGCCGTTTGCAGGAAGAAGGTCGGACCGGTGGGCGCAGTCAGCGTCAGGTTTTGGTTGGAAATATCGAAAAAGATGCCGGCGCTGGCCTGTACGCGCACCCGGGCCGTGGAAGTAGCTGCCACACCGGCGGGCACCGTTACGGCCTCAAACCCATCGTTGGGGGTGTTGGCCGCCAGCACCGTAGGGTAGGTCAGGCCCCCATCGGTAGAGAGCAGAATGTTGACCGTTGCCGCGTTAATGGGGGCTTGGTTGGTATTGGCCACGTCCCAGATAACCTGCTGCGGGGCGCCTATCAGCCAGGACGTAGCACTGTTGGGACTGCGCACCACAAAGGGCCCGGCCGTGGGCACCACCACCACCTGCAGCGAGTCATAATCGACGCCGCCGCCCCCGGCGCGGTTGTCGCGGGCAACCAGCCGGAAAATCAGGCGCCGCCCGTAGGTGGGCAGCAGTTCGCCGGGCGTTTGGGTATTGTTGAGCAGGTCGGTAAGCCGCGGAAACGTGCGGGTTGGGCTGGAGGTAGGCGTGAACGACCGGAAGATGGGGGCGTCGCCGGTTGGCGCGTTCAGGGCCCCGTTGGGCCCCAGGTTCAGCTCCTCCCACACGTAGGTAAGCGCGTCGGCGTTGGCGTCGGTGGCGGAGCCGCTCAGCACGAAAGGCGTGCGCACGGGAATGGCGTAGCTGGCCCCGGCATTTACCACCGGCGGCGTGTTGCCGGTAGCGGTGTTCACGGAGCAGTTGCCCGGGCCCGTAATGTGGGCCACAATCTGGTCGAAGCTGTGGGAGTGGAAGTAGGGGTCGGAGTTCGGCTGCAGGTTGTCGGCCCCGCAGATGCCCGCGTAAGCCATAATGGTTGAGCCCGAACCCGGCTCGTAGGCCGAGGAAGCCTCCCGGTTGCCGCTGCAGAAATCCGCCGTGCTATTGAAGGTATGGTCAGCCCCAAACTGATGCCCCATTTCGTGGGCCACGTAATCCACATCAAAGGCATCGTTAATCGGGGACGGGGAGCCGGTAACGCCGCGCGCTTTGCCATCGATACACACGGAGGGCCGCTGAGCAATGCCCCCGCCGCCCGTGCTGAACACGTGCCCGATGTCGTAGTTGCTGGGCCCGATCAGAGAGTCAGCTACCGTCTGGTTTTCTTCGAGCATGGCCTCCCCGTCCGTGTTGGAGTACGGGTCGGTGGTAGGGTTCAGAAAAATCAGCCGGTCGTTGTTGGGCACCAGTATCAGCCGCACGGCCAGCTCCCGCTCATAAATGGCATTCACCCGGTTAACCGACGCCACCATGCCAGCCAGCGCGCCCGCCCTGGTTCCGCCGTGGAACGCCGCGTACTCGCCGGTGCAGGCCAGGGCCAGCCGGTAGGTGCGCAGGGTAGTGCCGTTGGCCACTGCCGCCCGGCCCGCGGCCCGGCTCACTGAACTCAAGGCAGTTACTTCCGCCGCCGAGGGGGTAGTGCACACGAAGGGAAACGCCGCGCGGTTTATGGCCCGGCGCTCAAATACCAAGTGCGCCGCCGTCCCGCGCACGGCCGGGTCAATGTACACCGTCTTGTCGGCGGCCAGAATCAGGGCGTGAAAGCCGTCGGGGCTGATGTCCAGGCGAGCCGTGGCCGTGGGGTCGTCGATGCCCTGGGCGGCGTACGTCTGGATGGCCGGGTAGTTGGCGGCCAGCTCCGGGGCCATTACGGGCGCCTGCACTACCCGAAACCGTTGGGAGCTACCATCGGGCAGGGGCAAGGATATAACCGTAGCCGAGGTGGCTGCTACCACGCCGCGCCCAGCCGGCGCGCTCTGCAACACGCTTCGCAACGTAGTCAACTGAAAGCTCACCGACCGGAAGTGGGCCAGGGGCTGCGCCGCGGGCCGGGCCGCCGCGGACAGCGTAGGAGAATCGGACCACAGTACCCGCTGTGCCAGCGCCGTGGGAATGGTGGCGCCCAGGGCCGCCACCAGGGCGCCCCCCGTCAGGAAGGCATACCAGGGCCGGCGCGAAGTAGAGGTGTCAGGCATAGCAGACAGACGAAGGGAAGTCGAGGGAAAACGTAAACGGGAAGCTCTAAGGTAGGCAGTTTTACTGCCGAAGTCCTCCGGCGGAAAGCATATAATTCTGGGGTCGGGTTGCCCATAGAATCAACTGGAAACGCCGCTTCAGGGGCTGCAGTTTAGCAGCTGCAACCTGCGCCGGGCTGCGGCCCCTGGCACAACAAAGCGCGCCTACCCGGACGGGGGTAGGCGCGCTTTGTTGCGTTGAGTTAGAAGTCGTTACGCGTCCGTTTTCAGCAATACCAACTGGGCTTTGTCCGCCGCACTGATCTTGCGCCGAAACTCCAGGTAGGCAGGGTAGTCGGTGCGGGCAAAGCGGGTGCGCGGCAGCTGCAGCCGGCGGATGTACTGAATGGTGCCATCGGGCAGGGTTTGCAGCTGGCTGGAGTAGGTGCCGAACTGGGTGCTGAGCTGTACGGGCGCGGGCAGCTGCTCGGGACGCAGGCTGGCGGGCACGTGCAGGCGCACCGTGTCGGTTTGGGTGAGGGCGTGGTCGAGCCAGAGGTCGGTTTGCCGCTCGCCCACGCTGGCGGCCGGGGCGGAAAGCCGGCTGAGCAGGTTGGGCGTCAGGAACACGCGCTTGCCGCTGGGCGGGGCCAGAGCCGGCAGCGTAAGGGACAGACTTTCCGTCAGGCCGGGCACGGCCGCGCCGGGAGGCGTGGGCCGTAGGGCTACCTTGGTCAGGGTAAAGTTGGGCAGGGGCAGCCGGCTGCTGATGTGCTTTTTCTGCTCGGGCAGGTCCAGGCTCGGCAAGGTAGCCACGGCGTCGTATTCCAGGCCGGTGCGCAGGGTGCGCAGGGTAGCTGTGGCATTGCCCTGGGCGTCCAGGTACACGTCGGCCAGTCGCTCGCGCCGGTTTTCAGTGGCGCCGTAGCGGGGGGTAGCAATCAGGCGCCCGCCCTGGGGTAGCAGCAGCAGGGCGTGGCGGTTGCCCGTGAAGCCGCCCATGTACCCAAACGGATTGCTTTGGCTGGTGCACTCCAGCCACACGGTATCGGGCCGGGCACTCTTGACCAGGGGCACGCACAGCACCACGTGGTTGAACTGGGAACTGGGGAAGTCCGTGCGAATGTCCTGCTCATCGGAGCCGGCGCGCACCAGTGCGGCGTGGGCCGTAATGCCGGCCGCCCCCAGCAGGGCCTTGCAGTAGTTGGTCAGGGCTTTGCAGTCCCCGTAGCCATTGGCCGCCACGGAGGCCGCGGGAAACGTCTGCCAGCCGCCCAGGCCCAGTTGAATGGAGACGTAGCGGGTAGTGGTCTGCAGAAACTCGTACACCTTCCGGATGCGGGCCCGCTCATCGGTTTCGCCTTGTACCAGGGCGGCCATGCGCGCCTGCAGGGCCGGCGGCAGGGCGTCGCGGCCGGCGTTCAGCTCGTAGGTCCAGCGGCTCAGGTCGGCCCAGGAGGAAAGCTGGCCGGCGTGGCCTTCTACCTCAAACTGGGTGGGCGCCGTCAGCACGGCTGGCGTAACATCGGCTACGGAGGGCCCGTCAGGTTCTTCCTCGCGGGCGGCCAAATCGTGCACCTGCCATTCGTATACTTCCTGGCTGCCCTGGGTGTGGCGAGCCTGGGCGGCCCCGGCCGGCAGGTGCAGTTCCTGGTAGCGCAGGGCCAGGCCCGTGGGCATCAATACCCGAAACGAGGCCTGCTCTACGCTTAGCTGCTCCACGGGCTGGGGCCGCCAGGTCGAGTAAAACAAGGGGTTATCCGACACTACCTCGTACTCGAACTCCACCGTGTAGGGGTAAGAGGGTTGGCTTAAATCGGCTACCCGGCCGCGGGCGTCGGAAGCCAGGCTGAAGCCGTCGGAAAGGCTAATGTCGTGGATGTCAGCCGGGCGGAGCTGGCGCAGCAGCCGGCCCTCGGCGTCGTACACGCTACCCCGGAAGTAGCTGATGCTGTTGAGCTGGCTGTAGTACACCAGTTCCGTCGCCCAGCGCGCTCCGGCCTCATCGAGCACCGTAACGGCGCGGCGCACCGTTTCCACCGTGCGGCTCACCGACTTTACCAGCAGAGTTTCCTCGTGGCGGCGAACCACGGCGTGGGCGTTTTCGCGCAGGGCACCGGGTAGGGCAGCCACCGCATACTTTGGCGCCGGCCCGTAGGCGGCCCGCGCCGGGCCCGCTGCCACGCTCAGCCAAGCCGCGCAGCCGGCTACAAAGGGAAAAAGGTAGGTACGCATCAGACTTTCTTCTTAAGCACCAGCTTTTCGCCCTGCTTGGTCATCACGTGGGTGAAAAACTCCCGCAGGTAGGCGTATTCCTCGGCTGAGTAAACCGGCCGGGTCAGGCTCATGCGGCTCATAATCTGAATGGTGCCTTCGCCGGGCTGCACGTTGTAGAGGAAGCGGCCGCCGCCTTCGGGCAGCTGCACGGACATGCCTTTGGGGGTTTCCTCCAGCAGGTAGCCCGCCGGCAGGGTAATAGTCAGCACGATGGTTTCATCCAGGGAGGCCCCGAAATCCACGGGGAAGCGCCGACCCTCGTGCAGGAAGGGGTTTTTGTCGGTGCCGAAGTAGCGCATGGGGTTCAGGTAAATGGTGCCTGCCGGCGTTTCTCCGCCCGCGGCGGCAAACTCGTAGTCCAGCATCAGGGGCTTGTGCAGATTGTCGCGCTCCTGGAAGGTGTACTTCGGAATGCTCCAGCCCTCATGGTCGGTAATGATTTCCTCCACGTACTTTTTCTCGCCCAGCTTCCGCAGCTTTTCGCGCTGGTTCAGGGCCAAGTAGCCGCCGTGTTCCTGGTGTACCTTGCCGCTGAGGCTGCCTTTTTCATCTACCGCCAGGTTGATCTGGCGGTAGGTTACCAGCCGGTCGGCGGGCTTGAGCTCCACCCACCGCGACTCGCTGGCCTTGGGTAGCACCAGGCGGCCCACGCCGTTGAGGCAGCGGTACGGGAGCATGCCGCAGGGAGCCAGCTCCTCGGTGGCGTCCACCAGCAGCTCCTTGCCTTCGGGCAGCGCTACGTGGGCTACCACGTAGTTGAAGCGGCTCATCAGGGGTACGTTGGTTTCCATGCGGCCGTGGCTGCGGGTGCTCAGCACGACGGGGTTGGCCTGGAGGCCCGCTTCGCGCAGGGCGGCAATCAGCAGCAGGTTCACGTCGGCGGCTGAGCCCGATTTCTGCTCGTACACCCGCCGGATGTTACCCGAGGAGAAAACGCCGTTGTTGCCGTTGTGCTTTACGGCGCGACGAATCAAATCATGCACGGCCGCGGTGCGGGCGGCGGGGTCGGTGTGCTGGGCTACCAGGGGCGCGAGCTGCTGCTTCAGGAAGCTGCCGCGGCTGAGCTGGGCCCCGAAGCTGTCTTCGTTGAGCAGCTCGTAGTCAATCTTCTCCCAGGAGTTGGCCACCGACTTATAGGCTTCGTTGGGCCATTTGGTGCCGGCCAGCTCGAAGTCAATCTTGGCAATGTAGTCGTTGGTGGTAGTCATGTAGGGCTCCTCGCGCATGGCGGGCAGGTTCTTCATGGCCCAGCGGAAGTTGGTTACGCGGGGCGTAACCGTTTCCGAGCCGCCCGACTGCCGGCCGCCCTGCATGCCCGGCTCAATGGACGAGGACCAGCGGATGACGTACTGGGTGGTGCCTTCCGTGCGCTCCTGCACTTCCAGGGGCTCGTAGCCCTGCATCAGCATCTTGTAGTCGAAGTACTCCGGAATGGCGGCGCGGTACTCACTCCAGCGCACCGGAATATCCGACTGGAAGGTCCAGTCCTGAAAATTGAAGGTAAACTCCGAGGCTACCGTGTACGCAAACTCCACAATGGGGCCTTCCCGCACGTTAGGCATCGTGAATTTGCGGATAGTGATGTTGGGCGTGCTTTCTTCCCGGAACATCGACTCAGAATTGAGCTTTTCCTTGACGACCTGCCCGTTCACCAGGTTGTAGGTGAAGCCGCGCAGGGCCGTGAGCTTTTCCTCGTTGGTGCCCCGGTGGTAGAGCGGCACTTTTACCGTGGCGTAGTCGTAGCCGGCTTTTTTCAGAATTTTGATGCGGGCTACTCGCTCAAAAATCACGCGGAACCCACCCTCGCTGTAATCAAAGCGGGAGCGGCCAAAGTCGCAGAGCACCACGGCCGGAGCGGCGCTATCGGCCACGAAGTTCTGGCCGGTCAGGTCCCGTTCGTCAATTTTGCCAAACTTAATAGGGTCAGCCTGGGCGTAGGCTATGGATACGGACGCACCGGAGCAAATACCAGCCAGAAACAGCCGGCGGAGTAAAGGTTGAATCATACCAACACGGGTAGGTTAATGTGACGATTGAAGGATAGCTATTCCCAGGCCTTGGACTGCTTGTCCGGAGCTAGCACTGCGGGAGATATACTACAGTTGCAACAGGGTAGAGAAGCGGAATCGAAATATCACTATTCAGCGCTACCCAAGCAAATAGGCCGGGTAGTTTATTGGCGCTGCACCACAATCGGCTCGGCCATTTTGGCCAGCGCCCGGGCGTACAGCTCCCGCAGGGCCTGGTACTCTTCGGCCGAATAATGGGTTTTCGCCAGATGCAGGCGGCTGGTAATGGCCAGAGTCTGGGCCGTGGGCTGGCTTACGCTAAACACGAAGCGGCCCCCCTCGTTGGGTAGGGCTAGGGTAGCGGCGGCGGGTAGCTCCGTGGCGGCGTAGCCCTCGGGCAGGGTAAGCTCCACCATGTACTCCAGCCGCTGGGGGCTGGCCATATCCACCGGGTAGAGGCGGTCGGGGTGGCGGAAGGGGTTGGCGGGCAGTCCCAGTTGGGCCGTCGGGCGCACGTAGAGTGTAGCGGCCGTGGCTTCAGCCCCGGGCAGGCGGGCCGCCAGCGTAAGAGCTACGGGGCGGGTCAGGTCAGTGGCCACCACTTCCGCTTTTTCAATCTGCCAATCGGGGTGGGCCTGCTGCCACTGCTGGCGCAGGGCCGCCACAGGCTGGCGGTGCTCCGAAGCGGCGTAGCCCGCGTACTCCTGGCGCACGGTTCCCTGCAAAGTGCCCGTCGCCTCGAGCGTGAGGCGGGCGTGGGTGTAGCGCAGGTTGGGGGCCGACGGCGCCAGGGCAACCCAGCGCCCCGCCGAACCCAGCAGCCGGCCCTGGTCGTTGAGGCAGTTCTCCGGCAGCAGCTCCGGGGGTAGGGTAGGGTCAGTGGCGTCCAGTACCAGCTCCTGGTTGCCGGGCAAACGCACGTGAGCCGCTACGTAGTTAAACTGGCTTAGCACGGGCAGCTCCGTTTGAATGCGGCCGTGGTTGCGGGTGCTCAGCAGCAGGGGCTGGGCCTCCAGGCCGGCTTCGCGCAGCAGGCGCACCAGCAGCAGATTGATTTCAGCCGCGTTGCCCTGACGGGTTTCCAGCACTCGTTTGGGGGTAGCCCGCGCATAAAGTGAGGCCGAGCCGCTGTACCCCACGGCTTGCAGCACCAGTTGCCGGGCCGCGGCTGCGCGGGCCGCCGGGTCCGGGATGGAGCGCAAGGCTGCGGCAGCGGAAGCCAGCGGGGAGTTTTGCTGCAGGTACTGCCCGAACTCTTCTTTCTCCAACAGCTCCTTTTCAATCTGGGCCCAGGAGCTGACTACAAACTGCGGGTCCCGGTTGGGGTCAAACTGAATGCGTTCCAGCTCGAAGTCAACGCGGCTCAGATAATCGTGTTCGGTGGTCAGAAAGGGTTCGGGCCGGAACGCCGGAATGTCTTGCTGAACCCAGCGCCGGGTAAGGGCCTGGGTGCTGATCTGGTAGGCCTTGTCGGTGCTGCTGGCATTGGTGGCACCGTAGGAGTCCTGGGTTTTCTCGCGGTAAGTGGTGGTATACTGTGCCGCCCCGCTGGTATTTACGGCAAAAGGCCAGTAAGAGCGGGTCATTTCCTTGTAGCGGTAAAAGCTCGGAATCTGAACCCGGTATTCGCTCCAGCGCACCGGAATTGCCTGCTGAAACTGCCAGTCCTGCAAATTGAACAGAAACGGGGAGCGGATGGCGTAGGTGAATTCCAGAATAGAGCCCTCCCGCACGTTAGGCAGGGTAAAGGCATACTCATCGAGGCGGTCGTTGAGCTTGCGGCTGAACACGGCCTCCGTGCGCAGCAGGTCTTTGCTTAGCTCCTTGCCCGTGAGGTTGTAGGTGATGCCTTTTAGCTGCTGAATCTGCTCGCGGCTGCCGTTTTTAGGGTCGTGGTAGAGCACTACGCGCACGGTAGCATGCTCGTAGCCAGGCCGCCGCCGGATCAGTAGCCGGGCGGTGCGCTCAAAGCGCAATTCAAACCCATCTTGCCCGCCTTTGATGGTCGATTGCCCAAAGTCGCAGATAACTTCAGCCGCGGCCGAATCTGGGGCCGGGCGGGCCAGGAGCTGGGCCGCTTCCTGCGCATCCAGCTTACCAAAACGAACGGGAACCTCCTGGGCCCAGGCCAGGACCGGAAAACAAAGCACCAGGCCGGCCAACGCACCCCGCCAGCTGGCAGGAGCAACACGAGTAATCATGTAACTTTCGATAACTACTAAGGTGATAGAATAGCCGGGCAACCCGGTAGCGTAGTAAAACTATCGAAAAGCCGCCGAGCTGCCAACTCCGGCTATGCCTCCGTCGGAGCAGCAGTGCGGGGCTGCACCAGCAGGTAGAGCAGCGCGGCCGTTACGGTCAGGGCGCTCAGGCCGTGCACAAAGGGCAGGTGGGCGGGCTCGTTGGCGTACAGCCAGCCGGCCAGCAAGGCCCCCAGGCCAATACCGGCTTCCAGGGCAATGTACATGGTAGCCACGGCCCGGCCCCGGCGCTCCGGGTGGCTCAAGTCTACAGTCCAGGCGTAGAGGGTAGGCGAATTCAGGCCCGTGGCTAGTCCGAACAAGATGGCCGCGCCCAGAAACAGCGGCGTGGAGGTAGCCAGCGCCATCAGGGCCAAGGCCAGGGCCATCAGGGCGGAGGAGCCGATAAGCACCGGCACGCGGCCGTAGCGGTCAGAGGCCCGGCCCGCCAGCAAGCGCACTACCAGGGAGGCGCCGGTGTAGCAGGTATAGAACAGCCCTTTGCTGCCGTGCGTGAGGCCCAGCAGGCGGCTTTGGTCGGGAATGACAGTAAGCACGGCCCCGAACGGAAACAGGCACAGCAGCGTCACCAGGGCCGGTTTCAGCACCCGCGGCTCCAGCACCTCGCTCCAGTCGAGGCGCAGCAAGCCCCAGCGGAAGGGTTGGCGCTGTTCCCGGGGTAGGGTTTCCGTCATGGTGCCCTGCACCACCAGGCTTAGCAACGCCAGGCCCGAGGAGCAGTAGAACATGGTGTTCAGGGAAAACTGCTCGGCCAGGAAGGAGCCCAGCATGGGCCCGGCGGCCATGCCCAGGGAACCAGCTACCCCCAGCAACCCCATGGCCTCGCCGCGCCGGGCGTAGGGAATAATGTCGGCTATAAAGGCCGCGGTGCCGGTGGGCTTGAAGCCGGTGCTGAAGCCATGCAGCAGCCGCAGCCCCAGAAACGCCGCCACCGTAGCGGTAAAGGGGTAAAAAAAGCCGCACACAAAGCACACCAACGAGCCAAACACCATCACCGGAATGCGGCCCACGGTGTCGGCCAGCTTGCCGCTGAAGGGGCGCGAAAGACCCGCCGTGAGCGTGAATAAGGCAATGATGAAGCCCTTGTACTCGGCCCCGCCCAGGCGCGTGAGGTAGTCGGGCAGCTCGGGCAGCAGCATGTTGAAGCTCATGAAAAAGAGCAGCGACGAGAGGCACATCAGCCAGAAGCCGGGCGTGTACACGCGGGTGGGGGCGGTAGCAGAAGATACAGGCATTGGGCGGCAAAGGTAGTCCCGGGAGTTTGGCCGGGCTCTACCAACTGGGTAAATATGCTGGTAGTGGCCGAGTTGCGGGCTTTTACGGCGGGGCTAGACGAGGGGAAAGAGAGAAAGCCAAAATTCTTTCGGAGAAAAATTCTCCACTAGCACCAACCAACCATGTACCTTCGCGGTAGTACACCCATCACTTACACGTTACTAGGTATGGCACAAGAACAGCAGAATCAAGCCCAGAACGGCCTCTCCGGCGATGGTACCGGAACGGCCGTTACCGGCGCCGGCACCTCCCACGACCAGCGTACGGCCGCGGGTGAGAATGCCCAAACCCTTACCACCCGCCAGGGCCACCCGCTCACCAACAACCAAAACCTGCGCACCGTAGGCAACCGCGGGCCGGCTACGCTGGAGAACTACCAGTTCCTGGAGAAAATCAGCCACTTCGACCGGGAGCGGGTTCCCGAGCGGGTGGTACACGCCCGGGGCGCTGGAGCCCACGGCGTATTTGAAGCCTACGGCAAAGTAGGCGACGAGCCTATTGAGAAGTACACCCGCGCCAAGCTGTTTAACACGCCCGGCAAGCAAACGCCGGTGTTCGTACGCTTTAGCACGGTAGGCCACGGCGGCCACTCGCCAGAAACCCTGCGCGACCCCCGCGGCTTCGCGGTGAAATTCTACACCGAAGACGGCAACTGGGACCTGGTAGGCAACAACCTGAA
The DNA here is from genome assembly GCF_014640315.1 of Hymenobacter glacieicola. Taxonomy (GTDB): domain Bacteria; phylum Bacteroidota; class Bacteroidia; order Cytophagales; family Hymenobacteraceae; genus Hymenobacter; species Hymenobacter glacieicola. The sequence goes on from NZ_BMGS01000008.1 coordinate 232,091, forward strand.
GGTGTTCTTTATTCGGGACGCCATGAAGTTCCCGGACCTGATTCACTCCCAGAAGCCTGACCCGGTGCATAACCGCCAAACCGGTGAGCGTATCTTCGACTTCATCTCGAACACGCCGGAGGCCATGCACATGGTAGCCTTCCTGTTCTCGCCCTGGGGCATTCCGGCCAACTACCGCCAGATGCAAGGCTCGGGCGTAAACACCTATAAGTGGATTAATGCCCAAGGTGAGGCCGTGCTGGTAAAATACCACTGGGAGCCGCTGCAGGGCATCAAGAACCTGACAGCTCAGGAAGCCGAAGCCATTCAGGCCAAAAACTTCAACCACGCTACCCAGGATCTGTTCGACAACATCAAGGCCGGCAACTTCCCTGAGTGGGAGCTGTGCGTGCAGATTATGTCGGATGATGAGCACCCCGAGCTGGACTTCGACCCGCTGGATGACACCAAGATCTGGCCCCAGGATCAGTTCCCCTTCCTGCCCGTGGGCAAGATGACCCTGAACAAGAACCCCGAAAACTACTTCGCCGAGGTAGAACAGTCGGCGTTTGGCACCGGGGTGCTGGTCGACGGCCTGGACTTCTCCGACGACAAAATGCTGCAGGGCCGTACGTTCTCGTACTCGGATACCCAGCGCTACCGCGTGGGCACCAACTACTTGCAGCTGCCCATCAACGCGCCCAAAAAGCACGTGGCCACCAACCAGCGCGACGGTCAGATGACCTACCACGTCGATTCGGCTCCCGGCCAGAACGTGCACGTAAACTACGAGCCCAGCAGCCTGAACGGCCTGAAGGAAGCGCCGCGCACCGCTCCTGAGCATACGCCCCTGTACACGGGCCGTCTGGTGCGCCAGACCCTGGACCGCACCAACAACTTCAAGCAGGCCGGCGAGCGGTACCGTCTGCACGAAGATTGGGAACGTGACGACCTGATCAGCAACATGGTGGGTGCCCTGGCCGACGCTGACCGCAAGGTGAGCGACAAAATGGTGGAGCTGTGCACCAACTGCGACCCGGATTGGGGCCAGCGTCTGGCCGATGGCCTGCAGAAAGCCCGGAGCGGCAAAACGGCCGAAGGCGGCAACCAGTACAACGAAAGCAAAGCAGCCGACGCCGTGGCGCAAGCCGAAGCAGTAGGCCACGAAGCTAAACCGTACTAGGTAAGGCCCGTATTAAGTAGCATAAAAAAGGCTCCAACCACGGTGGTTGGAGCCTTTTTTATGGGTTTGCTACGTGCTTCAGGGATAGTAAAAGGTACGGTTACGGTAGGTCCGCGTCTGTGGAGTCAGGTACAGCAGGAACAGACGCGTCTACTGAGTCAGTTACATCTGTGTCCTCTTCAGGGGGCGTGGTGGCCACTCGGTCTAAAGAGTCAGCCATGCGTTGGGTTTCTTGGTCTTCTGTGTCCTCGTTCACCACTACCATATCGGGTTGAATGTCGGTAAGGGTAGGGGCCTGAACTTCGGAGGCTTGCTCATCGGCAGCTGAACGATCCGTGGTAGTTTGGGCAGTGCGCTCGGGCTCTGCGCGCCGGCTGGCTACGTGAACCAGGCCCCACACTCCGAGTCCACCACCCAAGACAACGGCTGCAACTATAGCCACGCGAGGCCACTGTACCCGCCAGGAAGGTCGGTCCAGCAAATTACGCCCCGTAGGCTGGGGCGCAGGCTTCGCGGGCGTAACGGAGGTAGGGGCCGGGCGAGAGGCGGCGCGAACTGCCGCAACGGGTGCCGTGGAGGCCGCAGGAGTGCTGGCCGCTACCGGAGCTGGTGGGGCAGGTTGGGTTTGCAGTTGCTGAATCAGGTGGCCCAACTGTTGGATCCGGGCGTCCATTTCCTGGTTGCGCGCCGCCGACTCCAGCTGCGCCGCCCGGATGGCTTCTTCCAGCAGGTTTTTCTCCCGGGTTTCGGTGGCTAAGCGTGCTTGCAAGGCGGCTACCTCGGCCGCCGCGTTGGGAGTCTGTGTTAGCTGGGCCCGGAGCTGCTCAATGCGCTGTTCCCGCTCGGCTTCGCGGGCTTCCATTTCCTGGCGCTGCTGGGTTAGCTCGGTGCGCACTTGCTGGCTGAGGTGCTCCAGGCGCCGCATTTCCTGCTGGCTGGCCGCCACGGCCTCGGCCGCCGAGCCATACGGCGCATCGTGCGGAATGTCCTCGGCCCCGAGCCAGCGCCACAGCTGCCGGGCCTTTTGCTCCCAGTAGTTGCCTTCGCCCGCGGGTAGCTCATTTTCCGAAGCTTCCGCCGAACCCGGAGAGATAGTCAGGGTCTGAACCCAGGTCAGCAGGTCGTCGGGCGCCAGGCTGATTTCCGGGTTGTGCAGCTGGCGCAACCGCCGCGGAAGTTGGGCCAGAGTGCTGAGCAACTGAAAGTTTTCGGCCCCGGGCTGGCGGCGCAGGTAGGTTTCGACGCCCGGCCCAAACTGCACGGAACCGGCAAACAGTACCAGCCCGGTAATTAGCTCCGGCAGCACGGCGGGCCTGGGAAGCTGCCCGTTCAGCCAAGTTGCTACGGCTTCCTGCTGACGCAAAAACTGCTCAAAGGGGTTGGCCGCGTGTTCGTCGCCCTGCAGCAGGTAGGGCCCCAGCTGCCAGGCGCTTTCCTGCGAATTGGCAATGTCCAGCAAACCGCCCTGGGGCACAAACAGCAGCACCGTCACGCTGTGCGGGCGCACCACCAGCGCATCCACTACCTCACCCTCCACCTCAAAGTTGCCGAGCAGAACGGTGGGAAAGGTGGTGGGCTCTGCTTCCAGGGCGGCCTGCACGGCCTCGTATTGCGCCTGGCGCGCCGCATCATCGAAAGAAGTAAACAGGAGGCTATGCAGCATGGCAGGTGCAACTAGGCCGCTGATAACGCAAGCCCGACCACTAAATACGCAAAGCAGGTGATTTGTGCCGTAAAGTAATGCTCCGTTGCTTCTGACGGCAACTTTGCGCTTGTCTAGTTCAGCCCGTCGGCTACCTCAACACTATACCGCTACCCAAAATTACCCGTACACTTTCCCGAAACCACCCACGCACTACCATGCCCCTCCACGAGCAACTCGACAAGAAACTAAGCAAGATCTACGAGCCCTCCGCCACCATAAATGACGTGTTCAAGGGCTATGACATCACCTTCCGGACCAACGAGAACGGTGAGCCGGTGGTGCTGTTCTTCGGCAAGCGCCGCCCCGACGGCAAAATTGTGGGCGAGCGGTTTACGCGCACCATCAAGCGGGAACCGGGCAGCATGGCCGTAAAACATAGCCACTGGGACAACCAAGGCAAAATTATGAATGCCTGAAGTCCGAGCCTGTTGAAGAAAGGCAGTTTACAGCCGCTGAGCCAGACCAGTCCCTGCGTCTACTATTCTTCATATCGACTGTCATTTTGAGCCTACCGCAGGGTAACGACCCTATTTCCGGGTTCTGATTCGCTTGCAGCAACTAAACCAAGTTGCCCTGCCAAAACGGCGGCTCTGGCACTTCGGCCCGGAGTGTGCCGTATAGCCCGCATATGGCTCGTTCTGATTCGTTTCTCTCCACTATATCGGCCAAAAAACCGCGCCCCGATGGCAAGCCCAGCCTGACGGTGAAAGAGCGGTTTTCGGCCCTCAAAAACCTGCCGGAGTTTCTGCGCCTGATTTGGCAGACCAGTCCGGCGCTTACCTTAGGCAATGTGGGGCTGCGCCTGCTGCGGGCAGCCCTGCCGGTGGCCATGCTTTACATCGGCCAGCTTATCCTCGATACGGTGGTGCAGCTGAGCCGCCAGCCGGCTACCGAGCGGGCCCTCACGCCCGTGCTGACGCTGGTGGCCCTGGAGTTTGGCCTGGCCATTCTGTCGGATGCGCTGGGGCGGGGCGTGGCCCTGCTGGATTCCTTGCTGGGCGACTTGTTTGCTAACCAAACCTCGGTGCGCCTTATGCAGCACGCCGCCGAGCTGGACCTGGACCAGTTTGAGGACAGCGCCTTTTACGACAAGCTGGAACGGGCCCGCCGCTAGACTCTGTCGCGCACGGTGCTCATGGCTCAGGTGCTCAGCCAGGCCCAGGACTTTATTACCATGGTGTTTCTGGCCGTGGGCCTCACGGCCTTCAACCCCTGGCTGCTGCTGCTGTTGCTGGTAGCGGTGGTGCCGGCCTTTCTGGGCGAGTCGCACTTTAATGAGCGCAGCTATTCCCTGGTGCACGGCTGGACGCCCGAGCGCCGCGAGCTGGACTACCTGCGCCAAACTGGCGCTTCCGATGAAACGGCCAAAGAGGTCAAGATTTTCGGCCTCTCAGGCTTTCTGATTGAGCGGTTCCGGACGTTGTCGGACCAGTTTTATCAGCAGAACAAGTCCCTGGTGATGCGGCGGGCGGGCTGGGGCGCCTTTTTTGCGGCGGTGGGCGCGGGCGGTTACTACGCCGCCTACGTCTACATCATCAGCCAAGCCGTGCGCGGGCAGATTTCCATTGGACAGCTCACGTTTCTGGCCGGCTCTTTCGGGCGGATGCGGGGGCTGCTGGAAGGCATTCTGAGCCGGTTCAGCTCGGTAGCCGAAGGGGCGCTCTACCTCCAGGACTTCTTCGACTTCTTCCACCTGCAGCCCCGCATCCGCCGCGACAAAACCCAGCCGGTGCGGCCGTTTCCGCATCCTATCCGGGAGGGATTCCGGTTTGAAAACATGGGCTTTAAGTACCGCAACGCCGAAAAATGGGCGTTACGTAACCTCAACTTCACCCTGCAAGCCGGCGAAAAGCTGGCCCTGGTAGGCGAAAACGGAGCCGGCAAAACCACCCTCGTTAAGCTGCTGTCCCGGCTCTACGACCCCACCGAAGGCCGCATCCTGCTCGATGGCTACGACCTACGCGAGTACGACCCGGCTGAGTTGCGCCAGGAAATCGGGGTGATATTTCAGGACTTTGTGCGCTTCCAGCTGCCGGCGGGCCAGAACCTGGCCGTGGGCCGCATCGAGCAGAAAGACAATCAGCCGCGCATTGAGCAAGCAGCCGCCCAGAGCCTGGCCGATTCCGTTATTGCCAAGCTACCCCAGGGCTACGACCAGATGATTGGCCGCCGCTTCAACGGCGGCGTGGACCTGAGCGGGGGCGAGTGGCAGAAAATTGCCCTGGGCCGCGCCTACATGCGCGACGCCCAACTGCTCATCCTCGACGAGCCCACCGCCGCCCTCGATGCCCGCGCCGAGTACGAGGTGTTCCAGCGCTTTAAGGACCTGACCCAGGGCAAAACGGCCGTGCTCATCAGTCACCGCTTCAGCACCGTGCGCATGGCCGACCGGATTCTGGTCATCGAGAACGGGCAATTCGTGGAAATTGGGAGCCACCAGGAACTGCTGGAGCGCGGCGGCCGCTACGCCGAGCTGTTCCAGCTGCAAGCTGCCGGATATCAATAAAAGCGGCTGCCGGAAACTGACGCAAGAAAACTAACTCCCGAGAGCATATCAGTATGCTCTCGGCCATGTTGATAGGCTCGTTTCCGACTATTTGGTTGATACCGTTTCTACTTTAAATAGCTGCTTTATTTTAGAATAGCAGGAGTTTTTAACTAAACCATAAAGCCCCATCACATGAAGAGTTGCCTAGTTACCCTAGTCGCCTTGCTGTCATGCGGCAGCGCGTTGGCCCAGAAAAGCAGCATGATAGTTCGTCTATCTGAAATAGAAATTCATCCAAATTATCTCCAGGAATATAAAGCCATTCTCAAGGATGAATCACGGGCATCGGTAAAGTTGGAGCCAGGTGTAATTTCAATTTATCCGATGTATCAGAAAAGTAATTCTACGCAGATAAGAATATTGGAAATATACGCTAATCAGGAGGCCTACCAGGCTCACTTAAAAACGCCGCATTTCCAGAAATACAAAACGACTACGCTCAAAATGGTCAAATCATTAAAGCTCGTCGATATGGAAGCGCTGGATTCAGAAACTATGGCTAACATATTTCGGAAGGTGAAATAGGTAAAGTGAATCAATTTCATTTCAACTGCATCTTAAACTATCCACATTAACCAATAAGTCCGTCATGCAGAGCGCAGCATCTTATAAGCTGATGCCTGCATAGCGTTGCAACCTCAGCACGCAAGACGTTTCGCTGCGCTTTGCCTGACAATATTTACTATATATCAATTGCTGCTGACCGTAAAGTCTATTTGTGTCCGGATAAATATGTGCGGGCTGTATTTAATGGTACTGCGAAAAAGAAAAATAGGTAGCAATAGTATTTGAATAGTAAGTAGCAACTTTTGTACGTAGCATATGAAGGTTACTGCCCTACCTTGCTGCGCATGAACCATACCTTTCGCCTGCTAGCCGATTTAGTTGCCGAATCAGACCGAGATGCGCTGGCGGAGCTACTGCACCAGATATTTCCGGATACGCTCGTTTCTGACTGGGCTGCCGAGCTGTGGTACCAGCAGCAGCGGCAACCCGTGCAGGCCTGGCTGGCCTGGGCCGATGCACAGCTGGTAGCGTGCAAGCTGGGTTACGAGCGAAAACCCGGGCACTACTATAGCTGGCTGGGCGGCGTGCATCCGGACTTCCGGCGGCGGGGGCTGGCCCAGGAACTCATGCGCCAGCAGCATGCCTGGGGCCAGCAGCAGGGCTACCGCTCAATTAGGACCCAGACGCTAAACCGCTGGCGGTCCATGCTGGTGCTCAACCTGCGGATGGGCTTCGATATTGTGGGGACGGTGCAGGGCGAGCGGGGCCTGACCCTCGTGTTGGAGAAAAGTATTCTGCCGGCTGAAAGTGCCGGATTATAACGGCTGCGGGGTTTCGAAGCCCGACCCGTAATTTTAAACTAACTAGCAGTAGGCAAGCGAACTAGGTTTCGTATTTTAGGGGTAGGATGCTTTAACCTTTCTGAGCCTATGAAACTGCTTGTTACGCTGCTGACCGGCGGCAGCCTACTACTGTCGGGGTGCCTTATGTCGCGGGAGGCGCGCGTGGAATCTGATTACAGCTATGCCGGCCAGTTTCGGCATTATCGGACCTACGAATTTATCAGCGGGGACGGAATCAACTCCGACTCCAGTCGGCTCGGCGAAGCCGTCCGCGACGCCATTCGTACGCGCATGAAAATTCAGGGCTACCGCCCCACCCGCCGCCGGCCCGACCTGCTGGTGAACTTTCGCTTGTTTGAGGGAGATATGCGCTTTCGGGGCTACAGCCAAGACGACTTCACTAAGTGGGTGCAGAACGGCGACACCGAAGACGAGGACACGCCCAAGGACGCCCGCAAAGGCTACCAGCCAGTGCGGCTGCTCTTATCAGAAGGCACCTTGCTGGTTACCCTGATTGATAACCGCACCAACCGGGCCGTGTGGAACGGCTATGCCTCGGGCGTGAGCGTGCCCTCCGGCCCCCAGGGCGAAATCGTGCTCCGGCGTTCCGTGCGCTCTATTTTCGACCAGTATCACGTCTTCACAGCCGGCTACCTGCAGGGCAACAATACGGCGGAAGAAGGTAACTAAACAACCCGGAGGCGGGACATTCGCGCTTGCTACGGCGCTGGGGTAGCGTCAGCTTCGGTAGAGGATAGTGCTACTTCAGCGGCCGGTTGCGTTCCTGAATCAGCTGGGCGGCAATGCTGATGGCAATTTCTTCGGGCGTGCGGCTGTGAATGGGCAAGCCGATGGGAGCGTGCACGCGCGCCAAAACGTCGTCTGGTACGCCTTCGGCCCGAAGTGTGGCCAGCAGCTCCTGAATTTTGGCCGCGCTGCCCATCACACCCACGTACCGCAGCCGCCGCTGCAGGAGCTGGCGCAGGGCTATCAGGTCGGTGCGGTAGCCGAAGGTCATCAGCACCACGTACTGCGCGGAGTTTTCCGGAATTTCCTGGGCCAGCTGCTCGTAGGCTACGGTGCGCTTATGATGAGCGAAGGGATTCTGCTGTTGCGTATTCAGGCCAGTTCGGTCGTCAAGAACGGTTAGCTCAAACTCCAGCGTGGCCAGCACCCTGGACAGCGCCAGACCCACGTGTCCGGCCCCCACAATAATGGCGTGGTCGCGGAAGCCGAGGCGCTCGGCGTAGTGCCAGTGGGCCCCGCGGGTAGTAAAGTCAAAGCCAGTACCGGACGTAGCCAAATTCAACTCTAACCCCCGCTCCCCTGAAAGCTGCACCTGCCCGCCCGCGTGGGTGCGCAAGGCCTGCACGATGCCTTCCAGCGTAGGTAAGTCGGCTGCCCGGAGCGGGAAAACGAGCACCCACTGCTCGCCGGAGCAGATGAGTCCGGAGCGGTCCGCGGGAGCCTCTTTTCGGTGAATCTGGTGGCGTAGTACCGGCGCAGCGTCAGGTCTGGGTAGCAGGGTACGGGCCAGCTCCACAAACTTGTGCTCCATAATGCCCCCGCCAATGGAGCCGACCAGTGTATCGGCCGTTACGGCCATTTTGAATCCCTGCCGGCCGGGGCTGCTGCCCTGGCTGTCGAGCACGCACAGCAAGGCTACCCCCACCTGCTCCCGCAAACAAGCGGCCGCGTACTCCCACACCGGCAAGTCGCGTGGAACGGAAGCAAAAGGCGAGGCAGCAGAAATCATGGAAATGAAAAGTGAACGAAACGTAAGGCGGCAACCGAAGCGGCTCCCTTACAGCCACGCGGCGCTTAGGGCATAGTACACGGCCATTACCCCCGAAAACACGGCGCTGACCACGAAGCGCCACTCCGCCGACACCCGGTTCTGAATGTAGTAGTTCACCAGCAGCGAAACCGGAATATTGAGCACGAACGAGCGGGTAGCCAGCGGCACCAGGTCCCAGGTAATTTGCTCCGGATGACCCGAGAAAAACCGCAGAAACACGTAGTGCCGGGCAATCCAGAGCGGATTGAAGTAGGCCAGCGACAAAGCCGCCCGCATCCACTTGGCACCCAGACTGGCGGTAGCGCTGGACGGAACGCGCTGGTCGAGCCAGCGGAAATAAGCGGGCACCTCCCAGGAGTAAAGCAGGCCGCCAACGAGGGCCATACCCAGCAAGCGGCCCCAGGAAAATTCGTGCAGTAAAAGCGCCGCGACGGTGTCGCCGGCGGCGTAAATCAGGAATCCACGGAAGTGGTTACGTAGTTGAGTTGAGCGGGTGAGGTCCAAGCGGTGGGGGTGGTAGGTGCGTCGGGGTACAGATTAAGCAGCACTTTCTCCGGCGTCATGGGGGCCGAGAAAGGCAGGGGAGCATCGGGGCGGAAAGCCCGCACGGCGTCGCGGAGCGCGAAATAGGTGCCAATGCCGTACATGAGCGGCGGCTCGCCCACGGCCTTGGAGCGCATAATGGCCCGCGGGTGGCCGGGTGTGTCCAGGAAATGCACGTCCAGCACCTTGGGGGCTGAGTACAGGTCCGGGATTTTATAGGAGTTCAGGGAATTGCTGAGCAGGCGGCCTTCTTCGTTGTACACCAACTCCTCCAGAGTCATCCAGCCAATGCCCTGCACGGCGCCGCCCTCAATCTGCCCCCGGTCGATGGCTGGGTTTAGGCTCTGGCCGAAATCGTGGGCAATGCGCACCGCTTCTACCTCATACGTACCGCGCAGACAATCTACGCGCACGGTGGTAAGAGCCGTGCCGTACACGTGGTAGGCAAAGGGGTAGCCCTGGTTGGTTTCGGCATCGAAATGCAGATCAGGCGTGGCATAGTGGGCGTTTTCCGAGAGGCTGATGCGCTGCCAGTACGCCGCCGAAACCAGCTTCTCCCAGGTTGAGCCGGCGGGCTTGCCGGCGGCCAGCACCTGCTCGTTTTCAATGTGCAAGCCCTCGTACTCCAGTTTCAGCTCGGTGGCCGCCAACCGGAGCAGCCGCTCGCGCAGGGCCCGGCAGGCCAGCTCCGTGGCTTTGCCGTTGAGGTCGGCGGTAGCGGAGGCGGCCGAGGGCGAGGTGTTGGCTACGCGGGTGGTATTGGTGCTTTCTACCTTGACGCGGCTAACCGAAATGCCCAGCGTTTGGGCGGCTACCTGCGCCATTTTGGTGTTCACGCCCTGGCCCATTTCCACCGCCCCGGTGCTCACGCCCACCGAGCCATCGGTATAGATGTGCACCAGCGCGCGGGCCTGGTTCATGGCCGTTTTGGTAAAGGAAATGCCAAAGCAGATGGGCATCACGGCCAGGCCCTTCTTCACCAGCTTATGCGCCTGGTTGAATTCTTCTACCTCGCGGCGCAGGGCAGGCAGGTTGTAGAGCGCGGCGGCCGTATCCCAGGCCTGCTCGGCGTGGCAGCCTTCGGTGGGCTGGCGGTATGGCAACAGGTCGCCCTCGCGCAGCAGGTTGCGGCGCTGAATCTCGCTGGCGGACAGGCCCAGCCGCTCGGCGGCGCAGGCAATGGCCGACTCTATCACGAACATGCCCTGCGGCCCGCCGAAGCCCCGGAAGGCCGTGTTGGGCGGCAGATTGGTACGGCAGCTGTAGGCCGTGGCCGTTACGTTTGGAATAAAGTAGGTATTCGTGGCGTGGAACAGGGTGCGCTCCAGCACGGCCGGGGAAAGGTCAGCGGCCGCGCCGGCATTCTGGAAGAAGGTAGCCTCATAGGCCACAATTTTCAGGTTCTCATCCAGCCCGATTTTAAAGTCGGAGGAGTAGGGGTGGCGCTTGCCGGTCATGCGCATGTCGGCCATGCGGTCCAGCACCAGCTTCACGGGGCGGCGGGTTACCAACGCCCCCAGCCCAGCCAGGGCGCCCCAGGGCGTGGCCTGGTCTTCCTTGCCGCCAAAGCCCCCGCCCAGGCGGGTAACGTCCACTTCTACTTGGTGCATGCCGACCCCCAGCACGCGCGCGGTGTGCCGCTGTACGGCCGTGGGACCTTGGGTGGAGGACACGATGCGGACCCCGCCCATTTCGGTGGGGAAGGCGTAAGCGCCCTGGGTTTCGATATATAGGTGCTCCTGCCCCCCCGATTCGGCTACTCCCTCAAACACGTGCGCGCACCCGGCCCAGGCCGCCCCTGAGTCGCCGAGACGGAAGGTACGGGGCGGGACAATCAGCTCGCCCTGGGCGGCGGCGGCGCGCGGGTCTACTGTCACGGGCAGGGGCGCAATGTCAAGCCGCACGTGAGGCAGGGCGGCCTGGGCGGCGTGCTCCGATTCGGCCAGTACCAGGGCTACCGGCTGGCCCCGGAAGTGCACGTGGCCTTCGGCCAGCAGGGGCTCATCGGGCACGATACCGCCAATCTGGTTTTCGCCGGGAATATCCTGGGCCGTGATGATGCGCACCACGCCGGGCTGCTGCAGGGCGGCCGATACATCCAGGCCCAGCAACTGTCCGTGCGCCACCGGCGACTCCACCACCGCCGCGTACAAGGTGCCGTGCTGCACCGGAATATCATCCAGGTACTGAGACTCGCCGCGCACGTGGCGGGCCGGATCGAGGTGGTTCATGCGGTGGGAAGTGGTGACTGAGTGAGGTAGTGACTGAGCGAGGCGGTAAATAAATGGTACGTCATCCTGAGCGGGAGCGAAGGCCCTTCTCACGTCAGCACGATAATCGTAACAACGACATGTTCACGCCTGATAAGGTCCTTCGGCTACCGCCTCAGGATGACAGATGATTGATTCACTTTACTTAGTTACTGATTCACTACCTCATTGAAGTGGGCCGTGAGCAGCTGCCGGAGCAGCAGGCGCTTGTATTGCTCGGTGCCACGCACATCACTAATCGGGCTGATTTCCTGCTGAGCTAGGGCTAGGGCTTGCTGCACGGTTTCGGCCGATACGGGCTGGCCCGCCAGCCACTCGCTGGTGCGGCGCAACAGCAGCGGAACGGGCCCCACCCCGCCCGCCGACAGGCGCGCCTCCTGAATCATGCCGTCTTCAATCCGCAGCCAGGCGGCGGTGTTCACGCTGGCAATATCCAAGTGGGTGCGCTTCGATACTTTTTCAAAGTTGAACACGTCGGTGGGGGTAGGGGCCACGAAGCGGATTTCCCGCACCTGCTCATCGGGGGCTTTAGCCAACTGCTTGTAGCCCCGGTACAGCTCGGCTAGCGGCAGGCTCCGGCGCTGGCCCGCGGCATCTTCCAGCTCAATTTCAGCGCCTAAAGCCAGAAAAAGAATGGTTAAGTCACCGATAGGGGAAGCGTTGATGAAGTTGCCCGCCACGGTGCCCATCTGCCGAATGGGGGTGCTGCTGACCAGCTTCAGAAAGCGGGGCAGGGCCGGCAGCACTGCCAGCATCACCTCCGATTCCAGGAGCTGCTGGGCCGTGGTGGCCGCTCCCAGCATTATCAGGCCCGCCTCCGTGCGCCGGATGCCGCGCAGGGCCGGTTGATTGTAGAGTAGCTCCACGGGCACGGCGCGCACGTGCTCCGGGCGCTGCACCAGCACATCGGTGCCGCCGCCCAGCAGCTGGAGCCGGGTTCCGGGGCCGCCCTCAGGCCCGTTGGGTGCCGGGGCGGGCGTTGCGCCGTTGCCGTTTGCGGCCAAGTCGCGCAGGGCGGCGAGCTTGCCGGGCATGTCGGCGAAGTAGGAGGGCACGAAGCCTTGCGCCGCCAACCAGGGTAGGGGAGCGGTTGCCGGGCGCTGCGTAAGCTGCTCTTGCAGGTGTTGGGCGGCCCGCTCCAGGCTTTTGTAGCCGGTGCAGCGGCAGATGTTGCCGTCCATGGCCGCCCGCACCGACTCCGGGGTGCTGGGCCTGGAGCTAAGGGCGTGGCCGGTCAGGGACATGACAAAGCCCACGGTGCAAAACCCGCACTGGGAGCCGCCTTCGGCCACAATGGCCTGCTGCACGGGCGTAAGCGCGCCACGGGCCGCATTAATGCCCTCGACTGTTACCACATGCTTGCCGTGGGCGTTGCCGAGCGGGGTCAGGCAGGAGGTCATCGACTGGTAGGTAACCGTGGCGGCGTCCGGCGTCAGCTCCCCCACCAGTACCGTGCAGGCCCCACAGTCGCCTTCGCGGCACCCGATTTTGGTACCCGTCAGGTGCTGGTGGTAGCGCACGTAATCCAGCAGGGTACTACCGGCAGGCTGGTCGGTTTGGATAAGCTGGTTATTGAGGTAAAAGTGGAGCATACGGGCGCCGAAAGTCAGAAACGGAAAGGAAAGTTACGGGATTTTTGGCCGCCGGCGTAGCATTACGGTAACCGTAAGCTCCATACTTGCGCCGCTATCAGCCACTAGGTTTTTCGCTGGTATAGACCTATTTGCTACCCTTATAATCGTGCTTAAACTAATGTAAAACACTGGAAAACAGAGGGTAAACAGGAGGCACAGGAACTCAACCATGGGCCCAAGCTGCCCTAGCCTGCATCTTGCCCCGGACTCTTTTGTCTACTTTCGGCTTGGTTTTGGCCCTGGGCCAGCTTTCGTCGCGTCTAGCCTTTCTGCTCTATGGATTTTTTCTCCACCTTCCGCTCCGCGCTCAGCTTGGCCGCTGGAGCCAGCCTGCTGTTCGCCGCCTCCTGCACCGCCCCGCGCGCCATCGTGAGCACGGGCAAGGTTACGCCCCGGGGCGAGTTTCGGGTGGGCGGCAACGTCTCGTTCAACGCTCCCACCCAAACCATTGGCAAGGTAGGATCAACCCTGAAATCGGCCGCCGAGAATCTGGCCAATAAAGCGGCTAACGATACGGTTAACTACAATCAGACGGTAGAAAAGCTGCAAGTGGCGGCTATTGCCTACGCCCTGGACCCGGTGCGGCCCTCCTCCGACCTCTACATTCGCTACGGGGTAATTGAGCGCCTTGATGTGGGCTACAAATACGCCTTTGGCTCCCACGTTTTCGACGCCATGTACCAGTTTCTGGGGCCCACGGGCACGCCCGAAAACCCCGGCAGCCGGGAGGCGGGCGCCACCTACGGCAGCATTGGCCTGCAGTACGCCACGCAGCGGGCCAAGCTGCCCAGCATCCCGTTTCTGGACGACGTGAACACGCTGCTCGGCTTTAAGGCTACCCGCCACGATGTGCTGGTGCCGCTGGTGTTTAGCCGGTCCTTGGGCGTGGAAGAGGAAATTGGGGCTATATCCTACGGGGTTATATACGCGCATACTTTCCTGCGCTACGGCCTCACGCCGGGCAACCTCTACAACGGCCCCGGCAGCGGCTACGCGACGGGTAAAGTGCCGGAGCTACCCACGGCCCGGCGCAATTTCAGCTCCTTCGGAGCCTTCTTCAACGCCAAGCTGGGCTACCGCTACGCCTACGTTATTCCTGCCCTTTCGGTGTACTACCAGAACTACGGCGAGTTCCAGCTGCTGAACAACAGAACCACCAAGCTCAGCGGCTTCACGTTTATTCCGAGCCTGGGTCTGCAGTTTCGCGTACCTTCCGGCCGCCGCTAACGGCGCCTTGCACCCACAAAAAAGCCCGGCCAACTGGTCGGGCTTTTTTGTGGGTAAACATGGGTGGTGCTTCCCTACCTCCGCCCCGGTCGCCGTACTTTCGCCGCATCATATCAGCAGCTACGCAATGAATATTCTGTACGGAGTGCCCGGCGAGGGGCTCGGCCATGCCACCCGCAGCAAAGTCGTAATTGGCCACCTGCTCAGCCAGGGCCACAACGTGTGCGTGGTAAGCAGCTCGCGGGCCTACCAGATGCTGGCGGCCAACTTCCCCGGCCGGGTCCACGAAATCAGGGGCTTTCATCTGGCGTACAAGGAGCTGACGGTGTCGAAGTCGCGCACGGCGGCGCTTACCTTGCGCTCGGCCCCCGAGAATCTGCGGGTGAACTTCCGCAAGTACCGGGAGCTGCTCTGTGATTTCGAGCCTGAGGTAGTGATTTCCGATTTCGAGTCGTTCAGCTTTCTGTTCGCCAAATGGAAGGGCCTACCCGTCATCAGCATTGATAACATGCAGATTATCAGTCGGGCCGAGCTAGACGTGCCGGTGCCGCCCCAGGAGCGCCAGAACCTGACCCTGGCCCGGCAGATTGTGCGGGCCAAGCTGCCCCGCAGCCGCCACTACCTGGTTTCCACCTTCTTCCGCCTGCCCTTGATTAAGGAGCGCACCACGCTGGTAGCGCCCATTCTGCGGCCCGAGGTGCTGGCCCTGCAGCCCACCCGCGGCGCGCACGTGCTAGTGTATCAATCCGCTACCACCCAGAAAGACCTCATTGCCCAGCTGCAGCAGCTGCCCGACCAGGAGTTTCGGGTGTACGGCTTCAACAAGGAGGAAAGCCACGGCAATGTGCAGCTCCGGGCCTTCAGCGAGCAGGGCTTCCTGGCCGATTTGGCCAGTGCCCGCGCCGTGGTAACCAACGGGGGCTTTTCCTTGATCAGCGAAGCCGTGTACTTGCACAAGCCCATTTGCGCCGTGCCCATTCCGGCCCAGTTTGAGCAGTTTCTGAACGCGGCCCAGGTGCAAAAACTGGGCTACGGCCGCCACTTCGAGGCCATTACCCCCGATAACCTGAAGGCGTTCCTCTACGATGTCAACCGCTTTGAGGCCGCGCTAAGTACCTACGTGCAACCAGGCAATGAGGAGCTATTCGAGGCGCTGGAACAGGTGCTGGCCAACGTACTGGTGGAGCCGTAAGCAAATGCGGGCCGCCGCGGGCACCCCCGGCAGTTTGCCTGGCCGCAACTCCGAAAATAACCCTGGTCAGGTTTTATCTGGCAAGTGCTTTTGTGCTGTCATGCCGAGCGGGGCGAGCAATCTGGGTCAGCTGCTTAACGATAAACCCAAATTTGCCGCGCCGCTCGGAATGAGCACTAGGCTGTTTTCGGCTGTTCCGATATAAACTGATCCACCGAAAAACCCGGGTTGTGCCGCGCCAGGGTTCTATCTTGCGGCTTCTGGTTCTTACCCTCGAATTTGGAATGACACTACTTGCACGCTGGCAGCAGCTACTGGGCATTCGTCCTGAGGAAGGCCGCACGGTGGGATTATTCTTTCTGCACAACTTCCTGCTGGGCATCGGCACCATTCTGGTGTACGTTTCGGCCAACGTCATTCTGCTGGAAAACAACCCGGAGCGCAACTTGCCCCTGGCGTACGGGGCGGCCGCCCTGCTCATGCTGGCGGCCGGCAAGCTGTACGCCCACTTTGAGCACCACCTGGGCTTGCAGCGGGTAGCGGTGCGGGTGCTGCTGGCAGTAGTGGCCCTCACGGCCGTGCTGGGCGTGCTAGTGGCGGTGGGGCATTCGGTGCTGGCTGCCGTGGTGATTATGGCCGGCTACCGGGTAATTTACCTGCTGACCAACCTGGAGTTTTGGGGCGTGTCGGCGGTGGTGTTTGATGTGCGCCAGGGCCGGCGCCTGTTCAGCGTCATCAGCTCCGGCGACATGCCTGCCAAGGCCCTCGGGGCCGTGCTGGCCATCCTGATTCACCATCATACGGAGCTGCTGTGGCTGCTGCTAACGGCCTTTGGAGCCTATATAGGCGCCCTGTTGGTGCTGCAGCAAACCAACCGCTCCCACTTGGTGGAGGCCCGCTCGGCGGCCCGCGCCCTGCGTACCCAAGCCGTGGCCCCGCGCCTGCAGCGCTGGTTCGGGAGCAGCCGCTTGGTCCTGACGATGTGCCTGAGCATGCTGGCCCTGGCGGCGGTTACCACGGGCATTGAGTACTCGTTTTTCGTGAATGTAAAGCACCGCTTCCACGACCAGGCCCTGGTGATGCGGTACGTGGGCACCGTGCTGGCCGTGGCCTACCTGCTGGCCCTGGTCGTAAAGCTGATCCTGACGGGGCAGGTGCTCAACAGGGTAGGGGTGCGCGGCGTGTTGCTGGCCCTGCCGGTGGTGCTGCTGGCCGGGCTGGGGCTGTTCGCTCTGCTGCCTGCCGCCGCGCCCGATGCGCTGGTGCTGTACTTCTGCGGCCTGTTCATCACGCTGGAAGTGCTGCGCCGCGCTGTGTTCGACCCGGTGTTTCTGGTGCTGTTTCAGCCCCTGCCCGCCGCTGAGCGCCTGGAAGCTCATACCTTGGCTAAAGGCTTATATGAGCCGCTGGGCCTGGGATTGGCGGGCGGACTACTTTTTCTGCTACCCGACCAGCGCGGCCTGACCTTTGGCTGGATGGGCTTGCTGGTGCTGGTAGCTTTGTTTTTCCTGCACCGCACCCACGGCCACTACCTCGCGGAGCTGCAACACGCCGTTGGCCGCCGGTTCGGGGCGGCGACTGATGAAGCTGAAGCCGGGGAAACAACCCATGTGAACGGGAGCGGAGAAGCAGCAAGTCCGGAGGATGTGCGGGCCCACATTGCCGCCTTAGCCGACAAAACAACCCGCGCGGCAGCCACCGATGCCCTGCTCAACTTAGGCGAGCAAGCCCTGCCTACGCTGCTGGAAACCCTGCAAACCAGTTCCGATGAGGCTATTGTTCGGCGGGTAGCGCAGCTGTGTGGCCACCTGCGCCAGCCGGCCAGTCGGCGGGGACTGGTAGCGCTGGCCCAGCAGCCGCACTTGTTTCGGCGCGAAGCGGCCTTGCGGGCGTTGCGTGGGGTTTCGCCACTAGCCGCTGATGCGCCCACGTTTCAGGCCTTAGTGCAGGAGGAATTGCGCCTAGCCCAGCTGCTGCTCCACGGCCTGGCCGCCACCCACGACAAAGCCGTGCGGGCCAGCCTGGATTACGAGGTGGCCCGGGTGCAGCAGCGGGTGTTCGGGGAGCTGCAGCAGCTCTACCCGCCTCACCTCATTGCCGATGCCCAGCGCGGCGTGGCCCACGCTACCCGGGAGCGGCAGGCCAACGCCCTGGAGGTGCTCGATAATTTGATTCCGCGGCCCGTGTACCAGGGCCTGCAAACCCTGCTCGAAGTAGACCCTGTAGCCGAAAAAGCCCGCGCCTTTGACGCCCTGTTGGGTCCGCCCGCCGCGCCGGAACCCCTGCCCGTTACCATCATCCGGCGGGGTGAGGCCGCCTTCACCGACTGGACCATCAGCCTGGCCTTGCAGCACTGGCAGCCAACCCCGGCTACAGCGGCGCTGCTGCTACCCCACTTGCACACGCCTAACTTGCTGATCCGGGAAACGGCGCTGGATGTGCTGGGCCGATTTGCCCGGCAGCAAGCGGCGGCGTACACGCACCTGCTAGCCTCCAACCCCGACCTTGCTCTTCCGCTTATGAGCCATTCCGCTACCACCACCGCGCATATTTCGGCTGCCGAGCGAGTAGCCGTGCTACAGCATACCGCCTTGTTCGCCGCCACGCCGGCCAACGTGCTCAGCAGCATTGTGCCCATCATGAAAGAGGTAGAATTTGCCGCGGGTCAGCAGATTTTTGCCAAGGGCGACCTGGGTACGTCGCTGTTTATCGTCCACGAAGGCGAGGTAGGCATCTTCACCGGCTCCCAGCAGCTGGCTACCTTCCGCAAAGGCGACTTTTTCGGGGAGCTGGCCTTGCTCGACGCCGAGCCGCGTTCCGCTTCTGCCGTCGCCCAAACGGCGGTGGTAGCCTTCCGCCTCGATCAGGAAGACTTTTACGATGTGATGGAAGAACGCGGGGAAGTGCTGCGCAACATCCTGCGCGTGCTCTGCCAGCGCCTGCGCCTGCAAAACGAGAAAGTGCAGGCTTGAGCAAGGTAGGGCCTAAGGCTTCTGCCAGAACGCGGCCGCGTTGCTGGTGGCGTAGGTGGTCAGGGTAGTCTTGTTGACTTGTATCGCCTTGAGCGACCGTGGTTTGGCACTGAGCGGCACCAACCGAATGTACTCGATGTGCTTGCCGTCGGCGCGGGTTTCAGCGTTGTACTCGCTGCTCACGGGCGTTTCTAGCTGGTAGAGGTTTTTGGCCATGTAACGGTACAGGTATTCCTCCTTGGTCGTGGTTTGCTTGTGGTTCCAGTTGGCGGTGGGGTTTAGCAGCAGGGGCTTGCCGTTGAGCAGCCGCTCACGCACTTCCTCAATGCTGAGCAGGTTGCCTTGCTCGTTCATCACGTAGGCGTCGTGGGTAGGGTCCATGTACAGCCACTTCTGCTGGCTCAGTACTCCAAATGCTTTGCATAGTCCGATACACCGATACCCGTAGCAAACCGGTGCCAACTGTCATCGGGTAGCCTACACATGAGCAATGGAAACCGATATACGTCTATGCATCCTTAATTCGATATTCAATAAGGCGTAGTGCAGTATCTTTAATACTTAGTTTTTCAAGTTTTATATATTCCTCTATTAACTCAATAGCATGCCACAACATAAATAGCTCGGTATATTCTTGTCCATCCTTTACATACAAAATGTATTCTTCAGTTTCTTCTATATCAAAGAAATGAAGTTCTGAGTCAATATCTATTTTATCCTTCATATAGATATCACTGGTTTCAATATCTAAACCAAGCTGTTCTTCAACAGATGGCCTGCCCGAATTCAGTGATTCCGCGACTATTTGCACCAGGTCTTGAAGCTGCATATTGTTCGTCAAAATATACGTTGGTTTACCAGTACTCTGCTTTAACGTAATATAGTACAGGTCGGCAAATCAAGCAGCAGAATTAAGGAGCGTTTCATACGGAATAGCTTGTAAGTGAAAGGAATAGACAGGTAAAGGATGCGTCTGTTTCGGTATCAGTTGCCTGCTGCCACCGAATATAAATACTTAGGTAATATTACACACCGATGTCGTTCTGCCAGCATTGGTAAACCTGCTGGCAGAACGACATCGGTGCAAGAGCCGGAAAAGGTTAGGCCACTACCTCGTAAATCATGACGGGTTGGGCCTTGTTCTTCAGGGTCACTTCCTTGATGGGCCGGCACTGGAACGACTCGCGCAGGTGCTGGTAGGTGGCCTCCGTCACGATTACCTGCCCGGGCTGGGCCACGGACTGCAGGCGCTGGCTGATGTTGACATTATCCCCGATAACGGTGTAATCGAGGCGCTTAAGCGAGGCCGAACCGATATTGCCCGACACCATTTCGCCGGTGTTGATGCCGATGCTGACCTCGGGCTGGTAGGCCTGGCCGTTGGGTAGGGTGTGCTGGTTGGCCTGCACCACGGCGCGCACGGCCAGAGCGGCATCCACGGCCCGGTCCAGGTGGTATTCGCCCCGGAAAACGGCCATGACGGCGTCGCCCATAAACTTATCCACGTAGCCGCCCTGGGCAATAATCTCCTTCACCATCTGGTCGAAGTAGGTGTTAAGCATGGTCACGACGGCCGAAGCAGGCAACACCTCCGAAAGCGACGTGAAGCCGCAGATGTCGATGAACACCACCGTGGCTTCTACCGTTTCGCTGGCCATGAGCGTGTTTTCAAAATCGGGGCGGCCCACGAAGTTGAGCACCGTCTCGTCCACGTACATCTTCAGGATGTTATTTTCCTGGATGGCCCGTAGGGTCTGGCGCAGCTGCTGCACGTGGTGAGCCGTTTTTTCCATGGTTACTTCCAGGTCCTGAAAGTCCACCGGCTTGGTCACAAAGTCGAAGGCGCCCCGGTTCATGGCCGTGCGGATGTTCTGCATGTCGCCGTAGGCCGATACCATGACGGTTTTCAGCACCGGGTTGGTTTCCTGCAGCTTGGTGAGCAGCGTGAGCCCGTCCATCACGGGCATGTTGATGTCGGAGAGGATAATGTCCAGATCGGGGTGGGTGCGCACGCTGTTCAGGGCTTCCTCCCCGTTGCTGGCAAACACGAATTCATACACATTCTCCCGGATTTTGCGCCGAAATTTCTGCTTGATGAGGAGCTCCAGATCGGCCTCATCATCCACGACCAGAATCTTAGTTTTCATGGCTAGCCAGTACGAGTAATTTGTCCTTGAGCGCCGCAAAATCTACGGGCTTGGTCAGGAAGTCGTTGGCCCCCAGGGCCAGGGCCTGCTCCCGGCTTTCCGTGTCGCCGTAGGCCGTAATCATCATCACCAGGGGCGAGGCGGGGGGCGGGGGCGCGGCATACTCCTGCTTGATGTGCTTGAGCAGCTCCAGGCCACTCATGCCGGGCATGTTGATGTCGGATAGAATGAGCACCACCTCCGAGGCGTGTTCGTGCAGGTAGGTCAGGGCTTCCTCGCCGGAGTAGGCAAAGGAAAAGGACAGCACCCCGCTGCGGATTTCCCGCCGGAAGCGCTGCTCAAACAGCGTGCGCACGTCGGTTTCGTCGTCTACAACCAGTATTTTCATCGGAAACAAAGCTAGCAGAATCGGGAAGGGGAAGGGAAGCCACCGCGCGGGGCCTAGGCCGGCAGCGTGATACTAAACGTAGTGCCGCTGCCCTCGGTGGTTTCTACCGTGAGCGTGCCGCCGTGGCCTTTCGTGATGATGTCGTAGCTCAAGGACAGGCCCAGGCCCGTACCTTCGCCGGTAGGTTTGGTGGTGAAAAACGGCTGGAAGATTTTGTCAACTACGGCCTGCGGAATGCCCATGCCATTGTCGCGCACCTGTACTTCTACGTCGCCGTTTGACAGGTGGCGCGTGCTCACGGTTACGATGGGGGAGTAGCCGGGCTGGTTTAACTCCTTGCGCTTCTGCACGGCATAAAAAGCGTTGGTAAATAAATTCAGTAGTACCCGCCCCACGTCCTGCGACACGGCCTCTACCGTGCCCAGGTTCGGGTCGAAGTTCGTGACGAGGGTAGCGTTAAAGCTCTTGTCCTTGGCCCGCAGGCCGTGGTAGGCCAGGCGCAGGTACTCATCGGCCAGCCCGTTCAGGTTGGTGGCTTGCCGCTCGCCGGTGCTGGCCCGGCTGTGCTCCAGCATACCGCGCACGATGCTGGCGGCGCGCTGCCCGTGGTGGGTGATTTTGAGCAGGTTTTGCTTTAGGTCACCGAGCAGCTCGGCCTCCAGCTCCGGGTCGCGGGTGGGGCGCTGCTGCTCTTCTTCCAGCTCCGTTATCAGCTCGGCGCTGACATCGGAAAAATTGGTGACGAAGTTGAGCGGGTTCTGGATTTCGTGGGCAATGCCGGCAGTCAGCTCACCCAGGGAAGCCATTTTTTCGGCCTGGATCAGCTGGGTTTGAGTGGTTTTCAACTCCGTCAGGGCCTCGCGCAGCTCCTCGGCCTGTTGGGTGAGGGTAGCGGTGCGCTCGGCTACCAGCCGCTCCAGCTCCTGGTTGTGGGCCGCAATCAGCTGGCGGGCCTTTTCCTCTTCTTCCCGCTCCAGCCGTTCTTTTTCCAGCTGCTTTTTCTGGCTGCGGGCAATCAGCAGAAAGGTAAACAGCCAGATAAAGGCAAAGCCCTTGGAGTTTTCAAACGTAGCGTCGTACTCCTCCAGAATGCTGCTGCTCAGGGCCGGCAGTAGCAGTTCCAGCACCGAATACAGCACGAAGGGGGCCACGGCCAGCAGCAGCGTACGGGCGGGCCGGTAAGAGCGCACACTACTCAGAATGACCGTTACTACCCCCAGCACGAAAAGCATGTACAGCTCATCGAGCTGGTCGGACTTCCAGTGCACGGCCCGCGCCACCACAAATAGGGCCAGGCCCGGTGCCCAGATCCAGTTGAGCAGGCGGTTGATACGGGGCAGCCGGGTGGGCAAGTCCAAAAAACGGCGCAACCCGCGCACGATAAACAACGCCACCACCACGCTCAACAACACGTCCGCATTAAGATCCATGGGCAAAATCAGTTCGGAGAGGGCCGGAAGAGGGGGGAGAGGTAGAAGTCAGACCTAAAAAAGCAAGTCGCGCGGCCGGTTTACTTCGCCTTGCGGTCGGCCCAGATTTTGGGTAGCGGAATGGTAAGCACCAGAACCGGGTTGCTGGTGCGAGGCTGCCCCCGGGTTGTCAGGGTTTTGAGCTTGCCCTTTTCCCGGGAAGAAAGAATGCCCGCGTATTCGCCAATAACGCCGACCACGGTTGGCAGCGTCACGCGCACGGTGAGTTCCTTCTGGGCGGAGCCGGCCGGCACGGGCTCCGGCGGCCGGCTCTGGGCCCAGCTGCTTCCGGCGCCCAGCAGCAGCATACAGGCAAGCAGCAGTAGTTTAGAGCCAGGCATGGATAAGGTAGTATTGCCGTAAAGATGCTACTATAAATAGGTTTCCCTACATGCAGGCAAGGAAATACTCTCGTCCCGCCGCACTAGGTCAGGTGGGCAGTTGCTAAGCAGATGCTGGTTGCCGTGGTGTAGTTGCTTGTCGTGGCAATTTCTAACTTAGGCCGACCATGACCTACTCCGCCCTGTGCCGGGCCGCTGCCGTAGCCGCGGCCAGCAGCTATTTGCTTTCTGCCTGCGCCCCCCGCCCGCTTTCCTCCGCCGCCCCGGCCGCCCCCAACCAGTTTGCCGCCGACACCGTGCTGCGCCGCATTGCTACGGCCCAGGATGAGCGCCGGGCGGCCGCGCTGCTACCCTACCTCAGCCGCCCCGAAGCCCACTACCGCCGCGCCGCCGCCGAAGCCCTGGCCTCGGTGCAGAGCAAGGAGGCTACCATGCCCCTGCTCACCCGGCTGCGCGAAGATGCGGATGCCACCGTGCGGCGGGCGGCGGCCTACGCCCTGGGGCAAACGGCTGATTCTACGGCAGAAGCTGGCCTTACCCAGCGCATTAGCGCCGAGCCCGACGGGGCAGTGCGCCGTTACGTGCTGGAGGCCCTGGGGCGCTGCACCTCCCGGGCCGGGCTAACGACCCTCGCCCGCCTACCCCCCGCGCTAGCCACCGACACGGCTGCCCTGAGTGGGCAAGCCTGGGGGTTGTACCGGGCCGGCCTGCGGGGCCTCACATCGGAGGGAGCAGTGAGCCGGTTGGTGCAACTGCTGGGGCCGGGTAACCCGGTAAGCGCCCGGCTGGCGGCGGCCAACGCCCTGGCCCGCACCCGCGGCATTAACTTAGCTTCCTATGCCGCAGCCGTTGGTGCCGTTGCCCAGCAAGATGCCCATTACGCGGTGCGCAGCGCTGCCACGGCTGCCCTCAGCAAAGCAGCAGCTGCCCCCACGGTGCCCGTTCTGCTGGCCACTCTGGCGCGGCGCGACCCGGACTATCGGGTGCGGGTCAGTGCGCTGCGGGCCATGAACGCGCAGATGTACGCCCCGGTGAAGGAAGCTGCTTGGCAAGCCCTAACCGACCCCAACGCCCAGGTTGCTCTATCGGCCGCCGAGTTCTTCCTGGCCCACGCCACCAACGAACCCGGTACGTTATTTTTGGAGAAAGCCAACCGATTGGACCAGTGGCGGGTGCGGGCCACGCTGCTGGCCGCCGCCCTGCACCAAGCCAGCCCGGAGCAAGCCGCTATTCGGGGGGCCGTGCAGGAGCGCTACGCCGCCGCCACTGACCCCTACGAGAAAGGATATCTGCTGAAAGCCCTGGGCGAAGACCCCGAGGCCTTTGACTTTGTGCAGCGGGCAACTTTCGTTCAAGGGCAGCCCCTGGTAGTAAGCACCTACGGCATGGAGGCCCTGGTGGCCATGAGCCGCCAACCTACCTTTCCTGCCAGCCGCCACCCCGACCTGGCCCTGGCCCTGCGCCGGGGCGTGCTCAGCCGGGATGTAGCCGTGATGGGTACGGCCGCCGAAGCCATCCGCGACCCGAAGCTAAACCTGCGCAAGCTCCTGCCTAGCCCTGATTTTCTGATGCAGGCCCGCGACCAGCTCACCCTGCCCCGGGATTTGGAGGCCTGGCAGTCCTTGCAGCAAACCATCGACTTTCTGCAAAACCAGCCCGCTACTACTACGCCAGTCGCCAAAGCTGCCACGCACCCCATTGATTGGGCGTTGGTAAGTACTATTCCGGCCGGGCAGCGGGTAGCGGTGCGCACCAGCAAGGGCGACGTGGTGCTGCGCCTGTTAGTGGAGCAGGCTCCGGGCTCGGTGGCCAGTTTCGTGGCCCTGACGCGCCAGGGCTTCTACAACGGCAAGAATTTCCACCGCGTTGTGCCCAACTTCGTGGCCCAGGGCGGCTGCCCCCGCGGCGACGGCTGGGGTAGCTCCGACTACAACCTGCGCTCTGAATTTGCTGACCTGCGGTACGGGGAAGGGGCCGTGGGCCTGGCCTCGGCCGGCAAGGATACGGAAAGCTGTCAGTGGTTTATCACCCATGCCCCTACGCCCCACCTCGACGGCCGCTACACTATTTTCGCGCAGGTAGTACAGGGAATGGATGTGGTCAGCCGCCTGGATATCGGCGACCGAATCGACCGGGTGGAGCTGATTAAATAGCTTACTGTGCTGGCCGTAAGGCAACGGCCCCCACTGCCTGGTGCAGTGGGGGCCGTTGCTGTAAGGGGTTTCCGGGAAATTATTCCTCGTCGCGGCCGTGGGCCTGGGCGGGTGGGGTAGTGGCTTCCACTGCGGAAAAGGCTTCCAGTATTTTGTAGGTGTGCGAGGCGCCCTTGGGCACCACCCAGGAGTTGCCGGGTTCCAGCACAACCATCTGCCCTTCAATGTGCAGCTCAGCCCGGCCCTTGAGCACGTAGCCGACGGTTTCGTAGGGGCGCGCGCTGGGTTCTTTGGCCTCGCTGGGCTGCTCGTCTTCCCACAGGCGCATGGCTACGTGCACGCCGGAGGCCAGGTATTTTTCGCCATCTGCGCCGGTGGGGGAGAAGCGGGAATCAACTTTGGTGATGGTGGTATCAGCCATGAAACAGAAAGATAAAGTGAATGAGGGGTAACTACCCTGCTAACGCGGCCAATCAAAACCGGGTTACTACCTTGCCCGAATCCTAAACTTTCGGCTTGGCCCGCGGTTGAAAAATGTCGCGGCCAGATGTTGCCCCCGCTTTGCCGACCTTTCGTAGGCTTCCGTTGCCCATGTTTTCTGCCAACCATCCGTTTATTCAGGCCCTGACCCAGGCTCACGCCCACACGGCAGTGCCCCTGCCGGCCGAGGACTTTTGCCAGCTGGCCGAACACCTGTTGCAGGTGCTGTTCCCGGAGCGCTCGGCCCGCCCCTTGCGTAACCCCGATGCTGTAGCTGCTACCCTCGACCAGCTTCAGAACGATCTGACCACTTTGCTGCGGGCCGTGCCCACGCCCGAGCCGGCGGCTGAGCTGGCTGGCAGCCTGATGAACTCCTTACCGGCCCTGCGCGCCATGCTGCTCCAGGATGCCGCCGCCATTCTGGCCGCCGACCCGGCCGCCCAGGGCCTGGCCGAAGTAGTAGCAACCTATCCGGGGTTTTATGCTATTGCCATGCACCGTTTCGCGCACGGGCTGCACCAGCGCGGCATCGCCCGCGTACCCCGCATCCTGAGCGAATACGCCCACCAGCGCACGGGCATCGATATTCACCCCGGCGCCCGCATCGGGCCTTCCTTCTGCATCGACCACGGCACCGGTCTGGTCATTGGCGAAACCTGCGTAATTGGGTCCGGCGTCAAGATTTTTCAAGGCGTAACCTTGGGCGCCTTAAGCGTAGCCAAACAGCTGCAGGGCATCAAGCGCCACCCAACCATTGAAGACGACGTGGTGATTTACGCCGGAGCTACTATTTTGGGCGGCAATACCACGGTGGGCAGCCACAGCATTATTGGCGGCAACGTGTGGCTAACCGAGAGTGTACCCTCGCACTCGCGCGTTTACCACCGGGCGCACATTCACGTCACCCGCTCCCAGGACCCCGCCGAGGACATCACCTTCTCTATCTAAAGGTTTTGGGGGGATAAGCGACAGGTGACAGGTAACAAGCGAGGCCTTTCTGCTGAGGCAAAGCCTGAAAGAATCCAGCCTCGCCCCACAACTACTACCTCCTCACCTTCTCGCTATTCACCTGTTACCTGCCACCATTTACCTTCACACTTCATCACCTCAACTCCCATGAAAGCCACTTCCATTCTGGATACCATCGGCAACACGCCGCTGCTGCGCCTCAACAAACTGTTCGCCCACCGCCCCGATGTGGAGGTATGGGTGAAGCTCGAACGCGCCAACCCCGGCGGCAGCATCAAGGACCGGATTGCGCTGAGCATGATCGAGCAAGCCGAGCGCGACGGTATCCTGACGCCTGACAGCGTAATTGTGGAGCCTACCTCCGGCAACACGGGCGTGGGCCTGGCCATGGTTGCGGCCGTAAAAGGCTACCAGCTGACGTTGGTAATGCCCGAGAGCATGAGCATTGAGCGCCGGCGCCTGATGGCAGCCTACGGCGCCAATCTGGAGCTTACCCCCCGGGAAAAGGGCATGAAGGGTGCTATTGAAAAGGCCCACGAGCTGGTTCGGGATACACCCGGCGCCTGGATGCCCATGCAGTTCAGCAACCCCGCCAACATTAAGGTGCACGCCGAAACTACCGCCCAGGAAATCCTGCGTGATGCCCCCGAAGGCTTTGATTTCCACATCACGGGGGTGGGCACCGGCGGCCATATTACGGCTGTTACGGAGGTGCTAAAGCCCCACTTTCCCCAGATGAAGACTTTCGCGGTAGAACCGGAGCTCTCCCCTGTTATCAGCGGTGGGGCTCCGGGCCCGCACCCCATCCAAGGCATTGGGGCTGGCTTCATCCCGGATAACCTGCACACCGAAGTTCTGGACGGCACCATTCAGGTAAGCCAGCAGGAGGCCTTTGATTATGCCCGGCGCGCGGCGCGCGAGGAGGGTTTGTTTATTGGGGTTTCTTCCGGCGCCTCGCTAGCTGCCGTTGCCAAGAAGCTCGATGAAGTGCCGCAGGGTGGCCGTGTGCTTACTTTCTGCTACGATACCGGCGAGCGGTACCTGTCCGTGGAAGGCCTATTCGTATAGCCACTAGGTGACATAATACACAAGGCCGCTTCCCAACAGAACAGGGAAGCGGCCTTTTGCGTTATCTAGCAGTTGTCACCGGAAGGATATACACAAAAAAAGCCTGACCGGTAAGTCAGGCTTTTCAGAACGGGAGTGGAGAATATCGGAGTCGAACCGATGACCTCTTGCATGCCATGCAAGCGCTCTAGCCAGCTGAGCTAATCCCCCGTTTGGTTGTAACCCATTCGCCGGTTGCGTTTGGTGTGACAAAAGTACGGTAGCTTTTCGGTTCTGCAAGAGGAAGGACAAAAAAAAGCAAACTTTTTTTGCTCACTACCACCAAAAAAAGTGGGCTGACGGTATCGTCAGCCCACTTTTGAGTAGGTAAGTAGTTGAGGCTTAGTTAAACAGGTAGCGTATGCCTACCTGTGCCTGCCAGCGTGAACCAATACCACCGGTGTCGTCGCGGAAGGTTCTCGACAGCGGAGTTCCGGGTGTTACGGTCGTCGTACCATTAACGGTCGTCGAGGTAGGATTGGTCAGGTAGCGGTATTCGAATACCGGTTGGCCTTGGGCGTTATACCCAGCCCAAGTCAGAGGGTTTACCCGGTTGGCGGTCTGGAAAGTACCCCAGTCAGAGTTAATCAGGTTGCCAACGTTGAAAATATCAACGCTTATTTGCAACGCATTACGGTTCTGGCCAATGTTGGTGAAGATGTCTTGCAACAGCCGCACGTCCAAACGGTTTTGCCACGGACGCGAGGCTCCATTACGCTCAGCATACTGACCGCGGTTTTTGCTCAGATACTTGTCTTGGCTGATGTAAGCATCTAGGTCAGCCCACTGCTGCGCTGCGCTATATGTTACCCCGTTAGTCGTGATCGGGCGAAGATTGATTTCGCTCTGGTTCCGTGGGATGTACATCAGATCGTTGGCATTCTGACCGTCACCGTTCATATCACCCGAGTACACATAGCTAAATCGACCAGCTGGAGCAGCTTCGTAGAACAACGAAATGGTAGTGCCCAAATGGTTCAGATACTCCCGGCGGTATGAAGCAGAAGCTACTACCCGATGCTGCTGCAGGAAGTTGGAATAGCTCAGTACATTGGCATTGGGGTCACCTGATACTTGGCGGTCACGCCAGATAGACTGTGCGATTGAGCCACCGTCATTTACCGAGCGAGCATCCGAATAAGTGTATGCAGCGCTAGCATAGAAGCCACCGGCAAATGATTTCTGCAATTGACCGGTCACGAAGTACGAATAGCCCTTGTTTGTATTCTTCATCAGAATAGCATCGGTGATATTCGGACGGGCAGCCGTGTTGCCGCCTTGCGCTGTTGGAACAGCACCGTAAATGCGGTTATTGGCTGTTGAGGTAACTACACCGTTCGTTTGGCTGCCGCTAAAGGTGTAGAAGATCGGACGCATATCAGCCCCGTTGGCACGAGCGAAAGGAGCGGCCTCGGTACCGGGCAGGTTTACGTTCTGTTGGTAGACAGCATTGAGGTCTTTCGTGTAAAGAGCCTCAATTGTACCGATAATACCACCTGGTAATTCCTGGTCAATGGCAATGTTGGAGCGCCATACTTGCGGGAATTTAAAATCACGGTCAGTAACAGCCAAGTTATACTGAGTGTTAGCAGCGCCACCAACCGGACGGTAAGCATCTACGTTTAGGTCGAAGGGGAAAACGGAGTTGTTTGGGTTGGTTGTTGTACCTGTAGTGGTAGCTACAGCACCGCGGCGGTCAAAAGAGCCGAATTGTACACCGTTGTTACCTGCCTGGTTAGACAGCCATACGAATGGGATTCGGCCAGTGAAAATGCCTGTTCCACCACGCACTTGAGTTTTCTTATCATCGTTCGGGTCCCAGTTGAAGCCAACCCGAGGCGAGAACAATACCGTACGTTTGGGTAATTTATCCGTTTCTAAACGAACTCCGTCCCGGAAAGTCAGATTAGCCGCGTTTTCATTGCGGGCAATATCAGAGTAGATAACAGGTAGGTCACCACGAATACCGATAGTTATCTTCAGGTTATTTAGCGGCGACCATTCATCCTGTGCATAGAGGCCGAGCTGGGCCGCTTTCGTAACCGCGAACGGGAAAGAACCATCAGCGCTGGTAGCGTACTGCAGCTGGTAGCGCTGTGGACCTTGCAAAGGAGGTGCACCTGCACCGGTAGCGCGCGGGGTAGGTACGCCGTTCACTAGGGTGTAGCCGTTCGGGGCCTCCGCTGTACGAGCCGAGGCATAGAAGTCGTCGAGTGAGTTGAACTGGTAGTTACCGTAATAGTTCGGGGCAAAACCGTTGCTGAACTTGTACAACTCATTATAGGTGCCCACCGTCACGTTGTGCTTACCTAAGTAAGCGGTGAAGTTGTCACCAAACTGGTACACATCGGAATTCAGAATGTTAAAAGCCGAAAAAGGCTCATAACCAAACGAGGTAAGTGTGTTGCTAGCAGTAATAGCGGCTAAGTTATTACCCGTACTTAGGCCGGTGCCGTTGCCGATATCAACTAAGGGAAAAATACCCCCGGAACTCTCACGGAAGTCACGGAATCGAGAGTAACCAGCCGTGAAGTTATTAGAGTACCGGCTCCCAAACGTGCTGTTCAATTCAGCAATGTATGAGTCAAGGTTGTTGTTAATGGTGTAGTATGACGAGAAGAAGGGCAAACCAAACTGAGTTTGAGCCCGAACCCCACCAATAGCATTGGATGGGCTAGGGGGAACATCTGACAACGAGCGGAGGTAGTTGTACTTGATGTTCAAACGGTGGTTGTTGGAAATATTCCAATCCAAACGCGCCGTTGCTTTTTCGCTGTTCGAGCGTTGCTTATACCCCTCATATCCCCCCGCATCGAAGCCATACTTATCCTGCAAGAAGGTGCTGAGCGTATTGAGGTCAGAAGCCAGAGCGCGGGAAGTCTGCGAGTTGCCACCAGGAGCTGCCGTTTCGCCGGGACGGTTGGCAATAAAGTTGCCGCTTGGTGGGTCATTACGGGTTTCTTTCTCCGCGTTTAGGAAGAAGAAGAGTTTGTCTTTAATGATAGGGCCACCAACCCGAAAGCCATAGTTCTTAAGATCAAACTTGGGGTAATCTGACTCCACGTCGCCTACTTTGCTGCCTACCAGGTTCTGGTCGCGGTAGAAACCATAGATAGACGCCTGTACTTTGTTGGTGCCTGAGCGGGTTACGGCGTTAATGCCAGCTCCCGTGAAGGAACCCTGACGAACGTCAAACGGCGCGATGCTTACCTGGATCTGGTCGATAGCATCCAGCGAGATAGGCTGTGCACCGGCTTGGCCACCTACCGTAGAAGAAAGGCCAAATGAGTTGTTGAAAATTGCCCCGTCAATGGTGATGTTGTTGAACGCACCACTACGACCACCAAAGCTCTGACCATTGGCCGAAGGAGTAAGGCGAGTGAAGTCATTAAACGAACGGTTCAGAGTAGGCAGGCGCTCAATCTGCTCACGCTGCACAGTAGTAGCTGCACCCGTGCGGCCTGCATTAATCACGGGGTTCTGGCGGCCCGTTACCACAACCTCGCCTAGGGTTTGTTCCGCCTCGCTCAGGTTGATGTCGATGCGCTGGTTCTGACCCAAAGTCAGAAAAATGTTCTCGCGTACCGTTTCCTTATACCCTACAAAAGAAACCCGCACTGTATAAGGTCCGCCTACGCGCATGTTCTGCAGGTTGAAGCGACCTTCCGAGTTGGTGGGGGCTACGTACTGCGTGTTGGTGGGCGTGTGCACGGCAATGACCGTCGCCCCGGGCAGGCCCTCTCCCGACTTGTCGGTGATGATACCGTTCATGGCCGAGGTAGTCGTGCCTTGCGCCCAGCTCAGGTGCGCCGACAAGATGGCCAGCGGCACCATAGCTACAGAGGCGTAAAGAGTGTTTTTCATACAAGGGGGATTGGTGAAAATCGACTGCAAAAGTAGAGGGTCTAATCTGGTGGTGATATTATTAAAATGTTATTAAAAATAACAACAGTAAGATGAATGTTTATATGTAACTATTATTATATAAATCGAAAGTCTGAGCTACAATTAAGGCTCGCAAGTACCAGATATTTAAAATAAAAGCGGGCGGAGAATATCTCCGCCCGCTTTAAGGGTAATATAACTAAAGTAGGTTAGCTCAGTAGCTTAGTTAAAGCTATAGCGCACCCCGAGCTGACCCTGCCACCGCGAACCGAAGGCGGAAATATCGTAGCCGCGGTTGCCGTTAGCTGCGAAGGTGGAAGGGAAGGAGTAAGTTGGGCGGGTGTTGATGCCCGTCGTTTCCACGCGCAGCAACTCAACTGCGTTGTTGTTCACAAAATACTGACGGCCCCAGTCTTTGTTGATCAGGTTGCCCACGTTCTGAACGTCGAAAGTAACCTGAATCGTGTTCTTCTTACCACCTGCCTGGAAGTTGAAGTCCTGGGCTACCCGCACGTCGAACTGGTGAGTCCAGGGCGTACGAGCTGCAAAGCGCTCCGCATACTGACCGCGGCGGCTACGCAGGTAAGGATCGTTCTCGATGAAAGCTTCCAGCTGATCCTGAATTTGCGCTACCGTACGATTGTCCACTACGTTGTTCGAGGTAGGCGTGCGAACCAGCACGATTTCGTTTGCATCCCGGGCGTTGCGCGGAATGTAAATCAGGTCGTTGCTGAAGGCACCGTCATTGTTCAGGTCACGGCCGCCGGCGCCATACACGTAGGCAATCGGTGAGCCAGCTAGGCCTTCATAGATAACCGAGAAGTTGGTAGCCAGACGGTCGCCGGCATAGCGCAAGGTGTAACCACCCGTTGCCAAAACGCGGTGACGACGGTCGTTAGCCGAGAAGCCCAGCTCTGGGTTGTTCGGATCAGCCTGTACTTGGTTGAACTGCCAGTTGGAAAGAGCCGTGCTGCTAGCACCGCTGTTGACTTCCTTCGACATCCCGTAGGTGTAAGCCACGCTGGTGTTCAAGCCATTGGTGAACTGCTTCTGCAGCTGCGCCGTGGCGTTGTAGCGGTAGCCCTTGTTAGTGTTGTCGAGTTGCAGAACGTTGGTGTAGTTCCGGTTGATCTGACGGGTAGCGGGGTACACGGGGCGCTGGTCGGGGCCGGCGAGGCGGCCGGTGGGCGCTACCAGGTTGATGTTCTTGTAGTAGATGTCGTTGAGCGTCTTCGAGTAGATGCCTTCCAAGGTGGCTACGATGTCGCCGGGCAAGCGGAAGTCAACGGCCAAGTTCGAGCGCCACACCTGAGGCAGCTTGAAGTTCTTGTCAATTACGTTGATTTCAGCCGTGGGCAGGGCTGCAAACGAAGAGCGAATCTGCGAAGGATCCGTTACGATAGGTGGGTAGGTCGTCGTCTGGTTAGGTGCAGTGCCGGTTGTTACCGGGCGGGCATCCACGGCGCCCTGAATCAGGCCGCTGTTGGTGAAGCCGTTGGAAACCCATACGAAGGGTACCCGGCCGGTAAACACACCGGTACCACCACGTACCTGCACTTTCTGGTCGTTGTTCACGTCCCAGTTAAAGCCCAGGCGTGGAGCCCACAGCAGCTGGCCGTTCGGGGTATTTTCGGTGCTAATGTTGCTACCGAAGGTATCCGTAACCCCTTTGTTGAAGCCAGGCTTGTCAAAGAAGAAAGGCACGTCCAAACGTACACCCAGGGTCAGGCGCAGGTTTTCCAACGGCGAGTATTCGTCCTGAGCATATACGCCCGCCTGCATGGCGCTGAAGCTAGCTTCGCCGTTGTTGTTGGTAGCATAAGCCGCCTGGAAACGGTTGGCCCGCTCGTTCAGGAAATCAGCCAGCGTGTTAAACTGGTAATAGCCTACCCCGTTGTTGATGAACAGGTTACGGAACTTGAAGAACTCGTTGTGCGTGCCCAGCGTGAAGGTGTGCTTGCCTACTGCGCGAGTTACGTTGTCGGTAAACTCAAAGATGTCCTGGTCCAACTCGTTGAAACCGGAGCTACGCTCGGTACCGAATGTGTAGCGGTTGCCAGCTTCGTTGATTTCAAACGTCGGAAACAGACGGCCCGGCGTCGTGCGATTATCGCGGATGCGGGTGTAGCTCACCAGCAGCTTATTGGAGAAGTTGCCCAAACGGCTGTTAAGCTCCGCTACGCTGCTGTTAGTAGTGTTGTTGTTCTGAAAAATGTTGTTGCCAAAGCGCATCTGCGAAGAGGAGCGCGAGATGTTATCATCGAACGCCTTAACGTAGTTGTGGCGGAGCGTCAGCTGGTGGTTTTGCGACAAGTTAAAGTCCAGACGACCAAAAAGACGGTTGCTTTCCGTGCGGCGGTCAACCTCCGTGGAGCCTACTTCATAACCGTAGCGTTCCGCGGCGCGAGTGGCAATCTGGTTGATAACGTTCACATCCAGACGCGAGGCCGAAGTGCCGGGTACGAAGGCCAGGGGCTCATTCCGACGAGCGACTTCGCCGTTCAGGAAGAAGAACACTTTGTCCTTTACAACAGCGCCGCCTACCCGGACACCCGTCTGGTAGTTGTAGAACTCAGCGGCCTTGGTACGGGGCTCGGTTACGCTTTTGCCAATGGTGTTCTGGTTACGGCCGAAGCCGTAAATAGAAGCCGACAAGTCGTTGGTGCCGGAACGGGTCACAGCGTTGATGCCGCCGCCAGTGAAGTTACCGAGCGTTACATCGTAAGGAGCAACTACAATCTGTAGTTCCTGCACAGCATCCAACGAAATTGGCTGAGCGCCAGCGTTGCCGCCGGGCGTGCCGCTGCCGGACAAGCCGAAGATGTCGTTGTTTACCGCGCCGTCAATGGTAATGTTGTTGTAGCGGTTGTTGGCACCCCCGATGGAGCTGCTGCCACCACCGTTGGCTTGGGGCGAAACCCGCACGAAATCCTGCAGGCTACGGTTTAGCGTGGGCAGGCGCTGAATTTGCTCCCGTGAAACGGAAGTAGCAGCACCGGTGCGGCCCGAGTTGATAACTTGGTCCCGACGGCCGCTTACCACAACCTCGCCTAGGGTTTGTTCCGCCTCGCTCAGGTTGATGTCGATGCGCTGGTTCTGACCCAAAGTCAGAAAAACATTCTCACGCACAGCCTCTTTGTAGCCTACGAAGGATACACGGATGGTGTAGGGTCCCCCTACACGCATATTCTGCAAGTTGAAGCGACCTTCCGAGTTGGTGGGGGCTACGTACTGCGTGTTGGTGGGCGTGTGCACGGCAATAACCGTTGCCCCGGGCAGGCCCTCCCCCGACTTGTCGGTGATGGTACCGTTTATTGCCGAAGTAGTGGCACCCTGCGCCCAGCCTACGTGCGCCGACAGGATGGCCAGCGGCACCATAGCTACGGAGGCGTAAAGATTGCGTCTCATAAAGAGGGATTGGTAAAAAAGAGGTGTGCTGAGAAAAACGAATTACAAACGTCTGGCTTCACGCCCAGACCAAGTTGTGTCAATGTTATCGAACAGTAAGAGAACTGCTGCCACTTTCCGCCGCAAAGGTAAGGGGGAAATTCACAATATTGGTCGTACTGCCTTAATGAATCTGCTTAGGTAGTAATCAGTTTCCAGAGCATTCTCTACGACACCTAAAGAGCTGGAAGAGTGAATGAACTGAACACTTTCCGGCGAGGCTTCGGTAACTAATCCCACGTGGGTAATCACCATGCTGCCAGGTGAAGCTCCGAAAAATACCAAATCGCCGGCCCGCAGTTCTTGCGGCCTGATGGGCTCCCCCCACACGGCCTGCTCGTTGCTGGAACGGGGAATGGCCACGTTAATGGCTGCAAATGACTCGTGCAAGAGCCCCGAGCAATCCATGCCCAGCCGGGTAGTGCCGCCAAACTTATATGGGGTGCCCTGAAAGGAGCGGGCCGTTTCAATAACCATGGCCATCTGGCGAGGTACGTTAGCGGGCAGGGGCCGGGTAGGGGTAGGGCGCCGGGCCACCACTTTACTTTTTCCAGCTGCCGTTGACGTTTTTACCTTTGATTTAACCAGCGAAGGGCTGGTACCCCGGCGGCGGTCCGCCGCTTTCATGCGCGCCATATCGCGGGCCGAATAATAGCGCCCGTTTCGGTAATTCACTTTGCTGCTGCTACAAGCCGCCAGCCAACTCCCTAAGATCAACCATAAGGCGACTAGAAGTGGCCGCTGCCACTGCGCCGAATGCCGTACCTTCGTAACGTGTTCCCGCATCGGGGCAAAGATAAGCGAAGTGGTCATTTCACCCTTGTATATATGAAATATCAAGTTTTGACTCCGGCCTTGTTGGCTGAGCTGGAAGCAGTTGTAGGCGCTCAGCACCTGCTGACGGCTCAGCGAGTGGAAGCCGAAGTATACGCCGACTACGGCCGCGACCATACGGAAGACCTGCACTTTGCCCCCGATGTAGTAGTGCGCCCCGCTAACGCCGAGCAGATCAGCGCTATTATGCGCCTGTGCCACGAAAACCACATTCCAGTTACGCCGCGTGGGGCCGGTACGGGGCTTAGCGGTGGGGCGCTGCCCATCCATAATGGGGTAGTGCTGAGCACGGAGCGGCTAAACCGCATCATTGAAATTGATGAGCGCAACCTACAGGCTACGGTGGAGCCAGGCGTGGTTAATGAGGCGTTTCAGAATGCAGTTAAGGAAGTCGGGCTGTTCTACCCTCCGGATCCGGCCAGTAAGGGCAGCTGCTTTCTAGGAGGTAACCTGGCCCATAGCAGTGGCGGCCCCAAAGCCGTAAAGTATGGCACCACGCGCGACTACGTGCTGAACCTGCAGGTGGTGCTACCCACCGGCGACATCATTTGGACCGCTGCCAACACCCTGAAAAACTCCACCGGCTACAACCTTACTCAGCTAATGATCGGCTCAGAAGGAACGCTGGGAATCATTACCAAAGTTGTGTTTCGGCTCTTGCCCTACCCTCAGCACACAATTCTGATGCTGGTGCCCTTCCGACAGGAGGCCCAGGCCGCGGAAGCCGTGTCGGCAGTGTTTCGGGCAGGCATCATTCCCTCCGGCATGGAGTTTATGGAACGGGAAGCCATTGCCTGGTCGTCGGATTACCTAAAGATTCCACTCACCTTGCCCGAGGATATTTCAGCTCACCTGCTTATTGAGCTAGATGGGCAGGATCTGGAGCAACTCTACAAGGAGGCGGAGCAGGTGTACACGGTGTTGGAACGCTACGATGTAGGAGAAATTCTGCTGGCTGATAATGCTACCCAGAAAGATGAACTCTGGAAGATTCGGCGCAACATCGGCAATTCTGTGCGCTATAATTCAGTGTACAAGGAAGAAGATACCGTGGTGCCCCGCGCCGAGTTACCTACCCTGCTCAGAGGGGTAAAGGAAATCGGGGCCCGTTACGGGTTCAAAAGCGTGTGCTACGGCCACGCCGGCGACGGCAACCTGCACGTGAACATCATTCGCGGCGAACTGACGGATGAGCAATGGAACGTAGGCCTGCGCCAACCAATCAGAGAGATTTTTGAGCTATGCGTGAAGTTGGGCGGCACTATCAGCGGGGAGCATGGTATTGGATTGGTGCAGAAACAATTCGTCGGTATTGCCCTCAAAGAAGCTAATCTGAACCTGATGCGAGGTATCAAGCAGGTGTTTGATCCGCATGGCATCATGAATCCTGGTAAAATATTTTAACCAAGGACGTAGCCGGATTACCGGATACACACGGTTGCACGGTTGCCGCTGGTCTTAGATTAGCTCTGTTTTGCTAACTACTAACAACAAAGGCCACTTCCGCAAGGAAGTGGCCTTTGTTAATTGAAGCCGTACAATCCGAATAATTCGGCGAAATCCGTGATTTAGGATTGGTCGCCTTTCAGCTTGTCTTCGCCGCCGTAGGGCGCGCCGGCCGTAATGTCGCCGCGCAGGCCGCCCTGCGAAACGCCGGGGCCGGAGGTGGGCTGTTGGGCCAGGGTTGTATTGTCGTTGGCTTGCACCTCGGGGCCGGAGGCGGCGTCCGCGCCGCCTACCTGCGAGCCGGTAACGGGCTGGCCGCTACCCGTAATAATGGTGGCCTGTTCGCCAACGGGGCCGGCTACTTCATTTACTTTTTGGATATACTGCCGACGAGCATCGTCTTGGCTGACGCCTTTAAACTTGCTCCAGGCATCCCATTGCGCCTGCGACATGCCAGGCTTGCCGCTCGGGTCGTCCGGCGTGTCGTCGCCTACATTCTGCGGATCCAATGTGTCATGGTCACCCTGGGTGGCTTGCTTGTACAGGCCGTACAGGTCGGTCATGTGGGCGGCTGCTTGGTCGCCAGGCATATTGTCAACGCGGGACACGGCGGCTTCAAATTCTTGCTGAAGACTTAGCTGATCTTGTAGATTCATGGTGGGGCAAGGTTGGGGAAATAACTATTCCTGCCTTGTGTACTAACGTGGCACGGCTTTGGTTGCGGGCGCGCCCTTGTAGTTTTTAGAAACTCAAGTCCCGATAGTTCGTACTTTTGCCCGCCTTATGTGTGGAATCTCCGGAGTATTTGCTTTTACTGATGCAGGCCGCAGCTCGCTGGCCTCCCTGCGCGCCTCAACCGACGCCATCGTTAGCCGTGGTCCCGATTCACAGGGACACTTCGCCTATGAGCGGTGCGGATTGGGCTTTCGGCGCCTCGCCATCCTTGACCTGACCGCCGATGGGAACCAGCCCATGACGGACGAATCGGGCCGCTACACGATTGTCTTTAACGGCGAAATCTTCAACTTTAAGGAGTTGCGCCAAAAGCTGGTCAGCCGCGGCCACCGCTTCCACTCCCAGACCGATACGGAAGTAGTGCTGCACCTCTACATAGCCGAGGGACGCAACTTTTTGAAAAAGCTCAACGGCTTCTTCGATTTCGCCATTTACGATAAGGAAGAGGATTCCATCTTCCTGGCCCGTGACCGGATGGGGGAGAAGCCCCTGCTGATTTACCGCGACGAAGACAAGCTGCTGTTTGCCTCCGAAATGAAGTCGTTGCTGGCGTTGGGTGTACCGCGCAAGCTGGATTATGCGTCCTTGAGCCACTACCTGCAGCTGAACTACATTCCGGGGCCTGCTACTATTTTTAAAGGAGTCAAGAAATTGCTGCCCGGCCACTACCTGTATGTGAAGGGTAAGAAGGTCGTGCGCAAGCGGTGGTACAAAATTCCGTACGACGCCAAAAAAGCCGAGAGGAACAAGCTCAGTTATGAGCAGCAGCAAGCCAAGCTGGTAGAGCTGCTCGACGACGCCACGGCCCGGCGCCTGGTGGCCGACGTGCCGGTGGGCGCTTTCCTTAGCGGCGGCATCGACTCCTCGGTGATTGTGGCCCTGGCCACGCGCCACACCCAGCACCTGAACACGTTCAGCATCGGGTACCGCGACGAGCCGTTCTTCGACGAAACCAAGTACGCCAAGCTCGTAGCCGACAAGTACAAGACCAATCACACGGTCTTCTCCCTAACCAACCAGGACCTCTACGACCATATTTTCGATGTACTAAATTACATCGATGAGCCCTTTGCTGACTCCTCAGCTTTGGCTGTGTATATCCTCAGCAAGCGGACCCGCGAAAAAGCCACGGTAGCCTTATCGGGCGACGGAGCCGATGAACTATTTGGGGGATATAATAAGCACATGGGCGAGTTTCAGGTACGCCAGGGCGGCTTTAAGGCCGAGGCCGTAACGGGCCTGAACCTGCTGTGGGATGTGCTGCCCAAGTCGCGCAACTCGTTTTTCGGTAACAAGGTGCGGCAGTTCCAGCGTTTCTCGCGCGGCATGCTTTCCGGCCCCAAAGACCGGTATTGGGACTGGGCGTCATTTGCTTCCGAGAAAGATGCCCGTGCCCTGCTAAGCCCGGCGGCCAAGCGCAAGGTAGGCAAGAAGCTGGCCGAGAAGCGCCGCAAAGACATTCTCGAAGACCTGCACGCCGACGGCGACCTGAACGAGGTGCTGCTCACGGATACCAAGCTGGTGTTACCCTACGACATGCTCACTAAGGTAGACCTGATGAGCATGGCCAATTCCCTGGAAGTGCGCCCGCCCTTCCTCGACCCGAACGTGGTGCGCTTTGCCTTCTCCATTCCCGTTTCCAGCAAAATTGACGGGAAGATGAAAAAGAAGATTGTGCAGGATGCTTTCCGGCCCATGCTGCCTGAGGAGTTGTACAAACGGCCTAAGCACGGCTTTGAGGTACCTCTGCTGAAGTGGTTCCGCGGCGAGCTACGCCCCTTGATTGAAGACGATCTGCTTTCCGACGGTTTCATTGAGGCCCAAGGAGTGTTTGATGTCGAAGCCATTCGCGGACTGAAGCGCCAGCTTTTCTCCTCCAACCCCGGCGACGTGCACGCCCGCATCTGGGCCCTGATTGTGTTTCAGTGGTGGTGGAAAAAGCACATGATGGCCTCCTAGACACTGTAATATTCTGTACTTAGTTTCGTCCCACAGCGTCCCTCTATTGCCCTACGTTTCTCTTGTTTGTGAGCATGGCCCCAACAGTTTCCGCGCGTAAGCTTTCCATTATTATTCCGGCGTACAACGAGGGAGCAACCATTCACCTTATTCTGGACCAGATAAAGGAGGTACAGCTGCTGGGAGGCTTCACGAAGGAGGTGCTGATTGTAAACGACTGTTCCCGCGACAATACGGAAGAAGCAATTCACCGCTACATAGCGGCCAACCCCGAGCTGGCAATTCAGTACTACAAGCACGAAGTAAACCAAGGCAAAGGCGCGGCACTGCACACCGGCATCCAGAAAGCCACCGGCGACTACATCATCATCCAGGACGCCGATTTAGAATACGACCCCGAGGAATACAACGTGCTGCTTCATCCCATTCTGCGGGGCGTAGCGGATGTGGTGTATGGTTCTCGCTTTATTGGCGGAAAGCCGCACCGGATTCTATTCTTTTGGCACAGCATCGGCAACCACTGGCTAACCATGCTCAGCAATGCCTTCTCCAACCTGAACCTAACTGATATGGAAACCTGCTACAAGCTATTTCGGCGGGATATTGTGCAGGGTCTGCAGCTGGAGGAGAAGCGCTTTGGCTTTGAACCGGAAGTAACCATCAAAATGGCACGCGTGCCCAACGTACGCATCTACGAGGTAGGCATCAGCTACTACGGCCGGACTTACGCCGAAGGTAAAAAAATAGGGTGGCGCGACGGTTTTCGTGCCATCTACTGCATTCTCAAATACGGACTGCTCGCGTAAGCTTAGGCCTTGTCCTTCTGACCGAGTAGTATTTCGAAAAATATACACTTCTCCATATGAAAATTGCAGTAGTAGGCACCGGCTACGTAGGTCTCGTGACGGGTACCTGTTTCGCCGAAGTGGGCATCGATGTAACCTGCATCGACATTGACCAGCGCAAGATTGATAACCTGCACAAAGGCATTTTGCCCATCTATGAGCCCGGTCTGGAAGAGATGGTGTCGCGCAATATGGCAGCGGGTCGCCTGCACTTCTCCACCAACATCAGCGAAGCAATTAAAGGCTGCGACGTGGCCTTTATTGCGGTGGGAACGCCTCCCGGCGAAGATGGCTCGGCCGACCTGAAGTACGTGCTGGCCGTGGCCCGCAGCATCGGCGAGAACATGAACAGCTACGGGGTAATCGTAACCAAGAGCACGGTGCCGGTAGGTACCGCCGCCAAGGTGCGCAAGGAAATTGAAGATGCCCTGGCCAAGCGCGGCGAAAACATCGAGTTTGATGTAGCTTCGAACCCGGAATTTCTGAAGGAAGGGGCCGCTATTGACGATTTCCTCAAGCCCGACCGCATTGTGGTAGGCGTTTCTTCTGAGCGTGCCGAAGAAGTAATGAGCCGCTTGTACAAGCCCTTCCTGCTCAATGGCCATCCGATTATCTTCATGGATATTCCGTCGGCTGAAATGACGAAATACGCGGCCAACTCCATGCTGGCCACTAAGATTTCGTTTATGAACGACATTGCCAACCTGTGCGAAATCATGGGCGCTGATGTGAACATGGTGCGTAAAGGCATTGGCTCCGATGCCCGCATCGGCACGAAGTTTATTTACCCCGGTATTGGGTACGGCGGCTCCTGCTTCCCTAAGGACGTAAAGGCCCTGATCAAGACGGCCGCTGAAAATGGCTACCAGATGCAGGTTCTACAGGCAGTAGAAGGAGTAAATGAAGCCCAGAAAGAGGTATTGTTCAACAAAGTAAAGAAGCACTTTGGGGGCGACCTGAAAGGCAAGAAAATAGCCATCTGGGGCTTGTCGTTTAAGCCCAAAACCGACGACATGCGCGAGGCGCCGTCGCTGGTCATCATCGACAAATTGCTGGCGGAAGGCTGTACCGTAACGGCGTATGACCCCGTGGCCATGGAGGAAGCCAAGCATTCTCTCGGCGAGCGGATAACCTACGCGAAAGACCAGATGGAAGCCCTGATTGACGCCGATGCCTTGCTGGTAGTAACGGAGTGGCCCGAGTTCCGGGTGCCGAACTTTGAGGTGATGAGCCGGCTGTTGAAGCAGAAGGTTATCTTCGACGGTCGTAACATCTACGACGCTGCGGAGTTGCAGGCAGCAGGCTACGCCTACCACTGTATTGGCATCCGTACCGCCCATCAAGAGCCAGCCTAAGTAGGGCGCCGCTCTGAGTTTGATTTTCACTGGCTAACAGCCTTGAGCTAGCAGCTACCAGCTCACACATATGTCTGATAAGAAACGCATTTTAATTACCGGCGGAGCGGGCTTTCTGGGCTCTCACCTCTGCGACCGGTTTCTGGCGGAGGGCTACCACGTCATTGCCATGGACAACCTGGTGACGGGTGACCTGAAAAACATTGAGCATCTGTTTGGCAAGGAAGACTTTGAATTTCATCACCATGATGTATCGAAGTTTGTGTTTGTGCCCGGCAAGCTGGACTATATCCTGCACTTTGCTTCCCCGGCCTCGCCTATCGATTACCTGAAAATTCCGATTCAGACGCTGAAGGTAGGCTCGCTCGGTACGCACAATCTGCTGGGCCTGGCCCGCGTGAAAGGCGCCCGGGTTCTTATTGCCAGCACCTCGGAAGTGTACGGCGACCCGGAGATTCATCCCCAGGTAGAGGAGTACTTCGGCAACGTGAACCCCGTGGGGCCCCGCGGCTGCTACGACGAAGCCAAGCGTTTCCAGGAAGCTATTACCATGGCTTACCATAACCACCACGGTCTGGAAACCCGCATTATCCGCATTTTCAATACCTACGGCCCCCGTATGCGCCTCGACGACGGCCGCGTGCTGCCGGCATTCCTGTCGCAGGCCCTGCGCGGCGAAAACCTGACGGTATTCGGCGACGGTTCCCAGACCCGCTCGTTCTGCTACGTGGACGACCTAGTAGAAGGCATTTACCGGCTGCTGCTGAGCGATTATCACCTGCCCGTGAACATCGGCAATCCGTCGGAAATCACCATCAAGGAGTTCGGGGAGGAAATTGCCCGCCTCACCGGCGTCGAGTTCAAGCCCGACTACCGGCCCCTACCCGAAAACGACCCGATGAAGCGTCGGCCGGACATTACCAAGGCCAAGGAAATCCTGGGCTGGGAACCGAAGGTAGACCGGGCCGAGGGCCTGCGCCGGACGCTGGAGTATTTCAAGGAGCACGTAAAGTAAGGCCTTTGTCCAAGCAGCCCTACCTGATCGAGTTTCCGCAACTGGGCGACCCGGCCATAGGTTATATTTCCGTGGCAGAGCCCCAGCAGCCGCTTCCCTTTCAGATAGCCCGCGCCTTCTGGACCTACACTACGCCCGAAACCATCGTACGCGGCCGGCACGCTCATCACCGCACTGAACAGGTGCTGGTGGCAGCGGCCGGCCGCATTTTGGTTTCTACGGAAATGCCCACCGGGGCAATACAGGTATACGCCTTGGAATCGCCGCATGTGGGGCTTTATATCCCGCCCTACGTCTGGCACACGATGCAGTACTCAGCCGGGGCCGTGCAGCTGACTTTCGCGTCCACTCCCTATGAGGAAGCAGACTATATCCGGGATTACG
The DNA here is from genome assembly GCF_014640315.1 of Hymenobacter glacieicola. Lineage (GTDB taxonomy): Bacteria > Bacteroidota > Bacteroidia > Cytophagales > Hymenobacteraceae > Hymenobacter > Hymenobacter glacieicola. The sequence continues at coordinate 275,450 of NZ_BMGS01000008.1, forward strand.
CTGAATTTCGTCGGGTATGGGGGGTGACGAACAAATAGAAGCGCGCCGGCTTGCTCTGTTGGGTACAGTGCCGTACGCTGCTATTCCAGCCCTGCCAGCGGAAGTAGTGTTTCAGCGTTTTGTGTTGGAGCGCCTGCACCAGTTTCCGCAGCTCCCGCAGCATTTCATCTGGCAAGTAGCTGTAGGGGAGGAGCAAGTTCAGTTCTTTTACAAATACTTGCCCTGGGACACTGCCTTTTTCGGCCGGGCCATGGCCCGCCTGCACGCGGTGCTGTTTTCTTCCCGGGTAAGCCTGGCTCAGCTGACGGCAGCCGTTCAACAATTCGCGCAACATCTGACAAAAACCAGGCAGCAACACTGCTATTGCGAAGTAGCAACTGCTGACCCTCTGCTCCTGACGGCGCTGGGCCGTGCTGGCTGGGCCACGATAGAAACGAGGCTGCAGTATTACCACCCGTTAACTCAGCTGCCTGCGACCCGCTACGCCGTGCGGGCGGCCACTTCCGCAGATAGCAACGCCGTGCAGAGGGTAGGCGCCACCAACCGGAATCCATTCGACCGTTTCCACGCGGATCCTTTCTTTAGCCCGGAAGAAGGGGATGTTTTTCTGGGAGAGTACGCGGCCGCAACCGTGCGTGGTTACGCCGACGTTGTGCTGGTGCCAGCCCAGGAAGTGGTCGACAGTTTTCTGGCCGTTAGCTACCTCACCCCTGATGCCCACTTGCTGGGTCTGCCGTTGGGGCGAGTGTTGCTCACGGCCGTTGGCAGCCGAAACCAGGGCTGGCACCGCCAATTGCTTTCCGAAACGTTGTGGCACCTGAAAGAGCGGGGGAGCACCTGGGCCCTGCTTACTACCCAGGCTACCAATCGGGCTGTTGTGCACAATTGCGAACTACTGGGCTTCCGGTTGGGCGGAGTCACCCAGATCGTGAGCTGGCAGGCCTGAAATGGACTTATCCTCCGTTCTGTAACAATTCAAGAAAGTCTTGATAAAAAAGACACAGGGTGTTGTATCTTTTTTATCAAGACTTTCTTGAATTGTTACAGGTCTTTGCCGATCAGTTGCTATTGGCTTTGAAAGGTGTTCAGTCGGTAATCGGGGCCGCAAAAACGGGTAGTCGTTTTTTGAACAAGTGACAGACGGCAGGCTGAGCGTATAGCTTGCTGCGGCGCATAAATACTATTTTCTGAAACTATGGGCGGGCCCTGGAGTGGTTGCCGCTGGAAAGCAAACCGCCTGGTTCTGTCGGCCGGGACAAGGTAGTACCACTTTTACGCCGCACTTTTACCGCCTTGTTCTGGTACACCGACGTTTGTTTCAGTTCCTCCCTTTATGCCGAAGCTGTCTATAATCATCCCGTGTTATTTCAACGAGGCAAATATTCCTGTAACTATGCGGGCGCTGGTCGCCAACGAGGCGCTTTTCCCACCGGAAGTGGAGGTAGAGTATGTACTGGTAGATGACGCCTCGGCTGATGGAACGGCGGCGGCTTTGCACCGCTTTCGGCGTCAGTATCCAGACCGGGTGCGCGTTGTAGAGCTGGCTGGCAATGTGGGGTCGTACAACGCTATTGTGGCGGGCATGGCCCACGCAACCGGCGACTGTAACGTCATTATTACCGCCGATATGCAGGACCCGCCCGAGCTGATGGTCACGATGTACGCGTATTGGCGGCAGGGCTTCCAGCTAGTCATCGGGAACCGGCAGGACCGGCAGGAAGGGCTGCTGACTACCTGGTTCTCGCGCTTGTTTCACAGCCTGATGCGGCGCTTTGCCCTGCGTAACATTCCGCCCGGAGGCTTTGACTACGTTCTTTTCGACCGGCAAGTACGCGAGCAGGTAGTGCAGCTGCAGGAGCGGAACAGCAACGTGTTCTACCTGATGACGTGGCTGGGGTATGCTTACGTGAACATCCCGTACTCCCGCCGACGCCGCGAAATCGGTACTTCCCGGTGGACTTTGTCAAAGAAGGTGAAGCTGTTTCTGGATTCGTTTCTGTCCTTTTCTTTTTTCCCGATCCGTGCTATTTCCGCTACCGGCATTAGTTTAGGGGTAGTGGCTATGCTTTACGGCCTGTACCTGGTTGCGCTCCGACTAAGCGGCACGCAGCAGCCCGCCGGCTGGACGATGCTCATGGTTGTGGTATTGTTTGTTTCGGCTTTTCAGATGATGGCGCTTGGCATCATTGGGGAGTACGTGTGGCGCGGATTGGATGCTGCCCGCAACAGGCCGCTGTACATAGTAAAGGACGTGAGTGAGCCAGTCAAAAGCAGCCAGTAATCGAGGTGATTCAATTGCCAGTTCCACTTCCGGCAGGTGCTTCACCGTATTAGTCCGCAGCGCTTACTTTCGCCCTTCCTTATGCCGGCCCCTGACGCCATGATTATCCCTTTTCTTTCCTTCGGGCCTCAGCATACGCCCATTCGGGAGGAAATACTTGCTGCAGTGGCTGAAGTGTACGATTCGCAGTGGTACGTGCTGGGCCAGCAGGTGCTGAACTTCGAAGCCGCCTACAGCCTTCTTGCCGGAACGCGCTACTGCGTGGGGGTCGGAAACGGGCTCGATGCGTTGCACCTGTCGTTGCGGGTCCTGGGTATAGGGCCCGGCGACGAAGTGCTGGTACCATCCAACACGTACATTGCTACCTGGCTGGCCGTGTCCTACGTGGGCGCGACTCCGGTACCCGTTGAGCCGGATCCTGCTACGTATAACCTTGACCCCGCCCGAATAGAGGCGGCCATAACCTCCCGGACCCGTGCCATCATGCCAGTGCATCTGTATGGGCAGGCCTGCGAGATGGAGGCGATTATGGCGTTGGCCCGGCAGCACAAGCTGATGGTAGTAGAAGATAATGCCCAAGCCCACGGTGCAACGGCCAGCGGCCAGCCCACCGGGAGCTTCGGCCAAGCCAATGCCACCAGCTTCTATCCGGGTAAAAACTTGGGGGCCCTGGGTGATGCCGGCGCCATCACCACCGACAGTGAAGACCTTGCCCGGGAGCTGCAACTGCTGCGCAACTACGGCTCCCCGCGGAAATACTACAACGAAGTCATTGGCTATAATTCTCGCCTCGACGAGTTGCAGGCCGCGGTCCTGCTGGTAAAGTTGCGCCACCTTGCGGAATGGACCCGGCAGCGGCAGCAGATTGCGCGCTGGTATGGAGAGCAGCTGCAGGGCATTGAGCTGCTCACGCTCCCGCAAACGGCTCCTGGCAGCACGCATGTGTATCATCTCTACGTGGTACGAACGGCCCGGCGCGACGCCCTGCAGCAGCACCTGACCGCCGCCGGCATTGGCAGCCTGATTCACTACCCCGTGCCCCCGCATCAACAGCAGGCGTACGCCTGCTTAGCGTATCCGGCGGGCACTTTTCCGCTGGCGGAAGAACTTGCCGCTACCTGCCTGAGCCTACCACTGTGGCCCGGCATGACCGAGTTGCAGGTGGAGCAAGTGGCCAGGGAAATAAGACGGTTTTTCCGGCTGCTTCCACAGGGCAGCTAATACGGGGCCCGCGGAGGAAGTGCCGGCTGATACGGCGCTATTCCCTATCTTTGCCAGCCAATGCCCTTGGCTTAGTGATGCTGCGTGCGTGGCAAAAAGGGTATTTCATCAGAAAGCTCACGTGGGTGCTGACGCGTTAAGCTGAAGTGTTTTGCCTTGAAAATACAGGCCGAACGTTCAGGCAGAAGCTCCCATCTGAGCAATACAGTTACCAAGTACACAGCTGATCGGAAGGTCAGGTTAACTCAGCATGGCACAAGGGGTAGTATTACGTTCTCTCAATAGCATACGGTACTATTTAACCCCCCAGGAAAAGCGAAAATCCATCGGCATGCTGCTGCTGCTGCTGCTGGCTTCCATTCTTGACGTATTTGGCTTGGCGTCCCTGGTACCGGTGATTATGGCCGCCTCCCGGCCCGGCTCCGTGCTGCAGAACAAGTACAGCCTCTGGCTGTACCAAGCGCTGGGCTTCTCGACTGAGAAAAGCTTTCTGGTCTTTCTGATCGTCGCGGTTTTCTTCCTGTTTCTGTTCAAGAATCTGTTCTCGACCCTGATCAGCTATCAGCAGGTTAAGTTCACCGCGCGCATTGCCCTGACGGTTATTGCCAGTCAGTTTCAGAAGCATATTAACCTGCCCTACCTGCGGTTTAACGAGGTCGGCTCACCGAACCTGATGAACAGCACGCTTAACGTGCCCAATGCCTTCGTCAATGGCATCATCCGGCAGCTGTTTATCTTTTTCTCCGAGCTGATTATCGTGGCTCTGGTCATTACCGGCATGCTCATCTATCAGCCCATCCTGTTCGTGATTTTGGGGGTAGTGCTGGTGCCCAGTATGATGCTGATTTATCGCCTGCTGCGCAACCGCTCGCAACGGGTAGGCGTTGCCATCTCGGAGTTGCGGCCCTTCTCGTACGGGGCGCTGGTAGAGTCTTTTATTGGCTTCGTTGAACTACGCCTAGCTGGCAAGCAGCGCAAGTTCAAGCAGCGCCTGCTCGATAACCAGGAGGAGATTCAGGACTTGGAGGCGGATGCCTACCTCTACTCCCTGATTCCGCAACGCCTGATTGAGATGGTTGCCATTGCGGCCGTTGTCACCATTTTCTTGTACTCCCTGCTGTTTGCCGACAATCCGGCCAGCCTGATTACGATTATTGGCTTGTTTGCGGCGGCTGCCTACCGCCTGATGCCTTCCATGAACCGCCTGTTGACGGCCTTGGTGACCCTCAAGCAGAACCAATACGTCATTGACGATCTGTTCTCAATGCGGGAGTATCTGCAAATTCCGGAGCCAGTTCAACAGCCCCTCGAATTTGAGAAGTCAATTTCCTTCGACCACGTTTCGTTTACGTTTCCCGGCAGCGAAAAGCCGGTGCTGGACAATATCTCCTTCACGGTTAATAAGGGGGAGAAAATAGGTTTCATTGGCAGTTCCGGTTCCGGTAAAACTACTCTGATGAACCTGCTGCTCCGCTTCTACGCCGAAGGAAAGGGTAGCATAAAAGTAGATGGAACGGCCCTTTCGCCGGCCAACCTGGCGGCCTGGTATCAGCTGGTTGGTTACGTTAAGCAGGATACCTTCCTGATGGAGGCGTCCATCGGCGAAAATATCACCCTGCGCGATGAGCAGATGGATGCGGAGCGAATGCGGTATGCCCTGGAGCAAGCCTCACTCACGGACTTCGTGGCCAAGCTCCCCGAAGGACTAAATACCTCTATCGGGGAGCGGGGGTCGCGGCTGTCCGGTGGGCAGCGTCAGCGCATTGGTATTGCCCGGGCCTTGTACAAGCAGGCCGAAGTCTTGGTGCTGGATGAAGCAACCAGTGCCCTGGACAACGAAACCGAGCGGGAAGTAAGTGAAGCCATCAGCAAGCTCTCGCACACGAACATTACCCTTTTCATCATTGCTCACCGGCTTACTACCCTGCGGGAGTGCGACCGGATTTATGAGCTGCGCGACGGTCAGATCGTGGCCGAACACCAGTACGAAAACCTGATGCGGACCCTTTCCTAGCCGCATTGGAATCCGCTTCAAATCTATTTTACCTACATGAGCATCAACGTCACGAAGCCGTATTTACCGCCCCTGCAAGAATACATTGGCTACTTGGAGGGGATATGGGAGCGGGGCTGGCTGACCAATAATGGGCCGTTGGTACAGCAGCTCGAAACCGAGTTGAGTGCCGCGCTCAGCGGGGGCCTCGTGCAGTTCATGTCCAATGGCACCATTGCCTTGCAAGTGGCCATCAAAGCTCTGGAGCTGACGGGTGAAATTATTACCACGCCTTTTTCCTACGTAGCCACTACCACCGCTATTTTATGGGAAGGCTGCGAGCCGGTTTTCGTGGACATTGAAGAGCAGAGCTTCTGCATTGACGCCACCAAGATCGAGGCCGCTATTACGCCACGCACTTCAGCAATTCTCGCCACGCACGTATACGGCTACCCCTGCGACGTATTGGCTATTGAGGACATTGCCCGGCGGCATAACTTGAAGGTAATCTATGATGGGGCCCATGCTTTTGGCGTAACAGTGCACGGCCGCTCGCTGCTTACCTACGGCGACATTACCACCTGCAGCTTTCACGCCACCAAGTTGTTTCATACCAGCGAAGGGGGAGCCATTATTACGACCAGTGAGGAGCTGGCCAAAAAGGTATGGCTCTACAAATCGTTTGGCCACATTGGCGACGAATACTTTTCGCTGGGCGTAAACGGCAAGAATTCCGAGTTTCATGCTGCCATGGGCCTGTGCAACCTGCCGCGGGTACCTGAGTTTATTGCGGCCCGCCGGCAGGTGGCTGAGCTGTACCAGGCGGAACTGGCTTCCCTGAACCTGCGCTACCCAGTAACCCCACCGGCTACGGAGTATAATTACTCTTACTTCCCCATCATTCTTGAGAGTGAGGAGCAGATGCAGCTGGTAAAGGATACGCTGGCCGCGCATGATGTTAACACGCGCCGCTACTTCTTTCCGTCGCTCAACAAGCTGCCCTATCACACGGGTGCCGACTGCCCGGTTTCGGAGGATATTTCCCTGCGTGTACTGTGCCTGCCGTTCTACCAGCAACTGGAGCACGATGAGGTGCGGCGCATCAGCCAGCTGATCAAAGAGGCACTAGCGTAGACCTCCGCTTTGCTGACGCAGCCAAGAGCTGCCATTTACGCGTGCCCGGAACGATATAGAGTTGCTAGGTTGCGCCAATAGTCTGTTCTTCCACACTTCTTATGTCCACTCTTCCAACCACACAAGGAACTGCACCCCGGCGTACAGTTGCTATCATGCAGCCGTATATTTTTCCCTACCTGGGCTATTTTCAGTTGATGGCGGCGGCTGACCAGTTTGTGGTGTACGACGATGTGCAGTTTATTAAAGGAGGTTGGATTAGTCGTAACCGAATGCTGGTTAATGGCCAGCCTTGCCTCTTTACCATTCCACTAGATGCGCCCAGCCCCAACCGGCTGATCTGCGACATTGCCCTCAATGCGAAAACCCCCTGGCGGCCAAAGCTGCTGCAGACTATTGCCCAGAGCTACCGGCGCGCCCCCCAGTTCGAGCCGGTTTACGGTCTGATTGAGCGCGTTCTTGCTCCTGTGGAGGGGCAAACCATTGCGGACCTAGTGCGGGTGAGCTTCAGCGAGATTATTGCGTACCTGCACCTACCCGTTGAATTAATTCCAACCTCCACCCGCTACGAAAATCAGCACTTGCGCAGCCAGGAGCGGGTGCTTGATATTTGCCGTCAGGAGGAGGCCACCGACTACGTGAATGCCCAGGGTGGCCGGGAGCTATACGACCACGAAACTTTTGCGGCTCGTGGGATGCGGCTGCATTTTCTGCAGCCGGAGTTGCGGCCTTACCGGCAGCTTAGCAAGGGCGAGTTTGTGCCTGGCCTTTCCATAATCGACGTTCTGATGAACAACTCGGTAGCTGAGACGGCGGAGTTATTGCGTAGCTACCATCTCACGCGGTAATAATCTAGCTGAAATGAGTAACCCAACTGCTGCGGCATCCATTGGAGGCTTTTTTGAGGTAGAGCTGCCTATTGGCCCGGCCAGGCCCCACGCGCGGGCTTGGGCTGCTCTGGCCAGCGGACGAGCCTGCCTGGCCGTACTGGCCAGCCAGTTGCAGCCTTCTAGGGTGTGGGTACCATTTTACATCTGCGACTCGGTGCTGCACGCTCTGGAACAGGCGCAAGTATCCTACAGCTTCTACGCCCTCACGGAAGAGTTGGAGCTGGAGGTTCCGGTGGAGCTATCCGACGGTGAGTATATTCTCTACGTAAACTATTTCGGCTTAAAAACCAGCTATACCGCCACGTTAGCGCGGCGCTATGGGGCCCGGTTGCTGCTGGATTTAACCCAGGCTTTTTTTGAGGAGCCCGCCCCGGGGTTGTGGGGTTTTAACTCCGCCCGCAAGTTTTTTGGCGTTCCAGATGGGGCGTATCTGTACGCTCCGGAGCCAATGCCCCCTGTTACGCTACCCTCAAACCAAGCCATTAGCCTAACGCACCTTGTGGAACGGCAGGCTGGTCGCCAGACCGCCGCCTACGCCGCCTACAGCCAGTACGAAGAGCAGCTTAGCTATGCCCCCCAGGAAATGTCGGCGGTAAGCCAGAGCTGGCTTTCCTGGTTGGATTACGCTGGTATTGCCCGAAAGCGGCAAGCCAACTTTGCTTTGTACCAGCAGTTGCTGGCACCCGTGCTGCAAAGCGGCGCGGCCCGCGAGTGGCTGCCGCTGGAGGCGGGCACCGTCCCGTTCTCTTATCCTCTCCGGTTAACTAAGCCAGTAGAGGATCGGCGGCAGCTTTTTGAACAGCAGATCTTTGTGCCCTGGCTGTGGCCGGAGATGCGCCAGCGCCCCGGTGATTTTGCTCGGGAAAGGACTTTTGTGGACAGCGTGCTGGCTCTGCCTCTTGACCACCGTTATGGTCCGGAGCATATAGCGCGGGTAGCCCAAGCTATAGTTGCTCTGCTAACCTGAGCATTTACCACCATTCTCTGATACTTCGAACGAGTACTCCCAAAGCAATGAATATTCACGGCAAGAAAGTAATCCTGCGTGCCATCGAGGAAACGGACCTGCCCTTGCTACACCAGTGGGCAAATGATCCGGAAATCTGGAAAATGTTGGGTGGCTGGCATTTCCCCAGCTCATTCGAGTACCAGAAGAAATGGTTTGCTGCTCTGGGGACCGACCAACTCAATCAGCGCTTTGCTGTTGAGGCTCCGGGGGTAGGCCTGATTGGCACGACCAATCTAGTAGATGTAGACTGGAAAAATAACAATGCCTTTCACGGCGTAATGCTCGGCGCCAAAGACATCCGTGGCAAGGGCTATGGTATCGACACAATTATGAGTGTGATGCGCTTCGCCTTTGAAGAATTGCATCTGGAGCGGCTCGATACTACCATTATTGAGTATAATACCATTTCATTGAATATCTACACCAACAAATGTGGCTGGAAGCACGAGGGCACGCGCCGCAATTGGTACTTCCGCAACAACCGCTATTGGGACCGATTAGAAATGGGTATCACCCGTGCCGACTACTTTGCGTTAGTGGAGGAAAGCAACTACTGGGCGGATGATCAAGGTTAGTGTATTCACCATGACTTATAACCACGAGCGGTTCGTGGCCCAGGCAATTGAGGGAGTTTTGGCACAGCGCTGCAACTTCCCCATCGAAATGATTATCGGCGACGACTGTTCTACCGATGGTACCCGCCACATCATTGCTGAATACGCGGCCAGTTATCCGCATATCATCAAGCCCATCTATCATGAAAAAAATGTGGGTGCGGCCGTTAACCAGCGGGAGTGCATGGCAGCCTGCACCGGTGAATTTGTGGCTGTGCTTGAGGGTGACGATTATTGGATTGACCCCGATAAACTGCGCCTACAGGTGGAAGCTCTGGAAGCCCGTCCCGACTATGCCCTTTGCATTCACGACGCGGAAACCTTCAACGACGCTGACAATAGCAAGGAGTGGACGTTTGGCGAAGAGTTTTCGCACATTCTACCCTCAGAGGGCGATGCGCCCCGCACCTTCACCCAACTTGATATTGCCCGCTACGGCTGGTTTATCCCTACTGCCTCGATGCTAATGCGGGCTACGAGCATTCCGCGGCCCTTACCTACTTGGTTTGACGGTATCTATAGCGGTGACTTTGCCTTGCAGTTAATGAGCACCCGACAGGGGCCATCCCTGTATCTGCCCCGGGTAATGGCTCGCTACCGTATTCATACTCAAAGCAAGGGCAGCACTATGGCTCAATCGGAGGATAAGTTCAAACGCCGAATTTTTGAAGCCAAGATGTTTCAGCAGCATGTATTCAGGCCCAAGGACCGGAAGCATGCTGACATCTACCTAGCGCTGCAGTATCAAGGCTATGCGCGTTTTCTAGGCAGCCACGGGCGGTACTGGGAGCAACTCAAATACCAAGCTAGTAGCTGGCTCTATAACTGGCAGCGGGTGCCCCTGTATTTTGAGCGCCGGCTCAAGCTAGCCTTCACTGCTTGATCAGTGGCAGCAGATAAATTAGTTTGTCGTTTGCTATCTGAGCGCTTCCAGACTTTATGAGTAAGGCTTAATGTTAGTACCTTTGATGGTTTCCCATTACTAATACGTACCGACTTTATGGAATTTCGGATTGATTTCAGGCCCTTCCGGTTGGAGGACGCCCGGTTCATAAATAATCTGCGCCAACTCGAAAGCATGGAAAGCATGTTGATGGGCAATAAGCGACCTGTGTCTTTTGAACGTGACGTAAAGTGGGTGCAGGATGTAATGATGAACGATTCTCAAACCACTATTTACTTTGCTGTTACTGAGCAAGGTAAAGACGATATCGTAGGCTATACATCAATTTCAGAGATTGATTATCGTAATGGGACTTGCTTCTGGAGCGGCATTAAGCTTGATACCCGTATTGCTGGCAAAGGCTGGGGTACAGAGGTAGGGTTAAAAATCCTCAAGTTTGTATTCGAGGAGTTGCGCATGGAGCGCTGTAAAGGTGAGTGTCTGGAAGAGCACGAAGCTGGTAAACGCCTAATGTTAAAGATTGGTTTTCAGGTAGATGGCTTGATGCGCAGCGCCGTGTACAAGAACGGCAAACAACACAACCAGTACATCATGAGCGTCATCAAAAGCGATTACCTTCACATTAAAAACGAACGCAGCTTATAGGCTTCATAGCCCATTGCTTAAACCCATTTCCATGCAAGACGCTTCCGCGCCCATGTACATTATTACCGGTGCTTCCCGAGGTATCGGCCAGTACCTGATGAGCCACTTTGCCGCAAAAGGACACAAGGTTATCGGCATTTACAATAGCACCAAGCCGGCTACTTTGGAAGAGCACTGCCACCAAATCGATCTAACCGATGAGGCAGCTATTATGGCATTTTTCCAGACCATTGAGCCTGAACTCAAAAATGTGGTATTGCTGAACGCGGCTGGTATTACTTACAACGCGCTAGCACACAAGGCTGAGTTGACTGCATGGCGACAAGTTATCGACACTAACGTAGTAGCTCTGTTTAACTTAACCAAACTGTTGCTACCGGTGATGCGGCAGGACAACTACGGCCGCATTATTAGTTTCTCATCGGTGGTCGCCCAGTCTGGTATTGTAGGTACAAGCGCTTATGCAGCCTCTAAATCGGCGCTGTGGGGAATGGCAAAGGCTATTGCGGCCGAGAATGCCATCAAAAATATTACTATTAACGCTATCAACCTAGGGTATTTCGACATCGGTATGATCGACAAGGTACCAGCCAATATGCTCGCGGGTATTGTGGAAAAAATTCCGGCGAAGCGCCTAGGACGTCCGGAGGAAATAATCTCAGCTGTTGAGTTCATGATTAGCAACGCGTATCTGAACGGCACCAGTGTGGACCTGAACGGCGGGTTGTTTTAGCTTAGACCCATGTTTCTTAGCCAACCAGGGCCCTTTCAACCTTATCCTGCTCCGTGACGAAAGTTAGCATTTGCACCATCACTTATAACCACGAAGCTTACATTGCGCAAGCTATTGAAGGCGTACTGATGCAGCGTGGGCCGGATATTGAAGTAGAAATGGTTATTGGCGACGACGTGTCGAGCGACAATACCCGGGCGATTGTCGCCGACTACGCTCGACGTTTTCCGGAAAGTATCAAACCTCTGTTTCATCCTAAAAACTTAGGTCCCGGGGCCAACTCTCGCGCTTGCTTGGCGGCCTGCACCGGGGAGTTTATTGCTGCCCTCGAAGGCGACGATTACTGGACTGACCCCAATAAACTGCGTCTACAAGTTGCGGCCATGCGTGAGCATCCTACCGCTGGCCTTTCGTTTCACGACGCGGAAACTTTCAACGACGAGGATGGCAAGGTAGAGTGGACGTTTGGCGAAGAGTTTCCACATATTCTGCCCCCGGCTGGTTCAGCGCCCAAGCTCTTCAGCCAACTGGACTTTGCCCGTTACGGCTGGTTTGTGCCAACGGCCTCCATGCTATTTCGGGCATCAAGTATTCCATTGCCGGTGCCCGATTGGTTTGAGGGTGTGTATAGTGGTGACTATACTCTGCAGTTGCTTAGTACTCGCCAAGGCCCAGCTGTGTATCTACCGCGCGTGATGTCGCGCTATCGTATACACCAGAAAGGGCTTGGTAATATTATGGCTCAATCGGAGGACAAGTTTAAGCGTCGGATTTTTGAAGCCAAGATGTTTCAGCAGCATGTGTTCAGTCCCAAGGACCGAAAACATGCCGATGTGTATCTGGCCATGCAGTACAAAGGCTATGCTCGCTACCTTCTCAGTCAAGGGCGACGCTGGACGCAAATGCTCTACATGATGAAGAGTATGTACTATGATCGTCAGCGCCTGCCAATTTACTTGGAACGGCGGCTACAGCAGTTCAATAATTCTAAAGGCTAACTGCAATTAGGTGGCACTTTTGTCTCCATTCACGGCTCCGTTTTGACTACTACGATGAACGCTAAATTGGTAAGCGTTATAATTCCTAGCTATAACTATAGCGCCTACATATCTGACGCTATCGATAGTATTCAGGCGCAGACTTATCCGCACTGGGAAGTTATAGTAGTTGATGACGGCTCGAAGGACAATACGGCGGAAGTAGTGGCTCGCTACACGGCGCAGGACGACCGGGTAAAATATCACTATCAGCAAAATCAGGGGTTGTCGGCCGCACGCAACACGGGAATTTCGCTTGCGCAGGGCGCCTATATCCAGTTGCTGGATGCGGATGATTATATCAGCAAGCGCAAACTAGAGATTCAGGTGGGCCTACTGGAGCAGCAGCCGGACGTTGCCCTGGTGTACGCCGATACTTACATCTATACCCACTCCGACGACCCCACCGCACCGCGAAACTTCCGGCAGTTTCACCTGACGATGCCGCCCATATCGGGCCAGGGGGTAGACCTAGCCATGCATATGGCTCTGGATAATATCTTTCTGGTGGGAAGTCCACTGTTCAGGCGCAGTATGGCCGTAGCCGCCGGACCCTTTGACCAAACGCTGTTTTCCCTGGAAGACTGGCACTTCTGGTACCGAGCTGTGCTGCAGAATCAGAAATTTGTGTACGATAATCAGGAGGGAACCGAGTTCTACGTGCGTACCCACGGCAACAACATGACGGGTAACCGTTACAAGATGTGGAAGTACAAGATTCAGGCCCGCCAAGCGCTAATTCGGCTGATAGAGGGTGTAGTGCAGTCGGGGGCAGGCATGGGCCCGGCGCTGCGGCCAGTGCTGGCCCGGCAAAAGGCGTACTTGTATGAGGAGCAGGCGCGCTATAATCTGCTGTACGAAAACGTAGGCGCGGGACTTGTAAATCATTTCCGATACTTGGTGCATGGCAACAAGCCCTTGCGCATCTGGTACGATAGTGCCTACTGGCTGAAAGAACGGCTGCTGGGCCGTAACAGGAAGACTGCTTAGCAGCCTTTACTTCAGGCTAACATTGGCCTGCTATGGTAGCCCGATACCCGAGAATGTAACAGCCGGGTGACCACGAGGGTAGGGAGGAGTGGCAACCAAATAAGGGGTAGTTCTGTATGGGATATTCTCACCCAACGCCCCTAATAATTTGTAAGGTGAGCTTCCATGATCAAACGGCTAAAAAGCTATTACCTGCTGGCAGACGGCGCGGTGTTCTCGTTTTTCCAATTAGTACCAGAATCTGTCATTCGGACTGAGCAAGGACGAGTAAAGCTCCATAACTGGCGAGGTTTTATTAAGCTGTGGCTCACCAATCGGAAGGTCAGATTATCTAAAAATACGGTATACCTCACCGTCCATAGCTCCTATCGGGGCTACTACCACTGGCTGCTGGAGAGCATACCCAAGCTTTTAGAAGCCAAGCGTGCAGCTTTGAATTTTACCTTGCTGCTACCGGCTTCTTATACCGAAGCTTTTTATGCGGATACTCTGCAAATACTAGGCATAGAGCGGGTAGAGCGGCTGCTGTCCGATACGGTTTACCACGTTCCGCAAGGTATGCTGCCATACTCAGCCGAGACAATGGGCAATTATTCGTTGCCGGCACTGCAGGAGTTGAAATCCAGCATGCTGGCAGCCACCGCTACGGTAGCCCCCACGGTGGCCTCGCGCCTATACATTAGTCGGCGCAAGGCTTCCCGCCGCAAGGTCCTTAATGAAGCTGAAGTAGAGCAGGTGCTGGCCGCTTTCGGCTTTACTATTCTTTGTTTTGAAGACTATACCTTTGCGGAGCAGGTGCAGCTGTGTGCCAATGTGCACATACTGGTAGGCCTTCATGGTGCGGGCTTGTCTAACATGGTGTTTTTGCAGGAAGGAGCAACCGTAGTCGAGTTTAGAAAATTTGACAACGGAGAAAATTACTTCTTCCAGCAACTGGCTGACACGCTGCAGCATACCTATCACCTGTTGTATTGCACGGCCGCCGATGAGCAGCAGCAAGTGCAAGACGCCGACCTGTGGGTAGATGTGGATGCCCTTCGGGCTGTTCTGGCTCAGCACTCAGTTTAAATGCAAAGAGAAATACTTCGCGAGGAACCGGCAGCAGCCAAGGTTTCCGTCCTGATTCCGGCCTACAATGCGGCGGCCTACCTTGAGCAAACCCTGGATTCGGTTCTGGCCCAAACCTGGCCTAATCTGGAAGTAATCATAGTAGATGACGGCTCAAAAGACGACACCCTGGCCAAGGCGCGCCGTTACGCCAGTCCGACAGTACAAGTAATTGCCCAGCCAAATGCGGGGGCCAGTGCCGCCCGCAACCGGGCCTTTGCCGCGGCTACCGGCGAGTACATCCAGTATCTGGATGCCGACGACCTGCTGCACCCCAACAAAATTTGGGCGCAGATGGAATGCTTGCGCCAAAAGCCCGGGGTGAAGATTTCCTCCTCCGCTTGGGCTATGTTTTACGACGAGCCCCACGAACAGGACTTGCGGCCCACTGTGCTCTGGCGCGACTACCCAGATCCGGTCGAGTGGCTTCTCGACGCGTGGGAGAACGGAGTCTGGATGCAACCCTCCGCCTGGTTGACGCACCGCACGTTAATTGCCGCCGCTGGCCCCTGGGATGAGCGCATTTCCCTGCACGACGACGGCGAGTTTTTCAGCCGGGTGTTGCTGCAAGCCAGTGAAATTATCTTTTGCCGGGAGGCTAAGTCGTTCTACCGTAAAGGCATTTCTGATTCCCTGAGCAGCATCCGAAGCGAAAAGGCCACCTTATCACATTTGGCAGTATGCCAGGCTTATGAAACCACGCTGCTGGCCCACCAAAACACGCCACGCACGCGCCGGGCTTGCGCTAACAATTACCAGCGCTTTATCTATGAGTATTACCCTCATTACCCGGAAGCCCGGCAACTAGCGGCCGCCCGGGTGCGGGCATTGGGAGGAGGTACAGCTCTGCCCCCGAGCACACCGCTGTTCCACCTGCTGGATAAGGTAGTCGGCTGGCAGATGTCGAAACGATTGCAGAATTTTGTGTACCACTATCGGCTGAACCCTGCTTCTTGGATGGCCCATAAGTCGAAGTAACCTGCCGATTTTATATGTGCAAAGTTTCCATAGTGCTGCCCGTTTATAACGTATCAGCCTATATAAAAGCCACCGTTGAAAGTTTGCTCCGCCAGACTTTTGAAGATTTCGAGCTGCTAATTCTGGATGATTGCTCCACGGACGATACCGTGGCCCAAATTCGCTCGTTCACTGATCCTCGCATTCGGCTGCTGCTTAACCCGTATAATATGGGGAGGGCCGGCACCGACAATTCCGCTCTGGCCTACGTGCGCGGGGAGTACATTGCCAAGATGGACGGGGACGACATCTGTCATCCGGAGCGCCTAGCCCGGCAGGTAGCCTACCTGGATCAGCACCCGGAGGTCAATGTAGTTGGTAGCTTTATGCAAAACTTCGGGGCCAGCACGTATTTAAACCGCTACCCCGCACACCCTGCTGATGCACAAGTGCTGACCTTGTTTACCCTGCCTACGGGTAATCCATCCTCGATGATGCGTACTAGTCTATTCTTGCAGCAAGGCATGCGGTACGATGCTACCCTGCGCCAAACAGAAGACTATGACTTTTGCGCCCGCTACATTCGGCAGCTGCAAATTGCTACCATACAGGAAGCGTTGATCCAGTACAGGGTGCCCCTAGATGCTCATAAAAAGGATATTCTACGGGAACGGGCTGACGTATCGGATGTGGTACGGGAAGGAATACTTCGGGAGTGGAACGTAAAATTCTCAGACCGGGAACTGCAGATATACAACCTTACGGCTATGCTGGGCCGGCCATTGCAGGATATCCGCCTGGAGGAAATATCTGCCTGGTTTCAAAAGCTTTTGCAGCATAACGAGCAGGTTCCTCTGTTCGATATGCCGGCCCTGAAACGGGGGTTAGGAGAGCGATGGTTTGAGGTGTGCTATGCCTATACGCAACCTAATTTTGGCAGTGTGCGGGCCTATTATAAGAGTCCTTTTGCTTCCTACGCATCAATATCCGTTCGCCAGCGAGCTAAAATGTGGATGCAGTCTTTGCGGCGGCTTAAGTAGTCGTTAATATAAGTTGTACGGCACTGTATTAAAGTGCAGGCTGTGATAATTACGAAATAAATATTTTATAGTTTTTAATTGCTGCAGCTAACAGAAAGACAGTGCTTTTATAATTGTCGGCTGCTACGCAAATATGATTAGTTGTAGATTGTTTTCTATAACTTCTTGCTTTGTAAAAAGACGTATGTCCTCTGTTTCGCGTAGCCGCTCGGCACTTCTGGGTACCATATCCTCTCAGGCATATACCATTATTGGTATGCTTGTTTCTATTATTAGTACGCCGTTGATGGTGCGGTATCTGGATAAAGAAGAATATGGGCTATCCATTCTCTTTTTTCAGGTGATTGGCTATCTGGCCTTGTTCGACTTCGGATTTGGTCCAGCGGTAATTCAGCAGTTTGCGCTTCACCGCGGCGATGATGAGCATAATCAACTCATGGTCAACCGCATTATGAGTACGGGAGTTTATGCTTTCTTGGGGTTAGGACTGCTTGTTTCCCTTGTCGGCTTCTTCTTCGCTCCCTTTGTTCCGGACGTGTACCATCTGCGGGCAGATCTGGCCGAAGTTGCCGTGCCGATTGTGTTTACGTTAAGCGTAGTTATGGGCGCGCAGTTTTTGCAGCGCGGGCTAGGCGGCATATTTTACGCGCATCATCGTCAGACGCTCATCGGCACTACTTCGTTTATCGTCAATATTTCCGGGACTATCCTTTCTATTGTTTTACTTTCACAAGGGATTGGGCTCTGGTCGTTTGTATATTCTAATATATTCCAGGTTTTTACTACGCTGCTGGTGCAGGTTATTTTACTGCGCCGCTATAGCGGATTCATGAACGGTGTACATGATAGCCGCAATGGTTGAACCAGGCTTTGGCGTCCT
>NZ_BMGS01000009.1 GCF_014640315.1 Hymenobacter glacieicola
CCGCTTGCAACTCGTCATCGATGCGCATAACCAACGCATAGAAGCAGATGGCTAATCACCTGCTATTTTACCACCACCATTTTTATTAATATTTTCAACGTAATAGCTTTTTGATATGATTACAAAAAATATCTTTTATCTCTAAATTCCATTATTACTAAATATATATTTTAAGCCTAAACAAAAGGTAATTTTATGAATAAAGGCTGCTTTTTCTTTGTATTACTAGCCACTTTATCTTGTAATCAACAAGCAAATCAGGCTTATAAAGCGCCACCAGAGAGAATTAAAGACGTAACTATAAACCTGGGTGATAGTTCAGGTAGTCAAGGTAAAATTACTATTAGCTTACCGGCCCGATATGATACTATCTTTAACTGGGTAAACCACTCTGATTGTACATCTTGCTTTGATTTCAGATATCGTGTCCAACCTAAGAATCGTACACTATTGAAGGAAGATGGGTTTTTCTGGAAAATACCGCAGGATTCGATAGAGAGGTTTACAATCGTACACTCAGATTCCTATGGAGTAAAGATTAAAACTGACTCCTCTAGCGTATTTAGCTTTCACAATTCAGAGCAAGAGGATAACTTAGTCAGGTTCAGAGGAAGAGTACCTGCGGACGTCTTACTGTCAGATACAGTAGAGAAGATAAATAACAAGTTCTTTTCCATATTCGCCTACTCGGAACATGACTCATTAAATCAACATATAGCCCAAAGATTAGAAGCAGTCACTATTACTAAGTCATTATTGCTTCGTTTAACTTTTGAATTACGAACTGCTCGAGAAGCTCCAATCAGTAAAGATTTTTTGTCACATTCTAGATATTACCTAAGGACTATAAAGCTGAGTGAGTAGATATATCAACGATAAAATCAGCATAGTCATGCCGTCTTGCTAAGCATGACTATGCTGATTTTATCGTTGATGCTGTTTTGACAATAAGCCGCTCTACCCTCGCAAAATTCCTTCAATCCGTGCCAGTTCTTCCTTGCTGAATTGTAGGTTATCCAGGCAGCGCAGGGAGTCGGAAAGCTGGTCGGGTTTGCTGGCGCCGATGAGTACAGACGTTACCCGTTCGTCGCGCAGAATCCAACTCAGGGCCATTTGGGCCAAACTTTGGCCACGCTCCTGGGCCAGGGTATTGAGCTGTTGTACTTGGTTCAGGCGCTCTGGCGTGAGCTGATTTTCGGTGAGGAAGCCTACCCCCTTGGCCACGCGCGAATCTTCGGGAATGCCGTGCAGGTACTTGTCCGTGAGCAGGCCCTGGGCCAGGGGCGAAAACGGGATGCACCCTACCCCTTCCTGGCCCAGCAAGTCGAGCAAACCGCCTTCCACCCACCGCTCAAACATCGAGTACTTGGGCTGGTGAATCAGGCAGGGCGTGCCCAGCTCCCGCAGAATCCGCATGGCCTCGGCGGCTTCCTGGGGCTGGTAATTGCTGATGCCTACGTACAGGGCCTTGCCCTGGCGCACTACCTGGTCGAGGGCGCCCATGGTTTCTTCCAGGGGCGTATCGGGGTCGGGGCGGTGGGAGTAGAAGATGTCCACGTACTCCAGCTGCATGCGCCGAAGGCTCTGGTCGAGGCTGGAAATAAGGTATTTGCGCGAACCCCACTCCCCGTAGGGCCCTTCCCACATGTGGTAGCCGGCCTTGGTGGAGATAATCAGCTCGTCGCGGTAGCCGCGAAAATCCTCTTTCAGGATGCGGCCGAAATTGGTTTCCGCCGAGCCGGGGGGCGGACCGTAGTTGTTGGCCAGGTCGAAGTGGGTCACGCCGCTGTCGAAGGCCCGGTGCAGGGTAGCCCGGAAGTTCTGGAGCACGTCCACGTCGCCGAAGTTGTGCCAGAGGCCCAGCGAAACGGCGGGCAGCTTCAGGCCGCTGCGGCCGCAGCGGCGGTAAACCATATCGGAGTAGCGGGTGGAGCTTGGTTGGTAGGGCATGGGCAGGAACAGTGGATAGCGTTGGGCCGGCAAGTACGCAGGAACCCGGAAATAGTGGGCGCCGCATCAGCCATTTTTTGCGCCGGCCACGCTGCTTTCCCCGACCTTACTTACCCTGTAGTGATTAAACGAGCTGTTGACACCAACTTGCGGAGCAAACCAACCGATTTAGCAGGATTAGGCACGAAGCGTTTATATACAGTCTTCAATCAGCCAAAGTTAAATTTCTCCCCGACCTTCGGCCACCTTATTGCCCGTTTCGTTGTTAGCAACGAATCTCAAAGAACCAATCTGTTGGCTGAACAACCTACCTATACTGACCCGTACGCGCTGGAAAAAGAGCTGCGCAAGGTACAGGCCCTCATGAAGCTCGAGCAGCAGGAGGACCTGGAACAATTCAAAATCAAAAGCGTCCAGGCCACCATTGCCGAGCGCCAAAAGCGGGGCCTCACCTGGTATCCCGTCAAAATAACCAAGGAAGACATTGGCTTCGGCGGCAAGCTCGTCCTGGAGCTGGAGCGCCCGGCTGGGGCCGGTGGGCTGCACCTGTTTCAGGTGGGCAAGAACGCGGCTTTGTTCGGGAACATTCCCGGCCGCTCGGGCTCCGACCGGCCGACCCTTTCGGGCGTGATTACCAGCGTCAAGCGCAACAAAATCCTGCTGGCCACCACCAAGGAAGACCTGCCCGACTGGGTGGACGAGGGCAAGTTGGGCGTGGACCTGACCTTCGACGAGGTCAGCTACCGCGAGATGGAGTACGCCCTGGGCAAGGTCATGGGCGCCTACGAAAGCCGTCTGGCCAAGCTGCGCGACGTGCTGCTGGGCGCCAAACCGGCCCGCTACAAGCCCGAGTCGGAAGCTACCCTGTACTACCCCTCGCCCCTGAACGAAAGCCAGTTGGCGGCCGTGCGCCACGTGCTGGCGGCCCAGGACGTAGCTATTATTCACGGCCCTCCGGGCACCGGCAAAACCACCACGCTGGTGCAGGCCATTCTGGAAACCATCCGGCGGGAGCGGCGGGTGCTGGTGTGCGCCCCCAGCAACACGGCCGTGGACTTGCTCACCGAAAAGCTGGCCGAGCGCGGCGTCAACGTCATCCGGATGGGTAACCCCTCGCGCGTCTCGGACCTTTTACTGGAGCACACGCTCGACGCCCAGATCATGAGCCATAAGAGCTACGCCGAGCTGAAAAGCATGCGCCAGACGGCGGAGCAGTACCGTGAGCAGGCCGGCAAGTTCAAGCGCCATTTCGGCTGGGAGGAGCGCGAGGAGCGTCGCCAGCTCAAGGAGCAGGCCCACCTGCTGCTGCAGGAGTCGGACCAGCTGGAGCGCTACATTACGGAGGATTTGCTGGAGCAGGTGCAGGTGATTACGTGTACGCTGGTGGGCGCCAGCAACCGCGCCATTCGCCACCTGACCTACGAAACCGTGTTCATCGACGAGGCCGCCCAGGCCCTGGAGCCGGGCTGCTGGATTCCGATTACCAAGGCCAACCGCGTGGTGCTGGCCGGCGACCATCAGCAGCTGCCGCCCACCGTGAAAAGCGAAAAAGCCGCGGCCCAGGGCCTGCGCGAAACCTTGTTCGAGAAGTGCATCCGGCGCCAGCCCGACACGGCCCGTATGCTGGAAGTGCAGTACCGCATGCACGAGCAGATCATGGAGTTCAGCTCGGAGCAGTTCTACGAGGGCCGCTTGAAAGCCGCGCCCAGCGTGGCCCACGCCGACCTGCCCGACTACGACCTGCGTTTCGCCCCCGACATGGCCGTGGAGTTCCTGGATACGGCCGGCTTCGGCTTCCAGGAACTGACCATTGAGGAAAGCCGCTCCACTGCCAACCCCGAAGAAGCTGACCTGCTCCTGAAACGCCTGGCCCAGCTGCTGGAGCCCTACGATGCCGCCGACCACACCGAGGACCTGCTCACCATCGGGGTCATTGCCCCCTACCGCGCCCAGATCAACTACCTCAAAGACGCGGTAGAAGACAACGACGAGCTGGCCGGCCTGATGGAACACCGCATGCTCAGCATCGGCACCGTTGACTCTTTCCAGGGCCAGGAGCGCGACATTATTGCCATCAGCCTCACCCGCTCCAACCCCCAGGGCGAAATCGGCTTCCTAAGTGACATTCGTCGCATGAACGTGGGCATGACCCGGGCCCGCCGCAAGCTCCTGCTCGTCGGCGACTCCAGCACTCTGGGCTCCCACCCCTTCTATAAAGCCTTCCTCGACTACGTAGAAAGCATTGGCGCCTACCGCACGGCCTGGGAGCTACAGTGAAGTGGTGAAATAGTGAAATGGTGAAGTGGTGAGTTTCCTGTTCTGTCATCCTGAGCCTAAGCGAAGGACCTCTACCGCTTCTTTGTTATTCAATGATTAGTTAGAGGTAGAGGTCCTTCGCTTAGGCTCAGGATGACAGGATGGTGAAGTGCAGAGTGTCAAACTCACCATTTCACCACCTCACTACCTCACCACCTCCCTCCGTATTTATCCCGCCCTCCCGTACTAACACGGAAAAGCCCCTTCGCTCTGAACGGGGCTTTTTTTTGTGCGTACCACGGCTACCACCCTGTTCTCTTCCGCCCTATGAAAACCTACACGATTGTAATCCACGGCGGCGCCGTAACCATGGACCCTACCAAGATGACGCCCGACCTGGAGGCGTCTATTCGCCAAGGGCTTCAGGAGGCCCTGCAAGCCGGCTGGGAAATCCTGCACCGAGGCGGCTCGGCCCTCGATGCGGTGGAAGCGGCCGTGTGCAGCATGGAAAACAACGAGCAGTTCAATGCCGGGCGTGGTAGTAGCCTCAACAAACAGGGCGAGGTGGAAATGGATGCCTCCATCATGGATGGGCGCACCCTACAGGCCGGGGCCGTCAACAGTGTCCGCTACGTCAAGAACCCCGTTAGCCTGGCCCGGGCCGTGATGGAGCGGTGCCAGCACGTGCATATTTCCGACGAAGGAGCCCTGGAATTTGCCTTGCAGCACGGCCTGACTATCGAGGCCGCCCATTACTTCCAGACGGAAAAAGCCCGCAAGGAGTGGCTGGAGATTATCCAGGATGAGGAAAAGCAGCCCCAGGAGCACGATACCGTGGGCGCCGTGGCCTTGGACCAGGACGGCAACCTGGCCGTAGCCACTAGCACCGGCGGCATCGAAGGGCAGTTGAAAGGGCGCGTCGGCGACAGTCCCATCATCGGGGGCGGCTCCTACGCGGCCAACGAGGCCTGCGCCGTGTCGTGCACCGGCGACGGTGAAGTAATCCTGCGCGGCTCTCTGGCCCACGAAGTGTACGCCTTGGTCAAGTACAAAGGTCTCTCGGCTCCCGAAGCCTGCCGCGCCGCCGTGCAGTTGCGCGAAGAAGATTTAAAGGGCGATAAAGGCTTTATTGCCATTGACAAGGACGGGCAGGTAGCCATCGAGAGCAACACCAACATCATGCGCTGCGCCTACCGCATCGGCGAGCAGGAGCCTTTCGTGGCCGTGTGGCGCCAGGAACTGGAGTAAAGCCGTGACGCAGTGGCTGGTTTTTATCTGGCCCGGAGTGGTGTGACCATCGCAGATAAACAGCCGTATCGCAGACGAATAGCCGTCATGTTCCGCTACACATTGCAGGAAAGCCGAACGTGAACCAGCGGTTTTCTATCGGCCGTGTGCCAGCGTGTTAGGTTCTGGACGGAGGCGGTAACTAAGGGGCTACAGGGGTAGGAATCAGGCAAAAAACGGGAGTTGGAGCAGGCAGTAATTCACTTGTTTAACCCGAGGACTTGTCATAGGCTTAGCCGATGCCAAAATTTTACAAACGGCCTTTCCGCCGCCCTACTGGCACTAGTCGCGCCGCGGGCACCGACAAATCCGGGCTATTTCCGTAACTAGCCTAGCGAAACCCAATTCTCCATTTCCAGCCCCGGACGGCCTTCGTCCACCCCGCAGTATGGCCCAAATCAGCGAAAACAAAGTCGTTACCATCACTTACGACCTGAGCGTAACCGACGAAAATCAAGAGAAAGTCCTGGTCGAATCGGCCGAGGAAGACGCACCGATGGTATTTCTGTTCGGCCAGAGCGGCTTGCCCGAGGAGTTTGAGCGCCAGCTCGAAGGCAAGCAAGCCGGCGAGACGTTTACCTTTTCGCTCACTCCGGAGCAGGCTTACGGCGACTACGACCAGCAGGCCGTCGTTGACATCCCGAAGAACGTGTTTGAAATTGATGGGCAGATTGACGAGGAAATGCTGCAAGTCGGCAACTTCCTGCCCATGGCCGACAACCAGGGCCACCACATGCAGGGCAAAGTAGTTGAAATCGGCCCTGACGCCGTGAAAATGGACTTCAACCATCCTCTGGCCGGCATGGTCATGCACTTCGACGGCAAAGTAGCCGGTGTGCGCGACGCCACCCGCGAGGAACTCGACCACGGCCACGTCCACGGCGAAGGCGGCCACCATCACTAAGCCAGCTTAGCTATTTGTTACTGTTGAAAACGGGGCCATGTGGCCCCGTTTTTTATTGCGGGCTAGTTGAACCTATGCTTTGTTCGACACCTGAGAAATAGTGTCCACTGCTGCCCGCAGCTCGGGCCAGAACTCCTGGAAATCTTGCTCATACGCTGGCAGCTCCGCCAGAAACGCAGCCGCGCCGGTAGCTAGCACTGCCGCACTAGGTACCCGGCGCGCGAGGCCTTGCAGGGCTTTTTGGAACCCCGCGGGCTGGGCGTAACCCGTCAGCCAATCGTGCTGGCGCATGTAGTGCAGCATTTCCTGCAGGCGCTCCGGTAGCTCGTGGCGGCGCTCGTGGAGCAGGGCGTACAGGCGCTGGGCGAAGGCTGGGAGCGGCTCGGTGGGGTCAGGGTGGTAGCGGGCAAAGTCGCGGGCCAGCAGGTGGTCGTAGCCGACGTCGGCCACTACCCCGGCCCACTTGCCCAAGCCAGCCGCGCGCAGGCGGGCCGTGCTGCGCCGGACGACGGGGTGCGTGTCGGTAAAGGAATCGATAAAACGGTGCAGCTGAATACCTTGCTGCACGGCCACGGGATAGGCCAGCAAGCCGGCGCGGCCCCGCACGGCTTCGGCGGCAAAGTTTCCGACCACCCTATCGGCGTAGTGCGGGGTGGTAGCGGGAGAGCCGGAGAGCAGCAGGTGGGCCAGGAAGTTCATGGGCGCTTGTACGAGGGACAATGGCGGTTACCTGAACCTTCGGGCCGGTCGGCCGTATTTCCTGAACCATCCTATTACACCAAAACCCGAAGATAATGGCTGAGCATGTTGCCCAAAGTCACGATGTGACCAAGCTGATCGAACGAATCCAGGATATTAAAATTGCTATGCTGACCACCGCCGATATGGAAGGCGGGTTGCATAGCCGCCCCATGTACACCCAGAAGCCCGATGCTGATGGTACGCTGTGGTTTTTCACTGAAAAAGACTCGGCCAAGATTTACGAGGTGCGCAAAGACCAGCACGTAAACCTGGGCTACTCAAAACCCAACGATAACTTATACGTGTCGATTTCCGGCACGGCCTCGGTGCTGACCGACCAAGCTAAAATTAAGGAGCTGTGGAGCGAAGGCCTGCGCGCCTGGTTCCCAAAAGGCCCGGAGGATCCGAACATTGCTCTGCTGAAAATCACCATCGACCGGGGCGAGTACTGGGACCAACCCAGCAACGTGCTGGTGCGCGCCTTCGGTTACGTGAAAGCCGTAGCCACCGGTGAGCGGTACCAGCCCACCGGCGATGAGCACGCCCAGGTAAACCCCAAGTAGTTTCTGCTTCTGCATCCGCACGGAAGAAGGGCCGGGAGTAATTCCGGCCCTTTTTTGTTGTTTCGTGCGGCGCCTTCTTACCGGATAACGGCCGCTACGGCGCCGGTGACGGTTTCCGCCGAAGGCACCGCGGTTTTCGCGGAAGCTTGCAACGTTGTTCTGATACCCTATTTCTGGTGCTTACTACCCTTTCCATTCTTACCCTGCTCCCCGATCAGAAGCGCTGGGGCTTTGCGCAGATGGGCACCGCCCAGGGGCCCCTGCGGCAAGTGCCGGGTCTGCAGTTTCAGAAGCTGCTGGGCAGCGGCGCGGGCGGCTTCGGGGCCCTGCCCAACCTGTGGCGCTACGGCCTGATGGCCGTTTGGGAATCGGCAGAGGCGGCCGCCTGCTTCTTTGCCGAGCACCCGCTGTGGCAGCAGTACCAGCAGCGCACGTCCGAAATCTGGACTGCCGAGCTGGCGCCGCTCAAATCGCACGGGCTATGGGACGGGGTGAACCCCTTTGCCTACCCCACCCAAGCTCCCGAAGCCACCACCGGTCCGGTGGCCGTGCTGACCCGCGCCTCCATCCGCCTGCACAAAACGCCCCGCTTCTGGCGCTACGTGGCGCCTACCAGCGCCACGGTGGCCCACGCGCCGGGCGTACGGGCCGCCATTGGCCTGGGCGAGCTGCCGGTGGTGCGTCAGGCCACGTTCAGCCTTTGGGAGTCAGCGCAGGCCATGCAGGACTACGCTTACCGCAGCGACAAGCACAAGCAAGTCATCAAGCTCACCCGCCAGGAAAACTGGTACGGCGAGGAGCTATTCGCCCGGTTTCGGGTGCTGCGCACGGAAGGCACCTGGGACGGGCGGGCTCTGTAAATCAGAAGGAATTGGCCGACTGTTTATCTGCTGTCATCCAGAGCGTGCGAAGGATCTTGTTTCGCCGCAGGATGTAGACCGCAGATAAAAGACCGTCAGGCTGAGCGGAGCCGCAGCATCTCTCCCACTGGCTAATTCCTTTCGTAGGGTAGTGACGAAGCGGTAGAGATGCTTCGACTGCGCTTAGCCTGACAATTACTTCAGCAAGGTCAGCACGCGAAATGCTGCGGCTCTACCGGACGGTCGTATGGGAATTACACGCCATGACTGTCCGCGGAGCCTGGAATGAAGGTCTCATCTGCTGCGGAAGTCCCTGCTGTCTTTGCAGCCTGGCACCCTGGTCGTAGCACTGCCTTACGCCAGCCTCGGTAGCCCGCGCCTGGGTTTCGAATGAGGAGAGGGGTAGCCGCTGGCGAAAAGCTGGGGCCCGCCGCTGTTTTTCCGTAATTTCGCCCGCTTAGAACAACCGTACTACCGACTGCCCATGCCCGGCTACCATCCCCAGGATATCGAGAAGAAGTGGCAAGCCCACTGGAAAGAACATAATACCTTCAAGGCTGAAAATCAGTCGAATAAGCCCAAGTATTACGTGCTGGATATGTTCCCCTACCCCTCCGGGGCTGGGCTGCACGTGGGGCACCCGCTGGGCTACATTGCCTCCGATATTGTCTCGCGCTACAAGCGCCTGCGGGGTTTCAACGTGCTGCACCCCATGGGCTTCGACTCGTTTGGCCTGCCGGCCGAGCAGTACGCCATCCAGACGGGCCAGCACCCGGCCATTACCACCGAGCAGAACATCGACACCTACATCCGGCAGCTTAACTCCCTGGGCTTCAGCTACGACTGGAGCCGGGAGGTGCGCACCTCCGACCCCAGCTACTACAAATGGACGCAGTGGATTTTCCTCAAGCTGTTTAATAGCTGGTACAACCTCGACACCGACCGCGCCGAGCCGCTGAAAACCCTGCTCGACAAGTTTGCCGAGAACGGCAGCCAGGGCGTGCGCGCCGCCGGCGACGAGGAAGAGCGCCACGATTTCACGGCCGGCCAGTGGCAGATGATGAGCGAGAAGCAGCGCCTGCAAGCCGTGCACCCCTACCGACTGGCCTACCAGTCAGACACCTACGTGAACTGGTGCGCCGGCCTGGGCACGGTGCTTTCCAACGACGAGGTGAAAGATGGCCTCTCGGAGCGCGGCGGGTTCCCCGTGGAACGTCGATTAATGCCGCAGTGGAACCTGCGCATCACGGCCTACGCCGACCGTTTGCTGCAAGGCCTCGATACCATCGACTGGCCCGAGGCGGTGAAGGAGATGCAGCGCAACTGGATTGGCAAGAGCATCGGGGCTGAGGTAACGTTTGCGGTGCAGGGCCACGAGCAGGCGCAGATCAAGGTGTACACCACCCGCGTGGACACCATTTACGGCGCTACCTTCCTGGTGCTGGCTCCTGAGCACGAACTGGTTGCCGAGCTGACTACCCCCGAGCAGCAGCAGGCTATTCAGGACTATATCGACGCCACCAAGCGCCGCTCGGAGCGCGACCGGATGGCCGATACCAAAACGGTATCGGGAGCTTTCACGGGTAGCTACGCCCTGAACCCGTTCACCAACGAGCCCATCCAGATCTGGATTGCCGACTACGTGCTGGCCGGCTACGGCACCGGCGCCGTGATGGCCGTGCCCTCGGGCGACCAGCGCGACTACGTGTTTGCCAAGCACTTTGGCCTGCCCATTGTGCAGGTAGTGGACCAGCAGCAGATCGAGGAGCAGGCCGACCCGACCAAGGAGGGCACCTACCTGCACGGCCTCATCCTGGGCATGGGCTACAAGCAGGCCACCCAAACCCTGATCCAGCAGCTCGAGGCGCGCGGCATTGGCAAAGGCAAGGTGAACTTCCGCCTCCGCGACGCCATCTTCGGCCGCCAGCGCTACTGGGGTGAGCCCATCCCGATTTACTACAAGGACGGCGTGGCCTACGGCGTCGCCGAAGCCGACCTACCCCTGGTGCTGCCGGAAATCGACGAGTACAAGCCCACCAAAACCGGCGAGCCGCCCCTGGCCCGCGCCAAGGACTGGAAGTACAAGGGTCAGTATGACTACGAGCTGAGCACCATGCCCGGCTGGGCCGGCTCCTCCTGGTACTTCCTGCGCTACATGGACCCCGAAAACCCGGGCCGTTTCGTGGGCCAGGAAGCCGAGCAGTACTGGCAGCAGGTGGATTTGTATCTCGGCGGCGCAGAGCACGCTACGGGCCACTTGCTCTACTCCCGCTTCTGGCACCTCTTCCTCAAGGACCTCGGCCTAGTAACCGCCAATGAGCCCTTCCAGAAGCTCATCAACCAGGGCATGATTCTGGGCCGCTCGAATTTCGTGTATCGGTTAAATCTCACTTTTGATTATATCCCTAACCCTGATCTAGAACAAGTAAAACTTAAGTTACCGACCTACTTCATCTCTAAAAGTTTGGTTGATAAAATTGAGGCAGGATTTCCTATCAACACTCTGGAGGAAATACTGATGAGTAAGATCCAGAAATATCATGAGGAGAACCACGACGGAAGGGATGCCAAAGTGTTTAGAGGTGACGAGATATATGTAACCTTCAATGGTATCACTCCTCTGCATGTAGATGTAAACATCGTGGAAAACGATGTGCTGGACATTGAAGCCTTCAAGAACTGGCGCGAGGAGTACGCCAACGCCGAGTTCATCCTCGAAGACAACGGCACCTACGTGTGCGGCGTGGAGGTCGAGAAGATGTCGAAGTCGAAGTACAACGTGGTGAACCCCGATACGCTCATTGAGAAGTTCGGGGCGGATGCGTTGCGTTTGTACGAGATGTTTCTGGGGCCGCTGGAGCAGTTCAAGCCCTGGAACACCAATGGCATGAGCGGGGTGGCGGGCTTCCTCAAGAAGCTCTGGCGCCTCTACCACCCCCAGGACGGCGACTTCGCCGTAACCAACGAGGCCCCCAAGCCTGCTGAGTTGAAAGCACTGCACAAGGCCATCAAGAAGGTGGAAGAGGACATTGAGAAGTTCTCTTTCAACACCACCGTCAGCGCCCTGATGATTACCGTGAACGAACTCACGGCCCTGAACACGCACAACCGCGCTATTCTGGAGCCGCTCGTGGTGCTCATCTCGCCCTACGCCCCGCACTTAGCCGAGGAGTTGTGGCAGAAGCTTGGTCACGAGGCTGGCTCCATCAGCTCGGCATCCTACCCTGAGTTCAAAGAGGAATACCTGGTAGAAGACACGGTGAACTACCCGGTAGCCATCAACGGCAAGGTGCGCGAACAACTGCAGTTCCCGGCCACCGCCACCGCCGCCGAAATCGAGGCCGCCGTGCGCGCCACCGATATCCTGGCCCGCTACGCCGAAGGCAAAGAAGCCAAAAAGGTAATTGTGGTGCCCGGCCGCATGGTAAACGTGGTAGTGTAACTCCTACCCCCATTGCTAAACACAAAGGCCCACCGGAGAAATCCGGCGGGCCTTTGTGTTTAAAGCTAGAGCTAGAAACCAGTTCCCCTCCTCAGATGAGGAGGGGAACTGGTTTCTAGTACGCCGCGGTGAAGCGCTGGCGGATGTGCTTGGGGTTCTCTACCTCGTCGAGGATGGCAATGGCCAGGTCCTCGGCGGAGAGGATGCTGCGGCCTTCCTCGTTGAAGACGGGGCTTTCGGTGCCGAGGCGGTAGTGGCCGGTGCGGCCCGTGGTTATGCCCTGGTGCATTTCAATGGCGGGGCTGAAGAACGTCCAGTCGAGGGTGGTGTTCTGCTTGAGCTCCCTAAGGTAGTCGCGGGCGGCGGTGGCGCCGGGCTTGATGTTGGCCGGGAACTCCGGGCCGTCTACCAGCTGCTGGCCGTTGAGGTAGAGGCTGCCGGCCCCGCCGATGGCTATCAGGCGCTTCACGCCCGATTTTTCCGTGGCCGCTTCGATGTTGCGGGAGCCCTGCAGGAAATCTTCGTACAGGTTGGGGTTGGTCCAGCCGGCATTGAAGGAGCTCAGCACCACGTCGTGACCGGCCAGCTGCTGGGCCAGCTCGTCCACCTGGTTGACGTCGCCGGTTACCACCGTCAGGTTTTCGTGTTGCTCGGTGAGTTTGGCGGGGTCGCGCACAATGGCGGTTACCTGGTGGCCGCGGTTGAGGGCTTCGTGCAGCAGTTTCGGGCCAACAAAGCCGGTAGCACCAATGAGGGCAATTTTCATAAGAATGAAAGTGAAGTGAGAAGTATAAAGCGGTTGTAACTGCGTTTGTTACAATCCAGGGTAAAAAAATTTAGTCTTTCAGGTTTTCCTGCGTCAGGATTTCGGTAGTGACTTGCTGCAAGGTTACGCCGGCCAGCACCTGCTCCATGGCAGTTTGTGCCCGCCGTAAGGTAGTATCAAGAGCGGCCTGGATGTTGCGGCCCACCAAGCAAGCCGGTAGGGGCTTGTCGTGGACGCTGAACAACTGGCCTTCCTCTACCACCTCCACGGCCCGGTACACATCGAGCAGGGAAATGGCGGCCGGTTGGCGAGTCAGGAAAGTACCGCCCGAAGCGGGGCGCACTTCCACCAAACCGGCCTTTTTGAGCTGGCCCAGCAGCCGCCGTATCACGACGGGATTAGTGTTCACGCTCCCCGCCATCCGCTCCGACGTCAGCAATACATCATCCTCCTGCTGCATAGCCAGCAAGGAAAGAACATGGACGGCGACGGAGAAACGGCTGCTAATCTGCATGATCAGGGGTAAGCGACGCCTTCGCGCTAGCAACTACTACCGCGCGGCGAAGCAAACATACGACTGTAACCGCAATAGTTACACTAAGGTTTTAAGAGAAGAGAGAGTTTCTGTTTCCTGCATTAGTATGCTATCAATACACATGCCTGTCATTCCGAGCGCAGTCGAGGAATCTCGCGTGCTGACGTAGGGATGGTATTCCAACGATTTGAGCGAGATTCCTCGACTGCGTTCGGAATGACGGCCTGGAATTGTGCACAAGCATTATTCACACTCCCGGACCAGCTACTCCCCCTCCTGCTCAGCGGCGGCCAGCTCTTCCCGCTGTTTCCGGGGTAGGGAAGCGCGGACCAGGTCGTAAGAATGGTCGATGAGTTCCTGGAGCTGCCGATTAGGGATGCCCGTGCCCATGAGCACAGTGTTCCAGTGCTTCTTGTTCATGTGGAAGCCAGGTAGCACGTACTCGTACTGCTCGCGCAGCTCCTGGGCTCGCTCCGGGTCACACTTCAGATTAATGCTAGCGAAGGTATTGATGTCGGTAAGGGCGAATACCTTGCCTGCCACTTTAAATACCAGTGTATCAGGACCGAAGGGCGCTTCTTCGGTGACGCCGGCTTTCAGCAGGCAGTAGTCGCGGAAGTCTTCAATGTTCATGGCCGCTAAGTAAACCGATACACGCAAAAAGACCGCCGGGCTGGAGAGAGGAGCCGGGCGGTCTTCTATAAAGAAAGGCTGGCAACTAGCGAAGAAACCAGCGGTAGAGCAGAATGATAAACCCCACCAGGAACATGGCCATGCTCAGCTTATTGATGAAGTGCATGGTGCGCAGGTTGAAGTTGGTGTGGCGGGTAGGGTCGGGCTTGCGGAAAAAGTAACCGAGAGCCGGACCGAAGTTAAACAGGTCTTTGCGCATGATTGAAGTGCTGTCTGGTACGCTTTGATAACATCCGCCGGGGCGGAAAGATTTACAATCCGCAAGATATTCATTCGTCTATATCCGGGGCGAGAAGGGAACCTGCTTCGTTGCTTTTCGGCTCTTGGATAACCCATTGTTATCCTGAGTGGGAGCGAAGGACCTCTTCCGCTTCGTTAGGGTAGTAACTGGGTCATGTGTACAGTCAGGGCTTGTGAATTGCATCAGACGGTCATGCAGAGCGCAGCGAAGCATCTCGCTCGGCTGATGTTGCCAAACTAACTCAACGATGCGAGCGAGATGCTTCGCTGCGCTCTGCATGACTGTTTCTTGGTTTACTGTTAACAGCTCCTAGTTAACATTATAAAGAAGCGGAAGAGGTCCTTCGCTCCGCTCAAGATGACAATGGGGGCTTCTCAAAATGATGCCTCTTACCGGAACAGCGACTCAATCCGCTGCTGGTTGTTCTGGCTCACGATTTTGCGCTTCACTTTCATGGTGGGCGTCAGCTCGCCCGATTCTACGCTCCAGAGGGTGGGTAGCAGGGCCACTTTCTTGATTTGCTCCCACTGGGCGAAGGCCGCGTTGGCCTGCTGCACGAGCTGCTCGTAGAGCTGCTGCACCTGGGCGTGGGCGGCCAGGGCGGCGTCGGAGAGGTCGGTGGGCAGGTTGTGACTTTGGGCCCAGGCCCGCAGCTCGGCGAAGGCCGGCACCAGCAGGGCCGCCGCGTACTTTTCCCCCTCGCCCACTACCATTACCTGCTCCACCAGCGGCGACTCCGAGATCTTGGATTCCAGGGGCTGCGGGGCCACGTACTTGCCGTTGGAGGTTTTGAACATCTCCTTCTTGCGGTCCGTGATTTTGAGGAATTTGCCCTGTACGAACTCACCAATGTCGCCGGTGTGCAGCCAGCCTTCGGCATCAATCACCTCGGCCGTGAGGTCGGGGCGGTTGTAGTAGCCCTGCATCACGGAGGGCGAGCGGGTCAGGATTTCGCCGTCGGGGGCCAGTTTTACTTCCACGCCGGGAATTATGGGGCCTACTGCGCCGATGAAGTTACCTTCGGCTACGGGCTGGGAGGCAGCAATTACGGGCGCGGTTTCCGTCATGCCGTAGCCTTCCATCACGGGGATGCCGGCGGCCCAGAACACCCGGGCCAGGCGCGGCTGCAGGGCCCCGCCCCCGCTCACGATGTAGCGCACCTGTCCGCCCAACGCTTCGCGCCACTTGCTGAACACCAGCTTGTTGGCCAGCGCCAGCTGGGTGTTGTACCAGAAGCCCTGGTCCTTCTGCGTATCGTAGCGCAGGCCCAAATCCAGGGCCCAGAAGAACAGCTTTTTCTTGGCGCCGGTTAGCTTCTGGCCCTGGGCAACAATCTTGTCGTAGATTTTTTCGAGCAGGCGGGGCACGGTGGTAAACACCTGGGGCTGCACCTCGCGCAGGTTATCAGCAATGCGCTCTACGCTTTCGGCATACCACACGCTAAAGCCCAACAGCAGGTAAAGGTAGGTGGCAGTGCGCTCGAAAATGTGGCTCAGCGGCAGAAAGCTGAGCGCCTTCTGGCCCACCGGCATGGGTAGGTAGCCGGTCAGGTTCTCGCAGTTATACAGAATGTTGCGGTGGCTGAGCATCACGCCCTTGGGCCGCCCGGTGGTGCCGGAGGTGTAAATCAGGGTCAGCAGATCATCGGGCTGCACGGCGGCTTTCAGCGCCTCCAGCTCCGCCGGGTTTTCGCCCTGACCCAGCGCGAGCAGCTCGCCAAAATGCCCTACCCCCTCCACTTTGTCGAAGGTGAAGATGTGTTCGGGACCGTGGGCCAAGCCTGCCACGGCCTGCTGCACCCGGGCCAGCAGCTTTTTGTCCTCCACCAGTACCACGCGCACGCCCGCATCCTGGAAAATGTGGCGGTAGTCCTCCACCGTGATGGTGGGGTACATGGGCACGCTCACGGCCCCCAACTGAGCAATACCAAAATCAGCAATGACCCACTCGGGCCGGTTAGCCGAAATGATGGCTACTTTGTCGCCGCGCCCGATGCCGAGCTGGTGCAAACCCAAGCTAACCTGGTTGCTCAGCTCCTGCACGCGGGTAGTGCTGAGCGGCTGCCAGGTGCCGGCTTTCTTTTCTACCAGACAATCGGCCTGGGGTGAGGTAGCAATACGGTGGGGTAGCAGGTCGAAGGTGCGGCGGATTTCCATGCAAAGGCAAACGAACAAGGGCTACAGTTGGATTTCTTGCTCCCGCAAAAATAGCCTGTTTGAGCCGCTACGAGGGGGTAGCCCATAATTTTACGGTAGCGTTGATTGATGGGAGCAAGAGCTAATACCAATGTATTGTTGCGTTATCTGTCACTTACACTTGTCACTACCATTTACACCTGTCACTATACGTTCACACCTGTATGTACACCTGTCATCCTGAGCCCAAGCGAAGGACCTCTACCGGGGGTAACTTCTTTTAATTAGCCAGAGGTAGAGGTCCTTCGCTTGGGCTCAGGATGACAACGATTGGTGCCCTACTAGATTTCTGCCCTGCTTAACACCAGTTACTCCTCTACCTCAACCGCAACGTGTGCATTCAAACTACGTCCTTGCTCACACTCAACTTCCCTATCCCATGAAACACCTGCTACTCCCCTGCCTGCTCCTGGCCGCTACCCCTGCCCTGGCCCAAAAACCGGCCAGCGAAACCGAGGCGGTGAAGCGCACCATCCAGACCTTCTTTGAGGGCATGCGCAAGGGCGACAGCACAATGGTGCGGGCCACGTTGGCGCCCGGCGCGGTGTTTCATACCATCAGCACCAAGAGCGGCCAGACGCAGCTGCGGCCTGAGAATCCGGCAGGCTTCGTGAAGATGGTAGGTACCCCGCACAAGGAGGTCTATGATGAGCGCATCACCTTCGATAAAGTCCTGATTGACGCCAACTTGGCCAGTGTTTGGACGCCCTACGAGTTCTACGTGGGTAGCACCTTCAGCCACTGCGGCTACAACTCGTTTCAGCTAGTGAAGCTAGCCGAGGGCTGGCGCATTGCCCACGTCATCGATACGCGCCGCAAGGAAAAGTGCAAGTAGCCAGCCGCCACAAGAAGCGCCTACGGTTGTCATTCCGAGCTTAAGCGAGGAATCTGGATTCACCATATAACGGTTACCCCAGATTCCTCGCTTAAGCTCGGAATGACAAGCATATTCAGAAAGCCGTAATGCGCTTTACAGGCGTGTCATCTACTTTCCAGCAATCCAGCTCGTACAGCTCCCCTACTTGGTCCAGGTACAGGGACACGAGCACCGCTACGCCGTCTTCGTCCAGGAATTGGGTGGTGGCTATCTGCTGACCAAGGCGCCGATTGGGGGTAGCGCTGAGGAAGCGGAGGCTGCTGGTTGCTCCGGCCGCTACCTCTGCAACCCGCACCGTATGTAGCGCCGCTAGCAGATGCTCCGCCGCTGGGGTGCCCCGCAGCAGATAAATCAGCAGGCCAAGTTCCGGCAGGTGTAGGGGGCGCTGGTTCATGCTTCCTGGACCTGCCTCTGCTGCTCTTTCGCTGAGAACCAAGTCCGGGAAGTATACGCACAGTCCTCGGCCGGGGTACTACCCCTCCGATATCGGCGAAGCCTGCCGCTGATGCAGGCGGGACAGCGCCACGATATCCGGCACCTCCAGCACCTTTTTGAGGTAGCCGCGTTGCGCTACCCGAATCATGGCTTGCCCAAGTTCTGCCAGCGTAGAAACGTACTTGGGCGTTGCCACCCGTAGCACCGGGTACAGCCAGCCGAAATACTTATAGTAGGACAGCACGTGCTGTTGGCCTGGCGTAGCTTTCAGAAAGCCCGGCCGGAACATAAACGCCTGCTTGAAGCCAAGCTGGAGTAGGGCATTCTCGGTTTCGCCCTTCACCCGCGCCCACATCTGGCTACTTTTCAGGGTGCCATCGGTGCCGGCGCCCGACACGTAGCAAAACGTCAGGCCCGGGTTGCGGGGTAGCAGCGTTTGGGCGAAGTGCAGGGTCAGGTCGTAGGTGAGGCGGCGGTACTCCGGCTCCTTCATCCCCACCGACGACACGCCCAGGCAAAAAAAGCAGGCGTTGTAGCCCGTCAACTGGTCCTGAATCGGCGTGAGGTCGTGGAAGTCGGCGTGCAGGATTTCCCGCAGCTTGGGGTGCTGCCGGCCGCTAGGCTTGCGGCTCACAGACAATACCTGCTCTACCTCAGGGCTGTTCAAACATTCCAGCAACACACCCTCTCCCACCATACCGGTAGTTCCGGTTACTATCACACGTAGTTTCATGGGGTGGCAGACGGATAAGCGGCGTAGATATTTTATCTAGGCAATTAAACCCACTCTATAGCCTGATTTACAATGTCTTCGGCTTTTAATTTCGTTGACTCCAAGTCCAAGGTTCCAACAGCGAAGCTCTCCCGGTTTTTATGGATATGATCCGTCCATTCTATCATATACATTTCGCCCATTTCATTTAGCTCCGGCTCTTGACCAGCCATATCCAGGCCTTCTGACTTTTCAAGCTCGTACCAATAATCATAGTTGATTGCCTTAATAATAAGACCCTTTCTAATTATGCCATCATAAAGCCAGTATCCTTTAACTACTTCCCTTTCTAGAAACTCACTCATAGCTTTTAGTCGCCAAAGGCTAGTAATCCACTATTGGCATCAACTGCCTTCTGTAAAATAGCAATGAACGCTGTTTGCTCGTGCTGCAAGGTTAACGAGTTCGGCTTTCCCCGCAGCTTTGTCAACATCCGCACTACAAGTTCATTACCCCAGCGAAACTTACCATAATAATCAAACCACGAATCAATAATTCCTTCAGTCTGCAGTTGGAAAAACAACTCGTCTTTGATGCCTCCAATACGCTTCAAATCCAAGCCTTTGCTGGATGGATTTTGGCTATCATGAATCAAGTAAAAATCTAGCATACTCACGTAATAAGAACAGGGCCGACTGATATCAGTCGGCCCTGTTTGTTTTTGAACTACCCCACCACCGGCTCCTCCAGCCGCACGGGTTCAATCCACTTGCCATCCTCGCGCATGAGGTCGATGAGCTGGTCCACGGCTTGTTCTTCGGGTACGGATTTCTTGATGACTTCCTGGCCGCGGTAGAGGGCAATTTTGCCTTTGCCCACGCCTACGTAGCCGTAGTCGGCGTCGGCCATTTCGCCGGGGCCGTTCACGATGCAGCCCATAATGCCGATTTTCACGCCCTTCAGGTGGTCGGTGCGCTTGCGGATCATGGCGGTGGTTTCCTGCAAATCGAACAAAGTGCGTCCGCAGCTGGGGCAACTGATGTACTCCGTTTTGCTCATACGGGTGCGCGCGGCCTGCAGGATGCCGAAGGAGAGCTGATTGAGCTGGTCGATGGTCTGAAGCCACTCGGCTTTGGGGCGCTCGGGCAGCAGCTCGGTGCTCAGCACCACCCCGTCGCCGAGGCCGTCGAGGAGCAGACCGCCGACGTCGGTGGCGGCGTAGAGCTGGGTTTGCTCGGGCGTCAGCTCGGGGTACTGCCGGTTGATGAGTACGGGGTTGGTGAGGCCGCTCTGCATCAAGCGGAAAAAGGCCCGCCGGATTTCTGGCATGGCGTGGGCGTTATCGGTGTAGAGGATAACCACGGCCGTAGCATCGGCGCGCAGCTGCTCCAGGGCGGCGGGCGTGAGCGAATCGAGGTTGTGGAATACGAAGTTCAGCTCCGGGTGCCGAGTGCTAGTCGTGGCGTACTCGGCTTGCGTAAGGACGGGGTAGTGCTCGGGGCGCTGGCCGCCATCCAGCCAGGCCG
This sequence comes from Hymenobacter glacieicola, assembly GCF_014640315.1. Taxonomy (GTDB): domain Bacteria; phylum Bacteroidota; class Bacteroidia; order Cytophagales; family Hymenobacteraceae; genus Hymenobacter; species Hymenobacter glacieicola. Next base: position 19,984 of record NZ_BMGS01000009.1, read on the forward strand.
CATAATCCACAACTTCCTTCAGGCCGTTGGGCAGCATGAACGGAATGGGGCGCTGACCTGAGTACACGTAGTCGGCCCCGAGGTCGTTCATCTGGAACTTGTCGAGGAAGGCCGAGTAGAGGTGACCGGCGGCGCGCAGATCGGCGTACTCCAGGCCCGGCAGACGCGAGAGGTCGGCCATCACCCGGGGCACGTTCTGTCCGCCCAGGTTCAGCACTTCGCGCGTAACGCGGCGGTGGTACTGGAATGGGTCAATTGGCGACAGATTAGCGTCATTGCTGATCAGTTCGGGCTTGAAGGCGTGCGCATCAGAAGCCAGGCTAGCCGTCGGAGCCGCGAAATCGGCCGTGAGGGGGGCAATGGGCTTGGCTTGCTGGGCCCGGTTGGTGTAGCGGTCAATGAGGGCACGGGCCACGGGGGCTTCGGCTTCGGGGGCTTCGGTGAGGCTCACGCGCACAGTGTCGCCGAGGCCGTCCTCTAGCAGCGTGCCAATGCCCACGGCCGACTTGATGCGGCCGTCTTCGGCCTCGCCGGCTTCGGTTACGCCCAGGTGCAGGGGGTAGGGCTGCAGGCCTTCCTCGTCGAGCTTCTGCACCAGCAGGCGGTAGGCCTGCACCATCACCTGGGTGTTGCTGGCCTTCATGCTCAAAACCACGTTGTAGTAGTTTTCCTCCTCGCAGAGGCGCAAAAACTCCAGGGCCGATTCTACCATGCCCAATGGAGTGTCCCCATACCGGCTCAGAATCCGGTCGGAAAGGGAGCCGTGGTTGGTGCCGATGCGCATGGCCGTGCCGTACTGTTTGCAGATCTGCACCAAGGGCCGGAACCGCTCCCGGATGCGCTCCACCTCGGCGGCGTAGGTAGCGTCGGTGTACTCAATGACGTCGAACTTCTTTTTGTCGGCGTAATTGCCGGGGTTCACGCGCACTTTCTCCACGATGCGGGCGGCCAGCTCGGCGGCGTTGGGCGTGAAGTGGATGTCGGCAATGAGGGGGACGTTGCAGCCACGCTTGCGCAGCTCCTTCTTGATTTCCAGCAGGTTCTGGGCCTCCTTCACGCTGGGCGCCGTGATGCGCACATATTCGCAGCCGGCCTCCACCATGCGCAGGGTTTGCTCCACTGAGCCCAGCGTATCCATAGTGTCCACGGTGGTCATGCTCTGCACCCGAATGGGGTTGAGCCCGCCCATGGGCAGGTCGCCGAGCTGAACTTCCCGGGAAAGGCGGCGCTGGTATTCAGTTAGGCTGGGGCAATAGATCTTATTCATAACCCAATAGGGAGGCTTTTTTCAGAGGAGTAACAAAGGTAAGCAAGGATTGTGCGCAATGCAGGAGCAGGAAATGACGATGCGGCCGGCAGGTATGGGCTTCGCAGCAGAGACGCCCACATGCGTCATTTTGCTAAAAAAAGGTCTGCAGCGCCGCTGTCTGGCTTATAGGCTGTATGAAGAACGTCATGCAGAGCCGGAGGCGAAGCATCTCGCTCGACTGACATCTGGTCACTGCGGTAACGATTGCAGGCGAGATGCTTCGCCTCCAGCTCTGCATGACGACCGGGAAAGCGTAAAAATGCTTCGATAAACGGACGTCAGATCAAGCATAAAGTTTTGGGTGGTAGGTGAAGCCCTCCGCAACTTCTGGCCGTCTTGCCTGTCTTTACCCCAACTACTACCCTCCCACCATGAACCAACTGAAATTTCTTGTGCTGGCCGCGGCCTTTTTGCTGCTGGCGTTGCCCGGCCAGGCCCAGAAAGTAGCCGTTATTAAGCTGCCGGAGCTGCAGAAGCGCCTGAGCCGCCCCACCGACACGACCTACGTAGTCAACTTCTGGGCTACTTGGTGCGCGCCCTGCGTGAAGGAGCTGCCCCACTTCGACCAGCTCACCACCACCTACGCCCGGCAGAAAGTGAAAGTGCTGCTGGTGAGTATGGACTACGCCTCCCAGCTCGACAAAAAAGTCAAGCCCTTCGTGCAGAAGCGCGCCCTGAAATCGGAAGTGGTGCTGCTCAATGAAACCGACCCGAATACCTATCTTGACAAGGTAGATACCAAGTGGACCGGGGCCCTGCCGTTTACCATCATCCTGAACAACGCCCAGCGCAAACGAGTCACGTTTGAGCAGGAGCTTTCAGCCGAGGAACTGCACAAACAGGTGCAGGCTTTCGTGAAATAACTGTCATACAAAGCCACTGCTTGTCATTCCGAACGCAGTGAGAAATCTGGGTTAAATCGTTAAGTAGTGAACCCAGATTCCTCCTGCGTCGGAATGACACCCCAAGATATCTTCCACCTTTTTCCCAGTCATTTTATGAAAAAGCTTCTTCCTTTTCTGGCGGCGTGCCTGGTGCTGGCCCTGAGCAGCTTTATTGTACTTCGGCCGGCGGCCGAGGGCTACCAGGTGGGCGATAAAGCCGCCGACTTCAAGCTCAAGAACGTGGACGGCAAGCTGGTGTCGTTGGCTGATAACAAGGCGGCCAAGGGCTACATCGTGGTGTTTACCTGCAACACCTGCCCCTACGCCAAGGCCTACGAGCAGCGCATCATCGACCTGAACACCAAGTACGCCGCCCAGGGCTACCCCGTGGTGGCCATCAACCCCAACGACCCGGCCGTAGCCCCCGGCGACTCCTTCGCCGACATGCAGAAGCGGGCCAAGGACAAGAAGTACGCCTTCCCCTACCTCCAGGACGAAACCCAGCAGGTAGCCCGCCAGTACGGCGCTACCCGCACGCCCCACCTCTACGTACTCACCCGCCAGGGCCAGGACTTCGTGGTGAGCTATATTGGAGCCATCGACGACAACTCCGAGGACGCCAAGCTGGTGAAAACCAAGTACCTGGAAAACGCCATGACCGACATCATCGCCGGTAAACCGGCTTCGGTAAACTCGACCAAAGCCATTGGCTGCACCATTAAGTGGAAGCGGGCCTAGCCTCGTTAGCAGTTACTCCTCATAAAAAAAGCCCGCTAGGTAGCGGGCTTTTTTTGTTGGCTGGAAGGAAGTTACGCCAGTTGCCCGGCCCGCGTAAACACTCCTTCCAATGTGTCGGTGCTGACGCCGGGGGTTTCGTCTAGGGCCGCGTTGATCATGGCCTGGGCTACTATGCGGGCATGAATGGGGCGGTAGGCGCGCAGCGGGGGCACCGCGCCAACTAACGAGGCCAGCACTAAACCCAGCTTTTCGCCCAGCCGCACCTGGGCGCGGCCGCCGGCCAGCACCCCAGGCTGCAGAATCCGGATGCGCAGGAATGGCAGGCGCTTCACGTCGCGCTCGAGCTCGCCCTTTATTCGGTTGTAAAACACAAAGGAATCGGCATCAGCGCCGGCCGAGGAAACCAGCACGTAGGTAGTAACGCCGTTTTCGGCGGCGGCCCGGGCCGTGCGATACTGATAGGTGTAATCGACGTGGTACTGGGCCTCCTGACTGCCCGCCTGGCGCAGGGTAGTGCCCAGGGTCGAAAACAGCACGTCGCCGGTCAGCTGGTCGCGCCAGGTCTGGGGCTGGTCGAAATCGACGAGGTGTTCTTCCAGCTTGGGGTTTTGGTAACCGGTAGACCGGCGGACAAATACTTTGAGTTGGTCGAAACGGTTATCGAGCAGTAATTGGCGGAGCAACTGGTCGCCGACTAGGCCGGTGGCGCCAATGAGAAGAGCAGTACGCATACAGACGAGGAAAGGAAGGTTGGAAGAACATACAGCGGGTAGCCCGGCCCGCTGAAAAACACCCTTCACTGGCGCGGGCGAAGGGCATAACGCAGGCTTAGCTACCTACCGTCAGCACTATTTTGCCAATGTGGGCGCTGCTTTCCAGCAGGCGGTGGGCGTCGGCGGCGGCAGTCAGGGGGAGCGTGGAGTGCAGGACGGGCCGGAAGCGCCGGTCGGGCAACAAGGGCCAGACGTGGCGCTCAACGTCCGCAGCCAGGGCCGCCTTGAACTCGGCGGAGCGGGGCCGCAGGGTGCTGCCCGTAATGGTGAGGCGGCGGGCCATTACTTCTAGGGCGTTGAACGGAGCAGTGCTTCCCTGCATGGCGTTAATGAACACCAGGCGGCCATCGTCGCGCAGCAGCCGCAGGTTTTTGGCGGTGTAGTCGCCCCCAATCATGTCCAGAATTACATCGGCCCCGCCGGCCTCTGCCACTACGGTTTCAAAGTCTTCTTCCCGGTAGTTCACCACAAGGTCGGCTCCCAGGGCCCGCACGGCGGCGCACTTTTCTTCGGAGCCGGCCGTGGCGGCTACGCGGCTGCCCAACAGGCAGGCCAACTGCACGGCCGTAACCCCAATGCCGCTGCTGCCGCCGTGCACCAGCAGCGTTTCACCGGGCTGCAGCTGCCCCCGCTGAAATACGTTGTGCCACACGGTAAATACCGTTTCCGGTAAGCTGGCCGCCTCGGCGAAGGTCCAGCCCGCGGGCCGGGGTAGGCAGTGGCGGGCATCTACGACTGCATACTCGGCGTAGCCGCCCTGGGCCAGCAGGGCGCACACGGCGGCGCCGGGTTGCCAGCAGGTAACCTCGGCCCCGCACGCTTCTATTACGCCCGCTACCTCCAGGCCGGGCACCAGGCCGCTCACGTCGCCGCTGCCGCGGTACTTGCCCTGGCGCAGCAGCACATCGGGCCGGTTAACGCCGGCCGCGTGCACTTTCAGGAGAACTTCGTGGGCGGCGGGTACCGGCCGGGGCATGTCCCGGACTTCCAACACCTCCGGGCCGCCGGGGCGGGTAATAACCAGTGCTTGCATGGCAGAATAACGGACAGAAGTAGGCAAACAACTACGCAACGGGCGGGAAGTTCAGGTGGCTACGTTGCAATAAAGCGGGAAAGGCTATCCGCCGGCCGCCTTTTTCCGTTTCTTGCCTTATGAAAAACATTTCCCTGCTTCCTCACTTCCTGCGCACGGCCGGGCAGCTTACGGGCCTGGCCGCGTGGCAAACCGGCCGCTTGTTTCGCAAGGCGGCCCAATCCGCGCTAGAATCGGTGCAGGAGGTACTTAGGGCGGAGGTGCAGAAAGGCAATGGGCAGCTCGTCCGCGACTTTCTGACCAGCAAGGCCCTACCCGCCGCCCGCAGTTTGTTGCTGGAGCGCATGACGGCCCGCCTGCTCGTTCGGCTGGGGCTGCGCGGGGCGTTGGCCTCCAGCGTGGTAGGCTGGGTGCTGCCGCTCGTGCTGGAACAATTGGTGAAAGCCGGGCAGAAGTCGGGGCTTTTCGACAAGCTCCGCGAGCAGGAGACGGTACAGGACACGCTGCAGCGGCTGGAGGAGCTGAAGCGGGCTACCTGGAAACGCCTCTCCCCCGACCACGGCAGCGGGGCCGAAGTGCTGCCCGATGACACGGAACTACCGCGGCAACTACCCGCCTGAGCCGGCCCAAAACGCCGGAATATTGTAAAAAATTCCGCCCCTCATTTTTATTCGTTTTTGTTGACTTTATGCCCTTACGAGGCAATCCGGGCCGGATTGCGCGCCCGTAAGTGGCGCCTATGACTCAGCATTCTGCCTTACCGGAAGATGGAACTACCCACCTTCCCATTGCGCCCAAAGCAGCCCTGCGCGACCTGTACCGCGTGGCCCGCCGCCTGCATTTTACTGACCCTTATGCCCCAGCCCGCCTAACCCGCATTGCCGATCAGGCGGAGTATTTTCTGCACGCGTGGCCCGCGGATGAATGGCCCCAAGCCCTGCACTCGGGTCAGATTCTGCCCTCCCGCGCCGTCCTGTTGGCCTGGGTGGCGGCAGCCAAACGTGAGGCCAGCATAGCCACAGTACCATGGTCGTATGCTTGCTGGCAGCGGGTTACTACTATTTTGCTGGCGGCTCTGGCACCTTTTACGTAGTGAATATACCCCTATTAATCAGCTCGTTATGATAACACATTACTACCCTATAGTAGGATTGCTGGACTAGCGGAAGCGGCAAAATCAACCCTTGAGCTGCGCATTTTCGTAAGTAATTCTCTTCCTTGTTATAGTCTCAGGGGGTACTGTTTTGCCTATATGCTACTGCTTGTATGGACTATTCTCTGCCTACCGCTCAGCTTCAACATCTTCGTGCAGAGCTACCTACGCTGCAGAAAGACCGCCTGGTGGATCAGCAACAGTTGCAGCACGCGGTACAGTTTTTCATCGATGAGATATTCTCGCTTCCCCACGGCCGCTTCTTGCACCTGGACGGGCCTGCTCTCCGGCAGCAGTTCGCTCACCTCGACACCTTGTATCAACAGCTGGAGCAAGGCCATCTGCAGTTAAATCGGCCCGAGGATTGGCAGTTGATCATGCAGCAGATGTTGGTGGTCCTCGATAAAGTGCTGGCGGCGGAGGCAACGCATCAGCTTGGCAAAAGCCGGTGAGCAAGCTTTTTAGGCACCGGGCTACGGTCCTACCCCGTTACTGAAGCGGCAAGTACTCCATTCAGTATGATAACGTACTGTCAAACAAACACTTGCAAACACAGTCGTGGGGTAGGCTATCTGGTACACCGGACGGCCTACCCCACAGCCGTAGCAGGGCTAAGCCGAACACACTCAATTGGGTAGTAAGAGCGCGCCTCTGCTGGAGCATAGTAGGTAACAAGACGACCGGCCCTCAGAGACAGACCGAGGCGAACCAAATAGCAACTGGCTAATAATGTCAATTGAGCAACGACCAGTCCGAAAACTGTTTCATCTTTACTTTGAAATACAAAGTTCTTTCTTTTCCTTTACATCGTCGTTCAGAACAGGATGTCATTGTTCACTGCCACTAGTGAAAGTCAGCCCTGGGGTAGCACTACATTTCTGCTTTGCTTTTGTGTAGTGCTAATCTCGGCAGTAACGCCCGGTGTGCCACCCACTTTTCAAGCAGGTAAGCCTCTCGTTTTTTGATTTACCTTTAATATAAACCACACTTCTTCAACGCCACGGTTATGGACAACGTGTCAAACCCTTCGACAATCGTTTCAAATGTAGCTGGCTGGCTATGTGGTCTGCTGACTGCGGGAATTGGCGTAGTTAATACGTTTTGGGGGAATGATCCTGGTTTTGGAATTTTTATTTTTCTGCTTGCTTCCGTTTACTTTCCTCCGGTCAATGCCTTTATCAGGGAGAAAACAGGTCTGCGCATTCCCGTGGCAGCAAAATGGCTTTTGGGTTTCTTTATTCTGTGGGCTTCGCTAGGTGTGGGCGAGTTGTTTGATAAAATAGAGCTTATGCTGCAGTCTTTCTAACACTGTACTAGCAACCTTCACAGGTGAAACAAGGCGCAAAGCACATTTTTTCAGATGTAGTATTTGGCTATTTTTAAAACAGCTACCGGCAGTATGAGCAGTAATACAATACAAGCAAAGGCAGCTGTAACAAACGTAATAAGCTGGATTTTCGGAATTTCCGTTTTAGTAATTGGAATACTGAATATCGTTCTGGTTCACCCCGTGCCAGGCATTATTTATCTTCTTCTTTCACTTGTCTTTCTGCCTCCGGTAAATACATTTTTTAAAAATAAAATGGGGGTTTCTATTCCTCGGGTGGTGCAAATTATTTTAGCCGTTATTATTATTCAGTTTACGTTGGGAGTAAGTGACCTTGGAGATATGATTGATGATTGGCTTATTTGAATTTTACGATAGCCGCAGTAATTCAGCGCACACCGGCAACCTTCGTCAAAGGCAAATAGCTCGGCCAGGGTCAGCATCTTTTCCAGCGAGGCGCTGGGCAGCGGATACGTGGCGTGCAGAATCTCGGGCAAGGTCATGAGCAAGCGTACGGAAGGGCCACGAAAAGCGCCCAAGATCAGAAGCGCCGCCCGCATTTCCATTGCCCCTACCTACCCAACCATGCCCTCAAACCAACACATGAACCAGCTTATCATCACTCAAGCAACCCTTCAGGATGTGGAGCACTTGCAACGCATTGGCCGTCAGACGTTCTTCGAAACATTCGCCGCCAGCAACTCGGCGGAAAACATGCACGCCTACTTAGAGGAAGGATTTTCCCTCGACAAGCTGACGGCGGAGCTCCGGAACCCTCACTCGGCCTTTTACTTGGCTAAGCTGGACAACATCGTGGTCGGGTACGTGAAAGTGAACACGGATCTGGCACAAACTGAGCCGCAGGAGGCCAACGCCCTAGAAATCGAGCGCATTTACGTGTTAGAGGAATACCACGGGAAAAAGGTCGGCCAACTACTCTATGAGCAGGCAATGCAGCTGGCGACGCAAGCCCAAGCCGACTACGTGTGGCTAGGGGTGTGGGAGGAAAATCCGCGAGCCATCCGGTTTTATCAGAAAAACGGCTTCACTGAGTTTGGCAAGCACGTGTTTGTGCTAGGTGATGATGAGCAAACCGATATTCTGATGAAACGCCCCCTGAAGGGCAGGTGCTAGCGCCTACCCTAGGCTGGCAGCTCATACTTCGCCAGCAGAATTGACCCTTTACAGCAGAATTTTATCGGTTACGCTGCTAGCTTGCACAGCTGTTCAGCCCTCAGACAAACGGTTAGAGGCTAAACAGCTTATGTGCTTTTAAGGCTGTCTGCGTTTCCTACTGTTTATTGCTTGTCGCCATTCTATGCCCGACTTCTCCCCTTGCTCCTGCTGAGCCTGACGCTACTCACGGCCGTCTGCCAGAAAGACGAAGAAACGGCACCAAAACCTACGATAGAAGGCCGCTGGGAATACCGGAGCAGCGACGGCTACACTTATGATAAAGCCGGTAACGTCTTAGCTCACAAGCCGCATACCTTCAATTCCTACTATCTGCTCATAGCCCCCGATGCCCTCCGGTACATGCAACCCACAACCAACAACCAGTTTGACATTGATGTCATTCGCGGGCGCAAAGGCGACACTTTGGAACTGGGTCCCGGCTCAGATGCGCCTCAGGCCATTATCACCTAATTGACCGAACACGCCCTGACCCTGCAGTTCTATAAATTGTACGTAAATTCTTTCGACGGTTCCTACGGCTGTGTTGAGGACCATTACACACGTTAAATCGACGGCACTTGTGCTTGTGCCGCTGCCTCCTACTACTATCTCCTCCTCTGTTAAGCAATTGCAGTGGCTGCTGTTGACTAAGCCCCCTTTAGTTCTGCCTTATGCCGTTATCCAGTCGTCGAAACCAGCGCATCGCCTCCAATGTATTTCTGGTTTCGATGCTGCTGCCCCAACTCCCGCATTGCTTCCTACTGCTACATGTCTTTGGCTCTTCTGCACCCAAAGGGGCAGGCAACGGCATTCAGTACATCATCCTGGCGCAGGCGCTGTTTAGTCTGGTCCTGGTGGTGGCAATCGGTTTGGGCATCCGCTCGGGCAGGCTGTGGGCCAGCGTGCTGTTCGTATTCTACCTGCTTTGGCAGGCTTTCCTTACACTGAGCTCGTTTCTGGCCCCGCCCACGGATCTACTGGCTCGGGCGCTGATCCTGCTCCCGTTTGGGTGCTTACTCGTCGTTGGCCTCTTCCTATTTCGAAACAGCTTCACCCGCCGCCCCGCTGCGCCCGTTGCCGAGGGGCACTAAGCATCGAGCTGCCTTTCCCCTACTCTATGAATCGACTCCTACCTCTTTTGCTGCTAAGCCTGACGCTGCTCACGGCTGCTTGTCAGAAGGAATCGAACGAGCCGGAACCCGTCGAGGCGCCCCTAGAAGGCCGCTGGATACCGGACAGTTCTTTCGACTATAACTACTCGGCGTCGGGCGCCTTCGTGAGCAGAACTAGCATCACCGTAATACCGGACTACTATCTGCGCATTACACCGGACTCCATCGGCTACCACGCAGCCATAGATAATCGTTCATTGGGCCACTACAAGCTATTTCGCCAGAACAAGAACCTGACCTTTGGGCGAATCTCTTGCACGATACTGGAGTTGACCAACCACAAGTTGATTTTACGCTTCAAGGCCACAACGCCCCCAGGTGGAGCCTATACTGAGCAGGAAGACGTTTATATACGCTAAAAGCCCTTCCTTCTATTAGCTGGAGCGAAAGTAGTCAAGCCCCTGCTCAGGCCCGAATACACAAGATATCCTCCCAGCAGGTGGTATAGGCCAGGGTTTGGAACTGATGCTGCCCGGCCCAGGGCGCCAGGCCCCGCACCCCGGGTACGGCCGTAGCAAAGCGCACGGCTCCTTTGCCAAAGCGCTGGTTGACCTTGTCCAGCTCGGCCATAAGCGTGGCCCGGCGCTCGGCCTGCTCATTAGGCTCGAACAGCAGGAGTTGCTGCTGCCCGGCTGGTTCCAGGCCATCCAGCAGGACGCCTGCTTTTTTATATACCCCGCCCGGCTCCCACAGCCTCTTCAAGGCCGCCCGGGCGTGGCGCAGCAGCTCCGTCGTGTCGTTGGTAGCTAGGGGTAGCGTGAACACGGCCGAGCGCGTGTACGGCGGGGGCTCCGCGGTGTACCGGCCCTTGCTGATAAAGACCGTCAGCACATTGGCGGCTGAGCCCTGCTGGCGCAGCTTTTCGGCTGCCCGTGAGGTGAAATGCGCTACCGCGGTCAGCACGTCCATAAATTCGGTGAGCGGCTCGCCGAAGGTGCGGGTATAGGCAATACTCTTACGGGCCAAACTGCCATCCTCGCTCGGGGCTAGCTGCTGACAGGACGTGCCCTGCAGCTCGCGCACCAGGCGCGCCCCGACTACCCCACCTAATTGCTTGCGGGCCCAACCTTCGCTCTGAGCTGCCAGCTGGGCGGCCGTGCCGATGCCTTGTGCCCAAAGCTTCTGGGCGTACTGGCTGCCAATACCCCACACGTCCTCTACCGGGGTCTGCGCCAGGGCCCACTGCCGGCGCTCGTCTGAGTCCAGGTGGAGCACGCCCTCCAGCCCGGGCAACTTCTTGGCCAGGCGGTTGGCCAGCTTCGCCAGCGTCTTGGTAGGAGCAATGCCAATGCAGACGGGAATGTGGGTGCGGCGCTTAATCTCCCGCTTCCAGGTCTGGGCCAGTTCGGCCAGGGGGCCGTGGTAGGCCTCCATACCGTGCAGGTCCAGAAAGCACTCGTCAATAGAGTAGACCTCTACCTCGGGAGCCACGGAACTCAGGTAGTGCACCACCCGGGCCGACATGTCCCCATATAGGGCGTAGTTGCTGGAAAACACGCGCACGTCGTGTTGCTGCAGCAAGGCTTTTACCTTAAAGTAGGGCTCTCCCATTTTCAAGCCCAGGGCCTTGGCCTCTGCCGAGCGGGAAATTAAACACCCGTCATTGTTGCTGAGCACCACGACGGGCCTACCTTCCAGACTGGGCTGAAAGGCCCGCTCGCAGCTCACGTAGAAGTTGTTACAATCAACTAACGCAAACATAGGCCTTCTTCCGGCCGCGCCGGGTTTCGGTCACGACGTGCGTCACCACGCCCCACACATCAAATAAATCAGGCTCGTCAATGGCCCGCTCCGGGTAAGACGGGTTATCCGGCACCAGAAACCAGGCCTCGCCCGTCCGCTTCACCAGGCGCTTGACCGTAAACTGGCCTTCTACCACGGCAATCACCACGTCGTCGGGCTCGGCCTGCAGCTGGCAGTCCACAGCCAGCAGCGCCCCGTCGCGAATGCCCGACTCGCCGCCGGTCATCGAGTCGCCCATCACCCGCACCAGGTAGGTCGAGTCGGGGTGCGGTAGTAGCAGGCGGTTCAGGTCCAGCTTGACGCCGCGGTGGTCTTCGGCCGGGGAAGGAAAGCCCGCTGGTACCCGGGAATCAAAGAAAGTCAGCCACAGGGGCCGGCGAATAAGCGGGACAAACAGGACTTCACTCATAGCCAACAAAAACTGGTTCGCTGCAAGTATACGCCCGACTAATATATTTAGCTATATTTTTACTAATTATATTAGTCAATATCAGTGGAGCAGGAAAGCTTAGATGGTCCCTTAGATAATGAAGAGAGCATTCGGGTGACAGGTACTGACAACAAAAAAAGCCGCCCCACCCGGAACGGCTTTTTCTAAAATCGAGGCGCGGAGAAAATTCCCACCCAACTCCGGCCCGACTCTGACCCTGGACTTAGTGCCGGAACAACAGTTCGCGGTACTTTACCAGGGGCCAGTCCTCATCGGCCACCATCAGCTCCAGTTTATCAACCGAGCGGCGGATGGTGTCGAAATGTGCTTTGACGGTGTCGCAGTAGGCTACGGCCCGCTCGCGCGTATCGTCAATCTTATTAGCTACTTTGCGAGCATTGGTCATCTCGTCTACCTGGGTTTTGATGGTAGAGATGTGCCGCGAAATAGCTTTAATGGTGTTTACCGTTACTTCTGAATTCTCATCGTCGAGGCCCAGCTCCCGCAGACCACGCACGTTGGTTATGAGCTTGGTCTGGTAAGCAACCGCCGTAGGGATGATATGGTTCACGGCCAGGTCACCCATCACGCGGCTTTCAATCTGGATTTTCTTGATGTAATCCTCCAGCAGAATCTCGTGGCGGGCGTGTAGCTCCACGTGGGAGAAGATCCGGTGACGCTCGAACAGAGAGGCCGCATCCTCCTTGATAATGGCGTCCAGAGCCTGGGGCGTGGTCGGCACGTTAGCCAAACCGCGGGCAGCCGCCTCGTCCTTCCACTCGTCGGAGTAGCCATTGCCCTCGAACCGAATGTTCTTGGAGCTGATCACGTACTCGCGCAGCACGTCTACAATAGCTACCTCCTTTTTCTTACCCTGCTCAATCAGCGCGTCAACCGACTGCTTGAAGTCGATGAGTTGCTCGGCCACGATGGTGTTGAGAGTGGTCATGGCCGACGAAGAGTTGGCTGAAGAGCCCACGGCGCGGAACTCGAACTTGTTGCCGGTGAAGGCGAAGGGCGAGGTACGGTTACGGTCGGTGTTGTCGAGTAGAATGGCCGGAATCTTATCGATGCCGAGCTTGAGGTAGATGTTGTCGCCTTTGTCCAGGGGTACTTTAGCGGTACGCTCCAGCTCATCCAGCACCGAGTCCAGCATCGAACCCACGAATACCGACATGATGGCGGGCGGGGCTTCGTTGGCGCCGAGGCGGTGGTCGTTGCTAGCGGAAGCAATGCTGGCGCGCAGCAGTTCCCCGTAGCGGTGCACGGCCTTGATGGTAGTGATGAAGAAAGCCAGGAACTGAAGGTTCTCCTTGGGCCGACGGCCGGGAGCCAGCAGGTTCACACCCGTATCGGTGCTCATGGCCCAGTTGTTATGCTTGCCCGAGCCATTTACACCTGCAAAAGGCTTCTCGTGCAGCAGCACCTTGAAGTTGTGCTTGTCGGCCACGCGCTCCATGATGTCCATGAGCAGTTGGTTGTGGTCAACGGCCAGGTTGGCATCCTCGAAGGTCGGGGCGCACTCAAACTGGTGGGGCGCTACCTCGTTGTGGCGGGTGCGAAGCGGAATACCGAGCTTGTTGGACTCTTCTTCGAAGTCCAGCATGTAGGCATGTACGCGGGCCGGAATAGAGCCGAAGTAGTGGTCTTCGAGCTGCTGACCTTTGGCCGGCGCGTGGCCGAATAAGGTGCGGCCGGTCATCACCAGGTCAGGACGGGCGTTGTACAAGGCGCGGTCTACCAGGAAATATTCCTGCTCGATTCCCAGGGTAGTGTGCACGCGCTGTACGTCCTTGTCGAAGTACTGGCACACATCCACGGCAGCCTTTTCCAGAGCGGCCAACGACTTCAGCAGGGGCGCTTTGTAGTCGAGCGCTTCGCCGGTGTAGGCAACGAAGATGGTCGGGATGCACAGGGTTTTGGCCCCGGCGGTTTCAATGATGAAAGCGGGGGAAGTGGGGTCCCAGGCGGTATAGCCGCGGGCCTCAAAGGTGTTACGGATGCCACCATTCGGGAACGAGGAAGCATCGGGCTCCTGCTGCACCAGGGCCGAGCCCTTGAAGTTCTCAATCGGCCGACCGTCGGAGTTCAGGTCGAAAAAGGAATCGTGCTTTTCGGCGGTAGCGCCGGTCAGAGGCTGAAACCAGTGGGTATAGTGGGTAGCCCCCTTGGCCATGGCCCAGGTTTTCATGGCCGAAGCCACGGCGTCGGCCACGCTGCGCTCCACCGGCGAGCCTTGCTTAATGGCGGCCTGCAGCTTCTTAAAGTACTCACCGGGCATGGTGGCCCGCATGGCATCCAGGTTGAAGACGTTTTTGCCAAACGTCTCGGAACGACGCTCACCGGCAATGGTAACGGCCAGCGGCTCGCGCTGGTCTACTAGTTCAAGAGCTTTAAAGCGAAGAATTGCCATGCTAGAATTAGGCGTGAGAGAACTTTCGGGGGATTACGAAGGCAAAGGTAGGAGGTAAAGCTCACTTTTTGCAATACCCCCTTCATTTTTTACCCCATTTTCGACAAAACGCTACCCTTTATCTATCAACCTACCCTGTTCCTATACCGCCCGCGCTGAAATCAGTCTACTTATACTAAGCTGGTGGTAATTTCATAGACCGGCACTCATTTTACTAGCCACTCCTGGCTTGGTTGGGGCAGAACTCCAAATTTGCTTAACAAAACAAGGAGCTGAGGCCAGTCGCCTACCTTTGCGGGGTGAAAAACCGCTTTGCGTTTCAGCCGCGCTACTTTCTGTTCTGGCTGCTCTACTTTGTACTGGGGAAGGCCGTCTTTGTCGCTTACCACTGGCACCAGACGAAGACACTGTCCGCTGAGACGGTGGCCGGCATTTTCGGCTACGGACTGCGGCTAGACGGCGCGGCGGCGGCTTACTTGTGCGTGGTGCCGTTTCTGCTGTTTCTGGTGGGCAGCCTGGCGGGTTCCCGTTTTCCGCTGGAGCGCCTGACTCGTTTTTTCACGGCCGTGTTCGGCCTGGTAGTAGCCGTATTTACCGTTGCTGACCTGGAGTTGTACCGCGCCTGGGGGTTTCGCCTCGATGCTACCCCCCTGCAATACTTGAGTACTCCCCGGGAAATGGCCGCCTCGGCGGGCAGTGCGCCCGTGCCGCTGTTGCTGAGCCTGGGGCTGGGCCTGCTGGGCGGCGGCTGGCTCCTATATAAGAAGGTGGTAGGCCGGCTGCCGGAACTTCCGGCTGGTTTTGGCCGGGGCCGGGCGGCCCTAGCCAGCCTGCTGTACCTGGCCCTGCTGGTAGTGCCGCTGCGCGGGGGCTTGCAGCAAATTCCGGTTAACCAGAGCGACGTATACTTTTCCAGCCAGCCGTTTGCGAACCACGCGGCCGTAAATGTGTCCTGGAACGTGGTCAACTCGCTGCGGCTGCAAAACGGCGGGCCGAATCCGTACCAGTTTCTGCC
Source organism: Hymenobacter glacieicola (assembly GCF_014640315.1). Taxonomy (GTDB): domain Bacteria; phylum Bacteroidota; class Bacteroidia; order Cytophagales; family Hymenobacteraceae; genus Hymenobacter; species Hymenobacter glacieicola. The sequence goes on from NZ_BMGS01000009.1 coordinate 35,150, forward strand.
CGATTCAACCGCCCGGCGCCTGACCCAGCAGCTCTACGCTCCTACCGGCCCGGATACCGTTGCGCTACTCCGGACGCGCCGGCCCAATGTGCTGTTTATTATTCTGGAAAGCTTTACCGGCAAGCTGGTGGGGCATTTGGGTGGCGAGGCCGGCGTAACGCCCACCCTGGACAGCCTGAGCCGGGTAGGCGTCTCGTTTCAGAACCTGTACGCGGCCGGCGACCGGAGCCAGAAGGGACTGGTGGCCCTGCTCTCGGGCTACCCCAACCAGCCCACGACCAGCATTATCAAGTCGCCGCGCAAAACCGAGCGCCTGCCGCACCTGGCCCGCACGCTGCGGGGCCAGGGCTACAGCACGGCCTACTACCACGGGGGCGAGCTGGCTTTCGCCAACATGAAAAGCTACCTCGTAACGGCTGGCTACGAGCAGTTTACGGAGCGCGCCGACTTTGCCCGCCGCGACCAGAACTCCAAGTGGGGCGCCCACGACCACGTGCTGGTGGCGCGGCTGCTGCAGGAGCTACCCCGGCAGCGCGCCCCCTTCTTCGTGACGGCTTTTACCCTGAGCAGCCACGAGCCCTTCGATGTACCCATGCGTCCGCGCTTTCCCGGCACCAACGAGGCGGCCCTGTTTCGCAACTCGGTGTACTACACTGACCACGTGCTGGGGCAGTTTCTGCAGCGGGCGCGGCAGCAGCCCTGGTGGGACTCTACCCTGGTGGTGCTGGTGGCGGACCACGGCCACCACCAGCCCGGCGACACGCCCAACCACGCGCCGGCCAAGTTCCGGATTCCGCTGCTCCTGACCGGCGGGGCCCTGCTACCCCGCGCCCAAGGCCGCCAGATCAGCGCCTTCGGCAGCCAGACGGACGTAGCGGCAACCTTGCTTCGGCAGTTCGGCCTTCCTGCCACCGACTTTCCCTGGAGCCGCGACCTGCTGGCCCCGGCTCCGGCGGCCTGGCCCGGCGGCGCGGCCTTTTATTGCTTCACCGATGGGTTTGGGGTGGCGGCGCCCGGCGGCACGGTGACCTACGATAACGTAGCCCGCCGCGAAATTGAGCGTACCGGGCAGATTTCACCCCAGCAGCTGCAGTTCGGGCAAGCCTACGAGCAAACCTCCTTCGCGGACTTTCTGAAAAAGTAGCCGCCCGGCCCTCTACCATTGCCAGCGCCGGGTGCCCTTAGTGCCTCTCGTACTTCTATGACGGAACTGCTCTTTGTATACAATGCCGACTCGGGGGTAGTTAATGGCCTGCTGGACAGCCTGCACAAAGCCTTGTCGCCGGCTACCTACGCCTGCTCGCTCTGCGCCCTCACGTACGGCGCTACCAGCATGAGGCCGCAGTGGCGGGAGTTTCTCAAGTCGTTGCCCGTGCACCCTACCTTCCTGCACCGCGACGAACTGGCCCGGCGCTACCCAACGCTGCTGACTGAGCCTTTGCCGGCGGTGTTTCGGCGGGAAAGTGCGGCTGCAGATTGGCAGCTCTTTGTGGCCGCCGCGGAGCTGCAAACCCTTGATTTACCAGACCTGATTCAGCTTATCCGCCAGCGGCTGCCGGTGGTTTCTTAGCCAGGATAGTGCGGGATAAAGACGCCCATCCGGCCCAGGGCGTAGTCGCGCATGGCTTCCATAACCTGCGTAGTCGTGTTCATGACGTAGGGTCCTTGCTGAACTACAGGCTCCCGGAGCGGGGGTGCGGCGGCTAGCAGCAGCACTGCGGCGGTGGTAGCCAGTAGCTCTATTCCTTCGCCCTTGTCTCCAAACATAACTAAAGTTTGAGCCGGCACTGCTTGTCCGTTTAACTTGGCCTCGCCCCGGGCCAGGTAGCACAGCACGGTTTCGGCAGCAGGAATGACCACGGCGTACTGCCCACCGGCTGGTAGGTGCACCACCGCCAGCCGCACCCCCGGCAGCAAGGAGTGAACTGGGCCCCGCTGGCCCTCCCACTCGCCAGCTACTGCCGTAAGCTTTCCGCAGTTGGCCAGCGCAACGGTCGGTAGCGCCGCCGCGGGCAGGTTCTGATAAGCCGGCTGCTCCATTTTGCGGGCGGCGGGTAGGTTTAGCCACAGCTGCAGCAGTTCCAGCCGGCCACCGCGGCGCCGAAAGTCAGGCGGCAAGTTTTCGGCGTGAATGATGCCCCGCGCCGCTGTCATCCACTGCACACCGCCGGCGCCCACAGTGCCGTGGTTGCCGCGGCTGTCCTGGTGCTCTACCTCGCCTTCCAGCACCAGCGTTACGGTTTCAAAGCCCCGGTGCGGGTGCGGCCCAAACGGCAAACCGGCATTGTCAGGCGCAAATGCAACCGGACCGATGTGGTGCAGCAGCAGAAACGGGTCCAGCGTTGGCAGCTGGTCGGAGGGCAGCGGCTGCATAATAAGCAGGTCTTCCGCCTGATTCGGCGTGGCTGGTACGAGTTGAGTAATTGGGCGAAGTGGGGCAGTCATGGGCGAAAAACAGATCAGCACTGGAACAAACCCTACCTCTCCGGCAATTAGGCTACAGCTACGGCGGCTCCGGGCTGGCGCAGCTGCTCACCCCGTGTCGGATCCAAGCAGAGGTAGTATCTTTGCGGTCTTGCTTATGGAAACCAGAAAAGTTGCCTTTTATACGTTGGGCTGCAAGCTTAACTTCTCCGAAACCTCGGCCATCGGCCGGCAGTTCGAGGAGCACGGCTTCGTGAAAGCAGCCTTTGAAGATGCGGCCGACATCTACGTCATCAACACCTGCTCCGTTACCGACCACGCCGACCGTAAGTGCCGGAAGGTGGTAAAGGAGGCGCTGAAGCATAACCCGGAGGCTTTCGTGGCCATTGTGGGCTGCTACGCCCAGCTCAAGCCCCAGGAAATTGCCGAAATTCCGGGCGTGCACGCCGTGTTAGGCGCCGCCGAAAAGTTTCAGCTCGTGGAAACGCTGGCCGGCTTTCAAAAACCCGCTGCCGGGCAGCCGGGCCAGGTGTTTGCCTCCCCCATTGCGGAAGCCACGGAGTTTCATGCTGCCCACAGCTACGGCGACCGGACCCGCACCTTCCTGAAGGTGCAGGATGGCTGCGACTACTCCTGTTCTTTCTGTACCATTCCGCTGGCCCGGGGCAAGAGCCGCTCCAATTCGGTGCAAAGCGTGGTAGAACGCGTGGAAAAGCTGGCCCAAACCGGCGTCAAGGAAATCGTGCTGACCGGCGTAAACCTCGGCGACTTCGGCTTGCAGGGCCCGGAGCGGGAGCGGAAAGAAAACTTCTACGACCTGGTGCGTGCCCTCGATGAGGTAGCGGGCATCGAGCGGTTTCGCATCAGCTCCTGCGAGCCCAATCTACTGTCTGACGAAATTATCCGCTTCGTGGCCCAATCGAAGCGGTTTATGCCCCACTTCCACATTCCGCTGCAGTCGGGCTCCAACAAAATTCTGGGCCTGATGCGCCGGCGCTACCGCCGGGAGCTGTACCAGGAGCGCGTCGCCCTGATCAAGGAAGTGATGCCCCACGCCTGCATTGGCGTCGACGTCATTGTAGGCTTCCCCGGCGAAACGGAAGCCGATTTCCTGGAAACCTACCAGTTTCTCAACGAGCTGGATGTCAGCTACCTGCACGTTTTCCCGTATTCGGAGCGCGAGAATACGCTGGCGCCTACCCTACCCGGCCGCGTGCAGGACCGCCACCGCCACGAGCGGACCACCCAGCTGCGCAGCCTTTCGGAAAAGAAAAAGCGCTATTTCTATGAGCAACACGTGGGCCTGGAAACCGCCGTGCTTTTTGAAGACGATGTGACAAATGGTTTAATGGAAGGGTTCACCCCCAACTACATTCGGGTAACCGCCAAATACGATCCGCTGCTGGTAGGCGAGCTAAAACGCCTGCGGCTGGTAGCAGTCAATGCGCAAAATCTCATGGAGGCGGAAGAGCTTGGCATTGAAGTATTTCAGCACTGAGCAACCAGCTTGGCGTTCCACAAAAGGAAAACCCCACGCCGTGGGGTTTTGCTTTTAAGTAGCGCAGAGATTTAACGAGTAAGCTGCCGTTGCATCAAATCCATCATTTGTTGCATGAGGCGCTGCTGTTCCTGCATATGCTGGTTGCGCAACTCGGCCAGGGCCAGTTGGTGAGCCATTTGCTGCGTGTATAGCGCCGTTTGCCAGCCAGTATCAGCCGCCAGCGCTGCGGGAGCCACCACGGGTGCAGGGGTGGTTACGGGTAGCGGGCTAGTCGCGGGGGCAGGCGCCGCGGGCAAAGCCACGACGGGGTTACTGGTTGCGTCGGGCGCGGAAGGCGCGGGAGTGGGGGCTGCTATTGGCTCAGGAGCTACTGTTGGCACTGCTTCTGCTACGGCCGCGGGGGCGGTAGCAGCGGCCGGGGCCACTGCAGGGGTAGTAACCGGGGCTATGGAGTTAGTTACTTTTTCCTGGGAAGGGGCCGGATTGCTGGTAGCTGAGCTTGGCCGAGGCAGAGAAGCAGAGTTCTCGTTTAGCATGGGCCCAATGCCTTGTAGCAACCAATCTTTTGAAACACTTGGATAAACCTCAAAAACCTTACACAAAAGGTCAAAACCTGGTTTATTACGCTCATCTACAAGATGTTGAATAACCGTAGCGGTTTTATCAAGAGAGGCAGCAAAGGCATTCTTACTGATACCCAAATGGGAAATCAATGCCGTAAAACGCTGCCCGACCGTTTCTGGGTTTACCATATATCCAAATGCTATTTTGTGCAAATGTATACAAAACAGGCGTATATCCTACCACTCGGGTAATCGGTTATTTCTCTCCCTTATTTGCCTGTACTACGGGTTGCAACAGCGGCCGTAGCTGCAGGCGCGCAAAGGGAAACCCATACCTTTCGTCCGGTAAGAACTGGAAGTTGTAGCGCGACATGCCTACATGATGGAACAGCCGGAACGCATCGGGCCGCAGGGCGAAATCGGTAACGTCAGCTTCGGCCCCGTGGGCCGTATCGAGGTGCAGGCCCCGCTGTGGGGTGATGTTCCAATCTTCCAACTCATATAACTCGCTCACGCGGGCAAGCTGAGTTGAATCTCCAAAGCCAGCAGCTACTCCCGTCAGCTTGTCGCGGAGGCGGTTGCTCATGGCAGCTTGCAACCGGCAACCTAGCTGAGCCGGTGAGTCCGCCACTAGATCCGCTAGCGTGAGCCGGCGACCCGTTCGCAAATCGAATGTTAAATGCTCGGTATACGGATGCGTGAGGCCCTGGTACTCCATTTGGTACCCAACCGAAAGCAGATCATTCTGGTTGAGCAGCACATCGTACCCAATGCCGCTCGTGCCGGCGCCGCTGGTCCACCAGCGCTTCAGATCCTCGTCGTAGCAGCATTCGCGCGCCACCTGGGCCAGCTGCCGGCGCGGGCTGGCGGTTGTGTCCACCGAGCTGATGTAGTCGGTAGCGTAGCCCAATAGGCGCCGGTTAATACGCCGAGCTACGGCGGCACCAGGCAACCGGACCTAAGGTATCTGAAAAGTCCCGGCCCTGGGCCGCCGGTAATTATATACACCTATGCGTGCTCGCCGGGGCGTGTTTGGGCCAGGGCTCCTACTCCTGTTCCCAGCGTCGCCCCTACCCCGGCAGCCACCAGCCGAACCGTTTCACCAGTCAGCGTTTTACTTGACCGGCAACAGATTTCTACTCGAAACGCAAGGACTCGATGGGGTCCAGGGCGGCGGCCTTGCTGGCTGGGTAGTAGCCCGAGGCCAGGCCCACCGTCACGCAGATAACCAGGCCGACAATCATCCAGAGCCAAGGCACAATAAAGCCCCCACTACCTACCAGCAGGCTCACGCCGTTGCCCATGCCTACCCCCAACAGAATGCCCAGCGTGCCACCCATCACGCAGATAACGATGGCCTCAATCAGGAACTGCTGGCGAATTTGCAGGGCCGTGGCGCCCAGGGCCTTGCGGATGCCGATTTCGCGGGTGCGCTCCGTGACGGATACCATCATAATGTTCATCAGGGCAATGCTGGCCCCCAGCAGCGTGATGAAGCCCACCAGAAAGCCGCCCATGCGCAGGTTGCCCGACAACGAGTCCAGCTTGCCCGCCAGCGAATCGCTGCGCTCCAGCTCGAAGCTGTCGGGCTGGCCCAGGGCATCGTGGCGCACGGCGCGCATAATGCCGCTGGCCTCGCCCGTGAGGTAGTTCAGGTAGTTGGCATCCAGCGTAGCCGTTTTGATGTCGAAGGTGAGGCCCCGCTGCCGGGGCAGTTGGTTGCCGGTTTCCAGCGGAATGAGCACGAGTCGGTCGGCCCCGCCGCCGCCCATGGTACTGCCGCTTTTCTCCAGCTCGCCTACCACCAGAAAGCGCCGCCCCAGCAAGTACACGTACTCGCCCAACAGGCTCTGGCTGGGGTAGAGCTTGTCCTTGATTTCTCCGCCCACAATGGCCACGTTCGCCCCGCTACCCAGCTCCGCCGGCGAGAACATCCGTCCTCCTTTCAGGTTGTAGTTCTGAATCATGAGGTAGTTTTCGTCGCCGGCTACTACCTGCATGTTGGGGTTGGTTTTCTTGCCGTTGGCCTTAACTTCCACGGCACCCGCAATAAAGGCCGATATGCCGACCTTGGCCTCCTCCCCGATCTGGGACTTGTACTGCCGGGCCTGCAGGTAAGTAATGGCCGGATACGTTTTCTGCTGCACCCCGCCGCGGCGGGACCGGTTGTTATAGCCTTTAGCCTTGATTTCAAACGAGTTAGCTCCCAGGCTGGCAAACGTGGTATTCAGCGAAGCCTTGATGGCGTCAATGGCCGTGAGGATGCCCACCAGCGACATAATGCCGATGCTTACAATCAGGGCCGTCAGGATGGTGCGCAGCAGATTGCTGTTGATGGAACGAAATGCCTCTTTGATGTTTTCCAGCAGATGCATAAGGACAGCAAGTAGACGCGGACGCGAAGAAGTAACGCGGGTTAAACTTGCGCTTAGCAACGTATTGGCAGCAGCACCCGGCTGTGCAAGGTAGCGGGTTTCACGTAAACTCCCACTGGCATTTGCTACCTTTAGAAGGACGGATTTAGACGCATTTTTTCAGTTGACGCGGCTTCCTTATCTGCCTCGGCTCCCCAGCGGGTGGGGCGGTAGCAGGTAAGGCCCAAAGCGTCCTGTTTCGCTTGTTTACTATGACATTTTCTCGTCTGATTGCGCTGGTGCTGCTTCTGGCAACGGCTTGGCTGCGGCCGGCTGCGGCGTGGGCCAACCATATTTTCATCCCGATGGATAACACCCAGAAGGAGCATTTGAAGGCCTACGGGGTAGCCTACTGGCTGCTGGGCAAGCAAGTGGAGGTCGACTGGCTGCTGAACTACCGGGGCGGGGCGTTTGCCTGCGACGTAGTGGCCGGGGCCGAAAACGAGCTGGCCGTGCGCGGGGTAACCTATCAGGTAATCAGTGAGGCCCAGTACACCAGCATCCTCTCCGAAATAGCCGACCCCAACGCCAACATGGACGTGATGAAGCTGGAGAAAGTGCCCAAAATTGCGGTGTACACCCCCAAAGGCAAACAGCCCTGGGACGATGCCGTGACCCTGGTGCTGACTTACGCTGAGATTCCCTACACCCAGATTTACGACGACGAAGTACTGCGCGGCGACCTACCCAAGTACGATTGGCTGCACCTGCACCACGAGGATTTCACGGGCCAGTACGGCAAGTTCTACCGCAACTACAGCAGCCGCCCCTGGTACCAGCAACAGCAGCGCGAGTCGGAGGCCACGGCCAAGCGCAACGGCTTCAACAAGGTAAGCCAGATGAAGGCGGCCGTGGTGGTGAAAATGCAGGAATTCATTGCCGGCGGGGGCTTTCAGTTCGCCATGTGCTCGGCCACCGACTCCTACGACATTGCCCTGGCGGGCCTGGGGGTAGACCTGGTGGAAGGCATGTACGACGGGGACCCGGCCGATCCGGCCGCGCAGCAGAAGCTTAATTTCAATCGCACGCTGGCCTTCCAGAACTTCCATCTGGTGCGCGACCCGCTGGAGTACGAGTACTCCGACATTGACATGGACCCGCGGGAGCGGCGCGTGTACGAGGACAACGACTATTTCCAGCTCTTCACCTTCTCGGCCAAGTACGACCCCGTGCCTACTATGCTCACCCAGAACCATGAGCGCACCGTGCACGGCTTTATGGGCCAGACCACGGCCTTCCGCAAGTCCCTGATTAAACCCGACGTAGTGGTAATGGGCGACAACAAGGCTTCCAATGAGGTCCGCTATATGCACGGCACGCTGGGCAAAGGCACCTGGACTTTTTACGGGGGGCACGACCCGGAGGACTACCAGCATTTCGTGGAGGAAGAGCCCACCGACCTGGCCCTGCACCCAAACTCGCCTGGTTACCGGCTCATTCTAAACAACATTCTGTTTCCGGCGGCGAAAAAGAAAAAGCAGAAAACCTAACCTACTTCCTGCTTACGTACTTATACTCAAGCTGAAAGGCCTCGCCGCGGAAAGCCTGCGGCGGGGTTTTTCGCTTTAATGCGCTGCAGAAAGTATCCAGCTCCGTACTAAACTCGTTTGTAGCAATCACACCAAACTTGCTGTTATGCCATCCTCTGCCTCTAACTACGGTTTCTCAACTGCTAAAAAAGACGTGCGTGCGGCTAACCCGCTGCCGCGCGCGGTCCTTCGCTCGAATAACTACCTGTTACTGGATGGGGAATGGCATTTTGCCCTGGACTCGGAGGACGTCGGCCTGCGGGACGGGTGGTATCTGGCGCATCCGTACGAGCAAATAGCCAACTGGCCCGGCTCGGTAGAGGAGCACATGGCCAAGTACCAGCCCCAGGCCCCAGCCTGGCAGGATAAGGTAGTGGTGTGGTACGAGCGGGAGTTTACCCTGCCGGAGCGCGGCGACGATGGCACCCACTCCCTGTTCCAGCTCACGTTTGGGGCCTGCGGCTATGAAACCCGGGTGTGGCTGAACGGCTTCCTGCTCAGCACTATTGAGGGTGAAGACGTGCATTACGGCGAGTACACTTCCTTTTCCTTTGAGCTGCGCGAAGAACACTTACGGCCCGTTAACCGCCTGACCGTGCGCATTGTCGACACGATGGATGCCGAAACGCCTCGCGGGAAGCAGGAGTCGCACGTGTACAAGCGGGGCGGCATTTGGTACCAGACGTATACCGGCGCCGTGCGTAGCGTGTGGCTGGAAATGGTGGAGCGCAACCGTCTCCGCTCCCGCGTGGGGGTCGACAGCGTAATTGAGGACCAGATGGTGCGTTTCAACATGACCACCCGCATCCACGACCCCGGCCTGTACACTCTGCGCCTACAGGTTTTCGACCGGGTGGCGCCTACCCCCCAGCCCCTGGCCACGGCCGATTTTCCACTCCGCCTGGAGGCTGGGCAGCGCCAGCAGCGGGTAGTAATGGAGCTGCCGGGAGCTAAGCTCTGGGCCCCGGGTTCCCCGAACCTGTACCGCCTCGTGGCCCAGCTTATCGACAGTGAAGGCTACTCGGCGGAAATTGAAACTCACTTCGGTCTGCGCAAAATTGAGTCGCGCGGCACGTATGTGTACCTCAACAATGAGCCCATTTACCTGGACGGCATCCTCTACCAGCCAGGCACGGCCACTTACGAAGAAATGCAGCGCCACATGCACGCCATGCAGGCATTGGGCTGTAATCTGGTGCGCGTGCACATTGCCGGTGTCGATCCGCGCATCTACAACCTGGCCGATGAGCTGGGCCTGCTGCTCTGGATTGAAGTACCTAGCCCTCACTCTTCTACCAGCAAGAGCCGGGAAAACCACCGGGCGGAGTTGCTACGGATGCTGGCCCTCACGGAGTCGCACCCGTCGGTAGTTATTTGGAGCTTGTACAATGAGGACTGGGGCGCCCAGGACATTGCCACTAATGCCAACACCCGCCGCTACATCGTGGATATGTACCACTACATGCACATCAACCACCCGCAGTTTTTGGTGGTCGATAATGATGGGTGGCAGCATATTTCCCAGGAGGGCCGCCTGAAGTCGGACCTGCTGACGGCCCACGTGTACACGCCGGAGCTGACGCGGTGGGCGGAACTGCTGGACCGCATGGTGCAGGGCGACTTAAACAACGTGGCCGTACTACCCCTCGTAATTGGCGACCCATTCTTCTACGGCCGCCAGAAGCCTTTGATTGTCAGCGAGTGGGGTGGCTTCGGTTTCGCTGATTACGGCGGACCGCAAAGCTCCGAGGAGCGGACGGAGCGCATCCGGCAGTTTAAGCTGGAACTGCGCAAGCGCCCCATCGCCGGCGACGTGTACACCCAAGCTACCAACATTGAAGATGAGCGCAACGGCCTGCTGGACCCGCACACCGGGGAACTATCGGTGCCGGAGGGCCTGCTGGCCTCGCAAAGCCCTTCTGCGCCGGAGACTAAGGACGAGACCAAGGCATCATAAGGCGCCGTAGCGTGAGCCTACCGCCGATTTGCCCGGGCTACTTCGCCAGGCGCAGGATCTGCCGGGGTAATTCGGGTAGATCGGCGGTTTTATCAGGGTCCGTGGCCAGCGTTAGCTGAATCATAACCGGTTGGCCGTTGGCTACCCCGTAGGCAATCAACTCATAAGCCATACCGCCGGCTTCGGTGGGGTAGCTCAGGCGGAAACCTTTGCTGGGCGTATTCAGGATAAAGCAATCCAGCGGCTGACGCTCCGTGTGCTTGTGCTTCTTCTGAATTTGTTGCACGAACTGCTCCGGAAAGGTTCGCATCATGTTGTAGTCCAGGTACATCCACGTCATCTGGTAGTCCTGGCAACGCACGGAGTATTTCGATTCTGGGGTGCAGCCGGAAGTTAACGCCAAATCGAGGCCGCAGAAGTTGACGGTAGGGCCGGCAGCAGGCGCGGTGGTTTGGGCCATTGCCCAGCCTGGGGCCAGTAGAAAAAAAAGGAGGAGAAGTTTTTTCATTCAGTCGCACGTACAATTCCAAGGCCAATATAGGCGCCTGATAGTGCGAATGAACAGGAAGCACACTTAAGGCTGCATATAATTTAGGTAGAACTAGTGCATTCGGTCGTCGCGTACCGGGAGGCTCGTGACAATTTCGCCCTCAATTTTGAGTAGCTCCTGCAACCGGGCGTCTACTTCCTGCGGGTCGCAATATTCCTTGGCCAGGTCCACGTAACTCACGAAGTGGCCCGCCTCCGAAGCCATCAGCTCGTAATAAAACTGGCTTAGCTCGGGGTCCGGAATGTGCTTCCACAACAGCTTGAACCGCTCGCAGCTACGGGCCTCTATCAGAGCGCTTACCAGGAGCTGATCCATGAGCTGCCGTTCCCGGGGGCCTCCCTTCCGCACGTGGGTCATGAGCTGCACTACATATTCGTCGCGACGGGGGCGGCCCAGCTCGTGGCCCCGCTTGCGCAGTTCCTGCAGCACCCGCGTAAAGTGCTCCCACTCCTCCGCCACCAGGCCAGTGAGTTCTTCTACCAAGCGGGTTTTCTCGGGGTATTTTATAATCAGGGAAATGCCGGTGCTGGCCGCCTTCTGCTCGCAGTACGCATGGTCTACCAGAATATCCACAATGTTTTTGCTGGCAATATCTACCCACCGGGGGTCCGTGTTCAGCTTCAGCTTCAGAATGGTTTTTTCTTTCATGAGCGAGGGTATCTGGGGGGCTTCGGATTGTAGGGCTTGGATGGTAGTACTTACCCTGGTAGCTCTTAACAAGTCGGCACAAGAGGGAAAGAGCATCATTCAAGATCCGAAAGGCCCACGACTTACTTAGTTAAAGAACTGCCAGCGAATACCGAACTCGAATCGGCGGGGCAAGCCGGCGTAGTATGGGGTAGTGTAGTAGCCCGACTGCGGCAGAAACTGATTGACGTAGGCCATCTTCAGAAACACGCCTACCGTTTTGATGTCCCCGCTCAGAAACACGTCGACTAGGGGCGTGTTCCGAATGGTGAAATGGTCCTGGAGATAGAACTGTTGGGTGCTGGGGCTGTAGTCGTAGGCCTTCCAGCGCGACTGGAAGTAGGCCTGAGCGCCAATCTGACCCAGCAGGGCTTTCTTAAACACGTAGCCTTGGTAGTACAGCCGGGAGGTACCCACCAGCTTCGGCACCCGAATGCCCTGCTTGTCGTCCTCGGCCCCGAGCGTGTAGGTGGCCTGGTTATCGAAGAAAACATGACCTACGTTCAGGCGGTAGCGGGCCATTAGGCTGGTGAGCTGCTGGGCCTGGCTGCGCTGGGTGGGCAGGGCCTGCTGGTTGTAGTACACCAAGTTGCTGATGTTGGCCAGCATACCGGCGGCCTCCAGGTAGTGGCGGCCCAGGGGTTGCGCTACCCGCACCTTCAGCTGCTGCACCTGGGTGTTGCTGAACTCATTGGTCCAGCGGTAGTGGTTGCCGTAAAACTGCTGCTCCGTGAGCGTGGGGGCATAACTGGTCAGGAGCAGCTCCCCGCTCAGGGGCCCGAGCCGGGCAATGCCGCGGGCCCAGTACTCACTGTCCTTGATGTTGGTGACGGGCCGCAGCTCCCCGGCGGTTTCAATGGCAAACTGCCGGTAGCGGAAAGCCGCCGTACCTCCCAGAAACACCTGGGTATCGTTGCGTTCGGCCAGGGCTTGCCTCACCACCGCCGGCTCGCCGAAAGCGGCGCGGGTTACCAGCGAATACGTGCGCTGCCGGCCGTAGAGCCGGTATTCCACGGTGTTGCTGTTGCCCATCACGCCCACCGTGTTTTCCAGCTGCCGGAACTCGGCCCGGTCATCGGTAGCAGCGGTGCTCAGCAGCAGGGCCGGGTAAAACTGCACGATTCCCGCCTGTTGCACCAGCCGGTCGTCGGTGTACTTATTCAGCTGGCGGTTCCAGTCGAAAATATGAAATACGGTCAGGCCCCGGCCCAGCAAGCGGTAGGTATGAGCCAGGCGCACCCGGTCGCGGGAGTCGCGGTTTACGGCGTTGGTTAGGCGCACCTGCTCCCGCTGGTAGTCAAACAGCCGCGACAAATCAATCTGCTGGCCGTTGGTATCGCGCAGCGTATCGGTGGGCAGGGGCTGGATGCCACCCTGCTCCACGGCCCGGTGCCGGGCCGTGCTGAAGTTAGCCAGCGCGTGGTAGCGGTTGTCGGGCGACTGGTAGCGCACGAAGAACAGAAAGTTGCTGTGCTCTGTCTGCCCGGTTTGGGTGTTGGTAACGGCCAGGTACTTGTTGGAGCCGAACCGCTCGTAGGCAAAGCCTACGTTGAAGGCTTTCTTGATGCTGCGCGCGTAGGACAGCTCAAACACCTGCTCGTAGGGGTTACCCTGGAAAAAACGGAAGAAGGTGTAGGGCGAGCGGGTATCGTAGTAGGGTACCGTGGCGGCGTCGCGCACGTACCGGTCGAACACGTTACGGCCGAGGCGGGCGCCCAGCTGCAGATTCGGCTCCCAGAGCAAGCGGCGCGAGGCCGTCCCGAAGTTACCTAGGTCCTGCTGGTAGGTGCTGTCGTGGGTCCAGTACCGATTTTGGGGCAGGCGCGTGAGGGTAGTATCCACCATGCGCCCCAGCGTGTCGCCCCGGAAAACATCCGCCTCGCGCAAAATGAACGTAGTGTGCGCCCCGTAGCGCACCTTGGTAGAATCGTCGATGACTTGGGCGTGAGCTGCAGTGGTCAGCAGGCCCGCGCCCAGGAGCAGCGCCGCCGCCCGGCCCGGCCGGAGTGGCCGGCGCACCCGGCAGCTAACCAAGGCGGAAACTGAAAGACGGGCGGCAGGTGCTTGTGACAACGAAAACAGCAGTGGGTCAGACAACAGCGTGGGGCTGAAAGTACGGGGTCAGCAGCTCGGCCAGCCGGGTTTCCCCGTCGGCCAGAAACCGCACCTCAATTGGAATGTAAAATACGGGCATAGCGGCCACAATTGCAGCTACGGCCGGTTCTAGCAACCGGGCCGCATCCTTCTGCGTGGTCAGAACGCTTTGGCCCGGCCGTAATTGCGCGGCCAGTTGCTGCAACTCCTTGGCCTGAAAGACGTGGTGGTCAGAAAAACTGGCGTGGTGCACTACCCGGTAGCCCGCCGCCCGCAAATGCTCCAGCAACGGCCCGGGCTGGGCAATGCCCGTGAGCAACACTACCTCAGCTCCGGGCAGCTGCAAGGGACCCGCCGTAACGGGTACGGGGGCGCCATACTCATAGCAGGAAAACAGCACGGGCACGCCGGGACGGGCGTAGCGGCGGATGCGCCGGGTTATTTCCTGCCGAATTGTGGCCGAAAGCCGGGGCGCGCACTTGGTCACTACCACCACATCGGCCCGCACGGCCCCGGCCCGGCTTTCGCGCAGCCGTCCGGCGGGTAGCACAAAGTCTTCGTAAAATGGTCGGGCCTGCTCCGTGAGCAGCATCGTAAAGGCCGGCTGCACGCGCCGGTGCTGGTAGGCATCGTCCAGCACAACGGCCGTAACAGTGGGTTGCTGCACCAGCAGTTGTCGGATACCGGCCACCCGGTCCTCGCTCACGGCTACCGGCACCTGCCCCCCGAAATGCCGGAACTGCTGCAGCGGCTCGTCGCCGATGGTAGCGGCCAAGTCGGTAGCGGTGGCCAGGCGGTACCCGCGGGTGGCGCGGCCGTACCCCCGACTCAGCAGCGCCGGCCGCTGCCCCTGGGTCTGCAGCCAAGCTACCAGCCAGGCTACGTGGGGTGTCTTGCCAGTGCCCCCTACCCGCAAATTGCCCACATTCAGCACGGGCACCTGGGCAAAACGGGTGCGAGGCTTCAGGCCGATGCGGTACAGCCAATTGCGCACGGCCATCACGCCGGCGTATAGCCAGCTGGCGGGAAGCAGCAACAGCGTGAGCAGAGAGGGCATGCGTGGAGAGTGGCGCGAATTGCAAAAGTAGCGGGTTCGGCGGGGTGTTGCCCCAGCACATCCGTTTTTTCGCGTGGCAGTGGTGGGAACCTCTATACTCCTTAGTTTTGACAAGCTAGCTCGCGGTCAGCTTATGAAATCCGCCCACTGTTTTTTCGCCTCTTGTTTTGGTGGACCGCTAAGCAGAATAGCAGGCATGTCATTTTCAGTTTGACACGATTTTCTGCGTCATTTGTTAAAGCAATGAGCGGCTGTATATTTATTTACTCAACAAATACACTACCATGTGGAATGCAGGTTTCATCTATATTCCTATTATTTTAGGTCTACTTATTTCCTTCACTGTTGGAATTTATAAAAAGGTATCGGGGCTCTCGATTTTCAGGGACAGGCACGAGAAGTTTTGCCTGAAAGTCTTTTTCGCCACGTTCTGGCTACTGTTTTTCGGCTTAACAATATTTTCGGAGGAAATCCTCGGAGGATATTTATACGACTGGAGCAGCATTATAGAATTAGCTATATTTACATTGATTACAGCTATTTCACTTAGCTTATTTGTTTGTGCAATAAGTATCATACATAAAAAATAATTTTCTGTATTCCCTGTATGAGCACCTAAGGCCACTAGTAATACGCAGAGAGTATTTTTTATGTATCACGACTTCCTCGCCTTATGTCCTTTTCTGACCGCCTGCTGCATTTCTTAACGGAATTTCCTTTACCGGCTACCCTCCCTGAGAATGTGGAGGCGTTTAGCCCCTACCAGGAGTCGACGCCGCGGGCTTTGTTTACGCAGTTTGCCCGGCAGTACTATGCCGGCAACCAGCGCCGGGTAGCGCTGCTGGGCATCAACCCGGGCCGCCTGGGCAACGGCCGCACCGGCGTGGCCTTCACCGATCCGGTGGCGCTGGCCGCCTGGGGCATTGCCAATGAACTGCCCCGCCGCCGGGAGCCCTCCAGCGAGTTTATTCAGGCGGTAGTGGAAGCCATGGGCGGGCCAACGGCCTTCTACCAGCGTTTCTTCCTGGGCTCCCTTTACCCGCTGGTGCTCCTGCGCAATGGCCTGAATTACAACTTCTATGACTCGCCGGCCGTCACGGCGGCGCTGTGGCCTACCATCCAGCAAGGCATGAAACGCCAGGTGGAGAAAGTGGGCTTGGCGCGGCACGCCGCCATCTGCCTGGGCCGGCGCAACGCACTGTATTTCAACCGCCTGAATGAGGAGCTGCAGCTCTTCGACCAGATTCACGTGCTGGATCATCCGCGCTACCTCATGCAATACAAGCGGAGGCACCTAACGGAGAATGTGGCCCGCTACGTGGAAGTGCTTTCCGCCGCTATTCTGTAGCGTAAAACTGGAAAGCTTGCCGTTCTTTGCCCGCTGTTGCGCCCTTTTGTTTCTACTCTCTGCCCATGCCTACCGTTCAAGATCTTGCCCGCGTGCTGGAGCGGGCCGCGCCCCTCGCCTACCAGGAATCTTACGACAACGCCGGCCTGCAGTGCGGCAACCCGCAGATGGAAGTGCGAGGCGTCCTGATTGCCCTGGACTGCACCCCGGCGGTAGTCGACGAGGCCCTAAGCCGGGGCTGCAACGTGGTAGTGGCCCACCATCCCCTCATTTTCAAGCCCCTTAAGCGCCTGACCGGAGCCAACGAAGTAGAGCAAACCCTGCTGAAGGCCATCCGGCACGACGTGGCCTTGTACGCGGCCCACACCAACCTCGACAACGTGCGCCAGGGCGTCAACCGCAAGCTGGCCGAAAAGCTGGGACTGCAGAATCTGCGCATTCTCGACCCCAAGCCGGGGCTGCTGGCCAAGCTCATTACCTACGTGCCGCCTACCCACACCCAGGCTGTGCTAGATGCCCTGTATGAGGCCGGGGCCGGGCAGGTAGGCGACTACGCTGGGTGCAGCTTCCACACCGAGGGCATCGGCACCTTTACGCCCGGGGCCGGCACGAACCCTTTTATTGGGCAGCCGCACGAGCCCGAAACGGTACGCGAAAACCGGGTGGAAGTGCTGCTGCCCCTGCATCTGCAGGGCCCCGCGCTGCGGGCCTTGCGGCAGGCTCACCCCTACGAGGAAGTAGCCTACGAAATCATCCGGCTCGAAAACGTAAACCAGGAAGTCGGCTCCGGCATGATTGGGGAACTGCCCGCGCCGCTGAGTCCGGGACAGTTCCGGCAGCTGCTGAAAACGGCCCTGGGCATACCCGTGGTCAAGCACACGGAGTTCGAGCAGCCCATTACCCGCGTGGCTTTGTGCGGCGGGGCGGGCAGCTTCCTTATTGGCAAAGCCCGCGCCGCCGGGGCTGATGCCTACGTCACCGGCGACTTGAAATACCACGAATATTTTGGGGCGGAAGGCCGGTTGCTGCTCTGCGACGTAGGCCATTTTGAGAGCGAGCAGTTTACCGGCGAAATTTTCCGGGATTTGCTTCTGGGCAACTTTGGAAGTACTTTTGCGCTCTTCATTGCTGAGACCATCACCAACCCCGTCCGTTATGATTTCTAATTCCTCCGCGGAAACCCCCGTTGCCAGTAAGCTGGAAGCCCTTCTGAACCTGCAGCGCATTGACTCGCAACTGGACGAAATCCGGCGCGTACGCGGCGACCTGCCCGAAGAGGTTCGTGACCTGGAGGATGAAATTGCGGGTTACGAGGTACGCGTAGGCAAATTCGACGAGGAAATTGCCGCCCTCAACGACCAGATCAAGCAGCGCAAGCAAAATGCTAAGGATGCTGATGGCCTGATCAAGCGCTACGAAGACCAGCAAACCAACGTGCGCAACAACCGCGAGTACGAGGCCATTGCCAAGGAAATCGAGCTGCAGAAACTGGAAATCCAGATTTCGGAAAAGAAAATCAAAGAAGCGCAGTACCAGATTGAGCTGAAGAACACCGAAATCAGCGGAACCAAGCAGCGCCTGGAAGAGCGTAAGAAAGACCTGGACAACAAGAAAGCTGAGCTGGAAACCATTGTGGGTGAAAGCGAAGCCGACGAGAAAAAGCTCATGGACGAGCGCGGCACCGCCGTGCAGCCCGTGGAAGACCGCCTGCTGATGGCCTACACCCGTATCCGCGGCAACGTGCGCAACGGTCTGGCCGTGGTAACGGTAAAGCGCGACGCCTGCGGCGGCTGCTTTAACACCGTGCCGCCCCAGCGCCAGGCCGATATCATTGCCCACAAGAAAATCATCGTGTGCGAGCACTGCGGCCGCGTACTGGCCGACGTGGAAGCTCGTACGGCGTAAGGATTTTCGTGTTGGTTCACTTAAGAAGAACGGCCTCTGTGCCGTTCTTTTTTTGCTTATGAAGTTTCTCGTTGAGGTTTGCAGAGGTTTACGCAGAGGTACGCTGAGGCTGTTGTTTTTGCTGACGCTTACCGCTGTAAATCCCCGTGTGGCCCGCAGCGAACCTCCGCCAGAAACCTTCCCCGCGCCGGTTCTCTCGGCGCCCCAGGCCCGCGCTTACGCCGAAGTACTAAAAATGCGGCCCGACGCGGCCCGCGCCCAGCTCCGGGCCGCGCCCCCGACTGCCCCGGGCACCCTACTGGTACAGGACTGCCTGAGTATTACCGAGTTGCTCGTTAGCCAGGATGCCAGCCGGTACCAAGCCACCGTGGAGGCCCAGGATCAGCGGCTGAAGGCCCTGGAGAAGGCGGCCGCGCCCGGCGCGCTGCCGGCGTACGCCCGCGCCGAAATCCGTTTGCACCAGGCGGCGGCGCAGGTGGTGTTTGGCCACGAGGTGCAGGGCGCCTGGAATTTGCGCCAGAGTTACCAGCAGATGCAGCAGGTAGTGCGCCAGTATCCGCAGTATTTGCCGGCGCGCAAAACCCTGGGCATGATGCAGTTCTTTATTGGCTCCCTGCCGGAATCCTACCGGTGGTTTCTGAAGCTGCTGGGGCTGCCGGGCAGCGTGGAGGCGGGGCTGCACAACCTGCGCCTGGCCGCCACCCAAGCCAACGATTTTCAACTGGAGGCGCGCCTGATTCTGGCCCTGCTGGAGGAAACGTACTACAAGAAGCCGGACGCGGCGTTGGGGCTGGTAGAAACCCTGTACCGCCAGCAGCCCGACAACCTGCTCATCAGCTACCTGCTCATCAGCCAGCACAAAAAGCAGCACCACACCGACGCGGCCCTGACCGCCTACCGGACCCGCCCTACCGGACCCGACTACCTATCGTTGCCCTACCTGCACCACATGGCCGCCGACTTGCTGCTTTATCAGGGCCAGTACGCTGCTTCGCTGCGGGCCAACCAGCAGTTTTTGCAGCAGTACCGGGGGCAGCACTACCGCAAGGATGCCGCCTTCAAGCTGTACCTGGCGGCGTGGCTGGGTGGTGATGCGGGCGCCGCCGAGCAGTACCGCCGGCAGATTGGCAGCGGGGGGCGCACGGTGCTGGAAGAAGACAACTACGCCCAACGCTTTTTCGAGGACAAGCTGCCCCTCAGCAAGCTCCTCACCCGCGCCCGCCTCCAGATTGACGGGGGCTACTACCGCCCCGCCCTGCTCACGCTCAACAGCTTCCGGCCCAGCGCCGCTACCCCCCTGCGCGACCGGCTGGAGGAGCCCTACCGCCGGGCCCGGGCCTGGCACCTGCTCGGCCGCCCCGACTCGGCCCGGCTCTTTTACGCCCAGACCATTGCCCGGGCCGGGAGTGCGCCCTACTATTTCGCCCCTCAATCGGCCCTGCAACTGGGGTATTTGTACCAAGCGGAAGGGCAGCGCAACACGGCCAAGGTGTACTTTCAAA
Organism: Hymenobacter glacieicola; assembly: GCF_014640315.1. Taxonomy (GTDB): domain Bacteria; phylum Bacteroidota; class Bacteroidia; order Cytophagales; family Hymenobacteraceae; genus Hymenobacter; species Hymenobacter glacieicola. The sequence goes on from NZ_BMGS01000009.1 coordinate 54,681, forward strand.
AGGCCCTGGCCTACCCCCGGCACGAGTACAAGAATAGCACCGATACCAAAGCCAAGCTGGCGCTGAAGGAGCTGGAGTAGCGCCGCCCAGGTGTTCTTTGTTTGCCTACCCCCGCTGGCATCCCCTACCTTTGCCCCGTGCTTTCCGTTCCGCTTTCTGAACTTCCGGCTGACTTCCGGACCCGGGCCCTGCGCTGGGCCGCTGGGTTTGCGCACTGTGCCTACTTCGAACCGAATGCCCTGCCTTACCCCGGCGGCGGCTTCCAGCGGCTGCTGGCCGTAACTCACCACGCGCCGGCTGCCCCGGCTACCCTGCCGGAGCTGGACGAGTGGCTGGCCGGCCCCGCTACTGAGGCGCCCCGTTGCGGCTTTATTACCTACGACGTCAAAAACGAAATAGAAGCCCTACGCAGCCGCAACGCGGCCGGGCTGGCCTGGCCGCACCTGCACTTCTTCCGGCCCGACGCCTGGCTGACCTGGCAGGAAGACGCCGTAAAGATTCACGCCCCGCAGCCGGCCGCCCTCTACCAACAGATTCTCGCTACCCCGCTGCCCGCCACCGCCGCCCCGCAGGTACCCACGCTCCGCCCCCGCATGCCCCGACCCGCGTATCTGGCGGCGGTGGAGGCCATTCGGGAGGATATTCTCAGTGGGGAAGTGTACGAACTGAACCTGTGCCAGGAGTTTTATGCTGAAGACGTGCAACTGGACCCGGTGGACGTTTTTTGGCGCCTTACTGCTGCCTCGCCTACCCCTTTTGCCGGATTTTATCGTCACCACGACCATTTTCTGCTGTGCGCCTCGCCCGAGCGCTTTCTGCGGCGACAGGGCCGTACGCTACTTTCCCAGCCCATCAAAGGCACCATCCGGCGGGGCCTGACTGCGGCCCAGGACGAGCAGCAGCGCCAAACCTTGCTTCACGACGAGAAGGAACGGGCTGAAAACCTGATGATTGTGGACCTGGTCCGCAACGACCTGGCCCGGGTCGCCCAGCCCGGCACCGTGCAGGTACCCGAATTGTTCGGCCTCTACCCCTTCCGCCACGTCTGGCAGATGATTTCCACGGTGCAGGCCCAGGTCCGCGCAGGTGTGGGGCTAGCGGAAACCCTGCGCGCTACCTTCCCCATGGGCTCCATGACCGGCGCGCCCAAAGTCCGGGCCATGCAGCTTATTGAGGAGTACGAATGCAGCCGCCGGGGCCTCTACAGCGGTAGCATCGGCTACGTGCTACCCACCGGCGACTTCGACCTGAACGTGGTCATCCGCAGCCTGCAGTACCGCGCCGATACCGGCTACCTGAGCTTCCAGGTCGGCTCCGCCATTACCTACGACTCCGTACCCGAGCGCGAATATGAGGAGTGCCTGCTCAAAGCCCAAGCCCTGCTGGAAGTGCTAGGAGCAGTAGTGAAGTGATGCGGTAATTGGCGAAAGGGGTGAGTGAAAACTGTACGTCACGATTTCGCCACCTCACTACCCCTGCCATTCTGTCATTTTAGGGGTAAATCTGCTACCTTTGCCTTTCGTCTCTGAACTGTGAAGCTGACGCCCGCCAGGCCTTTCTCATGTCCCAACCGCTGATTACCCTCGATTTTCTCGATACGCCCGCCCTGCCCACGCCCGCCGTGGATGCGGCTACCCATGAGCACGAGCCCTCGGGCGAAGTGCGCGTGAATCCGGCTACCCGCACGGGTCGCACCCGCAAGCTCTACATCGAAAGCTACGGCTGCCAGATGAACTTCTCCGACTCGGAAATCGTGTCCAGCATCCTGTTTGAGCAGGGTTTTGACACCACGGAGGAGCTGGAGGGCGCCGACCTGGTACTGCTGAACACCTGCTCTATCCGGGAAAAGGCCGAGCAAACGGTGCGCATGCGCCTGTCGCAGATTAACGGCCACAAAAAGCGTAACCCCGGCCTGCTGGTGGGCGTGCTGGGCTGCATGGCGGAACGGCTGAAAAGCAAGTTTCTGGAGGAAGAAAAGCTGGTAGACCTAGTAGTGGGCCCCGATGCCTACCGCGACCTGCCCCAGCTGATTCAGCAGGTAGATGGCGGCCAGAAAGCGGTGAACGTGCTCTTGAGCCGGGAGGAAACCTACGCCGACATTACCCCGGTGCGCCTGAACAGCAACGGCATTACGGCCTTTATCAGCATCATGCGCGGCTGCGACAATATGTGCTCGTTCTGCGTGGTACCCTTCACCCGGGGCCGGGAGCGGAGCCGCGACGCCCACAGCATTGTGCAGGAAGCCCGCGACCTGGTGGCCCAGGGCTACAAGGAAGTTACCCTGCTGGGCCAGAACGTCGACTCCTACAAGTGGGCCTCCGAGGATGGCCTCGAGCACGTCAACTTTGCCCAACTGCTGGAGCGCGTGGCCCTGGTAAGCCCTGAGCTGCGGGTGCGCTTCTCTACCTCCCACCCCAAGGATATTACCGACGAGGTGCTGTACACCATGGCCCGGTACGACAATATCTGCAAGTATATCCACCTGCCGGCCCAGAGCGGTAACTCGCGCGTGCTCAAGCTGATGAACCGCACTTACGACCGACCCTGGTACGAGGAGCGCGTGCAGGCCATCCGCCGGATTCTGGGCGAGGACTGCGCCATCAGCACCGACATGATTTCGGGCTTCTGCTCCGAAACCGAGCAGGAACACCAGGACACGCTGAGCCTGATGGAGTATGTCAAGTACGATATGTCCTATATGTTCTTCTACTCCGAGCGTCCTGGTACCCTGGCCGCCCGCAAGCTGGAAGATGACGTGCCGTTGGAAGTGAAAAAGCGCCGCCTGGCCGAAGTAATTGCCCTGCAGCAGCAGCACAGCCGCCAGCGCAACCTGCGCGGGGTAGGCAAGGTGCACCAAGTGCTCGTCGAGAACTTCTCCAAACGCAGCCAGGAGCACCTGAGCGGCCGCAACAGCCAGAACCAGGTGGTCATTTTCCCCAAGAAACACTACCAGAAAGGCGACTACGTGAACGTGCTCGTGCACGAATCCACTACCAACACGCTGCTGGGCGAGGCGGTATAACTTTCTGTCATCCTGAGTTTAGCATCGGGCCTTCTCATGCTGCCAGCAGTTACTAGTTAACTGCTAGGCTGGCGGCGAAACCGCTCCTTGCTATGCTCAGGATGAGGTTTGTTCTGCTCTTTCAAAATAAACTGCGCCGCTTTTCGTCTACCCTACGAACACCCCTCCCCGACCTTGACTCCTTCCGAAATACAATCCATTAAGCAGCGCTTCGGCATTATCGGCAATGCCCCTTCGCTGAATTACGCTATCCAGGTAGCCGCCCAGGTCGCTCCCACGGATATGACAGTGCTTATTACCGGCGAAAGCGGCTCAGGCAAGGAGTCCTTTTCGAAGATCATTCACGCCCTTTCCCCGCGCAAGCATGGGCAGTTCATTGCCATTAACTGCGGGGCCATTCCCGAAGGCACGATTGACTCCGAGCTGTTTGGCCACGAGAAAGGCTCGTTTACGGGCGCCCAGGAGGCGCGCAAAGGCTACTTCGAGGTAACCAACGGGGGCACCATTTTCCTGGATGAAATCGGGGAAATGCCGCTGGGTACCCAGGCCCGCCTGCTGCGGGTACTGGAAAACGGCGAGTTTATCCGGGTCGGCTCCTCGAAAGTTCAGAAGACGGACGTACGGGTAGTGGCCGCCACCAACGTAAATCTGCTGGACGCCGTGCGCGAAGGTCGCTTCCGCGAGGACCTCTACTACCGCCTCAATACGGTACCCATTACGGTTCCACCACTGCGTGAACGAGGCGACGACATCTACCTATTATTCAGAAAGTTTGCCACCGATTTTTCCGACCGGTATCGGGTAAAGCCCATCAACCTTACCCCGGATGCCGTGCAGGAATTGCAGCGCTTCCGCTTTCCCGGCAATATCCGCCAGCTCAAGAACGTTGCTGAGCAGATGTCGGTGCTGGAGACGGACCGGGAGGTGGATGCGCGCCGCCTGCGCAACTACCTGCCCGCCGACCAAAGCAGCCGCCTGCCCATGCTGGTGCACGCGGCCGGTGCCGCCACTGACGGGGCCGGCAACGCCTACTCGGAGCGGGACCTGCTCTACAAGGTGCTCTTCGACATGCGCCGCGACATGACTGACTTGAAAAAGCTGGTTCTAGACCTGGCCGGGGGCGGCCGGCCCCACGAGGCCCAGGAGCTGCTGCGCCAGAACAGCCACCTTTTCTCCAGCGTGAACGTGGCGCCCTACGAAGGAGGCGCCGCGGCCCGCCCGTTGCGCCAGCCCTCCCCCGAGAACGGCAGCAACGAATACATCCTCCACTCGCGGGACCTGACCGTGGACGATTCCGCTGAGTATGAGGAAGAAGCGCAGCGGGTAGAGGATATTCCGCACGAAACGGAGGAAGAGACGCTGAGCCTGGAGGCCAAGGAAAAGGAAATGATTATCAAGGCCCTGAAAAAGCACAACAACAAGCGTAAGTACGCCGCCCACGACCTGGGAATTTCTGAACGTACCCTCTACCGCAAACTCAAACAGTATGATCTGGAACAAGCGTAATTGGGTGGTGGGAATGGTGGTGCTGCTCCTGCAGCTACTGCTAAGTGGCTGCGGGGTGTACTCGTTTAACGGCACCACCATCGACCCGAACGTCAAGACGATTTCCATTGCGACGTTCGCCAACAACTCGAACAACGGCCCGTCCTTCCTCCCCCAGCGGTTTACGGAGGATTTCAAGGACTACTTTCAGCGAAACACCACGCTTAAACTAGTACCCCGGGACGGCGACTTGCAGTTTGAGGGTCAGATTATTGCCTACGACTTTGCCCCCGCCGCCATTCAGCAGCAAAATGGTCAGGACCTAGCCGGCGCCAACCAGCTCACGATTCAGGTGCGGGTTAAGTTCACCAATACCAAGGACCCCAAGCAGGACTTCGAGGAAACCCTGCAAACCACCAACCCCTTCCCCGCTACCCGCGACATTACCAGCATCAACAACGATCCGGCGGCACTGCGGCTCCTGTTCCGCAACATTATTACCGATGCCTTCAACAAATCGGTAGCCAACTGGTAGGCCCGCACCCGCAGGGCGCCTTGCCTGACCTGTACCCGAAGTAGGAAGTAGGTTTCTGTTGAAATTGGCGCACCTTTGCAGCCCAGTTTACGGGCTCTCAGGCCCCTGGCTGCCCATTAGCTGAGGCCCAGAGAACTTTGACTCTTCCGCCTGGCTTCACTCTTCAGTATTCTTCCCACTATGACCCGCGCGTCGCTACTGCACATTCTGGACCATGTTAACGGGATTTCGGATACCGAAGTCCGGGAGCTGGAGCAGTTGGCGGCCACGTTTCCCTACTGCCAGACGGCGCACGTGCTGCTGGCCAAGGCGGCCCACGACCGGGGCAGTATGCTGGCCAACCAGCGCCTGCGCCGGGCAGCTACCTACGCCGCCGACCGAGAACTTCTGCGGCAGCTGCTGGAGCAGCCCGCCGCCGCAACTTCGGTGCCAGTGGCATACCCTGTAGCGTCCAGTGCTAGTACAACGGCCATACCCTCCGTAACGGCGGATATTCCTGTTGAGGTGCCGCCGGAAGCCTTATCAGCCATTCCTCCGGTTACTCCTGCCGAGCAAAGCACGCGAGACGCTTTAACGCAAGACGCTTCCGTCACCGTCAGCAAGGATATTCTGCCAGGTTCCGATGTTCAGCGGGAAGACGAAGCAGTACTTATCCAGCCGGAAAAACAGAGCGTACTGGAGCAAGTTTTTGAGTCAGCCGGGGAGGTGGATCTGCAAAACACCCCAACCGAAGTAGTTGACGAAGAAGAGCTTACAAAAGAACCTAGTTCACTTGTATCTGAGGCTGCTTCCCTACCTACCTCAGACATTCCGGCAGTAGAGGCTGTAGCACCTGCGGCGGATCCCCTGACGACAGGCTCCGTGGAACCTGTTTCGGCAGATCAGTCCGCAGAGTCTTCTGCCGAGCCCGATAGTATCGGTTCAGAGGAAAAACTCGATCAACAAGCTAAAACGGAGAACGACTCACCCTCCTCCGACGGCTTGCTGCCGGCCGTTGCGCCCCCGATTCGACCGCCGGTGGAGGCCGGCATTTCCCGCTTCGAGTTTGGCCTTATCGAACCTGAGTTGCCTACTCCATCCGGATACCGCTTGCCAGAACTGGACGATGAAGCAGACGAAGAGCCAGAACTACCAACTCTAACGGCTTTTGCTGCGGCACCCGTCGTTACGGCCCCCTTCCGCTCCGACGAGGACCTGGGGTACGCTCTCGGCGCGGGGAGCCGCCTAGGCTACGACCTGCAGGCTCATGATGGCTACACGCTTGACTTGCCGCTGGATGCGTTTTTTGAGCCCGATGCCTTGTTGCTGGCTCATCTGAAACAGCACCAGCCCAAACCATCGGCTTCGTCCCTGGACCTCATCAACCGGTTCCTGAAAACGCAGCCTCGCATAAAAACCCCGGCGGGCGTGCCCCTACCGGCCGAGGAACAGATGGACTTATCCGTCCGCAGCACGAGTCCGGCCCCGGCACTGGCTTCCGAAAGCCTGGCCAAAATCATGATTCGGCAGGGCAAGAAGGATAAGGCCATTGAAATATATGAACGGCTGATGGAACGGCAGCCGGAAAAAAAGGCGTACTTTGCCGAGCAAATTCAACAACTGCAACAACCTTCGGAGTAGATGTACTACGCTCTTATTGCCCTGATTCTTCTTATTTGCCTGCTGCTAGCCCTCGTGGTGCTGGCTCAAAACCCCAAAGGGGGCGGAATTTCCAGCCAGTTTGGAGCTGGCGGTGCCGCCCAGCTCATGGGCGTAAAACGTACCGGTGACCTGCTGGAAAAGCTGACCTGGGGTTTCGCCATTGGACTGATGATCTTGAGCCTGGGCACCCACGTGATTGGCGGTGCTTCTGAGGCCGGTCCGGCTCGGAGCGTAAACCAGCAAAAAGCCCTCGAAACTCGTATTCCGGCTACTACTGCACCGGTAGGCCCGGGGGCTGGCACTCCTGGTGCTACGGCCCCCGCAGGTGCTCCGGCAGCTGCCCCGACTACGGCTCCGACAACGCAGCCTACCCCGGCTCCGGCCCAGTAATCTTAGTAGAGATGCAAACAAAAAGCCGGCGGCTCCCGAAGGAGCCGCCGGCTTTTTGTTTGTTGGCGCAGGCCGAAAGGAGGCGCGCCAGCCCCCATAGCCCCGAATTTTCTACCCACCAGTTTCCAACCCTGGGCCAAGCGTAGCGTACAGCGGCGCGGGAGTTGGCAAACGGGGAACTTTTTTGTCAGCCCTGACACCCTGTGCGTGCAAACCTGACTGAAACAAGGCCTGAACCGTTCATTCTGTCAGGTTGCGGCAGGCTGGCACAAGAAGTGCAGCACCGGGCTCACCGTCTTACTTCAAGTAAACCTTTCAACCAAAACGTACAATATGTCGCTTAGCATCAAACCGCTGGCTGACCGCGTTATCATCGCGCCGGCCGCTGCCGAGGAAAAAACCAAATCGGGCATCATCATTCCCGACACGGCCAAGGAGAAACCCCAGCGTGGCGAAGTAGTTGCCGTAGGCGAAGGCAAGGTGGCCGACAACGGCACCACCATTAAGCCCCAGGTACAAGCTGGTGACCAAGTGCTGTACGGCAAATACGCCGGCACCGAAATCACCGTGGATGGTCAGGACTACCTCATCATGAAGGAGTCGGACATCTTCGCCGTACTGTAAGCTTTTCCTTCCTCTCTGATTCCAAACATCCGAAACCAAGATGGCTAAGAACATCCAATTCGATACCGAAGGTCGCGACAAGCTGAAGCGCGGCGTTGACAAACTAGCAAACGCAGTAAAGGTAACCTTGGGGCCCAAAGGCCGCAACGTGGTTATCGACAAGAAATTTGGCGCCCCGAGCATCACCAAAGATGGTGTGACGGTAGCCAAAGAAATCGAGCTGTCGGACCCCGTTGAGAACATGGGCGCCCAGCTGGTAAAGGAAGTAGCTTCCAAAACCGCCGATCAGGCCGGTGACGGCACGACTACCGCTACGGTTCTGGCCCAGGCTATCTACGCCGCTGGCTCGAAGAACGTGGCCGCTGGTGCCAACCCCATGGACCTGAAGCGTGGTATCGACAAGGCTGTGCTGGCTGTAGTTGCCAACCTGAAAGCTCAGTCCAAGAAGATTGAAAACTCGTCAGAAATTGCTCAGGTAGGCGCTATTTCAGCCAACAACGACATGGAAATCGGCAAAATGATTGCCGACGCTATGGATAAAGTAGGCAAAGAAGGCGTTATTACCGTGGAAGAAGCGCGTGGCACGGAAACCGAAGTAAAAACGGTGGAAGGCATGCAGTTCGACCGGGGCTACCTCTCCCCTTACTTCGTGACCAACCCGGAGAAAATGGAGGCGGAGTTCGACAACCCCTACATCCTCATCTACGACAAGAAGGTGAGCACCATGAAGGAGTTGCTGCCCGTACTAGAGCAGGTTGTTCAGACGGGTAAACCCCTGGTTATCATCTCGGAAGATGTAGACGGCGAGGCGCTGGCTACGCTGGTAGTAAACAAGCTGCGTGGGTCGCTGAAGATTGCCGCCGTGAAAGCCCCTGGCTTCGGCGACCGTCGTAAGGCGATGCTGGAAGACATTGCTGTCCTGACGGGCGGAACGGTTATTTCGGAAGAGCGTGGCTACAAGCTGGACAGCGCCACCCTGGAGTACCTGGGTCAGGCGGAGAAAGTTATCATCGACAAAGACAACACGACCATTGTAAATGGCCGGGGCGAGAAAGACGGTATCACCAGCCGCGTAAACGAAATCAAAGCCCAAATCGGCACCACAACTTCTGACTACGACAAGGAAAAGCTGCAGGAGCGTTTGGCTAAGCTGTCGGGCGGTGTGGCTATCCTCTACATCGGTGCTAGCACTGAGGTAGAAATGAAGGAGAAGAAGGACCGCGTGGACGATGCCCTGCACGCTACCCGCGCCGCCGTTGAGGAAGGCGTGGTGCCTGGTGGCGGTGTTGCCCTGGTGCGCGCCCTGGATGCTCTGGAAGGCGTTGACACCCTGAACGGTGACGAGCGCACTGGTGTAAACATCATCCGTACGGCTATTGAAGCTCCCTTGCGTACTATCGTAGCTAACGCCGGTGGTGAGGGTTCGGTAGTAGTGCAGAAAGTGCGTGAAGGTTCCGGCGACTACGGCTACAACGCCCGCGAGGACCGCTACGAAAACCTGATGGCCGCTGGTATCCTTGACCCAACCAAGGTAACCCGCTTGGCCCTGGAGAATGCTGCTTCCATTGCTGGCCTGCTCCTGACCACCGAGTGCGTAATTTCCGACGAACCGGAAGACGACAAAGGTGGCGCTGGTGCTCCTGGCAACGCCATGGGTGGCATGGGCGGCATGATGTAATCACGGATTGAGACGGATTTTTCGGATTACACGGATTCCGCTCTCTTTAACAAAACGCCCCGCTGGACTTTGGTCCGGTGGGGCGTTTTGTGTTACTCCGGCGCAAGGCTTACTCCTTTGCTGTATTCTGCGAGCGTCTCGTCTCTGTGCGGAGGCAGATCTATAGACTGCAGTGCGCAGGTGTTGCATTCTTAAGTTACGAAACAGGAATCAGCTATATGCCCATAAAAATGCCCCCGTCTATTACGACGGGGGCATTTTTATGGTCTCAAACTACAGTGACGCTAGGCCGTTGCTGGCTCCTGCATCATCGTGAAAAGGCGCTTGTAGATAACGAACAGGATAAGGGAAGCTACGGCCGACAGGCCCACGAAAATCATGAAGAAGTCGTAGAGGCTGGTAATCTGGAAACCCAGGAAGGTAGGCCAGTGAGCGGTAAGCTCCAGGCTGTTGAGCTTGGCTGTTACGTCGGCGGTGGCTTGGGTAGTACCGTTCAGGATACCCGGCAGGTTGATGCCCTCCTTGGCGGCCTTGGCAAACTCGCCGGGGCCGGGAGGATACAGACCCGACAGCACGCCGGCCAGCTTATTGCCGGCTGCCGTAGCCAGGAACCACACCGCCATGAGCAGGGAAGCAAAGCGGGCCGGGGCCAGCTTGTTTACCAGTGCCAGCCCGATGGGCGAGAGACACAGCTCGGCGAACGTATGCACCATGTACATGGTAATCAGCCAGAACATGCTCACTTTGGTGCTGGCATCTACGCCCTTCACGCCAAAAGCAATAATGAGGTAGCCTACAGCCATCAGCATCAGGCTAATGGCCATTTTCAGGGGCGAAGAGGGCTCCAGGCGCCGTTTGCCCAGCCACGTCCAGAGCACGGCGAAGATGGGAGCAAAGATGATGATAAACAGGGCGTTGGCCGACTGGAAGTAGGAAGCCGGCACCACGGTAGAGCCAAAGGTCCGGTCCGTTTGCTCGTCGGCGAAGAACGTAAGCGAGGCACCAGCCTGCTCAAACGTGCCCCAGAAGAAAATTACGAAAAAGCTAAGAATGAAAATCACGTAGATTTTCTGTTTTTCGCGGGCGGTAAGCGTGGGGTCGGTCAGGATGGTGACGGGGGCCACAATCATGGCCGAAAACACCAGAGCGCCAATCCAGTCCCGGTCCATCAGCCAGGCAATGGCGGCGTACACCACGGCAAACAAGCCAATGAGCATGGGAAGCTTGCTAGCGAAGCTTTTGGTAGGCTGGGCAATGGTTTCGGTGCGGACCGGGGCGTCAGTCTGAGTGGGCACTACGGGCGAGTGCTCCACGGTGCGCTCGGGCCGCGCGCCCAGTGGGCTACCCTCGGCCGTTACGACGTACTTGTTTTTCAGCAACTCAAACGTGAGGCTGCCGATGAGCATGCCAATGCCGGCCGCCAGGAAGCCCCACTTAAAGTCGGCCGGGTTGCCCGTGTCGCCGAGTGTACCGCAGACCAAGGGCGAAAAGAACGCGCCCAAGTTGATGCCCATGTAAAAAATGGTGTAAGCTGCATCAATGCGCGAGTCGCCCTTGGGGTAGAGCGAGCCAACCATAGAGGAAATGTTGGGCTTAAAGAAGCCATTGCCGAAGATCAGGCAGCCCAGCCCCAGAAAGAAGAGTAGCAACTGCGCCGAAGGCACCTCCGTTTGGCCAGCAGCGTACATCGAAGCAGAAAAAAACAAGCTGAACTGGCCAGCTGCCATCAACAGCCCCCCTACCAGAATGGAGCGGCGGTTGCCCCAATAACGGTCGGCCATGTAGCCCCCTAGCAGCGGGGTCAGGTACACGAGCGAGGTATAGTTGCCGTAAATAAGCGACGACATCTCCTTGTTCATCAGGAGGGCCTTGAGCATGTACAGCGACAACAGGGCCCGCATACCGTAGTAGCTGAACCGCTCCCACATTTCGGTGGCGAAGAGCACATAGAGGCCCTTCGGGTGGCTGGTTTGGGCAGCCTGCATGGGCTGGTCCTGCACAGCAGAGGTCGTTTGCATGAAAGGTGAAGGAAAAGAAGTGAGGAGGAAACACTCGCGGCTGCAACCGCAGGGCCGGTTGGTAAAGCTACAAAAGATTATTAACCCTAACGTACTAACGCTCGTTAGGCCAAAAGCAACGCCCGGCTAACATGCGCCAACAGCGAATTTTCGCTCTTTTTTCGGCAAACACAGTACTACAGTCGGGTTTTTGTCTATTTTTGTTCTTTAATTCCCCCCATTTCCCACCCACCCAACCCCCGTTTTCGGCCCTATGATGGACTCCGCCGCCAACGCCCGCCTTGCCCCCCTGGGCATTTCCCGCGCCACCCAGGTTCACCTCAATCTTACCCCCGCTGAACTGGTGGAAGAAGCCCTCCGCCGGGGCGAAGGCACCCTTACCGACACCGGCGCCCTGATGGCCGACACCGGCGCCTTCACGGGCCGCTCCCCCAAGGACCGGTTCGTGGTGCGCGATGCCAACACCCAGGACAGCGTATGGTGGGGCGACATTAACATCCCCTTTGACGCCGACAAGTTTGACCAGCTCCACCAGAAAATGGTGCAGTACCTGGAAGACAAGGAAATTTACGTGCGTGACGCCTATGCCGGCGCCAACCCTGCGTACGAGCTGAAACTGCGGGTAGTAAACGAATTGGCCTGGCACAACCTGTTCTGCTACAACATGTTCCTGCGCCCTGCTGAGGGCGCCGACACCAGCTGGACCCCGGATTTCAGCATCATCTGCGCCCCCGGTTTTGAGGCCGATCCGGCCGTGGACGGCACCCGCCAGAAAAATTTCGCTATTCTGAACTTCACCAAAAAGATGATTCTGATAGGGGGTACGGGTTACGCTGGCGAAATGAAGAAAGGCATCTTCGGGGTGCTCAACTACCTGCTGCCCCACGAGCGCGAAACCCTGCCCATGCACTGCTCCGCTAACGTGGGCAAAGACGGCGACACGGCCATTTTCTTCGGCCTTTCGGGCACGGGCAAAACCACCCTCTCGGCTGACCCCAACCGCGGCCTTATCGGCGACGATGAGCACGGGTGGACTCCAGACGCGGGCATTTTCAACTTCGAAGGCGGCTGCTACGCCAAGGTTATTGACCTGAGTGCCGAGAAGGAGCCCGAAATCTGGAATGCCATTAAGTTCGGTTCCATTGTAGAGAATACGCGTTTCGTGCCCGGCACCCACACGGTAGACTACGCCAACAAATCGGTGACGGAAAACACGCGGACGGCCTACCCCATCAACTACATTCCGAATGCCATTGAGCCCTCCGTGGCCGATGCACCCAAGAACATTTTCTTCCTGACGGCCGATGCCTTCGGGGTGCTGCCTCCCATCAGCAAGCTGGACAAGAGCCGCGCCATGTACCACTTCATGTCGGGTTACACGGCCAAGGTAGCGGGTACGGAAATGGGCATCACGGAGCCCCAGACGACATTTTCGGCCTGCTTTGGCGCGGTATTCCTGCCCCTGCACCCCACGAAATACGCTGAGATGCTGGGCAAGAAAATGGACGAGAACGAGGTGAACGTGTGGCTGGTGAACACCGGCTGGACGGGCGGCTCCTACGGGGTAGGCTCGCGCATGAAGCTGAGCTACACCCGCGCCATGATTACGGCGGCCCTCAACGGGGACCTGGACGAGGTAGCATTCCACAAGCACCCGGTTTTTGGGGTGGAAATGCCCGTTTCCGTGCCCGGTGTGCCCGCCGAAATTCTCGACCCGCGCGACACCTGGACCGACAAGGAGGACTACGACCGTACGGCGTCCGACTTGGCCCTAAAGTTTGTAGCCAACTTCAAAAAGTACGCTGACTACGCCAACGAGGAAATCCTGGCTGGCGCACCCAAAGCGGAAGTTGCTGCCAGCGTATAGCGGGTAGCCGCATAAAGTAGTAGCAAGGCCCGGGTAACGTTGCGTTACCCGGGCCTTGTTTGTGTATCGACGTTCCGTTAAGTGAATGCTCCAGCTACTAAGTTTTGCCGAATTCGTCTTGGTGCTTACACGTGCTACACATTAGGCAAGGCAGGAATTCCCGTCTGGAAGCAAGTTTACGCGGAATAGTACCAAAGTCCTTTGCAAACGCGCTACTTTTGCGTTTACACACCCTTTTTCCTCTACTTGTATGCGTAAGCGCTTTCTTCCGCTGCTCTTGTGCCTGTTGTCGCCACTCACCCTGTGGGCTTGGGGCGTTGATGGGCACCGCGCCGTGGGCAAAATTGCCGAAAACCATCTTTCTCGTAAAGCCCGTCGGGAGGTGCAGCGCCTGCTGGGCACGGAAACGCTACCGCTGGTCAGCACCTGGCCCGATGAGATACGCTACTACCCGGAGTTTAAGGAAACGGCACCCTGGCACTACGTCAACACGCCCTCGGGCCTACCCCACGACCAGTACGTACAAGCCATAAAGTCGCAGACCACGGCCAACGCCTACAGTGCCTTGGAAGCGCAGCTACGCATTTTGGCCGATGCCAACAAAACCAAAGAGGAGCGGGCGGCCGCGCTTAAGTTTGTAGTGCACTTGGTTGGCGATGTGCACCAGCCCATGCACACGGGCCATGCCGAGGACAAGGGCGGCAACGACATTAAGCTCAAGTATCGGGGCAAAGACACGAACCTGCACAGCCTCTGGGACAGCGGCCTGCTTGACTACCAAGGCCTAACCTACACCGAAATGGCCCAGCAATATGACCACAAGCTGCGCAACCGGCAAGTTCGGCAGTTGCAGGCCTCCACTCCCGACCAGTGGCTGTGGGAGTCGTACCAGGAGTCGGAGAAGCTCTACCAGGAAACCCCCGCCGGCACCGACGTGGACTACAAGTACTACCCCGCCCACGCCGATTTAATGAAGAAGCGTATTGTGGAAGCAGGTATCCGCCTGGCCGGATTGCTGAACGAGACGCTGGGCTAAGCCCCTTCTATACAGCACATAACAAAGCAGAAGTCCCTGACTGCCAGTTGGCGGCCAGGGACTTCTGCTTTGTTAGGGTTGTTAGGGTTAGCTGTCGTGAAAGGCAATGCCGCGGATTTCGGAGTCGCTCGAGCTTGAGCTGCTACCGTTCCGCTTGCCTTTGGTACCCAACCAAGCGGCCAGCGCCACCCCTGCTCCTACCAGCACGGCCGTGCGCAGGGCCGGGCTGCCCGCCGTAGCTGCCTCCGTATAGTAACTGGTTTCGCGGGTGTGACCGGGGTAGTTGCCGCGTTCTTCGAGGGAGCCCATGGGCCGGTCGAGGGCATTTTGCTGGAGGGGACGCGGAGCGTAATCGGCCTTCTCCTGCTTGGAGAAGGACTTTTCCATGAACTTATCGAGCAGGGCGGGCGTCCAGCGCTCCATGCCAATCATGGCCTTGCCTCCCCCCCCCACTACCACCGAGCGCTCCGGGGTAGCAGCGCAGTGCAGAATGGCGCGGGCTACGGTTTCGGGCGCGTAGGCGGGCGGCGCGTGCTTGGCTTCCCGCTCCATGTAGTTCTTGGAGTGAATCGGATACGGAGTGTCAATGGCTGCGGGCTGAATCAGGGTTACCGAAATCGGGGCGCCGTCCATTTCCAGCTCCATGCGCAGGCCATCGGTGAAGCCTTTCACGGCGTGCTTGCTGGCGCTGTACATGGTTTGCAGAATAGCGGTAATATCGGAGAGGATGCTGCCCACGTTGATAATGGCGCCGCCCTTGGCTTTCAGATGCTTAGCCGCTTCCAGGGAGCCGTGCACCAAGCCCCAGAAGTTGACCTCGAACAGCTGCCGCATGTCCTGGATGGGCACCTCCTCAATTTTGCCATAAATAGATACACCGGCGTTGTTGACCCAAGTATCAAAGCCTCCGTAGGTGTAGGAAGCCTCGTAGGCCAGGCGCTGCACATCTTCGGGCTTGCTCATATCCGCTACCACGTAGGTGGCATGGCCGCCGGCTTGGTTGATTTCCTCGGTCAGCTGGCGCAGGGCCGCCTCGCTGCGAGCCGCCAGCACCAGCTTAGCGCCGGCCTTGGCCGCCATGCGAGCCGTTACCAGCCCAATGCCGCTGGAAGCGCCGGTAATAACGATGGTCTGGTCCTTGAGTTTTTTAAGTTTAACTGTCATCCTGGGTATCTGATTTAGAGGTAAGGGAATAGCTACAGTACGCGGACGGTAGGCGCAGGATCAGCGCAGCTGACTTAAAATTTTGGCTTTTCCGGGTTTACTGTGGCGCGTGCCCGGCGCCGCGTAACAGCTGCAACCCAACGCTCCCACTCGCCTTTCCGTATCCTATTCAGGGCGTGTTCAGGGCGTGCCAGGCTACCGGTTTCGGCGTAGCTTTGCCCCATGCCGCACACGTTTTACGCCCCCGACTTAACCCTGCCGACCTATACCCTGCCGGAAGACGAAAGCAAGCACGCCGTGCGCGTCCTGCGCCTGGGGGCCGGCGACGAGGTAACGCTCGTGAACGGGCGCGGGGGCGTGTACGAGGCCCAGGTAGAAGCCGCTGATGCCAAGCGCTGCCGCCTGCGCGTGGTGCAGGAGCAGCAGGTGCCGCGCCGTCCCTACCAGGTGCACGTGGCGGTGGCACCCACCAAAAACCTCGACCGGATGGAGTGGCTCGTGGAGAAGGCCGTGGAAATTGGGGTCGATACCCTCACCTTCCTGCGTTGTGCCCGCTCCGAGCGGCGGGAGCTGAAGCTGGACCGGCTGGAAAAAATTGCCATCAGCGCCCTGAAGCAGTCGGGCCAGGCCTGGCTGCCGACGCTGACGGAACTGACCGACTTCGCCCGCTTTCTGCCCACCGCAGACCCCGAAACCACGTTTATTGCTCACCTTGAGGACGGGGAGCGGACGCCTCTGGCCCGCGTGGCCGCTACTGGCAGCGCCTGCTGCATCCTGATTGGGCCGGAGGGCGACTTTACCCCGCAGGAAATAGCGGCGGCCTTTGCCCGGGGCATCCGGCCCGTTACGCTGGGCGCCTCCCGGCTGCGAACAGAAACTGCCGCGCTAGCCGCACTCCACACCGTGCACGTAACGCGGGAATTGCTGTAGCCTATTTTTTGTAGTCTCTGTACCAGGCAGACTACCCCCGTGGGCTTTGCTCCTGGTACTCCATCCTGTCGACCTAATTACCCGTTCAGCATGCAAATTCGCTCGTTCTTCTGGCTTCTGTTGCTGCCTTTGCTGCTGATGGCTGCCGCACCGGCTGCGCCCAGCTTCCGCATTGCCAAGCTGCACTACGGCGGGGGCGGCGACTGGTACGCCAACAAAACCAGCTTGCCTAACCTGATTCGCTTTTGCAACCAAGCTCTTAAAACCAACATCGACCCGGAGGAAGCCACCGTGGAGCTGGACTCACCGGAGCTGCTCACCTACCCCTTCATTCACATGACGGGCCACGGCAACGTCTCCTTCACCGAGGCGGAGGCCCGCAACCTGCGCCGCTACCTTACGGGCGGCGGCTTTCTGCACATCGATGATAACTACGGGCTCGACAAGTTTATCCGGCCCGAAATGAAGAAGGTATTTCCCGAGCTGGACTTTGTGGAGCTGCCGTTCACGCATCCGGTGTACCACCAGAAATTTCAGTTCCCGCGCGGCCTGCCCAAGGTGCACGAGCACGACGGCAAGCGCCCCCAGGGCTTCGGGCTGCTGTACAAAGGCCGGCTGGTGTGCTTCTACTCCTACGAATGTGACCTGGGCAACGGCTGGGAGGACCTGGGCACCTACCCCGAGGATACCCCCGCTACCCACGAAGCGGCCCTGAAAATGGGGGCCAACCTAGTAACCTATGCCCTTACCCAGGACTAGCCAGGTAGCAGTAAAATAGCAACAGGGCCCCGGCGCGGAGTATGTTCCGCGCCGGGGCCCTGTTGCTATTTTACTGCTACCCTTAAAATTTGCGCTGCAGAATTTCGCCTAGCACAAAGGCCGCGCGCAGGTCGGCGGGGTTACGCAACCGCTCCCCGAGCGAGGCGGGAGCTTCTGGGCGGCTTTGCTCCCGCTGCCAGTAATCCTGCTGGGGTTGGGCCCGGGGTAGCGTAGCTGCCCGGCGAAGTTCGCGGCTAGGAGCCTCCAGCGAACGGGCCGGGGCAGTTTGCTCCAGGGAACGAGCGGGGCGGTTGGTTTCTTCGAGGCTACGGGCAACTACCGTGGTTTCGCGCGGCAGCGTTCGGCCGGCCGGCGTGGTTTCTTCGGTTGCCGGCACCGGTTTGGGAGCCTCCGGGCGGTTCTGGTTTTGCATTTGCCGCAATAAGTCCTCAAACGAGGTAGCCGGTAGCCCCGGAGCCACCGGGCGGGGTCGGCCGTTTGGGTCGGGGCGGGAGAAGCGCCGCTCCCGCTGCTCCCGGGCCGTGGTTTCGCGCGCCTTCTGTACCATCCGCCAGATGAATACGGCCAGCCCAATTAGGACCCAGGCCAGAGTTTGCAGCTTTTCCATGGAGCCAAAGGGGAACTGGTGAAAGGTGAAGTTGTGCAAATTCAGGCTAGGGTGCTAGGGTACACCTTCGCCTTTCGCAAGTTCACTAACCTACCGCACGCCTTGCTCCGGAAAGCGGGCCTGCTTGGTGCGGTAGAAAGCCTGAATTGCCTCCAGATCCTTCTCGTAGTCGCCGGTGGGCCAGAAGGCTGGTCCCACGCCGGCTTCCTTGTTTTTGTAGTCGAGGTAGCCCAGCAGGATGGGTACGCCGGCGCCCATAGCGGCGTGGTAAAACCCCTTGCGCCACTTGGGCTGGTACTTGCGGGTGCCTTCCGGGGTGATGAGAATCACTAGCTCGTCGCGCTCCTGGAAGAGCTGCACCATGCCATCCACGAGGCTGTTGTTTTTGCTGCGGTCCACGGCCAGGCCGCCCAAAGACCGAACCAGCGCCCCCAGCACCGGAATAGTAGTCCACTCCTTTTTGATGGTAAGCTTCACATCCACATCCATTAGGAAAAACGCGGCCCGGGCGTACATAAAGTCCCAGTTGCTGGTGTGGGGAGCGGCAATCATCATGCTTTTCTTGATGTCAGCGGGCACCTGCGGCCCCAGCCGCCAACCGGTAATCCAGAACCAGAACTTCGAAAACAGGTACCAAAAAGTAGAGGTTTTGCGTGCAGTCATGCAGAAAGTTATGGGTAGCCGGGTGAGAGGAAGCTACCACCTGCCAAAGCTAGAGAAATGTACCGGAAGGCCGCATACCGGCGCTTAGCTGGGCTGCAGTAAAGCGTGCAGCTCCGCCGCCCGACCCAACGTGTGGCGGTAGCCGATATCGAAAAGCTCTGGGGCACGCTTGTACTGCGTCATGCGGTAGGCGCCCAGTTCGGGCGGCTCCAGCAGCAGGGCGCAGTGCTGCTTGCTGGGCAAAGTATTGGCGCCCACGGCCAGGTTCAGGGTCCGTTCAATAAGGCCACGCAGGGTGGTAATGCGGGGCTCCCGGTGGGGCGGGTTAGAGTGGACTCCTACTATCTGCAGGCCCGGAAGTCCCACCAGAGCATCGGTAGGCAAGTTGTTGAGCAGGCCCCCGTCTACTAGGTGGCGGCCCTGGTATTCAACTGGCCGGTAGAGCACCGGCACGGCTGAGGAAGCCAGCAAGGGCGGAATTAATAACCCCTCGGAGAAATGGACACTAATACCCTCCGTAATGTCCGTTGCCACCAGCGTCAGCGGGATGCGGAGCTGCTCGAAGGTAGCATCAAGGCCCAGGTGTTGCTCGAAAAGCTTGCCTACCCCGTCAATCCGCAGCAAACCGTACCGGCTCAGCGAAATACGAGTCAGCTGCCCCAGGCTTACTTCCTGAAACATGCGCAGTATCTCGCGGGGTGGCACACCGGCCGCGTAAAAGGTAGCGGCAATGGCGCCGGAAGACACGCCCGCCAAGTGGCCAATGGGCAGTTGCAGCTCATCCAGGGCGGCCAGCACCCCCAAATGGGCAATGCCGCGCGCCCCGCCCCCCGAAAACGCCAGCCCCAGCTGTT
The DNA here is from genome assembly GCF_014640315.1 of Hymenobacter glacieicola. Classification (GTDB taxonomy): domain Bacteria; phylum Bacteroidota; class Bacteroidia; order Cytophagales; family Hymenobacteraceae; genus Hymenobacter; species Hymenobacter glacieicola. The sequence continues at coordinate 73,975 of NZ_BMGS01000009.1, forward strand.
GTGGTTGGTTTATCTCATCCATCGTGGGCCTTTAACGCTACAAAAGGGCCTGCCGCCGCCCTAGGTGCAACAAAATCAAGCACCAGGCAACCCGCCCGACTATAAGTCCGTCAGCCTCAGCGTGTCGGCCACGCGCACGCCTTTCTCGGTGTGCTGCACCGTAATGCACTCGGTGTGGGCGTCGTGTTCCAGCACCAGCACCCAGTTTTCATCGGCGGCGCGGCGCAGCACCCGCTCCTTCTCCTCGAGCGTAATGAGCGGGCGCATGTCGTAGCCCATCACGTAGGGCAAGGGCACGTGGCCGGCGCTGGGCAGCAAATCGGCCATGAATGCCAGGGTGCGGCCTTTGTAGTCGAGCACGGGCACCATCATCTTTTCCGTGTGGCCATCGGCCAGGATGATTTCCCGGAAACAGGGCAGTTCCGCCGGCGCGCTACCGGCCGCCGGATCAAGAAAGCGCAGATGGCCGCTTTCCTGAATCGGTAGAATATTCTCCTTCAGGAAGCTGGCCTTTTCGCGGGCATTGGGCGTTACGGCCCAATCCCAGTGGTTTTGGTTGCTCCAGTACGTAGCGTTGGGAAAGGCCAGCTGCAGCTTATCATCCGAAGTGCGCACCACCGAGCCCCCGCAGTGGTCAAAATGCAGGTGCGTCAGCAGCACGTCGGTAATATCAGCGGCCGTGAAGCCGAGCCTGCGCAGGGACTTTTCCAGGGTATCGTCGCCGTGCAGGTAAAAATGCCCCCGAAACTTCTGGTCCTGCTTGTCGCCGATTCCATTGTCGACCAGGATCAGCCGCTGGCCGTCCTCAATCAGCAGGCAGCGCATGGCCCAGGTGCACATGTTGTTTTCGTCGGCCGGATTAAGCTTATGCCACAGACTTTTGGGCACTACGCCAAACATGGCGCCGCCATCAAGTTTAAACAAGCCGGTATCGAGCGTATGAACGGTCATGGGTTTAGTTTAAAATTAAGAAATAGAAGTCAGCAGTCAGAGGGCGGGAAGACAAACAAAAATGCCGTCAGCGTAAAACTAACGGCATTTTTAATGCTTCATTCTCAATTTCTAATTGCCTTCTACTACCACGCCCATGTTTGAGAACTTGTCGATGCGCTGGCTGATACGCTCCTCATGGGGCAGGGCCTCCAGCTCGTCAAGGGTTTTGAGGATGGTTTTCTTCAGGTTTTTGATCATGGTAGCGGTATCCGTGTGGGCACCACCGAGGGGCTCCTTCACGATGCCATCCACAAGGCCGGCCTTGAGCATGTCCGTAGCCGTGAGCTTGAGGGCTTCGGCGGCCTGCTCCTTGTAGTCCCAGCTGCGCCACAGGATGCTACTGCACGATTCGGGCGAAATTACTGAGTACCACGTATTTTCCAGCATCAGCACCCGGTCGCCGATGGCAATACCCAGGGCCCCGCCGGAAGCGCCTTCCCCGATGATGATGCAGATAACGGGCACCTTCAACAAAAACATTTCCTTGAGGTTGCGGGCAATGGCCTCGCCCTGCCCCCGCTCCTCGGCCTCCAGGCCCGGAAACGCGCCGGGCGTGTCAATCAGGGTCACAATGGGCTTGTTGAACTTTTCGGCCAGCTTCATCAGGCGCAGGGCCTTGCGGTAGCCCTCGGGGTTGGGCATGCCGAAGTTACGGAACTGCCGCTGCTTGGTATTGCGCCCCTTCTGCTGGCCGATAAACATGACGGAGCGGCCATCGAGGTCGGCAAATCCGCCCACCATGGCTTTGTCGTCGGCCACGGTCCGGTCGCCGTGCAGCTCAATGAACTTCTCGGTCATGCCCTCAATGTAGTCGAGGGTATAGGGCCGGTCGGGGTGGCGCGAGAGCTGCACGCGCTGCCAGCGGGTGAGGTTCTGGTAGGTTTCCTTTTTGAGGGCTTTGATTTTGGCTTCGAGGGCCGTCACGGCATCCGATACGTCCACCTGGCTATCGAGGGCCAGTTGTTGCATTTCACGGAGCTTGCCTTCGAGAGCGGCAATTGGTTGTTCGAAATCGAGGAGCATTGCCACGGCAGGGAGCGTCTTGGGGTTGCGAGGGGGAATGAGAAGAAAGCAAAGGTAAGCGACGAGGCCGACACAGCGCACTGCTGACCCCTGCCGAATTTTTCAAATTTATTTCTGCCTGAGCAACAGCCTCCAACGCCTTCGCAGCCGGTTTTTTTCAGCTTTTTTTGTCTCTGCTGTTGCGCAGTCCAATCCGGACCTCTACTTTTGCACCACTTCAACGCCACTTGGGCAGCGAAGTAGAACAACCTGGTTCGGTAGTTCAGTCGGTTAGAATGCCGCCCTGTCACGGCGGAGGTCGCGGGTTCGAGTCCCGTCCGGACCGCAAAGGCCCTTCAGAGTCATCTGAAGGGCCTTTTGCTTTTTCAGTTCTCCACGCTCACTCTACCGGCGCGAATTGACAACTAATAAGGACAACTAATAAGCTTAGTGCTTGGTAGGCTGCATTGGTCCTGAATACAGAAGTTGCTGCTGCAAGCTGGCTGGTTCAACTCTAGCTTTTAGAAGCTAATAGCAGGTACTTGAAAAATATTTTTACCTCCTATTTCATTTAGGCACAGAATACTACCCTTCGGAAAAGTGCTCTAACAGACTGCTAAAGCACTTTTTTATTTGCACAGCCCAAAATGCCCTTCTATATTTGCATCACAATAACGGAAAGCACTCGGCTTCTCAGTTAAAGTAAACGGTTCGGTAGTTCAGTCGGTTAGAATGCCGCCCTGTCACGGCGGAGGTCGCGGGTTCGAGTCCCGTCCGGACCGCAAAAAGCTCCAGCATCAGAAGATGCTGGGGCTTTTTCGATTTTACTGCCTCTTAGTAATGCGCTGATTTGGCCTACCGCTGACCTCGGTTACCTAATGCTTCTCCCCTGCAGGCTTGCGACCATCCGGTGGGCCAGATCTTCAATGTCAAAGCGACGGGCCAGCACGTGCAGCCAATCGGCGGGAATGGCAGTTTCCCCGTAGTGTAGACCGGCCAGACCGCCGGTTGCGGCACCCGTAGTATCGGTATCATCGCCTAGGTTTACGGCTGCTAGCACCGTTTCGGTGAAGGTTTCGTAGCGCAGCAGGCACCATAGCGCTGCCTCCAAGGTGTGCAGCACGTAGCCGCCGCTGTGGATAGCTGACACCGGCGCATCAGGCAGCCGGCCGCTTAAAATACGTTCGAAGTGGCTGGTCTCCCGCGCCGGAATATGTAGCGCCAGCAACTGGGCCGGTGCTTCCTGACAGAGCCGCAGGTAGGCTGTGGCCGGCGTAAGCCCAGCGCGTAGGTAGCGGGCCATCTCCAGGTAGAGAAAGCAGGCCACGGCCGCACGGATATGGCCGTGAGTAACGGCCGAAACATCGAAAATGACGGCAAAGCGGCTTGTCAGGGAGGATTCCGGCTGATAAAAGGCCAGTGGCAGAATCCGCATCAGCGAGCCGTTGCCATTGCTGTACTCATCGGTGCCGCCAGCCAGGGTAAGATGGGGAGTGGACTGCAGGCGGTTGATGGCCTCGCGGGTAGTAATGCCGATATCAAATACGGAGCCGTGGGGCGTCCAATAGCCATACTCATACCAGTTGATGAAGCGGCGAGTCAGGTCGCCTAAATCGTAGCCGTGCGCTAAAGTTTCCGCCAAGCAAAAGGTCAAGGAGGCGTCGTCAGACCAGGTGCCGGCGGGCTGGTTGTGGGTGCCATACGCACGCATGTACACTACGGGGTCGAGGCGGCGGGCCGCGCGGCTCTGAAACTCCACCGGTACACCTAAGGCGTCGCCGACAGCCAGGCCCAACAGAGCCCCTCGAATCTGGGATTCTGCGGAAGATGAAGAAGAGGGCAACATATTTATGTAATTATTACTGAGTTAGAAGGGGTAGCAGCTCCGTTAAGCTGCTAATGCGGTGGACGGGCTTAAAAGCGGCACATTCAGCGGCGTGGCCGAAGCCGTAGGAGGCCCAGCAGGCGGCAATGCCGCAGTTTTGAGCAAACTGCAGATCCGTAGCCGTGTCGCCAATCATGAGGGTAGAGGACGAAGTGAACTGCGGAAACCGGGGCTGAATCCGCTGGGTAAACAGGGCCGGATCAGGCTTGAGCGGTAGGGGCGCGGTAGCCGTGGGGTCGTCGCCCAGCACCAGAGCAGCGTACTCGCGAAGCCCCAGCCGCGCCAGCGAATTCTCCAGAATAGCCAGGCCCTTGTTACTGATTACCACCACCGTGCACCCGAGGGCAACGGCCGCGGCCAGCACCTGCTGCGCGCCAGGGAAGGGACGTACCAGTTGCTCGGCCTCGGCGCGGTAGATACGGCGGTAAGTCTCAGTCCAGGTAGCGGGTAGTGGGCCGGTGCCGGCCGGGTGCAGCCCGAGCAGCGTTGCGGCTAAAGGCAGGCCCTGTTGAACCACGGCCCGCAAAGCCGGCTCCACGGGCTTCGAGTAGCCAAACTCCTGAAACGTACGCCGCAGGGAATACTTGATGGCGGCGCGGGTGTCGCAGAGCGTGCCATCGTAATCAAACAACAAGAGGGAGTAGCTCATTGGTCACGAAAGTACGAGAAGGCAGATGGCAGAAAACTGTCAGGAAAAGGAATTAGCCCGTCCTGCTACATGGTATTGCCCCCAGGCAGAACAGTTGGTGCGGGCCCGCAGGTAGTAGCCCAGCGGCAGCGGACGGGCTTGCCCGGGCTGGTCGGTCGGGAAAGAGTCAACCGGCTGGGCGAAGAAGTCGGGCCGCGCCGCCCCCATCCCCTTTTCGTACAACTGGCGGGTTTGGGTATCCGTCAGCCGGAACACTTTGGTTAGGTAGCTGCGCTGGCGGGCAGCCGGCAGGCGCTGCTGGGCCGTAGCCAGCAACGGTAGCAAGCTAATGCAAATGAGTAAGGCCCGGGTGCGTAAGAATTGGAACATAGGCTAGGAAGAATATAAATTCTACCAGTCAGATGCCGTTATCGGGGGTATTCCACAATCCACGGCCGACTTTTTTTGCGTACTGCCCGTATTCTGGCCGAATAGTTGCCGTTCGGTGTCCTACTTTTGCCTCCCCGTTTGCGGCTTTACTTCTCTTGACATGCCTAGACTTTTTCTACTTCTCTGGCTGATGCTGATGGCATTGGTTGATGTGAGCCCAGCCCTGGGTCAGGGCGGCCCGGCAGCCCGCGCCAAAATGCGCGGCAAAACCTACGTGCACCGCCCCAATTACCGCACCTACAAAGGAGGAGGCCGCCGGGCCCGCAAGAAGCGCACGGCCCGCTACCGGCAGCGGTGGTACCAGATCTGGCGCAAACGGAAAAGAACTACGACTCCCGCGCCCAAGCAGCCCTCGCGCAACCAGACCATTGGCGGAGGCTAGCGGTAAGCTACTATAAGTCAACAGCAACCGGCCTTTCCCCTCCTCGTGATGGGAAAGGCCGGTGCTTTGTAACCTAGCCTGAACAATACCGACTCCGCCGGGCGGCCTGCACAATTTTTTTGCCTCTGCTTGAGTTAGTAGGCTGGACCTAACCTGTTTGGCCTATGACCCGGATCGTGCTTTTGTTGGTTGCGCTGTTGATGATTGGCGTAGCCGAACCCGTTGATGCCGCTCGCCCTACCCGGTACGCCCGGGCTAAGATGCGCGGCAAAACTTACACCCACCGCCCCTTCTATAAGCGCTATAAGGGCCGCAAAACCAGTAAGAAGCGGTTCTCGCTGCTACGGCAGAAAGCCCGCTCCCAATCGACTTACAAAGTAGGCCGGCACTCCACCCGGTAACTTTCTCACTGACAGCACACGAGGGCCGGTTTTCCGGCAGCTCAGCCCGGAGCCTACCGGAGCCGGGTTGCCGGGAAGCCGGCCCTTGGGTTGGGTTACCGGCGGGCCTGGGCATACCAGGTCCGCCGCACTTGGCGCAGCAGGTTTTCGGCCGCGGCGTGGTCAGGGGCATCGGGCAGCGCCGAGCTGGCAAAGGCTGCCTCCACCCGGTTCACCAGGGCTTCGGCTTCCGTTACCAGTTCATCGTAGGCAAACTCACCGCGGCGGATTTGCAGCAGAAAGTCTCGGTCGGGGCGGCGCACGTGCAGCTGGCTGGTAATAGCAATTTCCTCGGCCATGCGCAACAGCCGAAATACGTGGAGCATGTTCTTTGCGTCGTAATTTTTGCCGTGCTGCACCGTGTTCTGGTAACGCTCCGGGTTGCGTTTCTGCTCCCATTCCTGGTACTCGCGGTACACGCGGCAGTAAGTGCTGTAGCCATTGCGGTTAAAGCTGAGGTAGGCAACCGGCACTTCCCCTTTCGGCACGGCTGAGAGCTGCACGTCCTGGGATGTTTCCGGGTCGCGCACCAGGCCCCGGTAGGCGTGGCGCTGTTGCGGCGTTTCGTCCACGAACAGGGCGTATAAATCGTTGAGGTGATTCACGTTGGCCAGCCCGCACTGACTGGCTGCGTAGCCGCGCCGAGTCAGCCACGTGTTTACGGGCTGCGCACCGGCGCCTACCGTCACGTAGCAGAAATCGAGCACCGACTTGCGCTGGGGTGACTCTGGATGGTTGATTTTCTTGTTCAGCCCCCGGGCCTTCCGGATTTGCGCCACGGCGTACTCGGCGAAGCTCTGGCGGCAAAGCTTGGAGAGAAAGTCTTCGGCCCGAAACGCCTCGAAAAGCGGGTGTCGGTACACTACGCAATCCGCGGGAGTACCCAACAGCTCGAGCACCGTAGGGTTACTTTTGAGCAGCAGCTCCACGAAGCGGCGCAGCTCATAGAAGACTTCGTCGTTGGTTTCATTGGCTACCTGGGGCACGTAGGTGAGGCCGTAGAATTCGTCTTCCGGCAGCACGAATACCCCTTTCCGGTCTGTATCGGAGTGGGGCAGATGGGTGCCGTAGGCGCGGCTGCCGCTGATGGCTTCAAACAGAATCAGGCCGCGCTGGCGCAGGTCGGCAATAGTGAGCATGTTTTTCGGTAAAGAAACCAGTGCTACCCGCAGCGGCTCCGGGACAATTTTCTACTTTTATTCGAGGCCTCTTTTTGGCGTCTGACTACTGGCCAAAACGAAAACAAGGAATCCACAGCATGCAGAACCAGCAGGTAAAGCTAAGACCAACGGAAAAATCTGATTTGGATTCTTTATTTCAATTTCAGCTCGACGAAGAGGCGGCGTATTTGGCTGCCTTCATGCCAAAAGATCACACGAATCAGGCAGCCTATCGGGAAAAATACACCCGGTTTTTACACGACTCCACCATCAACATGCAGACAATTCTGGTTGATGAAGTGCTGGCCGGCAGTATCGCCAAGTTCGAAATGGAAGGCGACGCCGAAATTACGTATTGGCTGGACCGGCGCTTTTGGGACAAGGCGTGGCAACCACCGCGCTGCAACACTTTCTGCTTATAGAGCAGACCCGGCCTATTTTTGGCCGGGTTGCCTTCGACAACGTTGGCTCACAGAAAGTACTGGAACACTGCGGCTTCGTAAAAATCGGCACGGACAAAGGGTTTGCCAACGTGCGCCAGCTGGAGGTGGAAGAATACACCTACCGGCTGGCGGAGGGGTAGCTCCAACCAGAAAGGCCACCTAAATTTCAGGATAAGGGCTGGTTCCGGAAAGGGCCGCCGCGGGTGCGTGGAGGGGCGCAGCAGGCTCAGGATGCCGGGGAAAGCCACGCCCGAAATAGTGCGTCCAGGTCCGACGTGGGGTCGGCTTGGCGGGTAACGGGCAGCGTGTCGCGGGCGGCCAGGGCGGCTTCGTATTCAGCCCGCAGAAACGCCACCAGTGCTGCGGGGCGCGGCACGGTGGTTTTCTCGTGGGCCGTGGCTTTGCGGGTTAGCAGTTCCTGCGCTACCAGGTGCAGCGCCGGCGGCAACAACTCGCGCAACTTCCCGAACTCCATGGGTGGAACTTCAGCAGGCCGCTCCCGAATCCAACGGGCCGCCAGGGCCGAGCGCAGGGCGTAGAACAGTCGCTTCAGGCGTACTTCCTCGCCTAGCAAATCCTCCTCTACCCCGCGGCGCACCAGGCCCAGGTAGTGGTGCAACCCGGCCCGCGGGTTCCAGCAATCCGTCAGCAACGGCTCTAGCGCGACCCGGAAACCGGGTGCTTCCTGATATACTACCGGCGACTGTAGCCACTCAAACAAGGCCGCGTTGGAACCGCGCAGCAGCTTCAGGGTTTTGCGCAGCTCCCAGCCGGCCAGGTCCAGTTCATCATCCACGGGGAAGTTGAGCGTGTCGGGGCCGTCATCAAGGGTTAGGTACCACTGGGCCGGGCGGGCATAAATAAAGCGTACGTCGTAGTCAGAATCGGGTGAGGGAAAGCCCCAGGCCCGGCTACCCGACTCACAGGCGTAGAGGATGCGGATATGGTCAGTGGCTTCGAGTTGGGTAAGCGCAGTCTGGATCCGGGAAAGCATACAATAGCATGAGTAGAATTTATACAAAGCACAAGGTATAGCTCAACAAGCACGCATATTGCCTTGCCGCGCAATTTTGCTTATCCCCGCCAGCCTCAGGTTAACGCCGCTATTCCCGCTCAGTGCTCCTCACTCGGGGTGTCAAAATCCCATCTTGGCGCGGCTGCGGGCCTGGGCCAGATGGGGTATGGGCGGCGCACCTGGCTTAAGATCGACTGCCCTTGGTGGCAGCAGAGCTGGGCGCCTACCCTGCCTCGGGCGCTAACATCTGGCGCCGGCTCGAGGCGCTTAGCTGCTTAGGGCTGGCACCGTTGCGAATATGTGGTTAGTATTGAGGACGCAATAGCTTCGATCAGCCACCGGAGCGACGAGCTGCAGTGGCGTTGCCTCATTTCTTACTTGCGCCTTATGGTTTTTTCTTTCTTACCCAGCAGCCTGCGCCACGCCACTTCGGTGGGGCTGCTAGGTTTGGCTCTGAGCAGTTGCCAGACTCAAACCACTACCTCCTCAACGCCGCTGGCTGCCACGGCGGAAACGGCCACCACTGCCCCCGAAACCCCAGCCACAACTGCCATCAGCGCCGCTACCATCGGCCGCTACCTGCAGGCCGTGTCGTCGGATGAGATGCTGGGCCGCAAGCCCTTTACCGTGGGCGAGCAACGCAGCACCCAGTACCTGGCCGACGAGTTCAAGCGCCTGGGCCTGCAGCCCGGCCCCGAAGGTTCCTATTTCCAGCCCGTGCCGCTAGTGGAAATTACCGGCACGCCCGCCCCTACCCTCCAGGTAAAAGGCAAAGGCCAGCCGCTGAGCTTTCAGTACAAGACGGATTTCGTGACGTTCACCCAGCGCGAGCAGGCGCAGGTAAGCGTCAGCAACTCGCCGCTGGTGTTTGCCGGCTACGGGGTGGTGGCGCCCGAGTACGGCTGGGACGACTACGCCGGCCTCGATGTGAAAGGCAAAACCGTGGTGGTGCTGGTAAATGACCCCGGCAACGCGGGCACCGACTCGACCTTGTTCAAGGGCAAGGCCATGACCTACTACGGCCGCTGGACCTACAAATACGAGGAGGCCGCCCGCCACGGTGCGGCCGGTGTGCTCATCGTGCACGACACCAAGCCCGCGGCCTACCCCTGGTCGGTGGTGCTAAGCGGGGCCATTAGCCCGAAGCTGCGCGCCCAAACCGCCAACAAAGGCATCGATAAGTGCGCTTTGGAAGGCTGGTTGACCCTGGATGCGGCCAAGAAGCTGTTTTCGGCCGCCGGCCAGAGCTACGAGCAGCTGTATGCCGCCGCGAATACCAAAGGCTTCCGGCCTCGGGCGTTGGGTGGGCTTACCCTCACGGGCAGCATCCAGAACAAGCTCCGCCGCCAAACCTCGCGTAACGTACTGGCCGTGCTGCCCGGCACCACCCGCCCCGATGAATACATCATCTACTCCGCCCATTGGGACCATTTTGGGGTGGGTAAGGCCATTGCCGGCGACTCTATTTACAACGGCGCCGTAGATGATGGCACCGGCCTGGCGGCCCTGCTGAGCATTGCCGAAGCGTTCCAGAAAGCGCCGCAGAAGCCGGAGCGCAGCATCGTGTTTCTGGCCGTCACGGCCGAGGAGCAGGGCTTGCTGGGCTCGGCCTACTACGCCCAGCACCCGCCCTACCCGCTGAATAAGACAGTAGCCGACCTGAACATGGACATGCTCTGGCCCTACGGCGAAATGAAGGACCTGACGGTCATCGGCTACGGGCAGTCGGAGCTAGAGGACTACGCCCGCGCCGCCGCCCAGGAGCAGGACCGCTACATTCTGCCCGATCAGCAGCCCGAAACCGGCATGTTCTACCGCTCCGACCACTTCAACTTCGCCCACGTGGGCGTGCCCTCGCTTTACGCCAGCGGCGGCTTCGAGAGCCGCACCGGCGGCAAGGAAACCATTGCCCGCCAGCGCCAGCACTATACCACCAATATGTACCACAAGCCCGCCGACCAGTTTGACCCCAGCTGGGACCTTGCGGGCATTGCCCAGGATGCCCAGCTTTACTTCCGCGTGGGTCAGCGCTTGGCCGCCGAAACCACCTTCCCGCAGTGGCGCGCCGGCTCCGAGTTCAAGGGCGCGCGGGACAGGAGTATGGGCAAGTAACTAGTGCTTTCAAAAAGTATATACTACCTAGTGTAATACCGCCCGTGATAAAGAGAGAATTAAATGAGAAGTTGAAAGAGCTGGGACTTATTCAGCATCAGGAGAAAATTCAATCAGTCAGTCGACCTTGTATACGGCTACACTTGGCGCCTGAAGAAGAGGAAACTATTCCTCTCGGCAGCTCTAAGATGGGTGGTACACCAGACCTACCGCCAGGCTGTCAGTGGCCGACAGAGCAGGACTCGCAAAAGCCTCTTTCTTTCATTGCGCAGATCAATCTTGCTAAAGTGAGTGGTTGCGATGAGCAAGGGTTGCTGCCCCGCCAGGGACTTCTGTCCTTTTTTTACTCGGCCGAGCAGGAGGCCTGGGGATACGATAGCAAAGACAGAGACAAATTCAAGGTTCTGTATTACGAAGGCTCGCCCAGTGAGCTTCACCGCGTCTCCTTTCCCGATACGCTGGCAGAAGACGCTCGATTCGAGGCGTGCACCCTTACTCCGCAGTTGGAAATAAGTCTACCCTCCTGGGATAATAATTTGCTCGATTTTCTAACCGAGAGTGAACAGGAAAACCTGTTTGATCTGGAAGAAAGAAATATAAATAAGCTGTTTGGCCACGCTGACACCATTCAGAGCTCCATGGAATTGGAGTGCGAGTTGGTCACGAATGGCATCTACTGTGGTGACCCATCGGGGTATGCCTTGCCTCAAGCAAAAGAACTGGAGCCAAATGCAGTTAATTGGCGACTTTTATTGCAGGTTGATAGCAATGAGGACGAATGCGGCATGATGTGGGGCGACGCAGGTAGACTCTATTTCTGGATTAGAGAACAAGACTTAAAAACCCAGAATTTCGACGCCAGTTGGGTTATCCTACAATGTTATTAATAGAGGGAAACTTACAGCTCTGAAAGATTTACAAAACCAAAACCTCAGCGACTGTAGAGTTTGCTGAGGTTTTGGTTTTTGTGCGAACGAAAAATCTGATAGTTGCTACGGTTACAGACCACTACTCTGCTCAGAGTCCCGAATACGGCGCGGGGCGCAGAAACACGATGTCGATGTGGGAGACGTTGTTTTGGTACTCGGGCAGGCTGGAAAGTTTCTTCCACTCCGAATCGTTGCCGAAGGCTTTCCAGTGGGCTTCCCGCGCTTGCACATTGTCGAAAGAGGTCATGTACAGGAGGTTCGGCATTTTGGCGCCGAAGAGTACTTCCCCGTAGAAAATGGCATTGAAGCCCAGCCGGGAAAACAGCTTGATTTCCCCGCCGGCATTAAACATCTGCACTTTATTGCGGAACAGCTTCTCGCTGGCTCCCTCGTAGCTGCGCAGCTCATACACCCACTCGTTTTTGGGCCCACTGAGCTGCGGGGGCGCTAGGCTCGTCATTTGCTCAAAGGGCTTGATAAGGACCGTTTCCAGGCGGCTATACGCCGGGGCGTTGGGAACCGCATTCACGTAGGAGCTCCCGGCAGCCAGCAGTTTCGTGGTGGTTTCCTGGTTCACTTTCTCCCACTGCTTCAAGGACACGTACGGGGTCAAGACGTAGATTCTTCGGTCAGCGGCCGTATCGTTACCGATGGGTTTAAACACGCCAATGGTCGTGATACCGGCGGCGCGCAACGTCGGTATGTAGCGGTGCTGCAAAAAACTATCTATCACTGCCTCTTGCCGGCGGGTGGTGAGGTGATACACCTTGAGTTCCAGGTAGGCAGGCCGCTCCGCCACGGCAGTAGCCGCCGCATTCTCCTTACCTATGCCCAAGCCTAAAAGGATGGTAAACACCAGAAGCTGAAGCTGTTTCATAGTTGAGCGAGCAAAGAATAGTTAGTAGGTAAGCACGAAGCCCGTTCTTACAACCGCGGGTCCACGGCCTCGCTTTCCAGGGCCAGCACCCCGAATACGCACTGGTGAACTTCCCGCAGCGGGGCGCCGGCCACGAAGCGTTCCAGGCCTTCCACGCCAAGGGCAAATTCACGCAGGGCCAGGTTGCGCTTGGCTTTGACGGCCCGCTCGCGCAGGCGTTCCAGATTGCCCGGCAGCAGGTAGTCGGGGCCGTAGATGATGCGCAGATACTCGCGGCCGCGGCACTTGAGGGCGGGCTGCACGAGGTGTTGGCGACCACCCGGGATGAAGTCGTAGGGCTTAACCACCATGCCTTCGCCGCCCGCGGCGGTAAGGTCGGCCCACCACTGGGTAGCGGCTTCCACGTCGGTTATCTGGTGAAGATTCACGACGCGGTAGGGCGTGGCGCGAAGCAAGGCTTCGTCGTGGCGGCAGATGCCGCGCAGGGTTTCCATGTGCCAGGCGTGGTCTTTGTCAAAATAGGTGCGGCCCTCGGTGGCGAGCAGGTGGAAGGGCGCCAGGCGCAAATCCGCGAGGCTCTCTACGGGCCAGCAGTAGCGGCGGTAGGCCGCGGCATAATGCTCGGCGGCAGTTTGGCGGGCACTGGTCCGGGCCAGCAGGGCCTCTACCCCATCGAGGCCCCGGGAACTGGCTTGGCTGAGTACGGCCACGGCTTCGGGCAGGGCGGCGGTGGCCGCAGCGGCTACGGCCGCGTACTGGCTTTTAATCAGCTCCTGGGCCTTGGCCGACCAGGGCAGTAGCTCCGCATCCAGGCAGAGCCAATCGGTTTGAAACCGCTCCCAAAAATCAGCGGCGGTTAGCGCTTCCTGCAGGCGGGTAAGGAAAGCCGCTTCCAGGGCGGCCTCCGTAAAAAAGTTGCGGCCCGTGCGGGTGTAGCATTTGCCCGGCCCCTCGCCCACTACCCCGAAGCGGCGGCGGGCGGCGTTCTCATCCCGGGCCAGCACCACTACCACGCGGCTACCCATGTGCTTTTCCTCGCACACCACCCGCTCTAGGCCCTGGCGACGGAAGTAGTCGAAGGCCTCGGCGGGGTGCTCCAGCAAGTCGGGCAGGGCCGAGGTTTCCGAGGGGCTCATGGTGGGCGGCAGGTAAAGCAGCCATTTGGGGTTGAGGGCAAACCGGCTCATCACCTCCAGAGCGGCCGCCGCGTTTTCCTCCCGAATTGTTACGGAAGGCAGCAGGCGGGTTTTAATCATCTGCTTGCCCGTCACGTCGCGGATGTCCAACAGGTCGTCGTGCTGCTGCTGGGCCGTGAGCTGGGCTACGTCAGCAGCTACCTCGGCCGGGCGTAGCGGGCGCACCGGCTCGCAGTACACCTGGGCAGCGGGCACGGCTACCAGCTCCCGCTCGGGGTAGCGCAGGGCCGTGAGACGGCCGCCAAACACGCAGCCGGTGTCAATGTCAATGGTGTTGTTCAGCCATTCGGGCTCCGGTACGGGCGTGTGGCCGTACACCACCGTGGCCCGGCCGCGGTACTCCGAGGCCCAGTTGTAGCGCACGGGCAAGCCAAACTCGTCGATTTCGCCGGTCGTCTCGCCGAACAAGGCAAAGGCTCGTACGGCGCCCGAGCCCCTACCCTGCATTTCCTCGCGCATGCCGGCGTGGGCCACCACCAGCTTGCCCCCATCCAGCACGTAGTGACTCACCAGCCCATCCAGAAACTGCCGCACCTGGCTCTTAAACGTCTCTGACTCGGTAGCCAACTGAGCTACTGTTTCCGCAAAACCGTGTTTTTCGGCTACCTGCTTGCCGTTGAGGTAGCGCAGCAGCTTAATATCGTGGTTGCCGGGCACGCACAGAGCCTGCCCACCCTGTACCATGCTCATTACCAACCGCAGCACCTGGGGCGAGGCAGGCCCTCGGTCCACCAAATCGCCCAGAAACAGGGCCCGGCGGCCAGCGGGGGCCGTTACGCGTACGCCCAAGTCGCGGGTATCCTGTGCTAGCTCAGCGTGCACCCCGTAACCCATTTGGGTAAGCAGCGCCACCAGCTCATGGTAGCAGCCATGCACGTCCCCGATGATGTCAAAGGGTCCGGTATCGGCTTTCCGGTTGCTATAGAGCGGGTCGCGGATGATGGTTTGCACGGCGTCCACTTCCTCGGGGCCGTGCAGGTGGTAGACGTGGCGGAAGCCCTCCTGCCGGAGCGTTTTAAGGCTGCGCCGCAACTGCTGGCGCTGCTGGGGCACTACGTGGCGGCCCAGGTGCTGGCGCTCGGCGCGGGCGCGGTTGCGGTCCTCGGCTACCCGGTCGGGTACGTCGAGGATGATGGCCGTGGGCAGCACGTGGTAGTCGCGGGCCAGCTGCACGAGGGTTTTGCGGGCCTCGGGCTGCACGTTGGTGGCATCTACTACCGTCAAAAGGCCCCGTTTCAGGCGCAGACCCACTAGGTAGTGCAGCAGGGCAAAGGCCTCCGGTGTGGCCGACTGGTCGTTTTCATCATCCGCTACCAGAGCCCGGCACTGGTCCGATGATACAATTTCGGTGGCCTGAAACAAGCGGCGGGCAAACGTACTCTTCCCCGCCCCCGACGAGCCAATGAGCAAGACCAGGGAAAGTTCGGGAAGCTTAAGGGAGGTAAGAGGCATACGATGTTGAAAACTAAATGCGGCTACGGTAGAGGCAGCCCGGAATGATATATCTGCTCATAGTTGTCGATGAACATCCGAATAAAGCAATTACTAACGGCATACGAACTCGCACCCATCACCAAAGGCACACTGCGGCCCCCTTGGTCACCGAAAGTTTATCTGGCGAAAGAATATGGTGAAGTGGAAATAAGCGCGGCTACCGGCAGCTGGAAGGCTGTGCAGCCGTTTACCCAAATCGGCAAAAAGAGTATTCGTCAGGAAATGCGCTAGTGCCTCCATCATCTGGAGAGCTAAAATAGCCTTTTCGTGGGTGGTGGCTGGCGCTACCTGCCCGTTACCCGAAACTCTACGCGGCGGTTGAGCTGGCGGGTAGCCTCCCGCTCGTTGGAGGCGCGGGGCTCGGCGCCGCCCAGGCCCAGGCCGGTGATGCGGTCCGCGGCTATGCCGTGGCGCACGAGGTAGGCTTTTACGGTGGCTACGCGCCGCTCACTGAGCTGTACGTTTTTCTCCGGGGCGCCCACGTTGTCGGTGTGGCCGCGTAGCTCAATGGTGAGGCTGGGCGTTTCGGTGAGCAATTGCAGCAGCTTTTTCAGGGCCGGGTACGAGGACGAGAGCAGCCGGGCACTGCCCTGCTCGAAGCGCACCTTATCCAGTCCCAGGGTGGTGCCCACGCTGAGCGGCTGCAGCAGCACATCCTGCACGTAGGGGCCGGAATAGGTGGCGTACGTGCTGTCGAGGGGCAGGTAGCCGGGCAGCTGCACCTTAGCCGCGACGGGGTGTCCAGGCTCCACCAGATACGAAAATACCCCCTGGGCCGTGAGTGGCACCGTGGTTTCGGCTCCGGCCGGCCCCAGGCGCAACCGGGCCAAGGGCAAGGGCTGAAACGTGGTGGCATCCAGCACCCGGCCCCGCCAAGTGCCGGTGGTAGGTGGGGCGGGTGGCGGCACCGTAGTGTTGACCAGCGTCGGCTCCCGGCGAAACACGTTACAGCCGGCCAGGTCCGTGTAGATGCCTCGGCGCACCAGCTCTGCCTCGCCCCGACTCATATCCAGGCGGTACAGGGCCTTCGGGCCGGCCATATAAAGCCAGCGCCGGCCCCGCTTGTCTTTCTGGAACAGCAGGTCGCTGTAGCCGCCCCGCTCCGGCAGGCCCGTGGGTACAATCAGTTGCGGGCCGGGCTGCCGGGTCGTTAGGTTCACGCTCATCAGCGAGCCGTTGGTGCTGTACACTTGGTAAATAGTGCCGGCATCATCGAGGCAGAAATTGCCGTGGGAGCCCGCGCCGGCAAAGCCAATCTGAGAATAAAAGGGGGCCTGCCGCTGCGGGTCGGTGGTCCAGAGCGTCGTTACGAGTCCATCGGCGGGGTTTACCTTCACCAGCTTGCTGGCATCCGACGTCATGAAGTAGAGCTGGCCCTGCTCATCGGTGGCAGCCGAAATCCAAACGTTTTCCGGGCCCTGAGCCGGCAGCTGCCAGCTGGTGTACTCGCCCTGGCCCGTGGCGGGGTTGTAGCGGTACACCCGCTCGGGGGCATTGGTCGGCGACTTAGTGACGGAGTACAGGCAATTGTCAAAACCCTTGGCTAGGGCGTAGGACTGGAAGGGCAATACCCGCCGGTGCACCTTGGGCCGGGCAGACAGGTCGGCGCTGGAAAACTCGTGGATGGTCTGGCAGTCGTCCTCCCAGGTGTCATTGGTAAAGCGCAGGGCCGCAATACCGTACATTTTATCGTCGCAGGGCTGGGGGGTAGTGCCGGGACGGCTGGGAGCATCGGCAGTAAACCGAAACGATTTCAGCACTTGCTCGCCTTCCGCTAAGTAGCGGGCATCCTGGGAAACAGGGGCCTGATACTCCACCCGAAACTCAACACCCTCGCGCCAGATGCGGCGGCCCATCACGCGGGTGCGCGGCGCCGGCGCCGGCGCCAGGGCGTAGGTGTAGTGGTACTGCACTTCCGGGTAACCGCCCTGCGCGCGCTGGCGCAGCAGCAAAACTTGCAGCTGCGCCAAATGTTGCAACCCTTGCCACACCGAGTCGGGGTGGGCGGCAGCCGGTGGACTACCTGGGGTCGGCTGCTTTCCGGCCGGCAGGGAACGGTGGGTAATCGTTACGACGGCCAACTCAGGCTTTTCGGCGGTGGCAAGACGGGTGGCGGCCGGGTGGCTGGCGGGCAGCATCTGCCAGGTGGCGGGGTAAGTGAGCTGGTAGCGGGCTACGGTATCGGCGTAGTGCCGCCGGGCCGCCGGCCCCTGAGCGGAGAGCTGCAGCCAGCAGAGCACCAGGGCCAGCGTCAGCAAAACCTTCATAAGCCAGTTAGTAAGCAGCGAAACTACCTCAAAGGTAAAAAAGCCGCGGCTCACGGCCCCTATTCCACTGAATAAGGACTACCCGAAAGCAGAACCTCCGCCCGTAGGCTTACCGCTCGAACACGGCCAGCTGGGACGGGGCGCCCAACCCGGCCATTACAGGGCCCAACGGCTCCACGCGCACCCGGTAGCCGTGGCGTTCTGCTACGCCACCGGCCCACGCAGTGAATTGCGCCTGAGTCCATTCGAAGCGGTGGTCCTGGTGGCGGAACTGGCCGGCAGCTAAGGTTTCGTAGTGCTGATTGTAATCGGCGTTGGGGGTCGTGACGAGCACGACGCCGGGCCGGGCGCGAGCAAACACTACCTGTTCAAAGGTGGCCAGCCGACTTTCATCCAGGTGTTCAATGACCTCCACCACGGCGGCCGCGTCGTAGCCGGCCAGGCGGGGGTCGTGGTAGAGCACGGAGCCCTGGGCCAGGGTCAGCCGCTCCCGCTGGCGGGGCGGCATTTCAGCCACGTGCAGGCGCTGCTGAGCCCGCTCCAGCTCCCGCCACGACACATCCAGGGCCAGAATGTGCTCGACGTGCGGCAACTGCAGCAGCCGGCGCACCAGCTTGCCTTCCCCGCACCCCAGGTCAAGGACGCGCTTGGCCCCGAGGCGGCGGATTTCCTCGGCCACGCGGTCCAGGCGCAAATCGTGAAGGCTCAGCGTATCGGCGGCTTCCCCAGCCCCAAGTTCGGTGGCAGGAGCGGCGTTTGCTGCCGGCGACAAGGCTAGTTCGATTGTATCGTCGGTCAAATCTTCCTCATTGCTGAGCAGGCGCTCCAGCGTAGGGTTCACGTAGGCGCTAAACCGCAGGTAGCGCCGCGTGATAAACTCCCGCTCGGGGTGACGGGGTAGCCACTCGCCGCCGCGGTGCAGGAGCTTTTCCGCCTCGGCCTTACCTATCCAGTAATGCTTGTTGTTATCCAGCACCGGAATCAGCACGTAGAGGTGGGAGAGCAAATCCTGGAGGCGCAGGCCCGCGTGGCGCAGGCGCAGCGTAAAGTAGCGGCTGTTGCCCCACTCGGGCACGGTGGGGTCCAGGGGGTGGGCTTCTGTTTCCACCTCGTAGCCCAGCGGGCCAAAGAGGCGTTGCAGTTGCTCGGCACTGGCGGCAGGCATCACCGCTACGGTGGCCATCAGGGGCAACAGGGTGTCGGGTAGCTCGGGCCGGTCCTTGCAGGTGCCGTTCATGGCCGTGTTGAAGGCCTTGGCCAGGGCTGCGCTCAGGAAGGACGAGGCCACGTAGGGACGGTCGTTCACGTATTGCTCCAGGGCAAAGCCTTCCCCGGCCGGCCCGCGGTGGCTGCGTACCAGGGCCACAGGGTCAATTGTTAGTAGCAGGGCCGCAGTACAGCGCTCAGCCGTAGCCTCGGGGTAGAAAACGTGGGCCTGGCCAGCGGCCACGTCCAGGGTTTGAAGGCGGCTTGGGTTCTTGTGCAGCAGGTAGCCCAGGTCGGTGGCGGGCTGATGGGTAGTGGTAATGGTTAGCAGCATGAGCTTACAGCCAGACAGTACAACAGTATATAGATCCACGGTACCTACCTCGGGCAGGCAGCAGCAAGATAAAGAAGCGGGAAAGATACCGCTACCTAGCCGCAAGGTCTGCCGAGCCTGCGGTTTCATGTGTCAGTAGTAGGTAGCAGCGCAATCACCCGCCGCGGCGCTTTCGGCTAGCTGACTTCGTGGCCTTATTTTACCCGACCTCACATTGCCTTGGTTACTGGCTACAAGCCAATTTCTGCTTTTAATCATTTGGTAAATAAAACAGCAATAATGCATCAAGCAATATACCCAAATGATTACATATACTATATTCCTCTTAATTCTTGTGCAATACGGTGTTGAATTGCTAATCAATTCCTGCATAACTCTTTATAAAAAATTTATCCACGTGCATTCAACGCACTACAACAAATGGACATAACAGCAAGCATAGGGATGAAACTGTCCAAATGCCTAACAAGAAGTAGCGAGCCAGGTACAACTGACTTTTTGTTTTCAGCCTGCTGATGCAGGAAGGCCAGGCTGTTGGGCCAGCAGCACGGACGCCAAGCCCGGAAACAGCCGTTCTGTGCGAACATTAATGAGACCAGCTGCCCGGCACGCGGCGGCCATAGCCTCCAGATCCGGGCACTGACGAGCATACGGAAGCAAGTGCGTATGGGCCGTTATAGGTCCACCAAGGAAGCGCAGCAGGTGGTTAAGGTTCCACAGGTAGCCCAGGCACATAAGCCGCCGCCAGCCGCGGGCCGGTATCGTTAGCTCCAGCAACGCAACAGTACCGCCCGGGGCCAGCAGACGCGCTATTTCTGCTCCTAATGCTGGGTAGGTAGCCTGCGCCAGGGTCTTTACGCCAAAGGCACTTACCACCACATCGGCCGAGCCGGTACGCAGGCCGCAGCTACAAGCCCCGGCTTGATGCAGGCTTACCTGCCCCGGAATGGCTAGCGCAGCCCGCCGCCGGGCCGCTGCCGCCAGCATCGGCCGGGAAAAATCCACTGCCCTCACCCGACCCGTAGGCCCCAGCGCCGGCAATAGCTGCGGCCACAGTTCTCCGGTACCCGTCATCAGGTCTACTACCCGCTGCCCGGTTTGTAGGGGCAGGCGGGAAGCTAACTGTCGCCGCCACCAGCCTGTGAGGCCTCCCGTTAGCACCGAATGCCAACGGTAGGTGACGGCCATGCTGTCAAAGAGCCGTTGTACAGCCTGCGGCTCATATAAACCGCCAGCCAACTGGGGCACGGCAGTGGTATCGGCGCTTACGGAAACCAGGGGCTGCTTGCCGCCAGAAACCAGTTGGTAAGCCTTATTCATGCTCGGCCTGCTGCTGAATGGTAGTTAGTACGCGCGTGTGCATATCATCCAGCAGGTAGTCACTCCAGAGCTGCCAGTAGTTGCGCGGACCAATGCTGTGCTGGTACACCGTGCGCGCCTCCAGCAGCGTCCGGCCCCCGGGTAAGGGCTGCAATCGGAAGGTGCCCGTCCGGACCCGAAAGTAGCCGTGCAGGTGCGGGGCATGAATCCGGGGGTAAGGGCTGAGCTCCCGCATCGGAGCGGGGGTAGTCGGAACCCGAAACTGCAGCTCCCGGGCCGGTACCCACCGCGTCAGGGGCAAATGCGCCACCGCATTGCCGGAGTACGCCACGGTCAGCTCGCGCTGGCCCGTGGAAGTAATGCTCAGCGCCGTTCGGGTAGGGTATGCTACGCCCGCCCGAAACAGCAGGCCGACCCGCTTAGGATAGTGCACAGGCTGAACCAGGGCTGCCCAAACCCGGGCGGGCGAGGCCTGCACCACCCGGCGGGTTATTACCGCATGCAGGGGTGGTGGGGGCGCTACCCGACTTTCGTAGGATTGCAGGGCGGGGTATACCAGTACGAGCGCCGCCAGCACGGGAAGCGGCCGGCGGCTGTCGGTTCCCAGCGCCAGGACGATAAGCTGCCCTACCCCGGCCCCAATTAACGCCATTACCAGGCCCACGGGAAAGGCCATTGCCACGCATATGAGCCCTTCTATGCGACTCGCAATCAGCAGCAGCATGGTGCAAACCAGCGCCAGCGTGGTCACGACTGCTAAAGCAGGCCGGAATAGCCGCCGCTGGTCAGCCGGCTTGGGCAGGTTATACAGGACAGAAGCGGCCAGCCCGCACACAAAGGGAGAGAAGATAAACAGCGTCCAGCCGTATGACTCGAATTGCTGGGTAGAAATAGCCATGAGCACGGCCCCCAGCACTCCCACCACTCCCACCGTGAGGGTCGCACTACCCGTTGCCGACCGGGAGTACCAGGGCACAGGGCGAGGCGGCACCGGTGAGGAAGAGACGAAAGGTGATTGAAGCGGTGAGTTGGTAGGGTCAGTAGGCATAGTAGTATGGTAGTGGTAATACATTGGAGAGATTAGCCAGCAACTATGCCCCCCGCCGGCAAGCAAAAGCCCACAGCTCTTGCAGTAGGTCAGGGCGCCTGGATATGATGAAGTCAAATATATTTTAATTTCAGTAAATACTGAAAGTTTGAAATAATAATTTTTTCTTTCTCTGTACTAACCTGCCTCAGCCTGAACTGCGCGCTGCCTTTTGCTTGTATTGGGCGGCTAGAACACACTCATCAAGTTTGACTTAAACATTAGCAGTAAGACCTATTTGCTTCCTCTAAGTGCTACTGAATTAACACGTTATAGTACGCCTGTGCTACTGCCAATTGTATTACCCATTTGGTAATTACCAACTAATACGTGTTTTATTTTTTTACAGAGGACGTACACACAATCATGGATTAACCATTTGCATAAGCAGCGTGGAGGCAAGTTTCTAGCTGTCTCCGTTCTTAAAAGAGTCCTCCTCTCCCCTCTTCATCAGGCTACCAACAAGTGTTCAGGCTAGTATTTTGAACTACAAGCGGTGGCTAGTAAGCTAGGAGGTGACTACAGATTGAATGGTGCCAGTACAGCTGAAGACGCTTGCGCCTGACCTAGCAGGCGCCATTAGCCTGCTCGTGCTCAGGATCTGCCGGGCGCCGGGCTCAGCTGGCCGAAATCATACTCAAACGGGCCGGGCTATTCTCTATCTTTGTCTGGTCGAAATCCGGCCCCTCTTCTCACCCGCTTGCTACTGCTTCTATGAAGAAATTTTTCCTCCTCTCGGCTCTGCTGCTTGGTACGCTCGCTGCCTCGGCGCAGTACATGCCCGGTAAGCCGCGCAAAAAATATTCCTTCCCCAAAAAAGACGAGGAGAGCCCCTACGTGCTTAACGTCACTAAGAACACCGACGAGGATGCGGAGGTAGATGCCTGCGTAACCCGCGTAGCCTACCGCCCCTACGCCGAGATGCTGACTGAAATCAATGAGCTCAAGCGCATGAACAACTGGGCCGATACTACCTATCAGCGTCGGTTTCAGCAGCTGCCGGCCGGTGGCCTACTCACCATCACCATGTACCGTCGGGGGGCCCAGAACGCTGATCCGGCCTATTTGAGTTTGGTTGCCAAAACCAAGGACGGCAAGGAAGTACTGAACCTGGCGGAGCTGCCCGCCGGTCAGGGCCGGTTCTGGAACCGCGACCTGTACATGAGCAAGCGCGCCGTGCCCTTCACCAAAACGGAGGCCCCGCAAGATGTTTTCCTCACAATCAACGACGCGAAAACCAAGCAGAACTTCGAGTACATCATCAAGGCCCAGTAACCAGTCGGGTTTCGGTCACACCTAAAAAGCCTGCTCCGGCGTATGGAGCAGGCTTTTTAGTGAGCAGTACGCGTCACTGCTTTTTTCGTAACTGGGCCCACTGCACGGCCACGAGCGTTTTGGCATCTTCAAAGGAGGCGCGCCACAACTCTTCCGGGCGAAAAAATACGGGCTCAATCCGCTCATTTTCTTCGGCTAGTCCGCCCCCCTGCCCGGTTTGCTGGCTTACCTCCGCGTAAAAGACGGTGATGGCCTCGGCGCTGGTGCCGGGCGAAGGTAGCAGGCGGACAATCTGCTCCAGATAGTCTACGTCGTAGCCTAGCTCCTCGTGGATTTCCCGACGAATGGCGGCCGCTGGCTCCTCCTGCCCATCTACCATGCCGGCGGCTATTTCCACCAGTTCTTTTTCGGGCCCGACGCGGTACTGACGGGTAAGAATGTACTGGCGGGTTTGGGTGTTGTACACCAGGGCGGCCACGGCGGTGCCCGGCTCGAACCGCTCCCGCCGGAGCACGTTGTCGCCGTCCTGCACCTGAAGCAGGCTCAGCTTGTAATGGCCGTCGTAAGCAATTTTCCGGTCGGTAATGTGCATCGTGCGCAAGGAAGTTTCTGAATGGATAGCTGAAAAGTAAACGGTTTTACCCGCGCCTGGTGTTACCGGACTAGTAGAGCGCCTTGCTGAGCCCCGGCAACTACTTCCGGCCTTATTGGCCGCTCCTTTTACGCTCTGCACGCGCATCCGTATAAAAACCCGACCTTTGCGGGCTCATTATCTCCCGTGCCATTTTCGCTGCCCGCGGGCAGCCGCTTTTTTTTCTTTGATGTCATTCGACGAACTAAACCTAATTGACCCCATCCTGGGCGCTTTGCGCGAGGAAGGGTACACTACCCCTACCCCTATTCAGCAGCAGGCTATTCCGCAGGTGCTGGAAGGCCACGATCTGCTGGGCATCGCCCAAACTGGTACCGGCAAAACGGCCGCGTTTACCGTTCCTATTCTTCAGATCCTGCACCAAACGGCCCAGGTGGAGCGCCACGCGCCCGGCCGGATCCGCTGCCTGGTGCTTACTCCTACCCGGGAGCTGGCCATCCAGATTGGGGAAAGCTTTGCGGCGTACGGCCGTCATTTGCCCAAGCTGCGCTCTACCGTTGTGTTTGGCGGCGTGGGCCAGCACCCGCAGGTACAGGCCCTGAAGCGGGGCGTGGAGGTACTCATTGCTACCCCCGGCCGCCTGCTGGACCTGATGAACCAGGGCTTCATCGACCTGCGCAACGTTGAAATATTTGTACTGGATGAGGCGGACCGCATGCTCGACATGGGCTTTATCCATGACATCAAGCGTATCCTGCCCAAGCTACCCACCCGGCGCCAGACCCTGTTCTTCTCGGCTACCATGCCCGGTCAGATTCAGGAGCTGGCCAACAGCATCTTGCGGCCCAACCCGGTGAAGGTGACGGTTACGCCCGTTTCCAGCACGGCCGATACGGTAACCCAAGCCGTGTACATGGTCGAGAAAAACGACAAGCCCGCCCTGCTTGAGCACGTGCTGTCGGACAAGAACATTCGTCGGGTGCTGGTCTTTACTCGCACCAAGCACGGCGCCGACAAGGTAGTACGCACCCTAGCCAAAGCCGAAATTCCGGCCGAAGCCATCCACGGCAACAAGTCGCAGAACCACCGCCAGCGGGCCCTGAGCAACTTTAAGGCCGGCACCACCCGCGTGCTGGTTGCCACCGACATTGCGGCCCGCGGCATTGATGTGGACGAGCTGACCCACGTTATCAACTACGAAATTCCGAACGAGCCGGAAACCTACGTGCACCGCATCGGCCGCACCGGCCGCGCCGGAGCCGACGGCACGGCCCTGTCGTTCTGCGACGACGAGGAGCGCGCCTACCTGCAGGATATTCAGAAGCTGATCCGCCGGCAGGTGCCGGTGGTGCAGTCGCACCCCTACACTTCCAGCCAGGTAGCGCCCGTTCCGCTTTCCGGTGGTCCGGCCATTAAGCGCCCCAAAGGTCCGGCGGGCCGGCCACCCCGCGCCCCCCAAGCGGGTGGCCAGAACCGCGCCGAAGGCGGTGGGCGGCCGCCGCAGGGCCGCGGCGGCGAGCAGCGCCCCCGGGGCGCAAACCACGCCGCAGCTCCGCGCCCCGAGGGCACGGCCAGTGCTGGTGGTTCCGGCCGGAGCGGGCAGCGCCGCTTCCGGGGCAATGGCGGCGGCAGCCGCTAAGCTAGGCGCTAACACCGCCGCAGGACCCACAACGCTACGCTAGACGAACCTTTCCCGTCTGCAACGTCAGGCTTAGCCGCCTGGCGTTGCAGACGGGTTTGTTTTGCGGGCAGCATTGTAAGGCCAGCCGGCTAAACAAAATGACGTAGTAGCAACTTATCAGGCAGCTAATGGCTTCTTCTAGGGACACTCTCACTGTTTTGTTATGGCTCATCGCACTCTTCCCGTCATTCAGGCTTTGCGTGATACGGCGCAGCGCCTAGCTGCCCAGGCTCCTTACCAGTGGGGCCACATGGGTAGCTGTAACTGCGGCCATCTGGCCCAAACCATTACCAAGCTTACCAAAGGTGAAATTCACGCCCGGGCCATGCAGCGCTACGGCGACTGGGAGCGGCAGCTCATTGACTACTGCCCAACCAGCGGGCTGCCCATCGACACCACCATTGATGAAATGCTGACCCTCGGATTTAGCCGCCAGGATTTGACGCACTTAGAGCGGCTGTCAGATTCAGCTATTCTGTCGGCCATTCCGTTTGAGCGGCGCAACGCCATGCGCCACAATCAGCGCGACGATGTGGTGCTTTATCTACGTACCTGGGCCGACCTACTGGAAAACGAGTTGCTGGCAGACATTAAGCTGCCAGAGCTAGCGCCGGCTCGTTCGGCAGTAGCCGCTAACTGACAACGCGCCCAGTTATTGTCACACGCAAAAAGCCCCGCTGACGGATCAGCGGGGCTTTTTTTATGGCAGGAGGTTACCCGGGAGCAGGCAGGCACTGCTCTGAGCGCCTAGACCTAAGTACGCACTCGGGTGCTCAGGCAGTACGCGGGGCTAGTAGTTAACGTCGCTGCGCTGGGCCTCGCGGTATTGCTCGGTCCGGTGGCTGCGCTTATAGGCAGCATCCGCGTTTGGATCTTTCTCCGCATCGGGAGCTTGCGAGCAGGACGACAGGAACAGCGAAGCGCAGGCAGCGAACAAGAAGGGCAGACGGAAATTTTTCATGTCTCAAAGGTAAGCACCGGCCCGAAAACGGACAAGTACCTTTCAAGCCCTCTTGACTCGGCAGGGACTGGCAACGCTACCCATCTACTTCGTAACATAAGTAGCTATTACAAACCTATCGGCAGCGAAGTAAAGAGGTTGGTCACAAGAGTTACAAATGTATTCACGGTAGCCCGAGTCTATCAGCAAATACTAAGCAGTAACTGCCAACAAAAAATTGTAAACCCTTTTTCTGTGGTCAGCTACCTCGCTACTTAGCAGGGTAACTCTAGGCATTGTTGAGACCGGAGAGTAACACCAGAGGATCTAATTCTATTAGCGCGACAAGTCTAAGCTCGGTTTAAACTTTTCGGGGTTAGAGGTTATGCAAGATATTTAGCATTCAATTCGGGTAACCAGGCCTATTAGCAACCCGTGTATAGACAAATTAATATTATAACTATATCACTAATTTTAATACCCATAAACTAAATACCATGTCTTTAGCTTATGGTTTACTATTGAACATACATACATCTGAAAAACAGTCACTTATAAATCATTATATACAAATCTTAATAATACGTTTAGCAGCATACGCCGTATGACTATACCAGTCCAATTTGGCACCTCTTTTGGCAAACTATCCGAGGGTTAGCTAACTATGTTTTCGTGCCGGCTAGCGGCGGCTACAGGGCACTGACAAATTGCATCCCGCTTAGTTCGCTCTCCACGTTTTTATACTACCGAGGTGCTACGGGTCTATTGCGTTGGTGATTCTGGCTGGAAATCCGCGAAGGTGCCGTCATGATAGAATATGACAATGCGACGGATACTTTTTCCGGTCCCAGCAGGGCTGGGTGTTACCTCGCTAGTGGGGGGAATGTTAAGTGCGGCGGCCGATGGTTTGGACTGTACACTAGGGGTTGTAAGGACCTTAAGGGGCTGCGTGGGTGGTAGTGGAGTTGCTGGCTCAGGGTTGTCGGCAATAGGCGTACTTGCTACGGGCGCGCTGGCAGCCAGATTTATTGCCACTGTAGCCTCTTCTGGGTGCTGGACGGCTACTACCTCGGGCTGGGGCCGAATGGCCTTGATACGGGGCGCTTCTGGGGCCGGAGTGGGGGCAAGCGCAGTCATAGGCCCCGCACCACTCAATAACCAAGGCAACGACAAGTCAGGGAAGGCCACAATAATCTTCTGCACTACCTCCAGACTGGGTTTATTACGGCCACTCAGGATGTGGCTCACAATAGGACGAGAAACCCCTATAGTGTCGGCAAGCTGAGTGGGCGTTAACTGCCGAGCAGACAGTAACTCCCGGATTCGTTGTTCTATCATGTGCGGATTCAAGATGGTTTACAAATGTACTACCCTTAAAGCTTGGATACACCGCCCTTGTTAGTTCAACACAAAAGTAAATCACATAAGCACTATCGTTATAAATGTTAATTCAACCATTCTACCCACACGCCTTATAACATTTGTTATTGCACTTGTTATTTGTCTTCACTTCTAACTCCCGATTGGTGTTGTTAATCCACCTAGCGTAAGTGCTCTTCGTCTTGGGGTGCGACTATGGCCGCATGCAGTTTCTCTTAGGTAGCTTCAGTAGTTTAGTAGGTAGTTGTTTACCAGAAGTCCTCTAAGCGCATAATGCATCATCCCTCCCTAGCCTAGCTCCACTGTGTAATCGACCTACTACTTGAGCAGCATCTCCCCAGCTGAACTCAAGACTTGTTCTAACGCACGCGGGCCGTGCCATCAGGAAGATGACACGGCCCGCGTGGTTTTATTTTGTAGTGACTCGCTTACACTACCTCTGCCCTAACTCAACTAAGCTAATCGAAATACTCCTTGGCCAGAGCCTTATCATGCCCATAGATATCGTCGCGGAAATGCACCTTACCGTCTTCATCAACCCAGGTAGTGAAGTAGACCAGATACACCGGCAGCTTCTCAGGAAGGGTGACGTATTTCTCCCGTCGGTTGGCAATGGTATCCATGATGGCCGTCCGGTCCCAACCGGGCTTATCGCGGAGTAGATATTCGGCCAGCTTGATGGGCTCAGCTACCCGCACGCACCCGTGGCTGAACCCGCGCTTGGTCTGGCTGAACAGCTCGTCGTGGGGAGTATCGTGCAAGTAAATATCCTGGGAGTTGGGGAAGATAAACTTCACATCCCCCAGGTCGTTCTTCGGGCCGGGACGGCGGCGCAGGGTGTACTTCCAGGTCTTCTCCGTAAGGTTACTCCAGTCAATGTTGCTGGGGTCAACGGGCGTGGCCTTGGCCCCCCATCCTTTCACCACCTCCATGTCGAGGCGGTTGAGAGTACCGTGCGGATCCGAGGCCAACTTATAACGCAGCTCTTTATCGATGATACTGTAGGGCACGTTCCAGTAAGGTGCCAGCACTACGAACTCCATCTTGTCGCTGAAGACCGGCGTAGCGTTCAACGTTTTGCCTACAATAACGGGCATATTGAACACCTCTTTGCCTTCTTCCACCACGTGCAAGGTGTACTCAGGGATGTTCACCAGCAGGTAATTGGGCTCAAACTTTTTAGGAATCCAGCGCCACCGCTCCATGTTCAACATGATCTGATCGATGCGCTGGGACACGGGAATGTTGAGTAGGCGCAAGGTTTCCCCAGCCACAATGCCATCCGCTTTCAAGCCATTCTGTTGCTGGAATTCCTTTACGGCCGCCACCAACTCGGGACTGTATACTTGAGCTACCGGAGCAGCTCCGGCGGCGGGCGCACCCGGTTTATTAGCTACGGCAACTGCTGGCGTGGCGGCCGGAGCCGGGGCAGCAGCTTGGCCCAGCAGACGGGCGCTCAGGGCCGCTACGGCCGGCGACGAAGCGCCAGGCGTCAGGCGGGTACCGGCCGGGATGGTGGGCCAACCCCCATTGCGCTGTATCTCCCGGTAGTCAGCCAGCGCCTTTTTAAGCCGGTCATACTCCGGGTGCAAGGGCTCAAAATCGTAGTAGCCGTAGATGCTTTCCCGCTCCCGAAGAATGGTCATCAGGGCCTTATGCAGCTTGATTTTATTGCGCTTTACCTTCCAGTCGATGGCCTTCACGGAGCGCGGGTCAACCGTACCCCGGTAAAAGTCAGAGGCATAGTTGAAGTAAGTACCCGATAAGGCTACATCAATTTCTTTTTCCAGGGCATTGCGTTTCGTCGAATCGGACTGGGCCGCTTCCAGACTGGCAAAGAGCTTGTCGAAGTCCTTGGTATTGTAGTCTTTAGGGTCAAGGCCTTCGTCGGCGGCTTTGTTGATTACGGAAATCAGCGTTTTCGCCTGGGGTACGATTTCATGGTTTCGGAACCAGCCAAGGCGGAAATTCCGCTCCCGGTAGAACTTCTTTGCCCACTCAATCTGATCCTTGAATTTGGGCTCGGCCGCCATGTACTTTACGATGTACACGCTGTCGAGCGTAGGCTGGGCGCCGCCCGCCTTGGTCAGGCCAGCGGGTAGCGCCTCCCGCAGCTGGGCTTTCTGGTCCTGGCTGCACGACACGGTAGACGTGAGCAGCAGCAGGCCCAGCAGCCAACAGCAAACGGTATAAAAAAAGGGACGATGCGTTACGTTCATGCGAATGGTCAAGAGAAAAAAGAACAGCACTGAAACATATTTCGCGCCAAGTCCGGCAGAAATTTGATTCAGGACGTTGTACTGGATTCGGTAGGGTTGAGTTGTCGAATCCATCATTCTCCTGCTGCTGCAAGTTAACGCATTTAGCCTGACTCCCGCGCACTGCAAAACGTAGAAATAACGGGCTCCTTCCCTATTTCATGCTTAACGCAGCGCGCGGCCGGCGGCGCCGGTTTGCGCGGGCGGCTTGCCGTTTTGGCTACCTTCGTCTACTTCTTCCGCACTACCTTCCGGGATAGTACCACCTACTCTCTATGCCTACCTCCTTTCCTACTACCGCCTTCGTTCCTGATCCGCACAGCTACGCTCGCCCCGCGGAAGTCAGCGTGCATCACTTGGCGCTTGCCTTAACCGTAGACTTTGCTTCCCGCACGCTGGCCGGCACGGCTACCTGGCAGCTTAGCAACCACCACGGCGCAACGGAGCTGGTGCTGGATGCGCGCGCCCTGCTGATTGAAGCCGTGTTGCTAGACGGCCCCACTGGCCCGCCGGCTGCCTTTACGCTCGGACCGGAGGACGCCGTGCTGGGGCAGGCCCTGCGCATTGCCATTGCCCCGGGCACGGCCGCCGTTAGCATCCGCTACCGCACCACGCCCGCGGCCGCGGCTCTGCAGTGGCTGAAGCCAGAGCAAACCGCCGGCCGCCAGCAGCCCTTCCTTTTCACCCAGTCCCAGGCCATCTTGGCCCGCACCTGGATTCCGTGCCAGGACTCGCCGGGAGTACGCTTCACCTACGAAGCGCAGGTGCGAGTACCAGCCCACCTGCTCGCCCTGATGAGCGCCGAGAACCCGCAACAGCGCAGTGCCAGCGGGGAGTACACCTTCCGCATAAGCCAGCCGATTCCGGCCTACCTCATGGCCTTGGCCGTGGGCGACGTGGAGTTTCAGGCGTTGAGTCCACGGACGGGCGTGTACGCCGAACCCGCTACCCTGCCCGGAGCCGCCGAGGAGTTTGCCGAGCTGGAAAATATGGTAGCCGCGGCCGAGGACCTGTACGGACCCTACCGCTGGGACCGGTATGATCTGCTGGTGCTGCCCCCCTCCTTCCCGTTCGGTGGCATGGAGAATCCGCGGCTAACATTTGTTACCCCCACCATTCTGGCCGGCGACCGAAGCCTGACCAGCCTGGTGGCCCACGAACTGGCCCACTCCTGGAGCGGCAACCTGGTGACCAATGCCACCTGGAACGACTTCTGGCTGAACGAGGGTTTCACCGTGTACTTTGAGCGGCGCATCATGGAGAAGCTCTACGGCCGCCCCTACGCCGACATGCTACAGGTGCTTGGGCACTCGGCCCTGCTCCACACCGTGCAGGAGTTGGGCGCCACCAGCCCCGACACCCATCTGCACCTAAACCTACAAGGCCGGGACCCCGACGAAGGGCTCAATGAAATTGCCTACGAAAAAGGCGACTACCTCCTGCTCACCCTCGAACACCTGGTAGGCCGCGAAACCCTGGACACTTTCATCAAAGACTACTTTGCCCGCCATAGCTTCCGCAGCATGGATACGGCTTCCTTCGTGCGCTACCTGCGGCAGGAGCTGCTCGACCAACACCCGGGGATGGAGGAGCAACTTCAGCTGGCGGCCTGGATCAACGGCCCGGGCATTCCGGCGGGGGCCCCACCCGTTTCGGCCAGCCGCTTCGAGGCCGTAGATGCGGCGCTCCGCCAGTGGCAAACCGGCACGCCCGCTTCGGCCCTCACTACCGCTGCCTGGACCAGCCACGAATGGGTGCACTTCCTGCACGGGCTACCTTCAGAGCTAACGGCGGAACAGTTAATCGAATTGGATGCAGCGTTTGAGTTTACGCATTCGGGCAATTCGGAAATTCTGGCGGCTTGGTTTCCCCTGACCATTGCGGGCGGATACGCTCCGGCGGAGGCTGCCCTGCACCAGTTCCTGACGCGGGTGGGCCGGCGTAAGTTTCTGGTGCCGCTGTACCGGGCGCTACTAGCCACCCCCGGCGGCGCTGAACGGGCCCGCCGCATTTACGCCGAAGCGCGCGGCAACTACCACGCCGTGGCTACCAGTACGTTTGACGCCTTACTGGGCAAGCCGGCCGAGTAACTGCCGCGCTTTGGCCAGAACTATTCCGGAGCTAACCGCCTTCGGCGTTACTTCGGGCGCGTAAATTAGGCCGGCACCGGAACAAGCCGGTTGCGCTACGGCGTTAGAGGCCGTGGCCTGGTAGAGGTGGCTTGAACCTTGCTTGTAGTAGCCGGTTCTTTCCTAGTTGTGTTGATTAAGCTGATTTTTTGCATTGAAAAATTCTAAACCGCTCGGTAAGCTGATTGCCATTGGAGGCAATGAAGACAAAGGCACGTATCCGAACCCGCGCACCAAAAAGAAATACTACCTCAACTTCTTCGAGTTGGGTATCCTCAAACGAGTAATCCTGGAGTCGGGCAAGGAAGACCCGCGCATCGAGGTAATTACTACCGCTTCCATGATTCCGGAGGAGGTAGCCCGCATCTACGTCTCGTCGTTCACCATGCTCAACTGCAACAACGTAGGCATTCTGGACATCCGCGTGCCGGAAGACGCGCTGTACCCGGAATACGTTGAGCGGCTGAAGCAAGCGGATATTGTGATGTTCTCGGGCGGCAACCAGTCCCGCCTGACGGACATATTCGGGGGTACGGAGTTTCTGGCCACCCTACAGGAGCGGTATTACAACCAGCCGAACTTTGTCATTGCTGGTACTTCGGCCGGGGCCATGGCCATGTCGAAAACCATGATTAAGGGCGGCAGCGTGCCGGATGCCCTCATGAAAGGAGCCGTGAAGATGGGTACGGGCCTGGGCCTTATCAACAACGTGGTCATTGACTCGCACTTCGTGAAGCGTGGCCGTTTTGGCCGGCTCATCGAGGCGGTAGCCCTGCACCCCAAGCTGATTGGCATTGGGCTGGGCGAGGATACGGGCGTGCTGATTACGGAAGGCAGCCAGATTGAAACCATTGGCTCCAACCTAGTCATCATTATGGATGGGCACAAACTGGAGCATAACAACGCGGCGGCGGCCAAAAAAGGCGAGGCTATTTCCATCGAAAGCATGCTGCTGCACGTGCTGGTGAAAGGCAACGTCTACGACATTGGCCAGCGCGAATTCTACCCGAACCTGAAACTACGTCAGCAAGCCGCCGAGTCGGTGCGCCTCACGGCCGGCCAGGACGCCAACGAGCCTGCTCCCGCTCTTTAATTGCTCGGCTTCCGTTTTCAAACAAAAAGACTTCCCGACGGGAAGTCT
Organism: Hymenobacter glacieicola; assembly: GCF_014640315.1. Taxonomy (GTDB): domain Bacteria; phylum Bacteroidota; class Bacteroidia; order Cytophagales; family Hymenobacteraceae; genus Hymenobacter; species Hymenobacter glacieicola. The sequence continues at coordinate 106,591 of NZ_BMGS01000009.1, forward strand.
TTTTGCTTTTACTACCGCCGCATTCCGAGGAGTAATAAGGCTGCTCAGCTCAAAAATTTGGATTGTGCTTTTCAGCCGCATCATGGCTGTGTTACGACCTTTAGATCAGGCTATTACACTACAACCAAGGCCTTTTATCAGAAGCGCTGCTACTCCTTATATATATAGGCACAAAAAGCAGCCTCCGTTTCCTACTTGTAAATAGCCACGAAAGGCTTGGCATCGGCGGACATTTGGCTGGCCCGGTACATGCCTTCGGAGTTGAACGGCAGGGCTACGTTGCCGGCCGCATCCACGGCTACTAGCCCGCCCTCGCCCCCGATGGGGGCCAGCTTGTCGTGCACGACTACCCGGCAGGCTTCCGCCAAGCTCAGGCCCCGGTATTCCATCAGGCAGCTGATGTCGTGGGCTACCACGGCGCGCAGGAAATACTCGCCGTGCCCGGTGCAGCTGATGGCGCAGGTGCGGTTGTCGGCAAAGGTGCCCGCCCCGATGATGGGTGAGTCGCCGATGCGGGAGTGCTGCTTGTTGGTCATGCCCCCGGTGCTGGTGGCGGCGGCCAGGTTGCCGTGCACGTCACGGGCCACGGCCCCTACCGTGCCCATTTTCTTTTTCGGGTCTTCGTTGGGGAAGGCACTGGGCTCGGCCAGCGGGGCTGCAGCTTCCAGGGCCTGGCTGTGGTCAAGGCGCATACGGCCCTCGGCCAGGGCTTCCTGCAGCTGGTCGTAGCGCTGCTGGGTGAAAAAGTATTCGGTGGGCTGGGTGGGTAGGCCGTGCTGGCGAGCCAGCTCATCGGCGCCGGGGTAGCCCAGCAGCACGTGCTCGGTTTTCTCCATCACCATGCGCGCCGCCCGAATAGGGTTCTGGACGGTGCGCACCCCAGTTACGGCCCCGGCCGCGCGCGTACGCCCGTCCATGATGGCGGCGTCCATTTCGTGGTGGCCTTCGTGGGTGAACACGGCCCCGCGGCCAGCATTAAACAAGGGACAGTCTTCGAGGCTACGCACGGCCAGCTCCACGGCTTCCAGCGCCGAGCCACCCTGGCGGAGCACCGCGTAGCCAATGGCCAGGGCCTCGCCGAGGGCTTCGCGGTAGGCCTGCTCCTTTTCCGGAGTCATGGACTGGGGCGAAATAGTGCCGGCTCCCCCGTGCAGGGCAAAAGCGAAGGAAGTTGTCATAATGCGAAAAAAATTAGCGGGTAAGCAAAAATGCAACGCAAAGGTAGGCAAGCATCTGAGCTCAACAGGCCCGTAGTGACCCGAACGAACCGCGTTTTTTTTCGTAGGTTTGGTTTACTGTTTTCAACTCCCCAAACATATTCTTCTTATGGCTTACGAAGCTACCGGCCGCCTGCACGAGATTTTCGACGAACAGCAGGTGAGCGAGAAATTCCGCAAGCGCGAGTTCGTGCTGGAGGTCGTAGACGGCCAGTATCCCGAGCATATCAAGTTCCAGCTGGTACAGGACAAGACTGCCCTCATCGACTCCTACAAAGTAGGTGACGAGGTGAAAATTTCCTTTAACCTGCGGGGCCGTGGGTTCAACAAGAACGGCCAGATGCTGTACTTCACCAACCTCGAAGCCTGGCGTATTGAGTCGGGTGCCGGTGGCGGCGCTGCTCCCCAGGGCGGTGGCAACTACCAGCAGGCAGCTCCCCGCGCCGCGGCTCCAGCCCAAAATCAGAATCCGAACCTGCGCGCCTCGGCCGCCCCGATTGCCTCGGACGACGACAACGACCTGCCCTTCTAATTTCCCTGGAAGGTAATCAGCTGCTTGACAGTTTACGCAAAGCCGCTTCCGCACCCCGGAAGCGGCTTTTTGCTGGGCAATGGCGGGAATTTTGTGGATATCAGTCGACGGCAGCCGGGCAGCTTCGTCAGCGGGTAGCCAAACGTGGCACCATTACCATCCGTTTTTTCGTACGTTCTTCCGGCGTCGCTTACTTTGTTTCTCGATCCTGCGAGCTGGTTCCGGCCCCGCCCGATTTTTCTCCGTATGATTCCTTCTCTCCCGCTTTCTGGAAAAACGGCCCTGGTTACGGGCGCTACCAGCGGCATCGGCTTGGTAACGGCCCGGGAGCTGGCCCGCCAGGGCGCCCGCGTTATTCTGGTGGGCCGCGACGCCGACAAGGCCGCGCGGGCCTTGGCCTCCATTCAGCTGGCTGCTGGTTCGGAAGCGCCAGTGCACGTGAAATGCTATGACTTGTCGTTGCTGCGCAACGTGCGGGCCTTGGCGGAGGAATTGCAGCGCGAGCTAAGCCAGCTGGATATTCTGGTAAACAACGCCGGCATCATGCCCGGGCGGTTTGCTCTCACTGAGGAAGGCCACGAGCTAAGCTGGGCAACCAACCACCTGGCGCCCTACGTCCTGACCAACCTGCTGCTACCCCTGCTGGATGCCGCCGGCCAGGCCCGGGTGGTTACGGTATCATCGGTGGCGCACTGGGTAGGTGAGATTGAGCCCGACCGGGCCGTGCGCAACTCGCCCGATAAATACAGCTGGCTCACGGCCTACGCCGACTCCAAGCTGGCTAATATTCTGTTTACCAGTGAGCTGGCCCACCGCCTAGACCTAACCGGCATTACGGCTAACTGCCTACACCCAGGTATGGTAGATACTGGCCTGATCCGCCCCGATACTTCGCCCGTAATGAAAGCCCTGTGGTGGACGGCCAAGCCCCTGATGATTTCGCCGGAGCGCGGGGCGCAAACTACGCTGTACCTGGCTACCTCGCCGGAGGTAGCGCGGGTAAGCGGACGCTACTTTTCCGGGAGCCGGCCGGCGCGCACCTCGGAACGGGCCCGGAGTAGAGCCGAAGCCAGCCGCCTCTGGCGCATCTCGGCCGAGGAAACGGGGATTGAATGAGCAGCCTAAGGCGGTTACTTTTCTCCTGATTCCGCGTTTCAGGAAAGTACGACTGTCGCCGCCTCGGGCGCAGCGCTGATAGGCACCACACATGACTGACTTACGGGAACTGATCCGGCAGGGCGAGGGTGAGCGGTTGGAGTTCAAGAAACGCACCACCCACCCCACCCGCATTGCCCGCACCCTGGCTTCGCTGGCCAATACGCACGGCGGCCGGGTGCTGGTGGGCGTGGACGATGACGGCCGCATTGTGGGTGTGCGCGACGCGGAAGAGGAAATATACCAACTGCGCCAAGCCGCCCAGCACTACATTGATCCGCCGCTGGAGCTTCGGTTCAAGGAAGTTGAGGCGGAAGAAGACCGGGTAGTAGTAGTGGTAACAGTAGCCGAAAGCCCCCACAAGCCCCACCGCGCCCAGGTAGCCGAGGGCGACTGGCGCGCCTACGTGCGCGTACGCGACGAAAGCGTGCAAACCAGTCAGCTCACTGAAAAGGCCCTAGAGCGCGCCGACGCCGGCCCGCGCTTTGAGCGCATCCCACTCAACAAAGAGGAACTGGCCGTGCTGGACTACCTGCAAAAAAACCCGCGCATCACGCTGGCCCAGTACATGAAGCTGCTCAACATCGGGCAGCGCCGGGCCTACCGTACGCTCATTAAACTAACCTTGCACGGCTACATCAAGCACCACGACAAGCAGAAAGAAGTGTACTATACGCTGTGAGCGGGCGGAGGCTCCAGTAAATCCCAGAGGTTGCCGTATAAATCGGCGAATACCAGCACTTGCCTATAGGTCTGCGTCATCGGTGGGCGCACAATGGTTACGCCCGCGGCCCGTAACTGCTGATAATCCCGCGCCAGGTTATCGGTATAAAGAAACAGCGCCACGCGGCCGCCCGTCTGATTGCCCACCCGAGTGGCTTGTTCGGGGCTAGCGGCGCGGGCCAGCAGCAGTTCGGCACCACCGCCAGGGCCGCGGGGTGCTACCCGCACCCACCGTTTTCCAGCCCCAAGGTCAGTGTCCTCCAGCAGTTGAAAATTCAGCTTCTGGGGGTAGAAAGCAATGGCGTCGTCGTAGTCGGCTACCACCAGGGTAAGTAGCGCAATTCGTTGATTTACGCTCACTTCTGAAGCATGTGCCCTACATGAAACAGCCTGAGCAGTACACTACTCAGGCTGTACGGGACTAGTCCTGCTGGCGGGCTTTCAAGGCTTTCTTTTCTTCCTTGGCGGCCTTTTTTTCCTTGGTGGTTTTAGCTGGCTCTTTCTTTTTTTCTTTGCGGGGTTCCTGGGCTTTAGCCATGATAGTAGGGATTTTGAAGAGGAAGGATTCTGGTACTCTAACGCGCCAGACCGAGCGGGTGTTGTAACCGGCTAAAAGTACGGATTACTTCAGTAGCGGCAGATAGCGCTCCTGCAGCAGGTTCAGGTGGTGAGCTTCGTGACCAGCCAGCATGTAGGCCAGGGCCCGCACGCTCACCGGGGAGGCGCTAGCCGTCCCCACGCGCTCGTACACCTCCGCCGGAAACGACTCCAGTAAGCTCAGAGTAGCGGTACGAACGGCAGTGTATTCCCCCAGAATATCCTCCAGCGGCCGTATATCAGCACCGGAGGCGGGCACGTAGGCGTCCTGATCGAAGCCGGGCAGGGGCTGCTGGTCGCCGCGGGCGATGCGCAGGGCCCGGTAGGCGAAGATGCGCTCCGTGTCGAGCACGTGCACCAGGCTTTCCTTGATGCTCCACTTGCCGGGCGCGTAGCGCAGGCGGGCCTGCTCGTCGGAGAGGCCGTGGAGCAGCTGCCGCAGGGTTACGGGCTGCTCGCGCAGCTGCTGCAGCGGGTTGTGCCCTTCCGGAACGAGGCGGATATACGTGGCGTAGTACGGCGCGTACTGGTCGGCGCCGGGGCGGGTAGTAAGGTAGCTCATGGAGCGAAACTACGGGAAAGGAGTAATTTTCGGGGTAATCAGTTCTCAGGGTCCCGCCATTTTGCTACCTCAGCACGCGGAGTCAGGTCCCTTCTTCAGCTGTATTCTTCCCGTCAGCGCATGCTCATGGTTAAACGCTTTGTCCTTTCGGGCCTGATTTTGTTGGGTAGCTGGTTTGTATTGCACAGCGCGGTAGTAACGGCCGACGGCCTTACCGATGATGTCCAGCCCGTTGATTGCCTGGTAGTGCTGGGAAATACGGTTAACCCAGATGGCAGCTTATCTGCCCGCCTTCAGGCCCGGCTCGACAAAGCCCTGGAACTGTATCATCAGGGAGTCAGCCCGCTGATTCTGGTGAGTGGAGGCCTGGGGCAAGAGGGACACTACGAAGCCACCGTGATGCAACGCTACTTGGTGGCGCAAGGCGTACCTACCCACGCTATTTTAATTGATAATGAAGGAAATAACACACAGGCAACGGCCCGTAATTACGCCCGTATAGCCCGACAGCGGCACTTACGCTCGGCGCTGGTGGTGTCGCAGTTTTTCCATCTCAGTCGCACCAAACGGCTACTGCGCGGGCAAGGAATTACGGTAGTTTATGCCGCCCATCCGTCCTATTACGAGTGGCGCGACGCTTACGCCCTGACCCGGGAGTTCTTCGCGTACTACGCCTACCTACTAAGCCAGAGCCAAGACCCTCCGGCAACACACGACTCCCCGGCCGCGTAGAGCAGGCACACTCTTCACCACTCGTATCATATGGCTTCGCTTTTAGAAAAAGGTTTTTCCATTTCCAAAAATGCCCTCTTCAGTGTCTTTCTAAACCGCGCCGGCAAGCTGCTGGGCCGCCCCTTCAAGGTGGTCATGGTTTTGAGCGAGGTAGCCAACAAGCTGGCCAGCAAAGAAAGCAAGGACAGCAAGTTCAAGCAGCTCTTCGACGTAGGCTATACAGTCGTGCGCTTGGTACGTAACTACGTGAGCGGCAGCTACCGCCAGATTGAAACCGGTACCATCGTGTCGGCTTTGGGCGTACTGCTTTACACTCTCTCCCCCGTTGATTTGGTGCCCGATTTCGTACCCGTGGTAGGTTTTCTGGATGATCTGGCTTTGCTGAGCTGGTTTGTGGAGAAATTCCAGGGTGAAATTGTGCGGTTCCGGGAATGGGAGCAAACCAACGCCACCGAAGAAACCGACGACATTCCGGCTGCTTCGGCTAAGCCCGGGTACGCTGCCTCGAATACCAACGCCGAAAACGCGCCGGCCGTAGCCGAAATGGGTCACTCGTAACCTGGCTTCCCCGCCGCAAATCACTCTTCCAGCACTACCTCGGCCCTTTCGGCGGTGGTAGTGCTTTTTTGTGCGCGGTACGGGCCAGCGGGTGGTGCAGATAAGCGGTACCAGCCGCCGGTTCGCTATTTTTGCGTCATCTTCTTCGCTGACCACCCAACAGCACAACTCCTTTTGTATGCGCGTACGTTCCCGGCTGGCGTTGCTGGCCCTCACGCTCCTTTCCTGCCTGCCCCCGGCCCGCGCCGACGAAGGCATGTGGCTACCCCTGCTGCTCAAGCAGCTCAACGAGGCCGACATGCAGAAAAAAGGCCTCAAGCTCACCGCCGAGCAGATTTACTCCGTCAACCAGGGCAGCCTTAAGGATGCCGTGGTGCAGTTTGGCGGCGGCTGTACCGGCGAAATTATTTCGGACCAAGGCTTGCTGCTCACCAACCACCACTGCGGCTACGGCCAGATTCAGAGCCACTCCTCCGTCGAGAAGGACTATCTGACCAAGGGCTACTGGGCCATGAGTCGGGACCAGGAACTGCCCAACCCTGGCCTCACGGCTACCTTTATTGTGCGCATGGAAGACGTGACGGGCCAGGTGCTGGCCGGCGTACCAACCACGGGCATTGTGGAGGCCGAGCGCGAGAAGCTGGTGCAGGTAAACAGCCAGCGCGTGGCCCAGGCCGCCGTGCAGGGCACCCACTACCAGGCCTTTGTGCGCCCTATGTTCAACGGCAATGAGTACTACCTTTTCCTGACGGAGGTGTTCCAGGACATCCGGCTGGTGGGCGCGCCGCCGAGCAGCATCGGCAAGTTCGGGGGCGACACCGACAACTGGGCCTGGCCCCGCCACACCGGCGACTTCAGCATCTTCCGCATCTACGCCGGCCCCGACAACAAGCCCGCCCCCTATTCGCCTGATAACAAGCCCTTCAAGCCCCGGCACCACCTGCCCATTTCCCTCAGCGGCGTGCAGCCCGGCGACTTCACGCTGGTGTTTGGCTTTCCCGGCCGCACCAACGAATACCTGACCAGCTGGGGCGTGGATGAGGTGTATTCGCTGTCAAACCCCGCCAAAATAAAGGTGCGCGACGCCAAGCTGCGGGTGCTGGACGCCGACATGAAAGCCTCCGACAAGGTGCGCATTCAGTACGCGGCCAAGTACGCCAGCATTGCCAACTACTGGAAAAAGTGGATTGGCGAAACCCGCGGCCTCAAAAAGCTCGATGCCGTGCGCGTGAAGCAGCAGCAAGAGGCCACCTTCCAGAAGTGGGCTGAAAGCGGCGATGCCGCCCGCCGGGCGGCTTTTGCTGGCCTGCTGCCCGAGTTGCAAAAAAACTACACTACCGCCCGCGACTATACCCTGGCCCGCGATTACGTGACGGAAGCCGCCCTCGGGGTGGAACTGGTCAGCTACGCCAACAGCCTGCTGCCTCTGCTGGAGCTGGCCGACAGGAAAGCTACTCCCGAAGAGCTGGCCGCCGCCGCCGAGAAAGCCAAGAAGGGCTCCGTGGGCTTCTTCCGCAACTACAGCGCCCCCACCGACCAGAAGGTGGCCGCGGCCCTGCTCCCCCTCTATGCCAACGGCACCCCGGCCGCCCTGCTGCCCGCCTACGTCAAAAACCTGCAGAAGCAGTACGCTACCTCCGGCTGGTCGGCCTACGCAGCCCAGCTCTACGGCAAATCGCGCCTGACCAGTCAGGAATCGGCGTACGCGGTGCTGGATGAGGTGGCGAAGGGCAACGTAACTACTCTGCGCCAAGACCCGGCCGTGCAGCTGGCCCAGGCCGTAGTGAGTACCTACCGCCAGCAGGTACTGCCCACCTACACCGCCGCCACCGATAACATTGCCCTGCTCCAGCGCACCTACGTGGCCGGCCTGCGCCTGCAGCAGCCGGAGCGCAAGTTCTACCCCGATGCCAACTCCACCCTGCGCGTGGCCTACGGCCAGGTAGCCGGCTACCAGCCCGCCGACGGCACGAAGTACGACTTCTACACTACCCTCGACGGCATCATGGAGAAGGCCGACCCCACCAACCCCGAGTTTGAAGTGCCCGCCCGCCTGGCCGAGCTGTACCAGAACAAGGATTTCGGCCCCTACGCCTACAAGGGCACCGTGCCCGTGGCCTTTATTGCTACCAACCACACGACAGGGGGCAACTCCGGCTCGCCCGTCATCAACGGCCGCGGGGAGCTGATCGGTACCAACTTCGACCGCAACTGGGAAGGAACCATGTCCGACATCATGTTCGACCCCGACCGGGTGCGCAACATCACCCTCGACGTGCGCTACATGCTGTTCGTGGTCGATAAATACGCCGGCGCCGGCCACCTCGTTAGGGAAATGACCCTCGTGGGTGGCCCCGGCAGTGAAGCCGCTACCCCCCACAACGGCAAGAAGCTGGAGAAGATCAAAGTGAAGCGCAAGCCGGCCAAGGAAAAGGCATAGTCAAGTTTAGGCTTATACAAAGCATGTCAAGAACACCCGCTACCTTGCTGTTAGCGGGTGTTTTTTATGCAGCCAGTTCTATCCTCTGCATTTCCTTTCACCAATATATTTTGCCCTTCTTCTATTAGCTATGAAAACAATCTTCGTCGCACTATCTCTACTTACCTTCTTGACATTTCCCGGCTTTGGGCAGAAACTACTAGGGGCAGGCGGCTATACCCGTGTAGGCGAGAAGTCCTTTACCGGCGCTCCTGCCGCTGGGGTGCACGTTGTACTACCGCTGGGCCGCCGGCTAGTGGTTGGTATCGGTTCTACCATTGCCCGCAACCACCAGCCCTATCAGGAGTTTGTCCCCGACTTTGATTTTACGGGCGGCGGGCGGACCATTACTGAGTACCATAATTTTCTGTACTCCATTCAGGTTTTATTGGCGCCCCGATTGAAACTGGGGCCGCGGCTTGAGGCCGTGCTAGGACCAAGTGCCGGCCTGTACGTGGTGGGCTCTCGCGAGCGGACCGATGAAGTACGGGCAGGCTTTGGGCTATGGTCAGGCCTGACCTACCAGCAGCTGTGGGGTAGCCGATTTAATTTGGAGGTGTTGTTTCATCCGCGAATGTTACGGCCCAACCTGCAGGTTGAGGATGCCAGTTTTCGATTTGATGGACAGCAGTTGTTTGTCTGGGATGCTCAACTGGGCATATCCTACAATCTGCGAAAGCAACCGTAGCTTTAAGCGCCTTCTATATTTTCCTGCCTTCCGTGCGCCTCCCTCTCCTCATCAGCCTACTTTTCCCTGGCCTGACCTCCTTGGCCCAACCATCCGCGCCAACGCCTACCCCCGCCCTGCTGCTCCGCCCCGCGGCCGTCTTCGATGGCGAAACCCTGCACCCCGGCTGGGCCGTGCTAACGGAAGGTGACAAAATCAAAGCCGTGGGGCCGGCCGCCCAGCTCCCGGCCCCGGCCGGGGCGCGCACCGTGGAGCTGCCGGGCCTGACCTTGCTACCGGGGCTCATTGAAGGCCACAGCCATCTGCTGCTGCACCCCTACAACGAAACCAGCTGGAACGACCAGGTGCTGCAGGAATCGGAAGCGTTGCGGGTGGCCCGCGCCACGGCCCACGCCCGCGCCACGCTCGAAGCCGGCTTCACTACCGTCCGCGACCTGGGCAGCGAGGGCGCGGGCTACGCCGATGTGGGCCTGAAGCAAGCCATTGACCGGGGCCTGATTCCGGGGCCGCGCATGGTGGTAGCTACCCGGGCGCTGGTGGCTACCGGCTCCTACGGGCCCAAGCTGGCGGCCGGCTTTGTGGTGCCCCAGGGCGCCCAGGAGGCCGACGGGGTGGACGGCATTATCCGGGCCGTGCGGGAGCAGATTGGCCGGGGCGCCGATGTCATCAAGGTGTACGCCGACTACCGCTGGGGCGCCAACGAGCCCAGCCGCCCTACCTTTACCCAAGACGAGCTAAACCTGATTGTGCAAACCGCCCGCAGCTCCGGCCGCCCCGTGGTGGCCCACGCCAGCACGCCCGAGGGCATGCGCCGGGCCACCCTGGCCGGCGTACAGACCATTGAACACGGCGACGCGGGCACCCCCGAAGTCTTTAAGCTGATGAAGCAGCGCGGGGTAGCCCTCTGCCCTACCGTCGCGGCTGGCGACGCTACCTCCCGGTACCGCGGCTGGCGCAAAGGCCAGGACCCGGAGCCGGAGCGCATCCAGCAGAAAAAGCAAACTATGAAAGCGGCCCTGCAAAGCGGCGTGGACCTGGCCTACGGTGGCGACGTAGGCGTGTTCGCCCACGGCGACAACCTGCGCGAGGCCGAGCTGCTAATTCAGGAATACGGCTTTACCAGCCTTCAAACCCTGCGCGGCTTCACCGCCGGTAACGCCCGCATCTTCCAGCTCCCCGACCGGGGCCGCATCCAGCCCGGTTTGCTCGCGGACCTCGTTGCCGTCGCCGGCGACCCTACGAAGGATATCAAGACCCTACGGCAGGTACGGTTGGTAGTCAAAGGCGGGGTGGTGGTGAAAGAATAAGACTAAACGGATTTGAGATTGTCCGGATTTTGGTGGCGACTTTGTACGTCATGCTTCGGCTCCGCCTTGGCATGACGTTCTTGATAGGATATGGGAACAGAAGCCGAATTCGTGACCAGAATCCGCGAAATCTTTTGGTCCGCTTAGCCTGCGCTTTACGGCCGCTCAATCCCTAGTGCCTGCAGTTGCCCGGCGTACTTGTCGTAAATCACCCGCAGGTCCTGGCTGTGCTTGTCGGCATCAACGCCGATGCTGACGTTGCTGGTGTGAAAACGGTGCAAGTGGCTGAGGTGGGGGCAGATAACGGGCTGGTGGCCGGCCAGCAGGAAGCGCACATACAGGTCCAGGTCCTCGGCCATTTCAATCTGTTCGTCGTAGCCGCCTACCTCCTCAAAAAGCTGGCGGCTGTAGCACACGTTGCCCTGAATGAAGTGCTCGGCCCGAAAAATGGCGCGCAGCATATCGGTCGGCGAGTCGAACTTCCAGGCGTAGTAGTCTTCATTGGGCAGGTAGCGCCGGTCCTGGTCAACGCGCAGGAAGTCGGCTACCAGCCAGGGGCGGCCGGGATGTTGCTGAATCTGGTCGGCGTAGTGATACAGAGCCCGTTGCAGCAGGATGTCGTCGTCGTCGAGGGGTACAATCCAGCTGTCGGCGGGGGCATCCTGGCGGATCAGCAGGTTGCGGGCGGGGCCGGGCAGCAACTTGTGGGGCTGGCTGCGGACCCGCAGCGGAATGCCATCCTGGGTGGCCGCCTGGCGCAGCCACTCGGCCGAGTCGTCGGTGGAGGCGTTTTCGCAGATGAGGTGGTCAAAGGAAAAATCCAGGGGCGCCGAAACGGAGGCACGCACGCTGGCTACCGCCTCGGGCAGAAAGTCGCGGCGGTTGTGGGTCGGGGTAATGACAGAGAAATGCATGCTCCCTATTCTGGTACCAGCCGAAAAAAGTTGCAGCGGCTCTTCCCTCCAACCTTCGGGCAGCCGGTGGCGTTATGGCCGTGTCTGCTTCTTGTTTCATGGCCAAATTTGTCGTTACGCTACGCCTCCCCGATGTTTTTGATGAGGATTTTATTGCCCTTATCCCGCGCCATCGTGCCTTTATTAACCAGTTAATCGAGGAAAACATCGTGGAGTCTTACGCCATCAGCGCCGACCGCACCCGGGGCTGGGTCACCATGAACGGGCAGAACGCGGCCACCGTTCGGGCCGTGGTGGAGCGCTTTCCTCTTTACCAGTTTCTGCGTGAAATCGAAATTGACGAGCTATTTGTCTTCGACAGCACCGCCAGCCGCTTTCCCCGCATCAGTCTCAATTAAGTGAGTTGGTGATAAAGTGAGTTAGGTAGTATGGGAAACTGTCTGTCCTCCGGAGCCCAGCGAAGGACCTTATGATAGCTAAACGACCGACGAAATAACGTCTTGTTCAGGTATCATAAGGTCTTCCGCTGGGCTCCGGATGATGGGCTTTTCTTTAGTTTACTTTATCCATTCCTAAGCTCATCTTTTCACCAATTCGCCTATCTATCCCTCTATTTCTTCCGGCTTGATTTCTGCTAACCGGCATGTACCTTTCTATCTGATTCCCACTTTACTTTCTGCATGATTCGTACTTTCCGACTTCTCACGATTGCCGGGCTGGCCCTCAGCAGCATGGCAGCCGTACCCGCCGACGCCAAGCTCACTACGGAACAGCTTATTGCCCGCCTCTCCACTTCCATCGAAAACCTAAAAACCCTGCGCTGCAATGTGCGCGCCCAGGAGCGGATTGAAGGTAGCTACCAACAGGCTCGCACCAGCATGAAAATGGCCTTCAAGCCCTATAAAGTGTATTTGCGCAACCAGAAGGGCATTGAAGTGCTCTACGTGACGGGCCAGAACGACGGCGACGCCTGGGTGTACCCCAACAGCTTCCCCTACGTCACCGTCAGCCTCGACCCGCTGGGGGCCCTGATGCGTAAAACCCAGCACCACAGCGTGCTCGACGCAGGGTACGGCACCATTGCCGAGCTGCTGCGCGGCTCCAGCCAGCGCGTCGACCACAGCTTCGAGAAAAGCTTCCGCTACGCCGGCGACACGACCGTGCAGGGCCGCCCGGCCCACATCCTGCGCGCCGACTATCCCCAGTTTCGCTACGTAACCTACAAGCCCGCCAAAACGGAAACCGTGGCGTCCATTGCCGACCGCTTCGGCTGCGGCGAATACCGGATTCTGGAGCGCAACGGTTTGGCCCCCGGCGCTACCGTACCGGCCGGCCGCGCCCTGCAAGTGCCCAACGCCTACGGCCGCCGCGTCATCATTGCCGTGGATCAGAAGCTGACCCTACCTCTTGTGATTCAGGTAAACGACGATAAAGGGCTGTTCGAGAAGTTTGAGTTCAGCGACATCGTGGCCAACCAGCCCATTCCGGCCCAGGAGTTCACGAAAGACTTTAAAGGGTACAAACTTTAATCACGGATTTAGACGGATTTCTCGGATTACACGGATTCGTTCGGAGAATTTACTAAATACTAGCTATGCTGATTGGAAATGCGCAGAGCGACTTAACCAGAACAATTATTGGCTGCGCTATGCGCGTACATACGGCACTTGGTAATGGATTTCCTGAAATCATTTATCAGCGCAGTTTAGCTATTGAGTTTGAGAAAAATAATATAGTGTTCGAACAAGAAATTCATTTGCCAGTCTATTATTTGGACAGTGAAGTAGGAGCCCGACGCGTAGATTTCTTGGTCGAAAAACAAGTAGTGGTTGAGTTAAAAGCGTTAGTTGAGATAACGCCTCTTCATTACGCTCAAATTAGAAACTACCTAAAAGCATACCGCCTGGAAGTAGGGCTCTTACTCAATTTTGGTGAAGCCAGCCTAAAGTATAAACGATTCCTACGCTCTTCTCCGTAATACACTATCACAAAAAAGCTCCTGAATAATTTCAGGAGCTTTTTTGTATCAGGCACTTCCTCACAAACAATCCGAACGAATCCGTGTAATCCAAGAAATCCGTCTAAATCCGTGATTTAGCGGCGCATGGTTTTTTCGATATGGTCCCACATGTCGGGAGTTAGGAGTTCGAGCTTGTTGAACTCGCCGGCTCCGTTCAGCCACTCGCCTCCGTCCAGGGTTACTACCTCCCCGTTCATGTAGGCGGCAAAGTCAGACACCATGTAGGCGGCCAGGTTGGCCAGCTCCTGGTGGTTGCCCACGCGCTTGAGGGGTACGGAAGCAGCGGGGTCGAGCTTCGAGGCCAGGGGCTCGGGGAACAGGCGGCTCCAGGCGCCTTCCGTCGGGAACGGGCCAGGGGCAATGGCGTTGGAACGGATGCCGTACTTGGCCCACTCCACGGCCAGGGAGCGGGTCAGGGCCAATACCCCGGCTTTGGCCGCCGCCGACGGCACCACAAACGCCGAGCCGACGGAGGCGTAGGTAGTCACAATGTTGAGGATGGTACCGGGCTTCTTTTCAGCAATCCAGCGCTTGCCAAACGCCAGCGTGCAATTGTAGGAGCCCTTCAGCACAATGTCTACAATAACGTCGAAAGCCTTGTGGCTCAGGCGCTCCGTAGGGCTGATGAAGTTGCCGGCCGCGTTGTTGAGCAGCACATCTACCCCGCCAAACGTGTTGATGGTTTTCTGCAGTAGGGCTTCTACTTCGTCGTACTTGCGTACGTCGCACTGCACGGCCAGTACGCTCTGGTTGCCAGTTTGCTGGCGCAGCTCCTCGGCCGTTTTTTCCAGCACCTCCAGCTTACGGGAGCTGATAACGACGTTGGCGCCCAGCTGCAAAAAATACGTAGTCATGGCGCGGCCAAGGCCGGTGCCGCCGCCCGTCACGACGATGGTTTTGCCCTGCAGGGCGTTGTCGCGGAGCATGGGCTGGGCGTAAGGATGCGAAGCAGACATGAGAAAAGGTGGGAATGATGAGGTAAAAAATTAGGGCAGCCCGCGGGCTACGGCCCGCAAGAACGGTATTTCTGCAGTGGCTTTGTCTTTCTATAGGCTAGCCTAATTAGCGTATTGCTCAGGAGGCAGGTGCACTCAAAGGCCAAACTGGTACTACCTACGTCCCGAAATAGCACTTTGCTCTGACTTGCCCGCGAAAGATTTTTTACCACCTTTACCCCGCATGACCGACTCCATTCCTTCCGTTTCGCCCCCCACGGTAGCCGTACTGGGTTGTGGCTGGCTAGGTTTGCCCCTGGCGCAGGCCCTGGTGGCGTTGGGCTACCGCGTGCACGGCTCTACTACCACCCCGGGCCAGCTCCTTACCCTGCGCGACGCCGGGATTCGGCCCTTTCTGCTCCGGCTGGCTCCCAACCTCACTGCTACTGATGCCGACACCCTACGGGCTCAGCTACAAGGCGCCGACGTGCTGGTGCTGAACGTGCCACCAACCCGCGGGGCCGGCTCCCCCGAGGCCTACCCGGCGCTGCTGCGCCCGGTGGCCGAAACAGCCGCTCAGGTAGGCGTTCGGCATGTGCTGCTGGTCAGCTCCACGGGCGTGTATGCCGACGAGCCCCGTCTGATGCGGGAGCCCGACGCGCAGGCCGCTGCCACGGCCGCCGCCCCGTTGCTGCAGGCCGAAGCCTTGTTTCAGGGCCCCGCCCACACGGTAGTGCGCCTGGCCGGCTTAATGGGCCCGGGGCGCGCGCCGGGCCGGTTTTTGGCGGGGCGCGCGGGCGTTCCTCACGGCGAAGCGCCCGTCAACCTGATTCACTTGCAGGATTGCATTAGCCTGCTCAGCCGCATTATTGAGCAGGATTTATGGGGCTACACGTTCAACGCCAGCGCTGCTACCCATCCTACCCGCCGCACGTTCTACACGGTCGCCGCTACCCGGCTCGGCTTGCAGCCGCCCACGTTTCTGGAAGAGTCTGCGGGAGGCAAGCAGATTGATTCTACCCTTATTCGGGAGCTGACCGGCTACCAGTTCCGCCACGAAGATGTGGTGGCCGCCCTCGAATATTGCTGATGTTGCGGTAGCCCGGGCCTTCGCTGCCAGCCGCCTAAGCCGTATCTTTGCAGCGTGAATGAAGCGAAGCGTACAGTGGCCGTATTGGGCGGGGGAGCCGCGGGTTTTTTCGGGGCCATTGCCTGCGCCGAGGCCAACCCCAGCCTGCGGGTAGTCCTGATTGAGAAAACTTCCAAGCTGCTGAGCAAGGTCCGCATTTCGGGTGGGGGGCGCTGCAACGTGACCCATGCCGCCGACACGGCCGCCCAACTAGTGCAGCACTACCCCCGCGGGGCCAAGCAACTCAAAGAGGCCTTCAAGCAGTTTGGTGCCTTGGACACGGTCCGCTGGTTTGAGCAGCGCGGCGTGCGCCTCAAAACCGAGCCCGACGGCCGCATGTTTCCCACCACCGACTCCTCAGAAACCATTGCCCAGTGCCTGCTGACGGCAGCTCGGGTAGCGGGCGTTGAAATCCTGCTGCAAACCACTGCCGAGCACATTGCACTGCTACCCGCGGGGGGCTTCGAGCTGACCCTGACGGGCGCCCACGCCCAGAAGCTTGCGGTAGCACGACTGCTGGTAGCCACCGGCGGTGCACCTAAAACGGAGCAGTATGAGTGGCTGCGCCAGCTAGGCCACACGGTGCAGGAACCAGTACCCAGCTTGTTTACTTTCAACGTACCCAATTCCCCGCTGCGGGAGCTGCCGGGCGTGAGCGTGCCCCGGGCGCGGGTGCGCGTAAGCGGCGAAAAGCTGGAATACGAAGGTCCAGTGCTGGTCACGCACTGGGGCCTGAGCGGACCGGCAGTACTCAAGCTTTCCGCCTGGGGCGCCCGCCGCTTGCACGAGCTGCAGTACCAGAGCACTACCCTCATCAACTGGATTCCTGAGTACACCGAGGACACGCTGCGCCAGTACTTGGTAGAGTTCCGGGAGCTGCACGGCAAGAAGGTGGTAGCCAGCAATCCGCTCTGCGGCCTGCCCCAACGCCTGTGGCGCACGCTCACGGAGCAGGCCGGCGTTGGGCCGGAAACCCGCTGGAACGAGCTGCCCGCCAAGCTTCAGAACCGCCTCATCGAGAGCCTGCTCCGCACGGCCCTACCCGTGCGCGGCAAAACCACCTACAAGGACGAGTTTGTCACCTGTGGGGGCATCACGCTCAGTGAAATCAATATGCAAACCATGGAGAGCCGCCGCGTACCTGGGCTGCATTTTGCCGGGGAAGTACTTGACATTGACGGCATTACTGGTGGCTTCAACTTTCAGGCAGCCTGGACCACGGGCTACCTGGCCGGGCGGGCCCTGGCTGCTGCGTAATTGGTACATACGCTGGGTTTCTATGGTAACGAACGGGCAACTACGCCTTGCTTGTTGAACTTGAAACCAACTTGCTTGGCACGGCGTAGCGCTGAGCGGCGATATTCGTTTTAGCACTTATTGCAACTTGATTTGGGTTCTATCAGTAAAGAAGGGCACAACTATCTTTCCTAACACCCAAATTTCCTCTCCTCATGGACGCTAAAACCCTCCAAGCCGGCCTCAACGAACTCCTGGAAACCCTAAAAGATGGTCAGCGCGGCTACGCCGAAGCCATGACCGACGTAGAGGACGCTGATCTGAAGCAGATTTTTAAGAAATATGCCGCTCAGCGCTCCGAGTACATCACGGAGCTGGAAGACCAGATGCACAAGTTGAACCTGCATCCGGAAGAGGAATCCTCCATTACGGGTACCGTACACCGCGCCTTTATCAACCTGAAAGGTCTGATAACCGGCAAAGACCGGCACAGCATCCTGGCTGAGTGCGAGCGGGGTGAAGACTACGCCAAAAAAGCCTACGAAACAGCCCAGAAACTGCAAGGCATACCCAGCGAGCTGCAAGCCCTCATTGCCAAACAGGCCGCTGGCGTAACCCAAGGCCACGACGAGATGCGCGCCCTGCGCGACTCCTCGAAATAGCCCACACAACTGCCCCTAGGCGGCTAGTGGTTTGCTACCGCATAGTTTGCCCAAGGTTAAATAGCAAAGGCCACTCGTTCGAGTGGCCTTTGCTATTTAACCTTGGGCTATATCGGCTTGCGGCCGAGACTGGAAGTTACCTATTCGTCGAAGCCGCCGTTGTCGCGCTTGCCTTTGTAGCCGCCGCCGTAGCTGCTGCCACCGCTGCGGTTACCCCCGAAGGAGCCGCCCTCCCGACGGTCGCCGCCGTAAGAACCACCGCCCCGGTTGCCACCGTAGCTACCACCGCCGCGGTTGCCGCCAAAGCCGCCTTCCCGCCGCTCACCGCCGCCGTAGGAGCTGCCACCACGGTTGCCACCGTAGGAGCCACCGCCGCGGTTGCCGCCGAAGCCGCCTTCTCGCCGCTCGCCACCACCGAAGCCACCCGGGCCCCGGCGCGGACGCTCGCCACCGAAGCCCCCCCGGTTACCGCCTTCTTGCTGAGCATCACCCTCCTGGCGAGGGGTAGCAATGTTGAAGGCTACCGGCCGGCCCTGAATGGTGCTGCGGCCCAGTTGGCTGACCACCTCTTCCACGAACTCGTTTGGTACTTCCACGAAGCTGAACTTATCGTAGAGGGCAATGTCGCCTACCTTACCGGCCGTGAGGCTGGTGTTTTCGGCAATCAGGTCCACAATGTCACGGGGGTGCAGACGGTCCTTTTTGCCCATGGTTACGAACAGGCGCGTGAAGCCGGGGCGGGCCGCCCCCTGGGTGCGGCTGGCGTCGAGGCTTTCCTGGGCGCGCTTGTCCTCTTTCATCGTCATTTTCAGCAGAGCCGCCGCCACGTCCAGGGACGTTACGCCGTCTTCCTGATCCTGGTCGATGAGGCGCTGCACCCGGGCAATGTACTTGTCCAGGTTCCCCTTCTCAATCACCTCCTTAATGGAGTTGAGCATGAGGGTAGTTTTCACTTCCGACACATCTTCAAACGAAGGCACCCGCTCCTGCTTGATGGTGGCCTTGGTGAAGCGCATGATGTCGCGCAGCTTGTAGATGTCGCGGCCGCTCACAAAAGTGAAGGCCTTGCCCTGCTTGCCGGCGCGGCCGGTGCGGCCGATGCGGTGCACGTAGTATTCCTCGTCGGCGGGCAGGTCGTAGTTTACGACTACCTCCACGTTGTCCACGTCGATGCCGCGGGCGGCTACGTCGGTGGCGACCAGGATTTCCAGGGTGCCTTTGCGGAATTTGTCGAGCGTATTCTGGCGCTGCTGCTGGCCCATGTCGCCGTGCAGGCCTTCGGCGAAGTAGCCTTTGGCTTGCAGGTCACCCACGATTTCGTCCACCATGCGCTTCGTGTTAGCGAAGACGATGCCCGACTTAATGTTGTACATGTCGATGAGACGGGTCAGCACGTCCTTCTTCTGGGGGCCGCGCACCTCAAAGTAGCTCTGCTCGATGTTGGTAACCGTCATTTCCTGATGGTTAACCTTCACGATCTGCGGATCCGTCTGGTAGCGCTTGGTCATCTCCATGATCGGCTTGCTCATGGTAGCCGAGAAGAACACCGTCTGGCGCTGCTCGGGCATCTTCTTGAGCACCGTCTCGATGTCGTCGCGGAAGCCCATGTCCAGCATCTCATCCGCTTCATCGAGGATGATCATTTTGCAGTTGTCAAGCTTGAGGGTACCCCGCTCGATGTGGTCCATCACGCGGCCGGGCGTACCAATCACAATCTGCACGCCGCGCTCCAGGGCGCGGAACTGCCGGTCGTAGCTGGAGCCACCGTAAATCGGCACTACGGCCAAGCCGCGCTTGTATTTGCCGAGCTTCTGGATTTCGCCGGAAACCTGCACGGCCAGTTCGCGGGTAGGGCAGAGCACCAGGCACTGCACTTCGCGCGACTCGGTGTCGATGCGCTCAATGGCGGGAATAGAGAAAGCGGCCGTTTTGCCGGTGCCCGTCTGGGCCTGTCCAATTACGTCGCGCCCCTGGAGCAATACCGGAATACCAGCCTCCTGAATGGGCGACGCTTCTTCGTAGCCTACCTCAGCAATGGCGCGCTGCATTTCTTCAGAGAGGGTCAACTCACTGAATTTCATTTTTACCTTTTCGTTTTCCATGTCTGTGTTGATGGAGTGGAGACTGTAGCTCTGAAAACAGCGGATTCAGCGACGCTCTTCTCTCCCACTCAACACAACGACAAGTGACGGAAGCAACGGACGGAAGACAAAGCCGGCCCAACAGGTTTCTTAAAGGCAGCTCACAAGCTGCGCGGAACGTGGCCGTTCTCAAATGCGGGTGCAAAGATACGCAGAAATAATCAAATTGCATTCCTGCCTCAGCTATTCCCTAACGGCTCGAGCTTTAAAATAGATCCATACGCAGGGGCCAATGATAATTGTAATGGCTAGGCACAAAAAAAGCAGGCTCGTCAGGAGCCTGCTTTTTTAAAGCTATCCGAGAAGGATAAAGGACTAAGCCAGTTTCACTTTCACGGCGTTCGGGCCTTTGCGGCCTTGAGCAATTTCAAATTCCACTTTGTCTTTGTCGCGGATTTCGTCGATGCACTCGGTTACGTGCACGAATACGTCCTCGCCGGTTTCGTCAACTTTGATAAAGCCGAAACCTTTGGTTTCGTTGAAGAATTTTACAGTTCCTGTCTGCATGGTACTGGTGATGATGGATGTTTTTTTCGGAAAGCGCACTCAACTCTGCTTTCCCTCCCGGATGGAAGTACTCAACAGGACGGTGAAACCGCGTTTTCTTAATGTGCTCAAATATACACGGATATTTTAGATGTGGAATACCTCATATGTTTACCCTTCCAAGAATTTATCCCGTGCTTAACTACCATCCATTCTCAATAACATTCTGTTTTTCAGGTAATTAATACCAATTACTACCCTGATTTCTCTTGTTGAATTTATTGCAAGCTTATTCAGCCCTGAGTTTGTTTGCCGGCCGAGGAGGTAACTTTGAGCCTATGGAAATGCCCGCGCCCCCCGCTTTTCGCTTCTCCCGCCTCCTGACGGTTCAGCCCGAGGACATCGACGAGCTAGACCACGTCAATAATGTGCAGTACGTGCGCTGGGTGCAGGATACGGCCGGGGCGCACTGGCTCACGGCCTACCCCGCCGGCGAGCGGGAGCACTACATCTGGGTAGTGCGGGAACACCGCGTGCAGTATCGCCACCCCGCCCTGCTGGGCGAGCAGCTGCGCTGCACCACCTGGATTGGAGAAGTGCGCGGGGCCCAGTGCCAGCGCTTCGTGCGCATTGAGCGGGCCGAGGACAGCAAGCTGCTCTGCGAGGCGGAAACCCAATGGGTGCTGCTGGACCCCACCACCAAGCGGCCCGCGCGAATAGAGCCGGACGTGGTGGTGCGGCTGCGGGGACCGGTGTAGGGCCAACTGAACAAGGGCCTTACTACCTTAGCCAGCCGCTTGTTTTTTCCGCTTACTTCAGCATGCAGCCACTATGCGCACTTTTTCTGTTCTACTACTAGCTGGTCTTTTGTCTAGCTGCAACTACGCCAAATCAAACCAGCAAGTGTTGGTTTCCAATGACTGTGGCATGGAATGGAGTAAAATTGCCGCCGGCGACGCCGTACCGAAAGGCACGATGAATCCGTGCTACATGAAAGTGGTCATTCCCAACTTTCCGATGCAGGGGGATAGTCGGTTTATTACCAACCTGAAGGACCGCGTGCGGGCTTCCGTCCACATCGACTACGATTATTCGATTATTGACCCGCTGGCGTTTATCAGGCAGGCCAAGTATTTGGGCAAGGCCAATGCTAACGCGGACAGCAATGAGGCGCTTAGTCCAACCGCGTTTGAGGGCGCCGAAAACATGGTTATCGACAAGCGGATTCGGGACGTAAGCAAGGCGTTATTTCTGACCGAGGATATTGTAGAGCTAGACCAGGCTGAAATCGAGAATAGCTTGCTGACACAAGCAAATAAAGCGCTGGAGCCGCTTGGGGTACACCTGAACTTTATCACGCTCACCTTCGATTTGGATGAGCAGACCCGGCAGGCCATCGATATATCGACGGCCATGAAGATTTACGAGAGCCGTAACCTGACAGAAGTGGGCAAACAAGTAATGATTCAGCGGGCCGGCGCTACCAAAATTACGGTTGAAAACCAGGCTCCCCCGGCTCTACCTAGCAAAGAGGAAGAATAAAGGGGAGTGCCTGAAAACGGAATTCATTTCGGGCAAGAGCTTTCTCTTGGTCCTCCTTTCCCCTTCCCATGCCCGCCACTTTCCGCATTTATTCCTCTTCCGCCGGCTCCGGCAAAACCTATCAGCTCACCAAGGAATACCTGAAGCTGGCCCTGGGCACCGACGATGCCTCGTACTTCAAGCGGATTCTGGCCATTACATTTACCAACGACGCGGCCGGCGAAATGAAGGAGCGCATTATTGGGGCCCTGCGGCGGTTTGCCCAGCTGCCGGAAGGCGAAACGGATTCGCTGCTCACGGAAATTGCCGAAGAGCTGGCCGCGGAAGGACAACTGGCCTACCTGCCTGCCCCGGAGGAGCGGCAGCGGGTGCTGCGCGAGCGGGCCGCGCGCACGTTCCGGCTGGTGCTCTACCACTACGCCGATTTCGCCGTCAGCACCATCGACTCCTTTGTGCAGCGCATAGTTACGGCCTTTACCCGGGAGCTGGGGCTGCCTGCCACGTTTGAAGTGGAGCTGGACAGTGCTACCGTGCTGCAAAGTGCCGTGGCCCTGCTGCTGGACCGCGTGAACCGGGACCCTAACGCGGCCCTGTTGTCGCGCACCATCTCCGACTTTGCCCTTAGCAAGGCCGACGAAGGCCGCAGCTGGAACAACCTGCCCACCGAGCTGGTGGATTTCGGGCAGTTCTTGCTCAGCGAGCCGGTGCATGAGGCCGTGGAGCAGCTCCAGAAACTGAGCCTGCAGGATTACCGCCGCCTGCACGAGGGCCTGCGCCAGCGCAAAGCCGAAATTGAGGACGCCTTCCGGCAGGTAGCCCAGGTAGCCCAGGAAGCCGTGGATACGGCCGGCGTAACTGACTCCGACCTGTACCAGGGCCGCAGCGGGCTGCTGGGCTACCTCACCAAGTGGGAAGAGCGGTTACAACCCGATAAAGAAGCCAATACTTACGTGCGGGCCACCGTAGAGCAGAATAAGTGGTACAGCGGCAAAGTCAAAACCGCTCCGGATAAGGCCCGCGTGGACGCCGTGAAACCGGCTCTGCTGGCCGCCTACGAGCTGGTGGAAAAGCTGCGCGCTACCCTGCTGCCCGACTACCTGCTGGTGACGGGTATGTTGCCCTATCTCTTCCAAGTCAGTCTGCTGAGTGAGCTGAGCAAGTCGGTGGACCAGTTGAGCCGCGACCGGGGGGTAGTGCTTATTGCCGAGTTTAACCGCCGCATTGCCCAGATTGTGCTGCGCGAGCCGGTGCCGTTCCTGTATGAGCGCATGGGCGAGCGGTACCTGCACCTGCTTATCGATGAATTCCAGGATACTTCGGTGCTGCAGTGGAACAACCTGCTGCCGCTGGTGGAAAATGCCGTGGCCGGGGGCAACCTCAGCCTGGCCGTGGGCGACGCCAAGCAGGCCATCTACCGCTGGCGCGGGGGCGAAATGGAGCAGATTCTGCGCCTCTATCAAAACCAGACGGAGCACCTGTATAACAAGGCGGCCGATGAGGAGCTGCGCGAGTTGCTGGCTGACCGCTACCTGACCCTGGACCAAAGCCTGGAAGCGGCCAACCTGAACACCAACTTCCGCTCGGCCCCGGCCATTATCGACTTCAACAACCATTTTTTCACCCACGTCAGCGCTACGCACGCCTCGTTGCCGCTGGTGCAGGACATTTACGATGCGGGCTTTGTGCAACAGGGGCCGGCAACTAGTCGGCCCAACAACACGGGCCACGTAGAGCTACTGTTCACCGAGGACGATGCCCCCGCCTGCCGCTACGATGCCGCCCTGGGCACGTACACGCCGGACTTGCTACCGGGCTACCTTACCGGGCAGACGCTGGATTACACCGAAAGCACCCTTTATCTGACGCTTCAGTTGGTGGAAAAAGCCGTAGCCGATGGCTTCCGCCTGCAGGATGTGGCCGTGCTCTGCCGCCGCCGCGACCAAAGCCGCCGGGTTGCCAAGTTCTTGAAGGAGCGCGGCTACGATATTATTTCGGCCGACTCCCTTTCCCTGGAGTTTGCGGAGGTAGTAAACCTGCTGGTGGCTCTGTTCCGGGTGCTGAACCAGCCCGCTGACACGCTGGCCCGAGCGGAGGCGCTACTGCTGGTAGACCGGGTGGTGCGCGGCCTGGACCCAACCCCGGAGCGGGCCCGCCGCTGGGCGGAGCTGGCCAACGGTGAATCGGTGCAGCCCTTCTTTGATGAGTTGCGCGCGTTGGGCTACGACGTGCAAGAGCGGGAAACCGGCAACCTGGGCCTCTACGAGCTGACGGAGCGCCTGATTAGCTTATTCGGGCTGCTACACCGGGTGGCCGAGCAGGAGTACCTGTTCCGGTTTCTGGACCTGACTCTGGAGTACAGCCTGCGCTTCGGCAACAACCTCAACAACTTCCTGGCTTACTGGGACCAGCGCAAAAGCAGCCTGAGCATCAACGCCCCGGCCGGCCGCAACGCCATTACCATTACCACCGTGCACAAGGCCAAGGGGCTGGCCTACGGCGTGGTTATTGTGCCGTTTGCGGATTGGTCGCTCAGGCCCTACATGGGTACCCTGCTCTGGGGCCGGCTGGCCGACACGGACCATAAACCGCTAACCAGCATGCCCGCCGTGGCTGTGCTACCCCAAACCCAGGCCCTGTTGCATACCCCCCTGGCCGAGCAGTACACCGAGGAAATCGAGAAAACCTTCTTGGAAGGCCTGAACATGCTGTACGTGGCCTTCACCCGCCCGCGCCACCGCCTCTACGCCATCAGCCGCAAGCCCCGGCCGGTGAAAGCCCCCAAGGACGGGGAGGCCCTTGCCCCGCCGGAGCCGGCCAAAACCGTGGCCGAGCTGCTACACCGCTACCTCAGCAGCACCACGCAGTGGGACGATGAGCAAATGGCCTACGTGCTGTCCGATGCCCACGGCTACGTGCCGGCCCAGCGCCACGCGCCCGCCACCACCGACCACGACCTACCCCTGCACAACCTCACCAGCACGCCCTGGGAGGAGCGCCTGCGCCTGAAGCGCCACGCCAACACGGTTTTCGATTTCGACGAGCAGCAAACCCAGCGGGAGTGGAACCGCAAGCTGCACTACGCCCTGCGCCGGGTGAAACGAGCCACGGAAGTAGACCGGGTAGCGGCTCAGCTGGTAGCCGAAGGGCTGGTGAGCACGCGGGAGCGGGCCGAGCTACTGCGCCGCCTGCACGAGGTAACGGAGCATCCGCAGATGGCCCACTACTTCAGCGCCCAGGTAGAAGCCGAGGCGGAACGCGAGATTCTGGTGGGCGGCACCCGCAAGCAGGACTACAAGCCCGACCGTATTGTGTTTGAGTCTACGGGCCGCCGCGTCACCCTCATCGACTTTAAGCTGCCCCCCCCCGAGCCCCGCCACCGCCTACCCCTGCAGCGCTACGCCGGCCTATTCCGGCAGCTGGGCTACGAGGACGTGCAGTGCGTTCTGTACTATTTTGACACGCAAGAAGTGGTAGTGTTTTGAGGAACAGCTGCTTGTAACTTAAAAACACTGGAGACAAGAGAAAACTATCTGGTTCACCCGTCATCTTTCCAACGCTCAGGGAAGCCAGATGCTTCTACCTTTACGGTTGCCACTACCTATCCTTCCTCCCTTATGGCTGCTCCCCGCAAGGCCGCGCTTGGCTTTATTTTCCTGACGCTGCTGCTGGACGTAATCGGCATTGGTATCATCGTGCCGGTGATTCCGGCCCTTATCCGCAACCTGACGGGTGGCACTATCAGCGACGCGGCCCGGGTAGGCGGCTGGCTGGTGTTTGCCTTTGCCGTGATGCAGTTTCTGTTTTCGCCGGTGATGGGCAACCTCAGTGACCGGTTTGGGCGCCGGCCGGTACTGCTGCTTTCCCTGCTTGGGTTTGGCCTCGACTACCTGCTGGTGGCCTTTGCGCCCAGCATTGGCTGGCTGTTTGCCGGCCGCCTGATTGCCGGCGTAATGGGAGCCAGCTTCACGACGGCCTCCGCTTACATTGCCGATATATCAGCCCCCGAGGAGCGGGCTCAGAATTTTGGCATGATCGGGGCGGCCTTTGGGCTGGGCTTTATCATCGGGCCCGCGCTGGGAGGCATCCTGGGCAAATACGGCCATCAGGTGCCTTTTCTGGCGGCGGCCGGTATTACCCTGCTGAACGTAGTGTACGGTTATTTTGTGTTGCCTGAGTCGCTGCCCCAGGAAAAGCGGCGGCCGTTTGAGTGGTCCCGCGCCAACCCCATCGGCTCCCTGCGGCTGCTGCGGCGCTACCCCGTCATTACCGGGCTGGTGGCCTCTTTGCTGCTGCTCTACGTGGCAGCCCACGCTACGCAGTCGACCTGGTCGTACTACGTGATTGAGAAGTTTCAGTGGACGGAAGCCTGGGTTGGGTACTCGCTGGGGGCGCTGGGGGCGCTGGTAGCCATTGTGCAGGGCGTACTGATCCGGCGGATCAACCCAGTGCTGGGGCCGAAGCGCTCCGTGTTTCTGGGGATGCTGCTGTACGCCGTGGGCTTCGTGCTGTTTGCCTTCGCCTCCAAAGGCTGGATGATGTTTGCCTTTCTGGTGCCGTACTGCCTGGGCGGTATTGCCGGGCCGGCGTTGCAGGGCATTATTTCCGGTCAGGTGCCGCCCAACCAACAGGGCGAACTTCAGGGGGCGCTGACCAGCCTCATGAGCCTGACGTCCATTGTGGGGCCGCCCCTGATGACCAACCTGTTTTCGTACTACACCGGCGCCAGTGCCCCCGTTTACTTCCCGGGTGCTCCCTTCCTGCTGGGGGCCGCCTTGATTTTGGTGAGCTTGCTGCTGTTAGCCCGCTCCTTGGCAACCTATGTGGCCCCGGCTCCTCAGGAGCAAGAGGCACCTGAGCCACTGGTTAACGCCGGCCATTAAGCAGCACGATAGCAGAAGTTAACCTCACAAGAAAGCCCGCGCTGCTATAGCGCGGGCTTTCTTGTAAATGTGATATAAGCGGTTACCGCCGACCCAGCAGCTTTTTGGCGCCCTTAATGGCCTCGGGCAAGGCCAGGGCCAGGGAGGCAAACGAGGCCACTGTGGCTACCTGGCAGTAAAAGCACAGGGCCTTGTTTTCCTGCCACTCGTCGCGGCCCAGCTTCACGGTTGTAAGCGAGTCGAACAAGGTTTTGACGCCCATGGCGACCGGTAGTAAGGGCTGCTTGCTAGCTCGGTGCAGGCCCCCGGCTCCGGCCAGGGTGGCCGTAATGCCATAGGTAACAATCATCGGCAGCGCGTCGGGGGTATCCATGCGCTTGTAGGCGTAGTCCGAGGCATCCACCTTATCGGAGTCAAATGGGCCAAGGGGTGGGTCGGGCAGGTGCTTAATGATGCCGGTTTGGTAGAGGCTGACTATCTGGCCGGCCGCCACCCCGAGCAGGGACAGGCCGATAATCCAGCGGCGGCGTTTCAGGTCGGGGCTTTGGCCGTGCCGGAGTTCGAGGCTAAGTTGGGTAGGATCCATCAGAAAAACAGTAGCAGGTGGTTTGTGCTACCGGAGTACGTACTTCTGCGGGGGTAGGGTTAAGGTAGAGCTTGCGGTTATCGGTTGAGAAAGTCTTTCACTTTGGGGTGGCTGAACAGCTTATAGATAAACCCTACGGCCCCCGTTAGCACCGGTAGAGCCCCGGTAATCAGGAGCACATCGGCGCCTTGCCAGTGCAGGATTTTGAACATAGCGCCTACAACGTTAGCGCTCAGCCCAAGGCAGAATAGCAGAAGAAAGTGTTTGGTTTTCATGAAAGCATTTTTTTGCCGGCCAGGCTACCAATCTCCCGCAAGGTAACCGCTGGGCCTTCTTCCTCCGAAACTATTTCCAGCGCGTCCGGCCTTATCTTTACACTGTATGATTACCGCTCCTGCTGCCCCTGCTACCCTTGCCCCGCTTGCTGCCCGCCCCGATACCACGCCCTTTCTTACGCGCATGGCCCGGGAACTGGTGGCGAAGTACGGCCCCAGCGGCGACCTGTCCGATTTGGTGGTGGTGGTGCCTACCCGGCGCGCCGTGGTGTACTTGCAGAACGAGCTGAGCCTGGCCGCCGAGGCCGGGCAGGCCGTGTGGAGCCCGCGCATTGCGGCCATGGAAGACTACATGGTGGAGCTGGCCGGCGTGCAGGTAGAGGAGCCCATTGCCCTGCAGCTGCTGCTGTTCGAAATTCTGCGCGACATCGACCCCAAGCTGGATTTCGACCAGTTCGTGGGCTGGTCGGGCCTGCTGCTCCAGGACTTTTCCAGCCTCGACCAGAACCTGGCTTCGCCCAAAAAAGTGTTCGAGTACCTGAGTCAGGCTAAAGCCTTGGAACGCTGGGAGTTGGGAGCTGAGCCAGCCGCGCAAAGCACCACGGCCGCCTACTTCCGCTTCTGGGACGACTTGGAGAAGGTGTACCGCCGCCTGCGTCGCCGCATGGAGCAGACCCACTTGGCGTACCCCGGCCTCTCCTACCGCCTGGCCGTGAACCGCGTGCAGGATCGGCTGGAAAAAGACGAAACCCTACCCCAACACGTGTTCATTGGCCTGGGCTTGCTCTCGAAAGCCGAGGAAAAGCTGATCCGGCTGCTGCGCAAGGCCCGCCGGGCGGAAGTATTTTTCGATGCCGATGCGTTTTATCTGGAAAAAGGTTCGCCCAACCGGGCCGGCCAGCACCTGCGCCAGTACCAGGAGTTGTTCGATTTGCCCTGGGAAAACTTCGGCGGCCCGGCCGAGCTACTGCGCGGACTGCCCCGGGAAGTGCGCTTCGTGGGCGTGGCCAACGCCTCCATGCAGGGCAAGGTGGCCGGGCAGCTGCTGGCCGAGTCGCGGAAGCTGAACCCCACGGCCAAGGTAGCCGTGGTGCTGCCCGACGAAACCCTGCTGCTGCCCGTGCTGCACGGCCTACCCCTGGAGGCCGTGCCGGAGTACAACGTGACCATGGGCCTCAACTTCCAGAGCACACCCCTGTTCAACCTGGTGGATCTGCTGTTTGAGGTGCACCTGACGGGCGTGCGCGAAGGCTCGCCGGAAACCGGCTACGGAGTGCCGCGCTACCACCATCTGGCCGTCAGCAAGCTGCTCCAGCACCCGTTCCTGCGCCGCTACCAGCACTGGCTCGACAAGCAGGAGGACACCCAGCACCACGGCCTGCTCGACCACGTCTGCCGGGCCATTGTCAAGCGTCACGCCGTGCTGCTGCCCGCCGAGGAGCTGGTGGAGCTGGGCCGCGGCCACCAGTTGCTAGAAGCCCTATTCGCTACCTGGAACAACTGCGACGACATCATTGCGGCCTGCTACACGCTCATCAACCTACTCAAACAAGCCTACCAGGACCAGCATTCGGCCATTGAAGCCGAGTACCTCTACCTGTTCTTCACCCTGGTCAAGCGCCTGGATTCGGTGTTTGACTGCCGGGAGCAGCGGCTGTCGGTGCGCTCCTTCCGGCGGTTTCTGTACGAGCAGATGAAGGCGACGCGCCTGCCCTTCAGCGGGGAGCCTATTGCCGACGTGCAGGTGATGGGCCTGCTGGAAACCCGCGCCCTCGACTTCGACCATATCATCATTCTGAGCTGCAACGAGAACGTGCTGCCGGCCCCCAAGCGCCACAGCTCCCTGTTCCCGTACGACGTGCTGACCACGTTCCAGCTGCCTACCTACGCCGACCACGAAGCCGCCACGGCCCACCAGTTCTGGCGCCTCTTGCAGCGGGCTGGCCAAGTGGATCTGCTCCACATTCTGCCCGGCGCCGAGGGCACCCGCACCGGGGAGCGGAGCCGCTTTTTGCTGCAGATTGAAAACGACTTGGCCGTGCAGAACCCCGGCCTGGTACTGCGCGACTTGACAGTTACCGCCGCCCCCGAAGAGGTAGTACTGCCTCCCCTGCATGCGGGAGCCGCCGTGCTGGAAGCTTCCACCGAAGCCCCGGACCTGGTGCTGGAGAAAGATACCGGCATGCTGCTGGCCCTGCGCGAGGTGCTGACCAAAGGCCTCTCGCCCACCGGCCTGAACCAGTACCTGAACTGCTCCCTGCAGTTCTACTTCCAGCGCGTAGCCCGCTTCCGCGAAAACGACGAGGTAGAAGAAGCCTTGGGCCCCGATGGGTTCGGCACGGTGGTACACGAGGCGCTGGAGGAGCTGTTCGGTCCGTTCCAACAGAACCGGCAATCCGTTACGGCCCAGGATATTCCGGGCCTGCTGAAGCTCGCGCCCGTCATGGTGGCCAAGGCCTTGCGCCGGGAAGAAGATGGCCGCCATGCCCGCGCCGACGAAGGCCTGAACCACGTGCTGGGGCAGGTAGCCAGCCAACTCGTGCGCCGCTACCTGGAAATCCTGCTGGAGCAGCCCGACGCCCTGCCCCTGCTCATTCAAAGCCAGGAAGAAGCCCTGCAAACCACCGTGTACGTGCCCCTGCCCACCGGCGAGAAGCTACCCGTGAGCCTCGTCGGCTTTGCCGACCGGGTGGACCAGCTGCCCGATGGCCGCCTGCGGGTAGTCGACTACAAAACGGGCATGGTGGAAAAGTACCACCTGCAGCTGCTCAAGCGCGGCGAAGGGCCCGCCGATGCCGTGCAGCGCCTGCTCACCGATGCTACCCCCGCCGCCGATAAAGTGCGCCAGCTCTGGCTCTACCGCTTCCTGCTGGCCCAAGGTGGCCGCCCCGCCGCTGACGCCGCCATTATTTCCCTGCGCAACCTCAGCGCCGGCCCCATGTCGGCCGATATGAGCTTTCTCACGGCCGACGGCCAGGATTTCGTGCAGCACAGCGAGCAGCTCCTGGGCCAGCTCGTCAACCGCATCCTCGACCCCGAAGAGCCCATCCGCAAAACCGACGACCTGGAAAAGTGCCAGTACTGCCCATATAAAGGCATCTGCGCTAGGTAAAGAACCCATTGTTGCGTACTAGGGCTAGCGTCTAGTTCCCCTTTTCAGATGAGGGGGGGTTAGGGGTGGTTGATGATACCAGAACGATTACTAGCGCAAGACTCTAGATGAGGTTCAACGAGTCAACCACCCCTAGCCCCTCCTTTCCAAGTTGCGTACTAGCGCTAGTACGCAACTTGGGGTAATTACACCCTACCTTGCGGCCTCATACCTATGATCATTCAACACATGGACAAATTCATGCGGGCGGCCATTGATGAGGCGCTTCAGGGCCGGAAAGAAGGCGGTATTCCGATTGGCTCGGTGCTGCGCCGGGGCGAGGAAATCGTGAGTCGCGGCCACAACAAGCGCGTGCAGGAGCTGGACCCCATTGCCCACGGCGAAATGGATGCCCTGCGCAACGCCGGCCGCCAGCGCACTTACCGCGACACGGTGCTCTATACCACCCTGATGCCCTGCTACATGTGCGCGGGCACCATTGTGCAGTTCAAGATTCCGAAGGTGGTCGTGGGTGAGGCCCAGACCTTTGGCGAATCCCAGGCGTTTTTGGAGTCGCACGGCGTGGAGGTCGAAATTTTGAACCTGCCTGAGTGCGTGCAAATGATGCAGGACTTCATTCGCGACGAGCCCACGCTCTGGAACGAGGACATCATGGAGCTGTAACTGCCCTACTACATGACGACGGCCACCAAAAAATGCCCGCACTGTGGCCACTGGACTGAGTGGCAGCAGCAGCCTACCGATCAGTGCCAGCACTGCGGACAGACCTTGGAGCCCTACCGCGTGGCCAGCGACGAGGCCCGGCACCGCCTATCGGAGCAGCCGGTTTCCTCCCTGATGCTGATTGAAATAAAGCCGGAGGATGGCGCGCTGGTGCGCGGGCTGAAGTATCTCATTAGGGGCGGACAGCTGGCCTTTGCGGCTCTCATGGCCTTTATGATCTGGCTGGTAACGGCCCTGGCCGGATGAGGCTGCCCGCCGAGCTGCGCCATCCTTTGTTTGTGCTCGGCACCTGTCTGTACGTGTTTGCGTGCATCAACCGCTACTGGCTCAGCGGGCGGCTACCTACCTTCGTGAACTCCCACCTGGCTGATCTGGTTGACCTGCCGCTGCAACTGACCATGGTTCTGTGGCTGATGCGTCGGTTTTACTTCCGCCAGCCCAGCTTTGTGCTGCCGCTCTCCTGGATTGTGGCCAGTTGGGTGGTGGTGGCCGTCTGGTTTGAGGTGCTTCTGCCCCTGTTTAACCCGAAAAGAGTGGCCGATCCGCTGGATGTGGTGGCCTACACCGTGGGCGGGCTGGTGTTCTGGCGCTGGATGAACCGCCCCGACACCACCCCGGCCTAACCCCCGCCCCGATTCCGCGCGTATAACAACTTCATAGCCCCGACGGCCTCTTGGTCGCGGGGCTTCTGTTTTAGCCCGCTGGGCGTAGCTTATTCACCCCTATGATTCAGGATTTTCACCGCGTATTGTCGGCCTACTGGCAGCAATTTTTGTTTCTCTTGCCCAAGCTGCTGATTGCCATTGTGCTGTTGGTAGCGGCCGTGTCCATTGCCAACCGGGTCAGTACCCTGCTGGGCGGGCGCCTGCGCCGCCGCTCCCACGACCCGCTACTGCCCAACTTTCTGGCCCAGCTCAGCAAGTGGGCCATGGTGCTGCTGGGCCTGATGGTAGCCCTTAACATCCTCGGGTTCACGGGGGTAGTGGGCAGCCTGATTGGGGCGGCGGGCGTGTCGGCGTTTATTGTGGGTTTTGCTTTCAAGGACATTGCCGAGAACTTCCTGGCCGGCGTCATCCTGGCCTTCAACCGCCCCTTCCATATCAACGACACGGTGCAGATCAAAGACCTGATCGGGCACGTGGAGGGCCTGAACCTGCGCACTACCCTCATGCGCACCTTCGATGGCAAGCACATCTTTCTGCCCAACTCCATGGTGCTCAAGGAGCCGCTGATCAACTACACCCGCGACGGCAACCTGCGCCAGGATTTTCTGGTGAGCGTGGAGCTGGGCCCCGATGTTACGCCCGATGTGGCCATCAACCTGATTCTGCAGTACCTGCGCACCATCTCCGATATTCAGCAAGCCCCGCGGGAACCCTATGTCAACCTGGAAAAGGCCACTCCCACTACCGCCGACCTGCGCGTGTACTTCTGGGCCGATTCGGAGGACTACCGCCGCGGGGTGCTCCAGCTCAAGAGCCGCATTATGCAGGAGGTCAAGCAAGAATTGCTTGGGGCCGGCCTGGGCGTGCCCGGACTCGGGCAGTAAGAGGTGAGGCGGTGAGATAGTGAATTGGTGAGTTTTTTGCGCTGTCATCCGGAGCGGGAGCGAAGGACCTGACTACCACACTCAATCACTCATCTATCAGGCTGCGTGGACAGTAGAAGAAACTTTTGAGTTAAATCAGACCGTCATGCCGAGCGTAGCGAAGCATCGCGCGGGTTGAGGTTGCAGTAGCACTCAGCCGGCAGCCGCGCGATGCTTCGCCGCCGGCTCGGCACGACGGTCTTTCGTTTTTATTGTTCACACGGCCAAGCTCACCATTTCACCACTTCACAATTTCACCTCCTGCCCCCCTGCCCGTCTGACAATTTCACCATCTTTGCCTATGCCTAAAAGCACCGTTCACCGGCTGTTACGCCCTTTGCTGTTATGGCGCCTGCGCCACATCAGCGACCGGGTGTACCTTATTTTGGTCAGCATGGTGGTGGGGCTGTTGGCGGGGTTGGCGGCGGTGGTGCTCAAAACCCTGGTCCACGACTCCCAAAAGGTGCTTAACGCCTGGGTGCCGGCTCAGTACCAGGTGTTTTCCAGCTCCCTCTACCCCATCATTGGCATTGCCCTCACGGTGCTGTTCACCCGGTATTTCCTGGATGGCAACCTGGGGCGCGGTATCGGGCCTATCATCTATAACATTGCCCGGCAGGGTAGCGTGGTGCCCCGCAGCAAGCTGTATTCCCAGCTGGTTTCCTCGTTTCTGACGGTGACGTTTGGGGGCTCGGCGGGGTTGGAGGCCCCTATTTCCGTGACGGGCTCGGCCATTGGCTCCAACACGTCGCGGGTGCTGCGCATTGGCCGCCGCGAGCGGCGCCTGCTCACGGGTTGCGGGGCTGCCGCGGGGGTAGCGGCCATCTT
Source organism: Hymenobacter glacieicola (assembly GCF_014640315.1). Lineage (GTDB taxonomy): Bacteria > Bacteroidota > Bacteroidia > Cytophagales > Hymenobacteraceae > Hymenobacter > Hymenobacter glacieicola. Next base: position 140,198 of record NZ_BMGS01000009.1, read on the forward strand.
TAACTCGCCTATTGCCGGGGTGCTGTTTGCCGTTGAAGTTATTCTCTCGGAGCTGTCGGCGGCGTACTTTGTGCCGCTGCTAATTTCCTCGGCCACGGCTACGGTGGTTTCCAAGGCCCTGTACGCGGGCCAGCCCTTCGTGCTCATTACTACCTCCTGGCCCGTGGATGCCGTGCCGCTGTACCTGATGCTGGCCGTGTTTACGGCTTTGTTGTCGGTATACATGATCCGGGTGTACTTCTGGGCCGACAAGTATTTCGAGCAGCTGCCGGGCACTTTTCGCAAGGTAGTGCTGGGGGGGCTGGCGTTGGGCGGACTGGTGTTTCTGTTTCCGCCCCTCTACGGCGAAGGCTATAACATTGTGCAGTTGCTGCTGGGCGGCCACTCCGACCAGCTGGTGGATAATTCCCTGTTCGATGTTTTCCACGACCAAAGCGTGTGGCTGGTGCTGCTGGTGGCGGCGGGCAGTATGCTGCTGAAGGTGGTAGCCACCAGCATTACCATTGGCTCCGGGGGCAACGGGGGCATGTTTGGCTCCTCGCTGTTTGCCGGGGCGCTGTGCGGTTTCGTGTTTGCGCGCCTGATTAACATGAGCGGCCTGTACCCCATTTCCGAAGTGCACTTTATCGTGCTGGGCATGGCGGGTACCCTGGCCGGCGTGGTGCACGCGCCCCTGACCGGCATCTTCCTGATTGCTGAAATTACCGGTGGCTACGCCCTGTTTGTGCCCCTGATGGTGGTGACTTCCGGCTCCTACCTGATTACGCGCTATTTCGAGCCGTACTCCGTGTACACCCGCAAGCTGGTGCAGAAGGGCGTGTACGTCAACCAGGACCGGGACCGGGGCCTGCTGGCCCAGCTCGACGTGGCCTCTCAGGTGCAAACCGATTTCCTACCCGTCCACCCCGAGGACACCTTGGGCGAGCTGGTGCAAACCTTCCGCCACGCCACGCGCAACCTGTTTCCGGTGGTCGATGCGGGGGGGCATCTGCACGGCATTGTAAGCCTGGATACGGTGCGCGACGCCCTCTTCGACGACGAGCACTACAACACCACCCGCGTCCGGGACCTGATGACCGACCCGCCCGCCATTGTCCGCCCCGATGATACCTTGCTGGACACGCTGCGGTGCATGGAGCAGCTCGGCGCCTGGGCCCTGCCCGTGCTCAGCCCCGAAGACCGGTACATGGGCTTCCTGCTGAAGTCTACCATCCTGGCCAACTACCGCCGGCAGCTAATCAAGGAAAGCGAAAACTAACCTGGCAACGGCTTACCAACCCCGCCCGGAAACGCAGGCCGCCTACCTATGCCCGAGCCAGGCGGCCGGGTTGGCTGCTGACCCAGCTGGCCGCCTGGCTGGGCGTGGTGCGGCGCAGCCTAGCTGGCCCGCTCCGCCGAAGTTTCGGGTAGCAACTGCCAGCTGAAAGCTGCGCTCTACCTTTGCCCTATGGCGAGTACTTCTGATTTGGGGGCAACGTGGGTAGCGGTAGTGGGTGGGGGGCCGGCGGGGCTGCTGGCTGCCCAGCACCTGGCCGAAGCGGGCAACCGTGTCATCGTGTATGAGGCCCAGGCTACCCTGGGACGTAAATTTCTGGTGGCCGGCCACGGGGGCTTCAACCTGACCAACGGGGAACCGACGGCCAGCTTTGCAACCCGCTACGCCGCTCGGCAGCCCGAGTTTGCCTGTTATTTCCAGCATTTTTCCGCCGCCGAGCTGCGCGCCTGGGCCCACGGCCTGGGCATCGGTACCTTTGTGGGCACCAGCGGCCGGGTTTTTCCGCTGGAGGAGCACAAGCCCGCCCACCTGCTGCGCGCCTGGCTGGAGCACCTGCGCACACTCGGGGTAGAGCTGAAAACCCGCCACCGCTGGCTAGGCTTCGCGGGAGAAACGGGGCTGCGCATCCTGGATGAGGCCACCGCCCAGCAAACCGTAGTGCATCCCACGGCTACCCTGCTGGCCCTGGGCGGCGCCAGCTGGACCAAAACCGGCTCCGATGGCCGCTGGACCGCCGCTTTCGAGGAAATTGGGGTGCAAACCGTGCCTTTCGAGCCCAGCAACTGCGGGGCTGAAGTGGCGTGGTCGGCCTTTTTCCGGGAGAAAGTAGGGCGGCAACCGCTCAAGAACATTGCCCTGACCTGCGCGGGCCAAACCATGCGTGGGGAAATAATGCTGACGGAATACGGCCTGGAGGGCACGCCGGTATATGCCCTCACGCCGGCTCTGCGGGCCGTATTGGCGGCGGGCGCGCCAGCTACCCTTACCCTTAATCTTAAACCCGAGCTGCCCGAAGCTCAGCTCCTGAGCAAGCTGGCGGGCCGGCGGCCGGGCAAGTCCCTGGCTTCCTTTCTGGCCGATGCCCTGAAGCTCAGGCCCCCCGTCCCGACTCTTCTCCGGGAGGTAGGCCCGGAGCAGCTACCGGCGGCGCCTCCCGAGCTGGCCCGGCTGCTTACCAGCCTGCCTATTCCCGTCACTGGCCTGCGCCCCCTGGAGGAAGCCATCAGTACGGCCGGTGGCGTGGCCTGGCCTGAAGTAGATGAAGACCTGATGCTGCGCCGCCGGCCGGGCACTTTCGTGGCCGGTGAAATGCTGGACTGGGAGGCACCGACGGGCGGCTATTTGCTGCAAGGCTGCTTCAGCACCGGCGCCTGGGCCGCCCGGGGCCTGGCCCAGTGGCTGGGGGCGGCGGTGACGTAGTGATTCGGTGGTTCCGTGAGTGATGCTATGGTGGCCAAGCGCGCGGCTTGTTCATGCTTCGGGCCATGCTACGCCTCTTAATGCGACAAACCCCTACCTCCAGGCTGGAAGTAAGGGTTTGCTATGTTTTCTAGGGGTAGGACTTCAAGGCGGCCAGCTGGGGCAGCCAGCCTATCTTCCGCGGCGTTACCGCTCTTCGCGGTGCACCCGCTCGGCCTCCTCGGCTTCGGCCAGGATGGCTTTGGCCTCGGTGAGCAGGCGCTGGCCGTGGTCGAGCTGCTGGCGCAGGATCAGGGCAAACAGAATAAAATACGAGACAATGGGCAGGAAAACGCCCAGGGCAAACCACAGCCAGAAGGATCGGCCGTAGCTATAGGCGCAGTAGCCGGTGGTGAGCGGCAGCAGCGACATGGCGAAAATACCGCCTATCAGTAGATCTACGAACATAGCACAGCGGGGCGAAGGCGTGGAACTTCTGGAAGATACACCGCTTTCCGCTGGCTGACAAGTCCGGCTGGTACTACGGGCAGTAGGGCAACCACTGGCGGGCTCGGAAAGTTGTGAAAATGCGCTGGTATTTAGCTGATAAATCCATCCTTCGCCGGAATTTCCCGTACTTCCTCCTTTGCGCTTTCTTTCGCCCACTCCTCGCCCTCCCTATGTGGGAAAATCAAAGTCTGTTTCGCGTTTCGGCCCAGCTCTCGGCCGATGGTATCTTTAACCTGCTCGACCGTAGTCTTAAGCCGGAAGTATTTCTGCTCGGAATTGCCTCGGCGCGCGAAACCTCGGAGCCGGAGGCAATTGTCGTAGAACCCGCCTCGCACCGCTACCGCCCCCACGATTTTACGGCCATTAAGGCCCGGGCCGCCGCCCTGGAGCCCGATGGCCCCCGAGAAGTCGTCTACCACCTGCATCCCCTGGACCACGACCGGTTTGAAAAGCACCGCTGGTACGAGCTGCTACGGCGGGCCACTGAGCACTCCCTCAACGACTTAGTAGGGCTGCGCGAAGAAGACCGGGTCAGTTTCTGCTCCCTGCCAGTGAGCGTGGGCGGCTACCTTGTGATTGTGGTGTTGCAGCTCTCGGCCGAGGTGTACACCAGCTACTACGCCCTTCCCGGCCCGGCCGGCCCCGCGCGGCCAGCCTCCTTGCTGGCCGCTACCGTGCTGGAGTTTTTGCAGGATGCCTCCCGGGCCCTGCGCGAGTCGGACACGGACGATGACCGGCCCGTGCTGGACCGCGACTACAACGAAGTGCTGCGCGCGGCCGGCCGCCGGTTTATGCTGCGGGCGGCGGCTGGCTCCCACGGCCTCTACGATGCCTGCAACGGCATTGCCGCCCTGCGCCACGAAGGCGACGAAGGCGTGGGCACCATGCTCATTTCCCGGCGCAACCACCAGTCCGTGGTGCCCATCATGACCCTGGAGTCGCCGATACCGCTGCGCGACTACCGCCGCGTGCGCAAGCTACTGGAGCTGAGCGAGGACCGCAACGCCCTGCTCACGGATGCCTCCGACGTATTTGGGCTGGGCTACCTGGTGGAGCCCACCGACCCGCAGTATGAGCCCCTGTTCACGGTGCACTTCACCAAGCACTACAGCTGGGAGCTCAGCCACGACGAGCACATGATGATGAAAGTCGTGTCGAACACGCCCCGCCTGCCCCAGGGCACGGTGGATGAAATTAATTTTGGGGTAGCCCTGCGACGCGTGTTTCCCGGGGTTGATGCGGCCGGCGCCGCCTACCTCTGGGAGCTGACCCTTAGGGCAACGGCCCAGGCCAATGGTACTATTCTGGTGATTTCGGAGGGGGCCGCCCAGGAAGCGGCCCGCCTCACGCGGCAGTGTTTCCGCGTTTCGCCCCGCCTGATGACGCCCTCGGTTCTGCGCCTGGTTACCAACATCGACGGGGCCGTGCTGATTGATCCGGCGGGCACTTGCTACGCCATTGGCGTCATTCTGGACGGGCTGGCCACGGAAAAGGGCGACTCTTCCCGTGGCTCGCGCTACAACTCGGCGCTGCGCTACGTGGAAAGCAGCCGCTACCCGGTGCTGGTGGTGGTAGTCAGTGAGGACGGCTGGATTGACCTGCTACCCCCCATGCGGCGCTGATTACCAGTAAGGCCGCTGGCGGTTCCGGCATTTAAGTAAAGAGCTACCAAGCAAGTGGTTACGCTACCTCTTCCCGCAAAATACTAGGGTAAAGACAGGGGCTGCTGGCCACCAGGTGCAGCACTAGGTGCATGCCGGTTTCCTGAAGTTGCGCGACTACTGCCAGCGGTAGGTCGCACCAATGCAGGGTAATGCCCGCTTGTTGAGCCAGGCGGTCGGCGCGCCATATAGCTTGCTGGGCTTGCCGGGTCAGTGGCCCTAGCTGTTGGCAATCAACCCAGATGTGCTTTGCTCCGGTGGCCGGTAAGGCTAGCACCACGGCCTGTTCCAGCCGGATTGCATCCGTAACGCTGCTGATTTGTCCTCGCAGGTGTAACCCCACGCATCCTTTACTACCTACTTTAAAAATGAAAAACTGGTCGGGATTCATCAACGGAGAAGATAGGAAAGTGCAGCTCACCAAAGCTACTTTTTCCAGTGCCTGGCCTGAATCCGCCCAAATACGGAATCGTATTACGGTTTACCCTGATTTCAACCTCCGTATTTCCCGCAGCGGTGTCGCCGTTTATTGCCCGGTTGAGTAGCCTATAGCAGCCCCTGGGTCACGGCGTATTTGATGAGGGCTGCTGTGTTGCGCACCTGGGTTTTCTCGATGATGTTCTGGCGGTGCGTTTCAATGGTGCGCTTGCTGGTAAAGAGCTTCTCCGCTATTTCCCCAGTGGTAAAGCCCTCGCCAATTAGCCGGAGCACTTCTGTTTCCCGCCGCGAAAGTGTGCAAACGGCTTTATTCTCCCCTGCAACTGGTGCTTTTTCTCCGCGGCTGCGCAGCTTGTGCAGCAACTCTATCCCTAGCTCCGTGCACAAAAATTGCCGACCCTCCGCCACCGCGCGGATGGCAAAGTGTATTTCCGCCTTCCCTACATTTTTCAGCACATATCCCAGGGCGCCAGCTTCCAGCATGCGGTTGATGTACTCCTCGTGGCTTAGCATGGACAGGATAAGCACCTGTACTTGGGGGTAGTGTTTGCGTAGTTGCTGCAGGGTTTCGTACCCGTCCATTTCGGGCATATTGATATCGAGCAGCACTACGTCTACCTCCACGGTAGGAAGCAGGGCCAGGAGCTGCCGGCCGTTGCTGGCTTCAGCCACTACCTGCAGGTCGTCCTCTCCCGACAGCAATGCCCGAATTCCATCCCGAATAATGGCATGATCATCTGCCAGTGCAATACGGATCATGTGTGTACATAGTAATTGTCAGTAGGCATACGTAAAGCGGCCCAGCTAGCACCGCCTGATGTTCAGTTTGAAATATACAGAAAATCAGATTATGCTCCTCCGTTGACGCGCAAGGGAAGTCGGCTGCTGGGGCCGCCGCGCCTGGCGCGGCTTGCGGCGAAGGCTCCAGCAACTGACTATTTATCAGCCATTTACCGACTTCATCATTTGCTCGGGGTAGCGCTGCCCGGCCGCCGCATGCTGCGAAGCCAGCTGGTTGATGCGGGCCAGGTCTTCGAGGGAAAGCAGAATGTCGGCCGCACCTACGTTTTCCTCCAGGTAGGGCACGCGCTTGGTGCCGGGAATGGGCACAATGTCTTCGCCCTGAGCCAGTACCCAGGCCAGGGCCAGCTGCCCCGGCGTGCAGTTTTTTTCGACAGCCATTTCTTTGATGCGGGCCACCAGGTCCAGGTTTTTCTGGAAGTTTTCGCCCTGGAAACGGGGGGTAAAGCGGCGGTAATCGTCCTCGGCCAGGTCTTCGAAGCGCTGGATTTGGCCCGTTAGAAAGCCGCGGCCCAGGGGCGAGTAGGGCACGAAGCCTATGCCCAGCTCCCGGCAGGTTGGCAGAATTTCGTCCTCCGGCTCCCGGCTCCAGAGCGAGTATTCGGTTTGCAGGGCCGTAATGGGGTGCACTTGGCTGGCCCGGCGCAGGGTATCGGGGGCGGCTTCGGAGAGGCCCAGGTAACGCACTTTGCCTTCCTCCACGAGGCGGCTCATAGCCCCTACCGTTTCCTCAATGGGCGTGGCGGGGTCTACGCGGTGCTGGTAGTAGAGGTCAATGTAATCGGTGCCCAAGCGGCGCAGGCTGGCTTCGCAGGCAGCTTTCACGTATTCAGGGCGGCCGTTGATGCCGCGCTTGGCGGGGTCGGCAGGGTCGCGCTGAATCCCGAATTTGGTGGCGACTACCACGCCTTCCCGGCGACCTTGCAGGGCCCGGCCCAGCAGTTCCTCGTTTAGGAAGGGGCCGTACATGTCGGCGGTGTCAAAAAAGGTAACGCCCAGGTCCAGGGCCCGGTGAATGGTGCGCTGGCTTTCGGCGTCGTCGCGCTGCCCGTAAAAGTCAGACATGCCCATGCAGCCCAGGCCCAGGGCGGATACGTGCAGGCCGGCGCGGCCCAGAGTGCGGGTTTTCATAGCAAAGAAAGTTGGTTGGTGAGCGGGTAGGTAAGCAAGCTGTACGCAGCCACAACCACATTTGCCGCCGGATGTTCGCCGGGCAGGCACCCCCAGCGGCCCAGCGGCCGTATGACTACCGCTTTCGTACTGTTTCCTCCTGGCCCCGCCCCTGCCCGATGTCTACTCCTACCCCTCCTTCCTTCGACCAAGATGACCGCCTGCGCTGGGTAGAGCGCATATCCCACCTGCTCGACAGCCAGTTCCGGGTGCCCGGCACTACCTGGCGCTTCGGCCTCGACCCTATCATGGGCCTGATTCCGGTGGTTGGGGGCCTGCCTTCCCTAGCTATTTCGGGGGTACTGATTCTGACCATGTTACGCCACGGGGCCAGCGGCAGCCTGGTGATGCGCATGGCGCTGAACGTGCTGCTGGATACCGTTATTGGGGCCATTCCGGTGCTGGGCAACATCTTCGACTTCGCCTACAAAGCCAACGACCGGAACGTGCGCCTGCTGCGCGCCCACTACGCCGAGGGCAAGTATCAGGGCAGTGGTAAGGGGCTGCTGGCGGGCGTGCTGCTCGGGCTGCTGGTGCTGGGCGGGTTGCTGGTGTGGGGCGCCTGGGCCCTGGGTAGCGCCCTCTGGCGCTGGGCTGAGCAGCTGAACTGGTAAGCAGCAACCCGCCGGAAAAGTCTAGAAGCGCAGCCGCCAGGGCCGAAGCCCTCACGCCGGGCTCATAAATCTGGTTGTACCTTTGCGGCGTGAAAACGCTCCGATTTGCTCCTTTACTGCTGGTTTTATCGGCCTGCCTGTCGCTGCAAAGCGAGGAGCAGCAGGCCGAAGACGCCGAGAAAGCCCTGCTGGCCCGCCACGACGAGCTGATGGCCCAGATGGACCAGCTCTATACCCTGCGTCAGCAGCTGCAAAAAACTCCAACTCCCGATACCGCCGCCGCGGGCCGGCAGCGCCGGGCCCTGGCCGCCGCTGAGGCCGGCATGATGTTTTGGATGCACCGGTACCGCCGCCCCCAGGATACGGTAGCCGTGGCGCACCGCCTGACTTATTATTCAAGTCAGCAACAACGAATTGATTCTGTCGGCCGCTTGTTCCGTACGAGTGTCGACTCGGCCCGCTTGCTGCTGCAGGCACCGGCCGCTAACCATCCTACCCCATGAATACCTCTTTTCTGCGCTCGGCGGGGCACTTGCTCCTAGCCAGCGTGCTGTTCAGCGCCACCGCGGCCCTGCCGGCCTGCACCACCAATCCCGAAGCAGATAAGCCGGAGCGCCTGTCTATCATCGGCATCAAACACTCCGCCCCGCGCACCCCCGCCGATACCCTGCCCGACCCGGTGCCTTCCTTCCGGCTGACCAATCAGGAAGGCAAGACGATTACCAACCAGACGTTTGCCGGCAAGGTCTACATCACCGATTTCTTCTTTGCAACGTGCCCCAGCATCTGCCCCAAAATGCAGAGCGAAATGCTGCGCGTGTACAAGCAGTTCGAAGGCAACCCCAACGTGCTGTTTCTGAGCCACACCATCGACCCGGCCCACGACTCGATTCCGGTATTGCGCGACTACGCCGAGCGCCTGGGCATCAAGGACGCCTCGCGCTGGCACTTCGCCACCGCCCCCCACGACACGGTATTTGCCCTGGCGCACGCCTACATGGCTTCGGCGCAGGTAGATAAGAAGGTAGCCGGCGGCTTTGCCCACAGCGGAGCCTTTGCCCTCATCGACTCCCACCGCCGCATCCGAGGTGTGTACGACGGCATGGAAAAGTCGGAAGTGGACCGTCTGATTCAGGAGCTACCCCTGCTGCTGAAAGAGGAGCAGGAAGAACAAAAAGTAGCCACCCGATGAGCCGGACCGGGCTTTTCAGTCGGGCCGGGCTGGCCGTGGCGGGTTGCGTTACCCTGCTGCTGGGCCTAAGCGGCTGCTTTACGGAGCGTCAGAACGAGGGGGCCAAGCTTTACGCTACCCACTGCGCCAGCTGCCACGGCGACCAGGGCCAGGGGCTGGAACGCCTGATTCCGGCCGTAGCCAAGACGGACTACATTGCCCTTCACCGCGCCGAGTTGCCGTGCATTGTGCGCAAGGGCATGAAGGGCCCGCTCACGGTCAACGGCATTGCCTATAACCAGGTCATGCCTGGCCACGAAGACCTGACCGACTCCCAGATTACCAACCTGCTAAACTTCCTGCAAACCAACTGGGGCAACACCAACCAGCCCTACACCATCCGGGAAGCCTCGGAGCTGCTGGGCCGCTGCAATGGCTCCGACGGGCAGTAGCCTCCCCCTTCCGAGCCGCCGCCTGATGACCGATTAACCAATTTCGGGCCGAACACTTCCAACTGTTTGGGCCGAAACTGGTCGGCCGTCTTGGTTACCCTAACACCCAGCCGCGGAGCCTGAAGTAACCGGGCCGGACCGCCATTCACTGAGCCAGCCCCAGCCGGCAAGGGAGCTTGGCAAGGGCGTTTCGACCCAGTTACCGCGCCAGAATATTTTCACCTTGGGCCCACAAACCGCCCGTTTTGAGGTGTGCATCTTCCCCCAAACCTGCTTAGCTTGCAGCTTCATCTGTCTGTTTTGTTATGGGTCTGTTTGACTTCCTGAAAAAGAAAACCGAGGACGCTGCGGCGCCCACGCCTGCTCCTACCCCATCCCCTGCCGCTGCTACTCCCGCTGCGGATAGCCCCGCTACGCCTGCTCCGGCGGAGCAAAGCAAGCCGGCCGGGCCGCGTTATAAAGGTTCTAACTACCAGATGCCGGCCCCTCCCGCCGCCCCTCCCATGCCCCAGATTCCGCCGGCGCCGCCCATTCCGCTGCCCGGGGCTTTTGGGGAGGAGGCGCCTCAGCTACCCGACTTCCAGCCCCTTAACATTCTGGAGCAGCTGCTGATGCAAGCCGCCGTGGAGCCCCAGTTCCGCAGCCCCTTCTACCAGGCTCTGCTGGGCGAAGAAGTGGTTGTGGTAATGGCGGGTAAGGAAGGGCAGGAGCCCGGCGAAATCACGCCCACCGAGGGCATGGAAATTCAGCTGCAAGCCCTGCACGACGGTAAAATTGCCGTTTTTACGGCCGTAGAGCGTATTTTCGATAACGGTGCGGTGCCGGAAAATAGCGTGGCCTACATGCGCCTGCGCGGCCACGACTTCTTCACCATGGTACAAGGCGCTGACTGCGCCCTGAACCCCTTCTCGGCCGTGGGCAAGCTGCTGGCTGCCGATGAAGTACAGGCCCTGCTCAGCGGCCAGCTTTTTGAAGCTCCGAACCCCCAGGACATGCAGGTTTCCCTGCACCAGCCGGAGCCCGAGCCGACGGAGCTGCTGGAAGGCCTGCGCGAGTACAGCGCCACCCAGCCCCACATTCGCAACGTGTACCTGACGGAGATGCGCATGCAGCACAACCCCCAGGAAGCCCGCCTGCTGGTAGCCTTCGACACGGAGGAGCAGGACCCTGCCTTCCTGCAGGACTTGGGCCCCGTCATCCAAGGCAAAATTGGCGACACCCAGTTCGTGGACCTCATGCTGATTGACCCCAACTCGGAGGAGCCCCTGATTCAGTACCTGCTCACCACTACGCCGGTGTATCAGCGCGCGTAAGGCCTGAACAGCCGCGCACAAAAGTCAGCCTCCCCGGCGGTAAGTAGCAAGGCTACCGACCACCGGGGAGGCTGACTGTTTAAGGTTTATACGCTTTCTATGAAACTGGAGCGGACTTTATCGTTCGGCGCAGGATGGGCAGCAGGATGAAGTAAAGCACCGGGCCTATCAGCACGCAGGCCACGGCCCAGAGCGCCAGGCCGCCCACAATAGCGTGCCAGAGCAACTGCAAGGCGCCTACCCAGTCGTGGGAAAACAGGTACTGCAGCTTTGCCAGGGTTAGCTCCGGGCCGTGGCTTCCCCATAGTTTGGCCCCACGGCTCATAAACGGGATGATGAGCAGCAGCTGCACCGGGCTCCAGAGGTGGGCAATGAGCAGGATGGCCGCTACGTTCAGCCGCAGCCGCACGGCCGCAAAAGTGGCCAGCAGGGTAGTAACGCCGAGCATGGGCACCAGGCCGAATGCTGTGCCCAGTGTTGCCATAAGCGCCAGCTGCCGGGGCGTCAGGCCCTGGCGCAGAATGCCCAGCAGCGGCTGCACCACCCGGCGCCGAAACCACCCCTGGACCGGGGGCACGGGGGACGGCGTGGCGGGCGGCGGGACCAGGGGCTGATTCACGGGCAACACAAGTTAGCAGCGGCTGAGCTGGTTGATACGGCAGCGGGGCGTTACCTTCGCAACCCGTCACTGTTCCGGCTGCGCGTCGCCGGTTATTTACGCGCCTCCGATGACAAAAGTACGTGAGTCTGGCCCCGGCCGGCGTAATCCTTGGCTTGATTTCCTGATTCTGCTGCGGCGGGCAGCCCGGGAGTTCGGGGCCAACGACCCGCTGCGGCTAGGCGCGGCCACGGCCTTTTTCACCACCTTCGCCCTTCCTCCCATCCTGATTATTCTGATTCAGGTGCTGGGTTCCCTGTATTCTACCTCCCAGGTGCGGGTGCTGCTGCTCACCAAGCTTTCCCATTTACTGGGCTACTCGGCCGCCGGCCTGGTGGAACAAATTCTGCAAAACGTCAGCAATATTGAGCGGAGCCGCTTGGTCACCTGGCTCGGGTTTGGCTTTCTGCTCTTCATTGCCACTACCCTGTTCGGGGTTATTCAAAGCTCCCTAAACCAGCTCTGGCAGATTCGGCCCAGCCGCCACACCGACCGTTTCCACAAGGTGCTGAAAGAGCGGGCCCGCTCCCTGGGTCTGCTGCTGGCCACGGGGCTGCTGTCGATGCTGGCCTTTTTGGTGGATGGAGCCCTGGCGTTCCTGGCCGACTACGTGCGCGATTTTGATGCCAACTTCGGGTATGTGCTGTTTAAAATAGGCAACCAACTGGCTTCTTTGCTGATTCTGGCGGCCTGGTTTGCGGTTACCTTTCGCAACCTGAGCAGCGCCCGGGTGCCGCCCCGGGCCGTGCTGCGCGGGGCGTTGCTCACGGCCGTCCTCATCGATTTGGGCGAAACCGCTCTGGGCTACCTGCTGGTGCCCCGCAACCTGGGCCCCATTTACGGACCGGCCTCCAGCATTGTGCTCGTGCTGTTGTTCGTGTTCTATTCGGCCATGATTTTCTACTTCGGGGCCTGCTTTACCAAGGCCTACGCCCACTACGTGGGCATGGACATCCGGCCCAAGAAGTCTGCCGTGCGCTACAAGCTGGTGGATATTGTGGAGTAACCGTGGGGTAGTGAAGCAGCGCTGGTGGACGCGGGCAACTTGAGTGCTTTTACAAGCAAACAACAAGAAAACGGCTGTCATCCTGAGCGCAGCGAAGAACCTTAGCACGTGAGAGTAAGTCGTAATTACGACTCGTGCTACCAGGATAAAGTCCTTCGCTGCGCTCAGGATGACAGCCGTTTTTTACTTTCTCCTTCCTTCTTACTCTCCCCCATCCGCCATTTCACCATCGGCCATTTCCAATCCGCTACCTTTGCGGGACGAAATACCCGTTTATGACTTCGACTACCCCGTCCTTCGCCGACCTGGGCCTTGCCCCTGAATTATTGCAAGCCCTGGAAGAACTCCAGTTTCAGGCCCCTACCCCCGTGCAGGAGCAGGTAGTTCCCATGGCCCTGGCCGGGCAGGACGTAGCCGGACAAGCGCCCACGGGCTCGGGCAAAACGGCGGCATATGGCCTTTCGGTGCTCCAATTGCTTGATCTGAAGCAGGATGCCGTGCAGGTAATTGTGCTGGTGCCCGCCCGCGAGCTGGCCCTGCAGGTGCGCGACGCCCTCAAAAAGCTCGGCAAGTTTCTGCCCAATCTGCGGGTAGCGGCCTTTTACGGGGGGCACGCCTTCCGCGAGGAAACGGCTTCCCTGACCCAGGCCCCGCATGTGGTGGTAGCTACGCCCGGCCGCTTGCTCGACCACTTTGAGCGGCGCAGCATCATTCCCAACCAACTGAAAACCCTGATCCTGGACGAGGCCGACAAGCTCCTGGAGCTGGGCTTCCAGGACGAGCTGGTGGAGATTATCAAGCGCCTGCCCCGCCGCCGCCAGACCCTGCTGTTCTCGGCCACGATGTCGGACAAGGTGCTGGACTTGATTCGTAAGAACCTGACCCGCCCTCGGGTGGTAAATGCGGGCCAGGACACCGACGAGCTACCCGAAAACCTGACCCTCATTGGCCACGTGGGCACGGTAGAGAAGAAGCCCGCCGCCCTGCTGCACCTGCTGCACCAGCCCGAAACCGGCCGGGCCCTGGTGTTCTGCAACACCCGGGAGCGGTGCATGGAGCTGACCCGCTTCCTGGTGGGCCGCGGCGTAGCCGCCGAGGTGCTCCACGGCAAAATGCCCCAACCGGAGCGCGACAAAGCCCTGCTGAAGCTGCGCAACGGCTCCAGCCAAGTGCTGGTAGCTACCGACGTGGCCGCCCGCGGCATCGACGTGACGTTGCTGGATACGGTAGTGCAGTACGACGCACCCGATAAGGCTGATGGCTTCCAGCACCGCGCGGGCCGCACCGCCCGGGCCGGCGCCGAAGGCACGGCCCACATCCTGGCCACCGACAAGGAGCAGGCCCACGTGAATAAGTGGCCGGTAGCGGCTTCCATTAAGTGGAAGGCCATGCACGCGCCCAAGCTGCCGCCGGCCGCGCCCAAGGCCCCGCGCCCCGAGAATGTTACCCTGCACGTTTCGGCCGGCAAAAAGGATAAGGTGAGTGCCCACGACTTGGTTGGTGCCTTTGTCAACGTAGGCGGCGTGTCGCGCGAGCAGGTGGGCCACATTGAAGTGTTCGACTATTACAGCTACGTGGCCGTGCCCCGCCAACAAGCCCAGCAGGTAGCCGAGCGCCTGGCAGGCGCCAAAGTAAAAGGTAAGAAAGTCCGGGTGTCCGTGGTCGAATAAATTTCCTCACTACTCGGCTTTATCGCAAATAGGCAGGCTGCCCTCAGCCTGCCTATTTGCGTTGGGGTGGCGTGAGCACGCCAATTTCCAGCCCCTAACAGGTACAGAAATGACTAGCAGACTACTCACATCTGGCTCCCGGGAAGAAACTATGCCTTGCCTGGTTGCGCGACACCCGCCACGAGCAGGCAAGCACCAGGGCTGGCCACGCCACCAAGGGCACCGGGCATAAGTAAGGCACAACGCAAAACGCCCATTGCGGACGCCAACTACCCGCTGCTCCCCACTCCACTTGGCGAGTTGACCATTAACCCGAACGCGCAACGAAATCCTAGGTACTGATCTGGTGGCAAGGCTAGTCCGGCGAAGCCATACTGCTGGGCTAGCCCCACCCTGAAACGGACGGATAAGGCACCCTTTTTTCGTTGTTTCTTATCCGCAAGACCCAAGAAAGAGCTAACTCCTCACAAGCAATCCTACCCCGAAAAAGCTGGCTGGCACGTGTGCAGTAGGCGTATAAAGCCAGTAAACAACCGTGAAAACGAGGTTTTTTGCGTTTGTTTTCTCCGTGTACGAGCCAATATATTTGGTTTATTACCCTTGCTGCTGCCGGCAGCTTTCTCCTTCTTAGGGCTTGGGCTTTTTAACTTTCCACGCGCTGCGTGCTGCCTCACCTTTGTTGTTTACCACATATCACGCTTACCCGACCTGCTGACCAGCAGCCTTGGGGTACCTTACCCCGGCGGGTCCGCTAGACTGCCGGGCTACCTGGGGCCGGTTTGCTAAAGGGGAGCGAACCGGCCCTCCCGGGGCTTCTACCACAGTATCGGCGCCGCGAGAATCGGCTATTTTGCCGCTAGAAGTTCCTGACTTGCTTTACGTTCTATCTTCCACCTGCCTTCCCCTTCCTTCCCACCATGGCTGCCCCCATTTCCGCCTCACCCGCCCCCCCCGTTACCAACACCCCGCCCGGCACCGAAGCGCCCCGTTATACCTCGGCCCTGGCTTCGCTGACGGTGCTGTTTTTCATGATGGGGTTTATTACCTGCCTGAACGACATCCTGATTCCTTACCTGAAGGCCATCTTCCAGCTCAGCTACACCCAGGCCAACCTGATTAACCTGTGCTTTTTCGGGGCTTACTTCGTGATGGGTATTCCGGCCGGCAAGCTGGTGCAACGCGTCGGTTACAAGGGCGGAATGCTGGCCGGCTTTCTGATTGCGGCCCTGGGGGCTTTCCTGTTCTACCCCGCCGCCGACAGCCGTAGCTACGGCCTGTTCCTGGGAGCGTTGTTCGTGCTGGCCACGGGCGTGGTGCTGCTGCAGGTAGCGGGCAACCCCTACGTGGCCATCCTAGGTCCGGCCAAATCGGCCCCGGCCCGCCTCACCCTCACCCAGGCCTTCAACTCGCTAGGTACCACAGTAGCCCCACTGCTGGGCTCGGCCCTGATTCTGTCGAACCTGCCGGACCTGGAGTCAGCTTCTTCCGCCGCGGCCATCGATGTGAAGGCCGTGCAGATTCCCTACCTCTGCATTGGGGCCGTACTCATTGTCATTAGCGTGCTGCTGGGCCTGCTGAAGCTGCCGGTCATTACCCACGCGCCGACCGAAGAAGACGCTAGCCGTCGGGCCTACCAGTACCGCCACCTTGTGTTTGGCGTCATCGGCATCTTTGCCTACGTGGGCGGCGAGGTGGCCATTGGCTCGCACATCGTTTCCTACCTGCACCTGCCCGACGTGATGAACCTCACGCCCAAAGTAGCCGGCGACCAAGTAGCCTATTACTGGGGCGGGGCCATGGTGGGCCGCTTCCTGGGCGCCTACCTGCTCAACAAGTTCAACCCCGGCCGCCTGCTGGCCTTCAACGCCCTGGGCGCGGTAGTGCTGGTCTTGATTTCGGTGCTGACGACGGGTGAAGTTGCCATGTGGAGCCTGCTGGCCGTGGGCCTGATGAACTCCATCATGTTCGCCACCATCTTCACCCTGGCCATGGCTGGCCTGGGCCGCCACACCGAGGAGGCCTCGGGCCTGCTGAACGTGGGCATTGTGGGGGGCGCTATCATCCCGCTGCTTTTCGGTCTGGTGGCCGATGCCAGCTCTCTGCGCTGGGCCTTTGTGCTGCCCGTGCTCTGCTACGTCTACATCATGTGGTACGGGCTGAATGGCCATAAGCCCACGGCGGCCTAGTTAATGGCCGTAGCGTTAGCGTAAGCTAAACATCTAATTTACAATGCTTTTCTGCGCTGCGCGAGCGGCGCAACGGCCACCCTTTTGCCTTTTCCTTACCCCTCGCTCCGTATGTCCACTCGCTCTTTTACCGGCCTTGCGCTGGCGTTGCTCCTGACGCTGGGCACCGGCTGCCAGCGCCCACCTCAGGCGGGCGGGGCGCCGGCCCAAGGCACGGCCGCCTTCTGGCTCACCAACCCCGATAAATCGGTGCTGTTTCAGGCCCAGACAGCCCCGAGCTGGAGCGCCACCGCCCCGGCAGCCGGCACGCCGGTCATTGAAATCGACGACAAGCAGACTTTCCAGACGATTGATGGTTTTGGGTACTGCCTGACGGGCGGCAGCGCCCAGCTCCTGCACGCCATGAGCCCCGCGGCGCGCCAGGCTATTCTGCGGGAGCTGTTTGCTACCGATGGCACCAACATCGGCGTGAGCTACCTGCGCCTGAGCATCGGGGCCTCCGACCTGGACGCCCAGGTGTTTAGCTACGACGACCTGCCCGAGGGCCAGACCGACCCGACGCTGGCTAAGTTCAGCCTCGCCCCCGACCAAGCGCACCTGATTCCGGTGCTCAAGGAAATTCTGGCTATTAATCCGCGCATCCAGCTTCTGGGGTCGCCCTGGTCGCCACCGACCTGGATGAAAACCAACGGCAACTCCAAGGGCGGCTCCCTGAAACCGGAGTTTTACGACGCCTACGCCCGCTACTTCGTCAAGTACGTGCAGGGCATGAAGGCCCACGGCATCCGCATTGATGCCATTACCATTCAGAACGAGCCCCTGCACCCCGGCAACAACCCCAGCCTGCTCATGCCGGCCGAGCAGCAGGCCGAGTTCGTGAAGAAGCACCTAGGGCCCACCTTCCAAAAGGAAAACCTGGACACCAAGATTGTGGTGTACGACCACAACGCCGACCGCCCCGACTACCCCCTGACCATTCTCCACGACCCCGAGGCCAGGAAGTACGTCGATGGCTCGGCTTTCCATCTTTACGCCGGCCCGATTGAGGCCCTGAGCCAGGTGCACGACGCCCACCCCGATAAGCACGTGTACTTCACGGAGCAGTGGGTGGGCTCCAAAAGCAAGTTCGAGGAGAACTTTCCCTGGCATATCCGCACGCTCATGATTGGGGCTACCCGCAACTGGGCCCGCACCGTGCTGGAGTGGAACCTTGCCGCCGACCCCCAGCAGAACCCACACACGCCCGGGGGGTGCACCGAGTGCCGCGGCGCCCTCACCATCGACGGCAACAACGTAACCCGCGAGGATGCTTATTACATCATTGCCCACGCGGCCAAGTTTGCCCGGCCCGGCTCGGTGCGCATTGCCTCCACTACCTCCGAAACCCTGCCCAGCGTAGCCTTCAAAGCGCCCAACGGGCAGAAGGTAGTGCTGGTGCAAAACAACACGAAAGCGCCCCAGTCCTTCAGCCTCCGCTACCAGGGCAAAACTCTGACTTCCAGCCTGAATGCCGGCGCGGCCGGCACGTACATCTGGTAACGCTTCGCTTACCCAGCCCCCTATCCGGCCGACGGCCCCCTCCTGGGTAGCGGGTTGAATTCGGGGGCTCCGGAGCCGGCTTTTCCTTCTGCCTCTTAACGACCCGCTCACTTCACTTACCACGTGACTCGCTCAGAAGTACTACGGTCGGGCGCCCTACCTCGTAGATAAGGCCAGATTGGGCTATTCAGGTGCTGGTTGCACCCCTTCAGCCCAGCTGTGTCTTTTCTTCGGACCTCTTTCCTCTTCTTGCCATGCGCTTTTTCTCCTGTTTTCGCTCTACCACGGTACTGCTGCTGGCGGCCTCGCCCGCTGCCTGGGCCACGGTGCGCCTACCCCGCCTGGTAAACTCCCACATGGTACTGCAGCGCAACGTCCCGTTGCCGCTCTGGGGCTGGGCGGCGCCGGGCGAAACGGTGCGCGTTTCCTTCCGGGGCACCACGGCCCAGGCCACCGCCGGGCCCGACGGGCGCTGGCAGTTAAAGCTCCCGGCCCAGCCGGCGGGCGGCCCTTTCAAGTTGGAAGTGAAAGGCCAGAACGTGATTCAACTGACCGATGTGCTGGTGGGCGACGTGTGGCTGGCCTCGGGGCAGTCGAACATGGAGTGGCCCCTGCGCGACACGGACGGCGGGCCGGCGGCCGTAGCCGCGGCCAACCACCCTACCATCCGGTTGTTCAATGTACCCAACCGCGCCGAGCCGCGGCCCCAGGCCGAGCTGGCCGGTGGCGAGTGGCAGGCGTGCACGCCGCAGTCGGTGGCCGAGTTTTCGGCCGTGGCCTACTACTTCGGGCGCGACTTGCAGCAGCGGTACAAGGTTCCCATTGGGCTGATTGCGGCTGAGTGGGGCGGCACCGCTGCCGAAGCCTGGACCAGCGCCGAGGCCCTGCTCAAACTCCCGGATTTTCGGGGGCCGGTGGCCGCATTGCAGGGCCAGCCCGGCTCGTTCACGGAGCAGCAAGCGGCGTATACGGCCCGCCTGCGGGCCTGGCAGCAAAGTCCGGCCGGCCAAGACCAGGGCCTGCTGCCCGGCCAGCCTACCTGGGCCGACCCTGACCTGACGACTACCACCTGGAAAACCATGCAAGTGCCAGGCATCTGGGAAGGCCAGACGCCGGAATTGCGTGACTTTGATGGCGTTGTGTGGCTACGAAGGGAACTGACCTTGCCTGTTGCGGCCGCTAATCAGCCGCTGACCCTAAGTCTGGCCCAAGTAGATGACCAGGACAGCACCTTTTTCAACGGCGTGCCTGTTGGCGGCACCCGGGGCTACGACAAGCTTCGGCGCTACGTGGTGCCGGCCAACTTGGTGCGCGCGGGCCGCAACGTCGTAACCGTGCGGGTCACGGATACGGGTAGCGGCGGCGGCATCTGGGGCAAGCCCACGGAGATGACAGCTACGGTAGGCGGCCTCACGGTGCCGCTGGCCGGGGCCTGGCAGTACCGCCCGGCTTTTGACCCCAGCACCCGGCCCCGCAGTCCGTTTCCGGGCGGCGTCCAGAATGAGCCGACGGCCCTGTTTAATGGCATGATTGCGCCCTTGGTGCCGTACGCGCTGACAGGCGTTATCTGGTACCAGGGCGAAAGCAACGCCGGCCGCGACGCGCAGTACCGCACGCTTTTCCCGGCCCTGATTCAGGACTGGCGCACCCGCTGGCAGCAAGGCCCCCTGCCCTTCCTGTTTGTGCAGCTGGCCGGTTACATGCCCGACAGCCCCGAGCCGGCGGATACCGACTGGGCCCGGCTGCGGGAAGCGCAGCGCTTTACCAGCCTAACGGTGCCCAAAACGGGCATGGCTGTGGCCCTGGACCTGGGCAACCCCGATGACATCCACCCCCGCAACAAGCAGGACGTAGGCCGCCGCCTGGCCCGGCTGGCCCGGCAGGTCGCCTACGGCGAAACCGGCGTGGTGGCCTCCGGCCCCACCCTCGACAAATTCGCTACCAGCGGCAACCAACTGGTACTTACGTTCCGCAACGTGGGCAGCGGCCTGGTACTCAAGCCTGGGGCCGCGGGCACGCCCGGCAGCTTTGCCGTGGCCGGGCCCGATGGGCGCTTTGCGTGGGCGCGGGCGCAGGTGCAGGGCAACACGGTCGTACTTCAGGCCGAAGGGGTAGCCCAGCCGGTGGCCGTGCGCTACGCCTGGGGTAATAACCGCCCTGCTACCCTCTACAACCAGGAAGGTCTGCCGGCTTCTCCGTTTCGCTCCGATAACTAACCCCGCTGTCTACTTCTAGCCTGCTGCGCGGCGGCACCTTCCCTTCTCTATGAAACTACCCTCCGCATTTCCGCTGAGCCTGGCCTGCGCCGTACTGCTTGGCGTGGCCAGCTGCAGCAGCCAGGACGACAGCTCCCCCACTCCCACGCCGGCCCCGCCAGTACCGCCAACCCAGCCAGCGGGCCCGTCCCAGGTGGCGCAGTGGCTCACGACTCCCGATAAATCGGCCTTGTTTTACCAGCGTACGGTGCCCTTAAACTTCAAGGCGCCTAGTGCTCAGCACCCGACCATCATCGTGGACACCACCCAAACCTACCAGTCCATTGATGGCTTCGGCTACACGCTCACGGGTAGCAGCGCCATGCTCATTAAGCAGATGAGTGCCTCGGCCCGCGCGGCCCTGCTCAAGGAGTTGTTCGCCACCGACGGTACCAGCATCGGCACCAGCTACCTGCGCGTTAGTATCGGGGCTTCCGATCTGGATATCAACGTGTTTACCTACGATGATGCTAGCCAGCCCGACCCTGCGTTGGCGCAGTTCAGCATTGCTCCGGATAAAGTCAACCTGATTCCGGTGCTCAAGGAGATTCTGGCCCTCAACCCCAGCCTCAAGATTTTGGGCTCACCCTGGACGGCGCCGCGGTGGATGAAAACCAATAACAGCTACATCGGGGGCTCCCTGAAGCCGGAGTATTACGCTGCCTACGCGCAGTATTTTGTGAAGTACCTGCAAGCCATGCAGGCCGAGGGTATTCGGCTGGATGCCATTACCCTGCAAAACGAACCCCTGCACGACGGCAACAACCCCAGCATGCTGATGTCGGCTCAGGAGCAGGCCAGCTTCATCCGCGACCATGTGGGCCCGGCCCTGCGCGCGGCCGGCCTCGCCACCAAGCTTATCACCTACGACCACAACCTGGACAAGCCGGAGTACCCGCTCACCATTCTGCGCGACCCGGGGGCCAGCCAGTACGTGGATGGCTCGGCCTTCCACCTCTACGCCGGCGACATCACGGCCATGACCACCGTGCACAATGCCTTCCCGAGCAAAAACGTGTACTTCACGGAGCAGTGGGTAGGTGGCCCCGGCAACTTTGGCGGCGACCTGAAGTGGCACGTGCAGAATCTCATGATTGGGGCTACCCGCAACTGGAGCCGCAACGTGCTGGAGTGGAACCTGGCCGCCGACCCCAACTACGGCCCCTACACCGCCGGGGGCTGCAGCACCTGCCTGGGTGCCCTAACTATCAGCGGAGACAATGTGACCCGCAACACGGCCTACTACACGGTGGCGCACGCCGCTAAGTTTGTCCGGCCCGGCTCCGTGCGCATCAGCACCAACGAGCCCGGCACGCTACCCAACGTGGCCTTCAAAACCCCCGCTGGCAAGAAGGTGCTCCTCGTGCTGAACGCGGGCAACGCTACCCAAACCTTTGCTATCCAGTACCGCGGCAACGTGGCCACTACCTCGCTCGACCAGGGCGCGGTGGGCACTTACGTATGGTGAACCTGCCGCGTACCACGGGCTTTTTCTCCCTGATTTCTCGTACCAGATTTCCTTTACGCATGCAAAAATTCTTCTGGGCCGTTGTGTTGGCGGCCGGCCTCGGCACCTCCGCTTCCGCGCAAAAAACCACTACCTCGGCGCCCAAGTCGTACTCGGCGGCAGGCAAGCAGGTGCAGGTGTACACCACCGCCGCCGGCTCTCAGTTGCGCCTAAGCGCCACCGACAAGCTCTCCTTCAAGGAAGTAGGCCAGCCCCTGGAAACCCAGCCCACCATTTTCGTGGATCCGACCCACACCTTCCAGACGATGGTTGGTATTGGCGGAGCCCTGACCGACGCCTCGGCCGAAACCTTTGCCAAGCTACCCAAAGCCCAGCAGCAGGAGTTTCTGCAGGCTTACTTCAGCCCCAGCCAGGGCATAGGCTACACCCTGGGCCGCACCAACATCAACAGCTGCGACTTTTCCAGCGACACCTACACCTACGTGCAGGACGGGGACAAGGAGCTGAAAACCTTCAGCCTAAAGCACGACGAGAAGTACAAGATGCCCTTCATCAAGCAGGCTACGGCCGCGGCGGGCGGCAAGCTCACCCTGTACGTGAGCCCCTGGAGCCCGCCGGCCTGGATGAAGGACACCAAAAACATGTTGCAGGGCGGCAAGCTGCTACCCGAGTTCCGCCAGAGCTGGGCCGACTACTACGTGAAGTTTATCAAAGCCTACGAGAAGGCGGGCATTCCCATCTGGGGCCTGACGGTGCAGAACGAGCCCATGGCCAAGCAGAAGTGGGAGTCCTGCATTTTCACGGCCGAGGAGGAGCGCGACTTTGTGAAAGGCTACCTCGGACCCACGCTCAAGAAAGGTGGGCTTGCGGACAAAAAGCTCATCGGCTGGGACCATAACCGCGACCTGGCGTTTCAGCGCGCCGCTACCCTCTTCGATGACCCCGAAGCCAGCAAGTACTTCTGGGGTCTGGGCTACCACTGGTACGAAACCTGGACCGGCTCGGGCATGCAGTTCGATAACCTGCGTCGCGTACACGAAACCTACCCCGACAAGCACTTGATGTTTACGGAAGGCTGCGTGGAGAACTTCAAGTTCGACAACGTGCAGGACTGGAAGCTGGGCGAGCGGTACGGCTACTCGATGATCAACGACTTCAACGCCGGCACCGTAGCCTGGACCGACTGGAACATCCTGCTCGACGAAACCGGCGGCCCCAACCACGTCGGCAACTTCTGCTACGCCCCCATCATCGGCGACACCCGCAGCGGCAAGCTCATCTACACCAACGCCTACTACTATATCGGCCACTTCAGCAAGTTCGTGCGGCCCGGCGCCCGGCGCATTGCCACCGCTTCCAGCCGCGACGTATTGCAAACCACGGCCTTCCTCAATCCCGATGGCAAAGTAGCGGTGGTAGTCATGAACCAAACCGACCAGGAGCAGCCCTTCCAGCTCTGGCTGAAAGGCCAGGCCGCCCAGGCCACCAGCCGCCCCCACTCCATCATGACGATGGTGGTAAACTAAAACAGGTTCGCCGGCTAGGGTGTGGACAGCAACCTAAAGGGCCGTCATGCAGAGCGCAGCGAAGCATCTCGCGTGCTGACGTTGTAATGCTAATTAAACATCAGCACGCGAGATGCTTCGGCTGCGCCTCTGCATGACAAACGGATTGTGGCTACGTCTACGAACCGGTTTACCACCTAAACTTTTATCCTCTTACACCTAAGTCAAAGCAAAAGCCCCGGCTGGAATCCATGGATTCCAGCCGGGGCTTTTGCTTAACTAAGATCAGCCGGTGCCGGCTACTTAGCTTCCATCACGCTGATGGCGTAGCCGCCACCGGGGGCGCAGTACTGGCTCAGCTTGGTTTTGCTGGTCACGTTTTGCTTGCGGATCTGGTAGGCTTGCGGGTTTTTCTCGTAATGGGCGTCCTTCTTGTCGGCGTAGATGGTGGCCACGTACTTTTTGCCGGGCTCCAGGAAGCTCAGGTTGATGTTGGAGGTGCGGCCCCGCTCGTCGCAGGTGCTCCCGACAAACCAGTTGGGGCTGCCCTTGGCTTTGCGGGCGTAGGTGATGTAGTCGCCGGGCTCGGCTTCCAGCACCTTGGTATCGTCCCAGTCCACGGCTACGTCCTTGATGAACTGGAAGGCATCGAGGTGCTTGTTGTAAGTTTCGGGCAGGTCGGCGGCCATTTGCAGAGGGCTGTACATGGTCACGTACAGGGCCAGCTGCCGGGCCAGGGTGCTGTGCACGAAGGAGTTGTTCTGCGGATTGTAGGCGCTAACGCGGGTCTGGAAGATACCCGGCGTGTAGTCCATGGGGCCGCCGATGAGGCGGGTGAAGGGCAGAATGGTGGTGTGGTCGGCGTTGTTGCCCCCAAACGACTCGTACTCCGTGCCGCGGGCGGCCTCATTGCCGATCAGGTTGGGGTAGGTGCGCGAGAGGCCGGTGGGGCGCACGGCTTCGTGGCCGTTCACCATGATTTTATACTTGGCCGCCTTTTCCAGCACGTAGTTGTAGTGGTTGATCATCCACTGGTCGTAGTGCTTGTGGCCCAAGGGCACGATGTCGCCCACGTAGCCGGTTTTCACGGCGTTGTAGCCGTACTTGTTCATGAACTGAAAGGCCGAGTCGAGGTGCCGCTCGTAATTGCGCACCGAGCCCGAAGTTTCGTGGTGCATGATGATCTTCACGTTCTTGCTCTGGGCATAGCGGCTCAGCTCCTGCACGTCGAAGTCGGGGTAGGGCGTCACGAAGTCAAACACGTAGTCTTTGTGCTTGCCGAACCAGTCTTCCCAACCGGTGTTCCAGCCTTCTACCAGCACGCCATCCAGCCCGTGCTTGGCCGCAAAGTCAATGTACTCTTTCACGTGGGCCGTGTTGGCGCCGTGGGTGCCGTTGGGCTTCACCTTGCGGTAGTCCACCGAGTCGAGCTTGATGTTCTCCAGGTTGGTGTACGACCAGGTGCTTTTGCCTGTAATCATCTCCCACCACACGCCTACGTACTTCACCGGCTTAATCCAGGATACGTCCTTGAACTTGGTGGGCTCGTTGAGGTTGAGCACCAGCTTGGAGAGCAGAATGTCGCCAGCTTTGTCGCTCACAATTACGGTGCGCCAGGGCGTGTTGGCCGGGGTCTGGAGCAGGCCCTTGTCCCCTACCGCGTCGGGCGTGAGGTGGCTTTCCAGCACCATGTTCTTGTCGTCCAGCTCCAGGTGCATGGCCGAATAGTCGATGAGGGCCGCCTCGTGAATGTTGATGTAGAGCCCGTCCTGGCTCTTGAGCATCAGGGGCGTTTGCACGCCGGTGGCCGAGAAGGGAGTTTGGGAGGCGTTGGGGGTAGTAGCCGCCTTCATCAGCCCGCGCACCTCCGAGAGTTTAGAGGTAACGGTGCTGTACTCCTGGGTGTCGTAGTCGCCGGGCAGCCAGAAGGCCTTGTGGTCGCCGGCCAGTGCAAACTGCGTGCGCTCCTCCTTCACAGTGAAGTAGTCGAGACCCTTCTGCTGGGGAAACTCGTAGCGGAAGCCCAGGCCATCATCGAACAGGCGGAAGCGCACCCGCATCACCCGGTTGGTTTGGGCCTGCGTTAGGGTCACCGCCAACTCATTGTAGTGGTTGCGGATGTTCTTGCTTTCACCCCACACCGGCTGCCAGGTTTCGTCGAAGGTGCGGCGCTCGGCGCTGGTTTGGGTGAAGCCGCTGGTCAGCGAGGTCGTGTTTTTCAGATCCAGGCCCAGGCGGCTGGTTTTCAGCACGGGCCGGCCTTTGTAGGTGAGGCTATAGGTAGGCACGCCGCCCTCCTGCACGTTCACGCTGAGCGTGAACTGCTTGTTCGGCGACTGAATATCCTCGGCCTCGGCTGCACTGCACAACAATAGGCCGCAGAGCAGCAGCACGCCGCGGCTGAAACGGCGAAGAGGTTGCGGCAAGGCGGAGGGTAGGACTTGAGCGCCGGCCTGCTTCCTGAAGGAAGCCGACCAGCTTATGCGGTCAATAAGCATGGTGGGAAGGAAAAGAGAAGGTTCGACGCAGCTTGCTCCGCAAAGGAAGCACGGGAAGATACGCAGCAGCAAGTTGAAGCTCTTCCGGGCGGTCTGCTACGTCCGGGTTGTCTGCTTTCCGTTGCGCTATTGACTACTATTACCAAACTACTATGATAGGTCGCCTATAAGCACCAAAGAACCTCATGCAGAGGCGCAGCCGAAGCATCTCGCGTGCTGATGTTGTGGTAGTAACTCTGGCGTCAGCCGAGCGAGATGCTCCGCTCTGCATGACGGCCGACTACCTGTAAAATGCTGTTGTCCTGAGCCACTAACTGCACGGTCAGGCTTCTACAACTTTAACCTAAAAACAATAGCGCGAAGCCTCCCGAAGAAGCTTCGCGCTACTGCTATAATCGGCTTCCGGAGCACTAACCCGCTCCCCTATTAGCTGATCAGCTTCCGGAAGCCCCCGCGCGCTCGTCCCACAACAAGGCGCAGGTAGTGCCTATCCCTTACTGAGCAGCCAGCTTGAAGGCGGCCGTCTGCACGTCGCGGGAGTTGCCACCCACGAACACTTGGAAGTCGCCGGGCTCGGCTACGAACTGCAGGTTGGCGTTGTAGAATTTCAGGTCCTCGGGCGTCAGGCGGAAGGTGAGCGTGCGGCTCTCCCCCTTTTTCAGCATCACTTTCTGGAAGCCTTTCAGCTCCTTCACGGGCCGCGAAATAGAGCCAACCATGTCGCGGATGTAGAGCTGGGCTACTTCTTCGCCATCGTAGTTGCCGGTGTTTTTCAGGGTTACTTTCACCTCCAGCGTGCCGTTCATGGGGAGCGTGGTGGTGCTCAGCTCGGGCTTGCCGTACTCGAAGGTGGTGTAGCTCAGGCCGTACCCGAAGGGGTAGAGCGGGTCGTTGCTCACGTCCATGTAGCGCGACTTGTACTTGTCCAGCGCCACGCCCTGGTAGGGCCGGCCGGTCATCTTGTGATTGTAGTAGAGCGGAATCTGGCCTACGTGCTGGGGGAAGGTGGCCGTGAGCTTGCCCGAGGGGTTGTAGGCCCCGAACAGCACATCGGCAATGGCGTTGCCGGCCTGGGTACCCGCAAACCAGGTTTCCAGGATGGCGTCGGCGTTTTTATCTTCCCAGGGCAGGGTCATCGGGCGGCCGCTCATCAGCACGATGACCAGCGGCTTGCCGGTTTTCTTCAGGGCTTTGAGCAGCTCCAGCTGCTGGCCGGGCAGACCAATGTCGGCGCGGCTGGCGGCTTCGCCCGTCATGCCTTGGCTCTCCCCTACGGCGGCCACAATCACGTCGGCGCCTTGGGCTACCTGCACGGCTTCGCGGATCATCTCCTCGGAGCTGCGCTTGTCTACGTTCAGCTCGCCGCCGTGAGCATTCAGGCGGTCAATCATCTGCTGGTCGTCGGTGAAGTTGGCGCCCTGGGCCGTTACAATCTTCACACCGTTGCCGGCCACGTTCCGGATGCCCTGCTCCAAAGACACGGCCTGTTTCCAGTCGCCAGCTCCGCTCCAGCTACCAATCATGTCGCGCTGGCGGGTAGCCAAGGGCCCTACCAACGCTATGGTTCCCTGCTTTTTGAGGGGTAGGGCGTTGTTGCTGTTTTTGAGCAGCACCATGCTCTTACGGGCAATGTCGCGGGCATCGGCAATGAACTCCTTCTTCATCATCGTGGCCTTGGCGCGCTTCTCGTTGGTGTAGAGGTAAGGGTCTTTAAACAAACCCAGCTTCCACTTGGCTTCCAGAATGCGGCGGCAGGCTACATCAATCTGCTCCTGCTTCACGGTGCCGTCCTTGAGGTTCTGGGCCAGGTTGCGCAGGAAAATCTCCCCTACCATGTCCTGGTCGATGCCGGCGTTCAGAGCCAGCGCCGATACCTGGGCATCGTCGCCCATGCCGTGGGCGGTCATTTCGTTGATGGCCGTGTAGTCGGTAGCCACGAAGCCCTTGAAGCCCCACTGGTTGCGCAACAGGTCCGTCATCAGCCACTTGTTGCCGGTGGCAGGCACGCCGTTGATGTCATTAAACGAGGACATCATGGAGCCGGCGCCGGCTTCCACGGCGGCTTTGTAGGGCGGCAGGTACTCGTTGTACATGCGCACCAGGCTCATGTCGGTGGTATTGTAGTCGCGGCCAGCCTCGGCGGCCCCGTAGAGGGCGAAGTGCTTCACGCAGGCCATGACGGTATTGGGCTTGCTCAGGTCGTCGCCCTGGTAGCCGTGTACCATCACGCGGGCAATCTGGGAGCCCAGGTAAGGGTCCTCGCCCGAGCCCTCACTAATGCGGCCCCAGCGCGGGTCGCGGGCAATGTCCACCATGGGCGAGTACACCCAGTTCAGGCCATCGGCAGACGCTTCTTCGGCGGCAATGCGGGCGCTGCGCTCAATGGCCTGCAAATCCCAACTCGAAGCCAGGCCCAGGGCAATGGGGAAGATAGTGCGGTGGCCGTGGATGACGTCGTAGCCGAAGATGAGGGGAATATGCAGGCGCGACTCTTTCACGGCCATTTCCTGGAGCTTGCGGGCGGCCGTGGGCGTGAAGGTATTCAGCACCGAGCCCACGTTGCCCTTGCGGATGTTGGCGTCCACGTCCTTGCTTACCATGGGCCCGGTCACGTCGAAGCCCACGGTAATCAGGTTCAGCTGGCCGATTTTCTCTTCCAGCGTCATTTTCTGCATTAGGTCGGAGATGAACTTGTTCATCTTCTCGTCGTCGGCCGCGGCCAGGGTAGTAGCCGAGGGGCCCGACTGATACGCCTGCAGCTGCGGCGTCAGCAGCCCCAACGACATGAGTAAAGCAGTACGAAAAACTCGTTTCATGTGGGAATGGAATGGAGGTATTGAATAGGCGAAAGTCAGATGGTCGGATACTAGACTCACTGCACTAGAACGTCATGCAGAGGCGCAGCCGAAGCATCTCGCGTGCTGACATGGGAGTTATTACCCTACCGATTCGAGCGAGATGCTTCGGCTGCGCCTCTGCATGACGTGCTGTTGACAGCACACTGAACCCACCACGCTACTTCACTTCCACGACGGGAGTGCGCGCGGAAACGCCGTTTTCGTTGAGGGCCTCGATGGAAAAGTAGTAGGGCAAGTCCTTGTCCATGCCTTTGAAGTAGTATTCAGCGGCTCCGTGCACCATAATGCAGCTGTAGAGCTTGTCGGGCGCCACGCCTACGTGAATGTTGTAGGCGTACGCATCGTCGGAAGGAGCCCATTTCAGCCACGCACTGCGCTTGTCCTTCTCGGTGCGCAATACTACAAAACCTTTGACTTGGTTGGGTAGTGAACCGTTGCCAAAAATTTGCAAGCCGTTGAGCGCAAATGCGCCTGCAGCAGTCTAAGCGTACCGCCATTCTCCCATCTAGCCTGAAATATCCTGTCGTGGCGGGCACCGTAGCCTAAACCATCCGGTTCATGAGTAACTGTGTTGCAACTGGGGTAGCTGGGGTCAAATGACTTGTTACTTATCTGACGTCATTGGGGTACCCCTCGGGGTAATTACTGAACTCGGGACCGGACGCGCCATCGTGTAAGTTGTACTCGTCCTGACACTTAGTTATCCAGCTGCACTCCGTCAAGGGGTTAAGAAACGTGTTATTTAAGCACGCGTTGAAGCATTGCCACTTTAGGTTTATAGGGTTGAACTTGAACAAGCTTTTCGTTATTCAATGAGCTGTGGCGCACAGTGGCTCATTTAATGCTAGCAGAGCGGGTGCACATTGGAGCTTGCCTTACTAGTAGTTACCATAATCGTCGAGAAAAAAATACTAGTCTGGGTTCACACGACTTCTTTGCACTGTTCAGCCTTGGTCGCTGAACAGTGATATGCCATAGCGAGCCTCCAATGGACTAGGGGCACAACCCGGCCGCCGGCCGCTCGTTTACCGCCTCATGCAGTATTTCGTTTTTGCCGCCCTGGTAGCGGGCGTAATCTATCTTTTCTACCGGTACCTAACCCGCGAGTCGCGCCTGAAGCAAGCAGCGGTGGCCACCGAGTTTCCGGCCGCCTGGCGGCAGATTCTCACGGAGCGGGTGGCGTTCTACCTCTCGCTCACGGCCAACGACAAGCAGCGCTTCGAGAAGAAGGTGCAGGTGTTTCTGGCCCAAACGCCCATTACGGGCATCCAAACCGACATCGACGAGACGACCCGCGTGCTGGTGGCCGCCTCGGCCGTGATTCCCGTCTTCGGCTTTCCCGACTGGGAGTACGCCAACCTGAGCGAGGTGCTGGTGGTGCCCGACGCCTGGACCCAGCAGCGGGACCCGAACAAGGAGTTTGTAGGTTTGGAAGGCACCCTGCTGGGTAGCGTGCAGGGCTTCCAGACTTCCCACTACATGCGCCTGTCGAAAACCTCTCTGGAGCAGGGCTTCAAGGATGCCCTGGACAAGCAGAACGTGGGTATTCACGAGTTTGCCCACTTGCTGGACGAGGCCGATGGCGTGATTGACGGCGTGCCGGCCCTGGCCCTACCCGCCGAGTTGCGCCCGGAGTGGGAAGCCGTGATGCAGCGCGAAATTGCCGCCATCAGGGCCGGCAGCTCGGAAATCAACGATTACGCGGGCACCAACGAGGCCGAGTTCTTTGCCGTGGTAACGGAGTACTTTTTCGAGAAGCCCGAGAAGCTGCAGGAACACCATCCCGAGCTGTACCAGCTACTGAGCCGGGCCCTGCGCCAGAACCCCAAGAAACGCTTCTTACGCCTGGCCGTGGACCCGCGCGAGTGGATTCGGAGCCTACGTACCCAGCGCAAATTCGGCCGCAACTCACCCTGCCCCTGCGGCAGCGGCAAGAAGTACAAAGACTGCCACTTGCTGCAGCAGGAGCAGGCAGCATAAGCCCTCAGTTTCCGGTGTCATAGCAAGCAGGCAGACGACGCCATTCTTCCTCTGTTTTGTAACCAGCCTAATAACACGTGAACAAGCCCTTGACGTATGGTAGCGTCAAGGGCTTGTTTACGTTTCCCAGGGGTAGCATATTGATCAGGACGCATGGGTTCGTTGTACCTCCTGGCCAGAATGAAGGTGTAGTGTGGTGCGCGCACCAGCCAAACGCTAGCCCTGGCTACTCTGCTACTCGCTCGAACAACGGTAACCCTGTCCGGTTGCGGCCGAAACCGCTGGGCTATGTACCTTCGCCTACCCTGACTTTGTTTTGAAGCCTTCCACTTCCCAATGAAAAAGTACCTCCTCCCCACCCTTACCGCCGCCGTGCTGACGGCCTGTGCCCCCACGGCCAAGACCCCCACGGCTTCCTCTACCCCACCTGCCACTATCCCCGAAGCCGCAACCCAACCCGTAGCCCCAAGCTGGCAGGAACAGGCCGAGGCCTTCCTGAAAGACTACTCTGCTCAGTATCAGCGCCTGTACGCTCAATCATCGGAGGCGGAATGGCGCTCGAACACCCGCATTGTGGCCGGCGACACGGCCAACTCCGGGGCCACGGCCCGGGCCAATGAGCGCATGGCTGCCTTCACCGGCTCGGCCCAGAACATCCAGCGCCTGCGGGAGCTGCTGGAGCACAAGCAGGAGCTAACGGAGCTGCAGGTCAAGCAGCTGCAAACGGCCCTCTACAACGCCGCCAACTCGCCCCAGACCATTGCCGACGTAGTAAAACGCCGCATCAAGGCCGAAACCCAGCAAACGGAAAAGCTCTACGGCTTTGACTACAAGTACCAGGGTAAATCGGTGACGACCAACGACCTGGATGAGTTGCTGCGCAAGGAGAACAACCCCTTGAAGCGCCAGCAAATCTGGGAGGCCAGCAAGGCCATCGGCCCCACGCTGAA
This sequence comes from Hymenobacter glacieicola, assembly GCF_014640315.1. GTDB lineage: Bacteria > Bacteroidota > Bacteroidia > Cytophagales > Hymenobacteraceae > Hymenobacter > Hymenobacter glacieicola. The sequence goes on from NZ_BMGS01000009.1 coordinate 171,575, forward strand.
AGAGGGCCTGCTGAACCTGCGCGACCTGCGCAACCAGACCGTGCAAGCCCTGGGCTACCCCGACTACTTTACCTACCAGGCCTCCGACTACGGCATGAGCCGGGAGGAAATGATGACGCTGGTGCGCCGCATCAACGAGGAGTTGCGCCCACTGTACCGGGAATTGCACACCTACGCCCGCTACGAGCTGGCCAAGAAATACGGCGTCAAGCAGGTGCCCGACTACCTGCCCGCTTCCTGGCTGCCCAACCGTTGGGGCCAGGACTGGAGCGCCATGGTGGAAGTAAAGGGCCTGAACATCGACCCGGTGCTGGCCAAGAAAGGCGCCGAGTGGCAGGTAAAGCAGGCCGAGCGCTTCTACCAGAGCCTGGGATTCCAGGCCCTGCCGCCCGTATTCTGGGAGAAATCGAGCCTGTATCCCCTGCCCAAGGACGCCACGTACAAGAAGAACAACCACGCCTCGGCCTGGCACATGGACCTGAACCAGGACGTGCGCAGCCTGATGAGCGTGGAAGGCAACACCGAATGGTACGAAACGACCCACCACGAGCTGGGCCACATCTACTACTACCTCACCTACACCAACCCCGAGGTGCCGCCCCTGCTGCGCCAGGGCGCCAACCGCGGCTACCACGAAGCCATGGGCTCCCTGATGGGCCTCGCCGCTACCCAAAAGCCCTTTCTGGCCGGCCTGGGCCTGATTGACCCGAAAGCCAAAACTGACGAAACCCAGACCCTGCTGAAAGAAGCCCTGAACTACGCCGTGTTTATTCCCTTCGCCTCGGGCGTGATGAGCGAGTGGGAGAACTCCTTCTACGCCGACAAGCTGCCCCAGGACCAGTTGAATGCTCGTTGGTGGGCGCTGGCCAAGCAATACCAGGGCATTGTGCCGCCCACCACGCGCGGCGAGAACTACCTGGACCCCGCCACCAAAACCCACATCAACGACGACCCGGCCCAGTACTATGATTACGCCCTGTCCTACGTCATTCTGTTCCAGCTTCACGACCACATTGCCAAGAAAATCCTGAAGCAAGACCCGCACGCCACCAATTACTACGGCAGCAAGGAGGTAGGCCAGTTCCTGGCCGACATCATGCGCCCCGGCTCCAGCAAAGACTGGCGCGCCGTGCTCAAGGAGAAAACCGGCGAAGACCTCTCGGCCCGCGCCATGGTCGAGTACTTCCAACCCCTAATGACCTACCTCAAGCAGCAGAACAAGGGCCGCAAGTACACCATGTAGCCTAAGCGCCTGCTCAGAAAGCCAGAAAGCCAGATTCCTACCACAGAATCTGGCTTTTTTGTTGAACTACTGCTCCTACTACGCCGCTGAGGGCACTTCCCGCATACGTCGCTCCAATACCTTGCCTACGCCCGTGAGGCGGCGCAAAACGAGGTCCTGCACCTCCGTATCGTCGAGGTTGATGCCGTGGTTGCGGGTGTTGAGGTAACGGGTAAGGGTCGCGTTGTCGTCGAGGGTTTCCGCCAGTTCCTGCTGAGCGTCCTGCCACTGGTCGTCCTGCTGGTTGTGCAGGTATTGAAAGCGCAGTTCCACCGTCTGGCTTACCAGATGAGCCAGGCGGGTGAGCACCTCTTCCTCGGCGCCCGAAAGCGTGCGGTGCTCCCGGCCAATGACGGCCATCATGCCAATGCGGGCCCCGTCGGGCATGCGCAGGGCCGAGCCCGCGTAGAAGTTCAACCCGAAGGCCTGGGCTACGTCGGTGCTGATGAGGCGGCAGCTTTCGGCGGAATAGTCGGCCGTAACAACCGGAGCATCCAGCAGAATAGCCGCCGAGCACATGCTATCTGTACGCACAAGGCCGGGCACGCCCTCGGCCCCGGTTACGGCCTTGAAGTGCACGTAGTCCTCATCCACGAAGGAAATCAGGGAGATGGGCGTGTTGAACAGCTGCGCCGCCCAGGCCACGTAGTCGTCGAAAATCTTCTCCGGGGTGGTGTTTACTATTTGGTACATATGCAGCGCACGCAGGCGCGCCACTTCATTTTCAGGTACCAGGCGGTCGGGGAAGATATTCGGCATAGGAATACGTTTAAGCAATACAACTTAAGCAACACGGCGGGTTGGCAGTTAGCTTCTAACTACCAACCCGCCGGAAGGTTACGGGGTAGCCCGCCTTAGTAATTGGCCTCGCTGCCGGGCAGGTCAATGAGGATAAACTGGGCGTCTTTGCTAGCCCGAATTTCCAGCACGTTTTCGTCGGTTGAGCGAACCTGGTCGTTGGGTCCAATGTCAACGCCGTTAATATAGAGCGTGCCTTCTTTCACGTAAATAAAGGTGTTGCGAATGGGGAATGTCTTGAACGTCACCGTCTTACTTTCCGCCAGATTACACCAGTAAATGGTGCTATTGGAGTTCATATACACCACATCTTCCAGCACCTTCTGGCCGGATACCAGGGGTATCAACTCGTTTTTCTTGTCCAGAAAATCCACGTCCTTCTGCTCGTAGCTCGGCGAGAGGCCTTTCTGGTTGGGAATAAACCACAGCTGGTAAATGTGGGCGGGCTTGTCGGTGGCGTTTTGCTCGGAGTGGGCCAGGCCGGTGCCAGCCGTCATGCGCTGCACCTCCCCTTTCTTGATGGTTGCCTTGTTGCCCATGGTATCGACGTGGGTAAGCTCCCCGTCGAGCACCAGGGTCACGATTTCCATTTCGGAGTGCGGATGCTGGGGAAAGCCCGCGTTGCCCTGAATGGTATCATCGTTGAACACGCGCAGGGGCCCGAAATGTAAGTTCTGCGGGTCGTAATAATCGGCGAAGCTGAAGAGGAAGTAGCTGCTGAGCCAGTTCACGGGGGCAGCATGATGGCGGTCGGTAGCGGGGAGGAGCTTAAGCATCGGGGAGTAGCAGTTCGTTGGTGGTTGCGTTGCGCTTACGCGGCGCGGGCATGGTTAGTTAAACGATAAATCGTATTCCATAGATACTGCCCGACTAGGGGCAGAATTTTATACAGATTTATGGGTGCTGCTACATGCAAAATACCCGCCCAGCAGAGGCCGGGCGGGTATTGCAGACTAGTCGGATGCTTACTCGCTTATACTTTCTTCATGGTGCTTACCTGCTGCTGCAGGTCCAGCACAATGCTGGCCAAGCGGTTGAGCGAGAGGTCAGCAATGGGGAAGGTGCTGCTGATGTAGGCTTTGGCTTCCCAGATTTCTACCACGTCCTCCACGTCAATCTGGTAGGGCGAGTACAGCGGGTTATCGGAGTGCAGGGCCAGCATGGCGGCATCCTTCAGGCGGTTGAACACGCGCTTGAACACGATGCCTTCCTTGGAGCTGACCACGATGCACGGGGTACCATCCTTGATGCTCATCCAGTCGTCCACGTAGCGGCCCACGATAACGGTGCCGCTGGCAATGGGTAGCATGGAGTCACCGGCAATTTCGAAGGCGCGGTACGTGCCCGTGTTGCCCAGCATGGGCAGGCGGAACTTGGGCAGTTCCTCCAGGTACTCCGGATCGGCGTAGCCGTTGAGGTAGCCGGCGGCAGCTTTCTGGGGCACCAGCTCAATGTTTTCGTTCTGCTCCCGGTCAACTGTGAGGGCCAGAATGCGCAAGTTGTTACCAGCGCGCGAGGTAGCGGCTTCCGTGGTGGCGGCGGCCGTCTGGGCTTGCAGCTGGAGTGCTGCCTTAGCATTCTTTTTCTTGCTAAAGTCAGTGGTTACCAGGGCATCCAGGGAAATGCCGAACAGGCGGGCCATGTTCACGAGGGTCGCGAGCTTGGGCTCAGCGCGGCCTTCTTCGTAGGCGCCCACCAAAGAGCGTTTGATGCCTAGTTTTTCGGCCATCTGCGCCTGCGTAAGGCTCAGTTCGCGCCGCCAGAATTTGAGGTTAGTGTTAATCATAACGCAGGGGGAGCCGGGAGAAATGGCTGCAACGGCAAAACAGGTACCGGCTCACGAAGGTACAAACCGTACTACGCGAATACTAATTCAATTAGCTGGAATTTTTGCTAAAAAAATTTGGCTCCCTACCCAAGCCACCTGAGCCGATAGAATTAGCAAGCCCCAGCGGGGCGGCATAACAATAGCCACTATGGCTTCGAGAACAACACCCCAGCCGAGCAAGCCCACCCATCGAACGGTTGAAGCTGCTCAGCCGGGGCGCTGACAAAAGCTTGCCCATGAGGTGGCTACCAATACAGTACCCCGTTGGGCTGCTAGGCCCAGTATACGGACAAACTCACTCGTTTACTACCTAGCTATTCCCCGCGCAACTTCTTAAAGTACATCAGGGCCAGGCGGAGCTTAAAGTAGTCGTACTGCTCGCGCAGGTGGTCGAACAGGTCGCGCAGCATGGGGCTGCCCCCAAGCTGGGCCTGGGCCGTCTGGATTTCGGCTAGTTCCTGAGGTTTCAGGAAGTCCTCGATGCGCAATTCCAGGCCTTTGGCGTAGCAGGTAGTTAGGTGGGTTTGCACCGTGGAAATGGCCAGGTCCCGGCGCTGGGCAATGGCCTCTACGCTCAGGCCCATGCGGTGCAGTTGGTGGGTGGTTTCCATGGTGCCATTCACCTCGCCCGTGGCTTCTTTGGGCTCCTTGGCTTCCTTCTTACGGGCAGAAGCCTTGGGGGCCTTGCTATACTCGTCCGGGTCGAGGCTAACCGCATCTTCGTCGAAATCCAGCTCGGCCGCCGCCGCGGCGGGGTTGCCGCCGTGGGCCAGCACTTCCCGAATAAAGGCCTCGCCGTAGGTTTCAAACTTTTTCATGCCTACCCCCGAAATGCTGAGCATAGCCACCCGGTTGATGGGTCGCTCCGCCGCCATTTCCTGCAGGGTTGAGTCGGTGAAGATGACGTAGGGCGGTACGCCTTGCTCGTCGGCGATGCGCTTGCGCAGGGTGCGTAAGGCCTCGAATAGCTGGGCTTCGCGGCTGACCGGTGCCGCCTTGGCTGGGGCGGCTGCTTTGCGGCCGCGCGGGGCTTTTTCGGCCTTCTCGGCGGGCTGGAATTTCTTCATCGGCAGGGTGCGCTGGCCTTGCAGCACTTCGCGGCCCAGATCCGTGATTTTCAGCGCGTAGCCTTCCTCGTAGGCAATATAGAGCAGGCCATCATTGAGCATCTGATGGATGTAGCTGTACCAGTCGAGGTAGGCCAAGTCGCGGCCGGCCCCGTAGGTTTTAATCTGGTCGAGACCCTGGCTGAGCACGGCCTGGTTGCGCATGCCGCGCAGCACGTCAATGAGCAGGTTGATGCTCAGCCGCTCCCGCCCGCGCACTACCGCCGACAACGCCTTCTGAGCCAGCTCCGTGCCATCGAAGGTAGTGGGCGGGTTGCGGCAAATGTCGCAGTTGCCGCAGTCGGTGGCCAGGGTTTCGCCGAAGTAGTTGAGCAGAATTTTGCGGCGGCAGGAGGCCGCTTCGGCAAACTGCTGCATGCGCTCCAGCTTGGTGAGGTTGAGCTGGGTCAGGGTAGGGTTTTCCTTGGTGAGCATGTCGCGCAGGCTCATCACGTCGCCGAAGGAGTAGAACAGCACGGCCGTAGCGGGGGCTCCGTCGCGGCCGGCGCGCCCGATTTCCTGGTAGTAGCCCTCAATGTTTTTGGGCAGATTGTAGTGAATCACCCAGCGCACGTTGCTCTTGTCGATGCCCATGCCAAAGGCAATGGTGGCCACGATTACCTGCAAATCGTCCTTGAGAAAGGCTTCCTGCACGGCCCCGCGCTGGTTGGGCGTCATGCCGGCGTGGTAGTAGCCGGCCTTGATGCCCTTGGCCTGGATTTTCTGGGCCAGGGTTTCGCACTGCTTGCGCGAGAGGCAGTAGATGATGCCGGCCTCGCCCTGGTGGCGCTCCAGAAACTCCAGAATGCCGCCCACCCGGTCCTGGCCGGGGCGCACAATCAGGTTGAGGTTGGGCCGGTCGAAGGAGGAAAGAAAGACGCGCGGGTTATTCAGGCGCAGCTGCTGCTGAATGTCGCGCTGGGTGAGGCGGTCGGCGGTGGCGGTCAGGGCAATGATGGGCGTGGCGGGGAACTGCTCGCGCAGCACCCGCAGCTGGGTGTACTCGGGCCGGAAGTCGTGACCCCAGGAGCTGATGCAGTGGGCCTCGTCAATGGCGAACATGCTGATGCGCAGGCGCCGCAGGAAAGTCAGGAAGCCTTCCGAGAGCAGTTTTTCGGGCGAGACGTAGAGCAGCTTAAGGTAGCCGTTCAGGCAGTCGGCGGCAATGTTGTTCTGCTCGCTCTGGCCCACGCTGCTGTTGATGTAGGCGGCCGAAATGCCGTTGGCTTTCAGGGCTTCCACCTGGTCCTTCATCAGGGCAATCAGGGGCGAGACGACCACGCAGACGCCCTCCTGCACCACGGCCGGCACCTGGAAGCAGATGCTCTTGCCGCCCCCGGTGGGCATGAGCACCACCGTGTCCTGCCCGCCCATGATGTTACCGATGATGTCTTCCTGCATGGGCCGGAAGGAGTCATAACCGTAGTATTTCTTTAATACCCGGCGGGCAGATTCAAGGGTAGGAGCGAGAGGTTCGGCAGCAAATAACATGGGGTAAAGATAGGGCTAAACGCGGCGGGGTGAAAGAATGAAAATAACCAACCTCGGGCAGAAATCGTGCACTTTGCTGGCGCAATCGTACACACCCGAACCAAAGGCGGGCGCGTACAAACAGGTAGCGTTTTCTTTTCACTTATTACCCAGTCGCCATGCCTACCTCCCCTGCTGCCCCGGCCCAACGCGTTGTTATTCTGGATGCCCTGAACCGCTGCGTAGCCACCTGCGAGTACTGTGCTACTGCCTGCCTTGGAGAGGAAGATGTGCAAATGATGGCCGCTTGCATTCGCCTCGACCGGGACTGCGCCGACATTTGCGCCCTCACGGCCCGCCTGGTCGCCCGCGACTCGGAGCACGCCAAGCATGTGATGCGGGAGTGCATCGAAGTCTGCCAGAAGTGCGCCGACGAATGCAGCCAGCACCAGGATCCGCACTGCCAGGACTGCGCTACCGCCTGCCGCGCCTGCGTGGAAGCCTGCCGGCAGTACCTGGGGTAGCCGCCAGGCGGCACCCGGAGAGCAATAACCATTAGTGGCATTTCGGGCCCAGCGGGGAAGCTGGGCCCGAAACGACAGTTTGTGTCTAACGTAGTTGGCTTTAAGCAGTGCCGTCTTCGCTGGTTTTCCTACTTCACCAGCTCCAGCACGACGGCCGTTTTAGCGGGTAACTGCAGGGTGTTAAGATTGTTGAGCGTCTCATTCGTGAGGACGTTGTGGGCCTTGCTGAAGCCGCTCATGCGCTCCGAGAAGCGGCCGGTGGGCAGGGCCACGGGCTTGTCGGTGGTGTTGGTGGCAACCAGTACGGTACCGGTCGCGTCGTAGCGGAAATACACGTAGGTGCCGTTTTCCGGCAGATACTGCATGAGCTTGCCGGTACTCAAGGTTTTATGGTCGCGGCGGTAGGTAGCCAGAGTGCGCACGAAGGTAAAGGCCTCGTTTTCCCGGGCCGTGCGGCCGGCCGCCGTAAACTTGTCTTGCTGGTCGCCGGGCCAGCCGCCGGGGAAGTCCTTGCGCACCTCGGCATCGGTAGGGTTCTTGAGGTTTTTCATCAGGATTTCCGTGCCGTAGTACATGCTGGGAATGCCACGCGTGGTGAGCAGCCAGGTAAGACCCATTTTGAACTTGTCGAAGTCCTCCCCCATCACCGACAGAAACCGGTCGTGGTCGTGGTTATCCAGGAAGGTTACCAGCTTGGTAGGGTCCTGGTACACAGCATCCTGGGCCAAAGCCTCGTACATGCGCTGGGCACCGCCTTCCTTCAGACCTTCCACCATGGCCCCCTCCAGCACAAAATCGAGGCCACCAGGCTGGTTGGACTTGAAGGGGAAGTTAATATTGTTGCGCACGTAGTAGGACTGGTCCACGACGTTGTTCACCGACGACTCGCCGAAGATGTGGATGCGCGGGTACTCCGCCAGCAAGGCCGCGTTGCAGCGGTTCATGAAGGGCTGGTCGTTGTACATATAGGTGTCGATGCGCCAGGCATCAACCCCAAAATTCTCCACCGACCAGATGGCATGCTGAATCAGGAAGTTGGCCACGTAAGGGTTCTGCTGGTTCAGGTCGGGTAGGAAGGGCACGAACCAGCCGTCCAGCGTAATTTTGCGGTCAATCTGGGAGGCGTGCGGGTCGGTGATGGGCTGCTGCCGATAGGAGGTGTTAGTGTAGGTAGGCCACTGGTGCAGCCAGCTTTTCATGGGTAAGTCCTGAATAAACCAGTGCGTGTTGCCAATGTGGTTATACACGGCATCCTGCACCACTTTCAGGCCGGCGGCGTGGGCCTGCTGCACGTAGGCCTTATAGGCCGCATTGCCACCCAGGCGCCGGTCGATGGCGTAGTGGTCGGTGAAGCCGTAGCCGTGGTAGGAAGCGCGCATGGTGCCGCCCTCGTTGGTCAGGGGCTGGTTGTTTTCGATGACGGGCGTAAACCACACGGCCGTGATGCCCAGGTCTTTCAGGTAGCCCAGGCGCTGGGCAGCGCCTTGCAGGTCGCCGCCGTGGCGCAGAAACGGATTGGCGCGGTCGGAGCTGGGGTCGCGCATATCCGCGAACTTGTCGTTGCTAGGGTCCCCGTTGGCAAACCGGTCGGGCATGGCCAGGTAAATGAAGTCGGCCTGCGTGACGCCCTGGCCTTTCGGGGCATTGTCGCGGGCCTTCAATTCCCAGCTCTGCGTAATGGTTTGGGTGCCTTTCTTCCCAATCAGCTTTACTAGACCTGGCTTGGCGGTAGGAGCAATGCTGAGGTCAAGAAAGGCGTAGTTGGGGTTCTCGACGGTGTTGGCTTTCACCAGCTTTACGCCCGGGTAGGCAATGGTGTAAGTGAGCGTGCCGGCCTGGGGGCCATAGACCAGCAGCTGCACGCTGGAGTTTTTCATGCCCACCCACCAGTTCGTGGGGTTCAGGCGGGTAATGGACTGAGCAACGGCATGGAGCGGCAGCAGCGCGGCAGCCAGCAGCAGGCGTAGTATAGTTTTCTTCATAGGAGCGAGGAGGTGGGATTGTTCTGTTGGGAAGATACTACGAGCGCAAAGTAGTTCCTTATCGAGCAGCACGTTATAGCATGCGGCACGTCATTCCGAGCCCCAGCGAGGAATCTCGCGTGCTGACGTTGCAGTGGTAATTCAACATCAGCACGCAAGATTCCTCGCTGGGGCTCGGAATGACGTTCATGTTGGCTTACTAAGACGCTAAACCATTAACTCTCCATTTTACCACCTCACTATTTCACCTTTCGCGTGCCCTGGTAGAGTTCGTACTTGAGCAGGCGGCAGTCGATGGGGCCGTTGTAGAGCGGGATGCGGCGGGAGGCTTTCAGGCCGATGCGCTTGGCCGCTTCCAGGTTGCCGGTGAAGATGTAGGCGTCGTAGCCCTGGAAGCCAGATTTCAGGGTGTCGCCGATGGTTTTGTAGAGGGCGTCCATTTCGGCTTCCTCCCCAATTCGCTCCCCGTAGGGCGGGTTCATGATGACGATACCGGGCTCTTCCTTGGCGGGAGCTTTGGCCTCTTTTACGTCGCGCACGCCCAGGCGGATAAAGTCTTCCAGGTCGGCGGCGGCCACATTTTCGCGGGCCAGCTCAATGAATTCGCGGGATAAATCGGAGCCGGCCAGGTAGGCCTGGGGCTCTTCTAGGCGGGCCTGACGGGCATCGAGTTGCACTGATTCCCAAAGGGCGGCGTCGAAATCAGCCCAGTTCTCGAAGCCAAACTTGCCCTGGTGGTAGAGGCCGGGAGCAATGCGCTGGGCAATCAGGGCGGCTTCGGTCAGGAGCGTGCCGGAGCCGCACATGGGGTCAATGAGGGGCTTGCGGCCGTCCCAGCCGGTGAGCAGCAGCAGGCCCGCGGCCAGGGCTTCGTTGAGCGGGGCCACGTTGGTTTGCTGGCGGTAGCCGCGCTTGTGCAACGACTCGCCCGAAGCGTCCAGGCTCAGGGTCACCTCGTTCTCAATCATGTGCAGGTGCAGCCGAATGTCGGGGTTTTTCACGTCCACGCTGGGGCGCGAGCCGGTGCGGTTGCGGAACTGGTCCACGATGGCGTCCTTGGTGAGCTGGGCCACAAACAAGGAGTGCTCGAACGTGGACTTGTTCACGACGGCCGTGATGGCGAAGGTTTGGTCGGGCCGAATGAAGCGTTGCCAATCCACTCGGCTTACTTCGCGGTACAGGGCTTTTTCGTCGCGGGCGTAGAAGCCGGCGAAGGGCCGCAGGATGCGCATGGCCGTGCGGCACCACAGGCAGGCCTCGTAGAGCAGTTGGGTGTTGCCCGTAAACTCAATGGCCCGCTGACCCACCTTTTCAATTTTTGCCCCCAGCTGGCGCAGCTCCTCGGCCAGCACTTCTTCCAGCCCGAACTGGGTAGTGGCAGTCATATAAAACGGGGCGGAGCGGCGGTTATCGGCCATAGGAAAGCGGGTAGAGGGCAAGAGTACGGCCGCAAAGGTCGGGAAAGAAGCGGGTGAAACGGCGCGGCCGGCGCAACTTTGCTTTGGTGCGGGTGCCTGGCTCCCGTTGCTGGGTCAGGACGAAGTGGGCGGCAACTGTCAGAGCGAATTAGCGCTAGTTGCAAGCACCTTTGCCCCACTAAACCGCGAAGCTCTAGCAGTAGTACCTATTAATCTGCATTTTTGCCGCCCTATGCGGCCTTCCTTTCTTTTCAACCCCGGCAAAAGCTCGGCGTTCTACCTGACGTTGTTTTTGGCCCTGTCGGTGCTGGGCCTTACGGCCTTCGATGCCGTGAATGGACACTACTCCATTGTGGGCAGCGTGGCTTCGTTTCTGGGGCTGTTCGTAGCCTTTCATAGCTGGAAGGCGGCCGATAATGCTTCGCGCAATACCGATGAAGCCCTCAAGCAGATGCACGCCCTGGCCCACGAAACCCGGCAGCTGGTGCAAAGCAGCACGGCGGTGGAAGAGCAAATCAAAAACGCCGTAGTTACTATCAGCGACGCGACCCGGGAGCTGCACAAAGGCTTCGAGCCCATCATGCAGGAAGCCACTAAGTTTCTGGCCGAAGCGCAGGGTAGCGAGTACCTGGCCCTGATGACGGACTCGGCCGCTATGGGTACCTTCTACGCCCGCCATCATCACCCGCCGCTCAACCAGCGGGAGATGCACGCCCTCACCACCCGGATTCACGCGCTGCTGCTGGAGCGGGCCCGCGACACCCGGGAGTTTTACCTGGCTACCCTCGCCGCTGATGAGGCGCCCGACGCCCTACCACCTACCCGCGACCAGCACGGCCGGCTGCACCATTTCGTGGAGGGCGTGTGGCAGCAGTTCCACCCCGACACGCCGGTGGCCGACGAGCATTGGCAGGAGCACCGGGAGCAGCACTGCACCACCCTACGCCAGATTCAGGACACGTTTACTACCGCTGCTCTGCACCCGGAGCAGCGGGCCGCCGGCGTGGAGCCGCACCAGCTACTGCCAGTGCTGCCCTTCCAGCTGTTGCTGCGCTTCAACGCTGAGGCGAAAGAGCCCTTCCGGGCCCTGGTGATATTTCTGGGCCAGTACAACCTGGATAGGGTCGCCGAAACCCGCGCCATGCAGTCGACGGACCCGGAGCTGGTGCGCACCTTTATCAGCATGTTCGAGAGCCTCACCAGCCTCGACGACCACCCCGGCTACCAGCAGCTGCGGCGGCTGTTCCCGCTCTAACGGCTGGCGCCGCTGTTCTGCTGGGTCTTTCTATCTTTAAGGCTCCTCTGTTTCTTCTGTTTTCTGCCGTTGCATGGCCCTTCCTACTACTTCTCCTACCTCTTCTGCCGGCACTGCCACGCGCAGCTACGCCCTGCCCATGGCGGCCATGACGAGCCTGTTCTTTCTGTTCGGGGCCGTTACCAACTTCAACGGTGTGCTCATGCCCTACCTCAAGGATGTGTGTCAACTTACCGATTTTCAGTCCTCTACGGTATCAGTGGCGTTTTTCGGGGCATATTTTCTGATGTCGTTGCCGGCTGGTGTGCTGCTGAAGCGGCTGGGTTATCAGCGGGGTATTGTGGTGGGGCTGCTGGTTATGGCCGTGGGGGCGCTGGTGTTTATTCCGGCGGCCAACTCGCGGGTGTTTGGGGTGTTTCTGCTGGGCTTGGCGGTGCTGGGCGCGGGCATTACGCTGTTGCAGGTGGCGGCCAACCCCTACGTTTCGGTACTGGGTCCGGCCAGTGGGGCCGCCTCCCGGGTGAGCCTGGTGGGCGTCGCTAATAATTTTGGTGGCACCCTTTCGCCGCTACTGGGCGGGATGTTGCTCTTTGGCGGCTCAGAGGTGCTGAAGGCCCGATTAGCAACTATGCCCGTGGCCCAGCGCTTAAGTGAGGAGGCAGCCTTGGTTAAAGGCCCCTACATTGGGCTGGCCGTGTTTCTGGCGGTGCTGGCTGGGGTGTTTGCCCTGCTAAAACTGCCCGAGCTGGAAACTTTCGCCGACGAAGAAGCCAGCTCTGCTGAGGATGCGTTGCCAACGCGCGCTTCGGCCCTTAACTATCCGCACTTGGCTCTGGGCGTGGCGGCTATTTTCCTGTACGTGGGCGTGGAAGTGGGGCTGGGTGACTACCTGATTCGCTTTGGGGAGGCCCAGAACATCGGGCAGCTGTCGGGGTTTACCCAGGGACTGGTACGCGGCCTGAGCGTGGCTACCAACTGGGCGGCCGCTTTGTTCGGGCAAAGCCCCGCTCCTATTGACACCACCGCAGGCTTCACCAAGGCCGTGGGTGCGGTGCTGGTATCGTCGTACTGGTTTGGCTCGCTGGTGGGGCGGGTGATAGGCATTCCGCTGCTCAGCCGCATCAATGCCCGTTATGGCCTGGTACTGGTGTGCGCCATGGCCCTGCTAAGCGTGGTGGCGGCGGTGCTGGTGCGCGGCGAGGCGGCGTTGTGGCTGGTGGTACTCTGCGGCCTGTGCAATTCCATTATGTGGCCGGTTATCTTTCCGCTGGCCATTAAAGGGCTTGGCCCGCTAACCAAGCAGGGTTCTTCGTACCTGATCATGGCCATTGTGGGCGGGGCTGTTATTCCATTCCTGATGGGAGCGGTGGCTACCTACGCGGGCGGACTGCGCGTGGCCTTCATTATTCCGGCCCTGTGCTACGCTTATTTACTTTTCTACTCCCTGCGCGGCTACCAGGTGCGATAGTTGGAGCGGCCAGACAGCAAGCCCGGTGCCCCTTCTAGGGTGGCGGGCTTTGCTTTTGTGGGCCGCGGGCACTACCGCACAATAGCCAAACGGCTACCTTTACCGACGCATCATTTCCCTTGTACCTATGGCTTCGGCTCCCGTTCTCGAACACCACGTTTCCCTGCGCCCCTACAATACCTTCGGTCTGGAGGTGAAAGCCCGGCTGTTTGCCCGGTTTACTTCAGTGGAAGAGCTGCGGGCCCTGCTGGCCCTGCCCGAGGTGCAGGCAGCCGAGAAGCTGGTGCTGGGCGGCGGCTCCAACCTGCTGTTCACCCAGGATTTCGACGGCGTGGTGCTCAAAAACGAAATCCGGGGCCTCGACATCATCAGCCAGGACCAGGAAACGGCCCTGGTGCGGGCCGGCGCCGGCGAGTCGTGGCACGGGCTGGTGCAGTACACGCTGGATCAGGAGCTAAGCGGCATCGAAAACCTTTCCCTGATTCCGGGCACGGTCGGCGCGGCCCCGTTGCAGAACATCGGAGCTTACGGCTCGGAGCTGAAGGATACCTTTGAGCAGTTGGAGGCCCTGGAAATCAGCACGGGGCAAGTGCGCACGTTTTCGGCCGCTGAGTGCGGTTTCGGCTACCGGGAAAGTGTGTTCAAAGGCCCCCTGAAAAATCAGTTTATCGTAACGGGTGTGGTGCTGCGCCTGCAGCGGCAGGCCCGGCCCAACGTCAGCTACGGGGCCATCAAAACCACCTTGGAAGACCTGGGCATTGGAGGCGAGCCTACCCCCCGCGAGGTCAGCGAAGCCGTCATGCACATCCGTCGCAGCAAGCTCCCCGACCCCGCCCAGATTGGCAATGCCGGCTCCTTTTTCAAAAATCCCGAAGTATCTCAACTCAAGTACGACGAGCTAAAAGCGCACTTCCCCGAGTTGCCGGGCTACCCCGTGCCCGGTGGGGTAAAAGTGCCCGCCGCCTGGCTGATTGAGCAGTGCGGCTGGAAGGGCCAGCGCCGCGGCGCCCACGGCGTGCACGACAAGCAGGCCCTGGTGCTGGTAAACCACGGCGGAGCCCAAGGGCAGGATATTCGGGAACTGGCCCACGACATCATTGCGTCGGTGCGGGAAAAGTTTGGGATTGAGCTGCATCCGGAGGTTAATATCCTCTGAGTCTTTTCAATAAAGAGCGGGCGGGCCCGGCTGTTTCCCAACAGCCGGGCTTTGTCGTTTTAGGACTTTCTTACGGAAGTAGGGATTTTTTCACTCATTTTGGGAAAGAAATCGTGTAGTTTTACCACCCCCCCCGGCTTTCGTCTGGTTCCGCTTATTTCTTGCTCATTTACTTTCCTGTTGCGGCTTACAACCACCGCCCGCTTAATGAAAACACGTTTTCTCTCCTGCCTTTTTCTTTCCTCCGCCTTCCTAGCTCAGGCCCAGCAAAGCTCCCGCCCCCGGGCCGGGCAGGGCCCTTCCCGGCAGGTTCGTAACAGCGCCCCGGCTACTCCGCCGGCGCCAACCATCGCCGCCGCCCGGCAGGCCGGGCCGGGTAGCACCGTTACGGTGCGAGGCGTGGTAGAAAACGGGCCAGAGTTGGGGCAGTTGCGCTTCATTCAGGACCGCACCCACGGCCTGGCGCTGTTTTCTACCACCAATGCCGAGCTGCAAGCTTTGATGCCCGGCGACAGTGTGCTGGCGACGGGCACGCTCAAAAACTACAACGGCCTGCTGGAAATGGACCCCGTTACGAGCGTGCAGAAGCTGGCCAGCAACCGGCGCGTAGTAGCCACGGAAGTAGCCGCCACGGACGTGGCCACGGCATTTGAGGAAGGCTACGAGGGGCGCCTGCTGCGCATTACCGGGATTACCAGCCTAACGACCTCCGCCAGTACGCCCGCCGAAGCACTGAAAGGCAACACGAACTACCTGATCAACGGCCAGCGCAGCACACCCATCCGCGTGCACGTTGCCTCTACGGGCCCCACCGGCATGGTGGACAAAACGCCGCCGCCTGGCCCTTTTGACTTGTTAGGCATCCTGAGCCAGTTTTCTCCGAGCGGCACCGGCGGCTACCAGTTGCTACCTCGCCAGTACGCTGATTTTTCGGTAGCTGGAGGCTTGCCCGCCATTCAGGGTGAGCCCGTGCCTACGGCCATCCACCGCAATGGCTTTACCGTTACCTTCCAGACTATTAACCCCGGCACTACCACCGTAGAGTACGGCAAAACTACAGCCCTGGGCACCACAGTTAACTTGCCCGCCACCACCACTGTCCACAGCGTAGAGCTCACCAACCTGGAGCCGGGCACGGTGTACTATGTACGGGTGTCGTCCACCAATGCCGCGGGCACCTCGCGCTCCGCCGCTGTCCCGATGATTACGGACACGAAAAAGCGCCTGACCAGCCGGCCCTAGTCTGGCCTCAGCGGCGGCCCTACCCATCTGCGCCCGCCCAAGCGCCGGCCTGGTTGCTCCCCCACACAGGGAGTAACCAGACCAGCGCTACTTTTTTGGCAAACGGAACCGTATGCTGCTTAATAAAGCTGAAAACCAGATGTTTACCTATAGTATTTCCTGATTTTTGCAATCAGGAAATCTTCTAATTCGAGTGCTTATTCTTCGGGGAAGATGAGGATATTTGTCGCTTCTTTCGCTTACCACCTCATTCCCATCCTCTCAATTTGATGAAAAAATTTACTCTGTTAGCTCTGCTTGGTAGCGGGGCAGCATTGCAGCCCGTGGCAGCCCAAACCGTAAAATCGGTAGCGGATGCCCGCGCCGCCGGGGTTGGCGCCACCGTTACGGTGCGGGGCGTAGTGACCAACGGTACGGAGCTGGGCGTCATTCGCTACTTGCAGGATGGTACTGGTGGTTTGGCCGCTTATTCCACCACCGCAGCTGGCTTTTCGGCCCTGGTGCCCGGCGACAGTATTGAAATCAGCGGCACGCTGAAAAACTTCAACGGGCTGCTGGAAATAGACCCCGTGGCCAGCGTATCGGTGCTGGCCCAGAACCGGGTTATCCGCCCGGCGGCCACCGTGGATGCTTCCGCCCTGACCTCGGTTTTTGCCGAGCAGTACGAGTCGCGGGTGGTGCGCATCAATAAGAACACTTCCCTGACCACCAGCGCCGGCGCCGCCGTCGGCACCTTTGGGGGCAACACCAACTACCTGCTCAACGGGCAGACCGGCGCCACTCTGCGCACGGCGGCCGCGGGCAACCCCGGCAACGACTTAGTGGGCAAAGCCGCCCCCAGCGGCCAGTTCGACGTGCTGGGCATTATGAGCCAGTTCTCGAGTAGCGGCACCGGCGGCTACCAGCTGCTACCCCGCCGCTACCAGGATTTCGTGTTGGGTGGCACTCCTAACCTGCTCAGCTCGCCGGTGCCTACGGCCATCAGTACCACCGGCTTCACGGTAAACTTCACCACCGAAAACGCGGGCACGGCCAAGCTGGAATACGGCACTTCCCCGGCCGGCCCCTTCACCACCGTAACCGGGCCTACCACCGCCGCCAAGCAGCACAGCATTGCCCTGACGGGCCTGCAGCCGGGCATTATCTACTACGTGAAAGCCTCGGTTACGAACAGCATCGGCACTTCGGAGTCCAGGGCCGTGCCCATGGTTACGGCCTCGCTTTCCAGCGGCAAGATGCGTTCTTACTTCACCGGTACAGTAAACGCCGCCCTGGCCCTGCCGGGTAATACGGCCACTTACTTGGCCAACGGCGCCATTGCCGATACGCTGGCGCGCTACATCAACCGGGCCACCAAAACCCTGGATATTGCCATCTATAACTGGAACAGCCCGGTTATTCTGACCGCCGTAAATGCCGCCCACGCCCGGAAGGTTGCGGTGCGCGTCATCTTCGAAAACGACAACACCAACGCCAGCATTCCGGGCCTGAACGCCGACATCCCGCGCCTGGGCCGCCAAACCCAGCAGAACATCATGCACAACAAGTTTGTGGTGATTGACGCCGAGGACCCCAACGTGAACGTGCCGTGGGTATGGTCGGGCTCCACGAACTGGACGCCGGCCCAGCTTTCCACGGACCGCAACAACGCCATTGCCATCCAGGACCAGGCCCTGGCCCGCACCTACACCCTGGAATTCAACGAAATGTGGGGCAGCGGCACCATGGCGACGGCCCGCTTTGGCTCGGCCAAAACCGACAACACGCCCCATTACCTCATGATTGGGGGCAAGCAGGTAGAGTCGTGGTTCTCACCCACTGACCAGGTGAACGGCCGCTTGATTCAGGCCATCCAGTCGGCCGACAATGACCTGCACATTGCCACCATGCTCATTACCCGCACCGAGCTGGGCCGCGCCATTGTGGACCAGGTACGGGCCCGCAATATTGTAGGCTGCTCCGAGGTGCTCGTCAACGACACCAGCAACACGGGCACCGGCGCCATCCTGCGCACCATCCGCACGGCGCTGGGCGAGCGGGCTCTGGTGAAAAACACCAGCGGCATCATGCACCACAAATACGCCATCGTGGATGCCGGGGCTTCGCAGTCGGACCCGCTGGTGTTCGTGGGCTCCCACAACTGGTCGCTCTCGGCCGACACGGAGAATGACGAAAACACGCTTATCGTGCACGATGCCCGCATCGTAAACCAGTACTACCAGGAGTTTGCCGCCCGCATTGCCGAGCAAAACCGCGGCGTACAGGTGTGCAGCCTGGTGCTGAGCAACAAGAAAACCGTGCAGCAAAGCGCCGTGCAGGTGTATCCTAACCCCACCAGCGGCAAGTTCCAACTGCGCGTGCAAGCCAGCGCCGCCCGCACGGCCCGCGTGGTGCTGCGCGACGCCACCGGCCGCGTTGTCCTCGACCAGAACAAGCCCCTGAACGGCCAGGAAGTAAGCGTCGATGCCTCCGCCCTGCGCGCCGGCCTGTACTTAGTGCAGATCGAAACGGCCGAATCGACCCAAGTTAGCCGAGTGGTAGTAGAGTAGATTCCTCTCCGCCTCTTCACCAATAAAAAGGCCGTTCCCCTCCGGGAACGGCCTTTTTTGCTGCGTGATACTAGCACGCCTGACTGATGTAAGAACGACCGTAGAAACGCACCCCTGGGCCACACCGACCTGCGGTTTGCGTCTGCTCATCAGCTCCGCTGACCTTCGGTTGCTGAGGTTGCGTAGGTTGTCATTCCGAGCTTAAGCGAGGAATCTGGGTTCATCATCCAACGGCTCGGCCCAGATTCCTCGCTTCGCTCGGAATGACAGGTGGGGTTAGCTGTACTAGACCAACCATTCGGATGCTAAAACGCGGACTGAAGGCTGGGCCAGCCAAGGGGCGCGTCTTTACAGCCTATTAGGTTTCTTTTCTGTCTTACTTCCAGCGGCGCGCGGCCCAGGCCTGGCGCTGGGTTTCGTCTTGGAAGGTCCAGGCCACTACCCGGCTAACTTTCTGGCCCTGGGTCATGTCCAGCACTTTCACCTCCGTGGCGCCGGCCTGCCCAAGCAGGTAATGGGCACTGCGTAAGGTTTCTTTTTTAGAAATAAGCGACGAGAACCACAGGACCCGCGGGGCCAGCGGCACGCTTTGCGTAATCATTCGTTTCAGGAAGCCTTCCTCCCCTCCTTCGCACCATAGCTCCGTGTTCTGGCCCCCGAAGTTAAGCAGCGGCTCCGCCGACTTGGTTTTAGCGTAGCCCAGGTTCCGGCCCTTCTTACGGCTGCCGGCGGCGGCATCGGCGGCCGAGGTGTGAAACGGCGGGTTGCAGATGACCACGTCAAACTCTTCGCGGGGTTTTACAATACCCTCAAAGATGTAGTCGGCGTGGGTTTGCAGGCGCAAATCGATGCGGCCGGCCAGCGCGGGGTTGGCGGCCACCATGCTCCGGGCAGCTTTGAGCGCCACGCCGTCCACCTCCGAGCCCACGAAGCGCCACCCATACGCCTGCGTGCCGATGATGGGATACACGCAGTTGGCCCCTACCCCCACGTCCAGCACGTGTACCGACTTATCGCGCGGCACCACACCGCCGTGGTCGGCGGCCAGCAGGTCGGCCACGTTGTGAATGTAGTCGGCGCGGCCCGGGATGGGCGGACAGAGGTAGCCGGCGGGCACGTCCCAGTGCGCTACCCCGTAAAACTGCTTGAGCAGCGCCTTATTCAACGCCTTCACGGCGGCGGGGTTGGCAAAGTCGATGCTGTCGTCGCCGGTAGGGTTCGGAATGACGAAGGCGGCCAGCTCGGGGCTGGTGCTGGTCAGCTGCGCGAAGTCGTAGCGGGCGGCGTGGGGGTTGCGGGGATGCATACGTAGGGCGTTGAGTTTACTGGAATAAAGAGCCCGTTACGCGAAACGCAACGGGCTCCTTGGGTGCATTACGGGGGCAAAGGTACGCGGAAAGCGCGGCTGCCTACTTCAGCACGGCAATGGTCACGCCGTCGCCGCCCCGGTCGGCGTGCTCGTCGGCTACGCTGGCCACTTCCCGCACCTTGTGCAGGTAGTCACGGGCAATCTGGCGCAGGATGCCGTTGCCACGGCCGTGCAGGATTTTGATTTCCGGCACGCCCAGCATCACGGCGTCGTCCACGTAGGCCATGATGCGGTTGAGGGCATCTTCGGCCCGCTCCCCGCGCAAGTCCAGCGTGGTGTTAAAGCCCGACATCCGGCCCGTGATATCCAGGGTAGCGTGCTGGGCCGGGGCGCGGCGGGCCGACTCCTTTTCCCGCTCCCGGATTTCGGAACGGGTGAGCTTTTCCAGCTGGCTGACCTTGACGATGGTTTTCATCCCGCCAAAGGAAACCTCGGCCGTTTTGCCCTTCACCGCCATGATTTCGCCGTGCCCTTCCTGGCCCAGCAGCGCTACCTTGTCGCCGGGCTTGAGGGTAGTAGCGTCGGCCATTTCGCGGGTGGCTTTGGGCTTGGGCGGCTCAATCTGCAGCTTTTCGCGCACGAAGGTATCGAGCTTGCCGCGGGCTTCCTTGGTGCGTTCCTTGTCGGCCTGGCCCAGGCGGATTTCCTGGATGGTGGCCTCAATCTGCTGGTTGGTGTCACGCAGCAGCAGTTTGGCCTTGGCCTTGGCCTCGCGCAGCACGTCCAGGGTCGTATCGTCGAGGTACTTCTTGAGGTCCTGGTATTCCTGGGCCGCTTTCTTGAGGCGGCGCTCGGCCTTGGCGGCTTCGGCGGTCCGCTGCTCCAGCTCGGTTTTCTCCTTTTCCAGGCCTTCCAGCAGCCGGTCGTACCGAATTTTATCCTTGCCCACGAGCTGGGTAGCCCGCTCCACAATCTGCTTGGGTAAGCCAATTTTGCGGGCAATTTCGATGGCGAAGCTGGAGCCGGGCTTGCCGGTTTCCAGGCGGTAGAGCGGCTGCAGCTGGTCGGGGTCGTAGCGCATGGCCCCGTTGATGATGCCGGGCGTGCGCTCGGCGTAGTTTTTCAGGTTCGTGTAATGAGTCGTGATAACGCCGAACGCCCGGGCCCGGTTGAGCTGCTCCAGCACGGCTTCGGCAATGGCCCCGCCCAGGCTGGGCTCGGTGCCGGTACCGAACTCGTCAATCAGCACCAGGCTGCGCTTGTTGGCCAGGGTCACGAATTGCTTCATGCTCAGCAGGTGGGAGGAATACGTACTCAGGTCGTTTTCCAGGCTCTGCTCGTCGCCGATATCCAGGAAGATGTCGTCGAATACGCCCGCTTCCGACTCCTCGCCGGCCGGAATCAGCAGGCCGCACTGCAGCATGTACTGCACCAAGCCTACCGTCTTCATGCTCACCGACTTCCCCCCGGCGTTAGGCCCTGAAATCAGCAGAATGCGCTGCTCGGGGTTTAGCTCGATATCCAGGGGTACTACCTCGCGCGGGTCGTCCTTGGCGTGGCTCTGGAAGGTAAGAAAAAGCAGGGGGTGGCGCACGCGGTGCCACCGGATCAGGGGGCGCGGGTTGAGGACCGGGAGCGTAGCTTCCAGCTGCCGCGCCAATTGGGCCTTGGCCCGGACGAAGTCCAGCAGGCCCAGGTACTGGTAAGCTTTACGCAGATCCGGAATGTGGGGGCGCAGCTGGGCCGTGAGCTGGGTCAGGATGCGCACCAGCTCGCGCTGGTAGGCGTTTTCCAGGTCCTTGATGTCGTTATTCAGCTCGAATACGGCTTCCGGCTCAATGAACACCGTCTGGCCCGTCGCCGACTCGTCGTGGATCAGCCCTTTTACCCGGCGCTTGTGCTCCACAATCACCGGCAGCACCAGGCGGCCACCCCGGATGGTGGGCTCGGCGCCCTCGGGCACCCAGCCCTCGTTGCGGGCGTGGCGCAGGATGCCAGCAATCTGCTTGCGCAACTGGCCCTGGCGGTTAATCAGCTCCTGCCGAATCTGGCGCAGCAGCGGCGAAGCATCCTCCCGGACCTGTCCCTCATCGTCGACTACTTTGTCGAGGTTGGCTATCAGGTTGCGGTCGACTTGCACGCCAATGCCCAGCAGGCGCAGCGTGGGGTAGAGGTTTTCTTCGGCCCTGATAAAGAAAGTAAGCGCCTCCCGAATGGTGCGCAAACTCATTTTCACGGCGAAGAAAGCCGCTACGTCCAGGTAGGAGCCGGGCAGGTTGGCGCGCACCAAGTGCTGGTGCACGTCGTGGTAGTGCTGGCTGGGAAAGTCGGCCCCGCTGTTGAGCAGCTGGCGGAACTCGTCGGTTTGCAGCAGCAGCTTCTGGAGCTGCTCGGCGTTGGTTTGAAAGGACATCTTGGCCACGAAATGCCGGCCCAAAGAGCTCAGGCACAACGTATCCAACATCTCACGCAACTGCGTGAAACCTATTTTCTGCTCAAAGTTCTGAGGAAGAATCAAATCGGGTAGGTACTTGGGGATTCAGATAAGAATGCGAAGATAAACACTCCCCGCCCCGGGAAAGATTCATGAATACTAATCTTTCTCTATCTGCCAGCATGAGGAATAGTGGAATTCCCACCCAATCTTGTAAAGGCTAGCATTTAAATGTAATAAAACGTATTAAGTTTGAAGCAGATTTCATAGCTATCCTCTTTCAGCCAGTGCGATTATCGCTGGTCATCTTGTTTCCACTACTGCTTTATTTACAGCCTTGCCTTCCTCGTTTGATTTTATTCAAAGAGCCATAAATAGCCACTATTTGTGCTTGCTACTAGCAACTCTGGTAGCTTAACCACTAAGGCACTTTCCCATAATCCACCCTGTGTGCTCCCTGCTTTTTGCCTCCGATGGTTATTAGACAAGGCCATCGTCTCACATTTTATTTTTCGCTCACCTTTTTTCACTATATAAAGAAAAGCTTTACTCAAGTTGTAAGTGGCTTGTTAGTTGGCTCCCTGCTATTGCCCAGCTGCGCCACCATTATTTCCACGCCTAAGCAAACCGTTCACATTGTAGGCCAACCTGCTGGCAGCACCTACTACGCGAATGATAAGAAGCTAAAGTCCAAGCCATTGAATAATGGCACAGCCGGGGCCGTGTCGGTCCGGCTTCCTCGAAAAAAGAAGTCAGAGCTGCTCATCAAGCATGCTGGCTACAAAGACTACTCTGAAACCCTTTACCCCACTAAGCGCAATGCTGTTGCGTATTTAAACTGGATTCCGATAGTGGGAGCACTAGGTCAGTTGGCAGTAGGCGTCAGCAATGGTGACGACACAAATTTTTTAGGCACCGGGTTGCTGTTAGGGGTAGGTGGTGTTTTGATTGACAATAGCACTGGGGCCAGCAAACGACTCAATAAGGAGGAGATACGCCCCAATATGCTTGCTCTTCCTACCGCCTTAGCAGGTGGGCAGACTATTCAGTGCGGTCTAATGAACGTGCGTATTAAGGGAGGTGATAAGATGGGGAATCTCATTATTGAGAATGATCCTGAAGAGATTCTGTATTTCGGCAAGTCGCTTGATATTGATGCTGAACACCTCAAAGCCAACATTAACAGCACCCTTAAAGAACTAGGCTATAATGTGCCCGGCACAGAGGGCCAAAGCGTATTTTCAACCGGTTCCTCCTCACGCTACACATTACAAGGAGAAATGCGCGACGTAAAATACGACATTTACGCATCGAGCAAATACGAGGCCTTGGCTCGTTTCGAAACCCGGTGTAACGTTGAAATTACGTGGAAGCTGCTAAATCAGAATCGTCAGACAGTACTGGAGCAGAAAACAGCGGGTACAAGTGTCAAGTTTGTAAAAGGAGGCAACGCGGCCTTTGAGGATGCTTTTGAGAATTCTTTATATGCTTTCCTAAATAACCCAGCCGTTGCTCCAGCGTTGGCCAAGCCCGCTACTGCTACCGCCGCACTGGAAAGTAAGCCTGCGCTTATCTCAATCCATCGTAACAAGCAACCCACGTCGGCAACTGATAACGGCATAACTCTAGCCGCGCGCAGTGTTGTTATCATGGAAACGGCCAACGGCCATGGCAGCGGCTGTATTATTTCGCCCGATGGCTATATAGTTACGAACGCACACGTAGTAGGCGATGAGCAGCAGATACAAGTACACCTCTCCGATGGGCTGAAGGCCCAAGGCAAAGTAGTGCGCGTTAATCCTGAAATGGACTTGGCATTGGTTAAAATAGAGGTCGATGGTCTTACGGCCTTTCAACTGCCTGTCGCAAGCCTAGCCGATATTGGTGCTGACGTATTCGCTATCGGCACCCCCGCCGACAAAGAGCTGGGCCAGACTGTCACGAAAGGGATTATCAGTGGCCGCCGCAAAATTGAAGGACATTCCTTTCTGCAAACCGATGTCAGCATTAACGGGGGCAATAGCGGGGGGGCCCTGGTTAATCGTTCAGGTCAGTTGCTAGGAATTGTTAACGCGAAGCTAATAGGCCGAGGAATTGAAGGCATTGGTTTTGCCATTCCGGCCGAACAAGTGACTGATGCCCTGCAACTGAAGTTCACTGAATAACACTACTTATTAGCATACACGCGCCCGGCAATTTCACCATCTACTGGTAGAGTTGCCGGGCGCGTCAGCATTTACATCTCCCCTTCCACGCCCAAGCCGAACAAGGCGAAATCGTACTTCACGGGGTCCAGGGGGTCGAAGGCGCGCAGGTGGGCGGTCAGCTCCTCGGCCGCCAGCCAGTCGATTTGCTTGCGCTCCAGCAAACCCAGGCGGCGGGCCACGCGCTCCACGTGCACGTCGCAGGGGCAGATAAGGTCAGCGGCGGGCAGGCGCCGCCAGAGGCCGAAATCAACCCCGCGCACGTCGGGACGGACCATCCAGCGCAGGTACATGTTTACGCGCTTGCAAGCTGAGCCCCGGGCCGGAGTGGCCACGTGCTTGCGGGTGCGCTGGGGCGCGTCTTCCAGGCTGAAGAACAGATTGTGAAAGTTTTCGAGGCGTTCCTTCTGGGTACTGCCCACCAGAAAAGCGTCTTCCAGCGTTTCGTGGCCGGCGTAAAACCAGCGCAGCCAGTGCACGAAGTACAGCAGGTCGGTGTCGCAAAACGTGCGGTGGCAGAAGCCCAGCAGCTTTTTCAGGTCCTCATCGTGGTGCTGGGTGATGAACTGATGGGGCGCATCATCCATGCGGCGTAGCAATTCTGTGCACTTGCTGATGATGGTGGGCCGGCGCCCCCAAGCCAGCAGGGCCGCAAACAGGCCACTGATTTCCACGTCCTGGCGCTGCGTAAAGCGGTGCGGAATGCTGATAGGATCAGCCACAATAAAGGCGGGCTGATCGTAATGCCGGTATTTTTCGTCGAGCAGAGCCCTAACCTGAGCGTGATTCACGGGGCGGAATGAGGGTAAGCGGCCGTTATTCCCAGCCGGCGGAAGTGTCGGATGCGGCTGGTACGGCTTTAAAGCGGGCCATGGCCTGCGTAAACTGAGACAGGCGGCGCAGCTTGCGCTTACCAATGGCTTCGGCGTCGTGCAGGGCCTGGGCGCGTTGGGCGGGGGAAAGCTGCTGGTGCAGCCGGGCAATCGTACGCATGGCCTCCGTCCAAAGAATATGCACGGTGATGGTGTGCATCTCATTCATAAGCAGATACCACGCATAGCTTTCCACCGGGTTGCGGGGTAGCCGGTATCCTTTCTGACACCACACGCCTAAACTGAGGGCTTGCTGAAAAATTGTGGCACTGTCAGCGGCCGTAGCGGCCGTTGCCCGCGCCGCAATCTGCTTGCGAAGTTGCAACGGATAGGCTGCGATGGGCGGAGCCGGGCTGTCGGCGTAGGTACTGTCGCAGTAGTGCTGCAAGGAAACCAGGCTGGACAGGTCGCCGGCGGCGGCACCCTCCCGCAGCCAAGCTAGCATCTGCTTTTTGCTCAGCAGGCCCGAGTACCAGAACTCGGCTCCCAGCAGGGCCTGAGCGGGAGTATGGTGTTGCTGGGCTGCTTTCTTGAGCCAGTCAACGGCTAAGGTATCATTGCGGTTCGTGCCCTGACCGCTATGGTAGGCAATGCCAAGCTCGTACTGCGCTGGCGCGCTGCCGGCGCCCGCGGCCCGCTGCAAATACAACAGGGCCTGCTCAAATTCAGCGGCCTGCTGGTGATGATGGGCGCGGTCCAGGAGCGTGCTGCCCGGTTGCGCTTGGCACCAGGAGATAGCCAAGCCTAGCAGCACGAGCAATATACCCAAGGTACGCATGGGTTACGGTACGTAGCTGGTTTCAACCCGGAAGCGCTGGTCGGGAGTAGCCAGGCGCTGCACTGCTTTCTTGGAGAGGCGCACCAGAATGTTGGTATTCTCGCCCGTATCGGGCAGGGGGCCAATCACGCGCACGTACACCGACTGCCCGTTCATGATGTTGCGTACCTGCATAATAGTACCCACCGGGGCCGTTTTGTGCAGGGCCAGGTACTTATCCGAGGCATCTGTTTGGATGGCCGTAGCCAGGCCGCTCTCCGACACGCGCCGCACAATTTCGCTGGCGCGGGAGGGGCCCCGGTCGTTGTCGGGGGCTTCGGTGGCGGGGTTGGCGGGCGTAACGGCAGGAGCCGTGGCCGAGTCGCGGGCCCGTTCCCGGGCTGCCCGCTCGCGCGCTTCCCGCTCCCGGGTTTCCCGGGCCTCGCGCTCCGCAGCATCGTCGCGCTCCGGCCGGGCCGTAGGCGCGGGGCGGGGTGGGGCGGCCGCTACTGGGGTTGCGGCAGGCTGCGCGGCGGGGCGGGAAGCGGTTGGCGCGCTACCCGTACCAGCGGCCACAATCACGGTTTCTCCTACCCGCACGTTGTAGTTGGCAGGAAAGCCATTCAGCCGGGACAGCTCGGCGGGGGTAGTCTGGAAGCGGCGGGCAATGGCAAACAGCGTTACGCCGGGCTCAACCCGGTAGATGCGGTTGCCGCGGCCGTCGGTGGGTAGCGTGCGGGCCGGGGCCGAGGTGGTAGCGGCCGCCGCGCGGGGGGTAGCGGGCTGATTTAGTACGACCCGGTTGCGGGGCACCAGCACAATCTGCCCGGTCACCAGGGCGCCTTTCTGACCCGAGTTGGCCTCCACAATCTGCTCCACGGGCACTTTGTAGCGGCGGGCCAGCCCGTAAAGGGTTTCGCCCGGCCCTACCCGGTGCTTAATCAGCATCATGTTGTTGCGGTACTCGACCCCAATGGAATCAGGCGGCGCTACGGGCCGAGGACTGGCCACAGCCGTAAAACCAGTCAGGGCAAGCGCAGTGGTCAGCAACGAAAATCGGAACATACAACGGGTAGGCAAAAAGCAGGTAGCAGGCCCCTCAAGGCGAAAAATGACCCGCTTGCATAAAGTTTGCCGAAAGTTACGGATTCAAGCCGAAGCATTCGCTACAATATGAAAGCAGCGGTTTTTTGTTGGTTGATTTCGGGACGTAACCCACCTCGAACCGGAGCCTCCTTAGCCCCATAATTTGTCCCCGGCTACCAGGCTAGGCCCGTGAAAAGACGAAGCCGACCCTCCAGCTTACTAGCGGGGTAGCGAAGCGTGGCAGTTTTTACCGTTTTTTGTGGCTCGCCCATTATTCTGCTCCTTATGCACGCCATCGGTATTATTCCCGCCCGCTTTGCTTCCACCCGCTTACCCGGCAAACCCCTCGTGGAATTGGGCGGCCAATCCATGATTCAGCGGGTGGTGGGGCAGGCCCAGCAGTCCAGTCTGAGCCGGGTGGTGGTAGCCACCGATGACGAGCGGATTCTAACGCACGTGCGCGGGTTTGGCGGGGAGGCAGTTCTGACTTCCGCCGAGCACCCCAGCGGCACCGACCGGATTTGGGACGCTTACCAGCAGCTCGGCACCACGGCCGACTGCATCATCAACATTCAGGGCGACGAGCCGTTTATTCACCCCGCCCAGATTAACGCACTAGTGGAGCTATTTGCCCGCCCGGAGCCACCCCAGCTGGCGACCTTAGTAAAGCCGGTTGTAAGCGAGGAGGAGCTTTTCAGCCCTCACCTGCCCAAGGTAGTGCGCGACGCGGCCGGCTACGCCCTTTACTTCAGCCGCCACCCCCTGCCCTACCAGCGCCAGCACGCTCCCACTGACTGGCTCCAACACCACCGCTACCTGCGCCACATTGGCCTGTACGCCTACCGCCCCGAGGTGCTGGCCGACATTACCCGCCTGCTCCCTTCCGCCCTGGAGTTGGCCGAAAGCCTGGAGCAATTGCGCTGGCTGGAAAACGGGTACCGAATTCTGACGGCGGAAACAACGCTGGAAACCATCGGCATCGACACGCCGGAGGACGTGGCGCGCGCCCTGGCCTACCTGGCCCGCCAGTAAGGGCCAGGATTTACTGTTCGGTGGCCCGTTTCACTATGTGGTGCTCGGCGACGCTGCGGTGCTCGTCCTTCATTTCCTTGGAAAGAAAGAAGTTGAGCGTTGTCCGGATGACGGCAATGGCGCCCAGCTTACCGATTTGCTCCCAGCTGGGGGCAATGGCCGTGGACAGAATATCGGCGCCCAGCTGAAACTCCAGGGCCAGGGCCAGGTAGCGGGCCAGCGTCAGGCGAATGGCGGTGAAGTCGGCGGTTTGGCGGGCCAGCAGCGCCTTCAGAAACAGGCCGCCGGCTACTATAATGCCCAGCGCAATAATGAAAGCGCCCACGGTTTCTACCCCCAGCTTTAGCCACTGCACGGCTTCAATAACCCAGTTTTCGGCCAGGGAATGTACGGTAGCAACTTCGGGAGCGGGCATGAGGCAGAGAGTACGGTGAAAGGGAAGCGGCAGGACGTGACAGGCTGGTGGCTGGCGGGCAGGCCACGGCCGCTAGCCGCCGGCTTTCTTGGCCTTGTAGCCTTTTTCGAGCAGAACGGCCAGCACTTTGTCGCGGAAGTCGCCCTGGATGATGATTTCACCGTCTTTGGCGTTGCCGCCAACGGCGCACTTGGTTTTCAGCAGCTTACCCAGGGTTTGCAGGTCGGCGTCCTGGCCCACGAAGCCGGTGATGAGGGTAACTTGCTTGCCGCCCCGGGCTTTTTTATCGAGCTGCACCCGCAGGTTTTGTTGCTGGGGCGGCAGGGTAGCAACCTGCTCGTCGCCGGTTTGCTGGTATTCAAAATCGGGGTTAGTGGAGTACACCACGCCTTCCCGGCGGTTCTTATCAGCTTTCATGGGTGCAAGTTGTGAAATTGTCACACGTGAACGGGTGAAATCGGTGCCCAGCCTACCGAACAAGCCCCGCCGGACAAGTATTTTCTGCTGCCCAACTTCAGCACTTCACTGTTTTACCTGTAGCTATACGGCCACTTCCAGGGCCAGATGCTCCAGCTCTACCTCAAACGCCGCGGCATCGGCCACGTAGTCGCCATCCACGTGAAAGCCCAGGGTGTGCTCGGTCCGGACGCGGATGTGGTGGCTGGTGTGGTAGACGGCGGCCCCGGAAGTAGCCAGCGTGCCCAGGGCCAGCCCTACCCCTACCCGTACGGCGCGGGTCAGCGGCAGGGCATCAATCAGGCACACATCCAGCAGGCCATCCTGAATATCGGCCCGGGGCGCGATGTAGGCGTTGTTGCCGTACTGGGCGGCGTTAGCAAAGGCCAGCACGTAGCAGCTGGTTTCCAGCACCTGGTTGTTCAGCTCAATTTGCACCGGCACTGGCTGGTAGCGGCGGTATTCGCGCAACGACACTTTAATGTACGTACTTAGCCCCCGGGTGCCGGCCCGCGCAAACATCTTGCTCACGTGAGCATCGAAGCCCAGGCCCGCGGTGCAGAAAAACGGCCGCCCGTTAATGCGGCCCACGTCTATGCGCTGGAACGTGGGCTGGCAGACGCGCCGCACGGCCCCCGGCAAGTCCAGGGGCAGACGCAGGTGGCGGGCCAGGCCGTTGCCGGAGCCCCGGGGGACGATGCCCAGGGCCGCCGCCGTGCCCAGCAGACCGCGCGCTACCTCATTCACGGTGCCGTCGCCGCCTACTGCTACTACCACCCGGTACCCTTGAGTTGCCGCCCGGCGGGCCAGTTCCTCGGCGTGCCCCGCGTACTGCGTGGCCTGAATCTCGAAGTCGGCGCCGGCGGCCGTGGCGTAGCGCGTGAGCAGCGCCGGTACGTCCTGGGTGCGGTTGGTGCCGGAGGTCGGGTTCAGGATAAAGCAGATGCGCACGGGTGGTGAGATGGTGGAATCGTGAAAGGGTGAGGTAAAGATAGAGCCAGCCGGCAGAGCGACATCAACGGATGAGAGGGTGAAGTGCCCCCACCGCGGCAGTCCGCGGTCTGTCGAGGGGGTAGGAACCAAACTACCTCAGCCAGATGCATTGTTTCCGACGGTGGGTTCTGGTTCTTTCATGCGCCATCTACCCTAACACGTAAAGAAAAACCGCCTGCCCGGTTTCCCGAACAGGCGGCTTCTTACGCCAGTGAAAACCTGAAGGCTTAGCCGTTCATTTTTTCGCCCAGCTTCTGGATCAGGTCAGCGGTGCGGGTCGAGTAGCCGGTTTCGTTGTCGTACCAGCCTACTACTTTCACCAGCGAGCCATTGGCCGAGGTCAGCTCCGAGTCGAAGATGCACGAGTGGGGGTTGCCCACGATGTCGATGCTCACTAGCGGATCAGTGCTGTACTCGAGGATGCCTTTCAGCGGGCCTTCAGCGGCAGCCTTCACGGCGTCGTTGATTTCCTGCTTGGTTACCTCGCGCTTCAGAATTACGGTCAGGTCCGTCGTCGAGCCATCTGGAATAGGCACGCGCATGGCAATACCGTCCAGCTTGCCCTTCAACTGGGGCAACACCAGACCTACGGCCTTGGCGGCACCCGTGCTGGTTGGGATGATGCTGTAAGCCGCCGCCCGGGCGCGGCGCAGGTCCTTGTGCGGGGCGTCCTGCAGGTTCTGGTCGGAGGTGTAGGCGTGCACCGTCGTGATGTAGCCTTTCTCGATGCCGAAAGCATCATCCAGCACCTTGGCCATGGGGGCCAGGCAGTTGGTGGTGCACGAGGCGTTGGAGAGAATGGTTTCCTCGCCGGTCAGGATGTCTTCGTTTACGCCCAGCACTACCGTGGGGATGTTGCCGGTAGCGGGAGCCGAAATAACTACCTTTTTGCAGCCAGCCGTGAGGTGCTGACCCGCGCCAGCTTCGTCTACGAAGCGGCCCGTCGATTCCAGCACCACGTCAACGCCCATGTCGCCCCAGGGCAGCAGCTTGGGGTCGCGCTCAGCAAGGGCGGCAATACGCTGGCCATTTACGGTCAGGCTTTGCTCGTCGTAGGCCACGGTACCATCGAAACGACCGTGTACGGAGTCGTACTTCAGCAGGTGGGCCAGGGTCTTGTTATCGGTGAGGTCGTTGATAGCCACGACTTCCACGTTCTCGCGCTGAAGCAGCGCCTTGAACGTGAGGCGGCCAATGCGGCCGAAGCCGTTAATGGCAACTTTGATTTTAGCCATAGTATGGGGAAATGGGAGGTTTGTCGGTCCCGAGGGGCCGGGTGAAAACGCGGAGCGAAGGTAACGGGCTGGGGGTATTCCGCCAAATCAAACCGCAATACGGTGATGTGAGCTGCTAAGATGCCATTTTGTAGGGCGGGCCACAGGAGGCTCAACCGCTCGGCCCAAAAAATTTCGACTTGAAAATCAGTCTATTTATGCCGCTGTCCAACTTTTTTCAAAAGCAGCTATTGCGCTGAAAGCTCCGTTACCTATCTTTGCATCACCAAAACGGAACAAGGCCGCGTCACATGGTCCGTTCGTCTAGGGGTTAGGACAGTAGATTTTCATTCTACCAACAGGGGTTCGATTCCCCTACGGACTACTCGCCTACCGTTTTGGCTCTCTTCCTTAAAAGCCCGCTTGCCTTCCCGGTAAGCGGGCTTTTTTGTGCAAGCTTCAACGCGTGCCGCGGCTCTTGCCTACCGCAGCGCGCCCTGCTCCTAGCTGCTTTGCCCAGCCCCCACTAAGGCGTAGTATACAAAAGCTGTTGCAGTGGTGTAATCTTTTCCTACCCCTACCACGCAGGCCCAACCGCAGGCGGCCGCTAACCTGCTGACACTGCTGTTTTAAGCCCACCTGAAGCGTTTTTTTTAGCGTTCAGCCAAGCTCAACACTAGGTGTACCGTACGGAAAAGGAGCTGAAAAAAATAATGGCTACCCCTTGTTTTCTCTCGTAAGCACGGGTATTCATCATTTTGTTTCGGCTTATGTCCCGCACAATTATTGTCTCAAACCGACTGCCTACGAAAGTCCAGCGCACCGCAGAGAGCCTCACGTTTCAGCCCAGCGAAGGCGGGCTGGCCACGGGTTTAGGCTCCATCTACCGGCAGGAGGGCAACGTATGGGTGGGGTGGCCCGGGCTCTTTGTGGAGGATGAAGCTGAAGAGCAGCACATTGAGCAGGAGCTTAGCGCCGATAGCATGGCTCCGGTGTTTCTGACGGAGGCGGAAATCCGCGACTTTTACGAGGGATTCAGCAACTCCACGCTCTGGCCTACCTTCCACTACTTCCCCCAGTACGCTACCTATGAGCAGGCCCACTGGGATGCTTACGTAGCCGTAAATGAGAAATTCTGCCGGGCCGTGCTGGAGCTGGCCGGCCCCGAAGACACTATCTGGGTGCACGACTACCAACTGCTGCTGCTGCCGGAAATGCTGCGCACTGCCCGCCCCGACTGCACCATCGGCTTTTTTCTGCACATTCCCTTTCCTTCCTACGAGCTGATCCGGGCCCTGCCCTGGCGCTCGGAACTACTGCGCGGTATGCTCGGGGCCGACCTGATTGGCTTCCACACGTTTGGCTACATGCGCCATTTCCTGAGCGCCACCTCGCAGCTGCTGGGGCTCTCTTCGCAGAACGGGCAGATTGAAACCCCGAGCCGGACTGTACTTGTCGATGCCTTTCCCATGGGTATCGACTACGAGCGGTACGTGGCGGCGGCTGCTTCCGAGCAGGCCCAGCAGCACGAAGCCGAGTACCGCGAGGCCCTGCGCGACACCCGCATTATTCTTTCCATTGATCGGTTGGATTACTCCAAGGGTATTGCCGAGCGCCTGCGCGCCTTCGAGGTCCTGATTCAGCGCTACCCGGAGTGGCGCGAGCAAGTCAGTCTGATTATGGTGGTGGTGCCCTCCCGCGACCAAGTGGCGCAGTACGCGGCCCTAAAGGAGGAAATAGATGAGATTGTGGGCCGCATCAACGCCCAGTACCGGACCATCAGCTGGACGCCCATTCATTACTTCTACCGGTCTTTCCCGCTGGAAGAGCTGGCCTCGCTCTACCGCCTGGCCGAGGTAGCGCTAGTAACGCCCATGCGCGATGGGATGAATCTGGTGGCCAAAGAGTTTGTGGCCAGCAAGGCCGATGGCAAGGGCGTGCTGATTTTAAGCGAGCGGGCCGGCGCTGCCCGGGAGCTATCCGATGCCCTCATTATAAACCCCACCGATACGGCCCAGCTAGCCGAGGCCATGCACGATGCCCTGGTGATGCCCGAGGAAGAACAAGTGCACCGCATGACGGCTATGCAGGCGCTGGTCCGGCAGTACGACGTATTCGCTTGGACCAAGCTATTCATGGACCGACTGGCGTACAGCAAAATCAAGCAGCTGACCCTGGCCACGGAAATGCTGACTTCCGAGGCTACCACGCAGCTGCTCAACGACTTTACTACCGCTGAGCAGCGGTTGCTCCTGCTCGACTACGACGGTACCCTGGCGCCATTTCACAACCTGCCCCAGCGTGCCAAGCCCGACCAGGAGCTGCTGCTGCTGCTACAGGCCCTGACGGCTGACCCACGCAACCACGTAGTCATTATCAGCGGCCGAGACCGGACCACGCTGCAGAACTGGCTGGGCCACTTACCCCTCGACTTCATTGCCGAACATGGCGTGTGGCTCCGGCCGGCCAGTGAGGATTGGCAACTGTTTCAGCCCCTGAACAACAGCTGGAAGCAGGACATCCGCCCCATCATGGAAATGTACGTAACCCGGACGGCCGGCTCCTTTATCGAGGACAAGGACTATTCCCTGGTGTGGCACTACCGCCGCGCCGATGTGGAGCTGGCCGATGTGCGCGCCCGGGAGTTGCTAAACCATTTATCCTTCATGACCTCGAACACGGAGCTGCAGGTAATGGAAGGCAACAAGGTGATTGAGGTGAAAACCTCGGGCATTAACAAGGGCACGGCGGCGGCCCGCTGGCTGGCGGCTTACAACCCGCAGTTCATCTTGGCCATCGGCGACGACCGCACGGACGAGGACACCTTCCGGGCTCTACCCGAAGACGCCTACACTATTAAAGTAGGCACCGGTACCCGCTCCCTGGCCCGCTTTCACCTAACCTCCACCACCGACGTGCGCAACCTGCTGCGCAGCTTGTTGTAACTACCCCCGCTTGCTGAAGGCTAGCTAGCAAAACGGCCCGTTATGTCGAGCGTAAGAATAAATTTCTCACGCTCGACATAACGGGCCGTTTTGCGGCAAATCAGGGCTAACTGATTTGAGGTAACCCCTTAGCCGATTACTACTTAAATAAAGTTGGGCTTGGCTAGCTTCTGAGCAATACGGTAGGCGGCGTTTACCAGCCCGACGTGGCTATAAGCCTGGGGGAAATTGCCCCACTGGGAGCCGGTTTTGGCATCCACGTCCTCGGACAGCAGGCCCAGGTGGTTGGTGTACGTCGTCAGCTTCTCGAACTCCGTCATGGCTTCCTCCACCCGGCCCACGGCGGCCAGAGCCTCCACGTACCAGAAGGAGCAGATCAGGAAGGTAGTTTCGGGAGTACCGAAGTCGTCGGCATGGCGGTAGCGGTAGAACAGGCCTTCGGGCGTCATCAGCTCCTTTTCCAAGGCCGCCAGGTGGGTGCGGGCCCGCTCCGAGGAAGGGTCCAGGTAGCCCATCAGGATAAGCTGCATGGCGCTGGCATCGAGGTGGGGCGAGCCGATGGCGTTGGTGTAGGCCCCCAACTCGGGGTTGTAGCACTGTTCAATGTGGTCGGCGGCGGCTTGCATCAGCCGCTCGGCCCGGGCCTCCATTTCCTTGTTGCCCAGGGAGCGGGCCACCTTGCGCGCGGCGTGGCTGCCGGCCCAGTGAAACAGGTAGGTGTAGCAGTGATACTGCGCCAGATTGCGGAATTCCCAGAGGCCGGCATCGGGCTGGTCCATGGTGGCCTCAATCAGGTTCAGAGCCTCGTATACCAGCGTTGAGGGGTTGGGCCGCTCGGGGTCAATAAAGCGGCAGTCCACGTAAAGGGGTAACAGGGCCACCAGCACCTGCCCGTACACGTCGTTCTGAATGTGGGTGTAAGCATCGTTGCCGATGCGCACGGGTTGGTTGCCGAGGTAGCCGGCTAAGGGAAGCTCCTGCTCCACCAGTTCCGACTTACCGCTGATGCCGTACAGGGGCTGGTAGCGGCCCTTTATTTTGGTAGAAATGTTGGCGATGTAGTGGAAATACCGCTCCATCTCCTCGAAGTGCCCAATGTTGTTAAACGCCGTCAGGATGTAGTAGGTGTCGCGCATCCAGCAGTAGCGGTAGTCCCAGTTGCGGGTGCTGCCGGGGGCCTCAGGCAAGGAGGTGGTGCTGGCGGCAATAATGGCCCCGGTATCCTCATACTGGTGAATCTTGAGGGCCAGGGCCGAGCGAATCACCTGGTCCTGGCGGAAGGTGCTGATGCTGGTGCTTTTCACCCAGGTCCGCCAATAGTCGACGGTAGCGCGCAGAAACCGCTCGGCTGTGCTTTCCAGCGGCGCTTCCAGCGGGGCTCCGTAGGTGAGCACTAGGTACTTGGTTTCGTTGAGCGCAAAGTCTTCCTCATCCAGCACGTAAGTCAGCGGAATGTTGGTGGTCAGCCGGATTTCCTCTTCCAGCCCCAGAAAGGCAATGTGGTTGGAGCTGCGGCGCCGGTTCAGTTGCAGCTCCCCGTACTGGCCTACCGGCCGGCAGGCTACCCGCACGCGGGGCGTACCCTCCAGGGGCTCCACCTTCCGAATAAACATCAGGGGCTTATAGTACCGCTCGTACTGCAGAAAGCGCGGGGCGAAGTCCGTGACGCGGTACCGGCCCTCGGGGGTAGTAATTTCCGTGCACAGCACGTTGGTATTGGGGCGGTAGTACTGGTGGGAGGCCAGGGTAGCGCCGGGCTCGGCGGGCCGGATGCTGTACTCACCGCCCTTGTCGTCGTCGAGCAGGGAGCCGAACACGAAGCTGCTGTCAAAGCGGGGCCAGCAGAGCCAGCGCACGGCGGTGTCGGTACCAATCAGGCCCAGAAAGGCACAGTTGCCAACCAGACCAAGGTCATAGGTATGTTTTGTCATCTAGAAGGGCGTTTGCCGGGCCGCAGCCAACGGGCGGCCGAATGGCGGTTTCTAGGGGTAGTACCGTTCCGGTGCCGCTGGGGTTGCCGCAGCTTTTTGGGCGCGGCCTGCGTACGTACCCGTTCTGCCCCCGGGAAAACTCCCGGCCTCAACCTTGCTTGCCCGTGCTGACTACCACTGTTCCTCCTTCCGCTGCGCCGGCCAAACGCACCAACCACGGCCCGCTTTATGTTTCCCTGGCCGTGCTGCTGGCCCTGCTGGGCTGCTGGTTTTTCTGGCCTGACTTCCAGACCAGCGCCCGTGAAGGCTGGACGGTGCTGCGCAGTGGTGAGCAGTCCCGCATTGCCGCCTGGATGCAGCAGTTCGGTTACTGGGGCCCGGTGGTCATTGTGGCCGCCATGGTAGCCCAAATGTTTCTGTTCGTGGTGAATGTGGTGCTGCTAATTCTGGTAGCCATTCTGGCGTACGGGCCATGGTGGGGCTCTGGGCTGGCGTTGGCCGGTATTCTGGTAGCCTCCTCCGTGGGCTACGGCCTGGGCCGGGCTCTGGGCGAGTCGTTCGTGACGCGGGTACTGGGCCAGAAAAATGAGCAGAAAGTGTTGGAGGTAGTGGACCGCTACGGCGTGTGGGCCGTGATTATTGCCCGCCTTTCGCCCGCCCTCTCCGATGACGCCATCAGCTTTGTGGCCGGGCTGGCGCGCATGGGCTACCTGAAGTTTATGGCCGCCACCACGGTAGGGGTAGTGCCCCTGATTGCCCTGCTGGCCTATTTAGGCGAAGACAGCGCCCGGCTGAAATCGGGGCTGCTGTGGGTGACGGGCGGGAGTTTGCTGCTGTTTGGGGCCTACGTGTGGTGGGACCGAAACCGGATGCACAAAAAAACTTCCTGATTCTCTCCGGTTTATGTCCCGATCAGAAAAATTTTAGAGGCAGACTATTGCACTGCCCAAAGTGCCTCTTATCTTTGCACCACCAAAACGGAAAACGCTCCGCTGGTACCATGGTCCGTTCGTCTAGGGGTTAGGACAGTAGATTTTCATTCTACCAACAGGGGTTCGATTCCCCTACGGACTACTTTAATCTGAAAACTCCCAGTAAGCCAAGGCTTGCTGGGAGTTTTTGCTTTTACGGACTTCGCGTAAGGAAGAAAAGCACGAGCCGATTTTCGAACCCGGGCTAGGCCGAGTAGAGCACAAAAGCCTTCAACTCAAAAGAACGTCATGCATAGCCGGAGGCAAAGCGTCTCACGTGCTGACATGCAAGAGGCATTGTCATGCTGAGCGAAGCCGGAGGCGTAGTCGAAGCATCTCTACTGAGGCTAATCAAGGAAGCTTGCAGCGAAGCGGCAGAGACGTTCGACTGTGCCCCCAGCATGACCGTTACTTTTGCAACGACATGGCAACGCCATCCAAGCGAAATGCTTTGCTCGGCATGACAGCCGGATGGGTTACGGTCCGCCCGCGCTAGCACAATCATCTTTTTTCGTTACTCTAGGTTCTTCACGCTGAACCGGCGGAGGCGGAGGGAATTCGTCAGCACGGATACGGAGCTTAGGGCCATGGCGGCGGCGGCCAGCATGGGGGAAAGCAGCACACCCAGTACCGGGTACAGCAGCCCCGCCGCCACTGGAATACCCAGCGTATTGTAGATAAAGGCGAAAAACAGGTTTTGCCTGATGGTGCGGATAGTCTGGCGCGACAGTTCAATGGCGGTTACCACTCCCCGCAAGTCGGAGCGCATGAGCGTAATGCCGGCCGCTTCCATGGCCACGTCCGTGCCCCCGCCCATGGCCAGGCCAATGTCGGCCTGGGCCAGGGCCGGCGCGTCGTTGATGCCGTCGCCGACCATGGCCACCGTGCGCCCTTCCTGCTGGAGTTCCCGCACCTTGGCCGCCTTGTCCTGGGGTAGCACCTCGGCAAAGTACCGCTTGATACCAACCTGCCCGGCTACTTGCGCGGCCGTTTGGGGGTTGTCGCCGGTCATCATCACCACTTCCAGGCCCAAGGCTTGCAGCTGTTTGATGGCCGCAACCGACGTGTCGCGCACGGTATCCGCCACCCCGATGAGGCCGGCTGCCTGGCCAGCCACGGCTACGTAAAGCACTGTTTTGGCCTGATTGAGCAGGGCCTCGGCCTGCTCAATCAGGGCGGGCGGTAGGCTAATACCGGCAGCCTCCAGCAGCGGCAAATTGCCAATGAGTACGGCCTGGCCCTCGACCGTAGCCGTGGCTCCCCTACCCTCTACCGCCCGAAAATCAGTAGCCGACAGCACGGTTGCCTGCTGGGCGGCTGCGTAGCGCACTACCGCCTCGGCCAGCGGGTGCTCCGACTGGCGCTCCACGGCCGCTACCGCCGCCAGCAACGAGGCGGCTGGCTGCCCGGCGGCCGGCACGAAGTCGGTGACGGTGGGCTGCCCGCGGGTGATGGTGCCGGTTTTGTCCAGCAGTACGGTGTTGACTTGGTAGGCTTTTTCCAGCGCCTCGGCGTTGCGGATCAACACGCCGTGCTCCGCCCCTTTGCCCGTGCCTACCATGATGGCCGTAGGAGTAGCCAGCCCCAGGGCGCAGGGGCAGGCAATAATGAGCACGGCCACAAAGTTGACCAGGGCCAACGGCAGGCGGCTTTCCGCCGGGCCCAGGACAAACCAGGCCACGAACGTCAGGATGGCAATACCGATGACTGCCGGCACGAAAACCGCGCTGACTTGGTCGGCCAGCCGCTGAATGGGCGCGCGGCTACCCTGAGCCTCTTCCACCAGCCTTACAATTTGGGCCAGCATGGTGTCGGCCCCTACTTTGGTTACCCGGAAGCGGAAGGAGCCGGTTTTGTTCAGGGTAGCCCCGAAAACCACATCACCCACCTTTTTCTCTACCGGCAGGCTTTCGCCCGTGAGCATGGCCTCATCCACGGCCGAGTGGCCCTCCTCCAGCATGCCGTCGGTGGCAACTTTCTCGCCGGGGCGCACCACTACCAGGTCGCCAAGCTGCACGTGCGCAATGGGCACGTCCACTTCCTGCCCGTCGGCGCGCACTACCCGGGCCGTTTTGGCCTGCAGGCCCATCAGGGCTTTGATGGCGGCGGAAGTTTGGGTTTTGGCGCGCAGTTCCAGCACTTTGCCCAGCAGAATCAGGGCAATGATGGTGGCCGTCGTGTCGTAATATACTTCCGGCAGCAGGCCGCGGCGGGTAAAGAAGCCCGGGGCCACGGTAGCGGCTACACTGTAAAGAAAGGCGGCGCCCGTACCTACCGCAATGAGGGTACCCATGGTGGCGGTCCGGCGCCGAAAGCTGCTCCAGGCCGAGGTGTAGAACTCACGCCCGCTGTAGAGCAGCACGGGCAGCGTGAGCAGCAGCAAGCCGTAGTTTAGCCACTGCATGTTGACGTGCTGCATCAGGGCAGGCCACAGCATGAGCATGCTCAGGGGCATGATGAGCAGGGCCAGCCCGGCGGCTACTGCAAAGCGGCGCTTAAGCTTTTGGTAGGCCAGGGCTTTCTGCTGGTCGATTTCGGCCTGGTGGTCGGCGGCGCTGGTGTCGGGGGCCGGCTCCGTCACGCCGTAGCCGGCTTGGAGCACGGCCTGTTTCAGGCTGGCCGGGGTGGCCTGGGTGGGCACGTAGTCGATGGTAGCTTTTTCGGTGGCGAAGTTGACTACGGCCCGCTGCACGCCCGGCGTGCGGCTAAGCGACTTTTCTACGAAGGACGCGCACGAGGCGCACGTCATGCCTTCAATAGCAAGGGTTTCGGTTTTGGTAGCTGGTTCCATAGTAGTAAACAACAAAGCGCGGATTGCGAGGCTGCCAACGCGGAGGACGGCAGCCTCACAATCCGCTACAAAGAAACAGCCAGGCCCCGCCGGAGTTCGTACGGAATTCTTCCGAAATCATGTATGATTTACTCGCCGCGCAGAGGCCAAAGCCACCCGCCCACCGCCACAGCTCCGCCGAAACGGTGCGCAGGCGGTTGGGTCGGCTCTACTTCAGCTCCAGCACCAGCACCGACTGGGGCGGCACTTCCACGCTGAGCTTGTCGCCGCGCTTACGAGCCCCGCTGAAGCTGGCCAGCTGCACGGTGTTGGGTTTGTCGAAGGTGTTGTAGTCGCTCACGCTGCGCGAGGTGAGGATGCGGCCCGACACGGTTTTCCAGCTGACACCGGGCAGGGCAGTTTCCAGCTTCTGGGCCTTTTTGGTATCGAGGTTGACCAGAGAAATATGCACCGTGCCGTTGGCGGCCCGCGAGGCCGAGGCGTTCAGGGCCGGCAGTTTCTCGCCGCCCAGCACGTAGTCGGGGCTCTGGAACTGCAGGGGCAGCAGCTGGGCATCCTGGTGCACCTGGTAGAGGTCGAAGACGTGGTAGGTGGGCGTGAGCAGCATCTTTTCCTTGTCGGTGAGCACCAGGGCCTGCAACACGTTCACGGCCTGGGCCAGGTTGGCCCCGCGCACCCGGTCCGCATGGTTATTAAAGATGTTGAGCGTGGTGCCGGCTACCAGGGCGTCGCGCAGGGAGTTTTGCTGGTAGAGGAAACCGGGGTTGGTGCCGGGCTCCACGTCGGTCCACACGCCCCACTCGTCCACCAGCAGGGCTACCTTTTTGTCTTTGTCGTACTTGTCCATGATGGCCGCGTGCTTGGTCACTACCGCCTCCATTTTCAGGCAGTTGCGCATGGTATTGAAATACTCCTGCTCCGTGAAGCCAGTGGCCTTGCCCTTGCTGCCGGTCCAGCTACCCGTGGGCAGCGTGTACTGGTGCAAAGTCAGGCCCCACATCTGATTGAGCGGAATGTTCTTCATGCACGTTTCCGTCCAGTGGGCATCGTCGCCGTTGGCCCCGCTCACGATTTTCTTCAGCGGCGGCGAGGCGGGGTAGTTATGGGCGAAGGTGGCGTAGCGCTTGTACACGTCGGTGTAGTACTCGGCCGTCATGTTGCCCCCGCAGCCCCAGCTTTCGTTGCCGATGCCCCACCACGAAACCCCGTACGGCGCGGAGTGACCGTTCTTGCGGCGCTCCAGCACCAGCGGGGTGTCGTCGTTGGAGTTGAGGTACTCCATCCAGCCGGCCATTTCCTGCACCGTGCCGCTGCCCACGTTGGCCGCCAGGTAGGGCTCCGTATTCAGCAGCTTACACAACTCCAGAAACTCGTGCGTGCCGAAGGAGTTGTCTTCCAGGTTGTTGCCCCACCACATGTTGAGCATCTTGGGTCGCTGGGCCGTGGGGCCTACCCCGTCGCGCCAGTGGTAGGTATCGGCAAAGCAGCCGCCGGGCCAGCGCAGGTTGGGCACCTTGATTTTGCGTAGGGCTTCCACAATATCCATCCGGATGCGGCCTTGCTTGGGAACGTTCAGCTTTTCGTCTACCCAAAACCCATCATAAATACAGCGGCCCAGGTGCTCGGCAAAGTGCCCGTAAATGTGCTTGCTGATTACCACTTTCGGGTCGCCGGGCTGTACCGTTACGGAGGTGGTGCCTTGGGCCCCTACGGTTAATGGAGAAACCAAAGCCCCTGCCAGAACAGCTTGGCACAAACGATTGTGTAAACTACGTGTCGTCATAAGGAGAAAGGTGGGAAAAGATACATGGCCAGGTAGGCTAGCTAGTGGGAGTTCAGCCAGCATGGGAGAGAAATGCATGTGCAACGTACACTCTTTTCAAGACAGGGCGGCACAATCCGCCAGAAAAAAGGTTTCGCTGGTCACCGCCACGTCAGGATATAGTGCTTTGATGCAGGCCTGACATTTGCAGATACAGAGTTGCCAGCTTGCGTAAAAGGAGCACCCTCTCCACTCACCGAGCGGGTCTCGTTAAAATCCAGCGAACAACTCATCCGCAAAATTCCGTCGTTGACTTGAACCCACTGTAAGTCGGTAGGGCGCTGCCCCACCCCCGCAGGCGGAAAGCCTTTCATTTCTCTTCTCACGTTACCCCTTCCTATGAAAATCCCAGCCATCTGCCTTGTCACTTGCTTTTCAACTGCCTTCTTGCTAGGCAGCTGCACCCAGGATAACACCACTGATTCAGCCGCTACCACTACCGAGCCGGGGGCTACCGCCCCCTCTGTCCACGATATGGCCGGCATGGACCACACAACGATGGACCACGCGGCCATGGGACACGGAACAGCCAGTACCAGCGCCGCTTCGCTCCAGCTGGCGGCCATGAACAAGATGATGCAGCAGATGCACGCCACCAAGCTCACCGGCAACGCTGACTACGACTTTGCCCGCCACATGCTCGAGCACCACCAGGGTGCCGTGGTAATGGCTGATATTGAGCTGCGCGACGGCCAGGATGCTACCATGCGCCGAATGGCGGAGAAAATCAAGGCCGATCAGCAACAGGAAATCAGGGAGCTGACTGCCGCGGCCGCCCGCCTGCAAAGTGCCCCGGCCAACTACCAGCCCGAGAATCCGGCCGACCCGTTCACTAGTAAAATGAAGGCGTCGATGGCTGGGATGATGCAGAACCTGCCCCAACCAGCCGCCGACCCGGACCTGAGCTTTAACCAACTCATGACCGTACATCACCAAAGCGCCGTGGACATGGCCCAGGCCCAGCTGGCCCACGGTCGTGACGCCCAGCTCAAGAAAATGGCCCAGCAAATGATTACTGCCCAGCAGCAGGAAATCCAGGAGTTCAAGGCCTGGCAGGCCAAGAACGCCGATAGGCAGTAACCTGTCCCTACCCTCCTACG
This sequence comes from Hymenobacter glacieicola, assembly GCF_014640315.1. GTDB lineage: Bacteria > Bacteroidota > Bacteroidia > Cytophagales > Hymenobacteraceae > Hymenobacter > Hymenobacter glacieicola. The sequence goes on from NZ_BMGS01000009.1 coordinate 213,985, forward strand.
CTGCTTCCAACCTTTGCCCTTGGCCCAGGCAGTACTGGGCCAGGGGCGCTACGGGTGGGGCAAAATCAGGCACTGCGGCTTACTCAAGTGGCGAGGCCACGACACCATATTGCGCTTTTACGGGAGCCGCCCGCCGTTCCTGTATTCGGTGACGGGGGTAGTGTGCGGTGTGCCTGCTGAAAAAAAGGCCCGCAGGAGTGCAAGTGGCCTACGCGACGTCCTACCTTTGTGGGGCGCCCGGTGGGTCGGGGGCTGCTTTTCCTTTTGATTGCCGTGTTGAACTTCTCCGGGTTCCGCAGGCTGCCGGGTGCCTGGGGCCTGGCCCTGCTGCTGCTCCTTTATGGCCTGACTGCTCAGGCCCAGCAACTTCCTCTGGTGCGTGAGCTGAGTTTGCGTACCGATACTACCCGCTACAGCCTGAGCCGCAACACCGTGACGGTGCAGGGCGAGCCCCACCTCTATTTCACTTACCGCCAAGACGACGAAACCGCCGAGCTGCTGGTGTACCCCGAGGCCGCACCCCGACCGGGTGCCCCGCTCCGCTTGCAGCGCTCCGCCGATTTTGTTTTGCTCGACTCCTTAACGGCGGCCGAGGGCGGACAATACTACCGGGCTAAGCTGCGCTTCCGCGACCTGACGGGCACCCGCTACCTGCGCCTAACCTTTCAGCAAAGCGCCGATACGGTGGGCCGGCCGGTGCGCACCCACACCATTAACCTGCTGCCTACCACCCGCACGACGCTGGAGTTTCGGCCCGGTGATACGGAGCTGTTTGTGGGCGAGGAAAAGGTGTTCGACCTGATTAGCAACAACGCCAAAAACATACGGGTGAGCCCGGAATGGACGCGCGGCCAGGACATTGACTACCGGATAGAGCAGGAAAAGGGCGTGCTCCGCCTGCACGTGCTGCCCAATGCCCTGGGCACGCGCCAGCTTACCCTGCGGCCCCAAACCGAGCGGCCCTTCCTGACCGATAATAACCGCCGCGTAACGTACAGCCTGCCGCCCGTGCGCCAGGAGTTTACCGTGAAGGCTTCGCGCCTGCGCTTTCTGAGCGTCGATAAAAAGGAAATTACCCTGGATGAGGCCTCGCGCCGCCGGGGCGTAGAATTGATTCTGGACAACGGCCGCACCTTTGACCTGAAGCGCACCTACCGCATTGAGGATCAGGAAGAAGCGGGCGGGTCCCTGATTGCCGAGCTGTTTACGCGCCAGTACCTGACCAACGACCGGGTGCTGTGCTGGCTGCGCGTGTACAACACCCACCGCCAGACGGAAAGCTACCTCTACATCAAGGAAAACGACCAGGCCAAGTACGTCACCAACTTCAACATCTCGCCCAAAACCGCCATTAGCGCCGTGAGCGTGCGCCACCGCGGCGGCGACTGGACCACCAACACCAACGTGAACCCCGGCGAAACGGTAGACGTGCGCCTGGAGGGCGAGTCGCTGACCCGGGCCCGGTTTCACTTCGAGGATGTGCAGGTAATTCCCTCCGACTCCAGCATCCGCTCCGATGCGGCCGTGGTCTACCGCGTGCAGGTACCCGTTACCATTGACAAGAAGCGCATCACTATTTTCAACGCTGGCCAGCCCACTGGGTATGGTCTCTCGGTGCGCGAGTTTCAGCGCCCCCACCCCCTTGACTTTGTGGGGGTTACCTTCGGGGAAGCCCCGCGGCCCCTTACCCGCCTCAACGGGCCCGTGCTCTACAACCGCACCATCAGCGACGTGGTGTTTAGCTTCAACGCCGGGGCCATCGACTCGGAGCAGCTCTACGGCAAGCAGTACCTGACCTTTGACATCCGAACCCAGAACGCCAAGGGCGAACTGATTGAGCTGCGCACCATTGACAACGTAGTAGTCTGCCCCGATGGTAATTCTGTGCGCGCCTCTTTCTACCAGGACAAGCAGTGCCAGGTAGGCAACATCAGCCTGAACAGCTTACTGAACTACCGCAAAACCTACGACCTTGATGACTGGAGCACCATTATTGTCACCATCAGGCACACCCAAAGCCAGTACCAGGAGCCTGGCTTCTCCCAGAAGCTGGAGCTGGTGCTGCAGCGGCGCGTGAAATTCGATATTGATATCAGCTTCCCGGGCGGCCTGCTCACTAAGTACAAGGGGGAGTCGAGTTTTACCTCATTTGGGGGCATTTCACTGGCCACATTGGCTCAACTCAGCTTTTACCACCCCACTAAAATCAACAAGCTACGGCCTTACAAAGTCGGCGCCGGTTTCGTAGCTCTTAATGCCTTCAACCTAAGCCAGGACCCGGACATCAAGCGAGACTTGGGCATTGTCGTGCTGGGTTCGGTCTACCCTACCCGTTCCGATGCCAAACTAACGTTTCCGCTGTACCTGGGTGGGGGCTACCTGATGAACAAACGCTCCTTATTCTTCCTGTTCGGACCGGGTATTGGAATCCGACTCTAACCCACCGGGGCCCTGGCAGGCAGATAGCGCCCCCTCCTACTTACTTGCACGCAACAGGCCCGGAACCGAAGTTTCGGGCCTGTTGCGTGCCGGGAGATGCCACGGCGGCTTCCGGCGCGCACTTTTCGGCGGAATTATACCGGGGCGCCGCGGGAAACTACCAGTGCAGGTGATAATCTGCGCGCCGGTCCCTTCCTACTACGGCAGGAAGTAAGAGCAGCAAGCGGCGTATGTCGGCAGGATACCGGGGCTGTAGTGGTGGGGAGGAAACTGCCTGCGGCTAGCGGCGTGGTAACACCTCAGCTTGTTGCGACTTACCGCGCCGGTGCCAAGCACGGACGGGTTTTTACTGTCCTGATAGCAGAATGTGTGAAAAATACGGATTGGCATAATTGGTAGTTTATCTGGACTTATTTCTGGTTTTAGTCCGCGACCTTTGAAACTCCCTACCACGCTTATTCGGACAGCTGCCGCAGACCTTCTGAGCTTCTCATGCGCCTGCTCTTTTGTTCCCTGATTTCCACGGTATGTTTCTTACCCAAGGCACCACTTTCCACCGCTTCATGCTCCGCCAGTCTCTGGCGGCCGATGGGTTGCAACACCTGGCCTTGTTCAGTTCAAACGGACTGGTAGCGCACTGGCTGTTGGTGCCCGATCCCGCCCTGCAAGGCGTAGGCCCCCAACCTCATCTGCTGCTTACGGAGGCCCCTACAGGCCTGGCCCTGCCTACCACCGAGCTGGATGCGGGAAGTTGCCGACCCGTGGTTTCTGCGGCCGGGCACCAGCCCTTGCACTATCTGTGCCTGCATTTTGGCGGCTCGTACCTGCGCGGACAGTTCGCGGCGCTGCACCTACAACCCAATAGCCCTACTTGGCTGTTTGGGCCCGTGCCCCAGGTGCCTGCTCAGCGCCGGCCCGGCCGGGAAATAGCTTCGTCCCGCCCCGTGGCGCGGCACTTCTAACCGGCCCGTCAGCCGCTGCTTTCGTTTTCGGAATCATTTCCATTGTTGTCCCTGGCTATGTTGCGCGCTTCAGATAATCCTGACTCCTCGTCGATTTTCTACAACGTCGACCTGAACACAACCGACCCCGTGGACCTAGCCCGCCGGCTGGTCCGCACCGTGCCCGGCGCTCAGCCGCGGCTGCTGATTGACTGCCGTCGCCTGAAGTGCCTGCACACGCTGGGAGTCAGCTACCTGGCTTCCCAGCTGCTACTCACGCGCCAGGCTGGTGCCTACATTCTGCTCTACAACGTGGGGCCGGTGCTGGAGCGGGCCCTGCGCCTGCTCTGCCTCGACCAAGTGTTTGAGCTACGGGCCGCAGCTTCCGGCGAACAGTCTCCGCTGTACTAAAGACGTTCCGTAACCTTTTCTTTCATTTTTTCATTTTCCCAACCTTTGTCTTACGCTATGAAAAACGACCAGAATCAGTCTCGCCCTACCCCAAACTCCGACAAGGCCAAGCGTCCCCGCGGCTTTGCTGCCATGGACCCCGCCACCCAGCGCCGCATTGCCAGTGAGGGCGGCAAAGCCTCGCACGAAAGTGGCCGGGGCCACCGCTTCACGTCTGAAGAGGCCCGCGCAGCTGGCCGCAAAGGCGGCCAAGCCAGCCGCACTACCCGCTCCAACGCTGCGGCCTAAGTACCTCGGCCCAGGCAGGCAGGCAACAGACTTGGCCCGCCTGGCCAGGAAAGCCCCGAAGCGCTACTTCGGGGCTTTTTTGTGCCAGGGCGGTGGCCCGGTTTCTGGCAGTAGCGCAGGGGTAACCCAGGAATCGGCTGCGGCCAGCCCGCATTTTCCTGCGTACAAGCAGGCGGTTCCGCTTTTGTCTTCGCCGCTTTGCCTCGCATGTCTGCTTCCGTCACTGCTTCCGCTACCCCGCCTGCTCCTTCCACTTCCCCGTTCACGCCCCTGCGGATTCCGTTTTTCCGGATGCTGTGGGTTGCTTCCTTCGTGTCGAACATTGGCACTTGGATGCAGAACGTGGGGGCCGTAGGGCTAATGACGGAGCTGACGACCTCGCCGGTGCTGGTGGCCCTGCTCCAGACCGCCTCGGCCCTACCTGTGTTTCTGCTGAGCCTTCCCGCCGGCGCCCTCGCCGACCTGGTGGACCGCCGCAAGATGCTGCTGCTCACCCAAACCTGGATGGCTACGGTGGCCCTGCTGCTGGCCACCGTAACCCTGCTGGGCTTCACTACCCCCTGGCTGCTACTTACCCTCACGTTTCTGCTGGGCTTGGGCGGGGCCCTGAACAACCCCGTGTGGCAAACCGTGACGCCGGAACTGGTGCCCCGCCAAGAGCTACCCCAGGCCATTGCCCTGAACAGCGTGAGCTTTAACCTAGCCCGCGCCTTTGGGCCTGCCCTGGGTGGTTTGGTTATCGGCTATTTCTCGGCGGGCGCGGCGTTTCTGCTGAATGGACTGTCATTTCTGGCTACTATTTACATGGTGTACCGCTGGAAGTGGGAGCCCCAGGCCACCTCTACCCTGGCTACGGAGCGGGTGGTGGCGGCCATCCGGGGCGGCATCCGCTACGCCCGGTTTGCCCCGCCGGTGCAGCACATTCTGCTGCGGGGCGTGTGCTTTACTTTCGGGGCCAGCGCCCTGTTTGCCCTGATGCCCGCCGTGGTAGCCCGCCGCCTGCACGAGCCGACCTCGTTCTATTCCCTGCTGCTTTCCTGCATGGGCCTGGGCGCGGTGCTGGCGGCTTTTCTGCTACCCCGCCTGAATCAGCGGCTGAGCATTGACTGGCGCGTGACGCTGGCCACCGCCGCTTTTGCCGTAAGTCTGCTGGGGCTGGGCTACGCCAATAACCATTGGCTGCTCTACGGGCTCCTGACACTGGTAGGCATGGCTTGGATGCTGGTGCTGAACTCGTTTAGCGTAGGCGTGCAAACGGTGGTGCCGCGCTGGGTGCAGGCCCGCACCATCAGTTTGTATCTGCTTACTATTCAGGGCGGCATGGCCCTGGGTAGCGTGGTATGGGGCACGGTGGCTGAGCGGGCAGGTTTGCCCCTGGCCCTCACCGGAGCCGCCAGCTGGCTGGGGCTGACTACCCTGCTGGCCCTGCGCTTTTCCCTGCCTAACTCCCCCGAAGCCCTCGACCACACGCCCGCCCGTCCTCGGCCCGAGCCGGTGCTCGCCGAGGCCCCCGACCCTGAGGATGGACCGGTAATCATTACCACCACCTACCAGGTAGCCCCCACCGACCGGCCGACCTTTACCTACCTCATGGAGCAGCTAGCACGCATTCGGCGGCGCGAGGGCGCCATTGGCTGGGGACTTTACGCTGACATGGCCGACCCAACCCGCATGGTGGAATACTTCATGACCGAATCGTGGGAGGAGCACGCCCAGCAGCACGACCGGGGCGTAAGCCGCGACGAGGCAGGGCTGAAAAACCAGATTCTGGCTCTGCACCAGGGCCCGGAGCCGCCCGCCGTCAGCCACCTGCTGGCCCAGCACTACCGCGCTACCGCAACGCCGCCCGTGATGGTGCCCGGCAGTACCCGCCTGGTAGCCAGCACCGCCGGTGAGGCCACGGCGTAAGGTGATTTGGTGAGGTAGTGAAGAGGTGTCATAGCGAAGCGGAGCTGGGGCCACCCGTCCTCTCTTTTGCCTGAAAGCCTACTAAATTGACGAGCCCTTACGTCCGAGGTGGAGGTACGGGCTTGTCTCATTTCCTGGGGTAGTGCTTCGTGAAGTCCTATTACGGCGGCGCTCTACTCGCCACAACAGGGCTTCACTCAATCGTCAATTCACCGAATCACCCGGCCACCGTTTCACGGCGTGAAAACTTTCCCGCGCCTGTTCGGCTTACTATAGCTCCCCTCTTTCTTCTCGATGAAACTTCTTTACAGTTACCTACGCAACTACTGGGGCCTGTTAGCACTGGCGTTGTTGCTGGCGGCCATCAACCAGGTATTTTCCCTGCTCGACCCCTACATTCTGCGACAAATCATTGACCGCTACGTAACGCCTTCCCTGGAAAGCTCCCAGCGGCCTACCTTCTGGGTTTTCCTGATGGGAGGCGCGGGCCTGCTGATTCTCAAGGCCCTGGGCGTGGCCATGGTGTCGCGCATCGCCAAAAACTTCCAGGACTACTACACCAACGTGATTACCCAGCGCCTGGGGGCCCAGCTCTACTCCGACGGGCTGCGGCATTCCCTGGAGCTGCCCTACCAGGTGTTCGAGGACCAGCGCTCCGGCGAAACCCTGGGCAAGCTCCAAAAGGTGCGCACCGACGTGGAGAAGCTGATTCAGAGCTTCGTGAACGTGCTCTTTATTTCCCTGGTGGCCATCCTGTTCGTGACCTGGTACGCCATCAGCGTGTACTGGCCCATTGCGGTGGTGTACTTCCTCACCATTCCGCTACTGGCCACGCTGAGCTTATTTTTGAGCAAGCGCATCAAGGTAATTCAGAAAACCATTGTGGCCGAAACCACGGCTCTGGCCGGCTCCACCACCGAAAGTCTGCGCAACATTGAGCTGGTGAAAAGCCTGGGGCTGGCCCAGCAGGAAACCCAGCGCCTGAACGCTACCACCGAGAAAATCCTGAAGCTGGAGCTGAAAAAAGTGCGCTACCTGCGCTCCTTATCTTTTGTGCAGGGCACCTTCGTAAACCTGATGCGCAACGTGATTCTGCTGATGCTGCTGTTTCTGGTGGTGCAGCAGGTCATTTCGGTGGGCGAGTTCTTCTCCTTCTTTATCTATTCCTTCGCCATCTTCGGGCCCCTGCAGGAAATGGGGACCATCATCAACGTGTACCGCGAAACGGAGGCCTCCCTGGCCAACTATCAGCAGATTCTGGACACGCCCAAGGAAGTGAAGCCCGCCCACCCCAAGGTGATTGAGAAAATCGAAACCCTGGCCTTCCACGACGTACACTTCCAGCACCTGACGGCCAGCACAGCGGCCCTGTCGGGCATTTCCTTTGCAACCAAGCTGGGCGAAACCATTGCCTTCGTGGGGCCTTCCGGCTCGGGCAAAACGACCCTGGTTAAGCTGCTGGTAGGCCTTTACCCCCCAGCCGAGGGCCAAATTCTCTACAACGGCATTCCGGGCCCCGAGCTGGACTTGGACGCCTTGCGGGAGCAAATTGGCTTTGTTACCCAGGATGCCCAGCTGTTTGCCGGCACCATCCGCGAAAACCTGCGCTTTGTAGCGCCCCAAGCCACCGACGAGCAGTGCCTGCGCGCCCTGCACCAAGCCGCTGCCGACTCCCTGCTGGCCCGCGCCCCCCTGGGCCTGGATACGGTAATTGGCGAGGGCGGCGTGAAGGTTTCGGGCGGCGAAAAGCAACGCCTGAGCATCGCCCGGGCCCTGCTGCGCCACCCTACCCTACTGGTTTTCGACGAAGCCACGTCCGCCCTGGACTCACTTACCGAAGAAGAAATCAGCCAGACGGTGCGGGAGCTTTCGGGCTCGCGCCAGCACATTACCATCCTCATTGCCCACCGCCTAAGCACCATTCTGCACGCCGACCGCATCTTTGTGCTGGAGCGCGGCCACGTAGCCGAAGCCGGCCGCCACGACGAGCTGCTGGCTCAGCGCGGCCTCTACTACGCCATGTGGCGCCAGCAAATCGGGGAGCGGCCCCAGGCCGCCATCCAGCCCGGCCGCCAGCGCGCCGCCGTATAGCTAGGCTAAGGGTCTTTCAGGCACCACCAAAAAACGGGCATTCCGAGCAAGGCGAAGAATCTGCGTCAGACCGTAAAAGGTTAACCCAGATTTCTCGCCCTGCTCGGAATGACCGGTTCTGGCGGCTCTTGCTTCGGCCAGACGTGGAGTAGTTTACTGTTTCACTACCCGCAGGCGCTGCACCAGGTTTCCGCTACGCCATTCCAGCAGGTACACGCCGGGCCGCAGGTCGGTCGGGGTAAGGGTGCGGAACGTTTGGGCGGCTGGCACGGCCGCGGAGTACACGCTCCGGCCCGTAAGGTCGAGCAGGCGCAGGGTGGCGGCTGCAGCGGCCGGCAGCTGCACCTGCAACTCGCCGGTGAAGGGGTTGGGGTAGGCGACCAGCGCGGCGCTGGCACCGGGCGCCACCGTTACCACGGCCGAGTAATGCTCCGTGCCGTCGAGGTCCTGCTGGCGCAGGCGGTAGTAGCGCAGGCCTGCCAGGGGCCGGGCGTCCAGGTAAGTGTAGTCGTGAGCGGTAGTGCTGTTGCCGGCGGCCGGCACCTGGGTAAGCTCGGTCCAGGTGGTGGCGGCCGGGTCGTCAGCCGCTTCCACGGCGAAGAAACGGCTGTTCAACTCCACCGACGTGCGCCACCGCAGCTGCACGCCCGTCGGGCCCGCTTCGGCCCCAAAGCTTACGAGGGTTACGGGCAGGGGTACCGGGGCCAGCCGTGCGTAGGCCGCGTTGTTACACCGTACTGCCGAAAGACTAAAATCAGTTTCGGCATTACCGCCAGCCACGTCGCTGGCCACGCTGAGCACGCGGTTCTTGGTGTTGGGCGCAATGGCAAAGTGCATCACAGCGCCCGGCTTGATGATGTGCCCGAGCTGGATGCCGTGGCCCTGCTCGTGCAGCGCTACCGTTTCAAAATCGAACTGGCCCCCCGCGGGATTGGCGGCCGTAAACTGCCAGTTGCGCTCCTCGTCATAGAGGTAGTCGGTTTCGACTAACACCCAGTTGATACCGCCCCCGTTCGTGCTGCAGCCCACGTAGTAGGAGTAAGTGATGCCCAGCACCCCGGCCGCTAGCTCCCCGGCATCATCAAAGCTGACGATGTTCACATTGTCGCGGGCATTGGCATTGATGGAGTTGTTAGTAGCGGCCATGCGGCGGTTGGCTCCTACCCCGTTGCGCCAGGTCAGCAGGGCCCGCTCAAAGGACTCCTTGGCGGCCGTATTGGCCGCGAAACGCTCGTTGTATTGCAGCGTATAGCCGCCCTGCCCGTCGCGGCCAACCAGGGCCACGCGGTACGAATTCAGGGGAGTAGTGGCGCTGGTCTGATGGCTCAGATTAATCAGGGCGTAGTCAATCGTTACGTTATCAGCGCTGAGGGCGCTTTCCGCGGTGCCATTGGTAACCAGCACGGCCCCGGAGCCAGCCGCCCCCGCATTGCCGATGGTGTAAGAAGGCACCCGCACCTTGATTTCCGTATCGGACCAGCTCAGGTAGTCGGTGGCCAGCGGCGACACGAACGACTGCCCGCCATTATCGGAGTTCCGGAAGCCCACGGTGCCCGTTCCCTGGGTAGCCCCAAACCCCGAGCCGCTGATGGTCAGCACGCTGGTAGTACCGGCCGTAATGGTGGTGGGGCTCAGCCCGCTGATGAGCGGGGCGGCGCCGGGCCGGGCCGCCCGTTTCAGGCGGGCCTGCAGCGAGGCGTTGGGTTGCACGGGGCGGAAGGTATGGCCAGTTTGGGCTTCCAGGGCAGGGTACAGGTCGTTTTCAATGGAAGCGTAGCGGGCAAAGGGCTCCGCGGCCGTGGCCGTGTTCAGGTCGTAGCTGATCAGGCCCTGGGGCCCGGCATAGAGGCGGTAGCGGCCGGGCTGGCGGGGGTCGGGCTCCAGCAGAAATACCGCCTGCTGGCCCACGGCCAGTTGGGGCGAGTTAGTCACTTCTTCCCGCCGCAGCCCTACCGTGCCGCCGGCCGTCACCAGGGTAACATTTCCGGCGGGCAGCGTGCCCCGGAATACTTTATATACTTCGAGTTCGTTAAGGGTTATGATGTGCGGCCCTTCGTCCTGGCTGCGGGTAGCGGCTACGCGGGCTTCCACAATTACGGTGGCGGCGGCAATGCGCTGGCGCAAGGGAATGGGCTCCAGCAAGCAGGCATCCTGGGCTACAGCAAGACCGGGGGTGGCGGCTAGCAGCCCCAGTACAGCGGCGCCCGTCCGGAGGAACCTATTCCACCTCAATTGTGTTTTTTTCATGTAGCTCAGTATAGATTCAGCGTTTTTCACCCCGCTTTCTGTCCGCTTGTCGGACAGTCTTTGTTGGCGGTACAAGTACAGAAATATGCGCTACAAACTTTTCCTTGCCCCCTTTTAGTTCCTTACCCTTTGCCGATAGTTTTCGGCAAGGTTCTTGTTCTTAAGCCATTACACTTAACAGGATTTTTTCATGAACCACCCTTGCTTCTTCCGCCGCTTCGCAGGCTTGGTGCTTGCCGGGTGGCTCCTACTTACCGGCTCGCTGCAAGCGCAATCCACTACCGGCCAGCGCGACGTCCTGCGCGAAATCACGGATGTAGTGGGCCTAAAGCCCCGCTTCGAGCTGCGGGCAACGACTGAAGTACAAAACGCGGCTGCCGTCGTGTACGGGGGCAAACGTTACCTGCTCTATAACCCGCAGTTTGTGGCCGCCGTGAACCGCGCCGGCCGCACCGACTGGGCGGGCATCAGCATTCTGGCCCACGAAATGGGCCACCACCTCAATGGCCACACCCTGCGCGCCGGCGGCTCCAACCCCGCCGATGAGCTGGAAGCCGACGAGTTTTCGGGTTTTGTGCTGCGCAAGATGGGCGCCAGCCTGGCCCAGGCCCAGGCCGGTATGGCCGTGGTTTCCGATGACGAGGCCTCGCCTACCCACCCGGGCCGCCGCACCCGCCTGACCTCCATTGGGGAAGGCTGGCAGCGGGCCAACCAGCAGATTGTAGCCAGCACCCGCGTGGCTGCTCCTTCCGCTGCGCCTGCCGTGCTGGCCGACCGCGCTACGGCGCCGGTACGCACGGTAGCCACCTCGGCTAGCCCGGTGAGCGTGCTGGGCAAAATCACCTTCCGCGACAATCCCGACGAGTTTTTCTACCTCACCAACCGCTTGAGCGTGGTGCGCGTAGACCCCGCCGACCGCACGGCGCAGGTGGTAGGCCGCCTGACCCGCTCGGAAAGCACCAATTACCCCTACGTGCTAGTTGATGGACAGCAGCGTCGCCTCTACATCAGCCGCAGCGGCGGTATTTTTGATACCACCGGGCGGCAGGTAGCCATGCTCTCCGATCCTTCGTAAAGCGCCTGAACGCGCTACTTGTACAAGCCAAGGCCAGCTTCCGTGGAAGCTGGCCTTGGCTTGTATCGTTATTATAGAACGTGGCAGAGCAATGACCAACCATAGCCAGGGCGCCCACCTGACGGAAAAAGCTGTGACGGCGCCCGGCTGCCCTACCCTAGTCGTGGGGTAGCGCTTTGCGCGTGGGGGCTACCTTTGGCCCTACACCTACTCATTTCGCAATGCCTTCCTATCCTTTTCTGCTGGTAGATGCCTTCACCCAGACGGCCCTGGGCGGTAACCCCTGCGCCGTCGTGCTCGATGCCGATGACCTGAGCGAGCAGCAGATGCAGCGCCTGGCCCAGGAGTTCAACCAGTCTGAAACCGCCTTTGTGCGGACGTCGGACGTGGCGGCTTTCGGGGTGCGCTACTTTACTCCCAGCGAGGAAATCCCCCTGGCCGGGCATCCGACTATTGCTACCATCACGGCGCTGCTGCACACGGGCCGGCTGGCGCGGCCCACTGCCGTGCCGCTGGCACTCGAGTTGGAGTTGCTGCACGGCCCTATTGCTATTTCGGTGCAGCCTCCCCAGGCCGCCGGCGCTCCGGCCCAGGTCGTCATGACCCAGCGCCGGCCCATCTTCGGGCAGGTGCATGATCCGGCCGAGGTGCTGCCGCTTTTCGGTCTTACTCTTGCGGACCTGGTGCCGGGCTCAGTTATTCAGACGGTAAGTACGGGCACGCCTCAACTGATGATGTTCCTGCGCGATGCCGCTACCCTGCGGCGGGCTTATTTACCTAATCCCGCAGCCCTGGAAGCGTACCGCCGCCGCACTGATTTCTTCAGTTCCCACCTGTTCTGCCTGGAAGGCGCCACGCCCGCTGGCGCTACTTTCGCCCGCCACCTCTGCACCCCACCCGACGTGTTGGAAGACCCCGTGACGGGTTCCGCCACCGGCGGCATGGCCGCCTACCTCTGGCACTACGGCTACCTGACTACCCCTAATTTTGTGGCCGAGCAGGGGCATTGGCTGGGCCGGCCCGGCACGGTAGAAGTACGCGTGCTAGGCCCCCGCGAAGCCATTGACGCCGTGCAAATTGGTGGTACCGGCGTGGTGGTGCTGGAAGGCCAGTTGCAACTCTGAGCACAATGAAACGGCAGGGGCCCCGTTAGGAGCGTAGCCGCTGGGTTGGGAACGGAGGCTAGTGTGGCGCTTGTTGGTACTAGTTGCCGCCGCTTTAGGGCTGCCTTTCTTTCCTGACCCTTACCCTGACTCTAGATGCCTGAATTACCAGAAGTTGAAACGTACCGCCGTTTTCTGGAAGAGATGATGCTTCAGCAGTCCATCGTGGCTGTGGAAGTAAAAGACCCGCACGTACTGGCTGTTGACGAGGATACCCTGCGCCAGGCGCTGGTAGGCTGCACCGTAACGGGCACGAGCAGGCTCGGCAAAAACTGTTTTCTGCTGCTGGACAGTGGCCCGGCCCTGGTGCTGCACTTCGGCATGACTGGTGACGTAGGCGCCTACCGCCACGAAGAGGATGCGCCGCGCTTTACCCGCGTAGCATTCCATCTGGCTTCGGGCCTGCGGGTGGCCTTTATCGACCCGCGGAAGTTTGGGCGCATCCGGCTGGCAGAAAGCGTGGGCCACTATCAGCAGGCCAAAAAGCTGGGCCCCGATGCCCTAGACATTACCGCCGAGGAGCTGGAGCATAAGCTACACCGCCGCAAAACCATCCTAAAACCACTGCTGCTAGACCAGAGCATCACGGCGGGTCTCGGCAATTGGATTGTAGATGAAGTGCTGTTTCAGGCCCGGATTCACCCTGAGCGCACGGCTCATACGCTGTCGAATGCAGAATTTAAAGATCTGCACCAAGCCATTCAGTTGGTATTGCACACGGCAATCGGGCATGAGGCTACCTACCGGGATTTTCCGGCTGGTTTTCTTATCCATGCCCGGGAATGGGACGATTCCGCGACACCAGGTACTGATAGCCATCTGTTCTGCCCTCGCCACCCTGATACTAAAATAGAAAAATTTTATGTTGGCGGACGGACCACCTACGTATGCCCTCGGTGTCAGCAGGCCAACAGGTAACCTATAAAATACTATTGCACCTATATATTAGCCAGCTACTAACTAGCTGGCTATTTTCATTTTTAAAGGATAATGATATGAACCTGCTAATAAAATGCGCTATATATTGTACCATATAAGGAGAACTTGGTACAAATCAGCCAAAATAGCTAACCACCTGAACCAGCATTAATTATAATTACTTAGCTTTGCATCAACGGTAACCACAAGGAAGCCAAGTAGTAGAGAAGTTGGACGTAAAAAGTGAGGCATATGCCGCAGATATACTACGCCTCGAAGCGTGTTGTTGCACAATCACCAAAACCCGTTTTCATGAAGAAACTGCCCGTGTTCCTGAGCCTGCTGGCTAGCACCCTTGTGTTTGCCTCCTGTGAGAAAGAGATTGAGCAGATTAAAGACCCCGCCCAGGAAGTGGCAGCCGCCGCTACAACTGTCCAATCGAAACCGGAACTGTTGGCCGCTGGCCCCTGGCACCTGACCAGCCTGACGCTGGCTACGGCCGCTCCCGGCGCTACGGCTACCCCTGCCGTGGACATTTTCCCCCGCATGAAGCCCGCCCAGCGCGACAATCTGCACAGCTTTGCAACCAGTGGCGCGTATACGCTGGATGAGGCGGCCGTAAAAGCTTACCCTGAAGCCCCGCAGCAAAGCACCGGCACCTGGAAGCTAGCTGGCGATTCGCTGACCATCTCCCAGCCCGACGTGACCCGTCACTTCGCCGTGGAGGAACTCACCAGCACCACCCTGCGCATCAAGCTGACCCAAACCAGCGAGCAAGGAACCAACACCTACACCTCCGTATTCTCCCGCTAAGCGCGGCGCTTTACTGCAAGCCCGCCGAAACAGTAAAGCGCCCGGCCATAATGACCGGGCGCTTTACTGTTTCGGCGGGCTTCCGTTTTTTAGTGGGTACGACGGCTACCCTCCTGGTTTCGGCAGACCCTTACCGCTCGTTGTTTTGCTTCTCGGCTTTGCGGGTGAGAGTAGTAAGCCAGGAGCGACTTAACTCCGATTCGCTTTCGTAACCCCGGCGCCGCTCGTCGCCGAGGGGGCCGCCGGACTTGGGCAGGCTGCGGTTTACCCAGCTCAGCACATCGGCGGTAGTACCCGGGAACAGGCCGTGGAGGGTAGAAAGCACCTTGGCCGGCACGCTCAGAATCACCTCGGCGTCGCCGCGGCGGCAGGCATTCCAGATTTGGCGCCCGGCCGCGTCGGCATCCATAGAAAGCATGGGCAGCGAATCAGCAATGATAAAGGCGGCGTACTCCTTTTTATGCTGCCCCTTCACAATGGCGTGGCGGGCGCTGCCGGTGCGCATCAGCCCGGGGCACACCGTCGTCACCTGAATGCCATATTGCAGCAGCTCGGCGCGGTAGCTTTCCGAGAGGCCCACCAGCGCAAACTTGCTGGCACAATAGGGCGCCAGGTGCGGCACCGGCACTTTGCCGCCTACGGAGGCAATGTTTACGATGCGGCCCGCCCCGCGGCGGCGCATACTGGGCAGCACAGCCTGCATGGCGTGGAGCGGAGCCCAGAAGTGGGTGTCCATGGAATCCTGGTAGTCGCGCAGCTCGATGTTGTCAAGCGGACCGGCCGTGATGATGCCGGCATTGTTGACCAGCACATCAATGGGGCCGAGCTGATGCTGCACTTCGGCCACCAAAGTCTGAACTTCCTCGGCATTGGTTAGGTCCCGGACCAGGGCCAGCACTTCGGCCCCGCCCTGGGTTAGCTCCTGGCGGGCGCGTTCCAGCTCCTCGGCGTCGCGGGCGCAGATGGCTACTTTGGCGCCCTCCGCTACGGCTTGGCGGGCCAGAATCAGGCCCAGCCCGCGCGAGCCGCCGGTAATGAGCACGACTTGCCCCGCTAGCTCGTAGCTGCCGCGGCGGTTAGAGTACAGAGTAGCGGCCAGCAGGCCCACGGCACCGGCCGCAGCGGCCAGCAGGGTATTTCGGGTATCGGGTTTCATAGGTTCGGGCGAAGTAGTGCCGCCAAGCAGCAGCATAATCCGTGTATGGAAACCCCGGGGAAAGGTTACGCGCCGCCCCGCCCAGATTTTGTTCTTGCGGGGGAATACTCCCGCTAGTTTGTGCGTTGTGGCTGGCAGATTGCACTTCTGGCATCATCTTTACAGTTGAAAAGCGCCGGTAGCAACTCTCCTCTGTTTGGCTGCCCCGACTTTTGCTATTCCCTCGCATGAAAACTACCCTTCTCGCCACGCTCTTGCTGCTTAGCGCCCCCGCTACCCTGCTGGCCCAAACCGCCGTTAAGCCCAAACCCAAACCTGCTGCGCCGGCCGCTGCCCAGCCCTCGGCACCTAACCCAGCCCAGATAGAGGCCCGCGCCAACGCCCTCACCGACAACATGCAAAAGGCCCTGGCCCTGACTCCGCAGCAGGTGGAGAAAGTGCGCCAGATCAACCTCATCAGCGTGCGCGGCGTGGAAACCGCCCGCCAAAAATACGGCCGCGACGTGCGCAAAATGGCCGGGGTAGTCGACGACATCGGCCAATCCCGGCTGGCCATGCTCAAGGAGACACTCTCCCCCCAGCAGTTCGACAAGTACCAGCGCAAGCGCGAGGAGAAAATGGGAGTTCCCAGCAGCCAGGGCGTCCAGGGCAACGCCGCCCCCGGCCTCCCAAACCGCTACCAGGAGTAGAAAGTGAGTTGGTGATGGAGTGAAGAAGCGAGTTGTCCTGGCGAAGAGGCTTGACGCCGCCATCCATCCTCTCTCTTGCTGGACACCTCCTAACGTGACCAGCCCTTACTTCCCACGTGGAGGTAAGGGCTGGTCACGTTTCAGAGGGGTAGCACGTTGGCTAAGAAAGATGGCGTCGAGCCTCTTCGTCAGGACAACTCACTCCATCACTCCATCACCAACTCACCACTTTACCACAGGCTCACTTCAAAAACTTGTAAACTGAGCTTGACGATGAAGGCGCTGACCACTACCAGGAAGAGGATGCGCACGAAGCCCGTGCCGTGGCGCAGGGCCAGGTGGGCGCCCAGGGTGGAGCCGATGATGTTGCTGATGGCCATGGGCACGGCCACGGCCCACAAAATATGGCCGGTGTAAGCGAAATAGGCCAGGGCGGCCAGGTTGGTAGCCACGTTGACCAGCTTGGCCGAAGCCGAGGCCGTAAGGAAGTCGTAGCCAAACAGACCCACGAAGGCAAAGAGCAGGAAGGAGCCGGTACCGGGCCCGAAAAACCCGTCGTAAAACCCAATGACCAGCCCAATCAAGGCCCCGTAGAGCGGCTCGCGGTTTTCCGGCAGGCGGGGCGCGTGAATGGAGCCAAAATCTTTGCGCCAGAAGGTGTAGATGGCAATGACCACCAGCAGACCCAGCACCAGCGGGGGCAGTAGCTGCTGGGGCAACATGCTCACCACCCGCGCCCCCAGAAACGAAAAGATGCCGGCCACCCCGGCCGCTACCCCCACTGCCTGCCACCGGATGGGCACCTGCCCGGCGTAGCGCCGCAAAGCGGCCGCCGTGCCCATAAGAGAAGAAACTTTGCCCGTCCCGAAAATGGTAGGCACCGGCGTGCCTTTCAGCAGCACCAGCAGGGCGGGCAGCTGAATCAGGCCGCCGCCACCCACCACGGCATCAACCAAACCAGCCAAAAAGGCAAAGGCACACAGCAGGGCGAGAGTAAGCGTAGAAATCATGCGGGCGCGAAGGTAGGGCCTTCGGCCCCGAGTTGGGCCACCTGCCCGCCGAAACTACGTTGCCTTGTGTTGGCGCTGGCTACGCCGGCGGCGCCGGCCCGGGGCTACAACCAGGCGGTTGCGGCGCCAGATGCTGTACTTTGGGTTGTTGTCCTACCTCTTTTCGCAGCTATGCACGGCCCCGACCCCGCTACCCTTCATCCCCTACCCCACCACCGCAAGCTGGTGTTCCTGAAAAACTACATCACCCGGCCTACCATTATCGTCGGCGACTACACGTATTATGATGACTTGGAGGACCCCAGCAATTTCGAGCGGAACGTGCTTTACCACTTCGATTTTATGGGTGACCGGCTGCTTATTGGCAAGTTCTGCGCGTTGGCGTCGGGCGTGAAGTTTATCATGAATGGCGGCAACCACGAAACGGCGCCCATTTCCACGTTTCCCTTCGCCATTTTCGGGGGCGGCTGGGAGCAGCTGATGGCCGGTCAGGACATTCGGGACAAGTACCCTTCCAAGGGCGACACCGTGGTGGGCCACGACGTCTGGATTGGGCACGAGGCCACGATTATGCCCGGCGTGCGCATCGGCAACGGGGCCGTGGTAGCCACCAAAGCCGTGGTAACCCGCAACGTGCCCGACTACGCCATCGTGGCGGGCAACCCGGCCCAGCTGGTTCGCTACCGCTTCGATGAGGATACCATTGCCCGCCTCAACCGCCTGGCGTGGTGGGACTGGCCGGCCGAGAAAATCACCCGCCACCTGGCCCTGCTCAACGCCGCCGATGTGGCGGCCCTGGAGCGCGCCGAGTAGCCCCAGGGGCCGCTGGCAACCAAACCAACCGGGGGGCGCGGCGGTTATGGTGGCTAGTCATTCTTCTGCCATGGAAACTCCTTCAACAATCCGTCTGAGCGTGCTGGACCAGTCGCCGGTGCCGGTGGGCCGCACCCCGCGCGAGGCCCTGCACCATACCCTGGAGCTGGCCCGCCTCACCGACCGGCTCGGCTTCACCCGCTTCTGGGTGTCGGAGCACCACAACACCAACACGCTGGCCGGCTCGGCCCCGGAGGTGCTGCTGGCCCGGCTCGGGGCCGAAACCTCCCGCATCCGGCTGGGCTCGGGCGGGGTGATGCTACCCCACTACTCGGCCTTGAAAGTAGCCGAGAACTTTCGCCTGCTCGAAACTTTGTATCCCGGCCGCATCGACCTGGGCATCGGTCGGGCCCCGGGCTCCGACCGGATTACGGCCCACGCCCTGAACCCCCACAACACCTTCAGCGACGAGGATTTTGCCGAGCAACTCATGGATTTGCGCGCCTACCTGCGCGATGAGGTGGTGCCCGACACGATTCATGCCCGGGTGAAGGCCTCGCCTTTCACGGACACCACCCCGGAATTGTGGCTGCTGAGTTCCAGCGGGCAGAGCGGCTTGTTTGCGGCCGAGGCGGGGGCGGCCTTCTCCTTTGCCCACTTCATCAACCCCAACAGCGGCCCCAAGCTCATGCAGCTGTACCGCGACCGGTTCAAGCCCTCCCCGGAGCTGGCCGCGCCCCAGGCCAACGTGGCCATTTTCGTGGTGTGCGCCGATACGGCCGCTCGTGCCCAGGCCCTGGCCGATAACCTGGCCCTGCAAATGCTCAAGCTCGAAACCGGCCAGTACTCGCCCATTGATGCCGTCGAGAAAGCAAACGTGGCGGGCTTATCGGCCGATTTGCGCCACCGCCTAGCCTACCACCACCAGCGCATCATCAGCGGCACCCCCGACAAGGTAAAGGCTGACTTGCTGGAGCTGGCCGCTGCCTACCAGGTAGAGGAAGTTGTTGCCGTTACCATCACCCACGATTTCGACGACCGGCTCCGCTCCTACGAACTGCTGGCTGATGCTTTTGCCCTGCCCGCAACCGGCGTTGCCGCGCAAGCACTGGGCGCCGTGTTGCCGTAAGAACTGAGGTGCTGGTCACCTCAATTCTTAGTGCTTTTATGCAACAACTACAATTACAAGCCCGGCCTTTGGTTGGGCTTTTTTATGCGCATTGATTCACTTTACGCTTACCAGCACCAGGTATTTACATTGACATATAAGGTTTTATGTCAAATATAGAATTTTTCTAAAGAACTGTTTTGAATCTATCTAAATAGGCCAGAGCTTTGCATTGTTTTAAATCAATCTAAACAAGCCGCTCGCCTTCTGGCGCCTTTTCCATGGCCCGACCTCTCCCCCTGCTCCTGTTGCTTGCCCTGCCGATGTCTGGTGTTGCTGCTCCCGTATTAAGCGGCCCGGATGCTCCTACTGCTGCCGTGAAGCATGGCGAGGATGACACAGCCCAGCGGGGCCGCCTGGCGGGGGTAGTGAAGGAAGAAAAAGGGCAGCCCGTGGAGGGCGTGACCGTGGCGCTGAAGGGTACCTCGTTTGGCACGACCACGGGCCCCGATGGCAGCTACCGTCTTTCGGCCCCGGCCGGCTCTTACCAGCTGGTAGTGAGCAGCCTGGGCTACACCTCCCAGGAGCTGACCGTTACGGTTACGGCCGGCGAAACCACTACCCTGCCCGAGTTTGCGCTGGCTCAGAGCAACCAGCAGCTCAGCGAAGTAACCGTAACCGGCAACCGCAGCCTGAATGAGCGCCCTACCAGCATCAGCAAGCTGCCGGTAGCCTCCCTGGATCTGCCCCAGAGCGCCGTTACGGTGGAGCGCCAGGTACTGGAGCAGCAGCAGGTACTGCGCCTCTCCGACGCACTGGCCAACGTGAGCGGCTTGTACGTGACCAGCACGACCGGCGGCACCCAGGAGGAACTAGGCAGCCGCGGCTTTGCTTATGGCTCCAACAACACCTTTAAAAACGGGGTGCGCTTCAACAACGGCGTGATGCCCGAGGCCAGCTCCCTGGAGCGCATGGAAGTGCTGAAGGGTAGCGCTGCCATCCTCTACGGCAACGTGGCCGCGGGTGGGGTGCTGAATTTGGTAACCAAGAAGCCTCAGTTTGAGCGCGGCGGCTCGGTAGGCCTGCGCGTGGGCAGCTTCGGATTCTGGAAGCCGATGGTGGACGTGTACGGCGCAGTCGGTAAAAGCGAGAAAGTAGCGTTCCGCCTCAACGGCACCTACGAGCAGGGCAACAGCTACCGCGACGAGGTGAAATCCGACCGGGTGTACGTGAATCCCTCCCTGCTGTTTGAGCTGAGCCCCAAAACGACCCTAGTTCTGGAAGGCGACTACCTGCGCGACAACCGCACGCCCGACTTCGGAATTGGCGCCATCGACTACGTAATTCAGGAGTCGCGGAGCCGCTTCCTGAATGTGCCGGGCGCTAGCAACGCCACCAACCAGACCAGCACCACCGCTACCCTCACCAGCCGCCTGAACGATACCTGGCAGATTCGGGGCGTGGCCGGTTTCCAGCGCTACGACAACGAGCTGCGCACTGCTACCCGCCCCGTACCCCCAGTAACCAGCCCCAGTTCCGCTACCTACGGCGACCTGACCCGCAGCTTGCAGCGCACCGAAACCAACGAAAACTATTTCCTGGCCCAACTGGACCTGACCGGCAAGTTCCGCACCGGCTTTTTGGAGCACACGGTGCTTATCGGGGCCGATGCCGACCAGTACCTGACCAACACGTTGGCGTATTCCGGTCCGACCTCAGCTACCAACTCCCGGGTCAACGTAACGGCCTACGACGCCATCAACATCCTGAACCGCAGCAAGGTAGTAGCCCAGCCCAAAGAGCGTATTGGGAGTTTCGATGCGCTGGTGCGCAACCTCTCCACCCAGAGCAATACGCGCCGGGCCGGCTTCTACGTACAGGACCTACTTAGCCTCTCGGAGAAAGTAAAAGTGCTGGCCGGCCTGCGCTGGAGCTACCAGGAAACCCCCAGCGACCTGTACTACCACAACACGGCCGCCAACCGCGCTGGCACCAACAAATTCGGCCCCTTGGCCGGCCAGCTGGTGAACAACCGCCGCTACGACGATGCCTTCTCGCCCCGCCTGGGCGTGGTGTACCAGCCCATCAAGACTACGGCCCTGTTTGCTTCGTACTCTAGCTCTTTCACGCCGCAAAGCAACACGGCCGTCGACCTGGAGGGTAAGCCCCTGCCTCCTTCCATCATCGACCAGTACGAGGTAGGCATCAAGAATGACTTGTTCAAAGGCGCGCTGTCGGCCAACGTAACGGCCTACCGCATTGTGAACAGCAACCAGATTCAGAGTGTACTGCCTACTGATCCGCGCTTCCAGACAGCCCAGACCACCAGCCCGCAGGAGCTAGCTGGCGAAGTGACCAGCAAAGGCGTGGAGGTTGATATCCAGAGCAAGCCAATGTATGGCCTCTCGTTTATTGCGGGCTACAGCTACAACCACACGGCCTATACCAACAGCAACATCTTCGAGAACGGCAGCCGCCTGCGCTACAACCCAGCCCACACGGCCAACCTGAGCTTGTTTTACAACTTTGGGAGCACCTTTGGGGAGAACGGGTTCCTGCGCGGCCTCACGGCCGGCATCACTACCTACTACGTCGGCGACAAGCTGGCCGGCCGCAATCCGCGCACAGTAAACCCCGCCGATGGCAAGCCCTGGCCTACCGGCACGGACGCCAACAAGTTCATCAGCATTCCGAACTACCTGCAGTTTGACGCCTCGCTGGGTTACACCTACGACCGGTTTTCGGTGCGCGTGAAAATGGCCAATCTCCTCAACGAGCTGAGCTATAACATGCACGACGACAACAGCGTGAACCCCATTGCCCCGCGCAATTTCTCGGCTACCCTGGGCTACCGCCTGTAGCGCGCAGCGGCCCGCCACAGGCTAGTTCGCTAGCTGGCCCAGAAAAGTGAGTGAAGTGAAAACCCGGGAGGTGCTAGCTGCAACTGGCCACCTTTCGGGTTTTCGCCCGACGTTCCGCCTTGTATTTTAGCCCTATGAAAACCTTCTTTCGCAACATTCACCTCTACCTCAGCCTGGTTTCGGGGCTGATTATTGCCGTCGTTTGCCTAACCGGCGGTGTCCTCGTCTTCGAGAAAGAGCTGGAGCAAGCCTGGCACCCGGAGCGCTACTTTGTGGCGCCGGCTCCTACCGCCGCCCTGCCCCTGGAGCGCCTCACGGCCGCCGTAAAAGCCTACAAAGCCGACGCGAAAATCACGGGCGTGAAGGTGTACGCCGACCCCGCCCGCACCGTGGAGTTCAACCTAGCCGGCGCCCCCGGTGGCCCCGGCGGTGAGCACAAAGGCGAGGGAAAAGAGCCGAAAGCAGCGGGCGGCAGCGGCGGTGAAGGCCGCGCGGAAGCCGGGCAGGGCCCCCAAACGGCTGGGCAACGCTCCGAGGGTGGGCGCGGGGACGCAGGCCCGGGCGGCAAAGGCGGCGCGGAAGGCAAAGGTGGTAAGGGCGGGGGCGGCGAAGGCGGCCGGGGTCCGGTGGTGTTCGTGAACCCCTACACGGCCACCGTAACCGGCGAGCTGAACTACCGCGAAACGTTCTTTTTTACCATGATGGCCCTGCACCGCGGCATGGTGGGCGGCGCCATCGGCAAGCTGATTGTGGGCGTGAGCACCGTCATGTTCCTGTTCATCATTGGCACCGGCATTGTGCTCTGGTGGCCCGCTACCCGCAAGGCCGTCAAGCAGCGCCTGCAGGTGAAATGGACCGGCGGCTGGAAGCGCCTCAACCACGATTTGCACATCGTGCTCGGGTTTTACTCGGCCCTGTTCCTGTTCGTGTTTGCCTTTACGGGCCTGGCCTGGTCGTTTGAGTGGTTTAACAAGGGCATCTA
The DNA here is from genome assembly GCF_014640315.1 of Hymenobacter glacieicola. Lineage (GTDB taxonomy): Bacteria > Bacteroidota > Bacteroidia > Cytophagales > Hymenobacteraceae > Hymenobacter > Hymenobacter glacieicola. The sequence continues at coordinate 236,898 of NZ_BMGS01000009.1, forward strand.
CGCCGTGACTAACTCGCCCATGCAGCGCCCCGAGCCGCCGGTGTCGGTAGTGCCGGCTGCGGCTGCGCCTACCTCCACTGGAGCTCCCGAAGTTGCCCCAGAAGCACCAGCCGCCGCCACAACCCCTGAAGCACCGGCGCGGCCTGGCCTGACGGCTGATGCGGCCCTGGCCCGCGCCCGGGAGCTGGCGCCTTCGGCAGTGTACTACTCCTTGCAGTTGCCCAAAGACCCGACCGGCAGCATTCGGGTAGCCACCCTACGGCCCAACGCTACCTACGAAAACGCCACCGACGAAGCCTACCTCGACCAGTACTCGGGCCAAGTGCTGAGCCAGCAGACCTACGAGCAGCGCAGCCTGGGGCAGCGCGTCCGGGGCCTGTTTAAGCCGGTTCACACGGGTTCCATCTGGGGCTGGCCCTCCAAAATCGTCAGCCTGGTAGTGTGCGTGCTGGGCTTCACCTTCCCCATCACGGGCACCATTCTGTGGCTAAACCGCCTGCGCAAGCAGCGCCGCAAGCAGGCCAAGCTGGTAGCAGCGTAGCGGCCGCCGGATAACCCCGGCGCTTTGCGCGCGTATTTTCAGAAGCGTCGGGCTACTTCAGCTCGGCGCTTTTATTTTGCCGCTCTATGCCTCAGCCCGCTACCCCTTCCGTACTCCCGCCACCCGAAAACCGCCTCGTAGCCCTGCTCCGGCGGGCGGGCCTGCTCGACTGGTTTCTGCTGGGCTTAATTGGGGCGGTGGTGCTGGCTTATCTGATTCCGGGCGTCGGCAGCAAGGCCAGCCCCATTCCGTGGAAAGCCATTACCACGGCGGGTGTGGCGCTCATTTTCTTTTTCTACGGCCTGCGCCTGAGCCTCGATAAGCTCCAGGCCGGCCTGCGCAACTGGCGCCTGCACGTGGTGGTGCAGCTCATTACGTTCGGGGCGTTTCCGGTGCTGGCCCTGGTGGTACGGCCCTGGTTTGAGGGGCTGAAGGGCGAGCAGCTCTGGCAAAGCATTTTCTTTCTGTGCACGCTGCCCAGTACGGTTTCTACCTCCGTGGTAATGGTGAGCATTGCGCGCGGCAACCTACCCGCCGCCATCTTCAACGCCAGCATCAGCAGCCTGCTCGGCATCCTACTTACCCCGCTCTGGACCAGCCTGTTGTTGCACACCTCCGCCGATGGGGGGCACCTCTGGGGCCTGGCTCTGAGCCTGATGTGGCAGGTAATTCTGCCGGTGGTGGCGGGCGTGCTGCTCAACCGCCGCTTCGGGGCGTTTGCCGAGCAGCACAAGGGCACCCTGCGCATTTCTGACCAGGTAGTGATTCTGTTGATTGTGTTTACGGCCTTCTGCGAGTCGTTTGCCGAAGGTATTTTCCGCAGCTTCGCGGCCCGCGACATTGTGCTACTAGGCCTGGGCATGGTAGGCTTGTACCTGGCTATTTTCGGGCTGGTGTGGGGCCTGAGCCGCCTGCTGGGCTTCTCCCGCGAGGACCGGATTACGGCCTTGTTCTGCGGCTCCAAAAAGTCCCTGGTGCACGGCAGCGTGATGGCCAGCCTGCTGTTCCCGGCCACGGCCGCTACGGGCCTGCTCCTGCTGCCGCTCATGCTCTACCACGCCCTGCAAATCATTCTGGCCAGCATGATGGCCCAGCGCATGGGTCGGGAGGTAGCCGTTTCGGCTTGATTTTCTTCCTTGTAAGAAGCAGAAGAGCCCCGCACATGGCCGGGCTTTTCGTTTACTAAAGCCAAAACGCAAAGCACAAAACAAAGTACTCAAGCCGCCTGGAGCTTCCGGGGTTTCTTGGCTTTGTTGCGGCGGCCCCACCAGATGATGGTGCCGGTTACGGGTAGGCTGGCCGAAATCAGGCTGGCCAGGAAAGCCACGATTTTGCCGCCCAGGCCCAGAATCTGGCCGGTATGGATGTCGTAGTTCATGTCGGTGAGCTTCGTGCCGGCGCTTTTGGTAGCGTGAAAGCTGGCCTGCAGTTCCTGGCCCGACACGGGGTGAAAGGCGTAGTCGTCGCGGTGGTAGTAGTGCAGGGCCTGTTGATAGGTCCAGCAGTAGGCGGGCTCCTTGCCGGCTCCCGTGGGGCCCAGCAAAATCATTTGCGCCTGGGGTGAGCGGCGGCGCACCGTCTGGTACACCACGTCGGACAGGGGTGTCGGGGCGGCGGTGGCGGGTTGCAGCGTGTCTACTTTGGCCGTTATCAGATCCTGAGGATAGGTTTGCCCGCCGTTGGCCACGTAGGCAATGGAGGTAAGCAGCCAGGGAAACAGCATGAACAAGCCCGTCAGGGCCAGCACCAGCCCGATGCTGGCGGCGTAAAAGCCCAGCACGTTGTGCAGATCGTAGTTGATGCGGCGCCAGCGGGCCCCCCACTTAATGGTGAAGCGCTGCTTGCGCTCCTGCCGGCGCTTGGGCCACCACAGCACCAGGCCGGTTAGCAGCATGACCACAAATATCAGCACCGAGCCGCCCACCACCCATTTCGCTACCGCCTCGGGCAGCAGCAAAGTCATGTGAATCTCCTGTACAATGCTGAAAAAGTGGGTGCGCAAATCGTGCTCGTGCAGCACCTGCGCCGTGTACGGGTTCAGATATACCTGCGTGCGCGCCCCATCCTTCGTGGTGAAAAACACCGTGGCCGAGCGCCCGGGCCCGAAGTACGTGACCCACGTTTCCTGGCGGGCTACCTCGGGGTAGCGAGCCAGGGCGGCGGCCTGCAGGCGCGAGGGCAACAAAGGGGCCGCCCTGGCCGGCGCTTCCACCTTCCGCCAGGGCTCCGTGAGGTCCCGGATTTCGTCCTGGAAGACGAAAATGGCCCCGGTAAGGCTTACAATAAACACCACCAGCCCGGACGCGAGTCCGAGCCAGAGGTGTAGCTTGCCAACGAGCTTTTTAGCCTTCATGGGCGCAGAAGGTTGGTTTAGAACTTGTACGCAACGCTACCAATGATACTACGCAGCTTCTGGGCGTTGAAGGTGGTGTAGCCAATCCAGTAGTGCTCATTGGTCAGGTTATCTACTTTCACCGCGAAACGGTAGTGCGGCAGGTCGTAGAAGGCACTGGCGTTCAGCACCGTGTAGCTAGGTAGCGTAAACACGCCCTGCGAAACACTATTCAGAATCTTGTTCTCGCTGGCGTAGTTCCCACCGAAACCGAGGCCCAGCCCTTTCAGCCGACCTTCGGGCTGGCGGTAGCTTACCCAGAGGTTAGCCAGGTAGGGCGAGGAAGCCGTGTTGGGGCGGCGGCCGTTCACGTTTTCGTTGGTATTTACAAACTTCGAGTAGTTGTAAGCAAAGCCGCCCACCAGGTTCAGGCCCGGTACTGGGTTGGCCGTCAGGCTCAGCTCCGTGCCGCGGCTCCACTGGGTACCGTCCTGGGCGCTAATGGTCAGGGTAGTGCTGTCGGGGGTAATAACCGTGTAGAGCGTACGCAGGACGTTCTGCACCCGAATGTCGTAGTAGCTTACCGTGGCGCTCAGCCGGCCCCCGGCCGCATCCAGCTTCACGCCGCCTTCTACCTGGTTGGCGCGCTCGGGCTTGGTCACGAAGGATTGCAGTTCGGCATTGAGGTAGGAGCTGTTCTGGTTATTAAAGCTGTTCTGGTAGTTGGCAAACACGGACACCCGGTCCTTCACCGGCTGATACACCAAGCCAAATTTCGGCGAAACGGCCGTTTGCTTGTAGGCAGGCACGGGCGTATACAGGATGCCGCCCTTGTTATCGTAGCGGTCCACGCGCACGGCAGCCAGCACGCTCAGCTTATCGGTCAGGTTCAGCACATCCGACACGAAAGCGCTGTAGGTATTGATTTTAGTGGTGACCGGGTAGCGTCCCGGAGCCGCGGCGCCGTACGTAGCCTCAACCGTGCTCCTGTTAAAGGTGCGGTAGTTGTAGCCCGGCACGTTGAGCGGCACTACGTCAATTTGCCCGCCGAAGAACTCAATATCGGAGTCGAGACGCAGGAAGTCCAGACCCAGCACCACGCGGTTGCGCAGGCCCCCTACGTGAAAGTCGCCGTTGAAGAGCTGCTGCACCTGATAGGTCTGGCGGCGGCTGTCCTCGGTTGATTGGTCGGCCCGGATCAGGCTGCTGACCCCGGGCGTGGTGCTTTTGCCCAGCGCAATGTCGGAGGCCAGGTAGAAGTACGGCCCGTTGCCCTCCGAGTAGCTGCGGCTGGAGGTAAGGTAGGTAGTAGAAGTAAAGCTGGGCGAAATCCGGTAGCGCACCTGCCCGAACAGGTTGGTGCTGCGCGAATCCTGGGTTAGCCCCGGCCCCTGGTACGACTGGCGGTAGTCGAGCGGAGCCTGGTCAGCCCGTGAAAAGCCGAAGTTATCGACCTTATCGAGGAAGTACAGGTAGATGAGCTGCTTGCCCACGTTGGTACTCCGGTACAGCTCGGCGTCGAGGTTGATGGTGAGCCGGTCGGTGGGCTGAAACTGCAGGCTCGGGGCCAGGGCCAGGTCTTTGGCAAAGCCGGTGTAGCCCGCGTTCTGGAAGTTGTCTTCGTAGGTATAGGCTCCATTCAGGCGGAAAGCCAGCGTTTTGGCGGCGTTGAGCGGCGTGTTCACATCCACACTTGCCCGGTGGAAGCCGTAGCTGCCGGCCGCCACGGCGGCTTCGCCCCCGAACCGGTCGAAGGGCTTCTTGGTCACGCGGTTGAGCAGGCCGCCATAAGAAGTCAGGGCCGAGCCGTAGAGTGTGGCCGAAGGGCCTTTGATAACCTCCAGCTTTTCCAGGTTGGCGGCATCAATGGTGCTCGTGACGCCACCCGCCACGCCGTTGCGCAACTGGCTTGATACCACAAAGCCCCGTGAGGCGTAAAACGAGCCCCCGTCGCCGGAGCGGCCAGTGGGCTCCCACATTTTTTGCACGCCCGGGGCATTGCGCGTAGCCTCATCCACGGAGAAAACTAGCTGTTCCGTTAGCAGTTCCTTGCCCACGGTGGCATACACCTGGGGGTTTTCCAGATTGCTGAGCGGCATCTTGTTGACGTCAACGGACTCTTTGCGGGCGAAGCGGTTTACGCGGGCCCCATTCACCACTACCTCGCGCAGCTGCTCAGCGTTTTCCGTAAGCGAAAAGTCCAGGGAAACGCTCTGGCCGCCGCTTACGGTCACGGCCCGTTCCTCCGACTTCAGCCCGACGGCCGTTACCACCACCGTGTATTGCCCGTCGCGCACCCGCTCAATCACAAACTGGCCCTGGTTGTTGGTAATGGCGCCCTGGCCCCGGCTCTTGAGCCCCACCGTAACGGCTTCAGCCGGCCGGCCATCGGCCGTTGTAATGGTACCTTTAATAGAGCCGGTTTGCTGAGCGGAAGCCGATAAAGCGCAAACTGATAAGATGGAAATCAGGCCCAGGTGGTGCAGTGTGTTCATGCTTAATTCTGTATTTAGAACGATTCTAAAGCACTGCAAAGTAAGGCCACAAAACGCCAGGAATGAAATTTATTTAGAATAATTCTACGCAACTAGCCAGTAGATAGCGCCCTATCACTTGGTTAGCCGCTCAGGAGCCTAGTACCTTTTGGGAGCAGCAGGAGAGTCCAAGAAGTATTTGAACCTCGGTAATGTTTGGGCTAGAATAGGGCTATTCCAGTAGCATACCCTTACATTTGGGTTTGCTTTCCCTATTCAATTGGATTTCTCGGCATGAAAAAACTTCTTCTTGCTATTGCGCTATTTCTCGCCGCTACCTCCGTTAGCCTGGCCCAGACGCCAACCCAAAAGGTGTACGCAGCCGTCATGAAGAACAAGGCCGCTGACGTAGATGCCCTGCTCAGCGCCGGCGCCGATGCCAACGCATCGGTAGAAATGATGCCGGGCTTTCCGACTACTTTCCTCATCATTGCCGCCGGCAACGGCCACCTCGACGTGGTGAAGGCCCTCATCAAGAATAAAGCCCAGGTAGACAAGCCCGACTCATTTAATGCTACGGCCCTGATGGCTGCCGCCGCGGGCGGACACGTAGCAGTAGTGGAGTTGCTGCTGGCCAGCGGCGCCAATCCCAAAGCCAAGGACAAAGACGGCAAAGACGTGCTGGCTAGCGCCAAGGAGAGCGGCAACGCCGAGGTGCTACAGCTGATTCAGGCCAAAACCAAATAAGCCCCGGCCCCCCTACCCTTTTTTATGCCCGAAGCTCCCGCCGGAGTTTCGGGCGTTTTTGCTTTCCCACCCGGCCGCAAGCCCCAAACCCGGCGTGTGTCATTGCTCATAAAAAAGCATCAGGCAGCACGCCTAATGCCTTTATGCAGGAGTATCCGGCGCTTCTGGGGCTAAGCCTAGCGCAGCTTCTGCTCGAAGAAGGCCAGGGTAAGTGCCCACGCTTCGGCGGCAGCGGCGGGGTGGTAGCTGGGCCGCTCGTCGCAGTGGAAGCCGTGGTCGGCGTAGGAAATAACGGTGTTGATGTAGGGCTTACCGGCCGCTTCCACAGCCTCCACCACCTCGGCAATCTTCTCCTTGCTGATGTGCTGATCAAGGCCGCCCCAGAAGAACAGGTGGGGCGCGTGCAGGTCCGCAGCCCGGTCTTTGAGCAGGTGGGTACCGCCGCCGTAATACGATACGCCGGCCGCCAGGGGTAGCGCGGCATTGGCCAGAAACGACAGCCGGCCGCCCAGGCAAAATCCAATGCTACCTACCATATCGGTCACGTTGCCCTGGGCTTGCAGCCAGTCGTAGCAAGCCTGCACGTCGGCGGTTACGCCCTCCGGGGTAATGGCATTATAGTGGGGCATGGCACTGGCAAAGTCGGAATACGGAATTTCCAGGCCGGGCGCGGCAGTGCGGTGAAACACTTCCGGGGCAATAACCACGTAGCCCGCCTGGGCCAGCCGGTCGGCTACGCTACGGATATGACCATTCACTCCAAATGCCTCCTGCAGCAGAATAATGCCCGGATGCGGACCTTCAGAAGTTGGAAAAGCGGTGTAGGCATTGAACCGGGTGGCATCAGAAGCGGTAAGGCTAACGGCGTTGGGGTAGCTCATCGAAAAGGATAGGTAAGGAAACTGGCTACTTAAAGCGACTAGCTGTTTTTTTGTTTGGAAGTTGAAAGGTAACTGCTCCTTACCCTCTCTACCCTCACCGGTCGTCCCGGGCGCAGCAAAGGGCCTTATCACGCGAAAACAGGGCGTAGCAACAACTCATGCCAACCTGATAAGGGCTTCAGCTACGCTCAGGTTGACAAGCTTTTTCAACCTCACAACTTCATCATTTCACCGCTTGCTCCCGCATCTGGAGCAGGCGCACGATGAGGCCGGTCCAGCCGGTTTGGTGGTTGGCCCCGAGGCCCTGGCCCGTGTCGCCGTGGAAGTACTCGTGGAAGAGCAGGTTGTCGCGGAAGTGCGGGTCGGTTTGCAGCAGCTCGTTGTCGCCGAGGGCGGGGCGGCGGCCGTTTTCGTCCTTGAGTAGCAGCTTGGTGAGCCGGCCGGCCAGGGCCGCCGCTACCTGCTGCAGGTTGAGCAATGTGCCCGAGCCCGTTGGATATTCAATCTTGAACTTGTCGTCGTAGTAGAAGTGAAACCGCTGCAACGACTCGATAATGAGGTAGTTGATGGGAAACCAGATGGGCCCACGCCAGTTGCTGTTGCCCCCGAACATGCTGCTTTCCGCCTCGCCCGGCACGTACTGCACCTCAAAGTCGGCGTCCTCGGTGCTGAACACGTAGGGGTGCTTCAGGTGGTAGCGCGACATGGCCCGAATGCCGTAATCGGCCAGGAACTCGGTTTCGTCGAGCATACGGGTGAGCAGCTTTTTGAGGCGGGAGCGGCGCAACAGGCTCAGCAAGTGGCGGGCGCCCTTGCCCGGCTCCTCCCAGCGCGACACGAGTTGGGCCAGGTGGGGGCGGTTTTCCATGAGCCAGCGGGCCCGCTCCGTAAACTCGGGCATGGCGTCCAGCAGGCTTTGGTCAATGACTTCCACGGCAAACAGCGGAATCAGGCCCACAATGGAGCGGACTTTGAGCTTGGTGCGCTCCTCGTCGGGAGTATGCAGCACGTCGTAGTAGAAGCCGTCCTCCTCGTCCCAGAGGTTGAACAGGCCGTCGCCGCCGCGGGTCATGGCGTCGGCAATGTAGAGGAAGTGCTCAAAGAACTTACCGGCTAGCTCCTGATACACGGGGTTGGTTTTGGCCAGCTCCAGGGCCATGCGCATCATGTTCAAAGCAAACATGGCCATCCAGCTGGTGCCATCCGACTGCTCAATGAAGCCCCCGGTGGGCAGCGGAGCCGAGCGGTCGAACACGCCAATGTTGTCCAGGCCCAGGAAACCGCCCTCAAAGATGTTTCGCTCGCTTTTATCCTTGCGGTTCACCCACCAGGCAAAGTTCAGGGCCAGCTTATGGAATACGCTTTCCAGGAAGGTAGCATCGCCCTGCCCACTGCGGAGCTTTTTGTCCATCTGGTACACGCGCCAGGTAGCCCAGGCGTGCACGGGCGGGTTCACGTCGGAAAAATTCCACTCGTAGGCGGGCAGCTGGCCGTTGGGGTGCATGTACCAGTCCTTGGTGAGCAGGCGCAGTTGGCTTTTGGCAAACTCGGCATCGACCATGGCCAGCGGGATGCAATGGAAGGCCAGGTCCCAGGCCGCGTACCAGGGGTACTCCCACTTGTCCGGCATCGAGATGATGTCGGCGTTGTGCAAGTGGCCCCAATGGCGGTTGCGGCCCTTGTGGCGCTCGGGCGGGGGCATGAGCACGGCCGGGTCGCCCCTGAGCCATTGCGTGACGTCGTAATAGTAAAACTGCTTGCTCCAGAGCATGCCGGCAAAGGCCTGGCGCTGCACGTTGCGCGCATCCGGGTCGGCAATGTTTTCGTGAATGCAGTCGTAGAACTCGTCGGCGTCGTGGCGGCGGGCCGCGAAAATGTGGTCGAAGTCCAGGAAGGGCTCCTCGCAACCGGGCTGGCGCAACCGCAGGCGCACTACCTGCGACTGGCCGGGCTGCAATTTCAGAAAATATTGAGCCGCTACCTTCGTGCCCCGCTGCTCGGCATTAATGGCCTGGGCGTCGCCGTTTACCACGTAGTCGTTGATGCCGTCTTTGAAGTGGCGGCCCTCGGCAGGCAGGTTGTAGAGGCGGGCGCCGTTGGTGTCGTTTTCGCAGAACAGCAATTGGGGCGCGTGGTCGTAGTAGAGGTGGTAGCGGCCCAGGGCGGGGTGCTCGGCCAGCACGGTACCGGGGGCCGTTTCGCGCAGCACGGGGCGGGTAGCATCGTAGCCCCAGGCCCAGGTGTTGCGAAACCAGAGCTGGGGTAGCACCTGCACGGAAGCCACCTTGGGGCCGCGGTTGTGCACCGTTACTTGAATCAGGATGTCATCGGGGCCGGCTTTGGCGTACTCGATGTACACGTCGAAGTAGCGGTTTTTGCTGAAGATACCCGTATCCGTCAGCTCGTACTCAGGCTCCTGGCGGTTGCGCCGGCCGTTTTCCCTGACCAGCTTGCGGTACGGAAACGCCCGGTGCGGATACTTATACAGCATCTTCATGTAGGAGTGCGTGGGCGTACTATCGAGGTAGTAGTACAGCTCCTTCACGTCCTCGCCGTGGTTGCCCTGCCCATTGGTCAGGCCGAACAGGCGCTCCTTGATGATTTCGTCCTTGCCGTTCCACAGGCCCAGCCCGAAGCACAGCAGCTGCTGGTCGTCACTGAGGCCGCCGAGGCCTTCCTCGCCCCAGCGGTAGGCCTTGCTGCGGGCCATGTCGTGGGTAATGTAGTCCCAGGCGTTGCCTCCCGGGCTGTAGTCTTCGCGCACCGTGCCCCACTGGCGCTCGGTGAGGTAGGGGCCAAACTTTTTCCAGGGGGCGGTGTGGGCGGTAGTTTCTGCGAGGCGTAGTTGTTCCTGCGTCATAGAGTGGTGCTCAAGGCTCCTGAATATACGAGTCAGCCTATGCGGGCAGGTAGGCAGTGGACAGCATGGGGCCCGCGCCGGTTTCCCTGGGTAGGCTGAATCTGGCCGAATGAAGTTCTGCCCTACTCCTTTTTTCGCCGCATGGTTGCTACGGTGGAGGTAGGTGGGCTAGCAAATAGTGGGGTTCTCTTCCGCTTCCTGTTTCTTAGCGCCCAGTTACGCAACGGCATTTATTCCCGGAAAACCTGTGAACCACTACACTCTACCAGAGCAACTTATTCGCGCCGCGTTTTTCCTTTCCGTTCGCTGCATTGAGCGGTGCTACGATATGACACCGTATCATCAGAAAGTAGCCGCGCTACACCAGCTCCCGGCCGGCACCGTGGGCAAGGAGCTTGCCGCCTGTTTGCTCAGCCGCGGCTTAACGTTGATTCCCGGCTTCGAAAGCCACGACCTCAAACACCTAGTGCTGGACTACGAGCTGGAGCCCTTGGGTGAGATTCGCTTGCAGGCGTTCATGCTGGGTAATGGCAACTGGACGCTACCCAGCGTCCTGATTTTTGTATTTGGCTTTCTACTCCTGCCCCAGCACTGGCGCCTGTTCTGGCTTGACTTCCGGGCGGGCCAGCAGTGCCCGGCCCTGGCCGCGCTGGAAATAGAAGATTGTCAGGCCCAGCCTTTAAGTGAATTCCGAAACTTACTTTTCAGCCGCTACACTGACATCAACCCTGCCATGAAGTTAAATGTACACCGTAAGCTCAGCACCTGGGGCAGCTATGCCCTGATGGCAGTTGGTGCGGCGGCCATGCTGTTTTGCTACCCCTTCCTATGGTCGGCTGACTTGGCCGATTTGGTAGGCGCGGGGTTTCCGTTTGTGGCGGGCGCCATCTTCGTCGTCGGGGGCCTACTCAATCTAACGCTACAGTCGGCTTTACGAGCCAAGGAAGCGCACGTGTGAAAGCCCCTGGGTTGTTCTGGCCCCTGTAAGCAAGGAAAAGCAGCTTGTTTGAGGGGTAGGATTCCGCTTGACAAGGCTGGGGCAAGCGTGAAGTGAAACCCTACCCCTACTTGGCAGCCTCAATTTCGGCTGCGGCCTGCGCTACCAGCGTGGCCGCTACTGCAGCATTCGGGCGGGTAGACTGCTGCTGCCGGATTTGCTGCAGTAGCGCAAGTAGGGGCGTATCTACTCCGTAGGGCTTGAATTGTACCCCCATATCCTTGATGCGCGTGATGCCTTGGGTGAGGGCCGTGGGGTCGTCGAGGCGGCCCAGCATGGCGCCAAAGCCAGCCATCATGTTGAAGCGGTTGTTGGTGTCGGCGGCATCAAACTTGGCCAGCACCGAGGGCCACTGGGCTAGGCCACCCGCCTGCCCGTACACCAGCACCAGTGCCACCGTCAGGGCGCCTTTGTTATCGGCCTCGAAAGCGGTAGCGCGGGCTAGGGCCTGCGCGGGCTGCAAGGCCGCCAAGCCTTGTAGTGCCGCCCCCTGCACCCGGTACGACTTGCTGTCCAGCGCTTTGGCAAACAGCTTGGTGTAGCGCTTCTGCTTCAAGTTGCCCAAAGCCAGCAGCGCCGCCGCCTGTACCGGCACCGACGGGTCGGAGGTGGCGAGGCGGGCCAGGATGGGAGCAGCGGCTTTGCGAAGCGTGTCGTTTTTGAGGTTGAGCTGCTCAATAGCTACCCCACGCAGCACGTCCGACTTATCCTGCAACCCCATGACCAGGGTTTTCTGGGCCAGGGGAGTAGAAAGCTGCGTTTGGGCAGCTACCAGGGCTTCGCGCCGGTCGAGGAAGGTGGGGGCGTGACGGTACTGGTAGGCGAAATCGGCCAGGGGCTTGTTGTCCTGCTTCTGCCAGACCAGGGTTTTCTGCGCGTCTACGTTCACCAGCTCGGGGCGGGTAGGCGCCGGAAAGTACAGCGTATCGACGGCGTGGCGCAGGGTAGCGGGGTAGCGCCGGGCGCGGCCATTGGTGTACACATCTACCTGAAGCGGCAGCACAAAGGGCGCGCCGGGCTGGGTTTGGCGTACCACCACGGCCTGCCGCTGGCGGGCAGCATCCCACTGGTAGTCAATGGTAACGATGGGGTGACCAGGGCGGTAGTACCACTGGTTGAAAAACCAGTTCAGATCCTGGCCCGAGGCTTCCTCCAGGGCCAGCCGCAGCTGCTGGGCCTCGCCGGTCCCGAAGGCGTTGCGGGTTAAATAGGTTTTCAACCCGGCGAAAAACACGTCCTCTCCCAGATGGGCCCGCAGCATGTTCAGGATGCTACCCCCTTTCTGGTAGCTAACTCCGTCAAACATATCTTCCTTATCGGCATACTGGAAGCGCACCAGTGGCTTCTGGGAGTTGCCAGGGCCGCGCAGGTAGGTGCGCAGGCTGCGGTAGGCCTGGGCCGCACCGGCGTCGGGGCCGTATTCGTGCTCGGCCCACAGCACCTCGCTGAAATTGGCAAACGACTCATTTACGGTCAGATTGCTCCAGCTCTCACACGTTACCAGGTCGCCAAACCAGTGGTGAAACAGCTCGTGAGCAATTTCGCGCTCCACGCCCGCGTATTCCCAGTCCAGCAGCTCGCGAGCCGTGCCCTGGGCCTGCTCTCCAAACAAAGAAGCCGTGGTGTTTTCCATGGCACCCGCCACGTACTCGCGGCCAACTACCTGGGCGTACTTGTTCCAGGGGAAATCAACGCCGAGGCGCTGGGAGAAAAACTCCAGCATCCGGGGCGTTTTGCCGAATATCTGGCGGGCCTGCGCGGCGTACTGGGGCTCGAGGTAGTAGCTGACTTCCTTGCCGCGCCAGGTGTCTTTGGTGATGCGGAAATTACCCACGGCCATCATGACCAAGTAGGGCGCGTGGGGCTGGTCCATTTTCCAGGTGTCGGTGCGCAGCCCATTTTCCGCGGGCACCTGGCTTACCAGCTGGCCGTTGCTGAGCGTAACATACTTGCCGGGCACCGTTAGGCTGATTTCGGTGGTGGTTTTCTGGTTGGGCTTGTCGATGGTGGGAAACCAGGCCGAGTTGGCCTCCGTCTCGCCCTGGGTCCAGATCTGCACCGGCTTACCCGCCACGGCACTATCGGGGTTGATGAAGTAGAGGCCCTTGGCGCCGGTAATGGCGGCGCTGCCTTTCACCTGCAGTTCATCGGGCTTGGCCGTGTACTCAATATACACCGTGTAGGCCTCGCCGGCCGGCACCACCTGCCCCAGCTGCACCGCCAGCTGCCACCCGTTGTAGCGGTACTTCAGGGGCTGCGGCGTGCTGCCTCTCATCAGTGCTACCGCTTTGATATCCATACCCTTGGCATCGAGGCGCAGCGAGTCGGTGGCGTAGCCGTGGGGCTTGAGGGTCACCCACTCGCGGCCGTAGAGGTAGCGCTTGGCATAGTCGAAGCGTACCTCCAACTTGGTGTGCACCAGGGCATTGACCTTGCGCTCAGTGGCCCGGTACAGGGTAGCGGTGGATGGTGGGCTGGAAAGTTGCTGGGCCATAGCAGGGGTAGCCACCAGGCCCAGAAATAATACAGTACGGTTTCGCATCAGGCACAAGGTATATCGTCTTGTCCGCATAGATAGATGAGCCACACAAAAGGTTGCCCCACGGTGCTGACTGAGGCTGTGAGACTACCTCTCCGGCTAGCCTCTGCCCTTCCTCAACGTCCTAGGCCGCGCAGACAGTAGGAGGCTTTTCTACTCACATCCCCTTCTCTTGTCATGCTGAGCATTCCGCGCATCAAACGGCGACGAAAGACCTTCTCACGTCTAATGAGCGTAACAACAAGTCGCTCAGGAGTAAGAAGGTCCTTTGTCGTGCTCAGCATGGCAGGAAGGAATGAGGCGCCGCGGATGCGTTTAGAAGAAAAGAATGTGCGGATGACGGGCAAATGGGAGGAACGGCGGGCCAGAAGTAGATGAGGGAAGTGGAGGATGACGGGCGTACAGGACAAGACGTGGAAGAAGGCTTCGGGCCTTCTTACTTCGTTTTGCCGGTGGCTTTGCCCGTGAAAATCTTCTTGGGAATCATGCTGTGGACGCCTTTAGTACCGTCCACGAGCTGGGTGATTTCCATGTCGGCGGCCACGCTGGCCAGCATGTAGGCGTCGTCGTGGCTGAGGCCTTTTTCCTTCATCAGAAAGTCCAGCATTTCGCGCAGGGCAATTTTGGTGGCTTTGGTCAGGTCCTCGTCAATGCCCATGCTGATGTAGTGGGTAGGCGTTTCGGCGCGGGGCCAGGTCAGGTGCAGGTCCTTGCGCACGATGAACTCCAGGGTGCCGGTCAGAGACGTTTCCAGGGCCGTAATGTCCACTTCCCCGTTGCCCTGGCCGGCGTGCCCGTCGCCGACTTCAAACAGGGCCCCAGCCACGTGCACCGGAATAAACAGGGTAGTACCGGCCACCAGCTCCTTATTATCGAGGTTGCCGGCGTGAATGCCGGGCGGGGCGCTGTTCACGCGGCCCGCGGCGGGCGGCGGGGCCACCCCCATGCTCCCGAAGAATGGCCGCAGCGGCACCTCAATGCCGGGCGCAAAGTGGGCCACCATGCGCTTGTTGTCCAGGGGAATGATGCGCATTTTGGCGTAGCCGAAGTCCTCGGGCAGAAAGCCGCTGGTGGGCCCGAAGGCGTTGTAGGCGTAGGGAATGGCCAGCTCCACCTTGCGGATGCGCACCTCCAGCACGTCGCCGGGCTCGGCGCCTTCCACGTAAATCGGGCCGGTGAGAATGTGGCCGCCGGGCCCCTTGTTGGTTACGCTCTGGTGGATGTCGCGCAAGGATTGCTCCACTTGGCTGGCGGGCAGGCCGGCGCCTTCCAGGCGGGTTGGGCTGGAGGTAATGAGCGTCTGCACTTCCACCTTGTCGCCGGACTTGATACGCAGCACGGGCTTAGCGGCAGCATCATAGAAGCCCCAGGCCACGGTGGCCGGCGTGGGCTTGAGCTGGTGGGTGGTAGGCTTGCCGGAGGTGGCAAGGGTAGCCGGTTGCTGGGCCTGGGCACTTACACAGAGCAAAAGCGCAACGGCCGTGGCTGCGGCGTAGCGGTTTAAACGAACAGAAAGCATAGTATAGAGAGCAGCAGGAGAAGGAGTGTGCCCCAAGCTACGGACCAGAACCCGAATGCCCACGGGGCCTCCCCAGAAAGCATTAAAACGCCACAAAGGCGCCTTTCCGCCCCTACCTCGTAGACCTGCTAGGTTAGTAGGTAACAGAACACTAACCTCGGAAGTAGTGCGCGGCGGCGTGGGGTCCGGTGCGGGCAGCCCGTGGCCTGAGCGGTGGCGTGGGCACAGCGGCTGGTGAGCAGCAAAAGACAGCTTTATACCTGACGTATTGCTTGTTACTTGCGTACCCAGGCCGCGCGTCTACCCTGCCGAAGCCATGGGAACGTCAACTTGTTGCGTGCTTGTTCGAGAAGGAACCGCTTTGTGGCTAGTACCAAACGCGCTTCTTGCCGGGCAAATGATTTATTTGCTTTTCCAATCGATATACCTCCCAAACTGATCCACCATCTTCATACTGATGAAAAGTACCTTTACCCGTTCCCTGCTGCTGGCGCCAGTGCTGCTTGGCAGCCTGTCGGTGCTGGCACTGCGGCACGCCAGCACCGTAGTGCCCGACCCCGACAATGCCGGCCTGACGCTGCCCGCCGGCTTTAGTGCCCTGAAAGTGGCCGAAACCGGCGGCCGCGCCCGCCATATCACCATCACGCCCCAGGGCACCATCTTCGTGAAGCTGAACCGGCCTAACGCGGCCGGCAAGGGCCTACTGATGCTGCGCGAAACCAGCGGTGGCAAGGCCGAGGTAGCCAGTGCCTTTGGCACCTACGGCGGCACGGGCGTGTACAGCACCCCGGAGTACCTCTACGCTTCTTCTGACCAGGACGTATTCCGCTACAAGCTCAACGGCAAGGGCGAGGTAGTAAACCCCGAGCAGCCCGAAAAAATCGTGACGGGCCTGCTTAACCGCCGCCAGCACGAAAGTAAATCCATCACCCTGGACCGGGAAGGCAACCTTTACGTGAATGTGGGCGCCTACTCCAACACCTGCCAGGTGAAAGACCGCCAGAAAGGCTCCCTGGGCCAACCCAACTGCCCCATTCTCGACTCGGCGGGCGGCATCTGGCAGTTTCGGGCTGACAAGCTCAACCAGACGTACGGCGACGGTATCCGCTACGCCACCGGCCTGCGCAACGTGGTTGGCCTCGACTGGAACGCCCAGGCCAACCAGCTCTTCGTGATGCAGCACGGCCGCGACCAGCTCTACGACAACTTCCCGGCCCTCTACGACAGCAAGCAATCGGCGGAGCTGCCGGCCGAGTGCATGTACGCCCTGAAAAAGGGCGACAACGCCGGCTGGCCCTACCTGTACTACGATGGGCAGCAGCGCAAGAAAATGCTGAGCCCCGAGTACGGCGGCGACGGCAAAAAGCAGGCGCCGGGCAACTACCTGGAGCCGGCCGCGGCCTACCCCGCCCACACCGCCCCCAACGCCCTGCTGTTTTACACCGGCACGATGTTTCCGGAGCGCTACCGCCACGGTGCCTTCATTGCCTTCCACGGCTCCTGGAACCGCGCCCCCGAGCCCCAGAAGGGCTACTACGTCGTGTTCCAACCCTTCAAAAACGGCAAGCCCTCCGGCGACTGGGAAGTGTTTGCCGATAACTTCGCCGGCTCGGCTGCCAATGCCGCCGCCGGCCGCCCCGAGCACAAGCCCTGCGGCCTGGCTCAGGGCCCCGATGGCTCGCTCTACGTCACCGATGATAAGAAAGGCACCATTTACCGCATCGTCTACGCCAAAAAATAGCCCTTTGAATGAAGCAGATTCTTGCCCTACTGTGCACGCTGGCCTGGTTTAGTTTCCCGGCAGCGGCTCAGAAAACTCCCACCCCGAAAGTAAAGTCCCGCCCCGCAGCTGCCGGGGGCGTAGTGGTCGGCAAAACCATCTATGCCCGCAACTGCCTTACCTGTCACCAGGCCGATGGCGGCGGCGTAGATGGCATGAACCCGCCTCTAACCCAAACCACCTACGTGCTCGGCGACAAAACCCGCTTGGTGAAGGTAATCCTCAACGGCCTCCAGGACGAGGATATTGATGGGGAGCCCTACAATAATGTAATGCCCGCCTTTGACATCCTCACGGACCAGGAAATTGCCGACGTGCTGACCTATATCCGTAGCAACTTCGGTAACAAAGCCAGTGAGGTAACACCCGCGGAAGTGAAAGCCATCCGGGCCACCAACAGAAAGTAGATTACACAGGCCGGTAAGCTAAAAAGCCGCCGTTGCTGGGTGCAACGGCGGCTTTTTTATGTAGTGAGGTGCTCAAACTGGGTAGCAATGCAGATTGACCACACGTCCTTCTATCTAGGCCCGCTCCTAAACCAACCCACGCCTACCCTACCACAAAGGTGCGCATGCTCATACCGCCGAAGCTGACCTCCTCGTAGGCGTGGCGAATGTCGTCGGTGGGCTCCGCGAGGGCCAGGCTGTAGAGCATGGGGATGTAGTGGTCGGGGGTGGGCACCGAGAGCGGGCCGCTGGCGCCGGCCTGTTGGTAGTGGGCCAGGGCCAGCAGGTCGCGCTGGTCTATTTTAGTTTTAGCCCAGGCGTCGAACTCCACGGCCCAGGCGTGGGGGCGCGCATCGTTTTGCATAAAGTTGGGCATGCTCTGGCGCAGGTTGTGCACGATGTTGCCGCTGCCCAGAATCAGCACGCCCCGGCGGCGCAGAAACTGCAGTTGCCGGGCCAGCTCGGCGTGGTAGGGTATGGGCTGGTAGTAGTCGATACTGAGCTGGAACACCGGAATATCAGCCTCGGGGAAGATGTGGTGGAGCACCGTCCAGGTGCCGTGGTCGAGGCCCCACTCGTCGGTGGGGTGGGCGTCGGGCAGGGCTTGTAGCACCTCGCGGGCCACATCGGGGGCGCCGGGCGCGGGGTACTGCATATCAAACAGCTCCTGCGGAAAGCCGCCGAAGTCGTGGATGGTTTCGGGCCGCTCGTTCACGGCCACGAAGGTGCCGCGCGTGAGCCAGTGCGCCGACACGACCAGCACCGCCCGCGGGGGCTGCCGGTTGCGGATGTCCTGGCCCAGCTGGTGCAGGGTTTGGGTGAACGGGTTATCAGCCAGGGCATTCATGGGCGAGCCGTGGCCCACGAAAAGCACGGGCATCTTGGCCGTTTGCTGGAAGGAGCTGGCCGTTTTATGGAGGTCTTGCAGGGAGTTCATAGCAG
The DNA here is from genome assembly GCF_014640315.1 of Hymenobacter glacieicola. Lineage (GTDB taxonomy): Bacteria > Bacteroidota > Bacteroidia > Cytophagales > Hymenobacteraceae > Hymenobacter > Hymenobacter glacieicola. Next base: position 254,956 of record NZ_BMGS01000009.1, read on the forward strand.
TAGCAAAGGGTAGCGCCGCTAGGGCTTTGAGAAAGTCGTGGCGGTACAGGGGGTGAGCATTGAGTATTTAACAAAAATACCCTGGCTCAGGTGGCGGGGCCTTGATGTAAGGTAAGAAATGGGGCGCGGTTCGGGGTTACTGCTATGCTGTACTTAGCAACTCACCAGCACGGCATGCTGAGCGGAAGCGTAGCTGCAATTGAAGCATCTCTCCCCGTCCTAACTCTAGGAATTAGTCAAAGGGAGAGATGCTTCGACAAGCTCAGCATGACGTTCTTTGGTCTGAGCCAGCCACTAGAGCAGTGCTGTACATTTCCTTACTTGTCACCATACTTCCCCCTACCCCACCTATGGAATTCAAACTGGCCAACCTGGTAGACATCGACGGCGTGCTGACTCTGCACCAAAAATACCAGCTTGCCACCATTGCGGAGGAGGACAAGCCCGATGGCTTCGTGACCACCGCCTTTACCCGGGAACAACTCGCCCAGCTGATTGAGCAGGAACAGGGTCTGACGGTTGCCACGCACCAGGGGCAGGTAGTGGCTTACGTCATGGCGGCCTCGTGGCAGTTTTGGGCGGAGTGGCCGATTTTCGCCTACATGACTGAGCAGCTGCTGACGCTGACGTATGCCGGCCACCAGCTCAGCACCACGAACAGCTACCAGTACGGCCCCATCTGCATTGATAAGTCTTACCGGGGTAGCGGGATGCTGGAAAGAATATTTGATTTTTCCAGGGTGCAGATGGCGGCGCGCTACCCCGTGCTCGTCACGTTTATCAACCGCATCAATACCCGCTCCTACGCCGCGCACACCCAAAAGCTGGGCCTCGAAGTCATTCGGGAGTTTGAATTCAACGGGAATCAATATTACGAGCTGGCTTACGATACGGCGAAAAAGCCAGCGTGATTCTGGGCTTCGTTCACCGACGAGACGCCATGTGTGCCGTCTCGTCGGTGAGTAACTGGCCCCAAACGATGCGCGGTAAACAACGTCAGCCACACTGAGATGCCACGTGTGGCATCTTCTCTACACCCGTACTGCGAAGCTGCTCCAGCATGAACATTCAGCCCAAGGATCAGCCTGCTTTATTTGGCATCCACTGGGCTTCCTGATCGGGCGGGCCATTGCCGAGAAGAAGGAACACGCCGCTTCATCTGGCGTCCACCCCAGGCATCACCTCTCCCGTTCCGTTACTCAGTACCCAGGACCGTCATTCCGAGCGGAGCGAGGAATCTCGCGGGCTGACGGTGCGATGGTAGCCGAACGTTTCGCGCGAGATTCCTCGCTCCGCTCGGAATGACGTCCTGACAAACACAGGACAAAGGCAGCTCCAAAAATCGGGAAGCTCAGCAGAAGTTGGGCGCGAAAGACGCTTGCAGTGGCAGGAGCACAGAACTTTCGGCAACTTGCCGGCCTGTTCCGCTCCTACCCCACCCGTCCCGCTCCTACCCACCCGTCCCGCCTACCCCTCCATGCCCCGCATTCTACCGACCCTGGTGGTGGCGCAGTTTTTCTGCACCTCCCTGTGGTTTGCCGGCAACGCCGTTGCCCCCGATATAGCCGCCCAGCTGCACCTGCCGCCCAGCTTCGTGGCTACCCTCACCAGCGCCGTGCAGTTGGGCTTCATCACCGGCACGCTCACCTTCGCCCTGCTGGCCCTGGCCGACCGTTTCTCGCCCTCGCGGGTGTTCTGCGCTAGTGCGCTGCTGGCGGCAGCCTGCAACCTGGGCGTCAATATGGTCGGCATCGGAGCCACGGAGTTACTGGCTTTACGGTTTCTGACGGGCTTTTTCCTGGCCGGCATTTATCCGGTGGGCATGAAAATAGCCGCCGACTACTTCGAGGCGGGGCTGGGCCGGTCGTTGGGGTTTCTGGTGGGGGCGCTGGTGCTGGGCACGGCCTTTCCGCACCTGCTCCGGGCCGCTACCGCTCAACTGCCGTGGCAGTACGTAACGGGCGCTACCTCCGCGCTGGCCTTACTGGGCGGCACTGCGCTGGTGCTGCTCGTGCCCGATGGGCCCTACCGCCGGGCCGGGCAACAGCTTCGGCTTACCGCGTTTCTGGCGGGGTTCCGGGAGCCAGCGTTTCGGGCGGCGGCCTTTGGCTACTTCGGGCATATGTGGGAGCTATACACGTTCTGGGCCTTCGTGCCGGTGCTGCTGGCGGCCTATAACCATCTGCACCCCGGCGCGGCGCTGCCCGTGCCCCTGCTCTCGTTTCTGATTATTGGGGTGGGCAGCCTGGCCTGCGTGGGTAGTGGCCTACTGTCGCAAAAGCTAGGGCCGCGCCCGGTAGCTACGGCGGCGCTGGCCTTGTCGGGGCTGTGCTGCGTGGCGTCGCCGCTGGTGCTGGGCAGTGGCTCGGTGGCGCTGCTGCTGGGGTTTCTGTTTTTCTGGGGGGTAGTAGTGGTGGCCGATTCGCCCCTGTTTTCTACGCTGGTGGCCCGGCACGCGCCAGCCGCCTCGCGGGGCACCTCCCTGACTATCGTCAACTGCCTGGGCTTTGCCCTTACTATTGCCAGCATTCAGCTTACCAACTGGCTAGGCCATTTCCTGGCGCCGCCGTATCTGCTGCTGCCGCTGGCTGTGGGCCCGGCGCTGGGGTTAGTAGGGCTGCTCAGGGGTAGAAATACGCCAGCGGATTTTAACAACTAACCGTGGCGTACGGCAGGGGCTGAAAACCCGATTTGTCATTCCGAGTGCAGCGAGGAATCTGGGTCAGCCTCTTTACCGGAACCCAGATTCCTCGCTGCACTCGGAATGACAGGTGAAAATGGCTTCTTTACACAGTGTCTCTTACTTCACCAGAGCGGTCATGCTGAGCGCAGCCGAAGCATCTCTACCTCTGGTTAATTAATGCTACTGCAACGAAGCGGAAGAGAGGCTTCGACAAGCTCAGCATGACGTTCTGGTGAGGTTTTGTTTTGAATTGGTTTCACATGTAATTCATACAGCGCAAGGCAACTGCACGCGGCATAATCACCTCTCTACTATATAGTCCCACTCTATTGCTTATGAAAAGCTATTTAGCTGCCTTACTCTTTTGCCTGCTGCCGCTGCTGGCCCGGCCCACCCAGGCGCAAACCATTGACACGCTGGTGGATGTGGGTGGCTACCGGCTGCACTTCCACATCATCAAAGGCCAGGGCACGCCGATTCTCTTCGAGGCCGGGGGTGGCGACGACGCCCAGGTGTGGGAGCCGCTGCTCCAGCCCCTGGCCCAGGTAACCGGCACCACCCTGATAACCTACGACCGGGCCGGCTTCGGCAAAAGCGAAGTTTCCCGGGCAGCCGATGACACCCAGCACGGCATCCTGAGCGGCCTGCAGGGGCTGGAAACCGGCCTCCGAAAGCTTGGCTACAACAAGGAGCTGCTACTGGTGGGCCACTCCTACGGCGGCTTCTACACCTCGCTCTACGCCGCCCGCCACCCCAGGCAGGTAAAAGCGGTGGTACTCCTGGATGTCATGCTACCCGGCTTTGCTACCGAGACGTTTCTGGCGGGCATGATGCGCGACATGCAGGCCGACATTGCCAAAAACAAAACCGAGCACCGGGGCCGCTACTACCAAACCCTCAACTACCCCGCTACCGTGCAGGCCGTGCGCAACGCGCCGTTCCCAGCCAGCATCCCGGTTATTGACGTGGTAGCGGAGCAGTTTTTCATGCCCAACCCCACGGAAGCCGCCCGCTGGAAAGCCGCCCACCAGCAGTTTGCCGCGGCCCAGCCCAACCGGGAAAGCCTCACGGCCTATGGCTGCGGCCACTACCTTTTCCACGAGAACCCTGCCCTGGCGGTTAGTGCCATTGCTAAAGCCTACGCCCCCACCCGCGGCCCCCAGCAAAGCCCCGACCTGCTCCAGCGCAGCCTCCGCTACTCCGTGGAAGCCACCAACGAGCTTAAAAAGCGCGAAACCGACTACCGCCACTCCGAAAGCGACCTGAACAGCTGGGGCTACACCCTGCTGCGCCAGGGCGAAACCCAGAAAGCGCTGGAAATCTTCAAGCTCAACACCGTACTCCACCCCCAAAGCGGCAACGCCTTCGACAGCCTCGCCGAAGCCTACCTCGCCTCCGGCAATAAAGAGTTGGCAAAAACTAACTACCAGAAGTCCGTAGAGCTTAACCCAAAGAATATCAATGCGGTAGAGGTGTTGAAGACATTGTGAAATCGGTAGTTATATAAAAAGATGGTTGGATAAAATGGCATCATCTCAATTATGGCAGTAACATAAATGTTGCTGATTGAAAGTAGCTAGAATGTATTTTGAAATTATATTTCACTGAACGAAGTTTAAAAACTGCAATTAATTTCATCAAATGAAAAAAAGTAATTCAGTTGACAAGAAAAATATCCTAATTTATATAGTATTTCTCGTGAGTTACTTCTCATATATGCAAACATCTAACCGAATAATAAACTCCCCAAAATTTATATATTCATTAACATTTTTCATAATTTTAATCATAATATTTTCAATTGAGTTCATTAAAAACAGAAAATTAACATCATTATTTAATGCTTTATTAAAAAATATGGGCAGTGGTAAAATAGCAGGTGAATGTTATCTTGATGGATGCTTCAGACGACTCTCACCTGCCA
>NZ_BMGS01000010.1 GCF_014640315.1 Hymenobacter glacieicola
GCTTGCATATACCTGCTTACGTAGGTGAGGCATCAGCAGCTACACCGTCTGTGAATCCGCTATAACTTCACTACCAACTTCACTCACTTACACACATGCGCAAAACAATACTTTCTGCGCTTCTGGTCGCGCCCGTCCTGTTGCAGCAGGCCGCCGCTCAGAACCGCGAAATCTCTGGGCGTGTTACTGATGCCGCGAACGGCCAGGGGCTACCAGGGGTTACCGTGCTAGTAAAAGGTACAACTACTGGAGTATCAACTGATTCGGACGGCTCGTACACGATTAGTGCGCCTGCTTCTGCTACCACTCTGGTGTTCAGCTCCATTGGATACTCAGCTGTAGAGCGTGTTATCGGTAATGCTTCTGCTATCAATATTGCTTTGGCTACGGATGCCAAGCAGTTAGGCGAAGTAGTGGTAACTGCCCAAAACGTAGAACGAACTCGGAACTCGCTGCCTTACTCGGCTACGCAGGTAGAGGGGGAGAGTATTACAAAGGCTCGTAACCCTAATTTTATTAATGGCCTCTCAGGCAAGGTAGCGGGTGTTACTATTCGCCAGAGCAACTCGCTAGGAGGTTCGACGAACGTACTAATCCGGGGTACGAAGTCGCTGTTCGGAAATAACCAGCCTTTGTTCGTGGTGGATGGTGTCCCAATTAGCAATGCCAATACAAACTCTTCGGACCAGCAGACGGGACGCGGAGGCTATGACTATGGTAACGCTGCCGCTGACATTAATCCGGATGACATTGCGTCGACTACTGTACTGAAAGGTGCTGCCGCAACTGCCTTGTATGGTGAGCGCGCTGCCAACGGTGTAATTCTTATCACTACCAAGAAAGGGCGTAAAGGACTAGGTGTTACGATTAACCTCGGGGCTACAGCTGGTCGCATTGACAAAAGCACCTTCATTAAATATCAGGATCAATACGGTGCTGGCTATGGTCGCTACTATGAGGACCCAAGCCTTTTCTTTCTCTCCCGCGACATTGATGGCGACGGCGTCAAAGACTTAGTAGCACCTCTATCGGAGGATGCCTCATATGGAGGACGGTTTGATCCTAATCTGAATGTTTACCAGTGGGATTCGTTTGACCCCACGTCGCCAAACTATCAGAAGGCTACTCCCTGGGTAGCCGCCAAAAATGGCCCTGAAGAATTTTTTAAGACAGCTCTGACGCTCAACAATAGTATCTCCATTGATGGAGGTAACGATGCCGGCTACTTCAAACTGGGCTACAATAACATTCGTGACAAGGGTGTTTTGGAGAATAGCGAGGTAAATAAAAACATCGTAAACTTTGCTGGTTCGCTTAACCTAACCCCCAAACTAACCACTAGTGCCTCCATCAACTATACGCGAGTTGATGGTAAAGGCCGCTATGGTACAGGTTACGGTGATGGTAACGTGTTGACTAACTTCCGACAGTGGTGGCAGACTAACGTTGACTTGAAAGAGCAGAAAGCTGCTTTCGAGCGCACAGGTCAGAACAAAACTTACAACTACTCTGACCCCAGTGACCTGTCACCAATTTACTGGAACAACCCATATTGGGTGCGTTACAAAAACTACGAGACTGATAGCCGTAATCGCTTCTTCGGCAACGTAGCTGCTACTTATAAAGTAACAGATTGGTTTAACATCCTAGGTCGGGTAACTTCTGACTCATATGATGAGATTCAGGAGGAGCGAAATGCTATTGGTAGCGTTGGCCTTTCTAGCTATAGCCGCTTCGACCGTACCTCTCGGGAATACAATTACGATCTGATTGGCAACTTCTCTAAGAACGTTACGGAGTCGTTCAGCTTAAGCGGATTGATTGGGGCCAACCTACGCCGTCAGTACATCAGCTCAATCTTTAGTTCTACCAATGGTGGACTAGTAGTACCCGATCTGTACTCGTTGACGAACTCGGTTAGCGATCCGCTGCCTCCTACCGAAAACGAAACGCGTATCGGCGTAGACGGTATTTTCGCTAGTGCAACCTTGGGCTTCAAGAACATGCTGTTCTTGGACCTAACTGCCCGGCGCGATAAATCTACTACACTGCCTTCTCAGAACAACACCTTCATTTATCCCTCCGTTGCCGGCGGCTTCGTGTTCTCCGAAATGCTGAAGGATGTATCTTGGCTCTCGTACGGTAAAGTGCGGGCTAACTACGCCGAAGTGGGTTCGGGAGCTTCTGCTCTGTCCGTATTTGATGTGTACTCAAAAGTGTCAACCTTTGACGGTAACGCACTTTACTCTGTTCCTAATACGAAGAATAATCCTGACCTTAAGCCAGAGCGCACGAAGAGTGCTGAGGCAGGCTTAGAAATGAACTTTTTGCGGAGCCGGGTCGGTTTCGATTTGACAGTTTACCAGCAGAATACGGTAAACCAGATCATTCCAGTAACTCTGTCTACTGCTACCGGCTATAGCTCTCGCTTTGTGAATTCAGGCGAAGTTCGTAACCGCGGCGTGGAGGTTAGTGCCTTTGTAACTCCAGTGAAAACAACTGATTTCTCTTGGACGCTGAATGCGAACTGGACCCGTAACCGTAACGAGGTACTATCCCTGTATCAAGGCGTCGACAACATCGTACTTGCTACCTATCAGGGTGGTCTTAGCTCAAATGCTACGGTAGGACAACCGTTTGGATCATTGCGAGGCTCGGACTTTATCTATAACGATAACGGCGAGAAAGTGGTAGGAGCTAATGGCTATTACGCCCAGACTGCTACCACTAACAATGTAATAGGTAATCCTAATGCTGACTGGACGGGTGGTGTGTCTAACACAGTGAATTACAAGGGTTTGGCCCTGTATTTCTTGGTTGACGTACGGCACGGCGGTGAAATATTCTCCCTGGACCGTTATTACGGACTGGCTACTGGCTTGACTCCAGAAACTGCTCAGAACAACGATCTGGGCAACCCTTCACGCAACACCATTGCCAATGGTGGCGGTGTGATTCTGCCCGGCGTAAAGGCTGACGGCACTGCTAACACAACCCGGGTAAGCAACACCAACTACGGTTTGTATGGGTATCTGCGTAATCCAGCATCGGCCTTCGTGTATGACGCTAGCTTTGTGAAGCTGCGCGAGGTTTCCTTGACCTATTCGCTGCCAACCTCCATTGTTTCCAAGTTTGGTGCTTTCAAGGGAGTAGATCTGTCATTAGTAGGTCGCAACCTGTGGATCATTTCCAAAAACCTGCCTGATGCTGACCCAGAAGATGCATTGAGCTCGGGTAACTTGGGCCAAGGCTATTCTTCTGGCTCATTCCCTGCAGTGCGCACGTTTGGTGGTAACATCCGCTTAAGCTTCTAACTCAAGTCTATAATGAAAAAGTCACTTCTCTTCATTCTGCCGGCGATGGTGCTTGCCACCTCTTGTGTCGACACGCTGGATGACTATAACATTGATCCCAAACGGCCACTTTCTGGCCAGGTGCCTGGCACTACCCTCGTGTCAAGCGCAGAGCGCAGCTTGGTTCGTACCCTAGTGAGCTCAAGCGTAAACTTGAACCCCTTCCGCCTGTACACTCAGTACTGGGCTGAAACCACGTATTTCGACGAAAGTATCTACGATATCAAAACCCGGAACATCAATGGTGGATTCTGGACTGCACTTTATCGTGATGTGCTGCGTGACCTGCAAGAGGCCAGAACTATCATTAATGCCAATACTGATCCCACCTTCGACCCGAAAGTAAAGGCTAATCAGTTAGCCTCTATTGAGGTGCTGGAAGTGTATGCCTGGGCCACGCTGGTTGATACTTTTGGTGATGTCCCATATTCTGAGGCTTTGGACTTCACCAAGGCCCCTAAATATGATGATGACATGGTTATCTACAACGACCTGATTACGCGCTTGGATAGAGCCATAGGTCAGTTTGATGTGGCTTCCGAAGGGTTAGGATCAGCTGACCTGATTTATGGGGGTAACGTGAAGGAGTTCGTGAAATTCGCTAACTCACTCAAGCTGCGCCTTGCATTAACAATTGCTGATAAGGATCAGGCAAAGGCGAAAACCCTGGCCGAAGCAGCCGCAAAAGCAGCTCTAATTTCCTCGAATGAGGAAAACGCTGCTATCGAGTTCCAGTCTTCTAACCCGAATACCAATCCCCTGTTTGAGGATTTGGTGCAGAGTGGTCGTAATGACTTTGTTGGCACAAGCGTGTTTATCGATAAGCTTAACATGCTTAATGACCCACGCGTTGATAACTACTTCAAAGCTAGAGGTGGAGTATACAAGGGCGGTGTTTATGGCACCAGCAACAACTATGCATCCTTCTCAGCTCCTGGAGCAGCCCAGGAATCTGCTACCCATCCTGGCGTACTGCTCTCTTACTCACAGGTAGAGTTTTTACTTGCTGAAGCTGTAGAACGTGGTTTCGCCGTAGGTGGAACGGCAAAGTCTCACTACGACAATGCTGTTACTGCCTCCATCCAGGAATGGGGTGGTACCACTGCTGAGGCTACTGCCTATTTAGCTCAGCCTACAGTAAACTACCTGACTGCTACGGGTGACTATCGTGAGAAGATTGGTACTCAAAAGTGGATTGCCCTTTACGACCAGCCGGTTGATTCCTACCGCGAGTACCGTCGGTTAGATTATCCTAAGCTCACAAAGCCAGCAGGTGCCCTTTCTAACTTACCAAACCGCTTCCCTTATCCAGTAGTTGAGCAGAACCTGAACGCTGCCAACAACAGCGCTGCCGCCGCCGCCATTGGTGGTGACAACGTGGATACGAAAATATTCTGGGACGTTCGGTAATTAACTTTCTAAGCAAAAAAAGAGGCTACCAGAAACGGTAGCCTCTTTTTTTGCTTAGAGAAATGAGAAAAACTCGTTAGAATAACCATTATACAGCTCACCATGCTTCTTCTCTCAGGCTGATAATTAAACTTGTCTTGTATTTGATGTAACAGTGCAAAATCTTCACTAGTAAAAAGTAGAGTAGATTAAAAGCAGCTGCCAGATTACAGAGTTTTATAAGCCGCTAATTCTGCATCAAATAGCCCTTGATATACTCCTCTAAGTCTCCGTCCAGCACGTTCTGCACGTCGGTGCGCTCAATGCCGGTGCGCAGGTCCTTGATGAGCTTGTAGGGGTGCAGCACGTAGTTGCGGATTTGCGAGCCGAAATCGATGCGCTTCTTTCCGGCTTCTACTACCGCCCGGGCTTCGTTGCGTTTATCGAGTTCCAATTGGTACAGGCGCGACTTGAGCATGCGTAGGGCGTGCTCCTTGTTCATGAGCTGGCTGCGCTCAATCTGGCATTCGATGATGATGCCAGACGGGGCGTGGCGGAGCCGAACGGCCGTTTCTACCTTGTTTACGTTCTGGCCCCCAGCGCCCCCGGCCCGGTAGGTATCCCAGGTAATGTCGGCCGGATTGATTTGGATGTTGATGGTATCGTCCACGACGGGGTAGGCAAATACCGAGGCGAAGGAAGTGTGGCGCCGGCCGCTGCTGTCGAAAGGAGAGATGCGCACCAAGCGGTGAACTCCGATTTCGCTTTTGAGGTAGCCGTAAGCAAACTGACCATCGATTTCCAGGGAAGCGGACTTAATGCCGGCGCCTTCGCCGGGCTGATAGCTAACTTGGCGCACGGAGAAACCTTGCTTTTCACCCCACATGATGTACATGCGCATGAGCATTTCGGCCCAGTCCTGGCTTTCCGTGCCGCCCGCCCCGGGGTTGATGTCAATGATGGCGGAAAGCTGGTCCTCCTCATCCGAGAGCATGCGCTTGAACTCCAGCCGCTCCACCGCCTGCTGCGCCGCGTGAAACTCGCGCTGCATTTCCTCTTCTTCTACGTCGCCTTCGCGGTAGAAATCATAGAGTACTTCTACGTCGCTGACTAGCTTCTCAACGGCCTCATAGTCATCCGTCCAGACCTTAACCGATTTGATTTCCTTCATAACAGCCTCGGCTTTTTTGGAGTCATCCCAAAAGCCGGGCGCCGTGGTTTGCTGCTCGGTAGCTAGTATTTGCTCTTTGCGGGCATCGTAGTCAAAGATACCTCCTCAGGGCCTCGGCGCGGCCCTTCAACTCCTTCACCTGGTCGTAGGTCATGGAAAAAAGAATGAATGATAAGATGAAAGGACAGGGCGTGACATCAGCAGATGCACGAAGGCAAATGTCCGGATAAATTGTGAGGGTAACCCTACCCCCAAAAAAGGCCTACAAACCAGAAAGGACGGCTCCGGGTATGGGGCCGTCCTTTCTGGGTTACTTTAATGCTCGCTAACGAAGCTAAGCTATACGCGTACCATCCAACCGTGCTGGTCGGCCGCCTCGCCGCTACGAATGGCGGCCAACGCGGCCGATACCCGGTGCGAGAAGGCGTCGGCGGGTGGTGTGGGCAGGGTGTAGTCCTGGCCCGGGTAGCCGATGGTAGCAATGGGCGCGATGGTAGCCGCCGTGCCTACCCCGAAAGCTTCCTGTAGGGTGCCATTGGCCTGCGCTTCCAGAATCTCCAGGGCCGACACTTTGCGCTCTTCCACGGGCATGCCCCAGTCGTGGGCCAGCTGCAGCACGCTGCGGCGGGTGATACCGTCGAGAATGGAGGTGCTCAGGGCGGGCGTAATCAGTCGGTCATTGATAACGAACATGGCGTTCATCGTGCCCGACTCCTCCACGTACTTGTGCTCCGAGGCATCCGTCCAGATGAGCTGGTTGTAGCCTTCCTGCTGGGCTAGCTTGGTTGGGTACATGGCTGCGCCGTAGTTGCCCGCGTTTTTGGCAAAGCCCGCTCCGCCTTCGGCTGAGCGCACGTATTTCTCCTCGAAGCGCACCCGTAGCGGTTTGTTGTAATACAAGCCAACGGGGCAAGTGATGATCATAAAGCGGTAGGAGTCCGAAGGACGGACGCCTAGCATGCCATCCGTGGCAAACATGAAGGGCCGGATGTAAAGGGCGCTACCCGTGAAATTAGGCACCCACTCCGCATCCAGACGGATCAGTTGATTCAGGCCCTGCATGAAAATTTCTTCCGGTACGGCCGGCATGCACATGCGCTCGGCGGACAGGTTCAGCCGGCTTAGGTTGTCGTAGGGACGGAAGATGTAAATGTCGCCTTGCTGATTTTTGTAGGCTTTCATGCCTTCAAAAATGGCCTGGCCGTAATGCAGAGCCGAGTTAGCCGGGCTTACCGTCATGTCGCCGTAGGGCACAATTTGCGGCTCCTGCCACTCGCCATTGTGGTAGTCAACTACCAGCATGTGGTCAGAAAAGGTCTTGCCGAATTCGAGCTGGTCGAAATCTACGGCAGCCAGACGCGAGGCGGTGGTGCGCTGCGTGGGAATAGTGAACGTGTCGAGCATGAGGAGTGGGGTGGGAAAAGGGTAATGGGTACACAACCAAAAGTTCCGGGCCACTGGGCGGGCCTAGGAAGCTAGTTGTGTTGGCGTGGGTGGGAGGAGGGGCGGTGCGGTAGGGTAAAGGTGCAGAATTTCTTCCGAACACTTGTTAGTTTAAATCAGTGCCAGCCTCTACATCCGAGGCTCCCACTTCACTTCTTCGGCTTGTAGCTCATGCGCCATCTGGCGGCTTAGGACGAAGAGGTAATCGGAAAGGCGGTTGAGGTACATCACAACCAAATCGGCCACAAAAGAATCTTCGCGGAGCTGAATAACCAGCCGTTCTACCCGGCGGCACACGCACCGGGCCACGTGGGCAAACGAAACGGACTGATGGCCTCCGGGAAGTACGAAAACCCGCAACTCGGGTAACGTTTCGTTCATGCGGTCCATCTCACGTTCCAGCAAAGCCACGTCCTCGGCGTGCAGGTCCGGAATTTTCATCTTGGACTTCTCCGGGTCAGAGGCCAGGGACGAACCGATGGTAAACAGGCGGTCCTGGATTTCTTTGAGCAGGTCGCGGCGGCTGGCATTTACCTCCTGGTCCCGGACTAGGCCCACGTAGGAGTTCAGTTCATCCACAGTGCCGTAGCACTCAATGCGTAGGCTGGATTTGGGCACGCGGGTGCCGCCGATGAGGGAGGTTAAGCCCTGGTCGCCCGTTTTAGTATAGATTTTCAACAGGAAGGAAGAAAACAGTGGAACGTAAAGTCCAACTACTACTTATTGGCCCTAAATGTTAGAATCCGGACTACATCTGAAGGGCGGCCAGCGGCTAGGAAGTAGTTAACTGCTGGGTAGCCACCGCGTTATTTACCACATCAGATTCAACCAGGCCGTCGCGCAAGCGCACGATGCGGTGCGCGTGGCGGGCAATATCTTCCTCGTGCGTTACCATAATGATGGTGTTGCCGCGCACGTACAGGGCCTCGAACAATTCCATAATCTCATGGCTGGTGCGGGTGTCAAGCGCCCCGGTAGGTTCGTCGGCCAGAATGATGCTGGGGTTGTTGACCAGGGCGCGGGCAATGGCCACGCGCTGGCGCTGACCACCGCTAAGCTCATTGGGCTTGTGCATGGCGCGCTCGGCCAGGCCTACGCTGCGCAAGGCCTCCCGGGCCATTTCCTGCCGCTCACTTTTGCCATAACCGGCATAGATGAGAGGTAGCGCCACGTTGTCGAGGGCAGTGGCCCGGGGCAGCAGGTTAAAGGACTGGAACACGAAGCCAATTTCCCGGTTGCGCACGTCGGCCAGCTGGTTATCGGTCATGTTGCTTACGTCCTTGCCATTCAAAATGTAATGGCCGCCGGAAGGCGTGTCCAGACAGCCCACAATGTTCATGAGCGTGGATTTACCCGAGCCAGACGGACCCATGAAGGCAACGTACTCGCCGCGCTGAATGGTAATGGATACCGATTGCAGAGCGTGAATCTCTTCGGCCCCCATGCGGTAGACCTTGGAAATGTCAGTGGTTTCAATGACGGGATACAGCATAACCAGAGGGCCGGGTTAGTTCCAGGGAGCGGCGGAGGTAGCGTAAGACGCACGACGTGCCTCATACTGTGTACGAAAGGTAGCGTAATCTGCGGGGGAAAGCAATGCCCCTAAGTGGGCTAATGGGGCGGCAGCGTATTCTGTAAGGCCCACAGGCACAGCGGCCAGTACGTACGCCTTCAGCAAAGCCGCCGACTCCGGGTTATACTCAATTCCGCGCAGGAGCGTGTTGTAAGCCGCCGGAAAGTCGCGCTGCCGGGTATGAAAATTGGCCGCCGCCACCAGACCGTTTTCCACAAACGGAGCCTCTCGTACCAGTTGGGCGTAAAGGGTAGCGGCTTGCTTGGGCTGCTGGTCTGTTTCGGCCAGAACGGCCCGGAAGTACAGGTGATGAAACCGGTCGAAACCTTCAAAATGGCCCTGCTTAACCAGCTGGCGCAAGGCCGGCCACTGCTGAGTCCGGACGTACAGCTCGCCCCGTAGCACGTTCCAGGCCGAAGCGCCCGGGGCCGAAACGGCCGGCGCAAACTGACCCAGCACCTGCTGGGCCGCCGGTACTTGGCCCGCCTGAATAGCCCGCGGTAATTGAGCCAGCAAAGCAACCTGCCGGCGGGCAGGATCGGTAATGGCCGTGGCCGTGGGCAAAAGCTGGGCGGCCGGTAGCTCGTCGCCGCGCAGTACCAAGTATTGGACCCGCAACGAGTCCGGAGCTTGCTGAAAACTGGTTCGGAAGTCAGGATCAAGCACTACCTGCAACCGGCGCGCTGGCCCAATTGAGGCCAAGTCGGAGCCGGTAGCGGCCCGCCGCGCAACCCGCCGGGCAGAGTCCGGCTGGTTGCTTAGCGCCAGGGCGTACGCGGCGGGTAAGGCTGCCGAGGTGGTGCCGTTCTGCCGGGCCTCGGCCAGGCGGCTGGCGGCCGGCGCCGGCAGGTGCTGATCCAGCAGCCACAGGCCCTGCAACTGTTGGTAGTAGCCAGTAGCTGATCCGGAGCCGGTAGCCAGCGGTAGGATAGTGGTTTGAGCCGCCACGGGCCGTCCTCCGTAGTGCTGGGTGAAAGCGCGCAGGAAGTTCAACTGGTCGAGGTAGGCGCCATTCTCTGGCTGAGCGGCCAGGTAAGGTAGCACCGACAGCAGGGTAGTGTCGCGGCGAAGGGCCCGGTTCAGACCATCGTGGTAGAGACGGGCGAAACGGACGGGGGTAAGCGCCACCGCTGTATCGGGAACGGGCGCCGCTGCCGCCGCTTGGTTGGTGAGGCGAGCCAGGAGCAGGCCGTTGCTTTGCAGGGCCTCATTCGGAGTGGTGGCGTTGCGCTGCGCCAGCTGGGTAGCGGCGGGCCATTGCTGCTGCCGGATAAGGTAGGCCAGGCGGTTGGCTTGCAGTACGGCATCGTCGGGAGCGGCAGCTTCGGCGCGGTCCTGGTAATAAGCCACCGAGTCGGCAATGGCGGAGCGGGTGTAAAGCTGGGCCAGGTCGCCGTTGAGACGGGCACTCCGGGGCGCAGCCTTCAGCGCCTCGCGCAACACGGTAAGCCGGTCGAAGAAGTCCTGGGGCTCATTGTAGAGGGCCGCCAGCCGGAGGGAAATCTTTTCGGATGGGCGGCGGCTGAGCGCCCGGCGCAGGATGTTGATTTCGTTTTGCCGCTGCAGGCGGAAGCGGTACAGGGCCGCCCGGCCCAGGCTGGCTTTGTGGTTGTGCTGGTCGAGGGCATCACTTTCGGCATAGTACCGCTCGGCCAGCAGGGCCTGCGAAAGGTCATCAGGCGTGACCTCGCTCTGCAGGCGGGCCAGGTCGCCCAGGTTATTGTAATAGCCTGCCTTTACCTGGTCGGCAATGATGAGCTGATTACGCAGCAACACTGCCCCTAGTAGCGCAATACCAAGGGCGTACATGGCGTAGAAAGGGAAGCGGCGCGGCTCGTACACCACCCGGTACACGGGTAGCTTTTGCCGCAACAGGGTAGCAAAATTCAGCAGCAGATAAATCAGAAAAGCCGCGCCCACGCACAGCAGGGCCAGGGCCGTGAAGTCGCGGGCGGCCAGCAGCAGCGGGTCGTTGGCTGTGGCCAGGGCGTAGCCCAGGGCCGCTGCCCCAAGCAGCACCAGAACTAAATACAAATGAATCATGCCGGGCTGGTAAGGCACCCACGCCCCGTAGGTAGCCGCCCGCCGCCGCAACCCTAGCCAGCTTACGACCACCGCCGGCACCAGCAGAATCAGCGGATCGAGGTGCCAGCCGGGCAGCACTTCTACTTCCCCATTGTTCCAGTAGTACATGCCCAGCGTGCCCAGGTACAAGCCGCTGGCCAGCAAAAACGGCAGCAGCCCGAAGCGGCCCGCCGGCGTTTCGGCCTGGGTATTAAGCCACAAGAGGCCGTACACATTCTCGAACGCAACCCACACCACCAGCAGGGCAAAAGCCACGGCTCCGCTCACGGTGAAAAAGCCGCTCAGGTGCAGGGCCGTAACTTCCGCGGGGTTGGGGTTATTGCCAAACAGCAGGGCGCCCAGGCCCAGTACCAATGCGCCAAATAGCAGCAGGCGCTTGCCCAGGGCTATATCGGGCCGAAAGGCGTGAAAGTAGTAGGCCGGTAGGGCCAGCACGGCCAGGGCCAGCACCAGAAAGTACTGCTGCTGGGCATCGAACACCCCCAGCAGGTCCGCGTTCAGCGACATTAGCAGGAAGATAACCAAGGCCATGCCCGCCACGAAGGCCGGTCTGGCAAAGCTGCTCACTACCGCCAGAAAGTACACCAGTGCTACTCCCAGCAAACCAACCAGTACCAATGCCGCTTCCGTCCGCAGGAAGGGCCCGGCTACGTCGTAGGTCTGGGTAATGAGGTAGGTATTGGCCTGCACGGGCAGGGCTTCCAGGCCCACGCGCACCGCGGCTACGGTGGTCGGGACGGGCGTGAGCTGGGCCACCGCGCGCACCGGTAGCACCGTGTCATCGGCGGTAACGTAGTGCCAGCCGGCCGCCACTACGGCCAGCACGGCACCCAGCGCCAGCAACAGGAAGAAGCCGCGCCACCAGCTGGGGCGAGGCGCAGGGGCGGAAGAAGCGGAAGCAGGCACCAACAGTTAGTCCAGTACTTTGGGTACGCGGAAGTAATCGGAGTCTTTGCGCGGGGCGTTGCGCAGCCCGTCCTGGTGGCTTACCGTGTTCTGGGGCTCATCGGGGCGCAGCACGTTGATTTCCTGGGAAAGGTGCACGAGGGGCTCCACATCGGTGGTATCGAGCTGACGCAGCTGGTCTACCCAGTCCAGAATTTTGTTTAGGTCGCCGAGCATCTGCTGCTCTTTCGTGTCGTCAAACTCGAGGCGGGCCAAGTGGGCCAGGCCGCGGAGGGTAGCAAGGTCGGTGCTCACGGATAAAAAAGGTAAGGAGGTAAGATGAGGAAATGAGCCGGGCAATTCGGCTGGGAAGCGGCCAGCAGCTCAGTGACGGTTGGCCGCCAGCTCCGGTTGCGCGCCCGGGGCGGCCGGACTGGCCGACTGCGGCTGGCGCCACGTGCTGGGCTCCGGAATACCACCCGCCTCGGGGCGCAGGGCGCTGGCAATGGTTGTGTACACTTGCTGCTTAAGGGCCGGGGCATCAGCTGCCGTAAGGCCAGTGGTCAGAATAGGCTCGTGCAGAATAATGGCCAGGGGCGAGTAGCGCACCCGCAGTCCGTCAACGTCGGGCATGAAGCGGTGGTTCAGGGGCATGGTGATGGGAACCACCGGCACCCCGGCCGCAATGGCCAACTGGAAGGCCCCATCCTTGAAGGGCTCCAGCTGCTGACCCGGCGTTTTGGAAATGGCGCCCTCGGGGAAGATAACCACCGAGCGCCCTGCCTCCAGCGTCCGGCGGGCTTGTACCATGGCCCGGCCCCGGCTAATGGCACTGTCGCGGTCCACCGTAATGTAAGCGCGCCCGAAAATCGGCCCCCAAGCAGGTACTTTAGCCAGGGAGCTTTTGCCCATGATGTTGAGCCAGCCCGGAATCGTTTTGAACAGGAGGGGAATGTCGATATAGGAGCTGTGGTTGGCCACGTACACGCAGGGCTGCCGGGCCGGCAGCGGGTTTTTACGGACTATTTCCACCGGCATTCCCCACATGCAAATGAACAGCTTGCTCCAGTAGCGGTTCAGCGTGTGCAGGTAGCGGTGCCACTGGGGCCGCCGGCTCAGGGCCCACTGCAGCGGATACGTCAGCACGAACGGCATTACAAACCAGAACGTAGCCCAAGTGGTATACAATCGGTGGCCGATAAAGCGGAGGAGGCGCGACATGGGTGCAAAAGTACGGGGAATGTGAGAAGGGCCCTAGCAGCACGCAAGAACAGTACCCGCGCCGAAGCCCGCGTTGCCCCCTGCAAGCCTACCCCGCCGCGCTGGCCCAAGCCAGTAATACATCACTAGGCGCCCTGCCGGGCCGCTTACAGGTTCAGCAGGCGGGCCGCTTTCAACAGGCCCGCTACGCTGATGGCGTCCGTGATGCGGCTGTCCATAACCAGCTGCACGGCCTCCGTCAGCGGGAGTTTCCAGAGGCGTAGGTCCTCGGTTTCTTCGGGCTCTACCTCACCCTGGGTCAGGTCCTGGGCCAGGAAAACAAAACCTTCCTCGTCGGTAACGGAGTTGGAGGTGTGCAGGCGCATGATGTTGGTCCAGCGGGCGGCACTCAGGCCGGTCTCCTCGCGCAGCTCGCGTTGCGCCGATTCCAGAATGTCAAGCTCCACGGGGCCGCCGCCCATGGGAATTTCCCAGCTGTACTCGCTTAGGGAGTAGCGGTACTGGCCTACCAGCCAAGTGTTGCCCTCCGCATCTACCGGGATGATACCCAGGGCCTTATTCTTCATCGACACGACCCCGTAGATGCCCGGGTTGCCGGCCGGATTGATGATTTTGTCTTCCCGAACCCGAATCCAGGGGTTCTGATACTTGATTTCGGAACCCAGCAGCTGCCAGGGATTATGGGTTTCATCAACGGCGGGAGCAGCCATAGCAGACGGACGGTTGGGGTAGCAAACAAGTAGCGTGAACCCTGCAAAGGTAGGGCACGGCGCGGGCTTACCCGGCGGCTGAGCTGCTCTTACCGGCTGGAACGTGCCGTTGGCCGTCGTAAGCAAGCTGTTAGTCCAGTAGGGCAGCGCGGACCCTGGACGCGGGCATACCTTTGACTTATTAAGTATTCAGCGCGCGTAGGGTTTATGGAAAGGAAGGCTCGTACCGCGTAGTGTTGCCACCGGCAAAAGGAGTAGGGTGGATGAATGATATTTGCCGGCCAATGCGACGGAAAAGGCCGCTGCCTCGGGCAGCGGCTTTTTTATTTTCTGGCGGCCGGCAGCCTAAATCATGTAAGTAGCTCCCGCCAACCTCTACTATGTGGCGCGCGTACGAAGCCAGTATCGGTCGTTCATTTCCCGGCCGACACTGTACTTTTTATGGCTAATCAACCAAAAAACCAGGCATCTCAACTACAGGAAGGCGACCCTCTGTTCAATCTGAAGCACGCCCAGGCTGAATCGGAGCTGGCCGAAAAAACGGGGGGCTTAGGCCCAATCACCAACGTGTACATCACCACCGATGAGGATGACGCCCTCGACGAAGGCCCCCGGGACAAGCAGGGTTTCCGCCGCGGCGAATCGGCGGGTCCGGACGCGGGCACCACGGCCGGCAGCCACTAATTCGGCTGACTTTCAGCGCTAGACGTTACTTCTAGCTCACCACTTTACCTTCTAGAAAAGCCTCCGCGGGTGCTTCGGCCACCGCGGAGGCTTTTCCCATTTTAGCGGGCGGCTCGGCCGTGGCCCGCTGAAATAAGGCGGATCGGTAGCAGGGGCCAGGCCTAGGAGCCGTATTTTTGGGGCCTATGCTACTAGTTTCTTACTCCGGCCAGCCGCTGGAAGCAGGCCTCGATGAGGCGGGGCGCGGCTGCCTGGCGGGCCCCGTGTTTGCCGCCGCCGTTATTCTGCCGCCTGATTTTTCGCCGCGCTACCTCAACGATTCCAAGCAGATGACGGCCAAGCGCCGGGAGTTGGTGCGGGCCGAAATATGCCGCGAAGCCGTGGCTTGGGCCGTAGCTGAGGCCTCGCCCCAGGAAATTGCCAGCATCAACATTGCCCAGGCGAGCTACCTGGCCATGCACCGCGCCGCCGACCAGTTGCAGCCGCGCCCCACGCATCTGCTGGTTGATGGCAACCGCTTCCGCCCCCACGCTACCCTGCCCCACACCTGCGTCATTGGGGGCGACGGTATTTACCGCAGCATTGCTGCCGCTTCCGTCCTGGCCAAAACCTTCCGCGATGAGCGCATGCGGGAGTTGGCGGCTGAGTTTCCACACTACGGCTGGGAGCAAAACGCGGGCTACCCCACCGCCCGTCACCGTACCGCCATCCGCGACTTTGGCCCCACGGAGCACCACCGCATGGGCTTCCGGCTTCTGTAAGTGAAAGAGTGATTGTGTGGGTAATGTAACCACGGAAAGGAGGTACAACGCCATCTTCCCTAACCAATACGCTACCCCGAGAAACGTAACAAGCCCTTACCTCCAGGCTGGAAGTAAGGGCTTGTTACGTTAATCGGCAACTAGCAACGAAGATGAAGACTGACTTCGGTGCCCTCGCCGTGATAGAACAACTCACCGAATCACCGAATCACCGCGTTACTCTTTCAGGCGCAGCAGGTCCAGAAAAAGGCTGAAGCCGTCTACGGTAGTGCCGCCCTCGCCGAAGCTGTCGAAGCTCAGCGGCTTGATGATGTAGCCGCTAACGGCTAGGTCCTGGGCTTTGAGGCGGTCGGTTTCCAGGTCCGAAGTGGTGGTGATAAAAACGTTGAGCCCCACAAACTCCGGGTCGGAGCGCAGGGTAGAGAGCAGTTCCAAGCCGTTCATGCGAGGCATGTTCAGGTCGAGCATTACCACGCTAGGCTTGGGAATGGCCGTTTGGCCGCCTTCGCCGCGGAGCATGTTCAGGGCCTCGCGGCCATTGCGGGCAATGTAGAGGGGTACTTCTACATTGTGCTTGCGCAGCTCGCGCTGCACGTTCATTATATCCATCTGGTCGTCCTCGACGAGCAGAATACTGGGTTGATCTGAAGGAGAAGCCATAAGGAAAGGAGCAGGATAAATACCAGGTGGCAGCGGCATTTTTATACGGCAACTACCGCATAATGGCGGTGTTTGGGACCGGGGCCGCTTAGTTTTCCAGGCGACGGGTGCGCTCCTTGGGCCAGGTGAAGATGAAAGTGGCCCCCTGACCCTCAGTGGATTCAACGCGAATGGTGCCGCCCTGGCGCTCCACAATTTTCTTGACAATTGCCAGGCCCACGCCAGTGCTTTCCAGCGTGTCGCGCTCCGTCAGGGTCTGGAAAATGACAAATATCCGCTCGTGGTACTCCGGGGCAATGCCGGGCCCGTCGTCGGCTACGGAGAAGGTGTAGAACTGCGGCCCCTCGATGCAGCCGATGCGTACGGTGCCGTGCTCGGGGTGGTCGTGGTACTTCACGGCGTTGCTGATCAGGTTGGTGAATACCTGCTGGAGCTGGACGCGGTTTGTGTGCAGAGTGGGCAGGTAAAATGGCAGCTCTACCTCAAACCCCGCGGGCAGCTCCAGGGAATCAATGATTTCCCGCAGCAGCTGGCGCACGAAAACCGGCTCGTCGGCCTGGGGTGTGCGGCCTACCCGGGCCAGGTCCAGAATGCCGGTAATCAGGCTTTCCATGCGCCGCACCCGTGTGCGCATCAGCTTCAAAAACTCCCGAATATGGTCGGGCAGGTCCTGGCCCAGGTCCTCCTCAATCCAGCGGGAAGCCGTTTCGATGCCCCGCAACGGCGCTTTCAAATCGTGCGACACCACGTAGGCAAACTGGTCCAGCTCCTGGTTGCGCCGCTCCAGCTGCCGGATGTTCGTATTAATGGTGTCGGTCATGGTGTTCAGCGAGTCGGCCAGCTCTGTCAGCTCATCCTGCTCCGTATCGTGCACCTGGGCCGTGTAGTTGCCGGCCGCAATGCGCTGGGCCTGACTGACCATGCCGCCAATGCGGCGCGCGAGCTGGCGCACTAGGTAGGAAGCGTACAGCAAGCCCAGGAAAATAGTGGCCAGCGTAATGCTTACTGACAGAATACGGGTTTCCCGGATACTGTCGCCCAGCTTCACGCGCTGCTTGATGCGGGTTTGGGTTTCTACCTTCTCAAAAGCCGCGAACAGCACCCGAATCTGGTCCATCAGGTTTTTGCCCGTCAGATCGGTGGTCAGGTTGCGGTGCTCCAGGCCATCGAGGCCGGTTTGGCTGGGGTTGCGGCGCAGGGCCTCCCGTTTCTCGCTGATAAGCAAGTGGGAGTAGGCCGCCCACTGCTGAAACAGCTGCTGGGCCCGAATCATGCGCTCATACTGGGGCGTGGCTACGGTTAGCTCGTCGCGCAGCTGAGCAAACCGGCCCAGCAGGTTTCTTTCGCCTTCGTAGTAAGGTTCCAGCACGGTTTCGTTGCCAATGAGCAGGTAGCCCCGAAAACCGGTTTCCATATCAATGATGTTGCGCAGCAGGGTAGTGGCCTCGCCCGTGATGCGCGTGGAGCGCTCTACCCGCTGCGAATTGCGCAGCACCGCCCGCGAAAGTTGATAATTGATGGCTACTACCCCGGCAAACAGCACCGAGATGGCCACGAAACCAGCAAAAAGTTTAGTAGAGATTTTCAGCTTCATGCAACGCGGTAACGGGAAACCGGCCGGTTACTGATCGGCGCGGAGCTTTTGCTCTATCGTACGCAGGAGCTTGGTAATATGATCAGCCAAGTCATTGATTTCTGACAGGCCTGCAATGGCTTCTTCCTTGTGGCCGGCCTGGTGCAGGTCCATGAGGCGGTTGGCCACGTGGTGAATCCGGATGTGGGCGCGGTCCAGCTCCCGCGTCTCGGGCAGGTGCCCAAACTCCGGCAGGGCCCGCTCCGTAATCCAGTGCCCAAAGTTGCACGCCTGCGGGTCGCGGATGGGTCCCTCGCTGGTTCCGCTACCGTACAAAAACGAGCGCAGCTTCGACTTGAAGAGCAAATGCTTGACGCTGGCTGATTCAAATTCCTGTTTTAAATCGAACGACATGGAGGGGAGAGGCAGTGAACCATGCCTAGGGCAGGGCACAAGCAGGGGGGCAGAAGGCAAGGCGGCCGGGAGTGGCATTCCCAGAATAACAAAGATAACAAAACCTGCTCGGGCCGGCCGGGCATAATTGGCTACTTTCGCCCTGCCAATGGCTTGCGGGCCTCCTGGCCTGGGCCGGGCGGGGCTAGTTGCTTCGTCTGGCTACTACCTTCACCCTGATATTCCTACTTCATTTCCCACCCATGTCTGAAACGCTCAAAACCGTTCCGCTCAATGACGTGCACCAGCAGCTAGGTGCCAAAATGGTGCCCTTCGCGGGCTATAACATGCCGGTGCGCTACTCCTCCGACCTCGACGAGCACCACACCGTGCGCCGGGCCGTGGGCATCTTCGATGTGTCGCACATGGGCGAGTTCCGGGTGCGCGGCCCCCAGGCCCTGCCCCTGATTCAGCGCGTAACTTCCAACGACGCCAGCAAGCTCACGCCCGGCAAAGCGCAGTACAGCTGCCTCCCCAATCAGGAAGGTGGCATTGTGGATGACCTGTTGGTGTACATGCTGGGCGAAGAAGACTACCTGCTGGTAGTTAACGCCTCTAACATTGACAAGGACTGGAACTGGATTCAGCAGTTCAACACCGATGGCGCCGAGATGCAGAACGTGTCGGACGACATCAGTCTGTTTGCCGTGCAGGGCCCCAAAGCCATTGCCGCGCTCCAGGGCCTGACCGATACCGACCTGAGCACCATTCCCTACTACTCCTTTGTGCAGGGTACTTTCGCCGGGGCGCCCAACGTCATTATTTCGGCCACGGGCTACACGGGCGCGGGCGGCTTTGAACTGTACGTGCCCAACGAGCACGCCCAGCAGGTGTGGCAGAAAATCATGGAAGCCGGCCAGCCCCACGGCCTCAAGCCCATCGGCCTGGGAGCCCGCGACACGCTGCGCCTGGAAATGGGCTACTGCCTCTACGGCAACGACATCACCGACGAAACCTCGCCCCTGGAAGCTGGCCTGGGCTGGATTACCAAGTTCACCAAGGATTTCACCAACGCCGAAAGCCTGAAAAAGCAGAAGGAAGCCGGCGTGGAGCGTAAGCTGGTGGGTTTCCTGATGGACGGCCCCGGCATCCCGCGCGGGCACTACGAGCTGGTAAACGAAGCCGGCGAGAAAGTGGGCGACGTAACCAGCGGCACCCAGTCGCCGAGCCTGAGCAAGGGCATTGGCCTGGGTTACGTGAAAACCGAGTTGAGCGCGCCGGGTAGCAAAATTTTCGTGCAGGTGCGCGGCAAGCAGCTGCCCGCTACCGTTGTAAAGCTGCCCTTCGTGAAGGGTACCGAGGAAGCGTAAGGATTATCTACGTCGTCCGGAGCGCAGCGCAGGACCTTTTCACGCCCAACCGCACATCGTAACAACGACGAGTCGTTCGGGCGTGAAAAGGTCCTGCGCTGCGCTCCGGATGACAGGCTTTTGACTACTCATTTTAAATGCCCACTCTCGATATCTGCTTTTCGCCCGAGCTGCTACCCTTGTTTAACCTGCAAGGCCGGGTGGCGGTGGTGGTGGACATTCTGCGGGCTACGTCCTCCATTGTAACGGCCCTGGCCCAGGGCGTTACCCACCTGGTACCGTTCAGTGAGCTGGCCGACTGCCGGGCCATGGCGGCCGAGGGCTACCTCACGGCCGCGGAGCGCGACGGGCGGCAGGCCGAAGGCGTAAACCTGGGCAACTCGCCCTTCGGCTACCTCAACGGGGTAGTACCCGTGCGGGGCCGCGGGGTAGCCATTACCACCACCAACGGCACCCGCGCCCTGCACCTCTCGGGCGCCGCTGATGCGGTTGTGGTCGGGGCTTTCCTGAATATTGGGGCCGTAGCCGAGCATCTGCGCCGGCTGGGCAAGGATGTGGTGGTAGTGTGCGCCGGCTGGAAGGGCAACTTTTGCCTCGAGGATACCTTGTTTGGCGGGGCCCTGGCTGCCCGCCTGCAGGCCGACTTCCAGACGACGGATTCCGATGCTACGCTGGCTGCCCTGGACCTGTGGGCCCTGGCCCAGCCCGACCCGGCCGCCTACCTGCGCAAATCCTCGCACGTGCGGCGCCTCAACCACCTGGAAGCCCACCAAGACATGGAATTTTGCCTGCGCCAGGATGAATATGCCGTAGTACCCGTGTTCCGTAACGGACGAATAACGAGCCTGCCGAAGTAGGTAGCCTGGTCTGGTCCCCGTGACGCTAGCAGCCGGCGAGTACGAGGACTTTAGCCATCCCGGATAACGCGACCCGGGGAAGGGGAAAGTCCGCTAATTTCTTAAAGCCGATGCATAGGGCTAGATTTGTAGGTTTTTGATGTAAAATGTGCTTGCTTCCTGACCTGACCGTTCAGTTAGTAGTCTTGCTACTTGGTAAGAAGCACGCCTGAGCATCACGTATATGCCTTGGTGAGGCAGCCCGCGCCCTAGTTAGGGCGTCCCTCACCGCACCTTTACCCGCAACACGTTCTACCTCATTCCTAGTTATGCTGAGTCACGGTCAGGTTGTCCGGTTGATTTTTGGGCTGAAACTGCGGGAGCTGCGCCAGGAGCGCGGCTACACCCCCGCGGAACTGGCCCGCGCCTGCGACGTCTCGGTTTCCTACCTCAATGAGATTGAGAAGGGCAAAAAGTACCCTAAGGCCGATAAGATTCTGAGCTTGAGTAAGGTGCTGGGCGTCAGCTACGACCAGCTTACTTCGCTGACCCTGAGTCGGCGCCTGGAGCCTATTTCTGAGCTGCTACAGTCGGACTTGCTCAAGGAGTTTCCGCTGGATATGTTCGGGCTGGACCCGCTGCGCATTGTGGAGCTGATTGCCGATGCGCCAGCCAAGATGAACGCCTTCATCAGCACCCTGTTTGAAATTGCGCGCAACTACGAAATGCGCCAGGAGCACTTTTTCCTGGCCGCGCTGCGCTCTTTCCAGGAGATGCACGATAACTACTTCGAGGAGCTGGAGCAGGATGTGCGCACCTTCATGGTGGAGCACAAGCTGCCCGCAGCGGCCCCCCTCGACCGGAGTCAGCTGGAGCGGGTGCTGGTGGAAAAGTACGGCTACACCATCGACCGGAGCGGCCTGGACCAGTACGCCCACCTGGGGCGGCTGCGCTCCGTATTTCAGCCTAAAACCAAGCGTTTGCTGCTGCGGCCCGGCATGAGCGGGGCCCAGGAAGGTTTCGTGCTGGGCCGGGAGGTAGCGTTCAACTACCTGGCCCTGCGGGAGCGGCCCTACGTGAATGCCTCCTTCCCGGTGCGCTCCTTCGAGGAAGTGCTCAACAACTTCAAGGCCTCCTACTTTGCGGGGGCCCTGCTCATGGATGAGGAAATGCTGGTGCGGGACCTCACGCGCTTCTTCAACGCCAAGAAGTGGGAGCCGGGCTTGCTGCTGGAGTTGCTGGCTAAGTATGATGTGTCGCCGGAGATGTTCATGCAGCGCATTACCAACCTGCTGCCGCGCCACTTCGGTATCCAGAGCCTGTTTTTCCTGCGTTTCGACCAGGCCAACGCCTCGGCGGGCTACAAGCTGACCAAGGAGCTACACCTCTCGCGCCTGCACAACCCCCACGGCAACGAGCTGCACGAGCACTACTGCCGCCGCTGGATTTCCCTGCGCATGATTGCCGAGCTGCGCCAACAGCCGGCCACGCACGCGCCGAACTACACGCTCGGGGCCCAACGCTCCCATTACCCCAACAACGACGAATACCTCTGCCTGACTCTGGCCCGCGCCGGCGCGGCCACGGAGCCCGCCGTGAGCGTTACGGTGGGCCTGCTCTGCGACGAAAACCTGCGCCAGAAAATCCGCTTCCTCGACGATGCCATCATTCCCCAGAAGGAGGTAAACGAAACCTGCGAACGGTGCACCATCCCGAACTGCGAGGTGCGGGCGGCTGCCCCCGTGGAAGTGGAGCGCCGCCAGCGCCAGCAGGAGCTGGAAGCCGCCGTGGCGGCGCTGGTAAACGGCGGGTAGGGCTAAAACGGCTATGTTTGAGGAGTTGACTTTTTCCGATTTCGTTTGACTGCTTCTCCTTCCGTTGCTCGGCGTTTCCGCTGGCCGGCCCTGCTGGCCGCTCTTTTACTGGTTTTCGGCGCCCTAGCGGCCGCGTGGTACATGCTGTGGAAGCCCAACGTGCGCTCCTCCGCCTTCGGGCCGGCCTACCTCTACATCCGAACCGGTACGGGCTACGGGGCTGTGTTGGATTCTGTGCGCAAATACGAGTTGTTGCACGATGTAAACACCTTCGAGCGGGTAGCCCGCTGGCGCAACTATCCGCAGCAAGTAAAGCCCGGGCGCTACCTGTTGCGGCCGGGCCTGAGTAACGCGGAGCTGGTTGACCTGCTGACGCGCGGGGAACAGGACACGGTAGCCTTTACCCTCGATGCCTTTAAGTACAAGCCCCAGCTGGCCCGGCAGGTGGCTCGCCAGCTCGAAACCGACTCGCTGCGCCTGCGCCGGCTGTTGCGGGATAATACCTACCTGCAACGCCGCTACCAGCTGGATACGACGACCATTCTGACCCTGTTCCTACCGGGGCCCTACCGCCTGCTCTGGACCACTTCGGCCCCGCAGTTCCTGGACTCGGCCGCTGCCACCCACCGCCGCTTCTGGACGCCGGAGCGCCGCCGCCGCGCCGATTCGCTCAACCTGACTCCGGCCCAGGTGCACGTACTGGCCAGCATTGTGCAGCGCGAAACGGCCAAGAAAGAAGATAAGCCCCTGATTGCCGGCACCTACCTCAACCGCCTCCGCCGCGGCATGCGCCTGCAAGCCGACCCCACGCTACTCTGGGCCATTGGCAACTTTGAGGTGAAGCGGGTGCTGAACCGGGACAAGCTCGTCGACTCTCCCTACAACACCTACAAGCACAAAGGCCTGCCGCCCGGCCCGATTACCTCGGCCAACCGTCAGAGCCTGGACGCCGTGCTCAAGCCCGCCCGCCACGACTACCTCTTCTTCTGCGCCCGCCCCGGGGGTAGCGGCTACTCCGACTTCGCTGCCACTTTTGCCGAACACAAGCGCAATGCCCGCCGCTATCAGCATTGGCTGGATAGCTTGGGGGTGAAGCGGTAAGAATGGTAAGATTGGGCAGGTGTGAAATGGCGAGTTGCTGTGCTGCCAGCGTGGTAGTGAAAGAACTGGCTTGGTGAGGTGGCAGAGCAGGAAGCTTAGACATTCTCAGCGAAAGGCCATTGCTGCTGTTTACAACCTGATAAGCCGCAGCTGCACTGAGTCGCGGCGGGCGGCTTGTTGCCGGGCCAGGGTAGCCTCATAGCCCAAACCAGTAAACTCCGAGTGCTCCAGGAAAAGAAGGGGGGAAGTCAGCAGCGGCTCGCGCCAGGTGGCTACGGCGGGTTCGTGCTGCAGGGAGTCGAAGGCGGCTACGTTGGTCACGCGCCAGTAACCATCCAGCAGTACGTACTGGTAGCCGCGCCGCCGCAAAGTTGGCAGCACCTGGCCCGACAGCACGGCGCGCACGGAATCGGAAGGCTGCTGAAACGGGGCCAGTCCCAGCCCCACGGTGCTGGCTACGGGCCCGGCCTGGTGAGCTCGTAGCCAAGCGGCCACGGCGGGGTAGCTGGAAGGCGAATACCGGTAAATCTGCTGCTGAACGCGGTATAGGTTCAGCCCCACGGCTCCTAACACAACTGCCGCTGTCACCGCCGCCGGCAGCCGCCGCAGCTGCAGAAACGCCAGGGCGTACCAGATGCCGTAGGCCCACAACAGGCCCCGCGGCGCCTTCACCAGCAACGACATGCCCGCCAGCAGGCACCAGCCCCAGCTTGCCAAGTACAGCTCCAGCGGCAGCACGGTGCCCCGCCGCAGCTGGCGCAACGCCACCACGGGCCCCAGCAACCCCAACCACACCAGCCCCGATTCAAAATCCCAGAGGTAGCGCAGGTAATAAAGGCCATCGGGCCGAATGGTAGCGGCTCGCCCCGCGGCGTTGGCGGCATCAGGAAACGCTACTTTGTAATAAATAGCGGGCCATATGTACCAGGGCAACCCGGCCAGTACGCCTACCACGCCAAACAACACGTAAGGAGCGGCCAATAGCCCAGCTGCCCGCCACCAGTGCCCGTGGCGCCACAGCAGCCCATCGGCCCGCCACCATTCCAGCACCGCCAGGATAGGCAGGGTCAGCATGAACTTGTAGTTAAAGCACAACCCCAGCATCAGCCAGCCCGCCGACCAGTACAACGTCGCGGCCGTAGACTGCCGTAGTCGCTGGTAGTAAGCTCGCAGCAAGCCCGTAAAGCACAGCAGGCTCCACGAACTCATGGTAAAGTCGCGGCCGGAAAAGGTGAGAAACAGGCACGTACCGAGCAGGATGGTGAGCAGGCCCGCCTGCCAGCCGCGCAGGCGGGCTTCATGGGCCACAAAGTCGGCCATGAAGGCTAGGGCTGCCACT
Organism: Hymenobacter glacieicola; assembly: GCF_014640315.1. Lineage (GTDB taxonomy): Bacteria > Bacteroidota > Bacteroidia > Cytophagales > Hymenobacteraceae > Hymenobacter > Hymenobacter glacieicola. The sequence goes on from NZ_BMGS01000010.1 coordinate 24,362, forward strand.
GCTACCAGCGCGTTCAGATGCTGAAATACGCGGTAATCCGTGGTGAGCCACGCCACCGGAGCGTACACCAGCGAAAAAAGCGGGCTACCGTGGTGAAACAAGTGGCGCAGGTTGCCGTGCGCTACTTCCTGCACAATCTGCCAGTTACGCACCGAATCGTAGTCAGGCAAGGCTGCGTTGGCCAGCCCGTGCAGGCGCACGGCCGCTACCAGCAGCAAGGCCGGCAGCAGCCAGCGCACACGAGAATAAGACGAAGGCAAGCCGGGCACAAGTCAGGGAGAATGCGCTGCACGAGGCGGCAGCGGCAGGGCAATACTAGGTTTTCGGGGTCAATAGTACGAACTGCTGCCTTCCGATGCGTACTTGCAGCACCGGTGGCGGCGGCCGAATAGGGCCGCCGGAAGCTTCTGTTCATCTCTACTACCTTAATTTGAGTATGCGTATTGTGTTGCAACGCGTCCGTCAGGCTAGCGTTACCGTGGCTGGCCGCGTGACCGGCCAGATTGGTCCCGGGCTTCTGGTGCTGGCTGGTTTCGCCCCCACCGATACTACGGCGGCCCTAGAGTGGATGGCCCGCAAGCTGGTGAACCTGCGGATTTTCTCGGATGAGGAGGGCAAGATGAATCGTTCCGTACTGGCTAGTGCCGGCGAGGTTCTGGTGGTAAGTCAGTTCACGCTGCTGGCAGATGCGCGCAAGGGCAATCGGCCCAGCTATACCGGCGCGGCGCCGCCGCCCGTGGCTGTTCCCTTGTATGAGCAGTTTGTGGCCCTGGTAGCCGAGCAGCTCGGGCGGCCCGTAGCCACCGGCGAGTTTGGGGCCGATATGCAGGTAGAACTCCTAAACGACGGTCCCGTCACCATCGTGCTCGACTCGCCCGAGTAGTCAACGGCCTTCATTCTCTGCCAGCAGCAAACCCTGCCGCCTCATTCCAGAATCCAGCTTTATTTCCCTACTAAGCATGACAATTGAGGAAGCCCAGCGCACCGTAGATCAGTGGATTAACACCACCGGGGTACGGTATTTTAATGAATTGACCAACATGGCCATGCTGACGGAAGAGGTTGGTGAGGTAGCCCGCATCATTGCCCGGCAGTACGGGGAACAGTCTTTCAAAGAGTCGGATAAGGATAAGGTGCTGGCCGATGAGCTGGCCGATGTCCTGTTCATGGTTATCTGCCTGGCCAACCAGACGGGCGTTGATTTAACCGAGGCCTTACGCCGGAACCTGGAGAAGAAAACGCAGCGCGACGCTACCCGGCATCAGCAAAACGAGAAGCTGCGGTAGAATTTCCGAGCGTAAAAAAGCCCGCCAGCCGATACGCAACTCCTGGTATCGGCTGGCGGGCTTTGCTGGCGGCGGTTCGTTAAGCTTTCAGGTCGAAGGGCAGGGCCACTTCCTGAAAATTGATGCCGTGCTGGGCCGCGGTGTTCCGTAGCAATTCATGCTGCCAGGGCCGCAAGGTGGCATCGGCACCCTGCTCAATAATGTCAGCAATCAGGCGGTTGCTCAGCACCAGGTTGGCCATAATGGGGCTGTGGTCTTCCGCTAAGTGGGTTTTCAGCGCCATCAGCAGCGCCTCGCGGGCATCGGCCTGGGCCGCCTTAGCTCCGGTAAGCCGCCGCCGAAACGGGAAACGCCGCTGCTCGGCGGGCAAGGGAGGCTCTGGTTCCCGGTCTTCCTGCGCCAGATTAAGCAGGCGTTCCGCATAGGGGCTGCGCTTTAACTCGGGGTGCAAGCCGGGAGCATTGCGCAGATGGCCGGAACTGGTAACGGGCAGGCGCGTGAGCTCGGCCAGCCGGTCGTTGCTAGCCACCATGTAGGTAGGCCGGTCGATGGAGCGTGCTACCTCGTCGCGGAGCAGAAACAAATCCCGGAACAGCGGCAGCTCCTGGGGCTGAATGCGGTACTTACCGGCCAGGCGCAGGTAGGGCCGCTCATCACGGGCGTAGCGTACTTCTTCCAGCGCCTGGTTTTCCTGCTCGGCCCACGCCGTGCGGCCCAGGGCAGCCAGCTTGTCGGCCAGGCGGTCGGCCAGCTCAAACAGGTAGAGGACGTCGTTGGCAGCGTAATGCTTTTGCGCCTCCGTGAGCGGGCGCTTCAGCCAGTTCGACTTCTGCTCGCCCTTGTCCACCTCCAGGCCCAATTCCTGCTGAATCAGTCGCCCCAAAGAAATATTATTGTCAGCTTCTGCTAAAAGCGTATATTGAACACTTGTATCCGTGATGGTGCGCACGTGTACGCCGTACAGCTCATCCAACAGCAAAATATCCGATTTGCAGCTGTGGAAGACCTTCTCCACGGCAGGGTCTTGGAGCACGGCCCACAGCGGCTCTAGCTCCTGAGCAGGGTTGGTGAGAGGAAGGGGGGCAATCAAAAAAACAGTTTCACCGTCATAAATCTGAATCAGGGCCAGGTTGCGGCCGTAGCGGTGGCGCATGTCGTCAAATTCCAGATCGACGGCCAAGCGGGCGCGCTGGTGGAGGACTTGAGCGGCTTGCGCTACGGCAAGTCCTTCCGTGATATACTGAATATCAGGCATTAATACGACGGGTTCGGGGAGTAGAAAGTTGGTGGGCTGATGATGGTTCCACCTAGCAGGTAGTAAAGGTAGTCAGCCCAAGCTATCAAAACCACTAGATGCAACCCAGGGGAAGTAGTAGTTTTTCCAGTTTATATTTTATGTTGCTAATTGTAAACGCCTTACTTACAATCCGGTCCGAATTGGAGCATGAATACTATGCAGGCCCGGCAAATGCGTGTACTTTGCGTGCTTACCCGCTTTTGCCGGCACAGCGGACCGGCTTTTTTTCACTCTAATCGGCCTCAAGGAGGGCCAGGTTGTATGAAACAAAATTTCCTCATTCCACTGGCGTGCGGTGTGCTGTTGGCTACTTCGGCCGCAGCTCAGACACATACGGTAAGTGGACGCGTAACCGATGCTACCGGCTCGGGCCTGCCCGGCGTAACGGTACTGGAACGCGGTACTACCAATGGTACCAGCACCGGCGCTGACGGCAGCTTTTCGCTGGCGGTGCAGCCCGGCGCTATTCTCGTGCTCAGCTCCATTGGCTTCGAGTCTCAGAACGTAGTAGTCGGCGACCGAACCACGGTGGCTATATCACTGAAAAGCAGCGCTACGGAACTTGGCGAGGCAGTAGTCGTTGGCTATGGTACGCAGTCAAAAGCGGACCTTACCGGCTCGGTAACGCAGCTTAGCAGCAAGGATGTGGGCAACCAGCCTGTGCAAAGCTTTGAGCAGTCTATTCAGGGCCGCGCGGCGGGGGTCTTCATTGAGAATAGCAGCGGTAAGCTGGGTCAGGGCATTCGGGTGCGGGTACGTGGTGTTTCCTCTATTAGTGGTGATACCCAACCGCTTTACGTAGTAGACGGTATTCCTATACTGGCTGATAACCTCTCGTCAACTTCAGGTGCTACTAATCCCATTGCCGATATCAACCCCAATGATATTGAGAGTATTACCATACTAAAAGATGCCTCCGCCTCTGCAATCTATGGCTCACGGGCTAGCAATGGAGTTGTGCTTATTACAACAAAGCGCGGCAAATCAGGGGCAACTCGGTTTACTTTAGGATTTCAAACAGGAAGCAGCAGCCCGACCAATAAACGCGAGTTTCTCAATAACCAAGAATACGTTACCCTACTAACGGAGGCACTGGTCAACAGCGGACGTTCCGCTACGGCCAATGCTACTCGCCTGCGCACGTATGCTGCTGGCGCAGCTGATCCTTTAACGTACAATACTGATTGGCAGGACCAAGTATTTCAAGATGCTCCGTTTAGCCAGTATGATTTGAGCGCCAGTGGCGGAAATGAGAAAACTAGGTTCTTTGTCTCAGGGCAGTATAGCAATCAGAACGGCATTATTGTAGGTAACAAATACGAGCGTATTTCCACTCGTTTTAATGTTGACCACAAAGCCAACGATAGGCTTGCTATTGGTATAAATGCGGCGCTGTCTCGTTCACGAAATCAGCGACTGCCAAACGACAATGCCTTTAGCAACCCTATGCAAATTGTGGCGTTGGCTCCTATTACTCCACTAATAGACCCGCGCACAGAACTTCTAAGTGGTTCTTTGGACCCCGCTACAGGACAACCTAACACCACGTTTCCGTTCTACTACAACCCGCTGCTAAGCATTGAGAACGGCTCGTACAATACCATTGTCTACCGGACGCTGAGTAACGTTTACGCCCAGCTCGATATCGTAAAGGGGCTTTCCTACCGCTCGGAACTCGGAGTAGATGTTTTAAACCAGAGTGAGGACCAGTTCTTGGGACGTATTACGTCACGAAACACGGGGCCAACCAATGGTTTTGGCTTTAGTGCACGTTCTACGAATGCCCGTGTAGTAGTTAACAACTTTGCTACTTACCGCAACACATTCAATGAGCAACATTCGTTGGACCTGACGCTAGGTACTTCATTCGAGTCTGCCCAACTTACTAGTAACAATGTTACCGGAACCCAGTTTGCCTCTGATGCCTATAAAACGCTAGCCAATGCTAGCTTGATTACTGCGGGTGGTTCAAACCGTACCAATAACACACTGGTTTCCTACTTCGGCCGGGCCAATTACGCTTTTGCGGGCAAGTATTTGCTGGGAGTGAGTGCCCGTTACGACGGATCCTCGCGTTTTGGGTCTAATAACCGCTATGGTTTCTTCCCGGCCGCTTCGCTGGGCTGGTTAGCAACTGAGGAGGCCTTCTTGAAAGACAATGCAGTGCTGAGCATGCTCAAGCCTCGTATCAGCATTGGGCGTACGGGTAACCAAGGTTTCACAAACTTTGCCTCCCGCGCTTTATTTTCAGGTACCTCGGGTTACGTCGGCATTCCTGGTCAGCGACCTATCTCATTGGCCAGCCCTGACCTTACTTGGGAATCTACCACGCAAGCCGACGCGGGTATTGAGTTTGGGCTGTTCAAAGACCGAATTTCTGGGGAAGTAGACGTGTATGAGAAGCGCACCACAGATTTAGCGTTGTTTGGACCCGTGCCAGGCACCACGGGCTTTACTTCTCTTTTCCGTAACATAGGCAGCTTACGCAACCGCGGGGCCGAATTTTCGCTCACGACCCGCAACTTCGTGGGTGACTTCACCTGGACGACCTCGTTCAACGCCTCGCGTAACATCAACCGGATTACTGACCTTGACGGACCACCCATTCTGGGTAGCTTCCTAAACCGTGCTCAAGAAGGCGAACCGCTGGGTGTATTTGTTGGACCTGAGTATGCCGGTGTGAACCCCGACAATGGGGATGCGCTTTACTATTTGAATTCAACCAACGCCGACGGAACTGTTAACCGCGGTACCACAAACAATATCAACGAGGCTACCTCAGTAGTAGTAGGTGATCCTAACCCGAAGTGGACAGGAGGTATTACCAATACTTTCTCGTTCAAAGGGTTCGACCTAACGGCTACCCTAGTGGGGGTATTTGGGAACAGCATCTTTGATGGAGCAGGCCAGTATTATTCGGTTGGCTTTAATAATGGTCCGGATAACCAGACGCGCGACCAGTTGCAGCGCTGGCAGAAACCTGGTGATATTACGAATGTACCGCGCGCTGAATATTTGGGTGGCAATGGTATCGGTCTGTCCTCCCGTTTTGTGCGGGATGGCTCCTATGGTCGTTTGCGGACAATAGCGCTTGGCTATAACCTGCCGGCTGCTTGGGCTCAAAAAGTGTTTTTGCAGTCAGCGCGAGTGTTTGTGCAGGGACTGAATCTCGTGACGTTCACGAAGTACAAAGGCTGGGACCCCGAGGTAAGTACCGACTACTTAACTGGATCAGCTAGCCAAAGCCAAAACAATATCAACCAAGGTATTGACTTCTACACTGCCCCGCAGCCGAAGACCTATACGATTGGTGTAAACATTGGATTTTAAAGCGTAAACCGACTTTCATAAGCGCTTTTCACATTCCTAGCGAGCATTCATCATGAAAAAAATACTGTACGGGCTGTTGACTGCCTGTCTGCTTACAGGATCATTCTCATCGTGCAACAGCAAGCTCGATGTTGAACCTACAGACAGCATTGATGCCGCAAACGCTTTAAGAACTTCCGCTGACGTAGAAGCTGCCCTCGTTGGCTGCTATACGGGTCTTCAAGATGAGGACGCGTACGGAGGCAACATTCAGTTGTTGTCGGATTTGCTGGCGGATAACGGCGAAATTTCCTTTGTAGGCACGTTCATTCCGCCAAACCAAGCTGCGCGTAAGCAGATACTTAAGGATAACGGCTTTGTTACGTCCATTTGGACCAATGCCTACGACGTTATTAACCGTACTAATAATGTACTGGCCAACTTAGACAAGCTGGATACGCCAGCGAAGCAGGCCCGAGTAGAAGGAGAAGCCAAATTCATTCGGTCTCTACTGTACTTTGATCTGGTTCGATTATACGCTCGTGACTGGAACGACGGAAATCCTCAAACTAACCCAGGTGTGCCACTGGTGCTCACCCCAACCCGGACTATCTCGGCAGAGAGCCAGGTGCGCCGTAATACCGTTGCGGAAGTGTACGCTCAGATTTTGACGGACCTCACCACGGCAGAGGCCCGGCTAATTACGGCCAACCCCGCAAATAATAACGGCTTCTTCGCTAATCGGTACGCCGTGGCTGCTCTGCTTTCTCGTGTGTATTTGCAGCAAAGCAAGTTTGCCGAATCAGCCGCTGCCGCTAATCGGGTTATCAGCTCCGGCCGCTATTCACTGACTCCCAGCTACGCTGATGAATTTACTTCATCAAATGACTTGTTGGGCAATACCTCAGAGGACATCTTCGCAATTCAAATTAGCTCTCAAAGCGGGGCCAATGAGCTTAATACCTACTATTCCGTTAATCGACGCGCTGATGTAAACATCAATGATCAGCTAATCGACCAGTTTGAGCCTGGCGATGAACGTCTTGATCTAATTTCTATTGATCCAACCGGCGGCCCTGCCTATTCAAGCAAGTATGATGTGCTGTACGGTAATATCAAATTGTTCAGATTAGCAGAAATGTATCTGAACCGGGCTGAGGGTAACTTCCGGGCTGGCACCTCAGTTGGGGCTACGCCATTAGCTGATATCAACCGCATTCGTCAACGGGCTGGCTTAGCTCCGCTGGTAACGCTAACGTTAAACGCTATTCTGAAAGAACGCCGTTTAGAGTTGGCCCTGGAAGGTTTTCGGCTGGGAGATTTAAAGCGTAATAGAGAGTCAACAGTTGATTTGGGTAATCCGCCTGTTACGCTGCCGTACAACTCGCCTCGCCTAATTTTCCCTATTCCACTCCGGGAAATCAACGCTAATCCTAACTTAGTCCAGAACGAAGGGTACCAATAGCCTAACGAAGAGCACCATTAACACAGCAAAAAGGCCGTTCCGGAAATTCGGAACGGCCTTTTTGCTGTGTTAATGGTAGTACCTAGTTTACTCTTCATCCTCCTCGTCCAAGTGGCTAAAATCCAGGTTGGGAGCCAGCTTCAGGGCTTCGCGAATCACGTCGTCCATGAGGGGCTGGGAGTCGGCGTCGAGGGCGCGCTCGAAAAGGTTTAGCAGCTGCTCGCCTTCCTCGTTCACGTAGAGGTTGGTGTAAAGCCGCTCGAAAACATTGGCCTCTTTGGTGATGGTTGCATCAATGGCGGCGACGGAGGGCGCCCGCAACGCCCGGTGCAGCACGTCTAGCACACGGCGGCTTTCCTCCAGGTCGCCGAGGTCGGAGAGCAGCTTCATTAGGGCCAGCGCTACCCCCAGCCGTACCCGCTCAAAGCGGTAAGCCAGGTCAGCCGGAGCTGCTTGCTCGAAGGTACGGTAGGCGGCTAGCGTGGTAGGGTGGAGGTAGCGGGCGGCATCGGCTTCGGAAGGGAAGGCCAGCTGCAACAGCCGCTGATAAGGAGGAACAAGCATAAGTAGGAAGCAGAGAAACAGCCAGCCGCGCGCGGGTGGGCAAAAGATTGGTGGGGCTGGATGTAACCCCACGCTACAAAGGTACGATTGTGTACTTTGAGGTGGGCAACGTTTCTTGTCTGCCGTTGCAGTTGTACCTTCCTCTTATCACCTACCAGCTCTCCCACTCTGATGACGCACAAAGAAAAATGGTTAGCATTTGCCCCCGCCGGGTTGATAGTAGTTGGCTTCGGTACCTGCCTTGTGCAGTGGGCCACGGAAAAGAAGCGCCGGGGAGAGCCTACGGGTGAGTGGGTGGCAGCCGGTACGGCGGCCCTAACGGTGTTTAATGCCGGGCTTTGCCTCTTTGGGCGGGGCGTAGCCGAAAGTGTTTTGTACCAGCTAAAGGAGAAACCGCGCGAAATGGACTACGGCAACGTAGGCCGCCTCTAGCAGTGTTGATACAGCAAATTAGCGCACTGGTGAGTTTCCTACTCAGCTAAACTCACCAGTGCGCTAATTTGCTGCATTACTGCTCCAGAACTCGGATTTTGAGCTGTGACGCGTGCTGAGGTGAGTGGTAGAGGCGGTGCGTAGCGGCTTGAAAGTCTTTTTCGTCGGCTTCGAAAATATTAGGGACAAAGGTCTGCGGGTTGCGGTCAACTAGCGGAAACCAGCTGCTTTGCACCTGCACCATCAGGCGGTGACCCTTGCGGAAGGTGTGGCATAAGTCCTGGACGGTGAAAGGCACGGCCGTTACCTGCCCCGGAACAAAGGCCTCGGGCTTGCTGAAGCTGTTGCGGAACCGGCCGCGCATCACCTCAGAACGCACCATTTGCTGGTAGCCGCCCAGCTTCACGGCCGGGTTCAGGCGGCTGTTGTTGGGCGTATTGTCGGGGTATACGTCAATTACCTTTACCACCCAGTCGGCATCGGTGCCGGTGGTAGCCACTTGTAGCAGCGCCTCAATTGGGCCGACCAGGGTCAGGTCTTCGGTGAGCACCTCGGTTTGATAGGTTAGCACATCGGGGCGGCGACTGGCAAAGCGTTGGTCGTCGGTCATGTACTCGCGGGTCATGCCCGTGGCCGTAGCCTCCGTGAAGGGCACCGGGTGGGCCGGGTCGCTGAGGTACTGGTCGAACTCCGGGCCGCTGCTGGGCTGCTCAAAGCCGATTTTACCGTTGGGCTGAAAGTAAAGCGTGCGTTCTTTCGTTTCGGTGGGCGGCCAAGCCGCAAAGGTGCGCCACCGGTTAGTGCCGCCCTCGAACACGGTGGCCTCGGGCATGGGGGCCGGCTTGCCGTCTTTCAGATACGACTTGAAAAACGGGGCCTCAATTTCTTTTTGATAGTACAAGGAAGGCGACTCACCGTAGGCCACGTTGCCTACCACCTCGCCGGTACCGCGGGCCCAGCCCCCGTGCACCCACGGGCCCATCACCAAACCATTGCGCATACCGGGATTCTGCTTTTCAATGGTTTCGTAGATTTTCAGGGCTCCAAATAGGTCCTCCGCATCGTTAAAGCCGCCCACGGTGAGTACTGCCGTGCCTTTGTTCAGATTTTTGAGGTGGGGCCGCAGGTCGCGCGCCTGCCAGAACTCGTCATAGTTGGGGTGCTGGATTATTTCCTTCCAAAACGCCACCTTGCCCTGGTAGTACTTGGCATCGGCGTTTTTCAGCGGCCCCAGACGCATAAAGAAGTCGTAGCCGTCGGGGGTGCCGTGCTGGAAGGCCGGGTTGCCGGTAGGAGTGGGCTGGGGGCGAGGCAGGCCGAAGGAGGCCAGGAAGTTGAACGCATGCGGCAGGAAAAACGCCCCGTTATGGTGGAAATCGTCCCAAAACCAGTCGGCAATGGGAGCCTGGGGTGAGGAAGCTTTCAGGGCCGGATGGCGGCTGAGCAGGCCGGTAGCGGTGTAGTAACCAGGGTAGCTGATGCCCCACTGGCCTACCCGACCGTTATTCTTCGGACCTTTTTTGAGCAGCCACGCAATGGTATCGTACGTGTCGGTGCCCTCGTCAATGTCCTTTTTTCCCTTGTACGCATCCTTCTCGGGGCGCACATTCACAAACTGGCCCTCCGACATGTACCGGCCCCGCACGTCCTGGTAGGCGAAAATGTAGCCCTCGTGCAGCATGGTGCTGCTTGGCCCCAGGCTCTTTTTGTACTTTCCCGAGCCGTAGGGGCCTACGGCGTAGGGCGTGCGGTTCAACATAATCGGGTACTTGACCTTGTCCGCATCCTTGGGGGCGTACACAATGGTGTAGAGCTTTACGCCGTCGCGCATCGGAATTTGGTACTCCAGCTTGTTGTAGTGTTGCTGGATGTAGAGCGTATCGGCCAGGGTAATGGCTAACTGCTGCTTGTCTGCCTCGGAGGGCAAAGGGTAGGTAACCGGGGTTTGCGCCAGGGCAACACCAGCGCCGCTGGCTAGCAGGGCCGCCAGGGCTGCGGGGCGGAGGTAGGGGTAGATCATGGGTGGAAGAATGGGGTAGAAGTAAATAAGTGAGGCAAGGGTAAGGTAAGCACTAGCCGGCACGGTGCCCATATGGGGCTGAAGAAAGCGTGCAGCCAACGCACCTGAGTAGCATCTTTTCCTGCATTACACCGCACATTCTGCTTTCTTTGACCATCAAACCTTTCCTCAATCCGCTGGCAGAGGCCGGCGCTACCCCTACTTCCGTGCTTTACTCCCGATTACGCGCCGCCTGGCTCTGGCTTTGCTGCCTGCTGCTGGCACCGTCGGCGTTTGCTCAGACGGCCGCTACCCCCGACGGACCGTTGCTTACTCCTCGTCAGTTCCTGGGCTACGAACTGGGCACCCGGTTTACCCCCCACGCGGAGCTGCTCCGCTACGTCGACCATGTGGTGCAGCACAGCCCCGGCCAAATGAAGCTGCAGCGCTACGGCCGCACCTACGAAAACCGGCCCCTGGAACTGGTGTACGTGGCTACCCCCACCAACCTGAACAACCTCGATGACATCCGGCGCAACAACCTGCGCCTAGCGGGGCTGGAAAGCGGCGCCGCTGCTACCAAACAGCCCGCCGTGGTGTGGCTCAGCTACAACGTGCACGGCAATGAGGCCGTGTCGTCGGAGGCCGTGATGCAGGTGCTCTACGACCTGGCTAACCCCCAAAACCAGCAGATGCAGCAGTGGCTCCAGAACCTGGTGGTGATTGTGGACCCCTGCGTGAACCCCGACGGGCGCGACCGGTACGCGCAGTGGTATAACCGCGTGGCCAACCAGCAGCCCAACTCTTCGCCCCTAAGCTGGGAGCACCACGAGCCTTGGCCCGGCGGGCGCTACAACCATTACTACTTCGATTTGAACCGCGACTGGGCCTGGCAAACCCAGCAGGAAAGCCGCCAGCGCATCGCCGTGTACAACCAATGGCTACCCCAGGTCCACGCCGATTTTCACGAAATGGGCCCTAACAATCCCTACTACTTCTCGCCGGCGGCCAAGCCCTTCCACGCCGACCTTACGGAGTGGCAGCGCAAGTTTCAAAACGTCATCGGCGACTATAACCGCAAGGTGTTCGATAAGAATAACTGGCTCTACTTTACCCGCGAAACCTACGATCTGTTCGCGCCTTTTTACGGCGACACCTGGCCTTCCTTCAACGGGGCCATTGGCATGACCTACGAGCAGGGTGGTGGTGGCCCGGCCGGCATTAGCTACACCAAAACCGATGGTGATACCCTGACCCTTACCCAGCGCATCGAGCACCACCATGCCACCAGCTTGGCGACCATTCAGGCGGCCGCCGACCGCCACGACGAGCTGATCCGGGAGTTTCAGAAGTTTTACACCGATGCCCGCACCAAGCCCCGCGGTGAGTATAAATCCTACGTGCTGACGGGCTCCGCTGACCCTGGCCAGATGCGCGCCCTCACCCAGTACCTCGACCGCCAGCAAATCCGGTACGGCTACGCTACTAAGCGCAGCAAGCAGCAGGGCTATAACTACGCCACGGGCAAAACCGAAGGCGTGCAGATTCAGCCCCGCGACCTTGTAGTGAGCATGTACCAGCCGAAATCAACGCTGGTGAAAGTGCTGTTCGAGCCCCAGGCCGCTTTAGAAGACTCCCTGACCTACGACCTCACGGCCTGGTCGTTGCCCTACGCGTTTGGCCTGAATGGCTACGCGCTCAAAAGCAAGGTGGAGGCGAATAACTCGGCGCCCAGTAATCCGCGGCCGGTAACTGTCAGCTCGCAATCAACAACTGATAAACCCTACGCGTATCTGGCGCGGTGGAACAGCCTGCAGGACATCCGTTTTCTGGGCCGCTTGCAGCAGCAGGGCGTGAAAGTGCGCGTGGCCGATGAGCCGTTTGAAACCGAGGGCCAGCAGTATCAGCGCGGTACCCTCATCATTCCGCGGACTGGTAACGAGCGGCTCGGCGCCCGCTTTGACCAACTGGTGCGCGCCCAGGCCGACTCAGCGGGCGTGCTGGTGCAGGCCGTGCAGTCGGGCCTTTCCACCACCGGCGGCGACCTGGGCTCCCGTTCCGTGCGCCCCCTGAAGCAGCCCAGCGTGGCTATTCTGGCGGGCCCCGGCGTTGATGCCACGGCTTTTGGGGAAGTATGGCACTTCTTCGAGCAGCAGATCGGCTACCCCGTGTCGGTGCTGGGTACCGACTACTTCAACAGCGTCCCCCTGAGCAATTTCGACGTGCTCATCCTACCCGACGGGGGCTACGACAACATTCTGACGGAGCGTGGGCTGGAAAACGTGAAAACCTGGATTCGGGCCGGCGGCCGTTTGATTGCCCTGGAGGGGGCGTCGCGCTTTTTGGCGGGTAAAAAGGATTTTCTGCTGAAGCCCAAGCTCGCTGACTCCACCGCTGCCAAGAAAAGCAATCCGTACGCCTCGCTGCGCCGCTACGCCGATGCTGAGCGCGAGCAAATTGGCGAGCGGGTGCAGGGCAGCGTCTACCGCGTGCAGCTGGATAACAGCCACCCGCTGGCATTCGGTTACGGCAGTACCTACTACGCCCTCCTGCGCGATACGCCCAACTACCGTTTCCTGCCCCAGGGCGGCTGGAACGTGGGCGTGCTAAAGAAAAACAGCTATGCCGCCGGCTTCACCGGTCGTAAAGCGCAGCGCGCCCTCACCGATACGTTCGTGCTGGGCACCCAGGACCTGGGCCGGGGACAGGTAGTGTACCTAGCCGACAACCCATTATTCCGGGCTTTTTGGCAAGGCGGCAAGCTCCTGTTCGGCAACGCCGTGTTTATAGTGGGCCAGTAAGCGCTAAGACCACTTAAGAAAACAAGAAGGCCCCGTTGGTAGTACCGACGGGGCCTTCTGTGCTCTAAAAAGAGGAGCAGATTAATCTACTACGTCCTCAGCTTTGTTTTTAACGGCTTTAGCGCCTTTTTTCACGGCACGACCGGTTTTGTTAGCACCTTTTTTTACCACGCTACCCGTTTTCTTGCCAGCGTACTTAACGTCTTCTTTCGTGTTGTACGCCTTCTGACCGGCTTTGGTGCGGCCCGAGCGGGCCTCTACTTTCACCGTGCCATTGTCACGCTCTTCAATAGTGGTTTTAGCGCCGGATGCATCATCACGGACAGTGGTTTTGTCGCCTTGGGCGAAGGCAGCCGTCGAAAAAACTACGGCGGCGGCCAGCATTAGTATCTTTTTCATGAGGAGAGTCTGATTGAGAATAGATTCTGAGTCCTTATACGGCGTGGTAAAAATTGGTTGTAGAATCCCGCAACAGCCCGGGGCGTGCCTGCGCCTGAAAAGTCGGCAGTAAACGTCTCGCTACTCCTAGTTCAACCGAGGAATCTAAACTACCCATGCCGGGCCGGACGAAGATAGATTCCTGGCCTGCGCAGTAAATGGCAAAAAGAAAAGGCTTCTCAGCTAAGGTCAAAATTAGCTTCTATTGCACCCAAAGAAGGTTTTATGCTATTGTTCTTAACCTGCTTTGTAATTATCAAATATCAATAATGGTAAAGCAAAATGGCACGTATTATGCTTTACTTTTTAAAATTATACAATAAACGTAAAGCATAATTTTGTTAGGTAAGCTTCACTTATTTACTAAATATGGAAATAATGAAGCACACTTCAAAAAAGGTCTCAGCAGAGCTAGTAACCCTATGATGAAGGCAAGATAGCGCAGGGTGTGGTATGCACAAATTTAGGATGGTTGCTAGGCGAAGATAATTACCCTTCCCTTGTTACTATAAACGCCTTACGGAAGCAGTAAAGAGGAGTCACCGTAACTTAGAAAGCGGTAGTTGTGCGCCAGTGCGTGGTCGTAAACGCGCTGCCAATCTGGGCCGAGTAGGGCCGCCACAAGCAGGAGCAACGTGCTTTCGGGCTGATGAAAGTTCGTGATAAGGCCGCGCACCATGCGGAACTGGTAGCCGGGGGCAATCAGCAGTTGCGTGGTGGCGTGCAAGGTAGCAGAACCAGTCGCTTCCAGGTGCGCTAGTAGGGCGGCTAGTGCGGTGGTAACTGCAATATCGGGCCGGCCTTCGTAAGGCTGCCATTGGCTTACGTGCCAGGTGGGCTCGGCAGTGGGCTGCTCCACGAGCTGGGCTCCGAGCCAGTACAGGCTTTCAAGCGTGCGTAAGCTGGTTGTGCCCACCGGAATGATGGGGTGGGGCAACTGCTCCAGCAGCTGACGCAGGGTAGCGGCCGTCACGCTGATGGGCTCTCCGTGCATGGGGTGGCCAGCCATAGACTCGGCCTTCACCGGCTGGAAGGTGCCCGCACCCACGTGCAGGGTCACGCGCGCAGTAGGAACGGCGCGAGTTGTCAGCTCGGTTAAAACTGCATCTGAGAAGTGTAGGCCGGCTGTAGGAGCCGCTACGGCCCCTTCGTGGGCAGCATACACCGTTTGGTAGCGGATAGCATCAGCGGCCGTATCAGTGCGGTTGAGGTAGGGGGGAAGGGGCAGGTGGCCAGCCCCACGCAGTACTTCAGCGAAGGGCAACAGAGCCGGCTCCCAGCTAAACCGAATAAGCGCGTAGCCTTCGCCCTGCTCCGCCCGCTCTGCCGTAAGCAGGGCCGGTTGGCCTGCTACCTCAAACTCCACCGTTACGGGGCCAGTTTTCCAGCGCTTACCGTTACCTACCAGGCATTTCCAAACGCAACTTCCGGTTTGCTGCATGGCTGGCTCAATGGCCCGGTGCGGAGCTACTGGCTCCAGGCAAAACAGCTCCACTACTCCACCCGTAGGCCGCCGGGCAAATAGCCGGGCCTGTACTACCTTGGTATCATTGAAAACCAGAAGGCTGTGAGAGGGCAGTAGCGCCGGGATTTCGTAAAAGTGCCGGTCCGTCAGCTCGCCGCTTTGGTAAACCAGTAGCCGCGACTGGTCACGGTCGGGCAAGGGCTCGGGCGCAATGCGTTGCGGGGGTAGCTGGTAAGTAAAGTCGTGGATGGAAAGCTGACGGGGGTCGGGCGTAGGAGCACTCATAGCCCGCAAAGATAATTCAGGGCGCAGCAGTATAGCCTAACAAGCTGAGTAAGACAGAACGCAAAAGGCCCGACATACAGAGCTGCTAACTCTGCATGTCGGGCCTTTTGCGGTGGAAAGGTCTTTTTCTTTATCTATCTACTTTCCCTCGCAAACGTTGAGTTCTCGAGCCTTTTACTTCTGGAAGAACAGCAAGTGCTGCTGAGGTAGTGTTTCTACTGAATCGGTAAGGCGGAGCCCAATGGCCGCCATTTCACGCCGAACCTGAGCTACACTCATCTTGTGGATACGCTTGATGGCGACTTTCGGATCCTCGGCCCGATATTCGACCAACGCTACCCGACCAGTAGGAGTCAGGGAATTGCGGATGGCGCGCATCATTTCCCTTGGGTGGTCAAACTCGTGGTAGGCATCCACGATAAGCACCAGATCTACGCCTTTGGCGGGGAGATTGGGGTTGTCGGTTGTGCCGCGCACCGGCACCACATTATGGATATGGCGCTTCTCGGTGGTTTCGCGCAGAGCAGCCAACATTTCCGGCTGAATGTCCACGGCCAGCACTTTGCCTTTGGGTACCAGCGAACTCATCCGAAACGTGAAATAGCCCGTGCCCGCGCCAATATCGGCTACCACATCGGTAGGCTTCAGCTTCAGTTCCCGCAGCAGAATATCGGTGCCTTCCTCCTGCTGCCGGTCGGTGCGTTCCAGCCAGCCGGCGCCTTCATGGCCCATTACGTGCGCAATCTGGCGGCCCATATAGTAGGTGCTGATACCATTGGGGTCCTGAGGAGCTCGCCGCTCATAGCCGCTGGTATCGGGTAGGGCGCGGCGATTTTCCTCGACTAGCTGCGCGGCGGTGCTTTCGGTGAGAGGTTGCGTGCAGGCCCATTGCCCGAGTAGAAAACCAGCTGCGCCTAAGGAAAGCAAATACTTTATTGGGAAGGACATATGCACGGGTGCAAATAAACAGCGCAACCTTAACATCCTAGCCGACGGAACCGTTCGGCTGCGCAAGAATCAACAAAAAATAACCCTCGCTTAAATGCCTGCGTAGCCGAATAAAGGCTGAATTAGAACAAGCAGAACCACAGAATTAATCCAGTTTTCTGTTTTCGTTTTTTACTTTGGCCCGTACAAGTCCCGTTTCCATACTATTCACCCTAATTTCTTTTCGCTCATGAAACACCTATCCGGACTCCTGCACAAGCTGACGGCTGTTGCCGCTGTGGCTGTAGCCCTGACCAGCTGCAACCGCGCCGAGTACGCCATGCTGCCCAAAACGTCATCTGCTTACCACGGTGCCCAGCGGGGTGTGGTAGTAGCGCCCGCACCCGTTGCTACTCCAGTTGCGGTAGAAGCTCCCACCGTAGCTGCCTCAGCAGCAGAAGCTCCAGCAGTAACAGCTACCCAGGTTTCCCAACCTGCATCAACCGCTCCATTAGCTACTTCAGCTACTGCTGCTAGCCAAAAGGTTGTTGCCGAGCCAGCTTCGGCCCATTCCGCTACTAAAGCCGCTCCTAAAACCATTAAGTTGAATATGGCTCAGAAGGTGATGCTAGCTAAACTAGATAGAAAGGCCGATAAAGTTGCTGCTAAGCTTACCAAAACTGATACTGCTTCAACCAACGCTATAAGCCGCAATCTGAAGTTAGGTATTATATTGGTATTGATAGGAGCCCTGATTACCATTCTGCCTGGAGGTATCTTTAGTTTACTTGGTAGTATTGTAGCCATCATTGGTATTGTGTTCATCATCCTGGCGTTGTTGGATATGGCTTAAACCAGCTTACCAGGCATACTTTTCAAAAAGCCTTTTCCAACTGGAAAAGGCTTTTTGATTTATGCATAGCATCCTACATCGGGTCTACGTCGGCGGCAATGCGCACCTGCTTGAACTCTTTCTGGTTGCGCACGATGTCCACGGCAGCCATAACATCGGCCTTGGCTGCGCGCAGGACGGTGTGCTCCCGGCTCAGCTTTATGGTGATTTCCTGGAGGTAGAAGTTGCGGATGCGGAAGATATAAGGCGCCTCTGGCCCTAGTACCGCCTCCCGGCCCAGCCGGTCGACCAGTTCCTGGGTGAGCAGCAAGGCGGCCCGCTCGCCCACCACGGCATCCATGTGCTTTACCGTGAGCCGAATGATGCGCATGAATGGCGGGTAGCCATGCTCGCGCCGTTGCAGAATCTCGTACTCGTAAAACTCCAGGTAATCGTTGCGGATAACCTTATCGAAGATGACCTGCTGCGGGTCACCGGTCTGAATAATTACCCGGCCTTTTTTGCCCTTGCGGCCCGCCCGCCCGCTTACCTGCACAAACATCTGGAAGGCCCGCTCGTGGGCCCGGAAGTCGGGGTAATGAATGATGCTGTCCGCGTTGATGATGCCTACCAGGCTTACGTTGGCAAAATCAAGGCCCTTAGTGACCATCTGGGTGCCTACCAGCACATTGGTGTTCTGCTTCTCGAAGTCAGCAATGATTTGCTGGTAGGAGTTCTTGGCGCGGGTGGTATCCAGGTCCATGCGCTGCACGTTGGCCTGAGGCAGCATTACTTTCAGGTCATCCTCCAGTTTTTCGGTACCGAAGCCTACGGTTTTCACGTTGCGCGAGCCGCAGGCCGGGCACTGCGCTACCATCCGCTCGTGGTAGCCACAGTAGTGGCAACGCAGCTCGTGGCTGTGCTTGTGGTAGCTCAAGCTCACGGCGCAACTCTTGCACTTCGGAATCCAGCCGCAGTCGAGGCAGTTGATGAAGGGCGCGTAGCCGCGGCGGTTCTGAAACAGAATCACCTGCTCCTTGAGGGCCAGCTTGGTTTCCATTTCCGCCATTAGCTCCGGCGTAAAATGGTTGTGCATAGTTTTCTGCTCCCGACTCTTGCGGGTATCTACCAGCACAATTTCCGGCAGGCCGGCTTCGCCAAAACGCTTGGTCAGGGAAACCAGCCCGTAGCGGCCGGCGCGGGCCTGGTAATAGGTTTCCACGGCGGGGGTAGCCGAGCCCAGCAGCGTTTTCGAGCCCTGGAAGTTGGCCATCATTAGGGCCACCTCGCGGGCGTTGTAGCGCGGCGAGGGGTCGTACTGCTTGTAACTCGACTCGTGCTCCTCATCCACAATGGTCAGGGCCAGGTTATCGAAGGGCAGGAACACGGAGGAGCGCACCCCAATCACCACCTGAAACCGGCCCGACAGCACCCCGTTCCACACTTCCACTCGCTCGTTGTCGGAAAACTTGGAGTGGTACACGCCCAGCCGCGAGCCGAACACGCGCATCAGGCGGGTCACAATCTGGGCCGTGAGGGCAATTTCGGGTAGCAGGTACAGCACTTGCCCGCCCCCATCCAGGGCCTGCTTGATCAGCTCGATGTAGATTTCCGTTTTGCCGGCGCCCGTTACGCCGTGCAGCAGCACAATGTCCTTCTGCTGGAACTGCCGCATGATGTCGTCGCGGGCTTCCTGCTGGGCCGGGCTCAGGGTGAAGTGCATCTTGGCCTCCGCGTCGTCCTCGTCCAGCGGGAAGCGCGACACGATGGTGTCGAACTGCTCCAGAATGCCGTTTTTGATGAGCGTATTCACGGCCGAAGGCGAAAGGTGCGGTGCCGAGGTCAGGGCCGCCTTTTCCATGCCCTTGTGGTTGGCATGCTCGCTCTGGTACACCGGCACCCGCTGCAGGTAGCGCATGAGTACATCCAGCTGCTTGGCTTTCGAGGCCAACTGGGCAAACAGCTGCTCCAAGGCCGCTTCCGCTACCAGGTGGTGGGCCAGCCGAACTTTCTTCACCACCTTCGGCGAATACTTGTCCTGCAGATGCTCAAACAAAAACACCACGTCCTTCTGCATCAGGGACTTGATGTACTTGTGAAAAGAGGCAATACCGAGCAAGTCGCCGACCTCCGTGAACGTCAGGGACTTGCCTTCCTCGCCGGTGCTCAAGGCATCCACTACTTTCTGCTCCTGCTCACTGAGCGGGTAGGGGTTGGTTTCCGCATCGAAAGCCGGGTGAAGCTGCACGCGGCTTTCGGAGCTGAGCTTCAGGGCCGAGGGCAGGGCCGCGTTAATAACTTCGCCCAGCGTGCAGAGGTAGTACTCGGCCATCCAGCGGAAAAGCTTCAGCTGGGGCTGCGTAACTACCGGCGCGTCGTCAATGAACTCCAGAATGTACTTGGCCTGGTATTCCTTGGGCGGCGTTTCGTGCACGGCAGCCACAATGCAGCTGAGCGTACGTTTGGCCCCGAACTGCACAATCACGCGCCCGCCCACCACCACCTGGTCGTTCAGCTCAAAGGGGACGCGGTAGGTGTAGAGCTTAGGCAGCGGCAGCGGCAGAATGACGTCGGCGAACAGCGTAACGCGGTCGGCGGCGGGTTCTGGCTGGGGCTGAACAAAGTCAAACGTGAGGCTCAAAGGAAAATCAGGCTGGAAGCGGAGGGTAAAGATAACACGCCGGCGGCCGGAACCGGCGGCTGTTCGGGCATCAAAGCTGGGCCAATGCCTCGGCTACGGAGTGCACCGGCTGTTGGCAGGCCCGGTTAAAGCAGACATAGATAGTGGTCTGTCCGTTCCGGGCGCTTCGGTCGCGGAGTAGGGGTAGGGAGCTACTACCGCTACTGCCGGCCAGCACCGCACCGGGTAAGTAGCGGCGGCTTAGCTCGTTGCGAAATGCCTCGGCCTCTAACCCGACAATGGCAATTTCGGCGGCCGGCCGGAGCAGGGTAGTGTACAGGCCCGCCCAGTTTGCCATACTCTGGGGCTCGTGCACAACCAAGGGCAGCACTTGCTGCAGCATGGTGGCGGCCAGCTCCAAATACTGGCTGTTCTCTAAGTGCAGGCCCAGCCGGTGCAGATTGCGCGCCATCACGGAGTTGGAGGCCGGAATAACGTTGTCGAACAGCTCCTTTTTGCGGGCAATCAGGGCTTCTCCGTTGTCAGCCGTAAAAAAGAACAGCTTTTCCTGCGGGTCGAAAAAATGGTCGAGCACGTAGGCCGTCAGGCGGTCGGCTTCCCGTAGCCATTCTTCGGCAAAAGTTGCTTCGTACAAGCTCAGGTAGGCCTGAATCAGCAGGGCGTAATCTTCTAAAAAGGCGGGAATAGTGGCCCGTTCGTTTTTGTAGTTGCGGTGCAGGCCCGGGCCACGGTGCAGGTTAGCGCGCAGAAAGTGGGCATTCCGCAACGCTAGCTCCAAATAGTGCGGCTCGGTGAAGGCTCGGTAGGCATCCAGCAAGCCCTGCAAGGCCAGCGCGTTCCAGCCAGTGAGGATTTTGTCATCAAGGGTCGGTCGCACCCGGGCGGCGCGGGCTGCCAGCAGCTTCGCGCGCCAGGTTCGGGCTCGTTCCTGCACTACTTCGGGGGCTAGTTGGTATTCTTGGGCAAAGTCGGCATTTGTGGCCTTGCGGTGCAGAATGTTCACGCTGTGTTCCCAATTGCCCTCCGGTGTGCAGTTATAGTACGCCGCAGCCAGGGCTGCTTCCGCGCCCAGCACTTCGTGCAGCTCGCTCATCGTCCAGATATAAAACTTGCCTTCCTCGCCTTCACTATCGGCATCCAGGGCAGAGTAAAAACCGCCTTCCGGGCTCATCAACTCGCGACTCAGAAAACCGACGGTTTCCTCCACAATTTGGCGGTACAACGGGTCGGCCGTTACCTGATATGCCTCTGAGTACAAGCTTAGTAGCTGCCCGTTGTCATAGAGCATCTTTTCAAAGTGAGGCACCAGCCATTGCTCATCCACGGAGTAGCGCGCAAAACCACCGCCTACCTGGTCATATAGGCCGCCCCAGGCCATGTTGCGGAGCGTCAGGTTGAGTTGAGCGAGGATGGTGGAGCTCCCGGAAACGGCGTGGGCCTGCAGTAGAAAGCGCCAGATGCTGGGCATCGGGAACTTCGGGGCCCGGTTCAGGCCGCCTTGCTCCCGGTCGAACTTCGCCGCGAGGTTGTACACCAATAGCTTGAACTGCTCGTCTGACACGCCAACTGCGGTATCAGGGGTCCGGTACTTTTCCAGCTCGCTGGCCTGCAGCACCCGCGCGAACTGCTCTGCGGAAGCGTCTAACTCTGCTCGGTGCTCCCCGGCATACCCTTGGCCGATGCTGGTGAGCAGGGGCAGCCAGTTGCGCGGTGGAAAGTAGGTGCCACCATAGAATGGTTTAGCGTCGGGGGTAAGAAAAACGTTCAGCGGCCAGCCGCCCTGCACCCCCATGGCGTGCAGCGCATCCATATACACTTGGTCGACATCGGGCCGCTCCTCCCGGTCTACTTTAATGCACACAAACTGTGCGTTCATCACCGCCGCTACCTGCGGGTTCTCAAACGACTCACGCTCCATCACGTGGCACCAGTGGCAAGCCGCGTAGCCAATGCTGACGATAATGGGCTTACGCTCCTGGCGGGCCCGCTCCAGGGCTTCCGGTCCCCACGGATACCAATCGACGGGATTGTGGGCGTGCTGCAGTAGGTAAGGACTAGACTCCTGGGCGAGGCGGTTCGAGTGAGCAGCCATGGGTAGCAAAAAGTAAGGACAAGGGAAAGGCAGGGCCCCGTCCGCAAATGGCGGCTTGAGCAGTGCAAAAAGAAAACCCGACCACCAGGGGCCGGGTTTTAAATCAGCTATTTTCCGGTGCCGATGAATCGGGGTCGGGCTTACGGCGCGGGGGCCGAACGCGGCGCTTAGGAGGCGCTGGGGCGGCTTCCGGTGCAACTTCCGGGGAGGCAGCAGCACTAGGAACTAGCGGAGCCTCCGTAGTGGGAGCTGGACGACGCGGGGCGCGCTTCTTTGGCGTAGCCGGTGGAGCCTCCGCGGGAGTCGGGGGGGCAGGAGGAGCCTCAGCTGGGGGCAGCGAAGTTTCCTTGGTTGCAGGCCGCTTTCTGCTGCGAGCTTTGGAAGCCGTGGCAGCCGCCGGCACCTCAGGCGAAGCTACAGTTGGCGCTGTATCAGCAGGGGCAGGAGTAGCCGGCTCGCTAAGAGCTGTGGCTTCTATAGTCGTGGCTACCTGAGCCTTTTTGGACCGACTCGGCCGAGCTGGACTAGCTGGGGTTACCGAGCGCCTATTCCGGCTAGTTGCTTTGGCTACCACCGCAGTTTCTTCTTGCTCTGCTACTGGCTCCGTGGCTGCCGACGTAGGAGTTGACTCCACATCCGAGGATGCTGTCGTGAGAGCAGGAGTTGCTGAAGTTTCTACACCAGAGCTAGCCGCTGGTTCTGGAGCAGTTGGTTGAGGCGCTTCGCTGGCCCCTTCCGGTACAGAAGCAATAGCCTCTGGTTCTTCCGGCGCGGCGTACAACGGCCGACGAGCAGTGCGGCCAGCAGGACGGTCAGCCTGCTCTGGCTTGGGCTCCCTTCTTTTGTTGCGGCTGCGTCGGGGGCGCGCTTCCGAAGAAGGTTCCGCCTCGGGCTCAGTAGTGTCACCCACCTCCTCAAGCTCCACTGCTTGCAAAGCAGGCTGGCCTACCTCGGGTTCAGGCTCCGGAGCACGTCGGTTGCCCTGGCGCAGCTCGGCTTCCGTGATGTACACTACCTCCGAATCCGGCTCGGCAGCTGGCGCTTCTTGCTGGTCTACAGCGGGGGCGAAAGAAGTAGGGTCTGCAGCTTCCTCCATGCTAGCTGAGGTAGTAGCGGCTCCCGCGTTGTTTTCAGCAGCCAAACGGGCGTGTTTACGCTTGGTGCGCTTGGCACCGCCCCGGGAACGGCGTTTCTTTTTACGCACGGGCTCATCGGGATTTTCCTCCAGGTCAGTATTGGCAGCATCGGTTGCTTCGTCGTCAGAGTCTTCGGTCTGCGCTAGCGTGTACGCGTGCTCGTAAGCCGATTCAGGCGTGATGTCCGCCTCGTCTTCGGCTTCTTCCTCGTCTGCTTCCTCCGGTTCCACCAAAAGCCCAGCACCGGGCCGCACCAGGCTAGCAGCCGATTCTTTGGTTTCCACTTCCTCCTCATGAGGAGCCACGTTGCCGATGTCTATCCGTTCTTCGTCGTCATCGAATTCCTCCAGCTCCGGCTCTTCGGGCTCGAGCATCGGGATGGGAAGGGCTGCCAACTCACGCTCCACGTGTAGCATTTCCATGCGTACGTCGGCCTGAGCGCTGATTTTGCGCAGCCGCTCCAGCGTTGCTTCCAAAAACTGCCGATGCTCCGGGGCAGCCGCGTGCAGGGGCCGGTGCCCCAGGGCCTGCCGAATACCTTCCCACTCCTTTTTAAACCGGCCGAAAGCCGTGTCAAAGTACGTGCGGGTAAACCGCTCCCAGATGTAGTTTTCTGCTACCTCCGAGGGGTGCAGCATGTCTGAGGCATAGAAACGATAGTCGCGCAAATCATCCAGCAGCAGCTCGTAGGCTGGGAAATACGACACATCTGGTAGCAACTCACTCAGGTAGTGGCACGCCACTCGCAGCATGGACTTGCTGGCAGAATTTAGCACCAAGGTTTCCTTTAGGTGCCGCACCGGGCTTACCGTCAGAACGAAGCGCAGCTTGGGATTAATGCGCCGCAGGTAGGCATGCGTTTCCGCTACGGCCGCAATAATTTCATCGGCCGTAAGCATTTCCCGCTCAAATTTCTCAGCCGGAACCTTATGACAGTTACTAATAATCTCATCCGTCTCGCGCAGGCGGTAGGCATATGCCGTGCCCAGGGTAAGCACTACGGCATCGGCCGTGGCCAGAAACACACCGGCTTCTCGCGTAAGGGTTTGAATGTGTTGTAGCAGAGCCACTGGGTTGTCAGCTCCTACCTCAGCGTGCAAGTCGTAGCTCTGCCAGCGGCCACGGGCCTCCACCAAGTGTTGTTGCCAGTCCATGTCTTCGCCCGCGGCGGCTCGCAACAGTTTGCAAGCGGAAAGCGGATTGAACACAGTTCCGAAGGGATTTACCATCGTCGCAACCTTGAAATCAACGAGGCGCGAACCAATAGAATCCGAAAAACAGGAGCCTATGGTCAGCACCCGCGCCGAAAGGGGCAGCTGTTGCGGATGGGGCGTGAGCGGTAGTTCAGTACGAAACATGTTTTTGAATACGGCCTTTGGCGGGCCAACGGATAGGCAACCTACTCAACATCCCGCGTTCAGCCAAAATTGCTATCCTGGGAGAGAAGGCCACTAGCAGGGGAGAGGCAGGGTTAGAAACCAGCTATACGATAGAGAAACCCAGATATGTTTCTCATTGCTAGCTCCACCCGGTTAGCCGCGGCCTTCATTGGCTCAGGCGTGAGACAGCGCAGACCTACGGAAAAGAATAATATAAAAAGCGCCCGGCTGCCAAAGCAACCGGGCGCTTTTGAAACGCTGGCTCGAGTGTAGCTTACTCAGCTACTACGTTGAAGCGAACCTTGTGCTTCACCTCGCGGTGCAAGTCAACCGTAGCGGTGTACGAACCTACTACGCTGGGCTCCGAGTCGAAGGAGAGGCGCTTGCGCTCTACGTCAACACCTTTCGCCTTGAGGGCGTCGGCCAGTTGCAGGGTAGTTACGCGGCCGAAGATTTTGCCGCTCTCACCCACCTTAGCAGGAATGTCCAGCACTACATCACCGATTTTGTCGGCAATAGCCTGGGCATCGGATTTCACCTTTTCAGCCTTGTGAGCTGCCTGGCGTACGTTCTCCGCTACAATTTTCTTGTTGGTTTTGTCGGCCAGTACGGCCAGACCCTGCGGGAGCAGGTAGTTACGGCCGTAGCCGGGCTTTACAGTAACAACGTCGTTCTTGTAGCCCAGGCCTTTAACGTCGTCTTTCAGAATTACTTCCATGTCAGTACTACGGTTGGCGGGTTACTTCAGCGAATCAGTTACGTAGGGCATCAGGGCCAGGTGACGGGCTTTAGCCACGGCCTGGGCAACTTTGCGCTGAAACTTCAGGCTGGTACCAGTGATACGGCGGGGCAGGATGCGGCCCTGCTCGTTGACAAACTTCAACAGGAAGTTCGGGTCTTTGTAGTCTACGTACTTAATGCCGTTCTTCTGGAAGCGGCAGTATTTCTTGCGCGTATCCTGCTTGTGGATTTTTTCGTTGGCGAGGCTCATCTTCTCTACTACTGGGCTACGGCTTCCGATTGTTTAGCTTTCTGCTGGTTCATTTCGCCCTTGCGGCGACGCGCACCGTAGGCTACGGCGTGCTTGTCCAGTACAGTGGTCAGGAAACGGATAACCCGCTCGTCCCGGCGGAACGCGAGTTCCAGCGTGTCTACGACGTTACCTTCGCCGGTGAACTCCACGAGGAAGTAATACCCGGTGTTTTTTTTCTGAATTGGGTACGCCAGTTTCTTGAGGCCCCAAGCTTCAGTGTTGATGATGTCGGCGCTATTTTCCTTAAGCACCTGCGAGAACTTCTCGACCGTCTCTTGCACTTGGCTCTCGTTCAGCACGGGAGTCAAAATGAAGACCGTCTCGTAATTTCTTACTGCCATTACGACGGGGTGAAAATTATGTGAAAAACTAAATGAGGGGCAAAGATAACAGGATTTACCGCAACAACTACTCTAGCCTCCAGTTTAAATTAGGAAATCTGGGAGCTTAAGATTTTGACTCTCAGCGACGAAACCTTCTGCCCCTTGGGAAGTTGGCAAATAAGAGTACACCCCAAATAGAGGTTCGGTGAGGGAGGGTAGGAAGTTCACTCGCAAGTACACCTATATATAAGGTGAGTGATTTCTGCATTTTAGAATGATTCTAAGCTTGCCAGCAGGGGCGAAAATTAGCCAACCCTGGTTTGTTCTCTGGGTTTCCCGACCTACATTTGTGGCCTTGAAGCACCCCCGCGTTTCTTTTTTCCAGTCAAATTGTGCTATGAATAGCATCCGACTTCGTCCCCTTTCCCGCCTTTTTCTCGCTCTGTTCCTGACCGTTGCTACCCTTGGTGATTCCTTCGCCCAGGCTGTTGGCTCGGCCCCGGGCGTGAGCAAGGAAGGCGTGGCCCCCGGCGCTACGGCTGCCGCAACCCCCGCTACGGCGGTCGCACCCGCCGCTGGCGGAGGTGATGCCGCTGCTATTGCAGCCGGCGATGCTCTTTTTAAAGGTAACTGCGCCCAGTGTCACGCTGTCAATGAGGTAATCGTGGGCCCGGCTCTGGCTGGTATCACCAAGCGCCGGCCCATGTCTTGGATCATTCCATGGGTAAAGAACTCCAGCAAGATGGTTGCCAGCGGCGACGAGTACTCGGTGAAAATTTTCAACCAGTACCAGAAGCAGCAGATGCCTAGCTTCCAGCTGTCGGACCAGGAGATTACCTCTATCGTGGCTTGGGTTACCTCGCAGGAAGGCCAAGCTACCGGTCCGAACGACAACGCAAACGGCACGGGTATTAAGCCCGGTGAACAAGGCCCTGCCGGCGCTGATGCCGCCGCTGCCGGTGCCGATGGCAAGTCGATGAACATCCTGCTCATCGTGCTGGTAGTGGTGCTGATTGTGCTGGTGGTGACGCTGGTTATCATCGCCAACATCATGAAGGATGTGCTCCGCGGCCGCAAAGACCTTGATGGTCGCGACCGGGAGATTCTGGAGCAGCGCTTCGACTTTTCGAAGATCTACAAGTCGACGGCCGTTCGGGCTATCGTTGGAGTTGTGTTTGTCCTAGCTGTTCTATACGAAAGCATTCAGGGCGCCATGGGGGTAGGTTTGACCCAGGGCTACCAGCCTACCCAGCCAATTGCCTTCTCGCACAAATTGCACGCTGGCGAGCACCAGATCAACTGCGCCTACTGCCACACTTCGGTATACAAGAGCCGCTCGGCTAACATTCCTTCGGCCAACATCTGCATGAACTGCCACTCGCAGATCAAAACGGAGTCGCCGGAAATCAAGAAAATTTACCGGGCCATTGAGCGGAAGCAGCCTATCCAGTGGGTACGCATTCACAACCTGCCCGACTTGGCTTACTTCAACCACGCCCAGCACACGCAGGTAGGTGGTGTTGAGTGCCAGACCTGTCACGGTCCGATTCAGAACATGGACGTTGTTTACCAGTACTCTCCCCTGACCATGGGCTGGTGCATCAACTGCCACCGCGAAACCCCGCTCAACACCAAGGGCAACGGCTACTACGACAACCTCGTGAAACTACATGATAAGTCGAACGGTGCAGTGCCTTTCACGGTATCGTCGAACGGCGGTACGGAGTGCTCGAAGTGCCACTACTAATATCATAGGGTCTCCGGCTTTGGGAGGCTTGGAAATATTCGCCAAGCGCCCAAAGCCGAAGACCCCACTTCCCTTTAAAAAAAGCCTGCTTAGAGACTGTACGGACTTTGTATCCGCGTCCCTAAGTCTCTGAGACCCTAAGTTCCAAAAACACGATGCAAGAGTCGCCTAAGTACTGGAAGGGAATTGAGGAACTGGAGAACTCACCGGAGTTCGTGAAGAATGCACTCGCCGAGTTTGCTGACTTCATGCCGGTGAAGGAATCCCATGGCAGCGCTGATGCCACGGTTGCGCCTCGCCGCGACTTCCTCAAGCTAATGGGCTTCGGTCTTGCCGCTGCCACCCTCGCCAGCTGCGAAACCCCCATTCGAAAGGCTATTCCCTACCTCAACAAGCCTGAGGAAGTTGATCCGGGTATTGCCAACTTCTACGCTTCTACTTTCTTCAACGGCCAGGACTACAACAGCATCCTGGTAAAAACCCGCGAGGGCCGTCCGATTAAGTTTGAAGGAAACCCTGAGTCGCCTGTTACTCGCGGCGGTTTGTCAGCCCGCGCTCAAGCAGTAGTACTGAGCCTCTACGACGGCGGCCGTTTGCAGCACTTCGCCAAGAAGGGTGCTAAGATTGATAAGGACCAGCTGGACCAGGAAGTGCGTAACGCTCTGGCTGGCGCTGGTCGCGTAGCCATTGTTTCGCCTACTATCATCAGCCCTTCTACTAAGAAGGTTATCGCTGAGTTTGGGGCCCGTTTCGCGGGTACTGAGCACGTGATGTATGACGTAGACTCAGCTTCTGGGTTGTTGCGGGCCAATGGTGGCGTTCTGCCGGCTTATGACTTCAGCAAGGCGGACGTAATCGTAAGCTTCGGCGCTGATTTCCTTGGTACGTGGTTGTCGCCGGTTGAGTACGCTCGCCAGTACATCACCAACCGTAAGGTGTCGCGGGAGAAGCAGACGATGTCTCGGCACTTCCAGTTTGAGAGCAATATGTCGCTGACCGGCTCTAACGCCGACGTACGCGTGCCGCTGAAGCCTTCCGAAATGGGAGAAGCAATATTGGCCGTGTATAACAGCGTAGTAGGTGGCGCTACCTCCACTGATAAACGTCTGCAGACAGCTATTTCTGAACTGACCCGTGCTGGTGCACGTGGCCTGGTGGTATCGGGCTCCAACGACCCAGCCATCCAGACCCTCGTAACCGCCATTAACCAGCGCCTCGGCTCGGCCGCCGTTGACGTGGCTAACCCCTCGATGGTTCGTCAGGGCGATGATGCTCGGATGGCTCGTCTGCTAACGGACATTCGCAATGGTCAGGTAGGCGCGGTTATCTTCTACCACGCTAACCCTGTGTTCGACCACCCCATGGGGGCCGATCTGGCCGCGGCGCTAAAGGCTGGTAAGGTTAGAACAACTATTTCGCTTAATGACCGCCTGGATGAGACGGGTGAGCTGTGCACGTACGCCGCTCCCGACCATCACTTCCTGGAGTCGTGGAATGACTACGAGCCGAAGCGGGGTTCTCTGAGCCTGGCCCAGCCGGTAATTACGCCGCTATTCGCTACCCGTCAGGCCCAGGATTCGCTGCTGACGTGGGCTGGCAGCCCCACCACTTACTATAACTACCTCCGCAATCAGTGGAAGGGGGTACTAGGCGGCGACTTTAATAAGGCCTGGGACAAGGCTGTGCACGACGGTGTAGCTGCAGGAACGGCTTCTCCGGCTCCAGTAGCTCAGGTTGGCGCTGCGCTAGACGTTAACGGCGCTATCAACGCCATCAAATCAGCTCCGAAGCCCACAGGCATTGAGTTGGTGATTTACGAAAAGGTGGGTATCGGTAACGGCTCTAACCTTTTCGCCAACAACCCTTGGTTGCAGGAACTGCCTGACCCAGTAACGAAAGCTACTTGGGGTAACTACGTCACGGTACCGCGCGCCTACGCTGCCGAGCAGAAGTGGGAGCAGGGCGACGTAGTAAAAGTTACGGCCAACGGTAAATCAGTTGAGCTGCCGGTGCTGATTCAACCAGGCCAAGCCAAAGGAACCGTAGGTATTGCTCTCGGCTACGGCCGGGTACGGGCTGGTAAAGTGGGCAATGAGCTTGGTGAGAACGTGCTGCCGCTGGCCACGATGCGCAATGACGCCATCATCTACAGCAATGCCGTTCAGATTACGCCCACGGGTGCTAAGTCGCCGATTGCGCAGACGCAGACCCACCACACCATCATGGACCGCAAGCAGGTAGTTCAAGAGGCTACGCTGAAGCAGTATATCAAAGACCCCAAAGAGGTAACGGAATACGAAAAGATTTCCACTCCTGAAGGTCTGGAGAAGCCTAATAAGGTCTCTCTGTGGCAGGACTACGAGTATAAGAACCACCACTGGGGCATGGCAATTGACCTCAACTCCTGCATCGGCTGCGGCTCGTGCGTGATTGGGTGTCAGGCGGAAAACAACGTTGCCGTAGTTGGTAAGCAGGAAGTAATCAACCGGCGCGAAATGCACTGGATGCGTATCGACCGGTACTACAGCTCTGCTTCGCACAAATCAGACTTCGAAGCCAAAGGCAAGCTGGATACTTATGCAGCAATGGAGGATCCTTCGGAAAACCCGCAGGTAATTTTCCAGCCCATGCTGTGCCAGCACTGCAACCATGCTCCCTGCGAGACAGTTTGCCCGGTACTGGCTACTACCCACAGCTCGGAAGGTCTGAACCAGATGACCTACAACCGTTGCGTAGGTACGCGTTACTGTGCTAACAACTGCCCTTACAAGGTGCGTCGTTTCAACTGGTTCTCGTACTACTCGAATGAGAAGTTCGAAACCGTAAACGGCCACATGTTCACCGACCTCGGCCGCATGGTACTGAACCCGGAAGTAACGGTTCGGGCCCGCGGGGTAATGGAGAAGTGCTCGTTCTGCGTGCAACGGATCCAGCTCGGTAAACTGGAAGCTAAGAAGCAGAAGCGTCGTCCGCAGGATGGCGAGATTGTTTCAGCCTGCGCCCAGTCCTGCCCCACGCAGGCAATCGTGTTCGGCGACATGCGCGACCCCAACTCCCGCGTATCGCAGATTCTGCGCCGGGAAGATGGTGAGCGTGCCTTCCACGTGCTGGATTCTATTAACACCCAGCCGAACATCACGTACCTCACGAAGATCCGGAATACGGAGTCGTCGGAGTTTAACGCCTAGAAATTGAGCCACGGGGGAGGGCAGTAGTGCCCACCGTAGTATTGCCCTCCCCATCTACTCCTTTAAGTCCAAAAAACTATGCAGCACGTATCGCCTGTACGGGAGCCGCTCGTTACCGGGGGGAAAACGTACCACGACGTCACCCAGGACGTGTGTCGCCAGGTAGAAGCCGCCCCCAACATCCGCTGGATGGCCGCTTTGAGCGTCGCCCTCTTACTGCTCGGCGTCTTTTTTTATTCCGTGTACCGCACTTTGTGGTATGGTATCGGAGAATGGGGCCTGAACAAAACTGTCGGCTGGGCCTGGGACATCACCAACTTCGTGTGGTGGGTAGGTATCGGTCACGCGGGTACTCTGATTTCGGCAGTTTTGCTGTTGTTCCGTCAGAAGTGGCGGACCTCTATTAACCGGGCGGCCGAGGCCATGACCATCTTCGCCGTAATCTGCGCGGCCATGTTCCCGGTTCTGCACATGGGCCGTCCTTGGCTTGCCTTCTGGGTATTCCCTTTCCAGAATACTTTCGGTTCGCTGTGGGTAAACTTTAACTCGCCGCTGCTGTGGGACGTGTTTGCCATTTCGACCTACTTCTCCGTGTCGCTGGTATTCTGGTACACGGGTCTGGTTCCTGACTTCGCTACCATCCGCGACCGGGCTAAAGGCCCAATTGCTAAAGTTGCATACTCCCTGTTGAGCTTCGGCTGGAAGGGTTCAGCCAAGCACTGGTCGCGCTACGAAACGGTTTCGCTGATTCTGGCCGGCGTATCTACGCCGCTGGTACTGTCGGTGCACACTATCGTATCAATGGACTTTGCAACTTCGGTTGTTCCGGGATGGCACACCACCATTTTTCCTCCCTACTTCGTTGCTGGTGCTATCTTCTCCGGCTTCGCCATGGTACTCACGCTGATGCTTATTACTCGCGTAGTATTCAAACTGGAGGACTATATCACAATTGAGCACATTGCCCTCATGAACAAAATCATGATGATAACGGGCTCTATTGTAGGGGTAGCATACATCACGGAGTTCTTTATTGCCTGGTACTCTCAGGTTGAGTTTGAGCAGTACGCTTTCATCAACCGCGCTACCGGCCCTTACTGGTGGGCTTACTGGTCGATGATGACTTGTAACGTGATTACTCCGCAGCTGGTGTGGATTCGTCGTGTGCGCTACAGCATTCCGCTGACCTTCGTGCTGTCGATTATCGTGAACATCGGTATGTGGTTCGAGCGTTTTGTAATTATCGTAACCTCGCTGCACCGTGACTACCTGCCTTCGAGCTGGGTTATGTTCTCGCCTTCCATTATCGACATCGGCATCTATGTGGGTACGATTGGTTTGTTCTTCACCTTGTTCCTGCTGTTTGCCAAGTTCTTCCCCGTGATTAACATGGCCGAAGTGAAGTCCGTCCTGAAGTACACGGTGGACAATGGCCCAACGTATACCGGTCAAGATCCGCACCACCACACTCCTCAGCCTGCTACCACCCACGGAGTCCCCGCCTCGGCCTCTGTAAACTACGATAAGCATGACTAAGCGCTTCGCCCTCGGCATCTTCGACGACGAAGACGTGCTGCTGCACGCCGTTGAAAACGTCCGCGAAGCGGGCGTTAAGATCTACGAAGTTTTCACGCCGTTCCCCATCCACGGAATCGACGATGCCCTTGGCATCGAACGCTCGCGCCTTCCGATTGCGGCCTTCTTCTTTGGCCTCACTGGTTTGAGCTTCGCCCTGTGGATGCAGATCTACATGCTGGGCTTCGATTGGCCCATGATTATCGGTGGGAAGCCCCACATTGCCCTGCCGGCCTTCATCCCAGTATCCTTCGAATTGACGGTACTGTTTTGCTGCCACGGCATGGTGATTACCTTCTACACCATCAGTAAGCTTTACCCACGCTGGAAAACTCCCGTGCTGGATGTCCGCTCCACCGATGATAAGTTTGTGATGGCCATTGAGGTAAACGAAAGCACCGATATGACCAAACTGACCCAATTGCTGCGTGACAACGGTGCTTCGGAGGTGAACCAAAAAGAAATGTCTAAGTTCTAATGACGCATTCGCTGAAAGTAACTCTGCAAGCGTCGGCGGTTCTGCTGGCATCGGTGTTCACCACCGCCTGCAACCGAGCCGATGATCCGGGTTTGGAGTATGCTCCTGAGATGTACGCCTCACTTCCTTATGAGCCGTTGAAGCAGGAGCAATCCAACAAGGTAAACCCAATGGGCTTGAACATGCGTGTTCCAGCCGTAGGAACGGTGCCGCGTGGCAAGGCCAACTACTACACCCACATTGCGAAGGACGACATTGCTACGGCTGAGACGAGCCTACGCAATCCGTACTCGTACACTAAGGATGCTCTGGAGGAAGGCAAAACGCTTTACGTGCGTAACTGCCAGCATTGCCACGGAGAGTCAGGCGCTGGTGATGGGCCAGTAGGAGCAAAGTTCAAGGGGGTTCCGAACTACTCAGTAGGAGCCTATAAGACCATGAACGACGGGCATATTTATCACGTGATACAATGGGGTAAAGGCCGCATGATGCCACATGGCTCGCAGGTTAATCCTCAGGAACGGTGGAAAATTGCCATGTATGTCCGTATGCTACAGCAAGGCAAGGGCCCGGATGGTATGACTGATTTCCTTAAGGCTAGTGGTGTAGCAAATGCGGCAATGGCTGATTCCTCACAAACTACCGATTCTCAGACACAGTCGCCCGTTCAGGAAGCCCAGGCCGACAAGGCCTCGCAGACGCCTGGCGCAGGTGATAAAGCACGTAACGGCACGGCACTTTAATCTACTCCTATGGCAACTCTGACGCATCACGAAAGCGTTACGGCTGAATACCTGGAGGTTTCGCCGAATGCTCGTAAGAAGTTTATCATGATCATCGTAGCCGGTGTCATTGTTCTGGCAATCGGCTTACTGCTGGCTGCTCTGGGCATTGGTGCTGAGCATCACGAAGGAACGGCCGCTGCACACGGAGCTACTAGCCATGGTGCTGGTCCCGCAGCCGGTCACCACGGTAGTCCCGCTTGGCTGAAGCGCCTGATTGTGAGCCTATGGCATAACAACGTGTTCTTCACGGGAGTGTCGGCTATCGGTACGGTGTTTATGGCTATTCAGTACGTCGCCTACGCAGGCTGGTCAGTACTGATTAAGCGCATCAACGAAGCTTTGAGTGCTTGGCTGCTTCCTGGCTTGGTAATCATGGTTGCCGTTTTTCTGGTGAGCCTGATTAACAACGACATTTTCCATTGGACCATGCCTGGTATTATGGAAAAGGGCAATGCCAACTATGACGCAATCATTGCCGGGAAATCAGGATTTTTGAATATCCCCTTCTACCTGATTCGGATGGTGCTCTTTTTGGGTCTGTGGGCATTCTTCACCAAACGCCTGCGTGATCTATCCCTTGCTGAGGACCTGAATGGTGGTACGGAGTACTTCCACAAAAGCATCAACGTATCGGCCTTGTTCTTGGTAATCTATGCCGTTACGTCCTCAATTTCTGCTTGGGACTGGGTAATGTCGGTTGACACGCACTGGTTCTCAACCATGTTTGGCTGGTACGTATTCGCCTCGTGGTGGGTATCAGGTATTGCTGCAGTAACGCTGTGCACCATTTTGCTTAAGCAAGCTGGCTACCTCCGTTTCGTAAAAGAAGGCCACCTGCACGACTTGGGTAAATTCATGTTTGGCTTCAGCATCTTCTGGACCTACGTGTGGTTCTCGCAGTTCATGCTGATTTGGTACGCTAACTTGCCCGAAGAATCGGTGTACTATAACCAGCGCTTGGGTGGGTTTAATGGCCAGTACACTTGGATGTTCTTTGCCAACCTGGTTATCAACTTCGTATTCCCCTTCCTGGTGCTGATGACTCGGGATGCCAAGCGGCAAATGATTATGCTCAAAATCGTGAGCATTGCCATCTTGATTGGCCACTGGTCGGACTTCTATCTAATGCTGATGCCCGGAACGATGAAGGCTGAAAACGGGTTTGTAATTGAGATTGGTACGGCTCTAATTTTCTTAGGAGCATTCTTGCTTCTGATGACGAAACGCCTTTCACAGGCTTCACTGGTACCGGTTCATCATCCGTTCCTGGATGAAAGCGTACACCACACCACCTGATTTCAGACGCTGAGTTGGGAGTGGTGAGGAGTAAAGCTCTTCGCTCCTCACCACTCACTCTCAGTACTCACTTCTACCTCCTGATAATGACTACTCTTGGTATTCTTCTGGTGCTGGTGTTGCTGCTGGTCGTGTTTGGCCTGCTGTTCCGCCTCCAGATTCTAACTTCTATTTTTTCGGGTAGCTCAACCCGGGAAGTAGGGGTTAGCAACCGCGTAAACGCCATTCTTTTCATCATTTTCCTAGTTGTTGGCGGAGCAGCCTTTGCTTGGTCCTTTGTTGACAACTACGACAAGATGAACCCGCCCATTGCTTCTGTGCACGGTCATGCTACCGAGCGGATGTTCTGGACCACTATGATTATTCTGGGCATTGTATTTACGCTGACTCAGATTCTGCTGTTCGTGTATTCCTACAAGTACCAGCACAAGGAAGGTCGTCGCGCCTTCTTCTTCCCGCACAACAACAAAATCGAGGTAATCTGGACGCTGATTCCTGCCATTGTAATGGCTGGTCTAGTGTTCGCCGGTTGGAAAGAGTGGACCCGCATTACTGGCCCGGCCCCGAAGGACGCCGTGGTAGTAGAGGTGATGGGTAAGCAGTTTAACTGGTTGGTTCGTTACCCCGGCCGCGACCAGAAGCTTGGCGTCGTAAACTATCGTCTGATTGACGCTACTAACGAGTTCGGCTTTGACTTAAGCGACCAGAACGGTATCGACGATTTTGTGGCACCTGAAATTCACGTTCCCAAGGGTCACCCGGTGTTGTTGAAGATTCGTTCACGCGACGTATTGCACGCTGTATACATGCCGCACTTCCGCGTGCAGATGTACGCTGTACCTGGTATGCCGACCAAATTCTGGTTCACGCCAACCATGACCACGGACGAGATGCGCGCACAAACTGGCAACCCGAAATTCACTTATGAGTTGGCTTGCAACCAGATTTGCGGTCGTGGCCACTTTGCTATGAAGCTGAACATTGTGGTGGATGAACCAGACGACTATGTTGCTTGGTTTGCTCAGCAGAAATCCTTCTCGGCGCAAAACCCGGATGTGCTGGCTAGCTTTAAACAGAAGTCGAATAAACTGGTTGAGAAAGCAACTACCCCAGCTGCCGCTGCTGTAGTTCCTGCAACAGCTAAGGCTTCGCTCTAATCTCATTTAATTGCACGCTTCTACTATGGCTGCTAATCTTCCTACTCAAGCGCAAGTGCAAGGCGGCGCCGGTGTAACCGAGCCGGGCATTTCGCATGACGAGCACGCGCACCACGACGAGCACCACGAGCAGAGCTTTCTGCAGAAGTACATCTTCAGCACTGACCATAAAGTAATTGCCAAGCAATTCCTGATTACAGGTATTATCTGGGCTATTATTGGTGGTACGCTGTCGAGCCTCTTCCGTCTGCAGTTAGGCTGGCCTGAATCCACCTTCGAATGGCTTTCGCCTTTCTTGGGTAAATGGATTGAAGCCGGTAAGCTGAACCCAGAGTTCTACTTGGCGTTGGTGACGATGCACGGCACTATCATGGTGTTCTTCGTGCTGACGGCTGGTTTGTCGGGTACATTCTCTAACTTCCTCATTCCGCTGCAAATTGGTGCCCGTGATATGGCTTCGGGCTTCATGAACATGCTCTCGTACTGGTTCTTCTTTGCTTCCAGTGTGGTTATGTTCGTTTCGCTGTTCCTGGAAACGGGTCCTGCCTCTGCTGGTTGGACAATCTATCCTCCGCTGAGCGCTTTGCCCCAGGCTATTCCCGGCTCAGGTGCTGGCCAGACGTTCTGGTTGGTGTCTATGGCGCTGTTCATTGTTTCGCAGTTGCTAGGTGGTGTTAACTACATTACCACGGTTATCAACCTGCGTACTCAAGGCATGAGCATGAGCAAATTGCCGCTCACCATCTGGGCCTTCTTCTTGACGGCTATCCTTGGGTTGCTTTCGTTCCCAGTGCTGTTCTCAGCAGCCTTGTTGCTGATCTTCGACCGTAGCTTCGGTACATCGTTCTTCCTCTCTGACATCTATATTGCTGGCCAGGCACTGCCTAACACGGGTGGTTCACCTATCTTGTTCCAGCACTTGTTCTGGTTCCTGGGTCACCCTGAGGTGTACATCGTAATCATGCCTGCCATGGGTATGGTGTCCGAAATTCTGGCTACGAATGCTCGTAAGCCTATCTTCGGCTACCGCGCTATGATTGGCTCCCTGTTGGGTATTTCGCTGCTCTCCTTCATTGTATGGGCTCACCATATGTTCGTGACGGGTATGAACCCCTTCTTGGGTTCGGTCTTCATGTTCTTGACGCTCATCATTGCTGTGCCTTCGGCCGTAAAGACCTTTAACTGGCTGGCAACTCTGTGGCGTGGTAACATCCGCTTCACGTCGGCCATGTTGTTCTCCATTGGCTTCGTGTCGCTGTTCATTGCTGGTGGTCTAACGGGTATTGTACTGGGCAATGCCGCCCTGGACATCCAGATGCACAACACGTACTTTGTGGTAGCTCACTTCCACTTAGTAATGGGTTCGTCGGCTTTCTTTGGTTTGTTCGCCGGTGTGTATCACTGGTTCCCCAAGATGTTCGGCCGCATGCTGGACGAGAAGCTGGGCTACGTACACTTCTGGTTGACTTTCCTCGGGGTATATCTGGTGTTCTTGCCGATGCACTACGTTGGTATTGCCGGTTTCCCCCGTCGTTACTACGCTTGGACGGGCTTTGATTCCTTCAGCCAGTTTGCTGACCTGAACAAGTTTATCTCGGCTGCTGCCATCATTGCCTTCTTCGCGCAGTTTGTCTTTATCTTCAACTTCTTCTACAGCATCTTCCGGGGCCGTCGGGCCACCGAGAACCCCTGGAACTCGACGACGCTAGAGTGGACGACGCCGGTAGTACCTGGCCACGGCAACTGGCCCGGCGCAATTCCGGCCGTACACCGCTGGCCCTACGACTACAGCAAGCCTGGGGCCGCTGAGGATTTCATTCCCCAGCACATACCATACTCGCAGACGCAGTCGTCGAACCTGCCGTACGAGAAAGAAATGGAATAAGTGCTTCGAGCACTAGCCTTCTAAAACGGGCCGCTGTACTAACGGCGGCCCGTTTTATTTGCCTGCAGAAAGGGAAATCCGGACCGGCCGAGCCGAGCCGAATTTCCCTTTGGCTTTTAAGCAAAAAACCGCTTCGGCGGTTTGTAAAGTAGATACTTTCGCCTAGTAACGTTGAGCATGTCAGCCCCCATATTCGTACGCCGCTTTCGCTTTGTTGGAATCCTGACGGTAGCGGCCGTGTACGTTCTAATTCTGGTTGGTGGTATTGTCCGGAGCACTGGTTCCGGCATGGGCTGCCCCGATTGGCCGAAATGCTTTGGTACCTGGGTGCCACCTACCCACATTAGCCAGCTTCCGGCCAATTATAAAGAAGTGTACACCGCCCAACGAGTCGAGAAGAACAAGAAGCTGGCGGCGAAGCTGGAACGTATGGGTTTTCACCAAGTGGCCGGCGACATTTTCGCTCATCCAACGCAGTACATCGAAACTGACTTTAACCCGGTCAAAACGTGGATCGAGTACGTAAACCGGCTGGTAGGAGCCCTAATTGGCGTGTTCGTATTCGGCACGGTGTTATTTGCCTTGCCGTACTGGCGCCGCGACCGAGCAGTTTTCTGGCTGGCATTTGCATCTTTTCTGTTAACCGGCGTGCAGGGCTGGTTGGGCTCACTGGTCGTTTCCACGAACCTGCTGCCGATTATGGTAACAATTCACATGGGTTTGGCCCTGGTAATTGTAGCCATGCTGCTGTACGCCGTTGACCGGTCGCAGCGGGGGCGGGAAGTCGTGGTTCAACCCGTGCGGGAGGTAGCAGGCCTAGCCGGCGTCTTGTGGGTGGCCGTGTTGCTTACCTTCTGCCAGATTGTGCTGGGTACGCAGGTGCGGGAGCAGATTGACTTGGTTGCTTCAGCGGCCAACTACCTAGATCGGGGCAGCTGGGTAGAACAGCTTGGTAACGTGTTCCGCTTACACCGTTCTTTTTCGGCGCTGCTGCTAGTGCTAAATCTGTATCTGGCGTATCGACTGTACACGTTGCCCTCGCGCCGTTTGCACGGTTTAGCTACGGCTATTCTGGTGTTGATAGGAGGGGAAATACTAGCGGGCGTTGTTTTAGCTTACTTCTCTTTTCCGGCTGCGGTACAGCCTATTCACCTTACGCTGGCTACCCTGCTCTTTGGCGCTCAGTTTTTAGCGGTAGTAGCGTATCGGCAGGCCACGAAGTTGCGGCGGCAGGTGGCTACTCCGGCCGTTGTTGCGTAACTTTGCGGCCCCGTTTGGCGGATTTTCTCGCCGCACACTCTGTTCCACCCGTTGATGAGTAAGGCTAGGGCTTTTTTCCAGTTACTTAAATTCCGCTTAGCGCTTACGGTGGCCTTTTCCAGCGCCATTGGCTACTTGCTGGGCGCCCACGAGCTGAACTGGGGACGAGCGGCGTTGGTGATGCTGGGGGGCCTAGCTATTACAGGGTCGGCTAATACCATCAACCAGATTTTCGAGATAGATCTGGACAAAATGATGAAGCGCACGGCCCAGCGGCCACTGCCTTTGGGAATCTTAAGCGTTCGGGAAGCCTGGGTATTCACAGTTGTCCTGGGGGTAGCAGGGCTGGCTTTGTTGGCTTACTTTTTCAATCCTGTAGCAGCTGCTCTGTCCCTGATATCCCTGATTTTATACGGTTTCATCTACACCCCCCTCAAAACCATTTCGCCTATTTGCGTGGCGGTGGGAGCCATACCAGGCGGTATGCCGCCGCTAATTGGCTGGGTGGCCGCCACGGGCTTCCTGGGCTTGGAAGGATGGATTTTGTTTGGAATCCAGTTTATGTGGCAGTTTCCGCACTTCTGGGCCATTGCCTGGGTGTTGGATGATGATTATAAAAAAGCGGGCTTCAAAATGCTGCCCACGCCCGGTAAAAAAGACCTGCGTACTGCGTTTCAAATCATGACGTACACGCTGGTATTGATTCCGCTAAGCTTACTGCCGTTCTACTTCGGTATGACCAGCACAACCTACCCCATGGTAGCGGCTATCTGTGGCGTGTTGTTTCTGATGCAAACATTTTACCTCATGCGCACCATTAGTAAGAAGGCGGCCATGAGCATCATGTTCGGCTCCTTTCTCTACCTGCCTATTGTGCAGATAGCGCTGGTGCTGGATAAGATATAATCAGGTCCAGAGTGCAAACTAAGGCATGAGAACAGGGACAAAGCAGCTCCTACTCATGTTCAGTAACTGACACTCTTTCGTCCTACAACTCACTTCTCTACTATGCATTCTTCCGAAGCATTAAACACCAAGCAGCCGGCCACGGGTATCCACCCGTTGCGGTTTGTGCTGGTGCTGATGATGGTCAGCATCTTCATGATTTTCGCGGCGTATACCAGCGCCTACATTGTGCGTCGTAACGAAGGCAACTGGCTGGAATTCGATTTGCCCTTTGGCTTTCTGATTACAACCCTGATTCTGGCCGCCAGTTCTGTAACAGTGCAGTGGGCTTGGTTTGCGGCTCGTAAGGATGAGCTCAAGCAAGTACGCACGGCCCTCATTCTGACCACCGTGTTGGGCATTGCCTTTCTGGTCGGGCAGTGGGAAATGTGGGGGTTGTTGGTGGGGCAGCGCATCTTTTTTGCGGGCGTTGATGCCAACCCTTCCGGCTCATTTCTGTATGTATTAACCGGCGTCCATGCATTTCACCTGGTTACGGGACTTATCTTTCTGCTGATCGTATTGCGTAAAAGCTTTAACTATCAGGTGCATTCCCGGCAGATGCTTTCCATTGGCAACGTCACGATCTACTGGCACTACCTCGGCGCGCTTTGGTTGTACCTGTATTTGTTCCTACTTTTGAACCACTAGAATTTCGTCAACCCCCGCACGCTATGTCCACCATTTCCACGACGCAGGTAATTTCTGATTCCGCCCTGGATAAGCCGCGCACCGGCACCTGGGACGGCGGGAACGAGCCTTTCAAAGCAAGCTACGGCAAGCTGATGATGTGGTTCTTCCTGTTGTCGGACGCCTTCACGTTCGCCGCCTTCCTGACCACCTATGGTCTGATTCGTCACCGCCACGGCGTGTACGAGGGCACGGCCGAAGCCTTCAAGTTCTCGTCCAACTACTGGCCCATCCCCGAGAAAGTATTTGATGCTTTCCCCGGCTTGCACGGTATGCACTTGCCTTTGGGTTTCGTGGCTTTAATGACGATGATTCTCATCTTCAGCTCTGTAACGATGGTACTGGCGGTAGAAGCTGGTCACCGTTTCGACAAGAAGGACGTGCAGAAATGGCTGCTGTGGACGATTCTGTTCGGGGCTACCTTCCTGAGCTGCCAGGCCTGGGAATGGAGCCACTTCATCCACGGCACTGAGGAGGGCACTTTGATGAACGACGGCACGGTATTTCACGGCGCTAATCTGGCCATGAACCAGTACGGCCCGGTGCTCTTTGCCGATTTGTTCTTCTTTATCACGGGTTTCCACGGCACCCACGTATTCTCGGGTGTTTGCCTGCTGATCTGGGCGTTCATTGCTACCACGAACGGCACGTTTGAAAAGCGCGGCCACTACGAGATGGTGGAGAAGATTGGCCTGTACTGGCACTTTGTAGATCTGGTGTGGGTGTTCGTTTTCACCTTCTTCTACCTCGTTTAATTTGATTGAGTACCGGAGCGAGCAACTGCACAAGTTGTTCGCTCCGGTGTTTACTTCCCTTAGCTACTGCACTACCATGGCTCAGCACGCAACGCACGATACTGCTCCGACGGGCGAAATTCCGAAGCCGAATACCGCCTGGATCTGGAAAACCTTCTGGATTATTTCCGCTATTACGGCCCTGGAATTTGTTATTGCCTACATCATGCCCGCCAGCACGTTCCGCAATTCCATCTTCATCATCCTGACCATCTTCAAGGCTTTCTTCATTGTGGCCGAGTTCATGCACCTGAAGCATGAGACGAAGGGGTTGATCTGGACCATTCTGATTCCCATGTCTCTGCTGATCTGGCTGCTGGTGGCCCTGATTACGGAGGGGTCTTACATTGGCGAGGCAGTTCAGAACCTAGTTAGCTAGCTGCATGCGGCCCCAACAAGTATTAGTGTTGGGCCTGATTCTGCTGGTTCCGGTTCTGGCTTTCCTGTTTCTCAAAAGCTTCGGTACCAACCGTTACGCGCTGCCAACTTTCCTGCCCGACCGAGTAGACTCTACTCAGGTGGCGGGAAGGTGGCAGCGCGATACTGTTTATCACCAAATCGGTGACTTTCGGTTAGCGTCGCAATCAGGCCGGGAAGTGACGGGGGAAGAGCTGCAGCGGAAGGGCCTGTACGTAGCCAATTTTTTCTTTACCACCTGCCCCGGCGCGTGCCCGCGTGTAACCAGCCAGTTGATGCGGGTGCAGGAGAAGTTTCGGCAGGAGCCCCGCGTAGCCCTGGCGTCATTTACCGTAGACCCTGCCCACGATTCCGTAGCAGTGGTAGCGCGCTACGCCGAGGAGTACGGCGCCATTGCGGGCAAATGGTTTTTCCTGACCGGTGACAAAACGGTTGCTACCCGGTTAGCTACGCAGGAGTTTCGCCTGGCGCC
The DNA here is from genome assembly GCF_014640315.1 of Hymenobacter glacieicola. GTDB lineage: Bacteria > Bacteroidota > Bacteroidia > Cytophagales > Hymenobacteraceae > Hymenobacter > Hymenobacter glacieicola. Next base: position 66,755 of record NZ_BMGS01000010.1, read on the forward strand.
GAGCACTGACCCCGGAAGCCTGCACAGTCAGCAGGTGTTTCTGGTAGACCGCGCCGGGCACGTGCGCGGCCGCTACGACGGGGCCAGCGAGCGGGACGTGAATCGCCTCATCACCGAAATAGAAGTGTTGCTTTACACCTATGACCACCAATAATTCCGCCGTTAACCCCGGCAACTTCACCAAGTACAAAATAGCCGCTGGCATTCTGGGCGCCGTGGTGCCCCTGGCAGTGGCCGTGCTTTACTTTCTGCCGGGCGTTTTCCGCATTCCCGGCGCCAATGTGAAAATGCTGCCCGCCGTCAATGCTGTGCTTAATTCCCTCACGGCAGTTTTTCTGATGCTGGGCTACTACTTTATCCGGCGCAAGCAGGTAGCCAAGCACCGCGCCATGATGGGCATGGCCTTCTTGCTTGGTTCTTTGTTCCTGGTTTCGTACGTGGCGTACCACTCCCAGGGCATTGTAACGAAGTACGGTGGGGTAGGGCTGATGCGGGGCGTTTACTACTTCATTCTGATAACGCATATTCTGCTGGCCGCTATAACCGTGGCGCTGGTGCTGTTTACGCTGTACTTCGCCCTGACCGAGCAGTTTCAGAAGCACCGCCGGATTGCCCGCTGGACTTACCCAGTGTGGCTCTACGTTTCCATTACGGGCGTAATCGTGTATTTCATGATTTCGCCTTACTACACCTAACCCGTTCGGAAAACACCCTTCAGATAAGGTCTCTGCTAACGAACCAGGAGGTCATCCGAACGGTTATTCTAGCAACGAAATCAGTTGATATCATGAAGAAAGTAGTTTATAGTGGACTGGTAGCCTTGTTTCTGGGAGTGTTGCTGAGCGTACTGCCCCTGAGCGTGCAGGCCCAATGCACCATGTGCAAAACCCAGGTGGAAGCCTCGCGCCAGGAGAAGGACGGCTACGACACAACCGGCCTGAACAAGGGAATTCTGTATCTGATGACGATTCCCTACGTACTGATTGGAACGGTTGGTTATTTCTGGTACCGTCACAGTCAGCAAAAGAAAAAAACGGCGCATGGCTAACTCCGATTCTACCCTGGTCAGTGTTCTGCAGCAGCGCTGTCCGCGCTGCCACCAGGGGCAGTTGTTCACCCATTCGGCCTTGAATCTGGCGCATTTCACCGAGATGCCGCCCGCCTGCCCCGTGTGTGGACAAGCCTACGAACCGGAACCAGGGTTTTATTGGGGCGCCATGTACATCAGCTTCGCCTTTTCCACGGCCATTATGCTGGTAGTGGGCTTTGCGGTGTACTACCTGCTCGATGACCCGGATACTTGGGTGTACATTACGGCGGTGGCTATTTTCTCCCTGCTGCTTACGCCCGCCAGCCTGCGGTACTCCCGCACGCTGATGCTGTATCTGTTTGGGGGCGTGCACTATGATGCCCGCTACGCCGCGACGCGCCGCTAAACCTGTTCTATTATAGCCTGAGCTAGGAAATGCCGCCGTAGGGCGGCATTTTTGTTTGGTATCAAGGTTGCTACTGTCCCGATTCCATCATTTCTCCTCCCGTTGAAATTTTTCCGCTTTCCCCCGGTCTGGCTGCTGTCCCTGGCCCTGCTTTGCTTCGGGGCCGCTTACCTCAGCAACCGCTACAGTCAGAATCCGGAGGTAGTACTGCAGGCTTCCGCTACCCGCCTGCAGGAGCTGCTGATGGAGGCCGAGCTTACGGGGGAGCGGGAGTCGACGGATGTGCTGCAGCGGCTGGCAACGCGCCAGGTCAGCTTTCAGAGCCTGACCAGCCACACCACCTACCCAACCTTCATTTTCCGGGGCGAGCAGATCGTCTACTGGTCGGACCACAGCGTGCGGCCCGATCCGGAACAGGCTCTGCAGCGCTACCACGAGCGGCTGCTGGAAACCCGGTTTGGCAAGTTCTTAGTGCTGCGGCATACGGAAGGCGACTATGTCGTTCTCACGTACATTCCGCTCGAAATCAGCTACGGCATCAGCAACCGTTACCTGCGGGAGGGCAACGGCCAAGGGCTGTTCCAGGGCCAGAACGTGCGGCTGGTGGTCGAAAAGACTACCTCCACTCTCCCGCGGATAGTTTCCAACGAGGGTAATTACCTGTTCTCGGTGGAAAGCCTGCAGGCCGACCCCATTACCGGCAAGTACGTGCCGCTGCTGCTGCTGTTACTCGGGTTCGGGTTTTACGTGGCCGGGTGGAGCTACGTGGCCCGCCAGCAGTTTGCGCAAGGAAAGGCGTGGGCCGGCGCCCTGGCCGTGGTAGTGCCGTTGGTGGTGCTGCGGGCCGTGATGCTCTCCTTGGGGCTGCCGTTTTCCTTTCTGGAAGTTCGCCTGTTTGACCCGCGCGTGTACGCGGCCTCCTGGATTTCGCCTTCCCTGGGCGACTTGCTCCTGAACGCCGCGCTGTTTGTAGTGTCCTCGTACTACGTGCTGCTGCTTTTCCGGCGCTACGGCGTGCTGCGCATCACCCAACGGATTCGGCGCTGGCCCCAGCGGATTGGGGTCGGGGCCCTCACCGTGCTCGGGTTCTATGGATTGCTAGAACTGCTGTTCGACTTCTACACCAGCAGCTTCAGCAACTCCCAGCTCATCCTGGATATCACGCAGGACATTCAGGTAAGCGCCTTCAAGGCCTTACTGTTGCTGGCAATTGTGCTGCATACCGGCAGCTATTTGGTGGGGTTCTACTTGTTGTCACAGCTGTTCACTGGAATCGTCCGGCCCTCTACCCGCAATATTGGTTTGCTGCTGTTGTTCGTGACGGCGGTACTCTTTCTATCCACGGGGCTCGGGTTGGGGCAGGTACACAGCACCATTTTGGGCATTACCCTGCTGTTCTTCTTTGTGCTGCGCCTAACCGGACTGAAGTCGGCGGGTGCGGTGCTGCCCTATCAGGTCTACCTGTTTATCTTCCTGATGGTAGGGGTTAGCTCGGCAGTGGGGGCGCTGGCCTTATACGAGCACTTCAACCGCCAGCTGCAAGTCAACAAGCAAAACCTGGCGGGTAATCTGCTCACCGATAACGATTTACAAGGCGAGTACCTGTTAGTGGAGCGGGGTCAGGAAATGGCCCAGGATCCGGTATTGCGCACCATGCTGGCCAGCCCGTTCATCAACCTGGACCTGATCCGGCAGAAAATCGTCAAGTACTACCTGCGCGACTACTTCGATAAATACGAGGTGCGCGTGATTCTCTTTAACCCGGCGGGGCGGGGCGTGGCCGTGGGCGGCAGCCTGGAGCAAACGCGCGAGTTTCTACTGCAAGGCGCCACCCGCACCGACCACCCCAACATCTACCTGATCCGCGACGGAAACAATTCGTTTAGCTCGCGCCGGTACGTGGCCTTTGTGCCGGTGCCTACCCCCAACCCGGAGGTAGATGCCGGTACCAGTACCGTGGTGCTGGAGCTGACCCTGAAGAAGCTCACGGCCAACAGCGTGGTGCCGGAGCTGCTGGTCGATCAGAAATTCTTCCAGCCCCGCCTGGGCACCGAGCTCAGCTACGGCGGTTACCAGAAAGGCCAGCTGGTGTATAGCGAAGGTGACTTCGACTACATCAACCGCTTACCCGCGAGCCTGTTTCGCGACCCGCGGCTGTACACTACCGGGGTGGCGCTCGGGAGCTTCCATCACTTGGGCATTCGGGCCATGGACCGCTCCGGCCGCATGGTGATAGTTACAACGGCCACGTATTCCTTCTCCGACTGGCTGGCGAATTTTTCCGCGCTGTTTTTGCTGCACAGCTTCTGCTGGCTGCTGCTGATGGGTGCCTTCCTGCTGGCGCGGGGCCAGTACCGGGAGTTGTTGCGCACCAACTTCAGCACCAAGATTCAGCTCTTCCTCAACTTCGGCATTCTAGTGCCCCTGATTGTGGTAAGCGTAGCCATTGCCAGCCAGGTTACCAACTCCTACAAGCACGATTTGCTGCGTACCTACCAGCGTCGGGGCCAAGCGGTACAGGAAAACTTGCTTAAAAACCGCAACCTGCTCACGGAGTCGGGCAACCGGGCCGACCTGGTGGACCTGGCCGAAAACGTAGCTGCCCTGACCGAAACCGACCTGAACCTCTATGATGCGCGCGGAGAGCTGCTCGTGAGCAGCCAGCCCCTCATCTTTGAGGCCAGCCTGCTTAGTACCCTCATGAACCCCCAAGCGGTAGCCGCCCTGACCGAGGACGGACAACCCCGCATTCTGCTCACGGAACAAGCCGGTACGCTTTCCTTTAACGCCCTGTATTTGCCGCTGCGGGCCGGCGGCGTGCAGTCGGGGCGGCCGGGCGCCGTGCTGGGCTACGTGGGAATTCCCTTCTTCGACTCCGAGAAAGATCTTGACAACAAACTTACGGAGCTAGTATCCACCATTCTGAACATCTTCACCGTGATGTTCATCCTGTTCCTGGTGCTGGCCTTCCTGGCCTCCCGGATTCTGACAGAGCCCCTCAAGCTCATCACGGAAAAGCTGCGGCAAACCACCCTTACGGGCCAGAATGAGATGCTGGCCTACGAGTCGGAAGACGAAATTGGCCTGCTCGTGCGCGAGTACAACCAGATGCTGCTGAAGCTGGAGGAAAGCAAGCAGGAGCTGGCCACCCAGGAAAAGGAAGCCGCCTGGCGCGAAATGGCCCGGCAGGTAGCCCACGAAATCAAGAACCCGCTCACGCCCATGAAGCTGAGTCTGCAGTTTCTGCAGAAGGCCATCCAGGACCAGCGCCCCAACCTGGACGAGCTGATGAACAAGGTGTCGCAAACGCTGATTACGCAGATTGACGTGCTGACCGACATTGCTACCTCGTTCAGCAACTTCACCAACCTGCCTGCCATGCGTCCTGAGCGGCTGGACGTGGCGCCCATTTTGCGGCGGTGCGTGGGTTTGCACCAGGGCGGCGCGGCTGGGACGGGCATCAGGCTGGTACTACCCGAGGATGCCGACGCGGGCCGCTACGTGGTGTACGCCGATGAAAGCTTGCTGGTGCGCACGTTTAACAACCTGCTAATCAATGCCCTGCAGGCCATTCCGCCTGATCGGCGGCCCGAGGTGAAGGTGCACCTGGAGGCGCAGCCCAACAACCGCCTCCGCATCTGCATTCAAGACAACGGCACGGGCATTCCGGCCGAAGTGCAGGAAAAAGTGTTTGTTCCCAACTTTACTACCAAGGAAAAAGGCTCCGGCATTGGGCTGGCCGTGGCCCGGCGCGGCATCGAGAGTGCCGGGGGCAACATCTGGTTTGAAACCGAGGAAGGGGCCGGTACGCTGTTCTGCATTGAGCTGCCGCTGGCGGGGTAGGCGGGGAATTAAACCGGGAGAATTAAAAATTAAAAATGGCAGTTGCAGCGTTTAGAAACCAGAGTTTGTGCGGGGTAAAACCCAGCGGTAGCTTGATGCCCGTAACTATAGCTGAGCCAGTTCCACCAACTCACGGCCTCTCTTCGCTAAGGAATTTTTAATTTTTAATTCTCAATTGTTCATTCCTTGATCAGCAGCTGTACGCCCTCTTTTCTGCGCTTGTGTGGGCTGCTGATGTGCCTGTGGTGGGCTACTACAACGGCCCAGGCCCAGCAGCGGCCCGGTGCGCCGCCCACTACCCGCCGCTGCATCTGGGTGCGCCTGACTCCCAACCGGGATACGACCGAGTTCAGCCTCCGCGACTCGCTGACGGTAGTGCCGACCTCGGTAAGCGCGGATGGCCGCGCCCTGGCGTACGACGCCCGCACCAACCGCTACCGATTCGTGCGGCCCACTACCCGTTTTCCCGCGCCCGACCCGGGGCAACCCGATATTGTATTGCCCGGCGGCCCCGATTCGGTGCTGGTGTGCTACCGGGTGCTGCCGGTGCAGTTGGCTGCCGCCCGCTACCTACGGCCCGCTCGCCTCATGGACAGCGTGGATTTCTGGCGGCGGCCTTCGGTGATGGGGCTGGAGGATTTTGCGGTGAAGGAGCAGATTCTGAGCACCCCGGGCATCAACAAAACCGGCAACCTCTCGCGGGGTATTTCATTCGGCAACGCCCAGAACGTCTTCGTCAACTCCTCGCTTAACCTGCAGCTGGAAGGCCGCCTCACCGACCAGATTACGCTCACGGCGGCTATTTCCGACCAAAACGTGCCCTTCCAGCCCGAGGGTAACACCCAGCAGCTGCAGGAGTTCGACCGGATTTATATTACGCTCACGCACCCACGCTGGAACCTGACGGCCGGCGACGTAGTGCTGCGCAATAAACCTGATTACTTCCTGCGCTTTTACAAAAACATTCAGGGCGCGGCGCTGGAAACCAACTTCGGCCGCCTGCCAGCCGGTGGGTTTGGGGGGGGGAGCGGGCCCGGGGTCAGCAACCCCCAGCTGTTTCAGTATCCCAACGCCAGCGGCACCAGCACCGGTACCTTTGTAACGGTGCCGCCCACCGTGCCCCCGCCCGCCGGCTCGGGGACTACCCAAAACGGCCTGCCAACCAGCCCGAACAGCCCCATCGGCGTCACGCCCAATGGGGTAGGGCCGAACGGGGTGAGCCAGACGGTGAGCACCGCTACCAATGGCCCGCGGCGCACCGGGTTGCTTGGCTTCAAGCCCGGCGCGGCATTCGCCACTACCTCCGTGGCGGCGGGGGTAGCCAAAGGTAAGTTTGCCAGCATTGATATTGCCCCGCTGGAAAACGTGCAGGGGCCCTACCGCCTACGCGGGCCGAACGGGGAGCAGTTCATCATCATTCTGGCCAACTCTGAGCGGGTGTACCTGGATGGGCGACTGATGGTGCGCGGTTTCGATTTCGACTACGTCATCGACTACAATCAGGCTGAGCTGACGTTTTCGCCCCGCCACCTGATAACCCGCAACTCCCGCATCAAGGTTGATTTCGAGTACTCCGACTTTAACTATGCCCGCTCCCTGCTGCAGGCCAGCCACTACCAGCAGTTGGGCCGCCTGCAGGTACACGCCAACTTCTACCGCGAATCCGACAACCCCGACAACTCCCCCAACCTCAGCCTCAAAGACTCGGAAAAGCGGCTGCTGCGCTCCATCGGCGACAACGTCAGCCAGGCCGTAGTGCCCGGCGTGGACACCGTGGCCTACGATCGGCAGCAGGTGCAGTATCGCCAGGAAACCCAACTAGACCCTGCTACCCAGCAGCCGGTAACGGTGTTCGTGTACCCGCCCCAGGATACCACCCGGGCCGTGTACAATGTACGCTTTACCAACGTGGGGGCGGGCCAGGGCAGCTACAACTTGGGCACCAGCGCGGAAGATGCCCGCGCCAACGGGCGGGTGTACCAGTTTGTAGGCCGGGGGCGGGGCTCCTACGAGCCCATCCGGGTGCTGCCCACGCCCCTGCAAAAGCAAATGATGAGCGTGGGTACCAGCTACCAGCTCGATTCTACGGCCACCGTGTTCGTGGATTTGGCTGCTTCCGACCTGGATTTAAACCGCTTTTCCCCCGAATCGGCGAAGGGGCGAGCCATGCGGGTGGGCTACGTGGTGCAGGACCGGCCAGTGCGCCTGCCCGGCCTGCAGGGCTACAAGCTGCGTAGCGCCTTGGATTACGAGTACACCAGCCGCCGCTTTTCGCCCATCGACCGGTACCGCGACATTGAGTTCGACCGCAACTGGAGCACCTCTAACACCCTTGTTACCAACCAGCAGCAACCCCGCGAAGACAATATTCTGAATGCCTCGGTGGGGGTAGTGAAGGATGCCGATAACGCCCTGGGCTACCGCCTGAGCCGACGCTACCGGGCCGGGGAGGTTAGTGGGGTGCAGCACTGGGTAGATGTGGCCCGGCAGCTGGGGCCGGTGCAGGTGCGCGGCAATCTGTTTCTGCTCAACTCCGAAGCCGGCCGGCGTACCTCGCGCTGGGCCCGGGGCGAGGGCACGGCCCGCTATGTGGGTGGCCCCGTGGTGCCCGGCTACGCCTACCGCTTCGATAAAAACCGGGTGGCTAAGTCTACCGGCGACTCGCTGACCTCAGCCAATTACTTCGACGAGCACGCCCTGTTCCTGCAAAGCCGCGACTCGGCCCGCACCCGCTTCCGCCTCGACTACAGCTACCGCCGCGACCAGACCCCGAACCCCGAGCAAACCCGGCTGCAGGAGCGGGGCCGGGCCCAAACCTGGCAGGGCACGCTCGTCTCGCGCCTCAGCGCCACCCAGGACCTGGCCGTGCTGGCTACCTACCGCGACCTGGCCGCCCGCGACTCAGCGCGGCAGCGCACCGTGCTGGGCAAACTCGACTGGAACGCCAGCTTTTTCCAGCAGTTGCTGCGCTCTGAACTGAGTTACGCCGTAGCCACGGGCCGGGAGCTGAAGCGCGACTATACGTTTCTGGCCGTGCCCAACGGCCAGGGCACGCACTACTACGGCGGCGACGCCAACGGGAACAACCGCCAGGACAAGGATGAATTCTTCGAGGCCCAAACTCCGGATGCGCAGTACCGCACCCACATCAAGGTGTTCCTACCCACCGACGACTACATTCCCGCCTTTACCAACCGCTTCAGTTACCGACTGACCACTAACGCCCCGCGCGGCTGGCGGGAGCTGCCGGGTGTGCGCGGTTTTGTGGGGCGGTTTTCGGCCCTGAGCACCATTACCCTGGACCGCCGCACCACGGAAAATACGCTTTCCTCGCGCCTGAACCCGTTTGCTTTCCAAACCGCCGACTCCTTGCTGCTGAGTTTGAATAAGCTGCTGCGCAACACGCTCTACTTCAACCGGTCCAATCCCATCTTTGGGGCCGAATTCACGGTGCAGCAAACCCAGCAGAAGGTGCTGCTCACTCAGGGCTCTGACACGCGCAACCTGGCCAACCAGACCTTGCTACTGCGCCGGACGCTGGCGCAGTCGTTTACGGGACGCTTCACGGCCTCCCGCAGCATCCGCGAGAACCTCTCGAACTACCTGGAAGCCCGCAATTTCCGGGTATTGCAGTACGAGCTGGCGCCCGAAATCAGCTACCAACCCACCAACGTGCTGCGCCTGACCGGTACCTACCTGCGCACCACCAAACAAAACACCAACGGCCCCGACGAAGATGCGGAAGGTACCTTCGATGAGCTGGGGGTGGAAACCCGCGTCAGCCAAGTCGGTAAGCGCACCCTGTCGGCTACCACCCGCTACGTGCGCGTGGCTTTCGAGGGCGACCAGGGCTCTTTGGTTGGGCTGGAAATCCTGAATGCCCTGCGCCCCGGCAGCAACTTTACCTGGAACCTGAACCTGGAGCAGCGCCTCAGCAACGGCCTCAACGTCACGCTGGCCTACGACGGCCGCAAAGCCAACGGCCTCAACGCCGTGCACACCGGCCGTATGCAGGTGTCGGTGCTGTTTTAAAGGTGAGATGGTGAAATAGTGAAATGGTGAGTTTGCTGTTCGATAGGCGCTATCTGCGCGGGTTGAACAGCAAACTCACCATTTCACTAGCTCACCAGCTCCCTACTTCGCTTCCACCAGCCGCCGGATAGCGGGCACTACGGCCAACTCCGTTTGGCCGGCGGGGGCTTTGGCGGCGTCGAGCTGCTTGAGGGCGTTGGCTTGCCAGGCGGGGGAGGGGGCCTGGCCCTTTTCCAGCATTTTCAGGCGCTCCAGGCCCAGGGTGGCAATGGTTTTTAGACGGACGGAATGCGGTGCGTACTCCTGCAGGCTGGAGTTTTGCTTTAGTAGGGGCTGCAGCAACGCGTCGTTGGCCTGCCAGTATTCCAGCTCATTGCTGAGGTAGGCGACCAGGGCCTTGCCGGGCTGCCCCCGGAAACGGTTGGTGCTGCCGGCGGCGGTACGCCCGTAGGCCAGCAGGCCGTCCACAGCCACGCCAAACTGCCGGGCCTCCTCCGATTCAGCCGGGGCCGCATCCACCAGACGGTTCAAGGGAGTTTGGGTAGTGTACTTGAAGCCCTGAAAGTGACGCTTGTACTCCTTTACTGGCTCCAGCACCTGGGCCAGGGTGCGCAGGGGCGCCACGGCTGTCTGCCGGCCGCCGACCAGGTGGGTCAGGAGCTGCTCCGGGGCCCGGCGGTGCTGCAGCCCCAGGCTTTCCAGCTGCTGGCTCACCAGCCCGAGACGACGGTACATATCGGGTACGTCGCGAACGGTGCTGGCGCTCCAGAGCCGCTCGGCGACGGCCGCGGTGCGGGGCCAGATGCGCGAGTCCACGATGACGGAGTCGGCAAACTCGCTCCACATGGTGGCCTCGCCACCGAGCACCAGCTTTTGCTGCGCGGGCGTTAGGGGAGCATCCTGCGGGAGGGGGTCAGGGGCGTAGTGGGAGGCGGCCGTGAGGTTCAGGTCGATGTAGTAGCCATTGGAAAGCAGGGTGGGGTGGCCACTCTTCGCCGCCTCATAAAGACCCTTTTTGCCGCGCCAGCTCTGAATTACCGCTTCCGGCGCCAGGCCCGGACCCAGAATCTCGTCCCAGCCCACCATGGTTTTCTGGTAGCGGGTCAGCATTTCCAGCACCCGGCGGTTGTAGTAGGTTTGCAGGGCGTGCTTATCGGGCTGGCCTTTAGCATCCACAAAGCCTTGCTGCTTCATGAAGGCCACGATGCGGGGGTTGCGCTTCCACTGCCGCCCGTCATTTTCGTCGCCCCCAATGTGAAAGTATGGGTCCGGAAACAGCTGGGTCATTTCGCTCAGCAAGGAGTCGATAAGGCTGTAGGTGGTTTCCTTGGTGGGGTCCATGGCAATGTTGAGCACGCCCCACTTGCGCGCTACGCCATAGATGGAATCATTGGAGGCTAGGCGGGGGTAGGCCGCCAGCCAAGCCGTGGCGTGACCAGGCATATCAAACTCCGGAATCACTCGAATGCCGCGCCGGGCCGCGTACCGAATCACCTCGCGCACTTGGCTTTGGGTGTAGAACTGGCCCTCGCCGCCTACTGTGTGCAGGCGTGGCAACAGCTTGCTTTCCACCCGGAAGCCCTGGTCATCGGAGAGGTGCCAGTGCAGCACGTTAAGCTTGGTAGCCCACATGCCGTTGAGGTTGCGCTTGAGTACGGAAACAGGCATGAAGTGGCGGGCCGGGTCAATCAGTAGCCCCCGCCACGGAAAACGCGGGGCATCCAGCACATCTACCTCCGGCAGCCACACCATCTTTTTCTCAGCGGTAGCCAACTGCCGCAGCGTGGCTAGTCCGCGCAAAATGCCCAGGTGAGTAGGCGCGTTCAGGGCCACGCCCATGGGCGTCACGCGCAGGGTATACGACTCGTCCTCGCCCAGCTTCAGCAGATCGGCGGGGCGGCTGTACTGCAGCACCAGGCTGGCCGTGGGTAGGGGCGAGGCCTGCCGCCGCGACGCCGCCAGCCCGATGCGGCCGGGCAGCAGCACCGGCAACACCAACTGCTCCACGGCTTCGGTCACGGCAGAATCGGCGGCCTGGGCCGCTGGCGTTTGGGCGGGCGTAAACACCTGCCACGACAAATCCGGCTTGATGGTAAAGCGGCTCGCGCCCCAGGTAGCCTGGGTTGGTACCGGCAGCAACGTGCGGGTATCGGGCGTTTGGGCGGCGAGCGGGTAAGCCAGAAGTAGCAGCAGGTAAAGCAGGAAGGAACGCGTCATCGGGAAAGGAAGAAGGGCAGGAGGGTAGCGCCCCGAAGGTAGCAAGCCCCGGGCCAGAAGTAGCAGGCGCTAGAATGGGTTAGTCTCTACCAAGGCCCGCTGTCGTGAGTTTAACTCACGACAGCGGGCCTTGGTAACTACTCGTCTTGCTGTTAAATCAGCCCGCGGGCCTTGAACTCCAGGTACTTGTTGATGGTGTTTACCGTCAGGTTCTGGGGGGCGGTGAGCAGGGCGTGGATGCCGTAGCGGTTTAGCTCCCGCACAATCTGCCGTTTTTCCTGCGCGAATTTCTCGGCTACCGTTTGGTTGTATACGTCCTGGGTAGTGCTGGTCGGGCCATCGAGATAGGCGCGCAGTTCGGTGTTCTCGAAGAATACAACCAGCAACAGGTGCTCTTTGGCAAGCCGGCGTAGGTAGGGCAATTGGCGCTGCATGCCATAAAGCGTCTCGAAGTTGGTAAACAGAATCAGCAGGCTACGTTGCTTAATCTGGGTCCGGACCGACACGTAAAGCCGTTCATAGTCGGTTTCGAGGTACTTGGTTTTCTGGCGGTAAAGCACTTCCAGCAGCTTGCGCAGGTGGCCGCTGCGGCGGTCGGCAGGCACTAGGGTGCCGGGCTGGTTGGAAAACGTGAGCAGTCCGGCCTTATCGTGCTTGAGCAAGGCAATGTTGCTGACCACCAGCGTGGCATTGATGGCATAGTCCAGCAAACTCAGGCCCTCGAAGGGCATGCGCATCACCCGGCCCTTGTCAATAAGGCAGTACACCTGCTGGGCCCGCTCGTCCTGGTAATGATTGACGACGAGGGCATCGGCCGCGTGCGGGGTAGTAGCGCGACGGGCAGTGGCTTTCCAGTTGATGGCCCGCGGATCGTCGCCGGGTACGTAGGGTCGCACCTGCTCAAACTCCATGCTGTGGCCCACCCGCCGGATGCGCTTCACGCCGGCCTCCGTCAGGCGGTTATGGATGGCCAACAGCTCATACTGGCGCATCTGCAGAAACGATGGGTACACGGGCACTACCTGGCTCTGCTCAAACCGAAACCGCCGCCGCACCAGGCCCAGTGGCGAGGCCACGTACACGTTCAGGGCTCCAAACTCGTACTCCCCGCGCTTGGTGGGCCGCAGCTGGTAGCGGATGATGTTTGTTTCGGCGGGCTGGATGCGGGCCTGAAACAGCACGTCGCGGCGCTGAAACTGGTGCGGAATCTCATCAATGGTTTGCGTGCTGATCGGAAAGCGGTAGCGGTTCTCGACGTAAATAGCCACGCCGTTGTCGGAGCCGTTAGCCAGCTTATCGCCCAGTACCCGCCGCCCAAACGCGCCCCCGCCCGCTGCCGCTGTGCCGTAAAGCAGCACCAGGTCCAACAGCGTCAGTACCACCAGAATGCCCAGCGCCAGCTGCACCGGTAGCAGCCAGCCCGGCAGGAAAAACGCTACCACCAGCCCCGCAATCAGAGCTACCACGAGCAGAAAGAAGCGGCGAGTAAGAAATAAGGACTTCACAATGAGCTGGTTAATTTGTCTCGCACCTCCATCAAGGCAAAGCCCAGTAGATTTTCGCCCTGCCATTGCTCGGGGTTTTCTACGTGGGGTGCATCGGCGGCCAAGCCTATACCCCAGATGGGGTCTACGGGGCTTGCTTCTACCAAAACACGGTCGTTGGTAGCCAGCAGAAATGCGCGTAAATCCGTGTTCTGGCTGAACTTGTGCTGATTGCCTGTTTTAACAATGGCGTATTTCTGCGCTTCCCAGATCAGCGGGTCAAAACCATGAACTTCCCGCCCTAGCTTTTTGGCTTCGGCCGGGCTTTGCACTGCTAATATCCGGGCTAGCGTAGCCACATCGTTAAACAGGCGGGCCTTTTCAGCCATCATCCACTGTTCGGCCGAGCGGTAGGTAAGGCCGTGTACCACGAAATCGGCCAGCCACCACTGGCTAAGGCAGCTTTTCGTGACTTCGCCGTTTCGGGCGGGCTGATTTCCCCAGAAGAACAGGTACTTAACCCGCTGCCCGTGCGCTAGCTGGTCAAGTAGCCAAGTAGTGGAATAGCGCATTTACCGCGGGACTTCAATCTGCTGCAGAATTTGCTTGACGATGTCGTCGGGGGTACCGCCTTCCATTTCGCGCTCCGGGGTAAGCTGTATGCGGTGGCGCAGCACCATGGGGGCCAGATACTGAATGTCTTCGGGCGTCACAAAGTCGCGGCCCCGCAGGGCGGCCAGGGCTTTGGCGCCGTTGAGTAAGGCCAGTGAGGCCCGCGGCGAGGCACCCAGGTAAAGGCCCTTGTGGGCACGCGTCTGGCCCACGAGGCGGGCAATGTATTCGAGGAGCTTGGGCTCCACGTGCTGGCGGCGCACCTGCTCCCGCAGCTGCTGCAAGTCCTCGGCCGATACGACAGCTTGCACGGCTTCCAGGGGTGTGCCCCCAAAACCAGCGTGGTGGCCCTGCAGAATGGCAACCTCCTCTTCCACCGTGGGGTAGCCCACGCTCAGCTTGAACAGGAACCGGTCGAGCTGAGCTTCGGGTAGGCGGTAGGTGCCTTCCTGCTCAATGGGGTTCTGGGTAGCCAGCACCACGAAGGGCGCGGGCATGGGGTAGCGGGTGCCGTCCTGGGTTACCTGCCGCTCCTCCATCACCTCAAACAGCGCCGACTGCGTTTTGGCCGGGGCGCGGTTGATTTCATCAATCAAGACAATGCTGGCGAAAATGGGACCAGGCCGAAACTCAAACTCTGACTTGTTGGGCCGAAATACGGAGGTGCCCAGCACATCGGAAGGCATGAGGTCGGGGGTGAACTGCAGGCGGCTGAAGGGCACGCTCAGGGTGCGCGCCAGTAGCTTGGCGGTAAGCGTTTTGGCTACCCCCGGCACCCCTTCCAATAGCACGTGGCCATCGGCTAGCAGAGCCGTGAGCAGCAGCTCCGCCAAAGCTTGCTGCCCCACAATCACCTTGCCCAACTCCCGCCGAATAGCCTCGGCGTGGCGGCTGAGCTGGCTGAAGTCAGTGCGTGGGGCTTCAAGCCCGGCGGCAGACAGAGCCGCCCTAGTTTCCGCCGTGGGCAGTGGAGAAGCAGTATTTGTAGCGAAAGAATCTGGAGTATTTTCCATCTTACAGAAGTGAGAAACGACGAAAGGCGTAAGCTATAGTTCAATCTGACCCACTATATATAGCAAGCATTTTTGCTTTACAGAATACTAAAACGCATAACGGAATAGTTATAAAATGGCAAAGTGCAATTACTGACCATAATGCAATTTTTAGGCAGCGGCGGTACGAAACTGGTTGATGGCGCGGTTTAGCTCTAGTAATTCTACCTCCGACACCTGCCGGGCCGTTAACACCAAGTTGATCCGCCGTACCAACGCATCCACCTCCGGGCGAGGTAGCCCCGACTTTTGGGCAATTCGCTCCCGGGTGGCCTCGTCCGTCAGGTCCAGGGTGGGCTCGTGGTAACGGGTGCGCAGATATTCCTGGAATAGCCCGATTTTCTTTTCCGCAATTAGGGCGTGGTTGGAGCCTTGGCGGTAAAGCCCCGCCACCGTGCGCGTAAACAGCAGGGTGGTATTGGGCAATGGCTTGAGAATGGGAATGATGCGCTGGCGTCGGCGAGCCTCAAACACCACGAAAAGCACGGCTCCCAGCAACCCCAGCCACAGAGCCCAGCGCAGGGCCTCGTGCTGCTTTATCACTCGCAGCAAGGACTGCTCGCCCAAGGGCCCCTGCTTCTGGTACTCGTCCCAGAAAACGGGACGCCCAGCTGGCAGCCCCGACAGAGCCGCGAAGGCAAAGCCAGCCGTAGCAGGCCGCAGCAGCAGTAGGTTGCTGAAGGCAGCCGGGGTAGTACTCAGCAGCAGGCTTCCCCGGCCCACGGGCACCCACACCAGCACCGGTCGCCGACGCTCATCGTGGGCCAGCACGGTGGCCCGGGACCCTTTGCGGGCCCGGAAATAGGCGGGCACTTCGCTTTGCGGAAACCGGTAGCGCTGGGCCGCGCCCCGGGGCGGGTTTACCAGCGTAAGCGTGGTGGTAGCGCGGCTCAGGCCGTGGTTGCCCTGGGCCCGGCTCAGCAGTAGGCTGTCCAAATCCAGCACCGGTGCAATATCCAGGCGCAAGGTGTCCAGTAGCTGGTCGGTGATGCGCTCAGCGGCAATAAACGCCTGATTACCGCGCCCCAGATACCGCAGCAGCGCATCCCGGTCGAGACGGGAGCACACGAACTGGTCGTTGACAAAAAGGTAGGTAGCGGCCTCCCGGCGCAGGGCGGGGCCGTGGGCTGCCAGGGCTGAGTCACGGTCCACATCATCCCCGAGGGTAGGCAGGAGCTGGTTGGCAATGGGCCGGCGAACAGCGGTAATCGGCTGACCCGGAAAAAGGGTAGGCAACTGATCATACAGCACGTAAGTGCCGTAGGGAATTTTGTCGCGGTTGATGAAGGTAGGCGACCAGTCCGTGGGTTGGGGCCGGAAGTACTCTACCGCAATAAAGGCCGCAAACAGCAGCCCCAAGCCCAGCAGAAAAGCACGAAAACGAGTCATGGCAGGCAACTAAGCTCAGGCCGCAGCGCGGGTAAGGTGGCGAATAAATTCCTGGCGAGCCTGGCGCAGGGCAGGGTAGGCCGGGGCAGTAAGCAGGGCCTCGCCGTACCACACGTACTCAAACTGGCGGGTTAGCTCCTGGAACTCGGTAAACCAGGGTGTATCGCGCAGCTCGCGCAGGTAATCGTGGTTGGTTTTGTCGGGCTGCCACCGGATCAGGCCCCGCTCCGTGAGGTGGCGCAGGCTGAGCAGGTAGCCCAGCCGGACCGCCAGCCGGTAGTTGCCAGTGGCTTCCGCCTCGGCAAGCGCCCCCTCAAAGTCAACGCCGTGAATTTGTTCCCCGGCCGTGTCGTAGGGCAAGGCTACTACTTTGCCCGGGCGCCGAAACAAGCCAGTCAAATCAAGGCGCAGCAACCGTAGCACCACGTAGAGAAAAGCCGCCCCAAAAAGCGCATACACCACGTAGCGCCCGCCGTGCTCGTAACCCGGCCCCGAAAACAGGCCCAGAAACCACTGGACCAGCCGCCACCAAAACCGTGACCAGAGGCTGCTACCACTGCCCGGCTCCGGCGTTTCGGGTTCGGCGTACTGGAATTCGCGCTGCCCGCGCAACTGCCGCAGCCGGGCCGCTTGCGGAACACGTACCGGGCCGACGGGCCGGGTGTCGGCAGGTAGCGTTACAAAACTAGAGCGGGCTGCCGCGGTTGCCAGCGTGTCGGGTGGGGGCGGGGCCAGAACGGGCTTGGGCGGCTGGCTGGCGCGGGCCGCACCTACCATACCGGCCAGCAGCAGCCCGGCCAGGAGCGCCGAGCTGCTGCGTCGCAAGCCCACATAATGCCGGTTAGTATTCACCTTCGTCGTCGGGGCGCAGGGCTTGCGGGGCAGCGGTGGGGGCAGTTTGGCCAATGGAGTCAACCAGCAACCGGGTGCCCTCGCCATCCCGGCGCTCTACCAGGTTAAAGTACTGGAAGCAGATGGCAATCATGATCAGCGGGTAAAATACTAGTGAAATCAGCGTCTGGATGGCGGAATAGACAATTAACAGCACCCGTACGAGGGGCGAAAAATCGGTGGCGCGCCCACTCAGTAGATCCGTAAACGGCAGGCCTACCGTAGATAGGGCCACCAGCACCAGCACCATAATCAGCCACAGCATCAGGAACATAACCATGATCAGGCCAAACGTGGACCACCATTTGCCCCAAACCAACTGGAAGCAGCGCTGAATCGAGCCAAAAAAACCGCGGCCTTCGCGCAGCCACACCACAAAGTATAGGCTCAGTGCTACCATGGCGTAAATCATAAAGAAATAGAGGCTCAGCACAGTAGCAATGCCAACCCAGGCTCCTGCCACCGCTGCCAGCGCAACGCCAACAATGCTCATGACGAAACCAATGAGCATCGTGCCCGCAATAAAAACGAATACGAGCCCTATAAAAGAGCCAATCATGCCCAGGAAGCGGCTTTTCACCAGAGCCCAGACCTCGGCGGGCGTCACCGGCGCGTCGGGGTCAGCTTTACCGGCGCGCAACACCACGTAGCCGTACACCACCAAGTGCAGCACCACGAGCAGCAGCAGGCCGCCCAGCATGGTTATCCAGAGGCTAGGCGAAGTGAAAATGGGCGGGAGAATGTCGCGGGGCAACCCCTGCCGGGCCTGGCGGGCCATGTCGCCGAAAGTGGACAGCATCTGCCCTTGCAGCAGCCCAACCCCGATGCCGGTAACCAAGGCCAAGGGAAGCACCAGCGTGGCTAGTACCCGCCCCAGCGGGGTAGCATGCACGCGAATGAAGTCGAAGGTGGCTTCAATTTTTTGGCTGAAATCCCGCTCGCGCAGAAAATCAGTGGGTTTAGTAAACGCGAGGTGGCGCATGAAAAAAGGTAAAATGGAGGCCAGTAAGCAAGCGGAAAAATGTAGAAAATCAGGCGGCCGGGCGCTGGTGGTGCAGCCACCACGGATACGCCACGAAATAGCCCAGAATAAAAGCCCCCGATACGCCAATAATGCTCAGGCTGGCGTACAGCGGCATTTCGGTATGGCGCGTAACAAAGCCTTCGAGAAAGCCTGCTACCACGAAAATCGGGACCAAACTCAGCACCAGCTTCATGCCGTCGCGGGCCCCGCGCCGCAGGGAGTCGCGGCGGGAATAGGTGCCCGGAAACAGTAGGCTCTGGGCCATGACGGCACCCGCCCCGCCCGCCAGCACAATGGCCGATATTTCCAGGGTGCCGTGAATCCAGATGGTAAGCACCGAGGGCAGCAGCACCCCTTTCTGATAGAAAAAATACTGGAAGGAACCCAGCATCACCCCATTTTTAAATAGCATAACCAGCGTAAGCAACCCACCGGTAATGCCTCCGGCAAAGGCGTAGAGAGCCACTTTCACGTTGTTGAGCGTGATTTGCAGAAACATTACGGTTTCTTCCTCGCCCTTATAAATGGCCATGGGGTCGCCCTTCTCAATGTTGGCCAAGGTCTGGTTCACGTAGTTGTCGCCGAGCACCACGCGCACAAAGGTCTCATCGCGGGCCGCCGACAATGCTCCCATGAAGGTTGCCAGCACGAAAAAGGCTAGCGTACCCAGCAGCACCCGATGGTGGCGGATCAGCAGCTCGGGTAGTTCGTAGCGCCAGAAGTGGCCCAGGCGGTTCGTCTCCTGCTTTTTGTTTTTATAGAGGGCCTGGTGTAGCTTGCCCGTTAAGCTATTGAGGTAGCTGGTGGTAGCCGAGTCCGGATAAAAGGTGCGGGCGTACGACAAGTCGTCGGTCAGCTCCACGTAGCGCCGGGCCAGCTCATCGGGGCCGGCCGGCGGCATTGCCTCGTACTGTTGCCACCGGGCCTGGTTCAGGCGTAAGAATACCGTTTCGCGCATAACTAACATTCTGCCTCCGCGGCAGCTATAAGCCCTGGCCCGCGGGGCGCGCCGGGCTAAATATACAGGATTCAGGCCGCCCTTGGCGGGGCATTTTCTTACTTTATGAGCACGATTCGCATTCACACTACCCAAAACGTTGTTCTGGAATATGAAGCCGCCAGCGTGGGCGACCGGGTAGTAGCCCAGGTGCTGGACTTGCTGGTCATGGGCCTCTGGGCACTGGTAATCGGGTTTCTGATTGAGCAGCTCACTACTTCTTCGGATGAGCAGCGGATTCTGTACTACGTGCTCATCTCGGCGCCCTTGCTGGTGTATCATCCCATTTGCGAGGCTTTTTTCAACGGGCAGAGCCTGGGCAAGCAGCTGCGCCACCTCAAGGTAGCCCGCCTCGATGGCAGCCGCCCCGGCCTCGGCGACTACCTGCTGCGCTGGCTGATTGGGCTAATAGAAATTGGGCTGACCCTGGGCTCCCTGGCTCTGGTAGCTACCCTACTGAACGGCCGGGGCCAGCGCCTGGGCGACCTGGCTGCCGGTACCACCGTAGTCAGCCTGCGCCCGCGTACGCCCGATGTGCAAGCCATTACGGCCGAAACCCAGGTACCACTCGGCTACCAGCCGGTGTTTCAGCAGGCCGCCCTGCTTTCTGACCACGATGTAACGCTGGTGCGCCGGCTGCTGCACCAAGCCACCCGGCGCGACGATTTCGTGCTGCTTAACGAGGTAGCCGGCAAAGTAAAAGGCGTCACCGGCATCCAGACCGACCTGCACGATGAGCCCTTTCTGCGCACCATTCTGCGCGACCATGCCTATTTCGCCGCCCGCGACAGTGCCCACGGCTAACCAGCGCGGAATTCTGAGTAACAGCGCACAAAAAAGAGCCCCGCTACCTTAGGTAGCGGGGCTCTTTTTTGTGGTAGGCGCAGCTTATTGAACTACTACGCGCTGGGTGCCAGCCGACTGGCCATCTACGGTCAAACGCAGGAAGTACACGCCAGGGCGGTGGTTGGCAGGCTTCCAATCCAGCGTGTGGGCGCCGGCATTCAGCGTTCCGGCGGCTTTGCGCTCTACCGTTCGGCCCAAGGCATCAACGAGTGTCAGTTCAGCTTGGCCAGCACGGGGCAGGCGGAAGCTCAACTGCGAAGTAGCGCTTACGGGGTTAGGGTAGAGCGAGAAGCCCGTAGCAACTTCGGCACGACGGGTGCCGGTAGTTACGCCGGCCGCGCCGGCAATGGCAAGGTCGCGCACGGCAATGCCGTTACCAATCAGCATGGGAGCCGTGGCCGCGCCCGAGGTCAGGTTCAGGGAATACAGGCTGGAGTTGGTGGAAGCACCGGTAGCAGCCACCAGGTACGCCGTATTTACGTTTTCAGCCGTGCTGAAAATATCCATGTCCACGTTCGCACCGGCCGTAACCGTTACGCCCGAAGCGCCAACGGTATTCAGGGTGCCATCATTTGGCGGGGCCTGGCGTACCAGCACGTTCAGAACCTCATCATACCCGAAAAGGGTAGTGGTGCGGGGGGTAGCAGTAGTACCAACGCCGCCGGGGTAGCTATTGGTGTAAGCTACCGAGCCAATGGCCGGGGTAGCAGCGGCATTCGCGTCGCCGGTGGCGTAGTTGAGCATCATATCCACCGTAGGAGCGGCAGATGCATCATTGGGGTTGATGCGGAAGTTGGCGCGGTTTACGCCTTCCACCCGAATCCGGTCAACGGTGGGGTTGAAGTCAAACGCCACGCTGCCCGTGCCCAGGGGCAGCGCCAGGGCGCTACCCAAAACGGTGGCTACTCCGGTAGTTGCGTTGATGGTATAGAGCTGGCCGGTTTGCGCCGTGGCGTCGTAGCCCAGGGCGTACAGGGCATTGTTCAGGGGGCGCACATCCATGCCCACAATCGTCTGGGTAGCGGCTACCCCCGTAATGGCCACCGAAGTCCGGATGGTGCCGGGCATGGCGGTGTCGAAGGTAACCAGGTTGTTGTTGCTGGTCAGGGCGTAGGCCAGCTGGCCCGTTACCGCCGGCAGGGTAGCCGGGCGGCTAATCTGGAAGGAAATATCCGTGACGTTAACCAGGGCGCCGGTGCCAATAGCACCAACCGAGGTAGCCGCGCCCGTAGTCAGATCTACCGTGTAGAGAGTGGTAGTGGCGGCCGTGGCACTGGCATTATTGGCTACGGTCAGGTAGGCGGTGTTCGTGCGCGTGGTGGGGTTGAAATAGATATCAAGATCTGACACCTGGGTGGCAGCATTCAGGCTTACACCCAGCGTACCCGCACCAACGGTGTTGAGTGTGCCGTTGTTTGGCGGATTCTGTATAACCAAACGGCCGTTGGCTTCGTCGAGGTTATAAAGGGTAGTACCGGTAGCGCCAATGTAGCTATTGGTGTACGCCGAAGAGCCAATGCCCGGCGTCTGGGCCGCATTGGCGTCAGCGGTGGCGTAGGTCAGTTGCCCGTCGGTGGCGGCCAGCGCGCCGTTGTTGGGGTTCAGCCGGTAGTTGGTGCGGTTGCCGGCCGTAACCCGGATGCGGTCAACGGTAGGGTTAAAATCGAAGCCAATACGGTTAGGGTTAGTACCCAAATCGAGGGTAAGAGCAGCACCTACTGTGGTAGCAGCGCCCGTAGTGGTGTTGATGATGTACAGCTGAGCTACCGTGCCAGTGGGGTTATAACCCAGTGCGAATAGCTCACCCGTGTTCGGGCGGGAATCAATACCTACCAGCGTTTGGCCAGCTGTGATACCCGTGATGGGCAGGGCCGCCGTAAGCGTGCCGGGAGTTGCAATGTCAAAGGAGACTAAGCTGGTTACTGCGGGTGTGCTGGTAACAGACAGACCATAAACTGTTTGGGCTTGCGCAGTACCCACGGTGGCAGCCAGGGCCATAACGCCCAACAGGAAGCCGCCCCGACGGGCTGCCTTCCGGCGAGTAGAATGTGTAAACATGGAATAAGTAGAAGTGGTGAATGAATGAAGGCGTAAGGTGGAAAGCCTATATAGGCTGGTATAGATACGGCGTTGAGCAAATTCTGGCTTTACACCCAGCTGTAATTAATTTGTTTTTAATTCTATTCGCCTAAAAAGCCGGCTTCAGCGCTTAAAAGCCAAAAAGCTATACTCTTAGCAAACAACAAAACGGCCTGTCAATATGCTTGACAGGCCGTTAGAAACAGGAAGTGCTTTGCTGCTGACGGGCAGATGATTAGCCCGCTGCTACCGCTTTACGGCGGCTGGTGCTTTTGGGGGCGCGCTCCTCACCCTGAGCCAGTAGCTCGTCGTCGCGCTCGGTTTTCTTGGCCCAGCTCAGCGAGTACAAGTCTTTGCGCCGGTCGCGGAGGTTGCGCACGGCCCCGCTGGTGTTCAGGTCCTTGAGCAGGTCCAGGTCCAGGTCGGCAATCAGGGTCATTTCCGTATTCGGCGTCGCTTCAGCCACTATGGCGTCGTGAGGGAAGGCAAAATCCGAAGGACTGAATACAGCCGACTGCGAGTACTGAATGTCCATGTTCTCGACGCGGGGCAGGTTGCCCACCGAGCCGGTAATGGCCACGTAGCACTCGTTTTCGATGGCCCGGGCCTGGGCGCACAGGCGCACGCGCTGGTAGGCGTTCTTAGTATCGGTCCAGAAAGGCACGAACAGAATCTTCATGCCCTCATCCGAGAGCATGCGGGAGAGTTCGGGAAACTCTACGTCGTAGCAAATCAGGATGCCGATTTTGCCGAAATCCGTGTCGAAGCAACGCAGCTTATCGCCGCCGCGCATGCCCCAGTAGCTGGCCTCGTCGGGCGTGACGTGCAGCTTGTACTGCTCGTCCACGGTACCGTCGCGGCGGCAGAGGTAGCTCACGTTGTAGAGCTTGCCATCATCATAAAGCGGCATGGAGCCGGCAATGACGTTGATGTTATAGCTCACGGCCAGCTCCATCATCTTGGTTTTGATGGGCTCGGTGAAGGCCGCCATCGAGCGAATAGCCACCGAAGGCGACTCCTCGTTGGTGAGGGCCATCATGGGCGCGTTGAAGAACTCCGGGAACAGCACGCAGTCGGCCTTGTAGCCCGACACAGTGTCCACGAAAAACTCCATCTGCTGGAAGAAGTCCTCCAGGTTTTTGGTGGCCCGCATCTGCCACTGCACAATGCCAATGCGCACGTTCGACTTCTGGTTGCCGATCAGCTTGTCGGATTCCTCGTCGTAGTACACGTTAATCCACTCCAGCAGGGTAGCGTAGGCCTTGGACTCGGAGTCGTAGGGCAGGTACCCGCGGATGATTTTGCGGACGTGAAACTCGTTGGAAAGCTGGAAGGTGAGAATGGGGTCGGTAATTTCCTTGGCCCGTACCATCTCCACGTATTTGGCCGGCGTCATTTCGTTGGCGTAGGCCGCGTAACCCGGAATCCGGCCGCCGGCTACCATGGCGCGCAGGTTCAGGTTTTCGCAGAGTTCCTTGCGGGCGTCGTAGAGGCGGCGGCCCAGGCGCAGGGAGCGGTACTCAGGGTCCACGAACACGTCCACGCCGTAGAGCGTGTCGCCGTCGGGGTTGTGGGTGTTGAACTTGCCGTGGCCGGTAATCTTGGCGTAGGTGTGCCGGTCGCCGAAGTCGGAATACTGCACGATGATGGCCAGGGCCGCGGCCACTACCTGCCCGTTGTCTTCGATGCAAATCTGGCCCTCCGGAAATTTTTTGAGCAGGGCGTTGTACTCGTCCTGCGACCAGGAGCCCTCCATGTTGGAGTACACCTTGTCCATGATTTCCTTCACGGCTTTGAAATCGCCGCGCTTCAGCGTGCGCAGCACCAGCTTGTGGGCCGGAATGGCCGTGGGCGTTAGCAGCTCCGGGTTTTGGGGCATGCCGGGTAAGGTTTGTTTTTTGGCGTGGCTGCCACCAGCCTTGCCGTTTGAACTCGTTGCCATATAACTGTCAGAGGAGAATGTCGGAGGAAGAAGCGCAAAGATACCGCCCGGTTTGCCGAGCGCGGCGCTTGTCTTACGACGGCATAACAAGTTTAGTGGTAAAAAGACTCATTTACGCCCTTGGCAGAAACGCAGCACGGGTTACCGTAGCCCCAACGGAAGGAGGATAAGCGCGGGTAGGATGCCACTACCCCGGCCTTGGCCAACGTTGCTTCGCGTCCCCATCCGCCGGTATCGTCGTACCTTGCCGTATGCTACCGCCCGAAGAACGACGTCTGCAAACCTTGGAGCGCATCTTGCGGGCTCCGGAGGCGTTTCCGCCCACGGCCTGGCTGTGCGCCCCGCCCGATACTACGCGCTGGGCCCCGGAAAGCCCCGCGGCCGTGCTGCTGACCGCCGTAGCAGGCCAAGCCGTACCCGCCCCGCACGGCCTGGCTCGCACCATGTTCATGGATGAAGTGCAGCTGCTCATGGACCGGCTGCTGCGGCAAGTTCCGGGTGCTACCTCAGGGCTGCGGGTACAGATTCTGAGCCGCTATAAAGACCACCACGAGTTTCCCGCCTTAACTGGCCAACCCGACACGCTGGCCTTGTACCTTGCTGAAGCCGTACGAGCCGGTGGCCTCACCCCGCCGGAGGCGCTAAATCACTTCCGTCGCCACTTTTCCCACTTTACCCTGGAAGCCGCCAAGCACATCATGGCCAAGGCGTTTTTCAACTCGCAGTAGGTAAGGGCAGAAGCAGGAAAAGAAAAACCGTCTGGCATCCTGAGCATGGCGAAGGACCTTATCCCGTTAGCAAGACAATCGTTAAGACGACTCGTTCCGGCGTGGCAAGGTTCTTCGCGATGCTCAGGATGACAAACGGTTTTACGTGTTACCGCGCTACCTACACCCCGGTCATTTCCGGTACCTCATCGGGCACGACCAGCTTGCCCGCGGTGGCGGCTTTAATCTGCTCCACCGTTACGCCGGGGGCCCGTTCGCGCAGCACAAAGCCGTCGGGCGTAACATCCAGCACGGCCAGCTCCGTCACAATTTTCTTCACGCAACGCAGGCCCGTAATGGGTAGGGTGCAAGCCGGTAGCAGCTTGCTGGAGCCATCCTTGGCTACGTGCTGCATGGCCACGATGATGTTCTTGGCCGAGGCCACCAGGTCCATGGCGCCGCCCATGCCCTTCACCATTTTGCCCGGAATTTTCCAGTTGGCAATGTCGCCGGTTTCCGAAACTTCCATGGCGCCCAGAATGGTCAGGTCCACGTGCTCGCCACGAATCATGGCGAAGGAGTCGGCGGAGCTGAAGAGGCTGGAGCCGGGTAGGGTAGTTACCGTTTGCTTACCGGCGTTGATCAGGTCGGGGTCTACCTGGTCGTCGGTGGGGAAGGGGCCCATGCCCAGCAACCCGTTTTCCGACTGTAGCTCCACGTTGATGCCTGCCGGAATATAGTTGGCAACCAGCGTGGGAATACCAATGCCGAGGTTGACGTAGGAGTTGTTTTCTACTTCTTGCGCAATGCGCCGGGCAATGCCGTGTTTATCTAACATGGTAAGGAAGTGAAAGGTGATGAAGTGATGAGGTTAAAAAGGACTCAGGGGAAAGGCAGGGTGCAGTTACTGCTTGGTGCCTTTCCCCTCATCACCTCATTACCCCTGCCGGACCGTGCGCTGCTCGATGCGCTTTTCGTAGTTCTGGCCCTGGTAAATGCGCTGCACATAGATGCCGGGCGTGTGAATCTGGTTGGGGTCCAGCTCACCGGCGGGTACCAGCTCTTCTACTTCCGCCACCGTAATTTTGCCGGCCGTGGCCATCATGGGGTTGAAATTCCGGGCCGTGCCTTTGTAGATGAGGTTGCCGGCCGTGTCGCCCTTCCAGGCTTTCACGAAGGCATAATCGGCGTGCAGGGCGGTTTCCAGCAAATACATTTTGCCGTTGAACTCGCGGGCTTCCTTGCCCTGGCCTACCTCCGTGCCGTAGCCGGCCGGGGTGTAAAAGGCCGGAATGCCCGCGCCGCCGGCCCGGCACCGCTCGGCCAGCGTACCCTGCGGAATCAGCTCTACTTCCAGCTCACCCGAGAGCAGCTGGCGCTCAAACTCGGCGTTTTCGCCCACGTAGCTGGAAATCATCTTGCGCACCTGCTTGGTCTGGAGCAGACGGCCAATGCCGAAATCATCGACGCCGGCATTGTTGCTGATGCAGGTGAGGCCTCGCACGCCCAGGCGCAGAATTTCCTGGATAGAGTTTTCGGGGATGCCGCACAGGCCGAAGCCGCCCAGCATCAGGGTCATGCCGTCGGTGAGGCCCCGCAGGGCTTCGGCCGGACCGGCTACTACTTTGTTAATCATAGGGTGGGAAAGTGTTGGGGCAGCAAGATACGGAAGCGGGAGGGTTGGTAAGGCGGGACGAGGTAACAGGAAAAAAGAACGTCATTCCGAACGGAATGAGAAACCTCGCGTGCTGTCAGCCCTATTATTGGCCGACATCAGCACGCGAGATTCCGCACTCCGTTCGGAATGACGTTCCTCCTTGTATGCTGTGGCTACCCCAGTGCCAGCCGGGCCGCCTCGGCATCCTGAGCCAATTGGGCTTTCAGGGCATCGAGGCCGTTGAACTTCTGCTCCTCGCGCAGACGGGCAACAAACTCTACCCTCAGATTCTGGTCGTACAGGTCGCCTTCGAAGCCCAGCAGGTGAGCTTCTACCGTTTGGTCGAGGCCACCGGCCACGGTGGGGCGCACCCCAATGTTGAGCATGGCGGGGTAAGTCACACCGGCCGCCGTGGTGGCGCGCACAGCGTACACGCCCCGGGCCGGAATCAGCTTCAGCGGCTCGGGGCAGACGATATTCGCCGTAGGCCAGCCGATGGTGCGGCCCAGCTGTCGGCCTTTCACGACCAGGCCCGTGAGAGGGTAGGCATAGCCCAGGTAACGGTTGGCCGTCTGCACGTCGCCGGCCTCCAGGGCCCGGCGGATGCGGGTGCTGCTCACGCCCACGGCGTCCACATCCTCGCGCGGAATTTCCTCCACGCTCATGCCGTAGCGGTCAGAGTGCTGACTTAAGTACTCAAAGCCGCCCTCCCGGTTTTTACCGAATCGGTGGTCGTAGCCAATCACCAACGTGCGGGCGCCCACCGTGCGCAGCAGAATGTTCTGGATGTACTGCTCGGAGGTCCAGGCCGCAAACTCGCGGGTGAAGGGGATAATCAGCAGGTAATCAACGCCGAGCTCGGCCAGCTTGGCGCTGCGCTCCTCCAAGGTATTGAGCAGGTAGAGGTCCAGGGGTTCGGGGTGGGAGGGCGGTGGAGCCAGCACTAGGCGGGGGTGGGGCCAGTACGTGATAACCACCGTGGGGCCGCCGGTGTGCTGCCCTACCTCGTGCAGGCGCCGCAGAATTTGCTGGTGCCCCACATGAACCCCGTCGAAGGTGCCGCTGGTAACCACGGCATTGCCAAGGTGCGGAAACTGCGTGGGGTCCTGGATGATGTGCATCAGCGGTAAGATGGTGAAGGTAGTAAGGTAGGGAGCCGTACGGCGTTAGGGTGTACTGGCTACGGCCTACTCGGGTTCGTTGGCGGCGGGAGCGTGGGTGGCGTTGAAGTAATCGAGGCCGGCCCGGCGCTCCGGCTGCCGCTGCCGCCGGGGGCGCTCCGGGCGCTCGGCTTCGCCGGCCGGGCGCGGGGGGCGCAGGGCCTGGAGGGCCTCCATGGTCAGGGCATCGGCCAGGCGGTACTCCCCAATGCGGGTGCGCACCAGCTTGGTCAGGTGGGCGCCGGAGCCCAGGGCCGCGCCGTAGTCGCGGGCCAGGCTGCGGATGTAAGTGCCCTTGGAGCACACCACCCGGAAGTCAACCTCGGGCAAGGCTATGCGCGTTAACTCGAACGCCCGAATGGTAATCTGCTTGCTCTTGATTTCCGCCTCGCCGCCCCGGCGCGCCACTTCGTAGGCCCGCTCTCCGTTGATCTTCACCGCTGAAAACAGCGGCGGCGTCTGCTCAATTAGCCCAATGAAAGGTAGCAGGGCAGCCCGCAACTGCTCCTCAGTCAGCTGCTGGTAAGGCAGTTCCTGATCCACGGGCGTTTCCAGATCGAAGCTGGGGGTTGTCTGGCCCAGGCGGAACGTGCCGGTGTACTCCTTTTCCTGGGCCTGAATCTGGTCGATTTCCTTGGTTTTCTTGCCCGTGCACAAAATCAGCAGGCCGGTGGCCAGGGGGTCGAGCGTACCCGCGTGCCCGATTTTCTTGATGCGCAGCGTGTTCTTCACCTTGCGCACCACGTCGAAGGAAGACCAAGTCAGGGGCTTGTCTACCAAGAGGACTTCCCCGGCTTCAAAGTCGAAGGCCGGAAGCGAGGTAGCGGCCCCCTCGGAAGGCAGGGGCGCGGCAGGTTGTTCGGGGTGTTCCATAGAAAAAGACGGGGTAGGAGCGCTGGCTACTCCCTTAACAATCAGCTAGGTGCGCTTCCGCCGCAGAGGAGCTGGGTTTGCCTACATGCCTGAACCCAAATTCCTTTTGCGCCGGAAGCACAACCGGAAGTACTTAGATAATCTGCAGGGGAATGCCGAGGGCCAGCATCACCAGAATGGTAACTCCTACCACAATGCGGTACAGGCCAAAAGCCCGGAACCCGAAGCGCGACACAAAATCAACGAAGGACTTGACGGCCAGTAGGGCAACAATGAAGGCTATGGCATTGCCGAAAAGCAGCACTTTAATATCCTGGGCGCCCGGGGCTGCTACCTTAAACGTCTTGTAGAGCTGGTAGGCCGTAATAACGAACATGGTGGGCACGGCCAGCAGAAAAGAGAAATCAGCCGCCGAACGCCGGTCGAAGCCCTGAGCCAGGCCGCCCACAATCGTAGCGGCCGAGCGCGACACACCCGGAATCAGGGCAATGCACTGAAACAGGCCAATGCGCACGGCCTGGGCGAAGCTGGGCGTGGTAACCTGTTTCCGCTCCCCCGTAAAAAGCCGGTCGATAAAAAGCAGCACCACGCCGCCCAGCACCAAGGACCAGGCCACCACGGCTACGTTCTTGAGCAGCGCCTCAATGACGTCTTTGAGCAGAAAACCCAGGATGCCGAAGGGAATAAAGGCCGCCGCCAGCTTCAGGTAAAAGTCAACGCTCTGCAGAAAGCGCCGCCAGTAGAGCACGACTACCGAGAGAATAGCGCCAAACTGAATGGACGTAATGAAAGTATCGGTGAAGGACAGCTGCCCGATGCCGAGCAAGTTGGCGACGATAATCATGTGTCCCGTGCTGGAAACGGGCAGAAACTCGGTCAGACCTTCCACAATAGCCAGCAGCAAGGCGTGCCAGTACGACATACGGTATGCAATAGGGGGCTTGGGGGATTCGGACTTTCGGGTCTTGGTCGACGGCCAACGACAACACGCAAACGCTGTCTAACCATCAACCAAGGCCCGAAGCCCCCAAGACCCAAGTAAATTAACGCTTGTAAGTAGGAGCTTGTGGGGGCACTACGGGCGCCACCGGCGCGGCCGGTACGGGCTGGGAGGGCACGGTAGTGGTGGTAGTGGCATCCAGCGCCGCCGGGGCCGTGTTGCCCGGGCGCGTCATGATGGCCCAAAACTCAATCACGAAGCCGATGGCCAGCAAAATAGGCCCCAGCGTGATGCCCAGAAACCCTTCGCCGTAATCTTCCGAGTCCAGCATCATCGTAATGAAGCCCGCGGCCAACACGGCCAGCCCAATAAACATCAGCCGGTAATTGCGCGGCCCGAAAGCAAAGCGAGGAGTTGTGTTCGGTTCCATAGGGCAAAGGTAGGGAATGTGAAATAGTGAGTTGGTGAAATGGTAACTTAGTAACGTGTTGTTATGGAGAGGAAGCGGGCCTGCGCCAGCCGTCCTCACGGCTGGGAGAAACCTGCTATTCTGACGAGCCTTCCTGCTGGCGCGGCCGTCGAGGGCTTGTCAGGTCGTCAGGTAGCGGGCAAAAAAGCGGATGGCTTCGGTTTTGCCTCGCCATAATAGGTTACTTCGGTACTCATTCACTACTCTCTGGGCTCTAGTATAATTCATCGAGCGACATGCCCGTGTACTTGCGTACGGCGCGCCAGGAGCTCAGAAAGCCAATGCCCATGCCCAGTACAATAAGGGCCGCCACCAACACGCCAATTAGTTGCTCGTCGCGGAAGAGGCGTAGCTCCTCCAGTTGCAAGTAGGCGTATTGCAGCAGGGCCAGCAGCAGCAGACCGGCCAGCACGCCGCTTACCAGGCCCTGCCACACGGCTCGCCGCAGGAAGGGCCACTGGATAAAGGAAGAGGTAGCGCCCACCAGCTGCATGCTCCGGATCAGGAAGCGTTGCGAGAACAGGGCTAGCTTAATGGTGTTGTTGATAAGCACCACCACCACAAAGGTCAGCACCGCCGCGAAGCCCAGCAGCACCAGGCTTACATTGCGCAGGTTTTTATTGACGGAAGTGATTAGGCTTTCCACGTACTCCACCTCGAATACGCCCGGCTCCTGCTTCAGCTCCTGTTTAATGCGGGCCAGGTTTTGAGCATCAGCGTAATCAGCGTTGATTTTCAAGAGGTAGGCATCACGCAGGGGGTTGTCGCCGAGGAACTGCTGAAAGTCCTCGCCGGTCTGGTCGATGAGCTGCTTGGCGCCTTCTTCCTTGGAAAGGAAGCGCACCTGGGGCTGCCGGGCTTTCACGGCGACGTAGGGCTTGCGGGAGAGGTCCTGTTGGAGGCGCAGTAGCTGAGTTTCGGGCAGGCCGCGCTCCAGGTACACCTGCATTTCCAGGTTCTCCTTGACCAGCGTGGAAATCTTGTGGGCATGAATCAGCAGCAGCCCGAACAAGCCAATCACCAGCAGGGCCAGCGTAATGCTGAACACCACCATGGTGTGCGGGTAGCTGCCCAGCTTCTTCTTGCGGGTGGGTCGGTTCATAGGGTGAAATAGTGAGGTGGTGAAATAGTGAGTTTGGTGTTCTGGCGGCGCTATCGGTGCAGGTGGTGCAGTTTGAACAACAAACTCACCATTTCACCACCTCACTATTTCACAATACAGTTCTTGGGTCGTCGTCGATTTGAAGTTCGCGGGCTTTGCGGGCGTTCTGGTCGCGGCGGCGCAGGCGCTTGCGCGCCACCAGCTCCCGGAACGAGTCGAACTGCTCGGTGTGCAGCAGCGAGACGCCGGCGCGGGTCTGGTTGGCCTGGCTCAGGCCGGTCAGGTCGCGCGGGGTCGTCTCGTAGCGCAGCTTGGCCCGGAATTTCCCGTCGGGGCGCAGGTAGTACTCCAGGCTCAGGTCGCCGAGCAGGGAGCTTTGAGCGTTGGCAATGGGCTGAGTGCCGTCGCCGCCGGCTACGCCGTTGCCCACGTTGCTGCCCAGGCTGCCTTCGCGGGTAACGCGCAGGCGGCCGTTCAAAAAGGAGTAGCTCAGGCGC
This sequence comes from Hymenobacter glacieicola, assembly GCF_014640315.1. GTDB lineage: Bacteria > Bacteroidota > Bacteroidia > Cytophagales > Hymenobacteraceae > Hymenobacter > Hymenobacter glacieicola. Next base: position 98,004 of record NZ_BMGS01000010.1, read on the forward strand.
AGCTGCAGGGCCTGCAAATCCTCGGCCGTCAACCCGTTGAGGTTAAAGCTGATTTCCAGGTTGGGGTCAATCTGGGAGGTAAGCAGGCCCAGCTGGGTGGAAATAATCTGGCCCAAACTGTTGCCCAGGGCATTGTTGCCACCTTCCAGTCGGGTTACGGCCAGGGAGCCTACCGGCGTCAGCTGCCGGAACACTACCAGGCTGAACACCTGTCGGTTTAGCTCCTGCTCATCGTTGCGGATGGCGGAGAGGAAGGGTGCCAGGTCGCCTTCCAGGGAGGAAGGAATGTCGTTAAACTCCAGATTAAGCCGGATAATGGGCTGCAGCAGGGGCCCCGTCAGGTTCATCACGGCCGTCACGGGCACCACGGCCGCGTTGGTGGGGCCGCTGCCGGTGTTAAATACGATGGGAGCCAGGGAAGCCCGTTGGGTGTAGGTGGCCGTTACGTTCATTTCCCCCGCCAGCGGGTCGCCGTTCCAGGATATGGTGCCGCCGGGGCGCACCACAAACTCCTTGTTCACCAACCCCTGCAGGGTGAAGTTGTAGGCCCCGCGCACAATCTCGACCTGCCCGTACATGTTGAAGTCGCCGCGGGTGTCGATGTTCAGGCGCAGCTGCCCGGCGGCCGTACCCCGGATAATGTCGCCGGTGCTTTCATCCAGCAGCAGCTCCACGTAGGCATCGGGCGTAATGTCCAGGTTCATGTTCAGCCGGATACCCGAGAGGTCGGTGGTGCCGGCTACTTCTACCCGGGCGGTGCGGGCCGTATCGGGCAGGTTACGGTTCACGAACTTGATGTACTTGGCCTGCTCGGCCTTGGCGGTGTTATCGAAGGGTAGCGAAACGCGGGTACCCGCTTCAGATCGGGCCGTCACGTTCATAAACAGGTTGTCGGCGGGGCCGCGCACGATGGCCGTGCCCGTGGCGTAGGCTTGGCCGAAATACAGCTCGTTGTCCTTGCGGGTAGTATTGAGCACCTGCAGCTTGCGGAACGAGGCGTTCAAATCCAGGCGCATGTCCTGGAAGCCCCGCTGGAAAATGCTGCCGTTTACTACCCCCGTGTTGCCCTGCGGGTCGCGGACGGCAATGTTCTGCAGGGCAATCCGGTCTTCCAGGAAGCGAATCCGGTCGGCAAAGGTGTAGGTAGTGCCCAGGTAGATGAAGGTCAGCTGCCCGTCCGTGACGTCGAGGTTGCCGGTGAGAACCGGGGCGGAAAGCTTGCCGTTCAGGCGCAGGGTGCCCACGGCCGTGCCCTGCAAATCCCGGAACAACGTGTTCAGGAAAGGCTCGGCCAGCTTGATCGGCGCATTATCGAGCACGCCGGTCAGGTTGAGCTGCTGGGTTTCGGCGCTGGGCGTGTAGGTGCCCGTTACGGTAACAGCCCGCTGCTGGTCCCGCTCCACGTCCAGGTTCACGGCTAGGCGCTTGGCGCCGTTGTCCCAGTCGCCGCGGCCTTGCACGTTGCCGATGAGCACGTTATCCATGCGCAAGGAATCGACTTTTAGCGAGGAGTTGATAACCAGAGGCCCGTACACGCCGCTAATAGTTCCCAAGGCATTTACCCGGCCCGCAAACTTCTGCCCGCCCGTCAGCCCGTTCAGGGTCGAGAGCTCAAAGTCTTTGACGGTAAGGGCCAGCGGCTTGTTCGGGTTTTGGGACAGAAAGCCCTGGGCGCTAATGCTTTGACTGCCGTTGCTCAGGGTCACGTTTTGAAAGTCAAACTCCTTGCCGCCCCCCGAAATCAGCAGGGAGTTATCCGGGGCAATGGCCCATTCCTTGCCCAGCACGTTTACGCCCGACTGCCGGAAAGTAATCTTGACGGCGTCCTCCAGGAAGGCCAGCGCGCCGTTGATCTGGGCTTTGTTGGTGGTGCCGGTCTGGGCCAGGGAGGTAGAGAAGTTGATCTGCTCCTGGTCCCAGACGCCTTCCACGTAGAACTTCTCGGTAGCGCCCAGCCCCGGTACCCGTTGCCGGGCCGAGGTAATGTTGGCCTGGGCCAGCACCTCGGGCTGGTAGGGCAGCTTGGAAGTGTTGAGTTCAAAGTCGCTGTCCAGGAGCTGCAGGCTGTCGTAGCGGAAATTATCCACGTGGCCCCCGAGCTGAAAAATAGACGTTTGCCCGTTGCGGAAGGAGCCGTCGATGCGGGTAGAGTCTGAAATGAACAGCTGGGGCATGAACAAGCGCACGACCGGGTTCGGGCGCTTCAGGTACAGGTTCAGGGCAATCTGGTAGTCGGGGAGGGGGCGCTGGCGCTTGCGGCGGTAGTAGGCGGCAATGTCGGCGTCGTGGCTCTGGAAGTTGAGGCGGTACTCCGTCACCAGCGTGGTCACGTCGCGAATAACGGTGGTAGGCGTGAAGTTGCCGGCCAAATCCAGGTTCAGCACCTCGGAGCGCACCGTAAGCCGGCGCTGCCCGCCCCCGTAGCGGCTGATGATGTCGAGGGTGTCGACGGGCACGGTGCGGCCGGCGTAGCTCAGGCGCGAGTTGCGTAACCGCGCGTAGCCCAGCAAGTTGTCCAGCTTCAGGCCCTGAAACTTTACGTCGGCGGTAGTGGCTACCGTTACGCTTTGCCTGGTCAGGCCCAGGGCCCGCAAATCGGCGCGGCGCACCCGGGCCCGCAGGTCGAAAGCCTGCCGGGCCCTGTTCAGGTCAATGGTACCGTCGGCATCAAACTGCAGGCTGGGGTCGTTGGCGGCCAGGGTACCCGTGAACGACTCGCGGCTGAACTTGCCGTTGGTGGTAATGTTGCGGTAGCGGTAGCCATTGAGCCAGATGCTTTGCACGGTGGCATTGGCCGTCAGGCGGGCCGTGCGCGCATCAAAGCCTACGCCGGCTACCTTGCCGTTCATGGTGATGTCGCGCACCAAGCTTTCATCCCCCAGCAGCTTGCCCAGCTGGAAGCCCGTGGTGCGCACCTGGCCCTCGTAGCTGGAGAAGCGTGGGTCGTCCTTAAACTTCAGGTTCACGTCGGATACCACCGAGCCCAGGGCCGTCTGGAAGGAGCCGTTGGCCACGAAGTCGTTGTAGAACCCCAGGAACTGGCCTTTCAGCCGCACTGTGCCCAGGCGCTGCACGTAGGGCCAGCCCGAAGCCGGAATGTAGCGCCGAATGTCACGGCCATCGACCACGGAAGGCTGCAGGCGCATTTCTATAAAGCTCTCCTTGAAATTCGGCAGCCCTTCCACGTTAATGTCGCCCTTCACCCGGGAGTTGCGCCCGTACTGGATGTCGAGGTTTTTGGTGGTGAAGTTGCGCACGTAGCCCTTGGCCTGGCCCGAAATCAGCACGGTTTCGTTTAGCTCCCGCATGAATTTCTGGGGCGCAAACTTGGCAATGTCGTCGGAATAAACGCGGCTGGGCTGCAGGCGGGCAATGACTTTTACGGAGTCGTTGAAGTCGGTGAAGTTGAGGAAATGGTCGTACTCGAAGCGGAGGTAGTCGTGGAGTTGGCTGTTTTGCACCCGCAGCATCAGCTGGTCAAACTCCCAGAACTTGCCGGCATAGGTCATGTTCGAGGTCAGCTCACGCAGGCGGGTGCCGCTGGGCGTATCCACGGTGCGCAGCCCCCGGATGTTGGCGTGAATCGTGTCGCCCTTAAACCAGAGCTGGTCGGCATCGGCGTAGATGCTGTCCAGTTGCATGTGGGCGTAGTCCATAGTACGGCCGTACTCCGGGATGCGGGGCACGTCGTGGCGCTCCAGCACAAAGCGGCCGTTGCGCAGGCCAATGGCCTCAATCTTGAAATCGAAGGGCTTGCTGACCTTGGTCGTGTCCGGCGGACCCAGCAGGCGCTTGATGGAGCTGATGAACTGGGTAAGGGTAGTAGAGTCGGGCTGGTCCTTGTACGTTACGAGGTTGAAGCGCGGCTCTTCCAGCGTGAGCTTGCCCACGTGCAAGTGGCTGGGGTCGAAAACGGTAAACAGGCGAATATCCGCGTCGGCCCGACCAATGTTGAACAACTCGTTGCCGCGCCTGTCCAGCACCCGCACGCCTTCCAGCAGCACCCGCGAGAACGGGCGCACATCTACCCGGCCCACAATTACCTGCTGGCCGAGCTTGTCGGTAAGGATGCTGGCAGCCCGCTTGGCCAGGTTGGTTTGCACGCTGGGCACGCGCAACGCCACCAAGGCACCCACCACCGCCAGCATAACCAGCAGGAGCAGGGCAAACAGAACCTTGAGCGTTACGGACAGAAAACGAGGCACGGACAGGCGAAACAGGGGAAGCGGCAGGCAGCCCGAAGCAAAGATACAGGGTTCACCCCGACCGTTGCCTGGCAAATCAGCCCCGCGCAAAAACGTTACCAGCGGGGCCAGGGTTAACGGAAAACGCCGGAAAGCGGCAATGTGGTGTTTTGCCCCGACCTTTGTTGCCCGGAAGCTAGGAGGTAGAAGCTAGAAGTTAGAATTTGTTCTACCCTCTCAGAGGCTACTCTCTGGCTTGCTGCTGCCTCCTAGCTTTCACCTCCTAGCTCCTAGCTTCTCAAAAGATGCATCCCGTCATTCTCGCCATTGAGTCTTCCTGCGACGATACGTCGGCGGCCGTACTGGCCGGCGGCGAAATCCGCTCTAACGTGGTGGCTACCCAGCAAGTACACGAGCAGTACGGTGGGGTAGTACCGGAGCTGGCCTCCCGGGCCCACCAACAGCACCTGATTCCGGTGGTGGAAGCGGCCCTGCAGAAAGCGGGCATCCGCAAGCAAGACCTCGATGCCGTAGCCTTCACCCAAGGACCGGGTTTGCTGGGCTCCTTGCTGGTAGGGGGCATGTTCGCCAAAACCCTGGCCCTGGCCCTGGGCAAACCGCTGATTGCCGTGAATCACATGCGGGCCCACATTCTGGCCCACTTTATTGACGCGCCCCGGCCCGTATTTCCTTTTCTGTGCCTGACCGTCAGCGGCGGCCACACCCAGCTGGTGGTGGTGCGCAGCGCCCTGGACATGGAAATCATCGGCCAGACTATTGACGACGCCGCCGGTGAGGCCTTCGACAAAACCGCCAAGCTGCTCGGCCTGCCTTACCCCGGCGGGCCGCACTTAGATAAGCTGGCCCGCGCAGGAAACCCAACGCGCTTTCCATTTCCGGTTGGGGCCATGCCCGGCTACGATTTCTCGTTTAGCGGGCTGAAAACGGCGGTGCTCTACTTCCTGAAAAAAGAAACTGCGCAGAACCCCACTTTCATCCAGGAAAACCTCCCGGACCTGTGCGCCAGCATTCAGCACACCATCATCCAAACCTTGCTGCGCCAGCTGCGCCGCGCCGCTCACGACCAGGGCCTGACCCAGATTGCCCTGGCCGGTGGGGTAGCCGCCAACAGCGGCCTGCGCCAGGCTCTGCAGGACGAGGCCCAGGCTCAGGGTTGGCAAGTATTTATTCCGGCCTTCCAGTATTGCACCGACAACGCGGGCATGGTGGCCATGACGGCTCAGTTTCAGTACCAGGCCGGCGACTTTGCCGATCAGCTCGTCAGCTCCGACCCGCGCCTGAAGCTGGCCTAGCGCAGCGGCTTTTCTACTACCCTCTGTTATTATTCGCAACCTTGCCCCGCGCATTTGCGAATCTTGCTTACACCGCTCTTACAGCGGCCCTTTTCCATGGCCAAACAAAAAGACGATACGCCCAAGCGTGTCAATATTCTCAACCGCCGCGCCAGCCACGAGTATGCTTTCCTGGTAAAGTACGACGCGGGCATTATGCTGCAAGGCACTGAAATCAAGAGCATCCGGGAGGGCAGCGTCCAGATTCAGGACGGTTTCTGCACCTTCCACCCCGACGGCAGCCTGTGGGTGCACAACCTGACCATTGCCAAGTACACCGAGGGCACCTACAACAACCACGAGCCCACCCGCGCCCGCAAGCTTCTGCTCAACAAGCGCGAACTAAAGCAGCTAGCCAACAAAAACCAGGAGCAGGGCCTGACCATCATTCCCATCCGCATGTTCGTGAACGAGCGGGGCTTTGCCAAGCTGGAAATTGCCCTGGCCAAAGGCAAAAAGCTCTTCGACAAGCGCGACGACCTCAAAGCCAAGGACCAGAAGCGCGAAATGGACCGCGCCCGGGACTATTAGGCGAGAGGGTGAAATGGTGATTTAGTGAGTTTTCGGGCAGATGTTTGGCTGGTTGCCGATTAAGCGGGAGCTTCGCGTACGTATATTAGCAGCCGACTACCTACGTAGGTAGTCTACTTCTGCGCATGGTGAACAGCAACTCACCATTTCACCATCTCACCAGTTCACCGTCTTGGATTACGGAATCTGCGCCCTGAGCGCCGTGCCGGTACGAGCCGAACCTTCCGATAAGGCCGAAATTGTCACCCAGCTTATCTTCGGAGAGTGCTATACCATTCTGCGCGCCCAGGAGCAGTGGCGCCAGATTAAACTCGCCGCCGACCAGTACGTGGGCTGGATTGATGGCAAGCAGCACCTGCCCGTCACGGCCGAGTACCTGCAGGCCTGGCAGGCCCAGGACCACCCCCGCACCCTGGATGTGGTGCAGATGGTCAGCGACGAGGCCACCCGCATTCCGGTGACGCTAGGTACGCGCTTGCCTTTCTTCGACGGCATGACCCTGCGCCTGGGCGAGCGGCAGCTGTTCTATAACGGGGCCGCCACCAACCCCCAGAACGGGCACGGCCCCCACGGCCCCGCCGACCAGCGCCTGCGGCTGCTGCAGAAAATGGCCCTGACGTTTCTAAAGTCGCCCTACCTGTGGGGCGGCAAAACCCTGTTTGGCATCGACTGCTCGGGGCTGATGCAGCAACTCTACGGCCTGATTGGGGTGCAGCTCCCGCGCGATGCCCACCAGCAAATCAACCTGGGGCAGCCCGTGCATTTCGTGGCCCAAACCCGCCCCGGCGACCTGGCTTTCTTTGATAACGCCGAGGGCCGCATCATTCACGTGGGCCTGCTGCTAGATGACCAACAGATTATTCACGCCAGCGGGGAAGTACGCATCGACCCTTTGGACCACAACGGCATCTTCCGCCGCGACCAGCAGAAGTACAGCCACAAGCTGCGCCTGATTAAGCGAATTTTACCCGACGAATAGCCCGGTTGGTTGTCCGGTTTCACCTACCGAACTAAACCGGGTAGCTATTGTTAATACGCTAAGAATCATCTAGCTTTCTGCCAGACCAGATTCCTTTTTCTTAGCGTGTATGGACCAAAAAGTGCTTGTGTTGAACGGTGACTACACGGCTATTACGCTGTGCAGTGTACAGAAGGCCTTCGTACTTCTGTTTTTAGAAAAAGCCGAACTGATTGCCAAGTCGGAAAACGGCGTGTTGCGCACGGTAAGCAAGGCGTTTCCCAAGCCCAGCATTATTCGGTTGCAGCGCTACGTGCGGGTGCCTTACAAGGGCATTGCCCTGAGCCGGCACAACGTTATGAAGCGGGACCATTTCGAGTGCCAGTACTGCGGCTCCACGAAAAACCTGACCCTGGACCACGTACTGCCCCGAAGTAGGGGCGGCGACTCGAGTTGGGCTAACTTGCTCACGGCTTGCGCGCGGTGCAACCACGCCAAGGGCCACCGCACCCCCCAGGAAGCCGGCCTCACCATCAGGCAGCAGCCCAAAAAGCCTACCCTCACGGGTTTTCTCAAACTTAGCGCCGGCACTCTCGACCAGAACTGGCACCCCTATCTTCACTAACCATACCGGCAGCCCAACGGCTGGCCGGTTTTTTTGTGCTCGGCAGCGTTGCTACCGCTGTGCTCGGCATGATGTTCCTGTGGTTATTGACCTACAATCTCTGTGGTAGAGCCTCTGCTTATGAACGGCCTACTGCTGGGTGGAGAAATGCCAAAGCGCTCCTGGCTGGTTGCCAAGGGCGCTTTGGTGTAATTACGGTCGGAAACGAAGCCTAGTACTGGTCAGATGTGCCGCCTACAGTACCCCCGCTGACAAAGGCTAATAGGTCGCGGTTCAGGCGTTCCTTTTCAGTCACGAAAAGTCCGTGCGGAGCGCCGCCGTATTCCACGAACTGGGCATGCGGTACATATTGGGTCATCCGCTCGCCGCTGTTTTTCGGCGGCACGGTTTCGTCGCTGCTGCCGTGAATAACGAGAGTAGGCACCTTTAGCGAAGCCAAATCCTGGCGGAAGTCGGTGGCGGCAAAGGCGTATACGCATTGCTCCGTAGCACGGGGCGAGGCCAGTTGGCACATAGCCTGCATCCAGTCAAGGGTAGCCTGGCTAACGGGGTGTTTAATCACGCCCACACCGAAGAACTTCTTACCAAAGCTTTGCAGGAAATCGAACCGGTCGTTGCGGATGTTCTCCACCATATCGTCGAACACCGACTTGTCGGCTCCGTCGGGGTTGTCGTCGGTTTTGAGTAGGAAGGGGGTTACGGCCGCCACGAAGGCTACGCGCGCTACCCGGGCTCCGCCGTAGCGGCTCATGTAGCGGGCCACTTCGCCCCCGCCCATAGAAAAACCCACGAGCGTTACGTTCTGCAAGTCCAGGGTTTCCAGCACCGCGTTCAGGTCGTCGGCAAATGTGTCGTAATCGTTGCCCTCCCAGGTTTTGGAGGAGTTGCCGAACCCGCGGCGGGTGTAGGCCACTACCCGGTTGCCGTGCTTGGGCAGCTCGGCCAGCTGGTACTCCCACATTTCGTAGGTGGCGGGCCACCCGTGAATCAGCACGATGGGGTTGCCCTGGCCCTGGTCAATGTAGTGTAGTTTAACGTCCTCGCCATTGGTGTCTTGGCCTGCTTTGATGTAGCTCATAAGAAAGAAGGTAAAAGGTGTTTGGAACAGCGTACAAAGGATACAATGTCTGTACATACGCTTGGGCTTACCCAAGGATAGACGGATGCCAAGATGTTGCACAGCAGCACAGAAAGAGCCTGAATTCTGCGTTCTTTGGCCCAATGAACCTCTCCTTTGTTTCGTGCCAGCAGGCCCCTGTGCGGCTGCTACTTTCCGCCGCTGCTACCCTGGCATTACTGCTAAGCGGCTGCAATTCCAGCCCGGATACTTCCGCCGCCCAGTCTGCCACTGCCAAGGCGCCCGTAGCGGCCAGTGGCGCCCAACTCACCGACTCGCCGGGCACTTGGTACTGGCAATACCGGAGCGTGCTGCCGGGCTCTCCTGACAGCATCACTCTGCACCTACAGTGCTTGCCTGAGGGCCTGGGAGAAGCCTCGCCGGGGCGGCTTGTCGGCTTTTATACTGCCGCCGATGGACACCCGTATGAAGTGATGGGGAACCTGTCGGCCGGCACTGATAGCCTCATTCTGCGGGATGTACGTACTGACGCAGTAGCGCAACAGCAGAATGGCCCGCGCTGGCTTCTTGCCCTGCACGGCTCCAACTTACTAGGCACCCGCGCTGGAAAAGCCATGGTGCTGCGCCGGGTACACGTGCCCGCAGGTATCGAGTTGGTTTCGCGCAGCTTCACAGCCACCGTGCCCGCCCGCCCCAATCATCCGCAGGACACTATAGCCGGTAGGGTAGGGCTGCACGCCTTGCTGCCCGCTGGTGAGGGTAGCAAGGCTACGCTGCAGGCCAACCTGCTGCGAACCTTGCGGGGCGACTCACTAGCTACCCGCCCGGCGCCTACCCTGGACGCATTTTGGAAAGAACAACTCAGCAGCTTCACCAAGGATTATCAGCAGGAAGCTGGCCCCATGCTAACCGAGTTGGACGAAGATACCAGCAGCTACCGCCCCCTTGCCACCCTACGCTACGAGCAGCAGACCAGCACCTACGTGCTCTGGAACGAGGGAAGTTTACTGAGCATCGGGTATTTCAACTATGACTATAGCGGTGGTGCCCATGGCAACTACGGCACCACCGTTTGTAGCTACGATACCCGCACGGGCCGTGTCCTCCGCTACCCCGATATTTTTCGCGCCGGTTCCGAGGCCCAACTCGAGCAGCTACTGGGACGTTACGCACGCCCGGTTCTGGGCCTGCAACCCGAGCAGCCGCTTTCTGATGCGCTATTCGAAAATACGTTGCCAGTTACCCGCAACGTGTACCTAACCAGCGGGGGAGCTGTGTTCGTGTACTCGCCCTATGAAGTAGCTTCTTTTGCCCAAGGAGAAATCCGGGTGTTCGTGCCGGTGTCGGGGTTGCGGCCCCTGCTGAAGCCAGATTTACCACTTGCCGGTGGAGCAGAGGTGGTGCAGAAATGAACGAAGCGCGGCTGCTTGGGCTTACAGAGGTGGCCCGGCCCTTCATGGCTGGCGAAATCGACGAAGGTGGCCGCCTGGTTCTGGCAAACGGGCCAGCCTGGGCGGTGCAAAATCCCGCCTTTCCTACCCCAAACGCCAAAGAGGAAACCTGAACCGGTATCTTTGTCTTAGTTCTTCTTGACCACCCCCTATGCAAGCACCCAAATTCGCGGCTTCCCGCTCCTTTCATCAGGAGTTGAAGCGCCGCACCAACGCCTATTTTGCCGAAGCCGGCAAATCAACCACGGGGGGTAAAGCCCTGTTCTTCAAAGCACTGCTGCTAACGGCCGCCTTTGTCGCCGTGTACCTGCACCTCGTGTTCTGGACGCCTACCGCTTGGGTGGGCGTGGCCGAATGTGCTCTGCTGGGATTTATTGGCGCTGCCATCGGCTTCAACGTCATGCACGATGGGGCCCACGGCTCGTTCAGCAAGAAGAAGTGGATGAACCAGTTTGCCGCCTTTACCCTGAACGTGATGGGCGGCAACTCCTACATGTGGAATGCCAAGCACAACCTTATCCACCACATGTACACCAACGTGGAAGGCGTGGACGATGACCTCGACGCCCAGCCCTGGCTGCGCCTGAGCCCGGAGCAGCCCCGCCGCAAGCTCCACCGCTTCCAGCACCTGTACTTCTGGTTTTTCTACGCTCTGCTGTTCATCGCCTGGATTTTCTACATGGACTACCAGAAGTATTTCCGCGGTAAAATCGGGGAGATGCCCATCAAGAAGATGACGGCCTCCGACCAGGGCGTATTCTGGGGTTTTAAAGTGCTGCACCTCGGCCTGTTCGTGGCCCTGCCCATTTATATGGTTGGTGTAGTAAGCTGGTTGGTCGGTTTCCTGGTGTTCATGGCCGTAGCCGGCTTCACGCTAAGCATTGTGTTCCAGTTGGCCCACACCGTGGAGCACACCAGCTTCGTGGTGCCTCACGAAACCACCCGCAAGATTGAGGACGAGTGGGCCATCCACCAGATTAAAACCACCGCCAACTTCGCTACCGATAACAAGCTCATTAGCTGGCTGGTAGGCGGCCTGAACTTCCAGGTCGAGCACCACCTCTTCCCCAACATCTCCCACGTGCACTACCCCGCCCTGAACAAAATCATCCGCCAGATGTGCGCGGAGTTCGGCGTGGAGTACAACGAGTACCCCAAGATGCGCTACGCCGTAGCTTCGCACGTAGCCCACTTGCGCGAGTTGGGGCGGGCATAGAATAAACAAGCTACTGCAACGAAAGAGGGACTGCCGCAAATGTGGCAGTCCCTCTTTCGTTGCAGTAGGCAGCCACTATTTTTAGAATCGATGGAAAAGACAGAATTGGTACTTGAATTTGCTATCCAAGAGTATCCGGACGAAAGCCAACGGAATTATTGGGTAGATTACCTAGAAGGAGAATTGACAATCAGGATTAACGGCCGCATATTTTTTCATGAGTCAAATATGTTGTTGGCCGAGTTTGGGCTGGCGCTGAGAAAGTGGCTTGGTGCGGTGGCTGAATTAGGCCTGGGGTGCCCATGCACTACTTTACCAGGGATCATGACGAGCAAGAAGGAGCAATCCTAGCGTTAGAGCCGGCGGGCAGTAACCGTTACCGGATTCACTCCATCTGGCAAGCATTTAGCTGTCATGCGTGCATTGATGAATAGGAACTGATGGCGGCTGCTACACTATTTATGGAGAAATTAGACCGAGAGTTAGGCAGAGAAAGACTGCTTGGCCTGTCTGGCAAGTTGCGAGGAACAGAATAAAGTAGATGGGTAATAACGCTCTATAGCTGTAGCAAATAGCCCCTAAACTCCGTATCTTTGCCGCCCCGCCAGGGTGGCGAGGCCGGCGTAATTGCGCTGTGTATCAAACAAAAACGCGTTCCGGAGGCGGGCCCTGCGCCGGACGTGTACACGAGGGCCACTGCATCATATCATGGCAGAAGTAGTAGACAACTTCGACTGGGACAACGTTGGAGCCAACAGCTTCGGTGGCAACTACTCCGCTGAGCAGCGCGCTGAGATGGAGCAGATGTACAGCGAAACGCTGACCACTGTTCAGGAAGAAGAAGTAATCAAAGGCACCGTGGTGGGCATCACTGACCGCGACGTAATCCTGAACATCGGCTTCAAATCCGATGGTCTGGTGCCCCTCTCCGAATTCCGCGACCTGCCCGAGCTAAAAGTAGGCGACGAGGTTGAGGTGTTCATTGAGGACCAGGAAGACCAGAACGGTCAGCTGATCCTGAGCCGCAAGAAGGCTAAGATCAAGCAGGCTTGGAAAGCTATTTACGACGCGCTGGAGAACGACACCGTTCTGGAAGGGGTAGTAAAGCGCCGCACCAAAGGTGGTCTGATCATGGATCTGGACGGCGTTGAAGCCTTCCTGCCCGGCTCGCAGATTGACGTGAAGCCCATCCGTGACTTCGACATCTATGTTGGTCGTCGCATGGAAGTGAAAGTGGTGAAAATCAACGCCGCTTTCGACAACGTGGTAGTTTCGCACAAAGTCCTGATCGAGAAAGACCTCGAGAAGCAGCGCGAAGCCATCCTCAACAACCTGGAAAAAGGCCAGATCCTCGAGGGCGTTATCAAGAACATGACCAACTTCGGCGTGTTCATCGACCTGGGTGGCGTCGACGGTCTGCTGCACATCACCGACATCTCGTGGGGCCGTATCGCTCACCCGAGCGAAGTGCTGCAGCTCGACCAGAAGCTGAACATCGTCGTGCTGGACTTCGACGAAGCCAAGAAGCGTATCAGCCTGGGCCTGAAGCAGCTGACCCCGCACCCATGGGATTCGCTGCCCGCCGACATGGGCGTAGGCTCGAAAGTGAAAGGCCGCATCGTGAACGTAGCCGACTACGGCGCGTTCATGGAAATCATCCCCGGCGTAGAAGGCCTGATCCACGTTTCAGAAATGAGCTGGAGCCAGCACCTGCGTAACCCGCAGGACTTCATCAAGCAGGGCGACGTAGTAGAGGCGCAGATCCTGACCCTCGACCGCGAAGACCGCAAGATGAGCCTGGGCATCAAGCAACTGAGCGAAGATCCCTGGACCCGCGGCGACTTCGCTACGAAGTACGCCGTAGGTACCAACCACAACGGTCTGGTGCGCAACCTGACCAATTTCGGCCTGTTCGTTGAGCTGGAAGAAGGTGTAGACGGCCTCGTGCACGTTTCGGACCTGTCGTGGACCAAGAAGATCAAGCATCCTTCGGAAGTAGTGAAGGTGGGCGACCGTCTGGACGTGGTAGTTCTGGAACTGGACGTAGCTAACCGTCGTCTGGCCCTGGGCCACAAGCAGCTGGAAGAAAACCCCTGGGATACGTTCCAGACGGTATTCACCCCCGGCTCGGTGCACAAGGCTACCATCACCGAGAAAAACGACCGTGGTGCGGTTCTCGAGTTGCCTTACGGCATCGAAGGCTTCGCCTACCCCAAGTCGCTGGTGAAGGAAGACAACAGCAACGCTGAAAACGGCGAAACCCTGGACTTCCGCGTGGTGGAGTTCTCGAAGGATGACCGTCGCATCGTGCTGTCGCACACCGCGGTGTTCAACCAGGCGCAGGAAGAAGATTCCCGCGCTTCGAAGTTCACCAAGAAGAAGCCTGCTACGGGTGCCGCTGCCGGCGCTCAAGGCGAAGGCAAACTGAGCGACCTGAAGAAGCCCGCCACGGCTGAGAAGTCGACCCTCGGTGACCTGGATGCCCTGTCCGCTCTGCGCGACAAGATGCTGGGCAACGAGCAAGGCGGCGAGTAATTTCGCTGGTCAATTAGCTTGTAAACAAGAGGCCCCGAAGCAATTCGGGGCCTTTTTTGTTGCCGTAGCAGGTTACCACTCCGCCTGAGGGAGAACAAGCAGGTTGGCGCATTGCTTATCACTTCCAATGCCTACTACCCTGTAAGGAGTATGGCTATTTTTGCAGGCAAAAGAAGAGGCCATAAAATTTCCTGCACTAATCCAGTTACTTACCTGGGTTGCCAGCGAAAAAACGCTAGTCAGCTTGGCAGAAGTCGGATTAAGGCGTATGTTTGCATCCTCAAAACCACTGGTGACGTGACCGAGTGGCTAGGTAGAGGTCTGCAAAACCTCCTACAGCGGTTCGAATCCGCTCGTCACCTCTTTTTCCCTGTTTTCAGAGTGCCTAGTGCCCCGGTCGATTAGCCCCGACCGGGGTTTTTGCATTTAACGGTCTTACGGTAAGCATTGGTCCGCTACAAGACAAGCTCAATATCACTCAGCAAAGAAAAGGGAGCTTATCAGAAATTAATATATCGGTAAATGCTGCTGCTGCGCGGATTATTGGCTTAGCACGCCAAAAATGATTACAACGGCATTATCCCTACATTTCATTCCCGCGTAGAGAAGCGTACATCCTTATTCCCTTTTCATCTTTTCCCCATGAAGATTATTGACCTCCGCACAATGCGCGGCCCCAGCTACTGGTCTGTTAAACATCACAAGCTGATTGTGATGAAAGTGGACCTGCAGGATCTGGCCGATACGTGGTCGAACAGCGTGCCGGCCCTGGCTGAGCAGCTGCCGAAGCTGTTGCCGGAACTGGCGCAACCGCAGACTGGCGACTTAGAAAAGTCGTCGACGAAAAACCCACCGCTTACCGAGGAGCAGCTTGCCGACGGCGAACCACTGAGCCACGTAATTCTGCAGGTGGCACTGGCATTGCAGCGCACGGCCGGTATGCCCGTAATCTGGGGTAAGTCGTACCCGGCTCACCAGGAAGGCGTCGATTTTGTGGTGTTCTGCTACCAGGAGGAGCGGGCAGGGCGCGTGGCCGCGGAGGCTGCCGTGCAACTAGTGGATGACCTGTGCCACGGACAGCCCGTCAACCTGAAGCCGATTATCGACGAGCTGCACGAAATCCGGGAAGAGGAGTTTTTTGGTCCCAGTACCTACAGCATTGTGGCCGAAGCGGCTTCGCGCAATATTCCCTACATCCAACTCAAGAACAGCAATATTATCCAGCTGGGTTACGGAGTAAACCAGAAGCGCATCTGGGCTACCACTACCAGCTACACTTCCCACGCGGGCGTGGAGGTGGCGGGCAATAAAAACCGCACCAAGGCCATGCTAAAGGACGCGGGCGTGCCCGTGCCCTACGGTACCACGGTGTACTCGGAGCAGGGCTTACGCGACGCGGTGGAAGAACTGGGCTTTCCCATCGTGACCAAGCCCTTGGATGGCAACCACGGCAAAGGCGCTACCATCCGCATCATGAACTGGGAGGACGCCGTGGAAGGATTGCAAGCGGCCCAGAAATACTCCCGGGCCGTTATTGTGGAGCAATTCGTCGAAGGTCACGACTACCGGCTGCTAGTAGTCAACGGCAAGCTGATTGCCGCCGCTAAACGTACTCCTGCGGCCGTAGTAGGCGACGGCGTCAGCACCATTCAGCAGCTGATTGATAAGATTAACGAGGACCCGCGCCGCGGCATCGGCCACGAGAAGGAGCTTACCAGCATCAAGGCCGACCAACACACGCTGGACATTCTGCGCGTGCAGGACTTAACCATTGATTCGGTGCTACCCCCGGGCAAAGAACTCTACTTAAAGAGCACTGCCAACATCAGCACCGGCGGTACCGCTACGGACGTCACTGACTTGGTGCACCCGTACAACGTGTTGCTGGCGGAACGAGTAGCCGGCATCATTGGCCTGGATATTTGTGGTATCGACCTGCTCACCTCCGACATTGCCATTCCGCTGAATGAGACGCGCGGGGCCGTAATCGAGGTTAATGCGGCGCCTGGTTTCCGCATGCACATTGCGCCCACCGAGGGCCTGCCCCGCAACGTAGCCGCTCCGGTAGTAGACATGCTGTTTCCGGCCGGCAGCACGGCTCGGATTCCCATTTTTGCCGTTACTGGCACCAACGGAAAAACCACCACTACCCAATTGCTTTCCCACATAGTAGCTTCCAAGGGCTACAAAGTAGGGCACACCACGACCAGCGGCATCTATATCCAGGGAGTGCAGCTGCAGAGCGGGGACTGCACCGGGGGCCAAAGTGCGGAGTTCGTTCTTAAAGACCCAACGGTGAACTTTGCCGTGCTGGAAACGGCTCGTGGCGGCATGCTTCGCTCCGGATTGGGCTTCCACACCTGCGACGTGGCCATCGTAACCAACGTCGCGGCCGACCACCTGGGGATGCGCGACATTTATACGGTGGAAGAAATGGCAGCCGTGAAAGGGGTGCTGCCGCGCACCGTGCGCAAAAACGGCTGGGCCGTCCTTAACGCCGACGATGACCTGGTGTACGCCATGCGCGAAAAGCTGGAGTGCCGGGTGGCCCTGTTCAGCATGAACGAGCACAGCCCCCGCATTCGGGAGCACGCGGAAAGCGGCGGATTGGCCGCCGTGTACGAGGAAGGTTACATCACCATTTACAAGAACAGCTACAAGCTGCGCATCGACCGGGCTTCGGAGTTTCCCATCACGTTTGGGGGTAGGGCCACGTTCAACATCGAAAACGCGTTGGCGGCCGCTCTGGCGTGCTATTGCTACGGCTTCGATAAAGACGATATTAAGCAGGCGCTGCGCACGTTTGTGCCCTCGGCCGCCAAAACGCCGGGCCGCATGAACGTGTACAAGTTTCCCACTTTCGAGGTGATTGTGGACTACGCCCACAACACGCACGGCATCGAGAAATTTGCCGAGTTTCTGAATGCTACGGAGGCCACCCGCAAGGTAGGAGTGGTGTCGGGCCTGGGCGACCGGCGCGACGAGGACACGCTGAGCTTTGCCCGGGTAGCCGGTCGTATTTTCGATGAGGTGGTGTTGCGGCAGGACCGGGACTTGCGTGGTAAAACCGCCGAGGAGCTGCACGAAATCATGACCCGCGGCCTGCGCCTGGACAACCCGGAGCTGCCGATTACCTATATCGAAAACGAAATGGATGCCATTGACCACGTGCTCAACACGGCCCAACCCGGCTCGGTAGTCGTGCTGTTCACGGAAAACATCAAGGCCACGCTCAAGAAGCTGGACGACCTCGAATCACGGATTTAGACGGATTTTTCGGATTACACGGATTCGTTGTGATGAGGTAAGCGTGAGCGGGGAACTGCTGACCGACCACCGCTGGCAACAAAAAAGGACAACCCAGGTGGGTTGTCCTTTTTTGTTACTCGGTTAAAGCGAATGTCTCGGATACACCCAGACAACCGAACAAATCCGTGTAATCCGAGAAATCCGTCTAAATCCGTGATTTATTTAAGGGTAAAAGTGGTCTTGCCGATCATCACGCCGCCTTCGTACAGCTCCACGGTGTGGAGGCCGGTTTTGTAGGCCGCGCCTTTGGCGTACAGGAATTGCACGGGCTGGCGGGTGTTGTCGAATACCAGGTCCTGCTTGGCGGTGTAAAACGCCTCGGCGCCATCAATCATGAAGGTGCCGCCTCCGGTGCTCAGGTTGTACAAGGCCGCGCCGTCGGGCTCAATCAGGCGCATCAGGATCTGCTTGGTTTCCTTCGGCGACACATCATTGCGGGCCAGGTTAAAGGTTACCTTGATTTTCTCGACGCGCTTGGCTTTGAACTCGTTGTCTTCATCCGACTTTTCCTTCTCGCGGCTGTTGACCACGCCCACCCGGATGTTCTCGGCTTGCAGGCGGGAGGCAATGGTTACCTTCTCGTTGAGCTCCTGGTTGGAGCGCACAACCGTCGAAATAGTATCCGTGAGCTTGTTTTGGCGTTCTTTCAGCGTGGTCGTCTCGGTGTACAGCGCTTCGTTGTCGGCTTTCAGCTGGGCAATTTCCTCGTCTTTCTTGCGCAGCTGCGCCTCGAAGTTGGTGGCGCGCTGCTTGAACCGGTTCTGCTCGGCAATGCTGAAGCTGCCGGCCCGGAAGGAGCGAAGCTTGAGCAGGTCGGCATTAATCTGGGCCAGCTTGGCTTCCAACGAGTCGTTGGCCAGACCCATGCCCTGCACTTCCTGGCTTTGCCGCTCGTAGTCGGCCTTCAGCGCCTCGTACTGCTTAATCTGCTCTTCCAGCTTGGCATCCTTGGTTACCACATCAGCTTGGAGCTGTTCATTCTGCTTGGATTTCTGCTGGTTCATGTAGAAAAGCAGGCCGTTGATGCCAAGCAGCACCAGAATCAGGGCCACAATCAGGAGGACGCGGTTGTTGTTCTTCGGCTCGGGACTCTGGTCTTGTTCCATAGCAAGAGGGGTTAAGTGAGGCCCGGAAGAGTCCGGGCGGAGGTAGTACCTTTAGGCAAAAATAACGGAGTTCCGTACCCTGGCAAGTGCCGAAGGTACAACCCCGCTACAATATGCATCCGGATTCGCAACTTGACGCCGCTTATTGGCAGCAGCGCTACCTAACTGGGCAAACCGGCTGGGACGCGGGCAGCATAACGCCCCCGCTACTGGATTATTTCAGGCAGCTAGGATTACCCGATGAGCGCCGCATCCTGATTCCGGGGGCCGGGCGGGCCTACGAGGCCGAATACCTGCACCGCCAGGGCTGGCGCAAGGTGTGGGTAGCCGACGTAGCCGCCGCGCCCCTGCGCGACTTCCAGCAGCGCGTACCGGATTTTCCGGCCGCCCACCTGCTACAGCAGGATTTCTTCGCCCTGAAGCCTACCCCGCCGTTTGACTTGCTAGTGGAGCAAACCTTTTTTTGCGCTCTGGAGCCCAGCCAGCGCCCCCAGTACGCGCAGCAGTGCGCGCAGCTGTTGCGGCCCGGCGGTACCTTAATGGGCCTGCTCTTCGACACGGAGTTTAGCCAACTCGGCCCGCCCTTCGGTGGCTCCCGCGAAGAATATCGTAGCTACTTTGCGCCCTATTTCGACTTCGTGCATTTCGAAACGGCCACCAACTCCTTACCCCCGCGCCGGGGGCGGGAGTTGTTTATCTGTCTAAAGAAAAAGCAACCGTCAGATTCCTGATCTGCGGCCAGTCTGCTTTTCTTCCACTGTTCTTTTTTCAGCAGCCCAGCTCCGGCCGGCGCCCCAATTCTCCTACCATGATTCAAGCCCTTGCTACCGTTCTGCCCCACCTTCGCAACACCAACTCCGGTCAGTTTTTTCTGATGGCGGGGCCCTGCGTGATTGAGGGTGAGGATATGGCCCTGCACATTGCCGAGCAGGTTCGCACTCTTACCGATAAGCTGCAGATTCCATACATCTTCAAGGGCTCCTACCGCAAAGCCAACCGCTCCCGCCTCGATTCTTACACCGGCATTGGCGACGAGAAAGCCCTGCGCATTCTCCAGAAAGTGGGCCGGGAAATCGGGGTGCCTACCGTTACCGACATCCACGAATCGGAGGAGGCCGCCCTGGCGGCCGAGTACGTGGACGTGCTGCAGATTCCGGCCTTCCTGTGCCGGCAGACGGACTTGCTAGTAGCCGCCGCCAAAACCGGCAAGGTGGTAAACGTGAAGAAGGGCCAGTTTCTGAGCGGCGAGTCCATGCAGTTTGCCGTGGACAAGGTGCGGCAGTCGGGCAACGAAAACGTGATTCTTACCGACCGGGGCAACTCTTTCGGCTACTCCGACCTAGTAGTGGACTTCCGCAACCTGCCCGCTATGCGCGCGTTTGGCGTGCCCGTGGTGATGGACGTGACCCACTCCCTGCAGCAGCCCAACCAGAGCAGCGGCGTGACGGGCGGCAAGCCCCAGCTAATTGAAACCATTGCCAAAGCCGCCATTGCGGTTGGGGCCGATGGCCTGTTCATCGAGACTCACCCCACACCCGCCACGGCCAAGTCGGACGGGGCCAATATGCTGGCCCTGGATCGGCTGGAAGACCTGCTGGTGAAGCTCACGCGCGTGCGCGAAGCCATCCGCTAACCTAGTCAAGATACAAACTAAGGCTCCTGCATACTGGCGGTCAGACCTTGCCGGGAGGTATACCTTCTTTGCCAAAACATCCAGTATATTTGCTTCGTTGAAAACAAAAGTAGCAGGAAGCGTGCTGCCTCCTGCTACCGTTACCGCTAAGGGTTAAACAGGAGGTATAAGCCTCCTATTCCGCCTAAAGCGGCCACTACCTTCACTACAAAAGTAGTGGTCACATGAATGGAGCATTGGAAACGAAGCCCATCCATGTCAGTACGACCCTGTCCCATACCAATGGATTTGAGGGTGGCCTAAACACCCTACTTATCCCGAAGCCCGTGCTACAACACGGGCTTCACTGCTTTTGAGGCAGCCGTGTTGGCGGGGTGACAACCGCACGTATGCCAAATATACTAGTATTTGACGGCTTTGTTTTGCTATTTATTTTAGTAATCGTCTTGTGGTTGAGCTTGCCGCTAAGAAGAAAGCCAGCGCACCCGCTCCAGCAGGTTGTCAAGCGGGTTATCAAAACGCAGCGAAAAATGCTGTTTGGGCTGATTTCGGCGGAAAAAAACCAGGCCGATAAAGAACAAATCTACGGTCACGGTCACTTCAGGGTGCTGCTTGATGGTAGCCCAGGCCTGCTCCATTTCTTTGGACCAGTGGATGTCGTCCAGCACGAATACGCTCTGCTCTGTGCGGTAGCGGTTAAGCTGCTCAAAGTAGCGCACGGTGGGCTCATAGCGGTGGTTGCCATCAAAGAAGGCAAAGTCGACGGGCGTAGGTAGCGCGGCCAGGGTAGGGGCCAGGGTGTCATCCAGGTTGCCTTCGATAAGCTCAACTGCTGGTAAACCCAGGTGTTGGAAGGTCTGACGGGCTACGGCGGCAGTTTGGGGGCAGCCCTCGAAGGTAAGCACGCGGGCCCGCGAATCGGCGGCGCTGAGGTAGGCCGTTGTCAGGCCCAGGGAAGTGCCCAGCTCTATAATGGTGCGGGGCTGGAAGTGGTTTACCAACCGAAACAGCAGCTGGCCCAGCTTGGGCGGCTTGGCGGCCGACCGGGCAATGTCGCGCAGGCGGCGGGTACGGCCCGCGCCGGTGTGGGAGCCCGCCCCAAAGTCCCGTACCTGAATGGGGGTAGGGTCGGCTAACAGCTCCTGCCGCCGGGCTTCTACTGCCTCGTACGCCGCAAAGTGCCCGCTGTGGTTGATTACGTGCGCGTACAGGCCAAAGATGAAAGGAGAATGAAGCCCGTGCGCATTACCGGACCCGGTCAGAAAGCGGAGGTAGCTGAGAATCTGAAATAGCAACGGCGAAAGAAGCGCAAGAACCCGGCGCGGGCGGTTCGTGGTAGAAGGGAGGAAACGGCTGGGGCGAAGATACGGCAAGCGCCGCCGACGCAGGGCATGCAATACGAGGGTAGGCGCCAGTCATGAAAAAGCCGCCCCGAAAGCTCGGGGCGGCTGAAAATGGTGGCGGGTAAGCTGGCTCTAGGCTAGTTGAGGCGGTAAGGGACTACCAGCGTGAACTCCGGAATTTCCACCGTAAACTCGCTGCCGTCCATGAGGCGCTCCATTTGGTAGGTGCCGCGCATCTTGCCCAGCCCCGACTTCAGGTTGCAGCCCGACACGTACTGGTGCGACTCGCCGGGCTCCAGCACGGGTTGCTGGCCCACAACGCCTTCGCCTTCCACCTCCCGGACTACCCCGTTGGCGTCGTAGATGTACCAGTGCCGCCGCAACAGCTTCACGGTGTATTCGCTGTCGTTGCGGATATCAATTTTATACGCAAAAACGTAGTGCTCCTGACCTGGACTAGAGTAGTCGGGCAAGTAGTTGGTGGTAACGCTAACGGTTACTCCCTGGGTGGAAATGGTATTCATAGCGCCTGGGGTCCGAGTAGAAAAAAGCTAACAGCCGTATGCGGAATTTGGTTTATCTACGTAGCCAGTGCACGGCAAGGCCCACTCAACCGAAAAAATAATCCTCTCCCGTATGTCTGTAAAGATAGAAGAAAGCTGGCGCAAGGTCCTAGCGGCCGAATTCGAAAAGCCGTACTTCCACCACCTGATTGCCTTTGTAAGAGGCGAGTACGCAACTGCCACTGTATATCCGCCCGGCCCGCTCATATTTCACGCCTTCGACGCCTGCCCCTTCAATGAGGTGAAGGTAGTTATCCTAGGCCAGGACCCTTACCACGGCAAGGGCCAAGCGCACGGCCTGAGCTTTTCGGTGGCCGAGGACGTCCGTACCCCGCCCTCGCTGCAGAACATTTTCAAAGAGCTGCAAAGCGACCTGCCCGGAACCCCGCCCGCTTCCAACGGCAACCTCGACCGGTGGGCCCAGCAAGGGGTGCTGCTGCTGAACGCTACCCTCACGGTGCGGGCCGGAGAGCCCGCCAGTCACCAGAAAAGGGGCTGGGAGCAATTCACCGATGCCGTAATTCAGCAGATTTCGGACCTAAAGGAAAATGTCGTGTTTATTCTCTGGGGAGCCTCGGCCCAGAAAAAAGGAGAAATCATAGACGCCCGCAAACACTTGGTACTCAAGGCCGCTCACCCTTCGCCCTACGCCGCCGACCGGGGCTTTTTCGGCTCCCGGCCCTTTAGCCAAACCAACGCTTACCTGCAGCAACACGGCCAAGCGCCCATTCAGTGGTAAATCACGGATTGAGACGGATTTTCCGGATTACACGGATTTTTTGCCGGGTAACTTCATTGGCCGTTCCCTTTATACAAACTCAAAGAGCCTGGCCATGTGGCCAGGCTCTTTGAGTTTGTATAAAGTTGAGGATTGTTGCTCTAATCTCCCAGCACAGTGAAAAATCCGTGTAATCCGGAAAATCCGTCTCAATCCGTGATTTTAGTTGACTAGGTCGAACAGGCGGTTCCAGCGGATTTTCTGGGCAAAGGAGGCAGTGGGGTCCACGGACATCCAGATGAGCACGGCCTTGCCGACGATGTGGTCTTCGGGCACGAAGCCCCAGAAGCGGGAGTCGAGCGAGTTGTGGCGGTTGTCGCCCATCATGAAGTAGTAGTTCTGCTTGAAGGTGTAGCTCTTCAGCGGCTGGCCGTTCTGCAGAATCTGGCCGCTAGCGTCCACACTCATGCCTTCGTTGTGCTCGTAGCGCAGAATAATTTTCTGATAAATGGGCGAGTTCTGAGGGGTCAGCTGCACCGTCTGGCCTTCCTTCGGAATCTGCAGGGGTCCGTAGTTGTCCTTGTTCCAGGTGGGGAAGGGCGGGGCAGCCAGGGGCTGGCTGTACGGCGAGTCGGGGTTGTTGGGGAACACTTGCTGGCGTTCCGGCTGGCCCACGGGCGTTTTCAGGTCAATGATGCCTTTGATGTAGGGCTGCTGCTTAAAGTAATCGTAGGCGGCCCGGGTCATGTGCACCTCGTAGCCTAGCCCATACTGCGCGGTCTGCATCTGGAAGGGCATGCCATCGGGGGAGCTTTGCTCCCACACGCCAAAGCGCTTAAAGGCGTCGGCCAGGTCGTCGTTGGGTTGCGGCACCTGTAGAAAGTAGCTGCTCTGCATCTCGGGGTAGGTGGCGGCCTGCTTACCGTTCACAAACACCTGGCCCTGCTTAATTTCCAGCACGTCGCCGGCAATGGCAATGCAGCGCTTGATGTAGTTCGTGCGCAAATCAGCGGGGTGCTCGGCTTCAAACGGCACGTTAAACACTACTACATCGTTGTTTTTCACTTCCGAAAAACCTGGCAAGCGGTAGCTGGGGAGCTGAATCAGGTCGGAGTAGCTTTTCAGGCTCGTTCCCCAGATGGTCTGGTGCGTTAGGGGCACCTGCAGGGGCGTTTGGGGCGTGCGCGGACCGTAGTGCAGCTTGCTCACAAACAGGTAGTCGCCCACCAGCAGGGAATGCTCCATGGAAGGCGTAGGGATGGTATAGGCCTCGAACGTGGCCCAGCGGATAAGCGTAGCGGCC
This sequence comes from Hymenobacter glacieicola, assembly GCF_014640315.1. GTDB lineage: Bacteria > Bacteroidota > Bacteroidia > Cytophagales > Hymenobacteraceae > Hymenobacter > Hymenobacter glacieicola. The sequence continues at coordinate 121,909 of NZ_BMGS01000010.1, forward strand.
ACCACCGCAAACAAAATGGCGTCGCCCCACTCCCGAACCACACTCTTGCGCTTCTTAGGTTCTCCTACGGGAGGCGCAGACGCCGGCTTATTCTTCTCGAGGTATTTCTCCCAGGATTGTACTGCCATAATGAATCAGAGGCCAGAAAAAACAAACAGCCGGCACGCGCCGGCCTCCTTCCGGATAAACGCCGGAAGATGCGAAATAATGCGGGTAAAGGTGAAATTGTGAGCTGGTGAACTGGTGAGTTTGTTGTTCAAATGCTCAAATAGGGCAGGTAGAACAACGAACTCACCAGTTCACCAGCTCACAATTTCACCACCTACAACCCCAGCAAATCCTTCATGCCGAATACGCCCTGGCGGCCAGGGAGCCATTCGGCGGCCAATAGCGCGCCCTGCACGAACCCTTCGCGGGTGTGGGCCTCGTGCGTAAGCTCAATGCTGTCGGCGGGAGAGGAGTAGGTGACAATGTGGGTGCCCACTACGGCTCCCTCGCGTTCCGAAAGGATGGCCAGCTCCGTGGGGGTAGTGGTGGCCTCGTTGCGCCAGGTGGTTTTGCCCGGGAAATGGCGCAGAATCCCTTCCGCCGTGGTCAGGGCCGTGCCGCTGGGCTGGTCTACCTTCTGGGTGTGGTGAATCTCGCGTACCTGCACATCGTAGCCGCCAAACTGGTGCATTTTGGCCGCTATGTACTCGTTGAAGTGAAAGAACAGGTTCACGCCCACGCTGTAGTTGGAGGCGTAAAACAGGGGCGTATTGGTCTGCTGGCTCAGGGCCTGGGCTTCGGGGAAATGATGCAGCCAGCCCGTGGAGCCGCACACCACCGGAATACCCTGCTTCAGACAGGCTACTACGTTTTGGAAGGCCGCATCAGGATGAGTAAACTCAATGGCCGCGTCGACCTGTTCGGTTGTAAAATCGGAGATGCGCACATCGGGCCGGGTAGGGTCCACGATGCCGGCAATCTGGTGGCCGCGGGCAATGGCCTGGGCTTCGATGGCCCGGCCCATTTTGCCGTAGCCAATCAGTAGGAGCTTCATTGAAAAAGTGCTGGCAGCAGACAGCTGGTTGGGGCGGCTGGGTAAGCAGCGCCGTAAGCAGGTGCGCTATTTTAGGTAGAAAGTAAGTGCCAGCCCTGTGCGTGGCACTGGTGAAGCAGAAGGAAGCAAGGCGGGGTCAAGGCGCAGACTTAAATCTTCGCTGATATCGAAGTCGCGCAAGTGGGCATCTACCAGCGCATCCAGAATAGTAATGCCATAGGCCAAGGCCGTGTAGGCAATAAATTTGTCGCGGGCGCCACGGTAATTTTGCAGGCCTACAATGACGTTTTGCCGGGAGGGCTCGCGCCGTACGCGGGAGCCTTTTAGTTCAGCAAGCGTTTTGCCGTTGTCCAGGTCATTCTTGGCAGTTTTGTACTCTTTAAAGGCCTTTTGATAGAAATACAGGCCGTAGCCCGTCCCCCCGATGGCTCCGTACACCAAAGGCAGCTTCCAGTACCGGCGGTTATACACCTGCCCGGCCCCCGGCAGCACCAACGCCAGCAGGGCGGCCTTCTGCGGCCTGGTAACGCGCATGCCCAGCAGCCGCTCCGTGCGCCGCGACGAATCCGGCACGACTTGGGTAGCTACCCGGGCCGAGTCGGGGCCCGCCGTGACGGTTTGCGCCTGCGCACTTTTCCCTAGCAGCACCAAACCAACCAGAAGCAGTAGCTGAAGGAAAAGACGTGAACAGCGCATAAGACGAATTTCTGCCGGGGCCAGTCGGAAGCAAGGCCGCGGCAGGTGAAGTTGACTGTACTCTCCGAAACCAGCGCCCCGCCACTTCGGCCACGAACCCTAAAACCAGCTAACGCCTACGTTTATCCGGTTAGTCTGCCCAGAAGCGGCGGGGCCTGAAAAGCCGATTCGCCGGTCCGCGCCCCAAAGGCCTCAACGTAGCGGGCAGGTAGCAAGGTAGGCTTGGGCCGGGAAGAGAAAGGTTACGCGGGCTGCAGAATGTGCAGAATACGCTGCATGTCCTCCACCGAATCGAAAGCAATTTTGATTTCGCCCCGGCCCTGGGGCCCGGGCTTCACCATCACGCGGCTACCGAAACGCTCCGAGAGATGACGCTCGGCGCGCTTGAGCTCCGCCGGCGGAACTACCGGGGCCGCTGGTTGAGTAGGTTTCTTTTCCGCGTCGGTGGGGGCGCCGGCGCCGGTTCGCACCAGTTGCTCCACGCGGCGCACGGAAAGGTCCTCGTCCACAATGCGGCGGAATAGGCTGAGCTGCTGCTCAGTATCCTCCACGTTAACCAGCGCCCGGGCGTGGCCCATGCTGATAACGTTGTCGCGCAGGCCAATCTGGATGTCGGGGGGCAGCTTCAGCAGACGCAGGTAGTTGGTAACGGTCGAGCGGTTTTTGCCCACCCGGTCGCCCAGCTCTTCCTGCTTCAGGTTGCACTCGCTTACCAAGCGTTGGTAGCTTAGGGCTATTTCAATAGCATTGAGGTTCTCGCGCTGGATGTTCTCAATCAGGGCCATTTCCAGCATCTGCTGGTCATCGGCCTTGCGGATGTAAGCCGGAATGGCATCGAGGCCGGCCAGCTTGGAGGCCTGCAGGCGCCGTTCCCCCGAAATAAGCTGGTAGGCGTTGGTACCGGTCTGGCGCACCGTAACGGGCTGGATAATGCCTTGCAGCTTGATGCTCTCGGCTAGTTCCTGCAGGGCCGCCTGGTCGAAGTGGGTGCGGGGCTGGTAAGGGTTGGCCTCAATCTGGTTCACGGCAATCAGGCCCACCGAGTTCACCGGGTGCGGAACCAGACCCAGCCGCTCACTTTTCTTCTCGTAGCTGCCCTCAATCAGGGCGTTCAGTCCCCGGCCCAAACCGCCAACTTTGCGCTTAACGGCGGCGGAAGCCGCGGCCGGCGTATTCTTCTCTTCGTTTTTCTCTGACATACCTGCAAGCAGCCCTCGCCCAATAGCACGGAGCGAAAGCGGGATCCAAAAATACACAAACGCCCGGGATGGCGGGGAAATTTGTTCCACGACTTGAAAAATTCGTGAAACACTACGTATCAGATTGCTACCTCCCGCGTCAGCGGGGTAGCCTGGTGGGAGAGAACGAAGCTCCAGAAGCTAAAACCCCCGCGGGGCAGCGCCCGCCGTCGTTAAACGAATGGTGCTGCCCCGCGGGGATTCTTTCGAGCGGTACGAATAAGGCCGCCGGTAGCGCTACGCCGCAGTATCCTCGGCGGCTTGCTCCTGCTCGGGGTCAGCCGAAACCACGTTCTTTTCCACGATTTCGCGGGCCAGATTAAGGTAGCTGATGCTGCCCTTGCTCTCGGCATCGTGCAGAATAACGGGAATACCGAAGCTCGGCGACTCCGACAATTTCACGTTGCGCGGAATGATGGTGTCGAACACGAGCTGCTGGAAGTGCAGCTTTACTTCTTCTACTACCTGGTTGGAAAGGCGCAACCGCACATCGTACATCGTGAGCAGAATGCCCTCAATTTCCAGTTCCTCGTTCAGGCGACTCTGAATGATTTTGATGGTATTCAGCAGCTTGCCCAGGCCTTCCAGGGCGAAATATTCGCACTGCACCGGCACAATTACGGAGTGCGCGGCCGTGAGGGCGTTTACCGTAATCAGGCCCAGGGAAGGCGAGCAGTCGATGATAATAAAGTCGTACTGATCGGCCAGGGGGCGCAGGGCCTCCTTCATTTTCTCTTCCCGGTTGGGTAGGTTGATCATCTCCACCTCGGCCCCTACCAGGTCGATATGGGAGGGAATCAGGTCGAGGTGGGGCAGCAGGGTGGTCTGCAGGATGATGTCCTGCACGTTAATCCCGTCTACCATGCACTCGTAAATGCTGTTCTGAATGTCCTTCGGGTCGAAGCCGACGCCGGAAGTGGCATTGGCCTGGGGGTCGGCATCCACGAGCAGGGTCCGATATTCCAGCGCCGCCAGCGAGGCCGCGAGGTTGATCGAGGAGGTGGTTTTACCGACCCCGCCCTTTTGGTTGGCTACCGCAATGATTTTGCCCATGTGGTTGAAAGCTGGTGGCTATCAGCGGTGAGCTGTTAGCTTGTCTCGGGTAATGCAAGAAATGAAAAAGCGGCTAGCTAACAGACGTAAGCGGTGCGCTTCTTACAGGGTAATCGTTTCTCCAATGTGCAGCAGCACCAGTTCTTTGCCGGCCTGCTGAGCCTGGGTTTTGGCTTCTTCGTGGTTGATGACCAGGGGCGGGAACGTATCGTAGTGCATGCCGATAATCTTGGGAGCCCCGGTCCAGTCGGCCGCAATCAGGGCATCTTCCACGCCCATGGTGTAGTGGCCGCCGATGGGTAGAATGGCAAAGTCGAGCGTGTGCCGCTCCCCAATGATTTTCATGTCGTAGGTCAGGGCCGTGTCGCCGGCGAAGTAGAAGGTTTTTCCTTCCGTTTCGATAACAAAACCGGCCGCTAGCCCGCCGTACGAGCCGTCGGGCAGGGAGCTGGAGTGCGCGGCGGCTACCATCTTCACCAAGCCGAAAGGCAGCTTTACGGTGCCGCCCAGGTTCATGGAGTAGGTGGCTTTCAGGCCTTTCTGCTCAAACCAGCCCAGCACTTCCACCATTCCAAGCAGGTCGGCGCCGGTGCGCTGTCCAATTTCCTCCGCGTCGCCGACATGGTCGCCGTGGCCGTGACTGAGCAGGATGAAATCTGCCTCAATTTTATCCACGTCCACGTTCTTGGCCAGCGGGTTGTGGCGGATGAACGGGTCAAAAAGCACTTTGCTGCCACCGGCTTCGAGCAGGAAGCAAGCGTGGCCGTAGTAGGTCAGGTTCATAAAGAAAGGCTAGGTAGGCGCCGCAGGTGGGCCGCAAACCCCGGATGTGGGATACCTTTGCAAATATACACTGTTTCGCCGTTCCCATGCTCCCGTTTTCGCGCTGCGCCGCTGGTTCCGCTTTGCTCCTGACCGCCCTGCTGGCCGCCTGCTCGGGCCCTACCACTACCACCGATGCGCGCCGGGTGTTTCGCTACAACCAACCCGAGGGCCTTACTTCCCTCGACCCCGCCTTTGCCCGCAACCAGGCCAACACCTGGGCCGTGACCCAGCTCTACAACGGCCTGGTAGAGCTGAATGACAGCCTCAAGCCCGGCCCTTCCCTGGCCCGCCGCTACGACATCAGCCCCGACGGCCGACGCTACACCTTCACCCTGCGGCCCAACGCGTTTTTCCACGATTCCGAAGTGTTTGCGGGCGGCAAGGGGCGGCGCGTAACGGCTCAGGACTTTGTGTATAGCTTCAAACGGCTGCTGGACGGGGGCACGGCCAGCCCCGGCGGCTGGATTTTCCGGGGTAAGGTGCTGGAAAACAGCCAGGGCGAGCCGTCGGATACCTGCTTTGTGGCCGTGAATGATTCCACGCTGCGCATTCATCTGCAGGAGCCATTCATTCCGTTTCTGGGCATCCTGACCATGCCCTACGCCTACGTCGTGCCGCGGGAGGCCGTGCAGAAATACGGCAAGGACTTCCGGGAGCATCCGGTGGGGACGGGGCCGTTTCGGTTCAAGGAGTGGGACGAGGGCAATGCCATTATCTACCACCGCAACTCCACCTACTGGAAAAAGGACGCGCGAGGCCGGCAATTGCCCTACCTCGATGCTGTGCAGATCAGCTTTATCCAGGACCGCAAATCGGAGTTCCTGACCTTTATGCAAGGCAAGCTCGACTTCGTGAGCGGCATCCGGAGCGGCTCCCGCGACTTGATTCTGTACCCCGATGGTACCGTGCGGGAAGACTTCCGGGGCAAGTTTCGCTTCCAGAAAGTGCCCTACCTCAACACCGAGTACCTGGGCATGCAGCAGGACCCCGCTAACCTGCGCGGCGACAACGCCGCAACTGGCCGCGCCCTGCAGGACAAGCGCGTACGCCAGGCCCTGAACTACGCCCTCAACAAGCCCGAGTTTCTGGCTTACTTCCTGAACAACGTGGGCAAGCCCGGCAACTCGGGCTTCGTGCCGGCTTCCCTGCCTTCCTTTAGCGCCTCCCTGGTTCCCGGCTACACCTACCAGCCCGACAAGGCCCGGCAGTTGCTGAAGGCGGCGGGCTACGGCCCCGGCAAACCGCTGCGCCTACGCCTGAGTACCGTGGCCGAAACCAAGGAATACTGCGAGTACTACCAGAAAAAGTGGGCCGAAGTAGGCGTGCAGGTAGACATTGACGTAAACCAGGCGGCCGCTCACGGGGAGCTGATCGACAACGGCCGCGCCGCTTTCTTCACCCGCAGCTGGCTCGGCGACTACCCCGACGCGGAAAACTACTTGGCCCTGTTCTACAGCAAGAACTTCGCCCCGGCCGGCCCCAACAAAACCCACTTCAAAAGCCCTGCCTACGATAAACTGTATCAGCAGGCCAAACTGGAGCAGAACACCGAAAAGCGCTACGCCCTCTACCAGCAAATGGACCGGCTGGTGGTGGAAGAAAGCCCCGTTATTGCCGTGTACTACGATGAGGTAGTGCGTCTGACCCAAAACAACGTGCAGGGCCTCACGCCCAACCCCATGAACCAGCTGGTGCTGGAGCGAGTACAAAAGCAGTAAGCCTGGCAGTAGTGGAGCACCTTCGCTGTCATTCCGAGCCCAGTGAGGAATCTGGGTTAGTCTCTGGAGACTAACCCAGATTCCTCACTGGGCTCGGAATGACAGGAGGGAGGAACTGCTAACGTCAACTCAAAAGCCGTCATGCAGGGCGGAGCGAAGCATCTCGTGTGCTGCTGTTGCCAAAGTATTGTCATGTGAGGCGGAGCCGAAGCATCTCGCTCGGTTGATGTATAAGTTACTACCACAGCGTCAGCCGAGCGAGATGCTTCGCTCCGCTCTGCATGACGGCCTTGTGTAATCCATGAGCCCTGACTGTTCACTCGGCCTAGTTGACCTAAGCTAGTTCGCCTGAACTAGACAGGTTGCTACAAGACAAAACAACAAGCGCTACAGAGAGGTAGGGCGCTACCTCACTCAGCATCTAAACCACGTAAAACCCCAACGCCCTGCTGCCGGAAAGCAACAGGGCGTTGGGGTTTTACGCTACGGCTCTGAATTACGAGCGGCGCGTTTTGCGGGGGCGCTTGGGCGAAATATCCGAGGCGCCGGTGCCGGGCTCCACGTCCGAATCGTCGGTGTCATTGGCGGCGGTAGTGTTGCGGCCGGCCTGGCGAGTCTGGGCTTCTTTCTCCTGGGCGGCTTTCATGGCATCGGCGAGGCGGGCACCCAGGCCGGAGGGCTTCTTGTCCTTGTTTTTGATCTTGTTGGCTTCCAGCTTGGCGCGCACCTTGGTGTCATCGACGAAGCGGCGGGTAAGGGCCTGCTGGCCCAGGGTTACCAGGTTCGAAACGAGGTAGTACCAGGTCAGACCGGCAGCGAAGTCGTTGAGTACGAAGAAGAACACCAGCGGCATGAGGTAGCTGTAGAACTTCATCGGGCCCTGCATGGCTGCCGGGTTGGCCTGGTTGCTCTGGTAGGTCATGGCCAGGGTCGAAATCGTCATCAGCAAAGTAAACAGGCTGATGTGGTTACCCAGGAAAGGCACGTTGAAGGGCAGCTTAATCAGGTCGTCGTAGGTGCTCAGGTCCTTGGCCCACAGGAAATGCTCCTGCCGCAGCTCAATGGCGTTGGGGAAGAACTGGAACATGGCAAACAGAATCGGAATCGTCAGTAGCGTAGGAATACAGCCGCCGAGCGGGTTCACGCCCATACTCTGGTTCAGCTTCATCGTTTCCTGCTGCTGCTTCATCTGGTCATCGGGGTACTTCTCCTTGATGGCGTCCAGCTCGGGCTTCAGCACCTTCATCTTGGCCTGCGACTCGTAGGTTTTGTAGGTCAGGGGCCAGGTCACCAGCTTAATCAGCACCACCAGCAGGGCGATGATGATGCCGTAGTTGCTGATGAATTTCTCCAGCACGTGGAACACGGGCAGAATCACGAACTGGTTAACCCAGCGGAACAAGCCCCAGCCCAGGTACACGTTCCGGTCGAAGCCCGGCGTAACTTCCTTCAGAATGTTGTAGGCGTTCGGTCCGAAGTAGAAGCGGAAGTTGGCCTTGCCCTGCTGCACGTCGGCGGCCGGAATGGTCAGGGTAGAGCTCAGGGTTTTGAGGTAGGTCGTGTCCTCCAGATTTACCGTGGAGTTAAACTGCCCGTTGCTGAACTGGTTATCGGCAATGATGCCGGCCACGAAGAAGTCGTGCTTGTGAGCGGCCCACTTCACGGGCTCCGTTATCTTTATTTCCTCCGGATTCTCGCTGGTCTCGGACAGGCTACCCGGGTCGTCGCTGGCCAGGTAGTGGTTGATGGTGGTGTGGTTGCGGTTCTGCTTGGCCACCTGCTCGGTCTGGCGCACCCGGTCGAGGAAGGTAAACGTCACCGGCTCCTGGGCCAGGGTGGCCGTCAGGTTGTTGAAGCGCAGCTTGTAGCCGACCTCAAAACTGTTAGCGGGCAACGTATATAGCTGCTCAATCTGGCCGCCGGCCACCTCGGCCACGAAGCGCAGCTCGTTGCTACCCCGGGGCTCAGCACGGAAGTACAGGTCGGAGAGCTTGATCTGGCGGCCGTCGGTAGTGCGGAAGCGCGTATCCAGCTGGGCGCTCTGGGCATCAAGCAAATCCAGGGGCTGGCCCCGGAAGGTCTTGTACTTGTTCAGACGCACGGCCTGGATCCGGCCTCCCTTTGACGAGAACGTAATGGTCAGGTTCTCGTTCTGCAGCTGCGTGGTTTGGGCCGTGCCCTGGGCGGCGGCGGCAAACGAGCCAAGCTGCTGCGCCAGTGCGGCCGAATCGGGGGCCGCTGGGGTAGTGCCCGGAGCAGCCGCGGCGGTTTTGGCGGGCTGCAGGGCAGGCTCAGGCTTCGGCTTGGGCGCGAACTGCAAGTAAATCAGAAGCAAGGCAGCCATCAGGAAGATGCCTATTGCTGAATTTCGGTCCATTCAAGTAATGGTGAAGGCAAATAAAAGAGAGACGGGGCAGCGCCAGCAAAAACCGACGCTGCCGCCGCAAAGGTCGGATTTGTCAGGCGAATATTTTTCGCGGCGGCACTTTTGTCAGGTGGAAAGGTGAGATTGTGAGGTGGGGCAGAAGGAATATGAGTTAAGCGACAGCCAGAAAACGCCAAAAGAAGGTCATGCAGAGGCGCAGCCGAAGCATCTCGCTCGGCTGACATTGTAGGTACTACCTCACATCAGCCGAGCGAGATGCTTCGGCTGCGCCTCTGCATGACAAACAAGCGGTGAGTTGGTGAGATACTGTTCTCACCAACTCACCGCTGCTACCCCTTGCGGTTCTGGATAGCGGCGCGCACGAAGCGCACAAACAAAGGGTGGGGGTTCTGGACGGTGCTTTTCAGCTCGGGGTGAAACTGGCCGGCCACAAACCAGGGATGGTCCTGAATTTCCACTACTTCCACTAGGCCAGTTTCAGGGTTGAGGCCGGAGGGAATCATGCCAGCTTCCTCGTACTGCTTGAGGTACTGGTTGTTGAACTCGTAGCGGTGGCGGTGCCGCTCGCTGATGTGGTTGCGGCCGTAGGCTTTGGCCGCCTTGGAGCCCCGGCGCAGCTCGCAGTCGTAGGCGCCCAGGCGCATGGTGCCGCCCTTCTGGGTGATGTTCTTCTGCTCCTCCATCATGGCAATGACGGGGTCCGGCGTCTGGGCGTGCATCTCAGTGGAGGAAGCCTCCGGGAGCCCCAGCACGTTGCGGGCGAATTCTACCACTGCTACCTGCATGCCCAGGCAAATGCCAAAGAACGGAATGTTGTTTTCGCGTACGTGCTTCACGGCCAGGATCTTGCCTTCGAAGCCCCGCTCCCCGAAGCCAGGCGCCACCAGCACCCCATCCACGCCGTGCAGCAGCTGGGCCACGTTGTCGGGGTTGATGTGGTCGGACTGAATGCTGCGCACCGTCACCTTGCACTCGTTCTGGGCGCCGGCGTGCACGAAGGCTTCGTTGATCGACTTATAGGCATCGGGCAGCTCCACGTACTTGCCCACCAGGGCAATGGTCACTTCCTCGGTGGGGTTTTTCAGCCGGCCCAAAAAGTCCTTCCAGGCTTCCAGATCGGGCTGGGCCGCGCCGCCCTGTAGCTTCAGCTTCTTGATAACCCGCTCATCGAGGTGCTCTTTTAGCATGAGCAACGGTACGGAGTAGATGCTGTCCGCGTCCAGGCTCTCGATAACTGAGTTGATGTTGACGTTGCAGAACAGGGCAATCTTGCGGCGCATCTCGGCCGGAATCGGGTACTCGGAGCGGCACACCAGAATGTCGGGCTGGAGGCCGGCGCTGCGCAGGTCGCGCACCGAGTGCTGGGTGGGCTTGGTTTTCAGCTCGCCGGCCGCCTTGAGGTAGGGCAGCAGCGTGAGGTGAATCACAAGGGAGCTGTTTTCGGGTAGCTCCCAGCGCAACTGCCGCACCGATTCCACGAAGGGCAGCGACTCAATGTCGCCAATAGAGCCCCCGATTTCGGTAATCACCACGTCGAACTCGCCGGTCTGGCCCAGCAGCAGCATGCGGCGCTTAATTTCGTCGGTGATGTGGGGTACTACCTGCACGGTTTTGCCAAGGTAGGCACCTTCGCGCTCCTTCGTGATGACGTGGTCGTAGATGCGGCCGGTGGTCACGTTGTTGGCCTGGGAGGTTGGCACGTTCAGGAACCGCTCGTAGTGGCCCAGGTCGAGGTCGGTTTCGGCCCCGTCGTCGGTTACATAACACTCGCCGTGCTCATAAGGGTTGAGCGTGCCGGGGTCGATGTTGATGTAGGGGTCGAACTTCTGGATGGTGACGCGGAAGCCGCGGGCTTGCAGCAGCTTGGCCAGGGAGGCCGAGATGATGCCTTTGCCCAGCGAGGAGGTCACTCCACCGGTGACGAAAATGTACTTGGCCGTTGCAGCCGTGGGGGTAGGGGTTCGGTCTGGCATAACGGGAAACAAAGTTAGCGGATATATCCGGGGCTGCCCACGAAACTTTGTGCTACGCGCGCAACAGCCGTTGGGCTACTAACGGCTATCATATTAAATGCAACAATGTTTCATATATTCGTGCCGAATTTATGCCCTTTCCTTTATTTCGGCTCCTATGAAAACGGACCTTGTTGCGGACGTACTGATTGTGGGGGGTAGCACGGCGGGATTGAGCGCAGCCCTGGCCCTGGGCCGTGCCTTGCGCAACGTAGTGGTACTGGATGCCGGCCGGCCCTGCAACCGCCAAACGCCGCACTCGCACAACTTTTTCACCCGCGACGGCGAAACGCCAGCCCAACTACTCGCTTTAGGTCGCGCCCAAGTGCAAGCCTACCCAACCGTGCAAGTGCTGGCTCGTACCGTGACCCAAGCTGCTCACGCAAACGGCCTGTTTCAGCTTTCAACTGCGGAAGGGGAGGTGTTTCAGGGGAAGCGGGTGCTGCTGGCTACCGGTGTTCAGGACGAGCTGCCGCCCATACCTGGCCTGGCCGAAAGCTGGGGAATATCGGTGCTGCACTGCCCCTACTGCCACGGCTACGAGGTGCGCGGGCAGGCGCTGGGGGTGCTCGGCAACGGGGACGCGGGCTTTGAGTTTGCCCGCCTCATTCGGCACTGGACGCCCAACTTGCAGCTGTTCACAGACGGCCCGTCCACGCTGTCAACGGCTCAGACCGGCCAGCTGCTGGCTCACGGCATTCAACTTATAGAAGCGCCCCTGGTTGCAATTGAGCATGACAGGGGCCAACTGCACCACCTTCAATTGGCCGATGGGCAGCGCCGACGGCTTGCGGCCCTGTACGCCCGCGTTCCGTTCGTGTTACCCGGCACACTGGCCCAGCAGCTAGGCTGCGAGCTGACCGCCCAAGGACTGATTCAGGTAAACGAATTTGGGCAAACCTCCGTGCCGGGCGTGATGGCGGCCGGCGACAACAGCTCACCCATGCGTCAGCTGGCACAGGCCGCTGCCAATGGCTCCAAGGCCGGCGCATTTCTCAACAATGAGCTGATTGCAGCAGAATTTTAGGTAGCTGGTAAGCAAGAAGCGGCGGTACGGCCCTACCAGAATCATTGGTCTGGTAAGGTCGTACCGCCGCTTGATATAAAACTCAAACAAGCAGCTTAAGCCTGTTTGGGCTCGGGTCCGCGGAAGGCGTCGGTGCCCTGCACTGGCTGAAGCTTCACGGGGCGGCCTTCGCGCGCCGATTGGTAGATGGCCTCCATGATGCGCTGGTCCTGCAGGCCTTCCTCGCCGGGCGTGTGGGGCTCTTTGTTTTCCAGTACGCATTCCGAAAAGTGGTCCATTTCAGCGGCAAACTGGTTTTTCTCGCTTAGCACCACCTGCGTTTTCATCTTGGCCGGACCCTCGGCGTGGGAGGTTTGGAGCTGCTGACCGGTGTAGGCGTAGGCGTTATCCAGGTGCAGCCAGCCCCGCTCGGTGTTCACCCGGTAGAAGCGCGAGTCGTGGGTGTTGTAGTGGGTAATGCAGTTGACGATGACGCCCTCCGGAAAGCGCATCTGCCACGACATGGCTTCTTCCACCTCTTTGAACAAGGGGTTGCCGGGAGTGCTGTGGGAGTAGGCAAACACCTCGGTAGGCTCGGTGCCCAGCACAAAGCGGCTGGTGTTTAGGCAGTACAAACCGATATCGGGGAGGGCCCCGCCGCCCGCCAAATCCTTTTTGTGGCGCCAGTGGTCGGGGTTGGCGGAGCTCTGGCTGTTCTGGGCTTCGATGTACTTGGGCTTGCCGAACTTGTTGCCCCGCACCATCTCCTTTACCTGTCGGTTATAGGGCTCGTACTGGATGCGGTAGGCAATCATCAGCTTTTTGTTGGCCTTTTTGCAGGCTGCAATCATGGCTTCACACTCGGCCGCGGAGTTGGCCATGGGCTTCTCGCAGAGAATGTGCTTGCCGGCCTGCGCCCCCCGGATGGTGTATTCGGCGTGCATGGAGTTAGGCAGCACAATGTAAATTACCTGCACCTCGGGGTTGTCCTTGAGCTTGTCGTAGTCCTGGTAGCTGTAGCAGCTGTCGGGCTTGATGCCATACTGCTGGGCTACTTTCTTAAGTTTTTCTGGCGAGCCACTGACCAGGGCCACGGGCTTCGACTTCTTGCATTCCCCGAAAGCGGGTAGTAGTTCTTCCAGGGTCAGGTGGCCCAGGCCCACCAGGGCGTAGCCCACCCGCTTATCCGGGGGTAGGGGGGTAGGCACCGGACCCGACTGCGGGTCCACGTCGGACTTCCATGCTTCCAGTTCAATGGGCTTGCTCAGGTCGGCGGGTACCTTGGCCGGGGGCGACGCGGCCTCGGAAGAAGGTACTTGCAGGCCGCCCGGTGCGGTGTATATCGTCGAACCGTCGACCTGCGAAGCGGGCGTACCGGTAGTAGGCGTAGTCGCAGCTGAAGCGGCGGACGATTTATCCTGGCAGCTAGCCAGTGTGCTAGTTGCCACGCCCACGGCCAAGCCGCGCCCGGCCAGGCTTAGAAACTCCTTGCGCGATACCTCCTGGCTGGCGTGGCGTAACACAGTATTGAACAGTTCATTGGTGATGGACATAGAACGCAGGCTGTAGGTGATAGATATACTATGGCATACTCTCAGACCCTAAGGAGGTTGCCTTTATCCGTTCAGCATCTCGAAGGAAATTATGGCTTTGCGAAGGCGTCGGCGCTGAAAAAAGGCCAGACCCAGTAGGATAGTTGAAAACCGCCGCAGTTTTACCCAAGTTGCGGGCGTTTTGTCTGTAGTTTCTGCCTTGATGTTGCTTTTTCGCCTGTGGCAACGCGCCTTGCTGGTACTTCTGTGCCTACAGCTTGGGGCTCCTGTTGTTGCTCAATCCCTGCCCGCTGCTACCCCTGCACCAGCTTCCAATCTGCCCTGGCTGGAACAACTGCTTGCCAGCTCCCCGATATTGCGGCGGCACCACGTGGGCGTGAGCTTAACCGATGTAGCCACCGGCCAGCAGTTGTTCGGCCTCAACGACGACCGGTATTTCACCCCGGCCAGCACCATGAAGCTGTTCAGCCTCTACGCCGGCCTGCGCCTGCTCCCCGATTCCTTGCCCAGCCTGCATTATGTAGTGCGCCCCGACAGCCTCGTGTTCTGGGGCACCGGCGACCCTACCTTGCTCCACGGCGACGTACCCTCCGCCCGTGCCCTGACGTTCCTGCAAAACCGGCCTGAAAAGCTGTTTTACGCCGAGGTGCCCACGGTTGCGGCCTTCGGTCCCGGCTGGAGCTGGGACGATTACAATTACTACTTCCAGCCGGAGCGGGGCGCTTTCCCGGTCTACGGGCACACGGTGCGTTTCTACGGCAAAGCAGGCCAGCCACTGCCCCGCGTGTATCCGCGCTTCTTTCGGCCGCTTACGGAGCTAGCCCCGGCCGGAGCCGCCAACCCGGCCGAGGACCACGTGCGCCGTACGCCGCTGGAAAACCGCTTCACCGTTTTTCCAACCACGAAAAACTGGGTCGATGAAACCCCATTCCGCACCAGTTCGGCGCTTCTGTTGCAGCTCTTGCAGGATACTTTGCGCCGGCCGGTGCTACCTACGCCGTTTCGGCTGCGGCCCCAGGATGCGGTGTACACCCTGCGCGGGCTGCCCGTCGATTCGCTCTACCGCCGCATGCTGCGGGTCAGCGACAACTTCCTGGCCGAGCAGCTCCTGCTGATGTGCTCCTCCTCGCTCCGCCTCGACTCCTTGAACACCGCCCGCGCCATTCAGGTGGTGCAGCAGCGCTACCTTCAAGGTTTGCCCGACCACCCTACCTGGGTCGATGGCTCCGGCCTTTCGCGCCTCAACCTCGTGACGCCCCGCACGCTCACGGCGTTGCTGCTACGCCTGCACCAGGAAGTAGAGGAACCGCGCCTGCTGAGCCTGCTGGCGGCTGGCGGCGGACAGGGCACGTTGCGCCGCCGCTACCGCCCCGTGGCCGGCAAACCCTGGCTGTGGGGCAAAACCGGCACGCTCACCAACAACCACAACCTGGTCGGCTATGTGCGCACGAAATCCGGCCGGCTGCTGGCCTTCAGCTTCCTGAACAACAACCTGCCCGGCGACGACGCCCCCGTACGAGCCGAGATGGAGCGCATCCTGACCCAGGTGCGGGAGCGGCTGTAGTTTCTATAGCGGGTTAGCAGTCCACTGCTTATCGACCTGAGTGAAATATTTACCAAGTAAAGTATAAGCGGCTTGCGTTCTGAATAACTCGTGCTGCAGTTGCATAGAGCTATCTACCACGGGATGGTGATGATTGAGCAGTCTGCACACATTGCGCTTGAGGCTTTGCGGCTCAAACGGCCCTTGCATGGCTTCTATAACATCCACACAAGCTAGCATTGCTTCACCCGGGTCAATGCATCGCAGCATAAGGTCCACGAAGAAGCCCAGGTGCTTGGTGCAGTCGTACTTGGCACAGGGCCAGATCAGGGTCGAGCTGTACTGCTCGTTGACTGGCGCTATAGCCGCCTTCATCAAAGGCTTTAACACTTTCTCGTCCTTCGCATAAGCGAAAGCATCGGCAACGAAATGTTGAACGTCCCGGTCGGTATCATCCTCCAGAAAATGCGCGAAAGAAAGGAAGAAAGCTACTACCCTGTTTCCAACAGTTCAGAAGCGCCGCTAACGCATCGTAACGCTCTGTATGGCCATCATTAGCAGCTTGTTTGGTGCTGTTGCGGAGTTCAGCCAGATGAGCCTTCTTCGAAAGGTTCATATACTCTTGGTCTAATACAGCACCCGAAACTTAATGGTGTGCTCCACCTTGCGCAGCTCGCCGATGACCTCCGGCTCGTATTGCTTGTCAATGTCGGTAATCACGTAGCCGATGTGCTCGTTGGTTTTCAGGTACTGGCCCAGGATGTTGACGTGGTGCTGGGCCAGCACGTTGTTGATGCGGGCCAGCACGCCGGGCACGTTGTGGTGAATGTGAATGAGGCGGTGGGCCTGCTGCTCGGGCAGCTGAATGTTGGGGAAATTGACGCTCTGCTGGGTGTTGCCGGTATTCACGTACTGCATAATCCGCTCGGGCACGAACTCGGCAATGTTGCGCTGGGCCTCGGCCGTGCTACCCCCCACGTGGGGCGTAAGCAGCACGTTGGGCAGGCCGCGCAGCTCGCTCTCGAAGCTTTCGTGGTTGGTTTTGGGCTCGTAAGGAAACACGTCCACGGCCGCCCCGCCCAGGTGGCCGGAGCGCAGCACGGCGGCCAGCGCGGGTACATCCACCACGTGGCCGCGGCTGTTGTTGAGCAGCAGGGCGCCGGGCTTCATCATGGCCAGCTCGGCCGCCCCGATGAGGTTGGTGTTGGCCGGGCGACCATCCA
Organism: Hymenobacter glacieicola; assembly: GCF_014640315.1. Classification (GTDB taxonomy): domain Bacteria; phylum Bacteroidota; class Bacteroidia; order Cytophagales; family Hymenobacteraceae; genus Hymenobacter; species Hymenobacter glacieicola. Next base: position 138,204 of record NZ_BMGS01000010.1, read on the forward strand.
CGTGCAGGGTCACGATGTCGGACTGGCGCAGGAGCTCCTCCAGGGTGCGGCACTTGACGGCGTTGCCCAGCTGCAGCTTCTCGGCTACGTCGTAGTAAAGCACCTGCATGCCCACGGCCTCGGCCACCACCGAAAGCTGGGAGCCAATGTTGCCGTAGCCGACGATGCCCAGCTTCTTGCCCCGGATTTCAAACGAGCCCTTGGCCGACTTATCCCACTCACCCTGGTGCATTTTGGGGCTTTTCTCCGGAATGCGGCGAGCCAGCATAATGATTTCGCCCAGGGCCAGCTCCACTACCGAGCGGGTGTTGCTGAAGGGGGCGTTGAACACGGCCACGCCCTTTTTCATGCAGCCCGTGAGGTCAATCTGGTTGGTGCCGATGCAGAACGCCCCGATGCTGATAAGGCGGTTGGCGGCATCCAGCACCCGTTGCGTTACCTGGGTTTTGCTCCGGATGCCCAGAATGCTCACGCCCTCAATCTGCTGCACCAACTCGTCCTCGTCGAGGCCGCCCGGCACGGTGTCTACCTGGTAGCCTTCCTGGCGGAACAGCTCGGCGGCGCGCGGATCGGGGTTTTCGAGCAGCAGGACTTTGATGCGGTTTTTGGGGTAGGAGAGGGTCATCGGGAGCTTGTTCTGGTAGAGAAATTCGTCGAAGGAAGGCAGCACCTCGTCGGCGCGGGCCACTACGGCCGCGCGGTGCACGTTTTCGGTGAAGGCGTAGAAACGGTTGGCCAGCCCGGCTTCCCGAATCTGATAGTCGGTGTACCCGTCGCCGAGGGCGTACACGTCGCCGTTGAGGTCGAGCTGGCGCAGCTGCAGAATCTTGCCGCCGTCGCGGCTGAGCACGTTTTCGGGGTCAAAGCCGGTAATGCGACCCTCGGCATCGAAGGTGAAGGTGTTGGCCAGCACGTGGTCGGCGTCAATGCCAAACTCGGCCACCACCGGCTCAATAAACTCCCGGAAGCCGCTACTGACAATGTAAATTCTACCCTGAAATTTCTCGAAAAAGCCCCGGTTGCGCTGGATGCTTTCCGACACTTTGCCGCGCAGGCGCTCTACCAGCAACGGCAGGTGCTCGCGCCGGGCCGGCAGCAGGGCTAGCCGCTGCCGCAGCGACTCCGAGAAGTTCAGCTCCCCGCTCATACCCCGGTCGGTGAGGGCCCGGATGGCGTTTACTACCTCCTCCCGGTTGGGCTGACCTTGCAGGGCAATGTCGGCCAGTTCATCGAGGCCTTCTACTTGGGTGAAGGTGCTGTCGAAGTCGATAATGAGGTAGGGGAGTGGTTGCGGCTGATCGGGCATAGTAGGGCCAAGGTAGAACGGAACGGGCAATAGGCGGCAAAGCGGCCGAAGCGCGCTACGATTTCTAACGGGAAAGCAGAGCGGTTTCGTAAACGGCTACCTCCTGCTTTCAGATACACTCAGGCTTTTGGTTCAGGCTGTTTTAAGGATGTTAGCCCTGCTGTTTTAGGAGAAAGGAGCAGTAAGCGGGCCGGCCGGTACTATGAGGCTCCACTTCGTGACCATTGTACGACCATCATTTGTACGACCATTATTCCGGCGGCGCGGCAGTCAGCAACGGCGCGAGGTGGAACTGCGCGGTACTGGCCGGCAGAGCAACGGCTGGGGGAACAAGTCGCGTAAAAAGCCGCATACCATGTAAGTCCGTTCGGTAGCCTTGAGCGGCTGGATGGACGCCCCAACGCCCTGGCTCCTGAGCCAAGGCGTTATTTTTTGGCCACCTATCCTCTGAATTTTAGTCAATCATTCCTCATAGAACTCTAGCGGCAGCCCGTCGGGGTCCTGGATGAAGGTAAAGCGCCGGCCAGTAAACTCATCGACCCGTAGGGGCTCCGCGGCTACCCCGTGGCTGCTGAGGTGATGCACGGTGGCTTCTATATCCGAGACGGCAAAGGCCAAGTGGCGCAGGCCGGTGGCCTCCGGGTGGGAGAGGCGGGCCGGTGGTGCCGGAAACGAAAACAGCTCAATGATGTACTGCTCACCCAGGGCCAAATCCAGCTTCCAGGACTCCCGCTCGGCCCGGTGCACCTCCCGAATAATGCGCAGCCCGAGCACTTCCGTGTAAAACCGTTTGGATGCAGCGTAATCGGCGCAAATAATAGCAATGTGATGAACGCGAAGCAGAGGTAGCATTCGGCAACGAGGTAAGAAGAGGGGAATGGTGCAAAGCTACACGACACGCGGGCCGGGGGGGCTCTACCAACCACCTCGGCCGCATCAATTTCCGCTGGGAGCAGTACACGTCGTTGAATATCAACCAAGTGGCGCAATCATGGCAAAGCAGCAACAACCGCAGGAGTATGCATTGGAAGCCGTAACGGTAGAGCGGCACGCGGCAGGAATGGAAGAACTCACGCTGCACACGAATGCTGGCCCCATGCCTGCTCGCCTGCACCCGGCCACCCCCGGAGCGGCCGCCGTAGTGTGGGTAGGCGGTTCAGGCGGGGGCCTCGACGGCCCTGCCTGGGGAATGTATCCGCGACTGGCAGGACAGCTGGCGGGGCAGGGCATTGCCTCCCTGCGCCTGCATTACCGCAAGCCCAACTACTTGGAGGAGTGCGTGGTGGATGCGCTGCTGGCCGTGCAGTATCTGGTGGAGCAGCGCGGCTACGGGCATGTTGCTTTAGTGGGGCACTCGTTTGGGGGCGCCGTGGTGATTAGCGCGGGCGCCCTGAGCCCGGAGGTAGTGGCGGTGGTGGCCATGAGCAGCCAAACCTACGGCACCGACCTAACGGCGCAGGTAAGCCCACGGCCCCTGCTGGTGTTGCACGGCACCGACGATGAAATACTACCCCACCGGTGCTCGGAGAATATTTATGAGCGGGCGCGTCAGCCCAAAGAGTTGCTGCTTTATCCCGGTTGCCGGCACGGGCTGGACGAGTGCCGCGACCAGGTAGACGCGGATGTGGTACGGTGGCTGCTTACCCATCTACGTGCCACGGCTCCGTTAGCGCAGGAGTTAAGTAAGTCGTAAGCCCCTTTCTTCGCTACTGGCTGGCCCGCAGTGGCTTACTGCACCCGCTTATCGGCGCAGGTGGGCACCCAGACGTCTTGGTGGCATACGGCGCAGTGGGCTACCCCACCGCGGGGTAGCTGCTGCACGTGACCGCAACTGGCGCAGGCATACTCGCCGGCCTGCTCGACCCGGCGCTGGGCTTGTTTGATGCGCTCGGGCCAGATAGGCAGGCCGGGCCGTACGTCGGCGTCCTCAAAAAAGTAGATGCTCACGTTGCCGGTAGCCTCAATGTAGGCGCGGCGCACCTGCCCCAAATGCTCTACCTGGTACTGGCGCAGTTCTCCAAATAGCTCTTTCTGAGTCAGGTTTTGTTTTTTCAGGGCATCAAACTTGATTTCGCCTTCCTCAATCAGCAGAATAGGCGCCCCTTCCAGCCAGTCGGAGAAACGGGGGTACTGTTCAGTTAGCCAGTTGAACAGTAAATACAAGCCGGAAATCAGCACGAACACCACCGCCACGTGCGCTAGGGGCACGTCGTCGTAGAACATGGCGTCGCCGGCGGCCGAGCCCAGGGCCAGAATGATGCTCAGCTCGAAGATGGACAGTTGGCGTACTCCGCGGCGGCCCGTTACGCGCAACGCCCCCAACACCAGCAGATACGTGACTACGCAGCGAAGGGCAATTTCCAGCAGAAACAGCGGGGGCGCGTTGTCCGAAATAAGAATACGTTTCCAGTCGAAGGGCTGAATATCGGCGGCAAGTAGCATACACAACGGAGTAGCAATCCGGCCGATGTGGCCGGATTGGGTCTAACGCAGGTAATAACTGAACAGTTAATTAAATCGGTATTAACAGCCCGGTTGGGTTGCCTCTCTACTGGACGGGCGGCGTCAAGGGCAAGACGAAATGGTAGGTAGAAGGCGCAAAGCCCAATGCCGTCCAGAACTGAACGCCGGCGGGGTTGGCCACGGCCACCTGTAGCTCCAGGTGGTCGGCGCCTTGGCGGGTAAGCCACTCCTTGGCCGTCTCGAACAGCAGCCGGCCCAGGCCGTTGCGCCGGTACTGGGGGCGCACAATGGTTTCGGCAATGTAGCCGCGCCGGCTGAAGTGCATGCCGTTGTTGCCAATCTGGTACATGGCCACGAGCAGCCCCATCAGCCCCTCGGCGTTTTCTACCACAAAAAAACGCGTATACGGCTCCTGCAGACGCTGGAGCAGCACGCGTCTCAGCTCCGGCTCAGCCTGACGGTAGTAGCCGAAAACAGGGTGGTAGGCCTCGTGGGAGTCCATTAGCTCGCACCACATGGAGTACAAAGCGTCAAGGTCGGGCCGGGTAGCGGTGCGGATGGTCATAAGCAAAAGCCGGGAAGCTAGCGCAAAAGTTGCAGAAGGATGGCCATAAACCAATAGCTTTCCAGCGTCGGTTGTCAGTGAGCTAGCCATGAACACGGGGCTGCCACGCTTTTTTAAGCTGACAAAAACCGGGAGCTATTGCCTCGGGGGGACTACCTCGCGGCAGGTCTGAACCGAAAGCCGCAAAACCGGCTGGGCCACGGATCCGGTAGCAGCTACCGGATCCGTGGCCCAGCCGGTTTTACAAACAAGATTAGGCGCTGGCCTCGTTCAGGGCTTGTACATCGTTGGGGGGGAGCTGCAGCTCGGTGGCTTTGAGCAGTTCGGTTACCTGCTCGGGGCTGGTGGCGCTGGCAATGGGCGCTGTAAGGCCGGGTTGAGCAAGTATCCAGGCCAAGGCTACCTGGGCGGGCGTGGCCTGCTGGCGGGCTGCCACGGCATCCAGGGCGCCGAGGATGCGCAGGCCTTTCTCGTTTAAATATTTCTGGCCTACCCCGCCCCCGCGGGCGCTTTTCTGCAGGTCGGCCGCGGTGCGGTACTTGCCCGTGAGGAAGCCCGCCGCCAGCCCGTAGTACGGAATCACGCCAATGTTGTGCTCCTGCACCAGGGGTAGGAGCTGCTGCTCGAACTCGGCCCGGTCGTAGAGGTTGTAGAGCGGCTGCAGCGACTCGTAGCGCGGGAAACCCAGGCGGGCACTGGCTTCCACCGACTCCCGGAGGCGGGCCGCATCAAAGTTCGAGGCCCCAATGACGCGCACCTTGCCCTGCTGCACTAGTTGGGCGTAGGCCTCCAGCGTTTCTTCCACGGGCGTGGTGGGGTCGTCTTTGTGGGACTGGTAGAGGTCAATGTAGTCGGTTTGCATGCGGCGCAGGGAGCCTTCCACGGCGCGCAGGATGTAGTCTTTCTTGAGGCCCTTGTTTTCGGGGTTGACTTCCCAGCCAACTTTGGTGGCAAGTACCACGTCGTCGCGGCGGCCGCGCTGGCGCAGCCACTTGCCGATGATGGTTTCCGACTCGCCGCCCACGTGGCCCGGCACCCACACCGAGTAGCCGTCGGCGGTGTCAATGGCGTTGCCGCCCCCGGCCACAAAAGCGTCCAGAATCCGGAAGGAAGTAGCTTGGTCGGCGGTCCAGCCGAAGACGTTGCCGCCCAGCACGAGCGGGGCAATGTGCAGGCCGGAGCGGCCCAGTTCACGGTGTTGCATAACTTAGGTACGTAAGGAAAGGAAACGGTAAGGTAAACCGGCGGGGCGCCCGGAGGTTAGGACCCGGGCACGCCACCTCGTATTTTTCCCCGATGGCTACCAAACTCGATACCCTGGAAATTGTAGATGCTCCCAGCCGGGCGGCGTGGCGAGCGTGGCTGGCTGCTCATCATACCCGGCCGGTCGGTATCTGGCTGGTACTCTACAAGAAAGGTAGCGGCCCGCGCCGCCTCACCTACGCCGAGGCCGTGGAGGAAGCCCTGTGCTTCGGCTGGATTGACTCGCTGCCCCGCAAGGTCGATGACAGCCGATTTCACCTGTACTTTTCGCCCCGGAAAAAAGGCAGCGTGTGGTCGGCAGTCAATAAAAAGCGAATTGCGCAACTGGGCGCCGCCGGCTTGCTCATGCCGGCCGGACAGGCCAAAATAGCCGCCGCGCAACAAGACGGTAGCTGGACCGCCCTAGATGAAGTCGACGCCCTGCTGGTGCCGCCCGATCTGGCCGCGGCCCTCGCCGCTACCCCCGGCGCGGAACAGCGTTTTTCCCGTTTAGCTCCCAGTACCCGCAAGCAGCACTTGCAGCAGTTGGCTGCCGCACGCCGGCCCGAAACGCGGCAGCGACGCATTGCGCGCCTGGTAGACCAGCTTATTGCGCCGCAGCCACCCCGATAGATAAGGGGAAAGTGCGGCTGCCCGTGCGCTAGGCTGCGGGCACCTCCTATCTTCGCGGCTATGCTACGGACTTGCTACCTGCTGCTGAGCCTCAGTTGCGTGCTGCTACTTGGTGCTGCTCCCGCGCCCCGCGTTACGGAGCGCAACCTGCAGCGTCACTTCGACCAGTACGGGGTGCGCGGCTCGTTTCTGCTCTACGAAACTGCCACCGGCCGCTTTACCGCCTACCAGGAAAAGCGCTGCCGTCGGGGCTTCCTGCCGGCCTCTACCTTTAAAATCCCGAATACCCTTATTGGCCTGCAAACCGGCGCCCTGCCCGATACGGCTACCCTCTGCCGCTGGGACGGCGTGAAGCGCGACTTTCCGCAGTGGAACCAGGACATGCCCTATGCCCGTGCCTTGCGCGTTTCCTGCGTGCCCTGCTACCAGCAGTTGGCTCGTAAAGTGGGCGTGAAACCGTACCAGCAGTGGCTGCGGAAGCTGCACTACCCTGGTATCGTTGTCACGCCCGGCACCCTCGATACGTTTTGGCTGGATGGCAAGTCCCAGATCAGTCAGTTTGAGCAGGTAGATTTCCTGCGGCGTCTGCAGGCCGAAACCCTGCCGGTGGCCGTGCGCCACCAGCGGGCCGTCAAGCAGCTGCTGATCTTGCAGAAAACGCCCACGCACACGCTGTACGGCAAAACCGGCTGGCGTTTCTATTCCGCTACCAACCCCGACAATGGCTGGTTTGTGGGTTGGGTCGAGCGCGCCGATGGCCGCACGGCCATCTTCGCCCTCAACGTGGAACCCCAGCCCGGCCCCAAAGCCGATGAGCGGTTTCTAACCGGCCGCCGCGCCCTCACGGAAGCTATTTTGCGGGAAATGCAGTGGCTGTAGAAGAAAGAATGCCGTGCCACGTCAAGCAGTAGCGCTTCCGTAAATAACCGCGCAACAAAGCAGGGCTGGTCTGCCTTGCCTATACTAGCTTCTCGCCGATTCGAAAAGTAGCCCGCTGCGGCGCTACCTTACGTTTCTATGCGCTACTACCTGCTGATTTTCCTGTCGCTGCTTACCCGCCTGGCCGTGGCCCAAACGCCGCGGGCGGACCTGCTGATTCGTAACGGCCGCCTCTACGATGGCACCGGCAACGCCTGGGTGCTCGGCGACGTGGCGGTGCGGGCCGGCCGCATCGTGGCCGTAGGACGGCTGCCCGCCACTTACCCCGCCGATACCGTGCTTGACGCCCAGGGCCTGGCCGTAGCGCCGGGTTTCATCGACGTGCACACCCATATCGAGGACGACGAAGTACGCCAGCCTACGGCCGATAACTTTCTCTACGACGGCGTCACGACCGTGGTAACCGGCAATTGCGGCTCGTCCCGCCCTAACCTGGGCCGTTACTTCCGCACCCTCGACAGCCTGCATTTATCCGTGAATACGGCCTCCCTGATTGGTCACGGCACCGTGCGCAAAGCCGTGATGGGCCGGGCCCAGCGCCCGCCTACCCCGGGTGAGCTAAGCCAGATGGAAAGCCTGGTGGATCAGGCCATGCGGGCCGGCGCCGTGGGGTTGTCGTCGGGGCTGATTTACGTGCCGGGCACCTACTCCCGCACGCCTGAGCTGATACAGTTAGCGAGGGCAGCGGCCCGCTACCGCGGCCTCTATGCCACCCACATGCGCAACGAAAGCGACAGTGTGCTGCTGGCCATGCAGGAAGCCTTGCGAGTAGGCCGGGAGGCCGGGCTGCCGCTCCAGATTTCCCACCTCAAACTGGGTGGCCAGCAGAACTGGGGCCGCACCGCCGAAATGTTGGCTTTGCTCGACCAAGCCCGCCACAATGGTCAGCAGGTCACCATCGACCAGTACCCGTACACGGCCAGCTCCACCTCCTTGAGCACCCTGCTACCCGATGCCGTGCAGGCCGACGGCCGCGACTCTCTGCGCCAGCGCCTGGCCCGTCCGGCCGTGCGCCGGGCCGTGGAAGCCAGCATGCTCGAGCGACTACGGGCGCGCAAAATGAAGCACTTCAGCTACGCCGTGGTGGCCAGCTTCCCGCCCGATACCAGCTACCAGGGCCAGAGTATCGAAGAAATAAACCGTCGCCGGGGGCGCCCGCACAAGGCCCGCGCCGAGGCCGCCACTATTCTGGAGCTGGTGCTCCAGTATGATGCGGGCATGGTGTTTCACGGCATGAGCGAAACCGACGTGCAACGCATCCTGCGCTACCCCCAGAACATGGTAGCTTCCGACGCCAGCATCCGGGTGTGGCGGGAAGGTGCGCCCCACCCGCGCGGCTACGGTTCCAACGCCCGGGTACTGGGCCGCTACGTGCGTGAATTGCGCGTGATTACGCTGGAAGAAGCCATCCGTCGCATGACCAGTCTGCCGGCCCAAACCTTCGGCTTCCCGGACCGTGGCCTGCTGCGCCCCGGTTTCGCCGCCGATGTGGTCATCTTCGACCCCGCTACCGTGCAGGACCGCTCCACCTTTGCGCAACCCCACCAGTATTCCACCGGCATGAAGTACGTGCTGGTGAACGGCCGCCTCACTGTCCGCAATGGCCAGCACACCGGCCAGCGCGCCGGACAGGTGCTCTACGGGCCCGGCAAGCAGTAAGCTGCCAGCGTGGTTGCCTGGTGTATTTGCCACCTCGCTTTCTGCCCGTCGCCTCCCGAATTCTCCATTTACCGGCTTTTTACCTCTTCTCAAATCTCTCGATCTGCCGGCCCGTCTCTCACCTCATGGGCTTGTTCTAGGCGAATGCGGAGAGGATGCCAGGGCTTATTTCCTACTGTTTTTCCAGCACCCGCCAGCCCTGGGGCGGCAACACCAGTTCTTCGCCTGCCCGGAATATGAGCTGTTCGCCGCTGAACGCGTCCAGCCAGGTGCCGGCGGCCTCGGCGGGCAGTTGAAGCAGGCGAGGTTCGGGGCTGGTGTTAACGGCCGTGAGTACGGCCGCCAGCCCCTTGGCACGCAGAAAGCAGTACGTGTCGGCGGGGCCGGGGAGGCGCTGGAAGAGGCTGAGCGGGTCGCCGTTCCGCAGGGCAAAGTGGCGGCGCTTGAGTTGGAGCAGGCGGGTATAAAAATCCTGCAGGGGGTAGTCTTGCCAGTCGACGGGGTCTTTGTCGAAGAAGGCCAAGCGCTTGTTGAGGGCCGCTTCCTGCCCGGTGTACACCAGGGGCATGCCCGGCAGCAACACCGTAAGTACGGCAAAGGGGAGGGCCAGCGGGCCCAGGCGCTCATACTCGGTGCCGTCCCAGCTGTTTACATCATGGTTACTGGTGAAGTGCATCAGGTACACCGAGGGCGGGTATTTGGCCCGCTCGGCGGCCAGGTACTCGTCAATGTCGGCAAGCGGCTGCTTGCCCTCCGCAATGTGGTCGAGCAGGTAGTGCAGGCGCAGGCCAAAGGTCATGTTGAAGGCCTTTTCCAGCAGCTTGGTGTCGGAATTGAATTGCTCCCAGGTCAGGCCACCTGAGGGGTAAAGCTCGTCCCACTCGGCCAGCATAAACAAGGGCTTCACGGCGTCCAGCTCCCGCCGGGCCTCGTCCCAGAAGTCGGTGGGCACGAGCCCGGCCACGTCGCAGCGGTACCCGTCAATGCCGGCCTCGCGCACCCAGTACAGCAGGGCATCGGTCATGTAGCGGCGCAGGGCGGGGTGGGCATAGTCAAAGGCTACCACGTCGGTCCAGTCGGGGACGGGCGGCACCAGGTGGCCCTGGGCGTCGTGCTGGTACCACTCGGGGTGCTGCTGCACCAGCGGGTTGTCCCAGCTGGTGTGGTTGGCTACCCAATCGAGCAGCACGCGCAAACCCAGGTGGTGAGCCGTCTGCACGAGGTGGCGCAACTCGTCGAGGGTGCCAAACTCCGGGTTCACTCCCAAATAGTCGCGCACGGCGTACTGGCTGCCCAGCGTGCCCTTGCGCTCCACTTCCCCAATCGGGTGGATCGGCATCAGCCACACTATGCTCACGCCCATGGAAGCCAGCCGGGGCAAGTGGGCCTCAAAGGCCCGGAACGTGCCCTCCGGCGTAAATTGGCGCAGGTTGACTTCGTAGATGGTGGCGTTGGCGGCCCAGTCGGGGTGGCGCACCTGAAACAGGTGCGCATCGGGGTGGGAGAGGAGTTCAGACATAAGCGGCGGGGTAGGAGCTAGCCCGTTCAACGACAAGCCGCCGCCGTAGTTACGCGGCTTCTCGCGCGCGGTAGGCGGCGCGGCCGGCGAGGCATCTGCCGCCAGGGCACGCACAAGCCATGCATAGGTCATGCGCAGCCCGAGACTACAGGAAACTGTAATTGCTTTTGGCTGAGGCTATTCTGGCTGCTACGATAAAACTTGGCGGCTTAAAACCAGCTGGTGTCCGGGTTCGGGAGCTGCTCATACACCTGGTAGCTGTGCGGGGTCAGCAGCAGGCGGGAGCCCGAGCCCAGGCTGAGCACCTTGCCCGTGAACACCTCCCGGTACACGCCCGGACCCAACCCGCTCAGGAGCAACTCGTGGGGTTGCTGGCCCAGGTTCACGGCCGTCAGGACGCCTGCGGGGCCCTTGCGGCGCACGAAGGCGTAGGTGTCGGGGCTGGCCGTGGGGGCCATGCGCGTAAACTCGCTGCACGGGTCGCCGTTGCGCAGGGCGGGGTGGCGCTTCTTGAGCTGAAGCAAGGTGGTATAAAAGTCCTGCAAGGGGTAGTCCTGCCACGGAATTGTGTCCTTGTCGAAGAAGCGCAGCCGCTTTTTCAGGGCCGCTTCCTGGCCGCTATATACCATCGGGATGCCGGGCAGCAGGGCCGCTAGCACGGCCTGGGGCAGGGCATCCTTGCCCAGACGCTCATACTCCGTGCCGTCCCAGCTGTTGATGTCGTGGCTGGTGGTGAAGTACATGAGGTAGGCCGAGGCGGGGTAGCGGCTGCGCTCTACCTCCCGATACGCATCGAGGGCCGTGAGGGGCTGCTGGCGCCGACTGATGCTGTCGAGCAGGTAGCGCATGCGCAGGGCGTAGGTGGCATCGAAGGCCTGTTCCAGCATGCCGGTGTTGGGGTTGAACTCGCCTTTGTTGAGGAAGGGCGGGCTGTGCAGCTCGTCCCATTCGGCCAGCATAAACACGGGCTTCACCTTTTCCAGCATAGGGCGGGTCTGGTTCCAGAAACCCATGGGCACGAGGCCGGCCACGTCGCAGCGGAACCCATCGAAGCCCACGTCGCGCAGCCAGTACACCATGGTTTGCTGCATGTACTGGCGCAGCTCGGGCTTGCTGTAATCCAGGTCGATGACGTCCTGCCAGTCGGCCACGGGCGGTACCAACTGGCCCTGGGCATTGCGCGTAAACCACTCGGGGTGCTGTTGCAGCAGCTGGCTGTCCCAGCTGGTGTGGTTGGCCACCCAGTCCAGAATGACGTGCATGCCCAGCTGATGCGCCGTCCGGATCAGGTGGCGCAACTCGTCGAGGGAGCCAAACTCCGGGTTTACGGCCCGGTAGTCCCGGATGGAATACTGGCTGCCCAGCCTGCCTTTGCGGTTGAGCTGGCCGATGGGCTGCACCGGCATCAGCCACAGAATGCCCACGCCCATTTTCTGGAGGCGGGGCAGGTGGGCTTCAAAGGCCCGGAACGTGCCCTCGGGCGTGTACTGCCGGATATTAACCTCGTAAATACTGGCGGAATCGGCCCACCGGGGGTGGCGAACGGTGTACGCTTCGGGAGCCTCGGGGGCGCAGGTTATGGCGGGCTCCTGGCGGCAGGCGCCGAGCAGCAGCAAGCCAAGGAGCAGGGAAAGAAAAGCACGGGACATGGCGAAACTTACCGCTTTTCCCGCATTTGCCGGGGCAAGAACTAGTACGATAGATGCAGCCCGGCGTAAACTAAGCAGCGCAATCAGCAACGCAGGGCCAAGACTGGATCGGGTGAACAGTCAGGGCTTGTGAATTGCATTAGCCCGTTGTGCCGAGCGCCGCGAAGCATCTCGCGGGCCGACTTCTAAGTTACTACCCAACGATTCGAGCGAGATGCTTCGGCTACGCCTCTGCAGGACGACCATTTTCATTACTGACCAGTACCCTCAGAGGCTGTTTGAGTTAGCGCAGAAGGGCGCTGCCCCGTGCCGTTTAGTTGCTCAAGTAGCTTGAAACAGCTTCTTGGCGGGTTTTCGGCCGCCGGTGGCGGTACGTGATGCCGCCAAACCAGTACAGCATCAGGGTGCGGGAGTAGCGCAGGCTGAGCGGGGTCAGGAGCACGGCTACCACGGCTACGCTCGTCACGTACACCCACACGGCCGGGTCGTGGAACAGGAAGTACACCAGCAACCCCGTTATCAGCATAATGGCCGTGGAAAAGGCGTAGCTGATGAACATGGCACCCCAGTAAAAGCCCGGCTCCGGCTCGTAGGCCTGCCCGCACACGGGGCAGTGCTCGGGCATTTCGGCAAAGTGCACGGGGTTGAGCGCCGAGTGCGTAAACAAGGGACTTTCGTGGCAACGGGGGCAGCGCTGTTGCAGCATGGCCAGGGCCGTCGAATGTAGCTTCGTCATGATTTCTTAGCGGGTTGGTGAAATCGTATGACAAAGATAAAATGCCGCCTACGCGCCCGTAAGAGCTATTTCCGGGTTTGTCCGGTACAAATCAACGCGGGCCAACCGGGGTTTTGCTGCCTTCCGGCTCCTCTCGCTCCTCCCGAAACGCCTCGGGCGTAAGGCCGGCGTGCTTGCGGAAGTAGCGGCTGAAGTACGACGCATCATCGAAGCCCAGGGAGTCGGCTACCTGCGCAACGGTAGCGGGCGTGTGGCGCAGCAGGCGGCGGGCTTCCACCAGAACCCGCTCCTGAATCAGGGCGCTGGCGGTTTTGCCAAGGTGGCGCCGGCACAGGGCGTTGAGGTGGTTGGGCGACACGTGCAGCAAATCGGCGTAGAGCTGCACCTCGCGTTGGGTGCGGAAGTGCTGGTTGATAAGGGCCCCGAATTCGCGCAGCTGCTGTTGGGCGTGGCGGGGCTCTCCGGCCGCCGCGGGCGGGCCCGCGCCCGCGGGGTAGTGCCGGGCGGCCAGCTCTAGGCAAATGTGCAGGTAGGAGCGAAACACCTCGTCCTGCTCCGGGGCGGGGGCCAGGTGCTCCTGCCACATCCGCTCGAACAGCGGCAGCAGCTCGGTGTCGGCGGGGCCCAGCTGCAGCACCGGTGGGTGGGCGTGCTGGAAGAAGGGGTAGGCAAACAGCCGAGAGCCGGGGTAGCGAAACAGGTAGAAATCAGCCTCGAACAAGACTACGTAGCCCTGGGCATCCGGGGAAAGCTGCCAATGGTGAACCTGCCCGGGCGTCATGAAAAACAGGCTGCCCGGCCCCAGCTCGTAGCTGACTAAATCAATGGTGTGGGTGCCGTGGCCGCTGGTGACGTAGAGCAGCAGGTAAAAATCGTGGGCGTGGGGCTGGCTGACCCCGGGGAAGTTAGCCACGTGGCGGGCCAGCTGCTCCAGGTACCAGGGCCGGGGCCGTCCCTGCGGAAAGGACTCCAGGGTGAGAACGGGCAGGCCGGGCGGATTCATGGGAGCGGGGTAGGGTAGGAAAGTCAAGGACGGAAGCTACAACATGCCCGGCGGTTAGTCGCCGAAGTTACGCAGGCGTTTCTTGCTGAGTTCGTAGCTGATGATGGCCGGAACGTAGAAGGTCACGTCGGCCGCGAACTTGGCCAGCAGCACCCCGCCCACCCGGCTGCCGGTCCAGCGCGGCAGCCAGTACAGCAGGGCCGGCCGAATCAGCAGGCTGTCCAGCACCTCGGCCGGACCAAATTCCACTACCAGGGCCCGCACGTTGCGCCCGAACGTGTGCCTGGTGTAGGGGCGGCCCTGGGCCCGCAGGCTACGGCGGGCCAGGAGCATATCCTGCCCCAGCAGCCAGCCAAAGTAGGCCACATTGCCGGCCCAGGTGCCCGCCAGCGCCGCCCGCAACTCCTGCCCCGGGGCTAGGTACCACACCAGGCCCGCCCCAGCCAGGGTGGCCCCTACGGATAGCACCTCGGCCAGCAGGTAACGGCGCAGCCACTCGCGGATTTTCTGTCTCATAGGCGGCCACCGGAACCCGCTAACGCAAGGAGCCCCGGGGGTTCTGCCAAAAATAGCTTGCCGGAGCAGATGAGCAGGCACGCAGACTGCCCTTCACCACAGAGCCAGACTTTTTTGGTCAGACTAACAGTCAAGCCAGGCTGTGTAGCCACTGTCTACAAAGGGTGCTTTCAACGCAAACAGACTGTACGGCGCAGACGCTAAATCAAGCCGTTTTCCTGATTAGGGCCCACGCGGCTGAGCTCAGGTGAACAGTCAGGAATGATGAAGTGAATCAGCCCGCGAGATGCTGCGGCTTCGGTTCGGCATAACGGCCTTCACCCCAACCGTTAACAGCTCCGATAGACACTGCCGCCGCTAAGAAGCAAATTGGTAAGCTGCCGGTCCGGAGGTACTACGGGAACTGGATAGGGCAAGTGAAGAGGTACTTGCGAAGCTTGTCGAGGAAAATAATAACGGCCTCAATAAAAAAAATTGAGCCTCGGAGGCTACAAGTTCATCCCAAATTGAAACCATAGGTAAAGTACAAAAAATGCAGGTGTTCTACGCCTGAGTTCAGGTGGTTTCATAATTGGACATAAGCATTGATGTATGTTTCAATCTGGGATACAATTCCAATTAATAGAATTTACTTTAAGCAATTGAATATTAAATAGTTATAGTGAATTAGTAATCTAATATTCCTTATAAGCGCTAGAAGTTCAACTTAATAAGTAATTGAACTTTATAAGGTAGATGGTAGTAAATTTGGTCTTGCTTGCGGGGGCGGGCTTGTCGTGGATGCCCTCAGATACACCTATTCATTTCTGCATGAAGACACCTTTACGCTACTGGGCCCCTTTAGGGCTCGTTTTGGGGGTAGGACTTTGGAATCAGGTGGCGGCCCAATGCGCGGCCACCACTACGCTCGCTTTTTCCAGTGACGCCGCCAGTGGGGAGTGGAAAGCCCGTACGCCCCAGGGGGTACCGGCCGGCTCCCCCCTTACTACAATTGGTAGTGAAGGCTACTACTCCGGGGCTACGGGTACCAGCGCAGTGCTGCGGACCCAGGCCGTTAACGGCGCCACCATGCTGGCTTGGTCAAATGACTACCCCGATAACTCGGCTGCCAGTGAGCGGTACTCTACCATCACCTTTACCTTTAACCGGCCCGTTGCCAACCTGACCATTCGGCTCCAGGACGTGGATATGGCCGCTGGCTTTACTGACCAGGTAACGGTTGCTGGCAGCAACAGCGGGGCACCCGTAACGCCTGTCCTCACGAAGCCATCCACCAGCTCAACCGCAATATCAGGCACTACGGCCACCGGTACCCAGAACGTGGACAATAACACGGGCGGTACCGTGACGGCCAGCTTTACTGGCAATATTACTCGCCTAACGCTGACCTACCGCAATACCACTAGCGGAACTCCTGACAACCACATGGTTGGCATTGAGCAGATTACTTGGTGCCGTACCGCGCCGGTAGCTGGCAACATAACCAATGCGGCTGCCTTGGCCAACTCCCTAGGCCAAACCGATATCGACTCGCCCACGGCCCAGGCCGAAGGCACCATTACGGGGTACACCGTAACGCAGCTGCCGCCGGCCAATGAAGGGGTGCTCTATTACAATGCGCCCGTTCTGCTCGGCATCCCCAACTACATTGCGCTGCCGGCCGGCACCACTATTTCGCCCGATCAGGCGGCTGGCCTGCGCTTCGACCCGGCCCCAACCTTTGCCGGCGGCACTTCTACGTTCCGGTACACCGCTACCGATAACGTCGGCCTGGTATCTGCTCCCGCCACCTTCAGCATCCCGATTCAGGCCATTGCTGGCCCGGCGGGCTGCTCGGCATCCTATTTTGACAACACGAACTCCTACGGCGGCCTGACCGCCGAATACTACGCGGGCTACTTCGCCGATAACCTGACGTTCTTTAGCAGCCGCACGCCCAGCCTGCGCCGCGTAGATGCCCAGGTGAACTTCCCGGAAACCAGCAGCTTCGGCAGCGACCTGACCGGCACGAATACTGCTACCGGCACCGCAGCCAATCCCGACCTGTTCAGTGCCCACCTGCGGGGTAGCATTTACGTGCCCGTTTCGGGTAGCTACACTTTCTATATTTCCTCTGACGATGCCGCTTACCTGTGGCTCGATGCGGCAGCCGTAGCTGCTACCCCCACCGCGGCCACGGCTACCGTTGATAACGGAACGGCCCACACCGTGCGCGAGCGGCAAGCTACCGTGACCCTCTCGGCGGGCCTGCACAACTTGCTGCTGATGTACGGCGACAACGATGGCGAGAATAGCCTGGTATTCTCCTACTCCAGCGCGATTCCGGGCGCTACCATCTCCAAGCAGCCAGTCCCGACCTCGGCTTTGTGCGCGGGCCCCAGCAACCTGCCGCCGGTAGCCAACAACGTCACGGCTACGCTACCCACCTTCGGCTACGCCCTGGCCCCGCTCAGCGGCACCGACTCGGATGGCAGCATTGCTAGCTACACTATTGAATCCCTGCCCGCTAACGGCCGCCTACAGCTCGGCAACGCGGCCGTAACGGTTGGCCAGGTAATTTTGGCGGCTAATGCTGGTAACCTGACTTTCGTGCCGAACGCGGGCTTTGTGGGTACGACCACCTTTACGTACACGGCTACCGACAACGCCGGGCTGCGCTCCAACCTGGCCGCCACCTACACCGTGAATGCCCCGAACCGTCCGCCCGTGGTGGCCGGCGACTCCCGCGACGTACCCCTGAACACGGCCGTGAACGGCAACGTGGTGCTGAACGACTACGACCAGGAGCAGAACGGCTTCACCGTGACGCTGGCCACCGCGCCCACCCACGGCACGCTCGTGCTTAACGCAAACGGTACCTACACTTACACGCCCGTTACCGGCTACACTGGCCCCGACAGCTTCACCTACACCGCCTGCGACAACGCCGCCACGCCCTTGTGCTCGGGCAGCGCCACGGTAAGCCTGCGCGTATTCAGCACGAACACGGCCTGCACTTCCGCCACAGGCTCCAACCTGCTGGCTAACCCAGCCTTCACTAGCGGCAACACTGGCTTCGCAACCAACTACAGCTACGTGGCCTCAGCCTACACTGCGGGCAACACCAGCACCGGTATTTACCCCGAGGGCACCTACACGGTGGGCACCAACGCCAGCACCTACCACCCCAACTTCCAGGGAACCGGTCACACGGGCGGCACTACGGATAACTTCCTGATGGTAAACGGCGCCGCTTCCATCCGGACGCTCTACGCCCAGACCGTAACCGTGCAGCCCAACCGCTACTACACCTTCTCGGCCTTCTTCAACAACCTGCTGGCTCCCAACAGCGGCCAGGGCATTCCGGAGCTGGGCTTCGTTATCAATGGTGAGTCCGTGTCGGGTACGATTCAGCTGAACGAGTCGCCCGACCAGTGGGTGCAGTTCTCCGACGTGTGGTACTCGGGCAACAACACCTCGGCCACCTTCGAGATTCGCAACGTGAGCACTGCCACCGGCGGCAACGACCTGGGCGTGGACGACGTGTACTTCGGCTCCTGTAACCTGGCCCCCACGGCCGTAGCCGACGTGGCTTCTACTACCGCGGGCGCCAGCACCCGCCTGAACGTGCTGACCAACGACATCGACCCCGAGAATTCGTTTAACGTGGCTACCGTTGACCTGAACCCGGGCCTGGCCAACCGCCAGCTCAGCGTGACTACCGCCGAGGGCACCTTCACGGTGGACAACAGTGGGGTAGTAACCTTCGCGCCGGTAGCGGGCTTCGTGGGTACGGCCACGGCTCCTTACACCGTGCAGGACGCGGCCGGGGCGCCCACCAACCAAGCCAATATTGTGGTGATGGTGCAGCAGCCTACGGCTGATGTGGTGGTAGCCCTGACCGCGCCGGCCAACAACACTACCGCTCCGGCTGGGCAGCCGATTACCTTCACGGTGCAGGCTACCAACAACGGCTCGGTTACGGCCAGCAACGTGGCGCCTACCCTGCAACTGCCCGCCAGCCTTCTCGGCCCCGGCCCGAACGGCGCCCTTACGTTTAGCAATGGCGGCACCTACAACAGCAGCACCGGCCTGGTAACTTTCCCGGCCGCCAGCATTGCAGGCGGTGCCAACGCACTTTACAGCGTCACCTTCCTGGTGCCCGGCTCCGGCCCCTTCGTGGGCACGGCCAGCGCCACTTCCGCCACGGTGGCTGACCTGACTACCGGCAACAACACGGCCAGCGCCACGGTGAACGTAACGCCCGCCTTCGACCTGACGACTACTCTGCAGGCGCCCGCCAACGCGGCGGTGGGGACTACCCTCACGTACACGGTCGTAACCCGCAACAACGGCCCCTCCCTGGCAACCGACGTGGTGGAAACCGTGTCGTTGCCCGGCAACCTGACGGGCCTGTTCGTGTCGGGCAACGGCAGCTACGCCTACAACGCGGCCACGAACTCAACGGACGTTACCTTCCCCGTCATCAGCGCCCTGCCCGCCGGCCAGACGGTGAGCAACACCATCAGTTTGCCGGCTCCGGCTACGGTGGGCACGTTCACGGCTACGGCCAGCGTGAAAGCCAACGGCGAGACGGTACCCGGCAACAACTCCCTCACGACCTCTACAACCCTGGTAGCCAACCCCGACGCTCCGGCTAACGTCTACACTTCCCTGGCCCTGACCAGCAACGGCACAGCCGTTAGCGCGGCCGCTCCCGGCGCTCCGCTGACCCTGACGGCAATAGTAACCAACGCCGGCCCCGGCACGGCGGCGGGCGTAGTGCAGGAGCTTACCGTTCCGGCCGACCTGCCGGCCAGTGCCCTTACCATTTCCGGCAACGGCACCTACAATGCCAGCACCGGCGTGGTGGCCTGGCCCGCTACCAGCCTGGTAAGTGGCACCAAGCAAACCTTTACCGTGCAGCTGAATACGCCGGCCTACGGCCCGGTGCTCTTCAACTCCCACGTAAGCACGACCACCACCGACCCGGTTCCCGCCGACAACGTGACGGCCCTCATGCTCACGGTTCGGCCGGCGGCGGATGTGGTAACCACCCTGGTAGGCCCCACGGCCGTGACGGCTGGCCAGCGTGTGACCTACACCCTGACGACGACCAACAATGGCTCCGTGGCGGCCGCCAACGTGCAGCAGTTCCTGCGCCTGCCCCCGGCTGTTGCCAACCTGACCTACTCCAGCAACCTGCCGGCCGGCACCACCGGCACCGTGGATGTGCAGCCCAACCAGGCCCTGCTGGCCTATCCGGTTATCAGCAGCCTGGCCCCCGGCCAGACGGTAACCAACACGGTATCATTTGATGCCCCGACGGGTTCGTTCACTAACACGGCCTTCGTAACCAGCACTACTCCCGACAACGCCACGGCCACTAACACCAGCACCCTGGCCGTGACGGCCAGCCGCGCCTCCGATGTGGTAGCCACCATTTCGGGTCCGGATGTGGTAGTGAACGGCACGCCGGTTGTCCTGACGGTGCGCACCCTGAACACCGGCACTTCGCCGGCCGCCGGGGTAACCACCACGGTGCAGCTGCCCGTAGGCCTGACGGACGTAACCGTGCGCAACGCCGCCGGCACCCCCATCAGCGGTGCTTACAACGCCACCACGGGCCGCGTAACCTTCCCCGCCCAGACGGAGGTAGTAGCTGGCCTGGCCGGTTCCGTAACGAACACCATTACCTTCAATGCCCCCGACGTGGCCGCCATCAGCGCCACGGCCATTGCCACCGCCAGCACGGCAACCAACGACGTGAACGGCAGCAACAACGCCACCACGTTCACGACCAGCGTACTGCGGCCCACCCTGACGGCGGCCGATGTGGTAATGGGGCTCAGCGTAAGCGCAACCAGCCAGACGGCCGGTCAGCCGGTAGTCTTCACGGTAACGGCGACCAACAACGGCACGGCCCCGGCTACCAACGTAGTGCAGCGCGTGGCCCTGCCCGCCGGCCTCGACCCGGCCAGCCTGAGCATCACCAACGGCGGCACCTACGACCCGGCCTCGGGCCAGGTGACCTTCCCGGCCCTGACCCTGCAAGCCAGCGGCACGGCCGGTAACGCGCAAACCAGCACCATCACGGTGGTAACGCCGGGCGTGGGCCCCCTGACGGGCGTAGCCAGCGTAAGCTCGGCCTTCAGCGACGGTACCCCGACCAACAACACGGCCGTGGCCAGCGTGGCGGTGAACTCGCTCAGCAACGTACGCGCCATTGTGCGCGGCCCCAGCGCCCAGACCTCGGCCCAGGCCGGCACGGTTCTGCCCAGTCAGCCGGCTACCTACCTGGTACGGGTGCTGAATGACGGGCCTTCGGCGGCTACCGGCGTAAGCATTTCGGCGCAGATTCCGGCCAACCTGAACCCGGCCGATGTGGTGATTACGGGCGGCGGCACCTACGCTCCCGGCACGGGCACGGTCACGTTCCCGGCCGTGGGCACCCTGGCCGCTGGTCAGGCCGCTTCGGTAGGCTACACCATCACCTTCCCGGTGCCGGCTACCGCTGCCTCGTTCCCGGTATCGGCCACGGTAGGCGCGTCCTCGGCGCAAACCACTACCGCCGACGACACCCAGACCTACACGACTACCCTGGCCAACCAGGTAGCCGTGGCCAACCAAGTGGTAAACAACCTGACGGCTCCCGACGGCAACACCGCCGCAGTGGCCCTGGCGTTGTCGCCGCTCAGCGCTTCCGATGCTGATGGCTCCATCACGGGCTACGCCATTACTTCCCTGCCCGATGCGGGCACCCAAGGCACGCTGTTCTACGCCGCCGACGGAACCAACTTCGCGCCGGTAACCCTGAGCAACGGCCGCTTCCCGCTACCGGCTACCGCGGCCGGCAACCTGCGCTTCGACCCGGTAAGCTCCTTCGTGGGCAATGCTTACTTTACCTTTACGGCCCTTGATAACAGCAACGCCGAGTCGGCGCCGGTGCTCTACACCATTCCCGTAGGCCAGGATAACACAACGGTTTACACGGCGGCTACTGTAAAAGGCGGCAGCAATGGAGCCTACCAGAACGGCGACGTAATTACGAGTGCCTTCGATGCCAACGGCGGCGAGTACAGCTTCAGCTCGGTTACTAACCTGAACACGGTAACTGACACCGGCATCCGAACGGCTACCACCGATGCCGCCGGCACGGCCCAGCTTGCTAGCCTTGGCCTGACGCTGGACGCGGCCACGGGCCGCGTAACGGTTGCCAACCGCACCCTACTGCGCACCGGCAGCTACAACCTGACCGTAACCACCACCGACGAGTTTGGGGGCACGAGCAGCCAGCTGGTGGCCTTCAGCATTGGCGGGGCCCCGCTGCCCGTGCAGCTGATAAGCTTCACGGCCCAGGGTCAGGGCGCTAATGCCCTGCTGAACTGGGCTACGGCTCAGGAGCTGAACAACGCCCGTTTCGAGGTGGAGCGCTCCGTAGATGGCAAAACCTTCGAGAAAATCGGGCAGGTAGCCGGTCACGGCACCACCTCCGCAGCCCAGCAGTACCGCTTCCAGGATGCCGGCGCCAGCCGCCACGGGGCAGTCGTGTACTACCGCCTCAAGCAAGTAGACACGGATGGCCAAGCCCACCTGACGGAAGTGCAGCTCGTGCGCTTCGTGCTAAGCGCCGAGCCGGAGCTGGTACTGTTTCCCAACCCCGCTACCGATGTGCTGCACGTGCGTCTGTCGGCCAAAGCCAGCCAGGCCACCATCACGGTGTACAGCGCCACCGGCGCCCAGGTACTGCAAACCCAGCTGGATGCGGCCCTGAGCACCACGCTTCCGGTAAGCAACCTGCCGGCCGGTACCTACCTCGTGAAAGTGCAGACCCCGAACGGCATTCCCCTGGTACGTCGCTTCGTGAAAGAATAGGGTAGCTTCCTGTAAGGCCTAAAAAAGCCGCGGCCCAGAGGGCCGCGGCTTTTTTTCTGTGCTCTACTACGGTGTAGAAGGTACGCACAAGGAGCAGTTCTTAGCCAGCTTGTTGTCAAGGCAAAAGCCGTGTCATCCTGAGCTGAGCCTGAGCCAAGGGCCTCTACTGTTTCTATGGGGTAGTAGATTCAGTTTGTCAGGCTCCCCCTCTCCCGCGGAGAGGGGGCCGGGGGGTGAGGCGCCTTCCAGAACGATGCCGCAGAAAACCGACACCGAGGAAGCAGGAAGTTTTTTTTGCGCGCTCTAAGCTACTTGAAAGACTAGGGGTGCCAGCTGCCGAATGGGCATGAACACCTCATTTCTGCGGGACTGAACCCGGCTGTTCCCCCAGGTTGACAAACGCCGTGCAGCGTTCAGTAAACAGATAACCAGCTGCCGCCCCCAAACGGGCCACCGCCGCGCTGATTTCCTGCTGCCTGCGGCCTAAGGCAACGCCTGAGCCGCCGCTGGCGTACAGTTCTACTACCTCTTCATCCTTCCCCAACTTCCCGCGTTATGAATCACGCCGACCGCATCGAAGAAACTATTGAGGGCATCTACCATGCCCTGGAGCAGCACAGCAACCATCCCGTGGATGCCGGGCTAGCCCATATTGACAACTGGATTCAGGCCCTGGACGGTCTCGGCGGCTCCGCCCTAACCGGGCTGCAAAGTGAGTTGCGCAACTTGCGCACCCTTGTGGAGCGCGACGACCGGCCCGCCATGGCGGCCTCCTTGCAGCACCTGGGCCAGCAAACGTCCCTGATTGCCCGCGACATGCACGATGGGGTAGGGGACCACCTGCGCCACCTGGGCCAGACGCTCATTGCCGCCGCTGGCAACCTGAAAGTTTCCTAAGCTGACTAGCCCGTAGGCGCATCACTGCCGCAGCCTTGCCTACTGGGCGAGGCTGTTTTTTTACTGAGCAAGCCGACTGCATTCTGGTCGGCTACTGAATTTTCGTCACTCACATTACTTGCTATATGAGCACCTCCCCTAACTCCGGCACCGGCCATACCCCCGGTTCCGTGCTGGCCGGCAGCCAGACCCACCTCGAAGCCACCCTGCACGCCCTGCAAACCGACCAGCTACCCCACCTACTCCCGGCCGCCGGCGACAACCTCTACCGCTGGATGAATCTGCTCCAGACCGTAGAGGGTGACCGGTTTGCGCCTCTGATTGAGGAACTGCAGAACCTTTACAACGCCATCGACCACGGCAACCCCAACGGCGCCCAGGTAAAACAGTGCCTGCACAACTTGGCCAACCTGACTACCCAAGCCGCCGCCAGCGCCGATGCTCAGTCGCAGCTCAAGCTGCAGCAGCTAAGTGAGGCCCTCCAAAACGCCGCCGCCACTTTATAACCTCCTTTTTCCTGCGCCCTCATCGAAGTCGGCCTACTTCCTAAGAGGTAGGCCGCTTTTGTGGAAGAAGGGATACAGAGCGCAACGCAGCCGCGCTGGCGTGTTTAGGCCAGCGCGGCTGATGGAACAAGTGAGGTGAGGCTGCCGGGGAGGGGTGAAAGGCAATTTACCTGCCTTCGAAGCGGGTGCAGCGCACGCAACGAAGCTGAACTACAAGCCAAATATTGTACCCTGGTTGCTACCAACCCTGAGAGTAAGGAAGTAGTACACAGGCTAGTGTCTCTGTGTTTCACTCAACCTCCTTTCCTATGTCTATTTCGCATTCTGCCAGCGCCGACCAACTGGAGGCAACCCTCCGCATCCTTCGCAGTGAAGACGTAACGCAAGTGGTAGCCCGGGCTACGGAGAACATCGACGGCTGGATTCAGATGCTGCGTTCCTCCGGCGAAACCGCCCACGCTACCCTCGCCGCCGACCTGGTAAAGCTCAAAGGCTTCTTTAACGGCACAGACCCCAACCCCATCAGCGACGTGCTGCAAACGCTGGCCGAGCACATCAACAGTTTCGTGGACAATGCCAACCCGCGCTACATTGAATCCCTGGACCAACTTTCCAAGCAGCTCACCGAGGTAGCCCGCAACCTGCAAACCGCCCGCGACGCCCAGCAGCAGTAAGCAATCCACTTCCGGCCCTAACTCAAAACCCACCTAGCCTTGCAGTATGCAAAGCCGGGTGGGTTTTGAGCTGATGGATGGTAGACCAACAGCCGCTTAGTATCCGGCCGCAGCGTCGTCGCCGCGGGGGTCGGCGCCGCCTTCCAACTTGCCGCCGGGCAGCACCCGAATCACTTCTACCCGGCCCCAGGGCGCACGGGGGTTCAGGAGGTAGCCGCGGGCCCGGAGCGTGTCCTGGGCGGCGGGTAGCAGGGCGCCGGCTTCCACGTCAATCTGGTCGGGGAGCCACTGGTGGTGCAGGCGGGGCGCGGCCACGGCTTGCTGAGCGTTCAGGCCGTAATCCAAGGTGTTTAGGATGGCCTGCATGACGCTGGTAATGATGGTGCTACCGCCGGGCGTGCCCACTACCAGGGCCAGCTTCTTGTTTTTGGTGAGAATGGCAGGCGTCATCGAGGACAGCATCCGCTTGCCGGGAGCTATGGCATTGGCCGCGCCGCCCACCAGCCCGTAGGCGTTGGGCGTGCCGGGTTTGCTGCTGAAGTCGTCCATTTCGTTGTTAAGCAGAAAACCCGCGCCGGCTACTACCACTTTGCTGCCGTAGGCTCCATTAAGGGTAGTGGTGCAGCTTACGGCATTGCCCTGCGCGTCCACAATGTTGTAGTGCGTGGTCTGGTCCGACTCGTAGCCGGGCAGTCCCGCGCCGGCCGTTACCTGCGCGCTCGGGGTGGCCCGGTAGGGTAGGGTAGAAGCCATGCGCCGCTTGTTATAGGGCTTTTCGAGCAACTGCGCCACCGGCACCCGCCCAAAGTCTGGGTCACCGAGGTAGGTAGCGCGGTCGGCGTACACGCGGCGTTCGGCCTCCGTAATCCAGTGCGTGGCCTGGGGCGAATGCCAACCAGCCTTACCTAGGTTGTAGGGCTCCAGCATCTGTAGCATTTGCAGCAGGGCTACCCCGCCGGAGCTGGGCGGCGGAAACGTCAGCACCTCGTAACCCCGGTACTTGCCATGCAGGGGCGTGCGCCACTTGGGCTGGTAATTGAGCAAGTCCTGCTTGCTGATGATGCCCTTGCCGCGCTGCATTTCGGCTGCAATTAGGTCGGCAGTAGGGCCCTCATAAAAGCCGGCGCGCCCTTGGTCGCGGATGCGCTCCAGCGTGTGGGCTAGCTCGGCCTGCACGAATTTTTCATCGGCTTTCCACTCGCCCTGAGAGCGAATAAAGGCGGCGCTCTGATTAACCTTCAGGAACGTATCACGCTGACGGTTCAGGCCGGCCGCCTCCTTTTCTGTCAGCACCACGCCCTGAGCAGCCAGGTCTACGGCGGGCTGCACCACGTCTTTCCAGGGCAGCTTGCCTAGCTTTTGGTGCAGCTCCACCATGCCGGCCACGGTGCCCGGCACGCCGGCCGCCAAATGGCCCAGGGTACTCAGGTCGGGAATAACGTTGCCCTGCTGGTCCAGGTACATGTCGCGGGTAGCGGCGGCGGGGGCCGTTTCGCGGAAATCCAGGGCGCCTTCCCGGCCGTCGGCCCCGCGGTAGAGCAGAAAGCCGCCGCCCCCAAGGTTGCCGGCCACCGGAAACACCACGGCCAGGGCAAACTGCACCGCCACGGCCGCGTCGTAGGCATTGCCCCCCTTGCGCAGAATTTCAACCCCCACGCGCGTGGCCTCCGGGTGGGCCGATACGACCATGGCCTTATCCGTGACGACGGGCGTGGCGGCGGGCACTGGCGACGCCAGGGTAGCGGCCGGGCCGGGCGCCGTAGTATGCTGCGGGGCTGAGCAGGCCACCAGTACGGCCAGGGCCAACGGGGAGAAAAAGCGTTTCATATCCGTAAAGCTACGCGAAGTTCAGAAGCCCCCGCCGCGGGCGGGTTTCACCGGTTCCGCTGAAATCCGCCGGGGAGGTCGGATGTTACGTATGAGCTCCGTGGCCTAGGTGTCCTATCGAGACTTGCTCGAATCCTGTAGCTTTGGGCCGGACCTGACTTGTACCTGCGCTATGACTCCCGACCTGCCTACTGCCCCCGGTGCTACCGAAATTGCCCCCGCGCTGCCCCTGGTGCAGCACGACCCCTGGCTGGCGCCCTACGAGCCCGTACTCCGCCGCCGTCAGCAGCGGCTACAGCAGCGCCTCTCGGAAATTACGGCCCAGTGCGGCTCGCTCACCAAGTTTGCCCAGGCTCACCAGCGCCTCGGCCTTAATTACGACGCCCGCCGCCGGGGCTACTGGTTTCGGGAGTGGGCCCCGGCCGCCGAAGCCCTGTTTCTGGTGGGCGACTTCAACGGCTGGGACCGGCAGGCCACGCCCCTGACCCGGGGCCCGGAGGGCGTGTGGGAAGTATTCCTGGCCGATAAAG
Organism: Hymenobacter glacieicola; assembly: GCF_014640315.1. Taxonomy (GTDB): domain Bacteria; phylum Bacteroidota; class Bacteroidia; order Cytophagales; family Hymenobacteraceae; genus Hymenobacter; species Hymenobacter glacieicola. Next base: position 164,722 of record NZ_BMGS01000010.1, read on the forward strand.
ACTACCAGGACCGGCTAACCCACCACTCGCTCTACAAGGTGCACGTGGTGACCCGCAAGGGCGGCAAAGACCGGCTGCCCGCTACCCTGCGCCGCGCCGTGCAACACCCCGAAACCAAGGATTTCGCCGCCCAGGTCTGGAAGCCGGAAACGCCCTTCCCCTGGACCGATCAGAAGTTTCGGGTGCCTAATTTCGTGCGTGAGCCCCTGATTTACGAGGCCCACGTGGGCATGGCCCTGGAGGCCGACCGGGTGGGCTCCTACCTCGAGTTTGCCGAGCAGATTCTGCCCCGCATTCAGGCCGCCGGCTACAATTGCCTGCAGCTGATGGCCGTGATGGAGCACCCGTATTACGGCTCCTTTGGCTACCACGTGGCCAATTTCTTTGCGGTATCCTCACGCTTTGGCACCCCCGAGGAGCTGAAGCACCTCATCAACGAGGCCCATAACCGTGGCATTGCCGTGCTGCTCGACGTGGTGCACTCCCACGCCGTAAAAAACGAGGCCGAAGGACTGGCCGACTTTGATGGCTCCGGCGGGCAGTATTTCCACGAAGGCGCCCGCGGCAACCACCCCGGTTGGGACTCCAAGCTCTTCGACTATGGCAAGCCTGAGGTGCAGCAGTTTCTGCTCAGCAACCTGCGCTACTGGCTGGAGGAGTTTCACTTCGATGGATTCCGCTTCGACGGCATCACCAGCATGCTCTACCACCACCACGGCGAAGGCGTGAGCTTTGGCTCCTACGACCAGTATTTCGGCCCGGAGGTAGACGAGGACGCCATTCTGTACCTGCAGCTGGCCGCTACCCTGGTGCGGGAGTGCAAGCGCAGCGCCCTGCTCATTGCCGAGGACATGAGCGGCATGCCCGGCCTCTGCCGGCCGATTTCGGAGGGCGGTATCGGCTTTGATTTTCGCTTGGCCATGGGCATACCGGACTACTGGATCAAGCTGCTCAAGCACACCCGCGACGAGGACTGGAACCTGCACGACCTCTGGTATACCCTCACCAACCGCCGCCTCGGCGAGAAAACCGTGGCCTACGCCGAAAGCCACGACCAAGCCCTGGTGGGCGACAAAACCCTGGCCCACTGGCTGCTGGACAAGGCCATTTATGAGCACATGCACAAGGACGATGCTGACCCCATCACGGCCCGCGGCATTGCCTTGCACAAGCTTATCCGGCTGGCTACCCTGAGTTTGGGCGGCGAGGCTTACCTCAACTTTATCGGTAATGAATTCGGCCACCCGGAGTGGGTGGATTTTCCCCGGGAAGGCAACAACTGGAGCCACCACTTCGCCCGCCGCCAGTGGAGCCTAGCCAACAACCCCGACCTGAAGTACCAGTACCTGCTCAACTTCGACCGAGCCATGATTGGGCTGGCGAAATCCTCGCGGGTGTTGGCCGGCGGTCCGGCTCACGAGCTCAACATCGACAGCCACAACCAAGTCCTGATTTTCGAGCGCGGCAACCTGCTTTTTGTGTTCAGCTTCCACGTCGACCGGAGCGTGCCCGACTACCGCTTCTACGTGCCCCAACCCGGCCGCTACCGCATCCTGCTCAACTCCGACGATGCTGACTTCGGCGGCTTCCAGCGCATTGACACTGCCCTGACCTACGAAACGTTCGAGGAGGACGGCGTCAATAAGCTCAGCCTCTACGTTACCAGCCGCACGGCCCTGGTGCTGGCGCGGGTGTAGCCATAACTACGTTATAGGTGCAACAAGCCAGCGGCTTCTTTCCCGTGGGAGAGAAGCCGCTGGCTTGTTGAGTAGTGCTGAAAACCGCTAGTGCCGGGTTTTGCGGCCAGACTGGGCCTGCTCCAGAGCATCCTCGATGCGCTGGGCGCGGGCCTCGGGCTTTTTGGTGCGGGCCACGCGCTGGGCCAGTTCCTTGCGCTGGGTGTAGGGTAGGGCATCGAAGCCGACTTGCAGGCCGGCCCGCTCCAGGGCGTATTTCAGGTCGTCGGGCAGCTCAAGGCCGGTGGAGTCGTTGTCGCGCTCCAGCACCACGTGCACCGTGTCAGTCCAGGTTTTGTTGATGGCGTTGCGCACTTCTTTGCGGATGCTGATCATGTGCTGGCCGTCGCCCATGGGCACCAGGTTCAGCCGGATGGGGAAGCCATCCACGGTGCCGCGCACCGGCAGGGGGCCTTTGGTGCCGTACACCTCGGGCACGCTGAAGGGAACTACCAGGAAAACGCCGCTGTCGGCGCCATCCATTTCCATGGGGGCCTCAAATTCGTGGCGGATGGGCGGGTCGGTACTCATGCAGTAGGGGGGAAGAAGGGTGCGGAAAGCTGGCGGACGGGCAGGCCGTTTTCCAGCTGGCGCAGGGTGGTGGTAAGCGTTTCGGTATCCGTGGGGTCCAGGACCAGCAGGCGGCTAACCACGGCCGGGTAGCGCGTCCGGAGCAGGTCGGCTACCTGCTCGGTAGCGGCCAGCACCACGTCGGCCCGTCGCAACGTCAGGCGCTCCAGTTCCAGCGCCCAACCCCGGTCGGCGGGGGTCGCGCGCTCCTGGGCCAGGCTGTGCACGTGCAACACCAGGGGCCGGCCGGTTTGCTGGCGAATTTCCAGGGCCGCCAGCCAGGTAGGCCAGTCGGAGGCGTAAATCACGGAAAAGTTTTCCAGCAGGGCCCGGCGCGTGGCAAAACGGGCGTACTGAATCACCTGAAAATTAAAGTCGGCGGGGGCGGCCGAGTCGGAGCCTAGGGCGGCCAAGGCTTCCGGTAGTGAGGCCAGCTGCGGCAGGGCCAGAGTTGCCGGCTGCGCCGCTGCTTCGGGCACCAGATCATCGGCCGGTTGACTAAGGTCGGCAGCTTCGGCGCCGTCGGGCTCGGCGGCTTCGCCCGCAAAATCGTCTTGGTTTAGCAGCAGCTCTTCCTGCGAAAACTCGGATACTTCGGCGGAGGTAGGCGGGGTAGGCGTGCCAGAGGAAGCCGGGCTGTGCTGCTGCTGCGGATTGGGCTCAATGTCCGGCAGCACGGCAATGGTGGTGGAAGCCAAGGCTGCTGCCAGCGCCTGGGCAGTGGCCGGGGTGGCTCCCTGGTACGGCGCGGCGGGTGCCTGCCAAGAGCCATCGGCCGCGCCTAGAAAAGAGGTTGCCGCCCCCGGCGTTTCGCTGGTCCCGAGGTAGGGGGCGGCCGGCCGCTGCCAAGCACCGGGGCGCTGATCGGGCCGAGGGCGCGGGGCGCGGGCCTCGGCCTCCGTCAGGTTGGCCAGGCCCGTGACGCGGGTGGCGGCGGGGGTAGCCAGCGGCGGGTGGGGCAGGCGGGGCAGCATCACCGAGAGCGGCAGGCGGGCCGAGAGCCCTTGCACGAGGGCCCGCACACCGGCCGCGGGAAGCCCGTCCGCCGTGGGCGCCTCGTTCCAGCCAAGCAACAACACGGAAAATGGAGCAGAAATCATAAGGCGGGTAAATGAGCAGCTGGCACGGATGAGGTATGGCAAGGTAGAGAAAAATGTGCCTGCTGCCGCTCCTATTGGCAGTTTCTCAAAAAGTAGCCCCTAAGCTGCTCCGTTGTAGGCCGAATCAGTTTTACCTTGCGGGCTACTACAGGGCACTTCCGACTCAGCCGGAGTTTTTCTGCCTTCTTTACCTCTGACTACCCTCGACACCTCCCCGCAATGGCCGACAATATCCAGGAAAACAACTACATGGTCAATGACCTGGCCGCCCAATCCAAACAGGAGTTCTACCCCGGCCGGGTAGTACAGGGCGAACGGCAGGGCACTGATTTTATCTTCCGCTGCGACAACGGCGTGCAGCTTAACCTTCAGGTAATCACCGACAAGGTGCTGCGCTTCCGCTACGCCACGGAGGCTGGCTTTGGGCCCGATTTCAGCTACGCCTTCCCCCAAGGCGTACCCGCCCGCCAGGATCTGGAGTTTCTGGAGTTTCGGGAGAAGCCCGACCACTACCGCATTACCACCGACCGCCTCATTTGCGTCGTGGATAAGGAAAACCTGCGCACCCGGGTGCTCAACCGCTCCGGCCTGGTGCTAAGCGAGGACGAAAAGGGCTTTCACTGGGAGTACGAGTACGAAACCGGCAACGACATCGTGAAGATGAGCAAGCTGGTGCAAAGCGGGGCCCACTACTACGGCCTCGGCGACAAGCCCGACAACATGAACCTGCGCGGCAAGCAGTTCACCAACTGGGGCACCGACACCTACGGCTACCAGAAGGGCTCCGATCCGCTCTACAAAAACATTCCCTTTTTCCTGGGGCTGCACCAGAAAATTGCCCACGGCATCTTCTTCGACAACTCCTTTAAGGCCGGGTTCGATTTTGCCGCCGAGCGGGCCGACGTGTCCTCGTTCTGGGCCCAGGGCGGCGAGATGAACTACTACTTCATCTACGGCCCCAGCCTGCTGGAAGTAACCCAGGAGTACACCCGCCTGACCAGTCCGCCCGAGCTGCCCCCGCTCTGGGCCCTGGGCTACCACCAGTGCAAGTGGAGCTACTTTCCCGAAAGCAACGTGAAGGCCATTGCCCAGGGCTTCCGCGACCGGCAGATTCCCTGCGACGCCCTGTACCTGGACATCGACTACATGGACGGCTACCGGTGCTTTACCTGGAGCCCCACCCACTTCCCGGAGCCCCAGCGCATGGTGCGGGAGCTGGCCGAAGACGGCTTCAAAACCATCGTCATTATTGACCCCGGCATCAAGATTGACCCCGACTATAGCGTGTACCAGGAGGGGCTGAAAAACGACTACTTCTGCCGCCGCGCCGACGGCCCCCTGATGAAAGGCTCCGTATGGCCCGGCCTCTGCAACTTCCCCGACTACACCCGCCCCGAGGTGCGCGAGTGGTGGGCCGGCCTGTTCAAGGGTCTGATTCAGGAAACCGGCGTGAAGGGCGTGTGGAACGACATGAACGAGCCGGCCGTGTTTGAGAAGGGCACTTTCCCGGATGACGTGCGCTTTGGCTACGAAGGCTACCCCGCCTCCCACCGCAAGGCCCACAACATCTACGGCATGCAAATGGCCCGCGCCACCAACGACGGCGTCAAGCAGTTTGCTTACCCCAACCGGCCCTTTACCATCACGCGCAGCACCTACGCCGGCGGGCAGCGCTACTCCTCCGGCTGGACCGGCGACAACATTGCGTCCTGGGAGCACCTGTGGCTGGCTAATATTCAGTGCCAGCGCCTGAGCATTTCGGGCTTCTCGTTTGTGGGCTCCGATATTGGGGGCTTTATTGATACGCCCGACGGCGAGCTGTACGTGCGCTGGGTGGCGCTAGGGGCCTTTCATCCCTTCTTCCGCACCCACAGCTCCGGCGACCACGGCGACCAGGAGCCCTGGTCGTTTGGGGAAAACTTTGCCGAGCTGGCCAAGGGCTTCATCGAGCTGCGCTACCGCCTGCTGCCCTACATGTACACCACGTTCTGGCAGTACAACCAGCAGGGCACGCCCATGCTGCGCCCCCTGGCCTTCCTCGACCAGGCCGACACCGACACCTACCTGCGCATGGCTGAGTTCAGCCTCGGCGACCACCTGCTGGTGTGCCCCATCACCCAGCCCGGTGCCGATGGCCGCTGGATGTACTTGCCCCGCGGCAACTGGTTTTATTACTGGACCGACGAAGCCAAAACGGGCGGCGCCGAGGTGTGGGCCGCCGCCGACCTCACCCGCATTCCGCTCTTCATCAAGGCCGGTGCCGTGGTGCCCATGTACCCGCTGATGCAGTACGTCGGCGAGAAAACGGTGGAAGAAGTAACCCTGCACGTGTACTACAAGCAGGGCTCGGAAACCAGCGTGTTGTACGAAGATGGGGGCGAAGGCTACGGCTACGAGCAAGGCCAGAGCACTACCCGCCGCTTCACCGTAACCGGCACCGAAACCGGCCTGTTGGTTCAGCAGCAGACGGAAGGCGACTTCCAACCCACCTGGACCACGTACCGCGTAGTGCTGCACGGACTGCCCTTCGCCGCCGCCGCCCTGAGCACCGACGGCCAGCCCGCCGAAGCCACCGAAGTAACCACCGAAACCGGCCTGACCTTACCCGCAGTGGTAGTAGGCGCCGATTTCACGGAGCTGGTAATCGGGTAGGGAATGTACAACCACGTGATGCTAATTGTCTGGTGGAGCAGGCAGCTTGAAATCAGGTTATGGTCCGCAGTTGTTTCAGCTTTTTCCTAAGCACATAAAAGCTGCCCCTATAATGTAACGCGAAGCTCCGCTTCGCGACCCGCTTGAACGGCCCTCGGGTGTTGCTCAGGTCGGTCGCGAAGTGGAGCTTCGCGTTACGGCTATAGCATTCGTGTGAGCTGACTGAGTAAAACGACTTGGCGTCCAGCTCCTCTCTTCAGCGGAAGTGAGCCTACCCGATATTCTCCCTGATGTACGCATACACCTCCGGATTGCTAAGCAGGGTGCCGTGGTGCAGGCGCGGATACACGCGGGTAGTAATGAGCAAATCAGGCGGTGCGGCCGGGTCCCGGAAGATGCGGCCGCGGGCACTGCCAGCTCCTACCAAACCGTCGCCAAAGTACTCGTGTAGGGCGGAGTCAACCGTTTTCAGCAGGGAGCCGACCAGCACGTGGTAGCGCACGCCGGGCAGGGGCGGCACCACCGTGCGGGGAGGAAACAGGTCGTCGGCGTGTGCATTCTGCCAGTCCTCATCGGTTAGGCGGGCAAAGCGCAGGTCCTTGATGCCGTTGCTGCGCTTGTCCAGTAGCCCGCTGATGGCCCGGGTGGGCCAGATGTTGATTTTCCGCAGAATCAGGGCCGTCAGGTGGCTGTTTTGCTCCAGGAAAGAGCCGTCGTTGGGCACACCCAGCAGAAACACGTCGCGCAGAGAAGGCAGCCAGCGTAAGGCCGGTTCGGGGGTGTTGTCGGCCGGACCAGAAGCTACGGGGGCTTCGGAAAATAACTGCTCCTGTGCGGCGTAGTAGCCCGCTGAGCGAATAACCAGGCCCCCCATGCTGTGGCCAACCAATACCAGCTCGCCAACCGCGGCGGGAAACGTCTGGACTAACTCGGTGAGAAGCTGGTGGAGGCGGCGGCCGTTTTCAGAAATGTGCAGGCCGGAGTTGTAACGCACGTACAGGCAGTTTACGCCCAGCTCCCGCTGCAGACGGGGGCCAAAACGCACATCTTCCGGGCCGGCGCCGGTTTGCCAGATGATTTCGTCGCCCATCAGTCCGTGCAGGAAAACCACCGTTTTGCGAACCTGTCCCTCCGGGGGCGGTTGCAGCCGTAGCTCGGCCACGCTTACATCAGCCTCGTAGCGACGGAAGCTCATCTGAATGGCCCGACGGTCGTGGCGGGCCGCCAGCTGGTCGCCGAACGCCCCGTTGAGCACCGGCAGCGTAAAATGCAGGTTCTCCTGACCAATGCGGTAGAGCAGGCCCGCCCCGTTAAACGGAGCCCGCGCGGCACGGCCCACGGCCGCCGCCGCCCGCCGCCAGCGCGAGCCCGGCTTGTCGGCGGGGCCTTCGGGGAGTTCGGCTGGGTCCTCAGGTTCAGTCATGGGGGCAAAGGTAGGCCGCCCCGAAAACGTGGGGCGCCGCGGGAAGGTGCAAAAGTTTGCCGGTCCTTGGCGAGGTAGGCGCTTCGGCCCAATAAAAAGCCCCACCCGGCGCAAAGCCAGGGCGGGGCCGTATGCGTGCTAGGCCAAAATGTGCTACTGCACCACCAGTTTACGCGAAATCAGACCGTCGGGGGTTTCCAGCTGCAGCAGGTACACGCCGCTGCGCTGCTCCCGCAAATCAACCAGGCGGCCGCGCGCGGCGCTCAGTGGGGCCTTACCCTGGCGCAGCACCACGCGGCCCGTTGCGTCGGTAACCGTGAAGGGCGCCGTGGACAGGGCCGCATCCGTCAGAGAGGCCAGGGAGAACTCGCCGGTAGAACTGGGGTTGGGGTACACCTGCAGCGCCGCTTCGGTGACCGGGTTGCGGGTGGCCGTAATGCTGCCCGTGAACTGAATATCGTCAACGAGCAGGACGGTGCCCTCGTGCAGGTTCTCGGCAATACCAGAATCGATTTCTATCAGCATCGAGTCGGGCGAGACACCAAGCGGCGTGTACTCAAAGGGCTGACTTACCAACGTGTAGGTAGCTGTGGGCGCCAGAATCAAGTCGCTCTGGGCAATTAACTGGGTGGTGCCGTTGATGTTACGGGTCAGCACAGCCCCGGCAAAGGCGGAATCGGCCCTGGCATCGGGGCCCGTGAGGCGGTACCAGAACTGCAGGCGGGCGGGCCGCGAGGTGTACGGCGTGCCCAGGCCCGTTGGGGAGCCCGTAACCAGCACCCCAGGCACGATCAACGGCCTGGTGTTGCCTATGTCAATGTTCGTTAGCTCGGCGGCAAACGGGCCCTGGCGCACCGTTGTAGATTTTTCGACAAAGCCAATATTAGGCAGTTCCTGCTGAACCAACGGTTCCAGAATGTCTTCGGTGGTAATCCAGCTCCGGGGCACTTCCCGCTGCAAGGTGTTGCGGATTTCCCAGGTATCGAGGTTGCCGTTGGGAACCGGGGTGGGCGTTTGGGCCAGCGCTGCCGTGCTGGCGGCCAGCACGCTTATTCCGGCCAAAAAAGAGCGTAGCAGATGGCGCATAACGTCAAAAAAAGAAGTGAGTGAAATGGAATGCAGGCAATTTAAAAGATTCAATAGGATAGTAGCGGGCTGGGCTGGGCTAATTTCAAAACGCTACCCCACATTCTGCCGGGCAGAGGCGGGCGGGGCGGCGAGCAGACCCAGTAAACTGCCGGTGAGCAGACCGCCCACGTGGGCAGCATTATCGGTGGTATGAGCTTGCAGGCCGCCGGCTAAGCTGCTGGCCAGCAAATAGAACACGAACAACAACATGGTATAGCGCCCGGTCCGGGTAAAGGTTGCGGGCCGCCGCACCAGGGTAGCCAGCAGTAAGCCGTACCACCCGAAAATAGCGCCGGAGGCTCCCACCGAATTCAGGCCCTGGGTGTGCCAGTACCAGCTCAGCAAGCTACCGCCCACCCCGCTCAGCACATAGCCCACCAGCAGCCGCCGCCCACCCACGAAGCCCTCGGCCAGCAGCCCCAGAAACACCAGGGAAGCCATGTTCAGCACCAAGTGGGCCGCGCCGCCGTGCACGAAGCAGCTAGTGAGCAGGCGCCAGGGCTGGGTAGGCGTCAGGGGCGAAAAGTTGGAGCCCCACTGCACCAGGTCGGTGCCGGCTGGCTGCCAGGCATTCACGCCCGTGGCCACCATAGCCAGGTACACCAGCACGTTCAGCCAGAGCAGCAGGGGCGTTACCCGGTAGCCGGGCCGGGGCCAGCTCACACCCCGCAGGGCCCGCCAGGCCAGGGTACCCGCGCCAGGCTCGGGACCGGGCGCTTCAGTAGGGTGCGGCGCGGGGCCAGCGGGCAATTCGGCCGGAATCAGACCGCGCCGCTGCAGTTCGCGCACGGCGGCCTGGCCCACCGCCGCCGGGTACTGGTGGGCGTGCTGAGCCAGGTAAAGCAGCTCAGCATCCGTTTTCTGGGCAAATAGGGCGGCGGGGTCGGGGGCAGACATACGCAGGAAATACAACGGGGGCGCCCCGGCTACGAAACGCCGGCGCGGCCCCGTGGGCGCGTCATAAACCCTGCCAGCCCCCGCCTACCTGACAGGATTGCGCTCCTCGGGCTACAGCTCCGTAATGTTGCCGCGCAGGGGCTGCTTGCGCTGGTAGTGGCCGCGCAGTTCCTCGGCCAGGCCGGTGGCTTCCTGGTGCAGCTTCTCCTCCTGCGGGTCCATCAGCTGCATCTGGGCCTCGTAGCGCGACTTGAACACCTGCAGGGAGCTGCGGCGCAGCTTCAGGCCCTGTTGCATCAGGTTCAGGCGCTCTTCCATGGTGGCGGTTAGGTGCTGGTTGTAGGCCTTGGCCCGCATAAACCAGGCAATGCGCTCCTGGGTCAGGTCAACCTGGCCGGGAAATACGGCCGTTACGGCGCCGGTGCGGGCCTGGCTGGTGAGGTGGGCTGCCGCGTTTTCCGCCAGCCAGTAGCGCCGGGCCATGCGCAGGTAGCGGCCCGTGGCGGTGGTATCGGCGCGGTCGGCGGCCGGGAGCAGTCGGCGCAACTCGGCCACCTGGGCGGCGGTTTTGGCCTCGAAATCGGGCAGGCGTTCAGTTTTTACGGCTTCCAGCACAATGGGCTCGGCCTTTTTGGCGGCTACCGGGGCCGATGTGGCGGCGGGGGCGGTGGGGGAGTGCAGGCCCCACCAGCCCAACCCGAGCACCGCGGCGGCCAGCACCCCGGCCGGCCACCACCGGGCCATGCCGGCAGCTGCGGGCTCCGGCTCGTGGTAGACGGGTTCCGGCGTGGCGGCGGGCCCTGGGGCAGGGGTAGGGGGCAGGCTAGTCCCGCGGCGGCGCAGCTCGCGGCCAGCTTCGGCTACCACGGAAGGATGGTATAACTCCGGGTGCTGCACCAGAAAAAGCAGTTCCTCGGTTGGTTTTTGCAGGAAAGAGTCGGGAGCAGATGAGGCGGCCATGCCGAAGTAATAAACGGATACGGGTGTAAAATCTCCCCAAATTGGTAAAAAACACTCGGACTACCTCGACCTGCTTCCCAACGCCGCCGCGGGGCTTGCGTATAGCCAAAGCCGGGCCCCACCCGCCCGTTTCTTTCACCGTTAAGCTCCTTGCTCATGGATACTCCTCGCGAAGAACCCCTGGACGCCAGCACCCTGCCAAACCGGCCCGATGCCCTCTCCGACGATACTCAGCCCGAAGGCCGCATCTTTCCTGGCAGCCACGACACCGGCCTTAACGCCGATGACAACTCTGGCAGCGGCGGCACCGAAGGCGGCCAGGCTATCAGCGGCGCCCGGGTACGCTCCGGTGCTCCCAACTACGACGCGCCCGGCAATGCCCAGGACGGCGACGTAGGCGGTAACACAGCCAGCGCCGGTACCGGCGTATCGGGCGGCGAAACCGGTAAAGTAAACCTCTAACCTTAGCTTCCACCCTACTTTTTCCATCATGGCTAACGACCAAAACACGCCCCAGCCGGACCAGCAAGGCGGCAACTCCGCTACCCCTACTACCCCCAAGCAACCCGCTACTACCCAAGAAGAACTGTTGAACGACAGCGGCGCCGGTATCCGGGGCGGCTACGGCGACAGTGACCAGACCAATGGCCTGGAAGGTGGCGGCCAAACCAAGTCAGACCGCTCCGATATCCAGCAGTCGGCCCAGGAATAGTCTGCGCCAGGCAGCGTCTGGAAAGCCGAAAGCTGCTGCTTGTCATTCCGAGTGAAATGAGGAAGGTGGGGTAGGCTCCGGAGCCTGCCTCACCTTCCTCGTTTCTGCTTGATGCCCAGTATAACGGCCCAAACCGCACGTGTCAGGCCCTACTCAACACCCCGGCTTAACCCCTAGTTGACCTGTTTCAAGCGTTACTAGCCCTTACGAGGCGGGCCGCTTCGGAAAGGGCACCTGGGGGTTGCCCTGTTGTTGGGGTTTGCGGTGTACTTTGCTGTTGATGAGAAAAAAACTCTGCTGGTTGCTGGGCTGCCTGCTGCTACCCCTGGCCCACGGGCAGGCCCAAAACCCCTTGCGCCGGCTGCTGCAATCTGATTCCGTGTTGGCGCCTGTGCTCCAGGAAGCGGCCGCCCACCGGGTCCAGATCTTGTACACCCAAATCCGCCGCGACTCCCAAGGTCGGCCGCACTTTCGCAGCTACGGCTACCGGCTGCGCCCGCGGGAGTACTTCTATCCGGCCAGCACCATCAAGCTCCCGACTGCCGTACTGGCCCTGGAAAAACTGCACGCCCTCAGGTTGCAGGTGCCGGGTCTGAGCAGCGAATCGCCCCTGCGCATCGACTCGGCCGCCCGGGGGCAAACGCGGGTTGTGCGCGACGCCAGCAGCCCCACCGGGCGGGCCAGCGTAGCCCACTACGTGCGCAAGGTGCTGCTTGTAAGTGACAATGATGCTTTTAACCGGCTCTATGAATTTGTGGGGCCGGCTGGGCTGGTGGCCGGGCTGCGGCGCCACGGCCTGCGCCACACGCTGGTGCGCCACCGCCTTTCCGTCGGCGACCAGGACTCCACGGCCCGGCAAACCAATCCGCTGGCTTTTTTCGCTGATACCAGCCTTACCCGCCCCCTGTACCTGCAACCCGCCGCTACCTATTCTGGGCCCTGGCCCCGGCAGGCGCGGCGGGGCTGGGGGGTAGGTCGGGCCCACCTGCAGGGTGCTGTGCGGGTAGAGGCGCCCCTCGATTTTCACCCCAAGAACACTACTTCCCTGCCCGACTTGCAGCGCACCCTGCGGGCCGTACTTTTCCCCGAAACGGAGCCCGCGCGGCGGCGCTTCCAGCTGGCCCCCGCCGACTACGCCCTGCTGCGCGACTACCTGCACCGGCTGCCCCGCGAAAGTGACGCGCCCCGCTACCCGGCAACTGAGTACCCGGACAACTACGCCAAATTTCTGCTGGCGGGCGGACCCGCGGGCCCGCTCCCGCCCGGTGTGCAGATCTACAACAAAATAGGCCAGGCCTACGGCTTCCTGATTGATAACGCCTACATCACCGACCCGGCGCACGGGGTAGAGTTTCTGCTGAGCGCCGTGGTGTACGTAAACCAGGACGGGGTGCTCACCGACGACCAGTACGAGTACGATACGGTGGGCCTGCCCTTCCTACGGCGCCTGGGCCAGCGGGTATACCAGCACGAGGTGCAGCGCCGCAAATAAGCCGAAAAGGTAACGGTAGCCCGTCGTTGAGCGTAAGAGCGTCCATTATTCCTGTCCAGGTACGGCTCCGGGCCCTTGTTATAATGTCTGTTAATCCGTTTGGACTCGTTCTTATTAGCTGCCCCGATCAGTACCACCAGCAAGTAGCTTCGGATGCGGAGCAGCAGCTCGTGAATCTAGTGGATCTGATTCCGGATCTGGTGCTTGATATTCGCTACGCTACCCCCCGCAACTTGCTGGGCGAGGCGGTGTACCCCGCGGCCAAGGCGTATGTGCGGCGGCCCGTGGCCGAGGCCCTGCAGCGGGTGCAACTGGCCCTGGCGCGGCACGGCTTGGGTTTATGCGTGTACGATGCCTACCGCCCCTACAGCGTGACGGTGCGCTTCTACGAGCACCTGCGCGACGAAAACTTCGCCGCTCCTCCCTGGCGCGGCTCCCGGCACAACCGCGGCTGCTCCGTGGATGTGGGTCTGGTGGAGCAAGCCACCGGCCGGCCCGTGCCGCTGCCCACCGATTTTGATGAGCTGACCCCAGCCTCGCACACGAACTTCAGCGAGTTGCCCAACTACGTCCTCATGAACCGCATCATTCTGCTGGCCGCCATGAAGGGCCAGGGGTTTATCAACTACGCCAAGGAGTGGTGGCACTTTGACTTCCACCGCTGGGCCGAGTTCGACCTACTGGACTTACCTTTCGAGGCCCTGGACAGGCGGTGAGTTAGCCATTCAGGGAGTCGGGGCCCGATTTGGTAGGTAGAGTTGGGTTAGGGCGTAGGGCTGAACTGACGAACAAAACGTACTGAACCCCCAAATAAACCGCCCCTCATCCTGAGCTTGCAAAGGACCTTATCACGCCCCAAAAGTCGTTGCTACGATACTTGTGCAGACGTGGCAAGGTCCTTTGCAAGCTCAGGATGAGGGGCGGTTTGACAATGGTCCGCCTTACGTGCCATCCTGAAGCTGTGAACAGTTGAATAAAAGTCGCTCATGCTGAGTGATTTGCGCTTCAAGCAGAGGTAAAGCAACTCCCTCGAATCATTGAGTTAGCGTAGCAATGTCAGGTAAATGAACTGCTTCGGCTCCGCTTCAGGCACAGCATGCTCGGCATGCTGAGTCTGTGTAGCGCATAAGCCCTGCCGGTTCACACGACCGAGCTAACTCACTGAATGACCGAATCAGCACCGCACTAAATCATCAAATCACTGAATCACTAATTCACCGCCTCGTAACTTCGCGGGGATGTTTCGATTACTTGCCGCCGGCCGTTTCCTGTTTGCCCTAGTTCTGAGTGTGTATTGCCTGGTAGCCAGCCAGCCGGCTGGTGCCGCCGATGGGCCGCCCAAGCGCGAGCTGCGTGGGGTCTGGATTGCCACGGTGGAGAATATTGACTGGCCCAGCTCCCGCAGCCTCACCCCGGAGCAGCAGCGCCGCGAGTACCGCCGCATGCTCGATGACCACCAGCGCAGTGGCATCAATGCCTTGTTTGTGCAGGTGCGCCCCGCCTCCGATGCCTTTTATCAGAGCAGCCTGGAGCCCTGGAGCAAGTGGCTGACGGGCCAGCAGGGCAAGGCGCCCACGCCCTACTATGACCCCTTGCCCTTTCTGATTGAAGAGGCCCACAACCGGGGCATGGAATTTCACGCCTGGTTTAACCCCTACCGCGCCACCATGGATACCGTGACGCGGCGGCTGGCGCCCACCCACCCCTACCGCCAGCACCCCGAGTGGTTTCTGCGCTACTCCGGCAAGCTGCTCTACAACCCCGGCCTGCCCGAAGTGCGCCAGTATATCAGCGAGGTGATTCTGGACGTAGTGCGCCGCTACGACATCGACGGAGTGCACTTCGACGACTACTTCTATCCTTACCCCGAGGCGGGGCAGGTAATTCACGATGAGGACGCTTTTGCCCGCTTCAACCCCGATAACCTCAAGCTAGCCGACTGGCGCCGCCAGAACGTAAACACCCTGATTCAGGAGTTGCACGGCACCATTCACCAGACCAAGCGCTGGGTCAAATTCGGCATTTCGCCCTTCGGAGTGTGGCGCAACCAAAGCACCGACCCCAACGGCTCGGCCACCAAAGCCTTCCAGGGCTACGATGGCCTGTATGCCGACGCGCTGGAGTGGCTGCGTCAGGGTTGGGTTGATTACGTGCTGCCCCAGCTCTACTGGAGCACCGGCTTCCGGGTGGCGCAGTACCCCGTGCTGGTGGAGTGGTGGGCCCGCAACGGCAACGGCCGCCACCTCTACATCGGGCACGGGGCCTACCGCATGTCGGAAAGCACGAAGTCGGATACGGTGTGGCGCAACCCGCGCGAGCTGCCCCGGCAAGTGCGCCTGAACCGCACCTTCCCCACGGAGGTCAGCGGCAGCGTGTTCTTTAGCTCGAAGTCGCTCATGGCCAACGTGCTGCACACGACCGATTCGCTGCGCCAGCACGAGTTTCGCTACCCCGCTCTGGTGCCCACCATGCCCTGGCTCGATGCCGTGCCCCCACGCCCCGCCCAGAACCTGACCGTTACCACGGAGGCGGGCGCCAACACCCTGGCCTGGCAGCCCGGCCCCGTAGCCGCCGATGGCGACCAGGCCGCGTACTACGCCCTCTACCGCTTCGCCGACGACCAGACGCCTACCCCCGACGACCCCCGCAACCTGCTTACCGTATTTCGGCCCCAGTCCGGCCGCAGGCTGGCTTTCACGGATACCACCGCCCGACCCGGGCGCGCCTACGCCTACTACCTCACCGCCTTCGACCGCCTGCACAATGAAAGCCGGCCAATCTCGGTGCGCACCACCGGCCGCGCCGCCGAGGTAGTAGTTGCCCAAACGGCCCCGCCGGAGTCCGTGCCCTCGCCTAACACGACTCCTGCCCCAAGCCCCGCCCCGCCGGCTCGGCCTACGCCCCGCCCGCCAGTGTCGCGCCCAACTACCACGGTCAACACCCCAACCAAGGTCAAAGTCAAAACCAAGCCTAGGCGCCGCGGCCTGTTAGAACGCATATTCGGCCGGCGGTAAGTAACGCCCCAATTACCGGCAAGCTGCTTGCGGGAGAAACCCAGCGGGTAAGATCCAGCGAGTAAAAAGCGGGTAAAGTAAAAGGGAGGCCCGCACAGGCCTCCCTTTTTGTTGGGTAAATACGCCGGAAGATTTACAGCGTGCGGTACTCGAACTTCACGCGGCCCGTGGAGCCGGCGGAGCTGGGTTTCACGCCCGTAATGCGCAAGAGCATGACTTCGCCGGTGCCCCGCACGCGCACGGCGTACACGTCGTTGACGGCTACCGTGCCCAGGTCGGCGAGGTTGGCGGTGGCGTTCTGATAAAGCAGGTTGCCTACCGCGTTGGCGGTGGCCGTGGTATAGAAGCCCGTGGCTAGGGTAGCGGCGGGCACCTTGTAGTAGCGGGTGCCGTTAGCGGCGCTCAAGGACACCGAGCCTCCCGAAATACCACTGACCAGTAAGTCCTTGGCCGTAGCGGGGTTAGCCGCCGGCTCGTTGAGGGCAGTTCTCAGATTAAACGCCAACGAATCAGGGGTAGAGCTGGGGCCGAAGCTGACGCGGCCGGTTTTCAGGCTGGCAAACGCAGTAGGCTGCGCCACGGTAAGCGGAGCTGAAACGATGGTTGCAAACTGAGTTTGAGCAAAGGCAGTGAAATAGAAGTTAATAGCTGCGCCGGCCGTACCCTTTGGTACCACCACATCCACAGTGCGGTTGGTCGCTGCCCCGTTGGATGGAGCCGCTACCACGCCCAGCCGGAAGCTCTGACCCGCGGCGTTGCGGTAGCCATAGGCCAGGCTGTCCACGTTTTTAAAGAGGGTAGCCGTAGACGTGGCGGGCGGCGTAGGCAGCACCCCGATTCCGCCTTCGTTGATAACCAGAGCATAGCCAATAATGTCGCCTTCAGCCTGAGCCGTAGCGGCTAGCCCGTTGCGGTAGGTGGCAGGGGTAGTACCGAACCGCAGGGTAGGCGTAGCGCCCACGACGTAGGTAAAGCGCCGCATGCGCTTGCCGCCGTTGGCGAAGTTCATGGTTACATCTACGCGCACGGGCGTTTTGTTGGCCAGGGTTGTCGGCACTACATAAGGCACCACTTGGGTAAAGGTCTTGGTAGATTGGTTGAGCTGCCCGTTGGCCGGGTAGGTGCCTACCACCGCCGAGTCCTGCCGGTTGACCACCTGAAACACGGTAATGTCTTTCAGATTATCCGAGGGGTTGTAGGCTACGCTCAGCGGCACCGTTTCGCCGGGGGCGTATTTAGTAGCAAGGGTATTAATCGTCGTGAAGCCTGGCTCGGCCGCTACTTGGTAGTGGTCATCAAAAGGTTCCTTTTCGCAGCTGGCGGTTACTAGCCCTGCCAGGGCCAGGAAAGCGCCCGGCAGCAGGCGCCGCCAGGCGGTGAAAGCAGAAAATATCGTCATCAGAAAGAGAAGTACAGAGGAAGGAAAGGGATTAGGGACGGTCCCACCACAGGGGCTTGCTCACGTAATCGTCGTTGGAAGTGGCCTGCACATCGGCAAACAGCTTGGCTACGGCCTGCGGATTGTAGAGTACCTCCGTGGCGCCGGGCAGCATGCGGCGGGGCCACCGGTCCTTGTAGTCGGCCTTACCGGCAAGGGTAGCGTTGGCGTTGTTGGGGTAGCGCAGGTTCACGTAAATCGTGGGGTCGAAATCAAGGCGGCGCAAATCCGACCACGACTCCGGGTTCAGGAACATGGCAATGTACTTCTGCTCCATGATGCGCTTTAAATCCAGCTGGGCCTCCGTTTGGGCCACGGCCGGGCTGGCCAGGTAGGCGTCAATCTGGGCCTGGGTGATGAGCGGGAAGGTCACGGCCGGGTTGCCGTTCGAGCCGCCTACCCCAATCTTCTGCATGTGGGCCCGGATGCCCGCGCGGTACGCGTTAAGGGCCCGGCCTTTGTCGCCGGCCCGAAACGCGGCTTCGGCCTCAATGAACTTCAGCTCGTGGAAGGTCATCACCTCGAAATAGCCTAGGTCGCGGGCGTACCAGGAGCTATAGAAGTCGGTGAAGCCGTTCACGATGTTGGCCGTGCTGGCCTGGGCTACGCCGGGGTCATTGCCGGTGCTGGTAGCCGTGGCCATAATGGGCAGGCGTGGATCGATGACGCCGGGGTAGGCCGCCCCGCCCACGTTGCCGTTCAGGTACTTGATAATGTTGGTGGAGAAGGTAGCCGTAGCGTAGTTATTTCGCGTGGTCCCGAAAATGTTGGTCGTGCCCGTGAGCGGGGCCACAGCCTGGATAAACTGAATCTGGGCGTCGTCGGCCGAGCCGGTCATGCTCTTGCTTACCAAGTCCAGAATCTGCTGAGGGTTGTAAGAGCTTTTCTTCACCAGGTGGTTAAGCTGGCGGGCCTTCAAGCCGTTGGCAAACTTAATCCACTTCTGCGTGTCGCCCCGGAACAGGATGTCGCCGGAGATGCTGGGCGAGGTCACATACAGGGGGCGGAAGTTTTCCGAGGCCGGCTTCTGCATCAGGGCAATACCCTCGTCGCAAAGCGTCAGAATGGTCTGGTAAATCCGCTCCTGGGGGTCGTACTGCGGGGTGTAGTTCTGGGCCCCTTTGAACGCCTCCGTGTAGGGAATGTCGCCGAGCATGTCGGTGGCATGGGCCAGGTCCATGGCCAGCATAATCTTACCCGCCCCAATGTAGTAGGGCGAGCCTTCCTGCTCGGCTGCCGTCGTCATCGTCGGGATGGTACCGGCCGAGTAGAAGTAGGTGTAGTTGAAAGTGTTGGTGCTGTTGGCGTTGCTGAGCGTAAACTGGTCGGTGCTGCTAGCCGGCGTTTTGCGCACCGTGTACTGGGTAATGTAAGAGGTTGTCAGGGAGGTGAACATCTGCGTCTGGAAGCCCTGTGAAATAATGCTGGGCAGCAGGAAGTTCGGGGTCGACGTAATGGGGTTGTTGGGGTCGGTATTCACGTCCAGGAAACTTTCGCAGGAAGTGAGGCCCAGGCCTCCACCCAGCGCCAGGCCCAGCAAGAGAAGATATTTTTTCATTGAGTTGAGTTGTTGAGGTAGGGTAGCGTAGGATCGGAAACCAGCCCGGCCGTTCGATCAGCAGGCTGCTAAGCTCCGCTTTCCGGTACTAAGCGCCACGAGCCACTAAAAATTCACGCGCACGCTCATGTCCACGCCGCGGGTGCCGGGAATGCTGCCGTAGTCGAAGCCCCCGGAGCCGCCGCCGCGCACACCTGCCCCGGCCGAAGCCGTTTCCGGATCAACGCCGCGGTACTTGGTGAAGAGCAGCAGGTTGCGGCCCGTCACGGACAGTTCCACGCCACGCACCGAGGTAGAGTTGGTAAACAGGGTGGTAGGCAGGCGGTACGTCAGCGTAGCATAACGTAGGCGCGTCCAGGAGCCATCCTCCACGAAGGGCGTGCCGATAACTCCCAGAATGGTCTGGTAATAGGTTTGGTTAAGCTCCACCTGCCGCGTATTTGGGGTGTACGTGGTGCTGCCATCAGCGGCTCTGCCGGCCACCACGCCATCAAACACGGCGGTTTTGTAGCGGTCCAGGGTCCGCTCGCTCAGGCCGGTGCGGGTGGCAAACCAGTCGTTACCATTTACGACCACGCCACCTTGGCGGAAGTCCCACAGGAAGGACAGCGAAAGGTCTTTGTAAGTGAGGGTGTTCGTGACCTGCACGGTATAGTCAGGGGCCCGGTCGCCGGCATACACAAAGGTGCTGGTGTTTACCAGGGGGTAGCCTGTGGTAGGGCTGATGAGGATGCGGCCATCCGGGGCGCGCTGGTAGTCCAGGGCGCTAACCGAGGAGATGGGCTTGCCGGGGAAGGCGCCGCCGCGGGCTACGTCAATCACCCAGGAGTCCGACTGGTACACTTCGGTCAGGAAGCCGGGCAGCTTGTTGGCTTTGTTACGGTTGGCGTAGAAGTTGGCCACCACATCCCAGGTAAAGCCCTCCTTCTGAACGGGCGTGCCGCGCAGGGCTACTTCCAGGCCCTTGTTTTCCACGGTGCCGCCGTTGATGTACTGCAGAATAAAGCCCGTGGCTTGGCTCACGCGCGGGGCAATCAGCTGGTCGCGGGTAATTTGCTGGTAGATGTTGGCTTCCAGACCCAGGCGGTTCTGCAGAAATTGCAGGTCCAGGCCCACTTCGTAAGCGCGGGTGCGCTCAGGTATCAGCTCCCGGTTCGAGCCGTAGAAGCCGTTGCGGAAGCCGCCCCCGATGTAGGTGGCCTGGGCCAGGGGCGAGTCAACGCGGTAGGGGCCGGTATCTTTGCCCACTTCCGAAATCGAGCCCCGAATTTTGCCGTAGTTCAGCCAGGGGTTCTGGTCGAGGCCCAGCAGCTTGGTGAACTGCCAGCCCGCCGAAACCGAGCCGTAGCCGAAGAGACGGCCGAAATTCTTGCCCTCCTCGAACCGGGGTAAGGTCGAGGACTGATCAATCCGCCCATTCATCTCCAGGTTTACCTGCTGAAACAGGTTGATGTTCAGGCGGGCAAAGTTGCCGATCAGCCGCCGCTCCGTGTTCGTGATAAGCGTGTTACGGTTGACGGTGTTGTTGATGGAAGGCACTACCGGGTTGGGGTTCTGGAAAATCAGACCCAGGTTGTCGGTGGCCTCGTTGCGGCTCATTTCCACGGTGTTGCCCAGCACCAAGAAGCCCCCAAGGTTCTCGGAGAAATCGTGCTTGAGCGTGACCAGGAAGTTGGAGTTGAGCAGGCGGTTGAGGGTAGTGGTTTCGGCAATGCCGCCGTCCTGGTTGCCCGTCAGGGACGTGCCCACGGCCCGCACCGAGCGGTCCTTCTGCACGTAGAAGTCGGTGCCAATGTTGTAGCTCACGCCCAGCCACTTCAGCAAGTCCAGGTTGGCCTGCACGTTGCCGATAAAGCGGTTGGTGCGGGTAGTCTGGGGGTTGCGGTAAATGGTGAAGTAGGGGTTGTCGGCGTCGGTGGCGGCGGTAGCGGAGCCCAGCAGGCGGCGGCGGGAGCCATCGGGGTTGAGGTACACCCGGGCGTCATCGTTGCGGGGCCAGTTCAGCAAGCTGACCAGATAGCCCCCGCTACCCCCGAACAGGCCAGGACCCTGCACCGGGTTGCGCCCGCCGGCATTGAGGTACTGCGCCGAGCCCGTAATGGACAGCTTCTCCGTCATTTTAGACGTGCCAGCCAAACGCAGGGTGGTTTTGTCGTAGAGGCTGGTGGGGGCCACCCCGCTTACATCGGTGCGCGAGCCCGAAAACAGGAAGGTGCTGCGGTCTGTGCCGCCCGAAACAGTGAGGTAGTGCTGCCAGCTCTTGCCCTTCTGGAAAAAGTCGCCGAGGTTGTCGTACACCGTTTCGCCGGGCTGGAAAGCCGGGCCCCAGGAGCCGCGGGTGCCAGCGTCAAACAAGCCCAGGTTGCCCTGCTTGTAGCGGTCCTGGAGCTTGGGCAGGCGGCTTACCTCATCCACCGAAAACTGCGTGCGGTAGTTGATGGTAGCGCGGCCCGACGTGCCTTTCTTGGTGGTAATGATAACGGCCCCGTTGGCGGCGCGCAGCCCGTAGATGGCAGCGGCGGCCGGGCCCTTCAGCACCGTCATCGAGGCAATATCCTCGGGGTTTAGGTCGCCGGCGCGGTTCTGGTTGGCCTGGGAGCGGCCCAGCACCCCGTTGAAGCCTGAGCCCCCACCGGGCGCCGTGCTTTCCGTGAACGACGAGTTATCCATGATGATGCCGTCAATCACGAACAGGGGCTGGTTGTTGCCATCCAGGGAGTTGCCGCCCCGAATCACGATGGCTGCGCCCTCGCCCGGGGCCCCACCCGAAGACGTGATGCTGACCCCCGCTACTTTGCCCTGCAAGGCATTCACGATGTTGGTCTGGCGGGTTTCTACCAGTTCCGAGCCCTTTACCTGCGGCGCGCTGTAGTTCAGCTCGGCTCGCTCCTGCTTGATGCCGTAGGCCGTCACGACTACCTCGTTCAGGCTCTTGGAGTCCGGGGCCAGGGTAATATTGGCCGTGGTGCCGGCGCCTACCTTGTATTCTTGGCTGTTGTAGCCAATGAAGCTAAAGACCAGGGTGCTGCCGGTTGGCACGTTGGGCAGGGAAAAGCGGCCATTTACATCGGTTTGGGTCCCGATGGCGGTACCCTTCACCAGCACGTTCACGCCGGGCAGGGGCTGTTGGTCGTTGCTGGCCGTAACGGTGCCTTGCATGGTCACGGTGGCCTGCTGGGCCCACGCCGCGGGCGCGGTCAGCATCAACCCCACAGCCAATGGGGCGGACCATAAACGTCTTTTCATACGCAGTGCAAAAGAAGGTGAGAAAGTGAGAGAAACAGAACGAAACGGCACTCGACACGCAGCCGGGTTGCAGTTGGATTATGACCGGATTACGGGAGTGTTATGCCGGAAAAAAGGAAGAAAATCCGGCGGGCCAGAGTCTGGCCGGGCAGCACAAAAAGGGTGGGTAGGAGAGGCGGGCGGCGGAAATGCGTACGAAAGTGGGGGCCAACGTAAGCACGAGAGCTAAAACTACGGGATGCAACGTAGTGAAGCAACTATATATGGTATTTTTTGAAGGAGCAATTTGGTTTTGAATCCCGGTGGCAAAGCGCCAACTTTCCTGGCCTTGCCCCGCCCCAATTCTCACTCCTTATTCCGGGCGCTTTTCCCACTTCTTCCTGATCCTGCCTATGCAAACTACTACCCAGGCCGCCACCCAGACCACCGGCGCCTTGCCCTTGGCTGAGGCCTCCCAGCCCGGCCGCCTCGTCAGCCTCGACGTGTTTCGGGGTCTGACGGTCATGGCCATGATTCTGGTGAACAACCCCGGCGACTGGGGCCACATTTACGCCCCGCTGGAGCACGCCCACTGGCACGGCTGCACCCCCACCGACCTTATTTTTCCCTTCTTTCTGTTCATTGTCGGAGTTAGCATTGTGTACGCCCTGGACGGGGCCCGGCGCCAGCCGGAAACGCACGGCCGCACCCTGGCGCGCATTTTCAAGCGGGCAGCCATTCTGTTCGGGCTGGGGCTGTTTTCGGCCCTGTTTCCGAAGTTCGATTTTAGCACCGTGCGTATTCCGGGCGTGCTGGCCCGCATTGCGGTGGTGTTTCTGGTCTGCGGCATCCTGTTCCTGAAAACTTCCCGCCGCCAGCAAATCGGGCTCCTGGCCTTCGTGCTCATCTTCTACAATGTGCTGCTGCAACTGGTGCCCGTGCCGGGCTACGGTCCGGCCAATCTGGAAGCGGGCACCAACCTGGGCGCCTGGCTTGATAGAACGGTGCTCGGGGAGGCTCACCTCTGGAAGCAAAGCCGTACCTGGGACCCGGAAGGGCTGCTGAGCACCTTGCCTGCTATTGGCACGGGTTTGCTGGGGGTACTGGCCGGACAGTGGTTGCGCCGCCGCGAGGTAGAGCCCGCCACCAAAGTAGCCTGGTTGTTTGTGGTGGGCGGGGCCTGCACGGTGCTGGGGCTGGTCTGGAACGGCTGGTTCCCCATCAATAAAAGCCTCTGGACTAGCTCCTACGTGCTGTACACCGGCGGCTTGGCCCTAGCCGTGCTGGCCGGCCTGTACTGGCTGACCGATGTGCAGGGCTACCGCCGCTGGATCAAGGCCCCGCTGGTGTACGGCGTGAATGCTATTACCGTGTTTTTCCTCTCGGGCCTGATTCCGCGTTTGCTGAACATGGTGAAGGTAGCGGGTCCCACCGGGCAGCCCCTTGGCCTGCGCGACTGGCTGTACCAGACGTTTTTCGTGCCTTACTTTAGCCCGGTTAATGCCTCCCTGGCCGGGGCCCTTGCCTGCGTGCTGATCTGGCTGGGAGTGCTGTGGCTGATGTACCGGCGCAATATTATAATCAAGGTATAAGGCGAAAAAAAGGAGGATGATACGGTGCGTTGGGCTGCTCTTTCTACCTGCCCAATTGTTATCTTTCTGACAGCTATTTCGTACCTCTGTAGTATGAAAAACTACCTGATTCTGGCGGCGGGGCTGGCCTTCGCTGCCCCAGCCGCCACAGCCCAATCGACGGCTTCGGCTACGGGCGCGGCGGCCGCGCCTATTTCGGCTGGGCAGCGCAAAGCGGCCGAGGAGCTGTTGGCGGCTACCGACTCCGAGAAAAACCTGTCGGCCACCATCGACCGAATGCTCTCCGCCCAGCTGGAGCAGAACCCGGGCATGAAAGCCGTGGAGCCGGAAATGCGCGCCTACCTCACCAAATACATGAGCTGGCCCTCAATGAAGGAGGACATGGTGCAGCTCTACGCCCGCGAGTTCACGGAAAAAGAACTCAGGGAGCTGACCAAGTTCTACCAAACACCGACCGGCCGCAAAACCATTACCAAAATGCCCGAGCTAATGGCCGCTGGCATGGAAATCGGGCAGAAGCGCATGCAGGAACACTTGCCTGAGCTGCAGCAGGCCATTGCCGAAAAGCTCAAGTCGCAGCCGCCGGGAGCAGTGAAGTAGCAGACCAGCCACCAAGTGGCGCGATAAGCACCACTAATAACTCTAGCCGCGCACAAAATTGCCGGAAGCAAAGTAAGCGGAGCCCCAGGAGGGTAGCACTCATTCGGTAAACGAAGGAGGCTGCTCTGCTGGGGCTCTGCCGTAGTGGCTGAGCCGCAGGCTACGCGCCTAGCCTGCGGCCGCTACCCCGGCAAAGGGCGCTCATAAATCAGTTGCCGGGCCTGCGCTAACAATTCGCCGAGGGAAGCCCCAATGGTAACCGGCGAACCCACGGAGTCCAGTTCCGGCGGTGGTGCGCTACGTGGCCGGTGTTCCTGCGGCCCCGTTGCGCGCAGGGAAATGCACACTGAGCGGGCCGGCTGCAAAACCAGGCTAATTGTTGTGGAAACAACCAGGAGCGGCTCTTTAAAAATAGGTAAGCCAGCTAGTACCACCCCGCGCCCGGCTCAACCAGGGCCGCTTCGTGCAGGGTACCCTGGCCCGGCGGCGGAAGACCGTCGGGCCGGTTGTCCTAGGCTGATGAGGCTGATTTATTGCTCTGCTGAGTAGCGCACACGGTAGCATCCGCAAGGGCTTCCGCTACCGGGCCGGACGGAGTGTAGTTGCTCGTGGAGCTAGTATAGGAGCGGTTTGCAAGCCCCCATAAGGTGTAGTGAAATTATATAATTACAATTAAATATTGATTAATTCAAACTATAAAAACGTAAAGTCGTAAAGTTAACTGTTTGATAAACAGACTGAACCGTACGTAAACATCTTATCTGCATCTACTGTTGGGGGGCCTACTGCTTCCGGCAAAACCAAACCGCCGTATGACGACACTTTCTAACTCCCACAACCCCACCCAACTGCTCAGCACTCACTCCGACGTCTACCACGGAGTGCAGCCGGGCGGGACCGGCATTGTGCCCGCCGTAAAGCGCATTTCCTGGGGGGCTATTCTGGCCGGAGCCGTGCTGGCCCTGGTAATTCAGTTGTCCCTGAGTTTGTTAGGTCTGGGAATCGGCATGGGCACTGTTGATCCGCTGGAAGAGCAAAACCCCATGGCTGGCATGGGCATTGGCGCCGTTATTTGGTGGGCCGTAAGCATGCTGATATCGTTGTACTTGGGCGCTACGGTGGCCAGTCGACTGGCGGGCATACCCCGCCCCACCGACGGGCTACTCCATGGTCTGCTTACCTGGGCCGTGGTTACCCTGCTCACGTTCTATCTGCTGACAACCGCCGTTGGCCGCATTATTGGGGGCGTAACTGGCGCGGCCGGCCGGGCCCTGACGGGGGCCGGGCGGGGCCTGGCCGCTGTGGCTCCGGAAGCCGGTGCCGCCATCAAAGAGGAGCTACAGGAGCGGGGCATTGAGGTTAGTGACCTGAAGCGCGAGGCCCGGCAGCTGCTGCGCCAGACGGGCAAGGCCGAGCTGAACCCCGATAACCTGGAGCGGCAGGCTGCCGCCGCTGGCCGGGAAGTAAAGTCCGAAGCCGCCCAGAGCGCCCAGAATCCGCAGGCTGCCGATGATAACTTCGACGACGTAATTGACCGCCTGACCAGCCGGGCCGATAACATTGGGGACGCCGCCGACCGTGACGCCGCGGTAAATGTGGTGATGCAGCGCACGGGCAAAAGCCGCGCCGAGTCGGAGCGTATTGTGGATAACTGGATCAGCACGGCCCGGCAGGCACGCACCAAACTCGACCAAGCCAAAACCCAGGCCGAAGCCAAAGCCCGGCAAACCGGCGACCAAGCCGCCGAAGGATTATCCAAGGCCGCCTTGCTAATGGCCCTCGGCCTTGGGCTAGGTGCCGCTGCTGCCGCCATTGGGGGCCGCCGCGCCGTACCGCACGACTTGGCCGTGGCCAGCGCTCCGGTGGTATAAGTGTCGGATAAATAAGTGGTTGTCTGCTCTGTCAGCCACCGGGAGGAAGGAACCTGGGTTAATCGTTACAACTGTTTACTCCCGACCTCTTAGCAGTCAAACGGCAACTTTATCCTTTTGAAAACTAAGATGAAGCCGTGGCGCCTGTTTGGATGGTGTTCTGTTTCCACATGCAGGCGCCAGATTGAGCAGGACAGTTTTCAAACACGCTCGTATTAAGCAGCAAAGCCAGCCCCACGATTGGGAGCTGGCTTTGTCGCTTGGCAAGGTAGGGTCGTATGGCTCGTTAGCTATTCCTCTACCGTCGTTTCAACGGCCTGTTTCCGGGCCTGCCGGATGCTTTCCAGCGCCACCTGCAGCACCCCGGAGCGGACGCTCAGCTCGGTTATCTTGTTGTTGCGGCGGGTAGGGTTTACGCGGTTGGTCAGTACGATGCAGGTCAGCTCTTCCTTGGGGTCGACCCAGAAGTAGGTGCCGGTGAAGCCGGTGTGCCCATAGCTAAGCTGGGAAACGCTCTTGGCCGAGTTCACCGTGGGGTTAGCGGCGGGCCTATCGAAGCCCAGGGCGCGGCGGTTATCGGGGCAGAACTGGCAGCGGGTGTACTCGGCCAGGGTTTCGGGCTTGAGAAGCTGCTGCCCGCCGTAGCGGCCGTTCCAGGCGTAGAGCTGCACCAGCTTGGCCAGGTCGTTGGCGTTGCCGAACAGGCCGGCGTGGCCCGAAAGGCCGCCCAGCAGGGCCGCGCCTTCGTCGTGGACGGTCCCGTGCAGTTGGGCGTGGCGGAACAGGGAGTCGTACTCGGTGGGGGTGATGCGGCTGAGCGGGAAGCGGCGGGTAGGGTTGTAGCCCAGGGTAGTAGCGCCCAGCGGCCGGTAGATTTCGTCCGTCACGAACTGGTCAATGGCCTTGCCCGAAGCCGCTTTGACAAAGCGCGGGTACATGATAAACGACAAATCGGAGTACACGTAGCCTGGCTTCTCGTTCAGCGGCGACTCGGCAATGGCTCGGGTGATGCGCTCCGGGAAGTCCTTCCGGGCCCACAGGCCGGGGCCGGCCGGCAGCGGGAAGCGGGCCGAAGAATCGGGGCGGAAAAAGTGGCGACTCATTTCGGCGGGCTGGGTGGCCGAAACGTCCTTGGCCGCGGGGCTTTTGCCAAACAGCGAATTGAACAGGCCGCGGGGCTTGGTGTAGTCGCGCCAGAACGGAATCCAGGCTTTCAGCCGGGCCTGGTGGGTCAGCACGTCGCGCAGCTTCAGGCTTTCTTTATTGGTGCCTTTGAATTCCGGGAACAGCTGGCCCAGGGTCATGTCGGGATTGAACTTGCCTTCGTCCTGGAGCTTCATCAAGGAAGGCAGCGCCGCCGCTACCTTGGTCACGGAAGCCAGGTCGTAGAGGTCAGTGTTGCGGACGGGGCGGGCGGGCGCCCCGGCGGCTGCGGGGTAGGAGTGGGTGCCGTAGCTTTTGCGCAGCACCACTACCCCGCGGCGGGCAATGACTACCTCGCCGCCGGGAAAGGCGCGGGCGGCCACAGCCCCGTTCATGATGGAGTCCACACGGGCTTCCAGGTTGTTGTTCATGCCCACGGCTTCAGGGAAGCTGTAGCGCAGTCGGATGCCGCCTTTGGTAGCCAGCCCCGCGCCGTATGGGTACCGGTCGGAAACCGTGACGGGTAGCTTGCCGCTGGCCGACACGCCCCCAAAAATGACTTCGGCGGCTACGTCCTGGGCGTTTTTGCTTTCCTGGTAGGCCAGCACCACCGCATCGGCGCGGTCCAGGTCCCGGACTTTCGCCACGGCGTACGCCGAGCCAAATACCGTCACGACCAGCTTCTGGCCCTTGCCGCCCAGCTCGCGCAGCAGCACGTTGGTTTCCGGCGCTACCCCGAAGTTGGTGGCGGGCAGGCGGCCCAGGTTGTTCAGGCCCACCAGCACTAGGTTGTAGGGTTTCAGGGTTTCGCGCATGCGCGTCAGCTCGTCGATGCTCGGAGCGGCGGGCAGCCAGAAGTGGCGCACGGGGGCGTAGTCGGCCGCCATGCGCTGGAAGTCGGTGGTGTCCTTGGTGCCGATGGTGAGGGTGGCCAGGCGCAGGGTATCGAGGCGCTGGAGGGGTAGCAGGCTCCGCTGGTTACGCAGCACCGTCACGCTCAGCTCCGTGAGGCGCTGGCTTAGGTACTGGGCGTGGGGCGTGTTCAGGTCCTGGGTGATATGGCGCAGGTCAATGGGGCGATACTTGTGCAGGCCGGCCCACTCTTTCAGGGCCAGCACCTTGCGGCAGCGGGCGTCCAGGTCGGCCTGGCTGAGCTGGCCCTTGTTGATGGCTTCGCGCACCATGCGTAGGGCCAGCGGAATGTTCTTGCTGAACTCCAGAATGTCGTTGCCGGCCAGCAGGGCGCGCAGGTCGGCGTCGCCGGGCGGGTACTTCGAGATGACGCCCTTCATGTTCATGGCGTCGGTGAAGATAATGCCCTCGAAGCCCAGCTTCTGCTGCAGCAAGCCCTGGATGATGAGTTTGGACAGGGTAGAAGGCAGGCCTGTGGTATCGAGGGCCGGAATGTTGAGGTGGGCCACCATCATGCCCCCAATGCCGCGCTGAATCAGGCTTTTGAAGGGGTAGAGCTCCAGGGTGTCGATGCGCTTCTTGTCGATGCGCAGCAGGGGTAGGGCCAGGTGAGAGTCGGTGTCGGTGTCGCCGTGGCCGGGGAAGTGCTTGGCGACGGCCAGCACGCCCGCGTCCTGCATGCCCTTCATGTAGAGGTAGCTCTTCTCCGTGACGCTCTGCCGGTCCTCGCCCCAGCTCCGGTACCCAATGACGGGGTTCTGGGCGTTGTTGTTCACATCGACCACCGGCGCGAAGTTGACGTGCATGCCCAGGCGCTTGAACTGCGCCGCTACCTCGGTGCCCATGTCGTACACCAGCTGGTTTTCGCGGACGCCGCCCATGCTCATCTGGTAAGGGAAGCGCTGCACGCTGTCGAGGCGCATGCCCACGCCCCACTCGGCGTCCATGGCCACCAGCAGGGGCACTTTGCTCTGGCTCTGGTAGCGGTTCAGAAGCTTGCTCTGGCGCACCGGGCCGCCCTGGAAAAAAATCAGGCCCCCGATGCCGTACTGCTGAATCAGCGCCGAGATGGAGTCCTCATCAATCCGCTTGCGGTTGGAGTAGGCGGCCACCATGAACAGCTGCGCTACCCGCTGATCGGGCGTGAGCGTCTTCATCACCGAATCAACCCAGCGCGACTGGCCCAGCTGCCCGGCAAACGGCACGGGCTGGTTGCGGCTTTTGGCGGGGGGAGTTTTTTTACCACCGGCCACTTTAAGTGCCGCCGCTGGTGCCTTGGTCGCCGGGGCCCGACGGGTAAGGTTAGTAGTGGTTGTCTTATTACTAGATGACTTCTGGCGGCGCTGGGCCGAGCTGTCGGTGGAGCTCAGCAGCGCCAGCAGCAGCCACAGAAACGGGAGGGAGCGAGTGAAGGACAAGGGCAGTTGCAGCGGTTAGAATGGGTAGGCTGCGAATTTAGCGGAATTGAAGGGGAAAGGCAGGCCGATTACCCAGTTGACGGATAATTGCCCTTCCGCTGGGAATAGGAACGTCATGCCGAGCTGGTTGAGACATCTCGCACGATTCTCCAAAACGTCATGTCGAGCCCCGCGAGACATCTCGCTCGGCAGACGTTGGATTACCATTGCAACATCAGCCGAGCGAGATGTCTCGCGGGGCTCGACATGACGGTCTATTTACTCTTTACCTTTTTGCTACTTGCCCGTCTTACTGCCTACCCGCTACTTGCCTACCTCTATCTTCTCCGAGTAAAACACTTTACCCTCGTCGCCCCGCAGTGAGGTCGTGAGGAACAGCCGCTTGCCTTTGGGCTGAAACTGAAAAAGGGCGTAGTGTTTCTCGTTCACCAAAGGTCCCACGCGGTACTGGTTGGCCTCGGCCGTGTTGTGGGTGGCGGGGTGGGTCAGGCCGCTGGAGGTAACCTCGTACACGGGGTAGGGCACACTGGGCACGGCTACTTTCGAGACTTCTCCGATGTGCCGGTCGCCGCTGATGAGCAGCACGCCTTTCGCCCGGGTGGCAGCCAGCAGGCCGAGGAAGCGCTGCCGGGCGGCCGGGAAGTTTGCCCACTTCTCGAAGCGGTGCTCCTGGGGTAGAAACTGGATGCCGGAGGCAATGATGTGGGCGTCGGCATCAGAGTTCTGGAGTTGGGCTTGCAGCCACAGCCACTGGGCCTCGCCCAGGATGTCGCCGGTGGGGTTGGGGTGGTAGACCTGCTGGGCGTCGCGGGTAAGTGGGTCCTGGAAATACCGGTCATCGAGCAGAATTACCTTGATTTTTTTCTTGCCCGCCTTATACTCGTACGCGGCGTACATGCCCTGCTGCTGGCGCCGGGGGCTGCCGGCGGGTTCCTGCAGGAAGTCGAGGGCCAGCTGCTGGTTTTGGGCTTTGAAAGGGTAATTTTTGTCGCCGTCGTTGCGGCCGTAGTCGTGGTCGTCCCAGGTCCCGATAACGGTCGTGCCTTGCTCGCGCAGGCGGCGGTAGTCGGGCTGGCGGAGCTGGGCGTCGTACTTGGCTTTGAGCACGGCGGGGTCGTCGGAGTCGCCGTAGATATTGTCGCCCAGCCAGATCCAGACGTTGGGCTTGTCCCGGGCAATATCGTCCCAGAGGGGCTGGGGCAAATCGTGGCGGTTGCAGGAGCCAAAGGCGATGCGCAGGTCGTGGCTGGCTTTTTGCGCGGTAGCCGCCGGGCGCATCAGCACGAGAACACCAGCGGCCAGCAGGCAGGTCAGGGTCGTTTTCATGCCGTAAAGATGCATCAGCCAAGAACCTAGCTGCGCGGGGTGGCAATTTGCTAATCTACCTACCTCCCCTTTTGCCCCTAACCTGCCCACACTACCATGTCCACCCCAGCCGAGCGAGCTGCTGCGGGCCTGCCTCTGCCTGGTACTCTACAGTCAACTCAATAAAAAAGCCGCCACCAAGATGATGGCGGCGGCTTTTTTTGTGTTGCTACAGAGGAGTTTACCCTTTCCGGGCTTCGTCGAAGCGGCGGTTTACCTCGGCCCAGTTGATGACGTTCCAGAAGGCTTTTACGTAATCGGGGCGCTTGTTCTGGTACTTGAGGTAGTAGGCGTGCTCCCACACATCCAGGCCCAGCAGCGGGGTGCCGCGCTGAATGCCGGACAGGTCCATCAGGGGGTTGTCCTGGTTGGGTGTGGAGGTAACGGCCAGCTTACCCAATTTCTTGTCGTGGATGAGCCAGGCCCAACCGGAGCCGAAGCGGCCGGTAGCAGCCTTGGTGAATTCGTCCTGGAATTTCTCGTAGGAGCCGAAGTCCTTGTTGATGGCCGCGGCCAGGCCTCCGGTGGGTTGCCCGCCCCCTTTAGGGTCGAGCAGCAACCAGAAGAACGAATGGTTCCAGTGGCCGCCGGCATTGTTGCGGATGGCATCGGGCTGCTTGCTGGCCGAAGCCAGCAGCTGGGCCAGGCTCAGTTTTTCTTCGGGCTTGCCGGCTACCGCCTCGTTCAGCTTGGAAACGTAGGTTTTGTGGTGCGCATCATGGTGAATCTCCATCGTCTTGGCGTCGATGTGAGGATCCAGCGCGTTGAAGGCGTAAGGCAGGGCCGGCAGGGTGAAGGGGCCGTCGGCTATGGGCGTGGCGCGGGCTTCGCGCAGCAGCTTTTCTTCGTGGGCGGCGGCCAGTATTGCGGGGCTTACCAAAGCACCCACCACAGTTAACAGGCCGTTTTTCAGGAAATCTCGCTTCAGCATGAGAGTAGGAGAGAAGGAAATGTGGAAGGACTGACAACCCGACCAACGCCGGAGCCGCAGCCCAAGGTATACTACTTACCCGCATTGGGGCCTTGCTGTTGCGTTTAGCGCCTACTTTTGTCTAAGCGGGCACGGTTTTGGGTCAGGCCCGCGTTATTCCGGTCAGTGTACCGTTCTCTTTTTTTGCTGCTTGCTATGCTGCCAGTCCGCTTACCTTCTGTTTTGCGTCAATTCCTCGCGCGCCCTTCCGTCGTCTCCTTCTTCCTGCTGGCAGTTCTGCTTGGCGCGGCTCACCTGAGCCAGGCCCAGGTGCAGCTGCGCGGGGTAGTGCGCGACAAAGAAACCAAGGAAGTGCTACCCTTCGCCAGCGTGGCCGTGCCCGGCACCACCAACGGCACGACCACCAACATGGAAGGGGAGTTTTTTCTGGTGGTAAAGGAGCTGCCGGCCACCTTGCTCTTTTCGGAGCTGAACCACGTCCGCGACACGGTGCGGGTTTCCTCCAATGCTATTCTGGATATTATGCTGGCCCCGGCAACGGTGGTGTTGCCCGAGGTGAAAGTGGCTAGCTTCCCCTTCCAGCTCGTCGACCGGGCCTTCCGCAACTTGCAGCGCAACTACCGCCGCTCCTACTACGGCAAGGCCTTTTACCGCCAAACCACCCGCATCGACAACGAGCCTACGGAGCTGCAGGAGGTAGTCTGGAACGTGAAATCGAACCCGGCGCGCATTGATGGCACCACCCTGGCCCAGGGCCGCTACGCTGGCCGGCCGGCCCCCATTAACCTGAGCAATTTCTCGGTATACACGCGCAAGTTTGGCCTCTTCGATGCCCAGCAGGACAGCACCACGTCGCTGGCTTTGCTGAGCCCTAACGTGGAGAAAAACTACCTGCTGGAACTGAAAGGCATTGTGGGCGAGGACTCGACTGGCGGGGTAGCGGAAATTTCGTTTGAAACCCGCCCCGAGGTGAAGTACCGGGCCCAGGGCACCATCTGGATTGATATTGAAACCAACCAGGTAGTGCGCTACCGCATGGTGCAGCCCAGCTTTACGGGTTCCACCAACAACCCCCGGCAGAAGTTCGAAAACGCCAAGCTGACCATTGAAATGTCGTTTCATCCGGGCGGTAAGGGCAGCGTAGCACCTCTGGAGCTGATGAAAATGGACCTGACCACCGACCTGACCGAGCCCGGCAAGAAACCCCTGGCCCTTACCGTCTCGTCGTTTACCTTCTTTTACGACCAGTCGACGACGCCCGTCCGCCTGCCCTACGCCCGCGCCAGCCTCACCGACCGGGACCTGGACGCCATCCGGGCCAAGCCCTACGACCCCGAGTTCTGGGCCAACAACCCGGTAGTAAAGCGCACCCCGGCCGAGGACGAGGTAATTGCGGCCTTCGAAAAGCGCGGCGCTTTTGGCACGATGGTTAAAAAGCCCGCCGCCAAACCCACCAACAAGCTGCAATAGCAGGCAATACTTTCCGCAACAGAAAAGGCCCGTAACAGCTGTTACGGGCCTTTTCTGTTGTAGTGCTGCCATGTTTGCCGCTTATTCTTAAGGTAGCAGCAAGCAGTATTCTTACCTACGGTAGGCTGCATGAACAGGAAGAACTTTTAATTCAAAAAGAGACTGTCATGCAGAGGCGCAGCCGAAGCATCTCGCTCGAATCGTTGGGTTTACTTTGGCAACGTTAGCCGAGCGAGATGCTTCGGCTGCGCCTCTGCATGACGGCTTTGTTGAGTTACTATCCACGCACCCTAGTAAGTGGTGCTTCAAGAAAAACCATTTGGCTGTCATGCTTCGACTCCGCTGCGCTCAACATAACGCCCTTCTGAGTCTCGGCCACCTTTTAACTGCTCTCTATCTGCCCTTTTTACGGGTTGGTGCTCCACATGCCGGCTTCCTTGATGAAGATACGGCGGTTGAGCTTGAGCTGAGAAATTACGAACTCCGCCAAATCTTCGGGCTGCATCACTTTCTCGGGGTTGCCGTCGGTGAGCTTGTTGCTGATGGCCAGTTCCGTGGCAACGGTGCTCGGGGTAAGGGCCGACACGCGGATGTTCTGCTTGCGCACTTCCTGCATCAGGGACTCCGTAAGGCCCAGAATGGCAAACTTAGAGGCGCTGTAAGCGCTGGTAGTGGCGGCCCCGCGCTGGCCCGCCGTCGAGGCAATGTTGATGATGTCGCCGGTTTCGCGGGCTATCATCTGGGGTAGCACGGCGCGGGTAGTGTAGTAGGTGCCCAGCAGGTTCACCTGGATGATCTTTTCCCACTCGGCCGGGTCCATGTCAACCAGCTTGGCAAAGGTGCCAATACCGGCGTTGTTGATCAGGATGTCAATCGAGCCCAGCTCCTGCAGGGCCTGGGCCACGGCCGCCTCTACGGCGGCGCGGTCGGCCACGTCGGCGGTTAGGGCCACGGCTTTACCGCCGAAGCCTGCTATTTCCTGGGCTACCTCTTGGAGCTGGCTTTCAGTGCGCGCCAGCAGGGCCACCTGTACGCCTTCCTTAGCCAGGGCCACGGCTATGGCCCGTCCGATTCCTTTGCCTGCGCCCGTTACCAGGGCCGTTTTGCCAGTGAGTGCTTCCATTGGTGTGTGCTATGTTACCTAGTGATGTCGCTGTATAACCGGGCCGGGCGGTTTCGGTTATGGGGCGGGGTAGGCCCGGGGGCGTGCTTGGCATTTGGCTTCGGCTACTTACCTTCCGGCCTCACCTTTACTTTCCTTGCGTTAATGAAAAAAATTGCCCTGACCGGCCTCTTGGCCGGGGCACTGCTGGCTGGCTGCAACCCCCAACAAAAAAACGCGGCCGAAACCGGCGCTGCTACGGAAACCAACCTGGCCGATGTGAAAGACCTGTCTGGGCTGTTTACGGCCTACTGGGAAGAAAACGCCCGGCTGTTTCCCCTGGATGCCACCACCCAAGGCGACAACCGCTACAACGACCAGCTACCCAACGACGGCACCCGGGAGTTTCGGGGCAAGCTGCAGGCCTTCTACCAGAAGTACCTCGACGGACTCCAGAAGTTCAACCGCGAGGAGCTGTCGGCCAATGATAAAATCAGCTACGATATTTTTCAGTACGACCTGGAAAACAAGCTGGAAGGCCTGAAGCTGAACACCTGGATGATACCCTTCCAGCAGTTCTGGGGCCTGCCCATTACTCTGGGCCAGTTCGGCTCGGGTGAGGGCGTGCAGCCCTTCAAAACGGCCAAAGACTACGACAACTGGCTGGGCCGGGTGCGCGGCTTCACGGTGTGGGCTGATACGGCCATCAGCAACTTCCGTCAGGGCATGAAAGCCGGTGTGGTGCTGCCCCGGGCCCTGGTCGTGAAAATGATTCCGCAGATGCGGGCCATGGAAACCCAGGACCCTACTCAGAGCCTGTTCTACGGCCCCGTCAAGAAGCTGCCCGCCGGGTTGAGCGACGCTGACAAAACCCGCCTGACGGCAGCGTATAAAAAGGCCATTTCGGAGGAACTGGTGCCTACCTACAAAAAGCTAGGCGACTTTCTGGAAAAGGAATACCTGCCCAAGTCCCGCCCCAGCACGGGCATTGCGGCCATTCCGGGCGGCCCTGAGCTTTACAAGTACTACGTGAAAACGTGGACTACCACGGATAAAACCCCGGAGGAAATCTACCAGACCGGCCAGCGGGAAGTAGCCCGCATTCGGGGCGAGATGGAGAAGGTGAAGGCGCAGGTCGGCTTCAACGGCGACTTGAAGGCCTTCTTTGCTTCCCTGAAGTCGGACCCTAAGCTCATGCCCTACAAAACGCCGGAAGATGTGTTGAACGCCTTCCGAGCCATTCAGGCCAAAATGCAGCCTAACCTGAAGAAGATGTTCGGCCGCACGCCCAAAACGCCGTTCGAAATTCGGCAGACAGAAGCCTTCCGCGCCGCCTCCGCTTCCGCCGAGTACAACCAGGGTAGTCCCGACGGCTCGCGCCCCGGCATCTTCTACATCCCCATTGTTGACGCCACGAAGTTCAACGTCACCTCGGGCATGGAGTCCTTGTTCCTGCACGAGGCCATTCCGGGCCACCACTACCAGATTTCTTTGCAGCAGGAAAACACCGACCTGCCCAAGTTCCGCCGCTTTGCCTGGTACGGGGCCATGGGGGAAGGCTGGGCCCTCTACACCGAAAGCCTGGGTAAGGAGCTCGGCCTGTACACCGATCCGTACCAGTACATGGGCGCCCTCGGCGACGAGATGCACCGCGCCGTGCGCCTGGTGGTGGACGTGGGCATGCACACCAAAAACATGACCCGCGAGCAAGCCATTGCCTACATGCTGGCCAATGAGGCCATCAGTGAGGAAGGGGCCACCGCCGAAATTGAGCGCTACATGGCCATTCCGGGCCAGGCCCTGAGCTACAAAATCGGGGCCCTGAAAATCCGGGAGCTGCGCGAGAAGTATGAGAAGCAGCTCGGCGCGCATAACGACCGGCTGCGGGAGAAGTATGTAGGCCAGAACCGGGCCCACTTCAGCCTCAGCAACTTCCATGATGAACTGCTCAAGGATGGGGTAATGCCCTTAGCTGTGCTAGAGCGCAAAATGGATACCTGGGCCGCCAATCAGAAATAAGCTCAAATAGCTTCGTGACACAAAAACGGCAACTCATTGGGTTGCCGTTTTTGTGTCACGAAGCGGTTGCAAGCTGCTTAGGTAGTACCGCCTGTTGTACCACCACTTGTAGTACCGCCCGTTGTGGTACCGCCGGTTGTGGTGCCACCCGTTGTAGTGCCGCCGGTTGTAGTACCCGTCGTG
The DNA here is from genome assembly GCF_014640315.1 of Hymenobacter glacieicola. Classification (GTDB taxonomy): domain Bacteria; phylum Bacteroidota; class Bacteroidia; order Cytophagales; family Hymenobacteraceae; genus Hymenobacter; species Hymenobacter glacieicola. Next base: position 201,233 of record NZ_BMGS01000010.1, read on the forward strand.
GTACCACCCGTTGTGGTGCCGCCGGTTGTGGTACCCCCAGTCGTTGTGCCTGTAGTAGAACCGGTGGTTGTTCCCGTAGTAGTACCTGTCGTGGTGCCGGTGGTTGTACCTGTAGTACTACCCGTAGTACTGCCGGTGGTTGAGCCCGTAGTGCTTCCGGTCGTGGTTCCCGTGGTAGTTCCGGTTGTGGTGCCGGTGGTCGTGGTGCCGGTGGTCGTGCCGGAAGTGGTACCTGTAGTACCAGAAGTAGTACCCGTGGTGCCGGTAGTGCTGCTGGTCGTACCCGTAGTGCCAGATGTGGTACCGCTAGTTGTGCCGGACGTAGTACCAGTGGTTGTACCAGATGTAGTACCCGAGGTGGTGCCAGTAGTAGTGCCTGAGGTAGTATTACCCCCTGAGCTTGAGTCGTCATCGTCGTCGCATGCCGTTAGGGCGAGGGAGCCCCAAAGCATAGACGCCATTAGAACGGACATCCATTTGTGTTTCATAGCTGCTGTGGTATGGTGTGAGAAGAATCGGTGTAGGGATAGTACGCAGGAGAGAGGGGCGGATTTACTCGTAAATCGCCCGAAGAAGTACGGTTTGTTCTCCGTGTAAAAACGTAGTAACTGCTTATGGATGAGTATGATAGCAGGTAAAAATTAATGACCCACAGCTCCGACAGCCGCAGCCCACTTACCCTGCTTGGCCAGGGTGAAGTAACAAAGCAGCAGTGGGCTACGGCGCCCCAATGAAGGCAATGGCAGCACCAGCCGTCAACTAGCGAGACCCATTCAGCTGGGGCGCCCGTTAAAGGCAGCAGTATTCTTTGAGTTCACCCGCAATACCCTTCACTATGAGCAAGCATCTGTGGCAAACCGTAGGACTTGGTGCCATTGCCGGCTTCCGGAGCATGACCGCGCCGGCCCTGCTGAGCAGCAACCTCCTGCAGTATCATCCGCATGCCCTGGCCGGTTCGCCGCTGCGCTGGCTGCAAAAACCCCTGGTAGCTCACGGGCTGAAAGTGCTGGCCGCCAGCGAAATGACGGCCGACAAACTGCCCCAAATGCCCGACCGGATTACCCCCACGGCCCTGGTGGGCCGCGCTGCCGCCGGCGCTTTAGTAGGTGCTACCCTCTACAAAATCAACCACGACAAACCGCTCAGCGGCGCCCTCGTGGGCAGCGTGGCGGCTGTGGCGGCCAGCTACCTCAGCTTTATGCTCCGGAAAAAGGCGACTGAAGGCTCCGGGCTGCCCGGGGGCCTGATTGGCGGCCTCGAAGACTTGTTCACCCTTGGCGCCGGCCTGGCCCTGGCCAAAGGCACCCATGCCGGCCAGCCCGAGCCCCGGCGCTGGGTACTCTAAGCCCGGACGCCGAGCTATACCACGATAAAAAGCGGCCCCGAACTAGTTCAGGGCCGCTTTTTATCGTGGTTGACGGGCTGCAATCAGCCAGCTCATGGACCGGCTGCTGGGGGCACAAAGTCCGCTTATTGTTCGCGGGTAGTGCTTTTGACCTCCGTGTTGTCGGACGGCATGTCGCCCACGGGGGAGTTGGCATTGTTGGGCTGGCCTTCCAGGGCCGCATCCGTAGATTTTTTCTGGTCCTCCGCCGAGCCGGTGCCAATGGGCGTGTAGGCCTCGTCGCCGTTGCTGACACTGTCGCGCATGGTTTCAGCGGGGCGGGCCTTTTGGTAGGTAGAGAAGTCCTGGGTGGTCTGCGGGTCTTTGCCCGGTGTATTGGAATAGTCGCAGGAGGCGAGGGAGGACAGCAGGCCGGCGGCAAAAAACAGGGGGAAGATGCGTTTCATACTATGGTTAGAGAAGGTCCGGAGAAGAAAGAATATATGAGTAAGACGGGAAGCCGCCGGTTTCAGTTACACGGAGTAGCCCGCTCCGGCGTTGTATTATTGCGCATGACCCGTGCTACCCCCGCCCCCGCCCTGCTGAATTGGAGCGGCGGCAAAGATTCGGCCCTCGCCCTCTACCATGCCCTGCGCAATCCGGGCCTGCAAGTAACTACCCTGCTAACCAGCGTAAACGCCCACTACGGCCGCGTATCCATGCACGGCGTGCGGGTGGAACTGCTGGAAGCCCAGGCCCGCCGCATTGGCCTGCCGCTCACCAAGTTGGAGCTGCCTGAAATGCCCGACATGGCCGAGTACGAACAGCGTATGCGCGCCACGCTGGCCCCGCTGCAGGCCCAGGGCATTCAGCATTCTATCTTCGGGGATATTTACCTGGAAGATTTGCGCCGGTACCGGGAGCAGCAGCTGGCCCAGTTGGGCATGCAGGCCGTATTTCCGCTGTGGCAGCGCCCCGCGGCCGACCTGCTGCGTGAGTACCTTGACCTGGGCTTTCGGGCCGTAGTGGTGTGCGTCAATGAAAAGTTTCTGGACTCCAGCTTCTGCGGGCGCCTGCTCAACGAAGAGTTTCTGCGGGATTTGCCGGCCGGCGTTGATGCCTGTGGGGAAAACGGGGAGTACCACAGCTTTGTCTTCAACGCGCCGTATTTCAGCAGTCCTATTCCGTTTGAGCGGGGCGAACTGGTACGCCGCACGTATCAGGCGCCGGCCAGCAGCGCTGCTACCTGCCCCGGTCCCGACGATGAGCCCGCCAATTCGCCCTTTGCTACCGGCTTCTGGTACTGCGACCTGCTTCCGGTGGGGCCAGCTGCACCATAACAAACCGCCGGGCCACGCGGTATTTCACTACCACCCTCAGCTTAGCTCGTTCTCCTATGTCAACTGCCCCTTCCGCCACCATCCTCTTTGATGGAGTGTGTAACCTGTGCAATAGCTTTGTGCAGTTTGTTATTGAGCACGATGCCGCCGGCCATTTCCGCTTTGCTTCCCTGCAGTCGGCGGCGGGCCAGGAGCTGCTCCGGGCCCACGGCCTGCAGCCCCAAACCGAGCCCGATTCGGTGATTCTGGTGGAGGGCGGCCGCGCCCACACGCACTCGGCGGCTGCCCTGGGCGTGTTGCAGCGGCTGAGCGGCGGCTGGAGCGTGGTGGGTACCCTTGGCCAGCTGTTTCCCCGCTTCCTGCGCGACGCCGTGTACCGCCTGATTGCCCGCAACCGCTACCGCTGGTTTGGCCGCCAAGACGCCTGCTGGCTGCCTACCCCGGAGCTGCGGGCCCGCTTTCTGTAAATTCCCTTTTGATTGCTTACTCCCTTTATTCACTTAGTACCCCACTGCATGCAAGCCCTCGTGCTCGAAGGAATTGGTCAGCCCGTCACGCTTCAGGAAGTTCCTACCCCGCAACCCGGCCCCGGCCAGGTGCAAGTGCAGCTGCACGCTGCCGCCCTTAACCACCGCGACGTCTGGATTCAGAAGGGCCAGTATGCCGGGCTGAAGTTTCCCATCATCCTGGGCTCCGACGGGGCCGGCACCGTCTCCGCGCTTGGTCAGGGAGTTGATGCCAGCTTGCTGGGGCAGCCCGTCCTGATTAATCCCGGGCAGCACTGGGGCGACAACCCCGCCGCCCAGGGTCGCGACTTCCAGATTCTGGGGTTGCCGCAGGACGGTACGTTTGCCGAGTTTGTGTGCGTGGCCGCCGAGCAGGTGCAGGCCAAGCCGGCTCATCTGAGCTTTGAGCAGGCGGCGGCGTTGCCCTTGGGCGGCGTTACGGCCTACCGGGCGGTGTTTACCCGGGCGGGCCTGCAACCCGGCGAGCGGGTCCTCATCAGTGGGGTAGGGGGCGGAGTAGCGCTGCTGGCCCTGCAAATGGCCGTGGCCAGTGGGGCCGAAGTATGGGTTACTTCGGGCTCCGAGGAGAAAATTGCCAAAGCCGTGGCCCTGGGCGCCAAAGCAGGCATCAGCTACAAAACCGAGAAGTGGCCCGCCATCCTCAGCAAGCAGGCTGGCGGCGGGTTCGATGTAATTGTGGACAGCGCTGCGGGCCCCGGCTTCAACGACCTGATAGATGCCGCTGTGCCCGGGGGACGCCTCGTGTTTTACGGCGCTACCCAGGGCGACATTCCGGAAGTAGCGGCCCGCAAAATATTCTGGAAGCAGCTTTCCGTGCTGGGTTCCACCATGGGGACGGCCCCGGATTTCAGCGCCATGATCCGCCTCTTTGAGCAGCATTCCATCGTGCCTGTCATCGACGAAACCTTCCCCCTGGCCGAGGGCGAGCAGGCCCTGCGCCGCATGGCCGAAGGGCTCCAGTTTGGTAAGCTAGTGCTGCGAGTAAAGTAATGATAATCAGAAGATTAATTTCTTGAAAAAGTAACAGAAAGCCCCTGTGTTTCGGAATGAAAAGCTGGGGCTTTCTGTTACTTATCCGACATCTGATACTTAGACTTGCTGCCCAATGAAAGCTCCTGCTGACTACCTGAATTGCCCGGTTTTTGAACTGACCTACCCCACTGGCGAAGCCGCCGAGTCGGTACCGGTGGTGGCGTATGACGATGCCGTGCGGGCCATTGAAGTAGCCCTGGCCGACGCGGAGAAATACAAGTATCTGTTGATGCGCGCCCTGCGCCGCCACGCTACCGATACGCGGGTTTCTTACCCCTCCATGCCCCGCCTGCCTCTCCTTGAGGAAGATACTGACGCCCCCGTTCGTCCGCTGTACCCAGACATGGCAGCGTAAACGTTTCTGGCAGCCCTGTCACTCATACAAAAGGCCATTCCCGCCGGGGAGTGGCCTTTTTTTGTGGTAGAATGTGTACCGAATAAATTGCCAGCCACCACGTAGTAAGTACCGGAATGGGGCGCACGAGCGACACCGAACTACAAAGAGCCAGTATGGTAGCAGCTAGCGTGTCTGAGCATCATCTAGCAGCCGCCGCCCTAGCTCCTGGGCCAGCGCCACTGCTTGCTTGCGCAACTCCGGCACGGCCGTCGACTCAAAGTTGGCAGGGCGGCGGCTGGGGCCGAGCGTGAACAGCACTGCGGAGGCCTGACCCTGGGCTGTGAGTAAGGCGCCGTGTTCATCGGTCTGAATTCCTAAGCGAAGCCCATCTGGCACCAAGTGGCCCTCATTGCGCAGGCCTGCTACCACTGCGTCCTCCACGCGGCTATAGTCAAGCAGCGGGCCAGTGCAGGTAATAACGTGGCGAGCTACCAGTTGGCGGGCGGGCTGCTGGGCTTTCCGCACGGTCACTACCAAATCATCGGCATCGGGTTCAATGGCTTGCACCCGGCCCTGCTCCAGCCGTACCAGCCCAAAGTCCAGCATTTCCTGCACGGCCGCAGCATTTTGGGGCGGGCTGCGGTGGCGTACCACCGACCAGATGCCTGCCACGTGCCGCAGAAACCGGGCCTGCTCTGGCTGGGGCCAGGCCGCCCAGATGCGGCCCAGATCCGGCCGGAGCGAATCGATGACTGCCTGCCAACTAATTCCTTGTTGCTGGGCTAGTTGTACGTGTCGGCGTATGGCCCGGAGCACCTCGGCTACGCGCGTGCGGCCGGCCAGCTCCGCCTCATAAAAGCTCGGGTAGGTAGCCTCCTGCTCGGGGTGGGCGGCGGGCCAGCGGCCGTGCCCCGACACCACCGTTATCTGGCCTCGGTGTCCGTCAGCCCGCAAACCCAACAGCACGTCAATGGCCGTTAGGCCTGTTCCAATCAGCAGCACAGTTTCGTCAAGCCCGATGCTGCGCAGGGTTCCTGGGGTCCAGGGGTTGCCGTGGTAGGTGGGATGGCGCAGGTAGCGAAGGTCGTGGCGGGTAGGGGGCGGGGGCGGAAAGTTGCCCAGGGCCATTACCACGTAGTCGCTATGAATCTCGGTGCCAGTGCTGAGCGCTACCACGGCTGAGCGGCCACCGGGCAGCACCCGGATACTTTTGGCGGCCTGGTTGTGCCACTGGCAGCGAATCCCGTTGCTGGAGGGCCACTCCAGCACCTGACTAATGAGCTGCTGCAGGTAGCGGCCATAGCTTTGGCGGGAGCAGAAGGAAAAGTGGCAGGACTCGGTTTGCGTAACGCGCAGCCAATTCACAAAATGCTCTGGCTGCTCCGGAAAGGCACTCAGATGTTCGCAGCGCACGTTCAGCAAGTACTCCGGCCGGTGAGCCGTGTAGGCCAGCCCCGGGCCCGGCACGGGGCGCGGCTCCACCAAGTGTACGTCACAGGTGAAAAGCTCCTGATTAGACAATCGGGCTAATTGAAGCGCCAGCATGGAGCCGGAAAAGCCGCCGCCTACAATAGTTATGCTTTTTCGTTGCACCGGCCTGCGAGAGTAAGATGAACTAAGGGCTGGAAGTTACTCTGGAAAAAATGATATTAAAATTAATTTTTACTATACAAAAAATCACTCAACAGCTACCTGCCCTGGCGCTCCGTCATTGCTTACCGCCACATGGGTGGTAAGCCGCTTACACTCAAAGAATACGCCATGCCTCTGAAGTAGGGGCATGGCGTAGGGAGGGTTGCTAAAATTCCGTTCAAGAACTCGACCTGCTGGCTTCCGGGTAGAGGTAGCAAACCGAGGCTCCGGCTAATAATACTGGCCCGGAACCAAGTAATTGCGCACGTAATCCGAAATGCCGTCTTCCAAGCGGGTGAAGGGCCGGTCGTAGCCGATGCTGCGCAGCTTGCTCATATCGGCCTGGGTGAAGTACTGGTAAGTGTCGCGGATGTCTTCGGGCGTATCGCGGAAGCGGATGTCGGCGGTGCGGTCCAGGGCCGCGAAGGTGCTCAGGGTAAGGTCGAGGAAGGTACGCGCCTCGCCCGTGCCCAGGTTGTAGATGCCGGAGTTGCGGCGGTTGTGCAGCAGGAAAAAGCACACTTCCACTACGTCCTTCACATACACAAAGTCGCGCTGCTGCTCACCATCGGCGTACTCCGGGTTATGGGAGCGGAACAAGGTCATGGAGCCCGTATCCTGAATCTGGCGGAAGGCGTGCAGAATTACGGAGGCCATGCGGCCCTTGTGGTATTCGTTGGGCCCGTACACGTTAAAAAACTTCAGCCCGGCCCAGAAGAGGGGCTTGGCCGGCTGCTGCACGGCCCAGTTGTCGAAGTCGTTCTTAGACTCGCCGTAGGGGTTGAGTGGCCGTAGCAGGGGTAGCAAAGCATCGTCATCGGAGTAGCCCAGCGTGCCCGAGCCGTAGGTAGCTGCCGAAGAAGCGTACACCAGTGGCAGTTGGTACTGGCAGCACGCCAGCCACATCTGCTTGGAATAATCCAGATTAAGCACGTTGAGCACGTCGCGGTTCTGCTCGGTGGTATCGGTGCGGGCCCCCAAGTGGAAGATGAATTCTACCTGCTGGTGATGGGCGTCCAGCCACTCAAAAAATTCCTCCCGATCTACGTACTCGCGCAGGCGCTTGCCAGTAAGGTTGGCCAGCTTGCGCTCGGAGGTGAAGTTATCGACCACCACGATATCATTGAAATTGGCGGCATTGAGGCGGGTGACAAGACAGCTAGCAATAAAGCCGGCGGCTCCGGTAACAACAATCATAAGGCAGAAGATTTAACTCAAAAGTAGTGAGATGCAACGGAAGCGCCGTAGTGCGGCTGCCAGAAGGACCCGGGGGTAGGCAAACGCACGTAGTTAACACCAAAGCCGCAGGCGGGTTTCACCTACCAAGCGGCGGTTGGATACGACTCCCGCCGCAACGGGGCCGAACCCGCCAAACCTTGCGCTACCTTTGCCTCATGCTCTGCTCGCCTCGTCTAGCCGCTTCGTTGCGGCCATTTCTGCCGCTGCTGCTATTAGTGGCCGCCTGCCAGCCCGATAAAGCCCCCGCCTCGGGAGCCGCCGCTCCTGCTCAGCACCTGCGCGACGACCTGGGCCGCGCTGTGGTACTGCCAGCCCATCCGCGGCGCATTATGGCTCTGGCCGCTTCCATGACGGAAATGCTCTACGCCGTAGCCGACACGGCTACCATTGTTGCTCGCACCCAAGTCTGCGACTACCCCGCGGCGGCCCTGCGCAAACCCGTTATCAACAGCTACCCACTGGACCTGGAGCGGCTGGTGGCCCTCAAGCCCGACGTCGTGTTCACCACCGACGGCATCACCTCCCAGGCTGATGCGCAACGGCTGCAGGAACTGGGCATTCCTGTGTATTACCAGCGTTATACCAGCGTAACAGATGTTTTTCGGGGCCTCAATGACCTGGGCCGCATCCTGGGCCGCCAGCCTCAGGCCCGCCACCTCACCGACTCGCTGCGCACGGAACTGACGCGGCTTGCTCCCGACTCGGCTACCCCTTCGGCCCCCCGAGTACTGGCCGTTACCTGGTCGGACCCTATCTACGTGTACGGTCAGAATACGCTGTTTACCGATAAAATAGCACTAGCAGGCGGCCAGAATGCGGTGCATGAAAAGTTTGCCCAGCCTTACCCGGCCCTCACCCGCGAGTACGTGCTCAAGCTCAACCCCGACATCATCATCGGGGGCACTTTCGGGAAAATGGATAGCACCTTTTTCCGGCTGTATCCCGAGCTAAAACGGATTCGCGCCTACCAGACCCGCCGCATCTACCGCGTCACCGATGACCTGATGTCGCGCCCTACCCCCCGGGTAGTGGAATCAGTACGGGAGTTGAAACAGGTGGTTTCGGGGTCGTAGCCAGTTGCTTTTCTCGCCATGCCCCGTCCCGCCCTGCCTTGGATTCTGGCCTGCCTGCTGCTCACTGTGGGGCTGCTGGCCGTGGGCCTGCGGGTGGGTAGCTACGAAACCGACTACGACCTGATCCGCCGCGCCCTGCTGCACTACGACCCGCGCGACCCGGCCCAGCTGGTGCTGGTGGAGCTGCGGCTGCCGCGGCTGCTGCTGGCCTTGCTCGCCGGGGCCGGACTGGCGGTCAGCGGCTATATTATGCAAGCCATGGTCAACAACTCCCTGGCCGACCCTTACCTGCTGGGCACGGCCTCGGGCGGGGCGCTGGGGGCTAGTCTGGTGTTCACTTTCCTTCCCACGCTTACCGTGGCGGGCGTGTATCTGCCGCCACTGGCCGCGCTGGTTGGTGCGTTGGGTACTACCTTGGTGGTAGTCGTCATCAGCAGCCGGCGGGGGCGTATCATTCCTGCCCAGCTGCTGCTGGCCGGCGTGGCAGTGGGCTCTCTAACTACCTCTCTGGGTGGTCTGCTCACGTTTCTAGCCGCTACGGAAGAGAAGCTGCGCACCATCACGTTCTGGGCCCTGGGCGGCTTCGATAAGGCCAGCTGGGCTATTTTGCCGTATCCGGCGGCGGCGCTGCTGCTGGGGCTGGGGGCGTTAACCTTGCTGCACAATAACTTAAACCTGTTGTTATTGGGCGAAGAACGGGCCACCGCCCTGGGGCTGCCCGTGGCGCGCACCCGCTGGCTGCTGCTACTCATTGCTTCCGGCCTGACGGGGTGCGTGGTGGCGCTGGTAGGTCCCATTGGCTTCGTGGGGCTGGTTATTCCGCATAGTACCCGGTGGCTGCTGGGCACGGTAGGACGGGGGAACTTAGTCGTCTGTGCCCTGCTGGGTGGTAATTTCCTGCTACTCTGCGACCTGCTCGCCCGTCTGCTCTATCCGCCGGCCGGGTTGCCCGTTGGCCTGGTCACGGCCCTGTTCGGCGTACCGTTCTTCGTATATTTGCTGCGAAAACAAAGTTGATTGGTGCCGGCTGATTGTTGACCACCGCTGAAAAAGCTGGTCAGCAAGCGGCCATTTTCGCATTTGTAGCCTTCGCTAACCGCCTCTTTTGCACCAAGCAATTCTTAATAAGCACTACGGAACAATGGTTTACATCAGCCGACAGGAACACTTCAACGCGGCCCACAAGCTCTATAACCCACAGTGGAGCGAGGAGCGCAACCGCGAAGTCTTCGGCCCCTGCGCCAACGCCAACTGGCACGGCCATAATTACGACCTCGTCGTGACCGTCAAAGGCAAGCCCGACCCCGAAACCGGCTTCGTCATCGACCTCAAGCAGCTCAGCACCGTTATCCGCACCCACGTCGTGGACCAGGTCGACCACAAAAACCTGAACCTCGACGTGCCCTTCATGCACGGGCAGCTGGCCAGCACCGAAAATCTGGTTATGGCTTTCTGGAAAATTCTGCAGCCTGAAATTGAGCGAATTTCCCCGGCCCGCCTGCACAGCATCAAACTCTTCGAAACCCCGCGCAACTTCGTGGAATACTTCGGAGAGGAATAATTAATTAATAATTAAGAATTAGTAATTAAGAATTGCTGCTTGGGTGTTCACTACCTCGGTCGTTATATTCTGACTGATACCAATTCTTAATTACTAATGATCAATTATTAATTGACAACATGAAATACTACCTGATAGCAGGCGAGCGGTCCGGCGACTTTCACGCCGCCAACCTCATGCGCGAGTTGCGCCAGCAGGACCCTGCCGCCGAGTTCCGCTGCTGGGGCGGCGACATGATGCAGGCGGCCGGCGGCGAATTGGTGCACCACTACCAGGAAATGGCCATCATGGGCTTCTGGGAAGCGGCCACCAGCATCCTCAAGTTTCGGGGCTACCTGAAGGAGTGCCAGCAGGACTTGCTGGCCTACAAGCCCGACGTAGTAATCCTGGTCGATTACGCCGGCTTCAATATGCGCATCGCCAAGTTCGCCAAGGCCAATGGCCTAAAGGTGTTCTATTACATTTCGCCTAAGATCTGGGCCTGGAACCAGGGTCGCGTGCATAAGGTCAAAGCGCTGGTCGATAAGATGTTCGTTATTCTACCCTTCGAGGAGGCATTCTACCAGCGCTTCGACTACAAGGTAGACTACATTGGCAACCCCACCGCCGACGCCGTAGCCGAGCACCGCAAGTCCGAAGATTTCTACAAGCGGAACAACCTCGACCCCCTGCGACCCATTATTGCGGTGCTACCCGGCTCACGCAAGCAGGAAATCGAGGAAATGCTCTACGAAATGGTGGCCATTTTGCCGCCCTTTCTCGACTACCAGTTCATCGTGGCCGGCGTCGATAACCTCGACCGGAATTACTACGCCCACTTCGAGCGCAACAACGTCCGCATCCTCTTCGACCAAACCTACGACCTGCTCGCCCACGCCACCGCGGCCTTAGTTACCAGCGGCACCGCTACCCTCGAAACGGCTCTCTTCGATGTGCCGCAGGTGGTCTGCTACCGTACCAGCGCCGTATCATACACCATCAGCAAGGCCGTTATCAAAGTGCCGTATATCTCCCTGGTCAACCTGATTGCCGGCAAGGAGGTAGTAAAAGAGCTGATTCAAAGTGACTTCAACGCCCGCAACCTTGTCACGGAGCTCAAGAAAATCACCGCCGACGAAGACTTCATTGCCCAGCAAAAAGCCGGCTACGCCGAAATCCGCGAAAAGCTAGGCCAACAGAAATCCGCCGAAAAAGCTGCTAAGCTGATGGTGGGGTATTTGAAAGGATGAGTATCGTAGGTTACTTCAAAAGAGTAGATAAGCTTCTATCTTATTTTTTCGTTACCCTGCTGGCTGTTGGAGTAATAGTAGGATTCATCAGGATGTATTTAACCACTCCTACATTTTTATTTAATATTAAGGATAGACTGTGTAGAGACGCAACGTTGATGTCACCTATAGGAGAGATAAAGAAAAAGGAGATAAAATTTTCTGATGGGAAACTTACTTTGGGTGCTTCAGCAACCTTTTTCGTTAAAATAACGGGAAAATGTGATAGTAACTATGTTCGAGTTAATGGTACATATAGCCAAACGAGCAGTGGAATTAGTTATACCATTCTCGACACAGTAACCTCGAATCAGTGTCTTTGATCAATTCGTTGAAAAAGCAAAAGGAGAAAGCCGTTAGCTTTCTCCTTTTGCTTTTCTATCCTTAAGAAGGAGGCAGCTTACGCAGCTCGCAGCTGTTTCAGTGCGGTCTGCTCAAACTTACTCCGGGCGTATTCTTCGTCAATTACCAGCTCCTTTACGCCTTCCTCCGAAGGCATATCGAACATAGCGTCCGTCATGATGGCTTCGCAGATGCTGCGCAGGCCGCGGGCGCCGAGGCGATACTCGTCGGCTTTCACCACAATGTACTCCAGGGCCCCTTCCGAGAAGCTGAGCTGAATGCTCTCCATATCGAAGAGGCGCTGGTACTGCTTCACGATGGAGTTTTTGGGCTCCGTCAGGATTTTGCGCAGGGTGGCGTGGTCTAGCGGGTTCAGGTGGGTCAGGACGGGTAGGCGGCCGATGAGTTCGGGGATAAGACCGAACGCTTTCAGGTCCTGGGCCGTCACGTAGCGCAGGAAATTCTGCGTGTCTATCTTCTCCTCCAGCTGCGTCTTGGCAAAGCCAATGGGCTTGGTGTTAAGGCGGTTTTTAATGATGCGCTCAATGCCCACGAAAGCCCCGCCGCAGATGAAGAGGATGTTTTCGGTGTTTACCGTAATCATCTTCTGCTCGGGGTGCTTGCGGCCGCCGTGCGGGGGCACGTTTACGGTTGTGCCTTCCAGCAGCTTCAGCATAGCCTGTTGCACACCTTCGCCGCTCACGTCGCGGGTAATGCTGGGGTTGTCGCTCTTGCGGGCAATCTTGTCAATCTCGTCGATGTAGACGATGCCGCGCTCGGCTGCTTCCACGTTGTAGTCGGCGGCTTGCAGCAGGCGGGTCAGGATGCTTTCCACGTCCTCGCCTACGTAGCCGGCCTCCGTCAGTACGGTAGCGTCGGCAATACAGAAGGGAACCTGCAGAATGTTGGCCAGCATCTTGGTCAGGAAGGTTTTGCCCGTTCCCGTCTCGCCTACCATGATGATGTTCGATTTCTCGATCAGCACGTCATCCTTCTGGGGTTTCTGCATCAGGCGCTTGTAGTGGTTGTACACCGCCACCGACATCACCTTCTTCGCCTCGTCCTGACCTACTACGTACTGGTCGAGGTACTCCTTCATCTCGCGGGGCTTCACGAGGTTAAACTTCGGGGTTTTAGAGTTGGCCCGAATCTTATTCTCCTCGTTCAGGATTTGCTGGGCCTGACCTACGCATCGCTCGCAAATGTGCGCGTTGATGCCGGAAATCATGACCGAGACGTCTTTTTTGCTCTTGCCGCAGAAGGAGCACGTGATATCTGCCATTGTCAGGGAAACTCTCAGGATAGGGGAGGATAGGTAACTTTCGCTAACCTAGCTCAAAGGTACGAAAAGGCCAACGCCCCGCGGCGTTAAAAAAGTGCCGTTGGGCTTCGCCTCTATTAAAAAGAAGAAGCCCGCCGGAGCGGGCTTCTTCTTAATGTTATTCTGAACGGAGAAAGGAATCTGGGTGATACTCAAGGCCTGATAACCCAAGTTTCCTGCCTCATTCACAGAAGCAAACCTAAATGGTTAGGCCTTCTTTTTTTCCAGCACCTCGTCAATCAGGCCGTATTCTTTGGCCTCGTCGGCCCGCATCCAGTAGTCGCGGTCCGAGTTGTCGTGAATTTCCTGGTAGGTTTTGCCCGTGTGCTCGGCCAGAATGTCGTACAGCTCTTTCTTGAGCTTCAGAATTTCGCGGGCCGTGATTTCGATGTCCGACGACTGGCCTTGCGCGCCACCGGAAGGCTGGTGAATCATGACGCGGGCGTGGGGCAGGGCCGAACGCTTGTCCTTGGCACCACCGGCGAGCAGCACCGCACCCATGGAAGCCGCCAGGCCGGTGCAAATAGTTGCCACGTCGGGATTCACATACTGCATCGTGTCGTAGATACCCAGACCGGCGTAAACCGAGCCGCCGGGCGAGTTGATGTAAAGCAGGATGTCTTTCTTGGCATCTACCGACTCCAGGAACAGCATCTGCGCCGTCAGGATGTTGGCAATGTAGTCGTCCACGGCCGTGCCCAAGAACACAATCCGGTCCATGATTAGGCGCGAAAACACGTCAATCTCGGCAAAGCGCGTGGGGCGCTCCTCAATTACCGAGCGGGTCATGCCCGTAGGCATAATCAGACCATTGCGGGTCTGGCCCTCTACGTGCTGGATGTATTGGTCAACGCCCAGACCGCTTAGGCCCTGGCCTTTCACGGCAAACTTGCGGAACTCTTCTTTATTCAGCATGTCAGAAAATTAGGAGAAGTAGTAAGGTGGCAATTGAAACCGCAAGGGCAACAAAAAAGCCCATACGACAAGTAAGGGCTTTTTTGTTGGTCTAAAACCAAAAATGTTAGCGCTTAGCCAGCATTTTGATTGCGGAAGTCCTCAGCCGTAATCGGGTTGTCATTAACAACAACTTTGCCGCGCAGGTTTTCCAGCACTTTCTCTGCCAGAATGGCTTCGTACTCGCTTACGTAGTTCTTACCGTTCTCCTGACGGAGGAAATTGTCAGCAAAGCCGCGCACCGACTCTTCCAGCTCCGGGGTCATTTCCATGTTGAACTGGCCCAGAATCTTCTGCATCGTGCGGTCCACGATTTCTTCGTTCGAAACTTTCAGCTCCTGCGCCTCTACCACCTTGTTGCGGATCAGGGACCATTTCAGCTCCTTCTCATAATCTTCGTAGTGCTCCTCAATCTGCTCGGGCGTCAGCTTGCCTTCGTTGGCGCGCAGCAACCACTTCTTGAAGAACTCCTTGGGGATTTCGATGGTAGTGCTTTCCAGCATCTTGTCGATGATCTGGCGGTTCACCAAGTTGTCTGACTCCCGGTCATAGTTTTCCTGCACCGTCGAGCGAACTTTCTCATCGAAGTCTTCCTTCGACGTGACGATATCCTTGCCGAACACCTTGTCGAACAGCTCCTGGTTGAACTCAGCCGGAACGGAACGCTGCACTTTGCCCACCGTCAGGGTGTACTCGCCTTCTACGCCTTCGGCTTCCTCCTTGCTCAGGCCCGAGAAGTTGGAAATAGCTGAAACGTCGCCGTCAAAAGCATTTTTGAGGTCGAACGTAACCACGTCATCCGCCTTCACGCCTACAAACTTGTCAGCGTCATTCTTCAGCTTGTTGGTCGGCAGCAGCACGACGCGGCCTTCGCCTTCTTCGCCCGCCTTTTTCAGCTTGCCCGAGATGTAGTCGCCAGCTTCGGCGGTTTCCGGCTCAGAGGTTTCTCCGAACTGGCGCTCCAGCTGCTCGTAGGTTTCCTTCAGCGTGTTTTCGTCGAGGTCAACCTTATGGCGGTCAACGGTAACCGACTGATCGGCGGGGAGTTCAAACTCGGGCAGCAGGCCCAGCTCAAACTGGAAAGAGTAGTCCTTCTGGTTGTCGAAGTCCACGTCGGTTGGAACCGGTAGGGGCTCACCCAGGATTTTCAGGTTGTTTTCCTTGATGTACTCATCCACGGACTTGCTGAGCAGGCCGTTAATTTCTTCCACCAGAATGCCTTTGCCGTACATTTTGCGCACCAGCGTTACCGGCACCTTGCCCGGGCGGAACCCTTTGATCTGCGCCTTTTTGCTGTATTCTTTCAGCTTCGACTCCACGGCAGGAGCGTAATCAGCCTCCGTGAGGGTTACTGTCAGGATGGCATTCAGCTGGTCGTCTTTCTTGTCGAGGGTAATGTCCAAAACGAGTGGTCGGTTAAGGGTACTACTAGTGGTGTCAAAGGCGGGGAAACTCCCGGGTAAAAAGAAACCCCCAACGGGTGGGTTGAGGGTTTAGAAGCGGTTTTTAGAATCAAAAACCAAAATAAGTGCGGATGGAGGGACTCGAACCCACACGCCTTGCGGCACCAGATCCTAAGTCTGGCACGTCTACCAATTTCGCCACATCCGCGTCTCAAGGCCAACTGCCTCGGGGGCGCAAAACTACAAAAGCCAACTGTAAAAACAAGAGCGGAAAGCAAAATATACCGCTGGGCTAGTAAATCAGTGAACGGCAGCAAACCCCGTTTCGGATGGCTCAAGCATTAATCCATCGAAAACGCGTCGGATAGATTCCCTGTTTATTTATTCTGCACCAACTCCCCGCCGGCTGCGTTCTACTAGAGCTTTCGTGTAGAAAGAGGCAAACCGGTAAGTGAGAAGTTAAGCTTGCCGCACAAGCAGTACCTTAGCAGTCTATAATTCCGGCACCCTGGGTGTCGCCCGCGTACCATGTCCACTGTCATCGACCCCGAAGTAGAGCGCCAGGAAATTCTGCGCCACTACCGCCGCCTTCTGCGCACCGCTAAGCCTTATTTAAATGAGGGCGATGCCAAGCTGATTAAAAAGGCGTTCAACACTTCTTTGGAAGCCCACAAGGAGATGCGCCGCAAATCCGGTGAGCCCTACATCCTGCACCCGCTGGCCGTAGCCCAAATTGTGGTGGAAGAAATCGGCCTGGGCACCACCAGCATCATTGCGGCCCTGCTCCACGATGTGGTAGAAGATACGCCCTGGGAGGTAGCCGACGTAGAGCGGGAGTTTGGCCCGAAGGTGGCGCGCATCGTGGACGGGCTGACCAAGATTTCCGGCGTGTTCGAATACGGCACTTCGGAGCAGGCCGAGAACTTCCGTAAGATGCTGCTGACGCTCTCCGATGATGTGCGCGTCATCCTGATCAAGCTAGCCGACCGCCTGCACAACATGCGGACCCTGGACTCAATGCCCCGGCACAAGCAGCTCAAAATTGCCTCCGAAACCATTTACCTCTACGCTCCGCTGGCCCACCGCCTGGGGCTGTACGCCATTAAAACGGAGCTGGAGGATCTGTACCTGAAGTACACCGACACCGAAATTTACACGGAGCTGGTCAATAGGGTGCGCCAAAGCCGCGCCGCCCGCAACCGCTTTATCAAGGAGTTCGTCCAGCCCATCGACGAAGAGCTGAAAGCTCAGGGTTTCGACTACGAAGTGAAGGGTAGGCCCAAGAGCATTTATTCCATCCTGCGCAAGATGCGCAAGCAGAACATCACCTTCGACGAGGTGTATGACCTGTTTGCCATCCGGGTAATCCTGGACGTGCCGCCAGACCAGGAAAAAGCGGCTTGCTGGCAGGTGTATTCCATCGTGACGGACTTTTACCAGCCCAACCCCGACCGCCTGCGCGACTGGGTGAGCACGCCCAAAGCCAACGGCTACGAGTCATTGCACACTACGGTAATGTCGCGGACCGGGCAGTGGGTAGAGGTTCAGATCCGTAGCCGCCGCATGGACGACATTGCCGAGAAAGGCTACGCGGCGCACTGGAAGTACAAGGATACGGGCGTGCCCCAGCCGGAGTCTACCCTGGAGTCGTGGATAAATAAGGTGCGCGAGATGCTCGAAACCAATAACTCCAGCGCCCTGGAGTTCATGGACGAGTTCCGCCAAAACCTCTTCGTAAAGGAAGTGTATGCCTTTACGCCCAAGGGTAAGCTGGTCATTCTGCCCGATAAGGCCACGGCCCTGGATTTTGCGTTCGAAATTCACTCCCACATTGGCTTGCAGTGCCTCGGGGCCAAGGTCAATCAGAAGCTACAGCCGCTCAGCTACCAGTTGCGCAACGGCGACCAGGTAGAAATTCTGACCTCCCACAAGCAGAAGCCCACGGAGGAGTGGCTGCAGTACGTGACTACCTCTAAAGCCCGGACGCGCATCAAGGACTGGCTCCGGGACGACCGACGTAATAAATCGGAAGATGGCCGCTTCATCGTGGAAAAGCGTCTGGAACTGCTCGGGGTTGAGTATTCGCAGGACAACCTGAACCGGCTGCTGGCCCATTTCAACACCAGCAACGCTCAGGAGTTTTTCTACCGGATTGCTATTGGGCAGATAGACGGCCGCGAGATTCAGAAAAACCTGTTCGACTCGCCCCTTGAAACGCCCCGCCTACCCTCCATGCTGGAGCCCAAGGCCTTCGACCATGAGGTACAGAAAGTGCGGGGAGTTAATGCCAATATGCTGGTCATTGGAGAGCAAACCGATAAGTTCGATTACACCATTGCGCCTTGTTGCAACCCCATTCCTGGTGATGATGTGTTCGGCTTTGAAACGGAGCAGGGCATTGTAATTCACCGCACTTCATGCCCCAAAGCAGTGCAAATGATGTCCAACTATGGCAACCGCATCGTGCGGGCTAAATGGACGGAGCAGTTGGAACTGGCTTTCCTGGCCGGCATTCGGATCAAAGGCTCCGACCGGGTTGGCCTGGTCAACGACGTTACCCGCATCATTAGCAACAGCCTGAAAGTAAACATGCGCTCCATCACAATTGACTCTAATGATGGCATGTTTGAAGGGCAGATCATGGTGTTCGTCAATGATACCGACCACCTGACCAAGCTAATCCAGCGCCTCTCCAAAGTGAATGGGGTCCTGCTGGTCGAGCGCTTTGACTCCTAAACTAGTTCTAAAAAGTTTTCTAAAAGTAGGGAAGTATAAAACGGTATAAAGTGGCGTTGCAGGAGCTTCATTCCGTCGTTTTTTGGTCAGTTGCAAGTGTTACAGCCAAGCCAAACTTCTTTTGATTTCACCGGTTTTCACTCCTTATATATAAGGCCTCAAAATGTCTGTCACAGAGAAGCACTTGGACAAGGAAAAATACGAGGAGGTGAAAAAGATTTTCACCGCTTACCTTGAAAATAAAGGACTGCGCAAAACATCGGAGCGCTACGCCATTCTGGAGGAAATCTATTCCCGCACGGGACACTTTGATGTGGAAGAACTGTACGCGGGCATGAAGGAGCAAGGCCTGCAGGTTAGTCGCGCTACGGTATATAACACCCTTGATCTGTTGGTAGAGCACGGCCTAGTCAGCAAGCACCAATTCGGCCGTAACCTGGCGCAGTACGAGAAAAGCTACGGCTACCGCCAGCACGACCATGTGATTTGCACGGAGTGTCATAAAGTGGTGGAATTCTGTGATCCGCGTATTCATGGCATCCAGACGATGGTAGGGGAGTTGCTCAACTTCCATATCTTGCACCACTCTTTGAATCTTTATGGCGTGTGCGGCGACTGCCGCGCTAAAGCCGCCGCCCGCTCTCTAGCCGAATGAAAACTGAAACCGCCGTCCGGGACGGCATCCTCTTCGTGCGCCTAACCGGCGACCTAATCGGTAGCCCCGACACCCAGCAACTCCTGCAAAGCGTTGATCAGCACCTTGGCGATGAACTGCGTCACTGCACCGTTGATTTGTCGGGTATCCGTTACATCAATAGCACCGGAATTGGGGTGTTGGTCTCGCTACTAACCAAATTCCGCAGCCGGGGCGGGGAGATGGTGTTGATAAACCCAGCCGACCACCCACGTAAAATGCTCGCGCTAACCAAATTGAACGCCATTTTTTCCATTGCGGATGACGAGCAGTCGGCCGCCCAACAACTGAAAGTCGTAAGCTAATGCCCGTTGATGTACTAGTAGGATTGCAGTGGGGTGACGAGGGCAAAGGCAAGATTGTCGATGTACTCGCCCCTACTTACGACGTAGTAGCCCGCTTCCAAGGCGGCCCAAACGCCGGTCACACCCTTACTTTTGACGGGGTTAAGCACGTACTTCATCAGGTCCCATCGGGCATCTTCCATCCCCATATTATTAATGTAGTGGGTAATGGTGTTGTGCTGGACCCTGTTGTCTTCCGCCAAGAGCTCCAGAAGCTCACAGATCGGGGGGTAAACTGGGGACAAAACCTCTATGTGTCCCGCAAAGCCCAGCTGATCTTGCCGTCCCACCGAGCCCTTGACCGCATCAACGAGGAGGCACGCGGGGGTAGCAAAATCGGTTCTACTCTCAAAGGCATTGGGCCTACTTACCAGGATAAAATCGGCCGCACCGGCCTGCGTGTGGGAGATATCCTGCTACCCGATTTTCAGGAACGCTACCAAGATGCTGTTGCGCGCCACGCCACCCTAGCTGAATTCCACGGCCGCGGCCTCGAAATTGAAGAATTCGAGGCCGATTTCTTTTCCGCCGTTGAGTTCCTGCGCACTCTGCAACTAGCCGACACAGAGTACCTATTGAATGACCTGTTAAAGCAGGGTAAAAGTATCTTGGCGGAAGGAGCCCAGGGCTCCATGCTGGACATTGACTTTGGTACTTATCCCTTCGTTACCTCTTCCAGCACCATTGTAGCAGGTGCTTGCACAGGCCTGGGCATTGCGCCGCGCCATATCAATAAGGTATACGGAATCAGCAAAGCATATTGCACGCGTGTAGGTAGCGGCCCCTTTCCAACCGAACTTCACGATGAGGTAGGGGAGCAGATTCGGGCAGCAGGTAGAGAGTTTGGGGCCACTACCGGGCGTCCCCGCCGCTGCGGCTGGATTGATTTACCCGCTCTACGGTACAGCATCATGCTTAACGGTGTAACTGAAATTCACCTGATGAAAGCCGATGTACTAGACGAATTCGATGAAATTCAAGTCTGCACTCACTACCGCTTGCCCAATGGCAAAGAGACGGATCAGCTTCCAGATCATGGAGACCTGCAGAATCTGACCCCCGTTTATACTAAAGTGGCCGGGTGGCGTACGGAGCTGCAAACCATCACCGACCCCCACGCACTACCTCAGCCGCTCAAGGAATATGTTAGCTTTCTTGAGCAACAGTTGGAAGTACCAGTAAGCATTGTCAGCGTAGGACCTGACCGTATCAGTACCTTGCACCTAAAGTAGAGGGATTCTGGATTATTCATGTGTATATCAGAAACCGTCCAAATGGGCGGTTTTCTGCATTATAAGAGATACTTCACAACTACAGAATGATGCCTCTGAAAAAAAATATACAGGGGCTGTGAACTTAAACAAGCCCGTAAAGAGTTTACCACCAGCCAGCTGTCCAAGAACCAGTAAGGCCGAAAAGCAAACAGATAGAAAAAAGTGAGGCTAGGTTTGGAGATTCTACTTCCATGCTGCACTTTTGCACTCCCAAACCGAAACGCGGTGGGGCCAAGCAGAGCACGCGGTGCGACTTACGCTGGGTACTCGGTTGCCACTTGCTCTAGTGCGGAGAGACTCCCGAAAAAAAAGTTTTACACGGGGCTTGCACAGTTGCCACACGGAGTGCTACCTTTGCACCCCGATTCAGCCGGAAGCGGACAGGAAGAGGCGAAAAAACTTTCGTTGCTTCCTTGTAAAAGACAACTTGCAAGTAGTACCTTTGCAGCCCGCTTCTAGCCGAGAAACGGGCTAAGGAGAACAAGGGAGAGGAAAACGCGAAAAAAAGTTTTCTGTCCTGGAACTTGGAAAGTGCAACACCAGTTCCTATCTTTGCAGCCCGCTTCAATCGGAAGCTGATCAGCAACAAAAGAAAGCGGCTCGCTTGAAAAAAAG
>NZ_BMGS01000011.1 GCF_014640315.1 Hymenobacter glacieicola
GCTTGCATATACCTGCTTACGTAGGTGAGGCATCAGCAGCTACACCGTCTGTGAATCCGCTATAAAAGGCCGATGTACGGGAGGGAGTGAAATCGAGGGCGGAAGCGCGCATATACTACGGGCGTAAAGGATGAGACAAGAAGTCAGCTCTACTTTCTTTCGGACCAGCGCAACAGTGCGCTTACGAATCACTACCATTGCCCTCGCTCGAAAGTAAAACAAAGGTAGTCACGCCCTTATGCCCCGCGTAAGCGTATTAAGCACCATTTTACGAGGAAATTTTACCGGTTATTTTCTCCGTAGTTTCCTTTCTGCCAAGGGCGGGCTGCCTCGTTTTCGGCCAATGCCTACGTAGTCTACCCTGTCTGGCATCTTCTTGATCCTGCGCTTTACGTATCCCCGGGGGCCAGCGGGGCCCCGGCAGCGGCACGCCGCAAACAAAAACGCCAGCTGGAAACCAGCTGGCGCTTACAAAGGCGGGGGTTAGAAGGGCGGCGGCCCATCATCGAAGGTGCTGCGCGGGAAGGGCTGGGCTGGCGGTGGCCCGTCGTTGTTGATGCGGGAGCCAAGCCGAATGGTATTCGGGGCAAAGCTGGCCTGGTCGTCATCGAAGGTGCTGCTGGGGAAGGCACCGGGGTTGAAGCCCGCGTCGCCGAAGCCACCGGCCCCATCCAGGTCGGCGAATTTGGTGAAGCGGCCGATAAACTTGAGCTGCACGGTTTCCAAGGAGCCGTTCCGGTGCTTGGCAATAATTACCTCGCCGGTGCCCTGGGTAGGGTTGCCCATCTCGTCCTCGGTAATCTTGTAGTACTCCGGGCGGTACAGGAAAATTACCATATCGGCGTCCTGCTCAATGGAGCCCGATTCGCGCAGGTCACTGAGTTGGGGCTTCTTGTCGCCGCCGCGGGTTTCTACGGAGCGGGAAAGCTGGGAAAGAGCCAGCACGGGCACGTTCAGTTCCTTGGCAATACCCTTCAGGGCCCGCGAAATCGAGGCAATTTCCTGTTCGCGGTTGCCCCCACCCTTGCCATCCGTGTTACCCGTCATCAGCTGCAGGTAGTCGATGATAATCATCTGGATGTCGTGGTGGGCCTTGAGGCGGCGGCACTTGGTGCGCAGCTCCCGGATGCTCAGGCCCGGCGTATCGTCGATGTAAATCGGGGCCGACGACAGGGCCGAAATCTTATGGTTGAGCTGGGCCCACTCGTAGTCGGCCAGGTTGCCCTTCTTGATCTTTTCCGAATCCAGCTCCGCCTCCGCCGAAATCAGACGATTCACGAGTTGGAGCGAGGACATTTCCAGGGAAAAAATAGCCACCGGTTTCTTGAACTCCACCGCCGCGTTGCGCATGGCCGACACCACGAAAGCGGTTTTGCCCATGCCGGGCCGGGCTGCAATAATCACCAGGTCAGATGGTTGCCAGCCGCTAGTTACCCGGTCCAGGGCCGAGAAGCCGCTGGGCACGCCCGTGAGGCCGTCTTTCTGGTCTTTCTTTTCTTCCAGCTCCTTGATGGCCTTGCCCATCAGGCTGCGCATGTCGTCGAAGTTCTTGCGAATGTTCGACTCGGATACTTCAAACAACGACTGCTCCGTGCTGTCGAGCAGGTTGAACACGTCGGTCGTGTCCTCAAAGGCGTCGCGCTGAATGTCGCTGGCAATGCGGATCAGCTCGCGCTTGATGGCGTTTTCGGTGATGATGCGGGCGTGGTACTCAATGTTGGCCGCCGAGTTTACCTTAAAGGTCAGGTTGGCCACGTAGTGCGCGCCGCCGGCCGCTTCCAGCTCGCCCATTTCGCGCAGCTCGTGCGTAACGGTCAGAATATCAATGGGCTCCGACTTGTCAAACAAGTTCAGAATACCCTTAAAGATGCGCTGGTGCCCATCTTTATAGAAGCTCTGGGGCTTCAAAATATCAATAACGGTGGTGAGGGCATCCTTTTCCAGCATGAGGGCGCCCAGTACAGCCGCTTCCAGCTCCAGGGCCTGGGGCGGCAGCTTGCCGGCCGGGCCACCCATGGGTACCGCGGCGGGGCGGCTATTCCAGGCGGCTTTGGCCCGCGAGGCCGATAATTTCAGGCGGTCATCCATCCGGTCGTTCATCACTAGGTAAGCACTACAAGGTAAGCAGGTTGGACGGTTTGTAGCGGAGCACCGGGAAATTTCATCCCACTCACCGTCCGTTTTTTGCAAAGGGGTACAAAGCTAACGGCTGCGTCCTACAATCTGGAAGGGGTGGGAAAGGTTTCTTTTCGGTGGTGAGGTAATGAGGTGAGGAAGTTACAGGTGACAAGTGACGAAGTGACAGGTAATGAGCAGGTGAGGAGGTGACAGGTGGGTTGGGCGAAAAATGAAGAACTACGCGGGCCAAGCAGTATGCCTCCACCCACCTGTCACCTCCTCACCTCATTCATCACCCCATCACCTCCTCACTTGTCACTTGTCACCTGTAACTTCCTCACCTCATCACCCCATCACCTCATTACCTCTTACCTTTGCCGCCTGCTTACCTATTTATTGAATGGCTGCTACTCCTTCTTCGCTCCAACGTTTGCACCTGATTGCCGTCGGGGGCAGTATTATGCATAATCTGGCCCTGGCCCTGCACCAGCGCGGGGCCCACGTAACGGGCTCCGACGATGAAATTTTTGAGCCCGCCAAAAGCCGGCTGGCCAAAGCCGGGCTACTACCGGCGGCGGAGGGCTGGTACCCCGAAAAGATAACCCCGGACCTGGACGCCGTGATTGTGGGCATGCACGCCCGCCCCGACAACCCGGAGCTGCTCCGGGCCCAGGAGCTGGGGCTGCGGGTGTACTCGTTCCCGGAGTTTATTTACGAGGCTTCCCGCAACAAGCAACGGGTAGTCATTGGGGGCTCGCACGGCAAAACCAGCATTACCTCCCTGATTCTGCACGTATTGCGCTACCACCAGCGCCAGTTCGATTACGCCGTGGGCGCCCAGCTAGAGGGTTTTGAGCTGATGGTACAGCTCACCGACGACGCGCCTGTCATCATCATCGAAGGCGACGAATACCTGTCTTCGCCCATTGACCGGCGGCCCAAGTTCCACCTCTACCACCACCACATTGGGGTGATTTCCGGCATCAGCTGGGACCATATCAACGTGTTTCCGACCGAGGAAGTCTACCGCGAACAGTTCAAGATTTTCGCCGAGATGACGCCCAAGGCGGGCACCCTCATCTACGACCAGGACGACGAGCAGGTGCAGCTCGTGACCGTGCCCAGCAACCCCGATGTTACCTACATTGGCTACGGCCCCCATGAGCACGTCATCCGCAACGGCAACACCTTTCTCATCACCAAAAAGGACGATGAGGTGCCCGTTAAAGTGTTCGGGGAGCACAACCTGCGCAACATTTCCGCGGCCAAGGAAGTTTGCAAGCAGCTGGGCATCAAGGGCAAGGATTTCTACGAGGCCCTGGGCTCCTTTAAGGGGGCGGCCCGCCGCCTGGAGAAAGTAAGCGAAGGGGAAGGCTCCGTGGTGTACAAGGACTTCGCCCACGCTCCCAGCAAGCTGAAAGCCACGGCCACGGCCTTCAAGAAGCAATACCCCAAGCGCAAGCTGGTGGCCTGCCTGGAGCTGCACACGTTCAGCTCGCTTAACCCCGCCTTCCTGCCCCAGTACGCCCATACCTTCGATACGCCCGATGTGGCCGTGGTGTACTTCAACCCCCACGTGCTGGAGCACAAGCGCCTGCCGCCGCTACCCCCCGAAGCCGTGCAGCAAGCCTTCCAGCGCCCCGACCTACGGGTGTTTACCAACAGCCGGCAGCTGGCCGAGTTCCTGCACGCGCAAAACTGGCAGGACGCGAATCTGTTGATGATGAGCTCGGGCACGTTTGACGGGCTGGACCTGAACCAACTAGCCGCTGAAGTGACAAAGTAGCACCAGGTAGCAGGCGCCCGGTGAGCCAATCGGCCCCTCCCGGTGGGGGCCAGTTGGAGGCCCGGCGCCACGTACCTCTGTCGGAATCAAGACATGCAACACACGATTTTGCTTCTGCATGGGGCCCTGGCTTCGGAAGCTCAGCTAAAGTTTTTAATCCGGGAGCTGCCACCCTTCTACGCGGTGCACTCCTTTTCCTTTACCGGGCACGCGGGCCAGCCCCTGGTGGCGACCGACTTCACCATGAAGTGCTTTGCCCAGGAAGTTGCGGAGTTTATTCAGCGCCAGGGCTTGCCCCCGGTACACGTATTTGGCTACAGCATGGGCGGCTACGCCGCCCTGACCGCCGCCGTAACCGCGCCCGAGCTGTTTCGGAGCATTACGACCCTGGGCACTAAGTTCGACTGGTCGCCGACAACGGCCGCGGCAGAAACGCGCCGGCTGGATGCTGAGAGTATGCGCGAGAAGGCCCCCCAGCTGGTGGAGCAGCTGACGCGCCTGCATGCCCCTACCCCCCTACCAGAGTTGCTCACTGCCACCAGCGCCATGCTGCGCAGCCTCGGCGAAGCTCCCTTGCTGACCACCGCCAAGCTGGCCGAGCTGGAGGTGCCGGTGCAGGTGCTGGTAGGCGAGCTGGACAAAACGGCCGGCGTGGATGCTTCCCGCCACTTCGCCGACCACATGCCCCGCGCTACCTTCGAAATCATCATGAACACGCCCCACGCCCTGGAAAAAGTCAACCCCGATTTGCTAGTCAACCGCATTGCCCGCTTCGTGGAAACCGTACAGGAAGGCATGATTTAGCAGGCAGCACAACCGCTCATGCCCGAAAAAGCCCGCGACGTAGCGGGCTTTTTTCATTGACCGGTGGGCTTATCCTGGTCGTCGGGACGGGGCGCCGGGGGCGCGGGTTTCGGTTTCCGCCGGTCGGTAGTGACGAGCAGGGCCAGGGCCGTTAGAGAGAGGCGCAGAATCCATTTCCGGCTCAGCATGGCTAGCGACGGGGGAAAAAACCGTTGGTTTCTTCCACGCGCAGGTCGCAGCGGCTGCCGCCGGTGTTTTCCTCGCAGGTGGTGCCTACAATTTCGTTTTTCTCGAAGTTAAAGAAGCAGAACGTGCAGCCCACGCCCGTGATAATGTAACGGGCCGCGTTGGAGCTCAAATACAGGCTGTTATCGGAAGAAGTTTGCAGGGGCAGAGCCATGGCCCGGAACATGCCGTTGCGCAGGCCCATACCCACCAGGTAGTACACGGCCTTGTCTTTGGCTGTTTCCTGCACCTTGCGGATAACCGTTTTGTCGATGGCCGTACCATCGCCAAACTGCCGGGTGAAGGCCGCGGAAAGCTGCTCCCGGGGCACGATGTAGCGGATTTTTCCTTCCGCCACTTCCGCTACTTGCTTGCTGCTGGCTTCCAGCTTGCGGCGGTTCACCGCATCGGGGTCAGTGGAGGGCGAGCTTACCTCGGGGAAGCCCCGCTTGGTGGTTTCACAGGCGCTCAGCCCGCTTAGCAGCAGTGCTCCTCCCGCCAACGAGGAAAATAATAAACGCAGAAAACGATTCATTCGGGGTAGATAAACGGGCCGGGCTTAACGGCCTTTATAGTAGGTGCGGGCTTCCGGCAGCTGCTTCTGGATGTCGGCGATGCGCGTACCGTTCGAGGGGTGAGTGGAGAGGAATTCGGGTGGTGAAGCGCTGTTTTCCCGCGCGTCCATGCGCTGCCAAAATGCCACGGCGCCGTCGGGGTTGTAACCGGCCATGGCCATAAAGATAAGCCCTAAGTGGTCAGCTTCCGACTCCTGGCTGCGGCCGTGTTTGAGCATGCCCAGCGAGGAGCCTACCCCCACCGCCTGCAGAAATACGTTCTGCGTAACCGTTGGGCTTTGCCCGACGGCCGCCGACAACACCCCACCCAGGCCCTGGGCGGCCATTTGCTGACTCATTCGTTCGGAGCTGTGGCGGGCCACGGCGTGGGCAATTTCGTGCCCCATTACCACGGCCAGGCCGGTTTCATCCTGGGTGATGGGCAGAATGCCGGTGTACACGGCCACCTTGCCGCCGGGCATGCACCAGGCGTTTTCCTGCTTGTCATTGAGCAAATTGAATTCCCAGGCGTAGCCTTCCAGCTGGGCCTGGGCGTTCTGCTGGCGGAAGTACATTTCCACGGCCTGCTGAATGCGCTGGCCCACTCGCTTCACCATGGCCGCGTCGTTGCCGCTAGTTACTACCTGACTGGAAGCCAACACCTTCTGGTATTCCGTGGCGGCCATCGTGTTCATTTCGGTGTCCGAAATAAGGCTGAGCTGCCGGCGGCCGGTAATGGGTACCGTGGCGCAGGCGCTGGCCAGAAACAGACAACTAGCCAAGGCAATTTGGGGAAGTTTCATGCGGTAACGGTGGCTGAAGGGAGAGATACGGTCGGGACTACTGCTCGGCCTGGGTTTTGCCCGGCAGCAGCAGCAGTGGATGGAATGCTATACGTGAGGCGGCGGGCAAAATGTTTGCGGTGCGCCCGGCGGCAGGAGAACAGGGACGAATTTTGCCTTTTCGGCGCCGCGAATTAAGGCTACTTTTGGGGACTTTGCCATTGACGAAACCGGGTTAAGCGGGCGGCTCTGCGGCGCCAACGCACCTTCTTCCGCTCCCTTGGTTTTCCATCTGGTCCCTACCCCTTACGTAGCCTCCAAGCCCTCCTACCCCATGAAAATTCTCTGCATCGGCCGTAACTACGCAGAACATATCGCTGAGCTTCAGAACGAAATGCCCGACGCGCCTGTCATCTTCGCCAAGCCCGACACGGCCCTGCTCCAGCGCAACCAGCCGTTTTTCATGCCCGATTTCTCCCAGGACATTCACCACGAGATTGAGCTGGTGCTGCGCGTGTGCAAAAACGGCAAGAACATCGAGGAGAAGTTTGCGCCTACCTACTTCGACGCCATTGGTCTAGGCATCGACTTTACGGCCCGCGACCTGCAAAGCAAGCTCAAGAGCAAGGGCCTACCCTGGGAGCTGGCCAAAGGGTTCGACGGCTCGGCCCCTATCTCGCAGGAGTTCAAGCCCGTAGCCGACTTCCCCGACCTCAAGAACATCGACTTCCGGCTGGAAGTGAACGGCGAAGTGCGCCAGCAGGGCAACTCCAGCCTCATGCTCCACGACTTCAACAAAATCATCAGCTACATCTCCCAGTTCATTACCCTGAAGATGGGCGACCTGATTTTCACGGGTACTCCCAGCGGCGTAGGCCCGGTAAAAATCGGAGACCAGCTGACCGGTTACCTGGCGGACGAGAAGCTGCTGGATCTGGCCGTGAAATAAGGGGCGCACCCATCAGCCTGCCGCCTTCCTTATCATGCCGAGCCTCTTCGTGTCATTCCGAGTGAAGGGAGGAATCTGGGTTAGCCTTTGGTGAGCAGCCCAGATTTCCCGTCTCTGCGGAATGCTCGGAATGCTCGGAATGCCGCATGCAAGCCGCTCTGGTAGCAGTCGGCACCACTGACTAGACGGCGTACAGATAGGCCTTTGGGGTACTGCCGCCTGGGCTGCGGTAGGGTACGTTTTCCGGAGCGGGCCCTGCCCCTGCGCAGCTGCCATGCGCCGCGGCCGCCGGGCGCGTTCTTTACTTCCTCCGCAACCTTGCCAATGGGCTTTCCGTCCGGGAAGGCACGATAATGGCTTGCCTAGGCCCAGCGGCCGAGGGCTGCTCTTCTTTTTCTGCTGCTGATTTTTTTCCCTGAATGCCTGATTTGCTGACTACCGGGCCGCGCCGCCTGCTAAGCGTAGCCATTCCTTTCCTGTTGCTGGGGTTGCAGCCGGCCTCCTGCGGCGGCCAGGAGCCCGACTCGACTACAGAGCCTACAGTAGCCCAGGCCACCGCTGCTACCCCCGGCCCGCTCCCCACGGTGCCGCAAGGCTACTTTCTCTTTCCTATCAAGCCCGGCCAGCAAAACTTCCTGGCCGCGAGCATGGGCGAGCTCCGGCCCAACCACTTCCACGGGGGCCTCGACATCAAGACCGATGGCCGGGTTGATTTGCCGGTGTACGCCGCCGCCGAGGGCTACATCTCGCGCATGAAGCAGAGCAGCTTCGGCTACGGCAACGTGCTCTACATCACCCATCCCAACGGCCTGACGACAGTGTACGGCCACCTGAACCATTTCAAAGGCCCCGTGGCCGAGGAAATGCGCCGCCAGCAGTACCAGAAGCAGACCTATGAGCTGGAGCTGTTCTTTAAGCCCGAGCAGTTCCCGGTGAAGCGCGGCGAGGTAGTGGCCCTGTCCGGCAATACGGGCGGCTCAGCGGGCCCCCACTTGCACTGGGAGGTGCGCACGGCCGAAGGCGGGCAGCTCAACCCCTTGCAGTGGGGCGGCTTTCCGGAAATTCAGGACCACGTAGCGCCTAGCCTGCAGGCCTTTGCGGTGGAGGCGCTGGGCATTGATTCGCGGGTGCAAGGGCGCTTCGGCAAAGCCGTGTTTGTGCCCAAGGCTCCGCCCCTGCCGGGCGGGGGCGGCTACGTGTGGGCCGACACAATTCCGGCCTACGGCACGGTGGGCTTGCTGGTGCAGGGCTTCGACCGGTTCGACCAGGTGTGGAATAAGAACGGGTTTCAGAAGGTAGAAGTGCAGGTAAACGGCCGGCCCCTGCACAGCCACGTCGTCGATAATATCCCGTTCCCGCTGGGCTCCCGGCAAGTAAACCAGCACATGGACTACGAGTGGCGCGCTACCCAGGGCCGGCAGCTGGAAAAGCTGTTCGTGGATGATGGCAACGAGCTGAGCATCTACACCACTGGCTCCAGCAAGGGCAAGTTGCGGGTGGAAACCGGCAAGCTCTACAGCGTAGAAATCCGGATGAGTGACTCCTACGGCAACAGCACGCCCCTGCGCTTTGTGCTGCGCGGCACCGAGCCAACCTACCACAAAACCCGCTCGGCGGCCGTCAAAACGCAAGGGTTGCGCTACGATGTGAGCCGCAATTTGCTGGTGGCCGTAGCGGCCGACCCCGACACGGCCGCCGTGGGGGGCAACCTGACGCTGTTTAAGGGCAACCGCCGCCTCACGCTCAAGCCCAGCTACACCGAGCAAAGCCAGAACGTGTACCTCTACGACCTGCGCGCCGGCCGCCCCGATTCCCTGCAGTTTGGCCGCATTACGAAGCGGTTTGAGCGCCAAGCCCTGATTCCGTCCGGGCAGGAATACGGCTTCTCGACGGCCAATCTCAGCCTGGGCTTTGCCCCGCACACGCTGTTCGATACGCTGTATGTGCAAACCAGCTACAAGGCCGGCCTCTGGACGGTACAGCAGCCCCGCACACCCCTGCACGAAACCCTGGCCCTGACCCTTAAGCCGGAAACTCCGGTAGCAGACCCGCGGCGCACGGCTATTTACGCCGTGACGGCCAAGGGCGGCAAGGCCTACGTAGGCGGCAAATGGCAGGGCAGCACCATCACGGCCCCCATCAAAACTTTCGGGCAGTTCCGCTTACTTACGGACACCATCCCGCCCTCCGGCCGCCTCATTAGCCGGGGCGCGGCGGGGGTAGTGTTCAAGGTTGGCGACGACCTCTCGGGCCTGGCCAGCTACAAGCTGGAAGTCAACGGGCAGTTTCATTTGCTGCGCTTCGAGCACAAGAACTCCACTCTTTTCTCGGAGCGCGACGATAAGCTGGGCCCTGCCCTGCGCGGTCCGGCTACCCTCTACCTCACCGACCAGGCCGGCAACGAAAAAGCTATTCACGTAACGCTGTAAGCTAGGTGGTCAACACCATAAAAAGGGCGGCTTTCCTCAGCAGGATAGCCGCCCTTTGTTTGCGCGGTTACAA
Organism: Hymenobacter glacieicola; assembly: GCF_014640315.1. Lineage (GTDB taxonomy): Bacteria > Bacteroidota > Bacteroidia > Cytophagales > Hymenobacteraceae > Hymenobacter > Hymenobacter glacieicola. Next base: position 9,721 of record NZ_BMGS01000011.1, read on the forward strand.
AAATCATTAAGATGATACTTCTGTCATCCTGAGCTTGCGAAGGACCTTATCACGGTAGAACGAGTGTCGTAACAACGACTTGCGCGTGCGTGATAAGGTCCTTCGCAAGCTCAGGATGACAGTTTTTAAATAAACGTTAAACTGTTCTTTGCCAGCCCGACGCCGGAGGAATGACAGTTGGTGGAAATGGCGTTAATCCACGGTTTGCTGACGGACGAACTCCTCTCCCACTTTGTCGCCGGGCTGCACGTAGGGTTGGATGATGATGCGCGTGCCCCGCTGGTAGGTAAAGAGGCGGTACAGCCAGTTGGTCATCACAATGAGCTTACTGCGGAAGCCGATGAGGTAGTAAATGTGCACGAACAGCCAAGCTACCCAGGCAATGAAGCCTTTCAGGCTCCGGTTGCCCGGCAAATCGGCTACGGCGCGGGCGCGGCCCACAATGGCTAGGGAGCCTTTGTCGAAGTACTCAAACGCCTCCCAGGCCTGGTTGCGCCGCTCACGCGTGAGGTTTTTGCCCAGCAGGCGCCCTTGCTGCAGGGCCGGCTGCGCCACCTGCGGGTGGCCCTTCGGCCACTTCTCCGACTTCATCAGGGCAATGTCGCCAATAGCGAAAATATCCTCGAAGCCCAGCACCTGATTAAAGTGATTCACAAGGTAGCGCCCCCGCTCCAATGACTCGGCGGGCAGCCCTTCCACGGTAGCCCCGGCTACCCCGGCGGCCCACACCAAGGTTTGCGTCCGGATTTGCTCGCCATCCTTAAACAGCACGGTTTCACCGTCGTACGACGAGACCAGCTTGTTGAGCTTGATGATGACGCCCAGCTCTTCCAGGTACTGATGCGTGTTTTTACTTGATTCCGGCGAGAGGGGCGGTAGCACCCGGTCCAAGCCATCGACAAGATAGATGTTCATCTGCCGGAAGTCGAGGCCGGGGTAGTCGCGGGGCAGCACGTGGCGCCGCATTTCGGCCAGGGAGCCGGCCAGCTCCACGCCCGTAGGTCCGGCCCCGGCAATAACGATGTTGAGCAAGCTCTGGCGCTGGTCCGGGTCCTTGGTGAGGTTGGCTTGCTCGAAGCTTTGCAGCAGCTGGCTGCGCAGGTTCACGGCGTCGGTCAGGTTCTTGAGGCCAAAGGAGTTGTGCTTGATCTGCTCATTACCAAAGTAGTTCGACTTGGTGCCGGTAGCAATAACCAAGTAGTCGTACTGCACGTCCCCAATCAAGGTAGTGACGGTTTTGGCGGCGGGGTTGATGGCCGTCACCCGCACGAAGCGGAAGTGAAAGTCGTTTCGGTCGTCGAACAGCTTCCGAATGGGTTCGGCAATGGACTCGGGCTCCAGGCCGGCGGTAGCCACCTGGTAGAGCAGGGGCCAGAAGCCGTAGTAATGCTGCTTGCTGAGCATCACCACCTGAAACTGGTCGTCGGGCAAGTATTTGGTCAGATTTACGGCCCCAAATCCACCACCAATTACTACCACGCGGGGCTTGGTCGTGTCCGGAATATTAAGCGAGAGTTGTTCCAGGTGCAACATGAGCGGAAAGAAAGAGTAGCTCCTACCTATACGGTTGGGTGAGTAAACCGGCTGCTACTGTCGACTCTGCCCCGGGGCTCACCGGCCCTTCCCCGCTCGGCTCAGCCCGTCCCCGTAGGGCCCGATGTAGTGGTGGTTTTCCGCCTGAAAGTGCTGCCGCTGGGTGGCGGCGGCATCTTCCGCGCCCCGGAGTTCGTACTGAGGGCGTCTTCTATCTTCTTGCTTGTTATGGCTAACCTGCTCAAACGCCGTCGTCCGGTGTTGTTTGCCGCCGCGGCCGCCGTTGTTACAACTGGCGTGGCCGCGTACACGTACGCCCGCCGCAAACTGTACGCTCCCCTGCCCACCGCAGCCCACGTGGATCTGCACAAATATGCCGGGCTCTGGTACGAGGTAGCGCGCCTGCCCACCCGGTTCGAAAAAGGCTGCCAGCACGTTACGGCCGAGTATAAGCTCCAGCCCGATGGCAAGGTCAGGGTGCTCAACACTTGCCACAAGGAAGGCCTCAACGGCCCGGTGGAAACGGCTACCGCCACCGCCCGCGCCGTGGACAGCACCAACAGCAAGCTCAAAGTCCAGTTCTTCTGGCCCTTCGAGGGCGACTACTGGATTCTGGACCTGGACCTCTCCGATTACCGCTACGCGCTGGTAGGTGAGCCCAGCCGGAAAAACCTCTGGCTGCTGAGTCGCACCCCGCACCTGGAGCGCAGCATCCGCGACCGGCTAATAACCTATGCCCGTGGGCTAGGTTTCCCCGTCGATAACCTGCTGTTTACGCCCCAGCCCGTTGGTGAGTAGTGAGATGGTGAAGTGGGTGAGTTGATGTTCAAATTGCGCTGTAGCGCTAGCGGTGCTATTAGAACATCAACTCACCATCTTACTATTTCACCACTTCACCGCTACCTTCGCGCAAACATCTGCGCTATGGCACTACCTCAAGTGGGCGAACCGGCCCCGGCTTTCGAAGCCCCCGACCAACACGGCACCCTCCACCGCCTTCAGGACTACGCGGGCCGCAAAGTAGCCCTCTACTTCTACCCCAAAGATGACACCTCGGGCTGCACGGCCCAGGCCTGCAACCTGCGCGACAACTACCCGAGCCTGCTCGGGGCCGGTATTCAGGTGCTGGGCGTGAGCATCGACTCGGAAAAATCGCACCAGAAGTTTGCTACCAAGTACGAGCTGCCCTTTCCCCTGCTGGTGGACGAGGACAAGAAAATCGTGGAAGCCTACGGGGTGTGGCAGGAAAAATCCATGTACGGCCGCAAATACATGGGCACCATGCGCTACACCTTTCTGATTGACGAGCAGGGCCGTCTGGAGAAGGTCATTACGAAAGTCGACACCAAGAACCACGCCGCCCAACTGCTGTAAAAGTTTCAGAAGCCTCGCCTATTTCGGCGGGGCTTTTTTGTGAGGGTAAGTACGGAGGCCGGCGGCGGGGCCGCCTACATCGGCCACCAGCCCGTTACCTGCTTACTTGTTGCCTGTACCTGTTCACTACCTCTCCCCTCCGCCCAACTTCCTACCTTTGACTTACCAACTCCTTACTCAATTTGAATCTATGGCTCAGGAAACATCATTCGCCGCTTCTTCCGAAACGCACGCGCCTACCCCCACCCGTTCAGTAGGCGAGCTGAAACAGATTGCCGCGCAGGTGCGCCGCGACATCGTGCGCATGGTGCACGCCGTCAACTCGGGTCACCCCGGCGGCTCGCTGGGCTGCACCGATTTGCTGGTGGCGCTTTACTTCAAGGTAATGAAGCACACCCCAGAGCCTTTCGACATGGACGGCATCGGCCAAGACCTGTTTTTCCTCTCCAACGGTCATATTTCCCCGGTTTTCTATTCGGTGCTGGCGCGCTCGGGCTACTTCCCGGTGGGGGAGCTAGCTACCTTCCGCAAGCTGAACTCACGTTTGCAGGGCCACCCCGCTACCCACGAGCACCTGCCCGGCGTACGCGTGGCTTCCGGCTCGCTGGGCCAGGGCCTGAGCGTGGCCATCGGGGCTGCCCAAGCCAAGAAGCTCAACAACGACGACCGGAAAGTATTTGTGCTGATGGGCGACGGGGAGCTGGAAGAAGGCCAGATTTGGGAGGCCGCCATGTATGCTCCTCACCACAAAGTAGATAACCTGATTGCCTTCGTGGACCGCAACGGCCAGCAGATTGACGGGCCCACCGAAAAAATTGGCGGCCTTGGCGACCTGCGTGCCAAGTTCGAAGCCTTCAACTGGCGCGTGCTCGAAACCGACGGCAACGACCTCGAAAAGCTGCTCCCCACCATCGAAGAAGCCGTGCAGCTCAGCGGCCAGGGCCAGCCGATTATGGTGCTGATGGACACGCAGATGGGCTACGGCGTTGACTTCATGATGGGCTCGCACAAGTGGCACGGCGTAGCCCCGAACGACGAGCAGCTGGAGAAAGCCCTGCAGCAGCTGAGCGTAGAAGAAGCCGGCGACTATTAGGAGTTGTTAACCGTTGGCTCGAAGTCCGTCATGCAGAGCCGGAGGCGAAGCATCTGGCTCTGCATGACGGGCTGATGCAACTCATCTATCCTAATTGTTCACTCGCCCTAGTCGCCTACCTGGTAGTAGTTCACAACCACGTGTTTGTCCTGCTGAGCGTAGTCGAAGCATCTCTCCCGCTTCGTTGCAGTAGCATTGATTACCCTCGGTAGAGATGCTTCGGCTCCGCTCAGCATGACAGTTCTTTCTTCTGCTTAAATGCGCTACTTGGTTTTGGTTACGTACTTGCTGCTGAGCCTCCTGGCTCCTTGGCAGTGCCATGCCCAAAACGTACCGCCCGAGAAGCCTCGCGTTACCCGCATCCTGTTCGTGCTCGACGCGTCGGGCTCGATGCGGGCGCCGTGGGAAGGGCAGCAGCGCTGGGACGTGGCCAAAAACCTGCTCTCCAAGATGGTGGACTCGCTCAACGCCTACCCCAACCTGGAGCTGGCCCTGCGCGCCTACGGTCATCAGCACGAGAACAAGGAAAATAACTGCGAGGACTCGAAGCTGGAAGTGGCCTTCGCGCCCAAAAACGCGGGGGCCATCAAGGCGCGGCTGAAAACCATCGAGCCCAAAGGCAACACGCCCATTACCTACTCCTTGCTGCAGTCAGCCCAGGACTTTCCGGCGGACCGCACGGCCCGCAACGTCCTGATTCTGATTACCGACGGGCTGGAATCCTGCAAAGGTGACCCATGCGCTACAGCGGTAGCTCTGCAACGAAAGCACGTATTCCTAAAGCCCTTCGTGATTGGTATTGGAGCGGAACGGGAGTTTGGCAAGCAGCTAGAATGCCTGGGGCAGTACTACAACGCGGCCGATGTGAAGACCTTTCGCACCATCCTCAATGATGTAGTAGCCCAGACCCTGGCCAAAACCACGGTGGCCGTCAACCTGACCGACGAGGCGGGCCGGCCGGTGGAATCGAACGTGAACCTGACCTTCCTGAACAACGTCACGGACCAGCCGGAGTACAACTACGTGCACTTCCGCGACGCCCAGGGCCGGCCCGATGTGCTCGACATTGACGCCCTGCAGAGCTACGATTTGGTGATTAACACGGTGCCGCCGGTGCGCCAGCAGAACCTGCCCATCCGGCCCGGCAAGGCCAATGTCCTCACCTACAAAACGCCCCAGGGCACGCTCTGGCTGCAGAACCCCGGCCTCTCACCAAATCCCTACGGTACGGTGCAGGCGGTGGTGCGGGCCCAGGGCAACCCGGCCACAGTGGTGGCCCTACCCTTTGGGAGCCGGCAGAAGCTGCTGGCCGGCAACTACGAGGTGGAGCTGCTGACCCTGCCCCGTCAGATTCGGCGCATCTCGGTGAAGCAGGGCCAGGAAACGGTCGTGACCTACGAGGCGCCCGGCATCCTGAACATTGTCAACGACCTCAAAGGTTACGGCAGCATCTACCGGCTCAATAACGACGAGTCGCAGACGTGGGTGTACAACCTGCCCGAAGGCGGCAGCAGCAAGATCAACTTGCCTCTGCAGCCGGGGGCCTACCGTCTGGTGTTCCGCACCAAAACCGCAATCGGCAGCAAGTTCACCGACGTGCGCAACTTCACCATCCGGCCGGGTCAAACCAGCTCAGTCAGCATTTTCGGGAAATGAAAAGTAGCGTGGCAACAGAAAATCAACTGAACGGTCATGCAGAGCGCAGCGAAGCATCTCGCGGGCTGACGCCTGTTTACCAGTGCAACGTCAGCCCGCGAGATGCTTCGGCGGCGCCTCGGCAGGACGTTCTGCAGGAGACAGTTCAGAAGCTGCAAGAAAATGGCTACTCGACCTTACTAGGCGTCTTTTCTCCGGCGGAGGTAGCAGCTCTGCTCCACACCGTTGAGGCGGCAGAAGCTACTACGCCCAACTTCCGGCGCAGCCAGGACGTGTTTGCCATCCGGAATCTGCTGGGCGAGCTTCCGCAGCTCCGGGAGCACCTGCTGACGCCCCGGCTGCGGGAAGTGCTGGCGGCGCTGTTCCCCGGTACCAGCCCGCATCTGACCAAGGCCATTTACTTCGACAAGCCCGCCGGCTCCAACTGGCTGGTGGCCTGGCACCAGGACGTGATGATTAGTGTGGACCGGCGGCTGGACCTGCCCGGCTACGGCCCCTGGACCAGCAAAGGCGGTGAGGTGACGGTACTGCCGCCCCGCGAGATTCTGGAAGGCATCTTCACCCTGCGCCTCCACCTCGACGACTGCGACGAAACCAATGGTGCCTTGCGGGTAGTACCCGGCTCTCACCAACACGGCGTCATTCCGAATGAGCAACACCCAACCTATACGCCCCAGGCCGTTACCTGCCCCGTACCAGCCGGCGGCCTGCTGCTGATGCAGCCCTTGACGCTCCACGCCTCCAACCGCAGCACGAGCACCCGCCCACGCCGCGTGATTCACCTGGAGTTCAGCGACGCTGATCTACCCGCAGGATTACACTGGCGGGAGCGGCAGGAGTTGCATCCCACCACTGAACGCCATTCCGAACCTGCGAGGAATCTGGCGGGCTGATGTTGAATTACTACCACAACGTCGGCCCGCGAGATGCTTCGGCGGCGCCTCTGCCTGACGTTCTTCTAAACACAAACCAAGTCCCCAAGACCCAAGTCCCTACCTTATGAAAGACTTTCCCTACACCGAATCAAAGGATACCCGCAGCGGCTTTGGCGCGGGCCTGCAAGAGCTGGGCAAAACCAACCCCAACGTGGTGGCCCTCTGCGCCGACCTCATTGGCTCGCTCAAGATGGATGCCTTTATCAAGGACAACCCCGAGCGTTTCTTCCAGGTGGGCATTGCCGAGGCCAACATGATGGGCCTGGCCGCCGGCCTCACCATTGGGGGCAAGATTCCCTTCACCGGCACCTTCGCCAACTTCAGCACGGGCCGCGTCTATGACCAGATCCGGCAGAGCATTGCCTACTCGGGCAAGAACGTGAAGATCTGCGCTTCGCACGCCGGCCTGACCCTGGGCGAAGACGGCGCAACCCACCAGATTCTGGAAGACATCGGGATGATGAAGATGCTCCCCCACATGACCGTCATCAACCCCTGCGACTACAACCAGACCAAGGCCGCTACCATCGCCATTGCCGACTACGAAGGCCCGGTGTACCTGCGCTTCGGCCGCCCGGTAGTGCCCAACTTCACCCCCGCCGACCAGCAGTTTGAGGTAGGCAAGGGCATCGTGCTTAATGAAGGTACCGACGTGAGCATTTTCGCGACCGGTCACCTGGTGTGGAAGGCTATCCTGGCGGGCAAGCTGCTGGCCGAGAAGGGCATCAACGCCGAAATCATCAACATCCACACCATCAAGCCCCTCGACGACGAGCTGGTGCTGCAGTCGGCCCGCAAGACGCGCTGCGTGGTGACGGCCGAGGAGCACCAGATGAACGGCGGCCTCGGCGACTCCATCGCCCAGCTGCTGATCCGGGAGGAGCCCCTGCCCCTGGAAATGGTGGCCGTGAATGATTCCTTCGGCGAATCGGGCACGCCCGACCAGTTGATGGAGAAATACGGCCTCAACGAGCACGCCATTGTGGCCGCCGTGGAGAAAGTACTGGCCCGCCGGAAGTAAGCTTCCTAATACAAACAAAGAACACCGCCCCGGTTGCTCTGGTAGCAGCCGGGGCGGTGGCGTGTTCCGGCGGCCTGTTCTTTGCTTTAGAAATGAGTTGCATTTAACAGTTGTCATTCCGACGAAGGAGGAATCTGGCTCAGTTCTCAGAGGGCGAATCCAGATTCCTCCTTCGTTCGGAATGACAGGAAGTGCTTGGTGACTTGTCAGATGCAGCCTAGGGGCTGCGAACAGGGAGTGTGGACGGTATGCAAAAAGACCGTCATGCTGAGCGCAGCCGAAGCATCTTTACCGCTGGCTAACTCAATCGTGGGGGCGAAGCAGTAGAGATGCTTCGGCTGCGCTCAGCATGACGGCCTAATGGGGGTGAGCATCCATTTGTGTGAGTGTCTATTTAGCAGAACTCTTCACGTATTTATTACAACTCACGACGCGGCCTAGAACACCTGCCCGATGCCGAAGAACAGCAGCCGGTCTTCCTTGGAGCGGCCGTAGTCCAGGAACACGATGGTGGACAGGTTCCAGGCCACGCGGGCGCCTATGCCGTAGGAGGTTTTGATGTCGCGGAAGCTCAGGTCCTGCCAGTGGTCGCGCACGGTGCCGGCATCGAAAAAGGGGGTCGCGCCCAGCCCGAAGTTTTGCTTGCCCAGCTTTACATCGGCCAGGCGCACGCGCAGCTCGGCGTTGGTAAAGGCCACCGTGCGGGCCAGAAAGCGGTTCTGGCGGTAGCCGCGCAAGGACTGCCGCCCGCCCAGGGCGTTGATGCTACCATCGGGGCTCCACTGGTCCTGAAACTCGAAAAACGGCGCTTTACGACCGAAAATGGTACCCACGGCGGCCCGGCCCGCCAGCACGGTGCGCTTACCAAAAGGTAATTTCTGGTAGGCGCGCCCTTGCAGAAACACCTTGTTGAAGTTGAACTGAGAGCCGATGATCTTATTCGAAAACTCATTGGCCGCTTCAAAATACCGGCCCCGGGTCGGGTCCGGGTCGAAGTCGCGGGTGTCGTAGATGAGGGCAGTCTGCACCAGAGACACCCAGCCACCGTTGAGGCCAAAAATACGCCCCTGCTCGAAGTCCCGCTCCAGCAGCGACTTACCATTGGGCGCCTTCTCGGCGTTGCCGGTGGCGGGGTTGGTGGCGTCGGTGCGGGTGCCGGTGAAGGTTTTGTACTGCAGGTTCTGCAGTTCGTAGCCGCCCATCACCCGCCACCGGCCTTTGCCCAGGGCGTAGTCGGCTTTGAGGTTGAGCATAAACTCGGTTTCGCGGAAGCGGTTCGACAGCGCATCGGTGACGAACGGAGCCTCGCCGGCTTGGCCGGGTCGTAACTGCTTGCGGGCCGCGTTGTAGGCGGCATAGGTGGCAAACGTTCTGGTTGGGTCCGAGGGTAGCCGCAGCCGGCCCAGGGTGGCTTCACTGAGGCCGAAGTACAGGTTGGCGGGGTTTTGCTGGGCCTTGAAATCAACCCGAAACCGCCAACGCGAGCCCCGGTAGTACGGCACATCGGCCGAGAGGGACAACTCGCGGGCGTTGGTAGTGTAGTAGGCCACATTGGCCTTGAGGTGAGCCAGGTAGGGCGTGTAGGCAAACAGCGGATTGTCGCGGGTGCCGTTCCAGTACACATTGGATTTGATGCCCACGCCGAAGCCCGTCACGGGGTCCGAGGAAAGGTCGGGCAGGCCCGTAACGAAGGTGCCCTCCCGCTTCTTGGCCAGGTCAGCGTCCGACATGCGCTTAGAGCGGATAAACGACAGGCTGTCGGGTTGTTGAGCCCAGGCATTCAGGCCGATGCCCTGCGCCAGCAGCGCCAGAACCAGGTGGCGGGGTAGTTTCATACAGTGTAATCGGTCAGCTCGACGTTAGGAAAAGGGGCTGCTACAACGCACCCCGGGCCGCAGTTGTTACCTGCTGCAAAGGCTCCCAGCAACGGCTGATACCAGGATTTTCGAGGTCGAACCTTTCCTCACTTGGCAAATAGCGAAATACACGCTTACTGAGCAGGTTATGCTGGCCGCCGTGGAAAGATAGTGGCCCGCCTAAAAAAGTTTTGCCGCCACGATTTCCGCCGTTGAAGCCCCGGTTGCGAGGCGGCCGGCACTGACTTGTTGGTCGGGCTCCGCTTGGTTAATGACGTAGGTTAGCCCAGCGCTGGGGCAGCACGGCATCCAGGTACAGCCATTGGTAGCGGTTGGCGAAGGTGTAGTCGTGGTAGCAGGCCAAGAAGGCCTCGGTTTCGCGGTACACGTCCTGCATTGCTTCCGCCGGGCCATCGGCGGCTCGCTCGTAGTCGGCGGCTAGGCCGTAAATCCAGCCCACTTCACGGTCCGACTCAACCAGTGTGCGCAGGCGGTAGACGGATTGAATGACCCGGCCCACCGGCCAGGCTCCAGCCGCCAGCTGCTGCAGCCACCCCAGCGCCGGCCGCACCGAAAACCGCTCGCCCTGACAGGCCCGGGTCAGGTGAGAAACTACCTGCTCCTTACCAGTGCGCAAGTGGCGGTATAACTCCACGAAGAAGCTTTCCAGGGCGGCCTCGTGCAGCAACACGTTATCGACCCACTCGCTCAGGTCAACCAGCGTCAGCAGTTCTAGCTGCAAGCCCAACCGAGCGTAAAAGGCCGTTTCGGCCACCGACAACCCTTTAAATTTCCGCATCCAGGTGCATGGCTGTAGGGGCGTCCCATCAGAGGTAGTGCCTTTTTCTCCTACGCATGGGCGCCGGGCAGGTAGTTAGCAAACGGAAGGTTTTCGGTTTGGCCCGGTACCGGAATGGCAGGCAGCCAGATAAGGAACTTACTTTTTAGGCTCCTGAATGCGGGCGGTAATGTCGCCGCTGAAGTTTTCGTGCTTGACAATGGAGCCCTTAACCAGGCGGGCCTGCTGACCCGTGTGCTCAGCTCGCGCGAAGAAGGCATTTGCCGCAGCCTGTTCTCCGCTTTTTGCAAAATACTTGCCCAGGTGCTGCAGCAGCAACTTACTTTCCTCTAGCCCGCGCATAGACTGGTAGAGCATGCTTTCCACCGATTCACTGACTTCGGACAGTAGGGCGCTAATGGTGTACGCATGGCCGGTGTGGCAGCGGTAGCGAATCAGGTTGCCTTCGATCAGCTGGGTAAGCGCTCCGTGACAATCCGGGCAGGTAAAGGGCGTTAGCTCTCCTTGCTGAATAATTCCGAGCTCAAAAGCATTGTCGTTCTTGGCAATGGCAAACTCTATTTCCAGTAGCTCCCGCGTGGCTTTAGGGACCCGGGTCGCAGCTGCTGCCGGTTCCATAGTTAGGCGCACCAACAGGGCCGAAAGCTCAGATAGTGGCACTACGTGGTCGGCCGTCACGAACTCCAGGGCGCTAAGGGGCATGAAGGGCGCCGCGGCATCTTCCGGAGTTTGCACTACGGTCACGCCTCCCAGGCGCTGTATGCTCCACAGGCCAGATGTACCGTCGTCGAGGTAGCCGGTGAGCACCACGCCAATCACGCGCGGGCCGTAGCCGTAGGCAGCCGAACGGAACAAGGCATCAATGGAGGGACGAAACCGGTTTTCCTTCGGCCCCCGCTTGACCAGCACCTTGTCGTCCTCTATCAGCAGATGCTGGTCCGGAGGCGCCACGTAAATCATGCCGGGCCGAATAGGCTCCCCGTCGCGGGGGTGCTTGGCCGGCAGGGCGGAGGCCTTGCTCAGCAGCTCGGGTAGCAAGCTAGGCGCGTAAGGTGCCACGTGCTGAACCACAAAAATAGGCGCGGGAAAGTCGTGCGGCAGGCTTCGAACTAGTTCAATCAGGGCCTGAATACCGCCGGTTGAAGCCCCAATAACTATAATATCACGGGAGGATGGAACGGGGAGAGCTTTTTTATCAGAGGGCATTCAGTACAAGCTATTTCTGGGCAAAAACCGAACCTTCAGCATCCACTATCTACCCCAAGGCAGCTTGTTCACGGCCCGTAGAGCCGCAAGCAGGGGCAGGAATTTCGGCTAGGTGCTGGTATCCAAATACGCGAAACTTTCAGCTCAGTTTACCGCCGGCCGTTCAGGTAGCCAGTCCGGCCCGACCTGCCCGGCGTGGGTTGCGGGAAAACCTGATTTCTCTCCTTTTTCAGTCGGCACATCGCCGTGGCGGGCGACAAACGAAGTCACGCGGCTTATGCACCGGTTCAAGTAGTAACAAAAGGACAGACAAGGTCCATCAGCAGTGCATTCTGTGCATGAAGCAGAAACCCAGCATGCCGGCCTCCCGACTCGCGGAACAGCTTCCTTAGCAAAGAGGGCGAGGTGTTCAACCTAGAAGTAGCCTTTCGGTGTGCTCTATTTCACTGGTAGGGGCCAGAAGCTCCGCCAGCGGCTCGTATACTTGCAGCACATCTTGAGGAACCTGCTTCCTCCCTGTGCATGCGCTTTTCCTTTCTGCTGCTTTCTGCGGGCTTGCTGCTGACCCTTGGTGCTTCAGCAGCCCACGCCCAGCGCGCCGATACTACTCTAATCCGCTACTCCGGGCAGCTCGCTGGGCAGTACACCTCCGGCGGGGTCAACCGGACGCTGTTTTCGACCAGTCACTCCGTTACGTTTCTGCGGGGTCTGCACTTTGGGGCGCCGGTTACGGGTAGCTTCGTTTTTGGCAAGCAAGACCGGCAGCTTAAGGAGCGGGAGTGGCTGCTGAACACGACCCCCTACTATTGGAAAGGCCGCTTCCGTTTCTACGGCATCGGGGGCTACGAGCGCAGCAACCTGCGCGGCATTGATAACCGCTTTCAGCTGGGAGCTGGCCCCGGCTGGGCTTTCTACTCCGATTCCCTGGGGCGGGAGGTAGCCGTCAGCAACCTGCTCATTCGGGAATCAACGTATTTCCAGGACGGCTCCACGCGCTTTGTTTCGCGCAACTCTACCCGCCTGAAAGTGGCCTATTCTTACCGCGTCTTCAGCCTGAACTCCATTACCTTCTACCAACCCAACCTGCAAAACTTTCAGGACTACCGCCTTACCCAGCAGTCAACCCTGGCGCTGCGCTTTACGCCGCGTTTTGCCATCAGCACCACCTACTCCTACACCTTTGAGCAGCGCGTGCTCGAGGGCAAACCCACCGATAACACCAACGTGACCGTAGGCGTAACGTACAGCACGAAGTAGCTCGGCTTAGGACTCTTACGCCTTTATTTAGCGCGGCTGAAATTGCCCGAGGTAGGCCAGGGCGGCCTGTTCCGTCCGGATTTCAGTGGCGGAGAGGTAGCTGAGGAAAGGATACAGCTGCTGCTTGAACACGACCAAATCGGGGTGGCGGCCGTGCAAGATTTCCAGTTGCGTGACGGCCCCCTTCGTGAGTAGCTGGCGGGCATACGTGCGCGGTACCTGCTGCTCAGTCAGCCAAGTGGCCAGGCCGGTGGCCACTATCGGGTCGGGGGTGGAGAGCCCCACCACTAGTTCGGGCATGATGCGGGCCCACTCCGCCGTGGTAGGCGGGTGGTAGCGGTAGTAGCCGCGCAGCAGCTGCATTACTTGAATTCCAAGGGTAGCATCGCGCAAAAATGGAAGTAGCTGCTGGGCCTGAGCTGCAAATTGCAGCCGGCTGGCGGCCTGGGCCACGGCTTTTTCGCGCACGGTATCAGCGGTAGCATAACACAGGGTAGCCACAGCCTGCTCAAACGTGGGAGCCACCGGTCGCTGCAGTTGCTGCAGGGCGGCCTCGTAGCGGGCCTGGTTTAGCTGGGGCGCTTTCCGGCGAAGGGCGCGCACCGCGGAAGTGTCTGGCATCCGGGCCGCCTGTAGGCTTTTGAAAGCCACCTGAAACTCTGGGGTGTGGAGCTGACGCATTTGCCAAGTGGCATTTAACTGACCGATAACTTGGGCATCCGCTTGCGCCCGTGCCCGGCACGGCGGCGATGGTTGCGAGCGGAGCGTAACCAGCATGATATTAGACAACCCAATGACGTTGGCGTCTGGGTAGCCCATGGGTCTGATGGTCGCCATGCAAACCGTTTCTTTACGGCGGTTCAGCTCGTCCACAAAATCCGTAGTAGATGTGCCGGCCGGTAAGCCCCATATTTCCACTTCCGCCGGCTTCACTTGCCCAACGGCCCGGTGGACTGTACCCGCAGCTACCCACCCTAGCAATACTAAAAAACGAAGCGTCATAGTTTACACCTAGATAATTGAAGAACAGCCGTATACCCTTCCTGCTACCTACCCGGCAGCAATATATTTCTTTCCTGGGTTAAACCTACGGGCTCCGCGCTGCTCTAACCCGGTAACTACCGCCGCCCTAACCCGCTCGCCTGCGCCCCTTGGAAGACCAGGAGATACTTCTCAAGTTTCGTGACCCGGCCTCCCGCAACGTGGCCTTCAACCAGCTGGTGCGCAAGTACCAGCAGAAGGTGTACTGGCACGTACGCAAAATGGTGGTCGACCATGATGATGCTGATGATTTAACCCAGGAAGTCTTTATTAAGGTGTGGAACCACCTGGAGAATTTCCGCCAGGATGCCTCCCTCTACACCTGGCTGTACCGCATTGCCACCAACGAGTGCCTGAGCTGGCTGCAAAGCAAGCGGCGCCGGTTTTTTCTGCCGCTGCATGACGTGGGCGCCGAGCTGGCAGCCAAGCTGGAAGCCGATGAAAGCCTGGCCGGCGACGAGGTAGAGCGCAAGCTTCAGAAAGCCATTCTGCGCCTCCCCGATAAACAGCGGCTGGTGTTTAACCTGCGCTACTACGAGGAAATGCCCTACGAGCAGATGGCCGAGGTAACCGGTACTTCCGTAGGCGCCCTGAAGGCATCGTACCACCACGCGGCCAAAAAAATTGAGCAATACGTTAACCAGCAGTCGCCCAACGATTAAACCTGCCGCCCCCCGGGGCCTCTAACTTATATGAACACTCCTTTTCGTCTGGATGAACACCGGCGCCGGCCCCAGCCCCCGCTTTCGGCGCCCCCGGACCGCTACTTTGAGCAGCTGCCCCAGCGGCTGATGCAGCGCGTGCAGGCAGCTGAGCCGGCGGCTCCGCTGGCCTGGGGCTGGGTGGCGGCCTTGTCGGGGCCCGTACGCACGGCCCTGGCCTCAGGAGTTGTGCTGGGCGGCTTCGCGGCGTGCTTCTGGCTGAGTGCCGGCCCCGCGGCCCCAGTAGCGCCCCCCGATTCGCTGGCCCTGGTGCCGCGGCAGGAAATGGTGCAGTATCTGCTGGCCAGCGACCAGCGCGTGTCCCTGACTGACCTGGCTGAGTTGCCCGCCGCTACCCCGGAGCTACTGCCCGCCGATGAGTACTTGCACGCTTCCCCCGCCGAGGTGCAGGACGCCCTGGATGCGCAGCCTCTTGAGGACGCCTACCTCTAACCCTTACTTTTGCGCCTACTTCCCTTTTCTTCCATGAAAGATTTTCTGCGTAGCGTTCTGCTGGTGCTGGTGCTGGCCGCAGTGCCCACTGTTTCCTTTGCCCAGGCCGGCCGGTCGGATCGGCTGAGCCAGCTGGAAAACGCCAAAATTGCCTATATCACCGATAAAATTGCCCTGACCCAGGACCAGGCCCAGAAGTTCTGGCCCGTTTACAATGACTTCAGCGACAAGCGCCGGGAGCTGAACCGCCGGCTGCGTCAGCTGCGCATCACGGCCCCCGACGCCCTCACCGACCAGCAGATCAAAGACAACCTAACCCAGGCCATGGACCTGCGCGAGCAGGAAGTGAAGCTGGAAAAGGACTACTTCAATAAGTTTCAGAAGCTGCTTAGCATCCGGCAGGTGGGTAAGCTTTACTCCGCCGAGCGAGACTTCACCCGCGAAGTCATCAAGCGCGTAGCCGACCGACGCGGACCGCGCACCGCTCCCTCCTCCACCCGCACCGACGAGTAAACGGCTTTACCCTTTTTTCCTTTTCCGTAGCGCGAAAAGCGGCTGCCCTGGCAGCCGCTTTTTTTGTGGCCGTCAGCGGGCAGCTCCACCGTGGTTCTGGCCGGCTGCGCGGGCAGTAGGTTGGGGAAACGCTACCCCCGGCTAGCCCGGCAAACTTCGGCCGCGACCTTACCTTTGCGGCCCGCCGTTGTTTATTCTAGTATGCTTACTCCTCGCCAGCTTTTCCTGCGCCACCAGGCCCAGACCTCCGATTTTCCCCTGCTGCTCGAAATTGAGCGCGCCGAAGGTGTGTACATGTACGATGCCGAAGGCCAGCGCTACCTCGACTTGATTTCCGGTATTGGCGTCAGCAACGTGGGCCACCGCCACCCGCGCGTGCTCCAGGCCATTCAGGATCAGCTGGATAAGTACCTGCACCTGATGGTGTACGGGGAGGTAGTACAGGCCCCCCCCGCCCAGCTAGCCGAGGCCCTGCACCAGACCCTGCCGGCCCACCTCGACAACGTATACTTCACCAACTCCGGCACCGAGGCCGTGGAAGGGGCCCTGAAGCTGGCCAAGCGCCACACGGGCCGCACCGGCCTGCTTTCCAGCTACAACGCCTACCACGGCTCTACTCATGGGGCCCTGAGCATCACTGGCTCCGAGGGGTTTAAGAACGCCTTTCGGCCCCTGCTGCCCGAGGTGCGCCACTTCCGCCACAACCACTTCGAGGACCTGCAGCTGATAAACGAGCACACGGCCGCCGTGGTCATTGAAACGGTGCAGGGCGAAGCCGGCGTGCGGGTGCCCGCGCCCGGCTACCTGCCGGCCCTGCGCCAGCGCTGCACCGAGGTCGGGGCCCTGCTCATTCTCGATGAAATCCAGTGTGGCTTCGGGCGCACCGGCACGTTCTGGGCCTTTGAGCAGTTCGGCATCGAGCCCGATATTCTACTGACGGCCAAGGGCATGGGTGGCGGTATGCCCATTGGGGCCTTTATTTCGTCCCAGGAAATTATGGCGGGCTTCAAGACCAACCCCATTCTGGGGCACTGCACTACCTTTGGGGGGCACCCGGTGTCGTGCGCCGCTTCCCTGGCTACGTTGCGGGTTATTCAGGAAGAAAACCTGCTGGCCGGGGTAGCCGATAAAGCGGCCCGCTTCCGCCGGCAGCTGGTGCACCCGGCTATTCGGGAAGTGCGGAACTGGGGGCTGCTGATGGCCGTGGAGTTTGAGTCGTTCGAGGTACTCAAGCCCATCATCGACCACGCCCTCTGGCAGGAGCACATTCTCACCGACTGGTTTCTGTTCTGCGACAACTCCCTGCGCATCGCCCCGCCCCTAACCATCACCGACGCCCAAATTGACGAGGCCTGCACCGCCCTGCTTAGGTCAATTAACAGCTAAGCAGGATTAACCAGGAGCCGTTCAACGCACTTAAAAAAATCGTTGAACGGCTCATTTTCAGGCCTTTATCCTTAACTGTTATTTTGTAATTGCTCCAGCGTATCATCTTTAATCTGCTGGCGCGGGAAGCCGTCTTTCACGCCCTGGGAGATTTTGCGCACCAGCACGGCCACGATGTCCTTGCGGAAACCGAGTTTCTCGGCCATATCCACGCAGAAGTCCATTTCGGTGTCGTCCACTACCCCGTCGGCCAGCATCATATCCACCAGGTCGAAAATCTGGTCGAACCGTTCGGAATCGTTATCTGGAATAATTAGCTGCACCGCACTGGCGTTGCCCACAATCGAGCGCACCTCATCGGCCCGCATGCCGTTTTTTTTGCCCACCGTCACGATAAAGCTCATTTCCCGCTCGTCAATGTGCCCATCGGCCTTGGCCAGCGCCACCAGGTTCATGATGTGGCTTTTGACTTTCTTGGTCTGTTCATTTTCAAAAAAACCAAACATACGAACGGGGCATTAGGTAGAATGGGTGGGATGGGACAGCGGAAAGCACAACGGCCCCGTAATCGGGGCCGGGCCATTGTACTAGTCAAGATAGCCAGTTGTGGCCCGTTGTGCAATAGCTCGCATACGCAGCTCGAGAAAAAAGGGCCGTCCGTGGGGGCTATTTTATCTTTTAAACGGCTACAGGCTGTACTTTCCCCGCGGATTTACCACCTTTGCCCGGCCCGGCTTTGTCGGGCTTTTGTTTGAGTACCGAACAGATTTATGATGAAACGCATTGCAGTTTTCACCAGTGGAGGCGACGCGCCCGGCATGAACGCGGCTATTCGGGCTGTGGTCCGCACGGCCGTCTACCACGGCATTGAAGTATACGGCATCATGCGCGGCTACAGCGGCATGATCAAGGGCGAGTTTGTGAAGCTGGATTCCGCTTCCGTAGCCAATACCATTCAAAAGGGAGGCACTATTCTGAAGTCGGCGCGCAGCCAGAAATTCCTGACCAAGGAAGGCCGCCAGCAGGCCTTCGACCAGTTGGTAAACCATGGTATCGATGGCTTGGTGGCTATTGGGGGCAACGGCACCTTTACCGGGGCCATGATCTTCGAGCAGGAGTTCGGCATTCCTACGGTAGGCGCCCCCGGCACCATTGACAATGACCTGTACGGTACTGACTATACCATTGGCTACGACACGGCCGTGAACACGGCCCTGGAGGCCATTGACAAAATCCGCGACACGGCCGACTCTCACGACCGGTGCTTTTTCGTGGAAGTAATGGGGCGCGACTCCGGTTACATTGCCATTCCGTGCGCCATCGGCGGTGGGGCCGAAATTGTCATGATTCCGGAAACGCAAATGTCGACGGAAGCGGTGGTGGACAACCTCAAAACCAGCTGGCAGCGCTCCAAAACCTCGTTTCTGGTGGTAGTGGCTGAGGGAGATGAGGAAGGCAATGCCCACGCGGTGGCTCAGCAGGTGAAAGCCGCTATTCCCGAGCTCGATACCCGCGTAACCATTATCGGGCATATTCAGCGCGGCGGCTCGCCCTCCGCTGCCGACCGCATGCTAGCCTCCCAGATTGGCATTGCAGCCGTAGAGGGCCTGATGAACGGCATGCGCAACGTCATGGCCGGCATCGTGGACCGCAAGCTGGTGTACACCCCGTTCGTAGACACTATTCACAAAAAGAAAATGATCAACCAAAGCTTCATGCGCATGGTTGAAATCCTGAGCGTATAAGCTAGCTTCCGGGCGGCTCCGCTAGCTCAATTCCCTGCCAGAGCATACAGGTCTGGCAGGGAATTTGTGTTTTGCTATATATCTCTACTATTATTTTCCTCCTATGTCTGTGCACTACTCTTCTGCCCTTTTGCTAGGTTTCTTATGCGCCCTGGCCCAGCCTAGCCACGCTCAACAGCACTCAACTACCCCTCCCGCCCATCGGCCGGCCTTGTTTCGAGTTGGGGCAGGTAGTGCACTCAATGGCTCCGGCGATTATCCGGTATTCAAGACTTACCTGGAATATGCCCCCCAAGTAGGCCAGCAGCTGCGGCTGGGGTCACGGCTGGCCTACATTGGCAACTCGCACCCTCGTCAGCTCCGCGACGGATATTCGATTCCACAGGAGTACCGGGCTGTGAATATAGAGCAAGAGATATACTGGCTTCCTTTCGGGGCTGGTAAAGTGGTAGAATTTGGGGTTGGCGGCGGCGTGGTAGCGGGCTATTCAAAGCAGAAAAGCTATAAAGCTGCGGGGTTTAACAGCCAGCAAGAATTCTTCTACACTCCTGATAATACGGAAGGTATGCACCTGGGCTATATTGGCTCACTCTACTCGGATGTTGCGCTGAACCCAGCGCGTACTTGGCGCCTTGGGGGCCGGGTAGCCTTGCAACATGACACGCGCGGTACGATTCTGCCTGGTGGCCAGTTGCAACTTAGTCGGGCTTGGTGAAACGGGAGGTCGCATTCTGCTACCCTATTTCCTCCGGGTGGAACCACTGGTACCGGGGGTCGCGGCGAAGCCAGGTGAGCTGGCGTTTGGCGTAGCGGCGGGAGTTGCGCTTGAGTAGGCGCACGGCTTCGGCGTAGTCGTAGTGACCCTCGAAATACTGGAACAGCTCCTGGTAGCCCACCGTTTGCAGGGCATTGTGGTGGCGGTGCGGGTAAAGGCTGCGGGCTTCGGCTTCCAGGCCGGCGGCCAGCATTTGGTCCATGCGCTGGTCGATGCGCTGGTAGAGCTCTTCCCGTTCCCTAGTGAGGGCCACTTTCACTACCCGAAATGGCCGGGGAGCCGCCGTAGCTCCGTGAAAAGAGCTGAACGGCTGGCCCGTAGCCCGGCTGATTTCCAGGGCCCGCAACACCCGCTGCGGGTTCTGGCGGTCGATGCGGGCGTGGGTTACGGGGTCCAGGCGTTCCAGTTCGGCCACCAGCGGCTCCAGGCCGTGGGCTTCCAGCTCGGCCCGTAGCTGCTCCCGGACGGCGGGCGGGGCGGCGGGCAGCTCATCCAGGCCCTCCGTTACGGCGTGCAGATACAGGCCCGAGCCACCCGTCAGAATAACCACGCGGTGCCGCTGAAACAGTTCTGCCAGCAGGGTCAGCGCGTCCTGCTCAAACCGGCCGGCGTTGTACTCTTCCGTAATACTATGGGAGTTGATGAAATGGTGCGGCACGCCCTGCATTTCCTCCGGGGTGGGCTTGGCGGTTCCGATGTTCAGCTCCCGAAAAAACTGCCGCGAGTCGGCCGATACGATTTCCGTTTGCAGCTCCTGGGCCAGGCGCACACACAAGGCCGTTTTGCCGACGGCCGTTGGCCCCGTAACAACCAGGAGCGTGGGTTCAGTGGCAGCGGTAAGTTCGGCAAGCATGGTGGGGGTAGCAGAAAGATGAGCCGGCAAAGATACGGGCATCAGGAGCTTGCGCGGGGGCTTTGTCAAGCAGCCACTACTACGGCGGGCGCCTAGCTCAGAGGCCGCCCTACCCTACCACCTCCCGGTACAAAGCCAGCAGCCGCGCTTCTTCGTGCTGCCAACTGAGTTGGGTCCGGGCCCGGCGGCAGTTATCAGCCAGGCGGTGGTAGCGGGCCGCGTCGCCGCCCGGCAGCAAGCGGTTAAGGGCTGCCGCTAGGGTTGCCGGCGCCAGGTCGGTAATCAGGTCGGCCACCTCGTACTGCTCGTTCAGGGCGCGGTACTCGGGAAAGTCGATGACCAGCTGCGGAATGCCGGCGTGCAGGTAGTCGAAGAACTTGTTAGCCAGGGAGTAGTAGTAGCTCAGGCCTTGGTTTTCAAGCAGCATCACGCCTACCGTGGCCTGGCGGGTCAGCTCCCGCAGCTGGGCCGGCAGCACGTAGCCCCGAAACTCCACCTGCCCGCTGACCAGCAACCCGAGGCGGTCCGCCCGGGCCCGCAAGTCCACCGACAGGTCGCCTTCGCCGCACACCACCAGCCGGCCGTTTACCCGGGGCATGGCCTCCAGCAGCTGCTCCAGGCCCCGGCCGGCGTTCAGGGCCCCCTGATAAAGAATAAACCCGCCGGCCGGCGCGGCGGCCGGGGCGGGCGGCAGTTCTTCGTTGGTGAGGCGGCTGATGTTGCGGATTACCTCGAAGGGCCGGCCGTAGCGCTGCTTCAGCAGGGCCGCCAGGGCTGGCCCCACGGTGTAAGCCCGCGTGGCGCGCAGCACAATAAACTGCTCTACCCACCGCCAGAGCCGCTGCACCCGGGGGCGGGCTACTACTTCCGGCACCTCCGTAAACAGCTCGTGGGCATCGTAGAGAAACGGCTGGCTGCTCAGCCGCGCCCGCAGCCACACGGGTAGGGCGGTATCCAGGTCGATGGCGCACCAGGCGGCGGCCCGCTGGCCCAGCAAAAACAGCAGCAGCCGCACCGTAAACTCCAGGTAAAACAGCTTACCCCGCGTGTTCCAGCAGCGCAAGCGGTGCTGCTGGTAGGGCTGCGGGGTGAGCGGCAAAGAACCCGGCCACTGCCGCCCCACCAGCAATACATCGTAGCCGGCCCGGGCCAGGGAACCACAGATGCGCTGCATCCGTTGGTCGTAATTTAAATCCGTTGTAACGGTGAAAATCAGGCGAAGCGGCGCAGGAGAGGGCAAGTTCCTAGTCGAGAAAGGGCGGTAGTTTCAGGAATTGTCGCCAATTTAAGAACTTCATCCGGTGCCTGGCCTTGTGCCTGGCCTGCTCCCGCGCATCCTCCTTCTTCCATGAACACACTTCAGAGTACATCAGCCGCTGCCTACCCTCAGGGCTCCGGCTTGTCGGCCGACGTGTATCGGGCATTGTTTGAGGAGTCCTTTGACAGCTTGCTGCTCTACGACTCCACGGGTACCCTGCTCGACTGCAACCAGCGCGCGGTCCAGTACCTGGGCACTACCCGTCCTATGCTGTTAGGGGCTGGTCCCATGGCATTTGCCCTCACCCCGGAGTCGGCCGCCGAGAACCACCTTACTTCGGAACTGCAGCTGCGGGAACATGTGCTGGATGTTATCCAGACGGGCCAGAAAGCCTCCTTTCGCTGGAGTGGCCACCGGCCCGACGGCCAGCGCCTGGAAGCCTGGGCCACCCTCAGCCGCCTGAGCGCCGCCGAAACCCCGCTCGTGCTGCTCACCCTGCGCGACATTGTGCCCTACGTGAATCCGACGGTGCAAACCGCTACCGGCCTGAAAGAATCCGTAGCCTCCCAGCTGGCAGATTTTTCCCGCGGCAAATTTCGGGACGTACTTAGCCGGGCCGGCATGTGCTACCTGCTGCTCGACAAGGAAGCCCGAATTCAGGATGTTAATGAGTACTTCTGCGAGCTGACCGGCCGCCCGGCCCCTACCCTCTACGGCAAGGACTACTTTACCTTGTTTGCGCCGGTTGCCGAGCAGGCCCCGCGCCGCTACGCCTTTCACCGGGCCATTGATGAAGAGGAACTGCAGGACTTCACGGAACGCTCGTTGCTGACGATTTCCGGGCAGGGCCGCACCTTTTTCTGGCACTCCGAGTTCGAGCGCGACGACCACGGCGTTATCACCGGGATTTTATTTGTGGGGCGCGACATCACCGACAAGCAGGTGGCCGTGCGCGCCCTCACCGATAACCGCAACCGCCTCCAGGACTTCCTCGACAATGCCCACGACCTGATTCAGAACCTGAGCATTGACAACCGGTTTCTGTTCGTGAATAAGGCCTGGAAGGAAAAGCTCGGCTACGAGGATGAGGACCTACCCCACCTGACTCTCTCCGACGTGGTGCACCCCTACTACAAGGCCAAGCTGCTTTACCAGCTGCGCAACCTGTACAAGGGTGAGAAGGTGAACAAGCTGGAAACGGTATTCCTGACTAAATCTGGCAAGCCGATTCACCTGATTGGCTCCATCAGCTGCTCCTGGCAGGACAACGAGCCGGTAAGCACCCGCGCCATTCTGCACGACATCACGGACCGTATTAAGGCCGAGCGGTTGCAGAAGGTGTACTACAGCATTGCCAACCTGGCCATCAGCTCCAAGGACCTGCATTCCCTCTACGGGGCCATTCACCGGGAGCTGAGCAAGATTATCGAAACCAACAACTTCTACATTGCCCTCTGCGACGAGGCCCGCACCCAGTTGCAGTTCGCCTATTTCGTGGACCAAAATGCCCAGGGCGACCAGAGTATGATGGCCCGGCCCTTTTCCTCGGGCGTGTCGGAGTACATTATCCGGACGGGGCGGCCCCAGTACCTGCTGCGCCAGGAATTGCAGGACCTGATTCAGAACGGCACCATTACGGCCTATGGCCTGATGCCAGAGGTAATGCTTTGCTCGCCCCTGAGCATTGGGGAGCGAATCATTGGCGTCATTGCCGTGCAAGACTACCAGAAGGCTGATGCCTACGCGGCGGCCGACATTGAGATTCTGCACTTCATTTCCAACCAGGTGGCCCTGGCCATTGAGCGCAAGCGCAATGAGGTGCAGATTCAGAAGCAGAACGCCCGCCTGAACGCCATTTTCGAGAGCGGCTCCCACCTGATGTGGTCCGTGGATACGCACTCCCGCCTCTCGTCCTTTAACCGCAACTACGCCGCCTACTTCCTGCGCCGCAACGGCGTGTACCCGGCCCTAAACGTGAACCTCTGGCAGGCCGACGTGGCCCTGATGGAGGAAGATGCCCGCAAGGCCTTTATCGAGAACTACCGCAAGGCCTTCCAGGGCCATCCGCAGCGGTTTGAGGTGCGCCTGCGCGACGCCCGGGGCCACGACACTTGGCGCGAAATCTACCTGAACCCCATCTACCTCGACGACGGCTCCTTCGAGGAGATATCGGGCATTGCCCACGATATCACCGACAAGAAACGCTCCCAGCTGGAGCTGGCCGCTCAGGAAGAAAAATTCCGGGCCATTTTCGAGTCGTTCCAGGATGTGTACTACCGCACCGATGCCAACGGGATGCTCACCCTGCTTAGCCCCTCCGTTATGGACATGCTGGGCTACACCCCCGAGGAGGCCCTGGGCCACTACATCGGCGACTATTACACCTACCCGCAGCAGCGCGCTTCCTTGCTGGAGAGCGTGCGCCAAAACGGCGAGGCCCGCAACTTTGAAATTGCCATGCGCCACAAAGATGGCCATGCCGTTAGTGTGCTGGTAAACGCCCGGCAGGTAGGCAGTGGAGAAGCGGCCGGCACGGAAGGCATTGCCCGCGACATCACGGAGATGAAGCAGATGCAGGACGATTTGCGCCGGGCCAAGGAAGCCGCCGAGCAGGCCCTGGAAGCCAAAACACTGTTCCTGGCCAACATGAGCCACGAGCTGCGCACGCCCATGAACGGCATCATTGGCATGATTGACTTACTCCACCAGACCGTTTCCTCGGAGGAGCAGGAGGAGTACGTGGATACGCTGCGCAAATCCTCGGATGCCCTGCTGGCCATTCTGAACGACATTCTGGACCTGTCGAAAATCCAGGCCGGTAAGCTGCAGCTCAGCGAGTCCGGCATTGACCTGCACTACACCCTGGATAAGATCCACTCCTTGTTTGCAAACCGGGCTAACCAGAAGAATCTCAACTTCACGTATCACATCACACCGCACACGCCGCGCTTCATCATCACGGACGAAACGCGGCTGCTGCAAATCCTGAGCAACCTTACCTCCAACGCCATCAAGTTTACGGCGGCGGGCACCGTGAGCATCATCGTGTCCTCTACCGTTACTGATGGGGAGGAGCACACCCTGCGCTTTGCCGTGCAGGACTCGGGCATTGGTATTTCAGAGGAAAACGAGAAGCTGCTCTTTACCAACTTCACCCAGCTCGATACTACCCCTACCAAAGCCTTTGGCGGTACGGGGCTGGGCCTGGCCATCAGCAAGCAGCTGGCCAGCCTGCTGGGCGGCGAAATCGGCATTTACTCCAACGTGGGCGACGGCTCCACCTTCTGGTTTACCATTCGCTGTCAGGTGGCGCACAACGAGGAGGAAATTGTGCAGGAGCGGCTTACGGCGCGGGAGCGGCCCCAAGAAGTGGTGCGCTTTGAGTCGATGCCGCGGGTGCTGCTGGTTGATGATAACCCCATTAACCAAAAAGTCGCCACCCGCTTGCTCGATAAGCTGGGCTGCGACATTGTGGTAGCCTCCGATGGGTTCGAGGCCATCAGTTATGCCACGGCACCCAAGGCTTCCTACGACTTGATTTTCATGGATATTCAGATGCCGGAAATGGATGGCGTGACGGCCATGCAGGAAATCCGGCAGCGCCTGGGTAACGCCTGCCCGCCCATTGTGGCCATGACGGCCTACTCCATGAAGGAAGACGCCGAGCGGTTTGTGCAGCAAGGCATGGACGACTACGTCTCGAAGCCGGTGAAAAGCCAGGACCTGTACGCCGTGCTGCGGCGCTGGACCATGGACCGCGCTACCGCGGCCGCCGTGCTGCCGGCCGAGGCCGAGGCCACGGCCGCTGAGCCGGCCACTACCCCACCCATCGACCTAGAGATTGTGGAGCAGCTGCGGCAGCTGGGCGGTGGCGAGTTTGCGGCGGAGCTCTACCAGGATTTCGAGCAGGAAGCCGAGCAAGTGCTCAGTGACGCGGCGGAATTAGTAGGAGCCGGGCAGTA
The DNA here is from genome assembly GCF_014640315.1 of Hymenobacter glacieicola. GTDB lineage: Bacteria > Bacteroidota > Bacteroidia > Cytophagales > Hymenobacteraceae > Hymenobacter > Hymenobacter glacieicola. Next base: position 35,138 of record NZ_BMGS01000011.1, read on the forward strand.
CGAGCAGATTTTACCACATTTGCACCAGTTAAAAGGCACGGGCTTCACGTTGGGTATTCAGGAGATGGCAGAATGTGCTAAAGCATTAGAACATGAGTTGAAAAATGGCCGTACGGAAAATACACCGGCGGATTTTCAACGTCTGCTTGATTACTTTGCACAATTCAAGGCCGCCTACCCTGCACTTACCCGGGCCTTGTAGCCAGCCACCCCGCTTGTTGCGCCACTGGCTTTTGACAACCACCCTCACAACCCCTCACCGAAGTACCCACTCTTTCTCCCTCTTATGGCCGACTCTAAAACTATCTTGATTGCTGAGGACAGCTCCGTTATCCTGAACCTGACCAAGAAGATTCTGGAACTCCAGAAGTATCGTATCGTCTCGGCCAAAAATGGCGGCGAAGTCATCAAGCAGGTGGAAAGCCAGCCCATTGACTGTGTGCTGATGGACATCAACATTCCCGTGAAGGACGGCATGGAATGCACCCGCGAAATCCGCCGCCACTCCGACCCGCGCATTGCCAAGATTCCGGTTATTGCCATTACCGGCAACGCCAACAACTACTCCATGGAGCAGTTCCGGGAGGCCGGCGTAACCGACTATCTGCCCAAGCCCCTGGACTTTGACGCCCTGGTGCGCGTGGTGAAGCAGTACATCGGCTAGCCGAATTAATAATTGAGAATTAGTAATTAAGAATTGGGGCCTTGCTTCCTGTTCGTGGCTTTCCGGGCAATTATTAGTTCTTAATTCTTAATTACTAATTCAAACGAAGTGGAAATCACCTTCCTTGGTACGGGCACGTCGCAGGGCGTGCCCGTCATTGGCTGCTCCTGCATAGTATGCCGGTCCGTGGACTACCGCGACAAGCGGCTGCGGGTTTCAGTGCATCTGCAGGTAGAAGGCAAAAGCATCATCATAGATTCAGGCCCCGATTTTCGGCAGCAGGCCTTGCGGGAGCACATCAACCACCTCGATGCGCTGGTGTTCACCCACGAGCACAAGGATCATACCGGCGGCCTTGACGACATCCGGGCCTATAATTTTCGTCAGCAGCAGGACATGCCCCTGCACGCCGAGCCGCGAGTGCTCGACCAGCTCCGGCGCGAGTACGCCTATATCTTTTCCGAGCACAAATACCCCGGCATTCCGCAGGTCCAGACGCACCCCATTCTCAGCGACACCGACAGCTTTTGGGTGGAAGGCGTGGAGTTTCAGCCCATCAGGGCCCTGCATTATAAGCTACCGGTGCTGGGTTTCCGGGTTGGGGGCTTTACCTACGTTACCGATGCCAACCACTTGGGTCCGGAAGCCCTGGAACGCATGCGGGGCTCGGAAGTCATCGTGCTGAACGCCCTGCGCCACGAGCAGCACATTTCTCACTTCACCCTGCGGGAAGCCGTCGATATTCTGGAGGACCTGGCCCCCAGCCGCGCCTACCTCACCCACATCAGCCACCAGCTCGGCCGCCACCGCGAAATTGAGGCTGGGCTACCTAGCTTCATTAAGTTGGCGTATGACGGCCTGCGCGTGAGACTGTAAGCGCCGCGTGGGAAATAGATTACGGCTTCGTAATGCGTAGCACGACGGAAAGGTCTTTCTTCTGGGGCTGCGTCACGTTTTCTGCCACGATGTAGCGGTGATAGTACAGGACGTAGCGCCGGTTATTAGCCCGCACGCTGGTTGTATCAATCCAATTGGCTGCGCGAGTACGGGCCTGACTTACCGGCATCTTTACTTGCTGCGTTTGTCCCCGCTGGTCTGTAATGCTCAGAGTAGGCGCCACAAAATCAGCCACAAAGCACCGGGCATTGGGTGGGCAGAAGCTGTACTGTAGTTCGGCAACCGAAACGGTCAATTCCGCTGAGTTAGTTACTGGCAGCTTAGCCTGCTGTCGGTAATACAAAGAAAATTCCTGGTCGAACCCCACGACAACGGCAGCCGGCACCGCCTCAGTTGCAGTGTCTGAGCTTTGGCACGCTGCCAGGGCCAGAGTCGAAATGAGGGGTAGTATATAGTTTCTCATGAGTGGGAACGGGGGAATAGGAAGGAGACCCGGATTACACCTTTTACTTAATTCTTCAGAGTCGGAGCAAGCGCTAAAAGTTGCAAGTACTGCTGCATTACCTCCAGGCTCTATTTGCTTTCTACCATCTTGCGCCTTCCATAAGCGCCTTTAGCCTCAAACCATAATGCACACCAACTACTACTTCCTGCGTCAACTGGCGCCGGCTCTTACCCAGCAGCTGCAAGGCTACACGGTGGCCACGTGCTTTTCGCAGGAGAAAGACGAGTTGGTAATTGGACTGACCAATGGTGCGCAGGAGTTCTGGCTGAAGGCCCACCTGGCCGCAGCCGGCCCCATGCTGACGATGCCGGAATCGTTTCACCGGGCCCGGCAGAATTCAGTGGACTTGCTGCCGAATTTGCTCGGCCAGCAGGTAAGAGCTGTTGCCGCCTGGCCCAACGACCGGGTGCTCCAGCTTACGTTTCAGCGTGGAGCTACCCTGCTGTTTAAGCTATATAGCACCCGGCCCAATGCGGTGTTCCGGCCTACCCCCGAAGCTCCAGCCGAACTGTTTCACCAGCGCTACACCGACGATGCGGAGTTGCGACCCGCGCCGGCAAATGCCGATGCATTTCCTACGCCTGCTGAAGCCAGCAACCTGCCAGCAAACCCGCTCAAAGCCTATCCTAGCCTCAACGATGTGGCCCTGGCCTACCTGCGCACTCGCGGCTATGATCCGGCCCCGCTGGAGCGGAAGTGGCAGCTTGTACGAGAAACCGTGCTGGAGCTGGAAAACCCGGCGGCTTTTTACATCATTCGCTTCGACGGCCGCACGCGGCTGAGTTTGCTGCCCGTAGGTGAGGTAGAGTACACATTGCCGGCCACCGACCCCATCGGGGCGCTGCGGCGCTTTGTGCCGCTGCTGCTTAACCGCCGCGCCTACGAGGCGGAATTGCGGCAAGTGCGGCAGCAGCTGGAAAAGCGCGCCGATGAAGCTGCCACCAGTGCCCAACATGCCCGGCGGCGGCTGCACGCCCTGGAAAACACGGTGGGCTACCGCCAGACCGCCGACCTAATTATGGCCCACCTCAGCCAGATTCCGGCCGGTGCCGCGCAGGTAGAGGTAGTGGACTTCTACCAGAACAATCAACCACGCACGATTAAGCTCAAGCCCACCGAAACGCCCCAGCGCACGGCCCAGAACCTGTACCGCAAGGCCAAAAATCAGCAGCTAGAAACCCGGGAGCTAAGCGCCCGTGCCGAGCGGCGCGAAACAGAGGCCCTGTGGTGCCTGGAGCGCCTGGAGGAGCTGGCCGCCCTCCCCCCCGGCGACCTCCGCGCCCTCCGGCAGTGGCGCAAGCTGCACGGCCTTGATCCTGCCACTGCGGCCAAAGCGGCCCAGGAGCTGCCATTTAAGGTATTCGAGGACAGTGGCTTTACCATTCTGGTAGGCCGCAACGCTCAGAACAACGACCTGCTCACGCAGCGCTACGCTCACAAAGACGACCTGTGGCTGCACGCCAAGGACGTTACGGGCTCCCATGTTGTCATTCGGCAGCGGCCCGGCCACGCGGTACCGGCCCCGGTGCTGGAGCGGGCGGCCCAGCTGGCGGCCTGGTACTCCCGCCGCAAAAATGACTCGCTCTGCCCCGTCACGTACACGCCTAAAAAGTTTGTGCGCAAGCCCAAGGGTGCCATTGCCGGCCAAGTGGTGGTGGAGCGCGAAAACGTGCTGCTGGTAGTGCCCGCCAATCCGTTTGAGCGAGTAGAATAGGTGCGTAGCAACATCCTTCACAAGCCTCTTTCCCGCCCGATAGTCATTCCGAACCTCACATATATAACCATGTGGCGGAGGCAGCGCGGAGTAACAGGAAGTAACGCCGCTTTTGCCAATGGCACTGCGCGGGTCATTGTGGCAAACCCAACAAGGCAAATTGACCCGCAAGACCTAAAAGCAAACAGCCCCGCTTCGCATGACCGAAGCGGGGCTGTTGCAGAGTGCGCGCGGGGAGATTCGAACTCCCACACCCGAAGGCACCACCCCCTCAAGATGGCGTGTCTACCAGTTTCACCACGTGCGCAGGTTGGTAAGCACTCTTTTCTCTGGACAAAAGCCGAAGCTTCCGGATTCACTGAGGCGGCGAATCGAGGACAAAAGTAGAGGGCTGAGGCCTAGAGTCCAAATCTGACCGGCTATTTTTTCGCCGTCAGGGCCTGGTCCGGCCCTTGATTCGGGGTTTCAGCCTCAGTGTCAGCCGGAAAAAAGTTGGCACGGCGCTTAACCGGCACGTACTTTTTTCCCAACTAGTGTTGGCCACCACCGCAGTGGGCTATCAACTTCTGCCGTTACCTAGTAGTAGGTAGTAGCCCACGGTGGTGCTGCCACGCAAAAAAGGCTTCCGTACGGAAGCCTTTTTTTATGCAATAGAGAGTGCGGGAAGTTATTCAGCGCGGGCCAGGGGCGTGTCTACTACGTGCTCCGAGACAAACCATACCTGCATTTCGTTGGTGCGCATCACGTTGCTCACAATCAGGTCGTTGGTGCCGTCATCACCGGATTCGTCGGCGCGCTTGGCGAAGTCATGGCAATTCTTGAGGATGATTTGGTGGGCTTCCAGCAGGCGCGAAACCTGCACGGGGGCTTCTTCCCGGTCGCGCGGGGGGCGCGGAATGCTGGTTACCTCAGCAATATCGGCAGCCATGGCCACGGCCACCCCACCCAGAATCTGGATGCGCTCGGCAATCATATCAATCAGGGCATCCTGCTCTTCGTAATGCTTGTCAAACAGCAGATGCAACTGGTAAAAAGTAGGGCCCACCACCTGCCAGTGGTGCTTTTTGTACATATCACGGATGCTGCAGGTATCGGCCAGCATCTGGTTGAGCATCTCGACGCTCTCCTGGCGAATGTTGGCATCCAGGCCAATGGGTAGGCGCTGCGACACCGTGCCGTACTTCTGCAAGGGCGCAGGCGCGTTGAACTGTTGGTTCAGAATAGGCTGTACGCTCGGGCCAGTCTGGCCGTTGGCGGCGCTATTGTCTTTAGAAGAAGCAGCCTTCTTGGAAGCCGAGGCGACGGGGGCAGCCGCAGTGGCCGGAGCATTTTTGGCGGTGGTTTTGGCCATGATAGTTGCAGGAAAATAAAGTAAGGAGAAGGGCGGGCAGCCAGTGGCGCACCGCCGTGTTACCATACGCATAAGCGCGGCTCAGGTTAGCGCGGCGGCCATATTTAGCCTTACCTGGGGCAATTACCCGCGCCCCGATGCTTGCCTGGTCGATGGCGCGTAGTAGTTGGGCGTTGTGCCTCGTTTGGTGGGTGGCGGGCGGTTGTGTTTGCCAGGGCCGGCGCAGGAAGTAACTTCGTAGCCACATTAGATTCGCACTTAGCCGGTTGTTTTCTGGCTGGCGCAAGCCCCCTACTCCGCTAAATGGGTACATGAATGGATTGGCCGTTTTGTACTGCTACTTGTAAACCAGCACTGTTATGCCTTTTCCTTTCCTCGGCGACGATAAATCAACGATTTCGCAGATGCTAAACACCTTGCCTCAAGTCGGACGCCTGGAATGGATAGGCCTGCGGCCGGTGCGGCGCGCACCCATGCAGGCCGTAGCCGAAGTAACGGCCGAAACCGACCGGCATCTGCAAGGCGACCATGCCCGCCCCAAGCCCGGCGGCAAACGCCAGGTAACCCTGATTCAGTACGAGCACCTAGCCGCCGTGGCCGGCTACCTGGGTTTGCCTGAGTCTGTTGACCCAGGCCGGCTGCGGCGTAACTTAGTCGTGAGCGGGCTGAACCTGCTGGCCTTGAAAAACCGGCGAATTCGTATTGGGGAAGAGGTCGTCCTGGAAATTACGGGCGAGTGCCACCCCTGCTCCCGCATGGAGGAGGAATTGGGCCCGGGCGGCTACAACGCCATGCGTGGCCACGGTGGTCTTACGGCGCGCATCGTGCAAGGAGGCCTCATGCGCGCTGGCGACCCAATTCGGATAGAACCCACGGCGCCGGCGGAGCCCGGTGCCTAACAAGGTAGGCTGTTGGCGCTAGCTAGCTGTTTGCGGTACCTCGCGCAGTTGTGCACTAAAACGGGTATCAACGCGCAATACCTGCGAGACTGGGCAATTTTGCCGGGCATCATCAACCAGCTCCTGAAACCGGGCCGGGGGTAGGCGCGGCACGGATGCTTCCACCGTTAGGTTCGATTCGCGGATACAGCCTTCCTGCAAGACTATTTCGCAACGCGCATCAATGTACTCGGCCCGAAAACCGGCCGCCTGCAGACCAAAAGCCAGTTTCATGGCGAAGCACCCCGCGTGAGCCGCTGCAATGAGCTCCTCCGGGTTTGTGCCATTACCTTCCTCAAAACGCGTGTGGTAGCTGTAGCGGCAATTATCAAGGATGGTACTGGCGGTAGTAAGGTGGCCTGTACCGTCGGTGCCACGGCCATGCCAGCGGGCGGTAGCTGTGCGCTTAATTGGAGAAGCAGCCATAATTATCTACGAAAAAGAATCTAATTAATCAGATGACCGGTGCCGCAACCTGGACTATTATCTGTGCTCTGTCAGAGCATCCCAGGCACTTACCCGCTAATATAAATCCAAAAATCCCGTCATAATATAAATAGACACATCTATTGAGTCTATACTTTTCGCCTTACGGTTCGGGGCCAACTGGTTAGCACGATGGCGCTGCGCGGGCAGCGTTGCGCTTTCTTGAACACTCAACCTGGTTTATAAGCAGCTTCCGACCGAAAAACAATGTACATAGCAATTGCTTTACTATTTTTACATGTTTTTCATCAGTAAAGCACTCATTTGTAATGCGTGACGAATCAAGTAGCCCGCTGCCGCGGCTGCGAGCGTGGTTTGGCCTGAGCCAAGCTGGTTTGGGTCGGTCTATGGAGCTTAGTAAAGCCATGGTGTCACAGGTAGAGCGGGGGGTGCGGAAGCTACCTATGGCCGCTTCCCTACCTCAGGCCGCGCTTACGCTGGCCCAGCAAGCCACTACTGCCGAGCCAACGTCCGAGGCGCCCGATATTGCAGCCCTGCGCGAGCACCAGCGCGCCTGTCAGCACCGCGCCGAGCAGATGGCCCTGGAGTTGAGCCGCATGCCGGAACGAGCCACCTGGGCCCGCCGCCGACTTGCCGCCCTACCAACCCTGACCGCCGTACTGGCCCCTGGCAAGGCCACTCCCCCAAGCTGGCTTAACGAGTTTGCCGAGGAAGCCCGGACGGAGCTGGTTCGGAGTGGTAGCACGGCCCAGGCCCTGTTGCAGGCCCGGCAAGCTGCTTTTGCCGCCGAGGCCGCTGAGCTGGTCCGACTGCTTGCTGCTTACGAGGCGGGCCCACCGGCCAAAGGCACGGCCGGCAAAGCAACGCTCAGCGCTAGCTAAGTCACAAGTCCTATGCAAACGAGCTCCGGCAACGACCCTGGAAGTAACTGCCGCGTCATACGCAGGCTGCCCAGTCTTGTGTACCCTAAAATATTATCAGGTACCTGGCCTGATATGGACTAATTTATATAGTATTCATATCATAGTATTTTTAATTTAAGGCTTATAAAGCACCGTTCATCGAGCAAATATTAGGTTTGAACCTGCTATTTACCCTACTTAGTGAATCCAAATCTACCTTTGCTGACGTATATAGGGAAACTTGATGTTTGCCAGCTTTCACAGCCAGCTATGTCCGGTACCCGTCCTATACTTCAGTGCCTCGCGCCCACACATCGGCAGCAGGCCATTTTCAGTGTTGCGTATGTCTTATTTCACTCTACATGAACTCATGTGCCTCCACTCCCAACCTGGCGGCTACTGCAGTAGCGCTGTTATTGCTGGCTGATTTGTTGCCAGCTCTTCCAGCCCGCTCCCACGGCCCGGGCATATTTTCCACTACTACCTACCAGGGCACGGCCGTATATCGCCACCGGCGCCATCGGCCTTAGCTGATCCGTATCAAAAAAAGGCCCCGATAATGCATCGGGGCCTTTTTTATTACCTATTACGGTTTCTACACGCCACCTTCCATGCGCACAATGCGCGGCGTGAAGGAGCCTAGCACGTCCACGAGGTCGGTTTGGCTTTGCATTACCTGGTGGATGTCTTTGTAGGCCTGCGGAGCCTCATCCACACCGCCGCCCAACAGCTCTACGCCGTGCTGCTGGAGGTAGCGGCGCACGTCGGCTTCGCCCAGCTCCTGCTTGGCCCGGGTGCGCGACATCTGCCGGCCCGCGCCGTGGGAAGCCGAGGCCAACGAAGCCGCCTCGCCCCTACCCCGCACAATGAAGCCAGGAGCCGTCATGGAGCCCGGAATGATGCCGAGCACACCTTGTCCGGCCGGCGTAGCTCCTTTCCGGTGCACGACTACCTCCCGACCATTCACTAGGCGCTCTTTCCAGGCGAAGTTGTGGTGGTTTTCCACTTTGGCCAGGGGTCGCTCGCCGAGGGCTTTGGCCAGGCGCTGGTGAATCTGGTGGTGGCAGGCCGAGGCGTAGTCACCGGCCAGGTTCATGGCGGTCCAGTACTCCTGCCCGGCTTCGGTGTCGAGGCCCAGCCAGGCCAGGTGACGGGCTTCAGCGGGCAGTTGGCAGGTATCCTGGGCCAGCTTGGTGTAGTGGTTGGCAATGCTGGCGCCGAGGCCGCGGGAACCGGAGTGGGAAAGCAGCCCCAGGTACTGGCCCACGGGTACGCCCAGTTCGTTGCTGGGGTCGGTGATGTCGACCACGCCCCACTCCACGAAGTGGTTGCCGCCCCCGGAGGAGCCGATTTGCGCGGCGGCCGTGTCCAGCTTGTTGCGCAGGAAGGGGATTTCCTGGAACTCGGGGCGGTCGAGGACGGCGTGGCCCAGCTTCTGCCCGTGGCGGAACACGTCGCGGTTGCCGAATTTGGTGTTGTCGAGCAGCAGCTTACGCAGCTCCTGCACCCGCTGCTCCAGGTAGCGTGGGGGCAGAGCAAACACCGACAAGGCCATGCGGCAGCCAATGTCCACGCCCACGGCGTAGGGAATCACGGCGTTATCCACGGCCAGCACCCCGCCAATGGGCAAGCCGTAGCCGTGGTGGGCGTCGGGCATGAGGGCGCCGGCCACCGTGACGGGCAACTTCATGGCCGTTTCCATCTGGTGGATAGCGCCCTGCTCGATGTACTCGGCCCCGAATACGGCGTACTCCTTGCGCTCCGTGAGGGCAATGTGCCGGCTGGGCGGGGGTAGCAAGGCGGCGGCCGTGTGGCTCCAGTCGAGGTGGGTGAGGTAGGAGGCGGGATTCGCCAGCAGCTCTTTCAGGAGCGTGAGCTGGTCGGTTTGGGAGAGTTTTTTGAGGTGCTTGCGCTGCAGTTGAGCCAGCGCGAGCCCAATGGCCCGACCTTCCGGGAAGCCAAGCTGCCGAAGGTCGTTGCCGCGTAGTTGTGAGGCCATACGAGTAAGAATGTACTTGAGAGAAATTTCCGGCGACGGAGCAACGGGCAGGCAGCGTATCCTGAGGGGTGGGTGTGCACCCGCAGTCAGGCCGAAGGAACGCGGCCCTACGGCATCCGAAAGCGGAAGAAAAATGAGCAACCGGCAGGGTAAAAAGGTGGGCAGGCGCTTAGTTCCAAACGAAGTATGCCTGCCCTACGACACCGGCCGGCCGCTCGGGAGTAATCCATAAAATCTGTTCGGGGCAACAGGCGGGCGGCCCCTATATCCTGCTCTACCTAGCTGAGCTACAGCTCCTACCCGGGGGGTAGCAACTGGTGGGACTCGAACCCACGACCCGGGCAACCAAAATGCGAAGTATGGCCGCCCTACGGCACCCGAACAGATGATATTGGAGGTGAGGTAACCAGCGAAAAGCGTTCTGTAAACTGGGCGCTTTTGACCACTCAGCCACTTGCCCACGCTAGGGGGCAAGGCGGGATTCGAACCCGCGGGCCACAGCAGGCCAACCGACGAAGTAGCGCTTTCCTACGACACTCACCTTTTTGTTTTCCGCGGGGGTGGGGCAACAAGCACCGGGCCTTCTGTCCTGCTCTACCTGACTGAGCTACAGCAACTGCCACAGCAGCCACCAGCGGGATTCGAACCCGCGACCTGGGCGTTAAGAGCGCGAAGTATGGCCTGGTTACGGCACCCACTCCCACGGAAAAATAAAACCTGCCGGGGCAACAAACGAGCAGCGAAATGACCGGCCCGAAGGCCGTTCCGCTCTAACCAACTGAGCTACAGTCCAAGGTAAAAAATGGGGTTGGACTGGCCCGAATCGAACGGGCGACCCGAAGTAACGCTGCGCTACGACACCCGGCGGGGTGATTTTTCGGCTGACCCTCGGCGTTTGGGACAACAAGCGGCCGGCGAGTACCCCACAGCCGGAGCTGCGGGATGGGAATCGAACCCTACGCCGGGAGCACCGGCGTATTCAACCAAGACGAAGTAACGCCTGCCTACGGCACCCAAACGGGCAGAGGTCAGCCGGTTTGGAGCGGGCCGCCGAAGCACAGTGCTCCGGCGGTATGCCGCCCCGGCCGACAGCAGCCATCAAGTGGTCAGCCGCCGCCCCAATCAGTAGAAGTTGTGGCTTCTGAGAGTATTTATGTTACTATAAGAGGAGTTTGGTAAGAAGGCTTCATGGGTATGAACGTTACAACAGGTGATTATGATATGGTAAAAAGCGGAAAAAAACTACGCTTCAGCTAGGTTTAGGCCTCTTTACAGGGGTAGTAGCACCTGGCTACTCTGTTATTGCCGTGTTTGTATTTCTACTAGGTCTTCGCTATCAGAGAATGAAGTACCTGCTGAAAGGTTGTCAGCACTGCGTAGGGCGGTTTGGGGTCGAAGATGGCAAAGTCGAGGCGACGGAAGCGGCCCCGGATGGCCGGGTCAGCTAAGGCTTCGGCAAATAGCCGAGCTATCTGCGCCGGGTCGTTACCAAACACCCCGCAGCCCCAGGCCCCGAGGACCAGCGCCTCCACGCCGTGGCGGGCGGCAGCGGCCAGCACCAGCCGCAGGCGGTGGCGCATCACGGGCTCCAGCTGGGGTAGCAACTCCGGGGAGTTGCGCCGCAGTGCTCCGGCATTCACGGCCGGGGCCGTCAGCACATCCAGCCGGAAGGGCTGGGGCAGCCACTCCCCCGCTTCGCCGCGCAGCACGGGCACCTGGGGCGAGTACACCAGGTAGTTGCTGTAGAGGCCGGTGCTGCTAGGAAGGCTGTTGTGGCGGTACATTTCCTTGAACTGCGTCAGGCACGGATACAAACCCGAGGAGCGCGCCAGGCTTTCTTCCTGGGCCTGGCTGCCACCCAGAAAACCGCCGCCAGGATTGCGGGCCGAAGCGAAGTTCAGACAGCCTACCCGCTCGAACTGGCTCACCAGGTTGGCGGCCGCTTCGAGGGTAGTAGCCTGATATACCCGCACCTCGGCCGGCTCGCCCGCGGGCTGGTCAAACTCGCGCAGCAGGTCCGCTCCATCTTCCGGGCGGTACAAGCAGCTGCCGGTTTCGGCGGCTCGCTGGTATTCCCGGAGGTTAATACAGTGGCCGGCCGGGTTTTCGTAGCTACCTCGCTGCAAAGCGTCAAGGGTGCTGTGGGCTATGCGTTGTCGTATTTCTCGGTTCATTGAAGTACAGGTTGTCGGGACGTGACCCGGGAGTGGCACCGCTGTTAGGTTGCCGCAAGCCACTCCCGGGGCCGCATTTTTATAGAGTTATGGAATAATAGATTGTAGGTATCAGGGGCTTCTTATAGAATATAGAACACATGGAGCTAGAGGGTCAAATCGTAATCTGAACGTCTTGTCGAGACATCTCGCGTGCTGACTCTGCTAAGGCAACTGGCATTCCGAGTTGAGTGAGGAGCCTCACATGCTGATGTTGAACTACCACTGCAGAGTCAGCACGCGAGATGCTTCGCTGCGCTCTGCATGACGGTCTATGTTGTGGGTTCACATTCACTTTAGCCTACAGCTCGATCTTCTCGATTTCAGTGAGGGGGGAGCCGCCGTTGTCGAGGGCCGCCAGCACGTCGAAAATCTTATCCGACCAGCCGGCAATCAGGGCCGCGCCATGCTCGGGGTGTACCTGCAGGGGCGTGGTGCCGTGGCCGGCCAAGTCGAAGAGGTAGAGCTGGGCCTGCGGAGCGACGGTGTGCCGGTACTTTGCCCACTCTTTCGCCACGCTGGAGCCATTGAAGTGCGCGTTCCAGAGCTGGCAGTCGGTGAACAGCATCACCTTATCCACTACCTCCCGGCGCAGGCGCAAGTCCTCGATAACGAGGTAGCCGTTGGTGCTGTAGCCCACCTCGCCTTCGCGCTTGTAGAATTCCTGCACGTTGCCGAGCACCGGGCCGCGGGGTAGGGCCAGCCGCTTCCAGGTGCTGCCAAACATGCCGGTTACCACGTTTTGGCAGCGGCTCTGCAGGAGCATGCCCAGCACCAGGCCCACATCGTAGTACAGCACTTTGCTGCGCTGGGAAATGGGCTGCTGCATAGAGCCCGACACGTCGCAGGCCACTACTACCCGGGTTTCCGGGCCGAACCCACGCAGGTTGGCGGCACTGTGGCCGATGGCGGCTTCCAGGGCGGCCAGCACCTGCGGCACCGGGCTCTGGCGCAAGCCTACCGCCGCCCGCCCCGACTTCAGCGTGCCTTCTTCCAGGGCCAGCACCTCGCGGTATGCGGCCAGGAAGCGGAAAGGCAGCTGCTTGCTACGGGCCACCGCCCGGGCATCGGCGAGGGCAGCGCACACCTGCGTTACCACCTCAGCGGGCACGCCGGCCTGCAAAATATTGCGCAGGTTGCGCAGCAAGGCCATGTAGCCCAGCTTACCGCTCCCAATCAGCTCCGTCCATTTCTGGCGGAACGCGGCCGCCTTTTCAGCCTCCGACGCGAAGCCACCTTGCCCCAGGGCCGACAACTCGGTTTCCCAGGTGTAGGGCGTAGGCAGGGTGCCGGCCACCAACTGGTTGAACAGAGCCTGCCGAGCCTCGTCGGCGGGGCGGGGGTGCACCAGGAACAGCGCGTCGCGGAGGCGCACGGCGCCGGCCCGGTCGTACTTGGCCAGCTGGTAGCCATCGAAGCGGTTGAAGGCCTGGGCCAGCCCCTTCTGCACCTGCTTGGAGAGGCGGTTGAGGGTTTTGAGGCCGGTGCGGCCGTTGGCCTGGGCGTAGTAAGCCAGCAGCTCCGTGATTTCATCGGGGCGCTGCACCACGCGGGCTACCAGGCGGCTAACCAGGTTGGTGCCCTGGTGCCGGCGGGCCAGCTCCACGGCCAGCACCAGCGGCACGGAGCGCAGATGCATCTTTTCGCGGGCATACACGGCCAGGCGGGCCACAAACTCGGGGTCGTTGCGGGCTACCAGCTCGCGCAGGCGCACCAGGCGAGTATCGGCGGTTTCATAGAACTGGTCGCTGAGGGCGGCGGTAGCCACGGCGGCGTACAGCTCTAAGGCGGGGGTGAGGGTATAGGCCGGTGCGCCCTCGTGGTTGAGCACCGGAGCCGGGGTAGGCCGACGGAAGGGTAAGTTGAAACGCATCGGATGGAAAAAAATCAGGTAGTGAGTAGTGGATGAAAGCTGGCAGACGGAATTAATAACGCGTAATTATTACTCAGAAAAGCGCATAGTTTTTCCAGCATAATTCACGCAATGAATTATTAAGTAATAACCCTAAAAATTAGAGGCAATAATTTTCCTTTACGCTACAAAACAGCAGCGAATAGTATGTAATCACCAGGAAAATTAATTAACCAAACCGGACTTACACTGCGCCTGATTGCGCGAAAACATAAGCCGTTAGCTGGTGCGGTTACTCCGGTTTACTACCTTTTTGCCAGGGTGCTACCCCTAACAGTACGTGACACGTAACGGTAGTAGGAATGGAGTGTGAGGGGTGGAAGAATAACATGGCAGGAAGTAGGAATAGAGTAACGGAGAAAACAAAAACGCCCGAACCTGGTAGGATTCGGGCGTTTTGCGGAGGATGGTCCTAAGATAGAAACCTTACCTGTCTGCTGGCGCGCCGAACCCCGGCTGAATCTCCCGATCCAGCTTGCTGAGTGATGGCATATATTGATTAAAGTGGCAGCGCATGACAGATGAAGGCGTAAAGTCGTTAGCGTTTGGGCTGTTGAACGTGACAAAGGTAGAAAAGTTATTTTCTACTATACAATATGAGTTCAAAAATTTTTAAAAATATTTTTATCCTACATGAAAATATCGTTTTAGATTATCTATTCGGCGTTTTTAATGATTATTTAGAATGATTTAAATTCAAATTTATATACAGCAGTAACGCAAATAGCCATACCGCAGTAGTTTTTACCGGTTGATAATTTACTTCATCAGCGCCTGATAAAGCCAGCAGCCTACTAGTAACTCCGGATGGTAGGCATATGCCTATTATCATACTCGCATGGCCTTGTGTAAGCTGGCCGTCTGTTAGCCCTGGGAGCGGGAGTAGGCCGCCTTAGTTCACCCTTTTGTGCAGCCAAGTGGGGGTAGCGTCGAGGAAACGGGGGAGTTGGTAGATGTTTTTCGTGGGTCAGGAAGGCCGCAGGGTAGGTTTGTGCACTGATCTACCACACCAGATCGGCATTCCACTTCTTCTTTCTCTCCGTACTACTCCATGAAAAAGTTTCTGGCAGCTTCCCTCCTGCTCGGCCTGTTGGCCGGCGCTACCGCTCCCGCCGCGCTGGCCCAGACGGCTCCCGCCAAAACCAAAGTCAAAGCCAAAAAAGACAAGGTGAAAGCCAAAGGCACGGCCGAAGCTGCTACCCCCGCCGAGGGCCGCGGTGGTCCGGGTGGTGGCCGTGGCGGACGCGGCAACATGCTGGCTGAAATGACCAAGGAGCTGAACCTCACGACCGACCAGCAAACCAAAGTAGCTGCCATTCAGCAAGACCAGATGCAGCAGATGAAGAGCCTGCGCGCCAGCGGCGAAACCACCGACCGCCAGGCCCGCATGCAACAAATGCGTAGCCTGGAGGAAAGCACCGACGCCAAGCTGCAAGGTGTGCTCACGCCCGAGCAGTTTCAGAAGTACCAGGCTAAAAAGCAGGAGCGCATGCGCCGCCCCGGCCCTCAGGGCGCCGGCACCCGCTAGCCTAAAGGGCTAAATAACCTGCGTGGGAGCTAGCCCTGGCTCCCCTCCTTGGAAAGGAGGGGTTGGGGGTGGTTGACCGGAGGGTATGAGTAGTTTCTAGCTTTAATCGCCTCACCCCTAGCCCCTCTCCAGAGGGAGAGGGGAACCAGCTCTAGAAACCTTCCTACCCCATCAACCACCCCCAGCCCCTCCTTTTCCAAGGAGGGGAGCTAGTTGCTAGCCCTGGTTCGCAAGTTTAGTAGCGCTGACCTGCTGACCTGCGGAGGCCCTTCCCTGCGTTCAACATGCCTTGTTTTACTTGGGCTTCGTATTCTTACCGGCTTTTAGTTACCCACCTCCTGCATGTTCAACCAAGACAAAACCACCCGTCAGCGGATCCTGCGCGTGATTGTGCACGTGGCGGCCTGGGTGGGGGTAGCGGCCATTCCGCGGCTGTTGTCAGACAACCCACCGCCGTTCCAGCCCCGGCACCTGATGCTGCCTTTGCAGCTGGCGGGTTACTTCTATCTGAATTACTACGTGCTGATTCCGCGCCTTTTTGCCCGGAAGAAGTTTACGCTCTATTTTCTGGTAGCCCTGGGACTACTGGCGCTTCTATACATGCCCTTGCTGCTCCGCATTACCGGCATTATTCAGCCCTTGCACCACGGGCCGCCGCCCGGCGCCATGCGCTACTCCCGACCCCCGCACGGCATGTGGCTGATGGGTATTCTGGTATGGATTATCAGCAGCGGCATGCGCATCACCAGCGAGTGGTTTGACGCCGACGGGGCCCGGCGGGAGCTGGAGAACAAGCAGCTGACCGCCGAGCTGGCCTTTCTGAAGTCGCAGGTAAGCCCGCACTTTCTCTTTAACACGCTTAATAATATCTACTCCCTGGCCCAGCTCAAGTCCGATGATACGCCGGAGGCCATTATGCAGCTTTCCCAGCTCATGCGCTACATGCTCTATGAGTCGGCCGCCGCTAGGGTGCCGCTGGCCCGCGAAACGGAGTACCTGCGCACCTACATCGACCTGCAGCGCCTACGCCTCGACCCTGAGGAAGTAGACATTCGGTTTACAGTGGACGGCCCCTTGGATGGGCACCTGATTGAGCCCATGCTGCTGATTCCCTTCGTGGAAAATGCCTTCAAGCACGGTATCAGCGCCCGCAACTTCTCGCGCATTGCCGTGAATATACTAGTGCGCGAAGACCGCCTGCTGTTTACGGTGCAGAACTCGCGCTTTCCCCGCACCGGCACCCCCGACCCCAACTCCGGCATCGGGCTGCCCAACGTGCGTCAGCGCTTACAACTCCTCTACCCCGACGGCCGCCACCACCTGCACGTAGAGGAAACCGCCGATGAATTTATGGTAGAACTAACGTTGACTTTAGCGTATGCTCCGGTGCCTACTCGTTGATGATGAACCCCTGGCCCTGCGCCTGCTAACCAGTTACGTGGAGCGCGTGCCGTTTCTGGAGCTGGTGGGCACCTGCCGCAGCGCCCTCGAAGCCATGACCGTGCTGCAGCGCGAAACCGTGGATGTGCTGTTTCTGGATATTCAGATGCCCGACCTTACGGGCATGGAGTTTGTACGCAGCATGCAGCCCCAGGCCCTCGTGATTTTCACCACCGCCTACGAGCAGTTTGCCCTGGAAGGCTTCAACCTGAACGCCGTGGATTACCTAGTGAAGCCCATTGCTTTCGAGCGGTTTGTGAAAGCGGCCCAGAAAGCCCAGGACCGCCTCGCGCCCCGCCAGCCCGAGCCGACTGCTGCCCCGGCTCCTACCCCCGCGCCAGCCCCCAGCCCTACCCCGCACGACGACTACATCTTCGTGAAGGCCGACTACCACACCCAGCGCCTGAACCTACGCGACATCCGTTACCTGGAGGGCCTCAAAGACTACATCAAGATTTACGCCGGCGCCAAGCCCATTCTCACCCTCAACTCCCTGAAAGCCTTCGAGGACCGCCTGCCGCCCCAGGATTTCGTGCGCGTGCACCGCTCCTACATCGTGGCCCTGGCCCACATCGACTCCATTCGCAAAAACCGCATCTACATGGGCGAGGCCATCATACCCATTGGTGAGTCGTACGCGGAGGCCTTCTTTAAGCTGATTGAGGAGCGCAACATGCACTAAGGGGTGAGATGGTGAACTTGTGGGTCAGTGAGTTTGACGGGCTGCAGTTGCCGGGGAAATCTGGTGCTTTACTGCGCATCCTGTCTCTGCTACCTTTTATAGGTAGCATTACCTGACCAGTAAGAACGTCATTCCGAGCGGAGCGAGGAATCTCGCGTGCTGATGTTGCAATGCTCATCCTGACATCAGCACGCGAGATTCCTCGCTCCGCTCGGAATGACGTTCTTTCTTTGCCGTTCATTGCTCACAAAGCCTACTATGCGACCTGCCGATACCCGCCACCGGGGCCCCCATCCAGCTGATACCCGACTATTTGCACCCGAGTGGATACCGGTGCTGTGCAAGGCCGTTGGGGAGCTGTCCTGGCTCCTGACGCGCGGGTATCCGCCCAGCGCTACCCTCAAGCTGGTGGGCGACCGGTATGCGCTGACCGAACGCCAGCGCTGGGCCGTGGGCCGAGCCGCCTGCACCGACGAGCAGCACCAGCGGCGCCAAGCCGCACTACTCCCACCCGTTCCCCTAGATGGCCGTCCGGTGTCTATCGATGGCTTCAACCTGCTGATTACCCTGGAAACGGCCCTGAGCGGGGGCGTGGTGCTGCGCGGCCGCGACGGCGCCCTGCGCGACCTATCGAGCATACACGGTACTTACCGGGCCGTGCAGGAAACTGACCGGGCCATTCGGCTGGCCGCGGCCGCGTTACTACCGCTCACGCCCGGCCCCGTGCGGTGGCTGCTCGACCAACCCGTGTCCAACAGCGGCCGGCTGGCGGCGCGCCTGCGCGAGCTGGGCCCCGCACTCGGGTTGCCCTGGACGGTAGAGGTAGTGATGAACCCCGATACGGTGCTGGCCGATACCACAGATATCGTCGTGACTTCCGACTCGGCCGTACTGGACCGCGCGGGGGCCTGGCTTAATTTGGCAGCCTTGGCGCTGGAAGCCGAGCCGCCGCAGTGGCTGCTCGATTTAAGCCAAGGCAACGGAGAGGTGGAGGCGGGTTAATCAGGCTTGTATCGGCCCTTCGCCTTCTTCCGGCTTCTCTTCGTACAGAAAGCTCCCCGCTACTGCCCGTTTCCCAATGCCCTGCCTTGCTACTTCTGACCGTTACAGCATCCAACTGCCTGCCGGCCACCGCTTCCCCATTGCCAAGTACGCCCTGATTCGGGAGCAGCTGCTGTGGCAGGGTATTGCCCCGCCCGAGGATTTCTACGACCCCGGTTTGTGCGCCGAGGAGGACATTCTGCGGGTGCATTCCGCGGAGTATTGGCACCGCGTGCGGGATTTGCAGCTTTCGGCCCAGGAAGTGCGGCGGCTGGGGCTGCCCCAGAGCGCGGAGCTGGTGCGCCGCTCCCTGAGCAGCTCGGCCGGCACGGTGCAGTCGGCGCGCAAGGCCTTGGAGCACGGCATTGGCCTAAGCCTAGCCGGGGGCACCCACCACGCTTTCCGCGACCGGGGCGAGGGATTTTGCGTGCTCAATGACATAGCCATTGCCGCCGCCCATCTGCTGCACCACAAGTTGGCGCGGCAGGTGCTGGTCGTGGACCTGGATGTGCACCAGGGCGACGGCACGGCCAGTATTTTCCAGCATGAGCCGCGGGTGTTCACGTTCAGCATGCACGCCGGCGCCAACTACCCCCTGCGCAAGGAGCAGTCGGATCTGGACGTGGCCCTGGACCTGGGCACCGACGATGACACCTACCTGCGGATTCTGCACGAAACCCTACCCCGCCTGCTGGCCCAGGTCCGGCCCGATTTCATCTTCTTCCAGGCGGGCGTTGATGTGCTGGCCACCGACAAGCTGGGCAAGCTGGCCCTCACCCAAGCCGGTTGCCGCCGCCGCGACGAGTACGTGCTGCGCCTCTGCCGCCAGCACCAAGTGCCCGTAGCCGTGAGCATGGGCGGCGGCTACTCCGAGCAGCTCCGCGACATTGTAGACGCCCATTGCAACACGTTTCGGGTGGCGTATGAAGTGTTTAGCGGGTAGAAAAATAACTGCAACCACCACGCTGACCGACACAGCCAAAACGTAGTAACGCAAGCTTAGCGAGCAGAAACAACCCGTTGTCATTCCGACGCAGGAGGAATCTGGGTTCCGGCTACGCCTTATAGTATTACTCTCTAGTCAGAGGACAATGTCATGCAGAGCGCAGCGAAGCATCTCGCGTGCTGATGTTGTGGTAGTAACTCAACGATTCGAGCAAGATGCTTCGGCTGCGCCTCTGCATGACGGTCTTTTTTGCTAC
Source organism: Hymenobacter glacieicola (assembly GCF_014640315.1). Classification (GTDB taxonomy): domain Bacteria; phylum Bacteroidota; class Bacteroidia; order Cytophagales; family Hymenobacteraceae; genus Hymenobacter; species Hymenobacter glacieicola. Next base: position 54,573 of record NZ_BMGS01000011.1, read on the forward strand.
CTGGCCTCACCAAACGTCGCTCCAGACTCCTTATTCTTGCTTGATGCGCAACAGGCTTGGGATGATAACTGCGCTTTACTCCTTTTTACTACCCCTACCTTTGCCCTCATGAATCTGCACAACCCCGCTACCGACCTTCCCGCTGCCAATTCTCTGCCCATTCCGGCCCCAGAAGCAGCACCAGGTACGCCGGCCCAGCGGGCGTTTCGGGCGGCGGTGGAGCAGGTCGAGGGTTTGCGCCAGCGGCTGCGGGAGCTGCGCCAGGAGCAGGCCGAAGCGCGCCGCCGCTACTGGCAGCAGGTAGGCCCGGCGGCCGCTACCGTAGTGGAAGCCCGCCGGGCCTTGTTCGGGCCGCTGGAAGAGGCGTTGCTGCTCGACTACTTCAGCCGCCTGGAGCACCGCCAGATTCAGGAGATTATCGTGGGCAACGCGCGGGCCTTGCAGGACCGGTTTGGGGAAGATGCCGAGGATATTCTGCGCAAATACGGCCCCCGGCGCCGCGTAGACCAGGACGACGAGGAGGCGCCGGCTGCCGAGGCCCCTACCCCCACCCTCGACCCCAATCTGCCGCCGCACGAGCAGGCCGCGGCGCACGCCCGGGCCCGCCGCAAATCCAAGGCTCAGAAAGCGGCGGAAGCTGCCGCTCAGGAGTCGCGCGAGCAGCAGCAACGGCTGCTTTCCAACACCAAAACCCTCTACCGCCAGCTGGCCCGCCTCCACCACCCCGACTTGGCCCGCGACCCGGCCGCCCAGGAGCAGAAAACGGCCCTGATGCAGCGCATCACGGAAGCCTACGAAACCAACGACCTGTACACGCTACTGCAGCTGCTCTCGGAGGCCGGCCCCACCGAGGCCACCGACGATGACGTCCTCACGCGCTACACCCAGGCCCTGCACCAGCAAACCACGGAGCTCAAGCAGCAACTCAACGCCCTGAAATTCGGCGAAAATGGCTTTTTCGGGAGCACCGGCAAGAAGCGCGAGCAGGAAATCCGCCAGCTCAAGCGCCACCTGCGTGCCGAGGCGGAGTACCTGGCCCACGTCCGCCAGCTGATGCAGGAGCCGGAAGGAATGCGCGAGGTACTGCGCCAACTGGCGGCCGAGGGACACGAAACAGTGTAGCGCTGCACCTCTTTTTAGCCCGCGTAGAGCTTCACCGTCCTACCTCCCATTCTCACCCTACCCTGTTCTTCCGACGCCGAAGGATTCTGAGGCAAACCGTTGGACTCTGCCCCAGACCCTTCGGCAGTGGAAGGACGACTTGGGCGCTTGCTCACTGCAGAAAAGCGACTACCTGCTCGAGTACGGTGGGGTCGCGCATGATTTTGTTGTGCCCTAGACCGGTAGTGGGGCGGAAGTCGAGGCCAGGCCAACTAGCGGCTATTTCCTGAGCTTCGGCGAAGGGAATACTGGCGTCGTCGTGGTCGTGGAAGAGCATGGCGCGGCCCACGGGCAAGCGGTGGCCCGTACGGATGAGGCTGAAGCTTTCTGCGTCTCGGCCGTGCTGCTCGCGCACGTAGCGCGCCATGCGGGCTACCACGGCCGGGGGCAGCTGGAGCAGGTCGGCGAAGCGCTGGGCCACGGCGCTGGTACTGCCGGGCACGGCCAGCAGCACCAGCCGGGGCAGCTGGCCGCCCTGGGGCTGGTTAAAGCGCACGGGCACGCCGGCCGTGGCGGCCCCACCCAGGGAGTGTGCTACCACGGCGTACACCTCGCCCAGCTCGTCGGCTACGGCTTGCACGGCGCGGGCGTAGGCGGGCAGCGTCACGCGCGTGCCGTCGGAAGCGCCGTGGGCCGGAGCATCCAGGGCCACCACCCGAAAGCCCGCCGCGGCTAGCCGGCGGGCCATGGCTCCCCAGAAGCTGGCCCGGTGCTCCCAGCCGTGCACCAGCAGCACCGTGCGCTGGCCGGCCGGGTTCCACTCGTAGGCGGCCACCAGCCCGCGGTTAATCGTCACCTGAAAGCGTCGGGCCTCGGCCAGGGCGGCGGGCTCCCACTTCTTTTCGGGTAGCCGACGCGGGGTAGTAAACAGCTTCCACGCGGCGCCAAAAGCCAGCTCAGTAGAAAGCGCCGCCAGCAGCCGAAACTTCAGCTGCAGCAAACGGATAGCGGACGGCAGGGCAACCGGGGCCGGGGCCGCAGTCGAGGAAGTAGCAGTACTCATACGGGGCAAATATCCGCTTCCTTTCCCACTCTGCGAGCCGGCGCCGGGGGCAAGCTCAACTGTTTCCGCAATTTCTCGTATCGGCACGCAGCCCTTTCACCCCGCTAACTTCCCGCCTGTCTTCCGCTCAGGTAGCTGCTATGGTGTTGACTTTATCCGACTTACAGGTACAATATTGCGCCGAATTATTTCTGTTACGCGCCCAATGGTGCGCACCGCACAAGCGCATGACCCGGTTTCAGGAAAGCATGAATTCGGCGGCTTACCTGCTGGAACTCGGCGTAATTCACACGGCCATCCTCGACCTGCACCACCTGCCCAACATTGGCCACGACGACCAGTATTGGCTGGCAACTAACTGGCTTCCCCGCATTTCGGTGCCCGCTCTGCAACAGGTAGGAGTAGTACTACCCTCTTCTAACCTCTACAATCAGTTGGTGGTAGAAAGCCTGATCCACGTAAGCCAGCACTTCATGCACTACGATATTCAGTTTTTCAGTGCTGTTGCGGAGGCACTAGACTGGTCCGTGGGTAGCCAGCAACCCGACCTCCAGCAAGCCCTGGCAAGTGAATGGGCAGCCCATGTGCCGGGCGCAGTGCTTTACTAGCTAGCCTTGGCATGGGGTAGTAGCTCCTTGCCGGAAATTCCTTTCAACAGCTGTCCGGCAACGTGTAGCGCTACATCTCACCGCCAATCCTCTGATCTGAAGTCTGACAGCCGTGGCCGCTACCCTACGCCCGGCGTAACAGCATTCTACTTGTTAGTTAAAACTTACCCCAGCCGGGCCAGTAGTTCCTCTACCTGCCGCTCCAGTCGGGTTACCCGCTCTTCTACCAAAGCCGGCGGACGCAAGTAGGTGCTGAACACGCCCTGCACTTCCCACACTTCCAGCGCATCGGTAAAAGGCACGTCCTGCACCGGGTAGTCGGGATTATCGGCCCGCAGGCGCAGCACGTTGTCGGAGCGGTGTTCCAGCAGCCGGCGCACCAGCAGCTGGTTTTGCAGCACGAAGGCGTACAAGCGGCCGGCGCGCAGGCGTAGCGTGGCCTTGTCTACCCGGCAGGTGAGCAGTACATCCTGGTGCCGCACGGTGGGCTGCATGTCGGCGCCCTGCATCTCGAAGGCCCGGGTGACGCCGCCCAACTCAGGCGGAAACGTTAGGTTAGCCAAGCCCTGCACGAAGGCGGCGTCGTGGTGCCGCACAATGTACTCCATGAGCCGGGTTGTGGGTACGTATGGCGTAGTCCCCGAGCCTGCTTCACTGGCCGTGGCATCAGTTGCTGGCGTATCGGGTTGCTGGTACCGCTCAAAACCATAGAGGTCATTTACGGTTAGTTCTTTCGTTAATAGCAGGTCAACAGATAGGCCAAAATGAAGAGCAATCTGGATAAGTGTCTCCATTTTCGGCTCAGAGCGCCCTTCTTCGTAGGCTCCCACACTAGGCCGGGCTAGCCCAAATAATTCGGCGAAAGCCGCCTGACTCAGCTTTTTAACCGTTCTTATCTTGCGGATGTTCTTTCCGACGTGCGACATCGTATTAAAAAATATTTTCGCTCAAACTTTGAGCATATACTGAAACCTCAGTACCATTGCATCGTAAAGCTACCAGAATACCATGAACTGCTTCTCTGGACTCGGCTATTTTTTTGAGCCAAATTTATCAGCCGGTCCAAGCAGGTCAAGGTAGGTAGCCGTCAGTTCGCTTTTCTCTTACTCCTTGTATCCGCTTTATGGCCAACCGCTACTTTACTGTTATCAAGGGCTTTTTGCTGGAATTGGGCTTCGATATCCGCCACGAAGAGGCGGCGGCCAACGTTCTGGTGGTCAACAAGCTCGACCAGGGCATCCGGCACTTGGTGCTGAGCTGCGGCGAGCCGCTCCTGATTCTGGAGCAGCACCTGCTGGATTTGCCGGGGCCCTCCTGCGAGGTGTACCAGCAACTGCTCCAGAAAAACCGCGACATCATCCACGGTGCTTTCGTGCTGGATGAGTCGGGCCGCAAGGTCATTTTCCGCGACACCCTACAACTCGAGCACCTCGACCGTCCCGAACTAGAGGCCGTGTTCAACTCCCTGGCTCTGCTGCTAAGTGAATTCAGCGACGAGCTGATTGCCTTTTCCAAGGCCTAATCTTCGGCGAGGCGAAGCCTTGGTTTCGTCAGGCGCGGCCCCGGTTGTCAGTTGCGCCCGGGCCTGTCGCCGCCCACCGGCATTTTTTGGATGCGGAGCCGGAGCTTCGCGCTACCCTTTGTTTATATACTGCTATGAACCTCTTCACGCGTCTTTTCAAAATTGGCCAGGCCGAAGCCCATTCGGCCGTTAATCAGCTGGAAGACCCCATCAAGCTCACGGAGCAAGCCTTGCGCGACCTGCGGCAGGACTTGGACAAGGCCCTGCACGCCCTGGCTGAAGTGAAGGCGCTGGCTATCCGCAGCCGTAACGAGGCCGAAACGGGGCGGGCACAGGCCCTCGAATACGAAGGCAAGGCCGTGCTGCTGCTGCAGAAGTCGGGCCGGCAGGAGCTGGCCCCGGCCGAAGCTGACCGCCTCGCCACCGAAGCCTTGACCAAAAAGGCCCAGCACGAGGCTCACACGGCCCGCGCCGCCCAGGAGCAGGAGAAATTTGAAGCGTCGGCCCGGCAGCTCGAGGAGAATGTGCAGCAGCTCAAGCAAACCATTTCGCAGTGGGACAATGAGTTGCGTACGCTTAAAGCCCGCGTTACCGTTAGCGCGGCCACCAAGACCATCAACCAGCAGCTGGCCCAGCTTGATTCGTCGGGGACGGTGGCCCTGCTGGAACGCATGAAGGAAAAGGTAGCCACGGAGGAAGCCCTGGCGGAATCGTACGGACAGATTGCCCAGGACAACAAGTCCATCGACCAGGAAATCGACAAAGCCTTGGGCAAAGATGGCAGCAGCCAGGCTGCCACCGATTTGCAAGCCCTTAAAGCGAAGCTGGGGCTGTAATCTCAACGGCTTTGCCCCGGTTTTGCGCTACCCTTGCCCTCGTTATTCAACTACAAAACAGCATGAATACCAGTGAGAAACTAGCGCATTACCTTGGCGCGCTGCTTGTTATTGCTACCGCGCTTGCCCGCGGCTTTCACTACCTCGAGGCCAAACAAGCTTCTCCGCCGCTGGTATTTGGCTTCCTGCTCATCGTGGGGGCGCAGAGGCAGTACATCAAGCGGCTGGAACGCCACGCGGCGGAGCCCAAAGCGCCTACCCAGCCGCTTCAATAGTTACCCTAGAGGTTTCCTTAGTTCACTACCCGCAGCTACTACCCCACCGATGAATACCACTGAGAAATTGTTCCACTGGAGCGGGGTAGCCCTTCTTATCACGGCTATCTTGTTAAACCTGTTCCAGCAACTAGAGGCCCCTTCCGTGGTGCGCATGATGAGCACGGGCATAACCTTTTACGCGGTGGCAATGACGCGCTACACCCAGCGGTTAGCCCTTGAAAACAAAGCGCTTCGGGCGCCTAAATCAGCGCCTCAGGCCTGAGGGTATAGTGCAGCTTACCTGACTTTTTCAGTACTTTCCGCAGCAACACTCTGCCTGCCCCACCGACTATGACCGAACTGCTGCACGCGGCGCTCCTGCCGCCTAATCTGCTGCCCACGGGCCTGCTGGTATTCGTGCTGCTGTACTGGCTGACGGTTATTGCGGGGCTACTCGATTTCAAGTCCCTGGACCTGGACGTGCACCACGACGCCGACTTGCACCACGCGCATGCTCACGCCTCCGGGGGCGTGGGGGTAAGCTGGCTGAATCATGCCCTGGCCTTTTTCAACTTGGGCCGGGTGCCGCTGATGGTGTTCGTGAGCTTTGTGGCCCTGCCGCTCTGGGTGGGTAGCATTCTGCTCAATTACTACCTGGGCAACAGCTCCTGGCAGCTGGGGTTACTGCTGCTGGTGCCGCTGCTGCTGCTGGCTCTGCTGGTGGCCAAAGTCCTGACCACGCCGTTCGTGCACCTGTTTGCCGCCTTCGATAAAGACCACCACGACGGCAGCCGGCCCCTGGGCAAGGTTTGCACTATTCTGCTGCCCGCCAGCCGGCAGCAGCTGGGCCAGGCCAGCGTACCAGTGCCCAACGGCGCCCCCCTAATGCTCAACGTGCGGGCAGCCGGCGCCACCACGCAGCTGCGCAAGGGCGACTCGGCCCTGGTGATTGATTATGATGAGCAGCGCCGCTGCTACGTAATTGAGCCGTACGAGGTGTCCTGAGTGCTAAATTCTGCTACCTTTAGCGCACGCTTTACTCGCCATGAATCAGGGGTTTAGGTCTACGATAAGCTGGTGTTTTTTGGGGCCGAGCCTGGGCTTGCCGGCAGCTGGCGCATTTCTGCTGGGCCCGCCGTCTGCGGTCTGGCTGCTGGCTGGGGTAGCCGCCTTGGCGCTCTGTGTATATTGCCTTACCTACTATTCACTTACTTCTTATGTACTTTTAAGCAGAAGCAACTTTTTACCCTATCAACAAACAGGTCAAGCTATTAGCTACCCTAGGCCTACTACCCACAACCGCCTTAGTTCCCCGGCCCAGTCGCGCAGCCGACTGGAAACTTGCTACCACCAGGTCGGTACGGCGTGGGTTTTGCCCGCCAACCTGGCCGGCCCTGTAACGGAGTTAGTACAACGTAATGCTGCTATCCATCATGGTTGATTTGCTGGGTACTCTCAAAACGTTCTGGCACTGGCTGGGTAGCCTGCTGCTGGATGGCCTACTGGCCGATTTCTTTGCCTGGGTAGCCGAGTGGCTGTTTCCGTGAGCCATACGCCGGCGCTGAGCCTACCCCATCTTTTTCTTCCGTAACACCCCTGCCGGCGGTTTCTACCCAGTGCAGACGGGCACCAGCATACCCAATTGTACCAATCCGCGCCCGAATTAGGGTGCGCTACCCCCGCATCTATTTCCTTACTCCTACTCCCTACTTCCATGTTGGAACAACTCTCCCTGGCGGTGATTATCATCGTCGCCGTCCTGTTATTGGGCTTTTTGGCCATTATTGCCCGCATGTACCAGAAGGCGGTGCAGGGCGAGGCCCTCGTGCGAACCGGCATGGGCGAAACCAAGGTTTCCTTTAGCGGCATCTTCATCGTGCCCATTCTCCACAAGATGGAGGTCATGGACATCAAGCTCAAAACCATCGTTATTGCCCGTGCCGGCTCCGAAGGGCTGGTCTGCAAAGACAACCTGCGGGCCGACGTGAAGGTAAATTTCTTCGTGCGCGTCAACAAAACCCACGACGACGTGCTGAACGTGGCCCAGAGCATTGGGGCCCACCGCGCCTCTGACCCCGCGGCCCTGGAGAACCTATTCGACGCCAAGTTCTCGGAAGCCCTCAAAACCGTAGGCAAGCACTTCGATTTCATTGAGTTGTATAACTCCCGCGAGCAGTTCAAGCAGGAAATCTTGCGCATCATCGGCACCGACCTCAACGGCTACGTCCTGGACGACTGCGCCATTGACTACCTGGAGCAAACCCCGCTGGCCGCGCTCAACCAAGACAATATTCTGGACGCCGAGGGCATCAAGAAGATTATTGCCCTGACCTCGGAGCAGAAAATTCAGGCCAACTCCATCCAGCGGGAGCAGCAGAAAACCATCAAGAAGCAGGACGTAGAGGCCCAGGAAACCATTTTGCAGCTGGAAAAGCAGTTGATTGAAAACCAGGAAAAGCAGAAGCGGGAGGTAGCCAACATTAAGGCGCGCGAAGCCGCAGAGGCCGAAAAAGTGCAGCAGGAGGAAACCCTCAAATCGGAGAAGGCGCGCATTGCTACCGAGGAAGAAGTGCGCATTGCTGAGCAAAATCGGGACCGGCAGGTACTGGTAGCCGAACGCAATAAGCAGCGCACCGACGCCGTGGAAACCGAGCGAGTAGCCCAGGCAAAAGCCCTGGAAGCCAACGAGCGGGAGCGTATTGTGGCCCTGGCCCAGATTGAAAAGGAAAAGGCCCTGGAGGAAGAGCGCAAGAACATCCAGACCATTATCCGCGAAAGAATCTCGGTGGAAAAAGCCACGGTGCAGGAAGAAGAAAAAATCAAGGACACCCGTGCCCAGGCCCAAGCCGACCGCGAAAAGCTGGTGGCCCTGACTGCCGCCAAGCAGCAGGCCGAAGCCGCCACGGTGGCCCTGGTGGGCAACGCCGACATGGAGAAGCAAGCCGCCGAGTTCCGCGCCAAGCAGGCCCTGATTGATGCTGAGGCGGAAAAAGCTTCCGCCGAGTTCAAAGCCCAGGCCATCCGCACCTTGGCCGAAGCGGAAGCCAGCAAAGCCACGGCCGTGGGCCTGGCCGAAGCCCAGGTAATGCAGGCCAAAGCCACCGCCCGCCAGAAGGAAGGGGAAACCCAGGCCACCGTACTGCAACTTACCGCCGCCGCCGAAGCCCAGGCCATTCAAGCCAAAGCTGGGGCCCAAGCCGAAGCCGACGAGAAGCTGGGCTTGGTGGCCGCCAAAGTAAGCCGCGAAAAAGGCCTCGCCGACGCCTCCATCATTGAGGCCCGCGCCGATGCTGACCAGAAAAAGGGCCTGGCCGAAGCCGCCGTATCGGAACAGAAATTCGCGGTGGAAGCCAAGGGCATTGAAGCCAAGGCCGACGCCATGAAAAAGCTCGACGGCGTGGGCAAAGACCACGAGGAGTTCAAGCTGCGCCTCGACAAGGAGAAGTCGGTGGAGCTGGCCCAGATCAGCATCCAAAAGGACATTGCCGCCTCCCAGGCCGACGTTATCGGCGAGGCCCTCAAAGCCGCCAAAATCGACATTGTGGGGGGCGAAACCATGTTCTTCGACCAGATTATCGGCTCCATCACCAAGGGCAAAATGGTGGACCGCGCCGTGCACAACTCCGAAGTGCTGGGTACCGTGAAAGACGCCTTCTTCTCCCTCGACGGCGGTGGAGACTTCAAAACCAACCTCCGCCGCTTCGTCGACCAGTTCGGCCTTAGCAGTGAGGACATGAAGAACCTCAGCGTCTCGGCGCTGCTGCTCAAAATGATGAACCAAGCTGGCGACGACGCCACCCGCGCCACCATCACGCAACTAGCCGGCACGGCGCAGGTAATGGGCATCGGGGACAAGCCCGCCCGGATGCTGGAGTTGAAGTAATAACTACTATCTAAGCTAAGGCCAGAACCTAGCTCCCCTCCTCAGATGAGGAGGGGTTGGGGGTGGTTGAAAAACTAGAGCTAGAAACTAGAATTAGTCTGTCGTTCAACGATTGGTCAACCACCCCTAGCCCCTCCTTATCCAAGGAGGGGAACTAGCCTCTGGACTTCTATAGCTATGCCCGATACTAACCACATTCATAACCTAGGCTATCAAAAAGCTACCCGCCGGACACTTCGCAGCAACCTCACTCCTGCCGAAGCCCTACTTTGGAAAGCACTTCAGCGCAGCCAGCTAGCTGGCCGCAAGTTCCGCCGCCAGCATGGTATCGGACCGTACATAGTGGACTTCTACTGTCCAGCCGAAAAGCTGGTGGTGGAACTGGATGGCGCCGGGCATTTCACGGCAAGCGGTGAGGCGCAGGATATGGAGCGGGACGCTTATCTGGGTAGTCTAAGCCTGAAAGTGTTGCGGTTTGAGAATAAGCTAGTCGTGCAACATATAGATAGTGTACTGGCGGCTATTGAGGCCGCTTTTCAGAGTACCGTTCTACCTTCATCAACCACCCCTAGCCCCTCCTCATCTGAGGAGGGGAACTAGTTTCTAGCCTTAGCTCAAGCTGATGTTTGGGCTGCTTTTATGGAACAAACTACCCAACTCGAAACCGGCACCTACGAAATCCTGCGCAACCGCCTGCTCAAGAGTAGCACCGACCTGCGCCAGCGCCTCGACAAGCTGAATGCGGAGCGCAAGCAGGTGTTTGGGGCCGTGGATACGCGCCTGCTGGGCACTGGCCGCATTACCACGGAAAACAACTGCGTGCCCTGGGATATGGTGCCGGTGGGGCAGCGGTTCATCTTTGGGTATAACGTGGTGTTGGGGCTGAAGGCGGAGCCAGATTTGGCCGACGTGTTTGGGGTGTACGAGTACACGGAGCACGACTTCCGGCCGCTGGGGCTGGAGCTGCTGCAGAACCCGCAGTTTCTGGAGGAGTTCCGCAACCTGTACCGCTACTACAAGAACACCCAGTTCGTGAAGTTTGCGGTGCTGGGCGCGCACCTGTTCATGGTGTTCCGGGTGGGCAAGAGTGCCTCGGATGTGAAGACGTTTAAGTGGCTCCTGCAGGGCGACACGCTCACCTACCTCGACAACCGCTCTGACCATGAGTACACCTTCCCGCCCCAGCACGAGTTTCAGTGGAAGCGCGCCACCCGCGACATGCAGCGCGGCGGCAAGCACCCCCACATCAGCATCGAGGACAAGGTGTTTGTGGAAACCATTGGCGGCGATTTGACCATTAAAGTCGAGGACAACACCAGCACCGGGCAGGGTATTCTGAGCGAGCCGGTGGACGACAAGGACCAGACCCTGGACGACTCGGAAATCTACTTTGCGGTGGTGGGCAACCTGATTCTGCTCAAGATCCGGCCCTACCAGGAGCAGCAGTACCGCTACTTCATCTTCAACTTCAAGCTCAAAACTGCCCAGCGCCTCGATGCTTTGGCCGATGCCTGCGTGCTGCTGCCCGACGGGCAGGGCCTGATTTTTCCGCACGGCTTCTACCTGCAAACCGGCGACAACAAGCTGTTCGACAACGGGCTGCGGGAGATGCTGTTTGAGAAGCGGGTGGTGTCGCCGAACGGGGAGGATTTCCTGTACGTGTTCTACAACAAGGACCAGGGCACCTACCTGCTGCTGAGCTACAACCGCATTGCCCAGCGCGTGGATAACCCCATTGTGTGCCACGGCTACGCCCTGTTTGAAAACGGGGAGCTGTGCTACTTCCGGGCCGACGACGAGCCCAAGAAGCACCACGCCGTGCAGATCTGGCAGACGCCCTACACGGCCCCGGATTTCGAGCTACCCGTCACCTCCGATTCCTACCTCTACAAGCTGGGAAATAAGGAGATTGTGCGGGCCATGAGCGAGGTACAGGAAGTCCTGACGCTGACCAGAAAGGACGACTCCTACGCCGGCCTCTATCTCGACCTGATCCGCCAGACCACCGCCCTGACTGACGCCTACCACTGGCTGCGCGAACCCGCCGCCCAGGCCCTGGCCGAGCCCCTGGGCGAAATCCGGCAAACGGCTACGGCGGCCGTGGAGGAGTTTGAGAAGGTGCAGAGCATCCGCAAAAACACCGCCCAGCAAACCCAAACTGTTTTCCAGAAGGCCGACGAGCTGGTGGGCCGCATCCGCCGCTCGGCGCCCGATACCGTCACAGAGTTTGTGCAGCTGCTGGGCGAGCTGCGCGGGGTGCGGGGCGAGGTGATTTCCCTGAAAGAGCTGCGCTACGTGGAGCTGCCCGCCGTGGAACAGCACGCCACTGGCCTAGAGGAGCTGAGCAAGGAAGTAGCCACCCAAACCGTGGATTTCCTGCTGAAGCCCGATGCCCTCCTGCCCTACGCCCAGCGCGTGCAGGCCATTGCCGACGGCGTGGAGCAGGTGCAGAAAACCGTGGAGGCCGACCAGCGCGAGCAGGAAGCCACCGCCGTGGCTCAGGAGCTGGAGCTGCTGATTGAGGTAGTGAGCAACCTACCCATCCCCGACCCGACCCAGACCACGGCCATCATCGACAACATCTCGACGGTGTACGCCCGCTTCAACCAGATTCGGGCGGCGCTAAAGCGGCGGCGGCAGGCCCTGGCCGGCACGGAGGCCCAGGCCGAATTTACCGCCCAGCTCAAGCTGTTGGAGCAGGCCCTCACCAACTACCTCGACCTAGCCGACACGCCCGCCAAGTGCGACGAGTACCTGACCAAGCTCATGGTGCAGCTAGAGGAGCTGGAAGGCAAGTTTCCCGACTTCGACCGGTTCATCGAGCAACTTACTACCCGCCGCGAGCAGGTGGTAGAAGCCTTCGAATCAAAGAAGACGGCCCTGGTAGCGGCCCGCAACCAGCGCGCCACGGCCTTGCTGCAAAGCGCCGAGCGGCTGCTGAAAGCCGTGCAAAGCCGGCTTACCCGCCTAGAATCGGTGGCGGACATCAACGGGTACTTTGCCGCCGACGTGATGGTGGAGAAGGTACGCCAGACGGCTCAAGAGCTACTAGGCCTCGGCGACTCGGTGAAGGCCGACGACGTGCAGAGCCGGCTGAAAACTCTGCGCGAAGACGCCGTGCGCCAGCTCCGCGACCGGGCCGACCTGTTCGCCGACGGCGGCCAGACCCTCAAGTTCGGCCCCCACGCCTTCACCGTGAATACCCAGGCCCTGGAGCTGACCGTGGTGCTGCGCGACGACGCCCTACACTACCACCTCACCGGCACCAACTTCTTCCAGAAAATCAACGACCCCGCCCTGCTGGCCGCTAGGCCAGTGTGGGAGCAAACCGTAGTATCGGAAAACCAGGACGTGTACCGGGCCGAGTTTCTGGCTTGGCGCATTCTGCAGGCCGCCCAGCACCCCACGCCCGCCGACTCGGAAGCGGGTCGCCCCACCGTGCTGTCCGTACCCGAGCTGGGCCACCTCAGCGCCGCCGAGCTACTGGCCTACGTGCAGCAGTTCATGGCCGCGCGCTATCAGGAAGGCTACCTCAAAGGCGTGCACGACCACGACGCCACCCTGCTGCTCACGGCCCTGGTGCGCCTCACCCGCACCGCCGACCTGCTCCGCTACCCCGCCGACACCCGCGCGGCCGCGGCCCTCTACTGGCTGCGCTTCGCCGACCCCGACCAGCGCGCCCACTGGGAGCGGCAGCTCCAGGGCATCGGGGTGCTGCTGCAGGTATTCCCCGATTCTCAGGAGTTCGACGAGCTGAAAACCGAGCTGCAAACAGCCGTGGACACCTTTGCCCAGCAAACCGGCCTCTTCACCCTAGGCCAGGTAGCGGAAGCCGGCGACTACCTCTTCCACGAGCTGACCCACACCGGCACCTTCATCATTGCCGCCGAAGCCGCCGAGCTGTACCAGCAGTTTCAGAAGCAGCTGCAGGAGCGCCAGGCCACGGAGCTGTTTCAGCAGTCGGTGACGGGCCTGCAGGACCAGCCCGCCGCCCAGTTGCCCCTGATTCGGCAGTGGCTACAGGCCTACCTGCGCCAGGCCCCGACCGCCGCTACCCTCTCCGATTTCTGCAACGAGTGCGCCGTGCTCCTGCTCACCGGCACGTATGATTCGGCGCGGGTGGTGCACACGCCCCTGCGTGAAACCCTAAGCGGCTTCCAGGGCAGCCACCCGCGCATCGTCACGCCGGAAAACCTAAGCCCCCAAGACCCGAAGGCCCCTACCCCCAGCTACCACCTCAACTTCCCCGACTTCCGGCGCCGGCTGCTGCACTACGACCGGGTGCTGGTGCCGCAGTTCGAGCAGTTTCAGGAGCTGAAGAAGCAGCTGCTGGTGCGGGCCGCCCAGGACCTGCGCCTGGAAGATTTTCGCCCGCGGGTGCTCACCTCGTTTGTACGCAATCAGCTGATTGACAAAGTATATCTGCCGCTGATTGGGGCTAACCTGGCCAAGCAGATCGGGACGGCGGGTGAGGGCAAGCGCACCGACCTCATGGGTTTGCTCCTGCTCATCTCCCCGCCCGGCTACGGCAAAACTACGCTCATGGAGTACGTGGCCAACCGCCTAGGCCTCATCTTCATGAAAATCAACGGGCCAGCCATTGGGCACGCCGTCACCAGCGTAGACCCTGCCCAGGCTCCCAACGCCGGGGCGCGGCAGGAGCTGGAGAAGCTGAACCTGGCCTTCGAGATGGGCGACAACGTGATGATTTACGTGGACGACATCCAGCACTGCAACCCCGAGTTTCTGCAGAAGTTCATCTCGCTCTGCGACGCCCAGCGCAAGATAGAAGGCGTGTACGAGGGCCGCGCCCGCACCTACGACTTCCGCGGCCGCAAGGTGGCGGTGGTGATGGCCGGCAACCCCTACACCGAAAGCGGCGACGTGTTTCAGCTGCCCGACATGCTGGCCAACCGCGCCGACATCTACAACCTCGGCGACATTCTCACGGCCGGCTCCGAAGACGCTTTCCGCCTCTCCTATCTCGAAAACGCCCTCACCAGCAACGCCGCCCTAGCCCGCCTCGCCACCCAAAGCCCCCAGGACGTGCCCACCCTCATCCGCCTGGCCGAAACGGGGCAGCAGGACGGCCTAAGCCTGGAGGGCAACCACTCGCCCGAGGAGCTGAACGAGTACGTGGCGGTGCTCCAGAAGCTGCTGCGCCTGCGCGACGTGGTGGCCCGCGTGAATGCCGCCTACATTGCCAGCGCCGCCCAAGCCGATGCCTACCGCACCGAGCCGCCGTTCAAGCTGCAGGGCTCCTACCGCAACATGAACAAGCTGGCCGAGAAAGTGCGCCCCGTAATGAACGACCAGGAAATCACGGACCTGCTGGCCGCCCACTACGAAAGCGAAGCCCAAACCCTGACCAGCGCCACCGAAGCCAACCTGCTCAAGCTGCGCGAGCTGCTGGGCTGGCTTACCCCCGCCGAGGAAGCCCGCTGGCAGGAAATCAAAGCCACCTTCCGTGACAACCTCCGCAACTCCGGCGCCGGTCAGCTCCTACAGATGCTCGACAAGCTCGAAAGCATTGCCGGTGGCTTGAGTGGAATTCGGGAGGCGCTGAAGCGGGAGTAATTCATCAACTCAGCACGTCATGCTGAGCTTGCCGAAGCATCTTGCATGCTGACATTGCCAAACTAACTGAACCTTTCCGCCTCTGATATATACTGTTATTGAAGGGTCAGGATGCCCATGCACAATTTGCCTACTGAACTCCTACTAACAATCCTTGCGGGTTGTGCCCTACTGGTTGCTGGTCAGCAAAGCAGGCGACGCTTCCTGCGGCTGCACCACCACGGACTCCGCACGCAAGGCACTGTTGTTAGCTTCCGGAAAACCGGTGATGATCGGTACGCCACGATTTGCTTTCTTACCGAAGACAACCGTCAGATCATTCAGGAAGTCATTGACTACGGCTATTCCAAAGAATCCTCGCTTTCTATTTGGTATGATCCTCTTTTACCGACTCATTTTGTCATCGGCTCTCCCTCGAAGATGGGCTTCTATTCAATTACCCTTATTGGCACTATCCTAATCGTCTATGCTATCTGGCGGCTCATCTCCTAAGCCCGCGAAAACTCCGGCGCCGGCCAATTTCTGCAGATGCTGGACAAGCTCGAAACCATTGCCAGCGGCTCGAGCGGGATTCGGGAGGAGCTGAAAAGAAACAAGCGCCAGAACCAGGCTCCTTCCGCGGTTTAGGGACTAGGGGTGGCTGACCTTTTACTACCAACCAGCATCGGAACTGATACTTACCGAAAACTGCCCTTTCGCAGGTGACAGCTCACTTCTTAGCCAAGCTCAAAAACCTTCGCTGATTACTCCACTTGCCTTATTACCTTTGATTTTTGCTTTGCTAAGCATCCTATATTTCTCTTTCCCAAATGCGTCTTTTACTCCGCAGCACCCTCTCCCTATCCTTACTTGGCTGTATTTCCTTTGCTAGCCTAGCGCAGACGACAACGCCTGCCGCTGCACCGGCCGCTGCAGCGGTTTCCACTCCGTTGCTCAAGCCTGGCCTGACAAAAAACCAATCCTATAAAAAATACCTCTACCAACGCTACGCCGGCGACGAACAAGCTACGCGCGTAATTCGGCTGTTTGCCCACCGCCAAATAGGTGGCAAGCTGTGGCTGGGAACGGGAGCATTGGCCATCGGCTTTGTGGCTTCGCAAACTGGTACTAAGACTAACTCCAATGGAGGCACCACTACTACCACGGTTAGTCCCCTGGGCTACGGCCTCATGCTGGGTTTGTTCGGTGGGGTTGGAATTAGCAAGCTAGCGCGTTACAGCAACGAGAAGCTATACCAGGAGTTGAGCGGTTACGACCGGGACCACGCCTTTTCGCCTAATGTGCAGGCCAAAATCGACTAATCATCGGCCGGACGACACGCCCCCGCTAGCGAGAGTTACTCCCATTTGGCGCGAGTTTGGCGCAGCGCAACTCGTGTCGTAATGCGTGAGAAGAGTGTGTCTCTCTTGCTGCGCCAGCAGCAAGCATCGTCCGCGCCGCCTAGAGAAATCTGGGCGGCGTTGTCGTTGGTATGGAGGAAGCCCTATCCTGCTACCCAGCCAACTCCTCTACCCTCATGGGCAAGCAATACCCCACCATCAGCGCCGACACTCAGGCCTTCATTGAGCGACAGCACGTGTTCTTCGTAGGCACGGCCGCCGCGGATGGGCGCGTCAATATCTCGCCCAAGGGCCAGGACACCCTGCGCGTGCTCGATGCCAACCGCGTGGCCTGGCTAAACCTGACCGGCAGCGGCAACGAAACAGCCGCCCATCTGCTGGAGGTAAACCGCATTACCCTGATGTGGTGCGCCTTCGAAGGCAACACCGCAGCATTACCGCCCTACCCCAGCCGCAACAGCAGCATCCCAAACTCCGTTTGCGCCCCCAGAAACTCCCGTAGCTGAGGAAGCCGGGTCAGCAGGAACTCGGCTAGTTTTACTACCGGCACCTGCGCGTTCTGCACGGCCCCCACGCGGAGCGGGAACCCTTCGCTCAGTACCAGGCGCAGAAAATCTTCATCCTTGATCAACACATCGTAGCCGTGCCGCCGGGCGTAGCGCCAGATGGTGGTATCCGGACTGTTATCCAGGCCAATGTCGCGAACGTGTAGTACCTCCGTGCAGTGGGGGCGAGTGGGGGCGCAAGTAGGCTACCAGTCGCCACGATATATTTTCATCGAGCAGGAGGCGCATAACCGCTTACGCCACCGATAGCAGCACTACGCTTTCCTTGAAGGCCGCATACAGCAGGCAGGCCCTCACCTGCTCCGGCCCAATTGCCGGAAAATCTTCCGCTATGTCGGCCGAGCTCATGCCGTTGGCCAGCATTTCCAGCACTTCTGCTACCGTGGTACGCGTACCCTTTACAATAGCCTTCCCAAACCGCACCTGCGGGTTCAGCTCGATGTAGGCTGTAATAGCGGCGGTATCCATGGCGGCAGCAATAGTAGCGGGTGTACTTCAAAAGTAACAAAAACACCTAACTGACGCCTAACTTGAGTCTGGCCTTGTGAACAGGGCTTTGGCCCCACGCCCAACTACCCTACCTTGCTCCCCAGCTAATTCCCTTCCTTCATTTCAGCGGTGGGTGTTTCCTAAGCTGCGCCTGGTGGGGGAGGCGCAGTGCTTACGTCGGGATGTACACCGAAAACGTGGAGCCCACGCCCAGCTCACTTTGCACTTCTACGCGGCCGCCCAGGTTCTCTACTATCTTTTTGACGGTGTAGAGGCCTAGGCCAGAGCCTTCTACGTGATTGTGGAAGCGGCGAAACAAGGCAAACAGCGAGGTTTGTTGACTCAGAGTCAGGCCGAGGCCGTTGTCCTGCACGGTCAGGTGCCAGAGCCCGTTTTGAGTGCTGCAGTTCAGGCGCACGTGGGGGGCGCGGTCGGGGTGGCGGTACTTGATGGCGTTGCTGAGCAGGTTATAGAGCATGGAGCGCAGGCTCTTGGCTGGCACGTTCACCACGGGGCAGGCGGCAGCATCTATTTCCAGCGTGCCGCCGGTTTGCTGCAGGGCCGGCAACAAATCCTGGCGTAAGTCCTCGACCACGGCGGCCAGCTCCACGGGCGGGGCGGCGGGGTCGTGGGCCTGGTGTAGCTGCAGCACGTCGTTGAGTTGCACCAAGGTCCGCTGGAACCGGGTCACGGCATCCTGCATCATGGTTAGCAGCCCGCCTACCTCCGCGGGCTGAGGCGTGGGCAGCAGTTCCTGGAGGGCCTCTACCAACCCGCCCAGGTTGTTAATGGGCCCTTTCAGGTCATGGGCGGCCATGTACACGAAGCTGTCCAGGTCGGCATTGACGCGGGTAAGCTGCTGGTTGGCTTGGTCCAGCTCCTGGTTGAGGGCCTGCACCTGCTGCCGGGCCCGCACTTGCTCGGTTACTTCGAACGCAAATACATACACCCCATCAATCTGCTGGTGCTTGTTGTAGTGGGCCTGAAACGTGTAGTTGAAATAGGCATCGGTGGGCTCTGACTCCGCGGGGCGCACCAGCGAAATGCGTACGTCGTGCTCCTGTCGGCTTTGGCCGGTCTGGTACACCTGCTGCAACTGCTCCCAGATGGGCGTGCCCCGTAGTTCGGGTGCAACCTCCAGCAGGGGCTTGCCTACCAGTTCCTGGCCCGGAAACAGCTGCTGGTAGCTGGGGTTGACAAACTCATACACCAGCTTCGGCCCCGAGTGCAGGCAAATAGCGGCCGGGGCCTGCATCACCAGGTGGCTCAGGCGCTGCCGCTCCTGCTCGGCCTCGGCTAGGGCATCGTACTCCCGGTGTTGGCTTTGGCGCAGAGCCCGGCGCGTGAGCACCTCCTCCGTTACGTTTACGCTACTATGAATGATGTAGCGCAGCTTCCCCTGGGCATCAAATACGGGCGTATTCAGGGGCTTCCAGTGACGCTCTACAAACTGCCCCGGCCGTTGCGGATCGAGCACATCATAGTGCTGCAGAGGCATTTGGTGGGGCTGGCCCGTGGCAATAACTTGCTCCAGCGAAGCCCGCCAGTTGCGCACCGCATGGGCTTCTGGCGCGGCCGGGTTGTCAGGAAAGGCATCGAAGAGGTAGCGCCCAACCAACTCCTCGCGCCGTTTCAGGGTATTGAACAAATACGCGTCGCTGGCCGTCAGAATAAACAGGTCGGGCGACACGACGATATACGAGTCGGGCACCGTTTCCAGGGCCTGCAGGTACTGCCTAAGAGCCGTGACAGACTCCATAATGCTGAAGTATAAAGCGAAATATCCGCTTTAACGAAGCTCACCCAAAAGCGGCCACACCCCACTGGGCTCATCGTGGCGGGTTGTTGGCTGGGTCTGGGGCCTGATTTTTATCCAGCTACCCTATTACTCCTGATTACAAACAACTTACCATTGTTACCAACGTCAACTAAGCCTCCGCTAGCCAATGGTTGGCAGCCGCTGGCCTCCTGCTGCCGTTGGCGGCGGCATTTCTAGTCCTGGCTATGGGCCTGGGCTTGCTACCAAACAAGAAACAGCCACGCAGTCTGCGGGCTTCAACCTAGTAGCCTGCTCCAGAAAAACAGGCCTGGGCTGCTGCGCCCGGCTACGCAAAAGGCCCCGCAACGTGCATTGCGGGGCCTTTTGTATGGTTAGCTACCCGTTTCGTTATGGCATGCCGGCGCCGCCGCTGGCCCCGTACACCTGGCCAGTGGCGTAGCTGGCCTGTGGGTCAGCTAGCTGCACGTAGATGGAGGCCAGCTCCACAGGTTGGCCGGGCCGCTTCATGGGGGTGTCGCCACCGAACTTCTGCAACTTTTCCTGGGTAGCGCCTCCGCTGACTTGCAGGGGCGTCCAGATGGGACCGGGAGCTACGCCATTCACGCGGATGCCCTTCGGAGCCAGCTGCTTAGCCAGGGAGCGAACGAAATTGGTAGTAGCCGCCTTGGTTTGAGCGTAGTCGTAGAGGTCGGCGGAGGGGTCGGTGGCCTGCTCGGAGGTAGTACCAATGATGGCCGAGCCCGGCTTCAGGTGGGGCAGCGCCGCCTTAATAATCCAGAATGGGGCGTAGATATTGGTCTTCATCGTCGCGTCGAAGTCCTCAGTCGTGAGGTCCAGGATGGACTGGCGCTGCTGCTGGCGCGCCGCGTTGCTGACCAGAATATCGAGTCCGCCCAGCTGGCGTACGGTTTCATCAACCAGCTTTTTGCAGAAGGCTTCGTCGCGCAGGTCGCCGGGAATGGCTACGGCTTTCTGGCCGGCGGCCTTAATCAGGGCCACCACTTCCTTGGCGTCGGCCTCCTCGGCGGGCAGATAGTTGATGGCTACGTCGGCACCTTCGCGGGCGTAGGCAATGGCCGCGGCCCGGCCCATGCCGGAGTCGCCACCCGTAATGAGGGCCTTGCGGCCCTTGAGGCGGCCGGAGCCCTTGTAGCTTTTCTCGCCGTGGTCGGGCACGGGGTCCATTTTGGAGGCCAGGCCTGGCCAGGGCTGGGTCTGGCTTTTAAACGGGGGCCGGGGGTAGGCGGTGGTTGGGTCTTTCAAGGGTTCGGGGGCTGCATCGGCGGAGCCAGCGGCTCCTTCAACGGGTAAAACGGATCCTACGGTGGCAATGGCCAGACTGGCACTTAACCCACTAATTATCTGACGGCGGCTGAGTTTGTTTTCTTCTTTCATACCCTTAGCAACAGGCTGTGTAAAGATTGGTTATCAGTTTTGCTTGCTTACCATCTCCGGGGCCGGGCCAGTTTATGAACCGTGGCCCGGGTAATACCGCTGTTTTACCGCTCACCTCAGCCTTGGCCTACCCTACCCTTGGCACCCCGTCGCAAGCCAAACAGCTTTGCCGAAAGCAGCTTGACTCCTCCCCTTCGCACTGGTCCAACCGGCCCCAGTTACCGGCTGGCCCGCTCGCCCCGGATGCGCTGGCCCAGCCGATGAAACCACAGTTTCTTTCTGGCCCGGTGCTGCTTTTTAGCGCGAAGTCGGCGCAAACGGGCCGCACGCCGGGCTTTGGCTTGTGCACTTTTGGAGGCGTGCAAGCGCGCTGTTGCGCGCGAAGCGGCGCCAGAACGCGGTTTGCCAGCCAGGGCGGCACTTTCCGGGTTCGGGACGATAACGCCGGCTGGTAGGTTGCCCACGAACTGCAGGCTCAGGTAGGGCTGGTAATAGTTACCGGCCTCGTCGGTAGCCGCGGATTGCTCGGGTTGGTCACCGCTGGCCCGCACTTGCAGCCGATTGGCCCCAATGCCAAACCCGCGCAGGGCCTGCACGGCTGCCCGGGCCCGCTCCTCACTCAGGGCCTGCGTTGAGCGCTGCCCGTCAAGACTGTCGCTGTAGCCATTGACTTGAATCCGGGCCCGCGGAAAGGCCCGCAGGATGTTGGCCAGGTTGCGCAGCTGCTGCTGCGCCGCCGCCGGCAGCGTGGCCTGCCCAGCCTGGAAATACGCCTGATCAACCGGAATCCGGTTGGCGCCCTGACGTAGGGGCCCGGAAGGCTGGGCCGCGCCGGCCAGCAGCCGGTACAGTTGATACTCGGTGGAGCGGGCAGCCACGCGCTGGCTGGTACCATCGCCGAGCAGCAGCAGCACCGGCTGGCCGGGGTAATCCAGGTACATATCTGCGCCCACGGCATAGTGCGCGGGAGCGGCCTCAGGCGGGGGCGCCGTAGTTGTCAGGTTGGTCGCAATATAGGCTCCAGCATCCGGGCTGGGTTGGGCCTCAACGGGAGGGGCAGCCTCCGCGCTGGGGATAGTTTGCCGGACCAGTGCCGTTGGGCGGCGAGCAGCCGACGAAGGAGAGTTTAGGCGACCTATCCCAAACCCAAACGCCAGGGCGGGCAGCAGTAACAGCACGGGCCAATAGTGCCGCGGTAACCGGCCTTGCAACAGGGTTTGTAGGGCCGGACCTAGCCGGCGGGCTTTTCTATGGGAGCTGGCTGCCGAGTGGGAAGGGGCCGGGCGGGCTGCTCGAGCGGGTTCCGGGCGGGGCGGTGGGGTAGCTGCCTCCGTTGGGGGCAATTGGGGTAGGGCCCCGGGTTGCTGCTGCAGCCAGCGGCTAATGCCAGCGGCATCCAGCTGCTGGGCCGCCGCATGGTGGCGCAGGGCATCCAGCGTGGCGGCCACTACCACGTCTACCAGCAGGGGCATCGCCTCTAGGGGCACCCCATTGGTTTGGCTTATTTGCCGGCTGCGGCTGGTGTAAATAGGGCCCAGCAGCGCCTCTAGCAAGGCAACGCCACGTCCGCGCCAGGGATGCGCTTCGGCGGTAGTCAGCAGGCTGGTCCAGTCCGGAGCGGGTGCCCGTTCCATCCAGTTCCATAAGGCCTCCTCACCGGCAGGCTGCTGGCTGCGGCTGGCGAAGGCCGGAATAATTAACGCTACTACCTGACTTACTGCCTGCTGAACTGCCGGCGCACCAGCTTGCACAGCAGCACTCAGAGAAGCCAATGTTTCGCCCGCCAGACTGGCTTGTACCGTGGTTGCTAACGTTTGCTCCTGACTCATACTGGTTGCTGCTGGCAGTTCACATAGTTACTCCAATAACTAATTTACATAAATATCATAATATAATACCATAGAAGACACAGGTGCCCTAATCTTCTTGTTTTGAAAACAGCCTTCTGCCTAGGCCTGGGGGGCACAAACGAGCAGTTAATGGGGTGGCACTCCGCTATACCCCCTCCTGCTGAGCGGGGTGAAGTACTTTGCTTAGCGTCAAAAAAGCGCTTTTCCAGTGCCTGTTTAGGCTCCTTATCCGTTGCCGCTCTGGCCATATTACCCCAACTTGTGAGCTCAACCGTCGATGCTGAGCTGGCTCACTCTAACCTTTATTGCTAAAATTATTGTACATGATTTTATGCTAGTTACCCGACTATAAAACGTCAATTCCGGTGTGAGCTGGCACTTTGCCACTGTTTCTACGTATGCATGTACTGCCGAGTAACTACCGCTCAGTTAGCAGCTTGCGGACTTCTCTCGTCAATGTTCAGGTAAGCAGGCGCATAACCTGGACCGTACGCCGCCCAGAAAAGAAGGCCGGCATGGTAGCTCAACCGTACGAACGTACTGTCGACTTCACGCGTAAAGCACAACCAGGAAAGTTTAACTATTCCTGGCCCTACGCCGAAAACAGACAATACACATGGTTGATATTCAAAATAATATATACACTGCCGAGTATCTTTCTTTTATACAAAAGAAAGAGTTTCCGTGCGTGGCCGCCAAGACGGCCCTCACCTGGCAACAACTGCAGTGCCTAGTAGTAGACCACATAGCTTGCCCCAAAGACGATGCTGCCATCCTGGAGTTTCTCTACGAGTTTGTAGATACCTACCGGCAATCCGACAAACTGTACCACAGCGCCGCCATCATCTTCAAGGGGCCCGAAGTACCGAATGAGGCCTTGTTTGAGGAGTTGTTCTGGCAACGCCTGCAGGCCCTGTCTAACCTCGATGCTCAGCGCTACGGCTACGACCGGCGCGTGGTAGCTGACCCTACTTCCCCCGATTTCAGCTTTAGCCTCAAGGAAGAAGCCTTCTTTGTGATTGGCCTGCATCCGGGCAGTTCCCGGCCGGCCCGGCGGTTTACTTACCCTACCCTGGTATTCAATGCCCACGCCCAGTTTGAGCAGATTCGCGCCAATGGCCGCTACGAGAACCTGCGCGACACCATCCGCACCCGCGACGTGGCTTACTCCGGCTCCATCAACCCCATGCTCCAAGATTTCGGCTCTGCTTCCGAAGCCTACCAGTACACTGGCAAAGCCTACGATGAATCCTGGAAATGCCCCTTTTTAAGCCAACATGACTCAGTTAAACATCATTCCGCCGCGTAGCGGCACGGCCTTTATCCTGCGCAAAGGCCAGCAGCTCAAAGTAGTTGACATTGAAGGCGAGCAGGTTTCGGACTTTATCTGCTACAACCTCAACGACCGGGCCGAGTACTTGTCCTCGGGCCGCACCATCGACTACGCCGAAACCATTTTCCTGACCAAGGGGCACCCGTTTTACTCCAACCGCAGCAACGTTATGTTCGAGCTGGTGGAGGACACCGTGGGCCGCCACGACTTCCTGCTCACGCCCTGCAGCGCCGACACGTTTCGTATTATCTACGGGCATCAGCATCCGCACCGGGGCTGCTTTGGTAACCTTTGTGAGGCCCTGCAGGAGTATGGCATCAGCCCCGATGCTATTCCTATCTGCTTTAACATCTTCATGCACGTAACCGTGGACGGCACCACGGGCAAGGTGGATGTGCTGCCGCCCAAAAGTAAAGCCGGGGACTACGTAATTCTGGAAGCCAAAACTGACTTGCTGATTGGCATGACGGCCTGCTCAGCCGAGATGTCGAACAATTATGCTTTCAAACCCATTGGCTACCAGATTCTGGACCCGGCAGCTCAGTCGGCGGTGGCCTCGGCAACGACTGGGTCTGCTACTTCCTAGCGCCGAAAGTAAGGTAGCCACGCTGCCAGCCTAAGCAGGTTGGCTGGCAGCGTGGCGCGGCAGATACACCCGGAACGTGGTGCCTTGCCCCACGGTGCTGTCGACCTCTACCCGCCCGCCGGCTTGGTGGGCCAAGCGGTTAACTAGGTAGAGTCCCATACCGGAACCCACTACCTCGGGGTGAAAGCGGCGAAACAGTTGGAACAGCTGCCGACCGTGGCGGCTTAGGTCGATGCCCCGGCCATTGTCCTGGACGCTGAGTATGGTGGCATCATCGGCGGCGGTGGTGCTAACCCGAATGTGAGGCGGCCGGCCGGGCTCGGCATATTTCAGGCCGTTGCTGAGCAGGTTGTACAGCATGCTGTGCAGGCCGGGCCGGGCCATGCATACGGTGGGCGCCGCCGCAAAATCAAGAGTGAAGGCCGCGTTTTGACCGTTGACCTGCTGCAGGCTACCAATAATTTCTTCTGTGAAAGGCTGCAGGGCCACCACTTCCAGGGGTACCTGCTCCAGTTGGCGCTGCAGTTGCACAACCTCCGTCAGGCCCTTAATGGTGGTGAGAATTTGCTGGAGGGCCTGGGTAAACATACTCACCATTTCGGCCGCCTCGGGGTCATGAAACGTGACGGTGCGCCGAAGTTCCTGGAACAAGCCCGCCATATTCTCGATGGGCTGCTTTAAGTCGTGGGAGGCGGTATAGACGAAATTGTCCAGGTCGGAGTTGATGCGGGTAAGCTGTTCGTTTTTGCTGGTAAGCTGCTCATTAACCCGGGCTAGCTGCTCGCGCTGCTCCTCGGCCTGGGCTTTGGCCCGCAGCAGTTCCTGCTCGTACTTGCGGCGCTCCGTAATATCAAACAAGGTCACGCGCACTACCAGGGGCTGCTCATTGGAGTCGCGCACCAGCTGGGCGTTCATCAGCACGGGCAGGGTAGTTCCATTTTTGCGCCGAAGCGAATAGCTCAGCTCCCGCACCTGCCCCCGCACCAGCAAGAGCGGAACACAGTGCGTTTCATAGTGCAGGCGGCCGCCCACAGTAAAAAGCTGCTGCAGGCACCGGCGCGCTACCAACTCCGGGCGCTCGTAACCCAACCAGCTCAGCAAGGTGTGGTTAAGCTTTACCAGCGTGCCATCGGGCAGGCAGGAGCAGTACCCGCAGGGAGCGTGCTCGTAGAGGTCATCTAGGTTTTCCTGCGTCAGGCGCAGGTCTAGTTCCGGTAGCAGCTCATCGTCGGGTGTACTCATGATTCTGGTATAGAGGCTGCTCCCTGCAGAAAGTGGTCAATGGCCCTGATTGTCGCCGCCGGGGCGCTCAGGTGCGGACAGTGGCCGGAAGTATTCAGTACGACCAACTCATTTACGGGCAGCTGATGGTGCAGATAGATGCCCACGGCCAGGGGCGCCAGTGCATCGTGGGCACACTGCAGTACCAAAGTGGGTGCGGGCACCAGGGCCAGATCAGCCCGATTATCCGACAGAAACGTGACGCGGGCAAAGTGCCGGGCAATGGTAGGATCCGTCCGGCAGAAGCTAGCGTTTAGCTCCGCCGTCAGTTCCGGCCGGTCGGGCCGGCCCATAATCACCGGCGTAATGGCTCCGGACCACCCCAGGTAGTTGTCGTCCATGGCCTGGAGTAGCTCCTCAATGTCGGCCGGCTCAAAGCCCCCGAAGTAGTTCGTGTCGTTGAGGAAGCGCGGGGAAGGCGCCACCAGCACCAACCGGCCAATGCGGGCCGGTTCCTGAACGGCGGCCAGCACCCCAATCATGGCGCTGACGGAGTGCCCCACGAAAATAACCTCGCGCAGGTTTAGCGCCGCCAGCACCGCCAGCACATCCTCGGCGTGCGCCCGCAAGGAATCGTAACGCCCCGGTTCGTACGCCGTGAGGTCGGAACTGCCGGCCCCTACCAAGTCAAGCAGCACGATTTGGTAGCGCGCCTCGTAGGCCGGGGCCACCAGCCGCCACATGCGCTGGTCGCAGCCGAACCCGTGCACAAACACCATGGCCTGCGCTCCTACCCCAGAAATGCTGACGTTATTGCGTGTGAGAACATCCATACCCGTGGAACCGACAACCAGCACCCACGGAAACGCGGCTTTGCCAGGAGGCTACGTAAGCTGTATTCTTGCTCCTAAGGTAGTAGTTTATAGGTAGCGAGAAGTATAAGCAGGACAGTAAAATTCTTTCTGCTTGCCACTCCGTTATACCCACAAACCCCAGGGCGCTCCAACCGATACCGGGCGTGGTAAAGGGTAGCCCTTTTTTACGGGACAGGACCGCCACCAGCGCATGGAATAATGGCCTGTTACTTCATGCGCCAAAGCTGCATCAGGAGTTGTGCATGGCAGCGTAGTGCTCGTCAATGGACTGGTCCATGGCTTTCTGAAACGTCGACAGAAGTTTGATACGCTCCGTGTCCGGCATGTTCTGTAGCGTGTGCTCAAACGTGGTCCGGTACACATGCGCCATGAAGTCGGCGCCGTAGGTGGTAAAGAATCCGTCGTGGATTTTACTGAAGGCTACCTTCTCGGCAGAGGAAATAGAGAGTGATAAAGCCAGCCATTCTTTGGCGTTGTTAGCCAAGCTAAGTTGCAGGTCTTGGTCCACGGGATAGAGGAAAAAAAGAGGAGGATGCGGACCTTACTGCTGGCGGCGGTAAGGCAGGTAGGTGCTGGTGGCAGCCGGGGCGGCCACGGCTCCGCGGCCCCCGTGCGCGGCGTAAAAACTCTCGATTGCCGTTTCCAGGGCCGGCCCGTCGTGCAGGGCTACCGTGGCAAACACATCCTGCGCCGCGAGCGGGGCAGCCAGGTTGCTTAAGCGGCAGCCATCAATACCCAGGGGGTGCTCAATAAACAGCCGGGTACCATCCTGCGCGGCGGCTTCGTGTTGGTAGCGCCATGCCTGACGAAACGTAGGTTGATTGGCACCACGGGTGGTGGAAACGGCGGCAAAGCCCAGGCTTCGCAGGTAAGAATCAGTCATGGAGAACAAGGAAAATTTAGGAAGTAAGGGAGAGCTCGGCGGCCCAGTTTACCTGGCGCAGCAGCACGCGGAATTCAGCCTCCGAGGCCACCCGTCCCTGAAAGTTGTACAGCATCTGCCCATTTACTACCTCCAGCAGGGTCAGCTCTCCATCCTCATACACCACGATGGTTTCCTGCCCGCAGGCGCTGTTGCGGCTGTAGCGCAGCTGGCCGGGCGGAGAAGCAAACACAACAAAGCCAAGAGCGCGCAGCAGCTCAGCAGTGGGCTGATAGGAAGCAGACATGAGTAGATGGGGAGAGAAGCGCGCGGCAGAAGTGCCGCGCAAGGGGCCAACAGGCGCCGGAGGTAGTAAAAGCGCTGGCTAGTAGCAGGGCTTGCATCAGTAGCAAGCGGTAGCGCCGCGGTTAAGTTCGGCATTTGCCCGCCAACTTCCTATTTATTACGGCAAGCGCCTCCTATAAAGCCCGCCGGCCCGCTCACCTCAACCCGGACCTATGAGGGCAAGCTACTACCGGGTAGGCGGCCTCACCCGCCACCGAGCGGCACGGTAGCTACCCCAGGTGCTTTCCGGGTTTACTCCGTGGTTTCAGACTTAATCAGCTCGATTTCCGACTTATCTAAGGGTTTGTGAATCAGACGGGTAACCAGGGGGTTTTGGGCAGCCCGGGTTAAGTCGGTCTGGGCCAAAGATGAGGTAAGGATGTAGATGCGGGTGTGGTCCAGCACGTGCGGCGCCACGGGCTGGAGCGCTTCCAGAAACTCCCAACCGTTCATCACGGGCATGTTCAAATCCAGCAGGATAACCTTGGGCAGCTCCGGCACCGGAGCCTGCTGTAAATACCCCAGGGCCTCCTGCGCCGATTGAAAAGAGGTTATAGAATCGGCAAATTCTTCGCGTTGCAACAGCAGCCGCATCAGGAAGATGCTCGTCATGTCGTCGTCGATTAAAACGGTATGCATGCTCACTCTTTAGGATAAATGTACCACGAATTGGGTGCCGACATTCACGGTGCTGGTTACCGTAATGCGTCCGCCCATCGCCTCAACATGCGTTTTTACCAAGTATAAGCCTAATCCGCGGCCTTCCGGCTGGGTATGGAAGCGCTTATACAGCTTAAAGATATCGGCGCCGGCCTTTTGCGTATCGAAGCCCGACCCATTGTCGGTTACTTCTACCTGCGTGCCGGGCCCCGGCTGGCTGGGCTGGGCAACGATGGTGATGCGCAGCGGCCTTTCCTCTGAGCGATACTTTATGGCGTTGGAAAGCAAGTTAAAGAAGACGCTGTAGAGGTAGGCCCGGGTACCTCGCACGCACAGCCCGACGGGTATTTCGTAGTAGACCTCACCCTTGCACTGGTCCAGCGGATCCTGCAGGCTTTCCACTACCTGCTGTACTACCTCGGCCAAAGGCACCTGCTCCGGCTCCGATACGCCCTGCTTGTCGCGCACGGTCAGGATGGTGTTCATGTCGTGCAGAACGGTATCCAGCTGGCGGGTATTCAGCAGCAAGTGGTGCAGCAGCTGCTCGTACTCGGGCGCCTGGCGCTGCTCCCGCGGCTGATCAATCAGCAAGTCAACCAAGCCCAGCATATTGGCCAGGGGCGCCCGCAGGTTATGCGACACGATGTAGGCGAACTGCTGCAGGTCCTGGTTTTGGCGGTACAACTCCTCGTGGGCTTTCACCTTGTCCGTAACATCGGTAAAGTACACCGACAGGCCCTCTTCGGAGGGGAATACCCTTACTTCCAGCCACAATTGCCGGGGCTTAAAGAAGGCCTGAAAGTGCACGGCGTTTCCCGTCGTCATGGCCACCTGGAACTGCCGGTGGAACTCCCCGAGGCTTTCGCCCATGAATACCAGCCAAGCGGTTTTGCCCAGGAGCTGCTCGCGGCTCATGCCCAGCAGCCGCTCTACCTCACTGTTGATAAAGCTAAACGTCCAGCGCCGGTCGAGCAGGAAAAACGCATCCGTAATACTCTCAAAAATGGTATTGAGCCGCCGGGCCTGCTGGGCAATGATGGACCTGGAAGCGGCCTCCACGGTAATGTCCTTGGCCACCATGTGCACCCCCGTTACCTGCCCATCAACCCGCAGCGGCACTTTGGTTACGTTTAGTACCCGGGACTCGGCGCCCTTAAGCTGCACGTCCACCTCAAACTCCACTTTGTGGCCTTGAAAGGCTTCAGCCAGCTTCTCGTTAAACAGCGGCGCTTTGTCGGGGGGTAGGAAGTCAGAGAAGGGCCGGGCCAGCACTGCTTCCTTGGGCCGGCGTACCAGTTCCAGAAAGGCCTGGTTGGCATCCAGGATAACCCCAGTTTGGTTTTGGAACAGCACAAAGTCGGGGTTGTTCTCGAACAGGGAGCGATACCGCTGTTCGTCTTCCACTAGTTGCGTGTCGATATTCATGAGCAGACGAGCACATGGGTTGGGTATTCCATCTGGCTGGTCGGGCCGGATAGCATGCAGTAGCACGTTGGTTTTCAGGGCTTCTCCTGATATATCCACTTCTACCATCAGGCCGGTATTGCCCGCGCTGCTGGTAGTGCCCAACTGAATTTACGCTTTCGAGCGCAGCAGGGCCGCTAAGTCCGGAAAATTTTTCCGGAAAATTTCACAGTCCCAGTTATTGGCCGCAACGGGCTGGTCTTCTCCTCTGCCGGCAGGCGTAGGCTTTCTACTCGTCATTGACACGCGCAGACCGACCCGCTACCCCTTTGGCACTGCTGGCAGGTGAGCTACTAAAACACCCAAGCGCCGCGCAGCCACTGGCGGCCGGCTGGAGCCGGCTGCTTTTCCCAACTGAAAGGTCAGGCTACTGGTCTACTGGTTCGTACACGAGTACGTACGCCGGGGGTAAGTTTTGCAGCACGTGCGTTTCGGTGAGTGAGCGAAAGAATCTGGTAAATAGCTTCTTATTCTGGAGCGAGTATTGAAATAAGATGAGCTTACCGGCGGGGGCCAGCAGCTGCCGGGTGTGCTCCAAAATACGCCACCCCACCCGCCGGGGCAGCGACGAAAAGGGCAGGCCGCACACCACGTAGTCGGGCTGGGGGAGCCCCAGCTTACGCAGGTGGTCCCCGGTCTGGTCAGCCGAGCCGTGCAGCACGTGCACATCGGCGTGGCTGGCGTAGCGCTCCTGCAGCAACTGGCAAAAGCGCCGGTTTACCTCCATGAGCACCAGGGTAGTTCCAGCTTTGCGCCGCTTCATCAGCATCTCGGTAAAAACACCCGTGCCGGGCCCGTACTCCACAATACAGGTAGCCGCATCAAAATCGATAGGCTCCATCACCTTGTCGGTCAGGGCTTGTGAGCTAGGCACCAAAGACCCCACCGTGGCAGGGTTACGGAAAAACTCTTCTATAAAGGAAGCAAGCATGGCAAGCACAGGTTGCAAAAAGAAGACAGAAAATAAACCGGCTGCTGATTGTACGGCGGCAGGTTGATGGGGGCTAAATAAGACGCTTCCTCTGTGGTAGAGACAGTGAATCACCGAGCGTGCTGGCTTTAGTGAACATGATGCTTCAGCACCGCCTCTACATGCTGAGGAATGCGGGCATCGTAGGCTGGCTCTGTATTTATTACCCGCCTTGCCTGTAAGGCTAATGCCCCTGCATCGGTCAATGAGGGTTTACATCATCTGAAAACCTTGGAAGAGGATATAGCCTTAAGCATTTATTTATAATTATTTCTTTTTTAAATAATACTTTTACAATCACCTATCTTCTTATTATTGAATCCGCCCGATGCGCCACAGTCACTCTGTCTTCGTTTTTTTGTTGCTCACCTGGGGGCTTTTGCCACCAACTCCGGCTACTTCCGGAGCCCAGCCACCGCGTAAAGAACCTGCCGTTACTCGTATTGGGGCTATTCAGGGCAGCGCGGGAGCAGCTAAAGCCGGTACCTACACCATCCAGGCCATCGTGACGGGGGTGTATCCGGGCCTGACGCCGGGCGGATTCTACGTGCAGGAAGCAGCCACCGCCTCCGACGGTAACCCCGCTACCTCCGATGCGCTGTTTGTGGTGCAGCCAGAAGCCAAGGTGGCCCCCGGCGACAAAGTACAGGTAACCGGAACGGTGCAGGAAGCCGGCACCGCGCCCTCCTTCGACCAGGCCGTACTCACCGACGCTACTGTTCAAGTGCTTTCCAGCGGCAACGCGCTGCCGGCCTTCATTACCCTACCCCTGCCGCCCTACTCCGGGGCTGCTTTGGAGCGTTACGAGGGCATGCGGGTGCAGTTTCCGGTGCCGCTTACCGTTTCAGACGTGTATACCCTGCGGCAACGGGGCGAGCTAACCCTGACCACGGGCGGTCCGGTGTACCAACCCACCCAGTTCATCGACCCCAACGACGACCCCGCCACCGGCACCCGCAGCACCGGCACGAGCAATCTGGCCGCCATCAACGCCTATCAGGCCGCCAACCTCGACCGGTCCATTCTGCTTGATGACGGCAGCGCGGCTACCAACCCTACCCCCATTCCCTTCCTCGACCCCGCCCTACGCACCGTCCGGGTGGGTAGCACCGTGGCCCAGCTGCGCGGCATTCTGGGGTTTGGCTTCGGGAAGTGGCGGGTGCAGCCCCTGCCCGGCCCCGACGCTCCGGTCCTGGTGGTCACGCGCCCGCCGGTGCCGGTGTTTGGCCCGCTACATCTGAAAATAGCCAGCTACAACGTGCTCAACTACTTTAACGGGGATGGGGCCGGCGGCGGATTCCCGACCCCGCGCGGGGCCAAAACCCCGGCCGATTTCGCCCGCCAGCGTAGCAAAATCATCCAGGGGCTGGTGCTGATGAACCCGGACATCATCGGCCTCACCGAAATTGAAAATGATGGCACGGGCCCAACCTCCGCCATTCAGGACCTGGTGAACGGGCTCAACCAGGCCCAGGGGCCGGGCACTTACGCTTTCATAAACGATGGGGGCGCCACCCAGCAACCGAACAATACGGATGTTATCCGGTGCGCTATTATCTACAAGCCGGCCGTGGTGGCCCCGCTCGGGGCGGCGCGAGTAGCCTCGGTAACGGGCGTGTTTGAGCGGCCGCCCCTGGCCCAGGTGTTCACCACCCGCCGCAAGGCCCGCCCCGATACGCTGGCTGTCGTCATCAACCACTTCAAGTCCAAGGGCAGCGGCACTGGCGTCAATGCCGACCAGAACGACGGGCAGGGCGGCTCCAATGACCGGCGCCGCAACCAAGCCAGTGCCTTGGTGCAATTCGTGAATACCTCCGTCGTTCCGGCCGGCACCAAGCGGGTCGTCTGCATCGGCGACTACAACGCCAACTACGAGGAGGACCCCATTGACATTATGAGGGCCGCGGGGCTGGTCGTCGTAACGCCGCCCACCAGCGCTTCCTACGTTTTCAAGGGCCTTACCGGCTCCCTCGACCATTGCATCGTCACGTCCAACATGGTGGGGTTTATCGATGTGCACAAGTGGAACATCAACTCCGGCGAGCCGCTGTTTCTGCAGTTCGACATGGCCGGCGCGGCCACCGACGTGAGCACGCCCTTTCGCTCCTCCGACCACGACCCGGTGCTGATTGGGGTGAACTTCGCCGGCATTACGCCGGCCAACATGGGCACGCCCCGCCTGTTCGTGTATCCCAAGCCTGCGGCCGGCGGCCAGGCCTTTACCCTGGCCAACCTGCCCAAAAACACCGGCCCGCTCACGCTGGAAGTACTTCTGCCCCAGGGCATACCCATGCTCCGGCTACACGGCTCCGGCAGTCTGCTCCAAGCCGAGCTCAACCGCTACACCGGCCACCTGGCCCCCGGCATATACGAGGTGCGCTTGCAGGGCCGCAACCTCAACCGCACCCAGCGGGTGATGAAGGAGTAATTCTAGGACAAGCAAGGCTAGCTCCCAAACCACCTACGCCTTGCCATTGGCTGTGCTCTGAAGAAAACGGGCCAGGTGGGGAGCGGTGCGGCTTTGCTTTGACTTAATGATGGTAGCCGGCGGGCCGGCGGCTATTATCTGGCCGCCCTCATCACCGGCGCCGGGTCCGATGTCCAGCACCCAGTCGGAGGCGGCTACCACGCGCATGTCGTGCTCTACTACGATGACGGTGTTGCCCGCTTCCACTAGGCCATCAAGCTGGATGAGCAGCTTTTCTACGTCGGAGGGGTGCAGGCCGGTGGTCGGCTCGTCGAGGATGTAGAGGGAGTTGCCGCGCTGGGCCCGTTGCAGTTCGGTGGCTAGCTTGATGCGCTGGGCCTCACCGCCCGATAGTTCGGTGGCCGGCTGGCCTAGGCGCAGGTAGCCCAGCCCTACCTCGCGCAGCACCGTGAGGGCGCGCTGCACGGTGGGTTCTTCTTCGAAAAACGCCCAGGCATCGTCCACGGTCAGGCCCAGCACCTCGGCAATGTTCTTGTCGCGGTAGGTAATTTCCAGGGTTTTGGCGTTGTAGCGCGCCCCCTGGCAGACCGGGCAAGGCGCGTACACGCTGGGCAGAAACAGCAGCTCTACCATTACAAAGCCTTCGCCCTGGCAATTCTCGCAGCGCCCTTTGGCCACGTTAAAAGAAAAGCGGCCGGCATCGTAGCGGCGCTTGCGGGCGGCGGGCGTAGCGGCAAACAGCTTCCGGACGTGGTCGAAGAGGCCGGTGTAGGTAGCCATGTTGGAGCGCGGGGTGCGGCCGATGGGTTTCTGATCTACGCGCACCAGGCGCTTGATCTGCTCCATGCCGCCGGTAATTTGTCCGCCGGTTTGGGGGGTAGCGGCCCGCTCCAGAGGGTCGGCCTCTTCCTCCTCGGCGGCTACCTCCTGCCCCAGCTGCTCGGCGACCAGCTCCACCAGCACCTGACTAACCAAGCTGGACTTGCCCGAACCCGATACGCCCGTGACGGTGGTAAACACGCCCAGTGGAAACTCCACTTCAAGCTCCTGCAAGTTGTTGCGCGTGACGCCCTGCAGCCGCAGCCAGCCGGCTGGGGTGCGCGGCTGATGCGCAACCGCCTCGCGGCCAGCCCCGAACAGGAAGCGCCGCGTTTGGGAAGCCCCTACCGCGGCCAAACCGGCGGGCGCACCGCTGTACAGAATTTCGCCGCCCTGCTCCCCGGCCGCGGGCCCCACGTCCACCAGCCAGTCGGCCTGGCGGATAACATCCAGGTTGTGCTCTACCACGAACAAAGAATTGCCAGCCTGCTTCAGGCCCTGCAGGGCGTTGAGCAGGGCCTCTGTATCCGAAGGGTGCAGGCCGGCCGAGGGCTCGTCGAGCACGTACACTACCCCAAACAGGTTGGAATACAGCTGGGTAGCCAACCGCAGCCGCTGCAACTCCCCCGGCGACAACGTGGGCGTACTTCGCTCCAGGGCCAGGTAGCCCAGGCCCAAATCCAGCAGCACCGTTAGGCGGGCGCACAGGTCGGCGGCAATGCGCTGGGCCACGATAACCTGCTCAGGATGGGCCGCATCGTGGGGCTGGCGCGCGGCCCTGCCCTCGGCAAAGGGTCGTAGCAGCTCGGCGACCCGCTTCAGCGGCAGGCCCGACATGTCGGCAATGTCCAGGCCGGCAAACGTGACGGCCAGGGACTCGGGCCGCAGGCGCTTGCCCCGGCAGGTGGGGCACTCCGTGCTGAGCATGTACTGCAGGGCCCGCTTTTTCATGAGCGGGCTCTGGGTGGTAGCGAAGGTGTGCAGCACGTGGCGCTTGGCGCTGCTAAAGGTGCCCATGTAATTCGGGGGCTCCCGGCGCTTAAGGGCCCGCTGGGTTTCCTGGGGCGAGTAGCCGGGGTAAACGGGCACTACGGGCTGCTCCTCGGTGAATAGGATCCAGTCGCGCTGCTCTTGGGGCAGCTCTTGCCAGGGCCGGTCCACGTCGTAGCCCAGGGTCACGAGAATGTCGCGCTGGTTTTGGCCGCCCCAGGCCTGAGGCCAGGCCGCAATGGCCCGCTCCCGGATGGTGAGCGAAGGGTCGGGCACCATGCTTTGCTCCGTTACCTCGTATATGCGGCCCAGACCGTGGCACTGCGGGCAGGCGCCCTCGGGGGTGTTAGGCGAAAAGCCCTCGGCGTACACTATGGCCTGGCCGGCGGGGTAGTCGCCGGCCCGGGAATAGAGCATGCGCACCAGGTTCGACAGCGTGGTAACCGAGCCCACCGAGGAGCGGGTGGTGGGCGTACCGCGCTGCTGCTGCAGGGCCACGGCCGGCGGCAGCCCTTCAATCGAATCTACTTCGGGCACGGCCATCTGGTGAAACAGCCGCCGCGCGTACGGCGACACCGATTCCAGGTAGCGGCGCTGGGCCTCGGCGTAGAGCGTGCCAAAAGCCAGGGAAGACTTGCCGGAGCCCGAAACGCCGGTGAACACGACCAGCGCATCACGCGGAATCTGTACGTCGATGTTCTTGAGGTTGTGTTCCCGCGCCCCGCGCACCTGCACGTAGCCAGTAACGTTTTGAGGGGCAGGCAAAGAATCCTTTTTTGACATGGAGAAGGCAGCAACAGGGTCATTCCGAGGGCGAGAAACAAGCTACCTATGAGCCGGCCAGCCGGTGTTCTTCCCTACCCCTGGAATAGCAATACTACTTCCCGGCCGGTAGGGTTATTTCAGGGGCTCCGCCGCTGGCCGCTGCTCCAGGCTTTCCGAGTTCAGGCAGTAGCGCAGGCCGCCGGGCGCCGGGCCATCCGGGAACACGTGGCCCAGGTGGGCGCCGCAGATGTTGCAGAGGGCCTCCATGCGCTGCATGTGGTGGCTTTCGTCGAAGGCGTAGCGGATGAGGTTGCGGGCCAGGGGCTGGGTGAAGCTGGGCCAGCCCGACATGGCGTGGTACTTGGTGCTGGAGTCGAAGAGCGGGGTGGCGCAGCCCCGGCAGGCGTACACGCCGGGCTCGTAGGAGCGGCAGTAGGCGTTGCGGTAGGGCGGCTCGGTGGCTTTCTGGCGCATTACCCGAAATTGGGCGGGGCTGAGCTGGGCCTGCCACTGGGCCTCCGACAGTTCCAGCCGACGCGGGGGTTCGGGGTTGCTGTATTTGGCGAATGTAAGCACGTCTATCCAGCGGAGCATACTACCTTTGAGGTCAGGGGTGGAAAAGAAAGAGGGCGGGTTTTGTAGGATTTGGACGAAGTTGAACGCGGTTGCTAGCCGCACGTGGCATGGAATATTTGTACGAAACCGCTTCTCTTTCTATTGGCTACGACCCCGACCACCAGTGGCTGTACGTGGAGTGGAAAGGCGTGCACGATGCCACCTCAGCGCAGACGGGCGGCGAGCTGGTGCTGCAGTACCTGAAGCAGCGCCCCTGCCACAAAATGCTCAACGACAACAGCCAGGTAACCAGCGGCTGGGAGCAGGGCGCCAAGTGGGTAGGCAGCCAGTACTACCGCATGCTGGCCGAGGAAGGCATGCACTTTGTGGCCTGGGTGTGCCCGGCCCATTGGTCGGCGCGCAAGTCCATGGATACGGCCATGCAGTTCGTTACCCAGCCGGTGGTAGTACTCTTTGATGACGTGGCCACCGCCTACGGCTGGCTGGTGCGCCAGGCCTGAGCAGCCGTTCCGCCCGCACCCCAGGGACTTAACTACGGGGACATTTTCAGCCGCTTCCCTACCCCACGCAGTTGCCTAGAGCTGGGCTAGGTGCGTCTGAATTTCGGCCAGCAATGGGCGGGCCGCTACCTCGGGCTGCAGGCACTGCTGCTGCAAAGCCAGCAGGCTCTGGTATGTAGCAGCCGCCGCGGCCGGCACCTCGGTGCGGGTCAGCAGTTCTTCCAGCAAGCAGCCAAAGGCTCGGGTCTCCAGGCGCTGCAATGCCTGGGCGGTACTGGGGTCGGCGGGGTTGAAAAAGCAAGCTGCCCCAAAGTCGCTTAGCAGGGAGTCGCCGGCCGGGGTGTGCAGGATGTTGTGGGCGTACAAGTCGCCGTGCAGGATGCCGCGGGCGTGCAAGTGCGCCGTGGCCCCGGCAATGCCGCGCGCCAGGCGTAGGGTAGCC
Source organism: Hymenobacter glacieicola (assembly GCF_014640315.1). Taxonomy (GTDB): domain Bacteria; phylum Bacteroidota; class Bacteroidia; order Cytophagales; family Hymenobacteraceae; genus Hymenobacter; species Hymenobacter glacieicola. Next base: position 91,676 of record NZ_BMGS01000011.1, read on the forward strand.
CCTAGGTCGAAGCGCAGGTCGGGGGCGTACACGTCGCGGGTGCAGGTGGCGAAGCTGGGCGGGCCAGCCAGGTTCCGGAAGGCCGGATCAATCAGTTCCAGCACCAGCCCCTCCGTGTCCGCATGATTGGCCACCTTGCCCTTCACCGCCACCAGGTTGGGGTGCACGCCCGCACTCATGCAGGCTACCATCTCGCTACGGGGCAGTCCGTCGCTGGTGAGGGCACCCTTAAACAGCTTTACCGCCACGGCTTCAGCAGGGGTGGCCGGCTGCTGCCACTGGGCCCGGTAGATCCAGCCCGAAGCGCCTTCCCCGAGCTGCTGCTCTATCCGTAGGCTGTCCCAGGCAATGCCCCTAATAGGATTACGATTTTCGGCAGCGGCTTCGGCCGGCTCACTACATGGGTTGCCGGCAAAGGCCAGCCAGGTCAGACGGGGCATGGTCAGCAGCCACGCCGGCAGGCTGGTAAAGCGGTTGGCCGCTAGGCGCAGCAGCTCCAGGTTGGTGCACCAAGCCAAGGTTTCGGGCAGCTGTTCCAGGTGGTTGCCGGCCAGCATGAGCTTCTGCAACTGCGGGCAATTGCCAATTTCCGGGGGGAGTTCACCAAGCTGATTGTCGGTCAGAATCAGCCAGCGCAGCTTGGGGGGCAGAGCCGCGGCCGGCAGCACCTGAATCTGGTTGGCCTTAAACCCGACCATGCTCAGCTCCGGGCACTGGCCCAGCACCTCGGGCACAGCAGCAAACTGGTTGTCGGAGCAAAACAGAATACGCAGCTTCCGGAGCCTGCCCAAATCCGGGGGCAGCACCGAGAGGCGGTTGCCGCTCAGGTTCAGGATTTCCAGCGTATCGGCCAGGTCGAAAATCTCCCGGGGAAACTCCGTCAGGTCTTCCGATAAATCGAGGCGGGTAGTCCCCGCTAACTTTCCGGCGCGCAATTGGTCAAGCGTGTGCATGCGGCAAAGGTCGGCAAGGAAGCCCGGACGCGCATCATGCCCCCTCGGAGCGGGTAGTAGAAAAGAGGCAAGAATGAACGCAAAAACGCCAGTCATTCCTCGTCTCACTCGGTATGACTGGCGTTTTAATCCACCTGTTTCGGCGGGGCAGCTAGTATGCAGGGGCAGCACGCCCCTGCCCTATTCCCGGCTTACGAGCTGCACGAGAGGGTAGCGCTGCCCGGCTTTTCGCGGGCCCAGTCGGGGCGTTTGGCGGCTAGCTCCTCGTGCTCGGGCTGCTCATCGAAGGGCTTTTTCAGCACCTCCATCAGGCGGTTCAGCCCCGACAAGTCGCCGGCTTCGGCGGCTTCAATGGCCTGCTGGGCCAGGTAGTTGCGCAGCACGTACTTGGGGTTGGCGCGCAGCATCTTTTCCTGAATAGCCTCCGGGCTGGCCTGCTCCTGCTGCAAGCGCAGGAAGTACCGATGCAGCCATTGCAGCAAGTTCTGCTCCTCATTGGGGGCCATGGTATAGGCCGCCGCGGCCAGCAGCTCCCGCCACTGGGCCTCCCCGTTTTCGGGAGCTTTCAGCAGGGCGGGCGCGGTGTGCGAGAGGTGGCGGAAAAACAGGGTCATGTCTACCTCTGACTCGGCCAGGGTCTGCTCCAAGGCCTCGAACAGGGCCTGATCTTCTGCCTGGTGTAAGGAAGTGAGGCCGAGCTTGTGCAGCAGCATCTCGTGACGGGTGTTTTCCAGGGTGCTGATGTACACGTCGAGCGCCGGGTTCAGCACCTCCACGCCCGCTACCAGCGGCAACAGGGCCTGGCCCAGCTGCATCAGGTTCCAGAGGGCCACCTTGGGCTGCTGCCCGAAGGCGTAGCGCCGGCCGCCGAAATCGGTGGTATTGGGCGTCCAGTCGGGGTCGTAGGGTTCCAGCCAGCCGTAGGGGCCGTAGTCGATGGTCAGGCCCAGAATGCTCATGTTGTCGGTATTCATCACGCCGTGCACAAAGCCCACCGACTGCCAGTGCGCAATCATGATGGCCGTGCGGCGGCAGATTTCGGCAAACCAGCGCGCGTACACCTCCGGCGAAGGCTCGCCCAGCTCGGGGTAGTAGCGTCGGATAACGTAGTCGGCCAGGGCGCGCAGGTTGTCCATTTCGCCGGTGGCCAGGAAAATTTGAAAGCTGCCGAAGCGCACGAAGGTAGGCGCCACCCGGGCCACAATGGCGCCGGGCTCGGGCCGTGGGTTGCCGTTGTAGAACATGTCGCGCACTACCATGTCGCCGGTGGCTACCAGACTCAGGGCCCGGGTGGTGGGCACGCCCAGGTAGTGCATGGCCTCGGAGCAGAGAAACTCGCGCACAGAGGAGCGCAGCACGGCCCGCCCATCGGCCCGGCGGGAGTAGGGCGTGGGGCCAGCGCCTTTCAGCTGCACTTCCCAGGTGGTGCCGTCGGTGGCCGTTAGCTCACCCAAGGACATGGCCCGGCCGTCGCCGAGCTGCCCGGCCCAGTTGCCGAACTGGTGGCCGCCGTAGCGGGCAGCAAAGGGTTTCATGCTGGGAGCCAGGCGGTTGCCGGCCAGCACCTCCACGGCCGGGCCCCGCTCCGGGGGGCGCGTCAGGCCCAGGAAAGCGGCCAGCTCCTCAGACCAGGCCAGCAGCTGCGGGTCGGCAACGGGGGTGGGCTCCACGCGGGAGTAGTGGTAGCCGGGCACCTGCCGCGGCCGTTTGTCGAGGGAAGCCTCGCCGCGCAGCTCATCCACAAAGGAATTCTGAAACGGGGCCTGCTCTATGGAATGGGGGGTAGTAGACATAGGAAAGTAAGCTAAGGGGGCCTTGCTTGGGCGGCCCCCGCCCCTCGAAAACGCGAATCAGGCCCACAAGTTTCCGCTGGGCGGGCCCGGAAAACGGCTAGCTGAACGGTACGGCGGACCTCCCCCCGGCCCCAACCTCGACCATAACCTCCGACCCCCAAACCGCGCTACACCTGCTACCACCTACCCTACTCTCTCCATGGCAACTCAGAAGCTGCGCGGCAACGACCTGCGCAAAATTGGCTACCCCGAAGGCCGGGCCACTACCCTGGCCCTGGATATTCTGGAGGACCGCCAGCTCAAGAACCTCGACAAAGGCAGCGCCCTGGCCCTGCTTCAGAAAATAAAGGCCGACCCCTACGCCTACCTCCGCGACTCGCTGTGGCGGGAGCTGGCCAAGGAGTTCGTACCCGACCCCAGCCGCGACGTCAGCCTCAGCCCCGACGTAAAAGACTACCGCCGCTACGGGGAGGCCTTTATCGAGGACGGCGCCCGCAAGCAGATGGACACGGCCATGAAGCTGCCCGTGACCCTGGACGGAGCCCTCATGCCCGACGCCCACCAGGGCTACGGCCTGCCCATTGGCGGGGTGCTGGCCGTGGATAACGCCGTGATTCCCTACGGCGTGGGCATGGACATCGGCTGCCGCATGGCCCTGTCGGTATTTCCTTTGCCCCCACGCTACCTGGAGCAGCGCACCCAAGAACTGAAAAAGCTGCTGCACAACCACACTCGTTTCGGGGCTAAGGAAGTGTTTAAGAACCCCACCCACGACCCGATTCTGGACCGGCCCGAGTTTCGGGAAATTCCGGTGGTCAAGGGCAAGCGGGAGGCCGCCATCAACCAGCTGGGCTCCTCGGGCTCGGGCAACCACTTCGTGGAGTGGGGCGTGGTCGATATCACCACCGAAGACAACGAGCTGGGCGTACCCATCGGCCAGTATTTGGGGCTGCTGTCCCATTCCGGCTCCCGGGGGCTGGGGGCGGCCATTGCCCAACATTACACCAAGGTAGCCATGCAGAAGTGCCCCCTGCCCCCGGAGGCGCGCTACCTGGCCTGGCTCGACCTTGCTTCGCAGGAGGGCCAGGAATACTGGCGGGCCATGAACTTGGCCGGCGACTACGCCTCGGCCTGTCACCACGATATTCACCGCCGCTTGAGCCTAGCCCTGGGCGAGAAACCCCTGGCCAAAGTGGAAAATCACCACAACTTTGCCTGGAAGGAAACCCTGCCCGATGGGCGCGAGGCCATTGTGCATCGCAAGGGCGCTACCCCCGCCGGGCAGGGCGTACTCGGCGTGATTCCGGGCTCAATGACGGCCCCAGGCTTTATTGTGCGGGGCCGCGGCGAGCAGGACTCCATCCAGTCGGCTTCGCACGGGGCGGGGCGGCGGCTTTCCCGCACCCAGGCCAAGCAGCAGGTGTCGGAAGGCGAACTGCGCCGCCTGCTGCGCGACCAGGGCATTGAGCTGATTGGCGGCGGGCTCGACGAAGCGCCCCAGGCCTACAAGGACATTCACCAGGTAATGGCCCACCAGCAGGACCTGGTCGATGTGCTGGGTTCCTTCCGCCCCCGCATTGTGCGCATGGATGCCGGCGGTGGGGGCAAAAGCAAGTACGGCGGCGAGTAAGCAGGAATCAACACCAGATAACTCAACCCGAAGCCCGTCAGGTTTTGCCTCCGGCACTGCCTGATGGGCTTCGTTATATCCCGGACCATGGATACGGTCAAACCTATCAGGTGTAGCTCGTAGGGTTGGGGTAGGCCCTGCGCCTATCCTACCAGCTGCGCTTCCCGCACCGGGGCCAGGGCTTCCGTTTTCAGATGATGGGCCAGCAGCAGGGCGTGAGCCACAATAGTAAGGGTAGGATTGGCGTGCCCGCCCGTGGGGAAAACCGAGGAGCCCGCCACGTACAAGTTGTCCAGGCCATGCACCTTGGCGTGCTTGTCGACGACGCCCGTGCGCGGATCCTCCGACATGCGGGTGGTGCCGATGTGGTGGGCCGAGGAGTTGAACGAGCCGATGTGCTTGCGGATATGGTCACGCAAATCAGCTTCCTCGCAGTTGATTTCGCCTAGGTTCAGGGCCTTGAAACGCTCCACGAACAGCTTGTGGGCCTGCACCACCGACTCCACATCGGACTCCAGAAACGCCAGCTTTACCTCAGCCCGGGGCATGCCAAAGGCATCTTTCTCGGTTGCTGAAAGGCAGATGCGGCTTTCCCGGTTGGGGGCCTGCTCGGCCTGAATGTAGAGGCCCCAGTAGGGGTTGCGGCGCGAGGGTAGCAGGTAGGGTACCCGGCGCTTGGCCATGCGCTTGAACCCCAGCTTTACCAGGTCCGGAATTTCGGTCAGGCCGTTGCGCAGGATGTTGGCCAGGTGCTCCCGCAGGGCGGGTAGCTGCTGCCGGGCCTGCTGCGCGCCCCGGCTCACCGACTTGCGCCCCTGGCTCAGAATGAACAGCAGGGACTTGGCCACGAACCGGGAGGAGAACAGCACGTCGCGGTGGCCGTTTTCGTTTTTGGCGTGGTACAGGAAAAAGATGGTGTTGAGCAGGTGGTGAGCCTCTTGGGCAGGCTCCGGAATCCACCAGCGGCGGCGGCAGTATACGCCGCCCGCGTCCCGCTCAAAGTCGGCCTGCAGCTTTTTGTTGTCGTGCAGCCGGATGTCGGTATACACCCCGCAGATGTGGGCCATGTAGTAGCGCCCCACATTATCATGCTGGTTGCCCAGGCCAGTTGGAAAACGCGCGCTGGTGGAAGCCAGCAGCAGCCGGGCATTTTCGATGCCGCCGGTAGCCAGCACAAACTGCCGGGCCTGCACCCGCAGGTTGCGGCCTTCCATGCGCACGTTCACATGGCCGACGGTGGTGCTGTGGTCGTCCTCCATTTCCAGGGACAGCACGTGGGCATCGAGCAGCACTTGAATGGTGCGGCTGCTTTCCAGACGCTCCCGGTAGGTTTTGGCGAAGTGCACCGGCGGGCTCCAGCGCTCTAGCGGCCCGGACGTCAGCTCCTCCGAGTCCATACCGGCCAGAATTTCGCGCTGCCCCTTGGGAAAGGCCTGGTGTCCATCAAACTCAAAGCGCCCAATCTGACACACCTCGGCGGCCTGGTGGTAGTAGGGCAGCAGCTCCTCGTAGGAAATCGGCCAGCCGCTGTCGGGCACCCAGGCCCGGGGCTTGAAGTCGAGGGGCTCGAAGGGGATGCAACGCCCACCCCAGGCGGCGGAGCTGCCGCCAAACTGCCGGCGCCGGTTTTCCTCCAGGGGCTCGTGGGTGCCGGCCTGGGGCACCACGCCCCGGTACAAATCCTGGTTGGCCAAGGTTTCCGTCCAGCCCCCGCCCGTGAGCACCAGCACCCGCAACGGGGAGTTTTCCAGGCTCAACGCAATGGAAATAGCGGCCGGACCGCTCCCAATCAGGCAGAGGTCCGCCGTCAGCGTCTGGCCTTCCTCAAACGTGTTTTTCGAGATAATCATGCGAGTAGCTGGTGTAGGTGGGGCAAGGCGGCGGGCAAACTGGGCACGTAGCGCAACGACTCAATATTGTGCTGCAAGTGGCCCAGGCTGCTGGTGCCGAACAGCACGATGTCGGCTTGTTTTTCGGCCAGCACCGCCCCAATCAGCAGCTGCGGGAGCGTCAGGCCACTCAGGCCCGGCAGCTGCTGCACCGCCGCCGCCTGCCTAGCGAAAGTGGGCTGTAGGGCGCTGAAGGGCTGCAGGACCATGTTGGCCAGCACCGGCACGCCGTGGGCCCGGCACAGGGCCACAATGGGGTTGGGGTTGCGCCAGCTTACGGTGGTTTGCACTAGCTGCACCTGCCCGCTCGAGATGCCAGCTTCTACTACCCGGTAGTCGTTGCTGGAAACGCCGGTGTAGCGCGCCAGGCCCTGCTCTCGGATGCGGGCCAGACCCTCCCAGGGGTCGGCCTGGGCAATGTCGTTCCACGTGGGCTCGTGCAGGAGCAAGGCATCGGCGGCTTCCACGCCGAGGCGCCGGTTGCTTTTCTGCACGCTGCTGATCAGGTAGGCAGAGGTGTAGTTGTTTTTGGCGCCGCTGCGCTGTTTCACTTTCTTGGCCAGCTGGTTCAGGGGGGAAAGCCAGCCCGGCGTGTGCACGCAGGGCTGCCCGGCTTTCGTAACCACAAAAAACGGCTTGCCCGTTGCCCGGATGCCTTTCCGGATCAGCCGCTCCGCGTCGCCGGAGCCGTAGAAGTCGGCCGTGTCAAGCAGGTTTACCTCGCGCTCGGCAGCCACTTCCAGAAACTCAGCAAAGGCGGCCGGCGCCATGCGGCTGCCCAGGGAAGCTACCCGACTGGTTCCAATGCCCAAGGGCGACAACTGCTCAAGTGAAATCATGCCTTTTTTGCGGTTAAATAGGACGCTGCTGGAGTACCTGGGCCACAGTTGCCAGTGGCAACTGCCAACCTGAAGCAAGCAGCAGGAAAGGAATCGGAGCGCTGCTCGCCTTCGGTGCCGGGCTCCGCCGTGCTACCTCACAAAGAGTGCGAAAGCCCCTTGTTGGTAGTACATAAGAGAAGCAAACCGAAGGGCAACAGAAGAGGAAAGAGGTTTCCACCAGGGTAAATATTGATACATTTTTTGATTTTATATAATGATTTGAATAAATATTTTAAAACATAGGTATACCCCTCCTTGGGAGAATGCCAACCGGAGCCGGTAAACAAGAATAGCTGAGCCTAGCTGTTGCAGCCGGTTCCATAGTATCCTTTGCCGGGCGGGAAGCCGGTTGACGCCTCGTCGTTACTAGGTCAGATAAGCCTATGGCGGTGTAACACCAGTCTTTCAGGCTGCTTCGCTGCCTTCCTGCCCTGGGCTTATCAGTTCACTTGCTACCCACGGGTTACCAGGGGTTGCGCTTGTCTGTTGTTCGGCTAATCAAGTACATTTAGCCTCCCCTGGGGCGTTTCCCTACTGTCCCGCCTCGGGTTAGCTGGGCCGCGGGCCACCCTACCCGGGACCTGGCTTCTCGTATTCCTTTTTCCTCAGCCTATGCGTTTTACTACCCTTCTGGCGGGCCTGGGCCTGGCCACAACTCTTCTATCGGCCTGCACCCGCAGCAGCACGCCCGCTACTTCCCGCGCGCCGGGCGAGCCTCTCCTGAGTGCCATTCAGGAGGACGACGTGCGCCGGGACCTGTTTGCCCTGGCCGATGACAAGTTCCGGGGCCGCCGGGCCGGCACTGCCGATGAGCTGCGCGCCGCTGTGTGGGTGGCCGAGCGCGCCCGCGAAGCCGGCCTGGAGCCCGCCGGCGACGAGGGCACGTACTTCCAGTTCTACCCCCTGCGGCGGGTGACGGTAGCCGCCTCCACGCGCCTCACGGTCAGCGGTAAGCCCCTGAGCCTGTGGAAAGATGCCTGGGTGACTACCCCGCTCAACGCCCGCTTGGATGGTCCGGTTGTGTGGCTGAACTCTCTGGCCGATACCGTGCGCCGGGACCTGCGCGGCAAGATTGTGGCCATGCCCCTGCTGCCGCCTACCCCCCTGCCGGCCCCGAAGATGAGCTTGTGGGCCATGCGCTACACCCTGGCCGCCATTGCCCAGCAAAGCACGGCCCTGCGCACGCGCGGAGTAGCCGGCATCGTTCTGGCAGCTAATGCTACGGCCGAGCCCAGCCTGGAGTTTGTGGGCCACCGCTACCAGGATGGGCTCTACCTGCTGCCTTCCATGCCCCTGCCGGCGTCTGCGGTGCCGGTGCTGCTGGTGCGCCAGGCCGTGGGGGCCCAGCTGCAAGCCCGCGGGGCCCGGTTGCAGGCCGAGCTAACAGCCAACGATTACGAGTACCCCTCGATGAACGTAGTAGCGCGGGCCCCCGGCACCGACCCCACCCGCCGCACGGAGCACGTCCTTTTTAGCGGCCACCATGACCACGACGGCATTGGCTCGCCCGTAGCCGGTGACTCCATCTGGAACGGGGCCGACGACAATGCTACCGTGAGCGTGGCGCTGCTGGCCATTGGCCGGGCCTGGAAGCAGCGGCCGGGCGCCCGCTCAGCCTTGTTTGTGTGGCACGGGGCCGAGGAGCGGGGGCTGCTGGGCTCGCGCTGGTACGCCGAGCACCCCACGGTGGCGAAGTCCTCCATTGTGGCCGTGCTGAACGGGGACATGATGGGCCGCAACGCTCCCGACTCAGCGGCGTTGCTGGGCTCCACGCCGCCCCACCGCAATTCCAAAGCCCTGGTAGACATGGCCCTGAAGGCCAACGAGAACTTCACCAAGTTTGCCCTCGATAACTCCTGGGACGACGCCAAGCACCCCGAGGGCTGGTATTTCCGCTCCGACCATTTGCCTTATGCCCGGGCGGGCATTCCGGCCTTGTTCTTTACCACCCTGCTCCACCCCGACTACCACACCCCCCGCGACGAAGCCTCGCGCATTGACGTGGCCAAGCTAACCCGCATGACCCGCTGGATGTACGCCACCGGCTGGGCCGTTTCGGCCACGCCCGAGCGCGTAACCGTGGACCCCGACTTCAAGCTGGAGCGGTAGTCTACTCACTTCTACGTAGTCGCAGCTCCGTGGCGCCCGGCTTCCTGAATCAGGGGGTCGGGCGTTACGCATTTCAGCCCCACTGGATGATGCGTTTGATCTAGCGCCGTTAGGCGTTGGGAGCTGCTACCAGGCACCCTGAATATGTTGCCGCAGCCTAATACGCGTAGCGCCTAAACCTCTCATTTACTTGCATTAATACAAATTATCCTCTATATTATTTCCTAAATCCACCTGTAAATAGCCCCTCCTTAACATGTCATGCTGAGCTGGCGGCCAAGCATCTCGCTCAGCTGATGTTCCCCTGTTAATCAGACGCTTGCTGCGCAAGCTGCGCCGGCTTTGCGTAGCGCGATTGGAAACGCTTTCTACCCACGCCACCACTTACTGCTGCTGCCGAGTCCTATTTTTCCACCTTCATTTCCTCGCCTTATGAAGAATCTACTGGTACCCACTGATTTTTCACCCACTGCGCACAATGCGTTTGAGTTGGCCCTGCAGGTAGCCCGGCGCACCGGCGGTCAGGTTACCCTCCTGCACGTAGTGGACCTGCCGGAATCGGCGCGGTTTGTTACCACCGGTGGCCTGGCGGGCGGGGGCGGCCTCAACGATGTGTACACGCTCAAGCTGTTGCAGGTAGTGAAGCGCCACATGCACGAGCTGATGGTCGAGGCCCAGCGCACTTTTCCCGGCGTGCCGGTGCAGGACCTGATTCATACCGCGGCCTTGGAAGACGCGGTGCTGGACACTATTCAGGAACGGCGCATCGACCTGGTGGTGATGGGTACCAAGGACCACCACGCCTGGCACCACGTGTTTACCGGTTCGCGCACCGAGCACGTAGTGCGGCTGGCTTCCTGTCCGGTTCTCACGGTCAAGCACCCGGCCCCGCACTTCGAAGTGCGGCACATTGTCTTTGCCTCCGATTTTTCGGCGGAGGCCGATCTGGCCATTGCCAGCTTGCGGCAGGTACAGGAGGTGTTTCCGGAAGCTTTACTGCACCTGCTCGACGTTGTATCGGACCCGGGGCAGCACGACAAGGCCATGCAGCGCATCCACCACTTCGCCGACCGTCATCAGCTAACCCATTATGAGCCCGACGTATTTGCGGCTCCCAGCGCCAGCGCCGGCATTCCGCGCTTTGCCGAGCAGGCTCATGCCGACCTGGTGGTAATGCTGACGCACGGCCGGGCCGGGCTGGCTCACCTGTTTCAGGGTAGCATTTCGGAGAGCGTGGCCCTGCATGCGGCCTCGCCGGTTCTTACCTTCCACGCGCACGCCTAGCCCTGACTCAGCTGCCAATCAAGGTATTAGCGGGTTACTTTTCGCTACAGAAGCCGCGGGCTTGGCCGGCTGACGAGCGAAATACGCGTTTCCCGCGCGCTAAATCAGTAGAAACCCGGGAGCTGAAACGGCTGGTCTGGTGTCTATCTTTCAGAACGAAATAAGTAAAGTTTTTCTTCTGCACTTCCAATATTCCCATGACCATTCCAACTGCTACCATTGATCTGCAACTGCACTTGGTGCCCGCTGGCTGCCGTCTCGACTTTCCCCGGCAGGCGGGCCGCTTTGCCTATGTGTACCGCCGCCAGGCCAACCAGGAGTGGAAGTGCATTGCCCACAATGCCTGCAGCCCCCACATCGACCGCGCCGTTCCTACTGGTAGCGGCCGCATCGACTACCTGGTCTGCTACTGCGACGCGGCCGGCACCATTACGGAAGCTACCCCGGTAGTGCACACCTATCCTACCCCGCTGGCTCATCTTACTCCGCCGGTAAGTACCCTGGCCCGGCCGGCCTAGCGCCTGCTACCCCAGCACAAAGCCCCGACGACCGAAGTCGCCGGGGCTTTGTGTGTATGGAAGAAAAGCCTGGCTTACAGATTCTTCAACCACACCTGGCGCAGGGCCAGCTGGGCGGCCGTAGCGGCGGGGTCCTGACTGAAGACGTAGCGCTTCACGTCCTCGGTGCTGCCCAGCTTCACGCGTATCGTTTGCTCCTGGCCGTTACGGCTGATGGTTAGGGGCAGCTCGGAGCCGGGCTGGCGGGTGGCTACCCGTCGCAGGGCCGTGAAGTCGTTGCGCACGCCGTCTACGGCCAGCAGCTGGTCGCCGACCTGCACACCGGCAGCTTGCAGCGGGCCGCCTACCCGGGTGAAGTACACATTGTTCTCACGTGGGGCCAGGCCCACCTGGCCCAGGCTGGCAACCTGTTTGCCGGTATGCACAATGGGCTCGTAGCGCACGCCCACTTTGCCGTAGTATTCCTGCAGGGGCAGGGGCTCGGCGTTCTGCACGTAGCGCTTAAAGAAGTCCCCAATTTCCGGGTACGTCAGGCGGGTGAAGTCCTGGAAGAAGTTTTTCTCGCTGATGGGCTTGTTGGGACCATACTGTTTGGCCAGTTCCAGCAGCACGTCGCGCAGGCCGCGCTTGCCCCCGCTCAGCTCCAGCAGGCGCAGATCCAGCAGGCCGGCCGTAAGGGCCCCACGCTGGTAAATATTGCCATATTGGCGCTGGCCTTCGTCGCTGAACGAATTCAGACCCAGGCGGCTCAGGCTGTAAGTGGTATCGGTGCGGGTCCGGTCGTACTGCACCTTGTCGTGCAGCATGCTCAGGTAGTCGTCCAGGGGCACCAGGCCGCCGCGCAGCTGCATCATGTGCGAGGCCCACTCGGTGGTGCCTTCATACAGCCACAGGTGCTCCGAGCCGGTGGGCTGCACGAAGTTGAACTGCTCAATTACCTCGGAGTGGATGTTGAGCGGCGTCATGACGTGGAAAAACTCATGGGCCGCAATGTCTACTACGCCCTGCGCCGACTCAGGCGTCAGGGGCTGCTCCAGCAGCACATACTCCGAGCTGTAGGAATGCTCCCAGGCCCCGGCCGAGCGGTCGGCGAAGTGGTAGAGGAAGGCGTAGCGCTGCACCGGCAGCTGCCCCCCGAAAAAGCTCTGGGCAGCATTCAGCATTTTCTGCATGTAGCCCAGCAAGGGTTCGGCCTGCACTTTATCGGTAGCGGAGTAGCAATACAGGGCCACGTCGGCGTTGCCAAGCTTGGTGCTGGCTTCCGTCAGGCGGCCCAGCAGAATGGGCGAGTCCACGGCGTGGTCGTAGTTCTGCAGGTGGTAGTACCCCTCCTTGTCGGCCTGCAGCACCGAGCCGGCCTTCCAGCCGCTGGGGTACTCCAGCTTCAGGCGTAGGGGCTTATCCTGCATGCCTTGGGGGTAGCCCAGCAGGGTTTGGCCGTTGAGCAGGGCGTGGTCGGTTTCCAGCGAAGAGCCGCACATGCGGTAGATGCTGTGCTCCTTAACCGGCGTATCCCAGGTTTCGGCAATGGTATAGCGGATTTCGCGGGTTTTTTCGGGCTGGCTGAGCTGCCACTGATTGGTAGACACCTGCTTGGCCTCCAATGGCTTGCCTTTGTCATCAAAGGCCTGGAAGTTGCTTACGAAGCGGCCCATGTCCATGACCTGGTAGGTGCCGGGCGCGGTGGCGGCAAACTGATAGGTTGCCTGGTCTTTCTTGAGCTTGGGCAGTTGCAGCTTCACCTGAAAGGCGTTGCTGTTTGCGGCCGGGTCCATGCTCACGGTGTACGTCAGCTCGCGGGGGGCTTTGGCCAGCACCGGCGCAGCCAGGGCCAGCAGGGCAGCTACGGCAGCCGGACGAAAAATGGAGGTCATGCGGGAGAAAATGGAGAAATGAAAAAGGAACGTGGGCTACTGACGCGCAACGTAGCGGGCGGTTGCGCAAGGCCCCGCGAAGCTACTGGTTTGCGGCCGACTACCCCGGCGGCGCCAACTCAACATAACCTCCCGGCCCTAATGCAGTACACAAGAGCCAGCCTCTGCTGAGTTTCTCGCTTCATTTCCTTTCTGCCATGCACACGCCCACCCCCGATACCAACCCCACCCAACTGCTGCGCTACCGCCTGCAGATTCCTACCCTCACCGACGCCGACAGCATTGGGCGGGCCCGGCAACTCCTGATGAGCCTGGGCCTGATAGTGGACCGCATAGAAGCCGGCGAAGCAGAAGTAGCCGTGGTAGCCGCCACCGAGAATCCTAGTCCGGAAGGCATCCGGCAGGCCTTGACCAAGGGCGGTTTTACAGTGCAGGACATTACGGCCGAGGGCAGCTAAGCTACCCGGGACCCGTAGCCGCAATGCTGCTCGCTCACTCCGGCAAACTTCGCATGCTTACCAGGCACTAGCCGTTGGCGGCGCGCTGATGGCTTACTGCTTTCCTGCGTCAGGTAGTCTATTTCCGGTTTAGATGCCGCGCACTTGCCGGTTTATGAGCCTGGCGCACCCAGCCCCAAAAAACCTTTCCAGCCCCGAGCAGTATTTTATCAGTATTGTTGTACCTAACCCTGGTAGTGGGTACCAGGGTAATAGTAGGTTTTGCAGTCTGTTTTCTTGTGCCTGACTTTTTTGACTCTGTGCTCTTTTCAGCCGAAGTGGGGAACACTTTCCCGCTCGATGAGTTGTTGCAGGGCTTGTTTGAAGTTTCGCTGACGGGCATTGCGCTGTACAAACCCATCTATAACAGCGCAGGCGGCGAGGAAATTGTGGATTTCACCATTGAGTTGCTCAGCCCCAAAGCCCAGCAGATTCTGGGGCTGCCGGCCCGGCCTACCGAAACCTACCTGCAGCTTTACCCCCATACTCTGCCCACCGGCGTGTTCGACTTTCACTGCCGGGCCTTTACCTCGGGGCAGCTGGAGCGCTTCAGCGTTAATTACCAGGGCGACGGGCTCGATAACTACTTTCACCTCTCGGCCCGGCGGGTAGGCAGCGGCCTGCTGGTTAGCTTCACCGATACGGCCGACCAGTCGCGCACGGCAGTGGAGCAAGCCCTGCGCGCCAGCCAGGCCCGGGAGCAGGCCGCCCGCACCGAGGCCGAAACCCAGCGCAACCGCCTGCACCACCTGTTTATGCAGGCCCCGGCCATGATTACCATTTTTGAGGGCTCGGAGCACGTTTTCAGACTCGTGAACCCGCTTTACCAGGCACTCGTCGGGAAGCGGCCTTTACTGGGCAAGCCCATCCGGGAAGCCATGCCCGAGCTGGCCGGGCAGCCCATATTTGACTTGCTCGACGAGGTGTACCGCACCGGCGAAACCTTCCATGCCACCGAAATGCAGGTACAGCTCGACCACGACAATACCGGCGGCCTGGGCCAGCGCTACTACAACTTCATTTACCAGGCTACCCGCAACTTGGCCGGCGCCGTGGATGGCATTCTGGTATTTGCCTACGAGGTGACGGAGCAAGTAACAGCCCGCCGCCGCGTGGAGCTAAGCGAAATGCAGCTGGGCGAGGCCAACGAAGAACTGGCCGCCACCAACGAGGAACTAACGGCCACCAACGAGGAGCTGCAATCGGCCAACCTCGAGATTCTGACCACCAACAATGAGCTGGAGCGCCGCGTGGCGGACCGCACCCGGGAGGCGCAGCAGGCCCAGGCCGAGGCCGAGCGCCAACGCGCCCGCCTGGAGCGGTTTTTTATGCAGGCCCCGGCCGCTATTTGCGTACTGGATGGCCCGGAGCTTGTCTTTGAGCTGGTGAACCCTGGGTATCAGGAGCTGTTTCCGGGGCGCGAGCTGCTGGGCAAACCCATTCTGGAAGCCCTACCCGAAATTGCGCACCACAGCGTGTACCGCACCTTCCGGCAGGTGTACGAAACGGGCGTTACGCACCAGGAAACCAGCATCCATATTCCGGTGGCCCGGCCCGAGGACGGGCAGCTGGAGGACCGGTACTTCACCTATATTCAGCAGCCCCGCTACGATGAGCGGGGCCGCATTGATGGGGTGCTGGTGTTTGCCTACGAAGTGACGGACCTGGTGCGGGCCCGCCGCCACGTGGAGCACAGCGAGCTGGCCTTCCGGACCCTGACCAACGCCATTTCCAACCTGGTCTGGACGACTACCCCCACCGGTGAGGCCGAGTACCACAACGAGCAGTGGTACGCTTACACTGGCGGCACCCCGGCCCAGACGAATGGTCAGGGCTGGATGTCCTTTTTTCATCCCCAGGACCTGCCCCTGATGCAACAGCATTGGCGTGCGGCCCTGGCTACCGGCAACCCCTACCAGGTAGAGGCGCGCCTGCGCCGGGCCGATGGGGCCTACCGCTGGTTTCTGGTGCGGGCCCTGGCCCTACGCGATGAAAACGGCCAGCCCCTGCGCTGGTTCGGCACCAACACCGACATTCACCAGCAGAAAGAGCTGGCCGAAGCCCTGGCCCTGGCCAGTAAAAAGCTCGCTACCTCCAACAAGGAGTTGCGGGAAGCCAACGCCAAGGCCCTGGCCGCCAACCTGCAACTAGGCCACACCAACGAACAGCTGACCCGCATCAATCAGGACCTGGATAACTTTGTGTACACGGCCTCCCACGACTTGCAGCAGCCGGTGCACAACATGGCCGGCGTGTTTGAGGAGCTCAAGCGCACGGCCACCTTCCACGACCCCGACGCCGAGCGCCTCATGCAGATGTTTGAGGATGCCCTGGGGCAGATTCAGGCCACCATTCAGGGCCTGGCGCAGGTAGTGCAGGCCGAGCGGCTGGCCCAGCGCTTCCCCACCGAAGTTGTGGAGTTGCAGCCCCTGGCCCAGAGCGTGATGCAGAGCCTGCGCAGCCAGGCCGAGGCCCAACAGGCGCAGTTTGAGCTGGATTTCGCCTCCGTGCCGCGGGTCGTGTTTGCCCGCCTTAACCTGCAGAGCATCCTGTATAACCTACTCAGCAACGCCCTCAAGTACGCCCACCCCGACCGGCCGCCCGTAGTGCGGGTTTCCTCCCGGATAACGGCCGCGGGCAGCCCCCTGCTAGTGGTGCAAGACAACGGCCTGGGGCTGGATCTGGCGCGGTTCGGCCCCGATTTGTTTACCATGTTCCGGCGCTTTCATGACCACGTGCCGGGCTCGGGGCTGGGTCTTTACCTGGTAAACCGTATTGCTCAGCAGGCCGGAGGCCACGTAGAAGTTAGCAGCACGGTGGGCCAGGGTACCACCTTCCGCATCCACCTGCCCGCCTCGGCGCTGCCCACTGAGTAGACGCGGCCAGCCGCCCTACCCCCACCGAGCCAAGAACTTAAGCAGAGGAGGTTGGGTAGCGAGACAATAAACGTCATGCCTAGTGTGCTGCGCCCGCAGCATAAGAGCAGCAGTTCGCAGGCTGAGTACGGCCGACATGCTGAGCGCAGGCGAAGTATCTCTACCGCTGGCTGATTAATTAGAGGTGACAACGAAGCGGTAGGGATGCTTCGACAAGCAGAGACTAGATCAAGCAGAACAGGTACTCTTGCAACGTCATTGCCCCGTTAGCAGGCCCGGAGCTGCGTCTTAGGCTAGCAGGACAGCTTTTGTGCACCTGGCACCGTCGTCGTCACCAGGCGCGCCGCCTCGGGTGCCTTGGCAGCCGACAACAGGTTATTTTTCAGCATGAAACGAGCGTCCTGCTTAGGCTTGTCCTGGGCTGGACGCTCGTTGCTTTAATTCTAGAATTTTGGGCCTACTCCCGGCTCCCGGCCGGAGCGGGGCAGCACGGTTCTTTTGGTTTGCTACCGGTCCTTGAGCGGGTCGTGGCCCCAGTTCATGAGGGAGTAGCGCCACCGCGAGGTTTCTACCTCGTTCTGGTTTTGGGGGCCCTGGGCCAGGTGGCGGCTGACGTAGCTGTGCACCTTGTGCATGTGCTGTTCGTCGGCCTCGGTGAGGTCGGCCTTTTTCTTGCGCAAAATCTCCACAATTCGCTCCCCGGAGTGGTGCCCGATGCTGGTGCCGTCGCCGCTGTCCTGCCCCACAGACTGGGATTCTTCGGTTTTAAGCCACTTCTCAATTTCAGCGGCAGT
Source organism: Hymenobacter glacieicola (assembly GCF_014640315.1). Taxonomy (GTDB): domain Bacteria; phylum Bacteroidota; class Bacteroidia; order Cytophagales; family Hymenobacteraceae; genus Hymenobacter; species Hymenobacter glacieicola. The sequence goes on from NZ_BMGS01000011.1 coordinate 108,774, forward strand.
CATGTTCACGTCGCGCTTGAACTCCGCATAGACCTCGGCGCTGGGGGTGGATTTGGTTGGCATGGCTTAGGATGGAGGGTGAAAGCACGGAAAATACGAGCCGGTGTTGCCCGGCTGCCTCCGTCTCAACGGCAACCCGAGCCGAACAGTTACCTAGGCTACCCAGCCAGGCAAGCAAGCGGGCAACTGCCAGCCCCAGCAGAAGGCCCTGCTTAAGCGCCAGTTGCGCACCCACAGCAAGGCGTTCTGCTGAGGCAGCGCAGTTTTTCCGCGCCCTGACTTGGGGCGCGGTTAATTTGTGGGCTGATCTTCGGTACTGTTCCGTAAGGGTAGGCCCTCCTCTTTCTGGCCGTTGATGAGAAACTTGCGCAGGCGGTTGATGTGCTTCTTGATTTCGTTAAGCTTTTCCTCCTGCTGCGCGCTCCAGAGGCCCTCCCCGCGCACAGCCATGCTGGTTAGCAGGTTTTTGCGCTCCTCCATCATGCGCAGGGCCACCCACAGGGTTTCCTCCATGGCATGCTGGGTTTTCTCCAGCAGGGCATCGGCCGTAAAGGAGTGGCCGGTGTGGCAGCGGTAGCGCAACATTTTGCCTTGCCGAAGCTCCCAGAGAGTTCCGCCGCAGTCGGGGCAGGTGAGCGGCACTTGCTGGCCCAGCTGGTCTACTTCATAGGTTTGTCCCACAACACGTTCGGCAATTGAGGCTTCCAATCTTAAATCTTCCGGCACAGAGGCCTCGACAAGCGGGCGGCTGGGCATTCCTACCAGTTCCAGTAGCAGGCGGCCCATCATATCCAGCGGCACTACGTAGTCGACATCGGTTCCGTGCAGGGCGCTTTCGGGCATGCTCGGGAACTCCGCGTCGTGGGGGTCCTGCACCACGGCTGTGCCGCCGCAGCGCTTAATAAAGTCAAGGCCGGCGGTGCCATCGTGCAGCATGCCAGTAAGCACCACCCCAATTACGTTGGGCCCATGGTGCACGGCCGCCGACCGGAACAGGGCGTCGGCGGCGGGGCGGTAGTTGTTTTCGCGCGGGCCTTTGGTTACCAGCAGATAGTCGTCTTTCACCAGCATATGCCGGTCGGGCGGGGCCAAGTAGAGCGTGCCGGCCTCGAGCGGCATGTTGTTTACAGCCAGCTGGCAGCGTAGGTCGGTATGGTGGTTGAGGCGGTTTACTAGGGGCTCGCCCGTGGAGTCGGGCGAGAGGTGTTGCACTACCAGCACGGCGGCGGGCAGGGAGGCAGGTAACTGCTCTACCAACTGGGTAAGGGCTGGCATACCGCCCGCAGAGGTTCCAATTACAATGAGGTGAGCAGGAAAACTAGTCACGGGCCAGAAGGGAGAGGAAGAAGGATAAGTGCGGGCTAACGCCCGTAGGTACAGCCTGCTGTACGCAGCCAAAGCCAGTCAGTCTCTGGTTGAGCTTCGTTTTCTCTCATAAACTCTCGGATCGAAACGCCGGGCAAGCGGGTTATATTGGATAGCTTTACCTCAGGCAGCCCGTCATGTTGGGCGGCCACTTAGTGGCGGCCGCACTCAAGCCGCTACCTCTTTCCCTTTCCTCATGACTCCAGATTTTCGCCCGAACCCGGAAGCCCACCTCCCTTCTGCGGCGCCGGCTACCCCCACGAATGGCGCCGGACAGCTCCCCACGGCGGAACAGCCCAGCCCAAAAACTTCCAAACTTGGGGCCGCTACCCTGAAATTTCCGGTAGTTGCTATGGGCGGCTCGGCGGGCTCATTGGAGGCGTTTGAGCGGTTTTTTGGGGCCATGCCCACCACCAGCGGTATGGCGTTCGTGGTGGTGATGCACCTGCTGCCCAACCACGACGGCGACCTGGCCGGCGTGTTGCAGCGCTACACCGACATGCCCGTGGTAGAAGTAGCCGACGGAATGCAGGTGCAGCCCAATACCGTGTACGTTATTCCGCCCAACTGGGACCTGAGCCTGCTGCACGGCACGCTGCTGCTGCTACCGCCTACTCAGGCGCCGGCCCTGCGCCAGCCCATTGATTTTTTTCTGCAAAGCCTGGCCAAGGATGCGCGTGAGCAGGCCATCTGCGTGATTTTCTCGGGCCTGGGCTCCGATGGCAGCACCGGCCTGAAGCTGGTGATGGAAAACTACGGCATGGTGATGGTGCAGGAGCCCAAAACGGCCCTTTACGACTCCATGCCCCGGGCGGCGCTGGCCACCGAGTTCGTGGATTTTGTGCTGCCCCCGGAACAGATGCCCGCCAAGCTGCTCGACTACGTGGAGCGGCCCCTGCTTGCGCGCCCTTCCCGGGGCGACGTCTACGACGAGCCAACGACCATGCCCGCCCACGCGCTGCAGAAAATTTTCTTGCTTATCCGGGCTCAAACGGGCCACGACTTCAGCTTTTACAAGCGCAACACGGTGTTCCGGCGCATTGAGCGGCGCATGAACGCCCACCAGATCAAGGAGTTCGGCCACTACGTGCGCTACCTCCAGGAAAATCCCCAGGAAGTGGAAAGCCTGTTCAAGGAATTGCTGATTGGGGTGACCAAGTTCTTCCGCGACTCGGACGCCTTCGAGAGCCTGAAAGTCCACCTCCGGACCCTGGTTCAGGCGCGGGAGTCGGGCTCTACCATTCGGGTGTGGGCCCCGGGCTGCTCCACCGGCGAGGAGGCCTACTCCCTGGCCATGACTCTGCTGGAGTGCCTGGATGAGGTGGACCCCAGCCGCCACCTCAAAATTCAGCTGTTTGCCACCGACATCTCGCCCGAGGGCGTCAGCTTCGCCCGCCAGGGCCTCTACTCCAACAACATCACGGCCGACGTGAACCCGGAGCGGCTGCAACGCTTCTTCTACAAGGAAAACGACCACTACCAGATTCGGAAGGAGGTGCGCGATTTGGTGGTGTTTGCCCTGCACAACATCCACAAGGATGCGCCCTTCACCAAGCTGGACTTGCTTTGCTGCCGCAACCTGCTGATTTACCTGAGCGCGGAGCTGCAAAAAAGCCTGCTGCCGGTGTTCCACTACTCCCTGAACCCCGGCGGACTGCTGTTTCTGGGGCCCAGCGAAAACATTACCGGCTCCCAGGACCTGTTTCAGCCCCTGGATTTGAAGTGGAAGATTTCGCGCCGCAACGACTCGCCTACTGCCTTTCCTCGCCTGACGAATTTTCCCTTCGCCCTGGCCCCCCACCCTACCCTGGCTCCGGCCCCGCCCGCCCTTATGTCTTCTGCCACTTCTACTCGCCGCCAGGGCGGGGCGTTTGCCTCCCTGGTCCAGACGGTGCTGCTGCGCACCTATGCCCCGCCGGCCGTGGTGGTCAACCCCAAGGGCGAAATTCTCTACATCCACGGCCGTACGGGCCGCTACCTGGAGCCGGCCCCCGGCCTGAGCGGCATGAACCTGTTTGAAATGGCCCGCGAGGACCTGGCCTACGAGCTGAGCGCGGCCGTGCACCGCGCCGCCGAGACCCACGAGGAAGTAACCGTGGACAACGCCCGCCTGCAAACCGACAGCGGCCAGCAGCTGGTGCGCCTTACCATCAAGCCCCTCGATGAACCCAGCACCCTCTCGGGCCTGCTGCTGGTGGTGTTTGAGGAGCAGCCTACCCCCCGCCGCATGCGCAAAGCGGGCCGCCCCGGCCCCGACCTGACCCGCGACGAGGTGGTAGCCAACCTGGAAAAGGAGCTGCAGTACACCAAGTACCGCCTGCAAACCTCCCTGGAGGAAATGGAAAGCTCCCTGGAGGAGATGAAAAGCATCAACGAGGAGCTGCAGTCGGCCAACGAGGAGCTGCAAAGCACCAACGAGGAGGCCATGACCAACAAGGAGGAAATGCAGAGCCTGAACGAGGAGCTGATGACCCTGAACATGCAGTACATGGTGAAAACGGAGCAGCTCTCGGAGTCGGCCAACGACATGAAGAACCTGCTGGACGCCACCGAAATTGCTATCATCTTCCTCGACAACAGCATGACCATCAAGCGGTTTACGCCGCCCGTGGAGCGCATCATTCCCCTGGTTCCCACGGATGTGGGGCGCCCGCTCATGCACTTTGCCTCCAACCTGCGCTATGAGCACCTGCTGCGCGACGTGCGCCAGGTGCTGGAACGCCTCACCAGCGTTTCAACCAACATCCAAACCGTTTCGGGCGAGTGGTACACCATGCGCATTCTGCCCTACCGCACCCTGGACAACTACATCAGCGGGGCCGTCATCACCTTCACCGACGTGACGGGAATGAAAGTGCTGGAAAACCAGCTTCAGGAAGCCGCCCGCCTTGCCGAAAGCGTGGTGGAAACGGTGCGGGAGCCCCTGCTGGTGCTCGATGGCGACCTGCGCGTGGTAACGGCCAGCCCGTCTTTCCTGCAGGCGTTCCGCCTAACGGCCCCCGAGGTGCAGGGCCAGCCGCTGGCCTCCCTGAGCAACGGTGCCTGGGACAACCCAGGCCTGGAGCGCCACTTGCAGGCGTTGCTGGCCCCAGCCATTCTCACGGAAACCGCCACTGAGGCCGCCTTCGACTCTTACGTGCTGGAGGCCCAGTTTCCGGAGCTGGGCCGGCGCCGGCTGGTGCTCTACGGGCGGGCCATTCTGCGCGGCGGCCACCAAACCAACCGGCTGCTGCTGGGCATAGAAACCTTGGAGGTAGTAGCCTGATTTTCTGGCGGGTAGCCCTGGCCAGCAAGCGTCCTGCTGGCGGCTGCCGGCCCAGAACGTTCCCTATTCTTTTGCGTAGCTCCTCGGAGCGTACCTGCTTTACGCGCTGCCAGTGTTATGAATGAACTTGAGCCGGGGTTAAACCACCACCCAATTGACGTGCCTGCCGCCCTGCGCGACCTCCGGGCCCGGGCCGAGCGGCGGGCGCTGGTAACCCACAGCCTTGCGCCGGATGCCTCCCCGGAAATGCACCGGCTGGTGCAGGACCTGCAAACCCACCAGATAGAGCTGGAAATGCAGTACGAGGAATTGCTGCTGGCCCAGGCTACTGCCGAGGCTTCCCGGGCTCAGTACGTTGACCTCTACGACTTTGCGCCGGTAGGCTACTGCACCCTGGCCCCCGATAGTACCCTGACCCAGCTGAACCTGCAGGCCTGCCAGCTGCTGGGGCTGGTGCGCCAGCAGCTGCTGGGGCGGCGGCTGGCTTTGTTTGTGGTCCCGTCGTACCGCCACCAGTTTGCCGAGTTTGTGGAGCGCATCCAGCAGCACCAAGCGCGCCAAGTGCTGGCCGTGGAGATGCGTCACTACGACGGGAACATCTTGTTTGTGCGGCTGGAAGGGGTAGCCATTCCTGATGTCGGGGGCAACCAGCTCTGCCGCCTGGCCCTGATTGATATTACCGAGCAGCGCCAGGCCCGCCGGGAGTTGGAGCTTAGCGAGCGGCGCTTCCGCATCCTCTTCGACCAGAGCCAGGATGGCATGCTGCTCATGCGCGACAACCGCTTCGTGGACTGCAACCCCGCCACGCTGCGTTTGCTGGGCCTCATCGAAAAAAGCCAGCTGATTGGGCAGCATGCCGCCGCGTTTTCGCCGGAACGGCAGCCCGATGGCCAGCTGTCCTTTACCCTGGCCCAGCAGTACTGGGAGCACGCCCTTCGCTGGGGGCACGCCCGTTTTGAGTGGTGCCGCTACCGCAGCAACGGGGAGCAGTTCTGGGAAGACGTCCTGCTCACGGCCATTCCCGAAACCGACGGCCACGTGGTGCACGCCTCCTGGCGCGATATTACGGCGGAAAAGGAAAGCCCCCGGCTAATGCGGGAAAGTGAGGAGCAGCTGCAAATGGCCCTGACAGCCTCGGAGGCCGGCGTATGGACCATTGAGTACGTCACCAGTGAAATAACCTGGAACGAGCGGGCCCGCAGCATTTGCGGCCAGCCCGAGGCACCCTCCCCCGCCCCGCTTCAATTCCTGCAGCAAGCCATTCACCCCGATGACCGGGAAGCAGTAGCGGCCCACCTGCACCGGGCCGCCACCGAGGAGGTGCCCCTGGATCTAGAGCACCGCCTCATCTGGCCCGATGGCAGCATCCGCTACGTCTCGGCCTTCGGGAAAGTTATGCGCGAGCTAGGCCGGCCCACCCGCTTTGTGGGCCTCATGCGCGACATTACCACGCGGCGGGTGGCGGAGGAGGAACTAGGCTACAAAAACCGTTTGCTTTCCCACATTCTGCAAAACCTGCCCATCATTCTTAGCCAGATTAAGCCTGATGGTCATTTTCTGAGCGTGGAAGGCGAGGGCCTGCGCCGCATTGGCATTCAGGACAATGAATTGGTGGGGCATTCCCTGACCGATGCCTTCCCCTCCCTGGCCAAACCGGCCAACGAGCTGCTCTCCGGCCGGGCCGTGCGGTTCCTGGATCGGGCCGAGTACGAAGGCAAGCCGGTTTTCTTCCTCAACTATGGCTTCTTTGATGCCCTGCGCCAGCAAGCCGTTCTGCTCGGCATCGACGTGACAGAGTCGGAGGAGCAGCGCGAAAAGTTGCAGGCCGAGAAGGAGTTTACCAAAAGGCTGCTCGATAACACCATCGACTGCGTTATCGCCCTGGATACCGACCTGCGGGTAACGGCCTGGAACAACAGGGTAGCCGCCGTTATGGGCCAGCCGGAGGCGGAGGTGCTGGGTCTGCCCTTCGAAAACGCCCTACCCGGCATGGCCGAGGACCCCGAAATCAGGGACCTGGTGCACCGGGCCCTGGCCGGGGAGCCCGTGGCCTACGCCAACTGGCCCTGGCGCCACCAGCCCATCATCATGGACCTGAACGTAATTCCGCTGCACCAGCAGGGAGTACTGTCGGGCGTGCTCATCCTGGCCCGCGACGTAACCGAGCGTAACGCCCTGCAAGCCGAAGCAACCCGTCTGAAGCTGCGCCAGCAGCAGGAGGTGCTGTCGGCCATTCTGACCACCCAGGAGGAGGAGCGCCGGCGTATTTCCGAGAGCCTGCACAACGGCGTGGGCCAGCTGCTCTACGCCACCCGCCTGAACCTGGAAAACCTGCCTTCCACTGAGCAAACGCGTACCAGCCTGCACCTGCTCAGTGAGGCCATTCGGGCTACCCGGGACATTTCCTTTGAGCTGACCCCGAGTATTCTGGAAGATTTCGGGCTGGAGCTGGCCCTGCGCGAGCTGGTCAAGCGAATCCCGGCCCATTCCCTAACCATAGACCTGAATCTTTCCGGCCTGGAAAAACCACTGCCCCGCTCCCTGGAAACCACCGTGTACCGCAGCGTGCAGGAGTTGCTCAACAACGTAATGAAGCATGCGGGCGCCCAGGAGGTGTTTGTGCAGGTAGCCCGCGAGGACGGCCAGGTGCACGTGAGCGTGGAAGACGACGGCCGCGGCTTTGAGGCAGAAGTTATAGACCCCGCCAAGGGCATAGGCCTGGCCGGCATCCGGACGCGGGTGGGGCTGCTGGGTGGCACTTTCGCGGTGCAGTCGAGGCCGGGCCAGGGCACCAGCATCACGCTTACTTTCCCGGTTAGCTAAGCCGGGCCCGAGCTAACCGGGCTGAGGTACGCGTTTCGCCTACCCCTTTCTGGCCCGTCCTAACCAAAGCGGCCCTACCCGGTGGATACCAGAGGTAGGGCCGCTCTGTACTTATCGGGCTGCGGGGCAGGCAAATCTATTTCTCGCTGGGCTTGGCTTGTTGGTGCAGGTTGGCGGCCACCAGGTTATCAGGAATGACGTTGCTGATGGCCACTTGTACTTTGTTCATAAAGCCGGAAACCACTTTGTCTTTGCCCGCCATCAGGGCTTCGTAACCATCTTTGGCTACACTGGCGGGGTCGGCGCGGTGGCCTTCCTTCACCAGCTTGGCTTCGGTCATGTCGGCCTTGTTGAAGAAGTCCGTGTCGGTTACGCCGGGCAGTAGGGCCGTGATGGTCACGTTGGTTTCCTTGGTTTCTTCCCGGATGGCCTCGGTAAAGGAAGTGACGAAAGCTTTGGTGCCGTGGTACACCGACTGCAGCGGCCCCGGCAGCTCGCCGCCAATGGAGGACACCTGCAGGATTTTCCCCTCGTTGCGGGCCACCATTTCCTGGAGGAATTTCTTGGTGAGCACCACGTAGGCGCCAATGTTGAGCTGAATAATTTCCAGCTCCCGGTTGATGTCGGTTTCGATAAACTCCCCGTACTGGCCCTGCCCGGCGTTGTTTACCAGCACATCTACCTGAATTCCCTTGGCTTTCACGGCCTCGTACACGGCAAAGGGCGCTTCGGGCCGGAACAGGTCCTGGGCAATGGTTTCCACCGTCACGCCATACTGCTGGCGGAACTCAGCGGCGGTTTGCTCCAGCTCCTGCTCGTTGCGGGCCACGATAACCAGGTTGTAGTGGTCTTGGGCAAAAAGCTTGGCCAGCTCGTAGCCAATGCCGCTGGTGGCCCCCGTGATAAGAGCATACTGTTGGTTGTTGTTCATAGCAGTTAGAAGGTCAGAAGGCTACTAATGAGGCGTTTACTCTGCTTACGCGGGCAATACCCTGCGGTTAGCAAATCCCCTGATTATGTACTCCTTCCGCAACGTGCAACCCTACAACTGGTAAATACGGAGTGGAAAATGGGGGTTTTCCGGGCCGGGAAATCCGTAGAAACCCGGGACCCTAAGGGGGCAGCGGCACGTTTAGGCAGCTATCCAACGGATACTTCTGCACACCACCACCGCTATGACTGCACTCACTTCTACGCTTCTTCTGCAACTCCACCTCGTGCCAGCTGGGCGGCGGCTGGATTTCCCGACCACTACCAGCAGCTTTGCTTACGTGTACCGCCGCTGCCAGCACCACGGCTGGCAGTGCGTGGCCCGCAACGCCTGCAGCCCCTTCCTCGATACTACCTCCCTGGAGCCGGAAGCAGCCCCCGAATACGTCATCCGCTACCGCGACGCAAGCGGGGCTACCCTCGGCGTTACGTCCGTAGTGCAGGCCCACCCGGCAGGTCTTCCGGCCCGCCCCAATTGGGTTAGCCTGCGCTAACCAGTAGGCAAGGTAGCCGAGGGCTGTTCTATATAAGTACCTCCAGCGCTAAAAGCGGAGCCTTGCTTGAAAACGAGTATTTCAAGCAAGGCTCCGCTTTTAGGCAACTGATACGCGAGGCTACTGGCGGGTTATGGTGGCGGTAGTCTGGTAGCTACCTTGTTGCACCCGCAGGCAATACACGCCCGGGGGCAGTTGGCTTACCTCCGAAAGGGCAACCACCGCCGCGCCCTGGGCCACATCCAAGGTGCGGCTGAGCACGGCCCGGCCCAGGGCATCGGTGCAGGTAATGCTGGCTTTGCCGGCGGCCGGGCTTTGAATCTGTAGATTAACTACCTCGGCAAAGGGGTTGGGCCAGGCCTGCAGCACCAACGCCGGCTGCGCGGCCCCCGGGGCCACCTTTACCACGGATGAGTACGTTTCTTTACCATCCAGGTCAACCTGCTTCAGGCGGTAATACAGGGTAGCGGCGGGGTGCGGCAGCGTTTCGTCGAGCCACCGGTAGTTGGTTAGGGCCGTAGTTGTACCGCGGCCGGCCACCGTGCCCGCGCGGCGGAAAACGGCCCCATCCGTACTGATCTGCACTTCGAAGTAGGCATTTGCGGCTTCCCAAACCGTAGTCCAGCGCAGCAGCACGGCCTCGCGCTGGCGGAGCGCGGTGAAGCTGGCCAGCCCCACGGGCAGGGGCGCGGTGCTGTTGCTGGCCTCCACCGCCCCAATGTTGCCGGCTACCCCCTGCGGGGGAGTGGCCGAGCCGAAGAAGTCACGGAGTCCGGGCCACAGATTAAATTCACTGATCAGGTTCAGGCCCTGCCCGATAACGGAGGAGCCGGCTTGCAGCTTGTACGCATCCCAGGAGGACTGCATGCGTTTGCTGGAGGTAGAGTTCAGGGTTCCGCCAGCGCCCGGGCTTATGAAGTTGGGAGCCTGGTTTAGGCCCACGGCCCGGGTCCCAATCATTTCCTGGCCCGTGGCGCCCTGCCAGCTGCTGAGGCTGGTGAAGGCGCTTGCGCCCCACGCAATGGAAAGCGGCGTATCAGGCCCGCCCCAGTAGCAATTGCCCTGTAACTGCAGGTTGGCCGTGCTCAGAACCTGCACCTGCCGAACGCCAGCAGTCGTCTGGAAGATGTTGTTACGAACGGTAATGCCGCTCACGCCGGCGCTGGACAGATAAAACGCTTTGGCCTGCGAATTATCGGTGGCGGGCGTCACGTACACCGTGTTGTTGTGAATGGCCGCGCGCTGAATCCCGCCGTTGGCCCCCGATGACCACAGCATAATGGCTCCCTGTCCGTAGCGTCGGGCATCGTTTTCACTGATGTTATAGCGAATGGTCAAGTCGTGCATGGGCGGCGCCCCGTCGAACTGCGCTAGTAGGTAGCCGGCGCCGTCGTTGTCGTGGGAGTAGTTGTACTGCAGCACTGAGTTGGTGCACCCCCCGTCCAGGTCGAAGCCGCCGCCATCGTGGGCCAGGCCCGAGCGGTTGTGGTGCGACTCGCAGTCCTGAATAACTAGGTTGTTGCAGAGCCAGCCCCAAATACCAACCGGGCCGCCGCCGGGGTTGCTGTTCAACCAGCCGTTATTGTAGGCTTCGCAGCGCTCCACTACGGCCCCATCAATGCCGGCCAGCACAATGCCATTGCCGGTATGAGTGGTCGTAACGTCCTGGCGACCCGCGTTATCGTAGGCGCGGCAGTTGCTCACGTACCAGTTGTTGTGGCTAAGCTGGGGGTAGTAGCTGTAGGATGAAACGCCGGCTTCTCCGTTGGCATGCGCCTGGCAGTTAGTGATGCGCACGTCGTCGTAGCCGCTGCTGGGGCTGGAGCTGCCCAGAATAATGCCGGCCTTCAGGTAGCCGCTCACGTCCAAGCTATCCAGCACCAGGTGGCGCAGCCGCACATTGGCTAGGGCAGTGGTGAAGATTACGCCTGAGTTTGTGTTGGTTAGGCGGCCGGAGCCCACAAACCGAAGTCGGCGTAATTCAATTCCGGCTACATCGGGAGCATAAAAGCCGAAGTCGTGGCCGCTGCTGATGGTAGCCACTCCCCGCCCATAGGAGCTTACCACAATGGGGGCAGCCGCGCTACCGGCGCTTTGCAGCCACAAGGAACCCGTAAACGTTGCCCCAGCCTGGAACAGGATACGGTCGCCGGGCTGGAAGCGGGCGGCATTTACCCGGGTCAGGGTTTGCCAGGCTGCGGTAGCCGTGGTACCAGTCGCGGCGTCATCACCGGCCGGACTAATATAGTACGTTGTTGCCCGCGCCGTGGAGGCGCCTACCGCCCAAGAAACAATTACAAGTAGATAGAGTACAATTTTAATCCGCATCGCAAAGCCGTCTAGTACACGGATGCAATACTATAAAAAGTATATAAGTATAAAAATATGAATGTTTTACAAAGATTTATAACGCTATTGCGGGCGTAAGACAGTAAAAATTTACAAAATGATAACTAGAAGCCTACCAATCGTATGTCGTCATTATTCAAAGTTTTTTGCGAAGAATAATCACAGTTTCTGCTTCGCTTATTTTAACAGCTCAAGTATGCTTTTATAAAGAACACACTTGTCCCTTATCATGGCCAGTGTTCCTTTGGCAGTAGCGTGACATATGCACCCTTGTAGCCTAGACCATCATTATATGCGTCTGTCTATCACTTTGCCGTCAAGCCCTGAGATGGTAGCACGTAAAACGGAAGGCTGGCCGTAGCAACGCTACCTTGGCCGTCAAATACATGCACGGAGAGGCGGTAGGCGCCAGGGCGTTGCGGAGTGCGCAATACGGCCCGCTGACTGTTAGCAGCAAGCACGACATCCCTGACAGCATCCGAGGGAGTCGCTAGACTACTTTCTCGGGTATCATTTGCCTCCGCTTTGAGAATAATATCAGGAAATACTTCCCATACTGTTCGCAGGGAGTCGTTTTCCGGGTCAGTTGTAGCCAATTGCACCACATACTCGGTTTGTGGTAGCAGTTGGTTGTTGTGAGAGCCGTTTGCGGTAAGCCACAAGTCGCTGATATTGGGGGCCCGATTGCGCGGGGCTCGGCCAGACCAAAGCTCCTGCATTACGTCGACTACCGCCGTTTTCTCACCAGTAGGCGCAAACAAGCTAAACCAGGTAGGTGTATATTCAAATTTATTGCCCCAAAAGAACACATAGGATCCTAAACAAGCTGCGCGGTCACCCAGCACGGTTTTCAAGTACCGCTGCCGAATAAAGGCAGCCTGTTGAGTACTATTTTGCTCTTTTGCCGCCTGCCAGCTTGTAACAGGAGACTCCCAGTAACCACGAGCCCCAAACTCAGTTACCAGATAAGGGGTAGAACCGTCAATCTTTTCTAGCCGCTCTCCCAAATCCAGCAAGTTGCCGAAGGCATTGAAACTGATAAAGTCAATAGCAGGGCACAAGCTCTTTATCTGCTTTAGGCGCACAACAGAGCTGGTCAGGGTGGTGGTAACTGGGTGATATGGATCCAGCTCGTGAATCATGCGGGCAATGTCATTGACGGAGCGAAAAACCTGCGGAGTAGCGGATTCTAAATCAAGCTCATTGCCAACGTCCCAAGCGAGTAAGGCTGGGTGGTAACGGTATTGCAATACCTGCCGTCGCAAGTTTTCTTTCTGCCGGGCTACTTGCTCCTTATCGTAATAGTCAAATTTCTTTGATGCATGCTCCAGCCAGAGGCCGAGCATTACCGTCAGGCCGTGGCGGTGGGCTTCGTTCATGCGGTCGTCGGCGTAATCAGCCGACCACAACCGCACTGAGTTAGCCCCGGCTGCCTGGAGTTGGTCGTAATGATGAAGACCTGCTCCGCCCTTAATAAAGTACGGTTTACCGCCGCGCAGCAGCTGGTAGCCTTGGGCCGTGCGCACCACCTTGACTGGCACTACCCCAACCGGCGGATTTTCCGGTGAAAGCGGGGCCTTGTCTCGACACGCATCTAGCAGGCACAGAGCCAGAAGCGCACCTCCTATTCTTACGAATAAGTGTTGAAACAAGGAAAATTTGACGGGAGCAGGGTAACGCATCAAGGAATAAATGTATTGCTAAAAGATAAATTTTAATAAAAATCGTTAAAATTTCGAACTTTGCGTACAGGCAAACTCTTTAGGTCTGCATCTTGAGGTAGTAAAGTTGATGGCGTATGCGTGAGAATGTTCTTGAGATTGAGAAGCCAGGTGCCTTTGTGGAGCGGAAAGCTCCCAAGCCAGTTGCAGCGAAGCGGTCAACCTCAATGGGTGTGGTGATGCGGGAAGTGGCCGGCGTACGCCAGATGCGGGTATTGGTAGGGCTGGGAGTGGTTAGTTTGCTCTACTTTCTAGTGTGGTTTATCTCTTCTAAACCAATTGGCTACGCGCCGTTATTTTGGCTGCTGACCGTGTCGCTGGGCTTCAAGCTCCTGCGCATGCTG
>NZ_BMGS01000012.1 GCF_014640315.1 Hymenobacter glacieicola
CCGCCAACCTTATCACATCCTGCTGCCCCCCGCGACCTTGTGCTGCGGGGGGCAGTTGTGTTGTAGGCCCCCCGGCCTGCCCTGCCCCCGCTCCGCCTTCCCCGGGCTCTGGCTGCCGCCGTCGGCTTGCCGGCCACCACGCTGGCCGCCACCCCAAGGGCGAGGAGAAGGGAAATAGAACTCAATTTCATTAGCCATTATCTGCTAATAGAGCTAGATAGGGAACCAATGTGGCTATATAACCGATGGTAGTATTCATGCCTATTTATATCAGGCCTTATTTTCTTTTGGCAGATACAGGAAGCTTACATATGTAGTTTATTATAACGCTTCAATGCTCATGAAAGCAGTGTTACTGATGTGAGGTGTAGTATCAGTGGTGCATGAGAATAACTGCCTAGCATTCTAGATATACAAAAAGGGAGCCTTGCACCAGCAAGGCTCCCTTTTTGTATACGAGCAATCTTTAGTTTACTCCTTGGGTCCTGTTACTACCTCTATCATTGAGTTAGCCGATAAGTATTCCTGTGCTAATGCCAACAGGTTGTTTGCTTTGACTGCTTGAATTCTTTCCACAAACTCAGTATAGTAAGTCGTGGGAAGACTATGAAATATTAAGTTCATATACTTATCGCACTGTTCGAATACGGTACTGAGTTCGTTGGCAAACTTACCAGCCATATAGTTCTTGACGGTTTGCAACTCATCATCCGGGATACGCTCAGTTTGCAGCCGGCTCAACTCAAAATGGATTTCCTTAATGGCGGCTTCCGTGTTAGCTGCATTGACATCAGAGCCAATGACAAAGCTGGAAGCATGTTCGCGCGGGTTTACACTGGCGTAGATGCCGTAGGTTAAACCTTTGTCTTCCCGGATATTTCGCATCAGCCGCGAGCCGAAGTAGCCTCCTAGTACTTTAACCAGTACCTGCAACTCATGCGTTTGTGGATGACTTAACGGCGGCCATAGTTTCCCGATGCGGAGTGAAGACTGCAGACTGCCTTTGAGCAACACGTAATCTTGGGCTGGTGCGCTTACTGCTTTCGGTACTGTAGGCAGTAGGGTAGGTTCTGCTTTTGATAAGGAAGCAGTAGTACCTAGCAAATCACCAACTAACGTTTGATCTGTATTCGCGACGTCACCGCACAGGAATATTTCGCTTTGCGATAATTGGTAGCGCTGCTGAAAGAAGGTCCGAATCTGAGCGGCCGTAACTGTACGAAAGAGGTTCTCGTCGAATTTGGTGCCGTAGGGATACGTTGAGCCAAACAAGTTATGAGAGAATTGCTCTGCGGCTAGGTAGCTAGGTTTCTGCCGTTCAACGCGCACGTTCTGAATCGTGCGGGTTTTCAGCTGCTCCAGTTCTGGCTCCGGGAATGTGGGTTCTGTTATTACATCCAGCACCAGAGGTAGGAGCTTGGGCAGGTGACGAGTTAGGCAGTATAAGGTGAGCGTGCCCCGATCAAAGCCTTGCTCGCATTCCAGGGACGCGCCGTAGAAAGCTATTTCATCCGCAATCTGCCGGGCTGTGCGCGTGCGGGTGCCTTCAAGCAGCATACGCGCGGTGAGCAAGGAAATACCAGGCGCAGGCTCATACCATTTGCCAGCTTTGAATACTACTTGCAGACGTACAACGGGCTGGGCATCGTTGCGCAGCACATGCAGACGAGCTCCATTGGGGAGCGAAAACACGTCAGCCGCGGGCAGCGTTACGCGGGCCAGCGGCTGAACGGGAGGAGCGACTTTACGGTCGAGCATCAAAAGAGAAAAAGTTAGTTGGAGGTGTCGCCGGAGCTGCCGAAGGCTTCGCTCAGTTCATTGAAGTTAAAGTGCAACGACACGCGTAATGTTTGGGCCAACGGGTTAGCTCTAGAATTGGGCACTAAATAGGCCCCATCAACCCCGAATACTTGATACCGGACACCAGCCCCAACGCTGAGGTATTGGCGGGCGCCACTGTTGGGGCTCTCGTAGAAATAGCCTACCCGAGCCATCAACAAATCATTGTATACATACTCAAGTCCGCCGGAAAGGTTAATCTCACGCAGCTCCCCCTTAAACCCATCAGGAGAGTCGCCGAATGAGCTGGTGATGCCGCGCACGATGCCATAGTCGGCCCGTTTGAGATTTTCCTCTATGATCCTTGGGTCATTAGAGGGTACGCCATCTTCGTAGTAGGGGCTAGGTACCAGGAGCTTGTTGACGTCGAAGGCTAGTGTAATCTTGTTGTAGGCATCCAGCTCTTTCGTGATAGCAGTGCCTAACTTCAGATTAGTGGGAAGAAAATCTGGCCGGTTAGCGCGGGTATAGCTGATTTTATTGCCGATGTTGGAAACCGCGCCCCCGAAGGCCAAGCTGTACTCACCAGCGCCAATCGTAAGGTCCGTATTATAGTAAGCACCCAAGTCTACGGCAACTGCGTTGCCAGGATTCGTGTCGGTGATATTGCCGCCGGTAAGGTTGGAGCGGATGTAGCGGGCATTGATGCCTACCCCGAATTTTTCGCTGAGCTTTTGACCATAGCCCACACTAAAGGCATATTCCTTGGGATTAAAAGTGCCGTTAGCTGCTCCTGTGGAAGTACGATACTGGATTTCCCCCAAATCGAAATACATCAGGTTAGCCGCAAGCGTAGCTCGCTCGCCAATTTTGGTCGTTCCACTCAAATAGGCTAAGCCCATGTCATTGGCCACACCAGCTAACCAGGGAGTGTAGGAGGTAGAAACACTGTGCTGATAGCGCACAAAGCCCAATTTACCAGGATTGTAGTACGCGGAATTGGCATCTGGGCTAATAGCCGCGCCAACCTCTCCCATTGCTCCCGAACGCGAATCTGGGCTAACCGTCAGGATGGGAACAGCGGTGGTAATTGGAATAACCCGGTCCTGGGCATGAGCGGTAGCAGCCAGGCCCAGCAGACCCGGCAACAGCATGGAGCGCAAGGTCAGTTTCGTCAGTGTCATAGGGGAACGAAGAAAAGATAGAGGCGGAAGGTAGGCGAAATGCGGAAGCTTTTGCTTTTAGTTAAGCAGAACTAGTTTTTCAAATTTAGAGGCCGTGGAGCCGTCACGAGGGGAGCGGACACTGACGCGGTACACGTAGACACCGCGCGCTAACTGATCATGATATTCGTCGCGGCCGTCCCAGCTGATGGAGGCTACGTGGGGGCCGCTGCTCAGCGCCGAGGCCTGCAAGGTTCGAACCAGCTTACCCGATACCGTGAAAATCTGCACCTGTACCTCCAGCTCTTCGCCTTGGCGGTTATGGTCGAAGTGAAAGGTAGTGGCGCTAGCAAAAGGATTCGGGTAGTTCAGGACGTGTTGCAGGGCCAGCTTTTCGGTAGGCGCCGCAATAAACTCAATGGCGCGTTCGGCCGAGTTATTCCAGGTATCCCAGGCCTTCACGCGCAGCTCGTGGGGACCCGGACTGAGGTTTTTGAACAGATACTTCACCTGCCCAGCTTGGAAGCTGTCTACTTTGGCCGTGTAGAATTCGTTGAGAATAGTAACCTTGGTAGGGTCGCCGTCGAGGGTAGCGGTAAGGTCGTGGCCGATGCCGGTACCCGCTGTGTTGATGCCGCTGGCGTCGCGCAGGTTGCCAATCAGCGTGGTCGTCGTCCCCGTTAGGCCCCCAAATACAAAGCTGGTTTCACTGTCCATGTACAGCTGAATGCGGGGCGGAATAGTGTCGCGGTACGCCAGCTGGGCCGCGTCGCCGACGGGAATAAGCCGCTGACCGTGGGCGTCAGTGCGGGCGGTAGGGTCAGCCGCGTACAGGCTGATCTTGCCTAGCCCAACTTGGTAGTTGATGTCTTTGGGCACTACAAACTGCAGCTTAAACTGCCCGTTGCTGACCGTAGCGGGGCCGTCGTAGAGCACATTTTCGCGCACAGCAATCGGCGTAGGCTTATCACCCGATTCGTTGCCGAGCGTCATCACCGTGGACTTCTTCTCGAACACCTGCACCTGGGCAGTACCCGCGAAACGAGCATTGCGCTGCCCGGCGCGCCGGATTTCGCCCTTTATTTCCACTTGCCGCAACGCCTTCAGCGTATCAAGCTGAGCCGAGGCGGCCGATTTGCCGTTGACCTCGGTTACTACGGCTTCCTGCTCCGGGTAGGCCAGCCGCATGGAGGGGTCGCCGAGCAGAGCGTAGTTGCGGTTATTGTCGCCGGAAACCGCCGCGTTTTTGGTGGCCTGGCAGATGTCGCCAATGCGGGGCATGCTACCACTGGCAAGGGGCGTAAACAAGTCGCGGAAGAACTCCACGGCCATGTTCTGGTTCCGATCTGCATATACTACCCGGGTGGTGGTGAACAGGCCAATGGCGCCCCCTGCAATATCGGTCAGGGATTGTTCGCCGGCCGAGGTAAACTCGGGGTTGTCGTAGGTACTGAAGTCGCAGGTGCCCGTAAACAGGAAAGACAGACGGTTGCTGTTCCGCAGCCGTAGTACCGAGGAATTGGTTAGAATCTGCTCCTCGGCCCAGCCTTTGGGGCCCCCGTGCCCAATGTAGTTGATCAGCAGGGAGCCTTGCTCGAAGGCCTCGTCAATGGATTGCTCAGCCGCGGGGGAGCGTTGACCCGCCGCCACAATCACCTGAGGGTACATGTCGAGGTAGTGTTTGTACACGTTGTAGCCCCGGGCGGTAGCAAGCGTATCGAGCGGGTTGGTGAGCTGCTCGGTGTAGGTAGTAAACAGGTTGTTGTCCCCGTCATCGGCCACGAAAGAAAGGCGGTTGCGCCACTTTCCGTAGCTGGCCGGCGAGTCATACGCAAGCAGCTTGTCAACAACGAGCCGCGCCTGGTCGGGAGTCCGTACGGGTAAGCGGCCTACGCCAATGTCGAGCAGTTCGTTGTTGGAATTGGGGGCCCAGCTGCCTTCATCGTCGTCGAGCAGGCCGTAATAGTCGTCGGAGGAGTACGTAATGCCCTGGGCGCCGGGTCGCGCGCCCATAATCTGGTCAAAGCTTTCCGCTGATTCGTACACCGGCACAAAGTTCTGGTTGATTTTGTCGGCGTTGGCCGGGAGCCGGTTTTTCCACCAGGTGGGCAGCTGGTCGGCTTGGTTGGTAGGGCCGGACTTGTAGTCGTAGGAAGCGTCGCCGAACAGCAGCAGATACTGACGCTTACCGGCTGGAGCCCGGTCGTACACCATTTTCATGAAGTCCCGGATGGCCGTAACGTCCTGTCCTCCGGAGCCGAACTCGTTGTACACTTGGCTAGTCGTGACTACCTGCGCGGTCAGGCCATCGTGCGCGGCACGGTGGGCCGCCAGGCGGTTGGCCTGGGCCAGGAAAGCCGGATGAGTCAGGATAACCAATTCCAGCTTGCTGTCGAGGTTAAGGGCGTGCAGGTTCTGGTTGGCAACCCGGCCAAAGTTGCGGGGGGCCGGGAAATTGCTGCCGCTAAAGGCCACAAACTCCCGAACGGTATCAGTGCGGGCCAGGAAGCTGCCGTTAGCGGCCGCTACCTCAGCCGGCCGGCGCGGGTTGCTGACATCCCAGATGGTAACGCCGCCAGCATTGGCCAACTCATACTGGCTGATAGCGCCGGGAGCAATGTTTTCGAGGGAACGGAACTCCAGCTGGTTGCCCGTAAACCGGAGCTGGCGGCGGGCATTGAGCTCAAGGTAATCCAGGTAGCCTTTCGCGGCCGGGTCGTTGCTGCCGTTGTACGTGAGGTCTACCTTGACGGCGGCCGGTGCCGAAGCAGGCACCACGTAGCTCAGCGTCGTGAGGTTCGTGTTGGCTACCTCGGGGTAGCACCCGAAGCCGCTGGTGCAAAAGTAACCCGGCACTACCTGATTGGCAGCCGATTGCCCATTGATACTACTCTGAAAGAAGGTAGCCGCCGCCGAGGAGGCCGCCACCGATGACGTCACTTGCACCGTAGTGCCGGCTACCAAATCGGGTACGGTAAAAGAAAAAGACTTCTGGTCGGAAGTCGAGAACTGCTCTCCTAGCCACACCCGGCCCGATTTAGCCAAGTTCAGCAGTTCCAGCTCGTAAAACTGCCGGTCCGTAAACGTGGTGATGCGGGCCGTGGCGGCGCCCGTAACTGTTGGAGCCGTGGCAACGCGCCGGCCGGCAGTACTGCCCACCGTCAGGAAGTAATAGGCGGTGTCGGTGTAGGGGTTCAGCTGGTGCTGGAAGCGCGCCGCGCCGCCCGCCCGCGTCCAGGTGTGGGGGCCGCGGGCGTAGAACAGGAAGTACTCGTTATCATCGAGGGTAGCATTGGCGTCGCCCACGAAGCGAATGGGATTTTCGGCCAGGTCGTCGGGCCGGAAGGTTTGGCTGGCCTGAGGCAAAGTGCCCATGGCATTGCCAAACAGGCGCAAGCGGGCCGGGTCCAGAGCCTGTACGTTGAGCCCCAGGCTGGCCAGGGCTTTCTTATCGAGCTTGTAGATGCCACTTCCCGGAACCCCAATTTTAAACCAGTCGCCCTGACTGAGAACCGAGGCGCGGGCGTACGTGCGGGTACCGGCGGCCGGCCGTTGGGCAGTTGCGCCCCGGGAATAGGCGTAAGCAAAGGAAACGAGCTTTTCGGCCTGCCCGGTTTGTGGGTTACGGCGCAGGGGTTGCAGTGCCAGCAGCGTTACTGGCTGGCGCTGCTCCAGGCCGGTTACGAGCCGCACGGTTGGGGTAGTCGGCAGCGCGGCTAGGTCCAGCTGGCGCGCATCGGCGGCCGCAACGGGCTCATACACGGCTTCGCGCAGGCTGCCTTCGGTTACTGTGCCCAGAAGCCTAAGCTGATACGTGCCGACTTGCTCGTTCAAGCGGAAAAAAGCTCCCCGGAAGGATGGCACCCGCCGCTGTTGCCCCCGGATAACTACGGGTTCGGGGCCCGTCCAGGCAATACGCGCCCGCACAACTTGCTCCGTTGCCTGGGCCCGAGCCGGTGGGCCGCCCACGCTTATTCCCAGTAAGAGCAACAACCAGCAAGTAAAAAACCGCATAGACAGGGCGCAGAAATCAGGACAATATAAAAGCGGCAGCTTTGGGCAGGCAACAGGATAGACAGTAACTCAGTTCAGCGCAAGGTAGGTAACTGCCGAGCCTACGAATTATTGCGGCCCGTGGCTAGAAAATTACAACTTCATGAACGCAGTAACTCCGGTACTCGGATTGATAACCGGCCCACCCCGGCCGCCTAATTACTGAGTATCACCTACCGGGCCGCCTTAGGCCGTTTTGGCCCGCGTGAGCATGGACAGCAGCACGTACAGCAGGATGATGGGCGGAATAGCCGCGGCGCCTAGCACCAGCAGCAGCCCCAGGCTTAGCAGCAAAAAAATAAAGCGCACTTGGTTATCCTGCCAGCGGAAAGACTTGAATTTCAAGGCAAACAACGGCAGCTCCGCCACCAGCAACCCCGATAAAACCACTGTTAGCGTGAGCAGGAGCCAGGGGTTCAGAATGAGCTTGGTTATGCCCAACTCATCGTGGGCCATGATGAGCGGGAGGGAGGCTACTACCAGGGTGCAGGCCGGGGTAGGCAACCCAATAAAGGAGTCGGACTGGCGGGTGTCGTTGTTGAATTTGGCCAGTCGCAGGGCCGAAAACACCGTGAGTAGAAACCCCGCGTAGGGTAGCCAAGTGGGCAAGTCGGCTCCGGCCTGGCGCAGCAGGTCAAACAGGAAAGCGCCCGGCACCACGCCAAAGGATACCATATCAGCCAAGGAGTCGAGGTCTTTGCCGATGGGGGAGGAAACGTGCAGGGCCCGCGCCAGCAAGCCGTCAAAAAAGTCGAATACGGCCGCCAGCCCCACAAAATACGCGGCTGTTTCCAGCTCGCCCGCGAAAATGTGGCAAAGGGCCAGGCAGCCCGAAAACAGATTAAGACAGGTAACGGCGTTCGGAAGATGTCTTTTCAAGGGAGAGGAGAAAGAATGCCTTGGAATAAGGGAAAGTAAGCGCGGCGCAAACGGCGGCTTACTTCAGGAATGGATTGGTGCGGCGCTCTTGGCCAATAGTAGTAGCTGGCCCGTGGCCCGGATATACAACCGTATCGTCGGGCAATGTCAATAGCTGGCTTTTGATGCTGGCAAGCAGGGTAGCATGGTCGCCGCCGGGCAAATCGGTGCGCCCGATGCTGCTTTGGAATAGCACGTCGCCCCCAATAACGGTGCTGGTAGGAGCGTGGTAGAAAACAACATGGCCCGGGGCATGACCCGGGGCAAAGCGCACTTCCAGTTCAGTCTGGCCAAAGCGCACAGGCTCACCAGGCGTCAGGAAGCCAGTGGGCTCGGCCGGATTGTAGCGGGCAAAGCCGTAGCTGGGGGCGTAAGCCGGCACCGAGCGGAGGGTCGCCAAATCGGCCTCGTGAATCAGGAAGGGTACTTTATAGGTATCCACCACAAACTGATTGCCGAAAACGTGGTCGATGTGGCAGTGGGTATTCAGCAGCAACACTACCTGCAAACCCTGCTCCTCAATAAAGCTGCGCAGGGCTTCCTGCTCGGCCCGCTCGTAGCAGCCCGGGTCAATGATGACGCACTGGCCCGTGGCGTCGTGCAGTACATAGGTGTTCTCGGAAAAGGCGTTGAACGTAAAGCCAGAAACAGTCATGCGCAAAGGAAAAGGAGCCGGCTTGTAGCCAGGAATCAAATTAGGAGGGTAAGTTACGAGTCTTGCTTTGAATGAAACGGGTAGCCGCCGGCCCAGCCGCTCCGGCCGGGCGAAAGAATAACGGCTAGGCGCCTGGCCGCCTGAGCTTACTAGGCGCGCCAGCCCTCGGCCGGGCTTGTAACGCCTCGGGGCCGCACGTAGTGTTCTGGGTTTCTGCCTTACCTTGCCCGCCATGACACGCGTTGAGTATTTACTAGTTGGTTACGGCATTGCGGGGGCCACGCTGGCCGCGGAGCTGCGGGCGCGCGGCCACCAGGTGCTCGTGCTGGATACCTTCCAGCCAGATTCAGCCTCGCGGGTAGCCGCCGGCCTGATGAACCCGGTAGCCGGCAAGCGGTTTGCCCTGGCTTGGCGGGCCGACGAGCTGCTGCCGGTGGCGGCGGCCTTCTACCAAACCCAGGAGCAGCGGCTAGGCCAGCGGTTTTTCTTTGAGCTGCCCATTCTGAAGCTGTTCTCGTCGGTGGGTGAGCAAAACACCATCATTGCCCGTAGCGCCGATCAGCCCTGGCAGGACTTTGTGGAGGACCCCGGCGCGGAGCTGCCGGCCCGGCCGGGCGTGCGGCAGGAGCTGGGCGGCTTGCGCATTCGGCGTGGGGGCTACGTGCGGATAGGGGAACTGCTGAGCGCGCTGGCTGCGGAAGGGGAGCAGGAAGGGTGGCTGCGTCACGAAACTTTTGATTGGACGAAGCTTGTTGCCCAGCCGGATGGTAGCCTTACCTACGCCGGCCGCGTGCAGGCCCGGCACCTAGTGTGCTGCGAAGGAGCGGCGGCCATCCATAACCCGTACTTTCAGTGGCTCCCGATAACTCCTAACCAAGGGGAGGTGCTGGATGTGGAATGCGCCGGGCTGCCGGAAGCGGAGGTACTCAACAAAGGTGCCTACGTGGTGCCGCTCGGGGAACATCGGTTCCGGGTGGGAGCTACCTACCGCTGGCCGCCGTTTGCCGCAGGCACCACGACCGAAGCCCGCCAGGAGCTCAGCCAGCGCCTCCACGACATGACCGACCAACCGTTTCGGGTGACGGGGCAGCGGGCTGGCGTGCGGCCCGCCGTGCGCGACCGGAAGCCGCTGCTCGGAACCCATCCGGCGCTGCCGAACGTACATATTTTCAATGGCTTGGGCTCCAAAGGGGTAATGATGGCTCCCCGCCTGGCCCAGGTGCTGGCCGACTGGCTGGAAAAAGGCATCGAGCCCTGGCCCGAAGTCAATATCCGGCGGTATTTTACGTTATATTCTTCGGGTCCGGCTCCGGCCGGCCCGGCTACTCCTGCTCCCCGCTCCTAGCTTTCTCCTATGAAGCACATATCCTTACTTTCCCGGCGCCATTTGGGTCGTCCGGCTGGCGTGGTAGCCCTGCTGCTGGGGCTGGCATTTTCCGGCGAAACCGCGCGGGCCCAAACGGCCCAGGAGCCCTTTGGGCGGGTGCGGATTCAGTACAAGAACTTCGACTGGCTGCAGCTTAGCACCCAGAACTTCAACATTTACTACTACGCCGGCGGCGAGGCCAATGCCCGTCATGCCGCCGAGTACGCCGAGAAGGAGTTGCAGCGCATCACCGGCCTGATTGGGTACTACCCGTACTCAAAAACGACCATCATGCTTTATAACTCCGTGGGCGACCTGCGGCAGAGCAACGTGGGCCTCGATACGGACAAGTACGCCACCGGCGGCGAAACTTCTCTGGTGCGCTCCACTAAGGTGCAGATAGCCTTCCAAGGCCAGCAAACGCGCTTTAAGCAGGATTTGAGCAGCCGCATTACCCGCGTGCTGCTGAATGACATGATGTACGGCGGCTCGCTCAAGGAAGTCATCCAGAGCACCTACCTGCTCCAGCTGCCCAACTGGTTTATCAGCGGGGCCTCGGCCTACGCGGCCCAGGGCTGGAGCGTGGAAATGGACGACTACATGCGTACCATGACCAAGGAGCACGAGGGCAACCGCACGGCCCCGTTCTTTCTGCGTAACCCCGAGCTGGCCGGCCAAAGCATCTGGAATTACATTGCGGAGCGTTACGGCTATACCTCCGTGCAGAACATCCTGAACCTGACGCGCATTACCCGCGACGTGGAGGTGGGCATCAGTTCCTCCCTGAACGTGCCGTACAAGGTGTTTCTGAAGGATTGGCTCGGGTACTACCGCCAGCTGAACGCTCAGCCGCAAACGCCTTACCAGCAGGCCGATGAGGCCCGGCGCGTGGTGCGCAACAACCGCAAAAACACCATCTACAGCCAGCCGGTGCTTAGCCCAAACGGGCAGCGCCTGGCCTACGTGCAAAACGACCAGGGCCGCTACCGGGTAGTGGTGGTAGACAAGAATGGCCGGGGCCGCGACGTGGTGCACCGGGGTGGGTACAAAACCCCCGATCAGGAGGTAGAAACCCGCTTGCCGGTGATGGCCTGGCGTGGTAACGGCCAGCTGGCCGTAGCCGAAATGAGCAAGGGCAACCTGACGCTGCAGCTCCGCGACGCCGATGGCGTTGTCTCGAACATGGTAAGCCGCCTGAAAAGCCTGCTACCTAACTTTGGCCGGTCCACTTCCCTGTTTGCTCAGTTCTCCCAGATTACCGACTTGAACTACTCGCCCGATGGCAAGTCGTTGGTATTTAGCGGGGTGCGCAACGGGCAAAACGACCTGTACTTACTACGGGCGGGCAGCCGGACCCCGGAAAAGCTGACCAATGACGTATTCGACGACGTGGAACCCAGCTTCTTGCCCGGTGGGGGCGGCATCGTGTTTAGCTCGAACCGTTGGCTTGATTCGGCCGGCACGGCAAAGGGAAGCTTTGGGGCAGTTGTCAATAACTACGACCTGTACCTCTACCACCTCGATGGCCGGGCGCAGTCGGTGGAGGTGCTGGCCAACACCATTTCCAACGAAGGACGCCCGCGGGCCATTTCCGACTCGGAAATTCTGTTTTTAAGCGAGGAAAGCGGGGTGCGCAGCCTCTACCGGATGACGCTGGCCACCAAGCAGTACCGCCCCGTTACCAGCTTCCTGGCCAACATCAAGGACTACGACTACAACGCTACCACGGGCACGCTGGGCTTTGTGGCCGCCGATGAGGCGCGCGACTACGTGTATCTGTACCCGAGCTACTCGCTGCCCGACAACCTGACGCTCTACAAAACAGCCCGGCAAGAAACCCTGGAGGACCGCTCCAGACCGGCCAAAGCCGCCGTGCCCACCGCAACCCGGCCTGGGCCTACCATTGCCAACGCCACCCAGCAAACGGAAACGCCCGCTACACCTCCCACTACCGGAGAAGCTGCCCCGGCCACCACGGAGCCGGCCGCAGCTCCCGCAAAATCCAGTGGGCGCATCAATACCAGCGACTACGAGTTTGACGAGGACATTCCGGTTTCGCGGGCCAACCCTGGCACTCCCGTAAAGCGGCGCGCTGCCACGGTGGTAGCCCTGCCCCAGGCCGCTCCCAGTGAGGCGGCTTCCCTGGTAGGCCCTTTCCGCTACGACACCCGTTTCAGCATCGATAACGTGGTTTCTTCTCTGTACTCTGACCCTCTGCTGGGCCTGGGACTGATGGGACAGGTAAACATGTCGGACCTGATGGAGGACCACCGGATTCGGGCGGGAATTTTCGGCCTGACGGACCTGCGGACTAGTAACATTTTCGCGGAGTACACCAACCTGAAGCGCCGCTACGACTGGAGCATTCTGTATCAGAAGCAGGCCTATTTCTTTGATAATGAGACGACGGGCCGGACGCGGTTTGGGCGCCACGAAATAGCACCTACCATTGCCTACCCGCTCACGCACAACCTGAGTGTGCGCGGTGGCCCGCGCTTCGTGAACGTAAGCCGCAAAACCTTCACCGACCTGAACGGGGCCAACGACAGCAACACCAGCTACCTCGGGGGCGCCGGCGAGCTGGTATTCGACAACTCCATTGCTACCGGCGTGAACATGCTGCAAGGCACCCGCATGAAAGTGGGCATGACCCGCCTCTACGATGTGGCCGGCGGCGACAGAGACTTCACCAAGATTTACGTTGATCTGCGCCACTACCAGAAAATTCACCGCCAGCTGATTTGGGCCAACCGCGTGAGCTTTGGGCAGTATATTGGCGGGGGCTCCTCGCAGCCCTTCTTCCGCCTCGGCGGCATGGATAACTGGCTGAACTACGATTACGACGACAGCCAGATCATTGATGCCACCGGCAACAGCCCCGATCCGGCCCAGCTGCCGCCTACCCAAATGTTCTACCAGCAGTTTGTAACCAACCTGCGCGGGTTTGACTACAGCAAGCGGGTGGGCCAGAAGTACGTGCTCCTGAACACGGAGCTGCGCCTGCCCATTATTCAGTACTTCTCGCGTAACCCCATCGAGTCGGGTTTCTTCCGCAACCTGCAGCTGACGGCCTTCGGAGATTTGGGTACTACCTATTCTGGTGCAAACCCCTTTAGTGTCAACAACTCCATTAACACGCAGGTGAACCCTGGCAACTTGGGCAATGGCAACAGCTTCACCGGTACGGTAATCAACTTTGCCAACCCCATGCTGTACGGCTACGGGGCTGGTATTCGCACTACCATGCTGGGCTTCTACGTGAAAGGTGACATGGCTTGGGGCCGGGAGCAGTACACGGAAAAAGGACCGAAGCTGTACGTAACGCTGGGCTACGATTTCTAGGCAGGAGCCACAAGCCACAAGTTCTTTAACCCAACGGGCCTTTCACTTTATCGGTGAAAGGCCCGTTGGGTTTTGGGCAAAAGCACCTTCAACGCAGGCTTGGTCGAGCAGGTTGTGGTATTCCCGGGCGGATGCGGGGTAATCCGGGAGTTGGGTTGTATCTTTGCGGTCCTTTTACCAGCCGTGTAGCCGTGACGCTTCTAAGCGAAATTTGGGTGTTGATGCAGAAGGACTTCCGTCTGGAATGGCGCCAGCGCGCGGCCCTGAACGGCATGCTCCTGTACGTGGGCAGCACGGTTTTCGTCTGCTACCTCAGCTTCTCGCTCCGCGGTGGGCAACTGCCGGCCCCGGCCTGGAACGCCCTGTTCTGGATTGTGTTGCTGTTTTCGGCGGTAAATGCCGTAGCAAAGGGTTTTTTGCAGGAAAGTCGGGGCCGTATGCTCTACTACTACACAGTAGTACGGCCCCAGGCCGTGATTCTGGCCAAGATTGGGTACAACGCCCTGCTGCTGTTGGGCCTGGCGCTGGTAGCATTTGGGCTGTACGCGGTGGTGCTGGGTAATCCGGTTGAGAATACGCCGCTGTTTATGGGCAACATGCTATTGGGAGCGGTGGGGTTTGCCAGCACCCTGACCCTGGTATCGGGCATTGCGGCTAAAGCCACCAACAGCAGCACCCTGATGGCCGTGCTGGGCTTCCCGCTGATGGTGCCCATGTTGCTGCTGCTCATCAAAGTTTCCAAAAATGCCTTGGATGGGCTGGAATTCGAGGCCAGCCAAAGCTCCCTGCTAACCCTTGTTGCCCTGAACCTGATTGTGGGGGCCGTGTCGTATTTGCTATTCCCTTTTCTGTGGCGAAGCTGATGCGAAATATTGGCAACCAGTTGGTTAATAGGCTTGTTGTGGCTAACAATAAGCCGTTTGGCGCCGGGGCCGCGCACATACTGGCGCCCCTGAAACGAACGGCCAGTTGTGCTCCTTATAGCAGCGGGCTACCTGCTGCCGGCTTCGCCTTCCTAATTTCTTGCTGCTCATGAAAAATACTTGGTGGAAAGCCCTGAGCGTGGTGCTGCTGCTGTACGTGGCCGTGGCAGGGCTCCTGATGCCAGTTCCGCGCCTGGCCATTCTCAACGAGAGTATCCGCAATCTGTACTTCCACGTGCCCATGTGGTTTGGCATGACGTTCATTCTGATTGCCTCCGTGTACTACTCCGTGCGCTACCTGCGCAACCCGGCCCCCGAGTTGGACATTCGGGCCCACGAGTCGGCGCGCATTGGCATTCTGATGGGCTGTGTGGGTTTGGCTACCGGTAGCATCTGGGCCAAATACACCTGGGGTGCCTGGTGGACCAACGACCCCAAGCTCAACGGGGCGGCCATTGCCATGCTGATATACGGAGCTTACCTGGTGCTGCGCTCTTCCTTTACTGATGAGCAGCAGCGGGCCCGCATTTCGGCCATTTACAACATCTTCGCCTTTGCCACGGCCATGCCCCTGTTCTACATTCTGCCCCGCCTAACGGACTCCCTGCACCCCGGGGCAGGCGGCAACCCGGCCTTTGCCCGCTACGACCTCGACAGCGACATGCGGCTGGTGTTTTATCCGGCTGTTATCGGCTGGACTTTACTGGCATTCTGGCTGGCTCAGCTGGCTAGCCGCGTTTCCTTGCTCAAACTGAAAGTATATGAAAAACAGCTTGCCTAAGCTCCGCGCCGCGCTGCTCCTGCTGCTGACCCTGCTGCTGCCGGTGCTGCGGGTAGCTGCCCAGGCCACTGCCGCCCCAGACTCGCCCGAGATGGCCGACGCCCTACGCCAGAGCGGGAAAATCTACGTGGTCGTTGCCGTCATCACGGTAGTGCTGGCGGGTTTATTGTTTTTCCTGATTTCGCTGGACCGCAAGCTAAGTCGCCTTGAAAAGGAGGTAAAGGAGTAAGCAGTGAACAGGCGGGAAAGTGAGTTTAAGGAGCTGTATGCGCAAGTGAGGCTATCAGGGCCTCATAAACGACAATCCACTAATTCGCCATCTCATAATTTCACCATTTTTGGTGGACCTTTGCCATTGTTTTTGTTGTTCTGAATGTCCTCGGCTCCGGGTGGAGCCAGCCTGTTGTACCGACATGAAAAAAGCCCACATTCTCGCCATTACCGTCATTGCCGTGGCCATTGGCATTATCATGAGTGCCGCCGGTGATGCTAGTGTGTATGTCTCATTCAAGGAAGCCCGGGAGCGGGCCGCCGAGGGAAACCTAACCAAAGTGCACGTAGTCGGCCGCTTACCCCGCGACGGGCAGCAGAACATTCTGGGCCTGGAATACAACCCGACCCTCGACCCCAACTACTTCGCCTTTACGCTGGTAGATACCAACCGCATTGCGCAGCGCGTGGTGTATTTCAACCCTAAACCTCAGGACTTCGACAAGTCGGAGCAGGTAGTAATTACCGGCGCCATGCGCAACAACCTGTTCGTGGCCGATAAGATCCTGCTCAAGTGCCCCTCTAAGTACGTGGAGAAGGATATCAAGGGCGCTACCGCTTCAGTTAACTAATACAACAGCATGAGAAACCAGTTGCCAACGGCCATTGCCACTACCCCGGGAGATTTTCCCCGCTGGTGGCGCGTGGTCGTTGGCAACCTGTTTTTACTGCCGGGTGCTTTGCTGGCTGCCAAAGGCCAAGTACCCAACAACGATATTGAGCGGCGGCGGGTGCTCCGCTTAAGCGAGGCTGTTGTCTCTAGCACCACCGACTGCACCGTGCAGTGGGCCTGCGTGGATGAAAAGCTCACCGGCAAGTGCATTGAGTACCATAACGACCAGTGGTTTGAGTTTACGCCCCGCACCGCGGGCCGGTACTACGTGAACATTGGCGGGCAGAAATGCCGGGATACGCGCGGGGTGCAACTGGTGGTGCTGACGGGTCAGCCCTGCCAGCCGGCTACTTACCGGGTGCTTTCCTGTACTTCCCTGGGTAGCCAGGACGATGTATTTGTGCTGCTGGATTCTTTGCAGGCTGGGCAGCCTTACCTGCTGAATGTGGATGGCTACCTCAAGGACTTCTGTCAGTTCAGCCTATCAGTCAGTGACAAGGCCCAAGGCGTACCTGCCCAGCCGGCGCCCCTGCTGGCTTCCGTAGCACCCTCCGCCAACAGCAGTTTTACCCTGCGCTGGACCTTGCCCGATTCCTTGGGGTCCGCCCAGCAGTTCCGGGTGTTGCGGCGCGAGGCAGCGGCTTTCCGGGCCTCGGAGGTTGCCACGGTGCCCGTGCAGCGCACTACCTACGGCACCACCAGCCCCGAATACACCTGGACGGATACGCTTAGCGCGCCGGGGCGCTACCTCTATCAGGTAGTTGCGAAGGCCGCTGACGGTACGGCTTCGGCCGTGGTGCAGCAGCAGTGGTACGCTTACAGCCTGCCCTTGCCGCAATCCGACAAAAACAAAGTACAGGCTGCCGCCGAAGGAGCTAAGCGGGCCGCCAAAGCCCAGCAAAGCTGGGAGCGGCGCGGCCACCGGGCCCGGATGAAACGTCTGGCCGGGCAGCGGCACCCTAATTCTTAAAAACAAGTTTGTGTTGGCCGGGTAGTATACCGGCGGGCTAACATTTCCTCTTCAACGCAGTAGCACATGTTGAATACAGTAATCGGCGACGTTGGACACCTGAGTGTCATCGTGGCATTTGTGGCGGCTACGGTAGCGGCGTACTCCTATTATAAGGCGGCGCAGGGCCGGACCCTCGGCGACACGGATGCCTCCTGGCTCCGGATCGGGCGGGGCGCTTTTGCCGTGCATGGCCTGGCCGTGTTCGTGGTTATAGCGGCGCTATTTGGCATCATTCACGGGCACCGCTACGAGTATTACTACGCTTGGAGCCACAGCAGCAACCACCTGCCGGTGTACTACATGATTTCCTGCTTCTGGGAAGGGCAGGAGGGTAGCTTCCTGCTCTGGATTTTCTGGCACGTGCTCATTGGCTTTGTGCTGATGCGCTATAGCCGCCGCTGGGAGGCGCCCGTTATGTCCATTTTTGCCGGGGTGCAGCTGTTCCTGACTTCCATGATTCTGGGGGTTGTACTCGGCGACTTGAAGATTGGCTCCTCGCCCTTCATTCTGCTCCGCGACTTTATGCCGGACCTGCCGGTGTTTAAGCTTAACCCTGACTTTGTTCCCAAGGACGGTACCGGCCTAAACGCCCTGCTCCAGAACTACTGGATGGTAATTCACCCGCCCACGCTGTTTCTGGGCTTTGCCCTGACGCTGGTGCCCTTCGCTTACGCCATTGCCGGCCTTTGGAAAGGTGAGCTGACCAAATGGGTGCGCCCGGCCATGCGCTGGACCCTCTGGGGTGGCCTCGTGCTGGGCGTGGGCATCGTGATGGGCGCCTACTGGGCCTACGAAACCCTCAACTTCGGAGGCTACTGGAACTGGGACCCGGTAGAAAACGCCGTGTACATCCCCTGGCTGGTGCTGGTGGCTTCCTTGCACGGCTTGGTGCTGTGGCAGCGCAGCCGCACGGCCCTGCGCACCTCGTTTGTGCTGGTCATTGCTACCTTCCTGCTGGTGCTCTACGCTACCTTCCTGACTCGAAGCGGGGTGTTGGGTAACGCCTCCGTACACTCCTTTACTGATCTGGGCCTTTCAGGGCAGCTGATTATCTACCTGATGGCTTTTGTCGTGCTGGCCATTGGCTTGCTGGTGTGGCGCTGGAAGCAAATTCCCATTTCCCCGAAAGAGTTGACTACCTATAACGCCGAGCTATGGGTGTTTGTGGGTGCTACGGTGCTATGCCTGGGCGCTTTCCAGGTGCTGGTTACCACCAGTATTCCGGTGTACAATGCGTTTCTGGGCTTTATCGGCATTAAATCCAACCTGGCTCTGCCCGCCGACCAGATTCAGCACTACACCAAGATCCAGCTCTGGATGGGGGTAGGCGTGGCCTTCTTCTCTGGCTTAGCCCAGGTAATGTGGTGGCAGAAAAATAACAAGGAGTCGTTGACCAGTTCCCTGACTGTGCCCGGCATCCTGACCCTGCTCGGAGCGGCTCTCGTAATTCTGCTGGTGCAGTACTACGGCCTGAAGATGGAGGTAAGCTACATTGTGCTGCTCACTACGGCCCTGTTTGGGGTGCTGGCCAACCTCGGGATGGTGTTTACCCTGATGAAGCGCAAGGTGAGCCTTTCGGGGGGAGGTATTGCCCACATTGGTATTGCCCTGATGCTGCTGGGGGTTCTGGCCTCGGCCGGCTACTCCAACATCATCAGCCAGAACGTCTCGGGCCTGCTGTACTCGCGTGAGTTCGACGAAACCACCAACCGCGACAACGTGCTGCTCTGGCGCAACGACAAAGCTCCCATGGGCAAGTACGATGTAAGCTATACCGGCCAGTACCTCGATGCTCCGGGCGTACCCGGCTACGTAGACAAGCAACTGCTCTTCCGCACCGCCGACGAGTACAAGGCCCTGGCCCGCGCCGACATCAAACGCGGCGACCAGGTGTACTACAAAGCTGGCGACACGGTCGACATTCTGCCCGAAAACACTTACTACCGCGTGGAGTACAAGGACCGTAAAACCGGCGAAGCCTTTGTGCTGTACCCGCGCGGCCAGGTGAACGAAGAAATGGGAGAAGGGCTACTGGCCTCACCAGATATCAAGCGGTTCGCTGACCATGACATCTACTCCCATATCAGCGCCGTGCCCCCGCCCGACAAGGAGAAGGACTGGAGCGAGGTAAAAGAGCACGTGCTCAGCGTCGGTGACACCATCTTCCTCAACGACTACTTTGCCGTTTTCCGCGGGGTAGAGCCCGCTCACCAAACCGCCGGCCTCGGCCTGGCCAAGGGCGACTTGGCTATTCAGGGCGACTTCCTGGTGTTCGGCGAGAAAAAGCAATACCACGTGCACCCCGTGTTCGTGGTGCGCAACCGCCTGATTGGCCGCGTACCAGACGAAGTAGAAGACCTGGGCCTGCGGCTAAGCTTCCTGAACGTAGACCCCCAGAAAGGCAAGTTTACCTTCGGCGTAAGCACGACCCAGAAGGACTACATCATCTTGAAAGCCGTGGAGAAGCCCTTCATCAACTTGCTCTGGAGCGGCACCCTGCTGATGGCTGTCGGTTTCGGCATGGCCATTTACAAGCGCCGCCACGAAACAGAGGCTGTTTTGGAGCCCACCGGTGCTGAGGCAGTGCCCACGCTGCAGCCGCAGCCAAAAGCGCGGCAGGTCGCCTAAAGTCATTATAAGTCAACAACAAAAAGCCCTGGCCGGTGTGGCCAGGGCTTTTTGTTGTCTGGGCATTTTAACTCGAAAGCAAGTTGAGGTTACTAGCTCACATGCAGGGTAGTGTTCTGCCGGCTAAGTGCTCCTGCTAACCCTGAACAAAAGAGGTATATGTAGCGGTGTAAGGTAGAGGTAAGCAGCGCTTGGCAGTAGTAACCAGGCAATAAAAAAGGCGGCCACCTGGGCCGCCTTTTTCTATATCTAAGGAGAAAGTAGTGCTATTTCTGAATGGTTACGTTACCAACCATGTATTCGTTGCCAGCCAGAATCTTCACAATGTACATGCCGTTGGCCAGGTTCGAGAGGTTCACTTTATTCTCGAAGTTGTTCCGGATGCTGGTCGTGTGCACGCGCTGGCCCAGCATGTTCAGCACTTCTACCTGCAGCGGGCCTTTCGTATTCGCGCCCCGCACATCAATAGCCAGCTCGCCTGCCGTTGGGTTCGGGAACATAGTAATGGCGCGCATCAAGGCCTCGGAGGAAGCCGTGATGGTGGAGGAAATGCTGATGTCGTCCACGTAAATGTCGTATTGATCAGCTATGCTATAGGCATGGAAACCCACGAAGATGTTGCCGTCTGCTGCTGGCTTAATAACGGCTACCTGGCCGGCACCAACGCTAGCGAAGGTCGGATTTTGAATGGCTTCGTTCTTCCAGAGCTGTGTGGTTTGGGCCGCCACCGTAGCGGCGGTACCATATGTCACCTCCAGTTTCTCAACGGTAGGATCGGCTGGATCAACCAGCGTTTTATACTTGAAGGTCAACTGGTACTGCGAACCGGCTCGAACGGCCAAAGCCGGCGTGAAAAACCAGTCATTGGCGGCGCTAGTACGGTTCAGATTGTAGCGGTAGCGCATGGCATTAGGAGCTGAAGCGCCTACGGTGCTGTTAGTAATAGGGGCTAGCAGCCAAGTGTTGTTGTCGTTGTTATCATCCACTACCGTATAGCCACAAGGCCGTGTGCCGGTAGCCAGAGCATCAAAGTTCTCTGAATATGGGAAGCTGGCTACCGTTGTGTTAGTGGGGCAGGCGGTAGTAAAGCGCAGAGGACCAAGAAGTGAGCTTTGCTCGGTCGTGCCGCAATTACTGCGGATATACACATCATAAGGCGCTCCGCTAACGAGGCCAGTGAGCGTAATGGCAGGTCCCGTTCCCGTTACAGACGTTCCCGCTGAAGCAGGGTTAAAGCCTGCTGTGCCATATATGATGGTGTATCCGGTGCCACTAGCCGGAACTCCCGTCAGGGTTATGGTAGCTGAGTTAGAAGTAATATTTGAGAAGGTAGCACCCGAAGCAATCGGGCAAGTTAGCTGAGCTCCTACTGTTGCTTCAAGCGCCAGGCGCAGCGGTAAACCGGCACTGCCGGCTTCAGTCCAGCCGCCGGTAGCAAACCTGTAGAAAAACGTATTTGCTCGCAGCGGTACCTCTAACTGATAGCCAAGTTGAGGGTTCGTGTTTTGTTCACGAATGCCAATAAAGTAATTCCCATTAACGGCTATACTGGGTATGGGAACGGTGGCAGTGGTAGCGGCCGTTCCCCGGACCAATACCGGCGAGGAGTATAGTACTGCATTAGGCGTTCCGCCAGCAGTAGCACTAAGTACAACCACCTGATAGTTAGAGGAAGAGGCACTAGTGAAAAAGCCAACCTTCACCTCATTCAGGAAGGTAGCCTGACTGGTAGTATGCTTGGCTACAAACATAAAACCGGCTGATGCCGCCCCAATGCCACTATCGAGTGGCTTCGTTGGGTCAATGAAAGCCATAGTGCCCGCGGTTACTTCCTGCGTGTACGGCAAACTATTGTTCTCATTTCGGTCGTCATTGGCAACCGATACTGTCAGGTTATTTGTACCCTGCGTTAGGGTTGTTGGATACGCATCAAAAGTTACGGTAGTAATAGCTCCGGGAGCCAGCGAGACGACGGTTTTGGTACTGGTAAACGTATTCGCCCCCGTTACCGTCAAGGTAACGGGTAGGTTAGTCAGAGCATCAAGGCCCCGGTTTTGTACGGCTGCAACCACGCTGTGTGGCAAGGAAAACGGAACTGCTAGTTTGCCAAGCGTGTGAATAGTTTGCACGCTGGCATCTTTGGCTTGAGCAGCCGTGAATACGTATGCCAAACCCGAAGCTGGGCGGACTGAGCTACGCACATTGAATACGTCGCCAGTGTAGTTACCCGATAAAAAGGAGGCCGCATTCCAGGCGTCAGTTGATCTTTTTAAAACGGTAACTGTCTGCCCCGGGGCTGGCCCGGAGCCTTTCAAGCCTACCGCCGCGGTGCGTAGGGCGTCGGTAGTGCTGGCGTTGGCCGTAAAGGTGCCGTAGAAGAATACTACCTGGTTGGTGGTTTCATACAGCTTGACTTGGAAGTTGGCCCGGGCATATTGCTTAGTGACCGTGCCACTAGCTTTGTCGCTGACATTCTTCCACTGGATTGTACAAACTCGGTTAGGTGCCGTGCCAGTAGTTGCCACCCGATACTCGGGGGTAGCTGCGGTGGAGCCTTCCAGATCCAGGTTAAAGGGCAGAATCAGGTTGGCTTCGGCGTTATTATCCAACGGACCCTTAAAGGGGCTCTGTGGCCCGTCGTAGAAATAGGGCGCCGCTGGGGCAGTGGTACCCAGCTTCAGGTAACCGTTGGTATTAAGCACGAAGTCCGTGAACGTCTGGCCGTTGTACTGAAAGGAAAAGCCAATCGGGGTAGCTGCCGAGTTAGCGTCATCAGTATTGGGGGTAGCAATGGCAGTTCCGGTGCTGGCCAGGTCCGTATAGGTGCCTGCCCCTATGGCAGAATTAAAGGTCGTATAGGCAAATTGTGCCTGAGCCGACAACGTGCCCACGCTCAGCAAAGCGGCCATAGCCAACTTCTTTGGAGTGAGCAGATTCGGGTAAAATTTCGACATGAAGGAGAAATAAGGTGTGAAAATGAGGAGGACAGGGGCGGGCAGCAGAAGCCCGGGAATCAGATAGGCTTCCCTTTTCAAAGTAAACCCATTTTTGGCGACATCTGATGTAATATTTATTTATTTCTGGTTATTAAACTGCCAATTATGCGCCCGGCAAAGCTTTTAATTGAAATGGCCTAACATCCGGCAAGGCGAATGCCACGGGCAGATTATCTAGCTTCGTCCTACTTACTTGGGCCTGCTGCTCAGCTACGGCCGGCAGAAGCTTCGTTTCAACTGCCGCGCCTGGTACCGTAATTCAGCCTTTATGGTCGTTGCCAACCGGAATCCGGGTTATTTCCTTTGCTCAGTACGTTCATGCTAGCCTACACAATTGTCTTATTAGGAGCCGGCCGGGTAGGGCAACACTTGGGCCCCGCTTTGGCAGCAGCCGGTCACCACGTAATGCACGTGTGGAGCCGGACGCTAGCCGCCGCTCAGCGGGTAGCCGCCAGCATTCCGGGAGCAACTGCCGACACCGAGCTGGCAGCCCTACCCCCCGCTGATCTGTACCTGGTAGCCGTGCCGGACGGCGCCGTGCCTGAGCTGCTAGCCGCGGCTCACCTGCCTGCTGGTGCCCTGGTAGTACACACGGCCGGGGCGCTGGATCTGGCCGTATTCGCAGCCCGTCCCGAGGTGCGCGGGGGCGTGCTGTACCCGCTCCAAACCTTTAGTCCGGGGCGCCACATCAACTGGAAAACGGTGCCGCTGTGCCTGGAGGTAGCCCATGCCACTGACGCCGTCTTACTCGGAAACATAGCCGCTTCCTTGAGCCAGGATGTGCGCTGGGTGGACTCCGGGCAGCGCCTGCAGCTGCACGTGGCCGCCGTCTGGGCTTGCAACTTTCCTAACCACCTGCTCGGCATTAGTCACGCCCTGCTCACGGAGGCGGGTTTGCCGTGGGAACTGCTCCGGCCGCTTATTGAGGAAACCATGGCCAAAGCCCTGACCCAGCCTCCCTTCAGCGTACAAACCGGGCCAGCTATCCGTCACGACCAAGCCACCCTAGCCCGGCACGAAGCGGCCCAGGGCGGCCATCCGGAGTGGCAGGCGTTGTATAAGCACCTGACGGGCAGTATCCAGCAGGTAGCAACCGGGGCAGCGGCAAACAATGAGGCAGGGTTACAGCTTTGATTCGGGTAGCCGTATGACTACCTTCGCACCCGCATTTTTGCCTCGTTCTCCTAGCGTTACGCCGTGAAAGCCGTAAACATCACCTTTAAGTTTCAGGACGGCCAGCCCGACCAGACCCACGTGGCCGCTCAAGGCGAATCGGTGCTGGATGTGGCCCTCAACAACAATATTCAGCTCCAGCACAACTGTGGTGGAGTATGCGGGTGCAGCACCTGCCACGTCTACATTCTGCAGGGCGAAGACGACCTGCCCGAAATTTCGGACAAAGAAGAAGACTTTATTGACCGGGCCGTGAACCCGCGCATCAACTCCCGCCTGGGCTGCCAGTGCGTGGTGCAGGGCAATCAGGATGTCGTTGTCCTCATTCCGGCTCAGGAGTTTTTGGGCCACTAAGTTTTAAGGTAGCTGAATGTGAAAAAAGGCTATTGAAGACTACGAAGCCTATCCGTATGTTCACATTCAGTTTATTCCTCCCCATTCTTCACCCTTCCCCAGATGAACCATTTCGAGCCCCCAATTAAGTGGAGCGACCATGAGGATATTGCCATGGCGCTGTACGAGAAGTTTGGCGACGACTTCAGTGAGGCCAAGATTTACCGTATTCGTTTCACGGAGCTGCTGGAGTGGGTGCTGAGCCTGCCCAACTTCGAGGGTACCCGCGAGCAGGCTACGGAAGGGCACCTAGAGCAAATCCAGGCCAAGTGGGTGTATGAGTGGCGCGACAACCAATAGCGCCCACCCGCCGCTGTTGCGGCGTCCTTTACCCCTTATTGCTTCGCTCTTGCTAGTATGACTTCACTTTCTACCCCTCCCAATTTATCGGCCATTAAGGCGTTTATATTCGATGTGGACGGGGTGTTTACCGATGGCACCCTGCTGGCCCTCAACTCGGGCGAGCAGGCCCGGACCTTCCACATTCGTGACGGGTTTGCCGTGCGCCACGCCTTGGCCAAAGGCTACCGGATTGCCGTTATTTCGGGCCGGGAAGAGGAAGGGGTCCGCAAGCGCCTGGAATCCTTGGACGTGCGCGACATCTTTCTGGGCGTTGATGACAAGATGAAAATCTTTAATAACTACATCAACACCTACCGCCTCGACCCCAGCCACATTGCTTACATGGGCGACGACGTACCCGACATGGAGGTAATGCGCCGGTGCGCCGTGGCCGCCTGCCCCGCCGATGCCGCCGCCGATGTGCACGCCATCAGCAACTATACCGCCGCCCGGCCCGGTGGCCACGGAGCCGTGCGGGAGCTGATTGAAGCCGTGCTCAAAGCCCAGAATATGTGGCTGTAAGATTACCCGTAGGGCAGTAGTTGCACTTCACGGGAGTAGAGTTGTGCTTTTCTAAAATCCCTCTATATTTACCCCCACCATCTTTCACCTTATTTTTTTTCTTTTTACATGAAAACAGGAACCGTAAAATTCTATAATGAGTCGAAGGGCTACGGCTTCATTACGGAAGACGGTACGAAGGAAGATTTCTTCGTCCACATTACCGGCCTTAACGGGGGCCAGATCCAGCAGAATGACCGCGTAGAGTTTGACACTCAGGAAGGCCGTAAAGGCGTTAACGCGGTAAATGTGAAGAAACTGTAAACCGCGCGTTTACTTAGGTTTTTAGCATACGTGGAAAGCCTCTTCCGAATTCGGGAGGGGCTTTCTTATGTGGGTTTCGTGGGGGTAGTGCATCTTTGCGCATGCCGGCCTGTGGTGTTGCTGGGTTTCCAAGAATGTCTGCTTTCTATAGTTCTGCTTTCCGCGCCCTGCTGGGGTCGTCATCGGCCCCGGAGCCGGGCAGCTGGCAGCAGCTGGCCCGCTTGGTACGCCTGCCCAACCTCCTGATTATGGGGCTGTGCCTGGTGCTGGTCCGCGCCTGTTTGCTGCTGCCGGCCGCTCCGTGGCGGCAGGTGCTGGCGCCCTCATTTGGCCTGCTGGTGCTGGCCTCATTGAGCGTAGGGGCCGCCGGCTACATCATCAATGACTACTACGACGTCAAGATTGACGCTATTAACCGGCCCGGGCGACTGGTAGTAGGCCGGGTAGTAAACCGCCGCCACGCCATGTTGGCTCATGTGCTGCTCTCGGGCCTGGGAGTGGTAGTAAGCGGGGCCTTGTCGCCTTTGCTGGGCTTGGTAAACCTGGGGTCGGCGCTGCTGCTCTGGGGCTATTCAGTGCGGTTTAAACGGGTAGCCCTGGTCGGTAATATCAGCATTGCCACCCTCACGGCCGCGCTGGTTCTGCTACCCGAATTACAAATCCAGACGGGCACCAGCGCCGTGTGGGGCTACGCGCTGGCGGCTTTTTTGCTCACGGCCGTCCGCGAAATTGTGAAGGACGTGGAGGATATGCGCGGCGACGCCCAGCACGACTGCCGTACCCTACCCATCGTGTGGGGAGTGGCGCGCACGAAATGGGTGGCGGGCTTTTTCCTGGGCTGTCTGGGCTTACTTCTGCTAGGTGCTAGCTACAACGCCGTGGTTACCAATCGGTTTCTGCTGGCCGCGTGGTTGCTGGGGTTGGTGTTGGCACCGCTGGTAGGGCTAGGGTACAAGCTGCGGCGGGCCGACCGCAAGCGGGATTTTACCCACCTCAGCGCCTGGTGTAAGTGGATTATGCTGGCCGGGGTGCTGTCGATGACAGTGGTAGCTAGTTAAAGGCCGGAGCGTAAAGCTGCGCGGGTTCAGAAAACCTGCCCGGAGCCGAGACAACCGCAGGGGCTACTGTTCCGTTAGCTTTCTTACCGATAATGGCTGGCCGCCTAACCAGCCAATGCCGCTGACTAACAGCCGGTATATGTTGGTTGCCGAACCTTATTCCTGACTCCAGCCATCCACGTATGCGCTTTCTCTACCCGCTGCTAGCTCTCAGCACGCTGGCCGCCTCCACTGCCCAGGCGCAGTCCGTTTCCGCTACCCACGATTCGGCCGCGGCCCTGGTTGCCTTAGCCCCTGCTGCCCCCGCCCCGAATGAAGTTGCTGCCGGTGCGCCCGTGGGCCTGAACCGCGCCCTGGCACCCACAGCGCCTATTAAGCTTACCCCCGACGACCCCGATAAGCCCAGCTTTATTCCGGTGCCCATTGCCTTCTACCAGCAGGAAACCGGCTTCGCCGGTGGGGCTGCCATTTTGCCGGTGTGGCGTTTCGGTGATGATACCACAGTACGCAAATCCAACGCCCGCCTGATTGCCTGGATTTCCCAGAAAAAGCAGACTACCGTTCAGCTGACGCACACCATCTTCACCAAGGAGGAAAAATTCTTCTTCTCGGGCGAGTTGAGCTATTATGATCTGGCATTCAACTACTACGGCATCGGCAACGATACCCGCAAAAGCGACGAGTCGCATATTCAGTATCCGTTGTGGGTGTTCGACGAGAAAGCCCTGATTAAGGTAGTGCCAAACCTGTTTGTGGGCGTGCGCTACCGGTTCACCAACTTGGGTGAAGTAAAGCTCAAAGACAACGAAGGGAATACAGCTCCCTACTACGCCCTCAGCAGCAAGGAGCGGAACGGCTATACCACCTCCGGAGTCGGGCCAGCCCTGCTCTACGATGGGCGCGACAATGTGCTGGCTACTTACCGTGGCAGCTTCGTAGATGCGCACATGCTGTTTAATGGCGGTGGCCTGGGTAGCGACTACAAGTTTACCCGTTACATGGTGGATGCCCGGCATTTTGTGCCGCTTTTTGGCTCCAACAACAGCATTCTGGCCGCACAGTTTCTGGGCCAGTACCACACGGGCAGCGTGCCCTTCCGCGAGCTAGGCGGCATGGGGGCTACCCTCGGCGGCTCCCTATATAACAACGCCTACCTGATGCGCGGGATTTACGAAGCCCGCTTCCGCGACCGGCAGTTCTCCACGTTCCAGGCTGAACTTCGGCAGAAGCTGTTCTGGCGCTTTGATGGGGCCCTGTTCGGGGCCGTGGGCCAGGTGGCACCCCGCCTCGGCGACTACACCTTCGATGATATGAAATACGCCGGCGGCGGGGGCATCCGGTTCCGCTTCAACCGCCGCGACCGGCTCAACATCCGCCTGGACTATGGCGTGGGCTCGGGCGGTAACTCCGGTATCATCTTCGCTGTCGGCGAGGCTTTCTAGCTCTTTTACCCGCGCCTCCGGCCGGGACCAGCTCGCAAGTGCAGTCAGGATAGGATTTCCTGCGTTGCGAGCTGGTCCCGGCCGGAGGCGCCTTCTTTACCCATGGCATCACGTTCATTTAAAACCGCGGTTCGTGTAGTTACTACCAGCAAAAAATCGGGGCGAGCTGACCGCATCACCAATTTTCAGGAAGCGGCTCATCACGCCATGTGGCGCGCTTTACCTCTGCCCGCCCGGGGCGTACAGGCCAGCGTTATCATTCCAGCCAAAGACGAGGCCGTGAACCTGCCGGCTACCTTAGCAGCCCTGGCCGCCCAAACGGATCTGCACGGACAGGCGCTGCTGCCGCATAGCTTTGAGGTGCTGGTGCTCGCCAATAATTGCCTCGACCACACGGCGCATGTCGTGCGCGAGTTTGCCGCGCGGCACCCGCGCCTGCGCCTGCACATAGCGGAAGTAACCCTGCCCAAAGAACAGGCCCACGTGGGGCAGGCCCGGCGCCTGCTCATGGATGAAGCCTGCCGGCGCCTGGAGCAAGGCGGCCATCCGCGGGCCTTTATTGCCAGCACCGACGCCGATACGCGCGTGTCGCCCACTTGGCTGATTTCCATTGCGGCGGAGCTGGCCACCGGGGTTGATGCCGTGGGAGGGCGCATTCTGATGGATAACGCCGACCCTACTTGCCCGGTGCGCCGGTGTCAGCTGCGCGACGCGGCCTACTACCTGCTGCGGGCTCGCCTGGAAGACCACCTGGACCCCGCGCCCTACGACCCCTGGCCACGCCATCACCAGCACTTCGGAGCCAACCTGGCCCTGACGACGCGGGCTTACCGCCATGTGGGTGGGCTGCCGGTGGTGCCCTACCTGGAGGATGAGGCCCTGGTACAACGTCTGGTTCACCACGATTTGCACCTGCGCCACAGCCCCGCCGTGAAGGTTTATACCTCTGGGCGGCAGCAAGGGCGAGTGGCCGTGGGGCTCTCGTGGCAGTTACGGCAATGGGCCGAGTTGCAGCAAGCCCAGCGCGAGCCACTAGTCGATAATCCCCAGCGGCTGCAAGCCGAGTGGCAGCTGCGGGCCCAACTGCGCCGGTTATGGAAGCAGCACAGCGCGGGTACCTTGCGGGCGTTGCCAGCCTATCCGACGGCAACTGGCTTGAGCCGAGCCGCCCTACGTCGCGAAATAACCCGGGCCGGCAGCTTTGGTCAGTTGTGGGAAAAAATACGAGGTCGGTTTCTGGTTCAATGCTGTGGCTGCTGGCCCGCCGTTCCGTTGTCAGTAGCCATCCGGATGCTGCGGGAACAGGTTGCGGCTCTGGAAAGCAGCCCGCCGGTAGCTGCGGGTCACCTGTGCATTTAAAGGCTGCCCGTGGCCTCCAGCAGGTCCAGGCGGTACTGCTCGTACCGTTGGCCGGCTACGTGGCGCAAAGGCCCGTTCGGCTGGGCTTTCGCGAGGAAAAACTCGTGCACGGCGTCACCCGTGAGGGGGTAGTCGTGTACGGGCGGGGTCCAGTGAACTAGCAGTAGGTGCCCGCCGGCGGCAAGGGAGCCCAGCAGCTGTCCGGCCGCCCGCTCCAGGTCCGCCGGGCTCCAGTAGTATCCTACCTCCGAAAGCACAACTAGGTCGAAAGCTGAACCGGTAGGAAATTCCTCGGGCACCCGCAGGCACCGGAACTCTACCTGGGGCAGGTGGGCGCAGCGCTGCCGGGCCCGGACCAGCGGTGCTTCGGCCACGTCGACCGCCAACAAATGGCCACAGCGGGCCGCTAATTGCTCGGTTAGCACCCCCAGGGAGCAGCCTATTTCGAAGGCCCGCTGGTAGTGCGCGCGCGGCAAGGCAGCTAGGGTAGTGGCGTATTTTTCCCGCTCGTAAGGGCTGGTTTCAAAATGCCACGGATCAGTATTGGCGCGGTACACTTCGGCAAAGTAAGCGGGCGGCAGGGTGTGGGGTTGGTTCGGGTTAGGAATCATGGGTAGGGTACGGTAACAGCCCGGAGTGAAGAGCGTCCTGAGGGTGCGGTGCTTCCAGATACACTTCCGTCGGGGCCGTGAAATGAGCCAGCATGGAAGGCGCCAGCGTAAAGCCCGTGGGGTCATCATGGATAGGGGAGCCGGGCAGTTGGGAGCGGTGGGCGGCAATAGCGCGCTGCTTCTGCTCGAGTACGGAACGAATATCGAGTTGCCAACCAACTACCTCCTGGGGTTGCGGCCACTCGGCGGGCGTTGCTCGTTCCCAGGCCCACACCACGTACTCCAGCCGCCGCGGAGCACCGGGCAAGCCGACCAGCGCGGCGGCTACCAATTGGCTGGTGGCCCGATGGTCGGGGTGAGGGTCGCGGCGCCAGGGCACGAGCAGGGTAGCCGGCTGGTGCTGGCTCAGAAACTGCTGCAACTGTTGCACGGCCGCGAAGCCGGCGGGCGAATCGGGTAGCGGTACCTGGCTGTCGGGCAACTGCAAGGTGAGCAAGGCAGCGGGCTCAACTCCCAATATATGCAAGGCATCACGCAGCTCCTGTTCGCGCAGGGCCTGCCGGGCCGCGGGCGGAAATGCCCGGGAGTTCGGGTGCGACATGGTGCCGTCGCTGACCAGCACGCACCACACGGGCTGCCCCGCCTGCCGCAGCAGAGCCAGTAGCCCGCCGCAGCCCAAGGATTCGTCGTCGGGGTGGGGGGCTACTACCACCGTAGGCCCCAGCGTAGCAGCAGTAGCCGCCGGCCGGATGGGGTAACCAAGAAACGGGGAAGTTGAAGCAGACTGAGCAGTCAAAAGGAGAATAGAATAAGGCGTACTCGAATACAGAAAACCAAGAGCTGGAACGACACGCTACGGCTAAAACACGCGGCCACCACCAGCTTACCCGCTATGCCCAGAGTTGATAGGCGGGAATATCGTGGGCCAGGGCGTAGCGGCCTGCGTCGGCCAGAACGGCATCGGAGGCGGGCTGGCGCAGGTAGTGGGTAAGGTCGCGGTGGAGGCGTTCGAACGGCTCGGGCCGGAGCAGGCCGCGGGCTCCTACGCAGCGCTCGGCCAAGGTGAGCAAGCGCAGGCAAAGGTCTTCTACCACGGAGCGCATGAGATTGGCGTGGGCCACGGTGGCTTCGGTATGGCTGGGCAGGGTAGAGCTGGTGGCGGCTCCTGGGCGCTTCACAAACTCGGCGGCGGCCCGTAGCCAATGCTGGCCCGTGGCAATCAGCATGCTCATTTCGCCGAGGCGCTGGCGCTGGTAGGGGTCGTCGGTTCGGCCCATTGCGCGCAGAAACCGGGTAGTCTCGTCGAAAATAGCTTCCGCTCCGCCTACCTGCACCGCCGCAAACCGGATGGCCCCACCACTAAACCACGGCTGCTGGTAATAATCGCCGGGCTTGCCCAGCAGGTC
The DNA here is from genome assembly GCF_014640315.1 of Hymenobacter glacieicola. GTDB lineage: Bacteria > Bacteroidota > Bacteroidia > Cytophagales > Hymenobacteraceae > Hymenobacter > Hymenobacter glacieicola. The sequence goes on from NZ_BMGS01000012.1 coordinate 31,109, forward strand.
GGCGGCATCCAGTTCCAGCCCGCTCAGGTTTACCTGGAAGCTAGCGGAGGCGCGCATGCCCAGGGGCCGCCAGAAGTTGGTATTGTATTCGGGCTGCTGCAAATCAAGCGGCAGAATCAGCATTTGCCAGCCCCCGTCGGGCAGGGCAGCCGTGAGCAAGGGGCGGGTGACGTGTCCGGCCCCCGAGCCAAATGTTTTGCTGCCCTGCAAGCGGAACCGGCCATTGGGCAGGGGCTCTAGCCGGGCTCCATTCTCGGCCTCCGTATTCCACACGCCAAACAAATGGCCAGCCAGCACGTCGGCCGCCCAATGGCGGATCTGGTCGGGGCGCCCAAAACGCTGAAAAAGCTGCAGGGCATTCACGTGCCCTTCGTAGAGGCGACCCACGGCCAGGTTGCCCCGCCCAATATGGCGCAGGGTGCTCAGCAGCGCATACACTTGTTTCTTTTCACCTAGGCCGCTGCCGCCCAGGGTAGTAGCAAGCGGGGCCGCCAGCAGGCCGGCTTCGCGTAGCCACTCAAACTCCTCCGTCGGAAACCCGCCCTCGTAGTCAGAGGAAGGAGCCTGCTGAAAAAGACGTGGGGCAAGCGCCAGGGCAGCTGCTTCCGCCGCCACCGGAAGTTGCTGCCGTGATGAGGGCGAAATAGCCAAAGTTGAGCTAGACATAAGACGGTGCTAACAGATACGGTTGAGTTACCTCTACTTTAATTGTCGAGCTAGCGTTTTGTTATGGATAGGAAAAAAAGAGTCAGCCGGGCCAGGCTAACACGGCTGAAAAGCCCAGCAAACAGGCCCCGTTGCGGCACCGGGAAAGCGGCACCTACCCAGCAGCAAGTGCCAGACTGGAGCCGGCTTTCTGGATGCGCCGCAAAACGGCAGCTGCTTTCAGTGCCATCTGGCAGTGGTAAGGGGGCTTGCCGGCGGCTGAAAGCGGACGAAGTGTTGGGGCTGTTTTCGCTTCGCCTACTGAAGCGTAGTTCCTGCTCATGCTCTCCGTATTGCTCTTTTCCTCGAATGAGAATCCGGGAGCTGGCTGGCCCGTAACAATTCCGTAACCTCCCTCTGCAAGGGCGTGCCTACCTTCGCGGCGCGTTTCACCACTTCACCAACTCTCGCTCGTCATGTCGCAGCCTATTCGTTCCGCCCTCGTTTCCGTCTATTACAAAGACCGCCTGGAGCCCTTGGTAGCGCTGCTGAAAGAGCACGGCGTGACTATGTACTCCACGGGGGGTACCCAGCAGTTTATTGAGGAGCAGGGCGCGCCGGTTACGGCCGTGGAGAGCCTGACGGGCTTCCCGGCCGTGTTTGGGGGGCGCGTAAAAACCCTGCACCCGAAAGTGTTCGGGGGAATTCTGCACCGCCGCCACGAGGCCAGCGACTTGCAGGAGGCCGAGCAGCACCAGATTCCGCCCATTGACCTGGTAATTGTGGACCTCTATCCTTTTGAGGAAACCGTGGCCAGTGGGGCCGCCGAGCAGGACGTTATTGAGAAGATTGACATCGGCGGAATCTCGCTGCTGCGGGCCGCGGCCAAAAACTTCCGCGACGTGCTGGTGGTCAGCAGCCGCGACCAGTACGCGGCCGTAACGGAGCTGCTGCAAGCCAAGGGCTGCGCCACCGACCTGGAAGACCGTCGCCACTACGCCGCCGCCGCCTTCGAGGCTACCTCCCACTACGACACCCAGATTTTCAGCTACATGGCGCAGGGCACGGCGCTGAGCGGCGCTAGTCTCAAGCTTAGCGAAAAGCCGGCTACCCCGCTGCGCTACGGCGAGAATCCCCACCAGGCCGGCACCTTCTACGGCGACTTAACGGCCCTCTTCGACCAGCTCCACGGCAAGCAGCTCAGCTACAACAACCTCGTGGATGTGGACGCGGCCGTGCTGCTCATGCAGGAATTCGCGGCCGAGGGGCCCGCCGCCTGTGCCATTCTCAAGCACACTAACGCCTGCGGGGTAGCCCAGGCCGAAACCCTGCGCGAAGCCTACCTCAATGCCCTGGCTTGCGACCCGGTGTCGGCTTTTGGGGGCGTACTCATCGTGAACAAACCCGTGGACGTGGCTACTGCCGAGGAGCTGAACAAGCTGTTCTTTGAGGTGCTGATTGCGCCCGAATTTGCGCCCGAAGCGCTACCCATTCTGCAGAGCAAGAAAAACCGTATTCTGCTGCGCCAGAAGCCCGTTGCCTTCCCCACCAAGCAAGTAAAAACGCTGCTCAACGGCGTTATTGAGCAGGACTTCGACCAGGTAGTAGAAGGCGCGCAGCAGTTCCGGACCGTTACCGAATCAGCCCCGACGGCCCAGGAGGTAGCGGCGCTGGAGTTTGCCCTCAAAATCTGCAAGCATACCAAGAGCAACACCATTGTGCTGGCCCGCGCCGGGCAACTGCTCGCCTCTGGGGTTGGCCAAACCTCGCGGGTGGATGCCCTGCGCCAGGCCATTGACAAGGCCCGCGCTTTCGGCTTCGATCTGCAGGGAGCCGTTATGGCCTCCGATGCCTTTTTCCCCTTCCCCGACTGCGTGGAAATTGCTGGCGAAGCCGGCATCCGGGCGGTGGTGCAGCCCGGCGGCTCCATTAAAGACCAGGACAGCATTGCAGCCGCCAATCAACGGGGCATGGCCATGGTGCTGACGGGCGTGCGGCACTTCAAGCACTAAGCCGCCGCTACTTTTCTTCCCGGCCTGAACCTCACCCGCCGCCGTCAGCTACCTCCTCATTTCCGGGGCAGCGGGCGGCGGCGGGTGAGTTACGTACTTATTGCTCCAGCACCTGGGCGCACGGGGTGTGCACAACGCCCTGCACGCGCTGGGGCTGATAAAACTCATTGGTAACGAGCTTACCGCTCAGCACCGCGGGATGCACTGTGCCATCGGGCCACAGGGTGCGCAGGGAGTGGGCGGGCAGGTTGCCATGTTGGGTGGCCCGCTCCAGCGCCGCCTGGAGGGGGGCGCAGTCATCAGGGTGAATAGCCGTCAGCAGCAGCTCAAGAGGTAAGGTTTCTGCTTCCGTGGCGGGCCAGCCAAAGCAAGCCCGCGCCTGGGCGTTGCAATGGAACTGGTTCGTGACGACGTCCCACCACCACAGGCCGGTGCTGGTAGCAGTTAGGACCAACTGTAGTTGCTCTTCGCACTGAAGGCGGCGCTGCTGCTCGCGCTTCTGGTCTGAAATATCCCGCCACAACACGTGCAGCAGCAGCTCCCCATCCGTCTTGATGGGCGTGAGTACGGCTTCCACCCACATGTACTCCCCGGATAGGCGGCATAGCACGCCTTCACAGCGCTTGGAGCCCGATGTCAGGGCTGCCGCTACCGATTCCTGAAAGTAGGTGGCTGAGCGTAAGCCGGGCCGTTGCTCTTCCGGAGCGAGGTCCCAGGGATAGTGACCCAGAATCTGGCTTTTGTCGGTGGCACCGAGTAGCTCTAACACGGCTGCGTTGCAATCCACGAACTGCTCGTTCTGCATTAGCGCAACGGCATCGGTACTCTGCTCAAACAGGCGCCGGAATTTCTGCTCGCTGGCGGCCAGCACCAGGGCTACCTGCCGCGCATCTGTAATATCGAGCAGGGCCAGCAAGCACTGCTGCTCGCCTGCTGGGGAAGCGACCAGGGTACTTTCCAGCTGCACCGTCAGCGACTTGCCAATGGCCGTGCGCAACGTTACTACCCCGCTCTGCGGCAGGCTAGTTGCCAGCATCTGCCCGAACAGGTACAGGAAATCCCAGCGCTGAATGGGCTCTACGAGCGTAGCAAAGGCAATTCCCGTCAGCTGACGCGGGTCTTGGTCGAGCAGGGTGCCGGCCTGTTGATTAAGCTCCAGAATAGAGCCGTCGGAACTGAGGGTGCAATAGGCCACCGGTGCCTGTTCGTACAAGCGCCGGTAATGAGCTCGGGCTGCCTCAGCCGCGGAGCAGGTGTGCCGCAGCTGCTCATAGCGCTCCGCCAGCGCCGCGTACGACAGCGCATCGGGGGCGGAAGCAGGGGCCGGGGCTGGGGAAGGCGAATGGTTGGTCGGGGAGGGAGGGGTAGTGCGACGCATAAAACGTAAGGCAGACCACTGGTGCGGAGTTGAGCAAGCGTGGGCTGCCTGAGGGAATGAGGCAGGTGAGGCGAGTATAAGTAACTAAACGCCAGCAGCGTTTACGGGAGCGGCGCGCGGCAATTCCCTTATAATATAGGGCATAGCAGATAATATTGCAGCGCTGAAAAGGCCGGAATTCAGCAGCAACTGTACGAACTCCAGCCCTGTGTACGTTAGGCCTGCCCTGCGGGGTGCCGCGTTGCCTGGTGTTTTGCCGGGCCGGGGGAGGGGAGCATCGGCCTTCGCTGAAACTTGCTTACTTTTGCCCCCACTTTTGACGGGCGCAACCAGCCCGTTCTCATTTACTTGCCGTTACTCGATGGGTTTCTTTAATTTTCTGACCAGCGACATTGCCATTGACCTGGGCACGGCCAACACCCTCATCATTCACAACGATAAAATCGTGGTGGATGAGCCGAGCATCATTGCCAAAGACCGCACGACCAACAAGGTAATTGCCGTGGGGCGGCAGGCGCAGCAGATGCACGAAAAAACCCACGACAACATTAAAACCATTCGGCCCCTCAAGGACGGCGTAATTGCCGATTTCCACGCCGCTGAGGAGATGATCAAGGGCATGATCAAGATGATTGACACCCGGACGCGGCTGTTTCAGCCCTCGCACCGGATGGTCATCTGCATTCCCTCGGGCATTACGGAGGTAGAAAAGCGCGCCGTGCGCGACTCGGCCGAGCACGCCGGGGCCAAGGAAGTCTGGATGATTCAGGAACCCATGGCCGCCGCCATCGGCATCGGCATCGACGTGGAGCAGCCCGTGGGCTCCATGATTATCGATATTGGCGGGGGCACCACCGAAATTGCAGTAATTGCCTTGTCGGGCATCGTCTGCGACCAGTCCATCAAAACCGCCGGCGACGTCTTCAACCAGGACATTCTCGACTACATGCGCCGCCAGCACAACCTGCTGATCGGGGAGCGGAGCGCCGAACGTATCAAAATTGAAGTAGGCGCCGCCCTCACGGAGCTGGAAGTAACGCCCGCCGACTTTGAAGTGCGCGGCCGTGACCTGATGACGGGCATTCCGAAAGTAATCAAGGTAACGTCCTCGGAAATTGCCATTGCCCTGGATAAATCGGTGGCGAAAATCGAGGAAGCCGTGCTGAAGGCGCTGGAAATCAGCCCGCCCGAACTCTCGGCCGACATTTACGAAAACGGCATTCACCTGACCGGCGGCGGCGCCCTGCTGCGCGGCCTCGATAAGCGCCTGGCGGCCAAAACCAAGCTGCCCATCCACATTGCCGAGGACCCGTTGCGCGCCGTGGTGCGCGGTACCGGCGCTGCCATCAAAAATATTCCCGCTTTCCGCAGCGTCCTGCTGACGTAATGTAGAGGAGCTAGAAGCTAGAAGTTAGGAGCTAGGAGCGACAGAGGTAACAGACAGCTGACTTCTTGGCTCCTAGCTTCTGACTTCTAGCTTCTGACTCCTAGCTTGTTCCATGAATAATCTCCTCTCCTTTCTGTTTCGCTACCGGGGTATCCTCGTGTTTGCGTTGCTGGAGGTGGCGAGTTTATATCTGCTGATTCGGAATAGTACCTACCAGCGGGCGGCGTTTTTCAACTCCTCGAATGCCTACATCGGGCAGGTGCTGGACTGGCGCACCCAGGTGCAAGATTATTTTCGGCTGATTGAGGTGAACCAGGGCCTGATGAAGGAAAACGCCCTGCTGCGCGAGCAACTCTACCCCCCTGACCGAAGCAACCGTCAGGCCGATTCGCTACCGGTCAGTCCGGACAGCCTTACCCAGGCGCGGCTGGCCCAAGCGGGCCGCCCCGATTCTTTGCTGCTGGGGTTGCGCCAGTTGCCCGCCCACGACCCCGACTACCCCTTGCTGCCCGCCCGGGTAGTCAGCGGTACCCTGCGCCGCGTGGATAACTACCTGACCTTGAACGTGGGCACCGCTGATGGCGTGAAGGAAGGCATGGGGGTCGTGTCGGCGGCTGGGGTGGTAGGTCGGGTAAAGGTTGCCTCTGAGCATTATACCACCATTACGTCCGTGCTGCACTCCAAAACGCGCATTTCCGCCCGCATCCAGCGCGACGGCACCATTGGCACCATTCGCTGGCTCGGTGAAGATCCTACCCACGTGCTGCTCGATGAAGTGCCCCGCCAGAATAAGCTCGTGCGCGGCGACACGGTGGTAACGTCGGGCTACAACGCCGTATTTCCGGAGGGCGTGCTCATTGGCACCATTGATGGCTTCGTGAAGGAGCCGGACAAAAACTTCTGGACGGTGCGAGTAAAACTGGCCGTGGATTTCTCGCGCCTGATTTACGTGTACCTGGTCACGAGCCGGCCCAAAGTAGAGCGCGACACGGTGGAGGCGCGGGCAGGGGTATTGCCGGAAGGGGAGGTGAAGCCATGAGGGGCGGCGTACTTGGTATTGTGTGGCAGTTACTGCGCGGCGTGGGCTACGTGGCCCTCTACGTGCTGCTGATTAGCGGCACTGATTTCGTACTCTTCAACCTGGGCTGGTGCTTTATTTACCTGGGTTTTCTGCTGTTTCTGCCCATTGCTACCCCCATTGTGGTGCAGCTACTGCTGGGCTTTGTTACGGGCGTTACCCTGGATATTTTCTTTGATACCGGGGGCGTGCACGCCGCCGCCGCCGTGCTGCTGATGTACCTACGGCCCTGGGTGCTGCGCCTGCTCACTCCCCGCGACGGTTACGACACCCAAGACTCGGTGAACATTCACCAGATGGGCTGGCAGTGGATGGTGGTATACCTGGCTATGCTGACGGCCATGCACCACGCGGCTTTCTTCCTGCTGGAACTCGGCTCTTTTCAAGTACCAGGCATTACGCTGGCCAAAATCGTGGTCAGCACCCTGTACACCGGCCTCACCCTGCTGATTATCCAGCTGGTGTTTTTCCCTACCCGCCGCAGAAACAGGTGAGATGGTGAGGTGGTGAGTTTGACGTTCTGATTGCACCTGTGGCGCAGTCTGCGCAGACAGAACGCAAACTCACCACCTCACTATCTCACCACCTCACCATGTAGTATCTTTGCAAATCCGGCGCGGGAGCCGGAACTGATTACCTCTCAGATTTTTCTGCTTTGCAATACCTCGAAGGCCGCAAGTACGTAGTCCAGGCAATTTTCCTGGCCGTCGCGCTGGTGTTTGCGACGCGCCTCTTCTACATCCAGGTGCTGGACGGCAGCTACAAGCTGGCCGCCGACCGCAACACGCTGCAGCGCATTGTGCAGACGCCCTACCGGGGCCTCATCTACGACCGGAAGGGACAGATTCTGGTGCAGAACACGCCCGTGTACGACCTGATGGTGACGCCCCGGGAAGTAAAGCAGCTGGACACGGTGCGTTTTGCCCAACTGCTGCAACTGCCCCTGGAAGAAGTGCGCGCTTCCCTGAAAGCGGCCCGGGCGTTTAGCCGCGTGAAGGCCTCGCCGCTGCTCCAGAACCTAAGCACGCCCGAGCTGGCCGCCATCCAGGACAACCTCATTGACTTCCCCGGCTTTAGTATCAAATCGCGGATGGCCCGTTCGTACAACACCCACTCCATGGCCCACGCCCTGGGTTACGTGGGCTCTATCACGCCGGCCTTTCTGGAGAAACCCAAGTACGCTAAATACCAGCCCGGCGAGTTTCTCGGGATTACCGGGCTGGAGTCGTACTATGAGGAGCAGCTCATGGGCCGGCGCGGCGTGCAGTACCGCATGGTGAACGTGCGCGGCATTGAGAAGGGCGCTTTCCGCGGCGGCGAGTTCGACACCCTGTCCGTGGCCGGGCAAGACCTGCACCTGAGCATCGACTCCGAGCTGCAGGCCTACGGGGAGCTGCTGATGCAGGGCAAGCGGGGCTCCATTGTGGCCCTGGACCCCAAAACCGGCGAGATTCTGGCCTTTGTGTCGGCCCCGATGTTTGACCCGGCCACGCTGTCGGGCAAGGGCATGGGCAACCGCTACATGGAGCTGCTCAACAACCCGGAGCGCCCCCTGTTCAACCGCCCTCTGATGGCTACCTACCCGCCCGGCTCCGTGTTTAAGCTGGTGAATGAGCTGGTGGCCCTGCAGATGGGCGTGGTACTACCCAACACTGGCTTTCCGTGCAACCAGCGGTTGGTGCGCTGCACCCACAACCACGAGTACCCTAGCAACGTGGGCATTGCCATTAAGAACAGCTGCAACCCCTACTTCTACCAAGTGATGCGGGCGGCCGTGATGCGCGGCCGCTCCACCAACCGCTTCGAGGATGCCCGCCTGGGCTTGGGCGAGTGGCGCCGGCAGGTGATGAAGTTCGGCCTCGGCGACCGGTTGGGGGTAGATATGTCCCAGGAAAAGAAAGGCCTGATTCCTTCCCCCGATTTCTACGACAAGCGCAACGGCTTTCACCGCTGGAATTACCGAACGGTATACTCCCTGAGCATTGGCCAGGGCGAAATCGGGATTACGGGCCTGCAGATGGCTAATGTGCTGGCTACCATTGCCAACCGCGGCTACTATTATACGCCTCATTTCGTGAAGAGCGTGGGGCAGGGCGGGCCGCTACCCCAGTTTCGGGAGCGGCACACGGTGGGCGTCGATCCGGTGCACTTTGAGGCCCTGATTCCGGGCATGCAGGCGGTAGTGGACGGGCGCGGCGGCACCGGGAACCTGGCTTCGCTGGCCGAGTTTGGCATTTCGGTAGCGGGCAAAACCGGTACCGTGCAAAACCCCCACGGCGACGACCACGCCACCTTTGCCGCCTTCGCCCCGGCCGAAGACCCCAAAATTGCCATTGCCGTCTTCATCGAAAACGCCGGCTTCGGGGGCACTTCCGCCGCTCCTATGGCCGCCCTGATGATGGAAAAGTACCTGCGCGGCAACATTGCCCCCTGGCGCAAACGGTGGGAGTTCTGGCTCCAGGGCCCCGCCGAAAAATTCGTCCGACACCGTTAACTGTGTCATTCCGACCGGAGAGAGGAATCTGGAATAAGCCGCAAATGGTACACCCAGATGCCTTTCTCCGGTCGGAATGACAGTTTCTATATGCCCACTTCTCCCGCCCGGTATTCGCGTAGCATCGACTGGCCTACCGTCCTGATTTATCTGCTGATGGTTGGGCTGGGCTGGCTGAACGTGTACGCGGCCAGCTACTCGCCCGACGCCCCGGCCAGTCCGCTCAGCACGCTGGGCTTCCAGGACTTGATGGCCTTTAACTGGTTTAAGCAGATTCTCTGGATTGGCACCGCCATAGTCCTCATCGTGATTCTGCTGGTCGTCGACTACAAGGCGTACGATACGTTTGCCTTCGTTTTGTACGGGGTAATGATTGCCCTACTGGTCGTGACGCCGTTTATTGCCCGGCCCATTGCCGGCTCCCGCTCCTGGCTGGAAATTGGGCCCGTGCGCCTGCAGCCCGCCGAGTTTGCCAAGTTCATTACTGCCCTGGCCGTGTCGCGCTACATGGCGGGCATCAACTTGCGCCAGCAAAACTTCCGCGACCAGCTGGTGCTGGCTGGCCTGACGCTGCTACCCCCGCTGCTCATTATTGCTGCCAACGAAACCGGCCAGGCGCTGGTGTTCGGGGCCTTTCTGCTGGCGTACTTCCGGGAGGGGATGTCGCCCCTGATTTTGCTGATTCTGGCCGCTGCCGGCCTGATTCTGATTCTGGCTTTGCTGGTACCCAAGCTCTGGCTGATTGGGGCCTTCACGGTTATTCTGGGGCTGGTTTTTGCCTTCAACGTGCGCGTGTTGCGCCATCACCTGGTGTTGGCCCTGAGCGTGTGGGCGGTGGTAGTTGGTATGGTGTTCGGGGTCGACTTCTTTTTCAACAACGTGCTGCAGCCCCACCAGCGCAAGCGCATCGAGGTACTGATCAATCCTTCAGCCGACCCGTTGGGGGTAGGCTGGAACGTCACGCAGTCGAAAATTGCCATTGGCTCGGGTGGGCTGGCCGGCAAGGGCTTCCTGCAGGGCACCCAAACCAAGTTCGACTTCGTGCCCGAGCAAAGCACCGACTTTATTTTCTGCACGGTAGGCGAGGAGTGGGGCTGGGTCGGGAGCATGGTTACCATCATCCTGTTCATGGCCTTGCTGGCCCGCACGCTCTACGTGGCCGAGCGGCAGAAATCCGTGTTTGGACGCACCTACGGCTACTGCGTGGCCAGCATTATCTTCTTCCACTTCTGCGTCAACATCGGCATGACCATTGGGCTGGCGCCGGTGGTGGGCATTCCGCTGCCCTTCTTCAGCTACGGCGGTTCTTCGCTCTGGTCCTTTACCACCTTGCTCTTCATCTTGCTGGCCATTGATGCTTACCGCAAGCAGGACCTGGAGCGCTATTAATAGGTAGCGTTGGTTCCGTGGCTAAGCCGTAGCAACTTGCACCCCATGAAGCAGCCCGCCTCCCCGCGCAATACTGGCCGCGTGCCCGCGTGGGTGTGGGCTTCACTATTGGTGCTGCACGCGGTAGCCCTGGGGTGGCAACTTCACTACCGGCAGCCTCTTTTCCCTGATTCCGGCCGGTACGTGGAAGCGGCGCGCAACCTGCACACCAGCGGGGTGTTGTACGCGGAGCCGCTGCCCGCTGCCCCGCTGCGGCTCCAGGAGTACAGTATTCGTCCGCCGGGCTACCCCGTGCTACTGCTACTGACGGGCGGAACCCAGGCCGCTACCTCGCTGCCGGTGGCTACGCTGCTGCTGCAGAACGTGCTAAGCCTGGTGAACCTGGGGGTGGTGTTGCGCTGGCTAGCCCGGAAAGGCCTGCGCCATAAGCAGTGGGCCGTGGTGCTCCTGCTCATCATGACGGCCCCGGCCCAGGTTATCTACGCCAACGTAGTGATGAGTGAGCTGCTGCTGCAGACCGCTATTGTTGTGCTATGGGCGGCGCTCGTAAGGTTTTGGCAGCCCACCCGACAGGCGCGGTACTTCGCCGGGGCGGCCCTGGCGGCGGCGGCGGCCCTCCTCATCAAGCCAGTTTTCTTTCCCGCCGCAGCCCTGCTGCTGGGGGTAGGAGCTGTGGTAGGATGGCAGCAGAAGCGGCCGTTGCTGGTGGTCTGGGGCGTTGTGCCCCTGCTGGTGGCGTTGCTCTGGATGGGGCGCAACGAGGCGCGCACCGGCTACTTTCACTTTTCCAGCATTGCCGAGATAAATCTGCTGCGCTACAATGCGCGGGGCGTATTGCAGGCAACCGAGGGACCTGTGGCGGCAGAACGTTTCGTGCGCGGGACGGTAGCTGCCAGCCAGCAGCTGCCTGGTTTTCGGGAGCAGCAGCAGTACATTCAGCGGGCCAGCGTAGCGGTGCTTTGGCGCCATCCGGTGGCTTATGCTGCGCAGCACCTGCGCGGGATGGTCAGCTTTTTCCTGGACCCGGGCCGATTTGATATGGTGTACTTTCTGGGCCTGCCGGATTCAACCGGGCCTGGCTTGCTGCAGCGCCTGAATGAGCAAGGCTACCGCGCCATTCCCAGGTATCTGCCCCAACTACCCGGGGGTTTGGTGGCGGGCCTGCTGTTGATACTGCTGGCCAATGTGGCGCGGCTGGTTCTGGCCCTACGCTTCCTGCTGCAGCCGGACGCAGGCAATGCGGCGGCACGCTGGGGGGTAGTAGTCATTATTGGGTACGTTGCCCTGCTGACGGGGCCGCTGGGCGCTTCCCGGTTTGCGGTGCCAGTCCTACCCCTGCTGGTGGCTGCCGCTGGGGCCGGACTAACCTACCCGCTCAGGCTCAGCAGTAGACGCACGGCTTAGCCAGTGAAAAAGCGGCAGGCGGGTTATAATCAGGGCGAAGGCAACGGCGAAAACGGGCGCGGCCAAGTAGCCCATTCGCCCCAGGTCGCCGGACAGGACCATGTGAGCCGCCACCACCGCCAGCAGCCCGGCCGCCGGCCAGCCCAGGGGCGGTAGCCAGGCGTGGCGCGCGGCTTGGGTGCGCAGCCCGGGTAGGAGCGCCAGGCTGAAAAACCCGAAAATGCTAAAGATTTCCCCGGCTCCTTTCACCGAAAACAGCCGGTGCAGGGAGTACACAAGGTTTTCCAGGTGGGCCAGGGCGTTGTGGAGGCTCTCGGCGGGTGGGGCGCCTACCTGAACTTCAATCCAGTGGCGCAGCCCCAGCGCTACTGCCCCGCCAACGGCCAACCAGCCCAGCTGTGCCGGCCAGCGCAAGGCCCGCTGCCCGAATACCAGCAGCCACGGCACCAGAAACACAAACGACTCCTTGGCGTGCGGCCCCAGCAGCAGCACCGCCACCAGGGCCGCCGCGGAGCCACTGCGTGCCCCGTAGAAAGCCAGGGCAAACACGAGCAGGTATAAGCTATCCACCAAGGGTAGGCCGGCCGAGTACACGGCCCATCTGCTCGTCAGTACGGCTGCCATGGCCAGGGCAGCCGCCGGGGGCGCGGCCCCGTACAGCAGGCCGGTCCGAAACAGCACCAGCCCAAAGCCCCCCATCAGCAGGCAGTTGACCACGTAAAACCCCAGGCGTAAGGGCCACTCGCTGGCCGCCCGCTGGGGCCAGATGTGGGCGTACACCTTTTCCAGGGGCCAGGCCACGGCCGCGGCTACCCAGGGCACCAGCACCCGGTAGCGCCGGGTAACGCTCACGCCCGCAAACTCCCCGCGCGCAATGCGCAGGTAGCTGCGCGTGTCCAAAGAGTGGGAGAAGTCGTAGTGCACGTACATGGTGTAGGCCGGTCCGGCCACCAGCCCCAGCGCCAGCACGTACACCAGCAACCACCGGGGCCAGCGCAACGCCAAGAAGCGGGAGGAAGCAGGCAAACCAGACAACATACAAGGCGCGTAACGGCGGGCAGCTCCCGCCTGAAAAATAAAACTCGAGGCTGGGTCTGACCGCACCCCGCAAGCAGCAGCGGCCGGCCGACGTAATGCCAACCGGCCGCTGTGGGGTAGTAGAGCCAGACCTGAAATTACAGTCCAATCGAAAGTCTAGGCCAAGCTATGGCCTCCCGATGGGGTACCTAGTTACTGAACTTGCGCTCGATAAGCTTCAGAAGCTTGTTGATGTGCTCATCCTTGCGCACCCAGCCGTACTGCTCCATCAGGTTTTCCGTGACGTAGCGCTTGGCGGTGCTGGCATCGGGCAGGGTGTCTAGGTGCTGAATGGCAGCGTGGTACTCCATGTTTTCCCCGTTGAACAGCTCGTTAATAAAGCTGAAGCGCTGGTTGATGGAAATGGCTTCGCGCAAGGATTCTACCCGGGGGGCTTTCTCAGCCAGGGTGGCGCTGGAGCGCTCCTGGCGCAGCGTCTCGCTTAAGCTGGGCGCCGCCGGCTGTTCGGCCTTGAGCTTCTCATACAACGGCACTGCCCCACCAGCCGCCGGCTCTACCAGTGGCCGACGAGGTTCCACCGGGGCCTCGGGCGTCGGCTTCGGTGCCGGTGCCGCCGCCGGTACGGCCGCCGTGGCTGCCGCTACGGGAGCTGGCGTGGGTTCCGGTACGGGCGGTATTGGCGGGGTAGAGGCGGGGGCGGCAGTCATTACTGGTGCGGGCGGCGCCACTTGAACCGGCGGCGCTGCTGGCGGGGTTGCCGGTGCAGGCGCTGCTTCCGTAGCAGCCGGCTCTTCGTACAGCTCCTTCTCCGTCAGCGGAAGCAGCACGTTAAACGACTCTAGCACGGCAGCCAGCGGCTGCAGCTCCGCGGCGCAAGCCTCCTCGTGCAGGCGGAAGCGGCTCACCAGATAGTCGCGCTCCTGTTCCTGCTGGGCCGGCAAAGTGGTCAGGAAGCTTTCAAAAACGGGCTTGTTCAGGTCGATATAGCGCAGGCCTTCGCGCAGCTGCTCGGGCGTGCAGGTAGTAGCCTCGCCCAGCAGCTTATGAATGAAGACTTCCGTGGGAGCCAGCGCCCCGCCCAGCGTGTCGGTAATGGCCTGGGCCAGCAGGGGCTCAAACACGGGCCGACTGAGCTTGATGCGGCGCGAGAGAATGTTCATGAACTGCGTAAGCGCCTGCCGCACATCAGCGTCCTCAAAGTCGAAATAGGGGCTGCGCAGCTTGGTCATTTCCGCCGTCCACTTGCCCAGCAGCTGCTGCACAACGAACAGGTTGACCTGCCGGATAGGGGTGAAGCGCAGTACCGCCGGCCCATCCAGGGTAGCCGTGGGGCGGGCCCCAAAGTGCTGGTCGCAGAGCAGCGAAGCCAGCAGGCGGCCGTATTGTTCACGCTTGGCGTGGCTATATTTGGTCTTCATGAAAAGCCTGATTCAACGGGCAATTTAGGGAAAGATGCCCACTCTACTTGTGCAAAATCTGCCCGGCAAGCCGATTCCGGTGGCGGCCGGTGCTACCTTGCTGGCCGCCGTGCAAGCCGCCGGCCACGACTGGCTCCACGCCTGCGGGGCCCGGGGCCGCTGCACTACCTGCCGCCTGCAGGTTGTCAGCGGCCTGGACCTGCTAACGCCGCCCACCGAGCCGGAGTTGCGCTACCGGGCGGCCGGGCGGCTGCTGCCCACCGAGCGCCTTACCTGCCAGACGCGCCTACTCGCCGGCGAAGTCACGGGCCGCGTGCCCGAGGCCACCAAGCTGCCCCACATGCTGTACACGGAGTGATACGGATGCGACATTGTTTCTGAAACAGCAACAAGTGCCCGTATCCGACCAGCTCTGCCGGGCGCTGGAAAAAGGGGATAAAATTTAGCTGGTCTACAACGCAGAGGCTGAGCTGTTAAGCATGACAAAGCTGTAAGCAGAGGCTGGCCAGCGCGGCAGTAGCTTGCCCGGCCGGTTGCTAGTATCCGGAAGCAAACTCGTAATTTCGGTACTGCGCTTGCCCACCGGCTGGTCAGCCCCGTATTTGCTCACCTTCTTACCCACTCTCCTGTGTTTATCGAACCCCGCGTCGGTACCGGCCGTGATATTGCCCGCCGGGGCTGGATTGAAGTTGTGTGCGGCTCCATGTTTTCCGGCAAGACTGAGGAGCTGATCCGGCGGCTGAACCGGGCCAAGATTGCCCGCCAGCGGGTCGAGATTTTCAAGCCCGCCCTCGATACGCGCTACCATGCCCAAGACGTGGTGTCGCACAACCAGAATAGCATCCGCTCCACGCCCGTGCCCGTGGCCCAGGAGATGCTGCTACTAGCCGCCGGCTGCGACGTAGTAGGCGTAGATGAAGCGCAGTTCTTCGATGAGTCCTTGGTGGAGGTGTGCGTGCAGCTGGCTAACCGCGGCACCCGTGTCATCGTGGCCGGCCTTGATATGGACTACATGGGCCAGCCCTTCGGCCCCATGCCCGCCCTGATGGCCGTGGCCGAGTTCGTGACCAAAGTGCACGCTGTATGCGTATGCTGCGGTGAAATAGCCTCTTACTCCTTCCGCGTGACGGCTTCGGAAAGCAAGATCCTGCTCGGCGAAACCGATGCCTACGAAGCCCGCTGCCGCCACTGCTTTCAGGAAGGCATGCGCGAAAAAGCAACCGAGCCGAGCAGTCAGGCGGAGGCGCGCTAACCGCGGGGGCCGACTCAGAACCAGTCCCGAGGCGGCCCGCCCTACTCGGCAGCACTAAAGCCCCGCTGGCGGCGTTATCTTGCCACTGCATCTTGTAGTAGTGCCGTACGTATCTGCCGATGACTCTAGTGTTACGCCTGCGCCGGGGGGCTACCCTCGCGGCTTTCTTCCTGACCGTTTCTGCTTCCGAGGTTCGTGCCCAGTCCACGGCCGGCTACGGCGACTGGCAGCTCCATTTGCCCACCAACCGGGCCAAGGCCCTGGCCGAAGTAGGCGACCGGGTGTACGTGGCGGCCGAAGACGCCTTCTTCTACTTCGATAAAGGCCTGAACACTACCCAGCTCCTGTCGCGCCGCGACGGTTTGCACGACGTGGGCGTGAACACGCTGGCCTACGACTCCGTCAGTCAGCAGGTAGTGGTGGCCTACCGCAACACGAACCTGGATATTCTGCGCCTGAAGGACGGGGCCATCCTGAACCTGACGGATATTCTGCGCAAGGAAATTAGCGGCACCAAAACCATCAACCACATTCACGTGGCGGGCAGAATGGCCTATCTGTCGTGTAGCTTCGGCATTGTAGCGCTGGACCTGACCCGCCTTGAAATCCGGGATTCGTACACCAATATTGGGCCGGGCGGTACGGTAGTGCGGGTGTATGCCACGGCCGTGGCCGGCAATCAGCTGTTCGCCGCAACTTCCAATGGGCTGATGCGCGCCCCGCTTGCCGGCAACCTGCTCGACTACCGCGCCTGGACTACCGACCTGCCTAACCGTGGCGGCGACTCCTTCCGCACAGTGGCGGTGCAGAGCGGGCAGGTTTTCGCCGGCAGCATCGGCGACCAGCTCTACCGCTACAATCCGGCTACCCCCGCTACGGGCTGGCAACCCGTGGCCCCTTCCCTGCGGGGCGCGGAGTTCCGGCAGCTGACTGCCTCGCGGGCCGGCCTGCTCGTGACTGATAACACCAAGGTATCGGTGCTGAACCCGGCTACTGGCGCGGTAACGGCCACGCTGCGGCCCGCCCTGCTGCGCGACCCGCGCGCCGCCCTCCGTACCCGGGAGGGCGCCTACTTCCTGGCTGATTTCGCCAGTGGCCTGCTGAAAACCACGGACGGACAGCAGGCGCAGCAGTTTATTACCAATGCTCCGGCCCAAGCCCAAGCCTACAGCGTCCTAGCCGACGCCCGCAGCAATACGGTGGACATCTTCAGCGGGGGCTACTCCGACCGGTACCTGCAGCGCGACTACCGCCGCGGGTTTTTTGAGTATAAAAACGGGCAGTGGACTACCATTGATACGGTGAACCTGCCTTCAACCACGTTTCCCAATCCCGTCTATCCCAACCCCAAAGACTTGTCGCGCGGTACTCGCACTCCCGACGGCACGCTGTACATCGCCAGCTACGGCAACGGACTGTTGGAATGGAAGGGGCCCGGCAAGTTTCGTCTGTTCAACCCCACCTCCGGCTTGCCTAACCCGCTGCGTAGCGCCATCAGTGACCCTAACTACACCCGCGTAACGGATGTAACTACTGACGCTGAAGGCAAGGTATGGGTAGTCAATAGGCACCAGGTAGCAGGCCAGTCAGGCTTGTTTGTCTTTGATCCGGTAGCTTCTGCCTGGACGATTGTGCCCTACTTCGGGGGCAGTGAAAACCTGGAGCGCCTCGTGCTAGACGACGCCGGCAACGCGTGGGTATCGAGGGCACGGGCTCCCATTGGTACGACGCTGGGGCTTAACGTGCTCAACCCGACCACTCGGGAAAACCGCTACTTTGGGGTCAGCGACGGCCTACCCGACGGGGAAATTTACGACTTGGTGAAAGACCGCCAGGGCTACATTTGGGCCGCTACCCTGAAGGGGCCGGCCGTATTCAGCGACCTGGGCGGCATCTTCAACTCAGCGGAGCCGTTGGGGTTTACCACACCCATCGTGCAGCGTGGCGAAGGCACTGGCTTTGCCGCGCTGCGGGACGAAGCAATTCGCGCTATTGCCGTGGACGGGGGCAACCGCAAGTGGTTTGCCACCGACCGGGGCCTGTGGCTTTTCAACGAAGATGGCAACGAGGCCCTGGCCCACTTCACCACCGCAAACAGCCCCCTGCCGTCTGACCGGATTGTGGACGTGGAAGTCAATGACAAAACCGGTGAGGTGTTCGTGGTAACCGATGCCGGGGTGGTGTCTTACCGCGGGGGCGCTACCGTCACGGAAGGCAAGCCCAGCTGCGCCAGCGTGTCGCCAAACCCCGTTCGCACGGACTTTACGGGGCAGGTAGGCATTTCCGGGCTGTCCAACAACGCCTCGGTCAAAATCACGGATGTGGCGGGCCGGCTTGTTTACCAGACGCGCGCCAATGGTGGCACTGTTACCTGGAACCTGGCCGATTACAACGGCCGCCGGGTGCAGTCGGGCGTGTACCTGGTGCTGTCTTCGGATGCTGATGGCAAGAATGGCTGCGTCAGCAAAGTGGCCGTAGTGGAACGCTAAAGCTGAATTCCGCCTGAATTTTGCTGCGCAGTACGGAGCCAATCCGGCCTTGCTGGTTGTTCTACCTTATCAGAGCCGAACTTCGGTAGCCCGCCGGTGCTTCGCTACAATGCTGCGGCCCTGCGCTATGGGCTGCCTCTACCCGGCAGGTCGGTTCATCATTCACCAGTAGCCCTTACTTCATGCTTATCAAAACCCGTGGTATCGTTCTGAGTTACATGCGCTACCGCGAAACCAGCATCATTGCGCGCATTTACACGGAGCAGTTGGGGCTGCAGAGCTACGTTGTGAACGGGGTGCGCAAGGCCAAGCCTCCGGGCCGCATTGCCTTGTTTCAGCCCTTCACGCCGTTGGAGCTGGTAGCCTACACCTCCCGTAGCGGGGGCCTCACCCGCCTTTCCGAGTACCGCTGCGCCGAGCCGTTCCGCACGTTGCCCTACGACGTGCGCAAAAGCAGCATTGCTTTGTTTCTGGCGGAAATTACGGGTCGGGTGCTGCAGGAAGAGGAAAAGAACGAGCCGCTGTTTACGTTTCTGCACGACTCCATTCTGGCCTTCGACCGGCAGGAGGAGGGGTTTGAGAACTTTGCCCTAGTGTTTCTGCTGGGGCTCAGCCACTACCTAGGCTTCGGCCCCGAAAACGGCGAGCAGATTACTTCTCAGGTGGCCTTTGCCTCCGAGGTGCCGGGCGGCGCGGTTAGCTCCAGCGCCACGGCCATGCGTTTCCAGGAATTCGAGGAGCACTTCGACGCCCTGCTCCGTACGCCTGCCACTGCCGCCATTCCCAACGGGCGCGTGCGCCGGGAGCTGCTGGGCGTACTGATTCGCTACTACCAACTCCACGTAGAGCACCTAGGCGACATCCGTTCCTTGGCCGTCCTCTCGGAGGTACTGGCCGAGCTGTAAGCGGGTACGCCAACGAAATAGGCTTAAACAAACGGGTCCGACTCAGCAGTTGAGTCGGGCCTGTTTGTTTAAGCGAGACGGACAAGGGTCAACGGCCGTTTACTTGACGCCTACCAACTCCACATTAAAGCGCAGCACCGCATTCGGGGGAATGTCGCTGCCGGCGCCGCGCGGACCGTAGGCCAGGCCAGAGGGAATCAGCAGAATGGCTTTGCTACCCTTGTTGAGCACGGCAATGCCCTGGTCCCAGCCGGGAATTACCTGGCCCGTGCCCAGGGGAAACTCGATGGGCTTGTTTCCATTCCGCTCCGAAGAATCAAAAACTTTCCCGTTGAGCAAGAGACCTTTGTACAGCACCGAAACCGTTTGTCCCTTCTTGGGCTTGAGGCCGGTGCCAGCCTTGGTCACGACGTAGTACACCCCACCCGGGGTTTTCAGCGCCTTTAGCTTGTTTTGCTTGAGGTAGGCCAAAATGCGGGCATCGTCCTTGAGTTTCTGCTGGGCGGCCTGCTTTTTAGCTTGTTCCTGAGCCAGCTGCATCTGCTGCTGCATTTCCTGCATGGCTTCGGCCTCCGTCTGTACTTTTTCCGCCTTGGCTAGCACTGTAAGCGTTGAGCCGGCCCGGCGAACAAACGGCGGCACCGGCTGGCGAAACGACTTGGCAAACACCGTATCCACGTTCAGGCGGAACACACCCGAGTCGCCGGGCTGCAGCAAGGACAGGGCTTCCTCCACGCCGCCGGCCTGCCCGCGCCGTATCGTGTCCAGGGGCACGCGCACGGGCTTGCCGCCGCCCTGCCGCCGGGAGTGCATCAGCACCGAGTCCGTAGCCGTGCGGAACTCCAGATGCAAGCTCATGATGCGGCCCACGCGGGCGGCGTAGGCGGGGTCGCCGGTGGCGGGCAGGGCTGGGCGCAGCACGTACCGCCCATTTTCGCGGCGGTAAATTCGGTACTCCAGGCCGGAGCGCAGCTTGTTGAAGGGCGCGGGCTCACCCTGAAAGCTCATCAGACCAGCCACCAGCAGGACGGCAGGCGCAAGCAGGCGCCAGCGGGACAAAGGAAGTTGCATACAAGTGAAAAGGATTCAGTGGCCTCAAGATACGGGCTGGCCCGCAAGTCAGGGCCGGGTTAGGTAGCCGCATCAAGAGCCGCCTTCGGTTTATCTAAACCAAACGGCCCACCAGTGTGCTACTAGTGGGCCGCTTGTTTACTTTATTTTCAACACTTCCAGCTCGAACACCAGGTCTGCGTTGGGCGGAATCAGGTAGCGCTGCTCGTTGTCCGGGTCTTGGCGGCCTTCCGAGCCGTAGCCCAGCGCCGCCGGAATCCAGACCCGGGCCCGGCTGCCCTGGGGTAGTAGCAGCAACACTTCGTCCCAGCCTGGTACCACTTCCCCGCGACCGGCCCGCACTTTCAACGGCCCGCCTTGCTTCACGGAGGCATCGAAAATATGCCCATCCGTCAGAAAGCCCGTGTAGTGTACGGTTACTTTCTCGCCGGCGCGGGCCGTAGGGCCACTGCCCGGCTGCCGAATCAGGTAGCGCAGCCCCGAAGAGGTAGTAACAGCCCGGGCCAGCAAGCTGTCAGTGGTGGTGGGCACGGCAACGGGTAGTACCTGCTGCGCCTGCGCCCAAAAGGGCAAAGCACTCAGAAGCAAGCTTATAATGCCAAGGTACGGGTGCCGCATAGAAGTTGCTGGTTACTGAACGTCAAGGATCTCAAGGTCGAAAAGCAGGGGCGTATTCGGGAAAATGGCGGCCGAGCCATTCGCGCCATAGGCCAGATATGACGGAATTAGCAGCAGCTTCCGGTCGCCCTTGCGCATTTGCAAGGTGGCCGTGTTCCAGCCCGGAATAACTCCTCCAGCCTGCCCGTTAACGAAGCCAAAGCAGCCGCAGGCGGTTCGGTTATTACTGGAGGCGTCAAACACCTGCCCGTCATTATTGGCACCAATAAACTTGCCGATGTATTTGGTGTTCACCTTGTTGCCAGCCTTAATCAGCGGGTTGCTGGTTGGCCCATCGACCACTGGTACTAAGTAAATTCCCGAAGGTAGGCGGGAGTAGTTGGTGATGTTGTGCCGGGTGAGATAGGCCTGAATCGTGGCGTCGTCAGCTTTTCTCTGGTCTTCTTCCAGTTGGCGGGCCTGCTTGATATAGTCAGGCTCGGTGTTGCAACTGGTGAGGGCCGGCACAGTAACGAGCGGCAAAGCCAATAAGGAGAGGGCCAGCGCAAACTTCTTCATGGGAAAACGCAAAAGGTAACGAACTACTGTTTGTTTTGTCTTAATTTACTTGATATCAGCCAGTTCTACGTCGAAGCGCAGGATGGAATTCGCCGGGATTGTGCTGACGGCTCTGTTCCCGTAGGCCAAATTCGAGGGCAGCAGCAGAATGGCCTTGCTGCCCTTGTTTAACAGGGTAAACCCTTCATCCCAGCCGGCTATTACCTGCCCATTGCCGACCACAAACGAAAACGGGCTAGCAGCTGAGGTATTGCTGTCAAACACTTTGCCGTCTAAAGTAGTGCCCGTGTAACGGGCTGCGGCCGTTTGCCCTTTCTTGGCATTGGCGCCAGTGCCGGGCTGGGTAATGGCCACGTACAGGCCCGAAGGCTGGCGCTGAAAACCCGTAAGCTTTTTGTCAGCAATGTACTTCTGAATGGTGGCCTCGTCGCGGGCGGCGTAGTCGATAGAGGCGGCAACATCCACGACTTCCACATCAAAACGCAGGACCGTGTTGGGCGGAATCGGGCCAGCACCAACCTCGCGGTAGGCCAGGGCCGAAGGAACCAGGAAAGTAGCTTTAGCTCCTTTGTTAAGCAGGGTGAAGCCCTCTTCCCAAGCCGGAATCATGATATTTTGGCCCAAGGGAAAATCCAGCAGGTTGTAGGAGTTGGTGTTGCTGTCGAACACATTTCCGTTGAGGAAGCTGCCGCTGTACTTGGCCGATACTATTTGGTTTTTCTGAGCCGTCGGGCCGGTGCCGGGCTGGGTAATAGCCACATACAAGCCCGAGGCCTGGCGCTGAAAACCAGTCAACTTATTATCGGCAATGTACTTCTGAATGGTTGCTTCGTCGCGGGCGGCATAGTCGGTGTTGTCTTCCTTCTGACAAGCGCCTAGCAGCAGCGCAAACAAGCCCAGCAGTAGCAGAGGTAGCCGAGCCAACCGGGAGCGGAATAAAGCGGTGTTCATCGTGTGATAGAGAAAGGAGGGGTGTTGCAACTACCAAGCAGAAACTGGTGCGGCAAAGTCGACCGGCACCCGGCCTACCTGCCCGTGGCAAGTTGTCTGGGCTTTACTTGATGTCGGTTACTTCTACATCAAAGCGCAGAATAGAGTGCGCCGGAATAGAGGGCCTTGCCTGGGCGGCGTACGCCAGCTCAGACGGTATCAGCAGAATGGCTTTGCTACCCTTGTTGAGCAGGGCAAAACCCTGGTCCCAGCCCGCAATAACCTGCCCCTTGCCGAGGACAAACGAAAACGAGCCCAGCGTATTCATATTGCTGTCGAACACATTCCCGTCGAGGGTGGTGCCCTTGTACTTGGCCGAAACCGTTTGGTCGGCTTTGGCAGTGGCCCCGGTGCCGGGCTGGGTAATGGCCACGTACAGGCCCGAAGGCTGGCGCTGAAACCAGGTGAGCTTGTTGTCGGCAATGTAGGCCTGAATGGCGGCCTCGTCGCGGGCGGCGTAGTCGGTGTTGTCTTCCTCCTCCTTCTGGCAAGCCGCCAGTAGCAGGGTAAACAGGCTGAGTAGCAGCAGGGGTAGGCGAGTTAATCGGGCGCGGAAAAAAGCGGTACGCATACGCAAAGGAGAGAAAGCAGTATAGTTAACAAGAGCAAAAAGCCCCCGACCCGGTTGCACCGGACCGGGGGCTTTTCTGGGGGCGCTAACCAGCGGGATTATTTACCCTGCTGCTGGCGCTGCATCTCTTCAATCTGACGCTGAATGTCGGCCGGGTTAGGCTGACCAGCGGGAGCGGCCGGCGCGTTTTTCACGTCTACCAGCTCCACGTCGAAGCGCAGGATAGCATCGGCGGGAATATTAGCGCCGGCACCACGCTGCCCGTAGGCCAGCGAGGACGGAATCAGCAGCACTGCCTTCGAGCCCTTGTTGAGCAGCGGAATGGCTTTGTCCCAGCCGGGAATGACCTGGCCTACCCCAATCGGGAATTCGATGGGCTTGCCCTGGTTGCCCTTGGCGGAGGAATCGAACTCCTTGCCATCGAGCAGGGTGCCTTTGTACTGCACTGACACCAGCTGGCCCTGCTTAGGCTTGGGGCCGGTGCCGGGCTGCGTTACGGCTACGTACACGCCTGAAGCATCCTTTTGGGCGCTTAGGTTGTTTTTCTTGATGTAGTCCTGCAGGGTTACGTCGTCCTTCTTAAGCTGGGTCTCGGCGTAGGCTTGCATTTTCTGCTGCTGCTCTACCTGCATCTTCTGCACGTCGGCCATGGCCTCGTCGCGAGTCTGGACTTTGTCCACCTTCACGTACATGGTCATGGTGTTACCGGCTTTCTTCATGAAGGGCGGCACCGGCTGGCGGAACGACTTGGCGAAGATAGTGTCCACGTTGAAGCGGAACACGGCCGAGTCGCCGGGCTGCAACAGCGAAATAGCTTCCTCCAGACCGCCGCGCTGCTCCTTCCGCACCGAGTCCAGGGGCACCCGCACCGGGAAGCCCATTTGCTGCTTGCGCGAGTTAAACAGGATAGAATCCTTGGCCGTGCGAT
The DNA here is from genome assembly GCF_014640315.1 of Hymenobacter glacieicola. Classification (GTDB taxonomy): domain Bacteria; phylum Bacteroidota; class Bacteroidia; order Cytophagales; family Hymenobacteraceae; genus Hymenobacter; species Hymenobacter glacieicola. The sequence continues at coordinate 54,734 of NZ_BMGS01000012.1, forward strand.
ATTCCACGTGCAGAGCCATGATTTTGCCTACCCGGTCTTTGTAGGTAGGGTCACCTTCGGCGCTTACCTCACGGTCATCGTACTTGCCGTTGGTGCCTTTGAAAACTTTGTATTCAATCCCCGATTTCGTCTTGCTGAAATCACCGCCTTTGTTGCAGGAGGCGAGGCCCAGGACGCCGGCAGCGAGGGCCAGGCTCAAAAGGTTGCGTTGAAGGAGCATGAAAGGGTTTAGCGTTAAAACGGAATGTGGGCCCAAGTTACACCGAATTATACCGATGGCGGCGTAATGGCCAGCGGAGCCGTTACCAGTTGGGTTTGATATTGCGGTAGCAGCCCTAAAAAGCGCTGTACAGTGTCTTCCAGCGGGTCGTGGCTGATACCACCGGCGGCATTGTGGTGGCCGCCGCCCTGGAAATGACGGCGCGAAAACTCGCTTACCGAGAAGTCACCTACCGAGCGGAAGGAAATCTTCACTGCCTGGGGCCGGTCGATGAGAATGGCGGCAAACACAATGCCTTCGATGCTGAGCGCGAAGTTGACCAGTCCTTCCGTGTCGCCGGTTTTAGAGTGGTACTGGCGCAGCTCATCGGCCGTAATGGCAATGTAGGCCGTGTTGTATTCGCGCAGCACCGTGAGCTTGTCCTTCAGCACGAAGCCCAGGAAGCGCAGACGCTCCTCGGAGTGCGAGTCGTAGATGCGGCGGTGTACATCGGAAAGGTTGATGCCAGCGCTGAGCAGCTCGGCAATAATCAGGTGCACGTTGCGGGAAGTGCTGGGGTGGCGGAACGAGCCCGTGTCGGTCATAATGCCGGCGTATAAACACTCCCCAATGCCGGTGTCAATCAGGTCCTGGTCGCCTAGGTCCCGAATTACTTCAAATACCAGTTCGGCCGTAGCGGCGGCTTTGGAGTTGGAGTAGTCCAGGTCGGCGAACTGCTCCGGCTCCTGGTGGTGGTCAATCAGGACCTTGGTGCCGGGGGCGTTGCGGATGTATTCGCCCAGCTCATTGATGCGGCCCAGGCAGGAGAAGTCGAGGCAGAAGAGCACCTCGGCCGTCCCGATGATGTCGCGGACCTGCGCGTCGTTTTCGCGCGGCTCATAGACCACTACTTCGTCGTTGCCGGGCATCCAGGCCAGGAAGTTCGGGTAGTCCGAAGGGGTCACGACCGTAACGGAGTGGCCCTTCTTGCGCAGGTAACCGGCCAGTCCCAGCGACGAGCCCAGGGCGTCAGCGTCGGGCTTGTGGTGGGTGGTGATGAAAATCTGTCGGGGTTGCGCCAGCAGCTCCTTCAGCTCAGATATTGTGGACATTGCCTACGGGGTAGGTGACTGAATTTCGGTCGATTAGGCCGCGTACAAAGGCGGCAAAAGTCGTAAATAATCTGGGTTCCAACAAAACACCTTTTGGAAAGGTGCGTTTAAGGCGGTCAATGCCCGCTGGAATAGCAAGACACTTTTGTGGAATGCTTCGGTTCCACCTCGCAATGCCGGCTAAACCCGCTACTTTTGCCCCCGCAAACAGGCAATGCCTCGCGCGCAGCATCTCATTTCAACCCCAACTATACGACAGAGCCCATGGCCACGAACCGCACGTTCACGATGATTAAGCCCGATGCTACCCAGGAAAACCACATTGGTGGCATCCTGAGCATGATTGAGGAAGGCGGCTTCCGCATCGTTAGCCTGAAGAAAGTACTGCTGACCCCGGAGCGCGCCGGCCAGTTCTACGAGGTACACAAGGAGCGCCCTTTCTACGGCGACCTGGTTAAATATATGTCCTCGGGCCCCATTGTAGCGGCTATCTTGGAGAAAGACAACGCCGTGGCTGACTTCCGTACCCTGATTGGCGCTACCAACCCCGCCCAGGCCGCCGAAGGAACCATCCGGAAAAAGTACGCCAAGAGTATCGAAGCCAACGCCGTGCACGGCTCGGATTCCGACGAAAACGCGCAGATCGAAGGCAACTTCTTCTTCACGGCCGACGAGCAATTCTAAGTCTGCACTGCTTCTACTGGAAGGTCCAATTGCGGCTTCTGGCTTAGCGAAAACAACAAAAAACCCGCTCCACAGCCTTGTGGAGCGGGTTTTTTGTGTGCCATAAACAGACTGTTTATAGACTGATTATATACCAATCTAAAACTTAAGCCAGCGTGCCTAACGGCTGAAACCAATGCGGCTCCCATTCACTGTCGTCTCAAAAATAGGTGCGTCGCGGTTGTAAATGTCGGCTAGGGCCAGAGGGGTAGTAACGGGCTCCGTTTGTCCTAGGGAAGCGGCCAGGGCCTGGGCCTTTTCCTGCACGAGCGGCTGGAAATGGTAGGCCGCAATCAGGCGGCCTTTACGCAGCAGGGCGCTATCAATGCGGGCCAGATCCGTGTTGAAGGTGCACACTATCTGAATGTGGAAGCAGTCAGCCAGCAGGCCATCTGAGAGGTTGAGCAGGTTGCTGACGGCGCTGCTGCCGCGGCCCCCGTCGCGCTTGAGCAGGAGCTCCTCGGCGTCCTCAATGAGCAGCACGGAGTTGGTATTGTCGTGCAGCAGGTTGATAAACTCCGGATCGGCAATGCGCGGGGCCAGGTTGGGCGGAATGAACAGCTTGGGCTTGTCGGTGAGGCCGCACAGGTGACGGATGTAGCTGGTTTTACCCGTACCCGGCTGCCCGTGCAGAATCACGATGCCCTTGTCCTGGGGCTGGCGCAGGCGTTGCACAATGGTTTCGTGGGCCGGTAGCAGGTCGTCGTTGTAGTGCGTGGCCAGGTCTACCTCCGGAATTTTGATGCTTAGGGGCGTAAACTCCAGGTCGTTGAAGGCCAAGCGCAGTACATGAATGCGGTGGCGCTCCTGCTCGCCGGCGTCGAGCAGGCTGGTGAGCACCTTCGTGACGCGCTCCAGTTCCTGCCGGTCGGTGTCGGGAGAGTAGAACACAAACGCGCCCCGGTCGCCGTAGCCGCTTCGGTCGCCGAACAGCAGCAACAGCTCCGGGGCCAGCAGCAGGGCCGTCGTCAGTACCTCCGGGCCTTCGCCCGCTTTTTCATAGGATTGGGTGTGGGCTACCAGGCAGGCTTCCAGGTCATAGGTGGTGCCTAGCTCCGTGAGTAAAGTTTGTCGGTCAGCCTTGCCTGAGAGCTGAAAGTTCAGGCGGCGCGGCAACTTGCCGTAGCGCTGGTAGAAATACCGAACGGGCTGAAAGTAAAAGGCCGTGTCAAACATTGACTCCAGACCTGATACAATGGCGGGGGAGGGGGGCGCGGTAGCTTGTTTTTCCAAAGTAGTGCGGGGCTTTCCGCATAGATAGGAAATTGGGGCGAATTGGCAGGATAAAGCAGCCAACTATTATGTCCCAAGGAGTTCCTCCGGAGCGAACTACCTAGCTCACATCAGACGCAAAAAGCCCCGGCGGAAACGAACCGTCGGGGCTTGTAAACGGAAGAAATCTTGCTTTACTCAACCGCAAGCAAGGGCTCGGCGTGGGTAGCCTCTACCTCCTGGGGGCTGTGCTTGTGCTTAAACAGGATGACGAACAGCACGGCAATAACCAACGCGTACAGGGCAAACGTTATCCAGATGCTGTGCCAGTCCTTGGTCTGGTCAACGGGGTTGGTGAAGTACTTCTCAATGACGATGCCGCTGACGGAGGAGCCGAGTACCGCCCCGAAACCGTTGGTCATCATCATGAACAAGCCTTGCGCGCTGGCCCGAATGGAAGAGGTCGTCTGGGTTTCCACGAACAGCGAGCCGGAGATGTTAAAGAAGTCGAAGGCCATGCCGTACACGATGCACGAAAGAATAATCATCCAGAGGCCCGAACCGGGGTTGCCGTAAGCGAACAGGCCAAAACGCAGCACCCAGGCAATCATGCTGAAGAACATGACCTGCTTAATGCCGAAGCGACGCAGAAAAAACGGAATAGCCAAGATGAACAGCGTTTCCGAAATCTGGGAAATCGACATGATGATGGCCGGGTACTTTACCGCCAGCGAGTCTTGGTAAGCTGGTACTTTGTCGAAGTCGTGGAGGAAGGTGTCGCCGTAGGCATTGGTGAGCTGCAGGGCCGCGCCCAGCAGCAGGGCAAACAGGAAGAAGGTGAGCATCTTGGGGTCGCGCAGCAGGGCAAACGACTTCAGGCCCAGGGCATCGACTAGGGAGCGGCTCGGTGTGTTCTTGGAAGGCGGCGGGCACTTAGGTAGGGTAAACGAGTACACGCCCAGCAGCAAAGCTGCACCCGCCGCTACATAAAACTGGCTGGCCGACTTTTCAAAGCCCAGCAGGCTCACCGTCCACATGGCTACAATGAAGCCGATGGTGCCCCACACCCGGATGGGCGGATAATCTTTCACTACATCCAAGCCCTCGCGCTTGAGCACCGAGTACGACACGGCAATGCTAAGGGCCAGCGTGGGCATGTAGAAAATCATGTTCAGTAAAATCACCCAGAAAAAGGTGCCCGGATCCGTTACTAAAGGTACCATGCACAGTACTACCCCACCCAGAATATGCAGGATGCCGTACAGTTTTTCGGCATTCACATACTTATCGGCAATAATCCCCATGATAGAAGGCATGAAGATGGAGGCAATGCCCATGGTAGAAAAAATGGCCCCAAACTGAGCCCCCGACCACTGCTTGGTCTGAAACCAGTAGGCACCGATGGTGATTAGCCACGAACCCCAGATAAAAAACTGTAGAAAGCTCAGGATAATGAGACGCAGCTTGGTACTCATGCAAATGCCGTTGGGAAAGGAAGGGGGAACATAATTTTGATCCTAAAGATACAAGAAATCCTTCCGGTGAAATGGGCCGGTAAATCCCTGCGGCGGAGAAAAGGCCCCTGGCAAAACCCTGGCTTAAGACAGCAGCCTTACCAGTTGGCAAATCGGGTCCGGCATGGCCGGCGGGGCTGAGAAAGGCCAGCTGGGAGCTGCGGACAGGCGGCTGCACGGCCCCAAAAAAGAAAGGCTACCGTTTAGGGTAGCCTTTCCAGATACAGCCGAGAATGCAGCAGTTACGCTACTTCGGCGAAACGACGGTTTACTTCGTCCCAGTTGATGGCGTTGTAGAAGGCCGCAATGTAGTCGGGGCGGCGGTTCTGGTACTTCAGGTAGTAGGCGTGCTCCCACACGTCGAGGCCCAGAACGGGCGTGCCTTTGCAGCCAGTGTCAGGCATCAGGGGGTTGTCCTGGTTGGGCGTCGAGCAGATCTGCACCGAGCCGTCGGCCTGCTTGCAGAGCCAGGCCCAGCCGGAGCCGAAACGGGTGGTAGCGGCCTTGGTAAATTCTTCCTTGAACTTCTCGTAGGAGCCGAACGCCTTGGTAATAGCCTCGCCAATAGCACCGGTGGGCTCACCGCCACCGTTGGGGCCCAAGATGGTCCAGAACAGGGAGTGGTTCCAGTGGCCACCACCGTTGTTGCGCACCGCGGCCGGGGCGGCGGCAATGTTATGCATCAGCTCTTCCAAGCTCTTGCCTTCCAGCTCGGTGCCGGCAATGGCATTGTTGAGGTTGGTGACGTAGGCCTGGTGGTGCTTGGTATGGTGAATTTCCATGGTTTGCGCATCAATGTGCGGCTCCAGGGCATCGTAGGCGTAGGGCAGTTGGGGCAGTTCGAAGGCCATAACAGAAGGGTTTGATTGGTGGAAAGAGGAAGCGACGCAGCCGCTCCGGAGTACCTGCAGCTATAACCGCCGCGGTGGCCCCAGGGTTACGGAAGCGGCCAAAAGTAGCTATTTCCGCTTTTGCGCAAAGAACTCCCGCATCAGCTCCTCGCTCTCATTGCTCAGGATGCCGCTCACCATCTCGGCACGGGGGTGCAGCAAGTTGCCGTGGCGCCGAAACCCAAACTTTGGCTCCGAGGCCCCATACACTACCCGCCGCACCTGCGCCCAGGCCGTGGCACCGGCGCACATCACGCAGGGCTCCACGGTTACGTACAGGGTGCAGTCGGTGAGGTATTTGTTGCCCAGGTGGTTAGCCGCCGCCGTCAGGGCCAGCATTTCGGCGTGGGCCGTCACGTCCTGGAGCTTCTCGGTTTGGTTGTAGGCCCGGGCAATAATGCGCTTATCCAGCACGACTACCGCCCCAATCGGAATTTCCTCTTCTTCGAAAGCGTAGCGCGCCTGCTTGAGCGCCTCCCGCATGTACTGCTCGTCGGAATAAAGCGAAAGGGTCATGGGCGGTAAGATAGTGAGGTAGTGAACAAGTGAGGTTAAGGTTCGGTTGGCGCAAACTACGCTGGTGGCATCAATAGAACAGCCAACCCACTAGTTCACACCTCACTATCTTACTTCATTGTCACGCTGCTCATTACGGCCTTGGCAACGGGCTGCCACTGGGCTTGCTCTTCGGCCGGGGCCACGAAGGTAAAGACGTAAAGCTGGTCGCCCTCGATGGCGTACTGCACGAACTGGTACTTGCGGATGGGGGCCAGGTTGCCACCGCGGCGGTTGTCCGTAACCGTTGATACGAACTCCAAGGCCACGTAGTCGCGCTTATTTACCGTGCGGATGTCTTCCTGCAGAAACTGCACTTTCGAGTACATGTTCTGAATGCTGGCCTTGTAAATCTTCAGCAGCAGGGCGTAGTCGCGGTTGCTGAAGGTAGTAGGCTTCTGGGCCACGCTCAGGTCGATGCGGCCGCTGGGGTTGCTGAACACAGCCAGGGGCTTACGCGCCGCCGGATACTTGGCCGCAATACCATCGTCGGGCAGCGCCGCAAAGCCTTCGGGCACTCCCAGGGTAATATTCTGGCCGATGGGGGTTTTCTTGAGTTTGGGGCCGGCAAAAGCTACCAGGGCGCCCAGTACGAGCAGCAGGGAGGCAAGGCGGAAAAAACGGAAAGGTATCATAGTCAAGGAAGGGTAGGAGGGTGCAACCTACTAGGTCTAAAGCAAACCGCAGGGGCTTAGCAAACGCAAAGCTCCGAAGCCATAACGACCCCGGAGCGCAAAAAATCCGCGTAAGCGTACGTCAAACAAACCGCAGAACGAATCCGTGCAATCCGTTTAAGCCGTGATTTAGCGGCGCTTCTTGGAAACGGATACCGAGGGGTACTTGATGCTCACCTTTTTCCAGTACACGTAGTTGCCGGTTTTGGCCTCAATCAGGTAAGTGCCGGCCGGAATACGACCCAGGTCTACGGGCGCGCCGGTGTTGTTCTGCGGGTCAAGCTCAGTGGTGTACACGGGCTGCTTTTTGTAATTGGTCATCACCAGCGTGCCGGGTTTGGTGAACTGCTGGGTGAAGCTGAGCATAATGCTCTGGCCGCTGGAGGAAGGAAATACGTCGATGCCCGAAAGAGTTTCTACGCGCTTGATGGGGCCGTTCAGGGTTACGGGCTCCACCGTCTCCGATTTGGTTTTGATTTCCGTACCGTTGACTTCGGACTTGGTTTTGGTTTTAACCTTGGTCTGGGCCTGAGCAGCGGAAAAAGACAAGAGCGTGGCGGCCATGGCGAGCAGAACGGGGCGTTTCATATGGGTAAAAGAAGGTTGTGGCACGTGAAGAATGGTTGGTACGGGGTGGTTTGCATACTCCGTGCCGGATTTAGGCCGAGTCTGCAAAAAAGGAGCCTTCACCCGGGAAATCCTAGTTTTCCTCAACTTCGCCCCCGGTAAGTCCCGCTCCCAGACCGACGTTTTTTCAGCCTTCGACTGATTTTCCTGCCTACCTTCGCCCTGTAATTGAATGAGAAATGAAGAATGAGGAATAAAGAGTTGCTGTCGGCCCGACTCTCAATTCTACTGCTCATTCTTTGATTTCTCATTCCTCATGCTATTAAGAACATGCTCCGGACTCACACCTGCGGCGACTTGCGCCCCGAACACATTGGTTTAACCGTTACGCTCTGCGGCTGGGTTCAGCGCACCCGCGACAAAGGCGGCATCCTGTGGGTGGACCTGCGAGACCGGTACGGCCTGACGCAATTGGCCCTGGAAGAAGGGGTAGAAACGGCCGAGGTGCGCGAGCAGGCCCGGCAGCTGGGCCGCGAGTTTGTGCTCTGCGTGACGGGCCGCGTGGCCGAGCGCCACTCCAAAAACGACAAGATGCCCACCGGCAGCATCGAAATTCGGGTAGAAACGCTGCAGGTGCTGAACCCGGCCAAGCTGCCGCCCTTCCTGATTGAGGACGAAACCGACGGCGGCGACGACCTGCGGATGAAGTACCGCTACCTCGACTTGCGCCGCTCGCCCGTGCGCCAGAACCTGATGCTGCGCCACCGCGTGGCCCAGGCCACCCGCCGCTACCTCGACGGCCAGCAGTTCATCGAAGTAGAGACGCCCGTACTGATTAAAAGCACCCCGGAAGGCGCCCGCGACTTTGTTGTGCCCTCGCGCATGAACGCCGGCGAATTCTACGCCCTGCCCCAGAGCCCCCAGACGTTCAAGCAGCTGCTGATGGTGTCAGGCTTCGACCGGTACTTCCAGATTGTGAAGTGCTTTCGCGACGAGGACCTGCGCGCCGACCGTCAGCCGGAATTCACGCAGATTGACTGCGAAATGTCGTTTGTGGAGCAGGAAGACATCCTCAACACCTTCGAAGGGCTGGTGCAGTACCTGTTCCGGGAGGTGAAAAACCTGGAAATCGGCCAGCTGCCCCGCATGACGTACGCCGACGCCATGCGCTACTACGGCAACGACAAGCCCGACACGCGCTTTGACATGAAGTTCGTAGAGCTGAGCGAGGTAGTAAAAGGCCACGGCTTCCCCGTATTTGAGGCCGCCGGGCTGGTAGTAGGCATCAACGCTACCGGCGCGGCCTCTTACACCCGCAAGCAGCTCGACGAACTGACCGAGTACGTGAAGCGCCCCCAGATTGGTGCCACTGGCTTGGTGTATGCCCGCGTGGAGCAGGATGGTACGGTGAAGTCATCGGTGGATAAGTTTTACTCCCAGGAGGCGCTGCAGCAGTGGAAAGCGGCCTTCAACGCCCAGCCCGGCGACTTGCTGCTGGTGCTGGCCGGCGAGCCGAACAAAACCCGCAAGGCCCTCTCGGAGCTGCGCCTGGAAATGGGCCAGCGCCTCGGTCTGCGCGACAAGGACACGTTCTCGGCCCTGTGGGTAGTCGATTTTCCCCTGCTCGAATACAACGAGGAGGAAGGCCGCTATTTCGCCATGCACCACCCGTTCACCTCGCCCAAGCCCGAAGACGTAGCCCTGCTCGACTCGCCCGACACCATTGGGGAAGTACGCGCCAACGCCTATGATATGGTCATTAACGGGGTAGAGGTAGGCGGTGGCTCCATCCGCATCCACGACCGCGCGGTGCAGGCCCGCATGTTCTCACTCCTGGGCTTTTCCGATGAAGAAGCCAAAGCCCAGTTCGGCTTCCTGCTCGACGCCTTCGAGTACGGCGCCCCGCCCCACGGTGGCATTGCCTTCGGCTTCGACCGTCTCTGCAGTCTCTTCGGCGGCGCCGATTCCATCCGCGACTTCATTGCCTTCCCCAAAAACAACTCCGGCCGCGACGTCATGATTGACTCGCCCTCGCCGATTTCAGATGCCCAACTAAAGGAGTTGAGCATTGCTACGGCAGTAGCAGGGAAATAGAGTTTACTTATTTCCAGACCCGGAAAGCGGCGCCTGATATGTCAGGCGCCGCTTTCTGTTTTATGGCAGGCACATAACCGAGGGAATCGTGCTGAAGCGGGTAAGCCTCCCCACCTGCAGCCCAATATCACTAGCACCGGTAGTAAGGGCCACATTCAAGCGAATATTACTGTTAAGCTTCTGATGATCAGTAAAGAAGCACGAGGTTTTTAAGAATGCTAGACGGTGTAAGATTTAATCATTTAACGTAATTATTGTAATAAATAATTGTACTTTGTGTCATGTTGGACTGTAAGGGAATGGATAATCATGGAACAAGCCGTAACGCACACTTCACAAGTATTTTTCACCAGTAAAGTCGTAGATCGGCTGGCCGAACAGACCCAGGAAAGTCAGGCCGGGATTTGGGTTGCTTTAGGCCAAATAGTCCCCACAGTGGTGCATGCGCTGGTGGGTCGCGTAAGCGGACCCGATGGCCCCGAAGCGGTATGGAAGCTGAGCCGGGAGGCCTATGGTGCTAACGTTCCCGAAACTATTCTGGAATCGGGGCAGGAGGCGTGGCTGCAACGGGGCGAAGCGCTTATGCGGGGCTTGATGGGGGAATCCTACAACGTAACCAGCCTGCGGATAGCTTCTGCGGCTAACATCAACTCCTCGGCGGTGCACCACTTATTTAGTGTGGCAGCGGTAGCGGCGCTGGGCGTAGCTGGCGAATACAGCCAGGAACATAAGTTTGACGTGGCCGGACTGGCGCAGTGGCTTCAGCAGGATGAAGGCGCGTTTCGCCGGCTGTTGCTGGCCGGGGGTACGCGTTTACCCGTCCCCGAAACAGGCCGGGAGTTGACTCCCTTACCAGAGGTAGCCCTGGGGGTAGGCACTGAAATGGCACCTACTACCGGCTCTTGGACCGCAGTAGGAGGAGGCCGCACGTTTACGCCCGCGCCACCTGCGCCCAGCGCCACTACCCAAATTGCCAGCCAGCCGTGGGTGTGGGGCGTGCTCCTGCTGACGGCAGTGGGCCTGGGCTACTTCTTCGGGCACGATTCGGGAGAAGCCCCGCAGAATGGCACCGCAGCGGGGCTGGTAACTACTAGCATGGCGGCAACTGCTCCGGCGAAGGCTGCTGCCACTGGCCGCTACGACCCCGTCGACGACAAATACATTTACGACACGGGTCAGCCCCTGATTCTGCGGCTAGCTGATGGCACTACCCAAAAAGTGGGGGCCAGTTCTACGGAAAACCGCCTCTACACCTTCCTGGCCGACCCCAGAATGCAGGTAGACTCCGTGAACCGCACTAAAGGCTGGATTAACTTCGACCGGGTGTACTTCGAGACGGCACAGACTACCCTCACGGATGAGTCGTATCAGCAGCTGCGCAACATTGCCAGCATCCTCAAAACCTTCCCCAATTCAGTGGTAAAGATTGGAGGCTACTCTGACAGCACAGGTCATGCCCTGAAAAACTTTCAACTCAGTGAGGAGCGAGCTAAAACCGCCATGTTGGTACTTGCCAACGAAGGCGTAGATATCAACCGCCTGCAAGCTAAAGGCTACGGAAGCAAATACTTTGTTACCTCCAACAATACTGCCGAGGGGCGGGCTCTGAACCGGCGCATCAGCATTCGGGTCGTGAAAAAGTAAGATTTACCCACGCATAAAAAAAGAGCGGCCCTTGGGGCCGCTCTTTTTTTATGCGTGGGTGCTGCGCTTATAAAATACCGCTCACCAGGCCTGGCAGTACGCCTAGTACTACCGTTAGCAAGGCCAGCAGCAGTAGGGCCGCCGACTGGAACGAGCCAACCGGCACCGCCTCGGTGGTGGTAGCATCAGGAGCATTCATGTACATGGCAATAATGGGCCGCAGGTAGTAGTAGATGCTAACCATGGACATCACCACGGCAAATACCACGAGGCCAATGTAGCCATTTTCCACGGCGGCCGAGAACACGAAGAACTTGCCGAAGAAGCCCCCGGTAAGCGGAATTCCCGCCAACGACAACATAGCAACCGTCATAACAAAGGCCAGCAACGGATTGGTTTTCGCTAGACCGTTCAGGCCATTATAATCCTCGCGCTGGCGGGCATCGGCCACCAGCTTGAGCACCCCGAAAGCGGCCACGGTAGCCACCGAATAGGCCAGGGAGTAGAAGAAAACGCCATTGGCGGAGGCTCCTTCCAGTTGCCCGTTGAAGGCTACCAGACCAATGAGCAGGTAGCCCGCGTGCGATACGCTGGAGTAGGCCAGCATCCGCTTGATGCTGGTTTGGGCTACGGCCCCCACGTTGCCAATCAGCAAGGTAAGTACGCACATGGCCGTGAGGGTAGGCAGCCACAGGCCCTGGGCCGCGGCCGCCGGGAAAGCCTGGACCAGCAGCTTCAGGAAGGCCGCGAAGCCCGCCGTTTTTACCACCGTGCTCATGAAAGCTGCGAAGAAGGTAGGCGTGCCCTCGTACACATCGGGCGTCCAGAAGTGGAAGGGCGCGGCCGATACTTTAAAGCCAATACCAATCAGCATCAGCAGCATACCGATGTAGAGCATGGGCGTAAGCGTGGCATTGGCCGGGTTCTGCACCGCAAAGCTGATGTCGCGCAGCACGAAGGTGCCGGTAGCGCCGTACACTAGGGCCATGCCGAACAGCAGAATGCCGGTGGCAAAAGCTCCCATCAGGAAGTACTTCAGGGCAGCTTCGTTGGAGCGCAGGTTGCGCTTGTCGGAGCCAGCCAGCACGTACATGGCAATGCTCAGGGTTTCAATGCCCAAAAACAGCATCAGCAGGTGGTTGTACGACACCATCATGATGGCGCCCACCAGCGAGAAGAGCAGCAAAGAGTAGTATTCCGCCAGATTGGCTTCACCGTCGCGCACGTACTGCTGCGAAAAGGGCAACAGCAGCAAGGCCGTCAGAACTACGATGCCCGTGAAGGCCACCGAGAAATTATCAACGACGAGCATCTCGTTGAAAAACGACTGCGAGGTGCCCCAGTCCAGAAAGTTCACCCCGAATACCACGGCCAGCATGAGCATGGCCACGGGTAGCAGCAACCGGTTGGAGCGGCGGAACCCGAGGAACAGGTTGCCGAGGCCCAGAACGGAAAGTAGAATGATTGAATTCATTAGCGTAGGAGGGAGTTGCCACGGCGGAAGCCACCGCGGACTACCATCAGTTTAGCGTTTTACTACCTCGTTCAGAATGCTCAGCACGCTGCCTTCCGACAGGTGCAGGAAGGTGTTGGGAAACAAGCCGATCCAGAATACCAACACAATAAGCGGCACCAGCAAAGCCAGCTCCGCGCCGGTCAGGTCAGTGAAAGTGGCGGTGAAGGACGAGTCCGGGCCCAGCATTACGCGCTGGAACATGCGCAGCAAGTACACGGCGCCCAGAATAATGGTCACGCCGGCCACGGCGCCCATCCAGGCATTGTACTGGTACACACCGGCCAGCAGCAGAAACTCACCCACGAAGCCATTGGTCAGGGGCAGGGCCACGGTGCCAAGCAGCAAAACCAGGAAGCACACCGTGAGCACCGGTGCCTGCCGGGTCAGACCGCCCAAGTCGGCAATGTTGCGGGTACCCGTGCGGCGCTCAATGGCATCGGCAATGAAGAACATGCCTACCACGTTCACGCCGTGGGCCAGCATTTGAATACTGGCGCCCTGCAGGCCAATTTGCGTGAGGGAAAACACGCCGGCAATCATCAGTCCGACGTGCGAGAGGGAGGAGTAAGCAATCAGGCGCTTTACATCCTGCTGGCGAATAGCAATGATGGCCCCGTAAATAATACCGATAACCGCCAGAATCAGCACCAGATTCTGCCACCGGTCAACGCCCAGGGGCACGACGGGTAGCAGCCAGCGCATGCAGCCGTAAATACCCATCTTCAGCATAATGCCCGAGAGCAGCATGGTGGCCGGAGCCGGAGCCTCGGTGTAGGTGTCGGGCTGCCAGGTGTGGAAAGGGAAGATGGGCATCTTCACGGCGAAGGCCGCAAAAATCAGCCAGAACAGCCAAGCCTGCGTTTCGGCCGGCAGGTTCAGGTTGTAGAAAGAAGCCAGGTCGGAGTTATGGGCGGCCAGACCGTTGGCCGCGGGGCCAGTCTGGAAGTAGAGGTACACGAAGCCAGCCAGCATGAACAAGGAGCCGACGATGGTGTAGAGGAAGAACTTGAACGTGACCTTGGCACGGTTCACGCCGCCCCACACGCCGGCCAGAAAGTAAATCGGAATCAGGGCTACCTCCCAGAAGAAGTAGAACAGAAAGGCATCCTGGGCCGTGAACACGCCAATCAGGCCGGTTTCCATGAACAAGACCAGGGCGTAGAACACCGACTCATTCTCGAAGTCGCGGCGGAAGGCGGCCAGCAGAATAATCGGGACCAGAAAAGCCGTCAGCAGTACCAGCAGCAAGCTCAGCCCGTCCATGCCCACGTGGAAATTCATGCCAGCGGAGGCAATCCAGGGCAGGTTCAGCGAGAATTGTCCGGCGTTGTTCGGGTTGAACGTAAAGGCTGCGTAGGCCGCCAGCACGAGTTCGACCAGCGCCGCGCCGAACGCCGCCACCCGGGCAGCGCCGCCTTTAAAGAAGTGCAGCAGCAGGGCGGCCGCCACGGGCCAGAGTAGGAGAAGGACAGTCAGCATTAGCTAATCAGGTTATTCCGATGACGCCAAAATCCGTGTGAAGCAGCAGCTTCCTGATCAGTAGGCGACAGTTTGAGCGCAAGATGAAGAGCGTAGAACCATCCGATGAGGGTCCAGCCCAGGAGCAGATTCAGGAAAAAGATGGTCCGACCATTTTGCTGGTCACGACCGAAAAGGGCGGGCATCATGTAGCACGTTAGCATAAACAAGGCTCCAGTTAGGGAGAAGCCAGGTTCAATTATATCTGCTAGCAGTAATGCGCCCTGCATACACCTAAAACTTCAGGTAGTTCAAAGCCAGCACCAGCACAATGCCTACCACCATCAGGATGAGGTAAGTTTCCACGGAGCCGGTTTGCACGTAGCGCAGCAGCTGCCCGCCGCCCATGGTCAGGCGGCCGAAGCCGTTCACCACGGGGTCGATGATGCCGTTTTCCACGTAGCGGTAGAGGCCGCGCGAGAGGCCCATGATGGGGCGCACGAACAGGCCATTATACAGCTCGTCGATGTAGTACTTGTTGTAAACCACATTCTCCGGGGCCGAGCGGTGCGCGTCGTCCTCGGCCGGGCGCACGCCGCGGCTCACGTATTGCACGTAGGCGAAGATGATACCCAGCACGCCGGCGCCCACCGAGAGGCCGATGAGCATGTACTCCGTAGCGTGGTCAACTTCCACGCCGAAAGCGGCGGGGTTCAACTGCTTGGAGTAAGTGAACAGCGGCGCGAGGTAGTTGGCCAAGTAGCCGTTCTCTTCACCTAGCAGCAGCGGCGCGTTCATGAAGCCACCCACGGCGGCCAGAATAGCCAGAATAACCAGCGGCAGCGTCATGGAAGCCGGCGACTCGTGCAGGTGGTGCTTCTGCTCCTCGGTGCCGCGGAACTCGCCGAAGAAGGTCAGGAACAGCAGGCGGAACATGTAGAAGGCCGTCAGGAAGGCCGTAAACAGACCCACCGCATACAGGGCCTTGCTGTGCTGGTAGGCGTGCAGCAGGATTTCGTCTTTAGAGAAGAAGCCCGAGAAGGGCGGAATGCCGGCAATGGCCAGGCAGCCGATCAGGAAGGTGATAAACGTAATGGGCAGAGCCTTACGCAAACCACCCATGCGGCGCATGTCCTGCTCGTTGCTCATGGCGTGAATCACGGAACCCGCGCCCAGGAACATCAGGGCCTTGAAGAAGGCGTGGGTCAGGACGTGGAACAGGGAAGTGCTATAGCCCATGACGCCCAGCGCCAGGAACATGTAGCCCAGCTGCGATACGGTGGAGTAGGCCAGTACCTTCTTGATGTCGTTCTGGGCCAGGCCAATGGTAGCGGCAAACAGGGCCGTAGCGGCGCCAATAATGGCAATAACTTCGAGCGTATCGGGAGCCAGCGTGAAGAGCACATTGGCGCGCAGAATCATGTAGATGCCCGCCGTTACCATGGTCGCGGCGTGTATCAGGGCCGAAACGGGGGTAGGGCCGGCCATGGCGTCGGGCAGCCACGTGTATAGTGGTAGCTGGGCCGATTTACCGGTGGCGCCCACAAAGAGCAGCAGGGTAATCACCGTGACGATGCTTACGGTGTAGGGGCCGAACTGACCCAAGTGCGCCTTCTGAAACACTTCCCCAAACTGCACCGAGTTGAAGGTGAGGTAAATCAGGAAGATGCCCAGCAGAAAGCCCAGGTCGCCGATGCGGTTGATGATGAAGGCTTTCTTGGCGGCGTTGTTGTAGTTGTGGTTTTTGTTCCAGAAGCCGATGAGCAGGTAGGAGCACAGTCCCACGCCTTCCCAGCCGATGAACAGAATCACGAAGTTGGCGCCCAGCACCAGCACCAGCATGCTGAACACGAATAGGTTCAGGAAGCTAAAGAACTTGCCCACGTTCTCGTCGTGGTGCATGTAGCCAATGCTGTACACGTGAATCAGGAAGCCCACGCCCGTCACCAGCAGCAGCATAATCAGGCTGAGCTGGTCAATCTGGTAGGAAAACGGAATCTGCAGGGAGCCCACCGAAATCCAGTCGAAGAGCGTGACGGTGTACTGGTACTGAAAATTCAGGAACAGGAACACGGAAATAGCAAAGGAGCCGAGCACGGCTGCCGAGCTAATCAGGCCGGCTACCGTGCCGGAAAGCCGGCGGTTGAGCAGCCCGTTGATGAGAAAACCCAGAAACGGCAGCAGCGGAATCAGCACGTACAGGAAAGTGGAGTACGGGGCGCTGGCGGCGGGTAATACTTGTTCTTGCATATGAATGGGGTCTTGGGGCCTAGGGCTCAGCGGCTTGGCTTCCGTAGATTTTTCCATTCAGTGGAACGGAAAAGCCATACTACCAACGCCTTAAGTCCTCACGGCTCAAACCTAGAACTTCAGTCGATTAAGCAGATTAACGTCGGTGTTTTGCAGGTTGCGGTAGATCATCACAATAATGGCAAGCCCCACAGCTACTTCCGCGGCGGCCACAGCCATGATGAAAAACACGAAAATCTGCCCGTTCGCGTCTGCCCGGTACGCCGAAAAAGCCGTCAGCAGCACGTTTACAGCATTGAGCATCAGCTCCACGCACATAAAGATGATAATGGCATTTCGGCGGGTTAGTACTCCGAGCACCCCAATGGAAAACAAGGCGGTGGCAAAGAAAACGTAGTACTGAAGGGGTACCGTTTGGATGACCTGCGGTATATTCTGGTCCATGCGGGAAGGCTGACGGCGAAAGGACGCCCGAACGATAGAGGAGTTCAGGACAACTAGCCGGCAAAGGTATCCTGAAAATTGGAAAACGCCACGGCAAAATCTGACCCTTTCTAGGCTGAGACAAGACGAAGATTCACGGCTGGCAAGGCCGCCGGACGCGGCCAGACAGTAAACAGCGTCGTTTTCATTTCCCGCCCGAACCGCATCTTTGCAGGCCGGGCCGCTGGCGCCCGTTTCCTACCTTCGTAACCACACCCCAATTTCCTACCCGCATGAGCATTACCATTGGCAGCCTGACCGAGTTGTTGCAGTACGAAGGCCAAGAGCTGGGAATCTCGCCCTACCACCGTATCACGCAGGAGCAAATCAACCAGTTTGCGGCCGCCACGCTGGATTTCCAGTGGATTCATCTGGATGCCGAGCGCGCGAAAACGGAGTCGCCGTTTGGTGCTACCATTGCCCACGGTTACCTTACGGTGGCCCTGCTGCCCTACCTCTGGAACCAGATTGTAACTATTGAGAATCTGAAAATGCAGGTAAACTACGAAGTTGAGAGCCTGCGCTTCAACCAGGCCGTGACGGTAGATAGTCAGGTGCAGCTGCGGGCTAAGCTGCTGACAGTAAAAGACTTGCGCGGCATCGCCAAGGCTCGTATTGAGGTAGCGCTGAATATTGAAGGAAGCCGCAAACCCGCGTACACAGGTATCATTACCTTCCTGTATCATTTCGATAACCCGGCTCAGTAAAACGGCTTTGTGCCCTGAACTCCACAATTCCCGCTGAACAAGGGCTTTGGGCAACCAAGGCGCCTTTCCGAGCTGTACTGCCGGGGCTACATCCCTAAATAATTACTACCTAGACTAAAGTATTCAAGAGGCTCCCGCGTCTGCCGGAGTAGAATGGAAACTATTGCCTACCCACTCGACGCCTCACTGATGACGGCTGGCCACCAGGACCTGCAAATTCAGGAAGCTGTACGCACCCAGCGCACGCGCCTACTGGCCTTTATACGCCGCCGCATCCCTGATGAAACCGAGGCCGAAGACGTACTCCAGGATGTGTTTGCGGAGCTGGTGGAAAGCTACCGGATGCTGAAACCGGTGGAGCAGGCCGCCGCCTGGCTGTTTCGCGTGGCCCGCAACAAAATCACGGACCTGTACCGCCGTAAAAAGCCGGTTTCGTTGGAAAATGAAATGGCCCTGTTCGCGGCCGACGGAGAGGAGAATACGCTGCTGCTGGCCGACATCCTGCCGGCGCCTGATGATGCACCCGAAAACCGGCTGCTGCGTGAAACGCTCATGGAAGCTCTTTCTGATGCGCTGGCTGAGTTACCGGCGGCCCAGCGGCAGGTATTTATCTGGCACGAGCTGGAAGACAAAACCTTCCGCGAAATGGAAGAGGAAACCGGCGTTCCGCTCAAAACCCTGATTTCGCGCAAGCATTACGCTGTGCAGCACCTACGCAAGCGGCTGCAAACGCTCTATACTGAGCTGTTTACTGATTAATCATTTGAAAAAGTGTGGCAAGGATTCGTGTCCTTCCTTTCTTTTCTGCTTTCTATCTACCCAGCATGAACCGCTCCTTTTGGCTGCTTGGCGGCCTCAAATTCATACTCTTTGCCACCTTGTTCGTGGCCGTGGCTGGCTTCCTGACCATGTACCTCTGGAACTGGCTGGTGCCGACCTTATTTAGCGGGCCTACTATTACGTTCTGGCAAACCCTAGGGCTGCTGCTGCTTTCCCGCATCCTGTTTGGAGGGTGGGGGCGTGGGGGCCGGGGCCAAGGCTGGGCCCAGCGGCGCCGCTTGTGGAAACAGAAAATGGAATCCCGGATGGCGGGTCTGACCCCAGAGGAGCAGGAGAAGTTTCAGCAGAAAATGCGCGCCAGTTGCGGTCCAGCGTGGATGCGCCGCTCCCCGGCGGAAGAGCCTTCTTCCCCGGTTTAAAATAGAAGGCTCCTGGTTTTTCACCAGGAGCCTTTTTCATAGGCAAGAATACGTGCCTACCCTTTGCGCCAACTCAGCAGACTACGCAGGCGTCCTAGATAAGAGTTTTGCTCAGAAGCAGGTTGCGCCTGGGGGGGGGCGGGTAGGGCGGGTGATGTTGCCCGAGAACTTTTGGCCCGCACTTTACTTGCCAAAGAGCTTTTATGAGAGCTGCTGCGGAGCTTGGCTTTAGCCAGTGGAGCCGGCTCAGGAAGTTGAAAGCGGGTGCTGGGGTTGCCGTCAAAGGCATATACGGGCTGCATACCCGTCTTCTCATCCATTCGGTACTCCATAACCCGAGCGTAATACGTGCGGCCAGGCAGTAGGCCATTTACTTGCACAGTGCTGTCGGGGCCGGCGGCCACTACGTAGTTGCCCTGGCCCAGAGAGGTCCCGTTGCCTAGTATGCGCCCCCCAGCGTAGGTACGGCCGTCTAGCGGGAAAGCATTGACCGGGGCTCCTTCGCGCACTACCACCAGCCGATGCGTGCCATTGCCATTACTCCAGGCCAAAGTGGCCGAGTTAGCGGCAGTTCGCTTCACTCGGAGCCGGGTTGCGTGTTGCTCGGGTGGAAACAGATCAACGGAAGGCCAAGTGTTGGTGCTGTTCACGCAGTCCCAGCCCAGCTCTTCCACATCATTCCAAAAACGGTTGGTATTCGGGCAGGCATTGAATAGCAGGGCCCAAGTGTAGCCATCCGGCGTGCGGGCTACCAGGCTGGTCGAGCCGTTAAGGCAACCGGTATGCCACCAGACCCCGCGCTTGCTGAGCATCCAGCCCTTGCCGTAGCGCCGGGTTGCCTGGGAAGGTGCCGTCATGGTGTCCAGGGTCGAAGCCCGCAGGAGGTCGGGGCGGGTAGGGGAGCCATCCACCGAGAGCAAGAGGCGCACCAAGTCCCGGGCCGTGAAAAGCCAGCCGCCGTGGGCATTCATGGCCTCGAGGTTGGCCCCACCGTAGGCAAAAGGCACCTGCTTGCCCGTGCCGTAGCACGATTCGCCCATGAGCGGGCAAAAATATTCCGCCTCGTTTTCCTGCTTATCCGCCCGGAGGTTGCGGCCCAGGTGGGCTTCCTGAATACCGCTAGGAGCTAAAACATGGGCGCGGACCCATGCTTCGTAACGTTGTCCGGTTACCTTTTCAATGATTTTGCCCAGGATCAGGTATCCAATATTGGAGTAAGCAAACCGGCTACCAGGCGTGAAGTTCAAGTTCTGGCTCAGCAGGTAGCGCACCAGCGTGGAGTCACCGACTGGGTTGGGCACGTTCATTACCTGCGCTACGTGAACCGGAAAGTCTATTGGGTCGGAGCTGCTGAAGCCATCCACGCCTGCGTCGCGGTTCCAGCCTGCAGTGTGTTCTAGCAGCTGGCGCACCGTGATGGTATAGATACGCGGGTCGGTGATGACGCTGGTATAATAGCTGTCGTTGAGGTAGCCCTGGGGCCCGAAAACCCGGTGCTGAAGGTCAAGGCGGCCATCTTCCAGCAGCTTCATAATGGCTACAGAAGTTACGGGCTTTGATACGCTGGCCACCCGAAACAAGGTAGCGGGCGTTGCGGGTTGGCTTTTGGCCAGGTCGGCGTAGCCAAAGCCGCGGGCGTACACCAGCTGGCCGTGCCGACTGATAGCCACAGAAGCCCCCGGGAGCTTCCAGCGAGTCATGAACTTCTGAATAACGGCATCACACGGTACCGTTTCGGGTGCCGATGCGCCCGTTTGTGCCCAGGCCGGGTAGGCCAGCAAGCCCAGCAGTAGGGCCAGCAACTTCTTCACAAATCCAACCGGATAAAGAGCCTCTATAACAGCTAAATACAGCTGCTGCAGTCTGTTAGCAGACTTACAATTTTATTAGATAAAATGGAGAATATGGTAAGCGAATTGCGGGATAAAATTTAATTTTTAAAAGAAAATAACGAGCATTTTATTCCGATTCTAGATTAGAAGCTCTTGGTAAAGTCCTCAAGCAAAGGCACCCGGACTTTCGGGTTAGCTTTTGACATCAATAGGATAAACTCAAGCAGCCTGACTTCATCGACGTTGATCTGACATAAGGAGATGTTGAGCTCCTGGAAGCCGAGGTGCTTGGGAATGGGAGCTAGGGTTTGGGCAAGTTTGCCCTGCTTGCGGGAAGGCTCCCACTCCGGCGGCACAACCAAGCAGATAAACTTTTGCCCGTGGACCTGAACCAGGTAAGCGTCCTCGATAATATTCCAGTTGATAAACACCTTGTGAGCCATCCGGTCGAAAATGCCGGCTTCATTCAGAATAATCTGGGGCCGCCGGTCCAGCAAATGGTAGACGCCCACTGGATAGCCCAGTCCAAAAAAGAGGATACACGCCCAGGCTCCCCATTGAGGGGTAGTGCCCTTAAGCAACAGTCCGCAGCCTACCGCAACGAAACCAGAACAGCCGATGAGCAGCTTTACGGCGCGCCACCGTGATTTGTATAGCTTTACTTCCATCGCACAAACATAAAAAAAGCGGCTACTGATGCTTCAGTAGCCGCTTTCTATTCTGCCCGTCGGGCAGGACTATATTAAAAGTTTCGTTCTCCTACCTCGCGTTTGCCCAGCATAACAGCTCCTACCATGGCTACTAGGAACAGCACCGAAGCCAGTTCGAAGGGAAGCAGGTACTGCTGATACAGCACGAGGCCCAGGCGGTTAACCATCCCAATCTGCGAGTCGAAGGTAGCGTCGGTGGGGGCACCGGTGGGCAGCACGTCTTTCAGGGCTACTACCAGGATAAGCAGCAAAGAACCACCTGCTACGGCGGCGGCAATCTTGGCTAGGGCCGGCTTGTGCGGTTCCGTGTCCACGTTCAGGTTCAGGAACATAATCACGAACAGGAACAGAACCATGATGGCCCCGGCGTACACGATGATGTTCACGGCGGCCAGGAACTGCGCGTTTAGCAGCAGGTAGTGTCCCGACAAGGCGAAAAACGTCAGAATCAGGAACAGCACGCTGTGCACCGGATTTTTAGCGAATACCACGCCCAGGGCGCTAAGCAACGCCACGAAAGCCAAGAAGAGGAAGAGAGGAGACATGAAGTGAGTTATCAGGGGTGAGTTGTCGGTTGTTAGCTAGAGAAACGGTAAGCAGCGGCGGGCAACATACCCGAATTACTGCCTACCACAAACCAACAACTAGACTTGCTGAGCAAGCTTGTTACGCAGGGCATCGGCTTGCTCCGGCGTCAGCTGGATACCACGCACCGAGCGCTCATCCGGTGACACGGGCTCCACAAGACGGTCCTTGCCGTAGATAAACTCGTCCCGCTCGTACCGTGGCGGCGCAATTTTGTCGGCTTGCAAGTACACCGCCGCTTTGGGGCAGGCTTCCTCGCACAGGCCACAGAAAATGCAGCGCAGCATGTTCACCTCGTAGCTGATGGCGTACTTTTCCTCGCGGTAGAGGCCTTCCTCGCCTTTCTTCCGCTCACCGGCTACCATAGTAATGGCTTCGGCGGGGCAGGCAACAGCGCACAAACCGCAGGCCGTGCACCGCTCCCGGCCCTGCTCGTCACGCTTGAGCACGTGCAGGCCCCGGAAAATAGGAGCGAAGGGGCGGACCTCCTCGGGGTAGCGAACCGTCGCCTTCTTCATGAAGAAGTGACGCATCGTAATGCTCAGACCCTGGAAAATTGCCGGCAGGTAGGCCCGCTCGGCCAGGGTCATGGGCTTCTTTTCTAGTTTCTTGGCTCTATTTGTGAGTTGCATATGGTCAGACCAAGTGCCATTCTCCCCTAGTGGTGCGGAATGACGCGGTAGCAGAGAAAGTTAATTAATCACCCCAAACAGGATGAGCCCGCCGGTGATGAGGATGTTGAGAACGGCCAGCGGAATCAGGATGGTCCAGCCCAGGCGCATCAACTGGTCGTAGCGGAAGCGCGGCAGGGTCCAGCGAATCCACATGAAGAAGAAGATGAAGGCAAAGATTTTCAAGAACAAGCCAACGGTACCCAGCAGGGTAATCAGGTTCTGAGCCGAAGCCAGCTCCCAGCCCTGGTTGCTTACCAACCAGTCGCGCAGCTCATACTGAAACGGGAAGTTGAAGCCCCCGAAGTACAGCACGCTCATCACGGCCGACACCACGAAGATGTTCACGTACTCGGCGAACAGGTAGAGGCCCAGCTTCATGGAGGAGTACTCGGTGTGGTAACCGCCTACTAGCTCGGTTTCGCACTCCGGCAAGTCAAAAGGCGTGCGGTTGGTTTCGGCGAAGGCGCACACCAGGAAAATGATAAAGCCCAACGGCTGTTTCACAATGTTCCAGAAGTGCCACTCGCCGGCTACCGACTGCTGCAGGGTGATGTCGCGCAGGCTCAAGGTGCCCGAAATCATCAGTACGGCAATCAGGGCCATGCCCATAGCTAGCTCGTAGCTGATGTTCTGGGAAGCCGCCCGAACAGCACCTAGCAAGGAAAACTTGTTGTTGGAAGCCCAGCCGCCAATCATTACGCCATACACGCCCAGCGAAACGACGCCGAACACCCACAGCATACCGATATTTACCTCGATGCCCTGCAGAAAGAAGGCGTTGTTGCCGAAGCTCATGCTGTTGCCAAACGGAATTACCGCCGACGACATCAGGGCCGTAATCATGGCCAGGCAGGGGCCGAAAATGAACAGAGCCTTGTTGGCGCCGCCCGGAAAAAATTCTTCCTTGGTAAACATCTTCACGGCGTCGGCCAGGGGCTGAGCCAGGCCGTAAGGGCCGGCGCGGTCCGGACCTACGCGGTCCTGAAGAAAGGCTGCAATAACGCGCTCAGCGTACGTGCAGTAGGTCGCAATCAGCAACGAAAGCGCGAATACAACGAAGATGACAATGGATTGCCAGCCTAGTGCGGGTAGTTCAATCATTAGTTTTTCACGTTTGTCATGCTGACGAAGGAAGCATCTCGCCAGCGTGGTAATTACTTTGGCAACCTCAGCACGCGAGATGCTTCGCTGCACTCAGCATGACGTTCTGAATCTTAGCTACCCAGCTTGAGTGGCGGATTCTGGGCCAGTTCGCGCTGGGTACTTTCCGGCAGGTCAGCAATAACCGACTGGTTTAGCACGGGCAGCTCGTAGTGGTTGGCCGAAATTACCGAAGAACGGTCAATGTGGGCAGGGCCCTCAATCGTCCAGTCCGACGTTTCCTTCTTCTCGAAGCGGCACTCGTTGCAAATCCACTCCTTCACCTCGCCATACTGGTCCTTGCGAGCGGTAGTACGGAGTACTTCCTTGCCTTTGTACCAGAGCACTACGTTGCCGGAGCACTTAGGACAGTCACGGTGAGCATTCACGGGCTTCGTGAACCACACGCGCGACTTAAAGCGGAACGTCTTATCAGTCAGGGCGCCTACCGGGCACACGTCGATGACATTGCCGGAAAAGTCATTGTCGATGATGTTCTCGATGTAGGTGCCGATTTCCGCCGCGTCGCCGCGGCCCAGCACGCCGTGCACCCGATTATCGGTAATCTGGTTGGCCGTGTACACGCAACGGTAGCACAGAATGCAGCGCGTCATGTGCAGCTGAATCAGCGGCCCAATGTCAATTTTCTCGAAGGTGCGGCGCTCTTCCTGGTAGCGGGTCGTGGACACGCCGTGCTCGAAGGCAAAGTTCTGGAGGTCACACTCCCCGGCCTGGTCGCACACGGGGCAATCCAGCGGGTGGTTGATGAGCAGCATTTCCACGATGCCCTTGCGCACGTTCAGCACCTGCTCGGAGGTAGTATTTTCCACTACCATGCCGTCCTGCACCGGCGTTACGCACGAGGCTACCAGCTTGGGCATGGGTCGCGGGTCCTTGGCCGAGCCGGCGGCTACCCGCACGAGGCAGGCGCGGCACTTACCACCCGAGCCTTTCAGCGGGGTGTAGTAGCACATGGCCGGGGGCACAATGCTACCCCCAATTTGGCGGGCAGCATTCAGGATAGTGGTTCCGTCCGGAACTTCTACCTCAACGCCGTCGAAAGTTATTTTAGCCATTTAGGATGAAGACTTTTAAAGTCGTCGGTCATGCTGAGTGCAGCGAAGCATCTCGCGTGCTGACGTTAGAATTACTATTTCAATGACACCACGCGAGATGCTTCGCTGCACTCAGCATGACGTTCTGGATTAAACCAGTACCGCGCTAGGGCGGTACACGGCGCCGGGTTGGGCGGCTTCCTTGGCGTGCGTTACGTGCCACTCAAACTCGTGGCGGAAATGACGTACAGCGGCAGCAACGGGCCAAGCGGCAGCTTCACCGAGTGGGCAAATGGTGTTGCCCTCGATTTGCTTGGCCACGCTTACCAGCAGGTCAATGTCTTCCATGTGGCCGTGGCCGTGCTCCAAGCGGTGCAGTACCTTTTCCATCCAGCCCGTCCCCTCGCGGCAGGGCGAGCATTGCCCGCACGACTCGTGATGGTAAAAGCGGCTGAAATTCCAGGTGTTTCGCACAATGCAGGTTGTCTCGTCCATGGCAATGAAGCCACCCGAGCCGAGCATGGTACCCGTCACGAAGCCACCGTCGCTTAGCGACTCATAAGTCATAAGGCGGTTTTCGCCGGCCGCGGTTTTGAGGATAAGCTCCTTGGGCAGAATCGGTACGGAGGAACCGCCGGCTACTACCGCCTTCAATTCCCGGCCTTTCCAAATGCCCCCGCAGTACTCATCCGAATAGATGAACTCTTCAACGGGCAAGCCCAGCTCGATTTCGTAGATGCCAGGCTTGTTGAGGTGGCCGCAAGCCGAAATCAGCTTGGTGCCGGTGCTCCGGCCCACGCCAATCTTGGCGTACTCGTCGCCGCCCTCGTTCACGATAACCGGTACCGCAGCAATGGACTCTACGTTGTTTACTACCGTGGGGCGGGCATACAAGCCCTGCATGGCCGGGAACGGCGGCTTATTGCGCGGGTTGCCCCGTTTGCCTTCCAAGGATTCCAGCAAAGCAGTTTCCTCACCGCAGATGTAGGCGCCGCCGCCGGGATGCACATGCAGGTCCAGGTCGTAGCCCGAGCCGAGAATGTTCTTGCCCAGAAAACCGTTAGCGTAAGCTTCAGCGATGGCCTTTTCCAGGATGCGCAGTACGTACAACAACTCCCCACGGATATAGATGTACGAGGTGTTGGCGCCCAGCGCGTACGAGCTCGTAATCATACCCTCGATGAGCAGGTGGGGCAGCTTCGACATCAACTGCCGGTCCTTGAAGGTGCCCGGCTCCGATTCGTCGGCGTTGCAGACGAGGTAGCGCGGCACCCCTTCAGGCTTGGCCAGGAAGCTCCACTTCATACCGGTAGGGAAGCCCGCGCCGCCGCGGCCCCGCAGGCCCGACTTCTTCACTTCTTCCACCACCTCATCGGGGCTCATCGTTTTGAGGGCCTTTTCCACCGAGCGGTAGCCGCCGTGCTTGCGGTACACCTCGAAGGTGTCGATGCCTTCAACGTTAATATGTTCGGTCAGCAGTTTGCGTCCCATCTTGTTCGAAGCTAGTAGCTGTTAGCTGTTGGCTGTTAGCTAGGTATGTAGGCAGTCAGGAATGTCCTGATGAACAATATTCTCTTATCAGGTGGCCATCAGCTAAATGCTAATAGCCAACAGCTTAATTGCGGGCTAGTGCGTTCGGAAGACCCGTTTCTTCCCACGGCAGAGCCGGGCGGTGCACCTGGTTGCGCAATTCCGAGAGCATAGCATCCACAGCGTCTGGGGTATCCAGCTGCTCGTAGTACTTCTCACGCACCTGCACGATAGGAGCGAAGCCGCAAGCCGCCAGGCATTCTACCTCCTTCAAGGTAAACAAACCATCCGCCGAAGCCGGGCCGCCTACTTTGGCGCCGGTAATGCGTTCCAGGTGAGCCGTCAGCTCATCGGAGCCGCGCAGCATGCAGGGGCCCGTCCGGCAGATTTCCAGCACGTGCTTGCCTACTGGCTTAAGGTTGAACATGGTGTAGAAGGAGGAAACCTCATACACCTCAATCGGCTTGATGTCCAGTACCTCGGCTACCAGGTTTTGCACTTCAGGGCTCACCCAGCCCCCAAATTCGGCCTGGGCAATGTGCAGCACCGGCAACAGGGCCGATTTCCGGCGGTCGTCGGGGTAGTGGGTGAGCAGACGCTTGATTTCAGCCTGGGCGGCTTCGGAAAATTGCGGCTTGACGGCAGTCGTCTCCATAGGGTCAAATTCAGCAAAAAACTACGCGTCCAGCTCGCCGGCAATTACGTTCATCGACGACAGGGTCACGATGGCGTCGGAGAGGGTCTGGCCGGTTACCATTTCGGTGTAGGCCTGGTAGTAGATAAAGCAGGGCCGGCGGAAGTGCAGGCGGTAGGGCGTGCGGCCCCCGTCGGAAACCAGGTAGAAACCTAGTTCCCCGTTGCCACCTTCTACCGAGTGGTAGACCTCACCCACGGGGGCCTCAATCTCGCCCATCACAATTTTGAAGTGATAGATGAGGGCTTCCATGTTTTTGTACACGGCCTGCTTGGGCGGCAGGTAGTAGTGGGGCGCGTCGGCGTGGTAGGGGCCTTCGGGTAGGTTTTCCAAGGCCTGGTTGATGATGCGCAGGCTCTGCCAGATTTCCTCGTTGCGCACCATAAACCGGTCGTAGGTGTCGCCCTTGGTGCCCACTGGAATTTCAAACTCGAAATCCTGGTAGCTGGAGTAGGGATTCATCACCCGCACGTCGTAGTCGACGCCGGCAGCGCGCAGGTTGGGGCCGGTGAAGCCGTAGTTCAGGGCCCGCTCAGCGGAAATGGCACCCACGTCCACCACCCGGTCCATGAAGATACGGTTACGGTTGAACATCTTCTCGAACTCGGCCATTACGGCCGGGAAGGTTTTCAACCAGGCGCGCAGCTTGGCAATGGCCACGTCGTTGAAGTCGCGCTCCATGCCGCCTACCCGGCCCATGTTGGTGGTCAGGCGGGCGCCGCTTACTTCCTCGTAGATTTCATACACCTTTTCCCGCTCGTCCATCAGGTAGAGGAAGCCGGTGAAAGCGCCAGTATCAACCCCCAGAATGCCGTTGCAGATCAGGTGGTCGGTAATGCGGGCCAGCTCCATCAGGATAACCCGGATGTACTGAGCGCGCTTGGGCACCTCTACGCCTAGCAGCTTCTCTACCGTCATGTGCCACCCCATGTTGTTGATGGGCGACGAACAGTAGTTCATGCGGTCCGTCAGGGGCGTAATCTGGTAAAAAGGCCGGCGCTCGGCAATCTTCTCAAACGCGCGGTGGATGTAGCCGATAGTCGGAACGCCCGATACGATCCGCTCCCCGTCCATCTGCAGAATGTTCTGAAAGATGCCGTGGGTAGCAGGGTGGGTCGGGCCCAGGTTCAGGGTGGTCAGCTCCTGATTAAAGTCGTTGACGGAAGGCGCCAGCGGGTGCAGATTAGGCCTCTGTACCTCCGCTTCTTCCACAATTTTGCGGGTGCCTTCCAGCGTGTCGTTTACTGCCATGATAAAGGTATCCGGGGCCTAGCGGCCGAAGAAAAGGTCAGTTTTATCCTCGCGGGTACCATCTTCCAAGGCGTATTCCTTGCGCATGGGATGATAATCCATGTCGTCCACGTTCAAAATACGGACGAGGTTAGGGTGGCCAGGGAAGATGATGCCGTAGAAATCGTAAGTCTCCCGCTCCATCCAGTTGGCGGTAGCGTAGAGGTCAGTCAAGGTGGGAACTACCGGGTCAGCAATCGGGAAGAAGATCTTCAGGCGCAACCGAATATTCTGCGTCAGGCTGTGCAGGTGATACACCATGCCCAACTCCTGGCCCTCCCGGTCGGGGAAGTGCATGCCGCACATGGTGGTCAGGAAGTTAAGCTGCAACTCCTGGTCCTGCTGCAGGCCCGCAACGATGTCGTGAATCCGTTCCCGCGTGGTAGTAACCGTCAGCAGGCCGTAGGGCTCCTCCACATCGGTAAAGGTTTCGGCCCCGAACAAGCGGTGCAGCAAAGCCAGCAGCTGGGCGTTTTTCTGCGCCGCGGGGTCTTGCACTGCGGCCATTTCCTGCGCCTCCGGGGATTCGTTTTGGTCAGCCATTCTTTTTGAGAAGCTAGGAGACAGAAGCCAGGCGATAGAAGTGTAACAGAACGAATTCTAGCTACTAGCTTCTATCTCTTAGCTTCTTACTTGATGTTGTAAGATGCCAGCAAGGCCTGATACTCGGGCGAATTGCGACGGCGAGTTGATTCGTTGCGGGCCAGGTCCTGGATGCGCATCAGACCGTCGAGTACCTGCTCGGGGCGAGGCGGGCAGCCGGGCACGTACACGTCCACGGGAATGATCCGGTCGATGCCCTGTAGCACGGAGTAGGTATCAAAAATGCCACCCGAGGAGGCACAGGCACCCATGGCCAGCACCCAGCGGGGCTCAGCCATCTGCTCGTATACCTGCTTTACAATGGGGGCCATTTTCTTGGCAATGGTACCCATTACCATCAGCAGGTCCGCCTGGCGCGGGGAGAAGGACGGGCGCTCCGAGCCGAAGCGGGAAATGTCGTAGCGGGCGCCCATGGTAGCCATGAACTCAATACCGCAGCAAGAGGTAGCGAAGGGCAGGGGCCAGAGGGAGTTAGCGCGGGCCATGCCCACCACTTTCTCCAGGGAGGTAGCGAAAAAGCCCGCGCCTTCCAGGCCGTCCGGCGCGTCTACCATTTTGATTTCAGGAGCTCTATTTTCCATGAGGATCGGTCAGTTTGAAGAAGCGAAATGCTTCAGGTAGGCAACACCAGCCAAGGGCTAAAGGTTGCCCTAACGGGCTTCATTCCAGCGCAAAACGCCCTTTTTAATGACGTAGGCAAAGCCCGCCATCAGCAGGGCCAGGAAGATGATCATCTGGATGAAGCCCTCCTGGCCCAGGGCCCGGAAGTTCACGGCCCAGGGGTACATGAAGATGACCTCCACGTCAAAGAGAACAAAGAGGATGGCCGTCAGGAAGTATTTCACCGAAATCGGGGTGCGGGCGTTGCCCACCGACTCGATGCCGCACTCGAAGGCTTCATCCTTTACCACGCTCTTGCGGCGCGGCCCCAGCAAGTGGGAGGCAATCATTGAAAAAGCTACGAAAGCTATGGCCAGAACGAACTGCACGATAATGGGCAGAAAGTCAGCGGGTTGATACTGGGTCGGAACAGCGAGAAGCATAGGCGTCGACGGAATAAGGCCGCTCAGAAACGGCATGGAAGGCAAAGGTAGCGCTTGGGCAGTTGGGAACAAAGGTGAATTCGGGCGGTAAGGGAAAGGTGTATCTTTGGAGGGAAACCAGTTTCCTATCCCATGGCCGCCCCGCAACCCGCCGCTCACCGCTACACCGTTGAAGAGTACTTGGCGCTGGAAGAAACCGCCGACCAGCGCCACGAGTTTTTTGAAGGAGAAGTGTACGCTATGTCGGGTGCAAGCCCTCGGCACAACCTAATTGCTCAGAACTGTGCATTTGCATTGCGCCAAGCGCTGCGAGGTAAAGGATGCCGGGTGTTTCTGGAAGGGGTGCAGCTGGCCGTGCAAGAAGGCCGGTACTACACCTATCCGGATGTAATGGCGACCTGCGAACCAGAGGATTTAGCCTCGGACCGTGTAATGCGCCGCCCAGTGCTGCTTGTCGAAATCCTGTCGCCCTCCACTGCCGACCACGACCGGAGCTGGAAATTCAACCAGTACAAACAGCTCCCCAGCCTGCAGCACTACCTGCTCGTGTCGCAGCATACCTGCTTGGTCGAGTGGTTTCGGCGGGAGGAGAGTGGGGTGTGGTCGTTCACGCCGCTGGCGGAGCTGACGGATACGCTGGAGATTCCAGAGTTGAGCGTTACGCTAAGGGTCCAGGATATGTACGACGAGCTGGACATTACCCCCATGCAGGCCCAGCCGCCAGCGAAACGGTAGCAGGAAGGCCCTCCGCAGGATAAGATTATCGTTACTGCGTTAGGCTACTATAAATTCTATAAAACCGAAAAGTCGCTTCAGAATCTCTGAAGCGGCTTTTGCTTTGTCGAAAATTAGGTAGGCTTAGAAACCGCCCTGGCCGGTTACGTTCAGATTTTCGCCGGTTTCTACGCCCATGAAGGGGTAGCGGTAATCCACGGGCGGCACGAAGGTTTCCTTGATGGCGCGCGGCGACACCCAGCGCAGCAGGTTCAGCAGGGAGCCGGCCTTGTCGTTGGTGCCGGAGGCGCGGGCCCCGCCGAAGGGCTGCTGGCCCACCACGGCGCCGGTGGGCTTGTCGTTGATGTAGAAGTTGCCGGCGGCCTGCACCAGCTTCTTCGAGGCCAGCTCAATGGCGTAGCGGTCCTGGGAGAAGATGGCACCGGTCAGGGCGTAGGGCGACGTGGTGTCCACTACCTCTAGGGTCTGCTCGAACTCGGCTTCCTCGTAGATGTACACTGTTACCACGGGGCCAAACAGCTCGTCGCACATGGTCACGTACTTGGGGTCCTTGGTCACGATAACCGTGGGCTCAATGAAGTAGCCCTTCGATTTGTCGTAGCCACCGCCGGCCACAATTTCAGCGTTGCTGTCGGCCTTGGCCCCATCAATGTATTTGGCCAGCTTATCGAACGAGGCTTCGCTGATAACGGCGTTGATGAAGTTCGAGAAGTCCTCTACGTCGCCCATCTTAAACGAAGCGAGGTCCTGCTTTACGTAGCCTAGAATTTCAGCGGCTAGGTTGCTGGGCAGGTAAACGCGCGAAGCAGCCGAGCACTTTTGCCCCTGGTACTCGAAGGCGCCGCGGGTAATGGCCGTGGCTACCGCTTTGGCGTGGGCCGAGGGGTGGGCCAGAATAAAGTCCTTGCCGCCGGTTTCGCCCACAATGCGGGGGTAGCTCTTGTAGCGCTTAATATTCTGGCCAATGGTCTGCCAGATGTTCTGGAACACGCCCGTGGAGCCGGTGAAGTGGATGCCGGCGAACTGCGGGTGGGAGAAGATAACCTCGCCGGCCGTGGGACCATCGACATATACCAGGTTAATGACACCGTCGGGCACGCCAGCTTCCTTGAACAGCTCCATCAGCACCTGGGCCGAGTAGATTTGGGTGTTGGCGGGCTTCCACACCACTACGTTGCCCATCAGAGCCGCCGAGGTAGGCAGGTTGCCGGCAATGGAGGTGAAGTTGAAGGGCGTGAGGGCAAACACGAAGCCTTCCAGGGGGCGGTGCTCCAGACGGTTCCACATGCCGGGCTGGCTCTGGGGCTGTTGGCCGTAGAGCTCCTGCATGAAGTGCACGTTAAAGCGGAAAAAGTCGATCAGCTCGCAGGCGGCGTCAATTTCAGCCTGGAAGGCGTTTTTGCTCTGGCCCAGCATGGTAGCCGCGTTCAGGCGGGCGCGGTAGGGGCCGGCTAGCAGTTCGGCGGCTTTCAGGAAGATGGCGGCGCGCTGTTCCCAGGGCAGCTCCGCCCACGCGGTGCGGGCGGCCAGAGCGGCGTCAATGGCCTGCTGCACGTGGGAAGCGTCGCCCTCGTGGAAGAAGCCGAGGGTGTGCTGGTGGTCGTGGGGTGGGAAAATGCGCTGGGTTTTGCCGGTGCGTACTTCCTGGCCGCCGATATGCATGGGAATATCACGCTCCTGCTGCTTTAGCTCCTTTAAGGTCTTGAGCAACTCAGTGCGTTCAGGCGAGTTGGGAGCGTAAGCCTTAACTGGCTCGTTGATCGGAATGGGGACGTTGAAAAAGCCGTTGGCCATACTGGTTACTGGTTTTGTGAGTGCGTGGATGGTGGATGGGGAGCGGCAAAGGTAGCCAGCAACCGGAAATAGATTATTCCTCAGCCCTTCTAAAGCCAATGAGCCGATTTGAGGTTCTCCGGTCAAGGTCATTCTAGCCTTTTTAGCATCCAAGCCAGCCTGAATCCGTTTGCTCAGAGGTCTGCATCCTACCTCCTGCGCAATGCCCAACCCCGCCGCTACCTACCGCAACCCCATCTGGGACTTCGACTTTCCCGACCCTGCCATCATCCGGGCCTCGGATGGCTGGTACTACGCCTACGGCACCCAGACCAAGCGGCCGGGCAACCTGATTATCAACTTGCAGGTAGCCCGCTCCCGGGATCTGGTGCAGTGGGAATACCTGGGCGAAGGGCTACCGCAGAAACCCATCTGGGCCCACACCACCCAGAAGTTCTGGGCCCCGCACGTGAGCGAGCATAACGGCGTCTACTACCTCTATTATTCCGCCAAACCCGATTCTGGTTCGGGCTTATGTCTGGCCGTGGCTACCGCCGCTACCCCCGCCGGCCCGTTCGTAGATGTCGGTGCGCCCTTGCAGTGCGGCGCGGGCTTTCTGGAAATTGACCCAATGGCCTTTGACGACCCGGCCACCGGTAAATGCTTGCTGTACTGGGGTTCCGGTTTCGGCTCTATTCGGGTGCGGGAGCTGGCTCCGGACCGCCTTTCCTTTGCGCCCGGCAGCCAGGAAATTGTGCTGCTGACGCCCGCCGGAGCCGGTGACCCGCGCCGCTACGACCAGCTGCTGGAAGGCAGTTGGGTGGTGCGGCGCCAGGGCTGGTACTACCTCTTTTACTCCGGCAACAACTGCTGCGGCCCCGATGCCCACTACGGCGTGCTGGTAGCTAGGTCCCGCACGGCCACCGGCCCCTTCGAAACTCTAGCCGACGCCACCGGCAACCCTTACGCCATGCTGCTGGAAGGCAATGACCACTGGCACGCACCCGGCCATAACTGCGTCATCACCGACGCCGCCGGCCACGACTGGCTGGCCTACCACGCCATTGACCCCCAGCAACCCACCTTCGATGCCATTGACGAGGAGCAGGGCTTTTCGCGCCGCGTCATGCTCCTGGACCGCCTGGAATACGCGGACGGCTGGCCACGGCTGGTAACCGGCGGCACGCCGTCGTGGGAGCAGCAGCCGGGGCCGGTAAGTAGCTGAAAGAATGGCCTTACAGCCAGCAGGGTTCGGTCAACCTGCTGGCTTCTTTGACAAAAGCCTCATACCCGCGCCATCAATTCCTGCACCCGCTGCTCTAGCTCCTGGAATGAGCCGTAGTTGTGGATGGTGGCGTCGAAGTGGGGGTAGTCGTCGAGGGCGGTTTCGCTTAGGTGCAGGTCGTCGCGGGTGCCGTCGCCGCGCTGGTGGAGCGGGTCGCCTTCCACGCGCAGCATCAGCCCACCGCGGCTGCGGATCAGGTCGGCTTCGTTGGGAAAGCGCACATCCGGAATCAGGGTGCATTGCTCCGCCGGCAAGTGGGAGAAGAAGGCTTGTACCCAGATGTTCGGCTCCCACTGGCGCAGAGCCAGCCCCACCTGCTGGAGCATTTCGCCCCGGGTCCGACCGAAGGCGGGTAGGCGCTCGGCTTTACCCTGCTGGGAAAAGTAGGGAGCCACGCCTTCGCCCGCCAACGCGGCACATACGGCCTTAATCGGCTCTCCTACGGATCGAATGTGCCATCGGCGCTCCGGTTGCAGCTGCTGCAGCAGGCGGGCGATGGTGTCTTTGCCGCTGCCGCGGCGCCCCGAAAAACCGATCAGTCGTATCATGGGCGCAAAGGTAAGCTACCCGTTGGCTTAGCGCCCGGCGGCCACATGAGGAGCCCAGCACTGCGCTCGGCATGACGGCCTTTTAGTTTAACGACCACACATCCTAGGTAGGAAGTGGCGACGTTGCTGGCAACAGCGTTGGCTACAAAATCTGCTTCAACTCGCTCAAGCAGCTGATTTCGTAGGTAGTTTGGGCGAAGTGACGGCGCTTGTCGGGGTTGAAATACACTTGGTCAATGCCGGCATTGTAGGCGCCCAGCACGTCACATTCCAAGTTGTCGCCAATCATCAGGCTCTCGGCCGGGGTGGCGCCGGTGCGCTCCAGGGCGTGCTGAAAAATGCGGGTATCGGGCTTCAGGTGGCCACAGCACTCCGACGTCACGATTTCCTGGAAGTAGTCGGTGAGGCGGGAGGAGTTAAGCTTCACGTACTGAATGTCCTTGAAGCCGTTGGTAATCAGGTGCAGGACGTAGCCTTTATTCTGGAGGTAGTCCAGGACCTCGTAGGTATAGGGAAACACGGCCGTTTTCTGGGGCAGAATATCAGTAAACTGGGCCGAAATATTATCGGGCGAATCGGTTTCCTGCAGGCCCAGCTTCACGAACGTGCGCGGAAAGCGGGTAACCCGCAGCTGCTGCTGGGTAATCTTACCGCCCTGATACAGCCGCCACAAGCCGTGGTTAATGTCGGAGTACACCCGGATAAATTCCTCCACGCTAATGCCGTGCCGGCTCAGCTCGTGCTGTGTGAACAGGTGACGCAGGGTTTCATCGGCGTTGGCTTCAAAATCCCAGAGCGTGTGGTCCAGGTCAAAGAAAAGGTGGCGGTACGTTTTCAATTGAAAACTGAGGATTAAAAATTAACAATGGGGTAGTACGACTGACGTCCGTCGGGCCGGGCCGGCGGGTACGGGGCCTTCAGTCTACTTGCAGCCGCTTGACAACACGGCCCTCGCCCAGATGTTCCCGCACAATGTCGGCGGCGTCTTTGGGTTTTACGTCGCCGTACACGGTGCCTTCCGGGTGCATAAGCAGGGCCGCCCCGGGGCCTTTCTTGCAGTGCTTGCACAGGTCGAGGCAGTTGCAGGTTTGCACCCGGACTTTAAGCTTTTCGCCGCCGGTAAGGAGTTTTTTGAGGCCCTGCTTTTTGAGCTCAATCTTCAGCGCCTTGGCCACATCCTTTCCAATTTCATCTTTCTGAGCAGTACAAACAAACAGGCGAGTAACGGCGGAAGCAGATTTCATAAACTAGCGAAGCGACAGAAAGAGAAAAGCCCACGCCCGCGTTTAGCGGGGTTCGGGCGAGCCGGTCCAGCGGCGGTTTTGCAGCTTATACGCGGCCAGTTCGCGGTTCGACCAGAGCGTTTGGTAAATCTTCTGGTCTTGCACCAGTTGCGGGTCGCGCTCCATGTAGCCCAGCAGTTGGTGCAGAAAATCCTGGGCCTCGTCCTTGATGAAATAGAATACCCAATTGTCGAGGCGGCGGAAATTCACGAGGCCCGCATTTTTCAGGTACGCTAGTTGCCGGGAGGTTTTCGTCTGGGTGAAATCCAGCACCTGTTCCAGGTCGGAGATGCACATTTCCTGGTTGCGCCAGAGCAAATGCAGGATGCGCACCCGGCTCTCATCGCCCAGGGCCTTGAATAGTTGCTGGCCAAATGCAACGGTAAAGTGTTTGAGGCGCATCTTTAGACAAAAGCAGGGAAGGAGGACCGAACCAAATGGGGCGGGCCCGAATTTAGGCTAAACCGGGCAGCGGCCCCTGAAAGTGCCGTATCTTTGTCGTCTGTAATGCCTTGTATGTCTGCTGTGGCTCGAATCCGTATTTCTTTTTTACCCGTCCTGCTCGGGTTTCTGCTGGTAGTGCTGCTGCTGGCGCCGACCCAAGCGCGGGCTCAGGGCCAGCGCCGGGTGGTGCAGTTTACCGGCATTGTGGCCTCCGGCGACTCCCTGCTGGGCGTGCCGGGCGCGGCCATCTTTGTGCCCAAAGCGGGCCGGGGTACGGCTTCCAACCCCTACGGCTACTTTTCGCTACCCGTACTGGCCGGCGACAGTATCGTTATCCGGAGCCTGGGCTACCGCAACCAGTACGTGGTCATCCCGGAAGATTATCAGCGCCAGAGCTACTCCGTGATTGTGCAACTCAAGGAAGATGCTACCATTCTGCCCGAGGTCCGCATTTTTCCTTACGCCACCGAAAAAGCCTTCAAGGAAGCCTTCCTGGCCATGAAAGCCCCCTCGGAAAGTGACCGGACGCCCGCCGACAAGCTAAACGAGCAGGTGATGCGCCGCATGTTTAATACCCTACCGGTAACCAGCATGGGCAACTACCGCCAAACCATGCAAAACCAGCAGTACGACCAGCAGCGCCGCATGGGCATGGGCCCCACGCCCGCCACCAACAACCCGCTGCTCAACCCTTTCAGCTGGCTGCAGCTAATCAAGCAGGTGAAAGACGGCGAGTTCAAGAAGAAAGAAGGGGTAGACTATTAGGTGAACTAGTGAGTTGGTGAACTAGTGAGTTCTATGCTGGCGAGCCGCGCGACGCCATCCGTCCTGACCACCGTGCTACCGCCTGATAAGATGACAAGCCCTTACTTCCGTGGTGGAGGTAGGGGCTTGGTGCGTCTTCAGGCTTTGGGCAAGAGAAAGGAAAGATGACGTCGCGCGGCTCGCCAGCATAGAACTCACCAGTTCACCATCTCCCTAGTTCACTACTTCACTACCCCACAACCTCAACCGGGGTTTTGCGGTACAGGATTTTGGCACTGTTGCCTTGGTTTGCGGCGCTGCTTTGGTCGCAATTTCCTGTACTGTTTTATGGATACCAATCTTCCGGTTACCTCCCAGCCGCGCATTGTTATTATCGGGTGTGGCTTTGCCGGGCTGCGGCTGGCCAAAGACTTGGCCGATTCGCCCGTGCAGGTAGTGGTCATCGACCGTAACAATTACCACAACTTCCAGCCCTTACTCTACCAGGTGGCCACCGGCGCCCTGGAGGCTGATAGTATTGCCTATCCCATCCGTAAAATCTTTGCGGGCCAGCAGAATTTCTTTTTCCGCATGGCCGATGTGGAGCGGGTGGACACGGGCCGCAATACGGTGGTAACCAACATCGGCGAAATCCGCTACGACCACCTGGTGGTAGCAACCGGCTCCTTGACCAACTACTTCGGGCTGGACAGCATTGAGCGCAACGCCATGCAGATCAAGAGCATACCCAACGCCCTGAACCTGCGCAGCTACCTGTTCCAGAACTTTGAGAAGGCCTTGCTGACCGAAGACCCGGCCCAGCGGCAGGCCTTGCTAAACGTGGTGGTGGTAGGCGGCGGCCCGACGGGCGTGGAAATTTGCGGCTCCCTGGCCGAAATGCGCAAGGACGTGCTACCTCAGGACTACCCCGAGCTGGACTTGAAGCAGATGGAAATTTACTTGGTTGAATCGGGGGAGGAAGTGCTGGGGCCCATGTCTAAGGACTCGCAAGTGCAGGCCAAGCAGTACCTGGAGGAAATGGGCATTCACGTGCGCCTGAACATGAAAGCCCAGCGGTTTGAGAGCGGCAAGCTCTACTATTCCGAAACCGAGTATATCCGCACCGAAAACCTGATTTGGGCAGCCGGCGTGAACGGGGCCGCCGTGGAAGGCCTGCCGGAAGCCGCCGTAGCCCGCAACAAGCGCATCAACGTGGATACCGTAAACCGGGTGCTGGGCTTTCAGAACGTGTACGCCATTGGCGACGTGGCTAACATGGTGACGGAAGAGATGCCCCGCGGCTACCCCATGTTGGCCCCGGTAGCTATTCAGCAGGCCGAGCAGCTGGCCGCTAACTTTAAGCGCCTATTTCAGGGCGAGGCTCTGAAGCCTTTCAAGTACCTCAACAAAGGCAGCATGGCCATTGTGGGCCGCAACCGTGCCGTGGTGGACCTGCCTGGCAACAAACATTTCGGGGGCTTCTTCGGGTGGCTAACCTGGCTGTTCGTGCATTTGCTGACGCTGGTAGGCTTCCGCAACAAAGTGGTGACACTGGTCGGGTGGGCCATCAGCTACTTCAGCTCCGACAAGGCTCTGCGCCTTATCATCCGGCCCTATAAGCGCAACGATTTCAAAGATGACAAGGGCAAAAGCTCGGCCCAACACAATGCCTCCACCCCGCAATACAACCCCTCGGTGCCCACGCCAACTGCCTCAGTAGTTGGGGGGTAGTACCAGGACTGAGTTGCGCAGTTCTAGCTCGTGGAAACTGGTTGGGACAGTTGAAAATCAGCCGTTGGGCTTCCAGATGTCGTAAGTGCCCCACCCAGAAAGGGTGGGGCATTTTTGTGGGTCATTCCGCCCAAAGGTGCCAAGGGAGTGGTATCTTCAGGAAATAGCCCGGCGCAACCTGCCCGGCAGCGGGCTGTCCTTGTTCCCATTCTTCTTTTCCTTCTTCTGCCTTCATGAAAAAGCTGATACTCCTGCTGGGCGTGCTGGCCCCCGCCGCACTGCTGGCGCAAACGGCCCCGCACCCGCTCACGGCCCGCGACCTGCAGCAGCTGCGCGACGTGCGGGACGCCCACTTCTCGCCCGATGGGCAGTGGGTTACCTACGTGGTCAGCCAGGCCGATACCGCCGCCGATAAAAACAACGCCGACGTGTGGATGGCCCGCTACGACGGCACCCGCAACCTACGCGTAACCACCAGCCCCGACAACGAAACCAGCCCCCGCTTCTCGCCCGACGGCACCTATCTGAGCTTTTTGTCGAGCCGCGGTGAGGGCGAAGAAGGCCACGCCCAGCTCTGGCTGCTGAACCGCAACGGGGGCGAGGCCGAGAAAGTCACCAAGCTCAAAGGCAGCGTTTCCGACTACATGTGGGCTCCGGATGGCAAGCGCCTGGCCCTCATCATCCGCGACGCC
Organism: Hymenobacter glacieicola; assembly: GCF_014640315.1. GTDB lineage: Bacteria > Bacteroidota > Bacteroidia > Cytophagales > Hymenobacteraceae > Hymenobacter > Hymenobacter glacieicola. The sequence continues at coordinate 93,922 of NZ_BMGS01000012.1, forward strand.
GACCCGGACTCGCTCACGCAGGTGCAGCGCGCGAAAAAGAAAACGCCGCCGGTTATTGTCATTGATAGGTTTCAGTTCAAGCAGGACGTAGATGGCTACCTTAACAAGCAGCGCCAGCACCTCTACGTCTTCGATGTAGCCACGCGCAAGCTGGCCCGCCTCACCTCCGGCCGCTACGACGAATACGCCCCCGCCTGGAGCCCCGACAGCCGGCAGCTGGTATTCGTGAGCAAGCGCGGCGAAGACCCCGACCGCCACGACAACTTCGACCTCTACGCCATTGACGCCACGCCGGGGGCCCAGCCGCGCCAGCTCACCACCACCGACGTGGCCGACAGCGCCCCTGGCGGCTGGAGCGGCCGCCCGGCCTGGAGCCCCGATGGCAAGCAGATTGCCTTCGTGGAAGGTGCCCCCAAGGAGCAGCTCGTGTACGGCCTGCACCAGCTGGCCGTCATTCCGGCCACCGGCGGCACGCCCAAGCTGCTCACCCAAGGTCTCGACCGGAACACCCTGAAGCCCCAGTGGTCCAAGGATGGCAAGAGCCTGTATTTCCTGCTTGAAGACGACCGCGCCCAGGTGCTGGCCCGCGTGCCGGCCGCCGGCGGCAAGGTAGAGCGGGTGCTGGACGGACAGCGCGAAATCACGGAGTTTGAGCTGGGTCCGAAGGGGCAGGTAGTGGTAGTAAACAGCGAGCCGCTATTGCCCGACGAGGTGTTTGCCTTCGAGAAGAAAAGCCTGCGCCCGCTCTCCAAGCAGAATGACGCCTGGTTGAAAACCGTGCAGCTCGGGGCCGTGGAGCCCATTCAGGCGAAAAGCAAGGACGGCACCTTAGTCAGTGGCTTTCTGGTGAAGCCGGTGGGCTACCAAGCGGGCCAGAAGTACCCCACGGTGCTCCGGATTCATGGCGGGCCGGTCTCGCAGTTTGCTTACAGCTTCGCGCCGGAGTGGCAGGTGCTGGCGGCCCGCGGCTACGCGGTGGTAGCCAGCAACCCGCGCGGTAGCTCGGGCCGGGGCCTGGAGTACTGCCGCGCCATCTACGCCGACTGGGGCAACAAAGACTCCGATGATGCCCTGGCCGTGGTAGACTACGCTGTGCAGCAAGGCCTCGCCGACCCCGCGCGCCTGGGCGTGGGCGGCTGGAGCTACGGCGGCATCCTCACCGACCACCTCATTGCCCGCGACAAGCGTTTCAAGGCCGCTACCAGCGGGGCCGGCATTGCCAACGTGCTGGCCGGCTACGGCACCGACCAGTACATCCGCGACTACGAAACCGAACTGGGTACGCCCTGGGACCATACCGACGTGTGGATGCGCATTTCCTACCCCTTCTTCCACGCCGGCCAAATCAACACGCCCACGCTGTTTCTCTGCGGCGAGAAGGACTTTAACGTGCCCCTGCTCAACACCGAGCAAATGTACCAGGCCCTGCAAAGTCGGAAAGTCCCCACCCAGCTCATCATTTACCCCGGCCAGTTCCACGGCATCAGCAAGCCCAGCTACGTGAAGGACCGCTACGAGCGGTACCTGGCCTGGTACGACAAATACCTGAAAACCGGCGCAGCTACCGCTGGCGGTCAGTAGGGGCTCTTAGGATCAGCAAAAAAGCCCGTGGCACATACGTCACGGGCTTTTTTGCTGGTTGCCAATCTATTTGCTGCAACGCGGGGACTCTACTACCATCTGGGGTACGTCGAACCCTTGGTAGATGGCCAGACAGGGGCGCGGAGTGGCTTCCTGAGCCGTGGGATTGCGCAACGCCACGGTAATCTTCCGGCCCGGGTCGGCCCCGGCCGGCAACTCAGCGTACGTGCCAATTACGTGCGTACGTAAGGTGTCGCGGTACATGATGGAGTTGCCGAAGTTTACATTCTCATCCAGCTGCAGCAGCATGCCGTTGCAACTGAGCCCGAGCACACGCACTGAAACGCAGCTCAGATCAGGCTTCTGCGCCTCTTCATCAATCTGGCAGCTAACCAGCAGGCCCAGCAGGAACAGGCTACCTAAGGTTATGGAGAGTAACGAACGCATCATAAGGGTAGGAGGTGGAAGTCTCTACCAAGAGCTGCGTACCGGCCAGATAGTTGCACGCAACGCCACTATCTATAAGGCAAACTCGCTCAGGGCGCGGTACACGTCGAGGATGTTTTTGTCGTTGCGGAAAGTTTTGCTGATGGGCTCCGTCTGGCCGCGGACCCAGATTTTGATTTCCGCATCCAGATCGAAGTGGCCGGTGGTTTCCATGCTGAACCGCTCGATGCTGCGGTAGGGAATGCTCAGGTACTCGCGCTTCTTGCCCGTCACGCCCTGCTTGTCCACCAGAATCAGGCGCTTACTGGTGAACACCAGCAGGTCGCGGATGACGGCGTAAGCCGCGCGCACGGTTTCGCCGGGAGCCAGCAGCTGCTGCAGCTCCAGCTGAATTTCCTGGGCGTCGGTTTCGGCGGCGTTGCCGAGGATGGCATCGAGAAGTCCCATAGTGTGGTAGAGGATAAGGTGGAAAGGATAGGGGAATCTAAAAGAAAAGCGTCGGACTACAGAGTAATCCGACGCTTTCTAAGCGAAGAGCCGCTGTTATTTCAAGCGAGATGAGGAATCTGGGGTAGCTGTCAGGAGTCTATTCCAGATTCCTTGCTCTGCGAGGAATGACGGTTAGTTGGTGCCGCCCGAGGTAGTGCCGTTTACCGGCTTCTGCTCCTTCTGCTGCAGGGCTGACTGCTGCTGCATGGGGTTGGGCTGGGCGCGCTGCTGCTGCTCGAACAGCTCGAAGCGGGAAGGCTGGGCGCGCTGGGGCCAAGCGTTGTTCGAGAGGTCGGTGTCGGCGGTTTGCAGAAAGGGGTCCAGCACGAAGCTCACGACCGGCTTTTCGGTAATGAACACCTTGGTAACCTCGGCGTTGTTTCTGCGCCAGATTTCGGCCGGAATGTTTATGATTTCCTGCTTGCCGTCCTCGTAAGTCATCTGCACGATAATCGGCATGGTCAGGCCGCCCTTGTTTTTCAGGCTTACCTCGTAGAAATGCAGGCCGCCGTTCAGGCGCTGCTGCTGCTCGGGGCTCAGGCCCTTTACTAGCTGCTGGTAGCGCTGCTTGTCGGCCTCGGTAGTGGCTAGCGGGTCGTAGCTGTTGTAGAAGTCCTTCAGCTCCGGCTTGTCGTCGACCAGCGTCTTCTTGATGTCCTGCAGGTTGCGCTGCTGCGAAATGCTCTGGGGCGCTTTGTTGATCATTTCGCGCTTGCGGGCATTTTCAATTTCCGGGTTCTTGGAGTCCACCGTGTACCACTTCACGCCCTCAATGGCCAGGTCCGTCTTGTCCACGGTATAGAACCAGCCGCGCCAGAACCAGTCCAGGTCCACGCCCGAGGCATCTTCCATGGTCCGGAAGAAGTCGGCGGGGGTGGGGTGCTTGTAAGCCCAGCGGGTCGCGTATTCCTTGAAGGCGTAGTCGAAGAGTTGGCGGCCCATGATGGTTTCGCGCAGAATGTTCAGGCCGGTAGCGGGCTTGCCGTAGGCGTTGTTACCGAACTGCAGCACCGATTCCGAGTTGGTCATGATGGGCGTCTGCAGGCTCTTGTCGGTTTGCATGTAGGCCACGATGTTGGCCGGCTCGCCGCGCTTCGAGGGGTAGTTTCGCTCCCATTCCTGCTCCGTGAGGTACTGCACAAAGGTGTTCAGGCCCTCGTCCATCCACGTCCACTGGCGCTCATCGGAGTTCACAATCATGGGGAAGAAGTTGTGGCCTACCTCGTGGATAATCACCGAAATCATGCCGTACTTCCGGTCCGCCGAGTAGGTGCCGTCCTTCTCGGGGCGGCCCCCGTTAAAGCAGATCATGGGGTACTCCATGCCACCTACCGGGCCGTGCACCGATATAGCCACCGGGTAGGCGTAAGGAATCGTGAACTTCGAGTAGGTTTTGATGGTGTGGGCCACCACCTCCGTGGAGTACTTGCCCCAGAGCGGGTTGCCTTCCTTGGGGTAGTAGCTCATGCACATGACGGGCGTGCCGTTCTGCTTGATACCCATGGCATCCCAGATAAACTTGCGCGAGGAAGCCCAGGCGAAGTCGCGCACGTTTTTGGCGGCGTAGGTCCAGGTTTTGGTGCCTTTGGCACGCTTCTGCTCGGCCTGCTCCGCCTCCAGCGGCGACACAATTAGGACGGGCTTAGTTGAGTTCTTGGCTTTTTCGAGGCGCTGGCGCTGGGCCGAGGACAGTACGTCGTTGGGGTTCTGCAGCGTGCCGGTGGCGCCCACTACGTGGTCGGCGGGGGCCGTGATGCTCACGCGGTAGTCGCCGAAGGGTAGGGCAAACTCGCCGTTGCCCAGAAACTGCTTGTGCTGCCAGCCCTGGTTGTCAGAGTACACCGCCATGCGGGGGTAGAACTGGGCAATTTCGTAGAGGTAGTTTTTGTCCTCCGGAAAATACTCGTAGCCCGAGCGCTGCGTGATTTTGGTTTGGTCGTTGATGTTGTAGGCCCACTTGATGCTGAAGGTTACGGCTTGCCGCGGCCGCAGGGGCGTCGGCAAATCCACGCGCATCATGGTGTGGTTAATGACGTAGGGCAGGGCCTTGCCGCCCTTCAGCTTTACTTCCGCAATCTTGAAACCACCGTCAAACTCGCTGCGCTGCAGGTAGTCCAGGGCCTGAAACGACATACGCGGCTGAATCTGGCCCACCTCGGTAGCCGTGGTAATGGAGTTTTTGTCCATTATGTTCTGGTCGAGCTGCACCCACAGGTAGGTCAGCACGTCGGGCGAGAGGTTGGTGTAGGTGATGTCCTCGTCGCCGGAAATCGACTGGTTCGTGTCGTCCAGCTTGACCCGGATGTTGTAGTCGGCGCGCTGCTGCCAGTACTCGTTGCCGGGCGCGCCCGAGGCTGTGCGGTAGGTATTGGGGGTAGGCAGCAGGGTTTCCAGCTGGGCAAATTTATCGGTGCCGGAGTTGGTGGACTGGGCCGCCGCCGGCAAGGCCAGCAGCGCCACCAGCCCAGCGGCCAGCAGAGTAGGTTTCAGCATAGGTAAAAGGAAAAAGGGGCAAATCAGGGTGAAATAACGGGGTCAAAAATCGGCCCCCGCCGCGTGCGGCGAAAGACGCAAACCACCCCGCCACGTTGCACGGAAAATGAAACAATAAGGTGGGAAGGTGAGTGGTAAAGCGGTGAAATAATGGAAAGGTGAACGGTGAAATAGTGAGTAGTAAGCTAAAAAAGTCTGTCATCCTGAGCAGAGCGAAGGGGACCATATCACGCCAGAGCGAGTTGGTGGTACGCTTGTCGTTTCTGCGTGATAAGGTCCTTCGCAAGCTCAAGATGACAGACTTCTTTAACTCACTGCTGCTTATCATTTCACCACCTCCCTATTTCACCAATAAAGTCAGCGCGATGCCCAGGGCGGCTCCGCTTGTCACCAGCAGCCAGTCGCGGCGGGCGACGTTAAGCACGCGCAGGAGGAGTAGCCCCACCAGCAGAATGATGGCAACAATCAGCAGCTGGCCCAGCTCTACCCCGATATTGAAGCTCAGCAGCTCCAGTATCGGCTGGCTTTGCTGGCCGAGTAGTTCGCGCAGGTAGCTGGAGAAGCCCAGGCCATGAATCAGGCCGAACAGGGCCGCCAGCAGGTTGGGCAAGGTCAGCAGCAGGGGGGTAGGGTCCCGGCGGGTCGGTGGCCGGGAGGCGGGGCGGCCGGCCCGAACCAGGTTCAGCAGGCAGGTCAGCACAATCGTGATGGGAATCAACAGCTCAATCAGCTCGGGTGAGTAGCGTACCACGTTCAGCGTAGCCAGGGCCAGCGTGATGGAGTGGCCCACCGTGAAGCTGGTGACCAGGGCCACTACCCGCCGCCAGTCCTGCAGCACGTAGGGCGCGCAGAGGGCCAGCAGGAACACGAGGTGGTCGTAGGCCTGCAGGTTGAAGATGTGGTGAAACCCAAGCTGCAGGTAGGTAGTGAAGACAGAGGACGACATCGGGCAAATCTAGCAGATAGATGAATAGAGGAAAGGACGGATAAAGCCGGGCTGGCTGCGGGTCACCAAGTCAGTGCGCACGGCACGGCAGAGGCAATGCACAGTAGTTAAGCCGGCCGCTTACCACACAAAAAAGCCCTGCCGAAGATTCGGCAGGGCTTTTGGTCGCCTTTCGAGAAAGGCTACTCCTTCACAATGCGGCGAACATCGAGGCCACCTTCGGTGCGGGCGCGTAGCATGTACACGCCGCTAGGTAGCTGGCTCAGGTCCAGCGCTTGGTCTGGGCGGCCGGCGGGCACCGTGAGGGTGCGTACGGGCTGGCCCACCGCGTTGAACACCGTCAGCTCAACGGCCTTGGTGTAACCCTGCAGCTTCAGGGTGAGGCGGCCGTCGGGGGTAGGGTTGGGGTAAATAGTCAGCGAGGAACCAGCCAGCGGCTTCTGGCTGGTCGTAATTACCAGCGGCTGCGAGGCCAGCGAGGCGCATCCTTGCGCCGAGGTAGTTACCACGGTGTAAGTGCCATACTGCGCGGCCGCGCTTACTACGTAGGTCTGGTTGGTAGCACCGGGAATAGCCGTGCCGTTCAGGTACCACTGGTTGCCCGCGGTGGCGCTGCTGGTCAGGGTAGTGGTGGTGCCACTGTAGGCGACCGTCACCGTGGGGCGGGCCGGGGTAGCGTTGATGGTTACCGTGGTGGTAGCCGTTACGGCCGAGCAGGCGCCACTGGCGGCCACCGTGTTGGTTACGGTGTACGTGCCCGGGGTGCTGGCGGTCAGGTTAATCGTGCCCGTAGCTGCATCAATGCTCAGGCCTGCCGTAGAGGAGAACGTGCCCGCCGAGGCGCCGCTGGCCAGTACGGGGGCCGGGTTGGTTGCGCCCGAAGTACAGTAGCTGGCAGCGGGGTAGCTGAAGCTGGCAACCGCCGGCGCGGTGATGGTGACGGTAGCCGTGGCCGTAGCCGCGGCGCAGCCGCCGGCCGCCGCTACCGTATTCGTGATGGTGTAGGTACCCGGGGTGCTGGTGCCGGGCGTAATAGCGCCGGTAGCAGCGTCCAGGGTAAGTCCGGCCGTGCTGGTAAAGGCCCCGGCGGAAGCACCGGTAGCCAACGTTGGTGCCACCGTGCCGGTAGCCGACGTGCAGAACGAGGTGCTAGCGTAGTTAAAGCCCGCCGCGGCGGGGGCCGTAATGGTCACTTGGAAGGTAGCGCTGGAGGGGCAGGTGCCGCCTACCGAGTTGGTTACAGTGTAGGTGCCGGGCGTGCTGGTCGAAAGGTTGATGGCACCCGTAGTGGCATCTACGGCCAGTCCGGTGGTGCTGCTGAACGTGCCGGCCGTGGCCCCCGCTGCCAAAGTAGGCGTGGGGTTAGCCGTGCCCGAGGTGCAGTAGCTGGTGCTGGCGTAGCTGAAGCCCGCGCTGGTGGCCGGATTCACCGTCACCTGCAAGGGAGCCGAAGTAGACGAGCAGCCGCTGGTATTGCTAACCGTTACCGAGTACGAGGCGCTGGACGTAACCGTGGCGGTGTAGGTAGCAGAGGTAGCGCCAGCAATGGGCTGGCCGTTCCGCAGAAACTGGTAGAACAAAGTGCCCGTACCCGTCGGGGCCGTGAGCGTAAGCGTGCCCGAGCCGCAGAACGTAGTAGCCGAAGTGGCCGTCAGGGTAGCATCGGGAGCCGGAATTACGGTTACCGTAACGGGCTGGGAAAATACCGTCCGCCCGTCGCTGGTCAGCAGCACGGCCCGGAAGGTGGAGGTTTGGGTGCTGGTAAAGGCCAGGGTAGGGGAGGTGTTTGTGCCGGGCACGGCCTGGAAGCCTGCGCCGGTATTCACCTGGTAGCCCTGAATAGTGCCGCTGTAATTCGACAGGGTAAGGGTGCCCGAAATGCCGGGGCAGCCGCTGGCCACGCTGGTGCTTAGCACACCCCCTTCCTGCTGGCTGTTAGCCAAGGCAAAGTATTCCTGGCCGCTGGTCAGGTCTATGGTCGAGAACAAGCCGGTGGTAGGGGTAGTGGCCGGAGCGCCGCCCCGCGACACGTACTGGCCGGCCGGAGCCGCCGCCTGCGCCACTACCGCCGAGGATAAGTTGCCAATAACATCATCGGCGCCGTAGCTAAGCTGCACGGAAGCCGTAGTCGGGAGCGGACCCTGCACGCGGGCGTAACGGACGGAATTGACGAAGGTGAGCGGGCTGCTCAGCGTCGGGGTAGGAGTACCGCGGATAATCGTGGCCGTGAAGGTTTGCACGCCGGAAGTGGTCAGGCCGCTGAGTACGACCGGGCGCCACGCCGTAGCATCACCCACGGCAAAAGTGCGCGAGGCGGGACTGGTGCTGTTGACTTGCACTGCCAGAGGACCCTGCACGTAGCTAGTCTCCGAGCCCGTAGGCGGAGCAATGGCTTGCAGGGTCAGCAGGTTGGCTTCCGAGGTAACTAGCTTGCCGTTGGTAAGCACCAGGTTGCCGCTTACCGTCAGCGGCGCGTTCAGGGTCAGGCCCGCGGCGTTGTTGAGCGTAAGCGCCGAAACCGAGGAGAAAGTGCCCGAGCCGCCTAGGGTTTGGGGCGTGGTGCCCGTGAAGGCCAGCCGTCCGGATGAGGCGGTAAGGGTGCCGTTGTTGGTAATGCTTGGCCCCGTCAAGGTGAGTTCCAGCACGCTAACGTCCAAGGTAGTGCCTGAGTTGATGGTTACCGGGCCGTACACCGTGGTAGGAGCCCCAAGGGTAACCGTTTTGGCAGTAGTCGTATTATCGATGACCAGGCCTGGCACGTTACCCCCAATTCTGAAATTGAAGTTGGTATCCGTGGCGCCCGAGCCTACCTGCAGCGTACCACCCGTATAGTTCATCGTACCCAGCACAACGTAGTCGTTGGTGGGGGGAGAAGCCCGGTTGCGGTTTACCAGGATGATGGTGCCGCCCGAAATATTCTGCACGTTGGCCGCGTCGTTGCTGAGCAAGCCAAAAGAGGCAGAAGCGCTGGTCGACGGCGTCTGGGTCATCACGCTAATCGTGCCGCCGCTCTGGGTAAAGGTAATGGGAGCCGAAGCGACGGCGTTCAGGCGGCCGGCCACGTTCAGGGCCCCGCCCTCTACGGTAAGCGCGGCCCCGCTGCCGAAGCCCAGGGAGTTGCCCATGCCGGAACCAATGGTGTAAGTGCCCGCCGATACGCGCAACAATCCGTTGTTGGTAGGGGAGCCTCCTTGCCCTGCTACCGTGAAGTTGGGGTTGTTAAGCCAAATGCCCCCGGTGGCAGGAATAACGTAGGAAACGGTTTGAAAGACCTTGTTAGTGAGCGTAGCCGTGCCCGTTAGCTTCAGAATGCCCGTCATGTAGTCGACGGCTGGCGAGCCGGTCCGCGTCAGCAGAAACCCCGAACTCGTGGTGGCCGTGCCGGCCGCGCCCTGCACCAGCAGCGTTGGCAAGTCTAGGCTGACCACATCGGTAGCGGCTGCCTTGCCCAGGGAAAGGCTCTGCAGATCCGTGGTGCCCGTGCCGCTGAAGCTGGCGTCGCCGCCGCCCGTAAACCGCAGCTCCGAGCCCACCGTGCCCGTGCCAGCTGGGTTGCTTAAGTCCAGCGTGCCATTGTTGGTTACGCTGCCAGCTACCAGCAACTGGTAGGCGGTAGTAGCCGAGGTGAGCAGGGAGCCGCCAGTAGCCACTGTCAGGGCGGCGCAGGCGGCATTCACGTCTAGCGTTACCGTGGCCCCGCCCACGACGGTTACGTTGTCGGCCGCGGTAGGCACTACGCCACCCGACCAAGTAGCCGGGTCGCTCCAGTTGCCGCCCGTAGCGGTAGAGCTAATGGCCGCCTGCGGGGTTGTGGGCCGGTACTGCGTGCCAACTGCGGCCGGAACAGTCCGCTTTTGCGCCACTGCTTCCGTAAAAGACAGCAGCCCCAGCAACGCCACGGCAAGTGGCCGGCCGAGGCTGGTCATGGTAGTTGTTCGCATCATAAGGATGGAAGTAAGGGTGGAAACGATAGAAGAAAGGAAAAGGAATGTAACGAAGTTAGAAGCTCAGGCCAGGCTGAGAAAGGGCTATCAATAAGGATGACTAAGGGTTGCTCCAGGAAAAAACAACGTTATACTTTTTCCGGATACTATTGATCTAAAGGTATTGAAAAAGACCCGTGCGCCTAGCGTATTTACCCGAAAAAACAGCATTCATTCATAAAGCATTAGAATGCAGAAACCTCGCTGGCAAGCTACCAACGAGGTTCTGCATGCACCAGTACACAACCCGGCGTGAGCTAGCCTTGTCTGGTGCCTAGTTTTTCCTGCTGCTAATACTGCTTAAAAAGCTGCTCTTACGATGGAGAAGCGGGGCGAGGTGCTTTGGAAGGGATAGAGCACGTAGGCATCCGATTGGTTGCGCCGCGTGATGGTAGTCGGGCTAACGGCCCCCGTAGCAAAGCTGCCGGCGGCCGTGGCCGTAGCCCAGGCGTCGGTGCTGGTTAGCCGAAACACGATGCTTTGGCTGCCCGCCACCAGCAGCAGCGTTTGCGGATTGAGCAGCAGCAGTCCATCGGCCCCTACCAAACTTTGGGCGCTGGTCACGCGCGAAAAGCTACCGGGGTTGCTCAGCGGCACCTTAAACAAGGTGCCGTCGTTGGATTTGGCCACCAGCAAGTACCCGTCGGGGTGGAACACAATGCCATTGAGGCCAAAGCCCGTACCACCACTGAGTTGCGCATTTTCCAGAAAAACGGAGGCGACCCCCTGGGCGTCTACTTTGTAGATAATGGGCGAAAGGCTGTCGGTAATGTAAGCATTGCCCTGCCCGTCCACGGCTATGTCGTTGGCAAAATGGTTGGCTCCCGGCCGCAGGGCGCCCAGGTCAGTGTAGGAAATCAGGCTGCCGTTGTTGGCGTTATACACGGCCAGGGCCGCCAGCCTGCGCAGGGTAGCGGCCCTGGAGCGGGTGGGGTTGGCCCCGTTGTCCGATACGGCCACCAGCAGGCGCTGCCGGCCCGCGTCCAGGTTCAACCCAATGGTAGAAATCAGCCGCGCGTCATCCGCAAACAGCGTGTAGGTGCTGTCGTCGCGCACACTGCCGATTTGCCCTTTGGTGCGGGAGCTAACCAGAAACCGTTTGTTTGCCTCGTCATATTGAATGCCTTCGGGGTGCAAGCCGGCCTGGGCTACATTGATGCGGGCGGGTGCCGCCGGTTCGGCTACCATGTCATCATCGTCGTCATTGGAGCAACTGGCTAGGGCAGCCGTCAGCCCCACCGTTAAAGCAGCCAGGCGGATATACCGCGACAAAGGCAACCGTGCAGTTTCGGGAAAAGGGAAGGAGCAGCGCATGTGAGTTAGATAAAGGTCAATAAATCAGGTAGCTACTCATACGCACTTTAGTGGAGATAAGCTAAACGATAGCCGAATTTGATTCCCGGTAGCCAGGAATGAAGTCAAGTGAAAAGGCCTGCTTACGCGGAGAACAATACGTGTTGCTACCAGGCTCTCATAATGAGATATTATCAAGAGCTTTGTATTAAAGGTATGTCGTTGCTACTTTGGCGAAGCGTAGAAATATTAAGTGCGAAGTATGCTATTACCCTTATTCATTACGGCATTGATTAAAGCAAATGTGCCTATTGCAGCACCGCAACCCCCTTATTTTTCGCATAAGCCAGCCGGCAAAGTCGTGGTAACTGCTCTTTTATCGAGAAGCACAACTTGGCCCGACACGACTAAGCGTGCTGAATCAAGTAGGGGTGTGGCTTTACCCAAAGTCAAGCAAACTTTTAAGCAGCAAATGCTGATGCATTATGCGACTAGCGACACTGCTCGGGCCATTATTAACCTGTTTGCGAAACGTCAGGGAGGTGGGGCCTTATGGGTGATTATGTCAGGCTTGTACACGGCTCGCGGCTTAGTTGCTGCTCAAGGAGCGTACCGCACAACCATAAATGGAGTGGTAGTAGAGGAACGGGACGCTGATGTTACGCCTGTGGTATTGATAGGTAGTTTGGGTGCCGGATACGGAGTCAGCAAACTAGCCCGCTTCAGTAATGGGCGTCTGGAACAAACCTTACAAGATCATTCTCAAGGTAAACCCCTGCCAACGTGGATACGCCGTCGTTTAAAGCCTAAGTTCTTTGAGGCGCCCCGTCGAATGAATGAGCGCAGATAAGTAGCTCAACACAAGCCCCGCCAGCGCTAGCCAACGGGGCTTTGTTATATCATTCCTTGCCCTACCGTCGGTAGCTTCACGTGGGGGAAGCGGAGCGGGAGGCTTCCCCCACGGCGTCTCTGTTCACGCGGCCCGAGGGAATGTTCTTCAACAACTCCTTCAGCACCCAGCGCGGTAGCACGCGCTTTAAAGGGTTTGGTAAGAAGCAGTTGCGAATCGGTAGCCGGAATGGAGCAGAAAGCTACCACTACTTGGAGTTTCCGACTGGTCAGGTTAGCCAGTATATTGCCTCATTCCGTTGCCCTCATTTTATCAATTCACCATGAGTTTATGCTAGTGCGCCTTCTCTGCATCATTTCTATGCTGGCCGCCGGTGCTGCTGCTGCGAGCGGGCAAGCCCTGCCCGCTGCCACCACCTCTCCAGTCCCGGCGGCTGTTCCAGCAACCGTTGCAACTACTGCCCTGACCCGAGCCGATACTGCCCGGGCTGTGCATGAGTTGTTCCGAAGCCGGCGCGGGGGTGGCTTTGGGTGGCTGGCCCTGGGTTCAGCGGGCATGCTCGCCTCCATCTTGCCAGCTCAGCAGTCCACCAGCGCCGGCGTCTGGACGCCTGGCGTAGTAGCCGGCACCGCATTTGTTGGCATTGGGCTAAATAAACGCATTCAGTTTCGGCGAAGCCGGGAGCGGCTCGTATTGCGCGAACTGGCCGCCACGGGCCACTTGCCAATCAGCATCAGCCGGCGTTTGAAGGGCAATTTTTTGCCTGTGCACGGCACTGCTTCCGACCATAATCCGCTGCTGGCGAAGGGAGTGGTGCCGGCCGGTCCTGCACGCAGCACTCCGGCTCCTACCCCTGCTCAGGCACTAGCTGATGCCCAGCTGGACACGCTTGATGCCGTGCAAGGATTGTTCAACGCCAAGCGCCTAGGGGGGCAGCTGCCTATTCTGCTGGCGCTGCCAGGGTTGCGCCTCATGACCGGTTCCGACGCCGGCAGTAACTCTACCTCGCCCTACGGCCCCACGCAAAGCAGCGAGCCTTCCGGGGGCCAGGTAGCCGCGGGCCTGTTTTTAACAGCCGGTGGGCTTACCTACATGCTCTTGCACAATGCTCCGTATTCAGACGCTAAGTTTGCCGAACTGCGCGCCAGCTACCTGGCCGGCAAGCCATTGCCCCCGGCTCTCCGTGCCCGGCTAAAGGAAAAGCACGTCGCTTCGGGGCGGGCCTACCGCGCCCGACTGGAACGCAAAGCCGCCCGCCGCCGGTAGGGTTGGCTCTAATCCTGCGTCTACCGCAGATTCAATGATACCGCAAACAAAAAAGCCTCGCCGATACTAACCAGCGAGGCTTTTTTGTTTGCACTCAACGCTTACCCCACAGTTGGGAGCTCCACGTTTACAAAGCGGATCTGGTCATCTTCCAGTACGGCTTCCACTACGGCGTCCTTGCTCACGCGACCCGAAAGGATGTCCTTCGACAGCTCATTCAGCACCAAGCGCTGCAGTACACGCTTCAAGGGACGGGCACCGAACTGCGGATCGAAGCCCTGCTCCCCGAGGTGTTCCAGCACCTCATCGGTAGCTTCCAGCCGGATACCGGCTTCTTCCAGGCGCTGCTGAATCTGCTTGAACTGAATGTCCACAATCTTGCGGATTTCCCGGCGCTTTAGGGGCTGGAACATCACAATCTCGTCGATGCGGTTCAGGAACTCGGGGCGCATGTGCTGCTTCAGTCGCTCCACCACTTCCTCGCGGGTGCGGTCCACCACCTCGTCGTGGTTGTACTCATTCAGCTCCTTGAAGTTTTTCTGGATGATGTCGGCCCCCGTGTTTGAGGTCATGATGATGATGGTGTTCTTGAAGTTCGCCACCCGGCCTTTGTTGTCGGTGAGGCGACCATCATCCAGCACTTGCAGCAAAATGTTGAACACGTCGGGGTGGGCCTTCTCGATTTCGTCGAGCAGAATCACCGAGTACGGCTTGCGGCGTACGGCCTCGGTCAGCTGGCCGCCTTCATCGTAGCCCACGTAGCCGGGAGGCGCCCCAATCAGGCGCGATACGGCATGGCGCTCCTGGTACTCGCTCATGTCGATGCGCACCATGCTGTTCTCATCGTTGAACAAGTACTCGGCCAAGGCCTTGGCCAGCTCGGTTTTACCCACACCGGTAGTACCCAGGAAGATAAACGAGCCAATCGGCCGCTTGGGGTCCTGCAAGCCCGCCCGGGAGCGGCGCACGGCATCGGAAATAGCCGCAATAGCCTCACTCTGGCCGGCTACGCGCTTGCCTAGTTCAGCTTCCAGGTTCAGCAGCTTCTCGCGGTCCGACTGCAGCATCTTGCTCACCGGAATGCCGGTCCACTTGGCTACCACCTCAGCAATGTCCTCAGAGGTCACCACTTCCTGCAGCATCGAGCCGCCGTCCTTGCCTTTGTCGGCTTCGGCCTGGGCCTGTAGCTCCTTTAGCTTGGCTTCGGCTTCCTGAATTTTGCCGTAGCGCAGTTCCGCCACGCGGCCGTAGTCGCCCTGGCGTTCGGCCTGTTCGGCTTCCAGCTTGTAGCGCTCAATGTTCTCTTTCTCGGTCTGAATGCTGGTGAGGGCCGATTTCTCGTTTTCCCACTGGGCTTTCAACGAGTCGCGCTTGGCGGTCAGCTCGCTCAGTTCTTTGTTGAGCACACTTTCCCGGTCGTGGTTTTCTTCCCGGCGGATGGCTTCGCGCTCAATTTCCAGCTGCATAATGCGGCGCTGCACCTCGTCGAGCTCCACGGGCATGGAGTTCAGCTCAATCCGCAGCTTAGCGGCGGCCTCGTCCATCAGGTCAATGGCCTTGTCGGGCAGGAACCGGTCGGTGATGTAGCGGCTTGACAGCTCTACGGCAGCAATTACGGCGTCATCCGTAATCCGCACGCCGTGGTGCAGCTCGTACTTTTCCTTGATGCCGCGCATGATGCTGATGGCGTCCTCAATAGTCGGCTCATCCACCATCACGGCCTGGAAACGGCGCTCCAGAGCCTTGTCCTTCTCAATGTACTTCTGGTACTCCTTGAGGGTAGTGGCCCCGATGGAGTGCAGCTCGCCGCGGGCCAAAGCGGGCTTGAGCAGGTTGGCGGCGTCCATAGCGCCTTCGCCCCCACCGCCGGCCCCAATCAGGGTGTGCATCTCGTCGATGAACAGAATGATCTGGCCTTCGGAGTCGGTAACTTCCTTGATGACGGACTTGAGGCGCTCCTCGAACTCGCCCTTGTACTTGGCGCCCGCAATGAGCAGGCCCATGTCCAGGGACATGATGATTTTGTCCTGGAGGTTTTCGGGCACGTCGCCGGCCACGATGCGCTGGGCCAGGCCCTCCACGATGGCGGTTTTACCAACGCCCGGCTCGCCGAGCAGCACCGGGTTGTTCTTGGTGCGGCGGCTCAGAATCTGCAGTACGCGGCGGATTTCCTCGTCGCGGCCGATAACCGGGTCCATCTTGCCGGTACGCACCTGCTCGTTGAGGTTGCGGGCGTAACGGTTGAGGCTCTGGTACTGATCTTCGGCGGTCTGCGAAGTTACCTTGCGGCCCCCGCGCAGCTCCTTAATGGCGGCTTTCAGGTCCTTTTCGTTAAAGCCGGCGTCCTTCATAAGGGTAGCCACGGCGTCCTTACCGCCCACCAGCCCCAGCAGCAGGTGCTCCACCGACACATATTCATCGTCAAACTCTTTCAGAAAGCCGGTAGCGCGTTGCAGAGCGGCGGCCGCTTCGTTGGAGAGGTAGGGCGAACCGCCGCTTACTTTGGGGTAGCCCGTTACAATGGCATCGAGGCGGGGCGTGAGGATGTTCAGGTTCACGCCCAGCTTCTTGGCCAGAAACGACAGCACGTTCTCGTCGCTCTGGAAGAGGCCCTTCAGCAAGTGGCCGGTTTCAATGGCCTGTTGCTGGTTGCCCCCGGCAATTTCAGTGGCCTTCTGCACGGCCTCCTGTGCCTTGATGGTATAGTTATTAAAGTTCATGGTTGCTAAGATCTAGGTAGGTGCTTCGGGTTAGGAAGTTCTACGACATGCTTAGCAAACGGGGTGCAGATATGATTTCACTGACTTTTTGTCGGCTTTTGTTAATCTAAATCAATATAAATTAGACAATTTGCCATACATTGGCCCAACGCGCCACTTAAGCTTCATTTTTCCCTTTTAATGCCTACTATGAGTCTCTTCAAGAAAGTATTGTTAAGCGTTGAATCGTCATTTCTAGGGAAATCTCCTGACTACTCTTATGGCCTAATAAGGATGTCCGGTGTTGATAAAATGTTAAAAGCAGGGTGGTGGTAAAATAGCAGGTGATTAGCCGTCTGCTTCTATGCGTTGGTTATGCGCATCGATGACGAGTTGCAAGCGGATGC
>NZ_BMGS01000013.1 GCF_014640315.1 Hymenobacter glacieicola
GCTTGCATATACCTGCTTACGTAGGTGAGGCATCAGCAGCTACACCGTCTGTGAATCCGCTATATATCAGCAACTTCGGATTTCCTCCAGAAACTTGTACGAAGAAAAGCTGAACTGGCAGCGGTGGGGGGAAACGGTCCGGCGGCTGCTGGAAAAGCATCTGCCGCTTGCCGGCGCCCCAACGCAGGAACAGTAGGGGCCATTCATGGAAATTGCTGCTTTACGTAGCAGTAAGAAATACGCTCAGTCTATTACCAATACCCCGCATGAACATTCTCGTTGCTGTTGAAGAATTACGCATCGGAGGTGCCCAAACATTTGCCCTCCGACTAGCGCAAGCCTTGCACGAGGCAGGCCACTGCGTATTTCTTTACAATATGTACTGGCAGTACACCGAGCATGACTTGGTAAAACGGCTGGCGCCGGATGTTGAGTTGCTACAGTATCACCCCGTGAGCAAGTCGCTGGACAACCTGCTACTGCGTTCAGATGGCTGGCTGCAGCGGCATGGGCACAGTTCCGCGCTGCGCCTGGGCAGTCTGCGCAAACACCTGAAGCAGGTTATCGAGGAGAAAAATATTCAGGTCATTAGCAGCAATACATTTAAAGCCGACCAATTATGCGCGCAGGTGCTGCGCGAGTTGCCCCACATTCCGCTGATAGTAACCATGCACGGCGACTATGAGCAGTTTCTGAGCGCCTACCAGCAAGGATACGCCCACGCCATTCCCAGCTATATACAAGTACTTACCGAAACAGTCAGCCGCATTAATGGGGTGGCGTACCTGTCCGAGCAGAACCTGGAAGCCTTACAACCCACGGTTGTTGGAGCAGTTGCAGGGCATATTCACCTCAGGCAGATCTATAATGGTCTGGAAGGTCGCTTCTCGGATGAAGCCGCCCATTTCACCCGTGAAGCGCTGCAGGTGCCAGCGGAGGCGCTGGTTTACGGAATGGTAGCCCGGGGAGTACCCGAAAAAGGGTGGGTTCCGGTTATTCAGGCATTTCAGCGGCTGCAAAAGGAAGTGACGCGCCCCCTCCGGCTGCTCCTGATAGGAGCCAGCCAGTTTATGGATCAACTGCGCAAAGAATACCAGACCGAGCAGAACATACAGTTTCTGGGTTTTGTAAATAACCCTGTGGACTGTATCGCCTCCCTGGATGTTGGTATTCTGGCTTCTTCCCTGAAAGAGAGCCTGCCAAATTCCATCGCAGAATACTTATTCTGTGGTAAAGCCGTTATCTCAACCGACGTGGGAGAAATCCAGCGGATGATCTGTACCGACGATGGCCACGAGGCTGGTATTCTGATTGATTTTCCAACGCAGGGGCTGGCCGATGCGGATCAGCTCTACCAAGCCATGCTGCAGTATGCTACCAATGAGGCGCTGCTTCAGCAGCACCAGACCTGGGCCCCTTCTGCATTTGCAAAGTTTGATATGGATCGTTGCGTAGCCGCCTACACGAGCCTGTACCAGGACTGTTTGAACGCGCTGCATACTACGGCACAGGCGTAAGAGGTGACTCGCCTTCCTAGACTTGTCCTTGATCGTTTGAGCTGTTAAGCGCGGTATTCAGGTGAGGGCTACGTAGCAGAAGGTAGGACAACATACTGGGTTACTGTGGGGCAACCAATCCGGGAATAAGATAAAATTAGTAGGGCTCAGGCGTACCAGCCTACGGTGTACGACAGCCGGCCAGAGGCCCCTTATACTAGCCGTCTGCGGCGCATTCACTTGGTTGCGAAGGGTGGTGGGTTATAGGTGAAAGCGTGCTGCTTCTGACAAAAGCCAGTATCTTTGCCGGAAAATTTCTATATGCCGGCTTCTAAGAAACTGCTACTGCTTATTCCCAACCTGGGATTTGGGGGAGCACAACGGGTATTTCACGACCATAGTGTTGAGCTTGCCAACCACTATACGGTAACCGAAGCCGTGTTCAATATGGACGAAGGCAACATCTATCCCAGCGAGAATAAGCTGGTAAGCCTTGCCGTAGATGGTGGGGGTAGTGCTCTTGACAAGGTTCAGAATTTTGCCCGGCGGATCGCACGCCTGCGGAACCTCAAGCGCGAGTTGAAAACGGATGTGTGCGTTAGTCATCTGGAAGGCGCCGACTACGTGAATCTGCTAAGCAAAGGCTCTGAAAAAGTGGTGCTATGCATTCATGGCTCCAAGCTGCACGACGGCAACATCAGCGGGGTGGTAGGCTGGGTGCGGAAAAAGCTCCTGATGCCTAGCCTGTATAACCGCGCCGACCGCATCATTACTGTAAGCCGGGATATCAACCCGGAGCTGGTGGAAAGCTTCGGCGTTAAACCCGAGAAAATCCAAACCATCAACAACTTTTTCGAAGTCGGCCAGATTGAGGCAAAAGCCCGCGAGCCGCTCTTGGCGGCTGAGCAGGCCGTATACAGTGCAGCGCCTGTGCTGGTAACGTCGGGGCGGCTGGCTATTCAGAAAAATCAGGCCCCTCTGCTGGATATCTTCGCGGAGCTGCTGAAGCGCCGGCCGGCCAAGCTAGTGTTTCTGGGCGACGGAGAGCTGCGCAATGATTTAACTCGCCGCGCCCGGCAGCTGGGCCTACGGGTGTATGAGGCGTGGAACGAAGAGGCGCTGACTCCGGACTATGACGTGTATTTCCTGGGCACTCAGAAGAATCCCTTCAAGTACATCCGGCCCGCTTCGCTCTTCGTGTTTCCCTCGGCCTGGGAAGGCTTCCCAATGGCCTTGGGGGAGGCTATGATTTGCGGAGTGCCCCCGGTAACAACGGACTGCCCAACCGGCCCGCGCGAAATTCTGGCTCCTAGCACCCGCACTCCGCGCCAGCCAATCCGGGAAGCGGAAACCGCCGAATTTGGCGTGCTGATGCCCATGCTCAATCAGCCGGCCAGCTTGGCAGCGGATCAGCAGGTATGGGCTGCTACCCTGGACCGTCTGCTGGGCGACGCGACGGAGCGGGAGTGGCTGGGTAAGTTAGCCAGCCGGCGTATGCAAGACTTTAGCCGGGAAAAAATATTCCAGCAGTGGGTGGCCGTTCTGGATGACGTGCTGGCTAAGTAGGCCAGTAACCGTTTCGTATTGTCACCGGCCGTAGGCTAGGCAAGGCAGAATCATATTTGCAGGTAGTAGATTAAGTAAAGCAGTGGCGGTCCTATGAGCCAATTTTTTTCAAATGAACCGTTAACCGATATTTGGCGATACCGCGAAAGCGGCTACGCGGAAAAGCTGGTGGACCATGTGCTGGCTGCTGCCGGAGAAGAGTGGGAGGTCTATCTGCACCTGGAGCTGAGCCGTTGGAAGGGACAAGATCTACAAATCCAGCCCAGCCGTCGGAAGAAGGTAGTAATCTGCATCGGGGATGAGTCGGCCCGTACGGACTACCCGTTCCGCGACCAGGTAGACATCATTTTCCGCATGTATCTGCCCCAGGACCAGCAGGGCAACATATTCCATATTCCAGTGGGGCCTAGCCGGGAATTCAGGCCCGACGCAATCATCCCGCTGCACGAACGAGCACACAACGTCTTCTTCTCGGGGAATTTGCACGGCGGGCGGGCGGAACTCTACCAGGTTCTGGCCGGAGCACCTCCCATGCCGTTTGCTTTACTGCACCGCCTGCGCTGGCTGCTGGGCGAAAACCTAGACAAGAAGTTTCCTGACTCTATCATCCGGTTCAGCAAAGGTTTTCATAACGGTATTCCGCCCCAGGAATACGCCCGCTACCTCGGTAATAGCAAAATTGTGCTTTGTCCGGCAGGTATTGAGAACCCGGAAACCATGCGTCATTTTGAGGCCGCCAGCCTGGGATGCATCATCCTTACCAAGCCGCTGCCTGACGCGCACGTGTACCGCACGGCTCCTTTTATCGTGCTACCATCCTGGCGGGAGCTTAAGCCAACGGTAAACCAATTGCTGCGTGAGCCCAGCCGAATGCAGGAGCTGCACCTAGCCACGTTGGAATGGTGGCGCTCAACTGCCTCAGCAGAAGCCGTGGCTGCCTACATGCTGCACAAAATGACCACTGCTCAGGTAGGTAGTTTAAACTAATAAGTACAGTGGTGCATTCTTCCCCTGCAGATTTCCGACCAGTCGTCCTGCTGATTGATAGCTCCCGGGCCGTTACCGGCGCGTTAAATGCAATTCGGCACGCCACCGGGCCGCTGCAAACACAGTTTCGCTTTGTTTATGTAGTGCCTGCGGGCAGTACGGCGCGGCCGGTACTGGAGCAGGATGGGTACTTGGTGCACGAATTGCCCTTCGTGGAAATCAGCCGGCGTAAGGCCGACCTCTTGCGCTACCTGCCCATGCTACTGCTGAACGGGTGGCGCCTGCACCGGCTGTCCAAGCGTAGTGGCGCGACTATCGTGCATCTTAACGACTTCTACAACCTGACAGGCTACGTAGCCAAACTCCTGAGCTTTGGGCAGCTGCGGGTAGTCACGCACGTGCGTTTTCTGCCGCAGAGCCTAGTACAGCCGCTGGCGCGAACTTGGCGGTGGCTAGGTGAGCAGTTTGCAGACCGGGTGCTCTGTGTTTCGGAAGCCGTGCGCCAATACTTCGGTTCGGCAGTAAGCGTGCAGGTAGTATTCGACCCCATTCCCGGCCCGGAGCGTTATCCTGCGCCAACAGTGCCCGCTAGTCGGCCCGATGGCAGCGTACAGCTGCTCTACCTCAGCAATTACATCCAGGGCAAGGGACAAAACTTTGCGGTAGAAGCTTTCCAGCAAGCCTACGCCCAGAATGATACGTTACGATTGACGTTCGTCGGCGGGGATATGGGAATGGCCAAGAATCGGGAATTTCGACAGCAACTGGAAGCAGGCGTTGCCGCCGCGGGACTAAGCGGAGTAGTGTCGTTTCAAGGGTTTGTAGCGGATGTGGAACAGGCCATTAAAAGCGCCGATATTCTGCTAAACTTCTCCGAATCGGAATCATTTTCCCTTACCTGCCTCGATGCCCTCTACTTCGGTACGCCCCTTATTGCCTCTGACTGTGGTGGGCCAGCCGAGCTGTTCGAGCATGGAGTCTCGGGTTTGCTGGTTCCCAATCGGAATGTTGATAGCATGGCTCAAGCAATTAAGCAGTTGGCTGCCGACCCAAGTCTGCGGGCTCGTTTTGCAGCAGCGGGCCGCCGCTTTGTTCGAGAGAAGTTCAGAGCGGCTGCTACCTACGAGCGACTCGGGCAGATGTATACCGAAGTGCTTACCCGTAAGTGAGTTTAACTTGCCCTGTAAGTAGGCATGTCGCTTTGGTAAAACCCGAGCACAGTCTCTATAACTCGTTCTTGCTCGATGAAAGTAAGGTCATGGAATAGGGGTAAACGTACCAGCGTTCGAGCGTAACATTCGGCGTGCGGAAGAAGCCGTTCATCGTGCTGCGCGGCATAGAATGGACTCTGGTGTAACGGTAGGTAGTGGAATACTGCCAGGATATGGCGTCGCCGCAAGTGCGTAAGAAGATCGTCCCGTTCGACTTCATTGCGGCAGAGTAGTGCAAATACGTGCCAGTTGGGCTG
The DNA here is from genome assembly GCF_014640315.1 of Hymenobacter glacieicola. Lineage (GTDB taxonomy): Bacteria > Bacteroidota > Bacteroidia > Cytophagales > Hymenobacteraceae > Hymenobacter > Hymenobacter glacieicola. The sequence goes on from NZ_BMGS01000013.1 coordinate 5,518, forward strand.
CGCGTCCGGCAAATGGGGTAGCAAGCGGATAGCTCCCGTAGCAGCTAAGGGTTCCAAGGCCATGGCATATCGTTCCCACAAGTAACGGCGTCGGAGCTGAATGGTTTCAATAGCTTCGAACTGGGCCCAGAGGTAGGCGGCATTCAGTTCCGAAGGTAGAAAAGAGGAGCCCACGTCTACCCACTCGTAGCGCGCGGCTTCGCCTCGGTAAAACGCTGCACGGTTAGTACCCTTTTCCCATAGAATTTCGGCGCGGGCGCTAAAACGGGAGTCATTGATGACCAGCATGCCGCCTTCGCCGGAACTCACGTTTTTGGTTTCGTGAAACGAGAAAGCAGCCAAATGCCCAAACGTGCCCAGCGGACGACCTTGGTACTGGGCTTCGATGGCCTGAGCGGCGTCTTCTATTATCCACAGTCCATGCTGCTGCGCAAGATCCAGCAACTTCAATAAGCCCTCGGATGGTTGGCCGCCGTAGTGCACCAACACAACAGCACGCGTGCGAGGGGTAAGCAATGTGGCTATCTGCCGCAAATCCATGTTGGGGTGGTCCGGCTGACTATCGGCAAACACAATGCGCGCACCCCGCAACACAAACGCGTTGGCTGTAGAGGTGAACGTATAACTAGGCACAATGACTTCGTCGCCGGGTTGGATATCCAGTAGCAGCGCCGCCATTTCTAGCGCGGCAGTGCCGCTGGTAGTTAGCAAGGCCTTGGCTACGCCGTAGCGTTGCTCAATAAATTGTTGGCAGCGCTGGGTAAACTCACCGTTGCCCGAAAGCTTGCCCAGCGCCACTGCCTGCCGGATATATTCCAACTCGGGCCCTACTAAGTGAGGCCGGTTAAAGGGAATGAAGTCCGGAGGAAGAGGATGCGGAATCATGCGGTGTGTTCTGCTACGACGTAAAGGGGGCGGGCCCTCACCCCTTCAAAGGTTTTACCCACGTATAGGCCTACTATTCCCAGTACTGTGATTAGCACGCCAGAAAAAAAGCAGATCGAAACAATCAGACTAGCGTAACCCAGCACCACAATCTGGCCCTGTAGCGCCCGAATAAGCATTAGGATGCCCAAGCCAAAAGCACCGCTAGCCAGCAGCAGCCCGAAATAGACGGCCAAGCGCAAAGGCTTATCAGAATAGGAAAGCATGATGTCCAGGGCCAGCTGCAGGCGGCGGCCCAGTGAGTAGGAGGTAGGCCGCTGACTACGGCCATGCTGCACAGGCAAGGAGGTTTGCCGGAAGCCGGCCCACCGCACCATGGTCGGGAAATACCGCGTGCTTTCGCGCAGCTGAAGCACGGTATCAATCAGCCGACGATGATAGATGCCGAAGTTGCCCACTTCTGGGTCCTGAGCCTGGCCAGTAAGATAGCCCAACACGGCGTAAAAGGCCCGGGCTGGCCACACCGTAAACACTGAATCGGTGCGGCGCCCCCGGCGGGCTAGTACCGCCTCGTACCCTTCCTGGGCTTTGCCCCAAAGCTGGCTGATTTCTTCCGGCTGGTCCTGCAGGTCACAATCCAGCACCACTACCCATTCGCCCCGGCTCAAGTCGAGGCCCGCCGTGATGGCGTGATGCTGCCCAAAGTTGCGCGACAACCGTACGCCCCGTACCTGAGGCATGCGCGCCGCGTGCCGGCAGATGTTAGCCCAACTAGTATCCTTGCTGCCGTCATCTACTAAAATAATCTCGTAAGAAACCAGCAAATCCGTTAACGTACTTTCCAGCCGGGCTATTAGCTCATCTAATGCCTGTTCAGCTTGATACACAGGGCTAACCACGGACAGCAGCAGGGGAGAGGACGGTACGCTTGAGGGCATATAGGAAAGGAGGCAGGCCTGACTGTGCGGGGCCATCGAAGTTCTGCTGGTCAAAGATAACAACCTAGTGCCGGGTATGGGGTATTAAGCCCTGTCAGCTGCTGGAAGCGGCAGCAGTTCCCGTACCTTTGTTGGTTCCAATGGGTTACTTACACAGTAGCTCAGCTCAAATGTATAGTATGCGCATTCTTTTTCTGGTTCCCTATCCCACCGGTAAAGCTCCTTCCCAGCGGTTCCGTTTCGAGCAGTATTTCGATTTCCTGACGGCAGCCGGCCACCAGTACGAGGTAGCTCCTTTTATTTCCGATGCTACCTGGGCTATTTTGTATAAGCCTGGCCACCAACTGCAGAAAGTGGTGGGTATTCTACAAGGATTTGCTCGGCGGATAGCGTTGCTCTTCTCCGTATCGAAGTACGACTACGTATTTATTCACCGCGAAGCCTCGCCCATTGGCCCGCCTATATTTGAGTGGCTGATTGCGAAAGTGCTGGGCAAAAAGATAGTCTACGATTTCGATGACGCCATCTGGATTCCCAATACTTCGGAGGCTAATAAGATAGTAGCCGGCGTTAAATGGCACCACAAAGTAGGTAGCATCTGTCGCTGGGCTTATAAAGTAAGTTGCGGCAACGCCTACCTGCGCGATTATGCCCGGCAGTTCAACGCCAATGCCTTTGTTAACCCGACCACCATTGACACTACCCACCTGCACAACCGGGTGCGCGACCAGCAGGCACCGGGCAAGTTGGTAATCGGCTGGACCGGAACGCATTCCACGCTCAAATACATTGAGCAGGTAGTGCCCGTGCTGGCCCGTCTGGAGCAGGAGTACGATTTTGAATTCCGAGTAATTTCCAACCAGCCTCCGGAGCTTCCCTTACGCAGTCTAGTGTATCAGCCCTGGCGCAAGGAAACGGAAATAGCGGATTTGCTCACATTTCACGTAGGGCTGATGCCGCTTGAAGACGACCCCTGGGCCAAAGGAAAGTGTGCATTCAAAGCGCTGCAATACATGGCTTTGGGCGAGCCAGCGCTGGTGTCGCCAGTAGGCATGAATACGGAGGTGGTGCAGGACGGCATAAATGGCAACGTCTGCGCTACGCCTGAGCAGTGGGAGGCAGCTCTGCGCAACCTGATCAGTAGCCCCACAGTGCGAACCCGCATGGGTCAGGCTGCCCGCCAAACGGTAGAAGCGCGCTACTCTGTAGTAGCCAACCGAGAAAATTTCCTGGCGCTGTTCAGTTGAGGCTTGGCAATAACCCGTCGCTTCGGCTGAGCCTTGGCCTGCATAATGTAAAGGGCCGCCAGGTAGAAAGGCATCAGCGGAATCTTGTAGCGAACCAATGTGCCGAAATTGCCGCTGTTGATGCCTACCCCAATGGCGAAAACAATAGAAAACAGGAAACAAAAAAGTAGAATGGGAGTGCTAATAATCAAAGACAACCCTCGAAGCAATCCAGTACGATAAAAGAGTGAAACTGTTAGCCAGATAAATAGTGTTGCTTCTAAAGCTGAAAGTAGCATTACCGGATTTCGAACTTCAAATAGGAAGGGCCGGAAAATGGAAACGATAATGGCTTGCGGGGCTACTTTCAATGTAGAACTCAGCGAACCATCGAATTCCCCGATGTTATAAGTTGAGCCGTTGGCTGCGTAGGTAGTTAGGTATTGCTGATTGATTTTGGCTCGCTCACCCAGTTTTTCCACATCATACTTCTCGTCACCGGCCGTTAGGCCAGTAGCTCCCAAGTAGCCCGCTCCAGCCCCAAGTAGCAAAAAGAGTGGCTTAAGCAACATGCGCAACGCAGCCGACTTAATTCGCTGGTTATTCTCGTTAAATACCCACAATAGAGCTGCCGGTAGGAAGGAAAGCAGAATATAGACCTTCACCGACATCAGAACATAGGCACCCAGCGCCCCGAGAATCACAGCAGTTGGCAGGTTCTTCTTCAGAATGAAGGCGTGATAAAATCCATAAAAAGTCCAGCCCAGCGCCCCTATGCACAAGGAATCTTTCATCAAGCCCGAGCCCCAGAAGAACACAGACGGCAGAAAGAAGATGGCAATAGCCAGCTTCTTATAAGCTAAAGGGTAGATGCGCAGGAAAGTGATATACATGGCCCACATTCCGCAAAAGCTGAGAAAAGCAAAGCCAAGGGCAATAACGGTATAGCTGCCAAAACCAACCAGAGCGAATACGCTGGCTACCTGCGCAACAAAATATTCCGTCGGGGCATCATACCAGTACATCTGGCCGGTATAGCGCAACATATCCGCGTCGGCAGGATGCTTCCCTAGCAGCAGCTTAACCCCCGTACTGAATGAGTCTCCGAAAGCCTGGTATATTACCTTGACGTGGTGAAAATAGTTAAACGTGTCGCCGCCGCCGTAGTAAAACTGGTAGATTAACCCTAGCCCAATAGCGCCCAGAAACTTAACTGATAAGGCAGGGATGAAATACTTCTTGGTCAGAGGGTTAGTAAATCGTTTGCGCACGGCAAAGGCTACTGCGTAGAACAGGCCTAAGTAAAGCGGGGTTAAAAACAGGTCCTTGAGTTCCATACACAGTGCGCGGTAGCCTTCCCTACTTCCGTTTCGTTTTCAAGTACGCCTTTGCCTCCTTGTATTGTTCCGAATCGTGGTCGGATTTGTCCAGCACCACGCTGTAGTAGCGCCGGGCCGCGGTAACATCCTTGCCCCGGTCGGCAAGGCGAGCTAGGGCGAGGTTTGCAAAAACGTAGAATCCGTATTTAGTTTCTCCGTTGGTTTCAGCAAATACAATGCAGCGCTGGTAATACTCCTTGGCCTTGGCCATGTCTTTATACCGGTTCTGCATCAGGTAGCCTAGGAAGTACGTTGCGTAGCGGCCACTGTTGGCTTCGTAGCCTGGCAGCCCGCGGTTAAGCTTGTCCAGCATATCCCGGCTAACCCGCTCGCACTCTCGAAACTCGCCCTGCCGGAAGCAGGCATTGGCGTAAATGCGTTGGAGATAGCCGTTGTCGGGGTAGGTAGTAGCCAAATACCGGGCAATGGGCATAGCCTGCTCTGGCTTGTCTTCCTCGTTGATAAGGATGCGCATGAGAAATACCCGGGCCTCAGGACCCACGTAAAACCCGTTATCAGCCACGTTACGCAGCTGCTGTAGGCCGAGCTGCTTGTTGCCCTTAGGGAAAAACAGCAACACAGGCTTGAGCAAAGGGTAGTTATCGGGAATCCAGACGGCGTAGTAATTGAACAAGGCCTGACCAAATAAAAACTCCGGGCTAAGGCCATTGGCTTCCTTGCTTTTATCGAGGTAGTCTAGGGCCCGCTTGGCACCTACCGTGGCCTTCCGCCAGTCGTGACGTTCGGCGTGCAGGCGAGCATCAAAACCATAGCCAGCCGCCAGGAAAAAGCATGCTTCATAGTTTCGGTTATCGGCTTTGTACAAGGCCTCGCCCTTGGTAATAGCCGTATCCATGTAGGCAAAGAAAAGCTTGTCGTACTGGGTAGTTTGGATGCCCGCCGGCATAATTTTCCACCAAGTGCTCAGCCCCAGCAGAAAGTAAGGCATGGGGTGGTTAGGATAACGGCGGCGCAAGCTACGGAACTGCCGCTCGGCCTTGTCGTACTTGAAGTTGTAGAGGTTGAAAACCGCTCCTTCCAGCTCCGTCTGAATGTCTTTGTCGAGCAGGAGCCAGCCTTTGGTGTCAATGGCACCGGGAGCTACATCCACGTTTTCCAATTGTACCTGCCGCAACGAGTCCTGAAGGAGTAGCGGGCGGGCCGTGTCGGGTTGCTGCGCCAGCCCCACGAGAGGCAGGAGCAACAACAGGACAAATTGGAGTCGTTTAAACATAAGAATAACGAATTGCGGCTTCAAACACAACAGAGCAAATGTCCCATACTATTCATTGCAACAGCTAAAGTAGAACATTTGGCCTAGTTTTGGACAAATAAGATACACCATATGCAGCTTTTACAAGCCCTGTGCCAGATAGCGGCCCCTTCTGGTAATGAAGCTCCTCTGACAGAATTCTTGCTCCGGTACATACAGCAGCACCAACCTACTTGGCGCACCATACCAACGGTAGTAGCCGGTGGTGAGTTCCAGGATTGCATTATTCTTATATTTGGAAAGCCTCGCACGGCGGTTTTTGCCCACCTTGACAGCATCGGCTTTACCGTGCGCTACGGCCGGCAGTTGGTACGAATTGGGGGGCCTGATGCCGAAACTGGTTACCGCCTAGTGGGCCGCGACGCGCAGGGCGCCATTGAGTGTACGCTGCGAGTAGACGAGGAAACCGGGGCCTTGAGCTACGATTTCTACCGCGAGATTGAGCGCGGCACGGAGCTCACCTTCCGGTGTGACTTCCGGGAAACCGAAACCACCGTGCAAAGCTGCTACCTCGATAACCGCTTGGGAGTTTGGAATGCATTGCGCCTGTGCGAAACTCTGCAGGATGGCATCATAGCCTTCTCATGTTGGGAAGAGCACGGCGGGGGCTCTGTGGCGTATCTGGCCCGCTACATCTATGAAACCTACGGCGTGCGACAGGCTCTGATTTCGGATATCACCTGGGTGACGGAGGGCGTCCGGCCGGGCCAAGGCGTGGCTATTTCCCTGCGCGACTCCCTAATCCCGCGCCGCAGCTACGTGGAGCGCATCCGCCGCATTGCCCGCGAAGCTGGTATTGCGCATCAGCTGGAGGTAGAGGCTAGCGGCGGCTCCGACGCCAAGGAACTCCAACTCGGGGCCCAGCCCTGGGACTGGTGTTTCGTGGGGGCCCCCGAGGACAACGTGCATTCCCCGGACGAAATCGTAGCTAAAGCCGACATGGCAAGTATGCTGGCCTTGTACCAGGAGCTCATGCGCCAGCTCTAAGGGTAGCTTTACTTAGAAGCCAACCAAGCCGGGCGGCTGCCGCGTGAACCTTACGCGGCAGCCGCCCGGCTTTTGTGCTATGGCATCGGCACTGCTACGGCTTACTGCTTGACTATTAGCTAATAAATTCTATTTTACCCCACCAATCGTTCTTTCTCACCTTTCTCTTTCCCAACCACTTCAACCTATTCCCGCCGTTTATGATGAACATTCTGTACGTAGTGCCGGCCCTGGGAGTGCTGGCGTTAGTATACACGTGGTTGCGTTCGGGTTGGGTAAGTCGGCAGGATGCTGGCGACGAGCGGATGCGCACCATTGCCGGCTACATTGCTGATGGGGCCATTGCCTTCCTCCGGGCTGAGTACCGCGTGCTGGCCATTTTCGGGCTGATTGCCTCGGCCTTTCTGTTTTACCTGGGCAACACCGGCGAAAAGTCAAGCCCTATGATCGTGGTAGCCTTCATCATCGGGGCCGTATTCTCGGCGCTGGCGGGCTTTATCGGGATGAAGATTGCCACCAAGGCCAATGTGCGCACGGCCCAGGCCGCCCGCACTTCCCTGAGCCGGGCCCTGAGCGTGTCGTTTTCGGGCGGTTCGGTGATGGGGATGGGCGTAGCGGGGCTGGCGGTGCTGGGTCTGGGCTCGTTGTTTCTGGTGTTTTACAAACTATTCGTGGTTAACGCCGGCGGCACGGCCAACGACGTGCACATGGAGCGGGCCCTGGAGGTGCTGACGGGCTTCTCGCTGGGGGCCGAAAGCATTGCCCTCTTTGCCCGGGTAGGTGGCGGCATTTACACCAAAGCGGCCGACGTAGGCGCTGATCTGGTCGGCAAGGTAGAGGCCGGCATTCCGGAAGATGACCCCCGCAACCCCGCCACCATTGCCGACAACGTGGGCGACAACGTGGGCGACGTGGCCGGAATGGGCGCCGACTTGTTCGGCTCCTACGTGGCGACCATTCTGGCGACCATGGTGCTGGGCCGAGAGGTAGTGGCCCGCGGCGACCAATTTGAGGGCCTCTCGCCCATTTTGCTGCCCATGGTGATTGCCGGCATGGGCATCATTGCCTCACTGATCGGGATTCTGATGGTGCGAGTTAAGGAAGGAGGCAACGTGCAGGGCGCCTTGAATTTGGGCAACTACGTGTCAGTCATTGTGTCGGCGGTGGCTTCCTACTTCGTTATCCGCTGGATGCTGCCCACCGAAGACCTCACGATTCGCGGTATCACTTTCGACGCCCTGGATGTGTTTTATGCCGTGCTGGTGGGATTGGTCGTGGGTACGCTGATGAGCATTATCACGGAGTACTACACGGCTATGGGCAAGCGGCCCGTGCTCAGCATTGTTCGCCAGAGCAGCACGGGGCACGCCACCACCGTAATTGGGGGCCTGGCCGTGGGCATGGAAAGCACCGTACTGCCCATTATTGTGCTGGCTGCCGGCATTATCCTGAGCTTTGAGTGCGCGGGCCTCTACGGGGTAGCCATTGCCGCCGCCGGCATGATGGCAACCACGGCCATGCAGCTAGCCATTGACGCCTTCGGACCCATTGCCGATAACGCCGGCGGCATTGCCGAAATGAGCGAGCTGCCCAAGGAAGTACGCGAGCGGACCGATATTCTGGATGCTGTAGGCAACACCACGGCCGCTACGGGCAAAGGCTTTGCCATTGCCTCGGCGGCCCTTACCTCCTTGGCCTTGTTTGCCGCTTTCATGGGCACGGCCAATATCAGCTCCATCGACATCAGTAATGCCCGGGTGCTGGGCGGCCTGTTCGTGGGGGCCATGATTCCCTTTATTTTCTCGGCCCTGGCTATTTCAGCGGTGGGGCGCGCGGCCATGGCCATGGTGCAGGAAGTGCGGCGGCAGTTCCGGGAAATTCCGGGCATCATGGAAGGCACGGGCCGACCCGAATACGAGAAATGCGTGGCTATTTCTACGCAGGCCGCCATTCGGGAAATGATGCTGCCCGGGGCAATTGCGCTGGTGGTGCCGGTGCTGGTGGGCTTTACGTTCGGTCCTGAGGTACTGGGTGGCACGCTGGCCGGCGTTACGGTGTCAGGGGTACTGATGGCCATGTTCCAGAGCAATGCCGGCGGGGCCTGGGACAACGCCAAAAAGTCGTTTGAGAAAGGCGTGATGATTGACGGCAAAATGGAATACAAAGGCTCCGACGCCCACAAGGCCTCCGTCACGGGCGACACCGTCGGCGACCCGTTCAAGGACACTTCCGGCCCCAGCATGAACATCCTCATCAAGCTCATGAGTATCGTTTCCCTGGTTATTGCGCCCCACATTGCTGCTCCCGAGCGCGCCCTGACTACGGCCCCGGTGCCCACCGCCGAGCATCAAATAATCGAGAGCAAACCCAAAGCTGCGCTTGCCGCCACCAAGCCCGTACCCAACCATATCCGGTGAGTTACGCGGAGCTATTGGCGAAGACGTGCTGCAACTGCATGAGCACGAAAGCCGCCTTCCTTCCCCGGGAGGGCGGCTTTTTTCTGCTACCTTTGCCCGCCCGCTCACCTACGGCCCAACCCCAAACGGATGACCCCGGACCATATTTCGCTGCATAACAAGCAGTTTGAGCCCTACCTGTCGGCCGCCCAGCTAGCCCAGGCTATCCAGCAGGTAGCCGCTCGTCTCAACCACGACTACCACGGCCAGACGCCCCTATTCGTGGCGGTGCTCAACGGCTCCTTCATGTTTGCCGCCGATTTGCTCAAGGCAGTAACGCTACCCTGTGAGGTGAGCTTCATTCGGGTGACCTCTTACCAGGGCACCAGCAGCACCGGCCAAGTACAGCAAGTGCTGGGTCTCACCGAGGAGCTGGCGGGCCGCCACGTAGTCATCCTGGAAGATATTGTGGATACCGGCCACACCATGCGCATGCTGCTTGATACGCTGGCCGAAAAGCAGCCGGCTTCCCTGGAGGTAGCCACCTTGTTTCTGAAGCCCGAGTGCCTGCAACACGAGCTGCCGATTCGCTACGTGGGCCTGAGCATTCCCAACGATTTTATTGTGGGCTACGGCCTTGATTACGACGGACTGGGCCGTAATTACCCAGATGTGTACAAAGCCGTGTAGGAAGAGTCCTGCGCCTGGGGCTAGCTAAAATTCGCTGGCCTGCGTAGAGGCTTTCCCATTCGTTGCTTATATTTCCAAAACCACCCGTTTTCTCCTTCCTCCGCGTAACTCCCCGCTACTCATGCTGAATCTCGTGCTCTTCGGCCCGCCCGGTGCCGGCAAAGGAACGCAAAGCCAGAAGCTTATTGCCCGCTATAATCTGGTTCACCTCTCCACCGGCGACCTGCTCCGCGCCCAAATTACCCAGGGCACTGAGCTAGGCCTGCGCGCCAAAAAGCTCATGGACGAAGGGCTGCTGGTACCCGATGAGGTGGTAATTGGCATGATCAACAGCGCCCTTAGCGACAACAAGCAGGCTGCTGGCTTTATTTTCGATGGTTTTCCGCGCACCGTGCCCCAGGCCGCCAGCCTCGACCAGTTGCTGGCCCAGCATGATACCGGCGTGTCGTGCATGGTAGCCTTGGAAGTAGCGGAAGAGGAGTTGGTAAAGCGGCTGCTGGAGCGGGGTAAAACGTCGGGCCGGCCCGACGACCAGAACGAGGAGAAAATTCGCAAGCGCGTGACGGTGTACAACACCGAAACCGCCCAGGTGGCGGGCTACTACGCCGAGCAGCAGAAATTCCACTCCCTGAACGGTATTGGCGCCATCGAGGACATCTTCGCCCAGATCTGCGCCATTCTGGACAAGCACCAGCCCGCTACTACCGAAAGCAGCCGCCAGGCTACCGACGAAGTAAAAGCGTAACTTTGCAGCTGCTACCGCTTTGGTAGCGGCAGAACCCTCTGTCATCCTGAGCTTAAGCGAAGGACCTTATCCTGTCAGGACGATGTTCGTTTTTACGACTCGTTCGCGCGGGATAAGGTCCTTCGCTTAAGCTCAGGATGACAGCGTTTTACGACCATCTGATTAAGAAGCCGAACGTGAGCATGCCCTCCATACTTACTGCCTGATTCTTAACTCTTAATTCAACCCAGTGGCTTCTAATAACTTCATCGACTACGTAAAAATCAACTGCCGCTCGGGGCGGGGTGGGGCTGGCTCCCACCATTTCTTTCGCGCTAAAGGCTTGCCCAACGGCGGGCCTGACGGCGGCGACGGCGGCCGTGGGGGTCACATCATCCTGGAAGGCAACTCCCAGCTCTGGACCCTGCTGCACCTGCAGTACCAAAAGCACCTGATTGCCCAGGCCGGCGAAAACGGCGGCGAGAACCTGCGCACCGGCGCTCAGGGCGACGATATTATCATTCAGGTGCCGTTGGGTACCATTGCCCGCGACGCCGAAACCGGCGAGAAAAAGCTGGAAATCACGGAGCACGGCCAGCGCCTGATCCTGACGCCCGGCGGCCGCGGTGGCCTCGGCAACGACCATTTTAAATCTGCCACCAACCAAGCGCCCAGCTACGCCCAGCCCGGTGAGCCTGGCATTGACGAATGGGTGGTGCTAGAGCTGAAGCTGCTGGCCGATGTGGGCCTGGTAGGCTTCCCGAACGCCGGCAAAAGCACCTTGCTCTCGGTGGTGTCGGCGGCCAAGCCCAAAATTGCCGATTACGCTTTTACTACCCTCACGCCTAACCTGGGAGTAGTAGCGTACCGCGACTACAAGTCGTTTGTGATGGCCGATATTCCGGGCATCATTGAGGGCGCCGCCGAGGGTAGGGGCCTGGGCCACCGCTTTCTGCGCCACGTGGAGCGCAACTCCATTCTGCTGTTCATGATCAGCTGCGACTCACCCGATATCAATGCCGAATATCAGGTGCTGCTCAGTGAGTTAGAGCAATTTAATCCGGAACTGCTGGACAAGAAGCGGCTGCTGGCCATTACCAAATCCGACATGCTGGATGAGGAGTTGGAGGCCGAAATCAGGGACACGCTGCCCACCGATTTGCCCACCATCTTTATTTCCAGCCTGACGAACAAGAATATCCAGCCCCTGAAGGATATGATCTGGCAGGCGTTGCACGCCGAAAAGTAGACCGGGGCAGTCTGGCCCGCCAAGACGGCTGAACTAACTGCCTGGCAACTGAAGTTTCAGTGCCACAATGACAGCCAATTAGGGTTTGGCAGGTTCCTTGTGCCCCAAACCGGCTGTATGTCTTCCCGATTCAACCCATTCCGACGATTCCAAGCGAAAATGGCTGACGATAAAAACCCCCAATCCAACGACCCCCAATTCGATCAGACGGGCCCTGCTGCCGACCACGTAGCCGGCGAGGTAACGGACGAGCCCATTGCCCCCGAAACTGCCGGGGAAGTAGAAGGCGCCGCTACCGCCACTGCCGGCTCGAAGACGGACGCTGAATTGGCCGATTTGAAAGATAAATACCTGCGTCTGGCGGCGGAGTTCGAGAATTACAAGCGCCGTACCACCAAGGAGCGCGCCGACCTGTTCAAAACCGCCAATCAGGAGCTGATGGTAGCACTGTTACCTGTGCTTGATGATTTCGACCGGGCCCGCCACCATACCAAAGACACGGAGGATGCCAGCGCGGTGCGGGAAAGCATCGACATCATTCATAATAAGCTCCAGAAAACCTTGAACCAGAAGGGCTTGGCCCCGATGGAAGCTAAGGGTGGGGCTTTCGACCCCGATTTGCACGAGGCCATTACCCAGATTCCGGCCCCGTCGGACGACCTGAAGGGCAAGATTGTAGATGAGGTGGAGAAAGGCTACTACCTCGGTGACAAGGTGATTCGCCACGCTAAAGTGGTGCTGGGCCAATAGCAAGAGTCAGAAGGTCATGCAGAGGCGCAGCCGAAGCATCTCGCGTGGCATCGTTAAAACAGTAACTCCATACGTCAGCACGCGAGATGCTTCGGCTGCGCCTCTGCATGACAAGCCAAGTATAGTAAGATCATGGCAACGAAGCGAGATTATTACGAGGTGCTGGGCGTAGCCAAAAACGCTTCGGGCGACGAGATTAAGAAGGCGTACCGCAAGGTAGCCATCAAGTATCACCCCGATAAAAACCCCGACGACCCCACCGCTGAAGACAAGTTCAAGGAAGCGGCAGAGGCCTACGAGATTCTGTCGGATGAGCAAAAGCGTGCCCGCTACGACCGGTTCGGCCACCAGGCTGGCGGTGGTAACGGAGGTGGCCCGAACATGGAGGACATTTTCTCCCAGTTCGGCGACATTTTCGGGGGCGGCGGCTTCGAGGGTTTCTTCGGCGGCGGCCGCGGCCAGCAGGGCGGCCGGCGCGTGCGCAAGGGTTCCAACCTGCGCATCAAGCTGAAGCTGGACCTGGAAGAGGTAGCCAACGGCGTCGAGAAAAAGATCAAGGTGAAGCGCTATGTGGCCTGCAACACCTGCTCCGGCACCGGCGCCAAAAACGGCACTGACTTAAAAACCTGCGGCACCTGCAACGGCCAGGGCCAGGTAAAGCGCGTGGTGCAAACCATGCTCGGCCAGATGGTTAGCGCCTCTACCTGCCCTACCTGCGAGGGCGAGGGCAAGGTAGTAACCAGCAAGTGCGACGCGTGCCACGGCGAAGGCCGGCAGCTGCACGAGGAGGTGATTCCCATCAACATTCCGGCGGGCGTGGCCGAGGGCATGCAGCTGAGCATGAACGGCAAAGGCAACTACCCTGAGCGGGGCGGCGTACCCGGCGACCTGCTGATTCAGATTGAAGAAGAGCCGCACGAGGTGCTCAAGCGTGATGGTAACAATATCATGTTCGAGCAGTACATTTCGTTCGTGGATGCCTCACTGGGGGCCAGTATTGAGGTGCCGACCATTGAAGGCAAGGTCAAGATTAAGGTAGACCCCGGCACCCAGCCCGGCAAAATCCTGCGCTTGCGCGGCAAGGGCATCAAGGACATCAACGGCTACGGCCGCGGCGACCAGCTGATTCACCTCAACGTCTGGACGCCGAAGAACGTCACGGGCGAGGAGCGGGAGCTACTCGAGAAACTGCGCGATTCGCGCAACTTCACCCCGAACCCCGGCAAAAATGACAAAGGCTTCTTCGAGAAAGTAAAAGAGTACTTCCAGTAAGCCATTCCGGATTATTTATATAAAAAGCCCGCTTTCCGCTACGGAAAGCGGGCTTTTTGCATGGTAAAAAGTTCGTGCAGCAGGTGAGGGGTAGCCACAGAACGAGGAGAAGGAAAGGCCTCTGGGCCTGGCGCGGAAAATATTTTTAGGTTGAGCTGTAATGCAAAGCCGTGGTGGGCGACTTATGTAGTGTTCTTAAACTCTAGCCTGCTCCCGTGGCCGTCTCAGTTGCTTCCGCATCCTTCGTGGCGCACATCAATGCGCACCAGCCCCTGCTGCTGCGCATCTGCCGGATGTACTGCGCCGCGGCCGGCGACCAGCAGGATTTGTACCAGGAAATTGTACTGCAGCTCTGGCGAGCCTACCCCCGCTACGAAGCCCGGGCCAAGTTCAGCACCTGGCTTTACCGCATTGCCCTAAACGTAGCCATTTCCGACCTGCGCCAGCGCACCCGGAAGCCCGCCCCCGAGCGGTTCGGCCCCGCCCTGCCCGATGTGGCCGCACTTCCCGACTCCGGACCTAATGCCGACGACCTAGCCCAACTCTACCGCGCCATTGCCCGGCTCTCAGATGTGGAAAAGGCCTTTGTGCTGCTGTATCTGGAAGAACGTACCTACGAGGAAATGGCTGACATACTTGGGATTACACAGAACAATGTGCGCGTGAAAATGCACCGCGTGCAGGATAAGCTTCGCCACTTCCTAACTCAACTGGCCTGATGGAACTCGATGATTTTTGCCGCCGCTGGCAGGAGCAGCCAGCTGAGCCTACCCACATTTCTTTAACCGAACAAAAGCTACGCGCTATGCTTTCCTCTTCTTCCTCCGTAAATCCGCTGCTTAAGCTGAGAAAAAACGCTTCCCGTGAGCTTAACTGGGTAGTAATAGCCTTTGGGCTGAACGGCTTCAACGCCCTGTATTTTGCTCGGAACTCTGCTAGCCTGCAGTGGTTTGTGGTGATGTTGATGGCAATGCTGTCAGTAGTAGGAGGGCTGGTCTACCAGCGGCTGCGGGTGATTCGGGAAATGGAACAGCAGCAGGATAACTTGTACGAGTCCCTGAAAAACCGGATTGTCCGGTTCCGGCACCTGATGCGGTTGCACGACTACGTAGGGGTAGTAACCTTGACTCTGGTGGTGCTTACAGTTTTGCTGGTTCGATACACTGACCTGCTGAATTACCTGCGGCCTTCCAGCCCCGACTGGGGCCTGCACTTAGCCCTGGTAGCCGCGGGTGTGGTGGCGGTACTGGGCCTTATTTACGCCGCCTATGCGGTGGGAAAAGCGGAACACCAGCGCCGCTATGGCCGCTACCTCGACCAGCTGGAAGCAGCCCTGCGGGAGTTGGGGGAGTAAAGCAGCCGGTTGGTTGAAATACCAGATTCCGGACATAGCAAAAACTCTACATTGCTGCCACCTAACCAATTCACCTGCCGTGCAACCTATTCTTCAAGCCCTGAACGTGCGCAAGGCCTACGCCCAGCACGTTGCCCTCGACGGCGTCAGCCTCGATATTCCGGAGCGCAGCATCTTCGGCCTGCTCGGTCCTAACGGGGCCGGCAAAACCTCACTTATCCGCATTATCACCCAGATAACGGCCGCTGACGAAGGCGAAATCCGGTTTCGGGGGGAGCGGCTCAAGCCCGCCCACATTGCCGAAATCGGCTACTTGCCCGAGGAGCGGGGGCTCTACAAGAAAATGAAGGTAGGCGAGCAGCTGCTCTACCTGGCCCGCCTGCGCGGCATGAGCCGGGCCGACGCCACGGAACGCATTAAGGCCTGGCTGACGCGCTTCGACATCAAGCCCTGGGCTGAAAAAAACGTGGAAGACCTCTCCAAAGGTATGCAGCAGAAGGTGCAGTTCATTGCTACCGTGCTGCACGAGCCCAGCCTGATTATTCTGGATGAGCCCTTCTCCGGCTTTGACCCCATCAACGCCAACCTCATCAAGGACGAGATTCTGGATTTGCGCGACCGGGGCGCCACCATCATCTTCAGCACCCACCGCATGGAGTCGGTGGAGGAGATGTGCGACAGTATAGCCCTGATTAACCGCAGCCGCAAGGTGCTCGACGGGCCCGTGAGTGCCATCAAAGACCAGTTCAAAACCCAGACTTACGAGGTGGAGGGCAAAGGCCGCCTGATGGTAATGCACCCCGACTTTGAGGTGCTGGAACACAAGGAACGCGAAAACGGCCACTTCTACGACCGAATCAGGCTGCACGCGGGCACCACGCCCAACGATTTGCTGCGCTACCTGATCAGCAACGTGGAGGTGCATGCTTTCCGGGAGCTGATTCCGAGCATCAATGACATCTTTATCCGGCGGGTGCGCGAAACCATGCCCGAAAGCCTGGTAGAGCCGGTTTCCGCCTGATTTCCTACCCCCGCAACCTCCCTTCAACCTGAACGCACGACTACTGCTTCCTTCTCATGGATAAAATCTGGCTTATCATTCAGCGCGAGTACCTGACCCGGGTGCGCAAGAAAAGTTTTCTGATTATGTCGTTGCTGGCGCCGCTGCTGCTGGCAGGCAGCCTGGTGGGCATCGCCAAGTTCTCGGGCTCCTCGGAAACGCAGGTGGTAGCCGTGCGCGACGACAGCGCCCAGCGGATGCTGCAACACCTAACGGCCACGGAAGAAGTGCGCTTTGTGCCGGCCAGCGGCACTACCCTGGCCGGAGCCACGGAGGCCTTCAAGAAAGCCCGGCCCAAGCAAGACGCCCTGCTCTACTTCCCCCCAAGCTTCACGCTGGATAACAGCACCGGTATTCAGCTGCTGGCCAATGGCAACGTGAGCCTGAACCGGCAGAGCAAAATCCGGAAGGCCGTGGAAAAGGCTGTGGGCGAACTGAAATTAAGCCGCTCTGGCCTCACGCAAACCACCATCGACAACCTCAAGGCCAAGGTTGAGCTGGACGCCGTGGACCTCACCCAGCAGGGCGGGCGCAAAAACAACGTGGGCACCACCACCGCGGCGGCCTACTTCCTGTCCATTCTGGTGTACATGTTCATTTTCATCTACGGCGTGCAGGTGATGCGCGGAGTAGGGGAGGAGAAGTCGAGCCGCATTATGGAGGTAATGATTTCCTCGGTGAAGCCTTTTCAGCTCATGATGGGCAAGATTCTGGGCATTGCCGCCGTGGTGCTCACCCAGTTTGCCCTTTGGATGGTGCTGTCCTGGGGCCTGACGACCCTGGCCGCCCCTTTGCTCATGAAGTCCGACGTGAAGTCGCCGCCCGCGGCGGCCGTAGCGGGCATGCAGCAGGCCACTACCTACGACAAGGCCCCCGCCGCCACGGCCACTGCCTCCGATGATGCCGCCGTAGCGCCGACAGCGGCTACCACCAGTCCCTGGAGCTTCCTGAGCGGCCTGCCCGTGGGTACCATCATTGGCGGCTTCCTCTTCTTTTTCCTGGGCGGCTACCTGCTGTATTCGGCGCTATTTGCCTCCATTGGGGCCGCCGTGGACGACCAGACCGACTCCCAGCAGTTCATGTTCCCGATTACGATTCCGCTGATTCTGAGCTATGTCGTCAGCATCAACGTCATCATCAACGGCGACCCGAACGGCCCGCTCGCCTTCTGGCTCTCTATGATTCCGTTTACCTCGCCCATTGCCATGGTCATGCGTCTGCCCTTCGGCGTGCCGATGTGGCAACTGCTGCTCTCCGGGACGCTGCTGGTGGCCGGTTTTGTACTCACCACGTGGGTAGCGGCCCGCATTTACCGCGTCGGCATTCTGATGTACGGCAAGAAAGTAACCTACGCGGAGCTGTCGAAGTGGATGTTTTATAAGGGATAAACGCCCCGCATAACGTGAACAACCTGGGCCCCGGTAGCTGTTTACAGACAGCCGCCGGGGCTTTCGGGTATTTTGCTCCGTAGTTTTCCGGTGGCTACTCTCTTGTATGAAGCGAAACTCCCTGCTCCTAGTGCTGCTTGGCCTGCTAGTGGGCCTACCCCTGCGCGCCGACGATAAACCCGCGTACCGGCTGTTCACGGCCACCGGCAAGGCGGCCCCCTACGACAGAATGCTCCGGGAGCTGGCCGCTGCCGACGTGGTATTTTTCGGGGAGCAGCACAACGACCCCCTGGCCCACTGGCTGGAGCTGCAAGTCACGAAAGACCTGTTGCGCCTGCGGCAGGGCCAGGTGGTGCTGGGGCTGGAAATGTTTGAGCGCGACGTACAGCCTTTGGTAGACCAGTACACCACCGGGGAGTTATCGGACCAGGCCTTCGAGGAGCAAAGCCGCCCCTGGCCTAACTACGGCACCGACTACAAGCCTTTGCTGCAGCTGGCCCGGCAGCAAAAATTCCGGGTCGTGGGCACCAACGTACCGCGCCGCTACGCCTCCCAGGTGGCCAAGGGCAGCCTGACCAGCCTCAACGACTTGCCCGCCGACGAAAAGGTGTGGCTGGCGCCGCTACCCCTGGCGGTAGACTACAACTTGCCGGGCTATAAAAACATGGCGAAGATGTTCGGGGGCGACGCTGCCCACGCGGCTGGGGTCCAGAATATAATTCAGGCCCAGGCCCTGAAGGATGCCACCATGGCCTACTTTCTCAACCAAGCCCGCCCCGAAGGCCACCTGCTGCTCCACCTCAACGGCGCCTACCACTCCGACAACCACGACGGTATTTTGGCCTACCTGCGCCAGCAAAACCCCAGGCTGAAAGTGCTGACCATCAGCACCGTTTCGCAGGAGCAGCTGGGCAAGCTGGACCCGGAAAATGCGCAGAAAGCAGATTTTGTGCTCGTAGTGCCAACCGATATGATTAAAACCTACTAGACCCCGGATGCGGACGGATGGCTAACGGATGAAACCGACGAACTGACTTGAGGAAAGTATCCGCTGCGCTGGCTTGAGATTCTCAGGACATACCAACCCGACCTGCTTCGGCTGCGCGCAGCAGGTCGGCCTGAAGTAGCCGATGAGCAGCTTGTAGATGACGGTATCAGTTCATCTACTTGGCGACACCTAAAAACTAGGCCATCCGTTTCATCCGGTTTTGCATCCGTCAATCCTCTGTGGTTTAGTAGCTCACGAAGGGCATCTGGCCCACGAATTCTTCGCTTTCTACTTGTTTGAGGATGAAGTCGGCCAGATCGGCGCGGCTGATGCTGGTGCTGGCATTCACGCCCACCCAGCCCACGCGGTACTGGCCGCGAGCGGGGCCGGTGGTTAGGCGCGGGGCTCGCACTATTTCCCAGGATAACCCGTTGGTTTGCAGCACATCGGCGTGGCCTTGGGCATCGGTTAGTACATGGGGCACGGCCAGGCGCATGATGCCCCGAATGAGCTTGTCGGCTAGTTTGGGCTGATCGGCGGGGTAGGGCAGGCCCCCACCCGAGAGGCTGATGATGCGCCGGATGCCCTGCTGCTGCATGGCCGCGACGATGGTGGCCGTCCCGCGCGTCTGCACGTCCTTGGGTGAATTTTTTACTTGCCCGAACAAGCTCACAACCACATCAGCGCCCTGCAGGGTGCGGGCTACGTCGGCGGCACTGAGCACGTCGCCGGGAATCACCTCCAAGGCAGCCGACCGTTGTGGGATTTTGGCTGGGTCGCGGGCCAGAGCACGCACCGAGTAACCCTGGGCCAGGGCCAGCGGTAGGAATTGCTGGCCGGTGAGGCCCGAGCCGCCAAAAAGAGCAATATGTTTCATAAGCGCAAAAACATCAGGTTTCGGGCAAAGAACCGTAGCTTCGGGGTACTGGTTGCCATGGCTGGTACTAACCTTCAGGTAAGAAATGACGCCTTCGCCCGTATCCATCACTCCGCGCTGTCCCATCCGGACTACCCTGGAACTGGTGGGCGGTAAGTGGCGCCTGCTGGTGCTCCACCAGCTCAGGGGCGGGCCCCTGCGGTTTGGGGAGTTAAGGCGTCTGCTGCCGGGCATTAGCGAGAAAATGCTGGTGCAGGAACTGCGCCTGCTCACGGATGCCGACCTGCTTCATCGGCGCAACTACGGCGAGGTGCCGCCCCGCGTGGAGTACGCCCTCACGCCCACGGGCGAGGCAGCCCTACCCTTGGTAGCCGCCGCCGCTGCTTTCGGCCAGCACTACCTGAGTACCTTGCCCCAAAACCAGAGCCCAGGCCACCAGGTAGCTACTTCCGACCCAACGAAGCAATAAAGCCTGCTGACTTGCCTTCCCTCTCACGGCCTTCTCTCTAACGTATAGCCCGCCATGCTTTCCACCCAAAACTATACCGCCCTGCCCGATGCCGCCGCGTTGCAGCGCCTGTGCCAATCGTTGGCCGTGCTGGACGCCGTTAACTCCCAGGACCTTGAGTACCGCTACTACACGTATAATCCTGACTGGGACGACAAGGAGGCGCTGTTTGAGATGAGCGACGGCGAGGGCGACCAGATGCTGGTGCTGTTCCGGCCGGAAGGCTGCTGCATCAATGGCTACCTGGAGGGCTACGACCAACCCGACAAGGCCCAGGTAACGCGCGGACTCCCGGAGGTTTTCGATGAGTTTATTTTCGGCGAACCGGTAAATTCCATTGGTACTACCTTTTGCCTGTGGTACACGCCGGCGCATGGCTGGCAAACCGGAGTGGTTGAAAACGAAGACGATGGCTCGGAAGAGCTGCTGTTCATCTTCGACGGCCAGCCCGCTACCTACACGGAATGGGCCAATGAATACTTTATCGACGAAACCGACCGGGACCCGATTGACGAGGCTACCGTAGCCCGCATCTACCAACACGAGCCCCTGACCCGGCAACTGGTGCAAGAGCTGATAGATCCACTAGAAGACTGGGCGCAGCTAGAGGCTGACGTGCAGGCCATTGGCTACCCCTACAGCTTCAGCTGAGTTTGAGCCACGCCGCCCCCTACTTACGCTCCTGGCCGCGAGGTAGTGGTACTTCGACTCCGCCTAGCAGAACCAGTTTAGGTTGTTGCAGCCCTGTCAGCTAGCTGTGGTTGGTACTACTGCCGGGGTATCCGACAACACGTAATGCCGCGCTATTTCCGTGAAAGCGGCTACTTGTTGCTGCTGCCACTGCGGGCTTTTACCAAGTTCCTGGCCCAGCAATGCCGCTACCGTTGGGGCCATGCGCAGGGCAGCGCGGGCATCCAGAAACAGCACCCGCACGCGCCGGGCCAGTACGTCTTCCACGGTGCGGGCCATTTCGTAGCGGGCGGCCCACACCACCTCAGCCTGCACAAACTCCAGGCTTTGGTCTAGCTTCTGGCCGAGCTCGGGCCGCTGGGCAATGAGCTGCTGCAGGGCCGGCAGGTCGGAGCCGTACACGTAGAGGTGACTGCTCCGGTCGGGGGTAGGGTGGGCGCCGTGGATGGAGAGGTGGGCGGTTGGGCTGGGAGCGGGGGCGAGCTTGCCGAGCGCAATGACTTTATCGACCGTGTCCTGGGCCATGCGGCGGTACGTGGTCCATTTGCCGCCCGTGATGGTGACAAGGCCCGCTGGCGACACCAGAATTTTGTGGCTGCGCGAAATTTCCTGGGTTTTCTCGGAGCCGGAACCGGCTTGCGGAGCCGCCAAAGGCCGTAGCCCGGCAAAGACGCTCAGCGCATCGCTCCGCCGGGGGGCGCGGGTGAGGTACTGAGCCGTGGTGCGCAGAATAAAGTCTATTTCTTCTTCCAGGGCCCGGGGTTCGGGGCTGTGCTCCTTGAGCGGAGTATCGGTGGTGCCCAGCACCACGCGTCCGTGCCAGGGTACGGCAAATAGTACGCGGCCGTCGTCCGTTTTAGGAATCATCAGCGCCTCGTTGCCGGGCAGAAACGATTTGTCTACCACAATGTGCACGCCCTGGCTGGGCCGCACCAATTTGCGGCCCCCGGGCTGGTCCAGCTGCAGAATGTCATCCACGAAGACGCCGGTGGCATTGACTACGGTTTTCGCCCGTAGCCCATAGGTAGCGCCGGTTTCGTGGTCAGTAGCCCGCACGCCCACCACTTGTCCCTGGGCATCTTTCAGCAGCCCCTGCACCCCGAAGTAGTTGAGCAGCACCGCTCCTTGCTCAATGGCTGTTTGCGCCAGGTTGATAGCCAGACGAGCATCATCGAACTGCCCGTCGTGGTAGAGCACGCCCCCGCGCAAGCCAGCGGCTCTGATGTTGCCCAGGCGCTGCAGGGTTTCGGCCTGGCTCAGGTGCACCGAGGCGCCCAAGCTCAGCTCCCCGGCCAGCAAGTCGTACATCTTCAGCCCAATGGTATAGAACGGGCCTCCCCACCAGCTATAGTTTGGAATGATAAACTCCTGATTCCTGACGAGGTGGGGAGCGTTTTTCAGAAGTAAGCCGCGTTCATACAGCGCCTCACGTACCAGGCCTACGTCGCCCTGCGCCAGGTAACGCACGCCGCCGTGCACCAGCTTGGTGCTGCGGCTGCTGGTACCTTTAGCGTAATCAACCTGCTCCAAGAGCAGCGTTTTAAAGCCGCGGCTGGCGCCGTCGAGGGCGATGCCCAGGCCCGTGGCGCCCCCGCCAATTACCAGTAAGTCCCAGAGTAGCTGCGCCGTAAGCTGCCGGATCAGGTGCTCGCGCTGGAAGATGGATTCAGGGTGAACGTGTTGCATGGAAGAGGCCGTACCCCTGGCTCAACGGCCCAGGTCAGGCTCCTGCATCAACGGATTGCCGCGGAAATAGATAATTTCAGCCGTGCTCGGCGGGTAGTAAGCTGTAGCCACGCCCTATGAACACTCTGCCTATGTTGTTTCGCGAGGCCCAGGTAGCGGATATTCCCCAGCTGTCGGCAGTGCGCCTGTCGGTGCAGGAAAACCGCTTATCCAATCCTGATCTGGTTACGCCCGCAGCCTACGTTGACTACCTTACCCGGCGCGGCCAAGGCTGGACGTGTGAGGTCAACGGGGCCATTGTGGGCTTTGGCATTGCCGATGTGCGGGGCCACAGCATCTGGGCCCTGTTCGTGCGGCCGGAGTTTGCTAGGCAAGGCATCGGCAAGAAGCTGCATAATCTGATGTTGAGCTGGTACTTCGCCCAAACCACCGAACCCCTGTGGCTTAGCACGGCCCCCGGCACCCGCGCCGAAGAGTTCTACCGCCGCCAAGGCTGGCACGATACCGGCCGGACGGCCCAAGGTGAAGTGCGGTTTGAAATGAGGGTAGAGGGGTGGCGGCAGTAGGTGTGAAAATGTATACGCCCTTAAGTAAACGCCTACTGATGCGCTTTTTCGCTCACATAGCACTAATTGTCTGGAGCTTACTGGTATCCACTCAACCAGCTCAGGCTCAGCCTGCCCCCAGCTTTACCGTAGTGCCGCTGGGCGTGAAGGGGGGCTTGCAGGAAAGCAACCTCTCGGCCTACCTTGTGGCACCCGCTGGCTCGACTTCCTACGTTTGCCTGGATGCCGGAACCGTGTACAGCGGGGTAGAAGAAGCCATCCGCAACCGGGTACTTGCTGCTCCGGCCGGCGAGGTAGTGCGCAAGCAAATCAACGCCTACCTTATTTCCCACGCCCACCTCGACCACGTGGCGGGCCTGCTGCTGGGCGCTCCCGACGATACGCCCAAAAGTATCTACGGCTTGCAGAATTGCCTGGCTACCATTCAAAACGACTACTTCAACTGGCGGGCCTGGCCCAACTTCGGCGACGGTGGCAACCCGCCGGCCCTGAAAAAATACCGGCTGCGGGAGCTGGTGCCCCAGCAGGAAACGGTCATCGAAAACACTCCGCTCCGGGTGCAGGCTTTTGCCCTCAGCCACGGTAAGCCTTACCAAAGTGCGGCGTTCCTGGTGCGCAACGGCAGCAGCTACCTGCTTTACCTCGGCGACACGGGCGCTGATGCGGTGGAGCACAGCCAGAACCTGCGGGCCGTGTGGCAGGCCGTGGAGCCCCTGGTGAAGGCCCGCCAGCTTAAGGCCATTTTCATGGAAGCTTCCTACCCCAATTCTCAGCCGGTAACGCAGCTGTTCGGCCACCTCACCCCAAGGTTACTGATGCAGGAAATGGAGGTATTGAGCCAGTTGACTGGCCCGGCAGCTTTGCGGGGGCTGCCGGTGGTTATTACCCACCTCAAACCTTCGCCCGGCAATGAGGCTCTTATCCGCAAGCAACTCACCGAGGCCAACAAGCTCCACCTGAAACTGCTGTTTCCGGAGCAGGGACACCGGCTGGCGTTTTGAGATTCTGCCCGCGGAAATAGATTCCTTGCCCCGCGACAATTGCCCCCACAACACTAGCTTAGCGGCATGTCTTTCCTTTCCCTATGCAAATCAGCCCTGTGCTACGGCGGGCTGCTTCTGCTGGTGCTACTGGCGCCGGTGGCTCAGGCCCAAAGCCAGGCGCCCAAGCGCGAGCCGTTCGTGCTCGGCCACATCGACCGTATTCACTCGGGGCAGCTGAATGAGGAACGGGTGCTGAACATCTACCTGCCGGAGGGCTACGCCAACGAGCCGAAGGTGAGCTACCCCGTGATTTACTTGCTGGATGGGTCCGCTGATGAAGACTTCATTCACATAGTGGGCCTGGTGCAGTACCTGACGTTTCCCTGGATTGACGTGCTGCCCAAGTCCATTGTAGTAGGCATTGCCACGGTAGACAGGAGGCGCGACTTCACCTTCCCGACTCGCAATAAAAAAGACCTGCAAGAGTTTCCGACCACGGGTAAGTCGGCAGCTTTTATGCGCTTTATCGAGCAAGACCTGCAGCCCTACGTGGAGCGAACCTACCGAACGAACGGCCACAAAACCCTCATCGGCCAGTCGTTGGGTGGCTTGTTTGCCACGGAAGTGTTGCTGAAAAAACCGGCCCTGTTCAACACCTATGTCATTGCCAGCCCCAGCCTGTGGTGGGACGATGAATCACTGGTAGCCCAGGCCCCGGCCTTGCTGAAGCAGGCGGCAACAGCGGCGCCCGCCCACGTGTTCGTGGCCCTCGGCAATGAAGGCCCCCAGATGAAAAAGGCCACGGAGGCTATGGTAGGCCTGCTACGGGCGGCCCCCGCCAGAGTCGGCCGCCTGGAGTACGTGCCGTTTCCGGAAGAAACGCACGCTACCATTCTGCACCGGGCGGTGTACAAAGCGTTTGAAACGTTGTATAAGAAGCCGAAATAAGCGCGTGTTCGTTGGCCAACACAAAACCAGTAGCGGGTAATACCGGCCTAGCAGGCTTGGACAGCAGTGGCGTATCTTTCCCGTTCATTCCTGCCGGTTTATGAAACGACTCCCCTTCCTGCTGCTTGCGGGCTTCATGGGTACGATTGCCCAGGCCCAAACCGTTCATTCGCCCACCAACAAGCTTACCCTCAGCTTCCAGCTCAGCCCCGGCGGCGAGCCAACGTACCAGCTCCGCTTTGGGGCCAAGCCCGTGCTCAAGCCCAGCCGCCTCGGCATGCTGTTGCAGGGCCAACCGGCGCTCGACAAGGGCCTGACCATTGCCCGGGTTGATTCCAGCCAGCACGATGACACCTGGCAACCGGTCTGGGGCGAGGTAAAGCAAATCCGGAATCGTTACAAGGAACTGGCCGTAACCCTGCAACAGCCCACCAGCAATGGCCGCCGGGTAGTGGTGCGTTTTCGCCTCTACGACGACGGTCTGGGCTTCCGCTACGAGTTTCCCCAGCAGCCGGGCCTGAGCTACTTTGTGGTGCAGCAGGAGCTGACCGAGTTCAACCTGCCCGCCAACCACAAGGCCTTCTGGATTCCCGGCGACTACGACTCCAACGAGTACACCTATACCACGTCCCGCCTGAGCGAGGTCAACAGCGCCCCCATTGAGCCGATACAGCTCAAGTCGGACCCGAAGCGCGTGCAGACCCCGCTCATGCTCAAGTCGGATGACGGGCTGTACGTGAACCTGCACGAGGCGGCCCTGGTCAACTACCCGGCCCTGATGCTGGACGTAGATACCCAAGCCTTCGGGCTGCGCAGCCACTTGGTGCCCTCGGCTACGGGGGCGGCCGCCTACCTGCAAGCGCCGGAACATACGCCCTGGCGCACCGTGGTAGTAAGTGATAAAGCGCCCGAGGTATTGGCCAGCAAGCTGATTCTGAACCTGAACGAGCCCACCGCCTTTGCTGCCACCGACTGGATTAAGCCCCAGAAATTTGTGGGCGTCTGGTGGGAAATGCACGTCAACAAAGCCAGCTGGAACTACGCCGACACCAGCAACATCAAGCTGGCCGGCACCGACTGGAGTAAGCTCAGGCCCAACGGTCACCACGGCGCCAATACCCAGAACGTAAAACGCTACATCGACTTTGCCGCCAAGCATGGCCTGCAGAGCGTGCTTGTAGAAGGCTGGAACGTGGGCTGGGAGGACTGGGCCGGTAACTGGAAAGAGGAGGTATTTGACTTCGTGACGCCCTACCCCGACTTCAACGTGCCGGAGTTGCAGCAGTACGCCGCCAGCAAAGGCGTGAAGCTGATGATGCACCACGAAACCAGCTCCGCCGTAACCAACTATGAGCGCCGCCAGGATGCCGCCTACCGCTTTATGAAGCAGTACGGTTACGACGCCGTGAAAACCGGCTACGTGGGCCGCATCATCCCGCGCGGGGAACACCACGACGGCCAGTGGATGGTCAACCACTACAACCGCACGGCCCAGAAAACCGGTGAAAACCAGATTATGGTAGACATGCACGAGTCGGTGCGCCCAACGGGCCTGCACCGCACTTACCCCAACTGGCTGGCCTCGGAAGCGGCCCGCGGCAACGAGTTCAACGCCTGGAGCACGGGCAACCCACCCGAGCACGAAACCATTCTGCCCTTTACCCGCCTCATGGGCGGCCCCATGGACTACACCCCTGGCATCTTCCAGATTAAGCTGGAAGGCTGGAACCCGCAGCGCAACCAGGGCAAGCAGGTGCACACCACGCTGGCTAAGCAACTGGCCCTGTACGTGACCCTCTACAGCCCCGTGCAAATGGCCGCCGACCTGCCCGAGGCCTACGAGCAGCACTTGGATGCCTTCCAGTTTATCAAAGATGTGGCCGTGGACTGGGACGACACCCGCATTCTGCTGGCCGAGCCCGGCGACTACCTCACCACGGCCCGCAAAGCCAAGGGCACGGAGGAGTGGTACCTGGGCTCCATCACCGATGAGCAGGCTCGCACGCAAACCGTGAAGCTGGACTTTCTCACCCCCGGCACTACCTATGAGGCAACCATCTACGCCGACGGCCAAGGCGCCTCCTGGGACAAGAACCCCATGGCCTACCGCATCCGCAAGCAGAAAGTCACGAGCAAAACCACGCTCAAGCTGCAGCTAGCCGCTGGGGGCGGGGCGGCCGTAAGCATCAAGCCGGTAGGAAAATAGCTGGAACTTAAGCAACATCTTAAACGCTAAGCAAGCAGCAGTGCCCAGCGGCGGAAACCAGTTCCGTATAATGCTGCTACCCTTTTGTACCCAGTGTAATTATTACATAATGTCTTTTCTGAAAACAGCTTTCAAACACAGCTTGGCTGTGCTCCTTTCTACTGGCCTGCTGACTAACTGCAAATCCGATACGCCGGATGCGCCAGTGCCCGTTGCTCCGCCCGTAGCCACTACGCCCCCGCAATACGGTACTCCTTTTACGGGCGTGCCTAACCGCGAGGATGCCGTGCTATACCAGGTAAACATGCGCGCGTTTAGTCAAAGCGGCAACTTCGCGGGCGTAACAGCCCGCCTGGATTCCATCAAGGCGTTGGGCGCAAACGTGGTGTATCTGATGCCCATTTACCCGATTGGGGACCTACGAAGCGTGAACTCGCCTTACGCCGTAAAGGACTACACTGCCGTGAGCCCCGAGTTTGGTACGCTCACCGACCTGCGGACGCTGGTTGACGCCGCCCACAGTCGGGGCCTGAGCGTGCTGTTGGATTGGGTGGCAAACCATACCAGCTGGGACAATGCCTGGATTACGCAGCACCCGGAGTGGTACCTGCGTAATAACGTCGGCGTCATCCAGAGTCCGCCCAACACCAATTACACCGACGTAGCCCAGCTTAATTTTGCCAGCGCCCCCATGCGCCTGGCCATGATTGCGGCCATGAAATCGTGGGTGTATACGGCCAACGTCGATGGTTTCCGCTTCGACTATGCCGATGCGCCGCCCCTTGACTTCTGGAAGCAAGCCGTGGATACGCTGCGCAACGTGAAGTCTCATAAGCTGCTGCTGCTGGCCGAAGGCAACCGGAACGCCAACTTCTCGGCGGGCTTCGATTATACCTTTGGCTTCAATTTCTACGGCGGCTTCTGGGATGTATATCGCCGGAACGCTGCCGCCACTACCTTCGACGCGCTTAATACCAGCGAATATGCGGGGGCTACGGGTACCCAGCAGGTAGTGCGCTACATCACTAACCACGATGTAAACGGCTCCGACGGCACCCCCGTGGCGTTGTTCGGCGGCAAAGCCGGGGCCATGTCGGCATTCGTTATTGCCTCCTGCTACAAAGGAGTACCCATGATCTACAATGGCCAGGAAGCCGGCATGACCACGGCCATTCCTTTCCCATTTACCTCAGTGAAAGTGAACTGGGGTAGCCAACCCGACGTGACCAAAGCCTACAAGCAGCTACTGGCCGCCCGCGCCGGCAGTGCGGCCCTGCGGCGGGGCACGCCCACGGCCTACAGCACTGCGGACGTGTGCGCCTTCACCAAAACGGCCGGTACTGAGCAGGCCCTGGTGTTGGTAAATGTGCGCAACAGCGCCAAGCAGTACGTGCTGCCTGCGGCCCTAGCCAACACTACCTGGACCAATGCCCTGCAAGGCGGTTCCCTCACGCTGGGTACGCAGGTTTCGCTGCCCGCTTACGGGTATGTGGTGTTGAAAAAATAAGGCGGCAAGAAGGCGGCCTGCGCTCCGTCAGGGAAGAGCAGGCCCGACCGCGCACCGTGAAGCGGTAGTTAGCTGCCGGGGACGAATCGACCATGAGCAGCAAGCCGGTGGGGAAATAGGGCCCAGCACTGGCCGCCGCAAATCGTAGCGTGAAATGAGTAGATTGGGGGCTACTACCCACCGGCTACCCATTTCATGCTATGAGAAGATTTCCTGCCCTTGTGTGCGGCGCTGCCCTGCTGTTCACGGCTACCTCGTCCTCCGTTGCGCCCCCGGGTTGGGAGCCCCTCCTCGACAAGCAGTTGAGCAAGTGGCAGACCTACCAGAGCTACCGCCACCAGCTTGGCTACAAAGGGCAGCCCCCGACGGATGCCCAGGGGAAGCCCCTGCCACCCATTGGCTACAACAAGAACGAGGCAAACGTTTTCTCGGTCCTGATGCAGGAGGGCAAGCCGGTACTGCGCATCAGCGGCGAAATCTATGGCTGCGTATTTACCAAGCAGGATTTTCGCAATTACGACCTGAAGCTGAAGGTGAAATGGGGCACGAAAAAGTGGGTTCCGCGGCTAGATGAACCCCTGGACAGCGGCATCCTCTACAACAGCCAGGGCGAGTGCGGGGTAGATTATTGGCGCAGCTGGATGCTGAGCCAGGAGTTTCAGGTGTCGGAGGGCCAGCGGGGCAATGCCATGGGCGACTTCTGGTGCATTGCCAACTCCACCGCCGACATTCGGGCCGCTTACAACCCCACGAAGGATACCCTACGCTACAACCCCGCCGCTGCTCCCGTGACCATGGGCCGGGGTGGCCCCGGGTTCTGCCAGGCTGCCGCCAATTACGAGGTGCCCAACGGCCAGTGGAACGAGCTGGAACTCATCAACGTGAACGGCCAGAGCGTGCACATCGTGAATGGGCACGTAGTGCTGGCAGTTAACAACTCCGCCGCTGTAGTAAACGGCCAGCGCCAGCCGCTTACCTACGGCAAAATTCAGCTGCAAAGCGAAGCCGCCGAGGTGTTTTACCAGGACATTATGATTAAGCCCCTGGACGCCATGCCCGCCCAATACGCGAAATATTTTAAGTAAAGACTTGGTCCTGCCAAGGCTCAAATGCGCGTTTCCCCAAGCGTGCTCGGCAAAAGTGGACAGTAAGTAATTGCGGACCTGTTAGGCTTAGCCGCCGACTCGGCATGCCAGTAGTGCATTAGAATAACAATTTTACTACCTGCCTTCGCCTCTCATCATAGCGAAGCCAAAGGGTGGTAAGGAAAACAAACCGCAGCCGAGCCGGAGCAGCTGGCCTGAATCGTTTGGTAGATACCAAACGATTCAGGCCAGCTGCTCCGGCTCGGCCATTATATAATTACTTTATAACCTGGTAGCTACTGTCCGGGCGAATAGGTGCGCTCGGCGTGTTGTTTGATGTCTTCCGGATAGAACAGTACGTCCTTGAAATTCTCCTCAACGTACAAGCCGGCCTGGTCAGTGAAATGCGCGGAGGTAGGCTGGTTGTTGTTACCGCCGGCCAATACGGAACGGGCTTTAACCCGCGGCCCAAACTCGACTACCGCAATGAAGCTGTTCCCGACGCTGCCGTAGCGCTTTTTGGTGCCGGGGTAGGAGCGGGAGCCAAAGGCGGCCAAGGAGCCCCAGGCCGAGGACGTAAAGGCCACGGGCAGGCTGGGCTTCTGGTCATCGTAAGTTTCCTGAATGTTGCCAGTGAGGCGCTGAAAACGGTTGACCTCGCCCCAGGGCTTCTGCCAGGTGCCAAAGTCGC
The DNA here is from genome assembly GCF_014640315.1 of Hymenobacter glacieicola. GTDB lineage: Bacteria > Bacteroidota > Bacteroidia > Cytophagales > Hymenobacteraceae > Hymenobacter > Hymenobacter glacieicola. The sequence goes on from NZ_BMGS01000013.1 coordinate 35,824, forward strand.
GGGTGAGCTCCTCCATGGTTTCCTGCAGGGCTGCTACCTTTTCCTGCGGGGTAGTGTTGGCAATGGCAAATTTGGTGAGGCTGATGTAATCCAGCGTCTGGGTGCCGGGTACCCGGGCGCGCGCCAGGCGCAGGAGTTTCTCACCCCAGTACGTGGCCAAGGTCTGCCCAACGGAGCCTTTTGCGTAGCGTTTGTCCCAGGCTTGGAGCACTTTCATGGCTTCCACTACCTCACCTTCCGGCGGGTTGGGGCTATCGGCCACAAATTGAAAGTCCTTCACCAGTGCCGGAATCAGCTCTTCAAAACCAGCCAGATAGGGGTCTTTGGCGGCGGCAATGAGCGTATCCAATGTGAAAACAGATTTGCGGCTGAGCACGCGCACGGCATTAATGCCCCGGTAGTTCTCGGCATCGGGGGCCATGTAGGCCGGATAGTTGCCCTTGGCCGGGCTGCTGGGGCCCGCGACGGTAAAGGGCGTGGAGTTGCAGTTCTGAATCCAGCCACTGGCCGGGTTTATTACCTGTACTAGCTCGGCGGCTTTGTGCAGGCCCTGCCACTCTGTTTGGGGGTTGCTGCCGTCTACCGGCTGGCTCCAGTCGAACTGGGGGTTGCGCTTGGGCATGAAGTTGCCGTGCCAGTAGGCAATGATGCCCTTGCTGTCGGCAAATACGGTGTTGTTGGAGGCGTTGCCGTTGAGCTTGAGTGTCTTTTGAAAGCTGGCGTAATCGGTGGCTTTGGTGCGCAGAAAAGACTGTTCTAATGCTTCTAGCGGCGTGTCCATCATGCGCACCGTCACCCACTTATTATCGGCCTGCTGGCCCACTACCGGGCCGTGGTGGGTGCGGTAAGTTGTGAACTGCCGGCGCTGCATTTTCCCATCCTGCAGGTACGGAATGGAAACGGTAGCCACCTGCACGGGTCGCAGCTTGGTACCGTAGCGGTAGTAAGGCTTGCCATCCTTCAACTCAATGGTTTCCAGATACTCATCCATAGAGTCGGCCTGGCTGGAAGTGTGCATCCAGCCGCAATGCTCGTTAAAGCCCTGATACACGAAAAACTGCCCCCAGGTCACGGCCCCGTACGCATTCAGGCCCGCCTGGCTGGTCACCTGCACCTCGGGGCGGAAATAGAACGAGGTGTGCGGGTTAATGAGCAGCAGGGCGTGGCCGCTGGCGCTTTTGGCCGGCGCCACCGCAAAGCCGTTGGAGCCGACCGGTTCCCGCTCTGCCCGCTCAAAGTCGGGCCGCTGCCAGGAGGTAGACTTGCGGTTGGCGTAGAAGTTTTTGAGGCGCTCCAGAGGCACCACGCTGATGTTGCCGCCAATGCTGCCTTCGCTAAACAGCAGCGGCATCCAGGGCTGGAAGCGGCGTAATAGCCGGGGCTTAACTGCTGGGTGGGAATAGAGGTAGTAATTGGTGCCGTCGGCGAAGGCGTTGAGCAACTGCTTCATCCAGGCCGGACTTTTTTTATAGAGACGGATGGCCTGGGTGCTGTCCATGAACAGGCGGGCGCGCAAGTCGTGGTAAATGGCGGCTTCGCCTTCTACTTCGGCCAGGCGCCCAATGGCATCGAGGTAATTGGTTTCCACCCGCGGGAAGTCGTCCTCGCACTGGGCGTACAGCAGCCCGAATACGGCGTCGGCGTCAGTTTTGCCCTGTACGTGGGGCACGCCCCAGGTGTCGCGCGTGATGGTAACCTGCTTGGCCTGCTGCTGCCAGCGAGCAATTTCGGCCGGAGTAAATACCTGAGCCTGGGCACCAATAGCGGCCAGCAACAGGCCTGAAATCAAGAAGGAACGCATCAGTAGAGGGTAGGGTGGAAGCTCGTCATTTCGGCCAGCCAGCTTTAGGCTACTTGCGCAAGGCCACCTTTGGCCCCCGGGAGGCCGCCTATGGAAGCAAGCGCCGCTGGTTCAACCGAAATGCTAACTTACCGCCAATATCTTCCATCCCGGTAATACAAAAAAGTATCATGGTTGAAGTAACAAAAGAAGGCGATACCGTTGTGTTCAACGTGAAGGGCTTGCACAAGCTGTGGGCCTTCAAAAGTCAGCTGCAAATTCCGCTCAGCCACATCAAGAGTATCCGGCAAGACCCCGAGATTCTGAAAGGCTGGTGGAAAGGGTTTCGGGCACCCGGCACCCACGTTCCGGGCCTCATTGCCGCGGGTACTTTCCTGCAGGACGGTAAACGCATCTTCTGGGACGTCCACCGCGCCGAAAACGCCCTTATTATTGAACTGGAACACGACGAGTACAATGAGCTGATCATTGAGGTAAAAAACCCGGCCGCCGTACTGGAGCTACTGGGTTCCGCCCGCGCGTAAGGCACTACCCGTAACCACCAGAAACCAAAAGCCCTGACCGTTACGGTCAGGGCTTTTGGTTTCTGGTGGTTACCCTCCCAATAGAAGTGAACCCGAATACGCCGCAGCAGAATTAGGACGAGAAGGACGAGCCGCAGCCGCAGGTGCTTTTGGCCTGGGGGTTATTGAAAACGAAGCCCCGGGCGTTCAGACCATCCTGGAAGTCAACCTCCATGCCCAGTACGTACATGGCGTGCTTCTTATCCATGATGAGCAGCACGCCGTCCAGGTCGAAGGTTTCGTCCTGGTCCTTGGCTTTGTCGAAGCCGAGCAGGTAGCTCATGCCGGAGCAGCCCCCGCCCTGAACCCCTACGCGCAGGCCGTACTCGGCGGGCACGTTTTTCTCAATCAGAATATTCCGAACCTCTTCCAGTGCACGCGCAGTGAGGCTGATGGGAGCAAGTTTCGTGGAGACGGCCGTTGCCATAGTGTGTTCGTCGTTAGGAAAGTAAGGCGACAAAGATACGAAGTCAGCGCTAGTAGCAGCGCACTGCCCATGGGGCACGTGCCGTACTACGCCGAGCCGTAGCGTCGTTTGGTCTTATAACAACGGCTGGCCCCCCGCGGTTCACGACCTATATTTGCCGGCCGGGGTAGCGCACCGCCGCGAAGTTGCGTAGTAATTCGGGCCCCCGTGTGCCTGCGCTACGGCCGGGCCCTTCCCACGTACTTTTTGTTGCCTAATCTGCTCTTCATGGATACATCCGCGTACTTTTTCGATCTGCTTAAAATTATTCTGCCCGCCCTGATTGTGGCCGGCGCCATTTATTTTCTCTTCCAGCAGTTTCTGGAGAAAGAGCAGCAGCGCCGCCTGATTGAAATGCGCCTGGAAGCCAGCAAAACGACCCTGCCCCTGCGCTTGCAGGCCCTAGAGCGCGTCACGATGCTGCTGGAGCGCATCACGCCCAACAATCTGCTGGTGCGGGTAAGCAGTGCCGGCCTCTCCGCCGCCGACTACCACCGGCTGCTGCTGCAGGAAGTGCGCGCCGAGGTGGAGCACAACCTCAGCCAGCAGCTCTACATGCAGCCCGAAACCTGGGCCGCCGTAAAGCAGGCCCAGGAAACCGTCGTGAACCTAATCAGCACCCAGTTTCGGGCGCTACCCAACCCCCAGGAAGCCCGCGGCCCCGAGCTGGCCCGCCGCATCCTGGAAAGCCTCATGACCGACCAGCCCGACCCCACCGCCGGTGCGCTGCTAGCTGTGAAGCGGGAGGCCGTGGCTATGTTCTAAGCAAAAGCTTGAGGTAGCGGCTTTACCCGGTATACCAAGGTGCAACCAACACCCCCCGCCTACTTCGTTGGGGTTTTGCCTGCTGTAGGTCTGCGGTGGGCATTGGCTGCGCCTTGGCATACTGGAGTAACACAAAAGTTTTAACGGCAGCACATGACGAAGACGCGCATTGCAGTGGATATGGACGAGGTAATTGCCGATTCCATTGCCCGCTTCCACGAATGGTACGGACTTGATTTTCAGCTCAGGCTCAGCCTCGATCAGCTTCGTGGCAAGCATTTTCACCAGGCCGTTGCTGCTGAGCATCAGGCTGCGCTCCAAGAGTATCCCAATCGGCCCGGCTTCTTCAAGGATCTGCCCTTAATAGCCGACAGCCAGCGCGTACTGCGCGAAATCAGTCAGCGCCATGAGCTGTTCATTGCCACCGCCGCCATGGAGTTTCCGAACTCTTTTCTGGATAAGTACGAGTGGCTGCAGCAGCACTTTAGCTTTATTCCGTGGCGTAACATTGTGTTCTGCGGCGACAAAAGCATCCTCAACGCCGACTACCTCATCGACGACAACGCCTTTAACTTCGACCATTTCCGGGGCGAAGGAATCCTGTTCGATGCCCCGCACAACGCCGCCGAAACCCGCTACCGGCGGGTGCGCAGCTGGCAGGAGGTAGCGGACCTATTTTTGTAAAAATCAACCTAACCGAAACGGGCCGACAGCAGTAAGCTGTCGGCCCGTTTCGGTTAGGTTGTGCCAAGCGCCGCGGTAGCCAACTTTGCCGCGTTTGCGCCCGACTAGTCAGCTATAGCTGTTTTCTTACACTGCTGCCACTAGGGTAGCATCAATGGCGCGCTGGTAGCAGGCCTCGTAGAGGGGCACAATCTTTTCTACGGCGAAGGTTTCGGCGTGGGCCCGGGCGGCTACTTTGAATCGGGGCAGGTTCTCGTCCTGAAGTACGTAGAGGGCGTTTTTAACCATGTCCTCCACGTCGCCGATGTTGCTGACCATGCCCGTGACGCCGTGCTCATTCAGCTCGGGAATACCGCCGGCATTGGTGCTGATAACCGGCACCTCGCACGACATGGCTTCTAGAGCGGCCAGACCGAAGCTTTCTTTCTCGGATGGCATCAGGAACAGATCGGCTACGCTCAGGACTTCCTCCACGGCTTCCAGCTTGCCCAGGAAGCGCACGTCGTTGCTGAGCAGGCCCAGTTCGCGGCAGATTTTTTCGATGCGGGGGCGGTCCGGCCCGTCGCCTACCAGCAGCAGCTTGGCCGGCATCTGCTTGCGGACCCCATCGAAGATGTGGACCACGTCTTCCACCCGCTTCACGGACCGGAAGTTACTGGTGTGCACCAGCAGCTTTTCGCCGTCAGGGGCAATGGCGGCCTTGAAGTGGCCCTTGTTCTGCTTCTGAAAACGGTCCAGATTAATGAAGTTCGGAATCACCTCAATGTCCTTCTCAATGGCGAAGTACTCGTAGGTTTCCCGGCGCAGATCGGCCGAAACAGCCGTTACGCCGTCCGACTGGTTGATGCTGAACGTAACTACCGGCTCGTAGCTGGCATCTTTGCCCACCAGCGTAATGTCGGTGCCGTGCAGGGTTGTAATGACCGGCACCCGAATGCCCTTCGTGATAAGAATCTGCTTGGCCATGTAGGCCGCCGAGGCGTGCGGAATGGCGTAGTGTACGTGCAGCACATCCAGCTTTTCGTTCTGCACAATGTCCACCATCTTACTGGCCAGGGCCAACTCATAGGGCGGAAACTGGAACAAGGGGTAGGGCGGAATGTAAACCTCGTGGTAGAACAGGTTCTCGTTGAAAAAGTCGAGGCGAACCGGCTGGCTGTAGGTAATGAAGTGGACGCGGTGGCCCTTCAGGGCCAGTGCCTTGCCTAGCTCCGTGGCCACGACGCCCGAGCCGCCGAAAGTAGGGTAACAAACAATGCCGATGTTCATGGGTGGCTTCAACTGAGCCCGGACCAGCTACGGTACGGATAGGGAGGGGGAGAACAATGAGAAGAGCAAGGAGACAAGCAACGGACACTTTCTGCGTGAAACCGTTGCGGGCACCACAAAGCTCCGCCTTGACTTTTGCTTACGAGCAGCCCATTTTTTGGTGCCGACTGTAAAAAAACCGGCGGCAAGTCACCCCGTTCGGATGCCTTGCCGCCAGGGCGGTTTAAAAGAGCAGGAAAGCCGGACAACAGATCATGTTTTCTGTAACGACTTGTAAATCACGTCGTGAATGCGGGTTCGGATGTTGTACTGCCGCAGCTTGTTATTGCCAGCGTCAGGGTACACGCGGTTAGAAAGAAAAATGTAGAGGATTTTGTTTTCGGGGTCCATCCACACGCAGGTGCCCGTGAAGCCGGTATGCCCAAAAGTGCTGGCCGGCGAGAGGTTGCTGGTGGGGCCTTCGGGCTTGCTCGGGTCGCCTTTGTCCCAGCCCAGACCGCGGCGGTTGCCGGCTTCGGTGCTGCGGGCAAATTCCGTGACAATGGGCGTCTGGAAATAGCGCTGCCCGCCGTAGCGGCCGTTCTGCAGGTTCATCTGCATGAGAATGGCCAGGTCGTTGGCGTTGGAGAACAGCCCGGCGTGCCCGCCCACGCCGCCAATCATGGCCGCCGTCTGGTCGTGCACGGTGCCTTGCAGCAGGGTGCGCCGGAAGTAGGTATCATTCTCCGTGGGTGCGATGCACGACTTCGGAAATTTCGCCAGCGGGTTATAGGTCATCGTGCCCAGGCCCAGGGGCTGGTAGAAGTTCTTCTGCAGGAACTGCTCAATGGGCTGCTGCAATACTTTCTCCGCTACCCGCTTCAGAATAATAAAGCTTAGGTCGGAGTACTCTACCGGGTACTTGCCCTTCACCTTGGGCAGCAGACTAGAGCGCCGCACCCAGGACCACACGGAATCTTCGGAAGTAGAAAGGCTGTAGAGCTGCGGGGTTACCTCCCGCGAAAACTGCGGCGACTCGATGCTGGCGTAGAAGGTAGGCTTGGGACCAGCTTTGGTGATGGTTCGCTCCCAGGTCGGGATGCCGGGCTTGAGGCCGGCCTGGTGCATGAGCACTTCCCGCACCGTCATGTCCTTTTTGTTGGTGCTTTTCAGCTCGGGCAAGTAGCCGGCTACTTTCTCGTCGAGGTTGAGCTTGCCCTGGTCCTTGAGGTACATGATGGCCTGCAAGGTGCCCGCTACCTTCGTGACGGAAGCCAGATCGTAGAGCGTGCTGCTGTTCACGGGCTGCGACTTGTCGTAGGTGCAGTAGCCGTAGCTTTTGTCGAACACCACCATGCCATCCTTGGCCACCAGCACCTGGCAGCCGGGCGCGGCAGCGTAGGCCACGGCTTCCAGAGCCACGTTGTCGATCTGAGACAGAATGCGGGAATCGAGGCCGGCTTCTTCGGGCGTACCGTAGCGCAGGCGGCGGAAGTCGGGGGTAGGCAGGCCCGTGCCAGCCTTCAGGTTCTCCGACACCGTGACGGGTAGGCGGCCCTTGGCCGGCAGCGCCCCGAATAGCACCTGCGGTACTACTAGCTGAGAAGCGTAGTTGTCCTCATAACCACACACCAGGGTGCGGCTGCCCTCCAGAAACTTCAGGGCGTAAGCGTTGCCAAAGGCCACCACCACCGTCTTGATGCGCTTGTTGGCCTGCAGCTCCTTCAGGAATTTCAGCGCCCCTTCCCCGATACCGTAGTTATGAGTGGGCGTGTTGTTCATGTTGTGCAGGCTAACTACCACCACGTTATAGGGCGTCAGGCTGCCGGCAATGCGGGCAAAGGTCGAGTCGACGGCGTACCGGTTGGGCACGGCGTACACCGGTCCGTTCTGGTACTTGCCCATAATCTCCTTGTAGGTCGACGCGTCCGAGCCGATGGTTACGGAGGCAATCCGCAGGGTGTCCAGGCGGTTGAAGGGTAGCAGGTCGTCCTCGTTTTTCACTACCGTGGTAGCGTGCTCATAAATCTGCTGCTGCACCATGCGGCTCAGGGGCCGGTTCAGGTTGGTCATCAGATTGGGCACGTCAATGGGCTGGTAGCGGTTCAGGCCCGCCCAGTACTTGGCCCGCAGCATTTTGCGCACCCGCAGGTCAATATCGGCCTGGTCAATCTTACCGGCTTCAATGGTTTCCTTGATTTTCTGCACGGCCATGGGCACGTCCTCGGGAAACAACAGCACGTCGTTGCCAGCCGCCAGGGCCAGGGCATCCAGCTCGCCGGGCTTATACAGGCTCGACACGCTTTTCATGTTCAGGGCATCCGTGAACACGAGGCCGCGGTAGTTCATCTTCTCCTTCAGCAGCCCCGTTACCAGGTTTTTGGAGATGGTAGCCGACAGCGTCCGGACCGTGTCAAACAGGGGCATGTACAAGTGGCCCACCATCACGCCCATCACGCCCTGGTCGATGGCCTTCTGGAACGGGTACAGATCCACGTTCATCAGTCGGGCCAGGTCGGAGTTGATAACGGGCAGAGCTACGTGGGAATCCACGTCGGTGTCGCCGTGGCCGGGGAAGTGCTTGACTACGGCCAGCACCCCGTGGTCCTGCAGTCCGCGGATATAGCTCACGCCGCGCTTAGCTACCTGCTCCTTGTTTTCACCAAACGAGCGGTTGCCAATCACCGGGTTGTCGGGGTTGGAGTTGACGTCGATAACGGGCGAGAAGCTTACGTGCACGCCCAGGGTTTTCATTTTCAGGGCAATTTCGCGGCCCATCTGGTACACGTACTGGTCGTCGTCCATGGCGCCCAGGGTCATGCCTTTGGCAAAGTGCATGGAGGAATCCAGGCGCATGTCCAGGCCCCACTCGGCGTCCATGGCAACCAGCAGCGGCACTTTGGCGGCGGCCTGGTAGCGGTTAGTGAGGTTGGCCTGCCGGCGCGGACCGCCCTGCAGAAACATCAGCCCGCCGATGTTATAGTTTTTGATCAGGAACTCCGTGTACTGGGTGTGCTTCCGGTCCTTGTTGGAGTACGCGGCCACCATGAACAACTGGCCCAGGCGCTGATCGGGAGTAAGCGAGTTAAACACGCTGTCGACCCAGTTTTGCTCGGCCACCGACATGGGCCGCGCATCTTCCTCGCGCGGGGTCGCTGAGGAAATGAGCAGACCCGTAATGGCCAGTACTAGCAGGAATATTCCAATCCGAAAGTCTTTGAGCATCGGCTCCGGTCGTTCGTGCTGAGGGGTGATAGGTAAGAGGAAGGCGAAGTGAAAAGCCCTACTTTTGCGGTTCCAAAAACGGTGCCGGCTACGGAGGCAGGCCACGCTACGGGCCGCTCATGCTGGCCTTTGCATTGTTACCTTCCTCACCTTCCAACGCACAAGACGGTGAATACGTCTCACGCTGCGCACACAAAAGTTGGCCGCAAACTTACGGATAATTTCCCGACGCCGGTTGTTATCAGGCCGATAGCCCCGCGGGAAGGCCCGGAAGCAGCACCGTTTTTTTCGTTGATTTTGCCTTGATTTCGATAGTGTATGGCCGATATTATTCAGCTGCTACCCGAGTATTTAGCCAACCAAATTGCCGCCGGCGAGGTAGTGCAGCGGCCCGCTTCGGCGGTAAAAGAACTGCTGGAAAACGCTGTGGACGCCGGCGCTACCCAGGTGCAGCTCATCGTGAAGGAAGCGGGCAAGCAACTGGTGCAAGTGGTTGATAACGGCTCGGGCATGAGCCCAACGGACGCGCGCATGAGCCTGGAGCGCCACGCCACCAGCAAAATCCGCACCACCGACGACCTGTTCCGCATCCGTACCCTGGGGTTCCGGGGCGAGGCGCTGGCCTCCATTGCCGCCGTGGCCCAGGTGGAAATCCGCACCAAGCAGCGCGACCAGGACACCGGCTCCTTACTACTGGTGGAAGGCTCGCAGGTGAGCAGCCAGCAGCCCGTGGCCTGCCCCGACGGCACCAGCATCAGCGTGAAAAATCTGTTTTTTAACGTGCCCGCCCGTCGTAACTTCCTCAAGAGCAACGCGGTGGAGATGCGCCACATTCTGGACGAGTTTCAGCACGTCGCCCTGGCCAACCCTCAGATCAGCTTCTCGCTGTTTCAGAATGATCTGGAGGTGTTTAACCTGCCGGCCGGCAAGCTGAGCCAGCGCATTGTATCGTTGCTGGGCAACGGCTACAAGGAGCAGCTGGCGCAGGTAGAAGAAGTGACGCCGTTTATCAGCGTGAAAGGCTTTATCGGCAAGCCGGAGTCGGCCAAGAAAAGTCGGGGCGACCAGTTTTTCTTTGTCAACAACCGCTTCATTCGCTCGGCCTACCTCAACCACGCCGTGCTGGCCGCCTACGAGGGGCTGCTGCCTAAGGACACGCACCCATTTTACGTGCTGTTTCTGGAGCTTGACCCCAAGGCCATCGACATCAACGTGCACCCGACCAAAACGGAAATCAAGTTCGAGGACGAGAAAACCGTGTACGCCATTGTGCGGGCCGCCGTGAAGCAAAGCCTGGGGCTGCACAACATGGCGCCTTCCCTGGACTTCGACGGCGACGTGAACTTTGCGCCTATTCAGCCCCTGCGCCTTTCGGGCCAGGAGCGCAACCCCTTTGCCGATGACTTCAAGCCCGACGCCCTGGCTTCCGCGGCGGCCCGGGCCGCGGGTAGCCCGGCTACTTCCAAAAATAAAACGCCCCGCTCCGATGCCTATGAGCGGCAGTTGCCGCCCCGGCCTACCGAGCAAGCCAAGCGGGAACTGGAGGACTTTTATAAGAGCCTGAGCCAGATCAGCGTGCCCGACGTGGAGCACGAGGCCACGGCGGCCGGCGTGCCGGTGCCCTCCGCCGCGGCAGTAGGGCCTCGTCCGGTGGCGGTGCCCGCGCTGCCGCCGGCCGCCGGGCCCGCGCCGGAACTACCCGCGGCCGGCGCATTTGCTACCCCGCCCGCGCCGGAAGAACCGCTGGCGGCGCCCGTTACGGCTACTCCGGAGCTGCCCCTGCGCGAGTCGTCCACGGGGCCCGGCAACAAGGTGCTGCAGCTGCACCAGCAGTATCTATTGGTACCCGTGAAGTCGGGCGTCATGCTGATTGACCAGGTAGCGGCCCGGGAGCGAATCCTGTTTGAGCAGTACGCCCAGAACCTGGAGCGTGACACCAGCGCCTCCCAAACCCTGCTGTTTCCGCGCACCATTACCTTCACCCCCCAGGACTTCGCCATTCTGCGGGAGGTAGAAGAACCCCTGCGGGCCCTGGGCTTCCGCTTTACCGATTTCGGCAAGCACACCATTGCCGTGGAAGGCATTCCGGCCGATGTGCCTGCCCGCGACGAGAAAGAGCTATTGGAGGGCCTCATTGAGCAGTTCCGGACCCACGCCGGCCCCATGAAGCTGGACCGCCGGGAGCAAATAGCCCGGGTGCTGGCCCGGCGCGTGGCGGCTACGGCCGCCGGCGCCCGCCTCTCGGAGCTGGAAATGACCACACTCGTTGACAAGCTCTTTGCCTGCCAGGTGCCCAACTACACCCCCGATGGCCGGCGCACCATTGTGCTGCTGGAGCTGGGTCAGGTGCAGGAGCTATTCCGGCGGTAGCCGGAAAGCGTGGCGCGCTAGGTAGCCGCACCGCCGCCGCTTACGTAGTTCCTTTGCCATCGGAGCCCGGGGCCCGCCTGGCGCTTATTCTTTCGTTCCAACCTGCCCTTCATGTTTCAGCTTACCCCCACGGTCCGCAACCTGCTTATCGCCAACGTGGCGGTGTTTTTTCTGAGTACCCTGGTGAGCAACCGCCTGCTTTTTCTGGCCCTGTATCCTCTTGATAACCGGCTGTTTGGGCCCTGGCAGTTTCTGACCCACATGTTCATGCACGCCGATATTGGCCATATCTTTTCTAATATGCTGGGCCTAATAGCCTTGGGGCCCATGCTAGAGCAGCGCTGGGGCGCCAAGCGCTTTCTGACGTACTGGCTGATTTGCGGTCTGGGAGCGGGCATGCTTTATAATGGCTTGCGCACCTATGAGCTGCGGCGAATGCAGCACGATACAGAAGTATTTCGCCAAGAGCCCACGGACTTGCACCTGCAGGACTACGTGGAGCATAACGTGACTGAAAATCCCCGGGCCTACGACCCCGTCATCAGCCAGCTGCACAAAACCCCCGACGATCAGCAGCTGATTCAGGGCGTGCTCACGTCGATGGAGCAAGGCTACCAGGACAGCCTGCGTTACCCCATGCTGGGCGCATCCGGGGCGCTTTTCGGCATTATGCTGGCCTTTGCCTTCTTCTTTCCTAATACTGAGCTGATGGTTTTTCCTATACCGATTCCCATCAAGGCCAAGTATTTTGTGGTGCTGTACGGGCTGTACGAATTCTACTTTGGGGTCCACCGCGTACCCGGCGACAATGTGGCGCACTTTGCGCACTTGGGCGGAATGTTGGTTGGCCTCGTGGTGTTGCTACTCTGGCAGCGTAACCGCACCCGCATGTACTAAGTCCGCGAACTTGTCAGGGCGCAGGAAGCTTGCCCGAAAATTGTAGAAATTACCGCCCGCTGCCGGTGCCTCACTACCGCCCCGGCCCCGCTTCAAACCTGCCTCACCTATGAGTATTGCCAACGATATCCGCACGGCCTTTAGCAAACGGGACAACGCCCTGAACCAGCTGCTGCTGCTGAATGTGCTGGTGTTCATTGGCTTCATTCTGCTGCGGACGGTGCTGTTCATCCTTACCAAGGACCGTAACGGACACCTGCCGGTACTGGAGTGGCTGGCCGTGCCCTCGGTGCCCGGCACCTTGCTCACCCGCCCCTGGACGCTGCTTACCTACAGCTTCATCCACTTCGAATTTCTGCACATTCTCTTCAACCTGCTGAACCTGTACTGGTTCGGGTCGTTGGTGCGCGAGTACCTCGGCGACCGGCGCCTGGTGAGTTTGTACGTGCTGGGCGCCTTTGCCGGGGCCGCCTTGTACGTGCTGGCGTTCAACCTGATTCCGGCCTTTCGCGATTCGCCGGCTATTTTGTATGGTGCTTCCGCCAGCGTAACGGCCGTTATTCTGGCCGCTGCTACCCTCTTGCCCGACTACACGTTCAGCATTATTCTGATTGGGCCGGTCCGCATCAAATACATTGCCGGCGTAGTGGTGCTGCTGAGTATTGCCGGCATCAACGGGGGGAACCCGGGCGGCGAAATTGCCCACCTGGGCGGGGCGCTGCTAGGCTTTCTGTTCATTAAGCAGCTCCAGGCGGGCCGCGACCTGGGCCGCCCGGTGCAGGCCGTCGGCGACTGGGTAACGCGCCTGGCTACCGGCCGGCCCAACCTGCGCGTAACGCGGGGCGGAGCCGCTACGGCAGTTCCCGCCGCGGCCGTACCCAAGAAAGGCAGCCTGGCCAAACCCGAGCAGGATGAAATTGACCTGATTCTGGACAAGATTTCGCGCTCCGGTTACGAAAGCCTGTCGAAAGATGAGAAGCAGAAGCTGTTCCGGGCCAGCCAGCGTTAAGCATTACCCTAGTTAAGCACCAAAAAGCCCACCGAATGTAATCGGTGGGCTTTTTGGTGGCTGCTAATCAGAAACTTTAAAAACAAAGGGCCTCTCTACCCGGGTAGAGAGGCCCTTTGCGTCTGAAGCTCGTCGGGGCAGCTTAGGCCGAAGCCTTGCTCATGTTGTCGAGGGCGTCCATTACCTCTTTCACGTGGCCGCGCGAGGTTTCCAGCAGAGCCTTTTCCTCGTCATTGAGTTGCAGCTCGATTACCTTCTCAATGCCGTTGCGGCCCAGGATAACCGGGGCGCCCAGGTACACCCCGTTGATGCCGTACTCGCCCTGCAGCTCAATGCACACGGGGAACACGCGGCGCTGGTCGCGCACAATGGCTTCTACCATCTGCGCTGCGGCGGCGCCGGGAGCATACCAGGCCGAAGTGCCCATCAGTTTCACCAGCTCGCCGCCACCCACGGCCGTGCGCTGCACAATGGCATCGAGTTCTTCTTTGCCGATGAGCTCGGTTACCGGAATGCCGCCTACGGTGGTGTAGCGGGGCAGGGGCACCATCGTGTCGCCGTGGCCGCCCATGAGCACGGCCTGAATGTCCTTGGGGCTCACGTTCAGGGCCTCAGCCAGGAAGGCACGGTAGCGGGCCGTATCCAGAATGCCAGCCATGCCAAACACCTTCTCGCGGGGCAAACCCGAGGTGAGGTGGGCCTGGTACGTCATCACGTCCAGCGGGTTCGACACAACGATGATGATGGCGTTGGGCGAGTATTTTACTACCTGCTCGGTTACCGTTTTCACGATGCCGGCGTTGGTCGAAATCAGGTCGTCGCGGCTCATGCCGGGCTTGCGGGGCAGGCCGGAGGTAATGACCACCACATCCGAGTCGGCGGTGCGGGTGTAGTCGCCGGTGACGCCTACGGTGCGGGAATCGTAGCCGATAATGGGGGCTTTCTGCCAGATGTCAAGGGCTTTGCCTTCGGCGAAACCTTCCTTGATGTCAACCAGCACAATTTCGTTGGCAATTTCGCGGGTGGCCAGTACATCGGCGCAGGTTGCCCCTACGTTGCCGGCTCCAACTACGGTAACTTTCATTGGGTGAGGAATTGGGTGTGAACTATGGGATGAGGTCGTAAAGCTAACCCAAAACGGTTTCTGGCAAACCCAATTACCGCAAAACTGTACGGTAGGGGCGCGAGTGCACACGGCTCAACCGTAGGGCTATTGCCCATCAGCTACACCCCTTACATGCGCTTCACCACCAGCACCCGCTCGGTTTCTTCGGTCACCTTGAACCGGTCGTCGGGGCGGAAGCCGATAACCCAGGCAATTTTGCCGTCGGCGGAAACCAGCACCTGCACGTTGTCTTTGAGGTTAAGCGGTACTTTCTGGTCGATGAGGAAGTCGGAGAGCTTCTTCTTGCCCTTCATGCCGATGGGCATAAACCAGTCGCCCTCCTGCCAAGTGCGCACCGTGAGCGGAAACTTCAGGGCGTCCGCATCCAGCGCCGCCACGGCTTTGCCCTTCGGAATATCGAAGCCTTCGGTTACTTCCCGCAGCTCGGTGCGCAGGTGCAGGCCGTCAATTTTCAGGGCTTCCTGGCCGGCTTGCAGCTGGTGGGTGCCAAACTTGGTGAGCGTGCGTGGGGTAATCACCAGCTGCTCCCGGTCCTTGACCAGCCGGTGCGTCGGCGACTCAAACCGGCGGCCCGACTCGGCCCCGAAGCTCTGCACAATGTCTTTTACCATGAGGTAGGAAAAGCCAAACGGCCGGAGCAGTTCGTGCAAGACTACGGCAGTAGCGGCCGTGCGCTGCAGCATCCGGATATCGAGGTAGGTCGCCTCGGGCTCGGTGCGCTGGGCCTGGGCGGCGGTTTCTTCCACGTAGCGGCGCACAATTTCCTCGGCCCCGCCCACGCGCTCAGCGGTAATGCTCAGGGTCTGGTCGAGGTTGGGGTTGATGTCGCGCAGCACGGGTAGTACGTCCAGGCGCAGGCGGTTGCGCTGGTATACGGGCGAGTCGTTCGAGGCATCCTCGCGCCAGATCAGGCGGTTTTCTACGACGTAATCGTAGAGGTCGGGCTTGCTGACGGCCAGCAGGGGGCGCACGAGGTAGCCGGCTTTGGGCCGGATGCCGTGCAAGCCCGCTAGGCCGGTGCCGTGGGTGAGGTTGAGCAGCATGGTTTCGGCCGTGTCGCGCTGGTGGTGGGCCGTGGCAATGTAGTCGAGGCCCTGGGTCTGGCGCAGGCGCTCAAACCACTCGTAGCGCAGGGCGCGGGCCGCCATCTGGGTTGAAATGCCTTCTTGCTCGGCAAACTGCTTGGTCTGGAAAAACTCCACGAAGTAGGGCACCTCGTACTGTTTGGCCAGCTTGCGCACGAACTGCTCGTCGGCGTCGGCTTCCTCGGCCCGTAGCCCGAAATGGCCGTGCGCTATGGCAAAGTCTATGCCCAGCTTGTGCAGCACGTGAGCCAAGACCACCGAATCGAGGCCGCCGCTGACGGCCACCAGCAGCTTATCGGTGGGGGAGAAGAGAGCGTGTTCCTGAATATAGGCTTGAATTCGGTCGAGCATGGGGGGTAGGGAGAAATGCGGTTAACGCAGCGGAAACAGACAAATGCATCTCTCCTGTCATTCCGACGCAGGAGGAATCTGGATTGTTCACCAAAGGCTAACCCAGATTCCTCCTGCGTCGGAATGACAGAAAAGGCTGATGGCTGATGGTAAAAAGGGTAGAAGTTGTTGCATGAGCACAGCCGACAGCTGTCTGGTCTTGATCAACTATCTGTACTATTCCACAAAGAAAACCGTTAGCAACGGCCCTTCTGTACCTTTGCAGTTAAATGTCGTTTCCGAAGCCTCTTTTTCTCTTCCTGCTCCTGCTGTTGCCCCTCCTCCCCTGGGCCCAGCAACGCCCCGCCGACCGCCCCGGTGCGCCGCCTACCCCTACCCAAGGTCAGCGCATCGAGCTACTCGGCGCTGGGCGGCTGCAAGGCGGCACGTTTAACGGCGTAGAAATTCGTAAGCTGATTGGCAACGTGAGCTTCAAGCAGGGCACCACACTGCTGTACTGCGATTCGGCCTACCAGTACACTGAGCGAAATGCGCTGGAAGCGTTCAGCAACGTGCGCATCATTCAGAACGACACCATCACGATTACCGGCGACCGGGGCACGTACGACGGCGACACCCGCAAGGCCCGCATGACCGGCAACGTGACCATGCGCGACCCGCGCATGACCCTGACTACCCAGCTGCTCGACTACGACCTGAACCGCAACCTGGCCTACTACAGCACCGGCGGCCACCTCCAGGACCCGGAAAACACCTTGGACAGCCAGTTTGGCTACTATAATACCCAAAGCAAGGTATTCAGTTTCAAGCGCAACGTGAAGTTGATAACCAAGGAAAACACTATCGACACCGATACGCTCCAGTACAACACCGTCAGCAAAATTGCCTACTTCTTCGGGCCGACGCGCATCCGGGGCAAGCAGGGCAACCTCTACGCCGAAAACGGCACCTACAACACCATTACCAAGGTTTCCAACTTTGCCCGCAACGCCAAAATTGAAACCCCCAACTACCTGCTCGGCGGCGACAAGATTTTCTACGACGAAGCCCGGCAGTACGGCGTGGCTACCGGCCACGTCTCGATGACCTCTAAGAAGGACAACATTGAAATCCGGGGCGACGTGGGCCGCTACTGGCGGGCCCAGGGCCGGGCCAAGGTGTACGGCAGCCGCCCGGTAATGCGCAATATCAACGACAAGGATACGCTTTACCTGACCGCCGACACGCTGGTGAGCCTGGAGGGCCGCCCGCCCCAGAACAAGGCCGGCGTCATCTACGCTTACCGCAAGGTGGGCATCTTCCGCGCCGATTTGCAGGGCCGCTGCGACTCGCTGACCTACGACCGGCAGGACTCCGTCATCTACCTCAGCCACGACCCGGTGCTCTGGAACCAGAAAAACCAGCTCACCGCCGATTCCATGCAGATTCAGCAGCGCAAGGGCCAGATTGACCAGATGCGCCTCTACGGGCACGCCTTCAGCATTGGGCAGGACACGCTGCTGAACTTCAACCAAGTGAAGGGCCGCTACATGGTGGCCTACTTCCGGGATAAGTCGATAAAAAAAATTGACGTGCTTGGCAACGCCGAGAGCCTCTACTATGCTCTTGAGGGCGACACGGCCGTGTCCGGGGTCAACAAATCTGTCTCGGCGACCATGGCCCTGCGCTTTGCCGACAGCAAGCTCCAAACCATCAGCTTCCTGACCAACCCCGAGGCCAGCTTTATCCCGCCCAATGAACTCAAGCCCGAAGATGCCCAGCTAAAAGACTTCCGGTGGCGGCCCAAGGAACGCCCTACCCGCCGCCAAACGTTAGGCAAGCACTTCGCCCTACCGGTCAAGCCCAAAAAGAAAGCGGCCCCCAAGAAAAAGCCCGCCGCTACTCCCCGAAAAGCAGCGCCGGTCAAAAAGAAAACGGCACCTGCCGCCCCCAAGCCGGTAGTGAAAAAGTAGCGCCAGTGGCCTGAGGGGTAGTAGTTTTACTTCCCTAAGCTGTGGTACTCATTGCCTCACTGATTATCCTTACCTTTGCGCCCCTTATGCTGTCTTTCCGCCCTACCTTCTTTGTTCTGCTGCTAAGCACGTTGCTGCTCGGCTCTTGCACCGGCTACCAGAAGCTGCTCAAGAGCACCGACGTGAACAAGAAGTACGAAGCTGCTATTCAGTACTATGAGAAAGGCGACTTTTTCAAGGCCGGCACGCTGCTCGAAGAGCTGATTCCGCTGCTGAAAGGCCGTCCGGAAGCGGAGAAGGCGCAGTTTTATTTTGCCAACACCAACTTCCGCCAGCGCAACTACACGCTGAGCGCCTACTATTTCAAGACCTTTTACGAGACGTACCCGAACTCCTCGTTTGCGGAGGAAGCGGCTTTCATGCAAGCCAAGTCTTTGTTTCGCGACTCCCCGGATTTTCAGCTGGACCAAACCAACACCTATTCGGCCCTGGAAGTCATTCAGGATTTCCTGAACCGCTTCCCCGAAAGCCGCTTCCGCGCCGAAACCGACGGCATGTCGCAGGAGCTGCAGAAGAAGCTGGAAAACAAAGCCTTCCGCGGCGCCCGCCTTTACTATGACCTGCGTTACTACCAGTCGGCGGTAACGGCCTTCACGGGTTTTCAGCAGCAGTATCCGGCCTCGGCTTTTGGCGAGCAGGCGGCCTTCCTCAAGCTCAGCGCCCAGTTTGATTTGGCCACGGAAAGCGTGGAAGAAAAGCAGCGGGAGCGGTACCTGGAAGCCATTGCCTTCTACCAGAATTTTATTGACGCTTTCCCGCAGAGCAAAAATCTAAAGGATGCCGAGCGTATGTACGACACGGCCCGCGACGCCGTAGCCAAGCTCAAGCCGGCTGAATCAACCGCCGCTAACTAAGCGGTTAATTTGTGATGTGATAACGAGCGGCTACCAGCACATCAGAAATTAGCATATTGACCCATCGACAAATCAGCCCATCAACTCCATATGAAGACTCCGAACAACGTACCCGCTTCTATTGTGACCCGCAACATGTCGGACTTCACCCACGAGACTGGCAACGTGTATGAGAGCATTGCCATCATCTCGAAGCGCGCCAACCAGATTTCCGTGAAGCTGAAAGAAGAGCTGAACGGCAAGCTGGCCGAGTTTGCTACCACCGTCGACAACCTCGAAGAAGTGTTCGAAAACCGTGAGCAAATCGAAATTTCCAAGCACTACGAGCGTCTGCCCAAGCCTACCAACCTGGCTGTAGAGGAGTTCCTGGAGGGCAAAGTGCACTTCCGCACGCCCGCTGAAGAGGAGCAGCTGCCCGAGGCCCGCAAGGCTGAGTAGTTCGCGCCCTGTCTCGCACAACAAGTAGCGCCATGCTGAGTTCGGGAAGCCCGGTGCCCGCCTCGTTGGAAACCCTTTCCGACGATTGCGCGCCGGGTTTCCCGAACTCAGCATGGCGTTTTCATGGAATATAGCCTTACCCTCTGATGGCTGAACTGCAAGGGCGCAAGATTCTGCTGGGCGTAAGCGGCAGCATTGCCGCGTATAAATCGGCTACGTTAGTGCGGCTGCTGGTAAAAGCCGGCGCCGAAGTGCAGGTGATTCTGACGCCTGCGGCCACCGCCTTCGTAACCCCGCTCACCCTGGCCACCTTGTCCAAGAATGCGGTACTACAGGGCTTTGTGAAGGATGAGCGGGGCGGAGAGTGGCACAATCACGTGCACCTGGGTTTGTGGGCCGATGCGCTGGTAATAGCTCCGGCCTCGGCTAACACGCTGGCACACTTGGCAAATGGCCTCTGCGATACCCTGCTCGATGCCGTTTACCTCTCGGCCCGCTGCCCGGTGTTTGTAGCCCCGGCCATGGACCTGGACATGTACCAGCACCCGGCTACCCAGGCTAACCTAAGCCGCTTGCGCCAGTACGGCAACCACATCTGGGAGTCGCCGGCGGGGGAGCTGGCCAGTGGCCTGAGCGGCCCGGGCCGCATGCTGGAGCCGGAGCAGATTGTAATCGAGCTAAAGCAATTCTTTGCCGAATAGTCTATCTTATCGGCCCTCTTGGCTGACTTATTTCTGATGGAAACCTTGCGCGTTCTGATTACTGCCGGTCCTACTTATGAGCCTCTGGACCCCGTCCGCTTTATCGGGAACCATAGCACCGGCAAAATGGGCTACGCGCTGGCCGAAACCTTTGCCGCCGCCGGCGCGGTAGTGGACCTGATCAGCGGCCCTACCAGTCTGCCCGATCCGGCCTCATCGAGCATCCGGGTGCAGCGCGTGCAAACTGCCGACGAAATGTACGCCGCCGCTGCCGCCGTAGCCGCCGCGGCCGACGTCTGGGTTTTTGCCGCGGCCGTAGCAGATTACAAGCCGGCGCAGGTGGCGGAAAACAAAATCAAGAAAGCTGGCGACACGCTTACCCTGGAACTGGTCAAGAACGTGGACATTGCCGCTACCCTGGGCAAAACCAAGCGGCCCGAACAATTTTCGGTAGGTTTTGCGTTGGAGACAAACAATGAGCGGGCGCACGCGCTGGAAAAGCTTCAGCGCAAGAACTTTGACCTGGTCGTCCTCAACTCCTTGCGTGACCCCGGGGCCGGTTTCCGTCATGACACCAACAAGGTAACCTTGCTGGGGGCCGATGGAGCGGTAACTACCTTTGAGTTGAAGCCCAAAACAGAAGTAGCCCACGACATTGTGCGTACCGTTTTAGCCCGCTTGCCCCACCATGCGTAACCTTGCCCTGCTGTCCTGTCTGCTGCTGTTGCCGGCCTTACTGCTGACCCGTTCTGCCCACGCTCAAGAACTGCAGGCGGAGGTAGCCATTTCCACGGAAAACGTGACCATTGCCGACCGGCAGCTGGTGCAGCAGATGCGCAACGACATGCAGGCCTTTCTGAACACCCGCTCCTTTACCAACCAAACGTACCGGCCGGAGGAGCGGATTCGCTGTAAGTTCTTCGTGGGCATTACGGAAATTCCGCAGAACGGCACTTACCGGGCCACAGTGCGCATCCTGAGCACCCGCCCGGTGTACGGCACCGGCTACGAAACCAACGTGCTTAGCTTTGCCGACCGGGGCTGGATTTTCAATTACTCGCCCCAGAACCCGATTGACTACTCCGAGAATACCTTCGTCGGTAACCTGTCGTCGTTGCTGGCTTTCTATGCCTATATCGTCATTGGCATGGACCAGGACAGCTTTTCGCCCCTGAGCGGCTCGGCGTACTACGACCGGGCCCGCAACATTCTGACCAATGCTTCCTCCCAAAACGTGACCAATGAGGCCGATGAGGGCTGGAAGGACGGGAACAACGGCAACCGCTACTGGCTGCTCAATAACTTGCAGGACCCGCAGTTGGAGGCCTTCCGCAGCGGTATGTACGCCTACTACCGACAGGGCATGGACGTGTTCATCACCAAGCCCGAGGAAGCCCGCACCACCATTACTACCGCCTTGCAGGGCGTGCAACAAGCCGTGCAGCGCCGGCCGGGTACGCTGCTAGCCCGTGCCTTCTTCACTACTAAGGCCGACGAAATAGCCAATATCTTCCGCACCAGTCCCGACCAGCAGCAGAAGACGCAGGTAGTTACCCTGCTGTCGGAGACGGACCCGACTAATTCGGCTAAGTACCAGGCTATCCTGCGGCAGCCGTAAGCAGGCTCAAAAAAAGATTCAGCGAAAATAGTTAGCAATTAACTAAGTGAGCTAGTAGCTTTGCTAAAGCTACTAGACTAGGCTGTGCCTGGCCCGTAGCTTTTCCCTTTTGTTTGCTACGGCCGGCTGTTCGGCCCTCACGTGGATTGCTATGCTCGTTGACCTGCGCATCCGAAACTACGCCCTGATTGAGCAGCTGCAGCTGCAACCCTCGGCCCTTCTGAATATTATTACCGGCGAAACTGGCGCGGGCAAGTCTATCATGCTCGGGGCCATTGGTCTCTTGCTCGGCAACCGGGCCGATTCGCGCATGCTCTTCGACACGGAGAAAAAGTGCGTGATTGAAGGCCAGTTCGACATCAGCAGCTACCAGCTGCAGGACATCTTCGAAGCCGAAGACCTCGACTACGACACCCAGTGCATTCTGCGCCGCGAGATTAGTCCGGCCGGCAAGTCGCGCGCCTTTGTGAACGACACGCCCGTGACGCTGGAAACCCTGCGTAACATCGGGGCCAACCTCATGGATATTCACTCCCAGCACGACACGCTCTTGCTCGGGGATGCTGTGTTTCAGCTAAACCTACTGGATTTATACGCCGGTCTGGTGCCTACCCGCGCTCAGTACAGCAACGCCTACCGCCAGTACCGCAAGCTGGAGGCCGACCTGAAAGCCTTGGAAGACCAGGTAGCCCAAGCCAACAAGGAGCTGGACTACCATAGTTTTCTGCTTAGCGAGCTGGAGGATGCCCGCCTCGACAATGAGCAGCAGGACGAGCTGGAGCAAGAGGTAAAGGAGCTGGAGCACGCCGAGGAAATCAAGTTTAAGCTTACGTCGGCCCTGCAAAGCCTGACGGAAAGCGAGTACTGCGCCACCAGCGGCTTGAAGGAAGCCGCTACTCTGCTGGGCCAAATTACTGCCTACTCAGAGCAGGCCCGGGAGTTGAAAAACCGCCTTGACAGCTGCCTGATTGAGCTGCATGATATTGCCGATGAAATTGAGGTAGTAGAGCGCCGCACCGAAGGCGACCCCGCCCGCATTGACGAGCTGCAGAGCCGCCTGAATGTGCTCTACAACCTGCAGCGCAAGCACCAAGTCCGCGACGTGGTGGCTCTGCTGGCCGTGCGCTCTGACCTGCGCGACAAGGTAGGCTCCGTGCTCAACCTGGACAAGCAAATCAACCGCCTCCGCCGCGACGCGGAAGGGGCCCTGGCCACCGTAAAAAAGCAAGCGGGCCGCCTATCGGAAGCGCGCCGCAAGGTATTCCCGAAGTTCGAAAAGGAGCTGGTAGCCCTGCTGGCTGACCTGGGTATGCCCAACTCGCGCATCGTGGTGCAGCACCAGGAAGGTCCGCCCGCTACCAGCGGCATCGACGTCGTCAGCATCCTGTTCACGGCCAACAAAGGCGCTCAGCCCCAAACCCTGAGCAAAGCCGCTTCGGGCGGTGAATTCTCGCGGTTGATGCTGTGCATCAAGTACATGCTGGCCGATAAGACAGCGCTGCCGACCATTGTATTCGACGAAATTGATACCGGCATCAGCGGGGAAATTGCCGTGAAAGTGGGCCGCATGATGCAACAGATGGCCCGCAAGCACCAGCTCATTACCATCAGTCACCTGCCCCAGATGGCCGCCGCCGGCGACGCTCACTATTTCGTGTACAAGGAAGACCGCGCCGACCGCACCGTGAGCAATATCCGGGTGCTGAACCTGGAGGAGCGGATTCAGGAAATTGCCCAGATGATTTCGGGCGCCAACCCCAGCCAGCACGCCTACCAGAGTGCCCGCGAGCTACTGGCCATGCGCGGCGAGGAATTGGTAGGGTAGCGGCGAAATTGTGACATGGTGAAATTGTGAATTAGTGAATGGCTAACTTGGCAGCCGCTAAACTGGAGTTTCAAACGGTGCAGTGGAGTCCAATACATCAACGCACCTTTTCACTATCTCACCCTCTCACCACATGTCTAACAACTTACTCGCTGGCAAAGTCGGCATCATTTCAGGCGCGCTCAACGAAGATTCCATTGCCTGGAAAGTAGCCCTGAAGGCCCACGCCGAAGGGGCCCGCTTTGTGCTCACCAACGCCCCGCTGGCCATGCGCATGGGCGAAATCAACAAGCTTTCGGAGCAGTGCAACGCGCCCATCATCCCGGCCGATGCTACCTCTATGGAGGACCTGGAAAAGCTGTTCAGCGGTGCCCAGGAGCAGCTGGGTGGCAAGCTTGATTTCGTGTTGCACAGCATTGGCATGAGCGCCAACATCCGCAAGGGCAAGCACTACGGCGAGCTGAACTACGAGTGGTTTCAGAAGACCCTGGACGTATCAGCCCTGTCGTTCCACAAAATGCTGGCCGTAGCGGAAAAGCAGGACGCCTTGAACGAGTGGGGCTCGGTAGTAGCGCTGAGCTACATTGCCGCCCAGCGCGCCTTCCTCGACTACACGGATATGTCGCAGGCCAAAGCCGTGCTCGAAAGCATTGCCCGCAGCTACGGGCAGCGCCTGGGTAAGCTTAAGAAAGTACGCGTAAACACGATTTCTCAGTCGCCGACCAAAACCACGGCCGGCACCGGCATCAGTGGCTTCGACGCTTTCTACGAGTACGCCAACAAACTGTCGCCCCTGGGCAACGCCCCCGCCGAGGCCTGCGCCGACTACTGCATCAGCCTGTTTTCGGACCTGACCCGCTACGTGACCATGCAGAACCTCATGCACGACGGCGGCTTCAGCACCACCGGTATTTCGGAGGAAATCGTGGAGGCCATTACCGCCAGCATGTCGCAGAACTCGTAAGTGTTTATGCCCCATTGCTTATAAAAAGCCCGGCCTGCAGGTCGGGCTTTTTTCGTTTTATCCAGCGAATTGCGCTTCAATCTGTAGTTGGTCGTAATCCAGAATCAACTCATGGAAACGCTCATATAGGTGGCGCAGAAGGAATCAGCATCAGCAGTAGGAAAGGGAGTTTATGCTGTAAATTGAAGCGAAGGGAGATGTGCCAATCAGCAACTAAGGGACTCGCTACTGATACGCCGGGGTAACATGGCTGCAAGAAATGTGAAAGTGCAGAGGCCATAAAACAAATAAGTAGGCAAGAAGGCTCACGAAGTACAGCTCTTCTTCCCTAGCTCCTCCATATCCTCCGCCGCGCTAGGCCGTAGGACTAGGCACCATCCGTAGCCGCCACGTGGCCGCTTGTTCCTACCCTATCTGCCATGCCCGAACTTATCCGCGACCCAAGCCTCGACAGCACCCTGGATGTACTGCGCGAAGGCTACCCCTTTTTGTATAATCGCAGCCAGCGCTTCGACTCCGACATTTTTCAGATTCAGCTGATGGGCATGAAGGCCATTTGTCTGCACGGAGCCGAAGCCGCCGAGCTGTTCTACAACCCTAAGCTTTTTATTCGGAAGGGAGCCATTCCGCGCCGGGTACAGACAACGCTCATGGGCATAGACGCTATTCAGACCCGCGACAACGGGGAGCACCGCTGCCGTAAGGAAATGTTTATGTCCTTGATGGAGCCCGCCAGCCGGCAGCGGCTGATGAGTTTGCTGGCCGAGCAATGGCAGCGCTATGCTCACCGCTGGGAGCAGATGGACAGGGTAGTGCTCTTCCGCGAAGCCCAGGAAATCCTGTGCCGAGCGGCTTGTGCCTGGGCTGGGGTGCCGCTAGAGGAAAAGGAAGTGCGCCTGCGCGCCCGCGACTTTGGCAACATGGTGGATGGCTTCGGCGGGGTAGGGCCCCGACACTGGCACGGCAAGCAGGCGCGCAGCCGCGGCGAAAAGTGGATGCGCAGCATTATTCGCGCCATTCGGAAGGGGACACTGCCGGTGCAGGAAGGTACGGCTGCCCACACCGTAGCCTGGTATCGGGATGCAGAAGGCGAGTTACTGGATGTACAAATGGCCGCCATTGAGCTGATGAATGCCATTCGGCCCATTGTGGCCATTTCTACCTACATCACCTTCGCCGCCCTGGCCCTGCACGAGTACCCGCCTTACCGGCAGCTGCTGCGCGACCCCGCCGAGGACTACGCTGAGCTGTTTGTGCAGGAAGTGCGGCGCTATTTTCCGTTCACGCCGTTTGTGGGCGCGCTGGTGCGCGAGGATTTTACCTGGCACGGCTTCGAGTTTCCGAAAGGCACGATGGTGCTGCTGGATGTGTACGGCACCCTCCGCGACGAACGGTGGTGGCAGGACCCCGAGGTGTTCTGGCCCGAGCGGTTCCGGCAGTGGCAAGGAAGCCCCTACGACTTTATTCCGCAGGGAGGCGGCGAGTATCTGACGGGCCACCGCTGCGCCGGCGAGTGGATTACCATCGAGGCCATGAAGCAAGCCGTGCTGTTTCTCAACGACGGTATCCGCTACGACGTGCCAGCCCAAGACCTCAGTTATGACCTGACGCGCATGCCCACGCTACCCGCCAGCGGCTTCGTGATGACGGAAGTGCGCGCCACCGGCAAAGGTGCCTTGAACCTGCTGCCCACGCCCGCGGCCGGCAGTAACGTAGCCGTTGCGGCCGGTTGCCCGTTTCACAAGGGGTAAGCAAATGCCTTCAGGTAGTTAGTAAAGCCGTCCCAGATCCTGCCATGTAGCGGACCTGGGGCGGCTTACGTGTTAGGTAGGGTCTGACAACGTTCCCGACAACGTTTGCGCGGAAATAGCGGGGTGCAAGCAACTGAATCCAGCGGATTTCCAATAAGTTGCCGCTCTACCCACTTGTGCGCTATGAAATCCGTCCTGCTTTTCTTTCTGCTAGTCTGGCTGACGCTGGGCCGGGCCCTGGGCTATGATTTTGTGGTGGCGCAGGATGGCAGCGGGCAATTCCGGACGGTGCAGGAAGCCTTCAACGCCGTGCCCGACTTCCGCAAAAAAGTCACTACCATCTTCGTTAAAAAAGGGGTGTATAAGGAAAAGCTCATTCTGGCGGGCTCCAAAAACCTAGTGCGCCTGATTGGGGAAGAACGGGAGCAAACCATCCTGACTTACGACGACTACAACCAGAAGAAAAACATCTTCGGGGAAGAGAAAGGCACCTCGGGCTCCTCCAGCTGCTACCTCTACGGCGCCGACTTTACGGCTGAAAACCTGACGTTTCAAAACTCTGCGGGCCCCGTGGGACAGGCCGTGGCCGTGTGGGTGGCCGGCGACAAAGCCCGGTTTAAAAACTGCCGCTTCCTGGGCTTCCAAGACACGCTTTATACCTACGGCTACGGCAGCCGCCAGTACTACGAGGGCTGCTACATCGAAGGCACCGTGGATTTTATCTTCGGCAGCAGCACGGCCTGGTTTGAGGGCTGCACGATTTTCTGCAAAACCGGCGGCTTCGTTACGGCCGCTTCTACCCCCGATAGCACCCGTTACGGTTACGTGTTCAACCAGTGCCGCATTACCGGCAACGCGCCCGCCGGTAGCTTCTACCTCGGCCGGCCCTGGCGGCCCTACGCCAAAACGGTGTTCCTGCGCTGCGAGCTGGGCAAGCAAATAAAACCAGAAGGCTGGGACCCTTGGGACAAGGAAAGCAACAAGCAAACTGCCCGCTACGCCGAGTACCAGAGCCGCGGCCCCGGTGCCGCGCCCCGGCAGCGCGTGGCCTGGGCCCGGCAGCTTTCCGACGCCGAAGCCCAGCACTACACCCTGCAAACCGTGCTACGCGGTTGGGACCCCACCACCGACTAAGCTCCGCGGGCCCTAAAAGTTCAGTTGCGCTTGCAGGCGTAACAGGCCGCCGCGCTGGCGGTTATCGGGCTTCTGGAAATCTTCGAAACGGCGCGAGGAAAGCGTGTACATGGTTACCAGCTCGAAGCTGGGGACGGGTTGCCATTCAACCCCCAGCTCGGCCTCCCGAACGTGGTAGCTGCGTGCGTCCCGCTCGTGCTTCTTGCCCCCGTTGTAGTATTGCAGGCGCAGAAAGGGGTAAAATTGCTGCTGTTGGTAGCGTAGCCGGTAGTTCAGCTGCACGTAACCCCCGTGCAGGCGCTGGGTTTCAATGCTGTCCGTGCGAGGGTTGAACTCGGGGCCGCGGCCCACATTGTACTCCGTTTGGATGCCGAAGGGCTGGGGGTACAGCACCAAGGTAGCCGCCGCGCGCTGGTCGGGGTAGCGCAGGTCGGGGCGGTGCTTCACGCCGCTGGAAAGCTGGTCTTTGGCCACCACGTATTCGCCGGTATAGGCTTGCAGGGCTGGCTCCAGCAGTTGGCCGCCAATGGCCAGCGGATACGTGATGCGCGCTACCACGTGGCGCTGGTTGTTTAGCTCGGGACGGTTGGCGGTTTGCCCGTTGAATACGCCCAGGCCCACAACACCGTAGTCGCCCGACCCTTTCAGGCCCTCCTTTACCAGCTGGCTGAAGCGCTGGCGCACGGCGCTAGGGGCCCAGTACAAAAAAGCGCCCAAGTCTCGTTCGTTCGAGAGGGCGCTGTTCAGGGCATCGTTCCGGTCCAGGGCAAGTCGGTTCTGGCTCGACTGCATATTCTCGAAGCCAAAGGGCACCTTGCTCTGTCCTACCCGAACCCGAAACTGGCTGGCTTTATCAAGCCCTAAGTCGAGGTAGGCGTCGCGGAGCTGGGCAAAGTGCAGGGAAGTGCTGCCACTGGGGGTGCTGGCAAAATCGGGCTGCAGGTAAAAGTACACCCGCTCGTGGAGCTGCCCGTAGAAAATTACCCGAATACGTCGAAACGAAAACCCGCCATTGTTGCCCCAGGACCGGTCGCACTGTTCACAGGCCAAGTTGGGGTTGGTTTCCAGCAGCCGGTTGTAGCGCGCCTGCAGGTAGCCCCGGATGGCAAACGTTTCAAACCATTTTTTTGCCCCTGTTTTGGGTTGGGCTACGGAGTCGGTTGATTGACCCTGGGCATACCCCATTGTCAGGAACAACAGGCTGGTTAACAATTTTTTCATACAATGATAATGCTAAGGCAAAGTGCGGCATTACGTATTACTTCAATGTGACCAGTGTGTTACGGCAATGTTATCAATAGCCGAAGTGCCTGAAAGAGCAGAGCCTAAAGCGGTAAGACAGACCATGTCGAAAAATGACTTCCAGTATCAGGTAGCCAAGCGAGAGGCTCCACCGCTGGCTTGGCCCGACGGTTTCCTCTTACCGTTCACTTAGCCACTCTGCTTGGCAACGTTGCCGGCATCGTTTGCGCAGAAATTCCCGGCGCACGGCAGTAGTAGCTGCCGCCTGCCCGCGTAAGTTGTCAGCATGTTTACTTGCAAGACAATGAAGCGTCTGCTCCTGACCCTAATTGGCGTTCTGTGGCTGACAGTGGGCCGGGCGGCGGAGGCGGAGCTAGTGGTAGCTCAGGACGGCAGCGGACAGTTCCGGACGGTACAGCAGGCCATTGATGCAGCACCTGCACAGTCAGGACGGGAGGTAGTAATCCGCATCCGCCGGGGTACCTACCGGGAAAAACTGGTAGTGCCGGTAACTAAACCCCACCTTACTTTGCTAGGCGAAGACCGGGACCATACCATTCTGACTTTTGATGACCACAGCGGCAAGGGGGCCATCAACACTTATACCTCCTACTCGGTGTTGGTGGAAGGAGCTGACTTCACGGCTGAGAACCTCACGTTCCAGAATACGGCGGGCCGCACCGCGGGCCAAGCCGTGGCCCTGCACGTCGCCGCCGACCGGTGCACCTTCCGCAATTGCCGCATCCTCGGCGACCAGGACACCCTGTTTCTGGCCACGGCGCACACTCGCCAGTATTTCCGGCGCTGTTTCATTGAAGGTACTACCGACTTTATTTTCGGTAGCAGCACGGCCGTATTCGATAACTGCACCATCCGCAGCAAGAAAAACTCCCACATCACGGCCGCGGCTACGCCACCAGACCAAGCCTACGGCTTCGTGTTCCGGCGCTGCCGGCTCACGGCCGACACCACGCTGGCCACCAACGTATCGTTGGGGCGGCCCTGGCAGCCCCACGCCCAGGTTACGTACCTGCGCACGTTCATGGACCGCCACATCCGGCCCACCGGCTGGGACAACTGGAAAAAGCCCGAAAGCGAAAAAACGGCCCGCTACGCCGAGTTCCGCTCCACGGGTCCGGGCGCTACGCCAGCTCAGCGGGTAGGGTGGGCCCGGCAACTGCCGGCGCGGGAGGCGCGGCGCTACACGTTTCGGCACCTCTTCGCGGGGGGCGCCGGGGCGCCGGCCTGGCGCCCATCGCGGCGTTAGAACGCTGACGGAACTGCGGTGCGGGGTAGCTGCGGCCTAGGCCGGCACGTTGCGGGTGCGTAGCCACTGCTGGGCCGCGGCCAAGTCCTCGAACAAGTGAATGTCGAGCTGGTCGGCAATGCGGCTCTGCATATTCTCGACGGAAAGCTGCCCAAAAATATCCGGCGACACCACCTGCGCAATGTAGCGCAGACCAGCACCCATGATGAGCGGGGTCCAAACCTGCTGAATCCACTCGTTGGCCTCGGTGAAAGTGCCTACCAGCTCGCTGTGGTCGTTGAGCAGGTTGGGGCAGGGCTCCTCGCGCAGCATGTTCAGGTAGGTCAGGCCCCCGTCCATAATGGTGCCCAGGGTCTGGCGGCCATACCAGCGGGCATGAATCCAGTTCTCGCGTACGTTCCGCTCTACCGTCAGGTAGGTACTGTCATCTCCCCGACGCAACGAAGTAATCATGAACAAGTAAGTAAGAAGAAGTAAGGCTGGGTAAATGTCCCTTTGCCGTGAAGGACGCCGCAAGTAACGGCTTCTTATTGGTATTGTTTTGGGAGCCCGACCGTGTCAACCAGAGAATAACCTTCCGCAGGTGGCCGCGTTGAAACGAGCTACTGCCCCCAGCGGGCTTTTTCTGGCTACCACCCTTTCCTACAAACATGCAGGCGCAACACAACCTCGAAGACGTTTTAAACACGGAACAAAAGAAGCTGGCTTTCTACCAGAACCTGATTTTGCTGGCTGCCGCCGATGGGCAGCTGGACCAGAATGAAAGCGCGTTCCTGCTGCAAATTGGGCAACGCCTGGGCCTTACCTCCGAGCAGGTGCAGCCCATTGCCGACAATCTGGGTGTACTCAGCTTTATCGTGCCCGCCGACGGCCTGCAGCGCACCCTGGAGCTACAGACCCTGGTGCAGATGATGCTCCAGGACGGGCAGATTGACCCCCGCGAGTACGGCTTGTGCATGGAGTACGCCAACCGCATCGGCTACAGCAAAGAAATCCTCGATGACATGGTCAACCAGCTGGCCGGCGCCGGGCCCGTAGTCAACCGCAACCCGCCCACGGTCAGCTAAGGACCTGTTTTGCCTACTATTGGGTAACATGCAGGTAAACGAGCTACTGTTTGCGCAACGGTAGCTCGTTTACTTGTACCAGCACCGTGTCGCCAGCGGCCAGCTGTTGGCTAAGCGTGGGGCTAACCGTATTCGCCTCCAGGTAGTAGCTGAAGGCTTCCCCCAAAGTACTCAACTCAGCAAGCGGGTAGCCCACCGGCCGAGGTAGCTACTCTGCTGCCCCGGTAGCGGCTAGCTGTTGCAGTAGGCGGAGGGCTTTGTCGGCATCGGCGGCGGCCACGAAAATATGGTCGTGGTAATAGGCCGCTACGACGTTGCAGCTCACGCCGGCTTCGGCCAGTACGCGCGCGAAGGCCGCCGTCAGGCCCACGGCTTCCAGCGCAGAATGCACCGTAAGCGTAAGCCAGGCCGCCACAAAGGTGTAAGGCAGCGCTAGCCGGTCGGCGGTGGCTTGGGGCAAAATGACGGTCAGGCCCTCCTGCTCCCGGAATAAGCCCACAATGTCGGCTACCTCCAGGCCATCCAGGGAAGTTACCGTGCAGAAGACGTAGGTACCCGGCTGCAATTCCGGCTGCATGGTACGGAGTAAGCGGGTCAGGTTGGTTTCGCCGGGCATAGCGGTGGGGTTGCGGGTATTGTGCGTTCGGTTGAAGGTAGTGGCCTTTCCAGCGAAAAGTCACCGCACTAGGCTTCAGAACTAAGCCGGGCCCGGCTAACCATTACGTGCGTGGTTGGCCGGGCCCTGCTTGAGGAATAGTCGCGTGGTGGTTATGACGGAATCAGTCGGTCGGCGCGCAACTGCTCGAACAAATCGTAAAACGAGTCTTCCGTTGACTGATACTCCAGGAAGCCCCGCTTGCGGCTGTTACTCATGTCGGTCATTACCTCAATGGGGCGGCCCAGGTCCAGGTCGGTGTGCCAGGCTGAGGCCAAGCGGTTCAGATCGGGCTCCGTGAGGTGCTGGCGCTCGGCAATTTCTCGCCACGTGGCCTCATCCTGGCTTAGCTCAGCTTCCAGGGGGCGCACAGTGCCATCGAAGCCGGCGGCTTCTACCCCAAACCAAGCCGCCAGGCGGGGCCAGAGCCAGCTCCAGCGGAATACGTCGCCGTTGGTGATGTTGAAGGCCTGGTTGCGGGCAGCCTCGGTGGTAGCGGCCCAGCGCAGCTGCTTGGCAATGATGCGGGCATCCGTTACGTCGGAGAGGCCGTGCCACTGCGCCTCCGAGCCGGGCCAGCGGAAGGGGCGGCCGGTTTCCCGGCAGATGCTGGCGTACACGGCCAGGGTGGTGCCCATGTTCATCAGGTTGCCCACGGCCTTGCCGATAATGGTGTGAGGCCGGTGAATGCTCCAGCTAAACCCGTCGCGCTCAGCGGCGGCGTACACCTCGTCTTCCTGGGCGTAGTAAAAGTTGTCGAGGGGTAGGCGGGGCTGCTCCTCGCGCAGGGGCGTGGGCGGCAGCGCGCCGCCGTTGGCGTAGGCTTCAAACGGCCCGAGGTAGTGCTTAAGGCCCGTTACCAAGGCCACGTGCCGCACCGATTTTTTAGGGCGCAGGGCCTCCAGCACGTTGCGCACCAGGGCGCTGTTCACCCGGATGTTCTCGGTTTCAGTTTCCTGCCGCATCCAGGTGGTAAGAAACACGTGGGTAGGCGCGAGGTCAGCCAGGGCGGCTTGCAAACCAGTTGGGTCCAGCAAGTCGGCGGCTACGGGTTGCAGGCCCGGCACGTCGGGGCGCGGGTTGCGGGCCAGGCCGTAGGTAGTCCAGCCGTGGGCCAGCAGTTCCTGGGCCAGATTGCTGCCAATGATGCCGCTGGCACCCACTATCAGGGCAATTTTTTCCATGTTGCAAAGTCAGGTTTCAAAAAGCCGCGCGTGCGGCGGCAGAAGCCTCTACAACAGATGAAAAGCAAAATTGGCCCGTCCGGTTGAGCTTGATTGCTGGGTTAAGTCACCAAAACAAGGTAGGCCAGCGGGTTAGGCGGGGCTCGATTTCAGTGCGATACCCCAGCCCGCCTTACCCTGCCGCCGGCCACGCCTACTTCTTGCGCAGATACAGCAAAGTCGACTGGTTGGAAGGGCCGTACTTGTCGTTAATCAGAAAATACCCGCCTTTGTAAGCGGCCAGCCCTTCCCAGTTATAGGTCTGGTACTGCGCGGGCAGCTCAAACAGGGGCTTCCAGCGCAGCTGGTGGCGCCGGTAGCGCAGGCTGATCAGGCGGCAATAGTTCTTGTAGCCAGCCCCCGCCTGAATAAACCGGGCATTGGGGTCTGGGGCCGGGGTGCGGTACACGCTGTCATCGTTGCCACTATAGAAGTAGTTGATGGCCGTGAAGCGGTTTTTCCCCTCGGGCACCAGGTCCGTTACCCGGAAGGGCAGCCGGCGCAGGGGCACGTACTGCGGAATATCGGGGGTAGTAGCGGCAGTGGGCAGGCGGTAGGCGTAGTTGTCGTGGGTAAAGTAGTTGTACTCGTAGAGCAGGAGCAGGCTGTTGTCGTAGCTGGCCAGGGCCTCAAAGCCGGCGTTGTAGACGTGGGTGCCGTTGGTCAGGGCAGGCTTGGGCAGGGGCACCAGGTAGCGGGTATCCAGCGTAATGGTTGCTGCCGCATCGTTCAGCTCGCCTTTGATCAGGTAGCAGTACGGCGAAGGGGTGGCCGTTTCAATGGAGAAGTAGGCTACGTCGCCGAGCATGGTCAGGCCTTCCAGCCCTTCGTAGATCTGGCCGGCGCTGTCCAGCCGGGCCCGGATTTTATCCAGGTTCACCAGGGCGTACTTCTTATAGGTTAACGGCTGGGTTTCCTGGGCCAGCTGGGCCTGCACACTACCTAAGTCCAGGGCGTACACTTTGGCCTCGGCACGCTCCTGCAAGCGGCTTTCCGAGAGTAGCAGCAGCTGATTACCACGGCAGTACAGCCCGGAGAACTGGTTGTTGCGGTCCGCAATTTCCGCCGGTAGCGTTAGGGTGTGCATGGTGAACGGAGCCTTCTGGGCCCGAGCAGAAAGGCAAGCGGTTAGCACTACGGCCAGCAGGAAATACTTCATAGAGGCAAAGCGAATGAGCTTCTAAAGGTAGGGGCCTGGCCACACCAGGCAACGGCCGCCCGGCCTACTCCAGTAGGAGTAGCATCACTTCATCCTTAGTCCAGCATCATGCGCTTCGGGGCCATTTCCTGGTTATAATCCTGAATTACCCGCCGCAGAATTTCCATGTCGCGGGGGCAGGAGCGGGCAAATTCCTCCCAGTTGGTCAGCGTAAGCACGGGCGGCATTTCTACAATGGCTACCACGGAATCCCAGAAGGCATCCCAGCTCGGGCCGTACCACTCCTCAAAGCCCAGCTTCTCCTTGAACAACTGGTGAATGGCCGTTTTGCTGGTAATGCCGGTCAGGTCGAGGGTCATATGGTGCGCTTCGGGGTCATTCCCGTAGTAACCGAATGTTGCAGGGCAGTGACAGGCAGATTTTTGCTGTAGACTGCTGATAGTCTTTTTACTACATCTGCTGCTCAGTTCTCAAAACATTCCGCGTTGAGTCAGAAATCAATAGGAATTGTTGCTGAATATATCCATCTAAGCGAGGAAAGCCAGCCTCCGGCAACGATACCTGACACCAGCCATCGGCCTGTATCCTCGCTAAATCCACGGTGCTACCTCCGGCAACTGTGCCAATAACGTGAGAAGCCCGCGCTGTATCAGTAGCCATTGAATACACGGGCACTTGTTTTCCAATCACCAAGACAGGGTGGTTAGTTGGCCCTATCATGTAATTAATCCAGGATATAACAGCTATGTTGAAAGCTAAAACCCAAGCAGCTAATTGTAGCCCATTCACGCACCACTTGCCGCCACGAAATTCTACCGGGGTAATTTTAAAACTCATCTGTAGTTAAAGATTATAGGAATTTTAAAAGTAAGCAGACTCTACCATAGATTGTACTCACGCGGCCGTGTCGCCTACCTCGTCCTCGTCGTCGGCCATCACGCGGGCCAGCTTTTCGATGTTGAGGCTGCGGGCCGAGGCGTCGAAGATTTCGCGGTAGGTGCCGCGCCGGTCGTAGAGCTGCTCGTGGGTGCCGCTTTCCGCCATGCGGCCCTGCTTCATCACGTAAATGCAGTCTGAGTCTACAATCTGGGCCAGGCTGTGGGAAATGATGACCACCGTGCGGCCCTGCTTGATGGCATCAAGAGAGTTTTTGATTTGCTCGGTGGCAATGGCGTCCAGGGAGGCGGTGGGCTCGTCGAGAAAGATAATGGGCGGGTTTTTCAGGAACAGCCGCGCAATGGCAATGCGCTGCTGCTGCCCGCCGGAAAGCTGCTGGGCGTCGCTCTGGTAGCCGTGGGGCAGCTCCAGTATCTGCTCGTGCAGGTAGGCTTGCCGGGCGGCGGCCTGAATCTGGGGCAGGGTAGCGTTCATTACGCCGTAGCGGATGTTTTCCTCAATGGTACCTTTGAAGATGTGGTTTTTCTGCAGTACCAGCCCAATTTGCTGGCGCAGGGTGTGGGTGTCGTAGTCGGCCAGGGGCTTGCCATCGAGCAGCATTTTGCCCCGGCCGGGGGTGTAGAACTTGCAGAGCAGGTTGATGATGGTGCTTTTGCCGGCCCCGCTCAAGCCCACCAGGGCGGTCGTCTTTCCGGCCTCAATAGTTAGGCATACGTCGTGCAGGGCCTGGGTGCCATTGGGGTAGGTGAAGTCTACGTTGCAGATGTCGAAGGTGCCCCGCAGGTGGGTAGGCTGGAGCGGACCGGTAGGCTCCACCGCATCCTCAGCATCCAGAATATCAAAGAAGCCCTCGGAGTACGTAAGCGCGTCGTTCATCTCGTCGTAGATGCGGTGCAGCTGCCGGATGGGCGCCGACACGTTGTTGAACAGCAGAATATGAAACATAATGGCCCCGATGCTGATCTGCCGATCCAGCACCAAGTAGGCCGTCAGGATGATGATGAGCACTACCCCAATCTGCTCGGTGAAGGTTTTGAGGCCGTCGTAGAGAAAGTTGGTTTTGCGCGTTTCCAGCTGAGCCGTCTGCAGGTGTTGCTGGGTCTGGGCCTGCTTCTGCTCCTCGTAGTCTTCGCGCACGAAGCTCTTGATGACCACCGCCGAATCAATCAGGTTCACGAGGCCCTGGCTTTTGGCCTCGCGCAGACCGCGCAGGGCCCGGCGGGTACCGTTGAGCTTGTCGGCCTGGCGGTAGCTTAGCCAGAAGTACACGGGCAGCACCGCCACCGCCACTAGCCCCACGTACACGTTGGCCATAAACATAATCACCAGCGCCACGATGGAGTTGGCAAATAGAGGCAGAATGTCAATAAAGAAGTTCTGCACCAGCTTCATCAGGCTTTCCACGCCCCTATCTATGCGGGTCTGGAGCTTGCCGGTTTGGTTGCCGCTGTCGGAGTAAAAGCCGAGCTGATAGCTGAGCACCTTGTGCACCGCATCCTGGGAAAGGGTGCTCGAGACGTTGATGCGAATTTTCTCGCCGTAGAACTTCTGCCCAAACTGGATCAGCGTGTTTACAACCTCCTTGCCCAGCAGCAGCCCGCTTACCAGCAGCAGCAGGTTGGCGCCTTCTACCAGACCCTGGTTGCGGTCCAGCATGCCCTGCACCGTATCCACGGTGTAGCGCAGCACAAAGGGATTTACCTGAGCGGCCAGGGAGCCCACCAGCGTCAGAAGCAGGGTGGCAATAACTAGTCCCCGGTAGGGCCGCACGTACGGAATCAGGCGCTTTATAATTTCCCAGAGGCTCATGCAAAATCGGGTAAGTAAGGGGGTAGCCGGTTAGACGAGCTTCGTGGGGTAGGGGTTTACTGGAAGGGCCGCTACCTCCCACTCAGGCACCAAGGGCCAAAGGGCTTGCCGGCACAACTGTGGTGCGGGTGATGACGGCCCCGGCTCTTTCAGAGTCATAAAAATTGTATATAAGTAAGAATATGCGTTGATGTTTTAATTTTTGTAAAATACATAGGTGTATGCTTGTCATAATGTTTCAACTGTAGCATATTATTGTATTCCTATTAGAGTCAACCCACCCGCGTATGTTCTCTTTTATTGACTTATACTCACCAGTTTCTGGTAACAAGCTAGGTAAGATACTGCTGGTTGTACTAGCCGGCGCCTTGCAGAGCTGCGCCAGCGGCTATAAGCAGCCCCAGGCCATAAGCAATAGCCTGCGTACGCCAGAGGTTGCGCCCATGGAGCTCAACCGCTTTAGCGTAGCTCCCGCCGCCAAAGCGGTTGAGCTACAGTGGGAAACGGTAGCCGAATTAGGCTGCGCCTACTTTATTGTGGAGCGTAGCCCCGACAACATCAGCTTTACGGCCATTGGCCAGGTGCCCGGCGACGATATGGCCATTGCCCCTACCACGCACGAGTTTACTGACCGCCAGCCGCTGGCATCAATGACTTACTACCGGCTGCGGCAGGTTGACCTGAATGGGGTAGTACACGCCGGCCCCACGCGCACCTATGACGCGCAGCCCGGCGTCAGCTGGAAGCAGCTGGCCCGCTTTTAACCCCGGGGTGCTACCCGCGTCACGCGCCCCCGCCCTCCAAAGAAAAAAGCTGCCTATGAGCAGCTTTTTTCTTTGGGTAAAATGGTAACGAGCTACCCCTTGCGCTCCGTCTTGCGCAAAAACTTAATCAGGGCAGGGAAATAATGCTCGGGGTCGTCCCACATGGCATAGTGTGAGCCGTTGGGACAGATGTACTGCTGGCAGTTAGGAATGTGCTTCTGCATGTAGGCTATGTCCTGGGTGGGCACGAAGTCGTACTTCGAGCCGATAACCAGCGTGGGCGTCCTGATGGAAGCCAGCCGGTCGGAGAAGTCCCAGGAAACCATGGTGGGCAGCATATAGCCCGCGTTTTTTCGGATGATGTGGGCTTGGCTGCAGGTAAAAGTGGCTGGCTCCGGCGTCCGGCGCATCATGTGCAAGCTGCGGAACTCGGTTTGCACGGCCGGGGTGATATAGCCCGATAGGGTTGCCAAGCCCATGGTATCGAGGCCAGCTACCGTTTTGCCTTCCTTGGCCGCATGCCGGCGAATAACATCGGCATACTGGCTGTAGCGGTGCTTGTTAAAGACGGTGGCCTTGTAGCCGATGTCGGAGGTAATCAGGCCCTTCAGGTGCTGCGGATACTTGGCGGCATATTCCAGCGCCAGCATACCGCCCCAGGAGTGGCCCAGCAGGTAAAAGTTATCCAGGCCCAGCCCCTGACGAACCTGCTCGACTTCCTCCACAAAGCGCGGCAGGTTCCAGACGCTCTTATCCTCGGTTTTATCAGAGTGGTAGGAGTTGAGCTGGTCGTAGTAATAGATTTCGACGCCTTCCTTACGCAGGTGCTCTGGAAAATTCTCGAAGTACTCGTGGGTATTGCCAGGGCCGCCGTGCAGAAGCAGCAGCTTGATTTTGCCTTCCCCCACCTTCTGGGTCCAGACTTTGTACTTCCCATCAACGGGTATCATCTTCACGCCCGGCGCCTGCATTTTGGCAATGTAGCTGCTGTCGGTGGCCTGCGCCTTACCCAAAAAAGGAAAGGCCAGTGAGAGGAAGGCGGGTAGAAAAGTGCGGAATAGCATGGGGTGAGGTGGGTAGGAAAGAAGGCAGCTCGCAGAAGCCGGGCCCCGGCGGCCCGTTATGGGCCGGAAGATGCGCAAAATTTTCGGCCACGTATTCGCCGGGATGATCCACCCAGGCTTTAAGCGTGCACGAAGGAGTCCATAACGCTAAGCATTTCGGCTGGGGCGCTTACGTGGGGGCAGTGGCCGGCTACGGGCAGCGTCACGAGGGTAGCCTGGGGAATAGCCGCGCGCAGGTAGTCGCCTACCTCTAGGGGCGCAATCAGGTCTTGGGCGCATTGCACTAGCAGGCAGGGCACTTGTAGCTTGGTCACGTCCAGGCGGTTATCAGACAGGAAGGTAACGCGGGCAAAATCTTTGGCAATGGCCGGGTCGTTCTGGCAGAAGCTATGCACCAGGGACGCAACCAAGGAGGGTTGGTCGGGTGAGCCCATCAGAAAGGGAACAAAGGAATCTACCCACCCCACGTAATCCTTTTCCATAAACGCCAGCATGTCTTCGATATCCGTCTGCTCGAAGCCCCCGTGATATTCGGCCTGGTTTAGGTAGCACGGCGAGGGACAAACCAACATCAGCTGCCGGAAGTAAGCCGGCTCCCGGATGGCTGCCAGTACGCCAATCATGGCTCCTACCGAGTGCCCGATGAGCGTAACCTGGGTTAGGCGCAGGTGCTGGCAGATGTCGAGCACATCCTGGGCGTAGCCTTCCAGTGACTTGTACTTTTGGGGCACGTAAGCCGCCGCATCCGATAAGCCAGTGCCAACGTGGTCGAAGAGAATCAGCTGAAACCGCTCGGAAAAAGCCGGGATGATATAGCGCCAAATGCTTTGGTCGCACCCGAAGCCATTGACAAA
The DNA here is from genome assembly GCF_014640315.1 of Hymenobacter glacieicola. Lineage (GTDB taxonomy): Bacteria > Bacteroidota > Bacteroidia > Cytophagales > Hymenobacteraceae > Hymenobacter > Hymenobacter glacieicola. Next base: position 74,712 of record NZ_BMGS01000013.1, read on the forward strand.
AAGTAGGGTCCGGGGGCCGTGCCCGAGAACCCGTACGTTGTTGCGTTTGAGGATATTCATGGTGAGTTGATGACTAGCGGGGTGAGGCGCTGCATGAAACTTACGTGCAGATATACGGAGAGTAGCAACCTTTATCTTTATTAAGGTAATAAGATATACTCAAGCAAGTACGGCCCAGCGGAGTGGGGAAAGGTGGGGCGGTTGCGCAGCTTTCCTGCCAGCTCCTCCGTATTGCTACCAGGCGCGGGTAGTCCTGCCGTCGGGTGCCGGCCCGGAGCCGGTGGGTTATGTTGTAGCGCGCATGGAAAATCACCTCTTCGCCTCCTCCCCGCTGGGAGCCCCGCTCAGTCGGGTTGATGGCCGCCAGAAAGTAACCGGGCAGGCGCGGTACGCCGCCGAACACGCCGTACCCGGCGTAGTGCACGGCGTGCTGCTGACCAGTACCGTTGCCCGGGGCCGTATCAAGGCCCTCGATACGGGGGCGGCCGAAAAAGCGCCGGGCGTGCTGGCCGTCCTCACGTACCGCAACTCGCCGGGCGTGCCCGCTTACCAGGAGGCCGCCGCCAACAACAATCCGCGCTTGGCCGGGCAGGAGCTGCGCGTATTCCACGACGAGCAGATTCACTTCAGCAACCAGCCCGTGGCGCTGGCCATTGCCGCTACCCTGGAGCAGGCCCAGCACGCGGCCACGCTGGTGCGGGTGCAGTACGAAGAAACCCCACCCGAAACCAACCTGGCTGAGCACCGCGCCCGGGCCCGCAAACCCCAGAAAGCCGACGATTACCTGCGCGGCCAGCCCGATGCCTACCGGCAGGCACCCGTGCGGATAGAGCAGGAATACCGTACGCCGGTGCAGGTGCACAACCCCCTGGAGCCCCACGCCGCCATTGCCCGCTGGGACGGCCCCCGGCTAACGGTATACAGCAAAACTCAGGCTCCGACCCTGGCCCGGCAGGACCTGATGCGCATGTTTAAGCTAGCCCCCGATGCCGTGCAGGTACATTCGCCCTTTGTGGGTGGGGCTTTCGGGGGCGCCTCGCGCATCTGGCCCCAGGAGGTGGCCGCCATTCTGGGGGCGAAGCTGGTGGGGCGGCCGGTGAAGGTGGCCCTCACGCGCAGCCAGATGTTCAACCTGGTAGGGTACCGGCCGCATTCCATCCAGAAGGTAGGCGTGGGCGCTACCCCCGATGGCCGGCTCCTAGGTATCACCCACGAAGCGTACGGGCAGACCTCCCGCCACGAGGAGTTTGCCGAGCGCATCGTGGACCCGACCAAATCGGCCTACCAGTGCCCCAACCTCAATACCCGCTACCAGCTTGTGCCCCTGGATCTGAGCACGCCTGCCTGGACGCGTGGCCCCGGCGAAGCCAGCGGCTCCTTTGCCCTGGAATCGGCGATAGATGAGCTGGCCGTGGCGTTGCGCCTGGACCCGCTGGCCCTGCGCCTGAAGAACTTTGCCGCCACCGACCCCGTGGGCAACAAACCCTGGTCGAGCAACCAGCTGCGGGCCTGCTATGAGCGCGGGGCTGAGCGCTTCGGCTGGAGCAAGCGCCCCGCCCAGCCCCGCGCTACCCGGCAGGGTGAGTGGCTGGTGGGCTGGGGCATGAGCATGGGCATTTACAAGGCGGAGCGAACCAAGGCGGCCGTCCGCGCCCAGCTCTTTGCCGATGGCCAGCTCCTTATGCAAAGCGCCACCGCCGACGTAGGCCCCGGCACGGCCACCATCATGAGCCAGATTGCAGCCGCGGCCAGTGGGGTGCCCGTGCAACACATCCGCTTTGAGTTGGGCAACTCCTCGCTGCCGCCTGCGCCGGGGCAGTTTGGCTCCCACACCGCCGCCTCAGTGGGGGCGGCGGTGCACGCAGCGGGCACGGCCCTGCAACAGCAACTGCTGGAGCTGGCGGCCCGCGTCCCAGCCTGGGCCAAGTACCGCCTGCAACCCACCGACTTAGTAGCCGAAAACGGCACCGTGCGCTTAAAGCAAACCCCCGGCACGGCGCTTTCCTACGCCGCTATTCTGCGGGAGCACAGTCTGATGGGGCTTGACTTGACCCGGGAAGTAGATAAAGGGCCGGAGCAAGAGGCGCACTCCGGTAAGTCCTTCTGCGCCAACTTTGTGGAAGTGCGCGTGCACGAGCCAACCGGTACGGTGCGGGTTAGTCGGGTAGTGTCGGCCCTGGATGTGGGGCGGGTGCTGAACGCCCAAACGGCCCGCAGCCAGGTGTACGGCTCCGTGGTATGGGGCATTGGCCTGGCCCTGCTGGAGGACGCCCGCCTGGACCACCGGTACGGGCGCTTCGTGAACAACCAGCTGGCCGAATACCATGTGCCCGTCAGTGCCGATATACCGGATATTGACGTGCTGTTCATCGACGAGCCCGACCCCCACCTAAACGCCATGGGCGCCAAAGGCCTGGGCGAGATTGGACTGATTGGCTTCACGGCCGCCGTGGCCAACGCCGTGTACCACGCTACCGGCCAGCGCATCCGGGAACTGCCCATTACGCCCAGTAAGCTGCTGGGAAGTGGAGCGCGTAGCTGAGCGCCAGCGGGTAGGGGAGCCGCCGTAGCAGGCAACTGCTTCTCGGTTGCGAGTTAATTGAGCACACGGACCGAGTAAGGCCGGCTGCGGGCGGTACGCAACGTGCGCGGGGTTTTAGGTACTTTAGAGGCGGTACAAATCTTCTCGACCTTCCTTCTCCGATGCATACACTCCGACTCCTCGCCCTGGCCTCGGGCCTGGCGGCCGCTACCCCGGCGCTGGCCCAGCAAGGCACCAAAGCCGACCCGGCCGTACTCGCTAAAATCAAGGACGAGGGCCTGAACCGTTCCAAAGTGATGGAAACGGCCTTTTACCTCACCGATGTGTGCGGCCCCCGCCTGGCCAACTCCGACGGCCTGAACCGCGCCAACCAGTGGACCCAGAAGCAGCTCACCAGCTGGGGCCTCACCAAGGCTACCATCGAGCCCTGGGGTACGTTCGGCCGCGGCTGGGACATCGAGAAGTCCTACGTAGCCATGACGGCGCCCTACTACCACACCCTGATTGGGGCGCCCAAGGCCTGGACGCCCAGCACCAACGGCCCCCTGAAAAAGCAGGTGGTCGTGGTGAAAGCCACCACGGAAGCCGAGCTGGACAAGTACAAAGGCCAGTTGCGCGACAAGATTGTGCTACTGGACGTAGCGGTTCCCAAAACGGCCTTCGAGCCGGACGCCCGGCGCTACACGGCCGAGGAGTTGCAGAAAATGGCCGACTACAAGCCCGACGCACCGGCCACAACGGCCGCTCCTGCCACCGCAGAAATGGAGCAGCGCCTGGCTGCCCGCCGGGCCATGCTGGCCCTGCGCACCAAAATATCGGACATGATTATGAGCGAGGGGGCCGCGGCCATTCTCAGCAGCCGCGGCGGCTCCGACGGTACGTTCTTCACCTCCAACGGCGCCCCGTACGCCGCCGATGCCAAGCCGGTACTGCCCGAGCTGGAAATGGCTCCCGAAGACCAGCTGCGCCTGATTCGCCTGGCCGATGCGGGTATTCCGGTGGAGCTGGAGCTGGAAACCCGCACCCGCTTTCAAAGTCAGGATTTGAAGGGCTACAACGTAGTGGCTGAAATTCCGGGCACCGATAAAAAGCTGAAAAGCGAGGTAGTGATGCTGGGCGGCCACCTCGACTCCTGGCACGCCGCTACCGGCGCCACCGATAATGCCGCCGGCTGTGCCATCATGATGGAAGCCGTCCGGATTCTGAAAGCCGCGGGCGTGCAGCCCCGCCGCACCATTCGTATTGCCCTGTGGGGCGAGGAGGAACAGGGCCTGTTTGGTTCGCGAGGCTACGTGAAAAACCACTTCGCCGACCCCGCTACCATGAAGCTGCTGCCCGAGCACGAAAAGCTGGCCGCCTACTTCAACCTCGATAATGGTGCCGGCAAAATCCGCGGAATCTATGCCCAGGGCAACGAGGCCGCCGCGCCAATTTTCCAGGAGTGGCTCAAGCCCTTCGCCGACCTAGGCGCTACCACGGTTACCTTGCGCAACACCGGCGGCACCGACCACCTTTCCTTTGATGCCGTGGGCCTGCCGGGCTTCCAGTTCATTCAGGATCCACTGGACTACGGCACCCGCACCCACCACACCAACATGGATACCTACGAGCGTCTGCCCGCCGACGACCTGAAGCAGGCTTCGGTACTGGTAGCGTCGTTCGTGTACCAGGCCGCCATGCGCGACCAGAAACTTCCCCGCAAGCCCCTGCCCGCCGCCAAGCCCGAGCAGCGCATGTAGACGGTGAGTTGGCGAAGTAGGGCGTTGTAGCAGGTGCAGCGCACCACGCTACTCGCCCTGACCCATGCACTACCCCCAACGAAACAGACAAGCCCTTTCCTCCGGCACGGAGAAAAGGGCTTGTCTGTTTCGTTGGCGTTGGGTAAGTAAAGCGGAAAGATGAAGGTAAGGGCAGGTTGCTCTGACTCTTATCCAGGAGAGGAAGATAAGGGCGGCTTGCTATGATGGTTCGCTAAACCACTCACTCACTGACTCACCATTTCGCCTTGTTACTGCACGACCAGCTTTTGCACCGATTTGCCGGTGGCATTGGTCGCCTGAATCAGGTACAGGCCGCTGCGCAGGGGTAGGTCCTGGCCTACTTTCACCTCCGAGCCGAAAGCTGTCGTCTGCCACACCTGCTTGCCCTGGGCGTCCAGAATCTGCACGTGGGTGGGCAGCAGGTCGGCGGTGGGCAACTGAATGCTGAGGGCGGAACCAACTGAGTACGGGTTCGGATAGACGCTGAAGGGTTTGTCCTGCTCGGGGCTGGTGGCGGTGGTGGTTACGGCGGCGGGGCGGGCCGCTGCCTTGGAAATTCGAATCCAGTTGAGGTTCCAGCCGCCGGTTTGGGCAAATACACCGAAGTTGTAGGTGCCCGCATTAACAGTCACCGTTCTAGATACGGTGGTCCAGTTCTGCCAGCCGCCAGTGGCCGGAATGGCCGTGTTACCCAGCTGAATAGCCCCGGCGTTCAAGTCCGAAGACAGCGTGCCGCCGCTGGGGCTGGCTACCCGATACTCGATGGTATAGGTGCCGGTAGTCGGGAAGTTGATGGCGTTGTAGGCCATCCAGTCGCCGGCATCAATATACGATACGTTCTGGCCCCCGCCCGTGTCGGTAGTGGTTTCCAGCTGTACCCCGTTCATGGAGCTGTAGCTCTCGGCCTGAATGGTAGTGCTGGAGGTAGTAGGAGGGGGAGTGGTAGTACCCGACTTTTGGTACACCCGCACGTAGTCGACAAACATGGTGGCGGGCAGCTTGCTTTCGTCTACGGTTTGCCCGGGCCAGTTGCCGGCCACGGCCAGGTTCAGCAGCAGAAAGAAGGGACGCTGGAATTCCTCGGTGCTACCCGTGCCGTTAGTGATGTTGATTTCGTGGAACTTCACCCCGTCCACAAACCACCGAATGTAGGTAGGCTCCCACTCCACGGCGTAGGTGTGGTAGTCCTGGGGCGTGGTGATGAGGTTGCCCCCGTACTCGGCGTGGCCGTTGCTGTCCCAGTGCACGGTGCCGTATACCTTGTTTTCGGCGTTGATGTGCTCCATCACGTCAATTTCGCCGCAGGCCGGCCAGCTCACCGTGTTGATATTGGCGCCCAGCATCCAGAAGGCCGGCCACAAACCCTGGCCCAGCGGCAGCTTCATGCGGGCCTCAATCTTGCCGAACTTAAACTCTTTGAGCCCCTGCGTTTTCATGCGCGAGGAAGTGTAGGGCATGCCGCCTACTGTCTCTTTGCGGGCGGTAATCTGCAGAATGCCATTGACGACGGTAGCGTTGGCGCGCTGGTAGTATTGCTTCTCGTTGTTGCCCCAGCCGCCTCCGCCGGTTTCAAATACCCAGCTGGAGCTGATGCCGTTAGTGAATTCATCGGCCCATACCTGCTGGTAGGTTTGGGCGTGGGTGGAAGCGGAGCCGAGCAGCCATAGCGCAGCCGCTCCCAAGAGGGAGGTAAACCGGTGTTTCATTGGTTGTGTGGGAATTGGTGGATGGTAACTAGAGCAGCGGGGAAGGCCAGCGGAGGCCGGCAGCGCCAGGGGCAGGTTCGGGCAGCGCCCAGTGACGGAGGGCAAGCGTCTGCAAACCAGTAGCCTGTGGGAAGCGCGCACCAGGGTTGAAGCCCGGCGGAAGTAGCCAAATATATCGGCGGGCTACGCAGAAACGCAAGGTTGCAAGCCGCCCCGCGGGGCGGCGTAGCTTCCGGTTAATACCGCACTTATACACTTACAACACATGTCCGAACCAAGCATTTTCCGGGTTAGCTAGCCCCAACCCAGTAGGATAGCTCAGCCATGCCGGCATCTAAAAAACACGTAAAAAACTGTCCAATTGCCAAAGTTTTCTACAATTCCTCTGCGGCTCACAACTGCTAGGAGTAGCGCTTTTGAGGCGAGGCTTCCCTAAAAAGCAAAACCGCCCACCGCTTAAGAAGCGGTGGGCGGTGAAGCTACGCCTGACTACCCAAGTGTTAGCAGGGCGTAGAGAGTTCTATACTTTCCAGTAGTCCGTTGTGGAAAAGCAGCAACCAGCTGTAATCGTTGGGAATCTGGGCGCTTTGCAGGACTACTGCTACCCGCTTCCCCGTCTTATAAACATCTAGTACGCTTTGCTTTTTTACGGCCTGCGGGAATACCTTGCCCAGACTGGCCAGGGTAGTAGTACGACTTAGTCGAAGGCCCTCACTGTGCAGCTCCAGACCTGGGTGGCGCTTAAAATTAAGCGACGAGACAACGGCCGTGTCGCCGTACACTTCCACGCAACTTCTGCCATAGTAGGCGCACTTAAACGAGCGGTTATCATAATACGGCATGCAGTAGTCCAGCATGTTTGGCGCCACGAGGCTATCAGGGCGGCCCAATACCTTGTACAGGCTGGCCGTGCGGCCTACCAAATGCTGGGTGCCGTTGATAGTAACCTCGTCGGAATCAATAAACTCGATGGACGTAGTGTCGGGTAGGGCGGGACTGGCAGCGGCGGAAATACTAGTAGCGGGGCTAGCAGCAGCGGGGTTTGGCAGGGCTGCCGGTATTTCACTAACGGAGCCGGTTTCTTGACAGCTTCCGAGGAAAAGCCCTGTGAGCAATAACGTTAAAACCCTGATAGCGCGTTGGTCGCTCATGAACTGGAATAGGATGCGCGTAAACTAAAACGAGCCAGTATTTACCCTAGCTTCTCCTTAAACAGCTTCAACGTCCGGCTCCAGGCCAGCTTGGCGGCCTCGGCGTTGTAGCGGGCAGGAGAGGAGTCGTTGTTGAAAGCGTGGTTGACACCTTCGTACACGTACTGCTGGTACTTCACCCCGGTGGCTTTCAGCGCGGCTTCGTAGGCATCCTTACCGGCATTCACCCGCTCATCGAGGCCAGCGTAGTGCAGCAGCAAGGCCGCTTTGATGTTGGGCACATCTTCGGCGGGCGGCTGCGTGCCGTAGTAGGCCACGGCCGCATTCAGCTGGGCATCGTGGGTAGCCAGGCTGTTGGCCATGGCGCCGCCCCAGCAGAAGCCCACGCAGCCGGTTTTGCCATTCGAATCGGGCCGCTGGCGCAGGTAGCGCAAGGCCGCCAGGTAGTTACCCAGGTTTTGCTGCTTGTCCAGCTTGCCAATAAGCGTGCGGCCCTCGTCCTCGTTGGCCGGCGTACCTCCAAACACCGACAGCGCATCAACTCCCAGGGCCAGGTAGCCGGCTTTGGCTACGCGGCGCGTGACGTCCTTGATGTGGGGCGTGAGGCCGCGGTTTTCGTGAATCACTACCACGGCCCCGCGTTTCTTCTTGCCCTTAGGATGCACCAGGTAGCCTTTCATGGTAACGCCCGCCTCGCCGGGCCAAGCCACTTCCTCTGTCAGCAGGTCTTCATCGTCGGTGGGGACGGTAGCGGCCTGGGCGTAACCGGGCTCCAGCACAGCCAGGGCCGCACTGGCCAAGGCCGTGCCGCCCGCCAGCTTTACCAGACGGTCCAGAAACTCCTTGCGGGTCAGGGGGGCGTGGGTGTACTCGTCGAAGAGGTTGATAATGCGCTGATCCATTGGGACAAGGTAGGTGACAGGGGAGGAGTATGCGGATAAGGCTCCGGAAGATAGGGTAATTCTGTCCGGCCTAAATAAGCTATTCTTCCTCCCGATGCACGGTAGCCGGACTGAACGCCGGCACGCAAATCGACCAATACTCGCACTCAGCATCGAAGGGGTTGGAGTAACGCACCCGCGCGCCCGCCTTAATCAACAACGACTCGCCGGCACTCAGCTCAATTATGTCGCCATCTACCTCGAACCGCTTCCGGCCCCGCACGATGATGGTAACTTCATCAAACTCCGGCCGCTGGTGGGGCTCACTCCACTGGGGCGGGGCCACCATGTGGGCTACGCTGTACTGTTCGGTGCCGGTACTGGCCTGACCAATGTGCTCCTCAATGAGCTTTCCATCGGTGGTAGGAACGACGAAGGGGGTTTGCTGCCGGAAATAACGCTTCTCAGCCATAGGTAGGAAAGTCAAAAGTGGAAAGACACCCGTGGGGGCCAAAGGCCCTGCAAGCTACGCTCCGGCCGGAAAATGTAACCCTCGGCAGTTTTCACAGGTGGCAACTATAAGGGCCAGTAGCGGAGGCTTGGCTATGTTTCGGCCTACTGGCCGCCCTTGGGTTGTCCGGGGTCGGTGCTGGCACAGGCGCCTTTGGTAAAGCTGGTTACCCCAGCATTGCTGGCTTGGCAGGCGTTGCCATATGTTTTGCCGTCGCAGCCGCACACAGGGTCATACTGCATGGTACACATGGCATCCTTCCGGATTTTGCTGGCATCGATACAGGATGCTTGCGTGGAGGGTGCTGGACCTTGCTGGCAGGCGCTCAGAGGTAGTAAAAACGAGGCGAGAAGGAGGATTCGATGCATCAGGCAAAGGAAAGCGGAATTCTGGAATTCAGAATACGGCAAGCCCCGAGCTTCGAACAGGATTCGGGCAATATTATAAGTTGCTAATTTTTATATGGAGGCAAAACCTCACTACCATCTGTCCGTATAGCTGCCCATATCCGGTACCCAACCTCCTCATTATGGGGTAGCAGCTGGCCCTCACGGGCTTGGTTTACCAGGATTTACCCTTGAACCCTATTTTTTCACTCCCTTCTCTCCCCACGAACCATGTCATATCACGAAGAAGACAACTCGGGCAAAATTCTCCTCGCTGCTCTGGCCGGTGCCGGTGCTGGTATCATTGCTGGCCTGCTGATGGCTCCCGATAAAGGTACGGCTACCCGCAGCAAGCTGGGCAGCGCGGCCACCAAATACAGCGGCCAGCTGGGCGAGCAGCTCTCCAAATACGGCGAAGACCTCGACTCGAAGTTTAAAGGCTACATCGAGAAGCTGGAAGACCTGGGCATCACGGGTGCCGGCTCCAAGCTGAAGCTGAAAGGCAACTGGGACGAGGCCAAAGGCAAGCTAAAGCAGCAGTACGCTCAGCTCACCGACGAAGATCTGGAGTATGCTGAAGGCCAGGGCGACGAGCTGATCGGCCGCTTGCAGACCAAGCTTGGCAAAGCCAAGCAAGAAGTAGTAAAGCTGCTCAACGACCTGTAAGCCAAGCTTACGAGTAACAAAAGAGCCCCCGCCTTCCATAAGGCGGGGGCTTTTTGCTGCCTATTGCTAGTGAACGGTTATATCTTTTATAAACTATATAGTCCGGTTAAAACAACTGCTGCTTTTTTCTCGTTACTAGTACCCCGGTGCGTCCCCGGACCGGGGTATTCTCACCTCAATATCTTCCGCCTCATGCAAGACACGAAAGGCAAAGTAATACTCTCCCTGCTGGTCGGGGCTACGGCTGGTGTAGTGGCCGGGCTGCTGCTGGCCCCTGAAACCGGCGACGACACGCGCAGTAACCTCAAGAAGTCGGCCGCTAAGTGGACCGACGACCTGAGCAAGCTGCTCAAGCAAGGCCAGGCCCGCTTGAGCGCTTTGCGGAGTGAGGACTCCGTTTCGGAGCAACTGCACACCGACCGCTCGGCCGCCGACAGTTTGCTGAATTCCCTGAGCGACTCCGCCTACGAAGTGTCAACTTCCAATGATGCCGACTCCGACTACGATGGGGTAGGAGGCGACTCCCGGCACTACCCCGGTTACAAGGCCTGATAATTTTTTTCAGGATTGATGTAACCCTGCGTTAGCAGCCCCGTTAAAGAATATACAATCGGCTTGAAAGAAGATTGGAGAAGTTATAGCAAGTAAAATTGCCGACTCGTTGAGCTTCTGACTGGATATGGTTAAACAGCCCGTCAGCAAAATCTAACGTTGTCCATCGCAAGCTTCTTGGATAACCCCAGTTGGAAGGGTAAGCCAGTTGTATTAAACGGAAAGCCTCTCGCAACTTATTTAGCGGGAGGCTTTCCTGTTATATGCTGGTTTTAGGCTAGCTATGAAAAAAATTCGCTGACTGTAACCTTGCCACTAGTGTCTCGTTAAAGAACACATAACCGACTTACAAGAAGTTGGATACGCACCTGTTGTAAAATTGCCGGCTGTAGAGCTTCTGCAAGGGAATGGTTAACAAACCTTGGCAGTAAAATCATACATGCTCATCGCAAGCTTCCTCAGGCAAAGGCTGTTCAACGGACCGACCCGTTGGTTATAAAAAGAAAGCCTCCCGCTACTAAACAGCGGGAGGCTTTCTGATTTTTCAAGCTCCTTGAATTATACCTCTGCCTCAGGCTTAGGTGCATTCTCAGACTTTGTGTACTCCGGCTTCATTTGCGGAAAGAAGAGCACATCCTGAATGGAGTTGGAGTTGGTCATAATCATGCTCAGTCGGTCAATGCCAATGCCCAGGCCAGCTGTGGGGGGCATACCGTACTCTAGGGCCCGCAGGAAGTCTTCGTCGAGCACCATGGCTTCGGTGTCGCCACGTTTGCCTAGCTCCAGCTGTTCTTCAAAACGGGCGCGCTGGTCAATGGGGTCATTCAGCTCAGAGAAGGCGTTACAGATTTCCTTGCCGTTGCAAATAGCCTCGAAACGCTCTACCAGGCCCGGCTTGCTCCGGTGCTTTTTGGCCAGCGGCGACATTTCCACGGGGTAGTCGGTAATGAAGGTGGGCTGAATCAGCTTGGGCTCCACATGCTCCCCAAAGATTTCGTCGATGATTTTGGCTTTGCCCATGCTCGGGTCCAGGCCTACTTTCAGTTCCTTGGCGGCGGCGCGCAGTTCCTCCTCGCTCTTACCGTCAATGTTGAAGCCGGTGAAGTGCTCAATGGATTCAGCCATCGTGAAGCGCTTCCAGGGGCGCTGGAAGTTGATGAGGTTTTCACCCACCTGCACCTCTGTTTTGCCGTGCAGAACCAGGGCCACGCGCTCCACCATTTCCTCTACCAAGTCCATCATCCAGTAGTAGTCTTTGTAGGCTACGTACAGCTCCATTTGGGTGAACTCCGGGTTGTGGAACCGGCTCATGCCCTCATTGCGGAAGTCCTTCGAGAATTCGTACACCCCATCGAAACCCCCTACAATCAGGCGCTTTAGGTACAGCTCGTTGGCAATGCGCAAATACAGCGTCATGTCCAGCGTGTTGTGGTGGGTTTTGAACGGCCGGGCGGCCGCCCCACCGTACAGAGGCTGCAGGATGGGGGTCTCCACCTCCAGGTAGCCTTTGTCGTTGAGGTAATTGCGCATGGCCTGCACCAGCTGGGTCCGCTTCACAAAGGCATCTCGCACGTGCGGATTCACCACCAGGTCCACATACCGCTGGCGGTAGCGCTGCTCCGGGTCGGAAAAGGCATCGTACGTAATCTTTTCGCCAGTGGCTTCATCGGTCCGCTCCTTTACTACTGGCAGCGGACGTAGGCTTTTGCTCAGCAGCGTGAAGCCGGTTACGTGGATGGAGGTTTCGCCTACCATCGTCTTGAACACATGACCCTTCACGCCCACGAAGTCGCCCAAGTCCACGAGCTTCTTGAACACGGTGTTATACAGCTCCTTGTCTTCGCCGGGGCAGATTTCGTCCCGGTTGATGTAGAGCTGAATACGGCCCGACGCATCCTGCAACTCCGCAAAAGAAGCCTTTCCTTTCACCCGAATCGACATCAGGCGACCCGCCAAGCTTACCTCCTGGAAGTTGTTGAGTTCGGGATGATAGTTCTCGAGGATTTCCTGGGCGTAGAAGTTCACGTCGAACAGCTCGGACGGATACGGCTCGATGCCAAGCTTCTGGAGTTCTTCCAGCTTATTACGACGGATTATCTCCTGTTCGCTGAGGTGCTGCATGGTGCGGTGGGTAAAAACAGGGCCCTCAGGGGGCCGATAAAGTCAAGCTGCAAAAATAGCGCGGCTCGCAGACTTATTTGCATAAACCACCGAAGAGTTGGATAGTTGCCTAAAATGAGGGAATAGCTAAGGTAGCACAAGCAAAAAGCGCCGGCCCTTAGGGCCAGCGCTTACGTGTATATGCAGTCAGATGCAAACAGTTCGGGCAACTTAGGCCGCCATGCGCATGGTCGGCTCATTGTCGCGGAGCTGGGGCTCAACGCGGGTCTGCAGGCGCTCCTGCACAAAGGAGTTTTGCAGGTGCTTGGGCAATTCAGCCACTAGCTGCTGGTAGCGCTCCAGGCCCATGGCCTTGGCCACGTACGTCTCATGAATACCGTTGAGGTAGCTCACGATGTTGAGCAGAGAATGGTGGAAGAGTTTGAAGTCAATCTCGGCTTCCACGAAGCGCTCGATTTCCCGGCTGGTCTGGGAAATGCGTAGACGGCCTAGCAGGTCGAAGATGGTGGTGTAACCGAGACGCCACGTAATCTGCTGCCAGTGGGCGGCAGTCCACTTATCGAGCACCTTACCGGTCTTCTGGCTGCGCAGAGCCGTATTCGGGTTGGCCTGTACTTGCTGGCGAGTAGCCTGGGCTTTCAACTTGCGAGTAGTCCGCAGAAACTGCCCAATCTGAGCTTGCGCGTCAATCTCTTTGCTCGCAATGTGCAACCCCGCTTTGTAGCCAGCCAGCGGCAGGCGGTGGATGCTGAAGTCGCCATGTGCGCCGGCAGCATAAAAGGAGATAGGACGGGGGTATGCGTTGCGAACCACCAAGCGGCCAACTTCCCGACGGATCAAAGAAGGGTTGCTGCTACGTACCCCGGCTGTGTACAGGAAGGCCTGCAACCCAGCCATGATGGTATGATACGCTTGAGGGAATGTCCAATGCAGGGCATTACGCAGGTAGTCCTCGTCGCCGAGTTCTGCAGTAGCGCGCAGGGCATACTCTGTGCTCCAGCTGGCATGCAGCAGTTTAGTAACGGCTTGCACATCAGCCTCCGTTAGCTCGGCTTGGTGAGCCCGGAAATAAGGTAAATGCTGCAGGCCGCCCAAGGCGTCGTCAGCCTCCTGAATGTGGTAGTTAATAGCGAAGAAGTAGTTCAAGAACACCTGAGCCGGAATGGATTTGCGCCAGATTTCCTCAGCCTGCTTCTGCTCGTCCGTTACGAGCGGAATGATGGTCGTTTCCATGTTCGTCGTTGTCATGCTTAGTAAACCAATATAGCAGGTTTTGAGTTCTTATTTGCTAAATTTTTTGACATGATATACTAAAAATAATAAACTGTATATCAGACACTTATATGCAAAAGTAACTTGCTTTTAACTTTGTTGGTTAAGGTCTATTTGCTAAAGATTATGCGCGGTTGAATATGGACCCAAAAAAGCCCTTCTGCAAAGAAGCAGAAGGGCTTTACGAAGAGGGTGAAAAACCTTAGATCTGGTCTTTCAGCACGGCTACAGCCTCGCGCAAGGTGATATCCTTCTTCAGGGGCTTTACGAAACGAGAAGCGCGGTTAACCTTAATAGTATCAGCTCCCAACTGCCGCAAGTCGAAAGTAAGAGGGCTGATGGCAATGGGCTGGGCCGCGTTCTGTACAGCTTCGTACTTATCCGATTCAGCCTTGGCCTGCAGCTGCTCAGCCCGGTAGTTAGCTAGCTTCAGCGACACCTTCGTGTCGTCCTTACGCTTCACCATCCGCTGTACCATATCCGAAAGCTGCTTGAAGCTAGGGCTGGCATTTACGCGAGCAGTGCTAGCTTGGCGAAGCTTATCAATAGCAGGAGCAGCATTCCAGGCACGGTAGCGAGCGGGCGTAATCTCGTCCCACTTTAACGGGTAGTCCGTTTCCTTCTCGCCCTGGTCAAGGTAGCTGTAGGCATCCGGCAGGATGATGTCCGGAATCACACCCTTGAACTGAGTAGAGCCACCGTTAATACGGTAGAACTTCGAGGTAGTCAGCTTCAGCGAGCCAAACGGCTTGATGTTGTTAAACTCAGCGGGCATAGCCTCGTCCAAATCAAAGATGCGCTGTACTGTGCCTTTGCCATAGGTGCTAGCCGAGCCCATTACAACACCACGCTTGTAGTCTTGAATAGCGGCGGCCAGAATCTCGGAAGCTGAAGCGCTGTATTTGTTTACCAGCACTACCAGCGGGCCGCCGTACTGAATACGGGGGTCACGGTCGTTGAGAATGGTAGGAGCACCTTGGCTGTTGCGCACCTGCACTACCGGACCGCTATCCACGAACAGACCTGCCATTTCCACAGCATCCTGCAATGACCCGCCACCGTTAAAGCGCAGATCAAGTACCACGCCTTGTACGTTTTCGGCTTTTAGTTTTTCGAGCTCCTTTTTCACGTCGGCAGCCGAGCTACGACCACCATTATCGTTGAAATCGGCGTAAAAGTTGGGCAGCTTAATGTAGCCTAGTTTCTTGCCGTTGTCTTCAATAGTGGCCGACTGCGCGTAGGTTTCCTCGATCACCACTACGTCGCGGATGATGGAGATAATCTTGGTGCTGGCATCGGGCTTCTTGACCGTCAGGCGTACTTCCGTACCCTTTTTGCCTTTGATCATCGATACGGCTTTGTCCAGACGCATACCCTCCACTGATACGGGCTCAGCGGCACCTTGCGCAACGCGTAGGATAACGTCGCCAGCTTTCAACTCACCCTGACGGTAAGAAGCGCTGCCCGGAATGATGTCCGACACTTTAATCTGGCCGTCTTTCTCCTGAAGGGAAGCCCCAATGCCTTCGAAGCGGCCCGTCATGGCAATATCAAACGTTTCCTTGTCGCGGGGCGCAAAGTACTCAGTGTGCGGGTCGTAAGTATTGGCAATAGTATTGGCATACATAGCCAACCGGTCGTTGGCATCCGTCTGCTGCAAGTCCTTGAAGTAGTCATCGAAGTACTTCATCACGCGCTTGCGAGCTTCGGCCTCCATCTGGGCAGGCGTACGCATGGGTTCAGAAGTAGTAGCGGGAGAAGGAGTAGCCGAGGTAGAAGCCAGGGGTTTATCTTTCTTTTTCGCCTGCTCGTCCATCATCTCCGATACCCGCACCATGGTCTGGTACTTCAGAAACTTGCGCCACTCTTCACGCTGGGCTGCAGCGTTGGCTGCAAAAGTCACCTTGTCCGACTCTGTTTCGAAGCTTTCCTCGGTAGTGAAATCGAAGGGCTTGGAGAGAATATCCCGGTACAAACCCTGGATGTCCTTTACTCGCTGCGCCATGAGCTGATTGCCCAGGTCCATGAACTCGTGCGTGCCACGCTGCACTTGGTTGTCGATGTCGAGTTGATATTTGCGCAACTGTTCTACATCTGTCTGAAGCAGAAACTTCTTGCTGCTATCCAGGCGCTTTAAGTACAAATCAAAAACTCGCTTGGAAAAAGCATCATCAATACGCTCCGGCTGGTAGTGAGCCTGCGACAGGCCCTGTAACATGGCCTTGATGAGTACTTCGTCCTTCTGAGGAGAGCGGCCGTCGTTGCGCCGGTACAGCTTGTAAGAAGCCAGTACGAACACCGCCAGCAACACCGAGGCATAGAGGCCTATCTTGAGTCGGGGGGAAGACATGAACTATCGGGGTGAAATGAAGGAAAGTCGAAAGAAGAACCACCGCTACAGGCTACGCAGAGTATAGAGTGGCGGTTTTATAGGAAAACGTCGATGACAGTTAAATAAGTGCCCTGCGGTGTTTGTGAATTCCTGTCTAAGGGTGAGGAAACTGCAATGGAGGTTGCATATCACTTGCTAGATTGAGGTAGCCCTATATAGTCGCTCAGCAAGTAAGCACAGAAACCGGAATCGGGAACGGATACGACTAGCTAAAACAAAAAAATGCTCTTCCTAACTGAATAGGAAGAGCATTTTCTAAGGCAAATCTACTGCCAGACTAGTAGCGACGAACTTTGTCGCCGCTGTTACGACGGAACTCTTCTTCAAAGTAGCGAGCATCTTCCTCGTTGCGAGGACGTACGCCCATTACGATGTTACCGTTCTTCACGTCGCTTTCGTACTCAGCGGCGTGTTCCTCAGGAATGCCCGAGCCTACTAGAGCGCCTACTAGGCCGCCCGTCAGACCACCGGCACCGGCACCAGCCAGCGCAGCAGCAATAGGACCAGCAATTACGAGGCCCAGGCCGGGCAGCGCTACCGAAGTACCGATGGCAGCAATAGCACCAATGATAGCACCGGCAGTACCACCAATGGCCGAGCCTACGCCAGCACCTTCCATGGCTTTGTCACCCAGCTCGGTGTCAGGCGTGTGGTCGCCGAAGTGAGTTTTGCGGGTGTCATCCGACATCAGCACGTTCACGTCGTCTTTGCTATAACCACGCGACGAGAGCGACTGATAAGCACGCTCAGCGCTAGCACGGTCACGGAACGAGCCATAAGTAGAAGTGTTACCCGTAATGGCACGGCCAGCGTCGCTAGCAGCGTTTTGCACGGCATCAATGCCAGCACCTACCGTTGCTCCAGCCGAACCTGCCATAGCTGCACCTTTCTGGGTAGCGCTGTAGTCGTGGTTAGGGTTATTGTCGGAGCTACTGTACGAAGAGGAACCTACACCACCCTGGTTGGCTGAGCTACCCGTGCTGGAGTTGCCCATGTTGCCGCTCGAGGTGCTGCTGCCCGTTCCGGCGCCGAAGCCAGTGCCAGGGGTATCGCTACCGTAGTTAGCGCCTGAACCAGTACCAGTGTTCGTCGGGTTGATTGAATCGTTGGTGTTCATAAGGGTGGAATTGAATTTGAATGGAAAAGGAGAGAGTACTCCGAAGTGGACTATTAATGGAAAGAAAAATCCAACATCGGTTTCAGGAGTGCTTAACGGTAGCTCCTCAACTCAGGTTGCAGAAATAATTCTGTCTTTCCTTCTCCCAGCCATTCAAATAATGCCCTTAGGAGCATTCAGGAAGCTTTTTGCTCACGCAAATTTTTCAAAATTGCTACTATCCTTCCAAAAGTCACGACACTCCCGACGCGTCGTTTTCAGAAAATCCTCTTGTTGCTTCAGGCCCCGCCATTCTCCCATTCCCAGCCGTTCGCAGAGCTTATAAAAGTTGTCACCCTGACCTTTGGAGCCCTCTACCTTAACAAGGCAACTCAAAATAGGCCGACCCGCCCGATACTCAGTTTCCGAAATTTCAGCCAGGATCTCATTAAGGCGAGCTTTTTCGTGAGAAATATCCAGGTTTAGGCCTAATTCAGCTTCCTGAACCAAGTTTAGGTAGCTGGTGGTGCCTACCTGAGTGCGGGCAAAACGAATTAAATGGCTGCGTACTCGGCCGATCATGAGCAGGGGGTGGTGGGAAATGGAAAGCGGAATGTAGCAAAAAAAACACCCGTTACCGTAGGACAAAACCACGGTAGCGGGCGGGTGCTAACCAAAACTGTGCCGTTCAACTATATAGCAACGGCTAAGAGGCTTTCCGACGGTTCATTTCTTTCTGAATTAGCAGAAACTCCCGGCTGGTTTGGCCAGCAATGGCCGTGTTCTCGTCAGCGCGGCGGAGCAGGTAGGGCATCACTGCTTCCACGGGCCCATAGGGAACATATTTAGCGGTGTTATACCCTGCGTGCGCTAGGTTGTAGCTCAGGTTGTCGCTCATACCGTAGAGCTGGGCAAACCACACGCGCGAGTCATTGGGCCGCAGATTGTGCTCTTGCATCAGTTCCGTGAGCAGCAAAGAGCTAGCCTCGTTGTGAGTGCCGGCACAAATGCTGATCCGGTCCACATGCTCTATGCAATAGCGCAAAGCTTCGTTGTACAAGTCGTCGGTGGCTTGCTTAGTAGGATTGATGGGATTCGTGCGGCCTTGTTGGCTGGCTACTCGACCTTCTTTCTCCATGTACGCACCGCGTACCAGCTTGCCACCCAGGTAGTAGCCGCCACGCACGGCATCATCGTAGGCTTTCTTGATGGCATCAAGTCGGTCGTGGCGGTAGAGTTGGTAAGTGTTCCACACAATGGCCGACTCGCGGTTATAGCGCTGCATCATCTCGTAGGCCAGCTGATCGATGGTCTCCTGAAACCAGCTTTCCTCCGCGTCCACGAACACCCGGACACCATACTGATGAGCCCGCGCGCAAATAGCGTTGATCCGTTTTTTGGTGCGCTCGAAGCTAGCCTGCTCGGCCGGCGAGAGGGCAGTGCCACGCTGTACCTTTTCCAGAATGGCCGCGTCGCCCACGCCCGTTACTTTAAATACGGAGAACGGAATGTTTTGCGAGCGGTGCGCTAAATCAATAGTTGCCAATAGCTCGGTGGTGGTAGCATCGAAGCTTTTATCGTTTCCTTCTCCTTCCACAGAGTAGTCGAGGATGGTGCCAATGTGGTAGCGGCCTAACTCCTGAATCACGGGCAAGCATTCCTGAATGGATTCGCCCCCGCAGAACTGCTCGAAAATAGATTTCTTGATTAGAAACTTGGTGCCGGGAAGATGCCATTTCAGGGCGGCCTTCATCAGTCCGCCGCCGGTTTTAACCAACGAATTGTTATTCATGGCGGCAAACAAGGCGTACATCTTGCGCAACTCGCCGTCAGATTTAGAGGCGAAAGCAACGGCAGTATCATCGAAGGAAATAGGCGGAGCTTGGGTTACGGGCATCGGTGGGTGGTGAGGTGGGGTGGCCAGCGGGTAGAAAAGTCTTCCTGCAAAGATAGCCGGTAAACATTGTTTCCGGACGGATAGTTGCCCCGCATTCCAAAGCCTGACAGCTCCCAAACCACACGAAATTCCCTTCCGCTACCGTGCTGTTTCAGAACCGGCTTTTCAGTTGCTCACGTCAGGTAGTTGGGTCATCGGTACCCCGCATCCGATAGCTTAACAAAGGCTACATTATAGCCCTTGCTGCTTGCTGGCTTGCACTGAAACCTCCGGGGCTGCCCGGATATACATATGATCCGACGTTTTGCCACTGGCATCCTGTAAATGCAACCGGTTGCCTGATACGGAATAGAACTGATTGTTCTGGTAGCCCCGATAGATGATGACGTGGCGGGAGGGTTTTCCGAAGCCATTGGTAACCCGGCGAACTGAAAATGCGGCCGCGCTTACCAGCTGCCCATCCTGGTAGAACCGGGCGCGACCCCGCCGGTCGAACTCTACAATTACCCGGTGGCCCGTGTTACCTGGCGTAAGACTATGCTGGCTGTCGGCGGCAGTTTGCTGCCATTCCCAGCGGCCAACTAGCTTCTCTTCCACGGTTGGCACGGAGTCTCGGTTGCAAGCCCCCAGGGATAAGCTGGTGCCGGTTAAAACCATGACGAATACGCCACGAGTAAAAGTAGTCATAACAGAATAGAAAGTAAGTTGCATTCGTATGATCGGAATCCAGGCTAGATAGTTGCATCAAAGCAAGCTATTTTTGTCCAATCTCTTTTAGTTAGTGAGGTTGTTTTTTTAAACACATTTTATTTTGAACGAAAACGTGTTTTTTGGGGCCGAGGCGCTGGCAAGTCTTGCCGCGTTGGTTTCCCGGCCTGCAGTAACCCAAATATTTGTGTTAGTAGACACGAATACCGCTCGCTACTGCCTGCCGTTACTAGAAAGACAGCTGCCGATGGGTTTTACCCCTATTGAAATTTCGGCGGGAGAAGAATATAAATCCCTAGCCACCTGCGAAACGGTGTGGGAAGCCCTTACGGAGGCTCGCGCCGACCGCCATGCCCTGCTCGTGAATGTTGGGGGCGGAGTTGTGACGGACCTGGGAGGCTTTTGCGCCGCTTTGTACAAGCGGGGAATTTCGTTTGTGCAGGTGCCTACCACCTTGTTGGCCCAGGTAGATGCCAGCGTAGGCGGAAAAACCGGCGTTGATTTCCTCGGCTTCAAAAATCAGCTAGGAGTTTTTCAGGAGCCGATGGCCGTGTGCATTGAACCGCGCTTCCTGCAAACCCTGGATCCGCGCCAGCTGAAGGCCGGTTATGCCGAGATAGTAAAGCACTGGCTGATTGCCGATGCCGCGGCGTTTGCCCGCAACCGCCGAATTGGTATTCTGGTGGATGACTGGACGCCGCTTATTCAGGAGTCGGTTGCCCTTAAGCAGGGCATTGTAGCCCAGGATCCGCTGGAAAGTGGCTTGCGGAAGCTGCTTAACTTCGGGCACACGGTGGGGCACGCGCTGGAAAGCTACCTACTTACCCAGCCCGGCCGCGAAATTTTGCACGGCGAAGCAGTAGCCGCAGGCATAATCTGCGAGGCTTGGTTAAGCCACCGCAAGGGCTTGCTCAGCGACCTGGAGCTGGATCAAGTCGAAACCTTCCTTTTTTCGATTTTCGACAAGGTGCAGTTCGTAACCCTGGAAACGGAGGCCATTGCGGATTTTGCGCGGCAGGATAAAAAGAATGCGGGAACAACCATCAACTGTACCTTGCTGGAAGGCATTGGCCACGGGGTGTACGACCAGCCCGTTACGGTAGCAGAAATTGCGGAATCTCTGCGGTATTACCACCGCTTATAATTGCATGTAAGGCGAAGCTCCAGCTTCGTGAGGGCTGCTCTAAGCAGTTGGTTAGCACGTTACATCGAGGGGGAAGCTGGAGCTTCGCCCTGCAAGCCTGTCGCATCATCAATTCTTCCCTGACACTTTCCTGGCCTGGCCACCCGCTGCGGGGCATTGCCCAGGTTCCGGCCTCCAAAAGCGAAAGTAACCGCGCCCTGATCATTCAGGCCCTGGCAGGCGGCGGTACGCTGGCCAATCTGTCCGATGCCAACGATACTCAGCTTATGCAGCGGTTGCTGCAGGAGCCTGCCGCCTCAATCGTCGATGCGGAGGATGCAGGCACCGTTATGCGTTTTCTGACGGCTTACCTGGCCATGACCGGCCGCCAGGTCACGCTAACCGGGACTGCCCGCATGCAGGAACGACCCATTCAGGTGCTGGTGGAGGCCCTGCGCCAGCTCGGTGCCCGTATTGAGTACACCGGTCAGGAGGGGTATCCGCCCCTGCGCCTGCTGGGGCGCACGCCCGAGTCGGCCACGGAAGACTCGGACTTCACGGAGCTCACCGTGCGCGGCGATATTAGCAGCCAATACATTTCTGCCCTGCTGATGATTGGGCCCATGCTGCCTCATGGCCTGCGCATTTGGCTAACAGGTAAGGTAGGCTCCCGCCCTTACATCCGCATGACACAGGCCCTGATGCAGCACTTCGGAGCGCAGTGCCGCGACTTGGGCGAAGTGCTGGAAGTGCGTCCGCAGGCGTACCAGCCTACCGACTACACGGTGGAAGGCGACTGGTCGGCGGCCAGCTACTGGTACGCTATGGTGGCGCTGGGACCGGCTGGTTCCCACCTCACGCTGCCTACCCTGCGCCGCTACTCCTGGCAGGGCGACCAGGCCATTGTTGGTATCATGGAAAAATTGGGTGTGCGTACAGAGTTTCTGGCCGATGAAGCCATTCGGCTAACCCAAACAAACTCGGCGGGCCGCTTCGCCCAGGATTTTACGGACTGCCCTGACCTGGCGCAAACCGTAGCAGTAGTAGCAGCGGCGCTGGGGGTAGAGGTGGAAATGACCGGACTGGAAAGCCTGCGCATCAAAGAAACCGACCGAATTGCGGCCCTGCAGGTGGAGCTAGCCAAGTTTGGGGGCCACCTCACCGACGAAGGAGCGGGCCGCTTCCGCGTAGGGGCCCAAGAGTTTCGTGTGGCCGGGCAACAGGTAGCAACCTACCACGACCACCGAATGGCCATGGCGTTTGCGCCCCTGGCCTTACGCGGTGCCCTATCCGTGGAAGCCCCACAAGTGGTGCGCAAGTCCTACCCCCAATTCTGGAAAGAGCTTGAGAAAGTCGGTTTTCTAACTGATCCGACACCTGCACCAATATACTGAGACTGACAGACAGCAGCTCACCAGTACTTAACCAGAATGCGGCCCGCACGTGTACACTACGGGCCGCATTCTGGTTAAGTACTGGTGAGCTGCTGTAAATAAGCGGCTGACTGCAGCAAGCGGCTGCCGTACCAGCTGAACAGCTCCCCATCGACAATGCGTATTTGCGCCTCCGGGCAAAGGGCCTGAAACTCGGCTTTATGCTTTTCGCTAAAAGGGTAGGGCTCTGAAGAAAGTAAAATCTGATGGGGAGCGGCCAGTTGTACGTGTTGGGCGCTAATTTCGGGGTAGCGGCTTAGGCGACTGAACACGTTTCGGAAGCCAGCCCGCGCCAGCAAATCATCAATGAAAGTTCCGGTAGCGGCTACCATGTAGGGCTTGCGCCAGATAAAGTAGGCCACCGGAATAGGCTCCGCTACCTTTAGGGAGGCAAATGAACTGGCAATGGTAGCAGCCATCGGCTCGGCTCGCCGCTGCTGGCCTGTAAGCAGCCCCACCCGCCTAATCATTTCCAGGGCGTCGGCCAGCGTCGTAATGTCGCTCATCCAGACCGGGTAGCGCTCGGCCAGCTGCTCAATACCTTCCTGATAATTCTCCTCCTTATTGCCAATAATCAGGTCGGGGCGGCAGGCGGCAATTTTAGCGAAGTCAAAGTTCTTCGTGCCCCCAATAACGGTGGCCCGTTGCCGCGCTTGGGCGGGGTGAATGCAAAATTTGGTGACGCCAACTACCCGCTGACCCAGACCCAAATCGTGGAGCAGTTCGGTCTGGGAAGGGACTAGCGACACGATCCGCTGGGGCGGAAAGGGCACGGCCACCCGGCGGCCCATCTGGTCCGTAACATTAAGCGGGACGCTCAGCTCAGCAGGAAGCATAAGAGTAGTAGGGGAGACTGTATAAAAAGCCTGCTCCCGGCCAGCTGCATCGTTGCTACGATGCAGCTTCGGCCGGGAGCAGGTCCGTGGAGGTAAGGTAGGGGATGCGGCTACCGGCTAGCTGAAGTACCGAAAGTCGTGGCCGTCTTCAATGCGCAGCAGGGCTTCGTAAATCAGCTTGGTTACGTTCTCCACGTCGTCCTTGTGCACCGTTTCCACCGTGGTGTGCATGTAGCGCAGGGGCAAAGAAATCAGGGCCGAGGCTACCCCCGCGTTGGAGTAAGCAAAGGCATCGGTATCGGTGCCGGTGGCCCGGGTGGCGGCCGCCCGCTGGAAGGGAATTTCCGCGCTCAGGGCCGTTTCGATGATAAGGTCGCGCAGGTTGTTTTGCACGGCCGGGCCGTAGGTGATTACCGGGCCTTTTCCGCAGTGCAGGTCGCCGGAGGTTTTTTTCTCGTACATCGGCGCCTGCGTGTCATGAATGACGTCCGTCACAATGGCTACATCGGGCTTGATGCGGTGGGCAATCATTTCCGCCCCGCGCAAGCCAATTTCTTCCTGCACCGCATTCACAATGTATAGGCCGAAGGGAAGCTTCTTATCGTTTTCCTTCAGCATTCGGGCTACTTCGGCAATCATGAAGCCCCCCATGCGGTTATCCAGCGCCCGGCCCACGTAGAACCGGTCATTCAGCACCGAAAACTCGTCCTCAAAAGTCACGACGGAGCCCACGTGAATGCCCATTTCCTCTACTTCTTCCCGGCTGGCGGCGCCACAGTCCAGGAATACGGTTTCAATGGATGGTGCCTTGTCCTGCTCCACTTTGCGCACGTGAATAGCTGGCCAGCCGAAAACAGCCTTTACCAAACCGTTTTTGGTGTGAATGTTCACCCGTTTGCTCGGGGCCACCAGCGGGTCGGAGCCGCCGTTTTTGCGCAAATACAGGAAGCCTTCTTTCGTTATGTAGTTAACAAAGTAGCTGATTTCATCGGCGTGGGCCTCAATGACCACTTTATAGGTGGCCTCCGGGTTCACTACCCCCACCACCGTCCCGTAAGTATCCACGAAGTACTCGTCGATATAGGGCCGGATGTAGTCGAGCCATAATTTTTGGCCTTCTTTCTCAAAGCCAGTTGGGGAGGGGTTATTCAGGTACTTCTGAAGGAAGTCGAAGCTTTCTTGACGCATACGTATTGCCATTTCAAGCGCAGAAAAACGGAGCGAGGTTTTAACTGCAGATGAGGTTTCACACGCCGGCAGAACCTAACAGAGGCGCTGCCAGCCTCGCCGGAGTGTTACAGAGGGATGTTCCCGTGCTTCTTACGCGGTAAGGTATCTACTTTGTTTTCGAGCATTTTAAACGCCCGGATGAGCTTCTGACGCGTTTGTGCGGGCAGAATGACTTCATCAACGAAGCCGCGGTGGGCGGCGCGGTACGGGGTAGCAAACTTCTGCTGGTACTCATCTACCTTTTCCTGCAGCTTCGCTTCCGGGTTTTCGGCCTGGGCAATTTCGCGTTTGAAGATGATTTCGGCTGCGCCTTTGGCACCCATCACCGCAATTTCGGCCGTGGGCCAGGCGTAGTTTAGGTCGGCCCCAATGTGCTTGGAATTCATTACGTCGTAGGCCCCGCCATACGCCTTGCGGGTAATAACAGTGATGCGCGGCACGGTAGCCTCGCAGAAAGCGTAGAGCAGCTTAGCTCCGTTGGTGATGATGCCGCGCCACTCTTGGTCGGTGCCGGGCAGGAAACCGGGCACGTCTTCCAGCACCAGCAGCGGAATGTTGAACGAGTCGCAGAATCGTACGAAGCGGGCCGCTTTCGTAGAGGCATTGATGTCGAGCACGCCGGCCAGCACGGCGGGCTGGTTGCCCACGATGCCAATGCTGCGGCCCCCTAGGCGGGCAAACCCAACCACGATATTCTCGGCAAAATTCTGATGCACTTCCATGAAGGAGCCGGCATCAATAATACCCTCCACAACTTCCCGTATATCGTAAGGCTGGTTGGGGTTTTCGGGAATAATGGAGTCCAGCACCGGCCGCGACTCGTCCAGCCCGGTTTCGTAGGGTAGGGCAGGGGCCGTTTCCTCGCAGTTCTGAGGCATGTAGCTCAGCAGCGCCTTGAGCTGGTTGATGCAGGCTACCTCATTCGGAGCCGTAAAGTGCGTAACACCACTCTTAGTCGAGTGGGTGCTGGCCCCGCCTAGCTCTTCGCTGGTCACGTTTTCGTGGGTCACCGTCTTGACCACGTTCGGCCCGGTCACGAACATGTAGCTCGTGTCCTCCACCATCAGAATGAAGTCGGTAATGGCCGGCGAGTATACTGCCCCGCCCGCGCACGGCCCCATAATGGCCGAAAGCTGAGGGACTACCCCCGAGGCCAAGGTGTTCTTGTAGAAGATGTCGGCGTAGCCGCCCAGGCTTACTACCCCTTCCTGGATGCGGGCCCCGCCCGAGTCGTTCAACCCGACAACCGGCGCGCCGTTTTTCATGGCGAGGTCCATAATCTTCACGATTTTCTCGGCGTGCGTTTCGCTAAGCGAGCCGCCGAACACCGTGAAATCCTGGGAGAAAACGTACACCAGCCGGCCGTTTACGGTACCATAGCCCGTTACCACGCCGTCGCCCAGGTAGTACTCTTTGTCCAGCCCGAAGTCCTTGGAGCGGTGCATGACAAATTTGCCAATCTCCTCAAACGAGCCTTCGTCCAGCAGCAGGTCAATCCGCTCACGCGCCGTGAGCTTGCCTTTTTTGTGCTGGGCATCAATGCGGGCCTGGCCGCCACCGAGCAGGGCCTCTTGGTTTTTACGGTCGAGGATTTCGAGTTTGCTTAGTTGGGCTTCAGCGCGGGATTCAGACATTGGGTGGGCTTGAGAAAGGTCAAATATGCAACTGCGGGTAAGAAGCCAAAGGTACACACCGGCCAAGAAAAGCCACACCAGAATTCTGGGGCGCCTTTAGGAGCGTTGTAAGAAACTGAATTCGAAGAAGCGTCAATTGTGGAGCTGGCCTTTGTGGCTACCTTGGGCCTAGTTTGCAGTAGCAATATATTTATATTAATGTCAGTTATTTAACATACAAGTGGCATTTATAATCGAATGAAAAATAAAAGTTTATTTATGGTAAACTTAGGCCTTGTTATGGGTGTAATAATAGTGTTTGTCATTATTGTTAATAAGCCAAATGCAACATTGATAATGACTGAATACAAAGAAAATTATTTGCCTTATTATTATGCTACATGCTTTGTGGGAATTGAATGGAAAAGTATTTTATAAGAAATATTTAAGGTGGTGGTAAAATAGCAGGTGATTAGCCATCTGCTTCTATGCGTTGGTTATGCGCATCGATGACGAGTTGCAAGCGGATG
>NZ_BMGS01000014.1 GCF_014640315.1 Hymenobacter glacieicola
AAAAAAAAGCCAGGTCAGACTTATAAAACCTCCTAGTTAGGATGGCTGCCAGTAGTACAGCAAGCCAATTGATAACTGATAAAAAGTAGAAGTTGGAAATTAATTAAGCGGGCGGCCGAGCTATCCAGGGCTTCACTGCGCTCCAGTCCTTCGGACAGTTCCCGCTGGTCGCGCCCTTCCTATCGCTACCGCGAACCAATGGAGAGGCTCCACGCGGCGCATGACTGCTTCTGCTCCGCTTCCGCTAGCAGCAGCAGTAAAGCTTGCTCCCAATTCATCGGCCAGGTTAGCTTGATTACTGCTGCCATCGGCCTCTAGCGCCCAAAAAGAACAAAAGGGAAAAAATCAAAAGCTATGTCAATTAATAAAGACAAAATATCATATTTAATTAAGATAAATATTCAACATTAATAAGGCTTTTTGCGTTTAATAAGTAGAAGCAACACAGCAAATAAGCCCTTTTTATGAGCACCAGCCCCGCCCCCAAGCCCGCCGTAGTGGAAGAAGCTTATACCATTCTGATGCAACTAGGCGGCAAAGAGTTTCTAACCATGACCGGCGCCGATAAACTCATGGCAGCCGGCCGGACGGAAAGCAACCCGTACCCGTGGCTGCGCATGGACTTGCGAGAGAACCAAGCCCAGATAAACCGGCTGAAAATTACGCTTATGCCCACGGACACCTACAGGATGGAATTTTACCGCCAGGTGCTCGTCGATTGGTCGCCGGTAATCAGCCACGAGCAAACCTTTGAAAGGGTGTACGGCGACGACCTGCGCGAGCTTTTCACATCGGTTACGGGCTATGAAACGTATATGCCCCGCATCATCATTGGTGAGTAAGCGCCGCGCCATGCCAGCCCCCCGAGCCCTTGCCATCGACACGGAAGGTCAGCGCGTCAAAGTGTACCGCAACCTGCAAAATAGCCTCTTTTCGGTCCAGTTCGTGAGGCTAGTCGTGGCCCACCTTGCCACGGTCTAGCTAACCGGCGTGGTGTTCAAAGTAACCGAAACGGCCCGCCAGCTAGTGCAGGTAGCCGCGCACATGGGAATGGAAATCGACACGCCAGCGGCTTACGAGGCGCTGCTGAAGCTCGTTCGCGCAGTTCGACCCATTGCCCAGGAAAGCCTGCGCCGCACCCGCGAAGAACAGGGTGGGCAGTATGTTTTACTTCTCCTTTAATTTTCCTTGCCCGTGCAAACGCCCCAGGATTTGACCGTTGGCTAGGCCGTTTTTATGCTCGTGCGCAGGCTGTGGGCATCATTTACGAAACCTACACTATCGTTGACGGGCCAGCGGCCTGGCCCGGCGTGAGCTTGCTGCTGGCCGACGGCCGCAACATCGGCGGCTTCAACGCCCAGGAGGCCGACCAGTTTTTGTACCCTCTTGGAGACACCGGCCTCGACTGTACCTTTACCAACGTGGGCCAGTTTGCCGCCGACTACCACAGCGGCGTATTTGGCCAGGCTATGCACGAGGCGCAGGTAATGTTGATTTCACACACATTGGCCGGCAACATTTTCACCAGCAACTAATGCAATTCCCCCTAATTCCTTCCTAATATGATTATTGAACTCGCTTGCCAACTCCCCAACCCGCAGAACCCAGAAGACAAGAAGTATCTGCTGGACGGCACAGAACTCTCATTGGAAAAAAGCCGGGAAGTAATTGACCTCTCAAATGCTTTTAATCACAGCTACCCTGGCGTTAGCTCCAGACAGTTAGCCCTTGCCGTGTGCCTGGAGTTGTTCGGCCGCGAAGCAGCGGTGCGCTTATTTTCTGATTTCAACGATGATTACATCGTAAAGATGGGCCACGACGGTAACGGCAACCCCCAGCACGAAGAATTTACTGTTTTGCTCGACGTGAGTAAATATGCCGCGCTGGCCGACGAGCAATAATTGATTTTCTCCCTTTTGTTACTTTCCCTGATGGCCAGCCGCCACAATACCCGATTTACCCCGGAATCTGCGTCCCAGCAGGCGTATCTAGCCATCGAAGTGGAACAAGCCGACGAAGCCGAGAACGAGCGCCTGAGGCTCGTTCGCTAGTACGTGCAGGCCCCCACGCACCAAACCGACCTGCGCGCCCTTGCCCCGTTCGTGCGCGAGCTGACGGGGGGAGGCTACGACGTGGGATGCGGCAGCTCGCATATCTGGCTGAAGCGCGAGGGCGCCACCGACCGGCTGACCACGGCCTACCGCGACTGGTACGAGCCGGCCCTCCCCAGCGGCCTCCGCGCCAGCACCCCATCACCACCAGCGCCCCCGCTCGCTAATTTTAATTGTGCCGGAATCCGCTTTTCGTGACTTATAAAAAGTGGTTTCTGCTTCACTCTAACCTGGTTTCTCGCCCATGTTCAACTGTGAATGCCGCACTAAATTCGACTGGACAACCGGCTACGGGTTTCGCAAAGCCCTCGAAGCCGACCCCGGCACGATGATGTTCGGCGGGCACAACATGAACATGGCTTTGGTTAAAAGTTTGGTCCAAAGGGTAAACGGGCGGGGCCGCTTGCGGCTGCGCTGGAAGGCCACAACGCTTGGTCCACGGGCAGACGGTGGGCCGGCAGTGTCCCTGGTAGGCATCACTCCTCCCGGAGCCGGTCGTGGTGGTTTTTGCCCCAGGCGATCATTTCCTGAATCAGGGTCTGCAAGGTGGCGCAATAGGGCGACGTCGTGTACTCCACGGTGGGGGGCGAGGTGTCGTACACCCGCCGCACCACCAGCTTGTTCTGTTCCAGGGCTTTGAGCTCCGCGGACAAGACTTTGGTGGTGATGCCCGGCACACTGCGCTGGATGTCGCGGAAGCGGCTGGTCCCCTGATGGACCGCCACCAGGATGGGTAGTTTCCACTTCCCGTTGACCACGTACAAGGTATCCTGCAGGTGGCGTATCTGCTGCGCCACGGCGGCCTGGTCCGGTTGTATAGCTGGCATCCTTTAGGTAACTGGCATCTTTTGCATACCAGGCACGGCGTAAATTTACAGCGGATTCAACCACATGACCATGAGCCAGAATCAAAAACCAGTTATCCTGGTAGCGGGTGCCGCCGGTCTCCAGGGAGGGGCCGCCGTTACGGCCTTATTAGCGAAAGGTGATTTCGCCATCCGGGCGATTGTGCGCGATAAGAACAGCGCAGCTTCCCAGGCCCTAGCTGCCAAACAGGTCGAGTTGTTCGAAACCACGTTCGATGATCTGGAGGGCTTGACCAAAGCAGCACAAGGGGCAACCGGGGTCTTCTCCGTGCAAATGGGGTCCCACCCTGGCAACCAGGGGGAGGGAACGCGGCACGCTCAAAATCTGATGGCGGCCGCGAAGGCAGTAGGCGTGCAACAGGTCGTGCACACTTCCTCCCCGGAATGCCTTGATGTTCCCCACCCTGGCCCAAGGCAAGTTGGCCTTTTAATAGCAGCGGGAGGATAAAATTACGCTAAGCACTCCGGGCAGTTGTCCCATTAAGGAATCATTGCATTCGTGAATAACACCTCCCTGGCGTAGCGGCCACAGCTTTCCCTCACAGAGCCGACTAGCTACGGGGTGGCGTATTAGCAAGGGACACTAACGCGTCGCCGCTCAGGCTGTAGTCCACCCAGAAGGGGTTGGCCTGCGCGCCCAAGCGCTCATAGAAGCGTCGTCCGGCCTCGTTCCAGGCCGCCACGGCCCAGCGTATCGCTCCGCAGCCGTGCGCTACGGCGGCCTGCGCCGCGGCCCGCATTAATTCCTCACCTAGGTGATGTCCCCGGTAGGATTCAGCTACAAATAGTTCTTTGATGAAGAGCGTTGGTTTGGCGCTGACGGTGAAAGGGATGAAGTAATACACCAGCAAGCCCCCCAGGTGCCCCTCGTGGTGGCGGGCTACCAGGCAGTAGAAATCGGGCGGCTACTGGGCGAAACCCTGCCGGTAGAGCACCTCGGCCGTGACGGCGAACGTGTCGCGGTAGTGCTCAAAGTCGGCCAGTCCCTCCATCAGCGGTAACAAGGCAGGAATGTCGGCGGCTGTGGCTAAGTCCACGCGGAAAAGGGAAGCAGGTATACGGGGCAGGCTACGGTAAGGAAGTTAGGGTAGAATTCTGAATGGGCGGAACGGGCGCTTTGGCTGGCTTCGGGCGGCGTGCCTGGCCGCGCAGCTTTACCTCCGCCAGGACCATCGCCCCGAAAATAAGCAGTCCCCCCAGTCCCGTGCGGGGCGTAAGGGCCTCGTGCAGCAACACGGCCCCCGCGAGGGCCGCGAAAAGGGGTTCGCCCAAGTGGGTGAGGGCCACTTTTTCTTCGCTCAGGTACTGCTGTGCATAGTGCTGCACCCCGTACCCGTAGGCCGTGGCGCGGGCTACGCGCCGGCCGTGGGCACGGCAAGCGCGTAGCCCGCGCCCCAGCCCGAGAGCCGGGCCAGCCCCGCGCAGCCGAGCAGTTGTACCACCAGTATCGCCATCAAGTGCGGCTCCCGGGCCGTTCGCCCGCCCAGCAACACGTAGCCGGCAAAGGCCACGGCGCCGGCGAGTATCCACCCGTCGCCGGCGTGCAGGTGCCAGCCCCCCGGTACGGCCACCACGTAGAGGCCGACCAGGGCCAGCGCGCAGGCCGCCCACATCTGAGGCGCCACGGCTTCTCGGTAGAGCAGGGGGGCCTTGCCCAGCGGCACCAGCAGCACACTGAGCCCGGTGAGAAAAGCCGCATTGGCGGCGCTGGTGGTTTGCAGGCCGATGGTTTGCAGGGTGCTGCCCAGGAACTGCGGCAGAGCCAGCAGCAGCCCCCAGCCCATCGTGCCCCACCTCAGCTGGGCGAGTTGGCGGGGAAACAGCAGGGCCACGGCCGCCGCGGCCATCAAAAATTTATAGGTCTGAAAGCTGTAGGGGTCGGCGTAGCCTACACCGGTCTTGACCACCGAATAGGAGATGCCCCAAAAAGCCGTGCCTAGCAGCAGCAGCCCCAGAAAAAGCGGTTTCTTTGGTAGGACCATCACCGCTACTGGTTGCTGGGCAGGGATAGCTTCATCATGATATCGGTCTGCTCGTCCTCGCCGAGCTTGAACACGTGCTTGTCGAAGGCCACGAAGCCGTTTTTCTCATAAAACCGAATGGCCCGGGGGTTTTCTTCCCATACCCCAAGCCATAGGCACTCGGCATGCGCCTGCGTGGCCAGGCGTAGCGCCTGCTCGTAGAGCAGTTGCCCCACCCGCTGGCCGTGAAATTCCTGTAGCACGTAGATGCGTTCGAGTTCCAGGGCGTTGGGGGCATGCTGCTCCGTTTGCGCCGGACCAGAGTTGACTTTCAGGTAGCCGATGACGCGGCCGGTCTGCTCGGCAAAGTAGAAGGTTGAGTGCGGCTCTTGTAGTTCAGCCAGCAGCTTTTCGGCTGCAAAGCCTTCTTCCAGGTAGGCCCGCATGTTTTCTTCGGAATTGCTGGCGGCGAACGTCTCGAAAAACGTTTGGCGGCCGATGAGCTGCAACTGGTTGACATCAGCCGGGGTGGCTGGACGGAGGGTGATGGATTCCATAGGGGAGAGCCGTTGAAGGATAAAAAAGACGGCAAGGCGGAGCCCCACCAGAAAAAGCAGCGGTTATCTTGCGAGCGTGCCTTCAAACCTGACCCTTTCCGAGATTTTGCTGGCCACGTACCCACTGCCACCCGCTTCGCTGGAGAAGCTGCTGGCGCTGGCCGAATACGTGGAGCTTCCAAAAGGCACGGTCTTGTTCCGCGACGACGCGCTGGCCCACCACGTGTATGTGGTGCAGCGCGGCCTGGCGCGGGTGTATGCCCGACGAGCGGACCGGGAGGTCACCTTTTGGTTTTCCGAAGAGGGGTCGGTCGTGGCTTCGATTCGGGGTTATACCGAGCAAACGGTGAGCTACGAGACGGTGGAGTTGCTGGAAGACAGCGGCCTGTTTCGCCTCCACATGCGGGCGCTGCACGCCCTGTACCGGGAGGACCTCCACCTGGCCAACTGGGGGCGGGTGATGGTGGAGCGCGTGTGGCAGCAAACCGAGCAGCAGCTGATCGCCCGGCAGTTTCGCACCGCCGAGGAACGCTACGCCGACCTGCTTTACCACAGCCCGCACCTGCTGCACCGCGTCGCCCTGGGGCACCTGGCGTCTTACCTGGGCATTACCCAAGTCACGTTGAGCCGCGTACGGGCGAAGCTCAAGTGAGCGCCGCATCGCTAAGGCGCCATGGCTTTCAGGCCCAGCACGGACCCAATCGAGGTGGCAAGAAAAAACAGACGCGGCCCGGTCAGCGGGTCCCCGAACGCAACGATGCCGACCACCGCGGAACCCACTGCGCCGATGCCGGTCCACACCGCGTAGGCGGTGCCCAAGGGAATGTGCGCCAAGCTCAGGTGGAGCAAGTAGAAACTGAGGCCCCCACAGCCGGCGGAGGCGGCATACCACCCGGCCGCTTCGGCTCCAACCGCCAGCCTAGCCTTGCCCAGACAAAAGACAAACGCAACTTCGGCCAACCCGGCCAGAACCAACCACCACCACTGCATGACGAATAGATAAGGTACGGGGCAAAGGTCCGGCCTACCACACGGCCTTCTTTTTACCAATGTTAAAAACGCTCCCAAGAGCTTAGCGTAATTTTATCCCCCCGCTGCTATAAGAAGGCTAAGTTCCTCACGCCGCTCGCCCCGGACACCAAAGTCGGCTGGGTGTCGGGCCAGGATATCGGCCGCTTTGCCGCCGAAGCCTTTGCCCAGCCGGCGAAATTCAACTAGAAAGAGTTGTCGCTGGTGGAGGATAAGCTTACCCTGGCCGAAGTGGCCGCGGCGCTGTCCGCTGTGACCGGCAAACGCTGTGACGTGCACACGGTAAACGTAGAGGAAGTGCTGGCTCTCGGCTTTCATGAAGGGGTCGCCATGAGCTATGTCTGGATGAACGTGGAAGGGTACCAAGTCGACCCGCAGCAAGCCGCCGGCCACGGCATCCAACCCGAGTCGCTGAAGACCTTTCTGGTGAGCCGCAAAGCGCTGCTGCAAGTAGCCTATGCGGGCGTAGCCTAAGCTCCGGTCAACGATGCCGGCGCGCCTATTTGGGGTCCCACGAGAGTCGGAACAGAAACCCCCGCTAAGGAAGTTGGGCTAGCGGCTCTTTCCCCCTCGGAGTATTGGGTAAAAGAGTGATACAGCGGTTACCCAGTTCCTGGCGGAACTAGGCTGCTGGCTGGGCAAAATGCCGCGCCAGCAACGTTGTGACCTTTTCCTGGGTCAGGGGCTGGTTGAGAAAGCCAGCAATGGGCAACTGCTCGGCGCGGGCCAGGTCTACCCGGTGCAGCGAGGTGGTTAGCGTGGAAAATAAACCCGGAAGGTAGAGCCTTGCCCCAGCTCGCTGGTCACTTCAATACGGCCGCCGGCGTTTTCGACCATGCGCTTGACCATATACAGGCCTACGCCCGTGCCTTCGACGTGGGTGTGCAGGCGCTGAAACATGGCGAACAGCTTCTCCTGCCCCCGCGCCAAATCCAGCCCCAGGCCGTTGTCCTGCACTTCCAGCACGGCGTAGTCGTCGGTGAGCCAGCTGCGCAGCTGCACGTCGGGCACCCGGTCGGGGTGACGGTACTTGAGGGCGTTGCTGAGCAGGTTGTACACCACCGAGCGCAGGTTCTTTTCCGCAAACGTCACGGTCAGGCCCTCGGGAACGTCCACGCGCAATGCACCCTGGGTTTGGGCCAGCAGCGGCGTCAGGTCGAGGCGCACGGCTTCGACCACGGGGGCCAGCGCCACGACGTCGCTGGCGGGGTTGTGCTCCTTTTGCAGGCGGCTCAGGTCGGTCAGGTGCGTGATGGTGCGCCGGAAGCGGTCCACCGCGTCCTGCATCAGGGTCAGCATCAGGGGCACGTCGCCGGTGCGGGCGGCGGCGGGCAGCTCGTGCTCCAGGGCCAGCAGCAGGCCCTCGATGTTGGTAATCGGGGCCTTCAGGTCGTGGCTGGCCGTGTAGATGAAGTTGTCCAGGTCCACGTTGGTGCGCGTGAGCTGGCGGTTGCTCGCGTGCAGCTCCTCGTTGGTGACTGTCAGCTCCTCGTTCAGCTTCTGCACCTGCTGGCGGGCCAGCACCTGGTCGGTGGTTTCGGTCCACATCACCACGATGCCCGACGGCTGCGGTTGGCCTTCGTCGAAAAGGGGTTTGAAGATGACGTTGTAGTAGCCGTCGCTGGGCTGGCCGGTGTGGGCGCGGGCCAGCTTGATGAGCACTTCGCGCAGCACCACGGCCTCGCCCGTGGCCAGGATGCCCGTCAGCATTTCCTCGAAGCCCTGGCCGGCCGAGCCGGGAATGGCCTCGAAGTGGGGGCGGCCCAGCACGTCGGCCACCGCCACGCCCCAGATGTGCTCGGCCTGGGCGTTGGCCTGCTCGATGAGAAACTGGGGGCCGCGCAGCACCACCAGGGCCATCGGGGCCTGCGCGAACAGGGTTTGCAGCGCCCGGGTGCGCGCCTGCACGCGCGCTTCCAGTTCCTGGTTGAGCTGCTCGACTTGCTGGCGGGCCAGCACCTGCTCGGTCACGTCGAAGCCCGGATTGAGGACGCCCATTATCTGGCCCTGCCCATCCCGGAAAGGCAGAAACCACGAATTGTAGTAGCGCCGCTGCACCTGCCCGGTGTCACCAAAATCCGCCCAAGATTCGGCCTCGGGCAGCTGCACGGGCTCGCCAGTCTGGTAGACGTGGTCCAGCACCTCAAAAAAGCCCTGCCCGGCGAGTTCCGGCAGGCCCTCGCGCATCGGCCGGCCGGCAATCTGGCGCTGGGGGAAGAGCCGTTGGCACTGCGCATTGACCAGCTCGACCACGTGCGTAGGCCCCTGCAGGAGCATCAGGGGCATGGGTAACTGCATCAGCACCTGATAAAGCTGCTGGCGTTGGTGCTCGGCCTCGGCCAGGGCCGCCTGCTCGCGGGCCTGGCTCTGGCGCAAGGCCTCTTCCACGGCCGAGCGTGGCTGGTCGTTGGTGTCGGTGAAGCTGACCACCAGCAGGTCCTGGTAGCGCTGGGCCACCAGGAGGTAGTAGCCATCCAGGCCATCGAGCTGGTAGAGATTCTGCCGGCGCGCCACGGTACCCGACCGGAAGGCCTCGCGGTAAAAATCGAAGACGCCCACTGCCGGCGCCGTGGGGTAGAGCGTTAGAAACGACTCGGCCGGGCACTCGGGCAGCCGCAGCATCTGCTGGGCGGCGGGATTGAGCCGCACGCCGTCAAAATCGACGATTTCCCCGTGCGCCTCGTAGCGAGGCCGCATGAGCAGCACGCCGGAGACGGACAGGTTGAGCAGCAGAGACGAGAACCCGGTGGGGTCGAGAACATCAGCGGGCGGGGCCGCAGCAGCAGCAGTCATACACGACAAGAACGGAGCCGCCACCGCCAGGGCAATGGCAACGAATTAAAAAGCAGCCAGCAGCCAGGCCGTTTTACCGGGCCACCAAGCAACCGGGCGGGCTAGCCGCTCGTGCCGCTGGGCCCGCGTCGGGGGCTTGTTTACAAAGGTGGCGATAAGTAGTGGACGCTGCCAGGGCAGGGAGGTAGTGCGCAGGCCAGAAGTAAGCAGCGGACGGGCAACATGCTGAAAGCGGACCAGGTAGAAAATGGCACAGTAGTAGAAAATGGCACGGTGAAGGTAGAGCCGATAGTGCTGAGCGGGGGGGGCTGTGCTTACTCTCGTGGAACCCTTACGCCACCACTGCCATGGAAGTCTTAAACCGTCGGCTCGTTTACCCTTTGGACCAAACTTTTAACCAAGGCCAACATGGGGCCAGGCCGCAGACATTGCGGAGTACTGGCCGCGGGAGAAAAGCTACTTCCGGCTGTGGGAGCTACTGCTGCTGAACATGGGCAGCCATACCGTGCCGCAGACCGCCGCCTATTTTGACTTGCCCGCCGACATAGCGGACTTTTGGCGGTGGGTCTACAACCACGTTTCCTACCAGCAGCGGGAGCAAGTGAAAGACATGGTGCAGGGCTTCGCCAGCGGCTTTGACCAGATGAAATTCTTTCCCTACGCGCAGCTCTACCCCATCTGGCAGCGGACCGACGAGCGCCAGGCCCGGCAGGGCAACGTGCTGATGTACCTCGACCGCATCACCGAGCCCGATGGGCGAGAACTGGTCCGGTACCGTGCCCCGACGCTCTACGAGTAGCTTTCGGCGGCGTGGGGGCATTGTCGTTAATTACAGCGGGCCGTAATAATGACAATTTATCCTAGTTCTTTTGTTGCCATGACGAAGAAAGCAATCCCTACGCCGTCCACCGAAACACCACTCACCGTGCAGGTAAAGCCCTTGCCGCGCCCCGAACCAGCCACCGTCACTGAGTGTACCACGCTGGCCGAGCTGATCCACTCGCTCGGCAGCCGCAAGATTGTTTCCGAACGGTGGGACGTAGCCCCCCGCACCATTGCCTTACGGATGCAGAAGCCCGAAACGGCTTCCTTGGACGAATTGCAGCGCTTGGCTGAGCTAACCGGCCTGGACTTCCTTACGGTCGTCCGGCTGGCCTACTACCAGATGCGGCACCCCATCGAAGTACCCGCCGCCCACGTTGGCCGGCCGTTTGGCAGCACCAGCCGCAAGGCATAGCCCTTCCCCCACTCATGCAAGCAGCACTCGGCATCCGAGCCAGGCTCTACCACGTGGCCGAGTTGCTGGTACGCTACCCCGACCCAGAGCAACGCCTAGCCGCGGCTGATGCGCTTGACACACCCAACGAGCTTTTGGCCGAAGCCCCTCGGCCTGGCCACCGTAGCCGAGTGGCTGCAATTCATCGGGGAGGACACATCGGCGGACGAGCTGCCTGCACGGCATCAGGCTTATTAAAAAGAGTGGGGTCGTATTTGATAGTGTAGCCGCCCTGGCCGTTTTGATTTTCCAGTCGGGTTTGCCGAAACGCTAAGTATTGAGCCGGTATTCCTGAAAAGTTGGCCTTGGTTGAAAGTTTGGTCCAAAAGTTAAACGGCCGTGGCAAAGAAGCTACCACTTTCGGCCTCGGTTAAAAGTTTGGTACAGAAGTTAAGTGAGGTGCTTCCACAGGTGACCGCTACAAGCTAAAACCCTGCATTCAGAGGCTATCAGGCCTACTTGTTCAGGAAAACGTCCCTATAAATGAACAAGTGAGCCACCCATCTGCCGAATGGGCAACTGGCACCAAAACCAGCCGATTTGGTTCAGAAAACTTGTTCACCAATCAAAGTACAATTAACTCGCCTATTACGACTAGTAAACTGTACTCTGGCGCTAAAATATCGATTACAAGTACCTGTTTTTCAATATTACTCCCTGTTAATCCTATAGCAGTGAGGCTGTTGATGAGTTAGCCAATTAACTTCTGTACTAAACTTTTAACCAAGGCCATCATCGCTGACCAGCTGACGACGTCTTACCAGGATTGGTCAGAGATGGAACCGGGCTGGCCTGGTCACGACGGGCCCGGGTAGGGACATCAACCCGCTTCTATTTGGTCCTAAATTGCGCCGGGCCGTAATTATGCCAATTTAGCTTCTTTCTTTTACGGCATGAAAACCCCTAAACCCGCGCCGCTTACCATCCAGGTGCTGCCCTTGGAGCGCGAGCAGCCGCCCAAGGTGCCCGTAGCCTGCCGCTCATTAGCGGAGCTGATCCACTCGCTGGGCACCCGCAAGGAAGTGTCGGAGGCCTGGAAAGTGGTGCCGCGCACCCTGGTCCTGCGCATGCAGAAGCCCGAAACCGCGACCCTGGAAGAGCTGCAGCGCCTGGCTGAGCTGGCTAAGCTGGACCTGCCCACCGTATTTGAGCTGGCCTACTACCAAATGCGGCACCCCGTGGTTGTTCCCACCCCGCAACTGGGCCGGCCCAAGCATCATTGATTTTAGCAAAAAGACCTTTGTAGTTTCTTACATAGAACACCACCTAAACCCGATACTCACACCAATGATAACTCCTAAAGCATTTGGTTTCATCCTTAAACACTTTGACGAAATTGACCAAGAGCTATCAAAGAAGATGACGCATAAACGTCCTTGGAGTGAGCCATCCTTGACTACGCACCTGTGTGACCTATTAGACGAAGAAACGCAAGAGGAAGGCAGGATACAGTACACCTTTGAACACTTACAGCGGGATTTAGAAGCGGAAGATAACTTGTTTGGTATCGAGCTTTCCATAGAAACCTTTGAGTATAACGCCACACATGAGCGCTACATCTCTCAAAGTGACCTAGGTCTACGGTTAGTGTTTGATAATCAAATTGAACCAAGCCTCTCTTGGACCCGGCCATACTTTTTACAGGCAAAAAAACTGTTTCCGCAGCAAGCTAATCCGCTGCAGTACTCGGAGTCATCTCGGTTCTCAAGCTTTGATAAAGAGCAAAAGGTGAGGATAGAATTGTTAAATCAGATTTTTGGCGATGAATATGTGAAGTACCTTCTGTTTAATCCTAGGCCCGAAGGCGTGGATAACGAAACGAGAATTAAGCTTGCGTACCTCCGCACCAGGCGATTGGCCTCGGAAATATTTGATTTTACGAGTGGGCTCCAAATCCATCAAGAATTTTTAAGCGGGACGGACACTTTAAAGGCTGGCATTTTCATTACGAATACCAAAAATTCCAGCCTAAACTTCGGACAGGTTCATGGAAAGATCTTACACGAAACATTCCCCCTGAGTTGGTTTATAGCCATGAACTTTGCCAACAATCATGGGTTTCTGCGAAATAATGGCTTTGCGGAACAAAGCACAAAAGCGGATGCGGAAAGCCAGAAGTTAGTCGATGGGGTTTTGCAAGGGAATAAGCAAATGATAGATGAGCTAATTCAAAAACTAGAGCACGCTGGGGCTGATGTCACCTCGAAAAACATCCAACTCCTCCCGAAGCATACCATAACTCTCAAACTCAGTGTTGGCGAACAATTAACCCCTGACACCAAGAGGCTGAAGATGCAATAGTGCTTTGAGCGCGTTTCTTTTATGCCATGGATGCGCACGTTTATCGGACGTAAAGTAGAGGATTGAACGGGTCTGAATTGGTGCCAGCGCTTACGACAAGCGGTATCTGGGTTGGACCAGGTGTCCCACTCGCGTGGACCTGGTGCATTTCATCACCAACTTTTTACCACTCGTCCTTTTTTCGCTCCGCGCGTATCGGAGCGTAGTAGTTTCGTAGTGCACCATCCGGTGGAGTAGCGCCCCTGGATGATTAAACGTGAACCGTATGGAAGTTGCAGAATGCCCCGAAGTGGCCCCGTTACCTTTCCCTGACCTGAGTCTGACCGTGTCTTACTCTGAGGCACTTAGCTACGCACAGGGGCGGCTGAAAATGCTGGGCAGCGGCGGGCTGAAGCCTTTTTGTGAAACGCATCAGCTCACTTACACCAATGTCATCAACCTGAAGAACGGCAAACTCAAGCGCGAGGAGCCGCGCCTGGTGCAACGGCTGCTAGGTACCCTGGCCGTGCCCACCGAGCTGCTGCATTATCCGCTGGGTAGCAAGACCCCGTGCTTTCTGCTGCCGGATGCCGAAGCACTGGCCACGTTTCAAAGCCAGCTGCAGTTTCTCACCGCGGCAGAATAAGGAAGCTTAGCGTCCAGCTTTCCAGCGCAGAAAATGTCCTCCCAATGCCGACAGTTCCGGCTGCGAAGGGAGCCATTTAGTGCGGAAATACGTTTACTTTAGTGTATCACCCTTCACCCTTCACCCTCGACCGATGAAAAATAGCATCACGTATTCCGAGCGGGAGCGGACGCCCACCCAGCGGCAGGAGCTCATCGACAAGGCCCGCGCCTGGAGCATAGCCCAGGGTGCTGTGCCTGGTCCGGCCGCAGAAGCCGTGTACGCCCGCTATGTGGCCGGCGAGTTGACGCTGCAGGGTGTCACGGACGAGCTGAAAAGCTACTACGCCAATCGGGCAACCACCCCGGTTGGTGCTGGCAGCCCGGCTGCCCCGCAAGGCACGATGCAGCCCGAGGAACTGCTGATGGCTTCTTAACTCACACTACTTGACCTGCTAACCCGCCCGGCCTTCGGCTGGGCGGGTTTTTTATCACTCATTGCTGCACGCCTTGGCTATTCAGGACGGATTTTACGACCCCACCCACCAGGTCATCTACAACCGGTTGGGCATCACCAACCAGGACGAGTTGCGGGAAGCCGAAGGGGCGTTATCCATCCCTGCTATGCTGCGCGTGGTGCTCGGGGTGGTGGACATCCCGGGCCAGTTTGATGCCGCTCACATCAAGCAGATCCACCGCGAGCTGTTCAAGGACGTGTACGACTGGGCCGGGCAGACCCGCGCCAATGG
The DNA here is from genome assembly GCF_014640315.1 of Hymenobacter glacieicola. GTDB lineage: Bacteria > Bacteroidota > Bacteroidia > Cytophagales > Hymenobacteraceae > Hymenobacter > Hymenobacter glacieicola. The sequence continues at coordinate 14,247 of NZ_BMGS01000014.1, forward strand.
CCCCAACGGTCCGTTTCAGGGGCAGAAGCCCACGTATGTGCTCAACCCCAAGGGCAACCTCATGCGCTACGGGCCCTACGAGCAACTCGACCAGCGCCTCGACGCCATCGGCGCCCAACTCCAGCTGGAAAACAACCTGCGCGGTCTGAGCCCGGCACAGTTCGCGCAGCGGGCCGCGTACTACTTCGACCAGTACAACCACACCCACGCGTTCCGGGAAGGCAACGGACGCACAATCCAGACGGTGATGGCCGTGCTGGGCCGGCAGGCCGGCTACGAAGTCGAACTCGGACCTGCGGCCGCCGCGCAGCTCAATAATGTGCGCGACATAGCCATTATCCGACCCCACGGTCCTTTGCAGCCGGAAAAGAACCTAGAACCGCTGGCCCTGCTACTGAGCACGGCCATCAAGCCCCTCCTTGGCCCAGAGGCCGAAAAGCTGCGTGATCCTAGCCAGGCCCAGCCGCTAAAGGAGCCCATCCCCGATATGCAGCGCATGGAAGCGCAGCGGGTCCTGCAGGCCAGCGCCTACGTCATCGGAGGAGCCTTACGCGACATCGACGGGGGAGATACTACCCGTGGTAACCAGCTTTTGCAGCAGATGAGCCGGGTACTGAACGGCCAGGCGACGGCAACAGAACAAGGGAGCATCATTCAGCAAGCGGCTCTGGAAGTATCTAAGCACCCGGTGCTCAAACAGGAAGCGCCACTGGTGCTCCATGCGGTTGCTTTGGCTCAGAGTGTGCAGCAACTGGTAAAGTTGGAGCAGCATGTTCAGGTTCAACGCCAGGTTGAAGCGAAAGTGACATTGACAGCAGAGGTCAAGCAAAATGCTCCAGCGCCCAAGCGACGGGGGCCCAAACTCTAGGCTTCTGCTTACTTGGCTAACTAGCAATAAATCTTCCAGCCAAGTAGACTACCTAGAAGGCTTCCCTTGTAATAAATCAACCCGAGCGTAAGGCTTCGGTCGAGAATCATGACGCGTAAACATCCGTTACAATGTCTTTGGCACACGTATAGCCATCGTAGGTAAAACACAGAATATCTCCACCTAACGCGCCGCGCGAGATGATGAGTTGCTGCAAGGCTTGCTCTTCGTCCATTCCAATTGGAATGTCACGTTGCGCCAGTTCTAGGTGCTGGTCGCTGCCATCCGGCATGATTAGGGTAATCAAAAACACCATCAAGTAGTCCTCCCCATCCACTTCTGGTTCTTCAACAAGAGCCTCCTGTTGGTCCGTCGGCAATGTTGCTACTACAGCCCTGCGCGCTTCCGCCAGTTGGTGCCGTCCCCAGTGGGCCAGCCAGGTAGGATGCTGAACCAAGTGATGCTCAAATAGGGTAGAGAAGCTCAAGGCACTTAGCATCTCACGTATGATTTGCTGCGGACCACGGCTATAAAGCCGGCCCCTATGGGGCGTGTTCTCGTAGGCCTCCCGGCTTCCAAAGCCCTTACTGGTTACCAAGGCTAATTGCTCTAGGGTAAGGTCATCGTACGGTACTACGGCGAGAGTCCAGCTCAAGTACTCGTAGGCCATTTCCAGCATGAAATCAAAGTCATTCCAAGGGGTAGTATTGGGAGCAGCTTGGGCGGACACCAGCAGAGTTGCCGGCACTTGCAGCACCGCCGCGATGCGGTGCAGCAGCTCGATGCGAATACCGGCCGTATTAGCTTCCAACTTTGTGTAGGCTGACCGGCTCATATACAGACGGTCAGCCATCTGCTGCTGGCTGAGTTTGCGAAGAATGCGTAGTTGCTTTAAACGTTGGTGCAGGCTCATAAGACTCGTTTTTTGCTCAAAGCAACGAGTTTGCTTATTCGCCTGCTAGCATGTTCGATCTTTTCACATTGCCACTACCTGCGGTGTCCGGGGTGACCAGCTACTAGCCTTTAGCTTGGTCTTCTGGTAGCGTGTATGCTCAGTACATAAAAGGGCCTCTGGAAGCACCCAAAGGCCCTTTTATTTACTTCAAAGCCCATTCAAATAGCTGCCAGAGTTCGTTGCTGTTCTTGACAACTGTAACTAGCAGCCCTGAGCTACCCGCAAGAAATGTCAGCCAGCCCGTAGTAGAGCGGCGAATCTTCTTCCACTTCTTGGAAGAACCTGGCTTGTTCTTAGCCATACACGAAGGAGTTGGGCAGGTGCGTTTGTAAGCACCGGCAGGACCGATCAAAACATCTACAATCTGATGGTGATCTTTAGTCCGAGGTAATACTACCCGACCCGTTATGAAGCGATGTCACCCTGCTTCACTCTCCTGGCAGCCCGAAGGCTTAATCCTCACGGTAACACAAGGACGCCTACAAATAAGGTGATTTTTTCGCATTCCGGCAAGCGTTAGTCCGGAGGGGAAGTAGCTGTGTTCTCCAGCGTAATCTTGTTCAAAGTAACTTGGAAGCTTGCGGTTGTCAGGTAAGTGCTTTCAGAAAACACTCCATCCTCAATTGCCTGCTGGAAATACTTCCTGGAGGCGGAAGGAAGCTTTTCTAAGAGGTCCGAAAGAACCAGGTAGCTGTCGCGGCTGATACCAGCGAGGCGACAAATCTCATTAAAGGATATGCTTTCCAGACGGCTTATTATATCAGACTTTATAAATTCATCATACACAGTAGGGGAACTTCGTAAGGATGCCAGCAATACCTTTTCGTGTTCTGCATCTGCTACCCATTGCGGGTCCATCACCAGTTCGTGGTAATTAGTATGCGTGCCGTAGGCGCGCCTCACCACATCGGGAGTTATTTCGGTGTCTTCCTGCACCTCGACTTCAATGACAATGCTAAATTTCTTCATAGTTGGGAAGTAACGGCGTTCAGTTAAGCTTTGCAATTAATCGTGATTAAAGCCTTTTTTAGCATGAGTGAACCAGACAACCAGCAGCCTGCCTACAATATGTTTAATCGGCCTTACCCCAAGGCCGAGGAATACCAAGCCGAACTGCAGCCCTTTCGGGACGGGGGATGCGAGGTGCGGTTTTCCCGGCCACGAGGTAGCCATGTGCAGGAGCTCAGGGGGTATCAGCGGGAACTCAATCTACCGTTCGAAGTGCAAATTCCAGATGTGTGTCGGGAACGACCAGAACACATGCGGTCTTGGCTACATGATATATGGCGGCAGGTAGCGCAGAAGATTAGCGAAAAGAGGGCGTTAGGCGCTTCCTGAAATGGCAGCAGTACAATGTGACTATGCGTTTGATGCGCAGGGCCAGGAGGTACACATTTCGGCGGCTGTCCGCGGCGGTAGTTACCGCTGCCAGCATTGCAATAAGCCGCTAGTTGCTAAGCGGGGTGAAATTAACGAGGACCACTTTGCTCACAAGGTGGTGGATACCGTTCGGCCCTGCACCTTCAGTAACGAATCTTACCGCCATGCCAAGGCCAAGCAGCTGCTGGTGGCCCGGCTGCGCGTGATGGTGCCGGCCGTGTACGCTGCTCCGCCGGAGGGGTACGTAGGCAAAGTGCCCCGTTTGGCCTTACCCCAGGAGGTAGTGGCCGCGTCAGCAGTTCGAGAACGGAACATCTACGTCACTGAAGATGCGGAACTCATCGTGGAGCCGCGCGTACCAGGAGTGCCATTTGATGAGCAGGACGGACGCCGGCGGTTGCTTGCCCGCCCGGATGTGGTGTTTTTTGACGAAGAGGGGTACCCTGTTCTGCTTATTGAAATCCATGCTGAACACCGCTGCGGGGAGGAGAAGATTGCCCGCCTGCAGCAATATGGGGTCGATACGATTGAGATAACAATACCTCGGAACTTTGATGCCAGCGCCATTGAGGCGCTGTTTGATGTTACCCGTAATACCATCTGGTTATACAATGGCCAACGAGCTGCCTTCCACTTTACGCCATCTGATTCCCTCTTATCTGGAGAGGGAAGTATCTCGGCTGCTGAACTCCCAGGGACAATTTCTGACCGGTCGGAAACGCTCAAGTGCCGCCTTAACCGCCTTGAAGGAGCTCTATTCGCAGTTAGAGGACTGCTGGGAACAGCTGACGTGGAGCAGGAAAACGCCCGCTATCGAGAGCATGCGCAGCGAGGCCAGGAATATATTGCGGAACTTAGAGCGAAGCGATCAGAGCGTGATACGCGACTTGGAAAAGGAATTCGAGCGCGAGTTGAGCAGGAGCGAAACCGACTTGCAGACCGCCGAGCAGAGCTTGCAGATGCGGAAGAAGAACTTCAAGGTCGCATTAGAAAGCTATCAGCAGCAGAAGGACGACTGGACCGACAGATTACAGCTGGAGAACAGCAAATTACCGGAGTACTATCGTACCTTAAAAGACGAGCAAAACGACTTAGCGAAGCAGTGTTCAGTCGACGTAGTAGTCTTAGAATCCAGCTTGCAGACCGTGAACGCTCTCTTGAACGAGTTCGAGAGCGGGAATATTCCCGCCAGCGAATTGAGTTGGACCGAGAGGAGAGCGAGCTTGACAAAGAGGCGAAACGACTTGATGCAGAGGAAGCAGAGCTTGCAGCAGAAGCGCCAGGTCTTGGAACAGCGGAAGCAACGGCTCAGCGAGACGCAGGAAGACGTATATCAGACCTCACAGAAACTAAGCGAAAAGCTCTCTTATTTGAAGGCTATTACCAAGAATTGCAGAAACTTGAAAGCACAGCTGGTGCAGCAGGGTAAGCTAACGGTTAACGATTTTCCCGATATACCCATGCCGTTAATTTGATGCATATCAGGACACTATTAGCATCGGTTACAAGCAAAGTAACCGGCCCACTACTCAGTAGTAGGCCAGTTGCGTTTGGGGGCTGCTTGATGGTCTCTCTAACGGAAAAGTAGAAAGCCTTACAATAATGTCAATAAAGCACTGTATGAGCTGAAATTTGCCTGCTGTCCACCTAGAATACTATCTGAACAATAGAATGTCAAGCCCAGACCCTGTTGCCAAGCTAATCGCCCTGTTTTACGGCAGTCAGCCATTAACCGAGTCGCCGTTGACTGGCACAGCTACCATGGGCCTGTACGACCCCATGCGGTTCGTGCTCCGCCTTCGTCCCGACCTGCACGCGCAACTCAATGTTTTGCCAGCAGGCATCTACCAGCGGTCAGCCATCACCGATGCGCAGGTGGCTGCTTTCGCCACGCTGCTGCACGAAACGGTGCATTGGTGGCAGCACATTGGGACTAACTTCGGGTTGCTTACCAGCTTGAAATATCCCGCGCAGGCGCATATGCTACACGTTAACCTGCGCGAGTTGCTGGCCGCAGGCATTCGCGTCAAGCCACTGGTGGAGTATGCCTTCACCAAACCCGACCTGCCGGCTGAGTTGCTCGAGCACCTGAATCGAGCACTTAACTATTGGTTTGATCTGGAAACGGCTGGCGCGCTGACTGACGAGCCCAAGCGCACCCCGGCCCTTACTTCCAATACGAATCCTTTTTTTCTGAGTACTGGTCACTGCTTCCACATGTGGTGGTCAGCGGTTATTCAGACGCTGGCAGCTACGTTCGACCCCGCGTTTCGTTTTCTGCCCAACGTCACCCGTTGGAGCGAACCATTCAAGAAGTTGTCCATCCGGCAGGAAGAAGGCTTCTTTGAGGGTTCCAAGATCCGCATCCCCCCGCTCGGCACGCAGGCTATCTACGAAGGACAAGCCCGGCTTTGTCAACTGCAATACCTGCACCATGCGACCAGCCGTTCACTGGCTGATTACGCGGCCGAAGGGATGTTGGATGGGGTGTACGGCGAGGCTTTCGCACTTTTCCTGCAAGTGCTGCGCGAAGCGCAGCCGGTCTCAGCCACTGACCCGCTAGTCGGTTTGTTTCTGCTTATCTGCGATATTGCCCTCAATCCCACCGACGGATTTCCTTTCGATATCACGCACCACGAGTCGTTTGTCATCACCAACGACCCGGGACTGCGGTTCCTGTTGTTGTGCCAGTATCTAATGCTCCGAGCTCCGGAGCTGAAGCGAAGCATCGTGCGCTACGACAAGGCGGAGTACGTGCACGTGAGCGGCTACTTGGCCGGGCTGATTGCCTGCCACTCACCCTACGAAAGTAGTACGCGCGTGAACGAGTGGATGGACAAGGAAGCAAGCCTGCAACAGTTGCTGACTGAAGAAGCAGCCTGCGATTATCAGCTTGGTAATTTACCCATTCGTTTGCTTTTCTCTAAATACCTGCGCTTCCAACAGGATAAGCTGGCTAACCCACACTTCTTCTGTTGGCCGGGAATGTACCTAGTGGAGCGGCCGGGGCAGGAGGTGAGTCTACCGGAAGTCAAGTCACTATTCAGCCGCCATCAAGCGTTCTTCTCCGATGATGAGCACGGGGATGTCCATCCGCTGCGGATGCCCGGCGTGCCGGAGCAGCAGTTGACCGCTACAAGGGATGAGTTTTATGCCTGGAACTGTACTTATGACCTGGTGCGGCAGTGGGTGGTAGCATCCGGACCGTTCACCTTCGAGTACGGCTGGTTGTCGCACCGCCACACGCCCGAGGCCATGGCCGCCTGGGCTACCGATTTATTTCACCAGGCATTCGGCGTGGTTCCGCAGGATTTCACGCCTGTAACACCAGCCGGCTCATAATTGCAACTGCCAGAATCCGCCGTCTGGCAACGAAGGGTGCTGCAGGCGCTGACGCTGCCCCGGGGGCTGGTTGTGACGCATCAGGTCGTAGAGGTCGTGCAGCAGCGCCGCCGCCTGAGCAAAGTAGCCGTGCCCCAGCAGGTCTAGGTCGAAGTCGGGCACGGCAATGGTATCGATGTGCGGCGCGATGGTATAAGGCTCGTAGTAGCCAGCCCGCGGTGCCCGGTGCAACCGGGCCGAGGCATGCACGGCCCGGTCATGACGCGAGGTGTAGAGGGTGGTGCGCTCGCCGTAAGCTGGATAAAGAGCTGCCAAGTCTAAAAATAAGTCGTGGTCCACGTCGGGAGCAGCCAGAAAAATCTGGCCAAAGCGTACCTGGTTTCGCGTCTCGGCATTGCCCGCAATGCGCTGCAAGGCCCGTAGAAGCCCGCGGTTGCCCATGCTATGCGCCACGAGGTGCACCTTGGCAGTCCCGCATTCAGTAGCGAAGGCCACCAGAAAATCAGTAATGGCCCGTTCGCTGGCTTCGATGGCCGCCTCGTCAGCAGGGTAGGCCTGCACTGAGCCGGCGGAAGGCCAGCTAAAGAATGCCGTGGCCCCGGCCACCTTTAGGTCGCAGCCAATCTGGGCAGCACGAATGGCCGCTTCCTCGAAGCTGGTGTTGTAGCCGTGCAGAAATACCAGGGCATGGGGTTCTGCCCCGGCCGCCTGCGCGCTGGCTAGCTCCTGCCGCACGGCCTCATAAAATGCCGCTTCCGATAGCCGGGCATATGCTTCTATGCGCAGGTGGTCGTCGGCCGGCCGCAGGCTGTACTGCCGCCACATGCGCTGCCAGTAGCTGCTACCTGTTTCACCGAAGCGATGTGTTTCGGGTACGTGCACGTCCACCCGTCCCCAGTTGACGTGTGCACTGCGGCCTTCGGCCTGAAACCCTGTCCCGGAAGATGCTGCTAACCGGTTGGTGGCAAACCACACGGGGTACAGGATTCCCTTCCGTACCGTCGCAGCCGGTTCTGCAGGCTCCCCGCTTAAGTAAGCTGGCCCCCGATGGGTGAACAGGTCCTGAGGTCGCGGTAGTGAGGGCACTGTCGACCGACCGCCGCCCAACCTCGCCACCCGGGCTCGTACGCTCCGCTCCAACTCTTCCCGCTCGGCAGCCTCCGCCGCCAAAAAACGCAGGATAGCCAGTTCCAGAATAGTGGCTGCCTGTTGGTCGCCGGCTTCAATCGCCTCATCCAGGTCTTTTAACAATTGCTGCAGCGTAGGGGGTGAACCAGGAGGGAGCATAAGTTGACGTGTGAACACCCGGTTTGACGTGGTGTTCAGTTAAGAAATATGGAATAAAAGGACCTGGTTTCCCCAGCTCACACGGCTAGGAGGCTACCTTGGCTAAGTTAGTGAGACGCTGCTTTTCCCATACAGAAGCTATCTCTTGGCTTCTTTCTGAGCCGAATAACCTAATGATAGAGGGTTCAACAGTAGCCCACGCTAGCGACGGGTCCACTATGCCATGTTGTGCAAGCAACAGGATTTCCCCACGATTAAGGATACGAATCTTAAGCAAGGGGAGCGCCGAAACCGGTAAGCCAACTTCCAGACGTGTGGTTAACAGATTCAGCGCCTCATCTTCCAAGAGCAACATGGGGTGCAGAGCTTGCACAATGGGCACAACCGAACGGAAATGGTATCGCGTGGCATCCGCAATCCGACGCACATCCCCGTAGCTTACTGGCACGAAGGAGGAGTTGGTATACGCCTGCTCCAGGCTTTCCAAAGAATCGCCTTCCAGCCAGGCTTCCACCAGTAGGGCCCGTTTGGCTCGGCGTAAATAGGCTATCTGGTCGGGTAGAGAGCGTTGGTAGAGCTGCACCAAGTCGTTGCCCACTTTTTGAGCCGCGTGGTAGGGCCAGGTCTTCTCCTTGTTCCCGTTTTTGAAGAGCGGGGTATAGGTCTCATCCAGTTCCGGCAGCGCTTGCGTCAGGGCCAACAGCCGCTCCAGCGTAATGGTGGCCGGGTTCAATAGTTGCAGTAAGTGCAGCAGACGCAGGATGGAATCAAACGAGAGCGAGGAATTGGCGCAGGCAAATCCTACCAAGGTTAACTGGAGCATGGAGCCCTCTTGCTCGGCAATGCCCGCCCGAATCAAGGAGATGATGATATTTTCCACCTGCGCGTCCATCTGGGTGCGCCAGTTTGGATTGCTGCGGCCTTCCACGTACCCTCCGTAGGTGTTGGCCAGTAAAGTAGCCACCTCCCGGCGGCCGACCCGCGGGATTTGAGCTAGCAGGCGTAACACCCACGTGGACAGATTGCCACTGACAAAGGATGAGCGCAGGGCTTCCGGCTGCCCCAGAACGTAGTGCTGGAACAATTGCCGACGCTCCATGGGGGTGTTGGCGATGATGAACGACTGGCCACGTTCATTGTAGCCCAGCCGGCCGGCCCGTCCCACCATGTTTTTATACTCGGCAATGGTGAATGGCTTCTGATCCTCTCCAAGGAATTCCGTTTCGCCTAGGATTACGGCCGAGGCCGGCGTGTTGATACCGGCCGCGACGGTGGTGGTGGCTCCCAACACCCGAACCGGGCCCTGCTGATCCCGAAAAGCCCTTTCGACTACCTCCCGCTCTTCCCGGGACAGGTTGCTGTTGTGAAAGGCCGTACCGCCCCTTAGGCAGTCGCGCAGCTTTGCGGAGGTAGAAGAACGGTCCTGCGCAGGTAAAGCCGCTATAACCGCATCCGCGCTGGGCAAGCCCAAGTCTTTGGCCAAGTATCCCGCGACCCCCTCGGCTTTACCCCGAATGTTGCGGAACACAATGAGCTTAGCCGTCGGCTGCTGTGCCAGTAGGGCCTGCGCCAGGGGCACAATGACGTCCTGAGTACTGGCTTTATCGCGGCGTATCCGCACGGCATGCGCCGGTAAGAGCTGCCGTTTTTGTTGGGCCCCTGTTTCAGGGTCTACGTACTCGAATACGCCCGAGCGATCAATGACGCCCTCCTCCAGTGGGACGGGCCGTCGGGTAGTAATCAGGGCTTGGCAACGCAACCAATGCTCAAAGCCATTGGTATTGCCGATGACCGCCGATAGCGCTACCAGCTGTGGCGTAATGCCCCGTTCGCGAGCAGATAGAATATAAGTCAGCAGCAATTCGACGCTGATGCCTCGGCTAGGGTCCGTGATGAACTGCGCTTCGTCGACAACCACCACCCCGATGCGGCTCAGCGTGCCCTGGTTTTTTACCACCAAGTTCAAAAACATCTCATAGGTAAGCAGGGCGATGTCATACTTGCCCCGCACGAAGGCGTTAGTGGCATCCTGGTAGTCGCCGGTACACCGAATCACGCGCAGGCCCAATCGCGTGCCGTACAAGTCAGAGAACTGCTCGTACTTCTCGTTGGCCAAAGCCTTGTACGGTACCAGAAAAACTGCCCGCTGGGTGCTAACAGCAGCCTTCACGGCGGCTAATTCCCCGATAAACGTTTTGCCGCTGCTCGTTGGCGCCACCACCAACAGGGACTCGCCGTCTAGTATTCGATAGTCGTTGACTGCAGCCAGCTGGAGTTCATTAAGCCCTTGAGAGAACAGGTGGTCCCAGAGTTGAAGAACCTCCCCGGGCAAGCCGAAGCCCGCTAGTTCCTGGATGTTCGCCGAGGCCTTCAACCCGGTCTGCTCGGGAAAGGCCTGGTAATACTGCTTCCCGGCCTGTAGCGGTGGAATGGTAAAGCCACCATCAATATCACCCACCCATTTCGGGGTTTGGGTCAAGCCCAGGCGCTGTGCTTCGGCACGTACCCGTCCGGCAACCTCGGCCATTAATCCTCCCACTTCCACCGGACCAGTCGCAGCCCGTAAGGCGCCGGTCAAGGCCGAAGTCAATAGCCCATGGCCTGCTGCCTCCCACGCCTCTTCATCGACGTTGGCCGCAGCCAAGAGCATGCGTCCACGTCCGGAAAAAGCCGATTCCAAGGAAAATCCAGTACCGCGCGGCTGTAGCCCATCCTCAATTACTTTCGCCGGTGCACCCCCGCTGAAACAGCAGTCGAGCACCAGCAAAATATGGCGCGCCTTGCTTTGGCGAAACCGTTCGGCCAGGTTCGCCATGGCAACGGTTGTATCTGCCAGGTTTTCGAGGTTGGTATCATGGGCTACTAAACGGTGGTTGTGCGTGCCGTGGCCCGAAAAAGTCAGCAACACCACGTCCTCCTCCGTAGCAGCGTCCAGGGTCTGGGCCAGCAGTTCATCGATACGGAACCACGTAGCATCTTCATCCACGAGCAGCACCGGGCTGGCATCCGGGAGAGTGTCCTGCCAGAGTGCCCAAAGGGCCGTGGCATCGCGGCGAGCGCAGTTCAGATCGGAGATGTCTGGGTCGGAATGACGGTTAATGCCAACAAATCCGGATAGAAATCGGGCGGCCATACGAAGTATTAGGCAAGTTCAATGAAAGGTCTGATGCTTGTTTTTCAGGCACTATTTAACAAAAGAAGGCAAGGCTTTGAAGTTCATGTGCTAAGTAGCTCTGCATTGATAAAAGCAAGGTGAGATGAAATATCAGAAATTATCTGCAACTTTAACACAACAAAATCGTTGTGCTGATTATGAAAACAGGTCTACCACCATTTACAGAAGCCGGGTTATTGCCACCTGGCATCCATTGGGCTACATGGGGTGAGATACGAGATAGGTTCGGCCACACTCCACATAGAATGAACCTGTTATTCGGACTAATGGACGGGCTTGGGTCGCTAAAACAGGCTGGCTGTAAGCTCATCTATATCGATGGAAGCTTCTGCACTGCTAAAGAAGTCCCAGGCGATTTTGACGTGTGCTGGGACGATACACCAGTTGATTTGGAGAAGCTCTTCTCACTTGCTCCTCTGCTTTTCGACTTTGAGCAGGGCAGAGCTGCTCAAAAGGCGAGGTACCTAGGGGAATTCTTTCCCTGCAGCTTCATTGCTGCGCCGCCGGCTACACTTTACCTGGATTTTTTTCAACTGGATAAAAATTCAGGCGGTGCCAAGGGAATCATCGGACTACAGCTTTAGTAACCGGAAATCATGATTAAGAACGAACAGCAATACAAGCTCACTAGAGCGCAGGCAAACAAGTTTGCTGCTGCTGCCGCAGACTTTGCCAATACCCAAGACGCTGATTTCTCGCCTCTGCGCAAAAAGCTGTACGAAGCGGCAATGAAAAGCCAGTATGAGGAACTGTGTAAACAGTTAGAGGAATATGAGGCGCTAAAGCAAGGACAAGTAAGGTCACTTAAAGTAGAGTCTTTTGAAGACTTGCCAGTCGCGTTAATCCGAGCTCGCATAGCTTCTGGTATGACGCAAAAGGATTTAGCTGATATTCTCAACATGAGAGAACAGCAGATACAGCGTTACGAAGACACCGAATACGCCGGAGCAAGCTTCACGCGCCTCAAAGAGGTGATTCAAGCACTAGGGCTCAGTGTGCGCGAGGAGCTATTCGTTTCAGAAGGGGTGGTATCGCGTTCCAACTTGTTCAATAATCTTGCTCGATTAGGCTTTAAAAAGGAGTTTGTACTCCAGAAACTAGTCCCTAGAAAAATTGCTGCTTATCTGACCAGTCCAATTTTAGAAGGAGAGGAAGCTATACGTCAAGTTGTTCTCCAAGCTGCCTCTATCGTCAGCAAGATGCTGAAAGTGGACCCTGCTCAGTTATTGGGTAATCAGCAGCTAGCGCTAGATATGGGAGCCGTTTACCAAGCTCGCTTTAAGAAAGCTAGTAATGCTAAACTGCAAAAAATTGCTCCCTATACCATCTACGCACAAATGATGGCATTAACGCTGCTCGATGCATGCCGTCATTTAGAGCGCCGCCCGATACCAAAGTCAACGGCTGATTTTCGCCGAGAGATTTTAGAACGGTATGGCGAGTTGACATTCGAGACAGGCCTGCGTTACGCTTGGCAATTGGGCATACCGGTACTCCCACTGAATGACACTAGTCATTTCCATGGAGCTTGCTGGCGTGTAGATGGGTGGAATGTCATCGTTTTAAAGCAGAAGACAGCCTTTTCCACCCGGTGGCTATTTGACCTGCTCCATGAACTCAGGCATGCTGCTCAAAATCCTGACCAGCCCACGCTTGATGTAATTGAAACAGATGATGATTTTACACGAGATATGATTGGCTCCAAAGATGAAATCGATGCCAACGTATTCGCTGGTCAGGTTATGTTAGCTGACCGGGCCAATGAGCTTTCCCTTCGCGCAATTCAAGAAGCAGGAGGAGAAGTACCATTGTTGAAAAGTAGAGTGCAAAAGCTTGCAGCAGCCGAAGGATTGGATGCCGGAGCTCTTGCCAATTATTTAGCTTTTCGACTAATGGCAGAGCAAAAGGTCAACTGGTGGGGCACAGCTACCAACCTACAGTCAACTGGGAGTAATCATTGGGAAGCGGCTCGCGATGAAGTGCTTCAGCACGCTAAGTTTGACCAATTACCAGAGATTGAACGTGAGCTATTAATGAACGCGCTGCAGTAATAAAGCAATATCCGCCATGGAAAGTCTAGGTTTTGGGGAGCCACTCCCCAAGGTGAAATGCACCAACACTAAGTGTGAAGAGGGATTGCATTGTTTTCGCCCCAAGCGGGCGAACCCCAAGACCTTGACCGGCGGTGCTTGCCATGCCTGCAAGGAGGAGATGATTGATTGGCAGCAAGCGCATCATCGAGATATCCAGCAGGTTGACGCATTGTTCGCACAAATGCGAAATGAGCTCATTCGTCAGCACTTCTGGCAGATGCCTCTTGAGGAGAAGTATAAGCGCTTGCTTTTCATCAAGGGGAAGAAGAAGATACACAAGGATGTAGTCAAACGCCTTAAAAACTCGGTTTTTGAGGCTGGGTCTACCCGTTTTCGGGACGGCACACAGACTCCAGTAGATGAACAGAACATCATCTTCTATGCGCAGCATGCTACGGCAACCTGTTGCCGCAAGTGCATTAAATACTGGCATGGCATCCCTTATGAGCGAGATTTAGAACCTGCTGAAGAACTGTATCTGCAACAACTGGTGATGAAGTACATCGAGACCCGTCTACCCGACCTTCCTGATTCAGCTGCGCAGTTAACCTTGACTTTACCATCCTGATTACTTCTATGGCTGCTTATATCGACACGGAAGAACGGTCGTCACATTACCGGACCAAGGGTTTAGACAAGGAAGCTCAGAAAGTCCTTATCACAGAGTTTGCTTCAAGTAAGCAGAGTCAAGACATCACCCTCTCCTACAACTGCAAAGGAGTAGGGCGTATTCATCATTTCCGGCGAGCCGCCGCTGCGACAGGATTTGAACCTAACCCATTGCCTTTAGACCCTGCTTGTCGCGCTTTAGGTTTGCCTCCACAAGCAATGATGCAGGCTCAAGTATTCCAGAATGCGGTCTGCAGTTGGCGGTGTTGGTACTGTTTTGTGGATTACAACCTACTTGATGGCAATCCAAAGCGGTCAACATTTTTATCCGCAGATGACCTCTTAGACTTGTTCTTGGCAGAGCCAATACAGTGTCCTATCATCGACCTATCAGGCGGTCAACCTGACCTAGTACCCGAGTGGGTATTATGGATGATGGATGCATTAAAACGACGTGGACTTGAGCACCAAGTTTACTTATGGTCAGACGATAATTTAAGCAATGATTATTTATGGGAGTGTTTGACTGCAGAGGAATTACAACGCTTGGTAAGTTACTCTAACTATGGACGCGTAGGGTGTTTTAAGGGTTTTGATGCGGAATCATTTGCCTTTAATACTCGCGCTGAGCCCTCTCTGTTTGATAAGCAGTTCAAGGTCATGCGTCGTTTGGTTGAAACAGGATTAGACATGTATGCCTATGTCACGTTGACAGCAGATAACGAGCAACTCATTCCGCAAAAAGTTAGTGACTTTGTCAATCGCTTGCAGGATGAGATACATCCTCTGTTTCCTCTACGTATCGTACCTCTTCCCATACTCGAATTTACTCCCACGGCTACTAGGATGGGTGATGTACACCACCGTTCGCTTCTGATTCAGCAACAGGTGGTGGCGGCTTGGGATGCTGAATTAGCTCGACGGTTCTCCACTGAAACGCGTCAAAGACGGATTTATGAGCATGACTTAGAGGTGCGCACTCATTGCAGATAAATCATGGAGCTACAATCATTTAATGCGGAGAGGGAATACAAAAAGTCATTGGAAGATGTAGTTAGGAGTGCTTCGGGAATGCTCTCGATAAAGAGGGAAACTGAAAAATCACTACACCAAATCATCGTAGAGTCTGCTGGTGCCTACCCGGTAGACGTGCTCGCCATCCTGAATGGCTTAGGAATTCCTTATTGTGAAGACCACCGGGCATACCGAACGGATACGGGTAAGGTAACGGCTCCTTACACTGCTAGCTCACCAACGCTATTCGCTGATCCACATCCAGCTGATTATGATTGGCGGTTCGATGAGGACACGGTGCTCAAACTTGCAGATAAGCTAACGACAGAAGCCCAAGGGGGAAACATTGCTCTTTTTGGAACCAAGACGGTTTTTCTACCTCTATACAAGCAAGGGCAGGCAGTAACGCTATTCAACAAGAGCAAGGCAATCCTTGATGATTTGCGAAGCGCAGGCTACACTCAAGGACTAATGGAATGTGATTTGGCATTGCCGCTTCCACTGTATAGGAATAGCTACAGAGTTGTACTTGCTGACCCACCTTGGTATCTTGACTACTACCGGGCCTTCTTGTGGCGAGCGGCTGAATTGCTGACAGTTGAAGGAACCTTGTACTTAAGCGTTCTTCCTGAGCTTACACGTCCGGGCGCTAAAGCAGAAAGAATGCTTCTTTTGGAAGCAGCGGCAGAAGCAGGGATGGTGTTAACTGACCAAGTCGTGGGCGCACTATCCTACGAAACACCAGGCTTTGAACAGCAATCACTTAATGCTTCCGGCCTGTATTGTCACAACTGGAGGCGAGGTGACCTTTGGACATTTCAGAAGCGGCTATGCAATGGGTTAATGGGGTCCGTCGCAATTGATGAGCCTCAATGGGTGGAATATAGAGTAGGAAGGAAGCGCATTAAAGTCAAGCCAAGCAGCCCTGCCGCTTCAACTCATTTTAGCTATCGTGCAGCAGACCCCAGAGGCGCCATTTTAACTCAAGTGTCCCGCCGGTCACCATTCAGGAAGGACATTGACGTCTGGAGTTCAGATAATCATGCCTACACAGTAAGTGGTCTTGGCGTATTGCACGAGTGTTTAAGGATGTTAGAGGCAAACTGCAGTATTCCTCAAATACTAAAAAAATTAGTTTTGCACGGCATGATAGATCATAAAGAACAGATAGACCTGGTAGCTTTGCTGGACGAACTCACACAATGAAGCAACCGACTAATAGCGTTTTTCCTCCGACCATCTTTTACTCAGCACAGGATAGCAGAGCTTGCGTGCCGGTTTTGTTAGAAACCTTACAGCAGGCTATGGCTGACGATGCCTATTGGCAGCCTTTGCTAGCAAACTTTAAGGTGAGTAAGTCAAACACAATCCATCTGGGGGTTTTCATAGAACCCTATCTACAGCTTATCATTGAAGGTAAGAAGACGTTAGAATCACGTTTTTCTATCAATCGCACAGCCCCTTATTGCAAGGTGCAAAATGGCGACCTTCTACTACTTAAGCGGTCTGGAGGCCCAATTGTAGGCATTTGCCAAATTACTCATGCGTGGTCATATACTCTGGATGCAACTGAATGGGATACGTTAAAGACCCAGCATGCGCAAGCCCTCTGCATTCAGAGCCCGGCCTTTTGGGAAGAAAAAAAGAAGGCTAATTATGCTACTCTCATGAAGGTTCGGCATGTTCGTGTTGTGGAACCAGCTATTCCTTTTGTCAAAAGTGACCGTCGTGGGTGGTTAGCGTTGTAGTACCTTACTGGTCTACACCTAACTTTAGCACTTATGATAATTGCCTTCTCAGGAAAAATTGGAAGCGGGAAATCGTCCGTTTCGGCGGCCGTAGCAGATGTCCTGAACTTGCCATGGGTGAGCTTTGGTGATTACGTACGCAAGCAGGCTAGAGCCCAGGAGTTGGAGCCAACTCGTGAGCATCTACAGGATTTAGGTCAAAAGTTGTTACGGGCGGATGCAGAGGCGTTTTGCAAAGCTGTGCTTTCACAGACGCCAGATTGGGAAAATGGAATCGTGGTGGATGGGGTAAGGCATAGCGATGTATTGCACATCATCAAACGTCTCATAAATCAGCAACAATTGATTCACATACATCTTGAATTGAATGAGCCGCTGCGAGAAGCAAGAGTCATATCTCGTGAAGGAGTGGTTGAAGAATGCGAGCAAATACGCATGAACAATCATCCAACTGAAGAGCAGGTCTCAGGATTGCTACCGAGCATTGCCGATATAGTCGTGAGCTCAACGGGACCATTAGATATCGTGGTTGAAAAAGTTAAAACAGGCATTGAGAGCTTGCTAACCCATAATCCTGTTAAAGACCTAGATTCTGAGCGGCATTAAAGCTTACCACATCATCCAGCCGTGAGTAGCGGTCAATCATCGCATCCGTCTTCTGCTTCGTCTGATTCTTGATGAACCGGTTGGACTGGCCCCGGAGTACGGATATCGTGATAAAGGAAACGCGCAGGGAGTGGGCCGAGTAGTTCTTCTCGGGAATCTTGTGACCGTCCTCGTCGTGGTTGAGGTGCAGCTGCACCAGCTCATTTACCCGCAAAGGTGACAGGCGCTTTAAGGTGGGCAAAGCTTGGCCTTTCACCTTGCCGCGCTTCAGCGAGACGAACAACGGACCGGTGTCGCGGCCCAGCTGCTGGAGCCAGGCCCGGGTGCAGCGCACCGGGCAAAAGGCTGCCGTAGCGGCATAAAAGACGGCTTTGTCTTCCACCTCGCCGGCCTGGTTGGTTTTGCTCTTGGCTAGGTGCACAATCAGGGCCCGCTCGGTAAACTCCAGGTGCTCCACGTCCAGGGCCACGAGTTCGGAGCGACGGAAGGCGCCTGCGAAACCTAGGAGCAGCAAAGCCTGGTCGCGCAGGCCGGCCGTTGTCGTGACATCTAAGCGGCGGATGCTTTCCTTGAGTTCCTCGACTGTAAACGCTGGCGCCTGCTTTTGCCGCTTGCCCAGCGTGCGGGTGATGCCCTCCATGACTAGGGCCAATTCCTCGGCCCGCACCGGCGACGGGTAGCCGCGCAGCTGGTGGTGCTTGTGGATGGCGGCCAGGTGCCGCCGAATGGTGGAGAGCTTGCGGGGGATGTCGGCCAGGTCGGCCACGTAGCGGGCCACGGTGGCCACCTCGGCCGGCAGCGGGTTCAGGCCGTGGAACTGGCAAAAGTCCCCGAAGCTTTTCAGGTCGGCCGAGTACGCGAGCACCGTGTTGTCGGCGCCCTCCAGGCCGGCCTTGATGTAGCGGGCCACGTTGGCCGCGGCCGTCGACAATTGCGAGCCCAGCGGTTGGGGCTCGGCCGGAATTCGGGTGATTTCGGTGCTCATGGCGGCAAGATACTTTAGGTATCATAATTAACACTTATGATGCCTAAACTTTCTTTGATGAAAATTTTAAAGCCAAAAACCTTGATGGTCTAAAAAGCAAAGTGCAGTCCCACGTTACTTCTAGTAGCGTGGGACTGCACTTTGACTATATATTATTTTTAGTGTGAGATTTTCGACAGAGGACGGCAGGTGCGGGCGTAAAAGCTTTGGCAGAGGTCTGTAACCGCTACGGGTGTTTTTGAACTTGTATATTTACGCTCTTACTGTTTTATCACTTCTACTACATTTATGTACAATCCGTACTCTTTTTTGCTGGCCCTTTATTTCTTGCCATTTGGCTACATCCCACACAAGGCAACACGTGGTATTTCACCAGCCCAAACTGCTGGAGCAACTCCCAACACAGCAACCGTTGCCATTGATGGCAAGCCATTTATTGTGGATGTCGCTGCCTCTACCTTAACATTGAATACACAGTCGCGCTACCTCACCTTGACGCTGAACGCTACCACGGGTAGCCGAATACAGGTAATAGCCCAACTGGAGAATTTCAAGAAGACTCCTGGACGTTATGTCATTGCAGATCCCATCTCACCCAGTGGCCTTTACTTTACAGAGACTGTAAACAGCCGGGTTGAATCTTTCGAACCACGCATGTGCCCTGCGGGTACCCGAACGGTTCACATTGAGGATTTCAATGAAAAGCAGCACCGAATCCGGGGCACTTTCAGCGGCATTGTTTGTAACGGGCGGGGCCGTACGGTACAAGTCACTAAAGGAGAGTTTAATCTGCCATTTGAGACAGTTCACTAGGAAATAAGCCGACAAGTAAAAAGCCCGAAGAAATTCTTCGGGCTTTTTACTTGTCGGCTTATTCAAGCACTATTTTTTGGCTTGGCTGATCTTCGTGTTAGCCGCTGGTAATTGCGGAGCCAATATCCTGCTTGCTGCGCTTGTTTTAGAAGCACCCGTTAAGTTTTGGTCATATCCCCCACTCGTGCAGTAGCCTCCTTCGTTCCGGGCTTCATCAAAATAGCTATTGTCCGAGTAATAGTAGCGGTAGGTATTCTGGTATACGCCATTACCTAAGTACTGCCCCCCAACACACCCGCTTTCAACGGCCGTTTCGCATTGCCCGTTGATCCACTTCCGATGGTAGCCAGAGCAGGGAGGACAATCTTCCGTATATTCCCCCTGTTCCCAATCCAACGCGTTATACGTGGGACTTTGGGTGTTCACGTCGCGAATGCGGTAGCGACGGTATCCCGTAGGAGAGCCGTCCGCGTTGGCCACGCATTCCGCTTGCCCAGTACGCACCCAGTTTGGTGTACGCATATGAGCATAGTTGTACCGGTTCTCCGTTACGAGCCGCTTGGCATTCACTGATTCATTCGGACGGTCTAAAACTTCTTTATAGACCCTTATTATCTTACCTGCCGCATCATATTGATAGTGCGTGAAGAGATTATCATTGTTTAATACATAGGTAATCTGACCTGTGTGCAGATCATACGTATAGGCTGTCATGGGACTGGTCACGGGATGAAACCGGAAGTCATCCATGTAGACCGTGCCAGTGCCTATATTACGGCACCCCACTATTAATTCTTGGTTAGTCGCCGTTACTGGAACTTGGATCAACAAATTAAGTAGATACCAATCCCCCGCTTTTTTGGTGCTGGTGCTCGCAATAGAAGCAGTTCCCAGTGATGTGCCATTGAGCGTAGCATAGAGTTGTCCCCCGCGCGTTGCTACATCACTCTTGTGCACCCATGCGCTTAATTGGTAGCTCCGGCCAGCGGTAAAATCCTGATTACTGCCAGCAGTACCTCGGTAGGTGAAGCCTTGCTGCCCTCCTGTCATTTTACTGCTATACTGCCCCGTGTGGTGAATCGTATCACGAGTGGCATTATTACGTACTTCTCCTCCAAAGTATCGAATACTCGAATTGCCCTCTACGGGCTGAAATTCATCTTCTGCTCCCGAGTAGGCAATTTCGGTGTAGCGAGCATTCGGTGCGGTAGCCAGCGTTTTGGTCAAGTCATAGCCGGATTTGCTGGTCATATACTGCCCGTTAAGGTCGCGTGATTCCGTTGGCCGGGAATACTGGTCATACCGCGTCGTCAGCCCAGTTCTGAGCCAGCCGGCATTCTGACCGTCAGGATACAACCGGCTCCAATCAAATTCTACAAAACCGGCGTAGGTACCATCAGGATTCAGCCGGCTACCATTCCACACGAAGGACTCATATTGCCGCCAGATTGGACGTGGACCGCTTGAATTCTCATACCGATCTGTACTAGCGTTGTACGTACGATAGGTTTCCCAATTCGCTTTCCATGTTTGGAGGCCGGCTGAAACCAGAGAATTTTTCGAGCCTGTTCGCTTGTACACGTACGTACCCGCCTCTTGGGAGAGCATGTTTCGATTGCCTGGCTGATCACTCTTGGGACCCATTGCTGCGTAGGGGGCCAGAGTATACGCGAGTACTGTTTTGGTGACGTACTCATCCCCCAAGGAATTCTTCACCCGCGTTTCGACTAATTGACCCGTCAGAAAGTCATAAACATCGTTGAAAGTGGTCACCTTCATGTTATTGGCCACGGTGGTGGTGGATGCCAGAATGGTGGGAATGTATTCCTTGGTTGACCGGTTCACCCGATAGTGAGTGCGCTGCAACATCTCGTTGGTCATCACTCCTTCCGTGAACTTGCCTTGACCAGCAATACCGTCTGTATTCAGAAGCGTGTTGGAATAGCCAAACGTAGACGTAAATTCGAGTTCACCCCGCCGGTTGTATTTGCGGATAGCTTGTGGCTGTCCGAGCTTTCCTACATCTACTGTCGTGCGGTTATTGCGTCGTTCCAAGTACCGGCGAATATATTCGGTGCCATTCCTATCCGTGTACTTATATGGTATCCTTCCTAGATAGTCCCCGCTATATACATTACCTGGGGTAATGCGCACCATTGTGGAGGCAGGGGTGAAGAAAGAAAATTCCTCCCGCTGATCGTGGTCTGCATCGTTATTGTTAGCAAACTGCCCTCGTAACACGGTCACCTTACCGTACATAACCGGTGTGGAGGGATAGTCGTACCAACCGTCAAATTCCCGAGGTTCTCGCTTCACAAATTCGGGCTCTTTGGCAATGACTCCACTGCTGTTTAGAGCAGGTAATGTGCTGATGGCCTGTTGGTAACGGTAGCGTACTTGGTAGGCAGTGTTATTTTCATCAAGGGTAGTTACCGCTGCTACTCGAATGTCTCCCCCGTTGCGAATAAGTGGCAGTAGAGTGCTGACGCTCATACCTGTGGGGTAGTAGGATGAACACATATTACCTATATCCCCGCAGGGGGAAGGAGCATTCTCAGGATTTAACGTAATCGTGTTAGTACCTACACTCTGGACGGTTACCTCCTGGTCCTGATACAAGTAGGGACATTGAGGATAAGAAGTTGTCCAATACGGGTTGCCCGCCTGGTCTTCCGTTTGCTCTGAGCATTCTGCTTGGTACCCTGCCTGACCCGTTAGACGAAGTTTGTCATTTGGGCGTATATAATCCTGCAGATTGCCGTAGAAGTTCTTTACCTGTAAAGTGGTTGAACAATCAGTATTGGAAAATTCAAATTTGGCAGTACCAAATTCGGAGACATGCGCATATTGATCCCGCTCATAACTAATTTGAGTCCTACTACCCAAAGGAGTAACAATTTCTGTTAAGGACCAGGCGGCTCCATCAGCGGAGGCTTGACTGAAGCTACTAGATACAGCGTGGTTTGATTTACCGGCATACCCACCGCTATTATACATGCCGAAACCATCCCATTTCTCGATGCCATAACCGGGATTAACGCCGTAGTGGAATACGTAATCGGGGATCAACTTGGTGTTTTGAGGGCCATACGTAGAGATGCTCTCTAACGTGAGCTTGCCACTTCTGCCGAGCGTAGCTTGGGAGGGGTCTAAGGAAGGCAGCTGCGCTAAATTGGCGAACGAGTTCGGCGTACCGGGGCACAACCGATAACTATAGTGAAAGACGGTCCGCTTTAGAGCTCGCTCATTAAGAAATGTCCGGATACGGGCATCCGACTCAATGTCATGCTGATCTAATACGTAGCGATACGTGTCATCATTCCGTAACTCACCGTCGGCTACCTGGGCATTGTTGGCGGTATTTTCACCGAAAGCTGGCAAATCGGTGTTGTCGCCCGGTTGCCGGATGCCGTTTGATATTCTAAGCTTTGCTAGATCTTCGTTATTGAGAATAATAATCTCGTCTAGCCGTAACGAGGAAGAAGGAGCACGCTCGTTTCGCCGCAGATTCGTGGTGCCAGAAGGACTAAAATGTCCTCGCGCATCTGTGCGGGCACTTTTGACGAATAAAGCGGTATGAGTGCGGGTACGAATGGAATTGAGGTAGTAGGTCTGTTTATGACCCTCCATGAAATTGGCCGAATTATCTTCTTCCGTGTAAGAAGTTCCTACGTACGGCTGGCGCCATTTGTAATGGGAGGAAAATTTACCATAGTCGAACTTTACCCAGCCTCCCCAATCCTTATCATCGACTACCCCCTTGTCGCCGCGGTCTACATAGTCAGAAGAAGTAATGGCCGTCAGCAGCCACGTCGTAGCGTAAGCATAATCGCTGTAAGGAGAGCCCGTAATCGTCGTGGCTACGCCAGCCGAGCCTTGGGTCGGATTTTTTTCAACCGATTTAGTGAAGGTAGAGTAGTGATAGATAGGCAGCGAATAATGATAGGTGGTGCCATCCTCGGCCGTAACGGCAAAGGCGCCAATACCCTTGCCGGGTAATGTTACCCGCCAGGGATTGTTCACCAGCGTTGAGGTAGTCAGGCTATCATAGATAGGTTCCTCCCAACAGCGCTCATTGGACCCATAGTCATCGGTGCACACTGTCCTGGTAGCGCCGGTGGGCTCGTATGACTTGGCGTAACGAGCTGTGGGTTTGTAATGCTCGAGCATGGCGCCATTCCCTTCAGTCGAGTTGGCATACTGCTGTAGAATTTCATCATTGGAGTACCAGGCTACGTGCTTTCCTTGTACTAAAGCGCGGCCACGTTGAGCAGGATCACTAGCTGTTGGGCTATGAATCCCCTTACGGGCGGGTGCGGTTGAGAGTGCAGTAGTATAGCGTGATTTGAGTCGGTCATCTTGTAGTACGAGCCCTCCCGCTTCTTCTTGGGTGCTGCTAAACCCAATGCCAATGTCACCGGCCCCATTAGCACCGGGTTGCTGGTGGTAATCATAGGTGTTAGCCGCACTATTTTCGTAGCGGAATGGTACCTTGTAGTCATCCAGGAATGGAGTTACGCTGTACTTATAGTGAATCTCGGTACCCTTTTTGGGTGTTGCTACACTTCCAACCTCTAAACGGTAGGGACGAATGCTCCCGGACACGCCGGCTCCCATCACGGAAAAGTCGTCATGTGCGACACTCACTGGGCGCATGCTCGTTTCCCAGTAATTGCCATCGTCCGTAGGCTTAGACTCCTGATGGATATCGGCCCCCATTTCGCGGGTGATGGTTCCATTCGAGCCATTATTGTAGTAGTAATTGAACACCCGGGCTTTTTGGGGAGTGTTCCAGTATGAGCTATTATAAATTAGGGGAGCATCTTGTTCTCCTTGGTTAGTAGAATACGAGATGTCTTTGCTCAGGTCCTGAAAATAGAGAGAACCGTACATCTTCTCATCCTTCGTGTCATTATAGAAGATCCAGTAATTGGTATGCAAGAAGCGCTTTTCCTTTTTCATGGTTGGCTGACTAAAACCAGCACCTACACCACCAGCCCGCCCCAGCATACCTGCGGCAAGTCCACTTGCTACACCAATACCAAAGTTGGTGGCTACTTTAGCTCCCAGGGACATGGATTTTTGCGCAGTCTGAGCTCCTTTTGCTGCTGCTGAAACAGCACTGGAAGAGCCAAAAGAAGCGATGGTTAGAGCCGCCCCTACCATGGCAACGGGATCTGCACTGATGCCTTTGCCCTTAGTATACTTTACCCCAACTAATCCCCCAGAATTGATTTTACCTTGCTCCCACCCGACAGTGGCCAAGCCTAGTAGATCAGCCGTGCCGCTATGGCCTGTTTCCGAATCCCATGCGAGATCTAATACACCAGGAACACCTCCATACCAGCCGCGGCCGATATCCTTACGATAGGTGGATGTGTACTGGTCCCCAGAAATGTCATCAGGATAGCCATTCAGACCACGCGCGATGGCGCCGGGATTGAGAGACCAGCCTAGTCCTACCCAGGAGGCTTCCTGCTCCAAGCGGATTCCTGCCCGATAAGTTAGAGGAATTGAAAAGCCCTGCTCAGGGCCAGGAACATCCAGAATAGGAATATTATACGTGAAGTCCCCGGTCGTCATATTGACCATGTCAGTAGAACCGGGAGATTCATAATTAGTGAATTCCGGCTGACCTGGTCCCATCATAGCCCAGCTTACCGTGGGTGCTGCCAGATTGCCTAGAGTTTCCAGCAACAGAAAGCAGGAAATACCCCGTATCAACCGGCGGTTACGAAATAGCATAATCTTATGGGAGTATTAGTTTTTCAAGCGAAAAAACAAGCGGAGTAAGAAATCGGCAGGCAGTTAACGCGTTCTATTTGGCTAATTCTAGCCAATCTGCCCTAGGTTAAGCAATGAACAGAAGCGATCGAGGAATCCAGTGAGTTTACCTATATGTAGCAGCATGCTGCGAATCGTACTGGGTGTTAAGGCCAGTGATAATATCGTCCGTAAGATCAGCGCCTTCGGCGGCGTAAACAAGATTCCCCTGCTCCGTAGCCCCAAGAATAAGGTGGTAACTGTGCTCCCGGCCATACTGTTTGATGTAGGCATTCACCTCTTGGAGAACCTGCTGATTAAGACGTGCTTCCTCAGTGGCGGCTCGCTGTTGAATGGCCGCTTGGTATTGAGCAAGTTGCTCGGCGGGAGCCTGCTCAGTTCGTAGGGAGTCAAAACGGGCTTGCCACTCTTGAGCTTTGGCTTTAAACTCAACTTGGCGAGGAGAAGCTCCGTGGTACTGCTGCAATATTTTAGTCGGGTTGATATACCCGATCTTGTTGGAGGAACAGGCAAAACAGCTACTCAATATGCCTGCAAGAAAAATACTATACGGGTACTTCATAGAAATGGAAGCAGCTACAGAACAGCTGATGGTACTAAAATTTGAGTTTAGGCAAATTGGTTAAAGCCTCCTCGCGGAATGGAAACCGCAAAGAGCCGAGCTGAAACTGGGTATCGTGGTAAGCTAGTGTGAACCCATGTGTTAAGTCCAATTGATGGGTATCAAATACTAGTAATACCGTGGAACGGCCAGTGGTACCGTATTGTCGAGGATATAGTGCAGCTAAAGCTGCCACTGAATCATGTTGGGGCTTCACGGTAACAACGTATACGTCCTGCGCAATACCTGAATTGAGATAGGTAAGGGCACGAGTGAACAGGGGTTGATCCGTGATGTACTGGTTTTCGATTTCCGCTTTGTTCTGGGCTAGTGACAAGACGAGGTATGTCTTGCCCGCGTAATTTCGTCGCACCGAATCAATGACCTTGGATGAAATATTAGAAGTAGCAACCAACTCTTGGGCCACTAGCAGATCCGTTGGCTGATACGTGCAGCATACCGTCACTGAACTTATTTCCCGAGTATGTGACAAACCGTTGGATGGTTCTTGCAGATACATTTTGTACGTTGCTTGATCCATTGACTGAGAGCACCCCAAAAATATAAGGCAGCTATAGCAAGCCAGGTGAATACGAAACATCAAAGTGAACTATCAATGAGCAGAATAATGAGTGTTATACTATTTGTTCAGCAAATGCGTACGGCATATCACCATCGCAATGGCTCCAAGCAAAGTATTTTTTTATTCAAGTTGGTTTTTACCTTCCAAATTAGTGCTTTATTAAATTCACAAGAAAAGATTTGCTTGAGAGTAAAAACATGTAGTGATAAAAAACAATGACTTATGTATTAAATTTTTTCTCTTGGAGTGTTAGTAAATACATTATTAAATCTTTAATGCTCCCGCAGGATGATATATTACTAACAATTTCTTCGTACGATATATTGCCATGATAATGCTTTTTTCTTTTTATTACTTCTGATAAAAAGTTATTTAAGGATAATTCTTTTAAATCACGGATTAAGTTTAGTTTGATGCGAACCTTTTGATTTAAAAAAATATTATAACCCCCAAATAAACCTATGCCATGTATTTTTTCAACGGAAGTAATTAAAAATTTATAATTACTTGAATCAACTATGAAGCTGTCATTAAAAAAATTATTTTTTAATGCCTTTGCATTTGCTGTTGTTAAATCTTCTTCACTCTTATATATATATGGCCTTGATTGATTTGTAAATAAGGCTACTGGGAATACTATTTCATTCATGGTTTGTTTTTTTAGCGTACTACCCCTTCAACTGTTCTACCGCCACCAGAACCAATAACGGATTTAAACCACCTTGGCGTACCGTGATAGAGTTGTTCGGCTAAATTCATTGGATTGGGACCGACCCCATGTAAAGCATCATGGAACAATTGATTTGGCATGTTCATAAGGTTCCAAGGTTGATTTTTTAACCAATTAGGCGCATACTTACCAATGCCTTGATTTCTATGTAAAAGCCAGTGATGTACTTCCTGACCCCGGGCAGCAAGCCCATTTTTGCCTATCCATTTCCGAGTAGCGCCCCAGGTATGCGATCCTGTTTTCCAAGCTGTTTTTGCTCCTATTCTACCTACTCCTGTCACTAGTGATTTAACTAAAAATACATCTGATACTGCCATAGCAGTATTAAATGCCCCCCATGCATAGTTCCCATTTTGGAAATCATGAATTGCCTGCCTGCCAGAACCCCAAACTGGTATCGCACTCTCTAATGTACCAGGTTCATCCACTTTTGGAATGCTCTTTAACGTTCTTGCTACATTGCTCGCATAACTTGCCAAGGTCCTCAGCGCTCCAAGTGAATGCCTTGACGCGGTAACTGTTACTTCACCTAGGGCAAATGTTTGCTTAGTTATATCGCCTAATGTGAATATCGCCTTGAATGGATTGCCAGGCCCTGCGAAGGCCCCATCAGGGTCTATATTAATCAAAGGGTTATTACCCATACCAACATAGCCTGAGTAGAACTGGCCTGCAGGATCAATTGTCATCCAACGACCAATTCGACTATTATAAAGACGAAGTTCGAATGCCTCATAACCTGTTTCTTCGTCGTGATCCGTATGCTGACCTTGGTAACCATGCCGATATCGTTTATTACCTATTACATAGTTAAGGCCTGTGAGGGGGGAGCCAAAGGCATATGTATGTTGTTCCTGCACAATCATACAACCCGTTTGCGTAACCTCTACATCATCGAATAATACGTCCTGTTGAAGGGTACTGGAAATAATCATCTCCGCTGTTCCTGCCTTCGCTGCCCGGACCCCAATCTTTAGTTGGTGCCATGCCCCATCATTGCCTAGGATAGCAATCTCGCGGTCTTCTACCACTGTACCATCTACGTCACGTAAAATGTACCGCAATGTCGTGCCGGATCCTGTCATAGCAACAGTACGATTTGCTGTAGCGCCCTTACTCCAACCTGTAAAGGAAATGCCAGCCGCCAAGCGGTTCAGCCAGTTTGCATGACGCTGTATCCTACGACCTTCAGGCAGTATAGCAGGTTGAACCTGCGCCGAGCCTACTGCTGCCCCAGCCGCTAAGAGCGGCTTCATTGTTAATTGGTCTGGACGCGAAGTGGGCATAGCTAGCATCCAGGTAGAGAAGGTAATAGTATCACCTTGCTCAACAGCTAACGTTTTGCCGGGACCATATATGAGCCCTTGGCTGGCGTTGATACGTGATACGTGGCTACCTGTTCGAGCTGACGGGTGATAAACGCGAGTTCCCTGAATATTAGTGAATTGCTCCTCTTCCTTCGTCGCCTGCCCGGGTTCCATAGTAGCTTGGTATTTTATAGTCTTGGGCTTGTGGAAGATAACCCGGGCATTGCCAAGCTGATCGTTCAATTCGTAGCGGGAGTCCAGAGAACCATCTTCAAGTCGTGTCAACGTACCTAACCGGCTTGAACCATAAATAGGTACTTCTGTTTGCTGCAGATCTTTTTCAGGTTGTTGTTCATACGTACTGAGCACGTTGCCTTCAGCATCGGTTATAAAGTAAGTAGTATTCAGAGTTGTGCCTTGAGCATTGAACACTACTTTGCTGCTGCGAAAGCCCCGGTCATTATAATTATATATGGTCACCGGACTGGTAAAGTTGGCATTACGATACACGCCCGTTACTCTGCCTGTTACATCGTAGCGCAAGTATTTGTCACCTTTGCCAGCTTCCGATTCCCGGGTCATCTGACCGTTCTCGTCGTACTCATAACTGAGGACGTTTGCTCCGTTCTGGTTTTTGACCGCCAGTAGCTTATTGGTATTGGGCGTGTACTGGTAGGTGAAGTCATCCGTGGTAATACCGGCTGTGTCGCGGCGGCGCAGGCTCAAAATGTTGCCGTGAGCATCGTAGCTAAGGTTGCCTTCTTCAAATTTATGGGTAGGATCGTAGCTGAGGTAATTTCCTCCCGTCAACTGACCATAATCTGATTGCAGCAGTTGGCCTTTGGCGTCGTATTGGTAGGCATAGCCGTGCACAGAGGAGGAAGCCGCCGTACGCCACATGTTCGCTTTCACCGTGCCATCATAGCGAGCTGCATTCTGGTTGGCAGGGCTGTTAAGGTTAGGCGCAGTGAGTTGGCGGCTGCGGTAATCCCCATCAAAGTAATCTAAGCGCATGCTAAACAGGTCCCTCAACGTACCATTAGCGGCCGGGCTATCCTGGCCGGGGTCAAAGCGCTGCTCTACGTTGTTGATACTTTTGAGCCATCCTTGCAGGGTGTAGGCATAATCAATGCCTTGTAGGCGGTCAGCCAGTTCTACTCTTTTGAGCGGACCATGTAAGTAGTAGAAATAACGGGCCTGGAGCGTTCGGTTAGCGGCCAGCCCATCAGGGCTCGTGTAAGCGCTTCGCAGGCGCCGATCTGCATCATACTCGTAGTGGTGGTAAAAGGCGTCGGGCTGACCTTTCTGATACGCCACTTCTAGTACATTACCCAAGAAATCGTAGGTATAGTCAACCATCTTAGTGCCTACCGCAGGAGCTGTCTGCACCATCCACACTACCCGGCCCATTTCGTCGTAGCTATACCAAGTAGTGTTGGTACCGTTGCTGGTTTTAGCTACCGCCCCTAACACGAACTCCTGAGTGCGACTATTGAGTGCTGCATCTTGCATAGGAAGGTCATACCATACCGTGTTGCGCTGGCTGCAGCGGTTCACATCAAGGCTATTGCTAGGCATACGCTCTTCCAGCAGAGTAAGTACACTGTTACTGGCTGGCGTCCGTTCTTCTGCTATTTCTATGTAATCGACATTTATCCACCCTTCGTTAGAACGGCCATCGTGTTGGAGTCGAATAGAGTTAGAACCAGCGTCAAGGTCAACATCAAATGTTTGGAAGCTCCAGTTGGCCCAGGAGTTGGTGCAGGGGAAATCAATATGGTACTTGTAGCTCCAGTTGACATAGAGGGGCATGCGCCGCTCCACACCGGTATTATCGGCGGCATATCGAATAACCACCGTGTAGCGACCTTTTGTGGGAACGGATACATTAAAATGGACATTAGTACCCTGAGAAGTTAGGTCTCCCACGAATCCTGTTCCTCGGTAACCGGGCCAGTTGGTATTGGGACCAGGGTTGCTTGATGCGTTTTCCGCCTCGTAGGCTACCACTTTCGGTAATTGGTTCTCGAACACATGCCCTTGACCGTTAGCCATCTGGTATTCACCCGACTCGACTACCCGCCCTACTTCGTCATAGTTGGAGTACGAAAAACGGTTTTGCTGCTTTTGCAGGGTGCTCTGGGAGAAGCGGATGCGGCCGTCGCGGGCGTATACGTATTCTGTGCGGCCCTCATCGGTGCTTTCGGTGGCCAGCAAGGTACCCGCCCCGCTATAGGTGTTGCGGGTCACAAACGGCACACTTCCCTCTGTAACGGTGCCAACATTCGGAGTGCGGACGGTGCTCCACACGCGCACTTCGTCGAGGGCACCCTTGAAAAACTGGCTGCAGCACTGTCGGCCACCAATCCAGAACTCGCCGGCTGAATAGCGTACGTCACCCGCGCCACTGTAGGGCGTACCAACCGCGCTGCCATTCAGGTAGGCAGTGACCACTCCATTGTTGTAGGTCAGACCAATATGAGACCAAGTATTTAATGGGGCAATAATACCCGTGTTGATCCAGGTCCAGCCAGGGGAGGTGTTGTTGATGGCCCACTGAATACTACCGTCCTCGAACCGGGCTATTTCGTACTCATTCTCTTTGTTGACGATGATACCACTTTGATTGGCCGTCGGATAAATCCAGGCTTCAATTGTAAAGGCATTTGTCATCCGTAGAGCTGGGATATCCCCTACCCGTACATAGTCATCCTGCCCATCAAACAACAAATGTCCCCCCCCGGCTGGGGAAGCCGGAATGCCACCCGGTTTGTAATCTGCCTGAATACGCAGGATTTTTACTTGTCCGCCGCACGGATCAACACCCAGGGTGGAGTTGCTAGCCGTGATGCTGATTTGAGTGGGGGTAGTGGCAAGTTGAGAGGCTGCCAGGCTGGTTACCCGGCTGGTTACATCGGCACTACACGAAGGATCAAACGTGTAGGAAGCACAGTCGCTGCCTTGCCCGGTTCCGTAGCGGGCAGTGAGCATGCCGGTGAAGACGGTGCCGGCCGGAGCCGTCAAGGTCAAATTACCCTGGTGTTCGGTTTGCAGGCCGCACAGGGTGCCGCTTCCCCCAAGCTGAGAACCCCAGCTTACGTGGTTCATGAGGGTTCCCGTCAACCCTTTGCCGGACTGATCAGCGACGGTGCTGCCTGTATTTTCGTTAAACGACCAACTGCCGACCCGGCTGTTAGTGGAGGTTGATCCAGGTGTCGCCGTCAGTAGAGAAACCCCTTTGGGCGCTACCGTGGCTACGACCCGACCTGCATCATCGTAGTACGAATAGCTAAACTCCCCGTAACGAGCCAGGTAGCTTATAATTTGGTTTTCCTCTTCGGAAATAACGCGGTAGAAGCCGGGCTCCAGGGTAATAGGCTGCCAGGGCGCGGCGTGGAAGGTAACTGCTTCAGTGAGCAGGTTGATAATCCGCAACCGCCCACTGCCCTGCACCGACAGGGACACACTGCCGGCAGCCGGAATATGCAAGTCCTGATACTGGGGCAGGCCGTCAGAGTTTTCTGGCTGGGCGTGAATAGCGGCCGTAAGCGTCAGACCCGGATACTGACTGCCGCTCAGGCAGGTTGCCAGTAGCTTGCCATCGGCGTCGGAAAAGTTAATACTTTCCTTGCCATCTACGTTCACGTTTACGGCCTTCTCTCCTTTCAGGCGCAAGGTGGTCGCTAGCGAAGCCCCTGGCACGAACTGCTGGCGCAGCGTCAAGTAGTGATCTAAGTCATTCAGTAGGGGAAATTCCCGACCTTTAGTTTCTCGCCCGCTGCCCATCCGGAAGGTTTCACCAGGAGCTGCCACACGTTTTACGCCACCTAGCGGGCCACCATATTCTTCAGTCAGGCCAAAAGGATATTCAGTAGTAGCCGTCAGGGGTTCCAGTGTATTACTGGTACTATAGTAGTAGCCGACCGAACCTGGCGTAGCTGGCTGGTCAGCCGGAGCGGGAGAATTGACATGAGTTCCCTCGAAATGGGTGGCCTGGTATTCTTGCCCATCAGTAGTCAGAAATTTCTTTTTGAAGCGAAAGGCACTGTTGTTCGTGGGAGCCACTAAGGTGGACAATGCAGGTTTTCCACCAGAACTATATACTGTTTGAGTGGCTAGAACGTGGCCAGTCGTTTGGCTTTTAACTTGGCCTTGAGTGGAGCGGCCAAGAGCATCGGTAAATGCTTTGCCTTCCCCTATGATATTCCCATTGCCATCAAAGGAACGAGACATATTCCAATTTCGGTCTAGGTCGTCCGCCGGATCTGCGGGGGGAGTATAAATGACCGCTGTACTAGCAGCCAACTGAGTAACCTCAGTCGGGGATAGAGCCCTATCATAGACGCGCACGTCATCGTAGTATCCGTTCGCCCGTAAGGAGGGATTGGTAGTTGAGCCAACAGCTAGTTCTGACCAGGGCGCCGGCATAGACATGCCACTGGCCCGGTAAGCAACCTGCTGCCCGTTACGATACAAGGCGGCTTCGCCCCGGTTAAAGGTAAAGACGAAATGCTGCCAGACGTTTGGCTGCAGGGTATTATCAGGGGATTCTATACGGGTTGCTAAATCCGTACCCGTATACACCCGGCCCGAAGAAGAAGCATGGAATAAAAACCCGCTCCATGGATCTGGACCGTGTAAGCTGGCTCCCACAGCTTGCGTCCAATTGCCGATGGTGCCACCATCCGCATACACCCACCAGCTAACAGTGAAGGCGGCTGGCTGCCACCGGAGGGGAATGCGGATAGCAGCATCATTTTGCAGCCGGATAGCGCCCTTCACCTTACCCCAAGCATGCCAGTTGCCAGTATTGACTATCTGGGCCGAACGTCCCGCACCGGATACATCCTGGGCTTTAGTACCAGTTGTTTCATCCAACTGCAGCCATGTTACCAAGCCATTGGTTAGACCAGCGGGGCCCGTAGTTTGAGCGTGGGCAACGTTGAATGATTTGCTAAGCAGGGTAATAACGATAGCACTAACGCGTAAAGCTTGTTTCATGTAAGCAGGAATAAAAAGCTATAGGATGCATTACGACAGGCACAGGCTAGCCAAGCCTAACCCAACGGGAAGACATTAAGACAAAGGCTACCTAGATAGGGTAGCTGATATAAACGCAATAGGAGGAACCAACAGAGAATAGGACGGAAAGAAGGATGGTTGGCGCACCCAAGTGCAGCAAATATAAACAGCGAAGCTTATTTGACAAAAGGTCTATTTTCACTTAAGTGAGGTGGTCTAGCTGAGGCGGACAGAACTAGGACGTATTTTCCAGCAACAATGGCAAGTGCGACGAGGCGTTCAAAACCGAGGCCCTTCGCTTGGCCCGCGAGAGCCGCTTGACCACCTTCTTGTCGCAGATGTATAACTTAAGGAAGTCTTTATTCTCGTTTTGCACTTGTACAGGGAAGTAAGGTCCGCCCCCGCGACTGGCCCTGAGCCTTTCCCTGCCCTCGTCCGCCTTGCAGCGCCGGCAGCGGCAACGGCAGTAGTACTCGCCCCTGCTTATCTTGCCCGCTCCTCCGCCAGAGTTATCCATGTGCCAGACCCTCCCGAAAACCGTTATCCCGCAGGACGCGCCCAACGGCAGCGACACGGACCACCTGCTCCCCGTTATCGACTTTCTGAAGGCCCGGGGCTACACGCCGGCCACGGGGGACCGGTTTGACTTCAACCGCGACGGGTTGGGCACCTACGGCTTTACCGAGCCCCTGAACGTGGCCCTGTTGCAGGAGCACTTCGTGTTTCCGCCCACCATCACGCTGTCCGGCGAGGGGCTGCACGACACCCGCCACTTTGTGCGGATTGGCCAGGGCACTCCCACCCCGCCCGCCCGTACGCTGTCCTTTGAAGCCTAGCGCGTGCGCCTCGTACTTCCCCCCGCCGACACCGCCGCCCGCCAGGCAATGACCGATCAGGGCAACGCCCTGTATCCCGGCGTGGACCACTGGGAACACCCCCGGAAAGGGCTGCCGGCCGGCAAGATGCTGGTGCAGTTCGACTTTCGGGACGCCGACGTGATCCGCCGCAGCCCGACCACGGCCAGCGTGTACTTCACCGACGCGGACACGCTGCTGAAGTACCTGACCGAGAACGACCAGGTGCGGGCCCGGGGCCTGGCCGAAGCCCTGCAGGTGGGCCCCTACCGGGCCGACTCGGCCAGCCCCCACCGCTACAGCCAGAACGTGGCCCTCTACCAGCTGCAGCGGGAGCTGCGCGCCGAGCAGGTGCACGTGGCCCAGCCGGCCGAGTTTGGCCAGGGCCTGACCCGCAACAACCTGCACTGGGGCGACGGCGTAGGCCAGCAGTTTTTCCTGGCCATTCCCCGCGACCAGCTCCGGACCGGCGCGACCCCCCTGCTCCAGCTCAGCGGCGTGCTGCCCTGCATCGACCGGGAGCACCGCCTCGAGTGGATGAAGCGGGTGGAGCAGCAGCCCGGCCAGGACGTGAAAGAGGCCGTGGCGAAGGCCTTTGAAAGCCAGGTGGAGCAACTGCTGCGCGGCAGCCCGGCGCAGCAGCAGCGCGGCCGGGAAATTGCCGAGCTGGTGAAGGCGCGTCGGTCCTTCGCTACCCCGCTCACCGACCACCCCAGCCTGAAAAAGCTGCCAAGGCCCCCCCTGACGCCTGTTGCGCCCACGCCCAGCCCGGCGCCTAAACCGCGCCGCCGGGGCCCCCATTTTTAGCCCAATTGCGTATCTTGTCGTATGGAAAAGACCCCGTATTTCTCCGATAACGAGCGTAGCGAGCAGCAGCGCCGCGACGTGGTAAAATTCGCCGTGGGGGTGTCCATGAGCCAGAACCGGCCCCCGTCGCCGCAACTGGTGGCCTTGCAGAACCGTTACATCGCCGGCGAGATTGACTTGGAACAGGTGTCGGCCGCGCTCGAGGCCGACTACGCGCCGGCTCCCGGCCCGGACCCGCTGGCCAAGTACGCCCCCGGCGAAGGCCCCCACGTGGAGCCCGCGCCCGAGTACAGCCCCTATCTGCTGTTCGAGGAACGCATACCGACCCTGTAGACACCCTGCGCCTTCCTGCCGCAAGTGCCCTTCGCTTCCTCGCGGCAGGAAGGCTACCCTCACCGAAGCCCGGCCCCGTGCCGGGCTTTTTGCTACGCGATAATGCCCGACGTATTTACGAACCCGGCCGACGGCCTGCTGTATAATAATGTCCGCGCCACCAGCGAGAGTCAGCTGGACCGCCTCGAAGCCGACTTGTCGATTACGCGGCTCATGTTTGTTCGGGCGCAGGTGGGCCTCGTCACCCCCCGGCCGCCGGTGCAGCCCATCGTTGGCCCGGCGTACGCCGTCCCGCCCATTCCGGTTGCCTTTGATGAGCAGCATCTCCGGGCCATGCACCGCTACTTGTTCCAGGACGTGTACCCGTGGGCCGGCGAAACCCGCCAGGACCGGGGATTTCAGGGCTACAAGCCCGCCGCCCACGTGCAGGCCGACCACCTGCTGACCTACGCCAACTACCGCCACATCGGCTCCGACGTGGGCGCGCTGGCCGCGCAACTCACGGCCGAGAACAACCTGAAGGGGTTATCCAAGCCGCAGTTCGTGGAGCGGGCCGCGTACTACCTCGACCACTTCAACCACGTTCACCTCTTCCGCGAAGGCAACGGCCGCACGATGCAAGCTGTGCTGCTGCAGCTAGGCCACCAGGCCGGCTACCGCCTTGATTTTCAGAAAGTATATAAGGAGTTCAACCTGGCCCGGGATACTGGCCTCGTGGGCGTTTCGGCCAGCACGCATGAGAACCTGACCCGCCTTCGCTACCTGCTTGAGGCGGCCACCACCGCGCTACCCGGGGCCGCTGCCGAAGCTGCCCGGCATCCCAGCCTAGCGCGGCCCTTGCGTGAGCCCACCGGGGAGGTAGCTCGGCTACAGGCCCTGCGCGAGCTGAAGGCCAGCAGCCAGCGGGTCGGCATTCGCCACGCCCAGGAAACCGGGGCTCCGCTGCAGGATGCCAACGGCGGGCCGATTATGTCGCCCCTGCTTACCTACGTGCAGGCGGCCATCATGCCCCGCCCCGCCGCCCTGACCGAGCAGGCCACGCTGGATGACTTGCAGAAGCCCTACGTGCTGATCGCGCGCTCCGCTAACCCGCAGCTCTCCGACAAGCCCGCGCTGCTGCGCTTCTCGCAGGCCGTAGCCCAGGCCGTGCAAGCGTTTCGCGCCGAACTGGCGCCCCAGCCGCAGCAGTCCGTGCAGCCGGTCACCCAGCTAACGGAACCACCGGGAAGTAGTACTCCCGGCCCGGTGAGCCCACCCTCCCAACAAAAACCCTCCGTGCCGAAGCGCCGCGGGCCTACACTATAAGCCGATACTCGGTAAGGAGTACGCCTGGCCTACCGCGCGGCGCCCCACTGGTAGCCACGCCGGTAAAACCCCTCTACCAGCTTCGGGGCGCTGTTTTCCGTGAAGCGGTAGCGGCAGTAGGCAAACAAAGCGAGGGCCGCCCCAACGGCCCAGCCCCACACCGGACTAGCCGCCGGCAGCGAGTGCGCGACCACTAGGTGAGCCAGGTAGCCGGGCAGCAGGCAGGCTAGAGTCACGCACACCAAAAAGGGTAGCACCCAGAGCCCGCCCCGGCGATGCCGCAGGGCCACCACCAACCCTTTCAGCCAGTACAGGCCGGCGTAGGCTAGGAAAGCTACCAGTCCCATGCCCATCAGGCGGGGAATGCCGAACACCGGACCAAGGAAATCCATTGGAGCCAGTATGATAAAGCCAAGAGTGATGAAGGGGGCGGCTACCAAGGCCTGTACCACCACGCGGGAGCCCAGCACAAAACCCCATCCAATGAGGGCACCTAGCCCTCGCCCAACCACGCGGGTTGAGTGAGCCGAATAACGGTGCTCATTACGGCCTTCCTCGTAACCTTGCTGGTAGTTGGGCATGGCAGTCGGGGGTATAACGTGGTGGATTCAACGAGGCATTATAACTATAGCAACTTACTTATATTCTCTACTCATTTACGTGAACTGAAGCAGTAAAGCCGCATTCGTTGCCACGTTAAGCCACCCAGTCAAGCGGAATGAAACAATCATAGCGGCCCGCGAAGGTAACATCTACCGTAATCGTGTGCTCAGGCCTCCGCCTTCCCATCCATGTGAAACGATTCTTTGTGTTGCTCTTGCTGCCTGTTGTGAATTGCCAGAGTAGGCGAGAAAATTCAAGGATCAAGACAAAGCGTTCAACTACACCACTTGCGAATATTACCTAGAGATAGTGCGAGTACTTTTCTGTTTGCCTAAAGAGCGTGCGAAAGATTAGGGAGTGATAGTGCGAGGGCCAGAGCCACTATAAAAGTTTGGGTGAAAAGTTGCATTTGCTCTTTCATGGTGCGCAACGCGCCTGGTCAGCGCGTGCGTGCAATCCGCGTAATACCGGTGAGTTAGGGGACGCTTCTACGGAACCAATTCCGTTTCTTTGCCTGCTCGCCAAACCCAGCTTTCCTCCTATGCTACAGGCCTGTCTAAATGGCAATCGCACCAAGCACGAGCATGCGGCCGTGCCGTACACCCCGTCCGAGTTGGCGGCCGATGCCGGGCTTGTCGTGCGGGCCGGGGCTCAGGAGTTGCATCTGCACCCGCGGGCGGAGGATGGGTCCGAGAGTTTACGCGCTGTCGATGTGGCGGGGGCCTTGCAAGCGGTTCGTGCGCAGGTGCCGGGGGTATTGGTTGGCATTTCCACCCATGAGGGCATTGCCTCCCCCACACCTCTGGCTACGTTACTGGCCACGTGGACCGAACTGCCCGATTACGTGTCGATCAACCTGGGGGAAGTCGCCGCTCCAGACCTTTGGCATGCCGCCACCAGCCGCGGAATCGCCGTGGAAGCGGGCCTAAGCAGCGTTGCTGACGCGCAACGCTTATTACAATTTGCCCCACCTGCTACCTACTGTCGCCTACTGGTAGAAATAGCGGAACAGCACTTGGAGGAGGCCATGCGCACTGCACATACTATTCTGCGAACCATGCAAGCCTTTCAACCGCAAGTGCCCCGCCTGCTGCACGGCATGAACGCAACCATGTGGCCCCTATTTCAAGTAGCGATGGAACAGCGTCTCTCTACGCGCATTGGGTTGGAAGATGGCTTGCAGTTGCCTTCCGGAGCGGTGGCAACGGGTAATGAACAGCTGCTGCAACAGGCAGCGGCCCAGCTCTCGGCACAACGGCGGTAGGCGACAGATGCGACCGTTGGAGTACCCTTTAACCAAGGCCAAATGACAAGGAAATATAAGAAGGAAGATTTACAGGAGGCTTTAAAATCAGTAAGTTCTCTTCTCAGTAAATGCAGAAAAGCTCAGACTTCTGTAAGAGTGAAATCTTCGCAAGAAACACTACTTGTGAATAGAATTAATGGGCTACAAATAGCAGTAGAACTCATTGAAAATGAAATAAATCATGAGGACCTGTCAAAGAACGTAGGTTGTTGAAAGACAAACGTGAAACGACCATACTGATGGCTTTTGTCAAGCCGGCCTAATCGTCAGAAGATGGGTATACCTACGCCGCTGCTAGGTAAGGTTTCAAGGAGTGGACAACTGCGCCAGTGGGGCCTTAGTTTTAACCAAGGCCAAAAGCGTAGGAGAATCAAAGCCGCCCAAGTTCTGTTAACTGGTGGTGAATAAGCTCTAAGCGCTGCTCCACCGACAAGTTACCCCGTATTTCCAAGACGGGACACGTAACTTGGCTAAGCCAATTCGTATGATTCGCTAGGGTAAGGTTACCCCCACTGGAATTGTCATCATACCCTGCTGCCCACGTCAGGAACGTTTGGTACTGCTCAGCACGAGCTGGCTCCGTGACGAGTTGGTCTCCATAAAGTGTATGTTCCGCTGCTGCAAACGGCGTGGGCGCACAGCGGGAGGTAGCCAGAGAAAAATGGCCAAATCGAAGGCTTTTAGCCATTTGTGCCCCCACCCAACGAGGGAGCCGCCCAGAATCCAACGGGTATGTTGGCTCAACTCCCTCTCAAGGGCGGCGTTGCGTAGTAGGGCGGGGCGCCGCTGCGTAAAAGGAGGGTCGGACGCTAGCCAAAAATAGTCGTCGCTGTCAAAATAGGGAATGCCTAGTACTCCACTGAGTGCCTTGCCCAAGGTCGTAACGCCCGAGCCGGAAGCGCCGAAAATGTGCAGTTTCATAGCGGTGTTAATACGTCTGCTTGGAGAGGATTCTTAGCAACTAAGGAAATTTCTCGCCCACTTTGGCATTTCGCATATAAACCGCGAGCATTTCGCTAAGTAAAAAGGCCCTGCATCTCTTGCAGGGCCTTTTTGCGACATGGCACGTGAGAAGAATAGTTGTGGTCGGAACCAGGCTAGAAATTCGGTGCCGGACAAGCCATCGTCCAGCACCCTATTGACCTTACTCAGATTCTCTGCATCGAACTCCCTGAGTGGGCTGACACACTGGCCCTGATCTTCTCCAGCATGCACTTATTGTTGTACTCGTCCAGCGAAGCGAAGACGGCGGGCCAGGCTGGAATCACAGCTTTGTACTGGTAAGAGGATAAAACGGCGGCCGAAATTGGTCACCAATTGGGGGTGGGACGAGCTACTATTTACCGCTACCTCGCGCACCTAGGCGTGCCGACCGGAGGGCCGCTATACGCGAAGATTGGGGGCTTTTCATAGGGCGAGGGCAGAAAGGCGTGGAAAGCTCAGACCGGCTTACTGGAACGTGCGGGCGTTGAGCAGGTCTGAATTGGAGAGGTTGAGCTTCACGTTACGCCCTCCCCCCTTCTCGTAGACCTCGATAATGAGCTGCTTCTGATCCGGGATGGTAAACTTCTTGAACACGTATACCTGTTCCAGTTTGCTTTGAACGTCTATCTTTTTCTGGCTGCCATTGTAGACGTAGATGGGGGTGATCTCAATGGCCTGCTCCGCCGTGCGTTTGGCCACCTTCTTATCCTGGATGTAAAATTTCACAAAGTCCACATCGTAGGTCACATTCGACTTGTTGGCGATGTGCAGGGGAAAGAACAGCGTTTCTTGCTTGTAGCCGACACTGCCGGAGTGTACCGACAACTGGTTGGCGCTTTCACTGGCCGACGAGCCGCCCCGCGCCAGGGCCTGCTTGGAATAGGCATCCAGGTTGCCTTGGGGAATAGGCGAGTTCGACAGAATAGCCTCTCCTGCTTCACTGGTTGCCACCGCTGCATCGGGAGCGCCCATATCCAGGCTGAGCACCTTGGGATCGTGTTGGTAGTTGACCGTGAACATATACAGCTTCCCGTTCGAGGTCAGCACCGTGATGTTCGTCTCAGGAAAGCTTGTACCAGCTGCCTTCACGCGCACGATGTTTTCCGCGCCCGTGGCTTTGGCCGCGATAATCCCCGGGTTGCCCAAGTCGACGTAGGTAATCGGGTAGGGAAACACCAGATGGGTAGTCTTTTGGTTGCTCACGTACAGCGGCGTAGTGGGCAACTGGCCCTTATCGGGGCTGCCATCGGCCATACCCAGGTCAATACCCACCAGGCGCGGGCTACGCTGGTAATTTACCACAAAGGAGTAGAGCTTGCCCCCGGATAGTACCGTCATGTTGGTTTCCCCGAAGCCCGCCGTCGCCGCTTTCACGCGCACGATGTTTTCCGAGCCGGTTGCTTTGGCGGCAATCAGACCCGTACTGCCCAGATCAACATAGGTTACGGGATGAGGAAATATCAGGTGGGTAGTTTTCTGGTCACTCACGTACAGCGACAGGCTGGCTAGCTTGCTGGCTTTGGTGGGGGTAGGCTGCTTTTGGGACGAGGCGGTATTCTGAGCCACTACGGTCGGCGTCCGGGCGGTAAGTAGCCCCAGGGCCAGTGCCAGGCAGGCGGTCGTTTTCATAAGGATTAGTCTTTATCTACTTTGAGCATAACATTATAGCCGGCTTTGAGGCGGACCTTCACCAGGCGAATCTTGTTTTTGCCGAGGTTCTTGGCGGCACTGACCGCTACTCCCGCCGCCACCAGCGTTGGGTCCGCGCTCATCACCATGGCGTCGGCCGCGTCCATGCTATTCGCGCCAGCCTGCTTGGCGGCATCCCGGGTGATTGCCCCGGGAATGTGCAGCCCCTGCAGTCCGTCCACGTCGTAGACCTCCAGCGATGCCGGAAACACGCTGTTGCCGGACTTAAGCGTTTCAATGGCAATGCTGAGCCGCTCACCTTGTAGGCTGCACTTGCCATAGAGGAAGGTATTGGCCGGCACCTGGTGCCCGTTAATTACGGCGGGCTCCGTCAGGCGCATCTTAATCAGGGAGCCCGACACCACTTCCTGCGACTCGTGAATCACGGCCGGCAGCGTGTTGGAATCCACCCCCGACGAACTGCCATCATCCAGCCCTTGAAAAGAAGCGGTACGCCCCTTCCCCGTCCCGGTCGACCCCAGGCGGGACACGACCGCGTCCTCGTTCAGGGCCCGCACTTTGGTAGCCGGCTTTTTCTTGGCGGGCGCAGAGGCTACTGCGCGCGGGGTCGCCGCGCTACCGCCGGCTGCGTTGGACTGCGCCATGAGGGCGGCCATCTGCGCCTGCGCCCGCGCCGCGGCTAACTCCCGTGCATGCTCCGTGCGCATCAGCTCCATCTTTTCTTCCGGGGTGAGCGAGCCGAGCGCCGTGCTAGGCGGCGCCGTGGCGCCCGGGGCCACGCTGCCGTTCAGCTGGGCTTGCTGCGCAGCAATTAGCTGCGCCTGGGCCGCGGCCACCGACTTGTCGACCGACCCGTTCGGGCCAGCCTTCCCGTCCGCCTGAATGCCGTAAGACAGCCCCCCACCCGAGCTGGTATCAATCTGCGCATCGACCAGGCCCCGGTTCCGCAGGGAATCTACCGGACTAGCGTAGGCTTCGAGCTTGCTGGCAGTAATGGTGCCCTTCTCCGCTCCGGGAAGCTCGGTATTAAAGCCGGATTCCACGTCTTGCGCCTCAACTGGGGTGCCTTCGCCACCCCCACCCAGGAAAAACATCACGGCCAGGAATGGTACCCCTACCACCGGCAGAAAAGTAGCCATTTTGCGGGTCCTTATAAATTGCGCGTCGTGGGGCTTCGTGGGCGTTGCCATAGGGATAGTAGCTTAGCGCTGAAGGGTATTCAAGTCTTTATTTTGCACCACCCGCCAGTTTTCCATCAGGAAGCCGTGCGGGTTGTTTTCCGAGCGCGTCACGTCGCGAAGGGTGCAATCGGAGATAAAATTGCGGTTGGTTATCGACGTAGCCCGGATAACGCGCTGATGTCCGAAGCAGCGGGCCGTCAGCGGGCGGGCGTTGCCGATAATGACACTATCCACCGTCATTTCCAGGCTGATGTTAGCCGCTATCAAGTCGTTATAAAAGCCCTTCTCCTTGAAGTTCTCGTACTGTTTCTTAGCCGAGTTATCGGCCAGGTACAGGGCTTTGTTCACGTTCAGGTCGATGGCCTTTTGGTCGGGGTCGAGCGTGAAAAAGAGCTCGTGAAACCGGGTAACGTGGCTCCGGGCCTCGACCGGCCGGTTCGCCCGCGCATCCTGCGCGCCGGCCGTAAGCAGCTGCCCCCCTTCCAGCACGTAGATGCGGTTCGCCGCCGCAGTGGTCGATTGGAACGCGAAGTAAGCGATGGCACCGGCCAGCAGCAGCACCGCGATAATGAAGATGATGGCCAGGGTCTTTACTTGCTGAAAAGCAGAGTCGATGGTTTTAAGCGAAGCAAACATAAAGGTGGACGTTAGTGGTGGTGGATAGGGCCAGGCGGCTTAGCCCTTGCGGCTGAAACGCTCGCGCAGCGCCAAGCCGGCTCGGTGCCCAAATTCTTCGCCCCGCGACATATTTTGGGGGCTGGCCATGCCGGCTGCGCCCTGCACCACCCCCGCGCCCGTGCGCAGGGCAGCCCCGCTCGTCGCGCCGGCCACGGCTGCCGTCGTGGCCGTGGTGGTCGTGATGAACGAGGTGGCCGCGCTGCCCACCCCGGAGCCGTCAATCAGCATATCCGCCGCTTTGGGAACGAAAATGTAGCCCACGATGGCCAGCACCAGCATACACAGGTAAGCGATATCGGCCGACTCTACGCTACCCCCGGCCTGCAACTGCCGAATGTTCTCATTGAGCATTGTTACCTGGACGTGGGCCAGCACCGCTGCGTAGATGTTAGCTACCGGCACCCAGAGGGAAATCGTGAGGAAGTAGCCGAACCACTTCATCAGCCCGCCCCCGAAGCTGGGAATAATGGCGATGCCGAAGGCCAGCGGGCCGGCCACGCTGAGCAGCACGAGCAGGAAGGTGGAGATTAGGCTGATGGCCAGCTTGGCGGCCAGCGCGCCCAGTTCCAGGATGGATTTGGTCCACTCCCGGAAGTTTTGGCCGACGGAGTATTGCACCTGATTAAAGGCCAGGCTGGCTTTGCGGCCCACGTCCAGCGCCCCGAGCTTGCCTAGCTCCTTTTCGTATTCCTCGTTGATCGCCATATCCGACTTGGCCTTGGCATCGGCCGCTAATTGGTCCCGTTGGG
This sequence comes from Hymenobacter glacieicola, assembly GCF_014640315.1. Classification (GTDB taxonomy): domain Bacteria; phylum Bacteroidota; class Bacteroidia; order Cytophagales; family Hymenobacteraceae; genus Hymenobacter; species Hymenobacter glacieicola. The sequence goes on from NZ_BMGS01000014.1 coordinate 57,599, forward strand.
CCGTGAGCCGGTTTACTTCCGCTAGCTGGCCCATGCGTATTGTGTCGGTGCCGTGCGCCACCGCCATCGTAACGCCCCGCAGCGCCCCGCACAAGGGCACGAATAGCAGAATAGCCAGGCCGATGGCAAAGGGCCGGAGCAGGGGAAACAAGTCGATGGGCTCGGCGCGGGCAATGTTACCCCATACCCGGCTGCTGATGTAGAGTAGCGCCCCAATGCCCCCCACGGCCCGGCCCAGGTTAATGAACATGGAAGTGAAGGAGAGCATCTCGGTATAAATGGCTTCGAGCTTTTGCTCGTACACAGCCATGTTCAGATCAATAGCGGTCGGGTCCATTGGGAAGGGCGAGAATCAACTTGGGGGATAAGGGTCAGTAAATGATGAATGGCTACTTTGCTACCTTGGAATACTCACCTGCGCCTGAAATCAGGAGGTGGTCTTTCTCGCCCAAGTAGATGATGTCCATAGCTCCTAAGCCGGTATTGACGGTAAGCTTATGGTTGTCCTTATCGTAGGTGAGCGGGTATTCCTTTTTGCCCTCTAGTAGCGTCAGGTTTTCCCCGCGCTCCTGAATGGTCATGTGCGGACGGGTGGGACTATCCACGGACTGCCACTCGCCCAAAAATTGGTCTGGTTTGCTGCCAGAGGAACACGAGGTGAGCAGGGCCATTCCCGTAACGGCAACAACAGTGAGCAACTGGTTTAGCTTGCTTTGCATAGGGTTGAAAATGGAAGTGAAAGGATAGTCCGAACCGTTAACGGGCAGTCATCAAGGCATTGACCGCTTCGTGGTCCTGGACCTGTTGGGCCTGGTGCTGCGCAATAGCCCGGCACTTGCCCGTGAAGTAGTTCATCAGGTCGTGCTGCTTCACGATGCGGTCGGCAATGTTGTCGATGAACTCTAGCCGCTCCGGGTCGGTCATCTTCGCCTGGCCCGCGCTGAGGATGCCGGCCAGCTCGCCCAGCAGGGCCACGTTCTCCTGCAAAATGCCTTGGTACACCGTCGAGGCTTCGGTGAGCTGCGCGGGCGTGAGCTGCTTGCGGCGCAGCTCCGGAATGGCAGTAGCGAACTGGTTAATCATCTCGCCTTGGTGGGTGTAAATCTCCCGGACCCGGCGGTAATTGCGGACCCCGGCGCTGATTTGTAGCAGGCTGCTATACCACTGGTCGTGCAGGGCCTGGGTTTTGTCCATGATGCCCTTGATCTTGCCGCTGACCACCTTCATGTCGTTGGCCAGCCCCTTCCCCTCCCCCAGCAGGGTAGCCGAGACACTTTGGTGGACAATCTGCTTGCGGGAGCTCTTTTCCGCGATAGGGGCCGAGATAACCGCCGGGAACTGCGCGTAAGCCGGGCTGGCAAGGAGGGTCAAGCCCAGGGCGAGAATTTTCGTCGTTGCTTTCATGGCAGGGGTAGTTGAAATGGGAAGCGTGCCTAGCGGGCCCCCATCAGGGCGTTCAGGGCCTGCAAGTCCTGCGCTTTCTGCTCGGCCATGTGCATTTGCACCATGTTGCGCTGCGTGTAGTAGTTGATTAGGCCCAACTGGTCGGAAATCTTCGCGTCCAGCTTGTCGATGAAGCGCATCCGCTCGGCGTCCGTCATCTTGAGCATGGCCGGGCTGACGACGGTTTGCAGATCCTGGAGCGTGTTGGCACTTTCCGTCAGCATCTTGGTGTACACCGTAACCATCGTCGAGAGCTGTTCCGGCTGCACGTAGGGCGACTGCCGCAGCGTTTCAATGGCCGTGGCGTAGTTCTGAATGATTCTGCCCTGCTTCTCAAACACGGACTGTACGCGCCGGTAGGTGCGAACCGTGTTGCTGACTTGCAGCAGCCCGTCGTACCAGTTCTTGGCCAGCATCATATTCTTTTCCGAGAATACCTTGGTCAGCTCCTGCTCTTTCACGCCGGCTTTCACCAGCACGTTTGCCGCTTTGGAAAGGCCCTTCATGGTGTTTTGCAGGCCCGTCTGGACGCCGGACTGCACTTCCAGCACGGGGGCCGTAACCACGAGCTGCGCGGAGGCTTGCCCAGCGCTGAGGGCCAGTATTGCCAGGCCCAGGATGGTGACTTTTGCTTTCATAATTTTTCCCTTTGGTTGAAAATTAAGCCCGGCCTTCGCGCAGGTCGGCTGCAAAAAGTTTAATCGCCGTAGGCATGTCCCCGGTCTGTCTGAACTTGTCGAACAGCTTTACCTTTTCGGTTTCTTCGGTGGTGTAGGTCACGTATTCCTCTTTGGAAACCTCGATGGCATACACCTTCGACACGACCCCGCCCAAGCTGATGAATACCTCCGTGTAGCGGCCCCGCGTGGCCTTATTGTCCCGGTTGATGGAGAGCACCAGGTCTTTTTCTTTGGGCGTGAGCGAGAGCAGGGCCTGTATCTCCTCGAAGCGGCTCATGAACTTGCGCTGGTCGAGCAGAATTTTGCAGTCCGAGTTATTGATGATGGCGTCCTTGACAATCTCGTTGCCGATGATGTCGTCGATTTCTTGCGTGACCACGATGGCCTCCCCGAAGAACTTGCGCACCGTCTTGAACAGGTACTTAATGTAGGCGGCCATGCCGGGCGTGGTCAATGCCTTCCAGGCCTCCTCAATCAGAATCATTTTCCGCACCCCCTTGAGCTTGCGCATCTTGGAGATGAAGGTTTCCATGATAATGAGCGTGACTACCGGGAACAGGATGGGGTGGTCCTTGATGTTGTCCAGCTCGAAGACGATGAACGGGGCCTGCACCAGATCCAACTCCTGGTCGGAGTTGAGCAAGTAGTCGTACTCGCCGCCCCGGTAGTAAGGCTTCAGTACATAGAGGAAGTTGTCAATGTCGAAATCCTTCTCCCGTACCTTATCTTCTTCCAGCACTCTGCGAAAGGGCCCCTTCACAAACTCGTAGAACGAATTAAACCCGGGCTTAATGGCCGGGTTGGCATCCAGCATGACGTAGTACAAGCTCACGGCCGTGGAAAGTGACACGTACTCCGACTGGCTGACGGTCTCGTCGTCCTTCTTCCAAAGCGCCTGCAGCAGCGTTTTGATGCTTTCCTTCTTCTCCACGTCCAGCGCCCCGGAAATCAGGAAGGGGTTGAAGGCAATGGGCGCATCCTCCTCGTAGGTGAAGTACACGCCACCCACCAACTCACACAGCCCCTTGTAGGAGTTACCCGTGTCTACCAGCAGCACGTGGGCGCCCTGCTCGTAGTACTGGCGCACCATGTGGTTGGTGAAAAACGACTTGCCCGAACCGGAGGGGCCCAGCACGAACTTGTTGCGGTTGAAGATGACCTGCCGCTTCATCGGCTCGTCGGAAATGTCCACCAGCACGGGCTTGCCGGTGAGGCGGTCGGAGAGCTTGATGCCTTTGGTGGCGCCGGTGCTGCGGTAGTTGGTTTCGCAGGCCCAGAAGCAGACCGCCTGCTCGATGAAGGTGTAGAAGGTTTCCTCCGAGGGGAAGTCGCCGGCGTTGCCCGGAATGCCGCCCCAATACAGGGCCGCAATGTCCACCGTGTTTTGCCGCGGCTTGCAGTTCATGGCGTTGAAGGCCGCGTTTACCATCTTGCGCACCTCCGTCAGGTAGTCCTCATTGCGGCCCCAGGTGAGCACATTGCAATGAACCCGGGCCGGGCGGCGCTTCGTGGCTATCAGCTCGTTCAGGAACGAGTTATAGTATTCGTAGTTGATGGCGTTCTGCCGCGAGTAGAGGGATAGCGAGTTGAGCCGGTCCTTCTTCTGCTCAAACATCTTAACCGTCTTGGCCGTGTTGTCCAAAAACACATACTGGTTCAGAATGTGGTTCGTGCCCAGCAGCAGCCCCAGCGGCGCGGCGAAGGAGATGGGGAAGTCCGAGTGAGCCGTGCTGTACTGCTCGTAGCGGATATCGGTTTCAACCGCACTTGGTAAATCGTCCAGGTTGGCCACCGAGAACATATTGCAGTACTCCGCTCCTACCTTCAGTCCGCCCGTCAGGTCCATGTCTACTTGCACGGCTTGGTCGGACAGGTCGAGCGAGAGGTACTTTTCCAGCAGGCCCGCCGCCTGCTCCGTCCCGGCCATCTCATCGGAGGTGAGCCGGTGCGACCTGATATAAGGTGCATTGGTTGGCCCTACCCCTTCCAGCGTCCGCACGAACTGGCCGACGGTATCAAAGAAGGCTTCCAACTGCTTTGTATCCAGCATTTCCCTGGGCACGATGTTCCGGCGGGCCAGGAGGCCCGCCGTGCTGCCCCAATCGGGGCGCTCCGATGAGCATTTGGTAATGTAGAGGTAGCAGAAGTGGTTGAGGAACGGCCGCTCGTTGAAGTGCCGCTCGTAGGAAGCCGAGAGTAAGGTTCTTTCCGCCTCGAAGCCCGGCGCGTACTTGTCCTCCACGTACCAGTCCTGCTTGTGCACCACGCAGTGGTCGGGCAGCAGCCGAACCGCCTTCACGAAGGCCGCTTGCAGCTGCTCGTAGTCCTGGCGCGAGAGCGTGAAGATCTCCGGCAGCTCCAGGCGGAAGGCCACCGTCACGTCCGCATTCTTCGAGATGAGACAATCCTTTTCAACCTTGTAAATCGGCTGCTTGGATTCCAGAGAAACAGAAGGGAGAACTTTGTTACTCATAGGATAGAGTCCAACCAAAACCGGGCGCTAAGCGCGCCCGGTCCGGTCCTGGTTGAGTTGTTGGAATAAGCGACTTTGCCGATTCGTGATATACTTAGGCGACGAGCGCCGTGCACTGGCTTTCATCAACCCATGCTCCCCGTACTTGCGGTTCAGTGCAAACACCCCCGCCCACATTCCCCCGCCAGCGGCGAAGGTGAGGAGTAGTGTGAGCAGCAGAGGCACACCCAGCATGTAGAGGGTGACGAACAGAACGAACGTGAGGCTGATACCCGCGACCAGGAAATAAATGTTGTTTCCTACCAGGCCCTTAAATTCCACGGGCTTGTTAATGCCCCGGTTCAAATCGTAGTAGGGCATACCCGTAGCTTAGAGGAAAAAGGCCCGTACCACCGTGGCCACAATGACCAGGAAAATCATGGAGCCAAACCACGACACGGCCGTTTTCTGCGTGTCCTGATCCCCGGAGTTCCACTTGCTATACACCTTGATAGCACCCACCAGGCCTAGCACCGCGCCGATAGCATACATCAGCTTGGTCAAGGGGTCGAAATAGCTCGTTACCTGCGTCGTGGCATCCTGGATGCCAGCAGTACCGTTGCCGCCCTGACCATACATTACACGGGCAGCCAGTACTAATGCGGCAGTAGAAAGCGTGCGGGCGATGCGTTGGTTCTTCATGGAAAGGAAAAAATAGTGAAAGGATTAATCAGGTATCTGCGCCAAATAGGGCGCTTAATTCAGCATTGTTTTCTGCTACCCGGCCCGCCACCAGGCTAGCTAGAGTCGTTTCTCGAATAGCAGTCGGAATAGCGGGCCGGTTGCCCGCTTGGGCCTGCGCGATAAACTCCACCACTGAGGTCACTGTAAATAGCTGCTCAGTGGCGACAGGAACCACATCGCCAGGCGATGCGATGGGCTTTTGGAACGAATAAAGCATATCAGTCTCATTCACTGACTCTTGCTCATACGCCGTTTCAGCTTCTACGTGGTAAACGGGACTTGTAGTTTCAATATCAGTACCTATATTATTGGTTTTTTCAATAACCTTCTCCAGCTCTACTTGAGTTTTCTCCGTTGGCATTTCCATTGCCAACTGACGAGCCCGGGCGGCCAGGTGCTTGTCAACCTCATCCAGCGCTTCGGTGCGCTGCTCGTCATCCAGCGCGGCCGTATCCGTTTCCGTTTCGGCCCCACCGGCTGAACCCGTCATCACCGCGGCTGCCTGGCCATCGTCCTGACCTGTTGCCGCCGCCGTGGAAGCCGGCAGCGACCCGTTTACTTCCGCTACCGCCTGCCCGTCGGGCAGATTCTGCACCGCGCCGGCTACGCCTTCCGGCGCTTCCACCAACTCCCTGGATTCCGTCGCCGTGGGCGTCGCCGCCACGAAAGCCGAGGTGGTACGCACCAGCGGGGGCGGACCGGAGGCCGCAGCAGCTGGCCCCGCGCCGACGAACTGTGCCCCTCCCCCACCCTTCTGGGTAAAGAAGGACCCTATCTCTTGCCGGTAGTACAGAAAGCCCACTACCGCATAGTAGACTAGGACGAGCACCAGAACAAATAGGGCAAAGTCGCCCCAGGTATATTGGTTAAACATGAGGAAAAGGGGTTTGAAGGTGAGAGATTACTTCTTGCCTTGACGCTGGCGCAGCTGCTTGCTAATGGCCTTTTGCACTTGCGGATCGTGCTTGTCGATAAACTGCTGAATAAGATTGTACACAATATCCGGGGGCGTCGCGCCCCCGCCTACGATGGTTCCCAGAAGAAGCAAATACTGGTAGTGGCTATTTGTGAGCCGCATTTGCGCGGTCTTCTTCTCCGCGGGAGGAATAAATAAAGAAGTTAGGTCAAAACTGCCAGCCTCAACAGTAGCATTTGATACCTCTACGGTTGCCGCTGATTCTGATATAGCTTCCGATGAATGTTCTTCTTCCGGGGCCGATTTCCCGGCCGGATCGGCGGCCCCGGGGGCCACAAGAGCAGCAGCCGGAGCCTGCGCCGGCTCCGCCGCCGTGGGTTCAGGGGCTGGGGAAGGAGTTGGCGCTGCCAGGGCCGCAACCAGGGCCGGCTCAAAATCAGGTACCGTAGCGGCGGTTTCGCCGGTTGGGGCGGGCAGGGCTTTTTCTCCCTCTTGTTCCTCAATTCCAGTCGTATGCGCCGGGGAAAGAGCGGCCGCAGAGCCGCTGGCCGGTTCCGCAGGGGCTGCTACAGCTCCCGCACCGGTCAAGTGGTTAGTCGTGGCGGCCATGCTCAGCATGCGGTCCAGGGCCGCTTTCTTTTCTTCCTCGCTTTTTGGTTTTGGCTTCGGCATCGGTGAATTGAATCTTTTGAAGGTGTGTAGTAGGATTAGTGCGAATCATCGGATATGCCGGCTTCCACAGAGGAAGCAGCAGCGGGCAGCTCAATGACTTTGCCGGAGGGGGTTACTTGCCCAGGGCCGAGTACGATGGAAAGGATTTCCATAATCAGCTTGCCCAGACCCAGCTTCTCTAGTTCGCGCTCCGGCAGGGAGAACAGGGTAGAACGCTTCTCTTTGTAGCCAATGAGCAGTTCCACGCGGCTTTGCAGTAGAGGTAGACCCTTCTGCTGAAAAAACTCTTCTATCTTGTCGTACGTGGCTTTCTTTTCCGACTTGACGAAGCGATTCCAGAAAGCGTAATAGCCTAGCAAGTTCGATTCGTCCGGGTCTGGTTGGGCGGATTTGAGGTAGTTGCCCAATATCTGCATGTAGCCCGCCGTCGAGGCTACTGTGCCCTGATCTGCCTCCATAGGCAGAAAGATGTACTGCACCATGCGCAGCAATTCCGGCAAACCCGTGATGTTGATAGTACCGGGCGTGTCTACCAAAATGAAATCGAAGCCCTGCTTTTCCAGTGCCTCAATGGAATCAACGGCCTTTTCCACGCTGGAAATGCTGACCGGGTAGGGCGTTATGCCCTGGTTGAGCAGGCGGTTTTTGAATGCCTCGTCCGTGTTGATTTTCTGCAATTCCTGGTTGCGGTACACCTGCACGGTGTTTTGGGGGTAGTCGCAATCCAGGATGGCTACTTTGTAGCCATAGACATAGGCCAGGGCCGAGGCGACATGTACGCTGATGGTAGACTTGCCAGCGCCTCCTTTTTGGGTCGCAAAGGCAATTACTTTGGGTTCACTCATGGGGGCAATCCGGTTAGTTGAAGGTTAGACAAATATAGATCGGTTTTTACAAGCCGAGCACCACGGCACCAAAGCATTATAGCATCCTATTACCAGAGCACCTTAACACCATATCAACAAAACACCAAAATATCATAACATCATAGCACCTTAACACCTTGTAATCATAGCACCTCAGTACCAGTACACCAAAACATCATAACACCTTGGCACCAAAACATCTAAGATATACATCACCTCATCATCATAGCACCATATCATCTAAACATCGGTTAGCTGCAAGTAGGATAATCAGTATTTGGCACCATAACACCACAGCACCATAACACCACAGCATCACATGGATAGAGTTTCTTGTGGATCTATCTTACTACGTTATCCTAGTAGGAATACTGATTATTTCAGCACCATAGCATCATAACATCATAACACCACAGCATCCGATTAATATTAGTAGCAGCCCCGTGCAACGACCGTGCAACGCCCCCGTTCTGCCAGCTCGTTCAATCGAACAGCAAGCCATGCCATTGTATATACAAACTTCGTTTGCATCTTACAATGGCACCGCCAAGTTCGCAGGCTCACTTGGCTTGGCTTGCTAAAGCCTGATCTCGAAAAATAGCCGTAAAATAGATTCAGCCATAGTTTAAGCCACCTAGTCAATACAAGAGAAATGTCCGCTGATACCGCGTCCGAAAGTAAGGAGCCAGCTCGCGACAAGATGATACCTGTTCGCGTGACTGAGGATGAAAAGAAAGTAATTGAGAAAAAGGCTCGCCAAGCCGGCTACAAGAGCGTATCCGCTTACCTACGCGACGTAGGGCAGGGCAGCGAGATACGGGAGAAACTACCGCCGGAAATACGCGGCCAGTTAGTTGGTATCGGTAACAACTTAAATCAGATTGCCCGCATAGCTAACTCCGGTAAGCACTTTCATAGCCACGAAGCCAAATTGAGCGAGGCAATAAGCACCATCCTTAGCTTGCTGGCATGATTGCAAAGACGGTTACCGGCAGCGATTTTGAGGGTGCCCTGACCTACGGCGCAGGCCTGCGAAAAGGCAAGGCCAAGGAGCCAGGCGAGGCCCAGCCGCTCTATACTTCCAACGTGCTACTTGCCGCGCCGCCGCTTATGGCCCGGCAGATGCAGAGTATAGCCTCAGAGAGTAAGAAGATACAGAAGCCCGTATGGCACACCGTGCTTTCGTGGAAGGCCGGCGAGCAGGTTAGCCAGGCCCAAAAGGTCGCGGCCATAAAGCGGTACTGCGAGCTGATGGGGGCGCCCGTTGAGCGTCACCAGGTGGTCGTGTACGAGCACCTGGACAAGAGACACGCCCACGTCCACATCTACCTGAACCGGGTGCCGCTCGACGGTGGCCCGGCCTTGCGCACGAGCAACAACTTTTACCGGCAGCCCGCCATCACGAGGCAAATAAGCCAGGAGCTAGGAATGCAGCCGCTCCCGGAGCGCCGACAGAGCATCAAGGACGTGGACCCAGGCAAGGAGGCAGCCCGGGAGGCTGTACGCCAGGCCGTACAGTGCCTGCTGGCCGAGCAGGGGAGGGGAGGGGAGCTGTGGTTGCAGGAGCAGCTACGGCGGCAGCAAATTCAGGTGCGCTACACCCACGACAAAGGCAGCGTCCTACGCGGGGTTAGCTTTGAGTTGAACGGCGTAGCCGTGAAAGGCCAGGAAGTAGGCTACAAGGGCGCACAGCTGTGGGAGGCGTTGCGGGCCCCAGTGGCAACGGACCAAGTGCGGAAGCTTGCCGCCCCCGGGCCCAAGCACCCCACCCCAGGACAGGAAAAAAGAGGCCCGCGCCTCTAAATGGTATTCTCTCACTACTCAGCCTACACTGACACCCACCAATGGAAGATGACAAAGGAATCAAGAAGATAATGGATTTCATGCGGCTTTTCGCCATTGCGCTACTGGCCGTGAACATCTATTATTTCTGCTTCGGCTACTTCAAGTCGATGGGATGGAGTCACCCCGTCATTGAAAAGCTGATGGGCAATTTTACGCGAAACACCTTTCTGTTCAAGGCCAGCTGGATTAGCAAGGCGATGGCAGTGGTTTTCCTGGTGCTGAGCTGCTTGGGCACCAAGGGCCGCGCCGACGAGAAGCTGCAGGGCAGGTCGGTTGCCGGCTACGCCTTGATTGGGCTGGTGCTGCTGTTTGGGGCCGACGTGGTGCGCTCTATTCCCATGAGCCCAGGGGTGGCTACGCTCCTCTACGTGGCAGCCGTGAGCGGCGGGTTCCTGCTGCTGCTGAGCGCCGGGGCCTGGCTGAGCCGGCTGTTCAACAACAACCTGATGAAAGACATTTTCAATAAGGAGAACGAGAGCTTTCCGCAGGAGGAGCGGAAGATGGAAAACGAGTACTCGGTGAACCTGCGCACCACCTACCAGTTGCGCGGCAAGCGGCGGCAAGGTTGGCTGAACGTGGTAAATCCGTTCCGGGCTACGATGGTGCTGGGAACGCCGGGTAGCGGCAAGAGCTTCGCCGTCATCAACGAGTTCATCCGGCAGCACCTGGCCAAGGGCTTCTGCATGTACATATACGACTACAAGTTCGACGACCTCAGCCGCATCTGCTACAACGAACTGCTGAAGCATCAGGACAAGTTTGACCGGCCCGTGGGTTTCTACGTCATTAACTTTGACAACCCCCGCAAAAGCCACCGCTGCAACCCGCTGCTGCCCGAGCTAATGAGTGACATCGTGGACGCTTACGAAAGCGCCTCGACCATCATGCTCAACCTGAATAAGAGCTGGATTCAGAAGCAGGGGGACTTCTTCGTGGAGAGCCCGATAAACTTTGTGGCCGCTATCATCTGGTTTCTGAAACTCTACGACAAGGGCAAATACTGCACCTTCCCCCACGTCATTGAGTTTCTGGGCCGGGACTACGAGGAAATCTTTCCCGTGCTGGCCTCTTACCCCGAGATTGAGAACTTGGTCAAGCCATTCGTGTCGGCCTTCCAGAAGGATGCCATCGAGCAACTAGAGGGTCAGATTGCCAGTGCCCGTATCCCGCTGGGCCGGCTGGCTTCGCCGCAGCTTTATTGGGTGATGTCGGGCAATGACTTCACCCTCGACATTAATAACCCGGATGCGCCCAAGGTCTTGTGCGTAGGCAACAACCCCGACCGGCAGGCTATCTACGGGGCGGCGCTGGGCCTCTACAATGCCCGCCTCGTGAAGCTGGTAAACAAGAAGGGCAAGCTTAAATCGTCGCTCATCATCGACGAACTGCCCACGATTTACTTTAAGGGCCTCGACAACCTGATAGCCACGGCCCGCAGCAATAAAGTGTCTACCTGCCTTGGCTTTCAGGACTTTTCGCAACTAGAGCGCGACTACGGCCAGAAGGAGGCAGAAGTAATCAAGAACACCGTAGGCAACGTTTTCAGCGGTCAGGTGTCTGGTAACAGCGGCAAGTGGCTGAGCGAACGGTTCGGTAAAATCTTGCAGCAGCGCCAGAGTCTGAGCATCAACATGCGCGAGACGAGCACGAGCTTGTCCACGCAGATGGATAGCATGATTCCGGCCAGCACGATTGCTAACTTAACCCAGGGGAACTTCGTGGGAGCCGTAGCAGACAATTTTGGGGAAGAAATCGACCAGAAGGTGTTTCACGCCAAGATTCAGGTAGACGTGAAAACGGTAACGGCCGAGGCAAAAAGCTACCAGCCGATTCCTGACATTACCAGCTTCGTAAACCCGGCCACCGGCCAGGATGAGGCAGAGGAAATGATAAAGGCAAACTTCAACCGGATTAAAACCGATGTGAAGGAGCTTTGCGAGCGGGAGCTGACCAGAATCGAGAACGACCCCAACCTAAAACACCTTATCAAGCAAAAAGACGAGTAACAATGCCGAAAGACAAGGCCAGTGGCCCCAATGAGAACCCCAACAGCGTACGGGTAGGGAAACGACTGGTAATTATCCGCGAAGAGCTAGGCCGGCTGCAGGGTGAGCACAACTGGAGCCAGGCCCAGGTAGCCCAGCGGACCGGCCTCACCCAAAACATCATTCACCGGATGGAAAACGGGAAGGGCGGGCAAATTGAAAACTGGCTAAAGGTGATGGCCCTATACGAAAAGGAGGGCTATAACCTAAACTGGATACTGACTGAGAATAATGGCTTGGTAAGCAAGCTTCAGTTGCAAGATGCCACCCAGGATGCGGGCGCGAGTATCCGGGCCGAACTGCTGAAAAGACTGGACCAGTACGCCGAGGCTCACAACCGGGAAATGGCCGAATTGCGGGGCATCCTCATGCACGGAAAACTTAATTGGTAGAGTCAATAGAGCAACTCATTTTCAATAATTTAGTAAGGTGGTAGGTAGGAACTGAGCAGGTTCCTACCTATTCTTTTTTCCCGATACAATCCTATCATTCCTAACCGCTCTTTCCGATGGCAGACGAAGCAGAGAACCCGATCCCCGCCCAGGCTCCCAACCAGAAGACACCTGGCGAGCTGACGCCCCAGGCGCGAGAGCAAGCCGCGCTGACCACCGAGGCCGAGGGCCTAGCCAACGAGGCAACTATCACCACGGGCGCTACTCGTCCCGAGGCAAAGGCAGACCTGGAGGAAGTCGCCAACCGCGCCGAGCAAGGGCCAGAGCCAGGCCAGGCTGCCTACGCCGACGCGCTGCGCGGCAAGGCCCAGGCCCTACCCGACGACAACGCCCCGGCCCGGCAGACGGCCGCTGAGCAGCAGGCCCCGGCCGCAACGCCGGAGGCCCCCGCGACGGAACCCGTCGGGGATCTGCAAATTCAGTGGAAGCAACGAGGCGACGAGGTAGCCCCGCTGCTGGAAATGCGCGCTTACCTCGACCAGCTCAAAGAAGCCGGAGTAGCCGTCGGCGCACTGAAGATAGGGCGCGACGAGCACGGGAAGCTGACCAGCAGCTTCGGCGTGAGCTACGACCCGGAATCCAACAAGCTTGCCCAGCTCGAAGCCATCGTGCAGGGGCTTAAGCAAGTTGGCAACGGGCTGGAGGTAATCGAAAAGCCCGGTCAGGCCGCCGCTCGTCGGCAGGAGGTAGGCTACGACGACGACTACGAGCCGCCGCGCAGCAAGCAGGTAAAAGAAGCCTTCGGCGTGAAGCAGTGGGACGCGCTGAGCGCCAACCTAGCGGCCGTGCCGAAGTCGGCCCTGACCGTCCCGGAGCAAGTACAACAAAGCGCCGGAGAGAAGCGGGTAGAGCAATTGGCCCAGCAGCAGGGTAAAACCACAGAACAGGTACTGCAGGAGGGGAAAAGCCTCTTTGATATCGACACCAGCGGCAACCCCGCGTCCGTGTTTCTAAAGAACTTCTACGCCCACCTGACCGGCAACCCCAAGACCCGGCAGACCTTGGAAGTTGATTATGACAAGACCCGCCAGGAGCTGCAGGCCCGCTTACTGAAGAAAGCCGGCTCGGCGCAGCTTGATCCCAGCGACGAGCTGGTGAAGCAGACTCCCCAGGGCCAGACGACCACCGGCCCTGCCGCGCCGGCAGTTGCCGCCGCGCCGTCCGCAGCACCAAGTGCCGCCAGGGCACCCGGGCAGCCCGCCCCGGCCGACACCCCGATCCTGTTTCAAGCGGCCGACGTGCCGCAAAAGGTGCTGGCTTCGCTTGGCCTGAGCACCGCCGGCCTAGAGCAGGACGGCCAGCTACAAAAGCTGCTGAGCGGCCAGAAAACCGACCTGTTGCCCATGCAGGTAGCCGGGAAGGATGGACAGGCGCCCGTGAGGTTCGAGGGCAAGATGGTGCTGCACCGCGAAGCCGACGGCACGGCTACCCTGAAAATGGAATTGCCCCAGAAGAATCTGGTTATTCCCAACGAGATTGGCGGGCAGCCCTTCACCCCGGAGCAGCGCCACAAGCTCGAAACGGAGGGCAATGCGGGCTTGGTCCGCGGCCTTAAAGACGAGCAGGGCCAGGAGTACAACGGCTACGTTTCGGTGGATAAGACTATGAACCAAGTGGTCGTTCTGCCCGAGAATAAGGTTACCTTACACGATACCATCGCCGGCGTCAAGCTGACCAAGGAGCAAAGCCACGACCTGAAGGAAGGGAAGGCCGTGGACTTGTCGAACATGGTGAGTGGCGACGAAGGCAGAAAGTTTGATGGGACCGTGCAGGTAAACGCCGCCAAGGCGTGTATCGAGATTCGGCCCGCCGCCCACGAGTTGCAGCAGAAGCAGGCCCCCAGCACCACGCTGGCCGCTACCCTAGCCGCCCCGAAGGTGGAAATGCCCAAAGTAGAAGCGCCTAAAGTAAAGCGCGGGCCGCACCTCTAACGGGCCGGCCGCATTCGGCCGATTATTTCCTACAGAAGCCCGGAAAGCCTTTTTTCGGGCTTCTGTCTTTTGCCATTTCCTACCCCACCACCTATTGCACCCCGCATGGAACACGACCTGACTTTTCAGAAAATAAAGGAGCAAGTAGAGCTCCCCGAGCTGCTGACCCACTACGGCTATACCCTCAAAAAAGGAGAGAGCTTAGGCAAGGGCAAGTGGCACGTTTTCGAGGGGGATGATACGCTCGTTGTTTTCAAAGGGCGCAGTAACGACTGGATGTACTTTAACAGTCACGATGACCGCGACAAGGGGAGCGTCATCGACTGGATGAAAAACCGAGTAAACTCCGGCCGCATCGTGGGCATTGACCAGCAGCCTGGCCGCAACCTGTGGCAGACCGTCAACGACCACTTCCGCGCCTACCTGAACTTGCCCGCGGCCCAGCGGCCCAAGCTGGAGCTACCCCCCATCAGCGAAACCGCGCCGGGCGAGAAGTTCCAGAGCGTCTACACCAAAGACTGCCGGCCGCTGGAAAACACCACCTACCTCGAAAGCCGGGGCATCAACAAGGCCACGCTGCAAAATCCGCAGTTCGCCGGCCGCATCCTGAACCAGCTGCACACCGTGCAGAAGGATGGGATGCCCGCCAAGACGTTCGTAAATACGGCGTTTCCGGCTTACCACGAGGGGCGCGTGGTGGGGTTGGAGCTGAAGGGCGAGGGCTATAAAGGCCAGGCCCCGGAGAGCGAGTTTTCCCGCTCTCTGTGGCTCAGCAAGCTCCCCGAGGGTCGGCCAGCGGCGCACATGCTCGTGGCCGAATCCGCGCTCGATGCGTTGTCCTACGCGCAGATGCACCCCGGCGAGAAAGCGCTGTATGCGTCCACGGCCGGCGTACTTACGCAGAATAAAATGTTTGAGATGAAGCGGGTTCTCAACGAGGAAAGGATTTGCGGCATCAAGGCGGCTTTTGACAACGACACCCAGGGCTATCACTACGACACGCGCCTCCTTGCAGGCTTTGCCAGTGAGCAAAACCCGATGAAGGTAGTTCGGGAGCACAAACACCTGCTGACCGTCGAAGTCATGGCTACGAACCCGGCCGGGGTGCAGGCGCTGACCAACCACCTCAAAGCGTACAACGACCAGACCGCCCGCCAGTACCGTGAACAAGCCGGCGAAACCAACAGCCAGGCCATGAGCCAGACGCTGAGCGACGAGCTGATTAGGTCCACTAAGCTAGGTCCCCATACTTACCAGTTCCACGTTCCGATGAACCGCGAGGCGTTGGGGGCCTTTAACCAGGGCGCGGTGCAGAGCCTGGCCTATGAGCATAAAATTGAAATCGTCAAGAGCCAGGGCAAGGATTGGAACCAGGACTTGAAGCAGGGCCAGATGCAGCAGGTCGTGAAGCGGGAACTCGGCCCGGTGGAGGAGGACCAGCACGGTTTTGGCATGAACCACTGGAGAAATGAGCCGGTGGTTGGTGTGGGCAAAATCACGGCGCAGCACCAGGCGCAAGCCGAGGCCCGCGATAGAGGGGAGCGTTTGCTAGTAGTCGAATTACGGGAGAGCCGAGATGAAATATCCCAACTCAGCTCCTTGCAGCAAAACCTAGAGAAAGCGGGCCTGAACATCGACCACTCGCTAAAGTTGGAGGGTGCCGGCCCCCGCGAAATTGCTACCGAGCTGACCTTGCGCTACCCGGTTGATTCAACTCTTCTCCCAGTGCTGAGTGCGGCCCTCGATGCGCTGGCCACGAACCCCAAGGCAACAGTAATTGAGCCGGGGCAGGACCAGACGGAGCGCCGGCAGCTTGTCGCCGCTCAGGAGCAGCAGCGGGAGCAGCAGAAGCAGGCCGAGCCGCAGATTCAGCCCAGCGACAGCCCCGCGCACGACCAAGCCCGCTTGTCATTCGTGCAGGCAGCCGGCCCGCTGGCCAAGGAGCTACGCGAAGCCGGCGCGGGGTTGGATGCCGCCCGCTTGCAGGAGGTGAGCAAGTACCTGGTGAAGCAGCCGGAGCTACGGGCCACCGACAAAGAAAATCTGGATAAGGTGTTGGCCACCGTCGATAAGTCGCCGGCACTGAAGGAGCGCCCCGACGTGCAGGAACTACGCCAGGCGGCGCAGGTGCTCAGTACGCCGGCAGTCGCGCCCGCGCAGCAGCAGCAGATGCAGCAGAAACCTGAGCCGCCCAGCTCCGAAACCCGTAAACGAGGCCCACGGCTTTGATATACGGTCATTGTTCCCATCAAAAAGACCTCACTGTTTCGGTGAGGTCTTTTTTTGCTCCAAGCGAATAAACCAGCTTTTTTAAGGTCTGCCAGTCAGCTTATTAACTCTATTAGGGGGCGGATAGCCGGGCTGTTCAGGGCTCCGCTTCGCTCCGGTCCTAACGGACAGCTCCCGTTGGTCGCTCACTTACCATCCCTACTGCGAACAAAAGGAGAAACCCGCCCGGCAATACTGCAGGTGCTCCGCTTCGCTTCACACCTGCAGTATTGCTTTCCCCCCTCGACGTGAGCGCAGGGCAGGGAGATTAGTTGCCAGGCCCCGGCCTATTTGCAATTGCAAAAAGTAGGGCAGCCAGCAAAGAGAACAAAAGGGAAAAATTAAGCACCATGCCAGAAATGGCGCTAAATTATCTTAATTAACTATGACAAATATGCAACGTTAATACGGGGTTTTGCGTTTAGTAAGTATAAGTAACAAGCAAAGAAACAGTCTTTTACTCATGGAAACGCCCGCCGCTCCCGCTCTTACTTCTGGTGAAATGCTCATGGTATCATCGGCCCGCCGCAACCTTCGGCAAGCCCTGAACCATCCGGCATTCACGAAGGAGCGCCGCGAGAAGGCCGAGGCCCTGATTGCCGCCAACACCAACGCGGCCCAGCTCATGAAGTGGAAGCTCTTAGCCTTGAAGGAGAGCGAAGCTTGGGAAGATACCACGCTGCAAAAGGAAGCCGAGGAACTAGGCCCGGCCGCTCATCCTGACTACTTGTCCTAACCCGCAACCCTCACCACTAAGTCACCTCGATATGGAAGCTGCAACCACCTTCGCCCCCCGCGCCGACGTGCAGGAAATCATTACGAACCGCATCATTATGGCCCTCGAAAACGGGGTTACGCCGTGGAAAAAGCCGTGGAACGCCGCCAGCGGTGCCCCCCGCAACTACCGCAGCAAGCACGTATATACCGGCATTAACGCCCTGCTGCTTGGAATGCTGCCCTATGAGCAGGCATACTACCTGACTTACAAGCAGGCCCAGGAGCTAGGGGGCCAGGTGCGCCGGGGGGAGAAAGGGATGCCGGTAGTATTCTGGAAAGTGACCAAGAAGGAGGACGCCGAGGGCAACGAAAAGAAGTCGGCTTATCTGCAATGCTCAACCGTGTTCAACGTGGCGCAGATTGATGGGATAGAGTGGAAGTTCCCCGAGGTGCCCAGCCGGGAGCACACGCCCCAGCAGGCCGCCGAGCAGATTATTGCCGGTTACGTCGGTGGCCCCCGCATCCAGTACAGCGACAGCGAAGCCTATTACCGCACGAGCACCGACACCGTGACCATGCCCGAGGCCAGCAGCTTTCACACGGCCGAAGATTTTTACCTCACCACGTTTCACGAGCTGGTACACTCGACCGGCCACAGCAAGCGCCTCGACCGGGCGACGCTGACCGAAAAGGCTGCTTTCGGCAGCCCGACCTATGCCAAGGAAGAACTGGTAGCCGAGTTGGGGGCCGCTTTCCTGAGCAATACCGCAGGGCTTGACCTGAGCGTGACCGAGAGCAACACGGCCAGCTATGTAGAAAGCTGGTTGCAGGCTCTACGCAACGATAAGACGCTGATAATATCAGCCGCCAGCCAGGCACAGAAAGCCCTCAACCACATTCTAGGGGTTGTGCCCAGCTACGAAGCCAGCGAGGCCGAGTAGGGCAGGAGCCAGCGCCGGCCGGAGCCATCCGGCCGGCCCAGGGCCGCGACAAAAGGAAAAGAGCCCCTCCCAGCGCAGGAGGGGCTTTTTTAGTGCCCCAACCACCCGAAAGAGAACAAAAGGGAAAAATCAAGGTCCGTGCCAGAAACGGAGCTAAATTATCTTGATTAAATATGACAAATATGCAAACTTAACGGGTTATTTTGCGTTTAATAAGTATAAGCAACGAACAAAGAAACAGCCTTTTAGCCATGCTTAGCGAAGCTTTTGATTTAGCCCCCGGAGATAGTAGCCGCTGACCGTTACGACCCCGCCGACGCAGCCGAAACGCCCACCCCAGCCAGCGCCGCCGACGTGGCCGCTTGGAAAGCTAACCCTTGGTTCTAACCGCCTTTTTCGCCTCACCTCAGCCGCCTTACTCTTATGAAATCCGCCCAAACCTTCTGCCCCGCTCGTCGCATTCCCGCCGCCCGCTTGGAGCGCCTGAGAGCCAGCAACGCCGCCAAACGGCAGGCCCGCCAGGATGCCGCCGCGCAGCTGACCAACCCGGTGCCCGAGTTCGAGGCCGCGCCCCGCTTAACGCTGCTGCCCGGTGGCTTGCATTGGTCGGCCCAGCAGCCGGTGCCCGCAGTCGGGGCCACAGTGGCCGTGCAGGAGCCCGGCACGAACCTTTGCCACTTCCGACAGGTGAAGGGCTACACCCATGCAGCGGGCTTTTTGGGCCTCGTAACCGAAGCCGCGCCCCAAGGCAAGACCAGCCGCCGCAAGCAGGCCAACCCCCGTGCCGGAGTGGTATTCGGCAGCCAATTAGCCCTTGCCGCCTAGCCCCCAGCTCATCTTCTCACTATACCCTTTTCCCTTCGATATGATAACCCCAGCCCCCGCCTCCCAGCAGCCCCAAATTAGCCCCCTAGATTGGGCAGGTGACCCCGAGCAGTGCCCGAAGTGGATAGGCTACCCCACCCGCGCCGGTTTACCGGCTGGCCTTAAGTGGTCGGGCAAGGGTGAGGTGCCCGCCATCGGTGCCCGCGTTCATATCTACATGAACGACTTCGGCCCGGCCACCGTGCGCGCCTATTTTTACGCTGACGGTTATTTGGGGGTGCTTTGCCAGCTAGATACGATGCCGGAGCGTCTAGCGCAGCACGGCGTAACGCTAGGGCATTTTTTCGGCCGGGAGTTGGAGCCCTACACGCCCGGCCCCGCCGCGCCCGCCTAGGTGCCCGAAGCGGTAGAAATCAGCTCGCAGGAGTACCGGGTAATTCCGGCCCCGCTTTACTACCGCAACCTAGAAACCGGCCGCATTACCGTAGTGTACGGCGGGCTGGCTGACTACTACGGTTTTTACGCGTGGAAGCTTTCACCGGCAGGGACCGCCAGGACGAGGCCCAGCTTGCCGACCCGGCCAATTGGAAGTTCATTCCCGAGCACCACTATTTAGAGGTTCACGAGGCCAGCCACGAGCGCAAGGGGCCGCAGATTTTCGCCCTTCGCGCCGGCACTGAAAACCAGGTGGACTACCTGACCGAGCAGTTCCCTGGCCCGTACCGCATCCCCGGCGAAGTGCCCTACACCTACGACCGGTACGACACGCTGAGCGCACTTGCCGAGGCCATGAAAGAGCAGGGCGAACAGTGCCGGGGCCGCATCGTGGAGAAAAACGAGTGGCGGACGTGGGTAGTGTTCGAGGAAGAAGCCTACGGCAGCGGGGAGTGCCCATGGGTACGCCTAGAGCTGGACTTGGGCCAGACGCCGCTTGACAGCTACGCCTACCTTTCGGGCCGCCGAGCCACGGCCGAGGAAGGCGAGGGCAACGGCCGCGTTACCCTTTGGCAGCAGCCCAGCAGTCAGTATTACGTGGAAACCGAACCCCGCCTTCACTACGGTCCGAATTACCCCACGCAGACCCCGCTGACGCTGGCCGAGGTGCAGGAGCGGTATTCGTTCGACTTCACCCCAACGGCCAGGAGCCCTCCGCGCAGGCTGAGCACGGTGATTGGATTCCCGACTACCCGCCCCAGGGCGACGAGTTGGCCGAGTACCAGCGCGACTAGCTAGTGCTCCCGGTTTTCAGCGTCCACGCCCACCGGCAGGGCAGCCGGTGGGCGTGGAAAATGCGCCAGGACCGAGGGTTTGCCGCCAGCACCCGAACCGGAGCCGCCGCCAGCTTCCCCAGAGCTATCCGCGCCGCCCTACGCTCCGAGCCGCCCCAGCCCCAGGTGCAGGAGCACCAGGCCCCCCCACCAGCAGGCAGCCTAACCTCACTTGTTACAAGTGCGAAATCCTATGTTACCGAACCTTCCCGCCATCGAAACCCACGCCGGCCGCATTGCCATTGGGGCCACCGTCCGCAGCACCCGTTACCGCGACGTGCAGGGCCTCGTGACCGCCATTTATTGGAACGGCTACGGTTATGCCATCAAGGTAAACGACCGCCACAGCGACGACGCGGGCCAGTACGAGTTACTTTCCGGGCCCACGCACCAGGGCTTTAACTACGTCAATCCAAACACCCAGCAGGTACTAAGTGGCAAGATAGAGGTGCTACTATTAGGGGAGGGCGACCGGATATATTTTGCCGACACCGCCGAGCAGGCCATTGCCTTGCTGGCGGCCACCATTGGCCAGCACGACCAGGCCCGCGAAGTCGAGTACCTGAAGCAGCGGGCTGAGGCCGGCCCAGTGGACGAGCTGCGTTGGCGCGGGCAGGCCGTGGGTAGCCTCGTTGGCCAGCTTGCCTGCGTGAGCACCGGCACCGGCAAGCAGCACCCGGCCCCCAAGTTTCTAGTGGGCGCACAAGTGCATTTTTTTAGCCCCCACACGACCCACACGGTTAGCGGGCTGGCTTTATACAAAGACCGCCTGAACAGATATATACAACATCAGCCTGTCTTGAGAGTTTGGTCAAAAATCGCGTTTGAAACTGATGCAAGTTTTTGCGGGGCGACAGAGGAAGTACCATTAGCTTACCGTAGTTATTTGCTGTCGTTAATGGCAAGAGCCACTTCCAAAGGAAGTGGCTCTTAGAAGAAAGGGAAAGTTGGCCTACTGATAGACTGATTTACTTGACCCTCTTTGGCTGTTTGTTAGATGGCTGATGCCCTTTATTCTGCGTTGCCAAGTAATCCATTAGGGGTGGTAAGCCGATGGCCATTCGCCGTTCATCCACTTTGGCCGGTTCAACCAATGGCTTACGTACTTGACGGCCCATTTCATTTCCTTCATATACCAACTGCGTCCCGTACACTTGGGCTCGCCCTGCTGCCAATTCCACTTGATCCAAGAGTATCGCGTAGGCGCTTGGGTCGGCTCCTTTACCAACTAGCGGTTTCATCCGGTGAAGCACTCGCTCCTGAAACTTAGGTTGCTGCTTACATTGTGCAACCATTAAAGTATAACGTAAGGAGCTTGCGGACCCAACTTTTGTTTCATCCGGAAATCCAACCTCTTTCAGCATACCTTCCAGTACGGCTTGGTGTCGCTGCAGCAACGCTTGATAGGTGATGTGTAGCTGTTGACGGGAACTATCTGCCGAAGCTGCAGTGATAGCTTGTTGCACTTGCCCTTGTGCGGTAAATAAGCTATCAACTAAACGTTGAACCTTCGGTAACTGTACTGCCGGCGTTTGGGCTTGTGCCACATAATGAAGACTACCTAACAAGCATAGGCTACTAAGTACCATTTGGATGCTGCGCATAATCATATTTGTTTTGAACAAAACAAATATACACGTATCTGTTAAATTATTAAAAGGAGTGATAAAATAATGGTGAAATGTAACTAAAAAAATATGTTGTATGATCTTTAGAACAGTTATTCGTGTGATTCAAGCCAATTTCTGTAGCTTTGATAAAGCTCCCTGCCATCTGAAATTCCTTAAATTACTAATTACTTAAAAGCCTTCTTGCTTACATGTTATCAATGGCAATTATTTGATATACAGTAGTATTTGTGTGTAACAATAATTTTTGCTTCCGCATTTTCCTTGCGAGGAAAGCGTCTGCCAAAATCGCCCCATTTGTTTAAAGCCCTCGAACAGCTGCGCTGACCTTATGAAGTGTTGGCGCAGTTTGACTTATGTCTTCTAACTTGTTTTGTGAATGAAGCACTCTTACTTAATCTTTAAACGGATTAGCCTGTATTGTATTTTTTTATTACTCACGCACGCTGGGTACGGGCAAAACGAAGGGCAGGAAGGCACCTCAAATCCCGCTTTTTCAGTCCCTTCCAATACAGGCAAAGCGGGTGGGTCTGTTACGCTCGGAGGAATTCCGGTGAACCTGTATACGGGTACTGCAAGCCCCGGCGTGGCTCTGTACACACTGCCTAGTCGCAGCCTTTCCGTTCCTCTATCTTTAGTCTACACAGCCGGCAATGGGGTGCCCGTAGTTAGTCAAGCGTCGGAAGTAGGAACAGGCTGGCTGCTTAGTGCCGGTGGGGAAATAACCTGCGAAGTGCGGGGTGCCCCCGATGAATTAGCCACAACCGATAAGAACTGGTTGGCAGACCTTGCTCAGCATACCAACAATGTTCGTTGGATCCAGGACAAGCTGTGTGCAGGCGAAGACAGCGAATACGATTTATACCATGTCTCCGCTATGGGATTACAGGTGGATTTCGTTGTGCGGGGCCCTCATGGACAGTACAATATGACAGATGTGTATGTTCTGAATGATCGGCAAGCAACAGTTACTCCCCAATTTGCTTCCTGGGGAAATAAACGACGCATTGTTGCTTTTACTGTCACGGATGGGACCGGTACCCAATATATATTCGACGAGTCTACACAAACTCGCGTTCGTAGCCAAACCCGGGTGGTTGCAAATGGTACGCTATGGCCTGCGTCGGACATTACGTATACTTCCACCTGGCGCTTAACCCGAGTTACTAGTCTTGGTGGAGATAACCTGTATTTTTCGTATGATATCGGCAATGCTACGCCAACAGTCTATAAATCGTATCAGACTCGGTTTCTCGCCTACAGTAAGTGTAATGCCGATGGCAGCGGTGGCAACTGCCACATGATTGAGACAACATTGACTGGGCCGTCAGGTCAGACAACCAAGGTTTCCCCAACAACCGATCAAGCCAGCCCCGACTACGAAACGACGGTAACCGTCTCTAACCCTTACGTGGCACGCGTGGCTGCGATTCGGTCGGAAGCGGGTTCCGTACGCTTCATTCGCGGCAGTCACGCACGCAGGGACAAGCCGGGGGAATACGCTCTCACGGCCGTGGAAGTGTATAACCGGGCGAACCGGCTTGTCAAGCGCTTTTCCTTCGGATACGACTATTTCGGCCCAGCAGCCACAACTAATGCGCAAGCACTGCGTCTCAAACTGACCTACGTCCGAGAGCAAGCAACCGGTTGTGCCGCGGTCACCACCCGGTTCGACTATAAAGACATGATCAGCGCGTATCGGCGCGATTACTGGGGCTATTTTACCGTGCCGGCTCCTCCCCGTTCCGATCCATTTGCGTTGACGCCCAATGCCGATGCCATGCAGAGTTGTATTCTGTATCGCATCAGTTCCAGTACAGGCAGTTCCACCACGTTGGAATACGAACCCCACGTTGACAAGCTTGGCACCACGCTGGGGGGACTCCGAGTTAAGAAAATTACGGTGTACGATGGCTATCGCTCCAGTGCAAATCAAGTATTTGAGGTTGGATATACAGTCTTTGACCGCATGAATCCCGGTTTAGTGGGCGGGCCGTCATCCGAAATAGTCCTGCCTCCCCGCTACCAGGAGTTTCAAGAAATTCGTCAGCAAGGGAGCAGCTTGTGCAACAGCTCGGACGATATAGTCAGCAAGTATTGGTACAGCAGCAGTGAGCCGCTGCAACCGATTTCTCCTGACTACGTGGGCTACAAATGGGCCCAGATAAAATTTCCTAATGGGAGCCGCTCCGTGTTTAAGTTTACGAATCAGGCGGATTACGGCGATACCTACGACTATGCTTCCACTAAACTAAGCACAAACCCTTATGCGAAGGATGAGCCTTGCCACGGGCGACAAGTAAATATTCCGGCCGAATCAACCTTGGGCTGCGGCCAGGGGGATCCGCGTTCCCCGCAAAACCGAGGGACTTATGCTCCGCTTTACCCAGGCGAGCGCTCCTATGGCATACTGAGCAGTGCAGCGCACCGGCGGGGCATTCTCCTGGAGCAGGTCGATTTAGACTCGGAAAACCGGCCGGTTACCCTGGTAGAGAACGCGTATGATTTTTCGCAGCGTGATGTAGTCTTGCGGTCGGCCGTTGTTGGCAAGGAGCAGGAAGTATTTGCGTACGAAATCTTCAATTATTACTACAATATTAAGTTCTATCAACTGGAGCGTGCGTGGATTCCGCTCCAGCAGCAACTGGTCACTTCTTATGATCAACGACGGGGAAATTCGCTAGCTATCGCGCAAAGCCAACAGCTGACTAAGTACGGCTATGCTAACTTTATGGTAGCCAACATGGTTGTCAGTAACCCAGCCGAGGGTAAAGAATATAAAACGGTCCTGACCCGGGTAGCGGATTATGCCCCCTCCCCGTATACCACCAACCCTACGTTTCTACCGGGTATTGGAGAATTGTATTACGGAGGCAGCCTCGCGACAATTGTCGGGACAGACCAGTTTATCAAACCCTCTGCAACCGGAGCCTGGCAGCACATCTTCCAGACGGAAAAAGAATACTTCGCCCATAATGGTAAGCCGCTGCTCAGGCGCACGATGAGCTACGACTACGTGGCCGGTGGAACCCAACCGACGGGCCAGGCCAACGTAGCCGCTGTCGAATACGACGAGCAGGGCAACCTCACGAATGTGCTTAGCACGGCCGGACTATACGGAGGCACGATTTGGGGCTATAATCGCCTGCTACCGATTGCCAGTGTTGTAAATGGACGGGTAAGTACGCCGGGCAGCGGCTCTACTGGGATTGTCACGGCCGGTCACACCAGCTTTGAAAACCCCGATGATGATGGTTGGTCGACCGGCACCGTTGTTACGACTGAAGCGAAGACTGGGCAGCAAAGCATCCAGTTATCCGCGCCCAACAGCATTTACGGTCCTGGAAAAGTATTTACGCTCACTCCTGCCGACAAGCACGGCAAATACATCTTTTCCTGCTGGGCAAAAGTGCCGAAAAACGAAGGCGGGCAGTCCAACGTGACGCTGGTGACGGTCATTAATACCCCCAATGGGGGCAGTATCTGGCGCGGTACGGGAACAGTCATTAGCGCTAACCAAGAGTGGCAGCTATGCCGGGGCATCCTTGATTTGGACGAATCAGCCATTCAAACTGCTCTGTCCGGCACGCAAAACGTGACCGTTCAGTGCTACCCCTGGATTTCCTGGGGTAGTGGCAATGTGTTGCTGGACGAGTTCCGCTTTCACGCGGAAAACGCTCGCATGACGACGACCACCTACGAGTCTTTTGTTGGCAAAACGTCAATCACGGATGAAAATCAGGTGACCACCTATTTCCTCTACGATGCCAGCAACGAGTTGCGGCTGGTTAAGGATGCCAAGGGCAACATTGTCAAGCGGCTGAAGAGTCACGTCGCCTCGACGCCTGATCTGACCGTGCAAGTAGCAAAAACGGCTGGCAACCTGCACCCCAGGGGGGCGGTCACCTTTACAGCTTCTGTTCCTGAGTGCGTGGACGGGGTGACCTACACGTGGAACTTTGGGGACGGAACGACGCAGAAGGGGGGAGCGGAGCAGTCGCATACCTACGCGCAACCAGGGGCTTACGCGCTCACGGTTGTGGCGGAGGCCGCCGATGCGAACCCCGTGGAGGCCACCCGGACCTTCCAGGTAACGGATCCAATTACGGTGTGGGCCTCTTACTACGGGACAACCTACTACGACCTGTGCGACCCCTACGGGGGCGAGCGTTCGGCCAGCATCACGGCGCAGCCCGGTGCCGGGTGTGGCGGCTACACCTACCGGTGGCAAACCAGCGAGTATCAGCAGTGGGGCAACTATTGGACGGACTGGGCGGACGCCGGCAATACAAGCGATACTTACGCCTACTACCACAACAGTCCGCGCAATCTGCAGGTGCGTTGCATCGTGACCGACGCCTGTGGCAACACGGCCGAACTGTACGATGGCTTCTACACCTACTACAGCGATCCGAACTGCGGTACCGCGGTTCAGTACCTGCAAGCCCCGTCCTCCACTTCCCTTAAGTAAGCTATGCCGATGCGTCAAATTTTTACCCTTGTCCTTATTTTCTGGGGATGGCTGAGCGCCGGTGGGGTGCTCGCGCAACCTACTGCGCCAACCATCTCCGTGGCGGGGTCGCTGCCCCTTCAGCCGGGCACCTCGGCCACGCTCAGTGTACCCACGGGCTACAGTTCGTATGCCTGGACCCGCAATAACGCGGATGTTGTCGGCAGTCAAGCCACGCTCAGCGTCCAGACCAGCGGCTATTACCGGGTGCGTGTGAGCAACGCCAGTGGCTCGGCCGTGTCGGCCGCCGTACGCATCACCGTCGCGACAGGAGCCGGCAGCAGCGCCCGAAACTATGCTCAGGAAGAGTACATTCTGCAAGAGGGCATTCGGACCGAAGAAGCCATTAATGCTTCCACCACACAAAAGAATCAGACTGTCGTGTATGCGGATGGTCTGGCGCGTCCTATTCAGAGAGTGGAGGTGCGGGCGAGTGCCAGCGGCGCGGACGTCATTCAACCGGTGGAGTACACCGCCACCGGTCAGGTGGTTAAACAGTTCCTGCCGTATTCCGGCGCGTTAACCAGTGCTGGCAAAACCTCGGGTAGCTTCCGGGATGGCTACGAGGGCGAACAAGCCGATTTCTACCGCTATGCGCCTAAGGTCGCCCGGGTAACGAACGGACTGACCTATAGCGAAACGGTATACGAAGACATTCCCGGAGGCAACGTGGTGGAGCAGGGTAGCCCGGGAACGTCGTGGCAGGTAGCCCGCGATGGCGCCGGAAAATCAACGTTTCAGGGACACACGTTTCGGCGGGTCATTCGCACCAATACGGCGAATGAGTTGCCTCTCTGGTCGTATTCTCCCAACGCGGATGGCAGCATTGGCGCTGTGAGTTACACCTGGAGCCCGGCTCAAACGCTCCGGGTGGAACAATCGAGTGATGAGGATAACAAGGTGTCCTGGGTATACGAAGATTCGCAAGGGCGAACAGTCGGAAAGCGCGTGGCGCTGGGTAATGGCAGCTACGCGTACACGGGATGTGCCTTCGACGCGCTTGGCCGCCCGTTGCTGGAAATGACGGCAGAAGGCATTAAGCGTATTATCACCAATGGGGAGCAGCCGACAGCTGCCTTCTTGGAAAAGTGGGGGTATTTCTACCAGTATGACGCCAAAGGCCGGGTTGTTGGTAAGAAAGTACCTGGTCGAGACTGGCAATACTCTGTCTACGACCGTTGGGATCGGTTGGTAGCGACCCAGAATGGCAATCAGCGGTTGCAGTCGAGATGGTCGTTTGTTAAGTACGACGAGCTTAATCGTCCTATCATCACTGGGATAATTGTTGATGGGCGCACGCGTCAGCAACTCAGCGATGCGGTTGAGGCAGGTATTGCGGCGGGTACATTCGCTCGCTATGAGCGCTCCGCACTCACGACCACCAGTACCATTAGTCATGGCTATTCACGGGATAAAGCGTTTCCCATTAACGCGCCGAGCAACGAGTTAACATCCATCATATACTACGACAACTATCGATTTCTCGATAGTGATGCCAGTTTGAATAGGTTACGGTATCAGCAAGAATCGTCTGTTGATGTTATC
This sequence comes from Hymenobacter glacieicola, assembly GCF_014640315.1. Lineage (GTDB taxonomy): Bacteria > Bacteroidota > Bacteroidia > Cytophagales > Hymenobacteraceae > Hymenobacter > Hymenobacter glacieicola. The sequence continues at coordinate 85,347 of NZ_BMGS01000014.1, forward strand.
AGCCCTAGCACGCATTCAAACTTGACGGGTGGCCTGCCGACAATTACGTTCATCCGTGTGCTAGGCACCACGACTTGGTTAGCAACGGCAGTATATTATGACGAGAACGACCGTCCAATCCAGGTAAAATCTGATACACAGTTCGGTACGACGGATAGGGCTACTACTGAGTACACTTTTACTGGAAAGGTTACAAAGATTTTTAAGACACATGTTGCCGCTAATGGTCAGTTGCATACTACTCGTTATCGATATACTTATAAGCAAAATGGTGAGGCAGACGAAGTATTTGCATGGTTCGACCGTGCAGCAGGAGCAAGTGAAATATTGCTTTCTAAAAAAGAAGAAAATGAAATAGGCCAATTGGTTGACCTTAAGCTGGGTCAATTTGACGCGGCAAATAATAAATATTTACAGTCAGTTGATTACCGTTATAATATCCGAGGATGGCTTGAGAAAATAAATAACCGCAACATCTCAGGCACCTATTATGATCCGCAGAACCATATAGTAGCAGGGCAGGCTGAGTGGCTGGGTTCGCACACCCCCAACGAGGATGCGGATGCCCGACAGGATTTATTCGGCTTGGAACTCTCCTACGATGAGAGTGGACCAATGGCTACGGATGTTAACTACAATGGCAACATCACGGCCGCTGTCTGGAATAGCCGTTCGCCTAACCTAGGAAAGATGCGTGCCTACCAGTACGCTTACGACGCCCGCAATCAGCTCACGGGTGCTAGGTTCGGCTCGTATGGGGTTAATACGAGCACTTGGCAGTGGAACTGGCAACAGGAACAGGATGACACACAGGGAAAAGGCCGCTTCACAACCGATGGGGTTGAATATGATCTGAACGGCAACATTACCCGCCTCAACCGGGTAGGGCACCGCACCGGCACTCAGACGAGCCCGGTCTATGGTCCGATTGATCAATTGACATACAGCTATAACGGCAACCGGCTGCTGGCAGTAGAAGATGCCGCGGGGGCATCCGCGGCACCTAATGATTTTGAGGAACAGGCACACGCTTCGACGGAATACGAGTACGATGCGAACGGGAATATGACCGTTGATCGGAACAAAGGGTTGACCATTGCCTACAATCAACTGAACCTCCCGCAGGAAATTCGCTTCGCTAACGGCAATGTGCATCGCTTTACCTATGCCGCGAATGGGGAGAAGCTGACCCAGGAAATTCAAACCAGCACGGGCACCCGCACGATCCAATATGCATCCGGTTTCGTGTATGGCCAAGGGGCTAATGTATTCGTCGCCACCCCCACCGGCCGGGCCTTGTACGAACCGGCCCGGCCGCAAGCGGACAAGTGGGTGCAGGAGTACCACCTGCGCGACCACCAGGGCAGCTTGCGCCTCGCGCTGCGCGGGGGTGGCACCACATTGCTACGGGCAACCATGGAAGCCAGTAATAGTGTGCAGGAGGAACAAGCCTTTGCCAATCTAGCCGAGACGCGCCAACTGGATCCGGCCCACGCTCGGACTGGTAATTACGCGGCTCGCCTGAACGCTGGCCAGAGCCAGCGGTTGTATGGACCCAGTACTTCACTTACGGTTCATGCGGGCGATAGTGTCCGTGTGGAGGTATTTGGGCGCTACGATACCCCGAAGCAAGCAAAACTATGGCCGGCCTTGCTGCCGGCAGTGGTGGCCAATGCAGGGAATGACCCGTCCGTTCCACCAACCGAGGACACTTTTAGAACAAAACGGACTCTGTTAAGCCGCCTGGCTACCGGTTTGACCTTAGCCTGGGCCGTGGTACCCCAGTTACTGCATCCCAAAGCGGAGTTGCCCCGTGCCAGCATCAAGTACGATTTCTACGATAAAGACAGTACGCTGGTAAAATCGGAGGTGCAATACCTGGATCCAAGCGCGGCCAATGATTGGCAACAGCTAGTGCTCGGTTTTTCGGCCAAGCAGGATGGGTACGTACAGATGTCAGTGCAAAACGCCAGCCAGCAGGATGCGTGGTTTGATGATGCGCAGGTGCAAGCCACCGAAGACCTCATTGTACAGGAAAATCACTACGATCCGTTTGGTCAGAATCTGTTCAATATCGAGTTGACTGGTACGCCCGACCATGCCAATCAGTATACAGGCAAAGAGCGCATCGCTGATTCCGGTCTGGAACTAGTAGACTATGGGGCACGCTATTACGACCCGCAACTGGGGCGCTGGCATAGCCCGGACCCCGCCACACAGTATGCTTCGCCCTACGTTGCGATGGGTAACAACCCAGTCGTTTCCGTGGATCCAGATGGACGTTGGGTACATATTGTCGTGGGTGCAGCTATCGGAGGCGTCATCAACGTAGCTACGCATTGGAACAAAATTACAACCGGTGGTAACCCCCTACGTGATGGACTGGTCGCGTTCGGAATCGGTGCTGTAGCAGGAGGCGTGACAGCGGCTGTAGGGCCCGCTGCTCTGAGTGCGCTGCCCGGCAGCCTATCAGCGGCCTCTCTAGGGGGAGGAGCCATAGCGGGAGCTGCTGGAGCAGTAGTAGGCAGCCCAATCCAAGGCTTGGGTAATAAAGCTTACTTCGGAGACGATTACTCGTTAAAGCAATATGGTAAAGACATTCTAATCGGAGCCGCCGCCGGCGGAGCCATGGGGAAAGTCGCCAAGTGGTGGAACGGGCGGAGCAATACTACACTGCCTAAACCAGGCGGCGGTAAATCAGGTGGTAGCGGTACTGCAAATAAAGCCGTTGACGCAGCTGATAATCTGATAGATGATGTAGCTGACGCTGCAAGTGATGCTAGCGTTTCAGGTGGTCCGCAAAAGCAACTAACTGGAGGTTTAGGTGAGGATATGTCTGGAACATTTGATGTTACAGTACGACCAAGGTTCATAGCAGACGGTGCCGGAAATATCATTGATTCTCAAACATTTTCTAATTTAAAAAGAGTCGAAGCTTTTGTTAAAGGCAGTAGAGGTGGAACTAAACTACCATTTCATGGCGAAGCAGGAACTTACGCTGATTTAGGGAATGGTCATAGGATCGTTTATGGTTCTGATGGCAGAGCTATGTTCGATGTTTCCGTTGAAAGAATTAAGGGAATTCATTGGAATCAAGCGCCTAATGGAAACTGGTTTCCAATGAAAAGTTCTGCAACAAAATTTCAAGGAGAAGTGCCAAAATTTGTTCTAGAGGCGTTGGGATTATAAATACTTTACAATGAAGTTGTTCAAAGGTTTTGTTTCTGCGGAAGAGGATATTCCATGTGAATATCCTGTTAAAAGTTTTTTCAATTATATTGCTAACAATGTAAAAATTGAGGATTTCATTTCAGTAGCTGGCTTTCTTATGCCAGATATCGTTCAGGTAGATGGTTTGATATTATTAGCCGAAAATTATAAAATAATAAATGATAACCTGAAAAACAAACTCAACAATGACAACAAACAGATAGAACGTTATGTGAACTTGTTTTGTGTTTCTGATTTCTACTTACTAGCGGCAAACGAGTTATCATTCAATCACGATTGGCAGTTGAAGCAAGGTGAAATAATAGTTAAATTTTGGAAAATGAGGCTAAATGAAATTTTTCCTGAATTAAAATTCGATTTTGAGTTGTCTGCAACAGGATTGTTTGATGAGGATGGAATATGTATAACATTTTCGCAGCGTGTATAGCATATGTTTATATTACGAATAATGAATTGGTAGCGGTACTGCGAATAAAGCCGTTGACGCAACTGATAATCTGATAGATGATGTAGTTGATGCCGCTACAGATACATGGGCAGGTAATTCAAACTACAAGTCAGTCTTTATTAATGCTGACGGCTTTGTTGTTAAGCCTATAACAGGCAATTTTGAAGTTACAGTAACAGAGGCAAGGGTTGTTAAGTATCCTGGTAGTATCCCTGATATAGGGGCGTTTATATCAAGTGCTACAAAACCTTGGAGAAAAAATGCTGCGGAATTAAAACAAGGGCTCACCGATATTGGCAGAGCACTGCAAAAACATAATAATAGGCCGGGTGAATCAGTATTTAAAGGTCTGTTCAATAAGAAAACAGCCAATCAAGATATAGCAGACCTAATGAATAAGATACTAACTAGTAAAAACAGGATTTTTGAAAATGTAAACGGTGGTGTAATAATATACGATGGAACTACCGGTATGAGTATTGGAGTTTCAAGAGGGGGATTGTTTAACGGTTTTCGAGGGCTTGGTGAATGAAAAATTTTAGGATAACCATAGGCACCCCCGTTAATTACGAAGAGTTGGTTGCCTACATTGTCATTAATGGCAAGTATGTAGCGTTATTAAATCAGGACCAAGGTCCTGATTTAATAACTGTAGAATTTCTGGAAGATTATCCTGAAGAAGGAGTTGACATTGAAGTACTAACAGAAGCTCTAATAGAAGCAAAAAGAATCCTACTCAATGGATAGTCTATGTTATAGCAGTTTGGTTAACCGTGCGCCGGTTTAGAGGCAAGCGGTTAGCCAAACTGTTATAACTGGATCAAAAACTATGATTAGACCTTGTCGACCGACTTGTCAATAGCTTCAGTTGGCTTTTCGTGGATCTGGCAGCCGGCAAAGCGCAGGATTTTGTAGGGGGTGCGGCGGGAGCCATTTAGAAGTAGTCCATGAGTTGACACGTGGACTGCTGGCCGACCTCATAGAGCTCCTTGACGGCGGGGGCGATTTTCTGGTAGCGCGGGGCCAGACTCGGGGGCCGACCACCTTGCCGGCCTCGGGCGCGGGCCGCTGGCAGGCCGGCTAGGTGCGCCGCGGCGGCGCCCACGTGGGGGCGCGCACCCCGGTACGGCCGGCCAGCGGCTCGAAACCCTTCACGGCCGCCGTGGTGCTGCAGCTGGTGGAAGAGGGCTGGCTGGCCCTGGACGCGCCCCTCACCACGTACCTGCCCACGGGCTTCGTCGATAGTCTGCACGCGGGCCCCGGCAGCTCGGCCTGACGCCAGCTGACAGTACGCTGGCTGCTGCGCCACACCACCGGCCTAGCCGATTACACTATGGCCGAGTCCTCCCTGCTGCCCGGGGTGCATACGCCGTCCACCCGTCCCTGGACTCCGTCCCGGCTCTGGCAGTCCTACTTCGCGCACGGCCTGCATCAGCGCCCCCTTTTCCCGCCTGGTAACTCAGTATTTGCCTACAGAGACACGAATTATTTGGTGCTGGGTACGCTCCTCGAGCGGGTGTGCAGGCCGCCCCTGGCGGAGGTGTACCAGCAGCGGATTTTCCGGCCCCTGGGCCTTGGCAGCGCCTACCTCGAATACTACGGCCGGCCCCCGCCGGCGCACCCCTGGCCTTAGTTAAAAGTTTGGTATGAAGGTTAAACGAGCGGGCCGGATGGGAACTCTTACCGAGAGGCGAAAAGTATCAAGCATATATCACACGGGACGACAGGTACCCAAAGAATACAGCCATAATGTTAGTTATAAGCACGAGTTTACAACTCGTATAAGGACAAGCAGCAAAAGTAATCGAAATAAGTAGCGATGTTTGGGCCTCGGCATAAGCCTGTTCCGCAGCATGTTCTCCCATGAAGTCATCCTATCGGCTGCTACTCACCGCCCTTTTATTCACTGCTTGTACCACGCCACGAAGTGCCCGACCATCAGCCCCCGAGTATCCCTGGTTCCCTTTCACGTGGTACCGGACCACTATTGCGGGCAGATCGTTTGATAAAGCGGCCATTATGGTGCCCGTAAAAATTAATGACTTACCCGGCCATTTCGTTGCGCAGTTCGATTTAGGGGGCCTCTCAGAAAACGGAAGAAATAGCACGTTAAGACATCTGAACGAAAGGTTGGAGCAAAGCTCAATCCTTAGACTCGGTTCGCGGGGCAGCTAATTACTCGGCCGGCAGCCAGGCTAGGTGCGGGCAAGAATGCCGAAGCCTACTCGCTTTTTTTCGTCGCCTGCGTGTCCCGGATAAAGAAAAGGCCATCGTACACCAGATTCCACGGAATGGGAGCGACCCGCGCCGGAATCGTGAAATGCATGGGACTTTTCAGCAAGAAAGGAGTCGTTGGGTAGTTAAATTGCTTGTTATAGGGGGTAAAATCAAGAAAGCCATAGGCAATGCTCGTCGGCACCCAGTTTTCAAGGCCATTCTTGTTGGGCACCTCAACCGGAGCCGGCGCCGTGCCTAGCCGGCCGGCGGTGCCCTAATACGAAGCAAAGCCCAGCACGTACGTTTGCCGGGCCCACAGCGGGTCTTGCACGAAATACGTACCCATATTGTGAAATATCACCCGGTTAAAGTCCTTACCCTTGCCGGTTATCCGGTCGGTATGCTTCATAATATGGGTGTTGGCGGCCCAGACGATGACCTTAGCGTCTTCATACTGATTGGTCAGCAAGAACTTCAGGTTGTCGGCCATCGCCTTATCACGGGCCTCGTCACCCTGCACCATATAGGCCTGTAGGCTGGCTAGCACGCGCGGCCAGGCCGAGGTGTCGTGGGCAGCGAGTTGGGCCTGGCTGACAAGTTGCAGGCCGTTTTCCAGGTCCTTGCGCATACCAGGGCGAAATGCTCCGGGCGTACGCGGCTCGGCAATCAGCCCTTGCACTGCCTCTATAAACTGCTGGTAGGCGGCCGGGGAGGGAAACTTGCCGGCGATACCCTGACGAACCAAATAGCTGTCCAGGTCTTTTCTTAGGTGTAAGTAGCTATAGCTAAGATAAAGTTGCGAATCGAAGCCGGCAACGTGGAGGGGGTTGGCGGTTTGGAGGCTTTGCGGGATGTAGTGCTGGAATAGATAGCGACAATCCTCACTCCGTGCCCAAAGGGGAAATATATTATATCGCAAAAAGCGCCGGATGGAATCCGGTTGCTGGGTCAGCTTCTCCCAGCCTGTAGTCAAGCCGTAGAAGTCACTCTCGAAGGCCAGTACGGTAAAGCCTTTGCGCTCGTGCAAATACTTTATCAGGCGCGTTTTGGCCTGAAACGCCGGGCCATCCCCGTGGTCCTGCTCGCCCAGCATGACAACCCGCGCATCGCCGATTGCCTGGCCTACGGCTGCTAAATCCTGGTACTCGTCTGAGGCGGCATCCAGCGTGGCGACCCGCACCGTATTCGTTGTCACGTAAGAGCGGATATCTTGCGCGAACGTAGGGGCGCACAGGAGCAGGCAGACAGCAGTACTAAAGAGTTTCATTGGGTAGCGGGGTGAGTAACAACGAAGGGAAGAAAGCGGCTCTTATTCCGAGGGCTAGTCTAGACAAGTACCTGTTGTTGCCGAGGCAAATAAAACAGCCAGTCTACTGAGTGGGTGTGCTAGGCGATGCGAAACGCAACCACTCTCACTATGACCGACCGCTAGATGCACGAACCGTACACAGGGTTGTCTAGCTAGTGTTAGCGTGCTATATTTTCCGTTTTCTGAGAGGACCCCATTTAGGTAGTGGCACCACTTTTCTCTATGATGAGACGGTCAAAACCTATTTTCCGTCGCGGGTACAGCTGTACGCCCAGGTGGACACAACCCAGCGCGGAACAACCGACGCGGGATATGTCCACTACGCCACGCATGGCCTGCCCTTTACCCTGGGAGGAGCAACTATCCCAGCCCCTCGGCTTATGACCCGTCAGGGCGAACCCGTCGCGCCCGATTCGCTGCGCTCCCGGTCGCCCAAGCTGGTTGGCACGATTGGAGCTGATTTCCTGGACCACAAAGTGCTGGTGATTGGGGTCGCACTAGAGTAGGAACAGAAATTCCCGCTAAGAGCATAGCCTGTTTCTAATACTATGGGTGTGGAAAGCAGTCAGAAGAAGCGCGAACATTGGCCGGATAGGGTCCTGAAAAAAGCACTCGAAAAACCCTCCTGAAAAGAAGCCTATAATACGCCCTTCTCAGGACCTGCAAGGCAGGTGGAAAAGTCGTTCGAGAAACAGTAGTTTTGCGAATGCCCATCTCTCCCCGACTTATCCTTTTATGAGGGCGGCCATCTACGCCCGCGTCAGCACCAAGGACAAGGGGCAGACCAACGAGAACCAATTGCGGGAGTTGCGGGACTTCGCCCAGCGGCTGGGCTATACCATCTATAAAGAAAGAATACACCGACCAGGAAAGTGGCGGCAGCGCCGAACGACCCCAGTTCCAACAGCTCTTTGCGGATGCCCATCAGCGGCGCTTTGACGTGGTGCTGTTTTGGGCGTTGGACCGCTTCAGCCGGGAGGGCGTGACCGAGACGCTCAATCACCTGCAACGGCTCACCGCCGCCGGGGTGCAGTTCAAGTCCTTCACGGAACAGTACCTTGACAGCACGGGCTTAATTCGGGATGCCATCATCGGCTTCCTGGCCGCCATTGCCAAACAGGAGCGGGTTCGCTTCTCCGAGCGAATCAAGACCGGACAGGCCCGCAGCAGCAAAAAGCCGGGCCGCCCCGCCCTGGCCCCCGAGGTGATTGCTGAGTTACGTCAGCTGCGCAGCACCGGCCTGAGCTTAAAAAAGATTCAACTCGCCACCGGCATTCCCGTGGCGACGATGCACAAATACTTGGCGTAACGGCTTCGTTCGGGCGGCGACCCGCCTCTTCACTCCACGGGGGCAAACCGCTCCTGCCAGCTTTCGGGGTTGCGCAACGGGCGCAATTGCCCCGCCGCAATGCTTTCGGGCAGCGTAAAATCGTAGCGGCCCAGCATGTTCACATGCTCGTGCAGCAAGGGCGAGAGGCGGGCCACGTCGTCGGGTGCTAGGGCTGCTTCCGTTGCCGGCCACTGTTCCAGTGCTTGCTGTAGATACCGCGTATTCCACAACACTAGGGCGTTAACCACCAATCCCAGGGCCCCTAATTGGTCCTCCATGCCCTCGCGGTAGCGCTGGCGCAGTTCGCCCTTCTTGCCGCGGAAGACGGCGCGGGCCAGCGCGTGCCGCCCTTCGCCCCGGTTGAGCTGCACCAGAATGCGCCGCCGGTAAGCCTCATCATAGGCTTGAAACCAGCGACCTACAAATGGGGTGCTTTTAATAAGAAAACATAATCCTAGGCTAAGCGCTAAGGACGTTGGCAACGTTCCCCCCGCTGCTATAAGAAGGCCTAGCTCATGAAGAGTAGTGCCATAAGTTACCGAAGCCCGTTCATTTTCAAGAACAGCCCCCCCGGGTTCTTATCGGCTTTAATCTTATCCGTTTTCAGTTTATATACGAAGCCAAACAGTGCCTCCGTGAGCTTGGGGCTTTGCAAAATATCCTGCACCAATTTGGGCTCAACAATCCCCAACGACTCCAAATGCTTGCGGGCCATTTGGGCTTTGGCATCATCGGCCGGCAACTCAAAGGGTATCAGCAGTTGCTTAGGCTCCTGCGCGTTGACGTAAAACTTAATCCGGTCATAGGCGCGGCTTGACTTCAGTAGCTCGTAGCTGACCCGTAAATCGGTGTGTTCATTGATTTGGTTCATGGCTACCTTGAGCACGTCGCGCTGAAAGTTGGCAATAGCCACGTATTGCTCCGGTTCTTTTCCTTTCGGGTCCTTCAGGTTGAGCATATACTTAAACTCATCCAGGGTGTAGGTCTTCGTGTGCCCTACGTCTTTCCATTGCGAAACCAACTGATAGATGCGCTTTGCAAACTTGCTCGTCAGGCTGAGCGCCGCTTGCAGGTGGTAGCTAGTGAAGTTGCTTTTCAGGTCGATGAGGTAGGGGCGCATCTTCTCCGAGATTTCCAGCTCAATTACGCCCTTGCCTTTCAGGTACTCGGCCGAAGCCAGCAGACTTATTTGGAGGACTTTGGCCTTATCCTCGATATGGTAGATACGGCTGTTGAGCTGTTCCGTGGAATCCAGCAGCTGCTTGTAGTTCCACTGGCGTCCCGTCAAAAGCTCCAACTCCCGAACCCGTACCAAGTACATCGTGCCGGGCTTATCGTGACTGCTTAGCTTGGAGAGTAAGGCAAAGACAATGTCCATCTCGCAAGCGCTCATTTCATAGCGTGCGTTGGTAATGGCGTTGTGTTGTCGTACCTGGACGGAGGCAACAGTTTCAGCAGCAGCGGTAGCCATGGCAGCGAGGGAAAGTTCGACATCTCAAACATACGTTAAAAATCCCAAGTAGGAGGGAAGTAAAAATTTCTCCTACTTGACTTATAAAACCTCCTGCTTTGGCTTATAAAACCTCCTACTTAGCTTATAAAACCTCCTACTTAGCTTATAAAACCTCCTACTTAGCTTATAAAACCTCCTAATTATACTGGATAAACACTTGATTTGCAATTAGTTATGACGCCTACAAATACTGTTAAATACTTCAAATACCACAAATTTGGTGATGGGCCATCCAAAAAAGCATTTAAGTATAAAATGTGGGCTTCAGAACGAAAAAACAACAAAAAGGGAGGGTTTATAATAGCACAAATCGGGATTGCACTTTTTTACTATTTATTACTACTTTACCAATATTGCTGGCCCTTCCCGGCCTCACTTACCCAAAGTTAAGCCCTTGCCCGACTGGAGACAACTATCAGTTGAACGTGTTCATAGTAGTCTTTTGACTGATAAAACCTCCTACTCAGGGCTACTGAAATGACCCCTCAGCAGGCAAGGGTATGCATTTAGCTTATAAAACCTCCTACTTGGCCATCCTCTACCCCTCTTGAGTAGACATTTCCTGTCTTCTGACTTATAAAACCTCCTGTTTCGTGATGCACTACTCCAAGGAAAAGAACTTATAATTCCTCCTTTTTCGATTCTGAGCGTCCACTTCTGAGCTTTCAACAGCATTGAAGCCAAGAATTGCTAATTGGCCTACACTTAGAAAACACCTGAAACATTTGTCTCTCGAGCCTTTGGGGCTGCGCCCAAAAAAAAGCCAGGTCAGACTTATAAAACCTCCTAGTTAGGATGGCTGCCAGTAGTACAGCAAGCCAATTGATAACTGATAAAAAGTAGAAGTTGGAAATTAATTAAGCGGGCGGCCGAGCTATCCAG
>NZ_BMGS01000015.1 GCF_014640315.1 Hymenobacter glacieicola
CAACCACTTCGAAACCCAGCTTCAAACAACGTCCCAACTCTGGCCGGCTTAACTAGACCACCTCACTGCCGGGTACGCCCGCAGTAGGCGTACCCGGCAGGGTTCGGGATGTTGGTGCGTAACCCCGCATCTATAACGAAGCAAAAGCAACCTTTTCCTCGTGCTAAGGCTCCTCCTCCCAAACCCTTACTCTTCACGTGCGATGAGAAATCTATTGGTGCCCTTCCTCTCTCTCGTTACCCTCGTTTCTTGCCAAAAAGAAGACTCACCCGAGGTAAATAGTGGTAGTTATCCCCAAACGTGGCAGTTAGTTAAATCGACGTCGTCTTCGACGAATAAAGTCAAAACAGGCGCCGAGCTTCCCTATCAAGAAACGTACGTCTTTCAAGCCGATAGCACGTTTACCAAAACGCGCCAAACAGGTGGTCAGACAACTCAGGCCAGCGGTACGTTTTCCGTGCGCCCTTACGGTAGTAGGCACTATACCATCCTTACTTACAATGGGACTACCGACCTGCTGGGCACTTGTTACTCGCGCTTGTTGCGGGAGGACCTCGCCTTTATAGCCGCAGACACGCTTCGGAATACGTGGGAGGCCTGTGATGGACCCCGGCTCGAATACAAGAGAGTGGAATAGCCTTACCCATGCAGGGGTAGCTAGTGCTTGAGTAGCCGCTTGTAGCGCTTCACCGTGCTCTCACTAATGCCCGTTACTTCCACAATTTGATGTACGGATAGCCAGCCGCTAACGAAGTCTTTGCCTTAGCTTTTCCCCACCCACGCCCGAGGGTCGGCCCATGTGCTTGCCTTGCAACTTGGCCAGCTCGATATCTGCTTGGCGCCGCTTGCCGTTGCTCTCCCGCTCGAACTCTGCCAGAGCTGCGAAGACCCTGAGCACCATGCGCCCGGCTGGCGTGTCGGGGTCGATGCCTAGATCAAGCGAGACAAACCCTACCCCCTTCTTGCTGAAGTAAGCCGCCAACCGGATCACGTGGGCCGTTTTGCGACCGAGGCGTGAGAGGCAGTTGACCGTCACCGTGTCGCCAGCCCGGAGCAAGCCAAGCATCTTCTCGAGTTCAGGCCGGCTCGCGCTGGCTCCCGAAACTTTTTCTTAGAAGATGCGCTCGGCCCCAGCCGCCGTCAATTCCAGCAGTTGGGTATCGAGGTTCTGATCTTTCACCGAAACCCGGGCGTAACCAAAATGCATAAGGCAGGTCAAAAAGGTTGGGCCAGAAAGTTGCCGCCTTCTTTGTACGTGGACCTACTTTTTGGTCCCAACTTTTGCCTAGGACTAGGCCTCCAGCTCACCGCGTACCGAGGGAACAGTTTGATACACCTTTATGGCCTACCTCCTCGGCTCACTCTTACCTTAACTAATGTAGCAGTGCGGAAGGCACTCATGACCGCTACAGCGAAAGTCCCTATATTACTGTCCAGCAAATGAGCAACGCTGGCACTACTATTTTCTGCTCCCTATTTCCCCTTATTATATCTTCTCCCTTGGTCTATGCTCGCCTTCTATTGGACAAGCTTGTTACTTCTTCCCTTACCAGTGTTCAGCCAGTCGCAGCCGGGAAAGCCTGAAAAGACTGTCTACGTGGGCTTGGAGGCAGGCTATCATGCGTACCGCTCGGGCTTTAACTGGATGGGGCAAGGGGTAGCCCCCACGGTGACCGTAGGGACTACTCTACAACCTGGCCTGAGTCTGCAACTCGGTCTTAGCACATCCCAGCGCCGCTCTGAGCACCGGGAACAATGGGTAGATCGGGCTTCTTATCCCCAACCGTTCCCCATCTACGCCCACTATCAAACCCGGCTGCGGACCGTGCAGCTGCCGATATTGCTGCGCGCCGATGTAGGCCGACCGGCCCTAGGACGCCTTCAGGCACAAGGGGGCGTGGGAATCACGCTGATGGTTGATATGCAGACAAACAAGTCTACCTTGGCCGACAGCACTTGTACCATCTACTTCTCCGACACGGACCAGTACCGAAGCTTTGGCCTGGGCCTAACTGGGGGAGCCGGGCTGTGCTATGCGGTAGGCGCGCACATAGACCTGACAGCGCAGACACTGGTGACATTGCCCCTACGCTCGCTAGGGTATGGCCTCAGCAGCGTGGGGATGACCAGCATGGTGTCCATTGGCACACGTTATTATTTTAAAGCGCGCCTGCAATCTGAAACAATTGGGAGTGTTAAGCCAAGCAGATAGGGGATAATAAGAAAAGAAACGGTTTGTTAACCCTGGTGAGCCCTTGAGCACCATCCAAAAAGATCTCGTAAAAACGCCTTTTCTGGGCCATCACCGTAGGCAGAATATGTAGCCAAAAACCGAACTCATCCTGGACACTTCCTTCTACAGAACTGATCAGTTAAGACGGGCTTATTGGGCTGGTTTTCCTGATTTCGTTCCCACTTTCCAGGCTATCGTTTCACCAATCATGGCTTCCAAGCGCGTTGCGGGGGAATGCTAAATCGAACGTTACTACATGGAGAAGGGCGAAAATCCTTTCTCCCGTTTCACTTTCAACAATACCTGCAGCCGGTGCGCTTCGCGGTTGCCCTTTTTGGTAATTAACGTGTAGTCCAGCGTCACCGAAATATGGTTGGTGGAATCGGCTAAGGGAATACAGTAAGGATGTACGCTTCCCTAGATAGCGGGCCAGTTGGCAGTAGAGAAAGTCGTATTTTCACCACCTGACGACTGACCAATGAAAAAAGGACGATTCAGCGAAGCCCAAATCGTAGCGATTCTGCAACAGCAAGCCAGCGGGCAGACCGTAGCCCAAATTGTGCGCGAGCCCGGCTTGAGCGAGGCCACGTTTTATGCCTGGAAAAGCAAATACGCCGGGACCAGCGTGGCCGAGCTAACCCGGCTCAAGCACTTGGAAGAGGAGAATAAACGGCTGAAACAGATGTTCGCCGATTTGAGCCTAGAAAATCAGGCTATTAAGGAGATCCTGCGAAAAAAGTAAGTAGCCCTGCGGCGCGGCGCCAGGCAGCGCAGGGCTTAGTGAGTAAAGGCTGGAGCCAGCGGCGCGCGTGCCTTGGTCGGACTCGCGCGTAGCAGCTACCACCTGCTGGTACCGGGGCGCAACGACGAGCCGGTGCAGCACGCCTTGCGGGCCTTGACGGGACATTACCCCGGCTGGGGCTTCTGGGAGCTACATCACCGCTTGCGCAAGAATGGGCTGCTAATCAATCACAAACGCACCCTGCGCATTTACCGCGAGCTGGCACTCAACCTGCCTCGGCGCTTGAAAAAGCGCGTGCCTGCCCGCGTGAAACTGCCTTTGACCGTGCCAGCAGCGGCTAACGTATGTTGGTAGCTCGACTTTACCAGCGATGTGCTCACGGATGGCCGTCGCTTTCGGACGCTGAATGTGCTCGACGATTATAACCGCCAACTGCTCGGCGTCGAAATCGACTTCTCCTTACCAGCTACCCGCGTGGTGCACGTGCTGACGCGCTTGGTCGAGTGTCATGGCCCACCCACGCAGCTGCGCACGGATAACGGGCCCGAGTTTATCAGTGCCCGCCTGAGCGACTGGTGCGAGCAGCAGGGTATTGCGCTGCACTGGATTCAGCCGGGCAAGCCGACCCAAAATGCGTATATCGAGCGCTTCAACGGCTCGTTTCGGCGCGAGCTGCTCGACGCTCATCTGTTTCGCTCACTGGCCCACGTGCGCCAGCTGGTGGACGAGTGGATGCATGACTACAACACGCAGCGGCCGCACCAGGCCTTAAATTTTATGACCCCACTCGAATTTAAACAAGCGGCTTAACCTCTACCAATCACTGGCTTGCCGAACGGGGAAGCGTACATTTATGCCCTGAATGGCGGCGCATTTGGCCAAGAGTCCTTGGGCAAGATTTTCTATTTCGCTCCGGACAATTTGCACTGGGAGGCCACGAATAAAACCTACTCGGAATTTCTGCTTTTTTGCTTCTCCGGAGACCTAAAGGCGTATTACCGCAACCTTCGCTGGAAAGGATGGGAGCAAGAAGTTGGTGCCCTGACGGGCACGCAAGGGTTAGCCTGCTATCCATGCTTGTTCACGAAAGCGGGCAAGAACGTGGCCAAGGATAAACGAGGGGTGGTGCCTATTCAGGAGTTATGGGTATTTGGGCAGGATATGCAACGTCAACTGGACGGCCCACGATAACTACCGTGGCTGTTGCAGAACTTAGCTGAGGCTCTACAAAGCTGCCCGAGCCGCAAAGAAGCTGAAAACGCTTGGAAAGCGCCACTTTGGCCGCTGCTAGCGCGGGAAACCATATTGTGAGGCCTAATGGAGCGGTCCGCAACAGCCACGAGCTTTTGAATAACCAAAACTCATCCAAGGCACTGCCTTATCTCTATACCCCTTCGCGCCTGAACTCCAATTGGGCACGGCGCTGTCCCTACCGATCAGCCCCGCTACACCTCATCGGCGCAGGCCATCGCGTCCGAACGTGTGCAGCAGGGGCTATTGTCACCTTGGATTACACCCCACTGGAGCTAGCAGGAGTTTGTCGGGACCATGCGCAGTGCTGCCGGATCGTCGGGCCTACCATCGAACCTTGCTTGCTGCCAACTCACCGATTAATCATGAGCTTGGTGCGGGTGGTCTGCAGGGCGGTCTCCAGCTGCAGGTGGTAGAGGCCGGAGGGGAGCGGCAACTCCAGCGCTTGCCCCAGGGCCGGCCCCGTCAGCGCCTGCTCCCAGACGAGTTGCCCCTGCAGGTTCCACACGCGCACCATCCCACCCGGCCCCGGGCGGGCACTCAGGCCCAGGTAAACCGAGCCGGACGAGGGGTTGGGAAAAGGCCGCAACGCCTGCACGCAGCGCTGAACGCGAATGGAGTCACCGGTCGACAGGGCCGCGCAGCCGCTCGCATCAGTCAAGGACAGAACCCGGCTGACCCCCGTTGAATCGGTCGTGAAGGAAAACGGCGACGTCGCGACGCTGAGTTGCTTCACGCCTTCCCCGGTCTCGTAACGTAACTGCCAGGGGGCGGCCCCAGTCAGGGCCACGGCCATGCGGGCGGGACCGTCGCAAATGATAGAATCACCCGTCAGGGTAGCCGTGGGCCGCGGGTTGACGAGCAACTGCGTCGTTGCCAGGGGAGCCGCCAGCCCGTCGTCGCTGACGGCCAAGCGCACGGTTTTTGCGCCCGGCGTGGGCCACTGCACCAGGTAAGGCCCCCGGCCGGTGCCGGACACCACCGTGCCGCCGCCAAAATCCCAGCTAAGCTGGGCCGTGGGCCCCGCGTTGCCGGTGTAGGTGATGCGCACGGGTTCGCCAGCACATGCTATGGACTGCGCCGCTGTCAGGGCCGCCGTGAGGGGTATAACGAACGACTGCTCGGGGGCAAAAGCCGACCCCAGAAAGGACGCGTCTATGGCTTGGACGCCCCAGTAATGGCGGCCCCCGGGCAGCCCCTGCAGCGTGAGGGACCGGGCGGAGCCGGCGTTGCCCATGGCCGCGATGGCCCGGGTGCCGGTGAGCGGATTGGCCAAAGCGGACAAGTGCGCCTGTTTGTTGGCTTGCTTGCCCACGTAGAGGTTGTAGTTCAGGCCCGGCGTTGGCGTGTGATCGTCTGAGGCGGCCGACCAGGAAAGCGTCACCGAGGTGCCCGAAACCGCGGCGGCTTGGGTCGCGGCCGGGCGGGCCGGGGGCCGGTTGACGGCGACGGTCTCGTTTCGGTAAATCTTCGTTACGCCGTTGTACAGGCCCAGCACCAGCAAGTCCAAATCCCCGTCGTTGTCATAGTCGCCCCAGGAAGCGTCGCTGTCCCGAAAGCCGCGCAGGCGGCTCTGCGCTTCGGTTACTTCCCGAAACGTGCCGTTGCCGTTGTTATGGTAGACGATGCTGCGCGTGCTGCTCACCACCCCACTCAGGAGCAACAGGTCGGATAGGCCGTCGTTGTCGGCATCGCCCCAAGCCAGTGAACCGTCTTCCACGAACCAGAAAGCGGTTTGTGTGCTGGCCGTAAACGTACCGCGGTTGTTGAGGTAGAGCACGGAATGGTACTGGTCATTTCCGTTCACCCGGTAATCGCCGGAGACCACCAGATCCGGATCGCCGTCGGCGTCGGCATCGGCCCAGGCCGCGTCGCCCCGGTGTTGGCCGCGGATGAGCGCGGGGGTGGCATCCACAAACGCATCCCGGCCGTCGTTGCGGTACAGCTTGGCGGCCGACGCGTTCCCCGTCCAGCCGGAAACGAACAGGTCCAGGTCCCCGTCCTGGTCGTAATCGCTCCACGATACCCGGCCCGTTTGGAACAGAAACTGCAGGTTCAGGTTAGGCACTTCGGTGAACACCCCGTTACCCGTGTTTTTGAATATGCCCGTTTTGCCATTGCCGGCGAGCGCAACGTCCAGGCGGCCGTCGTTGTTGTAGTCGCCCCATTTCGCTTCGCCGTGGTACATGGCCGGCAGCTGCGCACTGACCAGCTCTTCAAAACGCCCGCCCCCGACGTTGGTGTAGATGCGGGCAATGGGTCGTTTATCGTTGGCGGAATTAACCGTCGCCCCGCAAAGGAGCAAGTCCGGGTCCCCGTCGTTGTCGTAATCCCCCCATTCGACCGAGCCCACCCCAACGCCCGCAAACTGGGCGGTGGGGACGGGGGTAAAGGCGCCCTGGGTGTTCGCGTACAACGCCGTCGTCATCGTGCCGCTCGCGTTGACGCCGCTGATAACAAAGTCCAGGTCGCCGTCGCCGTCGTAATCGCCCCAAGCATTGGCGCCCACCCACAGGTTCTCTATGGAACTGGGGGTAACGTCCGTGAATGTCTGGGCCTGGGCCTGCGAAAATGAGTAAAGGCTGAGCAGGGCAGTGGTAACGAGTGATTTCATGCAAAAAAGAAAGTGGGCGGGGCGGGAACAACGGCAGGATAAAGTATCGTCATTTTTTCGAAGCAAGCACTAGACCCACGGCCCAAAAGAGATGCAAGCTGCGCAAAAGCCCCATAGACCAGTATTAACTTGGGTGCTCCCTCCATAGCCCCATGCCCTTCAAGCTTTCGTTTCCTTGGGGGTGGCTGGCTGCCCCGCTGGCGTACTGCTTGGTCCGCTATGTGGCCAACCCCAACGACCACAGCATTGTCCCCGCTCTGCTGGGGCTGCTCTTCTCCTTCTTGCAATATGTGGAGCTCCGGGGCGCCGTCGCGCTGGGCAAGAACTGGATAGCTGCTTATCTACGCATTAAGCACGAAGGGTTCAGAAGCGGTGGCAAGGTAAACGCTCTCTGTTTAGTTGAAGGAGGAATTGACTAAACAAGAGAAAGGGCCTATGCCGCCTTGTAGAAGGCATTTATTCTGTCTAAAAGTGGGCTCAAGGGCTTGCGGCCAATCATGATGCTGTAGAATTGATTGTTAACGGAGCACTCTATTACTTGTCCGTCTATAATCTTTAGTAGATACGGAAAGCCTTTGCGCTCTTTTACCTCCCCCAGCATCTTTGCCAAGTATTTACCATCAGGGCCAGCGTCCACTTCGCGCCGCTCAACGAAAACAACCTGGACAGATGGGGATAACGCCGGCAGCAAAACTTCGCGGATATACGCAAGACTGCTTTTGCGATTATTGTAATAAAAGAAACAGGTGCCGTTCATTCTAGCCAGATACGCGGTGTAGTTTTTCTGAAACTTTTTATCGCTTATATGGGCATAAATAAAGAGGAATGGAAAAGTCGGTATTGCCAGAATAAGAAACACAAAAAATAGCGGCAACAGCCATAGTAGCTCCGCATTATCAGCTATTTTCTGCCGTAGATTTTTTAGGATTTGAAGCATGGAGAGTGGCTATAATCTCATTGGTATCTAATCAGAATGTCAAGAGTACACAGAAACAGTCCGTTCCTAAATCGATCACGACCGTAGATTGTCTGCTTCAAGGTACAGTGGTTAAGTAGTAGGTAGTACCCTTTTACTTGAGGACGATTAGAAAAGGGCCACGCAGTCCTTATTACAAACCTGAACGTTCCTCCTTAGCATGTAACCAGCCCGGCGGTGCTTGATTAGCGGGGCAATGCACTCCGTGCTATATGCTCTGCTCTGGGAGTGGGACCTTCTGGAACGGGCACCGACGATACCGGTACCAACGCGTTGCCGCTACCGGCCCGTTATCGGTATCAGTAGCGGCACCATTAACGACCGGTACCGGTACCGTTAACGGCGTGCACCACGACCAACTGACTCAATGCTGCTACTTGCTTACCAGGGAATAGGTTATTCCCACCGTTCGCTTTCTTATTCCCAGGGCCTGTTTACTGCCCGAAAGCACGAACCAGGGGAGCTTGCAGGCAATGTCTCCCTCGCCTCGGCCTCGCGGTACGAGCTGGCTCCCCGGATGCACCGGATCCCACTCCTACTACCGGTGCCGTTATCGGTCCCGGTAGTAGGAGTGGGATCCGGTGCCCCTAGCCGTGCCGATACCGGTAGCTTATCTTAGCTTATTCGTTTTTACTAGAAAAGGTCGCATCCCACAGGACGGCTCATGACCGCTCATGACCGCATGCTTGGACAAGACCATGAGAACTCTGCTCGCGCAGCCGGTACTGGCTCCGGCCATGAAGCGGCGACCAGTACCTAGTGACGGGCCTTTCCTCCCTGCTGTTTCCGGCCGGTTCGCCCTACTCCTTGATTAGCTTGGTGGTGTAGCCGCTGATGGGTTCGCGTAGCAGGTAGAGACCCGCGGGTAGCGTCTGTACGTCCAGGGGCTGCGAAGAAACGCGGCCGCTCCGGACGACTTGGCCCAATTGGTTGAGCAGCTGGTAGGGGCTGCCAGTGGTTCCCCGTAAGGTCAAGAAAGCGCTCATCGGGTTAGGAGACGCTGTCAGACCTGTCGGCGAAGCCCCTGCTTGAGTAGATAAGGGCAAGGAAGCCGGCTCTACTTTTACGACCCAAAAGTCTTGGTCGCCCCGGCTGGCTTGGGATTTGTCGCCCCCAAGGCCGGAATCAGAGCGGCCTCCCAGAAGGTACCCCTTATCCTGCGTCTGCTGCATGGAGAAGAGATAGTCGGACCTCGTGCCGCCATAGGTTCGATCCCAGAGCTTGGTGCCAGCGCCAGTTACTTTCACTAGCCAATAATCGTCGAGCCCTTGGCTAGGCTGGGTTTTATCCCCTCCCTGGCCGGAGAACGAAGTCCCGGCGAGGATGGCCCCGCCATCCTCCGTTTGCTGCAGGGAGAGCAGAAGATCGTCGTCACTGCTGCCAAAAGCGCGGTCCCACAGTTTGGTGCCGTTCGCATCTACTTTCACAAGCCATTGATCGAGCTTGCCCTGGCTGGGTTGCGTTTTGTCTCCATCGGGGCCGGACTGCGAACTGCCCCCCAGCAAGTAGCCCCCCTCCCGGGTGGGTTGCACGGCAAACAGGAAGTCATAGTCAGTGCCGCCGAAGGTCTTATCCCACTGTTTGCGCCCGTTTGCGTCTACCTTCACGAGCCAATAATCGCTTACCCCGCGCCGGGCATCGGTCTTATCGCCCCCCGTGTCGGAATAGGAAATGCCGCCCAAGATGTAGCCCCCATTAGGGGTCAGTTGCACACTGGTCAGCTGGTCGGTCTCTGCGCCCCCGTAGGTCTTATCCCATTGTTTCGTGCCGGTGGCGTCGACTTTAACCAGCCAGTAGTCCGCGAAAAAGCCGCCGGAGTCCTGGGTTTTCTCGCCGCTACTGGTGGAATGGGAATCGCCCCCGAGGATATAACCCCCATCCGGGGTTTGCTGTAAGGAGCGGAGGTAGTCATTGCCGCTTCCGCCGAGCGCCTTGTCCCACTGCTTCTGGCCCGTGGCATCCAGCTTCACCAGCCAGTAGTCACTACGGCCTCGGCTCGCCTCGGTTCGATCACCGCTCACGCCGGAGGTAGACCAGCCACCTAGGATGTAGCCGCCATCACGGGTTTGCTGTACGACTTGCAAATGGTCCTCGTCCGATCCACCAACCGTTTTATCCCACTGCTTGCTGCCGTTGGCATCGAGCTTGACGACCCAGTAGTCACTGCTGCCCCGGCTCATTTCCGATTTGTCGCCGCTGAGGCCAGATTCCGATTCGCCCCCTAGAATATAGCCGCCATCAGCGGTCTGCGCGAGAAAACGTAAGTCATCGGAGCCACTGCCGCCAAAGGTCTTGTCCCATTGCTTGGCAGGCGCTTGGGCCGTAGCTGGCTGGGCGAGGGAAGTGAGCAGAAGGCCCGTGGCCATCAGCACGTAGGGTAGTAGTTTCGTCATAAAGAAAAGCTCTTATTGGATCGGACGTAATAGCCCTAAATGAAATACGGCTACAGGGTATTTGGATATATCTAATAACCTTGCAACATGGCGGTAAATATACCCAGAGCTGGCGCATTCCAGTAAACGAATCCCCTGCTCCCGCTTGTTTCTGGCTCTTGATAGCAGGCAGCTGTCTACTGTTGCCCAGAAATAAGCGGGATCTTGTTAGTCTTAGTACGGCCGTGACAAGGGGGGCGTAAGCATTTCCAAGTAGGTGCTTCGAATACCTAATTGTTACTGCGGGCGGGCCAAGCCACAGGCGGATTATGGCACCTGGCGGTGGTATCCAGCGATAGCCAAAAGATGGGGGTACGGACCCGGGCCCCTTTACCGCCCAGGGGCGATGGGGCGCTAAAAGCAACCAGAGCCCGTCTTACGGAGCAAATGGTACTCTTTTCCGCTGCTGACACCTCGTATGCCGATTCAGAAACGCCCCTTTAGTCTGGAAATAGCACGAGACACGGTTTATGCTAACGGTTTGCGTGCTCAGCGTAAAGTGCCAAGGGAAAGCGCACTAGGTCTCCCACCAAGTCCTGAGCGGTCGGTAGTGTAGCCAGGCAGCGAAGCGGGTTAGAAAGATCGGGCTAGGAAAGCACCACCCACTTTTTTACGTGATCCTACTTGTCACCTCCTCTTTCGCCGAAAGAGCGGCTCTCACCGCACCAGATTCGATGGGGGCCATTAGGGTATACCTTCTTGATCCTTTCCCTGGATCTTTCCCTGGATCGAGAAGCTAGTCATAATCTAGGAGGTCAATTTTTCTTTAACCGCTCCAGGGGCGGTGCCGTGCCGTAAAGCCTGATAGGCTGACAAACAGCAGCGGCCTAGGGTGTATCTGTAACCGGCACGTTGGTAAAGGTCCCGGTTAACGTCAGATCGCAGCGGCGGGAAGGCGAATCCGTGCTGCGCGCCCGCGGGTCATACACGCCCGTCAGCGCCAACTGAAACTGGCCACTGAGCATGTGCTGCTGAGTATTGTAGGCTGTGAGGGTAAGGCTGCCCGTGACAGCGCCCGTAGAAGGCAGCCACCAGCTATCGTAGAGCCAGGATTCTCCACCGCCTGGTCTGTCCGACTTGTCTACCCCGTACGCGTAAAAGGGGGCTTGGCCGCGGTTAACGGGGGCCTGGAAGCGGTAGCTGCCCACTAAATCAGCGGGCATTTGGGCGCGAGGGACACTCATCACCAGCCGCTCTTGCCGGGAAGCGGAGTGCAGTAGAAGAACGAATTCAGTAGGGCTGAGTCGGCTTGCGACCTGCAAGATGGGGCTTTGGTACGTCGTGTCGTGGCGGGCCGGGCGGGCTTGGTCGAGATACACGACCGTGCGACGATAGCTGGCCTCGGGGTTGGGCGGCACGTTGCCCGGGTCATCCATACGCGAGCAGCCGGTGAAAGCGAAGCCTATGAGAGGAAGGAGTACGGCAACATGACGTGTAAAGACCTGTAGCATGGTAAAGTAGATAAAACAAGTGTTGATGAGCGAATACGATTGTAGGGCCAAGTTACGCCTCCAGTTGACATGTCATCCACTGCATGTCCTAGCTATAGAAATCAACTGTTTGTTGAGTGCCTTCAGCTGTCCAACAAAGGGTAGGCAAAACCTGTCCAGAAACCGGCGTTTCCGAGGCTATTTGGCAGTGTGCTCAGCGTGTACAGCAAAAGGAGGGTGGCTGTTGCAGAACTGTCAGCAGGGAATGGCAATGCTCGCAACGGCGAACACTGCCGGCTACACATGCTGTGTAGCGCTACTATTCGCGGTGCACTAAGGCTCCTATATACCTGTACTACACTACCGATAGTGTTCTGCAACAGCCACGTTTGTTTTCGGACTCGCCTCGGAAAAATAGTAGACACATTGCTCTTTCCTTCTAGAGCTCGGCTTGGTACTTTCCTGAGAAACGTTGTTTGCGGCGCAGTGATTGCTGCTGGTCACTAGGCCCCCGCCGTAAAGCGTAAGCGTTTGGCTTGGTGTCGAATGTGTTGGGGCAAGGTATCATCTACGGCCAGGGCGCTTAAGTGTGTTATCAACTCAGTATCTAGGGGACATAGGCAACCCAAGGCAGGGCCCGCTCAACCCAGTAGGCGGACCCACTGGTGAAGGCCAGCCGCACCAGGTCCCAAACAGGAAACATCGTCAGGGCATCGGGGCAGTGGGCCGGCAACCCCGCCAAGACTTGGGCGCGGAAAAGAGGGTAGGCGTGCTCTAGCAAAGGCAGCCAGACCAACGTAGTTTGGGCTTGGAGAGCCAAGGCATCGGCTTGGTAAGCGCCTTTACGAACTAACCAGTGCTCACAGCCCTGCAGATATAAAGCAAGGCTCCCGAAAGAACAGATGAACAGGGGAGTTCCAGCTAACGGAGGCGTATGAGCGGGCATAGTATGCCCAAGGTAGCGGACAGCTGCCGTTTATAGAAGACAGAACCCCCATATTAAGGACTGATAAGTGGGTGTTATTGGTCCACCTAAGGCCTGATAGAGTTTAGGTTGCTCGACCTTGCTGTTCACCCCAAAAAGCCTCCAACAGAATGAAAGAGGCTTTTTCAGGAGGGTGGTTAGTACGTATCTACGGAAACGCCCGCCGCTTTGGGGTCCTCGCCATACGCATTGAGGCCGCTATCGCCAGCCGCAAACAGCATCCAGAAGGCATAAAACGGAATCATTTGGTACCAGCCACTATTGTTGCGGTCGTGGCATCGTTTAGTGCCTTGAGCAAGTAGGAACCAGGCACACGGAATAAAGACGGCCAGCATAATCAGGGAGTTACCCGTTCCCTCTTCTGGTGGAAACACTACCTGCAGCAGTGAGAGGACGAACATATAGGCCAAGTAACTCAGGCCGTATTCAGTGCGGCGGATACGACCAGAAAAGGAAAAAGCAGAACGAAACATAGAAGTGATAGAGAAAAGAAACACTACTAGGCTGCAACTTAGTAATTATATTTCACCGGTTGTGCCTCGTTCGTGCTTTAGAGCAATGCAGGAATGGCATTTAAATAGTTTCCGTGTCCTGAAGCAGTATTTTGGATGCCTTAGCGGCAGCATAACAGCGGAGACAAGAAGAGCAATCGTGCAGTGTGATCGTGAAATAATTAAATTTTTAGGTACTGGTTATTTCACAGAATTTTCCTTTCGACTGGAATAGCTGCTCACAAGGAATCTTCGTTCTCGTGTTTCTGAAGACAAGGGACTGCCATAGGATGGAAGTGTCCAGCCATGCCTACGGTATTCGCCTCACCGCAGGCCCCCTGTGTCGCCCCTAAACAGAGGCCGTTCTAGAAGAGCTAGTGAATAAGGAGAATTCCATATTGCCCTTGGAACATTCCTGCTACACGTAAGGCTCCTTTTCCTATCCCGTCCTGATTCGGCTGCCCCGGGTGCAAGCACCTCATGCGCCGCTACCGGCGCCGGTACCCGTGCGGGTACCGGCCGGAAAAAGGGAAAGCGCTCTTGCCCTGCGGCGGCTTGCCGCCCAAGCCAGGGAGGTGCGTGGCCTACACGGCTCCCGTGCGCGGGTGCGCGGGCAGAAAACAGGCCCGAGGGGCCGCAAACGCGTTGGGCGGGGCGGGCTTCCCGCACGGACCCGCACGCCGGGGCGACGTAGGATCGGGAGGCGGGGGGCGACTAGCCGGTACCCGTGCCGGTACTGGCGCCGAAGCGGCACGGATACCGGCACGGGTACCGGCCGGTATCCGTGCCGGTAGCGGCTCTCTAACTGCAAGACATCTGCACCAGCACAGGGCGTACAACGCGGGGCGAGCTCGTCTCTGCCCACGCCTAGTACCGTCAGGCCGGTTACAGGCTAAGGAGGAAGCACCAGACTTGCAACGAACCCGGTCAAAAAAGGCGATGAGGTAAGTAGGGTCGGCGTCCTATTGTCACGGCTTCACATTCACTCGGCACTTGGCCAATATTTGGAACTGCAACTCGATGCCCTGCAGAAGGCCGGGGGCGAGACCATATTTCAAGAGAAGTTATTTCTGAGGCACTTACAGAACCCGTTGTGGGACGTGTGAAGTAGCAGCCGACAAAAGAACAATTAGCTTTTGCTGTCTCTACTGCTGCTTCGCTGCAGTAGCATGAATGACTACCCCAGTCGAGGTGCTTCGATTTCGCTCCGCATGACGAACTGTTTAGTTCGTACTTTCACCTACGGTGGCCAGGAATGATACTTATGCGTACTTTGTTATAGAAATGTAGAAAACCTGAAGATTATGAAAGCTACTGGCAAAAGAATCGTAGACCGTTACCCACACCTACAGGATGGGGAGGAGCGCCAGCAAATGTTGGTACGTAATGCTGTGGGCTCGGCTCGCGTAGAAGGCATCAGAGCCGATGAAAGCCGTCTGCATAGGGTAGTGGGCGCTTCAGCTACGGAGTCGGGGGTAATACGCTTGCGATAACCACCTGCATTGGCTCATAATCGAGTCTCCCAGCTGCTTGCACTGCTTGCACATACTGGTTAAATCTTTCTGGCTCGGCCAATGCTTCCCACTGGAAGCTGGTCGAGCCGTTTTTGTAGGCCATGAGGTTAGCCAACACGCGGGCAGTGCGGCCGTTGCCTTCCCGAAACGGATGGATGAACAGCAGTTCGGCGTGGACGTGGGCCACATCGCGTGTCAGGGAAGCGGCATCGGGCCAAGTGTGGGGCAGTGAACGTAGCATGCTCCGTTCGAAATCTGCCATGCTTTGGGGCAAGTGCATGGCAGCCGGAAACGTAAACCCGCTTTTGGAAAGATTAACGGTGCGATATCGTCCCGCGAAGCCGTAAACCCGGCTAAGGGCGCGACGATGAATTTCCTGAATGTAGGCAACGTCAAATAGCTCGTCTTCGCGCAACTCATTAAGCAAGCTCTGCTCGGCAAGGAGGAAGCCTTCGGTTTCAACCTGCTGCACTTCCTCCAATGATGACAGCCCCAATAAATTGGGTAGCACTTCGGCTTCGTCGTCGGAGGAAGAATATTTCATTGTTGCTAAGTTATGAGTTCTGTAGCTTGTTGGCGGCGCTCCAAAGAGTTTGTCGAGTTGGGTATCTATCATTCATCAGAACAGAGTACATAGGAAAGGGCTGATTCGGGGCTGTCCTGCTGCTGGTTGTTGGTCGTGCTAGCTGAGATGCAATGAGCACCTGTTAGTGGAAAGCCACATCTACCTTTTCCCTCAAGGGCTCACGCAGAAGAAAGTTAAACCAATGCTGAAATTATTTTATCTAATAGTTCGACAGAAAAGCGTCCCAAAAATGGCTGTTTTTCGGGATGCAAAGCCCGCTTGTACCACCCTACCGCTTTATCGTGGATGAAGGCTACTTGTCCAAATCATCTTACAAGGAGAACATTTGAGAGCAGCAGTACCCGGCATATAGTAGGCTTTACCAACCGGGGGGAGCATCCACCAGTTTTGCCGGCCCCTCAGGCAATGGATCTTCGCTAAGAAAACCGCCCCTGGATAGCTCGGCTTTTAAGTTCTGACAGCGTACGCTCAGCTGCACGTAGCTGCGCAACAGCTCCCGTAAGGGCCTCGACTTCCGCAGCCAGTAGCTCCTCTGCTCGTCGCTGGCTGGCTTCCAGTTGCTGAACATACCCGGACTGCTCGGCTTGCTGGAGCCGGCCAGCAGCCTCCTGTTGTGTAACGCTGATTTCTTCTGCTGCAAGCTGTTCTTCCAGCTTTGCAAGTGCTGTTTCTTCGCGTCCAGCAGCAAGCTCCTCCTCTGCCAGTCGAAGGTTAGTTTTTCGGATTCGATGAAATGTGTCTCGTCGTTGCTCCAGCTCTGTTCGTCCTCGGCTAAGCGTGCGGCTTCGCTCTCGTTCTTCTCCCAGAGCATCTTCAAGGAGTCGGCGAGCTGGCTCAGTTCGGCGCCGAGCTTCTGCATGCGCCTGTCCACCGCCTGTTGATAGGTCAAGTGCTGCTGCTGTAAAAGCGCGTCGTACTCGTGTTGTAGCTGTGTTAACGTCCTGCTGCTTTCCTCGAAGTGCTGATTGCTCTCGGATAAGGCAGATTTCATCCTCCTCAATCGGTCCAAGCACTCGTTCTGCTTCTGCTCGATATGCTGCCTGATACGCGCACTCCTCGTCTGCCTGAGCTGCTGCATCCGCTCGGTCCGCTGCTTCATCCGCTGCTCGGTCTTTTCGGTTCTCTGCTGCTCGTTCTCGGTCGCGCTGGGTAAAGTTGTCGCGTACGCTAGGCTCTGCCATAAATCGTTGAAGTGCTCTAATTCCCTCTCGAAGCTCGAAGAGTTGGCATTCGTAGGACTCGGTGCCCGGTGCTGGTATCTCGTATAAATCGCTTCCAGCCACGCCCGCTGCTGGGGTTGCATCAAACCCAAAGGGGGGGTGTTGCTCTCGCTCACGGTGATAAAGCCATTTTCGGCTGCTGACCCCATCTAGCAACCGTGCAATTTCCCGGTCGGAAGCTGAAATGGGAATAGTGATTTCTAAGGTATTGAGCTGCATCCGCTGCAGGCCCACCAACTTCTGATAGTCTACGGCATGGGTAACGTGGATTTCTACCAACAGTAAGGCTTGGCCCTGGGCATCGGTAAAGACAATATCAGGCCGGCAAATCAACTCGCGGCCGTTCGCTGGCTCGTGTAGCTGGTGCTCGGCTAAATAGAAAATTCGACCATCTGGCGCTGCAAAAAGAGAACGTTCCGCCAGCACTTGAGCCGACTCAAAACGTTCTGCTGGCCGAAGGGTTGGCAGCTGGCCTTCGTAGCCAGGGGCCTGATACGGCTGCACGTCGGATACGAATACCCAGCGACGCTCCTGCAGCATGCGCTTGGCTTGCTTATGGGCGTGGGACTCATCCTGGTAGTCGCAGTGTTCTCCAGGCGCCCATACCCGAGCCTGGTGGCGGAAATAGGGCGTGCGCTTAGGTCCTTTGCAAAAGGAAAGTGGGCGACGGCAGCCCCGGCAGAAGTATTGCACATTCCGGGCCTTCCGCGCATCGGCTACGTGAACAACTTGCTCTAATTCGTCCATAGCAAAGACGAACCGGCGCTTGCGTAGGGAGGAAGTATCAACGCTCATTTCAGAAAGGCAGGCAACTCCGATACCCTCACGTAGGGCTGCGAAAAATAAAGCAGGGCATAACCACGCAGCAGAACATCTCCTGGGATTTCATCACAGGCACTGTGCTGGAAAGTATGCAGGAAAACGCCTTTGGCACGCGGTTTAAATCTGTGAATGTACCCGCCTACACGCGTTACGCTAGTTTGCGCTCTAAAGCAGAGAGTAATGCCAATAAGCATATTCTTAGCCCCATAGCTCAGTCGTACACCTATAAACTGGATGCCAATGACACGCCCCAGGAATTACTGGGCGGCTCGGTGCAAACTTGGTCTAATACGTGGACCAGACGAGTGGAAAACAATGGCCTCTATACTTCTATTGCAGCTGTCACACCTATCTGGCGCCCACAGGCTAGTTACGCTTGGCGTGCGCCACTGGTACGACCTACCGGAGGAACAGCAGTCGGAAGCTTTACGGACTACAACTGGGCCACTGGTGCTTCGCAACATCCTGCCTGGCAAAAGCTTGCGGAAATAGGGCAAGTAAACGAGTACTCAGCTGGTCTTGAAACACGGGCCCCGCTTAGCGACGCAACCGCCGTCGTTAAGTATGGCTATAATAACAGTCAGGTTCTCTGTCGAGCCCAAAACGCCCGGTATGGAGAAATTGCTTACTCAGGTGCGGAAGATGCCCGGCCGAACACTACCTTTTTTGGGGGTGAAGTGGGAGGAGCCGCCTTAGCTTCCATTGATGTTAGCCACACCGGTCAGTTTAGTGTTAAAGTAAATTCCGCAAACCCAAAGGGATTTTCATTCAACACGCCAATCTCTACAAATGAAGGGGCAAAACCAGGTCGCGCATACCAAGCCAGTGTATGGGTGTATAGCCCAACAACCGTTTCGCCGGATGGACGCCTAGTTGCAACGTTGGTTGATGGAAGTGCCACTACCACCTTGGCTTCGACATCCTTGACCACAGCAACTCCCGTATTGCGAGCTGGTGCTTGGTGCTTACTGCAATCCACTTTCAACGTTCCTGCATCAGCAGTTGGTAAACGGTTGGAAGTTAATTGTCAGACAACAGGAGGCACGGTCTATTTTGACGATTTCCGCGTCGCGCCCCTCACGGCCTCACTGGAAGCCTTTGTGTATGACTCACAAACCTGGAATCCAACATTCCAGTTGGATAGTAAAAATTTCTACACGCAGTTTGAGTACAATGAGCGTGGGCAGATGTATAAAACCTACGTGGAAACCCTGTCACCCACTGCCCCACGTCGGCTACTGACAGAAAACACGAGCAATTACGCGCGTGACCGAAAATTTACAATTTCAGCATCTGTTACCGCTGGAAGTGGGTCTGTCACACCAACTGGCACTACTACACTGTATGTAGGCGATGATCTGCTATTGGAAGGGGCAACACCATCTTGCTCCTGGGCTCTCTCTGCGTCTTTCCAAGTAGATAATGTTACTTATTGGAACAATGCGACCCTTTCCGACGGCACTCAATTCCACGTGGTGAACAATAATGTAGCCGTCTCGAATGTCAAGGGAAACCATTCCGTGCAGGTAAGCTTTATCGATTATGGTTACCCTGCACAAGGCACTTGGATGGAGCAAAATTGTGAAACGAATAGCGCTGGTTGTTACACCGGCAATACCATCTGGGTACAAGCGGACGGGTGCGGCGGTTATATGAATCGTGAAGTCCGGCCAGCCAGTGACCGTTCCCAATGCGTGAACCCTCCCGGTAATAATTGCGAGGTAATCGTACAAGAATAGCCTTTAACTTACTCAGCTGAATGCCATGAGAACTGTCCTCCACCTGTTCAACTTCATCACAATTGCCTATCTGGCTTCCGCTTGTGGGAAAGACAAAGCTGAGCCAGTAGGAAGTGTTGCAGGAGAAGTCCGGATACTAAATGAATTTGGTCAGCCTGTTATAGATAGAAATGGGGTAAAAATTAGCACTTCCACAGGTAGCACTCAAACCAATTCAACAGGTCAATATGAGTTGAGAACATCCAATGGAACGCAATCTATCACCTATGAAAAACCCTATCTGGGTACGTATAGGTTAACAGACAAAACCATTCAGGGAGCTGTCACGCAACCACTCATCACATTAGGTACTCAACCCATCCGCGGAGTGCTCAGTATTGTGATAAAGCCCGGTAACAACGCCATATACGTCCAGGGGCTTATGGGTGACGTGACTCCACAAGGACTTCCTCCGCGTAAACACCGGCTATTCCTGCATACCGCACCCGCATCTCCTCAAGAATATACACTCACGACAAGTGGCGAAACGAATGTTAGTGATGATCAATTTTTTGACGTCATCACCTTTGATCAACTTCGAGCGGCAGGTCTACTACCGGGACAAATGATTCACATGCGGGCGTACAGCGATAACACATTTGCGGATACCTATACTGATCCTATGACGAAGAGAAAAGTATATCCGGCACTTTCCAAGTCTGGTTCCAATACGGTGACCTTTACCTATTGATCATCAGATCAGGGACGGCAGAATTGAATAGGTTTGCCAGATAATGACTTCATCAAATAGCGTTCTGGTGGAGCAATAGTCTTTTCACGCTCATCGGATGAAACATCTTGCCTCGGCGGGTCTGGTAGCCGGATTCATTTAAGCGGGCGGCAATTTCCCGCAAAGTCACGCCTGTGGCCCGTAGCAGCTGGGCCAGCTGCGCGGCCTGCCGATTGTGCAGGTTCACCTGCGCGTTGCGCTGCAACGACTCCCGCGCCTTTTCCCGGGCCGCCGGCGTCAGGTTGGCCGGGGTACCGAGGCGGAAGCCCCGGGCCTTCTTGGCCGCCAGCGCATCCCGCGTGCGGGTGGAAATGGCCGTGGCTTCCTTTTGGGCCACGGCCGCCAGGATATGGAGGGTAAACTCATCGGCGGCAGGCAGGTCGACGGCCTTAAAGCGCACGTGACTTTCCATGAGCGCCGCGAGGAAGGCCACGTTGCGGGCCAGCCGGTCGAGCTTGGCCACGAGCAGCACGGCTTGCTCCTGCTTGCTCCTGCTTGGCCCGGGTGATGGCCGCCTGCAGCTGGGGCCGGGTGTTCTTACGCCCACTCTCAATTTCCACAAACTCCGCCACGATGTGAGCCCCACTGCCGACGAAGGTGCGCACGGCGGCTTGCTGGGCTTCGAGGCCGAGGCCGGACTGACCTTGGCGGGCGGTACTCACGCGGAAGTACGCAACATAGCGTGTCATCGAAAAGCTGGGATCAGGGAGAAAGTAGGGCAAAATACGGGTTTGTCACATGTGTTGAACGGACCGTTCAACTAACGTGACACAGGCAGGCCAGACTCACAAACGCTTACTGATCGCCTGGACTAGCCGCCGCTGACGACGGGCAAAACGCGCGCTCACTACCCCAGGTTTGCACCACTATCTAACCGCTGCTGCTCCTGGTGCAGAAAGGTCTGCAGTTCCGCTTCACTGGGCAGGCCAATTTGGTATTTGCTCACAAATACTTGCTCCGACAGCCCCGTCGTGGCATAATGCACCAACGACTCATTTTTCTGCGCACACAGAATCAGACCCACTGGCGGGTTATCTCCCGCACTCATTTCGTGCTCACGGTAGTAGTTCAGGTACACGTTCATCTGCCCGGCATCGGCATGACTAAAGGCCCCGATCTTCAAATCCACTAGGACGTGGCACTTGAGAATGCGGTGGTAAAACACCAGGTCTACGTACAGGTGCTCATTGTCGAAAGTCAACCGCTTCTGGCGGGCTTCGAAGCAGAAGCCACGCCCCAGTTCGAGTAAGAAGGTCTGCAGGTGGTCGATAATGGCCTGCTCCAGTTCGCCTTCGCTGTAGCTGGGCCGCTGCTCGAGGCCGAGGAATTCCAGGACATACGGATTCTTCACCACGTCCCCTACCTGTAGGGGCTGCGTACCGGCATGACCGGCGAGCACCGCGGCTTTATCCGTCGAAAGTCCCGTGCGCTCATACAAGGCCGACTGAATGGCGCGTTTGAGCTCGCGCACGGACCAGTGGTTGGTCACGCTCTGCACCTCATAAAAAGCCCGCTGCAAGGGCGTATCTAGGGTGAGCAACTCAATGAAATGCGAAAAGCTCAACCGCTGCAGCAACAGCACAGGATCAATGCCCACCCGGATTGTCGCGTCTGGTAATTGGTCAGACACTGTCTGACCAATTACCGGCAAGGAAAGCCCCGCGGCTTGCAAGGTGCTAGCCTGTGCCACCAGCAGGCGCGGGTACGCCTGGTACAACTGACGACAGAGCTTGAGGTTGGTCTGGGAGAGCCCGCTCACCCCCCGCGCCCGCAAGCTGCGCGCTAGTTCCACTAACAAGCGCTGGCCATAGGCAGCCCGGTCGTGGCCAGCTTGCTCATATTCGGTCACATAGTAGCCCACCAGCCAGTTGCGAGCCGTTAGCCAGTAGTTGACTTGTTGCACGGCCGCGCGCTGGGCCAGGGTATGCAACTGATCCAGCCGGTCGGCCAAAGAGAGAAACGTCAGGTCGGGCATAGACCCGAAGATACAGGAGTAGGGGTAAAGAAGAGGAGTGTATAGAGGGCAGGCCCGTTTCCGTCTCTAGGACGTTCCTCCTTGGCCTGTAACCGGCCCTAGCGCTGGGCGTGATGCCTTCCGGAGCGGGCACCGCTACCGGCCCCCAACCTGTTTCCTGATCGTCTCCCCTCTCCGTGCCGCTTACAGGGGGCCACGCCGGGCTGGGGCGTTGCCGCTCAGAAACAGCCACCTGCTAGGAGCCGGCCCGCAGCAGCCTCCCTGGATAAAAACAAGATCGGGGCTGGTACTGCTGAGTGCTCTCTTGCTGTTTCCCCCTGCCAGGCAGAAGCGAACGGCAACGGAGCATTCTAGAAGAGGTGAGGCGCAAATTCCGCATCGGCTTCTTCGGGCGGAAGTTCCAAGGCGATAAGACCGTACTCCGTGTGGAACTCCGCTTTCAATCGCTGCAACCTGTACTCGGCCTGCGCATCGTTTGAGGCCCCTTCCGGCGTGCATGCTTCTACCGAGAGACCTAATAGCAGTCGTCCATGCGGGCTGAAGTAGAGCATCGGCCGGTAGTGCGGGGGCTGGCCGCGAAAGTAGAGGGTAAAGGCCCGGTCTGCTTGGGCCAGCCCGTACGCCAGCGTGTTGGCCAGCGTGCCGGAGACAAACCCCTCTGGTGAGCCGGTGGGTCGCACTTTAACATCGTCCCGCACGGCGTCCTCGCTAAGATCGGCGTAGGCCGACAAGAAGCGGTGGATGCAAGTCAGGGTGCGCTCGCGGGTAGCGATGCAAATGTCCAAGCCGGGCGGCATGACGTCGAGGGAGAGCGTACGGTCCGCCTTGCGCACGCAAACGGTCAACGAGGTGGGGCCCCAAGGTACGACGTTGGCCCTACTTTCCGGTCCCTATGTCGCCTATCCCAACCCGTCCTGTCAGCTGGGGCTCGTTAAGGTGTACCTTAATGAGCCAATCATAAAAACTGCTAGCCCGGGCTTATCAGGCCTTGTAGGATGCAAAAATGTTTAGCTGGACTCATTAGCTTCCCTTTTGATGCCGTCAATGAATAGCGTCGAGCTACCGTCCCAATAACAGAATATACAGCGGCCATCCTTCATCTCGTGGTCACAATTAGTATACCCATAGAGGTAATGTGAGCACTCTGGGCAAAGCGACATCATATGTGAGGAGTCAGCAAAATAGTTACTCCAACACTCGGCACACTTTCTCACTTCTCTTTCCATCGGATAGCGGATATTTTTTAAAGTAATTCCTATGGAAGTGCCTCCTTAAGAGGGCGCAATAAACAGCACCTTTCGGCATACCTAAAATACCTATGTTACTTAAACGCCTGAGCCCGCCCCCCCCCCGCAAAGTACCACGATTCGAAACCAAGGGCGGTGGGGAGAAAACCGCCACTTTTCCGAGGTGGCGGGTAGAGCTCACCTTACGTTAAGCAACTATTCCGGGACAACACAGGAATTTCCTAGTAGTCCACAGAGTGGAAAAGTACTGTTAGTGCACGCCAAGGAAGGCATCTAGTTTCGAGTTTACGAAACTCGCCGGTCACTGCAGCGAAGGGCTGGCGGTTGGTGCAGGG
Organism: Hymenobacter glacieicola; assembly: GCF_014640315.1. GTDB lineage: Bacteria > Bacteroidota > Bacteroidia > Cytophagales > Hymenobacteraceae > Hymenobacter > Hymenobacter glacieicola. The sequence goes on from NZ_BMGS01000015.1 coordinate 23,362, forward strand.
CAGCTATTCAAGGGCAGGGGCGTTTGGCCCAAATGCTGGCGGACTTCTCTCAACGGCCTGGGCTTGGGCTCATGCGGAAGAAAAGAGAACTGGGTCGTAGCTTGGGTATGTATTCCTAGCCCTTCTACCCACACGGATGATGCCCTGTATTCCTGCCCGCGGTGCGCGGCTTACCTTAGTGGGAGGAGCGGCCCAGTGGGGACTCTCAGTGCTGCTCGTGCTCGTCTGCGCCCTGCGCGGCGCGGCGCAAGACGTTGTCGGACTCCCGTTGGTCCGGGAAACGGGCAGCAGTCGGTTTGTATTCTCCACGCAGCCCGACACGGTGCAAACCCCCAACTCCGTGCCGAAGGGGATCAGTCGTTACCTGCTCAAGTACGTTGAGTTTGGGGGAGGCCTTAGCCCACTGCCGGCACAGCGAGTGAATTTCCTCATCGGGCGCGACGTCCACGAGCGCATCGTGTTCGTGCCCGCGGCCGGCCCCAATTCGTTATCGTTCCGGGCTCGTGACCAGCAAGTGTTGCCAGCCACGCCAGGCAATATCCCGCCGGCGACCTTTCGCATCGCCCTAGAGGGAGTGCGCGGCTCCCAGCGGCTCGAACTTCGGCCGGTGGTCTATGCCACGGGGGAGCGGTACGCTTCCGCCCGCGAACAGGACTTGTTTCTTCGGCTCGAACTCCGGGGACACCGGTCCACGGCAACCCTGCCCTTGGGCCCGAACCGCCTCGCTCTGCGCGTGACTCACCCCGGCTACCCGGGCCTCCCCCGGGACCTCGTCTACCCGGACTCCAGTACACAGGTGCGCGTACTGGACGAAAAAAACGCGCCTGTCACCTACCGCCTGGGCGAATCATTCCTAATGCAGGGACACTTGGTCCGGCTCAGCCACCTCACCCCCGCGGGCGACAGCTTGTACGTGGCCGTCACGGGGCCCGAAAAGTCGCCCTCCGCCTATGGGAGTACGCCCCAATTGCTGTTTCAGCCCACGGAAGCGACCGATGTCCGGGGCCACCGGGTTCGGTTGACGGGCACCGAGCGGCCCCTCGTGCTGGACTTCTGGGGCACGTGGTGCAAGCCCTGCGTCGCGCTCACCCCCGCCCTGCACGCGCTACACCGACAGTACGGGGCTTCCATCGACCTGGTGGGGGTCGCCCTGGACGAGCCGCAGAAGGTAAAACACTACGTGGCGGCCCACGCCATCCCGTGGCCCAACCTTGTCGTGCCGGCGAACCAGGCGCATTCCTTGCTCACGCAGTGGGAGATTCGCGAATACCCCACCTTCCTGTTAGTGTACAGGGGAAAAGTTCTCTACCGTGGAATTGGGGCGCGGGGGTTTCAAGAACTGACGCAGCGCCTAGCCCAACTGCCCTAGCAGGCGTTCACGAAAACGGTCTGAGAAGTAATGTTACGATAACTGAAACAAGGGTTCGTGTGTCCCCTTAGCGCTTTTAACTCCCCGTTTATGGCTCCTCTGCATGAGCAGCTGCGGATGGAATACCATTCTCTATTAGGTCTTGGAATACTTGCAAAATGATTTCCAACTTACTCGGGTCTTCGGAGCCAACAAACAAGGCGTCGTTCAAAAAACACTCATACCAATCAGTTGCGGGCTTGATAAAGTTTATCAGGGGGATGGAAGCCTCTTCCAACGCGGTATCGGACACGTTGATTTTAACGCTCCAACCGGGGTTGCTGCCGGAGAGCAATATGAAACTTTCCCGAAACTCCCATTCGCCTTCGCAACGGGCCATGTATCATGCTTGTAGCCAAGTCAGCGTTTACTTCGAGTATAACTAAACGATTTCATTCGAAAAGGAGGGTAGTACTCGCAGGCAGTTCCGCTTATAACTCCTGCAGTTCAGCCCTCGGGACGCGACTGGTGTGCAGGCAGTTTTGGAGCCACCTACCCACGGCTTGCTTCTGTTCGGGAGTGCTGGTATGCAGGAGCAAGTATATTACCGGAAAAAGCGCTGGCGGGCCGTATCGAAGCTCTGAGAAGCGGGCGGGACAACGGAACCCGTCCCGGAACTGAAATCAAACCGGCCCGTTGGTCATTGCTGCCGCGTTACGTGCTTCATGCTTGCGTGCCCGCAGTAAATATCTGTTCCGTTCACGCGGTAATACAGCTTGTCATCTTTCACCCTAAACCCCGCGCGGATGACGCCCTCTACTCCGCGTTTGGAGAGGACAATCACGTAAAAAAAACGGGTGGCCTTCGGTTGAACGGTTCTTTGCAGCGAAGACGGCTGCCGCTGACTATCCACCACCGCCTTCAGGTCCCGTAGCCCGTAATTAAACAAGGGCAATTTGTCCAGGGTCATTTCCTCGGCGGGAAGAATCAGTTTGAAGTAGTTGTCCGGTAGCGCCGGCTGCTGTTGCAACGCGGCCGGGGCTTCTGTTGACCACTTGAAGGGGGGCGGGGGGGCATCGGCTAAGTTAAACGAATCCGCCGGAACGGCTATTGACACGTGGACAGGCGCCGCGGTTTCGTTGACGATGCGCGTCCAGAACACCGCGTAGACGTACTCTCTGCCATCGGGAGCCGTGTATCTGAGCCCCCCTTTTGGCAAGCTGTTTTCGATAATCACCCGCTTGCCGGTCGAATCCGCGTATTCGTACCACGTGTCGGTATAAGGGGTCTTGGGCACCGCCACCCGTTGTTGACGGTCGCCCCCCTCAGTTGACTCAGGGGTTTCCGCGCCCGGTTTAACTGCGTCGGGAGGTGATGTACTGGCGTGACCACACGAGAGTAGCACCGCGGGCAGCGCCAGCCAGTGTATCAGAATGGTTCTCATAGTTTTCAGCTGGCGCGCAGCCGGTGCGTAGCCTCGCTTCCGGTAACTGGTGTGTGCCTTTTTGGTGGGGCTGCCACGTTCCCTCCCCTGGCGGTGGAAGTATGCCCCTGCCGGCCGAAAGTACCACTTCCGGCACCAATCAAAAAGGTAGTTGCTCCTTCGCTGGGTTTTCAGGGCAGCTTTCTCCAGTCGCTTGCTTACGGGGCCCGGGTGTGGTGTCGCTCCAGAAAGCGGCTTGGCAGTTAGATCACCCGGCAGCCACCTCGCAGTCCCCGCGCCGGGCGCCGCGAGGTGGCTGCCGGGTGATCTAACTGCCGAAATTAACCTGGCCCGCATCCTGGAAGAGCAAATGACCCTGGACATCACCGGCCACTACGCCCGGCCCGACGTATTTAGCTCCCCCGGCCCTTGTTAAATGCACCCCACTTTTATAACTGGTTATGTCGCCTGCCCCTACCGTTTCAGCTTCCGTTCCGTTGCCGGTTCTCATCGTGGGAGCCGGGCTCTCCGGCCTTACCGCCGCCCGGGTGCTGCAGGCTGCCGGGGTGCCGGTGCGGGTGCTGGAAGCCCGCGCCCGCGTCGGGGGGCGTACCTGGGCCCTTCCGGCCTTGGCCGCGGAGCAGGGGGAGGGCGGCCTGCTTGATCTGGGCGCAACCTGGGGCTGGTCCCACCACCCGTACCTGATGCAGTTGCTCGACGAGCTAGGCATCCAACCGTTTGTGCAGCCCAGCGCCGGGGCCACGGCCTACCAAACCTTGCAGGGCGTACACCGCCTGCCTCATCCGGCGGGCTCGGCCGGCTACCTGCGCTTTGCCGGCGGCGCGGCGACGCTCTGCCGCACCCTGGCCGGGCAGCTGCCGGGCGACTGCCTGGAAGTAAACACCCGCGTCACGCAGCTTCGCCAGTTGCCCCCCGGCCAGGGGGTGGCGCTGCAAGCCCGCCAGGGGAACAGCACGCGTACCTACCACGCCGCGGCCGTGGTGTTGGCCCTGCCCCCGCGGCTGGTTGCCCACACGATGGCTTTTGAGCCCGCCCTGCCGCCCGCGCTGGAGGAGGCGCTGCGCCAGGTGCCCACGTGGATGAGCCACGCTATGAAAAGCGTAGTGGTGTATGCCGAGCCGTTTTGGCGCCCGCTGGGATGGTCGGGGTATGCCGTCAGCCAGACCGGGCCGCTGACGGAGATTCACGATGCCTCACCGGGTAGGGGTGACTTCGGCGCGCTGTTTGGGTTTTTCGCGGCGGCGCATCCGCTGCGTGCCGCGTCCCGGCCGGCCCGGCAGGCCGCCGTGCTAACCCAGCTAACTCAGCTGTTCGGGCCGCAGGTGAGCACCCCGCTGGCCTACCACGAATGGGACTGGGCCCGGGACCCACTCACCAGCGTACCCGGCGATGAGCAGCCGCCCGCGTCGGTGCTCCTGCAGGGGCCCGGGCTGCTGCGGCAGGCGGCGTGGGCCGGCTGCCTGCACTGGGCTGGGGCAGAAACCTCAGCCAGCGAATGGGGCCGCCTGGACGGGGCCGTGGAATCGGGCCGCCGCGCCGCCGCGCAGGTGCTCCGGCAGGTAACGGCTCGCGCGTAACTCCCCCAAGCGGACCGGGTTTCTGTGGCGCGGAAAAAGCCGGGCCGCGCAGTCCACTGTTCTCTTCTACTTCTGCTTACATGCCTGACCCCCACTCCTTATCCGACCGATTGGCTTTGCTGCGCACCCGCCTGGCCAATGAGCGTACCTTTCTGACCTATGTGCGCACCAGCTTAGCCATGCTGGGCTTTGGCCTGGCCCTGATTCAACTCTACCCGGTGCGGGCCGGCATGCTCGGCTACGGGGCCGTCCTGGCCGCGGCCCTGGTCATGGGTACCGGCTGGCTTCGCTTCCGTCAGCGGCGCAAAGAAATTGAAGCCAGCTAGCAGGAGCTGCCCTCGGGCCGACCCGTGGCGGCTGACCTGCGTATGTTCCGGCTATGGGCCCCTACTCTATTCTTATTTTTCTGAGCATGGCCGTGATCGTCTCGTACCTGTTCGACATCGCCGCCCGAGCCACCAAAATTCCCTCGGTACTCATGCTGCTGCTCACCGGCATTGCCCTTAAACAAGCAGCGGAGTATACCGGCCTGGCCCTGCCACTACCCGCGGTGACGCTGCAACTGCTCGGCATCGTAGGCCTGATCATGATTGTGCTGGAGGAGTCGCTCCACCTCAAAATTCTGCCCGGCAAAGGCTCCGTCATCCGGCGGGCGTTTGCCGCGGCCGCCGTAATGCTAGTGGGCCAGGCCGTTGCCATTGCGGGGTTGCTGCAGTGGTACCTGGGCCCGGGCGTCCCCTTCCAGACCTGCCTGCTCAACGCCGTGCCGCTGGCCGTAGTCAGCTCGGCAGTGGCCATTCCCAGCGTAGCAACCCTGGGTGGGGAAAAGCAAGAGTTTATCGTCTACGAAAGCACCTTTTCCGACATCCTGGGTATCATGTTCTTTAACTTCGTGGCCCAGGACAACTTTGCCCAGGGCGTGTCGGCCCTCACGTTTGCCCGGGATCTGCTGGCCGTACTGGTCGTGTCGGTGCTGGCCACGGCCATCCTCGCCTTTTTGCTCGACCGCATCCGCCACCACGTTAAGTTCATCCTCATTCTGGCGTTTCTGGTGCTGATTTACTCCCTGGCCAAGAAGCTACACCTTTCCTCCCTGCTGGTCGTGCTCGTGTTCGGCGTCATCGTGCGCAACGCCGAGCTGTTTTTGCGGGGGCCGCTGCGGCGCTGGTTTGATCCGGGGCGCCTGCAGGAGGAACTCCACCAGCTGCAGAGCATCACGGGGGAGGGCGCCTTTTTGATCCGCACGTTTTTCTTTTTGCTGTTTGGCTTCTCGATTTCGCTGGCGGGCATTCTCAACGGTCCCTTACTGCTGCAAGGGGTGGGGATTGTCGCCGTCCTTACCTTGCTTCGCTACCTGTACCTGCGCTACGTGGCCCGCACGAGCCTGGTGCCGGAAGTATTTATTGCCCCCAAGGGCCTGATTACGGTGCTGCTGTTTTATAGCATTCCGCCCCGGCACCTGATCGGCGAAGTCAGCGAAAACATCCTGTTTGTCGTTATCCTGCTCACCGGCGTGCTTATGCTAATTGGCCTGCAGCTGCCGGGCAAAAAAGAAGAGCCGCGCGCACTAGCAGAATACTGACTTACCCAACTGCACGCTCGCCCTGGCAGCTCCTAACCCAAATTACCCAGCGGCCGAGTGGAAGCGTCACTTTGGGTTATGCATCACCCGCGGAAACGATAACTCGCCATACATTGCGTAACCAGAAACCGGCACCGGCTTAGCGTAGATTTTCGCCCCGTGGCGCCAAAAAAAGCTTGTAACTTATCGATCAGTAGCTGGTGTTAGCAAGGGTGCCTGCCTACACTACGGGGCCAATCAGCCGCAACGAGTAGCTCGGTTTGCCACTCACGTTACCTTTTCTGCCATGCGCCTTCGCTGCTGCTCCCTCTGCCCGCTGCTTGCGCTCCTGCTGCCCGCCCGGCTGCTGGCGCAGCCAGCTCCCGCGTTGCCCACCACCGTACCCGCCCGCATCAGGGCCGTCGAACAGGGGCTGCTGCCCTACGTGCCGGTGCGGGGGCTGGCCGGCTGGAGCTTGCTGGAGCGCATGCGCTATTACCGGGTGCCGGGCCTGAGCATCGCCGTCATTCATAACTACCGGGTGGAGTGGGCAAAGGGGTACGGGTGGGCCGACACGACCACCCGGAGGCCGGTCACCCCGACGACCTTGTTTTCCGCCGGCTCCATCTCCAAACTGGTCACGGGCCTAGCCGCTATGCACCTGGTGCAGGACGGCCGGCTTTCCCTGGATGCCCCAATCAATGCGTACCTGACCTCGTGGAAACTAGCCGAGAATGACTGGACGCGCCGCCGGCCCGTTACGTTACGCCAGCTGCTGAGCCACCAAGCCGGCACCAGTCAATCGGCGTACTTCGGCTTCGTGCCGGGCCGGGGGGCGCTGCCTTCGGTGGTGGATGTGCTGAGCGGGCAACCATCGGCTCAGACCCGCCCGGTCGTGGTGAACCGCGAACCGGGCACGGGCTTTACCTACTCGGGCGGCGGCTATCTGGTGGCCCAGCTGGCCATGATGGATGCAACGGGGCAGGACTTTTCTACCCTGACCGAGCAGCGGCTGTTCCGGCCGCTTAAGCTGCGCAATAGTACTTTTGAGCAGCCACTGCCGGCCGCCTGGCAGTGGCGTGCCGCGTGGGCGTACTCCGAAAACGCCTGGTTTAAGGGCGTGCCCTACGTGTACCCCCAGCAGGCCCCGGCGGGGCTCTACAGCACCCCGACGGATATAGCGCGGGTGCTGATTGAAGTGCAGCAAGCATACAGGGGCAAAGGCAAGCTACTAACCCAGGCCACGGCCCGCGCGCTGCTCACGCCCCAGGCCGAGGTGTCGGCGGGTACCTACCGCGAGCAAATGGGGCTGGGGCCCTTTTTATTGCAGCGCGCCGATCAGCAAGGCGACGAGAGCCGCTACTTTGAGCACACGGGCGTCAACGCCGGGTTTGTGGCCTACGCCATTGGCAGCGTGGTAGGGGGCGAAGGCGTGGTTATCATGATGAACCAGGACGGGGGAGCCAGCGAACTGGGCAAAGAAGTGCGCCGGGCCGTAGCGCAGGTGTACGGGTGGCCGGCCTTCCTGCCCCCCGCGCTGGAGCCGCGAACGGTTTCGCCCGACTGGCTGGCGGCCGTCGCCGGGCGCTACCAGCGCGGGCCCGACGAGGTGCTGGACTTCCGCGTTGCGGGGAATCATCTGGTGGAGCGCATTAACGGCGGCCCCGGCATTTTATGTTACCCCATGGGCGGGGACACGCTGGCGTTTACCGACTTCCCGCTCCGCGCCGTGTTCGAGCGCCGCCCCGACGGCCCCGTCCTCGGCGTGCGGATGCTGGCCGGGGGCTCAGTGCTGGCCCGACTGGCGGAAGACGAGCTGCTGCCAAACGAGCTCTTGCGCCAGGGGCGCGTGGCGGAAGCCGTAGCGGGCTACCGCACGCTGCACCTGGGCGAGTACCCGCTGACCTACCGGATTTATGAGCTGCTGAATCCACGGCGGCCGGGTGGTGCGGATGTAGCCGGGGCGCGTGGGCTGCTAGAGCTGGCCCGGCAGCAGTACCCGCAATCCGGCATTGTGGCCGCCCGCTGGGGCGACTGGTACGCCCTTACCGGTGACAAGCCGCAAGCCGCCCGCGAGTACCGGCAAGCCCTGCGTGACAATCCCACGGACCAGGACTTGTTGGAAAAGCTGGCAGCGGTAGTAAAGTAAATGCCATACCCGACTTGTGTCCGACTGCGGCTTGGTCAGGACGGGGCATTACCATTGGGAAACGTTGCTGAACGTAAAATGGGAATTGACCGCAAGCAAGACAGCTCTGTACAGCCTTCTTTACCACCAAAGGGTAGTATACCTTAGGCTCTGGGCGTGAAACGGGGCGAAACTATCCATCCTCATCTTCCTGTACCCTTCCGCCAGCAGGCGCTCGGCCAGGTAGTAATCCGTAATTCCGGTCCTCCGGTAAGCAGAATAGCAGGCGGGAGTTTGCACCGGACCCACCCGGCCATGGGCAGGAGTATTGGCCTCTGGTGCCGGACATATACCCTGATGGTGGCAGAGGAGGAGGGTGCGGCGCAGAGGCACGGGGCTGCCCGTGTCCGGGCGCAGCTGCCCAGGTTGAGCCCGCATGTTACCGTACGGTGCCGACCCAGCTACCGAGAGCAGCTTTCCTCACGAAGTAAGCAGTCCAGTTCACGGGCGTCAACGGCCACCGTGTTGCCGCGCCCGCCACGTACAGCTGGTGATGTACCCTCACCAGTCAAGCTCCCCGCGGCCAAGCTCCCTCGGGTGGAAACGGCATACAGGGGGTAACGCTGGCTAGTCAGGTACCCTACCTCTTGGACATTCTTTCCTTGGAAGTTAGAACCGACATCGACCGGGCAGGCTGCCCCGCGGGGTCTTAACCGCAGCAGGCAGAAGTGCCTACCGCGCTTAGGCGAGGCAGACGCCCACGAAGTAGCCCACCTCGCACGGCGGGCCCTGCGTGCGCAGCACGTCCTGCTGCATCCGTCACGAGTACGGGTTGCTGACCGGCCAGAAGGGGAACAGCGCGCGCGAATACCGGAGCAGCCAACGTCCGGCTTGGGCTGGCAACGGCCAGGGAACGGCGGCCCGCCGGTGGTCCTGCCAAAGCCCAGGCCCACCTCGGTCTTGACCACGCCGTAGGTCAGGCCAGACGCCCCGTTAACCAACTGGCCTACCCGCTCCCATTAGGGCGCTGCGCTTGGCACAACGATCATTTTGGAGCTCAGGGTTAGCGACCGGCTACCGCTGCTGGCTGCCTTGCTCGCGCCGGTGCATATAGTTTTGGGTGCGCAGCCACTCCTCGGTTTGCTCCCGCTGCGCCGGAAACAGCAGCTGGCGCAAGTGCACGTCCAGAGTAGTCAGAATATTATCGGCCATGGAGACGCTGATGCGGCGGGCTTCATCTTCTAGTGCAAGTCCTGAAAATCAACCCGCATGCCCGCGTGCTGGGGTAACAGCTCCTGGTTGAGGTAGGCAAGAGCGATATTGGTTATAGCTTCGGTCAACTCGTGACGCAACTGCGCTTTCGTGTCCATACGAGGCGAGAGGTGCTCAAAAAAGTGGTAACTACTTTATCAATACCACCGGCTAAAGCCAGCGGAGCGAGTTGAACATGTGGGGGACATGTTTCTGTTCCGCCTGCCTGAACTTTGCAGCCGCTACCGAAACAGATGCCCCGGCTTCCGCTAGCGCCCGCAAGCCGGATACAGGTGCTGGTCCTTTCCATACCGGGGCAGGGTAGTGATGTCCGCACTGCCGAGCAAGAGCAGGTGTATTACGAGCAAGAGCAGGTGTATTATTTGGAAGGGTGCGTCAACTAGCTGTTGCCCGTGCGCATAGCGAGTAGAAGCCCCATCAGCAGGTTCCCCGAAGGCAATGCCCTGCGCGGGGCCATCATACGGCTTAAGGCCCCAAGTCTATCGACTACCCCGGTGTAGTAGCGGCGCTAGGCTTAGGCGCGGGTTGCTGCTGCCGTGCTAGTTTACGTGCTACGTGTCCCTTGGCTACCTTTCGCGCTCCGTATACTTGCCAGTGGTACCCCCTCACTTACGCCCTGGTCGCTACTTCTATTTCTCTATTTGGCAGATTGCAAATAGGCTTCAATATAACAACAGATACAGACGTTGCTCTGGATAACGCCTGATGCACATGCCAAAGTCTAATCCCTCGCTCTTGGAAGAGCCATTACGCGCATTGGTAGAAAAGATAGAAGGACCATTTCAGGCTTTTGTTGAGCAAACGGTAGAACGTTTGGTGCAGGATCACTTTGCAAACTGGCCTAAGCCAGACCCGCAATACACACTATCGGAGGTAGCCGAACTTCTGGCGGTTGACATCAGCACTATTTACTCGTATCTCAAAAAGCCAGTAGGCCATCTTCACCGGTTGCCGTTTGTACAGTGCACCGATACGCCTCGAGGTAAGCGCATTCGATTGAGTGATATCTTAGTCTGGCAACAGCACAACTCCTCAGATGCGCTGAGTAAAGCGAAGCAGGAGGAGGTTGAGCAGAAGGTGGCGGCTATGGGCGCAAGACGTCGCGCCCGCCGCGGTGGCACCTCTACTCTAGCTTAGTTTCCTCCTACTAGGCGCGCGCAGGCCCGTAGGGTGAAGGAAGCTCGGTTCTCGGCAGCCTCATGCTTCAAATCGATAATCCAGCCTTCGCAGGCTACTCCTTGTTCGTTGCGGAAGCGTACTCGGTCCCGGGGATTGGCCAAGATGCGCTGCATCTGGGTCGTATCTCAAGGGGTGATCAAACCTGTACTGCAGTGGCAGCCATAGTGGTTCTGGCATACTCAAATTATACTCCGAGTATGGTCCAGCGCCACCCATTACGGGAGTCATCGGCACCCCCACATTTTCTTTGATCGGTATTGCTTCCCCCTGAAGCTGGCTTTTAAGCGAGGTGTTGCTCTCACCGAAGGTAAATTTTATACCTTTATCCTCTCTTCGAATTAGCCCTGCAGTGAGGCTAACTGCATGGCGTAGCAGCATGCGTTTGGGGCTAAGACGCAGATTGTAGACTGTGTCGGGTGAAAAGATGCCTCAACCAGCCCTCGTGCCGGTTGATTGCGCTTCGTTACGAAGGGCTTCAGGACCTCATTGTTGCGCAGCACGCAAATCAGGAACCCCTCCTCATCGGAGGAGGGGTCCTGCGTAGCGGTACTATCGTAGCAGTCCCGGCGTACCGTCCCGATGTAGTGACCGGCCGTGAGGTAGGTGCTCAGCTGGGTATACTTATTTTTCACCTGCGTGAGCAACAAGGCGTATTCATGGCGAGTGTTAAATTCTTCCAGGCCGTTGACCTGGTTCAGGCGCCACTTCTGATAGCCGATATCTACTGCATTGTAGTGCTCTGCGGCAACCGTAAGTCGTTTGGGTTCTTGAGCATATTTACCGCCCTTACTTGGCAGGCGCAGGTAAGAATACTGCTCTTGTGGGTCGTTCAGGTCCAGTACAATCTCATCGGAGTAGAAGTAGGCTACATCTTCTACGACAATCACTTCCCGGCCATCCGGTCTCTTTTCGACCCCTGTAGATAACGCTCAGTGAGTCAATTACCTCTTGCTAGTTGACGAAAAGCATCATAAATGTAGGCTGACGTATCATTATAGGCAGCGTAAAGCCAATTGAGACAACAGGGATAAATGAGGCTAAGCCAACTACCCTCGACTTCGCCAGAAGTCAACCTGCTGCCAATTGCTCTCGCAGCAGGAGCCGACGTACGGCCGTGGCATCAAACGCTTTACCCCGGCGCGTCCGGTAGTCCCCCTGGGTGAGCTCCTGGGCAATCTGCTGCAGCGTGTGCCCCTGCTGGCGTAAGAGCACGGCTAACCTAGTGGCCTGCCGATTTTCCTTGTTTTCCCGGGCATTCTGCTCGCGCACGAGCTGACCCTGGCGAATAGCGTCCAAGGTCAGGTTAGCCGGGGTGCCGAGGGCTTGACCGCGGGCCTTGAGCGCGGCGAGCGCTTCTTTGGTGCGTTTGCTAATCAGCTCCCGCTCGTGCTGGGCCAGCACGGCAAAAATGCCGACCGTGAGCGTATTGGCGTCGGGCATGTCGCAGCAGACGAAGTCTACCCCGGAGTCACGCAGGGCAAAGATGAACCCCGCATTCCGAGACAAGCGATCCAGCTTGGCAATGAGCAAGGTGGCCCCGGCCTGACGGGCGTGGGCAATGGCCCCGAGCAGTTGGGGGCGCTGGTCTTTCTTGCCACTCTCCACCTCTGTATAGTGCGCGAGCACCTGGGCGGGCACCCGGACGTATTGGGCGACGGCGTACTGCTGCGCTTCCAGGCCCAAGCCCGACGTGCCCTGCTTGGTGGTGCTGACCCGGTAGTAGGCGATGTAGGAGTGCATGCCGGCAAGATACGGCTATTTGTCATTTATTAAACGGGCGTTTAATAAATGACAAATTACCCTCAGTAGTAGTACAAACAGGCCGGAAATGAGAGTATGTTTTGGTATAAACCGCGTAATGGAAGTTGTGCTAAAATGTACCCGTGATGCTGGACTCAGGTCCCCTACTGTTCCTCCAGTTTTTACCCGACTTCCTCGACCGTAATTTTTATACTCCAACTAGCTGAGTTCTCCGGTCCTTGCCTTAAGCCGTCCTGATCTCACCCCTTTTTTGTAGTACTATCCCCTCCCCTCTTTTCCCACTCGGTACGGGGGGAGTTCAGCCCTCAGTAACCCCTTTTTTGTAGTCATATCCTTGCGGGGGGGTTCGGCCATTCAGCAGCCTCTAGTAGTCGCAAAACGGCTTTAGCGGGTGCTGGAAGCATATGACTACAAAAAAGGGGTGGCGCTCCGCCCTGTTTAAGTCTGCCCTACCCCGCCTACACCTCGATTTTGCTTCCTGAATGCGGTTGACCCGGACATATGACTACAAAAAAGGGGTCAGCCTTCCTTTCCTTTTACTACTTACCGGAAAGGAGGGCTGATAGGAGCAAGCTTTTCTATCTCTTTCTAAAAAGACGACTCAAGAAACTAGTTGTTTTCTTACTTTATAAAGTTTACTTAGTTTACAGGCCTCATAACTAGATGAAATACAGAGTTTTGCATCTATATAATGCTACAAAAAAGGGGTTATACAACTACAAAAAAGGGGTGAGATGCTACAAAAAAGGGGTTATACAACTACAAAAAAGGGGCGGCTGGGAACCGATACTGCTACAAAAAAGGGGTTATACAACTACACCTTGGTAAATGTGTAGCATAATGCGCGGCATTTGCTTATTTTGGCTGCATGAAACAAGATGCTCTGGGAAAGGGGGATAGCGCGGTCCATCCCCTCATTGTACAGCACAACGCCTTGATCAACGCCCGCTTCGAGCTCAACACCACGGAGTCGCGCCTGTTTCTGGCGCTGCTCACCCGCATCGGGCGGGATGATACCCAGTTTCAGGTGTGCCAGATTCCGGTGCGAGAGCTGATGGGCCACAGCTCCAGCAACTCCACCTACGACCTGGTGCGCAAAACCCTCAAGCATTTTGCCTCGCGCACACTGCTGATTGAGAAGCTCGACACCTCGGCCCGCCGCCAGAGCAAACCGGACTTCTCCATCCTCCCCCTGCTGGCCTTTGCCGAGTACAAGCACCGGGAGGGCGTCGTTGAGGCCCGCTTCAATGATTTGCTCATGCCCTACCTGCTGCAGCTACGGGAGAATTTCACCAAGGCGCAGCTAACCGAGCTGCTGAAGCTCAAGAGCAGCAACGCCTACCGCATCTACCTGCTGCTGCGCGAGTACGCCGCCTTCGGCAAACGGGTCATGGCGGTAGCCGAGTTGAAGAGTATCCTGGGCGTGGAGGAAGAGTACGACCGATTTACCAATTTCAAAGCCCGCATCCTGGACCGGGCCCAGGCTGAGTTGGCCCAGACCGACATGGCCTTTACCTACGAACTGGAAAAGCAGGGCCGCACCATTACCCACATTTGCTTTCTGTTCAAGCCCACGGGCAGCGCCCTGCCCGTGCTGGCCGTACCGGAAGCCGGCTGGGAAGCCACGCTCCTGGAAGCCGGCATTGCCGCCAAAAGCATCGCGGGCATCAAGACACAGCTGGCTACCGGGTACTACGACGAAGGGTATGTGTATTTCGTCGTGGCCTACGTCCGCCGGCAAGCCGCGGCCGGGAAAGTAAAAAAAGTGGGCGGGGCGATCTACAAGGCCCTGGTCGAAGGCTACCTGCTGGAGGATTACCGCCGGCAGGTGCGGAAAGACCAAGCCCCCGAACCGCCAAAGCGGGGCCCTGTCGCCCCGGTGCTCTCGCTACAGGAACGGCACACGCTCGACGATGTGCACGCCATGTACGAAACCATGCGCCAGCGTCACTTGATTGCCGAGGAAACCTTTGAGGAGAACCTGGCCCGGGTCTGGCTTGCGGCAGGCTTTCGACAGGAGACAGACGCGCAGGGAATCCCGTGGCTTATCAAACCCTAACTTATTCTGCCAGCATCCCTCTGGCGCCCTGCTACCCCTACCCTACCGGGCCAATGCGGGGCAACTCCCACCCGCGCTCAGCCGCGATGTCGGCATCAGGGGATAGCCACTAAATGGCAAGGCACTGCTTCAAGGGTTTCTTGGAAGAAAACGTCAGGTAAGTAAACGGCCTGTCCCCGGATGAACTACCAGCGTAGATAGCAGAATTCACGTACCTGGACAACGCGTATAACTAAAACGCTAGCCAATACTCCCCAGGGATGGGGCGAATATAACTCTGGTTGCCCACAGAGCGGGCAAAAGTTAGGGCATTGTAATACGGGGGCAAGCGCCACATCAGCAGCCTTAATTGTCAGCGCAGCCCACGGCCGCCACGTTAGGAGACACTCCTACGGGGCCAATGCCGTTTCTTTGTCTCCCCTAAATACTTCCCGCTTTCATCTTATGCTACAAGCCTGTCTAAATGGCAATCGCACCAAGCACGAGCATGCGGCCGTGCCCTACACCCCATTTGAGCTGGCGGCCGATGCCGCGCTCGTTGTGCGGGCTGGTGCGCACGAGTTGCACCTGCACCCGCGAGCGGATGATGGGACCGAGAGTTTACGCTCAGTCGAGGTGGCGGCGACGTTACGAGCGGTTCGTGCGCAGGTGCCGGGGGTACTGGTTGGTATTTCCACTCACGCGGGCATTCCCTCCCCCACGCCCCTGGCTGCGTTGCTGGCTACGTGGACCGAGCTGCCCGATTACGTATCGATCAACCTGGGGGAAGCTGCCGCCCCGGACCTCTGGCACGCCGCCGCCTGCCGTGGAATCGCCGTGGAAGCGGGCCTGAGCAGCGTTGCTGACGCGCAACGCTTATTACAAGTTGTCCCGCCCGCTACCTGCTGTCGCCTACTGGTGGAAATAGCGGAACAAACCTTGGAGGAGGCCCTGCACACTGCCCACGCTATTCTGCGAACCATGCGGGCCTTTCAGCCGCAAGTGCCCCGGCTGTTGCACGGCACGGACGCGACCATGTGGCCGCTATTTCAAGTAGCGTTGGAACAGCATCTGTCTGTGCGCATTGGGCTGGAGGATGGCTTGCAGCTGCCGTCTGGGGCGTTGGCAACGGGTAATGAGCAACTGCTGCAACAGGCAGCCGCCCAGCTATCGGCACAACGACGGGAAGCCCCTCTGCGACCTGTCGTCCAACCTTTTAACCAAGGCCACTAGCGTAAGAAGTAGCAGCGCGCCCTGTTCGGTAAATACGCCTGTGTAGAGAAGAATATGAGCAACTAAGAAAATTATTCGCCCACTTCCGGATTTCACAGGAAACTAGCGGCGGCAAACGGTGCTGAATAAAGGATAAAACTGCTAACTCAATTGATAAGGTGTCTAGTCTTATTTCATTACAATCAAGGCATTATAATGATTATATGCACCTAACAATGCACCTATTTATAGGTGCATTGTTAGGTGCATATTGGTGTCGGTAGGTTATGCCATTCGCATGTGTATAAGGTGCGAAACAGGACCCGGAATTTAGGTGTAATCTTGCACCCTATAATAGGTGGGCTTATATTCCCTTGCCATACTTTTTTTGCTCCCGCTGAATCTTCTCCTGAATGGCCTCTAGCAGCCAATCCTGGGTGGAGATCCCCAGCTTCGGGCTAGTCGGCTTGCGCGGCCGTTTGGCGCGCAGTTCATCAATAATCGCTAGCGTAGCGGCCGGAAGCTTGATGTTGAAATTCTTGAGTTTGATATCGGTCGCCTCAGCAGGCAGGGCCGAGCTGCCGCGATTGATTACGGCCTCGATCTTTTTTTCATCCGGGGTCGGCGCTGGTAGTACCGCGCCGGGGGCCTTGCGAACGGGGGGCTTGGAGATGGCCATACTAGTGCGTAACGTGACTAAACAGAAGATTGAGTTCCGCTACCGCCTTCTCGTCTACGGGCGTATACTCGAAGACCGATAAGCCTTTGCTGGCGGCCGTAGCGAAGGCCTTACGGTTGACAATCGGAAAGTCTACGAAGTTGAGTTCCTCGTTTTCCCGCAGCACCTCCATGGCTTCGGCGTTGTCTACTCCCCTAGTGTCCGCTTTATTTAAAAACGAGAAGGTCTGCAGGGGGCTGGTGCGCACATCCTGCACTTCGGAGAGCAGGGCCAGCACTTTGGAGAGCGTCCAGATTTCGTAGGAGCGGGGCGCGAACGGCAGCAGATACCGATCCGATACAAATAAAGCCGCCCGCTGGCTGGAGGTGTCCCGTCCCCCGGTGTCAATAATAATGTGGGTGTACTTGGGCTTAAGCAGCTCCACCTGCCGGCGAACGAGTGCTCCGGTAAGCTGGACTAAGGTGTAGCCCAGCTCACCGCTGCGGGTCTCTCCCCGCCACGCAGTGAAGTCCGAGGAGCTCTCCTGCTCATCGGCATCCACCAGCAGTACGTCATGACCTTGTCGGGAAAGCCATACTGCTAAATTGGTTGAGATGGTGGACTTGCCCGTACCTCCTTTAATTCCTCCTACGGTGATGATCATGTAGTTACAATGGTAGTTAAGGTGTGAAAAAAGGTGTTGTTCTGCCTAATAAGGCAATGCATTTCTGGGTGTAAAAACAGGTTAGGAATTAGGTAAAAATCTAAACTTGAAAATAGGTTTAATTCAACTTGCAAAATAAGGTGCAGAAACTCGGTGATTTTTGGACGTAAAGTAAAGCAATTGTAGGTGTAATAACAGGTGTGTTTTATACTATATTTACAGGTGAATTTGTGGGTGTGAAAGCAATGGCGGATTCGCACCATAGCTAAAGTAATTATAGGTGTGCATGTAGGTGTAATATTTCACTTAGTTTTACACCTAAAAGATAAGTAGAGTAATTCTGTAAAAGAGCTTTTTTAGTACCGATGGCGGCGGCTTCCCAGTAGGTCGCCAGGCAAGGTTACGAGACGGGGAGAGCCAGAGCGTCGTCTCGTTCGTATAGGGAAGGATAGGGCCGAGTAATAAGCGCAGATAGTCAGTATTCCAGTGGATCCCGCTCGGGAGGCCGGGTAAGGAGAATAGAGGACGGAGGTTCCGGCCCCTAGGTAGGGGAGGGGCCAGTGGGCTTCGGGAAGGAGGTTTTCCCAGGAGGAGTTTCCGAGGTGAGCAGCGACAGGTTTTCCATAGATAGTAGGGTCCTCCTTAGTAAGTTAATCTGTCCCTTGTGAAGGCCGAGTAGGTGGCCTCCTCCCGCGGGCCAGCAAGGCATACAAGGGCTCGTTCACGTAATAGATGGCCGTTAAATG
Organism: Hymenobacter glacieicola; assembly: GCF_014640315.1. Taxonomy (GTDB): domain Bacteria; phylum Bacteroidota; class Bacteroidia; order Cytophagales; family Hymenobacteraceae; genus Hymenobacter; species Hymenobacter glacieicola. The sequence continues at coordinate 40,950 of NZ_BMGS01000015.1, forward strand.
ACGGTATTTGACCAGCACCCCATCGGCGGCGAGCTGCCTGAGGCAATTTGCAGCGGGCGGCTCAGGTGCAGTTCCTGCGCCACGAACTCAACTCTGGCGTAGGGAGCGGAAAGGTGACTCAGCAGGTCTTGGCTAACTAACTTGCACGCCTACAAGTGTAGCTTGGTCTGCTGCATGAGTTGGTCCATCTCGCCGATCAACTGAATGCTATCCCGGGGGGGTGCTCAATGCCTTCTGCCCGATATGGGATTCACGTCTCCCGGGCACCCGTATCCGGTACGGCTTACAGGTAGTGGCAAGAGGGCGACCTATGACGAAACAACTAGGGGCTCAGGTAGCTTACTGGCAGATCAAGCAGACCTCTCAGCCATAGGGCGATCCGAACGGCCATTTTGACCAGCGGATTCACTTCGCTACGGCGGTCGTCATTGAGGCACTGTTCTCGGTTGCCCATCAGGTTCAGGAGGGTAGCATAGTCCTAGGGCACGGGTGCATACAACTTTCCCACGTTGAATTCTCAGCGTCATGGCGGGCAGATACCGGTACCGCCGTGGATGTGCTCTAACTCCTGGTGAACAAGGACTGGGTAGTTACCACTTAGGAAGCAGTACTGCTGCACTAGACTAAGACACAGACGTAAAGCGGTCGCCTCTCTTGGCTATTAAACTTTCAGCTAACTGCAGCCCGGTCTAGTGTAAGTTGTTGTAAGCCGTCATTATTCTTTCCACCACCGAACTGACCTCGGCTTTCTTGACAGCAAGGTAGTAAGCAGACCCCCTGCGAGGATGGCGGCGGCAATGCTCTTGAGTTCCGCAAGAGCGTGGTGAATCAAAGCAGGTTGTTGTTAGGACTGCGCGAGTCTAAAGTTTCTCAACCGACGGTAATAGGGTTGGTTGCCAAAACATGAAGAGGGGGAACCAGGCGTCAGGGTAGGGGAGGCTTCTGTTCAGAGAAATTATTTCCCTTTACCAGCACTCTACCTGGTCTTGGAGGGAGCAAAACCTATAAAAGGTCAACCAGCTAGGCGGCTGCAGTAAGGCGTGCGCTTAGCCAGCTGACCATTTAGATATTCTGGACTCTCAGCTATCAGGCGACCCGTGACAGGGATGGTGTACGCGGGCTATCTGGGTAGCTACTCCGTGTTCATCTCCTAGCTACCCACTGGGTACTGAAGTCTGATCATGGCCAGATGCTTGACGGAAAGGATAAAACTTATGCACTCGCTTAAAGCAGAAAAGCTCAGGCCATAGCTGGCGGAGAACCTACCCGCACCCAGCTACCAGAAGTAGGTTCATTAGCCCAAGCGTGCTACGCTAGGCAGGAGAAGTTAAGCCTAACCGAAGCCGACTTTGAAGGCAGCTACGAACAGCCCACCCAGGGAAAATCACCTACTGTTGCGGGAATACAGGGAAGCTATTCAGACAACAGCCCCTTCGGAAATTCAAGTCCTTTGCTGGCACGTAGCTTCTTCAGAAATGCGATGGTTGCTTCTTCAATTAGTTGTTGCGGTGTGCTAGGTGCATTGGGAATTTCTTCCAGCATAATGCACGCCAGGCGAACCGCTCGCTCCGTCGGGATGGACAAGCCAAAGCGTAACTTCCCTAATGCGGGTTTACTGGTGCCAGCTGATTTTTTGCCTTTTTTAACCACAGCGCGTGCATTAGGTTGTGAGTCTGCAGCCGAGAAATTGGGTTGAATTGCAGTTGTAGGTTGTTCTTGTGTTTCTGAGGAGGCAGGTGCCGAGGCCATTTCGGTTGGAATGCTCATATGCAATGAATGTGAAAAAGATAAAACAACAGCGTTTAAGGAGAAGGTACTGAGACTAGGATTCGAAAAATCTGAGGAAGATAGATACAATAGAATAAAGGAGCAAATGAAGAGTTGATCCACCTGAGAGAAAACAGAGTAGGATACATTTTATCGAAAAATAAGAAATTGATGAAAATGAGGCACAGAAGGAAAAGGTAAAATATGAACAGCTATTGCTAAGCGTGTTTTGTAGTAAAGAGCTACTTTGACAGCAAACGCGAGTTAGCTGCCTTGATGAGACTCTGCTAGTAATGTGTGAGTGAAAGTTTTTATCACAATGCTATGTAAGCAACATACAGAAGGATATGATGGATGAGCTAATAGCTGCACGAGGAGTAATCTCAACAAAGTAAAATAATCTACGGAAGGCTATGGGTAGCCCCATCCCATACAGTAATGACGTAGGCAAAATTTTATCGTTGTTTACACTATCTGTAATATTTCGAAAATTTGACAATAGACGAGATACACAACAGTAGCCAAGACCTTATCGCCGCAAGAAGTCTTTGATTAACCGATTTTCTGTAAGCAAGCTCATTTAGTAAGAAAGGTTGAGGAACTGCTCAACGCGAAAAGATGAGTATACGCACTAGCTGACTAGAATTACGGTATGTGTATTTTACTTCGACCACGTCTATATGCTATAGCAGTGACTACTGGAGAATTGATGCTGATCCAAGGTATATAGAGAACAACCTATAAGCGGGATAATATTGAAATTACCCCAACGGATAAGCAGGACACAGGGGGGGTGGTGGGCTGTTCAACAATTTATAGCAAGAAGAGCAACACAACACCAACGCTAAGCTGCTGATAGTGTGTGGCTTACCTATCAGCAGAGCTGATATTTGTGTTTTTTGTATCTAACCTACTGATTTAGAGTATATTTAGTACCCTAATCTTACTTTAAGTTATGCCCACGAAAGAAGGGATAGTGAATGTATCTATCAGAACCGCTACCCATCACTTAGTAGCCAAAGAGCGTAAGCGATTGAAGGCTACGCAGACGGATTATATTGATGCCGCGGTGCGCTACTTTGCCGAGCGAGGCCTGGACCCGATAGAGACCCAGGCACGGGAAGGCCAGCTCATTATGAACGGGATAGGCCGCCTACAGGGAGACTTCAAAAAGCTGGGGGACCGGGTGTTTTCTTACATCGTGGAGCAGGAGAATACCATTCACCTACCCATGCTGGAGGAGCTGGTACGGGCCCGGGTAACCCAGGAGAAAACGCTCCAAATTCTGCAGGTAATTGACGCGAACATGCGTAAGCAAAGCGGCGAAACCTTGGCCAAGGTGCGGGCGGAAGACCAGCAGGAAATTGATTCTATCGTGCAGAAAGTGTTAAGTGAGTTGCGTAAACCAGGCGAGTAATCCCTATAGTATACGCCTTTATCTGCTGATTTCCGAGCTAATTAACGGTGCCATTTGTCTGTACGCGAAGCTGATTAACCCCAAAGCACACGGTAAAGTGATGTATGATAATACGAGTAGTGCAGCGCGTTTGATGAACTATCTGGCGCAGGAAAAGAAGGGCTAGGACCAAGATGTTTCGTTCTTTGGGGCGACGGCTGACAGCGTATCGAAGGGGGAAATGGGGTATTTGATTGATACCAACGTGAAGGGCTTGCAGGCCAACAAGGCGAAGTTTTACTCGTTGGTGCTTAGCCTGAGCGCGGATGAGCTGGCGCATTTTGGCAACTCTGAAGCCTCCCGGAAGAGGTACACCCGCGAAGTAATGGAGCGATAGGCCAATAGTTTCCAGCTCAAAGACGGCCGGGTATTGGAAAGTAAAGACCTAGTGTGGAGAGCGACCATTCACCGGAAGCGCAAGCATCGCAATCAGGAGGTGCTCGCGCGCCGAGATCAGCTGGTAAAGAAGCGGAAGGGGTTACAAATGCACAGGATCATCACCGTCAGTGCCCACGATGCCGCCAGCAGTTCAGACTTAATTCGGGTAGGCGCCGCCGTCACCTTTAACTTATCCGCTGGCAGCTGAAAGCTAGCTACCAGTTCCAGCTACGGTGTGACTACTGCGTCCTGCTTCAAGCCTCTTGCCGTCACTGGAAGCAGGTCAAGCTTCGGGTTCCCGCGACGGACCAGCTCCGAGCCGGCATAATCGGGGAGCAAATAGAGGCCTGAATCTAGTCTTCCCCAGAGCGATCCAGCTCAACGGCGGCTTGCTGCTGCTGCCAGCGGTAGAGCAGCTTCTCGCTGATGCCTAACTGCCGGGCCGCTGCCCGTGTCGAGCGGCTTTCGCCGGCCAGGCGCAAGGCTTCGGCCTTGAACGCGTCGTCGTATTTGCGCCGCTTATCCGGCTTCTGTTCGTGGGGAGTCCTTGCCATGGCGGAAGGAAAATACGACCCAATTCCGTCCAGCCTCGCTAGACCACCTCAATCCTGAGGTAGAAGCGTGGCGGGAAACGGTGCGGGAAGAAGACCTTCCCTTCTAAGCCAAACGGTCCTTACGGTAGCGTATGGATATGGACCTGCACTATCTTGGCCGGCATGACGAAGACCCTACGTTGCGCCCTTGTCCTGTGCCTGCTCACTCCCCGTTCACCGGGCGCAGCCCAAGGCACGGCTTATCATACCGACTCGCGCGCCGACTTGCACAGCGTTGTGTTTGTAAGCGCACAGGTTGGCCTGGCAGTCGGCGCCGACGGTACGATCCTGCGCACGACAACTGGCGGGCAGCACTGGGCGGCGGTGAACAGTACCACCACCGTAACCCTGCATAAGGTAACCCAGGCGCCCGGGGGAGCCCTGTATGCCGTGGGGGACTTCGGCCTGATCCTGCAGTCACGGGACCAGGGCCTGAGCTGGCGGCAACTAGTGTCGGGGGCGAAGCAACAGCTGCAGGGCGTGCACTTTCCCTCCGCCTCCACGGGCTACGCGGTGGGCGCCTACGGCACGATGCTGCGCACCACGAACCACGGCCGGAGCTGGCAGCGACTGCCCAGCGGGGGGGAGCGTACCTTCAGTGCCGTGCAGTTTCCCACCCGCCGGGTGGGCTACCTGGTGCTGGCCGGCAGCGCGCAGTACCTGAAAACCAGGAATGCGGGCCGCACCTGGACCGAGGGGCGCTTGCCGGCCGACCTGCAGGCGCACTTGAGCGGGCCGTTGTTGTTTCGAGATGCCAAGCGGGGGCTGTTGCTGGGCGGCAGCCGCCCCCGCGGCTCCGAGCACCCGGACGGGCTGGACCACGGATCGGCGGCCGTATATCGCACCCGCGATGGCGGGCGGACGTGGGCGCAACAGCACGTGCCCGGCAACGTGAGTATGGCCGTCTGTTTTGGCTCCTGCTCGACCGGCTATCTACTGGTTAAGCAGTACGTAGGATCACTTCGGCCGGGCTATACGAGCCGGAACGCCTCGGCAACGGAATCTACGATCGTGCAGCGAGAAATGCTGGTCTTGCGCACCGTGGATGCGGGGGCCACTTGGCACCTACAGGGGAGGCTGGTTCCGCCTCAGCTCCCCTACTGTTTTGACGTAGCCTGCCCGACGCCTGCCTCCTGCGTGCTGGTCGGGGAAAAGGGCCAAACCTACGCTTACCCGTAGGCAGCGGCAAGGCCATCCGCGTGGCTAAAGTCCAGTACCGCTCTCGGGAAAAGTAGAAGCATAGGGTCGTCCACCGAGGGAAGAAGCTGTGGCAGCGCTAGTAGCCGAGCTGGGTACCTAGCGCCCACTTGCCAATCAGCCGGTGAGAGAAGGCGTGATGCGGTGTTTACTCGTCCTAGGCGCTGGGCAACGGCGCGCCAGCACCTAGATACCCTGTGCATTGCCCAGCCGGAGTTGGTTGAAGCCATCCTCTCCGACTCCCATCGGGTAGACGAGTTGTTTAAGTTTATGTACAAGCTCAAAACCAAGAAGGTAAAGGCTGGCCGTAACCCCGGCGGGCTGTTTTTGAAGATGTAGGGCCTGCGCTAACTTGAAAAACCACTTTTTTAAGCGCAGCCGGCAATCAGGCTCTGCTGTACAACACCAGTAATATAGTTACTGATGTTGCTAAGTTGGGACAAAGCCAACACTACGGCTGCTTACACGCTCACCACTGTTGTTACCCCGCGTATGGGCCACTATACTAACGCTCCGGAGGACAACCTGCTCGGGCTTACCGACAAAGACCTGCTGAATGAGCAGTAAGCCTTGGAAGTGGCTCGCACGGAGCGGTATCTGCTGGAGGAGATGGACTACCCCGTGGACTTGTCAGTGGAGCTGCTGCGGGACCTGCACCGGCGCGCTTTCAGGCACGTGTACGAGTGGGCCGGGCAGTGGCGCCGCACGGTGCCCAACGTGGGAGCCTACCTACCCCCACCGGCCCACAAGGTACCGCAGCTGCTCTACGAGTTCGTAGATGAGTTGCGACACCGGCAGACGCTATTACTCCAGGAGCCCCCACAGGAGGCCGTAGCGGCCCTGCTAGCGTACGCGCACCACCGCCATCCACCCTTTCACCAACGGTGATGGTCGTACGGCGCGTTTATTCACCAATCTGCTGGCTTACTCCTACGGCTAGCAGGAGGTAATACTGTATCAGCGCGAATTGGGGCAGGGGCGCATCTGCTACCTTGGCCATCCGAGAAGCCGATGCTCACGAGCTAGGGCCGCTGCAGCAGCTAATCAGCGACCAGCTGCGGCCGTTGTTCTAGCGCGGCGGGACCAGTTTGCTCATACAGGGCTTCCAGGCGCGCTAGGGGCACCGTTTGGTTTTCCAGGGCCATAGACGCGAATACGGACCGCACCACCATTGCCTTAACAATGGCCGGGTCTTGGAGCTGACGGTAACGGTCGCGGAGTTTCATGCGCAAAAATGCCGAGGAGGTAGTATCCTACCGTAAAAGTAATCACAAAGTTCACCGCAAGCAGTGCGGCTAGCAGCGGCTGGCCCGCCGAGGCTGCGTTCCAATCCAAGTTCAGGCCTGCTCTAATGCCGAACGCCCTGTTCCTGTACCAATGATGGCAGAAACGGGGCGTTCGGCATTAGAGCAGTTGTAGGCAGCTTATCTAGCCGGAGCTTCAGGCGGGGGAGGGGTGAGCTGGGTAGGAGTCACTTGACGGGCCAGGGTCTGCAGGAACTGCCTTAATTCTTGGTTTTCCTCCTTCATCTGCTCATACAGCTCGCGCAAATCGTGCAGACCTTCTTCCACGTTATCTACTTTGTAGAATAGTTGTTCGTTCCGGTTAGGCATATACTTGGTGATCTGTGCTTCTACGTGCCAGATTTCTAGAATATCGTCGTGGTAAACGTTAAAGGGAGGGTGCGTACGGTTATCAGAACGAAGGCGCAAAAACCCATCCCGACGCAATCGATTCTTTACGCGTTTCACCTGAAGGCCTCGGGACTCGGTTACTACTACGTAGCATTCCAAATCAGTGAGGGTTTCCCAGTTAAAACGCTCGATATAACGACAAACCAACCAATCCCCATCATGGTAGGTGGTTTCCATGCTATCTCCAACTACCTGTACACCACGCATATGCCCTTGTCGCACGATTTCCCCTGGTAAGATCATGGAACTAGACTGCTCAAAGAACTCCTGACTTTGGTAGCCCGCCAAGTAATTGGCCGCCGCTTTGTAGTTAATCAACGGGATGGTAGATAATCCTTCCATGTTTTGAGTAACTACGAGAAATTCCTCCCCTTTAAAACATGGTTTCTCGATAACTGGAGGAGAAGGAAAAGCAGTAGTAGAATCTCCCAAAGAGGTAACCAGCACTGGTTCTTCCGGCGTTTCACTGAAAAGAAAATTTAGGTTGATCCCTCTACTATGCAGAAACTGCATGTATTCATGAGGAACAGTTCTAGTTTTCCCCCCTTCTAGGCGACTGATTTCACTCTGAGATAACCCAGCAGCTTCAGCAGCCTCTACCTGTTTGAGCCCCAAGAGTGTCCGACACTGCTTGAGGCGCTCAACTATACTCGGGTTCATGTTATTTTATTAAAAGTTTTCATACCAATTCTTGATTGATATGTTACAAGTGCATATAATTGCACCATGTTAGTACACAAATATGCAGAATCTTATTACCAAACGCTAATGAAACAAACAAAGCTTTGCCCTTAGGTCGTAGCGATGGTTGCATTGAATTGTCGCAGACGAGCGATCCAGCGCTCCATACATTCATCAGTGCCATCTAACTCCACCAGTACGGTAACCTTATGACTTGAAGGGGAAAATTCAGTTCGGTTTTCTTGAGCATGGATAACAGATAAAGTACCCTGTGCCTCCTCATCTAGGTTGTACGTGTAGAACTGGTCTAAGCTCATACCAAAGACACCCGCAATACGTTGAAGGACATCAATCTTGGGCTTGACATCACCTCGTTCATATCGGGCAATGGCACTGTAATCTTTTCCTACCCGTTCACCAACCTGTGACTGAGATAACTTAGCCCGAATGCGCAGTAAACGAAGCTTTTCTGAAAGTTCCATGGTCTGTTTCTACATCAAGTGAAAAATATTCAATTGATCACCAGATAGTTATAGAAAATCTTCTTTATAATTATACCAAAAACATTGCACATTGCGTTAAAAATGCATCATATTGCAATGAAAACAAGGCTTATATTTTATGTTAATTTTGCATAATTAGTTAATTTATTCTTATTTCCTTTATTCCCTTTATGCTATGCCACTAGAGTAAGCAGGTAAGTAAAGTTCCAGCCAGTTGCCATATTTGTTACTATCCATTATCCTATCAGGCAGCATTGACTAAAACTGGTAGCTTCTTTATATAGGCTCTACCGGAGAACTTTCACTTAGATTGTCACAGTACAGGACCTACGGCTATATCCAACAACTGGATCAGGCTTAAGCCATCCTGAACTATGGGTTATTCTTCTGTGAACTTGCAGCGATTTACTCTTTGGCACTTGTCTTCTGCTCTGCCCTTTGGGGTATGAGAAGTGGCCCGGGGCGGGAATTGGGTGCCTTTCGGTATCTAGTTCCCGCTTTTGGTCCCTACCGGCCTGCTTACTAACACACCATGTAATTTTACTAGAGGACCAACTCTCCATTTAGAGCTGACGTGGTTAGGTCGCTATCTATTACTTTTTGCACCTCAAGTTGTGCCTTACTACTGTATTATAAGGTTAAGTATCCCATTTATAAATTCTGAAGCTCCCTACAGTAGCTGTGTCCGCGGGCGAATTACGCTAAATAAGAGGATCTCAGGGGCCAACTAGACTTCTCTTATTGTAAGCAACAATACTTCAAGCCATAAGAAGCATAAGCAGGCTGCTGCCTTCCACCCTACATATTTATTGAAGTCTACTTTTTATATTCCTATCGCTATGTTCCAACCTCCTGCTTGGTTTACGACGGCACGAATTCTCATTGTAGTTTTACTTGAACTCGTTACTCTGTTAGGTCTTCTAGGCTACCGACTATATTGCCTGCTGTATTAGGCTGTTTGATCAGGCTTGCTTGGGCTAGCTAGAAAATGAATGCCAAGGCCGTTCGGCTCTCTATTTCGTGAGCATGTCGGCACACGCTTTGCGCAGGCTAGTGCATGAGCCCGTAGCGTATAGCTTTTTGGAGATTAATGTTGCCGGCCTTAAAGCATTAGTATCTTTTAAGCAGCATCTGCCCAGGTACGGTCGGCTTTATAATCAATAGAAGGCTATAAAGACGTGAATGACTTTCTGACCCCATTATTAGCGATTTGACTGTTCCCCCTATGTGACCTATCGTCCCAATATCCTCGGCGAACTACCGCACGCCCTGAATTATGGACCGTATTTCACACGGGTCTCTTCATACCTAACCCAGATACAGTTTATGCTTATTCCTCTGCTGCCGCAGGCTACTAAGCACTAGTTCGGCTATGCGAACAAACTTTGGGCGACAGCTACTTGGAACTGGCTACTTACGATAGACCACTACCAGCAGCCACTAAAAGGACAGGCTCAGATATACTTGGTGGACTATGTAACGGTAACAAGGTAGGAACGAGCAGTTGTGTTTCCGCTTCTCTTTGCTATCCTTCCCATTATGAAAGAAACGCTCATACTAACGTACTTGCAAGCCCATTTTCTATTACAGGCACTGCATCAGTGGCTCGAGGACATACGTCTACCTAGTGGGAACAGGCCTCCTTTGTCTGCTCTCCAAGCGGTTAGTGCTGAAGTGATATTGCCTAAGCTTACCGGACGATTGCATCGTCAGTTATTGCTCCACCATGTGCGGGCGGAGGGCCGAGACATGGCATCTCTGTCCTTACCCCTATCCTTGGCTGAAATGATAGCCGTATTTCGGTGTATTCCAGTAGTGGACGCCACCCCCGAGCTGGGAGCCGTCATGTTCTTATTGAGCCAGCTGTTATTGAAGTATGAACCGTATGTAGCGCTATAATAGTCAGCCCCGCACCCTAAGTACTCAGTACCCATTCTCACCTCACCCGTAAACCAATGGGGCGCCTATGTCTGGTGCAAGGGCACCTTGTTGGTTTTACGTATGCTTCTCAACTACGGAACATACCATTACCCGTCAATTTCTTTGCTGGGTGGACCCAAGACGTCGATAATTTGTGCAATTTCGTTGGCCCTCAATATTTTACGGCGACCAAAGTGAAGGCCCGCTTCTAACAGCCAACGGCGTAACGTGTCCGGGGCACAATTATACCAGCCGGCAATCTGACTTTTGGTGGCAGAGGTAATTTTCATATAGTGATAACGGTAAGATATAGAAGCAGCTACGGATAAGGATATAGTAGTAGCACGAAGATAAACAAGTTTGGGTACCAGCTACTTCATACTGAACCAATAAAAATCAAGCGTATCGCTTAAATACAATGTGTAAGCCTCAATACCCGACTAAACGAGCTTATAGCTGGAATTTGATAGGCACCTTGCAAGTTAATAGGCCATAGATCCTCTATGGTTTGATTCTATAGTTTACTTATAATTATATCATATATTAAATTATTTATATTATGTGTAAAGTTATATTAATTTCTGGGCATTGTACTAATCAATGCTGTCCAGCAAAGCTCCCCGTGCCTACGTGCGAAAGTCCCAGCAGAGCCCGGGCCTGCTCACATCAACGTGCTGCTTTGCTACCCCATCAGCCCGCCAGCACGTTGATCCCGGTTGTCTTGATTCAGCCGGCAGCTGATCAGGTGCAATAAGGCCGCCCCGATACGACTTGTATATTCTATGAAAAATAGACTATCCTCGCTTTATCGAGGGCTTCGCAACGTGCGAAAAATAATCACCACTCCTCCCCCCGGAGAAGCCGCTCTGCGCTGGCCCCGGCGAAGGCTCTGGTGGATCCTCGGAGTCAGCTGCCTGGTGTGGGGCATTGCTACACTGTTTTCAAATGCTAATGTGCTATGGCATGAATGGGGCTATCTTATTGGCACGCTCAGTATGGCAGGTGCCTGCCTGACATTCAATCTCTTACTTTGGCGAATTTATCATCGACGCGGTGACTTGCGCCCGGTACGAACCGCACTCGTGCTGGTAGGAATCCTCTTTTCCCTGCTGACAGTCGGGCGTATGCTGCATATTACCACACTATTCACGGGAATGTGGTCCCCTGTGGGGAGCTTAATCAGCTTGGTGACCGGTTTACTAGCGTTAGTTGCCGTTGTGTTAGCTTTTTCCGCTGAGCAATACGCCATGCAACTTCCTCGCCTCGCTGATTTGCAGGCTGCTACGGAAGAGCTAGTAGAAGCCCGGGCCCTGTTGCAGCTGCGGGAGAATTTAAGTTTGGAAGGCATGTTCATCAGTGCCGATGCGACCATCTTGGAGGCGAACGCAGCCGCTTACAAAATCCTGCAGTACGATCAGAGTAAGCATGAATTGATCGGGATGCGCGCCGTGCAGCTGTTGCACGATGACGACTATCATATTGCCTATCAGCACTTATTGCGCAATGATACGAGTCCTTACGTCATACGGGCCCTGACTAAGACGGGCGCCGTTGTATACCTGCAAGTAGTAGGCTCGAATTTCTGCCGTCAGAATAACGATGTGGTACGGGTAACCAGCTTTCGTGATGTAAGCCTGGAGCGGCATTATCTGCAGCAGCTTACGCCTCTCCCCGATATCAACGATAAACTAACCCAAGAGCTGGCCGAGTTACGATCGTACTTCATGGGCTCATCTCATTCCTCATTTTTGCCTCATGCAGCCGCGCCCCGCTGATGTCGTCCGCAGGCAGGTGCTACTGACTAGTATCCTCCCCAGTGGGGATCAGGTATTTGATAAGGTATGGGAAAGTACCGCCGTAGGTGGGCTGCTGCTGCTGGTAACGGCCTTGGTATGTGCCGTCTGCTGGACCCTGTACAAGGAACTAAAAGCTGAGCGGGAAGCCCACCGCTTGGCCAGCCTCCAGAAGGATGAGCAACTAGAAAAACTCAATGAGCGCTTCCGAAACGAAATGGTGGCCACCCGTCAGGTTACCGAAGGCCTGATTCGACAACTTGAAGAATTACAGGCTGAAGTCAAGCACAACAATATGCGCCCGGAGTTCAACCAAGGCCTGATGCAACTCAAAAACGGACTGCGCGCCCTCGGGGAAGAGCACGGCCTGAAAGCCAGTCAAATGAACATGGACAACGGAGTTGTATTCGATCATTAATCATATCTGATTACCAAGCTATTACCCCACTTTATTTTATCTCTTATCCTGTTTTTTTATGCATTCTTTTTTTAGACAATTCAATTTTCATCCGGGGGAAATGCGGGCTTTATGGCGCCGCTTCCAGGAGTGGTTTAAGCTTTTTCAGAAGCGTTGGAACGACTGGCCTTTGGTACTTGGCGCAGTAGTGCTATTCCTGGCCGTGCCCTATTGGCTGCGTCGCTATCTGGACCCCGAGGCCCGGGCCTTTCCCGTGGACTATCTGAATGTGCTGCCTACTTCCCTGCTGTACTTTGTGTACGCCTCCGCAGTAGCCTACACGATGTTCCGCCTCCAGTTCCCCGATCTGTTTTCGGACTTTATCCGGTGTCTGGAGAAGGATCTGCTAGACCTGCCCGAGCCGTCGGTCTACCATCTGGACAAAGATTACTACGACCGTAAAAACGCACAGGCATGGCGACTCTTCAAAACTTCCCTTACTATCTTGTTCTGCTACTTCTTTGGCACCCTGCTGCTGGAGATAGCCGTCCTGATTATCAGCTAAGCCCTTTATCGCGCACGGTGGTCACTCTGCCGGCTCCCCAGCGGCTGCGGGTAGTGTACCTAAGTCAGGTGGGAGTGCGTGAGGCTACCGGTCGCAACGACGGGGCCCGGGTAGAAGCGTATCTGCGGGAAATCGGGCTGCCAAAAGGCTACCAATGGTGCTCCGCCTTTTGCGTGTGGTGCTTTCGGCAAGCTGGCATTAAGGCTCCCAGCTACGGTATGGCCCGCAGTTGGTTTACGCCGGCTCGCCTGCTCTACCGGCAGGGCTGGGAACAGCGGCCTGCGGAGCTAGGTCATGGGAACCTCCGTCGCCGCCACGCCCCCCGTCTGTTGCCCCAACCCGGCGATTTGGTCGGCTACCGATTTAGTGGCTCTGTGGCCATCAACCACGTGGGCTTTCTGGACAGTGACTGGGGCAGCGGTCCGAGCGTAACCACGGTGGAGGGGAATACCAACCTGGTGGGCTCGCGCACGGGCAACGGGGTCTGGCGCAACATCCGTCACAAACGCATGATTTATGCCCTGGCTCGTCATCCTTAAGGCGTGGCTGCGCCCCCGGCTACTACCGCTCGTCCTGCTGGTAGTCGGTCTGCTCCTATTGTTGCAACTGCTGCTCGACGGCTGCCAACGGCGTACTCAGCGTCGGTTGGCGCAGGCCCAACTCGCCACGTGGCGTCTCGTCCTGCTCGACTCCGTACTGCAGGCGCAGCAAGCGCAGGAGCGCCACCGCTACGACAGCCTGGAGCAGGCACTGCGCCGGCAATTACTTTTTCAGCAACAACGCTCTCAAGAACTTCAACGTCGTGAACAACAACTGGAAACGCAGTATCGCGCTGGTCGCGTGGTGCTGCCTAAGCTGTAGCGCTTTCGCCCAACTCGTACCTGACTCCACGCAACTGCAGCGGCGAGTGGTCGGGCAGCCCTTTCCGTTTCAGAGCGGAGTAGCCCTGGAATTGGGGCTGTACCGGCGTTTACAGCAGCACACAGAGGTAGCGCAGATGCTGCTCACCAGCAAAGAGGAGCGTCTGCGAACCCTCAACAACCAGCTACAGCTGAGCCAGCGGCTCTACGCGGAAGCCACCCAGCGCCTGCAAGCGGTGGAGGCCACAAACACCCGCCAGGATGCCACCATTGACGCGTTGTCCAAGGCGTATGCCCAGGCGCAGCAGCAGGCAGCCAAGCGGCGCTGGCAGGTGCTGACGCCGGCTACGGGGCTGGCCGCGGTGGCTGGGCTCCTCGTAGGTGCGCTGGTACTCCGGTAAGTCTCACTTTCCATTAGGTTAATAAATGCCCCGCTGACTATTGGCGGGGCATTCTCATCTATACTACCTCTCATTATTCTATGACCCTATCATTCTACAAGGTTCTTCCATTGGAAGCGAACCTCCGTGCTACTCCGCGCCTGCTTCCGACTAATGTTTTAACCCAACTCCAGCAGGGCCAGCTGGTACAGCGCCTACCGGCAGCCGTCAATCAGCCTAGTGGTTGGTTGCACGTGCGAGTTGAAGGAATGGGTGGCAGCGGTCCGGTGGAGGGATTCGTCAAGGCCTTTCTATTGCAAAAAGCGCCTAGCGTGCTTCCCCCCAGCGCTGCCGTATTGCCGGCGGTGACCGTGCCTCCGGCTCGCCTCATACCGCCGGGGCCAGTTACGCGGACTCAGACGGAGGGGCGGGCATTCTCGCTTCAGGAGGCGGGGCAGCCGGGGCGTCCGGGGCCAACGGCTGCCGACAAAGTGCGGCAACTCACCCGTATTCTGGAGTTTTTAGACGTGGAGCACTCGGTGCGCTACCGACCAGGTAAAGGTCTAACCTACTGTAATATATACGCCCACGACTACTGTCACTTGGCCGGTGCTTATCTGCCCCGGGTATGGTGGCGGCCCACGGCCCTGGCCCAGCTGCTTGCTGGTACGCCCGTATCGGCTCAGTACGGTACTACGGTAGTGGAGTTGAACGCTAACAGCTTGTATAATTGGCTGGAGGAGTGTGGATCTATCTTTGGGTGGCGGCGCACCTTCTCGACGACGGAACTACAAGCGGGGGCCAATGCCGGGCAGGTAGCCCTGATTTGTGGGCAGCGCACCGAGTTGAACCAGCCGGGCCACATCTGCGCTGTAGTGCCCGAGCTGCCGCGTTACCCTGCCGCCCGCCACGGAACGGAGGTAACTATTCCGCTGCAAAGCCAAGCCGGGGCCCGCAATTTCCGTTATGGGGGCTACGCTTGGTGGAAGGGCCGGCAGTTTGCCCGTTTTGGGTTCTGGCTTCACGACTAACCATTCATTCCCCGATTAGCTTCTGGAGCAAGACAAAAAAGGCCCCGCTACCCTAGCTTCGCTTTAGCCACATCTTACTGAGAAAGCGCTGGCTCATGAGCCAGCGCTTTTTCCCTTGCTAGCCAGGGGGTTATTTTGTGCGAAGGAGCGCTTAGTAACGCACTACCTGCTTTGGGCTCTCATGCGTGTGGTTGTGCAGATAGCATCACGCTTGAAGCAGTGGGCAGTTGAACAGCAGGCCGTTTTAACTCAGCGCCTAGGGGTACAAGCCTTTGCTTTGGGTTTGCAGAGCGACGAATTGATTGGCAACAGGACGGAATCAATCGGGCTCGTATCATTCAACAGAGTTTCTGGCAACCGGAGGTGATACAACCAAGTGGAATTTGCGCGAAGGGGCATGGCAAGACAGCGCGCACAAGAAATGTACTGCTGGCGATGACCTAGTTATTTGAGTAGCTTTTCAGGCTACTGAAGAGCATATCGATAGCTTACTGTTGGAGGCCTGCACCTACCTTGGCACCAGTAAAGCAACTGATTTACAGTTGCTTTACTGGCGTCGACCACACTAGCCCTAAGTTGGGGGATACTAGCCCCTGGTTGACGAGCCTAGCCGGCCCCAAGGTACAAACACGCCGCCGGTGGGGCATATGCTCAAGCTGCCCGGTACCAAATGGAGTGTGAGTCCACTGCCGGGCAGCGCCAAACTGATGAGAAATCCTCATGCCACCCCAACAAACCGCCTAAAAAAAGCGCCGACCCATTGGCCGGCGCTTTCTAAGATTTAAGTAAGGGCAAGCCCGGTAGGTTGGGGCTTTCAGAAGCTACGCGGGGCGGCTAGTTTCCTAGTAAGAACACCTGCACCCCGGCCGGGGTAGCTCCAACCCCTCAACCTAGATGTTGAGCACGAGCACGCCGGTTGTGCGACTTTCGCTTACATGCACTTTGGTGGCGGGCGGAACGCTCGTCGCATAGCTGGTTTGCACAAACCCGGCGCTGAACAGCTTGGCGTCCGTTGTACCGCGCACCACTACCGGCTTTCGAGCTCCGCCTCGGCCTGGCCCGACTTCTGGCGGCGGGCATGCTTGTGGGCCAGCTCTGAGTGGAGCCAGGCCTTCACCATCTAGTGCCCGTTCGGCTGCAGGTAACATTACCAGTAATATTTCGGGCTCTAATGCCCAAAACCCACGTCGGATAGAGGAGAGTTAAATAAAATTGCTTTGCATCGTCCCTATTGATTAGGTAGATGCAAAGCAATTCAGGTTTTATACCCTAGAATAGGACAGGGTAGCGGTAGTTAGACGGCCTTTACCAGAGCTGTGCTGGTGGGCCGCTCCTGGTAGGTGCCGCCCTCAGGCGTGTAGCCGACGACGGTACGCTGGCTGGTGGAGTTTACTACGGTGCCAGGGTAAACCGGGCCCATGCTGGTAAACTGAAACGTAACGGCCTGTCCAGGTGAAAACGGGGTAGCGGTTGCTGTGGGCATGGGGGTAGTTAAAAAAATGAAAAAAGAATAGAAGAAGTACAAAAATGCGCCTGGTGAGAACGCAGCAGTAGGACACGGTTAGGAAGTAAACCGCTCCGCGATACGGTAACATTGTATTACCACGGAGGAGGGCACCCCGTCCGGTCCGGCCATGGCCATGTACACGCGGCGGAATTTTAGGTAATGCCCCCTTTGGGCGTTCAGCGTGATTACTTCCTCCACGTCGCCCACCAACTGGTCGGTATATGCATTTGCAGCCAGCCCGACCTTAAACTGCACCGTGTCGTTGTCGGCCGCCCGAACGACAAACTCCGGGGGGCACCCATACAGGGCTTGGATAGGCAGGGGCTGGGAGTTCGTTACCACGGCCGTATCAAAGTTGGCTTCGGCCAGCACCATGCCCATCGGTCGCCCGTTTCGCTCTTGAACTCCTGTTAGGCGAAGCTCGCCGGCTAACAGGGTGGCATTGGAATAATTAATACCGCGCAGGTCCTGATTTATGAGCCGGCCGACAAATACTGTATTGCGCGCGTAGTCGGCGTGCGTATTTAAAAAGCCGCCCACAATCGTGGAATTTTCCAGATACCCGATGGTTGAGTTTTCGACTACGCCCAAAATAGTAAGGCCTCGTTGCTGTTCCAGGATAGAATTGATAATCGGGACATTGGCGTACACGTTATACGCCTGGCCGTGCACGGTGAGGCCAACCACAGAATCAAACCGGCAGGAACTAAACCCAGCGCCGGGTAGGCAAATCAGATTTTCGGCCTTCGTTATCGTAGTTCCGCCGGCTACCCCTATATGGTTATGGCCGCGCGCGACCCTTAGGGTTAAACCAGACGCTCCATAATCTGGGTATAACATGTTCTCCAGCGTAACGCTGTTGGTGTACAGGAACCGATTGTCCGCCAGCGTGATAGAGATTTCTGCTGGGTCATATCCGCGGCCAAACGTCGTCTGGCGCTTGGTTTTTCCGGTCAGGGCGTAGCCGTAGGGTAGCGGCGTCGTGGGTTCCAGGCCGTAGCCGGTGCTCGGGCCATACAGTCCAGGGTAATTCATTTCTACGCGGGGCCAGCTCACAAAACGCCAGTCGTAATTAATGGCAATGTTGCGCTGCAGGTTGTTGCGGGCCAGAATCCGCGGGGCCACAGTAAAGCCCGGTACGGCGATGTCATAGTAGAAATCGGTCAGGTCGTCGCCGGTGAACGTCAGGGCCTGAAGCTCAATGCGAATGAGGTTGGCCGCCTGGTCCACGACGGTATAGGGTAGCTCCTTTGTCGCAGTGGCATTATAGAGAATCAGCTTGTACTTGTTGCCTACGGGGTCAAACACGGATTCGTAGGGTAACTCCCCGTACCAGTTGTCGCGCTCCAGGGTAATGAGTGTATAGCCGGGCTGCTGGTCCACCAGCTCGGGCGTGTAGCCGTAGCCGGCGTATTGGCTGCTGACGAACACCCCGCCATCGTTGGTGTAAGGCAACTGCTCCCCCCATGCATCGCTCACGAGCTGGGTTTCGAGCGTATTGGTATTGACGGCCCGTACGCTCATGTACTCCGCGGGGTACGCGGTTCGGCGGAAACGGCGAATTTGTTCTTCGGTGAGAGCGTACTTGTCCAGCACCAACTGACCAGCAATGACGTTTTGGCCGTCGAAATACTCGCCGTAGTAGACAAAATGGTAGGTGCAGCCGGGTACTAGCTCATTGGCGTAGGCCAGCGTCTGCACGGCGTTCCAGTCGTCCACGTACACGTCGCGGGCCGGCGCGGGGGTGGTGTCTGGAGTAGGTTCGGGGCCGCTGCCACCCGTAGGACTTGTGCTGCCTTGGCCCACGATAAACGGCACCAGGCCCGGTAGCACCGTGCCGTTACCGTCTTGCACGTCCACGCCAACAAAGCGCTGCTCCGCCGAGTCGTATTTTATCTGCACCAGATAGCCCAGGTTCGGCGCGTTGCTACTCAAAGCATACGGCGTATTCGGCGTGTCTTGAATAAGCGTAAGCGCTACGTCAGTTTTAAGCGTCGCAGTGATTGTATGGCCATACGGATGCAAAAACCCGACAATCAATACCTTGTCTAGGCTATCTAAGCCTAAGTGGTCCCGGAGACTACCCGCGGTGAGGCTCACCTCGTCGCTGTCAACAAATGTCCCCGTGGCGGAATCGTACAACCGGATGGGATTCAGCTCCGCCGTCCAGATTTCCCGCGTCGTGCTGGTGGGCCCGCCCGATATGCGTTCCTTATACACGTAGGTTACCAGTGATTCTATTGTCCGTGGGCCGGTTGCCTGAACGATGAAGGACTCAGAGTAGAACTTTTCTATCGTGTTCGGGTCCGCTCCAGTGGATACGTCGTCGGCATCCACGACCTCGTAAAAGTCACCCACCGTCAGCCCCGGTGCTTTCGCTAAGCTGAGAAAATCCGCCCGGCTCATGCGGGTCAAAGTGGTATTATTGCTGCCGCCCGTTGAATTACCCGTAATAGCCACGCCTCCGACTTTCAGCGAGTCAAATTCCGCCGACTTGCCGCGCAGGTGAACCTTCGTTGCATCTAACTCCCCCAAAGTATAGGAATTGCCTTTCAGAATAAACCGATAGCTTTCCGGTACCCTTATATCGTTCGGGTTATAGAAGTAGAAACTAGTTTTTGTAGGGTCATATTGTCCTTCCGCGTTGTACAATGCTTCATACAACTCATCGTTGGGGTAGCCATACTGTCGCTGGGAAATAAACAAATCCAGGGCGGCGACATACAGGTACAAGGGTAGGCCCACCCGGCTAGGGTCTTTGGGGTTGTAAGCCGATACCTCGTCCAGTTGGAATCCACCGCCGTTGTAGGTTCTGTCAGCCTCCGTGAGAGTCTTGTATGCAGCAGGAGTCGCGGGGTTATACCCAGGTGAAACGATCGGATCCGTGTTCAGGGTATAAATGTTGAGGGGGTAGTAGCCACCACTCATCACATAGGCGTCAGCTGCCTTGCTCAGTACGGTAAGCGCCTCGATATGCTGTTTAAAGCCCTGTCCCGAAACCATGTCCCCATAGGTAGCCTCCCCATCCGCATCCGTGCGTTCAAACAAGCCGCCTAGTGCCAGGTAAAAAACGCCTTTTTTTACCGGTTGTCGCGTTTCAACGGGCGTCCCACCTATTGTGCGGTAGAGCGGCTTAAACCCTTCGATAATGCTACCCTCACTGCCGGCTCCACCGCCGCCCGTGTCCCGAACGACAACTGCTTCCCAGTCTCCGCTGAACGGGTCGATGCTGCTGACGTTCGCAGCTACGCCCAGGTACTTGAACAACCCTCGGGAGTCATAGTAGAACTTGCCGGGCTCTACATACATCGTCCCGGCTTCAGGGTCGTTTTCGTACCTTAGCAGGGTACTAGTAGCCGTAAGGTCTATCCAGTAACTGTTGTCCGCCAACTTTGCTAGCTTCTCCGCTACCGTTGTGGCCCGTCCTTCAGTCATGAAGTAGTCAGCAATTTGTAACTGCTTTTTCTTCCATAGAGTAGGCTCGCCTTCTATTACCGTCACTTCCATTCCGAGGCGGCGCTGGCCACTACCTAAGCCGTCAGTGTGCAGATCTTCACTAATGGGTAGTGCATACAGAGCATCCAGATTAGGTACTTGTTCATTATAACCGGGGTTGCCTGCTGGGCCAGTTCCTTCGGTACGGCCATACAGTTCCGTAACGAGTGTACTCAAAAAGCCCCGTACCTCAGCAGCTTTAGTTTTTCCGCCTGTGCGGACAGCGAGTTCTAACTCCTGTTGGAGTTCAGCTTGTGTTTTAGATGACATGATATAGTTATAATAATTGTAAAGGACCAGTTAGTATTAAAGGCGGCATTCTCGGATTGCAAAAAATAGCAACGTGTGTTGTATAACGTACATGTAAAACGTTTAACAAATTTTAATTGAGGTAGCATTACATTATGAATACTACCCCAACTAATCGGTAAATTGATTTTAATCCCGCCGCAACAGCTTTACCGTCATTCCAGCGCCAATTTCGGCTTCGAAACCATCCAGGTACATGTACATCCGAATGCGTTAACCAGCAGTCAGGTGCAGGGCGCGCACATTCAGTAGACCTTTGCGATTTGTGCCATTGATGGGCAAGACGCCTGTCCAGGCAAACCAGAACCCATCCGCGTTATCAGGGCCGCTGCTGAGACCATATGACCGGCCCGCTGTCCCGTGGCCGTCGTGTTGTAACCGGTTGGCGGGCGCCAAGACAAGGCTAAGGCCGCAGGCAGGGCACCTGACACTGCTCTAGGTAACTTGCCTGCCGGGAGGCAGGTACAAAGTGAATCCAGGGAGTTGTTAAATAATCTTTACATAATCAACGATAACATATTTATCGCTGCTGTTGGGGTCATTGGTGATACGCACGTAATAATAGCGAGTAGAACTTGGTAATGGTAAGATGTGTGGACCGAACGCAGGTACTACACCTAAATTCGACCACGTAGTACTTCCAACTTCACGTATTTGAAATAGGGAAGCGGTTGGTGCTGGATCTGTACCATGATTTACCTCAAGCGCGTTTCCCTTTACTGGTAAATCTAATGTAGCGGTTGCAACAACGCCCGGGTCGAGGTAATAACAAGCACCATTTATATATTCGCCTGCATAATATAGCCACAACCCGTTGTATTGCCACCGTGTGTTTTCGTCCCATGCCTCACCTATTGTATAATGAGGTATTATAGGCGCAGCGGTTAATTTATTGCTATAGTAGGTTGTAACCATATAATTAAGTATTTAGAATTGCAATTGAATAGGTGACGTTACTTGTTCTCGTAACCATTAAATATTTCCAGTAACAACAGTAAATATGACGTAACTGCGACACCGTTTTTCAAAATCTGCACTAGCACTTCTGATTTTTGTGACCAACGCATAGATTGCGGCCGCTCGGTTTGAGTAACGAGTTGTCCGGCGCTGCATTACGATGCCAGGGTTACAACCGCCGTGCTGGCGGCGGTAGTGCGAGCAATGAGCAGCTCCAGCGTGTCCCCAACAGCGACAGTGAAAGGCAAGGCTACGCCGGTGCCATTCAGCCGGTACCTGACGTTAGCGACGTTCTGAGTTTGCTGGCTTTGGTAAGTTGCCGCCTGATTCGACCCCATCGTGCGGGTAACATCGTCGGTGAAACCAGCCTCAAACACAAACTCCAGTATGAAGCCACTACCTCCTGTCGCACTGATAGTACCGTCTGAAGCTATGTTAATACCTGTACCTTGCTTTACACCACCGAGTGTCGTGATGGTAGCAGCGGGCAGCGAGTACGGAACTGCATTCTGCAGGCCGGCCAGCTTCGTCTTCTCAGCTGAGGTAAAGTCCTCCTGGCTAAGTCCTTTGCCCGCCACTTTGTCTACTTTGCTGTCCTCGACTACGCTCACGCGGTTTCTGAGCGCGCTATCGTCATAGGTTGTGCCTCCTCCCGAACCACCGGTTACTTCCACGCCATCTACTGCAAGTTTCCCAGTGTTGGTAACGCTGACTTCATGTCGGCTTCCACTTGCCGAGACCATGGAAATAGTCCCCCCGTTTTTGAAGAGGTAAAGGCGCGGAACGAACACCATTTCATCAATACTCGGGGCTTTAAAGTTATAGCCCCCAATAAGGGCGGAATACCGTCCGTTTAGGTCGTTATAGGCCCCCCCTACGGTAGCAGAGGCATAGCCGTTTAAATTGGTCCACTCACCCCCCACCATACCGGAGCGTTGGGCATTCAGGTTGTTGAGCACCCCACCGACGATGCCACCGAAATAGCCGTTGGTACCGATAACGTTGGTGCCGCCGCCGATAATAGCTCCGGCATATTGGTTTACCTTATTGTTGTCACCACCAATGATAACCGCGTTACCGTTACCGGTAATAGTAGAACGTCCGCTACCACCAATAATGGCGGAACCAGAGGCCTCAATAGTTGCTTGATTCCCGGCGACAATTGTAACAGAGTTTGCCGCTGCACCGGGCTTGACAATCGATACACGTGGGTCGCTGTTGGTAATAAACTTATTGGTCGCGGATGGAATGCCGCTAGTTCCTACCAGCGCGTCCAGCACTTCTTTTGAAAACGTTGTCCCACCCGCCACTAGGCGCATGCCTACGCTGGCTGATAAATGAGAGGCAGCCTGTAACTCATCACTGATATATTCATACAGAATACCTGCGTCGCTATAATAAAAGTGCCCCTTATGATAGGCTGTTACAGCACCGGGCGCTTGATAGTGAATGTGCGACTCTGCTAGGGTAGATAAGTCCGCTAACTTATTTTTCTCAGCAGTGGTAAAGTCTTCGGTGGATAATTGCTTGCCACTTACTTTGTCTACTTTACCAGTTTCAAGGCCGCCAGTGCGAACTTGCAACTCCTGCAGTGCCGACGTCTGCTCGACTGGAACGCTGATTTGCGTGACCACGTGATACAGTCCATTCGTGGAGCTTACCATTTCCCCGACAAAGTGGTTCTGGGCGTGGTCATAGCGCACTTGGATACGAACACTGTGGCCGGCTTGCTCATCCGTGTCCAGCTCCAGGGTTAAGCCTGGGTTTTGCACCAGTTGCGAGGCTTGGTCCCAGTTCAGATAGGCCAGGTGGTAGTGCTCCGGCGCCACGGGTGCCCCCACCTTAAACGCTACTGCTTTGTTAGTTTGGGGTGTTGCATCAGGAGCATTGCCGCGGCCAATCAGCAGTACGTCATGGGTCGTTGTGGTATCCGCAGGCTCTCCGGGCGCGGGGGCATCACCCCCGGCGCGCACAATGCCGAGCACTGTGAAGGTGGCCTGCTCATGGTCGTAGCCGAAGGTGATGTCGTGCTGGTGGCCGTCGCGAGCTTCACTCAACACCACGATCTGGTCCACATCCTGCTGCACCAGCTGGCGCACCTGCTCCACCGTAAGGGCGGCCAGGTGGTAGTGGCCGGGGTCATCGAGGGCGTTGACCTGGAACAGAAAGGGTCGGGCGGCTTCTTCGCTCCCAGCCGTGCGCTCGTAGAGTTCTGCTGTGAGGCTAGTGAGGAAAGCCCGCACATCGGCCGCGGTGGTTTTGCCGCCCTGTCCGCCTGTGCGCACGGCGGACATGAGCTCCTGTAGGAGTTCGTCTTTACTTCTAACTGACATAGGATAATGAATAAGTAATATGAATAGAGAAGGAATGAAGGAGCGTATTGCTGCTCACAGTCTGTCAATCCATGCCTTCAACCCACTAAAATGCACTCGCTGCTAGTGAAGGGCCCAAGCGAGGAGGCTTACCTTCCCTTAAATAATATTGAACCGAGGTAGGGTATCTATTGGCCATACCGCAGAAGATAATTTCTCTGAAAAAGCAGTTATTCTCTAGTGCAATTGGTCAAGTGTCACAGCTACACAGTGTTCTCAACCAAGTACAGCATTAGCTTGCCATTATCGAAAATGGCGGACAGAATTGATTGCTGCTATCAAGGGCGAAAATACGGCAGGGACCAGACCTTAACCCAGCATTAATCCAGTTCAACTTCCAAAAGCCGTTGTTATGCATGTGTAGGTTGTAGTGCGGTGTTATGCCGCCAACTCATTTTATCAAGAGGTGTATGTGTGGGTGCGTGCCCACACATATACATGCTAATATCGTTCGCTGGTAACTCGCTCTGAATTGTACATGGTCTATTTCTGATAGATAGCAGTAATTCTCGTCGTAAACGTAGAGAATAAGCGCACCTTGATTTTTAAAGACCGCCGTAATACTTTAGGCGGTGGTATAAAGCAAGGTGATTGAAGTTTCGACATCCAAATCAAAAGGTGCTGAAAAACCCACCAGATACGCCTTCTAATTTGAACGATAAGGGCTCATCACCTCGTTTTATACCACCGCCATATTTTATTGTGCTAGTATATCAGGGTTTTCTTTTGAGACCTATGCTTGTTTCAGATGGATCATAATCGTTTTCATTTATTTCAAGTGTGTCTGCAACTACATAATACTTTAGACCACATGATTTTATGCAAAAAATAGAAGATGTATTTAGGTTCTCTAATATTAGTTCCTCCGTCATTTTTCCTCTTAAGTACTCGTAATCTTCTTCATTGCCTAAAAATATACTTATATCGTCTAGTATTGTAGGTAATTCTATGAAAAATGTTCCAGCAAACAGCAAATCCGTGTTTTTAAACTTGTGATTAACAACTTCTTCTTTCCTTATCAAAAGTATTTTGTGGGCTATTGAGAAATCCAATATTTTGAATCTTCCTTTAAAAAAGGTATTTTCCATGTTTTGGTGATTTATTTTAATGGAACTATTTGGCCTTGGATGGCTTAGGCTGTGTAGGCTTATATATTGACCCTGAACGAATCCAAAAAGTGGTTTTATTTGGAAAAAGACTGCTGACAAGTAAAAACTCTTTAACTGTAATTTTGTTGCTTGCCTGAAGTGACCTAGGATCATCTATTCTACCTCCGCCCGGTAGACTAAGGTTGAAATGAAATGTAACATTCGGCTGCATTCCTAATGCAATTATGTTGCTTTGAATTACCTCCCATGGGTCACTAGTATTCGACCATCCCGCCGTATAAGGTATGGCCTGCACTTTTTCTGAAAAATACTTCAATTGTTCTGTTACCCCTAACGCAATTCGTATTTCCTTTGAAGGGTCATTATGCTTTTCTAGGAAAGAAGACGCAGATGCAGCAGATGTTGTAAAAGCAGTTTTAAATGGTGAATCAGCAGCTGCCTTCCGCTTAGCATATTCAGTGGCATATTGCTCATAGGGGCGAATACCTGGGGCATTACCTGTTTGATAAAGGATCGGTGCCGTCTCGTATTGCTCCCTACTTGCCTTTGGCGCTAATATATTAATTGGGTAACGATAAATATAGTATGAGGGGGCAGGAGTTTTGTTCCCATATGAATCGTAAGCATATCCTGGTCCTGTGACTACTCCTATTTGTGCTCGGGTGGCTTGGCTACCCCCATTGGCAGCAGCAGCATTAGCAGCTTGCTCGGCTAGTCGTCGAGTATTTACTAATGATGGAGGAGGCGCAGTGGCTTCTGCTCCATCCAAATCAATAAAACTGATAGGTCTATTACTTGCGTATTGGTAAGAAGTAAGGAAATCATATTTCTCCGCTAGCGGGTCCACGGAGACAAAGCGACAAAGACACGCTGCATAGTAGCGCATACCGTAGTAATACAACCCGTTTTCCTGGTCTCGCTCCTTGCCACAAAACCGGTAGCGCTGCCTCTCATGGCCGCCGAAACTGGTCTCGCCGAAAGGGTAATATTCCTCTCGGCTCACCAGATTGCCATTGGTAGCCAGTTGCACAGCCGTGCTACCCAGGTGGTCGTCCAAACCATAGAGTCCGGCCGGACGCTCGTCACCCAAGGACGCACCCGTGCGTCGCTGATATAGACGGCTCTGTCCATCCAGTACCTGCAGTTGTGTCTGCTCGACTATTGTGCCGCCGCTTACCTCGTAGCGGTGATCCAGGCCATCGGCGTAAACCGTTACTTGCCACGTGGTGGTCCCCGTCTGCGTTAGCTTTTTAACCCGCTGCCCGCCCGCGTATACGTACTGAGCCAGCAGCGTGGGCTTGCTGCCCGCCCCACTCCAGGTGGCAAAGGCCCGCAACTGGTTGGCAGCGTCCCACTGAAAGTGGCGGGTGTTGTTCTCCTGAACCACGTTGCCCACAGCATCGTACTGGTAGGCGAGTGTAGCCAAGCCTACTTGCATCTGCCGCAAGTAGTTGTCAGCGGCGGCATAGGTAAACTGCCGGGTGAAGCTATTAGACGAATTGCTGGATGTGTGCCGTAGTTGCTGGATATTGCCCAGCAGGTCGTATTGATAGCGCTGAGTATAGGCCGTTGTGCTCTGTGCTCCATATGAGCGAGTTTCATCATGCCAAGGTGTGGCGGCAATGGGCTGATTTTCGCGGCCGGTTGCCGCGAGCAAGCGATAGAGGGCATCGTACTGAAAGAGACGCTCCAGTTCCTCGATGCCGCCCACGCCGCTGTGCGGAGCCCGCTCATGCATAACCGTAATGTTGCCGGCCAGATCATATAGATAAGCCGTGTCCTGGCGCACGGTGCCGGGTCTGGGTGTGAAAGTGCCGAGTTGAGTTTCGGTAAAGCCCTCGGAGCGCAAGCACAGCAGCCGAAACGACATTGGGTCGTAGCTATACCGTGTCATGATGCCGTTGCCCCGAGCCAGCAGCAGACGCTGGCCTCGAGCGTTGTAGGCTACCTGGCGCACAATCAGCTCTCCATCCAGAGCTACTTGCTCCATCGCGCCGGCTCGGTTGTAGGCAGACGTAAGTACCGGACGAGAGCCAGTGGCCTCATGGGGCAACGTGAGCTGCACGGGGCGGTTAAGGCCGTCATAGCGGGTGCTGGTAGGGTACACGCGCGCTTCCAGGCGTGTTTCGTCCAAGGCAGTCCAGTCGATAGGGGAACCGGTAGGCAGGGTTTGCCAGCCGGCATGTGCAGCATCAGCCCACGCCTGCAGCAGCACGGCGTCCGACAACACCTGACGCTCTTTTTCCAACAGATTGCCTTTAAAGTCGTAGGCCAACAGGCGTAAGCGCCCGGCCTCGTCATAATGCTCCACGGGCTTACCTACCGTGTTCAGGGCCGCGCCGGTGCCGTAGCGTAGGTGCTGGCGACGGGTAACAGTTTCGGCCTGGTTGTCGCGAGCCCATACGTTGATGGGCCGGCCTAACAAGTCGTAGGTGTGCAATGTAAACGCTCCCTTAGCATCTTGGCCGCAAAGAGGTTGTCCCACCACATCGAAGCAGGCCTTGTGTACGCCACCGTCCAGGTGCGCGGTCCAAAGCACGTTGGCTCCAGAATCTCCCTCGCCGGCTTTGAGCTTGAGGTCGTAGACGTGGCGGAAGGACACGCGGCCCAACGCATCGGTTACTTGCACCCGGTTACCGCGGATGTCGTAGCCGTAGCGCATCACTACGTGCTGAGCGGCATCGGTGGGGTGGAGGCGGTCCACAGTGCGCACGGTGCGGCCCAGCGGATCCAGCTCGGCGCTTTGGGGCGTAAAGACGTGGCTGGCGTCGGCCCGGTCCTGGCCGGGGTGGGTCAGGGGAGCCAGGTCGTTGGCGTCGTAGCTGTACGTTTCCCAGGGCGAGGGCAGAAAATCACTGAGCTTATCTAACTCGGGTTCAAACTCCCCACCGGGGTAGCCATAAAGAACGCGCTGCTCCGTGCCGTCGGGGTGGATGGTGCGCACCACTTGGCCGCGCGGGTCGTAGAACATGCGCACGCGCTGGCCTTTCTGGGCTTCCGTTACGGGCTCGTAGAGGAAGTCCTGGGCGAAGAAGGGCTCGTACTTCTCTACTACCCGGCCCTTGTTATCATATACCTGCCAGCCGCTGACCACCACGTTGAGTGGGTCCGTGTCGGCACGGCGCCGGCCTACGGCGGGCTGGTTGCGGACCGACGAATCGGCGGGCAGGCCGGAGTCGCCGAAGGTTTCGTCGCCGAACAGCACGTCTTCGGCCTGGGTACGGGTTTGTAGCAGGCGGCCGAAACCATCGGAATATTCGGTTTTGACGAGCGTATCAGCGGCGGAATTTACCGTGTAGTGCTCCTCGCACTGGGTAGTGCGCACCCAAGCTGGCTGCTTATCTTGATAGTAAGCATTGAAGTTATATTCCAGGAACGTACTAGGCTTGAAGCGCAAGGGCGTCTCGCTGATAATGTCCCCCTCGCCCGCATTTTCTTTACCTAGTAGGCCCGTCTCATGTAGCAGGCCCAGGGGCGTGAAGTTGAAAGCCGTGCGGTTCTGGTTGGGGTCCATCACCAGGTCGGCCTGGAGTACGCGATAGTCGTACTGGGCCGTGGTGGTGTGACCCAGCGCATCAGTAGTGCGCACCGGCAGCAAATCGTAGGCGTCGTACTCCACGTGGCTCACGCGGGAGGGGGTAGGGGCTGTCGCGTCGCCAAGGGCATCCATGCTGGCCCGCACCAGACCGCGAGGCTGGGCCATGTCGGGGGCCTGAAAGTCATACTGCTGGCGGCCCCCCACGGCGTAGTAGCCCGGCGTGTGCGGGGCCGCATCGAAGTAGCGGTAGCCAGCCCGGCCCTGGGGGTAGGCTTCGGCGTAGGCGGTGCGGAAGGCCTCGGGGTACTCATCCGTCCAGGCCAAGGGCGCGGGCTGGAGCAGCAGGGGGGTGCCGCCGTAGGCCTGTTCCACCAGCTCATCCGTGAGCAGGAGTACTTCCGAGCGGGTCGGCGCGCCGTAGGCACCTAGCTCATTGTAGGGCAAGCCCTGGAAGGCAGGCCCATCGTAGTACTGCAGGCTCTGACCGATAATCGTGCCCGTCACCTGGCCCATGAGCACCGCTGCGGCCAACTCAAAGGCCCTGAGCGGGGTAGTGGTAGCGTCGATTTCAAAAGAACGGGCCCGGGCCACCCGGTCGGTCATATACTGGGTAGGCGCGTCGTAGCGGTTGTGGCCGTAGCGGGAACTGGCGGGGTCGTCGTCATAGCCCACGTAGTCGGTGAGGGAATGGGTGACCAGCGCGCCGGCGGCAGTAGCTTCCCGTTGCCAGCCCCGGGGCATAGCCAGGCTGACTTGCTGGCGGGCCTGCCCGTAGGTGTCGTAGTCGGCGGAAAACGACAGCTGGGTCATGGGGTCCTCACCCCGTTCCCACTGGGTGGTGCGCTGGCTCAGGCCGTGGGCGAAGAAGATCAGCTTATCACTGAGCGGGGCTACCAGTTGACCAACCGGGGGCAGTTGTCCATCAAAGGAGAGCCACGTGCCAAACGTGTCCGCGTCCAGCTGCCGGGGCACGACGTGGGCCACGCCCGAGAGGCTTTCCGTGACGGTATAGGGCCGGTGTTGGCGGCTGGTACCGTCGTGGGCGTAGAGTTCCGTGCGCAGCACCGCGCCGCGTAGGGCCCGGTAGGCGTCGCGGCGGTGGCGGCGGGGGAGGGTCCGGAGCATTTCGCGCATGGCAGCCGGGCGCTCCAGCAGCGGCTGGTCGCCGGCCCAGTACTCGTGGCTCAAGTCCAGCTCCTGCCAGTCGCCGTACTCGTCGCCCACCGGCCCCAGGTGAAACCAGCTGCGGGTTTCCAGGGGCGGGGCGAAGTGCTCGGGCGCCACGGGCGTGTGGGCCCCCTGGTCGAGGGCGCGGGGCGGAATCAGGCTTTCGTCGAGCTGGAAATCCCGACCGTCGAAGTCCAGTTCTTCCCAGTCGCCCGTGAGGTGAACGATGGGCAGCTCCGCATCGGCGTGCAAACCAGGCGTGTGGTAGCGCTCAAAGGTTTCGGTGTCGCGCTGGTCTACGCGGCCAAAGCCCCGGAACTCCCGCTCACCCCCGTCCCAGTAGCCGTGGTGGTAGCTGTATTCGGTGGTCATCTTGCCGCCCGAAATGCGGTCCAGCACCTCTACGCGGTGGACTACCTGCACCGGGAAGGGAAGCGGGGTACGCCAGCGCGTGGCCGGCCGCTTTTGGTCTTCCTGGTAAAACTTGGTGGAGGCCGTGTACTGCACCCGGGTCAACGCGCCCATATTATTGTCCATCTGGTTCAGCACGTAGGGTTTCACCCGGCCCGTAAGGTCCAGAAACAGGTACTGCTGCTTGCGGCCCACCGCCTGGGCGTCGCGGGTCCAGAGCAGGCCGGCCACGCCGGTGCCCAGCAGGTCAGTCACGCGCACGGCGTCGGCATCGGTCATGGAGGGCGTGCCGCTGATGTGGATGGGGTCCGACCAGGCATTACCGCTGCGGTTAATCCACAGGGTTACGCGGTTATCGTCCACATAAATCAAATCGTCAAGGCCGTCCCCGTCCACGTCGCCGAGCAGCAGACGGGCTGGGTTATAGTTCAGGGGTAGGCGGGGGCTGTTGTGCATGACGATGCGCTGGCCCCAGCGGCCCCGGCCCAGGTTGGGCCAGTATTCTACCCGGCCGCCGTGAATCAAAGCCACGGCCTGCAAGCCCGCCGTAAGCCGGCCCAGCCGCACGCGCGGGTCCTGGAAACTCACGTTGGGGAAGGAATCGAGCTGCTGTTTATTTACCTGCTGGTTGTTGACAAAGCCTTTTTCCGCATCGTGGTAGAAGTACTCCAGGCGGCTGCCATTGCGCAGCACGTCGGTGATGCCGTCCCCGTCCAGGTCGAGGAGTTTGACTTCGGGGTCCGTGAAGCTAAAGCTGGGGGCCTGCTGGTAGCGGCGGAACGACTGCTCATCCCACTGCCCGTTAAAGCGCAGGGGAAAGTAGCCCGCCAGGCCGACCCGGTTGACGAGCAGGTCGGCCCGGCCGTCGCCGTTGGCGTCCATGAACTGCACCTCGGGGTCGGCCAGCTGGAGGCCGGCTGGGGCCGTGCGCATGGTCCGGGGCTGATCGAAGACGCCGTTGCCCAGGTTGCGCCAGTAGCGCGCTACCCCATTCAGCTGCACCAGATCGGGCAGGCCGTGGCCGAACAGGTCAATCAGTTCCAGATCGGGGCTGGCCAGGGAGGTAGCGGGCAGTTCGCCGCCCACCGGAAAGAAGTTCTGGCCCGTGGGCTGGAAGTTGGAGTAGCCAAACTCCAGCGGGGGCATGTGCTCGGTTTCGGGGCTGCTTTCCGTTTCGCGGTGGCCCGTTACCTGCACCTGCCGCAGCAAGGACACGCCGTTGAGGGGCTGCTGTTCAACCGGGGCTAGCTCATCCAGGTAAGCAAACGAATAGGTCTTGACCAGCACCCGGTTACCCGTAGCCACGGGGTGGTAGCCCGCGGGCAGGTCGGCGTCTTCGGGGTGGGTGTAGGTGCAGATGCTGGTGCAGCGGAGGGTCAGGCGCTGCTCGAAGCCGGCATCGTACGTGGAGAAGGGGTCGGGGCGGGGGCCGTAGTTCAGCTCCACGCTCACCAGGTAACGTTTGGCATCCGCAGGGCCGTAGTCGGCGTAGCGGAGGCTGGTGAGGTAGGTTTGCTCGTAGTGGTGGGGGCCTTCCTGAGCCTGGTCGCGGCGGTAGCCGTAGCGAATTTCATTACCGAACGGATCCACCGTGCGGGTCAGGTGCCAGGCGAACACATGAGTCGGGTTTTCTGGGTCGGCGAGAATGGCCGCGTTGGCCGAAGCCGTGACGGGCATGTCCGGCTCGCCGTAATAGCTAATTAGGCCATCCTTGCTGCGTACCTGCCAGTAGTTGGGGCCGTTGTCGTGGTAGCGGTAGTGTTCGATGCGGGCGAACAGGCCTTCGGTGCGGGGGCGGTACTGGGCCACCGTGCCCAGCAGGGTGGTGCCATCAGCTCCACCCAGCAGGTTCTCACGGCGAATGGGCACCAGGTCTTCGGCGCCGGAGAGAATGAACACGTCCTGGTCATCGTCGTAGCGCGGGATGCCCTTGCTGGTTTTGCGCATCACGCCCGGCACGCCCAGGTTCCAGCCCAGCCCGAAAGCCGAGTTGCCGTTGCCCGTACTGTAGCCCAGCGTCAACTCCGGTTGGAAACCATTGCGGCCTGGCGGCGAGGCAATAGGTACCGAAAAATTGCCGGTGCCGGTAAACAAATCGGGCGAAAACTTCTCGCCCATGCCGCCCATGGCGCCGCCGCCTTTGGGCAGCGAAATCACACTGCTTGCTGATGTAGCACTCATATACT
Organism: Hymenobacter glacieicola; assembly: GCF_014640315.1. Taxonomy (GTDB): domain Bacteria; phylum Bacteroidota; class Bacteroidia; order Cytophagales; family Hymenobacteraceae; genus Hymenobacter; species Hymenobacter glacieicola. Next base: position 73,216 of record NZ_BMGS01000015.1, read on the forward strand.
TGATAGAAATAACCGAAGACAAATCGAAGGGCCTAAGTGGCATACTTCGATGGATAGAGTAGAAATAGTGCGGGGCGAACAGACCCCAGGGGCCCCACGCTAACGTGCGTGGGGCCAGGTAAACTATCATGGCCTTACGGGCCAGTTGGGTGCTGCTTCAGAACCCGGAGGTAGTCTCCGAGTCCTGAAGCGAGTAGGATTTCCCAGGCCTACGTAAGCTGGTAGGCGGGTACCTCGCCCTCCACTTCCAGCAGCAGGTACAGGTCATCGACCTTGCCTTCCTGCAGGAGCTGGCGCAGGCGGTTCTGCGGGGCATCGTCCAGGCTGAGTACCCACTCGCCCAGGGGTGAGCGGCCGAGCTGGGGCAGCAGGGCCACGGCGTTGCCGTTGTAGAGGCTGCCATTGCGGCCCACTCCCGAGCGGGTGCTGATCAGGCCGTAGCGGTTAGTAAGCAAGGTCGTGCCCGGCTCGTTTTCGCCCCCACGGGCCAAGCGTAGACCAAGGGCTCCGCGGTCAGCAACTACTTCATCAGCCACATCCACGTACAGCGAGAGAGCTGAAATCCGGGCGTTACGCAGGTGCACGGGCAAATCCGCTTGGGTGAGCGTGATGCGGGCCGTGTACTGCTCGCCGTCGGCTACTTCCTGCGGGTGGTGCAGATCGTACCACTGGTCGGCGAACTGGTCGCGCAGACTCAGGGCAATGACCTGCTGACGGCGCGTGCCGAGCTGCTGGCGCACCTGCTGGGCATACTCCCCACTTTCGTAGGCGGTATACTCCAGGGTAATGAGCACGTCGGCAATGGAGTCAAAGTCGAACGGGTTAGCGGCCTTTTGCAGGCTGAAAGTCCAACTTGAATCTACCCCCATCCCCTCGAAGGGGTAGAGTAGCTCGCCGGGCTGCTGTTCCAGCTCAAACAGGCCGGAGGCATTGATCGGGGCCGTAAGAGCCACCGCTTCCGGTTGGCGAATCAGCGTGACCGTCTGGAACTGGCTGCCGGATACTACCACCCGCGAAATACCTGTTGCTGATAGCTTGGCCTTGATGCCTTCCGTAGGCGGCACCAGGGCTACCACCGAGGTCCGGACGCGGCGGATGGTGCGCAGATAGTGACCGGGGAAATCCTGGTCAAAGTTACGTTGCAGCAGGGCAAAGGGCAGCACGCCGGTTTCCCGGAACTGGGCAAATTCGGCCGGAAACAGCTGCGACAACGACACGGTTTTGGTCAGCTGCAACTTGCGGCGGTTAGTTTCGAAGGCATACTGATCCAGGCGGGTCAAGTCTTGGAGCAGACGTACCGAGCCAGTCATGCCCTTGCGGTCCGTGGTATCGGGTGTGCCGGAGCCGCTGGTCGGGGCCGACCAGTAATCCTGCTGAATCACGCCGACGGACAATTCCTGGCGCTCGAAGGCCAACTGCTGCTCCGCCAGGCGAGCCGTGGCAGTGGCTTGCTGCAGGAAGTAGCCGTAGGCCGCTTCCAGAATCTGACTCATCCAGTCGTAGAGCTCGGCGTTGGTGAATTTCGTAGTCAGGAAGTTAAGCACCGCTTCCGCATTGTCAAGTTGCAATTCGGAAATTACTTTTTCCTGGTTTGAAATTTGGAGGCGGTCCTGGGCCAGGATGATCTGCTGGTTGCCAATGGCAATGTCCTTCTGCGCCAGGTTGCGCTGCAACTTCCACTCATCGTTGCGCCTCTCGTAGGTAGCATAGGTCTGCTGTTCCTGAGCCTTGGCATTGGCGTCGGCAGCAAGTGTATCTCCTACTCCACTTATTACACCAAGTAGTCCTCCGCTGCCAAAAGCGAGGGCACTTTTGATAAAGCCTGAAACTTTATTGATTTTACGAGCCTTAACCATGTTTTTCATGGACTTGCGCTCGTAGCCATTGAGGCCGGCGCTAATCCATTGAGAGTATTGCTGCTCCATGGCCTGGCTGCGCTGCAGCTGCAGATTAGCTAGACCGATTCCATTGGAAGCTTCCACAGTACGCAAATCTTGCAACCGTACGGTGGCGCGGCTTACACCAATATCCTGACGGGCTTTGAGCAGGTTGTACTCCTCGGCGTCGCGTTTTTCCAGGGCCGAGAGCAGGGCACCTTCCGCCTGTTGGGCTAGGCTGATCAACTGTTTGGTGCGCTCCAGCAGGTAGCTGTAGCGGTACTGGGTAGCGGGCACCACGATGCGCGAAGGACGCGGCATCAGACCGTCACGCCCGCCGCCCACGTAGGGGTCCGCGTTCTCCACCCCCGAGTACAGCTCTAGTTCGCGTTGTACGCCGGCAATGTTGCGGCAGCTGCTGATTTTGGCCAGGTTCAACTCCGCGTGCAGGCGCAGAGAAGTTGGAAGCGAGTTGGGCGGCACGCAGAAGCTGGCGCCCTTGATGGGGATGTAGGGCAGGGTCACGGCCTCGTCGAGGGCTCCGCTACTCACAATGCGCTGCAACTGCTGGCTAGTCAGAGTTTCGCTTAGCTGCGCCGGGGTTGTTTCAGCTTGGCAGAGGGTGTCGTAAGAGCCAATCAGTTGGCTTGCGCGGGTGTTAATCAGGGCCCACACACTGCGGAAGCGCACCTCCCAGCTCCAGCCGCTAGCCTGGAAGATGCCCACAATGCCTCGGCCACTCATGTCAGGTACGGTAGCGCGGTGTAGTAGCTCATCGAGCGTAGTCCGGCGGCTGATGCGGCTGAGGGCCGCTTTCATGGTTTCCCACTCGGCCTGCCAAGGCAGACTCACCAAGCTGTCCACCGAATCTAGAGCCACTTGGCAGGCATCAGCCGTTGCGGCGGGCACGTCGGTTTCCAACAGACGCTGAGCTAGTTCGTAGAGGCTGCGAGCCCGGCCCACGGACTCTACTGAGTCGCGGGCAAATTCCTCGTCGGCGTAGGCTAACAGGCAGCGCACGATACTCGTCACCACATAGCGTAGCATGGTTCCCGGCCGCAGGGCTGCCAGAGCGTGCGGGTTAGTGGGGTCAGAAAGCCAACTGATAACGTCCTGATCAGAGAAATTAGGACCGCTACCGGGCATCAGCTCCGGGTAAATTAAGCGCTGGCTGGCATCAGTTAGGGCAATCTGCGTGAAGTCGTACACCAAACGGAAGTAGTGCAGGGCTTCCTCGTAGTTGCGATTTCGTTGTAACTCCGTAGCTACATACATGGGCAGCATGTAGTACGCCTCCCGCAAGTAGTTAATGGAGTCTGCACTATCGGACGAAGACAACCCCAAGTTTTGCAGCAAATTTCGCCGGGTTTTGAGGTTCTCCGTGGTCATGGCTGGGAGCAAGGCCGGCAGGGCACCGACACCTACGTGAAGAATCCGGTCTTGCGTACTGGTGGTAGTCGAACCCAAGTGAATCTCCAGGAACCCGGAATTGGCACGCTGCACCTGATACACCAATACCGGCAGCTTGTCGCCGGTTAGGGCCACATCGGTGGAGTGGAATGTAGAGCCAATGTGCAAATAGTTATGCGCAGCGGGCAGAGGCAGGGGCGCTGGCGCAGTTTGCTCACCTGTTGGAGCGCCGAAGTAAGGCTCTAACTGTTGGCCGGTAGACGAATCGTATACTCCCAGGGAGAAAGGAATTCTTTTCGTGACTACTGCAGTACCTTGGGTTTCCCGCAGGAAAAGGTCAAACGTATCCTGCCCCGTTGGGAAGAGGCCCGTGCCACCAATAGCAGTAGCGCGCAACCCTACTACTTTATGCGGATCTGAGCCGAGTAACAGATCCGGGGTAGTATCACCAGTTGCCGTCTTATAGTGCAGGTTGGTAAATTGCTCGGAGGTGTAACGATTTATCTGGTCCTGTATGTATTGTCGGGCATAATAAGCGTTGGTATACTCATACTGCGGCCCCCCCCCGCCTCCATCGTCGCCCTCCGTTGGTTCTTGAAATGACGTAGTAGAGGTGGCAGGAGCGGTGAAACCGGGGTAAACCTCTACCTCGTCCGGAATATCTGGCCCGAGGTGAACGTAGTTATTATCCGAGTCCCTATCCTGGATTCGACGGTCAATCAGCCCTAGGAAACTAGAGGAGAAAGGGTTGTTGAAGGTGTACACGTTGCAGCGATACACCACAAACTTATAGGCATTGCTGTCCAGACCAATTTTTAGCGCGAAGCTGTATTGGATTTCGTCATTGTAGCTGGTACCCGACGCACCAACGCACGAGAGAAGCTTCAGATCATTTACCCAATTAATAGGTAGCCCTCCGGAGCTAGCAAGGCATCCTGTTCCGGCAGGATTCAAGTCTACGTAATATAAATAGTAGCCTCTGAACGTTTGATTCAAGGCACTAGAGATGTCCCCTGACCTGCCGCCCCACGCATAGGATGTATTGCCAGAACCGTTGGTCTGTAGGTAAGTAATGCGCGGAGCTTTGGTCTCGTTACGCTCTTGTACAACGCACAGGTTTTCATCTTCTTCGCCCGTATAAGAGCGAAACCAACTCATTTGCGTAAAGCCTGAATTCCAAATCAGCGTGCTCAGATTCAGTCGCTGCATGAAGAGGCCATGGGTAGTGTAGTTACCGCTAGCAGTCTGCATCTCTTCGTCCATGAGAACGAAGACGTAGGCGTGCCTTTCCCCGGCGTCGTTCTTATACGCCCGTGCGCCCACAATCCGAGTTACTCGGACATTGGGCTTGATGGCTATCTTCCTCCAGTTAGCTGGCGCGTTAGTATCATCAATCGGGGCTAGGTTGTAGTATAATTGCTGAGAGTCGCTGAGGGCAAACTGAATCGAAACTTCTTCGGGAGCTGTAACCCCGCCGCCGGTACCGGTAGGCAGTACGCTGGTGGTGTGCAGGCTCGCCCCTAGGGTTAGGGCTTTAGTACCTTCCAGAAACTCCTCGTAGCGGGTGAAATACTCCGTGATTTTGGTAGGGGTCAGGGAGCTTTGCTGGCGAGTTTCTTGAATTACCTGCTGAAACAGGCTGGTTTGCCGGGGCTTGAGCGTAGGCAGCAACATGTTCTCCGGGTACAGGTACAGAAACATCAGGGAACGCCACCGCTCGAAGGTGCTCAACCATTGCCAATCCTGATCGAACTTGTCACCCACGCTGGTCAGGCGCAGGTTGGTAACCGGATTGAGCAAGCCATGGCGGTGCTCGAAGAACAGCTTTTGCAGCACTTCAATTGCCTGACCCACACGGGTAGTGTACTGACAGCAGCTGAGGCTGAAATCAAGGTAGTACTTATCGGCCAGATAACGACGCTTCTGAGCCAGGGTGGTGCCGGCTTCCGGAGCGGTGATATAGTGGTTGATTAGGGCGTCACGCAGCACGGGCATGGTGGTTTCCTCCACGTCGTGCAGCACCTGCTCCCAGCCGGCTACTAGCTCCCGCACCTGGGTGTAGCGGGCCTGCAACTGCTGGCGCCACTCGGCGCGGTCGGCCGCAGAAGTGCGCCAAGGCAAGTGAGACGTTTCCTCCAGGCCCGGCGTCGGCTCGTGGAAGTAGCGGCCGCCTTCGCTAAGCTCTTGCCAGATAAAGGGCTCCGTTTCGGACGGCTCGCGGAAGTAGCGGGGGCTATTACTCATACCCTTGGCTATTTCTTCGCGGCTCCAAGTAGCGTAGTGTCGCTCCCGAAGCACCTGGGTGAGCAGATCGCGCACCTCCCCAGCTTCCGTTGTGCCGTTGTTGAGGTGACCGATAAGCATGCGTAGTCCGTCTACGGTAAGGTTGAGGCGACGCAGGTAAGTGTCAATTTCGCCCCCGTCTTCCAAATCGGCATAGAGTTGCTCCACGGTGGCGCGGGGGACCCGCAGCACCGATTCCACCCCGGCCCAGGAGATATTCACCTGCTCTGCCCAGGTGCGCACTTCCGCTGTGCGCTGGGCAAAGAACTGGTAAGCAAGGTTGAAGTACTGCGTGGCATTCTCGGACTCCTTGAGCGCTGCTTGGCGGAAGTCGCTGGGCAGGGCTTGGTCCGGGTCGATAAGGGGGCGTTGGAAGGCTAGCTCCAGCGCACTGGCCCATTTGGCACGCAGTGCAGGCAGCGCGCGGCCAGCCTGGAGACGCTGTTTATAGAAGAGCGTTGCCAACGCATCCACTTCCAAGTGGGCAGGATTCTGACCACTAGCGCTAAGGGCGTTACGATACGCTGCTACCAGCGTGTCGCGCAGCTGATTTTCTTCCGCAATCCAGCCCGGATAAGATTTTGCCGGGTCACCGAAGGAGTAGGTACGGGAGTACGCCACGGCGCGCTTCCAGCCCTGGGCCAGCAAAGCAGCCAGTTCGCGCCAGATTGCTTCGGACGCACTCTGCTCACGGCGCAAAACCTCACGCAAGGCTAGCAACCGGGCGAATTCAGAGGGCATCAATGCCAACTCCTGCTCCACGTAATGTACCGCCTGGGCGTGTTCTGGGGTCAGAGCGTTTGCATAGGCTCCTGCCGCATCCTCCGGCTGCATGTAGCGAACCCCCAGACTATTTGCCTCCACGTAAGCTTGACGCAGCATTGCGTCGGCTCGCTCCAGAGGGGTGGCGGCTGGCGGTACGATCAGCAACTGTTGGATTTTGGACTCTACTTCCGTGCGGCGGCGATGCCAAAGCTGATGCGCAGCGTCGCCAAACCCGGCATCAGGCAGATGCAGGGGCGTGATAGTGTCGGGATCCACCAGCGGTACCTGCGGTAGGCTGGCCGGGGCTGCCTGGGCTACCAGGGAGTGGGCCCATTCCCCCTCGACCGGTTCGTGCAGGGCTGTCTGGAAGAACACACCGCTCAACTCAATGCGCTGAGCTTGCTCCTCGGCCGCCCAGTCGGGCGCAAACGCTGCTTTCAAACTAGCTTGCGCAATCACGAGGGCTTCTTTAACGTCCGCATCGGAGCTTCCTCCTTGCTGCTCCTTGCGCAGCAGCTGACGCAATCGCAGCAGCAGAGCGGTTGTTAGGCCCAGTCGGTTAACTTGCTTGGTCGTCAACTCACGCGTAAGTGCATTTGTGCTTTCCAAACCCAGAGCCATTTCCTCCAGCAGGGCTAGGCCATCGGTAGTCGTAGAGCCGCTGACAGTAGCCGGCCACGCCACGCGCGTAAAAGAGTTAGTGAGCCCACGGTACTCCACGAACTGAGTGGGTAGGCCGGCAATGAGGGAGCGTACGCTCGGATCGGAATCCACGTAGACGTCTTGCAGGAACTGCAACCGCTTTTGCCACAACATATAGGCAGCGCTTGGCATACCAGTGGCCGCGGCCGGCCGGATATCATCCGGCCCGATGACGTCCGGGTCAATAATAAAGCCCAAGCCGTTCCAATCGCTCAGGGATTGGCGGCGGTTTGTATCCTGGGCGCGCCACTGGCTTTCCAAGTGGCTTAGGCGAGACGCCGTAAGATGGGGAAAGACCGTAAAGGTGAGCCGGGTGCTGGCATGCGCCTCCAGGCTAAAGTCTGTCATTTCCAGTACCAGCGAGCCCGCCACCCCACTTTCGCCGTAGGGCTGGAGTTGACCGCTGCGTCGATTTGGGTTGTTTGGGCTAGGCGTTAAAATACCCTGGGCCACTATGGTAGCCGGAGTAGCCACGGTGGCGGCCAGGCTAAGTTGCACGCGCGTAGTGCCATCGGGAGCAAGTTGCAGGAAGCCATACAACTGGCCCTGACTGTCGGCACCGGCAATCCAGGCTGCATTGCTCAGTTCCCAGTGCATAACGCGGGTAGTAGAAGGCGTAGACGTAACCGGGCCGCTCGACAGGGGATTGCGGGAGGTGACATCGGTGCTGACAACCCCGAACATGCGTTCCAGTTCTTCCTCTGATAGCGCCGTAGCGCCGCCAGCACCCAGCAGCAGCTGCGTTAGCAGGTCCACAGGAACACCTAAACGTTGGGCCAATACAGGAGCTTCTTGCGGGTGCTGACGAACGGCTGTCAATTCATCCACGGAGGTTCCCAGGGCCGCGAGCACGTAGGCATATGTTTGCTGCAGGTAGGGGCGTACAGCAGTACTCACAGGGGTGGCGCCAAGCGACTTACGAAGTACTTCCACGGCCAGCCGGTACTTACATACCTGCGTCTCAGCGCTCTGGCAGGTAAGAGGCAAGTCACAGAGGGGCTGCAGAAACTGCTCTTGCAAGTCAGCTGTCCGCACTGGGCGTTCAGATGTACCATCGCCCTGTTTAAGGTGAAGCGTAGCATACTCCAATAAAGCTGCTAAATAAGCAGTCGGGCCCACTGCGCTACGGCACGCCGAACAGTCGCAGGTGCTCTCGGTCGCTTGCGCTTCACTTTCTGTTGCCGCGAGAATACTGTTCCCAGGATCTGTTTCACCAGCCCCGAAGCGGCTTGCAGGGGCAAAGCTGGTGGTCATCCGGTTCGCTGAGCTGGGAACTGCCAAGGATGAGCGAGAGCTACCTAAATGCAGGGCAGCGGAAAGTGAGGTCAGTACTGCGGCTTGCTGGTAGAATTGTGCAGCCGACCGCTGAGCTGTAGTATCCTCTGGAGAGCTCACGCGGGCGACAAACTGCTCGCGGGAAAATTCATTGGTTAGCTGCTGAGGAGAGTCGAGCCCTAATGCTACTGAGGCGGCACCCATTTGGGCATCCCCCGATACCACTTCAAACCGAGCCAGGGCATTCAGTTCACGCACGGCCTGCTGAACTTGCTCGGAGGGCTGCGGCATCACTTGCTCGGCTCTTATTCCTCCAACAGCCCGAATAGCGGCTAAGGAAAAAAGTTGCTGCTGCTGCAAATACTGCTGAACCAGCTCTGATGCTTCGGTTGGTAGCCGATGGTAAGCCAGTACCTGTTCAATGGAAAGGGAATTCTCAACAGTAACGGAGTCAATAGAATCGTCTGGATTCCAAGTAGACATAGTAATAGGTAGTTAAAATAAAAAAATAAATGAATAAGCTAATTGCTTGTTGTTAGCAATTCTCTATATAAAAACGCTAACTAGTTGAATGTAAAGTAGGATTTAACTATTTTTTAAGCAAATTCTAAACGGTAATATGCTTGAAGTTAAGATGTAATAATTGCTTTTATTAATTATCTAGATCTATATCATAAGCTATAAATTAAATTTTTAAACATGTTAAGATCAATATTAAAACAGCATCATATTGAAATCGAATCAAAGTTCTTCTCTAATGATCAAGAATAGATTTTTAGAATTTCGTTATATAGATTACAACAATCGAGAAAAAGCCAATTTAAGCATTGTATACAATGATATAATAAATACGCCGAATGATGATTTTACATTCGTCAGACCTTGTAAGAGCCTGGAATTAATGGTGTGATTTGCCATAATTATAATGGCCATTGCAATGATTACATGCATAAAGCGCTATTACGCATATATCACAGTTCTTCCTAAACGCCCATTTAGAAAGGGTTGTTAACTAGACCAAAGCTGTGTCTAGGAACCTAACAGGAAACGGATGAGGGGTTATTAAGCAATAATGACTCTAGGTAGCTTCGATGGAAGCAATCAAGAATATAATACGACGTGAATAGTTAGCTTATAATTTAAGATGCTTCGACAGGTATACGTTACGAACTACGCGCGGTTGAATAAAAAAGTTCGCCTCCAACCAGGCCGCGTCTGATATAAAAATAAAGAAGTTGTTAGTGCGGCTCCAGGATAGAGTAGATCAGCGGCCGCCTCCGTCTTATTGTATAATTGGCCAGGCACGCTATACTGCTGCTAAAGTACTACAATCTTTCTATCATAGCACCAAATGACAAAAAATTATTGCCGCCTCTCCGCAGCGGAATAAGGCTGTTCCGCAAGTAAACACTCTACTGTCCCGCGCAGAGCTTGCCATTGCTTTAGCAAGGACCGAAGCAGCTCATTATCGGCTGCCGCTTCCCATAAATCAGCGGTGGGAAAACGGGTAATCTCCTCTATCCTAGCTAGGAAGCGGTCTTCCTGTCGTTCGTAGCGGCTCCGGCGATTGAGGATAGCTTGTAGCTGCGCCAGCTGCTCGCGTTGGGCTACCTCCAAAGAGCTTTTAGGAACCCGTTGCTGCTTGGTTGCGGTACGGGGTTGCAAGGGTGATACGATGATGGGAGCCAAAAGCTCATCTCCCGCACTATCAATGGTGATTTCTTCTGCCTCCTTTACTAGCAGTCGCTCCACTAGCTCCCGGGCCCGTTGCACTTTATTAGCATTTGTCATTTCTGGGTGGGCCAATAGCTGATACAGCTTGCGAACTTGCCGGCGCAGTTTGTACGAGGAGAGCTGGTGAACTTTCGGAGCTTGCTGAGCTAAGTGAAGCTCTTGCTCCAACTGCCGGGCTTTTTTTCGCGAGTCCACTAATTGCTGGCTTACCCGCTCCAACTCAAGTTGCGTCTGGTCGCGCTCCTGTTTATATTCCTCCGCCCTGTTATACTGGGGAGACTGCTGGTAGAAGGAAGCCGCCAAAGCCAGTGCTGCTTGGCCTGCTTCTACTGGAATCCCTGCTTCTAACAAGGCCTCCTTCGCGCGGCGAATATGTAAAGGGTCTACGAAAGTATTAGCCATGAAACCTGTAGTCTATATACAAAATGCTGCGTACTGCGGAAAAATCAAGCTCAGAATAAAGGGCTGCTTACTTCCTGGACAGTATGGGTCCATGGCTACTATCGCTTTGTTGGAAGTAAAATACCAAGCCTATTTGTAAGAGTTGAAGATCAGCCCGCTTTTTAGCGGGCGCACGATCATATTGGGGTTACCAGCATTGGTAGCTTTTGGTATTTTCAATAGTCTTTGGGGGTATAGGTTAGCTGAAATCGCCATAAGCGATGTGAGTTAGTTCCTCAGCAACCGAATCAGCTCCCTGGATCGTGTGCAATAATTTGACAGGCATTTGACCTTGTAGACCATAAGCCGGCAGGAGCAGCCAGCGATGAAATGCATCTATTCTACCAAACACCTCTTCACCTAAGATAGCTATCTGCATTAGCTTCGATACGTATTCACTTTCTGTTACATCATCCTTAGCTTTCTTTTTGCAATACAGGGAAGCGATAAAGACTGCATCAATAAAATTTACCATTATTTTTATATTATATTTAACTTTAATATGATTTATTAATTCACAATAAGTATACAGAACGAAATGCGCGCTAACATAACACCGTAAGAATGAGGTTATGTCCTACCGAAGTGGTTCTGGTGGCTATGGATGAGTCAATGACCCACCGAAATTCTATGAATAGAACGGGTTTTTACATTGAGGGGCGATAAAACTTAACAGAATAAAATTTTGCTTTTCGATCGCTATAGCGGATTCATGAACGGTGTACATGATAGCCGCAATGGTTGAACCAGGCTTTGGCGTCCT
>NZ_BMGS01000016.1 GCF_014640315.1 Hymenobacter glacieicola
AAAAAAAAAAGACGCTGCCTCCGCGCCCTCACCTACCGCTGCTGGCTCGCCTGGGGCAGATGGTGCGGCTTCTGCTAACCCGCTGGCACCCGCTGCCCTAGCGGACTTCCCCACGGCGGCCAATGCCCTGAACCCCACGCGGGGGCAGGTGGAGGTAGGCAACTTAATGACCCCGGAGCAGGCCCAGGCCCAGATTGACGCCGAGCTGCAAGCCGACGCCGACCAGGACGGTAATCTCGTGACCGGGCTCAAGTCCTTTCTCAACGAACTGGACCCTCGCCGCATTGGGGGCAACCTTGCTGACTACGGCGGCGACGTGATGGACCTGGCCCGCTACGGCGTGGTGCTACCCGGCAAGCCGACGGACCAGTGGGCCGACGAAATGCGGGCCAAAGCCGATAAGGGGGCGCTCAAAATCAGCCGCAAGGCCAACGCCTCCGTGCTCGATGAGCCCACCAACCCGCTCGCGTGGAGCAAGCTGCTGGGTAGTGGCGCGGGGTCCATCGTGCAGGTGGGCACGGCTACGGCCCTCGGCGGCCCCGGCGCGGGCATTGCCGCAGGGGCGGGTCTGAGCATTTCTTCCACCAAGGATGCGGCACGCGAAGCGGGGGTAAGCGACACGGAAGCGGCCGTAGCAGCCTCCATCCTGGCCCCGGTGGTGGGCGTGCTCGAACAGGTCGGCTTGGGCTTTATCACCAAGAACAAGGCCGCTACCCGCCTGCTGGAAACGGCCATTGTGCGCCGCGCCCTGGCCTACGGGGAGGGAAAACTTGCCAAGACCGCCGTGGTGAAAGCCGCCGCCGAGCTACTACCCCAGGTAGTGAAGCGCTACGCCGGGCGGGCCGTGACCGGGGCGGCTGGTGAATCCGTGACGGAAGGGCTGCAAACCGCCCTGGAACTGGAAGGACAGGTAGTGGCCGACAAGCTGCGCGGCAACCCCGAGGCTCCGGCAGGGGAGGGGCGCTACGGCACCACCCAGCGCGACGTAGCGCGGGGCGTCGGCGAGGCAATGGCTGCCGCTGCCGTGCTCGGCGGGGGAGGGGGCGTACTGAGTGCCTCTGCCCAAGGGAATGCTGCCGAGGTGGCCCCTGCAATCCAACCGGCCCCGGCCGCGCTGGCTCGCCCCGAGTATGTGGCCGAGCAGGATTTCGCAGCGGCCCGTGAGCAGTTTCCGCAGCCCGTGAGCGTGAAGACGCCCGAGGGGGAGGTGCTGCATTCCAACGTGCAAGTGGTGGAGCTTTCCACGGATGGCACGATAGCACGAATCGTGGGTGTAGATTCTTCGGGTGCGCCCTTGGAGACAGCCGTACCCGTGGCGTATATTACAGAGCAATCAACCGCAGAAGCAGATGCAGCAGTTAACGATTTATCAGGAGCTAATGCTCAAGCAGGCTCTGCGCCCACAGATGAGGGAGTCAATAGCGCAGCAAGTGCGCAGAACATCGGAGTTAGTTCGCCGCTTACACCAGACGAACAAGTGGCGGCCACTTCACAACAACTTCTCGATAGTGAGGGAAACCTCATCCCCGAGGACGACGAGTTATTTAACGTAGCCCTGCCAACCAATGCTACTCAGTCTCCCGATACAGAAGAAAATCAAGTCTTACCTGTTGACCAGCAGCCCGTTGAAAGCCCCGAAAGCGTGGAGCCTGGTATGGCCGACGGGCAGAATACTAGCCAAGAGCCTGGCCTGCCACTCGACACCGCGCCACTATCCACCCCACCAGAGAATGTGGCCGAAGTGGGTGGTAATGCCGATGTATCTGCACCTGCCTCAAGTGAACAGGGGCCGGTAAGGCAGCACACGGAGCGGTACGACGAGGCCACGCAAAACGCGCTGACCGACGCGGAGCGCTACCGCCGCACGACCAGTGAGTTGCTGGCTGCCGCCGACGTGGACGGCTACCTGGCCGCAACGCCCCTGGACGACGCCTACGAGCGGGCGCAGCTTTCCGTCTCCCAAGCCATTCCTGCGGGCATGAGTGAGGATGAGGCCCAAGTTGCCCACGCCAAGCTCCGGCAGAAAGTCGGGGCCGCCTACAAAGCCCAGGCCGCTGAATTGCTGGCCGCTGGCGATAAGGCGGGGGCTGACCGCGCCACCGAGCGCTACGTGCGTATGGTGGGGGCGCGGGCGCAGCAAGCCACGGGGGCCGCCCAGGTGCTTCGGGACATGGTGGGCGCGGCGGGCGTCGTCGGGGATTTGGTCACGGCCGAAGACCCCGAAGCCACGGCCGAGAAAACGGTGGATGCCATGCTCGGAGACATTGGCCGCAACAACGCCGCTGCCGAAAAGCAGAACGCCGTCACGGCCAAAGCCGCCACCAAGCAGGCGAAAGTGCAGCGCAAGCAGGCCGTACAGGCCGCCGTAGCCAGCGAAGCCGTGCAGACGGCCGTAGCAGAAGTGGCCGCCGAGCAGCGCGGCGACGCCCCGGCCAAGGCCAGCCGGAAGGAAGAAATCGCCCAGGTGCGGGCCGAGCGCAAGGGCTTGTTCGACAAGCTCAAGCGCCTGAACAACTCCTTCGGCATCGTGCCCCAGGAGGAGGAGCGGGCGCGGCTGCACATTGAAATCTTCCGCACCTACATCAAGGAGGGTGTGCTGCAAGTCAAGGAACTCGTCTCGCGTTTCCGCGCCGATGCCGGGAGCTACGAGGCTACGGACGACGAGTTGAACACCCAGGCCGAGGCGGCGGTGGAGCAGGCCGTGCGCCAGGAGTCGGCCGAGAGCGTGGCAACCCGCGTGCTGGGCCGCCTGCAACCGGCCACGGCGGGCGTGTTCGACCCCCTGCGCGAGCTGGTGAATACGCTCACCGGCAAGGTCAACGAGAAGCTGGATCCCAAGGCCAAGGGGCCGAAGAAACTTGCCCGCGAGGCCATTGCCCACGCCCTGCAAAACCGCCAAGAGTACGCCGACGTGTACGAGCAGAGCAAGAAGCTGGTGGAGCAGAAAATCGAGCAAAGCAAAGCCTCCGATGCCACGAAAGCCAAGTGGCGCAAGGAGTTGGACGCCTACTACCAGGAGCACATCGGCCAGAGCTACGCCGACACGCAGTTTGCCCGCGCCTACCGCGAAGCCCTGGCCGCCGCCCTGCCCGACGGGCGCACCCGCCAGAACGCCTTGCGGGATGCCGCTACGGGCGACGCCGCCCAACTCGACGCCCTGCGCCAGCAGGTAATCGACCACGTAACCGCCGACCTCAACCCCGCCTCCCCGGAGCGCGCCGAGCTGGCTGCCCACGTCGGCAAGACGTTCGACGCGGACGTGATGAGCCGCCGCCAGAAGGAAGCGGGGCGGCGCTACAAAGCCCTGCCCGCCCGCATCAAGCAACTGGTGGACGACGCGCTGGCAACTTCCTCGGATGCCGACCTGGCCGCTACCCGCGCCGAACTGCAACAGAAGGTAGCCCGTGGCCTGAGCGCCACCGATTCCGGCACGGCTATTCTGATGCAGAAAGCCGGGGAAGTGTTCGATGCGCTGGTAGAGGCCAAGCAGCAGCAGGCCCGCAACAAAGCCGGGGTGTACGACCAAGGGCAGAGCGCCCCGCAGAAGCGCCAGAATACACGCCATACGCTCCCCGAGCGCCTGACCCGACTCTACGCCGCCCGCGCCACCGATGAGCAGGTAGCGGGCCGATTAGCCGGTGATTTTGCCACCCGTGGCGTGAAGGACTTGGGCAAGACCGTGGCCCGCATTGCCCGCGAGCACGCCGGGGCCATTGACGAGTACGGGCAGACGCTCAAGGACCGCTTGCTTGGTGACCCCACCCTGGGCCTCACGCCCCAGCAGGCCAGCAAGCTCGCCGACGCGGTAGAAGCGGCGTATAAGGAGCAGGTGAAGGCCAGCAAAATCAAGGAGCTGGCCCGCCGTGTGCAAAGCAAGCTGCCCACCACCGAGAAGCGGGCCACCCAGCAAGCCATTGACAAGCTGGTGGAAACGCTCAACATCGGGGAGGGGCTGGACGCGGCCGACTACGCGGGCCAGTCGCCCGCCGAAGCACTGCTCAAAAGCCTGCTGGGTAATGAGGTGGAAATTTCCGCTACCGAGCTGGCTCAGATTGAGGACTTGAAGCGCACGTACATCGAGGCGGCCCAGCGCAAGGCGGCCACCATCGGCGGCAAAACCGTGACGGTTGCCAACACTGAGGCCGTAACCCGCGCCGCTACGGATTTGATGCGGGCCGTGGGCCAGCTCAAGGGCGTGGACAAGATGCGCAAGTCGGCCATGAGCGACGCGCTCTGGTACGCCTTTATCCTGTCCAACCCCGCCACGCACGCCCGGAACTTCAAGGGTAACGTGGTGCAGGCTGCCGCCGAGCAACTGCTGATTAACCTGCCCTACGCTGTGGGCAAAACCCGTGGCCTGCTGGGCGGTCAGGGCTTGCGCGGCTTCGGGGCGGGCACGGCCGAGGGCTTTGCCAAGGGCGTGAACATTTTTGGCTCCGGCTACCAGAAGGGCGGGGGCGAGAAGTTCGTCAACAACGCGCCGCTGGAAAAAGCCGAGGGCATGGTGCCGCGCCTGTTTAAATACGTGACGCGGGCGCTCGGGGCTTCCGACGCCTTCTCCTACCAGCAGCACGCTACCAGCCGCTACTACGAACTGGCAACCTACCGGGGCATGGAACTGGCCCGTCAGAATCCGGGGCTGTCCGCGTTGGAGGTACGACGCAAGGCCCTGGCCTATGCCGACGAGCAGTTGTTCCGCACCACGCAGGCCCTGGCCGATATTGAGGCCATCATGCAGCAGGAAGGGGTGACCCTACCCACCGCCGCGCAAATCAAGGCCGACCCGAAAGCCGCCGCCCGGCAGTGGGTGGACTACCAGGTGCGTAAGGGCGACTTGCTTAACCAGGCCCGCGCTGCCGAGAACCCCGAGTGGGCCAAGGAAGCGGACGACTACGCCCGCCGCATGACCTTTAACGCCGACTACGAGGGGCACCTAGGATACATCGGCTGGAAGATAGGAGACTTTCTGAACGGTTCTGACTCTGACGCTATCCGGGTCGTTGGCAAGGTTCTTACTCCTTTTGCCAAGGTCGTAACCAATGTTCAGGTACAGCGCCTAGAATGGGCGGGCTTGGGCTTGCTACGGGCCATCAATGGCTCCGTGGGCGGACGTTTTGCCAAATCAAACGACAAATCCTCCTTCTACCGCAAACTCACGCCGGAGGAGCGGGTAAAGTCGGCCATGCGGTCGGTGTACGGCATCGGCTCGGCCTTCGCCCTGTACTCGCTGGCTTCGGCCGGAACCATTGCTGTGACGGGCTTTCCCACCGGCAACCGCGACGAGGACAAGGAGAAGCCCCCGTTCAGCATTCGCATCGGCGGCAAGTGGATTACCTACAAGGATTCGTCCTTCGAGATTCCGCTGCTGCTGTTAAACAAGCACCTGGCCTACGAAACCAAGCAAGCCCAGGGTGAAGACCCGGCGTTGCTGGAAGATATGCTCGGTATCTACGCCGCCACGGTGGGCACCTGGGCCGTTTCCACGGGTCCGGTCAGCGGCCCGGCCGACTTTTTCTCGGCCGTCTCGGACGCCAAGCAGAACGAGCGCGGGGCCATCGGCTTCTTTGAGCGGGCCACCAAGAACGCCATCAAGTCCCGCGTGGTGCCTGGCGTCGTGACGGGCATATTCCAGTTCTACGACCAGATGGCCGACCTTCCGGCCGCCGAGAAGCGCAGCAACTCGCTCTACCGTCGCTTTATGACTACCATTTTCGGTGACGTGCCCTACTGGCACGGGGGCGGGGAGGAGGCCATTGACGTGCTGGGCGACGTGATGCGCCGGGGCGACGAGGGCGAAGTGAAGCGCACCCCCGAAAAGCAGGGCGTGGTGGACTTTCTGGCTCTCAACCACCTCATGCCCAAGGCTCCTGCCCCCACGGCCCCGGAACTGGCCCTCTACGACCCGCTCGGAGAGAAGGTGGAGGCGCTCAGTGACAGTGAGTACAAGGAGTTTATGATTGTACGGGGCCGCGCCCTCTATACGGTGCTCACTACGCCGCTTAGGGTAGATGCTGAAATGATTTCCCGCCTACGTCGTGGCGACCCCTCGCTGGGGATAAAAGGCATTGGCGCAACGGGCATGGAAACCATGCAGATGCGGGTAGCAGAAGGCGACGCCAAAGCGGCGAAGAAAGTGCTGACCAAAGCCGTTCACGAGGCCACCGACGCGGCCAAGAAGCGGGTACTAGAACTCCGGGCCGAGCGAGGCGCGCAGGCCACGTTCGAGAAAAAGAAGTAAACAAAAAGCCCCGGTGTTGTGCCGGGGCTTTTTTGTTAATCCTGTTTGGCAATGAACTGATGGGGCTCTAAGCCGACCGCGAAGTGCAGGGAGCGGAGTTGGGTGTAGCTTTGCAGTAAATTTTCGAGGTGGCTTATTTCGCCCTCGTCCTCAAGGAAAAAGCTCCAATCGGCCAAGATTGAGATGTCGCCCACCAGCGTTTCACCTACTTCAGCGTCCCATTGCATGAGGCGTACTGTTACCCGATTCCTGCGCACTTCATGGACCTGATAGGAGTATCGAGCCGCCCAGTCGTTTGCCAGCAACTTCGCCACCTCTACCGCTGGCACTGTCCCATCTGCCAGCGGCTTTACTAAGGCCTCAAAGGGGCGTAGAATGGGTGTAAGCTCGGACAGGCTTACCTCGAAACTATCACCATCCGTGCCTGCCTTGATAATATCTACTGTCTGCCCATCTAGGGCGAGGCGCAGAATTTCATATTCTCCCGCCTCGCCTTGATAAGCGAATCTTGGCTCATACGGCAGGCAAGGGGCTGCTACTTCCAACGTCGTTCCGGTACTTGTTGCGGTAGTTGTCATGGTGTATGCTGTTGTTATTGTTGGCTTCTGTTTCTTATTGCCACCCGAATCTTACGGATTTCCGCCGTGCGTGGCCGACACGGCAAGGTGCTGTTTAATTCCAATTCCTCCAACTGCCGCAGCCGGTTTTTCAGTACGGGCAAGGTGTAGGCGGAAGGCTGTATGTTTTCGTGGTATTGCATTCTACTTACGGCGAAAGATTGCGGATAAGTGCGTGTTGAAAGGAATATCAATGCTCGTATCCTTCTTGATGCGCTCCTGGATAAAGTCCGGGCAGTGGTGGTTCCAGTACACCGGCTCGTAGCCCAGCGGGGCCAGCACCGGGCGGAGGTCGGGCAAGGCAAAGTAGATTTCTTCTAACTCCCGCTCCCAATTCTCTACGAATGGGTATTTCAGTAAATACTCTGTGGCAATTCTAGCCTCCATAGTTGACTCCCCGCACGGCAGGCTGGCATTAAACTCCGTAAGCTGGGCCGAGTGAGTGCCCTTAGCAATCCATTTGATGAATTGGCAATAGGGGGTGGGGTACTCGCTTAGGAGGTAGTCGCCCTGCGGCCCCCAAAACATATCCCGAATTACTATGTAGTCCACGCCGGTAGCCGCCACATCTTTCCAGTGCTGCCTCATCTGTGCGGACGTGCCATGCGTGTACATTTCGTGCAGCACAGAGCTAAAGAGAATACCCGTGCCGCCATACTGGCGTGCTGGCTCAGAGAACGGCACCTTGCGCCCGCGATAAGCCCATTCAGCGGTAAACCGCAACGCCTCAAGGGCGCTCGGGGCATCTTCCCAAATAGTTGCTTTCTTATTCCATTCCAAGCCGTCAAACTTCGCAACGGCCTGGTCCACCATCCGCTCGTCGGTGTCGTGGCCGAGTAATAGAATTTCTGGCCGCTGCTTGCGCACTTCGGCCAGCAGTGTGCCGTCAGCGCAACCCCAATCCAAAAGGGCTTCCAACTCGGGTAGGTGTTCGAGAAAGAACAGCTTGTGTTCCAGGCCGTGCGCCATCGACGCGCAGTACGAGGTGATGCAATTAATAGGAGCCATGTTAGTTGTTGTTTAGTTCTGATACACGTTTCTTGACTGCCCGCACGAAGCGCTTTAGCACGTCCTCGGTGGTATAGGCAATGACACAGACCTCCTTGGTTATGTCGTCGCCCAGCAGGCGTAGGCGGTAGTGGTTGCGCCCGTTCTCGTAGAGGTCCAACGCCGCCACGGAGGCGTCGGGCAGCAGTTCGGCCAGGCGGGTCTTGGCTTCGGCGGCTAGTTCTTTGGAAGTCATTCTATTGAGTTAACAGGAGCAAAAAGGAGTTTCGGCTTCATTCCACTCCGTTAGCAGGAGCAAGGCAATCCGATTACCGTCTTTTATGTGCTGCTTAAATTCTTTGCGGGCCTCCTTGCTGTCTTCGCACCACGGGAAGGCAGCAACACGAATCCATCCTTGGCAATGCTGGCAGTATGCGGCTTTCACCTGCCGAGTGTCTGTTGCTTCTTGTATCATGTTGTGTGTTTTAAGTCCGCAGCAATAGTACATATTAGTTCCGTCCTTCGCAAACAGACAGCAAACTTTATTTGTACTTTGCGTGTGCTAACTGACCAACCGCACCAACCAAGCACCGCCTGTGAAAGTAACCGAACGCACTCCTCTGCCCGATGGCATCCTGGGTTCCCGCGAGGGCGACCCGGCCACCAACGACCTGCACGTATCCGATTTCAACCGGAGCAGCAGCACGAACCTCTGGCCCGCGCTAGGGGAGGTGGCTATCAAGCCCGCCCTGATTGCCAAGGCAGCAGCCAAGCGGCCGAACACGCCCGCCGTACTTAACGGCCTGTCCGCCTCCATTATCTAGCAATGCCCGACTTGCACCCCGCCCGTCTTGCCACCCTGCACGCCCGCGCCACGGCCGCGTACGTGCGCCACGCCACCCGGCCCGCCGTGCATGGGGCCTGGGACGAGCACTTGCGCACCTGGCAGCTTGCCTACGAGGCCCGCGCCGCCTTCAACGACGGCAACCCCGTCTTTAGCGGAATGCTGCTGCCCTCGGAAGCTACGCAGACGGCGGGTACGGTAACGGGCCTGCCGCTGCTACCAACCGGCGTGCGCTGGGAACTGGACGCGCCCAAAGCCGGGATGCTGACCATTACCGCCGACGTGGCCGCCGCCCAGGGCGTTACCGCCACCGTCATTCGCCCCGACAAGAGCGAGCACCAGGTCGTGAGCACCGTCGCCGCCACCCGCACCACGCTCATCGCCAGCGCCCCGGTGGACGGCATTTACACCGTCACGCTCAAGGCAATGGGCGGCCCACTGGCAACCCTGCTCATTCCCGTGCAGCGCACCGTCTTCCGTCGGTTCCGCGAAGACTCCCGCGCCCTCGGCTACGCCTTCCGCGCCACGCTGCCCCCGCCGCCCACCCCAGCCATGCGCCTGCGGCTGGCCCTGAGCATCGGGGCCGAGTCCGCCGCCCACACCGGCAACGCCCCCCTAGCCGACAAGCTGCGCCTCGACGCCGAGCGCCTGCCCCCGCCCGAGACGACCACCGCCCTCTTTCCCTTCCTGCGCTAACGCAAAACGCCCGGCAACTGACCGGGCGTTTTTTGTTGCGTGTGGTGTGTGGGCGAATAGTACGGATTATCTCCGTAAGTTCCAAGTCCCGAGCAAACTTTATCTGTACCTTGCCCAGAGCTACCGTACAGTTCCTTGGCCGCACAACCCTCCTTTCCTACGCTGCTGGATGCCGCCCACGTTCGGCTCGCCCAACTGGCCGCCGCCCTGCGCGACGCCCGGGCGGCGTACCCGGACGAGCACGAACTGGTCACGCGCCTCGTGGCCGCCGTGCTGGACCTGCGCTTCGGCGTGGAGAATGCCGCCCGCGTGCCCGAGGGCTCCCTTGAGCAGCAGCGCATCCTGGGCTACCTGACGGAAACCTACGGGCTGTCCGTGACCCTGACTGACCCGCTGCTGCGCTCCCAGCTCCCGCCTATTCCCGCCGAGGGCGCAACCGTGGTGCGGCGCGTGCTGCAAGCGGCCAGCGGCCCTTATATCGTCTTTCCCAACGGTCGTCTGCTGCTGCTTAGTGCCCGGCTCACGGCTGCCACCCCGGCCCCGGCTACTCCTTAATCCATGTCGCTAAACCCCGCCACTTTAGAAGGCCAATTGGGCGTCCCGTCTACCGACCCGGACGTGCCGGGCACGGCCAACGCCACCCAAGACCAGCTCACCGACCAGCACCGCCTTATGGTCTTTACCCCGGCCGGGGAGCCCCTCTCGGTAGAGATGGGCGTAACCCGCGCCGTGTTGGCCCCGAACGACCGTTACGAGCCCCTGGCCCCCACGGCCCAAACAGCGGGCACGGAAGGGCAGAAGTGGTACCACAAAAAGGCGACAACCAATAACTTCGACCAGTACCAGTACGAGGCCGGAGTCTGGGTGCTGCGCCTGAGCGGCGTCGCGCAGACGACCAGCACCCCGGCCGTAAACACCGTGCCCACCGCCACGCTGGCCGTCAGCGCCGCCAATCTTATTCTGGGCGGCAAGGTTACCCTCACGGTGCTGGCCGAGGACAGCGACGGCATCGACCGGGTAGTGTTCTTCGAGGGGGCTACGCCCTTGAATACGGTCAACACCGCGCCCTATCTGCTGGACGTAACCCCGGCCACGGCGGGCACCAAGTCGTACACGGCCACGGCCTACGACAAACTCGGGGCCGCGCGCTCCACCGCACCGCAGGCCGTGCAGGTGTTTGCTTCCGCCAACCAGTTGCCCTCCGTTTCCCTCTCCCTGAGCAATACCAGTACGGTAGCGGGCCAGAACGTAACGATTTCGGCCGTCGCCAGTGACGCGGACGGGCAAGTGCTGCGCGTAGAGTTCTACGACGCCTCGACCCTGATTGGCTCGGATACGGAGTCGCCCTATTCCATCACCTACGCGCCCACCGCGACCGGCAACCGGCAGATTACAGCCAAGGCCATTGACAACGCCGGGGGCAGTCGGGAAACGGCCGCCAAAAACCTCACCGTCACGGCCGCCCCCGTTACCAGCAACCAGTCGCCCACGGTCAGCTACTCGCAGTCCGTCAACTCCGTGCAGGTGGGCAAGGTGGTCACGCTCTCGGCCAACGCCGCCGACGCGGACGGCACCGTTACGCGGGTCGAGTTCTACCAGGGCGGCACCAAGGTCGGGGAGGCGCTGCAAGCCCCGTACTCCTACAACTTCACCCCCACGGCGGCCGGGTCGTTTACGATGTCGGCCAAGGCGTTTGACAACGCGGGCGCATCTACCATTACGGGCGGCGTCACGCTGACGGTAACGGCGGCAGCCTCGCAGAACGCGACGCCCGCCGCCCCGACCTACGAAGGCTTTAGCGACACGCAGCCGGGCGGGCAGGTGCAGATTGTGCCCGCTCCCGGCGTTCCCGTTTCGCTGGTGCGCTACAAGCTACCCGGCTCCAATATTGAGTTGGAACTACCCGAGGGCTCGGACGGCACCGTGACGGTGGGCAACGTGGCCGGTCCCGTACAGGCCCGCACCGTGGCCGGGGGCTCGTTTTCCGCCTCACCCAGCAGTTCCTCCCTGCCCTTCACCGTGTACTCGCCCCCGGCGGGCAACGCGGCCCCGACCGTGACGCTGACCGCCTCCCCCGCCTCCGTTGCCAGTGGCGGCTCGACCACCCTTACGGCCACGGCCGCCGACTCGGACGGCACGGTAAGCAAAGTGGAGTTCTACGAGGGCGAAACCAAGCTCGCGGAAGACACTGCGGCTCCCTATACCCTGGTCCTGACCCCGGCCAGCGGCCAGCACACCTACACGGCGCGGGCCACCGACAACGCGGGCGCGGTAACGATTTCCGCCCCCATCACGGTGACGGTAGCCGCCGCCCCGGTCGCCTTTAACCGCACGCTGACCAGCCAGAGCCCCGCCGACGAATCGGTGCAGCTCACGGCCGACCCCGGCACGGAGCTCTCCTTCACCGGCCCCATTATTTCCGGCGACCCCTCGCCCGGCGTGATGCTGCCCAGCGTGGGCGGGGTACAGATTGCCCAGGTGGACTTCAACCTGACGGACTCGGCCAATACCGCCGTGGTGGGCCGTCCCTGCGCCTTCAAGTACCAGGGCGTGACATACCAGACGACTTTCCAAAACACGCCCGCTGGCACTCTTACCCCTATTGACTAATGGCTGACCTGCTCCCTGGCTTCCGCTACATTATCTGGAACGGCCCGTCAACGGCCCTGGCCTCGGCCCCGTGGAAGGGCAACCTGCTGGCCGTCTACAAGGTCAGTGCCAACGGGCAGGGCCACATTTCCTTCGTGCCGCCCGGCAGCCAGTTCTCAGCCGTGCAAACCCTGGAGCCCGACCAGCTCTACGAGCTGCGGGTGAAAACGGCCTTCACCCTGGCCGAGGCCATGCTGCAAGCCGCTCCGGCCGGGGCAGGCGGAGAGACGCCCGCCGCGCCCACCCCCGATACCATCCTGCTCGCCGGACCTGCGGGGGAAACGGTAACGGAGTTCGAGGAGGTGTTCCGCATCAGCGAGGCGGCCACTACTGCCGTCACCTTCACCAGCGGGGCGGGCACCGTGGAACTGAGCCTGGACGAAGGGCAAAGCTGGGGGCCACTCCCGGCCTCCCTGCCCGCCAATTCAGCTTTCGCCCTGCGGGTGCAGTACCCGAACTCGGCCGCCTTTGCCGCCTCCCTCACCTTAACCTACTAGCCGCTCATGGGAACGCTCACCGCCACCCGCAAAACCCCCGCCACCTTCCCGCTGGCTTCCCCCACCCAGGTGGGCATGATTAAGTATAGCGCCAACGACTTTGCCGTGGATGGCAACGGGGTGCTCATGCTCAACCCCCTGCCGGGCAACATTGGCGTCTCAGCCGTGCCCGGCAACCTGACAATTAGCCGAGAGCCCGACGTGGCGAACCGCCTGAATTGGGATCCTTCCCCCGGTGCCAGCCTCTACATCGTGCGCTCCAAGGTTAACGGTGGGGCCAAGACCATCATTGCCACCGTGCCCTTTTCCTACTTCAACGACACCAGCTCTCCGGCCAACTCCGCCCCGGTCTACGTCGAGTACTTCGTGACGGCCGCCAACAGCTCCGGGGAAAGCAACGAAGCCTTTACCAGCATCGGGTAATGACCATCGCCAACAAGGTGCAGTTGTTCACCTACTCCGGCCCCGGCCTGAACCTGCTCACGGCCTCCTTTCTGAGCAACGTCACGCGCATTACCAAGGCCAACCAGAACGGGCAGGGACTCATTTCCTTCCGCCCCGGCAGCTCCTTCCCGCCCTTTACTTCCCTGCAAGACGGGGAAAGTTACGTGGTGTACTCCGCCGCCGTGCCCTACACCATTCCTACCTCGGACCAGCCCAAGCCCAGCGCCCTGCCCTTCGTGGGCATCGGGTCCGCTTTTGTCAAAACCCAGCCCCTATCCTAATCATGGCGGATTTACAACGCTTAAACGACATTCTCTACGGGGGCATTGACGAGCACACGGGCGATTTTGCGCAGTACGTCAAGGTAACCACCTTCGAGGACGGCCGCCCCATGAGCGACGCGCTCTGCGACGACGTGGTGTACGTCAAACTTCCTTCCGGCGAGTACTTCAAGCGGGTACTGAGCAACAACCGCATCAACCTGCGCTGGTACGGGCTCGTGCCCAACGACAAAAGCAAGGCCCTGGCGAATGCCCTGGCCCTGCACGCGGTTATCCGCCGCTACAAGTACGGCCACTTTGTCTTGCCCCGCTCCCCGCTGGGCAACGTGTACTGGTTTGCTCCGGTCCCGAACACCGGGGTCCAGTTTCCGGGCGAGGACCGGGGGCCGGACTTTGCCATTAACTTCGTCAACTCCCTCTGCGCCTTTGAAATGGAGCTGGGAGTAAGCGCGACGGTTACCACCGGCTCGGGCGGCATTCAAGCCTACCGCACCACGGGCAACAGCAACGTGCAGCTCATCAACGTGAGCATCGACCACGAGAACGGAGCCAACTCCGTGCCGGAGCACTGCCGCCTGCCCGACGGCACCTACGACACCAACTGGGGGAATTACAAGCTCAACGGCATGAATTTCTACTCGTTGGGAACCTGGCATAACCTGAGCGTCTCGGGTTTCCCCGGCCACGGGGTCTGCGTGTTTGGCAACACGACCATTCGCCTGAACGGGGAAACCCTGACGGCAACCGGGGCGATGGCCACCTACACGGACGCCAACGGCACCTACCGGGCCTTCCGCCCCGACGACCAGGCCATTCTACCCTTCCCCGGCCTGGACGATCTGACCAAGCGCTTTTTTATCAACGGCGTAACCAGTTCCACCATCGGGCAAGCAGGGCAGCTGCTGGTGCTAAAGCCCACCATTGACGGGCCGGAAGGCATCAACCAGGAGCCGGACGGTACCCCGGTCACGATGAGCTACTACAAGCAGGGCAACACCTTGTTTGCCGACCACATCACCACCAGCGGCTTCAACAACCTCGACTTTAACGGCGGGGCCGGTATTTTCGTCACGGGCGACGAAGCCAACGCCTCCAACTTCCAGAACATTTCCTGCCGTAACAACGGGGCGTGGGGCATTATTGACTCCTCACTGCT
Organism: Hymenobacter glacieicola; assembly: GCF_014640315.1. GTDB lineage: Bacteria > Bacteroidota > Bacteroidia > Cytophagales > Hymenobacteraceae > Hymenobacter > Hymenobacter glacieicola. The sequence goes on from NZ_BMGS01000016.1 coordinate 14,410, forward strand.
GGGCAACTACTGGCCCGGCCGCCACACCACCCAGAACGGGGAGCGCTTCAACGACTTCACCGTGGAGCCGCACAAACTGGTCATGGGCGGCTTTACCAATCGGGGCAACCCCAACCCGCGCTCCGTGCTGGTCAGCGGCTACACGGAAGGGGGCAACTCGGGCGGGGATGAACTCACGCAATGCTCGGTCATTCTGGGCGGCGTAATGGCAGCGGGGGTAACAGGCGGCTTCGGCATCCTGGACTTCGGGCAGATGCACAACCTGTTCAGTCAGACCGATGCCGACGAGGGCACCATTCGCTACGGCAGCAAGCTCACCTTGCAGCAGCCCGCCTCGCCGGTCAACCACTTCCTGCAACCCGTGGACAACGGCTGGGGCGTGGGGGACGAGCAGGGGGTGCATTGGAAAGCCTCGCCGGGCGGCTTGCTCAACCCCGTGGCGGGGGAAATTTCCCGCCTCATGCCCCGGCGCTTCCTCGAAACCAAGAGTATGCTGGTGGACGGGCGTTTCCTGCGCTTTACCCCCTCGCTGTCGGCTATTCTGGGCAGCGGGGAAACAGACTGGCGCAGCGGGGACACCTACGAGAACAGCGACCACCGCCCCAATACCCCTTCCGGTTGGAAGTGCGTAGCCGGGGGCACCACCCGCACCTACGCCGAGGGTCGCACGGCCAAGATTGAGGGCAACTACATCACGCTCAGTGCCGCGACGGCCGTACTCAAGCCGGGAGACTTCATTACCCTCAACGGTCAGCGGGCGCAAATCACCACCTTTGACCAGCCCCAAGTCAACGGCTTCCTGTACTTTCTCATTGACCGCTCCCTGCCCAATACCACCGGGGCGACCATTGCCTTTGCCCCGCCCATCTTCCAGCCCCAGGGCAGCGGCACGGGCACCCTGGCCCAGCGCCCGGACCTGAGCGGGCTGGCTGGCCCCTGGGCCTACTACAACACAACGACCAGCAGTAAGCAAATCTGGGAGGGAACTCAGTGGGTAGAAGAAAGCAGTCTGCGCTTTAGCGTGGACGAGGCCAAGCAAAGCAGCGTGAAAGCGGGCACTTCCTTTCCCGTGGCCGAGTCAGACCCCGCTTACCGGGGCAAGGCGTTTACAGACCTGACCAACGGGGTATATACCGCCTATGAGTGTCGCCGTCTAGGCAGTACGACGAACTGGCTCTGGTTTAAATCCGACTTTCTAACTTCCTAAGGCAATGGCGCTGCACCCCTCCCGTCAAAAAGACATTGACGACTACTTGGCACAAGTGCTGGGCCTGAGCAAAGACGGGCAAGGCAAGCTCCAAGCTATCAGCTTGCTTGCTCGCCTGTCCGCGCTGGAAGGAGCCACCCCGCCGACGGGCGGGGGCAGCGCAGCGCAGAAGTTTACCCTGGACTACTACCAAGGGCCGTTGCCGCAAACCTACGCCCCGCTGCCCAAGCGGCCCAAGCCGACGACGGGCTGGGAGGGGCCGCAGGACATGAAGCCGGGCACAACCAACCTGGTGATTGAAAACCGCAACTTCACCAACAACGACAACGGCGGCCCGGCCCTGCAACTGAGCAACCTGCGGGGCACTTCTCTTATCATTAGAAATTGTAACTTTACGGGGTGGTCGCCGTCCTGCCTGTTGCAGATCAACGACGCCATTGCCTCGGTGAACATTGTCGTGGAAAACTGTTGTTTTTACGGCTACCAGACGCCCGCAGGCAAGACCGGCTACCCCGGCAAGGGCATTGACATTCAGAACGCGGTAGCGGGCAACGTGACCATTCAGAACAATCACTTTTACAAGATCAAGGGCATTCTCGTGCAGAGCTACTCCAACACGGTGAACACCGTGACCATCAAGGGGAACTGCATCTTTGACTTGCAGAAGTTTGACCAAAACGGCAACACGGACCAGTTGCAGTCCAATGGCTACCAGGTAACCCAATCCAGGGGCGTGAAGGTGGATATTCTCTACAACTCCATCTTCAACACCCTGGGCAACTGCACCCAGCAGGACGCCATCAACCTGCACGGCTCGTATGGGACGGCCGACCGCTACATCAACATCAAGGGCAACTTCCAGGACCGCATCTTCCTGCACCCCTCGGCCTCCAACGGTACGGGCTCCTCGATTACCACCGACAACGACGCCGGGGATATTCGGGCCAACGACCCGCACTACGTCAACATCGTGGAGAACTACACGGTGGGCTACACCTTCGGCGGCTTTAACTGCGCTGGGGGCTACCTGATTAACTTCTCGCGCAACATTGCCCTGAACACCGGCAAGCTCCCGGACGGGGTGACCGGCAACGGGGTATTCATCGGCGGCATTTCGATTTACCCGTGGCTTTCCCCGCCCCCGGAGTTTCACCGCGACTTTATCTGCGAAGGCAACCTGCTGGGCGTGAAAAACCAGGCGGGGGAGCGCGTGGACAAAAGCCCCGGCTCCGGGGCCTTCGTGGACCTTGCCAAGCAACTGCTCTTTCCCGACTCGTTTATTACCGAAGCAAACCAGGACAAAATGTACCACTTCTGGCGCAAGGACGCCCAGGACGCGGGCGTGGCGGTTGGCCTGCTTTCCGTTTAGCCCTATGCCCCCGAAGAAGAACCCGCCTGCCGACCCACCCAACGTGGCCCGTCTCCCGCCCGACCAGCAGATTGCCTACCTCGTGCGCCAACACGAAGAATTTTCCGATTGGCGCATCAAGGTAGACGAGCGCTTGGACAAAACCGAAACCGCCGTAGACGAACTCACCACCTCGGTTGGCGAAATGCGCAAGGAGGTGCGGGAAAGCCACATTACCGGCCGCGAGAGCAATGTTACCCTCGGGGAAATCAAGCTGTTTCTCACCGGCCAGCGCACCCCCGGCCTGGAACGGCCCGGCCTGAGCGACGACTTCAAGACCATGCAGGACAAGTGTAAGAGCTTGGAGGAAAAGCACGCCGAGTGGGAAAAGAAGTTTAACAAGTATTTCTGGTGGGCCACCGGCTTTCTGGCCGCCAGCGGCGGGGCGGGCTTTTTTGGCGGCAAGGCACTTTCCCAATTCCTAGACCTACTCAAATGAGCCTCACGCCCCGCACCAAGCTCACTATCCTGGCCGCCCTAATGGTGTTAAGCAGCGTTTTCTTCCTGCGCTCCTGCTACGTGGCCGGGGAGCTGAACCAGGCTGTCAAGACCAACCCGCCCCTGTCCACGAAGGCCGCCAAGAAACTGCGCGGCCAAGTGCAGCAGCTCAAGGCCAAGGGTCAAGCCGACAGCACCCGCTCGGCCCGTCAACTCTCCATTTACCAACGCCAAATCGCTCAGGTCGCCAGTTACCAGGCTGCCGCCGACGCGGCCCGTACCCGCTATGAAACCATTCCTTCCGCTGATTCTCTCTCTGTTCCTCGCCTCACCGGCCTTCTCTCAACATACCGCCCCGCTCCCCCCTAAGGCCCAGCCCTACGGGGAAACAATGGTCTGCATCGACCCGGCCCAGGCGCGGGTAATCTGGAAGTCCCTGCAACAGTTCGAGGCCCTCAAGCCCGAAGTACGCGCCCTGCGCCGCACGGTGGACACGCTGCACGCGGCCAACCACACGCTGCTGCTCCGCTCCCGCGCCGACAGCGCCCAGGCCAGCTCGTACAAGCAGGCCCTTGGCACGCAGGAGCGCCTGACCGTGGATGCCGACAACCGCGCCACCATCGCCCAGCTAAAAGCCCGCAAAAGAGGCTGGCTCTCTGCGGGCTTAGGGGCGTTACTGGTCGTGGTAACAGGATTGGCCGTTAGCCACTAGAATAAGTCAGGGCGCAGGGCTTTTACCCGTCCAAAGACGAAATGTTGCAGCGTGTTGAAGTTGATAGTGGGGTTCTTTCGCGCTTTTACAAAGTTCCAGCACTCCTCTCGCACCACGTCATAGTAGACCGTGTGAAGCAGTTGAGGGATGCGACGGGCAGTAAAGCCGCCATCAAGATCAATTTTGGCGAACACCTTGTCTACCAGCGCTTGTGTAACAAATTCAGTGGCAATTTCTTCCTCGACCAATTTACGCTCGGCGTGCAGGGGAGCGCCCATCGTTTTCGCGTGCTTTTCTTTAAACTCCGAGGTAACAATCTTCGCCCACGTCTGCCGTCCGTACTTGTTGAAGAAAGCATAGTTCTTGATAACCACCCCTTCCCCGCATCCTTGCCCGTCTTTAATGAGACACACGTTGTTTTGCAGTTCATGGCAGAACGCCTCAAAGGTTCCGTTGCGGATAATCTTGAGCGGAGCCAAGTACTCGATACCGTGCCGCTCAAGTAGCGGTTTATAGGCATTGTAAGGCAAATATGCCTCTGGTTCTTCTTCTGACTCGGCCATTAGGTGCGGGGCCGCTACATCGAACACGTAAAACTTGCGCCACGCATCATCTCGATAGGTGCTAATGGAGTGAGGCACCAGCCATTCCCCAAACAGCCGATGGTTGGGGTTTTCACTCAAATAGTTAAACAGTTCTACTGACTTACTGGCCCAGGCGTAAAAACCGGCGTTGTCGGATTCAAGGCTTAGCTCGCGGTTGCGGCTGCCAGCCTTCACCACACCATCTTCCAACCATACGGAAGCATTGGTGCCATCAATCTTCGGGAATACATAGGTTTCTCCTAACTCAATTCCCAGCACCTCTGGCGTGCCAAAGCGCTCAAGGTGCATATACTTCTTAAATCTGCTGGCGGTAGCTACTGCCTGTTCCATAAAGTAACGTGTTTGATTCAGCGCAATAGTACATATTCCTTTCGTTGTCTCCAAATCTTCCGCCAACTTTATCTGTACCTTGCTCACATGGGCCAACTACTAGACCGTCTGAAATCCGAGACGCCCGTGTTCTGGAAGAACGTGCGCTCCCAAGCCATTTGGGCCATTACCTTCCTGGTGGGGGCCTACGCCGTAGACCTGGGCCACGCCCGGCTGAACCTGGTCAAGAACGTGGCCGTGGCCTTCGTGCAAGCCATGCTGTTCGGTATTGTCATTGCCGCCTCCTTTACCTGTATCAGCTCCACGGAGGTAGAAGACCAACCCACTCAATAAGCACCAATGGCAACCACCGCGCAACTAACTAAACGATACGGAGCGGCTTACCCCCGCAGCGCCGCTTTTGAAACGCGGTGGCTGACCATGTATAAATTTCCCGACTGGCTCAAGCCTCACTTTGCCACGGCCTATGGAGGGCAGCCGGTTACGCGCATTTGGATGAATAAGGACGCGGTAACGCCCTTTGAGGCGGTGATGCGCGAACTGGTGGATACGGGCCGCATCAAGGAAATAAAAACCTACGACGGCTGCTATAACCCACGTTTGATGCGTGGCCTGAACGCGCCTTCGGTTCACTCGTGGGCGCTGGCCTTTGATTTTAACGCCAAGCAGAACCCCCTGGGGAAAGCCCCTTATCAGGCAGGTATGTTCACGCGGGAGTTTGTGGCTATTTGGAAGAAGCACGGTTTCCGCGCTGGCGCTGATTTCGGTGCTGGCCGTGCGGATTCGATGCACTACGAGTATGTAGCCCTGGCCGTTAAATAGTAATCTGCTAAGGAAGGCAGCAAAATAATTCTCCGCTACTGCTTGGTAGCAACGAAAGTTTCTTGTACTTTTCGGACAAGTAAGCACTTGTACCACACGTCTCTATGCCCGGACAATTAACCACTGACTCCCTCGCTGGGCACGCCCGCGAGGTGTATGCTATTCTGCCCACCACCGACCCGGCCGAACTATCGGAACAGTTGCTCGTCTCGTATCCGCAGTACAAGCAGTACGCCCGCAAGGCGGTAATGACGGCCTGCCGCCGCGCCATTCAGGGCACAAGCGGCTGGACGCCCCGCAAAGGAGAGGCAGCCGAGGCGCAGGCCGACGTAGAGGTGGAGTTGGATGAAGAAGCGGAATTGCCGTGGGTGGTCGAGAACGGGGAGTACGCCTGGACGGCGGGCAACGGCAAGGCCATTCGCTTGTCCGTTGCCATTGTTGATGAGCTATTCTTCCAGTACAGCGTCCACGGGCTGAACAAGTCTCAGGTGCAGATTCTCAACGACTTTGGCCTGCAACCCTGGCAGTGGAACAGCATCAAAGTACGCCTGTTTCTGCAAAAGACCAGTAACGTCTTTTCGCCCCACACCGTCTCCATTACCGCCCCCGAGCAGTTAGAGGCCATGATGGAGGCTAAGATGAGCCGCCGCTACGAAAAGCAGGGGCCGCTTATCGAGCGGGCGCACGCCAACGCCGCCGTGAAGCAGCTCAACAAGGTGCTGGAACAGAACGCCAAGCGCGACGCCTTCTGGGATGAGTTTCGCATGGAAATGGCCGACTTGCTGCCTACCACGCGCTACCGCTACGTGCCCCGCGTGCCGACCGGCCCCTCAGCTCCTGAGCACCTGGTCGTAACCCTGGCCGACCCGCACATCGGGGCCGAAGTAGACAAGATGCTCAACTCCCCGGCCTACAATTGGGACGTGGCAAAGGGCTACGCGCAACAGATGGCCGACCGCATCAACGAGCGCGGAGCCAAGAAGGTCTACCTCGCCGGGCTAGGAGATTTTATTGAGTCGTGGAGTGCAAAAAACCACGCAAACAGCTTCCTGAGCATGGGCCGGGGGATGCGTGGGGCCAAGGCCGTGTTCTCGGCCCTTGAGTTCATGTCCTTCCTGATTGAGCGCATTAACAACGTGGCCGAGGTGTGGGGCATTAGCGGAAACCATGACCGCGTAAGCGCCGATAGCCACGACGATACGCGGGGCGAGGCCGCCGAGCTGCTGTTCGGCTTGCTGCAAGAGCGGTACGCCAACACCGGCATCCAGTTCTCGTACCAGTACGACGTGCTGGTGAAGGCGGTAGACGGCATCTGCTACCTAATGACGCACAACCACCTGGGGCTTGCCAAGGGCGAGAAAAACATGTTGGAAACGCTCATGCGCCACCGAATCCCCGGCCTGTACTGCGTTATTCTCGGGGCGCACTGGCATTCGCGGCAAACCAGCATGGACTCCGATTCTTACCGCCGCTACGTGTGCCCGCCCCTGTTCACCGGCAATGGCTACTCCTCGGACGGCGGCTGGTCAACGCTCCCTGGCTTTATGACCTTCGAGAGCCGGGGCGGCAAGTTCCCCCGCGTCATTGATGAACCTCTGTACAATCTACAAACCCAAATTGCTTAACCAACCAGCCATGCCCACCAAGATTATTGACAAGCTAACGGATGCCGTTGGCCGGGTTCACGACTTTCTGTTTGACGTTCGATTCTCTCCACATAGTCCAGGGGGAGTGGTTAGTACACCAACACCAACAGGTAGAGCAGTTATAACAGCGCTTAATATAGTCGCCTACTTCGTGTTCTGCTACTTCGCCGCCTTCTTCGCTCAGGCGGTAACAGGGGTCAAGATTGACTTCAACGACATAAACAGAATCCTGCTGACCATTTTCTTCATTAAGAAGGCCGCCAAAATCATCCTGCAACCAACCAACCCCATGAGACAACTTATCGTCCTTCTGTTCTCAGTCGCCGTCGCCATGATTGGCTACACCATTCACGGGAGCATCTTCTGGTCCATCGTGGACTTCATCTTCTCGCCCATTGCTCTGATTAAGTGGCTTATCTGCCACGAGCTTACGCTTACTGTCTTGCATCAAACCTTCGACTTCTTACTCAAGTAGCCCCATGAAACAAACCCTCGCTTTCCAACTCTACGGCACCCGGCGTGATGCCGCCGTATTCTTCGTTACCCTCGCCCTCTTTGTTGCAGGCTTGCTTGGCTTAATCTTCACACCAGACGCCGATTCTCTGGGTCTAGGCGCTACCATCGTCGGCGGGGCAATGTTCGGCCTTAATTTCGGCGCAACGCTCCTGAGCAAAGAAAACCGCCGTCTGCGTGGAGAACTATAATCCACAGACTCTCTACTACTGCTGCTTGTGGGCGCTGCTGTGCTACGTGTATATCGACGCTCGGGCACAGGGCGCACTCACGCTGCTCTCGCGGGAGTTCATCCCGCCTACCGCTCAGCAGAGGCTTAACCAACCTCTGCACCGCGCCTATCCTGCCTGCTACGCCCTGCTAGTGTTCACGGTAGCCTTTCTTATGCGCAACCCGTGGCTGCTGCTGGCGGGAGTGCTGGTTCGAGTTGCCGTCTTTGACCCGATACTCAACTGGCGTAAAGGCGACCCGGCATTTGCCGTGGGCAGCTCGGCTAGCACGGACAAAGCCATTCGGTTTATAGCCAAGCTCCTGCACGCCAACCCCTCCGTCGTCAGCGCCGTAGTTCGTGGCATGGCTTTTGGCTTACTATACGTGTTGCCCGTCTGAGCCTATCAGATATTGCTTTCGAGAAAGCCCCGTGGTTTTGCTGCGGGGTTTTCTGTGAAAAATATTTTCGCAACAGCAGTTGCAAGAGCGAAAATTTCCCGTACTTTTGGTATCAACAAGGTGGAGTCGGATAATCGTATTCCCTAGACCCATTGGTAATGACGGGCTGTTGTTCGCCCCGAACTGGCAGAGTATTGGTTGGTACCAACTGAGAAGTGTCGTCTAGCCGTTGCAACGGTGGTGGTTCAATTCCACCCTCCACTTCAATTACAGCCAGCCAATCGGGCGGCTGCCATAATAGAGAGTAGCAAGGGACACGGCTAAGACGGATAACAAGCCCCTGCTGAGAAACTACCAAGCCCTCCACCGCGCAAGCCGATGGGCTCAGGCGTTACTCTCTACCTTTCCCCAAACAGGGCGTCGCCTAAAGAAACTCTCGTCCGACTGCACGGGAGAGAAGGCAATGATTGGTGTATCCCGTTGCTCCCTGCGCGTTGCCAGAACGAGTCTTGGCGGACTTGTTCTGCCTACCGCACACGCGAATCATCGGCGGGAATACATAGTAGGGGGTGGCGACTGAAAAGATTTGCCCCTAATCATTGCAAGCAGTAAAACAGAACCCTGGACGCCTCTCCCGGAAGCGCACCAGCCGGGGTCGAAAAGCAAAAGCCCCGACTGGACAACCAGTTGGGGCTTTCTGTTTCCAGTCAGGGTGACTAGGCGTATTGAATCACAATAATCAAGTCATTGGCCCCGATGCCGGAAACCAGGCCTCCGACCAGCGTACCCAGGCTCGGGGCCGTGCCAATGGTAATACCCAGGCCGTTTGTAAGCGTGATGTACTTGCCGTCCAGGGAGAAGCGGAAAGTCTGCCCGGCCGGGATGGCAAAGCTAATGGCCGGTACGCTGCCCGTGGTCGGGGTGGTGGCCTGGTTAAAGATGTTTAAGTAGCGCAGCGTCGTCGTCGTGTTCGTGACGTGGACGGAGTAGAGCTGGGCCGGGGCGTTTTTAATGAGGGCCGGAGTGCCCGCCAGCGAGGAGGACGTGTACACCGTGGCCGGGGCGGCATTGTTGATGGTCAGGTTGCCTACGACGGGTACTGCCCCGCCGACCAAGGGCGGGGTTCCGGCCGCGATGGTTTGCAGGGCCGTATTGGCAATGTCCTGTTTAGCCGCCGTGGCTACTTTGCTATCCAGATTAGCAAGGGAGGCATTCCCGGCCGTTTGCAGGGCCGACGTTGCCACCTTCGTATCGAGGCTGTTGAGGGCCGTGATTTCCAGGTTTTGATTGGCCGCCGTCGCCGCCCCGGTGGGCAAGGGTTGGGAGACTTGGCTTACCTGCTGGTTAACCGGAAAGGTCACGGCGACAGCCAGCGGATTGCCCGCGTCGTTCTTGATTTCAACCTCCCCCTGCACACTGACCGCCTGCACGGAGGGAAAGGCCACCTGCGCGGTTACGGAGCCGCTGACGGGCAGCGGATTGGGCAGGTTCACGTCCACCGGCACCCGCCCGTTGACCGGGGCAGGGAGCTTATCACCCACGGCCTGCACGGCGCGGGTGGTGGCCGCCTGCCCGGTGGTCGTGGCGTAGTCCGCGCTCGGGTTGTCGAGGACGACGTGCAGGGGCGCGGCCCGCAGTTCCGTATCGGTCAGCGCGTCGCTTTGCTGGCTCTGCTGGGCGGCGAGTACGAGCTGGTCCAGGATGGCCGCGAGTTGGGCTTCAATGGCCTGCTGCTGGACTTCCGTGGCCGCCCCGTAGGCCAGGCTCGACTCGCTGACAATGTTTACGTCTAGGGTGCTGTTGAGCACGTCTACGCGCAGCTTTTGGGGCTCGCGCAAGCTCACCAGCAGGTTCCCGGCCTCATCGGTATGCAGCTTGTTGTCGAGCGAGACGAGGCGCTGGGCGGAAAGCGTCTGCATGGCCGAGTCGTCGGGGCTGCTACCGCTGCCGCCGCCCGTGGGGCCTTCGTAGGTAGGCGTACCGTCGTCGGTGGTGGGCACGGCGGCGGTGTTGGTGGCCTGCACCCCGGCCCCTTGAATAAGAAAGGTGGAGTCAAAGCCGAAGGGGGTGCGGCGGCGGAAGGGCTGCTCGGCCAGGGTGGCGGGCGAGGCCCAGGCGGCGAGGAAGTCGGCCCGGTCCTCGAAGGCCAGGTAGCGGAAGGAGGCCGAGTTGCCGGAGCGGGTACGGGAGATAATCAGCCAGTAGCCGAGCGCCGGGACGGCCATTGCATAATATTCTACCCCTGTGCTAGTTGAGTGTATTTCGAGTAAGGTTAGCTGCGCCTGCTGGGCCACGATAAGGGCGGTATTAAAGGGTGGATTGTTCCGGTCCAAGATACCAAAAAGCCGCACCCTAATGGATGCGGCTCGGTGGAGGTAGCCGGTTCAACGACGAGGGTTATTCGTCCTCGTCAACGTCAAATTCTTCCTCCTCATCATACAAGTATTCAAAAGGGTTGATGCCAGATTCCAACCCATGCTCCGCTACCACCTTAATAACCTCCGGGGCATCAGTTACTAACGTAAATTGCTTGGCATCAGCGGCAAAGGATATTTCGGAATGTTTGCCCAGCACTTCATAGAAGTACAACCCTTTGCCGATAATACCCTCAATCTTCTCGGGGGTAGACAGGAATACGCCGGATAGGTCGCCCGACCGGCCGCAATCCTTATAGAATTTGTACAGGGCTTGTGCCATAGTAAAGGTTGGTTATTTGGTGAGTACTCGTTGAACAAACTCTTGCAAGGGCAGGCTAATCCACTCCTTTGCCTGCCGGTAAAACTCGGGCTTCTGCCCCTCGCAGGCTTGCAGCAGCACCTGGGCCGCTTCCTGGCAGAAGGCGTGCTGGTGGGCGTGCCACTCGGCGGCCGGGGTATCCTCGCTGAACCGGGCGCGTTGGGGGCGGTTGCGGTGGTCCGTGACGGGTGTAGTGGGCATGTACCAGTCGCCCATACGCGGGGGCTTGGGGCCGCACAACCCGAGCGGGGCGTCGCAGAGCGCTTCGTAGAGCGTTTGCAGGTCAGCGGCCTTGATCTTGTGCCGCAAAGCCGTGAGTAGCGCCCGCTCGCTCTTGTATTCCGTGGCCGTGTGCAGGTTCTTGGGAACGTGGCCTATATCCGTGTTCACCACCGGCCGCAGAAGGCCGGATTCCTGGTAGGGCGAAGCCGGGCTGTTCATGCAAAGAAGAACTTAAAACCGTTCGACACAATCCAAAGAAAACCAGCGGAGAAAAGAAGCCCTACTGTCAACTGAATAGCGCCTAGCTTACGCTTCCCTTCCTCCATCAAAGATAGAAGGCCGGTAAAGACATTAAGCGACAGAAAGCCGGAGGCCAGGACGAGGATAATCCAGCCAATAAAGAGAAAACAGTTAAAGAAGGTCATGTGGCTACGTATTCAATAATGGTGAAAATGAACGTGTTAGGGGCAAGGGCAAAGTCCGGCTCTATTGCCAACCCACCCCGTTGGATTGTAGGGTTGTCATCGGTGATAATCCCGCAGTGGGTCAGCGCATCGACGCAGAATTTCATCATAACGCTACACCCGTCGGGGTCGTGCTTGGAGCAGTACCGCAGCTCGACGCGGAAGTAGGGCAGGGGCGGTATCTGCGCCTCGTGGATGAGGGCCGAGAAGATGCGGTCATACTTCTTTACTACCCCGTCCCGCTCCCGCCACGAGGCGCGTGCTAGGAGCGTGTTCAGCGACACCGCAGGCCCGGAGTAGGTCAATACCCATTCGCGGCCCGAACGTGCCACTGCGGCCAGATTTTCGGCCTTCTTGGGCTTGCTGGCTTTCTTCTTGGCCGGGGCTTTCTCCGGGACTACCGCCGCCTTCACGCGGGGCTTACCCACGGTCTTGAGGTTGCGGTAGTCCTCGGCGGTATAGGCTTCGGTTTTATTCAATGTCCTGGAAAAACTCGTAGCCCTCGCGCTCTCCTGTTTCAATGACAGCACGGAGTGATGTATAGTATCCATATGCTCCGAACGACCCGCCAATACGTAGAATCCACCTCCCGTCTTCTTGAACAAGCATCCCAGCCAATCTTCCGTCCTTTTTGGCAAAAATGGGCGCGCCTTGGTTAACTTGAGGAAAGGGGATGGTGGGCACTAACTTTACTGGTCCTAACAGAATCTTCTTCATGACTACTGGGCTTTGGGCTTAAAATCTTCTGGGGTTACGTCGTGGCCGAGCTTCTTGGCGAGCTGGTATTCCAGCACGGCCACGTTCTCGGGTAGCGCCTGCTGCATGAAGACCAGCATGGTCTGGAAGTAGCGGCGGTTGGCCTCAATGCTCTTATTAATCTCCACGGCGCACTTCTGTACTTCGGCCGTGAGCAGCACCCGCTTGTTGTTGGAAAGTTTGGCCCACGCCTCGGGCGCAAACATGGACTTTACCAAGTTCAGGTCAATATCTACGCCTTCAATCAGGTCGGCGTAGCGCTGCCAGATGGGGTCCACCTGCGCGACGTGCGCGGCAATTTCCAGTTGCAGGGTAGCGCCTTCCGCCCCGAGCTGACGGGCCAGCAGGCGTTCGGTCAGACGCCCGGCAATTTCGCGCACGTCGTTGTTATTCAGAGAGTGTTGCTTAGTCATTTGCTTGATCTTCTATCACGGCGTTGATGTATCGGTTTACGAGCACACGTTGTTGTTCAGGCGAGAGTTCTTCTTTGTACACGTCTGTCAGGAAAACAGATGGAGTTTGCTCGGAGGCGAAGTCAAGAAAATCAAGAATGAGGCGCTGAGCTTGTTCTGGTGTCATGAGGTTTGGGTTGGGAGCGAAGGATGGCGGTGATGAGCAGGTCTTTGTAGCGGGAAGCATCGGCTAGGGCGAGTTCCACGGCCCTCTCGGCAACTAGTGTATGGTGCTGGCCGGGGAGCTGTTCTATGGCTGCTTCGAGGTATTCGCGGGGTGTTTTCACTTATGGCGGCGTTTTCGCCCCATATACCCTACATAGCGAGGCTGCTCGAAATAAACAGGTGGTGTATAGAGGTCGGGGAAATCTCTTATAGTGAACTCGTGAACCTTCTCTGTTTCTTTGAGCAGCCGCTCGGCTTTATCCACGCACTCGCCAGATACCCCGTGTTTTAATAATTCGTGCGCCACGATAGCCCCTATAGCGCTACCGCCTGCCAGTAATAGCTTGTTCATGTGCTTACAGCGTGTAAAGTGGTGGTTCGGGGGAGCCGTAGAGTTCGGCGCGATACGCGGCCGTCATGTCCGGCGGGCAGTCGTAGGGGGTGTAGCCGTTCTCAGCGAAACGTTTCTGTACTTTGGTTATGTGGGCCAGCTCCTCGTCCGTAGCCTTGCGCCACTTGGGCAGCAGCCCTACGGCAATCATGTTGCGCTGGGTACCCTCGGCGTAGGCGTCCACGCGCTGCTTTTCGGCCTCATCCTCGCGCTGCTGCTTGTCGCTTTTCGTGGCCTGCTGCTGCGCCCGCTCCCGCGCCAGGGGCGTGTTGGTTTCCACGCGCTTGATTTCGTGGCGGGAAGCGTACTCTACCACCTCGCGCCGCCCCATGCCGACCCGCTCGCCCAGCTCCTGCAAGTCACCTGCCGGGTAGTAGGCTTCAAACAGGGCCAGCACCTGCTCGGGTGGCAGGGAAGGGGCGTGGTTAGTGAGTTTCTTCTGGGCTCCCCACCGCCCGGCCTGCGGATTATCCCGCAAGTGGGCGGTGAGAGACGGGAGGGCGAGGGCGTGGGTCACAAGGAGAAAATACAGTGGTACTAGGATGATTCAAAGTACAGGGAATTTTCGCACTTGCGCAAGGGGTAGGCAAAATTATTTTCGTTAGAACGGCGGGTCTTCCTCAAAGGTCGAAGCGACGGTCAAAGGGCGCAGTTCGTGATGGGTTACGCGGCGTGACTCGGCCTCGCTGCCAGCCTCCGTCAGCGGGATTCCCTTGAACAACCACGGGGCGTGCGTATCCAGCGGGCTTTCTCCGTTCAGAGAGTAGCGGTTGGTTAAGTAGTTGAAATCCATGTCGCAGAAGCCAGGACGGCCCACGCGCTTCTGCTTCTTGATTTTGTGGCTCCACCACTGCACGGCGGTATCGGCCTTGTTCTCGTGGTAGTTGGGCCGGTGGTTGGCGAGAATGTTGTCCAGCTTGTTGCCGAACATGGCCCCTTGGTTGAGTAGAAACTGGTCCGGCACCGGCAGCGGGCCGTCGCCCTTCTTGACCTGGGTGGGGTGGGCGGTCAGGTGGGTGCAGTAGTTGTTTTTCACGGTCCAGCGCTTTAACTCCGACAGGACTTCCGACAAATACTGGTCGTCGCGCTGCCCCTTCATTAAGTGGGTAATCTGGTTCCAGGGGTCAAATTCCACTCCGTACAGCCCCGATTGCCCGTTCAGGTAGTCGAAGTAGTCCATCAGGCATTCCAGCGTGGGGGCTTCCTCCTCGGGGTAGATAAAGATGAAATGGCTTTCTATCCACTCCATTGCCCGCTCATAGGCCGCAAGGCTTACTTGGAGCTGGCCGTACTGGCGGCACCAGTCGGGGTCGGCGGAAAAGCCGGTGAGCTTGTGAACCAGGCTGTCGTAGAACTCGTCGGCGGGGGTGTTTTCTGGCGAGAAGATACCCCAACGCTTGTCGGGCTCGGCGGCGGACTTAACGACCATTAACTCGTTGAGCATTTCAGACTTGCCCATGTTGGCGTAGCCGGTGGTTAGCGTTACCTCGCCCTGCTTGTGCGTCCAGTGCTGGTCAAACTCCCGGAAATAGGTCGTGGTGCCACGCGGCTTGCCGTGGGTGTAGCCGTGCAGCATGGCGTCCTTTACGCGGCTTACGCGCCAGATTCCCGATTCGTAATTGCGTTCTTTCTTCTCGGGGGCGGCAGCAGGGCCAGCAGGCAGGCGCAACTCGTCGTCGTCAAATAAGCTCATGTGGTAGTAGGCCGAAGGTGGCCGCGTAGGTGGCGGGGGAGGTATGTAAATGATTCATGCGAAATAGCGCATTCTGTGCGCGGCGGCAAACGTCCGGCCACTGCTCATCGGGCGGGTCCGGGAGGCGCTTGCCCCACACGTCCAAGGTGCGGGTAAACAAGTCCTCGTAGAGACTGGCTTGCTCGGCCACGTCTACCACGCGGGCTTTCACTTGCTCGGCCGCTTCCCGCTCCTGGGCAGTGCACAGTTCCAAGTTCTCGAACACTAGCCCAACGGCCGTGGTGGTGTCCCGAAACAAGTCAATTTCGCGCTGCTCGGCGGCAATGGCCCGCACGGTTTGCTCGGTTTGCGGCTGGGCTTGCAGTTGCTTGATGCGTTCGACCCGGCGCTTGGTGCGTTCTAGCAGCGGGGCGAAGGCTCGCTTGAGTTCCGCTGTGCTGCTCATGGCTAGAAGATACTGGCTCCGTGGCGGGCGGCGTAGGCGGGGTATTCTTCTTCCCACTGCGCGTACTGGTGGGCCTGGATGCGCAAACGGGGGTGGGGGGTGTCTTGAGCCTGGGGGCTGTTCTTGTACGGCTCGTACAGGGTGCGCTCAATAATCTGCTTAATGCCGGTGCGCAGCAGGCTATCGTTGGGCGGGGTGGGCTGGGTACGGATGTATTCCATGACCAGGGACTCGGCTTCCAGCAGTTGCGCAAACCGCATGGGGGCGGCGTGGTAGTGGTGCCAGTAGGAAAGGCAGCGGGGGGCGTTTTGCTTAACCCACTGGTACACGCGGGGGAAGTTGAGCGCGAGGTTCTTGTACTTGTCCAGCTCGCCCTTGTAGCCCGCTTTGATAATGCCATTCAGCTCTTGCAAAGACAGGTAGGAAAAATCTTCGCTTATGTCGTCCAGCAGTGTTTGCCAGCCATCTGCTTGCAGCAGGTCAAAGTTATTGGTTCGGGCCAGCTCTGCCTTCCGCAGAATGCCCATCATCATTTCCGGGTCGCTAGAGGCCCAATCCTTTAGCGCGTCGGATGCCTTCAAGTCGGCGGTTGTGGTCAACGAGCCCGAGTTCTTGGGCGCGGGTAGATTGCTGGGTTGCATGGGTATTGTTTAAAAGTTGTGAAACAATGTTGTTTAGGTTGTCGCCAATCTCATAGAGGTTTCGCTTGCGTTGCAGGAAGGGCTCTAACCGGCCCCACTGAGAAAGCAGCATGGAGAAGGCGTCGTAGGCGTCCTGGTCAGCGGCAGCTTGGGGTTGAGAGCGGAAATAGGCAAATATCTTCTTTGCCGCCGCGCCATCACGCGCTGTAATGACGGGCTTCATCCCGGCGCTTTGTTCACAAAACCAATCATGGTACAAGTCAACGACCACCTTGGTTGATTGCTGGGCCGTGGGAGAGGCTCGTTCCTTCACCACTGCCCCCAACGCCACGCCTCGGGAAATGAACTCGGCCCGCAGTTCTGAATCAATGGCGGGCGGTGTCGGCAGCGCGTTCCATAATTCCTTTACCTGCTTCTGGCTTTTAGCGAGGCTTAACGCCGTCTTGGCAAACGGGACGGTGACTTGTGTTACCGGCTCAACTTTATCAGCTAACCCAGCAGACAAGATTTCAAGGTCGATTTTTTGCTGGGCTGCGAGTGCGGTAGCAGCTCGCAAATTTTCGTCAAGCTCGGTTACTAAAGAACGTAACGTTAGTAGTTCATTATATTCTTCTTTAGTAATTAATATATGGTCGCCACTTTGGCTACTTGAAGTCGCCACTTTGGCTACTTGTAAGTCGCCACTTTGGCTACTTGAAGTCGCCAAGTCGCCACTTTGGCGAGTCGCCACTTTGGCGAGTTGGCTATTTAGCGCGACCAGTTTTGAGAAGTCGCCACTGAAATATGCCTGCCGAACAACCTCTGCTGGCTGCACTCTGCGCCCGTGTCCGGGGGTGCCATCAATGAGGTTCAGTTCGTGCAGCAGCTTCATATACCGGGTCACGGAACGCTCGCTTGTGCCCGCTTCGGCGGCTAGTGATTCGTTGCCCGCCCAGCATCCTTTTAACCGGCTCTCGTGCAGACCGCAGACAACGGATAACAGACGCCGTGCGGCTCCTGGAATGTTATCAAGACAAGCAATGGCTTTCGTGATGGGTAGTCGCTCCTCTCGTTGCTTATAAGGGGCGGGCGACTCCTCGACTGTTGAGGCGATAGCTATATCATAAACAACCGCGTCCTGCGTCTCCACCGTGGAAGATGCATTAAACAAGGGTGGTTGGTAGGCGGAGAGAGGCATGGCAGCAGGACGGTAATCTTTTACATCTGTAAAACAAGCGGGCAGCAAATTATGCTGCCTCCACAAAAATGCGGCCCCCGATAACGTGGCTCTTTACCATCTTGGTGCGAATCCAGTTGTAAACTGTTTGGCGAGTAACGTTCTCGTCCTTAGCGTGTTGCGCTGGGGTTTTGAGGCGGTCAGGCTGTACGACTTGCATATTTTTCCAAGTGTAAAATTTGGTATTTTAACAAGCGGGGGGGTAACACCCCGCTTGTTGACCAAATGTACGAATAGTTCCGACTGGTGGTTCTCTTTGGTGAAAATTTATTTTACAGCCCGGCCAAAATCGTCTTGGCAATATCGCCGTGCCACGTTTGGGCGTAGTTGTGACTGCGGTAGTTCCACGGGATGCTCATGTTCCAAGCAAGTTTCGTGGCATCCCATTCCCCGAATTTGTCGCGGATTGCCAATGCCTCGTCTCCATCAGCATACAGGCTAGTAACGCCAATTATATACGAATCAGAGGGTTTTTGGAGCGGAACATGCTGAACGGGGTCGTGCGTGTCTACGTTGAAGGCTTGTAGCATGATGTTATTTGCTTGTAGTAAAGTTGTTCAAGATAGCGCCCAAATCCGGCTCCTGCCAGCCCAAGGGCTTTAATATCTTGCCCGTGTCCAGGCGGTAGATAATAAGGTTGTGGTTGGCTTCTATGTTTTCATTCACGAGCCAGCGAGCCGGAATGCCCTTGGCGTTATATTGTGCCACGGCCGCATCTGCTTCTTCTACAGTGGCCCCAAACTTCTCCATATTGGTTCGGTGAACCTCGGCCATTGACGCCTCAAATGCGCCCTGTAAGCCACTGGAAACGATTGCCCCGTCGTTTACCACCCGCAGGTCACAGCAAGCGTCTAGGGTGTCAATGGCGCTGTATTCCAGCGTGTCCTTAATGTCGGCGGGCAGTGATACGCCGTTGAAGCCAACCTTACATAGCACCATCAAAATAAAGCTGCGTTCCAGCCCGTAGCCATCTACGGCCAGCTCCATCAGCTCCTCAAAGCACAGGGCCAGGTTGAGCTTGCGCTCCTCGACGGTCGGCTCGCCGGGGGTGTCGCGTACGGGCTGGCCTCCGTACTTCATGAATTGGATTTTATATTGAATGGTATCGGCGGCCTTGGGGCGGCATGGGGTGCTCTTACAGGTCATGGCGGAGAGTAATGAAGGAGGAAGTGGTATCGGTGAAGGGCTGGGGGTAGGCGCGGTCGTGCAGACCAAGCGAGGTGCGGGCCACGGAGCAGCTACTGCCGGTTAAGGCCAGCAGGGCGCAGCCGAGCAGGACCAGGAGCCAGTACGCCTCAATGCGGCGCTTCTTCTGGTGATAGCTGGGGACGGGGAAGTGGGAGCGTATCATTTCACGGCGTTTTTAATGGCGGGGAGTAGCTCGCGCAACGGGCCGTGAAATCCGATGAGGCCCACTTTAACAGGCTTAGGAGAAGGCAGGGTATTAGGCATGGGGCGTAGAGATAAGAGAGGTGTAGTCGTTAATCCACGTCAGGAGCGAACGGCCGATTACGGCAATGCAGAAGGACGGAGCGCGGTACAGGAGCCGCCCATCGGCGGCGACCACGAGGCGGTCGGAAAGCGCGGGGGTGTTCATGCGGATACAAGGGTTGCCGGCGTGTTCGTTAACTCGCGCACCACGCCCAGCAGGCGGTTAATAGGGTGTGCTGCCAACGGCGATACGGGGCTGATATACGCCGCTGCCTCCCACACTTCCAGCACTTGCTCAACGGGCAGCAGCTCGGCCAGGTACGCGGGGTTGTCGGCCCGCAGGTCCAGCGCGGCCTCCGTCTTGAGACGGTTGAACACGCGCCGGAACTGGATGCCTTCGGTTTCGCTCACCACGATACACGGCGTTCCGTCCGGCAGCAGCTGCCAATTGTCTACGTAGCGGCCGACGAGCACGCTGCCGCAGCCGTAGGGCGGCATAGCATCTTCTCGTATCTCAAAGGCCCGGAGCAGGCCGGTCCCACCGGGGAGAGGCAAACGAAAGCGCGGAATTTCTTCGCAGGTAGTCATGGCGTAGCGAAATTTTATTTGGTGGTGTATATAGGGTATATGTTGGCCTTTACGCGGCCTTCTGTGCTCCTTCGCGTTCTTCGATAGTAGCGTTCAGCTTGGTAATGGCTCCGTCAGCCCGCTCCTCGGTGAGCTGGTGAATACCAAGCAGCATTTTGGTCTTTTCGCCTGGCTTAATGACGGGGTTGTTCAGCAGGCGCGTGATTTCTGCTTTCTGCTCCTCCGATGCGTAGGCAATCTCACTAATAGGCTGCTGGGCAGCGGGTTGGTTAACCACAGCAGGGGCGGAAGCAGTCGCCTGCTGAGCTTGCTGGACGGCCTTGCCGAAATCCTCGCTTTCCTCCTCGCCGAAGAAGCCGTGCTGGTAGAGGCCCGTGAGCTTGAGTACGGCCCGTGACAGCGCCCGCTTCTCGGCCGTTTCGGCGAAGTAGGAGTTCTTACAGTTGGTAGCCGTGGCCGAGCCGTAGGTTTCAATCTTGGCGGTCGTGTTTTCCTCTACCATCGTGCCGATTGCCTTAATCACCACGTACTTCTCTTGCAGCACGAGGGCTTTGTAGCTCACCTGGATACCATAGTGAGCCTGCACCTTCTCAATGCCTGACCGGGTGAGAATGGTGTAATGCTGGTGTACGTGTACGTCTTCTTTGACCAGGCCGCACTCTTTGTACAATGAGTTGAGCTTATCCTTTTTGGTGGCCGGGGCTGCTTTGACGGTAGCTGACATAATACAGGGGGTTGGTTAGCGTGTGGAAACGGGGGTAAACGACCTAACGGGGAAGCGCAGGGACAGCTCCCGGCGAAACTCGTTGAGGGCAACTTGCATGAGGGTGCGCGAGAAAGCGAAAAGCGGGGTGTCCTCGTCGGCCGTGCGGTGCAGGGAGATAGTGTACTTGACGACTCCTCCCCGCGAGGAAACCGTGGCGGCGCAGCAGCACCCGGCCGGGAGGGCAAAGCCCTTGGCAATGGTGAGGGCGAGCTGTTCGACGTGGCAGGCGGTGTAAACTAGCACTAGTTGATAAATTCTGGGCCTTTGGTAAACGAGTAGGCAGCAACCATGTCTCGGTAGTATTCTTCTGTAATCTTTGGCGTAGTCGCCTCGTCACTGAAGGCCATCATTTCTCCCTCGGGGCTTCCTGATATAAACAGGTGGGAGTCTGAGTAACACCTTTCGGCCCAAAGTGTGCAGCCGGCCGCCAGGGCCAGGTCTAGCATTTGCTGCTTGTGGGCTACGTCCCGGCAGGGCAGTAACCAGTTGCTATCAGTGAGTTTCATGCTACTTTGGATTTCGGGGTTGGTAATTCAACGGGGATAAAGCGGGATACGGAGCGGTGAAAGTGGCCCAGGGCTTTGCTGGCCGAACTGGCTCCTTCCGTGTCCACTACACGCCCGTCCGGGGCAGTGTACCGGACCCAGAACCAGTCCTCAGCGGGGGCAGTATGCGCGGTGGCAGATAACGAGAACTCGGCGGCAACGGCCGAAACCAGGGAAGCAAACGCATCGAAGCGCATGGACAGGGAAAGTATAAGTTGAAAGGCATAAGAGTAACGGGGTTTGCTTTCGTGGTAGTATAGGTCGGTGCTGCTAAACTACTTAGTCAAGGTGGCTTATGCAAGGGCTTGGTCCTTTTATTGTACAAATTATTTTCGTTGGCCTGCGGCGGGGTTGGTCGCATGAGGACTGGCTATTTGTAGAGGCCCGTGGCGTGACAGAACGTCTTGAGCGCCACGTCATACCAGCGCTGGTATAGCTGGTTTTGCGGGCCGGTGAGCTGCCAGGGCTGGCCGGGTTCGTAGCGGCGCAGCGCGGCCCGGTCCAGCAGGTACTCGTTCACGTCCTCATTGATGGAGTAGCCAAACCCCTCGCACCCGCCTTCCCGCGCCTGCTGCCGCACGGCTACGCGCTGCTTGATCTGGTCCAGGGAGCGGAACTGGTAGTGTTTAATCTTAATACGGCGGTTGTGCAGCACCCCCATGTGCTTTGGAGCGTGAGCCGGGGCCGCCCACTCCATGCCGGGCCGGTGGCGGAAAAAGCGGGCCTCGCTCCACGTCGAGGGCTGGTAGTAGCGAATCTCATCCACGCTGGCCGGACCAGCGGAGCCGCCCGCAAAATCCTCTTTCGTCAGGTTAAAGAAGATGGTTTCCGAGGCTACGAAGTGATGGTGGGTTGGTACGCGGGGCAGGAACTCGCGGGGGTTGTCGGCGTAGATTTCGTCGGCGTCGAGGCGGTAGCACCACCAATCACCCGCTTGGGCCAGCCAGCGGTAGTGGTTGAATACCTGGGCGCGGATACCGTCGTAGAAAGGGGAGAAATCCTGCTTATAGGGAACAATTTTGTCCGAGGCCAGGGATTGTACAATTTCCCAAGTGGCGTCCGTGCTGCCGTTGTCGAGCACAAAGATTTTATCCGCCCACTGGCTTGCCGCCAGCAGGTTGGCGGCGATAATGTCGGCTTCATTTT
The DNA here is from genome assembly GCF_014640315.1 of Hymenobacter glacieicola. Taxonomy (GTDB): domain Bacteria; phylum Bacteroidota; class Bacteroidia; order Cytophagales; family Hymenobacteraceae; genus Hymenobacter; species Hymenobacter glacieicola. The sequence continues at coordinate 36,357 of NZ_BMGS01000016.1, forward strand.
TTACAACGGAAATGGCAAAAATTTTCATGTTACGGGGAACTTTTTTGAAAAGTTGTGTATGTATTGGTAATATTTGTTTTCAGCTCAACACTAAGTGGTTAGCGTCAGAAAGCCAACTATTTAGCGGAATAATTCTTCGCGGGTTGGTTGCTTTTAACGAAAGATTATTTGAACTTGGTACAACCAAACCAAAATACCCGTCGTAAGTGCGGCCAGCCCTCAAGCGGGATACCACCACAACACCACCACACAAATCTAGTACAACATGGCTTACCGTACGCCCGCAAATCAGGAGGACCAGGTAGAGAAGAATAAGTTGCGAGCAATCACTGAAAAAGACGTAACCGATCAGGAGCAATGGTTGATCGACCGGCGCTTTGTGCTGGAATGCCAGCGACTTGAACGCGAGGGGCGGGTAGAAAACCGCGTGACCTTGGAAGAACATCTGGGCATGTTCAAGGGGGCTCTCGCCGCGATTCGCCGGGGCGTGCTGGGCACCCGCCCGTTTCACATTTCCCGCCTCAAACAGCGCTACAACGGGGATGTGAACTACATTCTGTTTGCCTTGCGCCAGGAGGAAATTTCCGCCCCCATTCGCTACATGGCCGGGGTTGGTAAAGTGGACTTGCGCAAGTTCGAGCCCTTCACCCACGAGTACAGCCAGACGGCCAAATGGAAGGCCGGCCCGCTGGCCGAGGAGGACGCCGGGCACTTCCCGGACGATCCGCAGAACCTCAAGCATCCCCACCTGATCGGCAAGCACAAGCGGGACGAGAAGGGGAGTGAGGAAAGCGAAGACGACGATACCCCCGTCTATAAACTTCAAGTAGCGTAATAGCAACCCCGTTCGGTGTAAGCTGGGCGGGGTTGTTTGCTTGATACGCCGCAGTACGTGTCCCAGCCGCCTGCCTTGATAATGCGCTTTAGAAGGTCGATGTTATTGTGAAAATATTCCCAGGCATAGGACTGGAACACACTGGATTTGCGACCTTCCTCGTTGCGGAAATACTTGCCGACTTCCGCAAACTTGCGGCGGTTGCGCCGGAGTAGCTTGCGCCATTCCTTTAGGCTAGTGATGCTCCAATCTCCGTTTGGCATGGAATTATCCTGAAATCTACCCTTGCGAAGTCGATAGTCAAACACGGTACGATGGGCGCGGATTCGGTTGCGGCCTCTGAGTACTCCGGCAGTAGCAGGTAGAGCTTTCATCTTATCGGGGTTGGTTGGGTTTACAGGGGGTAGGCTTCTGTGATAAGAGGGAGCAACTTTTGTACTCGGTATTCTGTGCCCCATCGACTCCGGCGTGGTTTGGTGTTTTCAATCAGTACACAGTTGACATACTGCTTATCAACACGCTGCGGCCACAGGTTAAACGGTTGGCTATCGGCCTGATAAGTAACTGTGCTATTAGGAGTTAATTTAAAGAGCTCCCCAGACCAGACAAAATCTTGAATTGTCATAGGGGGGGTTAGTTGGTGGCGGGCAGCTCAACTTCGCAATTTGAAAAATGCCATTTTATTTCTGCACCAATCCAGCGTTTTTCGCGGGTGGCAATGCGTACTTTATACCGCTTTGCTCCTTCGCTAATTCCGCCCGATACTACCTCGTACGCCTTGGTATTAGGCTTGTTTCGGGCGTTGGTTAACCCCTGAGCTATCATTTGAGCAATAGCTTTACGTTCGGTCGCTGTTACGTGCGAATGATTGGGAACTATGAATTTCATGGCGTTACGGGGTTGGTTGGATTAGTTCGCGCCGGTCCACGAGTCGAACGTGGAGCTATGCCATTCCGGCTGGGGTTGGTTGTTTTTAATAATCGTATCCTACAATCTTGCTCACTAATGCCCGTTGTTCCGGCTCCGTAATGCCTGGCCGTTGGCATTGTGCTAGATATTTAATCCACTGCCTTTCTGTCATTACTACCCACTGAGAGGGCATGTTTTCCCAGGCTGATTTGGCGTCCTTGCGTTTGGCAAACCTAATGCTACCTTCGGCGGCAGTCATTGGATTCACGCAGACGTAGCGAGTTTCTGTCTTTGACTTATTCATTTTGTGGGGTTGGTTAAAGTGAGAAGGAAAGATAAGATGCTGCTGCCCGCAAACCAGACATTATGTGTCTACTTAGTTCGGTAGTCGTTGATAATGCCACGTAAGGCCCAAGCCGCAATAATGCTATTTGCCTTTTCGGGGTCAGCCATATTCACGTTGCGAGCGGGCCAGCGCGTACCGTCAGAGTAGCGCACGTAGATAGCCGTGTAGCCGGGCTCTATGTCGTCAAATAGATCAACGCCTACGGTGGCGAGTTGGGGAATATCGGCGGCGGTAGTGTGCGGCCATTCGGATGCGAGACGGTGAGTCATAGTGGTGCGGGGTTGGTTATAGTTGGCGAAAGTCGCCGGTTTTTGTTTCTCTGTAATGGGCTACTACTCGCGGGTTTTCCCAGCTCAACACGCTCAATATGTGGCGATAACTGGTCTTTACTACCCCGTATTGGTAGGTGCATTTACGTTCCACAATGAGCTTTTTATGCCCTACTTCTACGCGGAATTGTTTATTAACTGAATTGCCTGCTACGGCGGCTATTGCCTCGTAAGTAGCTGACTTAGGGTCGAGTGTTATAATATCCATCGTGTTATGTGGTTGGGGTTGTTCGGGTTGGTTAAAGTTGACTGAATTATGCGCTGTAAGGGTCGCGCCGTGCCTCTCTTGCATAATATTGAGCATCCTGTTCGGCTTCCCAATTAGCTACCTCCTCATCCGATGGGAGATAAACAAAAGCTACTTGCTCGGCATACGGCAGTTTCTCATGCAGTATATTGTGGGTGTAAGTAATATTACGCCCATCGACTACCCCTGTGGAGCCGTGGGGGTGTAATCTTCTTTGTTGGTTGTAGTATCCCATTATCGTATGTGTTTGGGGTAAAGCCTCCTCAGTGCCGGAGTTATCGGCAGACGGCCGGAGCCGTTTCGGCGGGTTGGTTATTGGTCCAGTAGGTTAGCTAGTTCAAACTGCTCATCGGGTGTAATGCCCAATAATTCCAGCTTTTCAGATGCTTTGACGCAAGCCTTATAGATGCGCGTAGCGCGTTGGTATTCTTTCCGGCTGTCTACATTCCAACCAAACTCACTCATCAAATCCTCTACGTTGGTTGCATTTATGCCCGTAGTAGCATCCGAAACAAAGCAGCTTAAAGCACCTTTTAAGGCTGCGCTGTCAAGCTCTTGAATGCCTTTATTATAATTAGACTGCGAGTCAAAGAAATCAAATGTGGCCTTTTCGCCGTTGCTGCTTTTAACTGTGACTTTGAATTTATTATGCTGGCGGCTGTCTTCGCTATTTGGAAACGGCACCCGCAATGCTTTAATGGTAGCTTGTACAGTTAGCCACACATCGGCGCATTGTACAGTATAAGCGGGAGCAATAGCGGCAGTAGTGGCGTTTTTCATGGCGGTATGAGACAAAAAAGCGGGGGTATGGCACTAGGATAGTGCGGAAAAATTCGGTGAATGAGGAGGGGAAAGCGAAACTATTTTTCGCGGGGTTGGCGGGTTGGTTATAGTGCGGTAAAGACTTGAAAACCCAAACTAATCAGGTAGTCTTGCACGGCTCCTGTTCCCCGGCCGCCAAGGCTAATAGGGGTTATTATGCCGTTCCGGTCCAGGCAGTCAGCAAAAGACGCCGAACGCTTGTCGTAACCACCACCCCCCGCCGAGCCAATCACAAACGAAGTAAGGTGCAAATCTTCTGCGTTCCGTTCGGGTGCGCCAAAAGCCGCAATCCCCGCGCCGTGATGTACAATAACGCTGCATTTCCATTGCCCGCCCGCGCCAATGCTCCATATTATTTTGCCGGCTTCTTTTCCGTTGTATAACAGCAGCCACACAGAGACGTTGTTAAAAGCGGAAGACTCCAACAGGGACTTAGCAGATACTTTTACTTTTGGTGCTTTTATGGTGGTATTCATGGGGTTGGTATGGTGAGTTGTGAGGGGTTGATTTTTAGGCTTCTTCGACGTATAGCAGGACATAGCAGTATGTCTCACCGTCATCATTAAGCCCGTTACGTTCGTAAAATTCCGCTACGGTTTCACCTTTTAAATCCTTTGCTACCGACGGTAGATAGGCGGTATCATAGACTTCGGAGGCGCATTCTACGGCGTCGTTATATGCTTCCTGTGGGGTGCTCCCGATGCCCGTATACACCTCTGTATAGTACTTGTCCTTGGCAGTCTTCACGGCGTGAATACTCGCGCCGGGGAAGTAATCAGGCGTATCAATACCACGATTTACAACCTTAAAGGATTTGATAGCAGCGAGTCCAAGAGTCGTAGCCTGTTCTTTTTTATCTGCGAGTTTCATCTGAGTATATGTTGAATTGCGAGGGCTAGAATTGAATACCTAACGCGTCGGTAACGGCGAACCAAATGGCTTTTGCTTTGCCGTGTTTGCAGGCAGTGGTGTAGTAGCGGTATTCGGTGCGGAAGGTGTGCAGCATGGCGTTTAGTCTTCAATAGTGAAAAACTCATTTATTGCACTTAGATCGAGCAGATAGCCGGAGCCTATATGCCCTTTGCCGGCCTTGTCTACCATTACCGACTCTGTATTTCTGTAACCGGGGGAAGTAACTACCATACGCTGTCCCTGCTTAATCTTAACCTTTCGGCCCCGTGCGCCTGGCGTGGAAAATTCAATACCTGTTTTTGCTATTAAGTAAGTGCCTTGTTTCATGGTATTGTGTGTTAACAAAAGGTTGAAAGTACGTATTTTCTTCGTTGGTTGGGGAAAAGAAGAGGAGGAAATTTTCGTCCTCCTGTTTTGCCTTTATTTATGTTGTTGCTAGGCTTGTTTTGGTCGAATTGTATAGGTGTCGTAGCTATATATTTTGTGATTTTCGTAGCTAAACCCTGATAATTTATGGAAAGCCCCGAAGCACCCCGCGTTAGTGCCGGTCTTAAGCACCTCTTTTGTCTGGTCGTTAATCAGTTCGTAGTATTCTGCTGGCTGTAGCGCACTGGCAATGTGCGGAGCAAGGATTTTTGGTTTCATTCTCGTTATTGTTAGTGGTTGATGCTGTAAATATATGTTGGTTTACTGAATTAACCAACTATTTGTTACTTTTTTTCTGATTTATTTTTTCTGTTGTGCGCTGGCTTATCAAAGTGTGTGTCGTTTTCGGGGCAATCAGCTATTACCTCAACCCCGTATAGCGTTTTGGTTATCAGCTTGCCGGCCTTTAATAGCTTACTGATTCTAGCGCGGGAAACACCTTTCTTTTCAGCGTACTCAAACTTTCGGAGGTAGGTAGTGTTACTCATTTTCTTTGCTTGCTGCAAGCTATCGTTTGCCTATGAAACAGGCACTGCTTCTGAGCTGGCAATGCGACTAATAGCCTCGGCTGCATTAGACCATCTATCGGCCTCTACATAAGATTGCCAGTTGGTTTCTAAGTGGTCAGCTTTTTCGTGGCATACTTCACTGGCGGCCTCTAATAACTCGGCTAGGCTGGCGCTGTCTATTATCTGCTCTAACAGGTCTTTGATTACTTGCTTATTCATGGCGTTGTGTGTTTTGGGTTACTTGATGAATCAAATGTATAACGGGTAAACGAGTTAACCAAATAAACAGGTTAATTTATTTTCAAACTATTTCATAACTGACTGTTTATCAGTCTTATTATTTTCTTTCTTCTTTGTGTAGGTCCGGCGAATCTTGCCTCGTCCGGCACCCGTCAGCATTTCCCCGCACGTTCTGAGTTCTCGCCGGATACGCTCTATAAGTAGTAGTCCGGCAACCGTGACCACCAGCGTAGGGGTAGACTTGCCCGCACTAGCCGTTCCCGTCCGTTCCAGCCAGCCAGCCGCAATCAGCCTACGTGCTGCCTTATATAGTTTATGCCGCTTGTCTAGCCCTGCTTTGTATAAGTCATTCACGAGCACGCGCTGCCCCATCTGTCCCAACTCATACGTCCAGGTCAGCATTTCTAGGTCAAGCAGCCGGGAGCCTTCGCGTTCGGCTACGCGTTGGTAAGCGTGACGGGCAAGGGAGGGAAAGCGTAAGGAGATAGCCATAAGCCACAAGGTAGGCAAGGAAAGTACATGCAAGTTCCGCGCAAGTCACCCCGCTAACGAAAGATTATTTGCCCCGTCGGTTCAGCTACGAGCAAGGGCAAGAGTGTACAGTGTGGGATGTAGTGGTGAGAGGAGAGGAATAGTAGGTATATGTCTGGCTCACTCTCTCACTCACGCCCCCTCCCAGCCTCATATCCCCGCCTGACCAGCAGAAAGGAGGCCAAACCCCATTTGGCATTTTACAAAGGGACGTTTAATAAATGCCAAATGCACGTATATCCGGCTTTCCTGTTCCTCCTCGCACACTATGCAGGAGCTTTGCTTGCGGGATGGGGGTACGGGGGTGGGTCGTTGTTTGGGGGTAGGGGGTTTGGCAGAACGGTTTCCGGTTGACGCGGCGAGTGGGCAGAACGTAGGGCTAGGTCATTCATCACACCCTCAGAAATAGTTCATCACACCCTCATCTCTGCCAAATCTGCCTCAAAACACCTCCTTATCAGCCCACTTTTCAGTCAAAACCACTCACTTTTCACCTGATTTTCTCTCAAACCCGACCAAAAGGGAGGGAAAACCGCCTGCTGGCTCATGGCTTTTGGGCTCCAAACATGCCGTGAAAGTTGCCACCTGTGCAAGTGGCCGGAAAAGGAGCATGTATTGTGGTTTCGCTATGTAGGTGAGAGACTACCCATATACCAGTTACTTTAATTTCCCTAAGAATGAAATTTATTCCCACTCATAATCAGATAGTTGCAAGTATATACTGGTGTTGATAGTACAATAAATATGCACTATGCGTATATTCACTGCACAATAGCACCTAATACAAGCCCAAAACTTATGTTGACACCCCAAGAAAAGGCATACCGCTCCCATCTCAAGCGGAGTTACAAGCGGTACAAGTGGAGAATTGGTTCGCGCCGAGGACGCCGGAGAATAGCCGAGATATTCAGCGACTTGTACGAGCGGCGAAATAGGGAAATCAATGGCCCATATCGACCTGGATTTAGCTGGACGCGAGACAGGATTCGTTTGGTCCGCTCGCTACTGGCAATGAATAGGGCGTCTAAGCCATAACTCGAAATGAATCTATCCAGACGAGAATCCTTGCGCATGGCGGTGCCGGACATTAAAAGCCACCGCCATTCCACCAACCCATTCCTTGAGAATTGGGAGCCGCCCTTCGTGGAGAAGATGAAGCGCATCGACGTAACCGGCAAAGGCTACCTAGACAACAAAGGAGTTGAGCTAACAGGTAAAATGCTGGTCCCAATAAAGAAGGACGCCGACCGCTTCGTGAAACTGGTTCACTCTACCCTTTCGGAGCTAACGAACCTCTCGACCACCGCCGTTGCCGTCTTGGCTTACATTATGCACCAGGCCCTGCCTAACAACAGTATTGTGTATCTGCCGACCGAAGAGGCGTTAGAGTTCTGCCGATTCCGGCAGCCCAAGAGTTTTTACGATGGCCTGAACGAGCTTATCCTTTACCAGTTCGTTGCGCGTAGTGAAAAGCGCTACTTCTACTTTCTTAACCCGCAGAAACTATTTAACGGCCGACGCAAGAACATGAAAGCATTGTATCACAAACCACGAAAACACGCAGCATGATAATCAAGGTAAATTTCTCCCTAAACATTGGCTTAATAGGCCGTCAAGAAGACACGATAGAAATTGAAGTCGAAGACAATTTCTATGAGTTGCCGGAAGATGTTCGGGATGCCATCCTAGAATATGAATGGAAAGAATGGGCAGGCAATTACATTGACGGTAATATTAAAATTGTTGAGTAAACCATGCTGACAGTCACCCTCTCCTTCACGCCCCTGAGCGCCGACAAGCCCCGCGTCATTACCTGGGCCGACCCGCAGCCTTTCCCGAAAGAGTGGAAGGACGAGTACCTGGACCAGATACGGCAGGTAGAAGCCAGCGGCCCCGAGCTGCGGCTTATCACCAGCAGCTTCATTAACCTCCCAGCCTTCGCCGGGAGGAACGGGCCAATCACCCGCTGGTACGGCGACCACGCGAAATTCATCATCGGCAACCTGTTTAGATAGCATGGACTACGAAGCAGAATACAAGCGTGCCCTGGCCGCCTACTACCAACTGGACCAATCCATCATCGACATTCTTGGCCCCGCGTTGGGCTATCCAACTGGCCCCTTCCCCGAAGTGTGTGGCACTTGCGAAGGCGGCCCTTGCAGCCAAATTGATAAATGCAGCAAGCAGTGCCTGTCTGCGCCCTATACGGCAGAGGATTTGGCCTTTGAAGCTGCGCACCAACTCAAAACCAATCGGTAATGCACGACTATCTGGACGACCTTATCGACTTTGTAATCGACGGCCTGCTCTGGTACTTCAACCCGGACAGCAAATGGAAGCCGCTACTCTGGCTGCTGACCCTTGTTCTTTTCCTTTTACTCATCAACCGAGACAACTAACCCCATGAAGTATCAAACCACTGCTTTCGATTCTGCCACCGCCAAACCAATAGAAGCCTGCTTGATGCAACTTATGCAGGTAACATGGGACGGCGACTTGATTAGTAAGAGCCACCGCAAATGGCTGGCAGAGGCTGGCCTAGTCGTTCGGCATGATGGCTGGAATATGATTACGCCTAAAGGCGTCATGTATCTTCTTGATTTGGGCTTAATTCACGCATAATGCATAATCTTAAACTACTAGGAATCAGCGGGAAACGCGGTTCCGGCAAAGGAGCAGTAGTTTCTATCCTCGAATACCACTGCGGCTACCACCACCCGGACGTTATCGTGCTCAACTTCGCGGACCCGCTGAAATCCGTGTGCGCCACGCTGGAAAACCCATTGGAGGGCGAAGCCGATGCCGAGCCGTACTACACGCAGGAGGGCAAGGCCGCTCCCTCGGGCCTGCTGGGGCTAACTCGCGGCCAGCTCCTGCAAGACGTGGGCCAGGCGCTCCGGGATAAGCACCCCTCGATTTGGGTGGATGTAACGACGAAAACCGTGGCCGCGCTGCTGCCCAAGTTGGAAGAAGACGAGGTTATCGTTGTGGCCGACATTCGCTACCCAAACGAAGCGGAGGCTATCAAGAACCTTGGGGGTATTCTGCTCCGCGTAGAGGGCGACCCGCTCGGGCAGCGCGGCGACGGCACCCGCGACGACAACCATCCCAGCGAAACGGCGCTGGACGAGTACGCAGGGTTCGACCAAATATTGCTCAACAATGGCACATTGGACAGTTTAAAGCATGGAGTGCGAGAGGTGCTGGGTGTGCTTCCGCACTGCAAGGGCGGGCAGCGAATAGCCAGTGCCAGAACTGGAAACTCCCGGTGGAGACGCGACTTCCGGCCATTGTCAGAGTTATTGGCCGAGACGAAAAAGACATACTAAGCGCCTTTACCCAAAGCCCTGCCCTAAACCAGCAGGGCTTTTTCGTTACCTTGCCTGAGCTATGCCCGACCGTCTTTCGTCCTCTCCCCGCCTGGGCGGCTCCGTGCCGCTGGGCCGCTACTCTACCGCCCAGCAGGTGCAGAGCCAGCACCTCTCCGACCGCAACGCCACGGCCGAATACCTGGGCCGGTTCAGCCAAGACCCACGCGGGTTGCAGGAAGCCTACGGCGCGGCCATCAACGACGTGCCCCACCCCGTTACCGGCCAGCCCGTGAGCTACGCCGCCCTGCGAGCCGAGTTTGCCCGCAACTCCCGCCCCCTAACCGAATCGGCGGCCTACCGCCAGGGTGGCTACAAAACCACCGACGACTTCCTGCGTGCGCAGTTCGAGGCGGGCAGAAAGCGCCTCATGCAGCGGGCCGTGCAGCAGCCCCAGGTCAACGCCTTTGGCCTGCCTGCCCAGGGCTCGGCCGACGCGGTGCGCCGTCAGAACTTTATCCGCGAAACCCAGGTCGTGTTGCCCGATGGCTCGCCCGTGCAGGTGGTGGCCGCCGACCTGGCCCGCCGCCGAGCCATGCTGCCGACCAGTGGTCAGGCCGTCGCGCCGGGGTTCTCGCGCTAACGAAAATAAAGTTCGTTGACTAGTTGCCCGTAGCGGAAACAATTTGTACTTTCGACACGTTGTTAACCCATCATACCATGTCGGAAGAACTTCCCAAACAAGAGGCAATAGTACGCTCTATTGCTCCAAAAACCACATCACCACAACTCATCGCTATGGCTGACCACTCATCCCCATTGGAGAAGATGCTGACGGACCAACTCGCCCAGTACGAGGAGGAATTGTTGAAGAAAGAAGAAGAAAACCAGCGCCTGCGTAACATTATTGACTCCAAGGTAGAGGACCAACTGGCGTGGCAGCAGGATTTTGAGGCTGCCGCGCTAATTCACAAAACGCTGGATTGTGTGTCCGCTCGGGGCGATAAAGATCAACAGGATGCCCTACGCAAACGCCTGCACGAGATTCTGCTCAACGGCGTCACGTTTCCCCGCACCGAAGGTAATAACGCGGCGTAGTGGCAGAACAACTACTCTTACGAGCCCCGGCGAACTGCTTCATTGTGTCCGTGCCGAAGCGGAAAGTGCAGGTGGAGCGGGCGAAAAATCCCGATGGGCTGCTGCTGACCCTGCCCACCTACCGCGACGACGTGCGCGAGCTGGACTACGCCCTGCGCAACGGCTTGGAGTTCAACATGGAAAGCGAGGCGCTGGAGCCCCAGCACCCGGAATGCGGCCTGGCTACCGTACTGGCCGTGCCGGAGCGCCTGACGGACGAGTTGGCTATCTGCGCTGGTCCCTTCTCGCGCACCAAGGGCAAGTTCGTGCGCTCGGACAATGGCCGTAGCCCGTTTGTGGAGTCGCCCATCTACTCGCAGGAAGTTGCCATTCCCCGCACGGCGGCCGACATTCGGCAGACGGTACGGGTTGGCGACGAGGTGTTCGTGGGCCACTTGGCCTTCACCGACGAAAGCGAGCTGCCCGGCTACCCCGGCCTGTATCGGATTCCGGTAAGCGAGGTGGTGTATCGACGCTATAAGACGAATACACTACTCCTAAGCAATCCACCCCAGCCAAAATATGCCATTGAGCCTTTTGGCGGCTATTCCCTGCTGCGCAGGGTATTTACTAAGCCTGCGGAGCGCGGGGGCTTGCTGCTGGAACCAACAGTAATAGACAACGAGGGGGTAGTCGCCTACGTCGGCGAGCCGCTGGGGCAGCAGTCGTTTCGCTTGCAGCCGGGCCAGCAGGTTGTATTCGGCAGCGGCCACGGCACCACGTACACCATCGAGGGCGAGGAACTGATTGCCGTGCGCCAGGACTATGTATTAGCCGTGCGTGAGCCGCAACCAGCGCAACAAAACGCGGGTGTTATTGAAATCGCCAATCAGCTATTCAAAGGCCCCCGCCCCCTGACTGGTTTAGAGTACGATGTTCTGACGGAGGTTGCCAACCGGGAGGCGCTGAAAGAGTCAAAAATCCCTGGAATGCTTTAGCCATGAGTAAGTTCTACGAAGCGGTAAAGCGCCACTTGAGCGACAACAAGCAATTCAGGTTGCTGATAGGCTGTCCAGGTGGATTTGAAGCGGCTCGGCTCATGGGGTGGAATAAGAGGCCCTTGCGCAGTGGCGCGGGCAGGGTGTGGTATCGTCAGTACACGCACATTCCGCTGCACCTCCCCTGCTACGACGCCTAAATTCAGATTGTACAACAATATTGGAAACACCCAAAGAGCGGATTGTCCGTACTTTGGGTGTTTTGCTTACTACCTTGCTGGCAACCAACCTGTCCTATGCCAGCAAAAGACCCGCAGTATATCCACGCCTTCGGCAAGTACGACCCCACTAAGCTCAAGGCCAACGAAACCATCCTAGACCGCTGGCCTGAGTTGGCGGTCAATGACGTGTTTGTAACCTACGGCCAGGGCGATAATGACAAGTACCTGCGCTACTGCCTGTACTTGGGCCAGGGCAGCGGCCTGCACCGCTCCGTAACCGATTGGGGCGACCGGAAGCGCGAGGCGCTACGCCTAGCGGGCATTGCTCCCGGCGACCCCCGCGCCGAAAAAATCCTAACTCTCACCGACGACGGCGTTTCCGAGATGCGCTGGCAGTGGATGCGCGTGACTAGTAACCGCAAGTTCCGCGCTTACGTGGCGGGCTGCGAGGCATTCGAGCAAACCTGCGAAAAGGTGGAGGCGGCTATTCCCGAGGCCGGCGCCGGAGCTGACGAGCCGAAGTTTGTAGACCTGAGCAAAGGCAAGCCTGCCAACAACGACCTCAAGGCCGACGCGGAAATGCGGACCTACACCTCGCGTATTGCCGTGTGGCGCGACCTGCACGAAATGGAGAAAGAACTGTCGGCAATGGAGGCTGACTTGTTCTTTGGTGACAAGGACATGGAGGAGTTGTCGGTGCAGAAGATGGCCGAAGAGAACGGTACGAGCTGGGAGGATATTATTCACCGCGAGCGGAAGAAATAAGCCCCTATGCAGCGCGGAATCGAATTTACCAAGTGCAAGGACGGGCGACTCAAGGCCATCATTGGCGAAATGGAGTGCTTTACCCCTCCCATGCCTAAGACCCCCGATGGGTTTCTCAACGGGCACGTCAAGAAGAAGGCGGACCAGCGCTGGAAGCGCGACTTCCCCGACGAGGAGGAAATTGAGCGCCTGAGCGAGTACGACCAGGAAGCCTTGCGTACCCGCGAGGCGCTGCGGCTGCTTTACGGGGCGTGGTTCCTCAACGATGGGGAGCCTACCTACCTCACGCCTGACCACTACATGTTCCTCACCCACTTCCAGCTCATCAACTCCACCTACCCCGACTACCGGGAGGTGGACGGGGAGGATTTTCTGTGGACGATGAACGTGGAGGCCGACGAGCAGTGCATCGGTGGCGTGTTCATGGGGGCTCGTCAGCGCGGCAAGACCGCCCGCCGCGCCTGCCGTATCCTGCGGCTGGCAATGGTCACGCCCGGTGCTCACCTCGGCATTCAGAGCAAGACCGACGACGACGCCCGCGAAGTACTGAACACCTTCATTTCGCACGCGCTGCGGAATATGTCGCCGCTGATTAAGCCCGTTACCTCGCTCACCACGGACGACCCCAAGACCGAAATTGAATTTAAGGCCCCGGCGCGGCGCGGCAAGACCGCCCAGGCCAGCAAGAAGGTACGGGCGCTGAACTCGCGTATCACCCGCAAAAACTCCAAGCCAAACGCCTACGACGGCCGCACCCCCTTCGAGCTACTGTCGGACGAATGGGCCAAGAAGCAGGACTACGACACGGAGGAGCGCATGACCGTTATGAGCCGCCCTTTGTGGCGCGGCGGCAAGCGCATCGGCCGTATTTGGATGTACTCCACGATTGACGAAAAGGAGGATTTTGAGCCCGAAATGCCGGAGCGGGTCTGGAATAACTCCAACCCAAACGAGCGCAACGACAAGGGGCGCACGGAAACCGGGCTGGTGCGCCTGTTCATCCCCTCCTACAAGGGGCACATCATGGATGAGTACGGCCGCTCGCTCATTGCCGAGAGCATTGCCGACCTGGAAGCCTCCTGCCCGAAAGACCCCATCATGGCCCGCCGCTACTGGCGGGCCAACCCGCGCACCGTGGAGGATGGCCTAAGCTCTGCTGGGGGCGACTCCATCCTTAACCTGGAAGCCCTGAACGAAACCCTGCGCAAGCTGCGGGGCGGGGAGATTCCCGACAACGTAGTGCAGTGGGGTAACTTCGCCTGGACCGATGAAACGCGCACGGCCGTCAAGTTCGACCAGGTGAAAGACCCCAAGAACGGGCGCTTCTGTGTGGTGCGGCGCTGCTTTCCCGACCAGCAGAACCACGTCGAGAGCGACGGCTACGTGCAGAACGAAATGGGCCAGATGGTGCAGCGCTGGAAACCCCTGCACGATTATCGGTTTGCCATCGGCATTGACCCCTACGACGCCAAGAGCGTAGCCAAGCTCTCCACCGCCTCGAAGGGGGCGGCCTACTGCTTCTGGAAGTACGACTCGCTCAACGAGGAAAAGCGCGACAAGCCGGAGTACTGGCCCAGCGACTCGTTTATTGTCGAGTACGTCAACCGCCCGCCCCGCCCGATTGACTTCTACGAGGACATGATTAAGCTCTGCCACTTCTTCGGCTGCAAAATCCTGCCCGAGCGCCAGAAGCCCGGCATTATCCACCACTTCCAGAACCGGGGCTACGCGGCCTTTGTGAACGGCGAGGTGGCCCTGACCGACATTGCCGCCCGGAAGCTGCGTAAGAAGAAAGGCAAGCAACTTGATAACTACGGCCACGCTGCCTCGGTGCAGGCAACGGAGGAATGGGCGGGCCTGCTGGCAACCTACTCCCACGGGCGGCTGGTGGATGACTTCCGCCGTATGCCCTTCCCCGCCCAGGTCAAGGACTGGCTGGCTCTGAACGTGCTGGACACGCAGAAAAACGACGCCGCCGTGGCCTCGGGCTGGACGCTTATGCTGGCCCGCCAGTTTACCCGGCCGCCCCGCCCCGCCTCCTCTGTGAGCAGTTCCGCCTTCGACCTGCGGCAGTACTTCAACTTCTGAGGTCTTTTTTCTTTTGGTAGCCCCTTCGCTGCCTAGTCCTCTCGCATGTTTTACACCGTCGATACATCTTGCCGTTTATTCGTAGGTTATAGATATTGCCTTCGGTATAAGCGTGTCCGTTCTTGCAGCAAAGCAATGGGCCGCCATTTCTAGTGTTGCCGTTTTCGGAGCGAGTTTTTGCTATATCATCTTGATTGCCAATGCGAAGATGGCTCGGATTCAAGCATCTTCGATTTGCGCAAGTCCTGTAAACTTTCTGCTGTTCTGGTATAGCGCCATAAGTCAGTTCATATGCAATTCTATGGACAGTAACAACACGTCCATTGTAGAGTAAGTATGGCTGACCCTTGGAATTTACCCCTCCCTCCCAGAGCCAGCAGTCGCCCCCTTTGTTTACTTGGGTCCAAAGACGTTCGGGAAAAGGCTGTTTAGTTTTAATGTATTTACTCATGTCTTAATAGTACAAGAAACTTTCGTTACCGCCAAATCCTCCGCGAACAATATTTGTACCTTGCCCATTAGCCACACTTCCCGCGCTACATGGACCTTACCTCCCTCGGCCTTGCGCCGGTTGCCCCACCTGACCTTTCCTCGACCGACCCCGCCGACAAGACCCCGCTCTACATTCGCCAGTGGGGCTTGTGGTTTCTTTCCGCCTACCAGCGCTCCGGCACCCAGGACTTCCATGCGGGCTTTACCTCCGGGCGCTACGCCCTTGCCGAACGCTACCTGAACGGGGAGCACCAGCCCACGCCGGTTCTCAAGGACGACAAGGGCGAGGTGGACGCCGAGCGCATGAGCAAGCTGGACTTCCGTCCCCTGCCCTGCCTCAAGCGCCCCATGCGGGCCTTGGATGGGCTGCTGGCCGACTACCAGTACGACCCGACCTGCTCCATCCTGGACGACGAGGCCGTGGCTGAGCGCAACGCCTACGAGGGTCAGGCCCGCGCCGCAATGGAAGTCGGCCCGCGCCTGCAACAAATGGGGCTGGAAATGCCCTTGCCCGAAGGCATGAGCCAGCCCCCGCTCGATGAGGATGACCTGGGCCTGCACATGGAAAGCGAGTACCAGCACCCCGACGGGCGGGTGATGGAAAAGAAGCTGCTCAAAGGGCTGGATATGGCCCGCTACGGCTTCCAGGAAGCCCAGCTCTGCGCCGACGCCTACACCTACGGCGTGCGCGTACAGTGGCAGAAGCCCGTGGCCGGGGTGCGTATCCCTACCCGCATTCGCCCCCACGACGCCTTTATTCTCCCCTCCCAGGACGAAACGTTTAGCAACCTGCAAGGCGGGGCGCACCTGGAACATATCCCCCTCTCCGGCCTGAAAGCCGAGGTGGCGCAAGACCCGACGAGCCCGCTGTCGAAGCAGAATTGGGAGTCGCTGAAATCCCACGCCGAGGCTACGCTGTCCAGCGGCGGCCGGTTCGGCACGACCAGCTACGACCAGCAGCGCGAGCGGGAGCTGGCGGGCTTAATTCCCGTCATTCGCTTTTCCTTTATCGCCACCGAACTCGTTACCGATTCCCAGGGCGGACAGGTGCCCACGCAGTTCGTGTACGAAGGCACGCTCCTTCCCGGCATCTCGGCTGAGGACGGGCAATGGGTGGGTTACAACTGCCGCAAAGCCTTCGGCCAGCTCCGCGCCGAGGACAACCCCTTGAAAGCCCTGCCTCTGTACACGGTGTACGCCCCCGGCCTGATTGGCGGCAAAACCCGCTCGCTGGTGGAGGACTGTATGCCCGCCTACGATGGCTTCAACCGGGAGTTTATCAAGATGCAGGATATGGCCGCCAAGTCGCCGCAAGCTATTATCCAGTTTAACCCTGATGCTATTCGAGCGCACACCCTCGAAAGAGGTGCAGAAAAAACCGAAGCAGGCGTGCAACAAGCTATTCGCACCATGTATAAGCACGGCTGGATACTTGGCGGCGGACCGTATGTTAATGAGGATGGGGATACGGTACAGGCTGATACGGTTAAAATAATCCCGAATGACATTTCGGCCATCCTTGCCCAGCATTGGAACTCGATGCAAAGCTATCTGCGCCAGATTGAGGACTTAACCGGCATCAACCAGAGCGTCGCGGCCGGTAACGCCAAGCAGGACGTGGCGGCCAAGAGTCAGGAAATTGCCATTCAGGGCAGCGTGAACGCGCTGAACTTCCTCTCGCGGGCCAAGGAGTACTGCTTTCTGCATAACTGCCGGGCCATGTCGTTTTCCATTCAGGACGCGGAAACCCCCGCTGGCGAAGGAATGCCGCCGAAGCAGCCGCTCACGGGCGAAGTAGCCCTTCCCGGTGGAGCAGTCGAGGTGCTGGCCCCGCGCCCTTCGTTGGCCCTGGATAAGCGCCGCGTGTACGTGCTCATCGAGCGCCTGCCCTTGGAGCAGGAAAAGCAGGAGTTTACCCAGCAGCTCGGCCAGTACACCATTGCCGCCCCCGGCCAGCAGGCGCTCTTGACCCCCGCCGACATTCAGGTGGTGCAGGGAGCCCGCACGCTCAAGGACAAGTGGTACAAGCTGGCAACGCTCGTGAAGCGCAACCGCCAGGCGCAGATGCAGCAAGCCCAGCAGCAAAGCGAAATGCAGAGCCAGTCGGCCATGCAAGCCAACGAGCAAAGCGAAATGCTCAAGGCCCAGAACGCCGAGGCGGCCCACGGCTACAAGATGGCCGAAATTGCCGCCCAGGGCGAATGGTCGCTCAAGGGCATCTACGCCCAGGCCGAGGCCAACGCCAGCAACCTCGACAAGCAGCTCGCCGTGGACTTGCAGAAGCAGGCCATGATGGGCGAGCAGGCCGCCAGCAAGCACGAGCGGGAGCTGGCCCACGACGCCGAGCAGCAGGACGCCGACCGCCTGCACGAGTCCTTGCAGTTGCAGGACAAGATTGCGGGCGACGTGGAGAAGGAGAAAGCCAAGCCGAAACCCAAGCCAGCCGCAGGGAAATAGAAAAGGCCCGTCACACGACGGGCCTTTTTTTAAGCAGCCTGTGCAAAAGGATGTTGTTGTAGCTTGACTTTCGTAAGCCCACTTAGCAAGTGGGCAATAACATCAACCGTCCATCCATTGCCTAGCAACTTTAGGCGCTGACCGTGGCTCAACCCATTGTCAGTGTAGCCCACGGGAACGGTTTGTAGTAACTCGCACTCCTCGGCCGTAAGGTGGCGAAACACCCCGTCCACAATGACTCCATTCAATTTCTCTACATAAGAGGCTACTACGCAGTTGCTCTTGCCATCTTTCCGAACATTTGTAAAGGGTAGCACGCCTTTTGGCGTTACTTGATTGCGCAGAGCTGCGCCTTGTCCGCCTGGTACGAACTGGTCAAGCGTAATGCCCATGTCTATCGGCGCGCAGGCATCGGGTAGATTTGTCCAGTACCATCTATCCCGGTTCTGCGCCGATACAAGGGCGCTATTAATGCGAATTGGCTCTACCCCCAATAATTCAGTTATGATGCGGCGGTCCTCGTCTTTAATCTTGCCAACATTCTCAAGCAGGAAATAGGCTGGGCGGCACTCTTGCCATACTCGGTAGTACTCGTAAAACAACTTGCTTTTGTCGCCTTTCAAACCGAGTCGTCCGGGGCGAAGGTCTTGGCATGGGCTACCCCCTATAAGCAGATCAATCTGCGGTAGATCAGCAGCGGCAACACTGGATACGCAGCCCAAGTGCTTCGTGAAAGGAAAGTTCTTTCGCGTTACGGCTATGGCGTGCTTGTCAATTTCGGACGCAAAGTAGTTGTCATGGGCAACACCAGCGCGTTGCAAGGCCAGTTGGCCGCAGCTCATGCCATCAAAAAGGCTAAGTACATTCATGTGATATGGCGATTGAATACAGGGCAATAGTACATATCAGATTAATTATGTGCAAACTTTCAGCGAAATTTTCTTTCGCTACCTCTTGGCGTCCAGCGAAAACTTCTCGTACTTTGAAGTATGAGCAAAGTATGTTTCTTAGACATTGACGGAGTGATTGCCACCAACGAGTCCCTTTATGTGGCGATGGCAAACTACTACGGCGTCCCGGAGGGCAAGTTATATCGTGAGCGTATCCATGAGGCATTCGACACCAGCAATCTGCCGCGAATGATGCTATCGGGAGACTGCTGGCCGTTTAGCCACCATGCTATTCGACAAGTGTATCGGCTGTTGCGTGAAACCAACTGCGAGTTCGTAGTTAGCTCCTCCTGGCGCTATTCGGACTCGCCAGAGGATATACGCAGACTTGAATACTTGTTCAATGCCAAGGGGCTGCACATTCGCCTGCGTGACGTAACAAAGCGCAGTAAAGAGGCGATTCGTGGACTGGAAATCCAGGAGTGGTTAGACCGGCACCCCGACATTACTACCTACGTCATTCTGGATGATGAGGCATTTGACATTGCCCAGCACCACCCAAAAAACCTTGTGCAGTCCACGCAGCAATTAGGCTTTACCAAGCCGCTGTGTGACCAAGCCATAGCCATTCTTAACGCATGAAAACCGACGACCTGAAAGCGGCTGCCCTTAAGATTGAGCCCGATATTCTGCGCTCCGAGCTGGCAACGGCCATCCTGCTGGCGGCCAAGTACGACGAGGTGATGGGCT
This sequence comes from Hymenobacter glacieicola, assembly GCF_014640315.1. Taxonomy (GTDB): domain Bacteria; phylum Bacteroidota; class Bacteroidia; order Cytophagales; family Hymenobacteraceae; genus Hymenobacter; species Hymenobacter glacieicola. The sequence goes on from NZ_BMGS01000016.1 coordinate 55,509, forward strand.
TGCCGGAAGGTAGCAAGGTGATGAGCAACGCCCCCGGTGCGCTGGCTTACTGCTGCGAGCAAGGCTGGCTGCAAAAGCGCGACTCTATGGGCGTAGTGGAAATCTGGCGCTGCTCCAAGCCGGGGCAGTGGGCCACGATTCCCAGCAAGCCCCGCGAGTTGGACAAGGCCGCGCTGCTGGCCCGCACCCGCAAGCAGGAAGCCAGCCACGTTCTCGCTGGCAACACGCTGGATGCCGAGCAAAAGAAAACCGGCCGCTCCAAGAAGAAGCAGCCGGTTGCCGTGCCCCAGGGCGAGCTATTTGTTTAGCCCCTATAACGCTCAAACTCTGCATAGGCCAAGTACTCGTGTACTTGGTCTTTGTTGTTGTATTGAAGGGTGCAATACCACTTGTCGCCGTCGTGGTCAAACCAGCCAATATCATACTTCCTACGAATCATGCCAATCTGGTCCTTGACCGTGTAGCAGATCAACACGGCCTGCGTTGCCACGCTGTAATTGTCGGCAGGCGGCAACTCCATGTTCAACTCGTAGGGCTTGTCGTAGCCTAAGTCAATCTTAATCCAGTTCATTCGCAGGTTGTCCAGTATTCGAGTGAGAAATGCAGGGTGAGGTAATACAGGGTTTTCGTGTCCGGGTCAGCCTGCGCGTAGACGTGCAGTCCACCGGAGCTGCGGTAGCAAAATCCGGTTTCTAGCGCTGCCTGAGCGGCCCCTTGCAAGTACGTTCGTGCTGCCTGGCGCAACTCTACCACGTCGGGCACTGCGGCGGGCGTGGTGCGTGCCCACTTCCAGCCTATCAACTCCATGTGGCGCTGCACCTTATGGAAGTCGAAGGTGTCCATGATTTCGTCTATGTGCTCTTGGGTGGTGCGGCTGCTCATGCTATTGAATGTTTTCGTGTTTGAGGCCGATACGGATAAGCTCGCGTAGGGCGGCGGCGCGGGAGTCGAAGCTGGCGGCGTATCTTGATACGCGCTCCTGGTCGTAGGTGGAGAGAGTGGTTACCTCTCGATTGGGGTTTCTCGTGGGTTTCGTTTCGCTGGGCATTTCCTGTGCTGATTGAGGGCTGAATTAATGATGCAAAGTACGCATTTATTTCGCTCTGTAGGTTTCTTCGCCCTAGGCAATCAACCAGCCCTACCGAATGGACCCAAGTACGCACGAAGCTCTATATGGCACTGCCCCCGCCCCCGAAACGGTGCCGCAGCCTGCCGTAGCAGATGCTCAACCTCAATCGCAAGATCAACCCATTGTCCAGTCTGGCAATGATACCCCTGTATCCACTGCGGTAGTGGACCCGGCCGCCACCCCTTCCCCTGCTGCCGCTGCCACCCCCGCCACCCCGGATTACAACGCCTACCTGCAAGAGCAGTTCGGTGTAAGCGACCCTGCCGCTATCAAGGCCCAGCTTGCCGAAGTAGCCCGCGTAGCCGAGCTGGAAAAAAACCAGCGCACGCAGGCCGACCTCACGATTCAGCAGTGGCTCACGGAAAAGCCCGCCGAAGCCCTCGAATACTTCCGCTTACAGCAGACCGACTTCAACGCCGCCCCCGGAAAGGACGTGCTGCTGGAAGTGTTCCAGCGCAGCCCCGAAATGGCGGGCCTCTCCGCCGACGTGGTGAAAACCATCTTCGAGGACGAGTACCAGCAGAAGTACGGCGTGCTGGACTTTGCCGACGACACCGACCCGGAAACCCAGCAGAAGGTGCGCGTGGCCCAGGCCCGCCTCACTCAAGCCGAAACCGCCGCCCGCGCCCAGATGAACGGGGTGAAAGCCGCCGCGCAACTGCCCGTGCCGCAGGCTCCGACCCAGCCCTCCCAGGCCGACATTGACCGCATGGTAGTCGAGCACCAGCAGCGCCTCGACGCCTACCTCGCCACGGGCAAGGAAGTGTTCAAGGTGGGCGACCTGGACGTGGAGGTGCCGGTGACGAACCGCGAAGCCTTCATTGCCGCCGCCGACGACCCCATTGCCTTCATCAACAGCTTGATTCTTACCCCCGAGGGGCAGCCCAACTACGCGGGCATCAACCGCCTGCTCGTGCAGCTCACCCAGGACGTAAGCGGGGCCGCCTTGGCCGCCTACCAGGCCAAGCAGCCTGCCTCCGTGCCGGTGGCTACGCTCACCAACCCCCCGGCTCCGCAGGCCGCGCCCCCGGCTGCCGGTGACTGGATTGCCTCCATGCGCCAGGCCGTTGCCGAGCGCGGGAGCGTGAGCACCAACAACAGCTCTATTTACGGATACTAACCACGTTTCTTTTCCCCACTTGTAGCCCTTCATGGCAACCACCCTCACCTATTCCCCCGCCTTTGCGTCGTCAGCGTACAGCATCGACCAAATCGGCACCCGCGTCCTGAACGCGGACGGCTTCCAGCTCGTGCGCGACATTCTGCCCACGGTGGACCCTGACTTTGACGACTACAAGTTCATTTCCTTCCTGGAAACGGGCAAGAACCGCGTGGTCAAAGCCCTTACCTTCAACCACTTCGAGAAAGGCCCGTTGCTGCGTGCCGTAACTCCCGGTGGCGTAATCGGCGTGGCTACGGCCGCCAGCGCAACGGTAACCCTGACGGCCAACTCGTTTACGGCCTCGGGTAGCGGCGACAAGACCAATCTCAAGCAGCGCGACATCGTTCACCTCTACGGCGACATTTTCGGCTTCGTGGCGGCGGTTTCGGGCTCGGGCACGACCAAGCAGTTTACCATCACCCGTCGGGCAGGCACCACGGAGGACGTTGGCGCTTCGCTGACCTACATGGTGAATAACGCGCTGCCAATGGCTATCATGTCGAACGGTAACCGCGAGGGCTCGGGCATGACGCAGGAAGGCATCAACTCGAACTACACCCGCTACTCGGGCCAGTTCCAGACCATCAAATCCTACGGCGCTATCACGGGCGACGCCGACGCCGTGCTCATGGAGTTCTCGGACTCGGCCGGTTCGCGCTACAAGCTGCCCCAGCAGACGGCCGACATGCTGAAAGTGCATAAGGCCATGCAGAACTTCGCCCTCAAGTATTCGCCCGACGGCGCATTCTCGGAGGTAGAAGCCGGTGACGTTCCCCTGACCGCCTCGCTGCGCTCCAAGCTGAAAGCCATCGGTAACAAGCTGCTCTACGATGGTACCACGGGCTTCACCCTGGCCGACCTGGACAAGCTGACCACCGGCATCAAGCGCAAGACCGGCAGCAAAGTAGTAGACGTATTCGTTGGCCCCACCATCCGGGGTGATTGGGAAAACCTGATTCGCGCCTTTACGGCTAACGGCGGCATCACGGCCGCTGGCACCCAGCAGGGCTTTAACGGGGTTCGCTACAACGACAACGTGCAGAGCAAGGGCGTAGACGCCGACCTGGAATGGTTCCAGTACAAAGGCATCAAGTACGTGCTGCACGAGGAGCGTATCCACGAGGCGGTAAACGGCCTGAGCTGGCAGTCCTTCGAGCGCGAGGCGTATATCATGCCCGCTGGCAACATGAGCGTAACCAACGTTTCGACGCTGGTAGGCGCTAAGAGCATCGTTATTCCAGCCCTGACCCTGTGCTACAAAGTGCAGTCGGGCGGTCAGGACCGTCGCTTCCGCGAAATCAACCGGGGCATGGACGTAACGTTCAACGACGTGGACGAGAAAGGCTTGCAGACCCAGGAAGGCTTGCAGTTCGTGGGTGCTCGTGAGGGTTGGTTCATTTCCCCCGCCTAGTAGCTTGGTTGGTTGAATCGGGGTGCGCTACGCCCCAAAAAAAGCCCCGGTCAACTTGGCCGGGGCTTTGTGTTTTACGAGTATGGCGCTTACAAAAGGTTAAAAACAAACTTGTGCTTGGGGTAGGCTGGCGTTTGCTCATAACCCAAAGCAAGCATTTCAGACTTTGTTCTGTTGACAGTCGCCTTGGGGGCTATCTGCCGCCCAGTTGCGGGCTCAATCCATCTTCTGCGTGGCCGTGTCATGCCAGCGTATTGCCAATTAGTTGCCACATAGATTTTGCCCTTGTGGCCCTGAGATTCATCGGCATAAGTAACCAAGGATACAAAGCGAGCATCCCTCTTGATTAGTCGCATACTGCATCCAAGCAAAATGGTGGCCGCGTTCCTTGGCTCTCCTGGGGCAATTACTAGCCGAGACAATCCTACTACGCGCTTCCAGTCACTATTCACTGCCTTGCACGCTGCTTTTGTGGGTGGCAGCCACCATGCGACTCCTACCAGCTTGTTATCAGCCACTCTATACAGACCGTGGAAATAACATCCTGTATTAGAACCGCCTTTTGCGTAGTGATGCTGCTCAACTAATACCCGAGCTTCCTTTGGTGGGGTATCTTGGATATAATAGTCGCTTTTTCGGGCACTGCGAGAGTGGTCATAATCATCTCTATTCATATCTTGAAAGTACAAGAAACTTTCGTTACCGCCAAACAGGCAAGGGAAAATATATGTACCTTGTCCCTTGACCCAACCTTCTTGCTCTCTACATGAACCGCGAAGATTACAACCGAATCAGCCCGAGCCTGCGCAACCGCATCCCCGCTTTCCCCAAGGGTAAGAGCGTGACCCTGCGCTCCCTCGATACGCCCCCGCCCGCCCGGCAGATTATCAATACGTCGAACGACACGGAGTTGCGCCCGCAGACGGCCTCCCCCATGAGCATCAAGTCGTCGGCTATGATTCTCGACCCCGAAAACGGCGACGTGCAGATTGCGGGCCTCGGGGCCAACACGCTGCAAAACGGCGGCACGCCAATGGCCCGCTACGAGCCGACTATCCTGTACTTTGAATTTGACGAGACGGGCACTTGCCTGCTCGGAGAAAAGGACAAGCAGCTCTACGAAGTTGCCATGCTCCACCCCGCTAACAAAGACAACGTAGTGCCTGGTGCGCCCATGCCCGCCACCGGCTACCGCTTCGAGGTAGTGGACATTGAGAAAGCCGCTGACGACGACGTGGCCCTGCTGGAAAAAGCCCTGGCCGTGAAAATGGAAGTAGGCCAGCTCTCCTCGGCCGTGCTGCGCGAAACCGCCCAGCGCATCGGCGGTATCGACTCTACGGGCACGGACGCGCAGATCAAGAAGGCGCTCTACGCCCTCTGCGACGCCAACCCCGAGAACGTGCGACGCCACATGAGCGACCATGTAACGCAGAACACCGCCCTGGTGAAAGAAGCCAAGGAGGCGGGCGCTATCCGCTTCGTGGACGAAAAGCAGGCGTGGGAGTTCGTGGCTACCGCTGGCCTGATTTACGCCTCCGGCACGGAAGACCCGCTGCTCTCCCTGGTGGACTATCTCTCCACCCCGCTCGGCAGCAAGCAGCGCACCGCCATCCAGACCGCCCTCGACGCGGCCAAGAAATCCACTAAGCGCCGCTAGTATGCACAACCTGAAAAGTGTGTTACAGGCGCTGCTAAACGAGCCTGTTAGAGAGTGTTCTAGGGGTATGGGTCCAGGCCCAGCCACGGAACACGGAGTTAGTATTGGCGATGGCGGCAAGGCAAAGTGCTTCGCCACGGTATCTGCTCAGGAGCGTTACCAGAAGCTGCCTGCCTTGTCCGTGAAGGCTGCCGTGGAGTACATCGCCCGCGAAATGGATATCGACCTTGGCTAAACGCATCTTCTCCATCGTCTCCGTTATCCGCACCTTGCTCGATGAGCAGGGTGCGTATGCGAGCACGCCCCGTATTGCCGAAATGCTGGGGATGGCCTCCAAGCAGTTGCAGACGCACTACCTCGGCGGCACGGGCCTCTGGCGACCACGCCCCGGCGTAGACCTGAACACGGAATGCCGCCTTGCCCTGGCCCCCTTCCTGCGCGACCTGTTCTATGAAAAGGAGCAGGCGGGGGTCACGGAGCCGACGAACCTGCTGGAAGCCACGGGCGACTTCAACCTGCCCCTGCGCTTTCGCTACTCCACCTCGGCCGAAGTCGAGGGCGCGGTAGCCCCGGTGGAGTGGCTGGATGAGCACGCCAAGACCCACCGGCTGAACTGCCCCATCAAAGGCCCGACGCCCGACCGGCCGCTGATTTCCCAGCGTACCGCCGTGGCCGGGTTGCGCCGCTGCCGCCTCCACCCCGCTTCCTGCCCCAATCTCACGCTCCAATACTACGAGCTGGTGCCCGAGCCGGTGTACGCCGAATCCTACGCCTCGGGCAACCCCGAGTACGACGACGCGGCCAGCGTGGACACCGGCTGGGGCGAGGAGCACGAACCCGAACTGATTACCCGCACCCTGCGCCTGCTGGGCGTTTCCCTGCGCGACGGCATGATGCAGCAAGCCGCCAACCTCCTCACCCAAGAGAACAACTAATGGAGCTTATGCAAGATATTTCGCAAGTAAAGCCAGTTGCCATTGTGCTATTTGATGGACAGGAGCACAAGTTGTTCCTGCAAGCACCGCACTCAGGAGAGCCCTGTGAAATGCTTATTGGCCCTACCGGAGTACACAACCTTGCGAAAGGAAGTGCCAGAGAGCTATTAGAAGGTTCGCTCGTTCAGCTTATTGCTTAATGGCAGCTTCCTTCCCCTTTATTTCCCAGCCTGCTACCGAGGACTTGGACGTTGCCGCTCGGGAGGTATTCCTGATGGCGGGTGGCGGGCAGCCCACGGCTGACCTAAACGTGGACGAACGGGAGTGTCGCCTCGCGGTGGAGCACTTCTATCAGCAGCGCGTGCAGGCCGCTGACCAGTACAACAAGGACCGGCTGCAAAAGGATTTCTCCGAGCGCCTAGCCCTGGACAAGCAGCGGTACTTCGACCTGCTCAACGCCCGCCAGCTCGACGGCACGAACGCCGCCTACCTGTTCTACTTCCAGAAGCCCGTGCTGCTGGACGCGGCCAGTGAGCAATACTACTGCGAGCTGCCCGAGGAGTTTGTCAAGCAGGAACAGTACGACCTACTGCCTGGCGAGGAACTGGTCAGCGTGTGCGAACACGTCAAGCAAGACCTGCGCCGCAAGCAGAAGGGCCGCTTGTTCGGCACCAAGGCCCAGGCCGAGCAATTTGTGAGCCTCTACCCCATCGCGCCCGACTTCGGCTACTACCGGGCCGGAAACCGCGTGTGGCTCACCCAGGACGACTACGCCGGGGAGTTCCCCGCCTCGGCCCTGCAACTCGGCTGCGTGATTCGCCCCGAGCGGGACAAGCTGCCGGAACCGGGGCTTATGACCGCCCTGGACCTAGCCGACATTGTAAACAAAGCCTACGCCATGATTATGCAGCGCGGGCAGCCGGACAAACGCAACGACAGCAATAGCACAACCAAGTAATGACAGAATTAACGCAACTCTACACCATTGCGGAACACGGGCGGGGCGACTGCTGGCGTACCGCTTTTGCCTGTGTGCTCGACAAGCAACGCCCCGAAGAAGTACCCGATTTCGTGTATAACGCGGATGGAACCCCTAATGACAACTACTTCCCCGATACCGTAAACTGGCTTTGGGAGCAGGGTTATGAATTGCAGTCTGTGGGATTAGGCCAGCGCCCGGCAGGGTATGAAATGGCTGCCGAAACAGCCGAGCGGCTTAAGACTGAATCCTACGTTGTTACCGGCCGCTCACCTCGCAAGTACCCTGATGGTCGCCCTATCTACCATGCTTGTGTCCGTCGGGGCGACGGAACTATCTATGACCCGCACCCTGAGAAGAATGGACTTGATGGCAACCCAGATTCTGCTTGGCTTCTAAACCCTAGAAGCATCGAAACATATTGTCAATGCTCGGCGCGGAGCGAAAACGAATGCGTCTGCTAAATGCCTAACCACTCTACCCTGCGCGAACTGGTTGACACCGTGGCGCTCAAAATCGACGCTGAGCGCCCGGAGCGGTATTTCACCCGCCTCTGGCCCTTTGCCGTGAGTGGCCTGCAAGAGTTGGGCTTCTCCGGCGCGGGCGGGCACTCGCTCAAAACCATCCTGCTTGATGTAGGCGTGGACCGCGTAGCTACCCTGCCCGACGACTACCTGGAATGGGTGGCCGTGGGCCAGGGGTTTAGCGACGCGGCCGGTACGCGGCGGGTGCGCAACCTTGCCTACGGTCCTTCGCTGAACTTGCACGCGGGCTACGAGCCCTTCCTCGACCCTGCCCCGCTGGATGCGCCCGTGGATACCGCGTGGCCTGCCTACCAGTACTTCGGCTGGGACGGCGCGAGCCTGTGCGGCTACGGCTACGGGGAGTACCGCGAGGAGTTCCGCATCGACCCCAAAGACCGGGTACTGCGCGTAAGCTCGCTGATTGACGCGGCTGACCCGCTGGTATTTCAGTACCTATCCAGCGACTCCACTCCAACGGCAGGTACACCCCTCCACCCCTTCCTGCACCGCCCCCTGGAATGCTACATTCTTTCGGAATGGTGGAGTCACAAGCAGAACTGGACCGCCTCCGCGCAGTGGATGAAAAAATACCTCGGTGCCAAGACCAGTATGCAGAAGCGCTTCGACCCGTCCACGAGGGAAGGCATCCAGGAAGCCATTAGTAGCGCGTACAGCCTGAGTGTGAAATAGAAAAGCCCCGGTTAGCGCCGGGGCTTTTGCTTTACCTCCCAACAAAGCGTTTGATTAGTTTGATGTTGGACACCGCCACTTTATCGGTAGTGTATTGAGGTATAACCCTATCAAGCCAGTCGGGATAAAGTTCAAGCAGCTTGAAATCAAATACCCGCTCCCAACTAGCCTCCATATCCACCGGCTCATTATCATACAGTTGTAAGTGCCATCCATTAAGTACGTAATGCCAAGCGTTGTAATCTGATGCAAGCACCCGTGCTTCGTTCACCTCTAATCGCAAAAGCACTAGGCCCCCTGTCCCGAATCCTCGCTGTCGCAAGTCCGGTCGCTCTCCCCACGCCCACACAGGGTAGAAGTCTTCGGAAATTCCCAGCCGTGTTTTCATTTGCTGCACCATCCAATCGTAAGAGTCTTTTTGCAAAAGATAGCCCACGTTACCAGTCAGGTAGCCTACCTCCTGCGCCTTTTCCCACGCGAGATAATCCTGTACAGTCCACAGTATCATTTTCGAGGCTTTTTGTTACTATGATTTTGGCTTCCTAACATAACCGTGTTTTTGAAATGGTTGAATCCAGATAAGCTTTATTTCACTGTTCTTTTCGCCGTGGCGCTGCGCTCGGAAGTGCCCTGATACACCAAAGCCCTCAGTGCGAATAATATACTTATTCCAAGTGCTATCAACAAGTGTAACATCACAGTCGCCATCGTTGGTGTATCCAATGGGACGCGCACTACTTTTCTTACCCGCCTTTACAACCAACAGTTCTGGCTCGGTCAACTCCAAGAACAAAATCATTTGTATCGCCAAGGTTATGCGTGATATACAACCTTCGGTGCGAGTCTTTAATTGTGGGCCTAATTCGGATGAAAGATCAACCCATGAAAAATTTGTCTCAAAATCAGACCCATCAACCCTCTTAACTGCATTGACAACCAATTGATTATCAATAATATCATATCTCAAGGAAAGGTCTTTGCCAAAAAGCAGATTGACGGACTTGCGGTGAAGCTGCTGCACAATAGATAGATCAAACTTGTCGGATACGGATATTTTCAATATCACCTCAAGCGCCCGATTTAAGATCAAATAGCTTTTGGCCCTTCTTGAAAAAAGGGAGTCGAACATCTTCTCATCCCGTAGGGTTTCTCTTGCACTGTCCTCGGTTTTAATGTCTCCCCTAAGTTCCGGCCAAGCATCTGATAAAGCTCCCTTTAAATGCTCAAGCGCAGCCGGTGAGTTCATTATCAAGCCTATATAGTCGTTGGTTTTCAGCTTCATTTCCGGGGCTTTTTAGTTTTCAGCAGCTTCTCCTTTTCCTTCTCCGGCAGCGGCTTGTCCGCGTCGGCGGCGTGCTGGGCGTAGAGCATTTCCAGCGCCCGCTCCAACTGCTCGCGTATCGGCATCCGACCCCAATACTTCATCTGCTGCATCTGCCAGTAGAGGCGGGCTGGTATTTTGTTGGTCAGCAGTTTGTCATCTGGCAGTTCGGCATCTTCAATAGATTTCTGAGTATCAACTTGCGCTTGACGACTTTTCTCTATCTGTACTAGCTGTTCGTCTAGTTTTGCAATAAGACGACACATTGCCAACGCCGGAGTATCAGCCGCTGCAATCGGTAACGATTTTGCGTCTTCATTCCAGAATTTTTGGGCTGCTACATCATCCCCGAATGGAAACGAGGTGAGATAGGTAAAAGAAAGTTGAAAGCTGGCAACCCACTTGCCGTTGCTGTAAGCCCCGTCATAACGGTCTGTTTTCAGTGTAAACCTACTTGCCTCAGGGGTCATATGACGATATTGCTCTATGGCTGCGAACGCAAATTCGGCGTCTGTGGTATAGAGTGGTGATGGGCCACGAGCATTTAGTGCCGAATGAACACGCTCATTTAATTCGGTCAATACTGTCACTTCCATGTTATTTTCTTTTTTTATTGGCTAATAATTTCTGTTGAGTCTTCTCAGGTAGCGGCTTGTCGGCTTCCTCAGGATGGCGGTCGAACAACTCCGTTAGCGCCGTATCAAACACCTCCTGAATGTCAAGCCCGGCCCAGCGGGCATATTGGTGCAGCCGCCACCACGTCGAGCTTTTCAAGCGGGTGCCAATCTGCACCAAGGGCTCCTGCTCGGCGGCGGGCTCAACGGGTGGGGTAGCGGCCCCCAAGTCGCCGTACATCAAGTTATCAACGCTTGCCACCTTACCCGGTATACGAGGATTGCTTTGCTTAGTCATTTATCTTATTTATCTAGGATACAACGGATAGCCGCGCTATCATTTCCGTGGTCAGCGCCTCGTAGTCGGCCGCCCCGTTGCTTTGCGGAGCCCACTCAAAGATGCTTTGTCCGTTGGCCTGGGCCTCACTCAGCGCCACGTTTTCCCGAATGTAGGTCTGCATGAGCAAGTCTTTCAGGTCCGCGTCCTCGGCCATGCTTTCTACGTACTGGTGGTGCAGCTTGCGGCGGTAGGAGGGGTGGTGCTTGTTGAAGAAAACGCCACCCACACGCAGCTTGGGATTGAAGTTGGCCCTTATCCGCGCTACCATGTCGAGCAGCGTAACAAGGCCGGTATAGCCAAAGAAATCCGGCTGCGCGGGCACAAACACGGCGTCACTGGCCCCGAGCGCCGCGATGGTTAGCGGCGAAAGAGTGGGGGCGGTATCGAACAGCACGAAGTCGTAGTTGGCCTTCAATAGCGCATCGCGGAAAAAGAAGGGATACTCAGGGCGCGAGCCTAGCACTTTCTCAGCCCCAGCAATACTCGGGGTGGCGGGCACGAGGTCGAGGCAAGGGGATACGTTACGGGCAATGTCAGCCAGCGAGCCGCGACCGTCAATAACCACGTCCAAATGATGCGTGGTCAGCACATCAAAGCTCTTGGTCAGGTTGCTTTGCGGGTCACAGTCGATAAGCAGAACGCGGTTACCAATGCGGGCCAGGGCGTGCCCGATGCATAGCGTAGAGGTGGTCTTGCCCGTCCCGCCCTTGTTGTTAGAAATGCAGATTACTTGCATATGCGGTTTAATTTATTGGCAATCACCGTCAGCTTCTTGATTTGCGCAAGCAAAACCTTCATTTCATCTAAGGTACAGGCACCCTGCATGATGTAGATACCAAATCCGTCCTGTGTAAGCATTAGGGTTGCATTCGCATTTGGCTGCTCAATTATCTTCCAAGTGCTTAGTTCGGAGCCTTGCCAAAGCGGGCGCTTCTCAATAAGAATCCCGTTGGATTGATATAGCGCATTTAGGTAATCCTTATCCCTTGTGGTCATGGTAGTATGTGTTAGTATGATGCAAGTGTATGCTATCTACGCGAGCATTGCAAGCATTGTTATCAATTTTATTAAAATAAGATTTGCAAGCCACGGTAGCACTGTTCGCCCGTCTTGCATTGATTACCTTGCCAGTATGCCCCAAAGCCGCCACGTTCCGTTTGTACTGGACACCGACACCGACCCCTCCAAGCTCCCGGCCAACAACGCCCGCGCCCTGGTCAACGTCTTTCTTGAACAGCAATTTGCCACTGGCTGCTTCGGCAACCGCCCCATTGCCTACGACCTGCCCGACGCGGGCAACACAACCTGCGTGGGCGCGGTCTGGGACGCCGAGGCGCAGGCCGCCTACTACCTGCTCTTCAATACGGACCAGGACTTGCGCATCGTGCGCTACCGCCCCTCGGCGGGCGTGGCCGATACCGTGCTGGCGTGGAGCGGGCTAGGTATTCCCTCGGCCCCCGGCGTGGCCCAGCCCTGCGTGACCGACGGCTTTCTGCTCTACCTGGATGCCCAAGGGGAGGTGCGCAACATTCCCGTAGCCCGCGCCCTGAGCGGGTTCTACACTACTTCCCTGCTCACGGCCGAGCCCTACTGCCTGCACCTGCTCAAAGTGCAGCCGCTGACCCCCGCCGTGGCCCGCCTGAGCACGCTCCCCGCTGGCAAGCTCAACAGCGTGCGCGGGGCGGCGTGGCAGTTTGCCATCCAGGACCGCTACCTCGACGGGGAGGAGTCGCTGCTGAGTTCCTACTCCGACGTATTCGACCTAACCAATTCCACGGCCGAGCAAACCACCCAGGGGTTGCGCGTAACCCTGCCCCAGCCGTGCCCGGCCCTCGTGCGCGAGCGGGTGGTATGGGTGCGCAAGGACGCGGAAACTACGTGGCTGGCCCTGGCGGCCGTGCCCCCAGCGACGTTGACCGTGGACTTCTTCGGGGCGCGTACCGGCGAGGCGCTGGATGAGGCGACGGCGGCCCGCGTGTCCGAAGCCCTCTGGCCCGCGCGCGCCCTCGGCCTGGCCCGTAACCGTGCCTTTGTGGGCGGCCCCACGGAAGGCTACCCCGTGCCCACGGTCAGCCTTACAGCTCAGGTAGTGAACCGGACGAGCGCGGCCGATGCGGCTACCCTTACCGTCAACCGCACGGAACTGGTTTACTACATCAACGAGGAAATCCAAAACCAAGACGGCACGGTTGACGAGGGGGTGAGTGAGGGGCGCGTGGAGAGCTACTACGCCTCCTCCTCGGCCGACCCGCAGGTGTACTACGAGGTGCGGCCCATCGGGACCAGCCAGCTTAACTTTAGCGTGGTACCCGGCGCGGTGCCGGGCGGCCCCGACGTGCTGACCGATATTACCCCGCCTTTCACCGATGAGCGCCCCGGCCGCACGTTTACTGTTACCCCCATTCCCGATGCCAACGTCACGGGCTTTCCCGCCCCCGGCTCGTCGGCCGCCGTGGGCGTGGAGCGCACCCTGCACGAGCGCAGCGAATACCAGGTGGCCGTGCAGTTTTACGACGCGCTGGGTCGCCCCGGCTCGGCCACTACGCCCCTTTCCCTGCAAGTGCCCGCCCAGGAGGCAACCAAGCAGGGGCGGGTGGTGACGTGGCAGCTCCCCACGCTGGCCGCCAGCGAGATTCCCACCTGGGCGCGGTACTACTGCGTGCTGCTGTCCACGAACCGCACGGCCACGAGCTTTATTCAGGGCAAGGCCACCGATGTGCGCGCCTTCCGGGGCCTGGGTACGAACAGCGCCCCGATGCTGGCCCAGCAGAACGCGGCCCACGAGCTGCTGTACGTGAACATCAAGACGTGGCCCCGCGAAAACCAGGGGTATACCTGGAAGGCGGGCAGTGGCGACGTAGTGCGCTTCGAGGGGCAGACCGACGCCTACCCCATTACGGGGCAGAGCGGGGAATACTTGTTGGTGGAAACCCGAGGCGTGGCCCCCTCCGATACGCCCGTCGTGGAAGTGTTCACTCCGCGCCTGCTCGGCAGCGCGGCCGGGTCGCTGCTGTACGAGCGCACACCCCTCTACCGCGTCCTCAACCCCGGCATGGCGACCCGCGCCTACGCCGTGACGGCCGGAACCCTGGAAGGCGACGCCTACCTGGTGACCCGCGCCTACGACGACAACGGCACCGTTACTTCCACCGTGGAAGCTACCAGCCCGAGTGCGGGCCTGCGCCCCCTGTGGCTGGACGTGGCGCGGGGTGGCCGCCCGGCCGTGGTGCTCCCGCAGGCCGCCCAGCAAACGACGCTGCCGACCGCCCTGCGCTTTTCCAACCCCCGCATCGCGGGTACGCAAACCAACGGGCTAGCCTCGTGGGAGCCGGGCAATATCGAGGACTCGCGCATTCCGCGTGAATTAGGCCCGCTACGCGCCTTGAAGTCCGCCGACGATACGCAGGCCCAGGGGAACGTGCTGGTGGGCGTGTGCGAGCACGGAGCGGTGTCAATCGGCCTGTCCACGGCCCAGATTCGCCAGCAGGACGGCTCGCCCCTGAACGTGGACACGGACAAGGTGATTGGCTACGTGAACGTGCTCAGTGGCGGCTACGGTACGCAAGACCCGCAGACGGTGGCCGCTTACGGGGGCAAGCTCTGGGCCTACGACCGGCAGCGCCTCGTCTGGTGGCGCTACGCCCAGAACGGGGTAATCGACCTCGGGCAACAGTTCAACTTTCGCCAGCGCCTTGCCGCCCTCGGCGCGGCCCCACTGCCCGGCGCGGGCTACGACCCCTTGCGGGAGGAAGCCTACCTGCTCACGGGCGAGGCGGCACTGGTGATGGATGAGCGCAACAAGGTCAGCGCCGACACGCGCACCCTCAACGGGGAGTGCGCCCTGGGTACGCCCCTCGGGCTGCTGTCCTGGCAGAACGGGAGCCTGTGGCAGCACGACGCCCAGGCCCCGGCCTGCTCGTTCTTTGGCGAGTACCTGCCTCCGGTGATTACCACCGTGTTTGCCGAGAGCAGCAATCTGGCAAAGCGCTGGAAAGCCGTGAGCATCGAATCCCCGGTGCTGTGGCGGCCCACGGGCCTTATCACTGACACGGGCGGGCAGAGCACGACGCTGGCCCCGTGGTTTGAGCGGCGGGAAGGGGTGTGGCGGGCGGCGCTGCGGGGCAACCAGCTCACCCCCGGCTTTACCGACTACACGCGGGCGCTCTATGAGGGTAGGCCGCTGGACGGCACCACGCTCACTGTGAACTACTCCCCGCCCGAAGGCGACGAAATGCAACCCCTCTCGGCGGTGAGTGTATCGTGGGAACCTCGCGCTGGGCAGACCGCAGGCATAAGCTGAAAACAGAACTGACCGACATTCCTATCGGTCAGTTCTGTTATTGATGCTTTTTTAGTTCTGCCACGTCCTCATAGAAGGAGTATAGCCGATGTAAAGCTCCAGCCTTCATTCTTTTGAGCAATTCTTCCAAATCCTTTTCGGTTACCAAATCAAAATCAAGTTTGGATAGTTGGTTTTGAAACGACTCCAAAAAAAGCTGCGTCTTTAAGCAATGACCCCGCCTATTAGCCTTTTCTCTATTCATATCCCTGCCCCGGTTATGGCTTCATTGAGTGCTTCTTCGATAGTGTGGGCGTCGTAATACCCGCCGTACAGGTAGCCGCCGTCTGCGTGGCGTACGTCAATGGACCACTGACTATTCTTGTTCACGCGGCTAATGTCTAGCTGGCAGCCTTTGTAGAAGCCGAAGAACGTGTCCTTGTCGAACTTGACAGCGCGGGAGAATCTACGCCCGCCGAGTAGGAAGGGTTTGAGGTAGGTGTACATGATTAGGCTATGTAGGCTTGGGAATAATAGCCGAACTCTGTAACCAATTCCCGCAGGTAGGGCTTGGCGGCATCGGGCACCGACACGGGCTCGCCAGCCACGAAGGGGATATTGACGCGGCGCTGGTACGTGTCGAGGGTGATGGGCGTGTCACCGCACTTCTGGCGCAGCATAAAGCGCAGGTAGGCAAGGCGGTTCTGCTTCGAGGTGCGCCGAACCGGCGTGGGCTCCTCGGGCTGCGGAGCTAGGGTAATGTTGCGGACTACGAGCATGGCTAAACGAATTTATAGAAGCAGTCATATTCTTCTGAAATACCCCAATTGTACTGCCGTAGCAACACAGCCTCCTCCTTGGTTAATCCAGCTTCCAGGGCTGTATCTACATCTATCGAGTAGATAATGTCGTGCGCGGGAGCGCCTACGACCTCGTCTGTGTATTTGCTTAAAATCTTCAACCCCTCGAATGTTCTATCAATGCCGCTGGGCATGGTGGGCTCTTGCTCGAAAATCTCCTCTAGTTCTTGAAGTGTCATACGATGTGTTGTTTAAGTACCTGACAATAGTACGAGAAGTTTTCGTTAAGGTCAAGCGGTGGGCGAACAAAATTTGTACCTTGCCTCTACCTATGGCGAACTTTTCTTCTATTCTCGGCGCAGTGGGCGCAGCGGCCGGTGGCCCGGTCGGAGCCATTGGCGCGGGCCTGATTTCCGGCATCCCCTCGCTCCTGGCCGCCGGCAAGCAAAAGCGGGCCTACAAAAACCTCAAGCTGCAAGACACCACGCCCGAGCCCTTCAAGGAAGCGCTGGCCCTGTCGCGGCAGAACGCCACGTCCCAGCTACCCGGCCTGGGGGCGGGGCAGAACCGCCTGGCCGCCACGCAGGCCGGGGCCACCTCGGGGTTGCTGCGGGGCAGCGGCTCCACGGCGGCCCTGCTCGGCGGGTTGACGGCGGGCGTGGCCCAGCGCCAGGCCGGCGAGCAGCAGTTGGGCATCCAAGGCGAGCAGTTCCGCCAGCGCGGGCAGGACCAGCTTCGCCGCGACCTTGCTACCCAGGCCGACTACAACACCAACGACCTGAACAACTACAACAAGGAGCGGGCCGCCCTCAAGCAAAGCTCAAACGAAAACCTCTCGCGGGGTATCGGCGCGATTACGGGCGGGCTTGCCAGCGGCATCAACATCGGCCAGCAGAACAAATACACCGACGCCATCAACAAGACCAGCCAGCTTGGCGGCGGTGGGGTAGGGGGTGGTCTGATGAGCTTCCCGCCCCTGCCGGGCAAGCGACGCAGTCCGTATTCCGGGCTGGGCGTGCAGTACCCTTCCTACTAACGTGGTATGCAGCTTCTCACCTCCCCTCAACTCCGCAACTTGGCCTGCGATGCCAACCCGCTCGTGGCCCCTGTTCCCGTAGACCTGCTGGTAATGCTCAAGAACACCCCACTTTCACGACTCCTGTTCATTCGGGCCTTTTACTGGTCCTTCTCCCGCAACTAACCACCTCTAATGGCTAAGACCAAGAAAGCAGCCCCCGACAAATTAGCCGAAAGCATCGACGCCGTTCTGGACGAGCAAGTGCTGGAAGCCAACGCGCCCGTACAACCGCAGGTAGCCCAGGGTATTCCCGTAGAGCAGCCTGTCGTGGCCGTCGTGAAGCCCGACACCTACCGGGTGAACTTCTCCAAGCAGAATGTTTTGCGGGGCGTGAGACGCCAGAATCTGCACTACGGCGGGGGCGGGGAGCCGCGCTACGACGTGGTGCTGGGCGTGAGCATGGGCGAGGACACCGAGGGCTTTGTGATTCCCAGCGTCCCCGCCCGCCTGATTGAGCAGGAGTAACCCGCTCTACCTGCAAGCAAAAAGCCCCGGCTTTCCATGTGGAGGCCGGGGCTTTGCAATAGGCGTGGTTGTGGAGCGAGGGGCTAGGCGGCGTTACCGTACGTAACAATGGGCTCTAGAAGGATTATTTCATCCGTGCTAGATAATACTTTGTCAATCCAGGCTTGATGCTTTTCGCGGGTATCAAGAAGTTTGCCATCATACTTCTTTCTGTACATCATCTCGGCTTGGTCGTATTCGATAAAACGGTGGATGGTGTAATGGTCGGAAGGAGAAAGCTCAATCACATCTTTTGCATCCTCTGGGCGGTAACTCCAATGGTGCAGGTGGGTGCCCTTGGCTAAGGGTTTTATGTGTTGTGATAAGGCTCTCGCCGCGTATTTCTCTGGATATTTCGCACGGTGAGCAGCGCTGTACTGAGTTGCAACTTCTGGGGCGGGCTTATGCTTCGACTTATATTCTAAACGGTGATATTTGCCTCTATGCCTCTTTCGCTCTTTCTCAATCCAAGCGGAATCGCTTTTAAGGAGGTCTGCCCGACTTTTCGTGTCCGCCTTAGTACAACTCTTGCACTTATTTAAGTGGCCGTCAGCCATTTCTTTATGCTTGTAATAGTCCGAAAGGGGCTTCTCAGTATTACATTTGAAGCACACCTTTCGGCCAGATAAAATTTTAGCATCTGGCCGATCAGTTGCAATCTTCATAGGTCAAAATGGGAGGTCCGAAATTTCATCGTCGCTGGCGATGGAGGCGGCCTTGCTAATAGCCTTCGCGGGAGCGGCTTTGGTGGCCGGTTGCGCAGCGCCAGCGGCGGTAATCTTCCAGCCTTGCAGAGACGTGAAAAAGCCCCGGCCGCCTGTCTTGGGCTGATACTCGCGACCCCGAACATTGAAGTCCACGACTACCTCCTGGCCCTCGGCAAAGTTATCCAGCAGGTCAACCCTGTCCTGGACGAACTCGAAGGAGGGGGTTTCGGTAAAGTTGCCATCTACGACCTGCACGGCCAGCAGGCGCTTGGTGAACTTGTCGCTTACTTGTTGTGTGTCGCCAATAAAGGCGATGGTGCCGGTGATTTGAAATCCTGCCATGAGGCTAAAACTGGTTAGGTAGGCGTTGTTGCCTATTTCAAAAGTACAGGAATCTTTCGCTGATACAAACGAATGAGGCAAATTTATTTTCGTTGTAATCAAGTTTGTCGCATATTTGCGCAGCACATAGCCGGGTGCCTGTCCGGTTTCAAAATTACCTTATGTCACTGCCTCCGTTCATCCTTGATATCAAGAATACCGCCCTGGAATTAGCCCAGCGCGACGCGCACCCAGAATCCTACCGCAATGGGGTAGAGACTACCATGAAAATGCTGCAAGCCCTTCTTGATGAAAAGCCTCTATTCAACCCCAATCAGTTTGGCCCTATTTCGCGAGGTGCGTGGCGTAACCGGATGCGAATAGCTAACCAAGCAAGGGAGGCGGCCGAAAAACGCTGTCAGCAGGCTATACAGGAATTGGAGGATATTAAGCAGGAAATAGGCGGAGCCACCACGGCTGAGCTACTAAGCAAGATTAAAGCATACAAGGCCGAGGTTTCCGCGCTGAATAAAAAGTTGGCTGGGCCTGGGCTGCCACTATCAAAATCGGCCAAGCGCACCCTGCAAGAACGTCTTAACGAATACTTAACCGTTATTACACAGCTACGAGCTGAGAACGAAGAGTTAAAGAGAAATAAATAAACAGAAGCGAACCAACTTGCGAAAGTTTTATGTACTTTTGTTATGTAAAGCGTGTGTACGAGACACGGCAAGACATTAACTAGGCAACCGTGTATTCGCGGTTATAACGAGGAAGTCCAGCCTCACCTAGCGAACCCTCAGCAGCTCGTACCTGCTGGGGGTTTTTGTTTTGTCTTGTGGCGCAACCAGTACAGTATATTTCTATTCCGAAAGGCTTGGCTACGAAGGTGGCTGCGCATTCGCGTGAATTGAAGGCTGTCTGCGTCCTGTATCAACTCAAAAGCCTCTACGTAGGCGGGGTAGTGTGGAATTTCAGCCGCGAGGCGAAAGCCATTGCCAACACCTTCGGGTACTCAGAAGGCAAGCTACGCCAGTACCTTAGCTACATTATCAAGCGCGGCTGGGCCAGCAAGCGCGGGCGGCACACACTCGTCCTGCGGAGCCGCCGCGTACTGACCCAGGAGTTTGGTGTAAGCCAGTACTGCCATAAGGTATCTACCGACCACCTCTACCGCCTCGAAGAAGAACTAACCAAGCTGGCCGTTCAGGAAAACCTCGGCCGCCAGCAACACGTCATTGACACTCGCCTCCAAGACGAGTACCTAGCGCATAACGGCAAGAAACGCTCATCCCATCTGCAACCGGCTGCTCGGCGTCGTATCCTCCGTGGATTCGATTTGGCTGCCGCGCAGACTTCTGCCAAAGCGCGTTATACAGCTCAGGTACGCACGAAATCGGAGGTCGGTGTTCTAAACCCCTTCGCCACGCTTTCTCGCAGCGGGGTAGCACGGGTATTCGGCCGCAAAAGCAAAGCCGCTGGCTTGCGCCGCGTCCAAAAGCTAAAGCAACACGGCCTGTTATCAGACTGCCCGCACTACGTTGTTATCCGGCCCATTACCCTCGTGGAGTTCAAGGCCATGCAGCGGTACGCGGGTGGAAGTCATGGAGCGTATCGGTTCTATAACGGCAACTTGCTCAAGCAGCTTCCCAACCTTCTTACCGTACCATCCAATTAGGCAAGGGATGAGCTTAGGAAGGGATATGAAAAATAGAAATACCCCAAATCACACCGTATGGACTTAAAACACCCACTACTCAACGGCCCTAAGCGCGTACATGGGAAACGTATGCCCGACGTAAAGCTACCGCTGGTAAAACTCACGGCTGAAATGATTGAATCCTTGCAGACGCCGAAAGGCGGATATGACAGGGCCACACTCGCCAAGCTCGGTGTTAGTTGGCCGCCGCCGAAGGGGTGGAAGAAAAGACTGATTGGTAAACCTGTAATTATAGAAAAGACATGACCATCAAGGAATTTCAGCACGTTGTCTTTCGCCTCTCTAACACCTGCTTTGTCCGGCACTGGATGAACTGGAAAGAGCGGAGCGAGCCGCCCTATTATATGGCCTTCACGCTCATTGATTGGGAGGGTCAGCCGTTGCAGCCCTACCTTGGTGACCTAGAGCGCTACGGCCCGCATACCATTGAGAGCATCGGGGTAAACACCATCTACATTTTTGAACGCACAGAATAGCCATGATGGACTTCTTCAAATGCCTGCTGATTGTCGCCCTGTTTGCCATTCGCGTGCTTCCACACTTTGCCGCTACGTGGAAGGACACCGAGGGATTTAAGATTGTGCTGTACCTGAGCCTCGCCTTTTTAATCATTAGCATCCTATGAACGAAAGGATGAACAAGTCAAAAAATATTTTTCCTAAACGCTTGTTTTAGCGAAAACTTCTCGTACTTTTAACACATCGAAAGTGGCAAGGCTTGGGTTACTTCCTGCTACGAAAAACCACCCAAGCCAATTATCCCTTTCAACGTTCTTTGTCGGTAGTAAGGCTTTGGTTACTTCTTCTGGTGAAAAAAAACACCAAAGCCACTTATCTCCGACAACCTTATTGGCAGTAGTAACGAGAGGGTTACTTCTATGGCACTGACAGAGTTGAAAAACTCTCGCGGGTTCGAATCCCGCCCTAGGCTCTATTCGACTAGGTGGCTGAGTGGCTAAAAGCATCAGAATTGAAAAACTCCCTCCCGAATTATCTCTGCCAACGTTGGAAAGCCGCTTTGCTTCATTGCAAGGCGGCTTTTTCTATTGCCCATCAACCAACCATTCTATATGACGCGCTTTAATACCGCTGCCGTGGGCAGCAAGACGACCAATCTCGCCGGAGGAACTGCCTATGCCGAGTCGCCGGAGTTGGCGCTGGCTTCGCTGTTGCTTACCTCTTTTGCGCAGGACCAGTTTTATGCTAAGGCTGACGAGCAACTAACCCGGCTGAAAGAACTGCTGCTGGTCTGTGACCCGAAGTTTGCCGCCCAGGCCATCGTGTATGCTCGCCACGAGTTCGGGATGCGCTCCATTACCCATGCGGCGGCGGCTGAACTCGCTCCTCGCCTGAGCGGCCTGCCGTGGGCCAAGTGGTTTTACCGCGCCGTGGTTCACCGCCCCGACGACATTACTGAAATCCTGAGCTACCAGTACGCTTTCAAGGGCAAGCCCAGCGGGGCGATGAAGAAAGGGTTGGCGCTGGCCTTCGGCCTGTTCTCGCCATATCAGCTTGCCAAGTATCGCGGCGAGGGCAAGAACATGAAGCTAGTAGACGCGGTAAATATCCTGCACCCAGCGTCCTCACCCCGCAACGAGAATGGCATTGCCGAACTGGTGACGGGCACGCTTCGCTCGCAGGATACGTGGGAGTCGGAGCTAACCCGCGCCGGGCAGAACGCCACCACGCCCGAAGAAAAAGCCGCCGCTAAAGCGGACGTGTGGACGCGGCTTATCAGCGAGAACAAGCTGGGGTATTTTGCCCTGCTGCGTAACCTGCGTAACATCATTGAGCAAGCCCCGGCTATTCTGCCCGTGGCCTTGCGTCAGCTCACCGACGACCGGCTGATTGCCAAGTCGCTCGTGCTGCCCTTCCGCTTTCTCACCGCCTTTGACGAGGTGCAGAAACTTCCCTCCTCCCAGGAGGTGCGTAATACACTCGTGGCCCTGACCCGCGCCGTGGACATTTCCCTGCAAAACGTGCCGCAGTTTGAGGGCGAAACCCTCGTGGTACTGGACGTATCGGGCTCCATGACGCAAACCATGAACGGCCGCATTCCGGCCCGGATTGCCTCGCTGTTCGCCGCTACGCTGCTCAAAGCCAGCAACGCCGACCTGCTCACCTTCTCCACCGGGGCGCAGTACGTGAACTACAACCCGATGGACACGACCATCACGCTTGCCAGCAGCATCCCCTTCCAGGGCGGCGGCACCAACTTTGGAGCTATCTTTCAGGTAGCCAATAAGAAGTACGACCGGGTAATCCTGCTCTCAGACATGCAGGGCTGGAAGGCCCAGCCGAACGGCTGGAATGTGGAATCCTCGCCCGTACCGACATTTAACGCCTACAAGCAGCGCACCGGGGCCAACCCCAAGGTGTTCTCCTTTGACCTCGCGGGTCACGGCTCCGTGCAATTCCCCGAGCGGGAGATATGCTGCCTCGCGGGCTTTAGCGAGAAAACGCTGGAACTGCTCAAGCTCTTAGAGCAGGACCGCAACGCCCTGGTGAATAAAATCAAGCAGGTAGCGTTTTAACCCCAAGCCTCGCTACCTCGGCGGGGCTTTCTTTTTATCTTGCCGTATGCTTTTATCCAATTCTGGCAGCGTTCCGTTAGGCCAAGCCGGTAGCGGTGCTGCTTACGTACTTAATCCCGACCGCTCGGCGGTGAGCACCCTCGAACGCGGGGCGGCCCTGCGAGCTTCCCGTGCCCAGCAGGACGCCATTCGTCGGCAGAAGCAGCTCGACCTCGACGCGAAGGAGCTGGACGACCGGCTCAAGTACAAAACCAACACCGGCCGCCTGTTTCAGCCCTCCTTTGACGAGCAGGTGGTGCCCGACTTACAGAAGGGCATTGCGGGCCTCTACAACCCCGCTGCGGGCATATCCCGCTTTCAGCGCAGCAACCAGAGCAACCAGCTCACCGACCGGGCCGAGA
This sequence comes from Hymenobacter glacieicola, assembly GCF_014640315.1. GTDB lineage: Bacteria > Bacteroidota > Bacteroidia > Cytophagales > Hymenobacteraceae > Hymenobacter > Hymenobacter glacieicola. The sequence continues at coordinate 78,614 of NZ_BMGS01000016.1, forward strand.
GTATCCGCACGATGGGGGAGCAGAAGGACAAGTTCCTGACCGACTACCTGGGCAAGCTGCGCTCCGACCCCACCCGCAACTTCGACGGGGGTAACGCCCTGCTGCAAGATTCCCTGCGCGACGCCACCGGCCGCCGCCTGCGGGCCGACGAGTACGACGAGCTGGACGCGGTGCGCAAGTTTGAAACTGACTACCGCACCTACAACCCCCAGCAAGTTGCCCTGGCCTCCATGAAGGGCTTGCTCCACGACGACTACAACCAGACCTCGGACGCGGGCTATGTGGGCGGCAAGCACTTTAGCGACGTGCTGCAATCCCGGCTCGTGAAGGTGGGCAAGGATGGCCGCGCCGTGCTCAACGCTGACGGAACCCCCGCCCTTGACACGCAGAAGTACTTCGAGGCCGCCTATCAGGAGGGCAGCCCCTTGAAGATTGTCATTGACGGCATGAAAGCCGACTACGACAAACAGCGGGCGCAAGACCCCTCGCTGCCCAAGAAAGGCGAGCTGGGCTTCTTCAACGAGCTGGTCGCCCCGCTGGCAAAAGTCAACTACCGCCACACCGAGGGCCTGAATGCCCAGCCTAAGTCGGCGGGCAAGGGCAGCGGGTCGGATAGCGGCTACGAAATGGATGGGGATTGGGTGGATTCAGATTACGAGGCTACGGTGCAGACTGGAGTGCAGGATCAGATTCGCACCCATGCTACCTTTATGAATGGCAATCAAGTCGCTCCTACCTTTGATGGAGGCCGTGAGGTAACGGGTCAGAAAACCCAGTACGCCAACAGTTTTCCTACCTTTGGCAAAGGCCCACGGGCACTCTTTAAAAAGAAAAGCGGGGAGAAGGTGCCGATTCATGTGAACTCCATTCAATTTGCTGTATCCTATCAGGATAACGGCCGGGGGCAGTTTACACGGGTAGTAGACAGTAAGCGGCCCCTATCCGGGGAGTTTGGAGAGCAATACCTCGTTACCGCAGATGCTAAAACCGGCGAAATCCTGTACCCCAAAAACCAACAGGAGGCTGAACAAATGGTTCGATCCGGGCGTGCTGTTATCCAGCCCGCTATTGAATTTGCCTCCGATAAGAACGAGCGTTTCCAAGCCGATTACAGCAACGCATTGAAAGCTCTTAAAGAGCAGAATGCGTTCGAGGCGTCATCGGATGCCTCGAAAATAAAACCAGAGGCCATCTTGGAAATAGAAGCCCGAAAACTAGTAAGCCAAGGCGTCCAGCGGACACTTGTGCCCTACAATGCTCAGAACGCCGTGGCTATCAACGGGGTAACAGGCGGGCAGTACCGCGCTGGTCTTGCCCGCGCCAAAGCTGCAATGGCAAAGCTGAGAGCCGCTGCCCCCGCCCGCTCTACCAGCACTTCCACCAAGAAGAAAACCACCGGGATTACCTGGTAATCTATGGCTCGCTCTACAAAACATACGCCCGTACTTGGCATTACCCGTTGTCATTCCGAAAAGCAGGATAAGCGGTGCGCAAATCGTGTGCTGCGGCGCAAGGTGAACATCTTGGTTAAGCAGGACGACGCCTACCGCCACCTGTTTAAAGATGCTGGCCCAGCCTTGGCTGATATTCAGGACAACGACTGGCAGGACACCCGCCCGCATTGGGAATACCCCCTTCTGCGCGAAGTATCCAACGTGTACTCGTTCGGCAAGGACGGGAAAGTGTATTGCTCTAATCCGCAGCCCGAGAGGCTGCGCAAATAATCCTCATGCCCAACCCGCAACAGCCAACCATCCCCGCAGGCCGCGTGCGCCTGCAACAGCTTCACGGATTGCTCGTCAGAGAGTACGGCGACGTGCCCACGGACTACACCACGTTTGAGGAGAAGTTCCTCGCCGACCCCGTGCGCCAGCAAAAGCTCTACGACAAACTCAAGGCTGACCAGTTCGAGGACTTGCCCGCCGACTTTGCTACGTTCGAGGGAGCCGTGACCGAAGGGTTAAAAAAAAAAGACGCTGCCTCCGCGCCCTCACCTACCGCTGCTGGCTCGCCTGGGGCAGATGGTGCGGCTTCTGCTAACCCGCTGGCACCCGCTGCCCTAGCGGACTTCCCCACGGCGGCCAATGCCC
>NZ_BMGS01000017.1 GCF_014640315.1 Hymenobacter glacieicola
GCTTGCATATACCTGCTTACGTAGGTGAGGCATCAGCAGCTACACCGTCTGTGAATCCGCTATATCAAAGACAATTCTCGACCCGTCAACTATTGGATGCTAGGATGCTACTCTCCACACCAAAGCCCCAGTATCTCGACATAGGCTGTCTGTGACTCAAACGTATCCCCGGAATTAGTTGTCCAGTAATCAATCGTATCTATTCGTAAAAATAAATAGATACCTACAAAAACGCCTCTATTCGATAACACGAGTAGAGGCGTTTCTTGTTGCAATAAATGGGCCTACATGCCGAGACACACACCTGTAAACCCAGCCGGCTCGGCAAACCTAGGAACTTTACGGACATAAGTCCAGTACGGAGTATAGAGTAGTACTTTAACCGCTATGAGACTGCGAGAGTGCCACCGTCAACTGTAGGGCTCAGCCGTGGTGAGAGCCATAGTCGTATGGTCTGTATATGGGTCTATGGCCTTAGAAGAGCAGACCGTATCGGTCGAGCGCTTGGAGGCTTTCTACGAGCAGACTGGTCCAGCTACTACTTATAGCGGCTGCTGTTGGGCGCTGATCAAATGCTGCACAGGAGCTAGGTTATAGTGGTCAGCCTGGCGGACAGCCTGCAGGTACCGGCTACATGCATTTCCTTATTCGCACTGGTAGAGAACTACCTCCCATTAGCTGTAATTGTAAGCTAGCAGGCCGGCTACTTCTTCCTGCGTGGGTTCTTTGCCCAATAGTGTTTGGCGGTGACGCATCTCGTCGATCAACTCATAGAGCAGCAGGGGCACCCGGTGGGCTTAGGGCGGTAGTTGGTGCGATAGGGAGTTCTTCCTGCTCAATCGATACGATGTGCGCAGAGTTAAAGAGGGTTCTATTTCCTCTGGCACAGATCTCAATAAGGTCGGAGGAGAGCATAGTAATTAGGTAATCCTACGCCACGTCCGCATTACCTACGTAACGAGACTGTATAGAAGGGTCTTGGTCTGGGTACAGAAAAGGCACCGCTCTGTTACAAATCGACTGGTCGTTCTTCGGTCAAATCGCTGCAAATGCGTTTTTTAGATTCTCTACGTTCGGGAAGGAGTTGACCGGAGGTTTGACCGGTCGATTCACCGGTAGGCGAACCGGTCAATTCCACCGATCGGCCATAGAATGTAGAATTATAAGCTGCTGATTGCGTTTGAGGATATGGTTCTATCCTTGGCGGTGGTAAAATAGAAGGTGATTAGCCATCCGCTTCTATGCGCCGGTTATGCTCATCGATGACGAGTTGCACGCGGATGCGGTGCATGGCCAGGGAGCGACTAAACGAACAGGTTTTGCGCACGAGCACGGCACACTTCTGCCGCAAGGAGCAGTTGATGGCTTCTATGATACTGGTTTGCCCACTGCCTTTGGCACTGGGCCGATGCGCCCCGGGTGGCAGTACCCGCCGGTAGGCTTCCCATTCATCCGTGTAGTACCAGGTGCCCGTACGGTAGTCCATCGGCAGTTGCTGCCAGAGGCGGCGGGCCGTGGCCGTGCCCCGCGTGCCCAGCACCCAGGCCACGATACGCCGCGTGTGGCGTTCGACGGCCAGCCATAGCCATACTTTGCGTGTTTTGCGTCCCACAAACGTCCACATCTCATCCAACTCCAGCATTCGCGGCCGGCTCGGTGGCCGACGGGGGCGTGGGCTGGTGTGCGCTTTTTTTTGCCAGCTTGACAATGGTGGGGCGCGAGACGCCGGTCAGGCGCACAATGGCCCGTTGCGAGACGCGCTCGACTAGCAGCTGTTCCACCTGCGCGTACTGAACGGCTTTGCGCGCCGCCGCAGGCGTGAACACGGCCTGATAGCGGCAGGCCGTGCATTGGTACTTGGGCTCGCCTTTCAGGCTGCCGTTCTTGCGCAGGGCCGTGCTGCCGCACTTCTTGCAGGTGAGAGTCGTCTGAAGCATCCATCAAGATAACAATCACCTGCTATTTTACCACTGCCTCCGTACTGCTCCAGTTCATGGAGTAGGTGGCTTTTCATTTCTTTAGCTTCCACGACGATTCCCTGCAAATCCTCTTTGGGAAAGGCCGCAATCTGAATCATCTCTTCTTGCAGTTCATCCAGCCACTCCAGGAAGTCCTCCAAACTCATCTCCTCCGTTTGATAAGCGGCACAGTCTCCTGTTAGGTGGAGCTGAGCAAACTCTTTCTCTGGCCAGACCGGTATGCTCTGACCGCCAGAATCATCGCTCAGCATCGTTATACCCTCTTGGTCTCGTAGCAGCCAAACAACTTGTGAATCAGCCATCTTTTGGACCAAGTAGGCATAACGCTTCGGAGCAGGCAACTGGTAGATGTTTTGCAGCTTGTGAACATTCATAAGAGGAGGTACAGGGATTTTTCAGCAAGCTACTGAAGGGGACTTACACCGGAATAAAATGACTTCCCAGCCGGTTATAAGGACTGATAAGCCCTGGCTTATCAGTCCTTATCCACTGCCGTTGCAAATGGAAAGTCTATCACGAAAGCAGCACCGCTCCACCCAGGTACTGGGTGGAGCGGTGCTATCGGTATATTGAGTAGTGATTAAAGTTGTTGCATTAATGCGGAATACACATGTGTAGTTCAGTCGTGCCCCACGACGCGGCGGGCAAGCTCAATTGTCGGGCCCTGCTAGGCAACCGGCCGAAGAGGCGCGCCCTGCAGACCCGCGTTGCGGCGAAGGTGGCCCCGCTCGGGCTGCCGCGCGGGGTGGAGAGGAGCCAGGCCCAGCACCAGGAGGTGAAGCGCTTCTATGGGCTGGTCAAGGAACTCAACCCGCAGTTGGAGCAGGAAGCGCAGCGCCAGGTGGCCCAGCAGCGCATTCACCAGGCTGTGCAGCAGCACAGCCGAGGCGGCGGTATAGGCATGTAATTCTAGCCTAGCTTGAACACCGGTTTTCTGTACAGGAGCGGACTTTAGTGGCTACAAAACAACGTATGTCTTTGAACCCACCGTCGCAGATATGGGAATGTAATAGGTGTTAGTGTCGCCTGAAAAGCGGGTAGGGCTGAGGGCAACACGAACCGCCAGCCAGCGGGGGTAGGCTTTTTTTACGATGACGAAATGCCCGCGCTTTAGCTCCCATGAGGCGGGCCGGCCGCTTGAATCGCTTAGGTGTCTGTACAGGTAAGTCGGGGCAGCCAATTCCATGATGCGGATGTTAACCGAGCCTGTTAGGGCCTGGTCGATGGTAGGCCTTGGCGGCAAAGTGCTTGATTTAGGCGGGATGCGGCGCACGGGGGCGGGGTTGTTACCTTGGGCCCAAGCGGCGAACGGCAGCAGCCACATGAACAGGAAAAAGCGTAGGGCCATATGACAGGAAGAAAAGCGGGTAGCACGGGCAACCCGTTGCTGGACATAATTACCTAAATAAATACGCCTTCTTCTCTCAAACGCCCAAGCCGGCGCCCGGTCCCCGGCAAAGTACCACGCCCGCAGCGGCGGACGACTGGGCCGAAAACCACCACTTTTCCGTGACCCCGCGTATAACTGAAATTATGTTTAGCGACTTTTCCGGGATGCGTAACGAGCTAGTAAAGACTGTATAAAGTTGTTTTATCTTAGTTTTTACTAATTGCTCGCGTAATGCGAAGCTACACGTTTTCCCTGCTGCTTGCTCTAGGTAGTGCCTGTCAGCCATCTTGTCCCCCCACGTTAGTGGAAGAAGCGCAATACGAAGGCGAAGGCTTTCTTATCACCCATGAGCCAGCGAATTCATTTGTCGTGTTTTACCCGGCCTGCGCCATCAACTCGCAGCATTACCTTACCTCCTTGACGGCGCACAATCTTGGTCAGGGTGTTAATCTCCCCCTATACGATCTGCGCTATGCGAGCGCTATCCTTAAGACCGCTGCCCGCCTTAAGCTGACAGAATATTCTACTGATCAGTATGCGTATCAAGGGATTTATATTGTACCCGTCCGCATCAAGTTCCGCAACCTAGCGTATGGCAGTCCCCTCGTAACCTATCCGGTACACTACGTCACGGATAAGGTGAGCATTACGACGCCTTACGCGCGAGCGTACCTTAAGCTAGACACGCTCGTTATGCTACCCTACGCTCCTTAAAGCAGTGCCAAAAGTCCCATAAGTAAATCTTATGCTAAGTTGCCAAGCAAGAATTGCCCCGAAAATCTATTCTATAGTAGCTTGCCCACAAGCCCTTTCTTAGCGGACAAGCTACTGCCGCGTACTACATGAACTGGAAAAAGAAACGAATCCGGGGCTTACGGAGGCACTACCGCGCTCTGCGGCAACGGGCAACGAGACCTAGTCCGATGCGGCTAGCCGATTTAACTTGGCTTGCGCGCTATCAACAGACCTACCATAAGGTTATAGCTGACCCGTGGGCTTGCTGTCAAGAAGTGCCCCACCAGCCGGAGTTTCGCGCCCTTTGGCTGGAGCGTTTCCTGCATACTATTCACCAGTGGCATAGTCAGCTGAAAAGGCGCTATTCGAATTTCTACCTCGCTATTTGGCTCCACGAACCCACGGCCGAAGGTTTCTGCCATTCCCGGCTTATGGTCGCGGTGGCGGAGCGGAGCCGCTACTATGAGTCCCTATTCAGCGACGCCCAAGAGATGCCCTTACCCTTGGAGTACTTGACCGTACCCGGCATCGAAACCCTTACCTGGCGCGCCTACCCGCGAGAAGCTTTGTTTACTCCCGACGAATATGCGCAAGCCGCTTCGTGGGTGTCAAACAAACCGCATACACGAGGCGTGAGTAAGCAAGGCAAGTCGTGCATCCGGGTGCAGTTTGGGTGGGAATGGGTGGGCCAAATTCCTGCCCCGGGATAAGCGCCTTTGCTTGGCGGCTGTGCTGTTAGTGCTCGAGGGCAACCTCACTGCTGTCCGGGCACTTAACATAACCGGGACTTATACGACCCTTTTCGTGAACGATGGCAGCTACGTGCACTAAAAGGCTCTGCTCTCATTTCAAGTTGGGTTTGGTGACGCAGTAGTTTCTTCCTTTGTGCAATGAACGCTTCTCCTTCCCGTCATTACGACATCCGGGCTTCCACGCTCTTGTTTATCAGTCTTGGAGCAGGTCTGCTCGGCAATCTACTTGCCCGTCAAGGGCTGTTTGCACCCGCTGCTACTCCGTACACCGTAGGCATCGGGGTGGTCACGCTGGGGCTGTTCCTGGGGCTGTACGCCTGTATCCGCAAGGGGTACCGCTGGGCAAAAATCCTGTCCGTGGGATTGTTTGTGTTGGGGTTACTCCTGTTTCCCCTCACCTACCCAGTACTTAAAACGGCGGTGGGGACGGTCACTTACGTGGTGCAAACCCTGCTCCAATTCCTGGCCAATTTCTTTATTGTGCAAAGCCTGCGGGCCGACAAACGAGGCAGCCAGACGCAAGAGTAAACGCTTGTTTAGCTGAACAAGGAAAAATATGGTCATTACGACTACACTGTTGCGCCCCCGCAGCTGGACCCACTACCCGCCGTGCAACCATAACAATGCTGGTTGACAACAACAGGCCGCTTACTGAGCATCGCAACATCAAAATCTCGGATGTGCTGTACTGGGCTGGCCACGGTGAGGTCCAGCATCTGGTTGAAATCGCAATCGTAGAGCCCTCCTTCCCAGCTAACGGAAATCGTGTTGCGGCACATGACGCCCGCCGCGGCTACTGGGTTGAAGGCGTTGACTAGCTTTTCCATGTAGCTGGCGTAGTTTCCGGACTCCATCAGGAAGTCGAGGTAGCGGCTGACGGGCAGGTTCGTGATGGCGTAAAGCTCGTTGAAGACAATGCCGAAGTCTTTGAGCAGCGCCCGCTTGAACTGCTCCTGCAGCCCCTTTTGGGAGCCCGGCAGAAAGGCCCCGTTGGGGTTGTACACCAAGTTCAGCACCAGGCCGCTCCCTTCCTGCCCGTAGCCGACGGCGTTCAGCATGCGCAGGGCTTTAACCGAGTCCTCAAATACGCCATCCCCCCGCTGGCGGTCGGTGGTTTTTGCAGTGTAGAAGGGCAGGGAGCTGACCACTTCCACACCATGCACTTTGAAGAACTCGGGCAGGTCGTAGTACTTCTTGTTGGCCACGATGATGGTGAGGTTGCAACGCACCAACACTTTGCGACCTAGTTTGCTGATTTCTTCCACAAACCACCGGAAGTCGGGGTTCATCTCGGGGGCTCCCCCCGTTAAATCCACCGTCGCAATATCGGTCTGCGCCAGCGCATCCAGGCAGAGCTGCATGGTTTCCCGCGTCATGATTTCCTTCCGGTCCGGACCGGCATCGACGTGGCAGTGCCGGCAGACCTGGTTACACATCTTGCCCACGTTGATTTGCAACACGGTGGGAGCAACGGGGAGCAGGGGGAAGAGCCCCGCCTCAGCCAGCTTCTCCCGAAATAGGGGTAGGTGCAGGGTCTGCGCCTCCTCCTGCCGAAGTACGGTTAACTGAAAAGCCGAATCGGCCAGTTGGTGGCCCGTGGCCTTGAGTGATTTCATGAAACGTGTTCGTAGAAAAGCTGGGAGACAAGCTGACTCCCAGTGCAGAACCCTGGCAGCAGAGGCGATGCGGTTGCCCATGCCCGGCAAACGTACGAGAGGATCCGCCCTCCCGGTTTAGGAGCGCCCTTATTCGTAGAAATGCCGGAGCCGACGAATAGTCCGGAGCACGATCCAGTCGCCCAGCCGGGGCAGGTAGGTGTGCACCAGCACAATGAGCTGCCCCAGGGCGGAGAGCACCGTGCGTTGCCGCCGCCGGCGGATATGCTCCACAATACGGGAGGCTACTTGCGCTTGGGTTTTCTGCCAGCGCGGCGGTCGGTGCGCAATAGGGACGGGCTCTCCGCTCGCGCTTAGTACCCGCTTGTCGGGATCATTTTGGGTGAACCCAATGTGTACCACGCCCACATGCAGGCCGGTGTCGGAAAGTTCCAACCGAAGGGTATGTGCCAGGTTGGCCACGGCCGCCTTGCCCGCACAATACGCGGAGCCACTAGGCATTCCATTCAGGGCCGAGATGGAGGAAATGAACGTGACGCTACCCCGGACCTGCAGCAGATACGGCAGCGCGGCCTTGAGTGGGTACACCGTGCCGTACACATTGCTGTCGAGCACCTGCCGGAACACCTCGGGCTGCATATTCGCAAAGTACGCCCGCTGGGAAATGCTGGCATTGGTGATGAGCACATCCAACCGGCCAAACGTCTGAATGGCGGTGGCCACGAGCGCCTCACAGGCGGCGTAGTCCGTTACGTCGGCGACGCAGCTGGCCACGACGTAACCAGCATCCGCCAGCGCCTGACGTGTCTGCTCCAGACGGTCCGCCTGTCGTCCGTTGAGCACAACCGCAGCGCCCTGCTGGCAAAGGGCGCGGGCGGTTTCCCGGCCAATACCGGACTCCGAGCCGGTGACCAGGGCGACCTTTCCGGCAAAGAAGCCCGTGCCCGGGAGCCGGATGGGTGACCGATGGGGAGTTTCCGCAGCGTCCTGCGGAGGGCCAGCTACTGCCGGAGCCAGTTTTGTATCAAACATACTGATGCGCTTTAAACCAGTAGAAGGCCTCCCGGATGGCTTCCTCCAGATCGGTCTGAGGAAGGGACAACTCGGCCCGCGCTTTCTGGACGTTGAAGTAGTGCCCGTCGTTGGCTACGGCGACCATGGCGGAGTTCACCTGAGCGGGGCGACCCGTTGCCAGCGCCTGGACATCGCACGCCACCCCGTAGAGCCGGGCCAGGAGCGCCGGGATGGGTCGGGTAGGAGGACGCACCCCCATCAGACGCGCCATCAGGGTGAACGCCTCCCGGTAGCTCAGGTTCTGATAACCCAGGATGTAGGATTCCCCGATGCGGCCTTGCGTGAGGGCATTGGCCGTGGCCACGGCCACGTCGCGCACATGCACGTAATTCTTTCCCCCGGGCGGATAGCCCGGCAGCTTGCCCCGGTAGAGTTCCAGCAGCAGCGCATTGGAAGTGGGCTTAGCGTCCCCCGGCCCCAGCATAAAGGTGGGATGCACGAGCACGGCCGGCAGGTGCCACTGGGCCACTGCCTGCAGCACCCGATCCGTAGCCGCCCGCTTGCTATCCATGTAGTCGAGTCCATACCCCTGCCCGGCGTAGGGGCGGGTTTCGTCACCAGGCTGCAACCGGCTCCCGTACCCAAACACGTTGGCCGTGCCGACAAACACAAAGCGCTCGACCGCTGCCTGCCGTGCCAGGTGCAGGATGGTTTCCGTGCCGCTTACGTTCGCTTCCCACACGGCCGGATTACGGGCCGGATTTACTTCGGCCCGGGCCGCCGCGTGCATAATGGCCGAGCAGCCCACGGCCAGGCCCTGCACCGAAGCCGGCTGGCACAAGTCACCCTCCCGGACCTCCACCCCCAGCGAACTCAGCGGGGGCAAAGGAGAAGGCATGCGGTTACTGCCCGGCCGCACGAGCGCCCGTACGGAGTAGCCTCGCCCCAGGAGTTCCTGCACGAGATGACGGCCTAGGAAGCCACCGGCCCCGGTCACCAATACTGGCCCCATCAGCGGTAGTTGAGCAGCGCCTTGTAGGTGCGGGCAATACGCGGGGGCGGCACCTTCAGGAAAAACAGGGAGAAGGCCGTCAGGTTCGCCAGCTGCACCCGCAGCCAGCTGTTGGTTTCATACTTGCGAGCCGATACCACCACATCCTGGGGCACAATCAGGAAGCGGGTTCGCCTGCGAATCCGACGAATGATGTCAAAGTCCTCCATGATGCAGTAATATTCATCGAATCCCCCCAGCGCCTCAAACAACGGCCGGGTGATAAACAACGTCTGGTCCCCTCCGCGACTCATGATGCCCTTAAACCGCGTGCCGTAGCTGTTCAGGCGCAGCATTGGGTGGGCCGAATCAAAGCGGAAACGGTAGCACCCGGCCTCATACCCTTCTTGCACAGCCTGGCAGATCGTGGCTACGTAGGCCGGGTGAATCCCCACGTCCGCGTGCACGAAGTACAGCAGCTCCCCCCTGGCATGCCGCGCCCCGTAGTTCATCTGCGCAGCACGGCCGGGCTTGGGAGACTGCAGAACCGTGGCTCCCGCCTGGCAAGCCACCAGCACGGTCTCATCCAAGCTGCCCGCATCCACCACAAGCACTTCGATTGCCTCGGGCTGGGCGTACTGACGTAACTGAGTAACTAAGCGACCGATGTTGGACGCCTCATTGTAGGTGGGAATGATAACACTAAGCGTCATAGCCGGGAAGAGTGGGAGTTCGCAAGTTGCTCGTTTTGCTCATACTTGAGTTTAAAAGGCTTCCCCGATGGTCAGATACAAGCCACGGGATTTACGGCCGAGTCCGTAATCTACCCGCAGGTTCAGATGGTCACGGCGGTTGACAGTGAAGCGCAGGCCGGTTCCGTAGGCCGCTTTCGGGGCACCCAGCCGCAGCAGTTGCCCCTGGCCTCCCAGCACGCCCAAGGAGCCAAAGGCGACGGCACCCAGCCGCTTATAGAGGGGCACTCGCAGCTCCGATTGCAGCAGGGCCGCGTTCTGGTCCCGGTAGCGCCCTTCGTAGTAGCCGCGCATTCGCCGGGTGCCCCCGAGCAGGGAGAGGGCGTTGAAAGGTGCCTCTCCGCTCGTGAAGCTGGTGAAGTAGTTCATCGCCAGCACTGCGTGCCTGGTCAGGCGATGGTAAGAGGAAACATCGGCTACGTACCGGTCAAAGGAAGTGGTCTGCCCCATGTTGCCGGCCCCAGTGGCCCTGTTTCGCAGCCAGAACCCGACATCGGCGACCATTCCCTTGGTCGGGAAAAACACCTGGTCGCGGGAGTCGAAGAACACGCCGCCCCCGCCGCCACAAAGGCGGCTGCCCCGGCTACCGGGCACTATTCCGGTGGCGAGCTGGCCCTCGGCGGCGACCTGGGTAATGTGGTAATCCTCAAATTGGTAGCGGAGCCCGGCGTAGAGCTTGCCGGAAGGCAGCGTGGGCAGAACACGCCGAAACGCATTTAGTCGCACCCGGGGAAAGCGCACGGCGTATAATTCCCGGGGAACAGCTTGCTGCCCCACCCCAAAAAAGTAGTAGGTGTAGCGGTAGTACCCGACCTCGCCATACGCATAGTAGCGGTTGTGGTCGTAGAACACCTGAAAGGGCACGTACAGGAGCAGCTGCCGGTTCTGGGTGTAGGCCGCGCCCACAGTCAGCTGCGAAGGGCGCGCCGTGCTGTCGCCGGCGTCTCGTCGGAATCGCAGGGTGGCCGTGACCGCAGCCCCGTAGGCCAGGCGCGTTTCCGGGGTGTAATACACCAACGGCAACGGCAGCAGGGTAAGGCGCCTGCGTACACTATCCGCGGGAAGCACGGTGGTTAAACCCAACAGGACAGTGGTCAGGAGCATGAGGCCAACAGGTAGTACTCTACCTCTACGAGAAAGCCGCAGCGTAGAGATTTAGGGGCCGGCAATCTTTGTGCGTGTCCGGAGCCGTATATGCCTACTCATCCGTTCGCCATGCGCCACTCCCTGCTGATCCTGCTGCTTACCAGCCCTCTTCTGGCTGCCTCTTCCGTCCCCGTCCTGGCTGTAAGCACTTCCCCAAGCGGACAGGTAGTTGCTGCCCCGGTGGAGCATAGTGCCTTTGATCGGCTGCTTAAAAAGCACGTCAATGCCCAAGGTCTGGTGAACTACAAAAGCTTCAACACCGACGGGAAGGAGTTTAACCAGTACCGGACCGCGCTGGGCAAAAATGCGCCGGCGGCCTGGCGGAGTACGCCCGGGCAGATGGCGTACTGGAGTAACGCCTGCAAGGCGTATATGATCCGGCTAATTCAGGACCACTACCCGGTGAAAAGCATCAAGGACAGTGGCTTTAACATCAAGATTCCCTTTGTGACCCCGCCCGGGGCAGCCGAGTTTAGCTCGATTGGTGGGAAAAAGATGCGCCCCGACGACATTGAGCACGGCACCCCGCGCAAGAAGTGCGGGGACCCGCCTGTCCCCTCTGCCTTGGTATGTGCTTCTAGCTCGCGTCCGCGCCTGCGCAACGAGGCCTACACCGCTACCCAGCTTGACCAGCAGCTGAATAAGCAGGGACGGGATTTTCTCAGCTGTACCAGCCAGCACAAGGTGGGCAAGGACGCGGCCCAGCTCTCCATGTACTTCGACTCGTATAAGGGCGGCTGGAACACCAACGGCCAGTCCGTCGTGCGGTGGGTCAACCGGTATTCCCCTCCCACGATGGCGAACACCGCCAAGATCACGGTTCTGGACTACAACCGGCAGCTGAATGAGCAGTAAGCGCTTGCAACGGCTGTTGGTGCTCAGTACCGTAGTGCTGGCACCCTTGCTAGCGCAGGGGAAGCCAGCGGCCGAAATCCATCGGTATGCCATCGAAGTAGCTGGCCTGCAGGTGGGCACGATGACCGCCACTCGCCAGCCGCAGACCGGAACCGATGTACTCTATACGCTCGTAAGCGACGTCCAGGTGAACTTCCTGGTGTACCACCTCAAGGTGTACTACAAGGTGGTCAATCACGTCCGCAACGGGCAGCTCTTGCTCTCCACGGTAGAAGCCCACACCAACCAAGGCAAATTCGCCTCCCGCACCGAGTGGAAAGGAGAGCATTACGACATCAGCGCCAAGCAGTACAAGCATCAGTACCACGGCACCGAGACCAAGCCGATTACCTGGACCATGACCGATCTGTTTTTCGCAGAGCCAGTGGGTCGTACGGCTGCCTACTCCGAATACTTCGGCGATTACTTCGGCCTAACCCCCGGCGATCGCAACGGGTTTTATGCTCACCGGGCTGGACGAGCAGATGAGTATCGGTATGTCGGGGGTCGACTGACCACCATCATCAAGAAGAATCCCCTCAAGAACTTCATCATCCGTCGGCTGCCCTGATCCGGCACCACAATGCCTGGCGCGGCTATTTAGAAGCTCACCTCCGGCCCGCGGGCAGGGTGGACTCCTGAGAAGAGAGTATGAAAAAAGGATTATGTCGGGTGAAGCTCATAGCCCATAAAAATGCGACTGCCTAGATGCAGCGAAGTTAACTCCAGCAGCTTGCGACCCGAGGTAATACTCTTCACGTGACCCACCAAGAGCAATTTGACGAATATGACGGGAGCAAGTGAGGGCCGGCCGCTGGGCTCTAGAAAGGAGTGAACACGTTCCGCGCGCAGCTGAAATCAACGGTTTGCAGCAATTGCTGGTAAACAGGGGGGGCGGGCACCAGTGTCAGCGGAAAGGTCCGGATCGGGTGAAAGCCGAGCAGGCACTACCAACATTCGAACCCGGCAAGGGGTTAACTTGCGCAGCAGCCACACAGCCACGTTTACTTAGCGGAAAGGTTCGCTGAACGCGTGTTCGATGTCGTTTTTCTATCCGGTCCCTGCCTATTATTCTTTCTCTCCTTGACAGGAGAATTTCACTACTTCCGGTTGCACCCCTCAGGCAGGTTTGCGGGAAGGGAAGTGGCACGCCCTAAAACCATTTCAGCTTTGCCCGAAAAGGGAGCGTGTTCTACTCGTTGGCTTCATACTGCAGCGTAATGGCCCGGCCCTGTAACGCCTTCTCTGCCTCTGGCAAAATTTCACAGTTATCCCAGATGCCCGTTAGCAGGGTGCGCGCGTAGGAATCGGGGAGCCCACTAGCCCGCATTATCTGATGGGCCCGACCGTTGTCGTAGGTAAAGGCGTGAAAGGTGTAGTTAAACCGGCCATTGGTATCATCGAGCAGCAGATACCAGACCCGCGGGGTGCCATCGTTGGCAGGCATGCCAATCACGCCCGCATTGAGCCAGCAGTGCCCGGCCCGCTCATCGACAAAGGGTAGGCCGGCGTGGCCGGCCAGTATCACTTCGGCCCCGGTAGCGGCAAAGCTGGTTTCTTTCACCGGCCAGGGAGTAGAAGAGAACACAAAATCGGCGATGCCGGTGGAGGCGCCGTGCAGCACGGCTACCGCCTTACCCGCATACCGGAAAGACAGCTGGAGCGGCAGGGTACTGAGCCAGGCGACCGAGCCGGCCGAAAGGCTCCGCACCGCATAAGGAAACCAGGCGCGGGACAACAGGTCACACCGGCTGCCCTCGGCGAAGTTACAGCCGCAGTCGTCTTCGCCCCGGATGATATTCTGTTCGACATTGCCCTGGATGGCGTGCACACCCCAGTCTTTCACAAACTGCACCGCTGCGTCGGGTTGGGCGCAGTAGCCCACGATGTCGCCGGTGCAGACGATGTTGCCCGCGGGAATCTGCAGCCGAGTGGCAATGTCTTTGAGCGTCTCCAGGGCCTGCAGGTTCGAGTAGGGTCCCCCGAAAACGAGCAGCCGGCCGCTTCGCGTGCCAAGGTCTTGGGTGAGTAGGCTATCCATGATGGGGCTTTTTGCGCAGAAGAATACAGAGCCCGAATACCGCGAAACAGAAAGCCGACGTAAGCAGGTTCGTGCTGAGCAGCGCCCCGTATTTGCCCTCGCCCAGCCGCAGGGTATCGGGCAGGGGAAACAGCGTCAGCAAACCGCCCAGCCCCAGCCCCCCCACGACCGACAGGTGAAAGGCCAGGCGCGGTACGGGCACATGCCAAAACAAAAACACGGGGGCCAGGCCCAGCACCAGCGTGCCGCTGATGGTGGTAGCCGACAGAATGGCCGGGTTGAAGAATACCGGGATGGTGCCCAGTACCGTCAACACCACCATGGCCCACCGCCCTCTCGATACGCTGGGCACGGCCGCTTTGCTCAGGTCAATGCTGATAAGCTTGGAAAACGAGGCCATGGCCGAATCGAGGGTCGACGAGGCCGAGGTAACCATGATCAGGTTCAGCAGCAGCAGCATCGGCACGCCGAAGTACCGCGCCACGGCCACCGGGGCTTCACCGGTCAGGGCGTTGAGCTTGGCGAAGATGCCCACGAAGCTAAAAAAAATGATGCAGCCCGAGCCGATAGCCCCCGCCCATAGGTAGGACGTCAGCGTCGTGCGCGTATCGGAGATAAAACCCCGGTCGGTGAGCACGGGGTCGTGAAACGGGTAGCTGAAACACTGCACCACCGCCACCAGCAGCAAATCGACGCCCTGCCCCAATGTCCATTCCCCGCTACTGAGAAAGGGCTTCAGGCTGCCCCCGTACTGGGGCAGGATAAAACCCAGAATAACCATAAGCAAGACCACAAAGAGCGAGAGCTGAATCACGTCGGTCATGATCGAGCTGCTCATGCCGCCCTTGAGCGTGTAAGCCAGCGTCAGCAGGGTGAACACCACAATGGCGACGTAGTAATCGGCCGTGCCCTGCACGCCAAAATAAGAGCCGATAACGATGGTATTGGACCAGATTTCGTTGTAGAGCCGAATTATAATCAGGAAGGTAAAGACGACCACCGCCCCCGCCCCGTATTTCGATTCAAGAAAATGGTGGATGCTGCGGTAGCCCCCTTTGCGGCGCATGGAGACGATGACGAAACCGGCCACCAGAAACGAGAGGTAATACCCCGCGTAGGCCACGCCTCCCACCAGCCCGAAGCTGTGGCCCAGGTTGGCGGCATTGGTAATCGACTTGGCAAACAGCCAGGAAATGACCAGACTACTGGTCAGGAAAACAGTATTCGGGGTCCGCTCTTTGCGGGCTCCTCTGAAAAACTCGGGCGCGGTCCGGGACAGCGGTGATACGAGAAACAGCGTGACGCTGGATACCAGCACCAACGTCCACTGCAACAGGGTTGTACTCATACGGGGGTAATCAGCGGGCCCACCATACGGGGACGTTGATGCTATTGTTTTGGGTGTTGTCGGCCGCTATCTTGTACTGCACCGCGTTCAGCGCACTTTCCGTGGCAGGGTAGGGCATTCGTTTGGGAATCAGCCCGTTGTTGAGGCTGGCCGAAATCGGTTTCAGACGGGGAAACCCCGTCCGGCGGTACTCGGTCCAGCCCTCGTAGCCGTTGTTGATGTTGCCCAGCCATTTCTGCGTCAGGATCTGCTCGATGGGGTTCTGGCCATTCTGACCGTAGGCCACCTTGCTGCTGGTCAGGTAGCTGGCGGGCAGCGCCGTTCCCCAGTAGTCAAACGCCTGGGTGATGCCCCGTTCGTACCAGTCCTTCGCCGGGGTCGATATAAGCCCCCGCTCCGCAGCTTCGGCCAGCCAGAAACTGGTTTCGGAGGCCGTCATGTAGTTCGCATACAATTTGTCCGACTCTTCCCTGAAAATCCTTCCCGTAAACGAGTAATCGGCCACTGAAATTGATAGTTTAGAGGCATCGGGGCCATTGAGCAGCCCTTTGTACGTACCCGGTTTAGCCGCAGTAGGCCGGAAATACACTCCCATTCGTGGGTCGTTCAGGCTGGTCAGTATCTCCTGGCTGGTTAAGGACATAATGAACAGGTTGAAATCACCAAGGCGGGCCGTCGACATGCGGAAGTTATTGGGTTGCGACAGGGTGAACCGGTAGACGGCGTTATCCGTGTTGGCCTTGATGAAGCCACCTTCCGTGAATACTTTTTGCAGGGCCCCCTTCACGTTTACCTTTCCCGATATGCGCATCAGCGCCTTGATTTTCAGGGAATTGGCAAACAGCACCCACTTGTTGCGGTTGCCACTGTATAGGATGTCGCCGTCGAGGGCCGCCGCCCCCTTGTAATTGTTGATGGAGGCGATGCCTTTGTCGAGGTTATCCAGGATACCACCGGCCGCCGTGTAGATAGCCTCCTGCGTATCATAGGCAGGCGTAATCATCCCCGCTTTGCCCTGCAGGGCTTGGCTGTAAGGAACGTCGCCGTACAGGTCCGTCAACGCGGCGGCCATGTAGGCTTTCAGTATCAGGGCCGGGCCTTCGTACACCCCGAAAGCTGGATTCGTGCGCGCTTTTTGCAGCAGAATCTCGTTGTCGCGCAGGTTGCTGTACAGAAACGGCCACGGATTGCCGCCGTACTGCGGTTCGCTCAGGCTGTGCCGGTCAAACAGGTTGAAGTCGATGGCCGTAAAGTACTGCCCCAGCAGGTTGCCCGCCACAAAGCCTTCGTAGGACATCTGTTCGCCGTAGTCGAAAATGATTTTGCGCAGCAGCAGCGACGGTTGCACGTCGACCGGGGCGTTGGGGTTGGTGTTGATGTCCTCGAAGTTGTCCGTACAGCCGGGCAGCAAGCCCGCCAGTGCGGTCAGCAGCAGGAGGCTATATAATTTCCGTTTCATAATCGGGAAGTGGGGCTTAGAAGTTCGCGCTTAGCTTCACGCCCACGTTGCGGGTGGTTGGGTAGGTCATGTCCTCGACACCGGTCTGCAGTTGGTTTTGCTGGAACGAGGTCTGCTCGGGGTCGAAGTGCGGAATACGCGAGAGGGCCAGCAGGTTGCGTCCTACCAGGGCAACGGTCAGCTGCTGCGTACGCAGCTTTTTGGCCAGCCATGCCGTTTCGGGCACCGAGTAGCCGATGGTCACTTCCCGCAGCTTTACATAGGAGGCATCGTAGGTGCTATTCTCCTCATTGTTGCGGTCATAATACATCCGGTAGTAGGTTTCGGCCGGAATGGCGAGGGTGTTGGGTTGGTAGTTCGGGTTATTGTCCGTGCCGGTATTCAC
Source organism: Hymenobacter glacieicola (assembly GCF_014640315.1). Classification (GTDB taxonomy): domain Bacteria; phylum Bacteroidota; class Bacteroidia; order Cytophagales; family Hymenobacteraceae; genus Hymenobacter; species Hymenobacter glacieicola. Next base: position 16,503 of record NZ_BMGS01000017.1, read on the forward strand.
CACGCCGGTGGCCACAATGCCCGCCTCGGGCCGGTCGGCCGTTTCGATCAACTGGCCCGCCACGCCGGCCAGGGCCAGCGTGCGCGACACCAGAATGCCGCCCTGCCGCCAGTCGAGCAGAAAGCCTGCGTTCCAGTTGCCGACGCTGAACTGGTTTGACAGCCCCACCATAAAGTCGGGGTTGTAGTTGCCCAGCTTCTTCAGCGTGTTGTCGGCAATGTACTGCCCGTTGCTGCCCACAATGAAGGCGCCCTGCGCGGTGCGCAGGTAGCCCGTTCCCCACATGTCGCCCAGCCGGTCGCCCTGCCGCACCTGGTACCAGACCGTCTGGTTCACGTTGTCGTAAATGCGGTTGTAGCCCAGCGTCAGGGTTCCGGCCTCTTCGGGCAGAGACACCACGGTGGTCCGGTTCCGGCTGAAATTCAGGTTCACGTTCCACCGGAAGCGGTTCGTCAGCATGGGCGTTGCGCTTACCACCGCCTCGATACCCCGCGACCCCACTTTGCCCCCATTAATGACTCGTTCGCTGTAGCCCGTCGAGATGGCAATGGGCAGCGACAGAATCTGATTGCTGGTGCGGGCATTGTAATAGGTCAGGTCGAAACCCAGCCGGTCGTTGAGGAAGCGCACATCAGCCCCTACTTCCAGCGAGGTGATTGACTCCGGGTTGAGGTTGGTATTGGCAATGGTGCTCTGGTCGCTGAACGCAGGTTGCGAAAAAACCGGGTTTCGGGTGGTAAACACCCCCGCGGTCTGATAGGGGCTGGTGTCATTGCCGACGTTGGCGATGCTGGCCCGCACTTTGGCAAAGGATACGACAGCGGGCAGCCGGAACTGGTTCGACAGCACCCAGCTGGCCGACACCGACGGGTAGAAGAAGGAGGTATTGGCCGTGGAGGTTGGCGTAGCCAGGGCGCTCGACCAGTCATTGCGCCCGGTGATGTCGACAAACAAGACGTCTTTAAAACCCAGCTTGGCCAGGGCATACAAACTGTTGATGCGCTTGCGGCCGCTCTGCTGGTAGACCTCCACCGGCGAGGCGGCGTTGTTGAGCTTGAACACGCCCGGCTGCGCCAGCGTCAGGGCCTGATATTGATCGAACGAGGCCAGCTGGTCCATGCGGTTGCCCCCGGCCGATACGTCGAGCGACAGCGGACCCAGGCTGCGGGTGTAGTTCAGCAGGAAGTCGGTATTGATTTCCCGGAAAAAAACGGCGTTCTCGGCGTAAGCGCCGTTTTTGAAGCGGTTGCTGCTGAAGGCCCGCCGAAACTGCCGGTTCTCACCGGAGTAATCCATGCTACTGCGCACCAGCAGCGTCAGGTTGTTGGCCAGTTCGCCCGTCACGGCCAGATTGCCAATGAGCCGGTCGCGGTTAAACGAGTTGCGATTTTCGTAGAGCGTAAAATACGGGTTGTCGAAGTAGGTATAGTTGTAGGAATATTGCTGAATACCTTCCAACCCCGGCTGCCAGTACTGCTTCATGGGGTTTACATCGGTCTGTCGGCCCAGCCAGGCACTCAGGGCGTAGTTGGTGTTTTCCGAACCGTACTTGGTCGCGGGGCGGTTGGCACTGCCGCTGTTGATGTAGTTGAGCGAGGAGCTGAATTTCAGCCGCCGGGTCGGCTCAAACTGCAGCCGGGCGGCCAGGGTTCTGCGCTTCAGGTTCACCCCCGGAATAATCGACTGGCTGTTAAGGTCCGTGAAGGAGAGCCGGTAGCTGCCTTTCTCGTAGTCGCCCGAAACAGCCAGGTTGTTGATGGCCGTATGCCCCGTCCGGTAAAAATCGCGCAGGTTGTTGGGGTGGGCCACAAATGGCGTCGGGGTGATGGGCAGTCCGCTGTACACCTGCGTATCAGCGCCGCGCACCTCCCGGCCGTCGGGCAGGGTCACGGGGCTGTCGTACTGCGGAATCAGCAGGCCCGCGTCCAGCCTCGGGCCGTAGCTGTAGGAAATGTTGTCGTTGATGCCCCCGCCCAGGCCGTTGCCGTACTTAAACACCCCGCTGTTGCCCTGCCCGTAGCTGTTCTGGAAGCGGGGTAGCTGAAACGGCTGCTCGGCGTAGAAGGTGCTGTTGAAGCTCACGCCAATGCCTTTGCCCGCCGACGAACCGTCCTTGGTCGTAATCAGGATGACCCCATTGGAGGCCCGGGTTCCGTACAGGGCGGCCGCGCTGGGTCCTTTCAGCACCGACACCGATGCCACGTCGTCGGGGTTGATTTCCCCGGCCCCGTTGCCGAAATCGATTTCCTGAAACCCGTTGGCATCGTCGTTGACCCGGTTGACCACCGTGGCGTTGTTGATCACTATGCCGTCGACCACGAACAGGGGATTATTGTTGGTGAAGGACGATTCGCCCCGGATGGTGATGCGCGACGACGCCCCCACCCCGGTGGAGCCGGCCGTGACCATGACGCCCGCCACTTTCCCCGCCAGGTTGTCAAGGAAGTTGGGCGCCTTTACCTCGCTGACCTGCCGGCCCTCTACCTTCTGCACCGCGTAGCCCAGGCTCTGGGCGTTGCGCTCCAGCCCCAGGGCCGTTACGACAACCTCATTAAGGGCAAGGCCCGCCACCAGTTTAACCGTCAGGGTGGTTTGCCCCGTGTACTGGACCTTCTGCGATTGGAAGCCCAGGCTCGAAAAAACAAGGGTGTCGGCTGGCTGGAGATTGGTAAGCGTGAACGCGCCCGTAGCATTCGTGAGCGTAGCCGCCTGCGTGCGTTTTACCTGCACACTAGCTCCTACAATCGGTTGTGCTAAGGCATTATCTAAAACCAGCCCGGTAAGTTCCTGGGCAGATGCAGATACAGATAACAAGGAAAGAACGGTAATGCGTAGTAATACTGCTTGCATTTAGGGGGAGTATGCTAGGGAATAAATTTTGGCAACTTACGGAACCTGAGGGGACAGTGGATGTCCTAGGTGGGTGCAAAGGGGATAAGTGGTCAAGCTACGCCGGCCACAAGGGGACGAGTTTTTTAAGTTGGGTTTCGAAATAGGTGGGGGCGGGGTAGCCGAGGGCGGAATGCCGGCGTTCGTCGATGTGATGGCTGACTTAAAGCTGGCTTCGGTCAGAACCGGGGAAGCTGCCGCCGTTAAGCAATTCAGCTGTGAAGCGACTTTAAAACAATTCGGCGGGGGCGTTGTCACAGCCGTTGCCGCGCCGGCTCATGCTTTGCAGTGCACCACGTTGCGTAATCAAGGCCTTGAATCGGATGGCCGTGTACTGGCTGCCCCAGGTGACGCCCCGGCGTCACTTAGGTCGGAGTACACGAGTGGTTTGCCAGGGGGCCGGCGCATGGCCAGGGGGCCGGCGCATGGCCTTCGTAGGAAGGGCTCGACTAACCGAACCAAGCTGAAAGGTTAACACATTGGCGTTTTGCTCGTGTTTAGTAGCTGGTTTAAGCGGTTATCGAGGTGGCTAGTGGGTGCTGCATCAGACACCCGCCCCGGTGGTGGAGCCTAACCAGACCACCTCCTTGGCAATGGGGCCGGCCCGTCGGCTGAGGCGAGGGCAGTAAAGGGCTGAAATTAGGGTGACTTGTGCTGGCTTAAGCAAGTGGCTACCCGAGCCTTCATTTTATGGATGGCGAGAAACGACAAAATGGGCGTCTTTGAGCCCGTTAGGTCAAAAAAATGAAGCGGGAGAAAAACGGCGCAAAAAAATCAACAGGGTTGATGAGTTACCGGGCGTAACAATGCCGTATTTTCGCACCATGCTTCAACCAAAAAACTTGTTGATGAAGCGCGGAGGCACCCTGCTCGGCAGGGAACCGCGAGTGGGCCGGAAGGTCTTCGCCACCATCGGTTTTCCCGATTTTGCCTCCGGCATTTCCGTTGTTCTTTCTGCGTGTTGCCCCGTCACCGTTTCGGATTCCGAAACGGTTTTTTTATGTCCGTTTAGGTTGTCCGCGGCTGCCCCGCCGCCACTTCCTGCCACCCCCGGACGCCAACTTTCCCGCCGCCAATGGCGACGGCGGCTACCAGCGCCTCGGCTTAAGGCAGTAGCCGCCGTTGGCTTCTCCGGCAGGGGTAGGGGCAGATAAAGACTTCACATTGTCCGTTTTAGCTAGACAACCTCACTTTTCCTCAGCTCCGGTATGGCACGTAAAGACCTGCTCGACATTGCCTCCCTTCACCGGGAGGAAATTGAGTTTTTGCTCGACCAATCCACGTCCTTTAAAAAATTGTTCACCCACTCGGTGAAGAAAATCCCGGCCCTGGAGGGTAAGTCCGTGCTCATGCTGTTCTACGAGGCCAGCACCCGGACGCACTCCTCCTTCGAGGTTGCGGCCAAACGCCTCTCGGCGGAGGTAACGAATTTCGACGTCGCCCACTCCTCCATCACCAAGGGCGAGTCGGTGCGCGAGACAATTGAGACGCTCCAGGCCATGCGCACGGACTACATCGTCGTGCGCCACGGTCACCCCGGCCTGCCCGGCATGATTGCCCGTCAAACCACGGCCTCGGTTATCAATGCCGGCGACGGGGCGCACGAGCACCCCACCCAGGCCCTGCTGGACGCCTTCACCATCAGGGAGAAGTTCCCCGACCCCCGGGGCAAAAAAGTCCTCATTATCGGCGATATTCTCCACTCCCGCGTCGCGCGCTCCACCAGCACCCTGCTGCAAAAGCTGGGCGTCGACGTCGCTTACCTGGGCCCGGGCTCCCTGGTGCCCAAGTATGTCCCGGCCACCATCCCCCGCTTCACCGACTACGAGGCGGCCATGGCCTGGGCGCCCGATGTCGTGTACCTGCTGCGCGTGCAGATGGAGCGCCAGGACGTGCAGTTTTTCCCCAGCGTCCGCGAATACCACCGGGTCTACGGCATCACCACCGCCCGGCTGGCGGAAATCCGCGACCGGGGCCTCTACATCATGCACCCCGGCCCCGTGAACCGGGGGGTGGAGCTGTGCGACGCCGTCATGGACTACGAGCGCAGCCTGATTACTAACCAGGTTGAAAATGGCATTTCCATCCGCATGGCCGTGCTCGACTGGCTTACGCCGGGCGGGGAGTTCCCGCGGCAGGAATCAACGTATGCCGCCTGGCAGCGAGCCAGCTCACCGGTGATTGTGCCCTAAATGCCGGTCGCGGCGGCGGAGTCCGCCCGTGTGTTTTCATCTCCAACCGCTAGAATATTTCCCCACTTCTTGCCAGTTTACAGCCCTCCTACATTCATGCTTCTCCTTCAAAACGCCCGCATTGCCTCCGAAAATTCACCCCTGCTGCTCGAAGGCGATGTCCTCATGGTCGAAGGAAAAATTCAGGAAATCGGCAGCGCCCTGGCCATTCCCGCGGGCGCCCGCGTTATCGACGCCCGCGGCCGGGTGCTGATGCCGGCCATGTTTGATGCCCACGTCCATTTCCGCGCCCCCGGGTTTGAAAACAAGGAAACCATTACGACGGGGAGCGAAGCGGCCATCAACGGCGGCGTGACCGGCGTGGTGATGATGCCCAACACTCGTCCGGCCCTCGACTCGGCCAGCTCGGTCGCTTCCGTGCTGGAAAACGCCACGCACCGGTCCCGCATTCCGGTGTATACCTCCGGCTGCGTGACCAAGAACCGCGAGGGCAAGCAGCTGGCGGAAATCGAGGGCATGCGCGAACTGGGGGTGAAAATGCTCACCGACGACGGGGATACCACCAGCGACCCGGCGGTGCTGCTGCGGGCCATGCAGTACGCTACCGAGTTCGGGATGTTTTTCGCCAGCCATTGCGAGGTGCCGGAGCTGGCCGGGCCGCGCGCCCTGAACGAAGGGGTGATGAGCTACCGGCTCGGCATCAAGGGCTCGCCGGCCTGCGCGGAGGAAATCATCATCGACCGCGACATCCGCCTGGCCCGGGCGGCGGGCGCGCACGTGCACATCCAGCACGTGTCCAGCAAGGAGGGCATGGAAACCATCCGCTGGTGGAAATCCCGCGGCGACGTGAAGGTGACAGCGGAAGTGGCCCCGCACCACCTGCTGTTCACCGACGAGCACATCGGCGACTACGACACGAACTACAAGATGAACCCGCCGCTGCGGACCCAGGCCGATTGTGACGCCCTGCTCGAGGGGCTCATCGAAGGCGTCTTCGACCTCATTGCCACCGACCACGCGCCGCACACGCCCTTTGAAAAAGCCCAGGATTTCATCAGCGCGCCCAACGGCATTACCGGCCTGGATACGGCCCTGGTCTCGCTCTACCACTTCTTTGTCGAGCCCGGCAAGTTTGGCTGGGACCTGGTGGTGAAGCGCTACTCGGCGGAGCCCCGCCGCCTGATGGGTTTGCCGGTACCCACCATCGAAGTCGGCCAGGAAGTGAACTGCGTCCTGTTCGATCCCGCAGCGGAAACAACCTTCACGCGGGAATTCATGAAATCCAAATCCCAGAACACGCCCTTTATCGACCAGACGTTGAAGGGTCGGGTAGACCTGGTGATTCTGGGCGCGGAAATCCTGCTGGAGCGCTGATAATTAGGGCCTGACTGAAAAAAGAACGTCATGCTGAGCTGGTCGAAGCATCTCTCCCGCTTCGTTGAGTTGTCTCGCTTGACCCGTCAAAACAATGGATGCGAAGCAGTACAAGCAGCTGAAAGAATGCGGAGACGTTCTGGATTTTGCCACTTTGAATGCTACACGCAGAATCTTGGTGCAACGTGACCAAGCGCATCTTGCTGACCATATTACCCGCATTCTGTCAAACGACAAGATTGACAAACCCAGCTTGCACAACGCCCCACAGGAACGCTTTTCAGATTTTTATCGGGTCAGCCTAGCCGCTGAAGATATGGCGGCTATTGTCTCAATCCTGTTCGACTTCGAAGCTGAAGTGATTGATATTGATCCATCAGCAGCTGACTTAACTGACAAATGGAGTAACCTTGATGGGCTAACGAAGTGGTAGCGATGCTTCGACAAGCGGACGCCAGATAGAGCATGACAACAAATATTTTTTGATGAACACCTTTTCCGCCTCCAACACCCCTGATATCCCTAGCGCCGCCCCGGGCACGCCCCTGATTGGCGTGGTTATGGGCTCAAGCAGCGACTGGGACACCATGCAGCATGCTGTGCAGATTCTCGCTGACTTTGGCGTGGCCCACGAAGCGCGCGTGGTGTCGGCCCACCGCATGCCCGACGACTTGTTTGCCTACGCCGAACAAGCCGGCCCGCGCGGCTTGCAGGCCATTATTGCCGGCGCGGGCGGGGCCGCTCACCTGCCGGGCATGCTGGCCGCCAAAACCACGGTGCCTGTGCTGGGAGTGCCGGTGGCTAGTCGCCATTTGCAGGGGGTAGACTCGCTGCACAGCATCGTGCAAATGCCCAAGGGGGTGCCCGTGGCCACGTTTGCCATTGGCACGGCCGGGGCGGCCAATGCGGCCTTGTTCGCCGTCAGCCTGCTGGCCCTGCACGACCCGGGCCTGGCTGCCAAGCTGCAGGCGTTTCGCGCCCAGCAAACCGAAACCGCTCGCGCCATGAGCCTGCCCGTATGAGCGCCGCTGGTCACGTTGCCGCCCTGAGCCCGGTTTACCCGGGCAGTGCGGACGCCGCGGGTCAGCGGGCCACCCTGGGGGTGCTGGGGGGCGGCCAGCTGGGCCGGATGTTTGTGCATGCCGCCCAGCGCCTGGGCTACTTCACCGCCGTGCTGGACCCGGACGCGCAAAGCCCCGCCGGCCTGGTCAGCCACCACCATATCCAGACCGACTACCACGACCCGGCCGGGCTGGCGCAACTCGCCGAGCTGAGCCAGGCCATCACCACCGAGTTTGAAAACGTGCCGGCCCAGGCCCTGCAAGCGCTGGCCTTGACCCGGCCCGTAGCGCCGGGGGCGGCCGTGGTGGGCATAGCCCAGAACCGCATCGAGGAAAAAGCCCACTTCGCCGCCTGCGCTGACCTGGCGGGGGTGAGCTGCGCGCCCTACGCGGTGATTGAAACGCCGGCCCAGCTGCAGGCTGTGCAGGCCGAGCGGGCGGAGTTGCTGCCCGGCATCCTGAAAACCGCGCGCCTGGGCTACGACGGCAAGGGCCAGGTCCGCGTTCAGAATGCCGCGGAGCTGGCCGCGGCCTGGGCGGAGCTGGGCGGCGTGGCCTGCGTGCTGGAAAAGATGCTGCCGCTCATGGCCGAGTGCTCGGTGCTGGTGGCGCGCGGCTGGGACGGGCAAGTCGTCAGCTTTGCCCCGCAGCGCAACGTGCACGTCGATGGCATTCTGGCCGTGACCCACGCCTACGAAGGAAATATGCCGCCCGCCCTGGCCGATAGGGCCCGCGAGGCGGCCGTTTCCATTGCCCAGCATCTGGGTTACGTCGGGGTGCTGTGCGTCGAGTTTTTTGTGGTGGACGACGGCAGCGCGCAGGGCGGGCTGGTGGTGAACGAGATGGCCCCGCGCCCGCACAACAGCGGCCACTACACCCTGGACGCCTGTGACGCCTCGCAGTTTGACTTGCAGGTTTATACCCTGGCGGGCTTGCCCCTGCCGGAGCCGCGCCAGCATTCCCCGGCCATCATGCTCAACCTGCTGGGCGACGTGTGGTTAAACGCGGGCGGGGGGCAGCGGGAGCCGGACTGGCGCTCCGTGCTGAGTTTGCCGGGCACCCACCTGCACCTGTACGGCAAGGCGCAGGCGCGCCCCGGCCGCAAGATGGGCCACCTGACCATCACCGGCCCGGATGTCGCCCGGGTTAAAGCCGTGGCGCGCCGCGCCGCCGGTCTGCTGGGCTTGCCGGGGCTGGACGACCTCTAGAGGCCAGCGGCTGAGCGAGCACAAGTTAACCTTACGGTGAGGGTCTTCTCCTCGCCGCAAGGGGGTAGAGGCACGCTACAAACAGGACAGGACAGGACAGGACAGGTGGCTTGCGGTTAAGCAGCTGCGCGCTACATAGGGTCAAAAGAAGGCCGATACGCCCGGGCTACAAACCAGTGCCCGCCGTAGGCAGCGAATCGGACCGGCGCCAGCCCTTTGCCCTGACGAAGGCAGCCCGGGAGTTTGTTTGGTGCCGCCACGGCAAGCACCCGGGCTGCGCCGGGCAGTTAGGCCCGGTCAGGGGCGCACTAGCGGGGGGAGGGAAACCAACGCCTAGGCCAGTTGGCCGAACTTCGGCGGGGGCAGAGCGTCTCCGACTGCGCGCCTTTTTACCGCTTCTACGGCCCTTTGCGCTCCATCCCTTCCCCGAACCGAAACCAAGCTGGCTCGTGCTGCGCTTTACGCGGGAGCCTGCCCACCCCGGCAGGATGCCTGACGGGCGGCCGCATGGCTGTGCGGCGCGTGCTCCTGCGCACGGAAAACGCTGGTTTAGCGAAACAGTCCCGGCCCTTACAATAAGTTGTTTTGTAGCTGAATGGGCCTGACAAAGCTTTTCGCCGGGAGCTTCTCATTCAGGGAAAGAAGCTTTGCAGCAAGCGGTTTAGCCGTGCGGGGATATAGCAGCGGTTACACCGTGCAGTAGTCCCCTGCATTTCTATGCAGGCAACTGTGCCCGTTGCTCCTGCATCTGCCGGCTGGGCGCCGCTGTCCGGCTAGGGTAGCGTGAACCTGCTGCAGCTTGCCCGCCGCGCGGAACCCGCAGCAGCTTGCGCTACTGCCACATCTAACCCCACTCCCCGTGACTTCTTCCTTCCCGACCACCTCCCCGCAGCGGTATGCCCGCCTTGGAGGGGCCTTGTACCTGGCCATCATCGTATTTGGCGTGTTCTCCGAAGGGTTTGTCATGAGCAAGCTCTTGGTTGCGGGCGATGCGGCGGCAACCGCGCGCAACCTGCAGGCGGCACCGGGGCTATGGCAATGGGCCGTGGGGCTCAACGTGCTGCTCGTGCTGTGCGCCGTGCCCCTGCAGTGGATCGAGTACGTGCTGCTGCGGCCCGTCAGCCACCGCTTGGTGCTGCTGGCCCTGGTCCTGAACCTGGTGTCGCTATCGGTGGAATCGGTAAGCAAAGTGTTCCTGCTTTTGGTGCTGCCGACGCTGGAAAACCCGTCGTACGGGTCCGCCCTAGGCCCGCAGCAGGTGGCCGTGCTGGCCCACCTGCTGCTGCAAGCGCACGGGGTAGCGTTCAACGTGGCCTTGCTGTTTTTCGGCCTCACCTGCCTGGTAAACGGCTACCTGATTTTCAAGTCGGGCTACTTGCCCAAAGCCTTGGGCGTGGGGCTGCAAGCGGCGGGCGCAGGCTACCTGGTAAGCTGCGGGGCGGCGCTGTTTGCCCCGGCCCTGGCGGGGGTGCTCCTGCCGGCGCTCTTGCTGCTGCCCTTCGCCGGCGAATTGTCCTTGAGTCTGTGGCTGCTGCTCAAGGGGGTGAACACGGCCGCCTGGATGTCCTTATGTTCAGCGAAAGAAGGCGTAGCTTTTAAGGCAAGACACGTGGTGACCGAGCACCAGCAGGTGACTGCCGGCATCGCCGCCAACTCGCCCGTGAGCAGGCCGCGAACCCGCCCTTGAACCGCCCGCCCAAACTCTTAACCAAGGCCACTGCTTACGCTCGCAACAACTGGCGAAGCTAACCAACGGCCCCTAACTGATGTCAGGGGCCATTGGGGTGCCACGGGGGCGGGGGGTAGCGCGGGCCGGGACCGGCAGTACGCGCAACTAACCGAAATTCAGGGCCTTGCGCAACGCAGAAGCGTAGCGGCCCGGCCTATTCACCCAGTGGAGCAGCAACGCCCTGCAGCCCGGCCTCGTCGTTGACCGGGTGCCCGGCGGCGCACGCCGGGTGGGCGCGCGTGTAGTGCCGCAGCCCCCAGGAGTAGAGGGCTTCCAGCACGGGCTGTAGGGTTTGGCCGTAGGGGCTGAGGCTGTACTCCACCCGGGGCGGTACCTCGGCGTAGACCTGCCGCCGGACAATGCCATCCTGCTCCAGCTCTTTTAGCTGCTGGGTCAAGACTTTCTGCGACACGGCCACGGCCCGCTGCAACTGGCCAAAGCGCAGGGTGCCATCCTTAAGGTAGAGCAGAATGCTCGTCTTCCATTTACCGCCCACCAGGTCTACGGTGGCGGAAACGGCGCAGGTGTACTGTTTTTTTACTTTATCTTCTTCCATACTAGGTTGACTATCAGCAATAGTTTCCTTGGGGAAACAACCTGATAAAAAGGTGCCTACTTGACAAAAGTAGGCTAACCGGCACACTTTTGCTCCGGCATTACGGCGTAAACCAACCGCCACGTGCTGGTCTGGCCCCACGGGTAGCACTGCCGGCCCTACCGGCGGCCTGCCCGGCCCTTTTTGTCTTACTCTTTAGGTTTTTCCCATGGACTTTGCTGCTGCTTTGAACTGGCGCTACGCTGCCAAACACTTTACTGGCCAGGCGGTACCCGCCGCTAAGGTCGACGCCATCCTCAACGCCATTCGCCTGGCGGCTTCCTCCACCGGCATCCAACCCTACGAAATCATGGTGGTTTCGAACCCCGCGCTTAAAGGGCGCATCCACGAGCAGGCCTGCCAGCAGCCGCAAATCGTGGAAGGTTCCCACCTGCTGGTGTTTGCGGCCCAGCAGACCCTGAGCGCGGCCGACGTGGATACCTACCTGGAGCGCATCGCGCGGGTGCGGCAGGTGCCGCTGGACTCGCTAACGGGCTTTGGCGATGCCATCAGGGGGGGCCTGCTGACCATGAGCCCCGAAGCGTATGCCGCGTGGGCCGCCCGCCAGGCCTACATTGCCCTGGGGTACGGCATCGTGGCCGCCGCGGTGGAGCAAGTCGATACCTGCGCCTTGGAGGGCTTCAACCCAGCGGCGCTGGACCAGGTGCTGGGCTTGCCCGAGCGCAACCTGCGCAGTGCCGTGGTGCTGGCGTTGGGCTACCGCGACGAGGCAAAGGACTTTTTGGCAACGGCGAAGAAGGTGCGCAAGACCCGCCATGAGCTGTTCACCGAGCTGGCCTAGCGCAACCCGCGGCCAGCATCCGTTGAGCCGTCCGCCCGGAGGGATTTTCCTTACCGATCCTTCCTGCTGCTACTCGGGTGCTCCCCCGCCAGCTAGGGCTACCGGGCAAAGCGCTACCTACTCGTTTAGGGCATTATCTCCCGCTGCCGGCAACTGCGCAGCCATTCTTCGGCTTCTTCTAGCCGGTGGAAAAACTGCAACACCAGCGCCCCAACCAGAGGCGACGGAAACGAGCGGGTGAGAATATCCGAGCCCGCGTCCTGCCGCACCACGTGGGCAACGTAGCGCGGGCCCGGCCACAGCCCGGCTTGCTACCTCCCGGTGGCGATCCAACCAGGGGAGGCTTACCTTTGGGCGTATGACTTCTTTGTTTCGCCTTGCTGGGCTGGTGCTGGTGCTGGCCCTGGGCATGAGCTACTGCGCGCGGGCCGGCAAGCTAACCCCGGCCGGGGTCTGGGTGGGTGGCCTGCTGGGCGTACTCATCTTTCTGGGCAGTGGCTTTGCCGGTCTTGCTTTGCTGGGTTTGTTTTTTGTCCTGGGCTCGGCGGCCTCGGCCTGGAAAGTAGCCGACAAGCGGCGGCTGGGCCTGGCCGAAGCCAACAAAGGGCGCCGCACGGCGGGCCAGGTGCTGGCCAACGCCGGCGTGGCCGGCCTGCTGGGGCTGCTTGCCTGGCAGTGGCCCCCGCAGGCGCCCCTGCTGGGGCTGATGATAGCCGGCAGCTTTGCCGCCGCAACGGCCGATACCCTGTCCTCGGAGCTGGGCAACGTCTACGGCCGGCGCTACTACCACCTGCTGACCCTGAAGCCCGCCCGGCGGGGCCCGAACGGAGTGGTCAGCCTGGAGGGAACCCTGCTGGGCGGGGTTGGCAGCGCCCTGATTGCCGGGGCCTACGGCGTGGCGGCGGGATGGGGCCCGGCCGGCTGGTGGCTGCTGCTCGCCGGCACGGCCGGCAACCTGGTCGACTCGGTGCTCGGGGCCACGTTCGAGCGCCGGGGCCAACTCACCAACAACGGGGTCAATTTCCTGAACACCCTGACCGGGGCCCTGACGGCGGGGGCATTGGCCCTGCTGGTCCGGTAACGTAGCGGCCGGCCAAGCTCCGGCCAGCGGGGTAGGGGAGGGAAAACCCGCCGGGCAGCAAGTACCGGGGCGGGAGCTACGCTATCAAATAAACCGGGGAAAAAGGGGCGGGGCACGGCGGGCGCGGGCAACAAAAGCACCGATTCGGCGGCGAGGCCGGCCAGGCTAGCCTACTGGGGCCAGCCCCGGAGTGCCATTTTTCACGCAGATGCTGGAAGAGTCCGGCCGGGTAAGGCCGCCGGGTAGCAGGCGGGGGAGTGCCATTTTTCACGCAGACGCCCCGAGAGATGCTATGTGCCTGGGTTGGTGAATTTTCCCGCCCCGGGGGCCGTCCCCAACCGGGGGCCGGCTAGCTTAAAGCCGGCTTTTCGGGGGAAGAGGACGCTAAAAGCCGGCCGGCCATTTTTTCTCATTTCTTTCAAAAAAAATCAGAATCTCTTCTGTCTTCTTAAGCTCTTCTATTCTATTCTATTCTATATTCAGGGAGCTGTAACTAGTTGAAAACCAGAAAGTAAACCCCATTATCTGCGTGAAAAATGGCACTCTGCTGCGTGAAAAATGGCACTCTGCTGCGTGAGAACTGGCACCACTGCGTGAAAAACGGCACCATCTGCGTGAGAAACGGCACTGATCCGGCTGCGTGCCCGGTTACTGCGTGAAAAATGGCACCGCCGGGTTCCGGTTCCCATCTGCGTGAAAAATGGCACTCCCCCGGCGGATTTGCGTGAACGACGATACGTTTTCACGCCGGTGCGTATATTTAGCTCAAACCCGCCTTTGCCGTCCCTATGCCCCCGGTTCCTCCCGCCGCTGCCGCCGCCACGCTCTACCCCCGGGCCTACCAGGCCAACGCCCTGGTTCGGGCCCCGCTCAAGCTTACCCACGTGGAGGCCCGCATCTTTGCCCTGGCCCTGGGCTGCATTCACCAGGACCAGACCGAGCTGCCCGGCATCTCCATTCCCCTGAGCCGGGTGATGACCCAGAAGAAGGGGGGCAGCGTGTACGAGACCATCCGGGATGCCTGCAAAAGCCTCATGTCCAAGGTTGTCAGCATCGAGTCGCAGACCGGCAACAAAAAGCGCTTTACGGCCTACTCCATTATCAGCTACATCGACCTGAACGAGGGCACGGGCTTTCTGACGGGCAACTTTGCCCCGGAATCCTGCTCCAGCTGGCCGAGCAGTACACCCACGTCGAGATTGAAACCCTGCTGACGCTGAAGTCCGCCCACGCCCACCGCCTGTACTGGCTGCTCAAGTCCTGGGACGACGTGGGGCTCTGGGAAGTAGATTTCGGCATCCTGCGCAAGCAGATCCTGGGCGACGACAACGACGTGACGTACACGCTCTTCTATGACTTTAAGCGCTACGTGCTCGAGCCGGCCCTGCGCGAGCTGCACTCCCTGGGCTGGATGGTGGCTTACGAGCCCCTGAAGGAAGGCAAGAAGGTGCACGCCGTGCGCTTCTCCATTCCCAAGCCCCAGGCCCTGCTCGACGAGCAGGGGCAGCCCATCGTGCCGCCCAAAACCACGAGCCGGCCCCGCCCCGGGGAAAAGCAGATGAGCCTGGCCCTGGCCGCCGAGCTGCCCACCCTGCAGCAGCGCATTGTCACGCGCCTGCACAAGCTCAAGATGACGGACGGGCAGATTCAGCACGTGCTCGACTTTATGGGCGACGACGAGGCCAAGATTGCCAAGCTCATGAAGATCAGCCACCCCCTGCTGCGCGACTTCGAGGCCGGCAACAAGGTGTTTGACAACCTGGGCGGGGCGGCGGTTAATTTGCTGAAAGCCGAGTTTCCCGGCTTGTATCCCGTCCTGAAATAAGCTTGCTCCCGCGCTGGGTAGCCCGGGTGCGGGCGGGTAGGTTCCGCGGGAATTCCCCTTTTCTTTTTTATCCTGGTATCATCCTTGTTGTAAGCCGATGAGCGCGACTTCTCCTCCCGAATGCTTTGTGCACCACGTGTTGTTTTACACCCGGCCGGGGGCCAGCGCCGCCGACAAGGCCGCCTTGCTGGCCGGGCTGCAACGGCTCCGGGCCATCCCCTCGATCCGCCTGGCCCACCTTGGTACGCCGGCCCTGACCAACCGCCCGGTGATTGAGCGCACCTACACCTACTCCTGGCTGTGCTTCTTTGACAGTGCCGAGCAGGAAGAGCTCTACCAGCGCCATCCCCTTCACGACGAGTTTCGCCAAACCTGCGCCCCCTACTGGGAGAAAGTGGTGATTTACGACTCGATTGGCCCGCGGGAGGAGCGGTAGCACGCTTCCCCGGCCTGGGGCCCAAGAGCGCCCCAGGGCCAGGGGCCGGAAACTCAAGCGGGCAGGCTTTTCGGCATTAGGCGCTTTTCCGCGCGCGGCGGAGTCGGCGGCCTCGGGCTGCTCGGGGGGCTGGTTTCTGGTAGCAACGTTCCTGGCCAGGACCGAGGTCGGGACTTGGCGAGCCGGGGACCGCCGTGCCAAGGTTGCCCGGGCCAGCTAGGCAAATAGGGTGCGGCGGCCGCTGGTCGGCACCTCGCGCAGCAGCAGCTATAAGCCGGTTTTGGAAAGCGCCTGCACAACTGGCCTGGTAAAGCCAACCCAGTACCCAGCTACCCGACCCGCACCAGTTCGTCTGCTTCCGAGCGGGTGCCGCCCCGGCCGGTCCGGCGCAGCCCCACGCTGCCCGAAAAGCACTCGGTTTCAACGCGGAGGACCGGCCGGGGCGGCAGCCTCTTCAGCAGGTTGCACTAGCCCATGTTCAGTAAAACACGTATAATGTTGCGGTTTGTTGTTCCGCATCCCTTCCTGACTTTTTCCGGTCAAACATCCGGGGGCCGCTGCTCGGGTCGCCCTGCTCCCGCCGGATAGGGTACCTTACGCCATGGATCTAGTACGTTACATGCCAGCCGGGACCGTGGGAGTAGATTCCGCGGGGTTCGTCCACCTGAGCTGGGGGCCGGGCTCCCAGGACTGCGCGGCGGCGCGGGCCGTGTTTGACGAGGTCCTGCGCCTGCTGCAGGTCTCGGGCTGCCACAAGCTGCTGACGGATCAGCGCCGGCGTGCTCCCGCCACGGAGGAGTACATGGGCTGGCTGCTGGTGGACTGGCTGCCCCGGGCGGGCACAAACCAGCTGCTCACCCAGGTCGCGGTGGTTGCGGCCAGGCCCCTGCACCTGCGCCTGCAGTCCCTGGACATCAGCTCGGAAGGGCAGCGCCGCTACGGTATTGTCACCCGGTACTTTGACGGCCTGGAAGAAGCCCGCCAGTGGCTGCAGGGCACTAACCGGCCGCCGGTGGTTTCCTGACGCTGGTTTATTCGGCCGGCGACCCGCGGACGGGGCCGGCAGGGCGCGAACCAGGGGCAACCGCTTCCTCGCCGGCCGGGGAGCACCTGCCCACCCCCCAAAGTAAGGCGGGCCGCGGTCCGGTCGGGAATGCAATGGGGATAAACTATGGCGTACCTAGCTAGGGCCGCCACCCCGCTTCTGATGTCCGCTCCCGTTGCCTTTCCCAGGTACAGTCAGGACCTGCCCTGCGAGGCGGATTGCCAATTAATCCAGGCCCCACCAGATCCGGAGGCCGTGGCCTGTTGGTCAGGCCCGGTTAGAGCAGCTTAAAGGCGATGGGCAGGGTGTAAGCCACGCGCACGGCCTGGCCCTTAAGCCGGCCGGGCACCCACCAGGGCATGAGGCGCACCAGGCGCAGCGCTTCCTGATCCAGGCCCGCGCCGAGGCCGCGCAGCACCTGCGCATCCCGGATCCGGCCTTGCTCGTCCACAACAAAGCTGACGTAGACCTTGCCGCTCACGTTGCGCAGCTCCGCTTCCTGGGGGTAGCGCAGCTCTTTTTGCAGGAAGGCGAAAAAGGCCGGGGCCCCGCCCCGGAAGGTGGGCATCTCATCGACCACGTGGTAGACCGGCGGCTCACCGGAAGCCGAGCCGGTCCCGGAGAAAGCGGTGTTGTCCGTAAGGGTCTGGCCGAGGGCCGCCGAAGCCGGCAGCACAAACAGCAACAGCAGCGTACTGATTCGAAGCATAGACGCAGAATATTCGACGGCGTAAAGCTACCCGGCCGCCCGGACCATCCGCGGGCCGGCACATCACCATACTGTTGTGTTTGTGTAACCACACCGTTGCCTTCCTTGCCGAAGGTGGGAGCGGCCGCCAGCTGTTTTCTTTTGCTGGCTGGCGGCCGGCGTACTTCCCCTGGCCAAGACCTGCCGCCAAATTCCTGCCCAAGCAGGCCCGGCCGCTTTTTGCACCGCGGAAGGCTGGCCGTTGCAGACCCCCGGAATGGGCCCGGCTACCGTGCGTAGCCGGGCGGCCTGTCCAACCGGGCACAGGGCCTCGTTCTGGTTGCCCGCCCGACCCCTAAGGACGTTGCCGGTTTTTTTACGTACCCGCCGGCTGACCCGGGCGCGCAGGCCGCTGCATTCCCTTAGTAGGGGCCGGGTGCCTTGCCCGGCTCACTTCATGCCCAGAAAGAAGCTAGTAGCACCTGATCAGGCGGTGCGGGCACTGTACGCCCTGGCGGCGGGGCCAGGGCTTTGGGTACGGGTCGGATGGCCTGGCCCCGCCGCCCGCCGTCTAGGCCCAAGTCCTGACCACGCCTACCCGAGGGGCAACACCTTCGCCCTCCGCTGCCTCGGCTTTGCGTTACGCGAGCTACTGGCACCTTAAACCCGGCAAGCCCCAACCAGCCGGCCAAGTATTATTTGTCCGCTGCAGCCCGCCCTTACCCCGCCATCCGGGCGGAAAAATTCAGCCGGTAACCGTTTTTACCCGCCAGTGCGTACATTTCCCTATGCTTCCCCCCGCTCCGCCCGTCTTCTGTGCCAATCACGAGGCGCTGTCCCTGCTCGCGTGCACCCACCTGGCCCTGGATGCGCCCATTCTCGATTTAGGCGCCGGGGCCTCCACCTTCCTGGATGTGCTGCTGGCCCAGGGCTACACCAACCTGATTGCCGCTGACCTCAGCGCGGCGGCCCTGCAGGCCCATCGCCAGCAGCTCGCGGCCGAGCAGGTAGCGCGCGTGCTGTGGCTGGTCGATGACGTTACCCACCCCCAGGAATTGCGCCTGCTCGACCCCATTCTGCTCTGGCATGACCGGGCCATGCTCCCGCTGCTGGGCCTGCCGGCGCAGCGGCAGGCCTACCGCGCCATGCTGGACCACATGGTGGAGCCGGGCCACGGCTGGGTGCTGCTGAGCGTGGAGTTACCCGGGCCGGGCCCCCACCCGGGTGACTTGCCCCGGCAGCCCTATTCCCTGGACGAGCTCGTGGCTTTCCTGGGAGCGGACTACGCCCTGGAGCAGTACCGCCAGTACGAGCAGGAGCTCCCCTCCGGCGCGCGGGTCCGCAGCCTGTATGCCCTCTTTAGGCGGCGGCAGCAAACAACCACGCCCTTTCGCCCGGCAGCCCCGGCCTAGGTCGGGGCCGGGTGGGCGGGGGCTTCAGCAGGTTTGCTCAGAAAACTGAAATAGTGCCCGTTTAACCAGCTCCGGGCCGGAGGTTTTACCCTGCTTGGTTGACAAGATTCATTCGGCCGGTGCTTGCGCCTGGCAATTATCCTTCCTGGGCCGCTTTGTTACCAGGGGTTAGGCCTGTCAGTTTCAGCGTGGATCCAGCGGGTAATTCTCGGTAAGCGCCATCAACTATTTAGCAGTACTGGTATTATTTACTGTACTTTGTTGCGTCTTTTTGCTTAGGATCAGTGCCACCGCCCGACTATGACACCTTCTGCCGAGCAGCTCTCCCTCGAAACAGAGATACGCTCGCTGCGAGCGGAATTGGAATGGCTGCGCGCCGAACGCATTGAGAAGGCGGCGCACCAGGCCCTGGCCGACCGGTACCACGAAAGCCAAGTCCGGTTCCGGACGGTGTTTGACAACTCGCCGTTTGGCCAGAAAATCATCTCGCAGGACCTGGTTATCCGGCAAGTCAACCCGGCCGTGCTAACGATGCTGGGGTGCGCAAGCCCAGAGGACGTGGTCGGTCACCAAATTCTGGAGTTTGCCCACCCCGACTACCACGATGACTGGCGCTATTTGCAGCAGCGGCTCTGGCACCACAACCTGCCGAGCTTCACGCTGGAAACCTGCCTGGTGCGCGCCGACGGGTCTACTTTTTGGTGCCAAGTCACGTCCCTGCGCTTTATGGACGATGGCCAGGAGCTGGGCTTCACGCAACTGGAAGACATTAGTGAGCGCAAAGCCTTGGAGCTGTCCCTGAAGCGGCTCTACGACGCGCAGGAAACGATCCTGCACCTGGTCGCGCACGACTTAAAGGAGCCCATCGGCCACATTCAGCTGCTGGCCGACCTGTTGAAAGGCTAACTGGAGGCGGCCCAGTTGACGCCCGGTCAGGCTCCCGACCAAGCAAAGTACCTAACCCTTATCCGCCAGGCCTGCGCCACGGCGTTCAGGCTCCTGCAGGACGTCCTGCTGCTGGGCGCGCTCGACGCCACCCAGCTCAAGCGGCACCCCACCGACCTGGGGTCGCTGCTGACCCAACGCCTGGCGGCCCACCGCCTGATGGCCCAGGACAGGGGCCTGGACCTGGACCTCATTCTGCCGCCGCAGGGGGTAGAGGCCAACCTGAATGCCGACTTCTTCGGCCGGGTAATAGACAACCTGATCAGCAACGCCCTGAAGTTTACTCCGGCCGGGGGCCGCGTCACCGTCAGGCTGCAGGAGCAGGCGGGCCGGGTGCTGCTCACGGTGCGGGACACGGGCATCGGCATTCCCGCGGCGCTGCACGCAAACCTGTTTGGAAAGTTTAGCTCCTCTGCCCGAACCGGCCTGGGCGGGGAGGCCAGCACGGGTCTGGGCCTGTTCATTACCCAGCAGATTGTGCAGCTGCACCACGGCAAAGTGTGGGTGGAAAGTCAGGAGGGCGCGGGTACCTGCTTTTTTGTAAAACTGTAGGGCCCGGGGCCGCGGTGATCCTCACCCGGGGCGGCGTAGGCAAGCCGGAGGTCGGGGTAGTGGCGGGGCATTCCTTTCTTGCTGGCTCGACCAGCGGCGGCGCCGAAAACACCACCGGGCTAAAAACGCGGGGGCTGCCCCCTGTTCCTGCTCTGTGCTCGGATGGCTAACTGCCACGCCGTATTATCACGCCGCCAACTAGCTGGCCGTGAGCCTGCTGGCCTGCCCAGGCTCCAACCAAGCTTGAAGCACGCCAAAGGGCGCTGGGCCGGCCATTCCCCCAGCTAAAGGCTGCCTGCGGGCGGGCGCGCTGTCTGCTGCCGCTGCAGCCAGGCCAGGGCCGGCAGCTCTTCGGTAAACCAGCCGGCATGCAAGGCAAACGAGGCCCAATCCTGCGGGGCCTCATACCCCCGCTCCCGCAGCCCGTGCCAGACGGCCGGCTTGACCAGGAAGGCTACCTGCAGCTGCTGGCCTAATACTGCTCGCACCCGGGGGAAGTATTCCTCGCGCATCCATTCGTGGAGCTCGACCGGTTGGTGCTCGGCATTGGCGCGCCCGTCCAGCAGCCAGTACGGGCACCGGTGCTGAGCGGCCGCGGCCAGCAGCAGCTCACAGGTTTCGGTTACCTCCTCCGCACTCAGGGCCCGCGGGTTGCGGCCCCGCAGCACGAAGGGGGCTTTATACAGCGTAACCTGGTAAAACGGCAGCTCCAAAGACGCGGATAACCGCTGCGGCGCGGGAGATGAGCTCATGGTCGCACGTGAATTGGCCTGCAAATAAACAGTTATTTTTTCCGGAGCTGGGTCCATTTTCTTCCGGGGGCCGGCCCGCCGGCCCCCGGACCCGGGCCCCGGCCCGCCCATGGGCTTGGCTGCGAGGTGCTTGCCGGGCTGCGTAGCCACCGGGCCGGGGCCCGGCCGGCAAGAAGTAGGGTGGCGGTAGGCTTGGCTCAAAGCACGGAAACAACGGCTGCCCGCAGGGGCCCACAACTGAGCCGCTGAATTGATGAGGGCATACCGCCGGGGAGAGTTCTCACCTCCTCGTAGGCTGCCGCTTAGCATCGATTCATTTTTTTCTCAACCGAATTTTCTCAACCGATTTATAGCCGGCAGGAGCAGCCCGTGACCAGGTATGCGCCCGGCTCGACAAACGGCCCTGTCCTCGTTTGCCCCCGGCCCCGCGTCAGGCTCAGCGGGCAGCCGAAAAAGACCTTTGTTAAAGCAGACAGCAACTAAAATTGGCCCGGGCAAGCGTACCCCAGTCAGGCAGTATGGCCTTTAGCGCCGGAAGTACACTGAAAACGCAGTGCCTTCGCCCGGCGTGCTTGTGACCTGGAGGCGGCCCCCGGCGTTTTCAACGATGCGCTTAACCATGTACAGGCCGATGCCCGTGCCGTCGACGTGGGCGTGAAAGCGCCGAAACATCTGGAACAGCTTGGGCAGGTGGTCCGCCTCGATGCCCAGGCCATTGTCTTGCACCGTAAGCACCGTGTACGGCTCCTCCCGCCGGCAGCCGATGACTACCTGCGGGGCGCGGTCGGGGTGCTGGTATTTCACCGCGTTGCTAAGCAGGTTGTAGACCACGGAGCGCAGGTTTTTTTTCGAAAACAACACGTGCGTGTCCGGCGGCACGTCGAGCTTTACCTGCGCGCCGGCCGCGGCCAGCTGGGGCCGCAGGTCCCGCCGCACGTCTTCGATGACGGGCCGCAGGGCCACCTCGGCCACGGGACTGGCGTGGGCCTGCTGCAGCTTTACCACGTCGCTCAGCTGCTCGATGGCGCGCAGAAAGCGTTGCACCGAGGCCCCCATCATGTCCAGCAGCGGCCCCACGTCGTGCGCCTGCTGCACCGGCCCCGGCAGCTGGTCCTGTAAGGCCAGAATCAACCCTTTGATGTTGGTAATGGGGGCTTTTAAATCGTGGGAGGCCGTGTAAATGAAGTTGTCCAGGTCCACGTTCGTGCGCGTGAGCTGCTCGTTGAAGGCCTGCAGCTGCTGCTGGGAGTGATGCAGCTGCTGCTGGGCCTCTTTACTCGCCGTGATGTCGAGCACAAACTCCACGCACTCGCCGCTGCTCAGGCGCTTGCCGGCAAACAGGCCCCACCAGCGCGAGCCGTCCGGGCGGCGGTACTGCTTTTCGTAGGGCGTGTTCTGGCCCCGCGTGAGCAGCTCGTGCTGGGAGTGGCGGGTAACTTCCACGAACTCCGGCGGGGTCAGCTCGTCCCAGCGCACCCGCCCGCTAATGAAATCCTCGCGGGCGTAGCCGCTCAGGCGCTCAAAGGCCGCGTTGGCGTCGTGAATGCGGCCGGCCAGGTCAAAGAAGATAACCCCCACCGTGCCGATGGACAGGGCCTGCTGCAGGCGCTCCTCGGACTGGCGCAGGGCCGTTTCGGCTTGTTTGCGGTCGGTGATGTCGTAGCTCACGGCCAGCGCGGCTTCTACTTGCCCCGCCGCGTCGCGCAGCGGCACGCCGCGCGTCAGAAAGCTGCGGCCGTAGGTTTCCAGCTCCAGGCTAAAGGCCTCGCCGGTGAGGGCGGCCCGGTAGTAGGGTTCGTGCTGCTGCCACAACGCCGGCGGCACGACCTCGCGCACGGTGCGGCCCAGCAGCTCGGCCGGCGTGAGGCCCGCCTGGTGCAGGGCTTCGCCCTCGGCCAGCTGGTAGCGCAGCTGCTGGTCGACGACGAACACGGCCCCGCCGGGCAGGTTTTCAATGAGCGCCCGCAGGCGCTGCTCGCTCGCCTGCAATGCTTCTTCGGCCCGCCGGCGCTCGGTTACGGGGTGGGTACGGCCGCCCACGGCTTCCACCGTGCCGTCGGCGGCCAGCAGGGGCACCAGCGTGTACTCGTAGTGGCCCGCTTCCCCAGTGGGGTTGGTGTACGGGGTTTCGTCCGAGACGCTCTGCCGGGTGTCAATCACCCGCTGAATCTGCGCCTGCAGCCGGGCGGCCAGCTCAGCGGGGTAGCCCAGATCGTGAAAGTTCTGGCCCACGGCCTGCGCCAGCGTCAGTCCCCACAGGTCGAGCAGGGGTTGGTTGACGTAGCGGAAGCGACCCTCCCGGTCAAACAGGTAAACATATTCCTGCAGGCCCGCCAGCACGGCGTCCACGCTCTGCAGCTGGCGGCTGCGCTCCCGCAGCCACTCCCTTTCCGGCTCGGCGGGGCCGTCCGGGGCTGTTTCCACCGGGGCAGTTCCCGCCGGGGCAGTTTCCGCGGCGGCAGGTTGCACGCTGAGCAGCAGCCCGGCCTCGAGTCGTTGCGCCGTCAGCTGCAGCGCCGCCGGGGCGGCGGGGGGTTGCACCCGGGCGCGGGTGGGCTCTCCCGTGCGCCAAGTGGGCTCGTACCAGGCGCCGCCACCCGCCGGGAGCGGGCCCAGTAGCTGCCGGTACGTCCAGTCCGGGGTAGGGGGCTGGGCCGGCAGCGCCAGCAGGCGCTGGGCGGCCGGGTTCAGGTAGGTGAGCGTTAAATTCGTGACCTGGCCCCCGGCATCGGTTACGGGCGTGCAGAAAATCAATCCCGTGTCGGGTAACGCCAGCAGGGCCGGCAGCAGGGCGGGCGACGAAACCGGCAGAGCAGGGAGGTAACCTAGATCAACTGGCATGGAAAGCACACGCTGGGGTGGTGATTAGGGGACGCTCACCGAGGCCGGCAGCGCAATGGTAAAAGCGCTGCCCGCGTCTTCAGTGCTCGTAAAGCGAATCGTGCCCTCGTGTAGTTCCACGATGGTCTGAATAATGGACATGCCCAGGCCGGTGGTTTTCTCGCCCCGCAGCCCCGGGCGCCGGGCCTTGGTGAACTTGTCAAACAGCAGGGGCTGCAGGGGCGCGGGGATGCCCACGCCGGTGTCGGCCACGCGCACCACGGCCCGGCCCGCGCGCTGCTCCAGGCTCAGGGTAATGCGGCCGCCGTCGGGGGTAAACTTGATGGCGTTGGAAATCAGGTTGTTGATGACCTGCTGAAACTTGTTGATGTCCACGCTCACGTACACGGGCTGGGCCGGAGCGTGGAACACGAAGTGCAGGTGGGTGTGGCGCTCGGAGCGCTGGTACTCCTCCATGATGGTGGCCAGCCAGCCGGTCAGGTCGGTGCGCTCCTTCTTGAGTACCACGTTTGCGGACTCTAAAAACTCGTTGTCGACAAAGTCCCGAATCAGGTTCACGCCCTCGGTGCAGGTGCGCTGCATGAGCTGCAGCAGCTGCTGCATGGTGTCGGTGGCGCGGCCCTGGGCCTCGTAGCGCAGCTCCTCGGTGAGCTGCTGCAAGAGCGCCAGCGGGGAGGCCAAATCGTGGGAGAGGATTTCGAGCGTGGCGTCCTTCTTGGTGTTGAATTTCTGGGCGTTGAGGCTGGTTTCCTTGGAGCGGGTGATGTCCAGGGCCGTGCCGCTCAGGTACAGCTGCCCGTCGCTGAGCTCTTCCCGGGCCGCCGACAGGCACAGCCACTGGGTGCGGCCGTCGGGCTGGCGTACGCGCACCTCCACGTCCTGCACCAGCTCCCCGCCCAGGGCGTGGTGCAGGCGCTGACGCAGGTGCAGCAAGTCATCGGGGTGGAGGCGGGCCAGCCAGCCGGGCAAGTCCTCATTGACGTTTTCCGGCGCCCCGCCCAGCACCTGTTCGTAGGCCTGGCTGACGTAGACCACGCGCTGCTCCGAGATGTGGTAGGCGAAATGCACGGCTTTGCCGCGGTCGAGCAAGGAGCGGAATAGCAGCGGGTAGTTAGTCATGCCGGGCGTAAGAATAGACGTAAAGTTACGCAGCTGCCCGCAGCTGTGCGTACTTATTTGCCCGCGGGTTGAGCCTGCCCTTGGGTTAGAACCCCCGCCACGAGTGTCTCGGCTGGCTTGCCGCGCCGGTTAGCCACGCCTAACAACTCGGCGCTGCTTTACGGGGAGGGGGCGCCCTGCTGCTGCTGGCTGGTGCGGTACCTCCGCAACGAATCCGGTAGAGCCTTCGATTGGGAGCCGAAGCAAATAAGGTAAGGGATACTGGCTAGTTCAGGCACAGGGTCATAATGGTCTGCTAGGCCGCCCCAGGAAAGCAGCAGGAAGCCTAGGGCTCGATTCTGGGCAAGCGTGCGGGGGTAATCCTGCCAGCGGGCCGGCATATGCTCATTCCCGATTGAGCGGCCGACGAATTTGGTGACAAATGTCCTCGCTTTGCCCCCGGCGCCCTCCCCAATTTTGCCTGGCCAAACGGCGTAGCCCAGGGCTTATTCGCCGGGGTGGCTACCAGCCTCACGCCTGCCTTTATCAAAACCAACGGACTTTCTGGCTGCCTCCCGGCCCAACGAACGGGCGGGAAAGCGCAGCCCCGCACCCCATTAAAAACATGAACAAGCTAACCAACAAGGTCGCCGTAGTGACGGGGGCCTCCAAGGGCATAGGCGCGGCCATTGCCACGTATTTCGCGGCCGAAGGCGCCAAGGTGGTCGTGAACTACGCCTCCAGCAAGGACGGAGCAGATCAGGTGGTCGGCGCCATCACCAGGGCCGGCGGCACGGCTATTTCGGTGCAAGGCGACGTGTCGAACGAGACGGATGTTGCCCGGCTGTTTGCCGAAGCCGGGGCGGCCTTCGGTACCGTGGACATTCTGGTTAATAACGCGGGCATTTATCACTACGCTCCACTTGAGGAAGTTACGCCAGATGCTTTCCACCAGCACTTCAACATCAATGTCTTGGGCTCCCTGCTCGCCATCCAGGCGGCGGTAAAGCAGTTTGGGCCGGCCGGCGGCAACGTCATCAACATCAGCTCCGAAGCGGGCCGCACCCCGCTGCCCACCGGGGCCGTGTACTCGGCTTCCAAAGCCGCGTTGGATGCCATGACCACTGCCTTGTCCAAGGAATTCAGCGGCCGCAACATCCGCATCAACTCTATTTTGCCGGGCGGCGTGGACACGGAAGGCTCGCGCACGCTCGGCTTTATCGGCAGCGAGGCGGAAACCCGCCTGGTGTCTACCACCCCCCTGGGGCGAACGGGGCAGCCCGCAGATATTGCCAAAGTAGCCGTCTTTCTGGCCTCGAATGATGCCGCCTGGATTACGGGGGAAAAGATAGCCGCTTCCGGTGGGCTATACGGTCTATAACCCAGCCCCACGCTACCCGCTACAACTCATGGAACAGACAAACGATAACGGGGCCTTACAAAAGCCCCTGGGTTCAGGCTTTTCGGCCACCTCCACGGCCCGCGAGGTCATGCAGGGAATCAGTTTAGCCGGCAAGGTGGCTATCGTCACGGGGGGCTACACGGGCCTGGGCCTGGAAACCACCAACGCCCTGGCCGCGGCGGGGGCCACCGTCGTGGTGCCCGCGCGAACCCTGGCCAAGGCCCGGGAAAATCTGGCTGGCGTTGCCAATGTGGAGCTGGCCGAAATGGACTTACTGAATCCCGATTCGGTGGACGCCTTTGCCGCCGCGTTCCTGGCTTCGGGCCGGCCCCTGCACCTGCTCATCCATAACGCTGGCATCATGTTCGTGCCGCTGCGCCGCAACAGCCGCGGCGTGGAGTCGCAATTAGCCACCAACTATCTAGCGCCTTTCCAGCTAACGGCCAGGGTATGGGAGGCGTTGAAAAAGGCGAAGGGGGCGAGGGTGATTAATGTGTCCTCGCTGGGGCACCAGTTTGCCCCCTTCGATTTTGACGACCCAAACTTCAACCACCGCGCCTACGAAACCCTGCTGGCCTACGGGCAATCCAAAACGGCGCTCAACCTGTTTTCGCTGGAACTAGACACGCGGGCCGAGCCGTGTGGCGTCAGCGCGTACGCGGTGCATCCCGGCAATATCTGGGGAACCGAACTGCTGCGCGAAGCTCCCCTGGCATTACTGCAGCAATTCGGCTTCTACGACGCTGAAGGACGGGAAGTGCCGGCCGTCATTGCCTCGCTAAAAACCATTCCGCAAGGCGCGGCTACTACCCTGTGGTGTGCAACGAGCCCCTTGCTCAACGGCATCGGCGGGGTGTACTGCGAAGATGCCGACATCGCCCCCTTAGCACGCGGAGCAGGATTTTCCGAGGGCGTCCAGTCCGCCGGCGTCCTGGCGGATTCCCTGAACCCGGACGCGGCCAAACGGTTGTGGCAGGTAAGCGAAGCGTGGACGGGCGTTTCCTTTACCCCGGCCTGTTGACCGTCCCGCTGCTATTGGGGTTGCCGCGCCAGGGGAAGGCCCCCCCGCTGCTGCCGCGTCCCGGTAGCCCAAGTCAGCGGGGGCGGGCAACTAACTCCGGCTACCCGCCCCCGGCGGTTTAAGCCTTCACTACGCACCCGGGTGCTTGCGGATGCGGCTGAGGGTTTCGCGGGACACGCCCAAATAAGAGGCTATCATGCGCAGGGGAATGCGTTGATAAAAGTCGGGGAAGGCCTGCACAAAGGCGTGGTAGCGCTCTTCGGCCGAGCGGCTGATGGCCGCGTACAGCCGGTTCACCTGGGCGTCGAGGTTGCGGCCGGCCAACTGGCTTTCCAGGGCGCTAAAGGCGGGGATTTCCTTTTTCAGCCGGTCGAAGCTTTCTTTCGACCACAGCAGCACCTGCGTGTCTTCCAGCGCGTCAATAGCCCCGACGGCGGGCAGCCCGGTGCGAAAGCTTTCGGCATCGGTAATCCACCAGTTCTCGATGGCAAAACGCAGGATGTGCTCCGTGGCTTCCTCGTCGGTGCGGTAAAGGCGCAGGCAGCCTTGAACAACAAAGGCCATGTGGGGGCATACGTCTCCGCTGCGCAGCAGATACTGGCGGCGCTTCAGCTGCTTGACCGTGGCCGTCGCTTCGAACTGCTCCAGCTCGGCTTCGGTAAATGGGGCTTTCGACGTCAGGTAGCTGCGAAGGGCTGGAACCATGGTAACACAGGTAAGGTAACGGAACTGACCATGCCCAGCCAGTAACCGGGGGCTGGTCGGGGGCCTGAAGCCAAGCAGGTTTACGCTGTTGAGCCAGGTAAACCGCCCCGCGGGAGGAGTGTTTGGGCACGGTTGTTTTTGGCGGCGCCAGTGCCGGGTCGCCCCAGTTACCGTTCGGGCCCAGCAGTGCTGCTGGCGGCTATGTACAACGAGTACGCCGGCCTGCTGCGAAAGGCAAGGCACCGGCTTAAGGAAGCGCGCCGGAGGTAGCCCGGAAGAGCCCCACGTTGCCTTGAATAACCAACGTGATTTTGCCCGCCCCCTTAGGGTGAGCCACCGGGCGCTTGCCCCGGGGCGGGCACTTATTTGGGCAGTAATGGGGCGGCCTCGGCTGGTCCTGTTCCTTTTTTCCAACTCATTTCCTTTTCTTATGAAACTACACGGTAAAGTAGCCGTCGTTACCGGGGGCAACAGCGGCATTGGCTTCGGCATTGCCGAAGCGTTTAAAAACGAAGGGGCAACCGGTACCATCACCGGCAGAAATCAGGAAACCCTCGACCGGGCCGTTCAGGAACTCAGACCCGGCTTTATCGGCATCCGGGGCGACGTAACCAGCGGGGCAGACCTGGAACACCTGTTCCAGGCCACGTTTGAGCGCTTCGGCAGCATTGACACGCTCGTGGTGAATGCCGGCGGGATTGTCGAAGGTAGTCCGATGGCCGCCATCGTGGATGTCACGGAAGAGCACTACGACCGGTACATGGACCTGAAGTTGAAGAGTTCCTACTTCACGGTGCAAAAAGCGCTGCCCTTTCTTAGCGAAGGGGCCTCCATCATTCTGATTGGGTCGAGCGCCGCCCACCGGGCCGCCCCGGGGATGACGATTTATGCGGCGGCAAAAGCGGCAGTTATATCCCTGGCCAAAGGACTATCACTCGATTTATTAGACCGAAAAATCAGAGTAAACACGCTCTCGCCCGGTTCTATCGATACCCCGGTGTTTGGTAAAATAGTGCCCCAGCAGCAGGTAGAGCAGGTAAAGCAGGGGTGGAAAGACTTGATTCCCCTGGGCCGGATGGGGCTGCCCGCCGAAATGGGAAAAACCGCTGGCTTCGCTAGGGCTAGGCGACGGGGTAGCGCCGCTTATCCTCTGGTCTTGCCCCGCCGCTATCCGCAGCGCTGCCTGGCTTACCCCCCCTCCGCCCCTCCCAACCCCAAAGTCCAGCCGGTTTCCCAGGGGACCTTACCGCCGGGCTACGCCGGCTGCCCGGGCTCGTGCAGAAAGGGCAGGACTTCCGCCAGCACGCCCTGCGGGTTTTCCTCGAACAGGTAGTGGCCGTTGTTGAGTAAGCCGACGACGCGGGCGTTGGTGGACATGGCCGGGACGCCCAGTTGCAGGGTTCCGTGGGCCACGTAGCTGGCGATGCCCAGCACGGGCAGCCTGAGCTGGGCGTATTCTTTGGCATCCTGGATGTCCTGCCCCAGGGCCTGGTACCAGGCGTTGGCCGCCCGGATGTTTTCGGGCTGGTTGTAGATGGCCGCGTACACGGCCCGGTCAAAGGCCGTCATTGTGCTTTCGTCCTTCATCACGTAGGCAAAGAGGTAGTCCAGCAACAACTCAAACCGGCCGGCCAGCAGCTTTTCGGGCAGGCCTTTGACTTGGTTGAAGGCCATCCACCAGATGTAGGGCTGGTTGCCGTCCATGCGGGGGCCGAAGGTGCCGGGCGCGGGCAGCATACTCATGTACATCATGCCCTCGCTGGGGTGGGTGCCGTCGAGCACAACGAGCTTTTCGGTTGCCTCGGGGTAGTTGTAGGCGAAGCTGCTGGCCACCATGCCCCCGATGTCGTGGCCCAGCAGCAGCACCTTGCCCAGGCCCAGCTGCTGCACCAGCTCATACACGTCGTGGGCCATGGTTTTTTTGTCGTAGCCCGTCGCGGGCTTGTCGGAGCTTCCCATGCCCCGGTAGTCCACCAGCAGCACCCGGTAGTGCCGGGCCAACGCCTGCGCGATGGGGTGGAAGGAGTACCAGGTCTGGGGCCAGCCGGGCAGACAAAGCAGGGCCTGACCGCTGCCGCCCGCCACGTAGTGCAGGCGAATGCCGTTTACGGTCGCGTAGTGGTTGCTGAAGCCGGGAAGCTGCTTGACCAGTTCTTCGTCGGTATAGGGGCCCAGCTGGGTAGGGGCAGCCGGCTGGCAGGAATGGGTGGGCTGCTGCGGGCTGGGGGAGGCGGAACTAAAGGTTTGCATGCGGGAAGGTGAGGGAAAGGAAGGCCGCGGAACTGCGGCTGCTTGCACTGTCCCAAAGGTCCCCCAGGCCGGATCGGTACCGCGTCCGATTCTTGCCCGATTTTGTCAGATTCTTGCGGAGTTGCCCCCGAAGCTACCCGCGCTGAAACGCCAGCGGACTTTGCCCCACGGCCCGCTTGAAGGCGGCCGAAAAGTGCGACGGCGAGGCAAAGCCCAGCGCGTCGCTGATGGCGGCCAGCGGCAGCTCCCCGGCGCGCAGCAGCTGCTGGGCCCGCCGGATTTTCCAGCTCAGCACGTACTGGTAGGGCGTCTGGCCCGTGGTCTGCTTGAAGCAGCGGGCAAAGTGGAACACGCTCAGATTCGCCAGTCCGGCCAGGGCTTCCAGCGTCACGGGCTGGTGCGTAGCGTCGTGCAGGTAGGCATCGATGCGGCTCAGGACCCCGGCCGGTAGGGGGCGGCCGGGGGCAATGCGGCGCTCGAAGGTGGCGTGAAACCCGATCAGGTGGTAGAAAAGCGTAGTCGCCAGCGACTCGGCGTAGAGCCGGCCCAGCGCGTGGTCGGCCCCGGCGGCGGCCAGCAGCTGCCGCCCCAGCTGCGTGAGCAACCCATCCTCGAACCGAAACCGGTCCCGCAGGGCAACGTGGCGCAGGTCCAGGCCCTGACGGGCGCGGTCTTCCAGCGCCTGAACATCCACCTGCAGCTGCACCACGTCCACCGGGCCATCCCAGCCCGAGGGGCCGTACTCGCCGGCGGGGTACAGGCCAACGTCGCCCGCCGCAAACAGCGCTTCTTCCGCCACGCTCCCACTCCGCCGGTGCGAGCGGACGGGCCGGGCGCCCTGGTGCAGAATGAGCAGGTGCTGGGCGTGAAAGTGCGCCGGCAGCTCCGTGGCTTCCAGCTGATACCGCTCTACCTGCAGGCCCGGCCAGGCCAGGCCCGCACTGGTTTGCAGCGCCGGCCGGTCGTAGCTCAGGTTGGGGTGGGAGTCGCGCATGACGGAAGAAAAGTACGCCATGAGAACCCAACCGTTCCCGGAAGGTTGAGTTCCTATGGCAGAAAAGCCCCGCCAACCAGCGCTCACGCCCCGGGCCGGGGAGCGGCCTGGGCTGGCGTTTAAGCCAGGACCCGGCTTTCTGCCCGCGCGCCGGGCAGGCTCAGCGCCGAAATGCCAAGGGGCGGGCCGGGCACCGGCAGTTAAGCGGGGTAAGCCTGCCGGCCCACTGTACCCTGCGCCGCACCGCGGCTTTGGGCGCCGTACGACAACAAAATCATAATGCCGGCTTCATCACAAAGTCATACGTGGGGAGGAAGTTTGCAGCGAAGCAACCGGTCTGCCGCTATGCATGCTCCTGTCCTGATTCCCCTGTTGCGCTACGCCGCCAGCTGGCTAGGCTACGCCCTGTTCCAGGTACTGCTCGTGGTGCTTTACGGCCTGCACCTGGCCAAGGCCTTCCGCTCGCCCTTCCGGGCCAATGACCTGCCCGCGGCGCCCCCTCAGCCCCGCTATTGGCCCCGGCCGACGCGATGAGCAAGGGGCCGAAGCGTCGCCGCGTGGAGGTAGTGGTCATTTCGGATGTGCACCTGGGCACCTACGGCTGCCACGCCGCCGAGCTGCTGCGCTACCTGCGCAGCGTCCGGCCCCGGGTGCTCGTGCTCAACGGCGACATTGTCGATATCTGGCAGTTCAGCAAAACCTACTGGCCGCCGGCCCACATGCGCCTGGTGCGCCACCTGGTGGGGCTGATGGCCAAGGGTACCCGCGTGCACTACCTTACCGGCAACCACGATGAGCTGCTGCGCCGCTTTGCCGGCACCCGGCTCGGGGCCCTGTCCGTGGCCAACAAGCTGGTGCTGGAGCTGCCCCACGGCGCCACCTGGCTGTTCCACGGCGACGTCTTCGACCTGACCATGCGCCACGCCCGCTGGCTGGCCCGGCTGGGCGCCCAGGGCTACGACGCCCTGATTCTGCTCAACCGCCTGGTTAACTTTCTGCTGGCCAAAGTGGGCCGCCCGCGGGTTGCCCTTTCCAAAGCCGTGAAAAACCGGGTCAAGGGGGCCGTCAGCCTGATCAGTGATTTCGAGCAGACGGCCGCCACCATTGCCGCCGACCAAGGCTACCGCTACGTGGCCTGCGGGCACATTCACCAACCGGCCCTGAAATCCATTCTCACCCCGCGCGGGGAAGTGGGCTACCTGAACTCCGGCGACTGGGTAGAAAACCTGACGGCCCTGGAGTACACGACGAGCCACGGCTGGCAGCTCTACCACTACGCTCTCGACCCCATCATGCAGCTGCCGCCAGCCCCCGAGCCCGAGGCACCCGAGGACTCGGCTGATGCGCTGCTGGCGGGGTTGCTGGCGGAGTTCAACCTCCCGCGCTAAGCCTTCCTGCCTTTCTTATCTTTCTGCATGCCCCGCATTCTCTACGCCATTCAAGGTACCGGCAACGGCCACCTCAGCCGCGCCCTGGATATCGTGCCGTTGCTGCAAGCGCGCGCCAGCCACCTCGACGTGCTGGTCAGCGGCCCGGCCGCCCAGGACCTACCTTTCCCCGTCCGCTACCGCTGCCACGGCATGGGCTTTATCTTCGGCAAGAAGGGCGGCATCGATTTTCTCAAAACCTTCTGGCAGCTGAACTCGGCGAGCTTTCTGCGCGAGATGCGCCAGCTGCCGGTGCAGGACTACGACCTGGTCCTCAGCGACTTTGAGCCCGTCTCGGCCTGGGCCTGCCGCCTGCGCCAGAAGCCCTGCGTGGCCCTGAGCCACCAGAGCGCCGTGCTGCACGCCGCCGCCCCCCAGCCCACCCGCGCCGACGTGGTCGGCAAATCCGTGTTGCGCCACTACGCGCCGGCCACGGTCAGCTACGGCTTCCACTTCGGGGCGTACGCCCCGGGCATCCACACGCCCGTCATCCGCCAGCAGGTGCGCCGGCTCACGCCCCACCCCGGGGACCATTACACGGTCTACCTGCCGGCCTTCGATGAGCCCACGCTGGTGCGCCGCCTGCGCTACCTGAGCCGCACCGTGCGCTGGGAGGTGTTTTCCCGCCACAGTTCCCGCGAAGCGGAATACGGCAACGTGCGGGTGCGCCCGGTAAGCGGCGCCGCCTTCACCGACAGCCTCGCCCGCAGCGCCGGCGTGCTCTGCGGGGCGGGGTTCGAAACCCCGGCCGAGGCGCTGTACCTGGGAAAAAAGCTGCTGGTCGTACCCATGAAAAACCAGTACGAGCAGGCCTGCAACGCCGCCGCCCTGGCCGCCCTGGGCGTGCCCGTGATCAAGAGCCTGGGCGACAAGCACCTGGCTACCTTGGACCAGTGGCTGCGCGAGGGCCGCCCGCTGCCGGTGCACTACCCCGATGAAACCGCCCTGATTCTGGACCGCGTCCTGCAGGAACAAGCTAGTCCGGCGCCGGCATTACTGGCGTAGCGAGGACGCCAAGCTTTCTGGTTTCGAAATGTCTATGCTCCTCGCCGGGCCAACAGGAAGCCTGGGCTAGGCTTTCGCGTTCAGCCTAGGCTTCTGGCGTGGCTGCTCAAGAGGAAGGCTTCACTCCGTTTACTTGAAGAATAAGGAGTGGCGTGCTGCTGCACCCGCTCCGTATAGCTGCTCATGTCCGCATTACCCGCTGCCTTTTTTCCGCCCACCACCCCTACCCCCTACTCCCGTACCGACTTTGGCCCTGATTTTCGCTGGGGCGTATCCACGGCGGCCTACCAGACGGAGGGCAGCTGGGCGGCCGATGGCAAGGGGCCCAGCATCTGGGACACCTTCGTGCGGGGGCGGCGCGCCATCAAGGGGCGCGAAACGGCGGACGTGGCCACCGACTTTTACCGGCGCTGGCCCGCCGACCTGGACCTGCTGCAGCAGCTGGGTATTCCCGATTTCCGGTTTTCGGCGGCCTGGGCGCGGGTGCTGCCGGCGGGTACGGGCGCTATCAATACCCCGGGGCTGGACTTCTACGACCGGCTGGTGGACGGCTGCCTGGCGCGGGGCATTACCCCCTGGCTGACAGTCTACCACTGGGACCTGCCCCAGGCCCTGCAGCAGCGCGGGGGCTGGACTAACCGCGACGTGGTAGGCTGGCTTTCGGACTACGCCCAGGTGCTGGCCCGCCGGCTCGGCGACCGGGTGCAGCACTGGCTGGTGCTCAACGAGCCCATGGTGTTTACCGGGGCGGGCCACCTGCTGGGCCTGCACGCGCCGGGACGCCGGGGCCTGGGCGCCTTTCTGGCCGCGACCCACCACGCGGCCCTGGCCCAGGCCGAGGGCGGGCGGGCCCTGCGCGCCACCCTGCCCGCTGCGGCCCGGATTGGCACCACCTTTTCCTGCTCCTACCTCACGCCCTGGCGGCCGGGCCTGCCCCGGGACGAGCGGGCCGTGCGCCGGGCCGACGCGGCCCTCAACCGCCTGTTTGTCGAGCCGGCCCTGGGGCTGGGCTACCCCCTGGCCGACCTGCCGCTGCTGAGCCGGCTAGGCCGCTACGTGCAGCCCGGCGACGAGCAGCGTCTGCCTTTTGCCTTTGACTTCTGGGGCGTGCAGAACTACACCCGCGAGGTGGTGCGCCACTCCCCCTACGTGCCCCTGCTCTGGGCCAGCCTGGTCGGTGCTGCCCGGCGCGGGGTGCCCTACACGCAGATGGGCTGGGAAGTATACCCGGAAAGCCTCTACCACCTGCTGCGGCAGTTCAGCCACTACCCCGGCGCCCCCCGCCTGCTGGTCACGGAAAACGGGGCGGCTTTTCCCGATGAGGTCCGGGGTGGACGAGTTGCCGACGCGGCCCGGCAGGCGTACCTGCAGGCCTGCATCGGGCAGGTGCTGCGCGCCCGGCGCGAAGGCGTGCCGGTGGAGGGCTACTTTGCCTGGTCCTTTACCGACAACTTCGAGTGGGCGGAGGGCTACGCGCCCCGCTTCGGGCTGGTGCACGTGGACTACGCCACCCAGCGGCGCACCGTCAAGGATTCGGGCTGGTGGTACCGGCAGTTTCTGGCGGGCGCCGACGTCACCGAGGGAATGGAAAGCCCCGGCTCCGCTGCGTGGTCCCCCCAGGAAAGGTAGGGGGCCAGCCGTCCGGGCGGTTTACAATTCTCTAACAGCTTGGTCACGCTGCGGTAATGTGCTGGGGGTAGCTTTAGCCCTCCTTCTAACCCCGCTTCTATGCACCTCAATCGGTACGCCGTACTGCCTGCCACTGCCCTGCTGCTGGGCCTGACTTCCCTGCGCGCCCAGGCCCAGACTACGCCTTCCATCAGCCGGCCCAGCGCCACCGTTACGGTGAGCGAAGGGGCCGGCAGCGTGAGCCTTTCCTTTACCCTCCAAAACCCCGGCGCCGCGGCCAGTACCGTGGAGGTTGCGCTGCAGGCCCTGGGCACGGCCACGGCCGGACAGGACTTTACCTACGCCGCTACCCAGACGCTGACGTTTCCGGCCGGTGCTGCGGGGCCGCAGACCCTGACCATTCCCCTTAGCGACGACGCCCTGGCCGAGCAGGCCGAGTACCTGGTGCTGCGCCTGCAGAACCCCACCAACGCCACCCTCCCGGCCGGGGCCACCGACGTGCTGGTCTACCTGCGCGACAACGATACCCCCGCCCCGCTGGCCGCGGGCAACCTGACGCTTACCTTGCTGCAGAGCTACCAGACGGCCCCTCCCTTCAGCGGCAATACCCAGGTAAACTCCGCTGAAATTGCGGCCTACGATGCAACGAGCAAGCGCCTGTACGTGGCCAACTCCCTGGGGGGCAGGCTCGACATCGTCAGCCTGGCTACGCCCACGGCCCTGACCCCGGTGGCCTCCATCGACCTCAAGCCCTACGGCAACATCAACTCCGTGGCCGCGCGCAACGGCGTGGTGGCCTGCGCCCTGGAAAACCCGAATCCACAGGCGGAGGGCAGCGTGGTATTTTTCGATCAGAACGGGGTGTTCCTCCAGCAGGTGACCGTGGGAGCCATGCCCGACATGATTACCTTCTCCCCGGACGGGCGCACCGTGCTGACGGCCAACGAGGGCGAGCCCCGGGCCGACTACAGCGTGGACCCGGAAGGCAGCATTTCGGTGGTGGACGTGAGCGGGGGCGTGGCGGGCCTTACCCAGGCCAGCGTCACGACGGTTGGCTTTACCGCCTACAACAGCCAGGCCGCCCAGCTGCGCGCCCAGGGCATCCGGGTGTACGGTGGCCGGGCCGGGGCCCCGGCCACCGTGGCCCAGGACCTGGAGCCCGAGTACATTGCCCTGAGTGCCGACTCCAAAACGGCCTACGTAACCCTGCAGGAAAACAATGCCCTGGCCGTGTTGGACCTGGCAACCAAGCAGATTACGGCCCTGCGCCCAGTGGGCTACAGCGACCTGCGCCAGCCCGGCCACGGCATCGACGCCTCCGACCAGACCACGGACGTGCTCATTGCGGGCTGGCCCGTGAAGGGCATGCGCCTGCCCGACGCCGTGGCCAGCTTTGAGGTGGGCGGGGTGCCCTACCTGATTACGGCCAACGAAGGCGACGCCCGCGACTACTCCGGCTTCAGCGAGCAGGTGCGCCTGGGCACTACCAGCACCAGTTCCCCCTACGTGCTCGACCCCACCGTTTTTCCGAATGCCGCCCTGCTCAAGAACGCCGCCGTGCTGGGCCGCCTCAACGTTACCAACCGCCTGGGCGACACCGACGGGGACGGGGACTTCGACGAGATTTATGCCTTTGGGGGCCGCTCGTTCAGCATTTACAACGCCACCACCGGGGCTGAAGTGCACGACAGCGGCAACCTGCTCGAGCGCCTGACGTCCACTTCCCCAACCTACGGGGACATCTTCAACGCCAGCAACAGCTTCGGGGAAACGCCCACGCGCAAAAACCGCTCGGACGACAAGGGGCCCGAGCCGGAGGGCGTCACAACGGGCCGCGTTGGCAGCAACCTCTACGCCTTCGTGTCCCTGGAGCGAGTCGGCGGGGTGGCCGTGTTTAACATGAACAACCCGGCCAGCCCGGTCCTGGAGCTGTACGCCAACAATCGCAGCCTTACGGCGGGCACCGGCGACCTGGGGCCCGAGGGCCTGATCTTCATTGCTGCCGCCGACAGTCCGACGGGCCAGCCCCTGCTGGTGCTGGCCAACGAAGTCAGCAGCACCCTGGCCGTATACGCCCTGCAGCCGGCCGTGCCCACCGCTACCCGCGGCCGCCGGCCCGCCGCCGAGCCCCTGTTTGCTTACCCCAACCCCAGCCGGGGCCAGAGCGTGCGCCTGAGTCGCCCCGTATCGGGCACCCTCACGGATCTGGCCGGGCGGCCCGTGCGCCAGCTTACGGCCACGGACCGTCTGCTTACCGGCGGGCTGAGCGCAGGCGTGTACCTGCTGCGCGCCTCGGATGGGGCAACCAGCAAAGTGGTACTGGAATAAGCCCCTGCGTGGTATGCCGGGCGTAGTGCCCAGGCCCGGCGGGGGTTCTGCCGCCGGGCAACAAAGTCGCCGGGCTGTTCAACTGCCGTGGGGTCGGCTCTAGGCCCTATTTGGAGGGGCAGCAGCTGTGCTGAAAGAAATGGTAAGCAAGCTCTCGGGCAGTAAACGGGGTGCTTTCGTACGGGGCTCGTGTTTTTCTTGCTAAGAGACAAGACGAGCCCCTACCCATTTGCTTCTTGTCCCAGCACGACACCCTGTGAGGTGGTCTAAGCAAGGTGGACAGAAGAAGGACGTATCTTACTTCTGTTATGGCAGCAAAACC
>NZ_BMGS01000018.1 GCF_014640315.1 Hymenobacter glacieicola
TTTACCGGGCGCCAGAAGCTGCACTACGCCACCCTGCCCCTGTACTTCCTCTCCGGCCTGGTGACGCTCATTGATATTGCCGTGCCCATTGCCTCCCTGGTACTGGTGGAGTTTCCCTGGCATTTGTCGTTGCTGGAATTCGCCCTGCACCTCACCCCAGTGCTGATGATGTCCCTGCTGATTCGCTACAATGCCCAGCGGTGGCTGCGGGAACCCCACGAGGCAGGCCTGCACCTGGTAGGCGGGCTGCTGCGCACCAGTACCTGGTGGATATACTGCCTGGGTTTCGTATACACCTTGTTGCGGGTACGGGTGCCCTACATTCCAACCCCGAAAGAAGGCCACAGCCGCAACGAATGGCAGCTCAGCCTACCTAATCTGGTGCTGGCCGGCATCTGCATAGCTGCCGCCCGCTACGGCCACTACGTAACTCAAACGCCCTACGCTCTGCTGATGATGGCGCTGGCCCTGACGAATGCGGCCATCCTGTTGGCGTCGGTGCTGATGGCCCAGCACGCCCTGCTCAAGCGCCTACGGCAGCTGGCTATTTCCCGCCGCCCCTTGCAGTGGCTAGTGCTTAAGGCGGAAGAGCTACTGGTACATCAGGTGGGCGCCCGGCTGCCGCGGTTGCGGACTGCCGCCGTATTCATGGCCTTTTTTCTCTTTACAATTCACTCTCTCATCAGCCTGGGAATAAGCCTCTGGCAGAGCCGAAATACTCCTTCCGACACTTTGATTTGGGCCCACACGGGGGTAGGTGGCGTACGAATTGGCCAAGCTGCTCCCTCCCCAACGCCCACAATGTGGCCGGCTTCCGTCTCGGCCGGGACCACGGCAACTCCGGCCGTGCTGGAGCTGCACCTACCGCCCGCGCTAGGGCCGCAGGTAGCCCCAGCCACGTTAGCCGCGCTGGACAAGCAAGGCAGCACGCCCCTGCTGAGCTGGGAAGTGACGGGCAACAGCTTTCAGACCGCCGCGTGGCAGCGTAGCGTAACCGCTATTCGGGAGCGAAACAAACCGATTCTGCTGCGGCCCTTGCTCAAAGCCCGCACGCCGGCTGCCTACCGCCAGGCCTGGCGCGAACTGGTTACCCGGTTCCGGGCGGCCGGGGATACCAGCGCCGCCTGGGTCTGGACCCCGCCCCGCCCCGATTCTGTGGCCGCCTACTTTCCCGGCGCCGCATACACCGACTGGGTGGCCGCCGACTATCTTGCCTCCGAACTGGTTCACCCTGCGCCGCTAGCTCAGCAGTACCCAACGCTGCGGCTGCAACTGGCCGAGCGGGCGGAACTGAACAGTAAACCTATCCTGCTGCTGGTACCTAGTCGGCCTAACCACCCACTACCAGCTCAGGCGCGGCAGCTTGCACGCACGTATCCGGAGGTAAAGGCGGTAGTTTTTGGCCAGCCCCAACCCAAACAGCCCGAAGTAGCCGAAAGGTAGGCCAGCTACTGGTTAGCTAGCTTATTACCCCCTCTTAAACTGCAGTAGCGCGAACTGTTGAGCAATGAAAAGTCCCTCCGGAATAGCTCCGGAGGGACTTTTTACGCTGTAGTAACTGGCAAATCTAGAAGCTCTGCACGATACTATTGTGCAAGGTACGGGGGCTCCAGTAGCCGCTGGCAATAATGCGGCGGATGGTGTAGAGTGGATCCTGCTGGTCGCGCTTTTCAGCCAGAATGAAGGCCGCGTCCATGCCGCGCTTCTTCAGCTCCGGAATAGCCTCGGGGCGCCACAGGCCGAAGGGGTAGGCGAAGTAGTTGATTTTCTTGCCCGTAATTTCTTCCAGCTGCTTGGTAGGCTTCTCAATCTGGGTTACCCAATCCTCACCTTCGTACTTTTTCACGTTGTGGTGGTCCCAGGTGTGGGAGCCGATAACGTTGCCCTCGTCGGAAAGCTGCTTGACCTGGGCTTTGCTCATGTAGTTGGGTCGGCCCAGGCTCACGGTCATAATAAAGTAAACCGCCTTGAAGCCGTACTTGTCCAGGGTAGGCCGGGCCACCGTGAACTGGTCAAGGTCAGTGTCGTCGAAGGTCAGCATCACGGGCTTGCTGGGCAGCGGGGCGCCGGTGGTGAGGTAGGCGTAGAGCTGGTCGGGCAGAATGGTGTGGTAGCCCGAGTCGGCCAGCATCTTGATCTGGGCCTTGAACTGCTCCACCGGCACGATGTAGTCCTTGGCGCCTTTCGAGTCGCGGGGGCGCCAGTCGCGGATTTGGTGGTAGCACAGAATGGGCACCTGGGGCCGGGCCGTGATAGTGGCGGCATCGGCGCGCTGGGCGGCCGGAATAGTGGCCGGGCTGCCCGTATTGCCGGTGTTGGCGGCCGTGGCATTGCCCGCCGTGGTAAGGGTGGCCGTTTCCGCCGAGTCGGCAGCAATGGCGGTGGAGCTGGCGGCCGTTTCGGCGGCGGTAGCATTTTTAGCGTCGTTGCAGGCGGGCAGCGCGCCGAGGCTGGCCAGAGAAGCCGCGGCCAGCAGCGGGTAACGAGTGAATTTCATGAAGTGGGATAACGCAGGCGGCGAAGGAGGTAGCCGTACTTTTGAGGGAAACGGGCCGACCTTCGCCGCCGGTATTGTACCTTCGCCGCGGGTCTTCCCATTACAAATCAACCGCTAATTTCCCGCATGGACAAACTACGTGGCACCGGCGTAGCCCTCGTTACTCCCTTCACTCCCACTCCTGAGCGCGCCGTGGATTACGCCGCCCTGCGCCGCCTCGTCGACTTCACCCTGGAAGGCGGCGTGGAATACCTCGTTATCAACGGCACCACGGCCGAGTCGGCCACCCTGACCACCGAAGAAAAGGCCGAAGTGCTGCGCGTCGTGCGCGAGCAGGTAGCCGGCCGGGTCCCGCTCGTGTACGGCATCGGCGGCAACGATACGGCCGCTACCGTCCGTACCATTCAGCAAACCGACCTGACGGGTATTTCGGCCCTGCTTTCAGCTTCGCCCTACTACAACAAGCCCAGCCAGCGCGGCATCGTGGCCCACTACCGGCAGCTAGCCGACACCTCGCCGGTGCCCGTGCTACTCTACAACGTGCCCGGCCGCACCAGCTCCAACATGACGGCTGCTACTACCCTGGAGCTGGCCCAGCACCCTAACATCATCGGCATTAAGGAAGCCAGCGGCAACCTGGAGCAGTGCATTGCCATTGCCGCCGCTAAGCCCGCCGACTTTCTGCTGATTTCGGGGGATGATATGATGACCACTTCGCTGATCAGCTTCGGGGCCGTGGGCATCATCTCGGTGCTGGCCAACGCCTTCCCGCGCCGCTTCTCCGACATGACCCGCCACGCCCTGCAGGGCAATTTCCAGGCTGCCAGCCAGTTGCTGTTCGGCTTCACGGAACTGAACCCGCTGATGTACGAGGAAAGCAACCCCGTGGGCGTGAAAGCCGCCCTGGCCGCTCAGGGCCTCTGCGCCGACGCCGTGCGCCTACCCCTCGTGGAAGGCTCAGAAAGCCTGAAGCTACGGATTGGGCAGTTGGTATAACCTCAACCCAAGGCATAGAAAAGCGTGCCTCTTTACGTAAAGAGGCACGCTTTTTTTGTGCGCCTCTTACTGCTTACTGAAGTACGTTGCCGCATCGAATTCATTTACGACACCAACGGAAAGCAGCTGAAACCGCACCTGCCCGCCGTCGATATTCACGTAATCGAGCTCCACAAACCCATGTTGCGGATGAAACAGCAACGACACCTTAGCCTGCCCCGCTGAACACCGGGCTACAGCATTTACTTGCTGGCATTCGAGTTTTCCCAAAGGGGTAGCAACACGCTGCTGGCCTACCGATTTGTAATGGGTTTTCACTGGCATCTGG
This sequence comes from Hymenobacter glacieicola, assembly GCF_014640315.1. GTDB lineage: Bacteria > Bacteroidota > Bacteroidia > Cytophagales > Hymenobacteraceae > Hymenobacter > Hymenobacter glacieicola. The sequence goes on from NZ_BMGS01000018.1 coordinate 3,822, forward strand.
CCCTGCCACATCGCCCAGGCCGGGTTCGACCAATAGGAACCAACATCCAGTTCCCAATCCCACACTTGTCCGGGCTTGAATGGTAGCCGTATTTCGGGGAACGGACTGAGCTCCAGAATAGCATACTCGCCGAAACGCGGTGGATGAATCCAGACGCCGCGTGGACTTTCAGCACCGCCGGTGCCGCTTCTAGCCCCGGCGGTGCGGTTACTCCAACCAATGTTCTTCTGGGTAGCATCCCGGTCCCAGATTCGGCCCGTTGAAGTCAGCACAATGGTATCGGTGGGCACCAGCTGCTGCCCATCAGAGCGGCTGACCAGATACGTGAATTCCTTGTTTCGCGTGAAGATTTCTGTCTGAATTGCCCCTAGCGGCTGGCGTTCCGTTCGCCCGCATGCCACCACTGATAATGCCACGAGCCATACCCCAACACTGTATCCAGTAACGTGCGCGTTGCATATAGTATTTACCACCCCTAGAATCCGTGCAATCCGATGAATCCGTCTAAATCCGTGATTTACCAGCCACTAGCCAGCACATCGGCCACGTGCAGGGTTTTGAGGGGCTTTTTCTCGCGGCGGATGTAGGCGTCCAGGTGCATGAGGCAGCTGGTGTCGGTGCTGATGAGGTAGTCGGCGCCGGTGGCCAGGGCGTGCTCGACTTTCTGCTCGGCCATGGCCACGGAAATGGCCTCGAACTTCACGGCGAAGGTGCCGCCGAAGCCGCAGCAGGTTTCGGTTTCGGCCATTTCCAAGCGTTCCAGGCCCGCAATGGCGTCCAGCAGCTGGCGCGGAGCCTCCCGGATGCCGCACTCGCGCAGGGCCGAGCAGGAATCGTGGTAGGTGTATTTGCCGGTGAGTTGGGCCCGGGGAATGGCCGTTACGCCCAGCACATCCACCAGAAATTCCGTCAGCTCGAAGGCCCGGCGCTGCACCCCGTGGTAGCGGCCTGAGTCGGCGGTACCTTCAAACAAATCGGCGTAGGTATTGCGCACCATGCCAATGCAGGAAGCCGAAGGACTCACGATGTAGCGCTCCTGCTGGGTCGGGAAGTCGTCGAGGAATTTGCGGGCTACCTCGCAGCTTTGCTCCTTGTAGCCCGCGTTGTAAGCCGGCTGCCCGCAGCAGGTCTGGTTGGCGTTGTAGTGCACCTGGCAGCCCACCGATTCCAGCACCTTCACCATGTTCAGGGCGGTCTGGGGGAACAGTTGGTCTACAAAGCAAGGAATAAACAGGTCGACTTGAGGGGCTGGCATAAGGCTGAAGAGGAAATCAGGTCAAAACATCTGTCATCCTGGGCTGGTGAAGAACTTTGTCGCCGTAAACTGAAATCGGTTTACAGGAATCAATGCGCAAAAAATCCTTCGTTCCCGTTAACTGCGCGGCATACGCAGGATGACGGATGGCAAAGTACGGGTTAATGTCCCATAAAAATGCGCTGATTTAATTGCATTGCTGCCGGCAGGGCCTCCAGCCTGAGGCTTGGCTCGGCACCTACCTCGCGGGCAAAGTCCAGCAGCCGCTCGGTGGGCATGTTGCCGGTAAGCTGGTCGGCGGCCATGGGGCAGCCGCCGTAGCCGCCCAAAGCTCCGTCGAAGTGGCGGCAGCCGGCCTCGTAGGCCGCCTGTACTTTTTCGCGCCAGGTGTCGGGGGTAGTATGCAAGTGGGCGCCGAAGCGAATCTGGGGGAAAGCGGCCGTCAGCTCCCGGAACGCCGGACCGATGGTGGCCGGCGTGGACACCCCAATGGTATCGGACAGGGCCACGATGCCCACCTTTAGGTCGGCCAGCTTCTGGGTAAACTCGCCCAGCACGGCCGGGCTCCAGGCGTCGCCGTAGGGGTTGCCAAAGCCCATGCTCAAATACACTACCTGCTCCTGCCTGGTGCGGGCGCACAGCTCCTGCATACGGGCCACGTCGTCGAGGGCCTCAGCAATGCTTTTGTTGGTGTTGCGCTGCTGGAAGGTTTCAGACACGGACAGCGGGAAGCCAATAAACCGAATCTGAGGGTGTTGGGCGGCCGTTTCTGCCCCCCGCAGGTTGGCCACAATAGCCAGTAGGTGGGTAGCCGAATGCCCAAGGTCGAGGGCCTCGAGCACCTGGGCCGTATCAGCCAGCTGCGGAATGGCTTTGGGCGACACGAAGGAGCCAAAGTCCAGGGTATTGAACCCCACCCGCAGCAGGGCATTCAGGTAGGCAATCTTGTCGGCCGTCGGAATAAACGTTGACCAGCCCTGCATGGCGTCGCGGGGGCACTCGGTGAGATGGAGCATGGGAAGTTGGGTGGGTGGCAGGTATGCAGGTGCGAAGTTGTGAAATAGAATGGTGATTCGGTGAATGAGTGAGTTGGTGAATGATTTGGTGAATGAGTGAGCCGCGCGCCGCCATCCGTCCATCATTAGGTGCTGCCCTCCAAGATGTGCCCAGCCTGTGACGTCCGAGCGAGCGGCGCGGGCTGATCATGATAAAAGGCTCGTTACCAAGAAGTGGACGAACGGCGACGTGCGGTTCGCCAGCACAACTCACTCATTCACCGAATCACCAACTCACCGAATCACCGCAGCGAACTACTCGCGCTAGTCTGGGGTTTATCCAATTAGCTCTTCCTACCGATCCAACCTCGTTCAATGCTGCTTCGCTTTCGGGCCTTACCGGCCGTTTTATTCGTCCTATTTCTTACTGCTTGCAGCCAAAGCCAGACCCTGCAAGGCATCTTCCAGAAATCAACGCCTCACGAAGCCTACGCCCGCAAGCTGAAACAAGCAGGCCTGGCCGAAACAGCCCTGGGCCGCGACTGGCTGCGAGCCGCTGACCAGGCCCTGCGCGATTCGCTGGTGGTCACGCTGCCCTTCCAGGAAAGTGGCTTTTTCCCCGCCGACCGGGCCGTGGCCACCGGCCTGCGCTACCCCGTCCGGACCGGCGAAACCATCCACATCAGCCTGACCCTGGCCCCGGGCACGCAGGCGCCCAAGGTGTTCGTAGACGCCTATGAGCTCAGCCCTGACCGCCGCACGCCCCGCTACCTGGCCTCCGCCGACACTACCGACCTTTCCTTTCGCTACGTAGCCGAAGCAGACCGCCAGCACATCTTGCGGGTGCAGCCCGAGCTGCTGCGCGGCGGGCGCTACACGCTGCGTATCCGGCGCGAGCCGAGCCTGAGCTTTCCGGTGCAGGGCAAGAACGATGTGGCAGTGGGTTCCTTTTGGGGCATGCCGCGCGACGGGGGTGCCCGCCGTCACGAGGGCATCGACATTTTTGCCAAGCGCGGCACCCCGGCCGTGGCCTCATCGCACGGCTACATCACGCGCGTAAACGAAACCGCCCTGGGCGGCCGGGTGGTATGGCTGGCCGACACCGACCACGGCCAGCACCTCTACTACGCCCACCTCGATAAGCAGCTGGTGCAGCCCGGCCAGCAAGTAAAACCCGGCGATACGCTCGGGCTGGTAGGCAACACGGGCAATGCCCGCACTACGTCGCCTCACCTGCACTTTGGGGTGTACCGCAATGGAGCCGTTGACCCCTTCCCCTTCGTACGCCGCGCCGATGCCCTGGCGCCGGCCCCGAAAGTGCTACCCGCTCGGCTGGGCCAGTGGGTGCGGGCCAAGGAAACCCGCCTGACGCTCCGGCGCACGCCGGCCGCCACGGGTGTAGCAGCCGCTACGGCCTCGCGCCCTACGCCGCTGCTGGTGCTGGGCGCCACGGCGGAGTGGCTGCGCGTGCAGCTGCCAGCGGGCGGTACGGGCTTCGTGCCGGCCAAAGCCGTGCTGACGGCCACTCCTCTGCGGCGTGAGAACCTCACCGCTCCGGCTGACTTACGCGCCCTACCCTACGCCGGCGCCCTGATGATTGCCGCCCTGCCGGCCCAAACGGCCGTGGCCGTGCTGGGTGAATTCGGGGGGTTCCGGCTGGTGCGCCAGCCCGACGGACGCACCGGCTGGCTGGCTGCTTCGTAACTCACGCCCGAAATGTGCTACCCGGCCCAGTGGGCTTGGTGCCCAAAACGCCCGGGGTACGTTGTAATTCTTGGATGCCGCTCCTTTATTCCCAAGGAATCGGGCGTGCTTCAGTGAATAAAAAGAAGATGCGGAGTAGCTTATACGGGAGCTACTCCGCTTTTTTCACTTTTACGGGCAGGATAGTCCCTGTTTATTAGGTTCTGCTTGGAGTTTTTTCCGTCCTTCGCCCTACATGCGCACTCCCCTCCTCTCGCATGCCTGCTGTCAAGCAGTAGCGCACAAAAAAGCCGCCGGATGCACTATCCGGCGGCTTTTTTCTTATCTGGGTAATCTAAGGCGGGCTACTCAGCAATAACAACGGCGCGGCCTAGCTTTTTGGAGTAGGCTACGCGCCGCTCACGGCCATCGGCGGCGGGGTAGTCGAAGCCAACGGCACGGGCATCTTCCTTGACCGAGCTCCACGACTGCGCATCCACGTTTTCGGGTTGGGTGGCAGCGCGTGGTACGGCGGGCTGCACAAACCGGTCTTCCTTAAAGAAGGCATTCATGCCCTGCAAAATGGCAATTTCCTTGTCGCGCACGGTAGCGGCCTGGGGGTCGTCCAGGTCCCGCTCATTAATCAGGGCCGAAGCCGGAATAATTTCCTTGCGCAGCGTGTCGCCGGTGCTGCTGATAATCATGAAGTAGGCCTGGGCGTTGGCAATTTTCGGTCCGCGCAGCTGCAGCACGAAATTATCCTTGGTTCGGGCGTTGGAGAAGGCGTGGGTGGTGTTCACGGTGCGCAGTACCGTGCGCTCCGATACGCGGCCCCGGTTTGCCTCGGGAGTGGGCGTAAACACGCGGTCAGCGTTCTTGGAGGTTCCTACTTCGCGTTCCGTATTGATGCACGAAGCCAGCTGGAGTAAAAACAAAGCCCCGGCGGTGGGGAGTAAAATCTTTTTCATGAAGGGAAAGTCAACCATCATCTATTCGGTACGGCAAATTACGAAACTACCGACAGCTCAGAACTAAAGCGGCTGATTTCGGTGAGGTTCCTGTCGGGGTGGGGTAGTGACACATGTACCGCAAAAGCGGGCGGCAGGTTGTGCAGAAATTAAAGGAAATTACGAGGAAAAAACGCTCAACAGCAACCAGCCGACGTGCTTCCGCAATAATCGGGCTACGGGGCATGACTTGGGGTAAAAAACCGGAAATAGTGGCCCCACTCCTATCCAAATGTACGCGGCAAAACCAGGTTAAAAAAGGCCCAGCTCCAGCCCCACTACCCACCGGGGCAGCTCCACGTAGGCGGGGCTAGCCTGGGAAGTAAACGTGTCGGAAAGCCGGTAGTGGGCCGTAGCCACGTAGCGCCCGCACCCCAGGCGGGCGCCCACTCCAAAAGGCCACCGCCGCACGTAGCGCAGGTCGCGCTCCACTACTACTGTACGCTTGCCGCCGCCGGTGCCGGGCCGGTCTTCGAAGTGGTGAGAGGCGCCCATGGCCCAGCCCCCCCACCCGCTCACATCCAGGTAGTTGCCAATGACGTTGCCGCGGCGTCCGAAGCTGAGCCGCAGGTAGGGCTCCAGCTGCACTTGCGAGAACACCAAGGACTCGGAATGGTGAAGCGTGGCAGTGGGCAGCACTTTACGGCTGTTTTGGCGCAGATGGTAGGCCAGGCGGGCGTAGCGCACATCGAAGCCAGTGGCCAGGGCTTGGCTGAGGCGAAACTTATGCCGCACCCCCAGGAAGAACTCAGCGGATTTAACAGGACGCAGATCAGCCCCCGGCCCGGCTGGCGCGCCTACCACGGGAGCATACCCAATGAAAAGGTGGCGGTAGATAGCCCGGTTAGGGCCGTACCGGGCGCGGGCCGTGTCGGTGGCTGGGTCGGCCCGCAGTACCACCCGCTGGCCCTGAGCCTGCTGCCCGTGGCCCCACAGCAGCAGGCTCAGGCCGGCCGGCAATAAAAGTTGCTTCATGAAGCGGGGTAGGTTTGGGTATAACCACGATAATGCACGCGCAGGGCGTCGCCGGGGCGCAGCAGGCGCAACGGAATGCGCAGCACGGCGCGCTGCTTTACTTCCAACACTTCGTAGCGCCGCAGCTGGCCGCCGCGGTCCAGCAGCTGCCAGTACAGGTACTGAGGCGGCGAGGAAGGCACCAACTCCTCGGCGGGAGGCGCCGCCTCGCGCGGCTGCTCCTTTCCGACCGCAGCCACGGCCGGAGCCCCCGCCGCCGTAATGGCCTGCGCAGAATCGGCGAACAAGGGTAGCGTGTGGGCCGGCACGTAGGCCGCTTCCGGCCGAATCAGCACGGCCAGCATTGAATCCTGCCGCACCAGGTCAAACGAGGCCGGAGTGGGCAGTGGAGCGGATGTCGTGGTGAAGAAAGCGGCGCGCGGCAAACCATAGCCGTGGGCGTAATCAAAATACGGATACAGGCTGGCCGACTGCTGAAGCAGGGCAAACAGCTGCATGGCCGTGAGGTTGCGCTGCTGCTGCCAGACGCAGGCGGCAAAGCCAGCCACCAGCGGACTAGCAAAGGAAGTGCCTTCGGTGCGCACGTATCCGCCGGGGGCCGCCGCCACGACCACCCCAAACGCCGAGACGTTGGGCTTGAGCCGCTGCCCCGGCGCGGGCCCGTAACTGCTGAAGTCCAGGTGCAGGTAGGTGTCGGGGTCGATGCCACCAACGGCCAGCACGGAGTCGCCATCGGCGGGCGTGCCCACGGTGCGCCACTGCGGGTCGTCGCCGTCGTTGCCGGCGGCATTCACCACCAGCATGCCTTTGCGGACGGCCAGCTCCGCCGCCCGGGCCACCAGGCTGGTGCGGCCGTTCATCTGTTCAGGAAAGTAGCGCCGGGTAGTGTAGCCCAGGGAGGAGTTAATGATGTCAGCCCCGTTCCGGTCGGCCCACTCGGCGGCGGCCAGCCAGGCCTCTTCCTCGGCGTACTTTTCACGGTACATCTGCTCGGTGCGGGCCAGCAAAAATTCGGCGCCCTCCCCCAAGCCCAGGCGGGTGCTGTCCGGCAGGCGGCCGGCAATGCACGAAAGCACCTCCGTGCCGTGGTTGCCGCCCTGGTACACGGAAGTAGTGCGCCGCAAAAAGTCGTAGGTAGCAACAATGGCACCCCGGCGCCGCAAATGGGCAAAAGCCGGGTGCTCGTTGGCCCCGTTAAATCCCACGTCGAAAATAGCAATCCGAAGCCCCCGACCGTTGAGTTGAGCCCGCCGGAAGTCGGCCGCGCCCAGGCTGGCCGCTTGCCGCCGCGCCAACGACCGGTCGGCGGAGGTAAGCGGCCCGCCCGCCCCGACGGCGGTAGCCGGGCGGCGGGCGGCGGGCAGTAACGGAGCTTCCGGCCAAGGAGTTACAGTTTGTACGCCGGGTAGTTGCCGCAGGGCCGCCGCCTGGGCCGCGGTGGCTCGGCAGGCTACAGCGTTAAACCACCGGCTCACCAGCGTTACGGTGTCGGTGGCGGCGCGCACGGCTGCCACGTAGTCGAGCCGCACGGGAAAGTCGGTGCTATCGGCGGGCGGTAGGTGCTGGCGCTGGCGGCGGGCCTGGGCGGCAGCGCTGAAGTAGGCACGGGGCCGGAATTGCTGGCCGGCTTTGTCGCGGAAGGTAACCCAGTAGCGGGTGGCAGGTACCGTGGCCCGCACCGGTTTTTTTACTCCGACAACGATGGTGCCCGCAACCAGCAGCGCTAGTAATTGAATATGATAACGCAAGCGAAAATTAGAATACTGAAGAAACCATATAGCCTCCAAGGTACGATAAACCCGGCCCCAAACGATACTACCCGGAGAATTTCTGCGGGTGCTACGCGTGCCCGTAACTCCGAACTGTTGCGTTCCGTTTCATGGCTACTTCCATTGTCACTTCGTATTTCCGCTTCATGAAATATTTATTTGCTTCTCCCGTATTCGCAACATGGTGCAGTGCTACCCTACTGATTGGGGCGGCGGGCTGCGTTTCACAAAAAAAATACACCGCGCTGCAAACCCAATACACGGATGCCTCCCGTTCCCGCGATCAACTGCAAGCCGAAAAAAATGCACTGCAGGAGGAAAAAGCCCGCAATGAAGAAGCACTGCGAACTAGCCTTTTGACGAAAAATCAGCAGGTAAATCAGCTTAACGCCAGCCTGAGTGGGGCCCAGCAGGAAAACTCGCAGCTTTCAGCAGATTTGCGCGGCAAGGAGCAGCGGATTGCCGATATGCAGCGCATTCTGGAGCAAAAAGATGCGGCGGTAAAGGCGTTGCGCCAGAAAGTTGGTGACGCATTGCTAGGCTTTAATTCCCAGGATTTGCAGGTAAATGTTCGGAATGGTAAAGTATATGTGTCCCTTTCGGAACAATTACTTTTTAAATCCGGCTCTACCAAAGTAGACCCGAAAGGGCAAGAAGCATTAAGCAAATTGGCAACCGCCCTCAAAGGCAACCAAGATGTAAACGTACTGGTAGAAGGCCACACGGATAACGTCCCGATTGCGAAAGGCACGGCCGGTATGCGCGACAACTGGGACCTGAGTGTACTGCGAGCCACGGAAATTACGCGAATTTTAACGCAGGCGGGCCTGCCAGCCTCCCAGGTTACTCCTTCGGGCCGGGCCCAGCACGTACCGGTAGCCCAAAATGATTCGCCTACCAACAAAGCATTAAACCGCCGAACGGAAATTATTTTAACGCCGAAATTGGACGAGCTATTTCAGATTTTGGAACAGAATTAAGCGTTCCTGCGGGCGGCAATAATGGAAGCCGAGCGTTGGCTATTCGTAGCTGGCGTTCGGCTTTTTTATTCAAGCTACAGAAAACACCCTTATCAATCAGGCATTTATACTGGCGTTTCAGCGCACTAATTTTTTTAACTACTGTAAGACAAAGTAGCTGTTATGCAACAAGGCGCATAGTAATAAAAATGCTTTTCTTAGGCTAGCACCAACAAAGTTTAGCACCTGGTCGTATGGAATTCACCAGACTGCTATTTCTCGTGTTAATAATGTGCATGGTAGCAGCTGCTCGTAATCCAGAAAGTACTTACGCATTATTTAAAATTGGCGGAGTATTTAGTTGGGCCAAAGGAAAAAATTTTCAACTTTGAGTATTATTCGTCTTCCCAAAGATTTAAAACTAATCATGGCAACTGCTGACCTCAACAAATTGCAACAGATTTTGGCTAATGCCGAAGAAAACGACGCGGTTTTAACCCAAATTCGTAAGCACGTCGTGAAAGTAAATGAGCTGATGACGGAGCTGAATGCCATGCTGGAGCCCGGCTTCCGGGTAGAGAAAAAGGAGCGCAAGCCCCGCGCCGCCAATAGCACCGGCAAGCGCCCCGGCCGCCCCAAGAAAAACGCCAGCGCTGAGTAATTCAGCCTACACTAGAATATAGAAACTGCCGCCGCTTGATTTCAAGCGGCGGCAGTTTTGTTTACTCCCCAGCAGCATCCCCGGCCGGCGCCAAATGCACGGTTTCCCGCACCTGCCATCTGCGTCCATCGTGCTGGTAGAGTATTAGCTCACTCCACGCGGCAGTAGCGCTGTAGCGCCGCGCCGCAAACTCAGCGCGCAACTCCGGCACGGCAGCGGGCGGTAAATCACGGGTGGCGAGGGTAACATGGGGCACGAAGGGCCGGGTAGGCGTGGGCACGACCGGCAACTGCGCGGCGCACCAGTGGTACAGGGCCTCGTGCAGCTGCCGCACCGCTTGCGCCTGCGCCACGTGCACGTACAGCGTGCGACTCTGAAACCAAGCGAAGTTTTCCAGCCCAACCAAGCAGGCGTTTTGCGTGGGGCCAAACGCGCGCAAGCTGACTGCCGCGGCCTCGGCAAACTGCGCCGGCTGCCGCAGGGGCGGAATTAGGGTAATGTGAGGAGGTAGGTTTACGGCGTTGCGGCTACCCGTGCGCTGGTGCAACTCCTGCTTCATGGCCCACACCTCACTCCGGACAGGCTCCGGGGGCAGCAGCGCGACGAGAAATAAGTCCATACTCAACAGGAAGCGTAATGCGGCAAAGGAAAAAGTCCCGGTGAAAGGCAACAGCCTTTCCACCGGGACTTATACGAACGCGCGGGCACTAGTGCCGCAATTTTCCGGCGCAGTTTCCGACCCCTGTCCTACAGACCGTACTTGCTCAGCAAATAAATCAGGGCGGCCATGCTAGCCCCGCCTAGCTCCAGCTCACGGCGGTTCACCTTGTCGAAGGTATCGGCGGCGGTGTGGTGAATGTCGAAGTAGCGCTGGGAGTCACAGTCGTAGCCGATGAGGGCTTTGGCCTGGCTTTTCAGGGGGCCGATGTCGGTGCCAGCATGACCAGCCACGAATTCGCCGCTGCCGTAGGGATGTAGCAGCGGGGCCCACTGCTGCACCTTGCGCACGGTGGCGGGGTCAGCCTCAATGTTGAAGCCCCGGGGTGTAAAGCCTCCCCCATCTGACTCCATGGCGGCCAAGTGCTTTTCGCCGGCGGCCTTGGCAAGCTCGGCGTACTTGTTGCCGCCGCGCACACCGTTTTCTTCGTTCATGAACAACACGGCCCGTATGGTGCGCTCCGGCCGCAGTCCGGCCGCTTTCAGCAGACGTAGAGCTTCCATGCTTTGCGTGCAGCCGGTGCCGTCGTCGTGGGCACCCTGGGCTAGGTCCCAGGAATCAAGGTGGCCGCCTACGGCAATGATTTCGTCGGGATATTTCGAGCCCTTGATTTCGCCCACCACGTTGTAGCTTTTCACTTCGGGTAGCTGCTGGCAGCTCATTTCCAGCTCTACGGTCAGGTTAGGGTCGGCTTTGAGCAAGTGGCTGAGCTCATCGGCGCCGTTGGTGCTCACGGCGGCGGCTGGCACCTTGGCCACTTGGTCGTTGTAGCTCATGGTGCCGGTGTGGGGAAAGTCGTCGTGGGCCAGGGTCAGGCTGCGCACCAGTGCGCCCACGGCCCCGCGCTTGGCCGCTTCCACGGCCCCGATGCGGCGCTGGTCGCCGGCTTCGCCGTACGCGCGGCCAGTCTCCACGTAAAGCGGGTTCATGGGGCGGTTGAAGAAAACCAGCTTACCCTTCACTTTATCAGCGGGTAATGCGGCTAGCTCCTGCATGCTATGCACTTCCACCACCTCGGCCCTGAGTTTGCCGTTGGTCCCGACGGAACCGCCCAGGGCGCACACGTTCAGGTTCACGCCCTTGCCTTTGGCCGGCTTGATTTGGGCCTTCTCCTGGGCCCCGCGCACCCAATGCGGCACCATTACCTCCTGCAGGTACACCCGGTCGAGGCCCATCTTTTCCATTACCGTTTTGCCCCACTGCACGGCCTGTTCAGCCTGGGGCGAACCGCTAAGCCGCCCACCAATGGTAGTGGTCAGGTAGCGCAGGTTCTCGTAGCTCTGGCCGCGGGCCAGGGCTTCATCGTAAATTTTACGAATGACGACGGAGTCAATTTTAGAGCCGGCGGTTTGAGCAGTGGCGGCTCCGGCGGAAGTCAGTAGCAACAGGGCGCCCAGGGTAAGGCAGCGAAAGGAAGTGCGCATGAATAGGAAGAGAGAAACAAGACAACGCCGCCCGACAGAGCCAAGGCTCCCGCAGGCAGCTTAAAAGTAGCAGAAAACTACCGCAGGTTGCAACCCGAGCGAGCGGGGCTACCGCACCCCGTAGCGCCGGGCCACCGCCGTAGCCGCCTGGGTTGAATCCTGCGGAAGGCGCACTTCCAGCAGGTAATCATACTCACTGTCTTGCACGGCTGGCGCCGGACGCGGGGCCCCCAGCGCTTCCACGGTTTCCAGAATGGTATTGGAGTGGCCCACCACCAGTACCGCTTGGCCTTTATATTCCCGGCGGATGCGGGCCGCCAGGGCCCTCAACTGGCGGGCATCGTAGGGTTGCACCGTAAGCTGGCGGGCGGTAGCCAGGGGCTCGGCCGTGCTGCGGGTACGCGTGGTGGCCGTCGAGAAAATGGCCGTTATGGGCGCCTTGCGCAAGGTATCAACCAGGGTTTGGGCGCGTTGCTTTCCAGCGGCCGTGAGCGAGGGGTCGAGCAAGCTAGGGGCCGGGTCTTTTTCAGCGTGACGCACCACGTACACTGTAGTAAAAGTGGGCTGGCTGGCTTTCCGGGGCTCCACGGAAGCGCAGCCGCTACCCAGCAGCACTACGCACACAGGCAGGAGCCATTGCCACAACCGCAGGGAGAATAAAGACGAAAACAGCATACTTAAGCAATGAAATCAGGGTAGAAAAAATCAGTGAAACCGTGAGTAGTAGAGCCTTATTTAGCCGCCAGAATTTGCTTCAGTTCCGTCGCGCTGACGGTGAGCAGGCCGACCTTGGGCAGGCGCTGAGTTAGTGTGCGCCAGTTGGCATCTTGCCGGAAAATAGGCCCCAGCAGCTTGATGGCCTGGGGCACCTGCTGCTTATTGGCCAAGCTGATGGCGTGCCAGTACTTCATTTCCAGGTTCTGCGGAAACAGCTTTTCGGCGGCCTCGTACTCGCGGATAGCCCCGGGTACGTCATTCTTTTCCACGGCCAGGTCGCCGGCGTTCATGTGCTCGTAGGCGCGGTGCAGGCGCAGCAGGCGGGCCAATTCCTTGAGGGGCTCAGCGGCATCATCTACCCGCAAATCAATGGCGCGGTCTTCCCAGACGCCCGCGCCGGGCGTGGCCCGCACCACTAGCAGCGCCGCCGACTGCCGCCCCCGGATGTCGCCGCCGGCGGCCTGAGCCGCCTCCAGGGCCGCCACTACCCGCTCGGCGAAGGGGAGCTTGGTGTTTTGCTCGTAGGCCTTGGCCATGGCGGCGGGCACCGTGTTAGTGAGCATCATGTTGGCCTGCACCGAAAACTGCGCACCCTGCTGGTGGCCGGCCATGTCGATGCACTTGCTGCCAGTGTGGGTAGCAACGCGGCCCTGGTTGTCGATGATGGCCACCTGCCGCACGTCGCGGCCTTCGTCGGTGCGCAGCAGCTCATCCAGGGCCTGCTGGGCCGATTTTCCGCTTTTCAGCAGGGCCAGCCCCCGCGGACCAAAGGATTTGTTGGTGAAGGACTGGGTGGCCACGGCCCCTACCCCCGCCTCGGCCCAGCTAACGCTGGTACCCACTGAAAACCAATGGCTTTGCACGGCCACGGCCAGGTCACCGGTTTGTGGGTCACGGGCCACAATGCTGTAGGTGTGGGCCAGTGGATCGGAAGCGGTGTATACTTGGGCGGCCGCGGGGCGGGTTAGCAGCGTCAGGACCAGAGGAAAGAGAAAAGCGAGTCGTTTCATAGGCTAAAGCAAGGAAGAATAGCGGCACGGCGCAAATTCCAGAGCTCCTATCCTTCCCCGCAAGCAAACACCCCGTGTCAATGCGGCGCTGCACGCCTGAACCGACAACCTCTGGGCACTGAAACGGTAACCATTAGGGGCCGAGCTGTTTTCGCTACCTTCTGGTCTGTCGCGCTACTTCGTTGGCAGGCCCGAGCCAAGCTGCTGTTCACCCGTAATGCCTGCACAAGCTGGCGTATTTCTTGGGTAGTGGCGCTCACTGAGTTTCAGCCCTAAAGGCGCATTGTTGTGTTTTGACCCTACCTTGAGGCCATGCTCCCAATTACCCCCGTGATTGAGGCCCGAGGCCTTACCAAGCACTACGGTCCGCAGGTGGTGGTGCAGGACGTGTCCTTTGCCCTTCAGCCCGGCGAAACACTGGTGCTGCTGGGGCCGAGCGGCTGCGGCAAAACTACGTTGCTGCGCATGCTCAACCGCCTGGTGGAGCCCGATGCCGGCTCTGTGCTGGTGCACGGCCGGGATGTGCAGGCCCAGCCCGCCGAGCAATTACGCCGCGGCATCGGCTACGTGATTCAGCAAGTGGGGCTCCTGCCCCACTACACGGTAGCGGAAAATGTGGCGGTAGTGCCGCGCCTGCTAGGCCGGCCGCCAACGGAGGTAGCGACCCGCACAACGGAGCTGCTCACGCGCCTGCATCTGCCGCCCGAGCGTTTCGCCGGGTTGTACCCGCACCAGCTTTCCGGCGGGCAGCAGCAACGGGTGGGCTTGGCCCGCGCCCTGGCCGCCGACCCGCCCCTGGTATTGCTGGACGAACCCTTCGGAGCCCTTGACCCCATCACCCGGGCCAGCATCCGGCGGGAGTTCCGGGAACTGCCCGAGCTGCAGCGCAAAACCGTGGTGCTGGTCACGCACGATGTCACGGAGGCCTTCGAGTTGGCCGACCAAATTTTGCTGCTCGAGGCGGGCCGGGTACAGCAGCTGGGTGCCCCGCGCGACTTACTTTTTCGGCCGGCCAATGGCTTTGTGCGGAGCTTCTTCGCCACTGAGCGCCTGGGCCTGCAACTGCGCACTATCCAGCTAGCCGACATAATGACAGATGTACTTACGCAACCTACTACTCATCGTATAACTAATTATAAGTCAGATGTAAATATAGTTTCACCTAGTGTATCAGTTCATTCCATATTGGAGCTACTGAGCCAGCCTAGCGCCTCCCCAACCAGCCCCGAACTGTCGCCTACCACCCTCAGTCCGGGCGCGGCAACGGAGCCGGCCCAATGGTTTCAGCTTGCCCCACCGACTGATGTAGCGGGTCCGTTTCTGCTCTCCTACTCGAGTGTGATGTCGGCTTTTGGCCGCGCGCTCCACCGCCTAACCACCGCATGAACATTCTGACGGAGCTATTTACTTTCTGGCAGGCTCAGGCCGATAAGCTCGGTCAGCAAACCCTGCAGCACATCGGGCTAACGGCCCTGGCCCTGGTGTTGGGCGTAGGGGCCGGGGTGCCGTTGGGGGTGCTGCTCAGCCGCCGGCCCGGGCTGGCGCCCTGGGTGCTGGGCGGGGCCGGGGTGCTGCAAACAGTGCCGAGCATTGCCCTGCTGGGCTTCCTGATTCCGGTGCTGGGCATTGGGTACCGGCCGGCTCTGCTGGCCCTATTTCTATACTCCTTGCTGCCCATCATCCGCAACACCCTGGCCGGCCTGCGCGGCGTGGATGCCGCCGTGGTAGACGCGGCCCGCGGTCTGGGCCTGACGGAGGGCCAGATTCTGCGGCAGTTAGAGCTGCCGCTGGCTCTGCCGGTGCTGCTGGCGGGCATCCGCACGGCGGCCGTTATCAACGTGGGGGTTGCCACGCTGGCCGCCTACGTGGCGGCCGGGGGCCTGGGCGAGTTTATCTTCGGCGGCATTGCCCTAAACAACCCGGCTATGATTCTGGCGGGCGCCATTCCGGCCGCCGGGCTGGCCCTGCTGTTTGATGCGGCGCTGGCCGGCGTGCAGCATCTGACGGGCCGGCGCCTGGTGCGGGCCGGCCGAATTCTGCTGCTACTCTTACCCCTGCTGGCGGGCCTCTACGTGCTACCCCGGGCTACCAGCAAGCTGCTGGCCGGCTTCAGCCCCGAGTTTGTGGGCCGCTCCGACGGGCTGCCCGGCCTGCGCCGCACCTACGGGTTACGGCCCGCCTCGGTAGTGCTGGCCCCGGCCCTGGTCTACGAGGCCGTCCGCCACGGCGACGTGGACCTTATCGACGGCTACTCCACCGATGGCCGCATCCGGGCCTACGACCTGCAGGTGCTCCGCGACGACCGCCACGCCTTTCCGCCCTACCAGGCCGCGCCCGTGGTGCGGCAGCAGACGTTGCGGGCGCACCCGGAGCTGGCCGCCGTGCTGGGCCGCCTGGCCGGGCAGCTCTCCGATTCGGTGATGACGGAGCTAAACTACCGGGTTGACTACCGCCACGAAACGCCCCGGGCCGTGGCCGAAAGCTTTCTGCGCCGCCGCGGCCTGTGGCATCCGGCCCAGCTGGGCAACGGCGCTACCATCAAGCTGGGCTCCAAGATTTTTGGCGAGCAGTACATTCTGCTCGAACTGTATTCGGCTCTAATTCGGGGCTTTACCAACCTGCAGGTGGAAGCCAAAACCGGCTTGGGTGGCACCACCATCTGCGCCGAAGCACTCCGCACGGGCGCCATCGACATGTACCCGGAGTACACCGGCACAGGCCTGCTGGTGGTACTGCAGCCCTCCGCAGCCCTGCTCGACTCCCTGGGTCCCGACCCGGCCGCCGTGCTCAACTACGTCCGCCACGAATACCGCCGCCGCTACCACCTGGAATGGCTGGCTCCTATCGGCTTCAACAATACTTACGCCCTGCTCATGCGCCGGGAACAGGCTCGAAAACTCGGTATTACTTCCATTTCTGAACTGAGTGCGTTTTTAGGTAGTAGCAGGAAGTGAGTTATTCTGGCTCGGAGGCAAGACCGTTCACAGCTTACTTAGCACTACTACCTTTCTGCCTAATAAAACGTCGGTATAGCCGGATTAGGGTAGGTTGGGAAGCGCCTGCCCAGTGCAGAACGGTAATTAGCGTGAAAATGGACTGGAGGCGGAAAACCCCGTTTTCCCGGTACTTGCGGGCGGAGGTGACTACGGGCTGGGGCAATACTCGAAACGGGGCCTGCCGGCGCAGGCGGCCAATGATTTCCTGATCTTCCATGACGAGCAGCTGCTCCCGGTAGCCGCCGGCCCGCTCGAACACGGACCGTTCGGCAAACAGGCTTTGGTCGCCGAACCGGATAAGGTCCACATCGAAGCGGGTAAACCAGGCATTCAGGCGCAGAAACCAGTGCGCATCATCGAACTGGAGGCGGAAGCAGCCGCTGCCCACGCCCCCGGCCACCGCCGCCCGAATGTAAGACAGGAAGCCCGGCGGCGGGTAGGTGTCCGCGTGCAGGAAGTACAGGATCTGCCCCTGGGTGTGGGTCGCGCCGTGATTGAGCTGAGCGGCCCGTCCCCGCTGGGGGCACTGCAGCACCCGTGCCCCGGCAGCTTGCGCCACGGCCGCGGTACCGTCGGGGCTGGCGGCATCCACCACCAGCAGTTCGGTGGCTGGGCCGGCGGCCGCGCGCAGGTAGCCTAGCAGGTGGCTCAAACCCGCAGCTTCGTTGTAAGCCGGAATAATGATGCTGACCGAAGCAAGGGGCGTGCTCAAAAGAAAGGAAGCGGGTGAGGGCACAAGAACCGATATTTTGCCGTACCAACGCAAGCCCGCCCCCCTACCCTTGCGGACCGTTCGGTACGCCACCTTCTTGCTGGTTTCCTCACGACCGAAGCTTGTACGTTACGTTCCAGGCTTACCACTGCTATGCGCTGATTCTGAAAGACGATAGAAGCCTGCGCCTGGCAAGGCAGCCGTTTGGCTGCCCCAAATACCTCGCTAACTCGGCCCACGCCCCCATCGAGGCGACAGAAAAATTCTTGCGAATAGCTACCGTTTTGCGCCCCTGTATCTGGGCCTACCCAGCAACAACGGGCTGAACCTATACTTCGTTACTTACTGCATCCCATGTCATCCGGAGCCGCGCCAAGGACCCTATCACACGTAAACGGTCATCGTGACAACGACTCGTTCAGGCGTGATAAGGTCTTTCGCCCGGCTTCGGATGACAGCTTCCATAGGACGAGACCTACGAGAATGGGGCGGTAGTCAAGTTTAGTGCTTTATCGTATGCCTTGCACCCGCTATTCACTCCAACCAACGCTCTACCGCCCTGCTCAAGAGCATGTGCCAGAACTCTAGGCTGCAACAGGCGCCATTCAGGCTAACTAGCCTAACCCTTCCGCCGATTCGCCTGACTCGGGCTGGGCGCTGCCCAGGTGCGGGGCCTCAGCGGCAACGCCTTGCGGGGTGGCGCTGAGCTGCCAGGAGGTGTTCATTTCGCGCAGGGCGTAGAGGGCCGTGAGGTCGAACTGGCAGGGCACAATGGAAATGTAGTTGTGGGCCAGGGCGTACTCGTCGGTATCCTGGCCTTGGTCCTCGTTCACGAAGTTGCCCAGCAGCCAGTAATAGGGCCGTTTATAGGGGTCGTAGCGTAAGTCGAACTCTTCCTGCCACTTGGCCCGGGCCTGGCGGCACAGCCGTGCGCCGGCAATGGGCTCCGCCGACTTCTTCGGAATGTTCACGTTCAGGGCCGTACCCTGGGGAATGCCGTGCGCCAGGGCCTGGCGGCACAGGTGCTCTACCCACTCCTCCACGTGGGAAAAATCGGCCCCGTGGCCGTAGTCGCACAAGGAAAAGCCAATGGCGGGCAGCCCCTCAATGGCCGCTTCAATGGCCGCCGACATGGTGCCGGAATACAGCACGTTCACGGAGGAGTTCGAGCCGTGGTTGATGCCCGACACCACCAGATCGGGGCGGCGGTCCTTGAGTACGTGGTGTTTGGCCAGCTTTACGCAGTCGGCGGGCGTACCGCTGCATTCATAGGCTTCCACTCCTTCGAAAATAGTGTTTGGGTCGAGGCGCAGGGAGGAGCCGATGGTAATGGCGTGTCCCATGCCCGATTGGGGCGAATTGGGTGCCACGACCACCACCTCACCGATGCGGCGCATCACGCGCACCAGCGTCGCAATGCCGGGGGCCGTGATGCCGTCGTCGTTGGAAATCAGAATAAGCGGTTGGCGGGTTGCAGCAGACACGGGCAAAAACAGTCAGTGAAACAAGTGGCAAGAGCGGGTAAAAGTAGGCCGAGGCCGTTGATCGGCCCAGCTCATCTGAACGTGCTAACGCCCCTCACGCCCACCGGGTTTTCAACACTGCATTGTGCGCCTGCGTATAGCCCCCATGCAACACCGCCTAGTTCCAGCCGTTAGCACCTTGGCTATTAGTCTATTAGTCGCCGGCCTGACCGGGTGCGACTCTACCACCACGCGCAACGCTACCGACCCGGGCACGCCGCCTTTTACGTCGGCGACGGGGGCGGCCGGGGCCTCGCCCGGTGGCGCTTCTGTAGCGCAGCAGGCCAGCGCCCCTACCCCCACGCCCGGTGCTCCTGTCCCCGATTCCCTGCACCTGCTAAGTCCGGGGCGGGCGGGCCGGCTGCGGCTCGGGATGCGGGAGGAGCGCCTAAAGGAAGTGGTGCCGGCCAACCTGCTGCGCGCCACTACCTACCAGGACCAGGGTAAGACCCTGCCCGCCTACGAAATGCGCGACGCCCAGCGCCCCGAGGCACCGCCCACGGTTCTGCACCTCATCGGCGACTCTTCCGCCGGGTTTCGCCTGCGCCGCATCCGCATCTACGATCCGCAGTATCGCACGGCCGAGGGCATTGGGGTGGGTTCTCCGTTTGGGGCGGCCCGTCAGAATTTGGGCCTCACCAAAGTGCGCGACACGCCAGCAGGCTTTGCGGCCGTATCGGGCGAGGTGCAAATGGCCTGGCTTATTGACCCAAAGTCGTTGCCAGCCAAGCACCCGGCGGAAATCAGCTCGGCCGAAGTTCCGCCGGCCGCCCGAATCACAGGGGTATTACTTTACCAGTAGCTGCGTTGGCGGGGCAGTTGCATTCCGCTGCAAATATTGTACTTTGGCAACGCCGGATGTAGTCGCTTACTTCCCCATTGTTGAACTTATTCCGCCCCGGCTCGCTCCCAACTCGCCTATGGCACTGTTTGCAAACCGCTACCGCACCCACGACCTAGGCCTGCTGCTGCTGCGCGTGGGCATTGGCGTGATGTTCACTATCCACGGTTACCCCAAGCTAACGGGCGGCCCTGAAGCCTGGACCCAAGTTGGCGGGGCCATGAAGCTGGTGGGCATTAACGTTGCTCCGGCCTTCTGGGGATTCCTGGCAGCCGTAGCGGAAGCCGTGGGCGGGCAGCTGATTGCCATTGGCCTGTTTTTCCGCTTTGCCTGCGTGCTGCTGCTAGGCACAATGATTATGGCCACCATCATGCACCTGAGCAGCGGCCACGACTTCAACACCTACTCCCACGCCCTGGAAGCGGCTTTCCTGTTCCTGGGCCTGGCCTTTGCCGGCCCGGGCAAATACAGCGTGGATCAGCTGCTGTTCCCGGCCCCGCGCCGCTTGTACTAGTGCTTGCAGCGCGCCTGATTGCGTTGCCCGGTTGTCGTTGCTGACGACGGGCACAAAGCAACGACGATTGGCAACGAGGCGCGGGCAGTTGCGCGCTACCCGCCTGCATAACGAAGCAAACGGCGGTAACCAGCCGCCAGCACGAAGGCCCGTAAATCAGGCCCGCTATCCGACTAAGGGAGCGGGCCTGATTTACGGGCCTTCGTGCTGGCGGCTAATTACGCAGGCAACTACGAGGCTCAGGGGGCAAAGACGACGCGGATGCACTCGTCGGTTTTCTTTTTGAACATCTGGTAGCCCTCCGGGCCCTTGTCCAGGGGCCAGCGGTGGGTCAGGATGTAGGCCGGGTCCACGTCGCCGCGCTGCACGTACTCCAGCAGGCGGGGCATGTACTTCTGCGGGTGCTGCTGGCCCATCTTTAAGGTGAGGCCCTTGTTCATGGCCGCGCCCATGGGCACTTTGTCGATGTAGCCGCTGTACACACCCACGATGGACACGGTACCGCCCTTGCGGCAGGCCAGAATGGCTTGGCGCAGCACCGCTGGCCGGTCGGTTTCCAGCCTAAGCTGCTGCTTCACCAGGTCGTAGTAGTGCTCTGGGCCGGTGGTGTGGGCTTCCATGCCCACGGCGTCGATGCAGCGGTCGGGGCCGCGCCCGCCGGTCATTTCCTTGAGGGCTTCCAGAATATCGACTTCGGTATAGTTGAGGGTTTCGGCCCGGCCGTGGGTGCGCGCCATTTCCAGGCGCTCCGGAAACCGGTCGATGGCAATGACGCGGCTGGCGCCCAGCAGGAAGGCGCTACGGATAGCCATCTGGCCCACGCCCCCGCAGCCCCACACCACCACCACGTCGCCGGGCGCAATGTCGGCCATGTCGGCGGCCATGAAGCCCGTGGGAAACGCATCCGACACGAACAGGGCCGACTCGTCTTTGACGCCTTCCGGAATCTGAATCATGGTTTTATCGGCGAAGGGCACCCGGATAAGCTCGGCGTGGCTGCCGGCGTAGCCCCCAAACGCGTGTGAGTACCCAAAGATGCCGGCCGGCGAGTAGCCGTAGGTTTTCTCGGCCAGGGCGGCGTGGGGGTTGCTGTTGTCGCAGAGCGACCAGGCATTCTGCTGGCAGAACCAGCAGTCCCCGCACCCCAGAATAGAGCCCACTATTACCCGGTCGCCC
Source organism: Hymenobacter glacieicola (assembly GCF_014640315.1). Lineage (GTDB taxonomy): Bacteria > Bacteroidota > Bacteroidia > Cytophagales > Hymenobacteraceae > Hymenobacter > Hymenobacter glacieicola. Next base: position 24,757 of record NZ_BMGS01000018.1, read on the forward strand.
TTGCGGAAGCGTTTTACGTTGGGGCCGGTTTCCACCACTTCGCCCATAAACTCGTGGCCGATGATGTCGCCCTCCCGCATAGTGGGCACGTAGCCATCGAGCAGGTGGAGGTCGGAGCCGCACACGCAGGAGAGGATGACCCGCACAATGGCGTCCTGGGGGTTGATGATTTCGGGGTCGGGGACTCGTTCGACGTTCAGGTGGTTGGTACCCACCCAGCACAATGCTTTCATAGTCTTGGGGTTATGGAGTGAACTAGTTCGACGAGGCACCGCTAGCCTTTATCGTGGCCGCGGCCCGAGGGCTGCCCCTGGATGGTGGCTATTTCGCCGGCTTCGAGCAGTTGCTTGAAGCGGCGCAGGTCGGAGCGGACCATTTCTGCCAGGGCCGGGGTCAGCAGCTTCGCCAGGCCCTGGCCCAGCCCGCCGGCCGGAGCCCGGTAGTGAATCACGGCCTGCACCTCCGTGCCTTTGTCGCCGGGCGCCTCCGTGAAGCGCACTTCCCCGGCATTGTCTACCTGCGAGTCGGGCAGGGACTGCCAGGCCAGCAGCAGGTTGGGCTCATCGGTCACGATTTCCGCTTCCCACTCCACCGTGCCCATGCCGCCGGGGATGGCAGCTTTCCAGCGCGAGCGGCGCGCGTCGAGCTGCTCCACGCTTTCCAGGTGCTGCATAAAGCGGGGCAGGTTTTCGAGGCGGCGCCAGAAGTCGTACACTTCCCCCACCGCCTTGTTGATGGTGAAAGTCTGCACGATTTCGATGGGCCGGGTAGCGGACGAGGCGGAGTTGCGACCCACCAACTGGTTTACCGGGCAGTAGCCCGTAGCTCCGCGCAGCACCAGGCTGCCGCCCAGCACCGCCAGCCCGGTGCCCAGCGGCCCAGCCGTAGCCCGTTTGCGCAGGCCGTAGTACGTGAGCAGGGCGCCCCCGGCGGCCGAGAGCAGCCGTTCGGTAGGGCCCACGTTTACCCGTGCCGTGCCCCTAGCCCACCGCGGCTCCGGGAGCTATTCGCCGCATTCGGTTCGGGGCCAGTGGGGCCATGGGGTGGTCGACGGCGCTTTTTCCGCGGTGGCCCTTCCTTACTTACCGGGCGCCGCCGCTGAGAGTTGCCGGGTTTGAAACTCACTTTTTAGCCCTAGTTTCGGGCGATTTTGCTGTTTCCCGCGCCTATGTTCGCCTTCCTGGTTTCCGCCCTGCTGCTGCCCGCCCCTTCACCCGCCGCCCCCGCCCCCGCCCCCGATTGGCGCACGCCCTTCGAGAAGGGCAACGGCAACACCACCACTACCCACGCCGAATGCATCAGCTACTACCAGCAACTGGATGCCGCCTACCCCGAAATTCAGCTGCGCGAGGCCGGCACTACCGACAGCGGCCGACCCTTGCACGAAGTGGTCGTATCCCTGGACGGGGATTTCGAGCCGGCTTCCGTGCGGGCCAAGGGGCGACGCATTGTGTTTATTCAGAACGGCATTCACCCGGGCGAGCCGGAGGGCATTGATGCCAGCATGATGCTGGCCCGCGACTACATGCAGAAGAAAGAGCTGCGCCGGCAGCTGGCCGATGTGGTGCTGGTTTTCATCCCGATTTATAACGTAGACGGGGCACTGAACCGCAACGCCACCACCCGTACCAACCAGAATGGCCCCGAGAGCTATGGCTTCCGGGGCAACGCCCGCAACCTCGATCTGAATCGGGACTACATCAAGCAGGACTCGCGCAACGCCCGCGCCTTTGCCCAACTGTTTCAGCGCTGGCAGCCCGACATCTACGTGGACACCCACACCTCCAACGGGGCCGACTACCAGTACACGATGACCCTGATTGCCACCCAAAAAGACAAGCTGCACCCGGCCCTGAGCCAGTACCTGCAGCAGCGACTGCTGCCCGCGCTCTACGGGGGCATGGACAAGCAGAAGTGGTACCTCACCCCCTACGTCGATTTTGAGGGCCGCACGCCCGATGCCCGCGGCCTGGTGGGCTTCCTGGAAACGCCGCGCTACTCCACCGGCTACACTACCCTGTTCAACACCATCGGGTTTGTGACGGAAACCCACATGCTCAAGGCCTACACCCCGCGCGTGAAAGCCACCTACGACTTCCTGGACTTGCTCATCAAAACCGTGCACCAGGATGCCGCGGCCATCGCCCAGGCCCGGGCCACGGCCGCCGAGCAAACCCGCACCCAGCAGCAGTTCGCCCTGGGCTGGCGCCTGGATACCACCCAGGCCGAGCGGTTCACGTTCCGGGGCTACGAAGGCAAAACCAAGCCCAGCGAAGTCAGCGGCCTGCCCCGCATGTACTACGACCGGAAAGCGCCCTACGTCAAATCAGTGCCCTACTACAACACCTTCCGCCCCACCGTGACGGTGCAGCGCCCCCAGGCCTACGTTATTCCGCAGGCCTGGGGTGAGGTAGTGGAGCGCCTGCGCCTCTCGGGCGTGCAGCTGCGGCAGCTGGCCGCTGATACCACCATTACGGGCGAGGTATACTACATCCAGGACTACAAAACCGGCCCGCGCCCCTACGAGGGCCACTACCTGCACTCCCAGGTGCAAGTGCGCCCGGTGCGCCAGGCCCGCCCCTTCCTGCGCGGCGACTACGTGGTGAGCCTCAACCAGCCCGCCGCCCGCTACCTCATCGAAACCCTCGAACCCCAGGCCACCGACTCGTTTTTTGCCTGGGGCTTTTTCGACAGCATTCTGCAGCAGAAGGAGTACTTCTCCGACTACGTGTTCGAGGACGTAGCCGCCGAGCTACTGCGCCGGAAACCCGAGCTGCGCGCCCAACTGGAAGCCAAGAAAAAAGCCGACCCCACCTTCGCCGCCAGCGCCGCCGCTCAGCTCGATTGGGTATACCGCCAATCCGACCACTACGAGGCCTCCCACCTACGCTACCCCGTGCTGCGGGTACTGTAACGCAGATTATACCCACATAAGCCCGTCATCCTGACCGCAGCGAAGGACCTTATTACGTCAGCGTAAGTCGTTGTTACGATTTATGTTGGCGTGATAAGGTCCTTCGCGGTGCTCAGGATGACGGGCTCAGTTATTTTTTACTTCCTCCCAGCGAATTGGCGTAGTTAACCAGGTAAGCCAGCTCGCGGGCTTCGGTGTAACTCAGCTTGTTTTCCTTGGCGTACTGCTCAATCTGGCGGGCGTGGGAGCGGAAGTAGGCTAGCAAGTCCTTCTTGGGGTTGCGCAGGCTAAGCACGTTGCCATTGGGTAGGCCCAGGAAGAAGTTGTCCTTCACGTCGGTGTAGTAGCCCATGGTGCGCCCGGGCAATCCGCCACCATAGCCATAGCCGCCGTAGCCATACGGGCCATTATAGGTGATGGGGCGCTCCACCAGGCCTTCACGCCGCAGCAAAATAATGGGGCCGCCGCTGAGCTGCTCGAAAAACCCCGGGGCCCGGAAGTCGCTGTAGTCATTGTCGCGGTTCCAGCGGTAGGTCCGGAATACGCGGGTAAGCGTAGTGTCGGGCCGCTCCCGACGGCGCGGGGGCGGCAGGGTATTGAAGTAGGGGCTACCGTAGTAGTAGCCCTGGCGCATGGAGTAGAAATCGTCGAAGTAGAACCGCTCCCGGCTCCGGTCGTACCGCTCGCCCTGCACGGCAAAACTCTGCACGTTCACGGCGGGTAGGGTGCGCACCGTGTTGTCGTTCAGGGTCATGGTGAGCATCTCCTCGGAGCGGTGCAGGGCCAGCGGGCCGGTAATAGTGTCGCCGGTGCTCAGCAGCACAGTGGCCTGGTTGAACTGCTGAGTGAAGCCCTGCCCGCCGCGCTGAGCCTGGGTGGCAAGGGGCAGCAGAAGCAGCAAAAACCCGCACCCAAACGCCCAGTCACGCGCATGTTTTCGGACCAACGCATTATTGCAACATGCTTTCATATCTGTAAATAAGAGAAGAACATCTTACTTCTCCATGACCAAATAGGAAAGCATCTGGTTCACGGTTGCGGCGCCAAAGAATTCGCGTAGTTCACGAGGTAGGCCAGCTCCTGCGGCTTTTTAAAGCTTAACTTATACTTCTTAGCATACTGCTCAATATGAGTTTTGTAGGCGCTGAAATAAGTTAGCAAATCGTCCTTTGGGTCGCGCAGGGCATACACCGTGCCATTAGGCAACCCTAAATAATACTCACGCTCATTGCTGAGGTAGCGGTTGCTACCGCCGCCAAACGCTCCGCCCATTGCACCGGAGTGGCGGATTTCCAGCGTCTCATGCCGGAGCAGCACCACGGGTCCCGCGCTGAGGTGCTCGAAGAATCCATAGCCCAGAAAATCGCTATAATCATTGCCCTGATTCCAGCGGTAGGCACCGTACACGCGGGAAAGCTGGGGGTTAGGCTTGGCTAGCCGGACGGGGACAGGCTGGTCTAGGAAGGTGGGGCTTTCCTGATAGTAGCCTTTGCGCATGGGCGCAAAATCGTAGTAATAGCTTTCCTTCTGGGCCCAGTCAAACGGACCGTAATGGTCGCCTTGCACCACAAACTTCTGTACCGCCGCCGCCGACAACGCCCGAACAGAACCATCAGTAAGGGTAATGGTGATGGTTTCCGTTGCGTGCTCCGACCGATGCAATACCAAGGAGCCGCGTAGGGTTTCAGCGGTGTTCAGCAGCACTTGGGCCCGATCAAAGTGCTGGGTATAATCCCGGTATTGTGTTTGCGCCAGCCCGGCACCACTCAAAAGCAGCAGGTTTCCAGTAATAAAGGTCGAGAAGTAATTTTTTATCATAGCTAACTGAATACATGATACCAGGACCGGTGCGCAACGTCCTGCACTCAGGAGCCTCACCAGAAACTATCTGGTGAGGCTCCTGAATTATACCATACCTAACAAATCTACAGCTTCGTCAGGGCCGCGTCTACGTCGGGGTGGGGAGCCCGGTCCTTGTGCAGGATGGTGTGGCCCAGCTTGTCGCGCTTGGTGGTGAGGTAGCGCTCATTGTGCTCATTAGGCTCCACCTCAATGGCTACCGATTCCACAATTTCGAGGCCGTAGCCCATCAGGCCGGTGCGCTTGCGCGGGTTATTGGAAAGCAGGCGCATCTTGCTGATGCCCAGGTCGCGCAATAGAGCCGCGCCTACCCCGTAGTCGCGCTCGTCCATACCAAAACCTAACTCAATATTGGCCTCTACCGTGTCGCGGCCCTGCTCCTGGAGCTTATAGGCGCGCAGCTTGTTTAAAAGGCCAATGCCGCGGCCTTCCTGGTTCATGTACACGACTACGCCGCGGCCTTCGCGCTCAATCTGCTGCATGGCGCGGTGCAGCTGGGGGCCACAGTCGCAGCGGCAGCTCCCGAAGATGTCGCCCGTCACGCAGGAGCTGTGCACGCGCACCAGCACGGGCTCAGGACCCGAAATATCGCCTTTCACCAGGGCCAGGTGCTGGGCGTTGGTGCTGCGCTGGGTGTAGGCAATTAGGTCGAAGTCGCCGTAGTCGGTGGGTAGCTTCACGGAAATTTCCCGCACAATCAGGCTTTCCTTTTCCAGGCGGTACTTGATCAGGTCCTGAACCGAAATCAGCTTCAGGTTCCACTTATTGGCAATTTCGCGCAGCTCGGGCAGGCGGGCCATTTCGCCGTCTTCCTTCAGAATCTCCACCAGCACGCCGGCCGGCTCGAAACCCGCCAGGCGAGCCAGGTCAATGGCGGCTTCGGTGTGGCCGGCGCGGCGCAGCACGCCGTCCTTGCGGGCTTTGAGCGGGAAAATGTGCCCCGGCTTGCCCAGTTCCTCGGGCTTAGTGTCGGGGTCGATGAGGGCCAGAATGGTCTTGGAACGGTCGGAGGCGGAAATGCCGGTGGTCACGCCGTTCTTCAGCAAATCAATGCTAACGGTGAAGGGGGTAGCGTGCAGGGCCGTATTGCGGCCTACCATCAGCTCCAGACCTAGCTCCTCACACCGCTGCTCAATAAGAGGGGCGCACACCAGGCCGCGGCCGTGGGTAGCCATGAAATTGATTACTTCGGGGGTGGCACAACGGGCGGCGCAGATAAAGTCGCCTTCGTTTTCACGGTCTTCGTCGTCCACGACCACCACTACCTTTCCGGCGCGGATATCAGCAATGGCGTCTTCAATGGAATCCAACATGGAATCACGGATTTAAACGGATTATTCGGATTTCGCGGATTCAGGAGGTGCAGCACCAGGGAGCCCCGCAAAGTTGCTGCTACAACCAGCAACAACGCCGCGAAGTTACGAAAGGTGGAATGGTGAGATGGTGAAATAGTGAGTTTGCCGTTTTATTGGCGCAAGAGGTGCGAGTAGCACGGCAAACTCACTATTTCACCATCTCACCATCTCACCATTTCCCTGCTTACTCCCGGGCCAGCTCGGTGGCGCGGTGCTGGGCGGCTTTGATGCCGGCGGCCAGGGTTTCGGCCAGGTTGCCGGCGCGGAACTCGCGCAGGGCCGCTTCGGTGGTGCCGCCCTTGGAGGCCACGGCGGCAATTAGCTCGTCGGGGTTTTTGTCGGAGGTGTTGAGCAGGTGGTAGGCCCCGAGCATGGTTTGCTTGACCAGCAGCCCGGCCACTGACTCCGAGAAGCCCAGCTCCTGCCCCGCCCGCATCATGGCCTGCACGATGTAGTAGAAGTAAGCGGGTCCGCTGCCGCTCACGGCCGTCACGGCATCGAGCAGGCTTTCGTCTTCCAGGAAAATAGAGCGCCCGGTGGCATTGAGCAGGTTCTCGACCTGGTGCAGGCGGCTACGCTCTACCTCCGGCGCGGCCGAGAAACCCGTGATGCCCATGCCCAGCAGCGCCGGCGTGTTGGGCATGGCCCGCAGCACCTGCTGGTGGGCCAGTTCCCGCTGCAAGCGCGCAATCGGGATGCCGGCCATGATGGACACGACCACTTGCCCGGGTTGCAGCACCTGGCGCAGGCCCTCGGCTACCCGGCCAAAATCCTGGGGTTTCACGGCCAGCAGCACCACGTCGTAGGTTCCTACCGCGGCGGTCAGCTCGCTGGTTGGCAGGCCCGGATGGGCGGAGGTCAGGCGCTGGCAGTGCTCCTGGTGGCGGCCCAGCAGCAACAAATCGGCGCGAGCTACCAGGTTATAGTGCAGGAAGGATTTGGCGAAGGCCATGCCCATGTTGCCGCAGCCCAGAATAGCAATCCGCAGGGTTTTCATGCGTTTTCGGGGTGATGAGGTGAAAAGTAATAGGTGATGAGGTAACAGGTGACAGGTAATAGGTGATAGGTGATAGGTGATAGGTAAACGGGAAGGGGTACTGGAGGATTTTTGAGGCAGGGAGGTTAAAATGTAATAATAGCGCGGCAAAATAGGTAAAGGCACTGACCAGCCCCAGCGGGGCGGCAGCTCGGTAGTCAATAGTTCGGTGTAGTAAGTCGAGCCCCCCCCCGCAGGGCGACACCACGTGGTTGAACGAGTAAATGCCGCCCTGCGGGGGCTTACGTGTGTTAAGTAGCGCTGGCTTCTACTGATATGCCACCCCACTGCCCCCCTCACCTGTCACCATTCACCATTCACCTGTCACTTTTCACCTCTTCACCTCATCACCTTTTATGCTGAAACCGTTGGGTCGGCTCCCACACGGTGGTTTTCACCCCACTTAAAAAGCGCCAGAGGCCCAGCAGCAGCGCGGCATTCATGCTATAGAAGTGGGTGATAAAGCGTAGCAGCCGCGCGTGTATGCCCACGCGGTGCAAGGCCCCGTCCAGGAGCAGCAGCAAAGGGGCGCCGAGCTGCCCCAGCAGCAGTAGCTGGTAAAACCACCCGCCCCCGCGGACTACCAACACCATGTTAGCCAGCACCATAACCAGCAGCAACAAGGGCGTGAGCCAGCGCAGCACCTTGTGCGACCAGTAGGCGAAACTCACGCCGCGCCAGGGCGGCCAGAGCAGGCGCCGGAACGCGACCAGGTTCTGGAAGTTGCCGGTGGAAATGCGGGCTTTGCGCCGGAACTCCTCGGGCAGCTTATCCGATACGTCCTCGTGGCAGACGGCCGCCAGCTCGTTAATGGCCTGGTAACCCTCTTGAAGCACGGCCATCGAGATAAAGAAGTCATCGACGATGAAGGAGGCCGGGGCCGGGTGGTAGCAGGCCCGGCGCACGGCAAAGCACCCGCCGAAAGCTCCAATCATGGTGCCCCACACCACGCCTTCCTGGTATTTAATCTGGTTTTCGCGCTCCAGGTAGGCTTTTTCCTGGCCGGAAATACCGTCGCGGCGGTGGTCGAGGTTGAGGATGTGGCCGCCTACCTGCCCGATGCGCGGGTTGCGGAAGTGTTTGACCAGGTGATAGAGCGTGTCTGGGGTGAAGAACACGTTGGCATCGGTGAGCACCAGTACCGGGGCGGTAGCTTCCGCCGACAAGGCTTCCATGACGCCGGGCTTGCCGGTGCGCTGCCGAAACGGCCGGAACTGCAGGCCCGGATACTCGGCCATCAGCTTCTCTACCAGGGCGTTGGTCTGGTCCTGGGAGTTATCGGAGCCGATGTAGAAGGTGAGTTTATTGAGCGGGTAGGTGGTAGCAAACGTGGAGCGGATTTTTTGCTCTATTACCTGCTCCTCATTGTACACGGCCAGCAGCACATCTACGCGGGGCAGCTCGGGGCTGGTGGGCGGGTACACCTCCGGGTTTTGCTGGCGGCCCCGGGCCAGGCGGGCCAGCAGCAGCGGAAACAGCACGTAGGTATGCGCCACCAGCAGCAGACTGCCCCCCAGCGCCCCGGCCGCTATACTATCAATGAGCGGCGGCACGGCGCTGGGGCGTCAGGATGGTGTACAGGTCGAGGAAGCTTTCCACTACCCGGCGGTTGTCGTAGAGGCGGGCAATGGTGCGGGCGGCTTCCTCCCCGATGGCCTGCTGGCCCAGCTCGCCGCGGTAGTAGCGGCCTAGGCGCTCCACCCATTCGGTGGGTTCGTCGCAGAGCACAATATCAAAGTTGTCGCGCACGTGAATGCCTTCGGAGCCCAGGCCGGTGCTGATAATGCACTTGCCCAGGGCCATGCCCTCAATAATTTTAATGCGCATGCCGCCCCCACTGAGCAAAGGCACCAGCATCACCTCGTACTGCTGCATAAACTGCGCCGCCGACTCCACGAAGCCGTGAACGGTAACGCCGGGCAAGCTCAGGTTGCGAATGTGGGCCGGGGTTTCCTTGCCGGCAATGTGCAGTTCCAGCTCCGGGTAGAGCTCATGGGCCTTGGGCCACACCTCCCGCAGAAACCAGTCGACGCCTTCTTGGTTGGGCAGCCAATCCAGGGAGCCAATCATGAACAAGGTGCGGGGTTTGGGCTTGAGGGCCAGGTTGCGCTGAAACCGGTTCAGGTCGACGCCGGCGGGCACGAACACCACCGGCTCCTGGCAGCCCAGCAGGCGCAGGCGGCGCTGGTCGGGCTCGGTAATGGCGGCCACGGCATCGAAGCGCGGCAGCGTGCGGTGCTCAAAGCGCCGCAGGCGCTTGGCCAGGTGGGTCAGGTAGAGCTTCTTCAGCGGATTTGCTTCGCGCTCGGCCAGCATTTGCCAGATGGTGTACTCCACGTTGTGCGCCCGTAGCACCACCGGCACACCCGGGGCCAGCCGTTTCACCGCGTCCACGTACCACGATACCAAGCCGCCTTCTACCTGCACCATGTCAATGCTTTCGGTGCGGAGCAGCTCCTGCAGGCGGGCCTCCACGGCCGGACTCACAAACCGCTCAATGTTGTAGGGCAGCTCACTGAGCAGCAGGTTGCGCAGCGCTTTTACCGGCGACAGGCGCGTGTCTACGTCCACGGGCACAAGGCGCACGTTGGGGCCCAGGTGGTCGAGCACATCGGCGGGCTGGTGGTGCTTGGGCGTGTTCAGGGCTAGCACGGTTACCTGGTGCCCCGCCCGGCTCAACCCCGCCGTAACATCATACATGGCAATGGCCCCACCATCAGTAGGCGGATACGGAACGCGCGGACAAAGCTGAAGAATATGCACGGGAAGCAGTGGGTTAGGGCCGGCAAAGCTACGAATGTAGGCTGGAGAACCACTGAACCAGCCCAACCGGTAGCGCGCAGCGCCGGCGGCGCGTGTGGTTACCCGACCCTCATCACGGCAGCACGGCAGCCAGCAACCGTACGCGCCGCCGGCGCCAGGCGCTGCCAACCGGCAAACCGCCTACCCAACCTGCCGGAACTGGTCAAGGAGGCTGGTAATCTGAGCGTCGGTGCCCAGAAACAGCAGCACGTCGCCGGGGTCCGGCACCAGATCGGCCGCCGGACTTACCGTGAAGCCGCCTACCTGGTGCTTGAGGCCGATAACGGTGGCGCCGGTGCGCGAGCGGATGTCCAGCTCCCGAATGCTGCGCCCGCGCCACTCTGGCCGCAACTCTTCGGAGCGCAGCTCCTCCAACCGCAACTTATTGGGCCCCAGGCCGGAAATCATATCCAGAAAGCGGATTACCTCGGGCCGGGTAATGAGGTTGGCCATGTGGGAGCCCCCAATTTCGTCGGGCATCACCACGGAATCGGCGCCGGCGCGCAGCAGCTTGGTTTCCGAGCTTTTGAGGCTGGCGCGGGCAATGATGGTGATGTCGGGGCTTAGCTCGCGGGCGGTCAGGGCCACGAACACGTTGTCGGCATCCTTGGGTAGGGCCGTGATGAGGGCCCGGGCCCGGGTTACGCCGGCCGCGCGCAGCGTCTCATCCAGGGTTGCGTCGCCGAACACGGTCGGAATGGCCTCGCCGGTGGCATCCGCGTCCTCTTTCAGCAAGGTTTCGTTCTGTTCCACTACCACCACATCGGCCCCGCTGGCGCGCAACTCGTGGTAGGCCTTGCGGCCGTTGCGGCCAAATCCGCAGACGATAACGTGACCCGAGTAATTGCGGATGGCCTGGTCGTTTCTCAGCATGGTAAACATGGTCCGCAGGCCCCCGTCGAAGATGTAGGTGGTAAGCACCGACAACAGGTAGGCCAGCATCAAGAGGTTAAAGAAGATATAGAACGAGACGAACAGCCGCCCGGCCGGCGCCAACGGGTGCAGTTCCCCGAAGCCCACCGTCGAGACGGTTATCATGGTCATGTAGAAGGCATCGACGAAGGTGAATTTTTCAATCCACATAAAGCCGACTACCCCCACAGCAAAGCTGAACGCCGTGAGGGCCAAGGCTCCCACAAACCGGCTCAAATTGAAGCGGTGCCAGATGTTGCGCACGTAGCGCAGGGCATTCGGGCGCAGCGGTGGAGGTAAGGATTCAGGCATGCTCAAAGGTACACCCCGCAGCTTGGGGCCGCCAAACGCCGCACGTTTCATTCTGCCCAGCTCTCATGCCGAACATGCCGTGCATCAAGCGGCGACGAGGAAGCTAGGTCAAGTGAACATTTAGGGTTGATGTATTGCGTAATTCAGAACGTCATGCCGAGCGCCGCGAAGCATCTCGCTCGGCTGATACTGTGGCAGTAATTCAACGAAGTGGTAGAGATGCTTCGACAAGCTCAGCATGACAGATAGTTTGGCAACCTCAGCCGAGCGAGATGCTTCGCCTGTGGCTCGGCATGACGGCCTTCAAGCCACCTGTTAACAGCTCCTAATTACTAAAGGCAAAGCCCCTTCGTCGCCGTTTAATGCGCGGAATACTCAGCAGAACAGTTTCTTAACCCGTGTTTGTTCTTGCCCAACGTTTACAGGGAAGCGCGCGGAATGACGGTGCCCAGCATATTGGCCAGCTGGTTGTCCATCTGTTTGAGCAGGCGAATGTTGGTCAGGTGCTCATCCAGGGCGGCCTCGTCCATGGGGTGGCGCAGGGCCTCCATGTGCTCGGCCAGGGCACGCTCCACGTTCACTTTATTGAAGCGCAGAATGGCGTTGTCGCAGGCGGTTTGCAGCAGGTCCAGCTCCCGGGGCACGTAAATCTGGTGGGTGGTCCAGTTGGGGCTCAGCTCGTACTTTTCGGTGGCCAGCTCCGCCACGAGGTTGCGAATATCACTGCGGCCGTGCTGAATAAGGGTGCGCACCTCGGGCCAGCGGCCCTGGTGGAGCTCCTCCCGGCACAGGTGCAGCAAATCGGCGTAGATGCCGGTTTTAAAGGGCGTATCGTCGAGTTGCTGCAACAAGTACTGGGCCACGCTCACGTCGGGGGCCAGGGGCTGGGGCGAGTAGAGCAGCAGCAGGCGTACTACCTCCCGCTCGCACTGTTCCAGCACGTCGGGGATGGGTTCGAGGTCTTCCTTGGTGAGGATTTGCAGGTCGCCGCCCCCGCCCATCATCAGGTCCTCGGGCGAAGCGCCGTACATCAGGGCCTCGGCTTCCTCCTCCGGGCTCATGGGCCGCGGAGCCGGACGCGGCGCAGCCGGCGCGGACTGCGCGGTACTCGGGGCGGCCCCATTCCCTACCCCACTGCCGCCGCCCGAACTGCCGCCGGGCGCCTTCTGCGTGGCGTTGCGGACAATTTTGTTGTACTCCGTGATGAGCACCTGCTCATCGATGCTGAAGGCCTGGGAGGTTTGCTGCAGAAACACCTGGCGCTTAATCGGGTCGGGCACTTTCCCAATGCTTTGCAGCACCTCCCGAATGGCCTCGGCCTTCCTCACCGGGTCCTGGGCGGCCTCGCGGCTCACCAGGTCGGTTTTAAACTGAATGAAGTCCTGGCTGGCCTGCTCCAGGTGCTCCTTAAACTTCTGGTCGCCGACTTTGCGGATGTAGCTGTCCGGGTCGTCGCCGTCGGGAAACAGCACCACGCGCACGTTCAGGCCGCCTTCCAGCAGCATGTCAATGCCCCGCAGCGAGGCCCGGATGCCGGCCGCGTCGCCGTCGTAGAGCACCGTCACGTTGTCGGTGTAGCGCTTGATGAGGCGAATTTGCCCGTCCGTGAGCGACGTCCCCGACGAGGCCACTACGTTCTTGATGTCGCCCTGGTGCAGGCTCAGCACGTCGAGGTAGCCCTCCACCAGGTAGCACAGCTCCTCGGTCCGGATGGCCTGCCGGGCCTGGTAGAGGCCGTAGAGTACGTCGGACTTGTGGTAGATTTCCGACTCCGGCGAGTTGAGGTACTTGGCCGTCTTGTCGTTGGGCTTGAGCGTGCGCGCCCCAAACCCAATCACGCGGCCCGACACGTTGTGAATCGGGAACATCACGCGGCCCCGGAACCGGTCGTAGCGGCGGCCAGTGTCCTGGCCCTGGTCGTCCTCGCGCCGAATGATGAGGCCGGTTTTTTCCAGGTACTTCTGCTCGAAGCCCGCCGCCGTGGCCGACTTCAGCAAGTCGTCCCACTGATCCAGCGAATACCCCAGCTCGAAGGTTTTGATGGTGGTCTGGTTCAGGCCGCGCTGGCGCAGGTAGCTCAGCCCGATGCTCTGGCCCTCGTCGGTAGAGAGCAGCAGCTTGTGGTAGTGGTCCTTGGCCCAGTTCGAAACGATGAACTGCGAGTCTTTTTCGTTTTGGGCCAGCTGCTGCTCCGGGGTCTTTTCCTCCTCCTCAACGTCGATGCCGTACTTTTTGGCCAGGTACTTCAGGGCCTCCACGTAGCTGGTGCCCTCAATGTCCATGATGAACTGCACCACCCCGCCGGCCTTGCCGCAGCCAAAGCACTTGTAGAGGCCCTTGGCCGGGGCCACCGAAAAGCTCGGCGACTTTTCGTGGTGAAACGGGCAGCAGGCCCACATGTTCTGGCCCTTGCGCTTCAAGCTCACAAAATCACCGACTACCTCTACAATGTCGGCATGGTGAATGATTTGATCAACGGTTTCCTTCGGGATGCGGGCCATACTATCCGCAAAGGTAGGCAGGAACCCGCGCGAAGTTGCACTTGGCGCACAAGGGTAGCGCCTTCCTATGCGTTGGTGCGCCCGGCAGTACAAGCGCGAGCTACTCGCCTTGCTCGTGGGCCAAGCGGGAACTCAGCGGTACATTCTTTCCAACTTCCGACCCGGTTTCCGGGTTATCTTTGCGCTTTGCTTTCGCACTTTCTTCCCCTGACTATAATGGCAACCATAACCAAAGAAGACGTCCTCAAGGCGCTGAGCTACGTGGAGGAACCCGACCTGGGCAAAGACCTCGTGACCCTCAACATGATTGAGGACGTAGCCATTGACGGTAACCGCGTGTCGTTTACGGTCGTCCTGACCACTCCGGCTTGCCCGCTTAAGCAGCTCATTCACGATGCCTGCGAGCGGGCTATCCATACGATGGTGGATAAAGAGGCGGAGGTAGTCATTGTGATGACTTCGCGCGTGACCACCATGCGCCAAAACCAGGACGTGCTGCCCGGCGTGAAAAACATCATTGCCATTGCCTCGGGCAAGGGCGGCGTGGGTAAGAGCACCGTTACGGCCAACCTGGCCATTGCCCTGGCCAAAACCGGCGCTAAAGTAGGCCTCGTGGATGCCGATATTTCGGGCCCTTCCATGCCCCTGATGTTTGGGGTGGAAGCTGCCCGCCCCCACGTGTACCAGAACGCGCAGGGCCGCAACCTGATTCAGCCGGTAGAAGCCCACGGCGTGAAGCTGATGAGCATTGGCTTCCTGGCCCCCGCGGAGTCGGCCATAGTGTGGCGCGGCCCCATGGCTTCGTCGGCGCTAAAGCAGTTTATCACGGAAGTGGAATGGGGCGAGTTGGACTACCTGCTCCTGGACATGCCCCCCGGCACCTCCGACATCCACCTGACCATGGTGCAGACCGTGCCCGTCACGGGCTCGCTCATCGTGACCACGCCCCAGAAAGTAGCCCTGGCCGACGCCGAGAAGGGTTTGCAGATGTTCCGCCTACCCCAGATTAACGTGCCGGTGCTGGGCATTGTGGAGAATATGGCCTGGTTTACCCCCGCCGAGCTACCCGACAATAAGTACTTCATCTTCGGGGAAGGCGGCGGCCAGCAGCTCGCCACCAAGCACGACGTACCGCTGCTGGGTCATATTCCGTTGGTGCAGAGCATCCGCGAAAATGGCGACCAAGGCACGCCCGCCATTCTGCAGGATGGCTCGCCCGCTGCGGCCGTGTTTGAGCAGCTGGCCGAGGACCTGGCCCGCCAGGTATCCATCCGCAATGCCGTAGCGCCCCGCACCAACGTGGTGCAGATGCAGTCCTAGCGCCGCGGTGCCGGGCGGCGGGTCGTGGGCGACTCGTACGCCCGGCCGTTGTGCTACGGGCAACTTTACTACCCCGCGTGGTGTTGCCTTCATACGCGCCAAAAGCCTTACCTTTGAAGAAGTACGCTGCTGCTACCTACCTGGGTGCCCGCCGCTGCAGCAACTCAATCTGTGATTCATGACGCATTCCGCTGCCGTAGAACATCATCCGCTCCTGCCCCGCATTGAGCAGGCCCTGGACACCATCCGGCCCTACCTGGCCGCCGACGGGGGCAACGTGCGCGTGCTCGACATAACCGCCGATATGGTGCTGCAGCTGGAGCTGCTGGGCGCCTGCGGTACCTGCCCCATGTCGCCGATGACGCTAAAAGCCGGCGTGGAGGAATCGGTGAAGAAGGCCGTGCCCGAAATCCGGGCTGTTGAAGCCATTAACTCCACTCCCATGGGCGAGCAGCCCGCCGGCCAAGCCGGCCGCCCCGTGCAGCCTAACCCGGTGCCTACCCCGCAGTTTTAATTCCTGATTTTTGATAAACGAAAAAGCCGGCCTCTCTTGCGAGAAGCCGGCTTTTTCGTTGAGTTATTTGCTATTTTCCTTCTGTCCTCGTTGGCTATTTTTTGGCAGTGGTAAAATAGCAGGTGAATGTTATCTTGATGGATGCTTCAGACGACTCTCACCTGCC
>NZ_BMGS01000019.1 GCF_014640315.1 Hymenobacter glacieicola
GCATCCGCTTGCAACTCGTCATCGATGCGCATAACCAACGCATAGAAGCAGACGGCTAATCACCTGCTATTTTACCACCACCGTGAATTGAATTATATGTCAACAAATTTTGATATAGGTTGTCGTAATCTAGATAAATAGAATCGATGCAAATTCTAATTGTTTCAATATGAAGAGCGTCTCTTTTATCTAATAATCTTGGTATCTTCCTTAGAAAATTGCTTTCAGGTATATTTAGTTGAAGCATGCTAAATAAATTTTCAGTTAAAATTTACTAACTTCTCCAATATCTCCTGGGCTGCCACCGCAATGACGGTGCCGGGGCCATACACGCCGACTACCCCGGCGTTGTAGAGGAAGTCGTAATCCTGGGCGGGGATGACGCCGCCGGCAATGACCAGGATATCTTCGCGGCCAAGCTGCCGGAGCTCCTCAATGAGCTGCGGAATCAGGGTTTTGTGGCCGGCGGCGAGGCTGCTCACGCCCACTACGTGCACGTCGTTCTCGGCGGCTTGGCGGGCTACCTCGGCGGGCGTCTGGAACAGGGGCGCAATGTCCACGTCGAAGCCCACGTCGGCAAAGGAGGTAGCAATTACTTTGGAGCCCCGGTCGTGGCCGTCCTGGCCCATTTTGGCCACCATCATGCGGGGGCGGCGGCCTTCACGGGCGGCAAATTCATCGGCCATCTGGCGGGCCTTGGCAAACTGCTCGTCGTAATTCATTTCCTGAGAGTACACGCCCGAAATAGCCCGGATGGTGGCCTGGTGGCGGCCGTACACTTTCTCCAGGGCATCGGAAATCTCACCGAGGGTAGCGCGCAGGCGAGCGGCCTGCACGGCCAGGGCCAGCAGGTTGTCGTTGCCGGTGCGGGCGGCTTCGGTGAGGGCCTCCAGGGCCTGCTGCACGGCGGCGTTGTCGCGGGTGGCTTTAATCTGGTTTAGGCGCGCAATCTGCGACTCGCGCACGGCGGCATTGTCGATGTCGAGCACCTCAATGTCGGTGGCCTCGTTTACGCGGTACTTGTTCACGCCTACCACTATTTCCTTGCCCGAGTCGATGCGGGCCTGCTTGCGGGCGGCGGCTTCCTCGATGCGCATTTTGGGCAGGCCGGTTTCAATGGCTTTGGCCATGCCGCCCAGCTCCTCCACTTCCTGAATCAGGGCCCAGGCTTTGTCGGCCAGCTCGTGGGTGAGGGTTTCCACGTAGTAGGAGCCGCCCCAGGGGTCCACCACGCGGGTAATGTCCGTTTCGTGCTGAATGTAGAGCTGGGTGTTGCGGGCAATGCGGGCCGAGAAGTCGGTGGGCAGGGCAATGGCCTCGTCGAGGGCGTTGGTGTGCAGGCTTTGGGTGCCGCCCAGGGCCGCGGCCATGGCCTCAATGCAGGTGCGAGCTACGTTGTTGAAGGGGTCCTGCTCGGTGAGGGAGTAGCCTGAGGTCTGGCAGTGCGTGCGCAGGGCCAGGCTCTTGGGGTTCTGGGGCTCGAACTGCTGGATGAGCTTGGCCCAGAGCAGGCGGCCGGCCCGCATCTTGGCAATTTCCATGAAGTGGTTCATGCCAATGGCCCAGAAAAACGACAGGCGCGGGGCAAACTGGTCGATGCTCATGCCCGCCGCCAGCCCGGCCCGCACGTACTCCAGCCCGTCGGCCAGGGTGTAGGCCAGTTCCAGGTCGGCGGTAGCGCCAGCCTCCTGCATGTGGTAGCCCGAGATGCTGATGGAGTTGAACTTGGGCATATGCTGCGCCGTGAAGCTGAAAATATCCGCAATGATGCGCATGCTCGGCAGGGGCGGGTAGATGTAGGTGTTGCGCACCATGAACTCCTTCAGAATGTCGTTCTGAATGGTGCCCGCCAGCTTATCCGGCGTTACGCCCTGCTCCTCGGCCGCCACAATGTAAAAGGCCATAATGGGCAGCACCGCCCCGTTCATGGTCATCGACACCGACATCTGGTCCAGCGGAATCTCATCAAACAGGAGCTTCATGTCCTCCACCGAATCAATGGCCACGCCGGCCTTGCCCACGTCGCCTACCACGCGGGGGTGGTCGGAGTCGTAGCCCCGGTGGGTAGCCAGGTCAAACGCCACCGAGAGGCCCTTCTGCCCGCCGGCCAGGTTGCGGCGGTAAAAGGCGTTGCTGGCCTCGGCCGTGGAGAAGCCCGCGTACTGCCGGATGGTCCAGGGGTTCTGGATGTACATGGTGCTGTAGGGCCCGCGCAAATACGGCGCCTGGCCGGCGCCAAACCCCAGGTGGTCGAGGTGCTGCACGTCGTGGGCAGTGTAGAACTGCTTCAGGGCAATGCCTTCCGGGGTAGCAGTTTGGGTGGCCTCAGTAGTTGGCGCGGGTAGTTGAGCCGCGTCGTAGGATATAGTTGAGAAGTCGGGTTTCATGGGTGGAGGGGTGACAGGTAAAAGGTAAAAGGTGACAGGTAATTGGACACAAGTAATAGGTTAGCTATTAGGCTGCAGGCTTTTGATTAGACCCGTAATTAAGCCGGTGATGCGGTCCAGCGAAGTAATTGCTTGATCGGTTTGTATCGATGAAATATAGCCCAGGCGCTCTGCGAGTAACACAATTGTGTCGAGTTCAGTAACTGAACCGCGGGCAATGAATAAAAAACGAGTAAACTCAGCTGCCGAATTTCGACCGGCTCCTTCCGCAATATTGAGTGTAACGGAGGTAGCAGCTTGCCGTAGCTGAGAAGCTAACTCATAGCGTTCTTCGGGTGGGAACTGATGGGCCAGGTCGTAGGCTACAGGAACAAAATCAAAGGCAAGTCGCCAGCAGTCCAACTTATAATGTGGTTTACTGCGCCGCTCAACTGCCATAATCTGTCACTTTTTACCTGTTACGTGTTACCTGTTACCCAATCACTTCTTCCCCTGCAGCCTCGCCAGCACATCCTCGGTGCTGTAGCCCTGCACGGTAAACTCCTTGAACCCGAACACCTGTACGGCTTCCTGCATAGTAGCCAGGTCGGCGGTGAGCAGGGCCGGCGGAATGAAGTTGGGCTCGTCAATCGGGACGCGGCTGATGGCGCGGGAAAGGCGCCCGAACTGCTCAGGAGTAGCGTACATCAGCGTAGCTTCCTCCGTAGAGGAAAACAGCACCGACAGGGTACCCTCGGGGTGAGCGGCCCGCAACTCCTTCCGTTCTTTTTCTGGCAGGGTGTTCAGGAACGACTCCAGAATAATCTGGTTGGTGTGGGCGCCGAGCAGTACCATAGCCGCCCGCTTCTTGCGCTTTTCCCGGCGCTCAAAGTGCAGGGCCGTAGCTAGGCGTAGCACCTCGGTGGGGTAGGTGGCGCGGGTGCTGTCAAACTCCCGGCTGCGCAACAGGCGCTTGGGGTTGTAGTCGAAGGTTTCGTTGGGGTTCTGAAACTTGTTGGTGCCCACTACCACCTGCTCCCCATTGGCAATGCGTTGGAACTGAGCCTGGGCCGAGGCGTGCAGCTCCTGCATCACGAGGCCGGTAGCGGTGGGCAAGCCGCCGGCCGCTTCCAGCTTCTGAAACAAGGCCCAGGCCTCGCGGCTCAGCTGGTCGGTTAGGGTTTCGAGGTAGTAGGAACCGGCCGCGGGGTCCTGTACCCGGTCCAGGTAGGCTTCCTCGCGCAGCAGCACGGGCAGGTTGCGGGCCAGGCGCTCGGCAAACTCGTTGGGAGCGTGGAACAGGCAGTCGAAAGCGCCCACGCTCACGGCATCGGCCCCACCCATCACGGCGCTCATGGCCTCGGTGGTGGTGCGCAGCAAGTTGGTATGCGGATCGAGGGTGGTTTGGCTCCAGGTGGCGGTGCTGGCGAAGATGGTCAGTTGCTGGGCCGCCTCGGCGGGTAGTCCGTAGGCGTGCAGCAGGGTAGCCCACAGCCGGCGCAGGGCCCGCAGCTTGGCTATTTCAAAAAAGTAGTTCGGGCCAACGGCCACGTGCACGTGCAAAGCGGCGGCTACATCCGCTACCGTCAGGTCCTGGGTGGTGGGCAGGGCGCTGAGGTAGGCGGCGGCGGTAGCCAGGGTGAAGGCCACCTGTTGGGTGGCCGTGGCGCCGCGGTTACCATAGAAAGCCGCGTTGATGCCCAAGGCCCGAAACTCCGGCCAATTCTTGCTTAGTCGGATGGCTGTGCGCAGCTCCTCTTGCTGCAGGGCCTGGTCGGGGGCGTGGCGGGTAATGGGGTCCGACACCAGGAAACCGCGCGGTGCTACCTCCAGGGCGGCCAGGCGCTGAATCAGCCGGGCTGCGCCGCCCCGTACCGTGTAGCCCAGGTACGTGCTGGCCACGGGCAGGTGTTGCTGCAAATGCTCCACATCAAAGCCCTCAGCGTGGGCTAGCACAAAGTGGGCTCCTTCGGCGCCGCGGTGCAGGGCGGCGGCGGCGCGGTCAATGGCGCTGCCGCCCCGCTCCAGGGCCGGCACCGAGTAAGTAGGCACGTTGCGCCAGTGGGCGTGGGGCCGCACCTGCGGGGTAGGGGGCCCGCCCAGCTCCTGCAAAGCTTCCTGGTGGTAGAACGGCTGCACCGCGAAACCATCGGGCGTGTGCCAGGCCAGACTGGCGGGGTCCTGGCCTTTCAGGTCGCGGGCAATGCGCTCCAGCCACTGGGGGGTAGTAACGGCGTCAAACTCGGAGAACGAAACAGGCGCGGGGCGCGGCGAATCGGCCATAATGCAGCGGGGTGGGGTGGGTGAACAGAGGCCCAAGGGGCGGGCTAAAGATACCTGGTTCGGGGTAGAAATAGGCTTGAGCGAAGCCGGCCAGGGCTAGCAATATTTGGGCGGGTTGTTGCCTGTAGGGGGGCAGCCATTTTGTTGGCTGCTGGCAGCGTCCCGAAAAATCCGGTTTTCCTTAGGTGCAGCCAGCAGCTGGCCGGGCCGCAAATGAGTAATCCGGCCCCAACCAACTGCCTTATTACTCCTGGTTTTCCATGTGCCCTATTCCCGGCTAGAGCCTGTAGTCGTTTCAACTCCCGTTGCGCTACCGTACCTTTGCTGTTCGCACTTCTCTTCCTCCTGACCTGATGCAACTTCTTCGTTCCCGCCTGGCTGCGCTGAGCCTGCTAACTGCGGTGGCCTTGGCTCCCGCCTGCCAGCGCGGCGCCTACCTACCCAAGGCGCAGCTAGCCCCGGTGACGGCCCAGCCCGTGGGCAAATCCATTCCCGAAGACCCTAAAGCCGCCGCTACCATTGCCCCTTACCGCCAGCGCGTAACCGAGCAGATGACGGCCGTGCTAGGCCAGGCCCCGGTAGCCATCGTCAAGAATAACGGGGAGTCGCCGCTGTCCAACTTTGTGGCCGACATTCAGCGGGCGCGCGCCAGCCGGGAGCTGAAACAGCCCATCGAGCTAAGCGTGATGACCAACGGCGGCTTGCGGGCCCCCATTCCGGCCGGACCCGTTACCATGGGCTCGGTGTTTGAGCTCATGCCCTTCGAAAACGAGCTGGTCGTGCTGGATGCTCCCGGCCCCGTGGTGCAGCAACTGTTCGAGTACGCCGCCCGCATCAACATGCCGGTTGCCGGGGCAGTGTACGCCGCCGTGGCGGGCAAGCCCCAGGATATTCGCATCGGAGGGCAGCCGTTCGAGCCGGCGCGCACCTACACCATTGCCATTTCCGACTACCTGGCGGGCGGGGGCGACAACCTGACCTTCTTTAAAGCCATCAAGCCCCGCGGGACCGGGGTGCTGCTGCGCACGGCCATTGCCGACCACATGCGCGAGCAAACCCAGCAAGGCAAACCCATTGAGGCCAAAGTGGACGGCCGGGTGAAACTGTAATGCGCTGATTGGTTGGTGTACGGATGTGGTGATGGATTACGTTGAGTGAAATCAGCCCATCGAAACTACCTCATCACTACCATAAAAGGCGGCACATCACCTCATTAGCATAATAGCACATCAACTAATCAGTACCCTACCTCCGTGGATCGTCGCGAATTTCTGAAACATACCGGCCTGGGAGCCGCTACGCTGGGCCTGCTGGGTGTTTCGGCCCTGCCCGCGGTTGCCGCCGACAAGAAGGCTACCCGCCTGACCATCCTGCATACCAACGACATGCACTCGCGCATTGAACCCTTTCCCGACAACGCCGCCCAGTGGGCGGGGCTGGGCGGGATGGCCCGGCGCGCGGCCCTGATTGAGCAAATCCGGAAGCAGGAATCCAACGTGCTGCTCCTGGACTCCGGCGACATTTGGCAGGGGACGCCCTACTTCAACTTCTTTCAGGGCGAGCTGGAATACAAGCTCATGAGCCAGATGGCCTACGACGCCAGTACCCTCGGCAACCACGACTTCGACAACGGCCTGGAAGGCCTGCAGAAGCAGCTGCCCCACGCTACCTTCCCCTTCCTGATTGCTAATTACGACTTCTCCCAGACCATCCTGGCCGGCAGGTTTCAGCCCTACAAGGTGTTCGACAAGCAGGGCGTGCGGGTAGGCGTGTTCGGCTTGGGCATTGAAATGGCTGGGTTGGTAGCCGATAAGAATTTCGGGGCCACGAAGTACCTCGACCCCGTGGCCACGGCCAAGGACATGGTAGCCAAGCTGCGCGGCCCCGAGAAGTGCGACCTGGTGATTTGCCTTTCCCACCTGGGCTACAAATACGAAAGCGCCAAAATCGACGACCGGAAGCTGGCTGCCCAGGTAAGCGGCATCGACCTGATTCTGGGTGGGCACACCCACACGTTCCTGGAGCAGCCCGAGCCCATTGCCAGCCCCAACGGCCGCACCACTCTGGTCAACCAAGTCGGCTGGTCGGGCATCAACCTGGGCCGCTTGGACTACTCCTTTGAGCGAGGCACGCGCCAGCCCACGGTAGCCGCTACCGCCGTAGTTCCCGTACAAGCCGCATAGGTATGCTGCCGGGCTGCTACGCTTTACTGAGGAGCTGGCCTTGCGGTAAAAGTGCGTAAAATGCAAGAGTTAAGGGCGTTTTTTTGTCTCCTGACTTTTCCACATTTTTGTCTCCCCCTAAAAAAAACGAGCCTTTTCTGGTTCGTGGCCAGCCTGTTATACCGCTCACCTGCACCCCCGTTGCTTTTGCCCTATCTGATTGATGCTGAAGGATTGCCGAACCGTATGGGCCAACTGTCTTCGCGTCATCAAGGCAACAATTGGTGAGCAGAGCTTCCGAACATGGTTTCAACCCATTGTGCCGGTACAGCTCCACAATAACGTCCTGCTGATTCAGGTGCCCAGCACCTATTTCTACGAGTTTCTGGAGGAGCACTACGTGGAGGAGCTCAAGCGCGCCATCCACCAGGAACTGGGCCCGGAGGGGCGCCTGGAGTACAGCATTGTGGTCGACCAGGGCAACGCCCAGCAGAAGCCACGCACGCTTAACCTGCCCACCACCCGCAAAGCGGCGGGACCGGCCACTGTTTCTACCTACGCAGCCACCTCCATGGCGGCCAGCGCCATGACGGCCTCGGCCCGCAATACGGCGGCCGCCTCCGTGACGCCCGCCCCGGCGCCGCCTACCCTGCGCAACCCCTTCGAGGCCAGCAAAACCATTGAGCGCGACTACCTGAAGTCGCAGCTGAACACTACCTATACCTTCGAGAACTACATCGAGGGCGACTGTAACCGCCTGGCGCGCTCGGCGGGCCTTGCCGTAGCCAACAAGCCGGGTACTACCTCCTTCAACCCCCTGATGGTGTACGGCGGGGTAGGGCTGGGCAAAACCCACTTGGTGCAGGCCATTGGCAACCACATCAAGGCCACGAACCTGGATAAGTTCGTGCTCTACGTGTCGGCTGAGAAGTTTACCAACCAGTTCATTGAGAGCCTGCGCTCCAACGCGGTGCAGGATTTTGCCAATTTCTACCTGCTGGTCGACATCCTGATTCTGGACGACGTGCAGTTCTTGTCGGGCAAGGATAAAACCCAGGAAATGTTCTTTCACATCTTCAACCACCTGCACCAGGCTGGCAAGCAGATTGTGATGACCTCAGACCGGCCCCCGCGCGACCTGGTGGGCCTGGAGGACCGGCTCCTCTCGCGCTTTAAGTGGGGCCTGACCGCCGACCTGCAAAGCCCCGACTTCGAGACGCGCATGGCCATCATCCAGAACAAGATGCAGCAGGATGGTATCGACATTCCGCCGCAGGTAGTTGAGTACCTGGCCCACTCGGTGAATACCAACGTGCGGGAGCTGGAAGGCGTGCTGATTTCCCTGGTGGCTCAGAGTAGCCTGAACCGCCGCGAAATTGACCTGGAAATGGCCAAGCAGGCGCTTCGTCACATCATTGAGGAAGTGGAGGCCGAAGTAAACCTGGACTTCATCCAGAAAACCTGCGCCGAGTATTTTGGCGTGTCCCTGGACTTACTGAAGGCCAAAACCCGCAAAAAGGAAGTGGTAACGGCCCGGCAGGTAGCCATGTACTTTGCCAAGGAACACACTACCCACTCCCTGAAAAGCATTGGTCACCACTTTGGCGGCCGCGACCATAGCACCGTCATCCACTCCGTGCAAACAGTTTCGGACCTGATTGATTCCGACAAGTCTTTCCGTAGCACCATCGTGGAGCTGCGCAAGAAGTTCGCCGGCAAGTAAAACGTTATTCACTCTGGCTGGCATGAACAAAGAGCCCGTTTGCTTCAGCAAACGGGCTCTTTGTTCATGGAACCGACGAAAACGGCGGGTGTCCTACGCCTGCGTATCGCGCAGGGCTATGTCGTGCTTGGAAGCAAAAGAACGTACCTGCTCCCGCATCAGGCGCTTGCGGCGGGGGCCTTTCACCTGACGCAGGCTCATGGCATAGGTAGTGCCCTCCTTAAGTTGCACCCGCAGCTGCTGAGGAACCAGCTCCAAAGCAGCAATATCCTGAGCTGCGAAGGCCTGCTTGGGGCGGAACAATCCGTCTTTGTGCACGATGTAGGCAGGGGTAAACTCCAGGTAGCTCTGGGTACCGAACACCGGCGCGTTATGCACCAGCACGTAGCCCAAGTACACCAGGCTAAACACCAGAAACACGTAGTGCAGAAAGTGCATGTCGCTGGCTCCCTCACCCGTTACAATAAGCGACACGGTGTAGGCAATCCAGAGCAGGCCCAGAAAAAGCTGGCCCCAGAAGGGAATGCGCTGGGTGTTGGCGGGCTGAAGACGAATGCGGGTAGAATCAGGATGCATAGAGGCGTAAAGTCGCTGGGGCCCGCAAAAGTAAGGAGTTCAGCTTGCGTTGTTTCTTTTTCGCGCTTCGTTTTTAGGCAGCACGTTCTCTGACAGCGCTACTAGCGGCTCCAAACGAGCTTTCAGTAGAAATTGCCAGGGAATAAACCACCCGGAAGTGGCTTATTTCAGGGTAGCGGAGGCCAGTTCCATTTCCGGTACGGCGCTTAGTAGCTGCGAAATAGGGCAGTTTTTCTTAGCCGTCTCGGCGTACTGCTGAAACTCCTCCTGCGAAATACCAGCTACCTGGCCTTCCGTAGTCAGGCTAATTTTAACGATTTTGGGAATCTCACCCGACGTGTCCAGCGTAACCTTCGATTCGGTTTTAATCTGCTGCACCTGCTTGCCGTCTTTGGTCAGGATGCTGGTCAGGAACATGGTGTAGCAGCCGGCGTGGGCCGCGCCGACCAGCTCCTCGGGGTTCGTGCCCTTCTGCCCCTCAAAACGGGCCCCCACGGAATACGGCGCCGAAACAGTGCCGCTCTGAGTGGTAATACTGCCGCTGCCCTTGATGTCGCCGTTCCATTCGGCGTTGCCACGCTGATTAATCATAAGAAAGAGAAGTAGAGGTGAAAGTCCGGGAGTAGGTACGCGTACTGCCGGTGAAAGGATGAGCTTGCGCGCCGCTGTTTGGCACAAGGCCTTGCCGGGAAGCCGTATACTTTTGCCTTAGCTAACCGCGCGGCGCAAGAAAAACGCTTTCAACTTCCCATCTTCGCACTTTCACTCGTTCCCATGGGCCTGAAATCCACCCTGAGCCGGCCCCTGGCCGCCTACATCGCGCACCAGTACCGGCAGTGGCAGCAGGACCCGATTGGCACCCAGCAGCGGGTGCTGCGCGAGCTACTAACCCACGGTGCCCGCACCCGCTTCGGCCACGACCATGACCTGGCCGGGGCCCGCACCGCCCAGGACCTGGCTGCCCGCGTGCCCGTGCGCGACTACGAAGGTCTGGCCCCGTACTTCAACCAAGTGAAAGCCGGAGAGCCCGACGTGCTGTGGCCCGGCAAACCGCTGTATCTGGCCAAAACCAGCGGCACGACCTCCGGGGCGAAGTACATTCCCATCACCTCCGCCAGCATCCCCAACCACATTAACGGGGCGCGGGATGCCCTGCTGCACTACGTGCATGCCACCGGCAAAAGCCGGTTTCTGGATGGCAAGCTGATTTTTCTGTCGGGCTCCCCGGAACTGGAAACGGTAGGCGGCATCCACACCGGGCGGCTTTCCGGCATTGCCAACCACCACGTGCCGCCCTACCTGCGCCGCAACCAGCTGCCCAGCTACCAGACCAATAGCATCGAGGACTGGGAAACCAAGCTGGACCGCATTGTGGAAGAAACACTGCCCCAGCCGATGACCCTGATTTCGGGGATTCCGCCCTGGGTGCAGATGTACTTCGACCGGATTGTGCAGCGCGCCGGCCGGCCCGTGGGAGAAGTGTTTCCGCAGTTTGATCTGTTTGTGTACGGCGGCGTGAACTTCGAGCCCTACCGCAAAAAGCTGTTCGATACCATTGGCCGGCCCGTGGACAGCATCGAGCTGTTTCCGGCCTCCGAAGGCTTTCTGGCTTTCCAGGACGAGCCCGGCAACCCCGGCCTGCTCCTGCTGCTGAACGCCGGTATCTTCTTTGAGTTTGTTCCGGCCGAGCGGTTCTTCGAGCCCAATCCGCCCCGCCTGACCCTGGCCGACGTGGCGCTGGACCAGCAGTACGCCGTGGTGCTCAACTCCAACGCCGGCCTTTGGGGCTACAGCCTCGGCGACACCGTGCGCTTTACCCAGAAATATCCGTTTCGGGTGGTAGTTACGGGCCGCATCAAGCACTTTCTCTCCGCTTTTGGGGAGCACGTCATCGGTGAAGAAGTGGAACAGACCTTACGCGGTGCCATGCAGCAGCACCCGGAAGTAGAGGTAGTAGAATTCACGGTAGCGCCTCGCGTCAGCGACGACCCCGCCGTGCCTTCCCGCCACGAGTGGCTCATCGAGTTTGCCCGCCCGCCCCACGATGCCGCCGCCTTTGCAGCCTCCCTGGATGCCGGCCTGCGCCAGCGCAACGTGTACTACGACGATTTGCTTCGTGGTAATATCCTGGCGCCGCTGCTGCTCACGCCGCTACCCGTTGGGGCTTTCCAGCGCTACATGAAGAGCCTAGGCAAGCTGGGCGGCCAGAACAAAGTGCCGCGCCTCAGCAACGACCGGAAGCTAGCGGAGGGGATAACGGGGCTGAGTGAAATAGCGTAACTTGTTCTATGATTCGCTTCGACAAATCAGCTACTCGCAAAACCTCGTTGCACCACGACCAAGACGCGGATGATGCGGCTTTTTGGCGCTCTAAAAGCGTGGAGGAACGCATGGAAGCGCTGGAGTTTTTGCGCCGGCAGGTATACAGTTTCTATTTTCTAGGCAATGGCACAGGCCAACCAGCTTACCGAGGAATACAAAGAGTTTGTCGAGTTATTAAACGCCAACGAGGTTGACTATTTGGTGGTGGGAGCGTACGCAGTGGCCCGTTACGGCTACGTCCGAGCCACCGGCGACATTGACGTGTGGGTGAGGCCAACGCCAGAGAATGCACAACGGGTAGTAACTACGCTCCAGCAGTTTGGGCTAGGTGGGCTAGGATATACAGTAGCGGATTTCAGCGCAGAAGACACTATCGTTCAGCTCGGCGTAGCTTCCTTACGCATTGATTTACTGACCTCTGTAGATGGCGTGGAGTCGGTGCCTGCTACGCTAAACGGGAAATAAAAGTGCTGGATGAAGTCCCCATCAACTTTATTAGCCTGGCAGATTTGCGCCGTAATAAAGCCAGCACCGGCCGCCTGAAGGATCAGCTTGATCTTAGGAATCTAGAGCAGGCAAATGAGTAGTGCAACATGAATCAAGGAGCTATTAGGATCAGTGCCAGCATGGATGAGCACGGCTATGGTTGGGGTTGTTTTGATGTTACCATCAGCAAAGGAGAAACTACAACACACCTCACCTTCTTCGCCGATGAAGACACTTGGAAAGATTTCGGTAAGGAATTGAGTTGTTTTCCTGTTGCTGTTTCAGCAACTGTAAGTTTTGAAGCTGGGATAATTGATACGTCCGACAGCTACCTCAAACTGCAGGCATATTGCTTTGATGCTTATGGGCACGCAGCTATCCGCGTGTCTGTAGATAACAGAAAGCCCGACCCCGACCGGTGTAAGCTAGCGTTTTCAATACCAGCCGAAATAGCTTCCATTAACCGTTTAGGTCACCTCTTGCGTAACTGGCGAGCAGAAAATAATACAGAAATCCTGTGGCAGGCCCAGACCAGCTAATGACAAAACCCCACCTCCACGCCCTGTGCCTGGCCTACGTGCAGGAGCGCATCGAAGCCTGCCAGGCCGCTATTGATGCAGCCCAGGAATCGGCTAACTCCGAAACCAAGAGCAGCGCCGGCGACAAGTACGAAACTGGCCGCGCCATGGCCCAGAACGAGCGGGACCGGAACGCCGTGCAGCTCCAGCAGGCCCGCCAGCTCCTGGCCGAAGTCCAGCGCATCAACCCCGACCTGCCCTGCGACACCGTGCGGCCCGGCGCCCTTGTGGCTACCAGTATGGGCCGGTTCTACATCAGCATCAGCGCCGGTAAGCTCACGGTCGACGGGCAGGACTACTTCGCCGTGTCGGGGGCCGCGCCGGTGGCGGCGGCCCTGAGCGGCAAGCGGGCCGGCGAGCAAGCCGTGTTCAACGGCAAGCCTGTCCAGATACGCGGTATTCAGTAGACCTCTGGCAGGGGCGCTCGTTGCCCCTGACGTGAGCGGGGAACAGGGGGGCCTGCGGCTTCTACTGCCAATGGCCGCAACTGCGGGGCTTCGTGTAACTTTGTGGTAGTCCTGCTCTTTCTCTATTATGCCCTCTGAAATTCCCAAGCGCGTCACCCTGCTCGGCTCCACCGGCTCCATCGGCACCCAGGCCCTGGACGTGCTGCGCGCCCAGCCCGGCAAGTTTACTGTCACGGCCCTGTCGGCCCAGTCCAACGCCGAGCTGCTGGTGCAGCAGGCCCGCGAATTTCGGCCCGCGGCGGTGGTTATCGGCGACGAGGCCAAGTATGCCGCTGTAAAAGCAGCCCTGGCCCACCAACCCGAAACGGAAGTGCTGACGGGCACTACCGCCCTGGCCGACGTGGCCGGCCGCGAGGATGCCGATGTGGTGCTCACGGCCATGGTGGGCTACGCCGGGTTGCTACCCACGGTACGCGCCATCCGGGCCGGCAAAACCATTGCGCTGGCCAACAAGGAAACCCTGGTGGTAGCCGGCCAGCTGATTACGGATCTGGTAAAGGAGCACGGCGTGGGGCTGTACCCCGTCGATTCTGAGCACTCCGCCATCTTCCAATGCCTGGTAGGGGAGGAGCGTAACCCCATCGAAAAAATTATCCTCACGGCTTCGGGTGGGCCGTTCCGCGGCCGCAGCCGCGAGCAGCTGGCCCTGGTCACCAAGGCCCAGGCCCTGAAGCACCCCAACTGGGACATGGGCGCCAAAATCACCATCGACTCGGCCTCGCTCATGAACAAGGGCCTGGAGGTGATTGAAGCCAAGTGGCTGTTTGGCCTGCGCGACGAGCAGATTGAAGTGGTAGTGCACCCGCAAAGCATCATCCACTCCCTGGTGCAGTTCGAGGATGGCTCCCTGAAAGCCCAGCTCGGCCTGCCCGACATGAAGCTCCCGATTCAGTACGCCCTGGGCTACCCCCAGCGCCTGCCCAGCCAGTTTCCGCGCTTCAGCTTCCTGGATTACCCCCAGCTTACCTTCGAGCCGGCCGACACCAGCACCTTCCGCAACTTGGCGCTGGCCTTTGAGGCCATGCAGCGGGCCGGCAACGCCCCGTGCGTATTGAACGCCGCCAACGAGGTAGCCGTAGCCGCCTTCCTGCGCGACGAAATCGGGTTCCTGGAAATGTCGGAGGTGGTAGAAACTAGCCTCGCGCGGGTTTCGTACCTTGCCGCCCCGACCTTGGAAGACTACGTGCAAACCGACCTGGAAACGCGCCGCGTGGCGCAGGAGCTGGTGGGGGCCCGTGCCTGACACCCTGGCTGGAACGGGCACTACCCTTGGGTTCGGTGCGTTGTTTGTCGTACCGGGCGATTAGGTGAACTCTGACAGGCGACGGGTAAAGAAGTAAGCCTGTCACCAGTCACTGTTCACCTGTCACTATTCACCTCATCATCTAATTACCTCATCTTTTGGAAGGACTTATTATGGCCGGGCAGATGCTGCTGGGCCTTTCCATTCTGGTTGGTTTGCACGAGTTTGGACACTTTGCAGCGGCCAAATACTTTAAAATCCGGGTCGATAAGTTTTATATCTTCTTCGACTTCCTATTTCCCCTACCCGGGGTAATGAATTTTGCTCTCTTTAAGAAGAAGATTGGAGAGACGGAATATGGCCTGGGCTGGTTTCCGCTGGGCGGCTACGTGGCCATTCACGGCATGATCGACGAGACGCAGGATGCCGACAGTCTGGCGGCCGAGCCTCAAGCCAACGAGTTTCGGGCCAAGCCAGCCTGGCAGCGCCTGATTGTGATGCTAGGGGGCATCATCATGAACGTCATTACCGGCATCGTCATCTTTTCCCTGCTCACCTTCAAGTATGGGGAAAGCTACCTGCCCGCTTCGGAAGCTCGCTTTGGGGTAGTGCCCAGCAAGCTGGGCAAGGAAATCGGCTTCCAGCAGGGCGACAAGATTGTGAAAGTGAACGGCCGGCCCTTCGACGATTTCAGCGAAGTGTACAGCCCCGAGGTAATTCTGGGCTCTAACGCGTATTACACCGTAGACCGCAGCGGCCAGCTTGTAGACATACCCGTACCCAACAACTTCATGGACCGCCTGGCCGATGAGGGCGAGCAGCGCTTCGTGCAGCCCCTGGACCCCTTCCGCGTGGATCAGGTAATACCTGGTAGCCCGGCAGCCAAGGCTGGCCTGCAGCCCGAGGACCAAATTCTCAAGGTTGGTAACACCCCAATTCAGTTCTTCCCCCAGCTCCAGGAAGCCCTGCTCAAGAACGCCAACACCGTCGAGAAACCATCCTTGCTGGTGCTGTTTATTAACTGGCTGCGCGGTGTAAAGCCCGCGCCGCAGCCCGCCGAAAAAATCACGCCGTTGCTGGTTAATCGGGGCGGCCAGAACATTACCCTGCAGGTGCGGGTAGACGAGCAAGGTAAGATTGGCTTTGCGCCCAAGTCGCTACTTAAGTTCAGCAACCGCGAATACGGCCTGCTGCAGTCGGTGCCCGTGGGAGCCAAGCAAGCCTTCGGGGTCATTACTACCCAGGCCAAAGCCTTTGCCAAAATTTTCCGCGGCGAAGCTTCCTTCCGCAAGTCAGTAGGTGGGCCGATTGAAATTGCCCAGCAGTACGGCGGCAAGTGGGATTGGTTCCGCTTCTGGACGCTCACGGGCATGCTGTCCATGGTGCTGGCCTTCATGAACCTGCTACCCATTCCGGCCCTCGACGGGGGCCATGTGGTTTTCCTGCTCTATGAAATGATAGCCGGCCGCAAACCCTCCGACAAATTCCTGGAAAACGCCCAGAAAGTAGGTATGATGCTGATTCTGGGGCTGATGGCCTTTGTGCTCATCATTAACCCGCTGCTCAAGGCTTTCAGCAGCTAAGGGCCCCAGCCCATAAACGCCCGGAAAAGCCGTGCTGCCGCGAGGTGGCACGGCTTTTATAGTACAGCCTGCAACTATTCGTTAGGCCTGCCCACCTTTTGCCATGCTCTTCCCTTCCTACATTCGCCGAATTCTACTGGTGGCCGGCCTACTTTTGGCCGGGCAGTTGGCTGCCTGGGCCCACGCCTACCACGCCAGCATCATGGAGCTGCGCTTCAACCCCGAGAAGCAACGCCTGGAAATGGCCCTAAAAATCTTTATTGATGATCTGGAAAAAGGGTTGTCAGTAGGCAAGCCTACCCCCATCCGCACCGACCAACTGTCGCGGGCACAGCTAAACCCTCTGCTCATGGACCTGCTACGGCGTTCCGTGCAATTCAGTACCCGCCCGGGAGAAACCCTGCCCCTTACCTTGGTGGGGTTACAGAAAGAGAAGGACTCGTACTGGCTTTACTTCACCGCGCCGCTACCCGCTTCCGCTTCCGGCCTCACGCTACGCCATAAGCTGCTGCTGGACCTCTTCCCTGACCAAATGAACATCGTGAACCTTGAGGCTAAGGGCCAGAAGCAAAGCCTGCTCTTCCGCGACGGGGAGGAGCAGCAACAGCTGAAGTGGTAGGCGCTACTTGTTATAGGCTGTCAGCTTGGTGAAGTTTCCTACCCCTCTTCGCATCTGGCAAACCCGTTTAAGGCAGCAAACCCTTACTTCCGGCTTGGAGGTAAGGGTTTGCTGCCTCTAAGGGCTAAGGGGCTTGCTCAGGCAGAAGCTCACCATTTCACTACTCACCATCTCACCATTACCAACCACCCCCACTGCCCGCATCCTTTTGCTCGTTCTCCGGCTTGATTAGGCGGAACTCTACGCGGCGGTTGGTGCGGGCGTCTTCCTCGGTGGCTTCGTCCTTAAGTGGCTGGGTGCTGCCGTAGCCCATGCTTTCGATGCGGTTGGGTTTGAGCTTACCCTTTAACTCAATGTAGCGCCGGATGGCCTCGGCCCGGTCCTGGGAAAGGGTCATGTTGAAGTCCGGGTCGCCCTTGCTGTCGGTGTGGCCCGAGATGCTAAGCCGGAACGTGGGATGGTCTACCAAAAACACTGCAATCCGGTCCAGAATGGGGTGCATGCTAGCCCGGATGTTAGCCTTATCCTGGTCAAACTCGATGTTCTTAAAAATCAGGGGCAGCTTGTAGTCGATGGAGTTGGTCATCAGCTTCATCACCGTGTCGCCCTGGAGGGCGAATTTCTTTTCTACGCTGAAAAAGTCGGGGCTCTGAATCAGCATCACGTAGTGGGAGCCCTCAATCAGGTCAAAGTCAAAAGAGCCATCCTCACGCAGGTACTTGCTGGCTACCTCAATGCCGTTGTCGGTGTCAATGATGCTGACGATGCCGTTAAGCGGTTTTTGGCTGACGGAGTCCACTAGCAGGCCCTCCACGTGGGTAGTGGCCAGGGGCTGGGCTTCCATGGGGAGCGGGAAAGAAAAGAGGTCGAGGTTCTTCATTTCCTTTTCCTCGGAGCGGGCGTAGTACAGGCTCTTGGAATCAGAATCAATGGTGAAGTAGTACTCCGAGCCCTTGCCGTTGACGAGCGGACCAATGTTGATGGGCTCCTGCCAGCGCCCCCGCACCCGGTAGGTTTTATAGATGTCGAAGTCGCCGAAGTTGAGCAGCTGCCCGCGGGAACTGAAGTACAGCACGTGGTAGAGCGGGTGGTAGAAGGGGCTCACCTCACTCTCGCGCGTGTTCACGGTAGGACCCATGTTCTGGGCCTTGCTCCACTGCCCGTTCTTTTGCTTTACAGTATACCAGATATCGGAGAGGCCGAAACCGCCCAGCCGGTCAGAGGCGAAGTAGAGCGTATCCTCGCCCGGCGACAGGGTCGGTTGCGAATCCCAGGCGGTGGAATTAACGTTGGTGCCGAGCGTCTTGGGCATGGTCCACTGCCCCTCCTTGAACGTGGACACGTACAGGTCGCAGTTGCCGTGGCAGGTAGGGCACTCGCAACGGGCAAAAAACAGGGTTTTTCCGTCCTTACTGATGCAGGCTGAGCCTTCGTTGTAGGGCGAGTTAATGGGTTTGGGTAAGGGCTCGGCGTCGGTCCAGAGGCCGTTTTCGCGCCGGGAAGTGTACAGGTCCTCGTCGATAACGCCGTTGAGGCCGCGCATCTTCCGCTTCGAGGAGAAAATAAGCTGGTCGGCATCGGAGTTCAGCGTCGGGCCGTAATCCTCCACCCGGGAGTTGATGGCGTCGCCCATGCTGGTATACACGCCTTTAGGCGGGCGAAAGGCGGCTATGTTCTTGCGGTACTCAACGATGTCATAGTACGTTTTCAGCGGTACATACAACTCGGCCTGCTTCTGCTCCAGGGAGTCGTAGTAAAGCTGGACTTTACGCAGGTCTTGGCGGCGGTGCTTCAGGGCCAGGCGGTAGTAGGCTTTGGCCCGGTCTTCATTGCCAGCCTTTTCCCAAAGCTGCCCCAGCCGCCAGAGCAGGCCGGTATCCTTGTAGAAATTTTCAATGCCGAAGTGGCTCACGTACACGTCCAACAGGTTGCGGGCGGCGTTCCAGTTCTTGCGCTTTTCGGCCCGTTGAATTTCCCGCAGAGCTTTTTTATCCTCAAAATACGCCAGCCGGTTAATGTTGGGGAAATCGGGGGTAGCGTCGGTGCGGGCGCGGGCACTGCGGATAACTTTCGCCGTCAGCTTGCGTTGCGAGTTAGGTAAACCGCTTTTCTGTTGCGCCTGTACCAGCCCTGGTAGCAGCAGAACCAGCCAAACCAGTGGAAAAAAGAGAGGGTAACGAGAAAAGCGGAGCATAGCAATAAGAAGGCACTAAGGCGGTGGGAAACCGGCAAGCATCAAAAATAGGAATTTTTGGATGCAGCTAGATATCCGAAGGCGCCGGACACATCAGAAGGTTAGCGGGAGCCCCGATTCCGTTCTGGTTTCCGCGCCAGCCCTGCCGATGTGGCGGTACTAGGTCATGGCACGGCGCTTGCCGAATCTGTACCTTCGGAAATTCCGCTTCCTTTGAAATCGAGCCTGCGCCCTGCTTCTGTCATTCTGGCACGTAGCCTCGGCTTTCTTCGTCTTCCTCTCCATGAGTCAATATAATTCACCTAAGTCACCACTTTCTTCCTTGTTGCTGATGGCTGAAGATCCTGAAGAAATGGTGTCCATCGTGGCCGCCGACCCCGATCAGCCTCTGAGCCCCGATGAGTCGCCGGAGATGCTGCCACTGCTACCCGTGCGCAACACGGTGTTATTTCCGGGGGTAGTGCTGCCCGTGACGGTCACGCGCAAAAAAAGCATCCGGTTGGTGCGCAAGGCGTACCGGGGCAACAAGATTGTGGGGGTGGTGGCCCAGAAAAACGGCCAGAGCGACGACCCTACCCTGCAAGATCTCTACCAGGTAGGTACCATGGCCAAAATCCTGAAGCTGCTGGTGCTGCCCGATGGCAACACCACTATTATTATTCAGGGCCAGTCGCGCTTTCGCATTGAGGAGGAAATTCAGAGCACGCCCTACCTCACAGCCCGGGTTAGCTACTCCCCGGAGGCTTTTCCCAATAAGCAGTCCAAGGAAGTAAAGGCCCTGGTGTCCTCCCTGAAGGAAGCGGCGGCCAAAATGCTCAAGCTTAACCCCGAGATTCCGCAGGAGGCCCAGGTGGCCCTTGATAATATTGAGTCGCCCTCATTTCTGACCCACTTTCTCTCGTCCAATATCAATGTGGAGGTGAGCATCAAGCAGCAGCTACTGGAAATTAACGATGGCGTGGAGCGTGGCACCCAGCTGCTGGAACTCATGCTGAAGGAAATTCAGCTGCTGGAAATCAAGCGCGAAATCCACACCAAGGTTCACACCGACATCGACCAGCAGCAGCGTGACTACTTCCTGCGCCAGCAGATCAAGGTGCTGCAGGACGAGCTGGGCTTCGACGGACCCGACCAGGAAGTGGAAAAGCTCCGCCAGCGGGCCAAGGGTAAAAAGTGGCCCGAGGCCGTGGGCAAGCACTTCGCCAAGGAAGTTGACAAGCTCACCCGCATTAACCCCCAGGCGGCCGAGTATCCGGTGAGCCTGAACTACGTGGAGTTTTTGCTGGACTTGCCCTGGGCCGAGTATACTAAGGACAACTTCAACCTGAAGCGCACCCAGAAAATCCTTGACCAGGACCATTACGGCATGGAAAAGGTAAAGACGCGCATTATGGAGTACTTGGCCGTGCTCAAGCTCAAGCAGGACCTAAAAGCCCCCATTCTGTGCCTGTACGGCCCGCCCGGCGTGGGCAAAACCTCCCTGGGGCGCTCCATTGCCAAGGCCCTGGGCCGGCAGTACGTGCGCATGAGCCTGGGCGGCGTCCGCGATGAGGCCGAAATCCGGGGGCACCGCAAAACCTACGTCGGGGCCATGCCCGGCCGCATCATTTCCCAGATTAAGAAAGCCGGCGCCTCCAACCCGGTTATCGTGCTCGACGAAATCGACAAGCTGGCCTCCGATTTCCGCGGCGACCCATCCTCGGCGCTGTTGGAAGTGCTGGACCCGGAGCAGAATTCGACCTTTACCGACAACTATCTGGAGGTAGAGTACGACCTCTCGCGGGTGCTCTTCATTGCCACGGCCAACTCCCTGGAAACCATTCAGCCGGCCCTGCGCGACCGGATGGAAATCATTGACCTGACGGGCTATACCCTGGAGGAGAAAACCCAGATTGCCAAAAAGCACCTCTGGCCTAAAATGCTGCATGAGCACGGCCTTGGCCCCAAGGACGCCGGCATTAGCACGGCGGCTCTGCAGCGCGTGATTGACGACTACACCCGCGAGTCGGGGGTGCGGAGCCTGGAGCGCAAGCTGGGGGCCGTGGCTCGCAACGTGGCCAAGAGCAAGGCCATGAAGGAGGAGTTTCCGGCCACGCTGGAGCCCAAGGATATTGCCCGTATTCTGGGTGGGGCCATCTTTGACCGGGACCAGTACCAGGACAATGAAACCGCCGGCGTAGTTACGGGCCTGGCCTGGACGTCGGTAGGCGGCGACATTCTCTTCGTGGAGAGCCTGCTGAGCCGGGGCCGGGGCAAGCTGACGCTTTCGGGCCAGCTCGGTGACGTGATGAAGGAATCAGCCGTAACGGCCTTGAGCTACCTGCGCAGCCGGGCCGAGGAACTGGGCATCGACTACCGTCTCTTCGACCAGTACGACTTGCACATCCACTTCCCCGAGGGCGCCGTACCCAAGGATGGGCCCAGCGCCGGTATTGCCATTTTTACCAGCATTGCCTCCGTGTTTACCCAGCGCAAAATCCGCAGCCATTTGGCCATGACCGGCGAAATCACGCTGCGGGGCAAGGTATTGCCGGTAGGCGGCATCAAGGAGAAAATTCTGGCCGCTAAACGGGCCGGGGTGCGCGACATCATCTTGTGCCCTAAAAACAAAAAGGACATCGACGAAATTTCGGCCGAATACCTCAAGGACCTCACCATTCACTACGCTGACCGGGTCGATGATGTGCTGCGGGTAGCGCTGCTCAAGGAAAAGGTAGCCCGCCCCATGAAACTGGAAGTGCGCGACGAGGCGCCCGTGCCGGCTTCCCCAAGCGTAGAGGTCAGCTAAAGTCACCGGAATTTCCTGCCTCTTAAAGAGTAAACAGAGGTAGGGAATTCTTATGCCGGGCGCAATAAAGCACCGAAAACGGGCGTCTTATCGGGTAACCCGTTTTATCTTTCCCCTGATGATTCGACCAATACGCCGTTGCCTTTTCCTGCTTGCTTGCTTCGCGCTGGACCTTGGCGGGTTCACTCCGGCCACCGCCCAAATTGGGGGGCAGCAGGCATTTTCGTTTCTGAATCTGCCTACGAGCGCCAAGCTGGCCGGGCTCGGGGGCATTAACGTTTCTTCCCGCGACGCCGACGGCACCATGCTCTACGGCAACCCGGCCCTGCTTAACGCCGACATGGACGGTCGGCTGGCCCTGGGCTACGTCGATTACCTGGCCGACATCAAGCAAAGCACCGCCGCCTACGTGTTCAATACGGTGAAGGCCGGCCGCTTTGGGGTCGGGCTCACCTACCTCAACTACGGCGACTTTAAGCAGTACGACCCGGCGGGTAACCCGCTGGGGCAGTTTTCAGTGAATGAATACGCCCTGAGCATTGCCAACGCCCACACCAGCGGGGCCTTTACGCTGGCGGCTACCCTGAAGCTGGCTGGCTCCGGTATTGCGGGCAACCACTCCTTTGCTGCCCTGGCCGACGTAGGCGGACTGTTTAAGCATCCGGAGCAGGATTTTACCGTGGGACTGGTCGTGCGCAACGCCGGCATTCAGCTGAAGCCTTACGACGGGGCCAGCCGGGAGCCCATGCCGCTGGACGTGGAAATCGGCACTTCTTTCAAGCCCGAACACCTACCATTTCGCTTTTCCTTCTCAGCTCACCATTTGCAGCAGTTGGATAT
The DNA here is from genome assembly GCF_014640315.1 of Hymenobacter glacieicola. Lineage (GTDB taxonomy): Bacteria > Bacteroidota > Bacteroidia > Cytophagales > Hymenobacteraceae > Hymenobacter > Hymenobacter glacieicola. The sequence continues at coordinate 22,231 of NZ_BMGS01000019.1, forward strand.
CGTATACCTCGACCCCAACCAACGCGGGCAGCTGAATGAGAACGGCGAAGAAATCAAGCCCAAAAAGTCACTCGGCGATAAAATTGCCCGACACTTTGTGATAGGAGGGGAGCTGCTGCTAAGTAAAAACCTGAACCTGCGGCTAGGCTACAACCACTTGCAGCGCCGGGAGTTGCGCCTAGATAACACCGCCGGCGGCGCGGGTTTCTCCTTCGGGGTGATGCTGCGCGTCAGCCAGTTCCAGCTTGATTATACCCACGCGGGCTACCATGCTTCGGGTGGGGCTAACTACTTTACCATTGCGCGTAACCTCGACTCTTTATTTAAAAAACCACAATAGCTCTCCGGCTCCGTTGGCTCCTTGCGCGTATGCTCCCTTATGGCGAGCTACGCAGGCACCGCGCCGGGTTTGCGCTGTCTACATTCTCTGCTAAGCCTCGAAGGTAGTGTTGCTTCGTTAGCCCGGCTTGCTTACCCATTTCCTTATGCTTGATTCAACTGAGTTTTTGACCCCAGCCCAAATTGTGGCTGAACTTGATAAGTACATCATTGGCCAGCACGAGGCCAAGCGCCACGTGGCCATTGCCCTCCGGAACCGGTGGCGCCGCCTGCACGCCCCCGCCGATATGCAGCGTGAAATTGTGCCGAACAATATCCTGATGATAGGCTCAACCGGCGTGGGTAAAACCGAAATTGCCCGGCGACTGGCTAGCATTTCCGGGGCTCCGTTTACCAAAGTAGAAGCCTCCAAATTTACGGAGGTTGGCTACGTAGGCCGCGACGTGGAAAGCATGGTGCGCGACTTGGTAGAGCAGTCCGTGAACATGGTGAAGCTGCGCCGTAAAGAGGAAGTAAAGGTTCAGGCAGCCCAGGCCGTCGAAGACCTGATCCTCGACATTCTCATTCCTCCCGTCACTACGGGGGCTGCTACCCCCAAGCCGGCCCTGGGCTTTCCCACCACGGGCGGCGCTGACCTGCCCGACTCCGACCATGAGCTGAATGAGCGGACCCGGGAGCGGTTCCGGGAAAAGATTCGGAACGGGGAAATGGATGAGCGCAAAATCGATATTCGGGTCCAGCAGAACAGCAACCCGGGCGTCGGGGTTATTGGCGGTCCGGCCGGAATTGATGAAGCCAGCATGGCCGGAATTCAGGATATGCTGGGTTCCATGCTGCCCAAGAAAACCCGTAAGCGCAAGGTGACCGTAGCCGAGGCCCGTAAGATTCTGCTCGATGAGGAAGCGGCCAAGCTCATCGACATGGACGAGGTCAAGGACGAAGCCATTCGGCACGCCGAAAACGCGGGCATCATCTTCATTGATGAAATTGACAAGGTAGCCAGCCGCAGCGGCAAGGGTGGGGGCGGCCCCGATGTCAGCCGGGAAGGCGTGCAGCGCGACCTGCTACCCATCGTGGAAGGTTCGGCCGTCAGTACCAAGTACGGCATCATCCACACCGACCATATCTTGTTTATTGCGGCCGGCGCTTTCCACGTCTCCAAGCCTTCCGACCTGATTCCGGAGCTGCAGGGGCGCTTCCCCATCCGCGTGGAGCTGCAAAGCCTGAGCAAGGACGATTTCTTCCGAATCCTGAAAGACCCCAAAAATGCCCTGACCAAGCAGTACGAGGCCCTGCTGCAGGCCGAAGATGTGTTGCTCTCGTTTGAGGATCCGGCCCTGGAGCGCCTGGCTGAAATTGCCTTCGAGGTCAACAGCGAAGTAGAAAACATCGGGGCCCGCCGCCTGCACACCGTCATGAGCCGGCTGCTGAACGACATCCTCTTTGATGTGCCGGACCGCATCGGCCCTAACACCCACATCCTGATAACCCGGGATATGGTAGAAGAACGTCTCCGCGACATGGTGCGTAACCGGGACCTGAGCCAGTACATCCTCTAGTAACCGGCTGACTCCTACCACCCATTGTGCAGCAAAACAGAAAAGGGGCTACTTAAGTAGCCCCTTTTCTGTTTTGCTGCGTACTTTTTATAACCCTGATACTCTCCCTTTCGCCTTATGCATTATTACATCATCACCGGAGCCAGCCGCGGCCTAGGCAAGGCCCTAGCCGAAACCGTCCTACACCAACCCGACACAACCGTTATTGGCGTGTCGCGGCACGCCACCATCGAGCACGAGCGCTACTACCACCAGCCCCTCGACCTTTCCGACATGCTGGCCGTGCAGAATAATCTGCACAAAGTGTTTCCACAGTGGCCCGACGCGCAAAGTATAACCCTCATCAACAACGCCGCCGTACTCGGGGAAATAGGCTACTTGGGCGAGCACCAAAACGAACATTTCGAGTTCGTGTTCGATGTCAATATTGTGGCCCCCGCCATGTTCATGAACACCTTTCTAAGTGCCTACGGGGGCCTATCGGTACCGCGCACCATTCTCAATATCAGCAGCGGCGCTGCCCAGCGGGCCGTGGATGGCTGGGGAGCCTACTCGGCCTCCAAAGCGGCCCTGGATGCCCTGTCTTGCACGGCCCAAAAAGAGCAGGACCTGCGCGGCAGCGGCATCCGCATCCGCAGTCTTTCCCCCGGCATCCTTGACACCGCCATGCAAGAGCATATCCGCGCAGCCGATGCTCACAGCTTTAGTGAAGCCAGCAAATTTGCCGAGTTCCACTCCGAAGGCCGTTTGGCCCAACCGGAAAATGTAGCCGCGAAGATTGTCGGTTGGCTACAGAAAGAAGCAAGAAGGGATGAGGCAGTGGTGCTGAATATCAATTCACTATAAAAAAAGCCCTGACCGAATATGGTTAGGGCTTTTTTGTGCACACCGACGTGCAGATCAAGACTTAATAACCCGGGTTCTGCTTCATATTAGGGTTGTTGACAATTTCCCGGTTCGGAATAGGCATGAGCAAACGGGTTGCATCCGTGATACCTAATACAGACTGAGCCCTGCCTGTACGAATCAGGTCAAACCACCGGTGTCCTTCCAGGGCAAGTTCTACCCGCCGTTCCCGCTCAATTGCTTCTAACAAGCTAGCTTGGGTAACGTTTGCGGCCAGCAGCGCCGGTAGCCCAGCGCGGGTACGCACACGGTTGAGCGCAACCAAGGCCCCAGGAATATCTTGCTGTTGCGCTTTTGCTTCCGCACTGTTAAGGAACATCTCCGCCAAGCGGATAGCTTTGAATGTATCCGTACCCGTACCCGGGTCGAAATACTTAATTTGGTTGCCTTGCGCTACGGTTCCAGTCCGACCTACTATTTGGAAAGTGCCGTCTGAAATAGTAGCGGCCCGGCGCTGGTCGCCGGTTTCGTAGGCTGCAAGTAAGGTAGCCCGCTGTCCGCCGGGGCTCATCTCAAAACGCCCACCGTTGGCCGTAGGCAGCATGAAGAAGGCGTACGAGCTCTGCACTTGCGCATCAAACTGGATTTCCCAAATGGACTCTGTCGGGTTACGAGTGGCAACGGCAGCTCGGTACGTGGAAGCCAGCGTAAATGGCCCGGCAATTACCTGGTCGGCAAAACGAGCGGCATCAGCCCACTGCTGACGATAAAGCGCCAAACGGGACTTTAAGGCTATAGCAGACCACCTCGTAGCCCGACCCACATTAGCGGCGGGAAGCACACTTTCGGCTGCATCCAGGTCAGTCCGTATCTGATTGTACACCTGTTCACGTGGAGTACGAGATACAAAAAGGGAGTTATCCGGAGTTGTAGTAGGCGTGAGAACCAAGGCTACATCGCCCCAGTAGTTAGTGAGCATAAAGTAGCAGTAAGCACGTACAAATTGTGCCTCACCAATCAATTGCCCACGCACTGCATCCGATATGCCGGTTGTATTCGGAATCTGGGCGATGATGTTATTCGCGCGGTTGATGGTAGAGTACAGTGAACTGTACATGCTATTCAATTCAGCGTTATCCGGCAAAGGATTGCGCGATTTAAGCTGTGCGAAGGAGGGAAACGTTCCCGTATGGTCAAGGTTATCTGCCAGCAAATCGGCGAAAATAGGCACCCGTAAACCAAGATTGTTGGCGCTGGTGAGGTTGCCGTACAAACCAACTACTGCGCCCTGCGCCCCAGCTAAATCGGTGAAAGCTACGTCCCGATCAATGGAGTTGAGCGGTTCGGGGTTTAGGAAGTCGGAGCAGCTTGTGCTTGTCAAGCCCAGCAGGCCTAGCAGCGCAAGGCCGTAAAGTTTAGAGCGAATATTCATTAGAGAAGAAAGTCGTAAGGAAAAAAATTAGAAGCCCAAGTTTAATCCAACTTGATACACACGGGCCTGCGGAAAGGTCAGGAAGTCAGTTCCCTGCGAGGTGTTGCTCGCGTTAAAGGTATTTACCTCGGGGTCCAATCCTGAATAGTTGGTGAACGTGAGCAGGTTTTGACCAGCAATGTACACGCGGGCTGAGCGCAGATGGGCCGGCTGTATCCACTTGGTGGGGAGGCTATAGCCCAGAGTTGCTGTTTTCAACCGTATGTAAGAGCCATCTTCGATCCACCGATCTGAAACCCGGGCGTTACCGTTGGGGTCACCCCAAGCAGCGCGAGGAATATCCGTGTCGGTGTTGGTAGTAGTCCACCGGTCGCGCACGGCACCAAACTGACCGAATTGTCCGGTCATGCCCTCGCCAAACGCGCGGGTGTTGTTATAAATCTCGTTACCCGATACAAACTGGAAGAAGAAGTTCAACTCCAGGCCTTTCCAGCCCAAGGAGTTGGTAATACCGCCACTGGAATTGGGCTGTGCTGAGCCGATGAGCTTCTGGTCTTCGGCATCCAAGATACCGTTCTTGTTTAAGTCTTGGAAGCGAATGTCGCCGGGTTTCGTGTCAGGGGACTGATAGTTGGCATTTGTCCGGCCCGTCCTCTGTCGTGCAATAAGATTATCAGCATTGATTTCTTCCTGGCTCTGATAGATACGGTCAACTACGTAACCGCGGAAGCTACCTAGTGAGGCTCCTACCTGCACCCAGTTAGCAAAACCAGCGCCAAAGGGTGCATCATTTACCAAGCGAGTTACTTGGTTACGAATTATGGAAGTGTTAAAGCTGGTAGTCCAAGTAAAATCCTTGGAGCGCACGTTCTGCGTGGTAAGCTCAAACTCTAGTCCTCTGTTGCGCATATCACCAATGTTCTGGGTGATGTTAGCGAAGCCAGAGGTAAGCGGCAATTGACGGTTCAGCAGCAGATCGTTGGATTTACGATTGAAGGCGTTGACCGTGAAGTTGATTCGGCTGTCGAGCAAACCGAGGTCCATGCCTACGTTTATTTCTTGCGTCTGCTCCCATCCTAAGTCTCTTACTCCTAGTTGAGTAGGCGCAATACCTGCTACCGCATTGTAGTTGGCCAAGTTGCCAGCGCCCACGCCGTAGAGGTTACGCGAAGCGAAGTTGCCAATCTCGAAGTTGCCTACTACCCCGTAGCCCCCACGCAAGCGGAGTTCGGAAATGAGGTCGTTGTCCTGTAAAAATGCTTCCTCGCCTACGCGCCACGCTACCGAGGCTGCTGGGAACCAACCGTACTTGTTTTCAACCCCAAAGCGTGAAGAGCCGTCGCGGCGCAAGGAGCCCTGGAAGATGTACTTGCCCTTGTAGTTATAGTTCAAGCGCCCGAAGTAGGACAGCAAAGTCCAAAGCGTCTCGTCCGATGAGGCATCGACTTTTACCGAGCCGGCGGAGAGCTGACGGATTCGGTTGGTAGCAAAGCCCGTTACGTTTGTAATGATACCTTGCTGCACCGATTTCTGAGCGCTCTGCCCCAAGAGGAGCGTAAACGAGTGGTCGCCCAAGCTACGGTTGTAGGTTAATGTGTTTTCATTGATCCAACCCACATCATAGCGGCTGTTAGCGTTGCCAAGACCATTACTGCCCACAGCTTGCAGAGCCGTGCTAGGTATAAACCGGTCTTCTTTCAGGTTGAGGTAGTCACCGCCAAGGGACGTACGCAAACGAAGCCCTTTCAGCAGTTCAGCATCGGCGTAGATATTACCGATGGCGCGGTTGTTACGGGCACTAATTATCGGCAAGGTAGCAGCGGCTACGGGGTTTTCAACCGAGGAGAATCGGTCCCGGGCAAAGGTGCCATCTGCATTATAAATAGGAGTCTGAGAGCCCAACAGCAAGGCGGTGCTTAGCACCCCATAAATGTTGTTGTCGTTGTTCTGACGTTGAGAAAGCGCCCGGCTGCCAGTCAGGCTGACCCCTACTCTTACCCGATCTGAGACGTTATGGTCCAGATTTAGGCGGATACTTCCCCGGTTAAAACCTGATCCAATGATGATGCCTTCCTGATCAAAGTAGGTCCCAGAGACTAGGAAGCGCGACTTATTATCTCCCCCCGACATCGTAACAGTATGGCTCTGGATACGCGCGGCACGGAAGATTTCGTCTTGCCAATTGGTATTGGCGCTTGAAAACAGGTTCTGTTGAGTTGTAGGATTAGCTGCTACGTAGCGGGGGGCTAGCCCCACGTTGGTACGAGCTTCGTTGATTAGGTCCTGTGCTTCTTGCCCGGTGAGAGGGTCCAGACGTTTAATGGTATTCTGCGTGCCGATGTAACCGTCATAGCTAATTCGAGTGGCACCGGAGGCACCACGTTTGGTAGTAATCAGCACAACTCCATTGGCACCACGAGAGCCATAGATAGCGGCCGCTGAGGCATCCTTTAGCACCTCAATTGAGGCTATATCGTTCGGGTTAATATCCGACAACGCATTCAGGCCTTGGTTACCTACTCCAATGTTGGAGTAGCTGCCTGAGTTGATGGGTACCCCATCTACTACATAGAGCGGTTCACTACTAGCAGAAATCGAGTTATTGCCTCGTACTCGCACTGATATTGCGCCACCCGGTGTGCCCGAGTTAGAGGAAACCTGTACACCAGCTGCCCGTCCTTGCAAAGCTTGTTCAGCACTTGCAATTGGCTGAGTTTCGAATTCTCTGGCAGATACTTGAGTAATTGCCCCAGTAGTTAGCTTTTTAGATTGCTCACCATAGCCAACCACAACCACTTCACTGAGCGCTTTGCTATCAGGTGAAAGGCCAACGGTGATGTTGCCATCGGTGATAGGACGCTCAATGGGTAGAAAGCCAACTGAACTAAATGAGAGTGTAGTTGCTGAGCTAGGCGCAGTAAGAGTAAAAGTGCCGTCTGAATTAGTGGAAACACCGGTAGTAGTACCCTTAACTAATACGGTAACTCCGGGTAGCCCTTCCCCATTTGTACGGTCGGTCACTCGCCCGGAAACGGTACGAGTTTGTGCAAGTGCATGTGTTGCCGACAAGGCAAGCACCGGCAGTGCAATGAATAATCCTTTTTTCATGTAAACGTTGGGTGTGTTGAAAAGATTTAGTCGGAGGAGAGTGTAGGTTGAACTTTTGCTAAAATAGCAACACAAAAATTGATAAAATGATTATTAATGCAAAATGTGGGTCCAAACGACATTTAACTCGATGAATGGCATGAATTAATAGACGAACGAAGGGATGCTCACGCTTAAGGCACAACATACCACTTGGGCTAACCAGTCCCGAACTATGATTCTACAGCATGGCGATTAGCAAACAGGTGGTATCACTCAATATCTATCGTACTGCGTATGGACAACTGGGTGAATCATATTAGCGGCTCTTGGTTGTCTCTAGTACCGTATTAGGCTTTACCCAAAGCCAAGCTATAGCAACAAAAAAAGCCCGGCCAATATGGCCGGGCTTTTATGATTGTAAGGATTAACCTAGTTAGTTAATCGTGACGATGGCAGCAAATGGGGCAGCCGTTTGGGTGCCGGTTACTACTCCCCCAGAAATCGGTGTTAGCACTACACGACGGCCATCCTTCATCAGGAGCTCATAGGTGAACAGGAAAGATTCCTGCGTTGCTAATGAGCTACGGGTTAATGGTGTCAGGGGTGCATCGAATGCGGCGCCGGAGGCTGTACCACGACGTTGCAAATTCGCTACCAAATCATTGAGCGTAATTTCAATAGTGGTTTGAGACGGCGGAATAGAACGCACCAACACACGTGGTAGAGTCTGAATTGCCAACTGTCCTTGCGCGTTGCGAACAATGTTACGGAACGTCTTGTAGACCTCTACTGCTTCAACTTTATCCACGTTGGACCCTGTAACGCTTACAACAAACGAAATAGCAGGGTTAGCAGCCGTGTTGCGAGCATTAGCCTGTGTAAACGTTGGGGTAGCGTTGGCGGTGGTGACATTCGGCACACTCTCAGTAGCTGGGAGTGGGTCTTTGTCGCTGTCCTTGCAAGAGGTTACTGCAATGGCAGATAAACCCATCCACAAGGCAAATAGTATTTTTTTCATGAAAGCAGAAATTAAGCTGTTAAAAAACCTTCCGATGCTTAGCTCGGATCCCAGAAGATGCGCTCCGTATTGATATTGGGTTGAGCGGGAGCGTTCGGGTTAGTTAACAAGTCATTTAAACGGTAGGGCAAACGCAGCGGGAACGGGCCCGTTTGCGTAGTCTGAGCATCCCCATCCGTATTAGCATCCGTAATGCGGGGGTAGCCAGTACGGCGGTAATCGGTATAGATATCAATACCGTAGCCGAAGCTTGCAATATACTTTTCGGTCATGATGACCTCAAGTTTGCCTTCCGTAGTTGTTGCGGCATCGAAGCGAGCCTGCGCTGCTGTGATGTACGCCGTACGGTCAAGCCGGAACTGGTCCTGCTGCGCTTGCGTCAGGGTAACCCCAGCAGCGTTAGCAATAGCAGTTACTTTGTCAAACGAGGCGTTTAGTGCATCTACGTAAGCCACGCGAGCAGCAGGTACACTATTCAATACGGTTAGCTGCAACTCAGCCTCGATAAACTTCCGAGCGAAGAACGTAAGCAGACGCTGAGGTACATCACCAGTACCTGAGTTTACGTTAGCAGTTCCACCCGCCCCATTATCAAAGCGGCCACCAACCGGATACAAGCCTTGCAGCGTGCGAATGTTGGTGTTGTTTGCGCTGGCCTGGGGGCCTACGCTACCAAAGCGCACCGTCACAAAGCGGCCGTCTTGATAATCGGCGTTAATCTCTGCTGCAGCTGTCGCCTTCTGATTGTAGAAGTAATAAGGAATGCGTGGGTCAGTTGGCCGGCTCGTAGTAGCACTCCCTTTCATCAGGTTGTAGAAATACACCCCAATGCTGTTTTCGCGGCCTGCATTAGCATAGTCGGCTGAATAACCGGGGTGCTGGTTCTGAGGGTTGGTGCTACGACCATAACGGAATTCGAAGTCGTCGGCAGCGGTAATGAGCTGGGCATTAGCCGCCAATAGGGGAGCTACGTTGGTCTGTACGTTCTGTACCAGTCGTACTTGGTTGTACAGCTTCAGCTTCAAGGTGTTACCCAAACGAATCCACTTCGTGGTGCTGCCGCCATACATCAAATCGTCCGTGCCAGGGCGCTGCGTATCGTCCGTGCGGCTCAAGTTGGCAATGCCCTCGTCGATGAGACGGAACAAGTCCGCATAAATAGCAGCGTCGTCATCAAATTTCGGCGCAACGTTTTCATTGCCTTGCCCTTTGAATGCTTCCGAGTAAGGAATATCACCCCACACGTCCACCATTTCGCTGAACATGTACGCCTTCTGGATTTGGGCAATACCTACGTAGCGCCATGCCCGAATGGCCGTGGCCTTGTTAATAATTTGTTCGTTATTGATCAAGGCGCCGGAGTACAGCCCCAACCACTGGTTGTTGAAGCTGCCGCCATTTAGGTCAAACGTGCCAACCCGGAAGTTGGTCAGCTGCTGCATGATAGCAGAGGTAGGCTGGCTCAACCCTAGGGTGCTGTGGCCCAGGTTGGTGGCCATTGCAGCTTGCGAAGCCGGTAATACCAAGTTGATATCGGCATCGGCTGGGTTAATCGGATCCTTGTTGACGTCAAGAAACTTATCGCAACCCGTGCTACCGGCTAGCAACGCTAGTAGCGTTACGGCCACGGGGAGTTTTTGCATTTTCATGGTATGTGAGCGAAAAAGAGGCATTGATTAGAAATTCACCCGCAGGTTAACTCCATAACGGCGAGCAGTCGGAGCATTCGTGAACTCGAAGCCTTGCGCGTTAGAAGCACCAAACGTGCTCGTTTCTGGGTCGAAGTTGGTGTACTTCGGAATGTTGGGCGAATACCACCACAGGTTACGGCCCGACAAGCTGAGGTTCACGCCACGAATCGGGGTCTTGGACAGCAACTTGGCTGGCAAGTCGTAGCCCAACGTAATTTCACGCAAACGAAGCGTTGTGCCATCGAATACCGAGAACTCCGAAGCACCATTAATAGCTGCAGAACCAGCACCGAAGTAGTAATCGTTCAGCGAAACGGCTACGTTATTGGGGATTTTACTGCCATCCGCATTCGTCAGAGGCTGGAAAGTGCCGGGGTTACCCAGGAAACCGTTGATAATAACGTTTCTGTCGCGGTCCTCCGTGTCTTTCGTTACACCCCGGCCCAGGTAGGACTGTAGGGTAGTCGAGTATAAATCTCCACCCTTCCGGAAGTCAATAACGCCTTCCAAGGTTAGGCCTTTGTAGGAGAAGGTATTGATGAAGCCAATGGTATAATCCGGATTGGGGTTACCCACAATTTCCGGGTTAATGGCAGTCAGCATCCGGCCGGTAGATGGGTTAATAAGCAAGTTGCCTTCGTTATCACGGGCAGCTACCGAACCAATCAGCAGACCGTACGGCTGACCAGGGCGGTGTACTGCCTGGATGTCGCCGAAGTTGGCTGCAATTACTACCTGCTCTACACCTTCACGCAGCTTTTCTACAATGTTGCGGTTACGCGTGAAGTTGGCAATGCTCGTCCACCGGAATCCGCCAGCGTCCACCGGAATAACGGTCAGGGCGCCTTCAATGCCTTTGTTCGAGATTTCGCCAAAGTTCGTGATGTACGTCGTGAAGCCAGAGGCCGACGGCAGCGGTACGTTGGCAATTTGGTTGGTGGTACGCTTGTCGTAGTACGTAGCCGAAACAATAACCCGATCCTTGAGGAAATTCAGGTCAGTACCAACCTCAACTTCGTTTGAGAACTCCGGGGTCAGGTTCGGGTCACCAACGAATCCGCCAATAGCTGCGCCTGAAACCGTGTTACCGTTGGTCGGAGTAATGGGGAATTGCGTGCCACCCACGTTGTTACCGTAGAATGGCTGCAGCCCGTAAGTCGTAATAAGCGAATAAGGAGCCGCATCGTTACCCGCTTTGGCATAACCGGCGCGCAACTTACCCATGTTCAAAATGTTGGATTCTATGCCGAAAGCTTCGGTAAAGATCAACGAGGCACTAACGCTTGGGTAGAAGAAGCTGCGGTTCGCCTTGGGAAGTGTCGACGACCAGTCGTTACGAGCAGTAGCGTTCAGGTACACGAAGTCCTTGTAGCCCAAGGTCAAGTCACCTAGCACACCAAACAAGCGACGCTTGCTGAAGCCAGTACCGTTGTTGATTACTTGGCGCGTATTCTGGATGTCATCAATATCGAACTGCAAGTACGTGTTGCCGGAAACCGACGAAGACTCAAACTGGCGCTGGTTGATGTTAGCGCCTACAATAGCCTTAATGCTAATATCCTCCGTCAGGTTCTGATCGGCCGTCAGCAAGGCGGTAGATTCCAGTTCCGAATTGCGGAGGTTATCCTGGATTACGTTACCAGCCCCGTTGAAAGCCACCGAACCAGGCCGAACAGCAGTTACGCGACGGTCAGAGTAGGTATTTACGCCCCCATTAAAGCTGAAGTTCAGCCATTTCAGAATGTCGTACCCAATGTTGGTCGTAACGGCTACACGGTCAACGTTAGATTTGTAGCTGTTATTAGCTACCGACCAGTACGGGTTATCTGCCTGGCCATTGAGCCATCCGAACACGGGCCCACGCGTCACCGGGTTTGTATTCGGTAAACCCGTCAAATCCAGGTTACGCGGCATGAACATGATACGGGCAAAAGCCGAAGCGTTGCCAATAGCATTGTTAGCGCCCAACTGCGGACCTTGCTGATTGCTGTTTACGTAGGTAACGTTACCACCAATGCGCAGCTTGTTGAACTGACCCGAACCACCCGCGCTAAGGCTAGTGCGGTCAAACTTCGAAAACGGAATCATGCCACTCTGGTCCGAGCGGGACAGAACGGTATTAAAGGATGCGTTTTCGCTGCTGGCCGACAGATTAACGGAGTTCTCTATCAATTTGCCGGTTTCGAAAAAGTCCTTAACGTTATTTTCGAAGGGTTGGTACGGGTAGCGAGCCGTCGCGAATTCCGGGAATGCCGCAATATTACGGTAGGGGTGGGGTACATCAGCAGGCGCTTGGGCGCTGCCGAAGGCTGGTCCCCAGGAGCCGTTGGCCTCAGAGTAGACAAAGTTACCACCCGAGCCGTACGTGTTCTGGTATTCCGGCAGGTTCGCGATGCGCTCAATTGAATAAGAAGAGTTGTAACCAACCCGAATACCCTTATTGTCGCGGTTTCTGCTACCGGTTTTCGTGGTAATTACAATAACCCCGTTGGCAGCACGAGAGCCATACAAAGCCGCCGCTGCCATGCCTTTCAGCACGTTAATCGACTCAATGTTATTCGGGTCAATATCGGCTGCGCGGTTGGAGTACGCCGAACCCCGCACCAACTGGCTTTCGGAGTTGTTCTGAGCGTTGTTGAAGGGTACGCCATCCACAATATAAAGTGGTTGGTTGTTACCCTGCAGCGAGGTGTTACCGCGGATTGTCAGGCGAGTAGATGAGCCGGGCGCACCGTTTGAGCCAACGATGTTAACACCTGGTATTTTCCCCTGCAGGGCACGCAATACGTCGGGCTCAGATTTCTGCACGATAGCAGCACTCTTTACTTCGGTTACTGCATAGCCAACAGCCCGCGACTCACGCTGAATGCCCAGTGCGGTTACTACTACCTCGCTTAGCTGCTTAGAGTCAGTAGCGAGTCCTACGTTAATTTGGCTGTTGGTGCCAATGGGTTGTTCAACCGTGATATACCCAATGGAGCTAAAAACCAAGGTGCCATCACCGGCGGGTACTGTCAGCGTGTACGTCCCGTCAGAATTGGTTGAAATACCGTTGTTGCTACCCTTCAGCAGTACGGTTACCCCCGGCAAGCCTTCGCCTGTCGTGCGGTCCGTTACTCGGCCGGAAACACTCCGAGTTTGGGCTACCCCCTGAACAACACTTAGTGCTGCCAATGGAAGACCCATGAGCAAGGATTTTCTCATGAAAAAGAAAAAAGATAAAGTTGAAAAAGCGCGGTTTTACAAATGAGTACCGTTCCGCGCTTAAAAATAGGCATAGATTATTGGAATAAGTGTCCTGCAACCCTTTTTCCATTAGCGATTATACTAAGCCTGGTTTTGTATAGGTATAAAATGATAATCCTTGGACCTGGAAAGACAAAACAGCGGATTTTAAGAATAGTAAATTTGATATTAGAATCTGAGAAAATATTGCAATTTGATTGCATAATGTAATTTTAAATGCAAATTTATTAATTATACTGATCTTATTTGTTAATATCTTCAAAAATCATATTGAGGTGCGGCGCTATACTTGAATAGATAGAGCCTAGTATGTTTAATATACTTTTGGTAATACTATACTCTTTATTACATCTTGGTAAGCGCTGTTTGTATATAGATTTTATTGCAGTAAAAGTATCTTCTAAGACGGGTGACTGTATTCAAAGCCCCCTAAGTACAACATGGAAGTCTTTGCTACAACTTAAGCTATTGTTCAATAATCACTATTGAGTAAAGCTAGTATCGGGAGGATCTATTGAGTAAAATCAGTAGCAGAAGGATGTATAATCAGTGCTCCTTGTGTAGGTGTTGTCTGTGCTTGAAGTAGTATGACTATATAATTGGGGCCTACTAGCAGCGGCGATACAGAACCATGCTGCTACATTTATCCAGTAGCCAATCATTTATGATTGTTTGATACAAATGATAGTTGCTGTCCCTGAGGCTCTACTACCAGTTATCGAAGAAGGATAGACAAGTAAGTAGTATCAAGCAGTCACAAATCTTATATCTTCAGGTAAGAGGCATATAGTTTATCATTCTACGCACAATTAAGTGTATATGTATCATATTTATATGATAAAATGTGCGTTAATATATTAGGTAGACAGTAGTGGGTATATAGCACAGCACTAACTGCACTAGTAATCTTTTGCTGACCATTGTCGAGCTTGTTGCTCTACTTATTACCAGTTGCATTATGGCCTTGCCTGTAAATGGTGACAAGAAGGGTATGAAGCAACAAAATGAACGCTATGGAATAGCAAAGCGCATATCCAGGGTCTGGTATTATATCTATCCTTGGGCTGACTATGACTTTTGAAGTAGCACCAGGTAACGAACGTGTGAAGCATGAAAAGCGAAGTTTTTAACATCAGAGGCGAATCCTTGTCAGGTTGATAAAAAAACAATTCGTTTATTTACGGCATTCTATAGCGGATTCATGAACGGTGTACATGATAGCCGCAATGGTTGAACCAGGCTTTGGCGTCCTT
>NZ_BMGS01000020.1 GCF_014640315.1 Hymenobacter glacieicola
CCGCTTGCAACTCGTCATCGATGCGCATAACCAACGCATAGAAGCAGATGGCTAATCACCTGCTATTTTACCACCACCATTTTTATTTCCTAGCAATTCAAATTACATAAACACAAGACATACGAAAACTAGATACCATCGATATATCCTGCCACGCAGCGATTAACGCTTATCATATACAAGACCGAAAGACCATGAATTATCTATAATTCGACTTACTATCCCACCAAAAAGCCCCGGCACCTTACGGCACCGGGGCTTTTCCATGTTACGGCAAGCCGGATTACAGCAGCTTGTCCAGGTAAATGGGTAGGTCGCGGACGCGCTTGCCGGTGGCGTGGTACACGGCGTTGGTGATGGCGGCGGCTACGCCCAGCAGGCCTACCTCGCCTACCCCCTTCACCCCCAGCGGGTTTACTACGTCGTCTTCCTCCTCCACGAACAGTACCTCGATATCGTGGATATCGGCCTGCACGGGGATGTGGTACTCCGAGTAGTTGTGGTTCATGTAGCGCCCAAACTGGTGGTCCATGATGGTTTCCTCCATCAAGGCCATGCTGATGCCCCACACAATGGAGCCCAGCACCTGCGAGCGGGCGGTTTTGGGGTTGAGGATGCGGCCGGCGGCCACGGCGTTAAGTACGCGCGTGACGTGCACCGTACCGAACTCCTCGTCTACCTCCACCTCCACAAACACGGCGTTGTGCGAGTGCATGGAGTACGTACCCTGCTTGAGCATATTGGGCGTGGCCGAGCTATCGGTTTCCAGCTTGGTTTCGCCGCTGGCCTGCAGCACGTCGCGGATAACTACGGCGTTGGCAGGGTCCTGGCGCAGGCGGATCTGGCCGTTCACGAACTCTACTTCGTCCGGGCTGGCGCCTTTCAGGGGCGAGCCTTCCATCTTTTGGGCCAGCTTGAGCAGCTTCTCCCCGATGGCCTCGCACACGCTCTTCACCGCCGAACCTACCGAGGCGGCCGTCCAGGAACCGCCCTGCACGGGGGCCTCGGGCATGTCGGTGTCGCCGAGCTTGAAGGTGACGGCCTCCAGGGGCAAGCCCAGGGTTTCAGCCGCAATCTGGGTCATGATGGTGTAGGTACCCGTCCCGATGTCGGCGGTGGCGCTGGAAACCAGCAGCTTACCGTCGGCGGTGAGGGTAGCCTTGGCAGCGGCTTTCTTCTGGGTGGCATCCCACACGCCGCCAGCCATGCCGTAGCCCACCAGGCGGTTGCCCTTGCGCATAGAGCGGGGCTGGGGGTTGCGCTGGTCCCACCCGAATTTGGCCGCGCCCTGGTGGTAGCAGTCGCGCAGGCGCTTGCTGGAAAAGGGCTTGCCGGCGTTCTGGTCTTCCTCGGCGTAGTTGCGGATGCGGAAGTCGATGGGGTCAATTCCGGCGGCAGCGGCCATTTCGTCCATGGCTACTTCCAGGGCGAAGGAGCCGGTAGCAGCGCCGGGCGCGCGCATGTCCTGGGGCGTAAACACGTCGAGCTTGGCCAGCTGGTAGCCCAGCTTCACGTTTTCGCACTGGTAGAGCATGCCGCTCCAGTTCACCACGTTTTCGGTGTACTCCTCAAACTGCGAGGTTTCGTGGAGGGCGTGGTGCTGAATGGCAGCCAGGGTACCATCGGGGTTGGTGCCCAGCTTCACGTATTGCAGGGTGTGCGGCCGGTGGCCGAAGCTGAACATCTGCTGGCGCGTGAGCGTGACGCGCACCGAGCGTTTCAGCTCCAGAGAGGCCAGCACGGCCAGAAACACCGAGTACTGGGGGCGCAGCCCCGAGCCGAAGCCCCCGCCCATGTACTGGTTGATCACCCGGCAGTCGTCCTTGCTCAGCCCGAAGATTTTGGTGAGGTAGTTCTGCACGTTTACTACCCCCTGGGTCTTGTCATAGACCGTCAGCTTTTTGTCGCCGCGCCACTCCACGGTAGCCCCGAACATTTCCATGGGGTTGTGGTGCTGGGCGCCGTGCACGTACTCGTGCTCGATGTGGTGCTCAGCCTCTTCCCAGGCTTGGTCGGGGTTGCCGCGGGGCGGGGGCGGCGGCATCCAGCCCGATTTGCCCTGGCCGGGCTCGAAGCCTTCGTCGCGCTTGGCTTCGATGTCGGTTTCGTGGGCTTCTTCCTCGTAGTCGATGCGCAGCACCGAGGAGGCGTAGCGGGCCAGTTCCAGCGTTTCGGCCACTACCAGGGCAATGGGCTGCTGGTTGAACTTGATTTTGTCTTCGTGCAGGGGCCGGAAGGGCGAGCCGCCGGGGGCTACGTCGTCCTTATAGTTACGGTCGAACCAGGCCAGGCCGGGCACGTTTTCGTGCGAAAACACTTCCAGCACGCCCGGAATAGCCAGCACTTCATCAGCGTGTACTTTGGTAATGCGGCCTTTGGCAATGGGGCTGCTCACTACCCAGCCGTAAGCCATATTAGGCACATGGAACTCGGCGGCGTAGGTAGCGGCGCCCGTCACCTTGGCCGGGCCGTCAACCCGACTCGTGGGCTTGCCGATATAGTTGGTCGTGCTCATGGATTCGAGTTTAAAAAGACGTCGGATGCGTGCTGGCTGCCTTCGGCGGCTTGCTTGAGGGCGCGCACAATGGCGCGGCGGGCCAGCTCAATCTTGAAGTTGTTGGAGCCGTAGCCCTGGGCGCTTTCTACCACTTTGGCGGCGGCACGGGCAAAGGTTTCGGGGGTAGCGGGCTGGCCTTTCAGCAGGTTTTCGGCCTCCTGGTCGCGCCAGGGCTTGTGGGCCACGCCGCCCAGGGCCAGGCGGGCATCCGTGATGGTGTCGCCGTCCAGCTCCAAGGCCGCCGCCACCGATACCAGGGCGAAGGCGTAGGAGTTCCGGTCGCGCAGCTTGAGGTAGCTGAAGTTCTTCTCGAAGCCTTTAGCGGGCAAATCGAGGCCGGTAATCAGCTCGCCAGCTTCCAGGTTGTTGTCGCGCTCCGGGGTGTTGCCGGGCAGGCGGTGGAAGTCCTCGAAGGGAATGGTCCGCTCCCCGTCCGGTCCGCTCACGCGCACCGTGGCGGCTAGGGCGGCCAGGGCAATGCACATATCGGAGGGGTGAGTGGCAATGCACTGCTCGCTGGCCCCCAGAATGGCATGAATGCGGTTGAAGCCCCCAATGGCCCCGCAGCCCGAACCCGGTTCGCGCTTGTTGCAGGGGGTAGCCGTGTCGTAGAAATAGTAGCAGCGGGTGCGCTGCAGGAGGTTGCCGCCGTTGGTGGCCATGTTGCGCAGCTGCGGCGAAGCTCCGGCTAGAATGGCCTGGTTCAGCAGCGGGTAGCGGCGCTTTACTTCCTCGTTCCAAGCCGTATCGGCGTTGGTAGCTAGGGCGCCCAGGCGCAGGCCGCCCTCGGGGGTAGACTCAATGGCAGTAAGCGGCAGCTTGTTCAGCCCCACCAGATGGGTAGGGCGCGCCACATTTTCCTTCATCAGGTCGAGGATGTTGGTGCCGCCCCCGATGTAGGCCGCGCCCTCGTGGCTGGCGTTGTCGCGCACGGCGTCCTCGACGGCCGTAGCGCTAGTGTAAGTAAATGGATTCATGGTTGAGAGCTTAGAACTGAGAGGTGAGAACTTAGAATTGGGCGAGACGCAGATGGCAGTGCCATCTAAGCTCTATCTTCTAGACTCTGAGCTCTTGGAATCCACTACCTCCTTTACCGCATTCAGAATGCCGGCGTAGGCGCCGCAGCGGCACAAGTTGCCGCTCATGTGTTCCTTTATTTCCTCCTCGGTATGGGCACGGCCTTCGTTGATGAGGCCCTGGGCCGAGCAGATCTGGCCCGGCGTGCAGTACCCGCACTGGAATGCGTCGTGGTCGATGAAGGCTTGCTGCAGGGGATGCAGGTTTTCCTGACTGCCCAGCCCTTCAATGGTGGTAATGTCGTGGTCTTCGTGCATCACGGCCAGCGAGAGGCAGCTGTTGATGCGCTTGCCGTTTACCAGCACCGTGCAAGCGCCGCACTGGCCATGGTCGCAGCCTTTTTTGGTGCCCGTGAGGTGCGCGTATTCACGCAGGGCGTCGAGCAGGGTTGTCCAGGGGGCAATCTGCAGCGTGTGCTGCTGGCCGTTGATGGTGAGGCGCACCGTGCCCGTGGGGGGCGGGGCAGCCACCCCGCCAGCGCCGGCTGCGGAGGTAGTGGATTGTTGTATCATGGAAAGAAACAGAAGATGTTGAGGTGTAGAGTAGGCACGCGCTACCCGGCTTACTCAGCCGGACAGCCTATTTCCTTACGCCACTCTCCATAGCAGCGTTCTACTTATCGGCGCATTTCTCCTGCTTAAAATCCTATCCTCAACTATACTCAACAATGAGCCACTAACATTCAGCTAGTTAAGAACATATACATAATGATTCTAAATTTCCGGTTTTACGAATGTAGCCCAAAGTAGTGCTCAATAACGCTTGCGTTATATTTTCATAAACAGAACGATGGAGCGTAACACCCCTGCTTTGTGGGCCAGGGCTGCAAGTGAACAGCTGGGGTGTAAGTCATTCGAGAACCCGCAAAGTAGAGCTTGCTAATCCCGATCTGGGCAGTTCGCGCTACAGCCCTCGGGCCAGCTCGCCCCGGATGCGGCTCAGGGATTCAGGCGTGATGCCGAGGTAGGCGGCAATATGGCGCTGGGGCAGCCGCCGGGCCAGCGTGGGGTAGAGCTGCAGAAACTCCTGGTAGCGCACCTCCGCCGGGGCGCTGAGTACGCCAATCAATCGGCGCTGCAGCGCCACCAGGCTATTTTGCAGCAGCTGATAAAAGAACGCCTGAAACTCCGGCCCAAAGGATTGTAACTGCGTGTAAAACGCCGAGCCGAACAGTAGCACCTCGGAGTCCTCCAGGGCATCAATGGAGAATAGCGCCGGCTGCTGCCGCGCCAAGCTGTGCTGGTCGGAAATCCACCAGTTTTCGGGCGCGAATTGCAGGATGTGCTCCTTCTGGCGCTCATCGGTCACGAAGCTGCGCAGGCAGCCCTTCAGCACGAAAGCACCGTACCGCCCTACCTCTCCCTGGCGCACCAATACTTCGTGCCGGGCCAGGTGGCGAGGCGTAAGCAACCCGGCTAGCTCCGCAAACTGCGTTTCGGAAAGCAGGAGCTTGTGCTGCTGAAAATAGGTATTGAGGGCGTTGAGCATACTATGTTGAGGAGTTAGCAGTCAAAAACCAGCAGGAATCCGGTAGTATTGCCCCTGACTCTAGATTACTGTTTTTTTACTCTACTGCTGACGTGCGCAATTCGCTTCATCTTCATTGCTTATTGCTGCTGTGGCTTTTGGTATGGCTACCCAACTTTTACGCCGGCGCAAAGCTCACCCATTCTCTGCGCCGGCTCTACCTGCTGAACCCACTGCCCGCAAAACCCACTGAAGCATAACTTCACTTCATCTGGACTGGATATGAGGACAGGTTTTAAAGGTAGCGGATGGAGTTTATAGCGTTTCGGGTGTACCGCTACCGGCCCTGGATACAGGCAGTTGCTTCTATTGTTGCTGTTGGGAGCGGATTAGGGCTTGTGTACTGGCTCGACACCGTACTCCCCCACAAGGGCATAGCTATAGCCTTAGGCTTGGTAGGCCACCTAACCTTGTGCTGGATGCTTTTTCGCTGGGGGCTTGTTCGTCCCTATCACCTGAACTTGGGGCCGCAAGGAATAGACCTGCGCCCGGTGGGTGCAGCACAGCAACCGCTCTTCATACCGTGGAAAGACCTTCGGGACATGCGCACCATGGCCGGCGCGCATGGTAACAGCTTGCGGCTGCGGTTGCAAGATGGTCGAACGTGGCACTTCGGCAACAACTGGACCTGGGGCCGCTCCGACGATGTGCTGAAGGTGGCCCAACACGCACAGGCTTTTTTGAAGCACGGCCGGGCGGCCCACCAGACCCAGTAAGCTGCCTACTTATCAGTACAAGCACTCAAATAAGAAGCCGCTTTAGGTAGGGAGCATGATCCGGTCGTAGCCACTAGCCGAGGGCAGCTTGACTACGTAAGTCGCTAACTGCCGCGTCTCTACCTTTCTGCCCCCTACCGGCCAAGCCCTAGCGCGGGTTGATGGGGCGCGCCCGGAGCAGCAGTAGTCCGGCCGCAAACACTACCCCCACGCTCAATAGTAACTTGCCCAGGCCGCGCAGAGCGGTGCTCAGCTCGGGTTGGCTGGTGAAGGTGTGGGTCGGCTCCCGGGCGTAGTCGGCGTGGGTAAATTCGACTTTGCGGAACAGGAAGGGGTAGTAAAAGGCCCGGAGTGCATCGTGGTAGGCGGTGGCGCTGCGCTGAAACTTCAGGTGGGTTGGCAAGTCGGTGCCGGCCAGGGCGTTGAGGCTGCTCTGGGCGTTGATGGCCGGGGAGAGTAGGTTCAATTTCTCCACCAGGTCGTAGCGTTGCTGGAGGCCGTTGGCGTAGGCGGCGGCTTGCTTGGCCACGGCCAGGTCGCCGAGGTGCTGGAAGGCGTAGTACCAGCGCCACACAAACCGCTCCCGGATGGTGGCCGTGTCGCGCCACTGCGGATACAGGGCAAAGAACCGGTTCATAGTCTGGGTCTTCGGCCGGTCCCAGCCGGCATGGATTTCCTCGCGCTGCTTGATGGTCAGCTCAATGCCCTGGGGCACGGGGTGGGCCGCCGCCACGCCCAGGTTCAGCAGGCTGGGCACCAGCACTACCAGCAGCAGCCACACGCCCAGCAGGGCTACGGCGTTAAAGGCCGAGGTGCGCTGCAAGGCCGTGATGACCAGCGCTACCCCAAACCAGAACAGGCAGTACAGCGTGCTCAGCCCCAACCACGTAAGTACGCGGCCATCCAGCGGCACCTGAGCCCAAAGCATGCCCACCACGGAAAGCAGCCAGGCCAGCCCTAGCACCACGGCCAGGCGGAAAGCCAGCTTCGCACCTACTACCACGCCGGGGCTTACGGGCTGAGCCAGCAGTAACGTCAGGATGCCTTCTTCCCGCTCACTGGACAGCAGGTTAAAGCTCAGGGCAATGATGAGCAACGGGAACAGGTACACCAGCACAAACGCCAAATCGAAGTTGCCGCTCAGCACCTTCATGGGGTTGGTGTTGTCGGTGGCGTAGAGCTGGTTTTGCAGGCCCAACAGGCGCAGCTTCACGTAGTAGGGGTTTATGTCGCGCTGGCCCAGGGAGAGGGCGGCCCAGGCGTCGGGATGGTGCACGGCATAGGTGGTGTGGTAATAGCCAATGTCGCCGGCATCAGCGGGGCCAGGAAATTTCACCTTCAGCTCTTCCACGTTCCGGCGCGAAAGCTCGGGCAGGGTAGTGAGGTGCTGGCGTTGGCGCTCCATTTCGGTGGTGCCGTAGTAGATGCCGTAGAGGCCCGTGAGCAGCAGCAAGGCACACAGCAGCACCAGCCCTTTCGCGGCCCGGAAGTGTCGCCACTCGTAGGAAAACAGAAGCCAGAATATTCTCATCAGATCAGGCAAGTCGGGAGTTGGAAATCAGGCGCAGTCCCAGCCAGCTCAGGCCCACAGCCCACAGCAGCAGGGCCACCACGGGCAGCAGCAGGCGGGGCAAGGCCCAGCCGAGGGGTGGCGCCTGGTAAGTAAAGAGGGGTAGCTGCTGCCAGGTGTGCGCATCGAGCTTGCGCTCTTTGTCGCCGTAGCCCATGCTGGTTTGCAGGGCATTCAGGCGCTGCACCAGGGCGTAGCGGTAAGCTTCGGCGGCCTGCTGAAAGTGCACATAGTGGGCAAAATCAGAGCCGGCCAAGCCCATCGATAGCGGCCGGATGGCCTGGTAGGGGTTCAGCAACCCTACCCAATCGGAAAGGCGGTTTTGCCGCTTGTAGGTGGCGTTCAGGTCGGCGAAGTGCTGCTGGTACACCTTGGCCGAATAGGCTTCGCTCTCACTCATCACGATGCCGCCTACGCTCACCGGCAGCTTTTCCTCCGAATCGACGCCGTACTTTTTGAGCAGCCCCGCCTTCAGGGCGGCCGAGCGTTGATCTTGCGGGTCGTGGCCGTTGATGCCGTGCTGGGCTTCCTCGTGCACATCGGCGTCCATCTGAGCCTTGGTCACGGCCGGGTACAGGGTAGCACCCAGGTTAGCGGTGGCTTTGGGCAGAATGATGCAGCCCAGAATCCAGAGGCCCAGCAGCGTAACCAGCGCCGCCCGGGAGCTGGCCTGCACCGCCGACACCACCACGGCGCCCACAATGAACAGGAAAAAGTACACCGCGTAGCTCAGCACGAACAACACGAGCCGCCCTACCAAGTCAGTGCCGGAAATAAACTCCTCCGTCCCAAACAGCAACGCGGCAGCCAGGGCCAGGGCCGGCGCGACTACCAATGCCACAGCGCGGCTGTAGCCCCAAATCTTGCCCCAGGCCACTTGCCGCAACGATACACCCTGGCTCAGCAACAGCTTCAGGGTGCCGGTTTCGCGCTCTTGGGTGAAGGCCCCGAAGCACAGAAAAATAATGAGCAAAGGAACCAGCATCTGCAGCACGAAGGCCACTGTCATTTCCCCAAACCGAATCAGGGAACCCGACTGCTGGGCCTGGCTGAAGTTGACGCTGTTTTGCTGGTGCGCCTCCAGGAACACCGAGGTGCCCGTGAACGAGTCCACGCCCGAGTCGAGCAGGCTGAGGCCGGAGCGGGGCCGAAAGGCAAAGGAGCCATAATGGGCCACGCGGTGCGGGTGCCGCGCCGGCTGGTGCCGAAACTGGTCGTTGACGGTTTGCTGGGCTAGCTGCCGCTCCTGCTGCAGGGTCTGGTAGCTGGCCCGACCCACCAGGGTAGCGGCCAGCAGCAAGGCCAACACCAGCACGCTCAGCACCAGAAAACGCTTGTCGCGCAGGGTGCTGACGAATTCTTTTTGCGCAATACTGTGCATCATCGGGGGCGGGCTAGTTGTGCATGTAGGTGAGGTAGAGCTGCTCTAGCTCCTGGGCGTTCAGGGCCGCCGTGGGGCGCACATCCACCAGCTCGCCCTCCCGCATGATGCCCACACGGGTTCCTACCTCCTTGGCCCGGAAGATGTCGTGGGTGGCCATGAGCACGGCCGTGCCTTCGGCGCTCAGCTGGGTCAGCAGCTGCGAAAACTCGTTGGAGGCTTTGGGGTCGAGGCCAGAGGTAGGCTCGTCGAGCAGCAGCACCTTGGCATGCTTGGCCACCGCAATGGCAATACCCACCTTCTGGCGCATGCCCTTGGAGTAGGTGCCCACGCGCCGGCGCACCGCCTCGGCGGGCAAGCCGGCGTGGTGCAGGTAATCGAGCAGCTCTGCCTCTTTGTATTTGAAACCCGCCAGACTGCTAAACAAAGCCAGGTTTTCCAGGCCCGTTAGGTGGGGGTAGAGCATTACATTTTCGGGAATGTAGGCCAGGTGCTCCTTGATCTTGAGCGGATTGGCGGCTACCTCCATGCCGTTCACAAAAGCCGCCCCCGACGTTGGCGCAATGAAGCCCAGAAACAGGTTGATGGTCGTGGACTTGCCCGCGCCGTTCTGGCCGAGCAGGCAAAACACCTCCCCCGGCTCAATCTGCAGATTCAGCCCCTGCAGGGCCAGCTTGTTGGGGTACTCCTTGCGCAAGTCGCGCGCTTCCAGAATGTAGTTCATGCTAGGCGCCTCACCCCCAGCCCCCTCTCCGGGGGAGAGGGGAGCCACGGCGGCAGAGGCATTTAAGTGAGAGGATGGATAAAGGCAGGATGACTCGTCTGCTCTGCTCGCGCCGACCTGTTCCGCGCGTTGCGGAGGTTGCTGACGGCTGGCACCCCCTCTCCTTTTTCGGAGAGGGGGCCGGGGGGTGAGGCGCCCCTTAGAAGGTGTAGCCCACGGTAGCCATGAAGTTGCGCGGGGCGCCGGGGCTGGTGCGGAAGTAGTCGTACCCGCCCACGAAGTAGTATTGGTCGAGTAGGTTGTTCACGTTCAGGTGGAAGTTGAACTTGTCCACGGTGTAGAACAGGGCGGCATCGAGCACCGTGTAAGAGGGCCAGTGCCCCCAGTACTCCTCCCCTGTCGTGGTATTAGTCACTCGGTTCTCGGTGCGGCGGGCAGCTACGTAGTTGCCGCCGAGGGCCACGCCAAACCCACGCAGCGCCGGCGTTACGAACGTGTACTTGGTCCAGAGGCCCGCCGAATGCTTGGGCGCATTGGCCAGCGGCTGCCCATTTTCGGCATCCAGCTGGGCGTTCCGAATTTCGGAGTGGTTGAAGGCGTAGCTGGCGTTCAGGCTTAGGTTGGAAACGATGTTACCAGTCAGCTCCAACTCAGCCCCGCGGGAACGGGCCTCGCCGTTCTGGCGATACACCGGTGCCCCGTCGGGCGTGAGCGAGCCGGTGCTTACCAGTTGGTTGCGCTTCACAATCTGGTACACAGCCACAGTCCCGAACAATGCTTTATTGAAGAACTCGCCCTTCAGACCGGTTTCCAGCTGGTAGCTGGTTTCGGGGTCGAAGGATGAGCTGCGGCCGTAGCGCTCCGGAAATCGAACATACTCAGGCTTGAGGGGCCGGAAGCCGGCGCTGTAGGAGGCAAAGTAGTTCAGGTTGCCCAGCAGAGCGAAGGTGAGGCCGGCGCGCGGCAGCAGCTTGCGCTGCTGGATGTTGTCCGAGCCGTCGCCGTAGTCCCGCTCATCGGCAAACAGCTCGTAGCGGGCTCCCAGCAGCAGGCCCAGGCGCGGCGTCACGGCTATCTGATCCTGCACATAAAGGCCGGTAGTATGGTACACTGAATTGATGTAGTCGATAAAGAACTGGGGCAGCGGCCGGCGGACATATTTGGTGGGGTCCTGAATTTCGTACACCGGATTTTTCAGGTCGAAGGTCAGCGGCGTGGCTACCCCATTCACCAGCTTCTGCCGGGCCTCAAACATGGTGCTTTGCTTGTCGGTAGTGAAGCGGATGTAATCCAGGCCCGCTACCACCTTGTGCGTAATGGAACCCGTGGAGCGGTTCAGGGCAAAGTAGGCGGCCAGGTTTTTGGTGTACTCTTCGGCGCGCCGGTCGAAATAGCGCAGGTTCATGACCGTGTTGGCGGGCGCGTCGGCGTAGGTATTCAGGGTGCGGTGCTCGCTCAGGTTCTCGTTGTAGGTGAAGTCGAGGTAGGAAGCGTTCAGCGACAGCCAATCGGTGAATTTGTGGTTGAGCGAGGCGTTGAGGTAGTAGGTGCTGGTGCGGAAATAGTCGCTTGGCTGGCTTAGGGTAAACGAGCGGGGTAGGGCGTACAAATCACCGCCCCGAATGGGCAAGCCGCGGTCCAGAAATCCAGCCACGTGGGTGTACACCAGCTCGGCGTTGATGGTAGTTTTGTCGGTGGGCAGGAAGGTGACGGTGGGGGCCACCATCACGGAGCGGGTGTCGTTCACGTCGCGGAAGGTGTTCGACTTCTCGAAGCCCGCATTCAAGCGGTAGAGCACGTTTTTGCGCTCATTCAGGGGGCCTGTGAAGTCGGCCGTGGCGCGGGTGGTGTTGAAGCTGCCACTAGAGAAGCTCACTGCCTTGCGGGCCACATCGAGCGGCTTTTTGGTCACCATGTTCACGGTACCGCCGGGGTTGATGTCGCCGTACAGAGCCGCGCCGGGGCCTTTCAGCACTTCCACCCGCTCCAGGTTCACCGTCAGGGGAGCTTGCGTAAACGAGTTGCCGTAGCTAAAGCCCGAGCGCAGCCCGTTGAGGAGGCGGAAGCCGCTTTCGTAGCCGTTGCGGAAGCCCCGGATGGTCAGGTCGTCGTAGTGGGAGTATTGCGTGACGCCGGCAATGTTTTTCACCACGTCGGGCAGGCGCAGGGCCTGGCGGTCTTCCATCAGTTCCTTGGTCACGGTGGAAATGGATTGGGGCACATCTTTCAGCGCCGTGGCCGTTTTGGTACCCACAAAGCTGTAGTCGCTCTTGTAGGTGGTTTCCTTGCGGCCCAGTACTTCCACTTCCTGGAGGGCAGTGGTGCTGGCACGCAGGGTAAAATCGACCACCAGGGCGGGCGTTTCGGCGCTCAACACAACCGTGCGCTGCTCCTGCTGGTGGCTCAGGCTACGGGTGATGAGCGTGTACTCGGCCAGGGGCATCTGATCCAGGGAGAAATGCCCTTCGGCGTCAGAAAGGGCCGAAAACCGGCCGGTTTTCTCCACTACCGTAACGCCTTCGAGGGCCTGGCCGGTGGGGCTGATGAGGTGGCCACTGATGCGGCCGGTGAGTTGGCCCAGGGCCAAGTGGGGAAGAATCAGCAGAAACAGTAGAATGCGTGGCATAGAGGTAGGCCGCAGTGGGCCCGTGAACTGAGTATTCAGCTCCTGATAATGAACCAGAAAAGACAAGGGAAGAAGGGGTAGGCGGCTACACGCCTACCACGTTGGGCTGCCCGCAGCCAAGCCGCAGGAGCGCACTGGCCTGAATTCAGGCAGCCGGAAAAAGGACGCAGGCCACTACGGACGCGGAATTACCAGCGCAGCCGGATAGGCCCGGCAGGTTGCCCGGCCCCAGAGGGTAGCAAAAGTCCGTAGAAAATTAGGCGCGGGCCGGCGGGCCGCGCAGCGAAGCACCGTCGAGCAGGTGCGAGGCCCGGCAGACCGGAGCCTGGGGCCGGTACACCGAGTAGGCCAACAGACGCACGGGTTCCGCCAACTGAATGGGCACGGAAGGCTGGAATGGAGCCGTGTAGAGCTGCTCCACGAAGCAGTGCTGGTGCTTGGCCGAAAGCACGGCCTTGGGCTGCCCCGACTTACCCGTACTAGTGGTCAAGGGCGGATCTTCCGTGTGCTGGTGGAAGTGCAGGCGCAGGACAGCGGCCTCGGGTGCTAGCACCCGCAGTAGCAGGCTCAGCAGCCACCACGCTATCAGTTTACGTCCGGTATGCACTACCCTTGCTTCCACATAATGGAATGCAAGGTAGAAGAAAAATCGCACATGCATCAATGATGCATGTAATAAACCAGCTTCAGTTGGGCCACATTGACGCCGTGCCCCAGCATCTCCTCCCCTTCTACAGCACGGTAACCCGACAAGCGCAGTAGGTCCGTGCTTACAGCCCGTATGTCACCTGCAGGTAGTAGAGCCCGCCCACGCTAGGGCCGCCGAGGTAGCTCACGTAGTAGCGGTTGAGCAGGTTGCTGGCGCCCAGTTTGAAGCGCAGGTTGGGGGTAAGCAGGCGGTAACTGGCCTGGGCATCGAGGGTGGCGTAGGCGGGCACGGAGCCACTTACCAGGAAAGTCTGGGAAAAGTAGCGGGCCTGCCAGCGGAAGTTAACCCCAAAGCCGAAGTGCTTGACCACCTCTTCGTTGCCCAGGCTTAGGTTGTAGGCCCAGCGCGGGGTGTTGAAGCCGTCCTCCAGCCCGTCGCCGGACTCGGTGCGGTCGAGGCGGGCGTAGGTGACGCTGGCCCCGGCCAGGTAGCCGCCCGCTACGTCGTAGCGCAAACCCAGGGAGCCGCCGTAGTTGTAGACCTGGCTCTGGGAGTTGGTCCAGAGGCGGTAGCGGGCCTGGCCGGTGCGGGTGCTCAGGGCCGTGGCAATGGTACCCAGGTCGGCGCCGGCGGGCAGCGGCTGGCCGGCGGCATTCACGGGCACGTAGGCTTCTACCTGGGCAATAAAGTCGCGGTAGGTGTTGTAGTAGAAATCCACGTCGGCCAGCAGGCGCGCGCCGGGCAACAGGGCCGCCTTGTAGCCCAGCTCCAGGGACTTGATGTGCTCGGGCCGGAGGTAGGTGTAGGGGTTCTTGACCAGCAGCCCCTGGTTGCGGGCAATGGCCTGGCTACGCGAGAGGCCGTTGGTGTTCACGTCGCGGGTCACGGCTGCGCTGAAGGCATCGATGGAGCTGCGCAGGTAGCTGTTCTCAAATACCCCTTCCGACATCACCCGCAGCCCCCCAATGCGCTTTACCTGCCCGCTGTTCACGTTGGAAAACCCCTCGAACAAGCTCGGAAAACGATACCCGCTCTGGTAGCTCAGCCGAAAGTTATGGCGCTGGGTAGGCGAGTACACCGCCGTCAGGCGCGGGTTGAAGCGCACAGCGAAGTAGTCGTTCTTGTCGGCGCGCAGGGTGGCCGTGAGGCGGAGCTTCTCGCCCGGCAGCAGCCGCGCCCCGGCCTGCACGAAGCCCCCGGTTTTGCCGTAAGTCAGCGTGCTGGACGGGTCCTCCCCCTTCTCCGGGTTGATGAAGTAGTTGCCATCGGGCTGAATGAAATAGGTGCGGTGGTCGAGGCCCGCCAGCAGGTCGGCCCAGGCCGGTAGTCCTTTCTTGCCCCGGCGCAGGGCCTCCCCGATGTTCACCTGGCCCTCGGCGTGGAGCAGTTCGGCCTGCACGCGCAGGGCCGCGCCCTGGTCCCAGTTGTTGATGTCGGCCAGCTCGCGCCGGCGCTGCTCAAACGCGGGCGTGCCGGGTTGCAGGCGGCCGGCGTCGGCGGCCGTACGGGCGGTAGCGTGGGCCTGGGCTACGGCTTGGCCCGACTGGGTAGCGGCGTTCCAGGCGGCGGTGTAGTCCTGGTTCCAGCGGGCATCGGGCTTGAAGCTGCGGTCCAGATTTTCGGCCATACTGCGCAGGTTGTAGCTGCGGCCGGTGTTTTCCCGGGTGAAGTAGGCGCGGGCCTGCACCAGGGGGGTAGTGAGTTGCAGGGCGTGCTGCTGCAGATGGTAGTTATCGAGCTGAAACCGGTTGCTGCGCTGGTACACGTTGTCGAAGTTGGCGCCCCGATACGTGTAGGCCAGCTCGGTCGTGGGCGTCAGCTTGTAGTGCAGGGCGGCGTCGTACTTGAGGGTTTGCAGCTGGTAATTTACCACGTCCGGTTCGCGGTAGCCGGTGCGGGCCACCTGGTAGGTTTTGCCCCCCAGCGTCAGGTTCGAGCGGTTCGAGGACTCGTTGCCGTAGCTGCTCACCGGGTCGCGGGCGGGGTTGTCGGCCCCGAGCAGGCCGGTGGTGGCGTTGCCGGTGGGGTTGATGTCGGTGGGGTCACGGGCCACCCAGTCGTAGCCGCGCAGGTAGGTGCCGTTGACCTTGAAAGCCAGCTTGGGGCTGAGCGTTCTGGCGTAGCGCCCACTGGTTTCCGAGAAAATATGCGCCCCGGTGCTTGGGTCGTTGACATGGTTCACGCCTACCTTCTGCTGCACACTCAGCCCGGCGCTCCGAAACGGATTCCTCGTGCTGAAGTTCGCTAGCCCGTTGATGGCATTCAGCCCGTATAAGGCGGCCGCCGTACCGGGCACAATTTCTACCGCCTGAATATCCAGGTCGCTCGGCCCCAGCACGTTGCCGATGGGCCCGCCGATGTGGGGCGCCTGGTTGTCGATGCCGTCCACGAGCTGCACGAAGCGCACGTTGGTGGTATTGGTGAAGCCGCGGGCGTTTATCACCTTGAAGCCCAGGCTCGGCGTAATCACCTGCACGCCCTTTACGTGCTCAATGGCCTCGAAAAACGAGGGCGCGGGCGTGAGCCGCAGCTGCCGCGCCGTGAGCTTCTCCACCGTCACCGGCGACTGTAAGATGCTCTCCTCCACCTTCGAAGCAGCCACTACTACCTCCCCCAGCCGCGTGGTATCCGCCAGCCCCGATTGCCGGAGCGGCCGCGGATTCTGCTGGGCCACACTCACGAGCGGCAAGCTGCTAAGCAGCGGGAGCAGGAATTTCGCAGAATGCAGGAAAGGAGGCGTAGCGTTTGGCATGCGTTATATTTTGTCAAACATAACGCTAGAAATCTGAAATGGTTAGAAGTGCCAAAAGAATCTTGACACCAAGAAAAGACCCTCATGCTGAGCGCAGCCGAAGCATCTCTACCGCTGACTAATTCCTGCTGTGAGGACGAAGCGGTAGAGATGCTTCGACTTCGCGGACGCCAGATCAAGCATGACAGTTAGTGTGGCAACGGCACCCAAGCGAGATGCTTCGGCTGCGCCTCTGCAGGACGGGCTGATCCGCACCTTGTTATAGTAGTAACCGCGCCGCCTCCGCCGCCAAAAATTCCTGGAACCGCTCCTGCAACTCCCGGAACTCCTGAATCAATTGCTGGCCTTCGGGGGTTACCTCGGCTCCGCCGCCGCGCTTGCCGCCGGTTTGGGTCTGCACCAGGGGGGTAGCGCTCTGGGCGTTCAGGGAAGCCACCAGGTCCCAGGCCCGCTTGTACGACATGCCCATCTGCTGCGCGGCCTTCGAGATGGAGCCGTGCTCCTGAATCAGCGTGAGCAGCTCCAAGCGCCCGATGCCCATGAACCGGTCGTCGGGGGTTTCTACCCAGAGGCGGCCGTTGAGGCGGAAGGCAAGGTCGGGGCGGAGCAGGTTTTTCATGGGGTAAAGATGGCCGAACGAGCGGTTTGAAATCGTAACGGGGGTAGGCGGTTTGCCGGCAGGCTGCGCCGCTGGTATACGCCAGTTCGCGCCCCGGGGCGGTTTTGGACCGGCCGGGGGGTAGGCGGCGCGAAGGTAGAAACCGGAAAACGAGGCGCGGGCGGGTCGCGGGGCTGATGGGCAGTGCCTAGGTTGCTATTTCGGACCTGCTGCCGGGGGTCACCTTACCATGCTCGCACTACGACACCCTTCTCTGATGGAGCACCATGCGCCCCAGGGCCTCTACCGGCCCGAGTTTGAACACGACGCCTGCGGTACGGGCCTGCTGGCCTACGTCGATGGCCGCAAATCGCACCAGATTGTGGCGGATGCGCTGACGATTCTGGAAAACATGGAGCACCGCGGGGCTTGCGGCTGCGACTCCGATTCCGGCGACGGGGCCGGCCTGCTGCTGCAGTTGCCCCACTGGTTTCTGCTGGAGGAATGCACCACCCTGGGCATCCGGTTGCCCGAACCCGGCGAGTACGGCGTGGGCATGGCCTTTCTGCCCCAGGACGCCGCCCGGCGCGCCGCCTGCCGCACCCTCATCAACGCCGCCGCGGCCCGGCTGGGGCTGCCGGTGCTGGGCTACCGGCCGGTGCCGGTAAATCCGGCCGGCATCGGGCCCACGGCCCTGGCCGCGGAGCCGGCTATTGAGCAGCTATTCGTGGGCCGCCCGGCCGGCGTAACTACGCCCGAGGATTTTGAGCGCAAGCTCTACGTACTGCGCCGCCTGATTAGTAGCGAAGTAGCCGCCCAGCTGCCGGCGGCGGAGGTGTACTTCACGTCCCTTTCCTGCCGGGTGATTATTTACAAGGGCCAACTGACCACCTACCAGGTGCGCGGCTACTACCCCGATTTGTCGGATGAGCGCGTGACGTCGGGGCTGGGGCTGGTGCACTCACGCTTTTCCACCAACACCTTCCCGAGCTGGCGGCTGGCTCAGCCCTTCCGGCTGCTGGCCCACAACGGCGAAATCAACACCCTGCGCGGCAACCTGAACTGGTTTTACGCCGGCCTCCCCTCCTACCTCTCGCCCTACTTCACAGCGGAGGAAATGGAGATTCTGCTGCCCGTCATCGACCCGACCCAGTCCGACTCGGCCTGCCTCGACAACATCGTGGAGCTACTGCTGCACTGCGGCCGCTCGCTGCCCCACGTGATGATGATGCTGGTGCCCGAGGCTTGGGACGGCAACGCGCAGATGGACCCGCTAAAAAAGGCCTTCTACGAGTTCCACGCCACCTTTATGGCGCCCTGGGACGGCCCCGCGGCCCTGCTCTTCACCGACGGCCGCATGGTAGGCGCCATGCTGGACCGCAACGGTCTGCGCCCCCTGCGCTACGCCCTGACCAACGACGGGCGGGTGCTGGTGGCCTCCGAGGCCGGGGTGCTGGGCGCGGGGCTGCCCGAGGCCAGTGTGGTGCGCAAGGGCCGCCTGCAGCCGGGCAAAATGCTGCTCATCGACACCCAGGCCGGCCAGATTATTACGGATGAGGAGCTGAAAACCCAGGCCGCCACCCGCCAGCCCTACGGGCAGTGGCTGCGCGAGTACCAGATTCGGCTGGAGGAGCTGCCCGAGCCCCGGCTGGTGTTCACGGACCTCTCGGCCGAGTCGGTGTTCAAATACCACCAGGTGTTCGGCTACACCCGCGAGGACATCGACGCCATCCTGACGCCCATGGCCCTGGAGGGCAAGGAGCCGATTGGGTCCATGGGGGTTGATACCCCGCTGGCGGTGCTCTCCGACCAGCCCCAGCACCTGAGCAGCTACTTCAAGCAATTCTTTGCCCAGGTCACCAACCCGCCCATCGACCCCATCCGGGAGCGGCTGGTGATGAGCTTGGCGACTTTCCTGGGCAACAACGGCAACATCCTCGACGAGGACAAGATGCACTGCCACTGCGTGGCCCTACACCACCCCATCCTCACCAACCACGAGCTGGAAAAGCTGCGCAGCATCGATACGGGCCTGTTTAACGCCAAAACCATCAACACCTACTTCCGGGCCGATGGCAAGCCGGGCGCGCTGAAAGCCGGCCTTGACCGCCTCTGCCGCTACGCCGAGGACGCCGTGGATGATGGCTTCGAGGTGCTGATTCTCTCGGACCGCTACCTCGACTCGGAGCACGCTTCCATTCCGACCCTGCTGGCCGTGTCGGCGGTGCACCACCACCTGATTCGCAAGGGCTACCGCGGC
This sequence comes from Hymenobacter glacieicola, assembly GCF_014640315.1. Taxonomy (GTDB): domain Bacteria; phylum Bacteroidota; class Bacteroidia; order Cytophagales; family Hymenobacteraceae; genus Hymenobacter; species Hymenobacter glacieicola. The sequence goes on from NZ_BMGS01000020.1 coordinate 18,438, forward strand.
TCGGTGGGGCTGGTGGTGGAGGCCGGCGACGTGTGGGAAGTGCACCATTTTGCTTGTCTGCTGGCCTTCGGGGCCACGGCCATCAACCCCTACCTGGCCCTGAGCACCATCCGGACCCTGCACGCGGGCGGCCGGTTGGGTCCCGCGCAGGAGGTAGGAAAACTGGAGGCCAACTACACCAAGGCCGTGTGCGACGGGCTGCTGAAGATTTTTTCCAAGATGGGCATCAGCACCTTGCAGAGCTACCACGGGGCCCAGGTGTTCGAGATACTGGGCCTGAACCGGGAGGTAGTGGACGCTTATTTCACCGGGGCCGTGACCCGCATCGGCGGGCTGGGGCTGGATGAAATTGCCCGCGAAACCCTGTTCAAGCACTTCCAGGGCTTTAAGAGCAGCACCCTGGAGGAGCAAGCCCTGCTGCCCGAGGGCGGGGTGTACCAGTGGCGGCGCCGGGGCGAGGCCCACCAGTTCAACCCCGAAACCGTGCACCTACTCCAGCACGCTACCCGCACCGGCAACTACGAAACTTACCAGCGCTACGCCCGGCTGGTGAATGGCCCCGTGGCGGGCACCGCTACCCTGCACGGCCTGCTGGACTTTGCCTACCACCGCCCGGCCGTGCCCCTGCCCGAGGTGGAGCCGGCCGAGAGCATCATGCGCCGCTTTGCTACCGGGGCCATGTCGTTCGGGTCCATCTCGCACGAGGCCCACAGCACCCTGGCCATTGCCATGAACCGCATCGGGGGCAAGAGCAACACGGGCGAGGGCGGCGAGGACCCGCTACGCTACGAGGTGATGGAAAACGGCGACTCCATGCGCTCGGCCATCAAGCAGGTGGCCTCGGCCCGCTTCGGCGTGACGGCCCACTACCTCACCAACGCCGACGAGCTGCAGATCAAGATGGCCCAGGGCGCCAAGCCCGGGGAGGGCGGCCAGCTGCCCGGCCACAAGGTGGATGAGTGGATTGCAAAGGTGCGCCACGCCACCCCCGGCGTGGGCCTCATCTCGCCCCCGCCCCACCACGACATCTACTCCATCGAGGACCTGGCCCAGCTTATATTCGACCTGAAGAACGCCAACCGCCAGGCCCGCATCAACGTGAAGCTGGTGAGCAAGGCGGGGGTGGGCACCATTGCCGCGGGCGTGGCCAAAGCCCACGCCGACGTGATTCTAGTGGCCGGCTACGACGGCGGCACCGGCGCTTCGCCCCTGAGCTCCATCCGCCACGCCGGGCTGCCCTGGGAGCTGGGTCTGGCCGAAGCCCACCAAACGCTCGTGCGCAACCAGCTCCGAAGCCGCGTAGTGCTGCAAACCGACGGCCAGCTGAAAACCGGCCGCGACCTGGCCGTGGCGACCCTGCTCGGGGCCGAGGAATGGGGCGTGGCCACGGCGGCGCTGGTGGCGGGCGGCTGCGTGATGATGCGCAAGTGCCACCTCAACACCTGCCCCGTGGGCGTGGCTACCCAGGACCCCGAGCTGCGCCGCCTCTTCAGCGGCAAGCCCGAGCACATCGTGAACCTGTTCCGGTTTATGGCCGAGGAGCTGCGCGAAATCATGGCCGCACTGGGCTTCCGCACCGTCAACGAAATGGTGGGCCGGGCCCAGTTTCTGAAGCCTCGCCCCGGCATTGCACACTGGAAGGCCCGCCACCTCGACCTGCGCGACCTACTCTACCTCACCTCGCCCGAGCCGGGTAGCACCCTACACCACAGCCAGGACCAGGACCACGGCCTGCGCCACATCCTCGACTGGCAGCTGCTGCGGCACGCCCAGCCGGCTCTGGACCACCAACAGCCCGTGCGGGCCGAGTTTACCGTGCGCAACACCGACCGTACCCTGGGCACGCTGCTCTCCAACGAAATCACCAAGCGCTACCACGCCGCCGGCCTGCCCGACGACACCCTGGATTTTACCTTCCGCGGGGCCGCGGGCCAGAGCTTCGGGGCATTTAGCGCGCGCGGGCTTACCCTGCGCCTCGTGGGCGAGGCCAACGACTACGTGGGCAAGGGGCTGAGCGGGGGGCGCCTTCTCATCAGCCCCGCCCCCGACGCCAGCTTCGTGCCCGAGCAGAACATCATCATCGGCAACGTGGCCCTCTACGGGGCTACCTCCGGCGAGCTGTTCGTGCGCGGGCAGGCCGGGGAGCGGTTTGCGGTGCGCAACTCCGGCGCCACCGCCGTGGTGGAGGGCGTCGGCGACCATGGCTGCGAGTACATGACCGGGGGCCGCGCCCTGATTCTGGGCCGCACCGGCCGCAACTTCGCCGCCGGCATGAGCGGGGGCATTGCCTGGGTCTACGACGCCGACGGCACGTTCCCCCCCAATTGCAACCCCGACATGGTGGAGCTCGACCCACTCGACCCCGACGACGAAACCCACATCCAGCACCTGCTCCGCCAGCACGCCGAGCTAACCGGCAGCCAGCTGGCCGCCTTCCTGCTCGCCAACTGGCCCGAGGAAGCCGGCAAATTCGTGAAGGTCTTCCCTTCGGAATACAAAAAAGTGCTGCAAAAGGCGCGAATGGCGGTGGCCTGATGAGGTACTGCAGACCGTCATTCCAAGCCCCGCGCGGAATCTCGCCCGGCTGACACCGGAACGCCCATAGAGACGCGACCCTTCGCGTCTCTATATCAGAACGACTCGCCCGACCTGTCATTCCGAGCGGAGCGAGGAATCTGGGTGAAATCGTTGCATGGTGAACTCAGATTCCTCGTCTCTGCTTGATCCGCAGAATGCTCGGAATGACAGGTAGTAGTGCGGGAAACGAGACGCGCACCGCAGGGCGATGCAGCCGCGGGGCGCGTCGCACACAAGCCATTTAATCGTTCGGCTCCCCCTCTCCTTTTTCGGAGAGGGGGCCGGGGGGTGAGGCCCCACCAGAACAATAACCCTACAACCAATCATGGGCAATACCACCGGTTTCAAGGAATTTCAGCGCGAGCTGCCCACCAAAGCCCACCCGCAGGAGCGTGTGGGGCACAACCGCGAGTTTGTGGGCCTCTACGACGAGGGGCAGCTGCATCGGCAGTCGGCGCGGTGCATGGAATGCGGCATTCCCTTCTGCCACGCGGGCTGCCCGCTGGGCAACATCATTCCGGAGTTCAATGATGCCGTGCACCGCCAGGACTGGGCGCAGGCCTACCAGATTCTGAGCTCTACCAACAACTTCCCGGAGTTTACGGGCCGCATCTGTCCGGCGCCCTGCGAGTCGGCCTGCGTGCTAGGCATCCATAGCGCGCCGGTGGCCATCGAGGAAATCGAGAAGCACATCATCGAAATTGCCTTCGAGAAAGGCTACGTGCAGCCCACGGCCCCAGTGCTGAAAACCGGCAAAACGGTGGCCGTGGTGGGCTCCGGGCCGGCCGGCTTGGCCGCCGCGGCCCAGCTGGTGCGGGCCGGCCACGCCGTCACGGTGTTTGAGCGCGACGACCGGCCCGGCGGCCTGCTGCGCTACGGCATCCCCGATTTCAAGCTCGATAAGTGGGTAATTGACCGCCGCCTGCGTCTGCTGGAAGAGGACGGGGTAGTGTTTCGCTGCAATACAGAGGTAGGAAAAGATGTATCGGCCGCGGAGCTGATCAGCCAGTTTGATGCCGTGGTGCTGGCCGGCGGTGCCCTGGTACCACGGGAGCTGGCTATTCCGGGCCGGGAGTTGCAGGGCGTACACTTCGCCATGGACTACCTCACCCAGCACAACCGCCGCGTGGGCAACCGGAGCATTGCTGAGCCGGAGCTGCTGGCCACGGGCCAGGATGTAGTGGTTATTGGGAGCGGTGATACCGGCTCCGACTGCGTGGGTACGGCCAACCGCCAACAGGCGCGCGCAGTTACGCAACTGGCCCTCATGCACCAACCCACCCCTGAGCGGCCCGGTTTCGAGCCTTGGCCTCACTACCCCAGCTACGTGTTTCGAACCAGCACCTCTCACGAGGAAGGCTGTCAGCGCTATTGGGGCGTGAACACCAAAGCCTTTCTCAGCGACGAGCACGGCCGCCTGCGCGCCCTTTTGGTCACGGATGTCACCTGGGAAACCGATGCGCTGGGCCGCCGCCTGGGCTTCACCGAAATTGAACATTCGGAGCGCGAAATTCCCTGTCAGCTGGCCCTCCTTGCCCTGGGCTTTGCCTCGCCCCGTTACGAAGGGTTACTGGAGCAGCTGGGCGTAGCCCTGGATAAGCGCGGCAACGTACGTACTGCCGCCACCACAGACTACCTCACCTCCCACCCCGGCGTGTTTGTGGCCGGCGACATGCGCCGGGGCCAGTCGTTGGTGGTGTGGGCTATTGCGGAGGGGCGCGAGGCCGCCCGCCAGGTCGATATATTCCTGACGGGTAAAACGGCCCTGCCTAGCAAAGATGCAGTGGGCATGTTTGGGTAGCCGCTACTCCCGGAATCTTCTTGGTTTTCGTCACGAGCTGCATTACTACACCTGACTACTCCATTGAAAGCAAGCAACATAACTCAACCTCTATAGAAATACTGCGCTAGGCTTACTGTTTTACCACCACAGGTATATTCCGACTTCCCTCTTCCGAACTATACTTGCTTGGATGGCGGAAAGCATGCCTCTATCTCGTTAGGAAATAAGTAACCAAGCCTAACGGATAGTCCTACGTAGTAGCACCTAAATCAGAAAAAACATAACCTCATCTGCAACCTGCGGGCGGTTTTTTGCGCATAGGGTAGCAAGCAGTCAGACTGGCTGTTGCTACCTGTTTACCTCTTAACGCAATTCAACTGCATGGAACCTACTAAATCTGCCACTCCTACCAACGAGGCGGCCGGCTCATCCGCAGCTGATCAGCCCCAGAATGCCCAACAGAATGCTGGCACTCAGCAAACATCAGGCGCTGATACCTCTGGCAACACCTCCAACCAGCAGTCTGGGGGAGCTAAAAACTGGATGGAACAAGCTGGCTTGCAAAAAATTGTCGACCAGCTGCCCCAGGGTGTCCGTGAATTCCTGCCGAACTCTTGGGAGCAAATCAATAAGTTGACCACCACCCAGAAGGTTGCGGGTGCAGTAGCCCTGGCTGGCCTGGGCTATCTGGCCATGCGCTCCGGTAAGTCGTCGGATAAATCGTACGGCAAATCCGGCGGTAAGTATCGTGGTAGCTACGGTGGTAGCGCCGAATCTCAGCGGCCCAACCAGAACTACCGCTCCGGCAGCCGGGTGCATCCTTCAGACTATTCTACCTCGTCCCACGTCGACGAAAGCCGCCGCATGGACAAAGGTCCTAACCGCAGCACCGGCGCCAGCTTCGACCGCCAAAACGAAAACCGCGTGGGTAGCTACAATTCCGATGGCTCTACCTACTCTTCCGGCGCAGGCTTGTCTGACTCCGACTCATCTATGGGCAGCCGCAGCACCGGCTACCGCGGCTCCTCCAGCGGGGGCAGCAATTTATCGGGCTCCGATTTCGGTAGTGGCGTCTAGCTTTGCGTAGGGAAAGCCTAGCAAAGCTGCTTACCTAGTTCGCCCAGCTGAATAGCTAAGTGAAGAGGGCTACGGAAGTAATTTCCGTAGCCCTCTTCACTTAGCTATTCAGCTGGGCTTGTTGTTCTGGTACTTTAGGTCGCCGCTCACTATTTCGTGCTTGAAAATGGAGTCGTGCACCAGGCGAGCCTGCTGGCCAGCAACATCCGCTTTCTGAAAGAACATCTTGGCTATAGCCTGCTGTTCGGTATCGGCAAAATGCTCGCCTATGCTTTCCAAGAGCATTTTGGTTTCCTCTAGCCCGCGCATAGACTGGTAAAGCATGCTTTCCACCGATTCACTGACTTCGGACAGTAGGGCGCTGATGGTGTACGCATGGCCAGTATGGCAGCGGTAGCGAATCAGGTTGCCTTCGATCAGCTGGGTAAGCGCCCCGTGGCAATCCGGGCAGGTAAAGGCCGTAGGCTCGCCCTGCTCGATGATGCCCAGTTCAAAAGCATTGTCATGCTTGGCAATGGTCAGCTCTATTCTGAGGCGCTCCAGGTCAGCTTTGGCTATCTTCGGCTTGTGGGGCACCAACTCGGCCGTCAGGCGGACCAGCAGGCCGCTAAGCTCGGCGAGGGGCGTTAGGTAATCGGGCTCCACAAATTCCAGGGCATTTGCGGGCATATCGGGAAACGAGGCATCCTGGGGGTTTTGCACAATTACCACTCCGCCCATCCGTTTGACGGACCACAGGCCAGACGTACCGTCGTCGAGGTAGCCGGTGAGCACCACGCCAATCACGCGCGGGCCGTAGCCGTAGGCAGCCGAGCGGAACAAGGCATCAATGGAGGGACGAAACCGGTTTTCCTTCGGCCCCCGCTTGACCAGCACCTTGTCGTCCTCTATCAGCAGATGCTGGTCCGGAGGCGCCACGTAAATTATGCCGGGCCGAATAAGCTCTCCATCCTTCGGATGCTTGACGGGCAAGGCTGATACGTGGCCCAGCAACTCGGGTAGCAAGCTGGGCGCGTAAGGTGCCACGTGCTGAACCACAAAAATCGAGGCGGGAAAGTCGTGCGGCAGGCTTCGCACAAATTTCAGTAAGGCCTCCACCCCGCCAGCAGAAGCCCCAATAACTATAATATCCCGTTTGAGCTTGCGGGAACTCCGTTTTGGGACATGTGTCATTTGCGTCGTATAAAAGCTAAAAACCTGCTTTCAGGGAATACGACATAAGGCAAAGGGAGTTAACCACCTTTGTGAACCGGCCCCTCCTTCCGCTGCCACGAAGGCCGGTACGGCCTTGTAACGCATGCGGCCCTGCCCGCGGCATACCGCGGCCTCCCGCCCCTGGCTAGTATACCGCCGACAGGGACAGCGCGTGAATGCTTTGCTCCACGCCGGCCTGCAGCTCCTCCGTTGTGGGAGGCTTGGGCAGGCACCGGTAATTTAAGAGCAGGGGCGGTAGTAACTCCGGCTCAACTCCTGGCCGGTGGTCCTGCAGGAGCAGGACCGGAATTGGGGTTCGATACTGCTGCTGAATCAGCCGGACTGTTTCCACCCCCCCCGGGCTCCCCTTCATACTCGCGCTGACAATTATCAGATCCGGCCGCTGCTGAGCTGCTGCTCGCACGGCTTCCTTTCCCGTAGAGGCCAGAACCACGTGCTGAAAACCCCAGGTAGCAAGCTGCCAGCTTAGCCCATACTGAAAAATACAGGCATCTTCTATCAGAAGCACGTGAAAGGGAAGCATGGCTGAAGTTGAAAGTAACAGCAAAAAACAAAAGTTGCCCTTATTATTCAGTTTTACATCAGATAAAACCCGGGGTTAACCAGGGGTTTTTCACGTAATTATTTTCCGCACTGGTAGCTGTAATATACCTGATAACATCTTGATCCACTTATTTTCTATTCGCAGCTTACTTGAGAATATTATCCCACTTAAGCAGGAATATAGTTTTCTTAAGCTTACGGAAAAACCGCTCTGCTTTTCACAGCTACTTTATTCGTATTATCATGTTACACAGAGGAATAATGAAATAACTTATCAAGCTTGAGCAGGGCTAGGCAGCGCTGTAGCACAGGGGAAACGTTGCGAAGTACAACACGTCCTCCCGCATTGTGCAGCAACAATAATTGAGAAATAAAATGGCTGATTCCCAACTTACGCAAACACTGCTGAGTTGCGCAGTCAACAATAAATCGTGGGCGCGGCAATTGCGGCCGCCGCGCTATTTGACGGACTAATTCCGGCACGTCTGTTTTATCCAGGTTCAGGTTGCTAATATATAGCGGATTCATGAACGGTGTACATGATAGCCGCAATGGTTGAACCAGGCTTTGGCGTCCTTG
>NZ_BMGS01000021.1 GCF_014640315.1 Hymenobacter glacieicola
CAACCACTTCGAAACCCAGCTTCAAACAACGTCCCAACTCTGGCCGGCTTAACTAGACCACCTCATCCATAGGCTATTCCGGCGGCGGATTGGGCTGGGGATATAAGTTGCAGGTTCCTAAATCCATAAGTTATGGCTCTTACGGTGGCGGCTACGCAGGGCACGCTGTCAGCGTTTATCTGGATAGACTACCCGTCTTGTTCAACCGCACCCTTACCCGATTCGACTTTAAGGAAGTCAATTCGGAACAGGAGTTATATCTGTTTTCCTTGAAAATAGATCTATTTGCTGGCGGTGGCGTGAACTATGTACGAGGCTTCTGTGAGTCCTGTAGCTTAAATGCCGGCTTAGTATCTCCACAGGACACCATTATTTTTCGTCAGCAACCCGCGATAGTACGTCACTGGGGAGGGTATCTGACCGCTGGTGCCATTGCTCGAGTATATCGGTTGGGCAAAGAGAAAGTGAATGTAACCGTCTTCCTTAATCAAGGACTTACGACCATGATGGAGGTCCCGGTGCAATACACATACAATAGCGGCCAGGGGGCTATCAAACTACGAGTCCGAGGATCCGGTATAGGAGTACTAGCCGCCATCCCTATTCGGCTTAAAACGTTTAAGTCACCTGCTCCTTACAATAGAAATTAGCGCCGTCCTTCTCTCACTGTAGGAGAAGAATAGTGTATAAAATCTACTTAGCGGGCCGCTGAAAGGTCTTACGCGCTAGAGCGGGATTAACCTTGTTAAGCCGCAAATAGCCCGACACCAACCAATCGTTCTGCGTCCGCTCTCGCCGCAAGGAATCCCGGTAGGCCACTGCAATATTGGTGACCTGCTGCGCGACCTTATCCCGCTCTGCCTTGGCCTGCCAGGCATAGACCGTGGCCACCGTCAGCCCCAGCACGAGCACCACGACGCCAAATAAGAGCCGCCAGTCGGTGAACCCCCATACCTGGCCCACGACGGGCACACTCTTAGGGATCCGGTTCACCACCTGCTCTAACTGCTTAGTCCCCGTTGCCAGCGTCGTTTCGACTTTCTCTGGGGTCGTCAGGTGGGGCTGAATTTGTTGGGCCACTCCCTCATAGTTAATCGTGAAGCGCGTGCCCTGCTTGGCCTCCTGCAGCAGCTGCGCCACCTGCGCCTGGCTCACCGGCTGCCCCTGTTCCTGCACCCGTTTACTCAGCGCTTCAATTCCCTTCCGGATGGCCGTGATATCTTCAAAAAGCTCTTGCATAAGTTGTTACTAGTAAAATAGATAGAATTACTTCATTCACCGATACCCAGGCCCCGGCTTTTCTCCTGGCCCGGTGTGCGTTCGGGCTGCTGCCGTTGTTTGGCCTGGGCGTACTCGGCTGCCAGCTTCGCCAGCGCATAGTCCTGGCCCACCTGCTGTAAGGCCTGGGCCGGCTCCTGGCCCAGCTCCCGGACCTTCGCAAAGCCCTTCTCCAGGTTCCCCGCGCTGTACTCGCGCCCGACCTGGCTGCCCTTCACCCGGTGGCCGTCCTGCGCGAACACCACCCCGGCCGGGCTCCCGTCCTTGCGCCGGGTCAGCTCCAGCCCGATACCGCGGGCCTGCAGCGCCTCACGCAACTCGTCGAAGCTGCGGGCCTGGCCCGCCGTGTAGCTCAGGGCGCGGCCAATCTCCTGCCGGGCACGGCTCCACTCCGCCGACTGCTCCTCCTTCGGGGTCGTGGCCTGCTGCTGTTTAGGGGTCGGGCCGATTTCGCGGGCCTGCTTGCGGCCCACCTGGTCGGCCACGATCAGCCCGTACTGCTGCTCGATGCTCTTGCACACGTCCACGCTGCGCGAGCGGATAAACTGGTCGCTCACTGTCTGCCCGTCCAGATCCACCCGGTTCACTACCAGGTGCATGTGTGGGTGGGCTTTGTCCTGGTGCCGCACCACCGCCCACTGCGTGTTCTCGGGGTCGATCTGCAGCCCCTTCAGGTAATCCTGGGCAATGCGGCCCATCACTTCCGGGGTTACCTTCTCCTTTTCCTCGGCCGGGAAGGCCAGCGCCACGTGCAGCACGGCCTTGCCCAAGGTGGGCCGCATGGCCCGCACCGCGTCGAAGTCCGCCGCCATGTGCGCCGCGCTGTCCGTGCGTACCCCATGCGCGGCCAGCACCTCCGCTCCCTTGTCCGGGGTCTTCTCCTGCAGCACGTACTGGCACATGGCCCCGAACGACTGGTTCACCTTCACCTTGCCAATCATGAGGCCTCGCCCGTTAGGCGCTTTAGCAAGTGGTGCATTTGCCCCAGCACGGTGGTCGCTCCGGTGCGTTGATCCTGCCCCAAGTGCGCCAGCTTCGTAAGCTGGTTCAGGTTCGCCGCCATGCCGGCCAGCTGCGCCAGCTGCCGCGCCTCCTCGGGCGTGGGCGGGGCCTGCAGCTTGGCAGCTGTTTTCTGCTTGAGCCATACGGATCGTAGCACCTCGCCCTGGCTCAGCCGGTACCGCTCGGCCTCCTGGGTCAGCCGCTCGTGCTCCGCGTCGGTCAGCCGGACGCTCACGACATGGCGCTGCTTGTCGGCCAGTGGGCCGGGCTTGCGTCCGCCTTTACGGGGGCGGTGGGGAGTGGAATTGGCAGGGGTGTTTTCTTCCATATGGGTGGCCCCCGAAGGGGCAAGGGTAGTGAGCCCGGAGGGCGAACGGGTTTCCTGAGTTGCGCGAAGCGCGATTCAGGAAACACATCTTGCGAACAACGCCAGAACGACCCCGTCCGCGCCTCAAGGTATGGCTCTCCGCACGCATGCGCAACCCCTGCCCCACTCTTTTCCTACGGCCCCGTCAGCAGCTGCTCGTCTGGAATAGGCCGGGTATCTTCGCTCCACTTGCACGGTTGTCACCCCGCCACCGCATCGTCTGAAAAGACGAAGCCCTGGCTGCGGACACAGCCAGGGCTTCAGGAAGTGGGTGGTTTGCACACCCTACAACCTGGTAGTTATGGGGAAGCGTGCACAGGCGAAACCAGCTGGTCAGACTAACTGGTTCCGCATCTCCCTTGAGCTGCTCAAGGCAGCGCTGGGGGGAGCAGTCCGCGCCGTGGTTAGCCACTGGCTCGGGCATCCGTAGGATAACGGCGATCTGGGTTGCGGCCCGGGTCGCCGTTTGTACGAGGGCCCGTGGTTTTCGGACAACGCAAATATAGCGTCTTTACAGCACTCGCAGCCCCTCGCTGGTCTCTTCCTATCCGGAAGTCTGTTCGATGCGCACAGCGGTACAATTAGGGCATCGTGCGTGCAGCTGGGCAATGGCCTCGGGTAGTACGGGGTTGGTAGCAATGGGCCCTTGGTAAAGCGCCAGGCTCCAGGCGTTGCCCGAGCCCACCGTGGCCTGCAGGAACTCCCGGGCCTTGGCCTTCGTGAACGCCTCGTCGCTGTAAGGCTCGATCTGGTAGAACTTGACCAGCACATTACCCAGTGGGGTATTGGTCAAGCGGAAAGTATGGTCAGCCATGGTACAAAGTACGTGTAGAGAGCGGAAAACCGCGTCAAAACCCCCTTTTGGCAGGCCTAGACAGTATAATTAAGCACTTGATTATCAATGATTTAATGCTTTTTTTGTGCCGCGCCCAGTGTCGAAGGGCTTCGTGTTTGTTTGGTCTGTTTTTGCTGATCGGTAATCCTATTTATCCACACTTTAAAAGCCCTTTTTTCATACAACACAATTGTGTTTTTCTATTTGTAATCTATTTGTCTATTTGTAGGCCTCATAATCGATTGGCTTTCAAATAATTAAGGAGCTAAAGCCTAACCTTTTATAAGCGGAAACTAACCTTTTATAAGCGAACACTAACTTTTCATAAGCTAAGCCTACCCCGAAAGCTAACCTTTTATAAGTCGATAGCTAACTTTTTATAAGCTAAAGATAACCTTTTTTAATAACAGTTACATAAAATAGTTAGCTTTTAGTAATATTGTGCTGCCTATCTGTCTATTTAAGTTAATAGAGACAATGAATAAGGAATTAGAAGTACGTCAAGCCAATGCGCTGACTAATGCTCGTTATGAATACACGGAAACTCAGGCCAACATTTTCCTTGTACTACTATCTAAGCTGCGCAAAGATTCGCCTGATGATGTATATCAAATCTCAGTACCTGAACTAGAGAAGCTAACTAATAGGAAACTCAACTACAAACAGCTGAGAAACTCTACTGAAGAGATGATGAGTCGAGTGCATAAGATCAACACCCAGCATAATAGGAAAGAGGTGTATCGGCAGCTCGTGTTATTTAAAAGGATTGATTACATTCTAGGCACAGGTACTATTGAGCTAGAATTCAATGAATATGCTGTCCCTTACCTGTTCGATCTTAAGGATAACTTTACCTCGTTTCAAGTTCATGCGGCTTTGAATCTGCCTAGCAAGCACGCGAAGCGCATTTATCAGATTTGCAGTCAGTGGAAGGATAAAGGCCAAACCAGAAAGGTTACTATCCTAGAATTGAAAAAGACTCTAGGGTTAGCTGACGATAAAGGCAACGAAGAGTACACCATCCTAGCCATGTTCAAGAAGAAAGTACTAGATGTGGCGGTGAAACAGATTAATGAAAAGACCGACCTACATATTGGTTATCAGCTTGAAAAGGTAGGCCGAGCATTTCAAAACATTGTTTTTACAGTTAGGCCTCAGGTGCCCGCTACAACTATTTCCTTCGACTTGGTCCCGAATCTAGCGATCATAGCATCTGGAACTGCTACCCACCAAGTCGAGAATGCAGGGAGACTGCTCACGCAGTTGAGCATTACTACCCCTGCTCTAGTAGAGCAGATTCTAGGTAACCCGGCGCACATTGTCGCCTGCAACAAGTTTGCGCATGACCTTAAGACAGGTAAGCATACTAACGCCCGCTCCCTTTCAGGGCTGCTGCTCACTGTACTCGGCATTAAGAAAGCCACTACTGGAGGACCACTATTCGATAAGCCTGTCAAAGGCTACTAGCATTGTTCCTATTTGCCGAAAACGCGCTGCCAAAATCCTTTGCGCTCCGGCTCAGCTAGACGAGCGGCAATGCCCTCGACCATTTGGGTTAACTGCTCCACCTGCACCTGCAAATCGCGGGGACTGGCCACCGCTTGCCCAGTCGCCTCAGCTTGGGTAAGTTGTCCCTGAGCGAAACTACGTACGTCGTCATTTAAATACTGTCCCAAGGTCTTACCCGTGCGCTCGGCTGCCTTCTCGATAATAGCGCGAGTTTCCCGCTCCACCCCACGTATAGACCAAGTAACGGCTGTGCTACTGGTCGGCTTAGGTGGCCTCCCTCCCTTTTTAGCCGCCTTATTATTTGTAAGGCGTTCACTCTCACTGTTTTCACCCCCTGTATTACTAGAACTGGTTTCAGCAAAATTACTTTCCGGCCCTGTCTTACCGTTTTGAGCTTCAGTAAGACCTATTTCGGGAGCTGTCTTACTAATTGAAGTTTCTGTCAGACTAGACTCGGGCTGCATAATTGATGTGTCAGACACAGTGTGTGACGCATAGATACGCTAAAAAATTTGGTATTACATGATGTCTTACAATGAACTAAGATTCATTTACTCTATTCAATACTGCACTTTGGGCCTCTAATATTGAGATACTACACTCAGTTACTTGCTTATCTTAAGGCTGAACCCAATATTAGAATGCATCAACTGTTGAGGTCATTTGAATTAGGCGTAAATAGATCGCGAATTATCTCTACTAAACCTTGTGCCTTTCAAGTGCATTTATACCTTTGAACTGAACTTATAAGTGAAGCTTACGGTTGAAATTGTTCCTTACAACACGGCTTTCAGGAGTCTGATACGTTACTATTCCGTTCGTCTCCCAGATCAGCAGCAGCATGAAACGCGTAGATTCTTTGCTCGCTTTCCTGAAGAAGAGCATAAAAGTGCTATCCAGGACATAAGGTCTATCATACAGCTTATGGGGGAACGAGGTAAAGCTCGTCTAGAGCTGTTCAGACGTGAAGACAAGGCACATGCCATTCCTGGGTATGACTACAGAAGGCCCAAGTTTAGACTCTATTGCTTACGCTGCTGTAACGGAGTTGTAATACTAGGGAATGGAGGGGTCAAGACATCTGATTTTGCGATAGATAGCCCTGATTGCTATCCTCATTTTCTTTTAATGAACGCTGTTGCAGAAGCATTTGAAGCCCTAAACATTAACTGTTGCACCCTTCCTGATCTAACGGTCCCTTTCTCCTTGGAAATAGAGGTACCTGATCCATCATAAAATAGAATCTGTAACATGGAGCCAATTGATGACTATTGTGAGCCTATTGTAAGCCATAATGACAGAAGCTATCGTTTTGTAGCCAAGTCAGTCGGGATAGGTGACGAGATCCTTGCAGCTCTCGATCGCAAGAAAATGTCCCAGCGTGACCTTGCTACAGAGTTGAATTGCAGTGAGACTCTAGTCAGCCGCTGGCTTGGAGGTATGCACAACTTTACGTTGCGCACAATTGCTAGAATTGAAGAGATTTTAGAAACAGACCTCTTACTGACTCCAGAAAAAGCAGCTGAACGTTATAATAACCATCCAAAGGTCACTTTATATCAAACAGTAACCTCACAAGCTGCTCAACTACAACTCCGTGACTTCCCAGTACATAGAGATGTATATTCAATTAAAATTGGGCAATCTGTATCCCACTCAGATAGAGCAACTCGTACTGTACCTACTAGGCAAACAACTGTTTGGAGAGAACCAGCTCGTGAACGTCAAACCCGTTCTAACCGAGATTCTTCTATGAGAAGAGCTGCTAGGGATTTTGTCTATTAACCCTACCCTAAATGCCTAAGAAGAAAGACATAAAAGCTGAAGAAGTTATGGATCAGTTAGAGTTGTTGGATATCACAGTCCTCAGCTTTAATATACCTAATGACTCTCGTAAGGCTTACTATGTAGATGATGTAGTGGAATACACATATGATATAATGTGTGATATAGCTACGCGTGATGATTATCATCTAAAGGTGATAATTGAAATACATTGCCACCTCGAAATGGATGATGCTAGTTATATAGACACATCCTTTATGGCTGAATATATTTTTGAATTAGTCCCATCAGCAGGTGAAACAGAAGGCTTTACATTGGATAAGCTTTCTGAGGAAACAAAGCTTTCTGCTGTTGGAGTCGCCTATTCAACGACTAGAGGGTTGATGCACGCTCGAGCTGCTGGCACATTGCTGGAGGATGCAATCCTTCCTATAATCAACCCCGCAACGTTGATCGAGTCGGTAGCTGAAGTTTCAGAAGATGAATCGGAGGAAGCTTAATCACACTAGGCTGTAAGAAACAAAACAGCACCTACTGCATCTGCAGTAGGTGCTGTTTTGTTTCTTACAGCTCACTACTTTATGTGATACTAAACAGGACTTTCCCCTTACTGCAGGCTACTAGAAAGTCCCCGGGGCATCTTAGAAAAGTCGCTTAACATAATGTAGCTTATAAGCGCGACCTCGGAATAAGTGCGGTTTTCCGCCCCACTGCCCCTACTCGCTAACCGTGGTACTTTACCAAGGATCTATCCCACAATGCCTGCTGCCTAAGGCCAGATAACCGGCTAAGAAATATTGTTCCGCTTCTTTGGTGGTTGTTCGTAGTACGTTGCTAGCTTTAAGCTACTTATCCTGCTCTGCCCTCGCGGCTCTCTATTTTACCTATTGCTTGTGTTTTTTGTGCCGCACGCTCGTCAGAGTCAGCGTCCAATAGCTAGATGCGCCTACACCATTTCCTACTTATCAGCTTACTCTATGGGGCCTGCTCAGGGGAGGTTTTAGCACAAAAAACCCTCTACTTGGATGCTCAGATAGGGGGAGAGTATGCCTTCGCAGAAGGGGCGCATTTGGGCGTAGGCCAGCGTCCCTTTAAAGGGCACGAGTTCTTAATAACTCCGTTTGTAGCGCCTATGCTGCGCTTACAATTCAATGAGACGAAAGGGATTTCCTGAGGTGGTCTAAGCAAGGTGGACAGAAGAAGGACGTATCTTACTTCTGTTATGGCAGCAAAACC
>NZ_BMGS01000022.1 GCF_014640315.1 Hymenobacter glacieicola
AAAAAAAACTTCTACATACTTACCGGGGAAGTTCTACATACTTACCGGGGGAGTTCTACATAGTTGGTGGATAACTTACCGGGGGAGTTCTACATAGTTGACCGGGGGAGTTCTACATAGTTTACCTTGTGGGAAATTGATTGTCAGTGAGTTACGAGCCTCTAAAGAGTAAAGAACTTAAATATAAAGAAGCTCTAAAAAGGGAGTGTACCCCCGCGAAGGGGTGAAAAAATACCCTCTGACGCGGGCAAATTGGGAGGGAGGTAATCCCCCGAAGCGGCCGGATTTGGGCCGGAAACGGGCCAAGGCGGAACGATTGACATTCAGGGAGGGGATTACTCTCGGATGAATCCCACGGCGCACACGGCACAGGGAAAACACGAAGCCGGTGGAGGGGCGCGGCGCGTTTCTCAAAATGTTGGCAAAACCGCCTAATTCCATTGGTCAAGGCTACCCGTTGCGGTGGCACTTTCGTACCTTTGGGTAGCATCCTTCCCGGATGTATCATGGGTAAGAGCATGATTGCAGCATACACCCCGCCCGCCCTTCGGCGGTTTCGTGGGCAAGCCCCCGGCACAGTCTCTTACCTGTGTTTGGGGGCTTCTTTTTGCCCGGCCGTTTGCGTTATCCGGTATCGGTATGATTGACTTCTTTCGCGTTGAATTGCC
Organism: Hymenobacter glacieicola; assembly: GCF_014640315.1. Taxonomy (GTDB): domain Bacteria; phylum Bacteroidota; class Bacteroidia; order Cytophagales; family Hymenobacteraceae; genus Hymenobacter; species Hymenobacter glacieicola. Next base: position 669 of record NZ_BMGS01000022.1, read on the forward strand.
TTCGGGAGTGTTGGACAACTGCCCAGCCATAACCCTTCCCAGCTCAGTAGATATGCAGACCGGGGAAGAATGTAGCCCCTGGAGAGAGGCCGAATATGAGGGGTTGAAGGTGCGAGTTCACAACGGCGGGCGTACTTTGCTGGAGGGCAGCTTGCACCAATATTGGAGCCGGGGCCACAACGGCGGCGAGTTCCCGGCGTGGGCTGTAGGGGAGGCCGTTCGGCAACTGTCCCAGGCGTTAGGGTTCAACCCATCCCAGGCCCTGCTGCAAACGGTGGAGTTCGGGGTAAATGTGCCGTTACAGGCCCCCGCGAAGGAACTACTGCAACGGGCGGTGCTCCACAAAACTGACGCATTAGACCTCAAAACCTACGGCGGGAAGGGCTATTTTCGGGAGACCACCAAACAACGGTACTACTTCAAGCTGTACGATAAGGCGTTGCAGCTACAAGATTTGGGCTTCCCCGACCCCGGCCCCCTGCTGCGAGTGGAGGTGAAGGCCCGCAAAATGAAGTACCTGGAGGCGGCCGGGGTTGCTACGTTGGCCGACCTGGCGAAACCGGCTGCCCTGCTGGAAATGGGGCGGCTGTTGACCCGCAACCTAGAGCAGGTGTTGTTTGCCGCCCCATTGCCCCTACCCGCAACCCTAAGCACCCCGGAACGGCGGTTGTTGACGGTGGGCAGTACCCTACGTTATTGGGAAGGACTTACCCCGGCCTCCTTACGCCGCACCAAATCAGACTATCGGGCGGTGTATGCCCACCACGTAGCCGACCCTGCATTGCAGTCAGCAGCTCAGGCCCTAGAAACCGTTTGGCAGCAGCTGCTGACCCAGCCGGAACCGGGGGCGCACTCTGCCCCCGCGGTTCCTCAGATTAACCCCTCGTTTAGAGTGTTACCCCGGCCCCTCTCCCCACAGAATGAGAGAGCCGCCGCCCTTGTCAGACAACCTGGCTCCCGAAAAGAAGAAGGTGGTGGAGAAGGAGAGGATGGAGGAATGAGAGTGAGCAAGCAAGCCCCCGCCCGCTGCTGCCACACGTGCGGGCTGCCCATAAACACAGGTAACGCAACAGCGAAGTTTTGCAGCCCAAAGGAGAGAGGGAGCGCCGCCGCAAAACGGTGCCGGAACGCGGATAGCAATCTGCGCAACAACAAACGCCGCGCCCTGCTGAAAGTGGTGAGTGAGCCGGTATTGTTCGACCAACGCCCCTTTGTGCGGGTGCCGGAACACGTGCGGGAGTTCGTGCTTGCCGCTGCCGCTGCCTAACGCACACCAACCCAAAAACTCCGAAAAACTGCCCCTCCCCCGGCGTAAGCCGCCCTGTTTTGGCCGGTGAAGGGAGGCCCGTTACTCGTTGGCCTGCAGCCGCTGGCCTCTCCCCTCCCAACTCCCAGGCTGTATGCTGTTGTTCCTGGTGATACTGTTGTGTCAGCAACCCTCCCAACCCTCCCCCAAGCAAGCCCCCCGCCCGCCGCTGGTGTACCTGTCTCAGGGCAGCCGATCTTACGCCTATCATTCGTCGGCCCGCTGTGAGGGGTTGGCCTGGTGTACAACGCCGCTGCGCACGGCTACGCGAGCTGCTGCCGAGAAGCAAGGCCGCTACCCATGTGGCCGGTGCCGCCCCACCCGATAATTACGGCCAAATACGGCAAGCACCCCCTCCCCCAACCCGTAAAGTGCACGGATTTCGGCCCGGCCCGCCGCCCTGAATCCAGCCCGGCCAACCCTACAAAACCCTACATTTTCGGCGGCAAAACCTGAGAAAACCTGAGATTTTGGCCTGCCTGGAAAAACCGCAAAACTCTAGCCGGGGGAGGGAGTGCAAAATCCTTGCGGCCTCCCCTACCTACACCGTTAAGCCCAGCCGCCGCTGCGCACGTGCATAATTCAACCCCAAAAGTTCCGGCTAGGAAACAGCACACCCTTGCCCCGGAAACAGGCACGTTCCCTAAGGATTTCGGCTAACTTGTAAGCTGTACACAACCGCCGCCGCTGGCCTACCCTATGCCCCGTTTCCCGACCTTCCCCACCACAACCGACGAAACGCAACGGCTGGAACTAGCCTACTTGCGCCGTTCCGGTCTGTTGCGGCCCGGCCGACACGCCACGACCTTGCGCTGGAGCAGCCGGGGGGAGCCAACGGGTAGTATCGGGCTGGAGGCGCACATCTTGCCGGGGGAGGGCAGCTACTTACGCCTTCACTACACAATCAACGGCGCAACCAAGTACGACTATCGGGTGGAGCTGGAGGCCGTGCCCAGCAACCTCCCCGGCTCAGGTGGGCAACGCCTCTACATGATTTGCCCCCAAACCCGCCGCCGTGCTACGGTGCTGTACCTACGAAGCGGTACGGGCGTGTTTGCGCACCGCCTGGCCTACGGCCCTACTCGCCTCTACTACGATTCCCAGCTGGAGCCGAAACGCTTCCGGGGGCTGTCGAAATACTACGCGGTGGATAGGGAATGGGAGCGGGAGTACCGCAAAGGCCGCAAAACGCATTATCGGGGCAAGCCTACCCGCTGGTACGCCCGGCTGCTGAACCTGGAGCAGCAGACCGCTGCCGCCGTGCCAGCCCTACTACGGTCGTTGCGGTAAGGCTGGCAACAACGGTACTGGTTTATTTCTCGTGCGGCAATTTGAAGCCTACAAACCTGAAACTCGCAGGATTGCTCGAGTTCAGAAAGTGGACACTGATCCATCTATCGGCAAAGGTGTTAAGTTCTGCCGTAGTTAAGTCATATGGCAGTTGGTAGATTCTTAGCCCCTCTTCCGTAACAAAGGGGCAATTTTCAAAGGTTAGCATAGTGCATTGATGTGGTGCATGTGCGACACATTCACAAAATTACTGTGACCTCTGAGGCAGCTACCGGCTACGGCTGTTCGAAGGCCTCCCGTTGGCTTTGTTATGGCAGTATACCAAGCTCTGGCTAGGCCAAAGTTCACTGGCTCACTAAATGAGGGCGCCTACACCTCCATACCTGAAGGATTACGCAGGTCATACAACCGTTTTAGCTTCAGGAGCAGATTATAGCATTGATTCACTGTTACGTCTTTTCGGGCTTGCCGTACCCCAGTATCGTCAACGTACGTGAGTCCGTCTCTAACAATGATTTCCCACCCACTTACCGCCCCATTCAGGAGCCAATATTTGATTATAACGTCTTGTTCATCTAGAGCTTTGGTTGAATCTATCGAGACACGGATACAATCGGTATGCTGTTTATCATGACCACCTAGCCAAATAGAAGCTTCAAGCTGTCTTATGATAGAGGGAATATGGTCAGTCAGCTCCCCATCAACATCATTATACATTCCTAGAAACATGGTTACGGAGTTTTTAGCTAGACAAGTTAGTAGTAGACAACCTATATCGTTAAAGAAGTAGGGGCTTGCAAATCTGACTTCCGGTGTAGTTGGATGTTTCCCCGAAAAGGGCGGGGGAGGGGCTGTTACGCTTCGCGGAATCCGCACTTAACATAATGTAGGTTATAGCGCCCTTCTCTTCTGGGTGCTATTTCGGAGTTTGCCAGATAGTAGAACTATTCCGGGTGGTTCGTCACGTAGCCACAACTTTCGTCTTGCGGACTTTCCGGCCGGGGTGCGCCCGCCCTATTTAGCATTGGTTAACGCCTGCCCCCGGCCGCTATGTTTCCGGGGGAAAGGGGAAAACGTGCCCTTGCTACCTCATGCCGCTTCAACTTACCCTGGCGCTCATTGCCGCCGCTGTTATCCTTGCCGCCTTGATTGGGGCTGCTGCTACTCTCTTTGCCCCTATCCTGCTGGAATGGTATCGAGAGAGAAAACAATGATGAGAGACGTAGCAGATCTCTTTTCTGGATTGGGTAATTTATTTCTGGAATTGGTAAAATGACTATCTTTGTCTTACCAATCTATCACATAACATAACCCTGTCGATGCTAATGACTAAGTCAATCCTAACCCCAAAAAACCGTCTCCGATGCAAGTTCTTGCAAAACGCGCCTTCCGTGAATATGCCGCTAAACACCCTGCAGTAGCCGCTGAGTTATTTGACATTTACAATGAGATAGTAGCTGCCGAGTGGGAAAAAGGTGCAGATGTGCGCGCCTGGGACCCTAGCGCAGATTATGTTGGAGGAGACCGTTGGGTCATCAACGTTGGGAGAAATCGGCACCGTCTGGTTGTCCGTATCTTCTTTCCTGCCAAGCAAGTGTATGTCCGCTTCCTTGGCACACATGCTGAGTATGACCGAATTTCTGATATCACGACCGTATAGACGCAACATGCTGCGCTGCGGTCCATAACCACAGAGCAGATGAAAATTCATTCTGAAGCTGATTACACAGCTGCTATGAAGCGGCTGGAGTATCTGATTGACTATGAGCCTTCCAACCTGGAGGAAATCACTGCATTAGGCAATGAGGTGGATGCGTATGAAAACAGTCATGGGCACGCCCCCGTCCACCCGGATTCATTGATAGCCCGCATTGAGCAGGAGATGTTCAAGCGCAGATTAAATAAGGGGCAACTTGCCCAACTTTTGGGTATACCGGCTAGTCGTCTCAGCGAAGTGCTGCACGGTAAGCGGGGAATAAATCTTGATTTCGCTAAGAGAGTACACCAGCACTTAGGAATACCTGGAGATTTCATTCTAGAGTGCGCATAACAAGGATTTCTACCTGAACTCCCTGCCCAGCGCGGTAACGAGCTGTTTGTAGGAGTATCCGGCCTTGTCTTTGATTGCCTCTTTGCTGGTGGCTATCCGGTGGCGGGTGGTGTATAGCACCGTTTCCAGCTCAGGCTGCCCAGCCACGTGTCGGACAATGGCTTGCGCTACGGTCGGGGAAAGGTGGTTGCTGTTCTTGCTGCTGCTGCTGTGGCTGGTGAGGCCCGCGTAGGCTGTTTGTAGCTTCTTGCTCTGCCCGGCAAGCCACACCGTGAACGGGTCGGGTGCGGCGTTCAAGGCAGCTGCTACGGGGGCGGTGGGCGCGGCCGTGCGCGTCCGGGGCTTCGGGATGATGAACAGGATGCCGGTGGTTTTCTTGCCCGTTTTCACGGCCTCCCAGCTCACTGGAAAGGCTACGTCCTTCGAGTGAAATTCGTCTATGATGGGTTCTAATACCCAACGCTTAAACTCAGCGTACACCGGATACAAGGTGGCGTCCTGGAGCAGCAGCAGCTTCAAATCTTCAATGCTCAGGGCCTGCTTCCACGCCCGCCCCTCTCCCAGGTTGGCGTAGCTCTTTAGAATCCAGTAGAGGCGTTGGGCGTTGGGCGAAAGGGTAAGCAGCGTAGCAATATCTGCGCTGGTGAAGTTGCCGCTGCTGGTGAGCTGGAGCAGGTACGGCTGCATCAGGGGGGCGAAGTTGCCCCGTATCCGGCCGCTGCCTGCCAGCAGCTCAATATCCGATACTATCCGGGTGCGGTGGTAGCTCTCCTTTCGTGCGCCCACCTGGAGTAGGTTAATATCCTTCGCGTACAAATCCTTGCACGCCTGGCGCACTGCTGCGTAGGCTGCTGCGCTGTCATCCTTTCCCAGGATAGCCGACAACGGAATATCAATGGGAGGCAAGGCCGTATCTCCGTTCGGGCCGTGGTTGATGCCGCGTAGGGCTTCCACAAAGATTCGGGCCTCCAGCACCCCCATTCGGAGCGGGGTGCGGATAAGGTGGTTGTGTTGGAACGCAACGGTATTGCTGCGCCTGGTAGCGTTGCTGGTGGCCTCGCTCAGGGTTAGGGTGGTGGTGAGCGGTTGTGGGGGGAATAACGGGCCTGGTTCCACGTGTACCGCTGTGGCCTGAACTCCCTCCCGTAACGCCGCTGCTATGGCTGCTGCTGTTACCGGCTGCCCTGCTGTTTCCAGCGTGTCCTTCACCCGTAGGGCCTTCGCGTGTGTGTTCTTGAGTAGTTGGTTGTAGTCGGCTACTTCCTCTCCCTCTCCCTGGATTCGGTGCTTCCCTACCTCCCAGCTGTCCGGCGCAACCCGAATGCCGGTGGAGTATTCGGCCCGCTTCCGGCCCACCGTTATCCGAAGCGAAATGGGAGCCTGTCCAGCAAGGTTCATCTTGTTCTTGCGGAGCCAATAACTAAGCGACATTTGAGCCATAGGGAGCGGGCAGTAGGTAGGCTATAAAAGTACATATATGTAGAGAAAAAAAACTTCTACATACTTACCGGGGAAGTTCTACATACTTACCGGGGGAGTTCTACATAGTTGGTGGATAACTTACCGGGGGAGTTCTACATAGTTGACCGGGGGAGTTCTACATAGTTTACCTT
>NZ_BMGS01000023.1 GCF_014640315.1 Hymenobacter glacieicola
GCTGACTGATGCCGAGCACGTCCGCCTGAACCGGGAGGCCGAGCAATTCAACCGTAGCCAGGGTGAGGTGCTGCGGGCCGTGTGGCTGAGCCAGGACACGGCCACACGGCTACCGGCCCCGCGCACGCCCGAGCAAGCGCGGGAGCTGGCCCAACTCGCCGGCATGGCGGCCAACCTGAACCAGCTCACCAAGCAGGGCCACCAGGGCCAGGATATCCGGGCCGCCGTGGTGGTCGTTCTCCGGCAGATGCACGCCTTGCTGAACACCCTAGCCCCCGATGCGACATGATAGGGAAAGTGAAGGTAAACAAGAGTTTTCCGGCTATGTGCCAGTACGTACTGCAGGAAAAGCACCCCGAACAGGGAGCCGAGGTGATTGCCGCGCACGGAGTACGGACGGACAGCGCCGCCCACATGGCCCAGGACTTTGACGCGGTGCGGGCCATGCGGCCCGGACTGGGAAAGGCCGTTTTGCACGTGGCCCTGGCTTTTCCGGCCGAAGAGCAAGTAAAATTAGATAATACCGTGATGGGCCGCATTGCCCAGGACTACCTACGGGGAATGCGCATTGACCCGGAGAACACGCAATGGGCCGTGGTGCGCCACCACGACAAAGCCCACCCGCACATGCACCTGGTGGTAAACCGGGTAGACCTGGACGGGCAGACCATCAGCGACCAGTTCAGCCGGTCGCGCAGCGTGGAGGCGTGCAAGCGCATCGAGGCCGAGTACGGGTTGATTGTGGCCGACCAGGTGGGCCGCAAGCAGGCGCGGGAAATCGGCCCGACCCCGGCCCAGGCGAAAGCCAGCAGCCCGCACGAGCAGCAGTCGGCCGACTGGAGCCGAGCCCGGCACGACATCGGGCGGGCGCTGAGCTACACGGCCAGGCAGGTGCGGAGCTTCGACGAGCTGGGGGCTGAGCTGGGCAAGCGGGGCATCGGGCTGGAGCTGACCCGGCGCAAGGACGGCAGCCCGGCCGGGGTGGTGTTCACGCACGAGGGCCACCGGGTGAAGGGTAGCCAGGTAGGCCGCGAATACAGCGCCGGTAATCTGCAAGCGGGCTTTGACCGACCCAGGGTGCAGGAACAGACCCAATCTCAGGGCCAGCAGCCCGCAGCAGGGCTAAAACAAGCCGCTGACGCCTACGCCCTGGCTAAGCTGGCCGCGGCCTACGCTAAGCTCTCCCAGGGCCAACAGCGGGGGCAAACACCCGATAGGGAGCAGGATAAGGGCCTGAGCATAGGATAACACGACACCATTTCACACGAACAGAAGCAATGCAAGAACTTTTTGACGACATCAACGCCATCCGCAAGGGCATTGAGGCCTTATACAAGCGGGTGCAGGAGCAGGGCCAGCCCGTGAGCCAGGCCCAGGTAGCGCAGCTCCTGCAGGAGGCCAGCAAGGCTCCCACGTTTACCATTGACTACAAGGGGGTAGCCGCGCGCATCCAGCCGCACCTAACCACCCCGGAACAGGTCGAAAATACGCTCACTACGGGCACTAAGCAGCTTGAACAAGTCGTCAGCCGGATACCCAAGGAAGTGCCCGTAGTGGGCCAGGTATGGGGTTTTACGGATTGGCGGCTGCTGCTAGGGGTGGTTGTGCTCGTGCTAGGGCTGACGGTGGCCACCGTGTATGCCTGGCAGGCAAAGAGCGAACGGGACAAGCATGACCAACAGGTAACTAACATTGCCATAGCCTACCGGGATTCCTTGCGCCAAGAGCGGAGCCAGCACGATTGGCTGATAACGGGCTATTTACGGCTAAACAAGGCTAACCCAGCTCTAACGCGCAAGACCTTCCACCGCCCCACTAAGTAGTTTTTCCCTACCGCCCCAATCGAAAGGGGGGTACCGGCAAATTGTCGGTACCCCCTTTCTGTTGCAGTAGGTGTGAAGCAGGAAGTGTACCCGCCCTGTCAGTCCCACACACCTGTAAGGACTGACAGAGCAAAGCTACACATCTTAAAAAACCCGGCCTTGTGGGTGGGATAGTTCAATTTCTTAACTGTGCAGAAAGAGGGTATTTATAATCTGCAATTGAGTATTCAGGAATCCTAAGAGCATTCACATTCAAACACACCCACGAGAGTAGCAAAGCAAGCCAAACGGTGCGGTTATGAAAGAGTAAGAAGTATAAGTATATAAGTTATTGATTAACAATGTTTTATTTTTCAAACGTGTTCAATGGTATTGAACATAGGTGTTCAATAGCTACTGAACACGTTTGATACAATTAGCTTAAAATTTTGAACATGATGTAAAGATAATTTGGAATTTTGTTTTACGTTTGCAACAACAATGCACACTCATATTGAACACTAAAACATGGCCCACGAGAAGAATATCATCGACCCTGAAACCGGGGAAGTAACCAAGGTGAATAGTGGTTTTGTCCAATTATACGAAGACAAGATTCCGCTTGTAATTGAAATAATGGCTGAGAATCAGTCAGCCGGAAAAGTTCTTCTCTGGTTATTTCAGCATATGGATAACCGGAATGCTCTTGTAGTCAGTCAAATGGCGTTGGGAGAGGCACTAGGGATGAGCAGAACTACTGTCCATTATGCAGTTACTCATCTGAAGAATAAAAAAGCGTTAGCCGTATTCAAATCAGGTAGTACTAATATCTATGCTGTTAATTCACAAATAGCTTGGAAATCAGATGCTAACGGTAAGCGTTACGCCTTATTCGATGCAGCAGTCTACATTTCCGAGGCCGAGCAGGATAAGCCCTTGTTCAGCACCCAACTTGTAGGCCATGCCCAGCCGAAGAAAAGAGCACAAAAACGCATAAAAAACAGCGAAAACGGGTCAATTTAGGCCGTTTTGGGCGGTTGGTAGCCTAGTAGCACCAGGTAGGGATAGTAGTCTTCCGGCCCTACATAGCGCAGGGTAACGTGTGCCTGAGCGGCCGCGAACCGGGAAAGGGTTCCCGGTGGGCGACCAGCAGCCCGGTCGAGAGCTGAACAGTTGATATACTTTAACCGCTCTGGAGTAAGCCAGGAGCGCAGGTGGTCTATATTTTCTTGATTCACGGGCATACCCAAAAGTGGGCGATTATTAATTATACAAAACTATGGTAAATTATACATGATTATGTATAATTGTGAAACTATTCATTCATCGTATATGGCACAGAATCACACGTTTTTCCGCTACAGCCTAGTTCCTCAATTCGGGCAAGGCTTTAATAATTGCCAAACTAGGCCGACTGGGAACGACATACATCCACAATTTCGGCACCCTCGATGTCTGAAAAGAAATTGTACTCTATCCGCTTCTACGCAGACGGACCGGATGGTAAAACAGATAATAAGCTGTTCAACTACTCGGTGTACCAAGGAGGGCACGCGGCCGATTTACTGCTGCGCTTCTTACGCAAAGGGTTCCGGATAAAGTCGGTGTACCTGATTCACCCATATGAGACAGCCCAGCTTGGGGACCGGGTTCCGCCGACGTGGATAGAGGTGCTGAGTTGGGGTGAGCAGAAGCAGGCCCACTCCATACGTCAGCAGATGGAGTACCGATGGCCGGAACTGGACGAGGACGAGTAGGTGCGGGTAAGAAGATGAACTATGCTCCCCACAGGCCAGGGCTTTTTAAGATGATGGGGGGAAATGTGAGGGAAAAGTAAGAGTGCCAGACGTAGGGGCAGTGGGGGAAAAAGGTGTAGCTTAATGGTCCGAAAGAACGATACGGAACGATACGCAAGATGTGTTTTCCGAATCGCGCTTCGCGAAATTCGGAAAACCCGTTCGC
>NZ_BMGS01000024.1 GCF_014640315.1 Hymenobacter glacieicola
CCCTGAGCTCGACCTGCTGCGTGCAGCAGGTCACTACGAGAAGTAGATAAGGGCACACGGGGGATGCCTAGGCTCTCAGAGGCGAAGAAGGACGTGATAAGCTGCGAAAAGCTACGGGGATGGGCACATACCAGGTGATCCGTAGATATCCGAATGGGGCAACCCCCTTGGTTGAAGACCAAGGATCTGGTTTATTAGTAAATCAGAGGCAAACCCGGGGAACTGAAACATCTAAGTACCCGGAGGAAAAGAAAATAACATATGATTCCCCAAGTAGTGGCGAGCGAACGGGGAGGAGCCCAAACCGGGGTGGTTACGGCCAACCCGGGGTTGTAGGACCTCAACATCTGATTATCTATTCTTAGTTGAATGGCATGGGAAGGCCAACCAGAGACGGTGAGAGTCCGGTAGACGAACTGAATAGATACGGTAGAGGATTCCTGAGTAGGGCGGGGCCGGAGAAACCCCGTCTGAATCCAGCGGCACCATCCGCTAAGGCTACATACTCCTGAGAGACCGATAGTGAACTAGTACCGTGAGGGAAAGGTGAAAAGAACCGGGAATACCGGAGTGAAAAGAACCTGAAACCGTGTGCTTACAAGCAGTTAGAGGGCTTTTGTGGCCTGATAGCGTGCCTTTTGCATAATGAGCCTACGAGTTACTCCTCTCTGGCAAGGTTAAAAGTCTGAAGACTTGGAGCCGCAGCGAAAGCGAGTCTGAATAGGGCGCAGAGTCAGAGGGGGTAGACGCGAAACTTTGTGATCTACCCTTGAGCAGGATGAAGGTTGGGTAACACCAACTGGAGGTCCGAACCAGTTTCCGTTGAAAAGGATTTGGATGACTTGAGGGTAGGGGTGAAAGGCCAATCAAACTGAGAAATAGCTCGTACTCCCCGAAATGTATTTAGGTACAGCGTCGAGGTGGAGTCAGCGGGAGGTAGAGCTACCGATAGGACTAGGGGGTGTCACAGCCTACCGAATCCTGACGAACTCCGAATGCCCGTTGATATACTCGGCAGTGAGGCGTGGGGTGCTAAGGTCCCATGCCGAGAGGGAAAGAACCCAGACCATCCGCTAAGGTCCCTAAATTCGGACTAAGTTGAACAAAGGAGGTCCACTTGCTTTGACAGCCAGGAGGTTGGCTTGGAAGCAGCCATTCCTTTAAAGAGTGCGTAACAGCTCACTGGTCGAGCGAGAGGGCATCGATAATACGCGGGCATCAAGTCCGGTACCGAAGCGATGGATTTGTCTTATGGACAAGTGGTAGGGGAGCATTCTGGTCAGCGGTGAAGGTGCGTCGTCAGGCGAGCTGGAGCGGCCAGAAAAGCAAATGTAGGCATGAGTAACGATAAAGGGGGTGAGAAACCCCCTCGCCGATAGACTAAGGTTTCCTGCTCAACGCTAATCGGAGCAGGGTTAGTCGGGACCTAAGGCTAGGCCGAGAGGCTACGTCGATGGACAGCGGGTTGATATTCCCGCACCTAGTAAGTGGAGTGATGCAGTGACGCAGAAGTGAAAGTACCGCGAGCGGACGGAAGTGCTCGTTAAAGGGTGTAGGTATAGGGACGGTAGTCAAGTACGCCGACTTTGCTGAAACCTGATAGTACCTGGAGGCTTCGGCCAACGGGATAGTGTACCTAATCAGACTGCCAAGAAAACCTGCTAAGCGTTTACTGCTTGCTAGCCCGTACCGCAAACCGACACAGGTAGTCAAGGAGAGCATCCTGAGGCGCTCGAGTGAATCATGGCCAAGGAACTCGGCAAAATGGTCCTGTAACTTCGGGAGAAGGGACGCTTCCTCCAGTGATGGAGAAGCCGCAGTGAAAAGGCCCAGGCGACTGTTTAACAAAAACACATGACTTTGCGAACGCGTAAGCGGAAGTATAAGGTCTGACACCTGCCCGGTGCCGGAAGGTTAAGAGGGGAACTTAGCGCAAGCGAAGGTTTGAATCGAAGCCCCGGTAAACGGCGGCCGTAACTATAACGGTCCTAAGGTAGCGAAATTCCTTGTCGGGTAAGTTCCGACCTGCACGAATGGTGTAACGATCTGGGCGCTGTCTCAGCCATGAGCTCGGTGAAATTGTAGTCTCGGTGAAGATGCCGAGTACCCGCCACGGGACGGAAAGACCCCGTGCACCTTTACTATAGGTTGACATTGATGCTGGACAACACATGTGTAGGATAGGTGGGAGGCTGTGAACCCGGGCCGCCAGGTCTGGGGGAGCCAACGTTGAAATACCACCCTTGTGTTGTTTGGCACCTAATCTGGAAACGGAAACAGTGTCTGCTGGGTAGTTTGACTGGGGTGGTCGCCTCCAAAAATGTATCGGAGGCTTTCAAAGGTCCGCTCAGTACGCTTGGTAACCGTACGCAGAGCGCAATAGCAGAAGCGGGCTTGACTGTGAGGCCTACAAGCCGAGCAGGGTCGAAAGACGGATATAGTGATCCGGTGGTTCCGCATGGAAGGGCCATCGCTCAAAGGATAAAAGGTACGCCGGGGATAACAGGCTGATCTCCCCCAAGAGCTCATATCGACGGGGAGGTTTGGCACCTCGATGTCGGCTCGTCACGTCCTGGGGCTGGAGAAGGTCCCAAGGGTTCGGCTGTTCGCCGATTAAAGTGGCACGCGAGCTGGGTTCAGAACGTCGTGAGACAGTTCGGTCCCTATCTGTGGTGGGCGTAGGATATTTGACAGGACCTGACTTTAGTACGAGAGGACCGAGTTGGACCAGCCGCTCGTGCACCGGTTGTGACGCCAGTTGCAGCGCCGGGTAGCGACGCTGGGATGAGATAAGCGCTGAAAGCATCTAAGTGCGAAACTCACCTGAAGATGAGATATCCGATTAGAAGAGTCGTTGGAGACCACAACGTTGATAGGCCCTAGGTGTAGAGCGCGAAATCGCACAGCCGAGGGGTACTAAGGACTCGAACACTTCTGTAGCTACGTGAGCTCAACCCTTTCTTTTTCCTACTCTGCCTCTATGTTAAGATATGACAGCCGCTTCTGGCCTTGAGCCGGACGTGTGCTGCCTTGATAATGGTGGCTTTAGCCCGGGTGTTCACCTCTTCCCATTCCGAACAGAGTCGTTAAGCCCCGGAGCGCCTATGGTACTGCCTTCACCGGCGGGAGAGTCGGTCGC
>NZ_BMGS01000025.1 GCF_014640315.1 Hymenobacter glacieicola
GCTTGCATATACCTGCTTACGTAGGTGAGGCATCAGCAGCTACACCGTCTGTGAATCCGCTATATTACCCTAAGCTGAAAATATCCCGAATTCACTTCGATAAACCTTTGCTGAAATTGTTATTTAGCAATGGCCGGTTTATGTTTTTGCATGGTTTGGCTACCCAAATTATTTTAAATACGGATCGACTGGTTATTGGTAAAGTAGTTTCACTGGCGGCAGTAACCGTATTTTCTATTACAGTGCGCATTCCGGAGGTAGGATTGAGCTTGCTGAGCCGGGTAACAGAAAATGCCACTCCCGCGGTGATGGAGATTGTGACCCATGAGTCGAGCGACCGGGCCCGGGAGCAGTACCGCCGCGTACTGCTGTTAACCAGCACGCTTGGTGCGCTGGCTTTCTGGCTGATTCTGTGCTTTAACCAGTGGTTTATTACGCTCTGGGTAGGGCCCAGCTTTTTCGCCAGTAACCTGGTGCTGAGTCTGGCTCTGGTTCTGATGGTGCAGCAAACGATAGTACGCTCCATGTCCTTCTTTTTATACGCTAAGGGCAACAGTCGTCAGCTGAGCCTGATGAGCCTCTTCGAGGCAGGCCTCAACATTGCCCTGTCGGTATTCCTGGGCCAGCAGATCGGTCTGCCGGGGGTGTTGGTGGGCACTTTAATTGCTTCTTCGCTTACCTCCAGCTGGTATACTCCTTACCTGCTGAAAAAATACCTGGCCATTCCGCTGCGTGATTCCTGGTCCTCCATACTAGTACCGGCCGCGGGGATTAGTGTGGCGGGAGGGGTAGTGTATATGCTCGTGCAATGGGCGCAGGTAGTGCTTCCCAACACAGTGCTGCTATTTGGCCTGCTGGGGTGCTTAGCCGGTGTTCTGCTGGCCGCATTTACCTGGCTTGTGTTTCTGCGGCGCCCTTTCGGGCCGTATGTACCCGCCCGGCTGCAGCGCATACTATTGGTTGTTCCGTTGTCCTAAGCTTTCCAGTCCGGCTAGTACTTTTCGGGGTCTTCCTGCTACCAACTCAGCTGCTGCGCTAGTTTCGCTCAGGTATGTTAATTGCTTCGAGCAGCTCCTGGGCCCTTCACCACGCCTGATTTCATCACAATGCCTATTTCCCGTCCCTACCGCATTGCCTTTCTGACCTCAACTGACCCGCACAGTCGACGTTCGTGGTCTGGGCTGCACTACATGATAAGCCAAAGCCTGGAAGCCCATGTTGGAGAAGTTGACTACCTGGGCCCGGTAAGTCTACGCTTTTTGTTTGCCCTCGGCGACCGGGTAAACAAAGTAGTGGGAAAGCTCACGAAGGGCGGGCGCTACCACTACAGCATCAGCGTATTAACTTCCCGGTTATACGCCGGCATATTTGCGCGAAAGCTGAAGAAGGGAAAGTATGACCTCATATTCGCACCGGCGGGTTATACTGAGTTTGCCTTTCTGGAAACGGAGTTGCCAATTGTCTACTGCTGCGACTCTACCATCACGCAGCTGATCGACTACTACCCAGGCCTGTCCAGCCTGCTACCCGTTTCCAAGCGCGAGCTGGCGTATATTGAGCAGCGGGCAATTACCAGGGCCGACCTGCTGATTTACTCTTCCCAGTGGGCTGCCAACTCGGCCATCAATGATTTTCGGGCCCCCGCCAGCAAAGTGGAGGTCGTGCCGTTCGGGGCGAACTTTCCGGTAGTACTACCCCGCCAGGAAGTGCTGGCCCGGCCAAGAACACCGCAGTGTAAGCTGCTGTTTGTAGGGGTGGAATGGAACAGAAAAGGCGGTGAAATTGCCTTCAACACGCTTGTGGAGTTGAATAACAGGGGCGTAGATGCGCACCTGACCATTTGTGGATGCGTACCACCGGCCGGATTTACGCACGAAAAACTCACGGTAATACCGTTTCTGGACAAGAACAAAGAAGCAGAGATGCAACGCATGGTGCAGCTGTACAAAGAAGCCGACTTCTTCCTGCTGCCAACCCGTGCCGAGTGCGCTGCCATTGCCTTTTGCGAGGCCAGTTCCTTCGGGGTGCCGTCCTTTACCACGGATACCGGAGGCATTGCTGATTTTGTGGAGGAAGGCATCAACGGCTACCGATTGAGCTCACAGGCTACCGGCGCCGACTTTGCCCAGGCTATTCAAGCTGTCTTTGAAAACCCGGTGCTATAGCGGATTCATGAACGGTGTACATGATAGCCGCAATGGTTGAACCAGGCTTTGGCGTCCTT
>NZ_BMGS01000027.1 GCF_014640315.1 Hymenobacter glacieicola
CCAACGGGGCGTCGCCCGACAAACGGCGTAAATACGACGACGCATTCAAGGTCGAGGCGCTGCGTCTGGCCAGCGAAAGCCGCAGCACGCAGGCGGCGGCGCGGCAGCTGGGCATCAGCCCCAAGCTGCTCTACCGCTGGCAGCAGGCGCAGTTCGTGGCCGAAGTGGGCAGCGTGGAAGTGGCCCGCGACCCGGAAGTACGGGCCCTGCGCGCCGCCAACAAGCGGCTGGCGCAGGAACTGGACATTTTAAAAAAAGCCTTGGTCATCTTCGGCCAGCCGACCCCGTGAGCGTCTACCAGTACATCGTCCAACAGGCCGGCCAGGTGCCGGTGCGCCGGCTCTGCCGGGTGCTGCGCGTGGCCCCGGCCGCCTATTACGCGTGGCAGCGCCGCCAACAGGTGCCGGTGGTCGAACCGGCTTGGCAAGTAGCCGTGCGCGAAGCCTTTGCCGACCACAGCCAGCGCTACGGCACGCGCCGGCTGCGGGCCCAGGTGCAGGCCCAGGGCCATGCGGTGGGGCGTTGGCGCATTCGCCGCGTGCTTCGCCAGCACGGCTTGCGGGCGCAGCAGCCCCGCTCGTTCGTGCCCCGCACCACCGATTCCGACCCGGCCGTACGGGCCGCGCCCAACCGCTTGCTGGGCCAGCCGGCCCCCACCGCCCCGAACCGGGTCTGGGTGGGCGACATCACCTACCTGCCCCGCCAGGGCGGCGGCTGGCTGTATTTGGCCGTCTGGCTGGACCGCTGCTCGCGCAAAATCGTGGGCTGGGACGTGCGCGAGACCATGCCCGAAGACCTGGTCAGCGAGGCCTTGCGCCGGGCCTTGGCCGTGCGCCGCCCGCCCGCGGGGCTCATCGTGCACTCCGACCAGGGCAGCCAGTACACGGCCACGCGTTTCAAAGACTTGGTTGCCCAACACGGGGCCCAGCAAAGCATGAGCCGGCGCGGCAACTGCTACGACAACGCCCACGCTGAATCCTTTTGGAGCCGCTTCAAAGCCGAACTACTCGACGGCGGCTGCTTCCCCGGCCTGGCCGAAGCCAAACTCGAAATCAGCCACCACATCGCCTACTACAACGCCGAGCGGCGGCACTCCGCCCTCGGCTATTGCTCTCCC
>NZ_BMGS01000028.1 GCF_014640315.1 Hymenobacter glacieicola
GCTGGAAATCCAGTCCACTGCCGTTTGGATAGCCACCTCCAGCGCTTCGCGGGTGCGGGCCTGGGCTTGTCGCAGCTTGGTTTTGAGCTTGCTCCAGGCCTGCTCGACCGGGGTGAAATCAGGCGAGTACGGCGGCAGGAAAAGCACCTCGACGCCGCGCCGGGCCAATTCTTGCTGCAAGCCACCGAGCTTGTGCACGGGCAGGTTGTCCAGGACCAGCACATCGCCGCGCCGTAGCTGCGGGCCCAGCACCCGGGCCACGTAGAAGGCGAAGCTACGCTGATTCAAGGCCCCGTCCAGCAGTTGCACGGCTTTCAGCCCGCGTACGCCCAACGCCCCAAGCAACGTGACGGCCTGCCCACGCCTGAGCGGCACCGCGCCGCTGACCCGCCGGCCGCCTCGTGCCCGCGCGTAGCGGCGCGTATAATCCAAGCGCAGGCCCGTTTCATCCAGAAAGTAGAACCGATGCACGTCCGAGCGTTTGGCTACCGCCTCGACGTGCTGGCGGCGCAGTTCCCGCACCCGCTCGGTGTCCCGCTCAGTAGCGTGCAGGCTTTTTTTTGCGGCGCAGTCCCTGCTCGTCCACCACGCGCCACACCACGCCGATGCTCACACGCCGCCCCGTTTCGGCCTGCAGCGCGTCGCGCAACTCGGCCAGCGTCGCGTCCGGCTGCCGCCCCACCTGGGCCACCAGCCACGCCTGCGCGGCCGCGTCCAGGCACCGCGGCGGGCCGCCCCGCCCGGGCAACGCCGCCACCGACCCGGTTTGCCGCTGCCGCCGCACGAGCTTGCCGACAAACGCCAGGCTCACACAAAAGCGGGCGGCTACTTGTGCCTGCCGGGCCCCCGGCTCGGTCAGCGCCTGCGCCACGCGTTGGCGCAAATCCATGGAATAC
>NZ_BMGS01000029.1 GCF_014640315.1 Hymenobacter glacieicola
GCACGAGTGGTACCACTACGTGAGCGTGAGCGAGCCCGTTGCCCCGGCCGGCCCGTTGCCCTCCTTCACGGTGGACGTGCTTACCACCTTCTGCCCCGGCGAGCCCTACGCCATGATGGAAGAAACGCTGCGGGCCATGCAGGCCATCACTTACCCCCACACCAGCTACCTCTGCGACGAGGCCGACGACGCGTTCCTGCGCCAGCTCTGCCAGCAGCTGGGCATCGTCCACGTCACGCGCCGGCACAAACTGCACGCCAAGGCCGGCAACATCAACCACGCCCTGCAGCAGGCCACGGGCCAGCTCTGCGTGGTGCTGGACCCGGACCACGTGCCCGCCCCGGACTTTCTGGACCACGTTGTGCCTTACTTCACCCGCCCCACGGTGGGCTACGTGCAGGTGGTGCAGGCCTACGGCAACCAGCACGAGAGCCTGGTGGCGCGCGGGGCGGCCGAGCAGACCTACCACTTCTACGGGCCCCTGATGATGGGCATGAACACCTACAACACGGCCCAGGCCATCGGGGCCAACTGCACCTTTCGCCGCGCGGCCCTGGACTCGATTGGCGGCC
>NZ_BMGS01000030.1 GCF_014640315.1 Hymenobacter glacieicola
GGCAGGTGAGAGTCGTCTGAAGCATCCATCAAGATAACATTCACCTGCTATTTTACCACTGCCAAATAGAAATACTGCCAAGCAAACTGATAACAACATTGAGCAAATTGTTAAAACAGCACTTGCAATAACCTCCACGCAATTACACTTTACTGCTGCCAAAAATGACGTCGACCCAAACAAGCTCATATCGTCCAAGTCAGCGCATTGCGTTGGGTACGCTACATTCTATGCGGCAACCTGCAATTACATCCTACGCAAGTATAACCTGGCGGACACGTGGACGGCGAAACCCCAGGTAGGACAGCTTTACTTTCTTGGAACGAACATGCACAAGTATTTCAATTCTGCTTTTTTTAAAGACCACGACTTCGTGACAATTGAAAATAAAAGGACAGGAAAAGTGTATGCGGTAGATCCAACAATTGACGATTACCTAAGCGTTGACTTTATAACCTATAAAAAATAGGTGGTGGTAAAATAGCAGGTGATTAGCCGTCTGCTTCTATGCGTTGGTTATGCGCATCGATGACGAGTTGCAAGCGGATGC
>NZ_BMGS01000031.1 GCF_014640315.1 Hymenobacter glacieicola
CGTAACAAGGTAGCCGTACCGGAAGGTGCGGCTGGATCACCTCCTTTCTGGAGCGGTTCGACTCGACCTTGATACCAACAGGGCTGCGGTGCTCTTCTTGTATACCTCTAGTACCTATTTAGTGTCTTTTCCTTTTATTCAACGTTTTTACGGATTCGACTTGTGAGTCGACCCGGGCTTGTAGCTCAGGTGGTTAGAGCGCTACACTGATAATGTAGAGGTCCCTGGTTCGAGTCCAGGCAGGCCCACTTCGCTTGACGAATGGTCAGGCATGAAGTACTCGGGGGATTAGCTCAGCTGGCTAGAGCACCTGCCTTGCACGCAGGGGGTCAACGGTTCGAATCCGTTATTCTCCACCAATAATAGTTAGTCATCCGGACCAACTATGGTGAGTAGAAAGTATTGAAATAGTATAGGTAACTATCCTATTTTACATTGTAGCTCAACTGGAGTTGCATACGTTCTTTGACATAGAGGAAAACAGAGTAAGAAAAAGAAAGCGTGATTACCTACGGGTAATCAC